>NZ_KI650979.1:0-1175824 GCF_000506985.1 Advenella kashmirensis W13003
GAAAGTTTTTTTTCTTCAACCCCCGATCTCGTTTCCAAAACACCGCCTGAAAACTCAACCGCGTAATCCGCTATTATGAATCAGTTTGAAACTAAAAGCAAGCATTTATTTTAAAAAGTTGCTTCTCGTATTCAGCTGATCGACCCTTCTTTTTTCGCTTCAGTGATCGTTGCAAAACCACCACCAAAACCCGAAGTGCCGCTCATAAATGCCAACACGCTTACCGCCTCATCCCTACCCAAAACAACATACAACGCCTTGATTTACCTGAAGAATTTGCCACTCATGCGGTACCCTTCTGCAGGTGCCCTGCGTTGTTTGTTAAGCAGGAAAGATCGAAACTATAGCAGAGCTTTTAACGCCTTGGCAAGCCTCTTGCCTAAAAAGTTTTAAGGAAAAAGGGGGGTTCTGATCCGTACATACCCTAAGCTCATGATTTGATTCGATTTCGGGTTTTTACAACAAAGAAAAGTAATTTTGCCGACTCCAGATTTCCTGTGTCTTTTTACAACAAATGAACGTCAAACACGGATTATGCGGTTCTGATTCCAGGTCTTTTATGCCAGCAGTTTTGCCATTTAGACTCGCTGCGCATCGTTTTTTCCGGATTTTGGCACACCAGTTTGTCTTCTGCCCCAATCGGCGGACGAAATCGCTTCCTATATAAGACGTTTCCTATATAAGGCACTTTCTATATAGAGTTCACCCAGTATATAAACGGCACTTCCGGTATACCGCTCTTGTATAGAAACATAATCCCTATATAAAGATACTGCTCTATAGAAATACCGCTCCATAAAGATGCCTTCCTATATACCTCCCTATATAGAGAGACACCTCACCCGAATCACCATTACCTATATAGCAGCCGGCCTGCGACCTCTTCTCTTCTCTTCTATATATAGATAGAAACAACGTCTTCACCAGATGGAATACCTCCCTCGCCACGACAACAATTCACACTGGCGCCTGCCACCCATTGCATCACGTTCCCTGAACGCCCCGGGCTATAATCAATTCATGAACATTCGTTTCCTGGAAACCTTCGTATTGCTAGCCGAACTGCGCAATTTTCGCATGACGGCGGAGCGTCTGCACACGACGCAGGCAGCGATTTCCAGCCGCATTGCATCTCTTGAGCAGGAATTCGGAGTTCGCCTGTTCGATCGCACTGCCCGCGAAGTATCGCTCACACCTGATGGCAGCAAAGCCCTGGCCCACGCCGAACGCATGGTTAAACTCATGCGGGAAATGAAAGACGACATGCTGGACAAGCACACCTACGCGGGTGTGATTCGTATCGGCGTGATTGAATCCATCGTCCACAGCTGGTTTCCGGAGTTTTTGGCGCGCCTGCATGAAAGCTACCCTCGCCTGCGAATCGAGATTGCCAGCGACACCACGGTTCATTTGACCTCGCAATTAGCCAAAGGCGGTCTGGATCTGGTTTTGCAGGGTAACGCCCCTGCGGCTGCACAAATAGACACCATCCCGCTAGGACAACTGCCCATGCGATGGGCGGGCAGTCCGAAACTGGAAATCGGCAACGATTTACTGACATTATCGGACCTGGCTGCCTTTCCGATTGTCAGTTTCGCACGAGAATCAGAGCCCTATGCTGCCATTGAAAGAATGTTTGCAACGGCCGGCGATATTCCGCTGCACCTTAACGGGATCTCCTCTGTCGCCACAATGATCCGGCTGGTGCGTGACGGCTTCGGGGTCGCCGCCCTTCCGCCGGCCATTATCGAACGCGAGCTCAAAGAGCATACCCTGCAGTTATTGCGGGCAGACACGGCCCTGCCTCCACTGGAGATGCAGGCCGCCTTCCGGCACAATCAGGACAACCCGCTGGCAGAAACCATCGGCGTGATCGCGCAGGAAGTGGCCATTGCCTTTGCCAACGAACATGGCCAGAGCGTGGCCATCCCGCCTGTCATTAATTGACGGCACCCAGGCTGTTCATACATCTCACCTTATCCACCGAACAGTCCGAGACGAGCCGTTCGCCCGGCGTATTTTTACTAAGTGTTTTCCCTAGGACATCTGATATTCCCCAAGCAGCACCCCCTGCTCGACGATGGCTCAACGCACAACAGAAAACAAGATAACCAGTTGATTTACATAGACTAACCACAGCGGTGACCGGCATGCAAAGCGAGCAATAAGATTTTGCAATCACCCGTCCCCACTTTTTCTTGTTGGACAGCCAAATTGTCGATACCTAAACTGCCGGCAGGTGATAACGGGCGTACCTTATGCCTGCCGACGTGTTTTCTCATGTGCAACGCGCGCATCGGCCATCTGTTCACCCACCGCTGTGGATCGCTCTGTGTGTCACTGTAAGCACAGCCTCTTCCATTCCGCTGACCGCTCTCATTGACGGTCAGTTCTGTTCAACACGCAACTGTAGTTGGAAATACGATGAATAACGCAAATATTGCTGCCAGCCCCGGGCTGGACACCAGTCCTAGTGAGCTGAAGGCCACTTATGTCAAAATTGCCTGGCGCCTGATTCCTTTCCTGGTTTTTCTGTTCATTCTGGCGTGGCTCGATCGCGTGAACGTTGGTTTTGCCAAACTGCATATGCTGCAGGACCTGCAGTTCAGCGAAGCCGTATACGGCCTGGGTGCCGGCATCTTTTTTATCGGCTACTTTCTGTTTGAAGTGCCCAGCAATCTGCTGCTGGAAAAAATCGGTGCGCGCAAAACACTGGCCCGAATCACCATCTTGTGGGGCGCAGCCTCCATCGGCATGGCGTATGTGACAACGCCTACGCAGTTCTATGTGATGCGTTTTCTGCTGGGTGTATTTGAAGCCGGGTTCTTTCCGGGTGTCGTGCTTTATCTGACTTACTGGTTTCCGGCCGAATACCGGGCACGTGTCAATGGACTGTTCATGACCTCATTCGCGCTTGCGGGCGTGATCGGCGGCCCCCTGGCCGGCCTGATCCTCAACGGCATGCAAGACGTCGGTCACCTTGCCAACTGGCAATGGCTTTTCATTATCGAAGGTATTCCGTCGATCATCGCCGGTATGTTCGTCCTGATGTACCTGCCAGAAAAACCGGCCAAGGCAAAGTGGCTCACCCCCAAAGAGCAGCAGGCAGTCACAAAAGCGCTTGAAATCGAAAACGCCCAGACCAGCGGCAAGCATGTTTCCTTCAAGGATGCTTTCAGCAACTATCGCGTCTGGTTCTGCGCGGCCGTTTATTTTTGTATTGTGAGCGGTAACGCAACGATCGCTTTCTGGACCCCGTCCATTATTAAAGACATCGGCATCAACAGTGATCTGATGATCGGCGTGCTCTCTGCCATTCCCTTTATTGCCGGCACCATCGCCATGATCTGGAACGGCGCGCATTCTGACAAAACCGGCGAACGACGGATTCACTGCGCCATTGCCACACTTGTCGCATGCGTTGGCCTGGTTGCCACTGGTTTGCTGTTGCACAATGCCCTGTTCGCCTTGGTTGCCCTGACCGTTGCCTCTATTGGTATTCTGGCGGCCTTCCCTGTCTTCTGGTCTATTCCAGCCGCCTTCCTGGCTGGCACCGCCGCCGCGGGGGGCATTGCGCTGATCAACTCCATCGGCAATCTGGCCGGCTTCGTTGCGCCCTATATGATCGGCACACTGAAAACCAGCACCGGCTCGCTGTCATCCGGCCTGTACTTCGTCGCCGCGCTGGAAATACTGGCCTCTATTCTGGTCGTGGTCTTTATCAAAAAACGCTGACTTTATTTGCACATGCATGCGTCGCCCTCGTGACGCGTGCCCTTGTCTCACTTGTTTATCGAAGAAATTTATTATGAAACTGCAATTTTCCCTGGCCCAAGACGCCTCTCCAACCCTGCATGCCGACATTCAAACCCTGATTGTGGCTGGCTGGGCCGGCCGCGATCTGACTGCTATCGAACACCATATTGAAGAACTGGCCGCGCTGGGCGTACCGCGCCCGAGTGCGGTGCCGCTTTATTATCGGGTGGCAAACAACCAACTGACCCAGGCAGACACCATCCAGGCGCTGGGTACTGAGTCCTCAGGCGAAGTGGAAGTGTTTGTGTTCACCGTTGATGGCGTCATGTATGTGAGTCTCGCGTCCGATCATACGGATCGCAAGCTTGAAGCCTACGGCGTTGCCGAATCCAAACAGATCTGTGTCAAACCGGTAGCCACCACGGCGTGGCGCTTTGACGATGTCGTGGAATACTGGGACGAATTGGTGATTCGTTCATGGATTGAGGAAGACGGCCAGAAAGTACTGTATCAGGAAGGCACGCTCGACAGTCTGCGTCTGCCTCAGGATCTGATCGAAGGCTATACCGGCAACAAGAACATCCTGCCCGAAGGACATGGCATGATTTGCGGCACAGTCGGCGCCATCGGCGGCATCCGTCCGTCAAACACATTCGTCATGGAGCTGCACGATCCGCGCAAAAACCGCAGCCTGCAACATACATATCGCGTTGAAACGCTGCCGGTCATCGCTTAAACGCTGTTCCCACCCCTTTTTTTGAAATTTCATTCGTCATTATCGGTTGCACAATGAGTCATTCCACCTTACCCAGCCTATCTGCCCTTGCCACTCAACTCGATAACGCAGGCACCTCTTCTGTCGAATTGACCCAGGCGGCGCTCTCGCGCGCCGGTACTGGCGAAGGCCCGAAAGTGTATACCCGCGTCTTTCAGGAACAGGCGCTGGCAGCCGCCGCCGCGTCGGACGCGCTGCGCAAAGCCGGCCTGAAGCGTTCGGAGATTGACGGCTTGCCCTTGTCAGTCAAGGATCTGTTCGATATCAAGGGGGAATCGACACGGTCAGGCTCGGTCGTGCTGCGGGACGCGCCCGTCGCGCAGCGCAACGCCACGGTTGTGCAGCGATTAATGAATGCCGGTGCCGTCGTCATCGGCACAACAAATATGACGGAGTTTGCCTACTCCGGACTTGGACTGAACCCTCATTACGGTACACCGCGCAATCCATGGGAACGGGAGATGGGGGAAGGACGCATTCCAGGCGGTTCATCGTCGGGCGCGGCAATCTCGGTGACCGATGGCATGGCAACGGCGGCTATTGGTTCGGATACGGGTGGCTCGGTTCGGATTCCGTCGGCGCTTTGCGGCCTGACCGGCTTCAAACCCACTGCCCGCCGCGTATCCCAGGAAGGCGTTCTGCCCCTGTCAACCACGCTGGATTCCATCGGCCCCCTCGCGCCCACGGTCGCATGCTGCGAAGTACTGGATGCGATCATGTCGGGCGGCAACGACGCGCCGGTCGCAGCCAAGCCCTTGAAGGGTCTGCGCCTGCTGTCGCCGTCCAACGCGGTAACGGACGGGCTCGATGCGCATGTGGCAGCCTGCTATGCGCAAACGCTGTCAAAACTATCAGCCGCTGGGGCAATCATCGTTGAGCAATCTGTGGAACCCTTTGACCAGTTGCCGAGCATAAATTCCCAGGGTGGCTTTATCGCAGCCGAAGCCTGGGCATGGCATCGTCAACTCATTGCCGATAAGGCTGACGGCTACGATCCAAGAGTGGTATCCCGGATCCGGCGCGGCAAAGACATCTCTGCTGCTGATTATATTGATCTGCTGCAGCGCCGCGCGGCCTGGATACAGGCTGTTGAACAGCAACTGGCCGATTTTGACGCCATGATCATGCCCACGGTGCCTGTGATTGCGCCCACGATCGCCGAGCTGCAGGATGACGACGTTTATCACAAAACGAATCTGTTGATTTTGCGTAATCCGACGTTTATCAATTTCCTGGATGGCTGCGCGGTCTCGTTGCCATGCCATGCGCCGGGCACGGCGCCGGTTGGGTTCAGTATCGCGGCGGCTGGCGGTCAGGATAAGACGGTCCTGGCGATTGCGAAGGCGGTGGAGGCGTTGTTGCGGGATTAGTGGAAAAAGCCCGTTTTTCCTGAACCGATCACAAACATTTTTTTTAAAATCAGGAAAAACGGCTTACCAATCCTTTTGAGCCATACGCAATGCAACTCATATCGTCGCGTTATGCACTACCCTTAGCACTCGTGGATTCGTCAGGACAATCCGAGATTTTCGAAATGCTAGCGACCGGAATTAAATGTACGTCGCGTTCATTGTCTACAGGGATAGCGCCGACATTATATGGCCTCGCGTAATACTTCCCGTTAGCTTCTATGTATATCCGCAGAGGAACACTCCGACCTGCTGCGTTTCCTTGCAAAGCTGACGGCAAGAGCGACTTTGAGTCACTGGTCATACCCAACACCATGCAAGCCCCGCCAGACGGCCCCCGTACCTGAAATGCAGAACGAGCCAATTGAGCACTAACCGGAGAAATCGCGGTGGACAACGCAGTAATGATAAAAGCCACCACAACAAAAGAGGGGAATGGCTGCCGGTAGAGTCTTGTATCATAGAAAAACATGACAAGAATTAATTGTACGAATAACGCTATCGTGACGACAATAGCCAATACGACCAAGCTGCCCCATTGGCCAGCTCCGAACGACTCAGCACGCGAAATTGCCAATGCATACAAGACGAGCATCAGTGAGGCATGTGCAACTCCAACTGCAAGAGCTTGAAAATAAAAATTGTGCGTCATGTTCCTAATTGAAATGCCTACACAGCGGCAAATTTTTATTAACATGAAAGCCGTAATAGTAATTTGTATTAAAATAGGGACTCCCGCCAGCCAAGGGCTCTGCAATTGTGAATTAACAGCCCACGTGACACCTCCCCATAAAACCAGCGCGTTTAGCAATCCATTGGCAACCCATATAAGCATGAGCAATAGACGTTGTCGCTGACCTTTACCTCCATTAGATCTCAAATATTGAAACCTGCCGATCAACGGGACTTTCTTTTCGTCTGGTGACGCAAACAGAATAAAAGTGGGCATCAGCAGGAGGATCGCGACAGCCATTACAACGAGTGCGCTATAGACGATGAGGGCAGGGAACGCAGAAATAATGCCCGAAGATAATGGATTGAGTGGAAGTTTATACTCATCTACATAGTTCATCATCATCAGAATAGAACATGCCAAACCCAGTCCTGCTAATGGCCAAGCGCAAGCATTTATCGATTTCAGTTGTCCCGTCAACTCACGAAAGGCAATATTGATTTGCTGTCCGAATTGCTCATTATTTCGCTCCAAATCAGTGAATTCTTGTACTCGGTTCCTGTTTACTTTATCCATATTTCTTATCCATCAAACCAACCCGACACGTGTATCCCGTTTAATCCAACTACGGTACTGCGTACGGATTACTTGTTTATATTACTTACTTATGCGGTAACACTTTAACAACCTCACGTGAACGTCCCACCCCATGTCGGATCAATCGTGTAAGGCTTCATGAAGTCGAATTCATCTTCATAGTGCTCAAGTGGCTGCACTGGCAGCCATTCTTTCGGAATATAAGGACTGTCGATATTTACTTCGTATCCACTGCGCCAAGCTAATTTAGCAAACAATATTCCACGGGTACTGATGAGCCCATCGGTAAACCCAGTTTCGCTGGAACTATTGGTTCTCAATCCTTTCGGCGTGACGAGCTCGGAAATGGCCGCTTCCATTTTCAGAACATCGCCTGTCGCCAAACCCAAAAAATAATCAAACTCGAAAATATCCAATCTACTGAATGGCCGCGGCCGCGGATTGGCTATATATAGACGGCTACGCTCTTCCAACTCGTCCCACTGCTGGCGCATCGCCAGAAATATGTTTTTCACGACGAATTCGTAAGAATGCGGCTTGTCTCGATTCTTGCCTTCAGAGAAGCCGTAATTAGTATTCATGCACCATTGAATAAGAGCGGAATGATCACACACTAGAATAGGCATGCAATCCAAAACGTTTGTAACTGTATAGCGTTGGTAAGAACCCGACGTCCAATTCTCCAGCCTTCCAATGTACGAAAGCTTACCAATGTTGTAGAACAGATTCCTAATCCGGTTCATATCACCACTGGAAAACCACTCGATTAGCGCTTTCGACATGAAATAACCAATGAGCGAAGTTATGATCGCTCCTCGATTTCGGTCTAAATCAGTGTTCAGCAGCCAATCGATACTTTCGCGAAGCGTATTTTCATCGCCTTGATATCGAAGGTATGTACGTACATGATCTAAACGTGCACTCGCTTGCTTGGTTTTTGGCAATACAGACATCTCTATTCCTAATTGAATTTTACTGGAAGCAACACCACCTTTCCGGTGGTCGGTTCCACACCAAAAATAGCTCGATTGATTGAGTTACCTCTATGCACCTTTTGTGCGTTCTTCACATAGGGCAAATCTTGAGGCAACTTATTCAATGTCCTACTAATCCAGGTATTGTCAAGTTGGATCACATCCCCCTCTTTCCCCGATCTCCCCAACTGAATCGTATGATTCTTCCGAATCGGTTTCACCTCAAGGGCAAGTATCGAACCGTCCTTGCCGACTGCAAGCACATCAAACCCATTGTTTGACCCATATTTTCCAGGATAAATTGTATAACCTTCGCGCTTGAGCAGGTTTTCTGCCAATTGCTCTTTCAAGCGGCCATTCTTATCTTCTCCATTTTGGATGCGCTGGATCAATGACTTATCCTCAGCTCTAAGATTGTCATAGTACTGCTTGTTGTTTTCATAATGCGTCTTGCTGATATGGCCCGTCGCTGTCGGCGCTGCGCCGTTTTTGTTGGTCGCTGTCAGCAATGCATTGATCGTTACTGGCTTTTGGCCGGCAAGCTTTTCCGCCTGCTGGATGCGATTCTCCTGAATCTTCTGGCGTGCCGCCTCCAGCCCACGCAGCTCATCGGCGCTGATCCCTCGGCCTTTGAGGATGTGTTTTCCAGGATTAACCTGAATCAGCGAAAGCGCTGCGTCAATCCGTTCAATCGGATCATCGCTTAGCAACCCCTGTCTGATATTTTCAGGCGCAGCCAGGATGCCTTTGACGACGTTGTCGGCCAGTTTGTCGAGTTCGCCATTTTTGATCGCACTCGCCACTTCGGTCAATTGAGTGACCACACCCGTAAGCCGACCGGCTCCGGTGTAGCTGGATAAAATCTCAATATGCTTCAGTAACTTCTGGGCAGATTCGACCCCTTGTGGGCTGTTATCTACCCGGCCATATCCTTTATGCCGAACAATTTGCGTGCCGGTGGTCTGTGCATGCAGCAGCCGCTCCATCAACCGCGGGTCGTTGCTGTCGTCGGCCAGCGCCTTGTTCAGCTCTTTTGTGCCGGCAAGATAGTCAGCCTTCAGCTGATTGCATGACTCGCCTTTGCAGTTGATCAGCTCTTTGTCATGGACCTGGCTGACCAGCATGGCCAGCTCCAGAACATTGTTTTCGCATGCCTGATTGCCATGGCACTCGCGCAACTGATTGGCAAACCGCTTGACCTCGTCATGCTTCAGGTAGTTGTTCAGCGTGGCGTTATGGGCTGTTGCAACGCCGGCGACTGCTCCGCCGTGGCCTGTGGCGCCACCGGCCGCTGCACCCGCGATGTTGCTGCCAAGTCCCACCAACGCATCGCGCAAGCCTTTCGGGATATCGGTGCGCCTGAGCGCCTTGTCGATGGCGGGTGCGCTCAGTTGGCTCACCGCTGCGCCCGCCGCGCCCGCAACATTGCCTGTCAGTCCGCCGACGACGGTGTGAGCAATAATCCTGCCCGCGCCACCTTCTCCCCAGGTCTCGTTGATGCTGGCCGCTTGCGCCAATAGTCGGTCGCGCTGTACCGCATCAGTGGTATTGAGCGCCTGGCGCTGCAGCGCAGCCGCTTCCATCAGCCGGCTGTCGGCATAGTCGCCAATGAGCTTGCTGGCCCGCATGCCGAATTCTTTGGTAATGGCAACCTGGGCGGCTATTTCCTTCTGTACTTCTTCTGCATCGAAGATTTTTTGCAGTCCCGTCTGTTTGTCACCGGCGCGAACATCCGTGTGACCCGCAATGCCGCTGATGCCGGCGCGGCTGACGCTCGATGCCGAGCCACTCTTGTTGCCGATACCCGCACCACCACCAAATGGAGAACTTGCCCCAGGTGAATAGCCACCGCCTAAACTTACAGAGGTGGCATGAAACTCTGCGTGGTTATCCATATCCTGAATTGACAGACTGCCGGTGCTGAAGTGGTTGGCACCTGTCTGGACGGCGGGGTCGGTACTGCTGATCACGGCACCTATGAGTGCGGTATGTCCGCCAACCTTGACGTCAAAACCCTGGTCGCCTGCGATCAGGCCGGTCTGCTCGCCCACGCTAACAAAATCACTCTTGATTTTCTGCATGCCGACCTGCGCCGACCCACTGGCGCCATAACCAATGGTAACGCTACCTGCCGCGCTCTTTTGATCGCTTTTGTAGGTTTCGGTATCTTGCGGGCTTTCCATGACCAGGTCGCCGCCCACGTTGGCGCGGATATGCGGTGCGGTCACTGTCGCGCCTTGCAAGGTTGTGTCCTTGCCCGACTCCAGGGTAATTTCCCGCTGGGCATTCAGGCGGGTATTGTTGTGTATCTGGGCATCGCCATTTTCCTTGCCGCGTCCGATTGAGCCTGACAGGCGTATACCAAATGCAGCACTGCCGTTTTCATACCCAATGGCAACACCCACCGCGCCGCTGCTGCTTTGATTGCGGCCCCGGACGCTTTCGGTATCAACGGTGGAGCCCAATACGATATCCCGTCCGGCGGCAATTTGTAGGTCGCCACCGGCAGACACATTGCTGCCCTTGATATGAACATCACTGTCGTCGGCACCGCTGGCCTGGATGCGGATGTCTTTTCCGGCCTGCAACAGGCTGCCGTGATGGGTTTGCTGTTCGACGACGCGCTCGCTTTTACTGCTGCTGCCACCCACCAAGATGCTGAGAACGGCGCCGGCGGTACCGCTACCGCCTTTGCCAGCGGCGGCGGACTGCAATGAAGCAGCAGTACTCTGCAGGCCGGAAACCGCATCGCCCACAGACATAATGTCATTGAGCGTCGCCAACGCTTTCATGCGCGAGCTTTTTGTCTGGCTGGCTTTTTTGCCAATTTCAAGCTGCGAGACAGCCTGCACGGCATCGATCACGGCAGATTCCACGGACACCGTGACCCCGCTTTGCGAGAAGCTATGAGTTTCTTTGCTGTACCGATGATCGGTGTCGGCGTCGATGTTGACCTTGCTGCCATTGAGCGCGATGTTGCCTGCTGCGACCAGATCGGTTCCGTTCAGGGCCAATTGCTCTTCCGCCTTCAGGGAGACATCCCCCTCCAGACTGCCAATCGTGCTGCGCGACTGGCTCTGCAGGGTATGACGTTCATCATAGGCGTCGCTGCGGCGCTGGCTGCCGAAGGTCACACCAAACTTACCGCCCGAGAGGATGCCGCTCTTGCGCGTTGTGTATTCCTCTTTTTTTGAATGCCTTGTGGTTTCCGGCGCCACAGTCAGGTTGTTGCCGGCGGACATCTGCACGTCCCGATCGCCTACGACATTGCTGGCGGTCATTTTTATGTTGTTGCCCGCCTGCAACCGCACATTCTGGCCGCTGAGTTCACTGGCAAGGGTGTATTCGTCATGACGCTCAACGTGTGACGATTTGGTTACGCTCTTGAAAAAGCCACGGTGCTTATAATAGGTGTCGCGCACGCTGTGCTCTTGCGCCCGTCCGGCCTCAATAGTCAGATCGTGCTCTGCGGCAGCACTGAACTCTCCCTTGTCGCTCTGCACGTTGGCATTGCGCAAGGTGGTATCCCTGGCCTGCAGCGCAATATCACCGGCGGTTTTGACCAGGGTACCGACTTCGGTTGAGACGGATCGGTTGTCCCGATTGCGGGAATCGAACTCTGTATCCGAAACGTAGCCGGTCGTCACCGTTCCCATGGTGAGCGCATTGCCGGCCTGGATACGGGTGCGGCTCTCCGGTGCATCGGCGCTGTTGGTGATTTTTGCTGCGTTCAGGCTGATATTATTTCCCGCCACCACGGACAACGTGCCGGCCGTGGATTTGCCGTCGAAATTTTGACCGCGCACGGAAACCTCGGCAACCCGGTCCATAACAGTGTTTTCGTAGTTCGTATTCCCGCGCCTATGGGTACTGCGGTCTGCCTGCGTGTGCTTGACAGTGCTTCCTATCCGAATGTCGTTTCCTGCGGAAAGGTTCAATTGCCGTTCTGCTTTGATGCTTGAGCCGATATTATCAATGTCGCTGCGCGCTTTCAGAGCAATGTCGGTGCCAGACACTCGTGCACCGTTCAGGTTACGGATACTATCGGCATCCACTTTCAGCATTTTGTGCGCTGCCAAAGTGCCGGTATTATCAAGGCTTTTAGACAGCGTCAGATCGACTTTGTCGGCCGAGACCAGTGTGCCTGTACCGCTCAGATCGCCCTTACCTACTCGGACATAGACCTGTGGAGCGAGAACCTTGGTGGTCGTCCCGTCAGGCAAGGTAACGGATTTTTCCACCAGCCAGACAATATCACTGGTCAATGCCTGCATTTGCTCTGCGGTCAGGGCAACGCCAGGACGCAGTTTGTGGGCTCGCGCAAAATCGACACCGCTTTGCATCAAAGTGCGGAACTGCCCAAGATCGGAATCCTGTCCGTTCAGAAAGCGCCTTCCGGTGAGCTGCCCGACTTGGTCGGCGACCATTCGCGCTTCATAGTAACCGTCACCCAAACGCTTGAGCGTATGAGTCGCCGAAACCTCGGCCGGGTTGCTCGGTACAAAGGTCAGGCCGGGACGTAGATTCTGATTCGGCTGGCTGCCGGACACCGTGTCACCGGGCCGCTGGCCTTCGTCTCCGGGTATGGTGGGTTTGTCAAGCAGACCCAGTTGTGCCAGCATGTAGTCTGATCCAATCCACTTTTCATAGTTGGCAAAGGCAGGATCGGTTTCAATCAATGGCCGATCGGGCGAACCTGGATTCAACTGGAACAGACTGGCCTTAGGCACTTCCAGGTGCAGGTCCAGGGTACGGATAACCAGTTCTCCTTGTCCCACTTCCGGTTTCGGGCCGGACACGACTTGAATCGGAGCACGCGGACCCGCTGCGCCAACACCGACCTGCTGCCCATTGTGATCCAAAACCGGGTCCACCGAAGTAGCACTAACCGGATTACCTGTGCCGATTTCGTAAGTCGTTGCGGGCAACGTGATATGACGTTCAATAACCGGGTTGTATGTCTCGTAGTCACTATAATGGTCCGAACTTCGATGCAGCTCGTGACGCCGTTTCGAGCCATCACGCACGAGCCGTTCGACCGCCGTGGTGTCATCGATATTGGTAAATTGCTTGACGCTACCTGTGAGCTGTCCGCCTACCAAAACGGTGCTCTTGTCATTCACAAACTTTGAACCTTCCAGCGCCAGGTTTCCACCCACATTCAGACGCCCGGGCGTGCTGCTGAGCACTTCGGAGCGGTAAAGCGTCTCATTGAACGTGTAGATGTTGTAGTTGCCATGGAAAAGCTTGCGTACATGCCAGTTGTAACCCCGCAGAATGACATTGAGTTTTTCGTAGCTCGGATTGTCTGCCAGGTATTTTTTGAACGCTTCCGAAATGACCTTTTCACATCCACCATACCCGCATTTCTCAATATGTTGCTCTGGAATATTGGCAGACGGTGCAGGCAAACCCAATATCGCCCAGATCGGATGATCAGGTGCGTAACCTAATATGTAATGCTCTGGGATGACCTCACCTGCATGAAACGGACTGCTATCTGGATAAACAAATCTCTTTTTATGCTCAATCGCCAACATCAGTTGATGCTGCCTTCCAATCCGCCCGTCGAGTCTGGCGAACTTCGGCTGCAGTGGGTTACCCCAAAATGACCAAGGATACTTGTCGTCATCCTCCGAAACCACCTTATTAAAGTCCCGTCCTCTCACCAATATCGCCTTATCCTCATTCGGCGGTTCACTGAACGTATCAGGCTGATACAGCGTCCGGTCCCGACGTGAGATGGTAACCAGACCCGTCCGATACCCCGGATTCAGGTTCTGGAACAACTGGGTATGAATAGCCCCATCGCTGGCAATATCAACACGCGAGGCGCTGTTGGTAAAGCGCTGCATGTTGCCGTCTACTTTGTTTTGCGCAGCCAGCCATCTGCCGAATACGGCCCAGCCGCCGCTATAGATCAGCGAGCCGTCGTTGTTGTCCAGCGTGTCCGCACCAACGGCCAGGGTTCGACGTGCGGCAATAGTACCGGTCACGCGCGCACCGTCACGATCAATCCCATTGTTCAGCAACTCGCCTGTTTGCAATGCAAGCTCTGTCCCGTAGATACGGCCGCCCGCGTTATGAATGCGCCCGGCATCAATTCGGGTGGCCTCGCCGTTTATTAACCCTTCGTTATAGAGCATGCCCGTTGCACTCACGCGGGTCTTGGGCGCGACAATGCGTGCCGCGGACGTATTGGTTATATTGGAAGCCGCTACAGAGAGGGATTCTGCTGCCTGCAGTGACCCGCTATTGGTGAGCGTACCCGTAACGTCAAGCCGAAGCGCTTTCGCTGCGGACAGCGTTGATGTATTCGCATAATCGCCCGAGAGCAATAGATCGAAGCGCTGTCCGCCATAAAGCGTACCCGCACCGGATAGGCCGGAGAGGTTAAGCCAAAGCGTGTTGCCAGCGGTGATGGCGCCCTGTTCGTTATTCAGACGCAGGCCGGTCGCACGGTCATTGGCAGTCCTGTTGCGATCAACCAGCACAACGGAATTGACGGCGGAAACCGTGCCGGCACGGTTGTCGATCAAATCCGTGGCATTGATTTTCAGCGAATCGCTGGCCAATATGCTGCCGCCCTGGTTATTCACGACAGAAGCGTTCACCAGCACATTGCGCCCTTCGATCCCTTTGGGCGCACTGTTCTCCTGACCGGACTGGGCCGCAGGCGTTTTGGTATTCTGGTTGTTCAGTTCGTTGGCCGTCATCGTGACATCTTTGGCCGAGCGCAAGGCGCCGCCTTCGTTGTCCAACTTGCCGGCAACACTGGCGGTAAGATGACCGAGGGACTCAATGCGCCCGCCACGATTTGAGACGGTAGCGGCATGCAAGGCAATGTCATTGCTGCTGGTGACGACACCACTGTTGTTGTCCAGGGTGTGTGCGTCAATCATGATCGGCTTTTCCGCCGAGATCAGGCCGTTAAGGTTGCTGAGTACGCCATTGGCGTCGCCGCGGTTGCTGTCATTTTGTGTAGTGGTCAGTGTGGCATTGATTGCTCCACCGGCACGGATGATGCCATCGGTATTGTTCACCCCGCCTGCGGCGAGCGTGATGGACTGTCCGCTCAGAATCTTGCCACCGGTGTTGTTTACCTGACCTGCCGTCCCGAGCGTCAGCCCGGCAGCAGTCTTGATTTGTCCTGCAGCATTGGACAATGTCCCGGTCTTCAACGTGAATGCATTCTGACTTGCAAGCAGGCCATGATCGTTGTCCAGATGTCCGGCGCGCACGGTCAGTCCTGCTGCGTCCTTGCCCGCAATGATGACGCCTTTTCCGTTCATCAATTGGTCTGCGGCTACGGCCGCAGCGCCCTGGCCACTGTATTCGATCCGTCCCGCCCGGTTATCCAGCGTGCCCATTTTCATGGAGAACGCATGACTTTGAGTGGCGATCAGGCCCTCTTGGTTTTCCACGCGGTTTGCGACCGAGATGCTGGCAGCGACTGGACCGACCTGAATGACGCTGCCCTTGCGATTGGATAGTTGGTCCGCACTTAATGTCAGACTACCCGCTTCAATACGTCCTTCATCATTGAGCAGACCCGTCGACGAGACGAGACTCACGCTCTTGCCTTTGACGCGAGCGCCCTGCAGCGCCAGCGGGCCAGTGTGGGTCTGCATCTGGATGGTATTGGATTGCACGTCGGCGCGTTCGGCCCGAATTTCACCGGCAGACACGATCAGACCGTTGCCCGACAATGCGCGCCCATGCACTGTCGCCGCCCCCTGCGCTTTAATGTGGATGTTTCCGGACTGGATTTCTCCAGTCGAATCCACACCGGCGGCAGTGAGAGACCCCGACTCCAGGGTGACGCCACCGCGTTTACCCGTCGACTGAAGATGCAGGTCCTGTCCGGCGATCAGCGTACCGGCACTGCGCAATTGCGCTGCGCTGCTTATCGAGAGCGAGTCTTTTGCGTAGATTTGACCGCCGTTATCAATCGCGTTTGCATCCACGCGCAGGCTCTGATCAGCCCGTATCTGGCCCGTATTGGCAAGTTTGCCTGAAGCCGATAGCGTCAGCGCGCCACTTGTGCCAATTTCACCGGCTTGATGGACCCCTACCCCTTTTTCCGTGGCAAGCAGATTGATCTGACCTGCATACAGGCCTCCCAGCCGGGCAACATCGATTGCGGCGCGTGGTGCTTTCGTGCTGGCGGCATCGACGGCCAGCGGCGTGACCGCGCCTGTTTGCTGATGAACCGCATTGATCCCAGTCGTGACATCCAGTTTATTGGCCCACACCTTGCCTTTGACCTGCACGGCCCGTGCCAGAACCTGGGTGTATGACGTATTGGACGTATCCATTCCGTCCAGCGTCACCGTCCCGTCACGCACTACAAAATTTTCCAGTACGCCCGACGCAGGATTGAGTTCGGCACGGCCTGTGCCCAGCGTGACCCGATCGGCATTGATGAACCCGCAGCCTTCGCACGTAATACCGGCTGGGTTGGCCACCACCACTTGCGCCCGTTGTCCTGCCACCTCCAGGTGCCCTCGCAGCAGGCTGGGGTTGACGGACTGAACCTGATTCACAATTACATTGGCAGATTGCCCTTTGAGCAAGGGGTTGCCAGCTATCCAGCCTGCCAGTTGGGTTTGCGTGTTGTCGGTCGCGTTGTTCAGAATGGCGCCGTTTCTTTGCACGTCAAACTGGCTGTAGTTATTCAGCGATACACCTGCCTGATTAGGCTGCTGGATATTGACCTGCGGCAAACCATTGGCGGTTTGTACGACCTGTGGCCGGGTTGTCTCGGGCATCGCCGCGTTCGGAACGATCTGCGCCAGTGCTGGCATCCCGCTGATCAATGAGCCTGCCACCAAAATCCGGCTGATGCCGGACACCCGTTTTGTGATCGAATTCATGACATTAAATCCTTGTACTGCATTCTTTACTGCGTTCAATAAGCAATGCTCATTGAAAAACCACTGGCGATGCGCGCGGTTTTGAACGTCTCCGGTTTATGCAACGGTTTTCCGGCAAACAATTCATAGTTAACGTATTTGCCTAACTGGCCACGGATGCCCAGCACGGCGCCCGCCAGGCTGTTTCCGGCCAGATACCGGCTGGCCGGTCCGCCCACCCTGCCGACGTCCAGCCCCAGATACAGCTCCTGTCCAACCAGGACCCCGACCTGCAGCGGCATTGCCAGCTCATTGCGCCAGGCCCATCCGCGCTCGCCCATCAGCACCTGCTCACCGTCAAAGCCGCGCACGGTGTAACGACCGCCGATGGCAAACTGATCCAATGCCACCAGGCGCGTGCTGTTCCATTGCGCACGCAGCGTGCCGTAATAGCGAAACGCCTGTTGTCCTATGCGAAACGGCACGGCTAGTGAGAGGGAACCGGTAACCAGCCGAAAGCGAGAGGTGCCCTCGCCGGTTTGCTCTTCAGGCGCAGCCATGGCCCCGCGGGCACCCGTGCCACGCCGATAGGCCACTGCCACATCAAGCGTGGCACGGCTCAGGTACTCACGATGATTCAGTCCCAGTTCCCACCCGGCGGTACGACGTCGCTGCAACTCAAGCTCTGTGCCATCAATATAGTTATAGGAGCGCCGCTCCCATCCTTTTAAGTACATCTGGGTTTTGCGACGGTTGTCGCGCCAGACCACGCGCGAGAGCGTCAGGTCGGTGCTGCGGCTTTCGCCACTGTAGACGTAGGGTCTGATGCTGGCGGCAATCAGTTGGTGATAGCGAAACCGGTTTGTGTTGAAGGCCAGCTGCCAGTAGCCCCAGGGAATGGAATAATGAAATCCGCTACTGCCGGCGCGACGACGTTGGTTTTTGGTGTTGCCCAGGGTACGGCTGTCGCTCACATAAAAAATATCGTTCAGTGTGAAAATATGATCGGCTGCGACTGTCAATGCAGCCTGATATTTGCCGGTCGCTTTGTTGCCGGCATCATCAACCGACGCAAACACCCGTAAGGGTTTGCTTTGATTCCAGTTGATCAACAACTCGCTTTGGCCCGGCAATTGGCCGGGTCCGATGTCGATGTCTGCTTGCACAGAGGGCAGGCGTCGCAGATTCTCCAGCCCCTGCTCCAGATCCCGCAAATTCAGGAAATCTCCATCAGAAATAGGGATGGCGTTCCAGAAATGCGCCCGAATATCCGAGGTATCGGTGCGCCGGAGTGCGCTGATCGTGCCTGGCACAACGGTCAGGGTCAGATTGCCGTTTGAGATATCCTGGGGTGCCACCAATACACGGGTGGTAACGTAGCCTTGTTCGATGAGCAGATCCTGCAGGCGAACGGCCAGGGTTTGTATGCTTTGGGCGCCCAGGCACAGGCCGATAGGTGAGGCCAAACCACGTCCCCGATCTCGTCCCCCTGTGATGCTGGCCAATGTCGAGGCAAACCGATAGGCATGCTGACCGTCCAGCTGCACGTTGCGAATCTCAAAGCACGGCTTCTCGCCATGGACATAACTGCGCCGCCCTCCCAGCTGATCTGTGGCAGCGAGTTCGTTGAAAAGCCCGCTTTGCTGGTCAGGCGTCTGTTGCTCGCGATCGATGCGCGCCTGGTGCGCGCTCGCCTGCTGTTGCCGCTGGGCGTCCAGTTGTTCCAGACGCTGAGCAAATGAAAGAGAAGCAAAAAGAATTGAAAAAATGCCTGCCAAAACGACGGCAGGCAGAGGCTCGACAAAGAAACGAAATCGTTTGACTACAAAATACATGTTTCGAAATCAACGTGAGTATGCGCAGATTTCGAGAATTTATGCGAAAACACAAATTTTGTAATTTACCTGGATCAAGTTATGACGATTTAGTTGCCCTTTTCATTACGCTGTCGTCGTTTTTCTGCATACATTGAACATGATGGACCACGAGCGTGGAGCCCAAAGCGCATCGCCAATATGCATTCACAAATTCGACCCACACCAGTCACATCCGGCAATCCGGCCTATTGTTCAAACCATCAGCCCCGTACCATCCTTGATTTTCCCCAGCGCAAAGCTTGAGCGCATATCGACCACAGACGGATGCTGCATCAGAACATTCATGGCAAAAGCCGAAAAAGCCGCCAGATCCTGGACCTGCACCCGGAGCAGATAATCCATATCGCCCGACATGGAGTGACATTCCACCACCTCCGGCCACAACTGGACATCACGATTGAAATCCTGCATGGGCGCGTGGCTGGAGCCGCTATGTTTATTCAGACGAATGGACACAAAAGCAATAAGGCCACGCCCGATCTTGTCGGCATCGACCCTGGCCGTATATCCTTTGATATACCCTTCTTCTTCCAGTCGCTTTACACGGCGCAGACAGGGACTGGGCGAGAGGGCAATTTTATCGGCCAGATCCTGGTTGCTGAGCCGGCCGTTTTTCTGCAAAAGGTTCAGAATTTGTCTGTCTGTTTTATCAAGTGCATTTGTTGACATAATATTTCCAAATTAGAACAAAAATTGAACAATAATGCCATTTACAGCTTATTTTAAGCATTTTTTTGCAATCACCTGCCTTGGCTTTTTACATAGAATAGAAGTTTTCGAGAAGAAAAACCATCAGGAGCAACGCTATATGTCTACGACTACTTTTACCCCATGGGACAACCCGATGGGCACCAACGGCTTTGAATTTGTTGAATATACTGCACCCGATCCGGTTGCGCTCGGAAAAGTATTCGAGAAACTGGGGTTCAAGGCCATCGCAAAGCACCGTCATAAAGACGTCACCCTGTATCGCCAGGGTGAAATCAACTTTTTGATCAATGCCGAAAAAAACTCTTTCGCCCAGCGTTTCGCCCGTCTGCATGGCCCTTCTATCTGTGCCATCGCGTTTCGGGTCGACGACGCCACGGCAGCCTATCAGCGCGCCCTGGAACTGGGTGCCTGGGGGTTTGACTCCTGCAGCGGCCCGATGGAACTCAATATCCCGGCCATCAAAGGGATCGGCGATTCACTGATCTATCTGGTTGACCGCTGGAAAGGCAAGAACGGCACGGGCGGTATTGGCGACATTAGTATCTATGACGTCGATTTCGTCGCCATCAACCCGGAGAGCGCAGAAGAAGACATGAATTACCAGGGCGCCGGGCTGAATATTATCGATCACCTGACCCACAATGTACACAAGGGCCGTATGGCCGAATGGGCTGAATTTTACGAACGCCTGTTCAATTTCCGGGAAGTGCGCTATTTCGATATCGAAGGCAAGGTCACCGGTGTCAAGTCCAAGGCCATGACGTCGCCTTGCGGCAAAATCCGTATTCCCATCAACGAGGAAGGAACCGAAGAAAAAGGCCAGATCCAGGAATATCTCGATATGTACAAGGGTGAAGGAATTCAGCATATTGCCCTGGGTACCAACGCCATCTACGACACTATCGAAAACCTGCGCCAGCGCGACCTGCGCTTCCTGGATACGCCCGATACCTACTACGAATTGCTGGACACACGCCTGCCTGGTCATGGGGAAGACCTGGAACGCCTCAAGAAAAACCGTATTCTGCTCGATGGCGGACCCAACAATGATTTGCTGCTGCAAATTTTTACCGAAAACCAGATCGGTCCGATTTTCTTTGAAATCATCCAGCGCAAAGGCAATGAAGGGTTCGGCGAAGGCAACTTCAAGGCCCTGTTCGAATCCATCGAACTAGATCAAATGCGCCGCGGCGTATTACGCGAGGTCGAGTAAGGCAGCGAATAGCGGCTTGCCGCCGCGCTTCGTTAACGCAATTCGGCTGCCCCGGCAGCAGCCGGATCTGCATTCTGCCGCCTGAGCATGTCCAGATACGCGTCTTCAATCAACTGATCGGGGCCCACGCCCAGGCTTGCCATCAGTGCGTGGGCCTCGGCAATCCCGTCGGCCAGCGACTCCCCGTCTGCCATCACCACTTCCAATTCCAGGAATTCGCCCAACTGCTCGACCCGGTCCAGATGCATTCTGGTACGACCCGCCATGATCAGGGTCCGGTGTTTAACGACCCGTCCAAGCGTACCTTGGGCGGCAGCCAGCACATCACGCAACTGTCGCGGTTGCGACGTGGTGGTGATCTGGTAAAAAGACGCCTTCGGGCCGGCCTGATCGACACGCTGATAAAAGATCAATTCACCGTGCGTCTCATCAAACATCCGCAGCTTCAGACGCCCGTTCTCACAACGAAAAAAAGTATCGTCCTGGCTGATCTCTACGGGAGCCGCCGATGCGATCGCCAATGCCTTGGGCAGCAAGGCTGCGAGGCTGTCGATGCGCGCCTTGATTTCAATGTTACGTGCCATTCCTGGTCAATCTCACACGCCAGGTTTGAGCTTATCGGAATGGCGCTTTCTGAATTTTTCCACTTTGGGAGAAATCACGAAAGCGCAATACGACTGGTTCGGATGCTGAATGAAATAATCGTCATGGATACGCTCAGCCGGCCAAAACGTGGCCGCCGGCAGCAGTTTGGTCACGATCGGATCGGCAAAATCGGCCTGCCGCTGCGCGATAACTGAAGCCGCAATCTCTTTTTGCGCCTCGCTTTGCCAGAAGATAGCCGACGCATACTGCGGGCCCACATCGTTACCCTGCCGGTCCGGCGTGGTGGGATCGTGGGTGTCGAAAAAAATCTCCAGCAAATCCCGATAGCCAATGACAGCGGGGTCGAACTGAACCTGCACCACTTCGATGTGTCCCGTATCTTTCCCGCACACTTGTTCATAGCTGGGATTCTGCACATGCCCGCCGCTGTAGCCCGACTTGACGGACTGCACCCCATGCAACTGCTGAAAGACCGCCTCGGAACACCAGAAGCAACCACTTCCCAATACCGCTGTTTCAATTTGAGCAGCCAAAATATCTACCTCCAAAAATACCTGTCGACATCATCCTATTCGTACTGTGTACAGGCCGGACGAAGGAGGCACTGGGAGCCGATCACCAGATGAAGCATGGCTCCTATTTCGCCGCTTCAGGCACAGCCAGCGACAATATCCAGCCGGCCAGCGCCAGCGCTTCTTCTTCCGTTACCTGCGGTTGTGCCGGCATGGGCACCGCCCCCCAGCGACCGCGCCCGCCCTTGCGGATACTGTTGGCCAGATAGGTAACCATCTGCTTATCGCCCGCCTTGTAGCGATCGGCAACCGCGGCAAAGGGCGGTCCGACCCGCGCTCTGTCCACCTGGTGGCATCCCATGCAAATGTTGTCCTTTGCCAGTTGCGGCCCGTCTGCCAGTGACTGCGCTTGCGCCGGCACGATACTGACAACAAATAATGCCAAACCGGCAGCAATCCTTTTTCCTGACACGACGATAACCTTTCAAATATATTAACAATTTACTTGCGTTCATTTTACCCGACGCCAAGCAAAGCGACGTCCACACCTTTATACTTTGGACTTCAACATCGCATTTTGGTTCTTATGATTGCATATCCCGAATTTAATCCGATTGCACTTGAAATCGGCCCGCTCAAGATTCACTGGTATGGCCTGATGTATGTGGCCGCATTCGCCCTGCTGTGGTTGCTGGGCAAGTACCGTATCAAGAAAGGCATGATACGGCTCACCGTTTCCGAATTCGAAGATTTGATTTTCTACGGCGTCATGGGCGTCGTGCTCGGCGGTCGGCTGGGTTATGTGCTGTTTTACCAACCAGGCTATTATTTTTCCAATCCCCTGCATATTTTTTCCGTGTGGGACGGTGGCATGTCATTCCACGGCGGGCTGATTGGCGTATTGGTGGTGTTATATCTGTTCGCACACAAAAAAGGCATGACATTTTTTGAAGTAGCCGATTTCATTGCGCCGCTGGTGCCGCCTGGCCTGGCCATGGGACGAATCGGCAATTTCATTAACGGGGAATTGTGGGGCCGCCCATCCGATCTGCCCTGGGCCATGGTGTTTCCGCAAGGCGGGCCCATCGCGCGCCATCCTTCTCAGTTATACGAAATGCTGGCCGAGGGGGTAATCCTGTTTGCGGTGGTCTGGATATTTTCGTCGAAGAAACGCTGGGTGGGCCAGACCAGCGGCGTCTTTATGGCGGGCTATGGTCTTGCCCGGTTCCTGGTGGAATACACGCGTGAACCGGACAGTTTCCTGGGGACCCTGAGCCTGGGGCTCTCGATGGGGCAATGGCTGTCATTGCCCATGATCGTGCTGGGTGTCCTGATCTTTATTTGGGCAACAAAAAGATCACTCCCTCCATCGACAGTGTGACCGTTTCCTTACCAGCCTCAATCGCGGGGCCGGCTTTGGCGGCACTCATGGCCATCATCCGTGGCTGGTAACTCTCAGGCTGCCCGGCATTGCCCAGGCGCAACGACTTGATTCGATAGCCGCCGAACTCCAGGGCAGTCACCGCATCCTGGGCACGCGTCTTGAACGCTTTGGTGGTCGCTGTCAGCAACCGTTTCTCTATGGTTTCGCGGGCTTCACGAGACAGGGAAAAGCGAATCCCGTCCAGCGCCATATCTTCATCGACATCTGCGGCAAACTGGCTCGCCTTCTCCATATTTTTGGACGTAATCAGCAATTCACCGCGAGCCACCCAGGTTCCGCCCGCCTCTTCATCTTTGCCTTGCTGGGCATCCCCCGCTTTGCCGGCGTTTGCCACAGGCTTGACCGGAGGATTGTTATCGCGTTCGAACCAGACTTGGTAAGACCCTGTTTTGACCTCCAGCTCCGTATCGGCCTTGGCCTTGTCGCGTACTTTGTTCATTGTTTCATTCACACTGCGCGACAGTTCCACCTGGTTATCGCCCCGTACTTCCTTATTCAAGGTCAGAGTAACGGTATCTTGCGCCACCGTTTCGGATGCCGAAGCGTTCAATGCAAGCGTGGGTTCTTTCGCGGCCTGCTCACGATGATGCCCCTTGCCATCCTGGGCCAGAGCGGTCGTGGCCGGCAGGACCGCAGCGCCCAGGGCAAGCATGGCAATGAACGTGGCACGGGATAGAACCGTTTTTGGAGATGGAACCGCTTTGGGAAAGACGCGCTGGGAATGTGGCTGCATGAATAACTCCGAAAAAAAAACGAGCCATCACAGCTCGTTTTGTAGAAAAAATGGCCCCGCTTGTACCGTCTAGGCCGGCACCTCGAACCCTTCAGTTCAAAGTTGGCTACCTTCAACAGAGCGTCGGGTTCATCTGACTAGAGACGATCACACCAACTCTGTAATCCAGCGGCCGTTGCCATAAGCATAGGTAAGAGATGTAAAGCCAAGTCACGAATACAGCAGGGACAAACTGTTAGGTTCAACTGTACAGAAAAACATGTACAAGTTAAACCCGATATTGATTAAAGTTTTTTCAGATCGTTAAGGCCGGAGTCCAGTAACGTATTGAGTTCCTCTATTTTACTCTTGAATTCACCGTATTGCATCCCGCCAAAGGCATCATCGCCTGTTTTGACGGAGAGCAGATCGGACGCCATTTGAATGCAGGCCATAATGGCAATGCGTTCATTGCTGGCAGACGTCATGCCGCCGGAGCCCTTGATTTTCAGCATGAGCTGGTCGGCCAGTTTAACAGCCGAGAGCAGTTTCTGCTTTTCATCGGGATTGCATGCCAAAGAAAAATCACGCCCCAGAATAGAGACATCTACGCGTTCCATTACCTTACTCCTTCTGACGCATTACCCGGCAGGTTGGCCAGGACGCGCTCAACTTTGTCACGCGCGGTTCTGGCGCTCTCTTTCAGGGCATTCGCTTCGTTTTTGGCAGCAGCCAGCTGCTGCTTGACGCTTTGGAGCTCGGACGTCGTGCTCTCCAGCGTCTGGCGCAATTGCACGTTCTCTGCCTGGGCCTGCTCCCGTATGCCATTCACTTCATTGTTGTGATTGGCAAGGCGTTCGCTGATGACCTTGAACTCGTCTTCCCGCTGGTCCAGACGACTTTGCAGACCCGCCCGTTCCTCGTCAGTCTGCTTGAGTCTGTCCGTCAGTGATTGCCGTTCTGAAGCAAGCTGTTTCGTGAGCTGAACCAGCTGCCCGATACGGACAGCAACTTGATCTAAATCCTGAAGCATAGTGGTATCACGTTCTCAAAATAAGCGGCCACGCGCGAAGACGTTGCGGTGCACACGGATTTAATTAAATGAGTTTGAATTTTACCTGTTCTGAGGCATATTTCCAAAAATTAGACGCAAACAGGTACTATTTACCTTCTATTACCAATCGCTTCCAATTCGTTCAGGTGCATAATGGCTTCAGTTACAGATAAACAGTACGACCCGGTCCCCCCCACGAAAGTCGCATTTATTGGTTTGGGCGTCATGGGTTTCCCCATGGCCGGCCATCTGGCCCGAGCCGGCCACGACGTGACCGTCTACAACCGGACCGCTGCCAAAAGCGAGAGCTGGGTCGCCGAGTTCGGCGGTCGCAGCGCGCCCACGCCAGCCCAGGCTGCGGAAGGGGCAGACATCGTGTTCTGCTGCGTCGGCAATGACAATGATCTGCGCAGCGTCACAACCGGCGACGACGGTGCATTTCACGCCATGAAAAAGGGCGCGGTTTTTGTCGACCATACTACCGCCTCTGCAGACGTGGCCCGTGAACTGGCCGCCGCGGCACGCGAAGGTCAATTCAGCTTTATCGATGCGCCTGTTTCGGGCGGACAGGCAGGTGCCGTGGGCGGTGTACTCACCGTGATGTGCGGCGGCGAACAAGCCGTATTTGACCGAATCAAACCGGTGGCGAGCCACTATGCCCGTGCGGTCACCCTGCTGGGCGAGCATGGCGCAGGTCAACTGGCCAAAATGGTCAATCAGATTTGCATTGCCGGCCTGGTTCAGGGCCTGTCCGAAGCCATCGCCTTTGGCCAGCGCGCCAATCTCGACATGAATGCGGTCCTGGATGTCATCAGCAAGGGCGCTGCCCAAAGCTGGCAAATGGAGAACCGGGGTAAGACCATGGTCGAAGGCAAGTTCGACTTCGGGTTTGCCGTCGACTGGATGCGCAAAGATCTGGGACTGGTTCTGGACGAAGCCAAACGCAACGGCGCATTGCTGCCAGTCACGGCAGTCGTCGATCAATTCTATGCGGAAGTACAGCAAAATGGCGGCCAGCGTTGGGATACATCCAGCCTGATCACCCGCCTGACCCCGCGCAAATAATACGCGGCAGGCTCCGGTACAAAAAAACGCGGTTGTTGAACTGTCCCCAGTCAGCTGGACAATTCATATACCGCGCTTTTTGCTACTGGGCCGTTGATTTCTACCGACCCGCCGGAACGAAATATTTGACCCGGCATGCATCCCGATCAGGACGACGGCGGGCCGCATTCTATCGGGATACCAGCACCGCCTTGACCTGAACTGCCTGCGCCTTGCTGTCTGAATGCTTGCGTCCGCCACGCCCGTGACGCGACGTGGGCTTCTGATTGCCTCCTGGCGCCGTGCGTGCGGCCTGACCTGACTCAAAGCCCCGTTTGGCAACAGGTTTGACGTTCTGGCGGCCGGCAACAACCGCTTTACCGGCCCTGGGCGTCGGTACCTCTTTGGCACCCTGCAATGCAGCCGCACCCGGACCGGTCACCACTTGCCCTGCCGGTTTGCCCTTCGCCTCCCCCGCCTCGCGTGGTCGCGCATTTTTCCGCGACCCGTTGCCCGCAGCGTTTCGGTGGCGCAGAAAGCGCGCCTCGGCATGCCGGCGAAACAGAATATCCGACAGTTCCTTGAGCGCCCGGTGGTATACATCCCGTTTGAATTCGATCACCACATCCAGCGGTACCCAATAGGTATGCCAGCGCCAGGCATCGAATTCAGGGTGGTGCGACGCACGCAGACTGACATCGGTGTCCTTGCCTACCAGCCGCAAAAGAAACCAGATTTGCTTCTGCCCCTTATAATGACCGCGTGAATCCCGCCTGACGAAATTGTCCGGGACGTTATAACGCAGCCAGTCTCGTGTTCGACCTAATATTCGTACATGCTCGGGCTTAAGACCCACTTCCTCCTGAAGTTCCCGATACATGGCCTGAACAGGCGTTTCGCCATATTTGATGCCGCCTTGTGGAAACTGCCAGGAATGTTCTCGAATTCTTTTGCCCCAAAAGACCTCATTCTTCTGGTTTACGAGGATAATACCAACATTAGGACGGTAGCCTTCGCGATCAAGCATGCGGCCACTCCCATTTTTAAATACAATTGTCTTTGATTATACGTATCAATTGAACCGGTAGCCATGTTAGCCTCAAAATTTCACCTAAATACTTTGAAAGAAGCCCCTGCGGAAGCAGAAATCATCAGTCATCAGCTCATGACGCGTGCCGGAATGATCCGCAAGCACGCCGGTGGTATCTACACTTATATGCCGCTGGCCCTCAGAACCCTGCGCAAGGTGGAAGCCATCGTGCGTGACGAAATGAACAATGCGGGCGCCATCGAACTGTTGATGCCGGTCGTCCAGCCTGCTGAATTGTGGATGGAGTCCGGACGCTGGGTGCAATATGGCCCTGAATTGCTGCGCATCAAGGATCGTCACCAGCGCGATTTTGTCTTACAACCCACCTCCGAAGAAGTGGTAACCGACATTGCGCGCAACGAAATTCACAGCTGGCGCCAATTGCCGGTCAATTTCTATCATATCCAGACCAAATTCCGCGATGAACGCCGCCCCCGCTTCGGCCTGATGCGTGGGCGCGAATTTACCATGAAGGATGCCTATTCCTTCGACCGTGATGCCGAATCGGCACAGGCCAGCTACGACGCCATGTACAACGCCTACATGAGAATCTTTTCCCGGCTGGGTCTGAATTTTCGCGCGGTGGCGGCCGACACCGGTTCCATCGGCGGCGATCGCAGCCACGAGTTCCAGGTCATTGCCGATACCGGTGAAGATCTGATCGTCTACAACCCCGATTCCCAATACGCCGCCAACATCGAACTGGCCGACGCGCCCTGCCTGCTTGAGTCTCGCGCAGCGCCTGCACAAGAACTTCAGGAAGTGGCCACGCCAAACGCCAGCAAATGCGAAATCGTGGCCGAACAACTGGGCGTCAGCCTGGAAAAAACCGTCAAGGCCGTGGTATTTATGACCACGCCCAAAGACGCCCCCGGCCAGCTATGGCTGCTGATGGTTCGCGGCGATCATGAAGTCAATGAAGTGAAAATCGGCAAACTGCCCGCCTTCAAAGAGGGCTACCGCATGGCGACCGAAGAAGAAATCATGGAATACTTCGGCTCCAAACCGGGCTTCCTGGGACCGGTCAAGACAGTCAAGCCAGTCAATCTGCTGGCAGACCGCACTGTGGCCAATATGGCTGATTTCATTTGTGGTGCGAACCGCGAGGAATATCACTACACGGGTGTCAACTGGGGACGCGACCTGCCTGAGCCCGAAGTCGCCGACTTGCGCAACGTGGTCGCGGGCGACCCAGCCACCGATGGCCCGGGCGCGCTGGCGATCCAGCGTGGCATCGAGGTCGGCCATGTGTTCTTCCTGGGTGATAAGTATTCTGAAAAACTCAAGGCGACGTTCCTGAACGAACAGGGCAAGCCCGAACCGCTGCAAATGGGCTGCTACGGGATCGGCATCAGCCGCATCATGGCCGCTGCCATCGAACAGAACCATGACGACAAGGGCATTATCTGGCCTCTGGCCATGGCGCCTTTCGAAGTCGTCATCTGCCCGATCGGCCTGGCCAAGAGCGAAGCGGTACAGGAGCAGGCCCGGCAACTTTATGATGCGCTGCGCCAGGATGGCGTGGACGTCATCCTGGATGATCGCGATGTGCGTCCGGGCGTGATGTTTTCTGAATGGGAACTGATAGGTGTTCCAATTCGTATCACAATTGGCGATCGCGGGCTGAAAGATGGTATCGTCGAAGTGCAATCCCGTCATTTGCCAGAGGGGCAGAAGGTTCCTGTTGCAGAAATGTTAACAAGAATCAAATCCCTTTATGACGAACTGAAAAACACGTTATGATTTCGTGATTTTCTTGGATATTTATACATTGCTGTCGTGTTGTAAGGTCTGATCTGTTGGAAAATTCGTTTCATTTTCCCGTTCGCGTTTATTACGAAGATACCGATGCGGGTGGCGTAGTGTTCTACGCCAATTACCTGAAGTTCTTCGAACGCGCACGCACCGAGTGGCTGCGTCATCTTGGGGTCAGCCAGACAGCGCTGGCGGGCAGCGACAGGCTGATCTTTATAGTGGTCAATACCCAGTTGCGGTACCGGTCGCCGGCTCGTCTCGATGACCTGCTCGACATCCGCAGCCGCATCACCAAAATGGGCGCTGCCTCGGTCCATTTTGAGCAGGTAGCGCAGCGCGATGGCACCCGGCTGGTCGAGAGCCAGATCCAGGTATGCAGTGTAAATGCGGACACATTTCGTCCGACCCCGATACCAACACCTATCCGACAACTATTTCCTTTCGTGCAGGACTAGATTTTATGCAACCTACCACCCCCGAAGAGATGTCGATTATCTCGCTGATTGTCAACGCGAGCTTACCCGTTCAGATCATTATGCTGATTCTGGTGATTATTTCGGTTCTATCCTGGACCTATATCATCAGCAAGCGCATCGCTTTGAAGCGCGCGCGCAATCAGACACGGGATTTCGAGGATTCATTCTGGAAAGGCGGCGACCTGACCACCCTGCACCAGTCGGTCGCGCAAAACAGCGAAGAGGAAGGCCCGCTGGCCCGCATCTTTGAATCGGGCATGGACGAGTTCCTGAAGGCACGCCGCAACGGTGTCAAGGAAGTCAACGCCCTGCTGGACGGCCCTCACCGGGCAATGCGCGCCACCTACCAGCGCGAACTGGACTCGCTCGACTCCAATCTGAATTTCCTGGCTTCTGCCGGCTCGGTCAGTCCGTATATCGGCCTGCTGGGTACCGTCTGGGGCATCATGCATTCATTCATCGGCCTGTCGGGCACCGCGCAAGCGACCCTGGCTGCCGTGGCTCCCGGCATTGCCGAAGCGCTGATTGCCACCGCTATCGGTCTGTTCGCAGCCATTCCCGCTGTCCTGGCTTACAACCATTTCTCGAACGATATCGACAAACTGGCCAGCCGCTTCGACAGTTTCATTGACGAATTTCTGAATATTTTGCAACGCCAGGTTCGCTAATGGCCAGAATACAAACCCGCCGCGGCCGCAGTCGCCGCATGAAAAACGAGATGAACGTCGTGCCGTATATCGACGTGATGCTTGTACTGCTGGTGATTTTCATGGTGACCGCTCCCATGATTACGCCCGGACTGATCAATCTTCCCTCGGTGGGCCAGGCCTCTGCCGTTCCGGCCACACCGGTCGAGATTGAAATGTCCGAGAACGGCGAAATGAAAGTGCGCCAGCGCACGGCAGGCAAGAACTTCCAGACAATCGACAAAACCAATCTGGTTGAAGAAGTCAAAGCCCTGGTGGAACCTGACAGCCCGGTTGTGATTGCTGCCGACGGCAAGGTGCCTTACGAGGAAGTCATGAAAGTCATGGACACGCTGCGCAGCAGCGGCCTCACACGCCTGGGCCTGCTGGTCAATCAGAAATCCGCAGACGGCAAACAGTAAGCCGCCTCGCCTATTCTCACTGTCAACAATTCAACGACTTAATGAAGCACTTCGATAATCCTAACGAATTCTATGATGAAGGAGATAATCGCAAAGGCCTGATCGGCGCGATTATCCTTCACGCTTTGTTAGTGATCGGGCTGATTGCAGGACTGTTCCAGTCCACAGAAGCGCCGACTGGCCCCGTGCAGCTTGAATTGTGGACCGAAGGCGAAAACCAGGTCCTGCAACCGCCGGCCCAGACCCGCACGCCGGATCCGGCGCAAGAAGATACCCAGAACGACGAACAAGAATCGGCAGCACCGCCACCGCCACCATCAAAAGCGGCGGCCGCGGCGGCGGCAGCAGCGGCTGCGCAACAGGCCCGGGCAGAACAATCCAAACCAGCGGCCAACGAGCAGGAAGACCCCGATATCGCGCTGGAAAAGAAGCGCAAGGAAGAAGCGCGGAATAAAGCAAAGGAATTAGCCGACGCCAAGGCAAAAGCACAGGAAGAAGCCAAACAGGCCGCTCAGGCACGCGCAGAAGCCAAACGCCGCGCCGACCTGGAAGCCAAGGCCGAGGCTGAGGCCGAAGCCAAAGCCCAGGCGCAAGCCAAAGAAAAAGCCCAGGCCCAGGCTCGTGCCGAGGCCAAAGCGCGTGCAGACGCCAAAGCAAAGGCCGATGCCAAGGCGCGCGCCGAAGCCGAAGCCCGTGAGGAAGCCGAAGCGCAGGAAAAAGCAAAAGCAGAAGCCGCTGCCAAAGCGAAAGAAGCAGCAGACGCAAAAGCCAAAGCGGCAGCGCAAGCCAAGGCCAAGGCTGCTGCCGAAGCCAAGGAAAAAGCAGCAGCCAAGGCCAAGGCGGATGCCCGCAAGGCTGCACAGGCCAAAGCCAAAGCAGAGTCCAAAGGTGATGCCCTGCGCGCGGCCATGCGTGGCGACGTCAGCAGCACGGCAGGCATTCGCGGCGGCCAAAGCGATCGCAACCAGGTCGGCGGCGGTGGTGGCAATTCCGGGTATGCGCGCCGGGTCCAGCAATGTGTGGAACCACGCCTGCGATTCAGCGGCAATCAACGTCTGCAGGTCACCTACCGTGTTGACTTTGACAGCAACTTCACACCAACCGGCGCAAAAATTCTGGTTCGCTCCGGCAACCCTGCATTCGATCGGGCCGTACAGTCGGCGCTCATGGCATGCCGACCGTTTCCCAAACCACCTGGCGGCGACTCATACGTGACGGGCCCGTACCGCTACACACCTAACTGATACAGACCCAGCCTGAGTCCCGAAAAAGCGTGAAACAACATTTCCCTGTTCCGTTACGGCGGGACAGGCTTTATTGATACACTGTCGTTATTACATTCAGTAAGGAGAACGCAGTCATGACTGCCTCATATAAGAAGGGAACTGCTGCCAGCCCCGCCCCTCGTGTGCAGCGCTATATCGCCGTCCTGATGACCTGGACGCTGTTTCTCGCCGTCGTTTTTTACTCCTTCGCGCACGCGCAGGTAAACGTCGAGCTGCGTGGCTCCGGTTCGGCCAACAAATTTCCCATTGTGGTAGCCAATTTTGAAGGTCCCAACGGCGCGGAAATTGCCAATATCATTCGCGCCGACCTGACCCGTTCGGGACAATTTGAAGTAAAAAGCACCGGCGCACTGACGCTGGGTGCCAGCAACACGCCAGACTGGGCCGCAATCTCGCAGACTGGTGCCACAACCGTTGCTTACGGCACGGTCAACGGCAACAGCGTCGACTATCGTCTGGCTGATGCAGCGCAACAGGCGCAATTGGATGCCAAGAATATTTCAGAGGCACAGATGCGGCGTCTTGCACACCGTGTCGCCGACGCAATTTACGAAAAAACAACGGGTGTACGTGGTATTTTTGCAACGCGCATCGCCTACACAACCGGCCGCCAACTGGTGGTCGCCGACGCCGATGGTGAAGGCCGTAAAGTCGTCGCCAGCTCTTCTTCTTCGCTCATTTCACCCGCCTGGTCTCCCGATGGCACACGCCTGGCCTATGTAAGTTTTGAGGGCGGCAAACCGATTGTTTATGTGCAGAACCTGAGTACCGGCGGACGCACAGTCGCAGCCAACTTCAAAGGCAACAACAGCGCGCCTGCGTGGTCTCCGAACGGTAGTCAGCTGGCAGTCGCGCTCAGCCAGGGCGGTATTTCGCAAATATATCTGGTTAGCGCAGGCGGTGGCAGTGGCCAGCAACGGCTGACCAATTCAGCAGAAATCGACACCGAACCCTTTTTCTTTCCGAATGGCAGCGGCATCGTCTTTACCAGCGATCGCGGAGGCAGCGCACAGGTCTATCGCACCGGATTGGGCGGGGGTGCAGCCAGCCGTCTGACCTTCAGTGGATCACAAAATGTTTCGCCAAAAATTTCACCAGATGGGGCAAAACTGGTATATTCTAGCTTACGAGGTGGGTCATATGTTATTGCCATAAGTAGTCTTGGCTCTGGATCTGATCAGGTACTGACTTCTGGCGGCAATGATCTTTCTCCAAGTTTCGCACCTAATGGAATGCAAGTGCTCTACGCAGCAGGTGGCGGTCTCGGAATCGTCAATGCTGACGGTTCGTTCCAGGCCTCTATACCCTCGTCTGGCAATGTGACTGGTGCGGCTTGGGGGCCGTTTACAAAATAAGTTTATTTTTGACTTTAATAAAGGAAATTACCATGGGTTCTCGCATTGCAAAAACACTTGCTATTGCTGGTCTGGCTGCCACACTGGCAGCGTGTAGCTCTACTCCTGTAGACGGCACAGCTGGTGCTGGCGCTGGTACAGGCACATCCAACGCAGTTATGGATCCATTCAACCCCAATAGCCCACTGGCACAGCAACGCTCTGTCTACTTCGCATACGACAGCTACACTGTTGAACAACAGTATCAGCCCGTTGTACAAATGCACGCTCAATACCTGTCTGCCAACGCTAACCAGCGCGTTCGCATCGAAGGTAATACCGATGCACGCGGTAGCGCCGAGTACAACCTGGCACTGGGTCAACGCCGCTCTGTGGCCGTTGCCAACCAGCTGACACAACAGGGTGTAAGCCCCAACCAGATCGAAGCCGTCAGCTTTGGTAAAGAGCGTCCTAAAGCAGAAGGCACTTCTGAAGAAGCCTATGCTGAAAACCGTCGCGCAGACATTAACTATCAGCGTTAATCCTGCTTTGTAGGTTTAGCTCACTGCGCCGCAAACGGTTCTGCCGTTGCGGCGTTGCTGTTTTAACGGAGTCAACATGAAAATGAAGAAAACACATTCCCTGCTCATTGCCTCATCTGCCCTCGTGCTCAGTCTGGCCGCCAATCACGCCTATGCGTTTGAAGACGAAGATGCTCGGCGTGCCATTCTTGACCTGCGCTCCCAGTTAAGACAAAGCCAGCAGAACACAGCAGACCTGTCCAACAAGATCAACAATCTGCAGCAACAGATCACGCAATTGCGCGGCAGCATTGAGACCGCCAACCATCAGTTGCGCATGTCGCAGCAGTCCGGTCAGCAGGCAGCCAATCCGGATGTACCTCCCTCGCCACAGGTGGGTGATCCCAACGAACAACAGTCCTACGATAGTGCACTGGATCTTTTTCGCCAGGGCAACTATGCCGAAGCCAGCACAGCGCTCAACCGTTTTGCCCAGCAATATCCAAACAGTCCACTGACACCAAGCGCGCGTTTTTATGAAGGCAGCAGCCGCTACGCGAACAAAGACTTCAATGGCTCAATCCAGGGACTGGAGTCCATGGTCGCCGCCTATCCACGTGATCCCAAAGCGGGCGACGCGCTGCTCGTGATTGCAGGAAGCCAGGTAGAACTGAACAACATCGCGGGTGCCAAAGCCACCCTGCAGCGCGTTGTTCGCGACTATCCCAACACGCCTGCATCTGACACAGCGAAAAACCGCCTGGAGCTGTTCCGCTAGTTTTTCGCCACTGCTGATTCCGTTTTTACCCAAAGGCATCCGGAAGTCGCAGGATGCTTTTTTTATTTGATGACGATGCACAACGATTACCCGCAACACACGCTCAATCTTGACCGTACTGCCCTCACCTTCCAGGACGCAGGGCAATCGCCTGCCTGTCTGTTGCTGGTTCACGGTTCGCTGTGCGATTTCCGTTTCTGGCGCTGGCAACTGCCCGATCTGTCGGCCTCGCTGCGGGTGATCGCACCCGGTCTGCCTGCCTATGACGCCACGGCACCCCAATCCTCTGGCGAAGCTGCGCATTTTTCCATAGCCCAACATGCGACCGATATGTTCACCCTGATGGATCACCTGGGCATCGATCACTTTGCCGTGCTGGGCCACTCGCGCGGCGGCCGTATCGCGGCAGAAATGGCTACGCGTCGCCCTGACCGCGTTACGCATGTGTTGCTGGCCGATCCCGGGCTGGGCTCGGTTTTGCCGGAAGACAGCATGCCCGCTCTGCCCTATCGCGACCTGGCGCTCGCCGCTTACGAAAGCGGAGATACTGACGCCGCTCTGGAAATATTTATTGATGGCGTCAGCGGTGCCGGAACCTGGAAACGCATGGTCTCCTGGTTCAAGGCCATGACGCGGGATCAGGCAGCAACACTGCCGTTGATCATCCGCGAACCCCTTTATGAACTGAATCCGGCACGAATCAACGAATACGGGATTCCTGTCACACTGATGGGCGGCTCGGACAGCCCCGCGCCCTTTCCTGCCATTCTGGATGCGCTGGAGCAGCAGTTCAAACATGCATCGCGTCACACACTGAAACCGGCCTCACATGGCCTCAACCTGGCCCTGCCGCATGCCTTCAACCAGATCATTCTGCAAGCGCTGGGCCACACAACACAGCAATCTTAATTTATGCCATCTGCCGCACCGCGCCTGCGCCGCTCAATCCGACAAAAATCACGACACGCCCTGCGTCTATCGAAAAAGTCGCTGCAACTGGCGCTCATGCTTTGCGGTGCTGCGCTGGTGGCATTGATATCCATCGCGTTTGCCATCATGGCTGACTACGCGCTGGAAAAAAACCGCGAATGGACACGCGCCTATCCTTATCTGATCTGGGTCGTGCTGCCACTGGCCTTTGTTTTCCTGCGCTGGTGCGTCATGCGTTTTGCGCCTTATTCTGCCGGCAGCGGTATTCCACAAGTCATTGCCAGCCTGTCGCTGCGCCAGGATACGCCCGGTAAGCTGCGTCTGGTTTCGATTGTGCAGGCGCTCTGGAAAATACCCTTGACGTTTCTTGGGCTACTCGCCGGCGCCTCGATTGGCCGGGAAGGCCCGTCTGTCCAGGTGGGCGCCGCTGCCATGCTCGGCTGGGGTCAATTCTGCCAGAAAATCGGCCTGCCGCTCAAGGGATTCAATACCCGCGAATGGATTGCAGCGGGCGCAGCGGGCGGCCTCGCAGCTGCGTTCAATGCGCCCCTGTCGGGCGTCATTTTTGCAATCGAAGAAATCGGCAAAGGACTGGACTTGCGCTGGCAGCGGGTCATTCTGCTGGGCGTGCTGGCCTGCGGTTTTATTGTCGTGGCGCTGATGGGTGACAACCCGTATTTCGGTACGTTCCATTCGGCACCATTGCAGGAAAACATGCTCGGATGGGTTCTGTTATGCGCAGCCATTTGTGGCATCGCTGGCGGCATTTTTGCCCGCCTGCTGAGCAAGGGGCTGGCCGGGTGCCTGCCTGCAGGCCTGCGTCATCACGTGCGCAATCATCCGTTATGGGTCGCCGCGGCAATGGGGCTGCTCGTTGCCGGTCTGGGATATTTGACCGCCGGCAGCGTCTTTGGTACCAGCTACGATGTCGCAAAAAACGCCCTGATGCTACAACCACAAGACACGGAGCATTTCAGCATCGCCAAATTGTTGGCGACGGTTGCATCGTATTGGGCGGGAATCCCCGGCGGCATCTTTACGCCCGCCCTGACCACCGGCGCCGGTATCGGCGTTGAGATTGCCCGGACAGTTCATATGCAGGAAGCGCAAAGCGTATTCGTGCTGGTTTCAATGGCGGCCTTTCTGGCGGCAGCCACCCAGTCACCGGTGACCGCCTCTGTCATTGTCATGGAAATGTCGGGCAGCCAGGCCATGCTTTTCTGGATGTTGCTGGCCAGCCTGGTTGCCACCGTCGTCTCAAAACAGATCTGCCCGCAGGCTTTCTATCATTTTTCAGCCGGCCGTTTCCGCCAGCTGGCTGTGACCGAAGATACACGGCGCGCGGCCGCTGCGGCCCCGGTCGCTACTGGTCGCTGAATTTACGGGCGGACGGCGATTTGAGCGTACACTGGACAGGCAGCTTCTTGCCTGTCCCCAGGACAAAATTGACCGTGATCTGTTGCCCGGCTTTGAGGCCGGCCACCGGCTTTTCCAGCATGGCATGAAATGAACCGGGCTTGAACGCCAGTGTTTGTCCAGGCGGCACGATCACGTCAGGCACCATCCCCATGGCAGACATGCCATTTTTCTCGGTCGTTTCATGCAACATGGTCATCGCGAACACCTCGGTCTCAAGCGCCTTGAGCACTACAGGCTCTGACTTGTCCTGATTGCGCAGAACAAAAAAACCACCGGAAGGCGCCACGTTGGGCAGCAGGCGTATCCAGCAATCTTCCACACGAACCTGATCACTGCCTTTGACAGTGCTGGCCACTCGCGCCGGAGCAGCGTGCATGTCATGGTGCCCATGCTCGGTGCCATTGTGATGGGCCACTGCCACGGAACTGAATACACAAGCGCTGATAACGGCGCTACACAGAGCGAATTTCATCTTCCTATTTCCTGAAAAACAAATAAAAATTTATTGTAAACATCTGGCTGCCGCCACAGTTGCGCCCGCCGTTCCAGATCATGCGATCTGTTTGATATAAATCAGGACACCTGCAATCGTCTCATCTATTGCGACGTAAATGCGTGGACCGTTCAGCGCACGCCCGCAGACCGTTCATCATGAATCAAGTCGTTATAACGCAGAACATCCTCTTCATGTGACTGGTCGATGTCGGTTTCCGCAAGTGCCTGCGCATACCACTGCTGCATGGCTGGCAAAGCCAGAACATGCGCGACGTACCCGGCGGCAAGCGGCTGCATCGGCAGGTCATAAGTCTGGATACGGAAGACGACAGGTGCAAACATGGCATCTGCCGCAGTAAAGGCCTCGCCTGCCAGAAACGGTCCGCCGAAGCGGGATAAGCCGTCAATAAAAAGCGTATTGAGCCGGTCTATATCGGCTTTCAGCTCGACGGTCATGGACCTGGGTTTTGCGCGCACCACGCAATTCATGCCGCAACGCTCGCGCAGCTCGGTAAATCCGGCATGCATCTCGCAGGCGGCCGAGCGTGCCCAGGCGCGCGCGAGCGGATCCTGCGGCCATGCTTGCGGATGCCGTTCAGCCAGATATTCGGCGATCGCCAGACTATCCCACACCGTGATCTGTTCATCCTGCAGAACCGGCACTTTCGCGGTCGGTGAAAAGGCCGAAAACAGCTTGCGCTGGGCCTGCAGATCGGCCTGAAAAGGATGGCGCTCTTCGTGAAACGCAATCCCCAGCTGCTGCAGCAGGATCCAGGGACGCAGTGACCATGAAGAGTAGTTTTTATTGGCAATATGCAGGGTATACATCTTGTATCGTACCTCGGAAGTCAATGCGCTCAGATCGTGACGGTCGCGCCCAGCGCCTTGATAAATTGCGCCATCCACGCCGGATGGGCAGGCCAGGCCGGAGCGGTAACCAAATGACCGTCAGTTACGGCGCTGTCGACGGCGATGTCCTGGTAGTGGCCGCCGGCAAGGGTCACTTCGGCCGCGCAGGCCGGATAGGCGGAACATTTTTTCCCTTTAATGACATCGGCAGCGGCCAGAATCTGCGCGCCGTGGCAGACCGCCGCGATGGGCTTTTTGGCCGCATCGAACTCCCGCACGATCTCCAGTACGCGTGGCGTGTTGCGCAAATATTCAGGCGCGCGCCCGCCCGGAATGACCAGTCCGGCATAGTCGGCTGTGTTCACCTTGGCAAAATCGTGATTGATCGCAAAATTGTGTCCCCGTTTTTCCGAATAGGTCTGGTCACCTTCGAAATCGTGTATCGCCGTCGCGATGGTATCGCCGGTTTTTTTATCGGGGCAGACGGCGTGCACCTCGTACCCGACCCCCAGCAGAAACTGGAACGGCACCATAGTTTCGTAGTCTTCAGCATAATCGCCAACAAGCATCAGAATTTTCTTGGACATCACTGCACTCCCTGGTTGTGAGAACGAGCATTTATCATAGCCTGTTCGTTGTAAAAATTTATGATAATTTGACGCGCCAACGGTATAAATACCTATTCCATATTACTATTAGTCCAATCTCTTCAATGGCTTGCCTGCTTTCGCATGCGCGCGCCCATCCCAACCACAATAAGGTCTATGAATTTCTCTTCGCTTTTTGGCTGGCTACATGACAATCAGGCCCTGATGGCCATGCTTCATGATCACTGGAGCTGGGGCATCTGTCTGGTTGCACTGATTCTTTTTCTGGAAACCGGGCTGGTGGTCATGCCCTTTTTACCCGGCGATTCCCTGCTTTTTGCGGTGGGTGCCTTTATGGGGATTAGTGGCATTGCCCCATTCTGGTATATGGTGATGCTGTTTGCTGCAGCCGTTATCGGCGACTACGTCAACTACACCATCGGCCGTTCCGCGCTGGGGCAGACGCTGGTGCGCAAGGGTTGGGTCAAACAAAGCCATATCGACAAGACCCATGCGTACTTTGAAAAATACGGCGGTTCCACCATTACGCTGGCGCGCTTCATTCCGATCGTGCGCACCATTGCACCGTTTCTGGCGGGCCTGTCCGGCATGGATCGCCGCCATTTCGCGTTCTACAACGTTCTGGGCGGCTTTCTGTGGATTTTCCTGCTGGTCACCGCGGGATACTTCCTGGGTCGTATCCAATGGGTGCAGGACAATCTGTCGCTGTTCACACTGGGAATCGTCATTGTTTCAGTCCTGCCCATGGCCTGGCATATTTATAAAATATGGCGGGAAAGCAAACAGGAAAAGCAGAACAGACAGTAAGCGACTGTCACCTCCGAAGGCCCGCTGCACCTTTGCGCATGCGCGCAGTCTGAGCAGGAATACGCTGTCCGTCGCCCCTGATCTTTTCTTTTATTACATAAGGTAATAAGATTGGACAAATTGGTTGTTTTCCCAGGTTGAAAAACCGGTATACCTTCTTGATTTACGCTGTAATCTGAATTGGAGTCCGTTATGCCTGCCCTTATCAAAGCTTCACTGACCACCCTTGCCGTCACGCTGGCCATGGCGGGATCCGCCCAGGCAGCTACCCTGGATAATGTCAAACAGCGGGGCGCCGTCGTGTGTGGCGCCACAACCGGCTTTGCCGGCTTTTCTGCGCCCGATGCCAAGGGCGAATGGCAGGGGCTGGATGTCGATCTGTGCAAAAGCATCGCCGCTGCCGTGTTTGGCGACGCCAGTAAATTCAAGATTGTGCCGCTGAACTCGCAGCAACGCTTTACCGCACTGCAATCGGGCGAAGTCGACGTTCTGACCCGCAACACCACTGTGACCCAGCAACGCGATACGGCACTGGGACTGATTGCCGCCGGCGTCAATTTTTACGATGGCCAGGGCTTTCTTGTCTCCAAGAAACTGGGGGTAAAGAGCGCCAAAGAACTCAATGGGGCAACCATCTGCCTGCAAACCGGGACGTCCAACGAGAACACGCTTGCCGACTGGGCACGTGCCAACAAGGTCGAATATAAACCTGTGGTCTTTGACCAGTTCAACGAAGTGGTCAACGCTTTTGCCACCAACCGCTGCGATGTGTTCTCCACCGATGCCTCAGGCCTGGCCTCGATCCGCATCTCCAAATTGTCCGCTCCGGACGATTACGAAGTGCTACCTGAAATCATTTCCAAAGAGCCGCTGGGCCCGTTCGTGCGGCAAGGCGATGATGCCTGGCTCAATATCGTCAAATGGGTCTTTCAGGCAACCGTCAATGCCGAAGAGCTGGGCGTGACGACGGCAAACGTAGATGAACAACTCAAAAGCACCAACCCGAACATCCAGCGCCTGCTGGGTACTACGCCAGGCGCGGGCAAGAACCTGGGGCTGGACGAAAAATGGGCTTATAACATCATCAAGCAAGTGGGGAACTACGGGGAAAGTTTTGAACGCAACGTCGGCCAGGGGAGCCCGCTGAAAATCAAGCGGGGCCTGAACGCCCTGTGGACCGAGGGTGGCCTGCAATACGGCTTGCCGATCCGCTGATTTCAGACTGTACCGATCGCGCTCAGGGCCCGTTTGCAAGACGGGCCTTGTTTTTTTACCCGCCTGACGGGAAAAACCGCTACATCAAGCCAAAATGGTCAGATAGGTATTGAGAACCATTTACAATACCGATACTGATTTTATTCTCCCGGATACGCAATGATCCAGATTGAAAACGCCGGTTTTCAAACCTCGTCAAAAACCCTGCTCCACCCCCTGACCGCCCGCTTCGAACGAGGCCGATTCTATGGCCTGATCGGACACAATGGCTCGGGCAAATCGACCCTGCTCAAGCTGCTGGCGCGTGAGCACACACCGTCGCAGGGCATCATTTCGCTCGATAAGGCCAGGATAGACACGCTGTCGAACCGCCAATACGCACGTAAACTGGCTTATTTGCCGCAATATACACCTGTCATCCCGGACATGACCGCGCTGGAATTGGTCGAACTGGGTCGATATTCCTGGAACAGCATCTGGCGTAACGGTAACCCCGACAATGACGCCGCCATCAAACGGGCCATCGCCCTGACCGACACCGAAGCATTCATGTCTTCGCCGCTGGATGTCCTGTCCGGCGGAGAGCGTCAACGGGTATGGATTGCCATGCTGCTGGCCCAAAACACGCCCTATATTCTGCTGGACGAGCCACTGGCAGCGCTGGACCTGAAGCACCAGCTTGAGGTCATGCAGCTCTTGCATCGGCTGGCCAACGAAGAAAACCAATGCGTGATCGCGGTCATTCACGATATTAATCTGGCGACCCGCTATTGCGACCAGTTGCTCGCGCTACGTGCCGGCCGGCTGATTTATGCAGAACCGCCCGGGGCTTTGCTGGATACCGAAAAACTGCGTCATATTTATGACGTAGATCTGCAACTGGTCGCCCATCCTGCCCATCCCGGCGTTCAACTGGCCTTCAATTGAGCCGGCACAATCCCATGCAAACTGTATTGCGCCTGCTCCTGACCCTAAGCACATGCCTGCTGACAAGCCTGGCATTTTCCGCCCCTGCAAGCGACTCTGCCGTAGTATCGCCACCCATTGCGGACCGGCCCGGTGCACAGGCAGGGCCCGACACAAAGCCAAAGCGTATCGCAGTACTGGACTGGACCGTCGCCGAAACCATGGCTGCCATGGGCATTTTTCCGGCCGCACTGGCCGAGAAGGCCAGTTATCAAGTCTGGAGCCAGTCGCCTGCAATGCCTGCGTCTACGCTGGATCTGGGCATGCGAGCGCAGCCCAATCCTGACAGAATGATCCGCCTTGCGCCGGACCTGATTCTGGCTTCGCAGGATTATGCGTTCGTCAAGGCATTACTGGAGAAAATCGGTCCGACCACCCTGCTGGATGTCTACACCCCTGGCCAGGATATTTATCAAAACCTGACCGAACTCGCGTTGCAGATCGGCGAAATTACCGGGCATCAGGACAAGGCCGAAAAACTGATTACCGACGTTGGTGACGGGCTCGATACCATTCGTCATCAACTGGCCAAGCACAGGGGCCGGCCTGTTGCCATCATTCAGTTCATTGATGCACGCAACGTACGGATCTATGGCAAGCCCAGTCTTTTTTCCACGGCACTGGAAAAAATCGGCGTCAAAAATGCCTGGACCGCGCCTGTCAACCAATGGGGATTTCAAAGCGCCGATCTGCCCCGCCTTGCCTCCTTGCCCGAAAACACCACACTCTTTGTCATCAAACCCTTTCCTGCCGACCTTCCCAAAAAACTGCATGAAAACATCATCTGGCAGGCATTGCCGGCCGTGCGCAACGACCGGGTCATTCTCACCGAACCCGTGTGGACGCTGGGCGGATTGAATACGGTGCTTCGCTTTGCGCAAACGGTCCGCGACGGGCTGCTTGCCCAGGACACGAACACTGACCAGGGTGCTTCCTTCCGTTTTCCCGGATATCACGAATGAGATATACACTGTCAGCCAAAGGACTCGCGATTGCCGGTTCGGCAATCGCGCTGATAATGATGAGTGCGATCATCTTTCTGGATCTGCAAGATGCGGGTGAAGTCTCCCATGCAGCCATGCAGCACCTGGTTTTCTGGCATGGCACCCTGCCGCGGATTGCAATGGCGCTGCTTTGCGGCCTCTGCCTCGGCCTGGCCGGTTTCATCCTGCAGAATATTACGCAGAATACACTGGCGGCACCGGATACACTGGCCACCAGCAGCGGTGCGCAATTTGCGTTACTGCTGGGCATGATGTATTTCCCGGAATCACAATTGTTTGACTCCACGCTGCTGGCCATGGCGGGCAGTCTGATCGCCAGCCTGGTGATTCTGCTCTTTATCCGGCGCGCCGGCAATGCAGGCAACACTCTGATTCTGATCGGGCTTATGCTCTCGCTGCTGCTGACCACGCTGAGCAATATGTATCTGATCCTCAATCCGGACCGGCTCTACGGATTGATCGTATGGGGCGCGGGGTCGCTGAGCCAGGACTCGTGGCAGCCGGCTCTGCGGGCCGGCTGGCAAACCCTGTTATGCCTGCCCCTGTCGTGGTTTCTGCTGCCATCGCTGCGAGCGTTTGCCCTGCAGGGCACACTTGCGAAAAGTGTCGGGGTAAATGTCCGCCTGGTGCGCGTGAGCGGATTCATTCTGGTGTCCTTTCTGATTGCAATCGTAGTCAGCAGCGTCGGCGTGATCGGGTTCGTGGGCCTGGCTGCACCAGTCATCGCGCGTACGCTGGGGGTGACCGATATCCGCCGGCAATGGGGCTATGCCCTGCTCTTTGGTGCGCTGCTGCTGTCCATTACCGACTCGGCCCTGCAATTGGTCACCCACGTCTGGCCCAACAGCATCCTGACCGGAACAGTGACGGCCATGTTGGGTGTCCCGATCCTGCTCCTGCTTTTGATGAAGCAGCGCAGCCACACACGCCAGAAAGTCGCGCCGCTGCACGCCGGTACACGCTACGCCGCCGGGCCGCTCAGAATCCGGCTGCTTCTGTTAATCGCGCTTGCGCTGGCCTGCTTTTTTCTGTTACCGCATCTCACACATGACGTCGCAGGCAACTGGATGGTGCTCGGAAAAATTGACCCAACCATTGCCCTCTTCACCGAAAGCCGCACCCAGACCGCCATTCTGTTTGGCATCGCGATTGCGTGCGCCGGCACGCTGATTCAGAATATGACCAACAACACCATGGCCTCGCCCGAATTTCTGGGCGTGACCTCGGGTACCGGCATGGGACTGATCGCACTCATGATGCTGATGCCTGCGCCGTCACCCGTCCTGTACCTGGTGTGCGGCATTGTCGGCGCCTTTATCAGCCTGCTCTTCGTGATGCTGATCAACGCACGCAATCAATTTCAACCGGAAAAAATCCTGCTGACCGGAATGGCGCTCACGCAATTGTTCAATTCATTGCTGACCCTGACGCTGGCCAGCGGCATGCAACAAATTCAACAATTGCTGGTCTGGATTTCCGGCGACACGTATATGAGCCTGCTGCAAAGCGATCTGCCCATACGATACGGCTTATGTGCGTTGCTGGTCGTGCTGGCCCTGGCATCCCGACGCCCGCTGAGCCTGCTGCGACTGGGCGACCCGATCGCGCGTGCCACCGGCCAGCGCCCCATGCTGACACGCACCCTGCTGTTTCTTCTGATCGCTGCACTGACAACGCTGGCCTCTGTAACAATCGGCCCTACCAGCTTCGTCGGCCTGATCGCACCGCATCTGGCACGCAGCATGGGGTTCCATGGCCTGCGCCGGCAATTGCTGGCCGCCTCGATTATCGCAGTCATCATCATGCTGTGCGCCGATCACGTTGGCCGACAACTTCTGTTCCCGTACGAAATTCCCACAGGCCTGATTGCCACATTCATCGGCGCCCTGTATTTTCTTTGGCAATTTACGCGCAAACAGAACACGTAAATCGGGTATCCTCGCACTCTATGAACACCCTGAAGACTTTCGTATTGTTTGACGACGCTGTCGCTCAACAGGCTACACTGCTGTATGAATTCGTGCGCCATGAGAGCCTGCATGGCACACAGCTATCCGATCTGGACAGCGTGCTTAACCACGGCTGGGACGCAGGGTTGCATGCGGCCATTTTTATTCCCTACGAATTTGGACAAGCCGGGGACGCGGCGGCCGCCGCTCACGCACCCTTGCACATTCACTGGTTTTCGCGCGCCACCCCCCTGGCAGGCGAACAGATTGACGCATGGCTGGCCCAACAGGCACATGCGCACGATCCGCAGGACCAGCCTGCCGGCTTGTGCAATCTGCAATTGAAACCGGGGTTTGACAGCTATCGCCAGCAGTTTGAACGGCTGCGCGAAGCCATTGCTTGCGGCGATTTTTATCAGATCAACTACACGGCAAGGCAGTCCTTCGACACTTACGGCTCGCCGATGTCGATATATCGTACTTTGCGCGCTAAACAGCCGGTGCCCTATGGCGTCCTGGCCTGGCTGCCTCATCTGCCTGCCGACCCATGGACACTCTGCCTGTCTCCGGAATTGTTTATCCGTATTGAAGAAGATGGTGTTGTGCGCGCAGAACCAATGAAGGGAACGCTGCCCTACAGCGACGGCGAGCCGCTGGACATACGCAGCGAACAGTTGCGGGCAGATAGCAAGAACAGGGCAGAAAACCTGATGATTGTTGATTTGTTGCGCAACGACCTGTCCATGCTCGCCCGACCCGGCGGCGTACGGGTAGAAGAACTGTTCAAAGTTACACGCTTCGGCCAGGTGCTGCAGATGACCACCCCCATCCGATGTGACGTGCGTCCACAAGTCACTATGGCAAATATCATTGAAGCGCTTTTTCCCTGCGGCTCCATCACCGGTGCGCCCAAGAAAATGAGCATGCGCTACATCGCCGACAGCGAAGGCGGTGCGCGCGGTCTGTACACCGGCAGCATCGGTTACCTTCAGCCGGCCGCCAACACCTTGCGTGCCCGCGGCAGTTTTAATGTTGCCATTCGGACACTCTGCCTGCAGCCGAACAACGATCATTCCCTGGCGTGTAAAGGGGTTATGGGAGTCGGCGGCGGACTGGTCTACGATAGCACTGCTCAATCGGAATACGAAGAAATCCACTGGAAGTCGCGCTTTCTGCGCGGTCTGCCTGCCGGGTTCCAGCTTTTCGAGACCATGCTGGTGCAACAGGGACGTTGCGCCCTGCTGGAGCAGCATATTGAACGGCTGTGCACATCGGCTGCTGCGCTGGGCTTTACCGCAGACAAGAGCGCATTGACGCAGCAAATGGAGCATGCGGTCAATGCACAAGCGACTCATGCCAGCCTGCGCATGCGGGCCGTTTTGTTCCATAATGGCAAGTGCGATATCCAGTTCTTTGCGCTGGACAGCGCTGGGGCGTCGGCATCCGTGTCGGTGTCGGCCATGTCATCAGCGCCAGCATCCGCTGCGGCTGCGACTGCGGCGTCTGCTTCGGACTCGGCGACATCTGCAGACCGAGTCGCGATGGCCACAACACGTATTGCACCCCGCATTCTCCCCAACCACGACCTCCTGCGTCGTTTTAAAACAACATGGCGCCAACATTATGACGATGATTTGAAACACGCTGTCAAATCCGGAGATTTTGACGTACTGTATTTCAATCACGATGGCTACCTGCTGGAAGGCGCACGCAGCTCGGTCTTCATTCACTATCAGGGGGCGTGGATCACACCCGCACTGTCCCTGGACGTTCTGCCGGGTGTCATGCGTGCCCAGGTACTCAAGCATCCGGAACCGTATCTGGGAACGGATCACGTCAGCCAGGAGCGGATTACCGAATCCATGCTGCACCAGGCTGACGCCATTGTGCTGACCAACGCGCTGCGCGGGTGCATACCGGTGCGGCTCATCTCTCACTGAACGATCTGCCCGCTCTCCCGTGCCCGGCAGACAGCAGACCAGTGTGGTGGCTGACACGCATTGCAACGCCGACCCTGACAGGAAATAGTAACGATTGCGAACTTACGTGATATCTTCACACTGGTCGCTTAGTATTTCTTGCAGGGACAGACGCTCCTGGCGGCCCCGCCGACACGAATGACCAATTTTGACCACCCTAAACCGGGATAACGCATATGGCTCGCAGCATGAGCTCCATCTTTCTGAAGACGGCCCGCAAAATCGCGCGTCAGCAGAGCGACGCGCTGATCAGGGCAACACAATCGAATATGAAGCTGGCCGCTTCGGCCTTCAATCACAACCCGCTGCTGGGCGTGACGCCTGCCGCGTTGCGTCGAAAGGCGAAAAAGCCCGTGCCGCCTCCGTTTCGCCATGGATCATGGACGGAACGAATCTACAAGGTCCCTGCAAGAATCACCCTGTTTTTCCAGCGACTGACCTATTTCATGTATGTGCCACCCGAACACGAAGTCAAGGGCAGTGCCGTCCTGGTCATGCTGCATGGTTGCAAGCAAACTGCCACCGAGTTTGCACAGGGAACACGGATGAACCAGTTGGCGGCCAAAGCAGGCATGGTGGTCATTTATCCGCAACAATCCAGGCAGCGTCAGAGCCTGCGCTGCTGGCGCTGGTATTTGCCCGACGCTCATCATGGCTACGCCGAAGCCGACGCCATTGCCTCGCTAGTACAGAACTTGGTCGCCCGGCACAAACTGGACCAGACACGGGTCTATCTGGCAGGCATGTCAGCCGGCGCGGGCATGAGTGGCTTGCTGGCCTTGCGGCATCCTGCGTTATTTGCTGCCGTCGCCTTGCATTCAGGGCCCGTTATGGGCAACGCTACCAGTCTGACCAGCGGCATGCAGACCATGCGTCGCGGCACACTGAATGACCCGCTGACAGCGCTCAGGACAATACCGGATCATCCAGGCCCAACTCAGGTGTATCTGCCCGCACTTATCCTGCAGGGTCAGCTGGACCGGGTGGTCGCTGCGAATAATGGCGAACAGCTTGCCCGCCAGTTTGCGTGGTTGAATGGCTTTGATGAACATGCCCAGCCTGAAGAGAAACAGGTGGGGGAACACACCAGACGCGAATACACCCGGTTTGATTTCAGGCGCTCCCGCAAAAGCATTGTGCGCTATTGTCAAATACGCAAGATTGGCCATGCCTGGAGCGGTGGCGACAGTCGCCTGGATTTCAATAGCAGTGAAGGCCCGAATGCATCCAGCCTGATGATGCAGTTTTTTCGAATGCACAAGCGCGAAAAAATGTGACCGCCAAGGGTGCTGTTTTTCTGAATACACAAGCGCAAAAAATGTGACACCAAGGGGCATTGAGCAAATGAAATCGCCCGAGCCTGTAAATCAAGATTGTGATACAAACACTGGAAAGCGAGCGTCCATGCTATTGCGCGCGAGTTTGACCAGATCTTCATCATCCAGATCCAGCGCCTGTGCCACGGCGACGTAATTGTCCAGAAGATAGCCGCCAAAATAGGCAGGATCATCGGAATTAATCGTCACACACAGACCCTGGTCAAGCAGTCGCTTCAAATTATGCTCTCGCATATCGTTGACCACTTTGAGTTTCAGATTCGACAGGGGACAGACGGTCAGGGGAATGCGGCGGGCAGCCAGCCTGGCCACCAGCGCCGGGTCCTCTTCACTGCGCACACCGTGATCGATGCGAATGACATTCAACTTGTCCAGTGCTCCGCTGACATAATCTGCGGGCCCTTCTTCACCCGCATGGGCAACCAGATAAAAACCCAGTTCGCGACAACGCGCATATACCCGTTCAAATTTTTCCGGCGGATTGCCCTGTTCGCCCGAATCCAGACCGATCCCCAGCCATACATCGGCATAATCTGCGCGCAAAGGTAACGCCTCATCCAGCGTGTCAAAGGCTGCCTGCTCGGACAAGTGCCGCAGAAAGCTCATGATCAGGCAGGAAGTGATGCCCCATTTTGCCTTCCCTTCGCGCAAGGCGCGCGCAATACCCGCGAATACATCGGCTATCGGCACGCCCCGCTCGGTATGCGTCTGCGGATCGAACATGATTTCAGTATGCACGACGCCGTCCTGCGCGATGCGCGTCAGATAAGCCATGGTCATGTCATAAAAATCCTGCTCTGTCAGCAGCACGGCCGCACCGGCATAGTACAGGTCAAGAAACGATTGCAGATTGGTAAATTGATAGGCCGCACGCAACGCGTCTACGTCAGCATAAGGCAGCGTCACGCCGTTGCGCTGGGCAAGTCGGAAAATCAGATCCGGCTCCAGTGTGCCTTCAATGTGCACATGCAATTCGGCTTTGGGTAACTGGCGGATAAACGTTAAACGATCAGGACTCATCTGGAAACTCAGGTTGTCATTCCAACGGCAGACATGATACCGCGTAATAGATAAGCAAACACCAGCAATGCAACCGTACCGGCGAGCCACAGGCCCACAAACCACAGCCACCGGCTGCGGCTGCCTGCTGGTTGTTGGGAATGGCGATTGGATTTGTGTGGCATTAATGGTAACCCGTCCCTGCCTTGACCTTGCCGCGAAATACATAATAGGCCCAGGATGTATACATCAGAATAAACGGAATAATGAACAACGCGCCCACCAATGCAAAGCCCTGGCTTTCAGGAGGGCCCGCAGCATCCCAGATCGAAATATCGGGCGGGATGATATTCGGCCATACGCTGATGCCCAGGCCGCTGTAGCCCAGGAAAACCATGCAAAGTGTATAAACGAACGGCTCGGCATGCGGATCGTGATTCAGGCTGCGGATTAATCCCCAGCACACCAGCACAACCAGGATGGGGACCGGAGCAAACCAGAGCACATTGGGAAACGTGAACCAGCGATCGTAGATGAGACCGTTGCCCAGCGGCGTCCAGACGCTCAGAATGCCAATGACGATCAGCAATACGAGCGTCAGCGGCCTGGCCATGCCAATCATGCGTTTCTGCAAATCACCTTCAGTTTTCAAAACAAGCCAGGTACAACCCAGCAGCGCATAAGCGATGACAAGTCCGATACCGGTAAAGACGGTAAAGGGGGTCAGCCAGTCCAGCGGACCACCGGCATAGGCGCGATCAACGACTTTGATGCCTTCGATAAACGCGCCCAGTGTGATGCCCTGGAAAAAGGTCGCCAGCAACGAACCGCCAATAAAGGCGGCATCCCACCAGCGCCGACGCGCATCACTGGCACGAAAGCGAAACTCGAACGCCACGCCGCGAAAAATAAGTGCCAGCAACATAAGGATCAACGGCATGGCAAATGCACTCAATATGACCGAATAGGCCAGCGGGAAAGCCGCCATCAGACCCGCACCACCCAGCACCAGCCAGGTTTCGTTGCCATCCCAGACGGGCGCTACCGTGTTCATCATGACATCACGATCTTCACGGGCGGGCATAAAAGGGAAAAGTATTCCAATGCCCAGGTCGAATCCGTCCATGATCACATACATCATAATGCCGAACAGAATGAGCACGGCCCACAAGAGTGAAATATCAATGCCCATGATGGTCTCCCTGATTCGATACACGTGGTTCTTCATCGTGATCGGTCGCCGCCGACAGCGGTCTTGCCGGTGTGCGCGCCTCGCCGGGTCCGCCGCCATCGATTTCCAGATGGGGAGTCGGCTGTGGCCCCTGGGCCATAATGTGCAGCATGTACACAATGCCGGCACCGAATAGCACGAAGTACACGACGATGAACAATATCAGCGTAATGGTCAGTTCCAGCGCACTATGCGGCGTGACCGCATCGGCCGTGCGCATCACGTTATAGACAATCCAGGGCTGGCGGCCAATTTCGGTTGTGTACCAACCCGCCAGAATCGCCACCACACCGCTTATACCCATATAGACGGAAAAGCGGTGAAGTGCCGTACAGGTATAGAGCCTGTCCTTCCAGCGTGCATACAGCGCCAGCGCACCCAGCAGCAGCATCAGCATGCCCAGTCCGACCATGATCCGGAACGTCCAGAAAACAATAGTGGAGTTCGGCCTGTCCTCGGGCGCAAATTCCTTGAGCGCGGGAATTTGACCATCCAGACTGTGGGTCAGAATCAAGCTGCCCAGACGGGGCACTTCCACCTTGAAGCGGGTTTCTTCGCGCTGCATGTCCGGCCAGCCAAACAGCACCAGGGGCACGCCCTCGCCTGCTGGGCCATTTTCCCAATGTCCTTCCATTGCAGCCAGTTTGGCGGGCTGATGTTCAAGCGTATTGAGACCATGTAAATCACCCACGAAAATCTGAATGGGCGCCACGATGATCAGCATCCACATGGCCATCGAATACATTTTTTTGACGGCCGGCTGCGTATTCCGTCGCAACATATGCCAGGCCGCCACCGCCCCCACAAGCAGCGCGGTCGCCAGAAACGCCGCGATGACCATATGAATCAGGCGGTAGGGAAAGGAGGGGTTGAAGATGACCGCCAGCCAGTCGACAGGCACCACCGTGCCATCAATTATTTCGTGCCCCTGCGGCGTTTGCATCCAGCTGTTGGATGCCAGGATCCAGGTTGCAGAAATCAGCGTGCCAATCGCAACCAGGATGGTAGAACACCAGTGCAGCCTTGGGCCGACACGGTGCCAGCCGAACATCATCACGCCCAGAAAACCGGCTTCAAGGAAGAACGCGGTCAGGACCTCGTAGGTCAATAGCGGGCCGGTGACCCCGCCAGCAAAGTCCGAGAAATAACTCCAGTTCGTACCGAACTGATACGCCATGACCAGACCCGATACCACGCCCATGCCAAAATTGATCGCAAATACCCGCAACCAGAAATGGTACAGGTCCCGATAGACGGTATTGGCGGTTTTGAGCCATAAGCCTTCGAGGACCGCCATATAGCTGGCGAGCCCTATCGTAATGGCAGGGAAAATAATATGAAATGAGATCGTGAACCCGAACTGTATTCGGGCCAGAGTCAGGGTGTCCAGCTCCATTTGCTGCTCCAGGAGGAATGAAACTTATGCGCAGTCCACGGACCAGGGCTGTCTTGGAAGGTTCCGCCCATAGCCAGCGAGCCCGCTCCAGTCCTGCTGATATCACAGTTGACCTATTGTACTTGGCTTTGCATGCCCATGAATTATGATGAGACAATTTGTCCGCTTATACCACATCGGCCCCCGTTCATGGGTGGCTGCGCGGGCGGGCGGGTGGCATGGTCATTGCCCCAGATCGCGGCCTGCAATGGATTCCCTGTGTGTCAGCACTCATGCCGCTGGCCAGTGTCGTCAATGCGCTGATGGCAATGAGGAACGATAAAGTACGTCCGGTTGCAAGTACAGCGTGCACTTACGGGTAACACCGATGTTCGGCATAAGTCGCCTTTTGGTTCAGGAGGCCACAATATCTGCAATGATGGCTTGCGTAGTGTTGCGCAGCCATTGGTTCAATTTCGAATATTCATTCTTTTCGCTCCACACCATTTTCATGGAGGCGTGCCGGAGCACCTCCGGCAGGCGAATTTGCGTCAAATCAAAATACCGTTGATACTTTTCGGCAATGCGCTTGGGCATCGTGGTTGCGTAATCCGATTCCAGCAAAAAATGCGGCGCCATGCCGAAATTGGATACATAAGCGGTAAATGGCATGTGACTATCGATATCGTCCAGAGCTCGGGTAAAGTTGGTCTGTTGGCCGTACATGTGGGAAAACGCCAGCCACTTGATCTTTCCGAGGTCGTCCAGCGTAAGCTCATCATGTCGGGACAGCGGATGAGCTGATGAAACCACACAGACTCGTTCATCCTCAAACAACATCCAATGCCGGAATTTGCTTCCCGGCGTCTGAAACAGTCCGATTGCCAGATCCATCGTATCCGAATCCAAATCATCCGGCACGAAGTCCCCATGCACTGGCTGGAAGCGGACAGTCAGGTGCGGGGCAGCCTTCTGCAACGCCAGCGTCAAAGGAGCTGCCAATAACAGCTCAATATGCGCCGCTGCGCCGATGCTGATGACACCCGTCAACGATGCAGGGTTGAAAGGTTGTCCGCTTCCGGCCGCCGCTTCCAAAGCTGCGAGGGCCTGATGTGATGCCCGATGAAGTGCCAGCGCGCGCTCTGTCGGCACCAGACGCTTTTTAACGACCACAAAAAGGGGGTCGTTCAGCAAGTCTCTCAAGCGACCCAGTTCCCGGCTAACCGCGGGCTGACTTTTGTGCAATCGCTGTGCCGACTCGGTCACGCTGAGCGTTTGCATCAGTGAATCAAAGGTAAGCAAAAGGCTAAGACTCAGGCGGCGCAAAGCGGGATACGGGTTTTTCAGATGCGATGGCGAATTATCCATACCATTTATGATATGCAAATTATGAGAATAAATCATTATATTAATATTATCCCAGTTGCTAGAATGCACACCGGGTCGTACATCAATGGACGGTACCAGGTATAGCCTCCGGGAGCAGCGTCACTGGCCGCACAAAGTAAAAACAAGCCGAGCTGGCCTGCTTTCCGGTTGAAAATGTCAAACATCAAAATGGGACAAAAAATGAAACTTATCACCGGCAGAAATAACATTACACTTGCGGCCGCCCTTGTCTGTTCAGGCCTGACATTCAATCCAGCCTGGGCCGAAACGTTCCCGGCCCGCACCATCAGCATAGTGGTGCCCTTCCCGGCTGGCGGCACCCCGGACATTCTGGCTCGCATCATGGGGGAAAAAGCGTCAAAGCTGCTCAAGCAGTCTGTTGTTGTTGAAAATAAGGCTGGCGCGGGCGGGTCGATCGGCATCCAGTCGGTTGCTCGTGCCAAAAATGACGGCTATACACTTGTCATGTGCGCATATGGCTGCGCGGTCGCGCCTTCGCTATATAAGCCTGCGCCCTACGATATGGATAAGCAGTTCGCGCCCGTGGTCATGGTCGGCACGGTGCCAAGCGTACTGGTCACCAATCCCCGAAAGATACCCGCCCGGTCAATCCAGGATTTTGTGACTTATGCCAGGGACCATCCGGGAAAAATCAATGCCGCTTCCTCGGGTATCGGCGGCTCCGCACACATTGGAATTGAAATGCTCAAGCGCGAAGCCGATATAGACATTGCTCATATCCCCTACAAAGGCGCCGGCCAAGTAGCGGGCGATCTGCTGGGTGGACAGGTTGATATGTATTTCGATAATCTTCCGGCCTCTCTGGCAAGTATCAAAGGCGGTCGGCTAAACGCCCTCGCCGTTGCCAGCAAAAAGCGCTCCCCCGCCATTCCCCACGTCCCCACCTTTGCAGAAGCCGGCTACCCTGATATGCTGATCACGCCCTGGTTCGGCCTGTTGGCACCTGCAGGCACGCCTGAAGATAATATATCCAAACTGAACGCGGCCTTCAATACTGCGCTCAAAGACCCTGATGTGCAGAAAAAATTTACCGACCTCGGTGTGGACATCGCCGGAGGCAACCCCCAGGTCCTGGACGCGTTCCTGAAATCCGAGACCAGCAAGATTGCAAGGCTGATCAAAGAAAACAACATCACAGCCAAATAGGACACAGAATGGCGGTAATCACGATTGTGATACACGGTACATTGTAGCGGGTATGAAAAAATCTCACTCCCCCATTTCTCTCAGGGACATGGGCTCCTTCCATGTCGGCGGCCGAACGGTACAACTGCACGGCCAGCCCGAATACCACCGTGTCTTGAGCGCCGGCGGCGAGCCTGTCAGCGTCAACCTGAACGGCACCTACATGATTGAGCAAATGTATGTGCAGTACTTTCTTCCCGCACAGCCGAACGGCAAGGGGCCACTCATATTCTGGCACGGCGGCGGCATGTCCGGCGCCGCCTGGGAGACAACGCCGGACGGCCGCGAAGGCTGGGCCAATTTTTTTATCCACCGTGGCTGGGATGTATATTTATGCGACGCAGTGGAACGCGGTCGGTCCGGATTTGCACCGGTTCCGGAAATCTGGCCCGAAAAACCGGTTGTGCAGACCGTCGACGATATATACAGCCGGTTTCGTATTGGCGACCGCGTCGGTAGTTACGATCACGATCCATCGCGGCGCAGCGCCTATCCAAATACGCGCTTTCCGCTAAATGCCTTCGACCAATTCACCAAACAGATGGTCCCTCGCTGGACACACACCAATGAGGCCATGATAGCGGCCTTCGAGGCATTACTGGAAAAAGTGGGAACGGCCAGCCTCCTGTGTCATTCGCAGGCCGGTCCGCTAGCTTTGCAGCTGGCGGCGCGAAATCCCGATCAGCTGCGGGCGCTGGTTGCCATCGAACCGGCGGGCATCCCCCAAATTCAATTCGACGAGTTGCGCACGCCTGCGCTGATTGTGCTTGGCGACAATATTGAAACCGACAACCGATGGCGCTTACTGCGGGAGAAAATTCTGCAATTTGCTGCCACTGTAAACAGCGCCGAAGTGCTATCGCTGCCCGCCATCGGAATTACAGGTAATTCACATGTCATGATGATGGATACAAATAACCAGCAGATCGCACAACTGATTGATGCCTGGATGACCAGAATCATCGACGGGTAAACAATACTCTGATTTACAGCAGGCGCCGCAAGGACTCGAAAAACAATGTCGATTGCAAGCGTTCCTGCTGAATTTGCTCCGCCGCCACGGCAGCCTTGTGCTCGTCCACCGGCGTCAGGGGCAGCCCCGACGAATGCGCCAGCACCTCGACCCGCGCAGCACGCTCCAGGTAATAAAGATCGTCATAGGCGTAGGCAACACTTTCTCCGCACACAATCGGCCCGTGGTTGGCCAGGAAGGCGACATCGGCCCCGTTCATGGCATGGGCAATCCGCTCGCCCTCTGCGTGATCCAGGGCCAATCCATTATAGGTGCGGTCAATGGCGATCCGGTTGTAAAACCGCATGGCATTTTGCGATAGCAGCGGATCGAGCCCGCCATTTTCAGTCAGGGTCAGCGCGGTGGCATAGGGCATGTGGGTATGCAAGACACATTTTTTGCGCGCAATCCGGTGCACCGCCGCGTGAATGAAAAGCGCCGTGGGTTCGATCTCGTGTTTGCCCCAGAGCTTGTTGCCCTGCGCGTCAACCATCACGATATCCTCGGCCTGGATTTCAGACCACTGGAAGCCACGCGGGTTCAGCAAAAACCAGTCCGAACAGGCGGGTACCTCAGCGCTGAAATGGTTGCAAACGCCTTCCGAAAAATCATGAAAGGCCGCCGCTCGCAAAGCCAGCGCCAGATCATCGCGCAAAGCGTTCGTCTCGGGTGCATGGTAAACGGCTTCATATTGGTTCTGTACGGTATCCATCCTCGCTCCCTGGTTAATTCGATTTCAAATGTCATTTGAACTGCCCGCTCATCCGGTCACCGGCGATCATACTGTACGCACGGATTGGCCCACGTGTCCCGGTTCGAGGCGTAATATGGACAGTCTAGTGCCAATTCGTGCACTTGTGTCAATTTCTGCCGTTTACGGCTAAACGATGAAATGCTCACCATGAAAAACCGACTGCACTACATATACGATCCTCTTTGCGGCTGGTGCTATGCTGCAGAACCCTTGCTAAACAACATTCTGGAAAGTCCGCTACGTGAGCGGTTTTCATTTGAAATGCATGCGGGAGGCCTGTTCCAGCGCATGAAACTGCCTGCAAGCAAGCGGACCATGATTCGACAAGCCGATGCGCGTATTGCAGACATGACAGGACAGATATTCGGCGAGGCTTACCTGAACGGGCTGCTGGCGCGCGATGACACCATTTACGACTCCCTGCCACCCATTGCAGCCATTCTTGCCGTGGGCCGCCTGGCGCCCGGACTCGAGCCGGAAATGCTGCAGGCGATTCAGCATGCGCATTATCGCGAAGGTCTTGCGGTTGTCCAGGAAGAGACCCTTGGCGGACTGGCAGGTACGCTGGGCGTTGAACGGGATCGATTCAGCCCACTATACAACGAGATGCTAAATGAACATATCCAGAATCATCTGGACAGCACTTTGACGCTTATGCATTACGCCGGCGCCCAGGGTTTTCCTGCGTTTGTGATCCAGCGCGGTGACACACTGGAAAGACTCGGGCACGAAAAACACTACAACGACCCTGCGGCGTTTGCTGCCCTTTTTGCTGACCGAATCGGCGACGACGCAGACTAAGGCACCGCGACTTGTTGCGCATCAAGCCGGTACCATTGATACAGCTCGCTTGGGACAGTCGGCAACATAGATTACATCTGAAATCGCCTCTTATCGCGTCAATCTCCTGTCATCCAGAGAGCGTAAACTTAATCTTTTGCATACAGACCGGATCGTGCCATGAATCTCACCCCCGACGAAATTCAATCGCTCTACGAAACATACGGTGCCTCGCTTTATGATGGCGAAGCGGTGACACAATTGGAGCATGCCTTGCAGGCTGCCAGCCAGGCCGAATCAGAAGGGGCTCCGGATACTCTCATCGCCGCAGCCCTGCTCCACGACCTTGGCCACATTCTTGAAGCCCGTAACCAGGATCGCGACAATGCCTTCCCTGCAGCAGACCACCGTCATCAATTGGCTGTGGTCCCTTTTCTGCAGCGCGACTTTCCGGACGCCATGATCGAACCCATTAAATTGCATGTGGACGCCAAGCGTTGCCTGTGCGCCCTGGATGCCAGTTATTTCTCTACACTATCGCCTGCATCAGTACACAGCCTGGAACTTCAGGGCGGCATTTTCAGCGAGACGCAGGTTGCCGAGTTCGAGCAACGCCCCCATGCGCAGGCCGCTCTGCGCTTGCGCCGCTGGGATGATCTGGCCAAGGTACCTCACCGAAGTACGCCGGATCTGGCGCATTTCATGCGATATGTCCATCAGGTATACCAACCCACTCTGGCGGCTACGACGAAGTAACGCCAATGGCCGCCGCGGTATTGACCAGTGCGAGCGCAAGACCTTCAACGGCGGCCCGATGCTCTTCGCTCACCAACGTACCCGTTTCATCAAAGGCATTGGCAGCAAAAGGAATGCCGACCATCGCCGGCAATACCAACATACCCAAACCCGATAGCACGGAACGCAAATGCAATTGGCCCAATTTCGTGCCGGATGCCCCTGTCGTGGCGCCCCCAATGCCGGCAATCTTGCCCATATAGGGCACCTTTCCGGCTTCGTCTCCATCCGTCCGGGATACCCAATCGAGCGTATTTTTTAGCAACGCAGAGATCGAAGAGTTCTCTTCGGGAGATGCAAAGAACACGCCATGGTGCGATTTGAATAGCGCACGCAACCGGCGTGCCGCATCGGGCAACCCTCGTTCCGCTTCGTCATCGCCATGATAAATGGCCATCGGATAATCCGCCAGACTGATCAAGGTCGCATCGCCACCGGCCTCTTGCACCGCAACTGACATGCAACGGGCAAGACGAGTGTTATAGGATTGTCGTCGAATGCTGCCCGATAGCAGTAATATGCGCGGTCTTGCGTCTTTCCTACTCTTGTTATCGTCCTGGCTCATTCAAGGCTCCTCTAAATGCATATTGGCCGGCCATCATAACAAGCCGGCTCGCCGGTTAGCCGCTAATTACGATCGGCATTGCCCCAGGCAGAACAGGGCCACGGCGCGGTGCCCGGACGGCAGCGGCAACAGCCGGGCCAGCGCCTGGTCGTCCACGCCCATCACCAACACCCCACCCAGCCCTTCCACCAGCGTAGCCAAGTATAAGGACTGCGCGACGGCTCCGGCTTCCACGTCAATATAACGGGCGCCCCGTTGTCCGTCGGACTGTTGATCTGCAAAATGACGCAAGGCTCGTTCATGATCCGCTGTGATGACTATGATCGCGGCTGCGCTTTCGAGCCAGACATCATCGGCCAGTGAAACTTGCAATAGACTGCCTGCAGCAGGGAGTTCAGCCTGGCGATTCAATTGGTGATTGTCGGGATCGAATCCATAAATGGCTGGTGCCAGGTCCTGTATCCGGCGGGCAATGACGGTCAGGCCCAGGGGATGCAAGGCATGTGCCGACGGCGCGCCACGTCCGCCGTCCTGATCGGTGACGCCTTGTGCCCCATCCAGCATGCGCATGAGCGTCTGTTGCTGGATCGCACTGTCATCGTAGTCCCGCACGCTGCGCCGCCTGGCGATCAGCGAATACAGTAATGTTCTTTCCTGCTCAGATAATGGTCCCGTCATAAGAAATATCCTGTCCTGTATTGAACACCTTGCCAGTGTAACAATAAAGCATAACCGGCCGGGCACTTCAGAATACGACTGTAATGACCTGGATACTGTATAGCGACCGCGGCCCCGTATGTTTAATCGAATATCGCGATTTGCCGGCAGTTCAGTTTTAATTCAGTTGCCATCCGTATAATAATTAGCTAGCTAACTAATCTATTTTCCATATTCATCATGCCGACAAACACCAATCTGCCGTCCGACGCCACTCTGATGGCCATGAGTCAGGGCATGCTCCAAATGTCACGTGCTTATCGTGCCGCGGCCGATCAAATGCTGGCAGAGCTTGGCGTATCCCAGGCCACGGCATGGCCGATTGTCGTCATCAGACGGCTGGGCGAAGGCGTACGCCAAAAGGCGGTGGCCGAAGAACTGGGCATCGAAGCCCCCTCACTGGTGCGCCTGCTGGATCAGCTTGAAGCCAGCGGTCTGGCCGTACGCAAACTGGATATTGAAGACGGGCGCAGCAAGACCCTGCATCTGACGGAAACGGGCCGACGTATCGCTAATGACATCGATAAACGTCTTCTCGGTTTCCGGCGCACCGTATTCAAAGGCGTATCCAGAGAAGACGCCGACGCGTTTCTGCGCGTACTCGCAGCAATACGCCGCGACACCTGTGGAGTCGGTAAGGCAGCAGGAAAGCATTCGGGCGATCCCAAATGAAATTATTTACCCGCGACGAGACGCTATTCTCATTCAAATGTTATATAAGCGCCATGATGGCGCTTTATATTTCATATAGCATCGGCCTGGCCAATCCGTTCTGGGCCATGATGACCGCCTATGTTGTTACGACCCAGCCTTGGGCGGGAAGTATCCGCTCCAAAGCGCTCTATCGGCTGGGTGGTACCGTGCTTGGGTCGGCCGCTGCCGTCGCCATTGTCCCGAATCTGAACCAGAGCCCCTTGCTGACTACCGCCGCCATGGCACTGTGGGTCGGTGGATGTCTGTATATTTCACTTCTTGACCGTACGCCGCGCTCATATGTTTTCATGCTGGCAGGTTACACAGCCGCACTGATCGGATTTCCTGCAGTGGACAATCCTCTCGGGCTCTTCGACAAGGGCATTTCCCGCGTGGAAGAAATCAGCCTGGGCATCATGTGCGCGGCGCTGGTTCACACCATTATTCTGCCGCGCAGTATCGCACCGGTGGTCATCGGCGGGCTGGACAAGGCCCTGGCCGACGCACGCGCCTGGATGATCTCAGCACTGCGCGGCCCGATACCGGAAAATGACAAGCAGGACCGCCGCAAGCTGGCCAATGACATCACACAACTGCGTCTGACTGCCTCACATATCCCCTACGACACGAGCAATATACGCTGGTCTGCGCATCTGTTGCGGGCTTTGCTCAATCGGATTATCAGCCTGACGCCGACCATTTCCTCGATAGAAGACAGACTGAACGCCCTGCAGGACACCGGACAAACCTTGTCGACAAACTGGCAACATGTACTGGCGCAAATCAGCGAATGCGTGGAAGCGGGCACGCTTCTTGAACCAGGCAAACTGCAAACCTTACACAGCGCCATCGACACGATTACACCAGACATCAAGTCTGACACCGAATGGGAAACATTGCTGCTGGCCAGTCTTGCGACCCGTTTGCATGAGATGGTCAACACCTACGCAAAATGTTTGCAAATGCGGGCGGATCTGGATGCCGGGATACAAAAAGCGAGCGACGAATCGCGTTCGACCCGCCGCACGGCCGATCTGCATATCGATCGTGGCATTGCGCTGCAATCGGCGATGGCGGCGGCTATTGCCATCGGCGTCTGCTGTGTGTTCTGGATCGTTACTGCATGGCCCCAGGGCGGTACAGCCGCCATGATGGCCGCAGTGTTCAGCTGCTTTTTCTCCACACTGGACAACCCGGTACCACCGCTGCGCATTTTTCTGCGCTACACGATTTACTCCATTCCCATTTCCGCTTTCTATCTGCTGGTGGCGCTGCCGTCCGTACATTCATTTGAAATGCTGGCGATGGTTATTTTCCCCACGGTGTTCGTACTGTCCGCGCTGGCCGTGCGTCCGGCCTATGCGCTCAAAGCGATGGCGCTACTGTTTGGCGTATTGGGATCGCTGGCGCTTATGGATGTCAATCAGGCCACACTGGACATTTACTTGAACAGCATTACCGGTCAGATCGCCGGCACGCTCGTGGCGGCGCTGGTCGCCAGCCTGTTTCGTACAATCAGCGCCGAACGTGCAGTGCTGCGGATTCAGAATGCCAACCGGCACGATCTGCTCACTCTGGCCTCCACCAAACGCCTGCTGCTGACACCCCATTTGACTTCGCGCATGCTCGATCGCGTGGGATTACTGCAAACCCGCCTGCCCGCCAACGCTCGCGAGGAAGACAGCAAGGTCGCTGACCCCTTGCTTGCGCTCAGAATCGGCAACGACATCGCCGTATTGCAATCGGCATTACCGTCCCTGCCACGAACGGCCGGTTCGATCAGGCACTTGCTGGATGCACTCGCATCCTATTTGCGCAAATCAGGACAGCAGCCCGATAACGCGCTTTTGCAGCAGATTGACGGCACGCTCGCGCATGTTTTACAGACGCCGGCGATCGGCCCTTCGCACGATCGCGCTGTCGTTGCCATGGTTGGATTGCGTCGCGGGTTGTTCCCGCAAACAGCAAACTTTCCCTTCCACGGTCCGTTAAATGCTCACATGTCACAGGCCAAATGATGATCGGTGAAATTGATATTCAGGGGTTGTATATCCCATGGTTGCTGGTCCTTGCTTTAGTCACACTTGTGATATCAAAAGCCGTCAGCGCTCTGCTCTCCCGCCTGGGCCTGTACCGTCTGGTCTGGCATCCGGCTCTGTTCGATCTTGCGCTGTATCTTATATTGCTTTTTGCCGTGCAAAGTGCGTTCCCTTATTTACTCAAAATGTTGATGGTCTGACAAATGAAATTGTTCTCTTCCGCATCGGTCGCCGCCATGGGCCGGTTCCTTCTCACCATGATTATTCTGGCATTGGCGATCCTTGCCGGCTGGCAGCTTTGGCTTCATTATGAAGTCGAACCGTGGACACGGGACGGGCGGGTCAAGGCCAATGTGGTCCAGGTGGCACCCGATGTTTCGGGGCTGGTCAAAAGCGTAGCCGTGCACGACAACCAGGACGTCAGGGCCGGCGATTTGCTGTTCGAAGTTGACCACGCGCGTTATCAATTGGCCTTTGACCAGGCTCAGGCAGGCGTGAATGCAGGAACGGCCGCACGTGACCAGGCTCAGCGCGATCTGAAGCGCAATCGCTCGCTGGGCAAACTGGTAGCCGCCGAAATCGTGGAACAAAGCCGCATGCGCCTGAATCAGGCAGAGGCAGCATTAGCTCAAGCCCAGGTGCAACTGGCAACCGCGAAACTGAATCTGACACGCAGTCGGGTATACGCCGTAACCGATGGCCGGATCACCAATCTGAGTTTGCGCGCGGGCGATTACGTCACAGTAGGCAAACCGGTACTGGCCTTGATTGACAGCGCTTCGTTCTACGTTGAAGGCTATTTTGAAGAAGGCAAACTCAAAAATATCCATGAAAATGATCCCGCCACCGTCACCCTGATGGGAAACAGCGGCGAACTCAAGGGCCACGTGCAAAGCATTGCATTGGGTATTGCAGACCGGGACCGCGGTGTAGGCAATGATTTGCTGCCCAATGTCAACCCGACCTTCAACTGGATCCGGCTCGCGCAGCGGGTGCCGGTGCGCATCGCCATAGACCAGAAGGACCCGGCCACGTTGCTGGTGGCCGGACAGACGGCGACCGTGAGTATTGACCCACCTTCCCGCACAAAATAACTCAAACCCACGCCGATATTTTCAGGCAACGATTATGATCCATCGCTTAACTACACTTGCTTTTATTCTTCTGCTTGCGGGATGCACTACCGTCGGGCCGGATTATGAGACCCCAAAAGGTGCAGCAGTACAACGACCTTCGGCGCAAGGCACTTTTGTAGGCGCGGACAATAACAAGGTTTACTCCGCACAGCCTTTGCCTGATCACTGGTGGCGACTCAATCACGATCCCGTACTGGATCGTCTGGTCAGCAAGGCGCTGGCCAACAACGCCAACCTTCGGGCAGCGTCGGCCAATCTGGCCCGCGCCCGTGCTGCAGTCCAGGGCGCCGAAGCACAACAGGCACCCACCATCGGCGTGAACGCGTCGCCCCAATACGGCCACAGCTCAGGCCTGCAGCAACTGCAGCCCGATCTACGCCCACCGGATCGCTGGTCCTACAGCAGTGGCATCAATATCGCCTACCAGGTCGACCTGTTCGGACAAATTCGCCGGGCCGTAGAGGCCTCAGAACAGGACGCACTGGCGGCCCAGGCAGCATACGAGGCAGTCCGCGTGACCGTGGCCGCCGAAACGGCAAGAGCCTACGCGGCCATCTGTTCAGCAGGCATGGAACGCGCATCTGCCAGCAAATCGGTACGTATCCAGAAGGAGTCTGCCAGTATCGCCAACCAATTGTGGCAGGCCGGACGCGGCACAGAACTGGATGTGACACGGGCACGCGGTCTGGTCCAGCAATTGACCGCGAACATTCCCATGTTGCAGGCGCGCCAGCAGGTTGCCCTGTTCAGGCTGGCCACGCTGACCGGCGAGACGCCGTCTGCCATGCCTGCATCGCTTCTGGAGTGCGCTACACCGCCAAGATTTACCGGTTCGATCCCGGTTGGCAATGGTCAGCAGCTATTGCGCCGCCGACCCGATATCCGTCAGGCCGAACGCACGCTGGCCGCCGCAACCGCCAGAATCGGGGTAGCGATCGGCGATCTCTATCCAAAAATTTCCCTGGGTCTGTCCGCTGCGTCTGCCGGCCCCACAAGCATGCTCGGCAACAAAAGTACCTTCAGCCTCAACATGGGCCCGCTGATTTCGTGGACGCTGCCCAATACCGGGGCGGCGCGCGCCGCGATTGCCCAGGCCCGTGCGACGGCCGATGCAGAATATGCGCATTTCGATGCAACGGTTCTGAATGCCTTGCAGGAAACGGAAAGCGCCCTGGTGACCTATGCTCGCCAGCTTGAACGACATGCCTCTCTGCAGGCGGCACGCGACACGGCAGCCAGGGCCGCCAGCCAGGCATCCACGTTATACAAAGCAGGCAAAACCGATTATCTGCCCGTGCTCGATGCCCAGCGCACCCTGGCCGGCGCTGACAGCGCCCTGGCCGAATCACAGGCGCAATTGGCCAATATGCAGGTCGATGTTTTCCTTGCTCTGGGCGGAGGCTGGGAGTAAACCGGCGATTGTGTTGCCACCTCGCGGCGCCGGTTGACTCGGTGGCATACGGCCTATGCCGGCTATAAGCATTGCAACAACGCTAGGCCAAATCCGGCAGCGTCTGTGCGAGGCCTGGCATGTCCTGCCAGGGATCGTCGGCCAGACGCGCCAGGCGCTGGCGCAGGTTTTTAATATTGAAGGCATCTGACGATTTGATGCGACCCAGTTCATCCCAGCGCAAGGGCGTGGCCACCGCCGCACCCGGCCTGGCCCGCAATGAATACGAACATACACTGGTCGCCCCCCGCCCGTTGCGCAAATAGTCAACAAAAATCAGCCCCTTGCGCTGTTTTTTGGACGCCGTTGCAATGTACCGGTCGGGATGGGCACCTGCCATTGATTCAGCAAACGCCCGGGCAAAATGTCGCGCATCGTCCCATGGCACGGCGGGTGTCAACGGCACAACAACATGAAGCCCCTTGCCGCCAGTGGTGCGCACGAAGGATTGCAACTGCAATTGCTCCAGCAGTTCACGCACATGGCGCGCCGCCTTTTTGACATTCGCCCAGGACACTTGCGGTGAAGGATCAAGATCAAATACCAGATAATCACAATCGTCAGGATTGTCTGCCCGGGCGCCCCAGGGGTGGAACTCCAGAACATTGAACTGCACCAGTTGCATGATGTCTGTCTCGTCCCGAATCATCAGATAGTCCTGCCGTCCGCCCTTCTCCTCTTCCAGACTGACCGTACTGACCTGCATGCCAGCCGTGTGATGCTTCTGGAAAAAGCAGGCGTTCTGCGTGCCATCCGGACAGCGCAACACCGCCACCGGTCTCCCCTGCAGTCCCGGCAATAGCCAATCCATAACATGTTCGTAATAATCGGCGACATCCTGCTTGGTGATCTGCATGTCGGGGTACACCAGACGCGCGGGGCTGCTGATTTCAACGACTGCCTTATTCATGTTCACCTCTTTGCTCTGATTTTTTCGCAAGTCAGCAACCGATTTGTCTTCTCGCAATGTCTTGAACGCCGTATGACGCAATAACCCCTGACTGCTGAGCCCACGGTAAAACACTTCTACCACGTGCCGCGGCACCACCCATTTTGCCCGACGCAGGTCAGAATCTATGCCGGCGACGCCGACGCTGGGCTGCGTCGTCGCATCAGGCCGCAGCCATGAAGACAATTGCCGCAACATCGCATCATTCATACCGGTGCCCACACGTCCTGCCAGTCGCCAGCCTTTGGGGCCGTCGGGAGTCGCCAGCAACAGCGAGCCAATACCGACACGGCTGCCCTGGGGCTCGATAAACCCGGCAATCGCAAACTCGTCACTGAGTTCCATTTTGATTTTCTGCCAACTTCTGCTGCGGCCGGCCCGATATGGCGCATCCACTTTCTTGGAAATGATCCCTTCCAGGTTTTCAGCCGTCACTTGTTCAAACACCTGGGGTCCGGAGCCGATCACATGCGAGCTGTAGCGCAATCGCGGCGGCGACTCCTGCAAGACGGTTTCAAGCAAGGCCTTGCGCAAATGTAATGGTACGTCGCACAGATCAAACCCGCTCAGATGAGTCAGGTCGAACAACAGATAACTCAATGGCGCCTGTGCCTCGCCAGAGAGCGTTGCCTGCAAAGCCGAAAAATCACTGCGCACGCCATCGAGCACGACCAGTTCACCATCGAAAGCCGCGTGCTGCAAACCCAGCGCTGCCATATCTCGGGCGATGTCCGGGAGGCGCTCGGTCCAGTCCAGCCCGTTGCGTGACCACAGGGCAGGAACACCTTCGACAATCGTGCACAGCAAACGATAGCCATCCCATTTGACCTCGTGCAGCCAGCCATCTCCTGAAGGCGCCTTGTCAGCGATATGACACAATTGGGGGGCAAACGCCGCCTGTTTCAAGACCTGGCGCCGCGCACCGTCGAGGTTGCCCGGGGTCTGTGCCTGTCTCTGTGATGTGCTTTGCCGTGCATGCTTTTTGTGATTTGTCTTTCTGTTCGATGCGCCAGCAACAGTACGCTTTTTCCGGGGTGGCATGGGCCTGCCCGCGGCATCCAGAAAATCGTCGGCTTCGTGCTGCTGCGCAAAGGCGTCGTCCTGCTTGATCAACAACCACTCCGGTTGACGACTGCGGCGATGACTGCGAATCAAATGCCATCCGCCCCGCAGGATCTCTCCGAATAGTTCAAATTTCAAATGACCTTTGGCCAGTTGGGCCTGTGCGTCTTCGTCCGAACTCCAGATACCGCTGTCAAAGATTTTGACATTGCCGCCGCCATATTCGCCCTTGGGAATATCACCCTCAAAGTCTGCGTAACTGACGGGATGATCTTCTACCTGCACGGCCAATCGCTTCACTGCGGGATCCAGGCTCGGCCCCTTGGGGACTGCCCAACTCTTGAGCGCGTTCCCCACCTGCAGGCGAAAATCGTAATGGCGATGACTGGCATGATGAAGCTGCACCACAAACAGCGTGCGATCCCCCTTAATCTTGCTGTCCTGGGGCTCAGGAGTATGTTCGAACCGGCGTTTGCGCTGATAATCGGCCAGACTCATGTATGTCCTTTTAAATCAGTTGAACGGATCAGGCTGCCTTTTTCTTGTTGTCCGCATTTTTTCGGGAACGGGAAGCCGAAGACGCCGACTTTTTGCCCGCAGTCTTGGCGGCAGAACGGGTTTGGCTGGCCGTCCTGGTCGTTTTTTTGGCTGTCTTGGCTGTCTTTTTCGCCGGCGTCTTTTTTGCCGGCGCCTTTTTCGCGCTCTTGCCCGCAGTCGACGCGGTCGTCTTCGAATCCGGTTTTTTCCCTGAAACCGAGCCCCCTTTTGCCGGTGTGCGCTTATTGGTGGCCAGGCTCTCCTTGAGCAGTGACATGAAATCCACCACGTTCGTCGTGGCATTCTCGACAGGGGCTTCATCTTCCTCTGTCTCGTGGCTGGCCACTTTATTGGCTTTCATTCGCTTTTTGATCACATCCGACAGCCGCTGGCGGAATTCATCTTTGTAATCCGCAGGCTTCCAGTCCGCCGCCATGGAGGAGATCAGCTGCCCCGCCATGGTCATTTCCTGTTTTGAAATCCGGTAGTCGGCCAATTTGCCTTCAGGGATCCGGTAGTCGTCGACGTCGACCAGTTCCTGGGGATAGCGCAGCAGAATCAGCATTAAGGCTGACCCCTGGGGCATGACTGCGCACAGATATTCGCGGGTGCGTATCACCACGCGTGCAATACCGATCTTTCCTGAATCACTCAGGGTTTCACGCAACAAAACATAGCCTTTCTCGGCCTTCTTGCCTGGCACCAGAACGTAGGGCTTTTCAAAGTAGGCCGGAGCAATGGCGCCGGCATCGACGAAGGCCTCCACATCGACCGACTCTTTGCTTTTGGGGGCTGCGTCACTGATGTCGTCAGGCTCGAGCACCACATAATTGCCTTTGCTATATTCGAATGCCTTGATGATGTCCTTCCACGGCACTTCATCACCTGTATCGGCGTTGACTCGTTCATACCGTATGGGCGTGTTGTCCCGGGAATCGAGCATGCGGAAATGCAGATCAGTGCGACGCTCACCGGGCATGAGCGCGACGGGAATATTCAACAGTCCAAAAGAAAGCGTACCATTCCAGATCGGGCGTGCCATATCAGTTCCTTGTTCAAGGTCGTCAATGCGCCAGAAACGCAGCGCAGGGATCGGTTCTATGCCAAATGCAATGTAACGGGCAGCCTGCCTTGAGATTTACGCCTGAACCACCTTCTGCCCCAGCGCATCGATCAGCGGCGTACCATCTTCTTTATTGAGCGCCCCTTTTTGGGGCAGCGGCAGAATGTCCAGCACTAATTCTGCGGGACGGCACAAGCGCGCGCCCTTTGGGGTGAGCACAAAGGGGCGATTAATCAGGATGGGATATTCGATCATCGCATCCAGCAGGCGGGCATCGCTGACTGCCGGATCGTCCAGGCCCAGTTCCTTGAACAGCGTTTCTTTTTGACGGACTGCTTCCCGCACGCTGATACCCGCTTTCTCAATAATCGACTCCAGCTCAGCACGCGTGGGCGGATTGTGCAGGTACTCGATAACATCGGGTTCGACACCAGTATTGCGAATCAGCGCCAGCGTGGTGCGCGACGTACCGCAGCGTGTATTGTGATAAATCGTAATATCCATGAATTATCTCCTGTGCAAACGATGCGTTCATCATAGCACCGTTTGCCTCATGCAGCCCGCACGCGTTGCCAGACTGCGGGTCCATCTCAACCGCGGCTTTGCTGCAGGGCCTGATCCAGGTCTGCCAGAATATCGTCGATATGCTCAATGCCGATCGACAAACGCACCATATCCTGGCTGACACCCGCCTTCTCCAGCTCCTCTTCATTAAGCTGGCGATGTGTGGTCGTCGCCGGATGGCAAGCCAGCGATTTGGCATCGCCAATGTTGACCAACCGGGTGATCAGTTGCAGTGCATCAATAAAACGCGCGCCCGCCTGAGCATCACCTTTGACACCAAAACACAGAATAGCCGACGGCGTGCCGCCCATATATTTTTTGGCCAGCTCATGCTCGGGATGATCCGGCAATCCGGCATATTTCACCCAACTGACCTGTTCATGTTTTTCCAGAAATCGAGCCACTTTCATCGCGTTTTCACAATGGCGTTCGACGCGCAGGGCAAGCGTTTCAATGCCCTGCAGAATCTGGAATGCAGACAGGGGTGCCAGTGCCGAACCGGTATTGCGCAACGGACCGACCCGGCAGCGACCAATAAAGGCGGCTTCGCCAAAGGCCTCTGTATAGACCACCCCGTGATAGGCCTGATCGGGTTCGTTCAGAACCGCGAAGCGCGACTTGTGTTCTGCCCAGGGAAATTTCCCTGAATCGACCACCGCCCCCGCAATGGTTGTGCCATGGCCGCCCATATATTTGGTGAGCGAATGCACGATGATATCTGCACCATGTTCAAAGGGACGGCATAACGCCGGTGTAGCAACGGTGTTATCCACGATCAGAGGTACGCCGTGACGATGAGCCGCATCGGCCAGCGCCCGGATGTCCACCAGATTGCCCGCCGGATTGCCAATGGATTCGCAGAACACCGCTTTGGTTTTATCGTCAATCAGCGCTTCCAGTGCGTCGATATCATTGTGCGGCGCCATGCGCACCTCAATGCCCTGACGCGGGAAAGCATGAGCAAACAGATTGTAGGTACCGCCATATAATTTGCTGACCGACACAATATTGTCACCCGCCTGGGTGATCGTTTGAATGGCATACGTGATTGCGGCCATACCCGAGGCCACGGCCAGTGCTGCAATCCCGCCTTCCAGCGCAGCAACCCGCTCTTCCAGCACGGCATTGGTCGGGTTCATGATCCGCGTATAAATATTGCCGGGTACTTTCAAGTCGAACAGGTCGGCGCCATGTTGCGTGTTGTCGAATGCAAACGATGACGTCTGGTAAATAGGAACCGCAACAGCTTTTGTGGTGGGCTCGGGCGTATAGCCCGCGTGAATGGCCAATGTCTCAAGTTTCATTTTTGCTCCTGCTGTTATTTGAATGCCGGAATCATAATACAGATTCTGAAAGGTATAAAAAATATTGAATTAAATTGCCGATCCCGCTTTATAACCGACATCGTGGTTCCTGTCAGCCCGGTTCAGTATCTTTATATCTTTACTTATATATTCACGTCATATTGTTTTATCAGGCCGCGTTTGCCGCGATCGCGAGGATTCACGGAAAGCGGCCGGCAGCCCCATCACCTGCGGCCGATTACCCTTGCGATATTCATCGGGCGTTGTTCCCATCAGACGACGGAACATGCTGATAAATGCGGACGCGCTACTGTAGCCCAGATCCAGACCGATCGTTTCCACGGTTTCGCCCTTGTCCAGCCGCGCGAGTGATGTCAGCACCTTAAGGCGTTGCCGCCACTCCACAAAAGACATGCCCAGATCGCGCTGACAGCGGCGCATCAGCGTTCTTTCGGTTGTATGGTTAAGCGTTGCAAATTCAGCAATCGTACGCGAATCACCCGGGTTTGCCTGCAAGGCAAGCAGCACAGGCTTGAGCAACGGGTCATTGGAGGCAGGCAGATAAGTGCCGGTGCACTCAGCCTGTTCGAGCAAGTCCACCAACACCTGCAGCAAACGTTGTTCCTGGGGCGTGCCTGGAATGCCCGGGGGGGTTCTGCGCAGTTCCTCCAGCAACGCGCGCATAAACGGACTGACCGTGAGCGCACAGGTGACCTGGGGCAAATGCCGGCATAACGCTTTGTCGATATAAAGTGAACAATGACTGGCCGCATGACGATTGAAGGCGACATGGGCGGTCTGGGGCGGGAGCCACATGCCGTACTGCGGCGGCGCAAGATAATGCTGCTGCGCCAGTTCAATTTCCATCACGCCACTGAAGGAATAGACAAACTCCCCCCAATCATGGAGATGACGCGGATAAACCGTGTCGGCCAGCACACTGACCGAACGGAAAACGAGCGGCGCGGGCAAGGTCGTCTCAAACGGCGGACGCCGCAGATGGGTCGCGGTCGCGTGGATCGCGTCGGGGAACGAAGGACGGGCTTTTCTCATGACAAAACAAAACCGGGCACAGGAACTGACAGAATACCAATATCGACTGTCATATTTAAACTATATGTTGATTATCCGTCAATGAGATAATGTTTTGTCAGAAATACTTCACCTCACGTCGGAAAAATCATGGAACAACGCAAGGCAATTGATGGCAAAGCCTCAGGGCTGATGCTGCTCACCTGCGCAATCTGGGGCCTGCAACAGGCCGTTCTCAAGGGAGCCGCGCCCGATGTCTCGCCGGTTTTCCAGATCGCCCTGCGTTCCGGCATTTCCGCCGTCATGGTCTTCGCCCTTATCTATGCCCGCGGCGATCGCATTTGCCTTTCCGATGGTACCTGGAAACCCGGTATCGCAGCTGGGCTGTTATTTGCACTGGAATTTTTGCTGGTCGGTGCAGGCCTGCGCTATACCACGGCCTCGCATATGGTGATCTTCCTGTACACCGCGCCGGTCTTTGCGGCCCTTGGCCTGTTATGGAAACTGCCGGACGAGCGCCTGGCCCTGACGCAATGGCTGGGCATCGGGGTTGCCTTCGCCGGTATTGTGGTGACCTTCACCGGCAACAACGGGTCTGGGGCACCAGACGGCAGTAACCCGTTATTGGGCGATTTGCTGGGCCTGGGCGCCGCCATCGCCTGGGGCGCCACGACGGTGGTCATCCGTACCACACGCCTGAGTAATAGTCCCAGCACCCACACCCTGCTTTATCAACTGATCGGCGGCTTTGTTGTCCTGCTCACCGCCGCGATTCTGATGGATCAGACTTATTTTCATCCCACGCCCCGCGCCTTTGCCGCCATGACCTTCCAGATCTTCGTGGTCTCGTTCGGCAGCCTGCTTTTGTGGTTCTGGCTTTTACGCCAGTATCTGGCTTCCAGACTCGGGGTCCTGTCATTTCTGACGCCCCTGTTCGGCATTGCGTTTGGCGTGCTGCTGCTGGACGAACCGCTGGAGCCCAATTTCGTCGCCGGCTCCCTGCTGGTGCTGCTGGGTATATTGCTGGTGGGCGGCTATGGATGGATACAGCAAATCATGGTGCGCAGGCAAAACCCGGCTCCCCGCTAGTCTGTACTTCAGGAACAGCTTGGTATATTCTGTGCGGGTCATGGCGGCTTTCGGTTCCCGCATGCCGCTTTTACCGGAGTCCCTTTTTGCCGGAGTATCTGCATGAGCATAGAATTTTTGCTGACTTCCCTGATCGTGGTTCTGTCACCGGGAACGGGCGTCATTATTACCGTGGGCGCTGGCCTCTCGCGTGGTCGACGCGCTGCTATCGTATCCGCATTCGGATGCACGCTGGGCATTTTGCCGCATATGTTTGCTGCAATCACAGGCCTGGCCGCGCTGCTGCACACCAGTGCCCTGGCGTTTGAAATCCTTCGATATGCCGGTGTCGTCTACCTTCTGTATATGGCGTTCATGACCCTGCGCGAACAGGGCACGCTCAAACTCCAGACCCATGCCGCACCCCGTTCAAACATCGAAGTTGTCCGGTCTGCCGTCCTGGTTAATCTTCTCAACCCGAAACTGTCTATTTTCTTTTTCGCTTTTCTGCCGCAATTTGTCGACCGGCAGATCAGCCACCCGCTGCCGGTCATGCTGGAACTGTCGGGCGTGTTCATGGCAATGACATTCGTGGTATTCACCGGCTATGGAATGTTTGCAGCAGCGGTCCGGCATCATGTCATTTCCCGTCCTCAGGTTATGACCTGGCTGCGCCGCAGCTTTGCCGCCGCCTTTGTGGCGCTGGGGATCAAACTCGCGCTGACCGAAAAGTAACAGACACGCAACCCAATTATCACCATGCACCCAGAACCCAGGGGCGCGACACCCATTCGCTTCGGCTTTTTATTATTGCCGCACTTCACACTAACTGCCTTTTCCGGTTTGCTGGACGTACTGCGCCTGGCCGGGGATGAAGGTGACAACAGCCAACCGGTTCGTTGTTCATGGCAGGTGATAGACGAAACCCTGGCACTGGTACGCTCGTCCAGCGGCATTCAGGTTGTCCCGTCGGAAACGCTGGGCGATGCCGGCCGCTTTGATTACCTTATTGTGGTCGGTGGCCTGCTGCACACGGGCCTGTCGCTCAGCACGGCGCAAAAAGCATTTATTCGCCAGGCTGCGGCGCGGAACGTCAATCTTGTGGGCGTGTGCACCGGGGTTTTCGCCCTGATGCAGGCCGGCGTCATGGAAGGCCATCGTCTCTGCGTGAGCTGGTTTCACTATTGGGATTTCATCGAACAGTTCCCCCAGGCCGACCCCGATCTGATCGTCGCAGACCGCGTATACGTCAGTGATCGCGGACGCATTACCTGTTCCGGCGGACGCGCGTCCATTGATGTCGCGGCGGATATTCTGAAGCGTCATATGGATGAAGCGATCGTTTACAAGGCTTTGCGAATCCTTCAGGTGGATGATGCCAGTCGGCATACTGCGCCGCAACCGCTGCCACCCGGTATCACCCCGGACACCCCGACCGTCGTGCGCAGAGCCATTCTGTTAATGGAACAGCATGTTGGCCAGGCGCTCAGTATGGATGCGCTGGCCGGGAAATTGAATATTTCAGTGCGCCAACTGGAACGGCTTTTCAAAGAATCAACCGGCATGGGCCCACAGGCCTATTGCCGCCGGCTTCGCCTGCGCATGGCAGCGTGGATGCTGACGCACTCCGCCAAGTCCATCGCCGCGATCGCTTCATCCTGCGGCTTTGCCGATGCCTCCCATCTGGGTCGCGAATTCAAGGCTGTCTTCAACCTGTCTCCGGGACAATGGCGCAGCCGCGCCGGATCGCCGGCGACACTTCTGCCCGGACAATTTTCAGGACCGGCCGATTACATCAGCGAGGTTTTCCCGGGCCGCAAGGAGTTTTACTGATCCGCCGAGCAGATCCGGCCTTTCGCCCATGGCGTAATTATTCCAGTCAATGGGCGTAAATATTCTAGCTGCGCCTGGGCCGATTTGCTCTACTTGCAATGATTGCGTCTCACGCACGAGCGCATGACACGATTGCAAAAAGAGGACCTCATGCGCAACCGATATTCCCTGTTCAGTCTGGTTCGAAACGGGCTGAGCCATAATGAAAAATGGGGCCGTGCCTGGCACAGCCCCGAACCCAAACGCGAATACGATGTCGTAATCGTGGGCGCAGGCGGCCATGGCCTGGCCACGGCCTATTACCTGGCGAAGATCCATGGCATACGCAATATTGCCGTGGTAGAAAAAGGCTGGCTGGGCGGCGGCAATACCGCCCGCAATACGACCATCGTCCGTTCGAACTATCTGTGGGATGAATCGGCTCAGCTTTATGAAAAAGCCATGCAGTTATGGGAAGGATTGTCCCGGGACCTGAACTATAACGTGATGTTCAGCCAGCGCGGTGTGATGAACCTGGCCCACACCCTGCAAGAGGTACGTGATACGCAGCGACGCATCAATGCCAATCTGTACAACGGTGTAGACGGTGAATGGCTCTCGCGCGAACAGATACGGCAACAGGTGCCGCTCATTAATCTGGACAGTCGCTATCCCGTGCTGGGCGCCTCGTTCCAGCGCCGTGGCGGTGTGGCCCGGCACGATGCCGTCGCCTGGGGTTTTGCGCGCGCAGCAGACCAACTGGGTGTCGATATCATCCAGAACTGCCCGGTCACGCATATCAGAAAAAAAGACGGTGCAATCGAAGGGGTAGATACAGGCAAGGGATTTATCAGGGCAAAAAAAGTCGCGGTCGTGGCTGCCGGCCATTCAAGTGTGATCGCCGATATGGCCGGCATTCGCCTGCCGCTGGAAAGCCACCCGCTGCAGGCGTTGGTCTCCGAACCGGTAAAACCGGCAATCAATACCGTCATTATGTCAAACGCCGTGCATGCCTATATCAGCCAGTCGGACAAAGGCGATCTGGTCATCGGCGCAGGGATTGACCAATATACGGGCTACGGCCAGCGCGGCAGCTTCCAGAGCATTGAGCACACTCTGCAGGCCATCGTGGAAATGTTCCCGAGTCTGAGCCGGGTACGCATGAACCGCCAATGGGGTGGCATCGTGGATATCTGCCCCGATGCCTGCCCCATCATTTCCAAAACAGCCATCAAGGGGCTGTATTTCAATTGTGGCTGGGGCACCGGCGGTTTCAAGGCCACGCCGGGATCGGGCTGGGTGTTCGCCCACACCATTGCCAATGACGAACCCCATCCATTGAATGCACCCTTTTCTATCGACCGGTTCTATACCGGTCATCTGATTGACGAACACGGCGCGGCAGCGGTTGCGCACTAGGACCCGAATCATGCTTGTAATACGATGCCCATGGTGCGGCGAGCGCGCCGAAAGCGAATTCAATTATGGTGGCGAGGCTGGGATTGCGCGCCCTGCCCACCCCGAGCAGCTGTCCGATGAACAGTGGGGCGACTATCTGTTCATGCGCAAAAACCCGTTGGGCCTGCACCATGAGCAATGGGTACACACCCACGGCTGCAGGCGCTGGTTCGTGGCACAGCGCGATACGCGCAGCTACGCCTTCACCTCCACCGAACCGCTGAGAGCGACAGACAAGGAACAGGCATGAGCCAGACCCATCGCCTGCCACAAGGCGGCCAGATCAATCGCAGCGCCCCCCTGCACTTTGAGTTCAACGGCAGACAGTACCAGGGCTACGCGGGCGATACCCTGGCCTCAGCATTAATTGCAAATGGCATACACTTTGTGGCACGCAGCTTCAAGTACCACAGGCCGCGCGGCATCATGACCGCGGGGGTGGAAGAACCCAATGCCATCGTCCAGCTGGAAACCGGCGCCTATACCGTTCCCAATGTACGTGCTACGGAAATTGAACTCTATGACGGATTACGCGCCAGCAGTGTCAATGCCAGACCTGATCTCGAACATGACCGGCTCGCATTCATGCAGCGCCTGGCGCGCTTCATCCCTGCTGGTTTCTATTACAAAACCTTTATGTGGCCCCGCCGCTGGTGGGGCAAATATGAAGAATATATCCGGGACACGGCCGGACTGGGAACCGTTCCCGAACAGACTGACCCCGATCGTTACGACAAAATCCATGCGCATTGCGATGTCCTGGTGATCGGCGCCGGTCCGGCAGGCCTGGCCGCTGCCCACCAGGCCGGCCAACACGGTGCCCGGGTGATTCTGGTGGACGACCAGTCGACACCCGGCGGCAGTTTGCGCCATTGCGCAGCCACCATCAACGGAATGAATGGCGCACAATGGGTCGCCCAAATGACGCAGCAACTGAACGCCATGCCGGAAATGCGAGTCCTGCTGCGCACCAGCGCGTTCGGATATCAGGATCACAATCTTGTCACCGCATGCGAACGCCTGACCGATCACCTGCCGCTGACGCAACGCCGCGGCCCACGCGAACGCTTATGGAAAATCCGCGCCGGGCATGTCATTCTGGCTACCGGTGCACACGAACGTCCCGTCGCTTTCGGCAATAACGATTTACCGGGAATTTTGCTGGCGTCGGCCGTCAGTGCCTACATCTGCCGGTTTGGCGTCCTGCCCGGCCGCCGCGCCGTGGTCTTCACTAACAACGACGACGCCTACCAAACCGCACTTGACCTGTACCGGCATGGCGCGCACGTCACCATTGTCGATTCGCGCACAGACAGCGACGGCGAACTTCCCAAACAGGCGATCGACCTCGGCATACCGATACACCGGCAAACGCTCGTGAGTCACGCCAATGGCAGACGACATATCACCAGTGTGATCTTGCACAAGAACGACAGCGAGACCGTTCAGGCGGCGCAGACCGAACTCGATTGCGACCTGCTGGCCGTGTCGGGGGGTTGGAATCCCGTGGTGCATTTGTACGCGCAATCGGGTGGCAAGCCACGCTGGTGCGATATACGCGCGTGCTTTGTACCGGACGATATCGTTCAGCCACAAACCAGTATTGGCGCGGCCAATGGAGAGTTTGACCTGCGCAATGCCCTGCGCGAGGGGACACATGCAGGCCAGAACGCGGCGCGCATGTCTGACGACAAGCTGGTTTCAACGCCAGTCTGGGATACCCCGTCAGCGCGTACCGGCCGCCTGGAGCCGCTATGGCTAACAGCAAAGGGCAAGGACATCACTCGCGGCCCCAAGCAATTCATCGACTTCCAGAACGATGTTTCCGCAGCCGACATCCATCTGGCGGTTCGCGAAGGCTATCATTCAGTGGAGCATGTCAAACGCTATACCGCCATGGGGTTTGGAACGGACCAGGGCAAACTGGGCAATATCAATGGCATGGCCGTGCTCGCCGAAGCGCTGCACCAGAGCATTGAGGAGACCGGCACGACGACGTTCCGGCCCAATTACACACCGGTCACGTTCGGTGCGATTGCAGGCAGAGAACTTGGCGATTATTTCGATCCCATCCGCAAGACCTGCCTGCACGAATGGCATGTTGCGCATGGAGCGGTCTTTGAAGATGTCGGTCACTGGAAACGCGCCCGCTACTATCCACTGGCCGGCGAGCAAATGGACGCCGCCGTGGCGCGTGAATGCCTCGCGGTACGCCAGCGCGTCGGCCTGCTCGATTACAGCACTCTGGGCAAAATCGATGTGCGCGGTCCCGATGCGGCTACCTTCCTGAACCGCATCTATACCAATGCCTGGACCAGACTCGAACCCGGTCGCTGCCGCTATGGTCTCATGCTGGACGAGAACGGCATGATTCTGGACGATGGCGTCAATCTGCGCCTGGCCGAGCAGCACTTTCTGGTCTCCACCACGACAAGCGGAGCGGCCAAAGTGCTGAGCTGGATGGAACGATGGCTACAGACCGAATGGCCCGATCTGAAGGTCTACCTGACTTCGCTGACGGATCAATACGCTACCGCCACGATTGCCGGACCGTGCGCCCGTAAGACGCTGCAAAAAGTCTGTCACGACATTGATCTGGCCAATGACGCCTTCCCGTTCATGAGTTTCAGGCAAGGCAGTATCGACGGCGTTAAGGTGCGCATCCTGCGGGTCAGCTTCTCGGGTGAATTGTCGTACGAAGTCTATATGCCGGCCAATCACGGCCGTCATATCTGGGAAACGCTGATGGAAGCCGGAAAGGAATACGGCATCACACCCTATGGCACGGAAGCCATGCACGTGTTGCGTGCGGAAAAGGGTTTTATTATCGTGGGACAGGACACCGACGGTTCGGTCACGCCGATGGACCTGGGCATGGCCGGCATGGTCGCCAAATCCAAGGATTTCCTGGGCAAGCGATCGCTTTCACGCAGCGACACGGCCGGGCCGAACCGCAAGCAGTTTGTCGGGTTGAGATCGCTGGACAACACCAGCGTACTGCCGGAAGGCGCCGCCATTCTCAACGAACCCGCCAGACCGGGGATCGCCCCCCTGCAGGGCCATGTGACATCCAGCTATTTCAGCCCAACGCTGCAACAGCCTATCGCACTTGCCATGATCAGAAACGGACTGTCGCGCTTAGATCAGATCATGACGATCGCCCTGCCCGATGGCAGCTTTACCCAGGCTCGCATCTGCAGCCCGGTTTTCTATGACGTTGAGGGAACACGCCAGCATGTTGAATGAAATTAAGCCACACACTGCACTGGCAGGCATGAACGAAGGCGACCATGCCTTTACCTATGGCTCGGCGCAGACTGTACAACTGACGGAACGCCCCTTGGTGGCGCTTCTCAATGTTCGCGGCAGCCCTGACGATGCCGCCTTTGTCTCAATAATTCGCAATACAACAGGTATCACGCTGCCGATTTGCCCCAATACCACGGCAGAAAGCGATACACATTGTGCCTTATGGCTGGCGCCAGATGAGTGGCTGCTACGTGCAAAGCGCCTTGCACCGGACGATCTTGCATCTCGTCTGGAACACGCGCTGAGCGGTATTTTTTCGGCCATAACCGACCAGAGCAGCGCCTATTGTGTTCTGCACCTTCGGGGACCGAAGACGCGCGAGCTGCTGGCAAAGGGGTGTCCGCTGGACCTGCACCCACGTGTCTTCGGTGCCGGTCGGTGCGCCCAGAGCCATTATTTCAAAACCACGTTTCTGCTGCGATGCCTGGACAGCACAGAAGGCGGCACGTGGGAATTTATCGTGCGCCGCAGTTTCGCGGACTATGCAGTGCGAATGCTGATGGACGGGATGTGGGAATACTCCCTGGATGCAATCCGACCCTGAGAGACGTTCCGAACATCATCACTCGTTGGTCAAATGCCCGCTGCAGCCGCCAGGTACGGTATGCCAAAAAGATTTTTCTCTATCTGCTGCAAATGTTCCAGCAGTCGCTGCCTGGCCAAAGCGGCGTCTCTGTCTGTCAAAGCCTCGACGATGGCTCGATGCTGAACCTCATAGCTGCGACGATTCTCCGGCGTCAGAGAATTGCGTTTCAGGCGTCCCCACTCGCCCTGGGCGCGCACCTGATTCGTCAGATTCAGTATCTGCACAAAAAAGGAATTATGCGTTGCATGGGCCAACGCCTTATGCAACTGCTCGTCCCAGTGCTCGAATTCTTCGATCGTTTGCGCTGCCTCTGAACGATGCAGGCATTCGGTCAGGCGCTGAAAATCGGCCACGGTGGCGTTCTGGACAATCAGACCCGGCATCAGTGGTTCGATCAATTGTCGGGCCACCATCAATTCTGCCGGACTGGTACTGATGGCCGAAACCTGATCTTTGGGGTCGGGGTCGGCCAGTAGCGCGGCACGATCCGTCACAAAGGTTCCACTGCCTATACTCTGGCTGATCAGCCCCTGCTCCCGAAAGAGCGCCAGCACACGCCTGACGGCACCGCGGGAAATAGCAAAACGCTCACTTAACTCCCGCTCCGGCGGCAACTTCATCCCTGCCTTGAGCTTACCGTCGACAATTTCAGTCGACAGATAATCGGCCAGTTTCCTCCCGCCTTGCAGCCTGATCTGCTCACTGATATTGATTCTGTCCATCGTGTGCTCCGTTACTTGTATTTTCCGAAGAAAAGTAGGCCCGGACAAAAAGCCCAATATAAGCCCATTTTGGTATATTTGTTATGGTAGATTAACATTTTATGCAACCAATCACTCCCTGAAAATGAAATTTGCGACACTCAAATATCAAGATATTATTCGCCCGTGCCTGATAGATTCCGATAAAGAACAATTCTGGCCACTCGCTGATCTGATCAAAGAATTCAATGGCGATATGAACCAATTGGTATTGGAATACTCGCAGCTGAGCGCCCATCTCGCTCCCGACGCCCAGGGAAGGCCACTTGTCGAGGCGACCATTCTGGCTCCCATCCCACGCCCTCGCCGCAATATTTTTTGCGTCGGTCGCAATTATCACGCCCATGCGAAAGAGCTTTCAGAGACGGTGTTCAGGGACAGCAACAAAAAAACCGATTCATGGCCTATTGTATTCACCAAAGTACCGGAATGCGTCGTCGGACCGAATGATCAGGTGACGTTGCCAGCAGATATCTCATCACAAATTGACTATGAAGCGGAACTGGCGCTGATCATTGGCAAGGAAGGAAAAAACATTTCGCGTGAAAACGCGCTTTCCCATGTATTCGGCTATACGATCGTCAATGACGTGACGGCACGTGATGTGCAAATGCGTCACCAGCAATGGGATCTGGGCAAATCATTTGATACGTTCTGCCCGATGGGGCCATGGATTGTCACCGCCGACGAACTCGATGCCACCAACACGCAGGTCCGTTGCTGGGTCAACGATCAATTGCGCCAGGAAGCCTCTACAACAGATCTGATATTCGATTTGCCCTCGCTCATTGAAACCTGCTCGCGCGGCATCACGCTGTATCCTGGCGACATCATCGCTACCGGCACGCCAGCCGGAGTGGGCATGGGCATGACACCGCCACAGTATTTGCGCAGTGGTGATACCGTCCGGATCGAGATTGACGGCATCGGCACGTTGAGCAATCGCTTTGCCTGATCTGCTTTCATCCAGACAAACCGTATAAAAGCAAAAGGCAATCAACACGACAGACCTCAGTACACAATAACAAAACAGCACACATAAATAAAATACGCGACAAAACCAGACATCACAGTCGCAATACCTCATGGAGGAGACATCATCATGACAACAAAAGGCAACTACATATTGTCGACACCCCCCCCGGCAGTCCGTCGATTGAAATTCGCCATGCTGGCGCTAGCGCTTGCCACCTCATCCCAGGTACTGGCACAGTATCCGGAGCGTCCCATCACAATGATTGTGCCCTTCCCACCGGGCGGTGTCGCCGATACAGTCGCCCGGCCGGTGGCAGATGCCATGTCAAAAGAGCTCGGGAAATCAGTTGTCATCGAAAACAAAGGCGGAGCCGGTGGGGCAATTGGGATTGGCGCGTCGGCTCATGCCAAACCAGATGGCTATACCATTCTCTTTAGCCTGTCTTCCATTTCCATTTTGCCGGAAGCCGACAAAATTCTGGGCAGAGCGCCGGCCTATCAACTGGACCAGTTCAAGCCAATCGCCCGTATTACAGCCGATCCCACCGTTCTGGTGGTCAGGGAAGATGCGCCCTGGAAAACTGCAAAAGAATTCATCGAAGCCGCAAAAAAGAATCCGCAAAGCATTACCTATGGAAGCTCGGGATTGTACGGCACCATGCATGTTCCCATGGAAATCCTGGCTCATGCCGCCGGCATCTCCATGTCACATATTCCTTACACCGGAGCGGGACCGGCTGTTGCCGGTCTGCTGGGAAATCATGTTCAAGCGCTGGCAACGGGACCCGCAAGCGTGATTGGGCAGGTCAAAGCGGGAAAAGTGCGGGCATTGGCCCATTGGGGAGACAAACCCATTGCGTCCATGCCCGAGGTACCCAGTCTGAAATCCCTGGGTTATGATGCGACGTTCATTCAATGGTCAGGCATATTCGTACCCGCCAGCACACCGGCGCAAGCCATAGACAGGCTCAAGAGCGGCGTGGACAAGCTCGCTGCCGATCCTGCCTTTGCCAAAACCATCGGTAACACAGGCAGCCCGCTGGACTACCTGTCCGCCGATGCCTTTGCCGATTACTGGAAAAAAGACGCCGAAAGTATGGCGGCGACTGTGCAGAAAATGGGCAAGATTGAATAAGGCGGCGATTCTGACTGCGGATTGATACGCCGGCATCGGATGATACGCTATACCTGAAAGCCCGCGCTTTTTTTCAATCCATCGTGCGCGCTGTCGCTCAACATATCCAGCAACCGCCGGGCCAGTTCGGGCTGTTGCGCGTGAATCGCAACGCCAGCGGTATATACCGTATCCAGCTCGGACCCCGGCGGGAGCTTGCCCGCCAACTGCACACCCGGTGTATACAGAATTTCGGTGACTTGCGTGCAACCCATGCTGGAATCATCGCCGGACTCAGCCAGCGCCTTCATGGCAGTGGCACCGTTGGGATATTCCCGGATATTGCCTGCAATATCCTCCAGAACCCCCAATTGTTCAAACACGCTTTTCATATGAATACCTGCGGTGGAACGGGCCATATCCGGAACCATGATCTGTGTGGCCGCCCGCAATGCCCGTCGCAATTGGTCCTGCGTCGTCACCGGCCCGCTTTGCGTTGCGGACCGGAAAGCAACCCCGGTGCTGACCGTACCGATGTCCCGCATGAGCGATGCATCGACCCGCCCGTCGCTCGACAGTTCATCCATCAACTTTCTGGATAGTATCAGCAGGTCGCAGGAAGTTCCGTCCAGCAATTTTTCTTTCATGGTGCCGACTGCACCGAACGTGCCGTCTATGGTAGCGGACGTTTCGTTCTCGAATTGCGTCCTGAGTCCGTCAACCAGACCGAATGCCGCACCGCCGCTCAATATCCTTAATTTCATCGTCTCTCCTGTTTACTGCGAAATCAAACCTGTTCCTGTATGGTCTGGTTTATCCGTTCGAACGTCATCGGCATTTGCTTCAGACGTACGCCAATCGCATTATGTATCGCATTCGCAATAGCAGCAGCGGTGGGCGCCAGAGATGGCTCGCCTGCACCGACCGGCGGCTGATCAGGTTGATCCAGCAGACTGATCTCAATGTCAGGCACGTCTGAAAACCGGATGACCGGATACTTCTGCCAATCATCATCCATCAATGCCCTGCCACTGAAGTGCGCCTCTTCCATCGTCGCCCATGAGGTCGCCTGAATCGCCCCTCCTTCTATCTGCTGCATCACGCCATCCGGGTTGATGATTTCTCCCACATCGACGGCGATAAAAAGCGTGTCCACCACAACCCGATGTCCCAGGAGAACTTTGGCAACGACCGCGCAATAAGCCCCCTTGTTTTTATATCTGGCGTAGCCCACGCCCCAGCCGACCGCGTCGTTGTTGTGGCCCGGCCCTGTTGATCCGGGCCAGCCGCTTATCCTGCGCACTTCCTGCAGGACATTGATCGCACGCGGGTCCGAGAGAATACCCAGACGATAGTCAATAGGATCTATGTCAAAATCAGCAGCAATCGTATCGAGCATCGATTCAATGGCGAACACATTGCCGAATGCGCCAAGACAACGCAGGGATGATGTGCGGACAGGCATATGCAATACGCGATGCGAAGCAAGTCGGCTGCACGGCAGATCATAAGAAGGGATGAGGTTTCGCTCTGTGCCGCCACCTGCAACAATTGGCGCATTGATCGCAGAGCTGACGGGTTGGGCCCGCGCCTGATACCAGGAACCGAGCAATGTCGAGGTCGGCGCGCGGCCGGGACGCAGGCTGTGACCAGGACTCCATGTCTGGTGTTGCCAGTCCTGAATGCGTCCTTCTTTGTCCACTCTGACCTTAAGATGCATTGACATGGCAGGGCCCTGAGGCGACCAGCACAATTCGTCCGCGCGTGACCATTGAATCCGCACCTGCCGCCCTTTGGCATAACGCGACAGCCAGGCGGCGTCAAACGCAACGTCATCGGCGCCGTTGTGTCCATAACATCCGGCCCCCGGGACGTGTTCCACAACAATATGCTGCTCATCCACGCCAAACACCAGCGCCAGATCGGTACGCAGATTGTACACCCCCTGACTGTGTGTCCATACGTGCAGGCGATCATCTTCATGGCAAATGGCATATGCGCACGAAGGGCCAATAGAGGCATGCTTGATAAAGGGCTTGTCGTAATCAGGCTCGTATACGCTGTCGTTCCGGTCTTCCCGTCCAGGCAGGTTTAAGCCCGATGCGGCCGACGCAGCATCTGCATAATCAATCGTATCGCAGGCCTGTTCCCGCATCCAGGCACCTAGTCTGCCGGGATCAGGCAAACAATCGGCTTCCTGCCAGGTCGCAGATTGTCCCAGCATGACCACAGCCCTTTCCGCTATATATTCATGTTCCGCCAGGACCCCGACCAGCGATCCGTCCCGGGCAATGGCAACCACGCCCTTCATCTGCTCCACCGCCGTTGCGTCGATATCGATTAAAGTCGCCTGAATCGACGGTGGCCGCAAGATGCGCCCATGCAATACACGGTCCGATAGCATGTCATGGATAAACCCATACCTGCCCGTCGATTTTTCCGTAATCCCCAACGCGGGAACGCTGGCGCTCACATAGGGAATTTCCTTTTCTGGCAAACTAGCGTCGTCCGCATAGAACACGTCCAGATCCACTTCTTTTGCCAATTCCCAATAATCTCCTACACGAATTTTGTCCGAATAGAAGGTACCGGCGGCCACGGTAATGGATTCGGGCGCCACTGAATGCATTGCCGCTGCGCGAACGACAAACAAATGTCGAACGCGTCTACAGATCAGACGCACTGCCATCCCGGAATGCTGAATAGACAGACTGCCAGACGTAATGGATTCGTCGGGACTAAGTCCCGTGCGGGCACGGACCATCTCAATGCACTCAAACGACACTCGCAATTCGTGCGCGGCGATCTGGCCGATGGCTGTCAGAATATTCTGACCCAGCTCGACTTTGCCTGAATAGATTCGAAAGGTTCTGCTGTGGGCATCAATGCTGATCCATGTGGAGATGAGCCGATTGCCCGCTATGCTGATCGGCAGGCCTGTTTCCGAGGCTAACGGCGTGAAAGCTGCCTTCATGATTCTGTGTCCTGTTGCAAATCATCGGCTACGCGGACAATTGCTTTGAGAATGCGCAAGTGTGAACCACATCGGCACAGGTTCGCATCCATCTGCTGCCTGATGACCTGTTCTGATGGATGTGGATGGTTCATCAGTAGTCCGGTCGCCGCAACCACCATGCCGGAAGTGCAATAACCGCATTGTGCCGCTCCTGCCTCGACAAACGCCCGCATGACTTTACTGCCGATCTCTGCTTCCCTCAGCCCTTCAATGGTCGTCACATCCCGTTTATCGACTGACCACAGCGGAACATTGCATGACGTGACAGGACGCCCATCAAGCAACATCATGCAGGCGCCGCAATCGCCACCACCACAGCCAAAATGCGAACCGCTCAGAAACAGATCATTACGAATGATGTCGAGCAACGACCGGCTCTCATCCACTTCCAGAACCCGCTGCTGGCCGTTGATACTGACCGATATGCTCATATCGCCGCTCCTTCTCGCAGACTGAAAGTACCCTTACTCGGACACCATCTTGGCATCCAGAGCGATTTTCCGCAGACGGGCCACGTCTTCTTTGATGTAATCGGCAAACGCCTGTGGATTCATTACCATCGGAGTTACCCCGTCTTGCGCCCACCGTTCTTTGACAGCGGAGTCCGCGGCAATGTCGCTGACCGCTTTGTTCAATGTGTCAATAATCTCTTGGGGCGTTCCCTTGGGCGCGATCAATCCCAGCCATATATTGGCTTCGTATCCGTCGACACCCGCTTCATTCAATGTCGGCAAATCCGGGAAGATCGGTGACCTCTTCTTCCCGGTAGTGGCCAGCGCCCGCACTTTGCCAGCCTGGATCAGGGGTTTCATCGTGGCCGTCGCATCAAACATGTAGCTGACTTCCCCGGCTGCGACACCGGTACGGGCCTGACCACTACTCTTGTAGGGTACATGCTGCGCCTGGGTGCCGGTCATTGTCTTGAACAACTCTCCGGCGATGTGATAAGGGGTGCCCACCCCGGAGCTCGCATAATTGAGCGACCCGGGCGCTTTTTTTGCAAGAGCAATCAGATCCTGCACCGATGTTGCCTTGACATCGTTATTGACGACCAGCACCAGGCTTGCCTCGTTAATGGGCGCGATAGGAGCAAAGTCCTTTAGCAGGTTATACGGTTTGTCCTTAAGGAGCGTTTCGTTCACGGTTTGTGTGTTTGACATCACCAACAGGGTGTAGCCATCGGGCTGAGCACGTGCCACCTGCGTCGTGCCGATCACGGCACCCGCGCCCGGTTTGTTTTCAATGACAACCGATTGACCGAATTTTTTCTGCAACTGTTCTCCGAGAATGCGTGCGTAGACATCGGCGGAGCCGCCCGGTCCAAAAGGCACAATCATTGTGATGGGACGACTGGGATACGATTGCGCCGCCAGCGCGGGTGCTGCGCCAAGCAGCAGGCTGATTGAAAAGGCCGCGCCGGCAGCCTTGAACAAGGGGTATGCCTTCATGCATGTCTCCAAGGCTGGCTTTGCGCCAGACCGTATTTATTATTTGATTAACGTCAGCAGCCAGTGCGTATCAGGATCAATACGCCACGGAAGAAAATGTACCACACATAAACCAATTTTTGAAAGTTATTCTTTTAATTATTAAATTGGTACATGTAGATTGATATATTGGTACTATTTTTAGTGAACACTGGTGCGACCTCGCGCCAGCCGAAGAAGCTCAGCCGAAGATATTACATAAAATCGGACACACTCTCCTTGGTATAAAACTCGATATAGTCCAGAAGTTTGTCAGACGCGTCGGCAGCCAGTTGCGTATCTTGCTTGCTGATGGCCTGGGCAATATCGGCATGCAGACGAGCCATGGTTTTCAGGTCATGCGATTTTTTGAAATAAAAATACCAGAACCGGCGCGACAGCCCGTGCATCAAACGCATGGCGCCTTCGGCAAATTCATTTCTGGCCGCTTTCAGCGTCAACTCATTGAGCATTCTGTCCGCTTTCAGAAACTGGTTCACATCACCGGATTTTTCCGACTCCATGAAATCCTGGTGCAGTTGCGCAAAGGCCAGTTGCTCCTCGGGCGTGCTGCGCTTTGCCGCCATGCGGCACACAAGCCGTTCGACCTCTCTTCTGGCCTCGAGCAACTTCAATTGCTTGCGTATATTGATTTCGGGAATAAACAGGCCACGCTGCGGCAACACGATGATCAGATGTTCTCTGGCCAGTCGCTGGATGGCCTCACGCACCGGCGTGCGACCAATATCGGTCATATCACACAGTTGCTGTTCGGAAACGGAACAGCCCGGCTCCAGCACCAGCATGGTGATGGCCTTTTCCAGCTTCTGATAGGCGATATCGGTAAGTTTGACTTTGGGCTGAAGCGGAACTGTCTCGGAAACAGGGTCCTGATTATTCTGTCTATTCGATGCGTTAGTTGAGGCCATGATGTCCAGAGAATGTTGACCGGTAATGTTGCATTTTCTTCCGGCTATTGTGAAAAATCACTTCTGTGATTATTATACAACTAATATATTTGTTGCTTACGGCAATTTCATCAACCTGCTTTTCTAATATCCCGGGGTCAATGACAACATGACGGATACTTTGGTTCACGGCTGCGGCCCTGTGAAAATAATCGCCATACATGGCATTCAGGGCACGAATCGCGTGTGGCTTGCGCTGGCCGAAAGGCTATCCCGTCATTGCACCTTCATTCTGCCCAATCTGCCCGGAAGAGGCAATGGCACGCCGTATACGCAAGCGGACATGACGCTTGCTTCGTTTGCAGACGTCATTGAAAACACCGTACAGCAGTATATCAATGATGACGAACCGTATTGTCTCGCAGGCTGGAGCATGGGGGTCAGCGTCGCACTCAAATTTGTCGCCCGCAGGCGCGTAGCGCCGCCTCAAAAGCTCATGCTGCTGTCAGGTGTGCCGGATATCAGCAAGGTTTCGTGGTTTGCCCAGCGCACCGACAGTGGCTTGCTCAACGAAATTCGCGAACGCGAACAGCGCCTGAATCTGCTGGCGGCGGCCGAGCACCAGGCGATCATGTGGACCTGGCAAGCCATTGCCAACACGTCATTGGCGCAGGAATGTGCCTCAGTCACGATGCCATGCCTCATTCTCACTGGTGAAAAAGATGAGGACTCCCCCCTGCCCCAGGTCTCGTCCTTTCGCCAGCTTATCCCCGGCTCAACATTGCGCACGATCGCCAACGCGGGACATTCCATACTGACCGAAAACACCGAAACCGTTTCAACCGAATTAGCCGAATTTCTCAATCTGGAGTAATACATGCGTTTTGATGACCATCTGTTTTTTTGTGCCCCCAGTCGCCTCATCATCAGGGAAGGCGCCCGGCATGATCTGGCGCCGTTGCTGGCAAAGCTGGGCTATCGTCATGGTGTTCTTGTCACTGACCGTTATTTCGCAGAAAAAACATCATGGGTGTCGGACTATGTCGCCGCTGCAGACAAATGTGGAATCGCCACACATGTATACAGCGGCGGCGAGCCCGATCCCTCCACCACGCTTTGCGACCACGCGACCCAAAGCATTTTACGCACGATGGACAACCAGGCTCCTGACCACGTCATCGCGCTTGGCGGCGGCAGCAATATGGATCTGGCCAAGGCGCTGACCCTGACGTTACGCCATAACAAACCCGTGGCCCATTATATGAATGGTCTTGGCGATGATGAGCCGCTGCCCTTTATTGCCATGCCCACGACCTCGGGTACGGCATCAGAAGTGACACCGGGCGCCATTCTGATTGATCCTGATAATGCAACCAAAATTGCGCTGATGGATAACCGCCTAAGGCCGTTTATTGCGCTTATCGATCCTGAGTTCACTTACACCTGTCCGCCTCGGGTAACGGCAGATTCAGGCATCGACGCCCTCATCCATGCCATTGAATCCTACGTCACCATGGACTCGACGCAATTTGATCGCGGCCACAACCCCGACCCCGGCTACAGCGGCCGCACTTACGTGAGCAAGATGTTTGCGCGTGAAGCCATTACGCTGTGCACCGAGCATCTCGAAAACGCCTATCGGGATGGCGCAAATATCCAGGCGCGTATCGGCATGAGCTACGCCAGCGTATTTGCCGGCTTATCATATGGCAGCGCCGGATTGAATGCGGTTCATGGCATTGCCTACAGTGTCGCCGGGCTAACGCACGAGACCCACGGTCGCACCAATGCAGTCATTCTGCCCTACGTTCTCTATGAACTGCGCGACAGCCGCAAGCAGGAGCTGCTGGATATTGCAGGTATTTTCGGGCTGTCCGACCCGAATGATCAGACGATTCTGCGTCTGGCGCAAAGACTGCAGGCCCTGGTCAGTGATCTGGGGATTCCGAACAACCTGAAAGACTTCGGTATTCAGTACGAACAATTGCCGCAGTTATACGCGGATGCAATGAGTGTGACCCGGCTGCGCACCGCTTTTCCCGTAGCGGATACCGCTCTCTCATATCAACGCATTATTTCAAATGCCTGGTCCGGCACCTTTGCCGACGAACCTGCAGCTCAACAGTCCGTTCCATTCGAATATATGGAATGAGTGTCCCGTGCCGGCTCTGTCAGGCCGGCAATCACTTCTGGCACTTGTGGCTTGCTCAAGATTGACCGCATCCGGGCTAAAACACTGTTGTCTCTGTAAAAAGCACAAATTAAATATTACAAGTGCGATATATTTATATTGAATTTTACTAATATATCAGTTAAATTCAAGAAAAATATATTCACAAGGAGACGAACAATGGCATCTATATCTATTACGCCATCGGATATTTCGGGACGCATGGAAAGGCTCCCGATGACGAGCTATCAAACCAAATTATTCTGTATTATCGCAACCGCCTGGTTCTTTGACTCGATGGACCTGGGGGTGATGACCTTCATTCTCGGCTCGATCAAGGCCGAATTCGGCCTGAGTATTGCCCAAACCGGGATCGTGGCCAGCGCCAGTTTCCTGGGGATGCTGGTGGGCGCTGCCGTCGCCGGCGTTCTGGCCGACAAGTTCGGCCGCAAGCCCGTCTTTCAGGTCAGCATGGTGTTCTGGGGTCTGGGCAGCCTGTTCTGCGGTCTTTCCACCGACGTCAACATGCTGATCGCCAGCCGTATCGTGCTGGGCTTTGGCATGGGAATGGAGTTCCCGGTGGGGCTTTCAATTGTGTCGGAAATTGTGCCATCCAACCGGCGTGGCAGGTACCTGGCCATCCTGGAAGGCTTCTGGCCTATCGGTTTCATTTGCTCGGGCATCCTCAGCTACCTGCTATTGGATCTGATCGGCTGGCGCGGCATCTTCTTTGTGCTGGCAGCGCCTGCCGTGTTCGTGTTCTACATCCGCAGACATGTGCCGGAATCCCCAAGATGGCTCTGTGATTCAGGGCAAAAGGAAAAAGCCAACAGCGTCATGACCCATATGGAGGATCATGTACGCAAAACAATGAACAACAAGGAGCTGCCCCCCGTCGTCGTTCTGCCGGCCCGTTCCGCGCAGTCTAACGCGGGCAATACCTTCTCCGAACTATGGAAAGGGGAATACGGACGCCGTACGCTGATGCTGTGGATTTTATGGTTCTTCGCGCTTATGGGCTATTACGGTCTGACCAGCTGGCTTGGGGCTCTGTTGCAACAGGCCGGCTACGAAGTCACCAAATCAGTGCTCTATACCGTGACCATATCGCTGGCTGGCGTGCCTGGCTTTATTTTTGCGTCGTGGATTATCGAAAAAATCGGTCGCAAACCCACTTGCGTGTTACTGCTGCTGGGTAGCGCTGTATCTGTATACATTTATGGCCATGTCGCCAGCGTCAAGGGGATCTGCAATACCTGATGATGTCCGGCATGTTCATGCAATTTTGCCTGTTCGGCATGTGGTCTATCCTTTACGCCTACACCCCTGAACTTTACCCCACCCGCATGCGTGCCACGGGCGCAGGTCTGGCATCGGCAATTGGACGGCTCGGTTCGTTTGTAGGCCCCTTTGCCGTCGGATTTCTCCTGCCCATTACCGGACAGACAGGTGTGTTCTCGCTAGGCGCCGTCTCTTTTATCATTGCCGCGGCCATTGTTATCGTGCTGGGCGTAGAAACGCGCGGCAAAGCACTTGAAGAAGTATCCGGATGATCACGGATTCACTATTACAGACCATTCTGATTATATTCAGGGAGTAACCATCATGATGACCAAAAGACAGAGAGAATTTCGGGAGCAATACAAAAGCGATATCAGCCCCTTATACAACGGGCTGGTACATATTGGCGTGATGTATGCCGTGGGCATTGCGGCTGTCATCTACTGTATGTCGCATCTGGGCACGGCCAGCTGGGAATATTTGCTGATTATTCCCGTCTTTCTGGCAGGCAATTTCGTGGAATGGGCCATGCACACATACGTCATGCATCGGCGGATCGATGTGTTCGCATTACGTGCGATTTATGAAAGGCATACCCGTCAGCACCATCAATACTTTACCGATAATGACATCACGATTGACTCAACGCGGGAGTTCAGAATAGTCTTCTTTCCCTGGAGAGTGCTGCTGACCCTGGGCGTCGGCGGGCTGGGACTGGGCTATCTTGCCTCGATCATTATCAATCCCAATGCCGGATATATCGTTTTTCTGACGATGGTCATGCAGTATATGGTATATGAAACCTTTCACTACTGCTGCCATGTCCACGACAACTGGTTTGTCAGGAATGTGCCCTTCATCAATACGATCCGTCGCCATCACACCGCCCATCACAACATGGGCCTGATGATGCATTACAACATGAACCTCACTTTTCCGATTGCCGACTGGTTCATGAAAACAAGCGATCTGGATCGCGGACTGCTGGGCCATCTTTTCAACGGCTACAGCGAAAAACATATCAAGGAAGAGCTCAAACCGATTATCAGAAAATATCGAAATGATGATGCCAGCGTTTCCCTGGATGGCCCCAATCTGACGTCGGAAGAAGAAACTGTGCTGAACAGGGCAATGGCCCGCTAAACGTCCCAGCACGGACAAGCCCATGGCAACTGCGATCTGCCTGTGACTCATCAAAACAATCAAAAATGACACAGGCAGACGCAAATGATGGGTAAATGATGCCTATTTGCATCAATATACGCACCGAACCTTGCACCATAGCCAAATGCCAGTTGTAATTGACAGATCACGCAAATTGCAAGGGCCCGGCCGATGTTACAGCGTATCGCGTTTGTTTTCTTTATTTTCTTTTCCGCACCTGCCCTAGCTGCGTGCGATGTACCGATCAAATTCGCCTCCCTGACCTGGGAAAGCGGGCAATTCACCAGCGCTGTATTGCGACTGATTGCCGAACGCGGTTATCAGTGCAAGACAACCGAAGTGCCTGGTTCGGGTCCGGCCCAGGAAAATGCGCTCGCCCAGAACGACATCCAGGTGATCGGTGAGGTATGGGTCGGCCGCTCCGACGTCATGAACAAAGCCCTGGAAGAGAAAAAAGCCGAGATGGTGGGCGACACCCTTAAAGGTGGCGCGCAGCAAGGCTGGTATGTGCCCGATTATGTATGGGAACAGAATCCTGAGCTGCGTTCCTACAAGGACCTTGAACGCTTTTCCAGCCTCTTTCTGGATTCCGCCAGCGGGCGCAAACCCCGCTTCATGAACTGCCCTTCGGGCTGGACATGTGAAATATTCAACACCCGCCTGCTGCACACCACGGGTCTGGATAAAACCTACGACAATGTCCACCCGGGCACCGGCGCCGCACTGGATGCCGAAATCTCCTCGGCCTACGAACAGAAAAAACCGCTGCTCTTTTATTACTGGCAACCCACGGGTTTGATGGCCAAGTATAAGTTCAAGGCACTTGAGTTTCCAAAAAATGAATCCGAATGCTGGAACAGCCTGCTGGAAAAAGATGGTGACAAAAACTGCGTGACGGGTTTTCCGGTATCGAACCTTTCCATTGCCGTATCCACCCCGTTCAAGGAAAAACATCTGGACCTGATGCAGTTTTTCGGAAAAATCCAGTTCACCGCAGATGAGCTGAACGGCGCAATATTACAAATGACAGAAAACAAGCGTGATGGCACTGCGCAGGCGGAACTGTTTCTGAAGGCGCATCCCGAAGTCTGGAAAAAATGGGTTAGTGCCGACGCAGCAGAAAATCTGCAGGAGTGGACCGGGCAATCAGTCGCGACAAGCACCATTTTCCCGGACTGGTCCATCGAGAACGGTCTGAACAGCGGATTGAAATCAGTGGTGGGTAAATATGGCGAATCATTTCGGCAAGTGAGCGGCTTCATTACCCGCTACCTGCTGAGCCCGACCGTACAGGTGCTCTCTGCCATACCGTCGTGGCTGCTGATTCTGGCAACCGCGATACTGGCCTGGCATAGTACACGCTCGATCATCTTTGCAGTGATCTGCGCGATCGGGCTCTTTGTGATTGGCGCTTTCGGCCTGTGGACAGCCTTGCTGCAAACGCTCGCATTGCTGATTTGTGCAGTTATTTTGACTGTCATCATCGGAATACCAATAGGGATATTCGTCGCCGGGCGTCCGCGTGTCTATCGCGTTCTTCAGCCTGTGCTGGACATCATGCAAACAATGCCCAGTTTTGTTTATCTGATTCCTGTGCTGATGCTCTTCGGACTGGGCAATGTTCCGGCCTTGTTTGCGACGATCATTTACGCCATCGCGCCGCTGATCCGCCTGACGGCGCTGGGCATTTTGCAAATCAGCCGCGAGATGCACGAAACCGGTACGGCATTCGGCACCAACCGCTGGCAAATGCTGCGCTGGGTCATTCTGCCGCTGGCCAAGCCCAGTATCATGGCAGGGATCAATCAGGCGGTCATGATGTCGCTATCCATGGTGGTGCTGGCCTCCATGATTGGCGCGCCCGGATTGGGAGAACAGGTACTGGAAGCCGTGCAGACATTGAACGTCGGACAGGGCGTACAAGCCGGTGGCGCCATTGTGATTCTTGCCGTGATTATTGACCGGATCACCCAGGCCTATGGCAACCGCAGGAGAACACGATGACAACAGGCACAATCGACAACGCGCCCGACTCGATTCTGACGCGAACAGGCAACCCGGTTGCCAATGACCGTTTCATTCGGCTTGAGAATATCAATAAGGTGTTCGGCAAGCGCCATGCCAAAGCCATGGCTTTGCTGGAACAGGGATCGAGCAGCGAAGATATCACCTCTGAAACAGACTGCCATGTCGCACTGAGGGACATCAACCTGACGATCCCATCCAATGGCATCTACTGCATCATGGGGCTATCCGGCTCCGGCAAGTCCACCCTGCTGCGACATATCAATCGCCTGATTGACCCGGACACCGGCACCGTCTGGGTCGAAGATGTGGATGTCACCGCCCTGTCCATTCCCGATCTGCAGAAGTTCCGGCAGAAGCGGATTGCCATGGTGTTCCAGCACTTTGGACTATTGCCGCATTTTACCGTGCTGCAGAATGCCGAGTTTGCCTTGCGTGTGCGTGGAGTGCCGAAACATGAACGTGCCGAACAGGCGCGATATTGGCTGAACGAAGTTGAATTGTCCGGCTACGAATCGCATTATTATGACGAGCTGTCGGGCGGCATGCGTCAGCGTGTGGGACTGGCTCGCGCCCTTGCCGCCGGCACGGATATTCTGCTGATGGACGAACCCTTCTCAGCGCTGGACCCGCTGATCCGGCGCAAGTTGCAGACCTTGCTGCTGGATTTGCAGGATCGGCTCAATAAGACAATTGTGTTTATCACACATGACGTAGAGGAAGCCCGCATCCTGGGAGGCACCGTCGCCCTGCTCAATCAGGGCAGACTGGTGCAAAGCGGCAGCCTGGATGAACTGGCTACCCACCCCGCCGACGACTATGTGTCCAGTTTCATGAGCGTGGCGACCGAATCGGCATAAGCGGTTAGTCTGCGGACCCCGCCGGTGGTGCAACAGAAGCGCCTTCAATACCATGACGCTCAAGCGCTTCTGCAACAAACCCGGATGCCTTCATGTCTTCAACGAATGCAGCCAGGAACTGCGCAGGGGCCGCGCCTCGACCTTTGGGAACCCCCATGGCCTGCTGGATGACCATGAAGCGCCCCGGCAGCAGACGCAGACCGCCCAGGCGGGACGCATCGGCCTGCAGTTGTTGTTTCACCCCGGCTGCCACTTGCGCATCCTGTTTCCGATAGACATCCACCACGGTGGGCGATGTGGGCGCACGCACAATGGTGGCGTGCTTCAGCTCACGCGTCAGATACAGATCGTAAGCACTCCCTTTACCCACAACCACATTAACGCCCGTTCGGTCCACTTCCGCATTATCCTGCAAAGCCGAATCCTCTGCGACCATATACGCTCCCTCGATCAGGACATACGGGCTGGTGAAATGGATGCCTGCTCCGCGTATCGGATCAATCGCAAAAAAACCGATATCTGCCTGATCATTGCTCACGGCCTCGACAGACTTGCCTGCGGAGTCAAATACACAAAATTCGACAGGAACGCCCAGGCGCTGCGCAAAGGCATTGGCCAAATCGATCGAAACACCATAGGGCTGCCCGCCCTCACGGTCTCGTCCGGCCAAAATCGGGTTGCCGACATTGATGGAAGCCCGTAACACGCCTGTCGGGGTAAAAGCCTGGGCGATAGCAGGGTCTATAGACATAAATCGATCTCCTCATAACAGTATGCACGCCGGCACCGCTATCTGCGTGGCCATGGATGCGTCGAACCGGACGGACCAGTGTCTCGTGCCGAAAAAAGCAACAATCGCTATCTTACGAAAGAAGTAGGCTTTCGTGTTGTGACGCGACGTCTAATCCTGCATGACGCTGAACCCGCGCAACATTCTCAACACGTTTGGATCTACTTTGATACCATTAGTATGTTGCTCCGCCATGCGCGTCAATTCAATTTCACCTGGCACAATCACCGGTTGCGAGTCATCGACGGCAGGACTGTCATGCAAAATGGCTGCAAAATCTGTCATTCGCTGGCTCAGCCACGCAGCAGCGCCGAGCTGTCTGGTATCAATCAGAATAAAGAAATGTCCCAGATTCTGCGGCTCATCGGGTGCATCGACCCACGACTTCACATGCGTCAGATAGGCGGCATTAGACAAAACCCCGGCGAATAAATCCACCATTAACGCAAGGCCGTAACCCTTGTGTCCGCCAATCGGGAGCAAAAACCCGTTTAATGCCTCGGCCGGGCTGGTGGTCGGATTGCCATTTCCATCTGTGGCCCATGTTGAAGGGATACTTTGTCCATCGCGAAGCGCATTGCGGATTTTCGCACGGGCGACAACGCTCATAGCCATGTCAAGTAAAAAGGGCTTACCATCCGGATTCGGAATGCCAAATCCCAGCGGACTATTGCCCAACCGCGCGTCGCTTCCTCCCCAGGGCGCAATTGTTGTCGTTGCATTACTCCCGATAATACTCGCGAAACCTTCCTGTGCAGCAAGGTAAGCGTACGGGGAAACAGGTCCGAAATGGTTGCTGCCACGGGCAAATGCCACACCGATACCGCACGCCTTGGCGGCACTCTGCGCCGCTCTGAGCGCATGCATGCCTACCAGGGGTCCCGTTCCATTGTCCCCGTCCACCATCCGGATGCCCGGCGTAATATTCACGGTCGTGATATTGGCCGACGCATTGATGCCGCCGGAACGCAATCGTTCGCCATAAGACTCTACTCGGCTCAGTCCATGGGTGGACAGGCCGAACAGATCCGCCAGGACCAGAACTTTCACCACATCCGCAGCGGCTTCCGGGGGCAGCCCCAGCGCCCTGAATGCCTGATTGCCCAGGGAACTCCATTCGGACTCTGCAACGCGCGCTTCTACTCGTGTATTCATGTTATTTCCGTTGAAAGTGTGTTCATCAGTTCGATTGGAGATTGGCCTGGCGGACGACTTTGCCCCAGCGCACCGCCTCGTCGTCAATGAACGAGGCGAACTTTTGCGGCCCCCAGCCCACCATTTCACTTGAATCATGTTCCAGACGGGTCTGCACGGAAGCCGAGCGCAGCGCCTTGAGCGCCTCCTGATTCAACCGATCGATGACAGGTTGGGGCGTACCAGCCGGCGCCAGCAAACCAAACCATTGCGAACTCTCAAAACCCGGATAGCCGCGTTCAGCCACTGTCGGGACATCAGGAAGCACCTCCAGACGCTTGCGGGATCCAACGGCAATAATATGCACCTGCCCTGCCTTGGCCAGCGGCAACAGGCCGGGCGTACCCGCCGAGGCCGCCTGTGTTCTGCCCGCGATCAAATCTGTGATTTGCGCGCCGGTACCCTTGTACGGAATATGCTGTACCTGAATACCCGTCGCCGTTTTCAACATTTCAAATGCAAGGTGGCCTGCACTGCCATTCCCGGCCGATCCATAATTGAGCTGTCCCGGCTGTTTCCTGGCCATTTCGATAAATGCCTCGAATGTCGTGACCGGTACTTGCGCACTGACCGCGAAAATCATTGGCACCTTGGCCAGTAACGTAATCGGAGCGAAGTCCTTCTTTACGTCGTAGGGCAGATTGGGCATCATCGCCGGATTGACCGCCAGTGTTCCCACGTGCCCCAGGACCAGCGAATAGCCATCCGGCCTGGCCCGGGCGACGTCCTGCATGGCAATCACCCCCTGAGAGCCGCCTTTATTCTCGATCACCACTGCCTGCCCGAGTCCCTTGGCCATTTCGGCACCAATGGCGCGGGCAATGACATCCGAGCTGCCACCCGGTCCGTAAGGCACCACGATACGCACCGGACGCTCGGGTTCCCAGACAGCGTCGGCCCGGGCCGCGCCAAAAGGGATCGTTGCGGTGGCAGCCACGGCCAAGCCGGCAAACATATATCTGAATGCATTTGATTTCATCGCCTGTCTCCTCATTGAACGATCTGTCGTATGCACGACAATCTGTTTGTAATGGAAGCGATTATGAGGAACGCCGAATATATAGTAAAGTGCAAAAAACCGATCAATTATTGTTGAAAACGCATGAAATTCGATTTGATAGATTTAAAGGCCTTTCTTGCCGTCGCGGATCTGCGGAGTTTTCGTGCAGCCTCCGAAGCGCTCTGCCTGTCCCAGTCCGCGCTGTCCAGACGCATCGACAAACTGGAAACGGCACTCTCGGTCCGCCTGTTTGAACGGACAACACGCAAGGTGGAACTGACCACCATTGGACGGGGATTCGTACCACGTGCAAGAAATGTGCTGAATGAACTGGAGAACGCGCTAATCGGCATGGAGGACGTGTCAGACAGATTGTCCGGCGAAGTCACCATCGCGTGCGTTCCGTCTGCGGTGGCCTATTTTCTGCCTGCAGTCATTCAGCAATATCACAAACGCTATCCACGCATCAGGGTGCGGGTACTGGATGAACCCTCTACGTCGCTTCTGGCCACCGTCGCCAATGGCGATGTCGATTTTGCGCTGACGTATCTTGGCGTGCAGGACGCGGATGTCGAGTTCCACCCGCTGCTGGAAGAGCCTTTCGTGGTCGCCGTGCCCCGGGCACACCGTCTGGCTGGTCGTCCACGACTTGACTGGGCAGATCTGAACGAACAGGATTATATTAGTCTGGCTCAGGGCAGCGGCAACCGCTTTCTGATTGATCAGGCCCTGGCCCACACCACCAGCCAGCCTCGCTGGATATATGAAGTACAGCATGTTTCAGCACTGGTCAGTTTTGTTGCGGCCGGCCTGGGCCTTGGCGTGGTACCCCAGCTTGCCATGCCGCCCAAAAATGATGGATCTCTGGTCAGCATACCCCTGCACAACCCACCGATAAGCCGCACAATCGGATTAATGCAGCGTCGCGGTCGGGAACTCCGACCCGTCGCGCAATTGCTGTTTGACATGCTGTCTGAAAAACGAAATCAATAAAGCACTTCAGGCAGCCACAAACCGATTTTCGGAAACAGATACAACAGAATCAGCGCCAGTATCTGAATGCCCATGAACGGCAGCATCCCCAAAAAAATCTGATTGAGCGTGACATGCGGAGGGGCAACACCCTTCAGATAAAAGGCCGACATGGCGACGGGAGGAGACAAAAATGCCGTCTGCAGATTCAGTGCAACCAGAATGCCGAAGAACAGCGGATCGATATTGTAATGCGCCAACAACGGCAGAAAAATCGGCATGAAAATCACAATAATCTCGGTCCACTCCAGCGGCCAGCCCAGAAGGAAGATAACAATCTGGGCAAGAATCATGAATTCCACTGGCGTCAGGTCCATGGACACGACCCAGTTATTGATGATTTCCTGGCCTCCAAGCAACGCAAAGGCTGCTGAAAAAATACTGGACCCGACAAACAGCCAGCACACCATGGCGCTGGTCCGTGCCGCCAGATAGACAGATTCCTTGAGCATCGGCATATTCAGCCTTCTGTAGCACAGCGCCAGCAGAATGCCCCCGAACGCCCCCATCGCCGCCGCTTCCGATGGCGTGGCAAAGCCGAACACAATACTGCCCAGAACCGCCAGAATCATGATCGCCAGCGGAAAAAACGATGCAAGCAACATCTTGAAAATTTCGAGTCGTGCGAACGTAAACCAGGCATAAAACGCGATGATCAGTACCAGACCCACGGCAAAGACGATCCAGAAAACAGGCGACACACTCGGTTTTTCTGCCACAGGCGCGTTTGCTGGCGCGGCAGCATTGTTCTGCGTCACAGGCGCCGTGGCGCCCGGTGGCTCCGCGATACCGCCTGGCGGCTCTGCCTGTAAGGAGCCTGGCGGCTCGGCGAGCCCACCGGGCGGCTCTGCCAACCCCGCCCCTTCCGGCTCTTGCAACGAACCGGCGTACTGTATCGTGGATGGCGCATCCAGTGAACCCAACTCCATCAGCTCGGTGCTCTGCGTGGCCGTCGACGTCACAGAGAGCTTATAGCTCAGACCGACTGCGCAAATAAACAGTATGGCAGGGATCAACGTAATAAATAACTGCTTCAGTATCACAGAAGCGGGAATATCACGATTGCGATCCCCCTTGAGCGCGCGAGCCAGGCCTGGCAGCGCCTTATTGCTGATTGAGTCCTTGATTCGGGTGGCAAACTCCGGCAATGGAATGCGCCGCTCTTCTTCGGGCAGGGGCGGCGCCCAGGCCGGTTTGATTTTTGCCACCAGGATAATGTACAAGACATACATGCCCGCCAGCATAATGCCGGGGAAAAAAGCGGCTGCGTATAATTTCACAACCGATACTCCCGCGACAGCACCATATACAATCAGCAGCACCGATGGCGGAATCATAATACCCAGACACCCTCCCGCAGTAATGACGCCGGCTGAAAGTTTGATGTCATAGCCCGATTTGAGCATGGCGGGCAGCGCCAGCAAACCCATCAGCGTAACAACCGCACCGACGATACCGGTGGCCGTTGCAAACACCGCGCATGTGATCACCGTCGCCACCGCCAGTGACCCGGGAATTCTGGCCATGACCAGATGCAGGCTTTTGAACAGTTTTTCGATCAGATTGGCGCGCTCGACCAGATACCCCATGAAGATAAAAAGCGGAACGGCGATCAACACATCATTGGTCATGACAGCATACGTGCGCAGCACCATCAGATCAAGCGTTTGCTCAATCGCCAGTTTCGGCCCCATGCCTCTGTAGGCAAACAGCGTGAAAATCACCCCCATTCCCATTAGCGTGAATGCAGTCGGGAAACCCAGCATGATGGTGACCACGATAAGTGCCAGCATAAGCAAGCCCAGGTGGCCGTTGGTAATATCTGCGGGTGCCGGCATGAACACGACCAGCGCCAGGACAATTGCGATCAGAATACTGATTCCGAACCAGGCCTCTTTTCTCATGCTTTATCCCCTTGCCGGACAACGTACCGGTCTGCCTTTTCGATATCGGCATCCGTCACATTGACCATGTCTTTCAGTTTGTCCACGTCGACTTCTTCGACATCGATATCTCTGGAAGGCCAGTCGCCGCGCCGCAGGCACTGCACACAACGCACCACTTCGACAATACCTTGCGCAATCAGCGCGACGCCGGCAATGGGAATAATCGCTTTGAACGGGTATATGGGCGGTCCGTCCGCTGTGATTGTGGAGTGTTCGTTGATCACAAACGATTCGGAGGCGTAGTTATAGCCGGCCCACACAAGCGCAATCACGCCAGGGAAAAAGAACAGGATATAAAGAATAAGATCGAGCAATGCCTGCAGGCGAGGCGGAAAAAAACCGTACAGCACATCGCCACGGACATGACCGTTTTTACCCAGGGTATAGGCACCGGCCATCATGAACAGTGCTCCGTAAAGCATATTCATCACGTCAAATGCCCAGGCATGTGGGTTTTTAAAAGCGTAACGCGAGAATACCTCGTAGGTTACAAACAGCGTGAGAATCAATGCACACCAGCCAAATAACTGTCCGATCCAGGTGTTGACCTGATCGATACGACGCAGAATCTTTTTCATTCGCTGACTCCGGAGATAGGGCGGACAACAAGACGCGCGTCAACACCGGCGGAGCCCGCCGGCATCAACAAGACCGCACTAACTTTGGGCTTTCTTCACGAAATAATGGTTGTACGCCATGCGCCGATTATTGTTGGTATCCATATCCCACGCCACCGCCCGCTCGGCAAACTTGCGCTGCGACTGCTCGATCTCTTTGAACAACGCGTTGTTCTCGGCCTTTTTGGCGATGATGTCGTCCCAGGTCGTCAATTGCTGTTGAAGAATGGCATCCGGGGTTTTGTAGAACTTGACGTTATCCTCGGTTTTCAGCTTGATATAGTCCTGGGAATAACGGTCAATGGCTTTCCAGGACATATCTGCCGATGCAGCCTCAACGGCATTTTCAATAATGGACTTCATTTTATCGGGCAAGGCGTTGTACTTGTCCTTGTTGAAGGTAATTTCAAATGTCTCGGAAGACTGATGGAAACTTTGCAGCATGCAGATCTTGGATACATCCGGAAAACCCAGCAGCCGGTCAGAAGAGGCATTGTTGAACTCCGCACCATCAAGCAGGCCGCGGTCCAGCGCAGGCACAATTTCCCCGCCAGGCAAGGCATTCACTGCAGCACCCATGGCGGTGAACAAGTCAATGGCCAGACCGTTGGTACGGAACTTGACCCCTTTCAAATCCTCTGCTTTGGCGATGGGTTTCTTGAACCAGCCCAGCGCCTGGGTCGGCATCGGACCACTCAAAAAAGAGACAACGTTGCCGCCAATGGACTCATACAATTTGGCCAATAGCTCCTTGCCACCACCATACTTGTGCCAGGCGAGCAACATATTGGCGTCCATTCCGAAAGCGGGCCCGGACGAAAACAGGGCCAATGCATTCTGCTTGCCATAGCTGTAGCCCAGCACGCCGTGTCCCCCATCCAGCGTGCCTTTGGAAACCGCATCAAGCAGGGCAAAAGCCGGCACCACTGCGCCGGCCGGAAGCACTTCGATTTTCAATTCGCCCCCGGTCATGTCGTTGACTTTTTTGGCGAAGTCATTGGCGTATTCGTGGAAAATATCAACAGTGGGCCAGGTGCTTTGAAAGCGAAAACTGACCGGCGTCTGCGCACTGACAATGGCCGGAAAGCCCATTCCCGCCGCCGCGACCGATCCGGCTGCAGCTCCTCCCAGAAACCTGCGGCGTGATGATTTAGGTGTTGCTGCCTGACGTTTTTTCGCGATGCGATTTGTCATGATTGTCTCCGTTGTACTTGTAATCTAATCGTTATTAAGCATTTTTTCATACATGTTACAAACTGCGACTGCAATGAAGTTTATACGCACAGAATCGGACGTTGTCAAGAATATTCAGATATTTGTAAGTGAGCCAAATATGATTGGCTGCATGCGTTGACAATTGCAATAACAGCAAAACGCTGACCCCCATTCCCCGGTTTGCGCTTTGTCTTTTATCAGAATAATGATAATATTGGATCCAATTTAGGATTCAATAAATCACACAGCTATGATCAACAGCCCGGAAAAAGCCGCTACCCTGTCAGCAGAAAATGTGACCAACCAATTGCGCACGCTGATTTTGAATGGGTCACTCGGCATCGGCGTGCAATTGAAACAGGAAGCGCTTGCCCAGCAGTTTGGCGTCAGCCGTATCCCGGTACGAGAAGCCCTGAAAAGGCTGGAGGCAGAAGGCCTGGTCACCCATGCCGTCCATCAAGGATCCGTGGTTGCGTCGCGCTCCGTAGACGATCTGCTCGAAACACTGGATATCAGAATCGGGCTGGAGTCGCGTGCGCTAGTGCTGGCCATTCCTCATATGACACCTGCCGTTTTCAGAAAAGCCGAGACAATCCTGGCCCGCTACGATGCCAGCGACATACCGGGCGAATGGTCCGAACTGAATCTGGAGTTTCATCTTTGCCTGTACCGTCCTTGCGGGAAAAATCGCCTTCTTTCCATGATTGAGCATCTTGTGCGAAGCGTTGACATCCATTTGCGCGCACACCAATCGGCCGCGATCGGCAGGAAATCTTCCCAGAAAGACCACCGTGTGCTGCTGGATGCCTGTATGGCCGGCAATACCGAGCGCGCACGAAAACTGCTCGAACGCCACATCGCCCAGACACAGGAAGCGCTGCAGCAAACCCGACAGGTACAACCCTGATCACTCCAGTCAAACATTCAGAAAACGTCCTCCACCCTTTCCATTTTTATCCGGCATTCTCATGACGACATCCCACACCCAGTTCGATATTGCCGTAATCGGCGGCGGCATCATCGGCTCTGCCATTGCCTACTTTCTATTGCGGGAAGATCCCGCCCTGTCGGTCTGCGTCATCGAGCCCGATCCGTCTTACGAATTTGCCTCGGCTTTGCGTTCGTCCGGTGGCTGCCGTGTTCAGTTCACCGGCAAAGAGAACATTGCCATGTCGCTTTACAGCCTTGATTTCATACGCAATTTCGAGACTACCATGGCTATCGGTGATCGTCCGGCGCCGGTAGACTGGGTCGAAGGCGGGTATCTTTTTGTCGTACCGCCGGAACACACTCGACAGCTGGAAATAAACGCCCGTTTCCAGCAGGCCGAGAGTTGCACTTTGGATTTGCTTTCACCCTCCGAGTTAAAGGACCGCTTCCCCGCCATGTATGTAGATGATCTTGGCGCCGGCGTCCATACGCCGCAAGATGGCTGGTGCGACCCCTACGGACTGCTTTGGGGATTTCGCCGCAAGGCGGTCAGCCTGGGTGCAACTTACATTGCAGATCGTGTTGTCGCCGCCAATCACGATGCTACCGCAGCAAAGTCGGTCATATTGGATGGTGGCAACGTCATCAGCGCGACGTCTTTTGTCAATGCCACGGGTGCCTGGTCCGGCGACGTTGCCAGACTATTTGACATGACATTACCCATATCGCCAGTGCGACGTTTTGAGCATTACTTCACCCCGGGCAGCCACGTCGGCCACCTGCCCTATGTCAAAGACACCGCCAGACTTGCCTTTCGCTCCGAAGGACAGGGCTATTCCGGTGGACTGGTGGATGGCACTGTGCCGCGGGGCTATAACTTTGAAGTGGATCACAACTATTTCGAAAATGTCGTGTGGCCCGCCGTCGCCCATCGCTTCCCGGCCTTTGAGGCCGCAAAGTGTCATCGAACCTGGTCGGGCCTGTACGAGGTCAACGAACTGGATGGCAACCCTGTCATCGGCGCATGGAATTCACGTCTTCCTAATTTGTACACCGTGGCCGGTTTTTCAGGGCATGGCATGATGCATGCCCCGGCGGCGGCGCGCGGCATTGCTGAACTCATCATTCACGGTCAATTCAATACCATTGACCTGACCCGTCTTGGTTACGAGCGCATCGAGAATAATCAGCCCTACCCGGAACTGGGAATTTTGTAGGCACCTGCAATCAAACGTGTCGCATCAAGCCGCCATCGACGCGGATGTTCTGGCCGGTAATATAACCGGCCGCTTCCGACGCCAGAAAGGCAATGGTGCCGGCGATTTCATCGGCCGTTCCATAGCGCTTCATCGGCACACTCTCACGACGCTCGTCCACTTGCGGCAGACTGTCGATCCAGCCGGGCAGAACATTATTCATGCGTATATTGTCCGCTGAATAAGCTTCCACGAACAACTTGGTGTATGAGGCCAGCGCAGCGCGAAACACGGCAGACGTCGGAAACATGGCCGCCGGTTCAAACGCCCAGGCAGATGAAATATTGATAATGGATCCGGATTTTTGCTTTTGCATGACCGGACAGACCAGCCTGGTCGCTCTTACCACGTTCATGAAATAAGTATCCATGCCCTTGTGCCAGTCTTCATCTGTGATATCCAGAATCGGTCCGCGCGGACCATGCCCGGCACTGTTGACCAGAACATCAATGCGCCCCCAGGTTGACACCGCAAGGTCAACCAGTCTGCCCAGATCCTCATTGGACTGATTGGACCCCGTCACCCCTACGCCATTCAGGCTTTTTGCAAGCGTCTCGCCCTTGCCGGAGGACGACAGAATGGCTACCTTGAATCCATCCGCAGCCAGTTTGCTTGCGGCTTGTGCGCCCATGCCACTGCCCCCTGCCGTAATCACTGCTACTTTTTGAACGGTCATTATTTGCTCCCTTTTTAATAGCTATTCGCCTTGGCGAAAATTTGTTTATCTATTCCCTGAGCCAACAAAACGCTGCGTTGCCACTTACATCTGATCTTGTCATTTTGCTAAGCCGAAGTCCCTCTTTCCTTTTTATTAAGTCGGAGTTTTTGATTCAATAATAGACATGCGATCGGCTGGCCGATAGGATAAACATCCACTGCGCCCAACAAGACGCACACTATTATAAATACGGAAGAGACATGATAAAACACTATATCGCCAAGACTGCGCTTGCGGTCGCTGCCGTTGCCATTGCAACGGCAGCACATGCTGCCTATCCTGAAAAACCAATCACGATCGTCGTCGGATTTCCTCCCGGCACCTCCACCGACGCCGTCGCCAGGATTCTGGCCAATAAAATGGGTAAAGATCTCGGCCAGCCCTTCATAGTAGAAAACAAACCCGGCGTCGGCGGCAGCCTGGGAGCAGGAATGGTAGCCCGTTCCAAGCCCGATGGTTATACAGTCGTGCTGTCGGCGACCGCACCGATGAATATTAATCCTCATGTATACAAGTCCCTGCCTTATGACGCAGGCAGCGACTTCGAGCCGGTCGGGCAAACCACCTGGCTGCCCTATATTCTGGTGATTAATAACACAAAGAATATCAAAACGTTCCAGGACCTGATCGGCTACGCAAAGAAAAATCCGGAAAAGCTGACCTACGCATCTATCGGAAAAGGCACGACCAGTCATTTGCTGATGGAACTGCTGATGAAAAGGACCGGAACAAAAATGGTTCATATTCCCTATTCCGGCAGCACACAGTCCCAGACAGACGTTATCGGTGGTAACGTGGATATGACATTTGACACGGTTGTCTCGGCCATGCCTCACGTCAAGTCGGGCAAACTGAATGCGCTCGCCGTCAGCGTCGCGAACCGGGCCAAGCTCGCGCCGGATGTTCCAACCATCCAGGAACAGGGTGTTACAAACTTCAATATGGGCGCATGGCTCGGGATTTTCGCCCCCAAGGGCACACCCCGTGATATTGTCGATAAATTACATACCGAATTGAACAAAGCCCTCAGCGACAAAGAAACCAATGCCAAACTGGTTGCGCTGGGCTCAGAGGTCGTCATGAGCGAATCGCCAGAAGCATTTAAAAAAATGGTTCAGGAAAATTACGATACCTGGGGAAATATTGTCAAAGACGCAGGAGTAGATCAAAAATGAATGTCAGCACCACAGAATGGGAAACACGAGTTAATCTGGCCGCGTGCTATCGCCTGATGCCGCTTTTTGGCATGAGCGATCTTGTCTACAACCATATTACTGCTCGCATTCCGGGCACCGATGACGAAATCCTGATTAACCCGTACGGCTATATGTATGAAGAGATCACCGCCTCCAGCCTGATCAAAATCAACGTGAATGGCGACGTACTGGACAATCCGCACACTGACGGCACCGGCGTCAACCAGGCCGGCTACGTGATCCATAGCGCGATCCACTCTGCGCGCCACGATGTTGGTTGTGTTATTCATACTCATTCCCGTGCGGGAATGGCAGTATCAGCAATGGAATGCGGACTGCTGCCCATCACACAAACCGCCATGCGTTTCAAGGACATCACTTATCACGACTACGAAAGTGTCGCGATTGATATGGACGAGCAAAAACGTCTTGTGGCCGATCTTGGCAAACAGGATGCCATGATATTGCGCAGTCACGGACTTCTGGTCGCCTCTGCCTCCGTCGAGGAAGCCTTCAATGCAATGTACTGGCTGGAAATGGCTTGCCGTGCCCAGGTGGATGCGATGGCCGGGGGTACCAAATTGGTTATCCCGCCTCAGGCAGTGGTAGACAAAACCCATCATTTATACCAACCCAGCGTCAGGCGTCCATTCGGTATCATGGAATGGCCTGCTATGCTTCGTTATCTAGACCGACGCGATGCAAGCTACAGAAACTGAGAAGTCCATCACCGCGCCAGGCCACCCACTCTTCGATTTACACGATCAAGTCGCATTGGTGACAGGCGCCACGCGCGGCCTGGGCCTTGAAATCGGACGCGGACTGGGACAGGCAGGCGCAATGGTGATTGTCCATGGCCGTGACCAGAACAGCGCGGCCGCAGCATCGGAAAAACTACTGTCTGAAGGGTTGAATGCATCATGGGTTGCCTTTGAACTGAACGACAGAGCAGCCTGCCAACGTGCTTTCGATAAAATACGTGATACTCACGCTCGTCTTGACATTCTTGTGAACAATGCCAGCATGCGGTTGCGCAAACCGCTTGGCGATATCGATACCATTGAACTGGACACCATCATTCGTACAAACGTGCTTGCCAATATCGAAATATCCCGTGCGGCAATTGCCCTGATGAAATTAAATCGATATGGCCGGATTATTACGATCAGCTCCATCGCGGGACACATTGTCCGGTCCGGCGACTTTATTTATCCGATCACCAAGCAGGCACTCAATACCATGACGCGCTCGCTGGCCGTCGAGTTCGGGAAAGAAGGCATTCTGAGTAATGCAATCGCTCCCGGCACGTTTGCGACAGAATTCAATCAGTCATTGATCCGGAACCCGGACAACATTGCGAAAATGCAGGAACGCAATCCGCTGCAGCGCTGGGGAAGTCCCGCAGAAATCATCGGACCTGTCCTTTTTCTCGCATCCGAAGCAGCCTCGTATGTAAACGGCCAGGTATTGACGGTAGATGGCGGTTTTTCCATTTCATTCTAAAGCTGCTTGCGACATGCGCCTACAAAATCGTTACCCGTTTTTTCCCGCAAGGCAGGAAGCAAAGCGGCAAACCACCGTGATCTGAGTCTCACCACTTATACCTCAGCGACGCCTGCACAGTCCGCCCCTGGCCATAGAAACACTGAATCTCGTTCAAACAGTAGCCGATATACTCCTTGTTAAAGAGGTTGGACGCAGTCAATTGCAGTGTCATTCCTTTCAGGCTGGAGGAAAGCTGCTCCGCATCGTAGCGGACGGACGCATCAACCAGGGTCCGGGCAGGCAACGCCAGGGTGTTGTCTGCATCGCCAAAATTGGATCCCTGGTACCGCAACCCCGCTGCCAGGTGGAGGGCCGGCACCGGTTGATATTCTACCCACAAGGCGGCCTGATGCCGGGGTACCCGCTCCAGTGATTTGCCCTGCAGGGTGCGTCCGCTCGCATCTGCATTCGCCTTGATCATCCTTGAATTGAGATAGGCATACGATGCAATCACATTCAGCGATTTGTTGATGTGGGCTTTGGCTTCAATTTCAAGTCCACGTACCCGGGCTTCGCCTGACTGGACCAAAAAACCGGTATGCAGGGGATCCGGATCAGGCGTGGTCATATTGCGCTGCCTGATTTCGAAAGCGGACAGAGTGACGAAGCTCTTTTGCCCGGCCGGCTGATATTTGACCCCTGCTTCAATCTGTCTGCCTTTCATGGCTTTAAATTGTGCACCAGAAAAGTCGGTCCCATCTTCAGGCTCAAAAGATGAGCTGTAACTGATGTAGGGCGCCAGGCCATTGTCGAATACATAGGCCAGTCCGACCCGTCCTGTCCAGGCAGACTCCTGCTGCTTTGCCCTCACACTGGCAGGCAATTGGTTCAAGGTTCGCGAGTGCGCCTGGTCATAACGCCCGCCAAGCGTCAACACCCAACGATTCCATCGAATCTGGTCCTGCAGATAAAAACCCAACTGTTCGCGCGTCTGTCGATAGTCAATACGCGGGATCAGCTCAGGATGGGCGACGTTATAATCCGGATTCTGAATATCCAGTGGACTGGCATACAGACCCGAAGCAAATTTGTAATAATCATCCAGCTTCATGTAGTCGATACCGGCCAACACTGTGTGACGCGCCGCGCCCATGTGGAAATCGGCCTGTACATGAGTGTCCACCGACAGCACATCGGCTCGGGCCTGCCCGCGTGTGCCGACGCGGCTCAGATAGCGGGCTGTCGGATCCAGCATGTATCCGGGACTGGCCTGAGTAGTCACGTCCACCTTGTTATATTGAAGGTTCTGGCGCAAAGTGAAGACGTCATTGAACACATGCTCGAACTCATAGCCGATAGCCGCCTGGCGACGCTCATAGCCATCGAAGTCGGGCTGACCCAGGTTTTTAGTCGGTGAAATCCTGCCGTTAGGACTCTCATAAAGCGTACCGATGGCAGGCAATGCCGAGTAATCGGTCAGGGTTTTATCGCGCTGGTAATGCGAAAAAACAGTCAGGCGAGTTCGGTCCCCCAGCTTCCACTCCAGTGAAGGCGCGATAAATATCCGACGATCAAAGCCATCATCCACCCGGCCATTACTGTTCCGGGCCAGACCTGTCAAGCGGTAGCTCAATCTGCCTTCTTCATCCACAGGCCCGGTGAAATCGAAAGCCCCCAGCGTTCTGTCATGATTGCCGCCTCCCACCACAATCTCATGCATTGGAACATTCAGCGGTTGTTTGGTCGTCATATTGACAATCCCGCCGGGCGTATTCTGCCCGTACATGACAGACGCCGGTCCTTTGAGGATATCAATTCTCTCCAGCCCATAAGGCTCGATCCGCAACATCGCCGCACTATACGCACCAAATGGCAGCTTTGAGCCATTCAAATTCTGCTTCAGATAAAACCCGCGGCTGTGCAGCACATCATTGCGCGTATCGCTATCGCCAAAGGAGGCCAGCACGCCGGGAGTATACCGAACCGCGTCGGTCACGCTGTGCGCGCCCTGCGCCACGATTTGGTCTTTGGTGACAACATTAACGGTTTGCGGTGTTTCAAGCAGAGAAGACGCCGTTTTCATGGCAGTCGTATCCGTTACGGCAATATACCCATCCACTGTGCGTCCGTATAAGTCGTCAATCGCATATACGGTATCGAGCGTTGCCACGTCTGGATCCCGATCAAGCACGCTTTGTGGCGGTGATAACGCGATCAGACTGTATGTGTTGCCCTCCTGCAGGACAGCACGCAAGCCGGTTCCATGCAACAGTTTGCCGAATCCTTCGCGCACGGTATACCGGCCTTTGAGCGCAGGTGCCTGTCTGTCGGCGGTCAGGGACGACGGAAATACCATGGCCACTCCTGAACGCATCACGAATTGGTTAAGCGACTGTGTCAGCGGACCTGCTTCGATCCTGTAGTCGCGCGCCAGTTCAGCTGGCCGATCCTGCGCCTGGATCACCGTTGGGTTCAAACAAAAAAACGCAAGCACCCCGGTGCTTACTGCGCCCAGCCGACTTTCTCCCATCCTGATCATCGTAGATCCCTCTCTGTTTTTTTACCGTATATAAGCTATGACGGATCACAAACGAAAAGTGACAGGCCGGGTCGAAATTATTCCGTTTTTTTTATTGTCAAAACCAGCGGTTCATAGCCATGAATGCGGATCGGCAGGGTAGCGGCCAGCGTATTGAGCGCCTGCGTACTGTTATCAAGAGGAATCACGCCTGAAACGCGAATACTTTCCAGCGATTTGTCGTCATACAACAAAAAGCCGCTGTGATAGGCCTTCAGGTCGTGAAGCACCCGGCTCAAGGGCTGATTGTCCAGCGCCAGATATCCCTGAGTCCAGGCCGCGGGATCCGTATACCCAGAACCGTACATGCGCGCTACATTGCCATTGCTGACTGTTGCGCTTTGTCCCGGTTCCAGATCAGTGCATGTCTGTGCACCATCGTCGGCGGCACACGCTCTGACACTGGACTCGATCACGTTCACCACCATGCCCTGCCTGTGAACCGACACGGTATATCGCGTACCGAGCGCGGTCGCCGTGCCCTCCTCTGTCTGGACAATGAAAGGACGATGCGCACGATCCTGATTGACCTGGGCCAGAATCTGTCCTTCTCTTAGTATTACCCGTCGCTCGGTACTGGTGTACCGGATATCAACGGCACTGCGGGCATCCAGTGTCAATTGGCTGCCATCAGGCAAGGTCACCGCTTCGCGCTGGGCCACCCCCGTGTAGTGATCGACCAGCAAATGAGGATGCATCCATTCGGACAGGAGAACCAACACACCGATACACGTAATCGTAGTGCCGATCGTTCGTTTGACCCGACGTTTGGTACGCTTGCGGGTATTGAGCTTTGCCAGCGTGGCTTGCGCCGGATCAGTTGCTGCGCCTTCCAGGTCGTCAAAATTGCGCCATAAGGCGTCCAGGCGCTGCCAGGCGCGCTGATGCATCGGGTCGGCCAGGCGCCATTGATCACACTCCCGGCGTTCCTCGTCAGTAGCATCCTGGTCTTGCAGCCGCACATACCAGCTTGCGGCGGCGGCAATAACGCCGGGAGACGGTTCCCCGTCACTGTAAGGATGCTCTGCTGCCGGCTGCTTCATATCATACCGCGCCGGCATCCGCAAAAGCCTGTGTGTAACAATGTACGAGGCAGCCAGAAACATACTGGCGCACGCGACTGACTGATACCCCCAGATGAGCCGCAACCTGCGCATGCGTCTTTCCTTCCAGCCGGACCATGAGAAATGCGGTTCGTGCATTTGGGGACAACGTTTCCAGCCACTGCGCAACCAGCGCCAGCGTTTGTGCTGCCTGAGCAATTGTCTCAGCCGAAGGAGCCGTATCGGAGCCATGCACGTGAAGCCACGACTCCCGGAATATCTGCGCCACTTTGCGGCTACGGGAATCGTCGATCATTAGGCGTGATGCGGTAGTGGTCAGCCAGGCGCGAGGTTCGCGCAACACGGGAGCCGGCGTGCCCAGCAGGCGACAAAAGGTATCCTGGGCGAAATCCGCTGCGTTGTGGGAGCAGCCCAGTTTACGGTGCAGCCAGCGTACCAGCCATGGATAGTGCTGCACGTATAGCAGGCCGACGTCATCGGACGAAAGCGGGTTGGGCATGAGGATTCGGGTTGCAGCAATCTAATAAATAATAATGCTTCTCATTATAGAATGCGTTTAAGAGAAAATGAAAGCAAAATGTATCATCTTTGCGTCAAATAAGCCCGTTTCGCTCTCAGGACCATGGGTGACGTCCATACGGTACGCCGCTATTTGCTTACGGGCACGCTATTAAGACCGCAGTCATGTACACCCCCTATAATCAACACTCGACTCTTATTTCGACTTACGGAGAATATCGAGTGTCCTATTTTTACGCGCTGATGCTGCTGGTTCCGGTGCTGGCAACATGCCTGGCTTTCCTGCCATGTAGTCACTGGACCATCCGCAGTCTGGACTTTCCCCGGGTCCAGATTGCGGTGCTGTGCGTTTTAGCCTTGATCATGACTGCTGTTTACCCGCCTTCACCGGTCTGGCTCGCCTGGCTCGTGGTGATAACAAATGTAATTGCCGTGATCTATCAGGCCTGCAAAATCCGCCCCTACACGCGATTAGCCCACAAGGAAGTGCTGAGCAATCAGGACGCCGACGATGACCGAACCATCTCTCTTCTCTCGTCCAACGTATTGACACCTAATCATAATAGCCAGGCGCTGATTGAACTGGTTCACCGCTACAAACCCGATCTGGTTCTGACGCTGGAGTCGGATCAGTGGTGGCAGGATGCTCTGGAATGCCTGCACGCCGACTACCCGCATCGCGTTGCCATTCCGCTGGACAATTTGTACGGCATGCATCTTTTTTCCCGGCTGCCCCTGGAAGAAACGGAAGTGCTGTACCGGGTCGAGCGCGACATCCCGTCCATTTGCAGTCAATTGGTTCTGCGATCGGGCGAACGAATCCGTATTTACTGCCTGCATCCGACTCCGCCCAGTCCCACGGAGAGCGACACGTCAGCCCCCCGGGATGCAGAGCTGTTGCTGGTCGGCAAACAGATCCGCGAGCGCGATGAAACCGCGCTGGTTTTTGGTGATCTGAATGATGTGGCCTGGTCGCATTCGACCCGGTTGTTCAAGAAAGTGAGCGAACTGCTGGATGCGCGCATCGGGCGCGGCATGTTCAATACGTTCCATGCGCACTATCGCTTTCTGCGCTGGCCGCTTGATCATATTTTTCAGAGCCCGGAGTTTCAGATCAAGCAGATGGCCAAGCTGTCCGATATCGGTTCGGATCATTTCCCCATTTACGCAAAATTTCAGTACTGCCCCGCCGAAGAACATAAACACGAGGTGGAAACGGCGGATACCGAGGAAATGAGCCAGGCCGATGAAAAGATTGCTGAAGGACGCGAAGAAGCGAACTGACCCGCGGCACCTTCCATCGCATGCACAGTGCGCTATCCCCGCACAAGATCAGCCCGGCGGCGTGTAAGGTAAAAAATTCAATCGCAAATAGCGGATTGCAGGGCGCCCGCACGATGTCTACACTTACCTGACAGATCGACCACTGCCCCGGAAGGGCGACGATACCGTATCCTTGGGGCGCTGCCGTATCAGCCTCTTCGGTGGCGCCTCCGTGGTGGAATCAAAGGCAAAGTGAATATAGAAATGACATCTGCGAGCACGATCACCCTCGACAATTACGAGTGGCAAACCATCCGCTCATCACTCGATGAATCCGGCCATGCAGTCCTGCCTGGTTTATTGACGCAGGCGCAATGCCAGGCCCTGTCTGACGCCTACGACGAGCACGGACGCTACCGTAGCCGGATCGTGATGGCGCGCCACGGGTTCGGGCGAGGCGAGTACAAATACTTCTCATACCCCTTGCCGGCCATCCTGGACCAGCTGCGTCAAGCCCTCTATCCCCGATTGGTTCCAATTGCCAATCAATGGAATCAGCAACTTGGGTTGTCCGCGCACTATCCAGACCGACTGGACGATTTCCTGACTCAATGCCACGCGGCGGGTCAGACTCGGCCAACCCCGCTCATTCTTCAATATGGTGCCGGCGACTATAACTGCCTGCATCAGGACCTTTATGGCGAGCATGTGTTCCCGCTGCAAACCGCGATCCTGCTTTCGGCGCCGGAACGTGACTTCACCGGCGGCGAATTTGTCATGACCGAAAGTGCCTCTGGCGGCCAGCAAATCGAAGTCATACCGTTGCAGCAGGGCGATGCATTGATCTTTACCGTCAATCAGCGACCGGCCCGGAGCCTGCGTCGCGGCACGCGCAAGGTCGCGATGCGCCATGGCGTCAGCGTTGTGCACAGCGGACGCCGTCACACTGTCGGCTTGATTTTTCATGATGCCCGCTAAACCAACCGTCACGGAAAATCGCATGCCCGAAAAATCCGACCCAATCGCTCGCCCTTCAACAAATTCATCTGCTGATAGGATCACACACGCGATACACAGTCTGGACTGGACGACCATCGCCACGCAGCTTGACCGTGAAGGCTACGCCCTGCTGCCCGGACTACTCTCAGTTGAACAGACCGACTCACTGACGCGTCAGGCCGCAGACATGGAACTTCACCGCGAGATCGTCACCGGCGGCTCAGGCCACGGTGAGCGATTTTTTTTGCCAGAACCGCTAGCGAGTCCGCTGGACGTCATACAAACCCATTTTTATACACACCTGGTTCATATCGCCAACCGCTGGAATGAGGTCCTGCAAACGCCCGATCGTTACCCGACCGACCTGGCGCAGTTTCTGGATTTCAATCGTGATTGCGGTCAGGTACGTACGCTTTCTCACCTGAATCGACTGGGCGAAACCGACAATCTGACGCTCCAGCAATACACCGAAGGCAAACACATTTTCCCGCTGCAAATCGTCGCCTTGCTGTCTGAACCAGGCACTAATTTTGAGGGTGGAGAAATGGTCATGACCGAACAGCGTCCACGCATGCAGTCGCGTCCCATGGTGCTGCCGCTACGCCAGGGCGATGCAGCAATTATCGCAACCGCGCAGCGTCCGTTTAGAGGAAGCAAGGGCTATTATCGCGTGCAAACGCGGCACGCAATCAGTCGAGTGCGTCGTGGCGAACGCATCGGACTGGAACTGTTCTTTCACAACGCCCCCTGACACCGATATGGAAAACAGCCATGCTTTCTGAAAAACAGTGGGTCCTGACAGGACCGGATGGCACCACTTATCGCAGCACACAGCCCGGCACATTGGGTGGTCATCGACGCGGAAAAATCTATGGAACGCTGGACTGCCGTGCCGCACTGCAGGCTATCGCGCGCGGAGGTTATGTGAAACATCGCGTATTTTTTGCAGAAGAAGCGACAGCCATTGCAGCGGGCTACCGCCCCTGCGCGGTGTGTCTGCCGCAACGCTACGCGCTATGGAAGGCATCGCGGACAGGTGGCCATTAACGCATTATTGCATTTGCAAATCCGCGGCATGAACTGTATCGGCCCACAATTTCTGCTGATCATCAATGAAAGAGGCAAATTCCTGTGGCGTTTCGCCGCCTGGTGTACCGCCCAGCGTGTGAAACCGTGAAACAATATCCTCCTCATGCAGCGCTTTTCTGGCCGCCTGCTGGATTGTATTGACAATCTCATCCGGTGTTCCGGCAGGCGCAACCAGGCCGAACCAGGCATTGACCACCATATTGTCAATACCGGCCTCTTTCATGGTGGGCACATCGGGCAACTGATCGGACCGTTTTTCACCTGTAACGGCCAGTGCACGAAATTTTCCGGATTTGATGGACGCGATCGAACTGGGCAGATTATCAATCATGAATGTATATTGATTGCCCAGCAAACCCGACACCGCAGGACCCGCGCCTTTATAGGGAATATGCTGCGCGGTCTGTTTAATACGTTGCAGAAACATCTCCGCAGAAAGATGCGGCGATTGCCCTTTTCCCGATGAACCGAATGTTCGCCGATCCTCATTTTCGGAGAGATACGTCACCAGCTCAGCAACCGACTTGACGGGCGTTTCGCTATTGACCACCAGCACATTGGGAACGGAAATAACAAGTGTGATGGCCTTGAAATCTTCCTTTTTATAGGGCAGCGTTTTATACAGGCTGTAGTTGATCGCATTGGGCCCGACATTTCCCATGCCAAGCGTGTAGCCATCAGGTTTGCTGCGCACCAGTGCCTGCGAGCCAATAATGCCGGCAGCGCCCGCCTTATTCTCAATGACGACGGTTTGGCCCAGCGTCTTGCCCATTTTTTCCCCGACCAGCCGGGCGACAATATCGGTGGTTCCGCCAGGCGCGGCGGGCACAATGATGGTAATCGGTTTGTCTGGCCAGGCCGCGCTGGCGGGTCCGGAACAGAGTAAAGCGGCGGTCACGGCAGCAATCAGGCGCAGTGTCATATTCATATGTGTCTCCTGTTTGTAGGTTTGCGTTATCCCGTCAGAATACGGGCGGACCACAAGATTAGCTATCTGTGTTTGGCGAAGACATGCTTCATCCCTGTTTAATGGCGGTTTACCCCTACCTGCCCGCGCCTGCCAGCCGCCGCTTTCCCATCCGATACTTTTTAGGTATACATAAGAACAAATTCCATATTAGACCCGGCGCCAGCCGCCTTATATACTCAATGGATACACGTAACGCCGATACCAGGGAAATGGATATGGATATGAATGCCACAATCGTCAACGTCAGTACGCAAATTCTGGATATTCCAACCATCCGCCCGCACAAGATGTCCGTGGCCACCATGCACAATCAATGCCTGGTGCTTGTACGAATCAAAACCTCGGATGGCATCGAAGGCATCGGCGAAGCCACCACAATTGGCGGCCTCAACTACGGTGGTGAAAGCCCCGAGAGTATCAAGACCAATATCGATCGCTACTTTGCACCGTTGATTACCGGCCAGTCGGCTACTCGCCTGGCGTCCCTTCGCCAGCGCATCAATAAGACAATCAAAGACAACCGCTTTGCCAAATGCGCCATCGAGACGGCGCTGTATGATGCCCATGCAAAACGACTGGGGGTACCGCTGCATGCCCTTTTTGGCGGTGCCATTCATGACGAAATCAGCGTCGCCTGGACCCTGGCCAGCGGGGATACGCAAAAGGACATCGCGGAAGCGCAGCAGATGCTGGAGAGCCGCCGTCATTGCATTTTCAAACTCAAGGTGGGCATGCGCGCGCCCAAGGACGATCTGCAGCACATCCGCGCCATCAAGAAAGCCGTGGGCGATGACGTCAGCATCCGGATCGACGTGAACCAGGGCTGGTCGGAAACAGAAGCATTACGCCAACTAAGGCCCCTGGCCGACGCAGGCGTTGACCTGATCGAGCAGCCCATCCATGAAAAAAATCTGGCGGGATTGCAACGACTGACCGCGCAGGGAATTGTGCCCATTATGGCCGATGAGTCGCTGAAAGGAACGGAAGATGGTTTTGCTCTGGCCAGCGCACACTGCGCCAATGTCTTCGCCATTAAAATCGAACAGGCGGGTGGATTGCAGAATGCACGCGACCTGATCGGTATTGCCCAGGCGGCCGATATTGCCCTGTATGGCGGCACAATGCTGGAAGGATCTATCGCCACGATTGCCGCCGCGCATCTTTTTTCAACGATCAGTAAACTGGAATGGGGCACAGAAATGTTTGGCCCGCTGCTGCTGAAGGACGAGATTCTGGCGACACCGCTGGACTACAGCGACTTCACATTGAAGATTCCCACCGGCCCGGGTCTGGGGGTTGAACTGGACGAGGAAAAAGTGTCCTTTTACACTCGTCCGTAAACCCGGCAGGGTTTGGTCCCATTAGCCCGGCAGGGCCGGGCCAGTTTTAATCGCCCAGGAATGCGCCGACCGCGGCATTGAACGCTGCGGCGGCTTCGATATTGGAAAGATGGGACGCTTCCAGGGCAACACGCTCTGCGCGCACGACCTGGCCAGCGATAAAATCGGCATCATCGACCGTGGTAACCGGATCGTGAGCGCCGGCGACCACCAGCACAGGCGCCGTAATCGTCTTGATGTCATCGCGCAGATCAGCCGTGGCCAGCGCTTCGCAGCAAGCGGCATAGCCCTCTGGCGGCGTGCCGCGTAATTGCGCGATCAGGGGTGCCACCGTAGCCGGATGAGCATCCACAAACTCAGCGGTAAACCAGCGCCCCGCCGACCCATCCGCTACCGGCCCCATACCCTGAGCACGCACCAGAGCCGCCCGCTCTTTCCAGGCCGTTTCCTGACCAATCCGGGCGGCCGTATTGCATACGACCAGTCGATCCAACCGGGACGCCGCATGAACGCCAAGCCACTGCCCGATCAGCCCGCCCATGGAAATACCACAGAAGCTGAACGTCTGTATCTGCAGCGCATCGACCAGTGCCAGTACATCCTGACCTAATTGTTCCAGCGTATAGGATCCCGCAGGTGCCGATGAACCACCATGACCACGAGTGTCATAGGTCAGGACGCGATGCGTTTTGCTGAAAGCGGCCACCTGCTCCGCCCACATGCGCCTCGTGGTGCCAAGCGAGTTCGACAAGACCAGCACCGGCGCCTGTGGGTCGCCGTCGAGCTGGTAGTCAACATGAAGATCATTGATAGCAAGCGTAGTCATGGTTCCTGTCCTGTTTGCATTGTCTGCATCTGCACGATCAGATCGCCGATGGATGACGGCACAGGGCAGTGACCTGGATATCCATATAAGGGAACAGCGGCAGTCCGGACAACACATCATGCAGCTCGGCATTATCCTGCACATCAAAAATACTGACATTGCTGTATTTGCCGACCACGCGCCAGATATGGGGCCATTTGCCTGCCCGCTGCAAATCCTGTGAGTACTGCTTCTCTTTCGCCTTGATATCAGCGGCAACCTCGGCCGGCATATCCTGAGGAAGATTGACTTTCATTTCGACCATGAACAACATATTTAATCCTTGATATTTAACGAAAAAGCACTCATAAGCAAGCACACCTCTGACATCGAAGTTCAAGCACCGAGCTCCGAACTTCGTGTTTCGAACTTCAGCAGTGAAGCCTAGTTTGCCGAAATGCCTGTTTCAGAAATGATTTTTTTCCATTTATCGGTTTCTGATTGCAGATAGGTCTTGAGTTCTGCCGGCGTACTGCCGATTTTTTCAGCGCCAATCGTCTGGAATGTGGTTTTGACCTTATCCGTTTCCATTGCCTTGATCATTGCCTTTTGCAGTGTATCGATGACATCGGCAGGCGTGCCGGCAGGTGCAAAGGTCGCAAACCACGGCCGCAATTCATAGCCGGGCATGCCGCTTTCTGCAATGGTCGGCACATCAGGCAGGGATGACGAGCGTTTGCTGGTGGTAATGCCCAGCGCCTTCAGTTTACCTGCATCGATATGCGGTTTGGACGAAGTGATACTGTCGAACATATAATCGACCTGCCCGCCCAGCAAATCGGAAACGGCCGGACCACTGCCTTTGTAGGGCACATGCAGCATATCCAGTTTACCCAGATAGGTGAACAAGGCACCGGCAAGATGGATCGATGTACCCACACCGGCAGACGCGTATGTGTATTTGCCAGGATTGGCCTTGACCTGTTCGATCACATCCGCTACCGAATTGACGTCCTTGCGACTTGCCTGTGTGACCAGGATATTTGGTACGTCCGCCAGCAGAGAGATCGGCTCGAAATCTTTGATCGGGTCATAGCCCAGTCTTTTATAAAGAGACGGATTGACGGCCATGCCATTGGCCACAATCATGATCGTGTAGCCATCCGGTTTGGCATTCGATACCTGGGTTGCACCAATATTACCGCCGGCGCCAGGTTTATTTTCCACCACAATCGGCTGGCCCAGGTCCTTGGAGACAGTCTCGCCAAGCGTGCGCGCAATCACATCCATGGCGCCGCCGGGCGGGAACGGTACGACCCAGGTAATCGGCCGTTCAGGATAGGCAGCCTGCGCAAAAGAAGCCCCCAAGAGCCCGCCAACGGCCAGGGCGGCGCTCAGAGTAGATATGCCGAAACGGCGACGCGTGATGTTTTTCAACTTCATCTCCATACGATATGAGTAATCGGGACGCCGACCTGATGCCACATTGATGTGACGGGTGTCTCCGGCCCCGGATGTTTTCTTTATTATCCGTATTGTTTTTGTCCCTGTCTAAGACTATATTTGTCGTAATCAATACTTTTAAGGTATGAATAATGGAGTTAAGACAAATCCGCTACTTCCAGTGCGTTGCCCGGGAGCTGAGCTTTACCAAGGCGGCCAGGCTGCTGCATATTGCCCAGCCGCCGCTGAGCCGGCAAATCAAAATGCTTGAAGAGGAACTGGGTGTGGAGGTCTTTGAGCGGCTGGGGCGCGGCATACAGCTGACCGAAGCCGGTCGCTATTTCCTGGACCAGACTGAAAAAATGACGCTGCGGCTGGAGGAAACCATCAATGCCACACGACGGATCGGGCAAAATGACCGCATGTGGTTTGGCGTCGGTTTCGTTCCGTCCACGCTGTATGGTCATATGCCCGCGCTCATTCGGCAACTGCGCGAGATGAACAATCAGGTTGAAATCGGCCTGGTGGAAATGACTACATTGCAACAATTCGATGCTCTCAAATCGGGCCGTATCGATATCGGCGTCGGGCGAATTCTGCTCAAGGATGAGGAAATCGAGCGCCTGGTGCTGACCGATGAACCCCTGGCGCTTGCCTTGCCGATCAGACATCCATTGGCACATCGCCGATCAGTCAAAATATCAGATATCCTGAACGAACCGCTGATCCTGTACCCGGCCCGCCCCCGACCCAGCTATGCGGATCATGTGCTGAACCTGTTTAAACAAAAAGGTCATTCACCCGTGGTCGCCCAGGAAGTCAATGAACTGCAGACGGCCATCGGGCTGGTGACGGCAGGAATCGGCGTATCGATTGTGCCCGAATCTGTCAGACGCCTGCATCGGGAAGACGTGGTCTATATCGACCTGGACGAGTCCGGCTTTACCTCACCCATCATGCTGAGCTGGCGCAAAAACGATCAATCGGCTTTTCTGAAGGAGGTCATTGCCCTGTTCAGGCAAACAACGATCTAGACTGTGGCGGCAGCAGGTACTTAGTCATTCCGTATATGCGTTGAACTCCCCTGATTCCGGATCACGCACAAACAGCAGGCCTGTTGCGACACCAAAATAGGCGCCATGCAGGGTCAGCGATCCATCCTGCACACGCTCGCGCACCGCCGGAAAGGTCATCAAATTGTTCAGGCTGTATTCGACCACGGCCCATTCCAGCTGCCGGATCCAGCCCTGATGGTCTTCGGTGGGCGGCCCCAGTCGATCGACAACCGGCGCGATTTGCGACATCCATTTGCCGATGAAATCGCGCTTGGACAGGGGCGCCGACTTGTTGGCAAAAGCGGCAACGCCACCGCAACTGGCATGGCCCATGACCACGATGTGTTTGACTTTGAGCGCATTGACGCCAAATTCAATGGCGGCACTGGTGCCGTGATACGAGGTGTCGACATCCGGCTCGCAGGGCGGCACCAGATTGGCAATATTGCGCACCACAAACATTTCGCCGGGGCCTGCATCAAAGATGGTTTCTGGCGCAACCCGCGAATCACCACAGCCGATAACCATGATTTCAGGATGCTGGCCCTTTTCGGCGAGCGTCTCGTAGCGGGCCCGTTCTCGTTCAAGCCGGCCATGAAGAAATGAAACATAGCCTTCGGTAAGTCTTTTGGGAAACATGTGGTGATCCTGCGGTCGAATTAATCTTGGCATTATTTTACGCCGATTCTTTTTCCGCATAATCTCATTGCGTTCATATTCTGGAACTCGCAATCAGACCGTTGACCGCCGCTCTCCCTCTCCAGTGCAGAAAAATGAACGAACATATTTTGGAAAAATAGCTTGACATACCGCCCTGCCCCGCTATACTTACGGAATCAAGGGGAGTAGCTCTCTTTCCGCCGCATCGTCATTACGGTTGTCATAAGACATCCCGGTGCCCGGGCAACATGCTCATGTTGCAGCAAGACCTTGCCATCAAGGGCAAGGTGCATCCTCTGAAAAAAGGTGGCCTGTGTCCTTGCGGATCAGGCCGTTTTTTTGTCTGACGCTACTCTCGAATTTGCCGCAAGCCTTCAAGGGCAGGCAGGCCAGGCGTCCCGATCCGTTCCACTTCAACGACAAATTTGACGGATTCATGGTGACTTATGCTTGAACTTTTACAGACGCTCAGTTGGACAGCCGTTTTTCAGATTATTCTCATTGACATACTGCTCGGCGGCGATAACGCAGTTGTGATTGCCCTGGCCTGCCGCAACCTGCCGCCAAAACAGCGAATGCAGGGTATTTTGTGGGGTACCGCCGGAGCCATTATCCTGCGGGTCGCGCTCATCGCGTTCGCTTTGACTTTACTGTCCGTTCCTTTCCTGAAAATCGTCGGCGCCCTGCTGCTGGTCTGGATCGGTATCAAACTGCTGATTCCCGAAGATGATTCGCATGGCAAGATCAACGGCGGCACGACTATCTTTTCGGCGTTCAAGACCATTCTGATTGCCGACTTTGTGATGAGCCTGGACAACGTGATTGCCATTGCCGGTGCGGCCCAGGGCGCAGACCCGAGCCATCAGATCGGCCTGGTGATCTTCGGACTGGTTATCAGCGTGCCGATCATCATCTGGGGCAGCACGCTGGTTCTGAAACTGATCGACCGTTTTCCAAGCGTGGTTATCTTCGGCGCGGCACTGCTGGGCTGGATCGCCGGTGGTATGTTGATCACAGATATCGTGATCGTCGAACGGTTCGGCGAGCCATCTACTGCCATGAAGCTGGCTGCTGAAGCCATCGGCGCCGTGGTCATCGTAGTTGCCGGACGGGCACTTGCCAAACGCAAGCAGCGCCTTGCGGTAAGCCAGGCGTAATAGCGAACCAGGCGTCATTGTTGGCGGCAGCCCTTGCAAGGGCTGCCGCCATTTATATGCTATTGGCGCATGCCGATAGCAAGCCGGTTGAACGCGCTCATCAGTGCAATGGCAAATGTCAGATCAGCGATCTCCGTATCGCTGAAATGCGCTTTGAGCGGTTCATAATCTGCATCCGGTGCATGTGTCCTGTCCACATGTGTCAGCGCTTCAGTCCACGCCAGTGCCGCACGCTCACGCTCAGTGAAATGCGCGCTTGCATGCCACCCAGCCACGCTATCGAGCTTGGCCGTTGCAATCTCACCCGCACGCAATTCTTTCGTATGCATTTCCAGACAAAACGCACAACCGTTGATCTGCGACATGCGCAACCACACCAGCCCGATCAGTTGTTTGCCCAGGCTGCTGGTTTCCAGCGCTTTCTTGGTGGCGGCCAACCCGCGATAAGCCTCGGGCGAGAGTGTCCAGTAGGACAGGCGAAGGGTATTCATACATCACTCCGGATTCGGTCATTGAATGGGCTCGATTGAGCCCCGACCTCAATGCTAGAAGAACAATGATTCATTGAACAGAGACAAGAATCGGCCAATCACATAGGCCATATCACTTCACCCTGTGGCCTGAGTCGGTTTCATACTCCTTCACGGTTTCCCGCAGACAGTCCATCGCAAGCTGTACGGCGTGCGACATAAACGCATCGGTATTCCAATACATGGTGACAGCCCCAGCTCCAGGCAGATCAAGCGGCAGGATGCGCAACGTGTTCATTTCAGCCAGCCGCAGGGCAGCCCGATGCGATGCCACGCCGATCATATTGCTTTTGTTCAGCAAGGTCAGGTTGGCCGTGACAGAATTGGTTTCCAGGCAGTCCTGCGGAATGATCTGTCTGGCGGTTGCCAAAGCGCTATCGAGCGCATTGCGCACCGGCGTGCCCTTGGGCCAGACGATCCAGCGATAGGCACGCAGATCCGACCAGCGCAACGGCCCTGCATTGAGCAGCGGATGACCTGGGCGCACCACCAGATGAATACCGTCAAAAAAAAGGGTTTCCTTGTCTACGGTGGGCGCCCCCAAAGCCAGATCGGCGCGCCCAAGCACGATATCCAGGCCGCCTTCCTCCAGCTGTGCGATCAGCCTGTCGGTGGTGCCTTCCATCAGGCTGACACGGGCCTTGGGCATTCGCTCCAGCAGACGCATAATGGCGATGGGTACAGTATCGGAGGCGGCAACGCCACTGGCGCCGATCATCACCCGGCCGCTGCCCCCTTCCCGCAGCGCTTCCATATCACTACTGGCGCGATCAAGCTGCACGTCGATACGGCGGGCGTGGGCGATGAGCATTTCCCCGTACGGCGTGGGGATCAGGCCCCGGGCATGGCGCTCGAACAGGGGCAGGCCGATGTCATCCTCAAGATCTTTGAGCCATTTCGACAGGCCCGGCTGCGTGGTATGGAGTTTGACAGCCGAATGGCTGATATTGTGTGTCTGTGCCAGACTAAGCAACATTTTCACATGGCGCAGCCGCAAGCGATGAGTCCAATCCATGAGGAAACCTGGTATACGATATTTAATATGGATAATAATATTATTTCATTTTAATTCATATATCAATGACGTCATAATAGCGGAACATCAAAACGTTGGGTGAAAGGAGGAAATCATCGTGACGACCAAAAACACGCGCACCGCCATTGTCGTAGGTGGCGGCATTGGCGGTCTGGCAGCCGCGTTGGCGCTGACCCGCCAGGGCATCCGGGTGCAGTTGCTGGAACAAGCTTCGGAGATCGGAGAGATCGGCGCAGGCATTCAGTTGGGGCCCAATGCCTTTTCCGCGCTTGATGCGCTCGGCGTTGGCCAGGCCGCCAGACAACGCGCCGTATTTACCGACCACATCATCATGATGGACGCCGTCGACAATACCGAGATCATCAGGATTCAGACGGATCAAGCCTTTCGTGAGCGTTTTAATGGACCCTATGCAGTCATTCACCGTGCCGACATTCATGGCGCCATCCTGGATGGCGTCAGGAACGACCCCCTCATCTCATTTCGCACATCGACCCGGATCAACGCATTTACGCAGACTGATGCCTATGCGCAGGTGAGCGATGACGAAGGCAATATCTACCAGGCAGATGCCGTCATTGGCTGTGATGGCGTCAAATCGGTCGTGCGCGATCATCTTATCGGCGGCGCACCGCGCGTAACCGGACATGTCGTTTACCGCGCGGTGGTCGACAAAGAAAACATGCCCGAGGATTTGCGGATCAACGCGCCGGTATTGTGGGCCGGCCCGCGTTGCCATCTTGTCCATTACCCGTTACGCGGCGGCGAGCAATACAACCTGGTCGTGACATTTCACAGCCGGGAGCAGGAGGAATGGGGCGCACGCGACGGCAGCAAAGAAGAAGTCTTGTCTTATTTTGAAGGCATTCATGCCCGCCCGAGACAATTGCTGGATTTGCCTGATTCCTGGCGCCGCTGGGCGACAGCGGACCGTGAACCGGTAGGTCAATGGAGTTTTGGTCGCGCCACGCTGCTGGGCGATGCCGCGCATCCCATGTCGCAGTACATGGCCCAGGGCGCATGTATGGCACTGGAGGACGCGGTGACGCTGGGCTTGTCGGTTGAACAGTGCCAGTCTGATCTGCCTGCCGCATTCAAGCTTTATGAATCCCTGCGTATCCCACGCAGCGCGCGGGTCGTCTGGTCTACTCGTGAAATGGGCCGCATTTACCACGCAGCGGGTGTAGAACGCGCCGTGCGCAATTCCTTATGGAAAGACGCGCCCCAATCACGCTTTTATGACAACCTGCAATGGCTGTATGGCTGGAACGCCGACAACTGCATGCAGGGCACTCGCCTTTGAAAATGACGCCCACTCATAATATGACATCAGGAGACAAGCCATGTTCTTTCGCAAACGCCGCACTGTGCTGGCAGCCGCGCTCGTTGCAGCCTGCATAGGCAGCGCCGCACAGGCGCAGCCGCAGCCGCAGAATTTCCCGGAAAAGCCCGTCACGCTGTACACCGCTTTTTCCATTGGCAGTGGCCCTGATGTCGTGCTGCGCATTGTGGGTCAGGCACTCGGCAAATTATGGAAGCAGCCTGTGGTGGTTGAAAACCGGCCGGGCGGCGGCGGATTCATTGCCCTGGAAGCCGTCAGCAGACAACGTCCCGATGGCTACTCGCTTCTGCAGCTGGACAGTGAACATATCGCCGCCCTGCCACACCTGTATAAATCGCGCCATTATGTTCCCCTGGAAAAATTTGATCTGGTCGCGCCGCTGTTTTATACCTCCTTCATGATCGCAGTCAGCAAGGAATCGCCCTGGAAGACCGTGACCGATCTGCTCAATGCCGCGAAAGCCAAGCCGGATGCCGTAACCTATGGCTCGTGGTTTGTCGGCAGCCCGGGGCATCTGGGTGGCGAATGGCTCAGCTCGCTGACCGGCACAAAAATGCTGCATATTCCGTACAAGGAAGTCAGCCAGTTGTATACATCGGTTGCCACCGGCGAGGTTGACTGGGCCTTCGGCACCATTCCGTCCAGCAGCAACGGCAAATTGCGCTATCTCGCCATCGCCGCCCCGCAACGTAATAAGCTTTACCCGGACATTCCAACCGTTGCCGAATCGGGCGGCCCTGCCGAACTGGATGTCAATTCCATCGTCTCCCTGGTTGCTCCCAAAGGGGTGCCTGACGCCATCCGCGACAAAATCCATACGGACATTGCCAAGGTGCTGGCAGACCCCGATGTGCGCAAGCGCTTCGATACGTTTGCATTCGAGCCATTGGACTGGAGCCTGACGGAGCTGCGCAAGCGCCTTGACCAGAAATCAGCGACGTACCAGAGTTTGATTCAAAAAGCAGGCATCAGCCTGGACTGAAGACAGGAGCAATTATCATGAATGTGATCAACGCCATTCCCTCTCCCGTTCGTTTAAAAGCCATTTCTGCTCCCGGCCAGCCGGAGCCGACACCGGCGCTGGAGCAGTTATATCGCGGCTTTGAACGCGAGATGCTGGTACCCTTGTGGACAGAAATCGGCGACCTGATGCCGGTGAATCCCAAAAGCCGCGCCAGCGCCCATTTGTGGCATTGGGACGCATTGGTGCAACTGGCAGATGAAGCAGGCCGTATCGTCCCCGTGGGACGGGGCGGTGAACGCCGCGCCATTGCGCTGGCCAATCCCGGACTGGGAGGTCGCCCGTTTGCTACTCCCACACTATGGGCCGCTATCCAGTATTTGATGCCGGGGGAAAATGCGCCGGAACACCGTCATACCCAGCATGCCTTTCGTTTTGTCGTTGAAGGCGAAGGCGTATGGACCGTGGTCAACGGTGATTCGGTGCGCATGTCGCGCGGCGATTTTCTACCGCAAGGCGCCTGGGCCTGGCACGCGCACCATAACGCAACCACGCAACCGATGGCCTGGATCGATGGTCTGGATATCCCCTTTGCCCACTACACCGAATCGCAGTTCTTCGAAACCGGACGTGACACGCTGGATCCAGGTGAATATATCAAACCGGACCTGTCCCGTTCCGAGCGCCTCTGGGCGCATCCCGGCCTGCGTCCCGTCTCGCGGCTCGAAGACCTGCCGGTCACGCCCATGCTGGCCTATCGCTGGCAAGACACAGACCGGGCATTGAACGAGCAGCTGACCCTTGAAGCCGAAGGATATGAAGCCACCCTCAGCCCCGGCCATGCGGCAGTACGGTACTCGAACCCGACCAATGGCCGCGATGTGCTGCCCACCATGCGATGTGAGATGCATCGTTTGCGCGCAGGCGCCCAAAGCCGGACCAAACGCGAAGTGGGTTCCTCTGTGTTCCAGGTCTTTGATGGCGCTGGGCTTGTCACGGTTGGCGAGCGTCAATGGAACGTACGTCGGGGCGACCTGTTTGTGGTGCCATCATGGCAACCCTTTACCGCGACATGCGACGCTGATCATGCGTCACTCGATCTGTTCCGCTTCAGTGACACCCCTATTTTTGAGGCCGTTCACGCTTATCGCGAACAATTTGACGCGCAGTGACAGCCGGGCCGGGTAGGCTCGAGCTGTCCGGCCATTTTTTTAACACGAACCGTTAGCGCGGCTCGCTCCCTGTTTTCGACTGGATATTTCATGACTCACGTTTCTTACCTTTGGACACCCTCCCCTGTTCCCTCCCTGCCGGTACGCGGCAGTGACCAGCGCCTGCCCATCAACCGCCTGTTCTTCGTCGGTCGCAATTACCACGCGCATGCGGCTGAAATGGGCAAACCGGTGGACAAAAGCGTCGAGCGCCCTTTTTACTTCACCAAAAGCCCGCAGACGTTAACCCAGTCCGGTGCCACCGTAGCGTACCCCCCTGAAACAGGCAACTACCATTTCGAAATGGAATTGGTGGTCGCCATCGGCAAAACCGGTTTCCGTGTTCCGGCTGAACAGGCGCATGAAATTATTTACGGTTATGGCTGCGGTCTGGACATGACGCGGCGCGATCTGCAGTTGGTGGCACGCGACAAAGGACGCCCATGGGATCTGGGCAAAGACGTAGAGCAGTCATCCGTCGCATCCGAAATCGTACCCATGCCCGGCAAAATCATTGAGAGCGGCGCCATCGAACTGTCCATCAACGGCCAGGTGAAACAACAGTCCGATATCGATAAACTCATTTGGAATGTGCGTGAAATCATTGCTGATCTTTCCCAGTTTTACCATCTGCAGCCGGGCGACCTGATCTACACGGGGACACCGGAAGGAGTAGGTGCCGTGGTTCCTGGTGACCAGATAAGCGGGCGCGTGGAAGCAGTATGTGACATCCAATTGACTGTTGGCCAGCCGGCATAAATGGCGCAACAACACAATCCTGGCCAGAAGGAATAATATGAAAATCTACAGCTTTTTTCGTAGCGGAACATCACATCGCCTGCGCATTGCACTCAATCTGAAGGGCCTGACGCCAGAATATGTGCCGGTCGACCTGCGCGTGGACGCGCAAGCCCAGGCTCCGTATAAACAGATCAACCCACAGGGATTGGTGCCCGCGCTGCAACTGGATGATGGCATCACGCTGATTCAGTCTCCCGCCATTATTGAATGGCTGGAAGAGCGCCACCCCGAGCCCGCCCTGCTCCCGACAAATCCAGAAGAGCGGGCCCATGTGCGGGCACTGGCAGCCATGATCGGGTGTGATATTCATCCAATCAATAACCGGCGTATCTTGCAATACCTGCGCCAGCAGTTTGGCCAGGACGAGGCGGCGATTAACGCCTGGTGTGGTCACTGGATCACTGCCGGTTTCGATGCCATAGAGACCCTGCTCTCCCAGGACTCGCAACGCCAGGGATTTTGTTTCGGCACGCACCCCTCTTTGGCCGATGTTTATCTCATCCCGCAGATTGAGGGCGCACGCCGCTTTGGTGTGGACATGAGTCAATGGCCTTTGATCTGCGCCGTGGATAAAACATGCAGCGCACTGTCCGCCTTCATCGACGCGGCACCGGCCGCGCAACCGGACGCCTGATCAACGCCCGTGCGTCACTCCCCTGACGCGGGCGTGCACTGGCGTGCCGCCCGCTATTGCCTGGCAATCCCGGCCGCGTCTGCAATTTTTTGATAGCGATCGATATCACGCCTGAGCAAGTCTCCGTATTCTTTTGAACTACTGGACACAGGCTCAATCCCCACCGACGAAAACTGCTTTTTGATGCTGTCTTCTTTGACTGCACCCGCCACGGCAAGATTCAATTTTTGAATAATTTCATCCGGCGTACCCGCCGGCGCCAGCAATCCGATCCAGCCGTTGAAGTCGAACCCTTTGTAGCCCAGCTCCAGCATCGTCGGCGTTTGCTTTAATGAAGCGATTCTTTTGCCGCTCAGAATGGCTAGCGGCTTGATGCGCCCCGACTGAATATTGACCATGGCGGCGCCCATTGAATCGGGCATCACCGTCAGCCGGCCGCCAATCAGATCAATACTGGCCGCTGAAGGACCCTTATAAGGAACGCCGGTGAGCTGAACCCCGGCCTGTTGCTTGAACTGCTCCATCGCAAGCCGGAACAGCCCGGCCGAATCGCCATAAGTCATTTTCTCCGGTTGTGCCTTGCTCAATTCAATCAAGGCCGGCACCGTGTTGATAGGTGAATCGTGACGCGCCACCAGAAGCAAGGGCGTGCTGGCCAATAACGAAACCGGAGTCATGTCCTTCAGTAAGTCATAGGGCATGGATTTGAACAGGGCGGGCGGCACCGCTGTGCCTGAAGCGCTGGTCACGACCAGTGTATAGCCGTCGGGTGCGCTTCGAGCAACATGTTGCATGCCGATTGTCCCGCTTGCGCCAGGCTTGTTCTCAATCACAATCGGCTGCCCCAGCACAGGCGCAATCGCATTGGCAATGGCCCTGGCGGTAATATCCGTTGTTGATCCCGGCGTAAACGGCACGACAAAATTGATAGGCTTGGCCGGATAGTCTGCCGCCCAGGCACATGATGAGCAAAGAAAAAGTGCTGCGATCGATCCTGACAGTTTCATTGTTGTAGTCTCCTGGATAGTGTTCCGGGTGGCTCCCGGAATCTGGGTCTGGTTGTATTTGCTGCGTGAATAAATCGTTCCAGCCATACCGCAAGCTGCGTGTCTAAGCTGCGTGTCTATGGTCCTGGCCGCGCCAGCTCGCCGATCCAGTCGATATGCTCACTGTCTTCAAGCGACATCATGCGTTTTACGTAGTCATCGATCTGCTCTGCTGTCAGCATATGGGATACGAGACGATGAAATTTTCCGATCACATCAGAATCAGACAATGCATTATCCATACCTCCGCGAGGCGTATGAAATTCCAGCCGGCAGATCTCCTGATTGTCGATCGACTCGGCCGTGACGATGCATTGCCGGTAATGCGCAAGCGCAGGATTGCTTCGCATGACGATGCGTGCGCGTGTCTGTTGTGTCTGCGCAAGGCTCAGGTATTTTTCGAACTCCAGGCTATGCTGCGGCAGGATCACGCTCTGGCCATTGACGGCAAGCGCAGCGCAATAGCCCAGGTCGAAGCGGGCTTCATTCGGGGTGGCGGGCGGCTTCTGTTTGGAGACGGCGGCATGCACATACGGCGGCAATTCAATCACCAGCCGATAATCAGGCAGCTTGCCCTTCACTTTGCCTGACAATGCAGAGATCGCATCGATCGTGGAATGGATATAGCCGCAACAGGCATGCAACTTGCGGACAGGCCTGGCCAATGCCCAATGCGATTGTCCGGGCTCTTTATGTGCGTCTGTCGGTTGTGAGACCGTGGCGTAATATCCAAATTCGCCGTCCAGTATCTCTGCAGGTCCGGTCATGCCGGCAAGCGCATAGTTGACTGCCGAGATGCCGGTCATGGCTGGCTGCGCCCCGAAAAGCATCGGTTTGACCGTGCCGCCCTGTCTGAAGATCACCTGCGCCGGACACCACCCGGCAAGGCTTGCGGCAATCGCCATGGCCTCTTTTGTTTGTCCCCCGTTCAAATCACGAATGTGACTCACGACGGCAGCCGCACCCACCGACGAAGGCAGCCCGACAGGAACCAGCCCCGCTTCACCAAAGGGTTTCAGGGTTGGATAAATGCGCGAATAGATCCGGCTGGTCACTTCGATCCCGCGCACAACCGATTCAAGCAGAACTCTGCCGGTGATTTTTTTGTCGGCAGCACAGGCAAGCGCGGCGGTCACATTGCCAATGCTCGCGTGCCCGCCAATCAGATCATTCAGTTCCAGAATATCGCCCGCATAGCCATTGACCATGGCAGCCTCTACCGGATCCAGAGATCCGCCCGTGCCAATAACGGGGGCACCCCTTGCGCCCTTTTGCACTCCCCTGCTTGAAGCCGCCTGCAAAACCATGGACACTTCAGTCGTGCGATGGCCTGCGATCATGCAGCCAATGGTATCGAGAATGCAGAGTTTGGCCTGCCTGACAACCTCATCAGGCAGGGTCTCCAGCGTGCAGCGACTGGCCAGCTGTGCCAGCGCCGCAATATTCAGATCCGATGTGGCCATGACGATCACGCCGCCAGCAGATTTCGTGCGATGATCAGGCGCTGGATCTGATTGGTTCCTTCAAAGATCTGATTGAGTTTGGCATCTCTCATCATTCTTTCGGCCGGATAGTCCTTGACATAACCATACCCGCCAAGAATCTGTACCGCGTCAGTCGTCACCTTCATGGCCATATCGCTGGCAAAGCATTTGGCCATGCTTGCAAGCATTGAAAGCTGCTCAAAGTCGCCTTTGTCGCCCGCGCGTGCGCAGGTATAGACCAGGCCGCGTGCCGCTTCAATCTGCATGGCCATGTCCGCCAGCATGAACTGAATGCCCTGAAACTCGGCGATCGCCTTTCCGAACTGCTTGCGCTGCCTCGCGTAATCCACCGCCAGTTTCATGGCGCCTTCAGCCAATCCCAGTGAGGCGGCGGCGATAGCTGGACGGTTCAGATCCAGCGCCCGCATGGCGGCACGGAACCCTTTGCCCTCTTCACCCAGCATATTCTCGACCGGAACCCGAACGTTCTCCAGAAAAATCGGCACGTTGATGGACCCCTTCATGCCCATTTTCCGCTCGTTACGTCCGAACGTGACGCCCGGGGTGTTTTTGACATCGACCATAAATGGACTGATATTGCTGACGCCTCCACCGTCGTCTGTCTTGGCAAAAATCATGATGTAGTCGGCCACGCTGCCGAAGGAACACCATTGCTTTTGTCCGTTCAGGACATAGTGGTCACCGTCCCTGACTGCGCGGGTGCGCATCGCGCTCACGTCGGAGCCTGCGTCGGGCTCGGACAGGGCAATGGCGGTCAGCGTACGTCCTTTGGCCAGCAGGGGCAACATGCGGTCTTTCTGTTCCTGGGTGCCGAAATGAATCAGCGGCAGCGCAAACATGGAGTTGAGTCCGGCCAGCAGCGCGCACGTTTCGGAATGCTTGGCAATTTCTTCCCTTGCCAGGCACACCATGGTCAGGTTGGCCCCAGGCCCGCCGTATTCCTCCGGCACCCACAGTTGTAATAATCCCATATCACCGTAAATCGGCACGAGCTCCTCGGGGAAGCGGTCATTTTCATCTATTTCAGCTGCAATTGGCGCGACATGCGTCTCGGCCATCCGGCGAACGCTGTCCTGAAACGCAACTTCTTCCTCTGTTAAATGCATGAGTGTGATTCCTTCAATCGATTAAGCACAATAGGTGCCATACAAGTAAAAAGACCTGCCTGCGCAAATGCAGACACGGGATACCTAAAAACGCAGTCAGCCGCCTTTACAAAAGGAACTCGTGATGGCCGGGCTCCGACATCCGTTCCTGTGCGGACAGCGTGACAATCATCATCGTGAGCCGGCATACGCAAATCAGACGCGCTTTTTCATCTTCTATACGAATGGCCCAGACCTGGGTGCGGCCACCGATATGCTGCGGGGTGGCCGTGCCGATGACATATCCGGATCGTGCAGGACTCACGTGGTTGGCATTGATATCCAGCCCTACGGCACGCTGGGTCGCCGAGTCAATAGTCAATTGCGCCGCGTAGCTGCCAATCGATTCGGCCAGAAATACTGATGCGCCACCATGCAGCACACCGAAACGCTGTCTCGTTCTTTCGTCCACCGCCATGCGCGCCTGCAGGCTTTCATTGTCCTGGCCATGGAAACCGAGAAACTCGACGCCCATATGCTTCAATGCCGGCCCGCGCGTATCATTCATGACGGGTACGGAAGGGACGATACGCCAATGATCCGCCATCATGATTGTCCACTACCGGTCAGTTGCTGTTGCGTTGCCAGCGTCTGGGACCATTGATGCATCTCATTACGCAGCGAATCCCGGAACGCCGCCAATGTTGCCTGTCCTGGCTGAAATTGCAATTGACGGAATTGAGCCTTGAGTTTGTCTGAGGTAACGGCCTCGGTCAGTGCATCATTGATTTGCCGGACGGTGTCGGCCGGCATGCCCGCCGGACCGAATATGCCGAACCACGAGTCGACCGCATAGTTTGGCACTTGCGAGTTGATGGTGGGCGTGTTTTCAAACAGCGCATCGGGCTTGGCCGATGACACCGCCAGAAGTTTGATTTTTCCCTGGTCGATGAATTGCAGCATCGAGGTTGACGGCGACGTCAGCAGCAACTTCACTTCCCCGCTGACCAATGCAGTCGTACAGGGTGCCTGGCCCTGATAGGGAATATGCACCATGCTGGTGTCGGACATTTTTGCAAACAGCATCGTGGCGTAATGCCCCAGCGAATTATTGCCGGCGCTGGCATATTCCACCCGCCCGGGATTGGCTTTCAGATACTGGATCAATTCCTGCACATTATTGGCCGGCACCGAGGGATGCGTCATCAGGAGCAGGGAGCCGCTGCAAATCAGTCCAAGCGTGGTCAATTTGCTCAACGGGTCGCTTTGTCCCTGCAACTGCGGTGCAAGCAATACCGGCCCGTTGTTCCCGAAAAACAAAGTATGGCCATCGGGCGCGGCATTGATGGTAGCGCGAAATCCGATCATGCCAGAGGCGCCAGGCATACTTTCCACGACAACAGGTTGCTTGAAACGCTGCTGCAATGGCTCCTGAATCAGACGAGCCAGAAGGTCCGTTGTACCGCCCGCAGAATACGGCACGATCAGTCGTATGGGTTTGCTGGGAAAAGCGGGTTGCCTGGCTTGTGCGAATGCGTGCGCAGGACTGAACCCAAGAAGAAGCGAGGCCAAAGCGAATCGGCGCCTGTTAACCATTGTTGTCTCCATGTATGCGCCTGAAATGCACGCTTGTATTTTGTGGATTGACCACCGGTTACTTTCAATGCATCGATGGTAGTACCAATGATATAAGGGAAAAAAATTTTCGTCAACAAAAGAATTGCATTTGTGTGATGGATTATTTCAATCGTGGTGAGCGATCAGATTTACGACGCCCTGACCGCAAGCAATGCTCTCTTCGCCGTATCAGGACGATACGGCGATATGGCGAATCGTGCGTTTCGTTTCACGAAGACTTGGCACGCTTCTGCGCCAGGGTGGATTTTCGTGCCGACGCCGTCAGAAGATGCTGATGCAACCCTGCCAGGTAGGTTGTCATGGCCTTGGACGCTTTGGCGGCATCGCGTGCACGCAGATGTTTCATGAATTGCTTGCGTGAATCAATGAGCAGCGAAATATGCGGTTTATCTGCAGACGCCAGGAACTGCATCAGGATTTCCGTGAGCGCGTCAATGGAGACCCCCAGCACTTTGTTTTTGCCGGCCGCCGCCAATAAGCGGTAAAAATCCTCGGCCAGCTCCAGCCGCCCTTTCGCGTCGCCCGACTGCGTAAATTCATCGGTGCGTTCGATATTTTCTTCAAGCGCCACAAAATCCTCTTCGGTCGCACGATCGCAAGCCAGGCGGATGATATCGTTCAAAATCAGAATTCGCGCTTCTGTGAATTCACTGAGCGTCATCCCGCCGGTCACCAGCACATCCTTGAATGCCCTGGAGACGATTTTGGGATCGCCACCGGTAATGAACGACCCACCGGTGCCACCCTTTTTCAGACTGATCAGCCCGGCGATTTCCAGACTACGCAAAGCTTCGCGCAACACATTTCTGCTGACGCCGAAACGCTCGGCCAGCTCGCGTTCCGGAGGCAGCTTGTCGCCATGCTGCAAGGCACCCGACTCCAGTTGCGCGCGAATCTGGTCGCATACATTCTCGAAGGCGCGCGGTGTTTTCACCGGCCTGTAGACAGGCTTTAGCTCTTTATCCATACACGTACAACACCGTAAAAATTGAATTGGCCAATCTGATCCCGTTAACGTTTTTGCATTAAATGTTCTGCATATTAACTGATCAGCTCAGAACGGATCGTATCAAAAACCGCAACTTTATAGGTTGCGCAAGCAAAGTCTCTTTGATATAGTTCAATGGTAGCACCAACAAACCAACGTGCCAAATAAACTAAGACACGTATGAAAAACGCAGCGACTTGCGCTATTTAAACTGGAGACACCATGTCAGACTACTCGCATTACCAACATTTGAAAATTGAAATTCAAAACAAAATCGCAACAGTGACCCTGAACCGGCCTGACGCACGCAATGCCATTAATCAGCGCCTCATCCGGGAACTGCGAACGATCTGGCTGGATCTGGCCGATGATATGTCGGTCAACGTGGTCCTGCTGACAGGCGCAGGAAAATATTTCAGTGTGGGTGGCGACGTCAAGGCCATGTCCGAGCGCCCCGGCGGCGATGTCCTGGAAGATGGAGAAATCCATGATCCCATGGTGAGCCGGCGCATTGTCAACCAGATTCTGGAACTGGACAAACCGATTATTTGTGCCATCAATGGGGATGCGGCCGGACTGGCGGCCACCATCGCCCTGTTTTGCGACGTCACGGTCGGCGCAGAGAATGCCCGCATCGGCGATCCGCATGTGAAGGTCGGGCTTGTTGCCGGTGACGGCGGTGCGGTGATCTGGCCATTACTGGTCGGTGTTGCCAAAGCAAAAGAATTCCTGATGCGCGGCAATATGATCAAGTGCAAGGAAGCCGAGCGCATTGGCCTGATCAATTACGCCTTACCCCAGGAAGATGTGCTGGCCAAAGCGCAGGAACTGGCGCTGGAATTGGCTCAGGGTGCCACCTGGGCCATCCGCTGGACCAAACTGTCGGTCAATAAAGTCATCAAGGAACGGGTCAATCTGATACTGGAAGCCTCCATGGCGCTGGAACAGGTCACGTTTGAAACGGCCGATCATAAGGAAGCCACGAAGGCATTCGCCGAAAAGCGCAAACCCAACTTTCAGTAACACGAGAAACGGTGCTGAGAGCACGCACGTTCTTTCAATGCCATCATTTCAAAGCAGGTGATTATGATCGAGACAAACAGAAACAAGAGCGTTTCCGAGGGCCCGTTGCATGGCATCAAGGTGATCGACTTTACCATTGTCATGGCAGGTCCCATGTGCACCAGGGCGCTGGCGGACGCCGGTGCAGATGTCATCAAAATCGAATCTCCTGCCGGAGATATTGTCAGGCATCGTGCGCCGATCCGCGCCTGTGGCAGTACGTATTTTGCCGCCATGAATTGCGGGAAACGCAGTATTATCCTTGACCTGACAACGGAGGAAGGCAAGTCGACGGCACGCGAACTGATCGCGACAGCAGATATTTTAGTGGAGAATTTCCGGCCAGGCGTCATGCAACGACTGGGACTGGACTACGAACAACTGCGGGAACTGAATCCGCGACTGATCTACTGTTCCATTTCAGGGTTCGGCCAATCGGGCCCGTTATCCCAGGCTGCCGCATACGCGCCGGTCATTCATGCGTCGTCGGGTTATGACCTGGCCTATATGGGCTATCAAAGCGATTCAGAGAAGCCCCCAAACAACGGCATCTTTCTTGCCGACGTTCTGGGTTCGGCACACGGCTTTGCCGCTGTGCTGCTGGCGCTCTTCGATCGTGAGCGCACGGGACTGGGTCAAAGCATTGACTTGTCCCTGCTCGACTGTGTGCTGGGGTCGCTCATTTACGAAGTGCAGTCGGCCCAGTTTCCTTCCGACAAACCCCGGCAGGTATATCAGCCGGTGCGTTCCAGCGATGGTTTCGTCATGGTGGCGGCGGTCACGCCCAAGAACATGGCGACGCTGTTTGATATTGTCGGGTACCCCGAAGGCAAAACCGACCCCCGGTTTTCAACCGTGGCGGCCAAAGAGGAAAACTGGGCCGCGCTGCTGCAGATTATCGAGCGCTGGACGATCCTGCGCCCCGCAGCCGAATGCGAGTCGACGTTCATGGCGGCCGGCGTACCCTGCTCCCGTTACCGCACGGTGGCCGAAGCCATCAAGGACCCGCATATCCAGGAGCGCAAAGTGCTGGAGCAAATCGGTGAAAACGATCCCTTCTTTGTCGTCAACCAGTCATATAAATTATCACGAAGCAAAATGATTGCCCGTTCGCGCGTGCCTGCATTGGGCGAGCACACCGACGAAATTCTGAAGGAAATATCACACTGATGGACACGATTTCATTACTCGACACGCATGAGCGACAGCTCTTGCGGGATTCTGTCCGCGCGCTTTTGCAGGAACACGCATCGACTACCGATGCTGCCTCATCCGCAAGCCAGCAGGCACCTGAGAATATCGGCAGACGATTGGCCGATCTGGGCATCTTCACGCTGGGCAGCGAACCCCAGGACGGCTATATCCGCGAAATCTGCGCGGTTATGCAGGAACTGGGACGAGCGGCCTGCGCGGTGCCTTTGTCCGGCGCCAGCCTGTTCAATCTGTCCCTGGCTTCCTGCAGTAACGCGGGGTCGGCATTGAGCGAGCTCAGTCAGGCCATACAGTCGGGCGAGGCTCGTATCGGTTGCAGCTTCGCTGCGTGGGAGAGGCAGGCACAGGACGCCAAAGTAATCATCAGGAATGACACGATTACGGTTGCGCTGGATGCGATTGAAAGCGCTTCCGCTCTGACACACCTGATGGTCGCCACGCATGTGAATGAGGCTGCGGGCTTCGCCATTGTTGATTTGGCAGATTCCCACACTGCTATCGTCCCCGATCAATTGCTTGGCACAACCGGCTACAGTCACATCAGGATAACGCAAGCGCCCTTTGCGTTTCTGAACATGGCAGGCTCAAAGGTACAAGACCTGCACCTGCTCATGAAACTGTTTTTGCTTGCGCGGGCTTATGGTGCAGCAGAAAAAGACTTTTCAGACGTAATCGAGTATGCCCGGGTACGTCACCAGTTCTCCCGGCCCATTGGCAGTTTTCAGGCGATCCAGCACAAACTGGCAAATTGTTTTATCGACCTGGAAGGCACCCGGTTGATTCAGGAATATGCCGCGGCGCAATTTGATTTCCAGAACCCAAACTGGCGCTATTTCGTGTCTGCCGCACTCACTTTCGGCAATCGCAGGCTGAAGCAGATTGCACTTGAAATACACCACACCTATGGGGCGAACGGATATGCAGACGATCACGAGGCCGCCCGGCATTTTCGTACCATTCATATCGACACGACGGTCAATGGCGGATGGCACAAGGCGCGCGCTGACCTGGCAGACTGTCTATTCAATGACGGGTTCACGCAGCTTCCGGAATACGATCTGGGTGAGAAAGCCAATACGCTGCGACTGGCGGTTCGGCAGTGGCTTGAGCAGAACTGGTCTGCCGACAGTCGCGCCGCTTTCAAGCAGCAAAATTTCGAGCAGCGTGAGTACGACCCTTTATTTGCACGCGCGTTTGGCACGACAGGATGGATTGGACTGTCGTGGCCGAAGCACATGGGTGGCCTGGCGGGATCCGCCCATGAGCAACTGGCGCTGATCGAAGAACTCGAACGGGTCGATGCGCCGCGCGTGGGCGCCAGTATTCAGTCTAATGCCCTGATTATGTTCGGCACGCCTGCACAACAAGCGAAATATCTTCCGGAAATTTTGCAGGGTCAGGCCATGCACGGTATGGGATACAGTGAACCGCAGGCAGGTTCTGACCTGGCAGCGCTGCAGACCACTGCTGTCAGGGATGGTGAAGACTGGATCATCAACGGCCAGAAAATCTGGACCACAACGTGGTGGGGAAAGTACATGTTCCTTGCCGCCCGGACCGATACACAGGCAAAGCCAAAGCACGCGGGTATCAGCATGTTCATTGTACCCATGGATACGCAAGGCATTACGATCCACCCCGCCAAAACAATGTATGACGGCAGCTTCTCCAATATCTTCTACGATAACGTGCGCATTCCGGCTGACTCATTAATAGGGCCGATCAACCAAGGCTGGCGGGTATTGACCGAAGCGCTGTCCTACGAACGGGGCCTGATTGGCGGGGGCATCGTGCTTAAAGTTGCCCGGGCCTATAATCAGTTGCTCGATTATCTTAAGCGGGACGCATACAATCGAACCAGCAGCAGCCCTGACGCCGAGATCAAAAACATGATGGCCGAGCTGGCTGCCGACATCGAAGCCGGACGCCAGTTGATGCTCCATTGCGCCGAACTGGCCCAGGACGGCGTCACGCCGCCGCACTACGGCGCCATGAGCAAAGTATTCTCGGGCGAGCTGATGGAACGGTTTGGCGAAGCGGCGCTTGAAATGCTGGGAGAACGCGGTCTGTTATCACAGCACAGCGAGCATGCAATACTCGATGGCCGGTTCGAGCAGATGCTGCGACATTCCTTAATGTGGGTCATCAGCATAGGGACCAACGAAATCCAGCGTAGCCTGATTGCCCAAAAGGGGTTGGGATTGCCACGATAAATCACGCCCGTCCGCCTGCAATGCACGCTATCCCGGGCTGAACGTGATGCCAGAACACGTTCAGCCCGGCTAACACCATCAGCCATCAGCCGTCTCTGAGCAATCGAATTTCACAAAAAATATGCCTCAGGTTGAATATTCACTTGAAAGCATATATCATGGTGCCCTTACGCTGCATAACAGATCCACGCAAGGGGCCAGAACATGCCGAAAAAATCCAGCAAAGAGACCACGTCTCCCTCTTCCCGCCGTACGGTCAGGGAAGACAAAGGCGTGGGCGCAACCGAGCTGGTTGCCATCAAAGTAGCCACGCTCAAAGAGCTGCGCAAAACAACACGACATACTCAGGAAGAACTGGCCATCACACTGGACGTCGGTCAGGGCACCATCTCGCGTATTGAAAAACGCAACGATATGCTGGTATCGACATTGCAACATTACATTGAAGCCCTGGGCGGCAAGCTGCAAATCGTGGCTTCCTTTCCCGATGGTCCGGCGGTCATCGTGGAGCGGCTGGGTAAAAAAATCCCGCTGCACCAGAAAGCCGCCAAGCCCGTTTCCACCCACGCCATTTCGCCGACCGATACGTAATATATTCATGCAAACGCTTTCAACACCCTATTATCTGATTGATAAATCCGCGCTGCTGCGCAATCTCGAGGTCATCGATTACATTCGTGAACGTTCGGGTGCCAAAGTTCTGCTGGCGCTCAAATGTTTCGCCACCTGGTCAGTCTTCGACCTGATGCGCGAACATATGGACGGCACGACGTCTTCTTCGCTTTACGAGGTCAAACTGGGTTATCGGAAATTCGGTGGTGAAACGCATGCCTATAGCGTGGCCTTTGCCGACCACGAAATAGAAGAAGTGGTCGCCAATTGCGACAAAATCATTTTCAATTCGATCAGCCAGCTCACACGCTTTGCACCCCTGGCCGGGAACAAGCCCATCGGGCTGCGCCTGAACCCGGGCGTCAGCTGCGCCGGCTTTGATCTGGCCGATCCCGCGCGGCAATACAGCCGACTGGGCGAGGCCGATCCTGCACGCATCCTGTCTGTCGTTGACAAACTCGATGGTGTGATGATTCATAACAACTGTGAAAACAATGACTTTGCCCGATTCGATCAATTGCTGACCGAAGTTGAGCAGCGCTATGGGTCCATTCTGCAGCAGCTCAAATGGGTGAGTCTGGGCGGCGGCATCAGTTTTACTGAAAACGACTATCCACTGGATGCCTTTTGTGAACGCCTGCGCCGCTTCGCCGAACAATACGGCATTCAGGTCTATCTGGAGCCCGGCGAGGCCGCCGTGCGCCACAGCACAACACTTGAAGTAAGCGTACTGGACATCGGCTTCAACGAAAAAAACATTGCTGTCGTCGACAGCTCCACCGAAGCGCATATGCTGGACCTGCTGATCTATCGTGAAACCGCGCCTGTCGGGGATGGCGCCGGTGAACACCCCTATCTGGTCTGCGGCAAAACCTGCCTGGCGGGTGATTTTTTCGGCGAAGGCCGTTTTAACAAACCCTTGCAAATCGGCGATCGTATTTCGATTGGCGACGCAGGGGGCTACACCATGGTCAAGAAAAACTGGTTCAACGGTATCAATATGCCATCCATCGCAATCAGGGATTTCGATGGCTCCATGCGCGTCGTGCGCGACTTTTCCTTTGACGACTACGTCAACAGCCTGTCCTAGGACAGCGCTGCTTGTCATTTAATTTGGGGGATTATCCAATGAAACGCAACGTTCTGATTATCGGCGCCGGCGGCGTCGCTCACGTCGCCGCACACAAATGTGCCCAGAATAATATTTTGCTGGGCGATATCCATATTGCCTCGCGCACCGTCACAAAATGCGACGCCATTATCGCGTCCATCCGCGAAAAAGACAGCCAGTGTGGTCCCGGCCAGTTGAAGGCCCATGCGCTGGACGCACTTGATATCTCCGCCACCACAGCGCTGATCCGCGAGACCGGCTGCCAGATCGTGATCAATGCCGGCTCGCCGTTTTTGAATATGGCCGTTATGAGCGCGTGCATTGAAGCCGGCGCCGCCTATCTGGACACCGCCATTCACGAAGACCCCGCAAAAGTTTGCGAAGCGCCGCCCTGGTATGGCAATTATGAATGGAAACGCCGCGAAGAATGCAGCCAGGCGGGTGTCACAGCCGTGCTGGGCGTCGGCTTCGACCCGGGCGTGGTCAATGCCTACGGGCGTTTTGCGCTGGATACCTATTTTGACAAGGTCGATTCCATCGATATTATCGACATCAACGCCGGCAGTCACGGTCGCTATTTCGCCACCAATTTCGATCCTGAAATCAACTTTCGCGAATTCACCTCAACCGTCTGGTCGTGGGAAAAGAACCAATGGAAAGCGAACAAAATGTTCGAGCACCGTCAGGAATGGGACATGCCGGTCGTCGGCACGCACGCGACCTATCTGACGGGACACGACGAGCTGCATTCCATGTCCAAACACCTGGGCGTTCCCAACATCCGTTTCTGGATGGGCTTTGGCGAGCACTATATCAATGTATTCAATGTGCTCAATAACCTGGGCCTGCTCTCCGAAAAGCCCGTGCGAACCGCCGAGGGCCAGGAAGTGGTGCCGTTAAAGGTCGTCAAAGCGATCTTGCCCGACCCCGCGTCGCTCGCACCCACCTACAGCGGCAAAACCTGCATCGGCGATCTGGTCAAAGGCAGCAAAGACGGGAAAAAGCAGGAAGTGCTGGTTTATAACATTTGTGATCACAAGACATGCTTTGAGGAAGTGGGCAGCCAGGCTATTTCCTACACAGCCGGGGTGCCGGTTGTAGCGGCGGCGATGCTGATCGCCGATGGCCAGTGGGATGTCGGACACATGGTCAACGTGGAAGAACTGAACCCGGCGCCGTTCATTGAACTGATGAACCGCATGGGACTGGTCACACGCGTGCGCGATGCCAGCGGCGACCGGGTACTTGAACCGCAGAAGGAACGGGCTTCGCTGACAGTTGAAGACCAATCCGACGCCCAGGTGCTTGTCGGCCATTTTGGCTATCAGCAGTCAACCCTGGCTGAACAGCGCATGACGGGTTAACCTCCTTTTGGTCAAACCTCAATCAGGCGGCATGCAACGGCTTGACGTATGCACCCCGCCTGGCTGACCATGGAATCTTTTCCTTGCCGGTCACTGCATTATTCCGTCTTTCTGGCGGACATTCGATATAATTTCGCCATGTTCGCTTTCCGGAAACCGTCTTCGCTCAAGGAACTCGCAGTCTGGCAAATACTTTTTTGCCTGACCGTACTCTCTTTTGTTTTGCGGTCCACGATCCCCAGCGGCTATATGCCGGATTCGTCCGCCAGCCGCAATGGCACAATCGCACTGACGCTGTGTTCTGCAGGCGGGGGAAATGCAACGATCCTGCTGGACCTGCAAGGCAAGACGAAGCACTCATCTTCAGACGAGCATAACGCCGGACAACATTGTGCTTTCGGCGTGGTCGCCTCGCAAGGCGTCTTGCCGACCAGCGTTTCTATCCTGCCGGCCATGACGGTCCTGAGCCAGCCTCTGCCTGCCCGGCAGCGCAATCTGGCTTTGCCTCCCATGCCCGCACAGGGCCCGCCTTTAGGATCCCGCGCCCCACCTTCCCACCTCGGTTGATTTTTCATGCCTGGCCTGCATTGACACAGGCCCATCACTGATCACATCTTTTCCGAGGTTCTCATGTCTCTCTTCAGCTGTATTGGCACGCCGCGTGTCACATTCCTGGCGGCCGTTGTTTTCCGTAGACCGTTACACGGATAACGCGCCCACCCTTCAATGACTTTTTCGATCACTGCCCTGCGGGCGGCGGGTTGCCGTCTGTCGAGCCTGCTCGTATTTCTATATTGGATTAAACATGTCTGTGCCCAATACGAAAACCGCTTTCAAGCCGTCGCTTCTGCAATTTTTGCGACGCATTCATTTTTATATCGGCCTGTTTGTAGCGCCCTTTATTTTCGTTGCTGCGCTGTCGGGAACGCTGTATATCCTGAGCCCTCAACTGGAAAATTATTTATATACGGACGCGCTGACTGTTCAACAGCAGGGCACCTCCCGGGCGTTATCCGAGCAGATCGATGCGGCCCGAACTTATGCCGGTCCTGAATCCAGGATTTATGCCATTCGACCGGCACCCGGCCCCACAGAGACGACACGGGTGCAATTTTCCGATCCGACGCTTGGCGAATCTGAATCACGCGGCGTCTTTGTCGATCCGTATACGCTTGATATCAAGGGCGATATGACCGTATACGGTACGAGCGGCGTTCTGCCGCTGCGCATGTGGATTGACAAATTCCACCGTAATCTGCTGCTGGGTGATCTTGGCCGCAACTACAGTGAACTGGCCGCCTCTTGGTTATGGATTGCTGCCCTTGGAGGGTTGCTGCTGTGGGCAGGGACGCGGTCGCGGCGGGGCCCGCCCACTGCTGCGAACCGATTCATGAACACGCGCCGCTGGCATACCACCGTAGGTCTGGTTCTGTTTTTGGGACTGCTGTTTGTGTCGGTCACCGGCCTGACCTGGTCCAAATGGGCAGGTGGGAATATCAATAGTTTGCGAGCAGATCTTGGATGGCTGACCCCGCAGGTTAATACGACACTGTCTCATCATGCAGAGCAAATGAGCCACGCGGCAAACGGCGATCCGCATGCGGGACATGGCGCCGCAGCGCCCGGTATGACAACTGTCAGCGCCGATTGGCAACGTGCGCTTTCCTCTGCAAGACAGGCTGGCATCCTGGCAGAAAAAGTAGAAATTCGCGCACCAAAGGCTGTCGGCAAAGCCTGGACCGTCACGGAAGTGGATCGTCGCTGGCCTACCCGGGTCGATGCCGTTGCCATTGACCCGCAGGATTTCAGTGTAGTCGATCGCACCCGTTTCGAAGCATTTCCCCTGGCCGCCAAACTCACCCGGTGGGGCGTCGATGCCCACATGGGCATTCTTTTCGGTCTGCCTAATCAACTCATTCTGATCGCTTTCGGCGTCGGCTTGTGCTTCATGATCGGATTGGGATACCGCATGTGGTGGATCAGAAAGCCGGTCGCATCGGCTGAGTCGCCGGTCAGAACGCTTGTGGCCGCCTGGCTGGCGCTGGCCTTTTGGGGCCGGATTATTTCAGTTATCGTAGCTGTCGCATTGAGCATTGCTTTACCCGTGATGGGAGTCAGTCTGAGCGCGTTTCTCGTCGTTGATTTGGTGAGGTGGAAACGGGGACAGCGCAGCGCGGCACTGGCCCTGTCTTCTACCTGATTTCATCGGCCCTCGTTCTCAACATCACGTTTATTTATCGACTCTTTTTCAACAGGAAAACTCATGAAAAAATCTATCATTATTTCTTCATTGTTCGTGACTGCTACATTAATGAGCACGTCAGCATCGGCTCATGATCACGCGGCAGCCGCCGGTCAACCACAGAACGCTCAGGCCCATGGGCATATGGCCGGAATGGACCATGGCGCCACAAATGCGGACAAGGGAAGCGACCACGTGCAGATCGAGTCATGCTGGATCCGCCTGCTGCCCGCTGCCGTGCCCTCTGGCGGGTATTTTAAAATCCACAACAAGGATACTGCGAGACCGGCCATTCTGACGCATCTGGAAACGCAGGCGTTTGCCACGACCATGCTGCACCAGACCATGGAACAGGGAGGGCAATCCAGAATGCACATGGTGCACAATGTGCAGATTGATCCCGGCAAAACCATTGAGTTCAAACCGGGCTCCTATCACGCCATGTTTGAAAAGCCCACTGCGGGGCTTAAAGTTGGTGACAAGGTGACTGTGAATTTTGTGCTGGGAACGGGCAAGAAAGTGCCCACGGAATGCCTGGTCAAAACGCCCAATTCGCGTACCTATGCGGATTGAGTGACAACGTCGGTCAGAAGATAGCCTGGGTTTGCGGTGGCGTACGTTGGGCACGCCGCCGCAATGCCCTGGGTTCTGGGTCAGGGCTTGCGGCTTGCGGCTTGCGGCTTGCGGCTTGCGGCTTGCGGCTTGCGGCTTGCGCAAAATGATGTTTCAAAATTGCGCTTCGCTGTAGATTTCCTCGCTTTCCCCGCCCAAAAAGCCGCCGCTCTGGCGGTGCCACAACCGTGCATAAATCCCGTTCTTTTTAAGCAGTTCGGCGTGACTTCCTTGTTCGACAATCCGCCCTTCTTCCATCACAACCAGCCTGTCCATGGCCGCAATGGTAGAGAGCCGGTGTGCAATGGCAATCACGGTTTTACCCTGCATCATTTCGTCCAGGCTTTCCTGAATGGCCGCTTCGACCTCAGAGTCCAGCGCGCTGGTGGCCTCATCCAGCAGCAGAATCGGCGCGTTCTTGAGCATGACGCGCGCAATGGCAATGCGCTGACGCTGACCGCCGGACAATTTGACGCCACGCTCGCCCACCTGCGTCTCGTAACCCTGACGCCCTTGGGGATCGGTCAATTGGCAAATGAACTCATCAGCATGCGCCTCAATAGCCGCCCTTTTGACATCCGCATCAGTGGCATCGGGCAGACCATACGCGATGTTGTCGCGAATAGAACGATGCAGCAGCGAGGTATCCTGCGTGACCATCCCGATTGCACTGCGCAGGCTATCCTGCGTCACCTGGGCAATATCCTGGCCGTCGATCAAAATCCGGCCACCATCTACGTCATAAAAGCGCAACAGAAGATTGATTAATGTCGATTTGCCGGCCCCGGAATGACCCACCAGACCGATACGCTCACCAGGCCGCACAGTCAGCGACAACCCGTCCAGCACCTGACGCTCCCCGTTATAGTTGAAAAAAACGTTATCGAAAGTCACTTCCCCGCTGGCTACCTTCAAGGCAGGTGCATCGGGCGCATCCTGCACCTTGGCGACGCGCGTCAAGGTCGCGATACCGTCCTGTACCGTGCCGATATTTTCAAATAACGACGCCATCTGCCACATGATCCAGTGAGACATGCCATTGACCCGCAAAGCCATGGCAGTCACGGCTGCAACCGCTCCGGTACCGATCTCGTCGCCGTGCCAGAGCACCACAGCATAACCGCCCGCTGCAAAAATCAGACCCGACACCAGCGCCTGATTGACGATTTCGAACTGACTGACCAGCCGCATCTGCCGATAGCCTGTGAGCTTGAAATCCTCCATCGCGGCGCGGGCAAAGTGGGCTTCACGCCGGGTATGCGAGAACAATTTGACAGTTGTGATATTGGAATAGGCGTCGGTGATACGGCCCGTCATTGAAGATCGCGCATGAGCCTGCTCCTGCCCCACCTTGCCTAGCCGAGGCACGAAATACGCGATGGCCAGACCAAAAAGCGTAATCCAGGCAATGAACGGCAGCATGAGCCGCCAGTCAAATCCGGCGGCAAGCGCGATAATCGTGATGAAATAAACGCCGATACCCAGCACAATTTCAACAAAAGTTAACAATACTTCGCGCACCGCCAGCGCGGTCTGCATCACCTTGGTGGTGACACGACCGGCAAACTCGTCAAAGAAAAATGACAGACTTTGCCTGAGCATGAGACGGTGAAAATCCCAACGCAACCGCAAGGGCAGGTTGATCGCGATCACCTGATGCTGCATCAGCGTGCGCAGCGCTACAACAACGACACTGACAACCAGCACGATGCCGATGCTCCACAGGACGCGTTGTTCACTGGCCGCTTCCGGATCACCCGCTTTCCAGGCGGCAAGCAGATCGACCACCTGCCCGAGAAAGGCGAATAGCCAGGCTTCGTAAATGGAGACAGCGGCACTGAGCAGCGCCAGCAGCGCAATATAGCGGCGCGAGCCGCGTGTGCAAAACCATATAAAAGAAAACAAGCCTTTAGGAGGCAACGGCCCCTCTTCAGGCGGGAATGGGTTGAGTCGTTTTTCAAACCAGTTTAGCAAGCGAGCCTCCGAAATCATCACGACACACCTGCCCCGGGAAGGAGCAAATAGTATCTGTTTCGCGTGAATAATCCAACAAGACGAATCATATATCGATTCATCCCTGCCGCGTGCAGAAACCGGGCGTCGGCTAAACGAACGAGCCATCGCTGCATCGCAATCATCGTCTGTAACCGTGTCGCTTACGCCCTCTTCCGCGATCGCTATCAAGTTACCGTCAACTGATTACCGTTCGCCGGTTGCTGCGCCAATTCACAAAGCATATCTTGCAACAGCTTAATCACCACGCGTGCCGCTGTCGTCACCGGCCGGTTTGAGGACGTACCGCATAAAAGATGGGTCGTGACGGCCGGAGTGAGCAGTTTTACGGTCAGGCGTTCCTCCTCTACCTCAGCTCGCACCGCCAGCGCTGACATAATGGTATGGGCCTGGCCCGCAAGCACAATCTCCCGAACCAGATCGTGAGCATCAATTTCAAATGGAATATTCAGTCTGATTCCGGCATTGACCGCAGCCAGATCCATCGTCCTGCGCAAGCCATGGTTGCGGGTTGGCAGCACCAGCGGCAGATTCCTGAGTGCCGAGACGCGGACGGTCTTTCCGCCCCGGCTTCCTGCAGGCTCGGTGCTTTTGGCGGACACGAGCGACAGGCGCAACTGTGCCAGATGATCAAAAATCAAATGATCGGCTCGTCTGGCATTGTCCAGAACACCCACATCAATCCGCCCGGTCGTCAGCCATTCAAGCAAGTAGCCGCTGTAACCTGTCACGATATTCAGTGCGACCCTGGGGTAATTTTTTCGGACCGCAGTCAACAGACCGAATCCCACAATACGACTGAGCGCCGGTGTCATGCCTAATGAAACCGTGCCTCGCACAGCATGGTGATCAGATTGCAGATCCGCAATCGCGGAATCAATTTCGTTCAATAGCGGTCGTACCCGCTCAAGCAATGCCGCGCCCTCTGGCGTGAGCGAGGCGCCCCTGCCATTGCGGTAAAGCAGAACGATGCCGCACTCATTTTCGAGTTTGCGGATCTGTCTTCCCAGGGATGGCTGCGTCATGCCGATGACAGACGCTGCTTTGGAAAAACTGCCGTAATCGGCAATTCGGCAGAGAAATTCAAATCGTTTGAGGTCCATGAATGACTCCCTTTCAGATGTGCATATTGAGTATAACTGATAGAGAAGTCATGCCATTGCTGAAATACTGAGCACGCTGCTAGACTGATTTCATTGCGATTCTATTGAGAAGAAAATTGAATATCCGTCTTACCCATGCGACCAGCGCACACGCCATGATCGGCGTTTTTGCAGAAAACGGAATCGACCGGGCGTATATTGTGCCGGGCGAGAGCTATCTGGGCGTACTTGATGCCCTGAATGATTTCAAGTCAATGGACGTCGTCGTCTGTCGCCACGAAGGCGGCGCTGCCTTTATGGCGGAAGTCGACGGCAAACTCACAGGCCGGCCAGGCCTGGTCATGGTCAGCCGAGGTCCGGGCGCAACCAACGCATCCATCGGCGTGCATGCTGCCCAGCAGGATGGCGTTCCACTGATCCTGATTATCGGACAAGTTCCGCGGCGCGATTTGCGCAAGGATGCCTTCCAGGAGATCGATTACCAAAAAATGTTTGGCGCAATGGCCAAATGGGTATATGAGGCTACGACGCCCGAAGATCTGGCGACAGCCGCTTTCAAAGCCATACGCGTGGCGACGTCCGGTACACCTGGGCCTGTTGTTCTGGTCATCCCCGAAGATATTCAGCAACAGCCGGTACCCCTTCGTCCATTAATCTCTGTACCTGCCCAGCTCACCCTGGCCTCTGCTGCAACCTTGGCGCACATTCATGAACGACTCATCAGTTCACAACGGCCGCTGATAATCGCCGGCAGCATGATTGGACGTCGAGAATCCGGACGAGAAGCATTGCTGGCACTATCAGAGAAATACAAACTGCCGGTTGCCGTTGCGTTTCGGCAAAATGATTTATTTCCCAACGACCATCCTTTGTACGCGGGCCATCTGGATTTGACTATGCGCAAAGAACAACACGAGCTGTTCGCGTCCAGTGATCTGCTTTTTGCATTGGGGACACAACTTGACGATATCACCACGCAAGGATATACGTTTCCCGCAGAGCCCCGCCCCGAGCAGTTTTTAATTCACTGTTTTCCAGATGACCAGGTAGTGAATAAGACCTTTGTGGCTGATATGGGGCTTACTGCAGATCCCGTCACGCTGATCAATCAATTGCTATCACTGGAAGACTCCCGGTCAAATTGCCAACCGGGCACTTCCTGGATTGATGCGATCAGCACAGAACAGCGTAAGGCTTCACAATGGCCAACCTGCGTTGCCGCAGACGGCATTCCTTTTTCTGCAGTCGTGCATGAACTGGAAAAGCAAACGCAAGAAAATCTGACGCTCTGCCTGGACACAGGCACGTTTGCCACTTCGGTTTACAGGAACTTTTCATTCAGGAGAGGACAAAGACTACTCGCCTCATGCTCGGGTGCAATGGGCCATGGTGTTCCGGCAGCCATCGCGGCGCAGATGCGGATGCCGCAAGACAAGGTGGTATGCCTGATTGGTGATGGTGGATTTCTGATGACCGGCAATGAGATCATTACTGCTGTCCAGCGCAAGCTGCCGATCCTGATTATTCTGTCCAACAACAACAGCTATGGTTCGATTCGTGTTCACCAGCATATTTTCTATCCGCACAGACATACAGGCACCACACTGACCAATCCCGATTTTGTCGGGCTGGCCGGTGCGTTTGGCATGAAGGCGGAACGTGTAGAAGACGAGGAGCAAGTCGCGGCCGCAATCAACCGAGGTCTGCTCTCTCATGAGCCATATTTGATTGAAGTAAAAACAAGCCTGGATGCAGTACTGAGATAATCGCAATAAAAAAAACCTCACACTCATATTTGTGTGAGGCAGTTTTTTTGCCCATCCCCAGGTGGATACTTAAAATTAATTTGCCTAGTACGAACAGAATTTTATTCTTTAACGAGTTCCATCCTGTTTGCGATTCGGATATTACACCTGTACATAAAAATATCAACATAGCGTTTTCCCGAATCGAAAACAATTAAACCCTTCGCCACATACGCGTATATCGCTGACGAGTTCGATCGTTGATTTTTAACTTGTTGTCAATGCCAACAATTCATTTTTTTTCTGTTGATACAACGATCAAAGCGTCGAAATAGCAACAGCCCGACAAAATAAAATCCGATGAATTTTGGTCACTGGACTGAGCAACTGAAAAGTCGTTTCGGTTGCCTATTGCGCTTGCACACAATCGGCGTCATCAATGCGCATTATTTCGCTGAAACGGTGTCATGCCATTTCTGTATTCTCGGCACCTTTTTTTGACCGATCAAGGAGGGTGATTTTTCAATGACTTTGCAACAATATTGCTGCGCCTGCAAATCCAAAACCGCCTGAAATTCACGCTGTTTCAATCTTATAAATATTTTATATCAAGTAATATTTAGTAATATTATTTTTAAAAATGCATTGCAAATGTAAAAACAAAAGCACACACTGCAATCGTAGTAAAAAATTAATAATTATTAGGAAAGAAAAAATTGAGGAAAAGCGACGGCACAATAATTAAAGCAAAACGTACAGAAAATTCTTAATTATCTTATTGATATATAAAGAATATATTTACTTTGCAAATTGAACCATAGTTCTCACTCAGCTCCTTCATTTCCGATAATGCATGCGGCATGCGCGGACTTTTGTTTGCTCGTCGCCGGTAAAACAACTTTAAATCAGGTAACTAATTAATTCTTATATATTACCAATGTTGATTATCGTAAATAAATATTTGTAACTAAATTGGTTGTCTGGTCAGCAAATTTGGACCGATTACATCTGCAATCTCTATCAATCTAAGGTGCGTATATTGCGCGGATTCAAGCAGAGAAATGTAGTTGTTGTCGATCTGAAATCCGGACATGGGGTCCGGGACTTTAATGCATCACACATCCTTCTAAGGAGCAGCAAAATGAAAAAACTACTTTTGATCTCTGCATGCGCCATGGCTCTGGCTTCAACAGGCGTATATGCCGCTAGTCTTACCGGCGGATTTTATGGTGTAGGCGGCACAGCGGGCAGCACTGCATCTGGCGGGTCTAACGCATCTGGTGGTCAGGGTTCGATCCTGGCCGGCGCAGCAAGCAATTCCTCTGCCGCCCAGAACCAGACAATGTCAGGCGCGCAAGTCTCTGGCAGTTTCGGTGGTGTGACTACGATTACTGAAGGCAATTCCCTGTCCACGCAAACCAATACCGGCGGCGCGTTGGGCCTTGCTGCGCAGGGTTCAAATGCAGGATCTGGTGGTACCTTCGGTTCCGGCGCTTCCGGCGGATTCGGCACCATTGGTGGGTTCCTCAGCTTTGCACCATAATTTTTTCTGACTCGGCTGTAAACGGCGGGAACCAGGCAGTGTTCAAATTCATTCCGACTCTTTTCACCTATCCAAAAAGATAAGGAATAGAACATGGACCTGGTTACCTCTCGCTCGCAACGATCAGTCGAAAAGAATACTCAGGGAGTATAAAAATGAAAAAATTTCTTTTGTTGGCAGCGCTGGCACTCGCATCTACAGCGGTTTCGGCACAGACCTTTACCATCGGCGCCTTTGCAACCAACGGTGGCGCAGGCAGTTCGGCCAGTGGTGGCTCATCGGCTAGCGGCAGTCAGGGTTCAATTGGAACGGGATCAGCAGGCAATTCATCTGCAGCTTCCAACCAGACAGCATCCGCTGCACAGGTCATCGGCGGACCGGACGGCGTGGCGACACAAACCGGCGGTCAGTCTATTTCCACTCAGACGAATACCGGCTTTTCTACGGGTTTCGCAGGACAAAGCTCCAGTGCCAACGCGGGCGGCACATTTAATTCAGGAGCGGGTGGTAACTTTGGAACAATCGGGACCTTTTTTCACTGGACGCCTTGACGCAGGTGCGCACCAGATAAGGGAACAATCAACGTAACCGTTTTCTCGGAGAGACGCTGTGCTCTCCGTAAGGAATTGCCATGAAACTGATACTTGTCGTTATCCTCGGACTCCTGTTATCACCACAAGTCTATGCGCAATCGGCCGGCGCGATGTCCGGCTCCAATTCCAATGCATCCAGCGGGTCTACTTCGAACTCAAATCAATCGGCCGATTCAGGTGCAGCGGCGGTGGTTGATCTCACGTTCGGTGGTTCAGAGCAGAGGCGTACGCAAACAGTCCACACGACACCCAATGTCTATGCGCCTCCCAGTATGTTTGGCGGTGTCAATAACTGCGGACAGTCCAGTACACTTGGAATTGGCGTCACCGGCTTTGGCATTGGCGGCTCGATGGCTGGTGAGTCTGAAGCGTGTAACGCGCGTGAAGACACCAGTATTGCCTATAAGCTCGGATATAAGGACGTTGCCGATATGCGCTTTTTCTGCTTTGGTGAAGACGTTAACCGTAAAGCCTACGAGTCAACAGGCAGAACGTGCCCCGCTTACGCCACGGCAAAAGGGCTGCCGGAACGTCCCGTTGCGGCTGTTAATCAGATCAACAACAATCAGATGCAACGTAATAGCAACCGTGTAGTCAGCGCGACGCCGGCCTACAGCCCGGCGGTCTATGTGGACAGGCCATCGGTACAACCGGTAAGCACCCAGGATCTGCGCGAGTTCTATGGTCCGAATTGATGATCGTATTTTTTCCGGCAATTTCTGAAAACACGTTTTCCCGTTGGACACATGTTGAAGGCCGCGACTCTGGCGGCCTTCAACAATATGCTGCGTGAATGCGTTAAACATTCACACCTTGCAGTCAGCTTAAGGCTGACCGGTCGCCGGTGCGGCTGGCATGGGTGCTGGCGCAGACTGCGTTGGCGCGGGTTGTGTTGAATCGGAAACAGGAGCTGGCGAAGTCATCGTTGCGTCAGAACCGGCACCCGCAGTTGGCTCGCTGGATCCGTATCCGTCACCAGCACAACCTGCTAATCCCACCATGCCTGAAAACGCAGCAAGCAGAAACAGTGAGCGTGTACTTCTCTTCATCATCATGACGTTCCTTTTGAAATAACAAAATCGAGTGTCCATTATTCGCATTTTCAACGCCCAGACCATTTCAGGGAATCATAAAATACTTGCATTTGTAATATTGAAGAAATGCGATTTGTGGCCGATCTGTTTTCCATCCTGCTGATTTCACTGAAAAACCTGTTAATACGCAAGATTGGCCGCGTATTAATATTTAACTTAATATCTGCAGAAAAAGACCAAAGCAAGCGGGCTAGAGCCCCGGATAAGCTGATCGCCCCGGAAGACGGCGATCATAGTGTGAGCCAATCGAATTGATGATCCGATGAACGGCAGCCATGACACCGGTGTGTGCACGCTTACCGTCGTGACAGCGGCGGTATCAGAGACGCCTGGCTAGCCCTTCCTGAATTGTTGTTCTATGTGCTGCAAGGCTGCCGGGTCTTCCATTGTGCTCAGATCGCCCGGGTCCCGGCCTTCGGCCACTGCCTGCAAGGCACGGCGAAGCAGCTTGCCGGATCGGGTTTTAGGCAAGGCCTCGACAAAATAAACATGCGATGGACGCGCAACCGCGCCAATTTGCTGCTCTACTGTCTTGCAAATGGTTCCCTGCAGTGTCCCGGCATCATCGGCCGCACCCGCTTGTTTCAAGGTGACGAACGCAACAGCGACCTGCCCTTTCACATCATCCTTGACCCCGACGACGGCCACTTCGGCAACGCTGGCATTCGTGGCGATACTGGCTTCGATTTCACCCGTACCCAGCCGATGCCCCGCGACATTGATCACATCGTCGCTGCGACCCGCGATAAAGCAATAGCCGTCTTCATCCTGATAGCCCCAATCGAACGTACTGTATACGCTTTGGCCGGGGACGGATTGCCAGTAGGTGTTGATAAACCGGGTGTCGTCTTGCCAGACCGTCTGCATAAAACCCGGCGGCAATGGTCGCTCAAGTACGATAAGACCTTTTCGTCCTGGCTCGGTAACGGGCTTTCCGGTCGATTCGTCCATGACCCGAACCTTATACCCATACACGGGCAACCCCGTACTGCCTGCTTTGGTTGGCAATGGCTCGACGCCCCTGGGCAAGGTCAGAATCGGCCAGCCCGATTCCGTTTGCCAATAGTTGTCGATGACGGGTACCTGCAATGTTTGCGAAACCCACGACGATGTTGTTTCGTCCAGCGGCTCACCGGCAAGAAACAGGGCCTGCAGGGAACTCAGATCGTAGCCTTCGGATGCGGTGGGGCCTTCCTTTTTGAGAACGCGTATGGCGGTAGGCGCACTGAACATGGAGGTGACCTGATATTTTTCCACGAGCCGCCACCATATGGAAGGGTCAGGACGGATCGGGGTGCCTTCGTACAGGACGGTTGCCATGCCGGCGAGCAGCGGGCCGTAGACAATATAGCTGTGACCCACCACCCAGCCCACATCGCTGGTAGCAAAAAAAGACCGCCCTGGCTTGGCCAGGAAAATATGCTTCATGCTGGCAGCGAGCGCCACCGCATAGCCACCCACATCCCGCTGCACGCCTTTGGGTTTGCCGGTTGTGCCGCTCGTGTATAGCGTATAACTGATATCGGTCGCATCCAGTGGCGTACATGGCACTGGTTGATCCAGCTGCGTGGCGCGCAATGTCGCGTAGTCAATATCACGGTCCGGTACGGCCTGCCATGGCGCCAGCTGGCGGTCCACCAGAACGACATGCGCCGGTTTGTGTGTGGATTGTTCGATGGCGCCGTCAAGCAGCGGCTTGTATGGGATAACCTTGGCGCCGCGTGATCCTGCATCTGCGGAGACAATGACCTTGGGCGACGCATCTTCGATCCGCGAGGCCAGGCTGACGCTGGCAAATCCGCCGAAGACCACGCAATGAATTGCGCCGATTCGCGCACAGGCCAGCATGGCGAATACGGCTTCAGGAATCATGGGCATGTAGATGAGGACCCGGTCCCCTTTGGTCACACCCAGCGAGCGCAACGAGGCGGCCATGGCCTGCACTTCCTGAAGCAGGTCCCTGAATGTGTAGATTTTTTCCTGATCGACTTCCGTAGAGCACCAGATGAGGGCACGGTCGTCGGGTCGCACCTGAGCGTGACGATCGACGGCGTTGTGGCATAGATTCAGTTTGCCATCAATAAACCAGCGATCAAAAGGTGCCTTGCTGCCATCATGAACCTGTGTGAACGGCTCAAACCAGTCGACCAATTGCGACTGTTCGCGCCAGAAATCGTCGGGCTGCTCAATTGAACGACGATAAAACTCGCTATAACTCATTACGTTATCTCCTCTCTTTTGATTGCATCATACCGCTTATTTAGCGACAAATAGAATCCGTAGAGTCCCGGATGCGAGATTTCCGGACTTGCTTTGCGGCGTACAGATCTTCATACTAGTCGCATTAAATCGGTCGCAAAGGAAAGCATTGCACAATGCCTATGAACGGTCCGATGAAAAAATAGTCGGACGGATCAAGCCCGTCGGGAGAAATGAATGAATGTGATAAGCGCGCAAGCTTGTGTCCTGGTATTGGTCGATTATCAGGCGCGTTTAATGCCTGCGATTTCCAACGGTTCTGCGGTGGCCGCGATTGCCTGTCGGCTCGCGCAAGGCGCCCGAATACTGGGTATCCCAGTGGTCGGCACAGAACAGAATCCGGGCAAGCTCGGTCCTAATCTGAAAGCAATCACAGACGAATGCAGCAGCACGGTACAAAAAATGCATTTCGACGCTTGTGCAGATGGCCTGCTGGACGCACTGGAAGCGACCCAGAGCGGCTGCGATCAGGTCGTCATCGCTGGGTGCGAGGCACATGTATGTCTGTTGCAAACCGCCCTGGGTCTGCTGCGCGCGGGCAAACGCGTCTGGGTAGTCGACAACGCCAGCGGTTCCCGTCGCGCAAGTGACCACGCCGCTGCAATGAACCGCCTCATGCAGGCCGGCGCCACCGTTGTGACGCATGAAATGGTCTTGTTTGAGTGGCTGCATCATTGCGAACACCCTGAATTTCGCAAGGTCCTGGCGCTCATCAAGGCAACTGGGTAACGAGACACGATCCCGGGTATTGATGTCGGACACATCCGGCCAGGCATGAATATCGGCTTTTTCCGGGTAGTTAAACCCAGCATTTGCCGGCACTTTACCTATAATAGTGGCTTATGTATGGAGCCACGACTTGTTAAAAACAGAAAAGAGTGCTGGATTATTGGCAACGCCCGGCGTTGTTTCACTGCTGCTCGTCATCGCGCTTGGTATCGGCAGCTTCAGCATCCTGCTGCCGCTGTCGCCCGGCTGGGCGATTCGGGGCGGCGCCAGTGAAGCTGCCGCAGGAAGTGTCACCGCCGTTCTAATGGCATTCACCGTTCTGACCCAACTTTACGTTGACCGTGCGCTCAAGCACTTCGGCTGGGGCACTGTACTGGCTGCCGGTTTGCTGGCGCTCGGCGCGCCGGCGCTGTTGCAGGCAACCTCATTTGATCTGGCGATCATTCTGCTGTCGAGCGCGATACGCGGAATCGGCTTTGGCATCATGACCGTCTGCGGCGCAACCGCGATTGCTTTGCTGGCGCCCCCTGAGCGAAGAGGCGCCGCAGTGGGCCTCTATGGCCTGGCCGTCGCGTCTCCACAGCTGGTGCTGGTTTCATCGGCTCCCATTCTCGAACAGCACCTGGGCATCCTGACGGTCACCCTGATCGCCACCCTGCCGGTGTTCGGGCTGTTCTGGACCCGCGCGCTGGGCCACCTTCTGGATGACCATACCAGGGCCCATAACAAACCAGCCGGCTCGGGTTCTGCGCAACGCAGATCTGTTTTTTTCCTGATTGCGCCAGTCCTGCTCTCGCTTTTTATTGTCACCAGTAGCGGCGGTGCCATCATGACCTTTGCCGGGCAGATCACTGCGGACGCCGCCTCTGCCACATTCGCCCTGCTCTGTCTCACCGGCCTGGCAACGCCCACCCGGTGGGTATTTGGCACCTTAAGCGATCGTTATCCCGTCAAATACCTGATCATTGCGCTGGCGGCGGCTTGCTGCCTGGGCATGGCAGCACTCAGTGCCTCCGTCCTCGCGCCCGACGCGGCATGGGGCCTGACGTGGCTTTATCTCGGCAGCTCGCTCCTGGGTGTTTCGTACGGCGGGATGCAGACCGCTACCCTGGTATGCGCGTATCGGCTGGCTGGCAACAGTCAGATTGCCCGGGTTGCGGTCCTGTGGAACGTCACGTTTGATCTGGGTACCGGTGTCGGCGCCATGTTCACTGGCGTCATTGCTGCAACGACAGGATTCGGCGTTGCCTTCGGCGCGCTGAGCGCGGCGGCGGTGGTGAGTTTGCTCCTGATACTGACACACCTGCAGGCGGTCAATAACAACGCATCCTCGCGCTGATTCGTGCTCACGTTTTGTATCCGACACGCAGCGCCATCAGGAAAAATACCCGGTTCCTTGCCTGCCCCGACAGGCGTATAATTTTTGCAAATACCGACCCGCTATCCGGCGCCTGCGCGACCTACCCACTGCTTGTCGCGCCTTGTCATTGTCGGCTTTTCAACCCTTGACCTTTCTCATAAGGAATCTGTCATGCCCACCTCTCATCTGACCGGACGTCTCTCCTCAATGATGCTTCTGGCTGCCACGATGGCGATCGCCCCTTCCGCCTTTGGCGCTGATCAGGCAAAATCGCCCCCAGCCCCCGCGACCGAACAATCCACCGGCAAAAGCTCGCTGCCCCGCGTCGCAATATTGGCTACCGGAGGCACCATCGCCGGTCAAAAGCAGGCCGACAACGCTTCCGCCCTCAGTTATGAATCGGGCAAGCTGAGCGCAAAAGATCTGATCAGCGCAGTACCGGGACTGGAAAAACTGGCCACACTGAACGCGGAACAAATTGCCTCTGTCGGCTCCCAGGACATGAACGACAAGATATGGTTCAGCCTGGCAAAAAAAATCAAATCACTGGCTGACAGCAAAGGGGCTGACGGCGTTGTCATCACGCACGGTACCGATACGCTGGAAGAAACGGCGTTTTTTCTGAGCTGCGTGCTGGACCCGTCTGTCCCTGTCGTGCTGACCGGGGCCATGCGCCCGGCCTCTGCACTGAGCGCCGATGGTCCCGCCAACCTGTTTGAGGCCGTCAAGGTCGCCGCAGATGCGCGTTCGAAAAACAAGGGCGTCATGGTGGTATTGAACGATACAGTTCACTCCCCCGTCTGGGTCACCAAAACCGACACCACCAATGTGGCCACCTTTCAGTCCGGATATTCCGGACCGATGGGGTATGTAGACGCGGCAGATTTACATTACACCCAGACATCAGCCTCTCAAAAACCGTTCACCCTGCCTTTGCCCGAAGGCGATGCCCTGCCCCGGGTTGAAATTATTTATTCTCACAGCAATATGGACGACCAGTTGATCAAAAGCGCGGTAAGTAACGGTACCCGCGGAATCGTTCTGGCAGGCGTCGGCGACGGCAACACTTCAGCAACTGCACTCAAGGCACTGGAGGCCGCACGTAAAGACGGCGTGGTGGTCGTGCGGGCGTCACGGGTCCAGAATGGCGCGGTCAAGCGCAATGTGGAAGTCAATGATGATCAGTCGGGGTTTGTTGTTTCACCTGGGCTGAATCCTGCCAAGGCCCGGGTCCTGACCCAGTTGCTGATCGCCAACAAAATTACGGCACCAGACAAGGTTCAGCAGGCGTTTGATGCGGCAACAGGGAATGCGAAAGAATAATACAGCTCATACGCCGGCTCGGACGCGATCAAAGACGGCGGTGCTTTCGCGTAAATCGGCGTTCTTTCGTCCGCACCTTCACGTGCAAGACGCAAGAACGCTCCTCTTTGCCCGGCCATAAAGCGTTCACGCCATCACAACCATCTGATCTGTCGAAGTACCAACTTCCTGCCGGGCCTCCAACCAGCGCTGCGCATCAAGTCCAGCCATGCACCCGGTACCGGCACTGGTGATGGCCTGGCGATATACGGAGTCCTGTACATCACCAGCAGCAAAAACCCCTTCTACTGATGTCTGCGTCGCAAACCCCTGCTGACCGCCCCGGGTCTGGATATATCCATTTTTCATGGCAAGTTGTCCTTCGAAAAGACGGGTATTGGGTTGATGACCAATGGCAATAAATACGCCCGTCACATCGACCTCTTCTTTTTCGCTGTTCTGCTTATTGTGCAAGCGGGCGCCCGTGACACCACTTGCATCCCCCAGCACCTCATCCAGTTCGTAGAATAATTTCAATTGAATAACGCCAGCTGCATGCTGGTTCATCAGTCTATCCACCAGTATGGGTTCAGCCCGGAATTGATCGCGCCGATGCACGACGGTCACGCTGCGACAGAGTTTCGACAAATACAGAGCCTCTTCTACAGCCGTATTGCCGCCGCCAACAATAATCACGTCCTGGTTTCGATAGAAAAACCCATCGCATACGGCGCACCCCGACACGCCCCGACCCATGTACTGCTGTTCGCTTGGCAGTCCCAGATATTGGGCGGAGGCGCCCGTCGCCACGATTAGTGCATCACACGTGTAAACCTGTCCGCCTTCCCCGGTCAGCCGGAACGGACGCACAGACAGATCGGCCTGCACAATATGATCTGCAATCATGTCGGTTTCGAAACGCTCGGCATGGGTCTGCAAATTGCTCATCAGCTCCGGTCCCTGTATGCCTTGCGCGTATCCGGGCCAGTTCTCTACATCGGTGGTGGTCATCAACTGGCCACCCTGCGCCTGACCCGAGATCAGCACGGGGTGAAGGTTGGCGCGCGCGGCATAAATCGCGGCGCTATAGCCTGCCGGGCCGGAACCCAGAATCAGAAGGGGTGCGTGCTTGATCATGCGTATTGTCCTATGAATATCAGGTTTGTGGTTGAATATGCGCTGCTTTTACAATGGTCCCGTAACGGTCAAATTCGGTTTTGCAAAAGGCAGCAAATGCCTGTTGGGTTCCCGCCATGGGATCGGCCCCTGCCTGCAACAGTTTGGACCGGACATCCGGATCGCCCAGCGCCTTGTTGACTGCCTGATTGATTTTCGTCACGATCGCCATGGGCGTATTTGCCGGCGCCCATACGCCATACCAGGTTGAAATATCAAACCCCTTCAGTCCGGACTCTTCCATGGTAGGCAACTCCGGTGTAACTTCAGAGCGATGCATTGACGTGACACCCAGCGCTTTGAGTTTGCGCGAGCGGACAAAATTAATGGATGAGGGCGCGCTATCGAACATCATGTCGACCTGTCCGCCAATCAGATCAGTCAGTGCCGGTGCGCTACCCCGATACGGTACGTGCAGGATATGCAAAGAAGTCAACTGATTGAACAGCTCGCCGGCCAAATGGCTGGGGGCACCAATACTGGAAGAGGCAAAAGTCAGCCGCTTGCCCTTTTCCCTGGCCTGCGCGATCAGATCCGCGACCGACTTTGCCTTATTCTCGGGAGAAACAACCAGCATCTGCGGGGTGGAGGCCAGCCCGGCAACCGGAACAAAATCCTTGATCGGATCAAAGGGAAGCGTGGTTTTCAGATACGGGTTGATAACATGGCCCGAATAGTTGAACAGCAAGGTATAGCCGTCGGCCGGCGCGCGGGCGACATGGCCGGCGCCAATCACGCTGCTTGCCCCGGGCTTGTTATCAATTACAATCGTCTGCCCCAGCTGTTTTGACAAGGACTGACTCACAATCCGAGCCACAATATCCGTGGGCCCACCGGGCGGAAAAGGCACCACCACGGTAATGGGTTTGTCGGGATACGTTTCAGTGGCGGTGGCGGGTATTGACTGCGTAACTGCGAACAACACAAACAGGGCTGCCGTAATCGTTTTGATCATCTTCATTGTCTCTCTCCTTTGTTGTGATATCACACTCGGGGTTCATACACCTGTCAGGCGCATGCCACGATCTTTCTTTGAACCAGATCTTCAATCTCTTCAGGAGCCATGCCCAGCACATCGCCCAGTATCTGGCGCGAGTCTTGGCCCAGCACCGGTGGCGCCAGTGTGTATTCAATGGGTGAACGGGATAATTTGAGGGGATTGGCCACCGACGGAATATCTCCCCTGCCGATAGACGCGATAGAGAACTGCGCATTGCGCTGAGCCACATGCGGATCTGCGAAAACATCCTCTATCGTATTTATGGGGCCGCAAGGCACGCCGGCCGCCTCCATCGCTTCGATCCAATGCGCTGTGGTCTGTTCGCACATCACACTTGCAATTGCTTGGATCAGAACAGATCGATGCTCAATTCTGGCTGCATTGGTGGCATAGCGCGAATGATCTGCCCACTCAGGATGCTCCACCAACTCGCAAAACCGCCTGAACTGCGTGTCATTGCCGATAGCCAAAATCATGAACCCGTCCTGGGTGCGGAAGTCCTGATACGGCACGATGTTCGGATGCGCATTCCCCAAACGCTGCGGTGCCTTTCCGCCGACCAGATAGTTCATGGCCTGATTGGCCAGGCTCGCAATTTGCACATCTAGCAAGGAAACATCAATATGCTGTCCCTGCCCACTCGCCCTGCTTTCCATGACGGCAGCCAGAATGCCGGTTGCGGCATACATGCCGGTCAGGATATCGGTGAGCGCCACCCCCACCTTCTGCGGACCGGCTCCGGGTGCACCATCGGGCAGCCCTGTAATGCTCATCAAGCCGCCCATGCCCTGAATCAGAAAGTCATAGCCGGCCCGCTTTGCATAGGGGCCCTGCTGCCCGAAACCCGTAATCGAGCAATAGACCAGCGCCGGGTTGATCTGCTGCAGATCTTCATAGCCAAGGCCATAGCGCGGCAGTGTCCCCACCTTGAAATTTTCGACCAGCACATCACACTCTGCAGCCAATTTGCGCACCAGTGCGGCGCCCTCCTGGCTTGCAATATCAATGGCGAACGATTTCTTGTTTCGGTTAGCGCTCAGAAAATAAGCCGAATCCCGGTCCTCGCCCGAAGGGGTTTCACGCCAGGGCGGACCCCAGGCGCGGGTATCATCACCCGTCCCAATCCGCTCCACTTTGATCACGTCTGCGCCAAGATCGGCCAGTGTCTGTGCGCACCAGGGACCTGCCAGAACGCGTGACAGATCGAGCACCCGTAACCCGGATAATGAACTCATAAACCTTTCTCCCTGAATACAACCGCCTGGCAATCCAGACGCAGACCCGATCAAACCCGCTATGTAAAAGCAAACCTGCACAGCGGCGATCGGGACATAGACTTCAATCGGGCGTCTTGCGGCCTTTCAGATAGGTATCGGCCACACCGGCCTGCTCGCCCTTCCATACGGCCTGAGCCTGGGTAAAGATCTGCGCCACGCGCTGGGCCACTTCTTCCATGGTGATTGAGCTGACCGGATGGGAAATAATGACTGGTTCTAGTTCGGTCATACCCAGCGCCTGGCGGGTCAGTACCGTTTCCTTGACGAACTCTGTGGTCACAATGACCGCTGTCGGCACGCCCTGTTTCTCAAGCGCAATGGCATCACGCAGGCAGCCCGACGTGCAGGAACCGCAATCGCCAATCGCCGTCAAAACGATATCGTTTTCTTCGATGATCTTTTCAATCAGTTCAGGTGCCGCATCTTTGGAGAAACTGTGCTTCACATAATAGTGAACGTCACTGAAGCCAATCTCTTTGCCCAGCGCCTCGATCGCGCCACGCAACAGTTTGTTGGCATTCCATTTGGAGTTATCCAGAACTCCCAGGCGCAGGCCATCCAGTGTGTTCACGCGTTCGGCAGTAGGAATGGCAACAGAACGAACCACCCCGCAAGGATCGTAAACGCGTGGCTGCAGATTTTGAGTATTCATCAACATGGCAATCTCCTATTTTCTCTTTGTTAAAGTGCGCACGTGCCGCTGGAGCAATCAGGCCCCACGGGTGTCGCGTTCGTATCGATCGGGCGATGGACCGGGGTGCTCATATGCCCCCAGCCCGGGATGACCGCAGAAAATCGACCGGCTGCACCGCCCATCACAAACAGGTGGATATTGTCAGGACTATGAATAATGGGAATGCGTGTGTTGTCCTCGCGCTTGTACCATTTCGGGATGTTGCGGTTATAAACCTTGCCGTAGCGATGGCCATAAGCCAGATCGATAAAGCGGTTTCCATGGTTCATGAAAATATAATTGCGGATATCAGCACGGGTCCAGCCATGTTGTGCGATCGTTTTGGCATGTTCGAGCCCCAGTGCCACAGCCATATGGCCGCCCAGCACCGCGGTATTTGAACCAATGGTGCTCATGACCGAACACACCGTATCCAGAATCCCTTCGGGATCATTCGATACGTGATTGGTCACACTGTGAGGCGCTTCAGCCGCAATCGCAAACACCGTTGATTCTTCAGGCTTGTAGCCATGCTCCACATGGTACGGTGCAAACGGACTTTGCGCTTCGTTTTCACAAACGCAATACGTGTATTTTCCCGGATGTCCAAGCGTGCTCTTGTCCAGATCGCCAGGCCAGGCGCCCCCAACATTGAGCATGATCAGGCGCACTGCACGCCCGATCGTCGCATTGGCGCGATTACCGGAGCCAAATGCATTGGCGCCGCCATTCATACCCAGCTCTTGCGCGATCGGGCCGTTGACGACAATCAGCGGCGAAGCAACGTGCGTGGTGGCCTGCACGCCGTTCAGATTGAATGCCGAATCGGTTAGCGCCAGAATGGCTGCTCTTACCACCGGCGCATAGGCAGCCTTGCAGCCGGCCATCACCATATTGATGGCAAGCACTTCGCGCGTCAGTTCGCCCCAGCGCGGCGCAACCTTGCACTCGACAAATTCGGGGTCGCCCCCCAGCGCCTGCACGACGGCATCAATTTTTTCCTGGGTGGGGGGGACAACCGGCAAACCGTCGCTGAACCCGGCATCGTAATAATATTCAACGAGATCGACGTCTGTGTCTACCGTTGTTGTTTGCATCACTGCGCTCATCGTATCGCTCCTTTTCGAGATGGATGAGGCAATTCTATAGACGGGCCCGATTATTTCCAATTAGAATCTATTAGCATAGATAATTGCTTTTTTGACATAAATATCAGTGCAAATTCGCATTCACCCTATCCCGGCGAGCGCATTCAATTACCGCACCCCATTTACAAGATCAGCTATTCATGACTCGTTCCAAGCAACCCAATCTGAGCGCCAGGGAAATGCTGGCCGTCAAGACCGTCGCAGACTATGGCAGCTTCAATGCCGCAGCCATTACCCTGAACATCTCGCAACCGGTACTGACACGCACGATTCAGCGCGTCGAAGCGCAACTGGGTATCACCCTGTTCGATCGCAATACGCGCAGCGTAGAAATTACCGAGGCGGGAAAAGAGTTTGTGGCCTTGTCTGAACGTGTGCTCAATGACATGCAGATTTATATGCAGGCGATCGAGCAACGCTCGGATCAAAAACGCGGACAGGTGGTGATTTCATCTGTCATGTCCGTGGCCTGCACGGTGCTACCCAAAATCATTGCCCGTTATAAACAATCCCATCCCGGCGTCGATTTGTACATTTATGAAGGCGTACACGGTAATGTGATCGAAAATGTGCGCTCCAGCGTCGCCGACTTTGGATTGACCTACCTGGATGATATTTCGCCCATGTTCGAGGAAAAGCCGCTGAGCACCGAAGCATTTCATGTTGTGCTGTCAAAAGGACACCCGCTTCAGAAGCGCAAGCAGGTGGCCTGGGAGGCATTGAAGAACGAGCAGCTTATATCGCTGCCGGCAGATTCGCGCACCCGCAGGCTGATTGACGCGACGGCAACGACATCCGGCTTTCAGTTGCGGCATAACATAACCGTCACGCAATTTACTTCTATGATGCAGTTTGTCGCGGATGGTGTCGGGATTGCCATTGTTCCCGAGGGATCACTGGCCGGGGCCCTAAACATCGGCCTGGCCACGCGCCCGCTGGTGCAACCCAAAGTCAGCCGGGTACTGGGACTTGTTACCCTGAAAGAACGTAGTCATTCGATCTTTGCTCAGGAAATGATGCGACAGATTGAAATGGACTGGAAGGTGTTGCGGGAGTAACATACTCTCGCTGATCGGCGGCCCATCATCTGCCCGCTAAGAAACAACACGGCGGACCATTTCAGCTCTCTTTTAGCGCGAAAGGAAAGATTTCCTGGTCGTATTGTGGATGAGCATCGGTTATATCAAACCAGGATGCCTTGTCCGTCACGTAGACATGGATGTCGGGTTTGACGCCCGGGTCATCATCTAAAGCGCCCAATGGCAATCCGTAGCGGGATGAATCATAATCGAAGCGGCTTACTATTGGTGAGCCGCAGACGCGACAGAACCCCCGATGGTTACCTGGCGACGATTCGTAAAAATTGATCAAACTGTCTCCCTGCGTGATTTTAAAATCAGCAGAATTGACTCGTGCGCAGCTGCGAAATGCAGCGCCATGGGCTTTACGACACATTTGACAGTGACAATTAAGCGCCCCGGTCAGCGGTCCGGAAATTTCGAACGTGATACCACCACATAGACAGCTTCCCCGAGTGTTTGACATGGCCCCTTCTCCTAGTTAAATCCAATTTCGATCGCAATATCATTTTTAACACTATTTCAACCCGCATCGTTGAATTGTTTTCCGTGTCATATGCATGCTTGTAGGTTGGAACCAGGAATTGGCGACCATGGATTTCTGGAGGAACGTTGCGCCACCTTGCGGTTCAGCCATTCACCGCGCGATGATGCTGATCTCGTTCAGGCATTTTGACCGTTCTACGGCTGGCATTTCAGAGTAAGGGAATTTGATCTGCCGCAGCAAGTGTTCCCGGCACATCGAGGTCGCATACGATATGCGATGTCGCGCCAGGTGGCACGAACGCCAATGATTTGCGTGTCCGCACCATTGCCACCACCGGCACCTTCAGCGCCGCTGCCATATGCATCGGCCCGGAATCGGGCGTCACCATCAGTCGTGCCCGGGCCAGCATGGCAGCAAATATCCGTAGCGGCTGAGGCGGACACAGCGCGCCTAGTGACAGTGACTGCATTGCATGCTGCAAATGAGGAATCATCGCGGTCTCTTCAGGACCGACGAAAACGACGAACCGTTTCCGGGCCTGATTCAGGTCATTGATCAATGCCACCCAGAAAGACAGGGGACAGACTTTGTCGGCATGTCCGCCTACAAAAACGGCCACAAACGGCTCTACCCCGTGCGCGCCGTCTGCCGCCAATCCAAGAGCCTGCAGACGATCGATTGCACACGTCATTTCGTCATTGGATAAAGCCAGTTGCGTACTGACTGCGCCCGCTGTTCCCAGCGCGGTTGAAAACGCCGCGCCCGCATCATACGCATTGACGATCGGCTCCCCGACTTTGATGTCATACCAATCAGCATCACCCTTGGGCTTGCCCATCACATAACGGGCGCCCAGCATCGAGGCAAGAACCAGGCCACTCAGGGAACTGGGGGCCAGTTGCACCGCAAGGTCATAACGCCTTGCCCGCAAGCGGCGCAGCAAAGACACCGTCCGCCAAGGTTTCAGAATGTTCGATCTGGACACGGCCGCAACATTATCTACCGGTAAATTCTTAAAGAGCGTTGCGGTTTTGTCGGTAACGAGAAAATCGATTTGTGCATCCGGGAAGCGTTCCCGCAGTGGGGCAATGATGGCAGTGGCCAGGATGGCATTGCCGATACGGTAGTTGGGGCGCACGACGATGATTCGGGAAATGTTCTGGAGCGCGCTCGCCGATATTTCCTTTCTGGTGCCGCAAGCGGCTCCCAGCGCGGCAAAAACGGCTTTTTTGGCGATCTGTTCCAGCTTTTTGGCAAAGGCGCCCATCACACATCCCTCTTACTTCGCAGGTGTACTGGGCGCGTCGAGCCCCAAGTCGTAAAACGGTCACGCTGACAGCATCGGTGTTCCCCTTGAAACATCTTTGTGTCTGGCGTGCGGCTAAATATACGCTTGGTTTATTACAACTTTAATGCTGTCGATTGATTGACGTCCCGCCATCCGGCAGGCACTTCTGCCGCAAGGGGGGTGGCGCCGGGATTTTTTGTTTCAATTTTTTTGCGGCTGGGCGTTGTTTTTCAGGCGTCCTCCTGGCTCCACTGAGTTCTCACCCAATACAACCCCGTTAACCTTCTGACCATACAGATTATCTCCGCCATCATGATACTTCTTGCGCGTGGTTTCGACATCAACGGTAAAGCGCGGATCCTGGGGACGTTCATGCGAATTCATGAAATAGGCCACGTCCCATGCCTGCTGGTCTGTGAGGGCACCGGGATTGCCGAGCGGCATGTTGCTTTTGATAAAAGCCGCAGCATTGGGAATCTGGTGCATGCCTGCTCCCCAGTTGAATGAATCATCTCCCCACAGTGCCGGAAACACGGTTTTACCCGCCGCTTTCCGCCCTTCTCCGTTCTGTCCATGGCAAACAGCGCAATTGGCCATAAAGACTTGCTTGCCACGCTCCAGGTCCATCGTCTGCGCGGGTGCGGCAAGTTTCCTGTAGCCCTGGCCCTCCAGCTTGACACCTGTGGGCGCTTTGCTGGCCATCCAATACATGTAGGTGGTGATGGCCAAAATGGCTTCAGAATCTGCGGCGGGCGCCTTGCCGTTCATGCTGAACCGGAAACATCCCTGCAGGCGTTCGGCCAGACTATTGACATGACCATTTTTCGCACGATAGGCAGGATAAAGAACGTAGGCACCCCACATCGGCGCAGAATCGGAGCGCCGGCCTGCATCCAGGTGGCAGTTGACACAGTTAAGCGAATTGCCGACGTTGTCGGGAAGCATCTGCGAGGTGTGCAGGAAATAGTCCTGTCCTTTGCGCACCATATCGCCGAATTCATTTTTGGGGATGGCATCCGCCGGCGGCGGTGAGAACGATTCTGCCGCGAGGGCCTGATTCAATGACAGCGCCAACAGCGCTGCAGTCAGTACCCGCAGCCATTTGAATATATGATTCATTGCTCTGGCGCTCATTTGACCTCTCCTTTTTGCTGAACATCAACGTTCACGACAGGCTTCAATACGCCTTTCGCAAAATAGGTGCTGACCTGGGCGATCTGTTCATCGCTCAGGTTCCTGGCCAAATGCGTCATGAGTTTATGGGTATCTTCGCCCCGATCGCCCGATTTCATTGCAGTCAGCTGCGCTTTCAAATACTGCTCCGGTTGCCCGGCCAGTGCGGGAAAAACGGGCTCGACACCAATGCCTCCGGGACCATGGCATTGCACGCAGGCGGGAATATAGGGATTCTCACTTCCACGATGCGCCAGCCAGGCGCCTGTATCCGCGACAGGATACGTCTGGACCAGATTAGCGAGTTTGTCCCGATCGAAAACCGGCGGGAGGGACTCGTAATACGCGGCAACGGCCGCACGCTGCTCTTCGGAAAGTGCCTTGGCCAAGGGCTGCATGATGGGTTGCTTGCGCGACCCATCGGCGAAATGCGCAAGTTGTTCAATCAGGTATTGCGCGGGCTGGCCGGCCAGGTAAGGATATCCCGCGGCCGCCAATCCTTCTCCCTTGGCTCCATGACAACTTACACAGGCAGGCTGGCCGCTCGCTCCCTTGAGCGCGATCTCGCTGCCTTGCTGAATCTGTCCGCTATCGGCCGCATGGGCTGTCCATGTTGCCGCCGCCATACAGGCGAACAATAGCTGCCGGCGGATTGTGTTATCGGTGCGATAGGTCATACGAATTCGATTCACCATAGCTTTTCCCTAGTTGCGGCAGGGCGAAGATCGCTGGCTCCCGCCTGCTTATTAATGATGACTATAAATTATATGCTTATTATATTTAATAATATAGATCGATAAAGCCATCCACGGAAGATATTACGAAGTGACATGCTGCACGCAATTGGCCCAGCAAATGATCAAGCCGGCTTTTTATTTCATTTGTATTGTATTGATTACGCAATGCGTATATCATTTACGCAATAAAGCAGCGCCCACGCAGCACCTACATCAAAATCGGAGACAACATGCGCATTCGCACCTGCCTGACATCCTGTTCGCTGACCCTGATCGCCTGCAGCCTGACCTTTACCGCAGCCCCGGCCCGGGCACAGTCTTTCCCCGACAAACCCATTCGCTGGATCGTGCCCTATCCTGCGGGTGGCGGGTCGGATTTTCTGGCGCGCACCATCGGCCAAAGCCTGTCGGAAGATATTAAACAGTCCGTCGTCATCGACAACAAACCGGGTGGCAATACCGCCATCGCAGCCAGCGACACGGCGCGCGCCGCTCCAGACGGTTACACTGTTCTGTCGGCCGATAACGGCACCATGGTCTTCAACTCGGCACTATACAAAAAACTTTCCTACGATCCGGTCAGGGATCTGGCACCAGTCACTCTGCTTGGACGCTTTCCCATGATCCTGGTGGTCAACCCGGCCAGCGATATCAAAAACCTGAAAGACTTTGTCGAACATGTCAAAAGCAGCAATGGCAGCATCAACTATGGCTCTGCGGGTGCCGGCAGCCCCCATCATTTGGCCATGGAACTGTTCAAGACGGAAGCAGGTCTGAAAATGACCCATGTGCCCTACCGTGGCGCCGCGCCTTCGCTGACCGATCTTGCAGGCGGCCAGGTGCAGGCCATGATGGTTGATCTGGCGGCAGGTGCGGGTTTCCTGAAAGGCGGAAAAATACGGCCCCTGGCCGTGGCAAGCGCCAGGCGTTTGCCGCAGTTGCCTGACGTCCCTACGTTTGCCGAGTCCGGTTATCCCAATGTAGAAGCGGCCGCACTGGTTGGAATGGTGGCCCCGGCAAAAACGCCCACAGATATCCTGGCCAGCCTGAATAAAAGTGTTGTCGCCGCATTGAACAAACCCGCGACACACAAGAAACTGGTTGAGTTCGGCATAGAGCCGGTGGGCGACACACCAGAGCAATACAGCAAACTGCTGGAGGATGAACGCACCCGCTGGCACAAACTGATCAAAGACCTGAACATTACCCTGGACTGATCCGGATTACGCCATGAACACCTCTTCCACTTCACAATCAACACAGGCGCAATGCCCCTTCTCCGGTGCAGGCAGCAACGCGCCTGCTGGTTATCCGGTCAGTCCGCGCGCTGCGCAGTTCGATCCCTTCGAAGATGCCTACCAGCAGGACCCGCCGGAATATGTGAAATGGTCTCGCGAAGAGGAACCGGTCTTTTTCAGTCCCAAACTGGGATACTGGGTGGTGACCCGCTACGAAGACATCAAGCAGATATTTCGCGACAACATCACCTTCAGCCCCTCTATTGCACTTGAAAAAATCACACCGACCGGACCTGAAGCCAACGCTGTACTGGAGTCCTACAATTACGGCATGAGCCGGACACTGGTCAATGAGGATGAACCGGCACATATGCCACGCCGCCGCCTGCTGATGGAGCCGTTTACTGTCGATGCACTCAAGCACCACGAGCCCATGGTGCGCCAGCTCACTCGCCAGTACGTCGACCAATTTGTCAATGATGGAAAAGCGGATCTGGTGGAACAGATGCTGTGGGAAGTCCCCTTGACCGTCGCCCTGCATTTTCTGGGCGTTCCGGAAGAAGACATGGACACCCTGCGCAAGTATTCCATCGCTCATACCGTCAATACCTGGGGTCGCCCGAAGCCGGAAGAACAGGTGGCTGTCGCGCATGCAGTGGGCAACTTCTGGCAACTGGCTGGCCAGATTCTGGAGAAAATGCGCAAGAATCCAGAGCAACCCGGCTGGATGCAATACGGTATTCGCATGCAGCAGACAAACCCGGAGGTGGTAACCGATTCCTACCTGCATTCCATGATGATGGCGGGCATTGTGGCTGCGCATGAAACCACGGCCAACGCCTCTGCCAACGCCATCAAACTGCTGCTGTCACACCCTCATGTCTGGCAGGAAATCTGTGAGGACCCGAGCCTGATTCCCAACGCGGTGGAAGAATGCCTGCGTCATAACGGTTCGGTCGCAGCATGGCGCAGACTGGCGACACGTGATGTGCAAATCGGCGGCGTCGACATTGCAGCAGGTTCGAAATTGCTGATTGTGAGCTCATCGGCCAATCATGACGAACGTCATTTTGCCGATGCCGATCTGCTGGACATCCGGCGTGAAAATGCCAGCGACCAGTTGACCTTCGGCTATGGTTCCCATCAATGCATGGGCAAGAATCTGGCGCGCATGGAAATGCAGATTTTTCTTGAAGAGCTCACACTGCGCCTGCCCCATTTGAGATTATCAGAGCAGACGTTTACCTACGTACCCAACACCTCATTCCGGGGGCCGGAACATTTATGGGTCCATTGGGATCCTTCTGAGAATCCGGAACGCCACAACCCCGCTATCCTGGGCAAGCAACATCCGGTGCGGCTTGGCGAGCCTTCCACCCATTCATTGTCGCGCCAGGTTGTGGTTCAGGAAACAGAGATGCTGACGGACGACATCATGCGAATCCGTCTGGCGGCAGCCGACGGCCAGACGCTGCCCCGCTGGACGCCCGGATCTCATATTGACCTGGTGTGTGGCGATCTGGGTATTTCTCGACAATATTCACTTTGCGGCGACCCGACGAATCCTCAAGTGCTGGAGATTGCCGTCTTGCGCGAAGACGCAGGTCGCGGTGGCTCGGCATGGGTACATCAGCACATCCGTAGTGGACTTCCCTTGCACATTCGTGGTCCACGCAACCACTTTCACTTCGATGAGCAAACCAAAAAAGCCATCTTGATTGCAGGCGGCATCGGCATTACGCCTATCAGTGCAATGGCGCGCGCAGCCCGAGCGCGGGGAATGGACTACCAGATTCACTATTGCGGCCGCAGCCGCAAGAGTATGGCATTGCTCGCGTCGTTGCAAGAGCATGGTGATCGCTTGCATGTCTATCCTGCAGATGAAGGCCGGCGTGCAGATTTTGCCAGCCTGCTGGCCGCACCGGACGCCGACACGCAGATCTATGCCTGCGGCCCGCAACGCCTGACCGACTGTCTGCAGAAAATCTGCGAAAGCTGGCCGGACGACGCATTGCATATCGAACACTTTCATTCCACGCTGGGCAAACTCGATCCAGGCAAAGAACACGCGTTTGAGGCTGAACTGAAGCAGACAGGAATGACCGTTACCGTTGCCGCCGACCAAACACTACTGGAAGCCTTGCGCGCTGCCAATATCGACATCCAGAGCGACTGCGAAGAAGGCCTGTGCGGTTCCTGTGAAGTCAGCGTGCTGGCAGGTCAACCGGACCATAGGGATGTGGTGCTCACCCGCTCCGAGCGTATAGCGGGCAACAAAATGATGAGTTGCTGCTCCCGCGCCATAGACCAACGTATTGTGCTGGATTTATGACCGTCACCACCACGACTCCCATCCGTAACCGCGAACGTCGGCAAAGCGTACAGGCAGCCGACACCGTGGTCGCCGTGCTTAAAGGGCTGTCCAGCCTGGGAGGGAGCGCCAGCCTGACCGGGCTGGCCTTACATCTGGACGAAAATCCTGCCAAAGTCCATCGCTACCTGGTGAGCCTGATGGACGGCGGGCTGGTAACACAAAACGCCAATACCCAACAATACACGCTCGGTCTGGAGTCAATGCTGATCGGCCTCGCAGCCATGCGACAAGCCGACCCCGTCAGAATAGCCGAGCCTGCCCTGATACATCTGCGCGAGCAATTGGGCATTACCAGTTTTATTGCTGTCATGGGCAACAAAGGCCCGACGATCGTGCGTATGGAAGAGCCCAGCCTGCCGGTGACCGTAAACGTGCGGGTGGGCTCAGTCCTCTCTTTTCTGTGGTCGGCCACGGGTGGAGTGTTTCTGGGGCTGCACGACGAGCCCGGGGTTCGCGCAATGGCAAGACTGGAATTTGATGCACTGGACAAAACCCAGAACCCACCCGCAGCATTCGATGTCCTGGTTACGCAGTTGCATGATGAAATACATCAATTTCAGTGTGTTTGCGTCAGGGACACCAATCTGAAAGGCATCAGCGCCGTCGCCGCGCCGGTATTTAATTATGCCGGGCAACTGGCTGCCGTGCTCACCGCCCTGGGCGCCAGCGGCGGCTTTGATACGTCGCTGGACGGGCCGATTGCCATCGCCGTTCGTGAACAGGCGCAACGCATCAGCCGGCAGCTGGGCTACAGCGTGCCGTGAGGAATGAGTTCTGTTCCGCGTTATAGTACCCAATCCCGATCCGCAGCCCATGCGGTGATTGATCGCTCAGTATCACGGCCTTCCTTTTGCAACCATTTGCAAAATTCGGAAGCCGGCGACGCTGCCCGCAGCGGGGCGGTGCTGTTGGCATAATATGTCCGCCGTTTTATACCCAGGGGGCCGAACGGAACGCAGAGGCGACCGGAAATAATGTCGTCTATTGCTAAAAACAATGGAACCATGGCCAATCCCAATCCCTCCGACGCGGCTTGCAAAGCGAAGTACATTTGTTCGAATCTCAGCATATTGGCCGGTTTCAGATCGGGCACGCCGGTTGCTCCCAGCCATTCACTCCATGAGTACGGTTCGGTGGCGTAACTGATGAGCGTATGCGCCTCCAAATCACGCGGATGGATCAGGTGCATGGTTTCCTGCAGGTCGACGTGACAGATTGGAGCAATGATCTCGGTCATGAACGGAACCGACTTGAAGTGACTCAGCGGCCCGTGCTGTCCGCGAATGGCAATATCATATGTATTCTCCTGAAAATTGAGCGGATCCACCGACGTCGTCAGGCGTACTTCAACATCCGGATATCTGCGCTGAAAAGCCGAGAGGCGCGGAATCAGCCAGCGCATTGTAAATGTGGGAGGCGCATTGGCGCGCAGCACGACTGGCGAAGCCTGCTTCGTCACATGTATTGATGCGGCCACAAGGCGGTCGAGTGCTGCCGATACCTCAATGAGATACCCACGACCCGCTTCCGTAAGCGTCAATTGTGATGGGGCTCTGTGAAATAGAGCGACACCCAGCCATTCTTCCAACAGCGCGACCTGGCGGCTAACGGCCCCATGGGTCACGTTCAGTTCCGCTGCGGCTTTGGTAAAGCTAACATGACGCGCTGCCACTTCGAACGCTCGCACGGCATTGAGTGGAGGCATTTTTTTGATGAGAGGTCTCCTTTTTCCAGACTTTCCAGCGTAACGTAACCGCACGCCGCGTTGATATTATTACGTCGCCGCGAAACCTTCAACCTCTTCGTGGCCCGCAACGCCGCCAGGTCTACTCCACCTTTGCGGTCACTGCGTTCATTCTCGCGGGAGCATGAGAATAACTCACGCTCCCCCAAATTAAGTCGTTTGCTGCGTCCGACTGCTGCACTGATAATTTGCAGGACAGAATCAATTTTCGCTTCACACGCGTTCAAGATGAGAATGATGGATAGCAACCCCTTTTGTGCGATAAACCCCGGCGTTGTGCGTAGCACAGTGGCGCCTCAAAGGCGGACCACTTTATGAAAGCCGCCCCTTTTGAATATGTTCTGGCCGAAACCACCGGCCACGCACTGGAATTCCTGGACCAGTATGGCATGGAAGCGAGAACCCTGGCCGGAGGCCAGAGCCTGGTCCCGATGATGGCCATGCGACTGGCGCGCCCTGCCATGCTTTTGGATATCAATCGCCTGGTGGAACTTAAACATGTGGACATAAGCGACAACGCAGTATCAATGGGCGCGACAACCCGACAGCGCACCATTGAGGACAGCGTTGACGTGCACAAAGCGATTCCTCTGGTACGCGATGCCCTGCGCTGGGTGGGTCATACCCAGACACGCAACCGCGGCACGATCGGCGGCAGCCTTGTCCATGCGGACCCATCCGCCGAACTGCCCCTGGCCGCGGTTGTGTTGAATGCCAAGCTGCATCTGAGCAGTCTGGCGCAAGGTGAACGTCAGATTGACGCCCAGGACTTCTTTCTGGGTCCGATGTTCACCGTGACATCTGAAACCGAGTGTCTGACCCGTATTGAGTGGCCTGTCTGGCAAGGCAATGGCATCGTCACCGCTTTTGACGAAACGTCCATGCGCCACGGCGATTTCGCCATGGCATCGGCAGCCTGTCAATTACAGATCGACGAGGATGGCGTCTGCCGACGCGCCGCCATAGGAATGGGTGGCGTCGATGGCGTGCCGCGATCTTTTCCTGAATTGGCGCAGGAACTCGTAGGGCAGCGCATCAATCCGCGAATGGCTTTGGAGGTAGCACATTGCGCCGCACAGCAGACCGAACCAGGGTCCGATCTCCACGCCAGCGCAGAGTATCGCCGGCATCTTGCCGTTGTGATGCTATCGAGAGTATTGGCCGCAGCATCGAATTCGGGCCCGACCGATACAACTGCGTCCGCCGTCCAAGTCCAGTAAAGGAGTTTTCATGCAACCCCCACTCGTATCAGTCGAGATCAAAATCAATGGCCTGATCCGGACTCAGACAATAGAGCCGCGCACCACACTGATCGATTTTCTCCGTGATCATCTGGGACTCACGGGCACACACGCAGGATGCGAACATGGTGTCTGCGGGGCCTGTTCGGTGTTGCTCGACGGCGATCCTGTCAGATCCTGCTGCATGTTCGCAGTACAGGCCAACGGGATGTCCGTTACCACCGTGGAAGGTCTGGCGCCGCAACGCGGCTGTCTGTCCAAAATCCAGGATGCCTTCTGCGAAACACATGCGCTCCAGTGCGGCTACTGTACCCCAGGCATGCTTATTGCCTGCCACGCCCTGGTGGATAAAACGCCTCAGCCGGACGAAGCCCAGATACGCGATGCCATCGGCGGGAATCTTTGCCGATGCACCGGGTACCAGCAGATTGTAGATGCAGTAAAACTGGCTACGACGCCTGGATACCAAATCAAAGAAGCGTCCGCTACTGCCACCCGAAAAATGGCGAAAACCGTTATTCCGGGAGACTCGAATGACTGATCCCCGGCACCCTGCATATAACGCTTTCAAATATATCGGTCGCCGCCGTCGGGCCGTGGAGCACCGGCGCTTTGTCACGGGTCAGGGACATTATGCCGCCGACGTTGCCTTGCCGGGCCTCTTGCATGTGGCGATCGTCGCCAGCCCCTACGCAAGCGCACGCATCGTCTCTATCGAGACTGCGGAAGCGCTTGCCATGCCCGGTGTGCACGACGTGCTGACAGGAGAAGAACTGACCAGCCAAATCGAGCCGATGCTGCCCGGGGTCGACGCTCCGAAAGTAGCCCGCTATCCGCTGGCAAGCGGCGTGGTGCGATATGCGGGTGAATGGGTGGCTGCAGTCGTTGCCGACACGCGTGCGCTGGCCGAAGACGCGGCCGAAAGGGTTTTGGTCGAATACGAGCAGACCCCGCATGTGATGGATACAGAGGCGGCGATGGCAGAAGATGCCCCCCAGGTTCATCCCGCACATGGCCACAATATCATCTGGCATCGCAAGTTTGTGTGGGGGCCGGTAGATGACCATTTTTCCGGCGCCGACCATCAGCTGAGCTACCGCGCCCGCTGGGCCCGCAGCTCCACGGTTCCCATCGAGACGTTTGTGGCGACATGCGCATGGAGCGATGCGACGCAAATCCTGGACGTATGGGCATCTATTCAAATGCCGAAATATCCGGATCTGCTCGCCAAATGCCTGCGCCTGCCGGGCAACAGCGTGCGGGTCCACTTCGATGTGGACGTAGGCGGCAGCTATGGCGTCAAGCGCGGTCTGAAGCATTCCATTTTAGTGGGCTATCTTGCGAAGAAACTGGGCCGCCCGGTGCGCTTTCTCGAAGATCGACTGGAAAATATGCGTGGCGGGGACATGCAGGGCCCTGACCGTATATTCGATGTAACGCTGGCCTTTGACGGCGATGGCACGATCCGTTCCATGCGCATGCGTGCAATAGATGATATCGGCGCCTACTCCGGGCGCTCTCCCTTGCAACTGGGCAAGCCTGTAGGCGCTATCGTGGGGCCTTATCGAATCGGAAGCGTGGAGTACGACGCCTATTCAGTCATGACCAACAAAACGCCGCAGGAGGCGGTCAGGGGTTTTGGTCAGGCGCCGACCAACTATGCCATAGAAACAGGCATGGACAAGGTTGCACGTTTTCTGAATATGGACCGCATTGCATTGCGGCGCAAGAATTTGATCGGGAAAGACGAATTTCCCTATCTGATTCCAAGTGGCACTCACTATGATTCGGGCGATTACGAAACGGTGCTGGACAAGGCCCTGGCCGCTGCGCCTTACGAAGAAATATTGAAACAACGCGATCTAATGCGTGCGCAGGGCAAACTTGCCGGCATCGGGATTGCGACCTGTCTGGAACCATCGGGTGGCAACTCGGCATTCGAACCGCTCTTTAACGCCAAAAACGAAACCACCACCTGGATGGACGCATGTCTGATCCGCATTGATCTGAACGGTGCCGTCACCGCGCTGATGGGCACGTCCACCTCGGGTCAGGCGCATGAGACACTCGTATCTACCGTCGTTGGAGAAATACTGCAGAGGGAACCCGATACGGTGCGGGTATTGCACGCCGATTCGCTCAACGCGCTTCCGTCCAACAGCCCGGTAGGCAGTCGCATGGCCATCATGCTGGGAGGAGCGGCCGCCGGCGCCGCAAAGATACTCAAAGCAAAGTTGCTGGCGATCGCAGCGCATAACTTCAAGGTAAGCGACGATGCGCTCACTTACGAAGATGGCGATATTTTCCTGCGGAGCGAGCCGACACAGCGTCTTTCCTGGAAGGCCCTCGTCGAAATCGCGCATCGCAAATATCACTGCATGCCGGCAGGCATGGAACCCGGCCTGCAGGAAAAGTTCTGCTGGGAGGTACCGACCGGCGGCAAACTTCCGACCGAGGATGGCCGCGTACAAATGTACCCATGTCACTCTTTCGAATGCCATGTCGTTCTAGCCAGTATTGACGTCGATACCGGAAAAGCGACCTTGCACCGGTATGTGGTCGGCCACGATTGCGGCGTCATGATCAGTCCGGACGTCGTGCATGGCATGACCTACGGTGGTGTGGCGCATGGCCTGGGCGCAGCGCTTCTCGAGAAGTTCGCTTACTCGGATGAAGGCCAGTTGCTCTCGGGCACCTTTATGGATTATCTGCTGCCAAGCTCCGAAGAAGTCCCGTCGATCACAATCGTGGATCACTGCACGCCTTCTCCGCTTACGGTCTTCGGTCAAAAAGGCTCCGGCGAAGCGGGCTATCTGGGCGGCCCGGCAGCCATCGCCAGTGCACTGAACGATGCGCTTGCGACTGTCGATGTTTCCGTCGACGAACTTCCAATGACCCCACAATCGATCTGGCGTGTATTGCGTCCAGCCTCTCTTTTGACAAAGGAAACAATATGATCGACGCTTTAGAGCGCCATACCATACGTGGCGTGACCGCCGAACTGGCAGTTTATCTTCAGGGTCCGCAGGACGGCACACCCGTCATCATGACGCACTCCATCCTTTCCTCCAGCGCAATGTGGGACGAGCAGGCAATTCTGCTGGCTGAAAAGGGTTTTCGCGTCATCCGTTTCGATACCGCCGGACATGGCAAGTCCTCGGCTCCTGCTGCTATTTTCACGATGGACGAGCTCGCGGCCGATACGGTTGCAGTGCTCGAAGCGCTGGATATTCGCAGCGCACACTATGTGGGTTTATCGCTGGGTGGCATGAGCGGATTTGGTTTCGGCATCCTCCATAGTGGGTGCGCTTTGAGCCTTGTGCTATGCGATGCTCGCGCTGACGCGCCGGCAGAGGTCGCGTTACCGTGGGATGACCGTATTGCGTTAGCGGAACAGCATGCCAGTTGCGCGCCGCTTGCCGATCCGACGATAGCGCGCTGGTTTGGCGAATCGTTTCTGAAAAAGCGCCCGGACGTTGGAGAGCGATTCCGCTCGATTGCCCGACATACATCAGTGCAAGGGTTTGTCTGTAGTGCACTTGCCATTCAATCGCTCAATTACCTGGGCGATGTCGGCAATATCGAGGCCCCCACCACTTTCATTGTCGGCGCCAACGACGGCGTACTTCCCGAAGCGATGCGTGACATCCAGGCGCGGGTTTCCGGCTCTGCACTGGACGTCATTCCCAATGCGGGCCATCTTCCCAACATTGATCAGCCAGACGCCTTTAACGCAGCCCTGATGCGCCACTTTGAACGTCTGGCCGTATGACACCGTTTTCAAACCCACTGGAGCTTTCCCCTATGCATCAACACCTGAAGGTCGAACAAAAAGGCCGTTTGCTCAATATCACTCTGAATCGTGCCGAGGACAACGGGGTATCCGATAGCATGGCGTCGGCGCTTTCGAGCGTTTTGCTCAAGGCTCACGAAACATCCGATGCCGTGCTGCTCAGAAGCGCAGGTCCAGATTTCTGCACGGGACGAATCAGGGATGCCGGACCGACCCCGGCTGCCTCCGAAGCCTACACTCGCAGGGACGAATACGATGGCATTTTTGGCAGCTATCAGGCTATGCGTGGTGCGAAGGTCCCGATCATCGGCGTAATAGAAGGCCGATGCATGGGTTTTGGCACGGCTATCGCCTCGCTGTGCGATGTCAGCTTCGCCAGCGATGCCGCAACATTCAACATCCCCGAAATTGGCCATAATGTTATGCCAACCATGGTCATGTCCGCAGTCTATGATCGTATGAACCGGAATGCAATTTTGTGGATGGCCTACTCCACCGATTTTATCGATGCACAGCGGGCACTCGCCTACGGTCTTGTTAGTCAGGTGGTTCCGGCCGCTGAACTGGAAAACGAAGTGGCGCGGTTTGTGCAACTGCTGCTATCGCGACCCCGGCCCGCCATTTTGGGGTTGAAAGAATATTTGCGTGTGGCGCCACGCATGGACGAACAGGCCGCCATCGATTACGCAAGAACGCTACATTCCATGGTGAATACTGCCGCCGCCATGAAAAAGGATCATTGACCTTATGGAAATCACCGGCACCCAAACCCTCCCCGCTTCCCGTCAAAAAGTATGGGACGCGCTGAATGATCCGGACGTTCTGAAAAAGTGTTTGCCCGGTTGTGAATCCGTGGAGCAGACCAATGACACAGAATACAAAGTCGTCATTGCCGCCACGATCGGACCGTTACGGGCTCGCTTCAATGGCAGGCTGCGCATGACGGAGATGAGTCCGCCCTCTTCCTGCACCATGGTGTTCGAGGGGCAAGGGGGACCGGTCGGATTTGGCAAGGGTTCGTCCGTTGTCCGGCTGGAACAAGCCCCAAACGGCACAGAACTCAACTACACGGCAAAAGCGGAAGTCGGCGGCAAACTCGCGCAGGTCGGTTCAAGACTCATCGACAATGTGGCACGCAAGATGGCTGACGATTTTTTCAACGCATTAAAAAAACAGCTTTCTTCTCCCGCCCAGGACCTGGCCGAAAGCGCCGCTCACGTTGCGCCCACCCCATTAAGCGCGACAAAAGAAACCGCAACAAGTGCAATGCCCGGCCATGCCCACAAAGCTACGTCCGTGCCGCAACAAAATGGCACTGTGATGGTGCCGGGCTGGTGGTTACTGGTCGCAACCGCCCTCGGGTCGATACTCACCGTCGTAGGAACATTGCTCGTTCGTTAAGTTAATTTCAACTGGTCACGGTCCGCAGAACTTTGCCAGTATCTGTATCCCAATAAAATCAACAGGAGACAAAAAATGACCTCGATCAAACCTTCGCGGCGAAAATGGTTAATCGCCTCAGCCAGTGCCGGACTCTGTGCATTGGCCCACACGAGACTGGCCAGAGGTGCTGAAGTCGTTCGGATCATCGTCGGCTTTCCGCCGGGCCAGGCCACGGACATTGTCGCCAGGCTGCTTGCCGAACAACTGAAAACGGTCACGGGTGATAACTACATTGTTGATAATCGGCCAGGCCAGGGAGGCAGCATTGCGATGGGAATAACAGCGAATTCGCCTGCCGACGGTACCGTCATGATGCTGACCCATATGTCTGCCGTGGCGACAAACCCGCATTTGTACAAATCAGTCCACTACAACTCAAAAAACGACTTCAAGGCAGTCGGACTGGTCGGTGACCTTCCTTTCGTATTGGTTTGTCACCCATCGCAACCGTTTACGACGATACCCGAACTGATTGACTATGCAAAAAAGCACCCCGGCAAGCTGACACATGCCTCGTCAGGAAACGGGACGGTCTCGCACCTGGCGATGGAGGAATTCAAGCGGCGCGCGGGCATAGACGTGTTGCACGTGCCATACAAGGGAAGCGCTCCCGGCCTGACCGATGTTGTTGCCGGCCAGGTATCTCTGGCACTCGAAACCGCTGCGGGCGTGCAACCCTTTGTCAAAAGCGGTCAACTGCGCGCATTGGCGACAGCGACACCAAAGCGGTTGCCTGGCATGCCAAAGGTCCCGACGACTGCAGAACAAGGTTTTGCCGACTTCACAGCGGCAACGTGGCTCATGCTGATTTACCCGGCCCGCACACCAGATACGCTGGTTTCATCGACATTCGATGCTTTGTCGAAGGTGATGAGTAACCCTGAAGTTAGCGAAAAACTCGCCCGGATCGGCGCGATCGCACGCACCAGCGCAAACCCTCAAGAGGCGGCGGCTTATATTCGCTCAGAGTATGACAGTTGGGGAGAAGTGGTAAAACGCAGCGGAGTAGTGCTGGATTAACGCAAAATATCACTGCTATTACAGGGATTTATCTTCACGCAAGCTGCCACTGTCTTCGTCCTTTTGTTAGCCGCATGCAGGATCCGAGGCAATCTATGGCGCGATGAATATAATCGCCGCGCCATATGTAAACAAGAAAGGCTACTCAGAACTCTTTACAAAGCCGAAGACTATCGTAGATGGCCGCGTGGATATTGCGACTGGCTACCGCATCTCCTACGCGAAACAACATATATTTCCCGTCAGTGTTGGAGCCGATTGTCTGGGGCCGATCACCAGTCAGAGCCCTGTAATCAACAGCACCCGCATTGCGGGAATATGCCTTGAGTTCCATATAGAGGTCGTCATTGGGCACAGTGCCGTTATCGCTGACGACCATGTCCACCTCACGCACCTCCTCCTCAAGTGTATATTCGTTGCGCAGAACAGCGTTCAGACCATTGCCACTGCGCTCGACGCGCTTGAGCCGCCGGTCCGGGGTTATCGTGACTCCATTCTTGTAGAGGTGAGACAAATAAACCGGAAAATTATAGGCACCCGCCTCGACGCCGAGATGTCGTTCGGGCGTGATTACCTCCAGTTTTTTCTTCGCCTGGGACAGATAGTCGGCACAACTGATACCGGAATCGGCGCCCTGGTCGTCGAACATCAGTATCCGCTCGCCGAGTTCCACCCGTCCGCTTAATATATCCCACGTACTATAGGTATGCTCAGCTCCTTCGATCTCGCCGACATTCGGATAGCCGCCAGTTGCGATCACGACGATGTCTGGCGAGAAGCGGGCCACCATTTCAGCATCAGCCGTGTACCCCAGCCAGATATCGACGCCAAGTTTGCGGCACTGATCTTCAAGCCACTGCGTGATGGTCTGCAGGTCTCCACGCCAGTTCACCTTGGCGGCATAGTTGATCTGACCACCGAGTTGAGGCTCTGCCTCGATGAGCGTAACAGTGTGCCCCCGCTCGGCCGAAACACGTGCCGCTTCCAGCCCGGCGGGGCCGCCACCGACGACGACCACGCGCTTCGACGCCTTGGCTCGCTGGATGACATGCGGCATACTCACTTCGCGACCGGTGGCGGGATTTTGAATACAAAGGGATTCGCCACCTGCATAGATGCGGCTGATGCAATAGTTGGCCCCGACACAGGGACGAATGTCGTTTTCCCGCCGCTCAGTCAGCTTGCGCACGATATGCGGATCCGCGATATGCGCACGCGTCATGCCGACCAGATCGATGACGCCCTCCTCCACTGCGCGCGCCGCTGTGGAAAGATCCATGATGCGATTGGCATGCATGACCGGAATGGAAACGGCCTCCTTGATAGCGCCAGCCATTGTCAGATAGGGAGCCAAGGGGGTTCCCATGCCCGGCATGGACAACGATGCCGTGCGCCAGTCATAGACCGTACTCGCCATGACATTCAGATAATCGATGGAACCGGTGCCGGCCAGACCGGTAGCGATACCCAGGCTTTGTTTCTGATCAATGCCGGCTTCGAAGAATTCGTCTGCGGTCATGCGCACACCAAGCACAAGTTTGTCTCCCAGCCCGCGCCTGACGGCATCGATGATTTGCAGCGGAAAACGCAAGCGATTCTCTAGACTCCCGCCATATTCATCATCACGCCTGTTCACAGCCGGAGAGAGAAATTGCAGCGCGATCTGTCCGCCACCAAAAAGCAGTTCGATACCATCAAGACCGGACGCGGCAGCGCGCTGACCGGCTTCGTAGAAGTCCTGCAAAATACGATCGAAGTCCCAGGCCTCCATCTGGCGTGGGAACGAGCGATGCTGCGCCTCGCGCACAGCCGATGGCGCAACCGGCGCCATCCACACCCCCGTATCCCAGCGTCCCCGGCGGCCGGGATGTGATATTTGACAAAAAACCGCTGCGCCATGATCATGAACCGCCTCCACCAGCGACTTGATATGCGGAACCGCCCGGTCTTCAGCGAGCGTGAGTTGTCCGAAAGGCGCGGTGGAGTCAGGCGATACGGCGCTTGATCCGCCAATCACTGTCAAGGCCAGACCGCCCTTGGCTTTTTCGACATGGTACAGGCGATACCGTTCTCCGGCCAGCGACTCGACCCCATATCCGGGAGCGTGGGCAGTACTCACAATTCGATTGCGCAGTGTGAGTTCACGTAAGCGGAAGGGTTGAAGAAGTGAGTCATAAGCAGGCATGGCAATGGTCCTTTGTTAGAAACAGCTCATTAAATGGGGTTCGCGGGGGTTGTAATGGTGAGCGTGATAATTGAACGCTCAGTTATTTAGCATGTGGTGATAACGGGTCAGGAAAGTCTTCAGTCTGTCGGACTGTGGGTTACCAAGTAACTCAGCAGGCGGACCGATTTCCGTGATTTTGCCCTGGTCGAAAAAGACCAATACATCTGCGACATCCAGCGCGAAGTTCAGCTCGTGCGTGACTACCACCATTGTTCGGCCGTCCTCAGCCAATGCTTTCATCACATCCAGAACCTCTCCGACCAGTTCCGGATCAAGTGCGGATGTCGCTTCATCAAAAAGCAAAACTTTTGGCTCCATCGCAAGCGCCCGTGCAATCGCGACACGCTGCTGTTGACCGCCTGACAATTGAGACGGATAGCTTTTCGCCTTTTCACTCAAACCGATGCGTTCAAGCAATTGAAGCGCAAGCGACTCTGCTTTTTCACGCTCCATCTTTCGAACCAGCATCGGCGCCAGCGCGACGTTATTGAGGACCGTGCGGTGCGGAAAGAGATCGAAGCTCTGAAAAACCATGGCCATTTCCCGTCGAAAACTCAGGGCATCTTTCTCGCCATCAACTTGCTTCTCGTTCTGGAAAAAAACCTCTTTATCGCCAATTCTGAACGTGGCTTCAGTCGGTGTTTCCAGCAGATTAAGACATCGCAAAAAAGTCGACTTGCCACACCCGGAAGAGCCGATAATGGCTGCCGTTTTTCCTTCTTCCAGACTAAAACTGACATCTGTCAGCGCTTTGAAATCGCCATAACTCTTGGACAGGTTTTCAATCGTGATAAATGGTGTTGACATAATCAGCTCAGCCTCTTGTTGGATTGGCGCTCGATATGATTCGTCCAGGTTGCCAGCGGCCAGATGATGACAATGTAAATCACCGCAGCAAAGGTAAAGACTTCCAAAGGACGATAGGTTTCAGCAGTCAGCGCATTGGCGGCGTACATGAGGTCATGCACCGCAACGATGGATAGTAAAGACGTATTTTTGAACTGGATGATGGCTTGATTGACAATCGCCGGCGTCATGCGCCGAAACGTTTGCGGCAATATCACATGACGCATGGTCTGCCAATAAGACATGCACAGGGAGCGGCTTGCGCTCCATTGACGTTTATCGATTGACTGTATGCCGCCCCGGAAAATTTCGGCGGAAAACGCGGCCATATAGAATGTGAGTCCACAGCCGGCAGCCAGCCACGGCGGAAAGTTGATGCCCAGCACGATAGGAAAGGCATAATAGAACCAAAGAATTTGTATCAGTGCAGGCGTACACCGGAAAATGCCAATGAATAGCTGAACAAACCACCGCGCCGGCCCGAAGGAACTGATTAACATCAACCCCAGAACGAGCCCGAGAATCAATCCGACGACGGTTGTCCCTATTCCATAGACCAGCGTAATATAGATTGCCTCGAGCCAGACGGATGGTTGCAGCACAACACTCCAATCATATTCATATCCCATGAATTTCCCTTAGTATGTGAGTAAAGCGAGCGCAGGTACAGCGACCTGCGTCCGCACGTATCAGGCCTCTGTCCCTAAGGCACTAGAACTGCACTTCAGGCGGAATCTGCTTGGCGTCGTAACCCGCCTTTGCCAGAACCTTCATAAAGATATTTTTGACAGTGCCATCTGCCTTGCGCTCTGCAGCCCATTTTGTAAGCCACTCGGAAAGCTTATCCGCCGACCTCGGAAGGCCGGCTGATGAACCCATCGTGACCAGCGGAGTCGGAAAAAACACGCTTTTGAACACAGTCGGTGCCGCCTTGATCACGTTGAGGCACCGCAAAACATCCGCGCCCATGATATCGGCACGTCCGGACTGCACGGCAAGCGTAATTTCAGAATATTCGGAGAGCGTGATATGTTTTGCTTTAGGCGCCATTTTCTTGAACATGGCTTCAACACTCGTACCGGTCACGGTGGCAATGCGCACATCAGGGGAGTCCAGTTCCTTCCAGGTTTTCCCAACAGTTGAATTCTTGCCGTCCATGGCACAAAAGGCGAGGTCGTACACAGGACCGACCATGAATAACGCTTTCTTTCGTTGATCTGTGGCGCTCATTCCAGGCCACAAATCAATTTTTTGTGATTGCAGATCCAATACGACCGTCTTCCAGCTGGTCTCCTTGAATTTGACATTCAGTTTTTTACCCATCTTGTCGCCCAGGTCTTTGGCGATCGCATGGCAAAGTTCGATTTCATAACCTTCCCATTTACCGGTAGCCGGATCAATCCACGAACCAATACGATCATTTGGAATGGCGCCGCAAACAATCTCCCCGTCGCTTTGAATGCGATCCCAAACGGGATCCGCCAGCGCGGGGGTTGCGGCAATACTGCCGCAACTTAAAGCGAAGAATGTCGCTATATTCAGTCTGAAATTCATGCTATATCCCCTCGTTAAAGAGTGAAATTACACCGCTAGAAACGTTTACTTCGGAAGAGGCTTGTTCGCCGTGGCATAGATCTTCTCAATCCCTTTCCCTATTTCAGATACCTTTGCCTTGTCTGCCGCCAGATGCGGACGGCGAACTGTTCCTCCGTTCAGACCGAGCGCAGCCATACCCGCTTTCACAAAGGCAAAGTTGGACAGGCCGGAACTGGCCATCAAGTGATAAAGCTGATCAATAATTTGCTGATTGCGCGATACCTCGGCAAGGTCGCCTGCGCGGTAAGCGTTATATGTCGCCACGACTTCAGCCGGGCAAATGTTTGAAATGGTTGATACGGAACCGGCAGCACCCCGGCTCAGGAGACTGCTCAGGTAGGGTTCAAGCCCGGCGAAATGCTGCAACTTATCGCGGGTCAGATAGTAGGTTTGCGCAACGGCATAAAGATCCCGTGCGCTCTCTTTATATGCTGCCACGTTAGGGATGTCTGCCAACTCGGCAGTCAAAGAAGGAGAAAGCCCGACGCCAACACGACCCGGATTGTTGTAGAGCATGACAGGCAACCCGATTTCAGCCACTTCGCCGATTGCGGCCTTAATCTCTGCCGGGGTGGGCAGGCAATAGACTGGCGGCAAGACCATGCATCCGTCGTAGCCGATGCTTTTTGCATATTTTGTGAGGTCCAGCGTATCGGCGTGATTCAGGGATGAGGTCCCCGCAACCAGCGTCGCTTTTCCTTTGTAGCCATCAGCAATCAACTTAAAGAGGTTCTTTCTCTCTTCAATCGACATCGAATAATACTCGCCTGTGCTGCCAGAGACGACAAAGCCGTTGATACCCGCCTGCAATAGCCGGTCCAGATGTGCGGTCAATGCTTTCTGGTCGATCGCCCCCGTTTCGTTGAACGGTGTGATCACTGCGGATAAAACACCTTGCCAATTCATTTTGCTCATTTACGTCTCACTTTTTTAGTTGATAAAGAACACGATATACGATATATTGTGCGATATACGATATATGCTATATTTCATATTGAAAAACGTAAATAAGGGTTTTTACTGTGAAAACATTGGAAAATAACGCCACCGACGCATTTAACGCCGTTCGCAACGACTCATTATCCGAACAGGTATTTGCCCAACTGACGCGCACGATTCTGTGTGGAGGTTTTGCTCCCAATGATCGGATTAATCTGCGTAATATTGCGCGTGATTATGAGGTCAGTGTGACCCCGGTAAGAGAAGCGGTTCTGCGGCTGGTGTCCGATGGCATTCTTCAAACCACTGAACGCAATGCCATCATTGTTCCCCAGCGGTTTGAAGAAGATATCCGCGAAATCTTTAGAATCCGCAGGACACTTGAAGGCGAACTGGCCGAAGCGGCGTGTCTGAAGCTGACGCCAACCGACGTGGCTGCATTGAACGACACACAAGCCAATTTCGTTGCGGCGCTTGAAAAGGAAAATTACCGCGAAGCCCTTCGCCTGAATGCCGATTTGCATTTTCGGATTTACAGTGCCGCACAGATGCCTATCTATTTAAAGATTGTGGAAAGCCTGTGGCTGCGGATCGGGCCGACCCTGCGCAATATGTATCCCATTCTTAATCAACGCCGTACAGACCACAGCCCGCACGAGCTCATTCTTGCGAGTGCCACGGCCGCAGATGCGACCGGACTGCGTGAGGCGATCATCGCTGATCTGACCCGATCAGAGCAGGCGCTCACGGAATATCTCAGGCGTGTGAATGAAGCGCAGGCACTTATAGCCATGCCGCATCGGGGCTATCGTTGAGTACTCCGACTCATTTTGGAGGACAACAGCGACAAAACGTCGATGTTGCGATCATAGGCGGCGGTATTGTCGGCTTATTTACAGCCTTTCTGCTGGCCCGGTCCGGCAGACGAGTCGCGCTTTTTGAACAAGGCGAAATCTGGTCCGAAGCATCGGCAGTGAACGCCGGTTCGCTGGGTGTCCAGAATAAACTGAACCCGCTTGTACCTTATACATTATGGTCATGGGAGATTTGGCAGAAGCTCGCGACAGAATTTGGTATCGATGCAGCTGTCAAGCGGTCGGGCGGATACAAAATCGCCCTGACAGACGAAGAGGCAGAGCGCCTCGGGCACAGTGCTGCGGAGCAGGCACGCCTAGGTCTGACGGTGGAAATGCTGACACGAAAACAAATAGAAAAACAGGCGCCCTGGCTCTCCGCAGAGGTGACAGCGGCAGCCTACTCTCCCGATGATGGTTCGGCCAGCCCGACAAAAATGGGGCCGGCGCTTGCCAAGGCGGCCCTGGCCTGCGGTGTACAGATTTTCTCGCGCACGCCTGTTTTCGATATTAATCCAGGCCCACGTGTTGAGATTAATACATCAGAAGGGGCCTATTTTGCCTCGCAGCTGGCGATCACGACCGGCGCCTGGACACAAGGCGTAGGCGCCATGCTGGGCGCGACGCTTCCGGTCGAATTGGATGTAAATATGGTCACCGTCACCGAACCTGCAGCATTCACCATCGGCGGGCTGGTCAGCCACGCCCGCGGTATTCTGACGCTCAAACAGGTCGCCAACGGCAGTTGCCTGATTGGTGGTGGCTGGCAGGGTGTGGGCACGCTTGAAGACCGGCGCAAAGATATCGACCATGATCAGCTTGTCCAAAATATCAGGCTGGCCTTGCAGGTCGTCCCTGGCTTGCGCCGACTGAACGCACTGCGAAGCTGGGCAGGATACGAAGGCGTGACGCCCGATTCCCTGCCCTATATCGGCCACTTGGGTGGTCAGGAAAACATCTTTGTTGCAGCATGCGCGCGCGGCGGCTTCACCCTCGGCCCCGCCATGGCGCGCCTACTGAGTGAACTGATATCGAAAGGACGTACTACGCTTCCGATCGATATCTTCGACCCAGCGAGATTTGAAAATGACTAAATACCGCCAGATTGCCGGCGTCCAGCCAGGCAAATCAGTCGCCTTCACATTCAACGGGCTGCCATTGAGCGGACATGAGGGGGACAGTATTGCAGCTGCCCTCATGCGTGCAGGCGTCACATCCCAGCGCCACTCGTCGCGCGACAACGCTGCCCGGGCTTATTATTGTGGCATGGGACAATGCTGGGAATGCGCCGTGCACATTGACGGGATCGGGACCGTGCGAAGCTGCATGCAACGATTGGCCCCTGATATGGTGCTTGCCGCCGCCGACAAGGATCTGTAATGGAGGATCCCGTTGTCATCATCGGAGCCGGCCCCGCCGGTTTGTCTTGCGCCCGTACCCTTGCCAAAGCAGGACGCCCTGTCGTCATCATCGACGAAAACAACCAGCCAGGCGGGCAATATTTTCGTCAGTTGCCCGAACCATTTACCGCTGACTATAAACATCTTCCCCACGACATTCCCGGATTTCAGTCGCTATCCGGTGTGCTCGAGCATGCCGCTGTACGCTATCTGCGGGCCACCACCGTCTGGTCTTGCACCTCGCCGCAGCAGGTTGCCTATGCCGGCAGTGCAGGCAGCGGAAGAGTAAATGCCAGCGCTGTTGTTCTGGCGACAGGCGCCCAGGATATGCCGTTTCCCTTTCCGGGCTGGACTTTGCCCGGCGTGATTTCAGCAGGCGGCTGCCTGAATATGATCAAAGGACAGGGACTGGTGCCGGAAGGTCGTATCGTGATTGCAGGAAATGGCCCGCTCGTCCTTGTCACTGCAGCGAGCCTTGTTGCTGCCGGTGCCAACGTTGTCGGGGTGTTTGAAGCTCAGCGTTCCTCCAGACTGATACCGCCTGTATTGAAGGGCCTGTTTTCTGCGCCGAACATCGTTTCGCAGGCAATCTCGTACAGGGCAAAACTGATGAAAGCCCGCGTCCCCCTGCATTTTAAGCGGATGATTACCCAGGCAGAAGGCACAGGCCAGCTTGGCAGGGTCACGCTAGGCCACGTTGGCGCCAATGGCAAGCCGGAACAAAACGGCAGGCACTCGATCGACGCAGATGTGCTTGTCACGGGATACGGCCTGATACCTGGCGCTGAACCAGCAAGACTATTCGGCTGCAAGATGCAAACTGCGCCGGACCTGAATGGTACGGTCCCCGAACGATCCGCAACGCTGGAGACCAGCGTGGCAGGCGTATATGCAGTGGGCGACGGGGCAGGAATCGGTGGCGTCAAAGTTGCGATCGCCGAAGGTCATATCGCGGCCTTAGCCATATTGAACCAGCCAGTCCCTCTTGGCGCAGCCGCCAGCTATCGACGACTGGACCGTTTCCGCAGGCAACTGAATCTGGCATACCAATCCCCAAGCCCGCTTACTGCCGCCACCGCCGATACGATTATCTGCCGATGTGAAGCGCTTCGGCTTGCCGAACTACAGAATCACCCTGCCCTGAAGTCAGGCAATTTGAACGCACTAAAAACCGCTACCAGGCTGAGCATGGGACGCTGTCAGGGGCGCAATTGTCTGCCTTCCATTTCACATCTTTTGTCACTACCTTCGGAAAATCTCTCTGCCCGTCCACGGGTTCGCCCACCTTTGCGTCCGGTTCCGTTGTACCAACTCGCCGCAGACAAAGACGCAATCCGGGTCAGGGAACCCGATGAACCATCCACTCAAAAAAAGGAGAATGCGCATGACAGCTACCGAGCTGATTAAAAATATGGATCTCAATCCCTTTATTAACGGCGAACACGTATCGACGGGGAGCAACGCGACCGAACCCACTTATGACCCGGCGACAGGAAAAGTGCTATGCGAAGTACCTGTCGCCGATGCCGCCCTGGTCGACCGGGCAGTGAAGTCCGCGAAAGCCGCACTTGCAGGCGCGTGGGCAGATGTCACTCCGGCTGAACGCAGCCGCATCCTGTTCCGGATAGCGGCCGGCATTCGAGCCAAAGCAAACGATTTGTCGATAGTGGAGTCTTATGACAGCGGCAAGCCCTTGCGGGAAGCGAAAGGCGACATCGAAACCTCTGCGCGGTACTTCGAATATTATGCCGGCATGGCCGACAAACTCCAGGGCGATACGATTCCGCTGGGGAAAAATTTTGTTTCGTTTACCCAGCATGAGCCCATTGGCGTCACTGCACATATTATTCCCTGGAACTTCCCCCTGGTCACGACATCACGCGGCCTCGCACCCGCGCTTGCCGCAGGAGCAACCGCCGTGGTCAAGCCGGCTGAACAGACGCCACTTACGGCACTGATGCTGTGCTCTATTCTCAAAGAGGCCGGCGTGCCTGATGGCGTTGTCAATGTCGTTTGTGGTAATGGCGTAACAACCGGCGTGCCGCTTGTGGCTCACCCCGATATTGCGCATGTGACATTCACGGGCTCAGTCGTGACCGGTATAAATGTCATGCGCAGTGCCGCCGAGCACGTTGCTTCTGTTACGCTCGAGCTGGGCGGCAAATCTCCCGTCGTCGTCCTGAATGATGCAGATCAGGATGCCGCGCTTGAAGGCACGCTGAAGGCAATTTTCATGAACGCGGGCCAGGTATGCTCGGCAGGCTCGCGGCTGGTCATTGAACGCGGATGCGCCGATGCTTTTCTGGAAAAACTGGTTGCCCGCGTTCAACAGATGACGCCAGGTCGTGGCTCAGATGATCCTGATATTGGCCCGATCGTATCCAGCCAGCAACTGGATAAAATCGCCAAAATCGTCTCAACCAGCGTCGAAGCGGGTGCAGAACTTCTGGCTGGCGGCAGCGTCCTGAAACCAGAGGGCCTGGACGGCTGGTTCTACGCCCCCACCCTTCTGAAGGCAAACAGCAAGGATACGCCTTCCGTTCAGGAAGAAATCTTCGGGCCGGTTTTGACCATTCAGATCGCTGACGATTTTGACCACGCATGCGAATTGGCAGAGTGTACCAATTTTGGTTTGGTCGCCGGCATTTACACAGCCGATTTTTCCAAAGCAATGCGCTTCAGTCGTTTGGTATCGGCAGGACAGGTCTTCATCAATCAGTATTTCGCCGGAGGCGTGGAAACGCCGTTCGGCGGTACGAAAAATAGCGGATTCGGCCGTGAAAAGGGGCTGGAGGCTTTGCGCGCATATTATGCCGTTAAGACAATTACCGCGAAAATTTAAATTGAAAAAAGGGGCTGTCTTCAGCATGCACTGACGGGGCATGCCCCAATGACATAAGTAATTTATACAAAAACTAAAATCATTTAAACGGAGGAGCATCCGATCATGAATGCCTCGGCATTGAAAATTGTTTTATGTGCGCTATCCCTTGCCATATGCAATAGCGCACCTGCACAAACGAACTATCCGTCTCAGCCAGTCAAAGTCGTCGTGGGCTTTGCCCCTGGCGGTTCAACCGATCAAGTTGCCCGCATTATTGCAGATGGCATGGCTGCGCGTCTGAACCAGTCTTTCGTTGTTGAAAACCGCCCCGGGGCAAGTGGCAATCTCGCTGCGGGACAGGTAGCGCGAGCCCACGGAGATGGTTATACGCTGCTATTGAGCGCAGTGGGCCTTGCGACAACGGCAGCATTTAATCCTGAAATACTGCAAGCTCATCCCACACAGGATCTCGCGCCGGTTGCACTGCTGGCCTATACACCAAATGTCCTGTTAGCGAGCGACAAAAGTGGATTCAAATCTGTAGCAGATGTCATTGAATATGGAAAGAAAAATCCAGACGGACTCAGTTTTGGCCATTCGGGATATGGCGGCGGTTTGCATTTGACCGGCGAGATCTTCAGCGTCCGGTCTGGTGTGAAAATGACCCAGGTCCCATATAAGGGCGTGGCCCCGATGATGCAGGACTTGCTTGCCGGCCATATCAACATCGGCTGGGATAATCTTTCTACAGCTTTGCCTGTGGCCCGCAGTGGCAAGGTACGCGCGCTGGCCATTGCAGCGCCAAACCGGTCACCGGAGATGCCCGATGTGCCGACATTCGAAGAGCTTGGCTATAAAAATATGGATTTTGGCGCCTGGTTCGGTATGCATGCGCCTAAATCCATTTCCCCAAAACTGGCAAAAACCCTGTCTGAGCAGTTGTCTGCTGTTCTGGACGATGAAAAAGTCAGGCAACGGATCGCTGCGTTAGGAATACAAATTATAAAAAGCAAATCCCCCGAAGCATTTTTGGCTTATGTGGATTCGAATATAACGCAGTGGAAAGAGGTCGTTGATCAGGCGAATGTAAAGCTGAATAAATAAGCGTCGGGGGCTGATTAAGCGCTGTCTTATATCAGCTCCCTGATCAATCCTTGAGGTCAACTATGCATTTAAAGGATTTCGATATCAGGCAATTTTTCAAATTCATTCAATTTCCCGCAGAGCCTGAACAAATAGATTCCTCTGCACCTGACCCAATGAATGAGGCAAGCTCAAGCCCTTATCCCCTTGACAATGAGGAATCGATTGCCCTGGCCTATTTACTACAAGCGCCCTGGCTTTAGGTACCGGTTCCCAAAGGCAATAACTGAAAGCGGACACGCTTTTGCAATCCTCATTTTTAAATTCAAACAAATGACTTGTCGTATTTCACAATAAACAGCAGAATATGCATATCCTGATAATTACCCCGATAATCTCCATATTCCAAATAGAAAGAGCATAGATATGTCGTTCAATACCTGGGCCCTGCTCCTCATCACCTCAATGGGAATCTCACTGGTGCCAGGCCCTAATGCGCTGCTCGCCCTGACGCATGGTGCATTACATGGCCGCCAGCGGGCCCTGTTTACCATCGCAGGCGGTTTACTGGGATTTATCATTGTCATTGGCCTGTGCGTTTTCGGCATTGGAGCACTATTACAATCCTCCGTATTTTGGTTCACTGTGCTCAAATGGGTCGGTGGTATTTATATCGCCTGGCTGGGAATAAAACTGTGGTTGTCACCGCCCATCGTTCTGGAAGTGACAGAAGGAACGAATCGCGCCACCAACGGTAAGCTATTTCGCCAGGGCTTCCTGTCTGCAGTGACCAATCCTAAAGCACTACTCCTATACACCGCCATGCTTCCCCAGTTCATTGATCCGAACGGCAATATTTTTGTCCAGTTCGTTATCATCGCCATTACCTATTCCGTCACTGAGTTCGCTGCTGAGTATATGTGCGTGTATGCAGCCAATCGCATACGACCCTGGCTTTCGCGGGTCGGCAAGCGATTTAACCAGGCGTTTGGGGGCTTATTTGTTGTGATAGGCGCTGCATTACCTCTGCGCACTTAGTTATGGCGCAGCCTGTGGCGAAATCACCCGGGGGGCTTGGTGCATGAAAATCAGGGAAGCAGCAAAAATAGCACAGCCGGCGGTCACGTAGAGAGGGGCGCTTTTCCCCAAAAGATCAACAGCGATACCGCCAATAATGGCCCCCAGCGTGACACCGAACTGGATGACCGCCAGAAAGAGCCCTCCCACGCCTTCGAGAAGATCAGGCGCAGCGCGCCCCATCCACGTCTGAGTCATGACTGGTCCAGCGCCGATAGCCATGCCCCAGGCCGCCGCGAAAGCAAGGACCGCGAAATAACTGGCGTTAAGCGCAAGCAGGCCTATCGTTGCGATACCGAGGGTCAAACATGTGATCGCGAATCCCTTGCGCAGAACACGATCGGCAAACACCCCGGCCATTGCGCTCCCGACCAGGCTGGAGAGGCCGAGCACTAATAAAACGGGGGCGATAGCGGTCGCCCCGAGGCCGTTGGTTTCCAGAAATGGACGCATAAAGGTGAAGCCGCATACTTCTCCGCCGAAAAATAGGAGTCCAATGACCATGCCAACCCGGACTTTTTGCCTTGTCAGCAAACCAAGCAGGCTTGAAAGGCTCGTAGCGCTTGCTGACGGGACACTTGGTAAACATATGGCCTGGAAAATCAATGCAATCAAACCGAATCCGGCAACGGTCATAAATGCCGCGCGCCAACCTAATGCTTCACCAATGAGCGTGCTGAGCGCTGGCGCAATAACAAGCCCTGCAGACAGACCCATAAACACAATCGACATCCCCTTACCCATATCTTCTATCGAAACAAGACGGACGATTGTCGCGCCCGCCAGAGCAAAGAATCCGCCGATGGCGATTCCAAGGAGCATGCGGGCAGCAAGCAGGACAAGGTAGTCGGACGTAAGAGAGACTGCAATATTGGACGTGATCACCAGCATACACAGAATAAGATTGATTCGCTTGCGGTCCAGGTTACCGATAATCAATGCAACGGTGGGCGCTGCGATACCGGCAAAAAGCGCAGTGAGAGTGACGGCCTGCCCGGCAACACCTTCCGTGACATTGAGATCGGCCGCCATGGGCGTGAGCACAGCCATGGGCAGCAATTCGCTGCTGATCAATGCAAAACTCCCGAAAGTCAGGGAGATGACCGCCAGCCAGGTGGATATCGACCACGAACTGTTCTGATGAGTGGATTCAGGCATGATGTTCTCCTTGATGAATAATCATGAAAACAGTCTAATGCCTAAATTCGAAGCGGCAGAGTAACAAATTTGTCGCTAATCTGATGGCTTTGTCTGCACGAATGCAATCATATAACCCGGTTGTGCGGCTCTCAGGCTAACAAGGGGCCCTCTGGTACCCGAGAAACAATGCGAAAACGCCGGCTTAAGCATTCGCTCCAGCCGGCGGCGGTGAGCAGACAACACGCGGAAGTTATGCGTCAGCCGGGACGAGCGCAGGATAGTCGATGTAACCTTTGGCACCGCCACCATACAGCGTGGCCTGATCCAGGTCCGCCAGCGGAGCGCCCGCTTTCAGGCGTTCTACCAGATCAGGGTTCGCAATGAATGGACGTCCGAAGGCAAACAGATCGGCTTTGCCCTCTTCGAGCCGGGCGTTCGCCAGTTCCAGATCGTAGCCGTTGTTTGCGATGTAGGTGTTCCTGAACTGTCGGCGCAAAGCGTCGAAGTCGAACGGCGCCACGTCGCGCGCGCCTCCCGTCGCCCCCTCGACAACGTGCAGATACACCAATCCCAGAGTGTCGAGCTGTGCCACGAGGTAGTCGAACTGCGCCTGCGGATCGCTGCTGGAAATGCCATTGGCTGGCGAGATCGGAGAAATGCGAATGCCGGTGCGCTCAGCGCCGACTTCCTTCACCACGCCCGCCGCAACCTCCAGGGTCAAACGCGCGCGATTGTCGATCGAGCCGCCGTAGGCGTCGTCACGCACATTGGAACCATCCTTGAGGAACTGATCCAGCAGATAGCCGTTGGCGGCGTGGATCTCTACGCCGTCAAAGCCGGCGGCAACCGCGTTGGCCGCAGCCTTGCGGAAGTCTTCGACAATACCCGGCAGTTCGTCGAGACTCAGCGCACGCGGTTCAGAAACCGGCAAGAATTCGTTGTTGACGAAGGTCTTTGTCTCGGCGCGAATGGCAGAGGGCGCGACCGGCGCGGCGCCGTTCTCCTGAAGTGCCACATGCGATACCCGTCCAACGTGCCACAGCTGCAGGAAGATGCGCCCGCCTTTGGCATGAACCGCATCAGTGACCTGCCGCCAGCCGTCAATCTGCGCCTGCGTGTAAATGCCAGGCGTGTCCTGATATCCCTGGCCTTGCTGGGAAATTTGCGTGGCTTCGGCGATCAGCAAGCCGGCTGAAGCACGCTGGCTATAATAGGTGGGGGCGAGTTCGCTGGGCACGAATCCCGCTCGCGCGCGGTTGCGCGTCAGCGGCGCCAGGACGATCCGGTTTGCGAGTGTCAGAGAGCCCAGAGCATAGGGCTCGAACAACGATTTCTGAGTCATGTTTTCGATTTTTCCAATTGGGTTGATGGATTTCTCAAATGTCTGGAGCCCATGGTGATATTGACTGCCAGTATTCGACGTCGTAGCGGTATGTACCGCCGGGCCAGCCGACGGATGATGTTCATCGTCCAGGCATCCGGAGAATTTCAAGCTAATTTATGATGATGCCCATAATCTATTTTGTCAAATCTTTGGTTATAACTGAAATATATGTGGGAATCAAAAACAGTATCCGCCCCAAAAATGTAACAAGCCCCTTTCCCCTCTTGAAACTCTCCCGTTCATCCCTATAATTAGCACTCAGTAGGGTCGAGTGCTAACAGCTCGCCTGACTTAACCAATTTACCAACCTTTATATATCTATTCAGGAGTTTTTCCATGGCATTGCGTCCTTTGCAAGACCGCGTGATCATCAAGCGCCTCGATAACGAACGTAAAACCGCGTCCGGCATCGTTATCCCTGACAGTGCAGCAGAAAAGCCAGATCAGGGTGAAGTTGTTGCTGTTGGTCCAGGCAAAAAAACAGAAGATGGCAAAGTACTCGCTGTTGACCTGAAAGTCGGCGACAAAGTGCTTTTCGGTAAATATGCCGGTCAGTCCGTAAAAGTCGACGGCGAAGAGCTGCTGGTGATCCGCGAAGAAGAAATCCTCGCAGTAATCGGCTGATCCGCCTGCAAGAACTAACCTGCCCGCCCTGCTTCGGCACGGATACAAGGGCTACCGAGACAATCAATCAAGGAATTAAACATGGCTGCTAAGCAAGTATTTTTCGGTGACGACGCACGTGTGCGTATCGTCCGTGGCGTAAACGTTCTGGCAAATGCTGTTAAGACAACACTGGGTCCTAAAGGCCGCAACGTGGTTCTGGAGCGCTCATTCGGCGCCCCCACAGTGACTAAAGACGGTGTTTCTGTTGCCAAAGAAATCGAACTGAAAGACAAATTCGAAAACATCGGCGCCCAGCTGGTCAAAGAAGTTGCTTCCAAAACATCCGACAACGCCGGTGACGGTACTACGACTGCAACCGTTCTGGCCCAGGCCGTGGTTGAAGAAGGCCTCAAATACGTGGCTGCCGGTATCAACCCAATGGATCTGAAACGCGGTATCGACAAAGCCGTTGCCGCTGCCGTTTCCGAACTCCAATCCCTGTCACGCCCATGCACAACCAGCAAGGAAATTGCCCAGGTTGGTTCTATCTCTGCCAACAGCGACAGCTCTATCGGCGACATCATTGCCAACGCAATGGACAAAGTCGGCAAAGAAGGCGTGATCACTGTTGAAGACGGCAAATCTCTGGACAACGAGCTGGACGTGGTTGAAGGTATGCAGTTTGACCGTGGCTACCTGTCTCCTTACTTCATCAACAACCAGGAAAAACAGGTTTCTGCCCTGGAAGATCCGTACGTTCTGATTTTCGACAAGAAAATCAGCAACATCCGTGACCTGCTGCCTATCCTGGAACAAGTTGCCAAATCAAGCCGTCCTCTGCTGATCATTGCCGAAGACGTTGAAGGCGAAGCCCTGGCAACGCTGGTTGTGAACAACATCCGCGGCATCCTGAAAACCACTGCTGTTAAAGCACCTGGTTTCGGCGACCGTCGTAAAGCCATGCTGGAAGACATCGCCATCCTGACTGGTGGTACCGTGATCTCTGAAGAAACCGGTATGTCTCTGGAAAAAGCCTCGATCGACGATCTGGGCCAGGCCAAACGCATTGAAGTCGGTAAAGAAAACACCATCATCATCGACGGTGCAGGCGTAAGCGCAAACATCGAATCTCGCGTTAAACAGATCCGTACACAGATCGAAGAAGCCACTTCTGACTACGATCGCGAAAAACTGCAAGAGCGCGTTGCCAAGCTGGCAGGCGGTGTTGCTGTGATCCGTGTCGGTGCTGCAACCGAAGTTGAAATGAAAGAGAAAAAAGCACGTGTTGAAGATGCATTGCATGCAACGCGCGCTGCGGTTGAAGAAGGTATTGTTCCTGGCGGTGGCGTTGCGCTGATCCGTGCCAAGAAAGCCATCGAACAGATCAAAGGCACCAATGCCGATCAGGACGCCGGTATCAAACTGATTCTGCGTGCTGTTGAAGCTCCTCTGCGCACGATCGTATCCAACGCCGGCGACGAGCCAAGCGTTGTTGTAAACAAAGTTGCAGCTGGTGAAGGCAACTACGGCTACAACGCCGCCACAGGCGAGTACGGTGACCTGGTTGAACAAGGTGTTCTGGACCCAACCAAAGTAACACGTACAGCACTGCAAAACGCTGCTTCTGTCGCCAGCCTGTTGCTGACAACTGAAGCCGCTGTTTGCGAAATCGTTGAAGACAAACCTGCTCCTGCCATGCCTGATATGGGCGGCATGGGTGGTATGGGCGGCATGGGCGGATTCTAATCCTCCTTTAGCCAGCTCAGTACCAGGGCCCGCTTCGGCGGGACCGCAGTCAACAAACCCCGAACGGGCAACCGTTTCGGGGTTTGTCTTTTATGGCGCCTCGCTGACGCGTGCGCTTCCTGCCCAGGGCGACACGCTGTGAGCGTTTTGTCCCTGTTTGCTTGAATCGACAGACAGCACGCGGTTTAATCAAGACGTAGCGTTTTGTGAACTACAATGTCGTTCATGAATCGACCAAGCCACCCCCGTGTCCGCAAAAATCGCGGCGTCCTGCGTTTTATGCAGGCCGCTGTGTATTCGGCGCAGGGTTTTCGTGCCGCGTTTACCAGTGAAGAAGCGTTTCGTCAGGAATTGATGGTCTGCCTGATTCTGACGCCCTTCGCCTTTTTGCTGGGCCGCAATTTTGCAGAAATCGTTGTTTTGCTGGGTGTCCTGGTCAGTGTACTTACGGTGGAATTGCTTAACTCGGCCATCGAAGTGCTTGCCGACACTGTCAGCACCGAAACGCACCCCCTGATAGGCCAAACCAAAGATATTGCCAGCGCAGCGGTTATGATGGTGATCGCTTTTGCGGGTCTGGTCTGGGTTGGTCTGCTCCTTGTTCGTCTGTTTTCTCATTAAGCATCAATGACATTTATCGAAAAACTGGAATCTGCCTGGCAAAGCCAGAACTCACTTCTGATGGTTGGACTGGATCCCGATCCTGAACGCCTGCCGGTCAGCATGAAGCAAAACCGGGCATCCACCCTTGAATTCTGCAAAGGTATTGTGGATGCGTCTGCACCCTATGCCTGCGGCTTCAAACCGCAAATCGCCTATTTTGCCTCACAGGGCGCCGAAGAACAGTTATCGGAGCTGTGTGCCTATATCCACGAAACCTATCCGCATCTGCCCATTGTCCTGGACGCCAAGCGCGGTGACATTGGTACCACAGCAGAGCACTACGCGCGCGAAGCCTATGAGCGTTACAGGGCCGATGCCGTGACCGTCAGCCCCTATATGGGATTTGACTCCATCGAGCCGTATCTGGCCTGGAAAGACAGGGGCATCATTATTCTGTGCCGCACCTCCAACCCGGGTGGCTCCGACCTGCAATTTGTCGAATCGGCCACGGGTGAACCCCTTTATTTGCACGTAGCCAGCATGGTGGCAGAAAAATGGAATACACACGGCCAATGTGGCCTGGTGGTGGGCGCGACATTCCCTGAGGAAATTGCCAAAGTTCGCGAGCGAGTAGGCGATGCCATGCCGCTGCTGGTACCCGGTGTGGGCGCTCAGGGGGGCGATATTCCGGAAACGGTGGCTGCCGGGCGCAATGCGGCGGGAACAGGAATGATGATCAATTCATCGCGGGCGATTCTGTATGCCAGCTCCGATGAAAACTGGCAGCAGGAAGCCGCTAGAGTGGCGCGGGAAACCCGCGATCAGATCAATTTGGCACGCGCGCTGTAGCAAAAAAGCGCGCTTGACCGGCGATGCCTCCGTAACCGGAGGCCGCCGGTATACTCCGCCTAATTTTCGTCGATGATACGCCTTGCGATTTCCATGGCGTAAATGACGGCCTGGCTGCGGACCTGGTGACGATCCCCGACAAAATTTTGTGAAAACGGCAGTGTGACAATGCCGTCTGCTTTACGGTAAGAAACAGCAAAGCAAACCAGTCCGACCGGCTTGTGTTCCGTGCCGCCATCCGGACCGGCAATCCCGGTAGTACTGACGGCGCAGGTCGACAGCGGCGCGTTGCTGAGCACCCCTTCTGCCATTTCAATGGCCACTTCTTCACTGACCGCACCGAATCTGTCCAATGCAGTCTGGTTCACGCCAAGCATATCCATTTTCGCTTCGTTCGTGTAAGTCACAAACCCGCGGTCAAACCACTGACTGGACCCGGCAATGGCCGTGATGGCACCAGCAAGCAGTCCGCCTGTGCACGATTCTGCCGTGCCGAGCAACCAGCTTTTTTTCTTCAGAGAATTGCCCAGATCGGCTGCGACCTGCCATTGTTCGCTTAACAATTCAGACATCCTTTACCCCAGTATCCTTGTAGCAATAGCCATAATGAACAACGTATAGGCAGCGGCCACCACATCGTCCCACATCACGCCGAACCCGTTTTTAAGTGTGCGATCGAAGTAGCCGATAGGCGGTGGTTTGACAATATCAAAAAAGCGGAACAGCACAAAGGCCACCAATTGCCAGCCCAGATTCATGGGCGCAACCAGCAGGAGCACCGCCCAGAAAGCCACGATTTCATCCCAGACGATTCCACCATGATCGTCCACCTGCATTTCCTGGGCCACGCGATGGCAGCAGTACACGCCATAGGCAAAGCAGATAAGAATAAACAGGGCCATGTAAAAGTCGGTGCCCAGCACGGCGCTCAGCGGCCACCACAGAATCCAGGCCAGGACAGTGCCCCAGGTGCCAGGACCGGGTCTGACCAGACCGGAGCCAAAACCAAAGGCAAAAAACCGATGGATGTTGCCACGGATCCAGCCGAAAGTGGGCCATTGCGTTTTCACGTTAGTACGGTTGCCGGCGGCATTATTGATCGTGTGGGTAGGAATGTCTTCTATCATGCAAGTGCTTCTGTGTTTACGGCTGCTGCCGAGACCGCCGGAAATGATCGAATCCTGCGGGAAGTGCGGAAATGTCCTGTTGCGTTGCATCCAGCACCCGCAAGCCCTGCCCGGCATGAATCATGCCGATGCGCGTCAGCTTGACGGACTGGCTGGCAGACAGAGCCAGCAGCGCCGGTCTGGCAGATTGCGGGGCGGTAAAACACAGCTCATAGACATCGCCGCCGCCAAGGACAGATTGGCGCAACTGCTGCGGCTCATTTTCCGGCAGGCTAAGATTAACAGGCATTAAAGATTCGTACAATATGGCAGCAACACCGCTGGCCTGCAAAATATGTTTCAAATCCTGTACGAGACCATCGGAAATATCAATCATGGCATGCGCCAAGGGCCGCAAGGCCAGTCCCAGCGCGACCTGCGGCTCGGGCCGTTCCAGAGCAGAACGGGTCGCGGCCAGCAATTGAGTATCGCGTTCGCCCAGTGTCTCGCCCGCTTTTTGGCGCAGCAGCAAATTCAGCGCCCAGTCAGCTGCGCCCAGGGTGCCTGATACCCAGATATCGTCTTCGGGACGGGCCCGGCTGCGCGCCAGATACGGGGGCGTGACTTCTCCCAGGACGGTAACGCTGATGACAATGTCATGTTCGCTGCGGGTGGTGTCGCCCCCGATCAGGGGACATTGGTATCGGTCGGCCAGTGTGTTGAAACCGCGCGAAAAAGCTTCGAGCCAGGCGGCATCATACTGCGGCAGCGCGATTCCCAACAGGCATCCGCGCGGCGCCGCCCCCATGGCCGCCAGGTCGGACAAATTGACAGCCAGCGATTTATGGCCAAGGGCTTCGGGATCGACGTCGGAAAAGAAATGACGCCCTTCAAGCAGCAGGTCTTTGCTGATGGCCAGCGAGGACCCGGCCGAGGGCGCAAAGACGGCGCAATCATCACCCACCCCAATGTCAATCGACGATGCGGGACGGGTGAAATAATTGCGGATGAGATCAAATTCGCCAGACATAGGGACTGCTCTAGACGCCACAATAAAGACGGCAATGGGGGCTGACCAGGATCCGCATCTGCTTGCGCCTTGCGGGCGTTACCGGCAACACAGTGCCGGTCGGCTTGCCGTTACGCGATCAGCGCCCGGCATTGACTTCGAGCGAACGCACACGCGCCGCCAGTTTGTCCAGAACGCCGTTAACAAATTTAAACCCGTCAGTGCCGCCGAATTCCTTGGCCAGCTCGACGGCTTCATTGATCGCGACCTTGTAAGGTACATCGACGTGATGGATCAGTTCGTAGCTGCCGATCAGCAAAATGCCGTGCTCGATCGGCGACAGCTCGTCAAGGGGACGGTCGATGTAGGGCACGAATGCCTCACGCAACGCCGGTGCGTCGGCAAACACGCCATGCAGCACGGTTTTGAACCAGACCGGGTCGGCGTTTTCAAATTCAGGGCTGTCCTGGATATGCGCATCAATCGCCCCGGCCTCGCGCAGGTCAGTGTCGCCACTGACCAGCCAGGCGTAAATTCCCTGAAGGGCAAATTCGCGCGCCCGCCGGCGCGCACTGCGATGCATTGTTTTATTGTCCTGAGCCACTCGTTATCCTATCGCCTTGGGGTATCTGCAATTTCTTCTGTTTCATCATCTTCGTCGTCATCATCATCGAGATCGTCGAAGTCATCGTCTTCATCTTCTGATTCCGGCACCAGCGCAGCAGACAGATTGGCCATTTCAACAGCGACCTGGGCGCAATCCTTGCCCTTTTGCTCGGCACGGGCCTTGGCCTGCTCGTCGTCTTCTGTGGTCAGAATGCCATTGGCCACCGGCACGTTGGTATCCAGAGACACGCGGGTAATGGCTGCGGCACTTTCATTGCTGACAATTTCAAAGTGATAGGTTTCACCACGAATGACGGCCCCCAGGGCAATTAACGCGTCAAATTCGTAGGTTTCTGCCATTTGCGCCAGCGTCAGGCCGATTTCCAGTGCGCCAGGCACGGTCACGACCATGATATCGCGCTCGTCCACACCCAACTCGCCAAGCTCTGCCAGGCAGGCTTCGAGCTCGGCAAAACCAATTTCCTCGTTAAAGCGTGCGCACACGATGCCGATATGCAGGCCTTCGCCATTCAGGTCGGGGGCGAGTGTATAAGGTTTCATAGCCATTCCTCTTAAAGTCAGCTGGGGTCAGAATAAGTTTCGTAACCTGTCACGGTGAGTGCATAACCGGTCATGCTTGGCATTTTACGTGGAAGTGCAAGCAGACGCATCTTTCCAACGTTCAGTTCACGTAATATTTGCGCGCCGATTCCATAGGTGCGCAGATCGTAGCGATCATCGCGTCGTGCCGTATTCTCGGTGTCGCCCCATTTTCCCAGTGCATCGAGCAGGCCTGCCTGCGACCCCTGGCAATTGAGCAGCACCAGAACACCGGCCGGGCTGGCGGAAATGGCTTCGAGCGCCTGGGATACGCCCCAGCTATGGGCATTGCGTTCCAAGTCGAGCAGGTCCAGAACCGAGACCGGCTCATGAACGCGAACCAGCGCTTCCTGTTCCGGGTCAATCGTACCGTGCACCAGTGCAATGTGAGCAGCACCGGACATGCTGTCCTGGTAGGACACCGCTTCGAACTGGCCAAAAGGCGTTTTGAGGCTCTTGCTGCCCAGGCGCCGGATCATGGACTCATTTTCGCTGCGATACTGAATGAGATCGGCGATGGTGCCTATTTTCAGATTATGCTCGCGGGCAAACTCAACCAGGTCGGGCAGGCGGGCCATGGTGCCATCGGGCTTGAGAATTTCACAGATGACTGCAGCCGGGGTCAGGCCGGCCATGGCGGTCAGGTCACAGCCCGCTTCAGTATGCCCGGCGCGGATCAGCACCCCGCCTGACACCGCCTGGACGGGAAAAATATGACCGGGATTGACGATATCCTGTGGCTTGGCTGTCTTGGCAACCGCGGCCTGAATCGTGCGGGCACGGTCAGCGGCCGAAATACCGGTCGTCACGCCTTCGGCCGCTTCAATGGAAACGGTGAAATTGGTACCAAAGGACGTGCCATTGCGTGAGGCCATCAGCGGCAGTTCCAGCTGACGGCAGCGTTCTTCGGTGAGCGTCAAGCATACCAGACCACGCGCGTGGGTGACCATGAAATTGATGGCTTCCGGGGTCACGAAATCAGCCGCCATGACCAGATCGCCCTCGTTTTCCCGGTCTTCTTCGTCGACCAGAATCACGATACGCCCCGCCTTGAGCTCCTCGACAATATCGGAGACGGGAGAAATGGTGCAATCGGGCACCAGGGAGACAGGGGCGGCAGAGGTCATGATTAAGCTTGTATCCGGAAGGCTGTGCCGGCAAGTAGCGCCAGCATAAGGCAAAAACGTTATTTTACCCCGTCCGTACCCTTAAAAGGAGGCAAACGACGCTTTCACTCCGAGGTTTGTTGCGTGCCGCGCACCACTGCCGTGACTTCAATTTCCACTTTTGCCCGATCCTCGATCAGGTCGGCCACTTGCACGGCGGTCATAGAGGGAAAATGCCGTCCGATGAGCGTGCGATAATGCTCGCCAATAACCGGATAGGCGGCTACATATTCCTGCTTGTCTTTCACATACCAGTTCATGCGCACGATATCCGATGGCCGGGCGCCCCCCTCGTTGAGAACAGCCACGATATTTTCCAGGGTCTGGCGCACCTGCTCGCCCAGATCGTCGGAGTCGAACTGTTGCTGGCCATTCCAGCCGATCTGGCCGCCGATGAACAGCAGGCGGCTGCCCGCCTCTACTGCAATCATCGTGCCGTTGGCATAGCCGCGAGGTTTGGTCCAGTCGGACGGTTGTAATATTTCCATTTTTCTGCTTCCAAAGTATTACCGGGTTTCGGCCATTTTTCTCAAAACAAAACGCTGCAGCTTGCCGGTTTCGGTGCGCGGCAGTTGCTCGACAAATTCGATTTCACGCGGGTATTTGTAGGGCGCCGCTTCGCGCTTGACGTAATCCTGCAGGGTCTTGACCAGGTCTGCGTCAGGTGCAAAGCCCGGGTGGAGCACGACGTAGGCTTTGACAATGGCGCCCCGCTCCTCATCGCGCGCGCCCACAACGCCGCAATCAGCCACCGCTTCGTGCGTCATCAGCACGCTCTCAACTTCAGGACCGGCAATGTTGTAACCGGCGGAGACGATCATGTCGTCGTCGCGGGCGCGGTAATAGAAATAGCCATCCACATCCATCACAAACGCGTCGCCGGGCAGATTCCACTGCTGCTGCACATAGCGTGACTGGCGCTCATCATCCAGGTAGCGGCAGCCGGTAGGCCCGCGCACGGCCAGCCGGCCAAGCGTGCCGGGCGGCACTTCGTTCATGTTTTCATCGACAACCCTGGCCTGATAGCCGGGCACCACCCGTCCGATCGCGCCATCACGAATGTCATTGCCCGAGCTGGATATATAAACATGCATCATTTCGGTGCCGCCGATGCCATCTGTCATATTGATGCCGCTGGCCTTTTTCCACAGCTGACGCGTTGCGTCCGGCAGCGCTTCACCTGCAGACACGCAAATGCGCAGCGAGGCCAGCGAGTAGCTGCCCGCCAGCTCCGCCATTTTCCGGTAGAACGTCGGCGCGGTGAAGGTCATGGTCACTTTTTGCTCCTGGATGACCTGCAGGAACAGTTCGGGAGTAAGTTTTTCCACCAGCAGGGTCGAGGCGCCGGCGCGTAGCGGAAAGCACAGCAGGCCGCCGAGGCCGAATGTGAACGCCAGCGGCGGCGTACCGCAGGCAATGTCGGTTTCGCGCGTCTGCAGGATATGGCTGGAGAACGTGTCGCACATGGCCAGCACATCGCGATGAAAATGAATGCAGCCCTTGGGTTTGCCCGTCGTACCACTGGTAAAGGCAATGATGCAGGGGTCATCCCGCAGGGTTAGCGCATCATAGGGCACATCGCTCTTTGAGGCGGCGCGCGCCTGCATATCGTCCGGCGCATCACTGCCGAAGGTGAGGATCTGTTGCAATTGGGGACAGTAATTCGGGTTGTCCGGCGTACTGCATTGCTGCAGCTCGTCCAGCAGGCGCGCGTCGCACAGTGCAGCCTGGGCGCGGGACATCTTCAGGATAGTACACAGCTCGCGCGCGCGCAGCAACGGCATGGTCGGAACGGCAACAACCCCCGCCTTAAGGCTGGCAAGCAATGCGCCGGTCATTCCCAGATTATTGGGTCCGCGCAGCAGCAGGCGGTTGCCCGACACCAGACCCATGTCTTCGGTCAGCACCCGCGCCAGCTGATTGGTCCATTGCGCCAGTGCCTGGTAGCTCATCTGCTTTTGCGCGCCGTTTTCCAGCCAGCGCAAGGCGATATTGCTCCCGCGTCCCGCCTGCAGGTGGCGGTCAATCAGCTCTACCGCACTGTTCAGCTTTTCCGGGTATTGCAATTGTGGTGAATCGAAAAGATACACGGGTTGCTGGCCGATGGCGGGCATATGGTCCAGGACAAACCGGTCTTGTAATCCTGTATGTGGTGTCATCGCTTGTCTCCTTTAGGACACGCTACCGTCTTATGGACGGCGAGCCTGCCCATTTTGCTCTTGTGATTCTATTGTCCGCGGCTCTGCGCTTGCGCGGCGGTTTCTGCGTATGTTCGGTTATCACTGCGCTTGCACGATCACATATCAATCCCGCAATATTTCACGTGCAATAATCAGTTTCTGCACCTCGGTGGCGCCCTCGTAGATGCGCAAGGCGCGGATGTCCCGGTACAGGCCCTCGACCACTTCACCTGCAACAACCCCTTGCCCGCCGAACAGCTGCAGGGCCCGGTCAATCACCTGTTGCGCCGATTCAGTAGCGAACATTTTGGCCATGGCCGCTTCTTTGGTCGTTCTGGCCTGGAACACATCCCGACGCCACGCGGCGCGATAGGTCAGCAGCCTGCTGGCATCAAGGGCGGTTGCCATATCGCCCAGCGCCGCCTGGGTCAATTGCAGATCGGCCAGCACACCGCCGAACATCTTGCGTGACTTGCTGCGCGTGAGCGCCTCGTCCAGCGCCCGGCAGGCAAAACCATTGGCCGCCGCAGCAACCGAGGCGCGAAAGATATCCAGCACCTGCATGGCCAGTTTGAACCCTTCCCCCTTAACGCCCAGGAGCGCTTCGGCCTCGACCCGGCAGTGGCTGAAGCGCAAAACCGCCAGGGGATGCGGGGCCATGACTTCAATACGTTCCGAAGTATCGAGCCCCGCTGTATCGCTATCGACAATAAATGCGCTGATACCCCGCGCACCGGGCAGAAAGTCGGTGCGCGCAAAAACGCAATAGAAGTCGGCAATGCCTCCGTTTGAAATCCAGGTTTTGACACCGTCAAGCACATAGCCCGACCCCTGCACGCTAGCCTTGCAGGCCATGGCGGCCACATCGGAACCCGCTTCCGGCTCGGACAGGGCAAAGGCGGCAATTTTTTCGCCGCGCGCCACCCGCGGCAGATAAGTCTTTTTCTGGGCGTCGGAGCCGCCCAGCACGATCGCCCCGCTGCCCAGCCCCTGCATCGCAAAGGCAAAATCAGCCAGGGGATGGTAGCGGGCAAAGGTCTCGCGGATCAGGCAGACAATGCGTGAGTCAATGTATTCGTCAGCGCCGCCCCAGCTTCCGTTGGGGCCCGCGGGTACGGCATAGCGCAACCATCCACCCTCGCCCATGCGCCGAACCAGCTCGCGGCAGGTGTCGTCGGTGTTGTTATGAGGGAAGTTGCGCAGATTCTCCCTGGCCCAGCGCTCCAGTTCGACTGCCAGATGGCGATGGCGCGTTTCAAAAAACGGCCAGTCCAGAAATTCGTGGTCAGGCATGGTCAGTCTCCCTCAAACACCGGTTTCTGTCTGGCCACGAAAGCGTGGTAGGCCCGGTGAAAATCCTGTGTCTGCATGCAGATGGCCTGTGCCCTGGCCTCGGCGTCAATGGCTTCATCGACGCCCATATTCCACTCCTGATGCAGGCAACGCTTGGTCACGCCGTGGGCAAATGTCGGACCGGCCGCGATTTGCGCTGCCAGTGTTTGCGCGGCGGCCAGTACCTGATCGGACTCGTGCAACTGGTTATAGAACCCCCAGTCCAGCCCCTCTTGTCCCGACATGACCCGTCCGGTGTAGAGCAGTTCGCTGGCGCGGCCCTGTCCGATAATCCGCGGCAAAATGGCACAGGCGCCCATGTCCGCACCCGCCAGGCCCACGCGGGTAAATAAAAATGCCGTCTTGCAGTCTGCGGTTCCCAGCCGGATATCGGCGGCCATGGTCAGGATGGCGCCGGCACCGGCACAGACACCGGCCACCGCTGCAACTACCGGTTGCGGACACGCCCTGATGGCCTTGACCAGATCGCCGGTCATCTGGGTAAAGGCAAGCAGTTGCGGCATCGCCATCCGGGTCAGCGGGCCGATAATTTCATGCACATCGCCGCCGGAACAAAAATTGCCGCCAGCGCCCGTGATCACCACCGTTTTAATATCCGAAGCGTAGCTCAGGGCCCGGAACAGGTCGCGCAACTCGGCATAGGAATCGAAGGTGAGCGGATTTTTTCTGTCCGGCCGGTTCAGCATTATCGTTGCAACCTTGTGATCGTCGCTGACCTGCCACTCAAAATGGATTCCACGATAGCCCGCCATGGGCTGCTGATTCTGCATGGGATGAATGTCATCCGTGATGGTCATGATTCGTTCTCCTGTTCAGTTCGCGGGTACCGTTGGCAGCGAAGTAGCGCCAATCTGCGCGAAACCCCGCGATGCGCCATTTCTCGGGGCGTTGATTCATCCGGCCATTTTTTCACCGCCGTCCACCGGCACAGCCTGGCCATTGATACTGCCCGACTGCGGCAGGCACAGCCAAAGTACGGCATGCGCCACTTCCTCGGGCTGCACCAGTTTTCCCTGCGGATTGTTGCCCGCCAGGTTGGCCCTGGCCTGCTCTGCCGTCATTCCGGTTTTGGCCACCATATTGGCGATGGCCCCTTCAAGTAATGGCGTTTCGGTATAGCCCGGACATACGGCATTGACCGTGATATTTTTGCCGGCCAGTTCCAGCGCGAGCGCGCGGGTCAGTCCAACCACCCCGTGCTTGGCTGCGCAATAGGCGGTGACATACCCATATCCCTTGAGCCCGGCCACGCTGGCCACATTCACAACCCGCCCCCAGCCCTGCGCCAGCATGTCGGGCAATGCAGCCGCGATGCACTGATACGTGCCCGTCAGATTGACCTGCAGCATCCGGTTCCAGAACTCGGCATCCATGCGGTCAAAGCGCTGGCTGGCTGCCTGCCCGGCATTGTTCACCAGAATATCAATGGGACCAGCGCCTTTGCGCGCCTGGGCAAAGGCGCGCGCGATGGCATTTTCATCTGTGATATCGGCCTGTACCGTCTGAATGCGCGAGGCGCTTTGCGGGAACGTAGCGGCAGCAGACTGCAGGTCAGTCGCATTGCGCGCCAGCATGGTCACCCGCGCACCGGCATCCAATACCAGGCGCGTCACTTCCAGCCCGATCCCCTTGCTGGCACCGGTGATCAGGACATGACGATTTTCAAGAGAGGGCGTTGCGGTACGGGTCATGATGTTTTATCCATTCTGCATGAGTTGGGCACGCTCAAACAGCGTTTCGATCTGGCGTTTGCCGGCGCTGTATTGCCTGGGCCAGTTGATATGGGTGTAGCCGATTTTTGCCGTTTCGCTCAGCGTCCAGGCCGGATTGGCCAGGTGCGGGCGACCTACCGCACACAAGTCGGCACGACCCGAGGCAATAATGCTATTGACCTGATCGGCTTGCGTGATGGCGCCGACCGCCATGGTCGCGATGCCTTCCTGGTTGCGTATTTCATCAGCGAAGGGCGTCTGGTACATCCGCCCATACACGGGCTTTTGCGCGGGGCTGACCTGGCCTGACGAACAGTCGATCAGATCGGCGCCCGCAGCCTTGAAGGCACGGGCAATCAACACCGCGTCATCGGCTGTGATGCCCCCGTCCACCCAGTCGCTGGCCGAAATCCGTACGTTCAGTGGCCGCTCCTGAGGCCAGACCGCTCGCATGGCGGCAAAGACCTCCAGCGGATAACGCAGCCGGTTTTCCAGTGTGCCGCCGTAATCGTCCTGGCGCTCATTGGTCAGCGGTGAAATAAAGCAGGACAGCAGATAACCATGGGCACAATGCAGTTCAAGCACATCAAAGCCTGCCTCGTCAGCCCGCCTGGTCGCCTGCACAAATGCATCTGTTATACCCTGCATGCCGGCGCGATCCAGCGCCTGCGGGACCTGGGAAATATCCGGCAGGTAGGGCAGCGGCGAGGCCGACACCAGCGGCCAGTTGCCCGATTCCAGCGGCATGTCAATGCCTTCCCACGCGGCTCTGGTTGAGCCCTTGCGGCCTGCGTGACCAAGCTGGATACCTATTTTGGCGTCCGACTGGGTGTGCACTGCCTGTACGATATTTTTCCAGGCCTGGGTTTGCGCATCGTTCCATAAGCCCGGACAGTATGGCGTGATACGCGCTTCGGGAGACACGCAGGTCATTTCCACCATGACCAGCCCTGCACCGCCCAGCGCGCGCGCCAGCAAATGCTGGAAATGAAACGCACCCGGCACACCGTCAACGCAGGAATACATGGCCATGGGGGAAACCACAATCCGGTTTTTGAGCCTGACCGAACGCAGCGAGAACGGCGTCCACATGGGCGGAACGGGCGATGCGCCCTCCTCGGCCACCGGCTGGCTATCTTCGCCGTTGCTGTCCTGGCGGCTGAACCAGTTTTCGAAGCGCGCCATCCAGCGTGGATCGCGCAGCCGCAAGTTTTCATGTGAAATACGCTGCGAGCGTGTCAGCAGCGAATAGGCAAACTGTTCCGGCGCCAGACGACTGTAGCGGTCCACATGTTCAAACCACTCGGTGGAATTGCGCGCGGCGTTCTGGATTTTCAGCACTTCGATACTGCGCTGTGATTCGTACTGCGCGAGCGCGTCGGCCGGATCGCTGTGTGCGGCAAAACGCTGATCCAGTTCGATGGCATCTTCCAGGGCTAGCTTGGTTCCCGACCCGATGGAAAAATGGGCAGTGTGGGCAGCGTCACCCATCAATACCACCGGCACCCGCTTGCCATCGGGCAATGTCTGGTGGTGAACCCAACGCTCGCAAATCACGCGCGGGAACTGGGCCCAGATAGCCGACCCCCGCAGGTGTTTGGCATTGCTCAGCAAGCGCTTGCCATCCAGCCAGGGCGCAAACAGCTTTTCGCAATACGCGATGCCGTCTTCCTGGGACATCTGGTCGATGCCTGCAGCGCGCCAGGTTTCATCACGCGTTTCCACGATAAAGGTGGACATGCCCTTTTCGTACTGATAGGCATGAGCCTGAAACCAGCCGTGTTCGGTCTGGACAAAGGCAAAGGTAAAGGCATCGAAGGTTTTTTCCGTACCCAGCCAGACGAACCGGCAGCGGCGCGTATCGATATCGGGTCGGAATGTGTCGGCATAGCGAGTACGAATGCGGCTATTGATACCATCAGAGGCAATGATCAGATCAGCGTCATATTGCACGGCGATGGCCTGATCGTCCTCGACCACGGTTTCAAACACCAGTTCCACCCCAAGATCCAGGCAGCGTTGCTGCAGGATATTGAGCATCTTCTTGCGACCGATACCGATGAATCCATGCCCGCCGCTGCGAAGCGTGGTCTGCCCGATATGAATATCAATATTGTCCCAATGATTGAACTCATGGATGATTTGTTCGGTAGTGGCCGCATCGGCTTTTTTCAGATTCTCCAGCGTCGCATCAGAGAACACGACACCCCAGCCGAAGGTGTCAAACGCACGATTGCGCTCAATGACCACGACACGATCCCGGGGGTTGCGTTTTTTTAACAGCAGCCCGGCGTACAAACCGGCAGGGCCGCCACCGATACAAACGATGTTCATGACAGATCCTTTGAGAACGCTCCGCGCCGCCACAGACCCCGGCGCGCTGTATCCGCGTCAACCCCAGGCAAATGGAGCCGGCTCAGAAACGATGATTTGTCTCTTTTCGATTAATATTTATTTTAAGTTTAAACTAATTTATAATTCACCACAAACGGTTTTTGTAAACAGACCTCACGCCGCAAGGTGGTGCAAAAATCGCGTCACGATTACAATCTGCACTCCCGTTGCCGTACTCATTTCGTTCTGGCTTCAAAACTTTCAGCAGGAGCAGTTATGCAACACGATCTGGAAACCCGCGCAGCAAGCAGCGACCATGCCGAATTGCGCCTGTGGCTGCGCCTGCTGACCTGCACCAGCCTGATCGAAAATCACATTCGCAATTGTCTGCGTGTGCAGTTCGATTGCACCCTGCCGCGCTTTGACCTGATGGCACAGCTGGCGCGGGAACCGCAGGGCATGCGCATGGGCGATCTGTCCGCGCGCCTGATGGTCAGCAACGGCAATGTCACGGCGATTGCCAACCAGCTTGAAAAAGAAGGCCTGATCCTGCGCAAAGTCAGCAGCGAAGACCGGCGCACGACTTTTCTGCGCCTGAGCGCCAAGGGGCGCCGACAGTTCGACAAGATGGCCGCCGCTCACGAAACCTGGCTTCAGGACATGTTCAGCAGCATGCCCAAAGGCAATCAGAAAGAGCTGTATACTCTGCTTGCCGATCTGAAACAGACCGCCCTGAGCGCTTCCCGCCTATGACGGAAATGAAGGCCATGAGCGCCTCCATAACGGGACTCGCACCGCACGCTTTTGCCGTCGCTTCGTATATCCCGTAGCCTGCACACCTGCCATCACGGTCGTCCGCCCGTTCGGGTAAAATAACTTTTTCTGACGACAATACGATGACTGTCGTCAGTAATGTATTTCTTCGGAGCAGTCCAGATGAACACGGAAGCGATTCAGCAGAATGATCAATCCATGGCGCAGGTCGATCTGCTGGTGGTCGGCGGCGGAATCAACGGAACCGGCATTGCCCGTGACGCTGTCGGGCGCGGCCTGTCGGTACTGCTCTGTGAAAAAGACGACCTGGCCAGTGCAACCTCGTCGGCCAGCAGCAAGCTGATTCATGGCGGTTTGCGCTACCTGGAGCAATACGAATTCCGTCTTGTGCGCGAAGCACTGGCCGAGCGTGAGGTCTTGCTGAACATTGCCCCGCATATTGTGCGACCCCTGCGCTTTGTATTGCCTCATGATCATACTTTGCGTCCGGTCTGGATGATTCGCGCAGGCCTTTTCCTGTATGACCATCTGGCGCGACGCTCGCCACGCCTGCCCGGCTCCCGTCATGTGCGCCTGGACGACGAGTCAGCCTTTGCCCGGCCGATGGCCGACCGGATCAAACAGGGCTTTCTGTATTCAGACTGCCAGGTAGACGATTCCCGGCTGGTTGTGCTCAATGCCATGGACGCACAACAACGCGGCGCGCAAATTCTGACGCGCACAGCCTGCGTCTGCGCCCAGCCCAGGGATGGCCGCTGGCAGGTCACCTTGCAGGATGTCCACGGCCGCCAGCTGGAGGTCAGCGCACGAGTCCTGGTGAACGCGGCCGGCCCCTGGGTCGAAAATGTACAACAATCGGTCAGCGACACCCAGACAAAAACCCATAATCATCTGCGCCTGATCAAAGGCAGTCATCTGGTCACCCGAAAACTGTATGAGGGCGACCACGCTTATATTCTGCAAAACGACGACAAACGCATTGTCTTTATCACACCGCACCGTGATGCCTATTCCATGATCGGCACAACCGATGTCGACTTCAGCGGCGATGCCCGACACGCCACGATTTCTGAAGAAGAAACAAGCTATTTGCTGTCAGTCGTCAACCGCTACCTGCGCGAGCCGGTCACGCCCAGCGATGTGGTCTCCAGCTGGTCGGGCGTGCGTCCCCTGTATGACGATGCCGAAGGCAAAGCCTCTGCCGTCACCCGCGACTATGTCTTCGACGTAACGGGTGGCAAAAACGGCGCCCCCGTCATGCTGTCCATTTTTGGTGGCAAAATCACCACCTATCGGAAACTGGCCGAACACGCCCTGGAAAAACTGCAGCCCTTTCTGAAGCAGGGGCCGGCCTGGACAGCCACCGCAACGCTGCCCGGCGGCCAGCTACCTGAAACGGACCCACGGCGCTTTCTGCAACATTTACAGGCAGATTATCCCTGGCTGGACCTGAAACTACTGGAACGCCTCGTCGCAGCCTATGGCTCGATGACATCCGAGATTATCGGCAAGGCACAGTCGACTGCCGATCTGGGCATGCATTTCGGCCATGGACTGTATGAAGCAGAAGCCCGCTGGCTTATTGACCGGGAATGGGCCCAGACGCCACAGGATATTTTGTGGCGCCGCACGCGGCTGGGGCTCAAATTCAGTGACGGACAGGTACGAACGCTTGAACACTGGCTGGCGGGCAGAACCCCTGCCGCAGTGGGGCAGTCTGCCGCTTTCTTTGATACTGCGCTCGCGCCGGAATAAACCATGGAAGGAATGGATTTCCTGCTGATTTGAATGCTTATGTCCAATTTATGACATGTCATCAAATACATATCTTCCTAGTGTTACTATACGTAGCATCTCCAAATTACGTATTACCCAAATCACAACGACTATGTCTGAACAGGAACTCAAGCTGCACGTGCCTGCGTCCGCAGCTGCGCAGGTAGAAAGCGCACTTAAGAAAGCCAAATGCGACACCATTTCGCTGCGCGCCATGTATTTCGATACTCCCGACCGCGAACTGGCCAAGGCGAAAATTGCCATCCGGCTGCGGCTGGAAGGCGATAACTGGGTCCAAACCCTCAAAATGCCGGGCGCCAACGCCCTGACCAAACTGGAACTCAACCACAACCGCCCCAACGCGGTTCTGGATCTGAGCCTGTACGCCGGAACCCCGGCAGAAGCCGCACTGCTCAAACTGGGTAAACCCCTGGAGCTTCGCTACGAAACCGACATCACCCGCCTGTACCGCCGCCAGCGCACCCGCAAGGGCACGGTCGAAATCGCCTTCGATACGGGTGTCATCCGGGCCGGCGAGCTGGAACTGCCCGTCTCTGAAGTGGAGTTCGAACTGGTTTCCGGCACAGCCGAAGCGATTTTCGAGCTGGGACACAAATGGCTGTCTCAATACAAACTGCTTTTGGACCTGCGCAGCAAATCACATCGCGGCGACGCCCTCGCCCAGTCTGCCGCCAATATCCGCGACGCAGGCGGGGCGATAGCCAGCTCCCAGTCGCGCGATAGCGAAGTGACGCGTTTCTGGGCACCCCGCAAGGCACGCGCCTATGAGATTGACAAGCTGGGCAGCGCCACGCAGGCCCTGATTTCTGTCACCAACGAATGTCTGGAACAGATCACTGCCAATGCGGGCGCTCTGGCCGAAATCGACACGCTGGGCGTGGTCCAGGTCGGACGGCCGGAACATGTTCATCAATTGCGTATCGGCATGCGTCGCCTGACCAGCAACTGGAAACTGTTTTCAGGCCTGGCCTGGCTGCCCGACGAAGACATCCGCAACGAATTGCGCGTACATCTGGCCCGATTCGGCGCGACCCGCGATCTTGATGTCATGCTGGCCACCATCGTGCCTGTCCTGACAGACGCCGGCATGCCGGCCATGCAATTTGGCTCACATGCGGAAGGCGCCACGCCTCACGATATTGCCAAAAGCCCGGCCTTCCAGCAATGGTTGCTGCGACTGCTTGAGTGGACGGTGCTCACGCCCACCAACGATCCGATCGAAGCGGCCGCCGAGGACATCGACACAACGCAAGACGATCAGGACCTGCCCGATGCACTGGATTCAAACGATGCCGAACAGACCACACCAGAGGCGACGCAAGCCGCCGCATCTGCCATTCAGGATGTGGCCCTGTCTGCGCCCGCGCCAACTGATACGGCATCGTCGTCCGGTCTGCTCGAACCATTGATCATTCCCCTGACGCCCCTGCCCCAGGGACGGCCCGTTTTACGCAGGATGCTGGAGCAGCGCCTGAATAAATGGAACCGGCAGATCGTGCGTCACTGGAAAACCGAAGACAAGTCGGATATTGAGTCGTACCATGACTTGCGCAAGCGCATCAAACGCATGCGTTATGCGCTGAATGTGTATGAGGGCCTGCGTCCCAACTGCAATCTGGGCCCGTATGTGAAGAAACTTGCCGCCGCACAGGAAGTGTTCGGCAAACTGAATGATATGTCCACCGCCCTGACGTTCTTCAGCGCCCACACACAAACCCACCCGGGTGCCTGGTTCGCCGTGGGCTGGTTGACAGCCACACTGGAGACGTTGAAACACGAGGCCGACGAGGCACTGACTCACGTCCCGGGGAAAATCCGATACGATTGATTGATCCGATTAAGCAAATAGTAGAAGAGCCAGGCGCAAAAAAAGCCGAATCTGGAACCGTACCGGATTCGGCTTTTTTACGCGTTGGCGGAAACCAGCTTACGGTTGGCCTTCGTTGCGGGATTTTGAATAGTACTGACTTGCGGTTGTCCCTCGACCCGGAGTCCTGAATCGCAAACTCTGGCTGGTCAGTCGCCCAGCAATGCGCCCGCAAATTCGGACGCAACAAAGGGTTGCAGGTCCTGCAAGGTTTCGCCCACGCCGATCCAGTATACGGGCACCGGACGAACGCCCTGGCTGCCCGCCGCGACCGCAGCCAATGTGCCTCCTTTGGCGGTGCCATCCAGTTTGGTCACGACCAACCCGGTCAGGGTGAGAGCCGCATCAAAAGCCTTGATCTGCGAAATCGCGTTCTGGCCGGTATTGCCATCCACAACCAGCAGAACCTCATGAGGGGCTTCACCATCAGCCTTGCCAATGACCCGCTTGATTTTCTTGAGCTCTTCCATGAGGTGCAGTTGCGTCGGCAGCCGGCCTGCAGTGTCGACCATAACGATCGAAGCCTTGCGGGCCCGGCCGGCGTTGACGGCATCGAACGCCACGGCGGCAGGATCGCCGCCATCCTGCGCAATGACGGCCACGTTATTGCGTGCACCCCATTCGATCAACTGCTCGCGCGCCGCGGCGCGGAACGTATCGCCGGCGGCCAGCAGCACACTGTGTCCCTGCGCCTGGAAGTGATGTGCCAGTTTGCCGATTGAGGTGGTTTTTCCGGCGCCATTGACGCCTGCAATCATCACAACGCGCGTCTGGCCCGTGCCGGCATTAAACGGCTTTTCCAGCGGCGTCAAATGCTCTGCCAGCAGATCGCGCAAGGCGCGCTTGACCGTTTGCGCATCTTCAATCCGCTCTTTTTTCACCTTGTTGCGAAGTTTGTCGAGCAGCGATTGGGTCGCCTCAACACCGGCATCGGCCATGATCAGGGCCGTTTCCAGTTCTTCAAAGAGATTTTCATCAACCTTGACGCCCACAAACAAGGAACTGATATTGGAACCGGTGCGTGACAGACCGTCCTTGAGCCGCGACAGCCAGGATTTTTTCTCTGGGCGGGGTGTTTCTGCTGCGGATGTTGCAGGTGCGGCCGGGGCGACCAAAGGCGGCACAATCGGGGATGGTGTGGAAACAGGCGTGTCGGCAGTCACTGAGGTCGTCTCGGGCGCCGACGGTGCAGTTGCGACTGCTTGAGACTGAGGCGACGCAGAAGCGACTGCGGTCGGGCTAGCGACTGCACTGGCTGATGGCGATGAAACGGGCGTGGCGTGGGACGCGGCTGCAGTCTGGGCTGCGGATGCTGCTTCTGGCGCGAGCACCGCTTCGATGGGTTTTCTGGCACCGGCAGCCTTCTCGCTCAGATCCACATGAACCGGCGGTGCTTCGGGGAGCGAGCGCACATCGCGTTCGCTTACCGAGGAGGACAGAGGTACCGAATCAGAAGGCCTTGTCAGTGGTGGCGGCGTTTGCCCGGGCGCCTGGGGTGATGGCTCGGCGGGCACTGGCGGTGGCACTTCCCTGATCGTTGGCTCGGCTGGTGCAGGCGCTGGCGGTTCCTTGACCGGCGGCTCGTCCGGCGCAGGCGCTGGTGGTTCTTTGACGGGCGGCTCAGCTGGCGCAGGCGGTGGTGGCTCCTTGACTGGCGGCTCGACGGGTGCCGGTGCAGGCGGCTCCTTGACGGGCGGTTCGGGTAAAGGCGGCTCTTCAATTGAAGGTCCGTTTTCAGATGGCGCTTTTCCCGTGTTGCTGTCATTCTGTTCGACGTGTTCAGCATCGCCCCGTTCATGCGCGAGCGTGTGATCCGGGACAGGCGTCAGCGCAACCCCTTCTTCAAGGGTCTCGGGCTGGCGGGTCTCGAGAACCGGCTCAACGGGCTTTCCCGTGGTCTCGCTGGTTTTCTTTTTACGTTTGAAAAAACTGAACATGGGTCGTCGCAGGAAAGTGAATACTACAATAACAATAGGATTTTCTATTTTAACAGTCTATGTCACAACAATGATGAAACCAGCAAACCGCCAGACAGGCGCCTCGGGCAAGCGCCAGGCCGTCCGGATTATTGGCGGCCAATACCGCAGGTCACTGATTCCGGTCGTGGACGCCGGTGGCCTGCGCCCCACCTCCGATCGCATCCGCGAAACCCTGTTCAACTGGCTCACGCATTTGTGGGACGGTAAGTTCGATGACAAATCGGTCCTTGATGTATTCGCCGGTTCGGGAGCACTGGGCTTTGAAGCGGCCTCGCGCGGGGCTGCACATGTGCAGATGGCCGAAAACAACCCGGCGGCCCTGGCCACTCTGCGGGCAACCCGTGACAAATTGCAGGCAAATCAGGTGCGCATCAACAGCACCGATGCCTTTGTCATGCTGCAACGGATGGACGCCAGCAAGTTTGATCTGGTGCTGCTCGATCCGCCCTTTGCAGGCAAGTTGTTCGATCGGGTGTTTCCTTATCTTGAGGCAATTCTCAAGCCCGGCGGACTGGTCTATATTGAATCGGATCGGCCCGAAGACCCGGGTCCCGCCTTTCCAGTCATCCGCCAGGGCAAGGCCGGACAGGTGTATTATCAGTTACACGAACGGCTTATTGCGCCGCACAAGAACGATTAAATACCCTATAATCGACGTTCCTTTAAACGCTCAGGCCGCTATTGCGGTCTCTTTCCCGGCATCGATCGGGATCAAACGGAGCACATGATGATCACTGCTGTATACCCAGGGACATTTGATCCTCTCACCCGCGGACACGAGGATCTGGTGCGACGCGCAGCCAGCCTGTTTGATCACGTCGTGGTCGGCGTTGCCGTCAGCGCCGGGAAAAACCCACTGTTCACGATTGAAGAGCGCCTGCAAATTGCCGAGGAAGTGCTGGGTCACTACCCGAATGTCAGCGTCAAAAGCTTTGGCGGCCTGCTCAAGGATTTCGTGCGCCAAGAAGACGCACGCATCATCGTACGCGGCCTGCGCGCCGTTTCCGACTTCGAGTACGAATTCCAGATGGCCGGCATGAACCGGCATCTGCTGCCCGATGTAGAAACGCTCTTCATGACGCCCTCCGATCAATACCAATTCATTTCCGGCACCTTTGTGCGTGAAATCGCCCTGCTGGGTGGCGAGGTCGGCAAATTCGTCTTCCCTTCCGTTGAGCGCTGGCTGCACGAAAAGTCCAAGATCCGCCTGGCCGCGCGACAGGCTCAGTCAAAAGACGAGTAAAAAAACACGCCTGGGTCCTCCCAGGCGTCCCTGACAAAAATGAAGCGTAAATAAGCTGCAGCAACCTGCGAAGCCGCAGCGCTGCAACGCTCACCCTTTGCGGCGAAACACTTGCCTTTTCAGGTATTTATCCGGTCATTGGCGTACACTAGAGGGGTGTCTAAACTGAAAACGCCGAAACCATCATGGCCCTGCTGATTACCGATGAATGCATCAACTGTGACGTCTGCGAACCGCAGTGTCCCAATGAAGCCATTTATATGGGGGTGGATTTTTATGAAATCGACCCTGCCAAGTGCACCGAATGCGTCGGGCACCATGGCGAGCCGCAATGCCAGGTCGTCTGCCCGGTCGAGTGTATCGAAGTCAATCCTGAATGGCAGGAGTCCCAGGATATGCTCATGGCCAAATTCTACAAACTGACCAAAGCGGCCTGAAATCAGGCCTCCAGACTCTCATCGGGGTGCAGCTTGACCAGGCGTACGGGTCGTTCCAGAAGTTTACTGAACCATGCGTCCGCCAACTGCCCCTCGCTCACAACCCGCAAGGTGCGTCCCTTCACCTGCGCCTCTTCAAACGCCTCTTCATCATCTTCCAGCACATCGACCGGGATGTCCAGCCGCAGCATGCCTGGCGCACGAATTACCAGATAATCAAAACGAATGGCAAGTTCCACGTGCTTTAAAAGCGGGTCGTCAGTATTCAATGCCTGTGACTGTTCATCCAGAAGCAGCCAGCGCAATTGTGCGGCCGGCCGGATCGGGCCAGCGATGGCAGAGCATTGATAAATGGGCTGAAATTCGGAAATCGTCATGGTGCGAAACGGGAAAGAGTAAAAACTGCAGATTTAGGGTGTAGCGGGTGACGCTGCCGGCGCCCCTGCAGCGGGGGCGGCCTCAGGCTTGTCTGCCGGTGGAGTTGTCGGTGGCTCAGGCGCGGCTGGTGTTGCACCATCAGGAGGTGCGCCAGCGGGCGCCTCAGACGCGGCGGGGGCAGGTTTATCCTGGGCGGATTCTGCTGGACCCGATGCCGGTGAGGGGGTCGCCGAAGGCGTTGATGCCTCTGCCGGCACTGCATTCTGGTTCGCTGCAGCCTGATCTGCGGCCTTTTTTTGCGCTTCGGCTTCTTTTGCCCTGCGCTGTTTCACAAACTGCCCCAGTGGAGAATTATTCAGCCGCTGCCACTTCACTTTGAATTGCGCATCGGCAGGTGTGCCCGTCAGTTCAAATGGCAAAGACACTTGCTTGATGCTCAACTGCAGCCCATCCTGATTCAGCGTCACAGGCTGGCGCGTGACAAAACGGCCCGGAAAGGAAAACTGATTGTTCATCAGATTATAGACGGCCAGGTTGTCGTCGGCTTCAATCAGCACCGGGTCGGTCAGCAGGCTGAAGCGCGCAAAATGCAGCTCACCCTTGTCCAGGGCAAGCCTGGCTTTCAGGGTGTGATACGGCGTTTTGGCGGCCATATCATACTTCCAGGCGGCTGCCTGTTCGACATTATTGGCATACGCGGCCGGGTCGGCAAAAATCGGCGCCAAGTCAAAACCACTGATGGTGCCGTCATGCACTTCGCCTTCCAGTGATCCGGTGGCATGTGCGCGCCAATCCGCCCCCTCGGGCACATTCTGACTGGAAAAAACCAGCGCGAAGGTACCTGTTCCGGTCATGACCGGGCTCATGCCCAGACCTTTGAGCAGCGGTTCTATGGACACATTCTGGAAGTTGAGTTTGGTCGTGGTCTCGCTATCCTTCATGTTGACCAGAGCATCGCCTTCAACCTGTCCGTCGAAAATGCTGGATTTGATATTGGTAATGCCCAACTGGTTTTTTGTGAAATTCAGCGCAGCCGTCACGTCGTTGTACACCACGCCGTGATAGGTAATCTGCTTGAGACTGGCGGTACCGGATCCGACCAGCGAACCCATCAGGTCACTCACCAGATTGCGCACAGCCGTGGTGGTAGGCTTGGCTTCGGCACCCGCAGCAGCTGGCGGCGGTTCCTCTCCCTGCGCATTGGCGGCCGGTGCAGCGGGTGCGGACGACACGTTATCGATCAGTTCATCCAGGTTCACCGAATCGGCGCCCACCGCGAAACGCACATAAGGCTCGTCAAAATGCGACACATTGCCGTCAAAGCTGAATTTGCCCGAGTTGATCACCGCATCGGCCTTGAAGCTGGCCACGTTTTTGAGGAAATCCGCATTAAAGGTGCCGATGACCGGGATGCTCTGTTCACGCGTCTCGGCATCCTTGAGCACGACGTTACCACTGATAGCCGAGAGTGCAATCAGGCGACGCGTGAGATCCATTTTTGCGGGGGAAGAAATATTGAAATTGACGGCGCGATTGCTGGCCCGTGCATACGCGCCATCCAGCTTGACTTCCGCTACGCTCAGCGCATCGGACGTACCGCTGATGCCCTGCATGCGAAAATTCATGCCGAACTGTTCCTTGCCCTTTAGCCGGATTGAACCCGTCAGCGGTCGCCCGCCCGCCCCAGTCGGAGAAATGTCCAGGGCGGGTGTGTTCAGCACCCATTCGTAACTCTGGTCATCTTCATCAGACGCGCTGCCTTTAACGGCAAAATTGGTCATTTGCAGCAACGGAGCAGTCGAGTCGAAATTCAGTTTCGGCGCCGTCAGGCTCATATCCAGATTGCGCAAACCGGTCCCTTTGGCACCCTTGCCCGAAACGGTCATATCAATTCCCGAACCGGTTAGCGCGTGCGCAAAACTGTCCACGGCAAAGTCGCCGGTCAACGTCCCGGTCTGGATGTCCACATCGCCCACCACACCCTTGACGTTGGCCTCGAAATTACGCGCCGAATACAATTTGGTGACCGGATCCAGCTTGACCAGTCCCTGGATGTTGACCGTCGCATTGGCAACCGGCCTGGCGCCTTCCAGGCGGCCGGTGACCGACACATCGAATGGCTGATCGAAGGTGACCCTGCCCGTATTGATCGTCATCCCGTTCAGGCGCATATCCAGATTATTCAAACGGTCCTTGTAAAACAGCGCACCATTCTGTACTTCAAGGCCTGCAATATCGATTTTGAAATCGGTTTTTTTGGGCTGCGGTAAAACGCTGTTGGTTTCAGCAGATGTTGTCGTTGCAGGACGGATCTCATCGGTTTTGAAACGTGGATCGACGTTTTCTGCCTCGGGTAGTGGCTGGGACAACAGGTCTTCAAAGTTGAAGTTGCCTTTTTCATCGCGTACGATCCAGCTCTTGAGCCCCGAGACGGCGACATGATCGACCACCAGCCGGTTGGACAGGAGCGGCCAGATCGCGACCGCAAAGCGGGCGCTGTCGATTGACGCGAACGTGGTAGTGGAATCGGGTTCGGACAGGGAAATTTTACGAACCGACAAACCAATGCGAGGGAACAGGGAAAGCTCCAGATCGCCTTCAATCACCATGGTACGGTTGTACCTTTCCTGCACAATGCTTTCGATCTTGTGTTTATAGGCGTTCGGGTCGAACGTCAATAAAAAGACGGCTGCGCCAACAAAGGCGAACAGCATCAATATCACAAGGCCGATCAGAATTCTTTTAAGCCAGACTTTCATGGGCGGCTTGATCTCTCATCATAATAAGTGGGAACAGCCCGCGCAAGGACCGTCTGTCATTCCGATAAACGCAACGCGATTGCCTGAGCCGGCTGCATTACATCTGCAATACAATCGCGCAATATTGTCAGCACGCGTCCACACCCGTAATGCGGTCGCGTGCGGCAGGCCGACACACTTCCTGACTGTACAGGAAACATGCGCCGGCCACCGTTGGGCGAGGAATGTCCTGTGTGCCTGCCTGACTTGCCGCAAAAAGCGTCGTCGATCGGACTGTAATTTTGATTATGCTAACAGATATGACCGGCAAATGCAGGCGGAACAGGACTATTTGAACAGCGAGGACAGCGAATTGAGTATATCGTTATCGCCGCGCGCCTGCCCGTCTGCGGGAATCTGTCCGTCAGGAGTGGATTTGTCCACCAATTGCGGCAGGATACCGGACAATGAGCCCAGAATATCATCGCGGGAATGACCTGATTGCTGCGCAATGGAATCGACGGTATCGGGACCCAATGCCGTATCAACCTGCTGGGGAGAAATATCGCGGTTCTCGCCGTGGTTAACCCAGGAATTGAAAATATCGCCAAGACCGCCCCGCTGGAATTTGTCGGCCAGACCACCCAGACCGCCCTGCTGATTATTAATCACAGACAAAATGACCGGTAACAGCGCGCTGAGCGAACCCAGGTTGATACCGCCACCCAGACCACCCAAACCGCCCAGGCCTCCGAGTCCGCCCATATCCTCCTGCTGTGCTGCCGGCGCCTGATCCACCTGCGCCTGTTGCTCCGCTACCTGACCATCCTGTACCTGTTCGCTTTTTACCGGCTCCTCGGATTTTTTACCTCCGCCCAGAACCGCATTGACTGCATCCAGAATTCCCATGATCTTTCCTTGATTGAGTAAGAAGAGGATTCTTGACTATAACACCGTATTGCGAATGGAATGTGAAGGGATTTGAGGGATAAACATTTGATACAGTTAGAGATTAGTGCAATCGGATGGAAATCCAGACAACGGACGGGTGGACAAACGTAGCTACAAATAGGAGTGATTTCCCCAATTAAAAAATTACTAATGCAGAAGCAGAAGCTCGATCTCTGTGCTGTTCTGATGCAAAACATGATATTAATTGGGCAGTCTCATATTTACATTCAAAGCAGACAGACTCTTTCTGAAGCGGTTTTCTTTCGTTACTGGGCTAGTCTGACAGAGGCAGGATCTATCCCCGCTTCACGAAGTACCAGATCAAGGTTTTGTTCCAACGTTAATCCATTACCGAGGCTTTCTTGCAGAGGCAGTCCCAATACGAATATCAGTTGCTTTTTCAGTGAAATTGGCTCTGCATCCTCTAAATCCTCATCGGCGTTGATTTTTTCGGGAAACTCGTGAAATTTGGAATATGCGATATCCATGTATTAATCTCCAATGTAGGCGTTACGTCTTCAGTCCTAGTTTTGGAATTTCTCCATTTCGAGCCTGACAAGCTGCAAATGGTTCATCAACTCGTCAATCTGCTTCGTCGTAGCAGCAAGCGGAACTTTGCCTATTTCAGACAAAAGTACGCCTCTTGAATTTAATTTCAGCAGATATTCGGAAATGTAGCCTTTGTACTGCTCGAGAGTTAAATCGGACAGACTACGCCCGTCCATCACCTCGCTTTTCGGGTCAAAGACCGGTTTTACGAAAGACATAGTGCACTCCTTTCACTGATAACAGGATGAGTTTTCAATCCAACATTCCCGGAAAAACCATGGCATTCGTTAGCGGGCTATAAGCTGCTCTCATCCACAGTTTACCCAGATCGCGACCGCCACAAACCTTGACGGTTTCGTCAATGGATTGAGCTTTCAAATATATCAATTGAATAGGATATACGAACAGCGTTTGTTACTGTTTCTTAATATCTTTGTGTGCTCGAAATCTATTCTAGAATAAAGCCGATCGACGCCACTGCCCTACTTTCATCGGCAATTAGCAGAAGATGGCCGAAATTGAGCATTGTGCCCTAAGTATGGGATTTTTTGATTTATATTTAGTTACACAGAGTTCTACTTGATCATTCAATACGTATACTGTCAACAGATAAAGTCCAATCATTCGATAAGCATACCGGGCACTTTGACAAATTGTCTTTGAGGCCTAGAACCGTATTGCCACAACAACGGCAAGAAAAATATCTTTCTCGGTTAGTGTCTTCGTTTTTGCTGTCAATGTTTTCCTCTTCGAGGTAACGTTCAATAATGGAAAGTCCCGGCCTCACATCTTCGTCTTTGTAATAGAAGACGCTAACATTTCCGTCTATTTCAAGGAAAGCGAGTCTGATCTGGCCCAGGTGCTCAATGCTTTTTTGACGAAGCTCCAAAGAAAATTCGTCAAAGGGTATGCTACTCCTCTTGACGTTATCCCAGACAAGCCGCCCATGTTTTACTACCAACATTGGCTTTCCTTCCAAAATCTTCTGAAGTCTATCACTACGGCGTACACATAAAGTAAAGACCCTATATACGGAGACGATGACAACAAAAGAGACAATAGCTGGCAATAAAGGTGCATCTTCCTGCAAGGCCACATCCCCCGCAGCCGTTCCTAAAACCAGGATAATGACGACTTCCAACGGAGTCATCTGTTTTACCCCTCTGCGACCGATGAATCTGAGAAAAACGAAAACGAGTATAAAGGTGATAAATGATCTGAATAACACTTCGATCAAAAACGAAGCCGGATTGTCATTTAGTACGATACGTCCGAGGTCTAAACTTTCCATATCTTTATTCACTCCCTGAGAAAAAATAGCCATTTACGATCGTGCCCCCATTGACGTCTATCGTCTGCCCAGTCATATAAATCGAAGCCGCTAACGAGACTAGCATACGCGGGGACTAATTCAAAAGCCTGGCCTGGTCGGCTCATTGGCTTATTTTTCTTTAATTCGGCTGCCTTCCCTGCCAAAAAGGAAGCCGGTATAAGGGGGATCCAAATAGGTCCTTTCGCTATGGCGTTGAACCACCTGTGTTGGCTGGCGATTTTGTTGGACATAAAAAATATCTTCATGATCAGGTCGCTCCAAGTAAAGCATATGTGAGGCCGGCGTTTGTAATCAGTCGTAAAGAACACATTCAGACTTTTCTTGAATCTCGTCGATTTTGCTACTAATGCACTGCTTCGGCCCCATAGAAGCTTTTAACCTTGCGCAAAAGCCATATCAAGCAGTTTATTTCAGCGCCTATTTCTTATTAAGGATATGTAACCCCGTCTTTTAATTAGCAATTAACTTGTTAGTATGAACTGTGGTTTCCAATTTATCGCATTACTCTAACCTAAGGAGAAGTCAATGAATCAAGATATCGCTGAAGGAAAATGGGAGCAACTAAAAGGATCCATTAAAGAAAAATGGGGTGATCTCACAGATGACGACATTACACAAATAAACGGGAATGCACAAAAAATGTGCGGAGTGTTGCAAGAGAAGTATGGGAAAAACAGAGAAGAGGCAGAACGAGAAGTAAACGATTTCTGGGCTCGGCAGAACCAGCTTTAAAGCGCTACTGAGTTAGCGCCCAGAATCCCGCGAGTGCTTTTTTGTTTGGAGGCTATTATGTTACGTATTCCGATGAAAGCCCTACTGTTATCCACTTTATTTGTGGTGCCGATTACTGCCTCGGCACAATCGACAAACCCAGCTACAGATATGAGCCCGAACACCGAAACGAAATCCACTAAAGACAATTTATCAGGCAGTGATGAATCTTTTTTTACCAAAGCCGCTGAAGCAGGCCTGGCGGAAATCGAAGGCGCCAAACTGGCCCAACAAAAGGCATCCACCAGCGAGGTAAAAGACTTTGCAGCCCGCATGATTACAGATCACACCAAGGTCAGTGAGGAGCTAAAAGCGCTAGCGATAAAAAAAGGCGTGACCCTTCCTACTGAGCCCTCTTTAATTCAGAAGGGCGAGATCAAAGCGTTGAGCCTGTTAGATGACAAGTTTGATGAAAACTACGTCGACAGAATGGCTGTATCAGCTCACGAAAGCACAATAACGCTCTTTAAAGATACAGTTAAAGACAGTAAAGACGCTGATATCAAAGCGTTTGCACAAAAAACCTTGCCTGCATTGGAGTCACATTTGGACATGGCAAAAAAATTGCATCCTACTGTCAGCAAAACAAAATAGTACCGATTTGCTTTGGTGTATGTGTTAAGCATCGAAGATAAGATGCTTCATTGTGCAATCGTGTTTTTACTATTGAAATTATTAGCGCTGCGCTCGATTTAGGAAGCATTGTGGCCGGCGCAGGGATAGCGAAATTGTTATTTGTGACTTCGTTATTCTCGCTGTACTTTTTTATTAGGCAGGAATAGATAACTCACAAAATTTATAAGGAGTTGATCATGGCACAATCGACTAAAATCGCTCAATTGGAAGAGCTTGTTTTACAGATGATAGAGACTGAATTAGGCGGAGAGCAAGTTTATCGTACCGCACTTACTTGCGCAATAAACGAGGACTTGAAAAAAGAGTGGGAAGGTTACCTCGATGAAACATTGAAACATCAAGAATTGGCAATGGCGATTGCCAAGCATTTGGACCTCGACCCGAATACACATTCGCCGGGCCGAGAAGTCGTAAAGACTCTGGGTGAATCGTATGTTAAAGCAATGAAAAAAATTCAAACTGAAGGTTCGCCTGAAGCAGCCCAGCTAGTAGCCTGTGAATGTGTAGTTCTGGCCGAGACTAAGGACCATATGAACTGGGAACTATTTGGCAAAGCGATAGAAAAAGCAAATGCCAGCGACAAACGTTTTTACAAAGAAATATTTGAACAAGTGGAGCAACAAGAAGACCACCATCTGTTTCACACAAAAGGATGGTGTCGAGAACTGTGGATTGAGAGTCTGGGTTTGCCGGCCGTATTGCCTCCACCCGAAGAGGTCAAGCAAGTAGAAACGGAGATCGGCGCCTCTCGAGCAAAACAGCAAAGACAGGATTATTTATAAACTCTTGCAGGCCATAATGCGATTCGACAGTGCCTTTGAGAGTAACGGGCATGTATTCGCTTTCGCATTATGGGCGGCGACTCCAGCGTTGCTATTTATTTAAGGCCTCAAACTTTTTAATTTTATGCTCGACTTCAGTTAAGACTTTCAATAAATAATCACATTGTGTGCAGACTTCCCCGGCTTCTCTATTTTTCGAGGAACTTAAAATAAGATCGATCTGCTGATAGATCACCTCCACGAATGTGATGAGATTCACCAGAGTAGGAGTCGCTTCTTTGCGCAAATAGAGTAACGAATCAAGGTTCCTGATGATTAGGTTGAAATTTACATAATCAAATTTTATTTTATTAAATTCCACTTCGCGATAAATAAAATCACATATCTGGCGCTGTCGATCTTGGGAGTTATTTCCATTTGTCTCGCATAAATCCTGCAATTCTCGACTGTATTCCTTTACTTTATCGAAACTCCAAACTGCTTCTGTAAAGTGATCCATTGTGACTTCGCACAAGCTTAGAAAGAGAATTCTCTTTTTTTCTTCAGTAGCTTTTTCTCTATTAGTCTCTCGCTGCCAATTGCTGTTTGCTATATACAAAGAAATGATCGCAGCGGTGAATGTACCGGCGGCAATCAATAAGCTCGTTTTACTGGAAAAGTCAATATCCGAAATCATGAAAAGGATGAAAATCGCTACTGCTAACGTTCCCAATAAAATAAGTTTTAGTTTGTGCTTCACGGCAGTACCCTTTGAGTTGGACCCAGAACACCATCATTTCATAGAACGAAGGCTGAAACTTTACTGATTGAAATCATTTGTATCGATAGGAGCAGCAGTAATGATCCGGAGCAAATTTCGACACTTTTATGGGACATAAGGAAACATCGGAATAGAAACATCAACGAAGTATTGGCTAATCTAATTTTGCACGCAAAGGCTTAAAGAACTATGTCGTATCGCTCTTCAACTGATAACGGCTTTTTCCAACGTTCGGAAGGAGCACCCATCATTGTCGTATCCCCCCATTACGATGATGCCGTATTCAGTTGTGGTCAATTGCTTTGCAACTTGCCGCTTTGCACTGTAATGACAATTTTTACAGGCCAACCAGAGAACACTAGCATGCAGACAGATTGGGATAGACACTGTGGGTTTACTGATGCTGGTCAAGCGATGCAGGCGCGCGCAGCAGAAAATTCTGCTGCTTTATCTATTTTGAAAGTAGAAGGCATAGACCTCGGTTTTTTGGACAGCCAATACATAAAGCGACCTAGAATCGGTTCTGATCTGCTTGCCGATACTATCAGCTCAAACATCGAACAGATAAAGCCGTCATCGGTATTCTTCCCGCTGGGTTTATTTCATGAAGACCATATTCATGTTTCGGATGCCTTCTTGATGATTTGCTACCGCTTTTCTAACGTTCAGTGGTTTGTATACGAGGACATTCCATACAGAAATAGACCTGATCGTGCCTCGCAGCGTATCTCCGAGTTAATTAAAAGAGGTTTAGCAATAGAACCGTTTCATGTCGATTGTATTCGTCGACACAAACGCCAGGCGGTCGAAGCATACAAAAGCCAGTTAAGAGGCCTGGGTTATAACAATAGTCAACCGGTAATGCAACAAAAGGAGACCTATTGGCGTGTCCACTGCAACTTGGAGCTACCATGACCAACGATCAATATACCGTCACTAAGAAAATCACTGTGGTGGTATTGACATACAATCGCTCTCACGAGCTGCGTCGTACACTTATGCAATTGTCGGCTTTACCGGAACAGCCGCCCATTATTGTGGTCAACAACGGGAGTTCTGATACTACAGCTCGTTTGGTAAGCAGAGACTTCCCTGAGGTAAAACTTATTAGCCTGGCGAAAAACTGGGGTGCTGCCGGTCGGAATGTCGGTGTTGACTTGGTAAAAACACCCTATGTCGCGTTCTGTGACGATGACACCTGGTGGACTCCCAGATCGCTGGAAATTGCGGTTGACATACTAGACTACCATCCGGAGATCGCTGTCTTGAACGCTCGTATTTTAGTTGGCGAGGACAAGAAGCTGGATCCTTCTTGTTCGACGATGGAAGAAAGCCCGCTTGGATTCTGGAAAGACGTAGGCCCTTTGTTGACTGGGTTTATGGCAGGGGCCAATGTTATGCGGACGTCAGCGTATATACAGGCCGATGGCTATTGGGATGCCTTCTTTATAGGTGGTGAAGAGTCCTTGATCGCCATGGATATTCTGAATTGTGGAGGAAAAATTGTATACGCACCTGAGTTGGTGGTTCGTCATCTACCTTCAAAACAGCGAGACAACAAGCTGCGTCAGCGATTAATCGCTCGTAACGCAATTTGGACATGCTGGCTGAGACTGCCCTGGCGCCTTGCTTGGTCGCGAAGTAAAGAAATATTGGGACAAATCAGTGACCGCCAACTACGTCGTCGTGCACTCTTTGACGCGCTCTTGGGTTTTAATAAAATTGTCTCAGAACGGCGGGTCCTGAACCGGGACACTTGTGAACTGCTACGGCGCGTGTGGCAAAAAGAGTAAACGAGCTGCGATCGAGCTCTCCGCTGTTGCGATTTTGCTTGCTTTATCCTGGGTGTTTCTCTTTCGAGGTTTCGCGTGTCGATCGCGCATGGAATGGGCGCCCGGCCTTGGTCTCCTCCTCCAATTCGCTTTCAATTACCCTTTTCTGACCCAACCGATAATGTTTCAAACCATACTTTCGTAATGTCTCGGGTCGATACAAAGCGCGAGAGTCAAATATCATGTTGCCGCGCATTTGTCGCTTAATCACATTAAAATCAGGACGTTTAAACTCATCCCATTCAGTCATTACAACAAGCGCGTCAGCATCTTTGCAAACATCCATAGCAGCTTTACCAAACCCCACTTCAGTTTCCGCTAACGCAGCATTTGCTGTCTGTTGAGCTACCGGATCATAAGCATGGACACATGCGCCATCCTCAACCAGATCCCGGATTAACGTTAAGCTGGGCGCTGCCCGTACATCGTTTGTACCCGGTTTGAATGATAAACCCCAAACGGCGATTTTCTTACTGGAAAGATCACCCATGAAATGCTCGCGGATAGCGTCCAGCAATCGATCCCGTTGCGACAGGTTGACTCTCTGGATACTGCGCAACATATCGGCGGGCTCTCCCATCCGCTTTGCTGAATAAATGAGTGCGCTCAAATCCTTAGGAAGGCAAGAACCGCCGTATCCGACACCCGGATGCAAATAGCTTCCTCCGATTCGTGGATCCGCCTCCAGCACTTGGCAAATGGACGAAATCTCTGCACCCAAAGCCCCCGCCAAGCCAGACAGCTCGTTTATCATTGAAATTCTCGCAGCCAGCATGGAGTTACATGCGTATTTTGCAAACTCCGCGCTGCGCACATCCATAAAGATGAGTCGCTGCCCATCATAGTCGAAAGGCTCATATAATTCTTCTAATATTGCGAAACATTGAGGATCCGCGGCGCCAATGACAATACGATCCGGATGACGGAAATCTTGCACTGCCCGGCCCTCTGCAAGAAACTCGGGGTTCGACGCTATTCTTATCCTGATTTTGCGGTCAGAACGGTCGGCTCGTTCACTTGATTGGTTCAATATTTTTTCGATATACTCGCCGGTGCCTACAGGTACGGTCGATTTTACGACCACTATGCAATCACTCGTGATGACCCGCGCCAGGTCTTTAGCGCAGTTCAGAAGATTCTTGAGATCGGCGCTCCCGTCTTCATTGGCAGGGGTACCAACAGCAAGAAATACAATATCGGCTTTCTCCACGGCATCTTCAATTGATACTTCGAATATGAGTCTGCCACTGTCACGCTGAATGGTAAGCAAGTCTCCAAGCTGCGGTTCATAGAAAGGCAAATGTCCGGCTTCTAACGCTTTAATCTTTTTCAGATCACTATCTACACAGATCACACGATTTCCCGCCTCCGCAAGGCAGCATCCAGTTACCAGCCCAACGTATCCTGCTCCAATAACGACTATATTCATAATAATGCCTCTAGTTCCTTATGTCTGTTCTTGCGTTCCCAACCGCGTCGAGACGCTTTGAATTTCTTTTTGGCTTTTCTGCAAGAAATGCGTATAGGTCTGCAGTAGCCCTTGCCTAAAGCGTACCGTCGGCTTCCAGTTAAGATGGTGTTGTGCAAGCGTGATGTCCGGGCAGCGTACGGTAGGATCGTCAGCAGGCAAGGGTCTGAATTCAATATTCGAATCCTTTTGAGCGAGTTCTATTATCAAATTTGCGATCTCCAACACGGATATCTCTTCTGTGTTACCCAGATTAACAGGGCCTCTAAAGGTGTCTGCACTGTTCATGAGAGTAATTAATCCTTTGATCATGTCGTCAACGTAACAGAGTGACCTGGTCTGGCTGCCATCGCCATACACGGTGAGCGGTTCACCTTGTAGCATCTGGTGAATAAGGGTGGAAATAACACGACCATCATCCGCTGCCATGCCTGGCCCGTAAGTATTGAAAATCCGGGCTATCTTGGCCGTCACACCTCGCGTTCGCGCATAGTCCGAAATTAGGGTCTCAGCACAGCGCTTGCCTTCGTCGTAACATGAGCGGACTCCAACCGGATTGACATTTCCATGGTAACTTTCGTGTTGTGGATGTTCTTTGGGATCTCCATACACCTCACTGGTTGATGCCTGTAAAATCCGCGCATTCTGAGCAACAGCCAACTCCAGCAAATTAAACGTTCCCTGAACACAAGTTCGCAATGTATGAACAGGATCTTTCTGATACTGTCGTGGCGAGGCTGCACACGCAAGGTTATAAATTTGAGTGGGAAAAAGGTTCTTAGGTAGAGGGTCAATAATGTCATGTTGGATGACACTGAAATTGGGATGATCATTCAGTGGTCCAAGGTTCGCTTCTGAGCTCGTCAGGAAATTATCCATACAGATGACTGTATCCCCTTGGGTCAACAACCTTCTGCATAAGTGCGTGCCCAGGAATCCGGCACCGCCAGTCACAAGGATGACCTGCTCGTCATTCGTCTCTAACATGGTTTATCCTTTTCAATTCTTGAAGCACGTACTGCCAGTCGTCCACAAAACGCCCAATTCCGAAGCGACTACGTGCTGTGTTTTGTGCTGCCTGGCCCCATTTCATTGCCAGGCCTGGGTCTTTTAGCAGTTTGTTGCACACATCCCGCAATTCCGATGGGCGATTGTCGACGTATCCGTTAATTCCGTTCTGTATAACAAATGGCAACTCGGTTGCCGCAATACCCACGATAGGCATTCCGACCATCATGGCTTGCACGAGTGACAGCCCGAGACTTGCATATCGGATCGGTGTAAAAAAGAATCGGTAACGTGCAATGTAAGCAGGGACATCCATATTACTAATTTCTCCCTGGCCACCCGGCACGTCATTCGATCCCATCCCAATCAAGTCAACGGGCATTGCCTGACTGGCCCATTCATAGATATCTGCACCGACTCGTCTGCCACGACTGGAAAGGTTGTTAATCACCACAATACCCCGTTCCAGTTCACCGCTATATTCCACTTCAGGTGGCTCCGGAACGCCATGCTCAATGACGGCAACAGGCGTGTTTCCCGAATCCCACATCAACGCGTTGTATTGAGTTACATGGACAAGAATCCCGCGCTCCTCCTGAAAAAAGTGACGAGTATTGGTCGGATGAGGCTCTGGCGGATTATGTTCAATATACGCACAGGGCAGTTTTTGTTGCGTTTCAGTCAGAAGCGTCAATCGGTCTTGTTCGTAGACCTGTCTGGACTGATAAATGATGCAGTCGAAATCTTCGCGACATAGTGTCTCAGCCGCCACCATGCGGACATTAGTTCCCCATGGTATTTTTTTCCCCAGATCTGAGTATCCTGATCGATTATCGTTGAACACAGGGATAATGAAGTCATGGGGCAAATGAGTCAGTGAGTACAAGTAATTGCCGTGTACGTGCCAGGTCAGAATTCGCAGCTTTCTCATTGCAATGCACCCGAACGAAGATGGCGGTCTATTTCACTCATAACATGAGTGAAATCCACACCCAAAGCGCACGGATGCCCAATAGGACATTCATCATACAGGCATGGCCGACATGCAACGGGAGTATGCAACACAGTATGGCGTTGTTTATCCAAGGGCGCCCATCGGAGCACATCACTTCCTGAAGCGATCACTACGCTCGGCAAATGGACACCAGCAGCAACGTGAGAAATGCCCGTGTCGTTGCATACCAGTAATTTTCCTCTCTGCAACAAGCTTGCCAGGCTTCCCAACGAGGTAACTCCAGACAAGTCCACGAGCGGGCAGCCGGATCGAGCAATTAATGCTTTTGCTAATTCGGACTCCCTTGTGCTTCCTGTCACTGCGATTTGCCAGCCTCGTTCGCTGATCGCGCGCGCGACTTTAGCGAATCTATCCAAGGGCCATCTGCGCGATGCCAGGCGGGCGCCGGGATGGATAAAAACCGTTTTTTCCAGCTCAAGCCCTGATTGAAGCGCAATAGAATCAGCCGACGCTTCATCTTCCGCTGTCACCGGGAACTCCAGCCTGTCATCAGCCGCGTCAAGTCCAATATACCGCAGCAATGCAAGATATCGATGGACTTCGTGAAGATCATCAGGCCAGGGCAAAAGCCTGCCTCTTACTGCCTGACATTTTTCAGGAACAAACCCGGCCCATTGCTTAGGTGCCATTGCACTCACAATATGATTCGCTCGCCGGCCACTCCCGTGAATCTGTAATGCCAGATCAAATGAACGGGCACGCATATCGCGATAGAAATCGGACAATGCTTCTTTATTTACCGATTGTTCCGGAAATGCAGCATCCCCTGGGAATTCGATTAATTCGTCAAGGTACTCGGGAAATCGCTCCATGACGGGCATGGCACTTTTCAGACCGATAAGTGAAATATGCGCCTTCGGAAGCTGCCGGCGTAGAACTCGCAATGTAGGGATTGCACATAACATATCCCCCAGATTGAGTGCGCGAAATAGGGCAACGTTTCTGATTGTGGCGTTCCATTCGATTGGCGTACTTTTCATGGGAACCAGGCTCCATATCGGCTCATACCCACGAAACGCCAGTAAATGGACAAGGGCGGAATAACAATCGAGGTTAGCAACAACTCAAGCGTATTTCGCATTGTCGGCGCACTACGGGCAAGCCTCGTCAAGAAGAATCGTAGCGTAAACAGAACCCATAACACAATAAAAATGGAAGCAAGATCTAAACGTCCGCTTAGCGCGCTCAACAAAGCGAGCACCGCGAGCGAACTAATAGCAATATATAACCACGGTAAGCCTTTTCTGACGTATGTCCGGTATAGTTTCGGATGCTTTTGATACAGCAACACATCGAAAAGGACTTTTTTTTGCATCGCGATTCCCGCAGCGAACTTGGCAGGCCTCAACGGATGGACAACCAACGCGCCGGGCTCCTTCTGAATAGCGTAGCCGGATTCAAGCAGCGTAAAGTGCAAATCCGAATCCTCACGCCATGCCATGGAGAATCGTTCATCAAAGCCGCCCAATTCATTCAAGATACTGCGCCGCACGAAGCAGTTAGCCGTGACAAATCCGGCCTGCTCCAGACCAGCTGCATCCAGCTCGATGTCCGAAGGCTTCGTCGGCAAAGGCATCGATATACGCCCCGCGACCACCTCAGCTCCCGCATGCATCGCTCTAAGACCGGCAGCAAGCCAACCTTCGTTCGGGATGGTATCGTCGTCAGTGAACGCAATAACAGCAGCGCGAGCGCGCTGCCAGCCTTTGTTTCGGGCGCCCGCCGGCCCTTGTGTTTCAGTGATTTCAAGATATCTGATCTCGGGCCCGTTTGGCATTGCTGACAGTGCATTGCGGATAACATCCCGCACCATTGCGCTGGGACCGTCGTCACAAACGATAATTTCGTAGTCCGAAGGAAATAGCGTCTGCCGCTGGAGCGCATCTAAACATCGCTCCAGCAGATCCGGTCTGCGGTAGGTTGGTACCACCACACTCAGTTGCAGATGTGTATCCGTACTCATATGGATTTCTCTACCAAATAGCCCCCTATGAACAAGGCATCTAACGGAGACGTCCAAAAGGATTCAAGTGCATCTCTCGGGGTGCATACCACCGGCTCACCTCGCGTGTTAAAAGAAGTATTTACTAACACCGGGACATCTGTGAGAGCCTCAAACCGGGTCAGTAAGGCGTGCAGTAAGGCGTTTTGCTTTGCATTCACTGTTTGCACCCGCGCTGTTCCGTCGATATGGCGCACGGCCGGTATAAGCTCGGCCTTATCCGCCAATACATCAAATACGAAAAGCATAAATGGTGCGTCAATCCGCTCCTTTCCCTGGCTATCGAACCATTCATGAGCCCGTTCGGCCAGTACGACCGGCGCAACCGGTCTAAAATCCTCGCGATCCTTAAGCTCGTTGAGGCGCGCTTGCATTCCGGTATGGCGTGGTGAGGCCAGAATGGAGCGTGCACCCAGCGCCCTGGGGCCAAATTCCATCGGCCCCTGGAACCATCCGATCACCTTCTCGTCGGCAAGCCATTCTGCGGCGGTCTGCGCCACATCCCGAACTTTTCGGTGTTTTATACCGGAACGAGTGAGAAACTGACCAATTTCTTCGTCGCTATACTCTGGGCCAAGATACGCGTGGTCCATCACCCAACGCCTATCTTCTTCTGCACTCTCTCGTATATTCATCAACAATGCCGCCCCTAATGAAATGCCGGCATCGCCTGCTGCAGGCTGCACCCAAACATTTTCGAAAGGCCCGGCTACGGCCAAATGCGAATTGAGTACACAGTTCAGGGCGACTCCGCCAGCCATGCACAGGTTCGTTGTACCCGTTTGCTGGTACAGCCACTCGGCCATCTTCAGTACCGTCTCTTCGAGCACTTTCTGCAAGGAATGAGCGATATCCATATGATGCTGCTCAAACTTATCCCCGCGTACCCTTGCGGGTCCAAATTTCTTTTCCAGCCGGCATGGATGCAGGGTATAGACTCCATCTCCATCGTATCGGAGAATCTCATGGAACTCATGCAGAAACTCAGGCTTTCCATAAGAGGCGAGCGCCATCACTTTATACTCGTCCGACGAATGTAAGAATCCCAGATAACGCGTTACTTCTTCATAAAGCAGTCCAAGCGAGTGCGGTAGCTGTATCTGTTTCAAACGTTTATAGATTCCTCCGGCATAGTGCCCATAACTCGTCGTTGTCTGTTCTCCTCTGCCGTCCATGGTTAGGACCGCCGCCTCGTCGAAAGGCGAAGCCAAAAATGCACTGGCCTCGTGACACAGATGATGTTCAAGGAATTGCCACCGGTCCAGAAGATGCGGTAACGTGTCGGATCGAAAGCGCTTTTGCAGGTGCAACGGTACGCCATCAATTAGCTGGCGCGGCGCATTGAGAATGTAGGAAAGAAAAAGTCCGTCCCAGGGCGAACCAGCGCCCACCCATTCCGCAGAAGGTTCCAGCGGCAACTCGATACGTCCTTCTGGCGCAATACTAGCCACGATGAGTGACGGATCAAATCCATATACAATGTGGTCGACAGCAGCCAGATCACAGTTCGCTTTCTCCAGACAGTAATCGATTGAATGATAGGGAAGCTGCCAAGTTGAGAAGGGAACTGGACGCTTTCCGTGTTTGATGCGAGTGAAGCGTTCTTCCTCGACAGCCGCGAGAACAGTACCATCGCGCACGATGGTGGCAGAGCAATCATGAAAAGTTGCATTTATACCTAAGGTAAGCATTCGGCCTCCTTCGTTCGAACAAAAGCCGTACGAAAATGAGATTTTGTGTCCGCGAGCAGGTCTGTCACAGCTTCGCTCACACTTTCCGGCGTCACAAGTCGCAGGCAATTGTGGTGTTTTTCGGGGCATACGCTGCGATAACAGTTTTTACATGGTACGTCGTGGGACAAAACCCGGTGAGCCACCATCCAGGGCTTGTGTTGGGGGTTGGTCAACGCATAGAGATCAACGATCGGCGTGCCCAAAGCTGCAGCCAAATGGACAGGGCCGGTATTATTTGAAAGTAACAAAGAAGCATCTTCAATCAAACAGGCGAACTCACCCAGCGTAAGAATTCCCGCCACATTAAACAAGGGCGCTTTGTTCCCACACTTTTTCATGATTTCCCGGGTTAGGTTTTGTTCTGATGTATTGCCCGTCAAAACCACTTGTCCGGCACGCGAACCCAATTGGCTCAAGACTTTCACATAGCTGTCAAGCGGATATCGGCGCGATGGCGCACTGGCCCCACAATGAGCAACGATCCATGGCTGGTCGCTGCGGATATTCGCTGCCTCCAGTTTTTTGTATAGATGTCGCCGGTCGCTCTCCTTCGTAAGAAATATAAGCCTTGCATCTTCTGCGTAAGCGTGAACATGTCCTACAAGGTCGAGTTGACGCTGAACTTCGTGACGAGTGACGAGTTCGGGTTCTGTTTCGGGGATCCAGTCTGAAAGTAAATGGTATGGGTTTTCTCGACAATATGCGAGGGTCAATGGAATTTCTGCCAGCCTGCACATAAGTGCCGCAGGCAACGGACTCTGGCTATACACGGTAAAGATTACGGCCGCGTCGAATTTTTCTGCGCCCAAGTTACGGAGCAGGTTGCCATCTTCATCAGCGTCGTTTTCCTCATTCTTGACCCACGGCGCATCATATACCAACGTTTTGTTTATAAAGGGGAGATACGGCGCAAGTGCCGCTCCCGAGGGAGAAGCCAGGAGCGTGATATGTCTCGGTACTGCGGCGTTCTTTAAAGCGCGCATAGCTGGCGTGCTCATTAGCACATCACCCATATTATCCAGCCGGATACACAGTATTTTTCGTGCATTCTCCCAAGTGGTTGCTGGCTTCATATACATATCTCCTGTCGGGAGCACTTTGCGAACAGAAGTCGGCTGGCCTCGGCCAAGTCAGCGACTCGATAATGAGGAACACGGGAGTCGTTTAGCAACCATTCCGTTTCGTTGCCATTATCGATCAGCACAGTCTGGCACCCGGCGCGACGGCCAGCTTCAATATCATCCAGAATATCGCCCACAAACCACGATCGCTTAAGGTCAATATCATGTTGGTCAGCAGCTTCCAATAGCAGACCTGGCTTTGGCTTGCGACACACACATTCGCGGGCATACTGTTGGAGCGAACCACCGGGATGATGAGGGCAAAAGTAAAGGCCTGCGAGCCGGGCTCCAACTTGTGCAAACATTCGCTGCAGCTCGTGCTGCATGTTTTCAAGATCTTCCAGACAAAATTTTCCTAGCGCTATGCCAGGCTGATTCGTAATAACAAAAATAGGAACAGGTAATTGTGCAAGTCGGGAGAGTCCTTGCGAGGCACCTGGGGCAAACTGCATTTTCTGCGCATCCACGTTATATGGAACATCCAATAGCACGGTCCCATCTTTATCGAGAAAAATCGCTGGACTTAAGGCCATGACGTTTCCTTCATTGGCAATACCATGATCTCGGGTATGACCGTTTCTGGGGGTTGGGTTAATACAAACTTAATTGTCCGCGCGACATTTTTAGGATCCTGTAGCAACTGCACATCCAAATCCGGGAACCGATCTAATAAAAACGGCGTGCGCATCCCGCCAGCAATGACGGCAGACACCTTAATCCCTTCTCCTCGCAGCTCGGAATGAAGGGCGTGAGTCAATCCCATCAAACCCCATTTGCTAGCATGATAAACGCTCGCATTGGGCCACGCCCTGCGTGCTGCGGTGGAAGCGATGTTAACAATATGGCCGCCGGAGCATAAATGCGCCAAGCCGTGCTTGGAAACCAAAAAGGGGCCGGTAAGGTTGGTGGCGATAACTCTATGCCAGTCAGACGACTCCATTTCCCGAATACCAATAGTAACGTCAATCCCTGCGTTGTTTATGATGGCATCAAGATGCCCGAATCGGTTCACCACCCTGTCATACGCCTTGGTAATGGACCGTTCGTCGGTGACATCCATAACCAACGCTTCCGCTGTGTGGCCGCCGAATGTAATCTCATCGGCTACTTTACTTGCCGTGGATTTATTTATGTCAGCAACAGCTATCTGAGCACCTTCCTGAGCAAGCGCCTCGCAAATCGCAGCTCCAAGCCCTCGTCCGCCTCCGGTCACTAGTATGACGCGACCGGAAAGATTTTCGTATTCATAAGCATCCATTACCACTCCTATAGAATTTAAGTCAATTAGTTAGCGATAAGCGCGTGAAAGCCGAGGGCGAATACTGAGGGGTATGTTGATAATCCAGCTCCCTGAATATGTCGGATAGCTGAGTGCTGACCTGCCTCCATGTGAACATTTTGCGCGCGCGCGCTGCTCCAGCGCGCCCCATTTTTTCCGCAAGAAACGGATTATTCGCCAACAGCGCAAGTTTTATAGCCAGCGCCTCTGAGTCTTTGGGAGGCACAAGAAAGCCCGTTTTACCGTCCAGAACGCTGTATTTAATACCTCCCGTATTGGAGCCAATGACGGGTCTGTTGCACCCCATAGCTTCCAATGGAGTAATGCCGAACGGCTCATACCAGGGTGTTGTTACGAATACATCGCTGGCTCCGTAGTATCGGCTAAGTTCTCCGCGTGCTTTGCTCCCCGTAAATTCGACAATGTCATCAACATGTTCTTCACGTGCAATCGACTTTAAACGATCGTATTCGTCGAAATCTCCAAGTTGGGTGTCGGATAAATTTCCCCCGACAACACATAGACGGGCGTCAACGTGGTGTTCATTTCTTAAACTCCCCACGGCGCGTATCACGTTGTCTATTCCCTTTCGGGCAACCATTCTGCCTAATTGCAGAATATAAAAAGCCTCAGGATCCCAGTGCAGCGGCTCACGAGCGAGTTGTTTATCCAAAGGCGCGAGCTCCGCTGGATCATAACCACATGGAACCATTCTTATACGGGCCGGATCTGCATCATAAAGCGCTATCAGGTCTTCTCGATCCTGCGGACACTCCGCAACGATACAATCCGCTATACGGACAATCTCTTCCTCGATAGAAAAACGCTGATCTGAGAAATGATCATTCTGCGCTTGGTGCAGACGTCGTACTTTGCCAAGTGCATGGAATGTCACAGCAAGGGGTGTATTGGAGTTCCGTGCCAGAGGCATGGCTGCCAACGCCGACATGAAAAAATTGGCGTGTATTATGTCATACCGTATGTTGTTCCTGCATACGTACGACTGCATAAATTCACCAAACTCTTCCATGTAGGGTAGCAGACTCTCTTTGGGCAAGAATACTGGTGGCCCTGCTGGAACATGGATAATGCGTATGTTCTCATGCCAGTTCATTTGCTGTGGCAACGCGGGGTTGTCTGATCTGGTAAAAATATCTATATAGTGTCCGAGGCGCGCCAACTCACGTGCAACGTGGGCTACATATAGGTTTTGCCCACCACTGTCTACACCGCCTAACGCTGCTAACGGGGACGCGTGTTCGCTCACGATCGCGATTCTTTGCATAACACACTCCATGTGTACATTTTGAAAGTGAGTAATCGCCTATATTTTTTTAGATCGATAAGCTGTCGCCCGTTCGACAATACTGACTTTCCTGTGTGAAAATTACTGCGTTACGGTTCATTATTTGACTGGCAGCGGACAAACGCAACCGTTGTATCTTTTATATTGTTAGTAATTACGTTGACCAGAGGGATTTTTTTTACGAACGTATGACAACTGCAAAGAAGTCGCTGTCTGTGAGTTGCCATTAGTGAGCAACACGGTTCTAACAGGATTTGCTGGTAGTTGATGCCAGATATTGGTTTGGCATACAAAATGTAAGTAGTAGACCAAAAACTCTTGGTTTGAATACAGCTATCGCTTTGGTTTGTTGCTCTTATTGGTGCCGCGACCAATTAGGAACTAATAGTGAGCTTTGGCTTCAGTTAATACCAAGATTCGGTTTTAGCGCTTCTTCCTGATGAAGATTGTAAATAGGCCTAACACCAAGAAAATAACAAATAGTATTTGTGCCATTAGTGCGCCCCAAGTTAAAAAACCACCGAACCCGAATATCGCAGATAATAATGCTAGAGCAAAGAAAAAAACAGTGTGCCAGACCATACCGTTCTCCTTTTCAAAAATGTAGAGTCTCCGCCAACAATGCGTGAAGGGATATGTTGGCGGAAGTTTATATTCTTATCTACTGTCCTTTGCGCTCCTCTTCTCGCTTAATTCTCTCCCGTATCCCGCCATCTATTGTTGCCGTACCCACTAAGGGCTTATATATAGCACCGGTTGTTTCGGATACATTGGAGGCCTTATGGACCTGCCGATCAGCAATGTCACTTGACATCCGCTCGGACAAGTCCGGGAAAATATGATGGGAAGCGTTTGATGCATGCGCCTTCCAGCCAACAGGCTGTTCTTCCTTAGGGTCAGTACATGCGGCGACGATGGCGTCAATGACGATCTGAGGATCGTCCATGGCAGCCATTCGAGGCGCGTGCCCAGTGTAATTAGCGGCATGCGTCCACCAAGGCGTATCAACTGCCCAGGGCATAATGGTGCCTACTTTAATATCGTTATTGCCAACGAGCCGGAGCTCCTCATTCAATGTCCGACTTAAACTTAGGACTGCCGCTTTGGTGGCCGCATAGGACGCCTGATATGCCAGAGGCACTTCGCTGTCGATCGAACCGATATTAATAAGTGTTCCAAAACCCTGCGCCCGAAAGTGCCGAAGTGCCTGGTGAGCGCCAAATATCAGCCCTTTTAGGTTGACATCTATAACTCGGGCATGGTCCTCAATGGGGATGTCCCAGAACAAACCCAACGCACCTATCCCGACGTTATTTATCCACACATCGATGCGACCAAAACGATCAATGGAGGCCGTAGCAAGGCGTGCCACCTCAGATGGCTGGCTTACATCTATCGTCACGGAGAGGGCATCACCGCCTGCAGCGCTGATTTCGGTCGCCAATTCTTTTAGTTCGGTGGTCCTACGTGCGGCAAGCACGACATTCGCTCCCATCGCGCTTAGGGCAAGCGCAGTTCCGCGACCGAATCCGCTCGAGGCTCCCGTTATAACGATTGTCGCACCGGCGACGTTTTCGAGATGATTTGACATATGTGCTCCTTGACGTAGTTGAGAAAGTTTCCACACAGCAATTTGGTATGCCCACTCAATCGTCGTTTCTGACGTGCCTCGCACGCAAACCCCTTATCAGTTCCTCTGTATACGGAAGGACTACCATTAATAGCACAGCTGCCATCAAAGTAAGAATGTAGGAGATGGGCAGCGGGTCCGCCTTCCATGCTAAAGCGAACCGAGCGCTTTCCTCTCCCATTCCGAAAATTGCCTTGAACTGTTCCCAATGCAATGCACTTACGCAAATAATGGCTATAAGAGGGATCATCTCGAGAAAGCTGTGGATATGCTGTTCGAAGGGAGTAACTTCACGTGTACCTACAGCATAATTCACGTCCCATAGAGCGGTGGCCTCATGAACTAAAAAGATAAATATCATAAAAGCAATCAAGCCAGCGTTAATTTCCAGGAAAAGCGCTGCCAATAGAGCAAGCCCAACTTCTCCGAATTGGAGAAAATGAAGTATTGATTCCTTAGGTCCAGAGGTGCTTTCGATATGCGATCTACGATGACAACCCCAATCGGCAAACCCCGCAATTAGCCAAAGCGGCAGGATAAAGTACATAAGTATTAGGACTAACGGATCGTTTGACACCATTGTTAACTCAATGTATGAGTCCCTATTGAGGGGTAGCCAAAACAGCGTGGGCAATGATTGAATGGTTTCGCCATTGCTGTTGAACTATTTTTTATAAAAATGGCGGCCAATACATACTCCAACTAAGCCAGCAACAAGCAAAGCACAGCCGGGACTTCGGCGGGTGGAGTCTTCGATGGCTCCAAAAAATGAGTTTATCGCGTACGATGCATCTCCCGCCGCCTCTGAGGCTCTACGTTTTATCTCCCCCTTAGGATCGTTAAGTAGAGTTTCAGCAGCCGCCTGAGTTTTCTCGGCAGCTTTTGCAGATTTATCCTGGATAGTGTCGTCGTTAATCATCATATCACCTCATAAAGAAATAAGAATGTATACACAAATACACAGACTACACCGGCATCTTGAGCATAGTCCTAGAATTCACGCCTCTTTATCTTACTCAGCGGCGCTACTTTGCTCTCCTTCTCTAATCGCAGATTCAAGGTCCTCCTCAGAGAGTATGGAAGTATCTGGATCAGGTGCTTTATGCTCTAAAGCAGATTGAAAACGCAACTTTTCCATATACGGCGTCGGTTTTTTTTTGCGATAGTCCAAGAATTCCTTGCCATAATAACTCCGCGCTTCTGCGACATTTTTTTCTCCCGTAACAATGTCGTGCATTAAATTGAGAGCCAGAAAATTTGCTTCTTCGTCATGACAGCGCGCAGAAACTTCACCAGCAGTCCTTTCAACGATCACACTACCGTCAAACTTGGCAAGTTCGTCGAACTTATCGACGGGAACTTGGTAATCAATTACCGATTCGATGCAGTCTATATGGGGCGATGGAAAATTGTGCTGGTAAAACGTTTTGGATGCTACGATCCGCTTCCATGGTCCAGCGTTAAACCACACAAGGGTGGTCGGCGTAATTTCATGTGGATCACCATATTTATCGATGACAAGTTGCGTAGCTTCTCTAGACTCTTCCGGCCAATCCTGGATAATTTGACTTCCGTTTCTTTCGTGCATATTGGTCTCCCTTCAATTAAAAAAGAGCGCAACAAGATAGTCAGAAATGCAGGAAAAATGTAGCGCTTCCTTTTTGTTAAAAGAAAACAGGCACAAGTTAGTGTGCCCTTCCAAAAATCATACGCTTTTTATGGACTGCTTGTTTTAGTCTTAGCATCTAAATGTTAATGCTTCTGCCACGCATTCTCTGCCACCGCTTATGGATAGAGGCATTTGATCCAAAGCAGAGATGTAGCAATAGCGAGCAGTCTGTTACCAGAGGTGTCCCTGAAACGCAGATTCTTTACGTTCTTCAGTCTGCGCGCTAAATTGGCGCAAAGTGTGGGCTCATGAATAAGCTGATTGATCCTGAAACATTGCCGAGACGATTGACTACTATGCAGATAACGGCGTTCGACTAATCGTAATATTGCTATTGCTCAGTCAAAATCTTTTAAAAGTACAATTAGACCCGCTCATCTAACGGGTGCTACCGTTTCCTTTTAAGTTGTGAACCAACGCGAAAAAGGAGAAAGCAATGCCATTTCGCAGACGGAACCGCAGTGTAGATCTTTCTAAGAAAGAAGGCCCTGAGTTCGACTATTGGCTAAAGTCGAATATTTCCGGCGGCTTTAAAGACTGGTATCGCACTGAGGAAATTGATAGAGAGAAATGGTTGCAAAAGTTAAGTGCTCAGATTCTCGATTCAAAGCCTACACCACGATCATAGCCAGCGAACGCACGTTCTATGACATTTTTTTAAAATTAGAGCCCGCGATATGCGGGCTTTGTCGTACCTATTGAGGACGAAAGGCTTTTAGCGTCCTTTATGATCTACGCAACGTTGCTATCCAGAATTGAAAAATCCATGGGACGTTCCATTAGCCCAACGAATGTCCATACCCGCCTACTTCGGGGTAAACAAGAAATTCAATACGTCTCCATCCTTGACAATATACTCCTTGCCTTCAGCGCGCATTTTGCCCGCTTCCTTGGCGCCCTGCTCGCCTTTATGCGTAATGAAATCATCATAGGCAATGGTCTGGGCGCGAATAAAACCGCGCTCAAAGTCGGTGTGAATCACGCCGGCCGCCTTGGGCGCCGTGTCGCCGATATGGATGGTCCATGCGCGTACTTCCTTGACCCCTGCGGTAAAGTACGTTTGCAAACCAAGCAGGCGGAATGCCGCACGAATCACGCGGTTCAGTCCGGGCTCGTCCATGCCCATGTCGGCCAGGAAAACGTTCTTATCCTCGTCGTCCAGATCCGCAATCTCCGCTTCGATGGCGGCACAAACGGCCACCACCGGCGCATTTTCTTTTGCAGCAAATTCTTCCACTGCGGCCAGATGCGGATTGTCCTTGAAGCCAGCTTCTTTCACATTGGCTACATACATGGCCGGTTTGGCGGTAATGAAGCAGAACGGCTTGATCAGCTCCAGATCATCCTTATCCAGGCCCATGGAACGAATGGTTTTGGCTTCGTTAAGCACAGGAATGATTTTTTCCAGCAGGGCAGCCAGTTTCTGCGCATCCTTGTCGCCGGCGCGACCGGTTTTTTGCGCGCGCAACAGGGCTTTTTCAGCCGAAGCCATATCTGCCAGGGCCAGTTCGGTATTGATCACTTCAATATCGGAAATCGGATTGACCTGGCCGGCCACGTGGATGACATTCTCGTCTTCAAAACAGCGCACAACATGCACAATGGCGTCGGTCTCGCGGATATTGGCCAGGAACTGGTTACCCAGGCCCTCGCCCTTTGATGCACCCGCCACCAGACCGGCGATGTCGACAAATTCGACCGTCGCAGGCAGAATGCGCTCGGGCTTGACCACATCGGCCAGCTTTTCCAGACGCCCGTCAGGCACTTCGACAATGCCCACATTGGGTTCGATGGTGCAGAAAGGGTAGTTTTCCGCAGCAATGCCCGCTTTGGTCAGGGCGTTAAAGAGCGTGGATTTGCCCACGTTGGGCAGTCCGACAATCCCACATTGAAGAGCCATTTATATTCCTTGAGTGTCGCACACGCACGCCTTTGTCGGATCAATGAAAATTGACCGGACTCACCAACGTGATGTGAAAAGTAATGCGCAGTTACTAACGAAACGACCGATCAACCTGCAGCTTTATCGCAATTGTTAACGGATTTCGTGTAAAGCGTTGATTGTAACCTTGTCTGCCGCTCTTCTTCACGGTCTATAGCGTTCTGAAAGAAAGATGCTCCGGGCAGTTTGTTTGCGCGATGATTGCCTGACCCGGACGCTATCGGAAACTCCGAACGTAATGACCCGAATAGCCATTCAAAAGTTTATCGATAAACTAGAATGTTTTGTTACACGTTTACCCAGGAGACTATGGGGACACTTGTTTCCAGACACAAATATCTCAAAATCAGTGGGCCACTCTCCGACCAGAGTTTTGGGACATTCCCTTCTATCACATTTCAAAAGCACACTTTTGCCAGCGCTCCAATCTATCTTTTCTACGGGGAACACAAGGGAATGCACAGGGGGTTCGGTCTGTTTCACATCTGGCAACAGCGATTGATTAGTCGTGGCAACACACTTGAACAAGCCGAAGCATTACTCTATGCAGAATTGCAATCAGTGTTCAAAAAAGCGGATATTCATTGCCTATTCGAAGATATACGTGGGAACCACCGACCGCTAATCGTTGCCTGCCGATCCAAGAACACGGTGATTCTCCAGTTTCTGGTCCCACAACAAGCATATTCCGTTGTCACCTGGTATGACAACACTTCGTCCTGGGGCATCAATAAGAAACAAGAAAAAGGCCCCCGAGTTGGGAGCCTTCAAATTTCGTATTAGTCCAGATAGCCGAACCACCGTCTTAGTGTGTATATGCAAGCCATCTTGCATAGTGCTGTCGTTGGCACACGAACCATACCTGCATTCATGCTGCTATCATCAGGCTTACCGATTTCACCTGCTGTCAGGGGAGTCGTTGGCCCAATGCTCGGGGTTATGCCACGCTCCAAACTTCTTACAGTAATACGAAAAACACTTTGTAAACCGTAGTTGAAATTCTATCAAATACACGTTTTCAAAACAAGGCACATGAACGTCTTTACATACCTCCGCCCATCATCTGAATCACCTGAATCAGATTTCCGCAGGTATCATCAAACACCGCCATTTTGACAGGCCCCGCATCCATGGGCGCGACGGTAAAATTCACGCCCTTGCCTTTGAGTCGCTCATATTCGGCATCCAGGTCGTCCACCAGAAAAGACGTGGCCGGTATGCCATCCTTGACCAGTGCCTGTTTGTACGGCGCAACCGCCGTGTGTACGCTGGGCTCAAGCAACAGCTCGGTACCCTGCGTCTGCTCGGGCGAGACCACCGTCAACCAGCGATAGTCCCCCGCCGGCACATCGTGTTTTAATTTAAAGCCAAGTGTGTTGGTATAGAAATCCAGGGCGTGTGCCTGGTCATCGACAAAAATACTGGTTACGTAAATTCGCACAGCAAGCTCCTTTCCAGAACGGGTAATGGTCCAGCGGTGAGCGACAATGCAGCGAAGACAGCGCCCGGCGACGGCGCTGATGTTTATTTACCCATCAGCATCAGCCAGATCAGCAGCAACGGCCCGCCGTTGAACATCATATGCATCAGCATAGAGGTGCCGATACCGGACCGGACGCGCATCCAGGCCAGCACCAGCCCGGTCATCCATTGCGGCAGCACCATGACCGGAAACATCCACCAGGGCGTGCCGTTCAATTTGAAATTATTCAAATGCACAAATGCGAAGGTCAGCACAGACAGATGAAAGACCCACGGAAACCATTGTACATACAATCGGCGCAGATGCCAGGAGAGCGCTTCGTCGTGACTGGCCAGCCCGCGCATTTTCAGGGCGACCAGCAAGGCCAGCACCAACAGGAAAGCAGCGATGCTCAGCCATGATGGGCCGGAAAAGACCACGATTGCCATCACGGGGATTACCCACAAGATAGCGCGTGGATACCGCAAGCTATAGCGGAACAGCATTTCTTCGGCCAGCGGCGCCCACAACACGGCCATGAGCCAGGGAATGTTATCGGGGTCCATGCGATGTTGCGCCCCGCTGCTTTCCGCCGCGCTCAGCGCCAATGGTGCCAGGACAAACAGATTCACGAACCACAGCAGCGCAACCCAGGCCAGCATGCGCCCAAAAGACACGTTGGGATACCAGTCACGCCACCAGCCACTGCCGCCGCCACGCCCGACCACCCGTGGCGTCAGGCGCGGTCTGCGTACGAACCGCAGGAACGCACGCAGGTCAGTGCCGAATGTGGGGGAGGTCATGCGCTACGCTCACGGACCGCAGCAAGCCGACGCGATGCAGCAGCAAAATCGCCGTCCAGCAAAGGCGTCAGGATTTGTCTGGCACTGTTGATTTCATTCTCAATCAAAGGCATATCGTCTTTGGCCGGCATGGACAACACGTAATCGGCCACCCCTTGAGCCAGACCGCGTTTGCGCGGATGATCTATGCCCAGGCGCATGCGCCAATAGTCGGGCGTGCCCAGTGCCGCCTGAATATCGCGCAAGCCGTTATGGCCGGCGTGCCCGCCGCCTTTTTTCAGTTTGACATCGCCAACCGGCAGATCCAGCTCATCATGCAGCACCAGTACCTGTTCCGGCTCGATCTTGAAAAACCGCGCGACGGCGCCGACAGACTGGCCGGAACGATTCATATAAGTCGCCGGTTTGAGCAGATAGACAGCCTCGCCGTCGTGACGCGCACGTGCCAGCTGACCGAAGAAGCCCGTTTCCAGTGTGAATTGGGTTTTCAGGTCATCGGCATAATGATCGGCAAGCCAGAAGCCCGCATTGTGCCGCGTGGCTTCATACTGCTGGCCAGGATTTCCCAGCCCGACAATCAGACGGATAGGCAACGAAGCCATGTGCTCATTTTCCCTGCAATTTACGAAACAAACCCCCGAAATGCGGATGCACTACGGGGGCGTACTTATTTTTACCTGACCGGCAGAGCCGGCCTGCATTACCCCGCCTGAAGGCAAGGTAACACATCCAAGACTTACTTGGCGTCGTCTTCAGCTGGTTTGTCAGATTTCTCTGCGTCATCAGCGGCTTTTTCTTCGCCTTCGGCTGCTTCGTCGTCTTCAACATTGGCAGCGACGACAGATGCTGTTGCCAGAACGGGGCTTTCTTCGCCTACGCCCAGGAACTCAACGCCAGCGGGCGCCGTGATGTCAGACAGGTGCAGAACGTCATTGACTTCCATTTTGCCCAGATCGACTTCGATGAACTGTGGCAGGTCTTTAGGCAGGCAAGTGACCTCGATGTCATTGAGCACGTGCGAAATAGTCGCATTTTGCTGTTTGACGGCAGGAGATTCATCACCGTTGATAAAGTGGAAAGGAATGCGTGTTGTCAGCGCTTCATTGGCGTTGACGCGCTGGAAATCCACGTGCAGCACTTGTGGTTTGTAGGAATGCCATTGTACGGCGCGCAGCAGAACGTTCTGCTTTTTGCCGTCAAGAATCATATCCAGCACGGATGTATGGAAAGGCTCTTTACGCAGTGCATGGAAGATTTCATTGTGGTCCAGCTCGACGCTTTGCGCTTCGCCTTTTCCACCGTAAACAATGGCCGGGACACGACCAGCGCGACGCAGGCGGCGGCTCGCACTCGATCCCTGAACGCTACGCGTAGTGGCTTCAAATTTCATGGAGAACTCCAAATTAACAATACCGGTTACGGTATTTCAAAAAGGCTGAACCGGTTGGCCCAGCCACCCGACCCGCTGCCGCGACCAGCAGCGAATCAAATGCTTATTCTACAAACAGCGAACTGACCGATTCTGCATGCGAAATGCGCAGAATGGTTTCGCCCAGCAGCGATGCGCTGGAAAGCTGGCGGATGCGGCTGCAATCGGCGGCTTCCTGAGACAGCGGAATAGTGTCGGTCACAACCAGTTCATCCAGCTCGGATTCGGCAATACGACCGACAGCACCGCCTGACAGCACGGCATGCGTACAGTATGCATACACAGCGCCGGCGCCACGCTCTTTGAGTGCCGCAGCCGCTTTACACAGCGTACCTGCGGTATCGACCATGTCATCCATGATAATGCAGGTGCGACCGTCTACTTCACCAATGATGTTCATGACTTCGGATACATTGGCGCGCGGACGGCGCTTGTCGATGATGGCCAGGTCGGCTTCAAGCTGCTTGGCCAGTGCACGGGCACGTACCACGCCGCCGATGTCGGGTGACACCACGACCAGGTCCTTGAAGTGGCGCTGTCCGATATCGGCCAGCAGCACGGGGCCGGCGTAGATGTTGTCTACCGGAATATCGAAAAAGCCCTGGATCTGATCGGCATGCAGGTCCATGGTGAGCAGCCGGTCTACACCGACGCTTTGCAACATGTTGGCAACGACTTTTGCCGTGATGGCCACCCGGGCTGAACGCGGACGACGATCCTGCCGGGCGTAGCCAAAGTACGGAATGGCAGCGGTAATTCGACCGGCCGAGGCGCGGCGCAACGCATCGACCATTGTCATGATTTCCATGAGATTGTCGTTGGTCGGCGCGCACGTGGGCTGCAGCACGAATACATCGCGGCCCCGTACATTTTCCAGGATTTCCACCATGACTTCACCGTCAGAGAAACGACCGACGGTCATTTTGCCCAGCGACATGTCCAAATGATTGACGACATCTACAGCAAGCCTGGGATTGGCAGTGCCGGTAAAAATCATGAAATTAGTGTTGGACATGATAGCTGGAATCGGTGAAGTAAATAAAAAAACCGTGATAAGCACATACCGGTTTATAGCGGCTTATTCACGGTTTCCGCACTTGCAGTACGAATTTGGCTGGGGCGGAAGGATTCGAACCTTCGCATGCTGGAATCAAAATCCAGTGCCTTAACCAGCTTGGCGACGCCCCAAATTCTATATCCAATTATACAGCGGATGCCGGCTGATGCCGTGACAGATAACGACCTGTCTTAACCACTGGCGTGCCTCTGGATGAGAGGCAAGCGCATATTCTACACGCTGGCGGCATGCTTCGGCTTCCTGAAGGCTGGGGTACGATATATAAAAACATGCACCCGATCCTGTCATTCTGGCCTGTATGCCCAATGTTTCAAGCCAGCCCACAAAAAGCGAAAGCGGTTTGAACAAAGCACATGCTGCTGCCTGTAGATCATTTCTGCCAAACTGATGAATATCATGTCCAGCAAAGTCGTGCATTATGATTGATTTTGTGTCTCTTGTCAAATCAGGCGACGCAAAAACTGTTGCAGTTGCGACACTGATTGTGGGAATAAAGAGCACATACACCGCCGGGGGCACCGGGCACGCCTGCAGCGCCTCACCCACTCCCTCTGCAAAGGCCGCCTGCCCGAAAATGAACACCGGCACATCGGCGCCCAGGGTCAGGCCCAAGGCCTGTAGCGCTTCCCGGGACAAACCGCAGCCCCATAGCCGGTTAAGCGCCATCAGCGTGCTGGCGGCGTCGCTGGAGCCGCCTCCCAGGCCGCCGCCGGCTGGAATATTTTTGTCAACCCGGACAGTCACGCCCGCAGCAGCGTTCGAGCTGGCTGGCGCGTGCTGTTGCAGCAGCCGCGCTGCCCGCACGATCAGATCCTGATCATGAGGTACGCCCGGTACGTCGGTCTCGCGCACAATGCGGCCATCGTCGCGCAGCGTAAAATGCAGCCGGTCTGCCAGGTCGATAAATGTAAAAACGGTTTGCAGCAGGTGGTAGCCATCGGGGCGGCGCCCCGTGACGTGCAGAAACAGGTTCAGCTTGGCCGGCGCCGGCACATCGCACAGCTGCTTCATTCGCTTTCAGTCACCACGCGAACGGTTATACGGTCAGTGCCCTGAATACGCTCAAAATTCAGGCGCGTGGGGCCTTTGCTGTCGATATCGGACAGTTTGACGTGCCAGCCGGCTTCGTCAAACTCCTGAGCCCCCTGCCCGCTGGCGCCGGCCTGCCCATTACGCAAGCCCTTGAGCCAGTTGCGCATGCCGCTGACCGGAATGGGGCTGCCCAGCACATCAGCCACCAGACTATCGGGGTCGGCCGCCACGGTCCGCTTGCCATTAGAGCGGGTCAGCACAGCCTGTCCGTCCGACACCACGACGCGCGCCAGCGTAGAGCCCAGCGGATTGGTCAGGTCCAGCGTAAGGATAGCGCCGGTATCCACCCAGGTAAATCCACCCTGTACCGAATCACGATTGCGCTCGACACTTTTATCATACACATTCAGGGCAAAGCGACCGGAACGCTCAAATGTGCCGTCGGCTCGAGCGGCGGACGGGGCCGATGGCGTCTTGGGCACTGTGGAACACGCAGCCAGCGTTGCCGCAACCAGACCGGTTGCGATCCATCGGCTCATGCGTGGTAAAGCGGATATATTCATTTGAAACGGACTCCCAGTCGTTTAAGGGTTTCTGTGAGGGTCGGGTTTTCGCGATCCAGCTCCCAGCCCTTTTTCAGCAGGGCTCGGGCACGCTTTTTCTGCCCGTCGCTCCAGTAGATTTCTGCCAGGTGAGCCGCGATATCGGCCTGGGGCGACAATTCAAAGGCGCTTTCCAGATACTGGCTGGCCAGCGCATGATTGCCCAGCCGGAATTGCAACCAGCCCATACTGTCCAGAATAAAGGGATTGCCCGGCGCCAGTTGCACAGCCTTGTCCAGCAGAACCTGTGCCTGGTCCAGATTGATATTCTGATCGGCAAACACATACCCCAGCGCATTGTAGGCGTCAGGCGACTCGGGTCGCAATGACATGACCTGACGCAGCAGGGTTTCCATTTCCACGATTTTGCCCTGACGTTCATAGAGCATGGCCAGGTCATATTTGATGGCCGGGCTATCCGGCAAGGCTTTGTCAGCCTGGACCAGCCGCGCCACTGCCCTGTCGGTGCGACCCGCGGCCGCCAGTACCTGCGAGGCGGCCAGCTCGACAATGATTTTGTCATCCTTCGTATCGCTGCGAATGCCCGCCAGCAGCGCCAGCGCCTTGTTCAAGTTACCCAGCTTGCCGTACAGCGCCGCCTGTTTCATGCGGATTTGCGGCATGGCGACCGACTCATCGATTTTTTCCAGCTGGGCAATGGCCTGCCGGTAATTGCCTTCGTCTTCGTAGATCTGGGCATACAGCAGGCGCGCATCGGTGGATTGACCCTGGGCATCGGTTTCGGCATCGGATAGCGCCGCGCGCCGCTGACCCTGCACCTCCAGAAACTCATTCAGGCGTGCACGCGCCGTTTTGTAGTGCTTGGCCTGGTAATTGACCTGGGCCTCCAGGTACAGCAGGTCGAAGTCTTCGGGAAAAGTCTTGCGCATACGCTTGAGATCGGCCAGGGCGGTATCGAATTTGCCCTCTTCAACCAGCTGGCTGATGTACAACAGACGCACGCGGCGAATATTGGGATGGTCATCAATAAACTTGCGCCCCAGCGACATGGCCAGTTTGCGATTGATCTTCACACCATACTGCAGGACCCGCTCGGCTGCCGCATCGGAATTGGGATCCAGCCGCAGCGACTGATGCGCGGCCTCCCAGGCCAGTATCGGGTTATTGGCCTGGAAGGCCAGATCCGACAGAAGCAGATGCGCCACCGATGAGGTGTCGCCGTTTTTATGGATGACCTGCGTAAAGACCTTCAGGGCCTCCTGCTTGTCCTTCATGCGCGCCACGACTGCGGCCGCCTGGTACAGGGCACGGTCCTTGTTACCTGCAACGGCAATGCGTTCACGCAGCGCTTTGACGATGCCATCGGTGTCGCCATTGCTGGCCGACAGGGCCAGGGTGGCAGCCACAGCTTCTTCATCGCCCGGAGCCAATTGGCTCCACAGCTTTGCCGCCCCACTCGCCTCGCGAGGCTGGGAAGCGGCCAGATACAAGTGCATGGCACGCTTGGCCAGGCGCGGAATTTTCCGTTCGCGCGCCAGGTCCATGGCGGTTTCTGCCGCCAGGTCGATTTTGCCTTCCTGGGCTGCGATCTCCATGATCAGCAGGCGATAAATGTCATCGGCCTCGGTATGATTGACCAGAACCACGGGCGTGGCCTGCTCGTTCGATAAAAAATCGAGCATGGCGCGCCGGTCTGCAGGCTGATCGAATTGGGCGTGTGCAGCCGCAGTCCACAGCAGCGGGGCAACAAAAACGGCGGCGCGAATAACGCTTTTCATCGGAATCACAGGCAGATGGACAAGGCCAGGTAACAAAAAACAAATGTTATCATCCCTGCTTAGTTATTATTAATAAATCCTTAAATTTAGGCATTTTACCGTCGCCGGTGCCGCTTGCCGCGCACGACGCGAACTGCCTGGTTCCTATGCCTGAATTACCTGAAGTCGAAACCACCCGCCGGGGGCTGGACACAATCATTACCGGCAAGCGCGTGCTTGCGGTCAATGTGTACGAAGCGCGCATGCGCTGGCCTGTGACCCCGGATCTGAACGCGATTCTGCAGGGAAAACCGTTGCTGGCCTGCGAGCGCAGGGGTAAATATTTGCTGTTGCGTTTCGAGCATGGAACGCTGCTGATTCACCTGGGCATGTCCGGATCGCTGCGTCAGGTCGAAGCCAACGCCTTTTTGCGCAAGCACGATCATGTGGAATGGTGTTTTGATGGCGCCACCGTGCGCCTGAATGATCCGCGGCGCTTTGGCGCGGTGCTGTGGCATCCCAATGATGCCGGGCCTGTGGCCGCCCACCCGCTGCTGGCCGGTCTGGGTATTGAGCCTTTCGATCCGGCGTTCACACCTGCGCTGCTCTATGCAGGATTGCAGAACCGCAGTGTGGCCATCAAGCAGGCACTGCTGGGCGGGCAGATTGTCGTCGGGGTGGGCAATATTTACGCATCGGAAAGCCTGTTCCTGGCCCGGATCCATCCACGCACGCCAGCCAATCGCATTTCGCCGGGCCGCGCAACCCGCCTGCATGCAGCCATCCTGACCACGCTGTCCAATGCCCTTGAATCGGGCGGCAGTACCCTGCGCAACTACACCGGTACGCAGGAGGAACCGGGGGCCTACTTTGAGATTCACGCGGCCGTCTACGACCGTGAAAACCAGCCCTGCCGCACTTGCGGCACACCAATACGCAAAATCGTCCAGGGCCAGCGCGCCACGTTTTTCTGCCCTAAATGTCAGCGCTATTGATGACTTTGCCCGGATTCATCAGGACGTGAGGGTCCAGCGCCCGCTTGATTTTACGCATCAGCGCCAGTTCGACCTCTGACTTATACAAGGGCAGCAGGTCTTTTTTGAGCTGCCCGACGCCATGTTCGGCACTGATGGACCCCGCAAACGCATGCACACTGTCATGGACCAGCTGATAGACCTGGGACTGCAAACCCAGAAACGCGGTCTCGTCGGACCCGGCTGGCGCCGCGACGTTATAGTGCAGGTTGCCATCACCCAGATGACCGAACACAATATGCCGGACACCCGGAAACGCCTGTTGCAACTGCGCGTTGGTCTGATCGACAAAATCGGCCATGCGTGAGACGGGAATGGACACATCGTGCTTGATATTCTTGCCCATCTGCTTCTCAGCCAGGGGAATGCTTTCGCGCAAATGCCACAAGTCGTTGCTCTGGGCAATCGAGGCAGCGATCACGGCATCAACCACATCGCCGGCTTCAATCGCATCGCCCACCACCGTTTCAAAACGCTCCCGTGCATGGTCTGCGCTTTCGCTGTCAGAAATCTCCAATAAGGCGTACCAGGCGCACTGGCGGCCGGATTCATCAAAGGGCCATTTTTGCTGCGTAAACTGGCGCGTCACTGAATCCAGGCAATAATGGGAAATCAGCTCGAAACCGGTCAGCGCTGCTCCAAACCCCTTGCGCGCCCGGGCCAGCATACGCACAGCCGCCGGTAGTTCATTGAATGCCAGCATCGCCGTACAGCGCGCCACCGGCTGGGGATACAGCTTGAGTGTCGCCGCCGTAATAATTCCCAGCGTGCCTTCGCTGCCAATGTACAAATCCCGCAGATCATAGCCGGTATTGTCCTTGCGCAGCCCGCGCAGGCCGGACCAGATGTCGCCGTCGGCCGTGACCACTTCCAGCCCCAGCGTCAGATCGCGCGTATTGCCATAACGCAGCACCTGGGTACCGCCGGCATTGGTGGCCAGATTGCCACCAATAGTGCAACTGCCTTCAGCCGCCAGGCTGAGCGGAAACAGGCGATCTGCCGCCGCCGCGGCTTCCTGAACCTCGCGCAAGGTGCAACCCGCCTGCACGGTGATGGTGTCGTCAGCCGTATCCACCTGTAAAACGCGATTCAGCCGCGTGAGCACCACCACCACGCTCTTGCCCTGCGCATCGGGCGTAGCGCCCCCGCAAAGGCCGGTGTTGCCACCCTGCGGCACCATCGGCGCCTGATGTTCAATACAGCAGCGTACCACCTGTGCCACTTCCTGCACGTTGCCTGGTCGCACAACGGCCAGTGCCTGCCCCGTGTAGCGCCCGCGCCAGTCAGTCAGATAAGGCTGCGCCGCCTCGCCGGTCAGCACGTGGTCTGCGCCCACAACCTGCTGCAGCGCCATCACAATATTCATTTCTACCTTCCCATTCGACTTGTTTGCCGCCTCATTGGTGCAGCACACAATTTGGTACTGATCGTCGCAGGCAACAGACGTATAATACAGTCCACATTCTACCCAATTTCAAGCTGTTGCCCGCCGCGCGCGCGGCGCGACCGCCGCAATAGTCTTCCAAAGGACAGTCGATGCCCCAGGTTCTGCCCCAAACCGTATTCAAAGCCTATGACATTCGTGGTACGGTGCCTGACCAGTTGAACGAATCATTCGCTTATCTGCTGGGGCGCGCCCTGGCCCGTCGCGCCCTGGCCTGCGGCACGGACCGCATTGTGGTTGGATTCGATGGCCGCCTGTCCAGCCCGGGGCTGTCAGAATCCCTGCAAAAAGGCATGAGGGACGAAGGCATTGATACCGTTGACATTGGCATGGTTCCGACACCGCTGGTGTACTTCGAATCCTACTCGGAAAACATTGGTGCGGCCGTGGCCATTACCGGCAGTCATAATCCCCCAAGGTACAACGGCTTCAAAATGATGATCGGCGGCAAGGCGCTTTATGGCGATGATGTGCTGGCCCTGCGCGAAGAGATGCAGGCGCTGGCCTCGCAGCCGGTAGCCGACAAAAAAGGGGGCACCCATCGCAAGGATATCGTTCAGACCTATATCGATCGGATCGTGTCCGATGTCAAACTCGTTCGTCCCATGAAGATTGCCATCGACTGCGGCAACGGTGTGGCCGGTATCGTGGCCACCAAACTGTTTCGCGCGCTGAGCTGCCAGGTGACCGAACTTTTTTGCGATGTGGACGGCGCCTTTCCCAACCATCACCCCGACCCGGCCGACCCGCATAACCTGGAAGACCTGCAACGCACGCTTGAGCAGACCGATTGCGAAATCGGGCTGGCCTTTGATGGCGACGGCGACCGTCTGGGCGTGGTGACCCGTAGCGGCAGCATCATCTGGCCGGATCGGCAACTGATTCTGTTCGCCCGCGATATTCTCGCCCGCCAGCCCGGCGCGACCATTATCTATGATGTCAAATGCAGCCGGCATGTGACGGCCGCTGTGAAGGAAGCCGGCGGCGAACCGCTTATGTGGCGCACCGGCCACTCTCTTATCAAAGCCAAGCTGGCTGAAACCGGCGCGCCGATTGCCGGCGAGATGAGCGGCCATGTGTTTTTCAAGGAACGCTGGTTCGGCTTTGATGATGGTCTGTACACCGGCGCCCGCCTGCTGGAAATCCTGGCGCGCGACGCCAATCCGACCGCCGTGCTGGACGCCCTGCCCGAGGGCATTTCCACACCCGAACTCAAACTCGATATGCAGGAAGGTCAGCAATATGCGTTGATCAAAACACTGCAGGAAAAGGCCCGCTTTCCCGGTGCGACCAGCATCAATACAATTGACGGGGTCCGCGCAGAATACGAAGATGGCTTCGGCCTGGCACGCGCGTCCAATACCACGCCGGTCATTGTGTTGCGATTTGAAGGCGACTCGCAAGAGGCCATTGATCGCATCCGTGCCGAATTCAAGGCGGTCTTTGCCGAGTTCGCACCCGACGCCAGCCTGCCGTTCTGATCATTCCCGTTATCGTTCCAGTGCCTGATAGATATCCAGATGGGCCTGAACCACCTTGCGGATATCGAACGCATCCTGTGCCAGCGCGCGACCTGCCCTGCCCATGGCCTGACGTTTTTCCGTATCTTCGGCCAGCTCGCATACCGCATCGTAAATCGCCCGCGCATCCCGCACCGGCACCAATACGCCCGTCAATCCTGCTTCGATCGCGTCCCGGCAGCCCGGCACATCGGTCGTAATCACGGCACGCCCGCAAGCGGCGGCTTCGACCAGCGATTTTGGCAATCCTTCGCGGTAGGAAGGCAGCACCACAATATGCGAATCGGCATACAGGGCGGCGATGTCATTGCGCTCTCCCAGCCATTGCACACGATCTCCCCAGGAACGGGCTTCGTCTTCGGTCACTGACGCCGGATTGCCCGGATCAGGATTGCCTACCACCAGCCAGCGGTAAGGCTTGCCATCCCGTTGCGACATACCCGCCGCCTCGACATATTCAAGCAAGCCTTTATCCTTGAGCAGCCGCGCCACGAAAATAATCGTGATCGGCAAAGGCGGTTCTGGCTGCGCAGCATACTGCTCCAGGTTGACACCGGATCCGCGGATCATCACCACCTGCTCGTCCCTGACCGCGCCAATATTGCCCAGAATCTCGCGATCATTGCTGTTCTGGAAAATAACGCGACTGTTGCGGTGCCCCAGCGCGTAGCGGTACAGCTGCTGGGTCACGAGCCGGACCCAGTCAATACCCTTGTGTTCGCGCGTAAAAATGAAGCCCAGGCCCGATATGGCCGACACCACGCCTTTGACGCCTGCGAGCCGGGCGGCAATGCCACCGTACAGCACCGGTTTGATCGTGACCAGATGCACGATATCGGGCTCCACGATTTTGAAGAGCCGATAGATTGCGTAAAGTGTCTTGATTTCGGCCAGCGGATTCATGCCGCTGCGGGACATGGGCAACACATAATGCGTCAGGCCATGGCCCTTGATCGCTTCCACTGCCTCCCCATCCATCGTGGCTACGCTCACATCGTAGCCCTGCGCTTTTGCGGCCAGCGCAATGGGCAGGCGATGAGACAGAAAGAAAGCAGGATTGTTCACCACAAACATCAGGGAACGCGAAGAGGTTTGCTTGGTCATGGTCATCAAATCCCTATAACGTCGATTTTTCCGGTCGGGTATGACCTGCTTTTTTGTCGATTGTCATACCCGCGCGTTTTGTCCAGGCTCGGCAGCAAGCATGGCCCGCCAGGTGTGTTCGTAACGCTGCACCATCTTCGGCAGGGAAAATTCCTGCAACACCCGTTCGCGCACGCGCTCGGCGATGACCTGGCTGCCCTCTGAATCCAGTGCGGCAAATGCCTTGCCGATGCCCTCGGCCAGCATCGCAGGCTCCTGCGGCGGCACAACCCACCCGGTATCGCCCACAATCACGACGGCATCGCCGACATCGGTCACGACGCCAGGAACGCCGCAGGCCATGGCCTCGGCCACCACATTGGGAAACCCTTCCGCCAGGCTGGAGAGGACATGCACATCCAGCGCACTCATGATATCGGGAACGTCATCGCGCATTCCCAGCAGAATCACCTGATCGACGACATCGGCCTCGCGCAGCAGTCGCATCAGCTCGGCATTGTCCGCATCCAGCCCCTTGCCGATCAGCACACAGCGCAAATCCAGCCCGTTGGCCTTGCAACGCGCCAGCGCCTGGATCAGCGTGCGATGGTCCTTCAGCGGATTCCAGCGCGCCACAAAGCCGATGACCCGCGTATCCGGGGCCAGTTGCCATGCCTGGCGAAGACGCGTGCGTGCCTGAAGATTACGCTGCCAGCGTGTCAGATCGTAGCCATTTTGTATCACGACCATTTTGTCCGCATCATAACCCCACTGCACATGACGTGCCCGGGCGCCTTCCGCGCAGCAGACAATGGTTTGTGGCAACCAGCGCGACACCAGGCCGCAGAACCGCGCCAACAGCCACGCAGACTTGCTGCTGCTCTTGAGATTTTCCCCCGAATTGCGGATGCCCCAGGCAATATGCCGCAAGCCGGCCGTGCGTGCGGCCAGACCGGCGATGGCATCGGCATGATACATCCAGGTTTGCACGACGTCGGGTTTGAGTGCGATCAACTCACGCCGCAGTGCCACGAAGTTGGCCGGGGTGATTTTGCCCGGTGCCATGCCAAGTGTAATAACAGAAATACCGGCTGCGCGCAGCGATGCGCCATACAGGCCATCATCGGTGAAGCTGACCAGCGTATGCCGCACACCATGCGCGGGCGCCAGCAACAGGCGGTTCAATACCGCTTCGGCACCGCCCTGCCCCAGACCGCTGATCACGTGTACCACGTGCAGCTCACGCTGTGCCGTCGGCGCCTCGTTCATGACGACTGCTCCGGTCGCGTTCCCGGCGTGACCGGCTTGCGGCCCAGCACGGCGTCAAATAGAAACTGCCACTGCTCCAGCACCGCCGCCAGACTGTAGCGGTCGCGTACCGAAATCGTTGCACGGTGGCCCAGTTCACTGCGTAAAATTTCATCTGTCATAATCTGCCGCAGCGATTCCTGCAAGGCGGCCTCGTCAGTCAGTCCGACCAGAATGGCATCACGCCCGTTTCTGGACAGCTCGGCAGGACCACTGGGGCAATCCATGGTCACGCAGGGCAGGCCCAGCGCCATGGATTCCAGCAAGACATTGGGGAATCCTTCTACTTCCGAGGTCATGACAAACGCATCGGCGCGACTCAGGGCTTCCCAGGGTTGATCGGTTTTGCCTGGCAGGCGGATCCGGTTCTGCAGCCCCAGCGTTTCCACTTTCCGCCGCAATGGCTCAAGCAACGGCCCTTCGCCCCAAATTGTCAGATCCCACTCGGGCACCTCCGGCGCCAGCCGGCTGAACACATCGATCAGCATTTCGAAGCGCTTGGTCGCCACAAAGCGACCCATGGCGCACAATTGCCGCCGACCGCCGCTGGATGCTTGCGCGTCCTGTGGTGCCGCAGCGTTCGCTGCAGCGTCCCCCGCTGATCGGGCCCCGACTGCCTGACTCTCGCCAGGCTGGCTGTCGGTGGGCCGGCTGTCGGTTTCCGAAATATAGGTGACCCTGCCGGTGCCATCTGCCGCTTTGGCCGCAGACTCCAGCGCTGGCGGCAGCGGGTTCGGAATGACCGCCACATGCTGCAAATCCGGCACCGCCCGGGCAAACACATCGGCGGCCTGCTGCGTCTGCAGCATGACCGCATCGGCCTGCGGGTACAACAACCTGCGCGCACGCGCCAGGACAGGACTGACATTCTTGCTCGCCGCCGGATTGGTCCGCTCGCAGACGATCACCGGTATATCCAGGCCCTTGGTAGCGGCCAGCACCATCACGTTCACATTCGTCAGGAAGGAGACAATCACGTCGGGCGCCACTTCCTGAATCAGGCGGCGCAACACCAGCGGCTTGGCCAGAGTGCGAAACATGCCCGGGCCGCTCAAATGGCGTGATACCCAGATTTGGCGCACGCCCGGATCCAGTGGATAGAAAGACTGGCCCGTGCCACGGGAATACGTGGGCATCAGGCAGACATCATGGCCTTCGGCCACCCATGCATTGGCCAGCGAAGCCGCCACCCGCTCGGCGCCGCCGGCGTTCATGGAACTGACAAGTAACAGGATTCGCACGGGCTACTCCTTGCCGTTGCAGTTAAGGTTTTTCATGGTTTGATTCCGTATTCGTCCAGCCAGGCCTGCAGCATCAGGATACCCCACAAGCGCGGGCTGTGGTCGGCCGCCCCGCTTTGATGCTGCATCCAGATCGCATGCACGCGATCGGCATCCAGCAAATTCTGTTCCTGCAAGCGTGACATCGCCAGCAATTGCTCGCCCCATTCCCGCAAGGGACCACGCAGCCATTGCCCCATGGGCACTGAAAAGCCTTTCTTGGGCCGGTCCAGCATCTCGCGCGGGACATGGCGATACAGCAATTGCTTCAGCAGCCATTTGCTCTCACTCCCCCGCACTTTGTATTTTTCATCCAGACTCCAGGCAAATTCATAGACCCGGTGATCGAGCAGCGGCACACGGGTTTCCAGCGACACCGCCATCGCCGCGCGATCGACCTTGACCAGAATATCATCGGGCAGATATGACGCCGTATCCAGCGCCATCATGGTATCCAGCAAACTGTCCAGCGGCGGCTGCGCAAACGCGGTGGGCGGCTCGCTGGCGCCTTTGACGACGCTTGCCGGATCCTGCCAGTAAGAGACGAACTGGCGGTAGAACGCAACCATATCGTCCGCACCCAGCACCTGCTCCAGCTTGCCGAATTTTTCCGCACGCGGCCCGGACAGCAGGCTGCCAGCCAACCGTGCGCCCACGCGCAGCGGCGTTGTCAGTCCTGCGGGCACTTTTTCACGTTTGCGCCACCACTGCCGCACACGCTGGTAACGCGAATAGCCGCCAAACAGCTCATCGCCCGCGTCTCCGGACAGCGCGACCGTCACTTCCTGCCTGGCCATGCGCATGACCAGTGCCGTCGGAATCTGCGAAGAATCGGCAAAGGGTTCGTCGTACATGCGTGGCAGCGAAGGGATCAAGTCCAGACTGTCCTGAGCGCTCACATACAATTCAGTGTGATCGGTGCCCAAATGGCGTGCCACTTGTGCTGCGTACTCGGCCTCGTTGTACTCGGGCTCGGTAAAGCCGATAGAAAAGGTCCTTAGCGATCCCGCTGTCTCTTCCCGGGTCAGACTGGCAATCAGCGACGAATCAATGCCTCCGGACAGAAAGGCGCCCAGCGGCACATCGGACAGCAACTGCCCGCGAATCGCCTGACGCAACACCTTATCGAGCTCATCCACCGCCTCGTCATCGCGCTCAACGCGGCGCCGCGGCTGTGTGCGCGCTACGTCCAGCGCCGACCAATAGGTTTGGGGTTCGGGCCAGTCGGCCTGTTCAATCTGATCCAGCGATAGTGTGACCCAGGTGCCGGGCAGCAGCTTGCGCACCTGCGTAAAAATGCTATAGGGCGCAGGAATATAGTTGTGGCGCAGAAACAGGGCAATCGCATCACGATTCAATTGCGTATTGAAACCCGGCAGGGACATCAGCGCCTTGAGTTCCGACGCAAACATAAACCCTGCCGGCGTGTAACCGTAATACAGCGGCTTTTCGCCGAAGCGATCACGCGCCAGTACCAGACTGCGCGCCTCGCGATCCCACACAGCAATGGCAAACATGCCCACCATGCGCTTTAACGTCTCTTCGATTCCCCAGACCATCAGGCCGGCCAGGATGGTTTCCGTATCGGAATGACCACGCCAGGCATGGGCATAACCGTCCTGCTCCAGCGCTTCGCGCAATTGCGGATGGTTGTAGATTTCCCCGTTGAAAACCAGCATGAAGCGCTGATCGGCGCTGGCCATGGGCTGATGGCCCTGTTCAGAGAGGTCCTGAATGGCCAGCCTCACATGGCCGAAAGCCACGGGACTGTCGGCGTCTTCCCAGAAACCCCGGCTGTCCGGCCCGCGATGCGCGATCTTGCTGCAACTGGCTGCCAGCAGTGTTTCCTTGTGTTCAAACCGGCCCAAAAGCCCGACAATCCCGCACATAAGCCTTGCCTATTCCTTTTTTTCGTGATGCTGTATGTCGTTGAAAACCTCTTGCCACAAGGACAGGACCCGCCGCATCGAGAAACGGTCGCGCACGTCCACGGCGCGGCTGGCCAGCGTCTTGCGGGCTTGTTTGTCATGCATCAGTCCAGACAGCGCCGCGGCCAGCGCCTGCGGATCTTCGACAGGCGTCACCAGCAGGCCGTCGATATCGGGCCGGATGATTTCGCGCGGCCCTGTTTCGCAATCGAAGGCCACGCTGGGCATGCCGCAGGCCATCGCCTCCAGCAAACTGTTGGATAAGCCTTCAACCCGCGAGCTGAGCACATAGATATCACAAGCCTGATACCACTGCCGCATATTGCCTACGCGCCCCGGCATACTGATGCGATCGGCCAGCCCGGCTGCGTCGATCTGCGCCTGCAGCCGCTCGCGCTCAGTGCCTTCGCCAAGAATGACCAGATCCCAATCGGGGAACACCTGGGCCAGGTCGCGGAAAGCATCAATGAGTATGTCGAAACCCTTATCGGTGTGCAGGCGGCCCACCGCCAGCAGGCGACAGCGGCCATTGCGCGATGGCGGCGTCACTTTGGGTTCGCTGTCGGCCAGCGGCCAATGCACTGCATTCGGAATCACGGCCATGTCCGAACCCGGCACATGATTGACAATCCAGCTTGCCGTATCGCGGGTCAGCGCAACCACTTTGGCCGCCCTGGGATACGTCCGGCGGCGCAGTTTCAGCCAGAAGGAAGACAGGTTCTGTGAGGGTGGATGGGTATGCTCGGTGGCAATCACGCGCGTGCGCAGGCCGGTTGACGCAATCACAGAGAGAATGGATGCGGTCGTCATCATGCCCAGCACAATATCAGGACGGTAGCGTTGCAGGGCCTTGCGCAATACGTACAGACGGCGCAAATTGGCCATAATACCCGACAGACCCGCAGTGTTCAGCGCCACCCGTTCGATATGCCGGTTCAGTTCGTAAACATCGCCGCTGGCATCCGTCTGCGTGACCACAATGACGTCATGCCCATGAATATGCCACTGGTTGGCCAGGTCGACCGCCACCCTTTCGGCGCCGCCCGCATGCAGCGAATGGATAAAGAGCATAATTCGCAAGGTAGGTGGCTTCACAGTTGTGGCGTTCGAAGGCATAGTTCAATCAGCAGGTTTTTCTGGAGGAGATTTTTTGGACACATCATACGTCAGCGTCACAAAGACATAACAAATATAAGACAGAAGATACATGCAGCTGGTAGCCAGCATGATCCCTTCAACGCCCATGGCCGGCGCCAGAAATTGATTCAGCACCGCTTTCAGGGCAAAATTCGCAACAGCGATGGCGGCCATCAGGCGATAACGATTCTGGCTGGCCATCAGTTGCACCAGAATCAGCACGCCAAAATAAAACGGCAACTGCAAAATCCCCCAGCGCAATACGCTGGCCACCGCGACCGTATCATCGGCCGTAAATGCACCTTTTTCAAACAGAATCTTTACGATCCAGGGCGCCATCACCCAGCACACCGCCACCGCCACCAGGCCGCCCGCCAGCATGAGAACAGACCACTTGAGCGCCATCGTGCGGGCACGATGCGCGTCACCCTGGCTTTGCACATCAGCCAGCACGGGCAGCGCCGCGCGTCCGACCGAGGCGGCGCCCAGGCCAATAATCAGCGACAGCAGCCGCGCCGCATATCCCAGCGTGGCATTGGCGTTTTCACCCAGCTTGGCTGCGGCGATCTGGTCCAATGGCCCCACGAAACTCATGGCAATCTGCCCGATCAGCATGACCCCGGCCGCGTTCAGCAACAAGGGCCACTGATGGGATTTTAATGTGAAACTGGGCACACCCCATATTCCATCGTCCGCCTTGCGCGCCAGCAGCGTCAGCCAGACGGATTGAATCACATACCCCACAAGCGTGCCCAACAGCAGCGGCATGACACTCGCATCGCCCGGTGTCAGCAGAATCCAGGCCAGAATCATCAGGGCCGGGATACTTTCCAGCAAGGTGTTCACATGCCGTTCATGCGCCCGCAGCCGGGACGTGCCCACGCCGATCAGCAGGGTCAGCAGCGCGGCCGGCGCAAATGCCCATATCAGCTCGGAACTGTGCTGCCGCGTGAGCTCGTTCAAATTGCCGCCGGCATAATCCAGCACATACGGCCAAAGCATCCAGGTCAGCACGCCGGTGAGCACACCGATTGCCAGCACCCAGCCTTGCAACTCACGCAGAAACTGCACCCGTTCCTGATTCGGCGCATAGCGCGTCTTGACCAGCACCGGAATCAGGACAATCGAAAACGCCCCCACAATAGTGACCGGCAACCAGTTGGCCATGGTCATGGTGAACTGATAGGCGTCCACCACTTCGCTCACGCCATAGCGATGCGCCACCGCCATTTCCTTGAGCGCGCCCGCCGCCTTGCCGATCAGCAGAAAAAATGCCACACGCATCGCGCCTTGCGCGATGCGTAAATGGTCAGGATGCAGCCCTTTAAACCGCCCGATTACCCGCTTCAAGGATTAACGCAGAAACTGGGTATACCAGGGCATGGCCACTTCAATCCCTTCCAGAATTGTGTGCGTAGGGTTGTAACCCAACTGATCATGCGCCTTGGTGATATCCGCCTGCGAATGACGAACATCGCCCGTGCGAAAATCGCGGTATACCGGTTTTTTCTCGTACTTCACGCCGTTCTTGTCCAGCGTGCTGGCCAGATGGGCGAACAACTCATTCAGACTGGTCCGGGCGTTGACCGCCACATTGAACACCTGGCTGCCCTGCTCCGGCATATTGGCCGCGGCCAGCAGATTGGCCTGCACCGCGTTTTCTACGAAGCAGAAATCACGGCTGGTCTCGCCATCGCCATTGATGAAGACATCTTCACCCTTGATCATGGACGATGTCCACTTGGGAATGACCGCTGCATATGCGCCATCGGGGTTCTGCCGTTTGCCGAACACATTGAAATAACGCAGGCCGACCGAGCTGAAGCCGTAGGACCGTGCAAACACGTCGGCATACAGTTCATTCACATATTTGGTCACGGCATAGGGAGAAAGCGGGTTGCCGATCTTGTCTTCCACTTTGGGCAGATCGGGGTGATCTCCGTAAGTAGAGCTGGAGGCCGCATAAACAAAGGACTTGATATTGGCTTCGCGCGCCGCGACCAGCATGTTCAGAAAGCCGCTGATATTGACCGCGTTGGTGGTAATCGGATCGTCCAGGCTGCGCGGCACGGAACCCAGCGCCGCCTGATGCAGGACATAGTCTACGCCTGTCACTGCTTTCTTGCAGACGTCCAGATCGCGGATATCGCCCTCGATGAAATTGAAATTGGCCCACTGCGTCTGGCTGACGGACTGTTGCACTTCATCCAGATTGTGCTGAAAGCCGGTGGAAAAGTTATCCAGCCCGACCACTTTCTGGTCCAGCAAAAGCAGGGTTTCCAGCAGATTGGAACCGATAAAGCCGGCACAGCCGGTAACCAGCCAGGTCCGCGGTTCGGCCTGAATGGAGTTTTTGAGATTCTCGAATGCCTGAGTCATAATTTTCACCTGCTATGGGTTGAGCCCGTCAAAAATACAGGCGCCACCGATACGATATCGCTTGCGCCTGCCCGTACGATGGTCGTGATTACAGCCGGATATCCGACTGATCTGCCGTCAATACATATTTGAGGTCATAAAGAACATGCTGGGGTTTGCCCAGCGCCCGGATGCCCTCGGCACCCAGGGTAACAAACTGATGATGCGACACCGCCAGGATAATGGCATCGTAGGCGCCTTTTTCCGGCGACTTCACGGGCGTAATGCCGTATTCATGCTCGGCCTCTGCCGGGTCGACCCATGGATCATACACATCGACGTCCATGCTGTACTCGCCCAGTTCCTTCAGAATATCCACGATACGCGTATTACGCAGATCGGGGCAGTTTTCCTTGAAGGTCAGGCCCATGACCAATACTTTGGCGCCCTGTACCTGAATCTGCCGCTTGGTCATGGCCTTGACCAGTTGCGACACCACATAAGATCCCATGGAATCATTCAGACGGCGCCCCGCCAGAATGATTTCGGGGTGATAACCAATGGCTTGCGCTTTATGCGTGAGGTAATACGGATCCACGCCAATGCAGTGACCGCCGACCAGACCCGGACGGAACGGCAGGAAATTCCATTTGGTGCCCGCCGCTTCCAGCACGGCTTCGGTATCAATGCCCATTTTATTGAAGATCAGGGCCAGCTCGTTGATCAGCGCAATGTTCACATCACGCTGGGTGTTTTCGATCACTTTGGCCGCTTCAGCCACGCGGATGCTGGACGCCTTGTGCGTACCGGCGGTAATGATCTGTCCGTACAGCTCGTTGACCAGATCGGCGATTTCCGGTGTTGATCCGGACGTCACTTTCTTGATGGTGGAAACGCGATGATTCTTGTCGCCCGGATTGATCCGCTCCGGGCTGTAGCCGGCGAAGAAATCTTTGTTAAAGGTGAGGCCGGAAAACTTTTCCAGTACCGGCACACAATCTTCTTCCGTCGCGCCCGGATACACCGTGGATTCGTAAATCACGATGTCTCCTTTTTTGAGCACCTTGCCAATGGTTTCACTGGCCTTGATCAGCGGCGTCAGATCAGGTTGCTTGTAGTCGTCGATCGGCGTAGGCACGGTCACGATATACACATTGCATTTGGCCAGGTCTGCAGAATCGGCGCTGTAGCTCAACTGGCCGGCCTCGGCCAGTTCTTCGGAAGAGACTTCAAGCGTGTGATCGACCCCGCCCTGCAATTCTTTGATGCGTTTCTGGTTGATATCAAAACCCAGCACACTGCGCTTCTTGCCGAATTCCACCGCCAAAGGCAGGCCGACATAACCAAGTCCGACAATTGCTAATTTTATATCGCCAAGTTGCACGTAATTCTCCAGAAGGGAAGTCAAATAGATGTGATGGAACGAGTATCAATAAGCTGATTTTAACAATTTACCGGTAACCGCGGAGAAAGAAGCGGCAAGCAGGTATTACCGGACTGAAACAAACCAGCTCGCGGATCAGCGCCGACGTGACACAGAAGGCAGCAGCAACCAGCGCGGACAGCGCCAGGCCACCAGCCGGGAATAAAGCCAGATATACACCGACGCAAATACCAGCATGCTGATACACAGGGCGATTGGATTGTCCCAATAATAGGTTGCCGGGATCAGGCCGATCAGCGTCAGGACCCAAAGATAGGGCGAAGTCAGCGCATTGCACATGACCGGCACCATCCCCGCGCCCCTGCGGTTGAAGGTCACGCGCACCAGCCGGCGAAAAATGAGCTGATGCAAATGCAGCGCATCGGGCTGGTCCACCGGTACGCCCCGCTTGAAGCGTCGGCGCCAGATCGAAAACAGCGTTTCAAAGACCGGATAAAACAGCACCGCCAGCGCATAAAAAGGAGACACAGACGGATTGCGCACCACCAGCAGCACGGCCAGTTCGGCCAGCATAAAGCCAATGAAATAGGCGCCCCCGTCTCCTAAAAAGACGCGACCGAAAGGAAAATTCCAGACGAAAAAACCCACAATTGACGAGGCCATGGCCAGAGCGATAGCGAAAATAGCCAGGTCATCCACCTGATAGGCAACCAGGGCAATGGAGGTAGCCATCAGCATGGCCACCATGCCGGCCAGCCCGTTCATACCATCCACAATATTGAGCGCGTGCGTACAACCGCCCACCGCGACCACCGTAAAGATCAGGGAAACAGGCCAGAAGCCAAGAATATAGTTGAAGACATCGATGCTGACGCGACTGACGCCGCCAAAGAACCACCAGGCAATGGCAGCCGACAGAAACGCGGCCAGCAAACGCTTGCCGGCACCGATATCTTTGGTGATATCTTCAAGAATGCCCGCCACAAACACCGGCAGCGACGCCACAAACAAGGCAGGCCACAACCAGTTCAGCGTCATGTTGTCGGGGCGGCCCAGCACCAGCAGGCCGGCCAGCGTGCCGGCAAACACCGCCAGGCCGCCGATACGCGGCGTGGATTTTTTATGGGAGGCTTGTGGTTTATCCAGATCGTAGTCGCCGGTGTAGCGGCCATGCCATCTTTCGGAAAAAACGATCAGCCCGCCGACCATGAAGGCGACAATGCTGATATAGAGATATTGCCAGGTGAATGTCAAAGTCGATCCAAAATGCAAAATACTTAACAAGCGACAATAGTAACGCGCGGGGACCGGCCGCTATCCGGTTTGAAACAAACGGCATAACATTTCATATTCAGCAATTTTAATAACTAATCTGCATCAACAGCACAGTTATGTGATTTATGCTGAATTTAGCTTTGCATTTCCGTGCGCTGAAAAAACACAAAAAAAAGCCCAAGACCTTGCGATCTTGGGCTAAATCCACCAAAGGAGGAGGGTGGAGGAGACAACCTTGGCAAGACAAATGGCAAAAACCCAAGCAGTTGGCGGGCAAATACAGCTTGCTGCCTGCAATGGAAACGTTGAACGGGTTACCTGCCATTATTTTCTTGAACTGGCCGGTGTTCCTGCTACCGCTTTCACTGCTTACTGCGAATTTCCGAAAAACCATTTCGTCATCCGTTAAACAGATAGTACTCTTTTCTTTTGTGCAACGCAAGAAAATTTTCAATCAAGCGTTTGAATTTGGGCCCTGGTTTACTTCAATGTGTTTCAAAATGGCCTCTCCTATCGCAATGTCCATAGGTATTAACGCTTGCCTGCGGGTTGTTCCCATAGACAAATACAGACCATTGCCTAAAACGCGTTGTATTTTTGATACAAAACAAATAAAAAAAAGCGGCTTTCGTGTCATTTTCAGCAAGAGGACAGGTTCAGATGCATGGTTCGCCGACCGGCTCCCTTTTCTCACGTAACCCCTGGAGGCGGTTCCGACGCCCTCCTGCCCCCCGATTTTGCCGCAACGGCTGCCGTTGCAGTGCAGGAGAAACAGGCCGGGCGTTGGCCGCCGTGCTGACCTTAAAGACGATAGGCCAGTGTCGTCATAACTTTGGACATGGCCGTCATGACTTTGCGTACGGGCATCGGCAGCGGAGTCCCGCCATGATGCTCGGCTGTCTCGCGATGATGAATCTCGTCCAGCTTCATCTGCTGCACAATGGCGCGCGAACGACTGTCGTGTGCGGGCAATTCGGTCAGATGGCTGTCCAGATGTGCCTCGACCTGGCGTTCCGTTTCCGCCATAAAGCCCAGATTGCGCTCGCGCCCGGCCGCGCTGGCCAGCACGCCCAGCCCGAAAGAGCCTGCATACCACAGTGGATTGAGCAGGCTGGTGTGGCTGTTGAGCTCGCGGATACGGTCGTGGCACCAGGAAAGATGATCCACTTCCTCCTGGGCAGCAGTATCGAATACATTGCGCGTCGAGGCGTCGCGACACATCAGCGACTGACCGCGATACAGCGCCTGTGCGCACACCTCGCCAACATGATTGACACGCATCAGGCCTGCCGCATGCCGGGCTTCGGCATTGCTCAGCTGCGGGTCATCGGCGGCGGGCTTGCCTGCCGGATTGGGCCGGGAGGCGCGCGAGGCGCCCGACAATACTTCAAGTGCGGTGCCTACCTCGGCCAGGATACGGTCGGCAAGCGAATATCGACGGTCAAATTCACGTACTGCAATAGCTTTTTCGGTCATAAGTCAGCCTGTGTTCGGATAAAACAGCGACAGGAACCACCCGGTGGCCAATTTGTGTCCCGGCGGAGTCTGTCAGAAAGTCCATTGTAGCAATGAGGTATGATTTCATTTTGATTTAAGGCAGGAATCCATCATGGAATGCAATATCGAATGGAACGGGCCCGACGGCATGCTGTTCGTCGCCCGAACCGGCAGCGGGCACACGGTCACCATGGATGGCGCACCCGACGGGGGCGGCAACAATCTGGCGCCGCGGCCTATGGAAATGATGCTGGTGAGCGCCGGCGGCTGCTCGGCCTATGATGTCGTGCTGATTCTGAAACGCGGCCGCCACCAGGTCACGCGCTGCCAGGTCGCGGTACAGGGCGAGCGGGCCGACACCGACCCGAAGATTTTCACCAAAATCCATTTCGTCTTCACCGTTACCGGCAAAAACCTGCCGGAAAAAGCCGTGGAGCGAGCCGTCAGCCTGTCCCACGAAAAATATTGTTCCGCGGTGGCGATGCTGGAGAAATCCGCCGTTATTACCCACTCTTACGTGATCGCCGAGGCTTGATATGAACGATCAGTACGAAAATTTCATGCGTCATGTGATGGACAATGGCGTGGAAAAAACCGACCGCACCGGTACCGGTACGCGTTCGGTGTTCGGGCATCAGATGCGGTTCAATCTGGCCGAAGGCTTCCCGCTGATCACCACAAAAAAACTGCACACCAAAAGTATCTTTATCGAACTGCTCTGGTTCCTGCGCGGCGACTCGAACGTGCGCTGGCTGCAGGAGCGCGGCGTCACGATCTGGGACGAATGGGCCGATGCCGATGGCAATCTGGGGCCGGTATATGGCGTGCAATGGCGCTCCTGGCCCAAGCCCGACGGCGGCCATATTGACCAGATTGCCCAGGTCATCGAACAGATCCGCGCCAATCCCGACTCGCGTCGCCTGATTGTCTCAGCCTGGAACGTGGCCGACATCGGCCAGATGAAACTGCCACCCTGCCACGCGTTCTTCCAGTTCTATGTGGCCGAGGGCAAACTGTCGTGCCAGCTTTACCAGCGCAGCGCCGATATATTCCTGGGCGTGCCGTTCAATATTGCCAGCTACGCGCTGCTCACGCACCTGGTCGCGCAGCAATGCGGCCTGGAGGTGGGAGACTTCGTCTGGACGGGCGGCGACTGCCATCTTTACAGCAATCATATGGAACAGGCCAGACTGCAGCTGTCACGCACGCCCTACCCGTTCCCGCGCCTGATCATCCATCGCAAGCCCGATTCCATTTTCGATTATGACTATGAGGATTTCGAGATCGCCGATTATCAGTTTCATCCGCATATCAAGGCGCCGGTCGCCGTCTGAAACCGGCGGCCGTGCTGCCTTTGCATGACCCGACTTTGCACGACCCGATCATCGCCCTGTTTGCCAGGCCTTCCGATAACGAAGGCCGGTCCCGCCGTATTACACTCAGGAACCGCCATGTCTTCACTCATTCTTCTTGTTGCCTACGCCGTCGAAAACCGCGTAATCGGCGTCAACAATACCCTGCCCTGGCACTTGTCGGGCGATCTTAAGCGATTCAAATCCCTGACCATGGGCAAGCCGATTATCATGGGCCGCAAAACCTGGGAGTCCATCGGGCGCCCCCTGCCCGGCCGGCGCAATATTGTCGTCACGCGCAATCCGGCGTTTGCCGCCGAGGGCGCAGAGATTGTCCGTTCTCTTGATGCCGCCATTGCCCAGGCCTTTGACGGCAGCGACACGGCATTCGTGATTGGTGGCGAACAAATCTATGCGCAGGCGATCGAAAAAGCGCAACAGGTCATGGCAACCGAAATCCACCAGTCGGTGGACGGTGATGCCTTTTTCCCCGACCTGGACGAGCAGCTGTGGCGTGAAGTCTCGCGCGAAGCGCAGCCGGAAGAAAACGGGATGAAATACGATTATGTGCTGTACGAGCGGATCCCGAAAGACCTGCAAAAAGGCAGCGTCAGCATTCCCTGATATTTCAATTGAAATAGCAGGCCGCTCCGCTAATCAAACTGTTGGCGCAATCATTTCTGCGCGGTAGTGCCGATGTCTTCAGCTCTTCAGTGCCTTCGTTACTCCGGCATGGCTCCCGCCCCTGCCCGGCGACTTCTACTCAGGGCCACCTTCCATATGCGTCTTGTTCTGCGCCTGCGCAGCGACTTCCTTGAGCATCATGGTGGCCGGTGCCACCAGGGCAATATCGGCATCATGCAAATGCTGCAAAATGTCGAACAGCAAGGCACTGCGCACCCGTGCCACCATGCGCGGTGAATTCACATAACCGGTGGCAATAAAAATCAGGCCCGAGGCGTCGATACTGTCAAGCAGAATGTCGGGACGCGGCTCATCCAGTACTTCTTCATTGGCCTGATAGGCCTGCAGAATAATCTCTTTCACCTTTGAGGGGTCCGTGCCCACGGGCAGCGCCAGCCGGATCAGCACGCGCCCGATGGGGCTGGCATGGGTCACGTTGCGTACCACCTTTGTAATAAACTCGGAGTTGGGCACGATCATGGTGGAGCGATCCCACAACTGGATCTCGGTGGCCCGCACATTGATGCGACGGATATCCCCTTCAGCACCGTCAAGCGACACCCAGTCGCCGACCTTGACCGGCCGCTCGGCCAGCAGAATCAGACCCGACACAAAGTTCTGCACAATCGCCTGCAGACCAAAACCGATACCCACTGACAATGCACTGGCAATCCAGGCCACCCGTTCCAGACCGATACCCAGCGCCGACAGCGTCAACGCCCCGGCCAGCACGTAACCGGCATAACCAAAAAGCGCACTGGCCGAGGCCCGCATGCCCGCATCCATGCGGGTGGTCGGCAGATACTGATCACTCAGCCAGTTCTGCAATATTTTGACCAGCGCGAACCCCAGCACCAGCACTGCCAGCGCAATCAGAATCGCAGTCGGCCGTATCTGCACTTCACCCAGCTTCACACCGGAATACAAGAACGAAAAATTGCGCAGCCACTCGGTTGGCCCGCCGCCAAAGGGCGCCAGCAACAGGGCCAGCGCCAGCAAAACAATCAGCAATCGTCCCAGGCCCGAGGCCAGCACCAGCAACTGGCTGCGTATGGCCGGATACGCCGTGGCCTCTTCCTGCCCATCCTGTCGCTTCACGGCAATCAGCATTACCGTGCAGGTGTCCTCGATCAGCACCGCCAGCAGGTAGGCCGACAGCAGCACCAGAAAAATCCACACCAGTTGCTGGACAATGATGGAGCCCAGCGCCACGTAACCCAGCACCAGTGCGATCTGGCTCACGATCAACGCAATGCCGGCCAGATTGATCACCACATTGAGCCAGCCGGGAATACTCATCTGGTTGCTGCGCTGGGTGGCATCGGTCTCAGTCGCATAGCGCCGGCGTGAACGCACCATGGCCACGCCAATGGCAACGCTGGTGGTCAGGGAAATAATACAGTTGACGGCGACGGTCAGCGCCAGACTGGCATACACAGTGGCAAACACGCCCTGAATAAACCAGCCCAGACTGATAATCCCGGCCAGGGCTACCGGAAACCAGCGCAGATTCAGCGCGACATCGTCGCGCATGGGAATCAGGCGCCACGAGGCATGATGGGCTGCCAGCAGGGCCTTGCCCAGGCCGGCCACAAACCCGCAAAACCACGATACCAGCACAAAATGACCCAGAATATCGACCATGGTCCCCGTCGGGTCCTGCGTCCAGGTCAGACCGGTCCGTATGGTTTCGGCCACCAGTCCGAATGCCACGGCAGACATCAATACCACCACAACGGCGTACAGAGACCGCCGCAGGCGTCCCGGCGCCACAAAGTGTGTCATGACTTTGAGCAGCAGTTCTTCAAATACCAGACGCACGGCAATGATCAGCGCAATGATAACGGCCATGACAATGCCCAGCGTCGGCGTAATCGTCGCCAGCATCCCACTCAATTCGCTGGCCAGGGGCTGAGTGCGGATGCTGTCACGCGTCCACTCCCGCGTCAGATCGGTCCAGAAGGTCCCCGACACAATAGAGGTCGTGCGCTCGCCCAACTGCGCCTGAAAGCGCAGGCGCCGCTCTTTGCTCAATTGCTCGGCCGCCTGCTCTGCTTCTACCGAGATCAGGCGCGCCAGCTTGATTTGCGAATCGAGCTTGCTGCTTTCCTTGCCCAACTGGCCCCGCTGCTCGCTGATATTGGGCGCTTCGGGCGTGGCCGCATCGGCCGGTCCCAGTTCTGCCAGCCGCTCCTGCACATCCTTGAGTTTGGGCGCGAGAGCGGCAGCAGCATCTGCTGCTGCCGACTGGGTCTTCAAGGCCTGTTCGCGCATTTCAGCCAGCGCGCTATCGTCCAGCGGCGTATCGGCGATTTTTTCCAGCTGCTTTTTGATCGGATCGATCTGGCCCTGCGCCTGTTTGAGCACCTGGGCAATGTCGGCAGGCGCGTCTTTATCCTGCGCCCAGACCGGCGCAGCACAAAACAGAGCGACCAGTGCCAGCACAAGCAGCCCTGCACCCAGCCGGTTCAGTCGAAAAAAGAATGCGCGCGCGGGCAGCGAAAATATCATGAATGTGAATACGGCAGTTGAAAACGCCAATATTAACGCCGTTTGGGCGGCCGCAAGAGGTGCGCTTGTGTATATTTCTGATTCGATTTATTACGACAGCGGGCGCATGACCCCGATTGCATGCAGCACTTGCCGCCAGGCCAGTTCAGATATACTTTGCATATTCTTATCACATTCAGGGTGTATTGTTCTACGTTCCCGGGTGAACGCTGTACCGTTGACCTGTTTCGATACTCAAAATACGCCAGGCCTGTTTTCCGTCCATGACCATTCTGAATAAACAAAAAGCCCCGCTGGTTCATCTGGCCAATGCCATTGGCGCCATGAGCGAAGTCTCTTCGCGAGTCGGTCAGTACGTACTTGCCAATCCTGAAAAAGTGGTCCGGCAAACCGTGGCCGAGCTGGCCGAGTACACCCATAGTGGCCAGGCCAGTGTGCTGCGATTGTGTCGCCAGCTGGGCTTCAAGGGCTTCAGCGATTTCAAGCTGGCGCTGATGGCCGAGCTGGCCGCCACCGAACGCAATGGCGCCATCGACAACGGTAACGAAGAGGACCGCTACAACGCGCTGGTCAGCCGCCTGACCCTGAGCATGCAGAAAACCGCCAGCGCATTGCATGCCGAGCAGGTACTGGCCATCGCCCTGCATATTGCCAAGGCACGGCGGATTTTCCTGTTCGGTTCGGGCATCTCCGGTCTGGTCAGCCCGCTGGCTGCCTACCGTCTCATGCGGCTCGGGCTGCCCGCGCAGGCGTTTCAGGATCCGGTCCTGGCGCACGAGGTAATGACCGATATCGACAAAAACTGTGTGGCCCTGGGCATTTCAGAGAGTGGTGTGACGCTGGATACCGTGGAATTTCTCAAACGCGCGCGCGCCGCTGGCGCCAAAACCATTGCCATTACCGGCCGCGTCAACAGCCCGGTGGCGCAGGCGGCCGATCTGGTTTTGCTGGCCGTCCCCATCGAACCGCTGACCATCGGCGGCGACGTTTCACCGGCGATCAGCAAAATTTACCTGATCGAACTGCTCGCCATGGCCATCGCGGATCTGTCGCGAACGGGTACGCCCCGCACTGCGTTGGAGTAAAATTCCAAATTAAATAAATAATATTGAAATAAATAACCAATAGAATGATGCCTGTTCAGACAAGACAGGTATCGTCATCATGGCCGCTTCAGTCAGCCTTGCCCGGATCGAAAAGGTTTACGGCACCAAACGCACGCTCAACAATGTATCGCTGGAAGTCGCCGCCGGTGAGTTTCTCACGCTCGTCGGCCCTTCCGGCTGTGGCAAGTCCACCCTGCTGCGCATCATCGCAGGCCTCACACCTCATGACAGCGGCCAGGTTCATATCGGCGAACGCGATGTCACAGCCCTGCCTGCGCGCGACCGCAACGTGTCGATGGTATTTCAGAGTTACGCACTCTATCCTCACATGACGGTGGCTGAAAATATTGCCACGCCCCTGCGCATGCAGCGTCTGCCCGCCATGGCACGCATTCCGCTCATCGGCCGCTTCTGGCCCGGCAGCCGCAAGCTGCGTGCCCGGATTGCGCAGGAAGTGGCAACCGTGGCCGCCCAGGTGGAAATCGAAAACCTGCTGCACTCAAGACCCGCACAATTGTCAGGTGGCCAGCGACAACGTGTCGCGGTCGCCCGGGCGATGGTCAAACAGCCTGGCGTTTTTCTGATGGACGAGCCGCTATCCAATCTGGACGCCCGTCTGCGCGTACATATGCGCGCTGAAATCTCGGCACTGCACCAGCGCACCGGCGCTACCTTCATTTATGTGACACATGACCAGGTCGAAGCCATGACCCTGTCAACCCGGGTGGCCGTGGTGATGGACGGCTGCATCGTGCAGGTCGGCACGCCCAGGGAGCTCTATGACGACCCGCAGGATATCCGCGTCGCCCGTTTTATCGGCAGCCCGGAAATGAACATACTGGCCATTACCTCCAACAGCCCGCACCGCGCCTGGCTGAAGGACGCCTCGATTCAATTGCCCGTGCAGGCCGCCGACACCGTTCATATGGGCTTTCGCCCGGAACATCTGAAACTGGCTGATCGCAGCACACACTACGGCGCTCACACGCTGCGTATTCCCGCCCTCTTTGAACGCATAGAGGTGCTGGGTCACGACGCCCTGCTGTTTTGCCGACACCCGGATTCGCAGGAAACCATTGTGGCGCGCGCGCCGGTAGCCGATGTGGACCAGATGCGTAGCCGTGGCAATGGCTGGGATAAGCTCACTTTCGAAATAGATCTGGCGCAGACATTCTGGTTCGATGCGCAAGGCAGCCGACTGCCGCCGGCTACATCGGTGTGCGAAATCCTGCCCCTGCACAAGCGCGTGTCCTGAACCATGAACACGATCGCTACTGCTGCCATCACCGCTGCGGCTGCAACGGAACCGACGCCCGCCAGGACCAAATACCGCTGGCCTGACAGCCTGGCCTGGTGGTTCGCGCTGCCGGCCTCGTTCCTCATGCTGACGACCCTGATTCTGCCGGTCGTGATCGTAGCGCTGCTCAGTTTCACAAATTACGAGCTGGGCATGCCCGATACCGCCTTCGTCGGTATCGACAATTATCTTTCCGTGCTTCGCGATCCGAAATTCTGGCACGTCTTGCACAATACCTTGTTGTACACACTGTTCGTCGTCCCTGGCTCGGTAATCGGCGGCCTGCTGCTGGCGGTGCTGGTGCAAAGCGTCGGCAAGGGACGCCGCCTGTACCAATGCCTTTTTTTTCTGCCGGTCACCGCCACACTGGTCGCCATGGCGACGGTCTGGAAATATCTGCTGCACGGCCAGATCGGTCCGGTCAATCAACTGTTGCACAGCCTGGGCTTTACCCCCATCGAATTTTTCGGCGATCCCGGGATGGTGCTGTTCTCGCTTGCCGTGATTGGCGTGTGGCAACTGGCCGGCTTCAACATGGTACTGTTCATCGCCGGTCTGGTCGCGATTCCCCAGGATCTTTATGACGCCGCCAGCGTCGATGGCGCAGACCGTCCGCTGGACCGCTTCTTTACGGTCACCTTGCCGCTGCTCGGACCCACGATGCTGTTTGTGATTGTGACCTCAAGCCTGACGGCATTCAAAGTCTTCGATACCGTTGCTGTCCTCACGCGCGGCGGGCCGCAGGGCGCAAGCGAAGTCATCCTTTATCAGATTTATCTCGAAGGCTTCCAGTATTTGCGTACCGGCAGCGCGGCAGCGATGACTGTCCTGTTTCTTGCCTGCATCCTGGTGCTCTCCTGGCTGCAGACCCGCATCACCGAAAGAAAGGTTCATTACCTGTGAACACATTGAACACCGCCCCCGCCGGCCGTCTTCTGTCGCGCCCCGCCCTTTATGCCCTGTTGCGCCATGCCATCCTGCTTGCGCTCGCCTTCGTCATGCTGTTCCCGTTTTACTGGATGATTGTCACCTCCTTTCGCCCCGCGCAGGAAGTCTTTTCCGGCACCTTCAACTGGCTGCCGCAACAATTTACCGGCTGGGACAATTTTCGTACTGCACTGAACGATGCGCCGCTGCTGCTGTATATGTTCAACGGCACGATCGTCTGCCTGGGCGTGCTGGTCGTGCAGCTTGCCACCGCCATTCCTTGCGGATGGGCACTGGCGCGCTATCGCTTTCGCGGCGAACGCGTGCTGTTCGGCCTGGTGCTGCTCGGCCTGTGCATCCCCATCCAGGTGCCGGCAATTCCCCTTTTTCTTGGCCTGGCCATCACCGATTTGCTCAATACCTATTTTGCGCTGATGGTGCCGTTCTTTCTGTCAGTCTTTGCCATCTTTCTGTTCAGACAATCCTTCAAGACCTTTCCCGAAGACATCGTGCAGGCAGCACGGCTTGATGGCCTGTCTGAAAAAGCCATTTTGTGGACGATCGTGGTGCCTGCCAGCAAACCGGCCATTGCGGCCTTTGCGGTCTTTTCCGTGACCAGTCACTGGAATGATCTGTACTGGCCGCTGATCGTGATCACCAACGCCGAGCTCATGACCCCGCCGCTGGGGCTGGCCTCGTTTGCCGACCCTGAAAGCGGTGCGAACTTTGGCGCGCTGATGGCATCGGCCACCATCGTGACCCTGCCACTCATGGTGCTTTTCCTTTTTATTCAACGCCATTTTATTCAGGGCGTAACCAATACAGGCGTCAAGTAACGGCGCCGGCTTCGGGCCGCCAGTCCGAAGTTTTTCCTCTGGAGTATAAGTGATATGAAAACTGTTCGTCGGATCCTGCTGGGACTGTCGGTAAGCGCCTTGTGCGGGCACGCTGTTGTGGCGCAGGCCGAAACCATGACCCTGGATGTCATGCACGCCTGGCCGGGTCATAATCCTTTTTATGAAAAAGTGGCGCAGGCCTTTACCAAAGAGAATCCGGATATCGTCATTCGCTTTCGCGCCTCGCCCCCCTCCTATGACGAAGCACACCAGGCTGTGCTGCGCAGCATGATGACTGGCCAGTTGCCCGATGTGTATTTCTCCGGCTTTCATCTGTTGCCGGAACTGGTGCATGCCCTGCAACGGCGCAAGCAGGCCGTGGATCTGAAGCCATTCATCGAAAAAGAACCGGCACAATGGCTCACTGATAATTACGAGTCATCGATCCTCAAGCTGGCGCAGGTGAACGGAACACAATACGGGCTGGCCTTCAACGCCTCTACACCCGTCATTTTCTACAATGCCGATCTGGTGAAAAAAGCCGGCGGCGATCCCGATGCCTTCCCCACAGACTGGGCCTCGCTCATGGCACTGGCAGCCAGGATCGGTAAAACGGGTGATGGCACCAATGGCATGGCCTACGACGTTCACGCCTGGCCCGATGACTGGCTCTGGCGCGCACTCATCATGGAACAAGGCGCCCCCATCATGAATCAGGACGGCAAAACCGTCGCCTTTGGCGGCGAATCAGGCCTGCACGCCATGAAAAAAGCGCGCAGCTTTGTCACCGATGGCGCCATGGCTCTGCGCGACTTCGATCAGTCGCGCCAACAATTCGTATCCGGCAAACTGGGCTTTATTTTTGCATCGCCCAATAGCGCCCGGGCATTTTCAGAACTGATCGGCACGCGCTTTGAATTGCGCTCTTCCGTCTTTCCCCTGGAGAACCGGGAAACAGGCAAAGTGCCCACCGGCGGCAACGCCATGATGATTCTGGCCAAGGATGACAAGCGCCAGCAGGCCGCCTGGAAGTTCATCAAATATGCCACCGGTCCGAAGGGACAAACCGACGCCGTACTGGGTTCAGGCTATATGCCCACCAACAAGATCGCCCTGCAACCCGAATATCTGGGCGACTTCTACAAAAAGAACCCGAATTGGGAAACCAGTCTGAAACAGATCCAGTACGCCAGCCCCTGGGGCGGTTATCCCGGCAACAGCGGTGTACAGATCTGGCGTACCCAGCGTGACATTATCGGCTCGGTCATGCGCGGCAACGTCACGCCCGAGGACGGACTGGCAAAAATGGTAGAAGCCACCAACGCCCTGCTCGCAAAATAAGCCCTTTTTTCACGGTATCCCATGACCTCCTCCCTGGATTTAATTATTTTTGACTGCGACGGCGTAATCGCCGACAGCGAAGTCCTGTCTACCCGCACCTCTGCCATGGCGCTGGCCGAATTCGGCCTGGATCTGACTGAACAAGAGGTTGCCGATCTGCTGGTCGGCCAGACGCTTGAGACCGGCCTGGCACGCATCCGCCAGCAGTACCACATCGAATTGCCCGCCACATTTGCCGAGCGCAAAATGCAACTGACCGAAGCGGCTTTTCGCCGGGAGCTGGCGCCGGTCCAGGGCTTCATTCCGTTTCTGGAAACCCTGGCGTTGCCATACTGCGTCGCTTCAAACAGCAGCCACGAACGGCTACGGTTTACGTTTGAAGCGACGGGACTCACGCATTATTTTACCGGTCGCATCTTTAGCGCAGACGATGTCGCGCAAGGCAAGCCTGCACCCGATCTGTTTCTGTACGCCGCCCGCCGGAACGCCACGCCTCCAGAACATTGTCTGGTGATTGATGACAGCCCCAGCGGTGTGCGCGCGGCTGTCGCCGCTGGCATGCCCGTGATCGGTTTCACCGGCGGCAGCCACGCCACCCCCGCACTGGACGAGCAACTGCGTGATGCCGGTGCGACCTGGATCATGCCTGACTACGAATCGGTCAGCACGCATATTTCCCAATACAACGTAAAGGAATTCTCATGACACTCGATGCTTTGTTTTCCGCCCCCGGCCCTTTCCTGCGCGGCAACCTGCATGCGCACACCACCAACTCCGACGGCATGCTGCCGACCGAAGAAGTAGTCAGACGCTATAAAGAATCCGGCTACGATTTCCTGGCGCTGACCGACCACTTTCTGCCCTCTTATGAATTTCCGCTGACCGATGCGCGGCAGTACCAGACCGATACCTTTACACCTCTGGCGGCAGCGGAACTGCATGCGCCCCGCAACGAGAATAGCGCGCTGTGGCATATCACCGCCATTGGCCTGCCCTACGATTTTGAGCCCACCCGTGAGGGCGAAGACGGTCCGACCATCGCCCGTCGTGCCGCCGATGCCGGCGCCTTTATTACCCTGGTGCATCCCGCCTGGTACAGCCTGTCGCTGGCCGATGCGCTTACCATTGACTGTGCACATGCGGTGGAAATCTATAATCATGGCTGCCAGATCATGCACGATAAAGGCGATGGCGCTTATTTGCTGGATGGCCTGCTGGATCGTGGACAACGGATGCTGGCTACGGCTGTGGATGATGCGCATTTCAAGTCACCGGATTTTGGCGCGGCCTGGGTGCAGCTCAAGGCGCAAAGTCGTGATCAGGCTGATATCGTCGCAGCCCTGAAGGCCGGCCAGTTTTACTCCACACAAGGGCCGGTGTTTCATCAGATTGAAACCCGCGAAGACCAGTTGACGGTGTCCTGTTCTGCCGTGAACGGCGTGCTGGTCGTGGGCGCCGGTTACCTGATGGCGCATCAGTTTGCAACCGGGCTTACCCGCGCCAGCATCGACCTGTCCCCGCTGGCAAAAAGCCCCTGGTATCGGGTCGTGCTGATCGCGGCAGACGGCAAGCGCGCCTGGAGCAATCCTGTCTGGAAGTGAACAGGTTACTGGCATGAGGAAGTGAATGGATTTCTGGCCCGCTCATATCGCGACTTCCGACCATGCAAAAAAACCGGGGCGGCCCGCCGGACGTTGTCCTGCGTTGCCGCCCCGGCTGACTTCGGCCTTCGCCAGCGCTAGTCCATATAGGCTTCCAGCGGCGGGCACGAGCACACCAGGTTACGATCACCAAAGGCGTTATCGACGCGCGCCACCGGCGGCCAATATTTGCCGACAGGTGAGACGTGTCCGGGATACGCCGCTGCGCTGCGCGCATACGGATGCGTCCACTCGTCGGCCGTGAGCATTTGCGCGGTATGCGGTGCGTTGGTCAGCACATTGTCTTTGGCATCCGCGGTGCCCGCTTCCACCTGGGCGATTTCGCGACGGATGGCGATCATGGCCTCCACGAACCGGTCCAGCTCCTTCAGGCTTTCTGACTCGGTGGGTTCCACCATCAGGGTGCCCGCCACCGGGAAACTCATGGTCGGCGCATGGAAACCATAATCGACCAGGCGCTTGGCCACATCGTCCACGGTAATGCCGCAAGCGTCCTTGATCGGGCGCAAGTCCAGAATGCACTCATGTGCCACGCGGCCATTGCGACCGCTGTAGAGCACCGGATAATGCGGCGCCAGGCGGGTAGCAATGTAGTTGGCATTCAAGAGTGCCACTTCGGTAGCGCGCTGCAGGCCCGAGGCCCCCATCAGGGCGATATAAGCGTAAGAGATCGGCAAAATGCTGGCCGAACCAAACGGCGCGGAAGACACCGGACCCGGACGGCCATTGGCCGCGGCATCGGGCGCGCCTTTTTCATTCAACACGCCCGGCAGATAGGGTGTCAGATGCGCGCGAACAGCGACCGGACCCACGCCGGGACCGCCACCGCCATGCGGAATGCAGAAGGTTTTGTGCAAGTTCAGGTGCGAGACGTCGGAACCGAACTGGCCAGGCTTGGCCAGACCGACCATGGCGTTCATATTGGCGCCGTCCAGATACACCTGGCCACCGGCCTCGTGCACCAGATCGCAAATCTGCACGATCGCTTCCTCGAACACACCATGGGTCGACGGGTAGGTAATCATCAGCGCTGCCAGGCGATCGCCGGTCTGTTCGATTTTGCGCTTCAGGTCTTCAACATCGACATTACCGTTGCTGTCGGATGCCACAACCGTGACCGACATGCCGGCCAGATTGGCCGAGGCCGGGTTGGTGCCGTGCGCAGAAGCGGGAATCAGGCAGACGTTGCGCTGCCCCTGGCCGTTGGCCTGATGATAGGCGCGAATGGCCAGCAGGCCGGCATATTCGCCCTGGGCGCCCGAGTTGGGCTGCAGGCTGACCGAATCATAGCCGGTGATTTCACACAGTGCGGCAGACAACCGTTCCACCAGTTCGGCATAGCCCGTGGTCTGCGCAGAAGGCGCAAACGGGTGGATATGGGCAAATTCGGGCCAGGTGATCGGAATCATCTCGGCCGTTGCATTCAGCTTCATGGTGCAGGAACCGAGCGGGATCATGGAACGATCCAGCGCCAGATCCTTATCGGCCAGACCGCGCAGATAACGCAGCATATCGGTTTCAGAATGAATGCTGGAGAAAATCGGATGGGACAGAATCGCGGACTGACGGGCCAGCGTGACAGGCACAAAGGTGTCTTCCCCGGCATTCAGGGCAGCGACATCAATCGTTGCCGCACCGCTGGCGCGGGTCAGGACATCGGCCAGGTTCTGCAGATCGGCCAGTGTGACTGTTTCGTCCATGGACAGGGCAAACTCATTCCCGGACAACCAGCGCACGTTGATTTTTGCCGCGTCCAATTCACGGCGCAAGGCCTCGGCATGCGTGGTCTGCACGCGCAGCGTGTCGAACCAGCTTTCATTCTGTACCTGATAGCCGGCGCTCTGCAGCAGGCTGCGCAATAAGGTGGTAGTCACATACACACGCTGGGCAATGCGACGCACGCCCTTGGCACCGTGATAGACCGCAAACATGCTGGCCATGACTGCAAGCAGAACCTGCGCCGTGCAAATATTGGAGGTCGCCTTCTCGCGACGGATATGCTGTTCGCGGGTCTGCAGCGCCAGACGCATGGCTGGCTTGCCCTGTGCGTCTTTGGAGACTCCGACCAGACGACCCGGCATGGTGCGTTTGAATGCATCACGACATGCCATGAAGCCGGCATGCGGGCCACCAAAGCCCAGCGGCACGCCAAAGCGCTGCGCAGAGCCCACGGCAATGTCGGCACCCCATTCGCCGGGGGCCTTCATGATGGCCAGGGCCAGCAGATCGGTGGCCACCGCCACCACGGCACCCGCCGCGTGCGCGTCTGCTGTCAGTTGCGTATAGTCACTGACGCCGCCCAGGCTGTGCGGATACTGCAGCAACACGCCAAAGCATTCGGGCAGGCCTTCGGCTTCATCGGCCACCTGCACCTTGATGCCCAGGCCTTCAGCCCGGGTTTTTACCACTTCGATGGTTTGCGGATGGCAATGCGAAGAGACAAAAAAGACATCGCTTTTGGACTTTGCAGAGCGGCGTGCCAGCGTCATGGCTTCAGCTGCGGCCGTGCCTTCATCCAGCAAAGAGGCGTTGGCAATATCCAGCGCCGTCAGATCGGCAACCATGGTCTGGAAATTGAGCAGCGCCTCCAGGCGACCCTGGGAAATCTCGGGCTGATACGGCGTGTAGGCGGTGTACCAGGCCGGGTTTTCAAGGATATTGCGCAAAATCACATTGGGCGTGAGGGTACCGTAATAGCCCTGGCCAATGTAATTGCGATAGAGCGCATTTTTTTGCGCAATGGCGCGCAACGACGCCAGCATATCGGCTTCGCTGCGAGGGCCGTCCAGCGCCAGTGGCGCCGCATTGCGAATGCGGGAAGGAACAATCTCGTTAATCAGTTCATCAAGGCTTTCTGCGCCAATCACAGACAGCATTTCTGCCTGCTCGGCCTCAGACGGCCCGATATGGCGTCCGACAAATTCCTGGGACGCCGCTTCGTGTGTGTGCAACATAATCTGGGTAATCCGGTGGTAATCAATCGTGCCGGCGTTGCCGCCCTTCTCAGGCCCGCGCGGGGCCGCCATGGCGGACAACGTTGGCGGGTTGTCAGGCCTGCGCTTCGTAGCCGGCCGCGTCCATCAGCTTGTCTGCATCGGCAGCATTGGCCGGCTTGATCTTGAAAATCCAGTTGGTATAGGAATCTTCATTGACCAGATCGGGCTGCCCTTCAAGCACGTCGTTGAATGCCACGATCTCGCCGTCGACCGGCGCATAAATATCGGAAGCCGCCTTGACGGATTCAACAACTCCGGCGGTATCGCCCGCCTTCAGTTGCGCGCCCACCTGGACATCGCCCACGTAGACCAGATCGCCCAGTTGCTCCTGGGCATTATCAGTGATGCCGACAACGAACACGTCGCCTTCGGCCAGGACCCACTCATGCGAGGAGGTATATTTACGATCGGTAGGTAATTTCATTCAAGACTCCTGGAAGAGGAAAATAACCATGTTGCACACGGTCATATAGTATCAAGGTTTATGTGACGGTTTTCTATTTCTGTGACGGCGGGGCTGGCTTGGCGGTCACGGGCTTGCCGTGGCGCACAAACGGCAACGCCGTGACGACAGCAGGCACCCACTTGCCACGAATCTCGACTTCGGCGGACTCGCCTGCGGCCACGCCTTCAGGCAGACGCGCGAATGCGACCGACACACCCAGCGTTGGCGACATGGTGCCGCTGGTAATTTCCCCTTCGCCGCGGGCCGTGCGCACCTTCATGTGCGCGCGCATCACGCCGCGATCACCGAGCGTGAGGCCGATAAAGGTATTTTTGCGCGGTTCGGTTTCAATCGCCTGGCGCCCGATGAATTGGCGCTGGGGATCGTTCAGGTTGACCGTCCAGGTCAGTCCTGCCTGGGCGGGCTGGATCTGTTCGTCCATATCCTGCCCGTACAGGTTCATGCCGGCTTCCAGACGCAGGGTGTCGCGCGCGCCCAGACCGCAAGGGGTCACGCCGGCGGCAAGCAGCTGGTTCCACAGCGTTTCGGCCTGCGCGGCAGGCAGCACGATTTCGAACCCGTCTTCACCGGTATAGCCGGTGCGGGCCACCAGCGTGTCCTGTGCCACACTGGCTGCGAAAAAGGCTTTGAGCGCTTCGGTGGCGCCCTGCCATTCAGGATGCACCTGCCACACCAGCTCACGGGCCTGCGGGCCCTGCACGGCAATCATGGCCAGGTCGCGCCGGGCGTTGAGTTTGACATCCAGCTTGTGTTCGTCGATCACGCCCTGCATCCAGGCCAGATCTTTATCGGCGCAGCCGGCATTGACCACCACGCGCCAACGGTCGTCATCAAAAAAGTACACGATCAGATCGTCAATCACCCCGCCTTGCGGATTGAGCATGCAGCTATAGAGCGCCTTGCCGGAAATGGCCAGCCGGGCCACGTCGTTGGCCAGCAGCAGGCTCAGAAAGCGGCGGGCCTGCAGGCCGGTGACATCGACATTGAGCATATGCGACACATCGAACATGCCTGCTTTCTGGCGTACCGCGTGGTGTTCAGCCAGTTGCGAACCGTAGGAAATAGGCATTTCCCAGCCGCCGAAATCAACCATTTTGGCGCCTGCCGCCTGATGCGCGGCAAAAAGAGACGTACGGTGAAGAGCGGCGGCGGGAGCACTGCCGGAGGGAGTCTGGGGAGTTGCCTGAGTAGACATGCTTGCACCTGTTTGAGCGGGATTGAAGGGTCGCAGCACGCAGGCTTCACCATGAAACCGGCGCGTTTCGCCCTCTGTCCTTTTGCCTGAGAGTTACAGCGCGCATGCCGGTTCAAACAATTGGCGAGTGACTGCATTCGCCGCCAACCCCTTGCGAACCAAGCGCGTTTCCCCTTCGGCGCCTTATTGAAAAGGTCTCTCCAGAGTGCCTTACCGGCAGGGCCGGTGATTGTGCGGTACATGGACCTGAGCGATTCCGGGCGAATTGCGCCTTCGGTGGCAACACGACGACCCGGCGGGTGCCTGCTGCTCTCTCCCACGACAATTTAAAAGCATGCGAAAGGATACATGCAAACGGCAAAAAAATCCATTCGGGCAACCCCGCCAGGCATTTTTCGCGTCATTGCCCGCCAGCCAGCGGCAGGCGTGCACTGCTTCTTTTCACACCTTGCGCGTTAGCCGGAGATAGCGTTATTTATTACCTGTTAGCGCGACAATACGAACTGTTACATATTATTGTTTCAACTAAATAATTCTTCCGAAAAGAGATAGAATACACTTGACGACAAGCAGTACATCGTCTGTGACCAACCCTCACATAAATGTCATCATGCTGCAGTACACTGGCTAACCGCTGATGAACGACAGCATGAAATAATATCAATACCAGATCTGAATAAACGTTTTTCATCAACAGATTCAATGTCTGCCGACATGATCCAATGGCGGCGGACAATGTAGTCAGCATCAAGCGCCTAGCGGCAACTATATAAGGAGTACTATTATGGATAACGGTTTCTACGCAACAGTGATCGCAGATTCCAAAGCCCACGCCGGAGTGACGGTCGTCGAAGACAACAAGGTCCGGGGGGGCGATGCCCATTACCTGTATTCAGGCACGATCCAGGCCGACGGCAACGAGGAAATCGTCGCCAACCTGAAAATCAAGGCATACACTGCAGTTGACCAGTCTTTCGGCACCGACGAAAACAGTTTTGAACTGTCCCTGATGGGCGGCAAAACCGATTCCGGCTTTCGCCTGACCGGCTACTCACCCAGCGGCCGTGAAATCGTGATCGATGCCCGCAAAATCGCCAATATCGACCTGGGCTTCTAAGCCGGTAGTCCAGGGCTGACCGGTTCGGCATTCTCATTTTTATAATTTATATCGCGGCCGCCATGGATGGCCGCCACCCGAACCGGCACCAACGCCCCGTCACACATGACCTCTTGCCAGGAAACATCAGCTGGCCCAACTCCTCAACATTTGCAGCCCCTTAATTTTGCATTCAGCCCTGGTCACCCGAGCAGCCTTCGCCTGTGATCGCGCGCTGCGCTTAAACGGAACCACCGGCCGGTCGTGTGGGATGATAGCGTTCGAGGACATGACGATCAACGGGTGGATCTTCCTGAAACGCCTGTAAAACGGCCTCAGTGATTTGATTCCACACATCGGCTTCGCGTAATACCGGCATCTCCTTCGCCAGAGCATTGCTCAGTTCACCCCGATTTTGTTCAATGGAACGCAACACACGATCTGCCTGCTGATCAGGCATTTCAACAATTTCTTTGAGCGCCTGGCGCGCGCGCCCGAGACTGCGCAGATACCGGGATTGTTCGCGCATCTGTTCTGTCAGCGTGCGCATGACTATATTGGACAGAAAAATGACGTGAGGCCCCAGATCAGGATAACGCCAGACAGGATACGCCTGCTCGACACCGTCGAACTCGAAGTTGGATACAACCCCGTCGGGATAGGTCACTTGCGTGGATTTGAATGTGATATGTTCTCGCACCACGTGCATTAAGGGTTTGGAAACCTCGTCGAGCACCCGATCATAACTGCGGCGCTCTCCCGCGTCGTCCGTGATGACCGCTGACACGGGCAAAATGACAGGCTCCGGTACTACCCCATCACGTCTCAATATGTCATTGATCAGAAAGCGGTGAACCCGGCCATTGCCATCAGCCAGCGGATGAATATACACAAAACCGAAAGCCGCAACCGCGCTGCGCATCACGGACGACTGACCCCGTGTTCGTTCAAGAAAAACCTGCAGACCTTCCAGCATCACCGCCACATCCTCGGCCGGCGGCGCCACGTAATGCACGATATCTTGATAGTGGACCGTTTCTCCGACAAAAACAGGTGAGCTGCGCAGTCCCAGACGGGTGAGCGAAGTGCGCTTACCGAGTATCTCACCCTGCAATTGTGCCAGCGTTACATCAGTCAAAGGACAGTCTCCCTGTCCGGTACGACGCGCCATGACATCAGCAAATCGCTCAATACGATTGGCGCGGTCCGCTTCGCCCTCGATTTTAAATGTCGCCTTGCTTTCCCGTAACGTCATCCAGACCGCTGCCCGACGCAACAGATCTTCACCGAACTCGGCAGTGAGATTCTGGAATAACTGCGGCACATCCAGGTCGATGGCCTTATCCAGCGCGTCGGTCTTAACAAGCGTCGGACAAAAGTAGCGAGTGCCCGGCAGATTGTCCTTAATGCGCCAACGAGGCACTTTAATCACATGATCGCCTGAGGCGGCCACAAGCTTGGCGTCGTCGATCGCATCGACATAATTGCCTCCAATACGCTCTGGCACCTGCAATGCGTCTTCAGTCAGCCATTCATACAGAAAGGCTGACCGGCGGGCGTATTGCCCGGTAGGCTCTGCATCCACCCAGGCCTGAATAAACCCCGGGCCCGTCCTTGCAAACAGACGGGACAAAAATTCCAGTTGTGGCACTTCGTGACGCAGGTGGAACTGAAGATGCGCTGCCGGTTCATCTGCCGGGCGCATTGACTCCGGGTACGTTTCCAACCTATCGCCATCCACGATTTCGGTGGTCCGCCGGCTACCGATTCGGCTGTGGACCGGCAAGCGGCTGATCGGACACACCTCATACCGCTGCTCAAGCCACGCGGCGCCAATAGGATCATTCAGCAGATTACTCATAAAGTAGGTCCGGAGGTGTCGCGAAGGGATATAAAGGGACTTAGAATCAGCGTATATTGCATAAAATCAATTACGCATGAACAAAATCAATTAGAAATTGGATAATTGGTATAAATTCAATTATGACCGTGAAAGAAGGAAGCGTCAATTATCGCCATTTTTAGTAGCGGCTATAGCATAAATCAGGCTGCAAGGCCTGATATCCCATGGAGACATGGATGGTCATATCAATTTCGATTATGCATAGCATGATTTGCGCAAAATCGATTACGATTGAACAAAAACAACTAAAAATAGTTTATTTTGAATAAAATCGATTAGAAATAACAGTTACTGCATAAATTCGATTTCAACTGCGCTGTCTGGCGCTATGCCGACAGCGCCCGCCCGCAGGCCACGGCCGACGCCCAGGCCCATTGAAAGTTATAGCCGCCCAGCCAGCCGGTCACATCCACGACTTCACCAATAAAATACAGCCTGGGCATTGCGCGTGCCTGCATGGTTTTCTGGTCCAGCTCACGGGTATCGACCCCGCCGCGCATCACTTCCGCCTTCTTGTAGCCGACCGTACCGGACGGGGTCAGCGTCCAGGGCTGCGCCCCGTCTGCCAATTGTGTCAAGTGCCGGTCTGCGGTGTCGGCCAGGCGCTGTTCTGGTGGTATACCGCGGTCCTGCAGCCAGTTTTCAGCCAGCCGTCGCGGCCAGACTTCACCAAGCGCGGTCACCAAGTTCTGGCGGCTGCCCTGCTTGCGCTGCACCAGTTCCTGCGCCAGGCGACGCCCGGGCAGCAGATCAATGCGGATCGGCGTGGCCGGCTCCCAGTAACTGGAAATCTGCAATATGCCCGGCCCCGACAGGCCGCGATGGGTAAACAGCAGGTCTTCGTCGAACACGCCACGCCGCTTGCCATCGCCGGTTTCCAGACGCACGGGCACGGCCAGACCGGACAGCTCGGCAAACGGCTTCCAGCCGGCCTGATCAAAAGTCAGGGGAACCAGCGCAGGGCGGGGTTCGATAATCTTGAGGCCAAACTGGCGCGCCGCCTTCAGACCGAAATCCGTCGCGCCCAGCTGGGGAATGGCCATGCCGCCCGTGGCAATGACCAGCTTGTCGGCATGCAGGGTTCCCGCTTGCGTATCAACCGCATAGCGCCCGCCGTCCTGGCGCAGGGCAAGCACCTGCGCCTGCATGCGCCGTTTGACGCGGCCCTTGTCGCACTCGGCCACCAGCATGTCGATAATCTGTTCGCTGCTGTCGTCGCAAAACAATTGCCCCTTGTGCTTTTCATGCCAGGCAATACCATGACTGCGCACCAGGGTCAGAAAATCGTCGGGCGTGTAGTTGGCCAGCGCAGAGCGGCAGAAAGCCGGGTTGGCCGACAGAAACTGCTGCCAGGTGGTGCCGATATTGGTGAAATTGCAGCGGCCGCCGCCGGAGATCCGGATTTTTTCTGCCAGACGGCTGGCATGATCGAGCAAGACCACGCGCTGTCCCCGCTGACCGGCCACCGCCGCGCACATCAGGCCAGCCGCGCCGGCCCCGATGACGACGACATCAACAGACTCACTCATCCAGTTTCAGGCAGTCCACATAGAAGAAATCACGACCGTCATCATCCACCACATGACCCAGCCCGTGAATAAAGGTTTCAAAGCCCGGGAATTTTGCATTGAAGTCATTCGCAAACAGCAGATATTCCGCGATGGTCTTGTTAAAGCGCTCCCCCGGAATCAACAGCGGGATACCGGGTGGATAGGGTGTCAGCAGCACGCCGGTCACCCGACCCTCCAGCTGATCCAGCGGCACGCGTTCCACTTCACGATGCGCCATTTTGGCAAAAGCGTCCGATGGCTTGAGCGCCGGCTCCATATCCGACAAATACACCTCGGTCGTCAGGCGCGCTACATCATGCTCGCTGTAGGCCTCGTGGATCCGCTGGCACAGGTCGCGCAGTCCCATGCGCTCATACTGCCGGAAGTCCGCGCAGAACTCGGGCAGGATGCGCCACAGAGGCGCGTTGCGATCGTAATCATCTTTGAACTGCTGCAGCGCCGTCACCAGCGTGTTCCAGCGGCCCTTGGTAATGCCGATGGAAAACAGAATAAAGAAAGAATACAGGCCGGTTTTTTCCACCACAATCCCGTGCTCGGCCAGATACTTGCTGACCAGCGCGGCGGGAATGCCGCTCTCGGCAAAATTGCCGTCAATATCCAGTCCGGGCGTGATAATGGTCGCCTTGATCGGATCCAACATATTGAAGTTCTCGGCCAGGTCGCCGAAACCATGCCACTCATCGCCCGATTCCAGTACCCAGTCTTCCTGCACGCCGATGCCTTCCGACACCAGGCGGTTGGGCCCCCAGACCTTGAACCACCAGTCGTTGCGGCCATACTCAGAGGCCACCTTGCGCATGGCGCGACGAAAATCCAGGGCTTCGCGAATACTCTCTTCCACCAGCGCAGTGCCGCCGGGCGGCTCCATCATGGCAGCCGACACATCGCAGGACGCGATAATCGCGTACTGGGGCGAGGTCGAGGTATGCATGAGAAATGCTTCGTTGAAAATATTACGGTCCAGCTTGCGGGTCTCGGATTCCTGCACGACAATCTGCGAGGCCTGTGAAATGCCCGCCAGCAGCTTGTGCGTGGAGTGCGTGGCAAACACAATCGCGTCCTGGCTGCGCGGCCGGTCCGGGCCGATCGCATGCATGTTCGTATAGAACTCATGAAACGCGGCATGGGGCAGCCATGCTTCGTCAAAGTGCAGGGTATCGACAATACTGCCCAGCTTTTCCTTGATCATCTCGACGTTATAGATCACGCCGTCATACGTGCTCTGGGTCAGCGTCAGAATGCGCGGCGTCTTGTTCTTGAGTTCGCGGGCAAACGGGTTGGCTTCGATCTTCTTCTGAATGCTTTCGGGGTCGAACTCTTCCAGCGGAATCGGACCGATAATGCCCAGATGGTTGCGGGTCGGCCGCAGAAAAACCGGAATGGCCCCGGTCATGGTAATCGCATGCAAAATCGATTTATGACAATTGCGATCAACCACCACCACGTCATCGTTCGCCACGTTGGCGTGCCAGACCACCTTGTTGGAGGTCGACGTACCGTTGGTCACGAAATAGCAGTGATCCGCATGGAAAATGCGCGCCGCGTTACGCTCGGACTCGGCTACAGGCCCGGTATGGTCCAGCAGCTGGCCCAGCTCTTCCACCGCATTGCAGACGTCTGCACGCAGCATGTTTTCGCCGAAGAACTGGTGGAACATTTGCCCCACCGGGCTCTTCAGAAACGCCACGCCGCCGGAGTGACCAGGGCAGTGCCAGGAGTAGGAACCATCCTGAGCATACTTGACCAGCTCGCGGAAAAACGGGGGCGACAGCCCGTCCAGATAACTCTTGGCTTCGCGGATGATATGGCGCGCCACAAACTCGGGCGTATCCTCGAACATATGAATGAACCCATGCAGTTCGCGCAGAATGTCATTCGGAATATGCTCGGATGTGCGAGTCTCGCCGTACAGGTAAATCGGGATGTCTTCGTTACGGAAACGCAGTTCGCCGATAAACGTTCGTAAATTGCGAATGGCATGAGCCACGTCCTCGCGCGAGTCTACATCGAACTCTTCATCGTCGATGGACAGAATAAACGCACTGGCGCGGCTTTGCTGCTGGGCAAAGGAGCTCAGGTCACCGTAACTGGTCACGCCGAGCACTTCCACGCCCTCGGCCTTGATGGCATCGGCAAGCGCCCGGATGCCAAATCCGGACGCACTCTCCGAGCGAAAATCTTCGTCGATGATGACGATAGGGAAACGAAATTTCATCCGGTACTCCTGGCAGGCTGATTCAAACAGCCCTGATTATGTTCTTGGAAGTGTGACGCCTTGTTGACCTTGATATTTCCCGCCACGATCGCGATACGAGGTTTCGCACACTTCGTCGCCCTGCAGGAAAAGGAATTGGGCACATCCCTCGCCGGCATAGATTTTGGCCGGCAGCGGCGTAGTATTGGAAAACTCCAGGGTCACATGCCCTTCCCACTCCGGCTCCAGCGGCGTCACATTGACGATGATACCGCAGCGCGCATAGGTGCTTTTGCCCAGGCAGATCGTGAGCACTTCACGCGGGATGCGGAAATACTCGACCGTGCGCGCCAGCGCAAATGAGTTGGGCGGAATGATGCAGACATCGCCCTTGAAATCCACGAACGACTTTTCATCGAACTGCTTGGGATCGACAATCGTGGAATTGATATTGGTAAAAATCTTGAATTCGTCTGCGCAACGCACATCATAGCCGTAGCTGCTGGTGCCGTAACTGACAATTCTGCGGCCGTCCACTTCACGTACCTGACCCGCCTCGAAAGGGCTGATCATGCCATCCTGCGCCGCCTGTCGAATCCACCGGTCATTCTTGATACTCATAGACTGTGTCTCTCTGCTGGGTCTGCCCCGAAGGGAAAAGCGCCATTGTAGCCCCTGCAGCTGCAGGGGACTACGCATTTCTCATCAGTCCCGGAAAAAGCGGCGATAGATCAGTTCCAGCCCGTTGACCGTTCCGGCCTTGATATCGGCCGACAGATTCCTGAACAGCCGGTAACTGCCCCGCACTACGGTGCCGGTGCCGGCCATGGCCTGCTCCACACTGACGGTCATGCCGTTTTCAAACTTCTTGCTGGCGACAAAAAACTGCTGCGCCAGATCGCTGGACGATTCCTGGTTCACGCTCGACGCCACCGATTTCTCGGGCAGGATCGTACCCGATTCACCGATATTGCCCGAGCGGATGGAAATATCATCCAGCCCCAGTTTGCGATAAAACGGCTGGCCGCCGCCTACAATGGACGAACCCACCGAGAACAGCAGTGCGGCATCGCTGCCGCTGCTGTCCGGACCCCGTCCCATCAGCAGCCACGACAGTTTTTCCACTTCGCTGACATCGGGGTAAGAAACCAGATCGATTTTCGGCTTTTTAGCCGTACCGACCACCTTGACGCCGGCTTCCACATCGAGGCCGGTGCGCAGCGCTTCGATGTCCAGGATCGGATTGGCCAGATTACCCTGGAAGGTAATGCGGCCGCGCCGGATCTGCAGGCGCTGTCCATAGGCCTCGATCGCGCCGCCCCGTGTCCGGAACGCGCCCACACCCGTGAGCTGATTCTTTTCCTGGATCACATTCAGCGAGCCGACCAGACCAGAGTCCAGTCCCAGGCCCACGATATAGAACCGCTTGCCCAGATCGACCGTAAAGTCCAGCGTCAGATCAAGCGGCGACTCTTCCTGTACCACCTTGGTCTGCCCCGGCTTGAGCACGATCACATCGCCATCGACCGCCGGCACGCTGCCCAGAATATCCACACTGGCCCAGCCGGCATCGGCCGTGACCTTGCCCTTGATATCCACCTTCGGCAGCGGCGCATCAATATTCACGTCACCACTGATCATCACAAACCGGTCCGAACGCTGAATAATCGGGTAGTGATCGAACAGCACCCGGAAATCGCCCTTGCTGGTATTCAGATTCCATTTACCTGTAATGCCCAGCGAACCATTTTGCGCTTCGACATTGTCATCGATCCATTTCTTGGTGCGCCATTCATTGGCCTTGATGCGAATGACCGAAGGGAAACGCAGCGTGTTGATGACCACCTGATTGTCGCGCAGCGTAGCTTCCAGCGTGCCATCCAGCAAACGGATGCCATTGTCGATTTCCACAATCTTGACCTTGGACCCGGAAATCTTTCCGCTGGTAGTCCACTGACCATTGGCACGCGATTGCGCGGTCACATTCAAGGCAAGCGCCCCGCCCAGATCCAGCATATCGCCGGTCAGCGGTCCCATCCAGCTGATATCGGCCAGGTTGCCGTTCAGCGTGATTTTCGAACCGCCATTCAGATTCGGCGCCAGACCATTGAAGGCAATGGCGCCGGTGCCTTTCAGATTACCCTTGTTCTGCGTGTCAAACGCCAGATTCAGATTGGCCGTGCTCGTCGTGGCCCCGGTCTTGTTGAAATTGGCGGCAACCAGCATATTGGTCAGCCCCAGCGGGATCGGGGTGGCAGCCGGAATCATGAAATCGCCGCTGACCCGCTTGAGCGCCGTTTTACCGGTGAGCGCCCCGTCAAACGCCAGATCCCAGTCAAAATCCAGCACCAGCGACGTTTCCTGCGGCACTTTCTTTGTCCGGTCGATAATGCCGGCATTGGCATTCTGCGTCGCCTTGGCCGTGGGATCGGCCAGCGCCTGCATGTCACGGATAAACGTCGGACTCAACACAAAGCGCCGGATACCGCCTTTGGTCTGCCATTTGCCATTGCTGCCTTTGGTGCCTTCCTGGTTGATCACAATCGTATGCTTGCCCGGCAGGCCGATATTAATGGCCGAGGGCCCGGCTTCCCACGCGGGCTGTCCGCCTTCGGCAGAAGGCGCGAAGGCCAGCGACCAGGGCTTGTCCTGTTTGACCGAAATCCCGGCGTGCTGCACATCAAGCACCGAGAGCGTACCGCGCCAGCCTTCTGCGCCCTGCTCGTTCTTGCCCCAGGATCCGTCGGCAGCCAGATGAAAATCAACCGGCGCCTTGCCCAGTTCCTTCGATTTGCCCTGGGAGAACATGCCCTTGATGTCCACCGCATGCTTGCTGACCATGCCCTTGACCGAGCCGTCCACCGTCACGCTGCCCGGCAGCCCCGGCCAGAAAGAAGACAGAGCCGGCGCATTCACGTCCAGGGTCAGCACGCTGTCGGCTTCGCCGAACGATCCCTTGCTGCGAATTTTATTGCTGCCCAGAACCAGGTCGATATTGGCGGCAGGCACGCGAAAGGCGTTCAGATCAATCCCGGCGCTGCCCTGCCCACCCAGGGTCAGGTCACGCACCGCCAGATCAAGCGAACCGGCCAGAGGATGATCGTTCCAGACACTGCCCTTGTCAAACTTGCCTTTGATCGTAGCGGACTTGATCGCGGTCGGCGAGAACATATCGACATCCGCTGTCAGATCGGTCGTGAGCAAGGTTTTCGGAATGCTGTCTGCCATCAGCTTGCTCACGGGCAAGGCCCTGGAGTTGACCTGCACATGAATACGATCGGACTCCTGCTCGCCGCCTTTGGGCGAGACCTGTGCCTGAAGCGCCAGCGTTGAGCCGTCGCGCAGCGCCACATCGGCGGTGGCATCGCGCAGCAGCAGCGGGGTCGCCATATCCAGTTTCACGTCTGCTTTCAGATGAGACTTTTCACCCGTGGCAGAGGCCTTGAGCGCATAACCATCTTTGACCTCGGCGGTCTGCTGCGGCACGATATCGAACGCAATCGTGTCAAAATCCATCGGCACCGGTGTCTTGAAGGGCAGCACGCCCGTGCCGTCGGTACGACGGATATGCGCCGAACCGGTCAGCATCTGGTTGAAGGCCAGATCCCAGTCGGCATCCAGAGTAATGTCTGCGTCGGCCACTGCTTTTTGCGGCGCCTGTTTCCCGGCGACTTTGCCTTTACCCTTACCATCGGCTTTTTTCGCGATCGCAGCAGCCTCATCCAGCGCTTTGCCTGCGGCCCTGGCTGCGGCTGTGGCGGCAGCCGGATCGTCCGCCGTAAAGGCTTTCTGCAGATTCATCAGATACTGCGGATTGATCACCAGATCCTTGATCTGTCCTTTGGTTTGCCACTGCGAACCATCACCGCTGGATTCACCCGGCAGGATCTGGGCGCTGCGGTTTTCCGGCAAGTCCAGCAGGAAGCGGGATGCCGTCGTGGCCCACTGCATCGGGTGCTGACCATCGTCCGGCAAGAAGGACAAGGACAAGGGGCTTTGCTGGCCCAGCCGCAAGTCAGTGTGGCGCAAATTCAGATCGTTCAGAACGCCAACCCAGCCTTCCTGGCCGGCATTGACCTTGTCCCATGCACCCTGGATATCCAGCCCGAACACGACGGGCGCCTTGCCCAGCGCGCGACTGACCTCTTTGGCGTACATGCCGTAAAGCTGAGCATGGTGGTTGGTCACACGACCATCCACCACCGCGTTCAGCAAAACACTGCCCGGCAGTGAAGGCCAGAAACTATCCAGTGCCGGCGCGTTCACATCCAGGTAAAGCTGGCTGGCGTCCTCACCAAAACCACCGTGAGCCGTGATCCGGTTATTCCCCAGTTGCAGATCAATATCCGTGTCGCTGACACGCAGCTTATCCAGATTGGGCTTAATCGAGTGGTCCGCCTGCTCTTCTTCGGTCTGCTTATCGAATATGCCCGCAATATGCACCTTGCTGCGAATCGCACCGCGCAGCGCCTTGTCATTCCAGGTACTGCCCTGGGTAAATTGCGCGTTCACATCAATATCGGACAGTTCGCGTTTGCGCGGCAGCGTATCGGCCACCAGCGCGATTTTGCCCGTGAGCAGGGATGCAGGCGTGGCGCCGCCCGACAGCGCCTGCACATTCAGCGACTGCAGACCGATGTTGGCTGTGAGCCTGTCGGTTCCCTCGGCAACGCCCCGCGTCGTTTCAAAATCCGCATCCACGCCCGAGCCGTCGGTCAGCTTCATCTGCAGATCGCCGTCCTGTACCGGAATCACATTTGCCATATTCAGGTTCAAACGGGTATTCAGGCTGGACTTGGGTCCCTGTCCCTGCGCGGCAATGGCCAGAACAGAACTGTTTTCGTTCTTGCGCGTTTCGTTCAGATCGATGCTGAGCGTCTCGAAATCTACCGGAATTTTCTGCGCCAGCGGCACAAACCGGTCGCCCGACGTACGTCGCAGGTTGATCTTGCCTTTCAGGCCGCTCCCGGTACTCAGATTCCAGTCGCCTTCATAGCCGATATCGGGAAACGTGCCGGCGATCTTTGCCGCCAGCGCCTGGGCCGCCGCCTTTTTGTCGGCGGGGCTGGCCGGCGTGTTCGCGTCGCCCGCGTTGGCCGCCGGCGCATCGGCTGCACTCAGCCTGGCAATATCATCCATCAACCGGTCGCTGATAACCAGGTTGCTGAACGACCCCGTCGTTGCAATGCCCTGTGCATTGCCGCGGGCCGCGTCCAGCTTGAACAGCGTTTCGGATTCACCCGGTAACGTGACGCCCAGCGCACCCGGTCCGGCAGACCACGCGGTCTGCACGCCGGTAGCGTTCGGATTGAATAATAACGGCAAGGCATCCTGATTGCGCAATCGGATGCCCGCATGCGTGAGATTTAACGCAGCCAGATCGCCTTCCCAGCCATCAGTGTCATCAGTCAGCCTGTGCCACTGGCCGTTGACCTTGAGCGACAGATCCAGCGGCGCCTTGCCCAGTGACTTGAACTTGCCCTGGTCGACCTTGCCGCTGATATCCAGTACATGCGAGGCGATGGTACCGGCCAGCGTACCCGACACTTTGGCCGTTCCATTGACGCCGTCGGCCAGTTCTGCCAGTTTCGGCGCGTCGACGCTCAGCCGCAACAGGCTTTCCTGCTGGCCGAAACTGCCCGATGTGGTGATCCTGTTTTCACCCAGTTTCAAATCCACATCCGCCTTGCGAATGTTCAGGCGATTCAGATCGACCGTACTCACGGTCGTGCGAATGGCATCTGAATTTGCGGCGTCCTGTTGCGCTTTTTCCAGCGCATCCTCGCCGCTGCGCGTCAGCACGGTCTTGCCTTCTGCCTGCGCCTTGCGGGCCGCTGCCGCTTTGATATTGTCGCGTACCGCCTCACCCATCTGCTCGCCGTCTACCACCTCACGCTGGGTGATAACGCCTTGCGAGTCAATATCCAGATCCAGATCAGCCGACAACGGTTTGCCCTGGAAACGACTGGCACCATCGACCGTTCCTTTCAGTTGCAGGCCCTGCAGATTGGACATCCCCTTCACATCGGCCACAAAGCTCAGATCCGAAGTCAACGTGGAATCGGCCGCGCCGCCCTGCCCCTTGAGCGTCAGACCCTGGCTGGCAAACGAACCGGACAGGCGATCAGACTGGCCCGCGCCCTGTTTTTCCTGTTTATCGGCCTTCAACTGCAAGCCGGCGTCTGCGCCCAGCTTCAGATTCACATCGGCGTGGTTCAATGGCAGGCCATCGCCCATCAGGCCCAGATTCAGGTCTGCGTCGACCTGTGCGCCCTGCCCACTGCCTTTGAGCACCACGCCCAGTTTTTCCAGGTCGCCCGCGACCTGCGTATTCAGATCAAACGTACAATCGCGCTGTTGCAGCGCGCCGGTCAGCACACCACCGATCTGCACAAACTGGCTCAGGCACACCGGCGATTGCCGGTTCTGCGTAGCCAGCTTCGCATTCAGATCCAGCTTCATGGGGTACGGGCTTTTGATGGATTCAATTTCCAGCGTACCGGCCAGATCGACCTCGGTCTGCGGATGGGACACATGCAGACTCTTGAGCGTGCCCTTGGCATGCTGGTCAATAATCAGCAAATCCGCCAGACTGAAGTTGCTCAGTCCCACCGGCAAGCCGGATCCATCGGGCATCAGCAGCGCAAAATTGCCTACATCCAGCCGGTCCACCTGGATGCCAACCGGAATACCGGGCATTTCAAATGGCTTGGATTCGGCTGGCGAGGGCTCGGGGGTTTCCAGCGGCAACAGCTTGACATCCAGGTCAGCCACACTCATCTGCTCCACGCGCAGCGTGCGCTTGAACAGTTTGAGCCAGTCTACTTTCAGGACGGCTTCCTTGCCCGTAATCTTGATCTCGGGCGTATCGATCAGCAGACGATCCAGCTTGATCCCGCTCCACAGCGTGCCCTGCACGTGCGTCAGTTCACCGCCCACCTGGCCGATGACCGTATTGAGCAGCCAGCGGCTGCCCGGATTGGTTCCCATGAACCAGAAAACAAAGGCGCACAATCCGATCAGGATCGTCAGGACAATCGGTTTCCAGCGAAGATACCAGCGCAAATATTTCATTTTCATCAGAACGCCACTCCCAATGAAAAGTGCAGCCGGATACTGCGATCGCGTTGTCCATAGGCCAGGTCAAGAAACAGCGGACCGGCAGGCGTCTTGATTCGCGCCCCAACGCCATAGCCGACGTTCAGTTTCATATCGCCGAAAGACTCTGCTGCATCACCGGCATCAATAAACACGCCCATGCCGAAACGATCATCAAAATAACGCATATATTCAACACTCACCACGGCCAGCGACCGGTCTCCGACCACCGCGTCATCGCCTACGGTCTTGCCGATCGCATTGTATTTATAGCCCCGAATCGAACGTGCCCCGCCGGTGCGGTAGCCGAAATCATCCGGAATACGCATGCCGCTGGAGCCAAACACCTGCCCCACTTCACCGCGCATCGTAAACACATCGCGCCGTCCGACTGGCCACCACTGCTGAGCACGCAGTCCGACGCGACTGAAGGGCTCGCCCTTGTCCAGGGTCACCCCTGCGCCCAAACCCAGCGCAATCAGATTGCCTTCGCGCGGATCATATTTGCTGTCGACATCCCGGCGCAGAAAATCCCAGGTGGCCACCAGCGAAGGCAGCCGATAGCGGTCCTCGCCCTCGCGCTTGACCGAATCATAGGCCGCCAGCACCCCCCAGTTCGACTCGTAATCGACCCGGCTCGATTCGTCCAGCTTGAACTCCAGTCTGCGCTTCCAGCCCAGGGCATAGCGCATGACATCTTCTTTCTGAATGTCCGAATGACGGAACATCACCCCCACGCTGTCCTTGCTGCCATCCAGGTTCGGCGGCAGGTGGTAGTCCAGAAAGGCGCGCTGAATCTTGGAGTTGACCGCCGCACCCGTTTCCATGATCAGCGGCTGGCCAAACACCACATTCTGCTTGTAAAGAATCTCGGCGCCCGGCCCGACCGCATCATCAATCCCCAGCGAACCGGACAAAGAACGTGCCGGTGCTTCGGACACCCGCACCGCCACAGGCAATTCCACTGCATCCTGCGCGTAGACTTCATCGCCTGGCGGTTTTTTCAGCGTCACAAAGGCGCCGCGAAAGAAATTGGTCGACTGGATCTGCTGCTGCCAGGTATCGAGCTGGTCCTGGGAAAAGCGCTGGCCTGGCGTGTACTTGATATAGCGACGGATCAGGCTGTCGGGAACGCGGCGCAGCCCCACCACTTCTGTATGACCCAGCGTCACCGCCGGGCCGCTGTCTACCGTCGTTTCGGTCTCTACCGTCGCGGTTTCAGGATTGACCACCGCCTGCGAATGCGTCATGCGCGCCAGATAGAAATCATGGGCAGCCACACCCTCAAGCATGGCTGATTTGGCGTTGCTCCACTGCTCGTTCAGAAAATCCTTGTCTACCGGCAAGCCCCAATCTTTGCGCAACTGGGTAACGCGATCGTTAAAGCGCGGTGTCGCAATACTGCCGGTAAAGTTATTGGTAACCGATTTGACTTTGGAAACGCGCCCCGGATCAACTGAAATATCCCAGGTTTCGCCCCCGATGTCCTCGCCGATTTCCAGCGTCACATCGGGTGCAAAGTAACCACGCGTTGCCAGGGCAGACATGACCGCCTCACGCCCCTTGCGGCGGATACGATCGGCTTCGCCAGAGTCCTGGTCATCGGCCATGCGCACGACGGCGGAAATGCCCTTGTTTACAGCGTCCAGCGCTTCAGGCCCCAGTCCGCTGGGGTCGATAATCACTTCCGGCTTCTGTGCCGACACCTGGCCGATACCGGCCAGCAAGATAACAGTTGTAAGAAAACAAACCTTCTTCAATCGCATCGGTCCACTTGCTCATTTATATTGTGGGCGTTTATTTCTTCAGATTTTCCACCACGACGGAAGGAAAACGGCCCGCCATATCTTTGGGTAACGCCGCCACGCCCATGGCCACCCGATAAGCCAGCTCATGATAAAGCCGAGCCGCCTCGCTGTCCGGGTCCGAAGCCACTGTGGGCGAACCCGAATCGGTCTGTTCGCGAATGCTTTTGGCCAGCGGCAAGGCGCCCAGCCAGGGCACATTCAATTCACTCGCCATCCGCTTGCCGCCATCCTCGCCAAAAATGGCTTCGGCATGACCGCAGTTCGAACAAATATGCATGGCCATGTTTTCAACGACGCCCAGAATGGGGATATTCATTTTCTCGAACATGCGCAGGCCCTTGCGCGCATCCAGCAGCGCGATGTCCTGTGGCGTGGTCACAATAATCGCACCCACGACCGGCACCTTCTGCGCCAGCGTCAGGGCAATGTCCCCGGTGCCGGGCGGCATATCCACAATCAGATAATCCAGGTCAGGCCAATTGGTCTGGCGCAGCAACTGCTCCAGTGCCTGCGTGACCATGGGGCCGCGCCAGATGGCCGGCGAATCGGCCTCGATCAGAAAGCCGATGGAGTTGACCGTAATGCCATGCGCCCGCAAAGGTTCCATGGTTTTGCCGTCATTGGACACCGGTTTGCCCGACACGCCCATAATCAGCGGCTGGCTTGGACCGTAGATGTCCGCGTCCAGAATACCGACGCGCGCACCGCTTTGTGCCAGCGCAATCGCCAGATTGGCGCTGGTCGTGCTTTTGCCGACCCCGCCCTTGCCGGACGCGACGGCAATAATATTTTTGACCGACGCAATGGGCTTCAGGCCACTTTGCACGGCATGCGCCCGGATCGTATCGTTCAATTGCAGCGTGACCTGCTGCGCGCCTGCACCTTTGGCCGCGGCTTCAATTTGTGCGGCCAGCGCCTTGCGGCCTGCCGCATCGGTCAGATAGCCCGGCTCAGCGCGGATAGTGACCGCATCGCCCGTGACCGTGAGATCAGATTCTTTCAACACCGGCAACACAGGCAGGGCGGTAACCGGATCCGTCACACTACGTAACGCATCCAACAGGTCTTTTGACGACAGACTCATTTCAACTCGCTGTAATTCATACTATTCATAGAGGTAATGCGCACAATGATAACGTTTAATGGGCCTTCTGATTGTTAAAATCTGTGTGGAGCCGGGATATCGCTACCTGTTTCGCACGGTTTCAAAAGAAAAGCCGGCCTCGCCTTCAGCCCTGCAGCGGCGTCCGCGGCCTGTGGCAGCGGCTCCAGGTGGCATCCGCTGCCACTGAACACGGCACCCCGGCTCTTGAAATTTTGACAAAAGCCCTTAAGATAGAAAAAACAAATCAAGCAAAATCAATTGCTTGTGTACAATAGACTGCACTGGGCTTCTATTGTCATTGCCCTCTTACAAGGACTGCATCCCTTATGAACGATTTTCTGGACCGGTTTTTCAAAGCGCTGCTTTTTGGTGTCATCACCATCGCCGGGCTTGTCATGGCCGCCGTCTTCCTGGTCTCTGCCGCCATCGCGGTCGGGCTGTTCTACATTATCGCGAAAGTGCGCGGCAAGCCGTTTGTCGCCCGCGAATACTGGAAAACCACCTCAACCCGCGCCCGTCAAACCCATACCGAGTTTTCCGAGAAGTTCAAAAAACCCGGCAATTTTTCACGCAAACCCGATGTCACTGATGTCGAAATGCGAGAAATCAAATAACACAGCAGGCGCCATCCGGCGCAGCCAATAACGCTGTCATTCCTCGCCCCTGCCCGACAATGGTCCGGCAGGGGTTTTTATTTCATCCTGATATCACAAAAAATGATAATTAAAATAAAAATATAGCATTTGAATTATTTGATGCGCAGCATCATAATCTTCTCACAGCAGTTTTCACGCACACCAACAAGAGATTGAACATGCCCAACCTGTTTTCTCCTTTCACCCTGAAAGACGTCTCCCTGCGCAATCGCATCGCAATTCCGCCCATGTGCCAGTACAGCGCCCAGGACGGCCTGAGCAATGACTGGCACCAGATTCACTATGCCGGTCTGGCACGCGGCGGTGCGGGCCTGGTCATTGTCGAAGCCACGGCCGTATCACCCGAAGGACGGATCTCGCCGGAGGATCTGGGCTTGTGGAGCGACGACCATATTGAAGGACTGGCGCGCATTGCAGCCTCCATCAAGGCCGCCGGCGCCGTGCCCGGTATCCAGATCGCCCATGCAGGACGCAAAGCCAGCGCCAACCGTCCCTGGGATGGCGATGACCATATCCCCGAAAGCGACCCCCGCGGCTGGCAAACCATTGCGCCGTCGGCCATTGCGTATGGCGAGAACCTGTCCAGAGTGCCCAGGGCCATGACCCTGGCCGATATTGAACGCGTCAAGGCCGATTTTGCCGCCGCCGCACGACGCGCCCGGCAGGCCGGTTTCGAATGGCTTGAACTGCATTACGCCCATGGTTACCTTGCACAGAGCTTTTTCTCTGCTCACTCCAACCAGCGCGACGACCAATATGGCGGCAGCCTGGAAGGACGCAGCCGCTTTCCATTGGAAACCCTCGCAGCCGTACGCGAAGTATGGCCCGAGAACCTGCCCCTGACGGCACGGTTCGGCGTCATCGAATATGACGGTCGTGATGAAGACACCGTAGCCGAGTCCATTGAACTGATCCGGAACATGCGCAAGGGTGGCCTCGACCTGCTCAATGTCAGCGCGAACTTTGTGATTCCGGATGTCAACATCCCGTGGGCCACGCCAGCCTTTCTGGCGCCGCTGGCCGAGCGTGTACGCCGTGAAGCCGGCCTGCCCGTGGCCTCCGCCTGGGGCATTGACGATCCGCAGATTGCCAACCGCGTTGTGGAAGATGAGCAAATGGACCTGGTCATGATCGGGCGTGCCCACCTTGCCGATCCGCACTACACCTTCTCGCTTGCCAAAACCCTTGAGCAGCCCCGCCCGACCTGGATACTGCCTGCGCCTTACGCGCACTGGCTGGAGCGCTACCGCGGCGCAGCGGCATAATCCTGCGCGGCATGGCCTGGCGGACAGTCGAAGCAGATATCGAACAGCAACTGCCGCAACCAGCGCTGGGCCGGGTCGCGGTGGGTGCGTTCGTGCCAGGCGGCCATATTGGTATAACCAGGAATGCTGACGGGCGGCTCGAAAACCGCCAGTCCTTCCAGGCCCGTCACCAGGCGGCTGGGTAACACAGACACCATATCGCTGGCGCGCAGCAGATCAAGCACAATCAGAAAGCTCTTGATCGATACCGTGACCCGGCGCTGCCTGCCCAGTTTTTCCAGCGCCTCGTCGGTGGCCCCGCGAAAGCCGCCGCCCGTGTAGGACACCAATCCATGGTCCAGTTCGCAAAAACGGTCCAGCGTCAGATCAGCCTGCTCGCGCACCAGCGGATGCCCTTCACGCAAAACACAAACGTAATGTTCATCGAACAGTTTGCGCGCGTGCAGATCAGGACAGGTATATTCGGGCGACACCAGCGCCAGATCAATCACACCGCGCTCCAGCTGCGTCAGCATTTGCGTGTCGTTCACCAGCAGCAGCGCCACCTGAATGTTCGGCGCCAGGCGCTTGAGGGTTGACAGAAACGGCAAGGCAATGGCGCGCATGGCGTAATCGGTCGAGGCCATGGTAAAGCGCTGGGTAGCCGTGGCCGGATCAAACACCGGCGGCTGCAGCAAGGTTTGCACTTCGCCCAATACCTGCTTGAGCGGAATGGCCAGCGCCAGCGCCCTCTCGGTCGGTTCAATGCCGCGCTGCGCCCGCACAAACAGGGGATCGTCAAACGTATCGCGCAGGCGCGTCAGCATGCCGCTCATGGCCGGCTGCGTCACGCCCAGGCGTGCTGCGGCCCGCGTTACGTTGCGCTGGTCCAGCAAGGCGTCCAGCGCCTTCAGCAGATTAAGATCCAGGCTTTTGATATCTTTCATGGTTATATCACGTACGTCATAGATTGCATTTGTCTTATATCTTTATAGCATTCCTGCGCCATCTCATAAATAAAAAACACAAGCGGCGCCAGCACCGTTGACCTTAAGTTTACTTGAGGTCTTATGATGAAAGTATTCCGGTCAACAAGGCAGTCATGAAACCCCGTCCGCAACATAAGCCCAATGCACCTGACGCAACCGTATTGTCAGGCACGCCCGAGGTCTCCGATACTCCCGTCGCTTCAGATCAATCCGACAGATCAGCTACGTCAGGCGTGGTACATGCGCCGGTCGCAAGCGATACAATGCATCCGTTCGAGGCTTCTGCAAAGACCGCTGCCATGAGCCCGCGATCGCTGGTCGCCCGAAAGCTGGTCCTGCTGCTGGTGGCCACACTGACCATCATGGCCGGCATCATCATCGCTCCCTCGCTGCCTGCCATTGCGGTGCACTTTGCAGATAACGAACAGATCGACCTGTTAAGTCGCATGGTGCTCACGCTACCTTCCCTGTTTGTCGCCCTGTCGGCCCCGTTTGCAGGCATGCTCGCTGACCGTTACGGGCGCAAGCGCCTGCTGGTTACCGCCATTGTGCTTTACGGCGTGTCCGGGGCATCAGGGCTCATGGCCGACAGCCTGCCTGCGCTGCTGGCCGGCCGCGCGGCACTGGGCATTGCCATCGGCGGCATCATTACACTGAGCATGGCCCTGGTCGGCGATTATTTCTCGGGCGCCGAACGGGAACGCTACCTTGGCCTGCAACAGGCCTTTGTGCAATTGGGCGGGGTGATATTTGTCATGTCAGGCGGGTTGCTGGCCGAAGTGCACTGGCGCATGCCATTTGTCATATACGGGGCGGCGCTGGTATTGGTACCCGCCGTTATGCTCTTCTTGACTGAACCCGTGCGATACCGGCCCCGCCATGATGCAGCCGGCCTGACGACGGCTGCCGGCATGAACTGGCCGGTGGTTGCGGTTGTCTGCCTGCTGGCATTTTTGATCAATGTTTCGTTCTATACCGTGCCATCACAATTGCAATTCCATATGGAAGCGCTGGGCATTTATAACGCCAGCGGATTCGGCCTTGTCCTGGGCTCCTTCAATCTGGCCGGTGGCGCCATTGCACTGTGCTTCGGCTGGTTCAAGCGGCGTTTCACAACCCAGGCCATTTTTCTGATCGGCTTTACCCTGATGACGGGCGGCTTTGTTCTGTTGTCTGTCTCCTCGGGCTATGGCGCAATGATTGCCGCCAATATCACCCTGGGGGCAGGCCTGGGCATTGTCATGCCCAATGTCATGTCCACCGCCATCGGCCATTCCGCCCCCTTGCTGAGGGGCCGCATTTCGGGCATGGTGGCCACCTCCATTTTTATCGGCCAGTTCGTCTCGCCATTCGTCAGCCAATACTGGGTTCGCCTGGCAGGCTACGCCGATATGTTCCGCAATGTCGGCATGATCATGGCTGCGCTTGCCGTTTTATCAGTACTGGCTGCTTTACACAGCCGCCGGGGCGCCCGAAACGAACAGAAAAATAATGCAAACCCGCGCTCATATTGAGAGTACAATTCAAGTCTTATATAAGACTTGAATTGTACTGTGTGCAGCATGACCACCTCCACTCCCTCCCTGCCTGACGCCGATCCCCCCGTTGCGACCTTCACCGCCCTGTTTCGCGGTTTTGCAAAAATCGGCCTGCTCGGCTTTGGCGGCGTCGGCCCGATTGCGCGCCATGTCATTGTGCGCGAACAGAAGTGGCTGAGTGAAAAGGACTATGCCACCCTCCTGGGCGTCGGCAAAGTGCTGCCCGGGGCGAACACCGTCAACGTGGCCGTCATGCTGGGAGATCGCTATCACGGCATGCGCGGGTCCATCGTCGCCGTCAGTGGTCTGCTGGTGCTGCCGATGCTGGTACTGATTGTGCTGGCGGTGCTATACCAGTTCCTGGACCAGAACCCCTATTTCAACGCCGCGCTGCAGGGCTCGGCCTGCGCTGCGGCTGGCATGGTCATAGGCATGGGCCTGAAAATGGCCAGCAAAATCGACCTGCAGGCCCATCACATCGTGGCGGGCCTGGCCACGATTGCCCTGGTGGTGTGGCTGAAATTTTCCCTGCTGCAGGTCGTTGCAGTCATGATGCCGCTGGCCATTGTGGCCAATTTCATCCTGGCACGCCGTCACGGACACACATCATGACGACGCTGCTCGATCTGTTTTTGACCTTCGCGCGCATTTCGCTGATTGCCATTGGCGGCGCCAACGCAGCCATACCGGAAATCCGCCACGCGGCAGTCGACGTGCATCAGTGGATGAATACCGATACATTCACCCACCTGTTTGCCGTTGCGCAATCGGCGCCCGGCCCCAATGTGCTGATCGCCAGCATCATCGGCTGGCATGTCGCAGGCCTGGCCGGCCTGCTGGTCGCGACGATCGCCATGGTACTGCCGGCCTCGGTCCTGGCCTTTGCCGTGGGCCGCCTCATCAGCCACTTTACTCACCGGCGCGAATACAAACTGGTGCAGGATGCCGTGGTGCCCGTCGCCATCGGGCTGATTATTGCAAGCGGCATTGAGCTGTCGCTGTACTCGGCCTTTGATGTGCTGACCTGGAGCATGGTGATCGGCACGCTGGTCTTTGTGTACTTCACCGAAGCCAACCCCATGTGGGCGTTGCTGGTCTGCGCCATCGGCGGTGTGATTGCCTATCAGACCGGCGTGTTCTGAGCACGGGCGTTGCAACTGCCCTCCACGTCAAATACCCGCCATGCTAAGTGCGCGCCAACCCACACAAAACCGCGGTGTGCCGCAATATTCGTCTAAAATCAATCTTTTCCCTCTTTTTTGATCTGAAACAGCATCTTATGTCTCGCACGATTTTTGTTACCACGGCTCTTCCCTACGCTAACGGTTCGTTCCACATTGGCCACATCATGGAGTACATCCAGGCCGACATCTGGGTACGAAGCATGCGAATGGCCGGACATACCGTGCACTTTGTCGGCGCAGACGACGCGCACGGCGCGCCCATCATGCTCAAGGCCGAAAAAGAAGGCATTGCCCCGCGCGATCTGGTGGCCCGTTATGCGCAGGAGCGCCCGCGCTACCTGAACGGCTTTCATATCAAATTCGACCACTGGCACAGCACCGACAGCGAAGAAAACATCGAGCTGTCCCAGGCAATCTATCGCCAGCTCAAGGGCGCGGGCTTTATCAGCACCAAAACCATCGAACAGTTCTATGACCCGGTCAAGGGCATGTTCCTGCCCGATCGTTACATCAAGGGCGAATGCCCCAAATGTCATGCGAAAGATCAGTACGGCGATTCCTGCGAAGTGTGTGGCGCCGTCTATGCACCCACCGACCTGATCAATCCGTATTCCACATTGACCAACGCCACGCCGGTCATGAAGTCGTCCGAACACTTCTTCTTCAAGCTGTCCGACCCGCGCTGCGTGTCCTTCCTGCAGGAATGGACCACCGGCACCAACGCACAGGGCAACAAGCGCCTGCAATCGGAAGTGCTGGCCAAGACCCGCGAATGGCTGGGCAATGAAGAAGGCCAGGAAAGCAACCTGAACGACTGGGACATTTCGCGCGACGAGCCGTATTTCGGCATTGAAATCCCCGATGCGCCCGGCAAATACTTTTATGTGTGGCTCGATGCCCCTGTCGGCTACCTGGCATCCCTGAAGGCCTACTGCAAACTCAAGGGCATGGATTTTGACGCCCTGCTGGCACCGGACAGCAGCACCGAACAGGTTCACTTTATCGGCAAAGACATTGTGTATTTCCACGCCCTGTTCTGGCCGGCCATGCTCAAGTTCTCAGGCCGCAAAGTACCGGACGCGTTGAATGTTCACGGCTTCATTACCGTGAGCGGCGAAAAAATGTCCAAAAGCCGCGGCACGGGCATCTCCCCGGTCAAATACCTGGACATCGGCATGAACGCCGAGTGGCTGCGCTATTACATCGCGGCCAAGCTCAACGCGCGCGTGGAAGACATCGATTTCAATCCTGATGATTTCATTGCCCGCGTCAATAGCGACCTGATCGGCAAATACATCAACATCGCCAGCCGCGCCGCCACCTTCATTACCCGGCACTTCGACGGCAAGCTGGAATATGCAGGCGACATCGAGGCCATGACAACTGAAATGGCCACGCTTACCGCCAATGTGCAGCGGGACTTCGAGAACCGTGAATACGCCCGCGCCATCCGCAACATGATGGCGCACGCCGACAAAATCAACCAGGCCTTCGATGGCGCACAACCCTGGGTCATGGCCAAGGGCATCAGCACGGCAGACGAGCAGCAAAAAGCCGCCCTGCAGGACGTCTGCTCGCGCGCCATTGCCGGCTTCAAGGCCTTGTCAGTCATGCTGGCGCCCGTATTGCCGGCCCTGGCCGAGCGTATTGCAACTGAATTGTTCGGCATGAACCGCAGCTTTAACTGGACCGATGCGGCCGAACTGCCCGAGCGTATCGCGCCCTTCAAGCATCTCATGCAGCGGGTCGAGCCCGCCATGCTGGATACGCTTCTTGAACCCGAAGAACCCGCTGTCTCCGACGCCGTCGCAAACGCCGTGGCCGCTGCCCTGCCCGGCGGCGAAGCCATTGCAGATGTGATCACCATTGATGATTTTGTAAAAATAGATTTGCGAATTGCAAAAATTGTTAATTGTGAACACGTAGAAGGTTCAAGTAAGCTGTTGCGGCTTACACTGGATGCAGGTGAAGGTCGAACCCGCAACGTGTTTTCGGGTATTAAATCGGCCTACCAACCCGAGATGCTGATCGGCAAATATACGGTCATGGTCGCCAATCTGGCGCCGCGTAAAATGAAGTTCGGCCTCTCTGAAGGCATGGTGCTTGCCGCCAGCGACGCCGATGAAAAAACCAACCCCGGTATCTACATTCTGGAACCCTGGGAAGGCGCCCAGCCAGGCATGCGCGTTCGTTAGGCAACGGTCCCGTTATACAGACCGCATGCAAAGCGCCTTGCTGTGGTCAACAATAACGATGGGACGAATACATATATGGTTGAAACTTGGTGCAGAAACGGTTTTGTACGTCTGAAAAAAACCGTCAGGCGCTCACGCCCGCTCATGTTTGTGAATGAACTCGTCAACCAGCCCAAGTTTACCGGCGCCATCTGTCCCAGCTCACGCAAGCTTGGCCGCTATATGGCCAAGCACATTCCACTGAACCATGACGGCGTCGTCATCGAACTGGGCGGTGGCACCGGCGTCATCACCCAGGCCATTCTGGATCACGGTGTCCCGGCCGACAAGCTGATCGTCATTGAGTTTTCCAACGTCTTTGCCCAGCATCTGCGGCGTCGCTTCCCGCACCTGACCATCATCAACGGCAACGCCGCCGACCTGGACGCCCTGCTGCCGCCCGGCATCCGCATCAATGCCATCGTCTCCAGCCTGCCACTGATCTCCCTGCCGCCCGAAGTGCGCAGCCGGGTCCTGCATCACTGGCAAACCCTGCTCAAAGATGAAGGGCGTGCCATCCAGTTCACCTACAACCTGCGCCAGACCCAGTGGCAAGGCGCCCTCAAGGCCTGTCATTACAGCAGTGAAATCGTGTGGACCAATGTGCCGCCCGCGCGGGTCATGACATTCCGTTTCGCGGCGTAAGCAGCCCGCGCGTAGTGGGTGAATAGACTACAATGCAGGTTTAGCCGCCGCGCGCGCCGTACCCTATGGTGTATGCCGTGCGCGAGGCCTGTACCTGATCGATTCACCATGACCACCGCAGATCCAGACAACAATAAGACCAGCCCGCCTTCCGCCCACACCGACGTGTGCACGCACGAAACCGGCGACGCGCCGGGCGCGAGCGATGCCGCGGGAAGCACCGACCACGCAGGCGACAGCGACGCCCTGAAGACCCGCCACATCCGCAGCTTCGTGCATCGCCGCTCGCACATGACACCCGGCCAGAAACAGGCCGTGGAACAGCATATGGACACCTGGGCAGTGCCCTATCAGGCCAGCCTGCTGGACTATGACGCCACCTTCGGCCGGCACGCTCCCACGATCCTGGAAATCGGCTTCGGCATGGGTGAAACCACACAAAAAATCGCACAACTTCGCGACGGGGACAATTTCCTGGGTGTCGAAGTTTTCAACGCAGGCGTGGGCGCCCTGCTCAAGCGTATCGAAGAGTCCGGCGTCACCAATATCCGCATCATCCAGCACGACGCCGTGGAAGTCGTGCAGAACATGATCGCGCCCGACAGCCTGGCCGGCGTGCATATCTACTTTCCCGACCCCTGGCCCAAGAAACGGCATCACAAGCGCCGCCTGGTACGTCCTGAATTTATTGCGCTGCTGGCCAGCCGCATTCAGCCGGGCGGCTACATCCACTGCGCCACAGACTGGGAAGACTACGCCGTTCAAATGCTGGAGGTGCTCAGCGGCGAACCGTTGCTGGCCAACACGGCGACAGACTACGCCCCCAAGCCCGACTACCGCCCCCAGACCAAATTTGAAACCCGCGGCCTGCGCCTGGGCCACGGCATTCGCGACCTGGTTTTCAAACGTAAATAAATCATTTCAAGGACCATTTGCATGTATCCTCCCATCGAACCCTATCAAACCGGCAGGCTGGACACCGGTGACGGACACCAGGTGTACTGGGAACTCTGCGGCAATCCTCAAGGCAAACCGGCAGTATTCCTGCACGGCGGCCCCGGTGCCGGCTGCGGCGTGCACCACCGGCAACTGTTCGATCCACAGCGCTACAACATCCTGCTGTTCGATCAGCGCGGTTGCGGCCGCTCCACGCCCCACGCCAGCCTGGAGAACAACACCACGGCGCACCTGATCGCCGACATCGAGCGCCTGCGCACTGAAGTACTCAATGCAGAGCAGATGCTGGTCTTCGGCGGCTCATGGGGTTCCACACTGGCCCTGGCGTACGCCCAGGCCCATCCCAAACAGGTCAGCGAACTCATCGTGCGCGGCATCTTCACCCTGCGCAAGGAAGAACTGCGCTGGTTCTATCAGGAAGGCGCATCCTGGCTGTTCCCCGATTACTGGGAAGACTATGTGGCGCCGATCCCGCTGGATGAGCGCGACGACCTGATTGCCGCCTACCGCAAGCGCCTGACCGGCGACGATCATGAAGTGCAGATCAATGCGGCGCGCGCCTGGAGCCAATGGGAAGGCCGCACCATCACGCTGTATCCGGACCAGTCCAATACCCAGAACTACATTGCCGACCACTTCGCACTGGCCTTTGCCCGCATCGAAAACCACTACTTCACCCATGCCGGCTTTATGCAAGAAAACCAATTACTGGACAATGCCCATCTGCTCAAGGACATTCCCGGCGTCATTATCCAGGGTCGCTACGACTGCTGCACGCCAGCACGCACTGCGTGGGATCTGCACAAGGCGTGGCCGCAGGCCGAGTTTCACATGGTGCCCGACGCAGGGCATGCTTTTAATGAACCGGGGATTCTCAAACTGCTGCTGGAAGCGACAGACAGGTTTGCAGGAAAATAATTCTGCTTGAAATAAAAACCAGCGCAGCTGAACAGACCGCGCCCGACAGGCGCGGTTTTTTCTTGCCTGCACTCCGTTTCGGCTGCGATCGGGTGGCCGAATGCCATGTCGGCTTTGCCGGTTCCCAAAGCCGTATTTGCCCGACACGCAGCAGCTCGCCCCCGCAGGTTCACCGACCAATCAGCGAACATGCCATCAATTGAACGATATTGATAGACAATTGACGACTTCTAACATTTATTAACCTTCAGGGTCTTCCGTTTGTCATGTATTCAATGAATAATATACAGACGCACGCATCGTGCGATATCGACGTTGTCATTCAACGATAACAAGGAGTCATAACAATGGGTATTCTCAGTTTTATCAAGGAAGTCGGCGAGAAAGTGTTCGGCGGCAGCGAAGCGCAGGCAGCCACGCCAGACGATCTCAAAAAAGAACTGGCCAAGCACGGCCTGAATGCTGATGGCCTGGATATCGCCGTGGATGGCGACAAAGTCACGGTCAAGGGCAATGCCGCAAGCACGGCAGACGCTGAAAAAATCGCCATCGCCATCGGCAATACGCAAGGCGTGGCTTCGGTAGACAACCAGCTGACCGCCGCCTCTACCGAGGAAGAGTCCAACTTCTATACGGTCAAATCCGGCGATACGCTGTCCAAAATCTCCAAAGACCAGTACGGCGATGCCAACCAGTACCAGAAAATCTTTGAAGCCAACCGTCCTATGCTCAGCCATCCGGATAAAATTTATCCCGGCCAGGTGCTGCGTATTCCCAAGTAAGCGCTCTGAAAGTCAAAAACCCTGCGACATAATTCCGCAGGGTTTTTTTTTGGCTATTTGCTTAACGCCGCAATGACAGCATCCGAGGCATCAGAACAAATGCCCGATCACCGGCAAAATACCATCCTTGTGCAAATAGTTCAGCAAGATAAAGAACGGACCGGCCAGCAGAAAACACAGCGCTTCGCGCACCGTACGACCCAGCGCCCTCGTGGAAATGTCCAGGTTTTCGGGATTATTCCAGTGACGCAGCGTCACGCCCAGGCGGGGCACATACCGCTTATAGTGCCGGTAAGGCTCGCCAAAAATCATCTCCAGCGTTTCTTCTTCCTGGGCAATCACCCAATTGAATACCAGATAAATCAGGCCGCCGCTGATCAAACCCGTCAGCAACGAGCCTGACAGCAGCCCCATACCGGTCACACCCAGGATGGAAAAAACATACAAGGGATTGCGGGTGAGCGAATACGGACCATGCGTCATCAGCTCGGTATTTTTGCGGCCATTCAAATAAAGTGACGACCAGATCCGACCCAGGGCGCCGGTCAGAATCAGCACCAGGCCCACTGCCTGAATCAAGTCATGAACCAGCGCCAGATTGCGCCAGGCCGAATCGGTAAAAAGACAGACGCCTGCAATAATGAGGCCCGAGGCCACCAGCAGCACGCGACGGATGCGCTGCACGCGGCTCAAACGCTTGAGCAGGGCAAAAACAGCTGAATCGGGCGAGGCAGGTGCAGCGCGCGGACCGCTGGCCGATCGGGAATCAGCCGCACCGGCAATCGTGTTTTCGGTAAATTCGTTTACAGACATAAGGGACGCTCATAAAAAAATGCATCGCGCAAACTCTTGCGCGTATGCATCTTTATAACCATCCGTCTATCAAATTATTGTTGAAAAATTCGATGATATTTGGCGCGCCCACCGGGCGCCGGGTGTATCCGTTTGTATTATTTCTTGAAATTGCCGAACGCGCCCATCCCGCCGCGCAGCCCCTTCATGCCACCCATGGCGCGCATCATTTTGCCCATGCCGCCTTTCTTGAACTGCTTCATCATGCCCTGCATCTGTTCGAACTGCTTGAGCAATTTATTGACTTCCTGCACCGGCACACCTGCGCCCGCCGCAATGCGCCGCTTGCGCGTGGCTTTCAGCAACTCGGGCTTGCTTCGCTCCAGCGGCGTCATGGAATTCAGAATGCCTTCCGTGCGGCGCAACTGCTTTTCAGCCTGCCCGCCCTGAATCTGGCCAGCGGCCTGGGCAAACTGCGCAGGCAGCTTTTCCATAAGCGAACTCATATCGCCCATTTTTTTGACCTGCTGCAACTGCTCGCGGAAATCGTTCAAATCAAAGCGGTCACCCGTCTTGATCTTGGACGCCAGCTTTTGCGCCTCGGCAATATCGATATTGCGTTGCGCCTGTTCCACCAGCGACACAATGTCGCCCATGCCCAGCACCCGCTGCGCCATCCGTTCCGGGTGGAACACTTCCAGGCCATCCAGTTTTTCGGACACCCCGATGAACTTGAGCGGCTTGCCGGTTACATGACGCACCGACAGCGCGGCGCCCCCTCGGGCATCGCCATCCAGCTTGGTCAGCACCACGCCCGTGAGCGGCAGCGCCTCGCCGAATGCCTTGGCCACATTCACCGCATCCTGACCCTGCATGGCATCGACCACGAACAGCGTCTCGACCGGCTTGATCAGCCCGTGCAGCATGCTGATTTCCTGCATCATGGCCTCGTCCACACCCAGGCGGCCGGCCGTATCCACAATCAGCACTTCATAATGGTGCTTGCGGGCGTGATCTACCGCAGCCAGCGCGATATCGCGCGGCTTCTGGTCTGCAGCCGAAGGGAAGAAATCCGCCCCCACCTGCCCGGCCACGGTGCGCAACTGCTCGATCGCCGCAGGACGATAAACGTCGACACTGACCACCAGCACTTTCTTTTTGGGAACCTTGCGACCGTTCTGGATCAGCTCGCCGGACACCAGCAGGCGCGCCAGTTTACCGGTGGTGGTGGTTTTACCCGCCCCCTGCAGACCCGCCATCAGGATAATCGCCGGCGGCGTGGTGGTCAGGTCCAGCTCGGAGGCGCCCTCGCCCAGATCGCCGCCCATGACGGCGGTGAGCTCCTTGTGCACCACGCCGACCAGCGCCTGGCCGGGGCTCAGGCTGCCGGTGACATCAACCCCCAGCGCGCGCTCCTTGACCTTGGCCACGAATTCGCGCACCACCGGCAGGGACACATCGGCCTCCAGCAGCGCCATGCGCACTTCACGCAGCATCTCCTGGGTATTGGCTTCGGTCAGACGCGCTTCGCCGCGCAGGGTTTTCATGGCCCGGCTGAGCCGGTCGGTCAGATTATCAAACATGGAATTTCACTGAAGTAAAAGGGATTGGGCAAAACGGCTATACTATAGGCCTGCAGACCGGATCGCACCTATGCAGATCCGCTGATTGCTCATCCGGAAACACACATCATATTTTATGTCTTACGACATTGTATTTCACTCTCTGGCCACCGTGGCCTATCTGCTGCTCAGTTTACTAATTTGGCGGCCCCTGCTCGGCGGGCAGGCCCCTGTTCTGGCCGACGGCGCCTCACGCTGGCTGCTGGCGCTGGTCCTGGTCGTGCATGGCGTGGCCGTGCACCTGGCCATGCTGCACGAGAGCGAACTGCGCCTGTCCTGGTCGGTGGGCTTATCGCTTACCATCTGGCTGGGCATGCTGGTGTTCTGGCTGGAAAACCTGGTCAGCGACATCGGCGGCCTTAAACTGCTGCTGTTACCCATTGCCGGCGTCATCTGCCTGCTGGCCGCCCTCTTCCCGGGCCACGACAGCCTGGTCATCCCCGTCGCGGACGCCTATTTCCAAATTCACCTGCTCATTTCCATCGGCGCCTACAGCCTCATCGCCATCGCCGCCATCCAGGCGTTCCTGATGACCTCGCTGGACCGCTACCTGCACCAGCCGGTCAAAACCCGAGCCGAACGCTCGGTCTTCGCCCTGGCGCTCGAAGAACAGCCGCCCCTGCTGGTTCAGGAAAAAATCCTGTTCCGCCTGATCTGGATCGGCTTTGTGCTGCTGACCCTGTCCATCATTACAGGTGTGGTCGTTTCCATGAGAATCAATGGCGTCATGCTGCCGTTTGACCACAAAACCGTCTTTACCATGATGTCCTGGGTGGTCTTTGGCCTACTTCTGCTGGGACGTGCCATGCGCGGCTGGCGCGGCCGCTTTGCCCTGCGCTGGACCCTGGTGGGCTTTGCCCTGCTCATGATCGCCTACACCGGCACCCGCTTCATCTTCGACGTTCTGCTGCACAAAGGAGGCGCATAATGCGATTTGTCATCACCATCGTCCTGCTCTGTGTACTTTACCTTGTGCTGCGCCACTTCCTGCGCAGCTTCATTCGCAAACTGAGCGACAACGCAGCGACCCAGGCCGCCCGCGCCCAGGGCACCGCCACCGCCAGCCTGCCCGAAGAAAACATGGTGCAATGCGCCCACTGCGGCGTCTACCTGCCCGCCTCCGAGGCCATCATGCAGAACGGACAACCCTGGTGCAGCCAGGAACACGCCAAACTGGGCATGAAATGACTGTTATTTGGTAGAGCAATTTGATATGGCAACAACAGAAGACCTGAAACTGGATCGACACGGCTGGCTGTGCCCGCAGCCGGGCGTGCGGCACGTTCGCTCACCCAACCAGGATCGCCGTCCCCTGCTGGAAAACATCTCCCTGCTGGTGATCCACAACATCAGCCTGCCGCCTGGGCAGTTCGGCGGCAAATATGTACGGCAACTCTTTACCAACACCCTGCGCGCCGACGAACACCCCTTCTTTGCACAGATTGCTGATCTGCGTGTGTCGGCCCACTTCTTTATTCGCCGCAGCGGGCGGATTATCCAGTTCGTGAGCTGCGACCGGCGCGCGTGGCATGCGGGCGTGTCGCGCTTTGACGGGCGGGATCGCTGCAATGACTTTTCTATCGGGATTGAACTGGAGGGGACGGATTTTGAGCCGTTTACCGATGAACAATACCTGCAGCTGGCGGCACTGACTACTGTGCTGCGCAATCGCTATACCTTGAAAGCAGTGCGCGGACATGAACATATTGCCCCCAAACGCAAGACCGATCCGGGGCCGTATTTTGACTGGCATTGGTATAAGCGGCTGACTGGATGGGACTGGCGACAGATGCCCGAAGGCATTGCGAGCCAGCGGCTGGTGCGCGTCGGCTCGTAAGACGACAACCGCCCCACAGAATAAAAAAGCGCCCGCAAGCGCATTTCAAATGCAATGCGGCGATCCCATAGGACCGCCGCTATTCACTTAATGACCGGTTTCCCGGTCAGCCTTCAGCTCTTGAGAAGCAAACCATTCAGACGCTTCACATACGCAGCCGGATCGGCAATCTGCGCGCCTTCGGCCAGCATGGCCTGATCCAGCAGCACGTGCGCCCAGTCATCAAACGCCTCGCCTTCCGTGCCCTTGATTTTTTCAATCAGGGCGTGCTCAGGATTGATCTCCAGCACAGGCTTGATATCCGGCGTTTCCTGGCCAGCCGCTTTCAACAGGCGCAGCAAATGCGGGCTCACATCGTTCTGGCCAACCACCACGCAAGCGGGTGAATCCACCAGGCGATTCGTGACCTGCACTTCTTTCACAGACTCGCCCAGGGAGGTTTTCAGCCGCTCCAGCAAGGGCTTGAGAGACTCGGCCACTTCTTCCTGCTTCTTCTTCTCTGCCTCATCCGTGAGCTTGTCCAGATCCAGGCCACCCTTGGCCACAGACACAAAAGACTTGCCATCGAACTGGCGGAAATGCGAGAGCATCCATTCATCCACGCGGTCTGACAACAGCAGCACCTCAATGCCTTTCTTGCGGAAAATCTCCAGATGCGGACTGTTCTTGGCCGCAGCAAAAGTATCAGCCGTCACATAATAAATGGCTTCCTGCCCTTCCTTCATGCGGGAAATATAGTCAGCCAGCGTCACATTCTGAATGGCATCATCGTTATGGGTAGAGGCAAAACGCAGGAGCTTGGCAATACGCTCCTGGTTGGCCATATCCTCGCCCGTGCCTTCCTTGAGCACCTGGCCGAACTCGGTCCAGAAACCGGCGTAGTCTTCTGCACGGTTTTCTGCCAAATCCTCCAGCAGGCTCAGGATACGCTTGGTCGAGCCTTCGCGAATAGACTTCACATCGCGGCTTTCCTGCAGGATTTCACGAGAGACATTCAGCGGCAGATCGGCCGAATCAATCACCCCGCGCACAAAGCGCAGGTAGGACGGCAGCAACTGCTCGGCGTCATCCATAATGAAAACACGTTTGACATACAGCTTCACACCGCGGCGCGCATCGCGATCGTACAGATCAAACGGCGCATGCTTGGGCAGATACAGCAGTTGCGTATATTCGCTGCGGCCTTCAACGCGGTTATGCGTCCATGCCAGCGGCTCTTCAAAATCATGGCTAACGTGCTTGTAAAACTCGGTGTACTGCTCGTCTGTAATATCGTTCTTGGCACGGGTCCACAGCGCGCTGGCCTGGTTAATGGTTTCCCATTCGTCTTTCTTAACCTGCTCGCCCTTCTCGGAATCGTACTCTTCCTTCTGCATGAGCACAGGCAGGGAAATGTGATCGGAATAGCGACGCAGCACCTCGCGCAGCTTCCAGCCACTCAGGAAATCATCCTCATCGGCGCGCAGATGCAGCGTCACGCTGGTACCGCGCTCGGCCTTTTCCGTGTCGGCAACCGTGAACTCGCCCTGCCCTTCGGATTCCCAGAACACAGCCTGATCGACCGGCTCGCCCGCGCGGCGGCTGACCACCGTGACCTTGTCGGCCACGATGAAGGAAGAATAGAAACCCACGCCGAACTGGCCGATGAGTTGCGCGTCTTTCTGCTTGTCGCCCGACAGCTGGGAGAAGAACTCCTTGGTGCCGGACCGGGCAATCGTACCCAGATTGGCCACCGCCTCGGCCTTGGTCAAACCGATACCGTTGTCAGCAATGGTGATCGTGCGCGCATCCTTGTCATAGCTGACGCGGATTTCCAGATCGGCGCCACCTTCGAGCAATTCGGGCTTGTCGATCGCCTCGAAACGCAGCTTGTCGCAGGCGTCTGACGCGTTAGAGACCAGCTCACGCAGGAAAATTTCCTTATTGCTGTACAGGGAATGAATCATCAAATGCAGAAGCTGCTTCACTTCTGTCTGGAAACCCAGCGTTTCCTCTGCTTTCTTCACGGTAGTATCGGATTGACTCATGGTAGTGATCGGGTAAATTGATTGGAAAATGGTGAAAAATGGGGCAAAACGGCCTGTTTTGAGGTGATTTTGCCCTCGTATCTGGTAGTAGTGGGGATAGTGGGAGGGTTTTCAAGGGGGAAAGTGGGGTTTTGAGGCGGGAATGGGGAATTTTTTTGTCGTGGGGCGTGGGAGTGGTGCGTGGGGAAGAATATGGGTATAATTCCGCTCTTATCTCTGCAACATACCCTCCATACCTGCCCGGGTGGTGAAATTGGTAGACGCAGGGGACTCAAAATCCCCCGCCGCAAGGCGTGCCGGTTCGATTCCGGCCCCGGGCACCATTGTAAATCAAGAACTTACAATGGAATTTAGACATTTCGGCTCTACACCATAAACGAGGGATGGGTACTCACCAAACTCTGTGAATCACTCCATTCCAACCGCATTGAGCTAATACTCGTAAGCTGTAATTCTCAAAATTCCTGAACCCATACGCACGACGCGAGAGCATTTCCATTTTAGTATGGAAGCCCTCGGTGATGCCATTTGACTTAGAGAACCGCCACACCCTCACAATAGGCTCCAGCCACGACTTAAGCGTGCTGGCCAGCACCCGCGCCGGGCTTTGGGCAAATTGCTCCAGCAGTCCCAGAAACTCGGGCAAGAGCTGCTTGACCCGCTTGCGCCTGACGGTTGCGTCCCGCTTCCGTTCTTGCCGGACTGGCTGAGGCCTCAGGTCCCGCCCTTGATACCTCTTCCAGCCAGAATCACCACACGCATGCTGAATTGCGCCATAGACAGCGCGGATGACGAGTCAAGGGGTAGGTTCGGCCCGCAGGCCTACGGGCGAGGACACGACCCCTTGACGCGGCAGGAGTGCCCACACGCTGCGCCCCGGGGGAGGTGTTCAGGGCCATCGGCCCGTAACCCCTGCCCCCGAGGCTCCCGCCGGCGAGGGTGGAGAGCCCAGAGAGGCAAAGCCTCTTTGGGAAGTACACTCACCAACGGGAAGCCAGTATCGCTGTCAATCGGGAAAACCTATTGATAGGCAGAAAAGCAAGACAATTTCTGCGTGAAACCTTTTCGCCTATTTTCTGGACGAAACACCAAAAAAAATATCACATCTTGTAAACTAACGTTACCTAAAGCACGGGAGACAACCATGGCTGAGATGAGTTCGCACGAAACAGAACTAAGTAAAACGATATCCGGTGCCGAGCGCGACCGGCGTGTAGCGGCCGTCCATTACGCTCGCGCATCAGTCGGTTTGGAGGGGTTCTCGCTCAGTGCAGCAGATGAAGAACATGCTCAACGGTTCATCAACGGGGACATTGACCTCGAAGAATTTGTGCAACCGCGTAGTGCCTTGGCAAGCCCAAAAGCTTAGTCATGACGAAGAAAATATAGGTGGTTGAAGCTAGTGTAGGATAGGCTTTCGCCGGGCTCTGTATTACACAATCATTTAAAAACTTTGACGTGGGCGTCAACACGATCTTTAGCTAGTTTAAATAAGACCTTCAAGGACGAGAGGACCGGATGGAGCTTCATAGCGTCAAATTACGCCTTCAAGAGCACCTCAGCGATGGAATGGTTACGGTGGTTGGTTCCGGCCTCTCCTGCGCTGAGGGCCTTCCGGGGATGGGGGAACTAGCAAATTACTTGCTCACCAATATTGGTTCTAATTTAGAAGAAGATGATTCGACTGCGTGGAAAGAGATAGGGCGATTAATTTTGAGCAAAGGCCTGGAGGCGGCGCTCTTAGCGATGCCTCCAACACCTGCCCTCGAAACAGCCATTTCTTCTGCTACGGCAGAGCTAATATCTGAGCGTGAACGATCGGTTATATCTGAGGTATTTTCTGGAAAGCGAAAACTGCGACTTACTCGACTGCTTTCGCACCTCGTTAAGCCGCCCTCTGGACTAACGATTGTCACTACAAATTATGACCGGTTAGTAGAAATCGCCGCGGAAGAGGCGGATCTGGGGGCTGATACGATGTTTACCGGGCGCTTCGCCGGCCAGCTAAACGAAAATGAAAGCCGGATGAGCTTCTGTCGGGGAATCACTATGAAACCCCGGAGAGCGGCCTCTTTACAGTTCAGACACAGAGCTATCGTTTGCAAACCTCACGGAAGTCTTGACTGGTACGCAAGAAACGGGCGTCCGGTATTCTATGCCGGAGAATTAACTGGAGTCAGCCGCCTAATAATAACGCCAGGACACAATAAGTTTCGTAACGGCTACGAAAGCCCTTTTGACCACCATCGGTCCAAGGCAAACGAAGCAATTGACCGAGCAAGTCGATTCTTAGTCTTGGGGTACGGATTTAACGACGACCATTTAGAAACGCATTTGTCGCCCAGCATCAGGGCTGGCAAACCAACATTGATGCTGACGCATTCGTTATCTGCCGTGGCAAGAGATTTTGCATTCAAATTCCCGAGAGTTATTGCTCTTGAGCACGCCCAGAAATCTGGAGTCACCGGCACGAACGCCATAATTGAACAGCAAGAGTTTTTCTTCCCAAATATTGCAATATGGGATGTTGATTCCTTTGTTACGGAGGTACTTGAACCATGACAGCCACACCCGCAGCACTACAATTTTCCGAAGCTGAGTTGCTTGGCCGAGTGTCTTCGGTCGATACAAGCCAAGTCGCCGTCGATGTATCTAACTCAGTGTTATTGACCAGAATAGGTATAGGTAACCTAATCGCAATTAAGGGTAGTACCGAGCGCGAATTCCTAATTGCAATTACAGAACGGGTCACACGCATCCTAAGCGATGCGCTACCTGACCAATTGCCTGCGGATGGCGAGGACTTACCACTAACAGCTGTACCTACCGATGCGGTAAGAGGCGCATTGATTGGAACTTTTCGCACCGTAGATGGGGAAAAGAAAAATACGTTTAAACGCGGCGCTGATAGTTTTCCACAGATTGATCGCGAGTGTTATGTCATAGAAGGTGCAAATCTTCAACGATTCATGGGAATACTTGGCGCCGACTACCCGCCGAACGAAAGACTAAAGCTGGGAGCTTTTGTTGCTGATAGAACCGCAGAGGCTATTGCCAGTGGCGATAAGTTTTTCCAAAGACATGCCGCGATTCTGGGAAGTACTGGTTCGGGAAAAAGTTATGCAGTGGCATTAATTCTCGAGCGGGCAGCCCAGCTCAAGTACCCTAATATCCTTGTGTTTGATATGCACGGAGAGTATGCACCGCTGTCGGATGAGAGCAAGGGCGGCTTTGCCAGCAGACTGCGCATCGCAGGCCCCGGGGACTTGGCTCAGCCAGCCGACGACGCGTTGTTCCTTCCCTATTGGCTGTTGAATCGAGATGAGATGCTGTCAATGATTCTCGACCGTAGCGATCAAAATGCGCCCAATCAAGCTTCTAGGTTCACGTCTCATGTACGCACTTTAAAAGAGCGAACGCTCAAAGCAGAAGGCAAAGATGACGTAGCGCAAACCTTTACTGTTGACTCTCCAGTTCCGTACGAGATAAAGGACCTACTGGATCTCTTAAACATAGACAATACCACCAAGGGCGTCGGCAAAAACGGTCCTGTTAAAGGTGAATGGGAAGACAAGCTGACGAGATTTATCTCTCGCATGGAAGCAAAATTGGAGGATCGACGGTATGGATTTATGTTCTCCCCGCCACCCCCTGCAATCGCCTACGATTGGCTCGCCGGACAAATTGCAAAATTGCTTGGTTCGAACGGAGGAAAGGGCATAAAAATAATCGACTTCTCAGAGGTGCCATCAGATGTCTTACCGGTAGTCACAGGAACTCTTGCTCGACTACTCTATGACGTGCAGTTCTGGATGGCCGGACGTGATCGCACGCCGGTCACATTGCTTTGCGATGAGGCTCACCTCTACCTTCCGGTACGTGACGATGCTGATGCTGTTCAGCGTCAAGCCTTGGGGGCTTTCGAGCGTATTGCCAAAGAAGGCCGGAAGTACGGCTTTTCATTGTTAGTCGTTAGTCAGCGCCCGTCAGACGTTAGTAGAACAATATTAAGTCAATGCAACAACTTTTTGTCTTTGAGATTAACCAACGATGCAGACCAGGGAGTAATTAAGCGCTTGATGCCCGATTCCTTAGCCGGCTTGACTAGCGTGCTCCCTTTACTAGATACAGGCGAAGCCTTAATGCTAGGCGACGCGGTTCTACTACCCTCTCGTATCAAACTGGACTTGCCCACCATAGTTCCTGATAGTGCAACCCGAGATTTCTGGAAGGATTGGGGAACACAAGCTCCAAATGTTGCAGCTCTGACTAAGGCTGTAGAGTCACTACGTAGCCAAACGAGAAAATAAATTGTTTGGGTCGCAAAATTTATCCTCCTCGCCAAATGAAAGCCACATGCGATTGTGGAAGATTAGGAACTCACTGTTATCTACTTTATTCATTACTAGGGCAGCCATATGGATATCTACTGTAGACATCCATCCGGCACTTGAAGCATATGGAGTCGCTTAACCATGGCAATTAGTGACAACACGGTAAAGCTGCTCTGGGGCCGTGCAGCCGGAATTTGCTCAAATCCTGGCTGCCGGGAAGATCTGACCGTCCTGCTCGAGGGTATTCGTGGCTTCAATGTTGGCGAGATGGCTCATGTTATTGCCAGTAGCCCTACTGGCCCACGAGGAGTGGCCGGCGGAGGAAGTGATGAGTATGAAAACCTAATTCTTCTGTGCCCAACGTGTCATCGTACGATCGACAAAGCTCCATCGGGAACCTACTCAACGGAAACGCTTCATTTATGGAAAAGATCTCACGAGGCTAGCATTCGTTCCAATGGCATGGCAAAAATTTTTCAGAACTCTGAAGAATTAAAGAAACACATAACATTCCTACTTGCTGAAAACCATGCGCTGTGGGCCACTATAGGGCCGCAATCCTCAGTGGCAAAAACAGATCCCGGATCAAACATGAATGAAATTTGGACGTTGCGAAAACTTGATACGATCGTCCCCAATAATATTGAAATCATCAATACAATCGGCGCAAACTTTAGGCTACTCAGCAAAGCAGAAATATATCTATTTTTCTTATTTAAAAATCACGCTAAGGCCTTTGAGCAACACCAATACACTAGGTTAGACAATTACCCACTCTTCCCCCAAGAGTTTGAGAAAGCGATGCAACCATGAGCCAGAACGGAAGCAATACTTGGAATGTGAGCTTTGCCCAGATTTCATGGCTCGAGCGACTTATTCGAAGCCACGGAAACTTTCTCAACCTCAGCCGGCATCACGATATCGCGTTCGAATTAGATCGACGTCAACAGCAAGATCATCTTTCCATAATATGTCTCAACGAGTACGCGATGGGGCTTACCGCAGTACATCGTGTTATCCATGAATTCGGAAAGCCATCAATTATTTATATTGGTGGCGGGTGGTGCGGTTACACGGAGCAAGCAAAGGAATTTTGTCTTTCTGAGCGTATAGGACTTTATGTCACAAATGAAATGTCGGGTGCTCTTTGGGCCAGCGAATATTGGGGATATCATCAACGAGACCAGAAAGGCAATCCAAACTATTACTTTAGTCGAGAGCAGGCTTAGTTCTGTCTATGGTTTCGGATCCGCGTTTCGAGGAGAAGAATTTCAGGACATTGACATACTCGCCGTACTCGGCAAAAAAACCGGTTCCATGATAGAAACTTACTATGCTTTGCGGGAGGTGCTTGTGAGCGCAACGAGAATGTACGGCGCTCCAATACACTTGACGGTACTCACAGAACCTGAGTTCGAGTCAAGGCCTCTCAAGTGTATGAAAGAGCTTGTCCCTTTGTGGACTAATGAGAGCTAGAAATCTCTTCCAGCAGCTTCAAGGCAGCTAAAGTCGGAGCTAGTGACCAGCGTGATTGTTACTCGCTTCACACTGATTTTTTCAGTTAAGTACAGGTACAGTACAGGTACAGTGACCAGTTTTCAGCCAGTCAGGCAAAATACGCTAACCTACTGATTTGAAACTAGTTTTACCTATTTCAACCTACGCTAGAATTCGCCCCATTTCCCTGTATGAACACTGTAAATTACCGACTCAAAATCCCCCGCCGCAAAGCCTGCCGGTTCGATTCCGGCCCCGGGCACGACAGTTAAATCCCTAGGAAATACAATGATTTAGCGCGATTCCCATTCTTACTCCGATACCGGGGGGATCTTCTAAAATTGCGGACTCTACACCATAAACGGGGATGGTACTCACCAAACTCTGTTAATCACTCCATTCCAACCGCATTGAGCCAAGACTCGCAAGCGGTAATTCTCAAAATTCCTAAACCCATACGCACGACGCGAGAGCATTTCCATTTTAGTATGGAAGCCTCCGGTGATGCCATCGATTTGGAAAAACGCCACACCAAAGGCTTTATGGTTCTTCAGATCGACCAGCGTGGTCGCGTAGCCGTCCTTGCGGCTGAAGAAATGCTCGTCGATGCCCAGTATCTGCGGGCACGATCGGCCTGACAGCTTCGAGACTTTCTGCTTAACGAAGGACTGATACCAGCGCTCGACCGCGGCGCTGCCGATGCGGTGCGCACAAGTCAGCTTGCGCTGGCTGACGCCGCCGTCGTGGGCCTCAAAGACCTCCAGGTGGTGCAGTGGTATTTAGGCAGGCTCAGTAGACACGCTCTGGTGCACAATCATCAATCGATTACCCTGGCGGGTGTGCTAGAACGCGCGCTGGTAGGTCGCCTTGATCCGGACCGTCTTGTGCCGGCAATGCAGGCAGGGTGGGCGCTGTCCAGGCCGGGTCCAGACGTGAATATCTCGAAGGTGTTGCACGCGCTCGACTACAACACCAGTCAATCCTAGTATAGAATTTACGGGGGACATCAGTATTACTTCCATTAAGCCATGTTCTTGCTAAAACAAGTTTAATGAATACCGCTTGTCCCCCATTTATGATGAAGAGCTAAGAGCTACGCGGACAGGAGCTACAGTCGCGAATAAGGTGATGAAGTCAGGAAAGATGGTTGAGCAGGCAAAGGCCAGATCTTTGGGTGCAGAGTACACGTAAGCGCCAGCTCGCAGGCCCGAAGGGGGAGGACGGGCCGTAGGAAGGCTGGCGAAGCCTAGAGCAGCGCGGTCTGCATATACACAGAGACGCCATGGTTTGATTAGGTGAAGAGTTTCAAAAGCAACACCACTCTGTTAATTTTTGATACATTCAATTAAATATCAGTTAAAGGACAACTCACCATGCTGACTAGAGTCGATGAAGATTACCTTGCCGCACTTGCGATCAGTGATATGCGCTATGACAAAGCCAGCCGCAGCTACCCTTCGCTCGGAGCATGGCTACATCGCCCACAGCCCACTGTCCTCGCCTATAACCCGCAAGTCCATGCACAAGGATCCTTTCGTTTAAGTACGGCAATCCGTCAACCGTGCGACGACGAAGAGTACAACGGCGACTCTGTCTTCATTCTTGAGACCTTGGGCGCCGACGACCTGTCCCAGAAACAGTTGAAAACGCTCGCTGGCAACGAAATCAAGGCGTATCAGCGGTCTCAGAACATGGTAAAACCCATGCAAGGAGGACGTCGCTGCCGGATAGCCGTAGCTAACGAAACAGGAACATTCAATGATCTCTGATTCTGACCTCAAGAAAATCCAACCAAAATTATTGAATGGGGAATCATCTCCATTGCATGTTCAAGTCGGCGTACCAATTCCCAAGGTTATACGAATCAGATTTTTCAGCCCCGACGAATGGGAGGAATTCACAGAGGAATGGGCGAGCTCTCTAAAAAGTGATTACTCCAGAGTCCGGCGCTTCGGTGGGTCTGGCGACTTGGGAGTTGATATTGCCGGTTTTTTTTCAGAACAAGGATTTGAAGGAGAATGGGATAACTATCAATGCAAGCGATATGATCACGCACTACGACCAGGAGATGTTTGGGTAGAAATCGGGAAGATTATTTATTACTCATACAGAGGTGAGTACACCGCTCCACGTAAGCATTATTTCGTCTGCTCCCAAGGAATTGGGACTAGCCTTGAAAAGCTATTGAACAAGCCAGCGGAACTGAAAGCAAAAACGATCGAAAATTGGGATAAATATTGCCTCAACGGAATCACCTCAACAGTAACCATATCACTAACAGGTGGCCTAAAAAGCCATCTAGACGCCTTTGACTTTTCAGTGTTCACATCCCGATCGCTAGTTGAAATAATAGAGGGACACTCCAAAACTGTTTTCCATGCTGTTCGCTTTGGTGGAGGACTCCCTGCCCGTCCAAATCCTACTACACCTCCACCCATACCTACCGAAAACGAAAGTCGCTACATTCGCCAACTCCTCGATGCTTATGGGGACCATCTGGGAACACGCTTGCATGACACAACAGCGCTGAATTCACACGACATTATCAAACGTGACTACCTACGGCAACGTGAACGTTTCTATCACGCAGAATCCTTAAAAAACTTTGCGAGAGATACGGTACCGGAGGGTACATTTGACTCGTTACAAGACGAAATTTATCATGGTGTCATTGATATCTGTGAAAACAGCCATCCCACTGGATTCGAAAGAATGAAGGCAACGGTAGCACAAGCATCAGCTGTCGCAGGGACTTCAAATCCGCTGGTTTCTTCGATAAAAACCCAGGATCGACAAGGAATTTGTCATCAACTTGCAAATGATGACCGCCTAATTTGGATGCCGAAAAATGACTAGTTCTATATACCCAAGTCCCTTTAATAGCCCACTCGAAACAGGGATACGTTCGCTGGCGATCCTTGTTGCTTCATTTCCAGTAGCATTTGATCTGCAGCGGCTGGTTGAGATGGACTATCTAGTGGTCCATTCAGGAGATGCTGACGGTCCACAGAGCCTTCATGCGCCTCTTCCATTGCGCGCAGGAGAGCTTCTAGTGAGACGCGGTTTAATCGAAAAGGGTTTAACCTTAATGATGAGCCGCGGTCTCGTGCAGCGCGTGCCGGCTAACGACGGTTTTAGCTATCTTGCTGGAGAAAGTGCTGCACCCTTCGTTGCTTCCTTAACTTCAAGCTACTCTCATCAACTTAAAGAACGTGCGGAATGGGCTGTAGGCAGATTTCAGGATATAAAAACGGAGGAAATTCAACGCATAACACATAGTTTTTTCCAGCAATGGTCAAGCCAATTCCAAATCATTAACTCGGGCCGGAGGCCTCATTGAACGATAATTATATGCAGCTTCGGAAAATTTTGTTCAGAGGCCCAAGCCGTGAGGCGAGCCTAAGCTTCGCACCTGGAGTAAATGTAATTTGTGGTGCGTCCGACACAGGAAAATCCTTCCTCGCTGAATCGATTGATTTCATGCTTGGCGGCTCGGAACTTCGAGGAATTACCGAATTAGCAAAATATGCCGAAATAGAACTCGACCTTAGTATCAATAATGGTGAAAATTGGCGCTTTCGTCGATCCACATCCGGTGGAAATTTTAAGCTAATCAATCTTGCCAAACCAGATTCGGATGAGGAAGTACTCAAACAGAACCATACTCACGGAAAAACTGACAATCTTTCGGGATTTTTGCTTGAGAAAATTGGACTTTTGGGGACAAAAATCCTAAAAAGTAGCGTCAAATCGACGACCCAAAGTCTTAGCTTTAGGAATTTGGCCCGACTTATCCTTGTGCAGGAAGACGAGATTCAGCAAAAAGGATCGCCGTTTTGGAGCGGGCAGTTCACGACCAAAACAGCGGAATTAGCAACTGTCAAACTCTTATTGACTGGTATAGATGACTCTTCTGTGATCTCAACCATTGAAGTCGGTAAAAATAATACGGAACAGGTCGCTCTGATTGATGAGCTGCTCACAGATATCAAGATAGAAATCGAAGATATAGGAGGAAATCGTGACGAGCTTGAATCCCAGCTTGAGCGACTCGAGTCGTCAATTAAAAGTCATCGAGATTCGCTCAATGTCGTACAGCAACGACTGGATAGCTTCCTGGCCCAAAGGCGTCGAGCGCTCAACGAGCGAACTGATACGCTAGATCGCCTAAGCGAAATTTCCGATATGTTCTCACGGTTCAATTTGCTTCAAGAGCATTACGTCGTTGACATACATCGTCTTGAGGCGATCCAAGAAAGCGGCTCAATGTTTACTCATGTTGACTCAGTTCCTTGCCCACTTTGTGGTGCAACGCCTAATGCACAACATCTGGAAGCCTCTTGCGAAGGTGACGTTAGTGCGATTGTTACCGCCGCTGTCGCAGAGATTGCAAAGATTGAGAAGCTGAAAGACGAATTGAATAACACTATTGCCGATCTTAAGACTGAGGAATTTGGCCTTGAAGAATTGCTAGCGGAAAAAGAGGCCACTTACCAGTCGCTAGACAAAACAATACAGCAAACAATTGGGCCCGAAGTCAATGACGTCCAGATTTCATTTTCAGAACTGATAGAGACGCGTTCTAAGATCCAAAAATCCATTGATCTGTTCACAAGAAAAGACAAACTTGAGAGTCGTAAGCGCGCATTGGAAGATGAAGGCGACACAAGAGAAGAAAAAGGCGATGTAATATCCGGGCTTCCCGAGTCAATCGCACACTCACTCTCTAAAAAAATATCGTCGATCCTCAAGGCGTGGAATTTTCCGGGCGATGGACACGTTTATTTCGATAAACAAAGTTCAGATTTTGTCATTGATGGCAAACCCCGTGGCAGCCGCGGCAAGGGACTACGTGCAATTACACATGCAGCTGTAAGCGTTGCACTGCTTGAGTTTTGTCAGGAAAAAGGCCTATCACATCCCGGATTTATCACTCTCGATTCTCCTTTGCTCGCCTACTTCAAACCGGAGGGCGAAGATGATTTAGCTCTTAAAGGCACTGATTTAAAAGATCGCTTCTATGAATATCTTGCAAAGCACCATGGCAGAGATAGCCAAGTTGTAATTATAGAAAATCAACACCCACCTGAGAGTATGAAAAATCGCCTTACTGTGACCGTGTTTACCAGCAATCCTAACGAAGGCCGCTTTGGGCTACTTGAAAAGTGAGCTACTTGTATCAACTCCATATTTCTATGTCTATGCCGATTTTACCCAAGATTGTTGCGCGCAAGTAATAATGAGCCACTCCGCGCAAAGTAAAACTGAGCCACTTTCCCGTAAAGTTGACCTTTTGTGCGCGAAGGCCGACGATGCTTCAGAAGGACCAGTGGATGTCTATCCATGTACTCAAGGCCCAGGGTTTATCACTGCGCGAGATCTCGCGTCGCTTGGGCATGTCTCGCAATACCGTATCTCGGCATCTGGCCTCGCCAGAGACGGCGCGTTACAAGCCGCGTGAAGCGCGGCCAACAAAGTTGGAGCCGTTTCACACGTATATAGTGCAACGCATGCAGGCAGCCGAACCCGACCAGATTGCCGCCCCGGCGCCTCTGAGAGAACTCAAGGCGCAAGGTTATCAGGGTCAACTGCGTAGCGTTCAGGCGTTCATGCAGGCACATCGCCCGGTACCGGCCCCCGACCCTGTTGTGCGTTTTGAGAGGCCACCGGGTCGCCAGATGCAATGCGACTTTGTCGCGTTTCGCCGCGGTGTCGTCGGCACTGTAATAATGACCCCCATCGGCAAATGAATTTTGACCCCTGTGTATTTCTCTGCGGTATCCGAACCCAAGGAAATCGCAGAATGCTGTCACAGGAAACATCAATGGAAGTACAGATATTGGCCAAGCAAGGACTTGGCATTAAAGAGATTGTTCGGCGCACAGGTTTAGCGAGGAACACCGTTCGCAAGTATGTGCGGCAGCCCGATAGCCGGCCACAGTACGCTGCTCGTGCGGCCAAGCCAACTAAACTATCGCCATTTGAGGACTACATCTGCTCTCGGCTTCAAGACGCATTGCCGGACTGGATTCCCGCCGCAGTCCTGTACCGCGAGATTCGGATGCAGGGCTACACAGGTGGTGAACGCCTGGTCAGGCAGTATGTCTGTCAGTTCAAGCCAGCCGCTAAGGAGGAACCGATTATTCGCTTCGAGACCGAAGCGGGTCGTCAGATGCAAGTTGACTGGGCGGTATTTCGGCGTGGTAGAAACAGACTATCTGCGTTTGTCGCCGTTTTAGGCTACCGCAGAATGAGCTTTGTGCGCTTCGTGCAAGACGAGCAATTCAAGACGTTGATCGATTGCCATGAAGCCGCATTTGACTATTTCGGCGGTGTGCCCCGCCAGGTGCTCTACGACAACATGAAGTCTGTGGTGCTCGCGCGAGATGCCTATGGCCAGAGTCAGCACCGCTTTCATCCGGGATTATGGAACTTTGCCAAGCATCACGGGTTCATACCGAAGTTGTGCGCGCCTTATCGCCCGCAGACCAAGGGTAAGGTAGAACGCTTTATTCACTACCTGCGCCATAGCTTTTACGTCCCCTACAGCTCGATGCTTAAGCCAGCGGGCCTACAAGTTGATGCGCCCGGGGCCAACGAGGCGGTGCGCCGTTGGCTATTGGAGACGGCCAACTGTCGTGAACACCGAGGCTTGCGGGCTCGGCCTGTTGATCGGTGGCAAGCCGAGCAGGAACAGTTGCAGCGGCTACAACCGCCTTGGGGTCAACCTAAACCCAGTGTGCCAGCGTATTGCGGTTCGAGTCCACACATACGACTGGATCGGCTGCCTTTGCATCACGATCTATCCGTCTATGACGCCTACCTGACGGAGTCATTATGACTTTAGCTCCAGAGCGCATTCATAGTCTGTGCGAACAGTTGAAGTTGGCGGCGATCGCCACTGACTGGCCAGGCTTGGCCCAATCGGCAGCACAAGCCGAACAACCGTATGCCGACTATCTTGAAGCCGTGCTGCGTGCTGAATGCCAGGCGCGTCGTGCGCGCAGCCAGCAAACGATGACACGGATGGCCGGTTTCCCAGCCATCAAGACACTGGATTCGTTCGACTTTGCTGTGGCGACAGGGGTGCCCAAGGACGTCATCCTGCAGTTGGCCTCACTGGCGTTCATTGAGCGGCGTGAGAACATCATGCTACTGGGCCCCAGCGGCGTCGGTAAAACGCATCTGGCCATTGCCTTGGGATACTTGGCAACGCAGGCAGGACTGAAGGTCAAGTTCATCGGTGCAGCCGACCTGTTGCTGCAGCTGGAAACAGCTCAGCGCCAAGGACGTTACAAACCGTTCCTGCAACGCTCCATTCATGAGCCAAGCTTGCTCATTGTCGATGAAATCGGCTACTTACCTATGACGGGCGATCAGGCCAACTTGTTTTTCCAGGTGATCGCTAAACGCTATGAGGCAGGATCAGTCATCATCACGTCCAACTTGCCATTCGGTCAATGGGGTGACTTGTTTGGAGGAAACGACGCTTTAGTGTCTGCCATGCTGGATCGGCTTTTACATCATGCACACATCGTGCAAATCAGAGGAGAGAGCTACCGCTTGCGGGAAAAACGTCGTTCGGGATTGCTGAGGGCCCACAAACCTGAGCAAAAGTAGGGGTCATTATTCGATTGCCGATTTCGGCAATAAAGGGGTCAAAATTCAATTGCCGTTGACAGCGGTAGCCATCCCCTTATGCCTTTACGGCTACGGTGGGCTACAGCCGATGGCGGTGGATCAGGTTTGCCAGCACACTTGTGGTCTGCCACCATGCATTGTTCGAGAGCCTAGGCGGTGTACGACCTAGTTCCAGCAGCAAAAGGCCCTTGCATATCTACCCAACCCACTGCCCTGCCGTGCTGCGGGGATAGTCGATGACTGTAGCCATGGCTATGATTCTGTCTACCGGAGTAGGATTGGACCCAAAAAAATCATGTTCGGTCAGCTCGCGGACTAAATGGTCTCTACCTAAGACAAGTGTCAACGCTTCAATCAGAGTTGTCTTGCCCGTATTGTTGCCCCCCCACCAAGACAGCGTGTTTGCCGGACCGCACAAAACCCGTTTTCATTCCTTGAAAATTGTCAATTTTCAAGCTGGCTATTTGCATTTCTATTTTCTCGTGAAAAAGGTGTACAACCACAAACTTCTTACCTCAACTAGGGAAGATGTAGCCAAGCACCTTATTTGACTCATCGTTCAGGTGTGCGAGAGCCAACATGGTTAGCGAGCGACGGGCACAGCCAAGAGCAACCTCCTCCGACGCTTTCCTGAAGATCAACTTACCTCCGCTATGAAACGCTTCAACTTTGCATCAGGATAACCGTCGCTCACAAACTTACGAACGCTCGGCTTAAAAGCAGGTGAAATCTCGTAGAAATCAGCGACTGTCTTTGCCTTAGTGTGCAGAAAGTACCCTGCAGCCAGTAGCCGATCAAACTTATCTGCAGCAAGGCCTGGAACCTTGTTTGAGAACTTGATGAACTGTCGTTTATTGTCAATGAAATGGTCACCGCGGAAAAAAGAACGGAGGAAGCGAGATATCTCACTATGGATCATTGCCTTTTCTTCGGCTTTGCTCCCTTGTGTGACAACGAAGGCTTCCTGCAAATCCCCTGGATCGCAAGTGATGTCAATCATCGACGGTTCGAGCTGCGTATTTTTGATCGCGATATCTGCGCAGTCTTCGAAGGTCGAGTACATGAACTTTGTTTTGCTAAATCGACAAGCCATCAGATTTCGATACCCATGAAATCTCGACCGCGTGACAATCAGATTCGAGAAGTCCAACGTTGGAAACGAGCCTTTAATATAAAGGCCATTCAGCGTACGCTGACATTCTTCGTAACCGCATAGACCGTAGAAGGAAAGGAGCTTTTCCGTCGTCTCCTGAACTGGTAGTTTGTGGATCGCAAAGTAAACGTGCAGCAAACCTGCGATCGCAGCCTTCGCCCGTTCGCTATCTACTCTAGTGCTTTTTGACGACGATTCCGATACCGCTTCGTCACGAAGCTTCGGTATTATTGCAGCGAGGGCTTTTTCGACCCCTAAGAGGTTCGTCCTGAAGAAGCGCTTGAGATCCTCCCCCTCCTCGTTGTCTGGTATTAACCGCGAAAATGCGAGAATAGTGCTTTTTTCAAGGCTCGTGTGCATGAGTCCACGAAGCATGAGAAGCACCTCGAGGTACGAACTCAAGAACGAATAACGCAGCTCGATGTCGTCCCCTTTTACCACTAGCAGCGGATTCAATTGGAGTTTGGAGGCAATCGAACTCGCACGAGCTTCGTATAAAATGTTGAGCCGCTCGAACATCTGCGAAGCTGGCCAACGTTTTCCAAAGTCGATTACGAGCTCCGAGATAAGTTCAACCACCTCGGCTTCTGGAATTTCTACTTCATGCCTTGTTTTCTCGCGACGCAAGACAGAATAAATTATGTGGTCGGTAAGGTCGTTATTCGATGGATACGGGGTCAAATCATCTGACACATCGAGATCATCCGTTCGACCGTCTCGCAATTCATCTTCAACTACAGTCGTTGAGATATCGGCAAGGAAAGGGATGATACGCCCTTCGTCATCGCGAATACGGATCTTCGCGATTTGCGACATAACTTTTTCGGCCATAGATTCCGCAGAGGTATAGCTCGCAAGGCGACGGTTAACGTAACTTCGACAGCTTTCAGTGTCAAAACCCAATAGTTCGTAACGCTCAATCGCAAGCGACTCCAATCGAATGTCATCCGCGATGACATGATTACGAGTGGTTAGCAAAACGTTAGAGCTACCAAGTTGATCATGCAGATGTTTTAGAGACTCCAAGAATGCGCCAACATCGAATCTCTCCTGAAAGAGTGAGGTCAATTCATCTAAACCATCAATGATAACAGAGAGGTTGCCGCAAACGACAGCTAAATCAAACGTCGACCGTTCAAAGAGTTTTCCGTGTCCTTGGTACTTGGCATATAGTTCATAGATATCGTAGATACTCTCCACGCGAGATTGAGCGAGGCCGCGCTCAGCAACATATTTTTTTATTGACTCGGCTTGTATGAGGACTACCGAAGAACGAAGATCTTCTCGAAAATGTAGTCTCTGGGCCACAGATAAACAAAGAGACGTCTTTCCCATTCCTCCTGGAGCCACGATCAAGTGGGCAGCTACCTTCGAGGGCTTTTGTAAAGCCTCGACCACGTGGTCCAGTGCAGGCTCTACGCGAATAGACTCTCCATTTTCATTGCTGATGTAGGTCAGTGCTTGGTTAGTGTAGTTTTCAATTGGGCTCGGCTGGTCAATTTGCTTGAGCGAAGCATCAATGCAATAGTCCCAGATGTACTCTTTGTAAGTGCATTCGTGGACCCGTGTCGAGAGCCCTACCTCATTGAAGGTACGTGCGATGAGATCTTGCTCTGGCCGACCAACGCGCGGTCGCAGGACAGTAATATCGCCCGGACGAATCTCGGCCTTCAACAGTTGCTGCGCCGCATGCTGAGCACTCTGCTTGATGTTGCCACTCGGATGCAGTGCAAGAAAGTAGCCTACAGCCGGAGACTTTGTTTCCCACAGCTCGTATTTCACCCGGTGATTACCGGAGAAATCAGTGCCAGCGGCTCCGGTAACCAGCGCTCGGCGGTTGGGGTGATTGACTTGGATGAGTTCTTCGACCCTGGTGAAGTCATAGGCCACCTCACTGAGGGTAGTGAGACTGCGACGCTTCTTGGGACGTTGTGCCGTGGCGCGGCCTCGCAACAAGGAAAGCAGTTCTTCAATACTCTTGGGAAAGAGTGCATCATCCGTAAAGTCAAGACGAAAGTGGCCTTTCAAATAGCGTGGTGTGGAATCCTGCTCTCGCTGCATAACGATCAGCTTGCTTCGTTTTTCCCGCACCATCCCTTCCCAATGCACAGCGCTTGCTAGAAAGGTTTCAAGCCCTACGCCGTTTATACGGTCGTCGGCCTTCTCCTTGTACTTAGTTGTGGCCACCACCAGCACGTAATCTGCGTCATGGATACCAGCTTCCATAAAATAATTTTTGTCGACTAGGCTATCTAGGTCATAACCATCCCAAGCGACCGAAATCTCTTCGATTTCCTCCAAAGTATCTGCCAACTTCTTGACCCACGCCCTATGCTCTAAACTATCCCAGCTGTAGGAAATGAAGATTTTTATGTTTTCCATTTTTCTCTCTTTGAATTCTCTCTTTTCCATAGCGGAAACTGGTTGCACACCCAACACATGCATTTCAGAAACGTTTACAACTCAATAGACCGGTAACTGCAACAGTCAAAAAAGACAGCTCAAACGCCAAACAAGACTGCCCATCTCTCTAATTTTCTTGTTGCAGGATTCGCCATGCCTCAGTGAGGCCATTATTAGACACAATCCCTGCACTCACAGCACCAAGCGAGTGAGGTTCACTCAGTGCCATTGGTTTAGCCCCTAACCACTTCCGAACAAAAAAAATTCATTGATAGCCCATTGCTCTTATTAATGACCGCAGGAGGCGCAATTTCGGAAAGATATCTAGGCGCCACAACACGTTCGCCAAAAATACTTGCCAGCGCCCTTCCATCGCCATCATGCATATCGCACATAGATTCGAGAATCGGATCGGTTCTCTTGCCAAGTAGAACATAATTTATCTAAATGTGACTAATTTTAGCCATATCGCTCAATTATTAAAGCCGCGAAGCATAGGGATTATCCACAATTCCCTGAGATATACCTCATTTTGACGTTGTTGCTGCCACGTTGGTCACCACAAATTCACACGCATCGATAGCTCACCACACGCTTGCCGTTGGCGTAGTTGCTACCTCAATCCGCTTTACTTTTGGAGTTTCTATGATCCCGTACAGCCAGATCTATCGCCCTCGCTCGCCCGTTGCTATCGGTAGACTCAAGCCCGAAAGCAGAACTTACTAAGCAACATAGACAAAATCAATGTGATTCTATTGTAGAGTGACCATGTCATCCCGACTTTGCTTTTCACTATTTTCCTTTGCCCTCGGCTGCCACTCTACCAACGAGCCATTACAAAACTTGCCCTGCAGCCTCCTTAATCGCTACATAAATCGCGGTAATAAGTGCGGTAATCCCCCGCACCTCCCGAAGCAGCAACGCGTCCTGCCTTCTTATCAACAATCGGTGACAGGTTAGCCGTACCTGATGATCCATTTGAATAGAAAAATGTTACCTTTTTAATAAAAACCACATCATTTTGAAGACATAAGCTACCTAAACCGATAAATTTGCCAAATTTATTCCGCCCTTGGTAGCTTTATGCATCAGTACCCTTTGGGTAGTCTATCGCAGTCTCAAAAAAACCAGCTCAAGTATGTTGAGCTGCGGCTCCGCTTCCTAGGTGAAATACGCCGGCCAGGCCTGATGCAGCGCTTCGGCATTGCCTCGGCGGTGGCCTCACGTGATTTCGTACTCTACAAAGATCTAGCCCCTCAAATCATTGTCTACGATGACAAGATTAAGCGTTATCTACTGGGGCGTTCTTTCGAGCCGCTGTTTCCTATACCCAACCCAAAGACTCCTGTCAGCGACGAGGACCTGGAAGGGGCAGTCCGCATCAGCGAATTAAATGCAATGTGCTGTTGTAGCAGTTCTCTAATTATTAGTACTGGAGGACTTACATACCGCCGATACAATGTTACCTGCTATCGCCAAATTTGTCGAGCACCCGGCTAGCTCCAGAAGAGTAGCATTCACCCGGGCTGATAGCCGACAACACAGTCGGCTTAACTCAATAATCGTTAGACTGTATTCACATGTAAGACATTGAATACATCGAAAGGGAAATTAAGCACTTACGGCTGTAGGTGACCGAGTTTGTACCCTGAATTAATCAGGAGAATCAACGCGTGAAATCACTCGTGAGCAATAATGGACAAGTAGCACTTTTTTCCACACAGATCTTGAAATCATAGTCTCGGTTGTTCAGTCAGTTCGGGATACACCGAATGATTACGCATCACTACCCATTCCGATAATCGATCCCGCCAGCATATCTTTCGTTTCATGCAAACTGTCCCTAATAAAATTCGCTACTGCTCGAATTCTCGGCACCTCAATACTATCATCGTGCAATATGAGATAGATATCCTGGCTAAGATAATTTTCAGGTCCATCAATTCGAACGAGTCCTGGCGTGTGGTCACCAACCAAACACGGTAAGTAAGCATAGCCAAGCCCAGCTTGAGCCGCAGCAACCTGTCCCTTCAGTGAGCTTACCCGGACACTGGATTCGCGCCAATAACGATGGGCCATAGCAGCCCTGGCGATTGGCAACGATTGACAGTTTTCCGACCACCCGATAACTCCAAGATTAATTTCCTGTCCGTCCGAGATGATCTCTCCCGAAAGATAAAGCGCATGCCGAAGGGTTCCTAAAGTCCGAACCTTGAAAGGCCCACGCTCAGGCATAGAAACCCGAACAGCTAGATCAGCTTCACGCGCATGCAGTGGGACAGGTTGAACATCCGTCTGAAAATCAATATTAATCAGCGGGTAACGCGCCAGGAAATTTGGCAGACGTGGCAACAGGATCAGGTTCGCAATATTCTCACTTGTTGCAACGCGAACCGTGCCCGTTGGTTCTTCCGCAGCGGCCTCAAGTGACGAGGACAGCGCGCTAAACCCATTTTCAATCGAAGTGCAAGACTCCAGAAGCACCCTCCCCTCCTTGGTCAGGGCATAGCCAGTAGGGCTACGGGCAAAAAGCAATTGACCAAGTTCAAACTCAAGGTTCGCCAGTCTTCTTGACAGCGTGGCCGGACTCATGCGCAATGCATTTGCCCCAGCCGTTAGCGATCCAGCGCGAGCTGTTGTAATAAAACACTTTATATTGTCCCAATTGATTGTTCGCATGCCGTATTCAGTGTCATTTGATTGCCAATACGCCCAGATATTTTAGCGATTTTCAAAAATGAAAAAGGGTGTGCGAAAGATAGCCATAGAAATTTGGCTTATCGGCAAATAAACTTATCCAGTAGCAGCAGGCGATTACGCTACCGCAAGAAACTGGAAAATTCTGCAATGACTGATATATCGACTACCGAGACTCAAAACATCAGAGCAAAAGGATCTGATCACTTTTACGCCTTTCTCATCGTCGCCTTGGCGCCGATTGGTCAGATGGGAATCGACATTTTCACCCCGTCACTCCCTCTCATCACCAAAGAGTTCGCATCCACTCGCGAGTTCGTTCAATTGAGTGTTTCACTCTATCTTGCTGCCTTTTCAATCGGGCAACTTTTCTATGGCCCCCTTTCCGACAGCATAGGACGTCGTCGATCTTTGATATTAGGACTAATACTATTCCTGGCTGGCTCCCTAATAGCCATTACCGCAGCAAACATAAACATTTTTATAGTAGGCCGTCTGATTCAAGGCTTCGGTATTACATGCGCATCCGTCTTGATGCGGGCAATTGCAACCGATATGTTCAAGCCACCTCAACTTGGAAATGTGCTCACCTATATGGTCGTCGGATGGGGAATGGGGCCAATTATTGCGCCCGTTATTGGTGCGGCTTTGCAGGAAACGATCGGATGGCAATATTCATTAATTTTCCTGGCAATCTACGCCGTCATTCTTCTGCTGCTTATTGTGTTTGTCATGAAGGAAACAAATCGAAATTTAGTGCCGTTTAGCCTGACGAAGATTACGTCAGGCGTTTGTGAGATTTATAGTAATTTTCGGTTCATTCTCATTTTTCTCTCGATGGGCTTTTGTTACGGGGTGATTTTGTGCTTTAACCTCGTTGGCCCATTCGTTGTTCAGGAAGCGATGGACTATAGCCCCAGCACCTTCGGCGTACTCGCACTGGCTATGGGCCTTGTGTACTTCCTCGGTGTCCTGTCGAATCGTGTCATGCCTGCCTCCGTCACAGCAGCAAGAAAATTCTCCATTGCTTCCCTGGTTTGCGTCGTGGCGGCCACGTTACAGTTTGTTCTTGCTCTACTGATCGACTTAAACATTTGGACGCTTGCTGTCCCTTTTGCTCTAGTTGTCTTCTTCTGCGGAGTCATGTATCCGAACCTGATGGCAATGGGAGTTTCTGCTTTTCCCCATATTGCGGGTCTTGCAAGTTCCATTTTGGGATTCTCTCTCATGCTGCTTGCCGCAGCCATTATGTGGGTATCGTCGTTGATGCAAGCCCACTCGCTGTTGCCATTTGCCACACTCACCCTTGTGTTAATGGCAGGCGTTTACCTTATGATCCGCGCTATTCGTCCTTAACCCACACCTTTACAGAGGCATCTATGTCAAACATGAACGATAATGCTGTACCTAATGAAAATAACGCTCTCCCCACTCGTCGCGCCCGAAATGGCAGCATAGAAGTTTCCATGATGGGCCTTGGCTGCATGGGAATGTCTGAGTTCTATGGCGACAAAGACGATAACCAATCTAGTGATTTAATCAATTATGCCGTCGACAAAGGAATGCGCTTTTTTGATACGGCTGATGTTTACGGATACGGTCATAATGAAACCCTGGTTGGGAGCGTGCTTCGGGATCATCCAAAACGCAAGGAAATTATCCTTGCAACCAAAGGAGGCATTGTTCGAAAGGGCGATGACAGCAGCCATCGAAGCATTGATACCTCTCCTGAATACCTGCAAGTAGCCATTAAACGATCCCTTGATCGCCTGGAAACGCCGATCGATCTTTATTATTTGCATCGCGTAGAGGATGATGGCGCACGGATCGAAGAAAGCATGTCAGCCCTGGCCGATCATTTGCATTCCAGAAATATCGGCGCAGTCGGCCTGAGCGAGGTTTCAGAGAAGACCATTCGTCGTGCAGATGCCGCGCTGCGAAAGGCAACGGATGACAAACATGGGATCGCAGCCATCCAGACGGAATTCTCGTTAATGACTCGCCATATTGAAATTGACGGAGTCGATCAGGCATGTCGACAACTCGGGATTTTACTAGTAGCATATTCGCCGATTTGCCGGGGATTGTTGACTGCTCCCTCCTTCAATCCTGAAACACTAGCACCATCGGATTTCCGTCGAAATCTGCCACGATTCACCGGGGATAACCTGAAGCAGAATCTTCAGTTGATCGAAGTCCTGGCAACGGCGGCCAGGAACGAAGGCCTGACTCCTGCGCAGGTCGCTCTCGCTTGGGTGTTGGCGCATGGTGATCATGTCGTGCCCATTCCGGGTACTCGCAGCAAAGCGCGTCTGGACGAGAATATGGCTGCATGCTCGGTCAAACTAAGTCCGGAAACAATAACGTTGCTTGAAGATGCTTTCGCCCCACAAGCAGTTGCCGGTTTGCGATATACGCCAGCTGCAATGCAGGCTTATGGTCTTTCTATCTGAGGCATTCTGGTTTGGTAAACATTGCATCTGCTCGTTCTTCGACGCATCTGGAAAGCACTTGCGGGGGATCAATGAATACCGCTTGTCCCCCGAGTAGGATGAAGACCCAGGAGTTCTCTAGTGATTAGGAAAATGACGAGACAACCACCTGCGCTGTTTTATTCGATCTCGATACCCGCATCATCAATGATTGAGCGCCACTTGGCACTGTCTTTCTGCACAAGCGCGGTCAACGCCTCTGGTGTGCTGGATACGAATTCGACACATTGAGGCTCAAACTTCTTGTTCATTTCCGGGTTATCAATAATCTTGGCAACACTACCGCCCCTGCCGGATCGTCCTTAGATTGTTGAGAAAGGCCACAAAAATCCGGCGAATGCCGGTTCGGCCTGCTGCTACCGCAGTTGCAGAAATCTTGACTGAAGAAAAATCCGGACGGTGATGAATTCACTCTCGGCGCGCGAGCCACGCCCGTCGTTTATATTTTAAATATTTGATCAGTGTCGTCACTTGGAAGCTCCTTACACTTTTTATTACACTGGGAGCGCCCATGTAAAACTAGTATCTCCTCGTTTTTCAGTCCAAAAGGGTCCAGTCGAATTGATAGGTGCTTGCGCGCCAGATTGAGTGACCATTAGTTTGAACTGGGCGCCTACAGGTTCTCCATAATTTACCCAATCAGTAAAACCTTTTAGCATGTTTTGTTTATAACGCTCGTCTCCAAAACTGCGTAAATTTCCCCCGTTCCAGACTGCGCCTGACGACCAATCAGCGGAAAGAAGACACTGCCCAATTGCCGATGGATCACCGAACACACCCGCTTTGAAGCTAGGCGCGATTTTATGATTGCTGAGGCCTACCACTAGATAATCCGATTGAGTCTTGGACATGAAGGATGAAAAGGCCAGAACGCCAGGAGGACCACCCGGAATATCCAGAATCTGCTGATGACCATGTTGGATCTTGTCGAGTAAGGCATCGTTACCGTGTTTAATCCCCGACAGATCGTTGCCGGAAGACGTCTGTATCATCTGCACAAACTTACAAATCCGCGCATCTATAGACTCAAATCCCCATTCAGTACGGACCAAAATTTGCACCTCTTCAGCTAATCCTTTATTGCGAAGAGGAATAATTACCCGCCCTCCAATTTTGCACAAGTCAAATAGGTATTGCGGGAATCTATACGTTGACGCCGTATACATGATGCGGTCAAACTGACCTTCTCTGACGGGGCAGGTGTTACCGTCTGCAAGCAAGATGGTAGCCTGACCAAGTCCAACATCTTGTAAGTTTGAACGAGCTTTAGCTGCCAGAGACGGAATGATCTCAACACCGGTCGCATTGGCTGCAATGCCGGATAGTTCTGCCATCATTGCCAGGAGCCATCCTGTTCCACATCCTATTTCCAGGACGCGATCTCCGGCACGGATATCTAATAGCGAAAGGAGATGAACAATGAAGGCAGGTTCAGAGCTCGAAGCTTGCAAGCTTTCTCCCTTCTCCCCGACATACATAAGAGGCTGATTTGAATAGATAAGTTCAAGCGCTTCCGCATCGGAACTGGAACGAAAGGACGTTTCCCACATTTCACTTACAAGACGAAAACGGTGTATAAACTTGTGCCGAGGGTACTTCAAGAAGGTCTGCCTTATACCATCATTAATTTGTGAGGGAGGACCATAGACCGGCGTATACCTGACCACAGTATCCAATAGCTCAAGATTAAGAGTTGAATAATCAACAGACATGTTCATTATCTCCCAAAGAAAAGAGTGTTTATGGCGGTTTCATTCACAGGCCGATCAAATAATTAATATTTTTTATAAATAAAGTGAGGCCAATTATTATTATCAAAAAGCCACTTGCTTTGCGCATCTTGTTAATTGCTGATTGATTCAGCTTCTTAGCAATGATGTTGGCGATTATTGCGTACCCCATCATTATGCTGAAGTCAACGATGACCCAACCAACCGTCAATGATGTCGCTGACACAAAATAAGGAATGGATTGATTTATAAACTGAGGAAGAAGAGTGATAAAGAAAATAATATCTTTCGGATTACTTATTCCCGTAAAGAACGACTCCTTGAATAGCGCGAGATTATTATGCTCATATATATCCGCCCTATTGATTTCGATACTTTTAAAACCTGATATCCCCACATAGATGAGCAATATCGCACCCAGAATCGATAGTACAGTCATCCATATATCATTTAGAAAAAATGCTATCCCGGCCAGGGAAATAACAATTAGAATGAAAGAGGCGCATATGCTTCCAAGGGCGTTATATAGACATTTTCTAGCTCCAAACATTGCCGAATGTTGAATGACAAGCAGAGCGGAAGGTCCTGGCGTTACGATAATCAGGAATATCGTTGCGAGATATAGGGTGTATTGTTTCACTATTGCACTTATATAATTTCTCGTATAACTGGCACTTGATCAGGAAGCCGCTTTCTCACTGCATCTATATCCTGCTTGACAAAAACTCGCTGAAGCCACCTGTCATACCCATCAAAATATGCTTTAAATTTCGTACGTGAGTGCGATGTGCGACGATTATCTATAATAATTAAGTCCCCAGGCTCTAACACTACTGTTTCCATAGTAGATCGCAAAGCCAGGTCGAGTTCACGAAGCGCGGATGAAGACTTTTCATTTAATGGAGTAATTAAATCCGAGTCGTAAGTCATATATGGATCTGACAAATCTCCTTCCAGGATTGGGCAATTTTTTAATTTATTGCTTTTTCCTAAAAAATTTCCAAATGACAAATCATAAGCGAAAGAGAAATTCGGCTTTCTAAGTTCGTCAATGATTTCTTTGCTTAGCATGTGCAAAGCTTTGCGAACACAAGCCACGCCTGTTTTTGCCTGCTGATGATGATCTTGACGTAAACAATACAAAAGAAGGAAATCGGGGCGAAATTCGTGAAAGGCGATATCAGTGTGGAGTTCTAAAAAAACATCGCTACTTTCAGAAGATTGAACCGAAGCACTCTGAGGTAAGGGACGAATATTATTGAATAGAGATCCCTCGCTTTCCTGTATAAAACCGTACAACTCACCTAAATGAGACCCTACCATCGTAAGGCAATATTCCGACACAAAAGCCGGTCGGGAACGCACTTCTTCATGCCTTTCTGGTGTTCTGATGAGTTTTTCATCGCAAGGCATTCCTTTTATAAGAATAAATCCATCAGTGTTTCCGTCGGATCTGAATTGAATAATTTTTGAAAGTACGCTTATAGGCAGCGTAAAGAAAGCAGTTTGAGCATGATGTTTAAAATCACGCATGGATAAATACGGATTGAGCTCACTCGAATCCGGCACGCATATTCCAGAATACCCCTGAGATACATATGACTTGAGGTCGATGATAGACATAACTTTTTTGAACCAGTGAAATGCAATGGGTTTATCGCAAATTTGTCGAAAAAAATACATCAGATAGATTTCTACATCGGCTGATCGCACTATGGCGCTTTTCTATGAGTGTCTATGTATTTTTTAATTTAATTTTTTTACTCAACCAAAGAAATTCTATTGCAATGAAAAAATCAACGCATTGATCTACATCAATGCACCGGACAACGTGAAGATTTTGATAACTGCCTACAGCGGTATCGCCAACACCATTCAAGACTAGTTAAAGTCCGCCACAGACTCCGATGTCAAGTCAAAATCTTGATCCGTATCATTTTCAACCGATAAATTTCGAGCTACGATGCCGTTTCGCTTTGTGACAGTCCTGCCCGCGCCATCTGCAAACGTATGAGGACTTTCGCAGAAGGATGAAGTCGATTTCAAAACATTCTTGATTCAATTGCCATGCGTAAAAAAGGACAGTTTCGGATTAAATCCACCACCCAGATATATAAGAACCCGTGGATAGAAGTGACTGAAGACAAGGTGATACGGCCAGACGGCACTGATGGTATTTTTGGCCTGCTGGACATGAAAGACGGCGTGGCCATACTTCCGGTCTTTCCCGACGGTCAGGTTATTCTTGGCAAGGAATACAAGTACGCCCAGCAGAAGGAAATGATTGAAATCATTGGCGGTGGCATAGACGAAAACGAATCGATCAATGAAGCCGCTTCGAGAGAGCTCGCAGAAGAAGCGGCGCTCAAGGCGGGAAAGTTTCATTATCTTGGGCCGACAGATCCATTTACCACTTTAGTGCGCACCAGAGATCATCTTTTTATCGCAACGGAACTTGAGCGCCTGCCTAAAAAGCCAGATACAGATGACTTTGTCGAACCTGTTTCCATTCCACTTAAAACGGCTGTGGACTATGTTCTCGAAGGGAAAATAACGCACACTACATCGTCTCTTCTCATACTCCGAGCGACGTTGATATTTCCCCAGTTCATGTAAGAGTTCTTTTTCAAAGCGTTCTAAAGACGCCTAAGATCAATAGCAACAACGACAGTGAAGACGGTGGAAATTACTGATACTTTTTAAAGTAAGGAATTGATATGAGGTGGATACACTTTTTCTTATTGGCAGTAGCATTTATCTTTGCGGCACAATTTTTGCACTATCTAATTACTGGGGCGATGTATAAGTTTAAAAATCCCCTTACGCCGTCTCTTTTAGCAGTATTACTTGCCGGTTTGGGCACGATTATTCATTCCTATTTTTTTTAAAATTGGATCATATCGGTAAATTTTTTAATAGGTTATAGGCGAACAAAGCGCATTGGCATCGACCGCTTGTGCGGCCAATGTCTTCGCCTCTGACTTGGACACCCCGGTGCCATTATCAACATCGGGGCGATAAAAGGCAGCTCGCTCAGCGCTGCCCATCCTCACCAACGACATCTTCAATCAGCAACCCACCCAACCTGGAATGAGGCCGCGGTCCGGTCGCCATGCCCAGCGCAAACAGAATTTCATCAGGCTTCGGCGAATCTACCGCACCCACTTCGACCAAATTAAAATGGCTGCGCACATAAGATGCGTGAATATAATGAAGCGGCATGATCAGTCTGAATCCCGCAGACGCCGTGACCTGGGACGCGGGTACCATGGCTTTTGGATTGCCCAGCACTTCCCGCATCGCCCAGCCCCCCGCTTCGTGCCAGACAGCACCATGTTCAGCCTCCCCGTTCAGCCCCACAATCGCAGCCTTGCCGTAAGATTGAACATTTTCCTTGCCTAATGCGCCTGCCAGGCGCGTTGCCAGGTCAAAACCCACTGTGCGCAGTTCTTTCATGAAGTCGATCAGATTTTCTTCATAGCGTCCGGCAAATGGGTTTTTTACGACAGCAAAGGCCACCGCACACTGAAGGGGCGCTTCAAGCACCGGACCGCCATCGTGGAAGATGTTTTCTACTGTCAGTACTGTCTTTCTTATTTCTATCGTCATATTCGCTCCTGATATCTATTAATCGCCCTCATTCCCTGCCCTGTCCGGCAGTCAGGAATTGAGGGTATTGGAAAGGTGATGATGGATTTCCAGATTGTCTGCCTGTGCAGGCGCAGTCTTGATGGCGCTTTGCCAGGTCTCGAAACAAAGACCCAGCAGCCCGGGATTGACACCCAATTGCTGGGCAAGATCGTGGGAAATACCCAAGTCCTTGGCCATCAGATGCAGGCCGAAACCGCCGCTGAAGTCGCCGCCCTTCAGCATATGCTGCCTGACCTTGGTTTCAGTCGCGACATTGCGGCCACTGGAGGCGTTAAGTACATCCGTAAACTTTTCCAGGTCCAGATCCAGTTTTTCGGCCACAATCAGAGCTTCGGACACGGCCATTAAGCCGGCGGCGTAGACGTAATTGTTGAGGGTCTTCATGCTGTGGGCAGAACCCGTTTTCCCGGTAGGGATGATCGCTGATCCCATTGCCTCCAGTACAGGCCGTACCCGTTCCAGCACCGCTGATTCCCCGCCCACCATGATCGCCAGCGTCTGGTTCTTTGCTTTCTGGACGCTGCCGGATACTGGGGCGTCCAGCAGGGCGATACCCTTTTGGCCCAGTTTTCCATGCAATTGAAGCGTGTCAAGGGGCGAACTGGATGACATGTCGATCACAACCGCGTCCTTCTTCAATGCCCCTTCCCGCTCGCAAAGGGGCAAAACGCAGTCCTGCACGATGCGGCCATTCGGCAGCATCAATATCAGGATGTCGATATCGGTCATCTCATCCAGCGAGTCCAACACCACATAGGTTGACTCGTTTTCTGCCTGTCGTATCGCCACACGGGCTTGCGAGTTGCCATCAAACGCCTGCACGTCGAACCGTTCGGACAGGTTCTGCATCATGGGCAAGCCCATTTTTCCGAGTCCTATGAATCCAATCTTCATTCTTCCACCCTGTGTTATACAGTTGTAATTTCCTTGTTCAGGGCAAAAGTCTAAAGGAAAACCGGTGTTTCGCTGTATGCCGATAATGCAGCAGACCATAACCGGGGGTTAATCAGTACAGGAGCAATTCATATGAAATTCAAGCTGCGCCAAATGGAAATATTCCGGGCCGTCATGATTACCGGTACGATCAGCGGCGCCGCACGCATGTTGTTCATCTCGCAGCCGGCTGTGAGCAAGCTGTTATCCCATACGGAAACAAATTTGCGGCTCAAGCTCTTTCACCGCAGCAAAGGCAAGCTGATTCCAACGCCCGAGGCGCATAACCTGTTTAACGAGGTCAATCAGGTCTATGAAGCCGCTCTCAAAGTGGATGCCTTTGCAGAGAACTTGTCAGCAAACCCTTCAGGAAAGGTTCATATCTGCTGCAGCCCCAGCCTCGGGCTGGATGTTGTGCCTTCGGCATTACAGTTGTTTTCAGAGAAGTATCCCGATACCAAAATACACTTTCACACGACGCTTATTCAGGACATTCCGCTGGAAAAATGGCAAGACGTGCCTTACAAGGGGCTTTCACAGACGACCACAGATGTCATTGGCAAGCAACTGGATCTCGCAGTGGTAGATACGCCGGGGACTACCCGGATTATCAACGGGGAACAGGTTAAAGCGATCGCCGTTACCGGAGATAAGCGGCATCCGGAGCTGCCCGATGTTCCGACACTCAAGGAGAGCGGTTATGCCGATGCCATCCATTACAGTTGGACCGCGCTTTGGCTGAAGGCCGATACACCACTCGAAACCGTGCAGTATCTTTCCGATAACATGCAGGCGGTACTAAGCGAACCGTCATCAACGACGTTCGTATCGAATAATTCCGGGGAAATCATGGACATGCAGCCGGAGCAGTTACGCGCATTTCAGCTGGAAGAAATCGAGCGCTTTGAAAAGGCAGCGGCGCAAACGAATTTTACGAAGTTGTAGGTCTGAACAAACGCGCGCTTTTGCAACATGTCGGGCTATGGGTTTGCCGGTAGGTATTTGTTGAACACCGGGCCGCAGGAACGTGCCTCGGCCAGCGCCTTCAGGAATGCGTCGTGCACGCCTTTCTGAAGCAGCAGCCGGCTGCCGGCCGAGCATGTCTGACCAGTATGTGGACAATGCCCCTTCACGATGGTTGGGTACACCCAAAAGACCTGAATGGCTTTACGCGCATCAGGCTTTAATGTGGCTGCGCTGAGCATAATCAGAATAGCTGTCATAGCAGACAGCGTTGATGGTTAGCCGGTTGAGGCTTGAATAGGAGGCGCTATCGGATTTGCGGGAGAAGAGCGCAATAGCACCGCCAGCGTCAGGCTAAGCAGGCTTGTCCAAAAAACAAGATGAAAGCCGTCTATATGGGCAATAACCTGAGATTCTCGCGCTATGACACTTGCGATACCATTTAATCCAGAACGTGTGCGCTCCACGACTAGGGGCTCGCCGGCCTGCACATAGGCGCTTAATGATGCATAACTGGTATCTGCGGCCATACGAAGCCAGGTTGACATGATTGTACCGGCCATTACCGGCATCAATACGCGTGCTATTGAGACATACGCGCCAAGCGCCACGCCATGTTGCGGATTGAGGTTGGTAACGAATGAGGCAATTAATCCGATGAGCATAATACTCTCGCCAAGCGACTGCATAATCAGGATCGTGATGAATTGATCCACTCGCCAGTTGTGGCTGATATGCGTGCCTAGCCATGCTGTGATCGCAATGATAATCAGTCCGCATACGATGAGCAGCCTGGGCTCGGCGCGTCTGGCCAGATAAACGGCCAAGGGCGTAGCGGCGAGATAAGCAGCGAATGCAATCAGGGTGGCCGAACCCGTCTGCATCGGCTTGAGATCGCCCATTTGCGCAAGAAATGTCGGGATCAGCAAGGAAGTAGGCGTCATCAGCACACCGAACAGACATGCAATCACCAGGCAAATGAGGATATTTCGATTGCCAAACGCGGCAAGATCTCCAAATGCATTTGGCTGTAGCGCGGCGCGAACAACAGCCGCGAAAAACAGAATAGCCCCGCCTGCGACTGCGATAACTACCAGGCCCGAATCTAGCCAGCCCAGGCGTTCGGCCGATTCGATACCGATAAACATCAACACCAAGCCTGTGCAGAACAAGGTCATGCCTGCCCAATCAGCCTGCCGCAGTTGATCTTGATTGACAGGCGTCAGCGGCATTGCTTTCCAGGCAAGCAAGGCAATGAGCGGCCCAATAAATGCCGTCGTCCAATAGACCCAGTGCCAACTGACTTCTTCCACCAGAAAGCCTGACGCGCCATACCCCGCATCCATGCCGGTCGACACACGCAAGCTATAGGCGGCCATGACAACCAGCCAGAACCTCGGGTGCACGCTGCGCAACCCCAGGCTAATAGTCAATGGCAGGTATATGCCCATACACAAGCCTGCAACAGCATGCAGAAGCACCAGCATTGGATAATTGTGTGCAAAAACAGGAATGAGCAGCGTTGCGACACCAAGACACAGACTGGGCGTAACGAGAATCCGTGTCGGGCCGATAATGGTGGCAAGCCAGGGGACAATAGACATGGTAACAAGCTGTGCGCCGTTTAGCGCGGTTCCCAGCCACGCGGCTTCCAGAACATCCAGACCGAATTGACCGCGCAGATCTGGTAATGCCGAGGAAAACAGCCGTCCTTGCAAAGTAGTCAGAACCGCGCCCAGAAAAATGGCTACTACGGTGAGTGCAGGGCGGGCACGAGGCGTGTTAGCGAAAAGAGATCGACGTGCCATGATCAATCCGATTCCGTCCGGGTTTTGTACGCAACATGATGCGCTTGTTTCGTGTAGGGAAGAATATTTTCTCCTTTTGTATTGATGCTGGCTTCGACAGACATTCCAGGCCGTAGCCTGTTTAATTCCCGCTGCCCGGGGGCCAATTCAATACGCACAGGGATACGCTGTACAACTTTGGTAAAATTGCCAGATGCATTGTCTGCCGGTAGCAACGCTGATTCGGCACCACTCATGGGCGCTATTTCTCTGACCCGGCCACGAAACTGCCTGCCGGGAAGGCCATCAACGCTCACGACTACTGGCTGACCAGGCTGGACATGGACTAGCTGCGTTTCCTTGTAATTGGCGATAACGTAGAACTGATCGGAAGGCACAATAGACACGATCTGAGTGCCGGTGCTGACCAGGCTGCCGTGTTGTACATGGCGTTTATTTAACACGCCATCGAAGGGAGCGAAAATGCGCGTATAGTCAAGGTCGCGTCTGGCTCCTTCAAGTTCTGCAGCAGCGGCATTTACATCGGCTACGCGCAGCCCACGCTGCCCTTTGAGGACAGCCAGCGATTTACTGGCCAGGTCAGCCTGGGCGATGGCCGCTTCGTGCAGGCCCACTGCATGATCCAAGTCTGCCTGGGCATTTTCAAACAATTGCCGCGATAAAGCCCCTTGCCGGACCAGTTTTTCCTGGCGTTCCGGATTGCTCTTGTATTGGCGAACCCGAACCTGGGCCGCGCGGGCATTGGCCTGCTCACCCTTGATGCGAGCACGCTGTTCCAGGATTTCCCTATCGAGATTGTCCAGATTGGCCTGAGCTTTACTCAGCTTGGCCAATGCAGATGTAACTTTCAGAACATAATCCCTGTCATCGATCTGCACAATTAACTGGCCAGCGTGCACTGTTTGGTAATCTTCGACCGGCAATGCCTTGATATAGCCGGAGACTTTGGTGCTCAGCACCGCAAAGTCCGATTTCACGAACGCATTTTGTGTCGTTTGAATCGTCCTGCTGCTTGTCCATTCGCGCCAGTGGGTTGTGGCCAGGATAAGCAGAGCAATGATGGCCGCGCACCCTACCCAGGGAGCCAGGCGTAATGCCAGCGGGCGACGGTTTGTCGTTTCTTCAGACTGAATAGTCATTAAGCGTCCTTGCAATTCATCTTGTGTGGATACACACCATCGTGTATGGCGCTTGCGAACAGCACCTGAGTCATGGTTTTCAATAAATCTAACACCGTTAGTTTTATTAAATGATACACTAACAGTGTTAGATTTCAAGTCGGCAAGCCAAGGTGTGATATGAGAATCCCGAAAATTCAGCGAGAACAAGTGGTCCAGGCCGCGCTCGCACTGCTGGACCAGGACGGCCTGGAAGGATTGACTATGCGTAAACTCGCCCAGTCTTTGAAGGTGCAGGCGCCTTCGCTGTACTGGCACTTCGATAGTAAGCAGGCGCTGATTGACGGCATGGCAGATGCCCTGGTGGAGACTGTGGCAAGAAATCTTTCTAAAACTGCGTCATGGGAGGATCGTGTCCTGCAGGTAGCCGGAGAACTTCGTCGGGCACTGTTGCGTCATCGCGATGGCGCCCGGGTGTTTGCGGGCACGTATGTGGTGACCGATAACGTTTTGCGAACCAGCGAGGCCATGATCTCCGCTTTCGTTCAGGCCGGCGCGAGCGCAGAGCTTGCCGCAGTTTACAGTTTTAGTACTACCTATTACGTTCTTGGTTTCGTCATGGAAGAACAGGCGCTGGGGCCCGGCAGTACGCTGGATTTGGCTGATCGCAAGCGCCAGTTCCTGGCATCCACGCATGAGAAATATCCGCATAGTCTGGCTGCGAGCGAAGCAATATTCTCTGATAACTTCGATCACCGCTTTGTGATCGGGCTGGAGCTGCTGATTGCCGGCTCGTATCAGCGAATTCGCGCCGACAGCGCCCAATCTCACCAGTAAACTGGAGTCAGCGTAATGCATATTGACACTCGTCAATTCCCCTTGGTCTGGATGTCTGCAAGTGGCGCGTCCAACTGGGAATCAGAGTTCAACAAGCTGCTGCTTCAAGGCGAACGATTCGTCCTTTTGACCCGGGAAATACCGGCGCGGGACAAAGAGAGTGATAATGCAAGCAGAAAGCAATTGGCACTTTGGTTAAAAGTCAACCGCGACCAGCTCAAGCATGTCTGCGCGGGAAGCATCGTAGTCGTGGGCAGCCAGGCTATTGCGCTGCCGTTGCAAGCGGTTTTGGGGCCACTAAGTAAAGCGTTTGGTTACCCGATACGGGCAGTAGCTGAAAGGCATCTTGATGCTGAAATCAGCAGTTTGCTAAAAAGGCGACTGGACTGACATGGATTTTGTTTAGTTTGCAAAACCGACCGCCCCAATGGCGCAAAATCTGCCCAAACCTTGGTGATGGTAAAGCAAATGTAGTTTGCGTTGCGATCTGCATAACTTTATGCCGGCAAGTCCACACCCGACCATCGCTGGCACATAGGCATAACACGTAATCAACGTTCCCACCCTTTTACGATCTCAATTGTCCGTCGACACAGTAATAGACTCCCAAGTTCCTATCTCCTCTTCCAATTCCGACAGCTTATTCCGCACAAGCGTCATTGCATCGCTGCCAAGCAACAGATGAGCGGGCGGACAATCCGATGCGATCACTGAAAGCACCGCTCTCGCTGCCTTGATTGGGGCTCCCAATTGCTTGCCGCTCTTCTCCTCGCGCGCTTTACGAATAGGATCGAAAAGCGCATCGTAGTCTGAAATCGAGCGCGGTGTCCTCGTCATTGAACGTCCTGCCCAGTCGGTACGAAACGAACCTGGTGCTACAGCAGTGACCGCGATACCCAAATGTTTAACTTCCTTGCCCAGCGTCTCGGATATACCTTCCAGTGCAAATTTGCTTCCACAATAATACGCAATTCCAGGCATCGTCATGTAGCCGCCCATCGAGGTGATATTGAGAATATGACCACAACGACGTCTGCGCATGAAGGGAAGCACCGCTTTCATCATGGCAACTGCACCAAACACATTCACCTCAAACTGTCTGCGCATCTCAGCTATAGGCGATTCCTCCATGACGCCTTCGTGCCCGTAGCCGGCATTGTTGACCAACACATCGATCGGTCCGACGGTTGCTTCTATTTCTGCCACAACGCTGTCGATGTTTTCCAAGTCAGTTACATCCAACACGACGCCGACAGCAGAACCAGCCGACAAAGACTCGAAATCACACTTTGCCTGCATGCTTCTCACCGTCCCGACAACCATATAACCCTTTGCCAGCGCTTCTTGCGCAAGTGCACGGCCAAAGCCGCTGCTGACACCTGTGATAAGTAAAATTTTGTTGATCGCCACGCAATTCTCCTGGACTTGGATTGAAAAGTGCATACTAGTCTCATTACCCAGGTTAAATAAGTCAATTTTCTATATATTTCTTGCATAAAACTATGAATGGCGCATCTGCGCTCACTCGCCCCGCAGGGCTGTCCTCTCGCAGCCAGGAGCGCATCATTGCGTTACTACATATACTGGCACCCGACGAGGGATACAACCCGACTCCATTGCCAAGTGTTCGTATCCTGCGTTCTGACCGCGCACTGTCACGCACACCGGTGCTGTACGATCCGGGGATCGTGATTGTATGTCAGGGTCGCAAGCGAGGCTATTTCGGCGATCAACTCTATATATATGACGAAGATCACTATTTGGCGGTGTCTGTGCCCGTTCCCTTCAGCATGGAAACGGATGCGACTGCCCAGCGGCCATTGTTGGCCTTATACCTGCATCTTGACTTCATCGTCGCCGCTGAACTTGCAGCACAAATCGATGGTAAAGGCTTGGCAACTGAAACGCATGCCCCTCAAAGCATGATGTCAAGTCCATTGGATGAAGCGATGCAAAGTTCGATATTGCGCTTTCTCGAGGCAATGCATCAGCCGCTTGACGCTGCAGTGCTTGGCCCAAGCCTTTTGCGGGAGCTTTACTTCCGGGTACTGACGGGAGAACAGGGAGCGTCCATGCGAGAAGCGTTGGCCATGAGGGGGCAGTTCGGGAAGATTGGTCGTTCGTTGCGCCTGATTCATGGCGGTTATTCACAGCCTCTCGATGTGACCGAGCTCGCCCAGAAGGCAGGTATGAGTGTCCCTAGTTTTCACAGCCATTTCAAGGCAATCACAAAAATGTCACCAATGCAGTATGTCAAATCCACGCGTCTACATCAGGCCCGCCTGTTAATGATACGGGAGGACCTGACAGCGGAGGCGGCGGGTCACGCGGTTGGTTACACGAGTTCGTCCCAATTCAGCAGGGAATTCAAACGTCTCTTTGGCTTGACGCCGGCAGCGGAAACAAAACGTATGCGGAAGAACTTCGCCACCCCTCCCGCATTTGTGGACGCAGCGTATGTATCATCGCACTGACTATAACGCTCACTAATCGCTTAATCTAAACAGGCCGGGTATTGCTCATCTATTCGTATAATTTCGCCTATATACCTCTTCCCCCATAGCCTGCACCTGCTGCGCGATCTGCGCCCTGAAGGGCGCCAATAAACGGTCGAAACTTTGCTCAGGTTCAAGCAGCGACAGGCTACGCGCAATCGCTTCAATGGTGGACACTGCAGCATGCTGACTCGTCTTGCGTATCCGGTATTCCGACGGCATGCCAGGGGGCAGGCTCAGCCGAGGCAGTGTGTCCAGCACCGGGTTCGCGCCTACTATTTTGCGTGCCTGGCGCCAGGTGCCGTCCGGCACGATGAGCAGCGACGAAGCAGGCTCACCACAAGAGGAAGTAGAAACGGCAGCAACCTGCGCGCTGCTTGCTTCCCGCTCGGGAAAGAGCAGCAACACACGACCCGCTGAGGCAACGATGTCATCCAATTGCGGAAAATGCTCACCCACCAGCAACCGTGCATTAAGCAGCCCCATCACCGCCAGGCGGGCGGTATTCAGGGGATGGTTCGCTTCATCCGGGTGTTGCAGCACCAGTACCTGCGTGCGGCTGGGAATGCGACTTATATACGCACACAGGCAATGCGATGCAGGCCGCTGGCAATGCTCGCAACGAGGACGGGGCAGTTTTTTCAACTCAGACATGTGCCCATTATACAAAGCCTGACGCCTGCGCAAGTCGCACTCGCCTGGGTATTGGCGCATGGTGGTATTGTGGTACCCATTCCATGTACGCGCAGCAAAGCGCGACTATGGGAAGTCGACAGACGCTTGGGTAACTGCGGGACAGAGCAACCCCTATCATTCCATATCTCTATATGACGATGAAAATGGCAATACCAAGATCATTTTCATCGGCACGCAATAGCGATGACTTTTTCCAGTCACAATGGCTGAACGTTACTCAAACCCAGGCTAAATGGCGTCCCGGATCTGCCCCTACCCGCAAGACGAGCCGGTTTGATTCAGCCCGCGGGCATCACTCTAAAAACGCTAATCAATACAAGTTTTTAGAGCGGTTCCAGGTCTGCCGCGTATGAAGCCCGGTGCGCGTTCTGCGCCGTTTCCGGCTCATAACTACGGTCATAGAAATCCCGGACAGCTTGAAACACAAGCAAGCGATTCTTCTCCAGCAACACCAGATGAGTAGCCTCACCAATTTCCACCCACTGACGATAGGGCGCGTTGCTAAGCTCAGAAAACAGCGCCTGCGCTAGCTCAACCGGCACGTCTACGTCCCACTCGCCGTGAACCAGCAGCACCGGCACCTGGATATTGCCGGGCTCGTAATACTTGCGCCCGACGCGCCAGTAGTCGCGAATGTCCTGGATAGGACCGTTGCTTGCGCGCAGTTGGTCCGGTGTGCGCTCGCTACTCCAAGGATCCTCGGCCAGCGTGAAATCAGCCCATTGCTCGAACCAGCCTTCCGGCACCAGGGTTGCACGGCCATGTTCCGGCGCGGTGCTAAGCCACCGGTCCTTGCTTTGCCGTACCGGAACCAGGCGCCAGGCGTCGAGTTTGCCGCCGGTATCAATCGGAATCGGCTTGTCGCTCAGCCACTGCGGCGCAAGCAGGGCCAGCTTATGCACCTTGTCATTATTGCGGCTGGTATAGGCGCCTGCGACGGTGCCGCCCCAGGACATGCCGAACACGGATACTTTCTGCAGACCGCGCCGTTGCAGCACATAGTCGACCACGGTGCCAAGGTCGGCCACGCCGGTGTCGGTCTTGACGACTGGCTGGCTCTGCTCGGCCGGCCGCTCCATTTCCGGCGGCCGGGCCGAATGGCCGTAACCGCGTACATCCAGCGCGTAGACTTCATAGCCCGCGGCGGCGAGGTAATCGATAAACGACATGCCGTTGAACGGTACATCGTACAAGCTACCGGACGAGAAGGTGGCGCCATGCACCATCACAATGGTGCGTTCCGGCGTAAAGGTCTTCAGCCCAGCGGGACGCTTATTGCGCACATACAGCTCGATGCCAGGAGTGCCGGTAGCGACGCGCAGTTCCTCGAAGATCACTTCGGTTCCGTTGATAAAAATGTTCTGACTCATTCTAAGTAGTTCCTGATTCATTACTCGTAGCGCCAGGCAAAACGATCGCCCTGACGTGTCACATAGCCGGCTGAGGTTTCCGCGAAGTGCGGGGTAAACAGCAGCAAATTGTGTTCGGCGCCCTGCTCCAGCACCCAGCGACGCGACGCGAGTGCTGCTTCCTGCCACTCGCAAAATACCGAGTTCCAGTCCGGACGCACCACTTGCAGTGGATGGTGCATGACATCACCGGTGAAAAGCGCTACCTCGCCCTTAGAGCGCAGCTCAATCGACATATGGCCGATGCTGTGGCCCTTGGTCGGACGGAAGGTAAAGTTCTCCAGGTAGTCACCGCCCTCGTTGCTGATACGCTCGGCCTGGCCGGCGGCAATGATCGGCGCCACGCTGTCCTCGAACACGCCCAGGCTGGGCACGTTCACTTCGTTATGGCTGTCGGGGCTGCCGTAGTAGTCCTCTTCCGCCCTGGAGAACACGTGGCGGGCGTTGGGAAAGGTCGGCACCCAGCGGCCGTCGATCCGTTGCGTGTTCCAGCCGACGTGGTCGACGTGCAGGTGGGTGTGCAGCACGTAATCAACGTCTTCCGGTAACACGCCTGCGGCGGCAAGGCGTTGCAAGAAGGGCGTGTTCAGTTGATGAAAAATCGGGTTGCGTGGCCGCTCCTTGTCGTTGCCCGAACCGGTATCGATCAGGATCGTATGCTCGGGCGTGCGCACCAGCCAGGCATGGATACTTTGGATCAGATTGCCGGTGCCGGCGTCCATATTACTGGGCGTTAGCCAGTGCAGATTGGGTTCGAGTTCGGCTGCCTCCCAGCTCGGGTAGAGGAAGGCCGGTGTGGCCACATTCAGGCGCATTTCTTCGATTTTTGTGATGGTAATGTCACCGATTGTGTAGGTTCTATTCGGATGAATCATGTTGTAAATCCCGCTGGTTGAAATCACATTTGTAGTTTAAACTTGCGGTATCAATTAAACAAATCGATTCAAATAATGTCTTCCATTGATCATTTCAATTTATGGTCCTTCGACCTGAATTTGCTGGTGGCCTTCGACGCGCTCATGCGCGAGCACAGCGTCACCCGCGCGGCGACCCGTTTGAAAATCAAGCAGTCGGCGATGAGCCATAACCTCAGTACGCTGCGCCTGCTGCTGGATGACGAGCTCTTCATCCGGGTCGGCCAGGTGATGAAACCGACGCCGCGCGCGATCGCCCTGGCGTTGCCGATCGGCCGGCTCCTCGAGCAGGCACAGCATGCGATCACCACCCGCGAGACCTTCCGCCCGGAGCAAGAGACGCGCACATTCTCAATCGGTTTTTCAAGCGAGTTGGAAGTTCTGCTGATGCCGAATCTGACCGCGCAGGTTCAAAGCGACGCGCCGGGCATCAAACTGTTGGCACGACCGGCACAGCCGGACGAGGTGCACCGGATGCTGGATGATGGCGTGATCGATCTGGCGATCGGCTGTTTTGGCGACGGCGCCGAGCGGCACCGCCGCAAATTGCTCTTTGAACAGTCACTAACGTGCTGCTTTAATCCCAGGCTGCTTGATCTGGCGGTGCCCATCAACCAGAGCGCCTACCTGGCGCAGCGGCATGCTTTGGTTTCTCAAAACGCGAGCATCCGCGGCTGTCTGGAGTATGCGATGCGCACCGCCAATGTGGAAGTGGATGTGGTGATGGCAGCGCCGGAATTTCTGACTGTGCTCAGTACCGTGATGTCCACGCCAGTCATTGCCACCGTGCCGTCGCGGATCGCCAACTGCTACGGGCCATTGATGGGGCTGGTGAACAGCCCGGTGCCGTTCGACTTTGAGGTCACGCCCATTTCGATGGTGTGGGCGGCGCATTCCGATCGGGACCCGGCGTCCGAATGGCTGCGTCAACAGGTCGAACCTATCCTGGCGCAGATCGAGGGGGTTACGACGTAGGTCATGACCTGGATCTATGGGTACCTACTCCAATGCCTATCAGCATAGGCATGCAGCCGGATCAGTTACGCGCGCTTTGGCAACATGTCGGGCTGTGGATTTGCCGGTGGGTTTACGATCAGGATCGTATGCCCGCCTGCCCATGATAATGAACAATGGTTTTCGTCGTGCTCATTTCCTCCAGCGCGATAAACCCCTTTTCACGTCCATGTCCGCTTTTCTTGACGCCACCAAAAGGCAATTCCACCCCTCCCCCGGCGCCAAAACTATTGATATAAACCTGTCCTGCCTGCATGGCGCGCGCCACGCGCTGTTGACAACCCCCATTTTCTGACCAGACGGCAGCCATCAGTCCATATTCCGTGGCGTTGGCCGTCGCAATGGCCTCCTCCTCGGTATCAAAGGGCACAACCACCAGGACCGGCCCAAAAATCTCGTGCATCAGAAGCTCGCTATCGTGATTCCGGGCGCCAAATATTGTGGGTGTCACAAAAAATCCCCCTTCGGGCACATCATCGGCAATCTGCCCCTGCGCTACCACCTCCAGGCCTTCTTCTGTTCCCTTCTGGATATAACGGTTTATGCGCTCCCACTGGGATTTGTTAATTACCGGGCCGCAGGTCAGGTCCATATCCGGCGTGCCGGCGCGGGTTTGCGAGAAAGCCTCGGCCAACGCCTTCAGGAACGTGTCGTGCACGCCTTTTTGCAGCAGCAAACGGCTGCCTGCCGTGCACGTCTGGCCGGTATTGTGGACAATGCCTTTCACGATGGCCGGGATGGCCAGCTCGACATTGACGTCATCAAACACAACATGCGCGGATTTGCCTCCTAGTTCCAGAACACATTTGACCGCGTTCACAGCGGCCGATTGCTGAATCAGCGTGCCCACTTCGTTGGAACCCGTAAATGAAATGAAGTTGATGTCCGGATGGCTGGACAGCGCAGCGCCGGCCTCCTCGCCCAAACCCGTTACGATATTCACGGCGCCTGCAGGAAACCCCACTTCCATGGCAAGCTCGGCAACCCTTAATATCGACAGGCAGGCGTCTTCCGCGGGCTTGACCACGACCGCATTGCCCATCGCCAGGGCGGGCGCGACGCTTCTGCCGAACATCTGGGCGGGGTAGTTCCAGGGAATAATATGCGCCGTCACGCCCAGCGGCTCGCGCACGAGTTCTACCGAATAGTCGTTCAGAAAAGGGATTGTTTGGCCGTGGACCTTATCGGCACCGCCCCCGTAGAACTCGAAATAACGGGCCAGCACGCCGATATCGCCGCGGGCGGTGGAAATCGGCTTGCCGGTATCGCGCGATTCAAGCCGGGACAATTCTTCCTGGTGTTCCAGCACTTTCTGGCCCAAGCGGTTCAGCAAGCGGCCTCGCTCGAAAGCCGCCAATTTTCCCCAATCACCATTCAGCGCGGCGCGGGCGGCCGTTACGGCATGATCCACATCCTGCTGCCCTCCGCGAGGGATGGTGGTGAATACCTTGCCGTCGCTCGGGTCAATTACATCAATGGTCAGCTTGTTAACGGCGTCGGTTTTCGTTCCGTTGATAAGCATTTGCGTCATAAACATTTCCTTTTGCCACTGTCGTTAATACTGCGTTTACCGGATCGTCCGGTTCACTGTCGAGGTGTACCGGCGATCAGTTCTTGGGCGGCGTCGGCATTTTGCCCTGGGTCTTGATCATGGGTGCGGCCTCTTTCCAGTGTTTGATGTCGTCGTTGACGAATTTCCCAAACTCTTCGGGATTCTGATACGCGACCGTGACACAGGCTTTTTCCAGCGCCTGCCGCACGCTGTCCTTTTTCACCGCGTTATCAAGCGCCTGGGCGATCTTGGCAACCCGGTCTGGCGGTGTGCCGGCGGGCGCATGCAAGCCATACCAGCCTTGCATGTTGACTTCGGCAATACCGGCTTCCTTGGTTGTCGGAATATCCGGGGCCGCGCTTGAGCGCTTGTCGCCGGTGATCGCCAGGATATTGACTTTATTGTCATTGATGGCGCCACAGGCGAGATTGCCGGACACGGTTGCCAGTGCGACGCGTCCTTCGTAAAGGTCGGTCATGTGTTGCGCCGCCCCCTGGTACGGCACAAACAGCAGATCAATACCTGTCGCCTTGCCGACCATATGCGTGACAATGGTCGTATATGCGCCGCCGATCAGTACCGCGCTGGGCAGGTCCGGGTGCTTCTGCACGTAGGACTTGAGTTCAGGAATGGTCTTGAAGGGCAGCTTTGCCGACGAGATGATGAAGCCGGATGAGGTGGCGAACCGGGCGATGGGCGTAAAATCCTTGGGGCTCCACTCAATGTCATCGAACAAGACCGGGATGCTGGTCAGCACGGCCGAACTGGATAGCAATGTATAGCCGTCGGGCTTGGCTCTGGCGACCGCCAATGCGGCAATGTTCCCTTCCCCGCCCGGGCGCGGCTGCACGATGATGGGCTGGCCCAGGTCCTTGCTCATCTCCTTGGAGATGATGCGCGTCAGCACATCCACGGCCCCGCCGGCGCTATAAGGAACAATGATCTGAATGGGCTGCTCGGGCCATTCGCCGGCAGCCGATGTAGAAGGGGCAATGCCACACAAACAGGCCAGGGCGAACGCCCCCGCAAGTTTAACTCTATCCTTTATCATGTCTTCCTCCAGTTACATCGTTTTTCTAGTTCATATTTGTGATATTCGTTTTGAGGGGCCCGTCTATTCTTTGTCAATAGACGGCCGGTAGATAAGATCAGATGTCTTCAAGCGTAAAGTTAAGGCGGGTGTCTTTCACCACAATGCCGCCACGATTGCCCGGTTCCAGCGACCCATATCGGGCCGCAAAACTCTCCGGCAAAGGACGGGCGGTTCTGGGAGAAACCCACAGCCGAAGCAGGTGACGGCGGCGTTCCAGTTCGGGCCAGTCCTCGAAATCCGTGCGCGAGTGCAGAATCTGGTGGTTATGCAGAAACTGCATGTCGCCCACCTTGAATTCCATTTGCAGATTGATATCGGTGTCGTTAGTCAGGTCGTCCAGCATTTGCAGGGCGTCGATTTCCGGTTGCGTCAGGCGCCTGGCCTGGGGGTAGTTTTCCTGGGCGCTGCGGATATATTGCCCAGAATAAATCGTGGTGAAATACCCCTCATGCCAATTGAAAACGGGCACCTCAAACCACGGGTCCATGCCTTCGGGTATTTCGCCGCGGCGATCCGTGGGAAATGAATGGAACAACTGCACTGCCAGGTCCGGCCGACGCGCCATCATCTCGTTGTAGATCGTCACGGAACTGGCGATTCGGCTCTCTCCCCCGCTTTTTGAAGTCTGCAGGCACAACAGGCCCACGATATCGCATGAATCGGTATGGTATTCAAGGCCCCTGTTTGTCTGGTAATAACGGACCTTGGCGTTCCGGATATCCGCGCCCATATCGCGCACATGCCCAAGCAAATGCCCTTTTGCATTCTGCGAACGAAAGCTTCCCAGATGTGCGCCAATGCCAAGATACGCGATGGCCGAGTCGGCCTTTCCATACTTCTCTACAGGCATGCCGCGCAGCAGCACAAAGCCGCGGCCATTAATAATTTCATTCAGAATTTTGCCCAGTTTCTCCGACAGGCGGGGCAAGGAGAAGGTGTCGGGGCTGATGTCTGCCATGGACAGTCCGCCCGCATGAAAGGCGTCCAGCGCCGCGTCGATTTCCTTGATATCCTCGGACGTCAATGCGTGGATCCATTCGGTACCGCGGGACATATCCCGCCCGTACCAGGCGGCTTCCCCGCTCACCGCCTCGGGCACATTGTTAGCAACACGCTCTGTTGGGTTGTTCATCATTTTCCTCTGTGAATAATGAAAAGATGAAATTAGTTTAAACTTGGGAAAATGTTTGAACAAACGAATAATTTCAATCCATTAATCGATTTTATCAATGGCAAATATTACCCTGAAACAGATTCGTGCGTTTATTGCCGTGGCCGCCGAGGGCAGCTTCACCAAGGCGGCAGACAGCCTGCACGTCACGCAATCGACCCTGACCTCGTCGATCAAGGTGCTTGAAGACGAGGTCGGGCTGCAACTGTTCGATCGCTCCACCCGGTCCGTTATCCCGACCCGGCAAGGGGAAATGTTCCTGCCGACGGCGCAGCGAATCTTACGCGACCTGGAGGATGCGCTGGATGAGTTACGGATGGCGGCGGCAAGGGAACGCGGTTCGGTCTCGGTATGCGCAGCCGGCTCCTTCATCACGTATGTCTTGACGCCGGCGTTGATGGACCTGGCTCAGCAGTACCCTGGCATACACACCCGTTTTACGGAGGGCACGACCCAGAGCGTTCCCGACCAGGTCCTGTCCGGCGAAGCGGATTTTGGGGTGACGACGCTGTTTGAGCCGATCAACGAACTGGACTCCGCCCTGCTCCTGACAGACTCCTATGGCGCGGTGTATGGTGCCGACCACCCGTTGAGCAGAGAAACATCATCGTTGACCTGGCACAGGCTGTCGCAACACAATATGGTGCGCCTTAGCAAGGCCAACGGCATACGCATTTTGCTGGACAGCGAACCGAAAATCGCAGGCCTGTTCAAGAATACAGTTTATGAAGTCAGCGGCGTGGCTTCGCTACAGGCGCTGCTCAGGCGCGGCTTTGGATTCAGCGCACTGCCGGCGCTGGCCGCCAAGTCGCTGGTGGTGGAGGGATTGAATTTCCGGCTGTTGACCCGCCCTGCCATACGCCGAAAACTCTACGTGGTGAAAAAGAAAGGCCGCAGCCTGTCTCCTGGGGCAGTGGCGTTTTTCAGGGCAATGATTGATGCACTGGAGAATATGGCGCCTGATGGCGCGATTGACGTGACGTTTACCCAGTCGGAGATTCGGGATTTTTGCGGGTTTTGAGTGGGTGCTTTTCTTTACAGGTACGTCAAAATAAAAATATTTTTTGCAAATAAAGTGATGCCAATTATTATTATCAAAAAACCACTGGCTTTTCGCATCTTGTTAATTGCTGATTGATTTAGCTTTTTTGCAATAATGCTGGCAATTATTGCGTACCCCATCATTGTGCTGAAATCAACGATGATCCATCCGACAGTCAGCGATGTCGCTGATACAAAATAAGGAATTGATTGATTTATAAACTGAGGAAGAAGAGTGATAAAGAAAATAATATCTTTCGGATTACTTATCCCCGTAAAGAAAGACTCCTTGAATAGAGCGAAATTAGTATGCTCATATATACCAACGCTATTGATCTCGATATTTTTAAAACCTGATATTCCCACATAAATTAATAATAGTGCGCCCAGAATCGATAATACATTCATCCATATACCATTTAAAAAAAATGCTATCCCGGCCAAGGAAATAACAATTAGAATGAAAGAGGCGCATATGCTGCCAAGGGCGTTATATAAACATTTTTTGGCTCCAAACATTGCCGAATGTTGAATGACCAACAGAGCGGAAGGTCCTGGCGTTACGATAATCAGGAATATCGTTGCGAGATATAGGGTGTATTGCTTCACAAGTCAGCTTAAAAATATCTGTTTATTGTTTTAATTTTTGCATCCAACCAAACTAATTCTATTGCAATGAAAAAAACAACGCATTGATATGCATCAATTCTCTAGACAACGTTAAGAAGCCCCTTCTGTTTCACAGACGCTGGAGCAAATACGGTGTCGATACTCTGCCTAAAACATATGCATTGGCGCATTCCGTTTCTTGAAATACTGTGCCGGCGTACTCCCCAGCGCCTTCTTGAACATGGTAATAAATGCGTTCACCGATTCATAACCCAACTCGGCCGCGACATTTTGCACCGACTCGCCGCTCGCCAGTTCGCGCAGCGCAACGACAAGATGCAGTTGTTGACGCCAACGTCCGAACGTTAATCCCGTTTCCCGGATTAACAGGCGCGCCAGCGACCGCTCGCTCATCGCCAGCCGCGTCGCCCAATGGCTCAACGTGCTGCGATCTGATGGATCGATTGTCAGTGCCTCAGCCATCGACCGGATCTTCGGATTGCCGGAGATCGGAAAATTGAACTGTTCGCGGGGCATGTCTGCCAATTCGTCCAGCACGACCCTCGCAAGCCGCGCAGCATGGCTGTCGGCAAGGTAGTCCGGGCCGTCGCGAGCAAGCCGGTCTATTAACTCCCGAATCATGGGTGAGATTGAAAGCGTACAACTGTATTCGGGCAAGTTCGCCGCTCCCGGTTCCACGAACAGATAGTTAAGCCGCGCGTTCGACGTCGCATGGGCGCTATGCGACACGCCACCCGGAATCCAGACGCCACAGTTGGGCGGAACAATCCAGATTTCGTTACCTGTCATGCATGTAACAGCGCCGTGCAGGGCGAGGATCAGCTGGCCTTTCCTGTGAACATGCAACGGCACTTCCGATTGGTGATCAGCAAAGTCGAGCTGGTGGGCGACCGCCGGCAGCGGCGAGACGTCAGGGTCAAAAACAGAAATAGCGGAAAGTGACTGAGGCATCAAAATGGCATAATTTAGGTATTTTTTGTCATAATACTGAATTTACTTTGCATTGTAAACGGGAAATAATAGCGACATGAATACGTCGCAGCCCACAAATACCGTTCCAGGCAAAGCCAGTGCAGCATTGCTGAAGGCAGGTTCGAATATCCTTCGCACACCGGCCATGAAGGTAGATGCGTACGCGATCCTTTTTTCGGCCAAGAGTTTCACCGCAGCAATGCTGGCCTACTACATCGCGCTGCGTATCGGGTTGCCCAAGCCTTTCTGGGCCATCGTGACCGTTTACGTTGTTTCGCAAACGTCTGCGGGCGCGTCACTCAGTCGTGGTGTATATCGCTTTGCCGGAACGTTCGTTGGCGCCGTCGCGACCGTTGCGATCGTACCCAATTTCGTGAACGACCCGATCGCGTGCAGCATGGTACTTTCCGGCTGGATCGGTCTTTGCCTGTTTTTTTCACTGCTTGATCGCACGCCTCGAGCCTATGCCTTCGTTCTTGCAGGCTACACAGCGAGCCTTATCGGCTTTCCGAGCGTGCTTGACCCGGGATCCGTTTTTGAGACGGCGTCGCTGCGTGTCCAGGAAATCTCCATCGGCATTCTTTGTGCAGTTCTGATCCATCGCTATGTCCTGCCCAAACGCATGAGCGCCCAATTCACCGGCAAGCTCTCGGTCGCGCTGCGAGACGCCCGCCGGCTGGCGGCTGATGCACTGAAGGGAGAGCCCGGTAAATACCGGCGCGATCGCAGCCAGCTTGCCGCGGACCTCCTTGCGCTGCAAGGGCTGACGACGTACCTTCCGTACGATATTGCCCCCGCCACGCCACGTCGCAAGACGCTGCAACATATCCATGACCGGCTCGCTCGCTTGCTTCCACTCGCGACAGAGATCGAAGACCGGGTTCATTCCCTTCGCATAAGTAACGGCAAGGCGCCCGATGAGCTGATTGCGTTGGTTGACGACGTCGGATCGTGGATCGCAACCATCGAGGCAAACGAACGGGAAACCACCGCAGCCCAACTGATCGGTCGTGCGCGATCAATCCGGAAACAGTTTGGCACGGACGTTGCAACGCCCGTCCACAGGTTTACAGCGAACCTTGCAGGTCATCTGGCCGAAATGGTCGGCTTACTTGCCGACTGCGACTGGCTTGAGCGAAATATCGCGACACCCGGACGGTCGCGTGCCCTGACGCAGCTTCATGGGACAACGCGTGTCAAGGGTTACGTCTATCACCGTGACCCATGGATGGCAGGCCGGGCGACACTGGGCGCTATCATCGGCATTCTTCTGGGCTGCGCCTTCTGGATCTGGTCTGCCTGGCCGGACGGTGCAACGGCGGTCTCCATTATCGGCGTATGCTGCTCCCTGTTCGGCAATGTCGATGCACCTGCGCCCAACGTCGTCAAATATACCCTTGGCTCGCTATATGGGGTCGCTATCAGTTTCGCCTACAGCTTCGTCATTATTCCCCAAGTCACAGACTTCGCCGTTCTTGTCGCTGTACTCGCCCCGGCTTTCCTGTTCGCAGGCTCGCTCCAGGCCCGCCCACCCACAACGTATATGGCGCTAGGCATTACCCTGACCATTCCGATCCTCTTGAACCTGGGACCCCATTACACCGGCGACTTCGCCGCCTCTCTTAATATCTCCGTTGCGCTCTTTTCCGGAATCGGATTCGGGGCAATGAGCATGTCCCTCTTCCAGACCGTCCCGGTCGATGTCGCGATCAAACGGTTGCTTCAATTAAGTCAGCGGGATATCAGTCGACGGGCCCTGGGCGCAGCGCCCGACGAAGCGCACTGGACAAGCCTGATGATTGATCGGACAGCATTGTTGCTGCCAAGATTGCGGGCATCACAAAATAGCTATACAGGCGTGTTCGACGATACCTTGAACCATCTTCGTATCGGACATGCTGCTGGTCAGCTGCGCAAGACACTCCCGCGAATAAAAGGTGAGACCGAGATCAGGATAAGCGAACTCCTTTCGGCAATCGCAGCAAGCTTTCGAGCCGGAGGCCCGTTAACGCCAGCCGAGCTAATCGACTTGGACCAGCGCATCGAGATATTGATGACCATGATCGCAAGCAGTCCGCTCAAAAATCGCTTGCAAATACTCGATCTGCTCATCGACCTCAGGTTTGCACTGGGCACCAGTGAAAGAGCAGACGGGAGGAAATACAACTTATGATCGTCGATCTCAATATTGGCGGCGTCCTTATTCCCGGCCTGATGGTGCTCGCGCTCGTTGCTTTAGTAGCCGCCGTGGCAACGCTCCGCCTTCTCTCCATGACCGGAATTCGTCGCATGTTCGCTTATCGCCCACTCGTCGAGCTGGCGACCTTCGTCATTCTTTACGGTCTGCTCGTGCAGTACCTGCCATTGACTGGATTATCATCTTGAAGCGTATTCTATCCCTGCTCAGCCGCTATGCGCTGACCCTTTGTCTCACGACTGTTGCCATTTTTATCGCGCTGAAGGTGTGGGGCCACTACGGACAAACACCCTGGACCCGCGACGGGCGGGTTGGCGTGGATGTCGTACAAATCACACCGGAAGTTTCCGGCACGGTCAGCCTCGTACCTGTGGTTGATAACCAGTATGTCCATCGCGGCGACATTCTATACAAAATCGACCCCGAGCGGCTTCGCATCGCAGTGGCGCTGGCAGAGGCCGATGTCGACGCCAAACGCCAGGATATGATCGTTCGTCAAGCGACGGCGCGACGATACAACCAGGTCCGTGACGCGGTATCCAAAGAAGCTGCCCAACAGGCCAGCGGAGCGGCGGCTGTCGCCAACGCTGCCTACCATGCGGCGGTCGCCACGCTTGATCTTGCCAAACTCAACCTGGTTCGCTCGGTTGTACGCTCACCCGTTGACGGCTATGTTACCAATCTGAGGCTTCGGCCGGGCGACTATGCGACGGCCGGCGTGACCAGGACCGCCGTCCTTGATTCGGCCAGTTTCTGGATTACCGGATATTTCGAGGAAACGAAGATTCGACAAATCAATGTCGGTAATCAAGCGCAGATTATGTTGATGGGGTATGAACAGCCCGTGTCAGGTCACGTCGAAAGCATCGGTCGTGGTATCGATAACAGCAACGACGCACCCGGCCACCTCGGTCTGCCAAATGTCGCAGCAACGTTTTCCTGGGTGCGTCTGGCCCAACGCGTTCCGGTGCGCATCCATATTGATCGGGCCGCGCCGGGTGTTGAACTGGTGGCGGGCATGACAGCGACAGTCAAGATTATTCCCGCGAACACACGGACGAAGATGGGTAAACGGGAATAGCAAACCAGGCAACAGAATTTCTTTCGCTACGTTAATATCTCCCTCCTCTATTTACCGCTTAGCGCGATCAATCAAGGGAAATGACGACAATGCCTTATCGATCATTCTCGACCGCCTTCCACGGGGTTGGCACTCGTTCTAGCATTTAGGGTTTGGGGTTCTCAAGACAATATCCGATAGACAGTGATCGATACCACATCGGCCGCGAAAACCAATCCCGCCACCATAAGCACCGAATAAGTAATATCAGCAGCAGTCTTGCGATAAAGCGCAATCGCAATTGCGACGATAATCAAGATGGCCAGCCGCGCCAGGACAAAAGGTAGATCCGCATCCAGAAACAGCGCGTACATCGCTAGCATATCAGGCTGACCCCCATCTATCAGGACATGGGCGCGGTATTGCATCGACCGAAAAAACAGGTAGGCGATTGTGCCCGCTAAATAGATCATCACAAAGATCAGATATGGCAAATTAGTTCTCGCGCAATAAGATTAGCGGCTCGTAGCGAATAAATCTTGACCATAATTATCTGCTCAATTTGTCAAATGCGATAAACCAGTCTTCTAACGCAGAAATCGATCGATGTCCTCCAAGAGAGCTATGGTACAAACAGCGTACAGGCAATGGCAGATAGTCTGAGGACTGATAGTAATTTACGATTCTGGAGTCTGCTTTGTTTGCGAAATCACAAAAAATCGGGCTTTTTTCTGGTTGAAAATTTTGTATTGATTTGAGCGTGTTCGTCACGCATACCCTATCGTTTCCGCAACCGATGCGTAAATACATCAGCAATGGAGCATCTTTCAAGTCTCTGTCTATCGGGTCGTTGCCTGATAAATGGCCTTGAATTTTTTCCAATGAATTGGCAAATTTTTCAGGAGTCGATTTTCCGGCAGCTAGCTCCAGGGCTCCAACGTAAGGATTAGGAAGAGGATCTCTATCTGGAAACTTAATTTCTTTTATACAATTTGGCGTTAAATTTAGTATTGTAGACTTGGCTCGCAACTGATCTCCAAGTCTATATAAGGATTTCAATACACGATCATCAATTATTCCGCCTCGGCATACTACATCTACAGCGGATGTAGAAGCATATACAGTTTTGCTTGAAAAGATTGCCAACAACGTGCTAGTTAAAATTATTAAAAAGCGTTTTAATTCAAACATACTTAAGTTCCGTTGATCTTAATATTGGCACCGGCTATTTTCAGGCCCGGCATTATGCGTTATAACACACCGAATCGCGCTTTCTCATGCTTCAACCGACGTTGATTCCCCCCAAATAAAGCGACGCATTTTTCCTTCCACCGTTTTCGAACGCACAAGCGTGTTCTTTCTCCCCCTTAAATCTAATATATAGGAAAATGGCTGACTCATTCACTGCATTACATATGTAATTACGTCATCACTATGAAAACTCTTCTGCTGGTCGGCGGCGACTTGTGTGAACGGACAGCCAAATTGCTCGATCCGGCCCATTGGAAGTGCATCGGCCTGCGCCGCAGCAGGGTGCAGCCAATTGGCGAAAACACCATTTCCTGGCGCCAGGCCGATCTATTGAACCCCGAAAGCCTCTCTTTCCTGGGTACGGACGAATTCTCCGGGCTCACCCATATTCTGTATGCCCCCTCGCCCGACAGCAGGACAATGGATCAATACGCGGGGGTTTACTCGCAGGGCCTCCCGAGATTGCTGGGTAGCCTGCCTCCCGGCACCCTGGACAGGCTGCAGCGCTGTGTACTGGTGGGGTCATCCGCCGTATGGAGTCCATCCGATGACTGGGTCGACGAAAATACCCCCGTACAGCAGACGAACTTCCGCGGCAACTCGATTCTGGAAGCGGAAGCCACGCTGCATGCATTGCTGCCGCCAGGTACCGGCGTCGCCCTGCGTCTGTCCGGCCTGTACGGCCCGGGACGATTGAAGTTGCTCGAAGGATTACAGGCAGGAACGATCACCGCACCGGACGGGCCCGGCCATTGGGCGAACCGGATTCACATTGACGATGCCGCGAAGGCCTGCGCGCATCTGCTGACGATCTCCGATCCCCAGCCGCTTTATATAGGAACGGATGATTGCCCGATGCCGACCGCGGAACTGTATGACGCCCTGGCGCAGTTGATAGGCGCCTCCTTGCCCGCCCGGCAATTACGGGCCCCCAGTGGCAAGCGGCTGTCGAACGCGAGGCTTCGGGCCAGTGGCTGGACACCTGCATGGCCGAATGCGCTTGAGGGGTACGCTGCGCAATGCGGGGTAACTCTGGATCAGTACCCTGCTGCGATACGGTCATGACGAAATGGGAGCGCCGACAAATCCTGGCATGCCGGGCCAGGTGCATCGCAATCAATGATCTCCGCGCATCGCTCCGCGAAAGCAGCACGAAAGTGATTTTTCGCTTTTACACACAGTAAACGCAGTTGAGCCAGGTCAATCCCATGCAACGCATAGAAGGAAGGATCATCCGCAGCCACGACACGTTCGGTGACGATCACACGGACGTCCGGTAGCTGCGTCAAACGAAGAATGACCGTGTTACCGCAATGGCGCTCCACTCCCGTATGCATGGGGCCGGAATTGCGAAAGACGCCGTCTGTCAACGCATCTACCCGGACTTGCACATTCACGCCCTCTCCAAAATGCGACCCATAACGGCCACCCAGGCGAACATCAAGCACTGCCCCAGACTTTGCCGCTTGTACGCGACGCACGATCTCGGGGTCGACAAAACTGGCAAACAGACAGGAAACGCTCGGCTGCGCCTCTATTAATGCACGAAACAATGCCGGCGTGTCGCCACCGCCGCCCGACAATGGGTTATCGCCTGAGTCTGTAACGGCGATAAGGCCAGGCTTTGAAGACGCCAATGCTGCAGAAACGGCATCCGCAGGAGAAGGCAGTTCAATTCGAAACTGATCCGCCAGCGAACGAACCTGATCAAGGACTCGCTCTGCCGCCGCCGTCGCCGCCTTCCCCTGAGGATCCACGCGCGCATCACTGATCGCCATGACAGAGGAACCCGTGGCCGCCGTATCGGAATAGGGAAATCCGCCAAAAACACACACTTCCAACACCGGCGCCACAGTAACATCGCGAGCCATCTGCTCCAGCGCATGCATCGGTCCTGCCTGAGTACGCATATTGATGCTGGGCAAGACGATACCTTCGTTACGCAGCACCAGCCGGGTGCGCAAGCCTTGCGTCACCCAGGCCACGAGGCCTTCGAGCACCCGATCGGCCGTGGCTGCCATGTCAATATGCGGATGCGTACGGTAAACGGATGCGAAGTCGAGCACATCTGCCCATTCGGACGGCATATTGCCATGCAGATCAAAGCTGGCGCCCAGCGGCACATCGGGCAGCATGCTGCGTACCATGCGGACAAAATCCAGCTCCGGCGTTTCCCTTTCATTCGTGATCGCCGCGCCATGAAGCGATAGATACATGGCATCCCATCCACCCTGGGTCAGGCCAAGTAAGAGCCCTTCTTTGACTTCTGATACATATTGATCGAATACGGATTCAGCAATGGGCCCTGCCGGCAAGGCGGCGGCGCAGCGCAGGACAACCACCTCCCAATCGGGATGCTGCTGCGCAAACGCGGCGACAGCGCCCATCTCGGTCGCGGTCCCCGCTGATTGACTCAACACTTCGGGGCCGGCCTGCCATTCATACTGCCTGAACTGCTCCATCGTCGCCGGTACGGGCCCGAACGCATTCCCTTCGTACCAGAATCGTGCCACCGCAAGGCGCTTGCGTCTGCCGTGAGGAGGAGAAAATTTTGTCGTCACTATTTTGTTTCCTTCATCTTGGCCATTACGTCCCGATAACGCGTCTGCTCTGAAGCCAATTGCTTGGCCAATCGCTCCGGTGGACCGCCTACGGGTGTCGCGCCCAGTTTCTGGAACTGCTCGTGCACTGCAGGCTCTTTCATATATGCGTCGATAGTAGCACTGAGCCGATCAACCACAGGTTTAGGCGTCGCGGCCGGTGCCACGATAACAAACCATGACTGCAATACATAGCCAGGCACCGATTTGCCGACTGGCGCCACACCGGGCAATACAGGCAGTTCATTCTCGCTCGCCACACCCAGCGCAACCAGCTTGCCCGATCGGATCTGCTCGAGGGCAGTGGGAACATTATCGCCTGAGAGCTGGATGTGCCCGGCGAGCAAATCGGCCTTGGACTGGCTTGCGCCCTTGTAGGGGACGTGTGTAATGTCCACTCCGGCCAATTGCTTGAGCAGCTCCAGCTGAATATGACCCGTGCTGCCAACACCAGGCGAGCCCCAATTCAACTTGCCGGGTCGCTCCTTCGCAGCCGCGAGCAACTCTTCGATATTTTTGATTCCTGTTGCAGGGTTGGTCAGAATGACATTGGGTACGTCAGCCACATAGGAAACCGCCGCAAAGTCCGTCTCGGGCTTGTAACCCATATCAGGGTAAATGTTGGCGTTGATCGCCAAAGGCCCTGGCGTTCCCATGAGCAATGTATAGCCATCGGGTTTGGCATGGGCCACCGCCGCAGCACCTATATTGCCTCCCGCTCCAGGTTTGTTTTCAACGACGACGCTTTGCTTCAGGCTCTTGGAGAGCCCATCTGCCACCAGCCGGGCAAGCAGGTCTGTCGTTCCACCCGGCCCGAAGGGCACGATAATTTGTATCGGACGGCTTGGCCAATCGTCTGCCGAGTGCGCGGTGAACGCAAAGCAGGAGCCGGCGACTGCCATTGTGAACGCGGCCCATTTCTTGCCTGCGCGCCGCGCCTTGCTGTATTTATCGGAACCAATTGTATGTCGCATGATACTCCTCCGTTATAGTAGCGCTCCTGGGCTGGCTTTGCGCAGCGCAGGCGTTTGTCTGCCTGCATTCAAAGGTCGGCATCTGCTTCTTTCACCAGATGCCGGTAAAGGTCCGGGCGTCGATCCCGGCGGCTGGGGTAGGCAATGCGCGCCTCGTCCACCTGAGTCCGATCGATGTCCGCAACCAGCAAGGCTTCCGATTGCCCATCGGCCGTTTGCAATATGGCGCCGTTCGGGGCCGCGATGAGGCTGTGTCCGCCAAACGTCCAGTCCCCTTCAAGACCCACTTTATTGGCGGCGACCAAATAGCAGCCGTTTTCGAAGGCACGCGTCCTGAGCACTTCCTGGAACATATTCACGCGTGACGTGGCATATGGCGCGATAAGTAACTCTGCCCCATTGACGGCCAGGCAACGCGCGGTTTCCGGAAATCCCATGTCGTAGCATATGCCGATGCCAACACGCCATTCTTCGAATGGATACGTGTCAAAGCGCGTGCCATACCGGAAATAGATTTTCTCCAGACTGAGCACTGCTGCCGGATGGACTTTGCGGTACTTGAATACGATGGCACCAGTGCGGTCAATGTGCATGGCAGTATCGAAATACAAGCCGGCCTCTTCTTTTTCGTAGATCGTGGCGACCACCGCAATACCGTTGCGCTGCGCCGCTTCCCGAACAGCCGTGATCGTACGGCCCGTGTCGGCTTCGGCCAATTGATGATACGCCCGATCCTGATACTGGGCGAAAAATATCGTGTTGAAGAACTCAGGGAGTACGACCAGGTCAGCGCCCTTTACGGCCGCCTCGTCAATATATCGGCATGCCTTCCCGATGTTCTCCTGAACGTTGTCCGTACTATGCATTTGTACTGACGCGACTTTCATTTGCGGATCTCCCTGTTCTGTCGATCCATCCAATCATCGTCAATGGATCGTTTGATCTATTTTAATATTAAATATATCATATGATCCATAAAGCAAATGGTCAAGCTCCTTCTTTTAGTGACCAGTGAGAAAGCCGTTATTTCTTGGGAATCCTATGACACGCATTATTCATCGAAATCCTCGTAAATCCATGCCCGTCGCGCGCGAAGGAGCAGGATGCTTCCTTATCGATACCAACAATCGCCGCTATTACGACGCATCGGGCGGCGCGGCGGTCTCGTGCCTGGGGCATGGCAATGCAGAAGTCATCGGTGCGATCACAGAACAGCTGCAAAAGCTCGAGTATGCCCACACCAGCTTTTTCACCTCCGAGCCCGCAGAAGAACTGGCCGATACATTGGTGAATCAATCACCGGCCGGGCTCGCTAACGTGTATTTCGTATCGGGCGGGTCGGAAGCCATGGAATGTGCGCTGAAAATGGCTCGCCAATTCCATGTGGAACGAGGCGAACCGTCGCGCCGCCACATCATCTCCCGCCGCCAAAGCTATCATGGCAATACGTTGGGTGCACTGGCCATTGGCGGCCATGTCGGGCGGCGCGCACTCTATCAGCCCCTATTGATCGACACCTATCATGTATCGCCCTGCTTTCCTTACCATGAGCAGGAGGACAATCTTTCCGACGAAGACTACAGCACGCGACTCGCGCAGGAACTGGAAGACCAGATTGTCAAGCTCGGCCCCGACACGGTTGCTGCCTTTGTCGCCGAAACCGTAGTGGGAGCGACAGCGGGGGCAGTATGCGCGGTACCCGGGTACTTCAAAAAAATTCGCGAAGTCTGTGATCGCTATGGCGTTTTACTGGTCCTGGACGAAGTAATGTGCGGCCTGGGCCGAACCGGCTCGTATCATGCCTTTGAGGCAGAAGGCGTGGTTCCGGACATCCTTACCCTGGCCAAAGGATTGGGCGGCGGTTACCAGCCCATCGGCGCCATCATTGCTCATGACCGCGTGATCGAAGCGATCCATTCCGGATCGGGTGCGTTTCAGCATGGCCATACTTACATCGGGCACCCGGTTGCATGCGCCGCGGCATTGGCGGTGCAACGAATCGTACAACGCGACAGGCTGGTGCAGCAGTCGGCGCAATTGGGCGATTATCTGCATACCCTGCTGGTCGAGCGATTCGGCGACCATCCTCATGTTGGCGACATTCGCGGCCGGGGCCTGTTCCAGGCCATCGAACTGGTGCTTGAGCGCGACAATCGTTTGCCGTTCGATGCACAGCTTCAATTACATGCGCGAATCAAGCAGGAAGCACATGCAAGAGGACTATTGTGCTATCCGGGAGGAGGCACCATTGACGGCATACGCGGCGACCATGTCCTGCTTGCGCCTCCTTACATCACGAACCGCGCGGAACTAACGGATGCGGTCGACATACTGGCACAGGCGGTCGATGCCTCAATCGAGCAGGTCAACGCTTCCATCCTGTAGAATGCGAAAATTGGCAAGTAGCGAGAGAAGGACATGGACAAGCACAGCGTAGACCGATTGATTGAAGAGCGATATCAGAGCCTGTCACCCGTACTGCAGCGCGCCGCGCGCTATGTTATGGACAATCCCAAGGATATGGCCTTGAATTCAATGCGGACCATCGCAAGCAGCGCCGGCCTGCAGTCCAGCACCATGCACAGGCTGGCCCGGGAGCTGGGGTTCGACGGCTATGAGTCGTTTCGTTCGGTATACAGAACCTGGCTGACAGAGGGCAGCAGTTCGTTTTCAGAACGCGCCACGGCACTGCAGAAACGCAGCGGCAGCGATGAGGCGGAAAAGCTGATCCGGGAACTGCTCCATGCGGACGACGCCCACTTGACGCAATTGACCACGCCAGACACGCTGGCGTCAATCAAGAACGCCAGCGACATACTGGGAAAGGCGCGCCGCATCTATGTTGCGGGGCTGCGCAGCCTGTTCCCTGCCGCGTTCTATTTCAACTACGCGTGCGGCATGTTCATGCACAATACCCGTCTTCTCATGGGCATTGCCGGAACGTTTTCCGACGATCTGCGAGAAGGAGGCAGCGAAGATGCCCTGCTCGTCTTCACCTACAACCCTTATGCGAGAGATTCCGTGTCAGCCGTCGAATTTGCGCGCCAGCAAGGGATGCGGATTGTCAGCGTGACCGACAGCACCCTTTCCCCCATCGCCAAACAGTCGCATGCGCTGGTGATCGTTCCTAATAGAACGCCATCATTATTTCCGTCCGTGGTTCCCGCGATGTCTATTGCGCAGATTCTGGTTGCCATGCTTGTGGCCAGAGGGGGGAAGAAGAGTTTGCAGGAGATTAAGAAGAGCGAGGCGCAGTTGCAGCGGTTTGCGGTCTATGTGGAGTAGCGTACCCACTCTCCAATAACACGATTGGCATGCCGCAGTGTTTCGAAGCGGTGACGATGTGCGTTGCTGGAAGGACGTTTGCCTCTGAGTGTACCGTTCTGTGAAATTGGCGCTTAGCGCGTTAGGCCCATCCCCTGGCTGCATAGAATTTCGAATCCTTACCTATATCAAAAACGCATAGATAACAATAATAAAAGAATTTGTTGATATATCCAATTGCTCCTACACTGTCCGCACAAGACAATTTTCTAGGAGACAAACATGCAAATAACACGACGCGCAGCGCTCTTGCTGCTTGCCGGCGCTTTGCCTGCCGCACGTGCCTTGGCGGCAGATTTCTTTGACGGCCCGGTCACTATTGTTGCGCCGTTTTCGCCGGGCGGTACCGCTGATGTGCTGGCCAGATCGATCGGCAAGGAACTGTCGGAAAAATATGGACAACCTTTCGTAGTCGAAAACAGGCCAGGCATGGGGGGGAACATCGGCGCTCGCACCGTTGCCACCGCCAGGCCTGATGGAAAAACGTTATTGCTAGGGACGATAGGCATTCACTCAGCCTATTCCGTATACAAAAACCTGCCCTACGACCCGGTCAAAGACCTTCAGCCCATTTCCATTCTGGGTGCTGTTCCATGTACCGTCGTCGTCAACCCGAACCTGCCCTTCAAAACCTTTAAAGAACTCCTGGACTATGCACGCGCAAACCCAGGGAAGCTCAATTTCGGTTCTGCAGGCACAGGTTCATCCACGCATATGGTGGGGGAATTATTACAGCAGGCAACCGGGGTGAAATTCACCCATGTGCCTTACAAAGGCAGCTCCATGGCGATGACGGACCTGATGGGCGGACAGATCGATCTCATGACTGAACTGGCGACCACCTCCATTCCCATTATCAAATCAGGAAAAATTCGCGCCCTTGCCGTCACGAGCAAAGAAAGAAGCGAAGAACTGCCCGATCTGCCCACGGTCAGCGAACTGGGGTACCCGGGCTTCGATGGCACGGGCTGGTTCACGATCGCCACCGGGTCCGGTGTTCCGGAAAATATTGTTCAACGTCTAAACCAGGATATCAATGAAATTCTACACGCGGAAAACATGAAGCAAACATGGAAAGGACAAGCGCTCGCCATTATCGGCGGCTCCGAAGCGGACGCACGCAAGTTTGTGTCTGAAGAAACGATTAAATGGAAGAAGGTGATTAATGTCGCCGGTATACATGCCCAATGAAGCACTCAAAACTGAACAGCATTACGCTTGAATTATTATGGCGCCGACTGATCTCCACGGTTGATGAAGCGGCAGCCTCTCTGGTACGGACTTCTTTTTCGTCTATCGTACGGGAATCCAATGACTTTGCCTGCGTGATTACCGACGCCAAAGGCAACTCCATCGCCCAGGCCTCCAACGGGATCCCCTCTTTCATCGGCACGGCGCCTCGAACCATCCGGTGTTTTCTGGAAAAATTCCCCGAAGAGCAGCTTGAAGACGGCGATATCATTATCACCAATGACCCATGGCTGGGCACGGGCCACTTGCCTGACATCACCGTTGGCAAGCCCATTTTTCAGAATGGCCGCATCGTATCGTGGGCCGGCTCGGTCGCCCATGCACCGGACATCGGCGGCCGCGTGCGATCAGCCGATGCGACATCGGTCTTCGAGGAAGGCCTGCAAATCCCTGTCATGAAGGTGATGAGAGCCGGGAAAATGGACCCGACTCTGGAACAGATATTGCGTCAGAACGTACGCGTGCCGGACCAGGTGATGGGCGACTTGTATGCGCAATTTACCGGCCTGTCGCTGATCGAACGCAATGTGATTGAGCTCATGACCGAGTACCAACTGGACTCGCTCGATGAGCTGTCCGGCGAACTGCGCGGCCGTTGCGAACAGGCGATGCGCAATGCCATCAATGCCATTCCGGATGGAACCTATCACGCAGAAGCGACCAGCGATGGTATAGATAAACCCATCAAGCTTAAGATGGCGCTGACGATTCACGGCGACGAAGTGACGGTAGACTATGCGGGATCCGACCCACAAGTACAAAAGTCTATCAATGTGTGCCTTGCCTACACCACGGCCTATACCTCGTATGGGCTCAAGGCCGTACTGTGCCCGGATGTGCCGAACAATGACGGTACGCTTGTTCCCATGCATGTGACAGCGCCGCCAGGCAGCATCTTGAATTCCGTTGCACCCGCGCCGGGCGGCGCCCGGGCGCTGATCGGCCACTTCCTGCCGGCCATGGTCGTGCAGGCACTTGCCAAGGTCGTACCGGAAAAAGTGATCGCCAGTGTCGGATCGCCCCTATGGTGTGTCAATATGGCTGGCGTGCGCGCCGATGGCAAAGGCTTTGCGAACCTGTTCTTCTTGAACGGCGGTTATGGCGCAAGCGCACAGAGCGACGGGATCGATGTACTTTCCTGGCCGAGCAACATTTCCTCTACACCAGTCGAAGTCATTGAACAAGTGGCTCCCTTGAAAGTCGTACGCCGGCAATATCGAGATTGTGATGTCGCCAACGGCGCATATCGCGGCGGCCTGGGGCAAGAGCTCGTGTTGGAAAGCCTGTCGGAAAACCCAGCCACCATCTCGTTCATGGCGGAGCGCACCCGACCGGAATCGGCTGCCCCCGGCATGAATGGCGGCGCTACAGGCGCGCCAGGTGAAATCCTCATCGACGGCGTCAAGGTTAATCCTAAGGCACAACATATCATCAACCAGGGAACGCAGGTCGTACTACGTACGCCAGGTGGTGGGGGCTATGGCGATCCAGCCAGACGTTCTTCAAAATTGCAGAATCAGGACCGCGTTCGCGGATATACGAAATGACAAATGAAAGTTACTCTCTGGGCATCGACATTGGCGGTACCTTCACCGACATCGTGCTCTATAACCATCAGGACGCGCGCGTTTTCAGCCACAAGGAACTCACGACCCCGGATGAACCGACCGAAGGCGCCATCCGCGGCATCGATATTCTTCTTGAACGCGAAGGGGTAAATGGCGAGCAGGTTGCCCGCGTGGTGCACGCCACAACCCTGTTCACCAATGCGCTGATCGAGCGGCGTGGTGTCGCCACGGGCCTGATCACGACCGAAGGATTCCGCGACACATTGGAAATGCGTCGTGAATTCAAGTATGACCTGTACGACATCTTTATTGAGCTACCCCGTCCCCTTATTCCTCGCGAACTGCGCATGGAAGCGCGCGAGCGCATGCGCGTTAACGGAAACATAGACACACCTCTGGATGAAGCCAGTGTGATTAGTGCTGCACAGCAATTGGTGGACCAGGGTGTTGAATCCATCGCCATCGTGTTCTTGCATGCCCACGCCAATCCCGTACATGAACGCCGTGCCCGGGATCTGGTTGAAGCCCGCTTTCCGCATGTATATGTATCCATCTCCAGCGAAGTCTCGCCGCAAATGCGAGAGTATGAGCGCACGTCCACCACGGCAGCGAATGCCTACGTGCGGCCGATAGCAGACAAATACCTTGAAAGCATGGAAGCACGGCTTAAAACAATGGATATTCATTGTCCCCTGCTCATGATGCTGTCCAACGGCGGGCTGACTCATGTTGGCGAGGCAAGAAAATTTCCCGTGCAACTGCTGGAATCAGGCCCCGCTGCCGGTGCGATTGCTGCGGCCTTTTTCAGCAAACGCTCCAATATTGACCACGTACTGGCATTTGACATGGGCGGGACGACGGCCAAGCTGGCGATCGTGGAAAACAACCTGCCGCTGCTTGCCCACACCTTCGAAGCCGGACGCGAAAAGCGTTTCGCAACCGGTAGCGGATTGCCGATCAACATTGCTACAGTTGAATTGATTGAAATTGGAGCCGGTGGCGGCAGTATTGCGCATCTGGACAGCCTGAAACTGCTCAAAGTCGGGCCCAAAAGCGCCAGTTCCAAACCGGGCCCGGCTTGCTATTTGCGCGGTGGTACCCAGCCTACGGTCACCGATGCCAACCTGATGTTGGGTCATCTGGATCCGGATACCTTTGCCGGCGGCACCATGAAACTGAGCACCGATGCCGCCGAAACAGCGGTACGGTCAGTGGGCGATGTCGTCAATATCGGACCGGAAGAAACCTCGGATGGCGTGCTGGCCATTGTCAATGAGAACATGGCGGCCGCCGCCCGGGTGCACGTTGCCGAGCGCGGCTTTGACGCGCACAACTTCGCCCTGCTGGCCACAGGGGGTGGCGGCCCCCTGCATGGATGCGATGTGGCGCGACGCTTGGGTATTAACCGGGTCATCTGCCCGCCCGGCGCCGGTGTAGCGTCTGCAATCGGCTTGCTTATCGCACCCGCACGAGTGGACCGTTCCGTTACCCTGGCCCGCGAACTGGATTCGGTAACGGTAGAGGAACTGGAAGCGCTCTTTCAAACACTCGAACAGAGCGCAGCACAAGTGATGAAAATAACGTTGGTCTCGGGCGCCACGTTCGCCTTTGAGCGTAGCGCCGACATCCGCTTTGTCGGTCAGGGCTTTGAATTGCTGACGCGGATGCCGGATGGCCCATTCGACGAACAAACGCCGGCGAAGATCAAAAAGGCGTTTGCGGACGCCTACGGCCGCGTGTTCGGCCAAGTGCCCCCGGTTCAACATGTTGAACTGATCAACTTACGTGTCGCAGCCATCGAAGAAAAAGTAGCGCGGCCCTTGAATTTGGGCAGCGGCAAACAAGTCTGGAAGCATGTCAGCAAATCTCGCCAGATGTGGATCGGCGCAGAAAGCGCGCGCAGAACAGCGCCGACACTGGCTCGCGAAGCAATGAAAGAAAACGAAAAAATTGCCGGCCCCGCGATCATCGAAGATGCCTCATCAACGCTGATCATCCCCTTGGGCGCCTTTGCCTCTTGCGATGCGGCGGGCAATCTGATTGTCGACCTTTCCACTCAAACGGAGACCGCATGACCTCTCGTTCCAATTTTCCCATTCGCAGTATGGGCCAGGATGGAAACCATTACTTCTTTGGCTACTACAACAAGTCGAACTGGAACAGCGCCGGCAATCGCCTGCTGGCCAACCAGGTACCCTGGCGCGATGCCTACCTGACGCCAGATTTGGTCGCCAATGTGGGTTATTTCGACTTGGAAAACGACGGTCAATTCAAAGTAATCGGCCAGACAAGCACCTGGAACTGGCAAATGGGATGCCAATTGCAATGGCTTGGCAACCAGGGCCAGACCAAGGCGATCTACAATATCCGGACGAACGATGTAGATTCACGTTACCCGTACTTTGGCTCGGAAATAGTTGATGTGCAAAGCGGCGAACGCCGCACACTGCCCTTACCCGTTTATGTTGTAGCCTCCAATGGCCAGTGGGCGCTCAGCGTGGATTACCGGCGACTATACATCACGCACGAAACCATCGGCTATCCGTGTGATCGCTTCAAACCCGATCTGGAAAACTGCCCGAGTGACGACGGGATCATGCATATGGACCTGGCAACGGGAGGGTTCAGGCTGGCAGTAAGCTATGCCGATCTTGCCCGATTTCACCCGCGCGAGTCCATGCGCAAAGCGATTCACTGGGTGAGCCATATCGAAATCAACCCATCCGATACCCGGGTTCTTTTCCTGCACAGATGGACCGAACGGGTCAAAGACGAAACATGTTTCCTGCATCGGCTGATCACAATGAACCCCGACGGATCGGATTTGCGATTGCTTGAGTGCTCTGATCACCCCCTGCCACAGCTGGCGGACGACTTCGACCCCGCCCAGGTCGGAACGTTTGATTATGAAAAGTCTGAATGGCAGATTTCGCACCCGCTTTGGCGGGATGATAAGCAAATCATTGTCTGGGGGCCGCATAATGGCGAAATCCATTATCACCTTTATGACGATCGTGAATACGGTCCGGTTAGCGTCGTCGGGCGTGACATCCTCATCGAAAACGGCCATATGACCTTTTCTCCGGTCAACCCCCGCTGGTTGCTAAGTGATACCTACCCGGACAGCACAACACATGAACGCGTGCTCTTTCTCTTCGATATGGAAACAGGCAAGCGCCACGATCTGAGTTCATTCTATGCCGATCCGTCTCTGAGCAAAGAAAACCGGTGCGACCTGCACCCGCGGTGGCGTGCAGATGGACTGGCTGTCTGCATTGATTCCGTGCATGAACACGATCGTGATATGTACGTGATTGACGTATCAGATCTGGTCAGTCGCTAAGAGACCGAAACCCATCGCCCGACATTGATACTTATGCCGGGCGGTGACTTATCTACACCCCAAACTGCTCGACCTCGCAAGACTCCACGACGTTCTGCAGGAAATGCTGAGCCAATTCCGATTGCGGCATGAAGCGGGCGAAGACCGCATAGGTCGTCACGCGGATTTTCGGGCGGAAATTCCTGATGCACAGCCGATCCCTGAACACAGATGCCATATATGGATTGACGATACCCACGCCCAGGCCGCGCGACGCATAGATGCAAATCGTAGAGGTATAAATGGTTTCTATTTTGGTGGAATGAACCATTCCTTTCTTCCTGAACGCCTCCTGCAACTCCATCTCCAATGCATCATCGCCTGGCAGACTGATCAATACCTGATCTTTAAGATCCGCCACCGTGACATCGTCGCGTTTTGCAAAGGGGTGATTCAGGCTGGAGACGCATACCGCTTGCGCCTTATGGACCGCAGTACCCTCAAATTCAGCGCCGTCCGGCAGCGAATTGGTTAACGCGATATCGTACAATCCCAGGCGCAAACCATCCTCAATCTGGCGCCTGCCCAGCGTTTGGACATTAAATCGCACTTGTGGATAATGCTGAGCGAATCGTTCCATTGCCGCTGGCAGCAAACTTTGCCCAAGGGACGGGGTGGCAGCGACCCGAAAGACGCCTGCACCCGACTCGCGCAAAGCCGCCACAGCCTGCTCTATCCGCCCTATGCCCTGGAAGTTTGCCTGGATAATTTCAAACAGATGGCGACCTTCCCTGGTGAGTTGAAGACGCCCCCGATCATTCACCAATAGTTTCAAACCGGTAGCCGACTGCGCCTGATTGATCAGCCTGCTAACCGTGGGTTGTGTAGTATGTAGCATTCGAGCAGCGGCAACCGTCGTTCCGGTAAGCACAACCGCCTTGAATGCTTCAATTTGAGGAAAGGACAGCGCACGCGACATGGGTAATTACTCTTGGCATGAGCGGAATCTACACCTACAAAAATGTATGTGCGCCAAACTCGTGGGGGACTCATTTTAAATAGACTAGCTTGATTCTACTATACAAGAGCGGTCTGATTACGAATTAAGGTAGAAGGCGAAGGAGGATGCTGATATCAATAAACCGCGTCTGAAGCTAACCCAATCGTCGGACATTCTTGCTATAAAAAGTCGAGAAAATCGATTTCGCTTTGGACGTTCGGTGCCCCCAAAATATTTTTTTATTTACTGGATATCCAGGAATATGCTGCAATGCTTCGGCCCTGCTACTTAGACACTCCCTCGTCGCCAAATAGGTGGGTCGTTGCGAGCATTATCCAAAATCTCTAAATTTTTCATTCGAATCGCTGTAACATATCGTATAACTACGTATATGGACGGCAACCGTGAATGCACAAACAGAAAATTCATCGTCTACACCGCTTGTCAGCATCGCACCTTTAATCAAGGTGTTGGATCAGTTCTCGGCTGACCGCGACTGGGAACAGTTCCACTCGCCAAAAAACCTGGTTATGGCCTTAACAGGAGAGGTCGGAGAATTAGCAGAAATTTTCCAATGGATGACAGAAGCTCAATCCCGGGAAGCGCATACCGACCCAAAGATTGCCCAGGCGATTGATGATGAGTTGGCTGACGTCTTTCTTTACCTTGCCCGTTTGGCGTCTGTTTTAAATGTAGACATGGATGCGGCCATCAAACAAAAGCTTCTGAAGAACGCAGAAAAGTACCCAGCACAAATGGTTTGGGGCTCAAGCAAGAAATACACCGAACTTTTAAAAAAATAGCAATTCAGGGTATAGAAATGATCGTTTACGAAGCTGATAAAAAACAGTTCCTACATCACACTGATCACGATGATATTGAACACCTCATCCACACAAACTTTAAAGCAGTCACAGGGAAACGCGTAAACCAATCAGAGGTACGATCTTGGAGAGAATCGCTCGGATACGTAGCCCGCGTGCTACGAGACGATGACATCCCTAACGAAATGGGTATCGCAATAGAACTACATATCCCGCAGTCCTCCAAAAGGATCGATGTCACGTTGACCGGTCGAGATGCCGATGGAAACAAGAATGCAATCGTCATCGAACTCAAACAGTGGGAAAAAGCATCGGCTACCGAAAAAGACGGGATTGTCGTGACATACCTTGGCAAAGGTCAGCGGGAAGTCGTGCATCCGTCATATCAAGCCTGGTCCTACGCTTCCTTGCTGGAAGGTTTCAATGAAGCTGTTTATAACGGTGGCATTTCCATCAAACCCTGCGCTTATTTGCATAATTACACCCGCGATGGTGTCATCGACGCCCAGCATTACTTGGGATACACGACCAAAGCGCCTCTATTCCTCAAAGGAGCGGAAGAACAGAAAAAGCTCCGGCAGTTTATCAAGACTCATGTCAAATACGGAGACAAAAAAGAGGTACTCTTCGAACTGGCCAATGGACGTATCAGGCCGTCTAAGGCATTGGCTGATTCCCTTAAAGGTTTACTCAAATCCCAGCCAGAATTCGTATTGATCGACGATCAAAAAGAAACATTCGAATCAACTTTGGCTGCAGTGAGAACCTCCGGACCGGCAACCCCCAGAGTTGTGATTATCGAAGGCGGCCCAGGAACGGGGAAAACAGTACTTGCAATAAACCTGTTAGTTCGACTGACAAGCATGGGCCTTCTTGGCCAATACGTGTCCAAAAACGCTGCCCCACGTGAAGTCTATCAATCGAAGTTAGTTGGGACGATTACCAAAACCCGATTTTCGAACATGTTCTCCGGCTCGGGACGGTTTATTGATGTCGATAAAAACACCTACGACTTTCTCATCGTCGACGAAGCCCACCGTTTGAACGAAAAAAGCGGCTTATATGGAAATTTAGGCGAGAACCAGGTCAAGGAATTGATCAACGCCTCAGCATGTACAGTTTTCCTCATTGACGAAGATCAACGTGTAACGCTGAGCGATATTGGCACAAAACAAGTAATTCGCGAACTGGCTACAGAAAAAGGCGCTGCGATCGAAGAGTACGAACTCGCATCTCAATTTCGGTGCAGCGGATCGGATGGGTATTTGGCTTGGCTCGATAACGCACTGGGAATCCGCCCTACTGCGAATCAAACGCTCAGCACCACCGAGTATGATTTTCGAATATTTGACACGCCAGAGGCGCTCCATACTGCGATAGAAGCAAAAAATATCCAAAACAAGGCTCGCGTTGTCGCAGGCTATTGTTGGCCATGGCGAAGCAAGAAGAATCCTAAAGAAGACGACATCGTTATTGGTGAAAACTACCGCCGAAAATGGAATCTCGACAAGGATGGCAGCCTATGGATCATAGCCCCCGAGTCTATAGAGCAAGTCGGATGTATTCATACTTGCCAAGGATTAGAGGTGGATTACATTGGCGTGATTATTGGACCTGATTTCATAGTGCGTGATGGACAAGTGGTTACATGCGCCGAAGAAAGAGATCGTCACGACAAGTCGATTCGAGGATACAAAACGAGGCTGAAAACTAACCCCGAAATAGTAAAAGCAGAGGTCGATTTGATTATCAAAAATACCTATAGAACGCTTATGACTCGTGGGATGAAAGGGTGTTATGTATATTGTACGGATGAAGAAACTGCTGTGTACTTTCGTGCAATGACCCATTCCATTTAAATCACCACGTTGTAGTAATAACGTAGTTATCCGTTTAATTTCCAGATATTTCCAAAGCGCAAAATGCCTCCCAAAGGCCAGCGCATGCAAATCTTTTCTCAGGGGTAAGCAATGCAGTACTGGTGGGTAAATCAAAATCAAACTTACGAGCACGAGGTCAGTGGTGGCTATCTATGGTCCCCTAAAACCAAAGCAAACGGGGCCCGTAACCATTTCTATGACACCATGACAAGAGTCGCGCCTGGAGACGTTATATTTTCCTTTTCTGACACGTATATTAAAGCTATTGGTATAGCTAGCGACACATACCAATCAGCCAGCAAGCCAAGTGAGTTTGGCACGGCTGGCGCTAATTGGACAAACGAAGGTTGGTATGTACCAGTGAGTTTTAAGGAACTAGACAGTCCAATCCGTCCCAAGGACCATATGGACCGCTTAGCTCCCCTATTGCCGTCAAAATACTCTCCTCTTCAAGAAAATGGTAATGGTAACCAAGGGGTGTACCTCGCAGGAGTACCACATAATTTCGCACAAGAGTTGGTAATGCTACTGAATGGTCAAGTCCAATCCATTCGTGCGGATACGAGCTATACGTCAGAAGCCGACGACACTATTGCCATTGACGGGCTACTCCATGATGAAATGCTGCTCACCACGCAAAGAGCACAGTTAATTCAGGCCCGCATTGGCCAAGGCTTGTTCCGCTCACGTGTTGCAGCACTTGAACCCTGCTGTCGTATCACCGGAATTATTGATTCCAGATTTCTTATAGCCAGCCATATCAAACCATGGTCAAAAAGCAATAATATCGAAAAGCTCGACGGTCACAACGGGTTGTTACTAGCTCCGCACATTGACCGACTATTTGACAAAGGCTACATAACTTTCGAGAACGATGGTCAACTGCGGGTCAGCCGGAACTTACCGGCTGAGATATATCAAGCGTGGAATTTAACTGGGTTGATTGCCGCGAAACCGTTTGCTCGACAACAACAGAATTACATGGCCTATCACCGGTCTGTGGTATTCCAGGAAGCCTAAACATTAGCCCCCAATAAGAGAGGCTCGACAGAGTTATCCGTCTCTGAACAAGCGGTTTTTATTCATCTAGGCTATTTTGCACCGTCCTTTATCATTCTTAAATAAGTTTTAAGCAGGGTTAAATCACCGCTGTTCTTGTCGCACTGCTTTTTCAATGATTCTACCGCGGAATGCTGGTTAACTGGCATTTCCGAAATATCCACGGCAGGACATTCGGAACTACGCTTCATAATACGGTTCAATATCGGATGATTATCCGTCCAACCTATGAGAATTTTACTTACACTCAGTTGATCAGCAGCCTCTTGTGGAATAGGAACTGGAGAATTTTTATCAACCATTTTTTTTGCCCACAATCTTATTTCGGAATCATCATCTCGTCTCGGCTCTCGCAAAATTTGAATTGCTATTTGCACATAATCTTTCTGAACAGTAGTATCAGTTGTGTATTTTTGTGTTACTAAGGCTGTATAGCCGCTAAACAAGGCAGCTAGAGCTGAGACGGAAATTGGAAGTATGTCCTTCCAAGTCAGTTTCCAATTTTTGACAGAGTATTTACTTCTTCTTTTAAAAATAGTTGCGTTGGGCTTCATTCGATTCGATGTGTGATGTTGGAAAAAATTAATTTATAACCTGTACGGCAATCAAATCAATTAGCAGCATCTATTTTTTTTGAATACTTTAGTTCCTATCCCCTACAAAAAGCCCATTTTCAGGTGCGCACCTATGTCAATAACACATACAGCCGATCATTCCTTCCCTCCGAATCGCCATCTGCATCCCTTCTACAAATGGCGACCCCTGAGACGCATTCTCCAGACTGTACGCCTTGTATTAACCAAGCATATTAAAACTACGCATCCTGTAATTGCGGTTCGCTGGTTGCAAGATTTTGCACAGACTGCTCATGAGCAATAAGTTTACGCTCCAGGTTGCCGATCGCCCGCAATGAGCGTGCCATATCGACAACTTCATCGTATACCGCAATACCGGATTGGCGGGCAAGTTCGATATAATCGCGCCGCATGCAATCGAGTGCCTCGGATCGATCGCTGCGCAAGGCCAAAACGAAATGAACCTGCGCACCCCGTTCCTTGCGAGTCTGTGTAATAACATCGATCAAATTCTGCAACGGGTTGCTTGTGCCGCGCCCGACAAAAGCGGCCAGATTCAAATGCATGGCAATGGCATCGGGACTGGCCTTCTCATATACGATATCCAGGATTTCTTTTGCAATAAATCCCTCCTTCTCCTGCAAACTCCGTACAGGCGTATCGATAGGGTTGGTCACACTCGTGCCTGGTGGAAAGCCAAGGGCCGTCAAGGCATTAACGACGTCTGGAGCAAACGGCGATACATCAAGGCCCGAGCGCGCAAAACTGTCAGCCCCCAAGACGCTGGAACCGCCCCCGTTGCCAAACAGCACCACGTTATTTGTCGGGGAGGTCGTTCTAAGCTCCAGGAACTGCAGCGCCAGCAACACATTGATAAATTCATCAATCGTGTCGACAATCTCGACCAGCGTCTGCCTGGCCATGGCTTCCCATGCTTCCTGCCCGGACGCAAGTGCACCCGTATGCGATTGGGCGGCAAGCTGGCCCTGACTCGTAGCGCCCCCCCGGAGAATAACTACCGGCTTGGGATGAGAAGTGCTGCGCAACGCATCGAAAAACTCCCTGCCATTCTTGATGTCTTCTATATACAGTCCAATTGCCTTGGTGGCCGGGTCGGCAAGGTAATACCGCAATAGCTCGACCGGCTTGACATCAAGACTGTTGCCTATCGTAGCCAAACCGCTGAATCGCAGGCCCCGCCATTGTCCGCGCTTGATGATGTCGGTGGAAAGCCCTCCAGACTGTGAAACAACGCCGATGTTGCCAGGTTCAGCCGGCGCATCCTTGGGGAACGTCAATCCGCCGCGTGGTGAATAGGTACCCAGGCAATTGGGCCCCAGCAACCTGACCTTTGCCCTTCGCGCTGACTCCAGCAACGCATCTTGCTTGGCTTTGCCTTCCGTGCTCTCTTCAAATCCGGCGCTGATAATTTGAATGAAACGACACTTGCCTGGCGGAACGTCGATAGATGCGGCAATGCGTTCAGCTGCGATTGCGACATACGTGTAGTCAACATTCCGGGGAGTCTGCGCAAGACTGGGATAAGCCTTGAGCCCCTCTACCTCATCGGCCTTGGGATGTATCGGGTAAATCTCTCCTGAGAAACCGAATTCCTGCAAGCGCCGAATAAATGTATTGGCGATAGTGACATCTTTCGTTGAAGCGCCAAGCACAGCCACGGTCCCGGGTTCAAATAATGGCCGGAAATGCTGCAGTACTGATTCACCGGTCAAGTTTGCCGAAGCAGGCCGTGCTGCCTGAGTGTTTGCTTTCCCGATAAACCGGGCATCCACCGCGACCAAACGATCACCCGTGTGGATGAGCGGGTTAATATCGATTTCTTCGATGGTATCCTGGTGTGCCAGAAACAAACCGTCGGCCCCGCCGATTTTCATGAGGGCCTGCACGAGTATTTCCCTGTCATAAGCGGCAGCGCCACGAAAACCATCAAACAATTTTGCTGCTGCGAGCTCGTCGATCATACTACGGGCATCGGCTTCGGATATTGGACACAGCCGAAACGTCACATCCTTTAAAAGCTCGATATAAATACCACCCAGGCCGAGCATGATCACGGGACCGAACATTGGATCATTGTATCCTCCGATGGCAACTTCAAGTCCCGAGGGTATCATTTCTTCGACCAGCCAGCCTTCAACCCGCACTCCGGCAATAGCCGGCAGAGAACGCATTCTGTCTATCGCTTCGGCCACTTCGCGCTCGTTGTTCAGGCCCACTGCGACACCGCCGGACTCTGATTTATGCAAAATATCCCGGGAAACGACTTTCACGACATAGGGAGCAACCAAGGTGGTCGCCCGATCTTGCGCTTCGTGCGCACTCTTGGCAACAAAGGATTGCGGCGTGTCGATGCCAAACGACGCAAGAAGTTCTTTTCCTGCCTTTTCATTCAAATTTATCGTGCTCATGTGCGCCTGCTCCTGGAAAGATGGATTCTGATCGTAATTAATGACTGGTAGGCCATGCGCGCATGTGTCTTTCACCCAAACCGCCCGTGAGCCTGCGCTGCTGGATATCAAGCATGCGAATCATGAATGCACGTGTTTCCTGCGGCTTGATCACATCATGGGCCGAGAAAATCCGGGCCATGTCCCACACCTCCAAATCCTTGCGGATATTGGCCAGGGCATCGTCAAACCCCTCGTCCTGCGCGGTCTTGCCGTGTACGATGGTGGTCGCAAAGACCGGATCCATGAAACTGACTTCAGCCATCGGCCAGGCAACCATGGTGTCATTGTGTGCGCCGCCGCCCATCGCGACATAAGCGCGGCCGTATGCCTTGCGGCAAAGCACGGTTATTTGGGGAACGGTCGTCAGGCAGGTCGCGTTCATGAAATTCATAATTTGGCCCGGTGCGCCTTTGCGTTCGGCTTCGGTTCCCACCACAAATCCCGGCGTATCCACGAAGCGCAGAATCGGTATATTGAAACTGTCGCAAAGCACCGTGAAGTCGATGGCCTTGCGGCACGCTTCGGCAGACAACGCACCGCCGCCAGTCAAAGGATTGTTCGCAATCACGCCCACGACACGCCCGTCCAATCGCGCCAGACTGGTAACCAATGACTTGCCAAAGCGGGGCTTGAGCTCAAAAATACTGTCCTTATCCAGGATAATTTCCAGGATTTTTTTCATGTTGTAGACCTGGGTGCGGCTCTCCGGCATGATTTCGAGAATGGCATTCTGGTCTGAGGTTGATTCCTCCCCCGCCTTGGTACGAGGTGGCAGTTCCTTCGCATGCGAAGGCATGTATGACAGGAATTTTCTGACTGCAAGCATTGCTTCTTCATCGGTATCCACGAAGTGATCGATCAAGCCGGTTTGTTCTGCATGCAAACGCCACCCGCCAAGCTCTTCCAAGTCAACCTTTTCACCGATTGCCATCGACACAAGCCTGGGACTTGAAACGGACATAATGGATCCCTTTTTCATCACGGCAAAATCAGAGCAACAACACAGCCATGCGGAAGAGCCGAAAGAAGTATTCAATGCCGCCGCTGCCCACGGCACATCCCGTATACGCCGAAACTGGCTTGTATCGTTGCCAAGCATCTGACCCATCCCCTTGGATCCCATCGCATCCGGCAAGCGGGCGCCGGTCGACTCTCCGATATGCACAAAAGGCATGCCACGCTCATTACATGTTTTTCGGATGTAACCCATTTTTTTGGAGTTTGTACCGCTGGTCGACGCGCCTTTTGTGGTGAAATCATTCACAACGACCCCGACGTCACGACCATCTATCAAGCCAAACCCGACGATTTTGCCATCTCTGGGTGTTACATCCTTATCCTGTTCGATGACTGAGCTGCCTAAGAGCCCGATCTCAATAAAACTACCGCTATCAATCAATTTATCCAGCCTCTCTTGCGCATTCAAGTCTCCCGACTCCTTGCGTTTTTCGAGTTTCTTCTGGCCTCCCATCCGGGATGCGGCTATCCTTTTTTCGTCAAGCTTATTGAGTAATTCGCCATGCTTCATGATTCTTTTTCCCTTAGTATTCAATGTCGTATTTATCAATCGTCAACCTATCGACCGCTTCTTTGTCCAATTGCGGAAAATATCCGGCTTTCAGATGAATTTTTCCTTTCTGGCAAGAAAGAGAATTCAGAAACAGGCGATCGACATGCTTGAGAAACCCGTTGAATTCTCCCTTCGTACGGATCAGGCGCGCAGCAACTGCCGCTTCCATCCAATTGTTGATTTCGCTACCTAAACCGTCGCCAAGCACGGCAAGCATGCCATGGTCATGGACGCTTTGTATTCCGGCCGCCAACGCGTCAAGGCTGCCAAAACGCTTTAACTTGAGTTTGCAGTAACCAACGTTAGGGATGCCGGCTGCGCGTTCGATATCCGCCAAACTGCAAATGGGCTCATCCAGCATCAAGGGGATAGGGCTCTCGCGGGCGACTGCCGCGTTGTCATTCCATGCGTCGGAGTCGCACGGCTGCTCGAATAAATCCGCACCTGCATATTCAATACCGTGTGAGAATCGGATCGCATCCTCTTTGCAATAAGCACGATTGGCATCCAGTCTGATTGTGGCCCGGTCGGCAAGCAAGCGCAGTATGGTGTTCGTCCTGGCAATATCGGCATCGACATCCTTTCCAACTTTTACCTTGAATGTCGTGAAGCCCTCTTCCAGAAGCAGATGCAGCTCCTTTTCAATACCTGGCTCATCCGTGGCATTGATAGGGACAATCAACTCCTGGTGGATATCTTTTTCGATTTGCAGCCATTGACTGCCTTGCAATGCCTCGAGGGCAGTCATGATCAAAGTCGTTGCGACCTTGCTTTCCTCCAGTCTGGACAGCAGTTTGATCTTGCTCTCGTCTATATCGACGTCCTTAAGCTCCTGCAGACGGTCCTGGCAATATTTCCATGCCCCTTCTCTCGTTTCCGAACTGGAACCGGGTGAAACATGGGCATCGGAAAATGCGCGTTTTCCAGCAGCATCTTCCAGCTCAATAAAGAACGGTTCAAACTCCGTGAAGGTCCGATACGAAAGTTTATATGGCTGGTACAGGGGCAACCGGAGTCTCCTGAGGGTTGCTTTCGCGATGTGTGTCACGCATTATCCTTAGTGGTTGTTTTTGTCACCACTAAAGTTTAGACTATGACCATGTTAAATTCAAGCATTAGTAATATGGAGATTGAAATGAATCAGAGATTACGCAGCGTGCTTTACGTTCCGGCCCTCAATGAGAAAGCCATGCGCAAGTCGGCTACGCTGGACGTAGACGCAGTAATTTTCGACCTGGAAGACAGTGTCTTTCCCGAGCAAAAAGCGCAGGCACGATTGCGCCTGGCCGAGTTCCTGGCAAAAGAGCGAGAGCAGTTTCATTCAAAATATCTCGCTATACGTATTAACGCCCAGGATACGGATTTTTGGAAAGATGATCTTTCCACGGTCAATCAGATGAAGCCCGATGCCGTCGTATTGCCCAAAGTAGTAAGCCCGAAGGTTATTTTCGACACCACAGCAGCGCTTCGCACGAGCAATGGTATCCTGCCAAAAATATGGTGCATGGTTGAAAACCCGCTGGGCATTCTCCGACTGGAAGATACTGTAGAAAATGGAATAAAGGCAGGTCTGGAATGCCTGATTCTGGGCACAAACGATCTGGTTAAAGACAGCGATCTGGATCCGGGCAAGGATCGCTGCAACCTGTTGCCGTGGTTCAGCCACGTCATGCTGGTCGCAAAATCTTTTGGCGTCGCCGTAATCGATGGCGTCCTGAACGACATCAACAATACAGAGACACTCAGGGCCGAATCAGAGATGGCAAAAGCATTGGGGATGAGCGGAAAAACCATTATTCATCCATCACAGGTCGATGTGGTCAATCAATGCTTCGACCCCAGCCCCGAGCAAGTTTCATGGTGGAGAAAGATTGTGGAAGCCTACAATCGGCCTGAACACGCCAGCTCAGGTGTCATTAATCTTGAGGGGACCATGGTAGAACGATTGCACCTGGAGATCGCACAGCGTCGCCTGCAGGAATACGACCGGACTTAGCAGCAGGACGGGCAACGAACGAAGTACGTGTCGCCCGCCCTGTCCCTTGTCATGCGGCTTTAGCGGGCGCCGCCAACTCGTTGATATGGTCGCCGACGAACCGGGTGCTGATTTCCTGCATGTTAAACGCAGGGTGTCTCAGGCATGCGATCAGGAACTCCTTATTCGTACGAAGTCCCTGTATGCTGGTATTATTCAGCGCGGCAATCATAGACTTCACCGCCTCTTGTCTATCGGACCCGTGGGCCACAATTTTCGCGATCATTGGATCATAAAATGGCGTAATTACGCCCCCTTGCTCATATCCCGTTTCCACCCGGATGCCCGTTTCCGAGTCAGGCAATTCAAATTTCGTGAGGGTGCCGGGTGAGGGCATAAAATTTTTATCGGGATTTTCCGCGTAAAGCCGGCATTCTATCGCGTGTCCGCGTTGCACTACCTCGTGCTGCTGCAACGCTTTAAGCATTCCACCCGCATACAGCAGTTGCATGGCCACCAGGTCCAGTCCCGTAATCATTTCAGTCACCGGATGCTCCACCTGGATTCGTGTATTCATTTCCAGGAAATAGAAGTCCCGGGTGTCCACATCAAAGATAAATTCGACGGTGCCGGCTCCCTGGTACTGTACCGACTCTGCAAGGGCTACGGCTGCACTCTGCATGCGCGACCGGACGTCGGATGGGATATCGGGCGCAGGCGCCTCTTCGATAATTTTCTGAAAACGTCTCTGCAAGGAACAATCACGATCGAAAATATGAATTGCCTTTTCGCCAAAGCCGAATACCTGGATCTCTACATGCCGGGCCTTGGCAACATATTTTTCAAGAAAAATATCACCATTGCCGAACGCGGACTCAGCTTGCGACTGAGTTGCCCCAATGGCGGCCTCAAGGTGCGCAGACTCGGTCACTTGCCGCATGCCGATGCCTCCACCGCCCGCCGCAGCCTTTACCAGCAATGGATAACCAATGCGGGACGCCTCCCGCGTAACTGAAGCCATGTCGCTCGAGTCCAGTCGGCCACTTCCTGGAACAACAGGGACCCCGGCGCTGACAGCCAGCTCGCGCGCGTTCTGTTTATGTCCCATATCGCGAATTGATTGTGGCTCGGGTCCGACCCATGTCATTCCCGCGTCGATTACGGCCTGGGCAAATGATGCATTTTCAGACAAAAACCCATAACCGGGATGAATGCCGCACGCGCCCTTCTGTCGGGCTGCGGCCAATATTTTTGCCACTTGCAGGTAGCTTTCAGCGCTGCGGGCCGGACCGATATGAACACTTTCATCTGCCATGCGCACATGCGGTGAGTCTGCATCTGCATCAGAATAAACTGCTACAGACCCGATACCCAGCTTACGGCAAGCTCTAATGACACGACAAGCGATTTCCCCGCGATTTGCAATCAATACCTTCTTCAACATTCGCGACTCCTTAATCTTCAATCCGGGCAACAACGCTACCTTCGGTAACGGTATCTCCTTCCTTTACCAATATTTCCTGGACAACACCGCTTTCTACGGCCACCACAGGTATTTCCATTTTCATGGATTCAAGAATCATCAACGGCTCGTCTTCTGTCACTTTTGAGCCGACCTGATGAAGAATTTTCCAGACATTGCCGGTAATTTCCGTTTTGATATCGATAATAGCCATTGTCTCTCTTCCCTGTTAACTGATGAATATTGCATACGCGCCCAAAACGCCTTGACAGCCATAATACATAAATTCTATAGTGGTTGCAATAACAACAACGTTTAAGTTTGTTTAGGAGGAAAACATGATTGACGCAAACGAATGGATCGGGCGCCAAGTAAGCGATATCCAGACGATCGAAGCGTGGCCATTGAACGGCCTGAAAAGTCTAATCGGACCCGAGCTGCAACGCGATGCAGTCGATGCCCGCGCTGCAGTTCACCCGTGCGCTCATTGGTTGTACTTCGTGCCTGTGACGGAGCAGTCCGGGATCGACGTGGATGGGCATCCGAAACGCGGCGACTTCATTCCACCACTGGCGCTACCTCGACGAATGTGGGCAAAAAGCGCCATCACATTCGCTGGTGACATCATGCTTGGCGATCGCATCGAAAAAGTGTCAACGATTGCCTCTGTCGATCAAAAAAGCGGGAAATCAGGAGAATTGGTTTTTCTTGAAATAGACCACAAATACTTGCAAGATAGCCGACTGTTGCGGCACGAAACACAGACAATTGTTTACCGCGACCATCAGCGGTACGAGGACAGCATCTTCACTCAGCTGGCTGACGAAATGCCGCAGTGGTCCCACCCTACTCGCTTGGGACCCGTGGAGCTTTTTCGATACTCGGCAATTACATTCAACGCACACCGTATCCACTACGATGCTGATTACACTCGAAATGTAGAAGGGTACCCATCCATCATCGTTCAAGGACAGTTTATTGCCACATTGGCTTTATCGCGCGCGCTGGCCGCATTGGGTATGCCTCGCTGCAAAAAATTTACTTTCAAGGCGGTAAAACCGGTCTTCAGTGAGCAGACTGTTTTTATTGAAGGACGAAAAAGTGAGGATGGAAAAATATTGGCGTGGGCAAGACAAGAAGATGGCCGTCTCAACATGACGGCGGAAATTGAACTGTAATGACAGCGGCAAACGCGTCGTTATTCCTGCCCCGAGGTATATCCGGTATTTTCACGGAACGACTCCGCCTGATCAGGCGTGTACGCCTTCAGGCGCAGCTTGGCAAGATAACGCCCAAATTCGGCTGTGATTTGGTCACCGAATTTCTGGAATATCTCTGCCATGTAGTAATCGTGCCTGATCAACGCGGCCGCCATCGTGACAATGGTCTGACTTCTAGTCCTGGCACCGGTATACTCCTGGCCGGAGTTGACAGCAATCATCTCGTTGAAATCGACAACGATAGTAAATAAATTGTCCGCTCTTCCCATCCGAGTACCATCATTTTCGTGGATATAGACCTGACAATTCTTGCTGAACTCGAACTCTGATGTGTCTTTCCCAAACAAAACAATCATTACATGCATGTTTTTCTTTTTAGCGGCCTTTTTCAAGGCGGTAGCATAGCGTCGAAGCACCACATCGGATGCCTTAATCCATATTGACTGGCGTGCTGACGCCAACAATTTTTCGATTTCGGCATCAATACTTTCTTGTCCACGCAGAATCCAAACATATTGATTCTCAACACGAGGGGCGATACGTTCAAGGTCCGTAGCAACACGATTACATGTCTTGGTAGTCTGAGCGGCCAAAGAATCGAGCATATCGCGCGGGTTCGCCGCGATATAGCATGTAGGACTCTCGGTAACGGGAAGAACTGCTCCTTTTTTTGTCAGTACCTCGAGCGCACTATAGGTATTGGAGCGCGGAACGCCCGACATTTTGGATATTTCATAGGCGGTTTTAGGTACACCGGCTGCCGACAGGGTTTCTAAATAAATCTTTGCTTCATACTCTGTAAAGCCCAGGGTTTTAAGATTATCAATGGTATTGGTCTCTGGAGTAGGCATAAAACGTTGGCGATGAACAGGATAAATGAAAGTGTCGGCAGGATCTGATCAAGTTCGTGAAAATGAACAGCCTGACATGAAGAATACACATAAGTTGCCTCAATTACAACCACTTTGACTCCGGTATCAAATCGCCGCCACAAGAGCGGCACACACTATTATTCTGCGCACAACATTCGCCACTGCGCCAGCAGTCGACCACAGAAAATATTTAGAAAAACTAATGTTCCATACAGCCATAAAAATAGTGGTTGCAATTGCAGCTACCTATGGTTATTCTGTAAATGACTCGCCGACCAACACGGTGCAGTTCAACCATGCATGAAACAAAAAATTAAACACCTGTACTTAAGTTATAGAAACTGGAGGAGATCAGACTATGGATGCAAAAAGGAGTATTTCAGAGAAAATAAGAAAAAGTTTTCTGTGCATTACGACAGCAGTTATGACGTTACTGAGCAACCCGCTTATGGCCCAGGATTGGCCGACGCAGCCCGTTTCCCTCATCATTCCGTTTTCTCCGGGAGGGTCGACCGATATTATTGCCCGCGTTGTTGGCAATAAAATGGCCGAAGTGCTGGGAGTCAGCGTTGTCCCTGAAAACAAGGGTGGGGCCGGAGGCATTATTGCGGCAAACTATCTTGCCAATGCAGCGAAAAACGGATATACCATTTCACTCGATCACATTGGCTTCGCATTTAACCAGTCCCTGATTCACGGGAAGCGCATTCCCCAGAAAGAGATCGTTCCTGTCGCCTTCATCGGTTCCACACCCAATGTGCTTGTTGTTCCCAATAGCTTTCCCGCCAAAACCTTGCCTGAATTCATCGCCTTCGCCAAAGCGCATCCCAACGAGATTAACTTTGGATCCGGTGGCGTAGGCAGCGCGGGCCATTTACCCATGGAGCTTTTACAGTCGGTGACAAAAACCAAGATGGTGCACGTCCCTTACAAAGGTTCTGGTCCGGCAATCACGGACCTGACAAGCGGACGAATCCAGGCAATGTTGATGACGATTCCGGCAATTATGGGTGCGATAAAGAACAATCAAGTAAGGGCCATCGCCACCACAGGATTGAAACGCCCCAAGGCAATATCTGACATTCCGACATTCAAGGAAGCCGGTATCGATCACTTCGTTTATCAACCGTGGTACGGGATTTTCGCGCCCAAAGGTACTCCGCAACCCGTTCTGGATAAGCTTCATGCGGCAGTCAACCAGTCCATATCCGATCCCGTCGTCGTTGCTAAACTGCTGGAGCAAGGCTTGGCGACAGAAAAGAAAACTCAGCAGGCATTTGTAGATGAGGTCGGGAGTGATACTAAAGAGTGGGGAGATATCATCGGGAAACTTGGACTAAGCGCCAAATAAGGGAGGGCAGCGTCCGGGCGTCGCGTTTTATGGCGTAGCGGGCTCAGCCGAACTGATATCCAACGCCAGCATTTGCTCGAACTGAAGGGCTAAGGAAAAAATGCACGTTAACCGGTTGGTCAATAATGCCCTAAATCAGCAGCCCGGCCTGCCGGTTATCCTTGCTGCATAGAGGCCGCTTCCTCACGTATCCATGCCTGAAACAGCTGCACGCCTTCCGGAACCGGACGATCCGACGCATGGGCCATGAAATAGCCCCCGTCGGTTCGCACTCGCAAGTCAAAGGGCGCAACCAGTACGCCGGCATTCAAGTCCTGCTCAATGAACGCCGCCAGGCCGATCGTCACGCCCAGTCCATTGGCTGCCGCCTGATAAGCCAGGGCGGCATTCTCGAACTTCAAGCCCAGATTGCCGTCGATTTGCGCCTGGCCGGCCGCTTGCAGCCAGGCAGGCCAGTCGTCTGGACGATTGAGTGAGCAAAGCAAGACGTGATTCGCCAAATCAGCGGGCTGCCGCAAAGGTGGCTGGCCCTGCAACAGACTGGGGGCACACACCGGCACCAATATCTCGCCGAATAGTTCCTCTTCGTTCAAGGCCTCCGAAGCGTGCGGCCGGGCTTGAATACTCAGGTCAATATCTTCGCGATTGAAGTCTGCATGCTGATGCGACGTAGTTATCTGCACGTCCAATTCAGGGTGACGGGCATGAAAATGCGCCAACCGGGGCACCAGCCATTTGATGGCAAACGTGGGCGGCAGTTTGATGCGTAGCCGCTTCGTGTCGGTACGCCGTTGCAATTGCCTGGAACCGAGTTCGATTTGGGCCAATGCGTCCGCGACGATACGTTGATAAACAATACCGTCTGCAGTGAGGGAAATGCCATGCCGCTGACGCACGAACAATTGCAAGCCCAGCCAATCTTCCAGGAGGTGGATGTGCCGACTGACCGCACCCTGGCTGATGCACAGATTGTTCGCCGCTTGCGTAAGGCTATCGCAGCCTGCCGCAGCGTCAAAAACGCGAAGCGCATTTAAAGGAGGGAGTCTTCGGAGCATTGTACGGCGCTCGGCAATAGTGCAGATGCCGGCCAGTGTAGCACGACAGCCTTAGATATCCAATAATTGGATATCTACCATGTCTTAATTGTGATTGAGCTCTACCCGCCGGATAGCCATAATGACGTGCAGGGACCAACCTGATATGACAAACATCATGGGCGCGTCAGGTTGCAGCAGCATTTCAAAAACAAGCCCAGGAGGAGACTAACATGAAAAAAATGCATAGCTTACTGGCAGCTGCAATGACCGTGTCATGTATGATCGCGGCCGCGCCTGTCTTCGCGCAAAGCTACCCCGAACGACCCGTGACACTCATTGTGCCGTGGCCGGCGGGCGGCGGTGTCGACACCATGGGCAGGCTCGCCGCCGAAATTTTGCGCAAGGGACTGGGTCAGTCCGTCGTAGTGGAAAACAAAGGTGGTGCGGGCGGCAACATCGGCACGGCCCTGGCTGCACACGCACACCCCGACGGCTACACGCTTTTGATGGCATCCACGACGCCCAATGCGGTTAACGAGCACCTGTACTCGAAACCGGGCTATAACGCGCAAGCCGATTTCGCTCCGATTGCGCTGGTTGGCGCCACACCCAATATTCTGGTTGTACCCGCGAATTCACCTTTTAAGAGCGTAGACGAACTCATCGCCTTTGCCAAGGCCAATCCGGGCAAGCTGACTTATGGCTCCGGCGGCATCGGATCTACTCAGCACTTAGCCGGTGTGCGATTCATGCAAGCAGCGAAGATAGATATGCTACACGTACCTTACAAAGGAACCGCCCCTGCCGAGGCGGATTTGATGGCTGGCCATGTATCGGTCATGCTTGACACCGCACCCAGTATCCCGCTGATCGCCTCCGGCAGATTGCGCGCCCTGGCGGTCGCCGCACCCCAACGCACACCGGTCCTCCCCAACGTAGCAACGCTGGACGAACTGGGCGTGCCCGATGTGCACATTACGACCTGGTACGGCGTGATGGCGCCCACCGGAACACCCGCCGAAATCATCGAGCGTCTCAACAAGGAAATCACGCAAGCGCTAGGCACGCCGGAGTTGCGCAAGAAAATGGCCGAAATGGGTGCCGACACGGTACCAGGCTCCCCCCAGGACTTTGGCCATTTCGTGACCAAGGAGAGCGAGCGCTACAAGGAGATCGTCCAGGCATCTGGAGCAAAGCTCGACTGATGCCTGACTCACACCTTTTTACGCAAGGTTTTTCACCGATGACACCAAGATATGAACCCGCGGTACCGCGAACGCTGTTTGACAAAATATGGGAGCGTCATAGCATTATGACGCGAGAGGATGGGCAAAGCCTGCTGTTCATTGATCGGCACCTGGTTCAGGACGGTTCAGCCCCGGCCTTCGAAATGCTGCGCCAGCGTGGCTTGCCTGTTCGTCGTCCCGACTTGTCGGCCGCGACCGCCGACCATTACGTACCAACGGGGAGCCGTGAACTGAATGACATCGACGATCCCGAGAAGCGTGCGATGGCGCAAGCGCTGCAGCACGATACGGGTGTCGCCGGCATTCGTTTTTTCGGATTAGACGATCCGCGACAGGGAATTATTCACGTCGTGGCACCCGAACAGGGTCTTTCCCTGCCGGGCATGCTGATCGTCTGTGGCGACAGCCATACCTCGACTCACGGTGCACTGGGTGCCCTGGCTTTCGGCATTGGCGCTTCCGAGGTGGCACATGTGCTGGCAACGCAAACCCTGTGGCAGCGTCGCCCCAAAACCTTACGGGTTCGGATCGAAGGACGTCTGGGTGCAGGTGTCGGGCCCAAGGACGTCATCCTGGCTGTGATCGCGCGGATCGGTGCGGCTGGCGCAACAGGCCACGTTATCGAATACGCAGGCGAGACCATTCGAGCAATGTCGGTCGAGGCGCGCATGACCATCTGCAACATGAGCATCGAGGCCGGTGCACGGGCCGGGATGATTGCGCCGGACGACACGACTTTCGAGTGGCTGGCCGGCCGCCCCTATACACAGGACGAACGTGCCTGGGATGAGCGCGTGGCACAGTGGCGGCACCTGGCTTCCGATGAGGATGCCCACTTCGACCGGGAAGTGCGTATTGAAGCCGACACCATTGAGCCCATGGTTACCTGGGGCAATAGTCCGCAGGATGCCGTACCGATCTCCGCATGCGTGCCCGATCCTGCCGATCTGTCACAGGCTGAAGAGCGTGAATCAATGGCAGCAACGCTGCATTACATGGGCCTGACACCCGGCATGGCGCTTACTGATGTAAAAGTGGATCATGTTTTCATCGGTTCCTGCACCAATGGGCGCATCGAGGACTTGCGCAGCGCAGCGCAAGTCATACGTGGTCGCCACGTTGCACGCGGCGTGCAGGCCTGGGTCGTACCCGGCTCTGGTCAAGTGCGTCGGCAGGCCGAACAGGAAGGCCTGCACCGCATCTTCATAGATGCTGGCTTCCAGTGGCGCCACGCGGGCTGTTCCATGTGCCTGGCCACCAACGGCGACCTTGTCCCGCCAGGCCAACGCTGCGCGTCGACATCGAACCGCAATTTTGTTGGACGGCAAGGACCGGGGTCACGCACACACTTGATGAGTCCGACGATGGCCGCGGCCGCCGCTATAGCGGGCCACCTGTGCGACGTACGCCAATTGCAGCAGGAGTCTTGATCATGCAGGCATTTACCACACTCAACGCGATCGCGCTGCCCCTGGCGCGCGCCAATGTCGACACCGATCAGATCGTGCCTGCCCGCTATCTGCAGAAACCTCGCTCGGATGATTTCGGCCAATACCTGTTTCGCGACTTGCGTAATCGGCCTGACGTCGATGAGGCCAACATGTTCGTGCTGGACCAAACCTGCTACCGAGCGGCGCAAATTGTGCTGGCGCGCAAAAACTTCGGTTGCGGCTCCTCCCGCGAGCACGCCGTATGGGCCCTTTATGACTACGGGTTCCGAGTCGCCATCGCTCCCAGCTTCGGGGACATCTTCTATTCCAATGCGCTAAAAAATGGTTTTTTGCCCATCGTATTGAGCGAGGCAGAGGTCGATCATCTGCTTGCCTTGTGCAGCGCCGAGCCGGGAGCCATGCTACGGGTAGACCTTCAGAAGCAATGTGTGGTGGCTCCTGACGGATCCGCTTACTCGTTCCATATCGATGGCTTCGCCAAACATTGCCTTTTACAAGGCCTGGATGAACTTGACTATACCTTGACGAATATCGATCAAATCGCCGGTTTTGAGCGCACGCATCGAATCTGACATGCCAATTTTCCTGCGGAAGACCTTCCGCCCACTTTTCAGCTATGGAGAAAAAAATGAAGATAGCAGTACTGGCCGGAGACGGCATCGGCCCGGAGGTCACCGCCCAAGCGGTCATTGCCCTGGAGACCGTGCTGGCGGGCAGCGATAAATTGGAATTGGTGTACGCACCTATCGGCGGTGCCGCCGTTTCTGAAGGCGGCGACCCTTTGCCCGAAGCCACCCTCGAAACCGCCCGGCAGGCCGATGCCATTTTGTTCGGCGCAGCGGGCATGCCCGGCGACGAAAGCCTGCCCTACGCGCAACGTCCCGGCGCCAGCCTGCTGCGCTTGCGGCAAGCTTTGGGGCTGTTCGCCAACTACCGGCCCGCCCTGCTCTTTCCGGCGCTTGCCCAGGCCTCCACGCTCAAGCCCGAGGTGATCAACGGGCTGGACATGATGATTCTGCGCGAATTGTCGAGCGACGTATACTTTGGCGAACCGCGCGGCGAACGCGTGCTGCCATCGGGCGAACGCGAAGGCTACAACACCATGCGCTACTCGGAATCCGAAATCGAGCGGATCGCGCATTGCGCTTTCCAAACCGCCCGTCAGCGCCGCAAGCGCGTCTGCTCTGTGGACAAGGCCAATGTCCTGGAAAGTATGCTGCTTTGGCGCGACGTGGTCACGCGCGTCGGCACTCAATATCCCGACGTGGCGCTAAGCCATCTGTTCGTTGACGCCGCTGCCATGGCTATGATGCGCCGGCCGCTTGATTTCGATGTTATCGTCACGGGCAATCTGTTCGGCGACATCCTTTCCGACTTGGCAGCGATGATGACGGGATCAATAGGCATGCTGCCTTCGGCATCTCTGAACCAGAAAGGCAAGGGGCTGTACGAGCCCGTGCATGGCAGTGCTCCCGACATTGCCGGACATGATCTGGCCAATCCTATTGCTTCGATTCTTTCTGTCGCAATGATGCTGCGTTATTCTTTCGATATGGCAGAGCAGGCAGAACGCATCGAGCGTGCCGTATCGACGGTCCTGGAGCAAGGTTTGCGGACGCAGGACATCGCGACACCTGGTCAATCCAGCGTGGGAACGCGCGCCATGGGCGAGGCGATTGCGCAGGCGATCGCCAGCCAGGCGCGATAAGAAGAACTAGCGTTCCTTCATAAAACCCGTGTTCCTGGTTACATGTTCTTAAAGATCCAGCACCAACATAGGCGTCCTTGACCTTGAGCAGCAAGGAGTGAACTGCCCCCCAGTCACCTGTTCCTCGGAAGAAAGGAATAAATCCCGATGATCGGGCTGGCCAGCCAGTACACGAGTCAGGCAGGTACCACAAATGCCCTGCTCGCAGGCCACCGGCACGTCGATGCCGGCGCCGGCCAGGGCCTGAACAACCGACAGATCGGCCGGCACGTCTACAAGCTGGCCGGTACTCGCTATTTTCACGACGAAAGGACTGTCGCCGTCGCTCGCGGTGGCTGGTCCGGCAAAAAACTCATAATGCAACCTGTCTTCGGGCCAGCCACGTTCCCGCGCAGTGTCCAGGACCGCGTCCATAAATCCGGCGGGGCCACAGACATACAAATGCGTACCTTCCTGTGGTGTACAGACAGCAGCCATATCCAGTCTCTGTTCCGTCTGGCCATCATCCGTATGAAAGTGTACGCGTTTGGCGTAAGCCGCCTGGGCCAGCTCGCTTCGGAAGGCTGCGCGGTCCGCGGACCGGGTACAGTAATGCAAGTCGAACTCGGATTCGATGGCGCCCAGGCGTTGCGCCATGCACAGCAAGGGCGTCACGCCGATACCGCCGGCCAGCAATATGTGCCGCCGGGCATTTTCGTTCAGCGGGAACAGGTTGCGCGGGCTGCTTATCTGCAGCAACCCGCCCTGCTGTACCGTATCGTGCATGGCAGCCGACCCACCGCGCGTAGCGGATTCGCGCAGGACCGCAATGCGGTAGCGGGCGCGCTCCGCGGGATTATTGCAAAGCGAATACTGTCTTGTGATGCCATTTGGCAAGTACACATCGATATGCGATCCTGCGGAGAAAGCAGGTAATTCACGGCCTTCGACGTCGACCAGCTCGAAGCTGCAAATATCTGCAGCCTCCGTCTTCTTGCTTGCAACACGCACAGTTAGTGGTGAATCAGACATCATTTACCTCGCTCCTACATGATGGATAAGCCGCCGTCGACCATCAATGTCGTACCGGTAATAAAGGAAGCCTCATCGCTGGCCAGCCAGAGAATGGGCCAGGCAATTTCCCGGGGATCGGCCCACCGCCCCAACAACGAGGTGTCCTGACGTTGCGTTTTGAGCAGATCGACACTTTTGCCGCTTGCCTTCGCCCGGCCGATATGGAAGTCGGTGAGTGTCGATCCCGGACAAACGGCGTTCGCACGCACGCCATGATCGGCCTCTTCAAATGCCAGGGTGCGCGTCATTGCCAGCATGCCGGCTTTTGTTGTGTCGTAAAGTCCCATTCCCTTGCGCCCTGTCTCTGCATAGCACGACGACACGTTGACAATGGCCCCTTTTCCCGAGCGGCGCAGTTCCGGAAGGGCCGCCTTGCAATAGTTGGACGTACCAATCAGGTTGACGGCTACAATGGCTTGCCACTCCTGCGGTGTCGCATCGGCCAGCGCCGAATAGTTGCGCATCGCGGCGTTGTTGACCAGAATATCCAGCTGTCCATAGTCCCCGATTGTCGCGGTCACCGCCGCTACCGCCTGCTGCTCGTCCGCTACGTCAGCCTGGAAAATGCCCACGCGTGCCTGCGGCTGCAGCCGGACAATGTCGGCCGCAGTAGATGCCAGCGCATCGGCATCGGCGTCCACCAGCATCACCGCCGCGCCCTCGGCACAAAACTGCCGGGCAGTAGCGGCCCCGATACCACCGCCACCGCCCGTAATAAGGGCGACCTTTCCGGATAGTCTTGAAGTGTCATGCATGAATTCGTTCCTGTCGATCTGTGTTGTTGTCCATATTCCGCTTAGTTGGCCGTCACGTGGGCTGCCTTGATGACTTTTGCCCAGCGTTCAGTATCGTCGCTGATCCACTGGGAAAATTCCTGCGGCGTGCTGGCGACCACTTCGAACTCCATTTCCTCCAACTGCTTGTGAACGGCATCAGATCTCAGAATACGTACAAACTCCTTGTTCAATCGGTCAATAATATTTGGCGGTGTGCCGGCTGGTGCCAGAAAGCCAATCCACGAAGTGGCATTGAATCCGGAAAAACCTCGCTCGGCTACGGTAGGAACATCGGGCGCAGATGGAAATCGTTGCTCTCCGGAAGTAGCCAGCAAACGCGCACGACCGTCCCTGGCATATTGCTGGATATTGCCGGGCACGAGAAATGCTGCATCAACCTGCCCTCCCACCAGGTCGACCACCGCCGGCCCTGCTCCCCGATAGGGGACATGGGTCATCTTGATGTGCGCGGCCAGCTTGAGCATCTCCATTGTCAGATGCGAGGAGCTACCCACCGACACCGATGCGTAACTCAGGTTCCGGGTTTTGGCCAAAGCGATAAACTCCTCGAGCGTTTTGACCGGGACTTTGGAATTGACGACCAGAAACTGCGGACCTCTGACAGCCAGGGTGATGGGAGCCAGATCTTTTTTCGGATCATATGAGGTCTGCGGCAATAGCGTCGGGTTGATCGAAATGGGGCCGTTGAATCCGACAAGCAGGGTATAGCCGTCCGGCTTGGCCCTGACGACCTCGGATGTGCCAATCAGCCCTCCGCCGCCACCTTTGTTTTCAACGATGACCGGCTGGCCCAGGGCCGCCTCCAGTTCGGGCGCCACCAAACGCGCCAGAATATCGTTGGTGCTGCCGACAATAGGAACGACGATGCGTATCGGCTTGGTGGGCTGCCACTGCTCGGCTGCGGCGGCAGCGCTGGTACAGCAGGCTGCCAGCGCGACACCACAAAGTGCCAGGCTTTTGATGCTCTTTATCATGATTGTCTCCAGGTATGAATTTATCGTTATGTGCGATTCCACCTAAATGGAATAAACTGGCTGATCCTTCCCATCAGCCAGATGTTGTGCCGCCCATTCCTGAGGCTTTTGATCACGCGGCAGCAATACGCCGGCGGCACGCACCCGTTGCTGGTCCGCGTTCACCGCAGGCGGATCGGTATCAGGCGACAACGTCGTTGCCGCGTCGTACATCATCTTTCGCGCCATGACGATGGCACGATCCGTGGGCAGCAGTTTTTCATTGGCATGATCCTGAATGAGCCCCATGCTTTCCTGTAGAGAGGAGTCCTGCACGGCGAAACCAAACACGCCCGAATAGGCCCGCTTTTCTTTCTGTGCCTGGCGATCGATCAGATAGTTATTGTCTTTGTTGGCTGTAGGCCGGAAGGTACCGCCAGGTCCTGTCGTTCCCGGCTCATATTCGCAATGGATCCCTTTGCCGGCGCGCAGATCGCGTAATTCTTCCTCGTTCAGCGGCCGGTCTACCCGGAAATTAATGCTCCATGCCCAGCAATTATGATCGTCGATAGGCACCCAGACGTGTCCTCCCAGCGCATGATCCCCAAATGGCGGGATCAAAGTGAACCACGGGAATAGCCACTGGGTAATGCGCCAGTAATACGAATCCTGTTCGCCATTGCGACGCCCGAACAACATGAGTCCGAACGGCTTCTTCTCAATTTCGAAAATGACGTTGCCATCGGCTTTGATGTAGTCCAATGCCTTGGTACCCTGATGCAGAGGGTCATGATCCACTTCGTAGCGGTGTACATAAGAAACGTGGCTCGTATCGATTCCGCCCTCCATGGCCTGCAGGTAGTTGCATTCCTGCAGCCGCTTGGAAACAAAAACGTGGCTGGCAGGCAATGTACACCATTCGACATCTGGCGCAGCGGGTTGCTTGTCTTTGGGTCCCATATAGGCCCAGACGATACCTGCCATTTCAATGCAGGGATACGCCTTGATACCCATATGTTTGCATGCCTGCGGCGCGGATGGCACATCAACACAATTGCCATTGCGATCAAATTTGAGCCCGTGATAGGCACAACGAATGCCGTTTTCTTCATTGCGGCCGAAATAAAGCGAGACGCCGCGATGCGAACAAAACTCGGCGATCAATGCTGCCTTGCCATCCGTATCACGAAAGGCAAGCAATCTTTCACCCATGATCTGTACCCGCACTGGTGGACAGTCAGGTTCCGGAATTTCTTCCACCAGCAGTGCCGGCACCCAGTAGCGCCGTAGCAGATTGCCCATAGGGGTACCTGGGTTTGTACGTACCAGGGTTTCAGCCATATTCCCGTCCATTTTCTCTCCTTTGTATGAATCAAGTTTGTCCATCTAGTGATATTTGAGTTCATTATACAGACAACTTGATATAGATCAAGACCAACTTTCGTATTGCCCTTTAAAGTACAATTGCCATAACAAATTGACTCGGACCTGAAACGCAGCATGAAAAACGAGAAACAACAAGAGGGTGTCCGCGCTGTGGACAGAGCACTGGATATTCTTCTGGCCTTCCGGCCCGAAGATCAGGGCCTGACCGTGGCCGACCTGCTCAAACGCGTGGACCTGAGCCGTCCGACCCTGTATCGCATGCTGGCCACGCTGGAACATAATGGCTTTCTCATCTCCTCCGGAGACCCGCAACAATTTCGCCTGGGTCGCTCAGTGGCGCGCCTGGCCTACGTGTGGACGGCCAATCACAATATTGCCGATATCGCGCGGCCTGCGTTGCACCGCCTGCGGCAAGCCACGGGCGAGACGGTCGCACTATTTGTGCGTGAAGGGATTGACAGGATATGCGTTGCCGAATTGGAAAGCCCGCAACCGCTCAGCTTCCGGCGCGGCGTCGGTTATCGCGAAAAACTCGTATTGGGCGCCAGTGGAAGGACGATCCTGGCCTATATGGACTTGACCGAAAAAGAATTGAAAACGTACGCAGAAGGCGTCAAACTGGAACTCGACAATTACCAGAGTGAACTTCTGCGGGTCCGTAAACAAGGCTACGCCATGAGCCGGCACGAGCTGATAGAAGGGGCGGTGGCGGTTGCAGCGCCCTTTTTCAACGGGGCCGATATTGTTGCGGGCTCAATGTGTATTTTTGGGCCCAGTGTCAGAATGACGAATGAACGCGTGAAAACCTACGGCGCATTGTTGATGCAGGAAACATCCCTCCTGTCGGAGTCTCTGGGCAAGCACGTGCGCGCCGTCAGCCTGCCCACTCGTTAATATCAAGAACAGCCGCAGCGAAGGCCTCGGGCGCTTCCTGTGGAAGATTATGGCCGGCATTGGGTATGATCCGATTTTCATGACGTCCCGTAAAGCGCGATGGGTCTGCTTGTCTTCCTGCCACTGGGATAACGCCATCCGCCTCCCCCTCCAGGGTAATCGTGGGTACGGAGATCGGCGGCGCGCTGGCCAGGCGCTTTTCCATATCGTCAAACAGAGGGTCTCCATCGACCAGTCCGAATCGGTGCCGATACGAATGGATGACTACGTCGACGAAATCGGGATTGTCAAACGCTGCTGCGGAACGGGCGTAAGTGTTCTCGTCAAAGCGCCAGGTCGGCGACCACAACGACCACAAGAGTCGACAGAATCCATGGCGGTTTTCGGTCAGCCCGGCGCGACCGCGCTCGCCATGAAAATAGTATTGATACCATAGGCGATATTCTTTCTCCGGGCTGACCGGCTGGGTGGCTGCGGCGATATCCTGTATGTTGTAGCCATTCACGGAAACGAGACCACGCGCTCTGGACGGGTATAACGCGGCGACGACGCAAGCGGCCCGGCCACCCCAGTCATATCCGGCCAGCACGGCTTGCTCAATCTTCAGCGCGTCCAGCAGCGATAACAAGTCTGCCCCCAGCGCAGCCTGCTGCCCCGAGCGACATATGGTCTCATCAACAAATCGGGTAGCGCCGTATCCTCGAAGAAACGGGGTGATGACGCGTGCTCCCCGGGATATCAGTCGTTGTGTTACCTCGTCGTAGGCATGGATGTCGTATGGAAAACCGTGTAGCAGAACGACCGGCCACCCGTCGGCGTTGCCCTGTTCGTCGTAAGCGATCTCAAGCTGCGTGGTTGCTATTTTCTTAAGCATGAAGCCATCCTTTCAGTCAATGTCAAAGTCCCAGGCAAACCGCCCCGCCTACAACGGTCATGCATGCGAGCCAGCGTTTTGCGCTCACCGTTTCCCGCAGAAACAGTCTTCCGATCAGTACTGCAAACACCACGCTGGTTTCACGTAATGCAGATACTGCTCCTATCGCACCCGACTGCAACGCCCAGATGACGATGCCGTAGGCCGTGAGCGACACCAGGCCCCCAATCAGCGATATGCCAGTTGTCATTGGCGCAGTGCGTACCGGCATCAGCAGCGCTGCAAGTCCACGCCTGGCGACGAACAATACCGGCATAAACCAATAAAACAGGAACATCCACGCAGTGTACGAAAGAGCCTGCCCACCCGACAAGCGCACGCCGATGCCGTCGATGACAGTATAGAACGCAATAATCACACCCGTCATCAGCGCAGCCAGAATTCCCGTGCGCGGCACATGACGCCCCTGCAGCGCGATAGCAATAATACCACCCGATATCAGCACGATTCCCAGACCCTGCAATACCCCGATTGCCTCATCAGCGAAGAGCGCCGCGCCCAACGTGACGAACAACGGAGAGGAACCCCGTGCAATCGGATACGCTTGCGCCAGATCGCTGCGACGATACGACCGTACAAGGCTTACGTTGTAGACGATATGTATCAGGCCCGAGATGATGATGTACGGCCAGGCCGCGCGAGCCGGCAATGGAATGAACAGAATCACGATCGTAGAGACTGCCGCGATGGCCACACTCATCCACGTCATGGAGAGCAGGCGATCGCCATTGCCATGCAGAAGCGCGTTCCAGCTCGCATGCAGCAGCGCTGCAAGCAGGACGAAACCACCAATATAAGCATAGCTGAGCATGCGGGACCCGAAGAAAAAATGTAGTAAGAAGTATATCTATCTTGTGCTGGGGCCACAAACCAGATAAATTGACAATTCACATTAGATAAACTATTTCGAATGAAACAGAGACTCCCACCACTGAATGCGTTGCGTGCCTTCGAGGCTGCCGGCCGACTGGGCAGCTTCAAGGAAGCGGCTGCGCAACTACACGTTACCAATGGCGCGGTGAGCCAGCAGGTGCGTCTGCTGGAAGCATGGCTGGGCATGCCATTATTTGAACGACATAACCGGCGCGTGGTACTTACGGCAGATGCCAGAGCGTATCTCGAGCAAATCGCCCCCCTGTTCGAACAGCTCGCGCTGGCCACGGCCAGCTATGGTGTCCCCGCCACCGTCTCCCGGACGTTGTCCGTGAATGCATCGGCAACGTTCACCTTGCGCTGGCTGGTGCCGCGGTTGGAGAAATTCCGTAGCGAACATGCCAACATAGACGTCAGGGTAGAAACGTCAAACGAGCCGGTGGAAAGCCTGAAAGAGACCTATGACGTCATTATCCGGGGCGGCCCGGACACGTTCTATGGCTATTCTATGAGACCGTTCCTGTCCGAGGAGCGGCTGCCGGTTTGCAGTCCGGCGCTCCTCTCGCGCCTGCCGCTGCGCGAGCCGCAAGACTTGCGACAACATACCTTGTTGCACACGACGAGCCTGCCGAGAGTGTGGCCGGACTGGCTGGCAACGGCACAGGTTTACGACCTGTCCCCGGCAGCCACCCTGACCTTCGATCACTTCTACCTGACATTGCAGGCGGCCATCGATGGCATGGGCATTGCCATGGGACCGACTTCGCTGGTATCAGACGATCTTGCTGCCGGCAGGCTTGTTGCACCGTTCAACGGCCCACGCCTGCCGTCACGCAGCTATTGCACTTACGTTCCGGATGAAAGGTCTGCCGATGACGTTGTCGTGCTGTTCCGCTCATGGCTCGAGCGCGAGGGTATGCAACAAGATCATTGGATACGTGGTTCGCATGGACGGTAAATTGCAATCCGATAAGCGGTAGGAAGATAGAAGACGCATCATATCAAAGCCGATCATATGGAGGACAGGGAGACGATACAAGCATGTAAGGCTCGCACTGATCAGTATTGAACCGTCTTTCCAAAAATAAAATCCGCACCATACACAAAAATAGCGCGGATTATTATTCTGCTTTTATATCCAATTTACGACTTCGTACCGTCTTCCTGATCCAAGCGACGTCCAATGCGCATCACAGCCAGCATCATCATCAGGTTAACGAAAACCACCAGGAATAGCAACGTGCCAATCACGAACGGGTTGGCCAGCAGGGTCAGCGGCGTGACTCGCTTGATAAGCTGTTCAATCTCGGAACCCAGGCTGTCATCGGCATCAGATGCATTGAGCTTTTCCGAGAACTGTGTTGAATACGATGAAATCAGCGTCGAGCTGATCTGCATGGCGGGCATGGCAAAAAGCGAGTCGCGTGGTGTCTTGCCATCCAGATAACCGCTAATACTTTGGTCCAGGCCGGCGATGTAACTTTTGTGCAGGGCGAGCTTTTCTTCGTCATTGTCGGCTGAGTACAGGACAGGGTTCAGGTTCTCCACGATTGTTCCGCGCACCGTGTGCTTGTTGCAATGTGGAAGTTCTTCTTCGTTGGTCGCTGCAGCGTCAGCGTTCTCAGCCTCACCTGCTGCTGCATCAACTTCTACTGCTTCGGCTGACGCCGCTTCTACTGCGGCAGCGGCAGCCGTTGCGCCGGTATCGGCAGCGCAGAGGGTGCCGTACTTGTCGATAGCTTCGAATTCAGCCGGCGCCAGCGGAAAGATACCGTTCTCTAGTGCAGCAGCTTCAATCTGTGCGCGCTGTTCGGGCTTGCTTTCAACAAAGGCGCGGATCTGACGGATGATGCTATCGTAATGCGCGGCGATTTCCGGCGTTTTCATAGCATCGCGCAGCTTTAGGGTATCTTCGTCCTGGCCGGTCGCACTGGCTTGCGAGCTGCGAATCGCATCCTCAAAAGCCTTGGCATCGGGCGTGAAACCTTCTACTTTCTGTACGCTGGTTTGTTCATTTTCGGTCAGATAAAGCCGCCATCCGTTGGGCACGCTCAGAACGGCCCACCATATGGCAAATGCCAGGAAAATCACACCCAGTAAGACCAGGGCCAGCCTGCCTGCGAGCATTATTTTTTGTTCAAGATAGTCGAGTTTTTTCATATTTTTTGGTAATTTCGGTGTTGATATATTTTCAGCCCGGTTTAAGCCGAGCGCCATTCTATCACTGTACGAAAAGCCAATAAATGAACTTTGCGCTGAAGTCCTATTTTTGGATACAACCGATCCGACTATTTTCAGCTGACTCCACGCTTCAATCGGAGGTCTCTTATTCCATACCTATAATGGGAAAAATCGGCGCGACCACACGTATCCTGCTGCCTCCCGGAAAAGCCATAAAGCACTATGCCAATGCCAAAATCAACCAAATCAGAAATTTCCCCTGCCGAGGCGCGCCGTATCGCACTAACGGCGCAGGGATTCAATGGCCTGGCCCGTGATGGCAATATAGGCAAAGCGCAGCTGCGCCGCTCAATCGCACAACTCGGCCTGCTGCAGATCGATAGCGTAAACGTCCTCATACGCGCCCATTACCTGCCGCTCTTTTCCCGCCTCGGCTCCTACGACCGCACGCTGTTAGACAACGATACCATCGCCAAATCCAAACGTTTCTTCGAATACTGGGGACACGCGGCGTCTCTCCTGCCGATGGACTGCCAGCCTCTCTTACGCTGGCGCATGGATCGTGCACACCGTGGCGAGGGGGTCTGGAAGCAGCTCCAGCCATTTGCCAGGGAAAGGCGGGCCGAGGCCGAAGCCATCCTGCAGCGAATCAGCGCAGAAGGCCCCCTGGCCGCTTCCGATCTTTCACCCGCCCCGGGGCTGGCGACCAAGGGAGCCTCCAAGGAGATGTGGTCGTGGAGCGAGGCGAAACACGCGATCGAATGGCTGTTCTGGTCGGGCCTGATCGCCGCCACACATCGCCGGGGCAGTTTCGAGCGTGTCTACGATCTGCCTGAACGAGTATTGCCTCATTCCATTCTTCAGCACCCTACACCCAGTGATGTGGACGCGCAACGAGCACTGCTGGCCCGATCAGCCAAAGCCTTTGGCATTGCCACAGCGGACGACCTGCGCGATTATTATCGTATTCCCGCTGCGGACGCACCGCTACCGCTACAGCAATTGGTCGAAGACGGAACCCTAATCCCAGTACGTGTGCGCGGCTGGCGGCAGCAAGCCTATCTGCACAAGGATGCGCGCGCCGGTCGCAAAATCGAGGGAACAGCATTGCTCTCGCCCTTCGATCCGCTAATCTGGTATCGTCCGCGTACAGAGCGGTTGTTCGACTTTCGCTATCGGTTGGAGATTTACACACCCGCTCACAAACGCGAGCATGGTTATTACGTACTTCCGTTTCTGCTGGACGGCGCGATCGTGGCGCGCGTGGATCTGAAAGCCGAACGCCTGTCTGGTCAATTGATCGTTCAGCGAGCACATGTCGAGCCCGATGCGCCGCGCCACACGGTGGAGCGGCTGATCGAAGAGTTGCGGCTTTTAGCCGCCTGGCTCGGGCTTGACGCCCTGGTTGTCACGCCGGTTGCTGCCATCGACCCGCTTCTTGCAGCCTATCAGGTCGAGAGATAATTCTATATAACAGCCAGACGCCGCGCCGGGGAATGTCGTTCAGGTATTGTCTTTTGTGGTCCCGGACGGACCGTTTGTTTTGCACGATGCGATACCATTGTCCCGGGCAGCCGTGCTGGAATACATTTCGCTATGTCCAAGCACTTCGCCGTTCGCGGCCGACAAGGTAAAAAAGGGAGAACCATCCTTGGCGGTCTTGCGCTGATACCTTTCGTCTGTCGGAGAATTCTTGCGGACCGATTCTATGCCGCCCAGCGCACCGGACTTGGCTGCATATCTCTCACTGGTCAAAATAGTCTGTCCATTTGCTGCTTTCAGATTGAACATGTACTGCTCGCCACTACGCTTCAAATCATAGGTTCCGCTCATAAAAGTCTCCGATATTCGAGTTATCTTGTATTACAGTCGTGATACCAATGTGATGCCAGGCGTATTTTACACGCTCGTGGCAATACTAAGGTATTTTTCATCTGTAAATCAACTCTTATGGCTCATTCAACCGTGATTTTTGCATTCTTGATCGTGTCACGAATATGGCTGCCATACGTGCTGATCCACTGCTGTGCCTCTTGCTCAGAGCCACTGACCCGATGGATATTCAAATTATCAAACTGAGTTTTAACCTGTTCTGATTGCATGGCATTTGCAATTGCCACATTCCACTTTTCAGCGATTTCCTTGTCAATCCCCTTGGGCGTCATCAGCAAAAATGCAAACTGCATATCGAAGTCCTTCAAGCCGACCACGCTGCTTTCTGCAACCGCGGGAGTATCAGGCAATTTGGGATCACGCGATTTTCCGGATAGCGCCTGCGGAACCAGTTTTCCCACACTGATGTGTTGCAAGGTCGAACCGCCCAGCGCCAGAAAGCCGATATCGACTTGCTTTCCTAGCAATGCATTGAGTGCCGGCGCGTTCCCGTTGAAGGGGATGTGCAGGATGTTGATGCCCGTGATCAATTTGAGCCGCTCCATCGCCAAATGGCCCGGAGTTCCCGCACCAGCCGACGAATAATTGAGTTCCTTCGTTTTTGACAGCGAGACCAAAGAGGATATATTTTTGATTGGTGAATCTTTAGGGACAAGCAGAACCTGGTCAAATGTGCCCAATAGACCGATCAGGTCCAGCTTTTTATCGGGATCGAAACGCTTTTCGCCAAATATATAAGGGTTGACGGTAACCAGTGAGTCGATTGTGGCAAGTAGCGTATAACCATCCGGCTTCTGGTGTGAAACGTATTCTGCGCCAATCAAGCCGGACGCACCGGGCTTGTTTTCAACCACAATCGGCTTGCCGAATTGCCCCGATAGATGAGATGCGATGACGCGCGTCGCCAGATCAAGCGCACCGCCAGCCGGGTAATTAACGATCAGCGTAATCGGCTTTTCCGGGTACTGCGCCAGCGCCGCACAACTGAATACTGCGCTTATGCCAACAGCCAGCGAAGTTTTATAAAAATATGACGCGATGGACATGGTTGTCTCCTGTTTTAGTTCAAATCGGCAAGCCGATCACGCCAGCGCGCTGGGATAGGGGCTTTTTTCAACCAGCTCAAGGTTGGTATAGGCCATTTTTTCCATCATCATGGCCCGTATCGCCAATGCGCCCGGATCATCCCACAGATTATTCATCTCGTCCGGATCCTGTTGTAAATCGTACAACTCACCCCAGTCTGCCGCATCATAAATGGTCATGCGGTAACGTCGAGTCAACAACGTACGGCAACGCACGCGCGTGTCGATTCCCAGAATAACGCGCTGCCCTTCTTCCTCGATCAGCAATGCGTCGCGAAGGTCGTCTTTCATGCCGTTTGCAATCTTCTGCATGTCTTGGCCCTGTATCCCGTTAAAGGGCCGCACTTGCGCACGATTCAGAATGGTGGGGGCAATATCGATGGTGCTGGTCAACGCTTCGGACGATTTTCCCGAAGCAGCTGGCACATGCGGGTCAGACCAGATAAATGGCACGCGCGTCAGACCGCGATAATGAATGGGTCCTTTGAGCATCAACTGATGGTCTCCCAGGAAATCTCCGTGGTCGCTCGTAAAAATCACAACCGTATTGTCCAGGAGCTCAAGCCGTTCAAGCTCTGCCATCACGCGTCCGATCTGTGCGTCGATATTGCTGATGGAGCCATAGTTCAGCGCCAGTGCTTCTCTCGCTTCTCGTTCATCGCAGGCAAATACCGCTGTGCCTTTTTTTGTAGCCACGCCAGAGTCGCGCCGTTCATAAAGCCATTTGACATGCTGTGGCAACGCATGTTCAGAATAAAATGAGGCTGGCAGTGTCATATCCTCAGGCTTGTACATATCCCAGTATTTCCCCGGAGGGGTAAATGGGTGATGAGGATCGGGAAATGACACCTGCAGGAAGAACGGCTGTTCATCGTTTGCATAGGTTTTGAGCAGGTCAATGCTTCGATCTGCAATATACGCAGACGGATATTGCGCTTCAGACAGGCGAGTACGCCAGGCCTGGTTAATTTTGGTGAGCGTGTAATCAGGTGCTGCAATAGCATTGTCTGGGCCGATCAGCGACTCGCCGTCAGGCACTTCCTGGCGCAGCCAATACCGGTAGTGCCCATGAACGATATCTGCGTGATCGTCCACCAGATAGACCTGTTCAAATCCGTAATAGGGATAATCAAGATCGTAATCATCACTATTGAGCCATTTACCGCGCTTTTCCTGATCATAATTGCCCTGATCCTGCTCGAAAGCCTCGTCAATCTGCCGCTGCGCGGGGTCCAGCGGCCAGATAGGGTCTATCTCGGTCATGTTCTGAAGATGTATTTTTCCGACCTGGGCAGTGTGATAACCAGACTGGCGCAGCGCTTCAACGAAGGTGCGAGCCTTGAGGGAAAGCGGTATGCCATTATGGCGCGCGCCGTGTACAGACGGATAACGGCCGGTCATCATGCTCGCACGATTCGGCATGCAAATGGGCGTAGCAACATGCATATTTTTGAAACGAAAGCCTTTTTTGGCGATCGCATCAATGACTGGCGTCTTGACCACATCGTTGCCATAACAGCCCAGATGATCAGCGCGCAACTGATCTGTAATGAACATGAGAAAATTAACGGGTCTGGACATACCTTGTGTTATTCCTTATTGTTTAGCCGGGGTGGAGGACGAAATTACTGCTTTCCAGGTCTGCACATTTTCTACGACCTTGTCGGCGAATGCGCTGCGAGTCGATATATTGGGCGCCATACCCAGTGGCGTCAGTTCTTTTGCGAACGCTGCCGACTTGAGCACTTTTTCCACTGCTGCATGCAGCCTGTCCGCCAATTGCGGCTGCATACCGGCGGGCGCAAACAGGCCGATCCAGGATTGAACTGACGTGTCTTTCTGAATATCTGAAAAGTATTGCGTATTGGCGATCTCGGGAAGATCACTGAACATCTTGTCTTTGGGATTGGCAACGCCCAGAATCTTGATCCGTCCGCTTTCAAGGAAGGGCTTTGCCGGAACCACCCCTGCCATGACAAGGGGAATCGTGCCCGCCACTGCATCGGTCATGGCGGGGCCGGCGCCCTTGTATGCAGCATGCGCGATATCCAGCCCCAGTTTGCGGGCAAACTGCTCCATGGCAAGCGCATGTACGCTTCCGATGCCCGGCGAGCCAAAGCTGTATTTTCCAGGGGCCTGGCGAATGACTTCTACCATTTCGCTCAGGGTATTGGCAGGAAAGTCCTTGTTGGCAGCCAGAATCACGATATTTTCCGCCACGTCGGCAACCGGCGTAAAGTCCTTGATGGGATCATATTTCAATCCTGGTATCACAAAACTGTTTACGCCGTGGGTGTTGGTCGTCCCCATGATCAGGGTGCGGCCATCCGGTTTGCTGCGAGCCACTTGCATCGCTGCGATAGATCCTGCAGCGCCTGGCTTGTTCTCGACCACAATATTGATTGCCTCATCGGACGAAATATGTTTTGCGAGAAACCGTGTCAGTACGTCCACCGCGCCGCCAGGTGCATAGGGAACGACAAATGTAATTTGTTCCGGTAAAGCTGTCGCGGCCAGCGCAGTTGACGTGAAACAACAGGTCAACTGCGTCGCCAGCGTGCGCGTAAAAGTCTTACGCATAAGAGAGTCTCCTTATATTTATGGTCGGCACAAGAGTGCCATAGTCAACAGAAGCCTGTAAAATTCCAATTTCGACTTACCGTATAACTAAATTGGCATAACCTCATGTTTTTCCTGAAAAAACGGCAAGCCGATCTGCTTGTCGCGCTGGCCGAAACCAGAAACCTGCACAAGGCATCGCAACAACTGCATATGACGCAGCCCGCCGCCTCCAAAGTGCTTTCCCAACTTGAGGACGAAATCGGTTTCCCGCTATTTGAGCGTAGCGCCGTGGGAACCGTGCCCACCCCTTCGGGCAATCTGGTGATCGAATATGCCCGCCAGATTTTGCATTCCGCACAACGCGTGCAGTCTGAACTTGAGAAAATCGACCATCAGCAGCGCAGAACGCTCGCCATCGGCGCCTTGCCGTCAGCCACCCAGTCGGTCTTGCCGGATTTGCTCAGCATACTCAGATTGCGGGCCCCCGATCTGCTGGTGAGTATCGAGGACGGCATCATCGAGCCGCTGCTGGAAAAACTCAGCGTCGGCAAACTGGATATGGTCATTGGGCGCAGGACAGAGTTGCTTGATTTAACCGCTTTTGACAGAGTGATTCTTAACTACGAACCCATGGTGCTGGTTTGCGGCTTGCAACACCCACTGGCGCAGACAACTGGCCTTGAACCAGCCCGGTTGCAGGGCTGTGACTGGATTTTCCCTCTCGAAGGCACTTATGCGGACGCGCGGCTGGTCACCCTATGCGACGAATATGAATTGACCAATCCGAATATTGTCATCCGTTCCAGCACGACGTTGACAAATGTCATCATGCTGGGGCGGGAAAACCTGATCGCCGCGATGCCTCAGGGCATTGCCCGGTACTTCAAGAACCAGAATCTGCTGCATATTCTGCCACTGGAAAAAACAGTGAATTTTGGCGAGGTGCTACTGTTTACGAAACGATCCACCGTCTACTCACCCAACGCGGCCCTGATTGCCGAAGTGAGTGATTTGGTGCTCAAAAGCATCGCACCGCCTGGAAACTGAGGCGTCGCAATGGCTACCACGCGGCATTCAAGTCCGGCCAATTCTTGCTGGACGTTGCTTAAAAGTATCATATGATCTATAATTAACGTATCAAATGATACTTACCGGAGGTATTATGCTTTCGTTACGCCCTGAACAAATCGGCTCAACGCTCAGTATGGCACCGCTGCCAGAGACATTTGCCGAACTCGATGAGCGAGTCTCCAATGGAATTCCAAAATCCGCTCTGCGTACGGTCGTGGATCGCATTGTCGGCCACAACGAACAGGCAACAAATCTTCTGTACCGTATCGTTCCAGAGGGCACATTCAAGCGCCGCAAAATCAACCTGAATGCAGAGGAGTCTGAGCGCACCGAACGTCTTGCACGGGTTTTTGCAACCGCGATCCACGTACTTGAGTCCGAGGATGATGCTCGCCGCTTCCTGTACACCCCCCACCCGATGCTTGAAGGGCTTTTACCTCTGGATGTGGCGTTCTCAGAAATTGGCGCCCAGCGGGTCGAACGCATTCTCTGGTCTGCATATTACGGCCTGGCCGCGTGAGCAATGAAATTGTATCGGATTGCCAGTAGCCGCCACCCTATATGGGATGGCACAGGGGCGGCCATGATGGGTGGTCGATGGAACAAACCGGGTCAGCCCGTGATTTACGCGGCAATGACTTATGCAGGCGCCATGCTGGAAGTGCTTGTCCATACCAATACGGGCAAGGTCCCGCCCTCGCATCGATGCATCATCGCGGATGTACCGGAAGATGTGGAGAGCCTTCGCTACACCTTGAACGATTTGCCTGACGGCTGGGATAGTCAGGAAAGCGTAGTGGCACAAGAGATTGGCGATGAATGGATACGCGCTGGCAAAGCAGCGATCCTTATCGTTCCCTCGTTGGTCGCAAGAATAGAGTTTAATGCCCTCGTCAATCCGGCACACAGTGACGCAGCTCGCATTGTTTTGTCCGAGCCGATGGAAGTCCAATGGGATAGTCGGCTCTTTCCCCGTTAATTAGTGCAGAACAGCTTCTGCGTCTGCACGACGAGGGCACTGCCAATCATTCCAGTGGCAAAAAGCACACGCAGAAAACTCTCTGATGGCCTTACTCGCCAATTACCTTTACCATATGGCATAACACAGCTCCAAAGCGAATGCCACTCTCGGCCGCTACATCGCCGTGGCGATCCTCTGCCGCAACGCATGACTCAATCAAACACCATTCATCACGCTTACAACACCTAAACTTCTGCAAACCAGGGAGGCCCCGATCATGGCAGCGAACAATGGGCGATGGAATTTTTTGATTATCACAACTGACGAGGAGCGTTATCCCCCGGCGTATGAGGACGAATCCGTTCGACAATTCCGCCAGGATTATCTGCACGGCGTAGCCGCGCTGCGCGAAAACAGCCTGGAAATGCACCGGCACTACACCGCCAGCACGGCCTGTAGCCCCAGTCGAACCAGTATCTACACCGGCCAGTACCCTTCCCTGCATGGCGTCACCCAGACCTCGGGCATGGCCAAGCAATGGTACGACCCGAACATGTTCTATCTGGACCCCAACAGCGTGCCCACCATGGGTGACTATTTCCGCGCTGGCGGCTACCGCACCTTTTACCGCGGCAAATGGCACCTGTCGCACCCGGACATTATTCTGCCCGGCAGTGTGAATGTCATGCTGAGCACCAATAACGACGGCACATCAATACCGCGCGCAGAACAGTTGTATGAATCGGCCAATAAGCTGAATGAGTACGGTTTCGACGGCTGGATCGGCCCCGATCCGCATGGCTCCGATCTGGCCAACGCAGGCGTCAACCGCGACCCGGGCTTTGCCAATCAGGTGATTCGGCTGCTGGATACGCTGGAACAGGATGACAGCGACCAGCCCTGGCTGACAGTCGCTTCGTTCACCAATCCACATGACATCGTATTCTTCGGCACGCCGTGGTTGTCCTTCGGTTATAAATACGATTTCCCTGATTTCATCAAGAACCTGAACCTGCTGCTGCCGCCAACCCGTTGCGAAGACCTGTCCACCAAGCCCAGGGCTCAGAAGGATTATGTCGAAAAATACGGCGAAATGTTCTTCCGCAACCCGACCATCCCGCAGTACTTCCAGATGTATTATTACCTGCAATACGTGGTCGACCAGGAAATTCTCAAGGTTTACCAGAGGCTGCGCAACAGCCGGTTCTTCGACAATACCATCATCGTTTACACCTCGGATCACGGCGATATGCTGGGCGCGCACGGCGGCATGCATCAGAAATGGTATAACGCCTACGAAGAAAGCCTGCATATTCCATTCATCATATCCAATCCGACACTGTTCAGTGGTCAGCAACATAGCCATGCATTAAGCAGCCATGTTGATATCGTTCCCACCCTGATGGGCCTGGCCGGTATCAGCCAGCAGGAAGCCGCAGCGGCTCTCACCCCGAGCCATTCCGAGGTGCATCCACTGGTCGGCGCTGATTTGTCCGAATTGGTCCGCAGCGGCGGCACCAGTGGCAGCAGTGACGAGGCGTTGTATTTTATGACAGATGACGAGGTCAGCGAAGGGCTGACCGACGTGAATCCGCGTGGCAACCCGTATTCCCCGATCGCCGAGCCCAGCCATGTGGAAACCGTGATTACACGCCTGGCCGATGAACACGGTGAAAAGCAGCTTTGGAAATATTCGCGCTACTATAGCAATCCGAAATTCTGGGGAGGAACGAGCAGCCCCGATCAAAGTCTGATCCTGCAGCCTGAAGGTGGTCCGGCCGAGTTCGAGTTGTATAACCTGAGCAACGACCCGTTTGAAACGACCAACCTGGCCGCCGGCGTCTGTAGCCCGCAAGCGGCACCTGATGCTGTTCTCAAGGCGCTGCAAGCCGTGATGATGGAGCAGCGAGCCAAGAAACGCTTACGACCCACCGGGCAACCGGGTAATTAAGGCGAATGCAATAGTCGTCTGGAACGCCTTTCATCTTTCTCTGAGGTAAACCACCGGGGATATATGAAGATCGCGCTTATTTCAGGCATCTCGACGTTTGAGAAAGGCTAGGCTACCGACTACGGTACCTTGGGCTTGACCGGTGCATGCCGCTCCATCAAAGCGACAATCCAGTCGATAAACACGCGCAGCTTCGCGCTGACGTGTCTATTGGGAGGAAAAGCAATATACATCGGCATGGGATCAAGCTGCCAATCGGCAAACAGCCTCACCAACTCACCCCGCTCTACATGCATGTCGGCCATATAGGCCGGCAGCCAGAGCACCCCGATTCCCGCCAGGCCCGCCGACAGGTAGGCATTACCGTCGTCGACAACCAGGGCATGGCGGCCTTGCACATGAGTACTTTCGCCGTCGCGTTGCATGACACGCGGAAAAACACGACGGGTACGAGACCAGGAAAATCCAACCACCCGGTGTTGGGACGCTTCAAGTTCGCCGGGATGCGTGGGCAGACCGGCCTGCGCCAGATAGGTGGGCGCCGCGTAGACCCCTATCACCAAGTCCCCCACATGCCGCGCCACCAGTGACTGGTTGTTGATCTCGCCACCCCGCACCACACAATCGACATTCTCGTCAATCAAGTCCACCACGCGATCGCTCACACCCAGGTGCAACTCGATATCGGGATACTTGGCCTGAAACGCCGGCAAGGCCGGGACAAGTATCCTGCTGGCAAATGGACTGGGCACATCTACCCGCAAGCGGCCTCGTGGAGAGGCCACCGCGCCGGACAGGCTTGTCTCTGCATCATCCAGGTCAGCCAGGAGCCGCAACACCCGCTCATAATAGGCGGCGCCATCGGCGGTGACGTTGACCTTGCGCGTCGTTCGATTCAGCAGCCTGACCTGTAAACGCGCCTCTATCTGCTGCACCAGTTGTGTGACAGTTGTCTTGCTCATGTGCAGCGTATCGGCCGCCTTGGTAAAGCTGCCGGTTTCCACTACGCGGGCGAAGGCCAGCATCGCGTCGAAACGATCCATCTTTGCTCCAGATCATTGGATTGTTTGCCTGTCGCAAACACTGTTGGGTAGGATTGCCTGTTTATCGGCGAAGCCCTTGCCGGTAAAGTTTACTTCATTACCCACCCGGCCGAAGTCGGCCTACTGATAATGGAGTTAGTTTGATGACAACACGCAACGTCGTTTTTCCACCCGGGCGCCACGCGCTGTATGAGCGGCATCGCTATTCGCCGGCGATCCATTCCAACGGCTTTCTGTTTGTGTCGGGACAAGTCGGCAGCCTGGAAGACGGCTCACCGCAGCAGGGACTGAAAGAACAGGTTCGTCTGGCATTCGAAAACCTGAATTCCATATTGGCAGCAGCAGGCTGCAGTTTTGATGATGTGGTCGACGTCACGGTTTTTATGGTCGACCCGGCTTCGACGTTCGAGGAAATCTGGTCGTCGGTCGTATCCGAACACTGGGGCAATGCACCCTATCCCACAGTCACCGCCGTGGGCGTGACGTGGCTGTCCGGGTTTGACTTCGAGATCAAGGTGATTGCCAAATTGCCGCAAGAAAGCCTGTAGTACCACGGCGGGCGTGGAATTCCACCCGGATAAAATCTATCCGAGCTCTAAAATTTCGTCTGCCATACCCTGTACTCCGGCATCATGGCTAATCACGATCAATGTCGGAATATGGCTGCGCAAATAAGTAATAATCCGTTTAGCGTTTTCCAGATCAAGAGACGCCGTGGGCTCATCCAGTATCATTATTTTCTTTTGCCTGGCGAGTGCCCGGCCTATGGCAATTCGCTGGCGCTCACCGCCGCTCAGTCCTTCGCCCCTTGCGTCAAACCACGTATCCAGATTAATCAATCGCGCCAAGGAGGTCTCTGTAAAATTCAACAACTCCAAAATATCGGTCAAGAACATGTCAGGCAGGGCCTCTTGCTCTATCCCGTAGCACAGGTTTTCTCTTAAGCTTCCACTTATCACCTGGGCCGACTGCGGAGCCACGGCGACGTAATCAATAATACGGGGGCTGATATTGGTGGAGACGGGATGACCGTAGAATAAAATCTGACCGGAGACGGGCTGCTCTAATCCCAGCATGGCGTTCATCAAACTGGTTTTTCCGCGTCCCGACGCACCTTTTATGACAGTAAATTTATCATTCATAAACCGGTAGCTCAGGTGCTGGATAATCTGCTTTCCGCCCTTTTCTATACAAACATCATTTAATTCAAAGACATAGTCAGTATTCTGAAGAGTCAGCGGCTCGATTGCCTGGATCTCGGAAATCGGCTTTTTCAGATAGGCAATGCCATCGGCCAATGCCACTTTTTGCTTTTCCAGATCAATCAGTGCCCCCGCGAGAATCCGAAGCTGGAGCGTCAGCATTCCCACGTAGCCCGCAATCATCACAAAATCACCGGCAGTGATACCCTGATCTTTATCAGCAAATACAGACAACGCCGTAAAAATCGCCAGCACGACGCCAGTTGCCAGCGCCATCAGGCCCAGCTTGATTCCTATCTGCAGATTAGAACCTCGAATGGCCTGAATGACCTGGTCCAGATGATGTTCGATGATGCCGCTTTCCTTCTCATATGCGTTATTCAGTCGCAGATCATATAGCAAATGCAATCGTTCCACGATATAGCCATCTCTGTCGGTCATCGACTTGTAAAGATTTGCATACAGCACTCGACTCTGTATCGCAATCAATATTGACAGTGCGGAAAGTATGACAATACTGATTAAAAAGCTTATCAAAAACAAGCTATTGGTGCTTTTCCCCAGTGCAATCAGAGCCACCACGAACTCTATCATTATCGGGAAAAGCGTCCAGAACACGTAGACGGTTATCGTCGTAAATGCACCAGATGCACGTGTGATGATCGAAGCCACTTTTCCGGCATTCAGTTGTGCCTGTTCTGAATAAGGCAGGGTTATAACACGTGCCAGCATGGCTTTTGTAATTGTCGAATCGCAGCCAGCCAGAATCCGCCCCGAAAACACGCCTTTGATATTTTTCAGCACTTCTGCCACGGTCCAACACAACGCATATCCCGCAACAAATAAATAAAATACATTCGTGTCTGTCCGATCTGCTGTAAAAGCGTTGGTCGCCTCTTTCAGGAACCACGGAACAATCGCACCAACGACCGAAACGAGACCGAAAAGCAAAGAGACAAAAATAAAACCAGGGAGAAATGCTTTGTAGCTGGCTTTGACTACACCAAATGCATAAATATAGCTCGAAAATGAATTGACTCTTTTCTCCATTTCGCTCCTTTACCGATGGCCACTTGCCATCACTCCAACATTCACCACCTGCCCTATTAATGGCCCGGTAAAGAGCAGTGAGGCCATTTCTACACCATTGGACCTGGCTGAGGCTGACGTAATAAGCACAATGACAAACGCGGCCGGCATTGCGACGATCGAAATTGATACGGATGAGAGAAATCCCTGCACGTCAGAAGAACGGCCAAACTTCATTAGATACGTTACTTGGGTTGCACGATCAATGGTCATTCCAAAAACCAACCGGGAATCGCATTAATCGCTGCAGACCCCATGAAGCAAGATGAATTTCGCTACGGCATGTTTGCCTGACGAACCGCAGTTGTTTCAGAACGATGTAGAGTAACCATCGTTCAATAATTTGTATATGATGTAAATCAAATTAACACGATCAATTAACACAATGTGCGCCTTAAGCAACTCATCTGGCGCTGCATCATAAGTGAACACCTGTACATCCAACACCAGAGAGAAAAACTCCCCTACGCTGTCCGTCGTCTCACAATCTCATACCCCACATCAATTTTCTGCGGCACGTGCCTGGCGAGGCCATCCTGGTTCAGAATCAGCTGCGCGGCGAACTCCCCAATCTGGAATCCCGGTACCCGCACCGTTGTGAGATCCAGCCCATATTCATCCGAGAACTCGAAATCCCCGAACCCGGCTACCGCAATATCTTCCGGTACCGATAAGCCCATGCGCTTCGCCTGGCTTAACGCGCCAAGCGCCAGGGTGTCGGAAGCGCAAAACACGGCATCGGTATCCGGCCATTTGGCCAGCAATGCTTCGAATTCCTGGGCGCCCCGCCTGGAGTTATTCGGGCCTTTTTTATTATCGCTGATCCGCCGGATCTGGCCGTTTCCGTATTGACGGCATGCCGCCTCATAGCCATACAGCCTCTGCTGCGAGCGGTTGCTGGTCAAGGCGTTGCCGATAAAACCGATTCGCTGGTATGACAGGCCGTAAAGGTATTCGACCATGGCGAACCCGGCATCGTGGTTGGAAAACCCCACGGCATGATGTGCACTAACTTCCGGCAGTTCCCAGACTTCTACGACAGGAATGCCACAGTGATCCAGCAAGGCTTTGGTTTCACGGGTATGAGTTCCACTGGTCAGCACCAGGCCGGCAGGGCGGCGGCGCAACATGGTGGCAATGAAGTCTTCTTCTTTGTCGCTCGAGTAATCGGTGCAGGCAAACAACAGCTGATGTTGCGCCAACCGCAATCGCGTCGACAGACCGTCAATCGTGGAGGTGAACGCAGAACCGGTCAATGTAGGGATCAGGGCGCCGACGGTACGGTTCTGCTGGGATGACAAGTCACCCGCGCCTTCGTTGGGTACATAGCCCAGGTCTTTGATCGCGGACTGCACCCGGGCGCGCGTTTCGCTTGCGACTTTATCGGGCGTCCGGATAACGCGGGATACGGTAATCATCGACACATTGGCCCGTTCAGCTACGTCGGCCATTGTCACCCACCGTCGATACTCTTTCATACGCAACCTCAAAAATCCTGAAAAAAAGATCATCTTACCTGCACTGCCATCTGCAGGCATGCTTTTAAAGTGTTACTATACGCTTGTCTTTGTATTGACAATGATTTTTTCGTCTGTTAATGTTAACGATAACATTCTAATAGAAACCTGCAAATAAGCGGGAACATCGGAGCAGACATGAAAATCACGAAGGTAGAGGCGATTCACGCCGGGCAATTCCTTTTCGTCCGGATCGAGACCGACGCTGGCATTCACGGCGTCGGGGAGGCAGGCGCATGGGGGCATATCGAAGCATCCGCAACCGCCATCAACAAGTTCGCCACCTACCTTGAAGGCAAAGACCCCTTCCCCATCGAGCACCACTGGAATGTCATGCACCGGTATTCCTACTTCCAGGGCCATGCCATCAACAGCGCCATTGCCGCAATCGATATTGCCCTTTGGGACATCAAGGGCAAGGCGCTGAATGTGCCCGTGTATGAATTGCTGGGCGGCGCGGTCCGCCGCAGCACGCGTGTCTACGGCCATGTGTACGAAAAAAGCATTGAAGGCGTTCTGCGTGAATTGCGGACGCGCAAGGAACAGGGCTTCACCGCCGTGGGTCATATCAACCCGTTTCTTGACGAAGGGGAAGATCAGGTTTACTTCAAGCCGCATGTGGCAAAAATGCGTGATGCAATCGACAATGTCGCCCGCATGCGGGAAGTCGCCGGCAATGAGATGGACCTGTGCATTGAAATCCACCGGCGCCTTACGCCGGCCGAGGCCATTGTTTTCGCGCAGGGAATTGAACAATTTCACCCCATGTTTATCGAAGATCCCATGCGCTACGAAGATGCCGATTCCATGGCGCGCATCGCCGACAAGATCAATATCCCCATCGCCACGGGCGAACGTTTTTCCAATATCTATGAATTCCAGGCGTTGCTCAGCCGCAATGCGATGGAATATGCGCGGGTCGATTTATGCCTGTGCGGCGGCATCACCGGCGCTCGCAAAGTGGCGGCCATTGCCGAAGCGCATAACGTCATGATCGTACCCCACAATCCGCTGTCGCCGGTGGGCCTGGCCGCATGCCTGCAATTGGATGCCGCCATCCCGAATTTTGCCATCCAGGAATATTCTACCGGCTTCGAGGCCAATGTCATGGTGTCTCAAACCAAGCATCTGGGGACCGACATGGTCGACGATGTTCCCCTGCCGGTAGAAGGATTCGTCCAGATTCCGGACCGGCCCGGTATTGGGCTGGACCTGGTGCCGGACCCGGCAAAAATACGGCCCGCCTTGAGCAAGCCGGTGCTCATGCGCATGCACCAGGACGGCTCGCCCGTCGATCAGTAGCCAATATACGGCAGCCTTTCGTTGCTCTGCGGCAAGACGCGTGGAACGGCGAAAGTGGCATGACAGTCGCTTCATTCACGGATATCCAGGTCGGTCTCGACCGGGCTGGTACGAGTGCAACAGGGATATGCAATGCAGAACCAAAGCAGGCAATTGACCATCTACCGTATTACCTGGACGCTATTTTTGCTGTCGGTGCTGGGCTTTCTGATCATCTACCCGATCTTCATGCTCGGGGTAGGCGCAGTCTCTACGGGCGGACCCACATCGACGGACAGCACCATCGGCTACGACGCATTCCTGCGCGTCGTTCAGGACCCGAACGTGCTGCGCGTTACCTGGAACACCCTGGTGGTGTGCACCGGCGGCACGATCATTGCAGTTGTGGTCGGCCTTTTCTTCTCGTGGGTTACCGCACGCACCAATACACCTTTTGCCAGGGCCATCGAAGCCACCAGCATTATGCCCTTGCTGATTCCGCCTCTGGTCGCGGGGGTTGCATGGTCTATTCTGGGCTCGCCCCAAACGGGGCTGCTCAATGTGCTGCTGAGCGGCCTGGGACTGCCGATAAAAGTCAATTTCTACACGCCGCTGGGCATTATCGTTATTTTCGGTATTTATTACGCGCCCTACGTCTATATGTTCACCGCCTCGGCCATGAAAAACATGGATCCTTCCCTGGAGGAAGCGGCGGCGATCTCGGGCGTGTCGACCTGGAAAACGATATTCCAGATCACCCTGCCGCTCATCATGCCGGCGATCATCGCGGGTTCCATGCTGTCGTTTGTCGTGATGCTGGGCATATACGGCATTCCGGCCACGCTGGGAACGCCCGAACGCTACACGGTCCTGACAACCTATATATATGAACTGCTGTCCAGCGCACCCGCAGATTTCAACCGGGCGGCCGCGACTTCTTTGATTCTGATTTTCGTGACCGCATTGGCCGTGATCGCCCAGCAGCGCGTGCTCAAGGGAAAATCATTCGTGACGGTGTCCGGCAAAGCCTTCAAGCCCCGGCGCATCGACCTGGGCCGCTGGCGATATGTGACGCTCGCCGTATCCATTATTTATCTGTTCATCGCAGTGGTACTGCCGATGGGCGCGCTCATTATCGGTTCGCTCAGGAAGTTCCTCTATTTGCCCAGCGCCGCTTCGCTTTTCGATTGGTCGGCCTATTCGTTCGACCATTTCCACAGATTGTTTTCCAACAGCCTGACCACGCTTTCCCTGGTGAACACCTTAAAGATCGGAGTCATCACCGCGATTATTGGCGGCATCCTGTCGTTCATGCTTGCCTATACGATATACCGGACCAAACTGCCCTTTCGCCGGTTGATCGACATCATATCGACGCTGCCCATCGCTATTCCGGGTCTCGTGATCGGGGTCGCCTATATCTGGGCGTGGATTTCCCTTCCTGGCGGCATTTACGGCTCCATCTGGATCCTCGCGCTGGCATTCGTGGCGCGCTTTATACCCGATACCGTCAAATCGCTGTCGACCTCGTTGCTGCAAATTCATACGGAACTGGAGGAAGCGTCGCTCATTTGCGGGCGTGGTCGTCTTTACACAATCAGAAAAATCATTTTGCCGCTTATCGCGCCCGGCCTGGTGTCGTCGATGAGCCTGCTGTTTATTCTTGCCATCAGGGAACTGGGCTCGTCCTTGTTCCTGTACTCGAGCAAAAGCCTGCCAATGTCGGTATTACTGGTCAATCTCTATGAAGGAGGAAATTTTGGCGTCACCGCTGCATTCAGCGTAGTTCAAACCGCGATACTCGTCGTGGTCGTCCTGTTTACGACCTGGCTTGGAAGAATGATGAGCATCGCCAAATAACAGCAAGGAGACAAGAATGAAGATCATGCAAAAATCCATGAATCGCAGATTACTACTGGCTTCATTAATCAGCGTATTCTTTGCAAGCGCCGTATCGGCCAACACCGACGCGGATCTGGCAAAGGCAGCAGAAAAAGAAGGAAAACTGGTCGTTTATACGGCAAACCAGCTGGAATCGGAACAGGACCTGGTCGCGCAATTTAACAAGACGTATCCGAACATCAAGGTCGAGATCGTACGGGCGCCGGGCAGCCGCCTCGCCACGCGGATCCAGACGGAAGCGGCAGCCGGCAAGCTTGGCGCCGATGTCATCGACATGTCCGACCGTGGCCTTGTTCAAAGCTTCACGCAGGTGTTTGCCGACTACGCGCCACCGAACGCAGACCAATATCCGGAATCTCTGAAAGACATTCCCAATGTCTGGCCCAAAACCGTATGGGGGTTTGTCATCGCATATAACGTCGCCTCCGGCGTTGAGCCGCCCACCAGCTGGGCAGACCTGACCGATAAGAAATACGCGGGTAAAGTCGGAACTGTGGTGGCAAACTCCGGCGGCTCCACCTGGACGCGTGCCCTTTTCGAACGCAAAGTGGTCGGTGATGATTATTGGGAAAAACTGGCAGCCAACAAGCCTATGCTTTATCCCAGCGGCGCGCCTGCGGCCAGCGGCATCGTCCGGGGCGAAGCACTGCTTGGCGGAGTGCAGTCAAACTCGGTCATTCCCATGGTGCGCGACGGCGCACCGATCAAAGTGGTTTACCCCACCGAAGGTGTGCCCGTGACGGCGTCTGTCGCTGGAGTGGTCAAGGACAGCAAGAACCCGAACGCAGCGCGCCTGTTCATGAATTGGGCCTTGTCTGAAGAAGGACAGGCCGCCTGGGTCAAGAACGGTGGCGGGTTTTCCGTCATGAAGAACGCCCCCATGCCCGAGGGCGCCGATGCGTCGACCAAGATCTGGATTCCCGACAGCAAAGAATTTACTTCCCTGCGCAATGAATGGCTGGCGAAGTGGAATCAAGTCTTCGGCGTTCACTGAGGTGCGGCATGTCTTCTGAACTCGTCATCACAAACCTGATGAAAAGCTATGGCGCCGGCATGAAGCCGGCGGTCAATAACGTCTCGTTCACGATCGAAGCGGGCAATATACTGGCATTGCTGGGGCCGTCGGGCTGCGGCAAAACGACCACCTTGCGCTCTGTTGCGGGCCTTGACCATCCTACGGGCGGCACAATCCGCATCGGCGGACGTCTGGTGGCCGATCCACAGAACGGAGTTTTCATCGCCCCGCAACATCGCAATCTGGGCATGGTCTTCCAGTCTTACGCAGTGTGGCCGCATATGTCGGTCAGGGAAAACGTCGAATATCCGTTGCGCAACAAGAAATTGTCGCGCAAGGATATCCGCGCGCAGGCACAGGAAGCCCTGGAGCTGGTCGGACTCCAGGAATATGCCGACAGGCCGGTCGTGGCGCTCAGTGGCGGCCAGATGCAGCGGGTCGCGCTGGCCCGCAGCCTGTCTTATAAGCCAGCGCTGCTGCTTCTGGACGAACCCCTCTCGAACCTGGACGCCAAACTGCGGATCAGGCTGCGTGATGATCTGCGGAAGATTGTCAAGGACGCCGGGGTGACCGCGTTGTACGTGACGCACGACCAGGCGGAAGCGGTCGTGATCGGCGACCGGATTGGCGTCATGAAAGACGGCCAGATGCTGCAACATGATGTCCCCACGGAACTGTACAACAACCCGCGCGACCTGTTCGTTGCGAACTTTACCGGCGCTGCCACGGTGCTGGATATCGAGTTGCGCGATCTGGAAAACGGCGCTCGTGACGTGTTCGTCGATGGGTATCCGGAACGGCTTATGACCCTGCCGGCAGATCCCAGGGCGCCGGCAGGACGGGCCCAGATGGCGATACGGCCAGAGAATGTAAAAATGCATGCCGCCTCTTCCGACACGCAGCCTGGGCGGCATGAGGCGCGTGTCCTTCAGCGCCAGTATCTGGGCACGCAGACGCTTTATACGCTTTCCTTCTTCGGGCAGAACATGGACATCGTTGAATTGGGTACTGTGCCCCGCTTTACCGAAGGCGAAAACGTGCAGATTGAGTTTCCCCTCGAATGCCTGACCGTATTCACCAAACAATAAGGATGTAACGTGAAAATCACAGATATTGAAACAATCGCAATTGAAATGCCGCTGCCCAAGACCTTCAAGGGTAGCTACTACCACATGACCCACCGTTGCACGATCATCACGCGGGTCTATACCGATGAAGGGATTATCGGAGAATGCTATAACGGCGATGAATTCGAGACGCAGGCTGAAATCCTGAAAATCATCCACGAAGAGATCAAGCCCAAGGTGATCGGACTGGATATATTTTCCAGCGAACAGGTGTGGCAGGCGGCCCTGGCGCCGACCTACAATATTTTGCGCGACCGCAAGCTGGCGACCAATGCGCAGGCTTGCATCGATAGCGCCGTCCTGGATGCGTGGGGCAAAGCCCTGGGCCAGCCCCTGTATAAACTTTGGGGAGGATATCGTGACAGTCTGCAGGTGATCGCCATTGCCGGGTACTACGAAGACGGCAAAAAACTGGCTGATTTCGGCACCGAAATGGAAGCACTGCGAAAAGACGGGCTCGCCGGCTGCAAATTCAAAGTCGGTGGAAGAAGCCCCGAAGAAGATGCAGCCCGGGTCAAGGCCGCGCGCTCTGCGGTCGGCGACGACTTTATCTTGTGCGTCGATGCCAACCAGGGCTTCACCCAGCGCGATGCCATCAAATTCGGACTGCTGGTGCAAGACTGCAATATCCGATGGTTTGAAGAGCCCTGCCGCTGGTATAACGACCGGTCTTCCATGGCGCTGGTCCGCCAGGTAACAGGCATCCCGGTCGCTGCCGGTCAAAGTGAATATCATCGGGGCGGATGCCGCGACCTGATGGTCGACCGTTCGATAGATGTTTGCAATTTTGATGCAAGCTGGAGCGGCGGCCCCACGGAATGGCGCCGTGTCGCCGCCATGGCCATGTCCTTCGAAGTCCAGATGGGGCATCACGAGGAACCGCAAGTGTCGGCGCACCTGCTGGCTTCGATTCCCCATGGCACATACATGGAAGTATTCCACCCTGATCGCGATCCGCTGTTTTACAGTCTGGTTGAAAACCGCAATGCATTTGACAACGGTGTTTATAAGGTGCCCGACGGTCCCGGATGGGGCTTGAAACTGGACGAGAAAACTATCGCCAAGTTTCGGGTGAATTAAATCAGCGTAGACATTTGCATGTCCATCACGAGTGGGAACGGGTCACCCGTCCCGCTCGCCGCCTTTCACATTCCTTCCACAGACGGACGCTCCTTCAGGCTCGCCCGGCAACCAGGTGTGTTGTTACACGTCTGCCCGCCTACTATGGCGGATGAGATCTCACCACCAATCTGAACGCCTCATTATTAGCACATATGTGATTTACTATAAGTTTGACTTATGGTATGCACCATATCCTAGGTTAAATTCGGTTTGTACCGTATATTGCTAATAAAAAAATGGAGGCAGACATGACCAAGGCCACTTCCTTGGATATCAAAGCATTGAGGGTTTTTGAAGTGTTGGCAACGCACGGCAATTTCTCGCATGCGGCCAAAGATCTTGGCATCAGTCAATCGGCTGTATCCCAAGTAGTCTCGAATATCGAAGAAATATTAAAGACGCAAGTCATTGACCGCAAGCGGCGTCCCTTTAAGTTGACGCCTGCCGGTATCTCACTCAGCCGCAAGGCGAAGCAGATTGTGGAGGACATGGACCGGCTGATCGCACAGACGCGGGAAGCTGCACTGTTCAACCAGGTCGAAATCCGGCTCGGCATGATCGACTCTTTCTCTGCCACCGTCGGACCGTATGTTCTCAAATCGATGGTGACCAATACCAGTCGCATCCTGGCATGGTCAGGACTGTCGCATACGCATTCAAATGGCCTGTTGAACCGGCAACTGGACCTTATCGTGTCGTCCGATCCTGTTGAAGATATGGACGATCTAGTCAGGACCCGCCTTTATCAGGAGCCGTTTCTGATTGTGGTCTCTAAAGAAAAGGAGGCCCTGATCGCCAAACAGGATCTTAATGCGTGTGCGCAGGCCATGCCTTTTATTCGATTTGCATCGCGTTCGCATTACGGCGGACAGATTGAACGCTACTTGCGTCGGTGCAATGTAAGCATTCCCCATTATCTGGAAATTGATTCGGCGGATGTGGTCATGGCGATGGTCGCCTCTGGACTGGGATGGACCATCACCTCGCCGTTATGCGTCGCCCAGGGAGTGTCATTCTGGGACAAAGTCGCCGTTTTACCGCTGCCCGGGCCGCCATTGCAAAGAACGGTTTATTTGATTTCCCGGCGGAGCGAGAATGAAGAAGCCGCGGAAAAAATCTATCAAAGCAGTCGTCAGGCGCTGGAACAGCATGTTCTGCCTAAGTTGCAGACAAAGATTCCATGGCTGAAAAGTACTCAAAATCTATATTGACTAAAGGAGGTCAAAGTGACATCAACTCATCGTCGCGTTTTTCTGAAGAACACTCTTGCAGGCGCGGGTGCCCTTGGCCTGGCGGGAACAGGGCTTTTCGCCTCTGCAAAAGACATGCAAAAAATGGGGTACGGCGGTTCGCCGTGGCTTTCACATTACCCGACATATCTGGCAATCGAAAATGGCTTGCTCAGAAAAGAAGGCATTGATTTGCGCTGGGAATCGTTTGTCACCGGCTCCGCCCGGTTAAGCGCAATGATGGCTGGAGACGTCGATCTGGCGGGATTCGGTTCTATCTCGACCATGGCGCTGATGGCTCGTGGCGTAAAGCAATTCTATGTGGTCGGCGTACCGGAAAACTTCGGGAAGGTCGAGGGGCTTTTCGTCAGGGAAGGCATCAACAGTATCGAAGACCTCAAAGGGAAAACGATCGGCACGGCGTTTGCATCCAGCACTCACCTTCTGGTATTGGATCTGATCGCAACCAGCGGATTGACGCCAGACAAGGATATCAACGTTATCAATATCTCCGGGCCCGATATCATTGCCGCGATGAAATCGGGCCAGATCGATGCATGCGCCGCGTGGACGCCCCAATTTAACATTTTGGGCGCAATGCCGGGGATTAAGCTGCTTGCAGACGACACGAGCTTCAGCCTGTACAAGGAATTCGGCACAACGCCCGGACCCGATCTATTGGTTGTGAAGAAGTCTTACGCAGACTCAAACCCCGAGGCGGTAAAAAGCTTCATCAAAGCCTACTTCCAGTCATGCGAAGTTCTGAAGAACGAGCCCGAGAAAGCAGTTCCGATTCTAAAGAAGCTGACCAATCTGAACGATGCGGAGCAACTGCAAACGATTAATGGGGCCGAGTGGTACACCCTGCAGGAGCAAAAGGAGCTGATGGCCAAAGACGGAAAATTCGTCACGGGCCTACAAAAACTTGCAGAAATGCTGGTCACCTACAAACAACTGGATCGTGCTCCCAAAGTGAGTGACTGGATCAACCCGAATTTCATTTGATATTCGCTTTTATATACATCAGGAGTATTCAAGAATGTCTTACGTTTCCAGAAAGCGGGAACTCGTGCTGATCAGTTGCATATCGGTCGTCGTTTTCGTTTCAATTTGGGAAATGGTGTGTCGCTTCGGACTGGTCGATCCCATCTTTCTCCCCTCCCCGACCGAAGTTGTCTTGCGGGCCATCCAGACCTTGAATGATGGAGTATTGCTATCACATGTACTGGCTTCCACTCGCAGGGTCATGATCGGGTTCGCGCTTGCAGTCGCGGTTTCTATCCCCTTGGGATTGATACTGGGTACGTCGCGCCGGTTCTGCGCCGTATTCGATCCCATCATTTCGCTGATCCGGCCGTTACCCTCCATGAGCTGGATTCCCTTATCACTTCTGTGGTTTGGCATTACCGAAACACAGAAGTACAGCATTGTTTTCATGGGAACCATCGCTCCTGCGCTGCTTTATGTTATCGAAGCCACCCGCAATGTTGACCAGGTTTTGGTGCTCGCTGCCAGAAACCTGGGAGCAAGCCGGTTCCAGGTCATGCGTGAAGTGATTTTGCCGGCCAGTCTTGCCCAAATCATCAGCGGATTCAAGATCATTCTGGGTTTATCCTGGACTTGCGTTATTTCTGCAGAACTGGTGTCAGCCAAGGAAGGCCTAGGGTTCATGATCATGAACGGAAAAGAGTTTTTTCAGACCGACACCGTCGTCCTGGGCATGGTCATGATCAGTCTCACCGTGCTGATTATTGATGTGATTCTGCGCCGTATTGAAAACCGTGTCCTGCGCTGGCAACGCTAAAAAGGTATTGACATGATTAGCATAGAAAATGTGAGTAAGAGCTACGGAACATTGCATGTTCTGGATAAAGTAAATATCGACGTCAAGAAAGGCGAATTCGTGGTGCTTCTGGGAGCATCTGGTTGCGGTAAATCGACGTTGATCAATTTGGTCGCCGGTTTTGTGCGACCATCCACAGGCAGGATCGTCGTCAACGACCGTGAGGTAAAAGATGTGGATCCCCAATCTGGCATGGTCTTCCAGCAATACGCGTTATTCCCCTGGATGACAGTACGGGAGAACGTCGCTTTCGGACTCAAACTCAGAGGGGTTTCGAAGAAGGAACGTTACGAGATAGCACAGAAATATATCGACATGGTCGGATTGCAATCTTTCGAGGACGCCTTCCCGAAAGCCTTGTCAGGCGGTATGCGCCAGCGTGTTTCAATTGCGCGTGTGCTTGCCAATGACCCGGACGTGATTCTGCTGGATGAACCCTTTGCCGCCCTGGATGCAATGACGCGGCAAGTGCTGCAGGAGCAACTAATCAAAATCTACGAGCAAAGCGGAAAAACAATTGTATTTATTACGCATTCCATTGACGAGGCGCTGCTACTGTCCACTCGCGTGATTGTCCTGGGATCCCGGCCTGGAAAGGTTGTACAGGATATTCCCAACGATCTTCCTCACCCTCGCGATGCGAGTGTACAACTGTCGCCCCGCTTCAATGAACTGAAAGCTCAGATTTGGGACACGGTCCAGCATGAAGTCCAGAAAAGCCTGGAAGCCCGTACATAGTTTTCTATAGAAAAATCAAGGTTAAACATGTCGTCTAGAACAACTTACCCCGTCTACGAAAGTCGGTCCGGGTGGAACTCCCTGTTGCCTGCGCGAACAGCAAAGACAAACAGTGTAATTGAAAATAAATATGATTTTATTGTTATCGGTGCGGGGTATACCGGCCTGGCTGCAGGGCGCAGACTGGCAGAGTTGAACGGATCCGCCAGTATCCTGGTGCTTGAGGCGAGTGTGGTCGGGGAAGGCTCTTCGGCGCGAAATTCAGGATTTGTCATCGCCTTGCCTCATAATACCAATATGTCGGGTCATATCAGCCCGGCAGAAGTCGCCAAAAAACAGATCCGGGTCTATGACAGCGGATTGCGCTGGCTCAAGGGATTGGTTGACCAATACCACATTGATTGCGGCTGGAATCCCCAGGGAAAATATCACGGGGCTGCTACCGCTGAAGGTGCACTCAGCTTGCAAAACACCGCAAGTCAGTATGACAAGTGGGGAGTCGAATACCAGGAAATTTCTCAGGCCCAGCTATCGGAACGCCTTGGTACCCGTTACTACCGCTTTGCAATCCAGACCAATAGTAATGTTTTCATTCAGCCGGCTGCACTCGTTCGCGGCCTGGCCGACACATTGCCCACAAATGTCACATTGGTGGAGAACTGCCCGGTATTGTCGGTTGAACAGGGACGGGAGCGCGGGGTTCGCACGGCTCAGGGCCTGATCCGCGGAGACAAAATCATTGTTGCCAATAACGGATTTGCACGCAAGCTTGGCTTTCTTAAAGACCGGATGTTTACGATTTTCACCTATGCCGCCATCACGCCGGAGCTGGATCCTGAGCAACTCGCGTTGCATGGAAGCGAGCCGGAATGGGGCCTGATTCCCGCCAACCGTATGGGCACCACATTACGAAAGATCCAGAATAATCGCTTTATGGTGCGAAGCGCCTATTCTTATGAAAAACCACAGACCGAAAAGACGGTGCTGGCACTGCTGGAAGACTGTTATCGTCGACGCTACCCTGCCGTCAAAAGCCATCGTTTCGAACATCTCTGGGGCGGAGCAACAGCATTAACGCGTAACGGCGCGACCTATTTCGGCGAAATATCGCCGAATCTCTATGCTTCCGTGGGATGCAACGGCGCGGGCGTATTGAAAGGTACCTGCTACGGCAAATTGCTGGCGGAGCTAATGGTGGGACAAAAGACGCAGGAGCTTGCCGATGTCCTGGCCATGGATAAGCCAAACTGGCTTCCGCCAGAGCCGCTTCGGGGCGCTGCCGTCAAAACCGCCATTTATCTGCAAAAGCGGAAAGCAGGCGCTGAAAGATAATTCCAATATCAGGTAAACTCCGCCGCCAACCCGTCGGCCGCCCTTGCCAGCATTGCGACATCCATACCCACCGCCGTAAACAGCGATCCGCATTCCATATAACGGCGGGCCAGTCGGGTATCCAGAGTAAGGATACCCGGCGCTTTGCCCAACGCCCGGACCTGTCTGATCGCATCTTCGATCGCACGTTGCACCTCATGATGCCCTGGATTACTCAAATGCCCCATGCTGGCCGACAAATCCGCAGGCCCGATGAATACGCCATCGACTCCGTCTACCTGCGCAATCGCCTCCAGATTGTCCAGCGCTTCCCGGGTTTCCACCTGTACGAGCAAACAGAGTTCTTCTTCGCACTCGTGCATATACTGTTTGTTCCGGCCAAAATCGCTGGCGCGCATGGTGCCGCCCACGCCCCGGTTGCCACGGGGCGGATAGCGCATGCCCGCGACCGCCCGGGCGGCCTCCTCTTCGTTCTGGACATACGGAATCAACAGGGTTTGTGTTCCGATATCCAGGAAGCGCTTTTGCTGGAGAGCGTCGTTCCATGAAGGCCGAACGACAGGCGAGACCGGGTAAGGCGCCACTGCCTGCAATTGGGCAAGCACGTCCGGTACATCGTTCGGCGAATGCTCGGTATCCAGCAAGAGCCAGTCAAAGCCGGCGCCCGCGACGATTTCGGCGCTGTACGCATGACACAGCGAAACCCAGAGTCCCAGCTGATGCTGTTCCTGGGCCAGGGCGCGCTTGAATCTGTTTTTGTGCACAATCATATTTGTCTTCCGTCCCCCGTCAGGTAAAGCTGACAGAAATGCTGCCCAGCGTGCCGAAGTCTGCATGGATTACGTCGCCTTTTGTGACAGGAACGGTGCGTGTGAAGGATCCGGCCAGGACGATGTGCCCTTTTTCCAGCACACCGCCGAATTCGGCGATTTTGTTTGCGAGCCACACCACGCCCATTGCAGGGTGCCCCAGGACGGCAGCCGATACACCGGACTCTTCGATCGTGCCGTTCTTGTACAAAAGCGCACTGGCCCAGCGCAAGTCGATGTCCATGGGTCGCACCACCCGACCGCCCAACACGACCGCAGCAGAGGCGGCATTGTCCGCTATGTTGTCAACGATGCGCCGTGGGTATTGCGTGCGTCCGTCAACCAGCTCCAGCGAAGGTTGCACGAACTCCGTTGCATCCAGGACATCGAAGAGCGATACATTCGGACCTTTGAGCTGTTTTCCCAGTACGAATGCCAGCTCGACCTCGACCCTGGGAACAATGAAACGGTCGGCGGGAATGCGATCGCCATCGTAATAGAACATATTGTCCAGCAAATGGCCGTAATCGGGCTCATCGATGCCAAGTGTGGATTGCATTGCCCGGGAGGTCAGGCCAATCTTGTGCCCGCGCAGTGTGGCGCCGGCAGCCACCTTTTCGGCAATGACCAGTTTCTGTATTTCGTAAGCGTCTGCGATGTCCAGGCCGGGAAACGTCACATCAAGCTGCGTGACGGGGGCTGCATTCTTTTCCGCATCCAGCAACAGACGCATTGCTTTTTTGAGTTTTTGCTTGCTGAGCATGGTTCACCCGTTTTTCACTGTGTTTTTCAGAATGCCGATAGACGGCACTTCCACCTCTACCACATCGCCTTCTCGGAGAAACTTCGGCGGGTCAAACCGGATACCAGCGCCCGTCGGCGTGCCGGTTGAAATGATGTCCCCGGGCTCCAGCGTCGTCCATTTGGAGATGTAATGAATCAGGAATGCAAAGGAAAACATCAGGTTTGCGGTGTTATCGCGTTGACGCTCCTGGCCGTTCACCCGTGTGATGACATCAAGGTTGTCATAGCTGGAAAACTCATCTGCCGTGACTAACCAGGGTCCGGCAGAACCGCTACGGTCAAAATTTTTACCCTGCGTGACGTTGAATTTTCCATGTTTCAGCCAGTCGCGTACGCTGCCTTCATTCAGGCAGGTCAGGCCGGCAATATGGGAGAGCGCATCATGCTCGGCAATACGCCTGCCGCGCGTGCCGATCACAATTGCTATTTCGCCTTCATAATCAAGCTGTTGTGATTCTTCAACCGGACAGATCAACGGTTGCCCATGGCCGGTAATGGACGAGGCGAACCGCGGGAACACACTGGGATAAGCGGGAGCCGCGCTACCGTCTTTGTATTCTTCATTGCGGTGGTGATAATTGACGCCGACGCAAATGATTTTCCCGGGGTTGGGTATAGGTGGAAGAAAATGGATGTCCTCCAGCGCATAACGCGGCGCATCGGCGGGCAACGACTGCCCGAGCGCCGCCAGTTTGCCGCTGCCGATCAGGTCATTGACGGTGTCGATCCCTCGGCCCAGGGAATCGGTCAGGTCCACCACTTCGTTGTCGTCGACAACGCCGAAACGCGCTTTGTTTTCTATGACAAAAGAGATAATTTTCATTTTTCAAACCCAAAGAAGGCCGTCGGATTGTCAACCAGAATTTTGCTGAGCAGTTCCCCGGATGGCGCATAGCGGTATAGCTGCTCGACAAGATCTCCTTCGTTGGGCGGCTGTTTGACCGAGACCGGGTGCGGCCAGTCGCTCCCCCACACTAACCGGTCCGGCGCGGCTTCTAAATACGCGTGTGCAATGGGGATGACATCATCCCATGGCGCGCCGTCGCGTGATATTTTTTCCGTCAGCGACAGCATGACCCAGAAATTGCCTTGCTTGAGCAGCTCCAGCACGGCCTTCAGGCTGGGGTCGGCACTCCCCTGCCGCGGATCGGGCCTCCCCATATGATCCAGCATCACAGGGATATCCAGGGATTGGAACAGGGGAAGCTGTTCCATGACGCCGCTCGCTTCCGGCTGGAATTTCGCATACCACCCCAACTCCCGGATACGGGAGATGGCGCGTTCGAAGTCTTTGGTCGACATGCTGACACCCAGCCCCTGGCGATTGAAGCGGGCACCCTTAATACCGGCAGCGTCCAGTTTTTCGATATAACTGTCCGAGCCTTCCAGCAGCACCAGGGCATTCGCGCAACCGCGATAGCCTGGGCCGGCGGCCTCCAGTGCATCCAGGACCACTTGATGGTCGGCGCCGTAAGTCGTCGCCTGGACAATGACGCCACGCTCTATCCCCAATGTCCGATGCAGTTGCAGTGCGACATCAATCGTGGCGGTCGGCATCTCGTAGGCTGCACCTGCCCTGACCGGATACGTAGCGGCAGGCCCGAATACATGAAATTGACAATCGCAACTGCCAGCGGGTGGTTTAGGATCGGGCGAGCGCGGATTCGGATCAAACGGCAAATAATCAGGCATCTGCCCCTCCCTTGACGGCGATGAAATCACACTCCATCAGTTTGCCGCCATCCAGGCTGGCCTGCATGGTATGCCTCGCCGGCCTGGAATCCGGGTCAGGAAACAGTGCGAGCCATTCTTTGTTCAGCGCCGCGCGTTGCGAGCGGTCATTCATCCACACATGCATTTTGATGATATCCGTCGGTTCCAGCTGGGCCGCAAGGCAGATACGCCTGACATGATCGAACATCAGCCGGCTTTGCTCCTCTATCGTCGAACCGTATTCGCCGCTAGCCGGATCGGTTCCCTGGATACTGCCCGAAAACACCATGCTTCCGATCCGGCAGGCCGCCGGAATCGGATTCTTATGACTGAACCCCTCTGCATAAATGCTTTTTCGTTTTACCACTTTCATTTCTCCTGACATAATCTCATCCTAGTTCACACTGATGCCGGCCTTTTTGATAATAGGCACCCATCGCTCGTCTTCTTTCTTCAGGTACGCCTTGAACGCTTCCGGCGTTGTACTGTGGGCCTCGGCGCCAAGCGTCTCGAAGCGCTCAATAATTGCCGGATCTTTCAGGACCTCGGTCGCTGCCGCACTGATCTTTTCCAGAATGTCTGCAGGTGTACCTTTGGGCGCCATCAAACCGGTAAAGGTATAGGCGACGGCATCTTCGATGCCGGACTCGGTCAGGGTCGGCACATCAGGCAGGCTTGCGAGCCGCTTTTGCGACGTGACGGCAAGCGGACGCAGCTTTCCGTCCTTGAGATAGGGCAAGGCCACGGACATTTGGTCGAAGCTGAAATCGACCTGCCCGCCAAGCAGATCGGTGATGGCAGGGGAATTACCTTTGTAATGAACCGTCATCCATTTGGCCCCTGTTTTGGCCAGCAGCATTTCACTCATCAGATGATTCGATGTGCCGGCGCCTGGCGAGGCCATATTCAGTTTTCCCGGATGCTGTTTTGCGTAGTCAATCAGTTCCTGGACTGTCTTGACCGGCAGGCCAGGACGCACCTGCAGGACCATGGGCGTCATGGATATCGTGGTTACCGCTTCAAAATCCCGGTCCCAGCGGTATGCATCACGATTGAAAATAATCGGGCTATAAAGAAGGGGCCCATTGGCGGCCATGAAGAATGTGTATCCATCTGGTTTGGATTTGGCAACATACTCGCCTGCGATCATGCCACCTGCGCCCGCCTTGTTTTCCACGATAAACGGTTTGCCAAAGGCTTTTGCCAGCCCCGGCGCGATGAGGCGGGCAGCCACATCCACATTTCCTCCCGGAGGATAGGGAACGACGATCGTGACTGGTTTCGAAGGCCAGTTATCTGCATACGCGGTCGATGTCAGCAGTATGGATAAGGCCATTATCATTTTTTTTACTTGCATTTGTCTCTTCCTGTAATCAATGTTGGAATCACGTGGAAAAAGATAGCAAGGGTTGAGTCCTGGCGACAATATGAAAAATGCTATTACGTCCAAATAGCGGACTAAATAGAAATTCAGCAATCACGGAACTCCCCGAAAATGGGGCATCATACAGTCTGGCATGCACTTTTGCCGCCAATGACGAATATTATTTGGACATATTTCTGGCGCTATACTACTTATGAAAATTCTCGCTGACAGCCTGGGTCCCGAGCAGACCTATAAATTATTGACAGGCATTGTCGTGCCACGACCGATTGCCTGGATAACGACTGTGTCGCCTGCCGGCCTGGTGAATGTGGCGCCCTTCAGTTGCTATACCATCGTATCCAACAAGCCGCCGATGATCGGCGTCAATATCGGTCGCAAGGCCGGCGTACGCAAGGACACGGCATCCAATCTCCTTTGCAGCGAGGAATTTGTTGTCAATATTGCAGATGAAACACTGCTGGAACCCCTGCACCGGAGCGCAGGAGAATACCCGCCCGAGATCAGCGAAGCGCAATTGCTTGATCTGGAAACCGTCCCAGGTGAATCGATGCCTGTGCCCCGTCTTGCCGCCGCCCCGATCAGTCTGGAGTGTCGACTGCATAGCGTGACGCCATATGGAGACACGGGTGCGGAATTTTTTGTCGGCGAAATCCGAGTGCTGCACATCAGGGACGGACTGCTGAATAATGGCAAAATCGACACGACTCTTTTGCGCCCGATCTGCCGTATTGCCGGGCCAAATTACGCCATGCTGGGAAAAGTCGTTACCTTGCAGCCCGTATCACAAACTCCGAAAACCGTGCTTTGAATGTAATATGGAAAAATCATGAATGCGGGCGAGAACGAAGAGCCTTTGACAGCACAACCGGCAAGCCAGACCGTTTCCCGGGCAATGAAAATCCTGAGACTGGTTGCCTGCGGTCAGGAGCACGGTGTACGTTTGACCGATATTGTAAATATTTCGGGACTGAACAGGCCGACCGCGCGTCGTATACTCAAGACCCTGCTCCAGGAACAGGCCGTGGAACAGGACCCGCTGACCCGTCGCTATCTGATCGGCAGCGAATTGACGCTACTGGGCCTGGCGCGCCGCAGGCGGTTTCCGCTACTGTCTGCCGCATCCACCTGCCTGAACCATCTTGGGCAAAGCATTGGCGACACCGCATTTCTCAGCATTCGGCACCGGCTGGATTCAATTTGTATTGCCCGCCAGACAGGCCACCATCCCATCCAGGTATTGTCTATCGATGTGGGCGCACGACGACCTCTTGGCGCAGGCGTCTCTGGAGTGGCGATTCTTTCCTGCCTGTCGCACGAAGAGCTGCAGCGGATCATCGTTGCCAATGCCAAACGCCTGGAACAGAACGCGCTAACTCCCGAGCGGCTGTTGGAGAAAGTACAACAGGCCAGAGAACTGGGCTATGCCTATGTCCAACACGGCGTCATGCCGGGTACCAGCGCGGTTGCCGTCCCGGTCGTCAATGCACAGGGCAATCCCCAGGCGGCCATTACCATCACCGCCATGTCAAACCGGCTCGATGCATCACGCCTGTCATATGTCGTCGAACAGATGAAAGAACAGGCGGCACAACTGAGCCGCCATGCAGATATCAATTGCAGTTAAGGTAAATTATTTCACCACGATACTGGCATTTTTTGCGAGCTTTACCCAGAACTCGTCCTCTTTGGTCAGGAACGTCTCGAACGCTTCCGGCGATGCCGACACGGATGACTCGGTGCCTTCGTTTGCCAGCGCTGCCTTGACTTTCGGCTGGGCCATCGCATAAACCGCAGCATCGTAGATTGTTTTCACGACCGGCGCCGGCGTATTCCGGGGAACAAAAATGCCATACCAGAATTCCAGGTTGTAGTCCGGCAACCCAGCTTCGCGCATGCCGGGCAAATTGGGCACCAGGGCTGATTTTTCGCTGGTGCTGACGGCGATCGCGCGCAGCTTGCCGCTGTTGACCTGGGACAGCACCGAGGGGGCCGTCCCAAAACTCAAGTCCGTGTCGCCGGCCATGACGGACTGAATGGCTGGCGCGCCGCCCCGGTAGGGAACGTGCGTCATTTTTGTGTCCGTCAGAAGTGTAAAGAGTGCGGCGCCCAGATGCGGCGCCGAGCCATTGCCCGATGTCGCATAGTTCAGGGAATCCGGTTTGGCTTTTGCCGTCTTGATCAGATCGGCAACGCTCTTGATATCGGTTTTGGCACTCACGGCCAGAACCAGCGGCGACGTCGTAATTTTCGTGACCGCTTTCAGGTCTTTAGCTGTGTACGACAGCCCCGGGTTCAGCGCCGGATTAATGGATATGCTGCTGGGGCTGGCGATCAGAACGGTATAGCCGTCGGCGGGCGCTTTGACGACATAGTCGGCGGCAATGCTTGATCCGGCGCCCGGTTTGTTCTCGACAACAACAGTCTGTTTCAATGCCTTGCTGAAGGCTTCGCTCATAATGCGGGCCACCGTGTCGGCTGCGCCACCCGGCGCGAAGCCAACCACAACGCGCACGGGACGACTAGGATAATCAGAAGGCTGCGCAAAAGTCTGCGTGACAATTGCGCTCACACTGCATGCAAATACAAGCTGGGCAATTTTCATTATGTTGTCTCCTCGGTGTTCCCGAATGATGTAATTTTTTATGCGGCGATGATTCGCAGCACGATTTTTCCTGCGTGTTGGCCTGCCTCCATGCAGGCTTTGGCTTCTTCCAGATCGGCAAAATCGAACTGCTTGTCAACCTGGGGAATGATTTTTCCGGAACGAAACAAAGGCAGCACTTCTTCTACAAACCGTGGGATGGCCGCCGCTCGCTGCTCTTTGGAACGCAGCTTGTTTGACACGCCGAACAGGGCAAGCCGCTTGGCATGGAAAGCCTCAATATCAAGCTCACCACGTAATACGCCGTCAACGTAACCGACGATGGCCAGCCTGCCCTCGAACGCTGCGGCGCGGATGTTCTCGGCAAAAACGCTACCGCCGACTGCATTAACGATCACGTCAGCACCATGCTGCCCGGTTGCGGCCAGCACATCGCTGGCGAAGTCGGCCGAGCGGGTATTGATCGCAACGTCCAGGCCCAGGGTTTTCAGCCTGTCGAGCTTGTCCGCTGAACCGGAGGTGCCGATGACACGCGCCCCAAGGGCTTTGGCCAGTTGCAGCGAGGCAACGCCCACGCCCGAGGACACGCCATTGATCAGCACCCATTCGCCCGACTTGACGCGCCCCTGGAGCACGAGCATATCGAAGGCAACCAGGAAGGTCAGCGGCAGGCAGGCCGCTTCTTCCCACGACAGGTTATCCGGCTTGTGCAAGGATTCGATGGCTTCCATCAGGGCATATTCAGAGAATGCCCCTGGGCAGCGGCCCATGACCTTGTCCCCAATCTTGAAATCGGTGACGTCTTTGCCAACAGCAATCACTTCGCCTGCGCCCTCGCCCCCGATCTGCTTCCAGGTGCCCGCCTTGCCATGCAGACCGTGGCCCGCCACAAATTCTCCACGGTTCAAACCGGCGGCGTGCATGCGCACCAGCATCTGTTGTGGACCGGGCTCCGGCTGGGCAATCTCCCTGCATTCCAGCTGAGTATCCGTGTCGGTCATTTGCATCCAATAGCTTTTCATTTTCTTCTCTCTCCTTTGGCCGCTGTACTTATCGACCGACAAATACAGGCTTGCGTTTTTGCATGAAGGCGGCGCGCCCTTCTGCATAGTCCTTGCTGTCGAAGCAGGCTCGGATCAATGCCGTGCATCGCTCGCTGTCGACATTGGGCGCCGACTTCAGAATTTCGGCTGTGATGGCCTTGCCCGCAGCAATCGTGATGGGTGCATTGTTGGCAAGGGCCGACGTGTATTCTTCAAGCAATGCAGGCAGCGCTTGCGACGTGCTGACTCGTGTGACGAGGCCCAGCGCTTTTGCCTCGTTCGCATCAATGCGGCGTGCGGTAAAGAACAGGTCTTTGGCCGCGCCCGGCCCGATCAGGTCAACCAGGTTTTTCATGGCGGAGTAGCGGTAACCTAGCCCCAGACGTGCGGCGGGAATGGAAAACACAGAGTTATCGGAGGCGATGCGCATGTCGCACGCGATAGCCACATTGACGCCGCCGCCAATGCAATAGCCATTGATGCAGGACAGGGTCGGCTTGGGAAAGTCCTGAATGGATGTCAGCGCATCTTCGGCCATGGCCTCATAACGGGTCACGGCTTCATGTGCGGCCCGCATGTCTTCGAACTGCGTGATATCTGCGCCGGAGACAAAGGCCTTCTCCCCCGCCCCTGAGAAAACCACCAGCCGGACGCGGTCATCAGTCCGGGCAAGCGATAACAACTGTGGTACGGCTTCCCACATGTCGACCGACAATGCGTTATGACGCGCCGGATTGTTAAATTGAATATGTAATGTGGATCCCTCCAGCCAGCTCAGAACGCGCTCTGTCGGGGACGTGTATTCGGGTTGTGACATTTAATAGACTCCGTGGGATTTCATTTGAGCCAGGACTGTATCGTCGTAGCCCAGATCTTTAAGAATTTCTGTGGTGTGCTCTCCCCGCAAGGGGGCAGATCGCGCGATGCTGCTGGGCGTTCGGCTCAGTTGGACCGGCTGGCCGACCATGCGCTGCTTGCCCAGTCGATCGGACACGACATCCTTGACGATATTCAGGTGCTGAAGCTGGGGATCCTCGAAAACCTCTTGCAGATTGTTGATCACACCGCAAGCGACGCCTCCTTCATTGAAACGTTCAATCCAGTAGGCACGATCCTGAGCGGCAAGGCGATGATTGATCTCGGCGTTGAGCGAGTCCCGATTGACGGACCTGGACGCCTTGTCGTGATAACGCTCATCAGTCACCCATTCTGGCATACCCAGAATGTTGCAGAAGCGCTCCCAGATCTTCGAGCCGAACACCGCAATATTCATGTATCCGTCACGGGCCTTGTACACGCCCGTCGGAATGCTGGTTGGATGGTAATTGCCGGCTTGTTTGGCGACTTCGCCGTCAATCAGGAAGCGGGAGGTCTGGAAGTCCATCATGTAGATCATGGATTCGAACAAAGACGTATGCAGCCACTGGCCTTTGCCGGATGCCTCGCGCTCAAGCAGGGCAACCAGTATGCCCTGTGCGGCGAAGATGCCAGCGCACAGATCGGCAATGGGAATACCCACCCGCATGGGCGCGTCGCCCGGAATACCGGTGACGGACATCAAACCGGACATGCCCTGGGCTATCTGGTCAAAACCCGGACGCTTGGCGTACGGACCGGTTTGCCCGAAACCGGAGATACTGGCATAGACCAGCCCGGGGTTATCCTGGCAAAGCGAGTCGTAATCGATCCCCAATCTGTATTTCACATCCGGACGGAAATTTTCCACCACCACGTCGGCCGTACCGATCAGTCGCTTGAGCGCGGCAATGCCTTCCGGTTCTTTCAAGTTCAGCGTAATGGATCGCTTGTTGCGATGGGTATATTGATAGTCGGAACCGTCCTGCCCGCCCAGCGTATCGTCACCGCGCATATGCTCGGGCATCTGAACCTGGATTACATCCGCCCCCCAGTCTGCCAGCTGGCGGCAGGCCGTGGGACCGGCCCGGACCTGAGTCAGATCGATGACGCGAAACCGCTTCAACGCTTCGGATGCCGCTTGGTGAACCATGATATTTCCCTCCTGAATTTGGTATCACAATCGTATTTTCCAATCAAAGTGTCTACAATATTATTATATTTGTAGACAATATTCTATTGTTTTTGGAAAAAAGATTGAGCCAGAATTCTCCGAATACGGGCTGGTGCGGTATAGTTACGAATAATTAAAACAGGATAGATTCATGGTTGTCCCTTCCCCTTCTGCACGCTCTGCGATACTTTCCCAAACAGTGGTCAGCGAACTGAAGCGCCTGATCTATTCAGGCGAATTTCTGCCGGGCGAACGCCTTAACGAGGCCACATTGGCTGTCAGAATGGGCACCAGCCGGGGACCTATCCGCGAAGCCATGAAGGTGCTGGCCGGGCTTGGCCTGGTAACGTCTGTGCCAAACAGGGGAATGTTTGTCAGGCAGCTGTCTGTGCGTGATATGGTCGAGGTGTATGAGCTGCGCGCAGTGGTTTTCGCTTTCGCAGCGGAGCGCGCCAGCCAGAATTTTTCCAGGCAAGACGCCGCGCAATTCGAGCAATTGCTAAGTGATATGGACGCTGCCTGCGAGGCCGATGATGGCACCCTTTACTATGAACTGAACCTGGCTTTTCATGAACTGATCCTCGATCTATCGGGAAACAAAAGGGCCAAGCAGGCTTATGACGATTACGTGAAAGAACTGCATCTGTTCCGGCGTAAATACTTCAACGTCAGTAAAAACATGCATACGTCAAATGTCGAACACCGGAAAATCTATGAGGCGATCGCCTCGGGCAGCCCGGCCAAAGCCTGGACGGCAGCGCAGCGTCATGTGCTGGGCGGGCGGTCCAGACTGCTGGCTACACTGGAGACGCCGCTGGGCGGATAAATGCTGATTCCATATTGAAATTCGCATAACGGAAATTCATCATCCATTTTGCCCAGAATCACCGCCCTCTTCAAAACACGCAATCAACAATTCCGTCAACACCCTTACTTTCCTTGCCGGATGCCGGCCCGGCGGACGCACCACATACGCCCCTGCGGGCGGTGGCGGATAGCGGGTCATGACCGGCACCAGCGCGCCGCAGGCCACGAACTCATCGGTGACACCATCGGGAAGCCAGGCAATACCAAGCCCGGCCAGTGCCGCGGCATTAAGCGCTGTCGCGTTATCGGCCTTGAATCTCCCCTGCGGGCGCACCGTAATAATCTTGTCGCCATCCAGAAATTGCCAGACTTCCGTTCCCTGCATCAGAGCCTGATGAGCCGACAGATCGTCCGGCGTTTCCGGAGCTCCGTGCGTTTCGATATATTCCGGGCTGGCAACCAGCTTTCCATAAATCGGCCCGACGCGCCTGGCGATCAAATCCGAGTCCTGAAGATAACCGACCCGGATCGCACAATCAAACCCTTCTGCCACGAGATCGACAAAGCGGTCGCTGTAGGAAGCATGAACATGAAGCTGAGGGTGCAGGCGTGCCATTTTGGCAAGAACGGGGGCCAAATGAGTGATGCCAAATGAAATCGGTACGGCCACCCGCAAGCGACCGCAAAGGTCACCGCTGGGCAGAATCGTTTCCCGGGCCACGTCGATCTCGGCGCACGCTCTGGCTGCGTAATCCCGGAAGGTAGCGCCCGCTTCGGTAAGCGCTGCGCCGCGGGTGGTGCGGGTAAGAAGCTGGATACCAAGCTCGGCCTCAAGCCTCAGAAGCCGGCGACTCACGATTGACTTGGAAACGCCCAGCCGGCGGGCGGCGGGGGACACGCCCCCGGCATCAGCGACTTCTACAAAGGTGTGCAGTTCTTCAATATCCATTCTTGCGTTCCCCTTTTCGCGACACAGTGTAGCACGAGGGGCAGCTACCGTACCGCGATCAGGAATGCCAGAATGCATCCTGGCTGCCTCGCAAACGGCGCCTTTTTCCCTGAAAACCCACCTCACCTACAAGGAATACTCATGACTTTTCGTAATGGCCTTGACTCGCTGCTTCGCCCCGAAGACTCGGTACTCGTTCTGATCGACCATCAGCCTTACCAGCTCACGAATGTGAACAGCCACGACCCCCATATGGTCGTAAACAACACAACGGGCCTGGCAAAGACCGCCAAGGCTTTTGGCGTGCCGACCATTCTCACAAGTGTCATTGCCGATCGCGGCGGTGTCATCTTTCCGCAAATCACAGACGTGTTTCCCGGCCAGGAGGTCATCGACAGGACATTCATCAACACCTGGGAAGATAAGAAGGTGGTAGACACGGTCAAGGCAACGGGCCGCAAGCAGCTCATCATTGCCGGCTTATGGACCGAAATCTGCGTTGCCATGCCGGCCATCCAGGCTGCCGGCGAAGGCTGGGATGTCACCGTGGTCACCGACGCGTCGGGCGGCGTGTCGGTCGAAGCACATGAAGTCGCCATTCAGCGTATGATCGCCGCGGGCGTAAATATGATGACCTGGCTGGCGGTGGCCTCCGAATGGCAGCGCGACTGGGCCCGGACCGAGCACACGGCCGAATTGAGCGAGGTACTTATCCAGCATGTCGCCGGCAGCGGTATCGCGTTGCTGTGGGAACAGCAGTTGCTCAACACACCGGTGCCGCGCAACGCAGGCTGATCAAGCCGCCAGAAACGGGTCTGGGTGTTCAAACCGGCCCGCCAATGGTAACGGCAACGCCAGCACGTCTCAATTCGTCCGCTACTGCCTGCACTGCAACGTCCAGTTCATCCCGATGCGCAGCTGCAAGCAGAACGCCTTCTCCATCTACCGCTGGCGCAATCAACAGCTTCGCATCTGCCGGAAAAGGTAGATCGCGCCAGTCACGCGCACGCCTTAGCCGGTCCATGCTTTCGTCTGAAAGGCTGTCATTGCGAAGCACCAGCGCAGTCTGCGCCTGCATATGCCAATACTGAAAGAATATATCGACCGTTGCCTCGGGCGTAATGGCAGTCGCAATATCGGCGGGCCAGGTGCGCGTCATGCGATCCAATACTCTTTTTCCGATCCAGGCACGCGGCGCACGATAAACTGACACGCCATTCGGAAGCGCCTCTTTAAAAAACAGCCGATAGGCGACCGTGCCCATTGAAATTGCCGTCCGCGCAACTGCCCTCATAACAGGATCGGGCACACTCTCATCAATAGGGAGCGGCAGAACCGTCCAATCAATCAACGCAGCGCGACTACCGGCAGGCCTGAAACCGGCAGTCTGCGATAAGGCTTCATCCCATTGGTACAGAATCCTGACAGTGATGTCCGTGCTCCCGGTCACCCGCCGCTCCTATACACGCTTCAACGCGCTACCCTTATGGGCTGCAATATGATCTGTTTTATCGCTTTCAATCTCATACTGCGGATCGTCTTCTGAACAATGACGGGTATAGCCTTTATAGTTGAAGTCGCGCGTGTGCACCTTAATGATTTTGCCAGACACCCAACCGGCCTCCGAATTCCAGCGTACATGGTCGCCAACTTGGAATTTTTCCGTCATATATCGCTCCGATTTTTATAATAAGTAAATGAAACAAAATAACCTAAATCTATCCCATAGCAATTTTTGGTTACCTATATGGTATTTATTGCAATTGTAATTAATGCTCATGTTTTGTACATTTGTATGTCTAGGCAATTATATTGATAAAAATATATTTATTATATATTTCAATTAGTTATTAGTTTATACGCTAAAACAGCGAGCCGGACTCAAACAAAAAAATGAGTCGGCTTAAGGCAATGCCCCGGTGATGCGTGAAAATCTAGAAAATCGAAAGCAGCCCGAAACCACCAAAGGAACCACTTATATGTCATCCGGCTTAGGAGCTAGTGATTATGGCTCGGTATAAAGGTAATTACAAAGACCTGTTTAAAGATACGGCGACGTATACGGTCGATTTAAAAGAAACCAAAACCGTCAAAGGACAGTCCAATAGCACGTTCAAATCGGACATGGATCTGACCGTTAGCAACGGAAAGCTGACGATGAAGGCCGATACGCTTGATGAAACCAGTACGCAATGGCTGGAAGCGGTCTGGAACTGGAAAAAGTCGGAGGTAGGCTGGGTAACCACCAAAACGTATCTCGGCATCAATATCAATCTGTATGGTGCCTTTTTTCTTACGACAGTGAATACACATTCCATCGCCGGCGGAATCGTCAGCAACGGGAAATCCAAATGGCGCAATGTGAATCTGATTCAATTGCTCTATGGGGAAGTGGCGCGACAGGAGGTTCACAAATGTGAAACACTGACGAAGGTAACAAAAGTATTTACCGGCCTCACACTCACCCAATCAGTAAAATCCTTCTGGAACAACACGGCAACGCGGATTTTATAAACGATATAAATTCTTACCTTAATTGAGAAAAAATAGTCATGACAGTGTATGGAAAGAAATTCGAAAACGTATATGAGAAGAACCTGATCTCAGATATCGATGGCGTGGAAACCGTTGAAGTCACAGGAAAAACCACATATAACTATACGAACGGTCTGACGATTGATGCGACAGGACAAACGTTCTATCGCAAAGCCAATCAAGTGAGTACAAAAACGCCGAAACATTCCCTTGATTATCAAACCTCCGAAACTTATGGAATCGCCCAGCTCGGATACGCAACCATCAACTATCAGGCAAATGTGACAAACCTTGCCGTAGCGATATGGAAAACAGAAACCTCGACTTCTTACAACCTCGCCGGTGGACTCTTTGTTAATCCATCTCCCATAAAAATGTTTCGGTCTGGCGCTCGCAAAAGAGATCATCCTCGCATATATGAGTTTCATCTGGTGCTACGGGAAAAGAAAGTAGAAGAGAGAAAAAAAATAAATGCGCTTTGTACCAAGCTCTACAAACTGCATATGTGGGGATTCTAAGCATGGCAAGGTTTAAAGGCAATGCGCATGACGTGTATGAAAAAAATGCAGATTTTATTCACGAAAGCACCCTCACAAAAACGGTTAACGATCCTTCTGAACACTTCCACAAAAGCAATATCAGCTGGACGTCCGACACCAATATTACGATTAAGAGCCCGGAAGTAGAGGAAACATATAATACTGTCATTCATAGAAAAAACGTCTCCATCTATGCCTACCTCCTTTTCAAGGGGCTCATCACGCAATACAACCAGAGCCTGTACGGTTATAGTAAAAACAAGTCGATTATGTATCTGAACTTGTCGGGGGTGACCACCAATACTGGAGTGTTCTTCATTTTACCGGGGCCCTATTTGTATTACGCGGGCGCGTTACAGATTAAAGTGAGCGCAATAACAATGGACGTCGGTTCTGTTGCAAAAGAGATGTCCCCCCCATCGACGGCAAGAAAGTTTGAAGTGGACGCCAACGGCGTAGCAACGATCGTTCGTACGACGCCAGGATTGACGTTCGTGGTCGACCCGAAAGGAGAAACCACGATTGACCAGTCAACCTCTAAAAGCAATATGAAAATCAATACTAGTAAAAGATATATAAGATCTAAAAAAGCCAAATATTATGGCGGGATATACGTCAAACGAACAACCACTCAACACCTGTCCTAAATGCAGACGATAGAACCATCCAGACTCACCATTCTGACCAGACCTTATCAGTGGCGCGGGGGAATCCGACTTGCTATCGGCATTTACGTTCTCGCGCAACAAACCAGCAAGGGATGGTACTTGCTTGACGATCAGGAACTCTGGTCGAATGTATTGCCGGAGCTCGACAGCAATGGCATGCTGGATCAGGTTATGCCCAAATCAAATCCTGAATACCTGATCAGCGGGTACGCATATACCAGCCATCAGGACACAAAAGATGCATGTATCGTGAAAGCGGAAATAGGCGATCTGCAGAAAAGCCTGCTCGTCACGGGCGACCGGTATTGGATTGGCAATCAACCCACAAAACCGCAGCCTTTCTCCAGTTTACCGATTACGTGGAAAAACGCCTTCGGCGGTGAAGGATATGAGAAAAACCCTGCGGGAAAAGGCATCAGTGAGATTGCTCTTGGTAACGAAAAAGCCCTCCCCCTCCCGAATATAGAAAGCCCTGAACGAAGGATTGCTTCCAAAAAGGACAGGCCCGAGCCCGTCTCCTTTGAACCGATAGGACCCACTCATCCCGATCGACTGAAGATGATGGGAACCTATAGCGAAGAGTGGTTTAAATATGAATTTCCCGGATTCCTGCCCGACATGAATCCCGGGATTTTCAATATGGCGCCGGACGACCAGCAATGGTCTTCAATTTCCGCTCTACCCGACAGCACCTCCTTTAAAATCTGGAATATGCACCCTGGCAAAGCATGCTGGGACGGCACGTTACCCTCACTGACCGCTCGCGCATTTATCGCACAAGAAGGCAAAGAAACGCCTTTTCAGGAAGTTGAAAATATAACGCTTTCAACAGCGTGGTTTCTGCCTGAACGTGAGTCCGTGATCCTTATGTTTCATGGGTCCGTAGAGATAGCAGATGAAGACGCGGATGACGTTGCCGTGGTGATGGGGGCAATAGAATTTGAAAAGAACCATCGTTCTCTGGAACATTACGAAAATGTCTGCGCACTTCGCCTGGATCCCGAGCTTGCACAGGATTACATTTCGGACGACGCGCAGTTAGTATCTGAAGCATTGATTGGCCCGGAAGAAGCGCCTGTTGATTATTCTCCGGACAAAAGCAAATTATCAATCCGTCTCGATACCTTTCTCCAAAAGCAGGATCAGGAAACGGCCAGCACGCTGGCGCAACATGGCATAAAAGAAGAAGATTATTTCGGCGAGTTTGTGGGACCGGAGCTTGATCTCGCTTCAATGAGCGACCAGGAACGGCAAGCCTATTTCCAAAGATCGGACGAGGCTGCAAACGAACAACTCCAGGAAATTATCAGCCAGTTCAAGACAGACAACCCCCGTGGCGCAGCGCTTTTAAGCGATATCGAAAAATCCTTCATTTCAAGCAGTGATCACGAAGCATTGGAAATTCCTGTTTCCGGCCCTCCTGATTTAAGCCATTTCGACGCACCGACAAGCGCCATCATGGGCACCCAGGAAGAGCAGGCTAAATTCGATAAACAAAAACAAAGACTTAAAGGTTACGCACGCAAGTCCTACCTGTACACTGCCCAGTATCAGGTGGCAGCGCCGCAGCCCTCTGCAGAACAAGATCAGTCGTTAAAGGAAGCGCTTTTAACGCGTTACTCGCAAGACAAAGATCTGACAAAAATGGATATGACGGGGGTCAACCTGGACGGTTTGACCTTCGAAAATGCTGATTTCTCGGAATCCTTTTTTGAAACTGCCCGCTTTTCAAACTGCGCGTTCAAAAATTGTGACTTCTCCGAAGCAGTCTTGGCGCGGAGTCACTTTATTCACTGTTTCTTTGAAAATACAGATTTTTCGCGCACCAATCTGGCTAAAGCAAAATTACAGAGATGTAAATTATTACATTGCACATTTATTGAGACTGAAATCGAAAACAGTCAGATTATTGAATCAGCGATGCAAAAATGCAAATTTGAAACGCTGGCTCCAACCGGTTTCGGATGGAATGACTCCCGGTTTACGGGCTGTAAATTTGCAATGTGCATCTTCGAAGAAGGTACGGTGCAAGGTTCTGTCTTTGATACCTGCGATTTTTTTAAGACTATATTTGAGGATAGCACACTTCAAAAAACAGAATTCAGCGCATCGATTTTTAAAGACAGTGCGTTTACCGGTACGACGTGCGAGGACTGCAGCTTTAACCAGAGCACGTTGAACAACGTGATGTTCGAGGAAAATGCACCGGTTTTAAATAGCCGTTTTTTAAAATCCCATCTGCAGGAATGCAACTTCATGGCCACGAACTTGCATGCGATTCAGTTCTACAGATGTAATTTAACAGGTTCGGATTTCACAAAAGCGCAATTGCAGCAGTGTAACTTCGATCATGTCGTCGCGCGCGATGTAATCTTCTATAAATCCGACCTGACCGGAAGCAGCTTTCGCTCGGCGAATCTTATTCAGGCGACGTTTGAAAAAGCCAATTTGGCAGATTGCGATTTTACCGGCGCCACCCTGTTTCGTACAAATGTCTCCAAGGTCAGGTTGACTCCTGAAACGAAATTTGATGGTGCTTTCAGAGAGCAGCTGGAGGTGTATCCTATACATCGTGATAAATTGAACGTCAACGCACTATTTACAAATGAGTAGAGATAAATTATTGGGATATCTGGAGCGATCCGAACCCTGCACGGGAGAATCCTTCACCAATCTGGAATTAAAAGACCTGGATTTTTCCGGAATGGTGTTCGACGAAGTCGCTTTTGACCGTTGTGATTTCACGGCTTCCGATTTGGACCAGTGCGTTTTCAATGGCTGTACGTTTCATGAAGCCATTTTTGACCAGTGCAGTTTAAGTGAAACGCTATTCCGTTCATGTGTGCTGACGCAGGCAAGCTTGGCAGGCGCCAATTTGGACAGTACCTCATTCAGCAGCACTGACCTTTCGTCGTCCATATTTAACGATGCAATAGTCGAAGACGCACTTTTTCAGGACTCTGACCTGTCCGGCGCAAAATTTAACGTAAAGCAGTTTCTCAGGGTCATTTTCCAGGACGTCGTCGCCACAAATATGGAGATTGGTGAAGTCGATATCGAAAAATCAGTATTTTATGAAATGGACATGAGTACTGTACAAATCCAAAGCCATCTGTTCAGCCAGGTCGTTCTTATTGGCTGCGATCTTCATGGGCTCGACTTATCAAACCGACGGTTTGTTTCCTGCCAGTTTACGGATGCGAAGATGGACGAGTGCAATTTACAAGGATCAGATTTGGTGCAATCTGTGTTCTCAAATACATCGCTTTCTCATGCCAACCTTGATATGGCAAAGGGCGCATTGACCTTGTTCGCACAAGCAAAAGCGTCAAACGCGACGTTCAGACACGCCATATTCGATCGCTCAATCTGGACCGAGGCCATGCTTGAAGGAGCCAACTTCAGCAAAACAAGTCTGACATATACATCTTTCACCCGCGCGCAGTGTCAAGGCGCTATTTATGACGACTGCGCACTGAACTTTTCAAATTTTGATTACGCAGATTTAAGAAAAGCCAGTTTTAAAGGGGCTCAGTTTGAACATACCTCTTTGCACGCCACCTTGACATCCGACCCTTTACTTGCCGGAAAGCGTGGCGTTGCAAAAAAGGATGAGCAATTGCTAAGGGCTGAGCTGCACAGTATTTCTACAACCGCTTGAAACAGGAAACGCATTATGTGGAACACAACTCAATTTGGTGGTGGCTATTTGGGATTTCCCGATATATGCAAAACGCCTGCGCTTGCCAATGCTCCCCTTCCTTATCCAAACTTAGGTACGCACGCTCTTGGCGTCAACCCTTGCCCATATGTATTGTTTTGTATTGCCCCGGTTCATAACAAGGGGACGAAAAAGGCAATCTCATTCGGCGATCAACCTGGCGCAACGGGTGGTATTGCTTCTCAGGTATTTATGAACCAGACTTCTCATCTTGCGAATTACTCAAGAAAGTACAAAATATGCAACAAGCCGGCAGTCAGGATGACAGGCATTGAGAAAAGCAATCGCAGAAATGTCGTGGTCATTGATATTATTCCCTGCATACAGCCGGTCACAAGAACCTACGGATAAATGACATTTATAATTTTTCAGACAGAATAATCGCTTCCATCGTATCGGGTAAATATCGAACAGGAAGCGTGGCCAGTTCTTTGATATATAACTGCGAATCTGTAATCTCGTCCTCTATTATCAACTGAGCGCGCGGTTTCTTGAGGGCGAGCGTAAAAACATAATATTCTCCGGACTCCGTCACTCTACCCGTGCTTTCGATTTTAATGACGGACGCCGTAGCGTCCGTCCCGTTCTCATAAATTCTGTTAAATCTATTGACAGAATCCGGCATCTTTATCAGTCGATTTTCCAGACGGCTGACAGCATACAACTCAATAAAAAAAATGGCGATATATAAATAATTTGATTTGAAATACCATAACTCTGCTGTTAACAACAACGCCACGACAATCTGCAACATCAAAAACTTTTTTATTGCTGTCTTTTTAGAGACTTTATCCATCCAGCACTCCATTTCAATTTACCCGCACGCAGATACCTGGTATGGTTTCCCAATCAGAAAAGGCAGCTCGCAAAGTGATCAGCCACTTTGCATATTAGTTTAATTTGCGCTGACAGAAAAGTGCAATAGCCAATAGAACATATGTCAGGGTCCGCAAAGCGCCGCGTTTATGTCGGTCCGTATCCAGCCGGCCACCACGGCATTGACCGCAATCCCGCGTGGTCCCAGCTCCATTTCCAGTGACCGCTGGATTGATAAATATGGATATAAGCGATAGACTGTTGACCACGGGAACATCAATTGATCTCGCGCTGGCCGGTCTGGGAATCGCGCAACGGGACCCGAAAGTGCGCAGCTTCGTGGATCAGTGTGTAAGGTCGTTTACGGGGTATGATCCATGAATTCATCAGATAATAGCTCGCCGCATCCTGACATCGACTTAGCGAAACTGCGCGATATCGGCTGGGGATGCTGGGACCCGATCGGGTTACTGGCACCGGGAAGCGGCAACTCGGGGAAGTGGCATGAAGAAAAAAATCTGCCGTTTGCCGATGAATATGATCATTATTTGGTTGCCGCCGCGCTCGACCTCAAAGCAGGAGCGCCTTGCCAGCAGGTCGTAGACTATCTTGTGCAAATCGAAACACAGTATATGTGTCTGGCGGAACGCGCCGATACTCATGACCGCGCCAAAGCAGTTGTCGCCGCTATACTGGCCGAAGTGGTATAACATTTTGCCACGATAGCGTCCTCATCTAGCAGCGTATAATGGCCACGGAGACTCAACTCAGCCAATTATGATGATAAGGACATTCTGGAGATGCATTTTGACATTGCCGACATGCAGCTTTTTATAAAAGTTGCAGATGCCGGGAGCCTGACTCAGGCAGCAAAAGACCGGGCACGCTCCCCCTCTGCCGCCAGCGCGCGATTAAAAAGCCTGGAAAGCCAGTTGGGTGCTCGCCTGTTCTACCGGGAACCCAATGGCCTGAGCCTGACGGCGGCAGGGATTGATTTTCTTTCCCACGCCAAAAAGATCGTCTCCGAATATGAATTAACCAAGCGGCGCTTTCAGAACCAGCATTATTCGGCTGCAGAACACCTGCGTATTATTGCCAATTCCGCTTCAACATCCGAAATCATTCCCGGCATCCTGTTGGAACTATTGAACCAGGATCCGAATATCACCGTTGACGTGCAACAGAAAAACACCCACCAATCCATTCGAAGCATTCTGGATAATGAGGCCGATATCGCCATGGTGGCCGGATCGGACGATTTCTCAAACGTGAATTCCATCCTGTTTGCAACCGATTACCTGGCCATTGCCACGCCCAATCATCATCCGCTGCTGGACGCCCCGCAAAAGAATCTGAAAGAGATATCCAAGTACCCGATGCTGAGCACGTCAAGCACGACGCTGCTGGATTTTCTGAACGAAAAATTCCAGGCAATAAACTCCAAGGCAAACTATCGCATTTTGCTGGATGGGTTTGAACCAATTATCAGGCTGGTCGAGGCCAATGCGGGCATTGCGATACTGCCCGAATCAGTCACGGTACGATACCGGGAAAAATTCAACTTCAGCTTCGTGCGCATAGAGGAAGAGTGGGCCCTGAGGGAGCGTCGCATCATATTCAGCAATATCGAATTTCTATCGCCATGCGCCAGAAAGCTCATCAACATCATCATAAGAAAATACCTGCAGGCCGAACCCGAAGACCAGACGATTGAACACTATCTGGAACAACGGGCAGTCCACATCGCCGCATGACAACGCTGACAGAGCCATCTTTATAGTCCACCAGACCGGCATTCGACATTCAGTTGAGTTCGGCGCCTGAAATCCTGACGCGCTCCTTCTGCACGACCCGGTCTTTTTTCAGGTAAGCCGTAAAACTGGTGCCGCTGGTGCCATCGACGATGAAGCCGCTGGGGGCAAGCGCAGTCTCGACAAATTGCCGGCTGGCCAAGGCCTTTTCAAATGCATTGATCAGTCGACTCAAGGCCGTCTCATCCATATTCTTGGGACCGTAAGCAGCAATGGTATAGCTTGATCCGATATTGTTCAAACCATTCTCTGCAAACGTTTCTACTTTCGGAATCGCCGCGAGCCGCTCTGGCGAGCCGACCGCAATCCCCTTGACCCCACCGGCGTTGATATGTGTGATGGCGGCGCTGCTGCCCGTGAAGCAGGCATCGATCCGTCCGGACATCAAATCGGGAAACATGGCGGACGACCCTTTGTAAGGCACATGGGTCAGCGCGATGCCCTGTGTGTTCGCCAGCATCGCCATGGGCAGGTGCGTCACCCCGCCAATCCCCGCCGATCCTCCTATCAATCCCTTTGACTTGGCATAGGCAATAAACGATTTCAGCGAATCCGCAGGAAAGTCCGGACGCGCGACCAGAACCAGTGGCACGCGCACAAGCAGGCAAATGGGCGTCAGATCCTCGGGCACATAATTGATTTTGTCATAAAGAAACTGACTCTGCGTAATCGGCGCTTCCGTGGAAATCAGAATGTGATAGCCAGCAGGCTCGGCCCGGGATACAGTTTGTGTGGCCAGCATTTCATTGGCTCCGGGTTTGTTCTCGACAACCACCGTTTGCCCCAGCGCTTTGCTCACTTCATTGCCCAGGGCGCGGGCGAAATTATCGACGTTTCCACCCGCGCTGTAGCCAATAATGAAACTGATGGGCTTTTTGGGGTAAGCCTGCGCCGGGGAAGACAGCAGGCTTGCCGCCGGCGTGGAAAAACCAGCGAGCGGGAGGGATAAGCCCGCCGTTAAAATAGCACGTCTTTTCATGACCGTTGTCTCCTATCGTTATTTGAATGTACTAACTCCTATCTACCGACTCCTCTCTACTGGCGCCTGTCTGCCGACGCATCAGGCAAAACTTCTACGACCACCCGGCGTCTACCTCCGCATAATCCGTGAATAACGACTGTTTGGACACGGCAAATCTGTTTTCACCAAAGATAGGCGCCGGACCGGGTATCAATTCATCACCATCACGCAAGACCGTCCCCCTGTCATGCAAATGAGGATGCAATGGCGCTTCGGACAGACTGAGCACGGGGCTGACGCAGGCGTCGATACCCTCGAAGAACTCCATCCATTCGTCACGTGTTTTCGTCATAAAGGCGTCGGTGAACATTTGACGGATGGTCGGCCAGTTTGCCTTATTATTGCGGTCAGGAGCAGATTGCTTCAGGCCCAGTCGAATAATGAGATTGTCATAAAATTTGGGCTCAAGCGCTCCCACGGCAATTCGTTTCTGATCACGGGTGTGGTAGGTGTCGTACCACGGAACCCCGCCATCCAGCGGGTTGCTCTCCCGTTCGTCCACCCACTGCCCCATGCTGTAGCGGCTGTAGATCAATGACATCAGCACCGACGCACCATCGACCATGGCGCAATCTATAACAATGTCCTGTCGCTGATCCTTTGGCCGTACCAGCGAAGACAGTATTCCTGTCAGAAGAAAGCACCCGCCACCTGCGAAATCGCCAATGATATTTAGCGGAATGGCTGGTTTATCCCTGGGCCCGATCGAATCCAGGATCCCCGATACCGCGATGTAATTGATATCGTGGCCGGCCTGAGTCGAGAGCGGTCCCTGTTGCCCCCAGCCTGTCATTCTGCCGAAAATAATATGCCGGTTTTTATCGAATACCTGCCGCGGCCCCATATTGAGCCGCTCCATGGCGCCGGGACGCATTCCTTCCACAAGCACATCGGCCTTTTCGACCAGTGAAAGTAGCTGCTGGCGACCCGTATCGGTTTTCAGATCAAGTTCCAGGCGCTTTCTTCCACGCAGGACACTGCCATACGTGTCTTTCGCGGTGCTGGCGCCGGGTCGTTCAATGCGAACGATATCGGCGCCAAGATCTGCGAGCACCATGCACGCCCACGGCACCGGACCCAATGCTTCGATTTCGACGATCCGGATTCCGGCCAGCGGTTTGCTGCCTGCAGAAGATGCCTCTGCGCCCGTTTTATTTTCCATGACTCGGCCCAAAAAGATCTGCTATTGCCTGAAGGCATCAAAGCCGGTCAGCTCCCTGCCCTGAATCAGGGCGAGAATGCCCGGCGTGCCGTCCGGTATGGTCAAGGTTCGCACGTCACGCGCCATTTGCTCCAGCCCCAGTTCCCGGCTTAACCCCATCGCACCGTGCACCCGCATGGCAAGTGCAATCGCTTTGTCGCAGGCATCAACAGCATAGCGCTTGGCCATTGCCGACAAACCATTTGCGCGTTCGCCACGATCAATAGCCGACAAGGCGTTGTAACAAAGCAGCCGGGACGCCATGACCAGTGTTTCCATATCGGCAAGGTCTACCTGAATGGATTGGAAAGCGCCAAGATTTTTGCCAAATTGCTTTCGTACCCCCACGTAGTCCCTGCTCATCTCCAGTGCCCGGTTCGCCAGGTGCACCGCCATCAGGCCGACCGTTGGCCGGTTCGCCAGCCAGGTGATGGTCAGCAGCTTTGCGGTATTGGCATCATCGGGACAGATATTGGCCGTGGGCACGACACAATCATTGAAGAGCACTTCACCTAGCGGTGCCTGGCACAGGCCGTGCATGCCCACTTCTTCAGATTCAAAGTCCGACTCCGGACGCTCGACCAGAACCCGTCCCATCCGATAGCCACCATCGCCAGTCGGAATCCGGCAGGTGATATGAATAACGTCGCATACCGTGGCATTGGAAATCCACTGCTTCCGGCCATTTACAACCACGTTGTCACCTGCAAATTCGCCGGTGGTCTTGATACCCCTGGGGTCTGAGCCGCACCCTGGCTCGCTGCTGCCCGTTGCACCGATCATCTCACCGGCCATCAATTTGGCAACATACTTCTCCTTTTGCTCCTCAGATCCACCAAAATAAATGCGCGTGGTGGTGGCCTCATGCGGCTGGACAATCAATCCAACCGTCGGCGGCATTTGCTCCATGATCAGACCGTAGTCCAGCATCTTCAGGCCCATGCCGCCGCCTTCCTCCGGCACTCGGGCCGAGGTCAGTCCCACATCTGCCGCCTTCGACAAAATATCAAGAACGTCATTTTTCTCAAGCGCCCTGTCCTTGTCTCTGGCGTCAAGCAAAGGCTGTATATGCTTGCGGCTGACGTTACTGGCCGCATCAATCAACATGCGTTGATCTTCCGTCAATGAAAATTCCATCTCCACATCCCTGATCGTTATCTTTTATGCTGCTTCCAGTCCCCGATTTCCGGTCTTCTTAACCGGCAATCACGCTGCTTTTTTCTCGGTCACTTCCACGACGATCCTGCCCACAGTCGACACGTCAAAGAAGCCGTCCATTTTGCTATCCAATTGCTCAAACGGTATCGTGCTTGCAATAAGATCAGATTTGGTGGGCTTCAGATCGGCTCCCATGCGGTCCCACAGCCGTTTTCGCTCCGGCATGGCCAGCTGTCGGGACACATTAATACCCAGGATATCCACCGAGCGCAATACGAATGGCAGGACCGTCATTTTGGTGTCCACGAACACCATGCCGGCAATCGCGACTTTGCCATGCGGTTTCACGTTCGCACACAGGCGATCGAGAAACTGCCCGCCCACGTTATCCATGGCGCCCGCCATATAAGCGCCGCTCACCATGGGCGCAGGGTCCTTCATAAAGTCTTCGCGCAGAATAATTTTAGAAGCGCCGATTTCCCGTAGATACCCCTCTTGCTCGCGTTTGCCCGAAATGGCAATCACCTCGTATCCAAGATTGGACAGCATATTGATCGCCAAGCTTCCGACGCCGCCCGTCGCGCCCGATATCCCGATCGGCCCGTCACCCGGTTTCAGCCCCGCTTTCTCGAACCGGTCTACCGCCAGGGCAGCAGTCAGGCCTGATGTACCCAACACCATGGCGTCCCATAAAGACAAACTGTCCGGCAAGGGCACTACCCATTCTGCCGGAACCCGTGCGTAGTCGGCGTATGCACCGTCATGCATGGTACCTAACTGATAGTTCGTGACAGCCACACGATCTCCTGGCGTGAACCTCGGATCCTTCGAGTGCAGAACGGTGCCCGACAGGTCCACCCCTGTCACGCAGGGCCGATCCGGGCGCACATTCTTGCCGACACCGCGGGCAGCCATCGCATCTTTGTAGGTGATCGCCGAATAGGCCACCTTGATTACGACCGCACCGTCATCAATGTCGTCCATAGACAATTGCTCGAACTTGCATACCGGTTTACCGTCAATCGTATGCACTCTGAAAGCCTTGAATTTTTCCATTTTGTTTCCGTTCCCTATTTCACACTTTGACCGATTGTTCGTAATTTTCCTGGCCGGTATACACGACACCATCGTCTTCCAGTGCCGCTATCTCAACCTCACTTAAACCCAGGTATTTGCTCAGAATATGTTCTGTGTCCTGACCGACTTTCTTTCCCGCCCATTTGATTGTCCCCGGCGTCGTGCTCAATTTGGGCACCACGCCCGCCAGCGTCACATGCCCCACGTCATCGTCCGGAACATTGATCAGCATTTTTCTCTGTTCAAAATGCGGGTCAGAGAAGATATCTTTCATGTTGAAGATTTTGGTCGCGGGCACCTCTGCCTGATCCAGGAGCGCCTGAATACTTGCCGAGTCTTTGCCCAACGCCCAGTCCTGTACGATCCGTTCAATTTCAGCCTCATTGGCATTACGCGCACTCTGGGTCCTGAACCTGGGGTCATCCGCCAATTGCGGTTGCGCCATGGCTTGCGTCAGCCTGCGAAAAACCGAATCGGCCAGTGCCGCAATATGAACGTACTGGCCATCGCCGCATTTGAAGATGGTGTTCGGCGCACTATTGGGAAGCCGGGAGCCAGCGCGTGTTTCTATCACTTTTTTCTGCGCATACGCAGGTACCTGGGATTCCACAAAACTGAAGGCCGATTCGATCAGGCTGACATCCACAATCTGGCCTGTCCCTGTCAAATCCCGGACTCTGAGCGCCATCAGGGTACCGATCATGGAATAGAGTCCGGTAATGTAATCGGTCAGCGGCATGGCCACGCGTGATGGCGGCCTGTCGGGTTCGCCGATCAGATCGCGCAGCCCGCTCATGGCCTCGCCGATCACGCCATATCCTGGCTTGCCGCTATATGGCCCTGTCTGCCCATAGCCGCTGATTCGGGTGAGAATAATGTCGGGTTTGATTTTCGACAATTCGTCGTATCCCAGTCCCCACTTTTCAAGTGTGCCGGGCCTGAAGTTCTCGATGACGATATCAAACTCAGGCAACAGCTTTTTAATCAGCGTCTGTCCTTCCGATGACCTGAGGTTGATTGAAATATTGTCCTTATTACGCAGAATGCTGGCGGCGTAAAGCGACTTGCCCTGATATTCATGGCCCAGGCCCCGGATCGGATCCCCGCCAGGAGCCTCGACTTTGACAACTTCTGCACCGAAATCGGCGAAGATCCTGCCACAAAACGGACCGGATACTGTGGATCCCAGTTCCAGCACTCTCACACCATAAAGCGCACCATTTTCCTTGAGCTGATCAAGAATGAAATTGGAATTATTCATGTACTCCTCCTTTCTGAAGTTCATTAAACTACGATTGCTCGTGAGTTCAAACCTCAATAATCAGAAAGGGGGTTCCTGTTTTTCCGAATCAGAATGGGGCAGTGAGTGAGTGGTTCAATAGTGCGGACCGTCGTCCTGGAAACGGTCCGTTTTCGCGGCGGTCTTAAGCAGGATTGCCGGTCTGCCGTTCACTATAAAGTTTAACCACTGCCGAGAAATCTTCGCCGCCATGGCCTTGCAGACTGAGAGTCTGATAGAGCTGTTGCGCCACTGCACCAAGAATCACCGGTCGTTTGACAGAACGGGCTGCCTCAATTGCCAGACCCATGTCTTTGAGCATCAGATCGCACCCAAATCCACCGGTGTAACCGCGTGCGGCGGGTGCCGTCTCCAGCGCGCCTGGATAAGGGTTGCATACTTCCGTACTCCAGCATCGGCCCGTCGACGTGTTGATGATATCAGCCAGAATTTTGGCGTCCATCCCCAGCGACACGCCCAGCGTCATCGCCTCGGCAGCGCCAGCCATGGAGATACCCAGCAACATATTGTTGGCCACTTTCGCAACTTGCCCATTGCCACTGGGCCCGCAATGGACGATTTTCCTGCCCATCGCTTCCAGAACCGGTTTTGCTGCCGAAAAACCGGCGTCGGTCCCGCCAACCATGAACGTCAAGGTGCCGGCCGCAGCGCCACCCGTGCCACCCGAGACAGGTGCATCGATCATCGGATTGCCTTGTTTGGACGCAATATCAGCAATCTCCCGTGCAGTATGCGGGTCAATAGTAGAGCAATCAGCGAGCATCACGCCCTTGCGTACAGCGGCAAGCAGCCCGCTTTCTCCAAGATACACAGACTTGACATGCGCTGCCGCAGGCAGCATGGTAATGATCATGTCTACGTCATGCCCGGCCACTGCAGCCGGACTCTCCGCGGCGGCGGCTCCCGCGTCAGTCAAAGATGAGACCGCTGTCAGGTTGATATCAAACACAACCAGCGCGTGACCCGCTTTAAGCAAATTGTGCGCCATCGGCGCGCCCATATTTCCCAAACCCAAAAAACCAATTTTCATCGTTATCCTCCAATAGTCGATATCTGTTATCGACACGAACCACAAAAAGCTCGCATCGATTCTGCTTCTTTATTTCAAACTGATGGTTGTGTTGACTTCCTGCGCCACCGTGCTGTCATCGAACCAGCGCTCGGTGATTGTCTTGGTTTGCGTGTAGAACATGACGACCTGTTTGCCATAAGGGCCCAGATCACCCAGCTTGGACGCCCTTGACCCGGTGAACGAAAAAACAGGCACCGGCACCGGAATCGGAACGTTAATGCCAACCTGACCCACATCGATATCTTCCTGGAACTTGCGGGCAGCAGCACCCGACTGCGTAAAAATCGCCGTGCCGTTGCCATTGGGATTGCGATTGATGAATTCAATGGCTTCGTCAATCGTGTCCACACCAACCAGGGACAACACAGGACCAAAAATTTCCTGCTCGTAAATATCCATACCCGGTTTCACGCCAGAAAAAATAGTCGGCCCGACAAAGTTGCCCGTTTCGTAGCCCGGCACCTGAGGAAGTCGGCCATCGAGTTCCAGCCTGGCACCCTGCGCGATACCCTGCTCGATGAGCGAAGACACCCGATCAAGTGCCGCGCGCGACACCAACGGTCCTACATCAACCCCTTGTTCCGTGCCGCTTCCGACCTTCAGTGCCCTGGCTTTTTCTACAATCTCGGGAACCCATGTTTGCGCCTCTCCCACCAGGACCACAACCGGCAACGCCATGCATCGCTGGCCCGCTGCGCCGAAGGCTGCACCTGCAATTGCATTGAGCGACTGCTCCTTGTTCGCATCGGCAAGTACAATGGCGTGGTTCTTTGCCCCCATCATGCACTGCGCCCGCTTGCCTGCCAGTGTTGCGCGGTTATACACATGCGTGCCGACTTTTGTCGACCCGACAAATGAAATAGCCTTGATGTCGGCATGATCGCACAAGGCATTGACCGCGCGCTCTCCGCCATGCACCACGTTCAGGACTCCGGCAGGAACACCGGCTTCCATCGCCAGTTCACACAGACGCATGGTAACCATCGGGTCCTGCTCTGAGGGCTTAAGTACAAATGTGTTACCGCAGGCAATGGCCATTGGAAACATCCAGAGTGGAATCATGGCCGGAAAATTGAACGGTGTTATGCCTGCGCACACCCCCAGTGGCTGCATCAAGGTGTAGGTATCCACTCCGGTGGCTACGTTATTGGCCAATTCCCCTAACTGCAAATTTCCAATGGATGCCGCATGCTCCACGACTTCAAGCCCGCGAAAAACATCCCCCTCGGCATCAGGCAAGGTTTTTCCTTGCTCTGCAGTCAGAATCGCTGCCAGCTCTTGCATGTTTTCACAGATCAGTTGCTGGTATTTCAGAAAAATGCGGGCGCGCGTTCCGATAGACGTCTTGCGCCATGTCTTGAAGGCCTCTTTTGCACTTTGAACGGCGAGTGCAATTTCGTCGTCGGTGGCAAATGGCACTTGCGCCAGCACTTCCTGGGTTGCCGGGTTGATCACGTCGCGCCACTCGGTGGTCGCGGACTCAACGAACCGGCCGCCGATCAGCAGCTTCACAGACGGGGTTGACGGAATGAGTGCGGGATTGATTGACATGCTGTCTCCTTGAATGATGACAATACGAAATTGCAAATGTGATGTGGCTTCAAGCTTAGGCCTGTAAAATTCACTGCACAATAGACAAAAACGCATTTGGCGTTGCGTAAATGCAAGGAGCGATTCATGGACTGGGATAATTTGCGGTTTTTCCTGGAAATAGCCCGAACGGGGCGGCTGGCCAGCGCGGCGCATCGCCTGGGGGTTGATCAGGCCACGGTTTCCCGGCGCATGACGGCGCTGGAGACGCAGTTGGGCCGTCGTTTGTTCGTGCGCTCGACCACCGGCATGTCGCTTACCGACGCGGGCCGCCAGCTTACGGTACAGGCAGAGGCAATGGAGGCCGCCGCAGCGGCAGTCGACGCACCGGGCGAAGACGCCGGCGATGTGATGTCCGGGGTCGTACGGGTCGGCGTGACCGAGGGGTTCGGAACGGCTGTGCTTGCGGAAAAACTGGCGAAACTGACAATCCTGCATCCCCTGCTCACCGTTGAACTGGTTGCTGTTCCCGCCATTGTGAATATTTCCCGGCGCGAAGCCGATATTGTGATTGCGCTGGATCGCCCGCAGCGCGGCCCCTATGTCGTGACCAAATTGAGCGATTACGTGCTGGGGTTCTATGCAAGCGAGGCGTACCTGTCACGAAGTGCTCCGCTGAATGTGCCAGAGGATCTTCGCCATCACCGCTTGATCAGCTATGTCGATGATCTGCTCTACACCAAGGCTTTACGTTTTCTGAATCACATGCGCGCGCCGAACTTTGCTTTGCGTAGCACCAGCGTAACCGCACAATTGCATGCCACCGCGGCCGGCGCGGGCGTGGCCGTTCTGCCTGCTTTTATCGCGAATGATTGCCCTGGGGTGCGCCCCGTGTTGCCGGATATTCGATTTACACGTACTTTCTGGATGTCCATGCCAGAAGAAATGCGTCATCAGAGTCGCATGAAGAAAACGTGGGATTTTTTAAGGCAGGTCGCCGAGGAGCACCGGGCAGGTTTGCTGCCGGAATAAACCAGACCAGAATTTTGTCGAATACATTCAAGACTGGTGTATCAGGATAGACGTATGAATCCGGGCTACTGCTATATTTTGCCATTCCTGATTCGGTCAAAAACGTTCTGCTTCGCCTCTTCGACCGTCAATTTGCCTTGCATAACAAGTTCCAGATCGGCTAATGCTTCGGCGTCAGGAGCCAAACCTTCAAGAGCCAAAGATCCAATTTCGGACCTCATTTCTTGACGGAACTCCTCTGATTGCACGTCCATACTGAGCCCATATAAAAAAACCAAGTTCTATTATAAAAAAACGTTATTTATCAGACACTAAAATCGATCTCCGCGCGTAATATGAACGAACACGGACATATCACTTTTACCATCAAATAAGATACATTAACGTACTTTGACAAGTCGCTGCGCTTCACCTTAAGATTCTTTCACGAACCTTAAACCCTGGAGTTAGCATGAAGCGTTTTCCCTCTGCCGCTGGTTATTTTCACCCTGTTCTGCCTGCAACAATCCTTATCGCAACTGTCGCTCTGCCCGCACAGGCCGTCCTTGCGGCCGAAGGCGATCATCTGACTTTCGGGCTGGGCGCGGGTATTGTTCCGCGTTATGAAGGTTCTGATGAACACCGGGTAACAGCGGTACCGCTCATTGATGCCCAATATGGGCTTTTTTTTGCGCGTTCGGGTGACGGTCTCGGCCTCAAACTCCTGCAGACGCCCCAGTTCACGGCCGGCGTGGGCCTGAACTGGATGCAGGGATACGACAGAGATGATGTGCCGGACGGCATCGGCAAACTGTCTGACGCGCTCGGCGCACGCATCTTTGTATCAACCCATTTTTCCGGGGCCGTTGCCACCTTGTCGGCAACTCAGGCGGTCACCAAAAGCGAGCGCGGACTGATCGCGAACGCCCGTCTGTCCTATCCCTATGACGTGACGGATCGCTTCAAAGTCGTTCCCAGCGTGGCCGTCAATTGGGCCAACGCCAAATATATGAACAGCTACTTTGGGATTGATTCAGAACAGGCTGCGCGCTCCGGCCTGTCAAAATATCATCCATCAGCCGGATTCAAGGATGCCTCATTGCGTGTCGGGTTTAATTACGAATTGAGCAAAAACTGGAACATCACAGGCGCTGTTGGGGTGAGCCGCCTGCTTGGCAATGCGGCTGACAGCCCTTTGGTCAAACGCAAGACGCAAGTCGTTGGCGCCATTGGCGTGACCTACGATTTTTAATCGTATATGTAATCTAGGCTCGGGTGGGTTGTCCGGCTGGCCGAACCAATGGCAAAAAAACGGTATCCACCCAGGCAATGCGCAATGACTCTGGAGGCGCGCAGCGATGCATCATGACATGATGACGCAATAGATCGCGCAACAGGGTTTGAATGGCAGGATTGATTTTATTGGGGTCAATCTCTCCACGTATGGCTGCCCGCTCGTATATGAGATCAAGATTGTCGGGTTGCCCCGCCCTTAAAGCCATCCGCAACTCCGCGGGCGAAGCGAATTTCTTTCGAAATGCTTCGTTTTCGAGCAGCGCGTTTACAGTCGAAAAAATGGGAGCAAACACGCTCAGCCGATTCAAGTATTCCAGTAATTCGCTTCGTACATCTCCCATATCAGGCACATGCCGAGGATGCTTCGCCAGTTGGTGCTGTAACGCAGCCAGGACAAGCATCGGCTTGCTTTCCCAGCGTCGGGCAAGGACTGAACGACTCGTATTGGCCGCCGTCGCAATCATTTCCATTGTCAGATTCGTGTATCCGTGTTCGTGCAGCTTTTTCCAGGCCACATTAATAATGGCATGCTCTAGTGTTGCGCCACGCCGACGCGTTTTTACCGGTTTTGCCAAGGCCATATAGCGGGAACTCTGCCAAGTGTCGAGAAATGTGGTTTTGAATAAAATATTTTAAGATATTATCACGTATCTTATTTTTGGCTTTGGACGGGTGCATCAAACGCCCAACAGTGACCGATAGCCCGGCGTACTCGAGCTTACCCGTCACCAGACGTGGACGTTTACTCTCATTGCGTGGAGGTATATAAAATTTCTTTGATGAACTTCTCCACTGCGCGAGACGCCCCCGTAAGCGGATGTTGTGTGGAGGTAGCGATCCAAGTGGTCTGCTTGATGGTTGGATTACAAAGATAACGGGCTGTCAGCTGATTGCTATTTATTGCTTTGGCGTAAGTACCGGCCGGAGATAAAGTGACAAAACCGGAGGCCTGCATGGCTTCCTGGATTAATGAAGAAGTACCCGCTTCCAGAGCGATATTGAGCAAGATCCCGTGATTAGCAGCGGCTGTCAAGACGTGATCTGTGAGGCTGTTGGGTCGGGCCGGCATGGCGATGGGTACCCCGTGCAAAACATCAAAAGAAATTTCCTTCTGCCGGAATAAGAGATGATCCGGCGAGCCAATGACGGAAACTTGGCCTCGCATAAGCTGATCAGCATGAATCGGCCGGACATCGCCATATCGGTTAAACACTCCAATATCTACCCGTCCGGAACTAAGCCATTCTTCTACTTGGCCACTGTAGGCCTCCAACATACGCAACCGTATACCCGGGTGAATGGATTGAAGCCGGCGTACCAAACTGGAGGCCAGATGTCGCGATACTAAAGGGATGACACCGACTGCAACGTCTCCGATTAATTGGGTTCGCGTGTTGGAGACCACTGCGTCGAAAGCTTCCAGTTCGGCTATCAGAGATTGAACACGCGGCATAATGCGTTGCCCAAAATCCGTTAAGACAACGCCACGACCGTGGCGATGAAACAGTTTCTGGCCCAATCGTACCTCCAGTCCCGCCACCTGGCGGCTTAATTGAGACTGCGAAATGCCCATGGAAACAGCCGCACGCAGAAAACTGCCGTGAGTAGCGACCCCAATGGCCGCTTTCAGACCGGGAATGGCAACAGATGGAGCAGCAGAAACGGCCATATTAACCTCTCTTTCTGTTAGGAGTAGAAACCTAGAATTGTATTTAACACATATCTGATAACTAATAATTGCGTATTCATCATATACAAAAGTCACTAGAATCGTCCCCAGACAACAAATCTGAAGGAAAGAAACTTTGACTTCCACAAACTCACATGGTCCCTTGCACGGGCTGCGTATTCTCGACCTGTCTACCGTTATCGCGGGACCCTATGCATCGACCCTGCTGGCGGACTTGGGTGCAGATGTTCTGAAGGTAGAGCTGCCCGGCAAGGGTGATGGTCTGCGAGCCCTGGCTCCGCATAAGAACGGCGTCCCCCTTTGGTGGAAGGTCACTAATCGCAATAAGCGCGGCATCACGCTCGATCTGCATAAACCGGAAGCACGGATAGTGCTGGAACGACTGCTACCCGAATGTGATGTGATTGTCGAAAATTTTCGGCCCGGCACCCTTGATCGCTGGGGGATCACTAAAGAATGGATGCAGAAAATAAATCCGCAACTGATCATTCTGCGTATGACCGGTTTCGGGCAGACCGGGCCCTATCGGAACCGTCCTGGCTTTGCTCGCGTTTTCGAATCAATGAGCGGATTTACCCGAATGTGTGGTGAAGAAGGCGGTCGGCCATTGCATTTGGGCTATCCGATTTCCGACGCAGTAGGAGGACTGTTCGGCGCGATTGGCATTCTGGCCGAAATGAGTCGATTGCGCACACAGCCTGACAGCAACGGTCAGGAGATTGATGTGTCAGTGACAGAGGCCATGCTGCGAACGCTGGATTTTCTCGCCATTGAGTACGATCAGTTGGGAGCGACCAGGGTCGGTTCAGGCAATCTGAGCCAATACGCTGCTCCCGGAAACATTTACAGGACGAAAGACGGGAAATGGGCGTCCATTGCCGCATCGACGCAGAGTATCTTCGAGCGACTATGCCTCGCCCTGGAGCTGCAGGATCTAATGCACGATCCCCGTTTTCTGGACAACCCCACCCGCGTCGCGCATCGAGAGGTGCTTGATGAGATATTGTCCGAGCGTATCGCCAGCCTGCCCCTCAAAGAGCTGCAGCATAGACTGGAGCAGCAGCAAGTCGGATTTTCCCCCATATACGACGCGTCCGATGTCATGAAAGACAAGCATTTTCAAGCTCGTCAAGCGATCGTCACCGTAGAGGATGATGAATTGGGACCGGTGCGCATGCAGTGCGTTGTTCCCCGCTTTTCCGACACACCGGGGAGAATACGCTGCGCGGGTCCACGCATCGGACAGGATAACGACAAGGTGTATGGTTCGCTCGGCTTCAGCGACCAGGATATCGAAGAAATGCGGCGTCAAGGCACCATATAAGCACACTACTAAATAGTGCATTTACGATAACCGGAGGAGACAAATAATGAAACAGCTGATTTTTTTTCTATTGATGACGATTACCGCTACACTCGCCCATGCACAAAGCGACAAGGTGAACAAGATTATTGTTGGTTTTCCTCCCGGGCAGGCGACCGACCAGGTTGCTCGTCTTCTCGCGCAAGAGTTGTCGCAAGAATTGAAAGAAAATTTCATCGTGGAAAACAGACCAGGCCAAGGTGGCAGCGTAGCGCTGGCAACGCTGGCTCGCAGCGAACCAGATGGCAACACCATGGTGTTAGCGGCGCTCGCGTCGCTCGTGGTCAATCCTCATCTCTATAAAAATGTAGGCTATGCGACACTGAGCGATTTTGAGCCCGTTGCCTTGGTGGCAGATCTTCCCATGCTCCTGGTGGTCAATCCCAAACTTCCGGTCCAATCCTATAAGGAGCTGGTCACGTACGCCAAAGAGCACCCGGGACAGTTGAACTATGCGTCTTCGGGCAACGGAACGCTATCACACCTCGGAATGGAAGAACTCAAACGAAATACCGGCATGCAGATTGCACATATTCCGTATTCGGGAAGCGCCCGTTCGGTTGCCGATGTCGTTGGCGGCGGTGTTCAGATGGTCATCGATACTGTGGCTGTCACGCAGACACAAATACGGGCCGGAAAATTACGCCTCCTGGCAACGACTTATTCTGAAAGACTACCGGCCTTCCCCGATACCCCGACCATCGCCGAACAGGGAGTGAAAGACTTCAGGCTCAGCGCATGGCTCGGCCTGATGATGCCTCAAGGAACCCCACCCGACCGCGTGGCCAGAATAAACAAAGCGGCAATGAAGGCAATTCAATCGGAATCGGTACGGAACAAGTATGCGGCTCTAGGCGCCGTGCCCAGGACAATGCCTACACAAGCATTCCGCCAATTTATTGCAGCTGAGTATGAACGTTGGGGCAATGGCGTGCGCCAAGCCGCTTTAACGGTTGACTAGCGCCTCAAAAGCGACGCCCCTAAATGGCTAATTCAAGCAAATGCCAATCGAATAGTATTCAGAGTCATACCAGAGAATCACAGGAGAAATAATGTTCAATGCATTGAAGATAGACAACGACGAAACGGGCTACCGCACTGTTCACACTCGAATTGACACTACAGAACTACCTGAGGGAGACGTTTTAATTGACGTTAAATATTCGACCCTCAATTACAAGGATGCGCTGGCGATCACCGGGAAAGGGCCGGTCGTACGCCAATTCCCAATGGTGCCCGGTATTGATCTGGCCGGAACAATACGGGAAAGTAGTCATCCCAATTTCCAGCCAGGGGAAGACGTTATTTTGAATGGCTGGGGCGTGGGCGAGACACATTGGGGCGGGCTCGCACAGCAAGCGCAAGTACGGGGCGATTGGCTCATCCGGCAACCCAAAGGCGTGACAGCAGAACAGGCCATGGCAATTGGCACGGCGGGCTACACTGCAATGCTTTGCGTCATGGCGCTACAAAAACATGGGCTTGAACCCAGTGATGCAGGTATCCTGGTTACGGGCGCCGCTGGCGGCGTTGGCAGTGTAGCGGTGGCCATACTAAGCACACTCGGCTACCATGTTTTGGCATCGACCGGCCGGCCCGAAGAAGCGGACTATCTCACACGGCTGGGCGCAGCGCAGATTATTGATCGCAATACGTTAAGCGCACCCGGCAAGCCACTGGCAAAGGAACGCTGGGCAGGTGCTGTTGATTGCGTCGGCAGCCATACATTAGTGAATGTATGCGCAGGAACCCGTTATGGCGGCATCGTCGCTGCATGCGGGTTGGCACAAGGAATGGATTTTCCAGGCACGGTCGCGCCGTTCATCTTGCGTGGAGTTACATTAGCCGGTATAGATAGTGTGCATTGCCCCTCTGATCGCCGCCAACAGGCATGGGACTTGATTGCACGCCATCTGGACCCAGGCAAGCTCGCAATAATAGGCCAGCAGACCGTCTCGCTGGACGAAGCACTTCCTTTGGCAAGCGACTTATTGGCAGGAAAAGTGCGTGGCCGGGTGGTAGTGGATGTGAATCGTTAATCCTGTAACGCTCCAGGATTACCCAAGTGGGCCGCGATGACGCAGCGGCACCAGCCATCGGCTCATTTTCGGTTAACGAGCTCATCTCACTTCCCGATTTTAGAGCTGGCGCCACGCAATCCTGCACGCTTGATAATGCCCGCTATACGACCATCCCCTTCGGCCGCAATGATGAATTTCTTCAGCGCTGGCAACCCGGCATCTCGCCCCTTCGGAATACCGGCAGCGAAATACTCCATATCCCAGTGTCCAGGCAGCACTTTGGATCCCGGGATAGCGTCTGACATCTGAAAAAGAATCGCATCATTCGTGGCGAAAGCCGCTATTTCTTCACGTTTTAGCATGTCGATCGCATGGGCGAGCGTGTCAATTTCGCGGATCTGCAGCTTTGGAAAAAGCTCCGTTAATGCTTTTGCCGTGCTGCTTCCTTTGCTCACCCCCACTAATGCATTGGAAGCGGCAAGATTATCAATAGCGGTATATTTTGAATCAGGTGGCACAAGAAAACTTTTCTCTACCTCCATAAAGCTCGGAGAAAAATCCATGTTTTTCTTGCGAGCCGGCGTCGCGTTGGTCACGCTAAAATCAACCTCTCCTGTCTTAATGGCAGCCAGCAGAGCAGCGTTATTCGGAAAAATGACAGCCCTGGATGGGACACCGAGCTGACCCGCCAGCGCTTTGCCCAAATCATATCCCACCCCTTTGTTTTCTTGTGGCGTTGAGCCTTCGATAATAGAGGTCGGACTCCCTTTGTATACGCCAACCAGCAGCGTTCCTGACGGAGCCAGAACGGTTTTTGCCGCCGCATCACTCTCGTCTGCATAAACAGCCGCTGAGTTTAATAACAAATGAATACTGAACAGGCAGATTAGGGCGCTCTTTGCCGCCTTAACCATACCCGAATGCTGAATAGTCATGTCATGTCTCCCGATTTTTTCTGTTGAACCACAGAATCATTATTAACGAGTAGCAAAATGTATTTGCTCACGTCCATTCTCGGGCAAGCCGCTTATACGGTCTAATACTATTTAACACTCCAACTTATATGATTTTCGAATACCAGTAGATTGCCGAATTTACCGATTTCGCAACCACCGAGCGCAAGCGCTTGGGCGAAGTTGTAAAAGTGGGGAAGATGCGGGCAAATTAAGTTAGTTTTGCGTTATACGATTTAATCCGGTCGTTATAATCGAAGGCGTTCATGCCGTGCTATAGTTTCTCCCCATGACGCCTCCCTCTTTAAGCCCCAATCCATTGCTGGGCACGATCAAGATCGCTTCAAAGGGTGATATTTACGCCTGGATCTACGAAGCCATTATTGAGCATCGATTGATGCCGGGGACCAAGCTGTCCGAAGAAAAAGTGGCTGAACTGTTTTCCGTCAGCCGCACCCAGGTACGAGGCGTCCTGCAACAGCTTGCCGTGGAGCAACTGGTCACACTCGTTCCCCATCGCGGCGCGTTCGTCACTACGCCCACGGCAGAAGAAGCTCGCGATGTGCTTGAAGCGCGACGCACGCTTGAACCGGCCATCGTGCGCAGACTGGTACAACGCATTTCTGCGGGTCAGGCACCGGAGGCAGTAAAAATGCTGCGTGCCACGCTCAAACGGGAGCAAAAGGCCCATCGCACGGGCGACCGGCGTATGGCGGTGCGTCTATCCGGGGAGTTCCACGTGCAACTGGCTCAACTTTCGGGTAGCGCGATTATGGCGCGTATGATCCGCGAACTGACCCCGCTGACCTGTCTGGCTATTCTGGCTTTCGACGTGTCCACTCAGGTGGCCTGTCCCAACGACGAACATGAGCGCCTCGTGGATGCGATCGAAGCGGGTCTTGCTGACGAATGTGCTCAACTTATGCTGCATCACCTGGCTCACATAGAAAAGTCGCTCAATCTGGATGCGTAGATACGCACGCTTCGATAGCCTCTTTGGCTAATATTCCCTGCCTCATCAGGGTGCACTTTAAAAAAAATGCACCGATAGATCAATCTTTAAGCTTTTAACGAAATTGTATACAGTTTTTATTTTTTTATACGTCAACAACAAATAATAATTATTTGTTTAATTTCAATAGCTTAAATATAATAAAAAACACAATAGATATCCTATTAAATTGGATACAAAAATTGGCATGATGTTTGCTTTGAAAGATGAGCGAAGCTTCCCCACTCATCTTTCAGGGATATTTTTATGTTCAAAACCATCACGAAATTTATCGTTGTCGCCTCGGCCGTGCTCATCGCCGTCGCGCCCATTGCCCAGTCTCATGCCGCGAATCCCATTAAACTGGGCTACGCCAAATGCGCACACTGTACGCCGCTGTCGCTGGTGCCTGAAAACGCTGAAGGCGGCGCCAAAATCGAAGCTATTTCTTTTAACACAGGCAACGACGTACTCACCGCACTCATGGCCAAGAGCATCGACGTTGCCCAGCTTACCTATCTGCATTACGCCATCGCGCTGGATCGCGGTTTTGATGTGGTAGCCATTTCAGGGCAGATCAATGGCGGCTCACAAATTCTGGTAGGTAACGACCTGCCTGTAGAACCGGGAAATTGGGCTGGCCTGAAGGCGCTCATTGCCCAGTACAAGTCTGATAAAAAGCCATTTCGAGTTGCGGCATCGCGGGGCAATGCGCAAGACATACATATGCGTGGTGCCTTTGCCAAGCATGGTATTGATATCAACAAGGACGTTCAGTTCGTCAACATCCCCAACCCTTCTGACCACGTACAAGCACTGCGTCGGGGTGAAGTCGAACTGATCACCTCGGTTGATCCGTTTGCCTCGCAAATCCGCAGTCTCAAGGCTGCCAAGTTTTTCGACTATCCATACGATCAGGCGGCAGGCAAGCTGACCAATCTCATCCTGACTCGTTCCGATGTGATCGCAAGCAACCCCGACGGCGTGGCAGCAATTGTGAAAGCCATCGTCAAAGTCAACGGCATGATGATGCAGGACAAGGCACTGTTCGCCCAAACAATTCACAAGGTGACCGGTCTGGATTTGACCATCGCTGCCGATGCGGTCGGTAACCTGTATCCCGATTATGCCATCCACCGCAAGGAAGCCCTGGCCGTCGCCACCATGATGCGTGACCTGAAGTATATCGGTTCCGACGTGTCCGCAAAGGTGGAGCAACACCTTGACTATCGTTTCCTTGAGCAGGCGACAGGCAAAAGCAAAAATGAGTTGGGCTATTGAACCCTTAGCAGGAAACGCAAGCCATGAATTTGTTCTCTTTGATCTATAAGCGTATTGAGCGCGGCATCGTCCCTGTCCTGTTGTTAATCGGCTGGGAAATCTTCTCGCGATCCGGTGTATTGCCAGCGGCGTTGTTACCAGCGCCGTCTCAGGTACTGGTCGCCTGGGCGGATTGGATTTTCGGGACGGACGGCAATACCCAGACCTATTCGGGTCGCTGGTTCTTCGATGTGCTGCACAGCTTTTGGCGGGTTCTGGCCGGATTTACACTGGCCGGCCTGCTTGGCGTTGCGCTAGGTATGGGTATAGGCTGGTCTCGCACCATAGAGAAGTTGATCGAGCCCATACTGCAGATGTTGCGCCCGATTCCACCCGTCTCCTGGATTCCGCTGGCGATTATCTGGTTTGGCATCGCAGACCGACCCGCCATATTTCTGGTATTTCTGGGCGCGTTCTTTCCGGTGCTGCTCAGCACAATCCATGGCGTGCGTAATTGCGACCGAAATCTGCTGCGTGCGGGCGCGATGACCGGAGGCAAACCGCGTATGCTGCTTCGCCATATCGTGTTTCCCGCGGCGCTCCCCAGCATTTTCTCAGGCTTGCGCATTGCGGTAGGCTCGGCCTGGATGCTTACCGTGACGGCTGAAATGGTGGCCGTAAAAAGCGGTGTGGGCTATGTACTGTGGGACTCGTACTACTTCCTGCGCTACGACATAGTCATTTCAGCCATGGCCAGCATCGGGTTACTGGGATTTCTAAGCGATCTGGCTATCAAACGTTTCGCCGGACACGTACTGCGCTGGCAACGTGGTTCCGTACTCAACGCTAATTAGGAAGAAATATGACACTCATTACAGTAGACAAGGTGTCCCGAATCTACGACGACCGCCAGCGCAAGACACAGGTCACCGCCCTTGACAACGTCAGCCTGACAGTGGGACGCAACGAATTTCTGTGTCTGCTTGGCCCCAGCGGATGCGGCAAGTCCACATTACTCAATATGATTGCCGGTTTCGATATGCCCACTCAGGGCACCGTCAATGTTGGAGGTCAGGTTGTACAGGGACCCGGTGCGGACCGGGGTGTGGTCTTTCAGCAGCCAAATCTGATGCCCTGGCTGCCCGTCTGGGAAAATGTCGCATTTCATTTGAAAATGCAGAACATGGGCAAAGCATTGCGCCGGGAGCGCGTGCAGCGCTTCATCGAAATGGTTGGACTCAAAGGGTTCGAGAACCATTTCCCCAGCGAGTTATCCGGCGGGATGAACCAGCGCGTGGGCATTGCGCGCGCACTGCTCATGAACCCGGAAGTTATCCTGATGGACGAGCCGTTCGGCGCGCTGGACGAACAAACCAAGATGGATATGCACGCTGAACTGGTTCGCATCTGGCGCGAGAGTAAAAGCACCATCGTCTTTGTCACGCACGGCATCGACGAATCTCTCGCACTCGGCACACACGTGGCAGTGATGTCGGCTCGACCGGGAAGAATTCGTGAATTGATCCCGATCGAACTGGATCGTCCGCGCGACCCCACCAGCGCCGTTTTCAACGACTACAAACGGCACATCCTTTCCTTGCTGCGGCCCGAAGCGCCGCGGCCTGAAGCTATCAATTTATCTCATAATGAATCGCACCATGTCTGACTTTGATCTCGTGATCCGCAATGCCCGCGCTGTAACTGCCAGTGATATTTTCCTGTGTGATATTGGTGTACGCGATGGCCTCATCGTGCAAGTTGGTCAGAGCCTTGGAACCGGAAAATGCGAAATTGATGCCGCCGGACGCTATGTCACCCCCGGTGGAGTAGATGGGCATTGCCATCTGGACCAGCCTCATGCAGAACCCATCCGGATGGCCGACGACTTTGATACAGGCACGCTTTCAGCCGCTTGCGGGGGTACCACAACTGTCATCCCGTTCGCGGCGCAGGCCAAAGGTCAATCCCTGCGCGCTGCCGTGGACGATTATCACAAGCGTGCAGGCGGCAAAGCGCGGATCGACTATGCATTTCACATGATCGTCAGCGACCCCACACCCACCGTTTTGCACGAGGAACTTCCGGCGCTAATTCAGGAGGGCTATACCTCGTTCAAAATATACATGACCTATGACGACCTGAAACTTGACGACGGACAGATCCTGGACGTCCTTTCGGTCGCCAGAGAATACGGCGCGATGTGCATGGTGCATGCCGAGAATGCGGACTGTATCGAGTGGCTCACTCGCAAACTCGAAGCGGCCGGGCGCGTCGCGCCGCGTTTCCACTCCCACGCCCGACCCATGCTTGTCGAGCGCGAAGCGACACATCGCGCCATCGCCTTGTCCGAACTGGTCGATGTGCCGATTCTGGTCGTACACGTTTCCGGTCGCGAAGCCGTGGAGCAGATTCGCTGGGCGCGGGGGCAGGGTCTGAATATTTATGCTGAGACTTGTCCGCAATACCTGTTTCTTACAGCGGAGGACCTGGGTATCGATGATCAATACGAAGGCGCCAAATGTGTCTGCAGTCCACCGCCGCGCGACAAGTCCAACCAGCAGGTAATCTGGAACGGCCTGGCCGACGGCCTGTTCACCGTATTCTCATCCGACCATGCCCCCTACAAGTACGATGACGCTGCCGGCAAAAAACCCGGTGGCAAGGAAGTAGCGTTTCGTCATATTCCAAATGGCATACCGGGACTGGAGACCCGCATGCCCCTTTTATGGTCCGAAGGCGTCATGGCCGGTCGCATCACGCCACAGCGTTTCGTTGAGTTGACTTCGACCAATGCCGCCAAAGCCTATGGTTTGTACCCACGCAAGGGAACATTATCCATCGGCGCCGATGCGGATATGGTCATCTGGGATGAACGCGATCTTGAAATCCGCAATAGCATGCTGCATCACGCAGTGGACTACACGCCGTACGAATCCATGCACCTGTCAGCCTGGCCGGGTGTGACGCTGTCGCGAGGCGAAGTCATCTGGGATGGCAGCCAGGCTTCGTGTCCGCCGGGCCGGGGCAAATTCCTGACGTGTGATACGCCGTCGCTCGCGCCACGCAAGCTTATGGAAATCTGAGACCAGACTATGACAAAAAAAATTCGACTCGGCATGCTGACGCCGTCATCAAATACCGCGCTGGAACCTATTACGTGCGCGATGGTCAGCAGTTTGCCCAATGTCACTATACATTTTTCGCGATTCAGGGTCACAGAAATATCATTGCGCGGCCCGGCGTTAAATCAGTTCGATCTTGACAATATCCTTTCTGCCGCCCGACTTCTGGCCGATGCCCGGGTCGATGTCATTTCGTGGAACGGTACATCGTCCGGCTGGCTTGGTTTTCATCAAGACAAGATGCTTTGCCACAAGATTACAGAGGCGACCGGTATTCCTGCCACAACGTCGGTACTGGCCCTGAACGAAATACTGAAGAAAAAAGGGATAACGCGCTTTGGTCTGGCGACCCCCTATTTGAGCGACGTACAAAGTCGCATCATTACCAACTATCGGACTAGTGGCCTGGATTGCAACGCCGAGCGTCATTTGGACCTTCATATCAATTATGACTTCGCACAAGTGAAAGAGGAAACCATACGTCAACTGGTACGAGAGCTGGCCAAAGAAGACGTCCAGGCGATCAGTACGTTTTGCACCAACCTGCACGCCGCGCACCTGGCCGAAGAACTCGAAGCGGAAACCGGCATTCCCCTGTATGACACGATTGCAACGGTCATGTGGAAATCTCTGAGACTGGCCGGCGTGGATACGCGTGCCCTGAAGGACTGGGGAAGCCTGTTTCGGGAGGTTGATTGAAATGAAACTGCTCGTCGTCAACCCTAATATCAGCGAAACAGTGACCGCTTTGATCCATGCAGAAGCACGACGATCGGCATCGACTGATACCCTCATTACCATGGCCACTGCCCGGTTCGGCATGGCCTATATCGAAACACGCTTTGAAGCGTTGGTCGCAGGTTACGCGACAGCTTGCGTGACAGCAGAACATGCGGGCAATTTTGACGGCCTGGTGGTCGCTGCGTTTGGAGATCCTGGCCTGGCGGGTTTGAAGGAACTGTTTGACGTACCTGTGGTTGGCATGACCGAGGCTGCGCTAGCCAGTGCCTGTCTGCTCGGCCAGCGTTTCTCCATCATCGCCATCTCCCATCGAATTGAAGCCTGGTACAGGGAATGCGTGGCTAGCAATGGCTTGAGTTCCAGATTGGCCAGCATTCGTTCTTTGGACTCCAGATTGCAACACATTGACACGATACAGCAGGATCACGCCGCCCGCCTGGAAATGCTTTGTCTGCAGGCTGTCCATGAAGATGGCGCCGACGTGATCATCGTCGCGGGCGCACCCCTGGCCGGCCTGGCGCGCACGCTCAGGGAAAAAATACCGGTGCCGGTGGTAGATGGCGTCAGCAGTGCCGTGCGACATTGCGAATCACTCGTTTCGCTTCAAATTTGCACCGCTCGCGAAGGCAGCTTCGCTGCGCCACCCAAAAAACTGAATACCGGACTGCCTCCTGCATTGGTTCGGGTCTTCAACAGAGAGTGACCAAAACCGGCAAGCCGCAGAGGCGCATCGTGATTGCATTTTATTAAGGTTGTTATGACAACACTCATTACAGGAAGTTCTGGATTTGTCGGTCTGGCGCTGACAGAAGAATTATTGCGGATGGGCAATCACGTCGTCGGGTTCGATACGATTTCACCGTCTAGCCAGGCATTGGACGTTTTTGCTGCATTGCCTGGAAAATTCTCGTACTGCGTCGGCGACGTACGTGATCCATCGACCATAGAAGCTGCACTCTCTTCCCACCAGTGCGAAAACCTGGTGACCCTGGCCGCAGTCACTGCCGATGAATCGCGAGAACGTCGACAGCCCGGTTTGATTTACGATGTGAACGTCGCCGGCGCACTGAACGCTATTGAGATCGCGACACGATATGGTGTCTCTCGATTCGTCCATTTAAGCTCGGGCTCTGTATATGGCGAAAGTGGTTACGCAGGCGCGATACTGCATGAAACTAATACGCCTCTGCATCCAGAGGGTTTATACGGTCACTCAAAGCAGGCAGCCGAGATCGCTGTATTGCGATTGAAATCGCTTCATGCAATTGATCTGGTAATAGGCCGCCTGGGAACGTGCTTTGGCCCATGGGAACATGACACCGGATTCCGGGACACCTTAAGTGCGCCATTACAGATACTAAAACTTGCCTTCAGCGGACGCACCGCTATTCTGCCCCGCGACAGTGTCCGCGATTGGCTCTATGTCAGAGATGCGGCTGCAGGCATTTTCTCTCTCATAAACACACGCCAATTGCCACACAGTATTTATAACATCGCAACGGTTCTTGAATTTCCACTCTCGTCCTGGTGCCGAAAACTGCAAGCCCACCTGCCCGGGTTTCAATGGCAGATAGCTAAAACAGGGAAGCCATGCAATGTGCATCTATATGGTGGCCGGGATCGCGCGAGCATGGATATAGGCAGACTGTTGGCCGATACGCGGTTCAAACCGTTATATGACCTGGATAGCGCGTTCGACGATTTCATTTCCTGGAAAGAGACGGTCGAAAACAAGAGAATGCCAAACGAGCTATAGAAACAAGGAATTGAAGATCATGAAGATACAGGACAATTTTAATCTCTCCGGAAAAGTATGTATTGTCACTGGCGCTGCCTCCGGTATTGGCCGCGCGATCGCGATACGCCTTGCCCAATCGGGTGCGTCCGTGACCGTGGCCGATGTAACAACCGACGTCATTGAAGGAGGAGAGCCTACCGCTAGCATGCTGGAGAAAGCCGGATTTGACGTTCAGTTCAGACATACCGACGTGGGATCCACTGCAGACGTCGAGACGCTCATCAGCGACGTAGTAGACCGCTCAGGCAGGCTTGACATCCTTGTTAATAATGCTTGTGTTCGCCATGCGCGTCCGCTGCTTGAAATGGATGAAGCACAGTGGCACCATATCCTCAATATCAATTTATCTGGTGCATTCCGGTGTTGCAAAGCATCCGTCCGACAAATGATCAGGCAAAGCGCGATCGATGACGTACGTGGCCGAATCATCAACCTTTCATCCCAGCATGGCATCATTTCGGCTCCGGGCGACATTGCATACGGAACCAGTAAGGCTGCAGTGGCCTACCTGACTCGCCAAATCGCATCAGACTACGCCGCGCAGGGCATTGTTTGCAATGCCATAGCGCCGGGAAAAATTCAAACCGGCGCTGGCGGTCGGGCGGCAGACCCGGCCGTGCTCGATCGGGCAATCAGCAGAACACCGTGGCCAAGACTGGGACGGCCGATGGATGTAGCCAACGCGGTCCTCTTCATGTGTAGTTCTTCCTCAACGTTCATCACCGGTGCCGAGCTCATGGTCGATGGTGGATGGATGGCTGCATAAACCAGAGCGGAAAAAAAAGTTAGCGTTATCATCATCATTGTGGTCAAATCCATACTTATCGACCAGTACGCCTTAAAGACAAACTAATGACCCCCGTCTCCACCCTGGCCCAGGCATACGCCGCCTTTGACGCCGTCAACAGAACCGACCCCAACACCTTTGCCTGGCAGGGCGAGGACTGGCCGCGCGAGCTTTTCCTGGCGGAAAAACTGACTGAATGGGTTCTCCTGCTTGAACCCGATGCTTCCGAACCCTTGCAACTGGCGGCCCGCTGCCAGCATATCGGTCGCTGGCAAATCCCCCGGCACGACTACCCCGAAGGGCGTATCGGCTACCTTACGTGGCGCAAGGCGCTGGCGCACCATCATGCAGACATGGCATCCGGCATACTTCGCGAACTGCATTACGACGACAATACAATTGGGCAGGTGCAGGCGATTCTGTTGAAACGCGGCATCAAGCAGCATGCCGATGTCCAGGTCATGGAAAATGCCCTGTGTCTGGTGTTCCTGCAATATCAGTTTGAATCATTCCGGCTGGAAAATGAAGAGAAAATCGTGGGCATTATTCAGAAGTCGCTGCTAAAGATGGACGACGTGGGACGCCAGCACGCGCTGCGGCTTGAATATAGTCCCGACGGGATTGCGATTATTAATCACGCCCTGGCGAGGCTGTAGGCCAAACCCTATACATCGGCACAATCCCCTTGTGCACATACCCTCCAGCACTATCGATCGCGACGACAACCGGAAAATCACGAACCTCAAATTCATAGATTGCTTCCATACCAAGATCCTCGAAAGCAACTACGCGAGATGCCGTAATCGTTTTGGCAATCAAATACGCCGCCCCACCGACTGCGCTCAAGTAGGCCGTCCTCGTTTTTCGAATCACATCAATGGCTTGTCTGCTGCGCTCTGCCTTGCCAATCGATACCATCAGCCCTGCCTTTTCAATGAAATCCTCGAGATACGCATCCATCCGATTGGATGTTGTCGGTCCGGCAGGTCCCACCACTTCATCGCCGACAGCGTCGACTGGCCCGACGTAATAGACAGCACGCCCGGTAAAGTCGACAGGCAAAGACTGATCCTCATGGAGCATATTCACGATACGTTTATGGGCAGCATCGCGCGCCGTGAGCATTTTCCCTGACAAAAGCAGCATATCGCCTGCCTTCCAAAGTCGAACCTCTTCTATCGTCAAGGTGTCCAAGTTCACAGCGATAGCTTCGCCAGCATTGACGACTTCCGGGATATCTGCCCAGAGCGTTTCATCATGGACGGGCATGCACGCCGCTGCACTTCCGTCCAATTCAAATGTCATATAGCGGGTGGCGGCGCAATTAGGCACAATTGCAATAGGAAGCATAGCGGCATGACAGGGAGCGTGCCGGAGTTTGATATCCAGGACAGTCGATTTGCCTCCCAGCCCCTGCGCGCCGATATTCAGTTCGTTATTGATGCGATCGTACAACGACAGTCGCAAACGTTCGTAGTCATCAAGGTCAGCTTTGTTCCTGAGCTGCTGGATATCGATAGGCTGGTGCAGCGCTTCCTTTGCCATTCGCATGGCTTGTTCCGGGCTGCCCCCCAGCCCAATGCCGAGTACACCCGGCGGACACCAACCCGCACCAAGCTTTGGCATTTGCTCCAGAACCCATTCTTCGACTGATTCATTCGGATTCAACATGGCAAACCGGGCCTTGACATCGCCCCCACCGCCCTTGGCGCTGACGGTCACCCGCAATGTGTCGCCCTGGCACATGGAGATATGCAGCACGGCTGGCGCGTTATTGCCTGTATTCTTGCGCGTACCGAGTGGTTCTCTGACCACAGTGGCACGCAGCGGATTGGCGGCATCGGTATAGGCTGCAACCACCGCGTTGTCCGCCACGTCCTGCAAAGAGGGCATGGGCGTTATGTCAGATGAAAACCGGACATCCATGCCGATTTCCATGAAGACATGTGCAATGCCTGTGTCCTGGCAGATCGGGCGCCTGGCCGCTGCACTCAGTTTGCTGTTGATCAGAATTTGCAGAATGGCGTTCTTTGCATAGCGGTTTTCTTCTGCGATGTATGCCTCCTTCAGCGCACGGATATAATCCGGCGGATGATGATGACTGACATATTGCAGCGCATCTGCAATGCTTTTTTCCAGATCTTCCAGACGGATTGTTTTCATGTCTTATTGTGGCTCGATGCCGGCTGCTTTGATGACCTCAGCCCATTTGCCGTTTTCCGACTGGGTAAATTTCTGGAAAGCGTCGGGCCCATAATCTTCTTCTGACAGCAGCAAAATACCCTGCTGTTCCATTTTCTCCGTAAAAGCCTTGTTTTGCATGACTTTTTGATACGCGTGATAAGTTGCATCGATCATTTCCCTGGGCGTACCTTTTGGCGCATAAACGCCATACCAGGTTGAGGCTTCGAGACCCGGCATCGAACTTGAAATAGTCGGGACGTTAGGAAATTGCGGCATCGGCTTGGAGGAAGTCAATGCCAGGGCGCGGATTTTGTCGCCTTTGGTCTGGGGCAATGCAGTATTGGTTTGATCAAACATGGCGTCAACCTGTCCGCCCATCACGTCGTTCAGCGCCGGGCCTGCCCCTTTATATGAAATCTGCATGATTTTAATTTTCGCTTTGGCGGCAAATAGTTCGGCTACCAGATGCGAACTGGACCCGACGCCGGCATTGCCAAAATTAATCTTGCCCGGGTTGGCTTTGGCAAAGTCGATCATCTCATCAACAGTTTTGTATTTGGACCCCGCTCCGACCAGCAAGACCAATGGCGTGTCGGGAAAGCGGAATACGGCATCGAAATCCTTGATGGGGTCGAACTTCATCTTCTTATACAGGGAAGGCGCCGCTGCCATATAGCCAAAATGACCGACCAGGAAGGTGTAACCGTCAGGCTTGGCGTGGGACGCTTTCGCTGCGCCAATTTGACCGCCTGCGCCACCAACATTTTCAATGACAATAGGTTGCTTCAATTCCTTTGATACTTCCGCTGCGACCATGCGCGCCATGCCATCGGTGGGACCACCGGCAGCAAAGGGAACAATCCACGTTATGGGCCGTTCCGGATAGGATTGGGCAAAGGATGGCCCGGCAATAAGCAATGCGGCCAGGCCGGGGAGTAGTACATTTGTGATTTTCATATAGATTTCCTTGTTGGCGTTCAGATTTGCGCTGACGCATTCAGGGCGTTGGCGACCATGTTTGGCGCCTGACCCAGGTAATTGGCAGGATTGGTTAACGTCTGAATTTGCTCGTCAGACAGATGTTCGGTGACTTCCCGTGTTTCCATAAGCACCTCGGCAAGTGTCTGGTCGCCGCTATTGACCTTGCGACACGCGTCATACACCACTTCATGCGCCTGATGTTTCCCCAGGTGCGGAGCCAGAGCCATCATGACCGACTCGGCCACGATCAGGCCTTTTGAAATACCCAGGTTTTTCTGCATTTGCTCAGCATCCACTTCCAGCCCGCCCAAAGCGAAACGAGCCTGGTGAAGCGCGCTGGCGGTCAGCATAAAACTTTCAGGAATGGCGATCCATTCTGCATGCCAGGGGCCAGTTGCCCGTTCGAAATCCTGAATCATTGCATCCAGCATCAGGCCCGCATGCTGGCGAACACCCTTGGCGCAAGCCAGCATGATTTCACTTGAAATCGGGTTTCTTTTTTGCGGCATGGTGCTGCTCGCGCCCCGGCCTTTGACAAAGGGCTCGTAGACTTCCGCATATTCGGTGGAGGCCATCAGCATGATATCCAGCGCGATTTTGCCAAGTGATCCGGTCACCAATGCCAGGAAATTGAGGGTCTCTGCGAAATGATCCCGTGCGACATGCCAAGTTGTGACGGGAACGCCCAGGCCAAGCTCGCGCATCATTTCGGCCTGCACCTCCAAACCCCTGTCGCCCAGGGAGGCCAGCGTACCGGCAGCTCCGGCCAGTTCTCCTACCTCCACGCGCGGTCGCAACTCTCTCAGACGCTGCTCGTGCCGATCGAACATGGCTAGCCAGATAGCGCACTTATAGCCGAACGTGATGGGAAGCGCCTGCTGCAAATGTGTGCGGCCTGCCATCGGCGTGTGTTTATGAGCAGACGCCAGATCCTGCAGCGTTTTCCTGAGCGCGCGGATATCCGCTTCCACCAGGGCCAGCGCTTCCTTTATCTGCAATGCATTGGCGGTATCCATGATGTCCTGGGTCGTCGCGCCCCAATGAATGTACTTGCCGGCTTCTCCGCACTGCTCTACAAGCTGCGTGACAAGCGGCAGGATGGGATAGCCCACATTCTCAGTCTCATGCTTGAGCCGTTCAAAATCCAGTTGCTCGAACTTGATCCGGCTTTCAATTTCAGCTGCCGACGTTGCTGGAATCACACCCAGGCGCGATTGCGCCTTTGCCAAAGCGATTTCAATTGCAATGTATTTGCCAATTAAACTGGCGTCCGAGAATATCTCCCGCATGGCAGGCGTACCAAACGTATCGCGAAATAGCAGGGAGTCAAAGACCGTAGAAGCGCCGGTGGGAATCATGTGATTATTTCCAATATGTACGAACATATTATTATCGTATATTATGTACGTACATATTATGAATCAGTAATAACCCTTGTTCTGCGAATTACCCGTATAATTTCGAGCATGAAAAAGCTGACCAAATACAACGAAATTGCACTGAGCCTGAAGGACGACATCGTGTCCGGGAAATATCAGATGGGTGGTCTGTTACCGACGGAATTCGAGTTGTCGGCGATATATGGCGCAAGTCGACAGACAGTTCGCTCCGCTATCGCCGAACTGGCGCGCCAGGGATTCGTCAGCCGTACTAAAAAACTGGGCACCCGCGTCGAGTCTACTGTGCCGCAAAACATGTATTTGCATCGCCTCAACTCCATCAACGATCTGGTGCAGTTCAGCAATCTGAATAAAAAAGTAGTGCAGGCGGTCGAGCAGATCGTGCTCGATAAACAACTGGCCGCAGAACTCGGTCTGGAACCAGGCCTGCATGCGTTGAAAGTATCGACAATGCGATACGGCAAGGCGGGGGATAAATTGCCAATCGGATGGACCGATATTTATATCGTGCTCACGGGGATGGATTTAGCCTTGCTGGCTGACCGGATCAAGGCCAAGCCCGATGTGTTGATCAGTTCAATTCTGGAAGACGAGTTCAACGTCACGCTCAAAGCCGTCAGCCAGGAAATTGATTCGATCCTTGTCCCAACGAATTTGGAGGCCGTGCTGCAGACGCCCTCGCCTGCTTCCGCCCTGAAAGTGATCAGACGGTATATCGACATTCACGACGAGGTGGTTGAAATCAGCGTCACCCTGCACCCGAGCGGTCGGTTCTCGCTGCTGCTGGATGCAAAGCGGGAAATTTAGCGACTTGCTTCAGCCACTACGAAGACGCCATATCACCCAAAGCCGCTGCGGCTTGCTGCAATCCCGTCAGAATGGAATCGGCCACTTGCTGCGAGAAATCTTGTGGCAGATCGGCCTGGACTTCATTAATCACAGCCGGCGTACGGGCCAGAATCTCGTTGATAATCGGCTCAGCAGTCAGGGCAAAACCCACCTTATGTGCCGTACTGTTGAAGTGCCTTCGCTGGATTTCATGCATCTTGTAATGTCGGTTCTTGCCCAACACAGCCATGGACAGCTTGATTTCATGAGGCGACCATTTGCCCGGGCCTTCGCCTATCACAGGATAGGCTGAAATAACGTCATACAGTGGCGTTAACCTGAAGCGACCGCGGGGTAAAAGCTGGATGCTGAAATTTTTGGCATGACCATCGGGGGCTCGCAGCAGCCAGAACAGAATCTGTGCAGACATCAAGACCTTCATGTCCGCTGCGGCGTTCTCCGACTGCCGCAATGTCGAAAACAGGGCGCTGAGCCCAGGACCGCCCTCATTCTCGTATTTGCGCAATGGCGAACACCCAGCAACCTGGCAAAAATCTTCCTGCGGCAGACGCATTAGCCAATGCCCATCGGGGGCAATACGCCGATCAAAGCGTTCCACTACCAATACACGGTGTCCGCCAAAAGCGGCAATATAAGCGTCAGCTACCGGCACGCCATATGCTTTCAACAATCGCAGACAGAGCCACTCATTGTCTACCGACGTGCTGAAGTCCGCCCGTCTGCCCCCCACCATGCCTAGCGGAAGCTTGAAGATATGACTGGTGGGCGTGCTGCCGCGTGGCGCAAGCCATTGTCCGTCCCACCGCAGAAACGCGGTTTTCTCTTGCGCCCCCGCCAGAGATATACGAAAGTCCGCGTCAGCATGGTACCGTGATGCAAAAGGTTTGGGCGAGACTGTTTCAATCAGATGTCGTTCTATTCCCTCCTCTGACAGAGGCACACCTTCAATCCGGTTAAAGCCTTCCGGGATTTCATCTTCGCCCAGGATCTGCACAGCGCCCACGCAATCGCGCCCGACCACAGTCAGCAAATCAAATGGATTGATTGATCCCGTCCCGAATCGTTCCGCCATACGACGACGAATGGCATCACTATCAGGAAGAAGATTGTCAAAATAATTAGCGACTTTCTCGCCTGCAATCGGCTGGCCCTGCTGGCCGAAGGGTAACGACAGCGAAAGAGGCCGGCCCACGTCCGCGTCGATCCAGTCCGCGTCGTAGCAAAACTGCATTTCACCCCGAGCGGGAATCGTCCAGCACCCAACACGAACGCCATTGCTCCAGATAGACAAACTACGATTATGCGATGGGCGTCCCATATCACCAGTCCGTATGTATTCTGGAAGAAGTATGGTCGCCACTCCGGGCACCAATGGTCAATTCTAAATTCAGCACCGCACTCCAGGCCAATAGTTGCTCCACACTCAGTTCGTGTGCGTGTAACTCCAGATAAGAAACACGTGATTGGCTAAGGCCAAGGCGGCTGGCTAGTGCTGATTGGGTCATACCCAGCGTCTTGCGCGTAGCTTGCAATATTGCACCTAATTGCATCGGAGTGAGTAGCGGGTCTGGTGTCGAGCGCATTGCCATCCATAAATAGTTGATATACAGTTAAATGAAAAATAACTGATATACATATAAATGTCAAATAGTCGATATACAACTAAATTTCAAATAACTGGAATACAACTAATACGGCCACCTCACGACACACGCATAATCAAATCTTTTGTGCTAATGTACTGTGGTTTTTAATTAATTATTACAGGTATCAACATGTCCAGCGAGACACCTATCCCAGGCAAGCCAAGCGATAACAACATCAATGCAGCAAATCGGGAGGCGGACCAATGGCTGATTGATGACTTCCGTGTAGGTGACTTTTTCTTTGCCTCGCCCGATCGGCAATTCAGGGGAAGCCGCAAGGACGTCGCCGTGGTCTCATACCAGCCGGCATCAGCAGAAACGATACACGCTCTATTTGATCAGGCTCGGCAGCGCGGCGTAGCCGAGCCCGTCATGTTCGGATTGGTGCCATTTGACGTGAGCCGCCGCGCCAGTCTGGCGATTCCGTCGCATGTAGACAATGCCCCCGTTCCCAATGAACGTGTCCGGCAATCAGATCAAAGCGGACGGCCGCAAGTCGCCAATCAAAAACCGGTCCCCGAGCCGGAACAATACGGTGAGATGGTGCGCAAGGCGCTCGGCCTGATGTCGGAAGAAGGACTGCGCAAGATTGTACTGTCGCGCACAATGGAGGTCACGCTGGATCGTCCGCTGGAGTATGCCCGTCTGTTGCCCGACCTGCTGTCACGCAACGCGCACGGCTACACGTTCGCGATTCCTGTGTGGGACGCTGATGGCCAGACCCAGCCTGTCGGCATGATGGTCGGCGCCAGTCCTGAACTGCTGGTCCGTCGGGTAGGCGACACAATCCACGTCAATCCGCTGGCCGGTTCCATTGGCCGCAACCCGGACCCGTCCAGGGATCAGCAATTGAAGGACGGCCTGGCCGTCTCCGAAAAAGACTTGCGCGAACACTCCTATGTAGTCAATGATATTGCGCGTATTCTGCGGGAGCATTGCGTAGACCTGGATATACCCGAGCGCCCTTCGGTCATCGGCACCGACACACTCTGGCATTTATCCACCTATATTACCGGTCGCCTGCGCAATCCAGAAATGACAGCGCTGGAACTGGCGTGTGAACTGCACCCGACACCCGCCATTTGTGGCTACCCGACCGCTACCGCGTTCTCGCACCTGCCGGACCTGGAACCATTTGACCGCGGTTATTTTGCCGGGCTGGTGGGATGGCAGCAGGCCAATGGAGATGGCGAATGGGCGCTGTCCTTGCGTTGCGCCCAGCAGACGGGTGAAGACACATTGCGACTCTTTGCGGGCGCAGGTATCGTGACAGGATCCAACCCCGATCACGAAATTCTGGAAACGGCCACCAAAATGGAAACCTTCATGCGGGCCATTCGCTGAATCCCCTCATCTATTCATTATTTAACACATTTGTATTCAAGAACAAAAGGAGAAGCAGCATGCGCAAATGGATTCGGGCGGGCGCGACCGCCCTCGCACTTGGTATTTCAACCGTGTCTGCGGCCGCAGGGTGGCCTGATCGACCGCTGACGCTTGTTGTGCCTTTCGGCCCGGGCTCCAGTCCCGATCAAATGGCGCGCGTGATTACCGAGAAAGCCAGCTCGATACTGGGGCAACCCATCGTAGTACAGAATCGTCCTGGCGCAAGTGGCAATCTGGGAACCAATGTCATCGCCAAGTCCAAACCCGATGGCTACACGTTTGGCGTTTCCATCACCGGACCAATGGTAAACAACACGCTTATTTACAAGGACTTGCCATACGATCCAAAAAAGGATCTGGTGCCGCTGACCCTGGCCGTGCATCAGCCCAATATCCTGGTGGTCCCGGCCAATTCCCCCATCAAAACATTGCCGGAACTCCTTGACGCAATGCGTGATCCCAAGACGCAATTTAATTTTCCGTCTACCGGGACCGGCACCGTCGCCCATTTGGCGGTCGAACTGCTTTTGCAGCGCGTAGGTGGAAAAGCAGTACATGTACCGTATGCGTCCTCGCCTGCGGCGCTGTCTGCTCTGCTGTCGGGTGACGCACAATTTGCAGCCCTGCCCCCCGTCGCCGTGATGCCCATGGTGAACGACGGTCGCTTGCGGGCATTGGCTGTCGTGTTCAATGAGTCAACGGATATGTTCCCGAATATTCCAACGCTTGCCGAGCAGGGCGTCAAAGACATCGAAGGCTCTGGCTGGATCGGATTCGTCGCGCCGGCAGGCATTCCGGACGATATCCGGAAAACATTGACCGATGCATTGATCAAGGCTATCCACGATCCCGAAGTAGAGAAGCGCCTGAAGTCGCAGTACATGCTGCCCGTGGGTAATCAGCCCGAGGAATTCGCCCGCTATATGGACGACGAACTCAAGCGCTGGGGACCGATCATCAAGCGATTGAATTTGAGTGTCAATTAAAGTAAAGATTGGGCGATGTGCTCAAAGCCCACAAAGTCTGACTTGCCAAATTGACAAAATAATATAATCACCGCATGATTCGCGGTGATTATATTTGGCAATCTCCGCAATAGCTCAAGGGGCATGATGCGGTAGATCGATATCCTGCATGATATACGACAGCGTCTTGCCATGTGCATCCATGGCAAGCGAGATCGTCACGCCACCACCCAGCGCGTTCTCAATCACAAAATTCAATGCTCGCAGCTTGGGCAGTTCGTAGCGCGTCACCGGTCCTCGGGCCACGTGCTGATAGGCCTGCGTGACGCGATCCACCGTCAGCTCGCGGCGCAGCGTCTCCCAGCCGGCCTCGTCATACGCAATCACCGACACATTCGAGGTATTGCCCTTGTCACCGGCGCGAGAATGTCCCAATTCATAGACTTTGGTCATGCTGCTCCTCCATTCATAACGATTTCCGGGTGAACGTGTTCGCGCGGCAGCAGCAACGATTTCACGCCGATCACCTGGCGCACAGAATTGGTACCGCCGCCCCCGCCCGCCGGCCCGTTTACGTTCAGGGTCCGCACTTCAAAACCCACCGCTTCGGCTTTCTTGCGGTCTTCGCTGCGTGCAGCCACGCGCAAGCGCACTTCGTACGGTTCGGGCCGACCCGGAAGGTCGCCATGCAGACTGGAAACACCGATGTAATCAACCCGGATTTCGGGATAGCTGAACCCGCGCAAGGCAAGGCGTTCACGAACGATTTGTTCCGACATGCGGGCGCGCCCCAGCGCGTTAGGTCCCGCGTAGCCGACTTCCCCTTCGCCGATCCAGCCATCGTGATAACCTACTACCACTTTATAGCTGGACGTGCGCGCGCGTCCCTGGGCGCCGCTCATTGCTACGCGGTTTTCCGCGACCTGCTGAAATTCGGCCTGGGTGATGTCAAGCACGCAGTCCGGCGTTATATAGCGAGCAGGGTCGTGCATCTCATAAAGCGCCTGCTCGGTGCAGGTGGCCACATCCAGACGCCCCCCGGAGCCCTGCACTTTACCGAACTGGATATCGCCGTCCACCCCGATATCGGCAAACGGAAAGCCGATGCGAGCCATATCCGGGACCGGCTTGCGGGGCAGATCTGCAAAGCATCCGCCGGTCAACTGGGCGGCGCACTCCATCAGGTGACCCGCAAAGGTGCCCGCAGCCAGCCGGGTGTAATCGTCATAATCCCATCCCAGCCCGTGCAGCATGCACCCCAGGAAAAGCGAAGGATCGGCGACCCGGCCAGTCACGACAATCTGGGCATCCCGCCGCAGCGCCTCGCCGATAATATCGGCCCCCAGATAGGCGTTGGCCGCTGCCAGGCGCGGCAATAGCGCCTCCACGGGTTCACCGCTCTCCAGCAACGGCAATTGCGGATTGGCGCGAATGACCTCCGTCACATCATCGCCTGTGACAGAGGCGACACACGGTGCGGCCAAACCCAGGGCCTGCGCCTCCTCGCGCACGACGCGGGCCGCTTGCAACGGGTTGGCGGCGCCCATATTGGTCACGATCCTGATACCGCGTCGCATGCACTCCGGCAAAACAAGACGCATGCGATCCGCGAGATAAGGCGTATACCCAGCCTGCGGATTTTTTAGGCGTGTCAGGGTTTCGCGCGCAATCGTGCGTTCCGCCAGACATTCGAACACCAAATAGTCGATATCGCCATGTTCCGCAAGTTCCAGGGCGGGTTCCATGCGGTCATCGGAAAAACCCGATCCGGCACCAACACGAATGCGTTTTTTTGTCATACAGTTACTCCGGTTTAATGCCTGCGGCCTTAATCACTTTGGCCCATTTTTCAGTTTCGTCCGCCTGGAATTGCTTTAGCGTTTCACCGTCGCCGAACGCCACTTCGGTCCCGGTTTTTTCCGTCAATTGCTTCAGTTCTGTCGAGCCCATTGCCTTCTTGAGCAATTTGCCCAAGTGAGTGGTCACTTCAGGCGGCGCATTACGCGGCAGGTAAACCGCCGTCCAATACGACATTTCGTATCCTTTCACACCGGCCTCTTCCATCGTGGGTACGGATGGCAGAATGTCGAGCCGCCGCTTGCTACTGACCGCCAGGCCGCGCAACTTGCCGTTCTTGACCAGGCTGACCGCCGACGAAGTATCGACAAACATTACCTGAATCAGGCCGCCCATCAAGTCATTGAGCGCGTTCGGATTGCTCTTGTATGGAACATGGACAAGATCGACATCGGCGAGCTGCTTGTACAGTTCGGCAGATACCCGCGACGACGAACTGCCGCTGCCGAAATTGAGCTTGCCGGGTTCTTTTTTTGCCTGGGCGGTAAATTCCGCGACCGTAGTGGCGGGAAAATCGGGCTTGGTAACCATCACCAGGTATCCCTTGCGCAGCAAGGCCACCGGCGTGAAATCCTTGACCGGATCATACGGCACGTTCTTGTACAGGTGCTCGGCCGCGGCATGGGTGCTGTTCGTGGTCAGCAGGATGGTGTACCCGTCCGGTTTCGCGTTCGCAACATCCTGTGCCGCGATAAAACCGTTACCACCGGGTCGGTTCTCAACCACCACCGTTACTTTGTCCGCCTGCCCCATGGTTTGCGCCAGTGCACGCGCCACCTGGTCCGTACCGCTGCCGGCCCCGAAAGGCACGACCATCCGGATGGGTTTCGAAGGGTAAGCCTGCTGCGCGAAGGCAGGTTGCGCCATTGTCACGGACAGCGCTGCGCACAAGTAGGTAAGCAATTTCATATGGTCTCCTGGGTTGTTAGCAGAAGGTGGCCCGTGTGGCTGAGCCTGCTTCCGCTTTTCTTTACTTGTGCAGATAGTGTAGATAGGGCACACTGATAGCGGAAGTGAATTTATCTTATCAATTTGATGCTTTTAAATTATCAATGAACGGGGGCCCTGGGTGAGTTCTACCTTAACTGTCCATGAACTGGAAGCATTCCTGCTGATCGCACAGACCTGCAACTTTCGCCGGGCCGCCGAACGTTTTCACATATCACAACCGGCATTCAGCCGCATCATTCAGTCAGCAGAGGACAAGCTGGGGGCCCGCCTGCTTGACCGTAATACGCGCCGTGTGGAATTGACGCGCGCTGGCGAAGAGTTGTTGCCGATCGCCCGCCGCATTGTTGCTGAATTTCATGACTCCCTGAGCGATCTGTCTGAATTCGTGGCGGGACGAAAAGGCCTGATTACGATTGCATGCCTGCCATCCGCTGCCGCCTTGCTGCCGGAAATCATGTTCCGGTTCGAGCAGTCGCACCCCCGCGTGACCATTTCGCTGGTACCGCTGTCTAATGAATTCGTCCTGGAAATGGTATCCGATGGGCGAGCGGATTTCGGGATTTCGGTAGCGCCCGCTTCCTCCAGTCACGTATCATTCGAGCCCTTTACACGCGATGACTTTGTGTTGATTTGCAGTCGCAAGGCTCCTCTGGCCCAGTGTCGGGAGGTTGACTGGCGTGTACTGGCGACGCAGCCGGTTGTGGCTAGCGGACCGGCCAGCAGTATTCGTCCAATCGTTGATAGAGTGCTTGGCAATCTAGGCCTGTCGATCGCGCCCAAGTATGAGGCCACCAATATATCGGTGGTCGGCGCAATGGTATCGGCCGGGCTGGGCGTAGCGCCCATTCCCCGCCTGGCGTTGCGACTGATGGATGTGACAGGGCTGGCAGTGCTCAAGCTGAGCCAGCCTGTCGTTCAGCGGGAAATCGGCATTCTGACGCGTACGGGCCGATCGCTTTCTGCGGCTGCAAGTAATTTTCTGGATACCATGCGCAGCGACGTAACCGATCCCGAAATGTAAAGCCACTTAGGCAGGCAGGGTTGCTCACTCGCCCTACACGTTTTCCGACTGCAGCGCTCCAGTCACTTTAACCCGGCTGGCATCGGCACTGCTCCGCAACATGACAGGCACGACACTGGCCACACCGACCACAGCCAGCCCAGCACCCACCCACAACGGCGCGCGCATGCCAAGATCCAGACTCATTCCCAGTCCGCCCAGTGCGGATCCCGCAAACAGGCCGATATTAATCACCGATGCATGCACCGTATTTACGAGCGGCCGCGCATTGGCCGAGCGAATGACGCGTGTTACCATGGCCGGGTTCAGTGAGACACCGGTCAGTCCGATCAAAATCAGCGCCCCCAATGCGACAACGTGCATCTGCCCAAAGACCGCAAACGCGACCAGGGCGCCAGTCAATATCACCTGGCCCCAAAACAGCACCCGCATGGTATGCCGATCCGCCAGCCGCCCCACAATGAAATTGCCGACCACGGTTGATGCGCCATACAGCATCAGCAACAGTGGAACGGTTGAAGCGTGATAGCCGCTGATGTTCATCAGGATCGGCGCAAAATAGCTGAATGCCGCAAACGTCGCGCCAATGATCAACGCGCTCGTTGCATAGGCGGCCCACAAGCTTGCATTGCGCAACGAAGCCAGCTCAGCAGACACACTGGTGCGCGCTTCCACTTGCGAATTGGGTAGCGACAATGCCAGCACGACACCCGATGCCGCAGTCAACGCAGCAACCAGCCAGAACACAAAGCGCCAGCCGAACAGCTGCTCCAATGCCGTTGCCGCCGGTACGCCCAGGACAGTGGCAAACATCAGTCCGCTGATGACAATAGCTGCTGATCTTGCAATCTTGTTCGCAGGCACCATCTGGGCACAAAGCGCCAGGGCCAGACCGAAACAGCCGGACGCAGCCACACCGGAAAGAATGCGGCCGATCACCATAATTTCATATGCCATCGCTGCGGCAGCAATGGACTGCCCTAGCGTGTACACCGCAAGCAGCGCCAGCAATGCACGCTTGCGAGGCACGTTCAGCAAACATAGCATCAGCACTGGTCCGCCTACTACCATACCGGCGGCGTAAAACGAAATCAGGTAGCCGACAGAAGCGATCGGTACATCCAGTGCATGTGCGAGCGAGGGCATCATGCCCGCAATCATGAATTCGGAAGTGGTCAGTGCAAAAACGCTCAGGGCCAGCAAATAAACATTGACGGGCATGATCGGTAATTCCTTTATTGATAAATCTTGAATGTGTTAGAAAGGTTCAAATATTGGCGCCGCCATCGATCAGCAGGCTCGCCCCCGTGATGGTGCGTGCCGCATCGCTGGCCAGATACACTGCCATGGCGGCAATTTCTTCGGGATGGTTGTAATGGGAAATGGCGCGCAGCGTGCGCTGCTCATCGGCATGAGGACCGTTGGCAGGATTCATATCAGTGTCGGTCGAACCCGGCTGTATGATATTGACCGTAATACCTCGCGGCCCCAGGTCGCGTGCAGCGCCCTTGGTCAGGCCCCATACTGCCGCTTTACTCATGGCATACAGCGACATGCCCGGACTGGGAACCCGCTCGGCCAGATTGCTGCCAATATTGATGATGCGCCCGCCATTGGGCAGCACCTGCGCGGCGCGCTGGATCGCGGCAAACACCGCACGCGCATTAACGCCCATTTGCTGCTCGTAATCGTCCAGTGTGAACTCTCCAGTCGGCTTCAGTTCAAAAATACCCGCGTTGTTCACCAGAATATCCAGTTGTCCGAACTGCTCTACGGTCGTTGAAACCGCGGTTTGTACTGCGACCGGGTCCAGGCTGTCGACTTGCAGCGCCAGCGCCGCAAGGCCTGGATTCTTTCCGTTCCCGGATGCCGCGGCGCGATGCAATTCTTCGATTTCCGAAACAAGCGCTTGCGCCGACTCAGCTGATTTTGAATAGGTGAAGGCGACACGTGCACCTTCTTGCGCCAGTTGGCGAACAATAGCCGCACCAATTCCCCGCGACCCGCCGGTGACCAGCGCTGTTTTTCCGATAAGTTGTGACATGATGAATTCCTTTTTTGAGTGATCGTTATATAATGCTAAACTAGCGTTTCAGAGATCGTCAAATACATTTTTGTATCAATCGTTATAAATTGGAGTTTATGGTGTCCAGAGGTCGTCCCCGCTCCTTTGACCGAGACGCGGTTTTGCGCGCCGCCATGGGTTTGTTCCAGGTACATGGCTATGAAGGCACATCCATGGCGGACCTGACTGCGGCCATGGGAATTCCCGCGCCAAGTCTTTACAACGCGTTTGGAAGCAAGGAGGGATTATTCAAGGAAGCCGTGGAATATTACGTCGCTCATGATGGCGACGCGACCACCCGCGCGCTGCGCGAACAGCCCACGGCACGCAGCGCGATTGAAACCATGCTGCGCAGTGCACTGGGCACAACGCCTGCTGGGTCGGAGAATCCGGGGTGTCTGGTGGTGCTGGGTGCCACCAATTGTGCCGAGGAGAATCGCAATGTGAGCGATTTCCTGAAGAGTCGCCGCCTGGGGAATTATGAAGCGATTCACCAGCGTATTTTGAAGGGGCAGGCAGAAAAAGAAATATCAAAAAAAACAGACACTGCTGCACTTGCCAGCTTTTATACCACAGTCATGAACGGTCTGGCAATACAAATACGCGATGGCGTGCCTCACGCTGCGCTTGAAAAAGTCGTGGAAACGGCCATGGCGGCATGGCCTGGCAAGTCGACCTGAAATCGTAATTCAGAGATTGCCACAGCGACCTGATGCAAACAGGCGTGTTCGCTCAAACTATTGCTTAATGCCCGGCTCGAACGCCAGCCCGTCCAGATTCAAGTCGTCCTCGTCCAGCGCCCGCTCCGGCAGACGGATGGCTCCGTTTACCAGAGCCAGCGGCAGCCTCAATGGGCTGCCTCGCAGACCAAGATAAAAGGTTTGTTCTGCGGGAAAAGCATTGAGTCCGTCAGAACAGCTTGCGGCCCATTGCAGATTGATCAGTGTGCCAAGTGCGCTTTCGGCATAAATGCCAACTGTAATCTTCGCGCCAAATTGAGCCGCGCGCTCGCGGATGCGTTGCGCTTCACCCATACCGATACGCCCGGGCTTGGTACTGAGTGCCCTGGCGCCGGCTTGCAGAAATTGTTCGGCATCATATTGCGTCGTGCAGGCGCGGTCAATCAGAATCGGCAATGGCGACTGTCGTTGCAAGGATTCAAACAACGATATGGATTCCAGCGGACACGGGTCTTCCGCGTATTCAACATTGCAATTGGCCAGCAGTTCCAGATAGGCCGGCGCCTCGTTCGATGAGTAATGGCTATTGGCGTCAACCACGTAACGGCAATGAGCAGGCAACGCATCGCGTAGCGCACGAAGCACCACGCGATCTGTATCAAAACCCTGCCCGCCCTTGACCTTGAAATTACAAATGCCATAGCGTGAATGTTGCGCCTGGGCATCTTGCACCATGCGCGCCGGAGACTGCCGCGTCAGGGTCCATGCAACCGCGATGTCGGCACGACCGTTTTCAAAGCGCCATAAGGGTTTCTGGTGTGCTGCTGCACGCAACAGCCAGGCGGCGCTTTCGATCATTCCCTTGCCCAGGCGGTTCTCAGGGATGGGTGCCAGCGCCTGGTGCACCGCTTCGGCGTCCATCAGATCAATACCGTCCAATTGCGGCATTAGTACATCACGAAAGGCCGCCTGCAGCATGGCAGGCGACACCCCCGACCAGGTGGCCTTGAGTGTCCCTTCTGCGTAGCCACATTGACCCTGCTCATTGCATAACGTCAGCAGCGCATAAACGCCTTCGTCCTCGACTGCGTTGGCCCAATGGATCGTATTGAAATACGGAATCCGATAGAAACGCAGCGACCATTGCGCAAGTTTCATCAGTTGGCCTGAATGTGGGCGGCCTTGACGAGTTTGCCCCAAGTTTGCATTTCCCGCTCAACATGGGTTTTGAACTCATCCCCTGTTGTGCCCAGCATTTCTACGCCGTCAGAGGTAAACGTCTCGCTGAACGACTTGTCGCGAATAATTTTGTTGATTGCGGCGTTGAGTTTCTGGACAATCGGCTTTGGCGTGCCTGCCGGTGCCACATAACCCCACCAACCCTGCGCGTCATAACCGGGTACCGTCTCCTGAATGGTAGGCACATCGGGCAGTGAGGACATGCGTTTCCTGCCTGTCGTAGCAAGTGCCTTGACGCGCCCCGGTTTCAAATATGCCAAGGTGCCCGGATACGTACCGAACGTCACATTCACCTGCCCACTGGCCACATCGTTCAAACCCTGGGCCAGTCCTTTGTACGGAATATGCATGACATTGATACCGGCCAGATCTTTCAGCATTTCGCCCATCAAGTGCGCCGAACTGCCATTACCAGTAGACGCGAACGAATAGTGGCCCGGTTCTTTTTTTGCAAGTGCAATGAATTCTGCCACGTTATTGGCCGGCAATTTTGAATTGGCGATCATGACGTACGACGAGGTAGCGGCCAGCGTAATGAACTCGAAGCTCTTGATTGGATCAAACGGCAATTTGCTGACCAGTGACGGCAGAATCGAATGCGCCGCAGCAGCCTGCAGCAAGGTGTAGCCATCAGGGGCCGCTCTGGCGACATACTCTGTCCCGATCGCTGTGCCTGCGCCGGGCTTGTTTTCCACGATGACCGTCTGCTTGAGCTCCTCGCCAAGATGTTGCGCCATGCGTCGGGCCAGAATGTCATTAATCGCGCCGGGTGTGTACGGCACAATGATGCGAATGGGGCGATTTGGATAAGTGTCGGCTGTTTGGGCATGGGCGGAAAAAACCGCAGCAATGGCCAGGACGATCACCGCGGGCAGGCGGATCCCTTTCATATTTTGTCTCCTCATCAGAGGTTTTTGCCTTCATAAAAGTCGGCTTATTTGGTTGAAAAAAGCAACTACACTATTCTCAATAGACAAAATATATAGTTGCTAATTTCAACTATAATTCAGATGGTTGAAATTTTCAACTAATTTTTTAACATGCCTGATCACACCATAAGATCATGTCCGAAAAAGCTTTTAAACAGGAATTTCACCGCCCATCTGGCCGATTCGCGCAAACGGATCGCTTTAATCGCCCGACACCAGGTTGCTGCACGGCGCTGCGCCTTCCGGCAGTTGTCGTACACGCCCCAGAAACGACCATTGGTGACGCGCTACCTCGCTACCCTGCGCGAGTGCTCGACCGATCCACTGCCCGGCTTCGCATCGGTCTGCCGGGATGGCATCGCCATAGAGCGTCGGCCCCACCAGAAGCGCCATACCGAGCATTTCCTGTGCTCCCAGGTGACCCGCCTCACCGGCTGAACGCAAAAGCGTGAGCATCTGGTCATAATCGCCTGTCGTCTGAGCCTCAAGGGCCAGTTGAAATGTCTGACCTGCCGAAATCTTTCCATCGGCAAGCGCAGGTGTCGACAAGCCATATCCTGCCAGCATCACCAGTGTAAAAGTCAAATATTTATACGGTGCAGAAAGAAAATTGCCGCACTTGCCTGTTGAAGATGTGAACGCCATGATGGCCTCCCGTTCGTGTGTACGCAAGTCATTCTGGCGCACGAACGCATCCATGAAAAGATGGATTATCCGTAACAGGGTTCAGGCAAAACCTAAGACTGGAATGACAGAGCCCACCAATTCTCCCTCACACCAGATTCGTCGGCTCACCCGCAAAAAAGTGATTGATATTGTCGAAGGCGGTGCCAAAGTAGTTCTCATAATTATCACGTTCCACATAACCAAGATGCGGCGTACATAATACATTTGGCATATCACGCAAGGGAGACGCCGTGGCGGGTTCCTCTTCATACACGTCGACGGCTGCAAAGCCGGGTGCCCCACTGGTCAACGCCTCCTGCAAAGCGCCCCCTTCAATCAATTCAGCCCGGCTTGTATTGACGATCAGTGCACGGGGTCCCATCCTGGCCAGATCACTACGTTTGACAATGCCTTGAGTCTCGTCATTCAGACGAATATGCAAAGACACGATATCGCTTTCTGCAAAAAAAGCTTCGCGCGACGGGGCCACTTCGAATCCGTCTGATCGCGCTCTTTCAGTCGACTCCGCCCTGCCCAACACCCACACCTGCATGCCGAATGCGCGGCCATAGCGAGCAACCTGCTCACCGATGCGGCCATAGCTCCATACGCCGAGTCGATGGCCCTGCAGTTTTTGGCCAAGGCTGCCTTGCCACATACCCTGTTTCAGGCGATTGGCCTCTTGCACAATATGGCGGCGACTGGCCAGAATCAGCCCCCATGTCAGCTCCGCCGTGGCAGTGCCCGATCCCGACCCCTGGGCAACGGCGATACCCTGGCGACGGCAGGCATCCAGATCAATGTGCCCCGCCACCTTGCCGATTTGGCTGATAAGCTTCAAGCGGGGCAATTGCCTGAGCATATCAGCAGTCAGTCTGGTTCTTTCCCTGGTCAGAACGACAGCATCGGCCTCCTGGAAGCGTTTGACCAGCGCATCCGGATCGTTGCAGCTATCGTTATAGATGGTCACTTCATGCGATTGAAGTTTTTCAAAACAGTCCAGATCACGAACGCAATTCTGGTAATCCTCGGGAATGACAATATGCATAATGGGCTCTATTGAATTTTCAGATCAAGTTTCTTGGCAATATTATCCCAGGTTTTCAGATCTTCGCTGATAAGCTGGTTGAATGCCTCCGGGCTGTTTCCACCCGGCTCAATGCCCAATGAACTAAACGTTTCTGCCACTTGTGGATCCGCCAGCGCTTTTTTTACGTGTTCGTTCAGTTTCTGGATGATGGCGGGATCCGTACCGGCGCGGGCCAGCAAGCCATACCAGGGGTGAATTGCAAATCCGGGAAAACCTTGTTCTGCGATGGTCGGCACCTCTGGCAGCAGCTTGGAGCGCTCGGCCGTCGGAACCGCCAGCACTTTGATTTTTTTATCTTTTACCAAAGGCAACGCAACCGTTGTATCCAGGAAAACAGCATGAATCCGTCCTGACAGCAGGTCCTGAATGGCCGGTGCGGCGCCCTTATAGGGGGTATGCTCCAGCGTGATCCCTGCACGGTCTTTGAACATCTCCATCGCCAGGTGTCCGGAAGATCCGTTGCCCGATGATCCGTAGAAATACTTGGACGGGTTCGCTTTGACCAGTTCGATGAACTCGGTCAGATTGTTTGCCGGCAATTTTTCATTGACCACCAACAGATGGGAAATATATCCAACGACGGAGACGCCGGTAAAGTCTTTTGTCATGTCAAAAGGGAAATCCGAACGCAGCGCGGGCGTGGTCACGGCCTGAATGGACGGAAACGCCAGGGTATAACCGTCCGCGGGCGCATTATGCACTTCGCTCAACGCAATCACCCCGGTACCACCCGGTTTGTTGATCACAACGACCGTCTGCCCAAGACTCTCGCTCATTGGCCGGGAAATCGCCCGGGCCATCAGGTCTGTCGGGCCACCTGGAGCGAAGGGGACGACAATTTTGATCGGTTTCTTGGGATAACCGGCAGCGTCTGGGGTTGCTGCGAATACGCCTGATGTGAATGGCAGCGCGGCCATTGCAGTCACCCCATACGCCAGGATTGCTCTTCTTCTCTTGTTAACGTGCGTCATAATGGTCTCTCCTTGTTGTTGTCATCTTGTCATTGCAAGAGAATTCTACTCGCCAACTATTGAGCAATCACGACCGCAATTCCACTGGATGGAATGAGAGCAAACGAATAACACGTACGCTAAGCTACCTCTACTTCAACTCAAACCCCAAATTATTCAGCGCTTCAACCAGCCTGTCACGGCCCGCCAGTGATTCCGGCCCGCGTAACCGGTTCAACGAATGCAGATCCCAGGGCCCACTGTTTTTCATTGCCTGCATTGTATAGAAGTCGCTCATTGTTGCGTTATAGTTCTGCGCGGCGGCCTCAAGTGCAGACGCGTCATACACTTCCCTGTGCAAAACGGCCGACTGCGACAAACGAGGCTTGACCACAGCCGGTTTCAGCGGATCCGGATAGCCGACACACATTCCAAAAGTGGCAAAGGCATATTCCGGCAGTCCCAGTTCTTTGGCGACTTGCTCCGGTTGGTTACGCATGCCTCCAATATAAACAACACCCAGTCCCATCGATTCGGCAGCCACCGCTGCATTCTGTGCCGCAAGTGCCGAGTCGATGGTCGCGACCAAAAAGGCCTCCAGATAGGTCAGGCCTGCATGCGCCACACCATGTTTGACACCCAGGGTCTTCAGTCGTGACAGATCCGCTACCCATACCAGAAACAGTGGGCAGCGCCGGATATGCTCCTGGTTACCCGCCATTTGCGATAAACGCTCCTTGCGAGCCGGATCCTGAACAGCTACCACGCTCCAGGTCTGGAGATTGGATGACGTCGACGCAGACTGCGCTGCGGCAACCAGCAATTCAAGCGTATCGGGCTTGAGCGCTTCATCAGAATAGGCCCGTACCGACCGATGATTGAGCATGGTCTCAATGGTCGCATTTAACTCTTCCGGGACGATCGGCGCGTGCTGATAACGTGCCTGCAACAAATCTTGCGGTGCGTTGGAACGCGGGGCTTGGGTCAACGGCTCTGTATTCATTGGTTATTCAACTCCGGATCGGGCAAAAAAAGCGTCATGGCCAGGAAGTCTTCCTTTGACATTTGACAAGACACGTCATTCTAAATGATATCGCTCACGCATTCGCTGTCTTGATCACAATCGTAATCACTACAGCGGCACGGCGTATTCCGCGATCTATCGGATAGCAAAAATTTCAGCGTTGCAAATCAACCGCCTGTGACCGCAGCTGCGCATCATTGCGCAAGACCGCTTTGGCAATTTTATGCGTGGGCGTCAGAGGCAATGATTCAAGCAAGACAATATACCGCGGCAATTTGGCAGCAGCCAACCGCTCTGTGCACCAGGCAGCCACGTCTGATTCAGTCAGCTCTGACGCGGGCCTGGCAACGACCGCCACAAATATGTCGTCCTCTCCCAGCTCCGAAGGCACCGCCAGGGCGGCAACCTGAAAAACGTTGGGATGTTCGGCAATCACCATTTCTATTTCTGCTGCAGCAATGTTTTCGCCACGCCGCCGAATAATGTCTTTTTTGCGTGATATATGGAAATAAAACCCGTCAGCATCGCGACGCACCAGGTCCCCGGTCTTGAACCAGCCCGCTTCAAATGCCTGTTCCGTCTGCTCCGGGTCCCGAAAATATCCCTGCATCACAATGGGCGACTTGATCCAAAGCTCGCCTGTCTGGCCGGCTTCAACATCGTTGCCGTCATCGTCGACGATCCTGCACTGTGCCCATGGCCGGCCCGGATCGGGATGAATACCGATGATTCCCATACTGCCTGCCTTATCGGGCCCGTCGTAGGGATTGCACGTGACACCTGGTACCTCGGTCATGCCAAATCCTGAAAACAGCCGTGATATGCCAAATTCATTCCTGAATATCGTGGCCGCCTTCTTGCGTACGCCATACGCGATGCGAAGACAGTGATCGGCACGATATTCGGTACGATCCCGCACGCACAGGATAGATCCGATCGCTTCGATGATGTTGACAATAGTGGCCCGCCTGGTCGCCGCAACGTCCCAGAAACGCGAGGCTGAGAAACGCGGTTCGATAATCATGCTCGCCCCGGCAGCCAGCACGCCGCCCAGGGAATAGAATAAGGCGTTGATGTGAAAGAACGGCAGGATAATCATCACCCGGTCTTCGGCTTGCATGTGCAAGCGCGCGACGTTGGCCTCCCCGGCAAGCAACAGGTTCTCCTGACTGTGCATGACGCCCTTTGGAAATCCTGTCGTTCCCGAGGTGTAGATAATCACGCCTGTATCGCTGGCGCTCACTGTATCCGTGATGATAGCGGCTGGCACGTCCTCGATGGCTTGCATGACCGAATCCTGGGAAAAAGCATCGGACTGCCCCCAGCACAATGTCCATGGCCTGCGAGTGAAATCCTGTGTTGCCTCTTCAACGAGACTCAGCAAGTCGATATGCGCGATGACGCCTTTCACGTCCGCGTGGCCCAAAGCGTAATTCAGTTCACGAACACGATGCTCAGGGTTCACTGGCACCATGATTGCCCCCAATCGTGCCAAAGCGAACAGGGCGAGTAAATGAACGAGATCATTTGGTCCCATAACGGCGACCCTGTCCCCGTGACCAATGCCACGCGCCGACAAAGCATTTGCAAACCGCTCATACCGCGCGCCAAATTCCCGCCAGGTCAGTGATTCCTGGGCGAGGACGAGAAAAACATCATCTTGCCTGACCTCGCAGCGGCTCTGAAACGCATCATGCAGTGTTCCATTATGAGGGCGATATTGGCGCAACACATCAATCGGACTTTTCATTGACGCGAACCTTGTAATAGGTGATGATGCTGAGTTTACTTTAAATACACATTAGTGCACAATAGTATACACATGGATTCGGAAAGTATGGGCACATAACAACTAACAGCAGCATCTACCATCCAATGGAGAGAGACAATGAAAAACCTGATTCGAGCTGTCGTTTTCGGGACAGCCTTGGCCGCCACTTCCGCCTTCGCGGCGCCTGCTGACTCCTATCCCAATAAACCCATTCGAATTATCGTTCCGTTTGCCGCGGGCGGCGGAGGCGATTTTATCGTCCGGGCCTGGTCCGATAAGTTCGCAGCCGAGGTCGGACAACCCGTCATTGTGGATAATCGCGGCGGGGGCAACACGGTCATCGGAACAGAAGCCGTTTCCACCGCAGCGCCAGACGGCTACACCCTGCTCATTGTCAGTCCGAGTTTTGCTACCAATCCGACACTTTTGCCAAAGCTGCCGTATAAAACGCCCGACGACTTCACACCAGTAGGGCTGGTTATTACATATGCGATGGGACTGGCCGCACGCTCGTCACTCGATGCCAATAACATACAAGAACTGTTATCTTTAGCCAAAAAGACCCCAACCCGGTTCACCATTGCGACCTCTGGAAAGGGCTCGGCCAGTCATTTGGCAGCAGAGCTGTTGCGGGATGCAACCGGTTTGAACCTGCTGAATGTGCCCTATCGCGGAGCGGGTCCGGCTCTTCTGGATGTCGCCAGCGGACATGTCGATATGTCGTTCACGGGCCTGTCACAAATCAAGGCACAACTCGATACCAAACGCGTCAAACTGCTCGGTACTTCAGGCAAGCAGAGGCTGAAGTCGGCACCCGACACACCGACTATTGCCGAACAGGGAATAAAAAACTTCGAGGCGCTGGTCTGGTGGGGAATACTGGCGCCGGCGGGCACGCCACCCGACATCGTGCAAAAAATCAATCATGCGTTAAAAGAAAGCCTGGCGGATCCCGAAGTCACACAGCGCCTTGCCGTCATTGATGGCGAAGTACAGGTGTCGACACCGGAAGCATTCGGCGAACTGATTAAAAGCGAGATTGTTCGCTGGAGAGGCCTGCTTGCTGACGACGCAACAACGACCAGCCAGTAAAACATCACGTCTTTGCTTTTGCCGCGCAAGCGGCAATATGTTTCATTCGAATACGATAGACGCATTGCGGCACCGGGACACACCAACAGGCGCAAAGCATACCGGAGTGGCCTGTTATACTGGATCGGTTTATTTCATATCAGATCCTTAATAGATCGCTCCACTTCGATTGATTCCAAATACCACCGCTCATTCCCTGCCGCCTGTGCTGGCCGGTCCTATCCTGCGCCGTCTGGAGCCGACCCGTCTGGTTCTATGGCTGGTCGGCAGCGCCCCACTGGATCTGACGCTCCTGCTCGCGCCCGCCGGCGAAGCATCGCGAAGAATGCCGCTTGATGCGACACGTTGTCGCCGTGTTCCTGTCGGTCGCCATGCCTGTTTGCATATGATCGATATAACGCTGACCGAGCCGCTTCCACAAGACACGGTGATTGGTTATGACCTGATCGCCACACTTGATGATGGTACCGAATCGAATATTGCACAGTGGGCACCTCACCTATTGCATGCAGGAACAGACCGACCCAGCATGGTATTGCGAAGTCGCGCCGATAATATTTTGTTCGGCTCGTGCCGCAAGCCGCATCACCCTTCGCTTGATGGATTGGCGCGGGCTGACGCCCTCCTGGCAGATCACATAGCAGATGCCGACATGCGGCCCGCCATGCTGATGCTGTGCGGCGATCAAGTCTACGCAGACGATGTGGCCGGCCCCATGCTGGCCGCAATCCATGCCCTGATTGAACGCCTCGGCCTTTACGGCGAACATCTGGAAGGCGCTGTGGTTGCAGACAGTCAGGCGCTGTACGCCCATTCTGCAAGCTATTATCACCGTGAAGAATTGCTGCCGGCATTCAAATCCAACGAAGCACTGCGCGAGCGTTTCTTTGGCGGCGTGGAAAAACCGATATTCACAACATCCAGTGCGCATAATCATCTGGTGACGCTGGCCGAAGTGATGGCAATGTATCTGCTGGTCTGGTCGCCGGTCCCCTGGCAGCTCATTTCCGAGCCCTTCATGCCGGCACTCGATGCCGATCACGTCCGTCAATGGAATCGCGAAAAGGAAAGCCTGGATGGGTTTTGTCGTGATTTACCCCAGGCAGCACGGCAGCTCGCGCATGTGCAAACGCTCATGATTTTTGATGATCACGATATTACCGACGACTGGAATTTGTCCGCCAAATGGGCGAGTACCGCGTATGAGCATCCGTTTTCCAGACGCATCGTAGGCAACGCATTGATCGCTTACATGCTTTGCCAGGGATGGGGAAACCGGCCCGATGTTTTCAGCGCAGTGCTCGAGGACGTGACTACACTGACAGCGACAACCGACGACGCAGACCGGCTCCAGGCGCAAGCACAGGATACGCTGATCAGCAAGCTGCTGTCTTTCAGTCAATGGGATTACGTGTTGCGAACGCAGCCGACTGTGATTGTTCTGGACACTCGTACACGTCGCTGGCGCAACCGACGCTTGCCCAATCGACCCTCAGGGCTGATGGATTGGGAATCGCTGACCGACTTGCAGCATGAATTGCTTGATGAAACGGCTGCCGTGATTGTCTCACCAACTCCCATGTTTGGCGTCAAATTGATTGAGGTGGTACAACGGATATGCACCTACACCGGTCATGCCCTGACGGTGGACGCAGAAAACTGGATGGCGCACCGCGGGGCGGCCAGCGTCATGCTCAATATTTTTCTACATTCCCGCACGCCCGGCAACTATGTTGTGCTGTCGGGCGACGTACATTATTCATTCGCTTACGATGTGCAAGTGCGCGACCAGGATCGCACGCCACATATCTGGCAAATCACCAGCAGCGGTATCAAAAATGAATTCCCGCCACGGCTGCTCGATTGGCTGGACCGCCTGAACCGCTGGCTTTACGCCCCGCGCTCTCCGTTGAACTGGTTCACACAGCGTCGGCACTTGCAAATCCACCCGCGATTGCCCGAACACCGCCGCAGCGGCGAACGCTTATGGAACAGTGCCGGCATCGGTCAGGTATGGCTCGACGCACAAGGCCGCCCGGCCCGCGTCGTGCAACACAATGCAGATGGTCGACCGTCTACCCGGTTTCTTGCGCCCGATCATGGCGCATCCGACGCGGTAGCCGAACAAACAAAGGCCGGCGACCAGGGACGGTAGTCAATCGAGCTGTAAATTCAGGCCTTTGAGCACTTTGCCCCACTTTTCAGACTCCTCTTCTACAAAGGATGCCAATTGCTCAGGCGTACTGACCGCGGGCTCGGCTCCCATTGCCATCAGGCGGGCGCGAATGTCTTCTTGCTTCAGAATATCCGAGATTTTTTCGTTCAATAATTGAACAATGCCCGTTGGGGTGCCGGCCGGTGCAAAGAAGCCGTACCATGCACTGGCTGCGTATCCCGGCACACCTGACTCTGCGATCGTGGGCACATCAGGCAGCGCCTGGGAACGTTTGGGATTGGCCACCGCAATCGCCCGAAGCTTTCCTTCTTTCACATACGGCAGCGCCGTCGCCATATCAAACGTCAACCCGATGCGTCCGGCCAGCAAGTCCGGGATTGCAGGCGCCAGCCCCTTATATGGCACATGTTGTATATCAATGCCGGCCATGGATTTGAGCAGCTCGCCTGCCAGATGCTGGGAAGCGCCCATACCCCCGGAACCGTAACTCAGTTGCCCCGGATGCTGTTTGGCGTATTCAATAAGCTCCCCGGTCGAATGGATCGGCAGCGATGGATTCATGACAAGCAGCAATGTCCCCGTGGCCGCAAGGGTAATGGGTGCAAAATCCTTTTTGGGATCGTACGGCATATGCTTGTAGATAAACGGGTTGCTGGCGTTGGTACCGATAGAGCCCATCAGCAAGGTGTATCCGTCAGGCTTACTGCGCGCCACTTCGGTGGCACCAATGTTGCCGCCGGCACCGGTCTTATTTTCAACAATCACTTTCCAGCCAGCGTCTTTTGACAGGCGCTCCGCGACCAGCCGCGCCACGATATCGGTCAAGCCTCCGGCACCAAATGGCACGACGATCTTTATCGGACGTGTCGGATAGTCCGCTGCGAACGACGACTGGGCTCCGGCAATGACACCTGAAATACCAATGAGCAAAAATGCAACGAACCGGAATATCCGCTGCAATGCAGTTATTTTGAACTGTGATTCCTTCATGATCTGACTCCGTCTTTAATTGTTATGAGATCTGCAAATTTAAATCTGTGTTTAACCCGGAAGAAGCTCACACAGGCAAAGCTATCGTCTTTTGTCAGGACGCGTTAGTGTGTACCGTCAAGAATCGCGCCATCGCCTGCCAGCGCCTGGCGCAACTGCTCTATATCCACGGACCGAAAATCCGGCTTTGCCGCCTGCCCTTTATCCGCCAGTACAAGTGAGGCGGCGGTGGCTACGGCCTGGCCCATTGCCATACAAGGTCCCATAACGCGCACCGAACCATGCGCAGGACGATCCGCAGACAGGCAGCGACCTGCAACAGCCAGGTTTTCCAGTCCTTTGGGCAACAGACAGCCTATCGGGATGTCGTAAGAACCGCCTCCTTCAACCGGAATACGCAATTGACCAATGCCGTCCTGATGAATGTCCACATGATGGCTGCCCTTTCCGATTCCATCTTTTCTTTTTCGGGCCGATAGCACATCTTCCTGAGTGAGCATCTCATCGCAGGCAATGCGCCGCGTCTCTCTTATGCCAATACGCTGGGCCAAACCCGACAAAACCGCGTGCTCGAAACCAGGTACCCGACTGCGCATGAAATTCGTGCAAGTTTCGATTTGCTTGCTTAATGGTTCCAGCACGGCGCTCAACTCGCCCGTACGAGTAGCGTCAACATTGGCCACCCGTGTCGTGTTCAGGCATACCTCGCGTTTTTGCGTTGAGGTCGGCTGGATCATGATGAGCGCAGTTGGGTACATTTCTCCTGCTTCTATTGCATTTGCCATAAGCGGGCCGTCTCCTTTCAGAAAAACAGTAGGATGCCCCTGTTTGCAAACTTCCTTAACAATTTCCTGATCGGTTCGTCCTCCCCGGATCGCATCGCTTTCCCCCAGTGCAAAGTGCTCCGGCTCATGCGACAGAAAATCGAGCAGGCGATCGGTGTCTACATTTGCAAGACGAAACATCAGGGATAAGGGTTGATACTGGCCCTGATCACCACTGAGATATGAAGCGCCGGCCATGGCTGCAATATCACCATCTCCCGAAGCATCGATAAACAGAGATGCAATCACTCGCGTACGCCCCTGTTTGTTCAGAATATGCACGGACTGCACATGGCCGTCGGCATGCTCAACATCGTAGGCAAACGTATGAAGCAATAATCGCACACCATGGCGCCCAAGGAGATTTGCGACAGCCAGCTTCATGATTTCCGGATCATAGCAAACGTAATGGATCAGACGCCAATCGTTCAGCGGACCAATATAGCCTTCCAGTCGCTGACACTCCTGCAGCAGTTCTGTAATAAAGCCACCCACAACCCATTCGCCCAGGCCATTGAGTGCGCCGTCGATCGCCATACCGGTCAGCAACTCGCCCCCTGGCATGGCGCCGGATTCAACCAAAGTCACATTCAATCCTTTACGGGCGGCAGTCACTGCCGCGGCCACTCCTGCAGCGCCCGCGCCAACCACAAGCACATCTGTTTCCAGCGTTTGTATTTCATCGGTTCTCATCACATGTCCCGTTGTTCATATAGTGAAAATTTATTTATACATATTTATTTTGATGAGATTGATTATGTATTCATACGCGTCAAATAAGAATACTATTCCAATTACAATGTCCATATAATGAACAAATGAATGAAGGCACCCAGGTAATACAGCGTGTATTCGCTCTGATCAGGGCCATTTCGACTCGCCCCCATTCGGGCTGGCGCCTGTCGGAACTGGCCTCTTATTGCGAGCTGAACCATTCCACCGCCCATCGGTTATTGAACGGGCTCATACGTGAAGGAATGGTGATGCAGGACGCCAGCACACGCCGCTATCGACTGGGACGAATGGTATTTGAATTGGGGCTGGCGGTGCGAGAAGAATTTGATTGGGAAGCGCTGTGCACCCCCATTCTTCAACGCGTGGCAGAAGTAACCGGAGACACCGCCTTTTTCAATTTGCGCAGCGGACACGAGTCTATTTGTATCGCCCGATGCGAAGGTGGTTATCCGCTCAAGGCCCTTACCGTTGAAGTCGGTGGAAGGCGCCCCTTATGTGTTTCGGCAGGAGGCGCAGCCATGCTGGCTCATATGCCGCAGTCGGAAGTCGACAAAGTCATGCATGCCAGTGCACCGTATCTGAAACGATTCGATGCAGACCGACTGCAGGCCATCGAGCGCCTTTTGGCAGAGTCTCGCAAACTCGGCTATGGCTATAACAGCGAATTGATTATTCCTTCTGTCTGCGCCATCGGTGTCGCGATATGCAATCAGGCCGGTGAACCCATAGCGGCGATCAGCGTCGCCACCATAAAAAGCCGACTGTCGGGATCGCGAAAGCAGGAAGTACTGGACACGCTCAGACGGGAAACCCGACTGGGCGACAGTATTGAAGTTCGATGATGATCGATATCCGATAGCAGGCCATCACCGCTCACATTGACCGACGCATAACTTCCCGGGCACCGTTAGCCCGAAATGCCATGGCACGCCCCGCCTTCGGCCTCATAAACAGCTTCCTATGCCTGCCGCCAGCACCCCATTACCACTTTTGTCCGAAATTCACTATATCTTGCACAATAGACAAAATGCATGCAGATTATATATTTAATATTTAATCTACTATAAACTGCATGCAAATAAATTGCGAAACGATATCAAGGAGACAAAATGGACACCCCATCCAAAAAACTTCAGGGCTTGCCACATTACGACAGCCCTCCATTGAGAGGCAAGCGTCCGCCCCGCTGCCCGCCTTTTGTTGAGATCAATCACGAGGACCAGTTACTGCCCTATCTGGAGCATGTCGCCCAGCGCCCCTACAACCATGGACTCAATGCCTGTTGGGATCTGAAGGAAGGAGAGCGCGTTCTGCTCAGGGTTGACAACTGGCATAGCGAGCTGACGATCAAGGCCTGCGAAAAGATCCTGCAAAAATACAAGGTCAAATACGACATCAAATACATCGACCGCGGCCCTGTCCGGCAGTGGGTCGGCGCGGACGAGGTCGAATATTATCTGTTCCGCACCAAAGAGTTGGCCGAATGGATGGACATGTGGGAAGAGGAAGAAAAACGCCAGATGTACGACAAAATTCTGATGGGTTATGGCGGACCCGTACTGGCCGAACGCCTGGTAAAAATCCAGCGCATGCCTTTTATCACGCCTGAAATTCTCGCCTCCCCCGCACACGCCATGCCGATCGAGGTCATTAACGCCATAGATAAATGGACGTGGGACCGGATACGCAGCGCGAAACGGGTCAGAATTACCGACCCTGAAGGAACTGATATTTCGTACACCAATCACGACGAATACTGGGATGATAAGCGTGAGTTTTATGCCCCCGACCTGGTTGCCAAAACATGGCAGGGCAATGAACAGTTCGGAAAGACTTATTTGCCAGGCCATATCACGGGGCGGCCATGGCTGTTTCACCCCACAAAAGAAGATGCCTGCGGGGTGATTGCCGGCACGACCAACCATATCGCGCCCTGCGACTGGACGCAGTTGATCGTGGAAAATTCCAAAATTGTCCAAATCAATGAAGGCGGTGAGTTCGGCAGACAACTGCGCGACGTCATGGAAAAAACCAAAGACATCCAGTACCCCGGCTTCCCGGACAAAGGAATTATGCATTGGTGGGAAGCCTCTATCGGCACCAACCCCCATATCCACCGGCCACGCAAAGATTTTCCATCCGGATTCGTGAACTGTCTGTATGAACGCGTGCGGTCGGGCGTGATTCACATGGGATTCGGTACCATCATTTCGTCCATGACCGAACGCGAAGCGGCCCGGGCCGGGCATCTGGTCGGCCACTGGCATCTACACCTGTACTTCCCGACCTATCATACCGAGCGCTCCGGCGACAACGAGAATCTGATTGAAAACGGTCGCCTGCTGGCACTGGATGATCCTGCAATACGCAAGCTGTGCTCAAAATACGGCGACCCCGATCTGTGGCTGGACGAAAGCTGGAACCCGGCGGTGCCGGGGATCAATATGCAGGGAGACTATTGGGACCACTATGCCCGCGATCCTCTGCACTGGGTCAAAACCGAGCTGGAAGTGTGCCGAAACTACCATCCGATGTTTATGAAGATGGTAGAAGCAGACGGCAAGTACTGTTCCGGCGAAGGCGCAAACTGGTGGAAAGGCGGCTGTTGTAATCACAGTGGCGTATCCAGCAGCCCGCTTAAAGGCAATTGCTGCGGTAGCTGAGCCATGAGCCTGCTCAGCACCGGGTTGTGGATGGCTGCCTGCTGGCTGGCAGCAGGACTGGATGCGCGACATATCGAAGCCATTCTTTGGCTGACGCAATGCGCGCAGGCAGACCCGGCCGGCAAATTTCTATCCATTTACTCCGTGTCGCACGGCATGGCTTTCCCTTATTCCCTTGCGCTGATGATCCTGATGTCTGTCTGGCATATTGGCAGGCAAGCAATGCACAACGTGGAGCCCGGTGTTTTTTTCGGAACGGCTGCGATGTGGTTAAGCATGTATCCCGTGTGTCTGTTCAGCGAACAAATCGCCGGCAGGATAAGCGGTCCGGTTAGTGTGCAGCTCTATGCGTTTTTGATGTTGGCGGTAGGAAGTGCGGTCATGCTGTTTTTTAACGATAAGAATTCATTCCCCAAGCGAGGAACCAGATGAGACAATTCAAGAGAACAATGACGCTGGCTGTGGCTATCACAGCGATAGCAGTCGGATCGGCAGCCTCTGCAGCTGAAGCGGGCACAAACTGGCCCGATCATCCTATCACCCTTATTGTGCCTTTTGCCGCAGGCGGTGGTGGGGATACATTGGCCAGGCTCGCAGCAGAGCCGCTAGCCAAAACGATCGGGCAAAGTATCGTGGTAGAAAACCATCCCGGTGCGGGCGGCAACATCGGCAGCGCTGCGGCAGCGCGTGCCAAGGCGGATGGATACACTTTCCTCTATGGCACCAATGGCACCCAGGCCATCAACCATAGTCTTTACAAATCGGTTGGATACAAGCCGGAACAGTTGAAGGCGGTAGGACGCTTTTCCACGATAGAACTCACTATGGTGGTCGCACAAGATAACGCAAAAGGCATTCACTCGGTGGCCGACATGCTGGCGTATCGCGCGCCAGACGACAAACCCCTGACCTGTGGTTCTGCCGGAAACGGAACCTCTTCACATCTTGCCTGCGAAATGTTCAAAAAACAGACCGGCCTGGCTATCACCCACGTACCGTACAAGGGCAATGCCGCCGCAGTCACTGATATTATCGGGGGACGCATCGATTTCATTATTGATGTCACGCCTAACGTGATGCCTCAAATCAAGTCTGGCAGACTCAAAGCGCTTGCCGTGACCAGCAAGACGCCCAGCGCGTCTTTGCCAAACATCCCGACATTGGACGCCTCTGGAGTAAAAGGCTTTGAGTTCTACGCATGGGACGGCTTATATGCGCCAGCTGGTACCCCCCCGCAGATCATCGAAAAAATGAATGCAGCCATTGGCGAAGCGCTCAAGCAGAAGCAGACTGATGAACGGCTTCGCGCCCGGGGCGCTGTTCCCTCTCCCATGGCGCCTGCCCAATTCCAGTCTTTCACCGACCAGGAAAAACAACGGTTGGGCGCCGTTGTCCGGGAGATCGGTGCGAAAGTGGACTGATCACAAAGCGTACCAAAACAAAGCCCGGAACGTTTGCGGCTATAATCTGGGCTTGCACTGCCCGATTTCGCAGGGCTGGCGCCAGACTTATTTCATTTGCATGTCGACACTTATAAAAACAGTTACAGACGAATTGCGCAGGCGCATCCTGAAAGGATCGTTGCCTGCCGGCTCACGCATCAAGGAAATTGAGTTTTCCGCAGAGCTGAATGTCTCGCGCACGCCCTTGCGCCTTGCGCTTGGCGAATTGGAGCGCCTGGGTTATGTGGAAAAATCCGGCCGCCAGGGATTCCGTGTCCGCGAAATCAATATGGCTGAAGTGGCTGAGGCCCTTGAATTACGCGGTGTTCTGGAAGGCTATGCCGCGCGCCGCATTGCGGAAATGGGACTCTCAGACAAAGATCACAACTGGCTGGGCATGCTGGTGGAAAACGGTCGCCACCTGATTTCGTCGTGGACCCGTGACATGCGACAGCCGTTTGTTGAATCCTGGGCGGAAAACAACAAGCAATTTCACGATGCGCTCATCAATATGGCGCGAAATTCCCACCTGGCCCAATCGATGCAGATCGTATCGAGAACCGTCTTCGCACGCGCGGGCAATCTGGGCTCGATCGGCGACTATCCCGAGATCGAACTGGAATTTTTCACCCGCGCCCAGGAAGACCACGAGGCCATCTTTGATGCGATCACGCAGCGCGAAGGGGCCCGTGCAGAAGCGCTGTGTCGTGAACATGCCAGGCGCAGTATTGCCAACAAGCAGAAACTGAGCAGGCTTTCCGAGCGCGTGCCGACCTGAACAATTGTTCACTAGCCAGAAGCACGAAAAGCGACTATATTGCTTTTAAGTCAGCCACTTCATTCACGCTCACAATATCACGCTAATGGCAGCCTACGACGCCCATTTTCCTGCAATGCGTATCGCACTCTATCTGGCGGTTTCTGCCCAGATCGTCACACTGGCGCTCGCCATATACATCTACGCAGCCGCATTGCCCGATCATTATTTTTATTATCTTCTCGTTGTGCAATTATTGGTTATTCCGTATTGCATTATTAATATAAAAACCGTGCGGGAATGGGAACAGCAGAAAAACACCATTATTCAGGACGGCGTAAACGGCACAGCACAGCTGATATCCGTCGAAAAAATGGGCTCAGCTGACGAAGTGACGCAGTATTATATTTTTACCCTGCAACCCGACACCAGTAACGCCACCGTGCAGGTGACCGACGCCATTTATGACGAAACCTACGAGAAGATATCCGGTCGACAAACCGTTCCGATCAGGTATATCCCGGGCACGGATCAAGTCATGATCCGCTTCGATGATTTATAGAAATAACAGCCATCATCCGGCCAAACATTGATTTTTGAACTGAAAACTGGGAATAATATCAAAGACAATGACATTTCGCCGATTGCTTTTTTCAATACCAGACAGTCGTACCGACGGCTTGTTGTTCAGTTTGTAGGTACTGGAATAATTGGCCAGATGCCCCGTCTTGCTCATAAACACCTGGGATGCGATACCGCCAGCCACGCCCGGCTGATCTCCGAAAGAGATCGCTTTCAGGGTCCCTTTGTTATGGACTGGGGCACAGCAAAACAGAATCCGGAAGCAAGGGTTAGGCGCCAGCAAATGGGTGCCGAAGTTTGGATAGGGTATGGGCAGCATGGCGGGCGGCGTCTTGCAGAAATCAGGAAAGCCGAGAAAGCCGCCACCCAGCGAGGTTATGTTGTACATGAAATATCCTTAAAAAAATGGGTTTTTATGTCGTACACTGTGCAGCTCAGCTCTTCTAAGGGCGGCGTCGTCGGTATTTGCCGGAAACCCCATGGCGCGCCCCGTCGCCCCATGCGCGCGAATGTGTGTTCGCGTTGCATCCTGGAAGTTGGCGTTTTCCAGTAAAGCATAATCGAAATTCGAATAGGCGAGGTTACATTTTGTGAACATCGTACCCTCACAACGGGATCGCTCAAAAACCGCATACTCCAGGTTCGATCGGCTGAAGTTCGTTCCATTCAGAATCGCCTCAGTCCAAATCGTTTTATTCAATTGCGCGCCCTGAACAGCGGCGCCGGTCAAATCTGCCCTGGCAAAAACCGTCTCCTCTCCAAATAAGCCGTTCATTTTTGCTTCGGAGAGATCACATTGGGCAAACATTGATCCTTTGACATACGCACCGGTGAAATCTGCCCGCTGCAATTTGGCTTCCGAAAACTGGCAGGCAACGAAACGTTTCTGTGAAAAATCCATCCCCCGCATATCGCAGCCGATCAGCATGACCTGATTGAACAGCTCGCTTTCCAAATTCGTCTTTCTCAGGTCGGTTTGGTAAAAAATGATTTTGTCCAGGTCTGCACCCGTAAACGTAAAATCACCGAGATCGGACTCATGGAAAACGCAACGAACCACGTCGCTCTTTTTTATGCACCCGCCCGCAAGGCGAACGTGCTGAAAAACCGTATCTTCGATGGTACAGCCTACAAACTCGGCTTGCCGCAGATCCACTTCCGTGAACGCCCCTTCCAGCAACCTGCATTCGAAGACAGTGGTGCCCGATAGCGTAGAGGTCAGAAAAGCGCTTTCACTCAGATCACTCGTCGTAAAGACGACATCGGTCAGATTACAATCCGAAAATACCGTTTCCGCGAGATCGCAATCGGTAAACCGGCTGCCTGTAAAATCGACATGATCGAACGTCATGCCGGACAAGTCCGCTCCCGTGACATCAAGGCCGATGAGCACCTCATCAGAACAGGGGGAACTGTCCTTCAGATATCTTTGCAAAATCTCTTCATTCATTAGCAAACAGCCTGAAGATGCGTTGTTCGTCATCCCGATAAAGTGGATACATCTCCAACTCTTCCATGAAGGCCCCACTCAGCCTTGTGTTTCCATCAACATGAACCTTCGAGACATTCGTACGAAACAACGTCGCACCCTCGAAATTGACCGCAGACAAATTCGCCTTCTCCAGCGTTGCCTGGATCAAATTTGCGTTTCTGAATGAACTGCCGGTCAGGTCTGTCTTGTGGAAAATGGCGTCCCTGGCGATCACGTGATCAAAATCACAATGGGTCAAGCGCGACTTTGAAAAATCCGTTCCTGAAACGTCGCTGTATAAAAAGCTGCTACCCTTGACCGTTATGTTCATGAAATTGCATTCCTTCAACCGACTGCCGACAAATTTACACTTGATCAAATCAACATCGTCTTCAATCAAAAGATTATCCAGGTGGCTTTTCAGAAATTCGCAATTATCCAGTTTGCACGTAGTGACTGATGCGTCTTTCAGGTTTGACGCATCAAACACAACTTCCACCAGCTGACTGTCCATGAAGGCCCATTTTTCAATCTTGCAATCCCGAAACGTCACTCCCTTCAAATTAAAATCTGACGACAGACACGTTTGAATGTCGCACCCCAGTAACGTTGAATCTGCCATCTGGACATAATCGCTCATAATATTGATAAATTTTGAGCGCACGATTTCAGATGACGAAATCGATATTCTGACCAATTCAGATTCTTCGAAATTGCATTCCTGCAGCGTCGTGTGACTCAGCACCGCTTCACCCAGATTGGCTCGCCTGAAATTAGCCGACTTCACAATTGCGTGAGCGAAGCGGGCCCGGGTGAGCACGGCCTCACTGAAATCGGCGCCCGTCAGTGTTGCGCCTTCAAAGCTGGCACTCTCAAGAAAGGAGCCCGAAAAATCTGCGCTTCGCAAATCCAGCGCACTCAGATCGGCACCGGTAAAATCCTGGCCACAGAGCGGTTCCTTCTGTTGATAACGCCGTATCACCTCCGCGCGCAGGGCCTGACTTTTTTGCCGTTCCAGCGGGAAAATCGCTTTCTGAAGGTGCGCTGTATATAAGTATGATTTTCTCAACGCGTCTTTTATATCTTCAGAATCCCTGTCCTCCTTTTGGGTCGAGTGGGCGTCCGACAAAAACGTCCTGGCGGATCGATTCATATCATCCACGAAGTCCAGATCCGGTGGACCGGAACGATCCAGTTTCCACGATTTCAAATCAATGCCTTCGGGGTTTTGCAGCTCCTGTATATAGCGCTCGATCTCGGGGTCGTCAACATCCTGCATCAGCTCGATGACCTGCAACCTTGCGTCGCTCACTATTTTCTCGGCTCGCTCCGGGTTGTCGGCAAGGTCCACCGGTCTTTCCGGCGGACCGATAAACTCAGGGACAAGCGCCTGATAATCCAGACCGTTCTGATCGAACCACGCCTTCGTTTGCTCGTGCTGCTGCTTTAGATACATATCAAGCCGCTGCCCAAGGCGGTTCTTATCGACCAGATGGTCCGTCACCTCCAGTGAACGCATCAGGACCGGCGCAATGAGTTCTTCGTCTTTATCCAGGTGATACATGACCTGCTTCGGGTCTCGTCGCCATGCAAGCACTTGTTCATAATACGCTGACGGTTTTGGCGCATCTGCCATTTCGATCGCCGCCATCGCGATCTCTATGTCGTCCGCTTCCGCATCCTGAATGTCGATTGAACCATGGAACATCATGATATAGGACTGCGATTCAGGCAACAGCCAGAGCGTTGACGCCTGCATGTCGGGCACTTCTTTTATGCACTGGCGACTTTCGGTATCGCGAGCAACCACCAACACCCTGGCCTGCAGTGGCGCAATAGTATCTTCCCAGCACGGCAGCGCAGGATGCATGTTCCACACCCGAAATGAAGCGCCTAGCGGTAACTGCTCAAGACCCGGCCATTGCTGCTCTTGGGCAGCCATGTTGAAAATAGACGGATCCATATCCGGCAGAAAGCCCGGAAACTCATATCTGTACCATTCTTCACTATACGTGCCCTGCTTGCTCAGGCGCTGCGGATGTGTCATTCCCAGGGGACTGAACGAAGCCGGGGCGGGACGGTCTCCTTTGCTTTTCACGCCGTGCAAAGGGTCCTCTATGTTGGGAAGCGGCACCGCTTTTGTACCATTTATAGTATGCTCGTCCAGTCCCAGCCCTTCGGGATTGTCGACAAAATGCTGTCCCCCGAAAGCGTGCGACCAGTCTACCGGCATACTCTCAAATTCCTGGGCTGGTGTGATCGTGTTGTCAATCCAGAATCGCTGTCCCGTTACTCTGAGCGCCTTTTTCAGGTCGCCGACTTCTGCTTTCACCATGCACTGTGTTTTGTCGTCCTGATGGGCGGTATAGGCCGATCCGCTGATCAGATATTCAGGACGCGCTTTTGGCATAATCTGGTCCAACACGCCACCACTGTCGAGCATGGGCAGGATATCGGACCAGATTTTCTGCTCCGCCCCCAGAAAATGACCTTGCTTATCGCGTGAAACAAGAACGTAAACGCCAACGGCAAGTTTTGTACGGCCACGCCACTGAAACGGACGCGTCAACAGACCGGCCCGAAATGGTTTAATTATTTTCATGATTCAGGTTTGTGTTCTCTGACCTTTGACTTTCGTCACATATAACGCTTGTATTTTTTTGGACACTGCACCTTTTGTCATACCGACTGATCGCTTGTCGCTCTTCATTTTCACGATCTGTACTTGCGCAAGACCGAAATGCACACGGGTGTTGGAAGGAAGCAGAAAGTGGCGCCCCCTGTTGAAAGTGGAGCTCGAAAAATTCAGATAGGCCGCAGACACATTCATACTATAGCCATACAAGGCCAGATTGAGAGGCGATCTGGACGACTTGCTGCCATAAAGATAGAAATCCAGGCCATCGATCTTCACCACATTGGTGTACTTTTCAAGGATCTCGGGCGCCTTGCAGGTAATCTGACTATCGGTCGTCCAGCTCAAATCGCCCTGATGGGTATGGGTAGACGGCAATTTTACAGTCTTGTCCAGGGTACTTTCATAAGTGAACGTTGCATCTTGAAGATACTTGTCCGTCGCGTTCTGTTTAAAAATGGCCATGTTTAATCACCATACAACAGTCAGACCGGAATAGCTGTAATCTTTGCTGTTTTCCGTCTTTTCAATTCGCTCGCACTTTTCCTTGTTCAGAATGGCTGCCTCGACAATCGCCAGGAAATTCGGAAAGGCTGCTTTCGAATTCACGGCTTTAAGCGGTGACGGGTTAAAGAACAGTCCGTATGTCAGAACATACAGCGCAGACACTTCCGTTTTCCGCGTCCGAGCATGCGTTGCCGTCACCGTGGAATGTGCGATGTTTGAGCCGGCAGCGCCGACGTTCGCAACGCCGATCGAAAATGAATTGTCGTAGATGCGTTTGACAGTGTCGCCCTTGCGCGTGAACGTATTGTCGTTTATCGTAAAGGTCTGTCCGCTCGCATCGATCAGCAAGCCGTTTTTATAAGTGACGGTCGATACTCCTGTGACCGTGACATTTTCTTTTTGTTCAAAATTGCTCGTCAGGTTGACTTCATATTTGTTTTCAAACGGCTTGGTATATATTGCCATGACTTTTCCTGTGTCAACTTGTTTTTGAGGTCTTGGCGTTGACGTGTTCCGACGTCACAGTCACCAGGCGTATCCCGCTCAGGCTGAATTTTTTGCCGGTGTTCGCTTTTTTGGCGTTGCTAAATGCCGTTAGCTTTCCACGCGTCATCAACACCTGAATGGGATTCGCGTTGACCCACAGCACCACACCATTACTGGTAACGATCTGGCCCGAGGCCCAGGCCAGCGCTTTGGACTGCACCATGAAAAAACCGAAGGCATTCACATTTGCCCCGAACACCGAAACGCTCAACGACCCGGCCTTGCTGTCATGCGTGTCGTCAATATCCCAATTCAGTATCTTGGCAGTGTCAAGCAGTGTCTGGGCTCGTATTTCCAGTTTTCCAGACTCGATCGTTAAATTCAATCCAGCCTTGTAATCCTGTGCCGACTCTCCCTTGACCGTTTTGGTTTCCTTCCCTTGTACGTCATAGGTGGCTTTATCTTTGTAGATGTCGTTATAAATGCCTTTATATATTGCCATGACTGCGCAGTCCTATTTTGGATGGCAACGCGTTGGCATGACCGGATCCGTAGGTGCGTCAGGCGTCGCCGGTGCGCCAGAATCATCGGGCGCAGGCGCGGCGTCGGCTGTCCACTCTCCGTCCACGACCAGATTCATATTCCCTTGCACGTGCATGTTGGCATTGCCCTTAATATAAATAGTGGCATCGTCGAGCATGGATATCGTCACCGCACCGTTTGTCTTGGAGTTATAGGTTGACTGACGCAGCTCTTTGAAGGCGCCCTTTGTGGTCACATCCCGTGTATTCTCATACCGCTCAACGGTGGCAGCCTTTACGTTCTGATGCAGGCCACCCTCATAACTTGCCTTGGTCTGTCCCACGACATGGTCGTGACGCTCGACGCCTGTTTTCTTGTACTCGCTTTGCCCAATCGTCGTATGAGAATTTCCGCCAACATAGGTTTTCATATCACATCCGATCCACAGATCGGCACATGCCAGGCTCTTGATGACCATGTCCATTTGCGACTTGAGCGTCACCAGCTCGGCGCCTAATGTGTCATCAAAAAGCATCATGTTGGTGGTGCCCATATCGCCGAACACCGACTGACTCCTGAACCCGCTGATCGTGGCACTGCCCGGCAATTCTACGGGCGGCATATTGTTCGCGTTGTAGACGCGTCCGAGCACAATCGGTCGGTCTGGGCATCCGCCGATAAAATCGACCACAACCTCGTCCTTGATCCGTGGCAGCTGCAAGCCGCCAAAGCCGCCACCCGCCCACGGGCTGGACACGCGCACCCAGCAGGAGCTGTTTTCATTTTTCTTGCCGTAACGGTCCCAATGAAACTGAACCTTGATGCGACCATATTTATCCGTCCAGATTTCTTCGCCTGCTGGCCCTACAACGCGCGCAGTCTGCGGACCATGGGTGCGCGGAATCGGGGTGGTGCGTGGCGCACGATACTGGACCGACGCTGGCAGCGCAATAAAAGATTCCTCGTAAAAATCCTCAGAACCCGTGCCCGTGCTATAGCCCGATACGCTCATCCGGTAATTGACGGAAACGACCAGATACTCTTTGTTTTCGGACTCTCTGGGATGGTTTTTCAGATTGAAGGTATAACCAGGCGCAACGCCCCGGGCGTTGGCAATGCCTCGCACCTGTTCCTGCACACTTTGCAGTTCCTGCAATCTGACACGTGAATACTGCTCGCCATGGTCTGGTTCCTGGAATCCGCCCTGCCACTCGTAGATTTCCAGATTACCGTTTTCCGACCCGCCGGAACGTTTGGAAACCGCATCCAGACTGGCCCCCGGTTTGGTGAAGTCGTAATCGGTTGTAGCATAACCATCGGACGTGATTTGAGCGACGACTTCCCACATGGAAATATACTCGTCCTGGGGACGGGCTAAGCGATCAGGGCCATAGTAGGGAATGGAATCATATCCCGGCGTAGCCTTGTGCGATGAAATGTCATCTGTCATAACAAGCGTGTGCTGGCCGTCTTCATGCCTGAAGTAATAATAAATTCCCTCATGTTCCATGAGGCGGCTGACAAACGCAAAATCGGTCTCCTGATACTGGACGCAATATTCCCAGTTACGGTATGAACCGTTGAGCTTCATCTCAAACGGATACCCGTATTCTCCCAACACTTCCTTGATGACATCCGGCACACTTTTCTGCTGGAAAATTTTATTATCCGAAGTCTGGGTCAGGTACCACAGCCAGGGGCGTACGGTCGCTTTGTATATATAGTAGCGCGAACTGGCATTCTCGCGGCCGATCAATTCAAAACGGGTGACCTGCCCATTCAGAAAGCGGGAGCCGGACAGCGTTTCCATTTCAATTGTCAACGGCTTGCCCAGCAGGCTCTTGAGGTCGACGTTGTAATTGTCCGCGATCAATTCGACATCAAAATCGAACAACTGGGACAGCCCTTCGGAGCCATCCATCCGGCGAAAGCCCAGGCTTGCGCCCAAAGGAGTACGAACAACAATTGAACGAAACTGAATCGAATTTGGGATATCCACAGATATTTCCTTGTGTCTGACTGGGCGCGCAGCGGCGGTTGTCTCAAAGCAATACTTTGTAACTTACTAATTTAGTTATATTTTTTTATATTTCAATGAAATGACTTGTTATATTGGAATGTACGAAACAACGTTCTTAAATACAATTGCTGTATCTACCGATTAAGTAACAACCTGTTTCTTCCGGCTTGAATTGGGGTAATTTGTTTCAATTGCTAATTATTAAACTTGTGGTAGATGCCAGCCAGGCGTCCGCTTGCATCACAGGGCATCCAGGCGAAGGCGTCGTGGCAGCAGATCAGCCCAAAATGAAAACACCGGTCCGCCCGGTTTCCTGACCAGCAGATTAGGCAAATTTTACAGAAGATCGTGCAATCGATTCGATGCATCCCAATCTATAATGGGCGGGCGATATTTTTGAGCGCGACAAAGAGCCTCAGCGCTGTGTCCGCGTCGCGCCAGTAAATCCCGTCTTTTTCCGATTTCCCCTCCCCCTCTCGATGCAAGTCGTTGCAGATACACAAATGCAACTATTTTATGGAGCGTTATTCCACCATGAGCACCCTCAATATCAATGGAAGTGATCACACGATTGATGTGGACCCCAGTACCCCCGTTCTTTGGGCATTGCGCGATTCACTGGAGATGACGGGAACCAAATTCGGCTGTGGCGCAGCACTGTGCGGCGCCTGTACCGTACACCTGGATGGCCAGGCCATTCGCTCCTGTGTCACGCCGGTCACGGCAGCCGAAGGCAAAAAAATCACAACGATCGAAGAAGTGACCGGTGGCAACGATCCCGTCGGTACAGCGGTCTACGAGGCCTGGGTCAAGCATGACGTGGCGCAATGCGGCTACTGCCAGAGCGGCCAAATCATGAGCGCGACGGCTTTTCTGAAAAGCCAGCCCAAGGGCAAACAACCCACTGCAGATGAAATTGACTCGGCGATGGCCGGCAACATCTGTCGCTGTGGCACCTACACCCGTATCCGCGCGGCCATTGCCGATGCTGCTCAATCTCTTGCCTGACCGGAGCCTTCCATGCTGAACAACAACCTGATCGATCTCCCGCGCGCATTACAGAACATGCTTGAACGCGGCCCCATTGATATGCCTGCTGCGCTTCCTCGCCGCAGCTTTCTCAAAATGATCGGCATCGGCGGCCTGGCGCTGGGCGCCTTTCCCCAGACGCTACTGGCAAAAGACGCCGAGACCACGGCAAAACAGGCGCTCAAGCCGAATCAGCAACCTTCTGCCTTCGTACATATTTCTCCTGAGGGTGAAGTCACCGTCACAATCAACCGTCTGGAATTTGGCCAGGGCGTACAAACGGGTTTGCCCATGATTCTGGCCGAAGAGCTTGATGCTGACTGGGACCTGGTACGCAGCCGCAACGGCAACGCCGACATCGCATACCAGGATCCTGTTATGGGCGTACACCTTACCGGCGGCTCTACGTCTATTAAAAACAGCTACATGCAATACCGCGAGCTGGGTGCGCGTGCCCGTTCGATGCTCCTGGCCGCGGCTGCCGAACGCTGGAATGTGGACTCAGCAAGCCTGCGCACCGAGGCCGGAACGGTCATCGGCCCCGACGGCCGCAAGGCCGGATATGGAGAATTGGCCGAAGCCGCCATGGCGCTTCCCGTGCCCGATAAAGTCACGCTCAAAGATCCCAAAGATTTCCGCATCATCGGCCGGGCAACCAATCGTATTGACGCCAAAGCCAAGAGCAGTGGCAAGCAGGATTTTGGTATCGACATGCATCTGCCCGGCCAGCTGACTGCAGTGATCGCGCGTCCCCCCGTATTTGGAGCCAAACCCGCCAGTCTGGATGACACTGCGGCAAAGGCCGTCAAAGGCGTCAAAGCCGTACTGCGCGTACCGCTGGACCGCGGCGGCGAAGGCGTCGCCGTCATTGCCGAAGGCTACTGGCCGGCCAAGCAAGGGCGCGACGCGCTCAAACTGCAATGGGATACCGCCGGTGTTGAAAAAGTCGACAGTGAGAAGCAGCTAAGCCAATACCGCGAGCTGGCAAACCGTCCGGGCGCCATGCAGTTCGAGGCGGATATGGCGCCACTGGCGCAAGCACCGCATCAGCTGGAAGCCGAATTCGTCTTCCCATACCTCGCCCATGCCCCCATGGAACCGCTGAACTGCACGGTTCAATTATCCGAGGGTCGGGCGCAACTCTGGGTCGGTACCCAGATGCCGGGCATTGATGGCGCGGCAGCCGCGCGCGTTCTGGGCATCAAGCCCGAGCAGGTTCAGGTGAACGTACAGACGGCCGGCGGCGGATTTGGCCGGCGCGGTGTAGGTACAAGCGATTTTGTGGTATCAGCATGCGAAGTCGCCAAAGCCGCCCGCACTGCCGGACTGACCGTGCCGATCCGTACGCTTTGGAGTCGGGAAGATGACATAAAAGGGGGTTACTACCGCCCCATGCATTTTCACCGTGCAAAAATCGGATTCGATGAAAAAGGCAAGGTGCTAGCCTGGGACCATGTCCTGATCGGACAATCCATCGTCGCAGGCACTCTGCTTGAAGGCATGATCAAAAATGGTATCGACCCCACAGCGACTGAAGGCATGCGTAACCCTTACCCGATACCCATGAAGCTCACCGTCCATCATCCAAAACTGAATGTACCGGTATTGTGGTGGCGCAGCGTCGGCTCGACCCACACCGCATTCGTGATGGAAACGCTGATCGATGACATTGCGCGCGCAACCAAACAGGATCCTGTGGCGTACCGACTGGCCCTGTTCGGAGACAAAAGCCCGCGTCACAAGGCGGCATTGCAGCTGGCTGTCGAACGCAGCGGCTACGGCAAAACTGCCTTGACTGAGGGGCGCGCCTGGGGCGTTGCAGTACATGAATCCTTTGACTCCGTCGTTGCCTATGTCGTGGAAGCCTCTGTCGCCGATGGCAAACCCGTGCTGCATCGCGCAACGGCCGCTGTTCACTGCAATCTTGCGGTGAATCCGCGCAGCGTGGAAGCGCAGGTACAGGGCGCAGCCGTCATGGGAGTGTCTATGTGCCTGCCCGGCGCCGCCATTACACTTAAAGATGGCGAAGTGCAACAGAGCAATTTCGGTGATTTCAGCGTACCGCGCATCACCGACATTCCCGAAATCGCCATCCATATAGTGCCAAGCGCCGAACCGCCCACCGGCATGGGCGAGCCCGGCCTGCCTCCGCTGGCCCCTGCTTTCGCGAACGCGATCGCCAGCCTGACAGGAAAACCGGTGCGCAATCTGCCGTTCAAACTGGCTTGACGACCCTGCCCCAAATCAGTATTGCGCCAATAGTTCGAATAGCGCTTCACCGATCCGGGGCAGAAAGGTCGTGTCTTCGGACACGGCCTTTCCATGGGAGAACACTACAACTGTGATAGCACGGTAAGCGCGGCAATGGTTTTCCGGTATCAGAAAATGCGCGCTGTCATGCCGGTTATAACTGGCGAGCTTATCACCGGTCCAGCCATTCCATCCCGCCTTGGAGTAGTATTGCAGGTCTTGCGGCAAGCGCTCGCCCAGAAAACCATCAACCTGGTAATGCGGCATGCTCCTCAATTGCGGATCAAGTGGTCTTTTCAGCAACGTTGCGGCACTCGCACTGATCGACGGATCAAGAAACGCGCCGGTACAGATCTCGCTTAAAAGGCGGGCGACAAAATCAGTGTTAAGCTGATTGTGATTGTTCTTTCCGTCCAAGGTGACAAATATTTTCTCCCTGCCATAACGGTCGTCATCCATCAGCTTCTGACAAATATTGATATTGCCGGCTTGCGGCCAGCCCAAATCCCGGAAAAAAAGGTTTACGCCCTGGCGCCGCTCAAGCCATTGTTTCATCTCATTCGCGGGCAGCAGCGTATCGCCCGTGGTACCCGATAGCATGTCAATAACGTAATTGGTCGCGTTGTTGCTCGACCAAAGTATCATATCTGTCATAGCGCGCGTCAATTCAGCATGAGCGGCCATCCTGCCTTCACGGAGTGCGGCCTGTGCCGCCGCCAGATAAGCCACCTTGACGACACTGGCGGGATAAAACGCCCGCTCGCCCTGCCATGAGTACCCTTCAAGCTGCGGCGCATTCCCGTCCAGGGCCGATCTTGGAAAGAGATGCAGCGTGATGGCCGAATCCGCCACATCGTGCGCCAGCGGCGCAAACGCTTGCCTGGCAAACGTCAGCAATTGCTGCCCGATTTGCATTGACTGTTCTGTCTGTTGATAATACATGGACGATCCTCTAGATTTCGGCGAGCCGGATGCAGCGGGCACGGTGTGTGTCCGATACGCCGGTCAGACCGGGATGGCTTTGCCGGCATGGCTCTTTTACATAGGGGCAGCGACTGGAGAAGGCACATCCGGCCATGGTGTCATGAGGATCAGGCAATTCGCCCTCCAGAATCGTTGATGGCAATCTGACCGAGGGATCGGCAATAGGAATCGCTGAAAGCAGTGCCCTTGTATAGGGGTGACGTGGCGTCGAAAAAATATCCTCCTTGGTGCCTTCCTCTACAATTTCCCCAAGATACATGACCAGAACGCGATCGCTCACGCGTTTGACCACATTCAGATCGTGGGCGACAAACACAAACGCAACTTGCAATTGCCGCCGTATCTCTTCGAACAGATTGATAATCTGCGCCTGGACAGAGGCATCCAGTGCGGACACGGGTTCGTCGGCAATAATCAGTTCCGGTTTGACCGCCAGCGCCCGGGCGATTGAGACGCGCTGGCGCTGGCCACCGCTCAGGGCATAAGGATATTTTTGCTTTAATGACAACGGCAACCCGACGATCCCAAGCAGCCGGTCAACCTCGGCATTCAAATCGATCCTGGCCGCCGTCGTCCGGTGCGTGGCCAGCGCTTCTTTCAGCATTCCCCCAATGGGGAAGCGCGGATTCAACGACGAGTACGGGTCCTGGAAAACCATCTGCATTCGCGTGCTGCGTTCAAATCGCGACAGTTGCTCTACCGGCCTGCCGCCTGACCATGTAACGGTTCCTCCTGACGGACGTTGCAGGCCGATAATGCACTTTCCCAGCGTGCTTTTGCCACAGCCCGACTCGCCTACGACGCCGACGATTTCGCCTTTTTTTACATGAAGCGACACGCCCTTAAGAGCATGCAGGACACTGGCCGATTTTCCGCCCAGGATGTCGCCAAGCCTGCGCCGGCCACCAAAGCGCTTCTCAAGTTTATCGACGGTCAGCAGAACAGGAGAGTCGGAAACCTTTACCACAACGCATCCTCCTTGCGGTGACAAGCACACGCGTGATTCTGGGTGAGGGTTTCATTTTCCGGAATCTCTCGCAGGCATCGTTCAACTGCAAACGGGCAGCGGGGATGAAAGCGGCAACCATCAGGAAAATGCCCGGCCGCCGGCGGCTCGCCAGGAATCGGCTGCAATTTATGCTGCGGATCGACATGCGCCGGTAAGGCGTTGAGCAGCGCGCGCGTGTATGGATGCCTGGGCTTGGCAAATACCTCGGCGACACTGCCGCTTTCCACGATCTTGCCGGCATACATGACTGCCATGTCATCACAATGCTGCGCAACGACGCCAAGATCGTGTGTCACCAGCAACACAGACATATTCACCCGCGCACGCAGTTCATGCAGCAATCGCAAGACCTGCGCCTGTATCGTGACATCCAGGGCGGTCGTCGGTTCATCGGCAATCAGCAACTCTGGCGCACAGGACAATGCCATGGCGATCAGGACCCGCTGACGCAAACCGCCGCTCAACTCATGCGGCCACGCACTGTAGCGACGCTCCGGCGAAGTGATGCCGACTTCACGCAGCAGCACCACCACCTTTTCCCGAACCTGGCCGGACGACAGCGCTGGCTGATTGCGCCGAACTATTTCGCCCACTTGATCGCCCACCCGCATGGTCGGGTTCAGCGCAGTCATCGGGTCCTGGAAAATCATGGAGATTTTGCGTCCCCGGATATCGGTCAGTTGCTGCTCATTCATCGCCGCCAGGTCCTTTCCGTCAAACAGAATTTGTCCCTGTTCAATGACAAAGGGTGCCCCGCCGAAGAGCCGGATAATAGAACGACAAGTCGTGCTTTTACCGCAGCCGGACTCACCAACCAGGCCAAATACCCTGCCCTTTTTCACCTGGAAAGAGACCCCCTCGATGGCCATTTGAGCATGCCCCCGCTTGCCAAAGCCCGCATGCAGATCCTCGACCTTCAGCACGTGATCCATCATCGTACTCATGATTTCACCCTCAACTGGTTGTCGATGCCATCGCCCAGCAGCGAAAACGTCACGCCGATATAAATAATCATAACGCCCGGAAAAACCGACATCCACCACGCATCGAATATGTAATTGCGTCCTTCGGAGATCATGACGCCCAGCTCAGGCGTCGGCGGCTGAATCCCCAGCCCAAGAAACCCCAGGGAGGTGACAGCCAGGATGGTCAATACAACATCGGCCATCATGAACACAATGGCCGGAGTAATCACATTAGGCAGAATGTGCAGAAACAGAATCCGCAAGTGGCTGTAGCCCATCACTCTTGCTGACTGGACATATTCCGTGGTTTTGACCAGCAGGACTTCGCCGCGTACAATCCTTGCAAATGAAACCCACACCACCAGTGTGAATGCCAGGTACATATTCTGCGTGCTGGGTCCCAGTGAACCGACAATGGCGATCACCAGCACATAAAACGGAAACGCCCAGACAATATCGACAATGCGCATCACCAGCGTATCGAACCACCCGCCCAAATACCCGGACAACAACCCGATCAGCGACCCGGTCACAAATGGAATCAACACGCACACGGCCACAATTTCCAGATCGGTCTTGAGCGCTTCAATCGCCCGCCATAATACCTGCCGACCCAGATCGTCTGTCCCGAACAGATACTGCAGATTCGGACCCTGCAGGGCGCTATCAAAATTGATTTCAGATGTATCAATCCGGAAAATCGCAGGTACGACATAAGCCACCAGGATCAGGGCAAGCAACAGCACCAAACCGATCCATAATGAATAGTTCTGCGCGAGCCGACTGCTGCGCCACGTAGTCGATATCGTGCTCATGATATCTCCACCCTGGGGTCGGCAATCACATAGGCAAGATCGGCTGCCAGGTTGATCAGCACGACCAGAACCGCGAAAGTCACTGTGAGTCCCTGGACCATGGGATAATCACGCGCAGCAATGGACGAAACCATCAGCCCGCCCAGGCCCGGCAGAGCAAAGACCGCTTCAATCACAACCGTACCGCCGATAACCCAACTGGTATGAACCCCCAGCACCGATATCGTCGAGAGCAGCGAATTTCGGAACACATGCCGCCGGAGAATCTGCATCCGCGTCATCCCTTTTGCATAGGCTGTATCAATGTAGTCGGCGTTCAACACGGCGATAATCGAGCTTCTCAGGGAGCGAACAGTCAGGGCCGCCGTGCTTAATGCGATCACCAGCGCGGGAAGGAACAAAGAATGCAAAACCCCCAGTACGCCGCTACCGAGCCCGGATACCGGAAACAAGGGAACATAGACCGACAGCACAAGCACCAGCAGGATTCCCAGCCAGAAAGCCGGCATCGACATAAAACAGATAAACAGAAATTTGATCAGATTGTCGGTCGCCGAATTTTTGCGCAAGGCCGCCAGAAAAGCCAGGGGAATCGTCAGTACAATCGCGATGACCGTACTATATGCCACGAGCAGGAGCGTCACCCAAAGCCGTTCAAAAATCAGCGGCCCCACAGAGGTTTTGAATGCAATGGAGGTGCCAAAATCGCCTCTCAGGCAATCCAGGAGAAACTGGAAATATTGGACAATCAGTGGTTTATCCAAGCCCAGCTGGCGCTGAAGCTGGGCGATATCTTCGGCGGTACCGCGACTGCCCAGTAGCAACGTTGCCGGATCGCCGGGCATCACCCGCAAAAGCAGAAACGCCAGAATCGTGATGCCCAGGAGGACCGGAATCAGTTGTACCAGCCGCAAGACAATAAAACGCAAAATCATGAACCGCCCCTGTAGTTCCCTGGCTCCCCGTTTCTTCGATTACTTTACACGGACTTCTTCAAGTCTGTAATTGGAAGTGGGCAGCACGCGAAACCCCTCGACATTGGAACGATAGGCGTACGGCACCCCCTGGTGGTACAGGAAAATAAACGGCGCTTCCTTGTTCACAATCGCTTCAACTTCCTGGAACAAGCGCCCACGCGCCTCGCCTTCAGGCGTTTTGCGTTCCTCCGCGTACAGGGCATTGACACGATCGCTTTTCCAGTTGGTATGCAAGGCATTGGCCCGCTCAGGATTGACCGCAGTAAATCCGATCAACTGGTCAGGGTCAATTGTGTCGCTGGTGGTGTAGGTCAGCGACATTTCATAATTGCCCGCTTTGGTCGTCGTAAATTGGGAACCGCTTTCAATCGTCTGAAGCTGGATCTTTACGCCGATCTTGCCAAGCGCATTCTGTATGACAAGCCCGACTTGCCTTGCGGTCACGTCACCTGCGGGAATCAGCAAGGTTGCGCTGAAGCCGTCGGCAAGCCCTGCTTCGCTCAGCAATTGCCTGGCCTTTGCCAAATCAAAGGGATACGGTTTGATATCGGTATTGTGATGCGCCATGATAGGCAAAGAAGACGCCGCGGGCTCACCATTGCCTTTCAACACTCCCTGGATCAGCGTTTGTTTGTTAACGGCATAGTTCAGCGCCTGGCGAACACGAATGTCATCAAACGGCTTTTTGGTGGTGTTGAGCTGCACCAGATCAGTGCGAAACACTTTGGCGACGGCCGTTTTGATATTCGGATCCTTTTCCAGCATGGCAACCTGGTTAAACGGGATATCCATCGCTGCGTCCAGCTCCTTCGCTTTCAGCTTAAGGATACGGGCGTTGTCATCGCCGATGATTTCCAGACTGGCCTGCTGCACCGCAGGTTTTCCTTGCTGCCAATAGTTGGGATTTTTATCTAGTGATACGCGCTGGCCTTTCTCCCAAGCCTTCAGCGAAAAAGGTCCGCTACCCACCGGCGCATCGAAAAAGCCATCGCCCTTTTCCTGCAGCTGCGCGGCCGGCAGGATAGAGGCAGAAAACAGGGCAAGATTATTGAGCATCGGTGTAAACGGCGCATCCAGACTGAGCTTGACCGTTCGGTCGTCAACTTGATCGAACCCTGTGATCGGCTTGAAAAACCTTGCCCAACCGGATTTCTCTCCCGCCGCCCGTTTCAGGGAAAAAATAACATCGTCCGCAGTGACCGGCTTGCCATCGCTGAACTTTGCGTTTTCCCGGAGATGAAAGGTATAGGTCTTGCCGTCAGGACTGATTTCCCACTTGTCGGCCAGCCCCGCTTCGATTTTGGTTCCGTCCGCCGACGGCCTGACCAATTGGTCATAGATCAGCAGTTGGGTCCAGATAGAGGGGTTATCGCTGGATGCGATCGGATCCAGTGTCAGCAAATCCTTTGCAATTCCCAGGCGAAATTGATCGGCGCTGGCCTGAGCCATATTTAGTGCACAGGCAACGGCAATACCAACTTTCAACAACGAATGCAATTTGATCATAACGGTCTCCGGGTAATGCCCTGCGGTAATGACAAAATGAAAAATCTGCGGTTCAAAGCTATTTTGAAGCCATTCTCTGCCATGCGCAAAGGAAAAAAGTTATATCATCCATGAATAAAACTCATACCTTGGAGTGCAGGTGAAGCTCAGACATATTGAAATTTTCCATGCGATTCGAACCACCGGATCGGTCAGCCGCGCTGCCCGCCTGTTGAATATCTCGCAATCAGCAGTCAGCAAGACACTCGGTCATGCCGAGCTGCAACTTGGCTTCAAATTGTTCGAACGCGTCAAAGGCAGACTCAAGCTGACGCCTGAAGCCCAATCGCTGGCGCCGGAAATAGAAAAAATGGTGCACCAGCTCGACCACATCCGTTCGCTGGCAGCCAATATTCATCAACATCCGGCAGGCTCGCTCAAACTCGGTTGCCTGCCCAGTCTTGGGCTGCACCTGATTCCGCAGGCCGTCTCGCTCATTCGCCAGCGCTATCCGGATATCAATATTGAAATCACGACCGGCCATGAAACGGAATTGGTCAGAAAGCTGCGGTCGCGCGAAATCAATATCGCCTTTACGTTCAAGCCGGACGACTACCCGGATTGTTCAAACGTTTCGATCGCCAAAGTGAACATGGTGCTGGCCGGGCCGCAAAGAGAACGGGCGACAGATACGCACGAGATCGATTTCAGAAAGCTGATTACCTATTCCGCAGGAGACCCGGTCACCCGGATCATCGAATCCATGGCCGTCCCCCACCAGTTCACCAATCAGGTAAAGGTCGAGACTTATTACGTCGCCGCCGCGCTTGCCGAATACGAAGATCGGCTGGCCATTGTCGATGAATTCACCGCACGCTTCGTTCTCCAGGACAAAACCCGGTACGTTTATTTTGATCCCCCTATCACCCTTGATTTGGTAGCGATCTACCGGGAGCAGGGGCCAGCCAGCACACTGGAAAGGCAATTTATCGGCGGCGTGCGGCGCCTGGTCCGCCAGGGGCACACAAACGGTACCGTTCCGCTCTGAGTATTGACAAAAACATAACCATTCAGTTATGATTTTAATTCATAACCAATGGGCTATGTATCACTCATGTCATACGATTTGCTTTTTCGAACGCTTGCTGACCCGACCCGACGCGCCCTCTTCGAGCGCCTTTGCCGCGACGGAGAACAGACAGTTGCGGCGCTTACGGCGCAAGCCGGTGTCTCGCAACCCGCTGTGTCCAAGCACTTGGGGGTCCTGAAACAAGCGGGACTTGTCCTGGATCGCCATGAAGGGCGCCAGACTCATTACAGCGCACAACGCAGTGCCCTGGTGCCGCTGGTGGACTGGACAAGCAAAATGGCCGGTTTCTGGGAAAGCCGGTTTGACGATCTTGAATCCCTTCTCCAAAGGATAGACCAATGAACGACAATACATCTGAAATGCGCTCTGTCATCATCGAGCGCGAGATTTCCCACCCTCCCGAAAAAGTCTGGCGTGCGCTCACCGTTCCCCACCTGATCGCGGAATGGCTTATGAAAAACGACTTTCACCTCGCCGTCGGCCATCGCTTCAAACTTCAGGGAGACTGGGGCGGCACGCTGGACTGCGAGGTCCTGACCATAGAGGAAAATCGGGTCCTGTCCTACACCTGGGATTTCGTCAATGACAATCCCGATTACGATCTGCGAAGCATCGTCACCTTTACTCTTACGCCAACCGGCAAAGGTACGCTGCTGCGAATGGAACAGGCGGGCTTTCGACCGGAGCAGAAGCAGGCGCTGGGCGGTGCAAAAGCCGGATGGGAACAATTTCTCGGGAAACTGGAAGAGGTGGCCGGCAGAACCGATTGACAGGATTTGCCAAATCAGTTGACGCTGACCTTGGTTTTCTCGATATAGTTTTCCCAGCGAGACGCTTCCGCATGATAAAACGCGGCAGACTCGTCCACGCTTGTCTCTTGAAAAGACGCGCCGGTTTTTTCAAACAGGCTGGCGGCGGATGGAGAGCGAAGCCATGTATTGATCGCTGCATTGACTTTATGCACGATTTCCGGCGGTGTACCGGCGGGGGCAAAAACACCGGTCCAGCTTGAAAAAAGCATATCGGGTACCCCCTGTTCCGCCAGCGTAGGCACCTCCGGCAGCGTTTCGTAACGTGTATCGGCACTGACGGCCTGCAAACGCACAAGTTTGCCGTTCATATATGGCAGCGCTGCCGTCCTGTCCGAAAATGCATAACTCACGCGCCCGCCTGCGACGTCGTTAAGCGACTGCCCGTTCGACTTATAAGGAACGGTGACCGCGTCCACGCCCGCAGTGACCTTGAACATTTCACACGCAACCTGCGTCACGGAGTTGCCACTGCCGCAAGTCAGGCTGGGCGCCGTTCCGTTCCTGGCAGCAGCCAGAAACTCGTCCACCGATTTCCAGCCGAAACTGGAAGGAACAAACATACCGATAATGCCACGGCTCAATACGCCGACCATGACGAAAGATGATTCGTCGAACCCGGTTCTCTTACTCGGATAAAGCGATAGGTTGGCTGCATTGGTGGTCGCGCTACCCAGCAAAAATGTGTATCCATCGGGTTTCGCTCTGGCGACAAAACTTGCGCCGATTGTTCCGTTTGCACCCGGTTTGTTCTCGACAACAATCGGCACACCTAATTGTCCGGTCAGACTTTCCGACAGGATACGCGCCTGAGTATCGCTTCCGCTTCCTGCAGAGAACGGTACAATCAATGTCACCGGGCGCTCCGGGTAATGACTGGCAGCATGGGCGTTCAATCCGATGAACATCAGTCCTATCCCCACAATGCGTGTTAATACATATCTCATTAAACAAGTCTCCACAAAAAATAATTAATTATTCATCCTGTTTCGGATACCTCTAAAAGAACACGGTTCCTTCTTTTCTGAGGGCCTCAAGCTCTTCTGATCCGAAGCCCAGTTGCGACAGAATCTGTTCAGTATGTTCACCCAAAGCTGGCGCATATAACGGTGGGGTTTCGTCGTCCAGATTGCTGATATACCCGTTCCGGAAGTTCGCGGCCATTCCGTTCTGGTATTGGACTTGTTGATATGACAACGAAAGTAAATCCCCTTGCAAGGCCTCATCCATAAAGTCAAAGACGGTGCGTACGCGAGCCGCGGGCACACCTTCCCGGTTCAAATCTGATTCCAATTTCCGGTTCTCGGCTTTCAAACAGGCTTCAGACAGTATTTTCTGCACTTTCTGACCGTCTACCGCTTTTACAAAACCATGTTCGCCTGTCATTGTCTTTTGATCGATCAGTTGCGGATCACTGGCCAGCTGCGAAATATTCAGAACACGGCATAACGCGTGAAATTGCTTTGAAGTATTGGCCGCAATCGATATCCAGCCGTCTGAACACTGGAACGTCGAAGCGCCCGGACTTTCTGAAAAGCCGCGATTTCCAACACGAGGCATATCTTCGGCCTGCGCAAGTACCCGACAAACCTGAGGCAGCATCAGTTGTACTGCAGCCTGAGCCATGGAGATATCCAGGTAGATTGCGCCGCGGCTACGCTCGCGCTGGAACAATGCGGCAAGAACACCTTGTGCCGCCACCATGCCGGTCGCCGAATCAATAACAGGAAACCCCACTTTCAATGGCTGGTTGCCTTCGCCCCCCAACATCATCATGCCCGTCAGCGCCTGAACGACATGATCATAGGCCCCGTATTGGGAAAGATCCCCTTTTTGACCATACCCTGAAATAGATACATAGATCAGATCAGGATTAATCGCGGTCAATTTATCAAAATCCAGGCCCAATTTTCTGACAACGCCCGGCTTGAAATTCTCGATGAATACGTCGGCCGTCTCTACAAGACGATAAACGCTATCGAGCATAGCGGCATTTTTCAGATCAATCGCCAGAGATTTTTTGCCACCATTGATGGCGGCAAATGACGGTGAGATTCCTGCGTCCAGCTTGATCTTCCCGCTGTAACGCAGAGAGTCTCCTGCCTTCGGATGCTCTATCTTGATCACTTCGGCTCCCTGCGAGGCAAGGTAATGCGATGCTGTGGGGCCTGCGATGACATGCGACAGGTCGATGACACGCACATTCTTTAAAGGCTGCACTTTTTACTCCTGAAAACGGGCAAGTACGGGCTATCTACTTTGATGAATGCGCTCAAGTCTAATGAAAATATTGATAAATGAATAATGGATTTAATGTATATTGTGATAAAAATACTTGATCATAAGTTGCAATTTGAATTGCAACGAAAAGCGTGCATCCCTGTTACGGCGCTACCAATATAGTGATTCGGAATGAACAGCAAATTACTTCAGTTGCGTATTAAACACCTGGCCCTGCTCGATGCCATAGCGACATCCGGCTCTTTGCATGGCGCCGCCAAAGTGATGCATTTGACCCAGCCGGCCTTGACAAGCATGCTGCATGAGATCGAATCAATTTTTGGCACGCCGCTTTTTGTGCGGACAAAAAAAGGCCTCGCCGCCAATACTGTCGGCACCACCCTCATCGGTCGCGCCAGGCTGATACTTAACGAATTGACACGCGCAGACAATGAAGTAGTACAAATTCTGAACGGGAAAATTGAATTCACCATGGGTGTCACACCCATGATGATGCTGGAAATCGTGCCCAGGGCACTCCATTCCATCAACTTGATCATGCCTAATCTGAAGCTGGTATTTGTGGAGCGAAATGTACCCATACTTCTGGAGGAACTGGCTCAGGGGAAAATTGACATGGTGCTGGCCAGCTTCCCATTTGATTCTTCTTATGGGCATGAGACAGACGCTTTTGAATATATTCGCCTATTCGAGGAGAAGCTTTGTGTCCTGGTTAGACACGGACATCCATTGCTCGCAAAAAAACGGGTAAGCTGGTCAGATATTGCCAAGGCACAATGGGTTTTGCCTGTCCAAAGCACACTGACCTGGCGTAATTTTTCCAGAGCCTTCATCCAACGCAGCATGACGCCGCCGGAAGCTAAATATGTCTCCTCCTCGTTTCACTCGAATATTCGCCTGATTGCTCATACTGACTGCTTGATGGTGGCGCCTTTATCTGTCGGGAAGCACTATTCCGGCATCGGCCTGGTCGAAGTGCTGGACCTCCCTTTCCCCAAAGCACCGAATCCTGTATCTATCATTTTGAAAAAAAACCGGGTGCAAAATGAGCCGGAAAAGAAAATCATTTCAATTTTCCTGAAGCAACTCGGCGTTAACGATCGGATGGAGACCACTGGACACGCGTCACAAAATTGCAACTCGACGGTTACAAACCAGGGTATTGACAGGTTTGCTATAGTGACAGAGAGGTATTTGCCTCAAACACTTTCAAGGAGTACCACTATGAATAAAGATATTGCAGCCGGAAAATGGGAACAGGTAAAAGGCTCTCTCAAGCAGACCTGGGGAGAATTGACCGATGACGATATCGCTCAAGTCAACGGGAGCGCTCAGAAAATGGCCGGCATTCTGCAAGAAAAATATGGAAAAACCAAAGAAGAAGCAGAAAAACAAGTGAATGATTTCTGGAATAAAAACCAGTAAACCTATACGAGAAAGCGGCTTCGGCCGCTTTTTTCGTGGCCTTGATCATAAAATCACCGACCTTTTTTAGGTCATTCAATGAAGGAATACTATGCTCCATTACGCTATTGTCTTTTTTATCATTGCTATCATAGCCGCCGTTCTGGGGTTTGGTGGTATCGCAGCAGGCGCCGCTTCTATCGCCAAGATCCTGTTTGTCGTTTTCCTGATATTGGCGATCGCGTCTTTCTTCTTTGGTCGAGGAAGATAAACGTTTGGTCAAACGCGACTATTGGGAAATGAGATATTAAGCTGGATTCCCTTTTGATCGGTGAAGAGCTCCCCTCTTCACCTGCCACCGCATCCGATATACTACCTGACGACACGGCGGGCAATTAATCCTCTTCCGAAAGCTGATTGGTTGACTCGCGCAAGGCTCGCTTTCTTGCTCTGGTATCCCAAACCAGCACGCCCAAAACGGCGTTACAAATCAGCCAGATCATTACGATCATTGACACACCAATGCCAGCTGATTGCTCGGTGCCATGGGGCAATGCCTCTTTCTGAGTGTCCGGATCAACAGATTCAAATACGCCCATGGCCACAAGAACCCAAACGACCATTGCGATATTGAACAGAACGAACATCCATTTGAGTATTTTTCCTAATGCGCTACGCTCTGGACGATCCAGGTGAAAGCCGCATGCGACACAACTCGTTACCGCTGGTTCCAGCTCAGTGGAGCATTTCGGGCAGATTTGCATGACAGTCCTAAGATTGCGGTATATCTGTTTAATATACAGCAGTCGTCAAGCACTCATAGAATATAATAAAGATGCACAATGCATTCGTACCATTCTTCCCAAAGGCGTACTGTCTTGCGCTGGACATCAACAGTGCCCGACAAATTTCTTGGAAAGAGAAATAGAATGCATTCGAAAGCCCCTTTTTTTGCGCTATGCTTCTGAACAGACACCTTTCCAGAAAGTAAGATGCAACCGCAACAAAATGAATACCAACGCCTCTTCCTGAACGATTTGCCGCTCATGGATGTGCGCGCGCCCGTCGAATTCGGCAAGGGCGCTTTTCCTCATGCACAAAACCTTCCATTGCTCAACGACAATGAAAGACAGAAAGTCGGCACCTGCTACAAGACAAATGGCCAGGACGCGGCGATTGAATTGGGGCACAAGCTGGTCTCGGGCAAGATCAAGTCCGAACGCATCGCGGCCTGGACCGCCTTCGCGCAGGCGCATCCCGAAGGCTATCTGTACTGTTTTCGCGGCGGGTTACGGTCAAAGATCACGCAGGAATGGCTCAGAACAGAAGCCGGCATCGACTATCCGCGCGTGCCGGGCGGCTACAAGGCCATGCGCAACTTCCTCATTGAGACAATCGACTCGGCAGCAGCCGAATGCGATTTTATTGCCATTGGCGGACTCACCGGCTGCGGCAAAACTGAGTTGCTTGCCGAATTGGACAATGCCATTGATCTGGAAGCCCACGCTCATCATCGTGGATCCAGCTTCGGCAAACATGCAACGCCACAGCCTGCGCAGATTGACTTTGAAAACACATTGGCCATCGATCTGCTGAAAAAACGTACAAGAGGCCATCACCTTTTCGTCGTCGAGGACGAGGGCCGCATGGTTGGACAATGCTCACTGCCGCTGGCACTGCGCCAGACGATCCTGCAGCACCCTCTGGTGTGCCTGGAAGACAGTTTCGAAAACAGGGCCGCACGTATCCTGAAGGATTACGTGGTCGACCTGTGTGCCGAGTTCATCGCCCTGCAGGGTGCTGACTCCGGGTTTGCGGCATTTGCCGACCATTTGCGCCTGAGCCTGCGCAATATCGTGAAACGCCTGGGAGCGGAACGCTACCAGCGCCTGGCGGCCATGATGGACGAGGCACTGGCAGAACAACAAAAAAACGGATCAGTAGACAGGCATCGTGCCTGGATCGAAGGACTGCTGCGCGAATATTACGACCCCATGTACTTGCACCAGCTTGCCAGCCATGGTGAGCGCATTGTATTCAGGGGTGATCGGGTGGCGGTGATGGAATATCTGCGGCATTTCGCGGCAAAAAACGTTTGAAAAATTATTTCCGCTGCGCTGGGCGACAAAAAAACAATTTTGCTGTCGCACCACGGCTTGCTGGTAACAGGCAAAGATGCGTGTGGACCGGACGTCAGGTTTGAAAGAGCAGCCGTCTGGCTCCGAAGGGACCCGTCTTATTTTTCTTTCTTTATGAAATCCCCGTCCACATAAAACCAGCACCCCTCTTCCCGCAAGAACCGGCTGATTTCATGCAACCGGTCCGCCCGGCCACTATGGCGGGACCGCGCGACGAATTCCACCGTCGCATGATCACCGTCATCCTGGTTATGGCTACGCACCTCCAGGCCCAGCCATTTCATGCCAGCGGGGTTAGGTTCCAGGGTGACCGGACGGGTACTGTGGTGCCAAGTATCCAGTAGATAGTCCAGTTCATCCAGTACAAAAGCCGTATAGCGCGAACGCATGAGCGTTGCTGCATCGGGCGCCATGAGACGAAGCGGGCCGCGATGCCAGCGCCCACAGCAGTCGGCATAGCTCGCGGCGCTTCCGCAAGGGCAGCCGCTTTGTATCAAAGAAGAGTTTGCTTTCGCCATTAGTCATGAAAAAATATTGATAGCGAAGTATATACAATATGAAGCAATCTTTCTTCCAGTCACGGATGACGGGTCTTATTAAGAGCATCTTCCCATTCTACGATCACATCGCTGGCAGATAACGGCTCACCCCGTACGAAGCGTGTCATGTTGTCAAAACAGTGAACAGCCATATTCCCTACATTATCCAGCACCGCGCCTCCGATATGCGGCGTCAGCACGACATTATCAAGTTCCAGCAAGGCATCGTTCACGCCTATTGGCTCCGTCCCGAACACGTCCAGGCCAGCGCCCATAATTCGACCGCTGCGCAACGCCTCGACCAGATCGTCTTCTACAATAAGCTCGCCCCGGGCGGTGTTGATGATAATCGCATCTGATTTCATCCTTGCTATTTTCTCTGCGCAGATCAGGCCGCGCGTCCGGGGCGTCAGAGGTAAATGCAAGGAGAGGATATCTGCCTTTTCGATCAGCTCATCCAGCGTGCAGTAGATGACGTTCAATCTCGTTTCTTCCTGTTCGCCAAGGCGAACGCGATTATGATAGATGACCTTCGCATCGAAAGCCTGTACCCGCCCGGATACTGCGCGGCCGATCGCACCCAGCCCGACAATACCCACGGTCTTGCCACTCAGCGAGCGCGCTTTGGCGCGCATTTCCGACTTGACCCACTGCCCGGCGCGAATCGTTTCGTCCAGATACCGGAATCGGCGATAGACAGCCAGAATCAGAAATACAACCAGCTCGGCCACCGGGTCGGCATTCATACCGCTGGCGATTGCGACCCCCACGCCGTTGTCGCGAGCTGCCTGAAGATCGATTTTGTCATAGCCCGCGCCGAATTTTTGTACAAAACGCAAGTATCGACCCTTGAACATCCAGGCCGGAACCGGCGCCCAGCCGGCCAGGATCATGTCGGCCTCCGCAATCAGCGTTCTCTGATGGGTTTCCTCGTATGACGAAGCCATGTTAATCGTCCAGTGCTGCGGCGCGTAGCGCAAGATTATTTCCCGGACGGTCTCCTCATAGATATCAAGACAGGCTACCGTACATGCTGGCGTATGTTCTTTCAAACCTCGTGTCCCTTTAGTCACGGCTATTTCGCACCAATGTCCTGAAGGAATTTGCGCCGCGAGGTGACTTCATCCTCGACATGCTTTTGCATTTGTGCAACGCTCATATCCAAGGAAGATTGCACGTTTTCGGTCATGAATTTCTTCCACTCAGGATCGGCTTCAACTTTGTCCATGCCATCGGTGAGCACTTTGATGACCGCAGCCGGTGTGCCCTTTTTGACCATAACACCACGCCATAAGGTCTCAACAACGTCGTAGCCCTGCTCTTTGAAGGTTGGTACATCGGGGAAAAATGCGTCTCGCTTTGCCGTACTGATGGCAAGCAAACGGATTTCTCCGCTACGCAGTTGTGGCAGCGCTGAGCTGGGCGTGATGGCCGCCGCCTGGATGTGATTGCCCATCAAAGCCAGCACTGCCTGGTTGCCGCCCTGAAAGGGAACCCATACGCCTTTGAAGCCGGCAGCCTGTTGCAAACGATAATATGAGTATTGGTGAAAACCGGCGGTGGCATAACCCCCGACGCTGATCTGGTCAGGATTCTTTTTCAATGCGGCGACAAGCTGGGACAATGACTGAAACTGGCTGTCCTTTCGGACCGCCATCGCCGATGGTTCAGTCTGCAGACCACGAATGAAAATGAAGTCATCCGCCGTGTAGGCAGACTTCCCATCAGCCATCAGAAATGACGTCGAGCCGGTTGCCGAGATCACAGTATAGCCATCTGCAGGCGAATTCATGGCATTGGCCATGCCAACGGCGCCGGTGCCGCCCGGCCGGTTCTCAACCACAATAGTTTGCTTGAGCTCCTTGCCCAGGAACTGGGCAAGCGTTCGCATCATCAAATCCAGCGGCGAGCCCGCCGCCGAAGTACAAATGAACCGTATCGGCTTGTCGGGATAATTGGCCATGCTTGGCGCGTTCAATACAAATATGCCGACAAAGATAAATAATAGTCGAACAATCATCGTTTTCATTTTCGTCTCCTCCGTGGTTGCGCGCGTGTTTTACTGCGCAGATTCAGGATTTTATGGGTTGGTCATCTTCGCTCATGCGGAACGTGCGGGCAGGATAGCGCTGTGATGGCCGTGAGCGAACCGCCTCCTCGATCACATCCAGACCCAGGCCGGGGTCAGTAGGCAACTGAATATAGCCATTTACTGGCTGAAGCGAGTTGCGCGTCACGACACGGCCGAATTCTTCATATGGCAGGAAGTACTCCGTAATTGTGAAATTGGGCATACAAGCGGCCGCGTGCACGGTGGCAGACAACGACAAGGTTGTCGAGTTGTAGTTATGCGGGGATACCGCGACCATTTCCGACTCGGCCGAAGCCGCGATAAACAGCAACTCCAGAATGCCGCCACAATTGGACACATCGGGATTAATGATATCGACAGCCCGTTCACGAAATAAGCGCCTGAAATCAGCTCTCCCGTACATCGCTTCGCCACTGACCACAGGTATCGGGCTGCGTAACCGTACCTCGGCCAGCGCATCCAGGTTTTCGACCTGGCACGGCTCTTCGAACCAGTAAGGTTCGAATTCTGCCAGGGCGTTAGCCAGCGTAATAGCCGGAGCTGGCGCCAATCGTCGATGAATATCCAGCAATAGATCGACATCGGGGCCGACGGCGTCGCGAACCGCGCGCACAACTTCGACGGAATGGCGAATATGCTCTTTCGGTATGTGAGTACGCCATGGTCTTGGAAGCGGGTCAAATTTCATTGCTGTAAATCCCTGACGCACGACATCTTCCGCTGCACGGGCGAAATCGGCCGGGTTCTGCATTTTATAGCTCCAGCCATTTGCGTATACGCGGATTTTTTCCCGACACGGTCCGCCCAGCAAATTGTAGACAGGCTGTCCTACCGCCTTACCGGCAATATCCCACAGCGCCTGTTCAATCCCCGATACCGCGCACCAATACTCAAGAGAAGACCGGCGTTGCGCGTAGTCGTCGAAAGCAATCTGTATAAAGTGCCTAATATGTCGCGCCTGGCGACCGACCAAATACTGGCCCAATGCTTCTACTTGCTCGGCGATGGCCCGATCACGATCATATTGACTGTACGCTTCCCCCCAACCGACGATACCATCATCCGTTTCGATGCGAACAAAAATCAGATTCTTTCTCCAGCCAGGATGAACAGAAAGGCATTCGACCTTTTTTATTTTCATGAACGAGACTCCCGATAAATTGATGTTTGTGCAGACCCGCTGCGACTGCAGTCAATTTATCGGAAATGAAATATGATGTAAATGATATATATTTACTATCTAGTAATACCAAATATCACATTACTAAAGCGGACTCCAAATGTCATCCACCAGACAAAAGCAGGTACAACGGCGGCATATCGAAGCCATTGCATCCATTGCCGAACACGGCTCTGTGCATCGCGCAGCTACCCGCCTCGGTACTTCCCAGCCTGCACTATCCCGGTTGCTGGCCGAGGCCGAGTCCATGCTGGGCACACGCATCTTTGAGCGGTCGGCAAGAGGAAGCGTGCCGACCGCCCGCGGCAGGGTCATTGTCAACCAGACCCGCTTTTTACTGGGCAGTATCAGGCGGCTGGACGATGTCATGAATACCCTGGGATCAACCATCAGATTAGGTTGTATTCCTCGCGCCATGCATTCGATCATGCCCCACTTGCTTAACAGGGTACATGCAGATAATCATCCGAAAGGGCATTTGCCTGCCTGGAAGCTGACAGTCGTTGAAGACAGTTCCACCCAGCTGTTGACAGACCTGGAGAGCGAGAAACTGGACTTTGCCATCATGCGGCATGTTGCTGGCGCAGCAGGTATAGGAGCAAGCTACGCGACAGAGCACCTTTACAAGGAACAGCCTTTTATCATTTGCGGCGCCACTAATACAGAATTTCCAAACGATACCTATACATTGGAGGAATTAGCCGCCAAAGATTGGGTACTGCCTTCCCCGGGTAGCACCTCGCGAGCCATTCTTGATCGTTTCTGGCAGGAACAAGACCTTCCCACGCTCAGGTCCGTTATAGAAACGCGCACCTTTGAGTCCAATCTTGCCCTGGTTGTCAAAACGGCATTTATCTCTATTGTTCCGGAGTCAATTGCGCGGCACTACGCGCAACTGGGAATGGTAAAAATTATTGATACCGAAACGGCATTGCCTTCCAGCAGCGTCATGCTTGTGTACAACCAGACTATCAAAGAGGACGCGTTGTGCCAGCCGTTTCGCGCGCTTGTGCAGGCAGCTGCGCAAGATACGCGTGCTGATCTTTAGGCACGTCATACCCTTGCGGACTTAGACAGATTCGACACACCCAAAAAACACATAGGCATCGCCCTGGCCAGATCTATCAGCGCTTTATTGAATTTTAATGTCGGCCGAACGAATGACTTTTTCCCAGCGCGTACGTTCTGCGGAAATATATTTTTCAAATTCTGCCGGGGGCTGGTAGGCCGGGTCGGTTCCCTGTTTTTTCAAGCGATTGGCCAGTTCCGGATTGGCCAGCGCCTTTTCTACTTCACGGGTCAGCTTTTCAAGAACAGCTGGTGGTGTACCTGCAGGTGCAAATATACCCTGCCAGCCGTAAATGGTCATGTCGGGATACCCTGCTTCCGCCATGGTCGGAACATCGGGAAGGTCGGGCGCACGCTTCTCACCCGTGATCGCAATGGCCCGTGCCCGCCCGCCTGAAACCTGTGGCTGTACAACATTCAGACCGTCGATAACAAGCTGCACTTCATTTGCGGCCAGTGCCGTCAGCGACGGTGCACTCCCTTTATAAGGAACATGAGTCAGCTTCAGGCCCGTTTGGATATTGAGCAGTTCCACTGCCAGATGATTAATATTACCGCTGCCTCCGGAACCGAAGAACATTTTGCCAGGTTTGCTTTTGGCCAACGCTATAAACGCTTTCATATCTTTTGCGGGCAGTGTCGATGGCACGGCGGCAAGCAGTGGCGTCACCACAAGGCGCGCGATGGGCGCCAGTTTCTTCACCGACTCCGAGGCCTGTTTTGGATAAAGCGCAGGATTCGCAGTCAGCATGCCCAGGTTCCCCATTAACAAAACATACCCGTCAGGACGGGCCCGCGAGACGTAGTCCATCGCAATATTTCCGGCAGCGCCGGCCCGGTTTTCAACAATCACTTGCTGCCCCAGCTGCTTGGCGAGTGCATCCGCCAATTGACGGGCAACCATGTCTACGCCACCGCCCGGTGGAAAACCCACGATCAGCGAGATCGGTTGATTGGGATAAGTCTGGCCGAAAACGGGTGTTGTCATCACGGATAGTGAACAAACAATACCTGCAGCAAGCGATGTCAATGTCTTCATCTCGAATATCTCCATGAGAACCCGGTGTGTGCTGCCTGTAGCCGGAAGTTTTGCGGATATGACCCGTTGATATGATTGCTTTTTGACAGGGACGGGTGCTTGCCCTGGTATTCATTTCTGATTGCCGTACACCACCTTCTTTATCAAGCCGGAAATATGCGCCTGTTGTGCATCTCGATCAAGGCTATCGATAATATGATCACGCATTGCATCGGCCGCTGACCGGCGGTCTCCCTCGCGCAGGCAAGCCAGCACGCGCTCATGCTCAGCCACGATCTGAGCCTGATTCACCACACCGCGCCCCAGGAAAATACGGGAGAACTGCGGTGAGGCATAAAGGCGGGAATGCGCATCTTCAAGCATGGTATTGTGTGCGAGGCCAATGAGGGTCGCATGGAATCGCCAGTTAAGTTCGCTGTATTTTCTGATGCCGCTTGCGGTCGTACCGAAATCGGCCTGGCGCATTTGCTCATTGATCTCTTCCGCCCGGTCGATCAGACTGCCGTCTATCGGTCCCAGAATATAAAGCAATGCATTGGACTCGACCACGATGCGCACCACTGCCCAGTCGGTATATTGTTCAAGGGTCGGCGCTTCCGGAACCCGATAGCCGATATTTCGCGTGAAAACCAATTGCCCTTCCGCCGCCAGGCGGGCCAGCGCTTCCCGTATCGGCGTGTGACTCACGCCACATTGGCGGGACAACTGAGCAATGCTGATGGCCGTACCCGGCTGCACAAGCCCGGTTGTGATCATTTTCTGGACTTCAATATAAACCTGGTCCGCCAGGCTTCTGGGCTGGATCGTGGCAACACCGGATCGTGACGCGTTCATAGGCATTCGTACAAAATATGGGTTGGGAAAAATAAGGAATCAATCAACTTCAAGACGCTCGGCCACATCAGACAAGCCGTAACGCGTAAACATTTCATCGGGCGCATCATTGGCCCGCAACAGGGTCGCAATTGCCATCCGCATGCGCTGCTCGATGTCGGGATCATTGATCGGATGACGCTGAACCGGATCGCTTTCCAGGTCATAAAGCGCCGTGTTGGCTTCCAGTAAGGGATAACGGCGCGTCATATTTCCCCTGGAACTGGCCAGTATCGGTAGTTTAAGCACCGGAAATCCCTGAGTGAAAGCCAGCGGTTCGATCAATTGCGCATCCCGAAACTCTTCGGCCTCAAAGAACGTGCGCATATGCGCAGGCATCAGGGTGTACTGGTATAAATCCGCCTCGAACGGAACCTGCGGGTAAAGAAAGTAAGTGTAGCGGCCATCGGTGTAATTGATCGCGGCGCCAAATTGACCATAAATCGCGCCGGGCGTCTCTGAATCGGCTCCCCGCAATGGATTGCCATCGCGCATCAGCGGCAGCAGGCTGTAGCCGGTCACCTCAGAAGGAATGGGCTGGTCGAAAATGTCCAGGAAAGTAGGCATCAAATCGATGGTCTGCGTCACTGCAGCTTCCCGGCGGGGGGTAATTCCGGCGCTTTCCGGCGCGGCAATCATCAAAGGGATATGCGCCACTTCATTGAAAAACGGCGGACGGTTTTTGCCCAGATACTCCTTTTCGCCCAGCAGCAGGCCATGATCGGTCGACATGATCAACCAGGTGTCTTTCCAAAGATCCAGCCGATCGAACTGATCAAGCAGCCGGCCAAGATAGTGATCGCATGCCAGCACCAGTGCATGATAATTGGCTCGCAGCGTTTTCAGCAGTTCGGCATCGATATCGACTCGCCCATAACTGGGCCAGTCGAATATTTTTCCGCCGAGGGCGTCGGGAAACGCTTGCAGGAAGCGCTCCGGCGCGAAAAAGGGTTCATGCGGGTCGAAGCATTCCAGATGCAGAAGCCACTGGTCGTCAGCGTGGTGGGATTCCAGGAAGGCCTGCGCCGAGTCAAAGCACTGGGCAAGGGGAAAGTCGCCGCGCTGCTCCAGATACTCGCGATTGACAAAATAAGGCAGCTTGGCGTTGATGTCGGACGAAAAATCGTGCATCTGCTCGTGATATCGCTGGGCGTAACGCTCGGCGGGAGGGGAAATGGCCGGACGCCATTTGTCTTTTTCCTGACCACGAATGAATTCCCAGGATGAATATCGGCCATGAAACCCCGCGCCACCGTCCTCGAAATAATGATAATGATCGGTAATCAAATGCGTATAGATGCCGCTATCACGCAGCATGCCTGCCAGGGAATGGTCAAATGGCTCCAGCGGCCCCCAGCCGCGATGCAGGAAATTCAATCTGCCCGTCTGAATATCTCGTCGTGCGGGAAGACAGGGTAAGCTGCCTACGAAATGCGAGTCAAACGTCACGCCCCTTTTGGCCAGCCGGTCAAAATTGGGGGTTTGTATTTCGCTCATGCCGTAACTGGATAGCGCATGACGATTCAGGGAATCAAATAACACAAATACGGCTTTCATGGGCGCATCAAATTCCTATATGAAATATGATATACGATCCATTATATAGGAATTTATGACGAGTGCAATACCTGGAAAATATTTCGTTTCGATCTTCCCCGCCTACCGGCAATCACGAATATTAAGGCTTTTCAGCACTTTACGATCACATTCCCCTGCGAACCACCCTCCTCCACAACCTGATGAGCCAGCGCAATGTCAGCCAGCTCAAACGACTGGCCGATATGATGCTGCAGCAATTCCCGTTGCAACAAGGCCTGTACCCCGTTCACCGCACGTTCCCGCTGGATGCCCGTCAGTTCATAAACCAGAAAAAAGTGCAATGACAAAGAGCGCGGCAACCAGGCGCCATAGTTCAACGGCACGACGCCGCGCTCGTTGGAGCCGTAGCAGACATAACGGCCATGATGCGCCAGTACGCTCTGATCCACCAGCGTGATCGTCGTGGATAGATCCATGTCGATAATCGCATGGACGCCGGCACCGTTTGTCAGCGCCATGACCCTCTCGGCAACCGGTTCCTGTTTATAGAGAATGGTTTCCTCAAAGCCGGCCCCACGCAGAAAGGCAGCTTTATCCGCAGATCCCACTGTCGTCAGGACCCTGGCGCCCGATGCCCGAGCCATTTGCGCCGCATAGTACCCGACACCCGATGCGCCGCCGATGATCAGGACCGTGGCATCCGGACCGAGATCGGCTAGCTCCACTGCACGAAAGGCGGTCAGCGCCGGAATCCCCAGGCATGCTCCGGCCTCGAAAGCGACGCTGTCAGGCAAATACACAACTTGTTCTGCCGGCAGAACCACATACTCTGCCGCCGTTCCATACGGCCGGCCATATTGTGCGTTCCATACCCATACGCGCTGGCCGACGCGATTGTGATCCGCGCCCTCACCGACTTTGTCCACAATGCCCGCACCGTCACTATGGGGAATGATGCGATCCCAACGCACCGGCCTGCCACCTGCCCGCGATTTGACATCGGACGGGTTGACGCCCGAGCACATTATGCGCACCCGCAATTGCCCTTCGCCAGGTTCCGGAACAGGCTGCTTCCCCACGCGCAGCACCTCCGCTGCAGCCCCATTGTGCTCGTACCAGGCAGCGCGCATCATGTCGGCGGTCATGTCAGTGTCTCCGTCATAAAGCGATTGCTCAGTGTCCCCAATCCCGTGAGCGTGACATCCACACGATCGCCGGGCTGCAAATCGGGAGAGTGTCCATCGGTGCCCATCCATACGATATCCCCCGGATACAAGGTCAGATATCGGCTCATCGTGCTGATGAACTCATGTATGCCAAACAGCATATCGGCAGTGTCAAAGCGCGTGCGCTCGACACCGTTCACCGATACGACCGTCTGCATGGAAGATACGTCGGCTTCGGTGCTGATCCACGGTCCCATGGGCTTGAAAGTATCTGAATTCTTGGCGCGCCAGAACGTGCGGTCCGACGCCTGCCAATTGCGTTCGCTGACATCATTGCCGATCGTGTAGCCAAGAATGCAGTCATTGACCTGGTCCACCGAAATATTCTTCACCTTTTTACCGATCACAACGACCAGCTCGCCTTCGTAATGGATACGAGTGGCATCGGCGGGCATTATCACATCGGCGCCATGTGCGACAAGAGCGTTATTCGCACGATAGCCGACATCCGGCTTCTTCGGAATCGTCAGTCCTTCTGTGCTGATATGCTTGACGTAATTCAAGCCGACACAGTAAAAGGTCGGCGGCAACACCGGCACCTCAATGCTGACGTCGGATAAATTCAAACGTGTTGCAGTTGTCTCGTATCCGGCGAACGGGTTTCCCCTGACCGCGGCAATGGTATCGTTCTCGTCCAGTATTCCGTATCCGACTTGCCCGTCAAGGCCATACCGTAACCATCTCATTTTCAGACTCCTTAAGGGTTTGCCGCAAAAATCGTGTCTTCTGCATTCAGGCGGGATATCATCCAGCGGCCCGCATGCTGCGCCATCCTGATTTGGAGGCGGCGGATCGACTCGATTCCGTTCAGGGGAACCGGCCCCGCAACCTGCCTGCCGGGCTCGTGGCGTACAACCAGCATATAGGCCTGTATCGAACAGCGTTGCGCATCGTACTCATCGGATGCCAGATTGGTGATGACATGTGCAATTTTCATAGTGGGAGAGCGCTGCATCAGGGCAGCGTGCACCTGCGCGGGCCCTTCAAGCACTTTTCCCTGACGATGCCAACGCGCATCGGGGGCAAGCAAGGCGACGAGCGCATCATATTTACACTCATCAAGATACCTGAAAAATAGCATGACCTGGTTTTCGCATTGCTTAATGTCATTGTTCATACCTGTCCTTTATCTTCAAAATGACTGCCTGGCGGTCTGGCCAGTACAGAAGCATCAATCTGCGCCAGTGTCGGCGTTCCGCATAATTGCATTGTCCGCCCCAGCTCATCGCCCAGTATCGTCAAGGCCCGATCCACCCCTTCGTATCCCGCGCCGAGCACGCCGAACAATGTAGCGCGCCCGGACAGAACGCCACTGGCCCCCAGTGCCAACGCCTTGAATACATCGCTGCCACGTCGAATGCCGCCATCAATCAACACCGGGACACGATGATTTACCGCCTGCAAAATACCCGGCAAGGCGTCCAGCGTCGCCAGGCCGGTGTCCAACTGGCGTCCGCCGTGATTGGACACAACAAGCGCATCCACGCCCACGTCCAGAATCGCGTCAACATCCAGCGGATTGACCACTCCTTTGACAATCAGTCTGCGGGGCCAGCGATCCCGCAAGGCTCGTAGCGCCGCCAGATCAAACGCCGGATCGTAATTCGTACCCGCCACGCCCTGCATGTTTGTCCGGTCCACCTGCCGCTTCGCCATCCCTTGCAGACTCGGCATGATCGGCGGTTTTTTTAACAGCATCTCCAACGACCAAACCGGTTTTCTGACAAATTGACCCACGTTCCGGTACCCCAGCTTCATGGGGAAACCCAGCCCGTTCAGCAGATCCCTTTCCCGTTTTCCGCCAACAGGCAAGTCGACAGTGATGACCAGCGCTTCGTAACCGGCAGCCTCGGCGCGATCGATTAACGCGTTCAACCGTGTTTTATCCTGCAGGATATACGCCTGAAACCAGAGGCGTCCCGGCGCCTGATCGGCGATTTCCTCAATAGATGCCGTCGCCGACGTCGATAGCGTGTAGGGAATGCCGTGTTTTGCGGCAGCACGTGCGAGGTCTATATCTCCGCCTCGCCAGCCAAAACCAACCGCGCCGGTCGGCCCGACGGCAATGGGCAGCCCCATGAACGCATCAAAAAGGCTGGCCGACAGATCGACCTGCGAAACATCGCGAAGCACGCGTGGCAGCAGCCGTAAACGCCGGAAGGCTTCACAATTGTCATTCAGCGTCACTTCGTCTTCGGCGCCGCCATCATAGAAATCAAACACGCCACGCGGCAGCCTTGAGCGAGCCAGCTCACGCAGGCGGGCAATGCTGAAGCAGTCATTCACATTCAGTCGCATCATTGCCGTGACCTTATTCCGGCTTGACGTTACCGTTCTTGATCACGGACTGCCAGCGCGCTTTGTCGGCGATCAGGAACTCACGGAACTGTTCCGGCGAATCGCCGATCACTTGCGCGCCGAGCTTCTTCAACTGCGCCTTGACTTCAGGTTTTGCCATGGCTTCTACGGCCGCCTTGTTCAATTTCATCACAACGTCTTTGGGTGTTCCTGCGGGCGCCAGCATGCCGACAAAGGAAGCCGCTTCCTCAAAACCGGTCAGCCCCATGCTTTCCAATGTGGGCACGCCGGGAAAATCAGGATGCGGTTTGCGTGTTCCCACCGCCAGGATACGCAAGCGCTTGTCCGCGACATAGTCTGCGATCCCTATGCTGGGATAAAACATGAATGAAATCCGTCCTGCGATCATTTCCTGCAACGCCGGTCCATTACCCTTGAACGGCACATGCACCATATCCAGTTTGGCCTGGTTGGCAAGCATTTCCGCGGTCAAATGCGCCGACCCGCCAAAGCCCGACGATCCGAAAGTGAGCTTTCCGGGATGGGCCTTTGCGTCGGAAATCAGGCTTTGCATATCCTTGTATGGCGAGTCGTAGTTCGTCACCACCACCATCGGCAGGTTGACAAAATTGGTAATAGGCTCGAACACCTTTGTCGCCTCATAGTTGTAGCGATCGGGATACAAGAGCGGATTCACATTGAGCGTGAGCGACGTGACCAGGACCTTGTACCCATCGGGTGCCGAATGCATAATGTCGTTCGCTGCAATATGCGCACTGGCTCCCGGTTTGTTTTCCACAACCACGGCCTGGCCAAGGGATCCGCTCATCTCTTTGGCGATGACGCGTGCAATTACATCGGTCGGGCCGCCCGCCGAATACCCGATAACCATGCGTATCGGTCGATCCGGAAAGTCGGCAGCCACGGCTGTTCCGGCGCCAAGGCATAGCATCGCCGCGGCAGCGATACCCAAAATGTTCAATCGTTTCATGTTCGTCTCCAGTTGAATTTATGATTGTTGTCGCAATGGCATCGCCTGCAGTTGGGGGCCAGCCATCAGAACTGCTCGGGGAAATATTTATCAGCCATGACCTGACAGCGTTTGATCAGGCGCGGCTCGTCGGGCCTGTAGTCAGCAACAGCGTTGTGAATCGTTCCGATGTTGTCCCACATCAGCACATCGCCCTCGGCCCACTGATGGCGATAGCAATACTTTTCCTGCACCTGGTGAGCAAACAGAAACTGCAGGATTTCCTCACTGCGCGCCTCCGATAGCTCATTAATGCGCATGGAATAACCCGGGTTCGCATACAGGACCTTGCGGCCCGTGATCGGATGCGTCAGAAAAACGGGGTGCGACACGGGCGGCTTGCGCCTGCGTTGTTCTTCGGTCAGGGGGGGACGCGTGCTGCCCTTTTCCCGGCGCATCATTTCCCAGAACTTATTGAAGTCATGTGTCACCGTCATGCCCTCTAGTTCGGTTTTCAGATGTTCCGGCAGGCCCTCATAGGCTGCGTGCATGTTGCAGAATGCCGTATTGCCGAGTGACCGGCCATCCCGGAACGGTATCCGGATGCCATACAATACATTGCTGAATGCAATGGTGCGGCTGTATGACATATCTGTATGCCAGTCCTGGCCCGCATCGCTCAGCCCGATCGGCTGGCCGTTCTCTTTCATGTTGGAAAGAATCATGACCTCCGGGTAATCCTCATCATGGAACAGATTGGCCACATTGATTTCAAGCTGGCCGAAATTCTCCGCATAATCACGCAACTGCCTGGCAGTCAGTTGCTGATTTGGGAAACTGACCACCCCATATTGCCCCAGTGTCTGTTCAATCTTCCGGTAGTCTTCGGCACTCAGGGGCGCGGACAAATCGATATCGTAGATGGTAGCGCCCAGGCTGGCTCCCTTTGGTTCAATTCTCATTAATGTATCCTCTTGACATTAGCGGGCGGCCTGTCGCAGGATAGACAGGACCTCTTCGGAATCGGTAACGGCACGCGGATTGAAGGCGAGTCCGCGTTCTTGCATGGTTTGACGCGCGATCGGCGCCAGATCGGCTTCGGTCAAGCCAAGGTCTTTAAGCGATGCAGGCAGGTTCAATCGCTCGATCACATCTGCAATCCAGTCGGAAACATGCAAATGGCTGGCACCCGATACCCGATTAAGCACCTTCAGCGCGGCATCCAGCGCTTCACCGGCCTGCGGCTCATTGAAGCGCAGCGCATGCGGCAGCACGACGGTATTGACTTCCCCGTGCCCCACGTTGTGCCTTGCCCCAATGACATGACAGATGGCATGATGCAGGCAGGTTTTGGCCATCGACAGTACAACGCCTGACAGATGGCCGGCCAGCAGCAGACGCCAACGCTGTTCTTCTGAGCTCAATGCGTGATCGGTCAATGCGTGGGCAAACAGCTCAATCGACTGCAGCGCGATGCCATCCGAAATCGGGGAACGGTTCCTCGAATACATGCCTTCGAAGCAATGTGCCAGGCCATTCATGGCGGTATAGCGGACCAGGCTCAGCGGAAGATCAGCACTCAACAGCGGGTCGATCAGTATCGTCGTACTGGCCAGCTGCCGGTTCCAGAAAAGCAGTTTGTGATCGCCTTCACGGGCACCGAAGGAAGGCGTGACCTCCGCCCCAGAAGCCGTCGTCGGCAGGGAGACAATCGGCAGCTTTGCACGTGTCCGGCTCGGAATATCGACCGTCGCAGGCGGCCTGAAATGCGTCATATGGTCGGCCAAGCGTCCCTTTTCCGCCAGCAGCAGGGAAACGGCCTTGGCCGAATCAGATACGCTACCGCCGCCGATGGCTACGATACAGTCCGCATTGAACGCCGCCAGTTCAGCGGTCACCGATTCAACCCATTGCACGCTTCCATGATTGGGGACATCGGACAATACTCTCGTTTGCTTGCCGCTCAGACGCTGCTTCAGCCGGACCCAATTTTCTGACGCTGCCATCCGTTGCTGCATCAGAATGACCGGGCGAGAGCATCCCAGCGCATCCAGTTCTGCGGCCAGGGTGTCAGCACACCCCGGACCGAACCGGACGTGGCTTCCGAACAGGTGGTAGTCGATATGCGGAATCGTCATAACACGTAATACAAATGAAGAATTACGGCCATTCTATTGAGCAGGATTGCCATTGCATAGAAACAGATGGCAAAATGACTGTTTCCAATTTACGAACAGTGCAGGTACTTTGTCATGAACACTATGGAATGCATTGAGGTGTTTGTAGAGGTCGCAAAAGGCCTGAGTTTTACCAAGGCGGCAGAACGACTGGGCACCAGCCGATCAGTCATCTCAAAAAAAATCGCCTGGCTTGAGCAGACGTTCGAGACCCAGCTTTTACAGAGAAACACCAAGCGGGTAAGCCTCACCGAAAGTGGTGAAATACTGCTGCGTAACGCCGACAGCGTGTCTCGTGCCGTCACGGAGTTGAAAGACCTTGTGCGAAGTACCGTGCAGCAGCCGACTGGAAAAATCCGCGTCGGCTCGCCGCCGTCTTTCGGAGCGGTGCACCTGGCCCCCGCCATCCAGGTTTTTCTTGAGACATACCCTGCGGTTCACGTGACAATGCAACTCGATGACGGACGCAGCGACCTGATTGCCGAAAACATGGATTTAACCGTCAGAATCGCACCCCGCCTTGAGGACACCAGCCAGATCGCATACAAGATCGCCGTAGTGCCGCAAGTGCTGGTCGCCACAGACGCCTATCTTGATCGCGCAGGCTGGCCAGCCCATCCCACCGACCTGAAGCGGCACAACTGCCTGGTGCACACATTGAAAACGCCCAGTTCATCCTGGCAGTTCACGGATACCCATGGCCAGCTCCACCGCGTCCAGGTCAGTGGCTCTTTCACGTCGAATCTGGGCGAGTCGCTGCGGCATCTTGCGCAACGCCACTATGGCATTTCCCTTCACCCTCGCTATATGGTGGAAGAGCTGATCGCAGCCGGCGGATTGCGGGTGGTGTTGCCCGAGTACCAATGCGAAGGGCTGGACATTTATGCGGTGATACAGAGCAAGCGATACTTGCCTTACAAAGTGCGTCTGTTCATTGCCCACCTGCGGAATCACTTCAAGGATACCAACTGGACGAGCAGCACTATCGGGAATCGCTAATATGGCGATGGCTGGATTTTTAGTATTATCTCTTGTATCAATGATCAGTGGCGTATTTGCTTTATCTGGATACAGCAAAAAACGCCGTCATCTCTCTTGCGATCAAATCCGGCGCTTCCTCCGCCAGATAATGGCCGCATTCCACGTTCTGGCCGGTGACACTGTTTTTCGACACCGCTTTCCACAACCCCAGCACATCGAAACAGCGCTCCATCACACCATGCCGCGCCCATAGCACGTGCAGGGGCATCGCCAAATGGTTCCCGTTCTTTCTGTCCTCGCGATCAAGGTCCAGATCAATCCCTGCCGAGGCACGATAGTCATTGCACACGGCGGCCACCGTGCCCGGCAAGGCGTAACACCGCTCGTATTCAGACAGCGCCTCGGGGCAGAACATCTCCAGCCCTGCATACCGGGCGCCCATGTATCGCCGAATAAAAGCAACCGGATCGGGCTCGATCATCCGCTCGGGAAACGGCGCAGGCTGGATAAAAAGAAACCAGTGCCAGTAGGCCGTGGCGAACTCACGGCTAGTTCCTTCATACATGTCCAGCGTAGGAGCGATGTCCATCAGGAACAGTTTTTTTATATGTTGGGGATAATCCAGCGCCGCGCGATGCGCGACACGCGCCCCCCGGTCATGCGCGCCGAGGAAAAACGCATCGTGCCCCAGGCTGCGCATCAGCAGGATCATGTCTTCAGCCATCACTCTTTTGGAATAGGCAATACAGTTCTCGCCGGCCTCGGGTTTCGAAGAGTCCCCATATCCCCGCAAGTCAGGCATGACAAGCGTGAAGTTCTCGGCCAGGGCCGGCGCCACCCGGTGCCACATCACATGCGTTTGCGGATGTCCGTGCAGCAACAGCAACGCCGGTCCGGAACCGCCGGTTCGATAGTTGATCGTCACGCCGTCGCTGACCGTAAACTGCTTCTGTACAAATCCGTCGAACATGAAATACCTCCTGTCTGCGTCAAGCGTTAAGATCGTGCTATTGCCTTGCCTGGGTTTTCCGAGAGAGCCACCTTGCCGCCCACGTTGTCCAGCCAGGGATTCTTCGCTGTCCATTCTGCAGCAAAGGCTTTGATTCTATTGACTTCCTTCAACGTAGTCTCGATCATATCCAGGCCACCCAGAAACGCCTCTCTATGGCGCGGGGCCAGTTGGAAGGACATTTTCTCTTCTGCTACGGTAATCGTCAGCGCTTCAATGTCCAGTGCGACTGCAATGCCCGGATTCGCCCTGATTACGGTCGTGATCCTGTCCGCATCGCACTCCGAAACGCGCGCCACCAACAGCCTGTTATTGATGGCATTTGAATAGAATATTTCCCCGAAACTGGGGGCAATGACTGCCTTTATGCCCAATTGCATCAGGCCCCAGACTGCATGCTCCCGGCTTGAACCACATCCGAAATTCTCAGCCCCCACCAGGATACCCGCACCCTTGTATGCCATCTGGTTTAACACACAATCCGGGCGCGAGGCTCCTTTGTCATCGAAGCGCAAATCATATAACACCCCCTGGGCCAGTCCCTCCTTGTTGATTCCTTTGAGGAACTGCTTGGGCATAATCTGGTCTGTGTCCAGGTTGGGAATCGGCAATGGCGCCGCAACGCCTTCAATATAGGACAACGCCTGCATATGACCTCCTGTCAGTTCGCGAAAGTTCGAACGTCAATGATTTTTCCGGCAATCGCCGCCGCCGCTGCCATCGCCGGGCTCATCAAATGGGTCCTGCCGGCCCTGCCCTGACGCCCTTCGAAATTACGGTTCGTGGTAGAGGCACAGCGCTCCTGCGGCTCCAGCACGTCGTCGTTCATGGCCAGGCACATCGAACAGCCGGGCTGTCGCCACTCGAATCCCGCCGCCACCAGTATGTCTGCAATGCCCTCCAGCTCCGCCTGCCGGCGAACTGAACCCGAACCGGGTACGACCATGGCCCGAACGCCATCGGCAACCCGCCGGCCTCGCACCATACCGGCTACGACGCGTAAGTCCTCAATCCGGGCGTTGGTACAGGAGCCGATAAATACACGTTGTACCGGCAATCCGAGCAGCGATGCCCCGGGAGCAAGCCCCATATACTGAAAAGCCCGCCGGGCTGCTTCCTGTTGCATGGGACTGCTGATTGACTCCAGCGCAGGCGTCGGATGTGTCACACCCACCGTCTGGTCGGGACTGGTGCCCCACGTAACCTGCGGTTCGACTTCGCTGGCGTCAAAAATGAACTCTTTCTCGACGCGGGCATTTTCATCGGAAAACAGTGACGCCCATGCAGAAACAGCGCGATTACGCATGTCATCATCAATGTCGGACGCGCGCGCCAGAACATATTCAACGGTCTTTTTATCCGGGGCAATCAGGGCGGCGCGGGCGCCAGCCTCGACCGCCATATTACACAAGGTCATTCTCGCCTCAACCGACAGGGCGTCGATTGCAGCACCGCAGAACTCTACAGCGTAGCCACGCGCGCCTTGCGCGCCGATGCTGCCGATAATATGCAAGATCAGATCTTTGGCCGATGCGCCCAAAGGCAACTGCCCGTTCACGCGAATTCTCATTTCGGACGCAACGCGATAGACCAGCGTTTGCGTTGCCAGAATATGTTCGATTTCCGACGTGCCGATGCCAAAGCCCAGCGCGCCAAGTGCCCCGTACGTGGTGGTATGGCTATCACCGCAGAGAACCACCATGCCGGGGCGAATCATTCCGAGCTCCGGCGCAATAATATGTTCGATCCCCTGCCGCTCATCATTGGTGTCGTACAGCATAATGCCATGACGTTCGCAATTGCGACGAAGATTGATCGCCTGTAGGGCCGATGCCGGGTCCTGGATGACGCGCGGCTTCGCCGGATGAGTCGGAATAATATGGTCGACGACGGCCACATGCGCCCCTGGCGCAGCAATCGCCCGCTGCGCTGCCTCAAGCCCGGCAAACGCCTGCGGGCTTGTGTATTCGTTCATCAGATGCAGGTCCACATACAGCAGAACGTTGTGTTCATCCAGGATCTGGACGGTATGGCTATCCACCATTTTTCGATAAAGCGTGCGTGCTTGAGAACAGGATTTCATTTTTCCGGCCTTCAAAAGGATGAATCACAGTCTACACTCGATAGATGATATTATTAATATAATAATATTCAAATCATTCATTCCTACGGGTTGATAAAATCATGTCCCGATACAACGATCTGGAATTGTTTACCTGCATCGTCCGCAAAAACAGTCTGGTAGGCGCCGGCAGAGAACTAGGCATTACCGGCGCGGCCGTCAGCAAGCGGCTCATGGCCCTGGAAGAAAGATTGGGAGTCAGGCTCGTGCAACGCACCACCCGCACCTTAAGGATCACGCCCGAAGGGGAACGCTATCTGCAGGAAGGCAAGCGGCTACTGTCCGAGCTCGACGAACTGGAACAGACCCTGCGAGGCGTAACGGCAAGGCCGGCCGGCCTGCTGCGCGTCAATGCCAGTCTGGGGTTCGGGCGCGCATTTGTCTCTGCCTTGCTGGGAGAGTTTGCAGCCAACTATCCCGAACTGGAAGTGCAGCTTCACTTGAGCGACCGCCCCCTTAATCTGGTCGAAGAAGGCTATGACATCGGTATCCGGGTCGGCGAACTGCAGGATACGCGCCTGCATGCGCGCAAGCTGCGCAGCAACCGACGTTGTATTTGCGCTGCCCCCGCCTATTTGGACAAATTCGGCACGCCGGCCAATCTCAACGAACTGTCGGCGCATTCGGTCATTGTCCTGCATGAGAACGAACAGACCTTTGGCACCTGGCATCTGCAAAATGAAGGCAGGCGCGAGACGCTGAAAGTTCGTGCCAGGATGAGCACCAATGACGGAGAAACTGCGCTGGCCTGGGCGTTATCCGGTTTTGGCTTGTTGCTCCGATCGGAGTGGAGCGTTCAAAACCTGCTGGCCGATGGCAGCCTGCGCCCGGTACTGCCGGAATGGTATGAACCGGCAGATGTCTATGCTGTCTATCCCAACCAGGACCATCTGTCCGCCAAGACGCGTGCGTTTATCGACTTCATCGCCGCGCATCCTGTCATCGCAGGTTGATGGATAACGAAACCGGATTTAATGCTATATTTGTCGTAACCGTGTACCCCTCATCGAGTTCCATCCACGCAATCACAGTTTAATCGGCCATATGAAAAAAAACCTGACCAGCCAGGACATAGCCCGACTGGCAGGCGTCTCTCAAAGCACGGTATCCCGGGTCATCCGGGAACATCCCAGCATCAAGGAAAAAACCCGCGAACATGTCCTGCGCGTGATTCGCGAATACGGCTATACGCCCAGTGCTGCAGCACGCCAGATGAAAACCAATCGTAGCGGCGCTATTGCTGTGGTCGTCGCGAATCTGACCAATCCTCTCTATCCATCGCTTTTGCATTTTCTGGTCAATGAACTGGCCAGCCAGGGGTTGCGAACGACCGTGTGGGAAATGAGCACCGAACTGGACGATATCACGGCAAAGGCGATTGCCGAAAGCGAGGTGGACGGCGTGATTTTTGCAACAGCGGTCGCCTCGTCCCGTCTTCAACATCAAAAAATAGCCGCTCGCAAGCCAGTCGTATTCATCAATCGCAGCCTGACGGGCCCGGAATTCGATGTTGTTGTCAGTGATAATCATGCAGGGGGGAGAACGGTTGCCGATTATTTTCTGGCAGGCAAGCGTCGGCGTATCGGCTTGCTGACCGGCGCATCCGAGGCCAGCACCATTCTGGATCGTGAGAAGGGCTTCATGAGTCGCTTAAAAGACGTGACCGGCAACACGACGTGCACACGCTCGCCCTTGCAGTTCGATATCTTTACCTATGAAAACGGCTACCAGGCCATGCGTGAACTGCTGAATGCGGATCCTGGTCTTGATGCGGTGTTTTGCACCAATGACATCGTCGCCATCGGTGCACTGGATGGGGCACGCGCGGAAGGCCGGCGGGTCCCCGAGGAGCTATGGATCGTGGGCTACGACGATATTCCGATGGCCGGCTGGGACGTGATCGGCCTGACAACAATGCGACAACCCTTGCCCGCCATGGCGAGCAAAGCGGTTGAACGCCTGCTGGCACGAATAGAGCGCTCCGACCTCCCGGCAGAAACCGTCACGCTTCCGAACCAGCTCATTATCAGAAACACCACCAAGCAGATCGGCCCCCGGCGCGGCAAGCGCTGAAGGGAACCGCACAGGATTTAGTTGCCCAACATTGACGCAAAGGTGACATAAGATCCCCAAATCGCCAGCGCCGTGAGAAACAACAACATAGCGGTATGCCATTTATTGCCAGCCAGATCACCCATCAAATCCTTGCGGTTAATCAGGACGATCAAACCGATTGAAACCAATGGCATCAATACAATTTGCGCCGCATTCACGAAGATTGTCAGAAGCACGAACCCAGGCATACCCGGAATCGCCCACATCAGCGGCAAAATAGCCACCAGAAAATAGGCGACGCGAAACAAGGGATCCTTGCTCGGCGCAGATTCATACTTCTTCTTTCTTTCAGGGACAACGCAGTACACACATTCCATTGCCATTTTTGGAAAACCATGAGCGTAGCCGATGACCGAACTGAAACAGGCGCACAACACACCCAAATAAATGACCAGCTCTCCGATACGACCGGCCACCTGTCCAAGAAGATGTGCCAGATCGTTGAAGTTGGTTATGGTAATGCCTCGCGGGTGCAACACCTCGGCCCCCATGACCCAGACCGACAAATCCAGCACAATAATGACGAATATGCCGAACAACAAATCGTAGCGTTGGACTTTTCTGTGTTGCGGCCCGATATAACCCTTTTCTTTCATGAATGTCGGATACAGCAGATTGGCAAGCGATCCGCCGACCGCGCCAATAAGCGAGATGACGATCAGCAGCGCGCCGAACGAGCCGACCGTTTGGGGAACTTCAAATGCAAATGTACCCACCGCGATTGCACCGACATCCGGCTGGACCACAATCGCACCGCCAATCAAACTGGCCGCGAGCACCACCAGTATTATTTTTTCCACGTTTTCCAGGTAACGGTAAACCGCTTTTCCGGTAATCACTACCGCCAGTACTACGCAAATTGCGCTCCACAACATGACGGAACCGGACTCGCCGGTCAGATAATAAAGTGCCTCGCCCGACCCTTTGATCGTATATGACTCATAAAAATGTCCCAGAATCACGCCTCCGATTGCGAGCAGTATCGGATAGTATTTCCAGACCAGCGCATATCCTTCGAATATCGTATGCCGCTTGATATTCATCAGTTGGTAGTTGGCAATGATGCTGACGAGCATATAGCGCACAATCAGGGCAAGCGCCAGGCCCCACATTAGCGTATAGCCGTAGTGAGCGCCGGCCACCGCATTATCCACCAGATCGCCCGCACCCAACCAGGTAAGTACCAGGACAATCCCCGGTCCGAAGGATTTTACATAGCCCCAGAAAGTGCTCGGAATCGGCGCACCCTCTTGTGTCGTGTCGGTCGGCGAAGCGGCAGCAGCATCCGAAGACGGCGGCGCAAACGGTTTATCCGACACCTTTATATCAGTCGCATTGGTACTCATAATATTGTCTCTTCCTATTTATCTTTATATACATTTTTCATCAGGTCGCAGCGGGCGCTGTCTTGGCAGCAGGCGATACAACATTTGCGCACGATGCGTTATCAGGATGTTTGCATTGCGGCCGGCCTATGCCGCCACGTGCTCAAGATCCAGCGTGGTTGTCCGGCGCAATTCACGAGGATACTTTTTATCGTCGAAGGGCAAACCGCGGTGCATGGTCGCCCGGTTGTCCCAAATCACAAAATCATCGACTTGCCAGACATGCCGGTACACGAACTCGCGTTGCGTGGCATGCTCTGTCAATTCGCGCAGGAAGGCGCGCCCTTCCGGCACGGGCCACTCCACGATATGGGAAGCGTGAGACGCCAGATACAACGATTTTCTGCCGGAACGCGGAATGATCCGCACCAGCGGGTGAACGGCGCCGGGCAACTTGGCCTTTTCTTCTTCCGAGAACTCGAAACCCAATACATGGCGGGAATACACAATGGAATGGAAGACCGTCAGACCATCGAGTTGTTCTTTTACATCCTGGTCAAGCGCATCGTAAGCGCCACGCATATCGGCAAATTCCGTGTCCGCGCTGACCGGCGGCACGACCTTGGCCGATAGCATGGAATAACGGCCGGCAGGATCATTGAAAGACGCATCGGTATGCCAAAGCCGATTGCTCAGAGAGCTGACCCGCCGACGGTTATCGGATTTCAGGACCTCTCCCCTGTCATTCACATTTGAAATATCCGTAAGCGCATTGGTGCCAAATCGATTTTTCTCGAGTACGGACAATGATGTTTTCGTATGAAGCACACCATCCAGCCGCTCCGAAAACGCCAGTTGTTCTTCGTTCGTCATCGGCTGACCATGAAACACCAGTACACCGTATTTGTCCATCCCATCTCGAATGGCCTGAAGCCCCTGCTCGTCAACGCTTCGCAAGTCGACGTGGCTGACTTCACCTACAAAGTGCGGGTGAATCTGCCGGATGGTTAAACTCATGATGACTCCTCCTATGGATCGTTGTTGGAATATTGTGATGTCGAACGCAAGCTGACAGACACCCCGAACAGCGGACCATGCAGGCACGGAGCCGCATCGTGAGAGGCTGTCATTAAAAATGACTACGTAATCATATTTTGCGGCAAAAACGTTTGGTCGACAACCGCGATTTGATACTGGTTGTTACGCTATCGGATAATTCACGCGTTTTTCCGATCATTTGCCGCCTGAACGGCTGCTGCGGCTAAAATTCCCTCGTTTCACACGCATGGTCCCGGGCGGACACCCCGCAACATTGACCAAATGATCAATAAGGCATTGTTATGCAAAAGAAATTCATCTTATCTTTGCTGCTGGGCATTCTCTTTTGTGTGACTGCATTTGCGCAGTACACCGTCCAGTCGGTTCCCAACCCTAAGCGGTTGGGCCAAGACCAATTTGTCAGCGATCCCGATGGCAACTTGCGCAGCGAGACCATTGCCCAATTGAATGCGATCAGCGCGAACATCGAAAAACAGAACAGCAGTGAATTTGCCCTTGTGGCTGTCAATGATTACCAGGGGTCCAGCGATTTCAGTTTTGCGCTCGACTTGTTTACGCATTGGGGCATCGGCAAAAGGGGCAGCGACAATGGTTTGCTGCTGTTTCTGGCAATGGATCGGCGGGAGTACCGGTTTATCAGCGGCTACGGCGTTGAAGGCATTTTTCCGGATGCGCTGCTGAAACAGATTGGGGAAAGCTATCTGGTGCCGTACATGAAAGCGGGCAATACGGATATGGCGGTTTTAGCCGCCGCCCGGGCAGTCGAAAGCGTTTTCCTGTCCCCTTCTCACGAACTGGAGCTGGCAGGGTTACGGGCATACCAGCCTACTTTGTGGAACCGATATGCCCGGACTTGGGAGCAGACACTATGGGTTGTGCTCGGGTTTTCTGCCGGATTTGCCTGGCTGAGCTGGGCACGCAAGCGCGCAAAGAAAAAATACGCGATCACCAAAAGCCGCTTTAAGGGAGCGGCGATCTGGTACGCGTTCTTTACATTTTTATTTGTCCTGTTTGTCAGCCTATTCTTTTTCGTTTTTATGGAAAAGGTAGATGTCGTTTACCGGTTGGTTAATCTGCCTTATTTCATTGCCGTTTTCGGCGCATTGGTCCTGCTCTTTCATTATTACGAAAGCGCCCGGTTCCTCAGGCGCAGCACGGCAGATCTCAAAACCGGACTCGATATGCAGGTTTCATTTGCCCGAGCCAGCCTGCTGCCGCTACTGCTGTCGCCATTTGCCTACAAGGCTTATTATGATTTGGTCAAAAATGCAAAACGCGCCCGCTTGCGAGCGACGCCACCCGATCCCTCCAGGAAATGGACCCGCCTGAACCGTGACGCGGCCAAGCCGACCGCGCTCGAAAAATATCTGGGCAAGCGCCGGCTGAAGGAAGAGAAAATCGGTGCGAAATCCTACGAGATCTGGCTGGACAGCGAAACCGAACGGTTTCAGCTGACTGATTTCGCGGGCGAAAATGCAAGCCAATACAGCCCATGCCCCAAATGCCATGGGCAGACATTGAAGGCCCCCGCGACCATTGTGCTCAAGCCTCCTACCTATTCCAAGACAGGAAAGGGAGAGCAAATCCAGCGTTGCGCTTTTTGTGACTATAGAAAATCGCTGGGTGTGATGACGCTTCCTGTCCTTGAACGAAGCTCGGATTCGGGATCGGGCTCGAGCTCGGGTTCGAGTAGTTCAAGTGGCGGAAGCAGTTCGTCCGGGGGCAGCTTCGGAGGCGGCTCCAGCGGTGGCGGCGGCGCCGGTGGCCGCTGGTGACCCGTGCAGGACAGGTAAGTAATAGGTCCGGCAGACAGGCGATCGCTTGCCTGCCAGCCAGAATTTTAGGCAACGTGCCACGCAAGCAGGCCCGCCGACAAATTTATTCAACTTGCTCGGTCGCCTTCCTCGATACAGTTGCCGCCTGTTGCTGCGCCCGTCGCCAGTCTCCGCTATTAGGATAAGGTAGCCCAAGATTTTCGCGTAAAGTGTGCCCTTCATAGTCCTTGCGGAAAACGCCTCGACGCTGCAATTCCGGCACAACCAGTCGCACAAAATCCTCGTAACTGCCCGGCGTATGCGTCGGCGAAATCACAAAGCCATCGCACCCTTCTTCGATGAACCATTTTTCCATTTCATCGGCAACCGTCGTGGGCGATCCGACAAAAACGTTGAACTCTTTTAAGCGCGCACGCTTGGAGTAGTCGATAAAATCCCGGACCGACGGATTCGATTTGCCACTGAGCATAACCACCCGATCCCGGAAAGCGCGCCATCCGGACACGGCCTTCATATCCTCATCATTGATGGGTTCATCGATATCACGATCGGCAAAATCGTGATTCAGGACTTCACAAATCAGCGCCAGCGCATCTTCTTCTTTGGCCATTGAATCGGCATACTCCATTTTCTGGCGTGCGATTTCATCGGTTTCTCCGACCACCACGTAGCAGGCGGTGGCGATCTGCACGGTAGCCGGGTCGCGTCCGGCGCCGGCGATCACGGATTTCATGTCCGCGTACTGTTTTTTTGCCATGTCCAGATTGGGATACACCACGAAGATGAATTCGGCCCATCGCGCCGCGAACGCCTTGCCCCGGCCGCTTTGACCCGCCTGGATCAGAACAGGCTGTCCCTGTGGCGAACGCGGGACAGTAAATGGACCACGCGAATTGAAGTAGTCGCCGCGATGATCCAGACGCGTGACCTTTTCAGGATGGGCAAACAATCCGCTGGTTTTGTCCACGACCAGCGCGTCCTCCTGCCAGGTGTCCCAATGCCCCAGTGTTGCCTCAAGAAATTCGTCAGCACGCTCATAACGCTGGTCATGTTCAAGATGACTGCTGCTGCCGAAATTGGCCGCCTCAGAATCGTTCAGCGACGTAACCACATTCCACGCCGCCCGGCCTTTGGTCATCAGGTCCAGCGTAGCGAAGGTGCGGGCCACATGATACGGTTCATAATAGGTAGTCGAATAGGTGGCCCCCAGTCCCAGCCTGCTGGTCACCGCCGCCATGGCGGAAAGAACCACGACCGGATCCATTTTCACTGCACGAATACCGTGTTTCACCGTGTCAGCGTGATCCCCGGCATAAATGTCCGGCATGGCCAGGCGATCATCAAAAAATGCCATGTGGAATTTGCCTTCCTCCAGCACCCGGGCAATACGCTGGTAATACTCCGGCGTCAGGAAATCCGGCGTTGTAGCGGCATGCCGCCAACTGCCGGGATACGTTGAACAGTTCTGGGCCTGCAAAAAGCCGATCAGGCTCATTTGGCGTTTTTTCTTTTGCATATATTGCATCTCCGATTTGGTATGAGGAATGTCCGATGGCCTGTGCTTGTTCAAATAGGGATATCCACTTCCAGCAATGGTCCATGCTGCTGTGCTCCGTACACATCGCTGTCGCCAAAAGCGCCGGCCGGGAGCAGGCGGGGTAACGTCGCCTTGAAGGCGCGGGCGGCACGATACGGTGTGAATAGCACCTCTTCTTCTGCGACCAGGTACAAACGGGAAAATAGCGCTGCGTTCAGGACACCGGTTTTCTCGACGCGATCGAACATGTCATCCGAATCGAAGATGACATCAATGGTCAAATCGAACGGGCCCGCATTTTTGCTCTTGCAGATACTGGCCAGGTCACGAATTCTGGTCATGGCATGCTCCAATATTTGAATAGTCAATAGGAAATAGCTGGTTCGGATCGTCGACGTCGACAATATGGAAAACGCTGAATTCATAGGCGTTTCCAAGCGAAATATCCGAAGGAGAAAAAGGAATCGCCATATTGCCTTCGCGACACATGCGGCCAGGAAAATCTGAATGGAGCATGGAGAGCCGGGCAATTCCGGTGACGGCATTGGCCACTTCCTGCGTGGCGGCCAGCACCTCAACGACAAATGCCATTTCATGCGGCGCATTGAATGCAGCCGATTCGCGCGCTCCCATGACACCGTTGCGACCATAGCTTCGTATCGCAATACGGTAATCATCGGACTTGACGCCAAATGCCGTGGTTTTCTCGTCGATATTCGCGTTGATAATCTCCAGATAGCGCTCGACGTCGCGGATCAGAATGGGGTCCCTCGTCGCACAGATGGTCATTGCGCGAAATCCGGTATGACGCACACCCTCGATCTTGACAGTGTAGGTGGCGTTCGGTTCCCAGCGCATACCGCTGACCCGAACCATGCGATCGTTGATCTGTTCAAAAACGCAATCGGAGGTATCCAGCATACCGCCAGGTTCGGCATGATGAATCGGGCTTTTGTTTTCATGCAGGGCAAAATTGGCAACAGACAGTGTCGTGCACCGCTGGGCCGGATTTGTCGGCTCGAGATCAACATACTGGTCCGTCACACGCGCTAACAAACAGCCCTCGCGCTTCGGAACGGCAGGCTCGGACCCGCATTCCAGCATTTTCCCAGCATACCAGGCCTGTGCGGGAGGCAGCCCGGCACGGATCACCACCGCCGCCCAGGGTGCCGGATCGGTGCTTCTGCCCGCCAGGATCACCTGGGCTCCCTCGTCCAAAGCGCGAATATATGGTTCGGGCCCCATCAAGCCGACAATCCGGGCCGCATCGTTGATCATGTTTTCCGAAAGCGGCTGCTGCCGCGACACCGCCTGCACCCGCCCGCTGGCAACGCGTTCAATCAGGAACTCGGCGTCCAGTTCCGAATGGATAAGCGCCAGTTTGAACGACAGCTGTTCCTCGGCTGCGATTTCCCGGACGATATCGGCCATCAGTTGCAAATGCGGCTCGCCCCCAGCTCCGCCCGAGGTGCTGACAATCACCGGAATACCACGTGATACCCCCCCTTTGATCATAATTCGCAGATCGCGCTTCATGGATACCCGTGAACAAAACGCCTGCCCCGCGCCCAGATAATAGGGACCAGGATCAGTACTGCCGCCGTCGGCGCCGATCATGTGGGGATCCTGCGCCAGCCCGGCCTCGAAAGAAGATTCGGGGAAGCCATATCCCAGAATCGGGGTTGCCGACAGCAATCGGATTTCATTCATAATACGACCGTCCTTTCCTTTTCGGCATCGCAATCCGGCATAACTGCCTGCTCGCCTTTTTGCTCTTCAACATATTCATTCTCCTGTACAGCGTCTATACATCCGCCAGCCATCTATTCAGGTGTGATATTGAACTTGGCGGCCAACGACTTGATACGCTCGAAGTAACGTGCCTGATCCGCGTTGAATTCGTCTATGTCATTGGCTACCGGCTCCGCTGCTTGCGAAACCAGAGCCGCCTTCATTTCGGGGTCGGATGTCACGTTCTTCACTTCCTGGCGCATTCGTTCCAGCGCCGCACGAGGCGTTTTGGCCGGTGCATAGAGACCGTAAGTCACGTAATAATCGAAATCACCCAGCCCAAGCTCTTTGAGCGTGGGCACATCAGGCAGAGCCGATGAGCGCTCGGTACCTGTTACGCCAAGGGCATGCAGACGATTCGATTTCAAATAGGGGGCAGCGGCCGCTACGCTCGAGGACGCGATCGATACAGCCCCACCGGCTGCGTCAACCAACAGCGGACCACTACCCTTGTAGGGCACATGAACCACGTCCATTTTCTGGCTGTCAGCAAGCATCTTCACCAACATCATGGTGAATTTTTCGGAATTGGCAATGGAAAACTTGCCCGGATTTGCACGCGACAGTGCAACAAACTCCTTCATATCCTTGGCAGCAATGCTATTGTTTGCCGAGAACAGCAGCGGCGAGCGCGCAATCAGCGTCACGCCGGTCAGATCCCGGAAGGTGTCGTATGGCAGATCCTTGTGTACCAGCGGGTTCAGCAGATGCGTGCCAACGGCAATAAGATAGGTATAGCCGTCCGGCTGAGCGCGAGCCACCATACTGGTTCCGATAATGCCATCGGCGCCGGGACGGTTTTCGACAATGACCGATTGTCCCAGTCGCTCTGACAATTTGTCGGATAGCTTGCGAGCAAGGTAATCCGACCCGCCTCCCGCGCCATAGGGGACAATGATCCGGATGGGCTTGCTCGGAAAGGTATCGGCATGCGCCCTTGCCGCAATGCCGGTCATTGCCAGCGACGCAACTGTCATTGTTGCCACGAGTAGTCTATTGAAATGCCTCACTTTCATTGTCCTTGTCTCCAATTTCATTGATTTGTTTTGGATAAAGCTGACAGCCCCGCAGCGGCGCCAGACTCACACCGGCAGCGGTGCGTTGAGTTTTGCCTGCGAAACGTATTCAAGGTAATGGCTGACGGCATGCTCGACCGCCGTCCTGTTCCTGCTTTTGAGTGCAGCGAGAATCTCCCATCTGAGCGGATCCAGTTCGGGACGATACAAGGCCCCTACCTGATCGGTTTTGTGATATTCATTAACGCTCAGTTGCAGCAAAGTAGTGAGTGATTGCGCGACGACCGCGATGACTTCATTGTGGGCTGCCGCGGCAATCTGGTCGAAAAACCGGATAGCCAGCCGGGCACGTTGCAGCATATCGCCCGCATCGATCTGGCCCTGCATGTCATGAAGTGTGTGTTCGAGCGCTTCGAAGTCCGCGCTTTCGGCATTGCTGCAGGCGAGTCCGACCATGCCGATATAAACCAGCCTCCTCGCCTCGAGCAGCTTGGCAGGGCCAATGCTCCCTTTGGCTGCAAGCTCGCGCAGAGATTGCGTGACCATCATATAGGCACCCTTGCAGAACACCAGCGGATCGTCTTCACGAACCCGTTCAAATTGCCGGACTTGCCCGATAAAAATAATGTGATCGCCCGCGTCGTGATATTGGTACATGCTGCAGTGAAAACGGGCGACGCAGTCGCTGATCAGGGGCACGCCGGCATAGCCCGATTCATAGGTAATGCCCTCGAACTTATCCGCAATCGCCGAGCTGGCGAACCGTCCCGACAATGCGCCCTGATCTCCCGCCAGTACATTAATGGCAAAGGCGTCGGTGTCCCGGAATATCTGGATTGAGCTGCTTTGCTTGCGCAAGCTCCACAACACGAGCGGTGGATCAAGCGACACGGAACTGAATGAATTGCATGTCAGCCCGCACGCACGACCCTGGCCATCAAGCGCAGTGATAATGGCAACCCCGGTCGGGAAACACCCCAGTGCGTACCGATATTGCTTGCTGTCGAATTCGGTTATCGCACCGGATCGCGCGGCCTGCTGCGGACGCACGGATGACGTTGTTTTATGGGGGGGCACGCAGGTTTCTCCTCAAACACGTTACAGACGAATCTAGTCTATAGCGGTCGTCGCAGGAGAACAATTTCCAATCATTAATACATTTATAAGCCAAATGAAATAATCAGCCTCGTCCTGGAGCGCCCCCTGATGTAGTAGCGAGCGTCGCACCAAAATCCTCACGCAATTGTTCGCAAAAATGGTGGGCTGCGTTCGATAGTCTGGCCTTTCTGGCCAGAAGAATGCCAAAACAGCGCGTCATGCGCAATTCAGCGAGCGACAAAGCAACACGAGGTCGTTGAATATTGGTTTGCGCCATGGATCGAGGCAGGATAGCAACCCCGTGTCCCGTGTCCAGCATCGCAAGGAGAGTCGTCAGGTTGGTCAGCCGTGGGGCGAAATGACAGATCAGCGCCTGTGCCTGCATGGCCTGGGCTATCTGCTGCTGGATGCGGTCATATTGCTGCAGCAACAACAGCGGGTACTCGCTCAGGCAGGCCAGCGTTACTGCGCTCTTCGAAGCCAGTGGATGCTCGCCGGGAACAACCACGGCCATTTCGTCCTCTCCCAGAGGCTCAAACCGGAACAGAGCGGGATCGCCTTCGAACGCGACCACCCCAAGATCAGCCGCTCCGCTTTGGAGCGCAGCGAGAATCTCGTCATGCTGCATATCACGGATATGCACGTCGGCGGCCGGATAGCGCCGGGTAAAGTGCTGAATGATTGAAGGCAGCGATTGCGCCGCAATAATGGGCGACGCCGCCACCACCACGCGTCGCTGCCCCTGTTCAGCCTCGGCCTGGAAATCGGCCAGTAACATGCGCAAGTCCTGCAATGCCAAAGTCGCCTGTTCATATAACCTCCTGCCCGCTTCGGTGGGTTCCATGCGCCGTGTGGTGCGCAGCAGCAGTCTGGTATGCAGAATGGCTTCCAGGCGCTGAATACGATGGGTCACAGCGGGCTGCGAGATATGCAGCTTGCCGGCTGCAGCGTTGAAGCTGCCGCTATCGACTACGGTAAGAAAAGTTTCAAGCTCCAGCAGATCGAAACGAAGCGTATTCGAACGGGTCGGTTTACTGGCCGTTCCCATGCTATCGGTCCTGGTGCTGGAAACCGGGACCGGCCGGAGCACAACGCAAGCAGATGCAGTGAGCGGACGAGCGGTTGGAAAGCAAGTGATACATCGCGTCTCCTGTTTACAGGTGATATTAAATAATTGATTTTTTACAGTATAGGTGAATACGTGGGAAGCATTCATACGTCAGCGGATTACACATAGATACGCCAGCGCTGGTTTTCGGCAGCGAGCGTCGCAACCGGGCAAATATTTCAACCACAATCGGCTTCAATTGGTGATTATTACCGCACTTGTATTGTCATCAGTACATGTATATGATTTAATACATCCTTTCCATGCACAAATACCAGAGGAGACTTTTGCATGCATCGTTCCTATCTACATGCTGGCCTGCTCGCCGCTGTTCTTGGCTTCAGCGCCATCCTGCCCGTTCACGCAGCCACCAGTGGCCAGCCCGTCAAACTTGTCGTAGGCGCCTCGCCCGGCGGGACGACTGACCGTGTAGCCCGTGGCATCGCCCATGAAATGAGCAGTATTCTGGGCCAGACCGTGATTGTGGAAAATCGCCCGGGCGCCGGCGGCAACATCGCTGCGGACGCCGTTGCCCGTGCCCCCAAGGATGGCAATACTTTGCTGGTCAGCTTTACCAGCTTCACGGTCAATGCCACGCTCTATAAGAAACTGCCATTTGACCCGGAAAAAGATTTCACCCCCATTACCATGCTGGCCGAAGTGCCCAGCGTGCTGGTCGCACGCAAAGATTTTCCCGCATCGGACGTGGCCACGCTGATCGATATGGCCAAAAAAGAGCCAGGCAAGTATTCCTTTGCCATTGGCGGCATGGGCTCATCCCTGCATATGGCGACGGCCAGTTTCGAGATGGGCGCCAAGATCGAAGGCCTGACGGTTCCCTATAAAGGCACCTCTCCGGCCATACAGGATCTGGTCGGCGGACAGGTCGATCTTATGTTTGCCAGCGCGGTCAATGTAATGCCGCTGGCCGGCGGCGATCGCATCAAGATATTGGGCGTCACCAGTCCGGAGCCCATGAAACAGTTTCCCACGGCGCCCCCTATCGGAGATACGGTCAAGGGATTCTCGTCCAAAGCCTGGTTTGGTATGTTCGGTCCGGCTGGCATGCCCAAGGAACGTCTCGAGCAACTGCATAAAGCCGCGGTTGAAGGGGCCAAGCACGAGAATTTTGTAAAGCTGGTCGAGCCTGAAGGCGGCACAGTCGTCACCAATACGCCAGAGGAATTTGCCCGGTTCGTGTCCGAAGACATCAAACGCTACGCCGACGTCGTAAAATTCACCGGAGTAACCGCCGACTGACTGCCCATATGATTGAAAACCCCACGCCTCGCTATTACAAAATCTACCGCCTGCTCAAACAGGCTATCGAAAACGGTCAATACGACCATCAAGAGGCGATGCCGGGCGAAAACGTACTGGCCGAGACCTACCAGGTCTCGCGCCTGACGATCCGACGCTCATTGGATTTATTGCAAAGCGAAGGCCTGGTGGAACGCCGCCAGGGCGCGGGTACCTATCCCTTGCCGCGCAATGCCGCCACGCTTCCCTTGACAGCGGACATCAACAAACTGGTGGCGCATCTAAATAAAATGGGAACCGGCACACAGGTACGCGTGCTGGATGTGCAATACGAGATGGCCAACCGGATCGTGGCGCATCAGCTGGCCTTGCCGGCCAAAAGCAAAGTGCAGAAGGCCATCCGGGTCCGCTACCATGACGGCAAGCCCTTTTCCTACCTGGTGACGTACGTGCCGGAGGATATCGGGCGACGCTATACAAAAGAAGATATGACCCGGCAGTCATTGCAGGCCATCCTCAAAGGACTGGGCTTGCGGCTGGGATCGGCTGAACAAACATTTACCGCGACGGCTGCCGATGCACACCATGCCGAAGCACTGGGTGTGACGATTTCATCGCCTTTACTGTGCATTAAGCGCTTGACACGTGACAAACAGGGTCGCCCCATCGAATATCTGGTTGCCGTCTACAACCCGGAACGCTTCGAATACCATATGGCTCTATCCAACAAGCGCTCGCGAGGCGTAGACGGATGGATCGTGGACGAATCGCACTCATCATAATCGCTGGCGGTATATCACGATTGAATTGTTGCCGCCCGCAATATCGACTCGCGCGGCGTCGGCTTTTATTCGTAGCGCGCCGCCTGCTCGAGCAGCGACGGAGTGCCGATCAAATCATTTAACTGGTCAAAATTCAGCATCGACTCGCGTGAGCCGGCGGTCGAGCCATCCTGCTGCAAGCGGCCATAGAAGGTCTGGAGCGTATGCGCCACGGCGCGCGCAGCCCCGCCGGGAAAAATCACAATACTGAACCCAAGTTCACTCAGTTCGTGGGCAGAATGGATTGGCGTCATGCCCCCTTCCACCATATTGGCCAGCAAAGGTGCACGACCAGCAAACCGAGCGCAAGTCCGGCGCATCTGCTCGTCGCTACGCACCGCTTCAATAAAAAGGACATCGGCGCCACACGCCAGATACGCTTCGGCCCGTTCCAGCGCCGCATCCAGTCCTTCGACCGCGACCGCGTCGGTTCGCGCCAGGATCAACGTGCCATCATTCTGGCGCGCATCCAGCGCGGCTTTGATTTTGCCGCACATTTCCGCCACCGGCACGACCGACTTGCCCGCCAGATGGCCGCAACGCTTGGGAAACGTCTGGTCTTCAAGCTGGATCATCGAGGCACCTGCTTTTTCAAACCCGCGAACCGTGCGCATGACATTCATCGCGTTCCCAAAGCCGGTATCGGCATCGACGACGATGGGCAAACGGATCCGATCCGCAATACGCGAAAGCGTCTGTTCGACTTCGGTGTAGGTCGTCAGCCCGATATCGGAACGGCCCAGTCTTGTATAGGCAATGGATGCGCCCGACAGATAGACCGCCTGAAACCCGGCCTGCTCCGCGATCAAGGCAGAAAACGCGTCATAGACGCCGGGTACCAGCAGGCAGGAAGATGAATTCAGAAGTGTTTTGAATGATGTCATATAAAGTGTGGGTTAAAGTCGTTCAGGACGGGCGGATTACGCCTGGCGGGCTGCGGCGAGTTTGCGCTGCAGCTGGGGCAGCAGACCGCCGGCCGCTGCCATCTCCACCAGAAATGGCGGAATCGCCTGACAGGCATAACTGTCTACGGCGTCAATACTGCCGTCGGTCTCATTCGTATCGTATACGTGCAGTCGCGATTGGCGGGTATCGATTTCGATATGACTGCCTTCGGGAATGGATTCGGCTTGCGGACAGACAATGGCCAGCAGCCCCAAATTGAACGCATTGCGAAAATACAAGCCGCTGAATGTCGGGGCAATAACTGCCTTCACACCCAATTGCACCAGTACGCCCACAGCCTGTTCACGCGAGGAGCCAATGCCGAATCCGGACCCCGCCACCAGTACATCTCCTGGCGCCAATTGCGCAGCCAGGCCGGGATACCGGCTTTCCAGGGTGTGCGCGGCCAGCACCGAGAGGTCCTGTTTCATATAGGCGCCGGGTGCCAGTGCGTCCGTATCAATATTTGCGCCGACGCGCCATACACGATGCCTGCTCATGATTTTGCTTCCGCCAATGCGATCCGTGGATCGGTAATGTGTCCCGTCAGCGCCGAGGCAGCAACGGTATAGGACGAGGCCAGATAAACCTGCGTGTCCGCCGATCCCATCCGCCCCCTGAAATTGCGCGCCGTCGTGGAAACGACGTTGGCCGCGCCCTTGAGCGCATTGCCATAACCCGAACATGCACCACAGGAAGTCGCAAATAACTGTGCGCCCGCATCCAGCAGAATCTGCAACGTGCCGTCCGCCTGCGCGTCCTGCTGGTCGCGCAGCGTCGCCGGCGCAACCATCAGTTGTACACGCGGATCGATGCGCTGGCCTTTAAGTACGGAAGCAGCCGCGCGCAAATCCGCCAGCTTGGCACCCGTACAGGCTCCAATATAAGCAAGCTGCACCGGCGTTCCATGCAGTGCATCGACAGCATGCACGTTATCCGGGCTGTGAGGTGCCGCCACCATGGGGGAGAGTGCTGCGGCATCGAAAGATCGCACTTCACGCCGGGCATCTTCGTCCGTCCGCCAATGCTCAAGGTCGACATCCGCCTGCACACCCACGGATTTCAGATAATCAATGGTCGTCTGGTCCGGCGCGATCAGGCCCACCTGCGCACCGATTTCTGCACTCATATTGGACAGCGTCATGCGCTCCTGCATGGCCAGGGCCTTTACAGCCTCGCCGGTATATTCGACGGCGCCATAGTTTGCCCCATTGGTACCATACTGCCCGATCATATGCAGCATCATGTCCTTGGCAGTCACACCGGCAGGCAGGCGCCCCGACCAGTCCATGGCGATCGTCGGCGGCGTCTTGACCCAGATTTCACCAGTGACCACTACCCCCAGCATTTCGGTGCTGCCAATACCGAACATATACGTCCCGAAAGCGCCGCCGGTCGGCGAATGCGAATCGCCCCCGACGCAGAACATGCCCGGACGCAAATGGCCTTGTTGCGGCAGGACCACGTGGCAAATGCCGATTGAATCATAGACATTGGGCAGTTGCTGTTCCGCCGCCCAATCTCGCGCGATTTTCAGAATTTTTCGCGAATCGTCGTCTTCTTCCGGCACATAATGATCCATGACCAGAACCACTTTTGATTTGTCCCAGATCTGTGCGCCGATTTTTTCCAGCATCGGTTTTAAGCGGCGCGGGCCGCTGGAGTCGTGAAACATGGCCAAGTCTACGGCGCACGTGACAATCTCGTCCACCGCCACGTATTGGCGGCCGCATGCCCGGGCGATCAATTTCTGTGCTAGCGTCTGTGGCGCCATGCCGATTCCTTTCTGGAAAGATATGAAGCTTGCCTTCATTATAAAGATGTACTTACAACAATACAAGTTATCCGAAAAAAAACGCTATATAAAAAACGGTGACGTCGCGCGCAGCATAACCCGGCGACCAGTCGACCCATTCTGGTGGACTCGTCCGCGAGGATCCAAGCGCAGTGTTGTTCAGCTTCCGATCATTGTGTCGATCGTTTCAAACCGCAGCAACCTGCCCGCACCTTCAGCGATCTCCGACCAGGCGTCCACATTGAAATCGGTCACCGTCAGCGAAGCCGGCGGAAAGCCCGCTTGCAAACGCGCGAGCGCGTCATTTTCATCCTCGCCGCAAAAATATTGCGTCGTCAGGGCCAGGCCGGGGTTATGGCCGATCATTAATACTGTCTGCGCCTTCGAATCAATACCGTGCAGGACTTCGATAATATCGCCCACGGAAGCTTCATAAATCCGACGCTCCGTCGACGCCTGGACTGTGCCGCTGAAGGCGGCGCTCACTTGCTGCCAGGTCTGTTGTGTACGAACCGCGCTCGACACAATGACCAGTTCGGGCTGCAACTGTTGTGCCAAGAGATATCGGCCGACCAAGGCAGCCTGATCAAACCCCCGATCCGTAAGCGGCCGGTCCGGATCGGGCAAGCCCGCCACGGCATTCGATTTGGCATGACGCAACAACATGAGCCTGAGCATGAATCACCTTTCACCGACAATTAAAACGCCAATCATACAATACCGGGCCTTCGTGCGTATGACGGCGGCGGGGGTTCTCACGGTCCCAAAACAGGCCTTTAGCCCGCCGCTACCGACGTATCGTTGTCGCTGGCGGCCAGCACGTAGCCTTGCCCGCGCAAATTCCGGATCATCAGCGCAGCAGGCTGGCTCTGGGCGCCCAGCTTTCTGCGCAGGCTGCTGATATGGGTATCAATGCTGCGGTCATAAGGGGTAGGTATACGTCCCAGGGCATACGCGCCGATATTGTGCCGCTGCACCACGCTGCCGGCTGAACGCATCAGTATTTCCAGGATGCGCTGTTCCGTTCCGGTCAGGGCGATATCGCTGCCATGCAGCGTTGTCGCACCCGTAGCCGGGTTGAGCGACAGCGGGCCGGCCACAAGCAACGGGACGGCAGCCGGCCGAACGACGGCCGGACTCGCCAGACCGTCCGCTTCCGAGCCGCGATAAGAGATGCTCCGGTAGGCCCCCCCGCGATAAGAGCCAACAGACTGGACTGAGGAACGGGACGGACACCCTGCCCATGGATCATCGGTGCCATGACGCCGCAGCAGCGCATGCATTCTGGCTTTCAATTCCGATAAGTGAAGCGGTCTGGCAAGACAATCATCGGCGCCGGAGTCGAGCCCGTCCACGCAATCCATGCGGGCGCCGGTCAGCAGAATCAGGGGCGTGTTCGTTTGTCGGCGGTAACACCTGAGCCACTCGATTGCGGGCACATCCTGCAAATCGGCATCCAGCAAGGCCACATCATGACTGCGTCTGCGCATCAGACGATCTGCCTGGTAGCCCGAATGCGCCAGATGTACGACATACCCTTGCGATTCCAGATATTCACATAGTGTTTTGGATAACGCTACATCATGTTCGATCAGGAGAACGCGTAGCGCTTGCATCTTGTTCATGCGCATGTTCAATACACACCCCTGCTGCCACGGCCATCATCGGACTGTATGTCAGGAAGTGTCAAGAAATCAAAAGTTATGGAAAAGATATTGCTGAATATTAGCTGACACTATTTAATGCCTAATAGCTAATAATTCTCATTTAGAACTTCATTTAGAAAGAATACGTTTCATTCTATCACTGTCACAAGGAAAATTTCCGATGTTGCCCCCTGTACCGGTGTCAAAACGAGCACCCAACCGCAAGCCTTTAGTACGCCCGTTAGGTGTCCTGTGTGTTCTCAGCCTGAGCACTGCATTGCCGCAAATGGCCTGCGCCCAGGCAGCCGAACCGGTTACAAACGTGACTTCGCTCAATCCGATCGTAGTGACCGCCAGCGGTTTTGAACAGGACATTATTGACGCCCCTGCTTCCATCAGTGTTATTCCACGGGAAAAACTGGAAAAAGGTGCCTATCGCGATCTGACTGACGCCCTGCGCGATGTGCCTGGCGTGATCATGACGCCGTCCGACAACAACACTTCTGACATCACCTTGCGCGGCATGAGCGCCAATTACACCCTGATCCTGGTAGACGGCAAGCGCATGAGCACCCGCGAAACGCAGACCAACGGCAGCACCGGCACCGATCAGAGCTGGGTTCCGCCGCTGGAAGCCATCGAACGGATCGAGGTCGTGCGCGGACCCATGTCGTCGCTTTACGGCTCAGATGCCATGGGCGGCGTCATCAACGTCATCACGCGCAAGGTGCCAAAAAAATGGGGAGGGTCCGTGCGCCTTGACTCCACGCTGCAACAGCATTCCGCGTCGGGCAACAATTTCCAGGGCAACTTCTACATAGCCGGGCCGATCAAAGAGGACTTGCTGGGATTCAGCCTGTACGGCGTGTATTCACATCGCAGCGAGGACGATATCGAAGAGGGCTATAACCGCCACACAAATCGCGGCGCAACCGCGAGACTGTCCCTGACCCCTACCCGCGAACACGATATCGTGCTGGAAGCCGGCGCATCCAAGCAGATTTACCGTTCTACACCCGGCAAGACCCTGCTGCCGACCGAAGCGGAAAGCCGGCGCGAATTCAGGCGCCGGCATTTTTCGCTGACCCACGACGGACGCTGGTCATTCGGCACCTCCAACACCTACGTGCAGCGGGAAGAGACGGAAAACCTGTCACGCGACATGACCATCCGCAATACCACGGCCAGCACAAAATGGAGCATGCCGCTGTTCGAGCGTCACATCACCACGGTCGGCGCCTTTTACAGCCTGGAAGACCTGAAAGACACCACCACCAACAAGATGTCGGACCGCTCTACAGTGGATCGCTGGCAATATGCGTTTTTTGCAGAAAATGAGTGGCAGGTCACCGATTCTTTTGCCCTGACCGGCGGGTTGCGCCTGGACAATGAAAAAACCTCGGGGACGCATTGGAGTCCCCGACTCTACGGCGTTTGGCACCTGAATGACAACTGGACCGTCAAAGGAGGCATCTCCACCGGTTTCCGCGCGCCATCGTTGCGCCAGACCCTGCCCGACTGGGGTGCGGTGAGCCGCGGCGGCAATATGTACGGCAATCCTGATCTGAAGCCGGAAAAGACGCTAACCAAGGAAATCGGCCTGATTTACAGCGACGGCAACGGTCTGATGGCGGGCGTGACCTTGTTCGATAACGAATTCACCGACAAGATTACGCGCGTGCCCTGCCCGGAATGCGGGCCGGTCAACGCGCAGGGACGATCCGCCACGACCTATGTGAATGTGGACGACGCGATTACACGCGGCATGGAAGCGACGCTGACCGCCCCCCTGAGCGACAAGCTGTCCCTGACATCCAGCTATACCTATACCTACTCCAAGCAAAAGAGCGGCCAATATGAAGGCAACCCGCTGAACCAGATGCCCGAGCACATGTTCAACCTGGGCCTGGACTGGAAGCCGACCGACAAGCTGAACGGCTGGGTCAAGGTCACATATCGCGGCAAGGAAAGCGATCCGACGCAGGGAATTTCGGCCAGCACCACCATGGCGCCGTCGGCCACCTATATTGACTTGGGCGGCTCTTATGACGTGAACAAAAATCTGACCGTGTACGCAGGCCTTTACAACCTCTTTGACAAACAGGTCCGCTATGACGATTACGGATATGTCGAAGACGGACGCCGCTACTGGCTGGGCATGAACGTCAAATTCTGATTGAAATAACGGCGGCTGCACCGCATGACCGCCACCACGACAAGGATTATTACAAATGAAATCGACTCGACATACGGCGAAATGCTTCGCCATGCTGCATACTGCGCTGGCGGTTGCGATGGCCGGATACACTGGGGCTGCGCTTGCCCAGACCACTCAGGTCACCGTGCAACATGCGAAAGGATCGGCCACCGTCGCTGAACAACCAGCCAAAACGGTGGTATTCGACCTGCCTTCGCTGGATATCATGCAAGTGCTGGGCGTACAGGCGGCCGGCGTACCGGAAGCCCGCTACCCTGAGTCGCTTTCAGTCTACAATGACAACGCGATTCCCAAGGCGGGCACCCTCTTCGAGCCCGACCACGATGCGATCGGAAAAATCGCCCCCGACCTGATCATCGTGGGTGGCCGATCGCGCGCAAAGTTCGACGACGTAGCCAAACTGGCACCAACCCTGGACCTGAGCATCGATACCGGGAACGCTCTGGCAAGCATTGAACGCAATACCAACACGCTGGCGGCGATCTTCAAAAAAGAATCCGGGGCCAAAGAGGCCCTGGACAAACTGAACAAGGCCGTGGCAAACCTGAAAGCCAAATCCGCCAAGGCAGGTAACGCAATGCTGATTCTCGCAGTGAACGAGAAAACCAGCGTTTTCGGTCCGGGCTCGCGGTTCGGCATAATTTATGACGTCTTTGGATTTACGCCCAATGACGCCGTCAAGGACCTGTCTGCCAAAGATCGCCATCCGATCAAACTGGAAGACATCGCCCGCGCCGACCCAGATTGGCTATTCGTGATCGACCGCAATGCGGCCACCGGCCGGGCAGGCAAGCCCGCCAGAGAGACGCTGGAAAACCCCGTCATCCGAGATAGTCGTGCCGCAAAGAATAATCGCATTGTATATGTCGACCCCTACAACTGGTACATCATGGGCAGTGCCGGGTTGACGTCGATGCAGCAGAATATCGAGCAGATTTCTGCTGCGCTTGATACCGCAATAGCGGTGAAATAAGCGCAACCCCAATCGTTGACTCCTCAATCAGCCGGGTCGCTGCTCAAGCCACGAGCGGCGACCCGGCTGTGACATTATCTGCCCGGATAAAGTCAATAAACGCCCGCAAGGGCGATGGCACCAGACGCCGTCCCGAATAATATAGGAACGGTCCGGAAAAGGCGACCCACCATGGTTCAAGCACCGGTAGCAAGGCGCCACTGTCCAGGTTTGGCCGCAGCCAATCCTCGAAAAGAAACACAATGCCGCTACCCGCAAGCGCAGCGTCCACGGCCAAGTCCGACGCACCTCCGGCCTCAACGATCAGTGGCCCCGTTGCCTCCACCTGCAGTCGTTCACCCTCACGCTCAAACTCCCAGGCGGGCATGGCGCCGCTGGGAAAACGCATTCGCAAGCAAGCGTGACCAAGTAAATCACGAGGGTGATCCGGCATCCCGAATTGTTCGAGATACGCGGGGGACGCAGCAGCAGCAAAGCGCTGGATACGCGGACCGATAGGCACGGCGATCATGTCCTGCTCCAGCCGTTCGTCATATCGTATGCCGGCGTCACAGCCGGCTTCGATGATATCGACAAAATTTTCGTCCGAGAAAATTTCAAGGACAATATCGGGATAAGCTGCCAGGAACCGCGGCACGATATCGGCGAGGACCAGTCGCGAAACGCTGACCGGCACGTTCAGGCGCAATGTGCCGGCGGGCCGCTCGCGAAATACATTGACGGCATCCAGCGCGGCCTCCATCTCAACCATTACCGGATCCAGCCGCGCCAGCAGACTTTTGCCCGCCTCGGTTGGCACCACGCTGCGCGTGGTCCGATGCAACAGTCTGACTCCCAGTTGCGCTTCCAGCCTGCGTATCGCTTCGCTAAGGGCGGACGCGCTGTTGCCGCTTTTTCTTGCGCCGCTGCGAAAGCCTTTGGCCCGCGCGACTGCCACAAACGCATTCAAATCGCCCAGATCAACCTTCATGCCGCCTTTCCTTATTGTGCGCTCATCCGCACACACCGTACGGATTATGACGAATTATCATAACAATATTAAAGGCTTAATATATGACAATCGTTATTGCAAACGATCGGCCATTCACACAAGGAATACTCATGAACGATCTCTCAAAAGCCGGCACCTTTTCTCTGGGCAATCATAGGGTCAATCGTATCGGCTACGGCGCGATGCAACTGGCAGGCCCCGGCGTATTCGGGCCGCCCAGGGACCGCGATGCCGCCCTTCAAGTCCTGCGCCAGGCTGTTGCACACGGCGTCAATCACATCGACACCAGCGATTTCTACGGACCGCATATTACGAATCACCTTATTCGCGAGGCATTGAGTCCCTACCCGGAAGATCTGGTCATTGTGACCAAAGTCGGCGCCGTTCGCGGCGAAGATGCCTCATGGAATCCCGCGTTCTCGCGCGAAGCGCTGACTCAGGCCGTCCACGACAACCTGCGCAATCTCGAATTGGACACGCTTGAGGTCGTCAATTTTCGCTGCATGCTGTCGGCCACGCAGGACACAGCAGAGGGGTCCATCGAAGCACCATTGACTGTGCTGGCAGAATTGCAACGGCAAGGCCTGATCCGGCATATCGGATTGAGCCACGTCACACCCACGCAGGTTGCACAAGGGCGCAGCGTCTGCGATATCGTTTGTGTCCAGAATCATTACAACCTGGCTCATCGCAAAGATGATGAACTGATTGACAATCTCGCGCGAGACGGGATCGCCTATGTGCCCTATTTCCCGTTGGGCGGCTTCTCACCCTTGCAATCTTCCGCGCTATCGCAGGTCGCCGAACAGCTGGCAGCCTCTCCTATGCAAGTGGCTCTGGCCTGGTTGCTGCAACGGTCGCCCAACATCCTTCTGATTCCCGGGACATCTTCCGCGGCGCATTTACGAGAAAACCTCGCCGCAGCTGAGCTGGTTCTGCCCGAGGAAGCACTTGAACAATTGGATAAAATCGCTGGCGCAGGGGGAGCGTGACGAAATGAGCGACAAACTGTCCCCCCTTCCCTGGTTCGCCTCATCGGTACGAGGGCCTGCCTGCGACATTTGCCTCTTCTAGCAATTGACAAATACCCAAATTAGGTATAATATAACCCAATATGGGTACGATTATTTCCTCTTCTCAGTCGTCAAGCAGTCTGGCGAATGCCTTGTTTCCCGGCACCAAGCAGCAGGTGCTACGGATTCTCTTTGGGCAATCGGATCGCAGTTTTTATGCCAATGAGATCATTAATCTTGCCGCTAGTGGCTCGGGCGCCGTACAGCGCGAACTGACGGTATTGACTCAAAGCGGCCTCATCACTGCTACCCGCCGAGGCAATCAGAAACACTATCAAGCCAATCCACAATCCCCTATTTTTGAAGAACTACGCAGCATTGTGCAAAAAACGGTGGGCGTTGCCGAACCTGTTCGCAATGCCCTTGTGCCGATGGCCGCACACATATCCGCCGCATTCGTCTACGGTTCCGTCGCGAAAAAAAACGACACCGCTGCCAGCGATATCGATCTGTTGCTGGTTTCCGATTCACTCAGCTATGGTGAAGTCTACGCCTCTCTTGAAGGCGCCAGCCAGGCTGTCGGTCGGCCCATCAATCCCACGATATTGACCTCAACGGAATTTTCCCGGAGGCTGCAAGCAAACGAATCCTTCCTGACTCGTATTCTGGAGCAGCCTAAAATCTGGATTATAGGAGCGGACGATGCCCTCCCCGTTTGAACAACTTACGGGCCCCGGAAAGGTATTGAAGGCGGAGCCACCCGATCGCAAGGAGTTTGAGGGACTCAAGCGGTCAGGCCAAGCCCGTCTGCACGACGCAAAAAACACTTCTCTTTCTCTCGAAAGTCGTTTCGATCTGGCGTACAACGCCGCACATTCCTTATGCCTGGCCGCACTACGCTGGCACGGCTATAGACCGAGCCAGCGATATATTGTTTTCCAATTGTTACCGCATACTCTCCAACTGGGCCCGCGATATCACATCTTCCCGCTAGAGTCCAACACCTCGGCAACAATTCCCAGAAACCGCGTGGTCACGGCCGATTCGATATGTGTTTTCACTGTGACCAGGCTCAACTGACTGGTCAATACGGGCTGAGTCAATTCGATAAACCGCAAGCTGCGCCCTGAACATATCCGTTCGAACATTTGGGGAACGAAACTGATGCCGATGCCTTGCTCGACCATCAGCAACATAGGCAGTGTTTCATTTCCCGAATAGATGATTCTCGGGTTGAACCCCGCGACATTACATGCCTCAAGAATATGCTCGCGTATGCCATTGCTATCGGTATTGGAATGTAAAAGAAAATTTTCCTGCGCCAGATCAGACAACCTGATGTCGCGTTTTTCCGCCAAAGGGTGATGTACAGGTACCGCAAGCATCAGCGGCTCGGTAACAAGGGGGCGGGTCACCAAATCCTCGGCATGGAAACGGGTCCTGATGATCCCCGCATCAAGTTCATTATTGCGAATGCAATTCACAATGTGCGCACTTTCTCCCTCCCGAACAGTGACAGTGATATTCAGCTTGTCATCCTGGATGCGCCGCATCACTTGCGGAAGAATAAACAGACTGGCTGCGGTTGAACACCCAATGGACACGTTTCCTTCTGTCCCGGCAGCGTTATTTTTCACATCCTGGCGCAGGGTCTTGAACGAAGCAAGTAGATCTTTGGCCCGGGTATAAAACAGCCGGCCTGGCTCACTCAACACCAGACGGTTCTTCTGTCGATTAAACAGCGTTACGTCAAGAGATTGCTCCAGCTTTTGGATCAGGATGCTTAGGGGTGGTTGCGTCATATTCAAAAGTCGGGCCGCTTTTGAAAGATTGCCCGTTTCTACCACCATCACAAAGCAGCGCAATTGGTGTTCGTCCATACCATACTTTATTTAAATGGATATTAGATAAATTATATATTAGACATATTCAAAACTGAAAATTAAACTATAAATTCCACTTTATTAAATATTTCATTCCAAAAATTGGAGACAAAATGAAGTTTTTGAAAATCTTACTAAGCCTGTCGCTTGTTGTCACCGCCAGCACAGGGCTGTCTGTTCATGCCGCCCAAAGCGACTGGCCGAACGCCAAGCCGTTCAGAGTTGTCGTACCCTATCCACCCGGTGGCTCGGCAGACATTCTTGGGCGGCTCGTTGCGAAGAAATTGTCAGAGAATCTGGGTAACAATGCGGTCGTCGAGAATATTGCGGGCGGCGGGACAATCCCTGCTGCGCTATCGGTACTCAAGGACAAAGCAGACGGCTACACCCTTTTCGTAGCCAGCGACAACACGCTGAATATAAACAACTTCCTGCTTAAATCTCCTCGCTATGATGCCGATAAGGACTTCACCAGCGTGACTGTCCTCAATACTTATGCCCATTGGCTGATCGTCAGACAAGATAGCCCGTTCAACTCGATGGAGGATCTCAAGAAATTCATTATCGCCAATCCGAACAAGGCTTCTATCAGTGTGAACACCATTGGCGGCGCGGCCTATCTCGCCCTGGATAAATGGAAAAGAACCAACAAACTTGATTTTGAAATCATTCCATACCGCGGTTCTCCGCCTGCCGTTTCGGATTTGATCGGTGGTGTGACCACCGCGCATATCGATGTAGCGGGGTCCTCGATGTCATATTACGACGGTGGCAAAGTGAAACCATTGGCTGTTTTGCAAACACAACCACTGAAAAAAATCCCCAAACTTCAAACACAGTCCTACGATGATCCGGCTGCCCTGACCGTCAAATCCAATCTTTCAGTCGTCGTGAAAAATGGCACCCCGCCCGAGCTGATTGAAAAGTTATATCAGGCGCTGAAAAAAGGAGAGCACGACAAAGACTTCACAGATGCATTGAATATGTTCGCCTATGACGCAGTCCTGACTCCTCCTACCGAAAGCCGCCGATTCATTCTTGAAGAAACCCGACGCTACAAGGAACTGGTCGACGCTTCCGGTCTGGAAAAACAGTAACCCCCCTTCTCATACACAGGATAGCAGCATGAAAGTTGTCGTCGCACTGGTTCGCCATGAAACCAACACCTTCTCACCGATTCCCACCCAACTGGCTTCGTTCTGTCGCGGTACACAAACCGATGGGCCCGCTTATGGCCAAAATGCAAAGCAATTGTGCGAAAACACAAACAGCGCTGCAGCCGCCTATTTGGACCTGGCCGAATCACTGGACGCAGAAGTAGAGTTCGCCATTCTCGCCAACTCGGTCCCCAGCGGCACGGTGCAGAAAGCCGCGTTTGAACATATTGCAGATACGGTTGTCGCCGCTGTACAAAAGGGATGCGATGCCGTCCTGCTTGATCTGCATGGCGCCATGGTCGCGGAAGGCTACCCGGATGCCGAAGGTGAACTCTTGCGCCGAATCAGGGCGGTCGCGCCAGCGCCGGTACCAGTCGTGGTCGCCCTGGATTTCCATGCCAATTTCAGCGATGCGCTCATTCGACATGCCACCATTATTACGGGCTATTGCACTTATCCCCACGTCGACATCTATGAAACAGGGAAACGGGCCATGCGCACGCTCAAACGCATCCTGTTTGAAAAATTGGATACCACCATTGTCTGGCGCCGTCTGCCAATGCTAACGCATATGCTGAAACAGACACCCGCCGGCCAGCCTATGAAGGACATCATGGACAAAGCCATGAAAGCCGAAGCAGAGGGTGTAGTCCTCAATGCTTCCGTCTTTGGCGGATTTCCCCTGGCCGATATACCTCACGTGGGCCTGTCAGTGGTCATCGTTGCAGAAAAATCCAGGAAAACAGAAGCAGAACAATTACTGGATGAATTGTGCAACATGGCCTGGTCCAGAAGAGACGACTTCGTCTACGAAGTCGAGCCATTGTCCGCGTCCATTACCAAAGCCAAACAGCTGGAACACGGCCCGGTCATTCTGGTGGACCATGGCGACAATTGCGGTGCAGGCGGCGTCACAGACGTCATGGCCGTGCTGGAAGAAGTCATGAAGCAGGGACTCACAGACGTGATTGCCGGCCCGATCTGGGATCCACAAGCGGTCGACATCCTGATACAGGCGGGCGTTGGCGCAACGTTGACAATTGATCTCGGCGGCAAGACCGATATGCCAGAACTCGGCCTGAAAGGACAGCCGCTGCAAATAACCGGGACAGTCATCAATATCACAGATGGCAATTTCCAGATCACCGGTCCCATGTTCACCGGCATGTGGTTAAGCCTGGGCCGCACGGTCGTCTTGGAAAGCAACGGTGTCACCATCTTTATTTCGGAAAAACCGCAGGAGCCGTACGATGTCGGCGTATTTACTCACGCCGGCATTGATCCGTTCAGCAAGAAATATGTGTTGATCAAGTCACGCCAGCACTTCAGGGCCGGCTTTGAGAAAGACGCCAGGCACATCGTGCTGATTGCAGGCCCCGGCGTATGCAGTTCGGACTACGGCATTTTTCCGTTTCGCCATCTGTCCAGGCCGATTTATCCGCTGGATCGCGACGCCAGCCCATCGCATGCAGAAGGGACTCTGTAATTCTGCGCCGATCAGCAGCCAGCGCCTTAAGGATCAGGCGCCGGGCTGCTCTGGGGCTTTGAGCGCTTCCTTATTGGTAATGCCAAACGGAATATGCACCGAAGGCACAAGCGAGCTGGTCAATTCCAGATGAGCAGACTGATCGTCAAAAAAGATATGCGGCTTGAGCACGCCCAACACATGTTTTTTTGCAATACCGCCAAGAAAAAACGCGTCATTGGTCATCACGCCCCAGTTCTTCAGCGTATTTAATGCCCGCTCATGCGAAGGCGCATTTCTGGCGGTCACCAGAGAAACCCGCAAGCGATTCTCGTAATCGGGATTCAGCTTCTTGAACTCTTCCTCGATCGATTGTATTTTCGATACCCGAATCAAAAACTCCTGCAAGGGGCCCGGGCTGTGCGTATTCATCACATTTGCCACCTCATGCGCATGAAAATCGCTTAAGCCCGACGCCTGCATAATGCTTTCTGATTCATCGCTGGCCAGAACGCCATCGAAGTCGAAGGCGATGCGCAGTGCCTTGTCTTCTTCGTCATCGTCAAATTTTGAATCCAGCACATGGCCTGCCGGATAGCCGGATTTGATGGCCTCGTCCACGTCCGATTTATTGCCAGAGAGAAAAAGCGAAATATTCAGTGAAGGAATGTATTCGTAGGGCGATTTTCCCTGCATGAAAATAGCACGCGTGATACCCAGCCCATAATGTTCGATGGTTTTCATGACACGCAGTCCCGTATCGGGATCGTTGCGCGACAGCAGGATCACCTCGACCAACGGATCTTCCGGATCCGGTCGCAAATCATTTAGCGACAGCAGCCGCTTGATAAATGGAAAAGCGATGCCTTTGGGTAAGGGTGTATTCAGATTTTGTGCCTGAAACTTTCGATAGGCTTCCTCGCCGTCCCGCTTGAATACTGCATCCGAATCAGTCAAGTCAAATACGGCGCTGGATGCCACGCCGATGACCAAGCGATTGTCTAGATCGTAGGGCATGGTGTTTTCCCCCAGTGATACCGGTTCGGCGTGCTGCTTATTAAAAGAGGTTGCGTGGTCATTCTCGAATGTAATACCGAAGCTGTCGATGATGCCCTGTATTTTATCGAATAACCCGCCCTATTTCGCCTTTGCTGCTACTCTGTCGAACCGATAAAGCCTTGCGGGATTTTCAATCAGGACTTTTCGACTGACCTGTGGGGTCGCGAGCCAGGCTGATCGCTCTTGCACCAGCGCTTCAGCAGGAGTATCCCTGTAGCGGCTGACGTCAGTCGACAATTTCCCCACTTCCCGGTTGGTGTGCGGCCAGTCGCTGGCCCAAAGAATTCGTTCGTCATTGGCCGCAAGCAGCGCATGAGCGAGCCCGGCTATTTTTTCTGCATCATCGACGCGGCCGACCCGATAGGCGCCCGACAGTTTGATGTACACATCGCCCGCCACCAGTGTCCTGTAGAGTGCTTCGGATTGCAATTGAGTTAACGCGAGAGCCGGCGGAATCAGCCCGAAATGATCAATAACAAGGGGTACGGGAAGCGAACCCAACTGAGCCAGCGCCGCGTTTATCGTCTTGTATCCAGCATACAATTGAAGATGCCAGCCGGATCCCGCCAATCGGGATGACCAGTAGCGGATCGCCTCCAGCGCAGCGGACAAGTCGTCAGCACCGGTGCTTTCCAGATTGATCCGCAATCCGACAATACCCTTGGCCGCCATGCAAGTCAGTTCTTCATCACTCACCCCTCTTCGCATCACGGCAACTGCACGAAAACGCTCGGGTGCGGCTTCCAGGCAGTCGATCAGGCAACTGTTGTCTGTACCGTAGACGCTTGGCTGCACAATAACAGCCCGTCCCACCGACATACGATCCATATGCTGCAGCAACGCCGGGAGGCCCGCCGGGGCTGGCGTATATGGCCGGTCTTTGCTCATGGGATATCGATCTTGCGAACCAATGACATGTACATGGCAGTCGCAGACCCGTTCTAGGCTAGATAACATTTTCAATCCCTCAGACGATGGCGTTTCAGCATCGATACTTCATGAAACCCGCGTTTCGCCGCTGGACAACAACTCAACCAGCGCCTGCCCGACTTCTTTCGTACCAAGTTGACCACCCAGGTCTTTGGTTACTTTCCCGGATTCGATGGAATCAGCAATTGCCTGAAAAATGGCTTCGGCAGCCTGGGTAAACCGGGACGCCTGATTGCGCTGACCATACCAGTTCAGCAGCATTGCCGCAGATAGAACCTGAGATACCGGATTGGCAACATTCTGGCCGGCAATATCCGGCGCTGAACCATGCGCTGCCTGACCCATCGCATATTTGTCACCTGCATTCAGCGAGCCGCCCAGGCCAAGACTGCCGGACAATTCGGCCGTCAGATCGGACAGAATATCGCCAAACATATTAGTGGTCACAATGACGTCGAACTTGGCTGGATCGCGCACCACATGCGCCATCATCGCATCGACAATGAAGTCATCAATCCGGACCTCCGGAAATTCGCGTCCCACTTCATGACAAATATCAATGAACATGCCATCCGCAATTTTCAGCACATTTGCCTTATGCACGATAGACACATGTTTATTGCGCGTCATGGCCAGTTCAAATGCAGAACGTGCAATCCTTTCACAACATTTGCGCGTAATGCGCCTTAACGAAATCACCACATCTGAAGTAATCAGCAGCTCGCTGCTGCCTTGTTCGATATTTCGGTCGGCATAAAAACCCTCTGTATTCTCGCGAACCACCACCAGATCGAACTCACCCAGGCGCGCCGGCACACCGCGATAGGTTCGCGAAGGCCGGATATTGGCATAAAGATCGAGCTCCTTGCGAAAAAACTTGGATGGATTGATCTCTCCCTTGGCTTCGTCCTTGAAATCATAGGTCGCCATCGGGCCGAGCATCAGGCCGTCGGCTTGCTTGACTTTCGCCAGTAACTCGGCGGTAACGGTACTGCCATATTGTTTCAAGCTGTCGTGCCCCGCCACATCATGCGTCAGCTCCAGCTCCAGGCCAAAGCGGGCCGAAGCCGCATGCAGCACATTTTCGGCAACATCCATGGTTTCCGGTCCGATTCCATCACCCGGAAGAATTACGATTTTCATATTTTCCTGTATCCGCTAAATGAGTGTTAATTGATTATTCGATGACAATACCCGCCGACTGAATAAGCTGGGTATACTTGCCAATCTCGGCCTTTACAAAGTCCGTAAATTGCACTGGCGAATTGGCGGTGACCGCTGCACCGTCTGACTCCAGTCGGGCGCGAATGGCTGGTTGCTCCAGAATCTTGTTGATTGCCTGATTCAGGCGCAGGATCACCTCCCGCGGTGTGCCCTTGGGGGCGAAATACCCGCCCCACAAACTGTAGTTGAAGCCAGGCACGGTTTTCTCTGCTACTGTTGGAACCCCTTCCAATGCTGCAAGGCGCGTACCCGTTGTCGTTGCCAGCGCCTTCACTGTGCCGGACTTGATGTGGCCCATCGCCGCTGAGACGCTCGAAAAAAAGCAGTCAACCTGGCCGCCGATCACATCCGTCATTGCCTGTCCGGCGCCCTTATACGGTACGTGGGTCATTTTGGTATGAGTGCCGAGACCCAATGCCACTGCTGCCAAATGGCCGGGCGTTGCCGTTCCCGACGAGGCGTAATTGACCGACTCAGGTACTTTTGCGGCCTTATCGATCAATTGTTCAAGCGTATTGAACGGCGAGTTCTTTGCCGTAATCAGGACCAACGGCGAATCTCCCACCAACACGACCGGCTCCAGCGCTTCGAGCGCCTTGTAGCCTGCGTTCTTGTTGGCAACGGGATTGATCGCAATTTCACCGGTCTGCCCCAGCAACAGGTGGTGCCCGTCCGGCTTTTCACGAATAATGAGGCGCGTGCCGAGCATGCCCGATGCGCCCGGACGATTTTCCACCACCACAGTTTGCCCGAGGACCTTACCCAGAGGCTCGGACAGCATTCGGGCGAAAAGATCCCCCTGACCGCCCGGCGCATATGGAACCGTCACTGAAACGGGCATCGTCGGGTAGGATGTCTCACTGGCGTGGCTCGCGCCGATACGCGCCACCGGTAGCGCCAGTAACGCACAGCCCGATTGCAAAAATCGTCGCTTGCTGATCAATGAATCTTGCCTGTTCATATTTCATCCTCGTTATTTTCTGTGGCAACATCTGCTCTCCGTTACCCAGAGCCCCGTTCCATCCGGAACCGGATCAGCCGACGTCACGCAATATTTTCAGGCGCTCCAGGAACGCCTGCCTGATATGCTGCTTGGCAGCCATATTAGCCGCCTCCGGATCCCGCTTGCGTATGGCCTCCAGAATTTGGCGATGCTCTGCTACGGCTTTTTCTGCTCGCTGAGGAGACTGCAAAGTGCTACGACCCAGCAAAAACGTGGTATCGGTGATGGACTGCAATGTGCGAATCAAGTGCTGGTTATGCGCGGCGCCATAAATGGCTTCATGAAACTGCAAGTTCATCCTGACCGGATCGCTCTCGGGTAGCGCGCTTTGTTCCAGAATGAATTGCATATTATCGATTTCAGCGTCCGTCGCATGACGGGCAGCGAACTCGGCCGCCGCACCTTCCAGTACCTCGCGCATCGCATACAGCTCGGTCACTCCCTGGCGATCGATCTTGGTGATCACCAGCCCACGCCGTGGCTCATGTGTCAAGAGCCGTTCGTCCTCCAATCGTTTGAGCGCTTCCCTGACAGGCGTGCGACCCATGCCGATCAGCTTTGAAATTTCCAGCTCGCGCAGGCGCGCATCGCCGCTGAAAAATCCGCTCAGGATTTTTTGCTTGATATCGCGATAAGCCGCGTGAAACTGGGTATTGTCTTTGGAAATAGGCATGGTGGTTACTCAACTGACGGTTCGGTGGGAAAGCCAAAGCGCGCTGCTGATCGTCCGCTTCGCACTATGATTTCGGTATTGTATCGACAACCGACTTCCATACCGCCAGTTCCTGCTCCAGCATTTGCCCAAACTCGCCTGGCGTACCCGTCACGACATTGGCACCTTCCTGCTTCAGGCGATTGCTGATCAACTGCCCTTTTGCAACTTTGTTGGCTGTGGCATTCAGCCTGTTCACGACAGGCTCGGGAAGACCAGCGGGCCCCAGGACGCCCCACCAGGTTTTGATATCGAAATCTTTCACGCCTGACTCCTGCAATGTCGGCACGGAGGGAAACAGGGGTGAACGCTCCTTCGAGGTCATGGCCAGCAGTTTTACTTTATCGCCCCGAACCTGCTCAAGCATCGTCGGCATGGTCGCAAAAAAAGCCTGCACGCGACCGGCAATCAGATCCAGCGTAGCCGGGCCGCTACCCCGATATGGCACATGAGACATGGTCACGCCCGTGCGTTGCGTGAACAGCGCGCCCGACAAATGATTGATGCTGCCCGGACCCGCAGAGCAATAATTCACACCACCGGGATCAGCCTTTGCTTTCTTGAGCAGCTCGTCAACGTTATTGACGCCAAGGGATTTGTCGACCACCAGCATCAGCGGGCCGTTGCCCAATTGCGCGACGGGTGTGAAATCCTTAATGGGATCGTACAGCTTGCTCTGTTCCCAGGCTGCGTTTGTCGCGAAGGTCGACGTTGCAAACAGGAGTGTGTAGCCATCCTTGCGGGCCTGGGCCACCCTGGCGGCACCAATGGATCCTCCACCGCCACCTCGATTCTCAACGACGATCGTCTGACCCAGCGCCTTTCCGAGTTCGGATGCGAACTCCCGGGCAATGCTGTCTGTACCGCCGCCAGCGGCAAAGGGTACGACAAGTGTGATCGGCTGGGTCGGCCAGGCGTCCGGCGATTGCGCCAGCGCAGTCCCATTGGCCAGCGCCAACAGCAAGGTGGCAACCGGTGCCAGCCATCCGCTTTTATTCATTGTTTCCTCCAGACTGTTTATTTAAATATATTTTTGTATACATAAATATATTTAAACGGATAGTACACGAGGTTTACCAAAGGTGTAAAGACAATTTGCCACGAAGTAACTAAATGCCGAACTGCTTACTGAGTGGATAAGCCCTTGTAAAGAGCACCCAGGAAAACAGCATGAATGTCTGGAAATCAGGGTTAATACCAGGTTGTTGCGGTGCATCTGCCCGATTAGACTACGTTGTCTCATTTGTGAATCACTGTTTCATATATAAAACGTTCAAATTTGATTGAAAATATTCGGACCCACTGGAGTAAAACGATGACCGACACAAATAGCCCCCCACAGTCTTTGCAATGTCCCGACGGCGTGTCGCTGCAGGACTGGATGGAAAGCCGAATCGCCCGCTACGCCACCAGAAAATACGATTGGGAGGCATTGAAATTTCAGGCAGATTTTGACCCCAAGTATCGGCGTGCGCAGATGCGTTATGTTGGCACTGGCGGCACCGGGGTCGCGAGCGATGCCAACACCGTGCCGGCCGAACACTTCACCTTTTCTACCATGGTCATTCCCGCCGGCCACGAAGGCCCCCCCCATCTGCATACCGATGTTGAAGAAATTTTCTTTCTGATTCGCGGCAAGCTCAAGGTTGTAATAGAGAAAGACGGTGAGCGCTTCGAAACTGTGATGACCGATCGGGACCTCATTTCGGTGCCACCGGGCGTCTATCGTGAAGAGATTAATATTGGAGATGAAGATGCACTCATGTGCGTCATGCTTGGTTCAAAAAAGCCGGTTACTCCTACCTATCCGATCGACCATCCCTTGGCCAACGTTAAACGCTAGTACCTGTGGAGTTGTTACCGTTAATGTTTTCCGACTCCCCTAAGCCAACGCTTTCTTCTGAAGAATTGCATGACTTGAATCAGCGATTCCCGCTGGTTCGAATCGCTACCGAAACGGGGCAGCAGATCGCATTCCGTTCCGCAGGAACCGGCCCGGTTACTGTCGTCTGTCTGCACGGGATCGGCTCGGGCTCTGCGTCCTGGATAAACGTTGCGCGACAGTTACCTTCCGGATTGAGGCTAATTGCATGGGATGCACCCGGTTACGGCGAGTCATCTTCCTTGACCGCAGAGTGCCCCAAAGCAACAGATTACGCTCATTCACTTGCAAATATGCTGCAAATCCTTGGCGTACACAGCTGCGTTCTGATCGGCCATTCACTTGGCGCAATGGTCGCCAGTGCATATGCTCGCGAGGCAGAGCGCAACGCGGTAAAAGCACTCTTGCTCATTAGCCCGGCGCAGGGATATGGAGCAACGGCAAAAAAGCAGACGCGAAACCGGATTCTCAATGAACGCATAAGCCAATTGGAAAATGATGGTGTAGTGAATATGGCTGTTAAACGTTCGAGTCGTCTGCTATCGAATCGGGCAACCGAGGCCGACCGCAAATTGGTCATCTGGAATATGGTTCGCCTGCACGACAGGGGTTATCGACAGGCCGTCAATCTGCTTTGCAACGACGATCTGACGGAATACCTGCCGCCGCCCGAAGATATATGTGTTCAGGTTGCCTGTGGAACGGAAGATATCGTTACCACACCAGAAAGCTGCGCCCAAGTTGCGCGCCGGTGTGGCCGACAACTAATTCCTATTGAAAATGCTGGCCACGCCTGCTACGTGGAACAATCCGGGCAAGTTCTGAATATCATGACGACTCTCATTCGCACTTTTCGGGAAACGCAATGAATACCAATCTATCTAAATCCGAAGACAATAGCGAACGCTATACAGTTCCTGCACTTGAACGCGGGCTGATGCTGCTATCGGAATTCAACCGCGCCAGGCCGACGTTAAGCGCTCCTGAGCTTGCCCGGCGCCTTGACATCCCCAGATCCACCGTATTCCGACTTCTCAATACTCTGGAAAGTATGGGTTTCATAACGCGTACGGAAAGCGGCAACGAGTATCGTCTTGGCGTCGGCGTATTACGTTTAGGATTTGAATATCTTGCCTCTCTGGAATTGACCGATTTGGGCCGGCCCGTCCTCGAAAAGCTTTGCCAGGATGTGCAAATGCCTTGCAATCTGGTCATACGTGACGAAAACGCCATTGTATATATCGCAAAAGCGTCGCCTCCTACCCCATTTGCCACGTCTGTGAACATTGGGACTCGCTTGCCTGCACACGGAACGATATTAGGCCATGTCCTGTTGAGCGAGCTGAACCTGTCTCAATTGCATGAGCAATACCCGGAAAACAAACTTCAGATATTTACCAAACACACCCCACATGATGTTCAGGCACTCCATGACTGTTGCCAGGCAGCACGTAAACAGGGTTATGCGGTCAGCGAAGGTTTCTTCGATCCTGCGATTTCCACCATTGCAGTGCCGGTGTTTGGTCATAACAACAAAATAGTCGCCGCCATGGGCGCAAACGCGATGGCTGCCAATTTCGACCGCAGCAAAATCGGACGAATTATTTCCCGTATCCAAGAAGCCGCTGAGGATCTGTCCTCTCTTCTACGCCATTCTCCTTTGGGCATAAATCAGAGTACGCCTCAGAAAAGCGGCAACAACGCGGCAGACGAGCATGCTTAGTATTGCGCTGATCGGCTGTGGGGCAATAGGCGAATCATTACTCAAATCGATTCGTTACGACAACCATCTGCAAGTCGCCGCCATTGTCGTTTCCAAAAGGTCGATCGATCGTGTGGCCCGACTTGCGGAAACACTGGCTCCTGGCGCCAGTGTCAGTGAAAATATCCCTGATAGCGGAATAGATCTGGTTGTGGAAGCTGCCGGTCATCGTGCCATAGAAGCGCATGTTCTCCCGGCTCTTAAGCGCGGTATTTCAGCCGTGATTGCATCGGTAGGAGCCCTGGCGATGGACGACCTCGCGCCACGCCTGGAAACAGCAGCGACCAACGGTAGAAGTCAAGTCCATCTTATCGCCGGCGCAGTAGGCGCAATCGATGCTATTGCCGCGGCAAAAATCGGTGGACTGGACAAAGTACTCTACACAGGCAAAAAACCCGCGCTCGCATGGCAAGGCACGCCAGCCGAACTGCAGTTCAATCTGGCCACACTCACCGAAGCCACAGTGGTGTTTGAGGGCTCCGCACGTGATGCTGCACAACGTTTCCCAAAAAATGCCAATGTCGCGGCAACGATCGCTTTGGCCAGTCTGGGCCTGGATGCGACCACAGTGCGTTTGATCGCAGACCCGAAGGCGTCCACCAATATCCACACCATCGACGCTTCTGGCGCATTTGGCGAATTGAACTTGACCCTCAGCAACCGGCCACTGAGTGACAATCCTAAAACGTCAGCGCTAACCGTGTATAGCATGGTACGAACGCTTCAAAACCTGACTGGCACGCTGGTCATCTAGATGACGCGACTTCTTTTAATCAAGAAACGAATGTAGGAGTTAGGAATGAATAAGCTATTATCAAAACTGTTTAGCGCATCTGTTTTGGCCGTCGCATGCAGTTTTTCAACAAGCCTGTTCGCGGCGCAGCCGCCCTTGCGCATTGTTATCGGATTTCCACCCGGCGGAGTGCTGGACACCTTTGCCCGCTCACTTGCTGAAGAAATCTCAAAACGGGAAAGCAGACCTGTTGTCGTCGTCAACAAACCTGGCGCCTCGACATTGCTGGCTGTCAATGAGGTAGCCCGGGCAAAACCAGACGGATCTACTATGCTCCTGACACACTCGATGCCGTTCACTATTTATCCTTATACTTATAACAAACTGCAGCATACTCAGGATGATTTCGCACCCATTGGATATCTCGCAAGCATTCCAATTGTCATGACATCGGGAAAGAGTCAACCGTTCAAGACCGCTCAGCAATACATCGCTTGGTTACGAAAAAACCCCGACCAGGGCGCAGTAGGAGTAATCAGTCTCGGGGGGCAGCCCCATTTCGCATTATTGCAAATGGCAAAGGCATTGGACGTTCCTGTTTATCCAGTTCCGTACCCCGGTACTCCACAACTGCTCAACGATCAGATCGGAGGCAATATCGGCGTAGGTTTATTGGCCATCGGCCCGCAAATCGAGCTATATCGAGCAGGAAAAATCAACATCCTGGGGTTGGCTGGTCAATCGTCGGTCAAATTCATGCCCGAAGTCAAAACGTTGGAAAGCCAGGGGATCCAGGGTTTCGACAAGCTCAGCCTGTGGTACGGTGCGTATTTCCCGAAAGACACGCCGCCTGAACTGGTTGATAAGTACGAAAAAATGTTGACTGAAATTGTCAATCAGCCGGCATTGCAGAAAAAATTCGAAGGCCAGGTGTTGATTCTCGACGGAAAATCAAAGAAATACGCGGTTGACCTTCTGGATCAAGAAAGAAAGTACTGGCAGCCGATCATTCAGAAATCAGGCTTCAAGGCTGATAAATGAGCAAATGGCGCCGGACCACTGTTCGATATTTTTTCGTCTTAATCAATCAACACCCCGCCTTCATGAAACGGATACGGCCCTTCAAACTGCCCCGAAGGCGCCAGATGGGATACCAGCCTCCCGTTGAGGTCATCCCAGGCATGAACCCTGAATCCGGGCGGCTCCAACATCCATGAGGACTCTGCCTCTTCATCCAGATCCAGCGTCACCTGATGAGCAGGCGCAGGGGCAGTTGAGGCAATGGTGCCGCCAAAGCGCACGTCAATGGCTCTATGCAGATGTCCGCAGATAATACGTTCGATATTGTTATACCCGGACACGATCTCCTTCAATTGTTCCGCACCGGTCTGCACGCCGATCTTGTCCATATGACCGATCAGTGTTCTGAAGGGAGGGTGGTGCATGGCGATCACCACGGGCCGGTCTTCACTGTCAGCCAGCGCCTCGCGCAACCACTGCAACCGTATTGCACACAACTCACCGCCACTCTCCTGTGGGATGACGGTATCCAATGCAATCAGTCGTAGTTCGCCAATATCAACCACGTATTGTATGAACTCACCTTCGCCCAGATAGCTATGGTCTGGAAATGCGGCTCGCAGATTTTGCCGATCGTCATGATTCCCGGGAAGAAGATAAAGAGGCATATCAAGCGGAGCAAGCAGTTCGCGAAGATGCGCATACTCGGCTGGCCGACCAAAGTCAGTCAAATCACCAGTCAACACGATCGCGTCCGGTCGCTGGCGCAGCCTCAAAACCGACTCGACACAGGTGCGAAGGTACGGCGCAGTATCCAGGCGACCATAAGCCAGCTTATCGGGTTCGCGGATATGCAAATCAGTCAGTTGTGCAAAAATTGTCATGGTTTCAGTTGTCATAAGCGGGAAGAAATCGGGAGGCATCGATACGCAGGCCGACGGCTTCGCCCTCCCGGAAAAGGGTATCGCCCGGCTGTTCGGCCATCATCAATTGCCGGTTGGCTGTTTTCAGTTGCAATTGCACCCGGTCACCCAGAAAAACACGGCGCTCTACCGTCGCACGCGGCTGTCCATCGCACACGGCCTCCACACGAATATCTTCCGGGCGCAATAACACCGCGGGGTGCGCCTTCAAGTGTTCAGGACAGGCAAGAACGGCATCTCCAAACGAAATAATGCCATTTGCAATCGCGCTGTCGTCACGCTCCAGGCGGTTTACCCGCCCCAGGAACTGGGCGACGAAAGGATGCTCCGGTTTTCTGTAGAGTGACTCCCCGTTCCCGACTTGCATAATCAGACCTGCGCTCATGATGGCCAGCCTGTCGGCGATGGCCAGTGCCTCATGCTGATCGTGTGTCACGTGTACCGCAGTAATCCCCAGCCGGCGCAATAATTCCGCCAATTCGTCCCGCAGTGATTCCTTCAGTTTCGCGTCAAGCGCCGCCAGGGGCTCGTCCAGCAGCAGCACGCGCGGCTTGACCGCGACGGCCCGGGCCAACGCGACACGCTGGCGCTGTCCGCCCGACAACTCCGCCGGACGTTTTTTCTCCAGGCCATTCAGACGTACCAAATCGACCAGCTCGCCAACCGTTTTCTTTTGCACCTCAGCAGAAACGCCCCGCACGCGCAAGCCATATGCAATATTGGCCTCTACCGTCATTTGCGGAAACAATGCATAGCTCTGAAAGACCATCCCAATGCCGCGTCTCTCGACGGGCAGATGAGTCACCTCCTGCCCTGCAAACAGAATGCGACTGCCTGGATCGGCCGCTTCAAGTCCCGCCAGCAGGCGTAGCAATGTCGTCTTGCCGCAACCGGATGGCCCCAGCAGGGCGATCACTTCACCGGGATTGATGGTGAGCGTCACCGGCTGCAGACCGCGAGTGCCGTCCGGATAGGTCTTGGCACAATCGATAATTTCTATGCGTGTCTTTTCAATATTCATAACGGTAATATCTCAATTGCCATAGCGCTTCTGTACCCAGTTTGCGACGCCCTGCAGCAGCCAGAGGATAGGCAGAATCACCAGTATAAAAATAAGCGTGTAGGCAGAACCTACCTCGATCCGCATTGACGCATAGCTGTCCGCCAAACCGACAGGAAGCGTTCGCGTCAGGGGTGTATGCAACATCCATGTCAGGTTGAATTCGCCAATGGACAGGGTAAAGACCATGAGCATGCCGGCCAGGATTGCCGGAAAAACGGCAGGCACCAGCACGCCCAAAAAGCGTTGCATGAATGAGGCGCCCAGCGTTCGGGCTGCTTCTTCAATGGCCAGAAGATCGGGACGCTGGAAAGCAGAGGAAACAGTTCGCACCATGAAAGGCAGCGTGAACAGGATGTGCCCGATCAAAATAAAGCCAAAGCTTTGTCGCAACAGATTGATGTCGCCATACGCAAGGATCAGCGCCAGGGCCGTAGCCAGTCCCGGAACGGCAACTGGCAGAGTCAGAACCTCCTCAAAGGCACGGGCGTAACGTGACCGGCTGCGCGCCAAAGCATAAGCACAGGGAACGCCAAGCAACAGCGTGCAGGCAACACACACCAGAGCCAGAATCACAGACGCACTTACGGTTGAACCATAAACCGACCAGACTTCCTGGAGCCAGCGCAACGTCAGCCCGCTTTTGAGTCCTGTTCGGTAATTATTCACCAGGCCCGCCATGACAGATATGATGACAGGCACGAACATGAACAGACAAACCACACATGTGATGAGAAAAAGAAAGGGGGCAGGTTTTTGCGATTGAGCATGCATGTTGAAGTCCTACGCACCAGATGATGCCGTGCCGGCCACACGCGCCAAAAACAGCACCGCCCAGGTCACCAGTCCTAGCGCAATCGACAGCGACGCGGCAAGCGCAAAATTGGCGTAGTTGGTGAACTCGTTATAGATCGTAATGGGAACAACCTCGAATTTACTGGCCAGGGTAAAGGCCGTGCCGAACGCACCCATGGCAGTGGCAAAAACAATTGCGCCGCAAGCCACTGTGGTGGGCGCCAATTGCGGCAACCATACATCCCGCGTGATTTCCCAGCGCGATGCACCCAGGACCCGGGCCGCCTCTTCCAGTTGCCCATCCATGGCTTCGGCCGCTGCGGTATACGAGGCAATCGCACGCGGCAGTGAAAAATACAAATAACCCAGAAACAAACCGATCATGCCGTAAGCGAATGTCATTCGTCCCATTCCAACAGCGCTGGACAAGTCGGCAAACCAACCCTGCCGGCCACCCAGCAAAATAATGAAAAAGCCGATAATGACGCCGGGAAAGGCCAGAGGAGCCGTCAACAAGGACAGCAAAACCTGGCGACCGGCAAAACGCCGGCGTGCCAGATAGACCCCCACCGCACCGCCGATCACCAGGGTCACGACAGTAGTAGCGAGCGACAGCAGAACAGTGTTGATCATGCTCCACATATACCTGCTATCGGTCAAAACGAGGAAATAGGTCTCCCAGCCCTTTTCAGCCGGCAGCGCAATCAGCCGCACAACAGGAAGAATCCAGAAGGCCACGAAAAACACCGTCGCGGGCGCGAGGCATGCGAGCAAAAGACGATGATGACGGTTTTGAGCAGCAACACGCCCGGACATTTTTCTGTTTCCTGTTTTGACTATTTCATATGTCATTGATATGGCCTAGCGGGCACGAACGTGCCCGGCAGTTCTACTAGCGCACTTCCTTCATATAGCGATCGGAAAAGCCTCTTTGCACTTCGGCCATCTTGCCATAGTCAATTGCCTTGACACGGGCGTAGTCAGCTTCCGGCAGAAACTTGTCCTGAACATCTTTGGGCATGGCAGTGGCACGCACCGGACGCAAGAACGCGCGCGCCCAGATTGCCTGGCCTTCGTCGGACATGACAAAATCGAGCGCCTTGCGACCGTTGTCTGCATGCGGTGCATTGGCCACCAGGCTCATCACGTACGGCACAGCAACCGTTCCTTCCTCGGGAATCACAAATTCAACATTGGCCTTGTCTTTGTATTTTGCACGGTAGGCGTTGAAGTCGTAGTCCAGCAGAATACCGATTTCACCAGACAGCAGACGCGCGTACGACGTCTGCTTGGGAACGATCGGGTCGTTGGCCTGCAGGGATTTGAAATAATCAATACCAGGTTTGAAATTATCCAGCGTACCGCCCAGCGCCGCATTGGCGGCCACGGCACCCACATAACCCACAAAGGCCGAGGACGGATCAAGATACCCGATCAATCCTTTATATTCAGGCTTGAGCAGGTCTTTCCATGACTTGGGGACAGGCTTGCCATCAAGTGCGTCGACATTGACCATAAAACCCATCGTGCCTGAATGGGTCGTAAACCAGTGTCCATCCGGGTCTTTCAGATCGGCCGGAATATCATCCCAATGCGCCGGTTTATAGGTACCCAGTACGCCTTCTTTTTGCGCCTGAACCGCAAACGAAATGCCCAGATAGGTGATATCGGCAACCGGATTGGACTTTTCTGCCACCAGTTGAGCCAGTGACTGCCCGGAATTTTTGTTGTCAGCCGGAATGGTCACCCCGGTCTTGTCCTTGATAGCCTTGAGCTGTGTACCCCAATCGGCCCATTCGGTAGGACAGTTATAACAGATCGCCGTCTGTGCAGATGCACTCGCGGCAGCAAATCCCAGCGCCAGCAGGCCAGCCTGGGCGACACGTTTAAGAATGCGGGACATTCCAATCTCCAGAATAAATAAAATTTAGTACACGTACGTCAGGAATTGGCGCAGTCATTGATCGGGGCCTGCGCGCATGATTCGCCCCGGTAAAACTCGTGGTCAAGCGTGATACTGTCCGTCGATGCAGGCATGCTGTTGCTTTCAATTGCTGTGATGAGCAACTGCACCCCTTCGCGGCCCATGTCACCATTAGGTTGCGCGATCGTCGACAATGTCGGCGTGAGGTCACGGCCGAGCTGGATACCGTCAAAGCCGGTCACACTCACATCCTGGGGCACCCTGAGCCCGCATTGGTGCGCGGCACGAATCGCGCGCACTGCCAGCAGATCGTTGGAACAGATCAGTGCGGTGGGACGATGACTTGAACTCAATACAAGTGAAATATTTTCGATCGCTGTTTCTACAAACGGCACTTCAATCAATGTCGCCGGTTTCAGCCGCGCCTTTTTCATGCCCGCTACAAAGCCGGCATAGCGCTGTTGCGCCCGATCGGACGCCTTCAGCTGCCCGCACACCATCGCGATATCCGAGTGCCCTAGCTGCGCCAGATGATGCACCAGATCACGCACCGCAATCTCGCCTTCAACAGAGACGCAGGGGTGATCCGGATGACGGTTATATACCAGCACATAGGGGGTGCCTTGTTCGCGAAGCCGGGCAACTGCCTGGGATGTAGCCGCGTCGGATACCACCAGAAGCACCCCGTCTACGCCAAAGGCTTGAAGCTGGGCCACTGCCTCTATTTCACTTTCGATTTTGTATTCTGTGGTAGCAGGCATGATGGCGTAACCATGCGCCGCTGTCGCCTGGGTAATGCCCTGCAGACATTCAGCGAAGACCGGATTGGTCAGCGTCGGCAGCACGACCCCAATGACGCGGCTGCGCTGCGTGCGCAGCGTGCGCGCCGACGCGTTGGGCCGGTAGCCGTACTCGCGCGCCACCTCCAGAACCAGCTGACGCGTCTGCTCATTCACCAGGTCGGGCAAATTGAACACGCGCGATACCGTTGCGGGAGAAACGCCCGCCTGGGTGGCGATATCGAGAATCGAAATCCGGTCACTGCGGTTTTTCATGCTCTTGAAAACGTCCTATGAAAACGATTTCATTTTAGGGTAGCACTGTTACGTGGATGTGACAATCGTGCACTGCGGCAACCAGCGCCCGGCTCTACGTATATTCCGATATTGTGATTCGAAGGGGGTCTGCAATACACTTTTTCTGCTGTTTTTCACTTCCACACATGATCTTGGAAAAGGCCGTCCTCCAATGGAGGTCAGCGCGAACATCAACTGCCCTGATTGTTATCAAGGCTAATGTGTATTGAAAAAAGGTTCCACTATTGATACCATTCAATTGCTATTCGAGGGATAAATCAGGTGACTGGAATAGAAAAAATTCTAGTAAAAATGAAAAACGAACCCGCAAATGTTCGGTTTTCTGAACTCAAGCAAGTCTGCACATATTTTTTTAATCAACCTCGCTCAAACGGTTCCAGTCACATGGTATTCAAAACTCCCTGGCAAGGAGAACCTCGGATTAATATTCAAAATGACAAAGGCAAAGCGAAAGCCTACCAAGTAAAACAAGTACTGGCAGCAATACAGAAACTTGGAGCATGGACTATCTTTTCCCAGGATGACCGCAATGGATGTTAAACATTACACGTACCGAGTCAGTTGGTCCCCAGAGGACAATGAACATGTCGGCCTATGCGCCGAGTTCCCCACGTTATCATGGCTGGCACCGGAACCAGGCCATGCCCTTGTCGGCATCATGCAATTGGTTGCAGAGGTCGTACAGGATATGCAGAATAATAATGAAATCATCCCCCCAGCTCTTGCGGACAGGCAATATAGCGGGCAATTTCGGGTACGTGTACTCCCACAAGTTCATCGAAATCTGGCGATAGAAGCCGCCGAACAGGGAGTAAGCATGAATCGGTTGATCAGTGCAAAACTTGCTGGCTGAAAAGCCGCGATAGCAGGCGGCAACGACCTCTATTGCTGCCTGTCGTCCTTTTTGCAATTCTCAGGCACTACGTCACATGGCAATTTCTCTACCACTTGCTTCCATTTTTCAGACTCGGCGTTCACTCTTTTGGATAACTCCTCAGCAGAACCGGGCAATGGCTGATATCCCAGGCCGGCCAATTGCCTGCGATAATCGGGGTCCTTCTGCACGCGATTGAGCGCCTCATTCAATTTGCGCACAATATCGTCAGGCATCCCTGCAGGCCCGATCAGCGCGAACCAGCCGCCCGCTTCATATCCCGGGACAGACCCGGCAATAGGAGGAACGTCCGGTAGCAACTGCGTGCGTTTTGCACCACTCGTGCCCAACGCCCGTACCTTGCCACTGTGGATCTGCGGCAACGCACCGCCCAGCACATCAAACATGAAATCCGTCCGACCGGCAATCACATCAATCATTGCAGGGCCGCCGCCACGATAGGGAATTGCCGTCAATTGCATATTCGCCTGCTGCGCCAGCAACGCGCCGGCCAGATAATTCCCCGTGCCGACACCTGAAGAGCCAAACGTCACCGCGCCTGGCGATTTTCGAGCCCGGGCAACAAGCTCATCGACGCTCGTCAGCGGGGACGTTGCCGCGGTGACCAATACATATTCGAACGCTGCGTAGCTGCCGATCATTGTGAAACTCTTGATCGCGTCATATGACAATCGAGATGTATGAGGGGCGATAGTATGCAAACTGTTGGCGGTGGCCGCGATCGTATAGCCATCGGGACGGGCTTTTGCCACCTGCTGCAAAGCGATGGCACCGGCCGCACCGGTCACATTTTCGGGAACGATTTGTTGCCCAAGTTCATCGCCCAGACGGGATGCCATAAGTCGGGCAGCCTGATCTGTCGCCCCACCAGCGGCCAGCGGAATGATTAACCGTATTGGCTTGTCCGGCCAGGCCTGCCCCGTTGCCGTCATGGTAAATACACTGCTCGACAAAAAGATCAGCCATCTTCCTGTAGTACACAAGTTCATAGCATCAACACCCATAAAAAGAGTAAGAAAAGGACCGACTCAATGTGGTATCGCGCATGTGATGCCCCCGTCGACGGGCATCACGACACCGGTCACATACTTGGATTCATCGGAAGCAAAAAAAACTGCTGCGTTGGCGATATCCCATACATCTCCCATGCGTTTCAGGGGTACCGATTGCGATCGTTCGCGACGCATCCTCTCGACGTCGCCGTCGTAAAACGACAGAATCGTTCCGTAAATGCGAGGAGAATCTATCAATCCGGGACTGATGCAATTGCAACGAATGTTATCTGCCGCATGCTGAACTGCTATGACATGTGTCATATGATTCAATGCGGCTTTGGAAGCGTGGTACGCAATAAATGGATGACCGGTCCAAGACACGCTGGCAATCGAAGAGATATGTATGATTGACCCGCCACCCTGGCGCTTCATAACGGGAATGACGGCTTTGCAGCCGAGAAACGCGCCTTTCGCATTCACCTGCATCACACGATCCCAGTCTTCTTCGCTTGTTTCAACCGGTCCGCCTTTTGCGTTGGCGCCGGCGTTATTATGAAGTATATCGACCCGACCATAAGTTTCCACGGCCAGTTGCACGGCCTGATCTACCTCTTCAAAATCCGCCACATCCGCTTTCACATGAATCGCCGATCCGCCCTCTTTTCGCACCAAATCTGCCGTTCGGGCGGCCGCGTCCTCGTCAATATCCACGGACACAATGTTTGCGCCTTCACGCGCAAATGCCACCGCAGTTGCGTTGCCATTACCCCACCCGTCGGACACGCACCCAGCGCCAAGAATCAGTGCTGTCTTCCCTTTCAAACGATCAGTCATATTCTGTCCCCATATTTGGAAATTCCGTTATACCTGTCTATCTTGCTCAGACCAGAAGCGCGCCCGGATTTCACGCTTGAGCACCTTGCCAACCGTACTCCTGGGCAACTGCGTCCATATTTCAATTGTTTTGGGTGTTTTCATGCCGCCCAGGCGTTCGCGACAAAGCGCCAGCGCAGCCTCCGTATCCAGTGACTGGCCCGATTTCAACTCGACGATCGCCTTGACCGCTTCGCCCCAGGTATCATCCGGCACGCCCACCACGGCGCAGTCAGCTACTTCAGGCAGCGACCACAGCACTTGTTCGATCTCCCCGGGAGAAATATTGAATCCACCGGAAACGATCAGATCCTTGAGACGGTCAACGATGTAATATATGCCATCGTCGTCCATGTATCCCACATCACCTGTGTGCAACCAGCCGTTCTTCAGTGCTTCACGTGTTTTTTCGGGGTCCTGATAATAACCCTTCATGACCAGATCCCCCTGCACCACGATCTCACCGCGTTCACCAGGACCCAGCAGCCGGCCATTGCTGTCCATAACGCCTATGCGTACCGTGGGCGACGCTCTGCCGCAACCTGAAAGACGATGCCATAATGAAGGGTCTGCCAGAATCCGGGCATGATCGCTGGCGGTCATGCATGTGCATACAAAAGGCGCTTCCGCCTGTCCATAGCACTGAACCATGACCGGCCCGAAAATACTCAGCGCTTCCTGTAATTTTTCCACCGACATCGGCGCCGCCGAATAAACAAAATACTTTAGCGAATCATAGTTATAGTTGCGTACTGCAGGATCGGCCAACAGCCGGTAAATCAACGTTGGTGGCAAAAACAACTGAGTCACTCGATAGCGGTCAATTGCCTGTAGAATCGCCTGCGTATCGGTGGACGATAGAATAATATTGGCTCCGCCATACGCAAGGGTGGCAAACGCTACAGCACCAGCGGCATGCGACAATGGCGCGACCACCAGATGCACCGGCGGCGAGTCTACCGGCATCGACGCAAACCAGTTCGACATCAGCGCGCTATAGACACGATGCGTCACCATGACCCCCTTGGGCAACCCTGTGGTTCCGCCGGTTCCGCGGATTGCGACAACATCATCGGGTTGCGCCTGACTGCGAATGGCAGCGGCTGACTGCTCTGCCATCCAGGACTCCAGATCGGGAACGCCGGGCAAGGTCTGATCGATGCAAATCAGTCCACGCAGTGCGGGAAGAGCTGTACGCAACAAAGGAATTTGATCTGCGAACGCACTGTGAATAAACAGGAACTCGCAGCCCCCTCGTGCCAGAATATTGACGTTTTCTTCAGGAGCATTTCGCGCGTTCACGGGCAGCCAAACACCTTCAGAACGGACAATACCTAAAATGACTGCGAAGGTAAGCAAATGATTATTACTGAGCAAACCGACCTGATGCTGCTGCGTAATGCCCGCGGCATGGAGCCCATTGGCAATACGATGACTGAGCTCTGCAACCTCGCCGTAGTTCAGCGTCCGTCCCTCTGGTTCCACCAGGCAGGGCGCCTCTGCTCCGTAGCTCAGCCCCCTTTCAAAAAAATCAATCAATTGCATGTTTCATATTCCTGTTTCTTCATTCAGAATCATATCGGCCGCCTTTTCTGCAATCATGAGGGTGGCAGCACATGTGTTGGCAGAGGTGATCGCAGGCATGACCGACGCATCAACGACTCTCAGTCCATGCAGACCATGCACCCGTAAACGATTATCTACCACGGCGGACTGATTACTGCGCGGACCCATCGCACACGTTCCCACCACGTGATAACCTGTGCTGCCATACTGTCGGGCATAATCCAGAATTTCATCATCAGTCTGCACATCGTTTCCAGGCAGCAATTCCATATTCACAAACCGCTGCATCGGCTCACTGGCAAATACGCTGCGAGCGCACTTCAAAGCCTGCACAACCGTATATTTATCAACTTCGTGATCCAGGAATTTGGGCTGTATAACAGGGGTTTTACTGGCATCACCAGACGTGATCCTGACATAACCACGGCTTTGAGGACGCAATTGCCACGCCCCGCAAGTCATGCCCGGTTTATCGTCAATATGGCCTATGACCCCCTGAGCATAGTTGGCTGGCATAAAAGAAAGCGCAAAGTCCGGTGAGCGCAAATCAGGCTGTGTTTTTCCGAAGCCATAAAGCAGAATCGGACTGATCGATAGAATACTTGGCTGCTTTCGGAGCCACGCCAATATTTCTTTGGCCAGCGGCAAGCCGCGCACACGAACATTGATGCTATCAACGTCCCGTCGAGCTCGCGCCACCAAACGTGGGCAATAGTGGTCATGCAGATTCTCTCCCACCCCGTGCAGTGGGTTGACCACCTCGATTCCATATCTCTTCAGTAAGGCGGGAGATCCAATCCCAGACAACTGCAGCAATTTCGGAGAACCAATCGTGCCGGCGCAGACAAGCACCTCGGCTCTGGCGTTGATCTGTACCGGCTCGCCTGAATCGCGACGATGACAGAGCACGCCCGTGGCCCGGTTGTGTTTGATCAAAATCCGGCTAACAACGGTGTTGGTCAAAATGTGAGTGCCATAGGCCTTGCGAGCAGGATGAAGATAGGCGTGCGCTGCGCTCCAGCGACGGCCCCCTTCAATGACACTTTGACAATAGCCGATCCCCTCCTGGTCCTGGCCATTGTAATCAGCGTTGCGCATGATCCCCACTTGTCCCGCCCCATCGAGAAAGGCTTCACATAAGGGATCTCTCCAGTCTGTGACCGTCACAGGTATCGGCCCCTCCCGTCCCCTATAATGATCATCGGCCTCACCGATAAAACGTTCACTCTTTTTAAAAAAAGGCAGAACATCCTGATAGCTCCACCCCGGATTGCCCGCTGCCTCCCATAAATCGAAATCGGCTGCTTGTCCCCTGCTGTAAACCGCGCCATTTATGGCACTGGACCCGCCGAGCGTACGGCCCTGAACCAAATGCGTTGTTCGACCATTGGTACCGTCGGAACCGGCAAATTCAAACTGCCAACTGAACCGGGGATTGCGCAGCAGACGTGTAAAGCCCGCAGGTATCCGCGTCCAGATGCTGTTATCCGCTGGCCCCGCCTCAAGAACACAAACACTTTTACCGTGCTCCCCCAATCTGTAGGCCAGCACGCATGCTGCAGTCCCACCGCCGACAATCACATAATCATACGTTGCCATAAGTCATCCACATTAATCAACAGTGATCCCCAGGCGAGCCACCAGTGTGCGCCACCGCTTTTCCTCGGCCTGCATCGTCTGCTTCAGTTTGCTGCCGGTGCTCAGTTGCATCGCAAGATTATTGGACGCCAGATATTCCTTCACTTCCGGATCGGCCGCCGCCACCCGTATTGCATCTTCGAGTATCCCTACAATGTCTGACGGCGTGCCTGCCGGTGCAACGATGCCCATGATTGCGCTCACAGCCAGATTCGCGTGTCCCAATTCAGCAAATGTCGGCACCTGCGATAATTTGGGCATTCTTTTATCACCTGAAATGGCCAGTACTTTCATCTTGCCTTCCCGCGAATAGCCAACTGAGGTCGACACGTCATTGAGCATTGCTTGCACACGCCCGCCAACGAGGTCCGTGATGGCAGCAACACCGCCTTTGTAAGGAACGTGGGTCATTTCAATCCCGGTTTCAGCCTTGAAGTTTTCCATGCCCAAATGTGGTAACCCGCCAGAGGCGGCCGACGCGTAGTTGAGTTTTCCCTGGTTGGCCTTGGCATATGCTATAAATTCGTCCAGGGTATTGGCAGGCAGCGAGCCGTTGATGGCCAATCCAAGCGGAATGGCTGCCACCGAAGCAACGGGCGTAAAATCGCGGGCGAGGTTGTAGGGAGGATTTTTGTAGAGATGCGCATTATAGGAAAGCAATGATAAATCGGTAAAAAACAATGTATTCCCATTCGGCGCAGCGTGCGCCACTGCCTGCGTTCCGATCAGTGTGTTGGCGCCCGCCTTGTTCTCGACAATAATCTGTTGCTTCAACACTTTCCCCAGGGCACGACTGAACTGTCGCGCCATCACGTCAGTCACACCTCCCGCCAGGTAAGGCACAATCATACGTATTGGCTGCGATGGATAGGTTTGTGCAGCTGCAGTCGCTGATATGCTAATCGCGACACTGATCAGGCAGATAGAACACAAGCGTTGTAATAATCCAGATTGAGTAAACATGATCACCTTCATGAACATTGACGAAACAGTTGACCACCAATTAGCCCGGCGACCCGGGTTTCAAATCGTCGGTATCCATACAGCAGCCGGATTCGCGCCGACATTTGAATATCCGGAAATGAAATAGATTGCATTTAACCCAGGTCCATAATCACGGATTTGATCTGCATGAACTCGTTAAGATGATCCGCGCCGAATTCCCGCCCATAACCGCTCATTTTGTAGCCGCCAAACGGCACGGCCGGATCCATTGGGAGGTAACAGTTGACCCAGACCGAGCCTGAGCGAATGGCGGCACTCACCCGATGCGCAATGGAGACATTACGCGTCCACACGCCGGCACCAAGACCATATGAGGTCTGGTTCGCAAGTTCAATGACCTCTTCGACATCATCGAACACGATTGCGGAAACGACGGGTCCGAAAATTTCCTCGCGTGCAATAATCATGTCGTTTCTGACACCCGTAAAAACGGTGGGTGGCACATAAAATCCCTCGCCTAAATCGCCGTCTGTCAGCCTGTGGCCGCCAGACAGGACGTTAGCCCCCTCTTGACGTCCGGCCTCCAGATAGCCGCAAACACGGTCAAGTTGCTTCGCCGATACGAGCGGGCCGATCTGCGTGGCAGGATCCAGGCTGTTCCCGACTATCAGTGACTCTCCGAAACGTGCAACCCGTTCTACGAATTCATCATGAATTGAGCGCTGTACAAAGAGCCGCGTCCCGGCGCAGCAAATTTGCCCGGAATTGGCAAACGCTCCCATTGCGGCGCCTTTGACCGCACGGTCCAGGTCCGCATCAGCAAAAACGATATCGGGAGATTTTCCGCCCAGCTCGAGCGATACTTTCTTGATATTGCCAGCCGACGCGCGAATAATGGACTGTCCGGTCGCGGTCGAGCCGGTAAAGCCCACTTTATCGACATCGGGGTGGGATGCCAGCGCCGCCCCCGCATCACCGAAACCCGTCACGATATTGATCACGCCCGGCTCGAACCCAGCTTCGATCATCAGCTCTCCCAACCTCAATGCCGCCAGGGATGCTTCTTCTGATGGTTTCAACACTACCGTGCAGCCAGCCGCCAACGCCGGGGCCACTTTAGTAATGCATACATTCAACGGGCCGTTCCATGGCGTAATTGCACCGACCACTCCTATAGGTTCCTTGCGTGTGAATGTAAACATTTCACCGGGCAATGAACTTTCAATCGTCTGTCCATGGATGGCAGTTGCCATGCCGGCGTAATAGCGCAACAGCGACGGTGCCCGCGTCCGACCAGCGAGCACAGTGCTGATCGGACCGCCAAAGTCGAGCGATTGCAAGTACGCCAGTTGCTCGTAATCACGCTCTACCAAGTCGGCAAGCTTCAACAGCAATCCCTGTCGTTCCGCAGGCTTTTTTCCGGACCACGATCGTTCAAAGGCTCGGCGGGCCGCACGAACAGCCAGATCGATATCCTTCTGATCACCCTGGGCCAGACGCGCAAGTGGCGCGCCTGTCGAAGGATTGATTGATTCAAATTTTTTTCCACTGCATGCGTCCACCCAGTTTCCATCTATCAGCAAACGCTTGTCCTGTCCGTTGAGCGACGGAATTTTTTTCTCAATTAACTGTTCTTGCATGCCGTCCTCCAGTGTTATAAGTTCATTGCGGGTTACTATATCCCTCAGATCTTTTCATCACAATCCTGTGGAACGTTTTTATACTGGTAAACGATGAGTAAAAGAATTTCGATTCGTGATGTTGCCGAGGCCGCCGATGTATCGATTGGCAGCGTCTCGCGCGTTCTGAACAATAGCGGATATGCCAGCGAAACGCTGCGCAAGCGTGTATCTGAAGCAGCAGAGCGGTTAGGTTACGAGCCGGATTTCACTGCAAAGCATTTGCGAGTCGAAAGAAGCAAGACGATCGGTTATTTGCTCCCCAATATTGCGAATCCATTTCTGGCAGCACATCTGAGCGAAGTGGAACGGCTGACACAGGCTGCCGGCTACTCGTTGCTCGTAGGCAGCTCCGAGCGTCCGGGCAGAGATAGAGAGCTCGTCGCTTTCTTCGAAAATCGGCGGCTCGAAGGCATTATTGCTTCGCCCAGTTATGAATATCCAGACATCGAATCATGTCCGTTTACCCATAGCAAGTTGCCCGTCGTCATTGTGGACAGGGAAATGGGCCACGCATTCGACAGTGTGCTGATTGACCATCACAATGGTTTACTAAAGGCAATGGATTATTTGCTGACACTGGGTCATCGGCGCATCGCGCTCTTTGTATCCAGCGAGCGCTTGCGGCCTGGTCGCGAAAAACTGTCGGGCTATCGAACTGCACTTGAAGCGGCTGGCCTGCCATTTGACAATAATCTGGTCCATATGCCGCACTCGTGGCTTGCCTCGTCCCGATATGCCATGGAGCGCATGCTCCAGCTTCCCAATCCGCCTACCGCATTAATTGCGCTGGGAACGCCTTTACTGTCCGGTGCCATCCACGTCGCATACGAGCATGGCTTACAGGTTCCCCGCGACCTGTCGGTCATCGGAATTGGCTCGCTCGAAACTCTGGAGTTGATGTATCCTCCGGTCACCGCGCTGCGATACAACTTCGAACGCAGCGCCCAGATCGCCGTTCAGCTCATGCTGGACCGGATCAGCGGTTCGGCTCCCGAAGAAGCACGCAAAATGATGGTTCCCTGGGATTTGATCATCGGTGCATCTTGCGCGCCCGCGCGGCGATAGTCATCGGTCCCGTCATTGTCTCGTTCTGCAGGCATGATCCGTCGCATCGCGTATTTCCAGCGCCCATAGCACAGGCTATTGGGCTTTTGCTCCAGATTGCCGGATGATTTTCGCCCATTTCTGTATTTCTGCACGCACGTATCTGTCAGCCTCTTCAGGCGTGCTGGTAAATGGCTCCGTACCAAGGTTTCTCAATTTTTGTATCACTTCCGGGCTGGCCATGGCACTGATCGTTGCCCGGTTAAGCTGATCGACAACCGCCGCCGGTGTCCCGGCCGGGACAAAAATACTATACCAGGGGGACACGTCGAACCCCGGCAAACCGGATTCCGCCACTGTTGGCACATCGTCAAGCAAATCGGCGCGTTTCGCACTCGTTACCGCCAGTGCCTTGAGCTTCTTGTCCTTGATCAAGGGTAACGCGGTATAAATACTGTCGAACATCATCGATACACGGCCTCCCACCAGATCCAGCTCCGCCGGGGCCACACCCCGATAAGGCACATGAACGATATCTGCGCTGATCATCGACTTGAACAGCTCGCCCGACAAATGTACCGAAGTGCCGACGCCGGAGGACGCAAAGGTCAGTTTCCCAGGGTTCTGTTTTGCAAAACGACGCACATCCGCGACTGACTCAAAAGGTGAGTTTGCCGGTACGACCAGCACGTTGGGTGTAATCGCCACCATGGATACCGGCGCGAAGTCACGGACTTGATCATAGTTGAGCGTGGGATAGAGCGTGGCATTGATGGCGTGATTGATCGCACCCATAATGATGGTATAGCCATCGGGCTTCACTCGCGCCACAACGTCGGCAGCGATATTCCCACCCGCCCCCGTTCGGTTCTCTACAACGACCGTTTGGTTCAACTGTTTGCCAAGCTCATGCGCCACCAGACGTGCGAGTTGATCGGTTGTGCCTCCAGCCGAAAAGCCAACCAGCATCCGTATCGGACGATCCGGAAACGTTGACGCAGCTGCAGCGCTGACGAATGCCCATACAAACACAGCCACGCACAGGCGACAACATTGATGGATTGATATTGTGATTTTTGGCATGATGTCTCCCTGATTTTGTCATATGAAATATGCGCAACCAATGCGTATGTGAAATCTGTTTTCACCCGACGGGACTGGTCGGCCCAAAGACGGGAACCCATCTTCCATCTTCCGTCACCGTGAATGCTACCTTGACCGGCATGCCGATATGCACTCTATCTGGGTCGCAGCCAACGATATTGCTCATGAGCTGCACACCTTCTTCGACCTCGATATACGCCAATACATAGGCTGCCTGGTCACGTCTGCGAATGATGCTGAAACTGTATACTTCCCCGTTGCCGGTCGCCTCTATCCAATCGATATCCATCAGACCGCAAAATGGGCAAATTGCTCGAGGATGCCAATGGCAATGCTCACACGAGCGGCAGCGTGGTAATAAAAACCGGCCCTGCGCCGAAGCCTCCCAGAATTGGACAAGCTCAGGGAACGCCTGCACATAGGGATCGCTATGAGTGGAGTCAAGGGGGTTCATTGAACTCTCTCCATCACAATCGTTGCATGATTGTGGCCCACGCCAAATACCAGGCCAGGTCCGCTAGCCAGTGCAATATCGCAGTTTTTAACCTGTACCGCGGGATGTGCTTCACCGCGCAATTGACGTACTGCCTCAATCACTTTTGTGATTCCGCCCCGATTTTGCGGATGATTATTGCATAACCCTCCACCATCGGTATTCCATGGTAAACGGCCGACACCCGAAATCAAATTGCCCTCTTCGACAAATCTGCCTCCTTTTCCTTTTTCACAAAAGCCAAGGTCTTCAAGCTGCATGATGACCATGATTGTAAAGTTGTCGTAGATGGAAGCGTATTTGATATCGCCAGGTTGGACGCCTGCCTGCGCAAACGCTTCAGCCCCTGACTCTGCAGCGCCGGTATGCAGGATGTCGAACCGGCCTCCGTTATGGGTTCTGACCGTTTCACCTGTTCCTCTAATCCGAACCAAAGGTCGCTGCAAGCGACGCGCAATTTCCGGCTTTGCAACGACAATGGCGCCCCCGCCATCGGTAATGACACAGCAATCCAGTCGCCGAAGCGGGTCTGCGACCAAGGGGGAATTTACAACGTCATCCACAGTGTAGACTTTGCGCAGGAATGCATGCGAGTTATGCTGTGCGTGGTGGGAGGCTGATACTTTGACCCAGGCCAACTGTTCTGGGGTCGTGCCGTACTCGTGCATATGACGACTCGCGAAATTGCCATAAATGCCCGCTACTGTCCATGCGTACGGAGACTCCCAGGCAGAAGCCGGCAGGATCGCCGGCAGTTTTCTGGTTTCTGTTCCCGTGGACTGCCCGCTACTGCGCGGTTTCCCGGCAAGGGTTATCAAGGCTACCGAGCATTTGCCATCTGCGATTGCCCTGGCAGCGCGAGCCACATGACTGATATAAGAGCAACCTCCTGATTCGGTGCCGTCCACATACTTCACTTTCAGATTAAGATAATCGACCATCAAAGCCGGGATGCCCCCCGGCGCGTCCGCCGAGCAGAAGTAGCCATCTACGTCGGCAAGCGTCAGACCCGCATCCTCCAGTGCACCACGCGCGCATTCCGCGTGCAACTGGACAATGGATTTATCAGGGGCATAACGCGTCGGGTGCTCATAGACACCGACAATTGCCGGCGCTTCATTGAGCGAGTCGGACACACATGCGTTCATTTTCTTCGTTCATTGATAGGAGGTCGAAATTCGTTAAAAGCGCTCTGTATCACCGATTCTATGTTTATTCGCCTGGCTGAACAATGTGTGATACGTTTTCATAATGGAAAACCACGAGGCTGCAGCGCTGCATATCGGTACATTAATCAATAGTACCGAGTCATCGACGCTGCGCGCCTTGGTCGCGAACGAATTATCTATGCACTAACCCACGTACGCTGGAAAACTGGAGCAAGTCAGAGCCAGACCCAATGCTCAGGCGGCGTTGTTGCTTCGTCTTGTCCAACGCTATCCCGATACGGTTCATCGCCTGGAATCGATCTAACCGCTTAAGCCCCCCGAAAGCGGAAAATCGATCCTGGCGAACGTTAGGCGCTGACGCACCTCTCCTGCATATTCGGGCACATTGTGCCCTGCATGCATGGCTCAAAGGCTACTTTTTCAAACAGTCCGCCATGCATCGTGTATTTTTCGTATCCGGCCGGTTATCAACATAAAAATTATCCCGGTTCGGCATCTTGACCGCAGCAAGTGACTTGGCGTCCAGGGTTGTATCCCCCGGTACGATTTCGTTTTTGGCAAGCAGATACGCGGTCACGCTGTACACATCTTCATTGCTGAGCGATTGCGGGCTTTGAAACGGCATGGCCCGCCGGATGTAGTCAAACACCGTCGTGGCATAGGGCCAGTAACTGCCGATGGTCTTTACCGGCTTCTCCGTGGCCAGGCTACCCTTCCCGCCCATCAACGCGGGTCCAAGGCCACCTTCCAGATTAACGCCATGGCAGCTCATGCACTGGGTCTTGTATACTTTTTCTCCATGCGCCACCGTTCCGCTTCCTTCAGGCAACCCGGTTCCGTCAGGAAAGACATCAATATTCCAGCCGGACAATTGCTCGTGTCCAAGCGGCTTGCCCAGCCCGTTGAAATCATGCGTTTCCTGAGCCTGAATGGCAAATGACATACAGGCGATACCTGCCCCGAATAGAATTGCTTTAAACCCGTCCATTGGTCACCTCCCCACTGGCTGCGATTTTCCATGGCTGAATCGCGTTGTTGTGATAGAAAGACATTTTTCCACGTGCTTCGATAAGCTGAGAAAGAGTCGGCTGAACATAACCAGTTTCGTCGATCGCGCGACTCATGATGATCTGTTCTTCGCCATTCCAGTCAAACAGGAACCGAAATGCGGTCAGCGCTTTATCCATCACCGGCGCTTGCAACGTCGCTTCCTTCCAGGTGTTGCCACCATCCACGGAAACATCCACTGCTGTGATTTTTCCATGCCCGCTCCAGGCAATGCCGCGGATCTCGTGCGTTCCTTTGCGTGTGAGTTTATGCGTGCCCGATGGCTGGGTAATGATCGATTTGCATTCCCCTACAAATGAAAATTTGCGGGAACGGCCGTCGGCCATCAGATCGGTATATTTGCCGGTTTCTTCTCTGGTATAGCCAGGTTCATCTGCCACATGCAGACGGCGCAGCCATTTAATGCTCATATTGCCTTCATAGCCAGGCACGAACAGTCTGATGGGATAGCCCTGTTCCGGACGCAAGCGTTCTCCGTTCTGGCTATAGGCAACCAATACATCGTCCAGGCATTTTTCAATGGGAATGCTGCGCGTCATTGCCGCCCCATCGGCGCCCTCTGCCACGATCCACTTGGCTTCTTTTTTCAGGCCTGCGTGTTCCAGCAGGGTTTTCAGGGGAACGCCTGTCCATTGAGCACAACTGACCAGTCCGGCAACCTCTGCAGCTGTTTTTCCATAGGGAGGCACAAACGACGGGTTACCAGAACATTCCAGAAAATAAGTCGGTGAGACACAGGGGAATTGTCGCAGTTCATCCACCGTAAAGACCAGCGGACGCTCCACCAGGCCGTGCAGCATGAGTCGATGTTCTGCGGGATCAATTTGCGGCACGCCGGCGTGGTGCCGTTCGTAAAAAAGCCCATTGGGTGTAATCGCGCCATCCAGCTCCTGCAACGGTGACGTACTATACGCTGACATGGGTTCTTTGAGGCCTGGATACATATTGCGAATGGCTTTTTTCTCAAAATCCGATGGTTTGCCGTAAGGGCTTGCAGTCGGACTACCCAGGGAACCCGTCCATTTCGGGATGTTTGGCGGCAGATTATCTGCCTGTGCAGTTGCCACGGTGGCGTCGGTGGCTGCGTATCCGTCTTTTGACGCTCCGACGGCAACGGCTGCGGTAACAACCGCACTACTGTGTAATAGAAAATGACGGCGACTTGCACGCGCACCTGCATGATTCTGCTTCAACTGCAGTGATGAGTGCGCTGGCGCAGCTACTGTTGATTCTTCGTTTTCATTCATTGTGATCCCCTGCTTCTTGATGACCGACAGACCGACCGATCGATCGGTTTTAATGATCATAATCCAAGTCACTCGTTCTTGGCAAGGTGTGAAACTGGTAAAATCAGCTCGTTTACATCACATGACACTGCGCTCATGAGCACAACTGAAATTATTTCCCAGGACCCATCCATACACGCTTCCAGGCTGCGCATCATGAAAACGGCGGCGCAGCTTTTTGCTTCCCGTGGTTTTCATGCCGTTGGCATGCAGGCCCTGTGCGAAGCCCTGGAGATCAGCCGGGGCGCGTTCTATCATCATTTCCGTAGCAAAGACGATGTGCTGGATGATATCTGCACACAATATATGACCGATCTGCTGCAAAATGGCAAAGATATCATCAAACATGAGCATGACCCCGAGCGCTGTCTGCAGCGCCTTGGTCGGGATCTGCTCACCGTGATCGCAGCCAACCAGCCGGAGCTCACTGTCTGCTTCCGTGAGATTCAAAGTCTGAGCGATGAACGCCGACAAAAGGTACTGAATCTGCACCAGAAATATGAATCGCTGTGGAAGAAAACCGTTGAAGGCGGTGCACAGGCCGGCGTGCTGCTGCCCTATTCTCCGGTGCGTCTTAAAGCAGTGCTGGGCATGTATTATTACAGTTATATCTGGATCAAACCCAACCGGACCGATGAACTCGCCCAGGCGATTGATTCGTTTAATGACATTGCACTCAAGGGCTTGCGGCGGTAAAGGCGAGCGGACCATTCACAATCGAGTAGACTCGTCCTGTCCAGCCGCCCCGATTTAAACGACTTTTCGCACACAGTCACATGCAGCCCATCATTTAAAACTATACTAACCGTAGCGTTTATAGTTTCTGCCTGGCAGGCCTTTGCCCGCCGGTTCATATACCAATGAAAGGAGTTGTTGCATGACAAAGATACTTGTACTTTATTACTCCATGTACGGTCATATCGAAACCATGGCCCGGCACGTTGCAGAGGGCGCGCGGCGTGTAGAGGGGACTGAAGTCACCATCAAGCGCGTTGCCGAAACAATGAATGAAGAAGCCTTTAAAAATGCAGGGGGCAAGGCCGATCAGGCCGCGCCTGTCGCGTCACCCCAGGAGTTAGCCGATTACGATGCCATTATTATTGGCACGCCGACCCGTTTCGGCAACATGGCCGGTCAGATGCGTACGTTCCTTGATCAGACCGGTGGATTGTGGGCCAAAGGCGGGCTGGTCGGGAAAATTGCAAGTGTGTTCACCTCTACCGGTACCGGCGGCGGCCAGGAAATGACGATCACATCAACCTGGACAACCCTTGCCCATCACGGCATGATCATTGTCCCCATCGGTTATACGGATCCCGCGCTCTTCAAGATAACAGAAGGCGGCGGAACACCTTATGGCGCATCAACCATTGCCGGTGGCGATGGTTCGCGCCAACCAGACGATCGTGAACTGGAAATTGCAACGCACCAGGGCGAGTATGTTGCAAAAATCGCGGTGAGGCTGAAAGGTTAATCGCTGGCCATCAACGTCGGCTTTCCAGTATTTCCATCCGCTTCAGGGCCCGCTCGGCCACTTGAGGATTCACAAGTGGCTCAGGGAGCCTTCCCGCCAGCAGTTCCAGTGCCTGATCGACGGATAAAGTGCTGATGCGACGCATGCTCTCAATGGTGATACCCGCAATATGGCTACTTAGAATAACATTAGGCATCTTCAACAAAGGCGAATCTTCCGGCAGAGGCTGAGTTTCAAACACATCGAGCGCCGCGCAAATTTTTTCCTGAGCCAATACGTCAACCAGATGATCCTGATTGATCACAGCTCCGCGTGCGACGTTGATGATGCAAGCGCCTTGCTTCATCAATCCCAAGGTTCGCCGGTTGACCATGCCTCTGGTTTCTGCAGTCAGTGGACATGCAAGCACGATAAAATCCGCCGCGCGAAACACATCGTCAATCGCTGCGGCGCGAATATAGCCAGGCATCTTTGACGGATCTCGTCGATAACCCATAACAGGCATCTGAAATCCATAATGGCACATTCCGGCCAATGCTTCACCAATCGCCCCCACGCCAATAATTCCAACTGTCTTACCGGAAAGTTCAATTGCCCCGCTGGACAGCTCGCGCGACACGTGCCAGCCATCACTGCGCAGGCGCGCATCAACGGTATGCAAGCGGCGTGATAACTGCAGCATTTGCCCGACAGCATATTCTGCTACAGCTACGGCATTGGCTCCTGGCGTATTCGAGACGGGAATTCCTTTTGCCGTCGCTTCTTCGACAGGAACAATATCCACACCTGCGCCGTGCCGGACAATACCTCGAAGCCGACGTGCATGCTCGAGTATTGACGCAGGAATCGGGGATCGCACAATAATCACATCTGCATTCCTGGCTTCGTCGACAAACGCCTCGCCGTCCAGAGACGAAGCCACACGAACCTGCGCATGCCTACTCAGACGCAGCGTTTCGTCTGGGTCAATCGGATTGGTCAGTAAAACAATGGCACTCACAAGCGCTCCCTGGTTCTGGTTGCCTATTTCGTTGAAAAGAACAAATCTGCCGCATTTTCAGGACCAGATCTTTTGCATCATTCCATCGGATAGGTTCGGAATTCGCAGTGTACCCTGAATTTGCGAAGCGTCTATCCGGGAAAAACCCACACCATTTGTGCCGCGCCTATTGCACTCGTGAAATCTGCTCAAACCATTTCTCCAATCAGCATTTCAATGCAACCCTTCCGTTTTCTGCAAAAAAATAAATAGAGAAAGGGCTTTCCATTCTTTCCGTTTTGTTTTAGTATTTCTCACAATTCCTAATTTTAAGAACATATGTCCTATTATTTGGGATTAATAAATATATAACGCACGTTTTCGCTACGCAAAAAAAAGGAGACGAAGTTGAATATCACAGATGTCCAGACACTGTCCTGCGATGCCGGCTGGCGCAATTACTACTTCGTCAAGATTGCTACGGATGCCGGTATTACCGGTTGGGCCGAGTTTGATGAGGGCTTCGGCTCCCCCGGCGTGACTGCAGTCATTCACAAGTTGGGCGAGATGCTCATTGGCCGCCCCGTCCCAGGGCCGGAACATTTCTACGCAGAAGCGTACAGCCGTACCCGCCCCGCCGCCGGTGGTGTTGTTGCCGAAGGAATCGGTGCTCTTGAAAATGCACTGATGGATGTGCGGGCCAAATCGCTGGGAGTCCCGTGCTATGAATTATTGGGCGGCAAAGTCCGGGACACGCTGCGTGTCTACTGGTCCCATTGTCCGGCATGGCGCATCAACCATCCAAAATATTTCGGGCCCGGCGTAACTGACCTGGACGGCGTCAAGGCAATGGGAGCAGAAGCAAGAGAGCGCGGCTTTACTGCACTTAAATCCAATACGTTTATTTTTGATGAGGGCCCCGCCTATGCCTGGCGCCCCGGTTTTGCCGCGCCGTTCTACCCGGAACTCAATGCCGATCGCCGCATCATCCGCAACTTGCGCGACTGCCTGGAAGCCTTGCGCGACGGGGCCGGTGACGATATGGACATTCTCATTGATCTGAACTTCAACTTCAAAACAGAAGGCTATCTGAAGATTCTGCGCGCCATTGCCGATCAGGATATTTTCTGGGTTGAAATCGACAGCTACAGCCCGGACGCACTGGCCTACATACGCAATCACAGTCCGCACCCCATCAGTTCCTGCGAAACACTGTTCGGTGGACGCGAATTTCTCCCCTATTTCCAGAAGAGCGCCATTGATGTGGCGATTGTCGATGTGGTGTGGAACGGCGCCTGGCAGTCCATGAAGATCGCCAATCTGGCCGACATTCACGAAGTGAACGTCGCTCCCCATAATTTTTACGGCCACTTGTGCACGATGATGAATGCTCATTTTGCATGTTCAGTACCGAATTTCCGTGTCATGGAGACGGACATCGACCGCCTTGCGTGGGACAGCGAACTTTTCACGCACGTGCCGCAATACCGCGACGGACACCTTGTGGTGCCCGACCGGCCCGGCTGGGGAACAGAGCCCATCGAAGAAGCCATCAAAGCCCACCCGCCAAAACCGGGCGGCGGCCTGATTCGCCCGCGCCAATCCCGATAATCCGGCTCGCCAGTCCGGACCAACCACACCCAAAACCGCAGTATCGATCACTCAACCAAGGAGATATACACATGATCAATGACTGGAACGCAACCCTGAGCAACCTTCGCAAAGGCGGCAGTGCTTTTGCCAAGCACAATCCGGCGGTCGTGACTGCCTATCGCGGCCTGAACGAAGCACTCGGACAAGCCAAACATCTGGATAACAAGACGCGGGAACTGATCGCTCTGGCCGTCGCGGTCACCACAAGATGCGATGGCTGCATCTCTTCGCATGCCGCTGCCGCCCAGAAAGCCGGCGCGACGGTAGAAGAAGTAAGCGAAGCCCTGGGGACCGCTGTGGCACTGAATGCAGGCGCGGCTTATGTCTATTCGGTACGAGCCATTGAAGCGTTCGAACAGATGGACCAGTGACATCTTGTCCTGGTAAGAATAGCCATTTTTACCAGGGTGCCTATGCAGGGGCGTGACAACAATAATTCCAAGTCACGGGTAACAAAATATCGCTTTCAAAACAAGGAAGTACCCAAAGGAGACATAAATTGAAAACACAACGACAAAAATTCCTGCAACTGGGAATCACGATTTTTGCTGCGACCGTATCATCGCTGACGACAGTGAACGCATACGCCGCCTGGCCTGCAGATAAACCAATACGCCTGATCGTTCCTTATGCCGCTGGCGGCGCGACGGACATTCTCGGACGGGCCGTCGGAAACAGAATGGCCAAGGAACTGAAGCAAACGATCGTGGTGGAAAACAAACCCGGCGCGGGAAGCATGCTTGGTTCCCAGCAAGTGGTGCGCTCCGATCCCGATGGCTACACCATTTTGCTGGGCAGTATTTCAAATGTGCTGAATATGTACTTCTACAAGGAACCGCTTTACGATCTGCGCAAGGACCTCAAGCCGGTCGCGCAGATTGTTTCTGTCCCGAATTTTCTTGCCGTCAGCAAATCGGTACCTGCCAAAAATGTGGCCGAGCTGATCGCGCTGGCCAAGCAGAAACCCGGTGAACTCAGTTGCGCAACGTCCGGTGTAGGATCGTCTCCATACTTGTCGTGCGAATTATTCAAGGTGATGGCCAATATTGATCTGATCAACACCCCCTTCAAGGGTGGTGCGCCGGCCATTCAGTCCGCCATTGGAAATCAGACCACGATGGTGTTTGCCAACGAAGCATGGCCTTATATTGATTCAGGCCAGTTGCGGGGTCTGGGTGTCACGACAATAGACCGGTCACCTTATGCCAAAGATGTGCCCGCCATTTCCGAAACGCTGCCCAAGTACGACGTCACGGCATGGTATGGATTCTGGGTACCGGCCAAAACCCCTGACAAAATCACAAATGCATTAAGTGAAGCAGTAGAAGATGCGCTGAAAAACAAAGAGGTCCTGAATACGCTTAAACAACTGGGCGCAACACCGAAGCCAACAAACCCGCAGGAGTTTGGCGAGTATGTGAATGCCGAAATTGACCGCTGGGCTGCCATTACAAAGGAAATGAAAGTCGAGGCAAAATGAAAACAGGACTCAGCAATGCCGCGCGGACAGGAATCATGATGAGAAGACTAGGCGATGTACTGAAAAACTGGGTTGAAACCACACCCGACAACCCCGCTATTTCAGATGAAATTCGGTCACTGAATTACCGGCAGCTGGATCAGGCTGTAACCAACTGTCGGGAATTTCTTGCGCAATCAGGCATCCGGCCTGGCGACCGTCTGGCCGTGATCGGAGAAAACAGCACAACACTTGCCATCCTCATTCTTGCGGCGGGCCTGGATGATATTTGGGTAGTATTGGAAAATGCGCGTCGCGCGCCGCTGGAAACCGATGGCGTATGCGAGCACGCCCAGCCTCGACGCGTACTTTATCTGACGGAAAACTCGCCTTCCGCACAAGACCATGCCAATCGTCATGGAGCGTCGTTCTTATCGACGTCTTTCGGCGCGCTGGCCATGGGTCCGCTAAAGGATGCGACAACCGAGCCCTGCTTTGAGTCCGCGCATGAACAGGTCGCCGCTCTTATCTATACGACGGGCAGCACCGGCAAGCCGAAGGGAGTCATGCTGACGCATGGCAACCTGCTTTACATCAGCACGCTAATGCAGAAACAACGCCGCCTGATTCCCGAGGATCGGGTCTACGGCATTCTGCCTATTACGCATGTGATGGGATTGTCGTCGGGCCTGCTCGGTACCCTTGCCTCGGGCGCCCATGTTCAACTGGTGCCACGGTTCTCCGTCGCCCACTGTGCGCGCAGTCTGAAAGAGGACGGCATCTCCATTTTACAGGGCGCACCCGCCATGTTTGCGCGCCTGGTGAAATCGGACGAGATGCGTCATTTTCACTCGGATACCCTGCGGGTCATCGCAGCCGGCGGCGCGCCCCTGGATCCGACGGTCAAACACGAAGTCGAACAGTGTTTCGGCCTGACATTGCATAATGGCTACGGCCTGACAGAGGGCTCTGCGATCTGCTGGACCCGCCTGGAATCATGCAACTCCGACTGTTCCGTAGGACCGGCCAATCCCGAAGTCTCCATCGCCATTCTCAATGTCGATCGTCAGCCTGTAAAACCGGGCAGCCAGGGCTCATTATGGGCAAAAGGCCCCAACATCATGAAAGGCTATTTTCGTGATCCGGAACGTACGGCTGCGGTGCTAACACCTGATGGCTGGTTCAATACCGAGGATCTTGCCAGGCAATTGCCGGATGGACGTATCCGTATCGAAGGCCGCAGCAAAGACCTGATCATTCGGTCGGGCTTCAATATCTCTCCCCTGGAAGTGGAAACCGCGCTCAATGCACATGAACAGATTCAGCAATCAGCGGTGATGGGACATCAGGTATGCGGAAATGAGGAAATCGTGGCGGTGATCGAGCGATCTCCCGACTCGATACTGAATGAAGCAGACGTGCGTCTCTTTCTCACTGATCGCCTGTCTCCCTACAAACGTCCAAACCGAATTATTTTTGTCGATACCTTGCCGGTTGCCCCCAATGGCAAGGTTCTCAAGCAACAACTTAAACTGACCCTGAAGGAGCTGACATGACCAACGCCGTGACTTACGAATCCCGCGACGGCATTGCCATTATCACCATCAATCGCGAAGACCGAATGAATGCCATCGGCCCTGAAGTCGAAGCAGGACTGGCCCATGCCTGGCAACGCCTCAGGGATAGCGCCGAAGACCGCGTCGGCATCCTGACCGGTGCCGGTAGCAAAGCGTTCTCCGCCGGCAAAGACATGGCGTCGACGGCACCGCCCGACTATCGAAGCTTCACACCCAATGTGGGTGTCCTGCTGGAAAAGCCACTGATCGCAGCGGTCAGCGGCTGGTGTATTGGCGGATCCATTGTCCTGACCCTGATGTGCGATCTGTGTGTAGTGACCGAAGACGCAAAATTCACTTATCCGGAAGCCAAGCTGGGCTTTGCAGGTGGCATGATCGCCTCCGCGGCAGCGAGGATTCCTCATAAAGTGGCAATGGAACTGATGCTGCTGGGCGAGACGATCACCGCCCAACGCGCTTATGACATCGGGATGGTCAACCGTGTGGTTCCGCCTGGCGAACATATGAACGAGGCCATGAAACTGGCCCGGCGTCTTGCCGCCAACGCGCCGCTGGTCATGACAATGCTCAAACGCCTTGCTGCCCAGACAACGCCAATGAGTCCAGTTGAAATTGCCGGTCATGCGTGGCGGGAAAACCAGCGGGTTTTTGAAAGTGCAGATTTTTCCGAAGGGCTGGCAAGCTTCTCCGAGAAACGTCCACCGGTATTCAGCGGACGCTGATGCCTGCGCTTATGCATCGGACTTGAAAGCTGTGCCGCTGAATCCCACCGATGATCTTTATTTGCGGATATCGGTCGCCACGGTTCCATCACGATTGCAATTGCGCGTCGATACAGGAACTTAACGCCTTACAATGACGAACATGCTCTTTTCCCCGCCTCTGATGTATTCTGTCGCGTTACCATTTAGCGTACAGGGAAGGATATTTAACGTCATGGACAAAACGCTTCTTAAAGGCTTGAAGGTACTGGAAATCGTCACCGGCTCGACCGAACGGATCCGCACCATAGAGGAACTCGCCGATAAAGTCGGCCTGACTCGCAGCAATACTCATCGCACGCTGCAAACACTGATCCATGCCGGCTTTGTTGCCCGGGACGACCATGACAATTACGTCGGCGGCATCCGGCTTTTTGAACTGGCTGCCAATCAGCTTGCCCAGCTTGATCTGCGTAGCGCTGCCTCGTCGGCGATGCGTGCCCTGGCGGACAGCACAGGCGAAACGATTCACCTGTCGGTGCTCGATGGATTCGATGTGGTCTATGTGGACAAGATTGACAGTCCAAGGCCGATTCGCGCCTACTCCATGATTGGGGGGCGAGCGCCCGCTTATGCGGTCGCCACGGGCAAGGCGATCCTGGCCCATCAGACCGAGAGTTTTCTGCAAAGCCATAGCGCACAACTCAAGAAACATACCGACGCCACGATCACAGACCTTGAAGCATTGCAAAAGGCGCTGGCCAGGACGATCAAACAGGGCTATGCCGTCAACCGGGGCGAGTGGCGTGACGGGGTCGGCGGTATTGCTGTGCCTATTTTCAATGGATTGGGCCAGATCGCCGGCGCCGTCGGCATCTCTGCCCCGCTTGATCGGCTGACACCCGCAAGAGTACGTCTGCTCGTCCCGGAAGTCATTGACTGTGCCCGCACCATTTCGCGACAGCTGGGATACTCAGATCGCCCCGGGAATCTGATCGATTGACCTGCTTTTTTTGATCGACAGGCTGCGTTCCCGTTTAATCTATCACTCACCGAACTGGAGAATATGCAATATGTTTAAAGCCATCATGATTGACAAAGACGATGCAGGATACCGCGCCGAGGTCAAAACCGTTGATGAGGCGCAACTGCCGGAAGGCGACGTGTTGGTCGATGTGAAATTTTCAACCATCAATTACAAGGATGGCCTGGCCATTACCGGAAAATCTCCTGTAGTTCGACAATTCCCGATGATCCCTGGCATTGATTTTTGCGGCCTGGTAAAAGAAAGTCGGCATGCAGACTTTAAGGTCGGCGACCCCGTCATACTCAATGGCTGGGGCGTTGGTGAGACCCATTGGGGAGGCCTGGCCCAGCAGGCCAGGGTTCACGGCAAGTGGCTGATTCGTCTTCCGGCAGGCATGAAAAGCGACCAGGCCATGTCCATTGGCACAGCGGGCTATACTGCCATGCTATGCGTCATGGCCTTGCAGCGCAACGGCCTCACGCCCGACTCGGGCGATATTCTGGTGACCGGTGCAGCAGGCGGGGTTGGCAGCGTCGCCGTTGCCCTGCTTTCCTCGCTGGGTTTTCGCGTACTGGCATCCACCGGCAGGCCGCAAGAGGAGGCCTATTTGAAAAAACTGGGCGCCACCGAGATTGTTGATCGCAGTAGCTTGAGCGAGCCCGGCAAGCCTCTGGGCAAGGAACGGTGGGCCGGTGCAGTGGACAGTGTCGGCAGCCACACACTGGCCAATGTCTGCGCCGGGACAAAATACCGTGGCGTTGTCGCCGCATGCGGCCTGGCCCAGGGGATGGATTTTCCAGGCTCGGTTGCACCCTTCATTCTGCGCGGGATCACGCTCGCGGGAATCGATAGCGTTCACTGCCCCCTTGCCGACCGCCAGGAGGCCTGGGACCGGCTGGGCAAGGAGCTGGATCCGGCCAAACTGGCGCTCATCGGCTCCACGACGGTAGGACTGAATGACGTGATTCCGCTGGCCAGCCAGATTCTGGCAGGACAGGTGCGCGGACGGATCGTGGTCGATGTCAACAAGTAGGTGACAATTGCACAGGCTGCCGGTCAGCGGCGGGCTGCCCGCACCGCCTGTGACAGTTCGCCACAAAGTGCCAGCACGTCTGACTTTGCCTGTTCACCGTCTTTCGCATCAGCGATCTTCTGAACCAAAGCAGAACCGACCACCACGCCATCAGCCACTCTGGCGATATTGGCCGCCTGTTCAGGTGTACGGATACCGAATCCGACACTGACCGGAACGGCAGTATGTTTGCGGATACGCGTCACCGCTTGTTGCACGTGTTCAATCGTAGCTGATCCCGCACCCGTCGTACCCGCAACGGAAACGTAATAGATAAACCCGCTGGCGTTACCCAGAATGCGCGCAAGACGCGCATCGTCACTGGTTGGTGTCGTCAGACGAATGAAGTCAATGCCGGCGGCCTGTGCCGGATCACACAAATCACGATCGTGCTCTGCTGGCAGATCCACGACAATCAGTCCGTCCACACCGGCCTTGGCGGCATCGGCAACAAACTGCGCAACGCCGTATTTGTGAATGGGGTTGAAATAGCCCATCAACACAATCGGTGTCTCGTTATCTTTCGTTCGGAACGCTCCGATCATCTTGAGCGTTTTGGCGACATTCTGGCCCTGGGCCAACGCACGCAGGCTGGAGAGCTGGATAGCAGGCCCATCGGCCATGGGGTCGGTAAACGGCATGCCCAGTTCGATAATATCGGCACCGGCCGCCGGCAAGCCATTCAAAATGGCAGCGGCCGTGTCGTAATCGGGGTCCCCGGCAGTCAGGAAGGTGACCAGGGCCGCACGATTTTCTTTTTTCAATTGCTCAAAGCGTTTTTGCAGGCGACTCATGCTTGTTGCTCCTTCTCTTTGCTGTGTTGCATCACGGTCTGCATATCCTTGTCACCACGACCGGACAAATTGACGACCATCAAATGTTCTTTGGGCAGGGTCGACGCCAGCCTGAAAGCCTCGGCCAGTGCATGAGCGCTTTCCAGTGCGGGAATAATACCCTCCAGGCGACAGCACAAGTGCAATGCGTCCAGCGCTTCATTATCTGTGATGGCGGTGTATTGCACCCGGCCGATGCTATGCAGCCAGGCGTGTTCAGGACCGATTCCCGGATAGTCCAGACCGGCAGAAATCGAATGCGCATCAATAATCTGTCCGTCATCGTTTTGCAGCAGGAAGGTGCGGTTGCCGTGCAGGACTCCCGGCACGCCCCCATTCAGACTTGCCGCGTGCTTGCCACTTTCGATACCATGGCCGGCCGCTTCCACGCCGATAATTCGGACGTCCTTGTCATCCAGAAACTCATGGAACAATCCGATGGCATTAGAGCCGCCACCGACGCAGGCGACCAGCGAATCGGGCAGACGACCCTCATGCGCCATCATCTGCTCGCGAGTCTCTTTACCGATGACCGCCTGGAAATCGCGCACCATTGTCGGATAGGGGTGAGGGCCGGCAACGGTGCCGATCAAATAATAAGTTGAGTCGACATTCGTGACCCAGTCGCGCAAGGCTTCATTCATTGCGTCCTTAAGCGTTCCCGTACCAGCAGTGACCGGCAGCACTTCTGCGCCCAGCAATTTCATACGAAATACGTTGGCCTGTTGACGGTCAATATCGGTGCTACCCATATAAATCACGCATTGCAGACCAAAACGGGCCGCAACGGTAGCGGTTGCCACGCCGTGCATCCCTGCCCCGGTTTCTGCAATGATTCTTTTTTTGCCCATGCGTTTTGCAAGCAAAATCTGACCAATGCAGTTATTGATTTTATGCGCGCCGGTATGGTTCAGCTCTTCTCGTTTGAGATAAATTCTGGCGCCACCCAGGTGCTCGGTCAGACGCTCAGCGTAATACAGCGGACTGGGACGACCCACATAATCGCGTTGAAAATAGGCCAGTTCCTTTGCAAATGCGTCATCCGCTTTAGCCTTGTCGTACTCGGCGGCCAATTCGTGAATCAGTGGCATCAGCGTCTCGGCGACATATTGTCCGCCGAAATCACCAAACATGCCTGCTGGTCCTGTGTCTGTGGTCAATGAAGCCATGAGGGTCTATTCTCCTGTCGATCGCTCTGTCCGGGTTCAAACAGAGCCTGTTTTCATGAAACAAGGATAAGCCATCTGTCGACACAAAAAAAGCGATAAAATTGCCTTAACATGTCAGAAAATATCACACATTATGAGCAGAGACATTCCCCCGCTGAACGCACTGCGTGCGTTTGAAAGCGCAGCCCGCCTGCTAAGTGTCAGCAAGGCAGGAGATGAACTGCACGTGACTCATGGTGCGATCAGTCGGCAAATCCGCCTGCTGGAAACCTCCCTTGGCGTCGAACTTTTCGAGAAAGAAGGTCGGGGCGTAAAACTCACCAATGCAGGAATGCAGCTGCGCGATGCCAGCGCCGCTGCATTCGACCGCATTGCGGGAGCCTGCGCCGACATTCGCCATCTGGCCACCAATGGCCCCTTCGTACTCGCCTGCCCCGGGAGTCTGCTGGCCCGCTGGTTCATTCCCAGGCTGGATAAGCTGAATCACGATTTACCACAATTGCGATTACAACTGACCGCCGGCGAAGGCGAGCTTGATCCACGGAATCCGAATGTGCATGCCACACTCTGTTTTGCCGCGCCTCCCTGGCCACAAGATATGCAGGTGTATGACCTGGGCGCGGAACAGATTGGCGCCGTGATCAGCCCACGACATGTCCACTACGAAGCGCTTGCCAATGCACCTGTTGCCGCGCTTCTGACCGAACCGCTCATGTATCCTGCCTCACGACCACAAGCCTGGACGCAATGGGCACAGGCTCACGCGCTGCCTGCAGACCGTCTGCAACTAGGGACGGCTTTTGAGCATCTTTACTACCTGCTGGAAGCCGCCACGGCGGGGCTGGGCGTTGCCATTGCGCCGCAACAGGTTGTGGCCGACGATCTTGCCGCCCACCGGCTGGAAGCACCCTGGGGGTTTGTCGAAACACCGGCACGACTCAGCCTATGGGTGCCGCAGGCACGCGCAGATCAGCGCTCAGGCGCGCTGGCCGAGTGGCTCAAGAATGAACTTACAAAGCAACGACAGCGACAATCGTGATACTGACCTGCCTGTTCTAAAATAGGGATTATGTCCGTACCTCGTCACCGAGCGAAGGAAAAAAAAATGCCTTACCGCCTGCTTGCCGATCTGGTGCTGATTGCGCACTTCGCCTTTATTCTGTTTGCAATATTCGGCGGGCTGCTGGTACTTTACCGGTTCAAAGTAATCTGGCTGCACGTGCCGGCGCTATTGTGGGGAGCCAGCATAGTCGGGCTGGGAGGGATTTGCCCGCTTACACCACTTGAAAACACACTCAGGAATATGGCGGGTCAGCAGGCCTATAGCGGCAGTTTTCTGGAGCATTATCTGCTTCTGCTCATTTATCCGCCCGGTTTGACCCGTGAGGTGCAGATCCTGCTGGCAGCCGCGCTGATAGTGTTGAATATCCTGATTTACGCAGCGGTGGTTTGGCGCTACGGCAAACAGAAACGAACGGACAAAAGATACTGACACGCGCCCGCAACGCACAATTTCAAACCGGGCTTGTGGATGACTTGCTATGATGGCGGATTGAATGCAACAGCTTTTCACTGAGATTTCGACATGAACAACAAGGCGCTGGTACTTTTTTCGGGTGGACAGGATTCCACGACCTGTCTGGCATGGGCACTCGATCGCTACGATTATGTGGAGACCATTGGCTTCAACTATGGTCAGCGCCATGCGGTCGAACTGCAATGCCGGGACCAGGTCATCGAACAGCTTCGCACCCAATTTCCCCACTGGGCAGACAAACTGGGCAACGACCACATGCTTGATCTGTCGGTTCTGGGGCAGATCAGCGACACCGCACTGACCAAGGACAAAGCCATCGAGTTTGAAAACAGCGGCTTGCCCAACACCTTTGTGCCCGGACGCAATCTGCTGTTTTTTAATTTTGCCGCGACCCTCGCTTACCGCCGGGGACTGGAAGTGCTGGTCGGCGGCATGTGCGAAACCGACTATTCCGGCTACCCCGATTGCAGGGACAATACCCTGAAGGCCCTGCAGGTCGCATTAAGTCTGGGGCTGGATCGCCCCATGGTCATCGAAACCCCGTTGATGTGGATCGACAAGGAAAAGACCTGGCACATGGCCCACTCCCTGGGCGGCGCACAATTGGTTCAATTGATCGAAGAGCACACCCACACCTGCTATCTGGGTGACCGGGAACATCGTCATCCCTGGGGCTATGGCTGCAACCAGTGCCCGGCCTGCGACTTGCGTCGAAAGGGATACGAGTTATATAAAAGCGCGCATGAATATCGCTGATGCGGCTTACGAACGCTCGCGGATCTGTATTGCCCGACCGTATATCGCCCGAGTCTCTTTGAATTGAGAGGGCGATACGCCCGTTACTTGCTTGAACTGTCGACTGAAGGCGCTGTGATCCGTATAGCCGCAGCGGGCGGAAATATCAGTGATTGTCAGATCTTGCGCCAGTAGTCGCAGCGCATGTTCCAGGCGGATTTTCTGGATAAACTGCAAGGGCGTCGTATGAAATATTTTCTTGAAATTGCGCTCCAGCTGTGACATTGACAACCCGGAAATATCAGCCAATTGTTCCATGCGGATCACCTGATCAAAATGGGTCCGTACATAGGCCTCCACTTTCTCCAGGCGTTCGTTTGTGCCGGGCTGATTCAGTTCGTCGGACTGAATATCAACCGATACACCCGCCATTGCGATAATGTCACCTGCCGCTCCATATATTGGCATCTTGTGTGTCAAACACCATCCAAGCTCACCAGAGCTGTAAAAATGCAATTCAAGTTTGTCCGCAATGCAATTGCCGGTTCGTAACACCTCATAATCCTGCTCTGTGTACTCATTGCCCTGACGGCTATTGAACACATCACGCGACGGCTTTCCCAATACATCCTCTACATTGTCCAGTCCGCAACGCTTTGCCAGCGTCTGATTAACCAATACGTATTCCGCTCGCGGATTTTTGATAAAAAACACGACGTTGGGTAAAGCATCAAGAATCGGAGCAAGAATGGATAAATGGTCTAACAAGTCCTTCAGATTTTGTGGACGAAAATTGCCCGCCACGGCAGTGACCAGCCGTTCAATGAGTGGTGCGTCAGGCCGCCAGCCTGAACGAGGCGGATTCCGGTTTGATTGAGTGTCTTCTTTTGCCATGTCTTCCTGTTATTTTGCCCGCGATGCAAAACTCACCTCCAAATACGGGGAAACCCCGACGCTTGCTCTGAGGGGCAGGCAACATCGATATTACCATCGGTGTCAGCCACTAGCTATGCCGTTTCCAACGCGAAAATGAGGAAATCGGTCAAGACAGTTTTGGGGAATTGAATCAAGCTACTAGTGATCGGTGACACATCACCCCTCTTCACTATCCAGGCAAATCAACGAATTATGCAAGACCGTTATCAAAAGCTGCAGGTTATTGACTCTCATACCGAAGGCGAACCCACCCGAATGATATACCAGGGATTTCCGGATCTGGGCAAAGGATCCATGGCAGAGAAACTGGAGACTTTCAAAAGTCAGCACGACGCGCTGCGCCGGGCAATTATTCTTGAACCGCGTGGCAACGACATTCTGGTCGGTGCGCTGTTGTGCGAACCTGTTAATCCAAAGGCAACTGCCGGCGTCATTTTTTTCAACAATAGCGGCTATCTTGGCATGTGCGGACACGGAACGATCGGACTGGTGGCATCGCTTGCCTATCTGGGCCGTATCCAATCCGGAGAGCATCTGATCGAGACACCCGTGGGCGATGTTCATTGCACACTGCACGAAGATGGCAGCGTATCAGTACGCAACGTACGCTCATGGCGCTACCGTAAAGCGGTCACCGTGCAAGTGCCCGACATCGGCCCGGTAACAGGTGATATTGCCTGGGGTGGAAACTGGTTCTTTCTGGTCAGCCAGAAATTGGAAGATATTTGTCTGGAAAACGCTGATCGTCTGACCCAGATCAGTTGGGCAATCCGACAGGCGCTGAAAACGTCGGGCGTAAGCGGCCAGGATGGCGGTGAAATCGATCACATCGAGCTTTTCGGAGAGACCGACAAAGCGGATAGCCAGAGCTTTGTTCTGTGCCCTGGAAAAGCATACGACCGGTCGCCTTGCGGAACCGGCACCAGCGCCAAACTGGCATGTCTGGCCGCTGACCAACAGCTGCAACCGGGCCAGATCTGGCGCCAGGCCAGTGTGATCAGCAGCCAGTTCACCGCATATTATCATCCAGCTGACACCGGCCAGGGCATCATCCCTGTGATTCGAGGCAATGCCTATATCTGCGCCGAAAACTGCCTGGTTCTGGATCAACACGATCCTTTCAAATTCGGTATTACAGCATCATGAACGAGATCGCGCCTGCCGTTGATGCGTACTCACATTTGCGTCTGTGGATGAAATCATGGCCGGCGTAAATGCACCTGATGCAGTCATCGTAATTGGTGCTGGCATTATTGGTTTGAGTGTGGCGATGCATCTGCAGTCTGCCGGCGTAAAAACGGTATTGCTCGATGCGCAAACTGCGGGGCGCGGCGCCACATACGGAAACGCGGGCCATATTGCCACAGAGCAGGTTTTTCCCATTGCAGATACAAGCATTCTGCGCCAATTACCACGCATGCTACTTGACCCCATGGGACCGCTCAGACTGGAATGGCGCTATCTTCCCAGAATGACACCCTGGCTATTGCGGCTGGTTGCCAATATGCGCCCTGCGCGCGTCAATCACATTCATCATGCTTTACTCGCGTTGAATCAGAAAAGCCTGGACGCATGGCAACAGTTTGCCCGCCGTTGGCAATTATCACAGTGGCTGCAAGTACAAGGCTCCCTGCTTACTGCCGAAAAACCTCAAAGCGTGCTGGCCCTGCAACAACATGGCGCCAGACTCAACAGGCTGGGTATCACAAATGAATGGCTCGACGCCCAATCCCTCACCGAACGGGAACCGGCCCTGGCGCCAAGCCAGCTTGGTGCCCTGTTCTATCCGCACACAGGTCATGTGACAAATCTGGATGCCGTCGTCCGTCACTTGCGTACCACCTTTATACAGCTCGGCGGCGTGCTACGAGAAAATTGTGCCGTAGAACATGCCCAGGTCCATGCCGATCAAACGGTTATGCTGCATACCGCATGCGGACCCATGTCTGCAAAACAAGTCGTCCTGTGCGCTGGCGCCCATTCCAGAAAGCTGACCCGGGCCCTGACAGGTGTCGAGGTTCCGCTGGACACCGAGCGCGGTTATCACTTCATGTTGCCCAGCGAAACGTCCCGATTATCCATTCCCGTCACGAGCGTTGACCGGCGCTTCATCATGACGCCGATGGATACCGGATTACGACTGGCAGGTACCGTTGAATTTGCAGGTTTGCACGCTCCTGCAAACATGCAACGGGCGAGGCAGCTACTACAACTGGCCCAACCCATGCTGAATCTGCCGCTGGACAATACCAACGCCTCCACCTGGATGGGCTTGCGTCCTTCCATCGCAGATTCACTCCCGGTTATCGATCGCCAGGGGCCTGTGCTGCTCGCTTTTGGTCATCAGCATCTGGGGCTGACACAGGCCGCATTGACCGCACAGTTGATCGAGGCGCTTTATTTCAATTTCGATCCCGGCGTTGATATGCACCCCTATCGGTTACGCCGCTTTTAGAACTTTTACTCAAATAGGAGAAACACGATGAATCTGAATGGCATTCTGGTCCCCATGATCACCCCGTTCGATGAGAATAATGAAGTCGATGTCGATCGACTGCGTGAACTTGCGGACACATATATTGAAAAAGGAGTAACCGGCCTGGTCGCTTGCGGCACGACAGGTGAATATTACACATTTTCCGAACAAGAACGCGCAACGGTCTTGCAAACCATTGCAGACGCGGGCAAGGGCAAAGTCACGCTGATTGCGGGTATTAGTGATCTGTCTGCTGACACCGCCGTGCGCCGTGCCAAAGAAGCAAAGGCCTTGGGCTACGATGGCCTGATGCTCTCGGTTCCGCCGTATAGCCTGCCAGACCAGGAAGGCATTATCGCCTTTTTTGAACACGTGGCATCAGCAACGGATCTGCCCATCATTATGTATAACTTTCCGGCAAGAGTCGGCGTTGATATCGAGTTTGATACGGTAGCCCGACTGGCCCGGCATCCAAATATCAAGGCTATCAAGGAAAGTAGCGGCAATTTCAGTCATGCCCTGCGCATGCTGCAAGCGAACTTCGATGATTTCCAGGTCATTTGCGGTTGTGATGATCAACCCGTTGACTATTTCTTCTGGGGTGCCCGCAGCTGGATCGCTGGCGCCGCCAATGTCTTTCCGCAAGAGCAGATTTCATTATTTAATGCCGCAATCAATGCCGACTGGGATAAGGCCAAACAAATTATGACAGCGATGTATCCGGCCATTCACTCTATGGAGTCAGGCAACTACAACCAGAAGGCCAAAGTCGGCTGCCTTCGCGGGGCGTTTAATGCAGGCAAGGTGCGACTGCCACTGACGAATCTGTCCGAGACAGAGGTTCAGGAATTTCTGGCGCTGCTGAAATAATCGGAGATACCTCATGACCGTAAACAAGGAGACGATATTTACGCAAGCGGCCCAGGGCAAACTCTGGGCGGGCCATCTGATTCCAGGCCATCAGGCAGGCTCTGATACATTGGAATCCCGCAGCCCGATTGATAACACGGTTATTGGCCATATTGCCGATGGCGACATCGAGTGTGTGAATGCAGCCGTTACCGCTGCACGGGATACTTTTGCATCAGGGCAATGGAGTGACCTTTCGCCTGCCGACCGCAAGCAAATTATGTTGCGCTGGGCACGATTGCTGGAAGAACACAAAGAGGAATTGGCAGCACTCGATTGTGTTGACGCCGGAAAACCTATCACCGAATGTCTCAACACTGATTTGCCGGCCACGATTGAAACGTTTTACTGGTATGCAGAAGCAATCGACAAACTGTTCGACAAGATCGCCCCCACCGGCAAGGACGCATTGGGCTTGATCGTCAAGGAACCGATAGGGGTGGTCGGCGTGGTTCTGCCGTGGAACTTCCCAGCCCAAATGTTTGCATGGAAAGTTGCACCGGCCCTGACAGCAGGCAATAGCGTCATCGTCAAACCTGCAGAATTGACGTCGCTGAGTGCCTATCGCATGGTCCAGCTTGCACACGAGGCGGGAGTCCCGCAAGGCGCGCTCACGCTGGTTTGCGGTCTTGGTGAGAAAGTAGGCGAAGCATTGGGCCGCCATGAAGACGTCGATATGGTGTCGTTCACGGGCTCTACAGAAGTGGGCCGCTATTTTCTGCAATATTCGGCACAGAGCAACCTGAAGGAAATCGTGCTCGAATGCGGAGGAAAAAGCCCACAAATCGTTTTTGAAGATGCCGATCTGGACGCCGCTGTTCCTTCCATACTGGCCGCAGCATTCTGGAATATGAGCGAAAATTGCAGTTGTGGCTCCAGACTGATTGTTGAAGCGTCGATCAAAAACCAATTGCTGACTCGGCTCAAGGCGGGACTGGCAGAATGGAAACTCGGCGACCCGCGAGACGAAGCCGTCTCCATCGGCCCCATGATCGAACAAGCCCATTTCGAAAAAGTAAAAGCCTATATCACCAAGACAACGGATCAGGGAGGCACTCTGGTTGCCGGCGGCAAAATGTACCCGGACCTCGGCAGTGGATGGTATATCGAGCCCACCATTTTTGACAATATCACACCTGACATGTCCCTTTTCCAGGAGGAAGTCTTCGGCCCCTTATTGGCCGTTACCACTTTCAGCACGGACGACGAAGCGATCACGCTGGCGAATCACTCATCGTATGGACTGGCAGCCTCCTTTTATACCGCGAGCCTGAAACGGGCTCATCGAGTTGCCAGGGCAATTCGGGCCGGCACGGTATCTGTCAATGGTTTCTCGGAAGGCAGCATCGCCACGCCTTTCGGCGGCTATAAACAATCCGGATTTGGTGGACGTGACAAGGGACTGGAAGCGCTCGATCAGTATCTGCAAACAAAGACCATCTGGTATGTAAATTAACAAATCAAGCTTGGGGCAGGCCGCAATCCGCTGGTCTGCCCTTTATTCATCGGTCATAACCTGCCCGTCAGAAAAACAGGATGACACACCGTATGCTATCGCACAAAAGGAGAAATCTGTTATGGAGAAGCTTGTCGAGACGATCGTCAGCTATATTTGGGGAGACGCCCTGGTATATCTTGCATTGGGGGTCGGGCTGTACTTCACGGTCGTTACCCGTGCAGTGCAGTTCAGATATTTTTTTGAAATGATCCGACTGCTGCGTGAACGCAAGGAGTCGGCGGACGGTATTTCATCCTTTCAGGCATTTTGCATGGCACTTTCCGGTCGCGTGGGCGTCGGAAATATCGCCGGTGTCGCAACAGCCATTGCGGCGGGCGGACCTGGCGCTGTATTCTGGATGATCGTCATGGCCTTGCTGGGCGGTGCCAGCGCCTTCATCGAATCCACTTTGGCGCAAGTATATAAAGAGCGTGCAGATAACCAGTACCGAGGAGGCTCCCCTTACTATATTGAAAAAGGGCTGGGACTCAAATCCTTCGCAGTACTGGCTGCCAGCGTCATTTGTCTCTCCTATGGCGTGTTGGTTCCAGGCATCCAGGCCAATACCATCGCTGAGTCCTTTTCCACCGCCTTTCAAATTCCGTCGTATATTACCGGCATCATCATCGTGGTCCTGCTGGGCGTGATCATCTTCGGCGGCGTAAAGCGCATTGCCCGCGTTGCCGACAAGGTCGTGCCCATCATGGCGATTGCCTATATCATCCTGATGTTCACCATATTGGGAGCGAATGTAGAAAAAATTCCCGCATTACTACAGTTGATCATCAGTAGCGCCTTTGGCACCCATGCGATTTTCGGCGGGATTGTCGGCACCGCCATTTCCTGGGGCGTACGCAGGGCTGTCTTTTCCAATGTTGCCGGTGCGGGCGAAGCGACCTTTAGCTCTGCGGCCGCCGAAGTGTCTCACCCTGCAAAACAGGGACTGGTGCAGGCATTTTCTGTTTATATTGACACAGTAGTGGTTTGCACATCCACCGCATTGATGATTTTGATTACCGGCATGTACAACGTCATACCACCCGGATTATCTTCCCCACTGGTAGAACACGTGCCCGGCCTGGTTGCCGGCACAGCCTATACCCAGGCTGCTGTCTCGACCGTATTTGCTGACTATGGCAGCGGATTTGTTGCCATCGCGATATTCCTGTTTGCCTTTACAACGTTAATGGCCTACTACTACATCGCCGAAACCACCATGGTGTATCTGGATAGCAAATTGCGATACCCAGTGCTTAAGTTTCTACTGAAAATCGTCTTTCTTGTGGTCGTTTATCTGGGTAGCGTGGAATCGGTCAGCCTGATGTGGGGATTGGGTGACATTGGCTTTGGCAGTATGTGCTATCTGAACTTCATTGCCATTCTGCTGTTGAGCAAAAAGGCGCTGAAAGTACTAAACGATTATGATCGACAGAAAAAAGCAGGGATTGATCCGGTTTTTGACCCGAAGGCTGCCGGTATTGATGGCGCCGAGTTCTGGATCGAATACTCGAATCATACCGTTACATCTCCTCATTATTCCAAATGAAATCACGCATAAATTGGTGTTAGTATGAAAAATCCATTGGTGCTGCAGGACTCAGTTTTTCACACCAACCTGTCGCAACGGGCATTTTCAGGTATTTGTATTGCCTGTCGCCGTTAAAGAAAGGAGTTTCATATATGCGTAACACATTCTTGAGAAGCAAAACCGCCGCCGCTTGTTTTGCAGTCACTGCCAGCCTTGGCTCTGCGATGTTTCTCGCCAATACGGCAGCAGCCCAGAACATGAACCAGGGCACCAATCAGACGATGGAACAAGGCGCCCAAGACGCTCCATCCGCGAGTGGGCAAGCCATGCCACAAGGTAATATGCCTGCCGCTGGCGGCGAGATTTCCCAGGATCAACTGACCAAACTGGATATGAACAAGGATGGCGCAGTGGGCAGAGAGGAATATGACCAGGCCATGTCAGCCGCGTTCAAGAATCTGGATAAGAACAGCGACAACACACTGACTGCCGAAGAAGTGGGAACCATCCTGACGCCTGAGCAGTTTGCTGCCGTAGATGCCAATAAGGACGGCAAGATCAGTCATGATGAAATGACGTCACAAGTGGGTAACGACTTTGCCGCAGCTGACACGAACAAAGACGGCCAGCTCAAATAATCACAATTCAATACCGGATATAAGCCTTTTATATTTGGTAAACTGGACCAATAGCCAAGCGAATTAGGCAACCAATAATCCATGCTCTCTTTGCAAGAGAGACATGGATTTTTTTCGGTCTGATCCGCCCCGACAATGTTGACGTACTTTCGTCGTACCACTACACGCGCATCTTTGCCGGATCGTGAAATTATTGTAATATGACTCACCTCTTCTCCTCTGGCAATGATCAAAATGACAATAACGCTGGCACTGGTTGTCGCGATTTTTTTTGCGTGGGGCGCATTGGCGCTGTGGGTCCAGTTCTCTCGAAATAAAGTACGCCAGGGATCGCTGATTGGACTTTGGACGCTGGTGAGCGCTTTCTTGCTCATTACGATCCTCGTACCGCTAAACACCACAGTACAAACCATCGCCAGCATCGCATTCGCGCTTTCCGTGCTGGCGCTTGGGTACTGGTGGCGAGGCATTCAGCCCTCCAATAATCGCGCCTGGATACCCGAAGTATCCCGTCAAACCCAGGGAAAAATCGACGGTAATAGCGTCACAATAGAAAATGTGCGCAATTTCGTCTGGCATCAGCCCGAGCAGTTCACCCAACGCTGGGAAACGCGTGAATATGATCTGAGCAGGCTGGCTTCTGTCGACCTCGCTTTGTCCTATTGGAGCGGCCCCGCCATTGCCCATGCATTGGTATCTTTTGGCTTTGGCAACGACGAGTATCTGGTGTTTTCAGTTGAAATTCGCCGCAAGCAGGGAGATGCTTTCTCTGAACTGGGTGGTTTTTTCAAGATGTATGAACTCAGTATTGTTGCCGCAGACGAACGGGATGTCCTCTTTGTACGCAGCAATATCCGGCAGGAAGACTGCTATCTATATCGAATCCAGATGGATGCCGCCGCAAGGCACTCGCTCTTTCTGGCGTATCTCGACGAAGCCAATCATCTCGTGCACACACCACGCTACTACCACACGATCACAGCCAATTGCACGACATTGATTTTCCGGATGATGGACCGCATTGTACCCGGACTGCCGCTGGACTATCGGCTGTTGGTATCGGGTTATCTTCCCGAATACCTGTACAAAATGCAGGCTTTGCAAGGGGCAGACTCAGTCGCAGAATACCGCAGGCGCGGCTACTATTCTGATCGTGCCAAGGCAAATGCCGATATTGATCAATATTCCCGGGTGATCAGGGAAGGCGTACCAGGCATCCCTGAAAAGACCGCCCACCCGTGATGGCATTCATCCGGTAACAGAGACGCCCGAGGCCTTGCTCGCACGCCGTAACCGGGCAAACCACGGGGTGCTGACCGGGTGGACGATGGCTCTTAGCGCCCGGGCATAATCCAGTGTCAGCCCCGGAGTCCAGGCCATGGTAGTGGCGCGTTTCCTGATTTGCGCAGCGATCCATAATTCCGGCATAACCAGCACCCGCAACACTTCGCGCCAGGAGCGCGCAGCCCGATCTTCGAGTGCGCCGTCCAGCGCCGCTTCCAGCGCATAGCTCACCGAGCTGGAACAGTTCCGGTAGGTCAAGTTATAAATTTCATGCTGTCGATATTCGCTCCAGAATCGCAATAGTCCGTCCGGGTTATAGGCATGAAACTTGACCTGCCAGTTCGACGGACACCACGCTTGTGATTCCTCGCTGTAACCAGGCTGGAACAGGCCCGCAACGTCATTATCACGAGTCGCCTTCAGAATACGAAAAAACTCCGACGGCGAACGATCAATGTCGGCTGCCGGATACAGACTGATATAGGTTTGCGGCAGCATTTCCAGCGCGGCGTGACCGGTGGAGATAACGCCATTGACGTCCACCGCCGCAATATACCGATTGATGACCGGACGGGGAACAGCGGCATTTTTTGATGAGCCTTCGGGCGTCCACACATGAACAGTTAAGGGTTCAGTCTGAGTCTCGCCTGCCGGAGCGTCCACCCGGACAGGATCGGGCCAGTTTATTTTCCGGATTTTCGGCAAAACGTCCGTTGGTATAAACAGCTCAAACACGGAGGTGCCGTCTTTCAATTGACGGGCGCGCAAATAGACATTGAGTGTGACAATACCACCTGTGATCAGGGTAATGCCGATAAAGACGGATATGGTGGCCGAGTAATGACTGGGATACGGACCAAACATGAACAAGGCAAATACGATTTTGAGCAGTCCGATACCAAACGCGGTGCGCCAGTTGGGAAACCGGACCACCCAGGCCGATGCCATCTGCAATAGTCCCAATACGAAATAGGCCATGCCAAGAATGATCGCCAGCAATATATTACTGATTGTCTGGTTCGAGAGGATCAGAAGCGAAATCAGAAAGAAGCCTCCTCCCTTGAAATATAGCACCGCCTTCTGTGCCCCAAGACCACTGGAAGCGACGCTGAGCGTGATCACGCTTTCGATCAGCAGCAGGATCCCGAAGAGCATGAGCGGGAAATATCGTACACCATCGAGCGCATCGATAAAAATAATGAGCCCCATGATCAGCCAGAGCAGCCCCATAATGCCCAGCAGATAGGCATGGCGACGTACGAAATTGGAGCCAAACAGCAACAGGGCAATCTGTATCATGACAGGCTCCGATATTCAGGGAAATGAACCGGGAAAGCCGCTATTTTTTTCATGACATCCCCCCGCGCTGAATAATCCAGGTTCCGACCAGCAGCGGGCCGCCCGAGTCACTGATGAGCGTCGGCTGCGTTGCGCGCACGCCCATCCACCTGGACGCTGCCGATTGCAATCGAAATGCAGTAGCGCCAGGCAAGTGCGTCATATCACCACCCGAAGCCAAAAGCGCCGCCAGCGAACTACGATCATCCGGATGCACAAGGCCCAGGATATGGGCAGCATTGCTCATAGCCTCACGATCAATACCCAGCATTTCATGAATGGGACCATCCCAGTCCACTCGCCCGCTCGCAATGTGCTGCCGGTACATGAATGCTGCCTCCTGGTCTGCCGCCTGCGTCCTGCCATAAGGTCTGACGCTGTGGGTAAATACCCGCAGGAAAACAATTAGTAATGCCGTGCCCACCAGATAGCATTGCGCCAGCATGAGTGATTCGCCAGGTCGAAGTGATTTAAGAAAGAACGGCCCGGTGCCTTCCGACGAATGGTAAATGACGATTGCGCCCAGGCACAGCAAGGCCAGCGAGCCCAGGCGATTGCCACCGGAAATGGCAACAATAACAGCCAGCGCGATCGGGATCGCCGTTTGGGCAAACACCCATGTGGCCCGCCATGGCGCCTGGCTATGCGCCATCTCCAGCCGCTCCGAATCGAAAATCAGCCAGGCACCGATGACCATCAACACAAATGCAATCACGCTGATAACCATGGCTCGCGCACTGCTAGTCGAGCCGCCCAGTTGAAATCCGCGCAACCCCATGATCACGGCCGTCAGATATAAAACGCCCGAGACATGGGCGCCCCACCATACCCAAACCAGATTGCCGAACGGTGCATTGTCAAACATCGCCAGTCCCCCTACGCCCAGGACGGCAGCGAGCGCACTGACCACCAGCGTTGCGACGATCCAGCGCAAAACAATCTGCAAATCATCCTTGAGCTGTGCGTAGCGTCTTACCAGCCAGGCTGTTGCCATATCTGCGGCCATATTAATGACCGAGAGCGCAAGCGCAATGGGAATATCGTGACTGAACTGAAAATCGACTATCAGGTGTCCAATCAGGAACATCGCCAGCAGCCACGGCCAGCGCCGGTACTCATTGACCAGAAAGGCCGCAACGCCAATGCCCGCAGGGAACCAGACAAACCCCACGTGATCCAGTGGATCGTCCAGTGTGAGGGAAACATAGGTTGCGATGTAATAAAGCACAGCCCAGCCCAACAATGAGGCGGCAACACGTAATTTAGACTCAAGCACGGGCATATGTCCCCAACTGATACTGGTAATATTTTGCAATAAATGAAATATATCACGGACGTGATGACAGGAGAATAGCGCGCAGGGTGTGCGCCAAGCATTTTCACCGACTGAGGAGAAACGGCCCGGTGACACGGGCGTATTGAATGAGGTTAATTGCCAGGCTTTGACCGGGGAGCTATATATTGAATTCAGGCGGCGCTTGCGGCTGCCTGAATTCGAGCGACAACCGGACTTATCCTGATTTTTTCTGCACCATATCCCGGATTTCCTGCATATGTTGTGCCGCGCGCTCACTGATGCTGGCCATCGCTTCAGATTGGGATTGTCGCGCAATGTCGGCCAACTCCTTCATATCGGCCAGAGCCTTTTCGTAGGCTTTGCGGGCCAGTTCAGTTTGTGCAGCCGGATTGGTACCGGCAGTGCCTACTGCTCCCTGAATGTCCGTCATGGCCTGCCGGAACATCTCCGTCTGTTTGTTCGCCAGTGCCTGCATGCCGTCATACACTGCCTTGTTGGCCTGCACCAGCGCTTCCACGTCTTTTCGGCGCGCATCGGCCATCGCAGCCAGGTCCAGTCCGGGAACCTGGAACTGCTCGTACATTTTGCTCAGCTCCGTAAAGGGGTTATGCCCCTCTGTGTTTGTGTTGTCTTGCGTGCTTTTAGCCATGGCCTGTCTCCTTGAGAAATAGAAATTACCGCAGTGAAGCTGTCATTAAATTAGCATGAATTGACTACAGCAGTGAGAACGCCTGGAGTAAAAACAACAACCTTCCATCCGCTCAAGGCTTGAACTGGTCTTTCAGGCCCATCCAGCAGTCAATGTAATTTTTTTCAAGTTCGGGTCCCTGCATTGCAAACTGCGTCGGCACAAACCGGTAACGGCTCTCGAACATGAATGCGAGTGTGTTATCCAGTTTTTGCGGCTGCAACTGCGCGTTCGTTGCCTTGTCGTAGGACGACTCGTCCGGACCGTGCGGCACCATGCAATTATGCAAACTGGCTCCGCCCGGCTTAAAACCACCGGGCTTGGCATCGTACTGGCCATACACCAGGCCCATAAATTCGCTCATAAAATTGCGATGAAACCACGGCGGACGGAAGGTGTCTTCCATCACCAGCCAGCGCGGCGGGAAAATCACAAAATCACAATTGGCTGTGCCGGGGGTGTCGCTCGGTGATGTCAACACGGTAAAGATGGACGGATCGGGATGATCGTAGCTGATGGACCCAATCGTCATAAAATGCGCCGTGTCATATTTTACCGGACTCAGATTGCCGTGCCAGGCAACGACATTAAAGGGAGAACTGTGTAACGGTACGCGCCAGAAGCGTCCGCCAAACTTGCGGATCAGTTCGTACTCTCCATCCGTTTCCTCATAGGCCGCCACCGGCGCCAGGAAATCCCGGGCATTGGCCAGCCCATTGGAGCCGATGGGGCCGAGCTCCGGCAATCGAAAGTGTGCACCGTAGTTCTCACAGACGTAGCCTCGGGCTGGTTCCCCGGCATCAGACAATGAGTCGATTTTGAACGCCACGCCACGAGGAATAATGACAATTTCCCTCGGCTCGACCTTCAGCACGCCCATTTCGGTTGTGATTCTCAACGCCCCCAGCTGCGGCACAATCAGCATTTCACCATCCGCATTCACAAAGGCACGGCGGTTCATTGAACGATCGAGAATATAGATGTGGATGGCAAGGCCGCTTTGTGTATCGACGCTGCCATTGGCGGCAACCGTACGCATACCATCAATAAAATCGGCCTGTGGATGGTCATTCACCCAGGGGGACCAGCGAAGCGGCTCGGGCGGCAACGCCACTGACGGGTCCGCTCCCGACTGCCAGAAAGCGTGTTCATAACCCTCATAGCGGCCGGCCACTACGGACGGTTGCCGGCGATACATCCAGGTACGACGGTTTTCATGCCGCGGTGCCGTGAATGCCGTTCCCGAAATCAGCTCGGTATACAGGCCATGAGGGCCGTGTTGCGGATTGTTTCGCCCCACCGGTAACGCGCCATCGATGGCCTGGCTGGCGTATTCGTTGCCAAAGCCGCTTTGATAGCTCAGCGCCTCGTCGCTGTCGGACGCAACGCCTGAAGGTTGCGCTCTCGTCTTTTGATTATTCTGCGTCATCCCGTATGCTCCATGTGTTCCGTGCACTTCACTTTTGATCAAAACTGCCGATGATTCATGCTCAAAGTATAACGCACCGACTACGCCAATTGGTTTTGCAGATCACATATGTACGGTGCCGTCTTGGGTGAAAACACGACTCGATGTATACAGGGGCTCTATAGCCGGCGATTGGACGGTATTACGATTGGATAATAATGGCATATTGCCGTCATCTGAACATGGAATCTGAACTACAGTAATGGGTATCAGCGTACTTCACAGTAAGGCTTATCTGCCTTACTATTTGAGACTTCAGAAGGAGATATAGCCGTGACGACTTTAACCATTACTGCAAAAGGACAAGTCACTCTGAAGCAGGCGTTGTTGAAGCATCTGGGCGTAGAACCCGGGCAGAAAATCAACGTTGATACGCTTCCCGACGGCCGCGCAGTCATCCAGGCAGCGGAAACCAGCAATAATATTGCTGACGCTTTTGGAATTTTGAAAAGTAAAAACAAGCAGAGCGTGAGCCTGACGCTCGAAGAGATCGACCTCCTCTCCCGTCAGGGCTGGGCAGGTGAAAAATGAAATTGACTGTCGATACAAACGTCGTGCTGCGTTATCTGCTAGATGATGACGAGAATCAGGGTGCAGTCGCTCGCAAAGCGATGCAGACGGCAACTCGGATTGTCATACCGTTACCCGTATTGTGTGAAACCGTATGGACGCTGTCTCGCGGCTACAAGATGAACAATATTGATATCGCCAACGCACTCAAACTCCTGATTGGAGCGGAAACGGTCAAAGTAGACCGCCCCGCCGTCGATGCGGGATTACAAATGCTACAAACTGGCGGAGATTTTGCGGGCGGCGTCATTGCCTATAATGGTCATTCTCTAGGCGGCGAGGTATTCACTTCTTTTGATAAGAAAGCCATTACCCGGCTCAAAAACCTGGGCATCATTAAAACTCGACTATTGTCCTGATCCTCGTTGTACCTACAATACTGACACGAAAAACCAGCCGTGCTACTCCCATCGCATTCAAGCGCAAGGAACGGGGTGCCACCCATTTGGAATCGCAGTATATTCACATCAGCCGTTTGTATCAGGAAACGGATGTGAAACATCAGATAATCGATATTGACCTTGTCACAACGAGACCTGCGATCTCACGCCAATATATTGGGAGAATTCAGAATGACCTATTCATACACCATTATCCCCTCTCCTGTGGGGGAGCTCACTCTCGTCGCCAGAAACAACGCACTGGCCGCCATTTTGTGGGAAAACGACCGGCCAGGCCGTGTCAGACTCGGCACCATGCAGCGTGAGGATACTCACCCGGTACTGCAAAAAACGCAGCAACAGCTCAACGAATATTTTGCCGGCAAGCGGAATCGTTTTGACCTGACCTTGAATATGGACGGTACGCCATTCCAGAAGAAAGTGTGGGCACGATTGCTGGACATCCCCTTTGGTCAGACATGCAGTTACGGCCAGATTGCCGAAGAACTGGGCAATCCTGCCGCGTCCCGCGCGGTTGGCGCGGCCGTGGGGCGCAATCCCATTTCCATCATTACCCCCTGCCATCGAGTCCTCGGCAGTACGGGCAAGCTGACAGGCTTTGCCGGTGGTCTGCACGCAAAGCAGACACTGCTTGAACTGGAGCACCAGCACGCGGCAGCCTGACATGGCGTGCTCGAAATACTTTCAGGCCATGCTCAAAGTGCATGGCCTGAATAACACCTCATCGCAGAAAACGGCCAGAAAGATAAACAGAAGCACCTCCTGCTCTTTCCGCGCGGCTGCCATGGTGACCGTTAAGGCGCCAGTTTTCCTTCCGATAAATCCATGATCATGCGGGTTGCCAGATAAAGACGCGGCACGATTGTCGGAATTTGCACGTACTCGGCATTGTTCGAGTGGGCGCCAAACCCGCTCAAGCCAAAGCCCTCAACCACACCTCCGCGGCTTTTGACTGCAGCAAAGGCCGCATCGGTGCCGCCCCCCGTGGCCTTGTCAGCCACACTCATGTCCATATCAAGTTCATCCTTGTAGATGCTTTGGGCATGCGCGGCCAACTTGCGGCCAATCTCGCTGGCTTCCAGCGGCGGACGGCGCACTTCGAATTTAAGTTCGACTTTACTGTCAGGCAAGAGTTTGTTTTTGATTTTTTCCTGCATGGTTTTTTCCAGTGCATCAAAATCCTGCACTTTCAAGGCACGCGCATCGGCCTGGGCCGTGGCTTCAGGCGGGATCATATTGCGTACCGTACCGACTTTGGCCAGCGTCCAATTCAATTTAAGGCCTTCATCGGGCTTTGACAAGTCTTTCATTTGCAATACCTGATGCGCCAGTTCATACAATGAATTGACGCCGCCCTCCGGTCTGGCTCCCGCATGAGAAGATTTGCCGTGCACTTTCAAATACGCGGCGCCAATACCGCTGGTAGCCAGCCGCACGCCCCCATCCTTGCCACCGCCCTCAAAAGAAAAAACGGCATCCTGGTCTTCGGCAAATTGAGTGATCAGCGCGCGAGCACCTGGCGAACTGATTTCCTCATCGGAATTGAAAACGACAGTCACCGTGCCAAATTGGCGGTAGTCCATTTTCTTGAGCAATTGCACCACATGCAAAATCGCCGCCACACCCTGTTTGTCATCTGCAATACCCAGACCATATGCCTTATCACCATCTACCCGGAAAGGCTGATCTTTCAAGTCCCCTTTCTGATAGACGGTATCCAGATGGGCAATCATCATGATCTTTGACTTGCCCGAACCCTTGATGGTTGCATGCACCACAGGTCCCGTTTTTTCGGGCGTATCGTCCATGCGATAAACGTCTTTGGGTTCGATGATTTCCGTTTCCGCGCCCAGTTGCTTGAGCCTGTCGGCTGCAAACTGGGCAATTTTCGTCACGCCTTCGATATCTTTGCTGCCCGATTCAATATGCACCAGGTCTCGCAGGGTATCCAGATACGCTTGCTGCTCGCTTTTGGCCAGATCATGCACCTTTGCTACAGGCGCGGCCAGCGCGGCGCCTGTAGCAAAAGCCAGTATCGTGCCAGTGGCCAGTTGCCACGCTGTCATGGGTAGCGCACGGGGTCTCAGTTTCATGTCTTCTCCTCCTGAAATGAACTCACTGTCAGTAAAATATTTTTCCAACAGTTTACCGATGTTGACAGAAGACATCATCCCAGATTCTCATCCGAGGTGTAAAAAAAACCTGCCGGACAAAAAACTGCGCTGTCGCTACCCCCGCCGATCACGCAACAGGGTAATGACTGCTTCGGCCACGCCCACTGAAGAGGCCGGATTCTGTCCGGTCACAAGCCTGCCGTCCACCACCACATGTGGCTGCCAGTCGTGGGCGCTGGTGTAGCGCGCGCCATGATCCTTGAGCATATCCTCTACAAGAAACGGCACCACCCCCGTCAGCCCTACCGCGTGTTCTTCCGCGTTACTGAAGCCAGTCACGTTTCGACCGTTGACCAGAAATGTTCCATCCGGCCCTTTCACATGCCGAAAGACGGCGGGTGCATGACAGACAGCAGAGACGGGCTTGCCACTGTCATGAAAATCACCAATCAATCCCATGACATAACCGTTTTCGGCCAGATCCCAAAGCGGCCCATGACCACCGGGGAAAAACACGGCGTCAAAGCCGTCGGCCTTGATCTCGGCCAGTCGCGTCGTTGCCGCCAGCGCCGCCTGTGCGTGCGCGTCGTTTTTGAAGCGTCGGGTGGCCCGGGTCTGTGCATCGGGCGCATCGCTTTTCGGATCAAGCGGCGGCTGTCCTCCCAGCGGCGAAGCCAGCGTTACCCGTGCGCCCGCGTCAAGGAACGCGTAATACGGCGCGGCAAACTCCTCGAGCCAGAACCCCGTTGGTTTCCCGGTTGAACCAAGTTTGTCGTGCGAGGTGAGTATCATCAGAATATTCATCACGTTCTCCATGCGAAGGGTTCTGCCATCTTATCATTGCAATTGACATTTCCTGCGAAATAGATGACGGCGTCGACGGCAGATGTCGTCAAATTCCTGAAAGATATCGCCTCTACAATACAGTTAATCAAATCGTTCGCCCTGCGACGACTGGAGCCATCATGAACACCGAAACGACCAACCGCAGACGGGACGCGTGTCATCTGCGAATCAAAGAGGACGATGTGATGCTGATTGATCGTGCAGCGCTCGTGCGCGGCATGACCCGTTCCGATTTCATTTTGATCGCCGCACGCGAGGCTGCGCAAAGCGCCCTGCGAACCGGTATAGCTTCCCCTGCCACGCTGACTCCCGTTTCCGAAGTTGCCCCGGACCACGCGCGTTAATCCGCGTGCGTTATTCCGGTTTCATGCAAGCAGGCCGCCACCAACGCTACCCTGATCTCTCTGCCGCTCGGCCCCGTGCTTTCTGACATTTACCTTAAATATTGCACGCCTACGCCCGAAATGCGCCTGTTTTTGGTGCATCGCGATACAAATGACACAGACCGCAAATTTGCTTACAGATCTGCGGTCGTCTATTACATCACGCGTCTTTCTATCTGTTACGCACCCGTCCGTCACTGGTCAGACACCAGTATGCTTTGTGCCATGCATCAATCATTCTGCTACTGATCGCAGATGTTCGTCTGCTTCCTTATGAACAGGGAGCCGATCCGGTCAGATTGAACAGGAATTTCAATCTCAATGAAGATACTGTATACCAACTTTCATACCAGCCCCGGCATCGGGGGACATACATCCTATATCAGCCGACTCATTGACGGCCTGAATCAGGACCATGATATTGCCGTGGCCGTTCCCCAGGAAAGTGCGCTTTACCGCATTGCCTCGAATACGCCGGGCGTGCAGGCGTTTGCTCAACCCTATCCGAGCAAACTGCAACAATTGCCAGCCGCCGCAGCCCATTTGCGCGCGATACTGCGGGAGAACCGGTACGATATCGTCCATGTCAATGGCACGGCGGATCATCGCCTGGTTATGCTTGCCTTGCTGGGCATGCACCACAAACCGGCCATTATCTTTACCAAGCACAACGACCATGCGACCCGCTCGCTGGGGTCACGCCTGCGTGCCCGCTTCGGAACCGACCATTGCATTGCCGTTTGTGATTTTGTCGCAGACCGGCTTGCGGGCGGACCTTACGATCAAAGCGGCATTACCACCGTACTCAACGGTATCGATACCACGCATTTCAGCAAGGCGAATGCGGGCGATATCCGTCAAATGAGACAATCTATTCTGGGCAGCGCCGACGACACTCGCATCCTGTTAGGCAGCAATGCGGGAACGACAGAGTACAAGGGCTGGATAGACATGGTACGTGCGCTGGCCCAACTGGATCGTCGCCAGATCGAGCGACTGCATATTGCCCTCGCCGGACCGCGGCCGGACCAGCAGTTGCTGGACGAAATCGGGCAACTGGGCATGAAGGAACATATCAGTTTCGTCGGCGATCTTGAAGATGTACGGCCGTTTATCGGTGCGATCGATGTCGGCTTTGTGCTTTCCTATCGGGTGGAAACGATCTCGTTTGCGTGCCGCGAAATGATGGCCATGGAAAAACCGGTCATCGTGACGCGCCACGGCGGTTTACCTGAAAATATCGACAACCATGCGGATGGCTGGATCATTCCGCCGCGCAACCCCCAGGCGCTGGCCTCACTATTGCAGGAAATTCTGCAAGGCCGTTATGACATCAACGAAATGGGGAATGCCGCCCGCAGGAAAAGCGAACTGCGTTTCGGTCACCAGCAATTCGTCAGCGCGACCGAGCACGTCTATCGCAAGACGTTGCAACAACACGTGCGTCCGCGCCCTGCGACAGCCAGTTAACTTTTCCCGACACCGCCCTGATCACCATTGCCCGTAGAACACGCCGGCCTGTTTGTATTTATGCGTTTGCGTGGCCACTTCCTCTTCGGTCACTGTGATGCGGCGTTTCAGCCCGGCAAACCAGTCCAGCAGGCGCAGTTTCATCTGGAGTCTGACCGCCTCGTAGTCGGGATGCTCACCCAAATCATGAAACTCGTCCGGATCATTCTGCAAGTCAAACAGTTGGGCTCTCTCAGCGCTCCAGTAAACGTAGCGCCAGCGATCGGTACGCACTGACCACGCCCGGCACTCATCCGTTTCTTTACCAAGCAACAACCGGGCTTCCCGATAGCTGTAATCCAGCTCTGAGAACACGCAATCACGCCATTGAACCGATTCACCATGAAGAAGCGGCTGAAGCGCGCGCCCCTCGATCCGATGAGCAGGTATGTCCATATTCAGGGCAGAAAGAATGGTGGGCACGATGTCTACACTTTCCACCAAGCGTGACTCACGCCTGCCGCGCGTTGCATTTGCCTTTTCGGATGGATCATAAATAATCAGCGGAACCCGTTGCACAACATCGTAAAACAGCTCTTTTTCCCCAAGCCAGTGATCGCCAAGCAAATCGCCGTGGTCCGCCGTAATAATGACAAGTGTATTGTCCATCAGGCCAGTTGACTCCATGTAGCCAAAAAGCCTGCCCAGATGGTCATCCAGTTGTTTGATCAACCCCTGGTAAGCCGGCCGCACGCGGTTCACGCACTCCTCGTCTGAAAAACTGACGCTTTCCTCCTGCATGCGATAGGCGTTGAGCACCGGGTGCGCATGTTCTTTTTCCTGGGCGGTACGACGGACAGGCAGGCATTGTTCTGGCGTGTACATGGCATGATAAGGCGCAGGCGCCACATAAGGCCAATGCGGCTTCACATAACTCAGATGCATGACCCAGGGTTTGTCGCCCGCCGATTTCATATAATCCATGGCGCAATCGGTCATATAGGCGGTTTCGGAATGTTCTTCTTTTACCCGGGACGGATAGTTGACATTACGCATATGCCAGCCGCTTCTGACCTGCCCCTGTTCGTCCTGGACAGCGATCACAAAATCAGTCCAGGGATCGGGAGAATCATAACCGTGCGCTCTCAGAAAGGCCGGGTAGCCGCTTTCCACGCCAGGCTCATGATGGCCGTCATAGCGGTCAATCTGTTCGAAGCCCCCCTGCCTGAGCAAAGTACCCAGTTCGGTCTGCCCGTCGATCTGCAAACGCTCCAGTCCCTGTTTATCGGGCATCACGTGCGTTTTCCCGGCCAGCACCAGATCAAGATCACGCGACTTCAGATATTCGCCCAGGGTGACTTCGCTGATGGACAGAGGTACACGATTCCATGTCGCTCCATGCGTGGACGGATAGCGGCCGGTGTAATAACTCATTCGTGATGGACCGCATACCCCGGAGTTGACAAACGCCTGCTCGAACAGAACGCCGCGTGAGGCCAGCCGGTCCATATGGGTCGTCTGCAAATGCGGATGACCATAGCAGCTCAGGTGATCCGCGCGCAGCTGATCTGCCATGATGAAAAGCACATTTTTGATATTGGCCATGTTATATCTTATTTACCTACCTTGAAGCCTGACTCGCGAACCACGGGTTCCCACTGCTTTCTGAATTGTTCTATCGCTTCGCGTGTTTGCGCTGCGTTGGCCTGGACTGGAATCAGATTGACCGAACGGATCTCTTTCTGAACCGTGGGGTCCCCCAGCGCTTTGCTGATCGCTTCTCCCAAATACGTCACCGTCTCATCATTCATAGAAGCGGGTGCAAAAACGGCATTCCAGCCAGTTGCCCTGATATCGACTCCCGCTTTGTGAAACGGCGGGACATCGGGCAGGTTGCTATCGGGCTGCTCGCTGGAGACACCGAGCACCCGTACTTTGCCGCTTCTGGCCATGGGAATGAAGGTGTCCAGCGTGTCGATGGCAACTGGAATATTGCCGCCGGCCAGATCAGTCAACAATTGCGCTGACCCTTTATAACCGACAATTTCCGGCTTCAGCTCAAGCCGGTCGGCCAGCATGAGGCCGAAAAAATGCGGCAGGCTGCCTGTTGCCGGCACGCCAATATTGAGCTGTTTCGGGTTGGTTTTGGCCCAGTGCACAAACTCGTCCATCGAATGGATCGCGCCTGACGCGGGGACGGCAAGCGCAAAGCTGTATTCCGTCACCAGAGAAACCGGCTTGAAGTCCTTTTGAGGGTCGTAATTCAGATCGGAAAAGACAATGGGTGCAATAACTGTGACAGCCGGATTGCCCAGCATCAGGACATGCTGCCCTTTCTTTATGTTTTTCAGTTCAGCAGCAGCGATCCGCCCCCCGCCGCCAGGCTTGTTTTCCACGACCACAGGAACGCCGATTTCCTTTGCCAGCGCCTTGGCGACAATACGGGCCGCGTTGTCACTTGCACCCCCGGGAACGTAGCCTACGGTCAGGGTGACCGGCTCGGTAAATTGCATTGGCTGAGCGTTTACAGTCATACTTGCGGGCAAGAGTCCAAAAGCCAGCAGCCACGGTTTCAGGCGGTTTATCATTCTGCGTCTCCAGTTTTTTTGATTATGGCCCTTCTCCTGTGGCAGGACATACGGATGCACGGGAACGGGATTCAGGGCATCATTCTAGCTCAATTGCCGAAGTCGCGAGTATTGTGTCAATGGATATTCCGATGGAGACAGATTCAGAAGCACGCGTAAATCGTCACGCGAGCCCAGAAAGTCCTGCAGGGTATATTTGTCCAGCACAGCCAGAAAAGCGCGCGTTGCTTCCCGAAAAACAGATGGCAAACCACAGGGACCGGTAATGGCGCAGGAACTGCAATCGACCAGTTCGATATCACCTTCGGTGTGGCGCACCAGTTCGCCAATGCTGATCTGTTCCGGCGGCCGCCCCAGCCGGATACCGCCGTTGCGTCCGCGCAGGGTCTCGATATAGCCCAGTTGGCCAAGGTGCTGAACGACTTTCATCAGGTGATTCTGGGAAATCGCATAAGCGCGCGCGATTTCAGCGATGGAGGTCAGCCCGTCGTCCCGTGATCCCAGGTAAATCAGGACTCTGAGCGCGTAATCTGTATATTGGGTAAGTCTCATGTCAAGCCCCTGCCCGGGCCTTTTGAGTGGTATCGAAAATCGAACTATAACATTCATTTCACTTGCATATTATAAAATTTTGAAATAACATGCATTTTAAATGAATATTATAAATGTAATACCACAATCGCAATCTCGCATCACAGTCCGACAGGAGCCCAAATTGTCTCAACCCGTTGTTACCTCCCTGAGTCCCGAAACCGTTGCCATCGTTAAAGCGACCGTACCTGCCCTGCAAACGCATGGCTCGGCCATTACCGCAAAAATGTATGATCGTCTGTTCCGCGATGAACATATCCGCAGCCTGTTCAACCATGCCAACCAGGCCAATGGCAAACAAATCAACGCCCTGGCAGGCGCCATTCTGGCCTACGCCAGCAACATCGATAATCTGGGTGCGCTGTTACCGGCGGTAGAACGCATTGCGCAAAAGCATGTTGGCTTTCATATCCTGCCTGAACATTACCCCTACGTCGCCACCGCCCTGCTGGGAGCGATCGGCGATGTCCTGGGCGAGGCCGCCACCGAAGACATTCTTAATGCCTGGGGCGAAGCCTACTGGTTTCTCGCGGGCATATTGCAAAATCGCGAAGGCGCGTTGCGCGACGCCATTACACAGGCGCCAGGGGGCTGGACAGGCTGGCGTCCATTTGTCGTGAGCGAAACCATCCGGGAAAGCAGCATCATTACCTCGTTCATTCTTCGCCCGGCTGACGGCAAACCGGTTATGCACCACAAACCGGGCCAGTACATTACCTTGCGCTTCGATACAGCCGGTCAGGCGGGAATGAAACGCAACTATTCCATTTCCTGCGCGCCCAATGGCGAGTATTACCGTATCTCGGTCCGGCGCGCGCAGGAAAGTCAGGGCGGCTCGCACTTCATGCACGACCATGTCCGGATCGGCACCACGCTTGAAATAACCCCACCGGCCGGTGATTTCTATCTTTCAGACAACCCCGAACGCCCTGTCGTTCTGCTGTCAGGCGGCGTCGGCCTCACGCCCATGGTCAGTATGCTGGAAACCATCCGGCAACAGCATCCAGGCCTGCCGGTGCATTATGTGCACAGCACTATGAGCAGCCAGACCCATGCCATGGGTTCGCATGTACAAACCCTGGCATCGCACTTGCCCCACTCCAGAGTATCCACGTTCTACAGCGAGCCCGCTGCGATTGATCAGCCCGGACAGAATCATGACGTCTCCGGCATGGTCTCGCTGGACTGGCTCGAACAGAACACACCGGTACAGGACGCAGACTATTACATTTGTGGCCCTAGCGGGTTTATGCGCGCATTTGTCACAGGCCTGGCTGCCAAGGGCGTGCCCGCCGATCGCATCCATTATGAGTTCTTCGGTCCCGCAGACGAAGCACTGGCCGCCTGAACCACGCACACGCAGCCGCCATCGGACGAACCGACGCCGGTCTCATGAGGCAGGCCAATCTCCCGGGCGCTCGTGACATCGTGCAGTGATCCGGTTTACGAAGGATATAATCGGGCAACGCCCTCAAAATGCCTCAGGCTTGCCCGGTCCGATATCCATCCTATGCTTATATTGTCTATTCTTTATGTGATTGCGATCATTGCCGAGTCCATGACCGCCGCACTGGCTGCTGGCCGTCGCAGCATGGACTGGGTCGGCGTCTGTCTGCTGGGGTGCATAACTGCGTTGGGCGGCGGCTCGGTTCGGGATATTCTGCTCAACCATCACCCGCTTACCTGGGTCGCTCATCCCCACTATCTGGTCATTACCACTATCGCTGCACTGGCCACCATTTTTGTGGCCCGTATCATGCACCATTTGCATAAGCTGTTTCTGCTGCTGGACGCGGTGGGACTGGTGGTCTTTACGATTATCGGCTGCAACGTCGCGCTGGAGCTGGATCTGCCCCTGCTGATTGTGATTATTTCAGGCATGATTACCGGATGCGTCGGTGGTGTGCTGCGCGATATTTTATGCAATGATATCCCGCTGCTCTTTCGCAGCGAACTGTATGCCAGCGTCTCTATTGTCACCGGCGTTCTATATGTCGCGGGGCTGCAGGCCGGCTACAACCATGAACTGGTCATGGGCGTCTCGCTGCTGGCAGGTTTGACACTGCGCATGCTGGCGCTGCGATTTCAGTGGAATATGCCGAAATTCATCTATCACCGCGATGAGCAGTGAAGCGTCATCTGCGCATAATGCAACCACCGATCATCGCTCACCAGACCGACCATTGATTTCATCAGGGAATACCCGCAGCCGCCCCAGCGCTGACGCGGCATGGACCCATCGATAGCCGGTATCTGGCTCTGTCTATACAGAAGCAATAGCGGTAAATTCGTTTCCCAAAGCACGAAAAGACGTACTTAGGAGACACGTAGATGAATATTGATGGTCAAAACCAGCTGCAGCATTCGTTAAAACCGCGGCACATGTCGATGATCGCACTGGGCGGCGTCATTGGCGCCGGGCTGTTTGTAGGCAGTTCGGTCGTGGTAAAAAATGCCGGCCCGGCCGCCCTGATTTCTTTTCTGATCACCGGCATATTGATTATTCTGGTCATGCGAATGCTCGGTGAAATGGCCTCATCCCTGCCGGTGGTCGGTTCGTTCTACGAATACGCCCGCAGCGCGTTCCGCGAGCATCCCGGCAAGGCCGAATTTGCGGGTTTCATGACCGGATGGATGTACTGGTATTTCTGGGTCATTGTGGTCGCTATCGAAGCAATTGCCGGGGCAAAGCTGATCCAGTTCTGGCTGCCCAACATTCCCTCCTGGGAAATCAGTCTTACCCTGATGGCTGTGCTGACGATTACCAACCTGTTTTCGGTGAAGTCCTATGGTGAATTCGAATTCTGGTTTTCGTCGATCAAAGTGGCCGCCATTGTCGTTTTTCTGTTTCTGAGCGGACTGTTCCTGCTGGGCATGTGGCCTAATCATCAGGCCACAGGGCTGGGCGAAATGCTGACTCACGGCGGCTTCATGCCCAACGGCTGGGGTCCGGTACTCTCAGGCGCCGTTGCCGCCACCGGTTTTTATTTTGGTGCAGAAATTGTGACCATTGCGGCCGCAGAGACTGCCGATCCGGCCAAGTCGGTCGCGAAAGCCACGAATTCCGTGATCAGCAGAGTCCTGTTTTTCTATATTGGTTCAGTATTCTTCGTGGTCTGCCTGGTGCCCTGGAATTCCGAGGCCATTGCCACACCGTACGTCAGTGCATTGCAGGTCATGCAGATCCCATACGCGCCGCATATCATGAATGCCGTCATTCTGGTGGCCGTACTGTCGTGCCTCAATTCCGGCCTGTATGCCGCATCACGCATGATATTCGCCTTAACCCGTAACGCCGATGCACCCCAGGCGCTGGCCCGTGTCTCAGAAAACGGCGTGCCTGTACGGGCGATTATTTTTTCCACGCTGTTCGGTTACGCAGCCATTGTTGTCTCATATTATTCACCCGATGGCATCTTTCCTTTTCTTGTGGAGTCTTACGGCACGGTCGCGCTGGTGGTCTATATTCTGATTGCAATATCACATATCCGGCTGCGTAAAAGAATGGAACAGAACTGCCCTGAACGCATTCGGGTGCGCATGTGGTGCTTCCCTTATCTGAGTTATCTGGCGATCGCCGGCATGATGGGCATTCTGGGAGCCATGGCATTTTTGCCGGAACAGAAAAAAGCGTTCTGGTTCGGGTTGCTCAGCCTGCTGCTGTGTGCCCTCGGCTTTGTTCTGTCCCGTTACTGGCGCAAGGAAAAAGATTTCAAACCCGATGTGAACCGGGTCGTGGTCGAACGCTAGTTGTTAAATACGGCAGGCAGCTATCGATGCGGGATGCAATGAGGCTGGCCTGCCGGGTTTCAATTTCGCAGATCATTCCGCTTTTGCCTGTCAGGCCATCCGCAAAATAACGCCGATGCAGCGGACCACAAATCCACAAGCGCGCACCTGCGCGTGCAGACCGGGCGATCCGCTCGGCCAGCAGTCCATACAAAACGGCATCGTGATATTCAACGCAGGTTACATCTTCACCATCACACTCCCACCCCGTTTCATCGCAGGTTTCAATTGTGATACGCAAGACGGCGCCACCGTCCGGAAAATAGCGAAGTCGCGGCTCGCTCACCAGATTGCCTAGCACGCTCATTTCGTTGAGATACGGTTGCATCGTCGCCTCACGGGTCCGCCTGCTTATTTCTTCAGAATCGCTTTGGTGATGGTATCAACGTTGTATTGCATCATCTCCAGGTAAGTGGAGGCGGGTTCATCGGGACCGGACAAGGCATCCGAATACAACTTGCCGCCGACCGATACGCCTGACTCGGCAGATATCTGCTTGATCAGGGCCGGGTTACTGATATTTTCCATGAATATGGCAGCACTTTTATCTTTTCGCACCTGCCGGATGATGGCGGCAACATCGGCGGCCGTGGCTTCGGACTCGGATGATGTGCCTTCGGGCGCGAGCAACGTCAGGCCATAAGTGGCGCCCAGATAGCCGAAGGCATCGTGCGAGGTAATGATGGTGCGCTTGTCCGCCGGCAGGGTTGCGATCGCCTCCCGAACCGATGTGTCCAGCGCCTTGAGTTTTGTCGTGTAGTCGCCGGCATTGGTTTTGTATGTATCGCATCCGTCCTTATCCGCCGCGCACAGAGCCTCTGCGATGTTTTTTACATAGATAATGGCATTGGGTACCGATTGCCACGCGTGCGGATCATATTCGCCATGATGATGATCGTGATGTCCTTCAGGCTCATCATGATCGTGCCCATGATCGTGGTCGTGGTCGTGGTCGTGGTCGTGATGTTCATCGCCATGCCCATGTTCGTCTTCGGTATTTTTCAGCGGTCTGATGCCTTTGGACACTTCAATCAGGGGCGCCTTGGTATCGCTTGATTTTGCCAGCCGCTGCATGAACGGGTCGAACTGCAAGCCATTGACCAGCACCAGATCGGCACGCTTGAGTGCAATCACATCTGCAGGCCGGGGCTCATAAGTATGCGCATCGCCATTGGCAGGCACGATGGATTTGACCGTCACGCGATCTGCCCCCACATTACGCACCAGATCTTCAATAATGGAAAAACTGGCAACAACATGCAACGGGGCTGCGCCGGCATGACCCACGGCACCCAGGAGTGCAGCGCCAATGACACCTGAAATAAAAAACTGTTTGGAAACCATCTGTACATCTTCCCTGTATATTGAGTCGAACCAGCCGGTCTGCCCCTGCGTAAAGGGGCATCAGATCGGCGTTTTGTGAATAATAGTTATGTTATAACATAACAAACAAAATCGTCAATTAATTTACATCAATTTCAAAAAGGGGTGATATCGGGTATTGTTTAGCCTTCGAAGGAAGCAGGACGTCTTCGATCGTCAATCAATTAAAAATGAAGGAGTCAGTACGATGCAGTTTATGGACGTACTCAAAACAATTTTCGACACCCTGGGAGGGTGGGTCTGGGGACCGGTGATGTTGGTGTTTCTGGTTGGCACCGGTATTTATCTGACCCTGCGACTGGCTTTTCTGCAATTTACCATGTTGCCCTTTGCCCTGAAGCAGGCATTTTCACCCAATCGCAAAAATCCGGATGGCAGTGACGATCCGGGAGATATTTCTCACTTCGGCGCGCTCATGACCGCCCTGTCGGCCACCATCGGCACCGGTAATATTGCCGGCGTCGCCACAGCAGTGGTGCTCGGCGGACCCGGCGCCGTGTTCTGGATGTGGGTTACGGCGATCTTCGGCATGGCGACCAAGTTCGGCGAGGGCGTACTGGCCGTCAAGTATCGTATTGTCAATGAACGCGGCGAAATGTCCGGCGGCCCCATGTATTACATTGAACGCGGCCTGAAGTGGAAATGGCTGGCTGTCCTTTTTGCCCTGTTCGGCACGCTGGCCTCTTTCGGCATCGGCAGCTCCGTGCAATCCAATTCGGTCGCCCACTCTATTCAGGCAAGCTTTGACATTGACCCGATGATCACCGGCATTGTGCTCACCATCTTTACGGCGGTGGTTATTCTGGGCGGCATCAAAAGTATTGCAACCGCATCCTCATTCATCGTCCCTTTTATGGCGGTTTGCTATGTTGTCGGCGGTCTGGTCATTATTTTCATGCATCTGGACCTGCTGGGCCCTGCATTTGCGACTATTTTTGAAGATGCCTTCAGTGGCCAGGCTGTAGCCGGCGGCGCGATCGGCACTGTGATCCGGTACGGTGTGGCACGCGGTGTCTTTTCAAATGAAGCAGGCATGGGCAGCGCACCAATTGCCGCGGCCGCTGCCAAAACCGATCATCCCGTGCGTCAGGCGCTGGTGTCAATGACCGGCACGTTCCTTGACACCATTGTTGTATGCAGTATCACCGGGCTGGTGCTGGTCATGGGCGGCATCTACACCAATGGAGAAACCGGCGCCGCCCTTACGACCAATACATTCAATCAGTTATTGCCCGGACCCGGAGGCTGGATCGTCACGATCGGACTAGTGTTCTTCGCCTATTCAACGATCCTGGGATGGAGCTATTATGGGGAAAAATGCGCCGCCTATCTGCTGGGTGAGCGCTTCGTTCTGCCGTATCGCATCATCTATGTTGCCAGCGTCATGCTCGGCACGATTGCCAGCCTGGATCTGGTCTGGGCCGCCGCCGATACGTTCAACGGTCTGATGGCAGTGCCCAATCTGATTGCCCTTGTCCTGTTGTCCGGCGTGATCGTCAAGGAAACCCGCGACTTCACGGCCAAGCGCAAGCGGGGCGAACTGCCTTGATCTGATTTTCACGACACCGCGAGGGCCACATCGCGCCGTTGCAGCGTCGTTCAGACACAGGGGTCGCTGCTGCCCAACTTCCTGCTTCAGGGTAGTAGCAGCAACCCCCGACAGACATTAGCGATATTTATCTATATTTTTTTCATCCAGCTGTACGACACCCTCCGACAGATCGGCGGGATCGAATACAAAAGCCTTCCCAAAGCCCTGAACCAGTGTGCCTCGCAGCGGCGTCAGGCGATACATCGTAAAATCGTCCATTGAGTCAAGCAGCTCAACCGTTTTGCCGGCGCGCCCCGTCAGCAATGCCACCGCCCTTGCGTGTTCCGGAGAGCCTTTGGCAACACGCGATGCCCTTGCCCGATAGTTCAAACGCAGTCTCGCATAAATATTGCGGGTCTTGCTTTCGTCTTCAATAAGCAGAATATCCAACTCCGGCTGGTTCTTCAGATTTTCGCCATGTACGGCCAGACCGGACACCAGAATATAGAAATGTCCGTCCATGTGGGCAAACGGCGCGTAACTGGCTGCCGGGATGTGCGCCGCATTGGTGGTGGCCATGATCAGGCTGAGACACTCGCGGTGCAGGCGATCAATCTCGGGACCCAGTGCAGGCATATCGGCATTGGTGTTCATTACTATTGTTCCATACTGATTGTGGTGACGCCGGCTTGTGTTCCGGCTGTTTGTCAGGTAACCCGAGTATCATCACTTGAACCGGGCGGTATGTTGTGCGCCCGTCGATCAAGCCAGCCGGCTTGCCCTGCACGAGAGGAACGCCATGCCCGACTTTGAAAAACCCATCCACTCTGCCGCCGACCAGGGTTATACCCGTTCGGCAGATACGTACGTGCGAGGTCGCCCTGATTACCCGGCCGGGATTGTCCCCTGGCTTACCGATGTACTGGGTCTCGTGGAGTCGACCACGGTGGTAGATCTGGGCGCCGGCACAGGCAAGTTTACCAGATACCTGCAGCAAACCGGTGCCCGCGTCATTGCGGTCGAGCCAGTCGCTGCCATGCGCTCAGAGTTGGCTGCATACGCCCCCGGAGCCACAATTCTGGAAGGCACGGCAGTGTCGCTTGCGCTTGAAGATGAATCGGTCGATGCGGTTGTCTGCGCCCAGGCCTTTCACTGGTTTGCCGTGCCCGAAGCACTGAATGAGATCCATCGCGTACTGCGCCCCGGCGGGCGTCTCGGCCTGGTCTGGAACAGACGCGACACCGGGTACGACTGGGTCCGGCAACTTGACGACATCGTCAATGTTTATGAAGGCGACACCCCACGGTTCCATACCGGCCAGTGGCGCAATGTGTTTCCCCATCCCGGATTCGGCTCGCTGCAAGAGACGCGTTTTTCACACGGGCATACGGGCACGATCGACGATGTCATCATCAACCGCAGCCTGTCCACCAGTTTTATCGCTGCGCTGCCTGCGACACAGCGGGCGCAAGTCAAGGCTCGCATACTGGAACTAATTGATCGGACCCCGACGCTTAAAAATCATGGCCAGGTCACTTTTCCATACGAAACCCTGGCGTATTGCATAGAGCGGCAATAGGCCAGGGCATTGCTTTCATTCATTCTATTTATGTGCTGCCTGCCAACGATCAGACTGCCGACAGACTGCATTTGTCTCGCTCTCAATCCCAGTACGTTTCCCTTTGGCCGCCCTTCATGGTTCCCAGCAGTGTCACGGCAGAGCAGATTTTGTCCAGGACAGAATCAAGCAGATCGCTGTAGAAATGATGGTGGTGCATGGTCATACCCCTTTTCAAGAAAAATACATGAATTCGAGCTGTCGCGGCGAGAAACAATTTCTGTCGAAACCACTCTTAGCTCATTAAGCAAAAGCCATGCCAGTTTATGCAGGGGCGACGCAGGCTAACTTACTGATGAATCTGGGAAAAAATGCCTCATATTAGTACAAACCCTAGCTCAACGCACATTTCAGAAACAGCCTGCACGGACATGACGCAGCTGTCGCGGGTGGAGATGAGATGACGCTCGCCCGCACCCTGTGTACACGTCCCTGGTTGTGCCCCGGTCTATGACCGGTTATGATGATCCGGCTGAATGCAACCCATCCAAGGAAGGAATCATGACCCAGGCTTTTTTTCGCCGCTTTCTGATCGCAGCCCTGTTCGCGACCGGCTTGTCTGCTTGTGCAGCGACGTCGCCTTCGGCCTCTCTCTCTTCTTCTTCGACAGAGACCACCATGACCAAACCTGACAGTCCCCTGCGCAACACCTACTGGAAATTGGTAACCCTGAACGGCAAGCCCGTGACGACAGCCGATCGGCAGCGCGAAGCCCATATTGTCTTTTCGTCGCAGGACAACCGGATATCAGGCAGCAGCGGCTGCAATCGCATGATAGGCGGGTTCGAGGACAATGCCGACCAGCTTACGTTCAAGGGATTGGGTGGAACCCGGATGGCCTGCCAGCACGGCATGGAACTGGAAAGCCAGTTTATGCAGACCCTGCTGAAGGTTGCCCGCTACCGGATCCACGGCGAGCATATGGATTTGCTGGATACCCAGGGAGCGATTGTGGCCGGCTTTGATGCCGTTGCCCTGCAATAGGTCGCGTCTTCATGCACAGCATCGCAGTTCTTTTTTTACACGGTATCATCATCGGTATTGCCGCGACCGTGATCCTGGATATCTGGGCGCTTGTCGCCAAACGTGCCTATGATGCGGCGCCTGCCAACTGGGCGTTGGCCGGCAGATGGTTTGCGCATATGAAAAACAAGCGCTTTCGACATGAAAATATTGCAGACGCAATGCCCGTGCGCGGTGAACTGGCTATCGGCTGGCTTGCCCACTATATCGTCGGTATCGTTTACGGGCTCTTGGTCGTTGTCATCTGGTCCGTCCAGGAGGTAACCTATCCATCGCTGGGTGCGCCCTTTCTGATCGGGCTGGTGCTGGCCACCTGCGCCGCCTGGTTTGCGATGCAGCCCGGCATGGGGCTGGGCGTGGCAGCTCGCAAGACACCAGACCCGCTGCGCGTGCGATTGCGCACGATTGTCAACCACGTGGTGTTCAGCTTTGGCCTTTATGTCAGCGCCATTGCGCTGCATTGTTATTTGGCCTGAACACGCGCCTGGCGTCGTCTCTGCTCGCGCAACTGGACTTCGTGGCCATCCAGGCTGAATTGCACCCGAAACTGAACCAGTTTGACGCCGAGCGCACGATACTTGAAAAGATAGCGCAACCCGACAATCATCGCCAGAACACCGGCAGCGGCGCCAACACCCAGCGACCAGCGGGGACCGAAGACATCAGCAACCCATCCAACGAACGGCGCCCCGATTAATGTGCCGCCCAGCGCAATCGCCATATAGATCGCCATGACCCGGCCGCGCATCGTCGCGTCTGTAGACATTTGCACGGTACTGTTGACGGTGGTATTGAAGGTCTGGGCGGCGATGCCGAGCACCACCAGCACCACGCCAAACACCCAGTAATTGGGAGAGACGGCAGCCAGCATGCAGCCCAGCCCGAAAATGCCCGCGCCGCTCAGTACATAAGACATGCGAGGACGGGCGCGGCGCGCGGCCAGCAAGGCACCACTGACCGAACCAATTGCCATGGTCGATGAGAGCAGGCCATACTCATTGGCGCCCACCTGGAACGTGGTGACCGACATGGTGGAAATATAAATCGGAAAATTCAGTCCGAACGTGCCAATCAGGAACAGCATCATGAACAGGGCTTTCAGATCGGGGCGCGACCAGACATAGCGGAACCCTTCAACCAGACTGCCACGAGTGCGTGCTGCCCGCTTGCCGCGATTCAAATCCTGTACCCTGAGGTGCAATAACGAAGCGATAACCGCCAGATACGTGATGGCGTTGATCACAAAAACCCAGCCAATTCCGACGCCGGCAATCAGCACCCCCGCTACCGCCGGACCAATCATGCGCGCGGCATTGAACGAGGCGGAGTTCAGGGCGACGGCATTGGACAGATCGGTATCGCCAACCAGTTCAGACACAAACGTCTGGCGCGCAGGGCCGTCAAACGCGGTTACGCAGCCCAGCAAAAGCGCGAACACATACACATGCCACAGTTGCACCAAACCGGTCAGCGTCAGCAGGCCGAGACCCAGCCCCAGCAGGCCCATTATGGCCTGCGTCGCGATCAGCAGCTTGCGCCGATCCAGATAATCGGCGGCCATCCCGGTGATGGGCAGGAGAAAAATCTGGGGGCCGAATTGCAGCGCCATCACGATGCCGACGGCAGTTGCATTATTGTTGGTCAGAGCGGTAAGCACCAGCCAGTCCTGCGCAGTACGCTGCATCCATGTGCCCACGTTGGACACAATAGCGCCACCCGCCCAGATTCGATAGTTGCGAATGGCGAGGGATCGAAACGTTCCGCTTTTGATGGTACCCACAAACTCCTCCCGGCAATGCCGAAAAACGGTTCAGAAGGCGACGAGATGTTCTGCTTGCGTCCGGTGGAACGAGGACGACGAGCGCCGCGAAGTCGTCGGCGATAGGGCTGCGCGTGTATGCCGCCGCAGTAGCGGTTAGTGGCTGACGAGCCGCTTGAGCAACTCGATGGCCTTTGCCAGTGATTCCTGTTCTTTTGCGTTGTAGCAGGCGTGGATTTCCCGGACGAGCCAGTCTTCTCTGGCAGCACGGCTGGCCTGGATCATGGACAGAAAACGCGGCGTCAACGACAGGATGGTCTGGCGACCATCGGCCGGATCAGGTGTGCCCTTGATATGCCCAGCTGATTCCAGGCCCGAGACCGTGGCCCCCATGGACTGCGGCCTGACACCTTCGGCCCGCGCCAGTGCCGTGACGGTCGTAGGACCATCACGCTCCAGACGCAACAGAACGGAACGCTGTGACGGCGTAAACTCGCCTGCACTGGCCTGTGCCCGCAATTTGCGCGAGACCGAGGAAATCAGAATGCGCAATTCTGCTGCCAATTCCGACACCCTGGCCTGCTCGGGGCTCAACGACTGTTTGACCGATTGTTTATCCATGCCGTCTATTATAGCAGATACGAAGGAAAACTACAAAGGAAACCTTCTTTTATGGGCATGCCGTTCCGATACAAACAGACACCTGAGCGACGCGCGCCCTGCCCTTGACCAAGCACAAGGACGCGTTTGCAGCAAGTCACCGGCCGCGAACGTCGCGGCGTCGTGACCGGTAGCGGCTTCAGGCGCCGATCTGACTATCCAGATGCGCCCGGATCTGCGACAGTTCACCCGGCAGCCGCTGTTTGAGTTTCTCGAACAGCTCTGCATGCAAATCCAGTTCCCTGCGCCACTCGTCCTGTTCAATGGCAGTAATGCGCTTGAACTGTTCCGCATCAAAGGACAGGCCGTCCCAGGTAATGTCTTCGAAGCGCGGAGAGACGCCGAACAAGTGCTCTGCGCCCTGGGCTTTGCCATCGATGCGCTCCAGCATCCATTTCAGGACACGCATGTTTTCTCCGAAACCCGGCCAGATGAACTTGCCATTGTCGTCGGTCTGGAACCAGTTCACGCAAAAGATATGGGGCAGTGATGCACCCGCTTTTTCAAGCCGGCTGCCCAGGTCCAGCCAGTGCTGGAAATAGGAACTCATGTTGTAGCCACAAAAAGGCAGCATGGCAAACGGATCACGACGCACCACACCCTGCGCACCCGCCGCTGCTGCCGTCGTTTCGGAGCCCATGGTGGCGGCCATGTACACGCCTTCAACCCAGTTTCGGGCTTCGGTCACCAGAGGAACGGTATCGGAACGGCGACCACCAAAAAGGAATGCATCAATCGCCACCCCTGCCGGATTGTCCCACTCGGGGTCAATCACCGGGTTCTGCGTCGCTGCCACGGTAAAACGGGCATTGGGATGCGCAGCCTTGCGGCCGGAATCGGGTGTCCAGTCTTTGCCCTGCCAGTCGGTCAGGTGCTCGGGCGCCGGTCCCATGCCTTCCCACCACACGTCGCCATCATCGGTCAGCGCGACATTGGTAAACAGTACATTTTCGCGCAGCGAGGCCATGCAGTTGTAGTTGGTTTTCTCATTGGTGCCTGGCGCAACGCCGAAATAGCCGGCTTCGGGATTGATCGCATACAGTCGGCCGTCGGCACCGGGCTTGATCCAGGCGATATCGTCGCCGACCGTGGTAATTTTCCAGCCAGGCAGCGACGCTGGCGGGATCATCATGGAGAAATTGGTTTTTCCGCAAGCAGACGGGAAAGCCGCGGCGACATGCATTTTTCTGCCTTCGGGCGAGGTGACGCCCAGAATCAGCATATGCTCGGCCATCCAGCCTTCGTCGCGTCCCATATTGGATGCAATACGTAGTGCAAAGCACTTCTTGCCCAGCAACGCATTGCCACCGTAGCCTGAACCGAAAGACCATATTTCGCGTGTTTCGGGGTAATGCACAATATATTTGGTCTTGTTGCAGGGCCAGGAGACATCGGCCTGCCCGGCTTGCAGCGGGCTGCCCACCGAATGCACGCAGGGCACAAACTCGCCATCGCTGCCCAGAATATCGTATACCTTGCGTCCCATGCGCGTCATCAGCCGCATATTGACCGCAACGTAGGGTGAATCAGACAATTCGACGCCGATATGAGCAATGGGCGAGCCCAGTGGCCCCATTGAAAAGGGAATCACGTACATGGTACGACCACGCATGCAGCCGTCAAACAGACCATCAAGCGTGATGCGCATTTCCTGCGGCGCTTTCCAGTTATTGGTGGGGCCGGCATCTTCCTGCTTTTCTGAACAGATAAAGGTACGGTCTTCGACTCGGGCAACGTCATCCGGGTCAGACCAGGCCAGGTAGGAATTAGGACGTTTTTGCGGGTTGAGTTTACGCAGAGTGCCCGCATCAACCATCAGTGCACAGAGACGATCATATTCTTCCTGGGATCCATCGCACCATTCGATACGGTCGGGCTGTGTGAGTGCGGCAATCTGCGCCACCCAGGCTTTGAGCCCGGCATGCTGCACCCATTGCGGTGCATTAATTTCAATTGTGGTTTCAGGGCGTGCAGCATTCATAAAGTCTGGATCTCCGTATTCTGTCAAATGCAAAGACGCCTTCTGCAAAAGGCGTCTGTGTTAAACAATGCCGTATTGTGCCGGACAATGCGAACCTTGTCGCGGCAAAACATATAAGTCCGGGATAATGCCCCATTCTAATCCCGCATGACGATTGTGTGTATGTTTTCTGGCACAGCCGTTTCAACTTGTTGCCGCTGTTACGAGTGCATGCAGGGGAGCATGCTGCAGGAAACGGTAAGTGGCCGATTCCACGTGCAGTTGCACCATTTTTCTATAACAAGCGTAATAGCCGGATTTTCGTTTGTAATGCTGCAACGCAAGAAAAAAGACGCGCCAGGTGGCGATCCTGCCACCCGCGCTTCTTTGTATACATTTTCTTCCGTGTGCCCGCTCAGCGCACAACCGCAGCAGGGGTTTGCACGCGTTTGGCGCCGACATTAACGTTATCGGTACCCACAGCGCGGATTGACGCGGCGCTGATCGCCGAGATAATGCCCACAACGACCGTATACGCCACAACCAGCCAGGGCTGGCCATTGTTCTCGCGCAAAAGCGCAGTGGCAACCAAAGGCGTAATGCCCGAGGCGAAAATCCCCGAGAACTGATACACGAATGAAATACCCGTATAACGCACACGTGTGTCAAACAACTCACAAAACAGCGCTGCCTCAGGGCCATACACCATCGCATACAGGATGCCGAATGGAATCACGATGGACAGCCATACAACGAACACATTATCGGAAAAATGCGTCATGAGCCAGAAAGCAGGGATAGCGGAAAAACCGGTGATGAGTGATCCCCAGAAATAGGTACGGGTGCGTCCGAGCCGGTCAGACATGGCGCCGAAGTAGGGAATGAAAAAACACATCACAATCGCGGAAATCATCACGCCCGTCAGCGCATCGGTACGCGAGATGTTCAGGTTTTTGGTCAGGTAGCTGATAATAAACACGCCGAAGATATTAAAGAACACGCCATCGATATACCGTGCCCCCATGCCTTTGATGATGTTCATCGGATAATTTTTTATCATTTCCACAAAGGGAATTTTGCTTTCCGCATTCTTCGCCTTGATCTGCGCAAACTCGGGGCTTTCCTTCACGGCAAGGCGGATATACATGCCCACGAACACTAGCAGCGAAGATAGCAGGAATGCGATGCGCCAGCCCCAGCTTAGAAACTGCGCATCAGTGAGCGTCCATGACAGCAGCGCGACAACGCCCGAAGCCAGGCACAGCCCCAATGACAGGCCGATTTGCGGCAAGGACGCATAAAGCCCTTTTTTGGCGGGTGGCGCATACTCGTAGGTCATCAGGACCGCGCCGCCCCACTCGCCCCCAAGGCCAATACCCTGCAACACGCGGAAAAACAGCAACAGGCCGGGTGCCCATAGACCAATGCTCTGATAGGAAGGAATCAGTCCAATGGCGACTGTGGAAGCGCCCATAATCATCAACGTCATGATAAGCGCACTTTTGCGTCCGACCTTGTCACCCAGATGACCGAAAATAATGCCGCCCAGCGGCCTGGCCAGAAATCCGACAGCAAAGGTGGCGTAGGCCAGCAGTGTACCAATGTAGGGGTCTTCACCCGGAAAGTACAGCTGGTTGAACACCAGCCCGGCAATCACGCCATACAGAAAAAAATCGTACCATTCGATTGTCGCGCCCACCAGCGAGGCGGCCACGACCCTGCGCAATCCTTTTTCATCACTCATTCCTGTCTCCCAGTATTTGTATTGATTGGTTTTCAACTGCCATTGCGACCGGTCTATGTCATTTGCAATGCACCGGATTCATTGCAGGCTTGTGCCTGGTTTTGCTGCAAGCGGGCCGCGACGGCATGCTCGTGGGCCGGGCTCTCTGCATTTGCCGCAGCCGCCGTTGAAACAATCGACCCGTCTTCGGTCCCGGCCTCTTCAAGCGCGAAGGCCGCTGCCCGCTCCGCAATCATGATGACCGGCACGTTGGTGTTGCCCGATACCAGCGTGGGCATGATGGAAGCATCGACTACGCGCAACCCCTGCACACCATATACACGCAAACGATGATCAACCACGGCCATGGGATCGTCCTCCTGCCCCATCTTTGCAGTACCCGATGGGTGGAAAATCGTCGCCCCGTTCTCGCGGCAGAAATGCAGAATGTCGTCGTCCGTCTGCACGTCGCGACCCGGTTTGATTTCGCCTTTCATCAGCGATTGCATGGGTTGCGCATCCGCAAGCCCTCTGGTCAGGCGCACGCCTGCAATGGCGGTGCGGCGATCCCGTTCCGTGTCCAGATAATTGGGCTGCATCGCCGGCGCCTCGAACGGATCGGTCGATCGTATTCTCAGATGACCGCGTGACTCGGGGCGTAACTGGCATACCGAGAACGTGCAGCCTGAGAAGTCATGGACTTTGCCGCCCGCCATATCGGCAGACAAGGTGCCAAAGTGGAACTGCACATCAGGGCGCGGGTCCGTGTCCGATAGCGCATTGCAGAAGATCGCTCCCTGATTGATCCCGATAGCCAGCGGTCCGCCACGCAGTAGCGCCCATTGCAGTCCCATTTTGGCTTTGCCGGTCCAGCTGCGCAAAAGATCATTGGTGGTAATAGGCTTGCTGACCTCATAGATCAGGCGAAACTGCAGATGATCCTGAAGGTTTTCGCCGACCCCCTTGAGTTCATGCACAACAGGTATATTGAACTGCTTGAGTAAAGACGCGTTACCCACGCCCGACAACTGCAATAATTGCGGCGACTGCAAGGCCCCCGCGCACAGGATCACTTCACGGCGGGCATTGATGGTCTTGATTTTTCCATGCTGGCGATACTGAATCGCCGACGCCTTTGTCCCCCGGAACAGGACCCGCATCGCCTGCGCTTCAGTTTCGATACGCAAATTGGGACGATGCCTTGCCGGATTCAAATAGGCCACGGCACTGGAGCAACGCCGACCGTTGCGTGTCGTCAATTGATAATATCCAGCGCCACGCTGATCACCCGTATTGAAATCCTTGCTGGTCGGCACACCCAGGCTGTTGGCCGCACCGATCAATGCATCCACCAGTTCGTGGCGGGTCGGAATCGAGGTCGCATTCAACGGGCCGTCCGTACCGTGGGTCGGGCCGGGCCCAAGATCATTGTTTTCCAGTTTGCGAAAATAGGGCAGGCAGTCTTCCCAACCCCACCCCGGATTACCCAGCTGAGCCCAATGGTCGTAATCTTCTTTCTGGCCCCGGATATAAATCAGGCCATTGATGGAGCTGCTGCCGCCCAGCGTCTTACCGCGTGGCCAGTAGATCCGTCGATCCAGCATATTGTGATCGGGATCCGTATAAAACCCCCAGTTCAGGCGCGGGTTGAACATGGTTTTTCCATAACCGATAGGAATATGAATCCACATATTGCGATCGGCCGGCCCTGCTTCGAGCAGGCACACCGAATACTTGCCGTTCTCGCTGAGCCGGCTGGCCATCACACAACCTGCCGAACCGCCTCCCACCACAACAAAATCTGCATAATCATCCATCGTCTGTCCACCTGCCTGTTTTTTATCTGATCGACACAGTGTGCGTTTGCGGACGGATTATTTTTTAGGGGTATACACCAATGATTTCAGTTTTGAAACAATAACCGCCCAATTCATTTCATTTAACGGAATGAATGATTTCAAATTATTGGATATTTAATATTTTTTATTCCACAATAAAACCATCGAGAGAGATTGACATGACCAACACGGATTCAAAACATCTTCGTATTCTGACTGTGATCGAGCATCTGGCCTGCGCCAGTTATCCTTTGTCGCTGGCGCAGATCGCCCAGCGCACGCAGCTTCCCAAAGCCAGCGTCTTGCGGCTTTTGCAGCAGTTGCAGGACGCCGCCTATGTCACACGCCTGCCCGAAGATCGTGGCTATGTGCTGGGCGCTCGCTCTCATCAAACCGCGCTGTCGGTACTCAGTTCCACGCACTTTGATCGCATGTGCCGCTTGCTGCTGGGCAAACTGGTGGCGGCCGTCGGCGAAACCTGCAATCTGACCGCGCTCATCGACAGCCAGGTGCATTACCTGGCACGTGTCGAACCGCAAAGCGACATGCGGCTGCAACTGCACCTGAGAACCGGCGCGCATGTGCCTTTGCATTGCACCGCCAGCGGCAAGCTGTTTCTGGCCATGCTGCCTGAAGTGCATCGCAGTCGCCTGCTGGAACAGTTGCCATTGCCGGCCATGACACCCAAAACCATTACAGACAGAACCCGCCTTGCGCACGAACTGGCGCTTATTGCCCAACAGAAAATCGGCACGGACAACGAAGAGTTCGTCAAAGGCATGGTTGCCATTGCCGTGCCTGTTCAGGATGACAGAGGCCGGGTCATTGCCGCAGTCGCTTGCCACGCGCCTACCGCTACCCATTCGTTTTCAGATCTTTTTGGTTTCTCCAATCTCATGAAAGAGACAGCCGTCGCGCTCGGGCACGTGCTGGCTGGCAGTGCCAGGACCGGCGCGATGCAGGCGCCGGACGCCATGTCGGACCCGCCCGGGTCCATCCACGACTCAGTTGCGCCCGGCAACTGAACATAACCTCTTAGGTGATGCCATGATTATTCGTTCAACCTTGCGTGTTCTGATGCTGTCTGCTGTCGCATGTACCCTCGGCATAACCTCTGCCGCCCAGGCACAAACCGAGACCATAAAAATTGTAGTCGGTTATCCGGCAGGCGGGATTCTGGATGCACTGGCTCGCGCCGTTGCAGAGGATTACCGAAAAACAGGCGGTGGCCAGGCCTATGTCGAAAACAAACCTGGCGCCTCCACCATGATGGCCGCAACGGAAGTGGCCCGGGCCAAGCCCGATGGACGTACGGTTCTGCTGTCGCACTCCATGCCGTTTACCAGTTATCCCTATACCTACGCCAAACTGAATTATTCACCGGCAGACCTGGTGCCCGTTGCCAACCTGGCGAACGTGCCGATTGTGATGTCGACCGGCAGCGTGCAGCCCTATAAAAATATCCAGGAATATATGGAGGCCGTGAAAAAAGACCCTGCAGTGGGTGCCGTGGGACTGGCCGGCCTGGGCGGCCCCACGCATTTCGGGGTATTGCAGATGGCCAAGCATCACAACATCAAGCTTGAACCGGCGTCCTACTCCGGCGGCCCCCAACTGGTCAATGACGAAATGGGCGGACACGTACCTCTGGGCGTGGACGCCGCGGGCGCGCAAATGGAATTATATCGGGCTGGAAAAATCCGTTTCCTGGGGCTGGCAGGCACGCAGCCGGTCAGCTTTCTACCAGGCGTCAAGACCCTTCATGAACAGGGTGTCCAGGGATTTGAAAATGTGAAGATATGGTATGGCGCCTATGTTCCAAAAGGCACCCCGCCAGAGGTCATCGCCCGCCTGGAAAAATCATTTATTGCCATTGCAAAGAATCCGACGCTTCGCAAAAACTTCGAGAAACTGGGCCTGGAACTGACCGGTGAATCGGCCGCCAGCATGCAAACATTGCTGGATGAAGAAAACCGGATCTGGGCGCCGATCATCAAGGAGTCGGGGTTCAAGGCCAATTGACGGGATCAGCCTGTCCGGTCTGATTGCGGCGGCAGGCAGCCGGCGAAGTTAAGAACTTTGTAAATTCGCCTGCCAGCCGATCGTCTGAGCTTGCCCTACTTCAGCAACGCAAGCTCAAGCGCCTCCGCCAACGGAGCCTGGGCAAAGTCAGGGGTGCCGACAAAGATCAGCGAACTGCCTGCATACCGCTGATTGGATACGTCCAGTGTCAGTACGTGCCCTCGCACATAGTGCAAGACGCAAATTCGCTTATCCGGCCCGACATGCACTATGCCCTTTGCCCGCAAGACCGATTCGTGCAAGCCGGCAAAGATGTCCCTCAGTCTCTGCTCGTCGAAAGCACCGGCGTTTTCAAAACAATACGATTGAAATACAGGCGACGACTCAAAGTGCTCGCTACCGTTCGGCCGCCCCATTGTCCACGACGATGACATTCGTGATGTCGGCGCCTCAGACGTTTGCACCGGCGGCGCAAGTAAAACCTCCCAATCATACCGGCCCCTGCTGCCCGCAAAAACCGGTACCCCTGGGGCCATGTCATGCAGCCACGACAGCACTTCGGCGCCATGTGCGGTGTCAACCAAATCGGTTTTATTGAGCAGAATCACATGAGCACCGACGATCTGCCTTTTCACCATATCGCCCACATACCGGTCTTCGCGCTGCGACAGGACCGATGCCGCGTCCACAACGGTAATCACCGACTGCAGTGCGAACCCCTGGCCCAGTGCGCCGATCTGCGCAATTTTCCGTGGATCACTTACCCCACTGCCTTCAATGACCAGACCGTCCAGGCAGTCGCCTCGCTTTTCAATCGCCATGAGCGCATTCATCAATTCGCCGCCCATCGAGCAGCACACGCAGCCATTGCGCAACGACACAACACCATCGCCACTGACCGATTCAATCAGGGTTGCATCGACGTTGACGGCGCCGAAATCGTTGACCAGGACCATCAGTCGCAGCCCGTGGGGTGCCTGTAACAGATAATTGAGAACCGTGGTTTTACCCGCTCCCAGAAACCCGCCCAGTACGGTGAGCGCGATCGGTTGTTTCATGCGTCGTTTTGCGGGCACGGAAAGACCCGACCGCCCAATACGGTACCCCAGACCGGAATATCCTTGAGGTTGATCGGATCCACCGCCAGCGGATCTTGCTCCAGAATCGCAAAATCAGCCTGCTTGCCGGTTTCAATGCTGCCGATATGGTCATCCAGTTTGAGCGTATAGGCCGCACCCAGCGTCATCGCGTGCAAGGCCTGCTGCACCGTGATCCGGTTTTCTTCGCCCAGCACCCGTCCCGATGCTGTCATACGGTTAACCGCGCACCAGGCCGTGAAGAGGGGCGCAATGGGCGTCACCGGCGCATCCGAATGCAGGGAAATCGGCACGCCCGCCGCCAGAGCCGTCGCCGCCGCATTCAGGCGGCAGGCGCGCTCGGGGCCCATCGTCATCTCGTAATGAGCATCTCCCCAATAATATAGATGGTTGGCGAACAGATTGGCACATACGCCCAGGGCAGCCATGCGCCGGAACTGGGCCGTGCTGGCCATCTGGCAGTGCTGCAGCGTGTGCCGGTGATCCCGGCGCGGCGTCTGCGCCAGAACGGCCTCCAGCGCATCCAGCGCCACCTCGGTCGCTTCGTCCCCATTGGTATGGATATGCACCGTCAGACCCGCATCGTGATAGGTCTGGATCAATCCCTGCAGTTGCTGTGGCGGAATAACCCAAATGCCGTTCTCTTGTGCGCCGGCTGGCGGCCTGTAGTAATGCGGCCAGCGCAATCTGGCGGTAAAACCCTGGATAGAACCATCCACAATCAGTTTCACAATGCCAAACTGCAATTTGTCTGTGTTGCGCGCGATGCTGGGCAGAACCCGCTCCAGTCCCTTATTCTCGTTGTCACGCAAAGGGGCATAGGCCGGCACCAGTCGCAGCGGGAAAGTATCGCTTTCGGTAGTCTGTGCCAGGCTGGCCAATGTATCCGGGCTCAGGTCATTGACCAGGTCCGTTGCGGTCGTGACACCGGCCAGCTGTGCCACCCGGGCGAAATTCCAGATACCGTGCGTCGTTTGTCCTTCATCAAAAAACACATTGCCGATTTTCCGGAAAACCAGATACATGGCGGCAAATTCCTGCAGTTGACCGGTCAGTCGCCCCGACTCGTCGCATTCCACGCCGTCCACACCGGAATCCGGCGTGATGCCGGCCAGCTGCAACATGGCGCTATTTACATTCATCAAGTGAATACTGGCGTGCAGCACGACGACCGGCCGGGTTGCGGATACCCTGTCCAGGTGCTCCGTGGTAATGCGTTCGCCCTGAAAATAGATGGGATCGAACCCCCAGGCGCAGAGCGTTGCATTGGCGTCATCCATCCCCTGTTCCACCTGACGCAGCCGCTCCACCACAGCATCCAGTGTTTTCAGTCCTTCCCATAAACGACCATCGGGACCACGCCTGTCGTAGAACCCCACATACACGAAACTCCACATTCCACCTTCCAGCAGATGACTATGCCCTTCTATCAAGCCGGGGATGATGAATTTATCTGCAAAGCGATCGTCCAGTATCGCCTTCCCCCAACCCTGCAGAGAAGCCAGATCGCCTGCTCCCAGGATGCGCCCGTCACGAACGGCGACGTGGGTAGCGCGCGGTTGCGCTGGGTTCATAGTGATAATACTGCGCGCACGATAAATGCGTATTTCGGCCCGATCCGGTGTTGACTGCGACATGATTGTCCTCCTCCTTGAGTCCGATTATCTTACTATAGCGTCGCTTTTAATTCTATATTACGAGATTATTCATCTCGAATTTTAAAATATTGATTGACCCACATGACATTTCGCCTTTATGATTAACAAAAATCGGAATTATTCATACCGAATATTAATATTTACCCGAACAAAGTGAGGATACGTTAATCATGAACACGTCAACCGCCCAGCAATCCCCCCAGAAAGCGACTCAGCAAGCCGTCACTGGTGTGCAGAAAATGACACCGTCGGAGGCCTTTGTCGAAACCATGGTGTCCAATGGGGTCACCAATATTTTCGGCATCATGGGTTCTGCCTTTATGGACGCCATGGATATTTTTGCGCCCGCAGGCATCCGTCTGATCCCGGTCGTCCACGAACAGGGCGGCGCCCATATGGCGGACGGCTACGCGCGAGTCAGTGGCCGCCACGGTGTGGTCATTGGCCAGAACGGCCCCGGCATCAGCAACTGCGTGACCGCCATTGCCGCAGCATACTGGGCACACTCTCCTGTTGTAATGATCACGCCGGAAACCGGCACCATGGGCATGGGCCTGGGCGGGTTCCAAGAAGCAAACCAGTTGCCCATGTTCCAGGAATTCACCAAATATCAGGGACATGTCAACAATCCGAAACGCATGGCTGAATACACGGCCCGCTGCTTTGATCGTGCCCTCTCGGAAATCGGCCCAACCCAGTTGAATATTCCCCGCGATTATTTCTACGGTGAAATCGAAACCGAAATTCCAAAACCACAGCACCTGGATCGCGGTGCCGGCGGCGAAAAAAGCCTGAACGAAGCCGCAGAATTGCTGGCGACGGCCAAATTCCCGGTCATTCTGTCCGGCGGCGGCGTGGTCATGGCCGATGCCGTCGAAGAATGCAAGGCGTTGGCAGAACGGCTGGGCGCACCCGTCGTCAACAGCTACCTGCACAACGACTCCTTCCCCGCCAGCCATCCACTGTGGGCCGGTCCGCTGGGATACCAGGGCTCCAAGGCAGCCATGAAACTGATTGCCCAGGCCGATGTGGTCGTGGCGCTTGGCTCCCGTCTTGGCCCGTTCGGTACATTGCCGCAACACGGCATGGACTACTGGCCCAAGGAAGCCAAAATCATTCAGATCGATGCCGACAACAAAATGCTCGGCCTGGTCAAGAAAATTTCAGTCGGCATTTGCGGTGATGCGAAGGCTGCCGCTGTCGCCCTGCTGCAACGCCTGAACGATAAGAAGCTGGCATCGGATGCAACCAAAGAAGCACGTGCCAAGACCATTGCCGACGAAAAAGCCGCCTGGGAAAAAGAGCTGGACGACTGGACGCACGAGAAAGACGCCTACAGCCTGGACATGATCGAAGAGGCCAAAAAGGAAGGCGGCAAATATCTGCATCCGCGCCAGGTTCTGCGCGAACTGGAAAAAGCCATGCCTGAAGATGTCATGGTTTCTACCGACATCGGCAATATCAACTCCGTGGCCAACAGCTATCTGCGCTTCGAAAAACCACGCAGTTTCTTCGCCCCCATGAGTTTTGGCAACTGCGGTTACGCCCTGCCCACCATTATCGGCGCCAAAGTCGCCGCACCCGATCGTCCCGCCATCGCTTATGCGGGCGACGGTGCCTGGGGCATGAGCATGGTGGAAATCATGACTTGCGTGCGCCATGACATTCCGGTCACCGCCGTGGTCTTCCATAACCGCCAATGGGGTGCAGAAAAGAAAAACCAGGTGGACTTCTACAACCGTCGCTTCGTGGCCGGGGAACTGGACAACCAGAGCTTTGCTGCCATCGCCGAAGCCATGGGCGCGACCGGGTTTGTCGTGGACAAACTTGAAGACGTCGGGCCAACCCTGAAAAAAGCCGTGGACATGCAGATGAACGAAGGCAAAACATGCGTCATCGAGATTATGTGCACACGTGAACTGGGCGACCCGTTCCGTCGCGATGCGCTGTCCAAGCCCGTCCGTTTCCTGGACAAATACAAAGACTACGTCTAAGTCACGGGCAAAGCCGGGGAGCACATCATGAGCGTTCTGCAACGCATCGTCGACACCGCCAAAGCCGATCCGAAACGGATCGTGCTTTGCGAAGCGCAGGATCCGCGCGTGCTGGAAGCAGCCGTGCGGGCCCGACGGGATCAAATTGCAGACGTCATACTGATTGGCGATCCGGCGCGCAGTGCGCAGGTCGCCAGTCAGCATGGCATTGATCTGTCCGGTCTTGTCATCACCGATCCGGCAACCAGCCAGGCACGTGAACGGTACGCGCAGCAATTGTGCCGCCTGCGTGAAAAAAAGGGCATGACGCTGGAACAGGCACAACAGGCGACTGCCCAGCCCCTGTGCTTTGCCAATGTCATGCTGCAGATGGGAGACGCCGACGGTTCAGTTGCCGGCGCCGTACATACGACCGCAGATGTGGTGCGAACGGCGTTGCAGGTGGTAGGCGCCAAAGCCTCTGCCAGCAGCATTGTATCCAGTTTTTTCCTGATGATTTTCGAACACGAACATCATCCGACCAAGGGCGGGATGATCTTTTCCGATTGCGGTCTGGTGATTGATCCGGATGCAGAACAACTGGCGCGCATTGCCCTGGATTCGGCAAAAAGCGCCCAGGCGCTGCTGGGCGAGCCGCCCCGCATTGCCATGTTGTCTTTTTCTACCCTGGGCAGCGCCGAGCATGTCAACGTCACCAAGGTACAACAGGCCACGCGCCTGGCCAGGCAAGCCGCCCCGGAGTTGCTGATTGATGGCGAAATCCAGCTCGATGCAGCCATCATTCCGGCAATCGCTTCACGCAAGTTGAGCGATTCGCAAATTCACGGACAAGCCAATGTGCTGATTTTCCCGGATCTGAACGCGGGCAATATCGGCTATAAGCTGGCGGAACGACTGGGCGGCGCCATTGCCGTCGGACCCTTGCTGCAGGGCCTGAACAAGCCTGCCAATGATTTGTCGCGTGGCTGCAGCGCCGACGATATTTATAACGTGATTGCCGTCACCTGTGTACAGGCGCAACAACAGCAGAATTCTGCGCCAGCGCACGAAGCATTAGCGTCGGTGCCCGCCCGCCAGTAGCCTGGCAATTTCGTAAAAGACCGCCGGCGTGAGCGCCTGCTGCGGGTCGATAGCCAGGCTGCGCGCATAATACGCACTCAGATCCAGCCCCACCCCCAGCCCGACGACATCAATACCCTGCACCATAGTCTGGCGAACCACTTGCTGCAGATGGCTGGCCAGATAATAATCATCATTCACATACTGCGTCGCGCTGTCCATGGGACAGCCGTCGGATACCACAATAAGCGTGCGCCGCCTGGCAGATTGTTCAAGCAGGCGTTGCGAGGCCCACAATACGGCCTCGCCATCCACCCCTTCACGATACAAATCATTCTTGAGCAGCGCGGCAATATCCAGCCGCGCTCGCGACCAGCTGGTATCCGCCTGCTTAAACAGCAAGTGACATACCTCATTCAATCTTCCAGGATAGTCCGGTTTGCCCTGGCGCTGCCAGTCTTTCATCGCGCGACCGCCATTCCAGGCGCCCGTGGTGAAACCCAGCAATTCAGTCTGCACACCGGCCATGCCCAATGCCCTCAGCAGCGTATCGAGCAAAACCGACAGACGGCGTGCATGCACCCGCATGGATCCGGAACAGTCCAGCAGAATCGTGACCGCCTGATCGACGCGGTCAATGACCTGATCCTGGCGGAATATGCGCGTCTCGGCGGGACTGGCAACAAGCTGGCTTAATGTGCGCCCATCAAGAATGCCCTCTTCCTGGCCAAATACCCAGCCATCGTCCTGGGGAATACGGAAAATCCGGCGAAACAGTTTGGCCAGCTGCGCCACACCAATAGAGAGCGCAGCACGGTCTTCGTCCATTTGCCGGCGAAACTGTTTGAGTTCGGCGCGACGCACCCGCGTAGCAGCCAGTTCGACTCGATCATACCGGCGCGTAAAGACGCGATAGCTGGACTGATGCTGATCGAACACCCGGCTCTGCCCGGCAGGTGCGACGTCAAAACCTTCTTCCTGCTGCGCATCTGGTGTCAGCAACAGCGAAAACAGGGAACGATTGTCCCGCTCCCGTTTTTGTTCCCTGGCGTCCAGTGCTATTTCCGCGGCCAGATTTGCACTGATTTTTGCGGCGAGCTGCGCCGCCGTCCGGGCGTACGCCTGCTGATCCTCACGTTGGCGGCGCAGGGCGTATAACTCTGTGCCTATTTCACTTGCCATACCAGCGCGCGTCGCCTCCAGCAAATCCTGTTGTGCCTCGCTCAGCACACATCCGGTGACCCGGGACCACACAGTCAGCATTACGGTAAACAGTAAAATACCCAGGCTGGTCTCGATCAGGTCCGAATGCTCAAAACCCTGCGCCCAGGCGCGAAAGCGCGCCTGTACGTTGGCGCGCACGCCCGGCCACTCGGACGCCGCGGTGGCCTCCAGCCGGACCTGCTCGAAAAAATCATATAAAAGACGACCAATCTCGTCGTCCGGGCAGGACGCGTCGTAAATTGCCCTGTCAGAGGCAAGCAGACGCAACGCCAGGCCATCGGCCACTGCGCGGAAATCGTTGAACGTATGATTGCCGGTATCCAGACGCAGATGCGGCGCCAATACGGGGACGAGCGTATCGTCCAGATAGAGCCGGCCTTTTCTGAAATGCGCATCGGTGCGGCCGCTGATCGCCCGCAGCGCAGCGCCGCACAATTCGTCGGTATGCTGCTGGAAAAGGCTTTGCGCGATATCGTTCACGTGAGCAGCGTGCCCGCAAAGGCCTCGGGCAACTCTTGTTCAAAGCAGCGTTGATAATATTCAGCGATCAGTTCTTTTTCGGCATCATCACATTTGTTAAGAAATGACAAACGAAATGCAAGGCCGGTATCACCGAAAATCTGTCTGTTCTCTGCCCAGGTAATGACCGTTCTGGGCGACATGAGCACGGAAATGTCTCCCGCCTCGAATCCCTTGCGCGTCAGATTGGCCAGATCCACCATTTTGCGGATGGTTTCGCGCCCCTGCGCATTGTCCATTTGCGGCACTCTTGCCGCCGTAATCTGCACTTCGTCTTCAGGTTGCAGGTAGTTGAGGGCGGCGACAATATTCCAGCGATCCAGCTGGGCATGATTGAGCGACTGCGTGCCGTGATACAAGCCATTCAGATTGCCCAGGCCCAGCGTATTGGCAGTGGCAAACAAACGGAAATGGTCATGCGGCGCAATACTGCGGTTTTGATCCAGCAACATAAAATGGCCATTTCGTTCAAGAATACGCTGAATGACAAACATAACGTCGGGACGCCCGGCGTCGTACTCGTCAAATATCAGCGCCATGGGCTGCTGCAGTGCCCAGGGCAGAATGCCTTCCTGGAATTCAGTCACTTGCCGGCCTTCGCGCAAAACGATGGTATCTTTGCCGACCAGATCCAGGCGGCTGATGTGACCATCAAGATTGACCCTTACGCAAGGCCAGTTCAATCTGGCGGCCACCTGTTCAATATGCGTAGACTTGCCGGTGCCGTGCAAGCCCTGGATCAGCACCCGCCGATTCTGGACAAAACCGGCCAGGATGGCAAGCGTGACATCATGATTGAAATGATAGGCCGTATCAATATCCGGCACATGCTGTGTGGCCTCGCAAAACGCCGGTACGGTCAGGTCGGTATCCAGACCGAACACCTCCCGCACAGAGATGTCCTGCATGGGAGGGAGTGAAGGATGGCTGCTGGTCATGGAAATCTGTCTCCGTTGCCACACGCAGCGCGGCGGCGCTGCGAATGGACTGTTTACATTGCCGCGTTGGCTTTTTCGATATGCGCCAGGGAATCGGCTGCGCGACGCAGCACAGGCAGAAAATCCAGTGCCTTTTCCCGGGTAATGCGCATGACGGGCGACTGTGCCGCGATACCCATATTGGATTTGCCATTTTCCCCGGGCACCAGTACGGCGATACAAATCAGACCCGGCAAAAACTCTTCATTGTCCATGGCGTAACCCTGCCGGCGGACCTGTTCGATTTCCTTTTCGAGCGCGTCATAGCGGATCAGGGTATTCGGGGTATACTGTTCAAGCGGGGCCGCTTCCAGCAGGCGCCGGCATTGGGAGGGCGACATCTGCGCCAGAAAAAGCTTGCCGCTGGCCGAACAATGCAAGGGCACGCGTGAACCCGGATGCAGATAAAAGCGCAATGGCGCCACCGTTTCCACCCGATCCAGATACAGGACCTCGTTGCCGCTGCAGGCTGTGATATTGCAACTCTCGCCGATTTCTTCGACCAGGTGTCGCAACACGGCACGCCTTGAACCGTGAATGGTATTGTTCAGCAGCAATTTTTCCGCCATCTGGTGCAGGCGACGCCCAGTGCTGTATTGCCTGCCGTCCCCATCGCGGATGATCAGCCGGGCGCTTTCGAGCTGCTGCAGCATGCGGTGCAGCGTAGGCTTGGGAATGCCCAGCTCTTCGCTCAGGCTTTGCAACGAAAAATAGCTGTCCTTTTCGGCAATGACTTCCAGAAGGGCAAACAGCCGCAGGGTAGGCGTATTGCCTTCAACTCTTTCCGATTCGATCATATCCATGGATATCATCCTATTTCGCACTATTAATTCCGATTAATGAAATAAATTATATCAATAATCGGAATATCTATCAACGTTTTCTTGATAGTCCCGGAAAGTGCTGCGTGACCAGTTCTGCCAGTGTTTTAATGCCAATCGCAATTTTGGGCTCATCGATCGAGCCATATCCGAAACGGATATACCGCCGCGCGCTTTTTGAGGGCCTGCTGAAAAACACTTCGCCCGGCTCCAGGACAATCCCGTTTTGCAGCGCCACGGCAGTCAGTGCCGTCGTATCGATATGTTCAGGCGCCCTGACCCAGCAAAAAGACCCACCGGGAGAGGAGATGATCTGGAACGCTGGCAAATATTCCCGCAGGGCATCGCGCAAGGCGCGCTCACGCTGTCCGTAGATCTGTGACTGTCTGCGCAGAAACGACTGATAGTGCCCCAGAGACACAAACAGCGCGAAAGCCCGTTGCAAAAAAGAAGGCGCGTGCCGCAGCATCAGGCGTTTGAGCGCGCGCAATTCATCCATCAGCGGCTTGGGACCAACAATAAAGCCAAGCCGCAAGCCAGGCGCAAACGTTTTTGACAGGCTGCCCACATAAATAACGCGCCCGTTCTGGTCCAGGCTTTTGAGGGCGGGAAACGGTTTGTCGATAAAGCTGTTTTCAAACTCAAAATCATCTTCGATGATCACGGTATTGCAAATGCTCGCTGTCTCAAGAAGCGACTGGCGCCGCGCCATGGACATGGTGACACCGGTCGGGCATTGATGACTGGGCGTCACAAAGATCATATCCATTTCAGATGTGATCGCATCGACATCCACTCCCTCGTCGCCCACCGGCACCGGCACAACGTGGCGGGTACGGCTGGAAAAAATGTTCCGGGCATCGGGATACCCCGGCTCCTCCACGCCAACCCGGGTGCCGGGCCTGACCAGCAAATCGGCCAACAGGTAAAGGGCGTGCTGCGCGCCCACCGTCACCATGATTTCATCTTTGGTCGCTGAAAATCCGCGACGGGGCAACACCTGATTCTGGATGGCAGCAATAATCTCGGGATCATCCATCATGATCAGATCCTGCGCCCAGCTGCGAATATCAACGATCGACAGTGCCTTCATGCAGCATTCGCGCCATTCCGATGTCGGAAACAGCGCTGGATCAAACTGACCATATACAAACGGGTACGGCTGCGTCTGCCAGTTGGCCGGCTTGCGGATATTGCGTTGCTGACTGGGCCGCGCCTGGATGCGCTTGTGCCAGAAATCGGTCTCGTCATCGCCACTCGCGCTGGTCACGATATCGAGCATATTGCGTTGCTGGGCCGCCTGTCCGACGAAATGGCCGCTGCGATTGCGTGTAACCAGATAGCCTTCACTGACCAGTTCCTGATAGGCAAACACAACTGTGTTACGGGCCACTTTGAGTGTATCGGACATGAACCTGCTGGAAGGCACCGGCGAGTCTGGCGTCAAATGACCCTGTGTAATGGCGGCCACCAGCATCTGCCTGATTCGGCCCTGCAGGCCCAGGGATTCGCTGGTTTCGCGAAACAGTTTTTCCCACAGCAGCGCACTGAGCGCCGCCCGGCTGGGCGTGACCACGGCCTTGCCCGGACCCGGGTTAACTTGTGTTTTGTGATGACTCATTGCATTTTCTTGTAACGGGCCAGCCTTGTTCTACACCTTGCCCTTCCAGGGCACCATGGCCTTTTCAATATAACGGATCAGCGCATCGAAGAGGAAGGCAAAAAATCCGATAATGATAATGCCCATGATCACCGTATCACTGGCCAGATACTGTGCCGCGTTCAACACCATAAACCCCAGGCCGCGATCGGCCGCCACCATCTCGGCCGCCACCAGTGTACTCCAGCCCACACCGATTCCGATCCTCATACCGGTAAATATTTCAGGCAAGGCCGACTTCAGTATCACATACCAGACAATCTGCCGATGAGAGCCGCCCATGGAATAAGCCGCATGAATCTGCTCCATGGACACGGATTTGACACCCGCCCGGGCGGCAATGGCCATTGGAGCAAAGATTGCCAGATAGATCAGGAAAATCTTGGGAAACTCGCCGATGCCGAACCAGATAATCACCAGCGGCAAATAAGCCAGTGGGGGCAAAGGACGGTAGAACTCGATGACCGGATCAAACAGCCCACGGGCTACCCGATTGACCCCCATCATGATGCCCACCGGCACCGCGGTCACGAGCGCGAGAAAAAAGGCGGAAAACACCCGGGTGAGACTGGCCACAGTATGCTCGACCAGCGTCGCGTTGGCAATGCCATCTGTCATACCCACGATGAATTTGTTGTATACCGCAACCGGCGACGGCAAAAACAGCGGTTTGACCCAGCCGAAATACGTCACGATAGACCAGATGATCAGCAGGGAGACCGCAGTCGCAACACTGATGAACACGCTGGCACCGGCGCCGGGCGCACCGTACACCTGACCGGGAACGGTCGCCGTCCTGGCGAACAATTTGTTAAGCATGATGGCCTCCCTCCCGTTCATCGCTATAGATGATATTGAGTACCGTCTCGCGCATCGCGATGAATTCGGGACTGGATTTGATCTCCCTGGCATTTTTGCCAGCCAGGAACTGCCGGTTGAAGGACAGCTCGTACGTATTGGTAATGCGCCCTGGCCGGGGCGACATGACGATGAGTTTGGACCCAAGAAACAGCGCTTCTTCCACACTATGGGTAATGAAGAAAAACATCTTGTCCGTCACCTCCCATACTTTGAGCAAGAGCTCCTGGATGGTTTCGCGGGTCAGCGCATCCAGGGCTGCCATGGGTTCGTCCATCAGCAACATAGCCGGATTGCAGGTCAGAATCCGGGCAATCCCCACCCGCTGCTGCATCCCGCCGGACAGTTGGTAAATCATATGCTGATGAAAATCCTTCAGGCCCACCAGCTCCAGATTTTTCGCTGCAATATCGCGTCGTTTGGATTTGGGTACCCCCTGCAGCTTGAGGCCGAATTCGGTGTTATCGATCACATTAAGCCACGGCAGCAGGGCGTGCTTCTGAAAAACGACGCCCCGATCTGCACTAGGCCCGGATATGGGCTCCTTGCCCAGCATGATCGTGCCCGAGGACGGCGCCATGAAACCGGCCAGCAGATTCAAAAAAGTCGTTTTGCCGCAACCGGATGCCCCCAGCGCCACCACGAACTCACCGCGGTTGATCGTGAGATTGACATCCTTGAGCGCCACCACGCGATCATTCTGGCGGATTCCGGGATACACCACATTGACGTCCTTGACGTACAGATTCTCGGCTACCGTTTGCATTACATTGTCTCCAGCTACGCTGTGAAAGGTGTTCTGGCCACCTTTCCGGTTATTTCATCTGTATTATTTTTGCTTTGCGGTCTGCTCCGCCCAGGTGGCGTTCACAAAGCCGCTGTAATCAGGAAGCACCGAATCGATCTGCTTTTGTTCTTTAAGAAAGTTTGCACTTTCTGTCAGCGCCTTGACCGCACCAGACGCACTGCCACCACCCAGCCAGGTATTGGATGCCATATCCTTGGGCGTTGGAAAAACCAGCATTTTCATCGCATCCAGAATATCCTTGGGGTCTCCGCCGATCATCTGCGTGTTCCCTTTGACTTCAGGACTTTCAGCCGTCCATTTGGCGCCATTCTGGTTATAGTCGCGATAAGCATCGGCCAGAACCTGGGTGTAGGCCTGCATGAATTTCGGATTTTTCTCGGCCCAGCCTTTGTCCACCACAATACCATCGAAGGTCGGCACGCTGGCCTTGCCCACTTCTTCGGAATCGGTCAGCACGGTCCCGTCCTTGAGCAACGTCGTCAATGCAGGCGGCCAGACATAAGCGGCATCGATATCACCCCGCTGCCACGCGGCGACGATTTGCGGCGGCTGCATGTTCAGAATCCGCACATCCCGCGGATTCATTTTCCAGACTTTGCTCAGCGCTACCAACAGGTGAAAGTGAGAGGTGGAAACAAATGGCACCCCGACCCGCTTGCCTTTCAAATCCTCGGGCTTGCTGATGCCGGACTCCTTGCGCACTACCAGCGCTTCCGAATGACCGATATTGTCAAGGATCCAGAACAGTTGCATATCCACTCCGCGCGTTGCGGCTGCGGCGATTCCGGTTGAGCCCAGCACCCCAATGGGAATGCCGCCCGAGGCCAGTGCGCTAGAAATATCCCCGGCAGAGCTGAACTGACGCCATTTAACGGTATAGCCCGCTGCTTTTAACGGTGCGTCGAATTTTTTCATGGCGATCGCAGAGACGTAGGGACCGACAATCTGCTGATAGCCGACAGTGACCTCTTCCTCTGCCGCTGCATGTGCAGACCAGAGAAAGGCTGTCGCAGTTGCTGTAATACACAGCAGGGTTTTGGCGAACGTTTTTTTCATGTTTGACTCCATGAACGGGTAATTTACAACGTTGTAGTAAACGCGCTTGGGGCGCGCGACGTGATATGTCATGCCTGTATGCGTTATTGCAATTGCGGTTTTCGATCCTGTCTGTATCCTGCCTTTCTGTATTTACCTCTCCTTCCTCCCGATCATTCCTGCCGGCCCGAAGACAGCACCCTTAATGAATCGCCAGCGTGGCCGGATCGGGCTGCACACCAAACCACTTTTGATAAATACGAGCGTATTCACCCGAAGCCATCGCCTTGCGCAAAGCGGCATTGACCCGCGCCTTCAGCGCACTGCCCTTTGGCATGGCGATCGCATAAAAATTGCTTTCGGTGGCTGCGGCGTCCACCACTTTCACCAGGCCCTGTCCCTTGTGCTGGCTGTAATACCGCACGTTCGCCGTGTCATGCACCAGCGCGTCCAGACGGCCGGCCGCCACCTCAAGATAAGGAAAGCCGGTATCCATGTTCTGAAAATAGGTGATCCTGGCCTGCGGCACCCTGCGCACAACAAAATCGGCGGCATCGGTACCGCGCTTGACGCCGACCCGTTTGTCAGCCAGATCGGCAAAGCGCTGAATATCGGTATTGTCACTGGCAACCACTAATGAAATATCGCTGCGAAAATATGGATCGGAAAATTCCATGCTTCGCTCCCGTTCCTGGGTAATCGAAATGCCTGCTATGGCCATGTCCACTTTGCCCGAACTCAGACTCTGAAAAATATTCGAGAAGTCCATCGGTAGAAGCGAATACGACACACCCATTTGTCTGGTAATCAGATCCAGCAAGTCGATATCGAATCCGACATATTTACCGCCTTCCTTGAATTCGAACGGCAGAAAAGCGGTGTCGGTTGCCACCGTCAGCGTGTCTGTCGTAGCCTGTTGCGCCCGGGCCTGTTGTATCCCTGGCGGCGACAGGCCAAGCAACATCAGCAACATGAATGCAGCGATGGCCAGACAGACAGACTTGCGGCCGCAACCGAACCGGAGGTTCATCAGATCACCTCATCTCTCAGGTAATACCAGTGATAGAGCATGGCCTGGCCGAGACGACGAAACGGCGCGAAAAGATGTCCAGGCAACGGCGAGTTATAAATCGGCAGATCCCACTGCGCACCGTCCTGGCCAACGATCCGCTGTGCCAGTCTTCGCCCCGCCCAGGCAGAGGAAGACACACCATTGCCGCCATAGCCAAATGAATAGTAAAGCGACAGTGCTGGATCAGGCTGCACGATTCGCGGCATCATGTCGTGGCTGACATCGACCCAGCCGCTCCAGTTATAGGCGATCGGCACATTCTGCAGCGAAGGAAACTTCCGGTACAGGCCTTTTTTAAGCAGTGCAAGATGCTTTGGGTTGCCCGCGTCCTTGCCGCTGATCGCGCTGCGACTGCCGATCTGTACCGAATTGTCCGGCAACAGGCGATAATAAAACCGCAGCGTACGGGTATCGGTAATGAACACGGTCGACTTCAGGCCGGCCTCGGCCAGTTCCTGTTGCGTCAACGGACGCGTTACCATTGAGTTAGACTGGATCGGCATCAGTTTGGAGCGCGTGGTCGCATGGACGCCCTGGGTGGTGTATCCGCCCGTGGCAAAGGCCACTTTGCGCGCCTTGACGATGCCGCCAGGCGTATGCAGATAATGAATGCCATCGCGCGTTTCCACTTTCATGACCGGGCTGGAAGTGTGTACTTTCACGCCAAGTTCGCGGGCGCGCCTCAGATAACCAAACGCCAGCTTCAGCGGATGAACGCCAACGCCCTGAGGTTCCCAAAGCGCAGCCTTGGCTTCCTGGTCATTCACGTATTCGTCGCGCAACTGCGCCTGGCTGAGCATGCGGGTCTTATAACCGAATATATCGTTCATAACGCGACTTTCATTGCGCAGAAAGTCGATTTTTTTATCGCGATGCGCCGTATACAGGTGACCGCCGGTCTGCGCATCACAATCGAATTGTGCAACCAGTGATTCCCAGTACTCGAAACCGGAGCGGATTTCTGCATCAAGCCGTTTGGCCGTCGCCTCGCCCCACTTGGCTATCCACTGCGACCGGTATAGCCGCCCCATCGCGTTCTGCCCCTGCCCGCCATTGCGGCTGGTACATCCCCAGGCCGCCGCGTTCGCCTCCAGCACCACGACCTGTACATGATGGTCCTGGGCCAGATGCAGCGCAGTCGACAGGCCGGTAAAGCCGGAGCCGACCACAACGACATCCGCCGTCAGGCCATCGGGTGCCGGACCGTCGTCCTGCGGTGGTTCACCGGCAGTGGCCACCCAGTAAGTTGGCGCGTATTGCTGGCCTTGTGTGGGTGTGTCGGTAAGCGGATCGAACAGCGGATCGTAGGCGCGAGTCAAAGTAGCCATGATTAGAATTCCGCTTATTTTCCAGCGGCCAGGGCAGGCCGGTTTTTGCGAAATGCATTTTTGACCAGAATTTTTCCATCCTTGAATGTGAACAGATCCACCATGTTTGCTTCAATTCGCGAGCCATCTTTCTGTGTTCCCGTGAACGTGGTTTCCGACACGCCGCGATCGCCCGATACCCAGTGTTGTCCATTGCGCCACTGCGCATCGGGAATGGTCTCCCATGCTGCCTGAAAGGCTTTGCGTACGGCATCCCTGCCCTGGATCCGGTTACCGCAAACTTGATCGCCGGCAACGGTCTCGAAAACACAATCGTCATGCATGAATGACATCAGGGCGTCAATGTCATGGTCATTCCATGCTTTGGAAAAGGATTCGAGAGTCTGGATATCTACTGCATTGTTCATTTGTAATCTCCTGCTTTGATGTTTCAGTCAAAGATAGAAGATGTTCGCAGTACGGTCTAGGTCCAGATTTTACTCTTCGTTGAGTCCAGTTTTCTGGCCTGGTCTGCTCCACGATTGCGCATTGCTGCATCAGCACAGCGCCACCCCAAGGCAGGTGCGGCGCTGGTGTCCGGTTCTTGTGCGCCGCGGTGCAATTTTGCACTGAAAGCAGGCAGAATTGAAGCCGCTCATCGGCCCCTGCCCACTTTATCCCAGCATGTCGTGCCAGATATTTTTCGCCCAGGCGCGCGCATCCACTGCTTCCTGTTGCGATGGTTTGTCGGACAAGCCGCCACCCTCGGCCGACACCATATCTTTTTTGACGGGATCAAACCGGTACACGTTGGCCACATGCATGGCCTCGTTGTCGTCTACATAGCTATAGCAGGTGTTGGCGAAGACCGGCAGCGGATCAGGCTGGCGGTCAGCCAGTCTGGCAATGATGCCGCTGGCGCACACCTTGGCCTGGGAGTTGGCAATATGCGCTGATTTTGGCAGGCCCGAGTCCACTGAATCGCCCAGCAGATGCACATCCGGCGCATTGCGCGATTCATAGGTCACAAAGTCGACATCGCACCAGCGGCCTTCACTGTTTGCCAGGCCCGTATCCAGCGCAAGTTGCCCTGCCGTCTGCGGTGGAATGACGTTGAGCACGTCCGTTGTCCAGGTACCAAAGACCGTTTTCACAGTGCCGGTCTTCGTGTCGATATCCGTGAGCACACTGCCGGGCTGATAATCGATCAGCCCGGTGTAATGCTCGGCCCAGTTACGCTCGAACAGGGGGCGCTTGGAGGTAATGCCGGGGTTGGCATCCAGCACCAGCACCTTGCCCGTAGGATTATGCTGTTTGAGATACCAGGCCACCTGACAGGCGCGCTCGTAAGGACCGGGCGGGCAGCGGTAAGGAAGCTCGGGCACCGTGATCGCAAACACACCGCCCTTGCGCATGTGCTGCAGTTGGCGGGCCAGGTTCGCTGTCTGTTCCCCGGCTTTCCAGGCATGCGGAAAGCGCGCTCTTGCCGCATCGGTTTGCGCCATCGGCACATTCGCATAATCGAAACTGATCCCTGTTGCCATAACCAGATAATCATAAGGTACTGGACCAGTTGCCGTGCGTACCTGCTTCTTCTGGAGGTCCACTGCCTGCACCGTATCCCGTCGCAACGTGACGCCATGCCGGCTGACAAGCGCTTCGTACGACAAGGTGATTGCAGACAGCGGCATTGAACCGCCCAGCACCAGATTGCTGGTCGGACAGGAGACAAATTGCGCATTCGGTTCAATCAACGTGACCGGCAGATGATAGTCGCTCCACATCCGCAGATATTTTGCCACTGTTGCGCCCCCGAATCCGGCGCCCACCACCACGACCCGCGCACGGGCAAGATTACGCGCGGCACCGGCGCTCAGCGGCCAGACGGTTGTCCCCAGCCAGGCGGCGCCCAAGGTGTTGATAAATTCCCTGCGTTTCATACGTCATATCCCGGGATGTATTGTGATCACTGTACGCCATCATAGCGCCCTGCATTTCATGTGTATTGCATTTGTCATAACATGACGGCTGCCGATATTCAGCCAGGGGGCGGCAAAGACGCAAAGTACGACGCCAGTTTGCGAATTTCATCGGCCGTGAGTCCTTTGGCATGCTGGGTCATCACGTCGCCGGTTTTTTTGCTGTCGCGAAACTGGGTCATGCGCGCCAGAAACTTCTGCGCAGGCATGCCTGCCAGGCTTGACGTAGTGGATACGCTTACACCATTGGTGCCATGGCAGGCGGCACAGGAGGCAGCCAGCACGCGGATATGCAGATCGGGTTGCGCGGACTGCGCAAAAGCCTGATGCGATGCGCCCATCATTCCGGCCAGAACGCATAAGCGCAGCCACAGAGCGAGGGTCCTTTCTGCTCCAGCCTTTTCGCTCACAGGCTGTTTGGCCTGCGCCTTTTCAGTCATGATCTTGTCCTTACCATGCCGGTTCCTTATTCCCATTCCATTTTCGGAAACAGAAGGTTCACATTGCGCGGATTGATGACATCAAAGCGCTGCCATTTATTCTTTTCCTGTGCTGCTGCATGCTGCATTACCTCGCTCATATCCTGCCCTGCGTCAATCCCCTTACGAATATCCGCAAGCAACGTCGTCAGGTAGCGCCGTTGTGCATCCCAGGCTACGGTCGCATCCTGCGGGCTCGACCCATGACCCGGGATCAGATGCGACACACGCTTGTGTTCGAGCGTATCCATCACCCTCAACCAGCCTTTGACATCGCCATCGACCGAAGGCGTCCTTTCGGTAAATAACAAATCACCCGTCCAGAGGGTTTGGGTCTGCTCATCCAGTACCGTAAGATCAGTCGTGGTGTGGGCGGACGGCCAGCTCTCCAGCAAAAGCCGTCTTCCTCCCAGGTCCAGCGTAGTCTGGCCGGACACCTTGATCGTGGGTAACACGATTGCGTTTTTTACGCCATCGGCACGCGACGGCGCATCACGCAGATAAGTATCCTGGCTTTCGTATAATGCCGCTGCCAGTTTGGCATGCCCGACAAACTGGACACCATCACCCGCAAACGCCGCATTCCCCAGGACATGATCAGGATGCAAATGGGTATTGATGACATACCGTATCGGCAGCGACGTCGCCTTCTCCACCGCCTGCTTCAGCGCAAGACCGATGTCGTATGAACCGCCAGTGTCGATCACGGCCACAGCCTGTTCTCCAACCACAAAACCGATATTGGCAATATCACCATCGTAATCGGCATCGTCGAAATCCTGATGACTGCCCTGATGCACATAGACACCCGGCGCGCGTTCCTGTACCGGCAACGGCACTGCCTGGGCTGCGCCGACCGTTATGACCATACCCAGCAGAACAGTGCCGATGCGTGCGAAACACATCACTGCACCGTCACACTGGTTTCGTGCTGATAACGCTTGCCTTCGTTATCTTCTGCGGATACTGTCAGTTTTCCGCTTTTGTCAGGTACAAAATAGAATTTGAAATTGGGATCCTCGCTGATACCAATATACGTATCGGCCTGCAGCACCGGCTTGTCGTTGAACCGGATATCCAGATTTTTTATGTAATAGGCTGGCCGAAAGCCCTGGGTCATGAGGTCGCGCTGCAAACCCGTGTACATGGGATGGCGTATCATCAAACGCGCTTGCGCGGGTTTGCCGGCCTGGATAGGCTCGACTGCAGCCAATTTCATCTGCCCCGCAGTTTTGCGCGCTTCGCTGGCGTCGCCACCCACAGTACCGCCACAACCGCCCGATGCCTTGATCGGTACGGCATTGCGAAAATACCGGCCATCGCTGGTTTCGGCGACCACGTGAACATAATCGTCGACCTCCAGGCGGATTCGGGTGGCAATATCGACTTTGCCACTGTCCGGCGTTAAATGAAAGACAGCCGTCAGGGGAACCGGGTTCTCCGGGACGACCAATGTCACGTTCTTGATGTAGTCATCCCTGGTTGATGGATAATCAATCGAAAAAGCAAAAGGCACCTGCGCGCCACTGGCGGCCCTTTTCGGCGCAGTGATGTGAATAAAGGGGCCATCTTCAAGCTGCTTGCCTGAGAAAAACCCGTTGTTGACCTTGTCCCATTGAGGTGCATCCACGCCTGCAAACGATGGCGACGCCAGCGTTGTAAGCAGGACGGCAGCAAGCCAAAACATCCGACTGCGTAACATGTGAACCTCCTCCGTGAACATGTTCCGTTCTCTATATCTGAACTGCGATCTATTCTTGCGGTCTTTTTTTGTGCAGCCGCTGTCCCGCCGCTTGCACCGGGTTATACCGTAGTCATCGCAATTACAATATACATCGAATTATTGAGCTCATCGGGTAAGCACCGGCCCGTTCTTAAAAGAGAATGACGACCGTGTTACGCAGCGACTGCCCTGGTGAAATCACTTCAGTGCAATGCCCCCCAGCGCTTGACCGACGGCTCGGCCTGCGCCCACAGCCAGTACCGGCCGTTCTTGCACACATCCAGCGTATACCAATGTTCAACCGGCTTGCCGTCCGCCATATCTTCGACTGAAAAAAGCGCCTTTTTACAGGTGGTCAACGCATTGGCCGATTCACTGACTACAACGGTGCGCCCTTTATTATTTCCATACGGCACCGGTTGCTTCACGGCCCAGCGTCGTTCTTCGCCGGGCTCACTTTGCGCAATGGCATTTGCGATTTCCTGCTGCTCGGCCGCACTGAAACGCTTGAGCACATATTTCACCCCGGCATCAACGGCTGCGTTGGTCGCCACCGCAACCGTCAGGCCCCATGCCGGATTACCCGTCATGGACGAGGTGGCTGCGCCGGCGGTAATGCCGGGCACGGTCGCAATCAGGGAACAACCTGCAATACTGACGGTCGCACCAGCCACCAGGAGAAGAACGAAAGCACTGATCCGTCGCCGCATTACTGCAGGGCTCCCCAGCGGCTGACGGCCGGCTCCGCGGTCGCCCACACCCAGCGGGCGTTATCTTTACAGATTGAAGCGACATAGTATTCATTGCGCGGCACCGATTCTTCCATGCTATCGATGGAGTAGACAATCTCTTTGCATTCGAGCATGCCCTGACTGATGAGACGACTAACCGTAACCCGCCCCTGCTCATCCGGCTCCATGGGAATGGAGTGTACCGATTGCCATTTAGCCACCTCGCCTTCCTTCAGTTTACCGGCGGCGGTCGCGATGACCTCTTGCGTATAGCCGTGCATTTCCCGTTGTACATACTGAACGGCGGACCGGGTTGCTGCCTGCACGCCCACGCCGATTCCTGTGGTCACAGCGGCATTGTCCGTCACTTTCTGGGCAACCGCGGCACCCGCAATACCAGCCCCGGCAGACGACCCTTCAAGCACAAGAGATTGGCAGCCCGTCAGCGTTATGACAAGTGAAATGCAGAACAGACGAGCGACTCTGCGGTGGCGGCGCAGCAGGCTGCCATCGGTCGCAAGCAGGGGGAGTACGTCCCGGAGACGGAAAAACTGAAATTGTTGAATATTTAATACGCGAAAAATCATGCACTTACAATGATTTGTTGATACAAAACATTATATTGGCATTAGCGGAGCTCTGACCACCACCCATTTGCGGGAATTTGTAATCAGATGTTGGCGGGGAGCGCTTCGCCTGTCGGTTCGGGCTGCTCGTGCGGCTCGCGCAAATGATAATGCAGATCGCAATACGAGCGGAACAATTGCAGCGATGGCAGGTTGCTATTTGCCATGGTTGCCATCAGGATACACGAGCGAGTACGGGCGCCTGCAATTTGCCGGAAGGCGACGCCGGGCGGGCTGCTCTTGCTGTAAATACTGGGCACAATCGAAACACCCAGCCCGGCCGCCACCAGTGCAAGTGTCGTGCTGTTTTCTCTGACCTGCTGCACGATGCGTGGCACAAACCCCGCCGCCGTAGCCATGGTGGAAATATGTTCGAACAGGCCGCAACCGAGCGCGCTGGGAAACAAGATAAAGCCCTCATCGGCCAGCCTGTCGATATGCACCGGCTCGGTTGTTGTCGCTTCATCACCTTCCTGGCGAGCCGTCACCAGCATGAGCTCGTCCTGCCACAAAGGCATGGTCTGAATACTTGCCGGTGGCCGAAAATTGAGCGCGGGCCTTAAAAAACCGACGTCAATTTCGTTCTCGTTGAGGGCAACGATCTGTTCGCCTGTCGACATATGCCGAAGATCAATTTCAATGCCCGGGTAACACCGGGTAAATCCCTGAATCAGTTTGGGAAAGTCTTCGAACAGAGGCACCGAGGCAGTGAATGCCAATCGCAATTTTCCAACCTTTCCGTCCAGCGTCCAGGCACACAGCTGCTTCGCGGCAGCATAGCGTTCCAGTATGGCCATGGCTTCCCGGTAGAACAGATGACCTGCATGCGTCAGCACGACAGACCGGCGCGTGCGATCAAACAGCTGTACGTTCAGATGTTCTTCGAGCAGTTTGATCTGCTGGCTCAGGGGTGGCTGGCTGATATGCAGACGCTGCGCGGCCTTACTGAAGCTGAGTGTCTGGGCCACTGCCACGAAGTAATTGAGTTGTCTGAAATCCATGTTATTCGAAAAACATATAAATATGAGATTTAAATAATATTAGACCATATAAGTGCAATATCCGAAAATACGATTGAGACACCTGCAGATTCTTCCGTCCGTCAGCCCATTGCCTGACGGCCTCATCGAGATAACAATTAAGGAGCGCCACATGTTTAACTACACTTTGGGTAAACGTATTTCACTTGCAATAAGCATTGCTGCCGGCCTGACCTGCATGACGGGCGTGCACGCCGCCGAATACCCGGACAAACCTATCACCGTCGTAGTGCCATACTCGCCAGGCGGTGGTGTGGATATTGTGACCCGCATCGTCACCAAGGCCATGTCCGACGATCTCAAACAGCCCATTATCGTTGACAACCGCCCCGGTGGCGGCACCAATATCGGCATGAGCTACGCTGCCCGGGCAAAGGCCGATGGCTACACCTTGTATATGGCATCCAATACGCTGACCACGAACAAGGCCCTGTATAGCAATCTTGATTTCGATCCCGCCACCGCCTTTACGCCCATAGGTAAAATCGGCGATGCTCCGCTGGTGGTGGTGGTCACCAAAGACTCGCCCTTCAAGTCGCTGGGCGATCTGGTCCAGTATGGCAAAGATCATAGCGGGGACCTGACGTTCGGAACGGCAGGCACCGGCAGCTCGGGTCATATGGCAAGTGAATTGCTGTTGCGCAAAGGGGGCTTCAAGGCGTTGCACGTTCCTTATAAAGGCGGTGCGCCAGCCATTACCGACCTGCTGGGTGGCCGGCTTTCATTCATGGCGATCAATCCACTGGAAGTGATCTCCCATATCAAATCCGGTGCGTTGCGCCCGCTGGCCGTTCTCAACGACAAACCGACTGTCTTGCTGCCCGACCTGACCACAGCCGCAAAGGCCGGCGTACAGGATGTGAACGCCACGGTATGGTGGGGGCTTGTTGCACCAGCCAATACGCCTGACGGCGCCGTACAGAAGCTTAATCACGCGCTGAATAATGCGTTGAAGAAAGACGACATCATCCAGAGTCTGGCCAAGCTGGGTGCTACACCTGCAGGCGGAACCCCTGCCGAGTTTGATACCTTTCTGAAGAAAGATGCAGCCTCCATGGCGGATCTGGTCAAAAGCGCCAACATCAAAGTGGATTAATCATCATGATGTCATTGACTACAACATTACTTCTGTCCAGGAAATAAACATGCAACAAAAAACAGCATTGGTCGTCAGTGCCCACGCGGCCGATTTTGTATGGCGCGCCGGCGGTGCCATTGCGCTTTACGCCAGCCGGGGCTGGAACGTTCATATCCTGTGCCTGTCATTTGGCGAACGCGGAGAATCGGCAAAAATTTGGAAGACCCCAGGGGTCACTCTCGATGAGGTCAAGCAGGTGCGTCGTAAGGAAGCGGAAAAAGCCGCTACGATTCTGGGAGCCTCTGTCGAGTTTCTCGATTGCGGCGATTACCCCTTGCGAGTCGGCGATGACATTCTTTTTGGCATCGCCGACCGTTATCGTTCGCTGCGGCCGGAGTTTGTACTGACGCATTCCTTTCGCGATCCCTATAATTTTGATCACCCCTTCGCCAATCACCTGGCGCTAGAAGCTCGCGTCATCGCCCAGGCACATGGACATAATCCCGACACGCCGGTGATCGGCGCACCACCGGTCTTTTTGTTCGAGCCGCATCAGCCCGAACAGTGCGAATGGAAGCCCGAACTGTTTCTGGATATTTCATCTGTGTGGGACAAAAAATATGAAGCGTTCCAGACCATGGATGCGCAGGAGCATCTTTGGGAATATTACACCCGCGTCGGCCTGCAACGTGGTGCGCAGGCTTCGCGTAACTCGGGCCAGAAAATAAAATATGCTGAAGGCTATCAGTGTGTATATCCGCGCGTGACTGACGCTTTCTGAGCGTCTATTTTCAGGAAAAAGACAAATGACCATGATCAACAGCCATTTCCAGCGCCCGAGTGCCGCGCAGATTAATGCGGCCAAAACCTTCGCTGCTTCGATTCTGGCCGACGCCGCCGGTCGGCGCGGTGCAATGGACGGTCGCATCCAGCCACTGGCTTCACAAATACAATTATGTGGCCCCGCCTTCACCGTGGAGGTGCGGCCTGGTGACAATCTGATGATTCACGCGGCATTGGTGCTGGCCCGTCCAGGCGATGTCCTGGTCGTGGATGGCCAGGCCGATACCCATGCCGCGCTGATGGGCGAGCTTATGTGCAAACACGCCATGGCAGCGGGCCTTGCGGGCGTGGTGCTGGATGGTGCAATCCGTGACCGCGGCGAACTGCGCGAGGGCATATTCCCCGTATATGCCTGCGCCAGCAATCCGAACGGACCGACCAAGAACCTGCCCGGGCGCATTGGCCACCCAATATCGGTCGGCGGGGTCAACGTGAATCCGGGGGATCTGGTCTGCGCTGACCAGGATGGCGTGCTCGTCATCCCTCGCCATGATATCGATACGGTATTGATTGGCGCGCAAAAGAAAGTGCAGATAGAACAGAAACGCAGGGACGACATCGCCAATGGTGATCTCATTTATAGCTGGCTGGAACAAACACTCAAGGATGTGGGTGCAGTGCCAAAAGATCGAACCCTGACGTCCCTGATTGCCGAGTTTGGAGTTGACAACATCTGAATGCGCTAATCCGGGCAGCACTTCTTGCGCAGCCCGCCGCCTTTTTAAATGCCCGCGAATTGAACTGCACCCAAAAGGTTGACTTGATGCGCGCCTTATGGGATGCAGTTCTAATGCATCGCGGCTTATTTTTTTATATCCACAGTTGAAATAAGATCTTTGAAGTAGCCGGACTGCTGTGCCATGAAGGTCGCGAACGCGGGACCTTTCTGATAGGAGACGGCCAGATTGGCATGAGCCATTCCTTCTTTGAATTTGGGATCAGTAACAATTTTCCCGCTAACATCCCGCAAGTATTCCACCACATTATCAGGCGTATTTTTCGGAACGCCCAGACCACGCCAGGTACCCACCGACACGTTGATCCCGCTTTCCTTCAGTGTCGGCACACTCGCATATTCGCCAGTCAGTCGCGCATCGGTCATCACGCCCAGCATTTTCAGCTGGCCCGAACGAATATAAGTATTGACCTCTACAGGACTGACCACGATTGCCTGTACATGCCCACCCAGCAAGGCAGTCACGCTTGGGGCTGCACCCTGAAAGGAAATGTTGTTGAATTTCACGCCCTGGTCCCGTTCAATGGCTGCAGCGGCCAGATGCCAGATTGTCCCTGCTCCGGCATTACCCATGGACAGCGCTCCCGGATTCTTTTTCGCTGCCTCGATCAGCGCCTGTACATTACTCCAGGGCGTATCCGATTTCACGACAATCGTGCCTGGATCGCCATTGAGCCTGGCGATCGGTACAAAGTCCTTTTCAGTAAAAGAGATCATTTTCAGGTGGGGAAGAATGGCCAGTTCCGAAATCAGCACCGCCACTTTGTAGCCATCGGGCTTTGCCCGTTGCACATCACCCATGCCGATCCCGCCACCGGCACCAGGCTTATTGCTGACAACGAAAGGCTGAGGCATATATTTGCCTGACACTTCTGCAATGACCCTTGCCATCAGATCGGTACCGCCGCCCGGGGAGGAAGGTACAATCAGTTCCACGGGATGATCCGGGTAGTCCGCATGAGCCAGGTTGCCACTCATGCCAGCCACCGCAATAGCCATCAGCTTTACTACGGTTGTCACGTTCACTGTTGTCTCCTTGTTGCTACCGGCACAGTCGCGCCCGGCGGCGGTTTACCTGATTTATCACAGGCTTTTTTTTCGAATTCACCAACCTTGCGGTTGGATATTCACAAAATTGGCTGCATCACAGCACAGCCAGCATGCCGCCATCCACGTAGATGATTTGTCCGTTCACATAGTCCGATGCCTTTGACGCCAGAAAGACTGCCGTTCCGGCCAGCTCTTGTGGAAGCCCCCAGCGGCCGGCGGGCGTCCTGCTTTTTACCCAGCCATCGAATTGCGGATTGTTCAACAGCGCTTCATTCATATCCGTTGCCATATAACCCGGTCCGATGGCATTGATCTGGATATTATGAGTCGCCCATTCAGCCGTCATGGCACGGGTCAGCATTTTGACACCGCCCTTTGACACGGTGTACGGCGCCACAGTCGCACGCGCGCACTCACTGGTCAGTGAACCAATATTGATGATTTTTCCGCCCTTGCCGCGTACTATCATGCGTTTTGCCGCTTCTCGTCCTACCAGGAAGGCACTGGTCAGATTAGTGTCGACCACACGATGCCACTCGTGCGCACTCAGTTCGGTCAAAGGCTTTCTGAGCTGAATACCCGCATTATTAATAAGAATATCCACCGTTTTGTTTTGCTGATCCAGCGTATCAAACGCTGCCGCAACCGCCTGTTCATCGGCCACATCAAAGGCAAGCGCATCTGCACGAAAGCCCCGATCTGAAATATGCCTGACCGCCTGTTCAAGCCGCTGCCTGTTTGTACCGTTCAGAATCACATCGGCGCCATGCTCGGCCAGCGCCTGTGCAAAAGCAAAACCGAGCCCGCGCGAGGAGCCGGTGACAAGCGCCGTTTTTCCGTTCAAATTGAATAATTCAGACATGATATCCTTCTACAATGACTCTGGAGTGCTGACGCGAATCGTCAAATCGTCCCGGGCAAATACCTCATCCCGCAGTTCCACACCGAGTCCAGGACCTTCCATTGGATAAACGTAACCATTTTCGATGCGGGGTACGGCGGTCACCAGTTCGTTGTACCAACCTTTGTAAAAGGCACGCACCGATTCCTGAATCAGCGTGTTCGGCTGGCTGAACGAGCAGTGAACAGCGGCAGCAAATCCGACCGGACCGATGCAGTCATGAGGGGCAAAGGGCCGATGCCAGGTCTCTGCCAGCGCGGCAATTTTCCGGCCTTCCGTCAGCCCTCCACTCCAGCACAAATCCACCATCACAACATGCATGGCATCACGCTCAAGCATATCCTTGTAGGGATACCGCGAGCCCAGGGTTTCGCTCGCGCACACCCATACCGGTGTCGAACGTGCATACTCTGCCAATGCCTGGGGCGAATTCATGCGTATGGGGTCTTCATACCAGCGTGGCGCGTACGGCTCTATTGCACGTGCAATTTCCTTGGCTACAGGCAAATTCCATAACGAATGAAATTCCACCATGATTTCCATTTTGTCGCCGACAGCCTTGCGTATTTTTTCAAATGGTTCCAGCGATTTTTTCATTTGCCCGGCCGTAATGAATAAGCCCTTATTCTCTATGGCAGGCGGATCGAACGGCCAGATCTTCATGGCGGTAATGCCCTGCTCCAGCAGATCCAGCGCCAAATCATCGGCCCGATTCATAAAGCCATCCAGATCCTCGTATGGACCTTCGGCCTGCCCTGGATTGATTTGCCAGTTGGACACCGGCTTGATATTTTTTGATCTCACATAGTTGTAGCCGGCGCACGTGTTGTAGACCCGGATCTTGCTGTGGCACAGTCCTCCGAGCATTTGATGCACCGGCTGATTGCAGACTTTGCCAAAAATATCCCAAAGCGCAATATCAATGGCCGAAGCCGCCCGGTATTCGGCGCCTGTCGAAGACTGGGCCATTGGCAGATTCAGCATTTCCTTGTGCAAGGCTTCGATATGCAGAGGATTCCGGCCCAGGAGCCGGATGGCCAATGTCTCGTGAATATGCGCCTCGACCGCCCCCGCCCCATAAAAAGTTTCCCCAAGACCGACTACGCCGCTATCGGTATGAATGCGTACCCATATCACATTGAAAAACTCCCGGGTACGCACGGTTTCGATTTTTGTAATTTTCATGACAGACGGTGACTCTCTATTGTGTTGACGCTGGCGCGCAAATCACTTTCGGCGCGTCCGATGATTTCAAGCACCGCCTTTTCCGCCTGCGCGCAATTGCGTGCAGAAATAGCGGAAAACAATGCCTCGTGCAATGGCTGGGAGCTGGCGGTCCCCCCTGGCACCTGTATGCACAAATCAAAACTTACTTCGAGAATGACATTGATCGCCTGCTGCATCTGGCGCAGGAACTGGTTATGACAGGCGTTCAGAATGGCGCCGTGAAACCCCAGATCCGCTGGCACATATTCGCCTTTGCCATCGATTGCACGGGCCATTGCATCAAGGTTGTGCCGCATGACGGCAAGATCTTCGCTGCTTGCACGTTGCGCTGCATAGCGAGCCGCCGCCGGCTCAATCACTCTACGCAGTTCCATGAGATCAGTAATGTATTTTTCATCGACCATCCCCGCACTGGCGCGCCAGACAACAACCTTCGGATCAAAAAGCTGCCAGTTGTCCAGCGGCTGCACCAGAGTGCCGGTACGGCGACGCACCGAGACCAGGCCGCGGGCGCTCAATGATTTGATTGCCTCTCGTACCACGATGCGGCTTACTCCCAGCAGTTCGCACAGATCCGGCTCCGCCGGCAGCACCGTCCCGCTTGCATAAACTCCGGTGCAGATATCTGCGCCCAGTCGGTTCAAAACATCGTCGTGTATGGTTGGTCTTGGTATCATGAGTGCAATCATAATACGTATGATGTTTGAAATAAACGGTGTTTACCCTCATGGAACCAGGAGACTCGTGCACAATCCCGTTCAGGTTCTGCGGTTACAGGAATAACGCAAAATCGTTGACAACCCCTTAGTACAGCGTATCGCGCTGCCGTTGCGGCAGCTCGCGGTCATACTTTTCAGCGTCGATACCGTCTTGGGTCAGGCCCGCCAGAATCATGCCCGCTGTCGGCACATTCAGGTCGCGCCGATTCGGCGCAGTGTTCCACAAGCCCGAACGCTGGATGGCTCGTGCACACTGAAAATAAACGCGTTCTACATGAATCACAATCACACATTGCGGCTGTTTGCCCTGCATCGCCAGTTGCTGCAACAAGTCTGGCGCGACACTGATGCGCGCCGTGCCGTTTACTCGCAAGGTTTCGCCAAGACCAGGAATCAGAAATAGCATGGCAATACGCGGGTCTTCAAGCAGATTGCGCAGACTGTCGATGCGATTATTACCGCGACGTTCCGGCAGCAGCAACGTGTGTTCGTCCTGAATCTTGACAAAGCCGGCAGGATCGCCACGCGGCGATGCATCCAGTCCATCGGCGCCGCTGGTGGCCACAATGGCAAAAGGTGAGGCCTCAATCAACGGACGGTACATTGGATGGATATGATCCGCTTCTTTTTTCAGCGAGGCCTCTCCTACAGGCCCGAACCGGGCAGTCAGTTGCTCAATATCATGAATGTAATGTGACTCGTCGTGTGTCATGGACGGATTCCCCGGGGTAAACCGAATGCGAACAGCAAGAGGTCTCACTATAATCTATCAACGACTGCACGCCGGGCGCCATTGGGACCCATATGCAAATTTCATGATTAGGCGTATGCTGTACGGTGTGTCGCCAGCGGCGGCGATCACCCCCCTCCCAAGGAGATAAACATGAACACGAAGCGACTGTCAGGTGTGTTGACCATTCTCGGCGCAGCACTCATCGGCCATGCTGCGCTGGCAGCAGAACCGCCGGTCAAAACGGAAAACGGTATTCTGGTCGACAGCAAGGGTATGACGCTGTACACCTTCGACAAAGACAAGGACGCAGCCGGCAAAAGCGCTTGCTCGGGCCAATGCGCCGACAACTGGCCCCCACTGATGGCGACGTCCGAGGACAAGAAATCAGGCGATTATGATGTGATCAAACGGGACGACGGCCAATCGCAATGGACATACAAAGGCCAGCCGCTGTATCTGTTCAAGAAAGACACCAAGCCTGGCGATATGACAGGCGATGGCGCACGTGACGTCTGGCACGTGATCAAGCAATAAAAGAGCCTTCCGACAGACCGCACTACGCCATCAGCCCAGTGCGGTATCCAGAAACATCATCACGGCGAAGCCGGCCATCAGGCCAATCGTGGCAAAGGTCTGGTGACCGTTACGGTGCGTTTCCGGGATGACTTCATGCGACACCACGAAAATCATGGCACCGGCCGCCAGGCCCAGGCTCATGGGATAGGCCAGCGCCATGCCGCTGGACATGCCGACGCCAACGATGGCCCCTAACGGCTCCATCAATCCGGACGCAGCGGCCAGCAGGACAGCCCGTCCTGACGACATTCCCGTCGCACGCAAGGCCAGCGCTACCGCCAGCCCCTCTGGTATGTCCTGGATGGCGATAGCAGTGGTCAGCGGCAAGCCGACCGCCATATCTGATTTGGAAAAACTGACACCAATGGCCATGCCTTCCGGCAAATTGTGCAGCACAATGGCCAGGACAAAGAGCCAGACGCCATTCAAGCGCTTGTACTCAGGACCTTGTGTACCCAGCTCCTGATGCAGGTGCGGCGTGAAATAATCCAGTCCCAGCATCAGCAAGACACCCAGCGCCAGGCCCAGCACAACCACGGCAGAACCCAGCACCGCGCTGCCGGCAATTTCATGCGCCGCCTCCAGACCGGGCAGCAGCAGGGAAAACGAGCTGGCCGCCAACATCATGCCGGCCGCAAATCCCAGCATGGTGTCCTGCGTCCGGTCGGGGATGCTGCGCAAGGGAAACGCAGCCAGCGCGCCCAATGCGGTCGCGGCGAACCCGGCAAAACCGCCGACCAGCGCATAGTCAAAGGCGCTGTCATCCACCGCCGTCAGCGCGCTGTATGTGCCAGCCAGCAGCAAGAACAGCAGGCATCCACCTGCCGCAAGCAGGCCAAGTGTTACTTTGGGATTGTTGCGGGCCTGAAGCAGCCAGGCCTGCCAAAGAGACTGCTGTGCAACGTCGTTCGTATTCATTTTCACCTTGGTAAACCGTAAATGCCACTAGAAATTCAAACACATCGTAACAAAATGACATGCACCATTTAAATTTATTGCAACATCGATGCGCGAAAATCGATAGCATTCATGATATTACAAATCGGAGCCCGCTAATGGCCAACAGACCCCAATTCAATCACGCCTGGAACACGTTCATCCAGGTCAACAAACCCGTGAAGATGGTGGGCGAGCTGATCGGCGGCAAAGTCAAGGTTAACACCGAAGGCCTGATTTTTCGCAACGCCTGCCCGATTCGCATGAGCTATGTTCTGAATCGCAGCGGCATCCGCATTCCCTCGAACGCTTCCGGCTATGCCGCCAGCAGCGGTGCCGATGGCCAGTGGTACATGTATCGCGTCAACGATATGATCCGTTTTCTGGAAACGACGTTTGGCAAGGCCGACATTGAAATCAATGGTGCACCCACGCCTGCCCAGCTGACCGGCAAAAAAGGCGTGCTGGTGGTCAAGGGGCATGGCTGGGATAATGCGGCAGGTCACGTCACGCTTTGGAATGGAGCAGAATGCGCCGACTCCTGCCATTTATATGCCGATCCTGACAACGGCACATTTGTTCCGGAGAAAGCCTATTTATGGGAATTGCAATGAACGGCAGATCTGTTTGCTCCCTCCTGCTGTGCACCCTGGGTATTGTGGCGGGTAGCGCCAGCCACGCAGCAGATGCAGCCAAACCGGCAACCGGGCTGCAATCGTTTACCCGGCAGTCGCCCGAAACACTCAAAACTTACGATAATCAGGTCAAACTGTTCAAATACTGGACCCTGGCCCGATGCGGCGCTGCGGTCAGCAAAAAAGCCGGCAGTGATGCCTTGCAGGAAGACTGGAGCAATACGGCTGCTGCCTACCTGGAATACGGCACCGTACCGCTGGAAGCCAACGAAGCGGCCGAGGCTCTGGTCCAGCAGTTTTTGGCCACCACCACCCGCAGCGGCTCGACCGGCGGCAGCTACGAAACCATGAAATGCATCGATCTTTTCAACAGCCATGAACTGGATGCACTGGTTGCGCGTTATATAAAAAAATAGGCACTAAGTTAAGAAAACAGGCATGGTGCGCTAAGCAGACGGTCAGAACAAATCGCGTACCCTGGCAGCAACTTACATATACCTGTCACACTGCTCCGATATTCTTGCGGCTTCCCAATCTCATGCAGGAAGCATCACATGATATTTCAATCCCGATTTTCTGCGCTGGTCATTGCGCTGGGTTTTGCCGCAGCCAGCGGCTTTGTGCAGGCCCAGAATAAGGTACCGGCTACGCTCGCAGGCCATGCCATCCTCCCGGCCGACAGCGCCATTGCTGCACCTGATAACGCGCCTGCCGACCTGAAGTCGGCTGGCAAATATACGAGCGCCAAGCGGGTTGAAGACATCGCGACGGTTATGGGTAAATCCAACGGGCGCGAAACCGGCATCAGCCTGCCCATCAAAGGCCAGCCTCTGCAGGGTCACTCCGGCATTCAGGTCATGAAAGACGGCACCGTCTGGATCGTGACCGATAATGGCTCCGGCAACAAAGCCAACTCGCCCGACTCCATGCTGTACCTGAACCAGTACAAAATCGACTGGAAATCCGGCACATTCGAACATCTCAAAACCATTTTTCTGAGCGACCCCGATAAAAAAGTACCGTTCCGTATTGTGCACGAAGGCTCCCAGGAACGTTATCTCACCGGCTCGGACTTCGATACCGAGAGTTTTCAAATCATCGACAACACAGTGTGGATCGGCGAAGAGTTTGGCCCGTTCCTGATCAAGGCTGATCTGGATGGCAAGGTTCAGGCGGTATTTGAAACCGAAATCGATGGCCGCAAGATTCAGTCGCCCGACAACTACCAGGTGGCCTCGCCCGGTGCACCAGGCGACACCTACAAAGGGGTCAACCTGAAGCGATCCAAGGGTTATGAAGGGATGGCGGCTTCACCGGATGGCAAATTCCTGTACCCGTTGCTGGAAGGCCCTGTTTGGGACGAAAAGACGAAAGCATGGGAAACCGAGGACGGCAAGACAGTGTTGCGTGTACTTGAATTTGACGTGGCTGCCGAAAAATGGACTGGCCGCTCCTGGCTGTATCCACTGGAGGCAGCCCACCACGCCATCGGCGACTTCAATATGATCGACGCGACGACCGGTCTGATTATTGAGCGCGACAATGGCGAAGGCACCCCAGACAAGGCTTGCCGCGACGGGGCTGATACAAGCACCTGCTTTGCCGATCTGCCCAAATTCAAACGCGTCTACAAAGTGGAATTCACGCCGAAAACTGCCGGCAAGCCCTTGCGTAAAATAGCGTACATTGACCTTCTGGATATTGCCGACCCGAACAAACTGGCTCGCAAACCACTGACCAATGGCGTGCTGCAATTTCCATTCTTCACCATCGAAAACGTGGACGTTGTCGATAGGGAACACATCGTGGTGGGCAATGACAATAACTTTCCATTTTCATCAAGCCGTGAGCCCAACAAACAGGATGATAATGAGCTCATCCTTCTGAAAACGCCGGAGCTGTTACAGGCCAAATAAGCCTGATCGTGCCTTGCGCGCAAGCCGACCTTCCTGCCTGGGAGAGTCGGCTTTCGTCTTTTCGTGTGTCATACACGATCGTTTTCCACTAGAATGAAGCTGTGCCATTCCATGTCGAATGAAATATCAGGAAATCACGATGCAAACACCAGAACACAAGATCATCATAGTGGGAGGCGGCGCAGGCGGCCTTGAACTGGCAGCCAAACTCGGACGCAAGTTCGGACCCCGGCATATTTTCCTGGTCGATACGGGCGTATTCCATATCTGGAAACCGTCGCTGCACGAAGTGGCGTCCGGTACGCTGGATATCCATCGCGAAGGGCTGTCCTACGCCATGCTGGCCAAAGACCATGGATTCACCTTCGTGCCGGGCGAAATGGACGGCATCAACCGCGAAGCCCGCAGCATTCATGTCAAGGCCGTCCTGAGTGAAGGCGAAGAAGTCTTCGCAGAACGGGACCTGACATATGACACCCTGGTTATCGCCGTAGGCAGCCGCTCGAATTTCTTCAATACGCCGGGCGCCGAAGAATACGCGACGGCGCTCGACTCCACCGAACAGGCCGAGAAATTTCGTTTGAAATTCCTGCGCGAGCTGATCGCTGCTGACCAGCGCAAGAAAAACAATCCCGATCAGTCACTGAATATTGCGATTGTGGGTGGCGGCGCCACCGGTGTCGAGTTGTCCGCCGAACTGCTTGAGGCAGGCAAGGACCTGGGATTTTATGGCATCAACGAACTCAATCCCGAACGCGATATTCACATTACCCTGCTGGAAGGCAGTGCGCGCATTCTTGCTGCCCTGCCCGAAAAAACCTCGGCAGCGGCAACCAGACTGCTGAGTCAGCGCGGTGTCACGGTCAAAACCTCAGTCCTGGTCTCGTCGGTCCAGGAAAAAAGCCTGACCGATTCCAATGGCAATACCTATCCGGCCGACCTGACGGTATGGGCGGCCGGCATCAAGGCCCCCGTATTTCTGACGCAACTGGGCCTGGAGACCAACAAAATCAACCAACTCGTCGCAGACCGCACGCTGCGCACCAGCGATCCGGCCATTTATGCCATGGGCGATTGCGCCCAGGTCGACTGGGAAGAAGGTCGATATTTGCCCGCCCGCGCGCAAGTGGCCCATCAGCAGGCCGATTATCTGGTGGGTCAGTTGTCCGATCGTATCAAGGGCACCCCCACAGACAACAAGCCTTTCGTGTTCAAAGATTACGGCTCACTGGTCTCGGTCGGTCACAACAAGGGGGTGGGCAGCCTGATGGGCGTGCTGACAGGCAAAAGCCTTTTTGTCGAAGGCCTGCTCGCCCGGCTGATGTACATGAGCCTGCACTTAATGCACCATATGGCGATTCTGGGCATTGCCCGAACCGGATCCGTAGCCCTGGGTCGACTGCTGCTCAAACGCAGCACTCCCAGAGTCAAGCTGCATTAAAGGCGTATTAATGGCGATGCAGGTTCAATGCCAGCCCTGCACAGACCCTGTGCCGACCTTCAGCAGAACTTCCCCGGGCCAGTAGTAATCGCATTGCTTTTGCCTGCGTGCCTGCACGCGATCATAACGGTTGATAAGCACGCGCCAGGATCGCTGCCGCATCCGCATAGGCAGACCCGCCCATGACGCCTCCTGGTTCTTCGAAGCGACTGCGCACAAAGGCTTGCGCAACCCAGGACGGCGCATATCGATAAAGCAGCGTCGCCTGTACCAACAACACCAGTCGCTGCGTCACCTTGCGTGCCTGCGCTTCAAGCGCATCGGCCGGCCCTGCCAGCCACTGTGCCAGTTCGGTCATGGCTGCGGCAAGCACAGTATCCGCGCGACAGTCATCCGCCAGGTGATCAAGCAACAACGCAGTCGCATCCGGATGCCGCGACAAGGCCCGCAGTACGTCCAGGCACATCACGTTGCCGGATCCTTCCCAGATCGAGTTGACCGGCGCTTCGCGCAGCAGCCTGGCCAGCGGTGCGTCTTCGATATAGCCATTGCCGCCCCACACTTCCAGACACTCGGCAATCGCAGCAATGCTGCGCTTGCATACCCAGAATTTGGCGGCCGGCGCCACGATGCGCAAAAATGCCTTCTGTAACGGATCTTCGGCGTGGGCAACCGATCTGGCCAGGGCCAGACCAAGCCATAGCGCCGCTTCACTCTCCAGCGCCAGATCGCATAAAACCGACTGCATCAGGGGCTGCGCATCCAACGTTCTGCCAAATACCATGCGGTGCCGGGCATGATGCAGCGCCTGCACCACGCCCTGGCGCAGCAAGCCCGCACTGCCCAGGACGCAGTCAAGCCGGGTCTGGTTCACCATGCGCAAGATCGTGGCAATGCCCGCGCCGGACTCACCGATACGCAAGCCCCAGGCACCATCGAACGCAATTTCGGCACTGGCATTGGAACGGTTGCCCAATTTATTTTTAAGTCTTTGGATATGCACTGCATTGCGGCTGCCATCCGGGCGCCAGCGCGGCATGTAGAAACACCCAAGCTGATCACCTTCGTATGCCAGTACCAGATGGGCATCGGACATGGGAGAAGAGAAAAACCATTTCTGTCCATGCAGCTCATAAACCGGGTGGGATTCATGCAGACCGGCATCGACAGCAACCGACGTATTGGTGCGCACATCGGACCCGCCTTGCCTTTCGGTCATGCCCATGCCGATCATCATGCTGCGCTTTTGCGAGAGCGGCGCGTCGGCACCATCATAATCACGACTGAAAAGCCAAGGCGCCAATTGCGCCAGAAGAGGCTGTTCCTGCAACGCCGCCACGGCGGCAAACGTCATGGTCACCGGGCACAGACTGCCCGCCTCGGTCTGCGCATGCAGATAAAACCGGGCAGCACGCTGGACATGCCGGCCGTCTTGCCAGGCAGAGGAATGCACGCCCTGCTCAAACAGCATCCCCAGCAAGGCGTGCCATGCCGGATCAAAATCCACCCGGTCCTGGCGCTCGCCGGTGCGAGTGAAAATAGCCGCTTCGGGTTCATGTGCGTTGGCCCTGCGCGCCAGTTGCAATACCTGTTCAGACCCGAGCCGGCCGCCATAATCTCGACACGACTGAACTGCGTCGCTCGCATCAAATGCGGTCAGCGCTTCATGCAATACCGGGTCGCAATCGAACAGATTATAATTTTTCAGATCCGGCACCTGATTGTCCGGCGTCGCGAATGTCCTCATCACCATGTGAACCTCCTGAACCTGTAAAGGAGCCCGCAACCCAATGTATCACATCTGTGAACCAGCGCAAATAGCGCTCACCCCTGCTGCGCCAGCCGTTCTATGATCGGACAATCGGGCCGATCATCGCCATGGCAATGGTCCGCCAGATAGGCCAGTTCGTTGCGGATTGCCTGCAGCTTGGCCAGATCCTCGTCCAGCTCGTGTATGTACTGCCGCGCCAACTGCCTGACATCGGCACTGTGGCGCGAAGTGTCCTGCCACAGGCTGATCAGGGTTTTAATGCGCTCCAGCGAAAACCCCAATTCGCGCGCCCGCCTGATGAACGCCAGCATGCGCTGATCCTGCTCCGTGTATTTCCGATACCCCGCATCGCTGCGGTTAACCGTATCGATCAGACCGATTTTCTCGTAGTAGCGGATCATCTTGGCGCTGACACCTGTCGCCGCCGCGACTTCTCCAATATTCATGGTAACGCTCCCAAAAAGATGGCATCAGGCGGCAAAGCGACGCAGCCGCAAGGCATTAGTCACGACAAACACGCTGGACAAGGCCATGGCGCCTGCCGCAAAGATCGGCGACAGCAGCACGCCATTGAACGGAAACAACACCCCTGCCGCAACCGGAATCAAGGCGGCATTGTAAGCAAACGCCCAGAACAGGTTCTGCCGGATATTGCGCATGGTGGCCCGTGATAACGCAATGGCACGCGACACATTGGCCAGGTCGCCGGACATCAGCACGACGTCAGCAGACTCCATCGCGATATCGGTTCCCGATCCGATGGCGATACCCACATCGGCGACGGCCAGAGCCGGCGCATCGTTGATACCGTCTCCCACAAAAGCCACCGGACCATGGGTTTTCTGCAGTTGCCTGACGGTATCTGCCTTGGCATTCGGCATGACCTCGGCCACCACCTCGTCAATCTTCAGCTCACGGGCCAGGGCCTGTGCCGTACGCTGATTGTCGCCGCTGACCATGACCACTTTCAGGCCTTGTTGATGCAGAGCAGCGATTGCATCGGGCGTGGTATCACGAACGCGGTCGGCCACCGTAACCAGCGCGGCAAGTTCGCCATCAATCGCCACATATAACGGTGTTTTTCCTTCGTCGGCCAGCCGGGTGGCCAGCGACGCAAACACGTCCGTATCCAGATTCTGCTGCTGCATCAGACGGTCCGAACCGATCAGGATGTTTCGCTGATTCACCTGCGCCTTCAGGCCCAGGCCGGTGAGAGACTCAAATGCCTCCGCAGGCGCCAGGGTCAGGCCCTCTTGCTGGGCAGCCGACACGATGGCACGCGCTATCGGGTGTTCCGAACGGCTTTCGGCGGACGCCACCAGCGCCAGCACATCTTTGCGCTCGAAGCCCTGCGCCACTGTCAAATCAAACAGTTCAGGATAGCCGCGGGTCAGCGTACCGGTTTTATCCACTGCCACAACGCGAACATCCATTAAGGTCTGCAAGGCTTCTCCCTGGCGAAACAGAATACCCAATTGCGCGGCGCGGCCGGTACCCACCATAATCGAGGTCGGGGTTGCCAAACCCATCGCGCAAGGGCAGGCGATGATCAGCACGGCAACGGCATTGACCAGTGCAAATCCCAGAGCCGGTTGCGGACCGAACACCATCCATATCACGAATGTAATGACCGCAATCAGCATGACAACCGGCACGAACCACATGGTGATGCGATCGACCATGGTCTGGATGGGCAGTTTTGCACCCTGGGCCTGCTCAACCATGCGGATAATCTGCGACAGCACCGTATCGGCGCCGACCCCCGTCGCCTGCAGCGTAAGCAGGCCATTCTGGTTCACGGTACCGGCCACGACAGAAGCACCCGGCATTTTTTCCACCGGCATGGGTTCACCACTGATCATTGATTCATCGACAAAGCTGCTGCCTTCCGTGACCTCTCCATCCACAGGGATACGCTCGCCAGGACGCAACTCGATCATATCGCCTACGATCACGTCTTCAATGGCGACTTCGACAATTTGGCCATCACGTCTTACCCGGGCAGTCTTGGCCCGCAAGCCCGCCAGCCGGCTGATTGCCTCGGAGGTATTGCCCTTGGCCCGCGCTTCAAGATAACGCCCCAGCAGCACCAGGGCCACAATGACAGCCGCCGCTTCGTAGTACACATTCACCGTGCCCGCAGGCAGCCAGTGAGGCGCAAACGTCGCGACCAGCGAATAAAGGTAAGCTGCCGTCGTGCCGACCGCCACCAGTGAGTTCATGTCCGGCGTCAGGCGAATCAGGGCGGGAATGCCTTTGACAAAAAACCGGCGCCCCGGTCCCGCGAGGACTGCGGTTGTCAGCACAAACTGGATATACCAGCTGGTTTGCATTCCGATCGTCTGCGCAATGAGATGATGAAAGGCCGGTACGACGTGCGAGCCCATTTCCAGAATGAAGACAGGCAGCGCCAGGATCGCGGCCAGCAGTAGATCGCGTTTGAGCGTCTGGCGCTCAGCGTCGCGTCTGATAGTGTCGGCATTGCTGCTTTGTTGCGGATTGCTGACCAGCTGCGCCTCGTAACCGGCATGCTCGACCGCGCGTGTCAGCAAGGCCGTATCCATTGTCATCGGCGCGCGCACCTGGGCGCGTTCGGTCGCCAGATTCACACTGGCCGACTGCACCCCGTCTACCGAGGCCAGCGCCTTCTCAACGTGTCGCACACACGAGGCGCAGGTCATGCCGGCGACCGACAGCTCGATCAGGCCTTCCTGGCCCTGTACGCCAGCCTGCGTCGCCTCAATTTGCTTGCGAGAGATGGTATTGGTATTCATGTCTATGCCCTTTCGAAGAAAACCGCCGGCAGCCTCGATTGGATCGATAATCGCTGTCGTTACGGTGCATTTTCTTCACTATAAAGCTTACCATGATGGGAAGGTCAAGTGGCAGATGCGCCTGTGCGCGATAAGGCCTTAAGGTCAAATCAGGGTCGGGGCCACGGCCAAAGTCAAGGCCACTCAGCCAAGTGAATCGAACCGTCGGCGAAGGTTTATCGCTCCCGTCTGGCGCCCTATCTGCAATGTAGGTACACTGACGCCTTCCACCCCGCCTTTCACTCTATTTAAGGAGCTCCACCCGCCATGGATCTGCCCAATCATCAACTTACCATGACCGTCCTGATGACACCGGACATGGCCAACTTTTCCGGCAATGTGCACGGCGGCACGATCCTGAAGCTGCTTGATCAGGTGGCCTACGCCTGTGCCAGTCGCTATGCCGGTCGCTACGTGGTAACACTGTCGGTCGATCAGGTCATGTTCCGCCAACCCATTCATGTTGGCGAACTGGTCACTTTCCTGGCTTCGGTGAACTACACCGGCAATACGTCCATGGAAATCGGTATCAAAGTCGTGACCGAGAACATTCGCAGCAAGCAAATCCGCCATGCCAACAGCTGTTTTTTCACCATGGTCGCGGTCGATGACAATGGGCAAACAGTTCAGGTGCCTCCTTTGAAACCGGAAAACGACCTGGAGCATTGTCGCTATGAAGCGGCAAAAATGCGTCGTTCCCTGCGACGGGAACTGGAAGTTCGCTACGGGGCAATCCGCGACACGGCCGGCTCTCAAGAGTAATTACCAAATATATCAATCATTTAGCTTGACATGCTAACAAAATACTGTTAGCATTCAGTACTGCTGTTACTTCGCGCTTGATCAACAAGTGGCGCTATCCAGTGACGAATACCAGGTTAATACTGATCCTGGACCATTATTCTTATTAAATTTGCGGATCCTCACGACACCGCAATTCGAGACAGCACTCCATAACCCTATCATCATAGTCATAACGGCTGTGTACGTGCGATTGCATGCGCCCTTTACGGTGGCATGCGTACATGTTTAACAATTTGATGCGCCTGTATTTCTCTACTTACAACGATGGCCGGCGTCATCATGATTCTGCAATAAATATCGGCTACGCTATGCATAGCTGAACCGGATTGACTCCGGCGCAGAAAACCAACAACAATAACCTCATAATAAAGGAACTTACGATGAAATTACTGACACGTTTCCGCCAGGAATTTGGCACTCAGAATAAAAATAACACCCAACAGCATCCTGCTGTGAATGTACCGGTCAAACCCACCGGGTTTAAATTGGGCATGGCCATGAACCAGCCTCAATTTCGCATGCATTCTGAAAAATAATCTTTCTATTTAGCCGCCATTCTGTTCACGACGAATGGCAAACAACAAGAAGCCCGCCGTACCGGAACCGAATCCGGCGGCGGGCTTTTTTATCAGCAAATCTGTATTGAATGGGAGTGCTTACTTGACCGCGTACAGATACAGTTCCACCCGACGGTTCTGGGCGCGACCGGCTTCCGTTGCATTGTCGGCGATCGGATCGTTGGGACCACGGCCTTCGATGCTCATCCGGCTGGCATTGACGCCTTTGCCACCGAGATAGTTCACGACGCTTTGCGCACGGTTAACTGACAGTTGCTGATTGAATGCCATTTTGCCCGTGCTGTCGGTATGACCCACTGATTTGAGACGCAGTTGCTGGCTCTCGTTCATGGATTGCGCCAGGGCATCCAGGACAGGGAACAACGCCGGTTTCAGATCATATTTCGCCGTGTCGAACGTGGCGCCTTCAGGAATATTTACCTTCAAACTGCCATCGGGCATCTTGGTGGTGGAAATACCCAGCTCTTTGCCGCCGGCATCATTCACACGACCCACGATACGGTCCCAGTTATAGCCGACAATCGCGCCGCCAATTGCACCAATCCCGGCGCCGATTCCAGCGCTTTTGGATGAATCACCAATCAATGCGCCCAGGCCTGCCCCCAACGCAGCACCGACGCCGGTGCCTGCCGCCGTATTGCCACCTTGCGTTGCACATCCCGCCAGCAAAGCGCCGGTCACCAGCACAGCCGCAATTCGAGTTTGACGAATAATCATTGACTTCTCCTTATTGGATTTGTTTGCACTACTACAGAATCTGAACAACGGGTTGAAAAAACAGCCACTTCAGATACAGCGCCCGTCATACTCAGCGCAGTGTCAGGCAGGATCGGTAATGGATCTGCGAGCAATGCCGCCGGGAGACAGGTGCTGATGGTGTCAATACAATAACCGAGCCTTCGCCAAAGCGCAAGCATCATCCGGCATTCGATCCCTCGACATTCGCCGCCCCGTGCAGGAGCATGACCAGCTTGCAATCATGTTGAGTCGCCAGCCGAAAGGTGATCTGTTCGAACTCGCGATAGCCCAGTTGGGGATGATTAAAGGCGCGCAAGCCGCCCTCGCGCTCAACCACCACCTGCCGGGACCACCAGTGCCGGAACACCGGACTGCCCGTCAGCAATTCATCAATCAAGGTAGTGGTGTCGGCGTCATCCAGGTAGACCCCGATATCGGCCCGAAACTCGGCCACAACCCGGTTGGCCCGGGTTTCCCAATCCACCACAATGGCAGGCGCCTGCGCGTCCAGAAAAATAAAGCGCAGCAGGTTCGGTTGCGCCTGGCCGCCCATCCAGCCGGCGAAAACCTGATCCAGCGCGGCGTTAAATGCCAGCACATTCCAGTGCCGGTCCAGGATATAGGCGGGTACATTGATGCTGTCCACACAGCTTTGCAGGGAGACAGTCGGCGCCGGGACGGCCGTTCCGTTGTGCTCTGGGTCGCTCAGATCGGCCAGTTCAAACAGGTAGGCGCGTTCGGCCCGGGTCATCTGCAGAACGGTTGCCAGACGCGCCCAGACCGCAGCAGACACCGACACGTCCCGCCCCTGTTCGATCCAGGTGTACCAGGTGACACTGATATCGCATAATTGGGCGACTTCCTCGCGCCGCAGGCCAGGTGTGCGGCGCCGCTGTCCGCCGGCAATGCCGGCCTGCTGAGGCGTCACCCGATCACGGGCACTGCGCACGAATGCGCCCAATGCCTGCTTGCGAAGTGCCCCGTGCTTGTCGGCCATGCCACCCTTACTCCGTCAGTTGGTTACCGCCTATTCTACCCCAGCACGCTGGTCAGGGAACGACGCACGTCTTCTTCCGGCAGGCCGCTGCGTTCAATGTAGTCCTGCAACTGGTCCTGACCGATGGTCCCGACATTGAAATAGCTTGAGTCGGGATGGCTCAGGTAAAAGCCCGAGACGCTGGACGCCGGATACATGGCCATGCCTTCTGTCAATTGCATGCCGATGTCTTCGGTTTGCAGGACCTCGAACATATCAATTTTGACACGATGCTCGGGGCAGGCCGGATAGCCTGGCGCCGGCCGGATGCCCTGATATTGCTCGGCAATGAGCGCTTCGTTATCCAGCGATTCATTATCGACATATCCCCACAAATCACGACGCACCCGGGCGTGCATGCATTCGGCAAAACCTTCGGCAAAACGGTCGGCCAGCGCCTTGAGCAGAATGGACGAATAATCATCCAGTTCGGCTTCGAACTGCTTCTCGTATTTTTCAATGCCAATGCCGCCAGTCACCGCAAACAGCCCGATGTAGTCTTTGATTCCGGTCTCTTTCGGCGCGATGTAGTCGGCCAGACATTTATTGGCCACGCCTTCACGCTTGGCATTCTGCTGACGCAAGTTGCGCCAGGTAAACAGGACTTCTTCGCGCGACTCATCGGTGTAGATTTCAATGTCTTCGTGATTGACCGAGTTGGCAGGATAGAATGCGATCACGCCACCGGCCTGAAGCCAGCGTTGCTCGACCACTTTTTTAAGCATGGCCTGCGCATCCTCGAACAGTTTGCGCGCCTGCTCGCCCACCACCTTATCGTCCAGAATTTTGGGGTACTGCCCAAACAGGCTCCAGGTCTGGAAAAACGGCGTCCAGTCGATAAACGGCACGATTTCAGCCAGATCGAAATTCTTGAATTCCCGGCGTCCCAGAAACTTGGGCCGGGGTGGCGTGTAGTTGGCCCAGTCAATTTGCGGGGCAGCCTTGCGGGCGTCTTCAAGCGGGATGATGGGCGTGGCCTTGCGGTTGGCGTGGCGCTCACGCACCTGCGCATACTCTTCACGGACCTGCGCCAGATAGGTTTCCACCTGATCGGACACCAGATTGGTTGCCACGCCTACTGAACGGCTGGCGTCCGGCACGTAAATAACCGGTCCATCGTAGTGCGGTGCAATCTTGACTGCCGTGTGAACGCGGCTGGTTGTTGCGCCACCAATCAGCAGCGGGATTTTATTCTCCCGGAAATACGGGTCGCGCTGCATCTCCGAGGCCACATACGCCATCTCTTCCAGGCTTGGCGTAATCAGCCCGGACAGTCCGACGATATCGGCCTTTTCCTCTTTGGCTTTGGCCAAGATCTGCGCGCAAGGGACCATGACACCCATATTGACAACTTCAAAGTTATTACATTGCAAAACCACGGTCACGATATTTTTTCCGATATCGTGCACGTCGCCCTTGACCGTCGCAATCACAACCTTGCCCTTGGCGCGCACATCGCCCCCGGCGGCTTCGATCTGTCGCTTTTCCTCTTCAATAAACGGAATCAGATGCGCCACGGCATGCTTCATGACGCGTGCCGATTTGACCACCTGAGGCAGGAACATTTTGCCGGCGCCAAACAGATCACCCACGACGTTCATACCATCCATGAGCGGCCCTTCGATGACCTCAATGGGACGCCCGCCCCGGTCGGCAATCTTCTGCCGGACCTCTTCGGTGTCCTCGACGATAAACTGTGTGATGCCGTGGACCAGCGCGTGCGACAGCCGCTTTTCCACCTCCTGTTCACGCCAGGTCAGGTCTTCTTCTTTCTTGGTGCCGCTGCCCTTGACCGAGTCGGCATATTCCACCAGACGCTCGGTCGGCGTGCGCTCATCTGTTGGATCTGTCTTGCCAAGCGGGGGCTGCCGGTCCAGGATCACATCCTCGACCAGATCACGCGTTTTCGGATCCAGATCGGCATAGACGCCCAACTGACCGGCATTGACGATGCCCATGGTCATGCCTTCCTGGATGGCGTAGTACAGGAACACCGTATGGATGGCCTCGCGCATGGCTTCGTTGCCACGGAACGAGAAGCTCACATTCGAGACGCCGCCGGAAATACGCGCGTACGGCAGATTGTCATGAATCCAGCGCGTGCCCTCGATAAAGTCCACGGCATAATGGTTGTGTTCGTCGATCCCGGTCGCCACCGCGAACACATTGGGATCGAAAATAATATCTTCCGGCGGAAAATCCAGTTCATCCACCAGCAAATGATAGGCCTTGCCGCAAATATCCTTGCGACGCTGCAGCGTATCGGCCTGGCCTTCTTCGTCAAACGCCATCACAACCACGGCGGCACCATACTTGCGGCACAGGCGTGCATGCGCGAGAAACGGCTCCACGCCCTCCTTCATGGAAATGGAATTGACCACGGGCTTGCCTTGCACGCACTTGAGCCCCTCTTCGATGACTTCCCATTTGGAACTGTCGATCATGATGGGCACGCGGGCAATATCCGGTTCCGAGGCGATCAGATTCAGAAAGCGACGCATATTCACTTTCGAATCGAGCATCGCTTCGTCCATATTGATGTCGATAATCTGCGCGCCGTTTTCCACCTGCTGGCGCGCCACGGTCAGCGCCTCATCGAATTTTTCTTCGCGGATCAGGCGCAGGAACATCTTGCTGCCGGTGACGTTGGTTCTTTCGCCCACGTTTACAAACAGCGACTCATCGTCAATATTGAGCGCTTCCAGACCGGACAGACGGGTTTTGACCGGCACATCGGGAACCTCGCGTGCAGGCAGTTGCCGGACTTTCTGCACAATCGCGGCGATATGTTCGGGTGTGGTTCCGCAACAGCCGCCCACCATGTTCACAAAGCCGGCTTTCGCGAATTCTTCGAGCAACGCTGACGTATCGTCGGGCGTTTCATCGAACCCGGTATCGCTCATGGGATTGGGCAGCCCCGCATTGGGGTAGACACAAAGCCAGGTATCGCAAATTTTGGACAACTCTGCAATATAGGGTCGCATCAGGGCGGCCCCCAGTGCGCAGTTCAGGCCGATCGTAACAGGCCGGGCATGCCGCACCGAGTTCCAGAAGGCCTCCACCGTCTGGCCCGACAGAATGCGGCCCGACGCATCGGTGACCGTTCCGGAGATCATGACCGGCAAGCGAATGCCACGCGTTTCAAAAACGGTTTCGACCGCAAAAATGGCGGCCTTGGCGTTGAGCGTGTCAAAAATGGTTTCGATCAGAACAATATCAATGCCACCATCCAGCAGCCCGTTGAGCTGCTCTTCATATGCCGCCTGCAATTGTTCAAACGTAACGTTGCGCGCACCGGGGTCGTTCACATCCGGTGAAATGGACGCCGTCTTTGGCTGAGGCCCCAGGGCGCCTGCCACAAAGCGGGGATGCTCGTCAGTACTGAAGGCATCACAGGCCTTGCGCGCAAGGCGGGCCGACTCCAGGTTTAATTCATATGCAATACCAGGCAGATCATAATCGCCTTGCGCTACCGACGTTGCGCCGAAGGTATTGGTTTCGATCACATCGGCACCGGCCTGCAGATACTGCTCATGTATTTCACTGATGATATCGGGACGCACCAGGGACAGTAGTTCGTTATCGCCCTTGACATCCTGATGATGCTCGGCGAATCGCTCACCCCGAAAGTCGGCCTCGGTCAGCTTGTAACGCTGGATCATGGTGCCCATGGCGCCATCCAGCACAAGAATCCGCCCTTTTTGCAGTTGCTCGACAAACCGGGCACCGGCGGTATAGGACTGGATGGGATAAGGCAACTTGGGATATGACACGTTCAGGCTCGATCTAAATAGTTGAATGCAATGCAAAATTGTAGCGGATTTACAACCCTCTCACCCTCAAACCCCTCTAAAGAGCAGGCAAATGGCGTCATACAGCCGTGAAACGGGCCGGCAACGGTCATGATCTGTACCAATCATTTACAATTGCGGCTTCAGGGTGCATTCACCATGCCGCGCATGGGGTGAGTGTTAAACGGGAAACAGGACATGTGGCTGCGAGCAGCCCTGCAACCTGTGCTGCCCCCGCAACGGTAATCAGGCATATGCCTGCAGCCCGACATCGGCCCTGAGCCTGCCGCGGTCTGCCATTGAGCCCGATCGCCTTTATTCGAACCTGATGTGCGGGGTCGCGCATCTATTACCGGTACTACCTATGAAGTTCTTACTCACCCCCATGGCGCTTGCCCTGGTGGTTCTGCCTTTTGCCGCAACCGCGCAAACAGCCACGCCAGCAACCTCCCCCGACGCCGACGTCACCCGCCTTGACACCATTGTCGCCACGCCTGCGCGCGGTAATCAGAACCTTGCAGATGTCTATGGCGACGTCAGCGTTATCTCAAAAGACCAGTTGCAAAACGCCGGCGCAACATCGTTGACCGAACTGCTTTCCCGACAGCCGCAGATTCAGGCCTACCAGCAGGGCGGGCCGCAATCTTTGTCCGGTCTCTTTGTGCGCGGCGCAAGTCCGCAGCAGACCCTGGTCATGGTAGACGGTCAGCGTATCAATGACCCGGCCACGGGCAGCACCTATCTGAGCGCCATTGATCCGACCACCGTCGAACGCGTTGAAATCCTGCGCGGCGCAGCCAGCAGCCTGTATGGTTCCGATGCCATGGGCGGCGTGATCAATATCATTACACGCAGCGATGGCCAGGATAAACCGCTGAGCGTCTTTGGCAATATCGGCGTGGGTACGCACAGCCTGTTCAAGGCAGGCATTGGCCTGTCCGGCGCCAGCAACGGCTGGGATTATCGCCTGGCCGGCAGCTACGCCAGCAGCGACGGCTTTAACGCAACGCGCAATAAACCAGGCACCTTTACCTATAACCCGGATCGCGACGGCTATGAACAGGCCTCACTCTCAGGCTCTCTGGGCTACACCTGGAAACCGGGAAACCGCCTGGGCGTGTCGTTTTATAACGGCTACAATCATGGCGACTTCGATAGCGGCGTCTATGACCGGAACACGTTTGGCATTATGCGTCAGCAGTCCGTTGCCGTAACCAGCAACAATCAGCTCACCGACTGGTGGGAAAGCGTATTGCACGTAAGTGTCAATCGTAATATGTACGATGCACGCGCCTCGTATGGCGATTCAGTCATCGGCAGCATCCAGCGCACCTATTCCTGGCAGAACAACTTTCGCCTGAATCAGCAGAACAAACTCTCACTGGTGCTGGAGCGCAAGGACGAAAGCGTATTTGGCACCACCACCTACGAAAAGGACAAGCGCCATACCAACGCAGTGGGGCTGATCTATCGCGGCGATTTCAATCGTCATCATATTCAGGCCAGCCTGCGTAACGACAACACGACCGGTTATGACGACAAAACGACAGGCAGCCTGAGTTACGATTTTGATATCACATCCGAATGGTCTGCTGGCGTAGCCGCGAACACCGGCTATCGCATACCGACGTTCGCCGACCTGTACACGCCACTGAGCTTCGGCTATCAGGGCAACCCGAACCTGAAACCGGAAACCTCGCGCAGCTTTGAATTGCGTACGGCCTGGAAAACAGAAGACAGCTCCGCATCGATCACCGCGTGGCAAACCAAATATCGTGACCTGATCGACGGCTATGTGTGTGACGATATGTTCAACTGTACTTCCGAAAACGTGGACCGGGCCACAATCCGCGGCATCTCCATCAATGCGGAACATCGTTTTGATCAGACCCGCGTGTATGCTGGTGCGGATTTCATGAATCCGAAAGACAATGAATCCGGCAAGCAGCTGATTCGCCGCGCCCGCCAGGTATACCGTGTGGGTGCATCGCATACCTTCGGCCAGGCCAGTATCGGTGCAGATTTTGTCCATACCGGCACACGCTATGATGACAAGGACAATACCCGTGAAAAGCGCCTGGGGAGCTATGGCGTACTCAACCTGCGGGCCAGCTACGCATTCAGCAAGAACCTGGAGGCCCAGGTGTACTGGAACAACGTGCTGGACAAGAAGTATGAAACTTCCTATGGCTACAATACGGAAGGTTCCAATGTGTTCCTGAATCTGGCATTCCGGATGTAATCATGGTCAGCCGCAAGCGTACGCGTTTTCTGCATAATACAAATGCAATGAAAATCTGGTTGCTTGCGGCGCTGCTGTGCATCGTCGCTACGACCGGTCCGGCACGGGCTGACATAGGCAAAACAGCAGTCAGCCTGGCGCCGCACCTGACGGAACTCATGTTCGCAGCTGGTGCCGGGAATCATTTGCTGGGTGTATCCGAGGCCAGCAACTATCCAACGTCGGTAGCCTCATTGCCGCGCGTGGGCAGTGGCGTTGCGCCCAATGCCGAGCGCATTGCGCTTTTGCGCCCCGATGTGATTCTGGCCTGGGGATATACGAATCGCAAAGATCTCTACCCTGCCCTGCGCAAGCTGAAGCTTCCCGTCCATTACCAGGCGCCAGTCACACTGGACGACATTGTTCGTGATATTGACGAATTGGGCGAACTGTTTGGAACACAAGCGGCAGCGCGCACCACAACACAAGCTCTTCAGGACATATTGAATGAGACACGCCTGCGTTATCGCGATGCGGTCAAAGTGAAAGTATTTGCCCTGGTGGGCCTGGACCCCTTGTATACGCTGGATAATCGTTCATTTGTGATTGACGCCCTGCGCGCTTGCGGCGCGCAGTCGGCATTCCCGTCCCTGTCCACGCCCGCATCAATCATTAGTCGCGAACAGTTGTTGCTCGCGCACCCCCAGGCCGTATTGTTCGGCTCAAAACAGATTGACGCCGAAAGCCGGATGATTGCGAATTATTTCGCGGACCTTGGCACTGCCCTGCAGCCCGATCAGCTGATCGGGCAGGATCCCGATATCCTGTTTCGCCCGACCGACAGGCTGATTCGCAGCCTGCCCCAGTTATGCAGCAGAATTGACCAGATCAGGCGCCGTCTTTCTCCAGTTCCTTCTGAATCGCCTTTGCCGCCACCACGCCATCAGCCATAGACGTCACCACGCAAGGGTGCTGCCGATGCGTGACTTCACCAATTGCGTAGATACCTGGCAGATTGGTTTGCGTTGTCTGGAAATCGGTCCGTATATAGCCCAACTCGTTGCAATCGAGGCCCAGATCTTCCATGCCCTGAAGTCGCGCGCGAAAGCCATACAGCACTACCACCGCATCGTAGGGTCGGCCATTGACCTGGCGTGTCTCGGGATCGAATGTGTAGGCACCTGTCGTGACATCCGATTCATTCAAAAACTTCATCCAGTGTCGCTGGCATCGCAGGGTGCGCGCATAAATATGCACAGACTTGGCTCCGCGCTCTTTCAGGAACAGTGCATTTTCAAATGCATTGTCGCCCCCGCCCAGCACAGCAACATTCTTTAGCGCAAATTCATAATTAGCCACATGTTTGCCCGGCCCGACCAGTACGTCGTCGTAATGATCCCGCTCCCAGTCTGGTGGCGTGCGGGGCTCTACCCCACTCGCAATCACGACAAAGCGCGCATGCAGCGGCAGATCGGCACCAAAAAATACTTTGAATACTTCGCGGCCGGTTCCATCGGGCGTGTCGCCGCGCTCGATGCGCGTGACAAGTGAGTTGAGCAACACCGGCACACGGGCGCTGTCCAGGCTTTGCTTGATCCGGGCCGCCACCTCTTCGCCGGTCAGGCCGGGCGCGGTGACATTCCAAGTATCTTCGAAGGGATTACTGGCGCTCAGACCACCGGCGCGCCCGCTGGATTCGATGATCAGGGGAGAAAAACCCATATGGGCCAGCCACACCGCACAGGAGGCCCCCGCCGGGCCCGCGCCAATCACAATGGCATCATATACCGCCTGCTGCATTTCAGGAAAAATCCTCGTTTAATCATGAATTTATCTAAACTAACCGTATTGTACCCCCGGCTTTGATACTAAAACACTACAATAGCATCCTGAACAAAAACCGGGCTTTTCCGGCTTCTTTTACCGATTCCCCATGACCACACGCCGCATCTTTTTCACCCGGCTCGCGCTGGACGCCCGCATTGGCATTCTGGAGCACGAACTGCGTGCCACCCAGCCCCTGCATATCGACGCAGATATCGACATGCATGTCGATCACGAAGTCAACGACCACGATATTCGCAGCGTGCTGGACTACCGAAAATTGCGTGAAGCGATTATCGAGGAATGTACGCGTGCACATGTTCATTTGGTCGAGACACTGGGCGACATGGTCATCCAGCGCCTGCTGAAAGACTTTCCTGAAGTTTACCGGGTCAAACTGCGCATCGGCAAACCCCTCGCCTTCTCGGACTGCGCCGCGGTCGGAGTCGAAGTGGAAGCCAGCCGCTGACACGCCCCGCACCAACCATACGATCATCATGACCTCTGTTGCCTCTTTGCCCGCCACTGCCAGCCATCAGGCCATGCAGAAGCAGCGCCAGCATGAAAACAAACTGACCAAGCGCATCATGCGCGAGGCCGGCACCGCCATCGTCGACTACAACATGATCGAAGAAGGCGATAAAGTCATGGTCTGCCTGTCCGGCGGCAAAGACTCCTATGGCATGCTGGATATTCTGCTGACTCTGCAAAAGCGCGCGCCCATCCATTTTGACATTATCGCCGTCAATCTGGATCAGAAACAGCCTGGCTTTCCGGAGCATGTCCTGCCCGACTACCTCAGCAAGCTGGGCGTGCCGTTCCATATCGAGAACCAGGACACCTATTCCATTGTCAAACGGCTGATCCCCGAAGGCAAAACCACCTGTTCGCTTTGCTCGCGCCTGCGGCGCGGCATTCTGTATCGCGTCGCCAGCGAACTGGGCGCGACCAAAATCGCATTGGGTCATCATCGCGACGATATTCTGGCCACTTTCTTCCTGAACCTGTTCTATGCGGCCAAGCTCAAGTCCATGCCGCCGAAACTGGTTTCTGATGACGGTCGTCATACCGTGATCCGACCCCTGGCCTACATCGCGGAAAAAGACCTGATCGCCTACGCCGAACTCAAACAGTTTCCGATCATTCCCTGCAATCTTTGCGGCTCTCAGGAAAATCTCAAGCGCAAGGAAGTCAGTCGCATGATTGCCGCGTGGGAAAAGGAAAGCCCCAAAAAAGTCTGGAATACCTTCAAGGCCCTCTCTGCCATTGCACCCTCGCATCTGATGGATCGCGATCTGTTTGATTTTGCCGGGCTCAAACCCACCGGTGTTGCCGATGAAAACGGCGACAAGGCATTCGACGCTGAATCGTTTACCGATACGGATACGCCAGACGGCCCGAACCTGGGCGATGACGATGACAGTCGTGATCACGCCGCCGCAGCTGCAGACCGGGGTGCATCAACGCCATCGTATAAGCGCACCATCCATATTCAATCATTGTGAGCCTTCACATGACCGACTCTATTTTGCACCACGCGCCGCTGGGCAAGGAAACCCACTATCCCCAGCACTATGATCCCTCATTACTGTTTCCCATTGCCCGCGATGCGGGACGCGCGCAACTGAGCCTGCAGCCCCATCCGCAATGGTATGGTGCAGACATCTGGAATGCCTACGAAGTATCGTGGCTGACGCCCAAAGGCAAGCCACAAGTGGCATTGGCCCGCTTCAGTTTTCCGGCTACCAGCACGCATCTGATCGAATCCAAATCCTTCAAACTGTATTTGAACTCCTTCAACCAGACACCCATGCCCGATCGTGATGCCGTAATCGCCTATATGCAGCAGGATCTGAGCGCTGCGGCCGGTGCACCGGTCAGCGTCACCCTGATCGAGCCTGCCGATTTTGCCGGACAGACAATGGGCGAACTGGAAGGCACACTGCTCGATACGCTGGACATTGACGTGTCTGTTTATCACCCCGACGCCACATTACTGAGCGCCGACGCCTCGCGATCACGGCACGAAACGCTGCGCTCCGACCTGCTCAAATCCAACTGCCCGGTGACAAGCCAGCCGGACTGGGGAAGCCTGCAGATTGAATACACGGGTGCCGCTATTGATCATGCCGGCCTGCTGAAGTACATCGTGTCCTATCGGGAACATAGCGGTTTTCATGAACAGTGCGTGGAACAGATTTTCTGCGATATCATGCATACCTGTGCGCCGCAAGCGCTGAGCGTCTATGCGCGCTACACGCGGCGCGGCGGTCTGGACATCAATCCCTGGCGCAGTACCGAGCCGGATTTTATTCCGTCTGCGCTGCGCAATGCACGCCAATAACTCATCCCTGCAAAGGCTGGTCGCCACATGAAATCTACTCCTTATGTCAGCGTCGCCGCCGCATTCAGCAAGGCCCTGGCCACGCAAATGCGCCCCTCCATGCTGTTTGCCATTATCCTGCCATTTGTGATTGCCGCAGTGGTCGCGCTACTATTGCTGATCTTTGCCTGGACGCCACTGGATAACTGGCTGGACAATACCGCCCTGCATTGGGGCTGGTTCCAGTCGGTATCGGGCAGATTGTCTGGCTGGGGGTTTGCGACGATGAGCGACTGGCTGACCGGGGTTATTTCCTTTGTCGCACTGTTGGTCGTCAGCGGCATCGCCGGTCTGGCGGCAGCAGCCATTCTGGTCATGCCGATGGCCCTGAAAACCATCAGCACCACCTCTTATCCCGAACTGCAAAGAAAGGGAGAAAACGCGACCGTTACCAGCCTGGCCAATACCGTGAAGGTCAGTGCCATTTTTGTGATCGGCTGGCTGGTCACCCTGCCACTTTGGCTGATTCCCTTTGCCGGCATCGCACTTTCATTATTCTGGGGCGCGTATGCGTTCTCGCATATGACACGGCTGGACGCCATCGTCGAACACGCCACTCTGGAAGAAAGGGCTTACGTACTACGTCATTACAATCGTGGTTTCTGGCAGATCGGCCTGATATGTGCGGCCATCGCCCTGATTCCGTTTGCCGGCTTCATCATGCCGGTGTTTTCAATCCTGGCATGCACCCATTATGGGCTGATGGCGCTAAAAGCGGTGCGCACGCAACAACCCGCTATCGAAGGCAACGCCGCGACACAGCGGCAATTGCCCTGATCGACTGCGCTTCAGGACTCGAACGCGCCGGCCTCTTGCAGCACGGTTTTGAGTTCGCCGCTTGCATACATTTCACTGACGATATCCGAACCGCCAATGAATTCTCCCTTCACATACAGCTGGGGAATGGTCGGCCAGTTGGAAAACTGCTTGATGCCCTCGCGTACTTCCTGATCGTCCAGTACATTGACTGTGACCAGTTTTTTCACGCCTGATTCACGCAGAATCTGGATGGCCTTGCCGGAGAAACCGCACTGTGGGAACTGGGCCGTGCCTTTCATGAACAGCACGACGGGATGTTCTGTGACCGTCTCGCGGATAAAATTCTGTACTTCGCTCATTGTATTCACCTGTGTCAGCATTGAAAGAAACCAGGTTCACTCTGGCCATCTCTCAAAAGAGTTTAACGCTAAATAGTAAAGCACCCGCCGGAAATGCGCTCAATGCCGGATAAATCATTGCGGGATTCAACCTGGGTAAATCCGACTTTGGCCAGCATGTAGCGAACGTGCTCGGCCTGGTCCCAGCCATGTTCGATCCACATCTGACCGCCGCTGGCCAGATACGACCGGGAGCCGGCAATAATGCGGCGGATGGCGGCCAATCCGTCAGAATAATCCGTCAGCGCCATGGGCGGCTCAAAACGCAAATCGCCCTGTTGCAGATGCGGATCATGCCGTCGGATATACGGCGGATTGGCCACAATCAGATCAAACGCCTGTGGCGGAATGCCTTCAAACCAGTCGCTTTCCAGGAAACGGACCTGCGCCGTACGGTGTTTTTCCGCATTACGGCGCGCCAGCGCCAGTGCATCGGGGCTTTTATCCGTGGCAAGCACCAGTGCGCCCGGACAAAACCGCGCGATGGAAACGGCAATCACGCCGGTGCCGGTTCCCAGATCCAGCACATTGGCTCTTGGATTTTCCCGTACGTAATCGATGGCCGTTTCCACCAGCAACTCGGTCTCGGGGCGTGGAATCAACGCCGCAGGCGAAGTTTCAAATGTCAGCCCCATGAATTCGCGCTCGCCCATGATATAGGCCATGGGCTCGCCGCCCAGGCGCCGTTCAATCAGCGCACGGATCTGCACGACCTGCTCATCGGTCAACGGTTCCCGATCATGGGCAATCATCCATGAACGCGATACTTTCAGGATTTGACCGATCAGCATCCGTGTTTCAAGCGGCGGCAGGCCACTGTTACGCGTTAAAGATTCAATCGTGATGGCAAGCGCCATTCCTGCTCCTTCTACTTCGACCGGGTTCATACCGGCAGCCAAATGTCGTCGATAAGGGTTCCTGCATAAGGCTACAGAGAATCGTCACCCAGGGCAGCCAGCAACTCGGCCTGGCGCTCGGCAATGAGCGCGCCTGTCAATTCGTCCAGCGAGCCTTCCATGATTTGTGCCAGTTTATACAAAGTCAGGTTGATGCGGTGATCAGTGACCCGTCCCTGAGGATAATTGTAAGTACGAATACGCTCGGAGCGATCACCCGTGCCCACCAGACTCTTGCGCTCAGCCGCTTCCTTCTGCTGCTGTTCCTGACGCTGGATATCGTTGATGCGCGCCGCCAGTACACTCATTGCTCGCGCCTTGTTTTTGTGCTGGGACCGGTCGTCCTGGCACTCGGCCACAATCCCCGTTGGAATATGCGTGATCCGCACGGCCGAATCGGTTTTATTGATGTGCTGGCCCCCGGCGCCGCTGGCGCGAAACGTGTCAATACGCAAATCGGCGGGATTGAGCACCACATCGGACACCTCATCGGCTTCCGGCAACACGGCGACCGTGCAGGCCGACGTATGCACACGTCCCTGTGATTCGGTTTCCGGAACCCGCTGCACACGATGCGCGCCGGACTCATACTTCAGGCGTCCGTACACGCCCTCGCCATCAATCCGGGCTATCACCTCGCGGTAGCCACCCATCTCGGATGCGTTCTCGGACATGATCTCCACTTTCCAGCCTTTCTCCTCGGCATAGCGGCTGTACATGCGGAACAGATCGCCGCTGAAAATGGCGCTTTCATCGCCACCGGTGCCTGCCCGCACCTCCAGAAAGACACTGCGGCCATCGTCCGGGTCTTTCGGCAGCAATTGCAACTGTAATTGCTCCTCAAGGTCCTCGATACGCGCTTTTGCCGTATCCAGTTCCTCCTGGGCCATATCGCGCAATTCAGGATCCGACATCATTTCAGTTGCCGTCTGCAAATCGGCTTCGGTCGCCTCGTAACTGCGAAACAGCATGACCACCGGGTCGATTTCTGCGCGTTCACGCGACAACTTGCGAAAGCGATCCATGTCGTTGGCTGCATCGGGCTCGGCAAGCAAGGCATCTACTTCGATAAGGCGCTGCGAGATTTGCTCCAGACGGGAGCGCATTGAAGATTTCATAACGAATATTGGAAAAGACGACGTGTTCAGGAAAAGGCGGCGCGAGAAGAGCGCCGCCGCCAATAATGACTGGCAAGAGCAACGCTAATGGTTGCTGTCCTGATACGGAAAGAGTTGAGGCAGCATATTCATGAGCGCGGCACGATCCTCGCCCTGGCTGCGATTGAGCGCCACCATGGGCGCATGCAAATATTTTTGCGTCAGGCTGTGCGCAAACTGCTCCAGAACCAGATCGGCATTCTCGCCTTTGGCCAGCAGTCGCCGCGCCCGTTCCAGCTCGGCCTGCATGACGGCGTCGGCACCCTGATTCAGATTGCGGATAACCGGCACGACAGCGCGCGAGTCCAGCCAATGCATGAAATTCTGCACCCGGCTGTCGATAATGGCTTCCGCCTGGACCACAGCCGCCTGGCGGGAATCGCTGGCCATTTGCACATAACGCCCCAGGTCGTCGACGGAATACAGATAAACGTCGTCCAGTTGTGAAACTTCAGGTTCGATATCGCGCGGCACGGCCAGGTCAATCATGACCATGGGCATATGACGCCGTGATTTGGATGCTTTCTGTACCAGCCCCAGGCCCAGGATGGGCAAGGAGCTGGCCGTACAGGATACGACAATATCAAAGTCGGCCAGGCGATCAGGCAGATCAGCCAGTTTCATGGTCTGCCCGTCAAACTGCGAGGCGAGCGTTTCGGCACGCTCTCGCGTGCGATTGGCCACGACCATACAGGATGGCTTTTGCGCAGAAAAATGGGTGGAACACAGCTCGATCATTTCACCGGCGCCGATAAACAACACGCGGGTTTTGGACAGATCGCCAAACACGCGCTGCGCCAAGCGGACCGCTGCGGCCGCCATGGAAACAGACTGGGCGCCAATGGCCGTTTGCGTACGGACCTCTTTGGCGACCGAAAAGGTTTTTTGAAACAGCTGATGCAGCAGCGTTCCCAGCGAACCGGCTTCGCTGGCTGCACGCACGGCAGTTTTCATTTGACCGAGAATCTGGGGCTCGCCCAGCACCATCGAATCAAGGCCGCTGGCTACGCGGAAAGCATGGCGCACGGCCAGGTCTTTGTTATATTGATACAAATGCGGACGCAATTCGTTGGCTTCCAGCGAATTGAAGTCGGCCAGCCAGGCGGGAATGTGCTCAGCCACCTCGGACTGGGCCGCGCAATAGATTTCTGTGCGATTACAGGTGGACAGGATGGTTGCTTCCTGCACACGCGTGCCAAACGCAGAACGCAGGCCGTCAAGCGCCGGCCGCAGCAGCTCTGCAGGCATGGAAACCCGTTCGCGCACCGACACCGGTGCCGAATGATGATTCAAACCGAAGGTTAGAACGTCAAGTGACATGGCCGTAATATCTTGAATTTTCTTTTATGATCTGGTATTAGTCTGATTATAGACCGTCCGGACTCTTTTTTGAAATATTTATGCCGTCTTCGCTTCAAAATATATACACAAGCGAAAAACTAGTGTATTATTTCGTTCTTTGTTGGCCAGGTAGCTCAGTCGGTAGAGCAGAGGATTGAAAATCCTTGTGTCGGCAGTTCGATTCTGCCCCAGGCCACCAAAAACCTCTATATGTAAATTAGCCGCTTTTCGAAGCGGCTTTTTTATTGTCTGCAATTGCATCACTTCCCACCTCTCTGATTCGCTCAATCGAACACACCACCTACGTTGCCAAATAAGTGCACGTCGTATACTATTGATCATAGTGCATTATTTTGCATTGACAGATGATTCTACTGAGTTTCGCAACCGCGCATGACGCTTTGCGGAACTGCGACGTGTTCGTACGTGAAGGCCTGCACTTTGCTGCCTGCCTCATCGAAACCTGACTAATCTAAGGCAATAGGAAGTTTCATGATGTCGATAACACCACTCTTGACCCTTCTTAGCGAAGGAAAACTTCGAACTGCAGTAAAGGCGAATGCGCTTTATAAACCGTTCTACACGCTCGTTTATCTTGCGACTCTGAAAAATTGTGGCTTAATGGACCGGCTATCGTCCGGCCCGGCACCATTCAATGATCTTGTCATGACCTACACCAGCGACATAAAAACCAAGGACGCATTGGAGAGCTGGCTGCAAATGGGCTGCCGGTTGAAGCTACTCGTTGTTACTGATCAGGGTTACGTTCTTACGGGATTGGCCGAAAAACTGTCGCAACCGCAGAACGACGCAACTCTGGCGCTGTTGCAGGAAGTAGGAAGCCTGCATTATCGCCTGATCACCGAAACCCCGGAAAGGATCGGCAAAGGCGAGTTATGGCAGCTCGACAACCAGGATGGTTCGCTCACAGCGCGATCTTCCCGCGCCCTGGAGCCGTTCGTATTGGAGGCAATCAAACGATACCTTCCCCATTCAAAACCCTGCAAGTTGCTTGAAATCGGCTGCGGCTCCGGGATCTATATTCGACATGCTGCTGAGCATAACCCGCTCTTGACCGCAGTGGGCCTGGAATTGCAGGAAGACGTAGCGCAGGTCGCCAGAAAGAACCTGCATGATTGGGGCATTTCCGATCGTGTCGCCATTGACATTGGGGATATACGAACAATGCCTGTCACACCCCATTTCGATGTGGCTACGCTCCATAACAATATTTACTACTTTGCCGTTGACGAAAGAATTCAAATCCTTGATAGAATTCGAGGGTTTCTGAAGCCGGACGGCACACTACTGCTCACCACATGCTGCCAGGGCGGAAATATTGGCATGGAGGCCCTAAACCTTTGGGGTGCATCCAATCTGCATGGCGGGAGGCTTCCTGAAAAGATGGAGATGATTGACCAGCTACAACAGGCTGGATACGCAGACATTAATTCCATGCGATTGATTCCCGGTGACAGCTTTTACGCCTTCAGCGCTCGCAAATGAATGGCGCTGCTCCTTGGCCTGCCACAGGAAAGAGCAGCACCTGACGAACAATCACACACAAAGCATATAATTCGGAAGGACTTGCGCTATGAAATCCACACATGACGCGCCGGGGCGCCGCGAACGCAAGCTCAGGCAGATGATGGAACATATCGCCGGCACCGCAGCGACGTTGTTTGAATCTCTGAGCTACGAATCCGTGACAATGGAACGGATTGCCGAAGAGGCGGACGTCGCCAAGCGAACGCTATACAACCACTTCCCGACCAAAGAAGCCGTCCTTGCCTACTGGATTGACGCTGAGTTGAAACGAGACTTGGCGAGCCTGCAGAGCAGCATTGCCAGATGCAGAACGTTCCGTTCGCGTATCACATGTGTGTTACGCGCATCAGCTGACTGGTGCGAGAAACACCCGGACCATCTGATGGCCTATCTTCGGCATCGGCTCCTTGGCGCAGGTACGCGCGGCCCCCAGGAAGCCCGTTCGGACAGCAGCGACATCGCGCTCGTGTGGCAGCAACTCATCGCAGGCGGCCAGCAGACCGGCGAGATCAGCAAAGAGTCTCCCGCTGATCAGCTCGCCACTTGGTTTCATCACCTGTACCTGGGCGCCTTGCTGCGATGGCTGCATACACCCGGCCTGTCTCTGGAGGGCGAATTTCGTTCCATTACCAAGCTGTTTATCGAGGGAGCTGCTGCAAAAAGGTCAAGCACAGCGGCTCACTGATTTCCGGGCTTTAATACTGAACTACAGATCGCACATTGTGCCGAATGTCATACGCCGCGCAATGGGTCTAGGCGGCCTGGATCTGAATCGCGCCCTGCAGGGCGGTGCCATGTCCGACGGCATCTGGTATGCGCCTGCGCTGACAGCGGATCAGGATGACGGGTTTGCACCCAGCACCAAGGCCAACCCCAAACCTTACGGCATGCCACCCTTTCGCCATTTTCTGAACGATATGCAAATTGCCGCAGTCGCCAGTTATGTCCGCAATTCCTGGAGCAACCAATCAGGCGGCGTCAACCAGCGACAGGTCAATCGTGTCAGGAATATTGATTAAGGGATTCTCCGACAATATTTAGTGCTAACGTGATTCGAAATGATACAAACGGGCCGGGTTAAATACCAAAACCTGTTCCCTGCTTTTCTCATCAGGCAGCCAACGAGCCAGGGTGTTGAGCAGGACGCCATCGTCGGGCACTTGAACGGGTTCATAATAATTGATATGCGGCCAGTCCGATCCCCATACGACCTGCTCGGGATTGGCCGCCACGATTTGCCGCGCAAACTCGTCAGTATCATCATAGTGGCCGTACCGGTTGGTATTGCGATCGGCCCCTGATATTTTGGTCCAGGCGTCCCCGTCTTTCAACATGCGCAATAATTGCTGGAATCCTGGATCCTGAACGCCACGAGACGCGTTCATACGTCCCATATGATCAATCACCAGCGTGATATTCAAACGTAGTAAACGAGGAGCCAGTTGAACCAGATCCGGAGCATGAACCCAGATTTGCGCATGCAACCCTAAATCACGCATCACCGGGGCGAGACGCTCCAGCGTATCGAGTCCTACCCCATTCCGATACACCGCCATCCCGTCTATGGCATATAAATTGAATCTCAAACCGGTAATACCCGCCTTGCGCCAACGAATCAAGGTGTCTCTATCCACATCGTCGGTGGTAACAGCAACACCCCGCAGTCTGTCAGGCTGCTCAGCCAGTGCATCCAGAATAGAACGATTGTCCGTCCCGCAAGCGCTCGCCGTCACCAGTACGCCGCGCGTAAATCCAATGCGTTGCAAGTGCGCCAGATAACGTTCCAGCGCGTTCTCCGGCGGCGTATAACTTCTGTCATCTGAAAGTGCATAGGCAGAGTAGGGGCCAAAAATGTGCGCATGACTATCGCAGGCGCGTTCGGGCACCTGAAAAGTAAGAGGCGTAATGTGGTCTAGCGGGGCAAGGCAAGGTTTCGTCATGGAATACTCAAAAGTTTAAGGGTGTCAGCAATGACATTGCGAACCATTAACGGGTTTTCAGCTTCCCGGCCTGATCCAGGCGGCGCGCCATCTCCGTTTCACTTGAAATAAGGTCAGTGAATGTCGCGGGTGTGGATGACTCTGCCATGCTGCCGATATTGTCCATGGCAGTCATAACCTTGCTGTCCTTCGATACCTGTACCACCGCATCATTCAATTGCTTGACGACATCCGCAGGCACGCCCTTGGGCAAAAGAATACCGGTACGTGTGGATTCGTCCAGCCCTTTTATGCCGGACTCTTCCAGCGTGGGCACGCCTTTGAGGGCCGACACAGGCTGTGCGGTCATAACAGCAAGCGCCTTGATTTTGCCGCCCGTGATCAAGCTCGTCGAACTGCTAAGCTGGTCAATGACCGTGTCGAGCTGGCCTCCTGCCAGATCGACCAGAGCAGGCGCGGATCCCTTATAGGCAATGGGATTGAAAGTGCAATTGGTCATCTGCTGCAACTTGATCAACGCCACATAGTTAGTGGTTCCGATACCTGAATGGCCGACCGTCAGTTTACCGGGATTACGACAGGCATCCTTGATCAAATCATTAATGGAATGGTACGGGCTGTCCACCGGCACATCCACGACCAGCGGCGTGCTGGCGATCAACCCGACGGCTTGAAAGTCCTCTGGTTTGTAGTCAGTCGCTGCCATGAACGGTGCGACGGCAATCGCATTTGGTGTGGTCACGAGCATGGTGTAGCCATCGGGTGCCGACCGGGCGACCTGATTGGCACCAATAATACCGCCCGCGCCTGGTTTATTGACGACGACGATTCTGGCATTAAGGACCTTTTCCAGGGCCGGAGCCACGATTCTGGCTGTGATATCCAGGTTGCCGCCCGGCGAAAACGGCACGACCATGGTAATCGGTTTATCAGGGTAAGCGGCAGACGCAGGTGCTGCGCCCAGGATAGTACAGGCGCAAAGCGCCCCCACAGCGAATTTTATCGATGTCATGAAGTGTCTCCGATGTAATAATGTTTTATTCAGGTACGGTAGGATGGATCCAGACGATCCAGTTTGCGCAGCAAAGCGGGCCATTCCATGACCCCATAAGGACGGCGAGTACCCGGCTGGTAATTGTTCCAGGTTTCTTCCAGGACACCGGCTCCCACCTCGGACAGAGGCGAATTGCATGCCATGGCGGCAAGCTGGGATCTACAGGCCAATTCCAGACGGTGCATCCAGTTGAACGCTTCTGCGATGCTAGCAGAAGCGACGAGCGCACCATGATTGCGCAAAATAAGCGCCTCACCTGCACCAAGATCCTGAATCAGAGATTTCTTTTCTTTATCGTCCAGCACCACGCCTTGATAATCGTGATATCCGATTTTCAAAAACCGCATGGCCGTCTGGTTCAGCGGCAACAGACCGCAAGCCAGCGATGAAACAGCCATAGAAGCCCAACTATGCGTGTGAATAACACAAGCGACATCATGTCTTGCCTCATGAATTGCACTGTGTATCACGTAGCCTGCCCTATTGATGCCATAGTCCAGGTCCCCGAAGTCAGGCTTGGCCAGGATATTTCCGTTCAAATCGACTTTAATCAGGCTGGAAGCAGTAATTTCTTCATACAGCATGCCGTAGGGATTGATCAGGAATGCATTCTCTTCACCTGGCACACTGGCTGAAATATGATTCGCGATCATATCGGACATGCCATACAAGGCGACTAACCGATAACACGCAGCCAGATCGACTCGCCGTTGCCACTCCTGTGCACTGCATTGATGTTGTATTGACGAAATTTTCAATTCATATCGGTTCATGGCGAGATCCAAAAAAATGGCAAGTATTTCGGGAGGCACTGTGCCTGTTCTGCACTTATATCGGTAAAAGGCGCTTTAACGGGACGTAACGGTCTACGCTTCGCATTCTAAGAACACATGTGCGTTTTGCCCAGTAGCGTAGAATCAAGAGCCCTTTAATTTAATTAAACACTTGTCATATCATAGATAGAGTAAGATCGGCAAACACGCCCGACTCCCTCAGGGTTGCCCCGGCTGGCAACAAGGAATCTAAATGGAACTACGCCAAATTCAATACTTTATTCGGGTTGTGGAGTCCGGCAGCATGGGCAAAGCGGCAATGGCACTCGACGTCACCACCTCCACGCTCAGCCAGCAAATCAGCAAACTGGAAAGCGAGTTATCCACCCGGTTATTGCAACGGCAATCGACGGGCGTGATACCTACCGGCGCAGGTCTGGAGTTTCTTCGACATGCCCGGGCCATTTGTCACCATGTCGAGCAAGCCTCCAGCGCCACGCGCAGCGAGCGACTCTCTGGTAAGGTCAGCATTGGGATGGCACCCACTACGGCGCTGAAACTCGCTTTACCTCTGCTGACAGAAATGCGCAAGCGTTACCCGAAAATAAAAGTTCAAATAGTAGAGGGCTTGTCCGCCCATCTGACCACCCTGCTCGATACTCGCCGGCTGGATATGTCCATGCGTTTCGACATTGGCGAGGATCCCAGAATGAGCGCGCTACCTTTGTTGAAAGAAAAGCTTTTTGTCATCGGCAACGCCTCCCTGCCTGGTATGCCCCGTGGCAAACGCACTTCACTTGAACAGATTGCTGATCTGCCCTTGATTCTTCCTACGGGACGGCATACGCTGGTGAGTATTATCATCAATGCGTTCAACAGAAAAAACATCAGGCCTAATATTGTTCTTGAAATCGATGGTTTGAACACGCTTATGAGCGCCGTCCAACAAGGCATGGGAGCGACGATACATCCAAGTTCTGCAATGGCCCTGATTCAAAATGAAGATATCCTGTCGGTGCTGATCACGGACGAATCGCTCTTTCGCTGCACGATCCTGACAGCGCCATCCGACGAAGAACTTTCGCCGGCAGCCCTGGCCACTCGCGTGGTTCTGAAAGACGTAGTGCGTTCTCTCATTCAAAGCGGGGATTGGGACGGAGCTATCCGGCAGTTTTCTTGAGGAAGTCAGATGAGAAAGGCAGTTCTGGCGGATACCAACACCCTATTAATAAGACTTCGGCAACCCCAGCACCTTCTCCGCAATAAAACACAAAATCAGCTGCGGCGATACCGGCGCAATACGAGGCAGCATGGCTTCACGCATATAGCGTTCAACATGATATTCCTTCGCATAGCCCATGCCCCCATGTGTCAGTACCGCCGTCTCGCAGGCATGAAACCCCGCCTCAGAAGCAAAGAATTTGGCCGCATTTGCCTCTGCAGCGCAGTTATGATCGTTGTCATACAGCCAGGCAGCTTTTTGATAAAGCAATGTCGCGGCCTCCAGCTCAACCCATCTTTCAGCAAGCGGATGCTGAATCCCCTGATTCATGCCGATCGGTCGATTGAATACAACTCGGTCAGCAGCATACTTTGCTGCCTTGCGTAACGCAGCTTTGCCCAGACCCGTTGCTTCTGCTGCAAGCAGGATTCTTTCCGGATTCATGCCATGCAGAATATACTGAAAGCCCTTTCCTTCTTCGCCGATCCTGTCTTCTACCGGAATCTCCAACCCGTCTATGAACAACTCATTGGAGTCGACCGCCTTGCGTCCCAGTTTTTGTATTTCCCGTACATCAATTTTCGAACGATCAAGATCGGTATAAAAAAGACTCAAGCCGTGCGTCGAAGAGGTCACCTGGTCTACAGGTGTTGTGCGCGCGAGCAACAAAATCTTGTGCGCCACCTGCGCCGTTGAAATCCAGATTTTCTGGCCGTTGACCACATAGCGATCTCCTTTGCGCTGTGCCGTAGTCTTCAGTTTCAATGTATTCAGACCCGTGTTGGGTTCAGTAACGCCAAAGCACGCTTTGGTTTCCCCATTGATGATTGGAGGCAGCCATCGCTGCTTTTGCTCATCTGACCCGAATACCACCACCGGATGCAAACCGAATACATTCATGTGAACGGCAGACGCCCCGGAGAGCCCGGCCCCTGTGCCCGAGATGGTTTCCATCATCAGAGCAGCTTCGGCAATGCCTAAACCCGCGCCACCATACGCTTCTGGCATGGCGATGCCGAGCCATCCTGCCTTGGCAATGGCTGCATAAAAGTCGTCCGGGAACCCTCCGTTGTTGTCTTTCGTGAGCCAGTAATCGTCGTTGAATGGCGCGCACAATTCTTCAATAGCCGATTGAATCGCAGCCTGGTCTTCTGTCAATGAAAAATCCATATTACATCCGTCATTTAATCAATTATTACGTAGAAGCGGCAAGACGATCCGTGGACACCGGTTGGCTCACGGCGCAACCCACAGAGCCCTTCTGTCTGAGCTGCGCAATATCTGTCTCGGAATACCCCAGGCTGGCCAGAATATCATCGGTATGCTCGCCATGCGCAGGCGGCGCAGATCGTATGGCATTACGTTCACCATTGAATCGCAAGGGTTGACTGATCACGTTCAAGGCACTGTCGGTCCCGCTTTGCCATGTCTGAACCATGCCGCTTTCAAGCGTATGCGGATGATTAAGCATTTCTCCCACACCCTGAATCGATGCGCAGGGAATACCAGTACGCGATAATTGAGAAATCCAGTCATCCCGCGTACGCTGCAGCAATATCGCCTGTACCGCTGCAACCACCTCGCTGCGGTTTTCAACGCGGCACGCGTTGGTCTTAAAGGCCGGCATGTCGGCAAGCTCACGTGCACCGGTCTCGCGACAAAATGTCTGCCACAAAGCGTCATTCGCGATCCCCAGCAGAATCGGCTTATCACGCGTCTCGAATGCCTGATACGGACACAGGGATTCATGGGCAGACCCCCAGCGTCGTGGCTCCGTTTTGCGCTCCCAGTAGCTTTGCGACATATAGCCCAGAAAGCCGACGGCAGTATCGAACAGCGACGCTTCAATAAGTGCGCCCTTGCCCGTGTGGCCATGCTGCACGACTGCGCCCAGAATGCCGATAGCCGCATGCATGCCGGTTGCCTGATCCACGGGAGAAAACGGGCTGCGCGCCGGCATACCGTCCTGTTCGCCGGTTGTTGCCATCATTCCGCTGAAGGCCTGCAGAATCACATCGTATCCTTTCGCCTGTTTCAGCGGTCCGACACTGCCAAACCCCGTGATGCTGCAATAAATGATGTCCGGTTTGATTTTTTGTGCAGATTCATAGTCGATGCCCAGGCGGGCCGTGACGCCTGGCGCAAAACTCTCCACTACGACATCTGCACGCTGAATCAGTTGCCGCGCAATCACCTGTCCTTCCGGGGATTTGAGATCCAGCGCGATACTGCGCTTGTTGCGGTTCGCGCTCAGAAACACGGTGCCCGTTCCCTCATGAAAGGGCGGCCAGCTGCGGGTATCGTCGCCGCCGCCCACCGTCTCGACCTTGATGACCTCTGCGCCCATATCGGCGAGGTACTGCGTACACAAAGGTCCGGCAAGCACCTTGGAAAAATCGACGATTTGAAGATGCTCCAGCATTTTCGTTTGCACCACTTCCTCCATTTAAATGGGACAACTTTATTTAAAATTCTAATGGTCTAACCGTTGACTAATTCAATATTATTATCTATTCTTTATCGTGTCAATCAACACAATTTGCCACTCCCGTAAACTTTACACCCCGATCTGCTATCGGTAAGGAATAGACGTGTCCATCGATTTTCAGCTGGAAGACAATGGCATCGCCACGATCACGATCAATCGCCCTGAACGCCGGAATGCGCTTGACCAGGCCCACTACGATCTGCTTTCGCAAGCCTGGAAACGCGTTCGGGATGACCCGGCCATCCGCGTTGCCATCGTGACGGGCGCAGGTGATCAGGCCTTTTGCGCCGGCGCCGATATCAAAAGTTTTCTCACAACGGCCCCGCCGCTATCTGCACTGTTAAACACCCAGCAGGGCGAACTGCTGAATCGCGGGCTGGAGGTCTGGAAGCCCATTGTCGCGGCCGTCAATGGTTACTGCCTGGGCGGCGGCATGACATTGCTGCTTGCCACCGACCTGAGAGTGTGCACAACGCAGGCGCGCTTTGGCCTGTCGGAAGTGCAGCGTGGCGCTTTTCCGGCGAATGGCGGCACACAACGCATCAGCCAGCAGTTGCCGCACGCCATCGCCATGGAAATGCTGCTTATCGGAGATCAGTTCGACGCAAATACTGCCGAACGCTGGGGCCTGGTCAATAAAGTTGTGGAGCAGGACGCCCTTATGCAATGCGCGCGTGACTACGCCTTGCGTCTTGCCGCCAACGCACCGCTGGCCGTTCAGGCAGCAAAAGAGCTGGCAGTCCGCAGTCGTGACGCCGATTTGGCCACAGGGCTGCGGATGGAACAGCTGTTTCTCAGAATTTTGCAGGAATCAGTTGATATCAAGGAAGGAGCCGACGCCTTTAAAGAGCGGCGCCCCCCGGTGTTCCGGGGCCAATAACACTACCTTAAGGAGTAGCCACAATGACATTCCGATCATTACTTTTCGTTCCTGGCGACAGCGAACGAAAGATGGTCAAGGCAGAGACATCAGGAGCCGATGCGCTGGTCCTTGATCTTGAAGACGCAGTTGAAGTCTCGCGCCTGCCCGTTGCGCGGCAAATGGTGCATGATTACCTGAAGCAGCGGCAGGATCGTCGCCAGAAACTATGGGTGCGCATCAATCCCCTGGACACCGCACTGGCACTTGATGATCTGGCCGCCGTGGTCAAGGCCGCGCCCGACGGAATCCTGCTACCGAAGGGCTCCAGCGCGCAGGAGATCGTGCGACTGGGCTTTTTTCTGGATGCACTGGAGGCCCGCGACGGTGTAGAAAAAGGTGCCATTGCCATCATGCCGGTCGCTACCGAAACCCCGTCCGCGCTGTTTTCCCTGGGCGGATACAAGGATTGCAGCCCGCGGCTGCACGCATTGACCTGGGGCGCAGAAGATCTGGCCGCCGCCATCGGCGCCAGTACCAACCGGGTGGAAAACGGCGAATATGAGTTTACTTACCAGCTCGCACGATCACTGTGTCTGCTGGGCGCGCACGCGGCCGGTGTACCGGCCATCGATACGGTCTGGTCCAATTTCCGGGATAAAGAGGGCCTGGAAAAAGATGCCATCCGTGCCCGCAAGGCCGGATTCAGCGGAAAAATAGCCATTCATCCGGATCAGATCGCCATCATCAATCAGGCATTTACCCCCGATGCAGCCGAACTGAACTATGCAAAAGCGGTTGTAGAGGCATTTGAAAAGGCCGACGGCGCCGGTACCGTACAGCTGGAAGGCCAAATGCTCGATCGTCCTCATCTGAAACAGGCCATGCAGATACTTGCACGCATGGAGCAAGCCTGAAAACCAATGCAGTCAACGTACCAGCCCTGACCAGGGTTGCATAATGAAAGACAGGAGACAAAGATGAACACCATCATCCAAAAAACGTTGCTTGTAACATGCCTGAGCGCGGTGGCGGGAAGCCAATCGGCCTGGGCCCAGGACACTTACCCCCAAAAGGAAATCCGTTTTATCACTGCCTTCAGCGCCGGCAGCGCCAGTGACATTGTCGCGCGCCTGCTGGCCGAACGATTACAGAAGAATCTGGGGCAAACGGTCATCGTTGAAAACAAGCCTGGCGCCTCAGGACAGATCGCCGCTGATTATGTGAAAAATGCCAAACCCGATGGCTACACCATCATGCTGGCAACCAATACCACGCATTCTGCCAATCCGTACCTGTTCAAGTCGCTGCGATATGATCCCGTGAAGGACTTTACCCCGCTGGCACAAATCTGCAATTTCCCGTTTGTCCTGGCCGTCAGTGGTACGCTACCCATATCCAGCGTACAGGAACTGATCGATCACAAGAAAAAGGATGGCGCAGCGCTCAGTTACGCGTATGGAAACAGTACGGGCCAGATTGCCGCCGCGGCATTTGACAAAGCAGTTGGAATAAATGCGACTGCCGTACCCTATAAGAGCTCGCCACAAGCCATGACCGACATCATCGGGGGACGGGCCTCGTTCATGTTTGCCGATCTGGCATCGGCCGGTGCCTATATCGAATCAGGAAAATTGAAAATCCTGGGCGTCACCACCAAGAAGCGGTCGGTACTCGCGCCCAAGCTTCCAACGATTGCCGAAACAATCAATCAGCCCACGTTTGACCTGGCTGCCTGGGTAGGCATCTTTGGCCCCGCCGACATGCCCAAGCCTATCGTAAAGCGCCTGAGCGACGAACTGGTCAAAATCACCTCGTCTGACGATATGCAGCAGCGCCTGATAAAAATGGGTGCCGAGCCGACAGCCGCACCGGCAGAAAAATTCGGCCCGTTCGTTGTAGATCAATTGAAAGTCTGGGGAGAAAAAGTCAAAGAGGCGGGAATCGAGCCACAATAAATGAACCGGATAGTGGACACCTGGCCACTATCCGGTTCTTACATAAGCGCCGGCGGGGTTACAAAACCCCGTTCGCCGTTTTTGGAGGGTCAGTTCACCTTGTGGGGAGCTCTGAGCATCAGCGCAGATCGTTTGCACACCGCAACCAGCTCATTGCGTTGATTGAAACCACGATGTTCGAATACAACGATGCCGTTGTCCGGACGCGAACGACTGTCTCTCAAAGAGACAACTTCAGATTCCACGTGAATGGTATCGCCATGAAAAACAGGTCGCGGAAAGCGCACCTCGTCCCAGCCCAAATTGCCCACCGTTGTCCCCAGCGTTGTTTCGCCAACCGAAATACCGACCACCAGTCCCAGGGTAAACGCACTGTTGACCAGACGCTGACCAAATTCGGTATGCTCCCGGCAATATTCCTCATCCAGATGCAAGGCTGCAGGATTGTGCGTGAGCGCAGTAAAAAATACATTATCCGCTTCCGTTACCGTGCGCCGGATCGGGTGGGAAAAGATCTGATTCAATTCAAACTGTTCAAAATACAAACCGGCCATGCCTCATCCCCTTGTTGAATGGCAAAGATACTCAGAACGCAACATTGTCTTTCCCCTTGGTCTGAAGCATCGCCCGCGCTTCTTCAGGAGTCGCGATTTCCAGCGACAACTCTTCCAGAATGGTTCGTATTTTGGTCACCTGCTCCGCATTCGAACGCGCCATTTGCCCTTTGCCCAGGTACAGACTGTCCTCCAGTCCGACCCGGACGTTCCCGCCCAGTAACGCACTCATCGTCACAAAAGGCATCTGATGCTTTCCTGCTGCGAGAACGGACAGGTAATAATCGTCGCCAAAGAGTTTGTCGGCAATGGCGCGCATATGCAGCAGGTTCTCCTGATGGGCACCGATTCCACCCAGAATGCCGAAGATGCATTGCAGGAAAAAGGGCGGCTTGATCAGACCGCGATCTGCAAAATGCGCCACATTATATAAATGCCCAACGTCATAGCACTCGAATTCGAAACGGGTCCCCAGCGCGGACAACTGGCCCACGCCCTGTTCGATCTGCGCGAACGTATTGGACAAAATAAAATCTTTGGTCATCTCCAGATAAGGCGCTTCCCAATCATATTTGAAGGCATCGATTTTCGCGCCTGCGCCGGAAATATTGAAATTGAATGACCCCATATTCATGGAAGCGACTTCCGGTTCCGCCCACACTGCCGGCGCCAGGCGCTCCTCCAGCGTCATGCCCAGGCCGCCTCCGGTTGTAATGTTGATGATGGCGTCAGTCTGCTCTTTGATCACAGGCAGAAACTGGGCGAACAGTTTGGGATCCTGTTTCGGCTGACCGGTTGCCGGATCGCGCGCATGCAAATGGACCATCGCGGCGCCCGCCTGCACGGCTTCGATAGCGCCCTGCGCGATTTCATCCGGTGTAACCGGCAAGTATTGCGACATCGACGGGGTATGAATCGACCCCGTGACTGCACACGTAATAATGACTTTTTTGGACTGTCTCATGTCTGCTCCGATTGAAGGTGGAGAAAAGATTATGTTTATTGCACAAGCATAATGTCTTTCTTTTCAATGGTCAAACAATTAATTTTTCAACTTTTGGTGATAAAATCGGAGCCGTATTATTAAACTGGACAAGAAAATGAGTCGTTCCCCCTCTGCCTCCACCCCCAGACTATCGCTGATCGATGTACCCAAATCCTGCGATATTCTGGCTTCCATGTTGCGCGAGCAGATCCTGGATGGAACAATCCCGGATGGCTCCATGCTGCCTGCAGAACGCGAGCTGGTTGAACAAACCGGGCTGAGCCGCGGTTCGGTCCGCGAGGGCCTGCGCATTTTGGAAGCAGAAGGATTCATCAAAACCAGATCGGGGCGTTATGGCGGCTCCATGGCCACCCGCCCGACCGGGGCGATGGTATCGGAACAAATCAATGTCTTTGCCCGAATCAGCGGCATTCCATTGACTTCGATTGTCGAAGCGCGCGTCGCGCTGGAGCCCATGCTGGCCAGGCTCGCAGCCGTCAATCGCACCGACGAAGATCTGGCACAACTCGAAGCCATTTCAAAGCGGATTGTCGCCGCCAGTAACGACGTCCCCACGTATCTCCAGGAAAATGTCAATTGGCATTGCGCGCTGGCTCAGGCGAGTCACAACGAGTTGCTTCACACCTTCACCGTCTCCATTGCTCAGCTTATTCGCGAAGCAACCTCAATCAAAAACATGGCGCCGCTGGAGATCAGGATGATTGTCATCCAGGCCCACGACAAAATACTTCAGGCCATCGCAGACAAGGACCCGGAAGCCGCCGAAAGACGCATGTTGCGGCACGTGCAGGCCTACGCCGAGCATGTTAAGCAGCTCATGAAAAAAAGCAGCGCAACAACCGGCAAAAGCAAAAAATCAGCTTGACCTGACTGCGCGGCGCAGAACCGGTTACCGCTACCAACCGACAAAACAACCATCCCTCAACGTTCTAGCAACGACCTTTCTTTGCCTGTCCGGGCGGACAGAAGTGGCCACGGCGATGTGACCGATGCTTTTTGTATTCCCGATGATGGCTGCGATGTCTGTAGTGACTATGACGGTCATATTTTCGTTCGTATTTAGGCCCGCTGTATCTATATCCATCGCGATACCCCGAATGACGGTCATGCACAACGCAACCGGTCAAAAATACCGTTAAAAGACCAATAATCACAATCAACTTTTTCATCATTCCTCCCAACATAATTAACTTTGGCGATATTTTAGTGACGATGGGCCGTTTTTGTATTGCGCAGTTGTAAGCCAAATTTCAGTTTGGTACACAATATACGACGATGCGATCTTCAAACACCCGTTTCACTGTGCGGAAAGCTTGAAATCCGGCGTTGACGCAATTTGCAGGCCACTCGTACACTGGCCCGTCCTGGCTTCCGGAGCTGTTTGTCATCCGCGCAGCGGTAACGTTACCAAGTAAAAACACCGCTCCACCCCGATGGCACCAACACGGCGCCAATAAAAGTATCAAAGAACCAATACCCAATAAAAGGGGGAGACTCATGAAAAACCTCGCACGATCACGTCGTTTTTTCACAGCCGCTTTTGCTTTGTCCGCAGTCTTGTTCTGCAGCGCTTCCCGTGCCGATGACTACCCAAGCCGACCAGTCACCTTCGTCGTCGGCTACAGTGCCGGAGGAGCCATTGATCAGTCGGCTCGTCTGCTTGCGCAAGCACTATCCAAACGCTGGGGGCAAACCGTTATTGTAGATAATCGTCCGGGCGCGAACGGCACCATTGCCGCGACCGCTGTCGCCAACGCCAAGCCGGATGGCTACACGATTCTGGTCACGGCAACAAGTCATAACCTGAATAAATTCGTCAACAAGGATTTGCGTTATGACGTCGAAAAATCATTTACTCCTGTGGCCATGACTGTCGACGTCAGCAATATATTGGTGGTCAATGCCAACTCTCCATACCAGAACCTAAACCAGCTGATAAGCGCCGTCAAAGCAGAACCTAACAAGTTTAGTTACGCATCGCAGGGAATCGGCGGAATTCCACATTTGGCCGGTGAAATATTCAAACAAAAAACGGGAACCCGGATTACGCACGTTCCCTACAAAGGCGCCGCGCAAGGCATGACTGATCTCATCGGTGGAATCGTGGATATGTCGATTCCCTCGACCGGCAGTGTCATGCACTTTCTACAGCAGGGAAAACTACGAGCATTGGCGATTGCCTCAGATGAACGCTTCGATCAGCTACCGGACGTCCCCACTTTCACCGAAAGCGGTATACCGGACTTTATCGTCAGTACATGGCACGGGCTGTTGGCGCCGGCAGGCACCCCGTCCGACAGCGTGCTCAAGATCAATACGGCTGTAAACGAGATAATCCAAACGGAAGCATTCAAAAAGGCCTTGCTGGCCCAAGGTAGTGTCGCCGCCAAACCCGTGACGCCAGAACAGTTTGGCCGAAGACTGGCAAGCGAACTCAAAACCTACGGACAAGTGGCAACGGCCATCGGGCTTGGTGCGCAATAACAAGGTAAAACGGAGACGATAAATGAAAACTTCAGCCTATTGCGATGGATTATCCGCCGAGTGCCTGGCACAAACCGGCACATGATGCGACTATGGAACAATACCTCTCTGTCCTTGACACACATGGTGTGCAGTTTGCCGTACTCGCCGCGGCCAGCATCTACGGCAACTACTCTGAACTGGACATCGACGACCTTTTTTTTGCCCCCTTTACACTCAATTTTTATTCCAACCTCATTTATCCGTGAGCTACACACTATGACGCTAACACCGGGCAGTACTCCATCCTTTGCAGTCGATACACACGCCCATGTTTTTGATTTGACACGGTACCCGTTTCATGAAAGCAGCGGCTTTTCCATCCTGCCCAATGAAACCGGAACGGCCGAGCAATACACTGCAGTACTGGATGCGCACGGGTTCAGTCACGCGGTGCTCATCAATCCACTGGGTGGGTACGGCATTGACAACCGCAATATGCTGGATGTGATTGCTGCATCCAATGGCCGTTTCAAGGGGATTGCCGTTGTTCCCCACGATATCTCTGAAACTGAGCTCGATGCGATGGTTCAGGGCGGGGTCGTGGGCATCCGTTTCAATTTGAGCTTTCCTGCCAGTCCCGCTATCGGCGGCCCCGGCGGGGCCCGTTTGCTGGCTTTGGCACAAGAGCGCGGGCTCATCGTGCAGGTTCACTACCATGACGAAGCTCATTTACTGGAAGCGTACACGATCTTGGAGAACTGTCAGGCGCCACTGGTCATTGATCACTGCGGCCGTCCCGTGCTGGATCAAGGGCCTGAGCAAGCAGGGTTTCAGGCCCTGCTGGAGCTGGGGCGCTCGCACAATTGCATCATCAAGCTCTCGGCCCTGTTTCGCTGTTCTGAACAGGGGTGGCCCTATCACGATAGCGACCCTTATGTCGAGAAATTGATCGACGCTTTTTCGGTAGACCGCTGTATTTGGGGATCGGACTGGCCCTTTCTTCGTGCAAAAGCGCGCATAGACTACGGCCCCGAACTCGGAGGCCTGTCCCGCTGGTTTGCCGATCCCGAAGATCGAAGCAAAGTATTGTGGAAAAATCCTTCGCAAATTTTTGGCTTCAAAGGAGTCTGAATGTTTCTGGATCCCCTGTCGACCCCCGGCTTTAAGCGCTCTTTGTTCAATGCCATTGTCGCGCCCCGTCCGATTGGCTGGATCAGCACAATCAGCAACGCCGGCCAGGTCAACCTGGCCCCCTTTTCCCAGTTCAATCTGGTCTCAACCTCGCCACCGGTGGTGATGTTCTCATGCAATACGCCGGATGATCGGCACGAGAAAGACACGCTTGCCAATGTCAGAGAAACAAAAGAGTTTGTGACCAATCTGGTTTCATGGGAGTTGCGCGAAGCCATGAATTTGACGTCAACGCCCTGCCCTGCCGGTACCGATGAGTTCGAGCTTGCGGGGCTGGAAAAATCGCCATCGATAAAAGTGCGACCTCCCCGCGTTGCCGCCGCACCGGCCAATCTCGAATGCCAGCTTCTACAGATCGTGGAAATCCTGCCCGAGCACCCGGGAGAAACACGAAGCAGTGTCGTGTTCGGGCGTGTCGTAGGGGTACATATGGCACCAGAGTATTTGACCGAGGAAGGCCGCTTTGATTCGGTGAGCGTAAAACCCTTGACGCGCCTGGGGGGCATCGACTATGCCACTGTGGGCGACATATTACAAATGCCTGCGCCCTTTCGCCGGGCAGGCCAGTCCAACTGAACCGTATATTACCTGACAAGGAAAACGACCATGCAACAAGCTCTCGAGCAGGAAATCAGTCCATTCAGTGTGCGAAAACGCAGCTTTCAAATCTTTGACGACGCTTCATCGACGCAAATCGGGTCGGCACGACGGTGGCTGATGCGAGGCCAGAACTTTATCGTGGAGTGGCTGGAGGCTGGTTCGAACACCGAGACAATCCAGATAGAAAGCGAATACGAAACGATGGTGCTCATGCCCGACAGGGGTGGCGTTATCCATCGTGCCGACAAGCCAGCCGTTCACGCTGTGGCGGGCACGGTATGCATCGTACCCGCCGGTCCCTATTCGATTGCACTGGAACCGGGTGCTAGCTACGGTGTGATTGCATCATCACGCGCTGATATCAATATGGACGACATATTGAACGCGCCGGCCTACGCCGATCCCGACCCGCGTATTGATCCGATCCGGACGCCGTATAGACGACAGGTTAACCAGGGCGACGTCCAGGTACTGCAGATGGACGACATTGCCTCGCCTGCCGACAAACCCCGACTCAAAATCATTCAAACCGAAACGCTCAGTATCAACTGGGTTGCTTACGAAGGCCCCCGCAAACGGTCTCAACTGAGTCCCCACAAGCACGCCAGCTACGAGCAGGGATCACTTGCCATACGAGGCAACTATCAACACCACCTGCGCGTGCAGTGGGGAAACGATGCGAATCTGTGGCAGGAAGATGAGCACTGTGGGGCGCCCTCTCCCTCTCTTTTGGTCATCCCTGTACACCTCATCCATACAACCGAGGGAGTAGGAGACGAAGCGCATCTTCTGATTGACATATTTTCACCCCCGCGTGCTGACTTCATTGCCAAAGGGTGGATCTATAATTCTGGCGAATACACCTTGGAAAAGTAACGCCCGATTCACCACAAAATCAGCCTGTCGTTGGCGTTTCATCCCGAAATAAAGCAGTTAACGTGCGTTCGCTATAACGCCATGACTGATCAGGCTGACGCACCAGGATTTCTGTTACCGCTGCGATCATGATGGGAGGCCGGGAGGGCAAGACCGGCTCTCCGTCCGCGGCATATAAGCTCATAATATAGTTGCATCGGGCCCGATTGTCGCTTATTGCCTCTGCCCTGAAATTTTGCACAATATGCAGGGAAACGCGAGCGCCCCGCTGTCTGCGTGAACGATAAAATTCCTGTATCTGCATTTGGCCCCGACGCGTCTTCATACTCGTCGTAAAAGTGGCATCTTCAGTATAAAACTCGTGGGCATTTTCCCCCCAATTGCTGTCGACTTCATGCCAATAGTCTATGGCCAGCGCCTCGAACTCCTGGCGTATTGAAAGCGTTTGCCGCATCATATCCCCGTCTTGAAATAAATAATCCGAAAGAGCTTGCATGCTACTCCTGCCGGCGGCTCTACGCCATACATTCAAGCCGATATTTCGTCTGGCGGAAAGCTCGAATAGAGTGCTTGGTAAGGCATAACGGCATCCGTATACTGATCGGCATAAAGCGGTGAGAATCAACATCAGAACAATTGATAAGGAGAGACATTTTGAATCTCATACGACATGCCATTGCGCTGGGCATTTCCTGGCTTCCATTGCTGGCGTTTGCGGGCGGCGACTATCCCATAAAACCGATTCGTGTCATCGTGCCCTACGCACCGGGCGGCTCCGACCTTTACATCCGGCCACTGCAAGAGCGGCTGCAGGAAAAACTCGGTCAGCCCATTGTCGTTGAAAATGTCGGTGGTGCCGGTGGTGTCGTGGGATCATCCCGGGTCGCGACCAGCAAGCCCGACGGCTATACGGTCCTGTTCGCGGGCAGCGGTGCAATCATTACCTCCCCTAAAGTCACTGGTGCAACATACACGTGGCGAGATTTCGCCCCGGTTGCCAATGTCATTTCCATCCCCTTTACCCTGGTCACTCGCAGTGGCACGCAGATCAAAAATTTTGATGATTTTTTGGCGCAAGCCAAAGCTGAGCCCGGCCAAATAACTTATGCGTCGCCAGGGCACGGTACCTCCACGCAGATTGCAGCCGACGCCATGGCTAAGACGGCCGCGGTATCGATACAAGAAGTGCCGTATCAGGGGGGTGGGCCCGCCATCACCGCGTTGCTCAGCGGCATTGTCGATAGTGCGCTGGCCACGCCCAGCATCATCGTGCCACAAGTGAAGGCCGGCAAACTGATTGCGCTGGCGGTCACCGGCGAACAACGCTTTGCACCATCCATGGAGGTCCCGACCCTGCGTGAAAAAGGGGTCGACGTCGCCGTTGTATCGCGCTACGGTTTTTACATGCCTCGCAATACGCCGCCTGAAATCGTCAGGAAATTTTCCGATGCGGTCCGGTACGCCGTGAAGGACAAACACTATGTTGACCTTATGCGTGAAAGCTACAACGAAATTGAATTTCTGGCTCCGGCCGATTATGAAAAAGCCATGCAGGCAGAAGACAGTTACTTCACCAAGCTCATGCAAGACATGGGCATGAAAATAAAATAACGCCTGTCTGGCGCCAACCGGAATTATTGACAGCCTTTCAGAACGAGTGATCTATGAAGTTATCCAAGCCTTCCTCCGACGCCCCGCAAATTGGGACATTCGTCAAAACCAACTCCCCACACGTGATTGAAATTCTCGGGCTGAGTTCGCTCGATTTTGGTGTACTGGATGCCGAACACGCGCCCCTGGATCGGTCGGCGCTTGACGTTCTGATGCTCGCCAGCCGGGCTGCCAAATGGCCTTTAATTGTGCGTATACCCGACACGACTGCAGCAACCATTCTTTCCGTACTCGATATCGGTGCCGCCGGACTGCTGGTACCGCACGTCGATAGCGCCCAGCAGGCGCAAGCGGTTGTAGGGAAAAGCCGATATATGGGAGGTGAGCGAGGCTTCTCCAGCTCACCGCGGGCTGCCCGTTACGGAACGCTGAGCATGAAAGACTGTCTGATCGCTGCCGAGGGCAGTCTGGTGATCGCCCAGATAGAAAGCGACACGGCGGTCAACTCAGTCGAAGATATATTGAACGTTGAAGGCATTGATGGCATTTTTATCGGCCGAGCAGATCTGGCCCTGTCCTTCGGACTGGATGACCCCAAACACGCACGCGTCTCGCAAGCGACTGAACACGCTTTAAAAAGCGCAACATCCGTCGGTAAAATTGCAGGTATCGCCGTGGGCAATGTCACAGAACGCGATACTTATGCAGCCATGGGGGCTAACTGGATCGTGGTCGGATCGGACCAATCATTGCTGCGCCAGGCAGCACAATCAGCAGCACAGCCTTCCCCCGTCGTGTAATATGATGGCAACCGCAGGGTCCAGTCGCATCGGCGGCTGGGCGTGCAACGCCTGTAAACACCGACACTGCGTCATATCGTCAATCCGGGAGCTGCTTTGGGCACATCTCAACCCGTTCGTTCCGTCGCGCGCGCCATCGATCTGCTGCAGGCAATGAACCGCCAGGCCGTATCAACCGTGGACATGTTGCACGCGCAGACTCGTCTGCCCAAACCGACTATAGTGCGTCTTCTGCGAACCCTCGAGAACCTTAAACTCGTACGCCATGCGCCTCAGCACGGCGCCTATTATCTGACCTCAGAAGTTCGTACGCTGTCTGCGGGCTACCATAGCGAGCCCAAAATTGTCGAGGCAGCCATGTCGCTGATGGATGCAATGACACTGAAGGTTAAGTGGCCTATGGCGATCGCTGTTTTTGAGGACAACGCTGTTGTTGTCCGGTACAGCACCATCCCGCTATCGCCACTTGCGCTTCTGCATTCGTCCATCAATATGCGCCTGAGCATGGCCAGCCGTGCGCTCGGTCGCGTCTACCTGGCATTTTGCGATAAAAGTGAGCAGCAAATCATGCTGGATGCGCTGGCTATGTCTGACGATCCGGAAGATGCACCGGCTCGTGACCGTCTGGCATTCTGCTCGCTATTGGACGACATACGCCGCGCCGGCTATGCGACAAGAAACAAGGCAGTCCGCCCCATTTCCCAAACAATTGCGGTCCCGGTCATCGTTGGGAATCGCGTCGTCGCGTCGGTCGGCATCACTTTTTTTTCATCGATACTCTCGGAAAAAAAAGCGGTTTCCACTTATTTGCGAGATCTGCAGGAACTCGCGCACAACGTTAGCGTTCGCCTGCAACAACTGGACGATTCAGAGCGGATGGAGGCATCTCCCCTGGCCAATGCCGTTTAGTTGAGCGTCACATTCGACGCTTTTAGCCGATCAAGGGCTTCTGCTCCCCGTTTTTGCACAAAATCCCCAAACTCCTTCCGCGAGCCGGAGGCTCTGACGATATTACCCTCGACAAGCAGTTTTTTACGCATCTCCTTATTCTGCAATGCAGTCTGCGTTGCGGCAAACAGTTTATCCGCAATCTCTGCAGGCAATCCTTTGGGTGCCAGCAAGCCGAACCATATTTCATATGTGAAGCCAGGCAGACCTGACTCGTTCAATGCAGGCAGGTCTGGCGCGATCGGCGAAGCGTGAGCCGACGTCACTCCCATCATCTTGTATCGATTGGCCTTTCCCAAAGGCAGAACAGACGCAGCCGTACCGAATGAATACTTGACTTCGCCGGACACAATCGCCGTCATGGAATCTGCACCGCCTTTGAATGGAACATGCAAAATTTCTTCGCCTACTGCTTTTTCAAACATCAGACCCGCGATATGGGGTGATCCACCAATGCCGGACGACGAATAATTAAAGTTCTCGGGGTCTTTTTTGATCAATTCCTTAAGCTCACCTACAGTATTGGCAGGAATATCTTTATTGACGGCAAGAATCAGCGGAGAGGACACCAACTGGCTAATCGGTGTGAAATCGTTCGGTGTGTATTTGACGCGATACAGATATTGGTCCACGCCGAAGGTATTTGCGGTGCCAATACCCAGGGTATAGCCGTCGGGCTTGGCGCGTGCCAGGTTTGAAGTGGAAATCGTCGCGCCCGCACCTGGCTTGTTTTCAACAACAATTGTTTGATTCAGTGCTTTACCCAGGTTATCAGCAAACAATCTGGCCGTCAGATCGGCGGCGCCGCCCGCAGGATAGCCAACCAGTAAGGTGATCGGTTTTTCGGGATAGGCTGCCAATGCCGTAGATGCAGCCAGTATTGAGAGTGAAGCCAGCGTTGTTTTCAGCAAAAATGATTTTTTCATTTTTTCTCCATTGTTTTAATTTATCGGCCCTTGAATGCCGGCTTGCGTTTTTCTGCCCAAGCCAATGCGCCCTCTTTGATATCGTCTGAATTAGCGGCAATTGCAATATCGCTTTTCAGTTCATCCACATCGAGTGCACCACGGGCGATGCTGTTCAGATGCTTTTTCATTCCCAGCAGCGCCAGCGGCGCCATCTGACCCAGGCGCTCGGTCAAGTTATTGACAGCGTCTTCCTGCGCGTCTGCGCTGACCAAATGGGTCAGATAACCAATCGACAGCATTTCATCGGCATCGATTTTCTCTGCAGTGAGAAACATTTTTTTTGCGGCGTTCAGCCCCAAACGACTGACATAACGCTTGAGTCCGCGCTCGTAAAAATGCAGACCCAATCTTGCTGCGGGCATGAACATATTCACCAACGGATTGCCGATTCTGAAATCGCATGCCAGGGCCAGGTCGGTGCCACCGCCATAAACGCCACCGTTCAATACGGCGATTGTGACTGGCCGAGCGTCCTCCAGCATGTTTGCAATATCTTCAAAGGAATGTGTTTTCTTTCCGAAACCGCGCAAATCGTAGCCGCTGCAAAAATACTTGCCTGTACTTCTGACTTGCAGGACCTGGATATCGTCCTGCTGGTTAACCGTTTCGATATGCCTGGCAATTTCCATCAAATCATTCGAATCCAGGCTATTGGCTTTATGCGGTTTGTTCAATGTAATAACGGCAAGACGCCCATTGATGTCCAATCGCGGCAAAGTCGCTTCCGTGCTTGTCATTGAATGACTCCTTTCTGTTTCATCTCTTCTATTTCTTTGGAATTAAATCCCATCTCTGCCATGATTTGCTCCGTATGCTCGCCATTATCGGGACCGGCGTGATGAAATTTTTCATCGTGAGGAAAGGCCGATAAATTGATGGGGGAACGAACCAGACCGATTGTACCCAGTACCGGGTGCTCGGCAGGGGTCACCATTTTCAGGTGCCTGGCTTGTGGGTCTTCAAAGGCCTGTCCGATGTTGTATATCGGTCCGCAAGGGATTCCGGATGGATTCAATGCATCGATCAATTCACTGCTTGTAAAATTTTTTGTATGTGCTTCGATGATCGCATCCAGTTCACTTCGATTTGCCTTGCGTTTATCCGGGCTGCTGAATCGCTCATCCGAACCATATTCAGGACAGCCAAGTTTGTCGCAGAGCATACCAAACATCCTGTCGGTACTCGCGGCGATATTCACCAGTCCGTCTTTGGAGTGGAAGCTTCCCATGGGAGAAAGCGTTGGATGGAAATTTCCCGTTTGCACGGGTATTTCTTTGTTCATGGTATAGCGCGAACCCTGGAAATCCAGCTTGCTTAGCATGCTTTCCAGCAGCGAGGTATGAACCCACTGCCCCTGGCCCGTGATCTCTCTATGCAATAAGGCAAGCAGAATGCCCTGCCCCAGGAACATGCCAGATGTGGTATCGGAGATAGCGATCCCCGTGCGGGTAGGGCCTGTTGCCTCATCTCCCGTGACCGACATGAGTCCGCTCATCCCTTGCAGGATCTGGTCCAGGCCCGGCCTGTCTTTATAAGGCCCATCCTGGCCGAAGCCGGAAATACTCGCAAGAATGATTTTGTCGTTCACTTGCCTGAGTTGATCGTAGCTGAGTCCCAGCCTTTCCTTGACCTCGGCGCGGAAATTTTCGACGACAACATCCGCCTTTTTGACAAAGGTGTATAGAATCTCTCGCCCTTCCGGGCTTTTCAGATCAAGACAAATGCTTCGTTTATTTCGATGCAGATTCTGGCTGTCCGACCCCCTGTTCTTGCCGATGATTGAACCCCTGTCCCGGCGGACCGGCGGTTCGATCCTGATGACTGTGGCACCCCAATCGGCCAGCAAACGCACGGCAACCGGGCCCGCCCGGGCGACTGTCAGGTCCAGAACGGTATATTTGGAAAGAGGTTTATCCTGAGTATTCATATTGACGTATCTTGCAAAAATAGGCCGGCACCGAACAGACCATTCACCAATCCTGATGGAGGTTTGCGTGTGCCTGCCCATCCTCTTGTGAACGCTGCCCAGCGGCTGGGGCTGCATGATGATGGATAAGTCTAAGAAACTCTGGTAAATAAGTAAAATCGAATTAATTGATTTTTATATCAGAAATATTGATGAATCAATTTTGATTTTCAATGATATGAGTGAGCGTGCGCATGAACGCATCGGCCGCGGGCGACCTGCTTCTGCCTTTGATGGAAGCAATACTGATCGTTCGGGACATACTCGGCTCAATCAGTTCCGAGCGCACCAGATTGCTCGTGAACCCGGATATGCATGCATAACTTGGGACAATGCATATGCCCTTCACGGAAGAGGTCAACGCCATGACCGTCAGCCAATGATGGGATGCCAGCGTCGGGCGAACAACGCGTTTGGCGGCATTCCAGAAGGCATGTTCGATCATTTTGCCGACGCTGCTGTCTTTGTCAATACCAACAATTTTCTTGTCCAGCAGTTCTGCCCACTTTACTTTTTTCTTCAAACCGACAGATGGATGAGACAGCGCCACGAGACGATCATCGAATAAGGGGTGCATTTCAATTTCTGCAGCCCTGCCCTCAAAGGTACCGATAGCCAGATCGATTTCCCGCCGGGTTAACAGGGAAACCAGCGTGTGCGTGGATGCATCTTCTATGCGGATCGCAATACCGGGATAAAGCTCATTGAATCGGGCGATGACCTTCGCCAGCAGCGTACTGCCCAGCAAGGGCGTTACACCGATGGAAACCGTACCGTTGGCGAGATCACCCAGCGCTTGCAGGTTGACGATATGCGAGTCCAGATCGTCCAGCAGTCGGCTGACTGAATCGGCGAAACTCTGACCCGCTGCAGTGGGAATTACAAATTTGGTTGTGCGATCGAATAACCGCAACCCTACAATGGCTTCCGCTTCACGAATTGTCATGCTCAGATTGGATTGCGTTGTATGAAGATTTGAGGCCGCGACTGTGAAACTGCGCGCAGAGGCTAGTTCGCGAATAGCCAATAGTTGCCGGATGGAAAGTTTAATCATGATTCGCCACTATGAAAGTAAGCCCAGATTACATCATTGTGTCGATAATTTCACAAAGGGCTTTCCACTTCCACGCAATTTTAGTAAACTAACTTTACTAAAATTAAAGTTGATAAGGAGACCCTATGAAGACGCCCATTTTGACTACACCCCTGTCTGGTCCGGCCACCTGGAAAGGCGCAGATTTGAACGAAGGTACCCAGTGGCTCTGTTACTTCTCCGAGCCCGAGTTGCAGGAAATTGACACTGCCGTCAAGGCGCTTACCGACAAATATGACACCACCCTGGAGATCACGCCGAAAGATCTCGATATGCCGCTGGTCAGCAGAAAATTTGATCGCATTCGTGATGAGCTCGAGAACGGCCGGGGGTTTCAGGTTCTGCGCGGGATCCCGGTCGCGAAGTATTCACTTGCACAAAACGAGCGTCTTATCTGGGCGCTCTCTTTGCTGTTGGGTGAACCCGAGGAACAGGATAAACAGGGAAATTTGATCCACAGTGTCCACGACAAAGGAAAAAATCTGACAGAAAACAGCGCTGCCCGGGGATATGAAACGGATCAGGAGCTGACTTTCCATAACGACGGTGGAGATGCTTTCATGCTGCTTTGTCTGAAAACTGCTGTATCCGGTGGCGTGAGCAAACTGATGAGCGTCAACCAGTTATTCAATGAAATCCTGAGACGCAAGCCGGAATTGGCCAAAACGCTGCAACAGCCTTTTCATTTTGACACACGCGAACAACACCCCGATGGCAGAAAAATCGAATCGGTTCCCATCTTCAATTTTTACGAGGGCAAACTCAGCGCATTGTACAAGCGTGCCTATATAGACATGGCCCAACGTTTTCCCGACGTTCCCCGATTAAATAACGATCAAATTGCCGCCTTGGACCTGTTCGACGAAATCTGCAATGAACCCGATATGCAGATGTCATTCTCCATGGAGCCTGGCGACATACAGGTCGGAAACAATTATTCCATTCTTCATTCCCGTACGAAATATCAGGATCATGATAAGCCCGAGGATAAGCGCAGGTTGTTGCGTACCTGGCTGACTTTGCCGAATGGCCGTGCCCTTCCACCTGTCTTTGCCGGCACCCGGGAATTTGTCCATTCTTACCGGCGCAGACAAGCACAGGAGCAGAGCGCTTGATCGCACTCGTCGCATGCTGTGATCCCGATTATTCCCTGGTCTTTGTTCTGCTAAAATTGAACGACCAGGGAACGTCTACATCTACAACACATGGCCACGCAACAAGAGCTTGAGCAATTAGAATCACTTCGTCCAAAAGGCCTCAGCCGTCTTCTGCTTTTGGCTCGCCGAAATTTCGTGATGGAAATTGCACGGCTCATCCAGGAAACAGGGCAAGCGCTTGTTCCTGATTCGTGCCTCATGCTACTGCCGCATATCGACATCGGAGGAACAAGAAGCACCGATATTGCGCGGCGTGCAGGTATGACTAAACAGGCAGTCACCCAGGTCATACAGCAAATGGAAAAAGCCGGGCTGGTTCAACGAGAACCCGATCCCGCAGATGCGCGCGCCATACTTATTTCATTTACCGAGTTCGGCATCGGCTACTTGCGCGACATGCATGCTGTGATCGACCGCGTTGAGCTTGATCTGTCAAAACAACTTGGTCAAGAACAGATGAAGCAATTGCGCAGCACGCTGGATTTTATGGCCTATGACTGGCCCTCCATGAACAAATAATACGAACGGGTACAAAATGGAGCCTGCCACAGGCACAATGACAGGCCCGCTTGACAAACTTAGTTTTTATGAATGAGTGACGGGTTTTCTTTGACAAACCCCGCCGTCGATTTGGTTTCATGCTCCAAAAGAACGCGCAGTTGTTCTGCAGTGGAAGACCCTAACTGGTAACCCATGGGCTCAAGGTCCGCCCGCGTTTGCGGGTCATTCACAAATTGTGCCGTGACCTGGCTTAGCCGATTAACAATGTCAGTCGGCGTTCCTTCAGGAGCAAAGACGGCATACCAGTTTGAGATTATTGCGTTTGGCATTCCCAGTTCAACCAACGTGGGCACATCGGGTAAGGCCACACTTCTTTTGGCCGACGTAATAGCAAGAGGACGCAGCTTGCCGCTTTTGACAAGGGTCTGCAAGACGGGAATATTTGCGAACACCATATCAACCTGGCCGCCCGCAGCTTCCATCGCAGCCTGCGCGCCGCCTTTATACGGAATATGTCGCAAATTCAAACCCGTGTACTTCTGTACCAATCCGACCTGCAAGAACAAAGAAGCGCTTGATATCGTGTACTTGCCCGGCTCCTTTTTCGCCATTGCAATCAGATCACTCATTTTCTCTCCCCCAAAATCAGCGTTACTGGCAATCAACCCGGGGATGTGCGTGACCAGACTCACCGGCACCAGCGCTTTCCGGGCGTCAAATGGAGGCACCGGTCCTACGGAAGGATTTGTCGCAAGCGTATCTACACCGAAAAGAAAAGTGTACCCGTCTGGTTTTGCACGCACCACCTGATCTGCACCAATGTTTGTAGAAGCGCCGGGCTTGTTCTCGATTACCACAGGCTGCTTCAGTACTTCCTGTACAAAACTCCCATATTTTCGGGCAATGGTGTCGGTAGAACCGCCCGGTGCATAGGGCACAACCATTTTTATGGGCTTGTCTGGCCAGGCCGCATGAGCAGGCGCGTACGCCCAAATTAAAAGGGCACTTGCCAGTAATCTGCCGGGTATATGCATTGACATGTCTCCAATCATTGTTTTGTGGCAATGTTAGAGATTTTCTTGATTTTAATCAAGTAACTTTATTAATTATTTCACGCCATCCCGACTCAATTTTCTCCATAAACGCCCTGACCGCAGGCGACAACGAGCGCCCTGTCCTGGTTACCAGGCCGATCGGCCGGGTGACCGGCCCAACCAGCGGCACCGTCGTCAAGCCTTGCATGTCAAGCAATTGCAATGTGAGACGGGGCACTGCGGTCACGCCCAGTTCGGCCCGGACCATCGCGGCGACAGCAGGAATACTCGGATACGCCAGGCAGTCAGAGACATGAAGGCCCTGACCCAGTATGGCGGCATCAGTAAGTGGCCGAATGCTGCTGCGCGCCGTTGCGGGCAAGAAAGGCCGTTTTTCAAATACTGACCACTGAACGACGGGTCGGCAAGCCAGCGGGTCGTCATCACGGCAAAGCAGAACGAAGGGGTCGTCCAGCAAATGCGTGTAGGAAAAGGGCTCACTTCGTTTAGGCCTCATGGAGATCCCGAAATCCGCCCTCCCCTCTGCCACGGCTGACAGGATTTCCTGATCCTGCCCTTCAAGCAACGTAAACCCAACTTGGGGGAACATTTGACGAAACGAGGCAACGGCGGGGGTGAGCAGCGCCACGCTGACAGACGCCAGCGTCATGGCCGTGATATGTCCCCGATGGCCATCGAGAAACTGTCCCAGTTCACTGAATGCACTGTCGAAATCCTGCAGGATGCGTGTCGCGATCGGCAGCAGTTCCCGGCCTGAGGGCGTAAGCGCCACATGGCTCGTGTCACGGTCAAACAGGCGCGTCCCGATGGCGTCTTCTGCCAGCCGGATGGTCCGGCTAAGTGCAGGCTGGGATACATGCAGGTTATCGGACGCCTCCCGGAAATTGACGGTGCGCGCCACTTCCACGAACGATTCCAGCTGCTTGAGCGTCAGGGATGTTCTCATTGCAAACGTGATCCAAAAAGTTGATCAGACAGATCGAATTATTCTAATTCCAAAATCAGTCTTTGGCCCCTAGAATGTCCTAAGGAGGAAAATGATATGAACAGAATACTCGAAGGCGTGCGAGTGCTGGAACTCGGGCAGGTGCTCGCCGGCCCCTTTGCTGGTGCAATTTTTGCCGATCTTGGCGCCGAAGTCGTCAAGGTGGAACGCGCCCGGGTAGGCGATGACGCTCGTCATATGGGCCCGGCATTTCACGAAGGCGCAGCACTCAACTTCCACATTTTCAATCGTGGCAAGAACTCAATTGTCATTGACCTGAAGTCGCCCGCCGGGCTGGCCGAACTGGAGCGCCTTGCACAAGACACCGACATACTGGTTCACAATCTGCGCCCGGGCGTCACCGAACAACTGGGGATCGATGGCGCCAGCATGTGTGCGCGCCACTCTCGCCTCATTTACTGCGCCATTTCGGCTTTCGGCCATCTCGGCCCCATGTCCGGTCAGCCAGGCTATGAGCCGCTGGTACAGGCATTCAGCGGGATGTCCAGCACCAATGGCGGTCCCGACGACCCACCCATGCGCAGCGCGGCGTCATTATGTGACCAGGGAACAGGCATGTGGGCAGTGATCGGCGCACTTGCATTGCTGGAACGACGACATCGAACTGGCAAAGGCGGGATCGTCCAAACCTCGCTCCTTGAGACCGCCCTGGCCTGGAACGCACAGAAAGCAGATGCCCATGTAAATGAAGGTCGTATGCCGGCTCGTCACCGTTCCGGGCATCCTGGTTTTGTACCTTATGAGTCTTTTGACACAGCAGACGATCCCATCCTGATCTGCTGCGGGAATGATCGACTGTTTGCCAAGTTATCGAAAGAACTGAACCGGCAGGACTGGGTAACCGACAGTCGGTTTAGCACCAATCGTGACCGGCTCACGCATAAAACGGAGTTATTCGCCCAACTGGAGCCCGTGTTAAAGCAACAACCGCGCGCGCACTGGCTCACCCGCTTCGAACAGGCGGGCGTACCATGCGCACCGGTGAACACGATCCCTCAGGCACTGGCACACCCCCAAACCCAGGCGCTGGGCATGGCGCAACCGATTCCCGGGGAAGGCTTTACGCTTACCGCACTGCCCCTTTCCATTGATCACGAACGCCCCTCGCTGCGCAGAACCGGACCACGGCTGGGCGAACATAACATTCAGTACGGCCTTGCCGAGCCACAAGGAGAGTCCGATGAGTAACCTGCCCAAACAGGTGTATATCAGTGAAGAAGGCCCGCGCGAGGGTTTTCAAATTGAAAAGGGCCCCATCCCAACTGCCGATAAGGTCCGCTTCGTCGAGGCGCTGGCTGAGACAGGGTTAAAAGAAGTTCAATGTGTCTCGTTCGTCAGCCCGACCCGAGTGCCTTCCATGGCCGACGCTGAAAAGGTGGCAGCGACTATCAATCAAAAGAGCGGCGTGCGATACACCGGGCTGTGGCTCAATAAGCACGGCCTGCTTCGGGCCCAGGCAACGCCGCTGGACCCGATGGCCTGGGTCGGACTCTATGCTTCCGAAACCTTCTCCGTGAACAACCAGGGCAAAGGTACGGCGGACCTCATCGCGTCACAGCGAGCGGTTCTGACCTATCTCGTCGAGCAGGCCATTCCATTGGAATTTGGCATCATCATGACCGCTTTCGGCTGTAATTTCGAAGGAGATATTACGATCGGGCGCGTACTTGAACAGGTCGACCGCCTTCAAAGCCTGGTCGCCGAATTCAACCTGCACCTGCCTGTCCTCAAGCTTGCCGACACTGTAGGTTGGGCCAATCCGGATCGGGTAATGCGAGTGATAGGCGCGATTCGTGACAAATATCCCGAGCAGCGTCTTGGCCTGCATCTGCATGACACCCGTGGTACGGCCATGGCAAATGCATTTGCCGGACTGCAGATGGGCGTGGACTCTTTCGACAGTTCATGCGCAGGCCTGGGGGGGTGTCCTTTTGCGGGTCACGCCGGTGCAGCGGGCAATATTTGCACCGAGGATCTCGCCTTCATGTGCGAAGAAATGGGCATTTCGACCGGACTCGATCTGGATGCGCTCGTGGCGTGCGCGCACCTGGCCGAGGAAATCGTCGGGCATCCTCTGCCGGGCAAGTTGATGCGCGGAGGAACATTAACGCATTTTCGCTAAGTAGAGATTCAAACACTAAACAATTAAATTACGGAGACCAACCATGCTGCCATCAATCAAAACAACAATCGGATTCACTTGTGCCCTGGCCTTCTGCGCCAGCGCACAGGCTGCATCGGGCCAAAGCTATCCCAACAAGCCGATCACAATCGTGGTTCCCTTTGCCGCAGGCAGCGGCACCGATCAACAGGCGCGCATCTTTGCACAGGCTTTGACAAGCGAGTACAAAGTGCCAGTCGTCGTGGATAACCGCGCAGGAGCCAGTGGATTCATCGCATCCCAGCATGTCGCTCGGGCCGAGCCGGATGGCTACACCCTGCTCATGACGACCAATACCACACATGCAGCCAATGCGCATCTTTTCAAGAAACTGCCTTATGACCCGGTCAAGGACTTCACGCCGGTCACGCTACTGGGCAAAGGCCAAATGATGCTCGTGGTGCAAAACGATTCACCGATCAAGTCCATATCGGACCTGCTCGCAGCCGCGCAGCAGCGTCCTGGAAAAATGAATTTCGGCAGCGGCAGTTCCTCGAGCCGGGTCGCTGGAGAAATGCTCAAGCAATTATCTAATATTGATGTGGTCAACATTCCCTATAAAAGCAATCCGATGGCGGTGACGGATTTGATGGGTGGCCAGGTCGACTTTATGTTCGCCGATGGTCCGACTGCGATTCCACAAATCAATGCAAAAAAACTGCGTGCCCTCGCCACCAGCGGCAGCCGGCGCCTGTCCATTGCACCATCAATTCCAACGGTGGCTGAAAGTGGCGTCAAGGGCTACGACATGACTTACTGGACAGGCGTGTACCTTCCTGCAAAGGCGGATCCCTCACTGGTACAACGCCTTAATGAAATGTTCATCAAGATCGCCGGACAGCCTGAGTGGAAACGCTTTCAAGAGACTACTGCGGGCGACGTAGCCACCACCACACCGGAAGGCCTTGCTCAGTTCCAGGCTGCTGAATCACAAAAGTGGGGCCGGATTATCAAAGCAGCGGGCATCATTCCCGACTGACTAAAGGCCACCCGTTCCGCCCAGCAAAACGGGTGTACTCAATCGATGCAGTGCCCGGCCATGCAGATGAATTTAATCGTTAGCCCACCTATAATCAGTCTTCGGTTTCAATTTTATCAACAGGCTAATATATGAATAACATCTTCCGCGTCGGGAAATTTCTGGCAGGCTCGCTGCTGCTCATCGCGCCCTGCCTTGCAAGCGCAGCCGGCGATTATCCCGACAAGCCCATCAGTATCGTCGTGCCTTACGCCGCAGGCGGCACGTCGGATTTGATCGGGCGGGCGCTGGCAGAAAGCATGGGACGCTATCTGAAGCAAACAATCGTCATCGAAAACAAGCCTGGCGCAGCCGGATCCATGGGTGCGCAGGAAATGGTTCGCACGCGCCCCGATGGTTATAAACTGACCCTGTCGCCTCACGGTATTTTCAGACAGCCATATCTGCAAAAAACCCGCTATGACCCGATCAAGGACCTGACCTATATTGCGTCTTTTTCCAATTATGATTTTGCACTGGCCGTAGACGCCAAGTCGCCCCTGAAAACAGTCCAGGAGTTTGTCGAGTACGCGAAGCAACATCCCGAAGAGATGACTGTGGGAACGCCCGGCCGCTTTACCGGTAATCAAATGGTCATGGTGGAACTCAATAACGCCACCGGCGCCAAACTGACGCATGTCCCATTCAAGGGAGATGCCGAGGCAATTACCGCATTGATGGGCGGCCATGTGAAGGCTGTTGTCAGCACCAACACGATCCTGCCATACTATAAATCGGGCACTGTTCGAGTCCTGGCAGTAGCTTCAAAAGACAGGCTGGCGGCATTCGACTCCGTACCCACCTTTACCGAAGCCGGTTACCCAGTTGTGATACCGTCACCGCTGGGTCTGGCCGGGCCCAAAGGCCTGCCGCCTGAAATCGTAGAAAAACTGGATGCGGCCGTGAAAGCGGCTACGCAGGACCCGGTCTTTCTGAGAGCCATCAGCGAATACGGAATACAGACGTATTATATGGATCACAAGCAATACGCCGATTTTGCTGTCAAAACCTTTGCGGAAGAAAAGGACATTGTCGGCAAAATGAACGACGACAATCGCTAAACGTTATCACCGAAGCGCAAGGCTGGGCTGGTTCATACATTACAGCCTGCCGTGCGCCCCGAACCATGATCGCCTTACTTAATGAGTGCGAGCCGGGTCTGTCAACACTCCCGTCAACATCGCAATCACGAAATCGACATACTGACTGACCGAAATCGACTGATTACGATACTTACGCCGCTTGAGATACCAATCTTGCATAATCGCCTTTATGGTTGATGACAGCAACCTGGCATTGATCGGCAAAAAATGACCTTTCTCAATTCCATCTGAAATGATATTGAAAAATATATCTTCAATTTCCTGCTCAACTGCAATGGCCGCCTTCATTTGCTTTTTCGGCAGACTTTTAACTTCCATAAACGAAAAATAAAACCACGGCAACATTAATTCACTTAGAAAAAGATGAGAGGAGACTGCGGCCCGCAATTGATCAAAAGGAGCGACGATATCCTCTATGCTCTTTAAAAGAACGCGTTTGGTAAGCAAAAACCCATGCCCTTGTATCAGGACAAGCAAATCATCTTTATTGCGTATATACGCATATAAGCCCCCAATACTGAACCCCGAGTCGGCACACAAATCACGTAACGACATGGCGTGAAAGCCCTTGGAGCCCGCCAGCCGCAGAGTCGAATCGATGATACGCACGAGATTTTTAACCGCCACATGCTCCTTCTGAATCCGGATCATATCCCCGTGCTGCAAATATAATTCACGGCAAATATCCGCCTTGGTCAAACTTAAATCTGTCTTGAAAGTTTCAAAATCAATTTTCATACAATTGCTTCAGGTTGTGGCACGAACAATGTTCCGTACACGATACTTCGCAGGCAAGGGTCGTTCTTTTTTACAAGCTCAAATATTTGGGATTGCTGATCTGCAGTTTGCGCCTCGTCAGCGCAAGCAACATCTCCGCTAAAGGTTGTTGCCATCTATCAGGAATGCTTCTTTGGCGGATGAGATCAGCAAGCATGGCCGCATTATCACAATCGACCTTTTGACCTGATTCAACGCCGACTTCAATTAAAAATAGTCCAAGCGACTTTTCTTCTTCCAGGTCTGACCGCTTTTCAGCATCCAGCTCGCGCGCAGCAATTCCCATGGCATTAGCCAACATCATCGTCGTGTAGCGCGACTCATCGGGCAATATCGGCAGTATTTCTTCAAGCAACACGCGGCGCGCCGTAAGAAGCAAATTCTGCCCGTCTGGCTGATTACCCATCTGTATTCTCCATCGTCAAACACTGGTTAAGCACATCAAACTCCATTTCCGGCACCATCCGCCCTGTCAATGCAAGTTCCAGCGAAATTTCCTCACCCGAAAGATGCCGTTGCGCCTGTTGCAGGGCAATAATTGCCCATCGAACCATTGCCATGACCTCCCAATACTTTACTCTTTCAGGCTCTACGTCTACACACGCAACATTTGCATAGCCGTCAAAAAGATCACGCTTGTGACCCATCCCTCCGACTTCCTTGTCGACCTTCCCGAAGCGCCAGCTTCTCGCGCAAAGCCACCCCAAGTCTTCATACGGATCACTCCAGGCGGCAAATTCCCAGTCCAATATTCCGGTAAGTCGGCCCTCATAGACCATATAATTTCCTGTGCGGAAGTCGCAGTGACACAAGGAAAGTGGCAGCGGCGAAGGCATACGATCTTCCAGCCAGTTCAATGCCCATTCCAATACAGGGTGAGGCTCGGATATGTCATCCAAGGCGGTTCTATAATTTCTAATACGCGCTGATGCCGCAGTCGGTTGAGGTATTTCCAAAAAGGAGAGATCTGCACTTTCGGGCTGAATGCGATGCAAACGAGCCAGCTCCCGCCCCAGAGAGCGCACAAGCGCGGATGCTTCACCCTCCGACAATTCCTGCCTGACAAGCTGTCGTCCATTGGCCACTCCAGCAACCTTGCGCATGATGCAGAAGGGTTGTCCAATGACGGACTTATCTGTGCATAACCAGAGTGGCTCCGGCGCCGTCACGCCCGCAGCATAAGCGCATTTGATCACCGCAAATTCCTGCTCACGGGTCAGAGAGGCAGCAATCGTCGACGGCGCATCACTGCGAACCACAAATGTGTGCGTACCGGGACAGCTTCCGCCATCCATTACAACAGAAAGAGCATGGTTATTCTGTATCGCTCCACCCGAAAGTTTGGTAAAGCCGGTGACCTGAATACTGTTTGCCCTGGTATTACCTGCGATGAAGTCTGCAATACGAAAGGGATCCGACATCTCGTCCATTGCCTATCCCCATTTCCAGAAATCAATCCCTTCATTCATCAAATTTTTGGACAAAACCATTTTATGTACTTCGGAAGCGCCATCCACCAAACGGGCCTGCCGCGCATAGCGATAAATCCATTCCAGGGGGGTATCTTTTGAATAACCACGTGCGCCACATAACTGAATGGCAGTGTCAACAGCCTTGTGCAGCGTATTGGACACAACCACCTTGGCCATGGACACTTCCTTTCGTGCAAAATCTCCCTGGTCCAGTTTCCAGGCGGCATGCATGGTCAACAGGCGCCCTATCTGTATCTCCATCGCTGCCTCGCCGAGCAACCACTGTACGCCTTCACGATCAGCCAGTCGGAAACCGAAGGATTCACGATGAGAGACATATTCCGTGGCAATTTCCAGTGATCTCTTTGCCAGACCCAACCAGCGCATGCAGTGCGTCAACCTGGCAGGCCCCAATCTGATTTGAGTCAGTTTCAAGCCGTCGCCGATCTCCATCAGACGATGATGATCCGGAATACGCAAGTCATTGAATTGCAATTCACAATGCCCTCCGTGTTCTTCGGGTCCCATAATCGGAATACGGCGGATGATCTCCCAGCCTGGATCGTCTTTATGAAACAAAAAGGCACTAAGCCCCTTGCGTTTATCTTCGGATGTTTTCGCCATCAAAATGAAATGGCTGGCCACGCCCGCGCCTGTAATAAAATGCTTGCGTCCGTTGATGACCCAGTCATTTCCTTCTTTTGTGGCGGTAGTCAACATCATGGAAGGATCGGAGCCACTGCCCGGCGCAGGCTCGGTCATAACAAATGATGATCGAACAGCGCCATCAATAATGGGCTGCAGCCATGTCGTTTTTTGCTCCTCGGTCGCGACCTTATTCAGCACCATCATATTGCCATCATCCGGGGCGGCAGAATTGAAAACCACGGGGCCGAAAATAGAGCGATTCATTTCTTCATAGCAAGGTGCCATTTCAGCCATACTCAGCCCTTGTCCGCCTCGCTCCACCGGCATTTGCAGGGACCAAAGCCCCCGTTCCCTCGCCTTTGCCTGCATCTGCGCCAAAATTGCCGGCGCAATGTTCTCATGCTCATCATACGAGTCTGCCACTTTTTCCAGCGGAATCAGTTCATCGTCCACAAATTGGCGGATACGCTGCCTTAGCCGTTCTGTCTTTTCAGATAATTTAAAATCCATCTCTTAATCCTCACAGTGAAGAATGCAAATGACCGCCATCCACTACAATAGTGCTGCCCGTCATATATTTTGACGCCTCTGACGCCAGTAAAAGCAAAGCGCCGTCCAAGTCCTCAGGCTGGCCCAGACGCCGTAAGGGAACACGGTTGATTAGTGCTTTGCCGGCATCAGAGTCAAAAAACGCTCGGTTCAGCTCCGTCTCGATGTAGCCTGGCGCCAAAGCATTGACCCGAATACCATAACGCGCCCACTCCAGTGCCAGCGCGCGAGTCATTTGCTCCAGCGCGGCCTTTGATGCCGTGTAAGGTATCACCGCGCCGGCGACACGATGCCCCAAAATCGAGGTGATATTGATAATCGAGCCCGGACAGTTCGCACCGATCAATCGCCTGGCCATTTCATTTGCAATGATCCAGCTGCCTTTTAAATTGGTGTCCATCACCGAAGAGAACTCTTCGACAGACATATCAATGGATTTCTTGTTGATCGCTATCCCAGCATTGCACACTAGTAAATCCACCAATCCCAGACGGTCCTGGATCTGGTCCAGTCCGCTTCTGACCGATTCCGCGCATGTCACGTCCATGACTATCGGCATAGCTTCAATGGACTGCTTGACTAGTTCCACCTCCAAATCTTGCAGTGGCGACAGCCGTCTGCCCGCCAGTGCAACTTTGGCTCCGGCCCTCCCCAGCACATAGGCAAAACGACTTCCGAGACTTCCGGCCGCGCCTGTCACCAGAGCGATTTTTCCCGCCAGACTTAACGTCGCTTCCATTTCACCTCCTATATGATGAATATAAATTTCTGACTCCGTTTCGTCAAAATAAAACGAATGTTCTATTTATTTATAAAAAAACTCCTCTGATTCTTAATAATCTACGTGTTAACGAATAATTTTACGGTTTGAAGTGCTCGGACAAGTCAAGTTCGATACCGAAAAGATCACCCCTGTAGCTAGATATACCGTAGTAAACGACCCGATTGCGCTCATCGGTAAACACACGAATCGCATGAGCCACTGGCGCCGCCATAGGGATACGGAGCTTTTCCGCTTCATGAATATCGGCAGCAGCTACGGTGAAACGCTCTTTACCGCCCGTAATCGGCATGGAAGAATACTTTTGCACAAGTCTGAAGAGTTTATATTTTTTTTCAGCTCCGGCCGGAAATTTCCTGGAAATTGCCTCGGCAACATATACAGTAGATTGGCAGTAAGGGCGACCATCATCGCTGTCGACTTTATCGATGCGAACGTACGAATCAAATGGCTCGCCGACCGCCCATCTGTTGTCGGGCAATGGCTGCCCCGTCAGGCGGGTATCGAGTTGAACACTGTACTTTTCCGGATCGGTATAGGACATCGTTGTGAGGGACTTGAACATGGGGAGCGTCTGTCGCTCTCCTGGAGAATGGATCACTTGCGTTCCCCGGCCACGTTCGACTGTGATCAGTCCTTCATCAGCAAGAATCTGCAGACCATGACTGACAGTGATCCGGCCCAGGTTATACGTTTTGCATAATTGGGCAATGCTTGGTAAAAGATCGCCCGGCGCGAATTCACCGCCCAATATGCGTCCCCGTAGCACGCTGGCGAACTGTGCATATAAAGTGGTCGCCCCCTGCGTAAAGACCGGTGCAGGACGTGGAAATACACGATCTTCCTCGTGTTTTGGTTTGCTGCGAGTTGACGAAATCATAAGCTTTGTTTATCCCCATGGCACCCGATGGGCTTTTTTTACCACGCCGTTTCAATAATATCCTCTGGCTTGCCTGCCACGCCATTTGCAGCCGCAAACCAGTCACGCTTCACATCGCATACTAGCGCCGGGATGCTCTCCCGAGGCACACCAAGATCGCGCAGACGGCAAGCATAGCCCAGCGCCGAAAAACCTTGCGCAAGCACATCCGCGCATTCCTGCAGCGAGACATCGCGAGCAAGTCCGAGCGCACTTGCGATTAATCTTACCTGAGCCAAAGTAGCGCCATCATAGCGCGAAAGCACAATAGGCAGCAATACGGCATGACAGGCACCATTGGAAATACCGAGACGGGCTCCAATCGCATGGTCAATCGCCGAACATACACCTCCACCCGCATGATCGGTCCCCTGCCCGCACAGGACTGCGGCCAGGGCCAGGTTCACACGCGCTGCAATATTCTCTGGATTGTCCTTCAATTGCGAAAGCATGTTCCAAGTCAGGTATAGAGCATGACTTAGGGTCGCATCGGAAAGGGGATGTGCCGTTGAGGATAGAATGCCTTCGATCGCCATACCCATAAGATGGATGGCAGCAGATGACACCAGTTTAACCTCGGCAGTCATCAACAACTCAGGCTCTAAAAACACCGCTGCAGCACGTGTTTTCGGATCATACAGCGCAAGGCGCGTACGTGCTGACTCCTCCAGCACAGCACTGCCTGCTTTGGCGATGGCGGTACTGGGTACCGTCGGTACGACGAATATCGGCAACTTGGCTTTCATCAGTCGAGGACTGACGAGTTGACCGTCCCTGGCGTGGGTTGCCATCACAGGAAAATCATCTCCTTCAGCCAAGATGATGGCGGTGGCACGTGCGGTCACCATTGCGGAACCTCCGCCAAGCGCGATGAGGCAATCGCCCTTGACCGACCGGGTGAGTCTTGCCGATGCGCGTATTGTCTCGACAGGGCTGTGAGGGCGCACGCCACTAAACCACTGTGCAGGCTTGCCATCCAGCGCATGCTCGATCAATGCATGGACACGAGCGTTGCGATCTAATGTCGCGCCGCTTATCACAACGGGCCGCGAGCAGCCATGCCGAGCCAGTTCGGAACGAAGTGATTGAAGACTGCCTTCTCCATCGTAAATACGCTGCGCCGCGGAAAAATATCTGTTCATAATTTTATGATGGCCTTGCCAGAATTCTTACCTTGAAGCATGGCGATGAATGCGGGTACCGCAAGATCCAGCCCCTCTTGAACCTCTTCGCGTATCGCGATCCTGCCCTCTCGATACCAGGCTCCCATATCACGCAGGAAATCGGGACGGCGGTTCGCATGATCGCTCAGAATGAACCCTCTGACCGAAAGCCGCCGCGCAAGAATATCAAACCAGCCTGGTCCGGACGCAGGGGAATCGTTATACTCGGATATCTGGCCGCAGACCACAATGCGTCCGTTACGATTCATCAGCGGCCAAGCGACATCCCTGACGTGGCCGCCCACGTTGTCGAAGTACACGTCTATACCTGCTGAACATGCTTCCCTTAGTGCTTCATCGAATGCCGCATCCTTGTAATCAACTGCAGCGTCATAGCCAAAGTCACGCCGCAGATGCGTCATTTTCTCCTGACCGCCGGCAATACCCACCACACGACATCCTTTGATACGCGCAATCTGCCCCACCATGGAGCCGACCGCTCCGCTTGCAGCAGACACGACCACCGTCTCCCCCATTTGGGGCAAGCCAAAATCGAGCAACCCGACATAGGCGGTCATCCCCGATGTACCCAACGCACCAAGCCATACCGTAAGCGGCGCGATATCGGACTCGACCTTCGTTACGGCGTGACCATCGGAAATCGAGTATTCCTGCCACCCTCCGTCTTGTATCATGACGACGTCGCCTTCACGATATAAGGGGTTTCGGCTTTTTAGTACAGTACCGAGCGCCTGTCCGTATATCACATCTCCGATCTTCATCGGAGCGCGATAAGAAGCAGCCTCTCCCATCTGAAGTCGGGCCGCAGGTGCCAATCCCAAATGGGTATGACGAATCAGCACCTCGCCTTCACCAGGCACCGGCACGGACGACTCGATCATCCGAAAATTTTCGGGGCATGGCAATCCAGTCGGTCTGGAGGCAAGAATAATCTGTCGATTCACGAGAATTCCCAGTTTTGTTAGAAATACGCGGACATGCTGCTTGTGGTGCATATACACAGCATACTACCTCACGAGAAGGTCGCTTCCCCACGAACGAGAGCCGGTTATTGTGGCTTGATGTCAAGCTCCCGGATCACCCCGGCCCATAATTTTTCATCGATACGAATCTGCTTTTCTAATGACTCCGCTGTACCCGGCCTGGGTGTCAGACCCATGCCGGCAAATCGTTTCTTGATCGAAGGTTGTGCCAACACCGTGTTCAGCGCTGTATTGTAGGCATCCACCACGTTTTGCGGTGTATTGGCGGGCAATAGCATTGCATACCAACCGTCCGTTATAAATCCGTCATATCCCGACTCCGCGATCGTCGGCGTATCGGGAAAGTCTGCCATACGATCTTTGGAGGTCACGGCCAAGGCCTTTAACCTGCCTGCCTTCACTTGGGGAGCAGCAAATGCCACCGTGGACAGTGTGAAATCCACATGCCCGCCTATCACATCCGATTGCGCCTGCGATGAGCTCTTGTAATGCACCATGCTGACATCCACTCCTGTCTGCTTTTTAAGACGCTCCAGCATCAAGTGTTGGGGAGTTCCGAGTCCTGCCGACCCAAAGGTCACGGTACGTTTGTCCTTTTTAGCAAGCTCTATCATATCTTTCAGATCTTTGCCCGGCAAGTCAGGCCTGGCCACCAGGATGTAGGGTGTTGAGGCGATCATGCCAACCGCCCGGAAGCTTTTCACAGTATCAAACGGCAAATCGGGGAAAAGGCTTTTCGCCGCAGGGTGCGCGTTGTAAGTAATAAGCACCGTCTTACCATCCGGCGCGGCCTTTGCGACGTGTTCCGCTGCAATATTGCTTGAGGCTCCCGGACGGTTTTCGACGATAAAGGTACGGTCCATCTGTTCACCCAGCACATCCGAAATGGCGCGAGTGACACTATCCATGCCCGCACCTGGGGCACTGCCGATAATGATTTTGGCAACTTCTTTTGCCGGCACCACCGTATGTAAACTGATCGCGACCAGCGCAACGACAACTCCTTTCCAATTCATGCTTATCTCCTATGATGCTTCTTATTAACGTTATATCGGTGTGAGGGCCCCACGATCCATCACAATCATGGTTTTAATCCGGTTTGATCCCTTGTTCGGTGATCACCTTTTTCCACTGAATGGCATCATGCTCAATGAGCTGGTCCAGCTCTCCAGGCGTTCCCGGAGACGGCGTCAGCCCGGCCGCCTTGAATTGTTTACGCAACGTATCAGTCGCAAGCACCTTATTCAAGGCAGCATTGTACTGCTGCACAATCGAATCCGGCGTCCCGGCAGGCAGCAGCATGGCATACCAGCCATCTGTCACAAAGCCTTCGTAACCTGCTTCCTTTATAGTTATGGCGTTCGGGAACTGCGGCAGCCGCTCTTCGCTTGTCACCGCGAGCACTTTCATTTTTCCCGCAGCGACATGTGGTTCGCAGAACGCGATCGTCGACAAGGTAAAGTCAACACGCCCTGCCATTACGTCTATCTGACCCTGCGACGGGTTGCTATACTGAGCCATGACAATATCCACACCGGTCTGCTTCTTGAGGCGTTCCATCATAAGATGCTGAGGCGTTCCCAGGCCGATTGAAGCAAAAGACAGTGAACGCCCGTCTTTTTTGGCCAGATCGATGGTCTCCGTGAGCGTTGAACCCGGCAGGGACGGGTTAGCCACGATGGCATACGGCGTGGTGGCAACTTTGCCAACAGCTCTGAAGCTGGTGACCGGATCGAACGGTAAATTGGGATGCAATGCGCCGGCGATGGGATGCACGTTGAAGGTGATTAAAACCGTACTCCCGTCGGCTGGCGCTTTCGCGACATAGGCTGCAGCAATGTTGTAGGAAGCCCCAGGGCGATTTTCAACAACGATTTTTTGCCCAAGAACCGGAGCCATACTATTTGCAAGCAATTGTGTAACATGGTCTACGCCGCCACCAGGCGCACTGCCAGTAACAAATTTGATATATTGCTGCGCATGCGCGCTTCCCATTCCAAGTACGCTCGATAGTGACAAGGCGAGAATGATTTCTCTGCATTTCATGCTGTGTCTCCCTATTTTTGTGTAATAACGTCGAATCCAGCCTGTACCTCCTGTCCCGAAAAACACGTTCTCCAGACGTGTAACCAGGACTACTCATCAACCTTGGCCTCATCCTGCTTATGCGCCGGTGCCTGCAGCGTACTCTTGTGCCGGATCAAATTCTCGATCTCCTCATCCGTATATCCGACTTCTTTCAATATCTGACAACTATGTTCACCCAGCATAGGCGGCAAACGGTAATTTGTGGGCGGCGTCCCGTGCCATTCGCTGGGCACGCTCATTTCCCGGATTGTTCCGACAACCGGATGCTCCGCCTCGGAAAAAAAATCAATATCACGCAGGTGTGGATCGTCAAGCAAGCTCTCGGGCGTGTTCATCGGAAACACCGGTATATCGGCACTTTCAAGTGCCTTTTGCCATTCTTCGGCTGTGCGCTGGAGCATTTGTTCACTCACAAAAGCGCTCAGCTCTTCACTATGAGCAGTCCGTGTGGTCATTGTCGCCAGCCTGGGATCCGTCTCCCACATATCAGACCGTCCAATAACTTGCAGAAAGGCCTTCCAGTGATGATCATGGTAGATCGTGCAGCACACCCACGCGTCCTTGGTGCGAAATGGTGTGCGCGAGCGCGCCAGAATGCGCGGGTAGCCAAAACCACCCTGGGATGGAATAAATTTTTGCCCGTACAAATGATCGCCGAGCACATAAGGCACCATGGTCTCAAACATGGGAACATCCACCCGCTGCCCTTTCCCCGTTCGGTCTCGACTGTATAATGCAGCAAGAATGACGCCGAACGCATAATAGCCAACGGTGCGGTCTGCGATATTCACCGGGATATAGCGCGGGTTTCCATCGGTATTTTCTGCTACAACCCACGGCAGCGACGTTGCCGCCTGTATCAGATCGTCAAACGCCGGAGACCGCGCATAACGCCCCCTTTGCGAAAACCCCACCAGGCTGACATACACAATCTGGGGGTTGACTTCCGCCAAATCCTCGTAGGCCAGTTTCAGACGTTCCATTCCCTTGGGACGAACATTGGTCGTGACAACATCTGCATCCCTGACCAAACGCAGGAAGGCCTCACGCCCATCCGGCTTCTTCAGATCCAGCACGATACTGCGCTTGTTGCGGTTGAGTCCCAAATAAAGCGGCCCCATTTTTTCATCGCCATGGGGGCCGATCTTGCGCACGGCGTCTCCATCGACCGCCTCGACTTTAATCACATCGGCCCCGAGATCCGCCAACATCTGGGTGGTTGACGGTCCCATCAGTACTGCAGTCAGATCGATGATCTTGAGCCCCGCAAGCGGCCCGGAAAAATGCTGCTCTTTCGACATGATTTCCCTTTCAGCAAAATAGCGATTTGAATCTTAAATAACGCACAGGCAACCCGATGGAATCAAGGATCACGAGTCAAGTCTGATCGGCTTGTCCCGCTTGTGATCATGCATCCAATCCTGCCTTCTCCCGAAGCCCCTCGACAGTGTCTGCAAACTCCTCGAGCATGTCGTATATCACCTGGCGCACCGAGCTTTCCTGGTTAATGCTACCCACGATCTGACCAACCGGACATGTCATGTAATCAAGTGCGCGAGCCCGATCAATACGCAATCGGGCCTCCACATTCAGAACGCTTTGCCACGGCATCGGCAATGGCTGAGGAGCATCAGCTTGTACCCATGCGTCGGTGAACTTGCTGCGCAGCATCCGGCCCGGCTTACCTGTTTTGGACCGCGTCTGAACTGCATCACCGGAACGTGCCTTGAACAGCAATTGCTTCATTTCATCGGAAAGATCGCTTTCCCGTGTACCATGCCAGACCGAACCACACCAGATACCCTGGGCACCCAGAGTAAATGCAGCCGCCATCTGGCGACCTCGGCCAATTCCGCCTGCAGCCAGTACCGGCATGGGAAACACAGCGTCCACTACCTCGGGCCATAACACCATCGACGTCACGACACCCGTGTGCCCCGCCGCTTCGGTGCCTTGAGCAATCACAAGGTCCAATCCTGCCTGCTTGTGCTTAAGTGCATGTTCGACCTTTCCCGTCATGGCGCCGACCTTGATCCCATTGGCATGCAAGCGCTGCAAAATTTCGGGGGGCGGTGAGCCCAATGCGCTTACGACCAGCTTGATATTCGAATGCGTCAACACCACGTCAAGCAGTTCATTGGAGAATTCGGGGGTCATATGCAGACGATCGAGTTCCTCTTTCATAAGGGCGTCACGTTCTTCTGCCGGCAGGGGTGGAATGCCGGCTGAATCCAGTAGTGAACGCTGCCATTGCACATGGGCCTTTGGCAACGCATCGGGATCCAGGGAAGTATCTCCGACAACGTCATATTTTTGAGGCAGCAATAGGTTGACGCCATAGGGCTTGTCTCCTATCTGGTCATCAATCCATTTGAGCTCCATTTCAAGCAGCTCGGGCGTATAGTATGCGGTGCCCAGGCAGCCCAGCCCGCCGGCTCGCGTAATCTCCGATACCACATTTCTGCAATGAGAGAATCCGAATACTGGAATCTCAATGCCAAACATTTGACATAGCGCGTTGTTCATCATGTCTCGTCCTTTCCTTTAATTGGGGTAGCCACTGTCAAGCTCCGGGAGCCACGACTCGGGCACCTGGACCGGATGACTCAGAAGAATCTGGCCAAATGTTTTTCCCAGCGGATCGTTTCTCAATGAGGCTGCGCCGCCCCCTCCCAATGCCCGGGTCATAATATAGTTATAGGCGGAGATACCCGGAACGTCGTACCTGGTGACGGTTCCGTCAACCAGATGTTCGAAGTATTTCTTGACTGCGGCAGCCGTCATCTGTTGGTCAATGCAAGCTGCAAACATCGGCTTGCGCGCAATCAGGCAAAGATGCGCAACATCTCCCTTATCTCCGCTGCGTGCAACCGCAATTGACGACAAGGGCACCGTTCTGACTTCACCGTTCAATGCGTCAATATCATGGTATACGTCGCCATTCGCCTTCTCATAGATGCCTTTTGGCGCAGGCAAGGAAACCGGAATGCTCACACCATCTGTCCCGACGAGTGAAATCGGTACCCGTGATTTGGGCCAGAGAAAGGAAAACAAACGAAACACGGCTGACGGTTTTTGACGACCGCTGAACCCCGTCGTTCCTGCAGCAGCGGATGTTCCAAATGGAGCAATTTCACGGGAAAGAATGTGCAGTGCTTCGGCCTTATCATGCCGGACAGCTATGCGCAGAACCACCTCCCTCGCATCGGGCTTCGCAACGGCCCCGTAGGAACCCAGCTCGCTACCAAGAATCTCGCAACACGTATCCTTGTAATCGTCGAACCCGGCATCGTTCATCAGCTTCGCTGTCCGTCCCAGAATTGCTGCTGACAGACGTTTAGCCTTATCCACTGCATGATCCCCGACGATCGTCAACGTGGACGATAGCCGATACCCATCGAGCCAGGTGCCGCTCACCTTATAAGTATCGGTTGGCGGCCCGCCACGCGCACCGGCTATTCGCACTCTATCGGCATCCACCTGTTCTATGGTGACTGCCGTGAAATCGCATGCCACATCCGGCAATAAATAGTTGGCCGGATCCGTAACCTCGTAAAGTGTTTGCTCGGCTGCCGATAACCGGCTGATCAAGCCACCGGTACTTTGGGGCTTCGTAAGCATAAAGCTGCCATCACTGCTACATTCGGCAATTGGAAATCCAACGTTTTCCCAGTCTGATACCCGCCACCAATCGGTAAACAGACCTCCCGTGGCTTGTGTCGTGCACTCAAGCAAATGCCCGACCAGACTGCCTGCCGCCAACCGGTCGTAATCATCTGGCAGCCATCCAAACTTGTGAATCAACGCCCCCAATGCAAGCGCACTGTCTGCACAGCGACCCGTGATGACTATATCGGCACCGCTTTCTATTGCCCTGACAATAGGAAAAGCGCCCAAGTATGCATTCAGACTGGTCAACTCGGCCGGCAATGCCTCTTCTGAAAACATCTCTGTGACGCCCTCGGCACGAATTTCTTCTTGCACGGGAATCAGATCATCGCCTTCAACGACCACTATCTTGAGCGCCACACCCGCCTTTTCGGCTATCGCACGCAATGCCTGCGCACACGCTCTCGCATTCATTCCGCCGGCATTACTCAATAGCCTGATATTCTTACTCTTGATTTCCTGCAATAAGGGCCCGACCGCCGTTACGAAATCAGTCGCATAGCCTTTGTCGGGATCCCGCGCCCGGGCACTGGCCATGATCGACAAGGTGAGTTCCGCGAGATAATCAAAGACCAGCACATCCACTTGGTCACCGTCCAAAAGCTGCCGAATCCCTTGACTGCTATCGCCCCAAAATGCACTGGCCCCACCAATGCGCAACACATCGTTCGATTTCATTTCGTTTCCTTATGATTCATGTTGATCCACGAAGGAGCCCGTCGTTCATTGAAAGCAGCCAAACCTTCCCGCGCTTCGTCAGCCAGAATCATGGGGGCAATGGCCGTTTCTGCAAATGTCATTGCCTGCTCAAAATTCATTTCTTCCATGCGCCGAAGCATGTACTTTCCGCGTCGCACTGCGCCAGGCGCGGCGGCAACCACGGCATTGACATAGGTGTTTACGCATGAGTCCAGATCATCGCGCGGAACCACGGCATTGAGAAGGCCGTATTCAAGTGCTTGTTGCGCACTGATCGGCTGACCCGTGATGCACATCTCTGCCATACGTCGCGGACCCAGAATGCTTTGCAGCAGCACGGCAACCTGCAGCGGGAAAAGGCCTATTTTTACTTCGGGCAGCCCGAAGCGGGCTTCAGTCACGGCAACTGCAATATCACACATGCTCAGAATGCCCATGCCGCCTGCCATACAAACACCATTGACACGCGCAATCATCGGAAGGCGCGACGCCTTCGTATTACGAAGTAACGTGGCGTAGGCCGTTCCGATCTTGTTGAAATCCACTTTGAAAGGCGTGTCTCCTGGCGTCAAATCCGCACCAGCACAATATGCTTTATCACCCGATCCAGTCACGACAATACAGCGGATATCTGTGTCGTCTTCTGCTGCTACAATCGCATCCGACAATCGAAGGCAGAGCTCGTCAGTAATGGCATTGCGACGGTCAGGCCGATTTAATGTCAAACGCAGGACATGACCTTCACGTTCAACAATTAATGGGTTTTGCTCACTCAAGTCTCTCTCCTCAATATGATCGCGGCAGGCCCAGCACCCGTTCGCTTATGAAATTCAGAATCATCTCTGCACTCACGGGAGCAACTTGCGGCACCATAATCTCGCGAAAATAACGCTCAACGTCATACTCGGCGCCAAAACCCATCCCTCCCAGCGTACGAAAGGCCCGATTGCAGGCAGAGAAACCGGCTTCAGCGGCCAGGAATTTTGCCGCGTTAGCTTGAGCCGCGCACGACTTGCCTGCGTCATATAACGCGGCAGCCTGCCAGATCATCAGATCGGCCGCCTCCAGCTCCATCCAGTTGCGCGCCAGGGGATGCTGAATCGATTGGTTCTGTCCTATGGCACGCCCAAAAACGACACGTTCCCGCGCATAGTCGATGGCTTTTCCAAGCGCTCGCCGGCCTATCCCGACACACTCGGCGGCAACGAGAATACGTTCCGGATTGATTGCATCCAGCAGTATGCGGAACCCTTCTCCTTCCTTGCCAATACGATGCTCCTGCGGAACGGGCAAATTATCAATAAATACTGAATTGGAATCGACAGCTGCACGCCCCATTTTTTGTATTTCAGTAGCCGTGACATAACGCCTGTCAAAATCGGTATAAAACAGACTCATTCCGTCAGTACGGCGCTTGCACTCAGAAAGTGGTGTTGTTCGTGCAAGGATCATCATTTTGCTGGCGTGCTGAGCCATTGATATCCATACTTTACGTCCATTAATGACATACCCGTCGCTCCCTCTCACCGCTCGCGTAGCTATTCCTGTGGTATCAAGCCCCGCATCAGGTTCAGTGACGCAAAAGCATGGAATATCTTTCCCTTGTACCAGGGCAGGCAATATTGAACGACGCTGTTCAGGTGTGCCGTGAACGACAATGGCATGAGGCGCAAAGATATTGATATGAATGGAGGTGCAGGCAGCAAGCACGCCTGCTGAGTTCGCTACCGTCTGCATGAGTAAGGCAGCCTCGGTAATACCTAATCCGGCGCCGCCATACTCCACAGGCATCGTTATTCCAAACCAGCCTGCATCGGCCATGTCCTGTCGAAATTCAGATGGAAATTCGTGATTTTCATCTTTTTTTCTCCAGTAGGCATCGTCGTATTTATCGCAAATTGCTTTGACTGCTTCTTGTATTTGCTGACGCTCGGGGCTCCACTCAACACTCATCCAAAATCTCCATTCATTCAAAGAATTAGAATTGCTACCGGATCGCTATTACCTTTGAAATACCTGCACTCCTCAGTATCGATATGCTCAAGTTAAAATGAGTCTATTCATATTCTAATGACCTGTCAATAGGATGTTTACGAAGATAATGTTTGCCTGATGCCGGTGCACGCTTTCACGAACTGTACCTGCCTGTTCAAGCGCAAACACCTGGACAAGGGCGCCTATTGATAGCGGCGTAGCCGTAAATAACAGGCAAAGAGACGTGCAACATCTCCACATGACAAAAATATGAGAAGATGAATAACCGGATTCCGGTGCATTGTTTCATTCCAGTTTTTATACAGTCAGTTGACCATGGACGCCAAAATAGACAAGACTCTAATCAATAGAGCCGCTGCACTTATCAGTCAGGCCGACGGCTTGCTAATCACGGCCGGCGCAGGTATGGGTGTGGATTCAGGATTGCCAGATTTTCGCGGGGCCGAAGGTTTCTGGCGCCATTATCCGGCATTGCGCAGTCAGGGCATCATCTTTGAAGAAATTGCCTCTCCTGCCCATTTTCCGACTCATCCCCAGCTTGCCTGGGGGTTTTATGGGCATCGCCTGTCGCTCTACAGAAATACGCCCCCTCATGAGGGTTTCCATATCCTGCAGGATATAGCTGTGCGCATGCGTCATCAGGCCTTTGTGTTCACCAGCAATGTCGATGGACAATTCCAGAAGGCCGGCTTCAGTGAAGAACAGGTGGTTGAATGCCACGGCTCCATCCATCATTTGCAATGCGTCGAACACTGCCGGCAGGACATCTGGCCGGCCGACGCCTTTCATCCGGAAGTAGACGCGCAACGCTGCCTGCTTCTCAATGAGCCACCTCGCTGTCCGCATTGCAACTCGCTGGCCCGTCCCAATATCATGATGTTCAACGATTGGCATTGGGTCGATACGCGCAGCCGGATTCAGCACGAACGGCTGCAAGCCTGGCTAAAGAAAGTACGCCACCCCGTGATCATCGAACTGGGCGCAGGAACGGCGATTGCAACCGTGCGCTATTTTGGCGAACGTCAGAAAGCGCCGATGATCCGCATTAATATCCACGAAGCCGGTATGAAGAAATCGAAAAAAAACGTGGCGCTGCCCATGGGCGCACTGGCTGCGCTGCAGGCCATCCGCGACGCACTGCAGGATCCGTCTGTCGGCCTTCCGGCCACATCTGACGCGAGCTCTAGCGGATCGCCCGCTGGAAATCCTTGACCTGAATATTGTTATCCAGCGACGCATCGACCGCAATATCAAAAACCACACGGTCGGCGCGATGCCAGGCAGTAAACCACTCCAGGGGCAGGCCATTCTGATCGTAATAACACGCGTGCAATTGCAGGAGCGAGTCGCTTTTTTTCACTTTCAGATAATCGGCCAGTGTTTTGTCGCAAGGCACGGTCTGGATCTGATTGCGACCCTGTTGCGGCTTGCGATTGAACCGCTGCATCAGTTGCTGGTGCAACGACCGATTGGTCAGGTCCTCCCGGGTCAGGCTTGAAAATTCTCCGGGCAGCCAGGTCTTCACATATGAAATAGGATCGTCGTCAATATAACGCACGCGTTCGAGCAGCAAACCATCCACCTGTCCGTAGAAAGCGGCGACTTCAGCCGGGAAAGCGCTACATTCCAGACGAATAATCGATGTTTGCAGCGCGGTTCCCTCCCGCTCCAGCTGCGCGTGCAGGCTGAGCGAATTCTGAAGATTGCGGCGATGCTTGGCGCGGGGTGCCACGATTGAGGCGCGTCCGGCCTGTTTCAGGATATACCCCTCATCAACCAGCATCGCGAGCGCCTGGCGCACCACACTGCGAGCCACATCAAAGTGGCCGCAGAGCGCGTTTTCACTCGGGATCGGGCTGCCCGCAGGCACCCGGTTTTCAGAGATGGCGGCTTTCAGGCTATGGGCCACCTGAAGGTACAAGGCCTCTTTACCTTTGTTTTTTTCGTCGATTTTTTTCAGATAAAGCACGTTACACCCGCCAATTTAAAAAACTATACCCCTTCAGACCGGGAAGCCGTTTCCCACACTGATGACCATCCCAGGGACAGGCTGGCCGCACGTTCGGCCGCCAGAATCAGGCTTTCTTCGCGCGCAATATTCTTGCCGGCGATATCAAATGCCGTACCGTGGTCAACCGATACCCGCACCACCGGCAGGCCCACCGTAATATTAACGCCATCGTCGCCATATACCGCCTTAAATGGCGCATGGCCCTGATCGTGGTAACAGGCCACCAGAAATTTCCACTTGCCCCGCACGGCCTGCGGCCAGAGCGCATCCGCAGGGATCGGCCCCACCGCATTGATGCCGGCTGCTTTGGCCCGGTCGATGGCAGGCGTCAGAATAGCACTGTCTTCTGTACCGAAGATGTTGTTTTCCCCGGCATGGGGATTCAGGCCGGAGACGGCGATGGGCTCATCCTGTCGGTTGAGGGCTTTGGAGAATGCATGAACCAGCTGCAGGATATCGTCCATGCGCTTGGGATTCACGTCATCAATAGCCTGCCGCAATGATACATGAGTTGTCGCATGGAACACATACAGATCGCCAGCCGACAGAACCAGAGAATAATTTTTTACCCCGAATTCATGAGCCAGCAATTCGGTGTGTCCGGGCCATTTGTGGCCGCCCAGATGCATGGCCGCTTTGTTCAGTGGGGCAGTAACGATGCCATCGACTTCGCCCTTCCGAGCCAGATCACATGCCTTCATCACGAACAGCGCGGAACCGGCGCCGGCACGCGCATCCAGCTTGCCCAATTCGACGTCTTCAAGAGAAGGGCCCACCTGAATGATTTCAATGGTGCCGGGCTCATTGGTTGCTTCTGCAGGAGACGACACTTCACGAACTTTGTTTACATCGCCATTCTGGCTGGCAACCGCCTTGCGCAACGCAGCGACATCGCCGATCACGACAAACTTGGCCATATCACGCAGGCGTGAATGGTTCATCAACATTTTGGCTGTAATTTCAGGGCCAATGCCGGCTACATCACCAATGGTCACCGCCAGCACGGGTAATCTTTTCTCAATCATTTGAATTTCCTTTCTCTCAGGGTCTCTGCAGCCTGAATCAATACATTTTCTGCACCAAAGCCACCAGCCTTGGTCACAATCGGCATGCCGGCATACTCGCCGCCAATCAGGGTGCCCAGCGGCACGCCGCCGGATACTTCATCAATCAGGCGGATACCGGTTGCCTGCAAGGCCGACATCACCTGCTCTGCCCCGTCACCGCCGGTCGCAATCAACCCTCGCACCTGGCCGGTACGCACCACTTCAAGAGCAAACTGACCCAGACGGAGTGCGACCACCGCAGAGGACAATCCGGGCTGCTGCGCTACCGGGGCCAGAACGACCAGCACGGAATTGCTGCCCTGCACCAGCGTTTGCCCCGCCAATTGGTCACGCTGCCATTGCTGCCAGACGCTATCGTCGGCCAGGGCCTCGGGCTCCGGTGTCAACACCGTGGCGCCCTGCTTTTGCAGGGCCGCGACTTGCGCCCGGGTAGCGCTATGCTGCGAGGTCACTACGGCCAGCACGATTTCACCTGAAATATGACTGCCGGCCCATGCAGCAGCCATAGCCATGGCCAGCCCGCCTGCACCAACAGGAAGTGCACGCTCGCCCAGCAACACAATGGCCTGGGCCAGGCGCTTCAGATCAGCGTCGCTACGGGCGTCTACCACCACAATTGATCCGCTTTCACCGATTTTCTCAGCCAGGGATGCGGGCGTATCATCATATTGCGGACTGATCAGTTTGCAGTCCAGCAGGGCCGGTACCGAACTTTCCGTCACGGGCGTGACCGGGTCGGTTCCAGCCGAGGTTTCCGTTACAGGCACACCATTGACCAGCAACACGCCTTGTTCAACGGTTCTGCCGGTATCTGGATAGGCGGGGCATACGACGGCAATGGCATTTTCGTGCCATTGGCTTCGGGCCGCTTCAATTTCCGCAGCAAAGGCGCCGCGCAAGGTGGAGTCCACTTTTTTGAATACATGACGAACGTCATGCTTGCGAAAGGTCTGCATTTCTCGCGCAACCGCCTCTGCTGCGGCCTGCGGGCTCATGGCACGGCTGTTGCTGTTGACCGATACCACTTCTGCCTGCATATCGCCCAATGCAAATGCGTCTTCTGACCCGCCAACGTATAACTGGGTTTCCCAGCCACAGCGGACGAACTGGACAGCGGAATCGCCCGCGCCCGTCAGATCGTCGGCAATGATTGCGATCTGCGGTTTCATAATTTGACCGGATCCCCGGCAAGCGTCTCATCTTCGTCGGCAATACCATCATCGACGGGCTTCAATTCACCTGCTCTTTTCAGGAAATAAGAGGCCAGCAAGGGAGCCATGATCGAGCTGATCAATACGCAAGCGGCAACTTGCGCTGTCGCGGTCTCGACATAAACCTGGAAGCGCGGATCGGCAGCAGCGACAATGGCCGGTGTAGCGATGGCATTGCCAGCGGTGGTTCCCGCCGCAAAACCGATACCGCTTTTGCCGCCGCGGCGCAGGATGAGTTTATATCCCATATAAACCAGGAACCCGGTAATGGGGCTGATCAGCAGGCCCAGGACAATCCCTGTCATACCGCCGCTGACAATGGCCGACAGATTGATGCCGGTACCCAGCGCGAATGCAAAAAACGGGATCACAATATTGGGAACCGGATCCAGGACTTTACGCCAGTGCGGATCCACGTTACCGACCAGTACGCCCAGCAGAAACGGCACCAGCGCAGCAACAAGGGCAATCAGCGGAATATCGCCCAGGCCAGATGCACCCAGGAAAAGCAGACTGAAGAAGGGACCGTCATTGACGGCGCTGGCCACATAGGCGCCACGATCGCGGGCATCGCCATATTGACCGGTGAAGGCGAGCCACAGGCCGCCGTTGCTGTTGTCAAACGCGGCCAGCAATGCCAGGATGGAAATGCCCCAAATACCATCGATACCGACAAAGCTGCCCAACAGAATGATCAAGCTGGCCGGAATAATGGTTTTGCAAAAGAGAATGGTACCTGCTGTCGCCAGGATCGGGCCGCCGGTACGAACATTGACCTGCGTGCCGGTGGCAAAAATCAGCAATGCAATCAAGGGCAGAGCGCTGTCTTTGAACAGCGCGGTCGTGAAACTGCCGATACCCAGGGCTTCAGGTGCGAAGGTCCCGATTATCGAGCCGAGTATCAGGGGAATAAGCATCAATCCGCCAGGGATTTTCTGCATGGTTTTGAACATGGGAAATAGGGAACGCTCTTGTGTCATCATCCGGCCCAACCTTTTGGTCACAGGGGAGTAGTAAAGAAATGAATGGTCTCGCAAGTGGCTTTTTGATCGTGCTTCTTATCTTCGCCACAGCTCTGTACGTACAACCTGTACGTACAGGTGCGATTATTCTCTTTTAGAAAAGAATTGTCAACCCGTGATGGATGCGATTAATTATTATGATAAGGACGATTGATTCGGCACTCAGGCTTCGATGTCAAGCAGACGCAGTTTTTGTGATATCGCCTGGCAGGCAGCAATGAGGGGGTCAATGTAAGCCGTGCGACGGTCGGCCGCCAGACGAAACAGGGGAATACTGATGCTGACGCAGGCAACCGGTCGACCGATTTTATCGACAATGGCGCAGCCATAGCAGAAAATATCACGTTCGTTTTCTTCACGATCTTCGGCAAAGCCCTGGCGCTGAATATCAATGATTTCATTACGCAGCGCCTGTGCAGACAACAGCGTGGTATTGGTATATTTCTGAAAGCGGATCGCGCCAATCAAGCGACTTCTTTCACTTTCATCGCCCAGTGCCGCCAGATAGGCTTTACCGACCGAGCTTGAATAGAGCGTCACCTGACTGCCCAGTCGTGAATTCATGCGCACGGCCTGCGGGCTTTCCAGCTTGTCAATATAGGTCATGGCGCCGTTGACCGGCACCGCCAGGTGGACCGTTTCGTTTGTCATATCACGCAGCCTGATCAACTGTTCCCGGCAGACTTTGCGAAGATCGGAGCTTTCCAGCGCCTGGCTGGCCAGACTGATCAGACGCGGTCCCAGCGTGAAAATCTGGCCGCCTTTATTGATCACCAGGCCTTCGGCCTGCAAGGCATCGACAATACGATACAAGGTGGGTTTGGGGTATCCGACCGCGTGGCTCAGATCCTGAATGGTGACGCCATGACCGGCATTGCTGGCGATCGCGTCCAGCACACGCATGAATTTGGAAAACGAAGCAGTGCCGGCCACTTTCTGGCCAGCCTTGTCCTGCAAGATTGTCGTCGTTGTCATGATGAAAAATCAAGTTACCATATAGCCACCATCAACCGGCATGATAACACCCGTCATGAACGAAGATGCGTCGGAGCACAGAAAAACCACCGCACGCGCCACATCTTGCGGCGTGCCCCAGCGTTTGAGCGGTGTTCGATCCAGAATCGGGCGTGCCCGGGATTCATCGTTTTGCAGCGCTTCGGTCAAAGGGGTCGCGATCCACCCGGGCGCCACCGCATTGACACGAATGCTGTCGGCTGCATAGGCAATGGCCAGCGATTTAGTCAATTGTGCAATGCCACCCTTGCTCGCACTATAGCCTGGCACCAGGCCGCCACCAAAAAAGCTGAGCATGGACGCCATATTGACGATGCATCCGCCAGATTGAGCCAGCGCGGGACGCAGGGCTTCGCACAAGCGCATGCTTCCGACCAGATTGACATCAATCACGCGTTCAAACACGGGCAGTTTGAACTCTTCCACCCGTGCAATAATCCCGGCACAATTGACCAGGATATCCACGTTCCCCAAGGACTGCGCGAACGCCCTGACATCCTCGTCGCTGGTCACATCCAAAATCACTTCTTTTACGGTGGCGTGACGCCAGGCCTCTTCACCCGTCGCCGGCAGGCCGGCCGCGTAGACCTGCGCGCCCAGGCCGGCAAGTTCTGCGGCAATCGCACGCCCGATTCCCTGGGTTCCACCCGTGACCACCGCAATTTTTCCCGCAAACAAATCTGTCTTGAAACTCATGGATTTTCCAAATAAAGATCAATAGGTGGCGCGACCGCCGGACAGGTCAAACACGGCGCCGGTACTGAATGAACACGACCCCGACAGCAACCATAAGGTGAGCTCGGATACCTCATCGCACTCGCCCAGGCGCTTCATCGGGCTTTTTTCTATCATGGTCTGCACATGCGCCGGCGACATTTGCTGCAACAGTGTTGTGTTAATTGCAGCAGGCGCAATGGCATTGACCCGCATCGCAGTCTGCGCCAGTTCCTTGCCCAGGGATTTAGTCAGGGCAAGCACGCCCGCCTTGGCCGCACTATACGCCGATGCATTGGGCGTGCCTTCCTTGCCCGCCAGCGAGGCGATATTCACAATGCGCGCGCCCGGAGCCTGCTTCATCACCGGCACGGCCACCCGGCAGGTGTTGTACACGCCCAGCAAATTGACCGCGATCACTTGCTGCCATTCCTGCGGATCGGTTTGTTCCAGCGGCAGCGTGGAGCCGGCAAATCCGGCGCAATTGACCAGCATATCAATCTTGTCATATTGACCAACCACCGTTGCGCAGGCATTCTCAAGTGAGCCGATATCACACACGTCAACTTGACTGAAGCGCACCCTGTCTCCCTGCAAATCTTCGGGCGGCGCCCTCCTGTCCCAAATTGAGACCGTGGCACCGGCCGCCAGCAATCTGCGCGCGATATCCAGCCCAATACCGCTGCTGCCACCAGTGACAACAGCGCTACAGCCTGAGAAATCATAATTGGCTTTGATACTCATAATCAGCGCACGAACTGGTCAACATAGTCAGCCCCCAGGCCGACACTTTCATAGTGCTTGCGGCACATGTCCAGTTTGGTGAACACGTCTTCGTAACCCGTGTGATTGCCTTCGCTGTCAACGTAATACATGATGCCATTGACCTGGAACATGGTAATCATTTCTTCCACGTCTTCAGGCACATACAGGGTGTGCGTTTCTCCCGGCGGCTCAAAGACGTAGCTGCCTTCGGTCGCCACCCAGTCATGCTCAAGATAACGCCAGGTGCCTTTGATCACATAACCATGCACCGGCTGGGGATGCCGGTGACAGCTTAATACGCCGGATTTGCGCACGCGCAGCAGATTCATCCAGTATCCCTGCGACACGTTCAGGCACAGCGGGCGGAACCAGACGTTGGGCGCCTGTGGTACCCAGACGCGCTCATCTTCAGGAACGGCATTGGGCACAACGATATCCTTGAGCGCCTCTTTGGGATTGGGGTAACGATAAGGAGTGGGTTCGGTCATGATAATTCCTTGGCCCCGACCAGACGGGGCGATATTTCAAGTGTGAAGGTGCGAAAGAGCCGGCCCGCTTATTTGATGTCCAGTTCTTTGAGCACTTTGCTGTAGCCTTCTGTCTCCAGCTTCATTTTCTGCTCAAACGCCTCGCCGTCGGCGTACACGTAGCCCAGATTCTGCTGCCTGATCGACTTGATCAGCTCGGGGTCCTGAGCCACTTTTTCGAACGCCTGCTTCAGCATTGTGACGGCCTCGGCCGGCATATTTTTTGGTCCCGCTACGCCACGCCAGGTACCGTAAGAAACATCGATGCCCTTTTCTTTTGCCGTTGGCACATCCTTGAACTCGGGCACGCGCTCGTCGTCCATGACCACGAGCAAGCGCATTTTGCCGCTGCGCACATACTCTGCCGCTTCAGCGGGACTGGTGGCTACGGCGTCCACCTGCTTGCCCAGCAACGCCAGCAAAGACGGACCCGAGCCCGGGTATGGTACATGCGTGACCTTGGTACCCGATTTGACTTCGAATGCACTCAGGGCAACATCGTACACAGCGCCGGTTCCCGGTGTTCCCACGTTCATGCCATCGGGATTCTGTCTGGCCGCGGCAAGGAAATCCTCAACGGTCTTATAAGCCGAATCATTGTGCACCACCAGCGTGGTCGGATCGGCATTCAACTGCACCAGTGGTGTGAAGTCTTTGTAGGAGCGATCAAACAGATTCAATAAAGGCAGAGTAACAAACTCGCCCGTTACGATGGCCAGCGTATAGCCATCAGGTTTTTGATTGAGCACATACTTCCAGCCCACGGCGCCACCGGCCCCAGACTTGTTCAGCACAATCATGCCCTTGGGGAAGTGCTTTTCGGCGGCCTTCGCAAAGCTGCGGGCAACGGCATCAGTGCCGCCGCCTGGCTGAAACGGAACCACAAGTGTAATTGGCTGGCTGGGATAGGCGTTGGCAGCAATCGCCTTGGTGGACAGGCAAGCCAGACTGGTACAGGCGATCAGCGAAGCCAGCAACACGCGACGGGAATACATCATGACAGGAACGGTCTCCGAGAATGGATTGAATACGAACAATGAACAGTTCGTCACGGACGCATGCTTCCATCGCCGATCATGATTCTGTTAAAAGTCCATAATATGGATTTATTTCTATATTATGGAAACAGTGTATAGCGTTTGATAGCCCAAGCCAGCTAGGGATAACCCGAAATCACGAATGAAATGTTTACAAAAGAAATGAAAAGGCCATGCCCGGCATGGCTATATCAGCGGCAAGCAGTGCACCGTGGGGGACTTTCAATAAAGAGGAAAGCACGCCCCCTGCATGGCGGATCAGTTACGCCCAGATATGCGCAGTTTATGGGCGTGCCCGCATACTTTATGCCGGCTCGTGCAACTTCCAGTACAAGAAGTTATTCTGCGGACTGAATACCCGCCGGAACACCAGTAAAACCGCCAATACACACGCGATACCCGATGAGGCGGTCAGCAGGAACATCAACAGAATCTGGTAACGGATTGCCTGTTCCGGATCCTGGCCAGCCAGGATCTGACCCGTCATCATGCCCGGCAGGCTGACCAGACCGATCACCATCATGCTATTGATCGTCGGCATCATCCCTGCCCGCACCGCGTTCTGTGCCGGCTCGCGATAGGCTTCCCATCCGCTGGCTCCAAGCGAGAGCATCATTTCCACATGGTCCCGTTTCTGGGTCAATTCGTTTGTAATACGATCCAGCCCCAGCGACACTCCTGTCAGGGTGTTGCCCATAATCATGCCAAGCACGGGGATCACATACTGCGGCGAATACCAGGGTTCAATACGCAGAATCAGCACCAGCCCGATGCCCATGGTCAACCACGAAGGAATCCAGATCGCAAACAGTGCATCGAACGGCATGCCCTGATAGCGTATGCGACTGCGATTGCGGGCCGCCAACCCTGCAATGACCGTCATGACCGCCATAATGGCAAGCACGATATACCATTTATCGGCGGCAAAAACCCACTTGAGTATCAGGCCGATGGCAAACAGCTGCACAACCATGCGAATGGAGGCAATCAACAGCTGCTTTTCCAGTTTGAGCTTCAGAAAGACCGAGATCAGGCCATTGGCCAGAATCAGCAGCGCGGCCAGTCCGATCTCGCCAACCGATATTTCCATGTAGTCAGGATTCATGCATGCGCTCCTTCGCTATCGTCGGTGCTCAAATGGCCGTTTTCCATCAACCATATACGCTCGCCCACACGTGCTTTCTGCTGTTCATCATGGCTGATCCACAAGGTCGCGGTTTCATGACGGTTCACGGTCATCCAGTGGTCAATCAGTTTTTCCACGAGCTGCGCCGTGGCTTCATCCAGCGCCGAGGTGGGTTCATCCAGGAGCAAAAGACAGGGATCCAGTTGCAACACGCGCAAAAGACAGACCAGTTGCATTTCCCCGCCCGACAGAGCTCCAGACGCCTTGTCAAGAAATGACGAGGGACGGTCAATGGCCTGCAGAAATCGTTCTATTTTCTGCCGGTCATATTTTTTATCACGATTGACGGCCAGCCCGAAAGGAAATGTCAGATTGCCCTCAACGCTGGCATGCAGCAGCACCGGGCGCTGCCGGATATATGCCACCTGCGCACGATAGCGACTGCTGTCAGACTGGCTGACCGTACGGCCACGCAGCGCCAGCTCGCCGGAATCGGGTTTATCAAGCAGGGCCAGCGTGCGCATGAACACGCTCTTTCCCGAGCCGGATGCGCCCGACAGGACGACACGATCGCCGTGCCGGATGATGCACGAGGCCGGATAAAGCAGCACATGATCACTGAGCGGATCTTTGCGAGTGAGATGGGTTGCCTGCAATAGTGCTGGCCGGGAGGAGGTCGAATGAACGCTTGCCACAACTGTTTCATGCCAATGTTGATAGCGACGCCACCCGCATAGCCGCCAAAAAAAAGCGGCCGCAGGGCGCGTGACTGAGCCAGGGAAACGGCCGGAAGAAAAATGAATTTTTTCCCCGGACGAACTGCGCACAATATACACTGAAAGCGTGGCCAGGACATGTCAAACGCCCTGCGAGGGAACGCGAGACCGGTTAAGTGTCCGCCAGCAACTGCGGAATACGCAGGATTACGTCCCGATCCTTTTGTTTTTCCGGTTCAGGCAACATGTCCCACGCCACCATGGAGGGATGGCAACGACGCAAATCATCCCGCTGGACGCCATAGCGCCAGCCGGCAAGATAACGCTGCGCGACCCAGCGCGCATGTTCTACCTGCGCCAGCCGCTCCACTTCCTGCGCAGTGAACGAGATGGGACGCGGGTCTCCTGCTATCTGTGCATCGGCCCCTGTCAGCTTGCCGCACATGGCCAGCTTGTAGGGAATATGATCGGCCTGTGCCCGGTTGGCGTCTTTCGCCGGCTCATTCAAGGCATCCCAGGATTGCTTATAGGCTTCACTTTCACTGAGTGCACCACCATCCGGGGCCAGTTGCTGCAGGTAATCCTCGTGAATGGCACGCGCGATGGTGTCCAGCCGTTCCTTCGTGATCAGTTCCACCTGACACACCGACTCCAGACTGCCGAAAAACCGCAGCCGATTAAGCCGGTTCTGCTTTGTTCTGAGTAGCGCATTTAGGCCATCGTTATGGTAATTCAATGCAAATACGCGAAAAGTAGAGACCGGCGTGGCGTGCAGCATTTCCAGCGACATTTTCAGATTGGCCGAATCCTGCTCGAATGCAGCAATCACAACCGGAATAACGTGTTCTGGCGGGTCAATCACCAACTCATTCAGGATTTGGTCGTAAGCACCATCGAATTCGACATATTTAATGGAAGAGACCATACCGGCGCCAGGATATTCAGCAACCAGCTGCCTGCCGGCCATGTCGGCCCCGGCGCCACACACAATGATCTCGGGCGAGGCCGGATTCGCCGTGTGCAGAACCTGCAATGCCTGCACCAGCAGCGATTTGGCGGTATCGCCTGTGCCAAATATCACCAGGCGGAAAACCGTCTCCTCATCGCGCAGCGCCTCGGCATATTCATAAGGGAAACGGGCGAAGAACTGGCGGGCGATCATCTGATGATGATTGAAGAACCGCAAATCAATGCCATTTTGCTTTTCATCTTCAAAATAATCGGATTGCTGCAGCATGGCGCTGACACGCGCGTTCGCGATATGCAGAAAGCACCGCACCTGATATTTTCCCGGATTCTTTTCTGTGATCTGATGCAAGGCACGCACCACATTGATGGTGGTCTGTTCATCATTCAAAAAGCAAATGAGATAGCGGGCAGTACGAATCCCCGCGTCCTGCAACACCATGCTTTGCGTACCATCGCCAAATAGCACCAGGTGTCCCTCACGGCGCAGCGCCCGGGCGTGCTTGTGCTCCGCATCCAGCTCAATGGCCACCCCTGTCATATGGTGCGATTGAGCCAGATCGTTCAGCAAGGCCTTGCCCTTTTGATTGATGCCAAGCACCAGCACCTGGTTACGCCTGAACAGCAGCCTGAACTGCGTGTAATAATCAACAAAAAGCTTTTGTGCAATTCTGACCATCCCGGCCAGCAGCGCCAGGGTCACGACAATCTTGACGAACGTGAGTTGCCACGGCAAATTCTCCGGCGGCAATGAAGATGAAACAGGATCGGATCCCATCAGGGTGCGTAGCGTACGATACAGCTTTTCAGGCAGATAGAGCCATTCATTGATTTGTGGATAGTGCTTGCCCAGTCCCGTCCAGGTCAACACAATCACTGCAAGCCCACCCACCAGAACCAGAATGCTTTTTGCGCGATGAGACAGTTTCATTTATGGATGCTCCTGCAAATTGTCGTGTACCTGCCGCAACAGCGCCAGGGTTTTTTCCTTCACACTGAGGTCCTGAACTCTGTGAAGTTGCAGACGGACCATCTGTTCCAGGCGACGGGCAACGAATCCGGTCTCCCTGTTCTGACTGAAATAAACCGCCATTGCAGCGCGGGCCATCGGATGAAAACGCCAGTAACTGTCGAGCAATTGCAACTGTGACGCATCGCGTATGGGTATGTATTTTTCAATGTAAGCAGTCAATGAAACAGTGGAACCGGGCACAGGCGGGCGGACATACGGGTCCTGGAAAAACCAGGAATCGGGGCGCTGCGCCGCGCGAGGAGCATCAACAACGGCTGCGGCATCATTGTCGTATTGCTTGCCGAAATAAATCTCGGTCTGATCGGCCAGATCGCGCGCAGGGGCAAGCAGCGCATCAGGCACCGCCCATACATTCAGAATGGACTCGCCGGCCCGCGCGTCAAGGGTCAAGATATCCTTGCCGTTGCGCAGTAACACCACGTCATTGATACGACTGATCCCAAACGGCATGACAACCGGCATTCCTGTGGTCGTGTCATACATGGCAATGCCCTTATTGCCACCCACGCCCAAGGAGTCTGAAGCGAACAGAATCTGACCGTCTGCAGAAAACTTCAAGTATCCATTAGTGGCATCGTTACTGATTTTCTGCCCGATCGGGCGCATTTTTTCCAGGCTCCACAAGCGGATATATTTGTTATCTTCAGCCATGGCAATCAGCTTGCCGTCTGGGCTGAGTTCGGCCTTGGGTGAGTCACCTGCAGTGGGAAGCGTCAGGCGGCTGACAAAATCCGTCAGATCATATAACTGTGCATTGTCATTGAAAAACGCCAGCAGATATTTATTATCGGGTGTGAAATAGGCCCCCTTGATCCGCGTGCTCTCCTGATGCAAGACCTTGCCCGTGGCGACGTCAACAACGCGCCAGTTGCTCTCTTCGTCCAGAGCGAGGATTGTCGACAAATCCGCCGACAACTTATATTTTTCGCCCTGCTTGAGGGTAAACGTGCGCGCAAGTTCACCGGACGCGATATCCCAAATGCCCAGTTTTTTTTCATCGAGTCTGGACGAAACCTGCCTGCCATCGCGACTGAACGAGATCATGCCTTTGACAGACACCGGCTTGCCGATTGGCTTTCCGGTACCGGCACGATAGAACAGCAGCTGGCTTCGATCGTTTTCCGGTGTTGAAATCACATAGATGAAATCATGTTCTTCATCTACGCCGAAGCGATCAATGGTGAACGGAGTTTCGATGTACTTTTTGGCGCCATCTTTTGCTTCCAGGGAAAGATACTCCAGCGCGCGACCATTCTTTTTAAGTATCAGCACACCCTTGCTATCGGGCATGGCACGGAACGATACCAGTTTTTCGCCCAGGCTATGCTGCGACCGAAGCAATGCCGGCGCCAGGTCCGTCACCAGGTAAAACGACCCCTCCTGAAGCTCAACCCGTTGCGTCATATCAGGAGACACGCTCGACGAATCATCATATAAAAGTCGAACAAGGTTGAGCGACGTTTCGCCAGCAGACACGGCCTGGTCGGTATTGATATCATGTACCGTATAGTTGCCCTGCCACAGCGTGGTATAGGTTTTCCCATCATTGAAATAAACATCTTCGGGCACCAGCTGACCCGGCACTCTGGCCACCTCGCGATTATTTTTCCGCAAATCAATGTGATACATGCCATTGACCGCCCGGACAAACACGTGCTGCGCGTCCGGGCTGAATTTGAGCCTCATGATTCTGGCCGGCACCTGATAGTCGCGTGCCTCAAGCAGTTGACCGTCGGCGCTCACGGGATAGATGCGAATACGATTGTCATTATCCTCATTTTCATGAAAAACAATGAGCCGCCCTTGCGGCTCAATCTCAATCTGGTCGGTCGCGGCGCTCGAACGGCGACGGGTGGGCACCTGATCAACGGCAAGCTGATGCGTGCGCATGTTAAATAGTTGTGATTTGATATATTCCAGCTTGCCGTCAACAACGTGCCACCCCTGTATGACAAGCCAGCGACCGGTTGCATCCGGTACCAGGGAAGCAATACGCATATCGGCAGGCGCCTCATAAACAATACTGATGGGCTTGCCTTCCTGCCATGTCGCTATTTTGTTATCGGCAGTCGTGAAGTACAGAATACCTCTGGCATCAAACAGCATTTTTGTAAACGAATTGGCATTGGCATCGTTCAAGGTCGTGTGCAATGTCTGTTTGTACGCATCCCATATCTGTATGCCGCGTTGCGCATTGGTGGTGGCATTGATTGCAGCAAGCCAGTGACCATCGGGGCTGAACACGGGCGTCGAGTCCAGTCTTGGCATCAGCGTCATGCCGTTCTGACGCATCAGCATTGACTGCACATACAACGCGGTTCGTTCATTGCCATAGCGTGTCGCGGCAGCCATGTAGGCCGCGCCCTCGGCCACTTCTTTCTGGTCAATTTTATTCAGTCCGGAAAGAAACAGGGAACGCGAGAGCATGGATTGGGCAGAGTTTCTTTCAGTCCAGGCGTATACGCCCATGCCCATCGCCATGACCGCCAGCACACCAATGACGATTGCAATACGCTTGATAATCTTCGTGCGCTGCCTGGCTTTGACCAATTGATAGGCCTGATCGCGCTGGGTCAGGTCGCCAAGGGGCACATCCAGCACACCGGCAATGACCTTGAGGCGGGCCAGATCAAGACGATCCCTGTAGGCCTGTACCCTGCGCTCCACCTCCCTGCGTGACAACTTGCGATCCTGCTGCAACTGCCGCCGATACGCCTCCGGCGTGGTGAAACCCTGCTCCTGCGTCCCTGGAATGCGGGCGTCAGCGGCGATGGGCTCTTCGCTTACATTGGTGTCAATCGCGCCGGTCTCATCTACCCTGAAACGCAATACCTCCGGAAAACATTGCTGTTCGGTAGACTCTTTGCCATATTCAGGCTCCCCGGCAAGAATCAGGGCAATCATGCGATCACTTTTGCCTGTCTGCTTGAAATGGCGCAGCTCCTGGCTTACATATACTGAGCGGGCCGATTGCGGCGAACTCAGATAAATCAGACAGGCCGAGGCATCCAGCGCCGTGGTCAGCGCCGAGGACAGGTTGGAACTGGCCGACAGCTCCTTTTCATCCTGAAAGACAGGATAGATTTGCGCGGGAATAGGCCTGCCGGCACGATTGGACTTGCCGACCAGGTCAGCCGGCACCTCGTAGGTTTCCAGCTCATGATGCAGCCAGTCGGCCCATTTACGCCCTTCTTCCCGGTTATCAGCGTGGCTGTAACTGATGAATGCCGCATAGGTCAGCCGACTCTCTGCCGTTTCTTCGTTCATATTTATCTATGCAGACAGGTTCCCAGAGCCATCCGTTTTACCCGAGAACCGTTACCCAGACAATATGTGCAGCCTCATTTCAACAGGAAATGATGTATCGGATTGTGAAATATGTTGAACATTATGACGCCACCCACGGATCATAACTGGTGAAATTCCACACATTGCCTTCCAGGTCTTTGGCGTCGTATGAGCGCCCAGGATAGCCCTGGTTATCATAAGGCGGCTTGATGATGTTGGCGCCGTGCTTGCCCGCATGCGCCGCGTGGGCATCGGGATCATCGACATGCATGCAGATGCACATGGTAATACCGCGCGCTTCGTCCGGGGTCAGCCATTGGTACAAGTCCTTGGCCTCCGATTCCCGGTCGCTGCCGAGCATGATCATGTTGTTGCCGATGACCAACTGGGCATGGTGAATAATTCCGGGATCTTTTTCATCGGCGTAAACCGCGTGGCGGGTAAATCCAAAGGCTTCGCATAGAAATCGGACGGCGGACGGCGCGTCCTTGTACCGAAGACAGGGAATAATTGCACTTTTCTCCGACATGATGAACCTCCTTATCCATTCAGAAGGAAAGAGAATCCAGCATATTCCTTTGTGAATAAAGTTGCAATCTGCCTGCCCAAAACATCGTTCAGCGGTACCCGCCGGCTATGGGCGAGTACACAGATGTCATATTGCACAAACGGCCAGCAGCAGCCTGCGTGCCTTAGCTCTCGACGCGATTCGCATCCAGCACCGTGAGCGCTGCCATATTCACAATCCGCCGTACAGTGGAACTGGAAGTCAGGATATGCACCGGCGCATTTGCACCCAGCAGGAACGGACCGACTGCCACGTTGCCACCGGCGACGGTTTTCAGCAGGTTATAGGCGATATTGCCTGAATCGACATTGGGGCAGACCAGCAGATTGGCCGACCCTTTAAGGGTAGACGACGGCAGAATGCGCTCGCGCAATACCTCGTTCAGGGCACAATCGCCGTGCATTTCACCGTCGATTTCCAGATCCGGATTCTGCTCGCGGATCAGTTCCAGCGCACGACGCATTTTTTCGCCTGAAGCCGAACTGCCCGAGCCAAAATTGGATCGCGACAGCAATGCGACTTTGGGTTCCACGTCCATCTGCGAGAGCACCTGCGCAGCCGCCAGCGTATATTCCGCAATCTGTTCTGCAGTGGGATCATCATTGACGTGGGTATCAACCAGCGCCACCATGCGTTGATCCAGCAGCAGGATGTTCATGGCCGCATAAGAACACGCCCCCGGTTTTTTACCGATCATCTGGTCAACAAAACGCAGGTGCTCGTGATAAGAGCCAACGGTGCCGCAAATCATCCCGTCGGCATCGCCAAGATGAACCATCATCGCGCCGATCAGCGTCAGACGGCGACGCATTTCCACACGTGCCATTTCCTTTGTGATTCCCTGACGACACATATGTTCCCAATACGTGGTCCAGTATTGATGGAAGCGGGAGTCAAACTCGGGATTGGTGACTTCGACGTCTTCACCCAGTTTCAGGCGCAAGCCGAATTTCTCGATGCGGGCCAATAGCACAGACGGGCGACCGACCAGGATCGGACGGGCGAGTTTCTCATCGACCACCACCTGCACGGCACGCAAGACCCGTTCGTCCTCACCTTCGGTAAAGACAATACGCGCCTTGCCGCCATCGCGAACGATCTGTTTGGCCGAGGCAAACAAGGGCTTCATGAATGCGCCGGAGTGGTACACGAACTGTTGCATACGGGCTGCGTACGCTTCGAGATCGTCAATCGGTCTTGTTGCCACACCACTATCCATGGCAGCCTTGGCCACTGCCGGTGCCACGCGCACAATCAGGCGTGGGTCGAACGGCTTGGGAATCAGGTATTCAGGTCCGAAAGACAGGTCGTAACCACCGTAGGCCGTGGCTACCACGTCGTTGATTTCCTCTTTAGCCAGGCCCGCAATGGCGTAGACTGCAGCTTTTTCCATTTCACGTGTAATTGTGGTTGCGCCTACATCAAGCGCCCCACGGAAAATATACGGGAAGCACAATACGTTATTGACCTGATTGGGAAAGTCAGACCGGCCGGTCGCCATCACCACGTCGTCACGCACCGCCTTGGCCACGTCGGGCATGATTTCGGGATTCGGATTGGCCAATGCCAGGATCAGGGGACGCGTTGCCATGGTCTTGACCATTTCGGGCTTCAGCACCCCGCCGGCAGACAAGCCCAGGAACACGTCGGCACCGTCGATAACCTGGGCCAGCGTACGAGCATCGGTCTTCTGGGCAAAACGCAGCATTTCCGGCCCCATAGGCGTATTGCGCCCTTCGTAGACCACGCCATCAATGTCGGTCACAAATACATTTTCCAGCGGCAGGCCCAGATCGACCATCAGGTCCAGACAGGCCAGTGCGGCGGCGCCTGCGCCCGACGACACCACTTTGACCTGTTTAATATCCTTGCCGACTACCGCCAGGCCGTTGATAAACGCAGCAGCTACGGTAATTGCAGTGCCATGCTGATCGTCGTGAAAGACGGGAATGCTCATGCGTTCACGCAATTTGCGCTCGACTTCAAAGCATTCCGGGGCCTTGATGTCTTCCAGGTTGATGCCGCCAAAGGTGGCTTCCAGTCCGGCAATAATTTCCACCAGTTTGTCCGGATCGGTTTCATTGATTTCAATATCGAATACATCCAGGCCGGCAAATTTCTTGAAGAGGACGGCTTTCCCCTCCATGACCGGCTTGGAAGCCAGTGCGCCGATGTTGCCAAGGCCCAGTACGGCTGTTCCGTTACTGATGACCCCGACCAAGTTACCCCTGGCGGTATAGCGGAAGGCGTTGAGCGGATCGCTCACGATTTCCTCACAGGCGGCGGCTACGCCCGGCGTATAGGCCAGGCCCAGATCGCGTTGCGTGACCAGCGGCTTGGTCGCCGTCACCGCGATTTTGCCGGGAACGGGAAACTCGTGATAATTCAGCGCTGATTGACGATCAATGGTACTCATGGCGGGAGCCTCCTGAAAAATTGATTTTGCAATAGTGTAGGTCCTTACCATAAGTAAATTATTTTCAATTATGATATAGATATAAGAAATAACTTATATCTGATCGAAAATTGAACATCCCGACCGCCGATACGCTTGAACACAGACTATCCGGCCGCCTCAAAATGCGGCACCTGACCCTGTTGCTGCAAATAGACGAACTGGGCGCGCTGACCCGCGTCGCCCAGCAAATGGGCACCAGCCAGCCGGCCGTCACACACGCGCTGGCCGAACTGGAAGATATGTTTGGTGTTCCCCTGTTCGAGCGCACGGGGCGAGGCATGACAGCAACGGCTGCCGGGGAGGTGCTGCTGGCTCGCGCCCGCCGCATGCTGCACGACGTGGGCGCGTTGTCACGCGAGATGGCGGCGGTCAATGCGGGCCGGGTTGCTCATTTGCACGTGGGCGCCATTCCGTTCATTCCCGGCCAAATGCTGTCGGCCGCGCTCGAAAGTACACTGCCTGAAGGCCAGCGCATGACCGTGACCATCCATGATGGCACCAGCCGCAGCCTGATGACCATGCTCAGGGACCATGCGCTGGACTTTGTGATCGGACGGGCCTCGGCATCGCTGGATATGACCGGGTTGCAGCAGCAAGTCCTTTATTATCAGTCTCCGCGCCTGATTACCAATCGCGAGCTGGCGGCGCGACTGGGCCAGCGCCGGCTGGACTGGCATCATCTGGCTGAACTGGACTGGATTCTGGAACCGGCCCCCGCCCCCCTGCGGGATCAGGTCGCCGATATGTTTCTGAGCGCCGGAGTGGTCCCTCCGCAACCGCTGATTGAAAGCCTTTCAGCCAAACTCACCGGTGAAATTATTGCGGCCCGCCATCGCGTGGTGTCCATCGTGCCCAGTGATATTGCAGAAGAACTGGTTCGTATCGCCGGTGTCGCGGTGGTTCCCTGGTCGCTGCAATGGACGCTCTCCCCCATTGCCCTGTTCAGCCTGAAGGAGCGACAAAAACGGGACGTCGATGAACGTTTTATCAATTCGCTCAAAGCCTATTGCGAGAAACATCGAACCGCCTATCCGCCAAACCGGTATCAGTATTGACGGCTGCCCTGCGCGCCGGTCTTATTAGATACAAAGTGCTTTATTTGAGCGGAGGCCGGCTGCTGTGTTTGGGTCGCAGTCCGAGCAACTCAGATTCCAGCGCGTCAACCCGACGCAGCAGATTGAGTACCAGTGCCACCCCGTCGGCATTCAGCTCAAAATCATCGCGAAGCCTGCGTGCCTTGCGCGCGACCACAATGCATTCGGTATAGAACATGCTGGATGTGGACTCGCCACTGACCGGTGCAAGTACGCCGGTTTCCACCAGATCCATGACATCGGCTTCACTCAGGCCCGAGACGGCCGCCACGTGCTGCAGCGAGCACACTTCGTCATTGTTCAGCCAGATGGTTTCCGTTATCTGCACACTCATGATTGGCCTCCTGCAAAACGCTGCCTGCGAGGATCAAACCCCGCCGATGCGGCAGCAAGGTCGGTGTATAGCGTTTTCTCGCGCTCGGTCACCGATTTGGGTACTTCAATTGTAATAATGGCGTAAAGATCGCCCTGCACATTGCCGCTGCCCGGCAGGCCGCGCTTGGCCAGGCGCATCTTGCGTCCGGCAACAGTTCCAGGCGGAATGGTCAGCGCCACCTCCCCGCCCAGCGTCGGAATTTCCACCGTGGCGCCCAGCACGGCCTCCCATGGAGCCAGCGGCACCTCGATTGTCAGATCATTGCCGTCGACCTGATAAAGCCGATGCGGCTGCACTTTCATGGTCACGAACAGATCACCAGGCTGACCGCCATTCATGCCCTGGCCGCCCTTGCCGGCAAGCCGCAGTCGCTGGCCGTCCGCCGCCCCCTTCGGAACGCGAATACGAAAGGTCTTGGGTACGCGATGCAACAACCCCTGGCTGTCATAGTCCGGAACCGCCACCGAAATCTCGGTTTCCGCGCCGTTATAGATTTGCTCAAGGGTGATCGGCATGGTGAATTCAAATGTTTCGCCATGACGGGGTCGGCGTGCGTAATTGGCCGCTCCTTCCCGCTGCGCTTCGGCAAAAGCCTTGAGCAGGTCAGACAGATCCACATCTGAAAAATCCGCCGATGATTCGTTAAAGTTCTGCTGCCACTGATTAGGCGGAACAAAATCATCACCGGGCTGATGTCGACCAAGGTTGTCATAAGCCTCGCGCTTTTCAGGATCTTTTAATGTGGCATAAGCCTCGGCCACTTCTTTGAATTTGTTTTCTGCGTCGGGTTCCTTGGATACATCTGGATGATACTTATGCGCCAGGCCACGATATGCCTTCTTGATATCGGCCTCGGTCGCGTTTCGCTCCAGCCCGAGAACCTTGTAATAATCTACGTATTTCATTTGCACCTACCGGTTTCAATGTCATGACGGGATCGATCAAATTGATTTTACCAAGTATTTAGTATCGCAGCGCTATACATAATGGCAAGGCCCTGCTGCAAACTTCAATCATAAGAATGCGTCCCGCCTGAATGCCGCCTTCAGATAATCAACCAGCAGTCGAATAATGCCGGGCACATGAGGGCTATACGGCCGCAGGGCGTAAATCTGATCACCAAATACGCCCACTGACTGCCACTGCGGCAGCAACTGCACCAGCGTGCCCTTTTCAAGTTCCTGTGCTGCCGAAAAATCAGGCACCAGCGCGATGCCCTGGTGGGCCAGGACCATCTCCCGCAGCGTTTCGCTGTTATTGGCGGCGAATGAGCCGTTGACCTGCACACTCACACGCCGCGAAGATGAGCGTCGACTCTCGAAATGCCAGTCCGGCTGCGCGCCAAAGCGTAAATAGGTAAGACAATTGTGATTGACCAGATCCTGGGGCTGGATCGGTGCAGGGTGTTTCTTCAGATACTGCGGAGTCGCAAGCAGCAGCGTTCGCGTCGCGCATAGCTTCCAGGCGACATAGGTGTCGGGCACGCTCGATGCATGGCGGATCGCCAGGTCGAATCCCTCCTGGGCCAGCGGACTGATGTGGTCGGACAGTTCGATCTCGACACGAATATCGGGATACTGGCGCATGAAGGCGGGCAGACGGGGAATGATTTGCTGTCGGGCAAGCGCCACCGGCGCGGTCAGACGGATAATGCCCTGCGGCGTGTCTGCCAGTTCCCGCACCCGGGCGCACCCGGTTTCAATATGGCTGAAGGCCGGGCGGGTCTGTGCCACCAGTTCGCGTCCCGCCTCGGTGAGCCGGACGCTGCGCGTGGTGCGCTGAACCAGGGCAATACCCAGCGCGCTCTCCAGCTCCTGAATGCGCTGGCTCATGGCCGCCTTGCTGACGCCGAGCTTGCGCGCCGCCGCAGTGTAGCTGCCGGCCACATCCAGCACACCCAGCCAGTATATGTGTGACCACAGAGGTTCGATTTTTGTGTTTTTCATGCCTATATTGTCCATTATTCTGAACAATTAATCCACCAACCGCGTATTGATCCGGAACGCCCCGGGTGTCTATACTGGAGCCACTATTGAAAAGGAGCCCGATATGACCACCCCTTCCACTGCGGCCTATACCGACACTGCCGATGTCGTCAACTATATCAACGGCAAGATCGTCACCCCAGACACAGCTGAAAAACAGGCGGTCTTCAATCCGTCTACCGGACAGACGGCCCGTCATGTCGTCCTCTCCGGGGCAAAAGAAGTGGATGAGGCTGTCAGCGCTGCCAAGGCTGCGGCTTCCGGCTGGGCGGATGTCCCGCCCATTCGCCGGGCACGCATTATGAACCGTTTTCTCGGACTGATGCACGAGCATGCCGATGCACTGGCAGCCATTATTACGGCGGAACATGGCAAGGTCTTTTCTGATGCCCAGGGTGAAGTTGCACGCGGCATCGACGTGATCGAATTTGCCTGCGGCATTCCCCAGTTGCTCAAGGGGGACTTCACCGACCAGGTCTCTACGAACATTGATAACTGGACGCTGCGTCAACCGCTGGGCGTGGTGGCAGGTATTACCCCTTTCAATTTCCCCTGCATGGTGCCATGCTGGATGTTCCCGGTCGCCATCGCCGCAGGCAACACATTTGTCCTCAAGCCCAGTGAACGCGATCCCAGTGCCTCCCTGTTCATGGCAAAGCTGTTCAAGGAAGCCGGCCTGCCCGACGGCGTATTCAATGTTGTGCAGGGCGGCAAGCCTGCGGTGGACGCGATTCTGGCGCATCCCGATGTGTCTGCAGTCAGCTTTGTGGGCTCCACGCCCATCGCACACTACATCAGCGAGCAGGCCGCGCATTTCGGCAAACGTGTCCAGGCACTGGGCGGCGCCAAGAACCACATGGTCGTCATGCCCGATGCCGACGTCGACCGCACCGTTGACGCATTGATCGGGGCCGCCTATGGTTCGGCAGGCGAGCGCTGCATGGCGATTTCAGTGGCCGTGCTGGTCGGCGATATTGCCGATACGATTGTGGAGCGTGTCGCGGAACGCGCCAAACAGCTGGTTATCACAGACGGCATGAATCCCAAGGCGGAAATGGGCCCGATCGTGACGCGCCAGTCGCTTGAAAAAATCGAATCCTATATTGAATTGGGTGAAAAGGAAGGTGCAACACTGGTCGTCGACGGACGCGGCCTGAAAGTGCCCGGCCATGAAAAGGGTTTTTTCACGGGCGGCACCCTGTTCGATCATGTCACATCGGATATGCGCATTTACAAGGAAGAAATTTTCGGCCCGGTCCTGGCATGCATCCGGGTCAAAGACCTCGGTGAGGCGATTCAGTTGATCAACGATCACGAATTCGGCAATGGCGTATCGTGCTTTACCAGCGACGGACACACGGCGCGGGAGTTTTCACGGCGCATTCTGGTCGGCATGGTCGGCATCAACGTACCGATTCCCGTTCCCATGGCCTGGCATGGTTTCGGCGGCTGGAAGAAAAGCCTGTTCGGCGATATGCATGCCTATGGCGAAGAAGGCGTACGCTTCTACACACGACAAAAATCCATCATGCAACGCTGGCCTGAAAGTATAGACAAAGGCGCCGAGTTTGCCATGCCGACGGCAAAATAAGGCCGGACAGAGCCCGGGACCGGTACACTGGCGTTTATGCATACGCCCAGCCAGCCCGGCATCCCCCGCTTTTTGCAGGATGGTGTTCTCTATGAGGAATACCATCCTGATAATGCTTTCAGAAAGCAGGTGTATTGCTTTTGGCGATTGCGCACGCAATATCGGCTGGATATGGACTGTCACTATCTGGTTCTGCCCGATGCGTGCATTGACCTGATCTTCGACGTATCGGATCACGCCGACGGTGCTGCGCTGGTCATGACCCCCGGCCTGCAGGCGATCGAACTGAACTTGGGGCGCTCCTTCTCCTATACAGGGATTCGGTTCCATCCAGGAGTCTGGCGCCAATCGCAACACGTCGTCGCACAATCACAGATGTATTCTTCTCTAGGTGTTATGGATATGGCGGCGGTGGCGCGCAAACTGAAAGACGACATCCATGTTGAACACCAACAAACACGCCTGCAAGACCTGGTCAAGCATCTGACGGAACACAAGGTCATCAACGAAACGGCCTGGCTGCTACAACTGCTCGCGCAGCCCAATCCGCCCAAATCGGTAGATGAGCTCGTCCAGAAATCCGGTTACAGTCGAAGGCAACTGCAGCGACTTTTTCGGAGCAAGACTGGCTTTTCTGCGCATGACTTTCTGAAAATTCTGCGTTTTCACCAGGCGCTTGCCGGCCAGAACATGGATGGCTATACCGATCAGTCCCATTACATTCGTGAATTCAAGCGCATAACCGGCATTACACCCGTGGCGTTCCGCGGGCTGTACCGCTGACGCGCGACACAAACACTCCCCTTACGGAAATCATGTTCGCCGTGGCCGATGGCCGAAATATACAATACACGGCGCACGCGCCCGCCTATGATAAAGGCTCTCAATCAGGAGCGATTTATGAAAAAAGCCTATTCAATTGTGATTACCGGCCAGCTGCAGTCCTGCGCCGATTTCTATACCCGTCATTTTCAGTTTGACATTGTGTTTCAGGAAGACTGGTACGTTCATCTTCTGCATGCAGCCAGCGGCGCGGAACTGGCGTTTTTGGCACCCGATACCCCCAGCCAGCCGGCTGAGTTGCACGCGCCGTATTCGGGCACTGGTGTGGTGCTCAGCCTCGAAGTCGAAGATGCCGAACTCGAATACCGGCGTCTCGCCGATAAGAAAGATTGCGACATTTTCCTGCCACTGAAGGATGAACCGTGGGGGCAGCGTCATTTCATGCTGCGCGATCCGGCTGGTGTGTGTATAGACGTGGTGGAACAGCGCGATGAGTCCTGATCGGTACTCCTTTATTTTGCACCGGGCTATTCGATTGCCGGGCTCCGCGATTGCCGGCTTCTCTGAATGCAGGCTTCTCTATTTACGGAGCTGATTTCGACGATTCAGGCAACACGACAATCGTTCCCTGTGCGGTCGCACACAGTTTTTCTTCCCCTTCCTTGATGACGAACACATCGCAGCGCGTCACCGCCTGGGTCCGCCCCTTATAAACCAGCTGGCCGCGGGCAATCAGCATCTCTCCGATGACAGGTCTAAGAAAATTAATCTTGTATTCAGAAGTGATCACCGGTACGCCATAGGAAATCCCGGCCGAAAAAGTGAGCGCCGTATCGGCAGCATATCCCAGCACGCCGCCATGCACCGTACCCATATGCTGCATCAGATTTTCGCTTATGCGAATACGAAATTCACAACGGCCATCAGCAGATGCACGCGTAACCTCGGTTTTTAAAAGTGCGCTGAACGGCTGATTTGCCAGAACGCGCTGCGCGATCGCCAACACTTCATCGTTATCGATAGTCTGGTTCATAGTCAATTACCTCAGGTTATCCTGTCTTTTTCATTTCACCCACATAATAGTAAAACCGTCGCCACAGAAGCAGCGCCGTGGCGCTCAGACCGACAAAGAATCCAAGCCAGACGCCGTTCACGCCCCAGTGAAAGACATAAGTAAACACCAGCACCACCGGTACGCCGATCAGCCAGTATCCCACCATCGTCAGCACGAATGTATCCCGCGCCTTCAGAATACCGCGCATAGCGCCCACGGCCAGATTTTGCTGGCAATCTGCGAACTGCAGCAAAGCGGCCAGTGCCAGCAGGGGGACGGCGATCTGACGGACCAGTCCTACGTCAGCCGTCTTGTCATCCAGAAACAAGCCGATCAGAATATCGGGGAACGTCACATAAATGATCGCCACCACGCCCATCCCCACGAACCCCATCCGGATAATCGCCCGGGCAAGCGCGCGCAGGCGCTCGGTGTCACGCTGCGGCAAGGCATGGCTCATGTGGATAGATACGGCATGAGACAATCCGATCGAAACCATAAATGCAATATTGACGAACTGAAAAGCCAGCGTATGAGCCGCCAGGCTGGCTGCGCCCAGGGTGCCGGCAACCAGCGTCAGAACCGATACAAAGCCGGCTTCGCTGGCATACGCCGCGCCGGTCGGCATACCCAGCTTGAGCATATCGCGAATGAAAAGGCGTGACCGGGTCGAACGCAGCGACACGCTGCGGGAGATGGGCAGCCTCAGGACCGGCGATAGCAGTGCATCGCGGCGTGCCAGTGCATAAAAACCCACGGCCATCAGAGTTTGGGTAAACAACGTGGCCAGACCCACACCGGGCAGTCCCATCCCGGACCAGTTGCCCACCCCGAAAACAAACAACAGGTTCAGACCAATATTGACCAGCACGGCAAACAGCGTGATCAACAGCAATGGCCCCGGACGCTTGAGCGCGACGGCCGCGTTGCGCAGGACCTGCAGCCACAGCAGCGGGATCAGGCTGGGGGCAAGAAAGAGCAGCAGCGAATAACCCAGCGCCAGCAGTTCCGGATCCTGTCCCAGGTATCGTAAAAGGGGAAAAACGAGCAGCATCAGCGCGACCATGAAGGCGCCGCACAGCGTGGCCAGCAACAGACTTAAACGTACCTGCGAGGCCAGACGCGCCCTGACGCTGAACCCGCCACGCGCCCAGCCCTGGGCCAATAAATTGGCAACCGGCGTGACCAGCCCGACGCTGGAGGTTCGGAGCAGTCCGAAAATCGTAATGGCAATGCCGCCAGCGGCGATCTCGGTGGGACCAAGCATGCCCATCATGATCAGGTCGGTTGTGGTGAGCGCGATAGAGGCCAGCTGCATCAGAATCAGCGGCCATGCCAGAAAGGCAATTTCTTTAACTGTCGTACCAGCTTTCACAACGCACCACACGCGAGCAACGCAAAAATTTGAATCCGTATATGATATCTCAAATTATTTTTATGTGACACGCAGACAAGACTGATTCAGTCGGCCATCTCCTCTTATCTGTCAACGTATTCGAACTGGGCTCGCAGCATTTCATAAATATTGAGCGTCAACGGACTGATTGTGTCCTTCCGGGTAAGCAATTTATAAGTGACAAACGGAAGCTGCGGGAGCCCCTCGGCCTCGCCGAGTACCCGCATATCCGGCCCCAGAAACTCAACACTTCTGGCAGTAACACCCAGCCCGGCCCGGACGGCAGCTTTGATTCCGACAAGCGATGGCGCAAGATAATTGATGTGCCACTTGATTTGCGTATGCTCCAGCGCAGACAAAGCCAGACGGCGAAAAATGCTCGGTTCGTCAGCCAAGATCAAGGGCAATGGTGCACGCCGGTTATAAGGAAAATCTGCAGCGCATACCCAGACGGTAGGCGACGTGCGCAGCACAAACGCATTCAGGGCGGCATCATCACGAGTAGAAATCGTCAGATCGATATCGCCCGCTTCCAGCGAGACCATCAGGGACGGGCTTCGATCGACCTGGATCTCCAGCTTGACCCGCGGCGCTTGTCTGGCAATGTGGGTCAACATCAGCGGCAAAATCGTATCTGCCACATCCAGTGTTGCTCCCAGCCGTATCTGCCCTTCCATCTGCTGCTGGCCGACCGTTCGAAGAACCTCGTCATTGATCGCTAACAGTCTTCTGCCATATTCGGCCAATTGCTTGCCCTGCATCGTCAAAACGACCCGTCGGCCTTTTTTCTGAAATAGCGGATACCCCATCTGTTTTTCAAGGCGTTGCATCTGCTGGCTTATCGCAGACTGCGTTTTGAAAAGAGTCTCTGCGGCTGCGGAGAACGTATTAGTTTTCTCTACAGTTACCAAAGTACGCAGCAGACCAAGATCCAGATTGTTCATAGGGAATACCCTTGATTGAAAGAGATGCAAAAGAGACTTTTCATAGTAAACATATTAGCACTCCTTATACATTTTCAATAAAGTCTAATTAGTAAACGCAGCGCGATCTATCTATACTTTTGAAAAATCACAGGAGAAATAAATGACACCTACGAACGACAAACAGGCTGCTATAGAAAAATTTATCGAGATCGCCAAAGAGGCGACCGCAGGCGAAACGACCAGGGAAACGCTCGCAACAGTGCGCGACGCCCTTATTGATATCGCAGCACACAAGGAATGGTGGGCCCAGTCAGATTACCCCGCGCCTACAGGCGACGAGCTGCAGGCGCGATATCTGATTCACGCTGAGCCAAATGACACCTATGCTTTGTATTTGAATGTGATGAAGCCGGGTAAAAAAATTGTTCCGCATAATCACACGACATGGGCCTGTATCGCTGCAGTCGAGGGCGTCGAGAGCAACTACCTGTATGAACGCACGGACGACAAAAGCGTGCCCGGGCATGCCACTGTTGTACAGACTGGCATGCAGCCGGTACAACCGGGCCAGGGCATCGCCCTGCTGCCGGATGACATCCATGCCGTTCGTATCGAAGATGACAACATCCGGCATCTGCATATGTATGGCCGCTCACTGGAAACACTGACAGAGCGTCTGGCCTTCGATACCGCTGATAACACATACAAAATCATGGACGTCGGCGTCAAAACAAAGCGGAGCCAGAGTTGAACTCTTCCAGGGCCCGTGCAACACAGCTCGCTTCACTGGGCCGGCCCTCGTCCGGCTGGGCGAACACCCCCATCGTGAAAGGCAGTACCTATCTTTTCGACAATCTGGATCAATGGCGCAACGCAAGACAAAAGCGGGAAACAGAGCGCGTTCTCTCCTATGGCGCACGCGGCAATGAAACCGTACATGCGCTTGAAGACGCTGTCACTGCAATCGAACACGGCTATCGGAGCCAGTTGTTTCCTACCGGGCTGGCTGCCATTGCCACGACACTGCTCGCCTATCTGAAAGCGGGCGACCACGTACTTGTTTCGGAAGGCGTATATGATCCCGTACGTCGCTTATGCGAGACCCAATTGTCGGGCTATGACATCACGCACAGTTATTTCAAACCGCAAGATCCCGATTGGCACCTGCAACTGCGGCCGGAAACACGCCTGGTCTATGTAGAATCTCCGGCGTCGTTGCTTTACGACATGTTCGACTTACCGGCAATTTCAACTGTATGCAGGGACCGAAACATACTTCTGTGCGCAGACAATACCTGGGGGGCTGGAATCTGCTATCAGCCACTCACCCTCGGTTGCGATATCTCGGTAACAGCAGCCACAAAATACCTTGGCGGACATTCCGATGTGGTGATGGGATCGGTCACGACCAATAAAGCCTGCTTTTCCGGGATCGAACAGGCCAGCATCAATCTAGGTCAGACTGTTTCAGCCGAAGATGCCTTCCTGGTGCTTCGAGGTATTCGCACACTGGATTTGCGGATGCAACGGCATGCCGGCAGCGCCCTGGATATCGCAAAGTGGCTCACATCTGTCAGGGCTGTGCATCGGGTGTTCCATCCGGCCCTGGAAGGAGATTCAAGCCACGATTTATGGAAGCGCGACGCCAGCGGGTCAAATGGACTATTAACCATCGAGTTCGATCCGTCACTGAGCACGCAGAAAATCGAAAACGCCATAGACAGCCTGCAACTGTTTGGTATTGGTTCCTCCTGGGGAGGATACGAGAGTCTCGTTCTTCCTGTTGATCCAGGGCGAACCCGTCTTCGGGACAGCAAACGCGTTGGATACCTTCTGCGCCTGCATATTGGCCTGGAAGATCCGGACGATCTTATGCACGACCTGGCCACCATGTTCGACCAGTTGGTCTGATCTGCCGCCACCGCACGAGCGGCACACCACACTTCACAATTGCATAGCAAGGCGACACATTGAAAACCGAATATATCGATGCACACGCATTAAAACAGCAGATCCATGACGCAGAAGAAATAGCCATTCTGGATGTACGGGAACATGGCCAATATGGCGAGAATCACCTTTTTTTCGCCGTCTCTTTGCCTTACAGCGTGCTGGAACTGGAAATTGAAAGACTCATTCCCAGAAAAAGTACGCGCGTTGTTCTTTACGGTAACCGGCACGAAAGCGAAGTCATAACATCGGCCTGCATGGCAGCGTCCAGGATGGGCTATACAAATCTGAGTATCCTTCAGGACGGCATACAGGGCTGGCAGACCGAGGGCTACGCCACCTTCGCAGGGGTAAACCTGCCAAGCAAAACATTCGGTGAGCTTGCCGAGCACGCCTACGACACGCCAAGAGTCACGGCGCTGGAACTGCACCAATGGCTAAATGACGATAGTCATAAAATCGTCGTGCTGGACGGGCGGCCCGTACCTGAGTACAAAAAAATGAATATTCCGGGATCCGTATGCTGCCCGAACGGCGAACTGGCCTTGCGCGCCGGTCAGTTGGCGCCCGATCCTGAAACCACAATTGTCATTAACTGTGCGGGCCGCACACGTAGTATTGTCGGGGCCCAGACGCTCATCAATCTGGGAATCCCCAACACCGTCTACGCTTTGGAAAACGGGACCCAGGGATGGTATCTGGCAGACCTGCAACTGGAACACCAGTCGGACCGGCTCTATCCTGGAGAGGTCAAAGACGAAGATCTGCCGATGTTGCGCGCACGCTCGGCCGCTGTCGCCAGACGCCACAACATCGGCACAGTGGACGCACCTCAGGTCTCGGAGTGGCTGTCTCAGGGTAATCGCTCTACATTTCTGTGTGATATCCGCACGCCGGAAGAATATGCTCGGGACAAGCTGCCGACCATCGTGCAGCATACACCCGGCGGCCAGCTCATTCAGGCAACGGATGAATATATCGGCGTACGGAAATCAAGACTTGTTCTGCTGGATTTCGACGGCATTCGGGCTCCAGTGACGGCAAGCTGGCTCAAGCAACAAGGCTGGGAAGTGTATTTGCTAAAAAATCCCGCCGCGCTTGAAGTGACACCTCGCCCCGGCAATCACAAGCCAGTCCTGCAACACACAACAACATTGACTCCGGCCGATGTCTCCCGGTTTATCACCAATAACCCTGATGCAAAAATAATCGATACGCGCGCCAGTATGCAGTTTCGAAAATTACGGCTGAAAAACAGCGATTGGGCAATACGCCCGACACTCGGCGCAGCGGCTCCTCAGAACAAGACAACAGCAGTCTTATTGATCGGGGAGAGCCAGGACAAACTTCAATTGCTCGCTGGTGATCTTGAACGCGCAGGACATACTGATATTTATCTCATATGTATGGACGCACTCTCCATCAGTCGCTGCGGCCTGCCTGTAAGCGATGAAGACGATGCCCTTGAAGACCACGCATGTATTGACTTCCTGTTTTTTGTGCACGACCGTCACCAGGGGAATAAGGAAGCCGCCAGAAAATATCTCGAATGGGAAACCAACCTCATTTCGCAGATTGATGAACAGGAACGCCAGACGTTTTCATTTGATGCAAACTTTACCGGAGCCAATAATGAAGAAACGAAATAGCAACACGCTGCCAACCCGTTCTGCAAGCGCAAGCGCCGCGCTGCTCATAATTTCCATACTGGGTGCTACATGGAGCAGCTCAGCATATGCCAATCGCCTTGAGGATATCAAAAGCCGCGGAACGTTGATCTGCGCAACGCAGAATGCCAGTTCGCCCTATGGCTATCAGGATCCAAAAGAACGAAAATACGTGGGTTACGATGTCGATATCTGTCAGGCGATCGCAAGCCACTTGGGCGTAAAGCTGCAACACAAACCCGTTTCGACGGAAGCGCGCATTCCGGAAGTAAAAATGGGCCGCGTGGATATTGTTGCAGGATCAGTAGCATGGTTACCCAAAAGAGCACAGGAAGTGGATTTCAGCCTTCAGTATCTGCAGGGGAATATTAAAGTGCTGGTTAAAAAAGATTCAGGTATCAAAACACTGGCAGACCTGAAAGGCAAAAAAGTCTGCGCATCATCGGGATCCAGCTCCGCTGCTATCGCCCAAAAAGCGATCCCCGGAGCGGATATTCTCACGTACCAGAATATTTCACAGTGCTATTTGGGCCTGCAGAACGACAAGGTGCAAGCGATGAGCGCCGGAGAACTGGTGCTACTGCGCTTTTCGAACGACTCGCAAAAAACCGGTTCCCCTGCGGTATTGCTTGAACAGCCCACAGCAACAGAGCATATCGGCGTCATCATGAATAAAGGAGAGCCCGAGCTAAAAGGGGCAGTCAACGAGGCGCTCCAGGCAATGGATCAATCCGGTGAATTGGACAAGATATTCAATAAGTGGCTGGGTGCCGATTCAATTTATAAATTGACCCGTGAATTCAAAGTGGAGCCTGTTACCCAGACAGATAACGCGACAGCTCAATAGCGCCCCCTTTCTTTTAATGGGTCAACAAACGCGTGCCAGCATCGCACGCATGCGATCCCGCATACAGGAGATCCGGGGAACGTCGTTCCCCAGCTTGCCATGAATTTCTCGCTTTCCTTGCTATCCGATCCCGAAACCGTTCATCTGCTTTTAACCGGTATTTCAGTCACGTTGCGCCTTTTTATCGGGGCCCTTGCGTGCGGATTTGTGATCGCCCTGCTGTTGACGGCTGCCAATCTCATTCCATTCCGTCTGGTGCGAGCGCTTATCAGCCTGTATGTGGAGTATCACAGAAATGTGCCGACCGTTGTGCAGATCATGGTTTGGTACTTCGGTATGCCGGAAATCCTGCCAAAGGCACTCAAATTATGGATCAACCAGGGCAATTCCGAATTTTCCTTTGCCCTGATCGCACTATCACTGAATGTCAGTGCCTATTATTACGAAGATATCCGCTCCGGTATCAAAGCAATCGCAGGCACCCAACTGGAGGCGGCAAGAGCGGTGGGCCTCAGTTCGATGCAGGCGCTGCGCTGTGTCGTGCTCCCACAGGCCGTACGCATCGCCGTTCCGCCGATTATCAATCGCTCCCTGATTCTGTTCAAAGACACCAGTCTGGCCATGGTGATCGGGGTGACCGAATTGACCTATCAAGTCAAGCGTATCGAGAACATTACCTTCCAGACGTTCCAGATCTTCATGATATCGACCTTTCTGTATCTCGTGATATCGCTGATGATTGCGCTGCTGGGTGCACAGGTGGCCCGTCGCTACCCCGCAAACTTCAAAAGATAGAAGGACATCAACATGTACGACTTCATCTCAACCTACGGCATGATGTTTCTGGTCGGCTCATGGCCCGGCGGCCCCATTGGCGGGTTTGCAGGCACACTGATCCTTGCGGCGCTCAGCCTGACAGCGGCCTTCCCGATCGCCATGCTCATTGGTACAGGCAGAACCAGTGAAATAGGCACTATCCGGCATCTTTCCACCATCTGGGTGTATGTGTTTCGCTCCATCCCTCTCATCATGATCATCTTCTGGGCCTATTTCCTGTTGCCCACGATTATGAAAACGGAAATACCGCCGTTCTGGACAGCAGTCGCTGCAATTGTGATTTATGAATCGGCTTTTCTGGCAGAAATCATACGGGGCGGCCTGCAGTCATTGCCTGCCGGACAGGTGGAAGCAGCGCGTGCCATGGGGTTAGGGTATTTCCAGACCCTGTTCACTATCCAGTTGCCGCAAGCGCTGAGCAATATGATTCCGTCTCTGCTGAATCAATTTGTGTCAACGATCAAAGCCACTTCCATCGTCTACATTATTGGCGTCAACGAAGCGGCATTCTCGGCGCAACAGATCAACAGCATCGAATTGACAGGAACCTTACGCACGTATCTCGTGCTGGCGATGTTCTATTTTTTCATATGTGCACTCCTGTCCAGATTGGCAAAAATACTGGAAGCACATCTGACCGCAAAACGCATGGGCCAAGCGGCCTGACGCCAACATCATAAGGAGACGACAATGATCAAATTTGAAAACGTGAACAAATGGTATAAAACCTACCATGCCTTGAGAGATATCAATGGTGAAGTGAGCACCGGGGAGGTCGTGGTGGTTTGTGGCCCGTCAGGATCCGGCAAGTCCACCATGATCCGGACCATCAACAAACTTGAAGATATCGCCAGCGGCACCATACGCGTGCAAGGCCAGTGCATCAACGACAAGCATGTCAATATTAATCAATTGCGTGCCGGAATCGGCTTTGTATTCCAGCATTTCAATCTTTTCCCGCATTTATCGGTGAAAGACAATGTCGCATTATCTCCCATCAAAGTCGCCGGGCAATCAAAAGCACAAGCCTATGAAATGGCAGACGAACTATTAGAGAAAGTCGGTCTTTATGCAAAAAAAGACGACATGCCCGCTAATCTTTCCGGCGGACAGCAGCAACGCGTAGCGATTGCCCGCGCTCTCGCGCAACAGCCTCCCGTCATTCTTTTTGACGAACCGACCAGCGCGCTTGATCCGGAAATGGTGGGCGAGGTGCTGAACGTGATGAAAAAGCTGGCCGCCGACGGCATGACGATGATTTGCGTGACTCATGAGATGAATTTCGCCCGTGAAGTTGCTGATCGTATCTGGTTCATGGATCAGGGGAAACTACTGGAAGACACCACTTCAAATGCCTTCTTTACGCAAGCCACGCATGAGCGTGCCCGAAAATTTCTGGCCGACATTATTCACTGAAGCCAAGAACCGACGCTACCGCCATGCATCAGTGAAGGCGGGCTCCAGCTATTCCCCTGCAAAGCTGGAGCCGTAACTGCGCACCAGCAACTCCTGGCTCTCGTTGATGGTCTTTTTCAATTCCTCTACAAAATCATTTGCAACCAGGGAACGCGAGGCGCCCGCCGGGCGGATAAGCAGCGTCTTCAGACTGATGTATGGCCGCAGCGGTCTGGCGACAAGACCGGGAAAAGTAAGCGATGTCAATAGAAACGGCTCCACCAGCGCAATGCCCGCGCCGTAGTACGACATCATGATACCGGTTAGCGACAGGCTGACCTGCACCGCCACGACGGGCGCCACCCCGGCATCGGCCAACGCCCTGTCCACATACCCGCGAAGCACGGCCTGGGGCAAATAGGTAATGATCGGATACGGCGCCAGATCCTTTAAATCGATTTCGTCATATTTGGCCAGCGGATGCGATTCCGGCAGCACGCAGGCGATAGCCGAATCGACCAGAACTTCGGCTTCAACGGCCTTGCTCAGCGACTCAAAATTGTAGGCCAGACCCAGCTCCGCTTCCCCGTACGCAACACGCTCCGCCACCTGAGGCGATGTCAATGACTGCAACGCGACCTGCACTGAAGGGCGGGTCGCAAGAAACGTCGCCACCGCCTTGGTCAGGTAGCCATTCGCAATGGGAAAGGCTGCGGCAAGGGAAAGATTTCCCAGCCGCCCTCCTGCAAGATCCTGCACCTGCCTGTCGATTGCGTCCAGGCGCCCAAACACAGAAGCAACATCCGGGAACAACGCTTTGGCCTCGGGCGTTGGCGTCAAGCGGCCGCCGGTTCTTTCAAACAGCTGGATTTTCATCCGTGATTCCGCCTGTTTGAGCATCTCGCTGACCGCGGGTTGCGAAATATGCAGTGACCGCGCGGCAGCCGTGATCGAGCCGGAACGCATAATGGCATGAAACACTTCAAGGTATCGAAGATTGATCATAAAAAGGTCTCTGTACGATCCAGGCGCCGACGCCGAAGCCATAAGTATAGGTTATGTCGCAGCCCCAAAAAACGATTTGATCCCTATTACCCCGACATCCATAATGCAGTCAACAAACAATCATCGTCATGCATGACGCAAAACAAGATGGAACAGGAGACAACATGAACCCATCGCACGCAGCCGCATGGCTGCGCACCAGCATCGCCTGCATCGCCGGCCTTGCCGCTACCTTCGCCATCGCCGGCAGCCAGGCCCATGCAAACCCCGATTCGTATCCCGAAAGGCCGGTAAGAATCATTGTCGGATATGGCCCCGGCGGGACCGGTGATCTGACAATCCGCATCATCGCGCAAAAGCTGACAGAATCACTGGGACAGCCGTTCGTAGTTGAAAACAAGCCGGGCGCGGGCGGCATCGTGGCATCGCAAACCGCGCAACAGGCCAAGCCAGACGGGTATACGCTCAATTTTATAGCGGCGGGCAACTTCGCCATGACGCCGTCTCTTTTCCGTTCGCTACCCTTTGATCCGATCAAAGACTTCGACATGGTTTCGCTGATCGGAAACTTTGGCTTTGCGTTGATCGTCAATGGCAAATCCGACATGCGGACGCTTGCAGACATCATCGGACAGGCAAAGAAAAAACAGAAAGATTTTTTTGTTGCAACCGTCTCTGTAGGCAGCGCCCAATACCTGTCCGCCCAAATATTCAAATCCATGACCGGTGTCAACATGAATGTTGTTCCCTACAAATCGTCCGCCGACGTCATCAGGGCTGTGCGTGCCGGTGACGTGGACGCGGCCTTCGAAACCATCGCCCCTGTGCTGCCTCATGTGACCTCTGGAGAACTCAGGGCTGTCGCGGTGTCCGAAGCAACCCGCTTCGCGGGACTCCCGAACGTGCCGACCCTCAAAGAAGCCGGTCTGCAGGACTATGCCGTATCTGCATGGAACGGCCTGGCTGCCCCTCACGGCACGGACCCGGCAATCATCGCCAAATTGAATGCGGCAATCGGCAAGGCAGTTGCAATGGAAGATACCAAAGCAAAATTCCAGGCGCTCGGCGTCACGGCCAAAGCGAACACACCCGACGAGATGACCGCGCTCCTGAAAAAGGACACTGCATGGTGGAAAACCGTCATCGAACAAGCCGGCATTCAAAAACAGTAATTCAACACCTTCCCAACCGATATTGCATATGAAAAAAATCTACATACTCGACGCCTTCCACGAAGCCGGCGTCAATCTTGCCAAAGAACATGCGCAGGTCGTCTGCTGGCCGGACCCGGCGATCGCCAGCTGGCCGGACGATGCCGATGGCGTCATGGTCCGCATGACACCCATTACCGGGCAGGACCTTGCCCGGGCAAAAAAGGTCAAAGTGATTTGCAAACAAGGTGTGGGCGTCGACACGATCGATCTGGAAGCGGCACGACTGCACGCTATTCCGGTTTGCCGGACCCCCGGTGTCAATAGCGAGGCCGTGGCGGAACTGGCTTTTTCACTGGCACTGAGCGTGACTCGACGCATATGCCGCTTCGACCGAATGCTGCGGGCCGGCCAAGAGATCGTGCGCCCCCAGCACCTGGGCCTGGAGATGGCAGGCAAGACCGTAGGGCTGATCGGCATGGGCAATATCAGCACCCGCGTTGCCCGCAAATGGATAGGGGCATTTGACGCAAAGATTATTTGCCATGACCCCTATGCCCCTGAAAACGCCTGGCAGGACATCCCGCATCAACGCGTTGACTCTCTGGACGCGGTACTGACGCAGGCGGATGTCGTCTCCCTGCATCTGCCCCTGACAACGGAAAGTCGCCACATGATCGGCCGCAAGCAGTTGGAAAGCATGAAACCCGACGCGGTGATTGTGAACACTTCGCGAGGCGGCATCATCGATGAACAGGCGCTCTACGAAGTCATGCGCGCCGGCCATCTGTTCGGCGCAGGGCTGGACGTGTTCGAGCAGGAGCCGCCGCCCGCCGATCACCCCCTGCTTTCGCTCCCAAATGTCGTCGCTACGCCGCACGCGGCAGGCGGCACCCGGGAAACACAGCAGAAGAGCGCATTGCAGGTTGCCCAGCAGGTCATTGATGTGCTGGCCGGGCACCCGCCTGCCAACCAGGTCAACTGACATAACGTTTCGACAATCCCCTTAAGCATCAGGAAACACAATGAATCTGAAAGCCAGCGATATATTGAAAAACAACGTGCGTGAAAAACTCGATAACGACGAAGTGGTGTCTTCCATGACCGTCAGGTTGGTACGAGGTATTGAAATCGCGCAAATAGCCAAAACCGCCGGTTTTGACTCGATCTACATCGATATGGAACATAGCAGCCTGTCAATGGACATGACCGGCCAGATATGCATGTCGGCGCTGGCGCTGGGCATTGCGCCTTTTGTGCGTGTGCCGGCCAAAACCCCGGAATGGATTTCACGCGTCCTGGACGCGGGTGCGCTGGGTATTATTGCACCACATATTACGTCTGCGGAAGAAGCGCGCGAAGTGGTTTCCTACGCCAAGTTCCAGCCATTGGGCGAGCGTTCCGCCGCTGGCGGTTTGCCACATTTGCAATACCGCGCCTTCCCTGCCTCCCAGGCCTACCCGGTTCTCAATCAGGCCACGATGGTGATTGTCCAGTTCGAGACCGCCGCCTCGCTGGAACAGGCAGATGAAATACTGGCGGTAGACGGTGTCGATATGGTGCTGATCGGCACCAACGATCTGACCGCCGACATGGGCATCGCCGGACAATACGATCATCCCCTGGTAGAGAAAGCATTCACCGATACGATCGCAGCCTGCCGCAAGGCAGGCAAGCATTGCGGCGTGGGCGGACTGTCTTCACGCCCGGACCTGGCCGAAAAATTCGTCAGGATGGGCGCCCGGTACGTGTCAACCGGGACCGATATCGCCTTTCTACTGTCAGCCTGCACGGCCAAGGCCAAACAGGTGACCGACATTACCTATCGCTAACGACACAGGGAGATCGCAACGCCATGTCAAATGAAATGCAGCAGGAGACGCTTAGCTTTGCCATGCCGCCGGAGGCTTGTGACTGTCACACGCATGTATTCGGCAACAGCGCGCAATACCCGTTTTCCCCGGAACGTACCTATACGCCTGGCGACGCACCCCTGGCTGCCTTGTTACTCCATTTGAAACGGTGCCATCTTGAACGGGTCGTACTTGTGCAACCCTCCCCATACGGCTCAGACAACACCTGCCTGCTCGATGCATTGCAAACGATACCGGCGATCGGACGGGGGGTTGCCGTCATTGACAGAACCATTGCAGATGACACGCTATCCAGGATGCACGACGCCGGGGTCAGGGGCGTGCGTGTCAATCTGCAAACGCACGGGATCGACGATCCCGCAGTCGCGGCCCGGGAGCTGACATGGACGGCCAACCGGGTGGCGGATCTCGGCTGGCATGTACAAATGTTTACCAACCTGCATGTTCTCACGCAACTGCACAAGACGCTGCTGGCCCTGCCGACCAACGTTGTCATTGACCACTTCGCGCATGCCCGGGCGTGCGACGGAACCCAGCAGGAAGGGTTTGACATCCTGCTGGACATGCTCGCTTGCGGCAAGGCCTGGATCAAGGCATCTGCGGTCCAGCGCATTTCATCGGCCGGCGGCTTTGCCGATGTACAGCCGATCCTCAAGGCCTTGATAGAAGCTAACGACACACATGTGATATGGGGGAGTGACTGGCCCCATCCTGGTGCCCGCCCGGGGATACCCCGCAACAAGGATGAAATCGAACCGTTCAATGACGTCGACGACATTCAGGCGCTCAACCGCCTGGCCGAATGGGTTGGGTCAAATGAAATATTAAAAAAAATATTAGTGGATAATCCCGGCCGACTGTATGACTTCGACCGGACAGCAACTTAACCAAGGAAAGACAGGAGACAAACAATGAAACCCAAAAATATTATCCGGCGCAGCATAGGTATCTGTATATTCAGCCTGTGCTCCCTGCTGGCAACCGCGCCCGCTCTGACCGCCGCTGAAACGACATCACGACCGCTGCAAATTGTCGTGCCCTTTGCGCCCGGCGGCAGCAACGACATTGTAGGACGTGCGGTGGCCAATCTGCTGACGACGCGATTGCACCGCAGCGTGATTATCGAAAACAAACCCGGCGCCGGCGGCACCATCGGCTCGGAAAAAGTGGCCCGCGCTGCGTCTGACGGCAATACCCTGCTATTGATCTCGTCCACCTTCACCATGAACCCGTCAGTGATGAAACTCAACTACGACCCGGTGGATTCGTTCATCCCCGTTGCCCTTCTGGGCCAGGGGCCCAGCGTGATTGCCGTCAATGCCTCGTTGCCGGTCAACTCGGTCAGGGAACTGATCGAATACACAAGGAAGAATCCGGGCAAAGTGAATTTCGGCTCGTCGGGCGTGGCCAGTTTCCAGCACTTTGCGGTGGAATTGTTCAAACTGAAAACAGGCGCGGATCTGACGATCGTTCATTATAAAGGCGGCGCACCTGCGCTGGTCGATCTGGCATCGGGCAATGTTCAGGTTGCGCTGGGCAGCCTTATCCAAATGCAGCCTTACGTCAATTCCGGAAAAGTCAAAATCCTGTCGGTCGCCGGTCCCGAACGCGTCGCACTCATTCCCGATATTCCCACTCTTAAAGAAGAAGGAATCGACGTGGACGCCACCAACTGGTGGGGCATCATGGCCCCCAAAGGCACGCCCGGTGACATTGTCGAGGCCTTGCATAGGGACATTAACGCAGTTCTGTCCAATCCCAAACTGAAAGACAGCCTGGCCAGCGAAGGCGCCCAGATCACAAGCGCAACCCGCGAGCAGTTCGATCAGCGCATCGCAGAGGAAACCAAAAAGTGGGCCGCTGTAGCACAGCAAACCGGACTGGACCATTCACAGAAATAAACAGGAGACATCGAAATGGCATTGCAAGTATTACCTATCAACAGCATATTCGGTGCTGAAATATCGAATATCGACCTTGCGCAACCCGCGACTGCAGAAACAAGGGAACAGCTCAACAAGCTGTTTGCCGAACACGCCGTGCTGGTGTTTCGCAACCAGTATCTTGAACCGGCACAATTTGTTGAAACGGGCAGGATTTTCGGTGAATTAATGGAGCAGCAGGTCAAGCAGTTCATTCTTCCCGATCATCCACTGGTGGGCATTAATTCAACCCGCGATTTACCCCGCAAAAACGGCAAACTGCAAGTCCGGGGAGAGAATTACCACACAGATCATTCCAATTACCTGGAGCCGCCCAAGGCGACCAGCCTTCTGGCGGTCGAAATTCCCTCTTACGGCGGCGACACGCAGTTTGTCGATGTGCGCAAGGCGTATGACGATTTGTCCGACAATATGAAAAAGAAAATTGCCACGCTGCGCTCGAAACACATCTACGAAAGCAGCCGCAGCCCCAGAAGCTTCGCCAAGCTGACAGCCGAAGAACATGCTGCCATTCCCAACGTTATTCAGCCGATCGTTATCAAGCACCCGATCAGCGCCCGGCCGGCACTTTACATGAATACCGGAAGGATGGAAGGCATCGAAGGCATGGAGCCGGAAGACGGCTTCGCACTGATTGATCAACTGTATAAACACGCGACACAGTCAAAATACGAATACCGCCACCAATGGCGGGTCGGCGATCTTGTCATCTGGGACAACCGTAGCGTCATGCACCAGGCCAATGCCGATTATGATCCGGAAGAATATCGCTATTTGTATCGAATCATGCTCAAGGGACAGCAACTGGAACCGGCGTTCACATAGCGTTATCTACCGATTCAGCGACCTGTACGCCGCTACTGCCGCCTCACAAAACGCGCGCACCAGTCGGATACGTGCCGATTTGCGTGACCAGACCAGGCCGAAGCGGCGCGGCGCACTCACTTCCGGCAGAGGAATTTTGATAATTTTCAGATCACGCTTGTACAAATTGGCCGAGTCGGGAATGATCGCAACACCCAGATTCTGATTGACCATCAGCGCAATGGATTCGATCGCGTTCAGTTCAAAACGCTCAATGGGCGTGATGGCCACCGCGCGCAAATACTGCTCGATCAGCTTGCCGCTCCAACTGTTGTGGTCATACCGGATGAACGGTTCGGTGCGCAACAGCTGGTCTGGCGGCCTGCCGCGATGCATTTCCGAGGCCAGCAACACAAACGGTTCTTCGCGAAGCAGCACCCACTCCTGGGATTTGGGCAAAGCGTAGGGCGGTTCTATGGCAATCGCCGCATCCAGGTCGCCATTTTCGATATCACGATAAAAATCCGGTGACACGCCTGGCTGCACAACGACATGCACATCAGGATAGCGACGGACCAACAGACTCAGAATATCGGGCAGCACACTGTTAAGTGCGCTGTTCCCGGCGCCGATCCGCAGCTCGCCGCGAATTTCATTTGAATTGGCCAGTCCGGGCAGCGCATCCACTTCATTGACAATCAGCATGAAGCGGTCCAGCAGGCGCAGCCCCGCCTCGGTCACATGCACCGTTTTACCGGCGCGTGCCACCAGCGCGACTCCGATCTCTTTTTCCAGGGCCGCGATTTGCTGGGCCACGGTGCCGTGGGTCACATTCAGTTTTCTGGCGGCCTGCGCCATGGAGCCCAGTTGGTGGACCAATAAAAAAGTGCGAATGAAATGGGTGTTCATAATACGAGCACGGCCGCTGATTGTTGTCCTCAAGCCGCTATTATGAACGTAATTGCCCTATTTCTTGCGCTTTTCGTAATCGGCAATCCATTCGTCAAACTGGGCGATTTCCTTTTTCTGGGCTTCGATGATCTCTTTTGCCATGGCCTGCAATTTTGGGTCTTTTCCCTTGTCCAACTCCATCTGCGCCATATCAACCGCCCCCTGATGATGGATTCTCATCATGACGGCAAAGTCGTAGTCAGTATCGCCAGAAGCCTTGACCGCCGCCATATCATGCTGCATGCCGGTCATTGATCCGTGCATATCCATCGGCGCGTTCGTCGTCGCTGCCGTATGCCCTGCGGCGTGACCCGTCGTCTGAGCCATGGCAGGCATTGTCATCGCAAAGCCGCTTAACGCCAGTACGGCGATAGACAGACCACGGCGAGCTACGCCGCCTGCAAAACCAGATTGTGTATATTCAGACATAATATTTCCTTTGAAATAAAAAATCCCCCCCCGCTGCGACACCAGCCACAGCTGTCGCCGCCTGACTGATTGAAGTTTCAATCATCGTCCCTGGCTGGGAGGATAGCCTGCCCCTTCCAGGGCAGCCACGATCTGCGCCTCTGGCGCGGTCGAACTGACTCGCACCTGGCGCCCCGCCACATCTGCATCTACCACCGCATCAGGATCCACTGACTGTACAGCTTTGGTAACCCGACGTACGCAACCACCACAAGTCATATCTTCGATTCGAAATTGCATATCATCACCTCATCTGTTCATTACAGATTGCAGAATAAAGGTTACAACAGTGGGAAGGTCAAGGATTATTTCATTACGAATGCCATTTCTCTCATGGCAACGGCTAAGCCACATGGCGTTCGGCCTTCGCGACCGGAACAGCGAGGCAAGCCAGCTATTCAGTCCGCCCAATAAGACATATTTACTATCGTTTTAAGATAAAAATACCCACACTTTTTCTATCTTTTATGCCTTATGATCCGTCGTTGTAAAAGGAGGAAAAAATGAAAAGCAAACTATTCGTTCCGGCATCGCGACCTGAACTATTCGAAAAAGCACTCAACAGCCCGGCAGATGCACTGTCTTTTGATTTGGAAGACGCCGTACTGGAGCAACATAAAGAACAGGCGCGCCGGCAATTGGCCGATTTCCTGCAAACGCTGGAGCGCGGCACGCAGCCCAAAACCATTATTGTGCGTATCAACGACATGAGCACCTCCTGGTTCAGCGACGACCTGCAGGCGTGCATGCTTGAATCGGTCGATCTGATCAATATCCCCAAGATTGAGTCCGCCGAACAAATGCAGGATTTCTTCGTGGCGTTCGACAAGGCGGCAAGCGCAATCGACAAGCCGCCCGCCATCCTGGTCAATATCGAAACACCGCTGGCGCTGGTCAACGCTGCAGGCATTGCTGCGGCTGACAGAAGAATCGCAGGTCTGCAACTGGGACTGGGTGATCTGTTTGAGCCACAGGGTATTCATCGCTATGAGCCGGCCAATGTACACCATGTGATGATGCAATTGCGTCTGGCGGCGGGCAGTGCCGGCGTGTATGCCTATGACACTGCCTATGCCGATATTCGCAATATGGACGGGTACAGGCAGGAAGCGCAACTGGCCCGGTCGCTGGGTTTCCTGGGTAAAACATGTATCCATCCTTCACAGGTGGCGATTGCAAATGAAATATTCACGCCAAGCCAGGAAGAAATCGAATGGGCGCAAAAAATCGTCGAATCGGCTGGCAACACCGCACATGGCGCTTATGTCCTGGACGGTCAGATGATTGATGTCCCTTTTATCAATAAAGCAAAAATGATTCTTCGCCAGACGGCCAAGACTTCCATCCATCCAGGAGACAACATTGAATAGAAAACAGACGCACAACAAGTCCTTTGTACACACCGCCGCAGCCGCATTGCTTTTGACTGTGCTGGCGCAGCCCATCATCGCTGTAGCGGCAGATGCTGCAGATTTCCCGGGCGACCGGCCCATTACCCTGGTCGTGCCTTATCCGCCGGGCGGCTCCAATGATACGTTTGCCCGCGCGGTTGGCATGAAACTGGGCACACTCCTTAAAACTACCGTTGTCATTGAGAACAAGGGTGGTGCCGGCGGCTCCATCGGCACCATGCAAGTGGCACGCGCCAAACCTGATGGCTACACCCTGGCGGCGGTCTCGTCCAGCTTTACCACCAACGCAGCCATCCAGCCAACACTGCCCTTTGATCCCATCAAAGACCTGCGCGGAGTCGGTCTGATGGCCGAAGGCCCTTTTATTCTCGCCGCGCGCAAATCTTTAGGCATCACCAAGGTTGCCGATCTGATCGATTATGCCAAGACGCATCCCGGCCAGTTGAATTACTCCTCCTCCGGCCCTGGCAGCAGTAATCAGTTTGCGACTGAAATGATGAACTCGCTGGCAAAAATCAAGATGACTCATGTGCCCTTTAAGGGAATGGGCCCGGCAACCAATGCGCTGATCGGCGATCAGGTGGATGTGTTAATTGCCAGTGGTCCGTCACTGCTGCCCGCTGTCGGCACAGGCAAAGCCATAGCACTGGGCGTAACCAGCAGCGAGAAAAGCCAGGTCGCGCCTGATCTGCCGACAATTGCTACCGATGTACCCGGTTATAACTTCAAAATTTGGTGGGGCATTCTTGCGCCCAGGGGAACTCCCGACGCTATCGTCAACAAACTCAACGACGCCCTCAAGCAAGTCACCGCCGAGGAGGAACTGAAAAAATTCTTCCTGAAAGAAGGCGCCGAAGCGGCCTATATGACGGCCAAAGACTTCGACAAGGAAATCAGCGACAACATCGCACTCTGGAAAAAGGTCGCCAAAGACAGCGATATTCACGTACAGAAATAAACACGGATCAGCTTTATGACATCAACCTTTTCAGAAAACAATGACTTACCCCTGTCCGGCATTCGCGTGCTGGATCTGAGCGCCTATATTGCCGGGCCTTACGGCTGCACCCTGCTGTCCGATCTGGGCGCTGAAGTAATCAAGATCGAACCGCCCGAAGGTGACAATCTGCGCAAATACCCCTCTACCCTGGCAGATGAAAGCCGGGCGTTTATAGGCGTTAACCGGGGCAAACGCGGTATCAGCATTGATCTTAAAACCGCCGAGGGGTATGCCATTTTTCTGAAACTGGTGCAGCAGGCTGATGTCGTGGTCCATAACTTTCGCCCCAAGGTGCCTGCCCGTCTGAAAATCGATTATCCGACATTATCACAAGTGAATCCGACACTGGTGTACTGCGCCATGACCGGCTATGGCTCGGCCGGTCCCATGGCCGACAATGCGGGTTATGATCAGGTACTGCAGGCCATGTCGGGCATTTGCGATTCGCAGGGAATGGGCAAGGCCGAGCCGGAAATTGTGTACGGATCTGTGGTGGACTTTTACGCCAGCGCCATGATTGCCAACAGCGTGAATGCTGCGCTATTCAAGCGTGAACGCACAGGCAGGGGCTCATATGTAGAGGTCTCGCTGCTGGCCAGCGCCCTCACCATGCAGTCCACCCGCCTGGTGTGGGCTGAAGGCGAGCCCAAACGGATCGAGCGCGACATGCGCTCGGGTGGCATCACCGGGATTCACCCGACCAAAGAAGGATTCATCTACCTTTCCGCCAACACCCCGCATTTCTGGGAAGCGCTATGCAAACTGACAGGTCTCGCATCGCTGGCGGCCGACGTTCGCTATGACACCGTACGCAAGCGCGCGGAACAGGCCAGTGTGATTGTGCCCATCATCCGCCAGGCGCTGCAACAACGCAGCGCAGCCGACTGGGAAGCGCATTTCGGGACGCAGGTTCCCTGCTCTATGGTTCGGCCTGTCGATGATATGTTCGAGCATCCACAGGTGCAGGCAGAAGGCATGATTCGGGAATTCTCGCATCGCAAGATTGGCAAATATAAAAGCATCACCGGTCTGATCAAAATGAATCAGACCGCATGCGCGACCGATCTGCCGGCACCGGACTTTGGCGAACATACCAGCGAACTGCTTGCCGAATATGGTTATGCCGATCGCGATATCGATGATCTCAGGCAACGCGGTATTGTGCGCTGACAAGGAAACCCAATTATGACAACACAATGGAAACAACGCCCCGACGGGGCCAACTGGGGAGACTTCGGCGCAGAGGATCAATTGGGACGCCTGAACTGGATCGATGCCCGTGCGCGCGTAGCGGCCGCCCGGGAGATTGTGACCGGTCAGAGCTTTTCACTGAGTCTGCCGCTTGATGTTCCCCGACAGCCCGTTCTCAACCCCCGTCGCGCGGGTCCTGTCATACAGGCTTCCAGAAAGAATGGCGTACCGATCTTCAATTTCCCGCTGGGTGGCGATACGCCCGGCGCGACCGATGTGGTCAGCGACGATGTGGTCACGCTGTCACCTCAGTACTCCACTCAATGGGATGCATTCGGACATGTGTGCAGTTGCTTTGACGCCGATGGGAACGGAACGGCAGCGCCGGTTGGCTACAACGGCTTTCGCGTGGTCCCACACGCTCAAGCGGCCGACAACCCATTTACAGGCGCGGCCGCCCTGTCCATCGATCCCATGGCCCGCCATGGTATTCAGGGACGCGGTGTGCTGATCGATCTGCGTCATCATTTTGGTGACGAAGCCAGACTGGTGAGTTTTGCCGATATTGAATACGTGATCAAAGCAGACGACATCGATATACGCAAGGGCGACATCGTTTGTTTCCATACCGGGCTGGCCGATATTGCCCTGAACCTGAAGGCAAACGATGATCACGAGATTCTGAAAACCGCCTGCTGCGCGCTGGATGGCAACGACCCGGCGCTGCGCGACTGGGTCACGCAATCAAAGGTATCAGCTCTGGCTGCAGACAACCATGCTGTGGAAAAACGCAATTACACACTGACCGCAAAACGAGGGCCGCTGCTGCCGCTACACGAACACTGTCTGGTCAAACTGGGGATTCCGCTGGGTGAATTATGGCATCTGTCAGTGCTGGCCCAATGGCTGCGCAATCACAAACGTCATGCATTCTTCCTGACTGCCCCGCCTATCTACCTGCCCGGGATGGTCGGCGCACCGGTCAATCCAGTGGCCACCGTATAACGCAGACCGAATGCTAAACCGCGTACCGGTTCGCGCATATTCCATTCATACACTCACGGAGACACGATAATCATGTCACTGAATCAAACTGCTCTTTCTCTGGCCCTGGCGGGCAGCCTGCTCGCCAGCGGCGCGGCGATGGCTGCCGACTACCCTGTCAAGGCCATTCGCATGATCGTTCCCTACTCTGCCGGCGGCGGCGCCGACAATGCAGCGCGCATTATTGCCAAATCGCTGGGCGACACACTCAAACAGCCGATCGTCATCGAAAACAAGGCCGGTGCCAGCGGCTCCATTGGCGCCACACAGGTGGCACGCGCCACTGCCGACGGTTATACGCTGCTATATGATGCCTCGTCCTTTTCCATTAATCCTGTTCTGCGTAAACTGCCCTACGAGCCGCTGAAAGACTTCGTACCCGTGTCCAAAGTGGTCAGTTCGCCCTATCTGATGGTGGTGCCCGAGAATTCGCCGTACAACAGCGTCCAGTCGTATGTGGATGCCGCCAAGGCCGCCCCCGGCAAACTGACTTTCGCCTCTTACGGCATTGGCAGCCCGGTTCATATCGTGGGTGAACTGCTCAAACAGGAAACCGGCATCAACATCGTACACGTTCCATACAAGGGTGGTGCACCGGCGCTGGTAGACGTGATGAGCGGTGTTGTTGATACTTACTTTGCCAACGCCGCATCGGCCATGTCGTACATCCGTGGCAAAAAACTGAAAGCGCTGGCCAGCACCGCCGCCAAACGCGGCGACGATCTGCCGGACGTGCCGACCATGGCCGAACAGGGTGTGAAAATGGATGTCAGCGAATGGAACGGTATTTTCGCGCCGGCGGGTACGCCCGAACCGGTTATCAAAAAACTGTCCGAGGCCATCGCCACCGCGCTGAAAGACCCGCAAACCATCCAGCAATTGAATAACCTGGGCATGCAGGTGGAAGGCACCTCGCCCGAGGCGTTCCGCACATTTATTTCAAATGAACTGACACGCTGGGGCGATGTCGCCCAAAAGAACAATATCAAACTCGACTAGAACAGCATACGGGCCCACCACAATCGGGTCCGTATGTCGGCATGCCTGGTATGCTCGTCCCTTCTTATGCCGGGCGCCTTACCCTGGCTTAGTCAACCCGTATGTTGGCGTCTTTGGCCAGCGCCTTCCAGGCCGGGATCTCTTTTTTCACCACGGCATCCAGCTCTTCGGGCGTGCCGCCGACCACAACGGCACCCTGTGCGAGAAACGCATCCTGTACCTTTTTATCCGCTGCGCTGGCTGCCAGTATTTTCTGGATTTTGTCTATAATGGGCCGAGGCGTGCCTGCAGGCGCAAACATGGCGTACCATGAATCGACGTTAAAGCCCGACACTGTTTCGGCAACAGACGGCACATCAGGCAGGACTGGTGTTCGATCCTTTGTGGATACGGCAAGCGCTTTGAGCTTTCCATTGCGAATGTATTGCGTGACCGAAGGCAGCGACACCCATAGCAATGGAATCTGTCCGCCCAGGACATCCACGGTGGCCGGGCCACCGCCCCGATAGGGCACATGAGTCAGCTTGACATTTGCCAGTTTCTTGAACAATTCACCTGCAATATGGCTGGGCGAACCCACCCCAGCCGAGCCGTAGATGACCGGCTTATCCGCCGCCTTTGCAAATTCAATCAGTTCCGGAATAGTTGAAGGTTTGAATGCCGGGTTCGCCACCAGCACTTGCGGTGCCGAAGCGACCATGGACACAGGCGCCAGATCTTTTTCCGTATCAAACGGCAATGCCGCATAAATGGCGGGGTTGATGGTGTGCGATGACAGCGTCAGCAATAGCGTATACCCATCGGGCGCAGCATTCACCACCTGCGCGGTTCCGATGGTGCCACCCGCACCGCCTTTGTTCTCAATCACCACACTCTGCTTCAGGCCCTTGCTCAACGGTTCCTGAAGAATGCGAGCGGCAACATCGACGCTACCGCCGGCGGGATAAGACACAATCAATCTGATCGGCTTATCGGGATAGGTGTTCGCAGATGTTGCGGCAATCGCTATGCCCGCAACCGCAGCGCAGGCCACCACAGGAATGGTACACAACCATTTGACGAATTTTTTTCTATTGAAGGGCATGACAGTCTCTCTACTTGGGAATTATGGTTATACAGAAAAACGGCAAGTTAACGAAATAGCTTTTCGTACTATTCTTATTGCTCACAACGCTTCATGGCAAATGTGATTCATGGAATGCTTGCTCCACTCATTCAACCTTGGCACGCGTAGCGACATCGGACCACTTTTTCACTTCATCCAGCAGCAGCTGATCCGTTTCTTCCGGCGTTGTTGCATACGCCTGAGCGCCGGAGTCGACCAGTTTTTTCTGCACATCCGGTCTCGCGGCTATTTCCTGCATGGCCTTTGACATCTTCCGGACAATGTCTTTGGGCGTTCCTGCCGGCGCCAGCAACCCATAGTTGGTCGTCAGCACATAATCCTTCACATTCAGTTCCTTCAGCGTGGGTACATCCGGAATAGTCTTGACCCGATCAGCCGTGCTGACAGCGATGAACTTGATTTTGCCGCTGTTCGCCTGAGGCAGCAGCGTTGTCAGCGTATCAATCACCATGTCGATCTGCCCGCCCAACAAATCGGTCACTGCCGGACCGCTTCCCTTATATGGCACATGCAATAATCTGGTATTGGTTGCCAGCTGGAATTTTTCAACGGCCATATGCTGTGAAGAACCGACCCCTGCCGACCCGTAAGAAATTTTGCCCGGATTCTCCTGCGCCTTGCGCACGAGTTCATCCAGAGTATTGACGCCCAGGCCACTGCGCACCGCCAGAACCAATGGCACTGCTGTACCGAAAGAGATGCCTTCAAATGCATCCGGAAATTTATATGTCTTGGGCTTGGAAGGCAGCACCGAGTTGATAGCATGACTGCCCATTGCGCCAAAAAGCATGGTGTAGCCGTCGGGCGCGGCACGCGACACCGCCTCTGCGCCAATCTCACCCCCCGCCCCTGCCCGATTTTCGACCACCACTGTGGCGCCGATGAGGTCGGGAAGATATTGCGCATACACCCGCGCGGAAAAATCCGTCGCGCCGCCCGGTGGATAGGGCACGACCATTGTGATGGGCTTGGCAGGCCAGTCTGCAGCACTAACGACCGTAGACGACACCGCCAGAAAGCATGCCAGCGCCGCACGAACACATAAATTCATTGTCTCACTCCTTTTTATTTTTCCTAACATATAGAATATATATTCTATTTATTGAATAAAAAATAGAATCGCATATAATAAATAGCAGGTCAACGAATTATTGGTTCTATACTAACTATCTTAAAATATAGGACTTTTTGTATCATCATTTGAGATTTATATGGATAAAACTTTGCTGAAAGGCTTGCGGCTGTTTGAGATCATCTGCGCCCAGGAAGATCAGCCCAACACAATAGACTGTCTGGCAGTCGCGGCCGGCCTGACAAAAAGCAATACGCACCGAACATTGCAAACGCTTATCCAGGCCGGTTACGTCGAAAAGAGCGGCCACACCGGTGGCTACAAGCCAACGCTGAAAGTGTTCGAACTGGCCGCCCAGCGCCTGGCGCGCCTGGACGTACGTAAAATCGCCGCGCCACTCATGCGCCGTGTCGCGCTTGAAACACAAGAGACGGTGCATCTTTCGGTGCTTGACGGGCTGGATGTCATTTACATCGATAAAATCGACAGTCCCAATCCGGTCAGAGCCTATTCCATTATCGGCGGACGCGCGCCTGCCTATGCGGTCGCCACAGGCAAGGCCCTGCTTGCGTTCCAGAACAGCGACTATCTGGACCATCAACCCGCGGACCTGATCCGTCATACCGAAAATACGATCACAACTCTGGCCAGCCTGAAGGAAGAACTGGCGACCATTGCCCGCGTCGGCTACGCCATCAACCGGGGCGAATGGCGCAACAACGTGGGGGGTATCGCCGCGCCCGTTTTCGACGGACACAATAAGGCCGTTGCCGCCCTGGGCATTTCGGGCCCGCTGGAACGCCTGACCATGGACAATATGAAACGCTGGTCTTCCGTGGTCCTGGACGCAGCAAGCGAAATATCCCGCGAATCAGGCTATCGCCGTGGCTATTTTGGTGAATCAAACTAATACGAACCACTCTGTGAGCACATCAATATGAAGCAAGAATCAACGCTGCAAGGCGTCAAAGTCATTGAAATATGTAACGTCGCTGCGGGCCCGTTCTGCAGTATGCTGCTGGCGGATATGGGCGCGGATGTCATCAAGATCGAAAACCCCAACGGCGGCGACACGCTCCGAAGCTGGCCACCCATCAGCGAAGGCTACAGCGAAAATTTCGCATCGTTGAACCGGAACAAAAAATCGGTCACACTGGACCTTAAAAATCCAACTGATCTTCAGGCCGCCCAGGCGCTCATGCGCAACGCCGATATTGTTCTGGAAAACAATCGTCCCGGCGTGATGGACAGGCTTGGCCTGGGCTATGCAGATATCAAAACACTTAATCCGCAAATCGTCTACTGCTCCATCTCCGCCTATGGACAGAGCGGGCCGCGAAGCCAGGAAGGCGGATTCGATCTGACCGTACAGGCCATGAGCGGCCTGATGAGTGTCACGGGAGAAGCCGACGGTGCACCCGTCAAATGCGGTGTGCCTGTATGCGATTTCTCGGCCGGCCTGTATGCGGCCTTTTCCATTGTGTCCGCGCTCAGAGTCGCAGAAAAAACCGGCGAAGGCACGCATATCGATATCTCCATGCTGGGCGCCACCCTCGGCATCGCGGCGCTGCAGACATCGGAATATTTTGGCAGCGGCAACAACCCCCGGAAAATGGGCTCGGCTCATCCGCGCAACGCCCCGTATCAGGTCTTCCGATGCAAAGATGGGTATTTCGGCATGGCTGCAGGTAACAATTCGCTTTGGAAATCTGTGTGCGAAGTTGTTCAGCGCCCTGAACTGTTCGACGATGAGCGTTTCGCGACCACGTCGCTGCGTGCCCAGCACCAATACGCATTATTGGAAATCATGGAGTCTATTTTTGCCGGTGCAGATGCACACTTCTGGCTTGAGCAATTCCGGGCTGCCGGTGTGCCCTGCGCACCTATCAATCCGTACTCCGACATTCTCGCAGATGAACAGGTCAAACATATGAACTGGGTCCAGAACATCCCCTTGCCCAATGGGCTGACGGCCAGAACATTTGCCTCACCCATCCGCTTTGACGGGCATACCAGCCAGATCACCGTTGGCCCGCCGGCACTGGGCGAACATAACGATATTCTTGACACATTTGCATTAAGGGGAGAAGACGCATGAGTGATCCCCTGATCATTGAACGCAACGATGACGCCTGGGTTTTCATACTGAACCGCCCCGAGAAGATGAATGCCCTGTCGCCGGCGCTGGTGCAGGCATTGACCGCCGGCATACAGAACGCGCATGCGCAAGCGGTTCCGCTTTTGATTTTCAAGGGAAATGGTAAAAACTTCTGTGCCGGTTTCGATTTCTCCGATTTGGACACTGCCAGCGAAGGCGATCTGCTGCAACGGGTAGTGCAAATCGAATTAATGCTGGACCTGCTGGCAACCTCGCCAGCCATGACCGTCGCACTATGCCACGGAAGAAATTTCGGCGCGGGCGCCGACATCATTGCCTGCTGCAAGCGTCGCGTTGCCGAGCCGGGCACAACATTCCGTTTTCCTGGCATCAAGTTCGGACTGATTCTGGGCACTCGCCGCTTTCAGAACCTTGTCGGCACACAGACTGCACTGGACATTCTGTCCAGTACCCGAACCTTTGACGCCAGTGAAGCATTGAACATCGGTTTCATGCAAGAACTGCAGGCGCAGGAACACTGGTCGACTGTCATCGAAGCGGCCCGCAACAATAATGCCGTTTTGTCTGATGTCACGCGCCAGAATCTGTACAAGGTCCTGTATTCAAACGCTGAATCAGACCAGAATCTGGCTGCGCTGGTTCGCTCGGCCGCGGCGCCCGGCCTCAAGGACCGGATCCGGGCCTATCTGAAACCCAATTAATTATCTGGAGACACCCCATGACATCAGGATTCAACCAGACCGATAAATGCGTATCCCTGCAGGCGCTGGTCAATCGTATTCCCAACGGCGCATCTCTGGCGCTGGGCGGCAGCTTTCTGCATCGCGGGCCGTTTGCCTTTGTCCGCGAACTCATCCGTCAGAATAAGCAGGACCTTGAAATCATCAAGCAATCGCCGGGGTACGACATCGACATCCTGTGTCGCGCCGGTGTGGCCTCCAAAGCACGTGCCGGCATTGTCGCGATGGAAGGCAACTTTGGCCTGGCTCAGTACTATCGCAAGGCTGTGGAGCAAAACCGCCTGGCTCTGGAAGAACATGCTTGCGCCACCCTGACGGCAGGTCTGCGTGCAGCCGCGTTTGGCATCCCCTTCCAGCCCTGCGGCGGCATTGAAGGCAGCGACCTGGCGCAACTGAACAACTGGGTCAAAATTGCCGACCCGTACGGATCCGGAAAAGAGGTCTGGGTCATTCCCGCCATCACCCCCGACTATGCAGTGATTCACGCCAACGAAGTCGATCGCAAAGGCAACGTTCGCGTACTGGGTACCTATCATTGGGACCGGATCATGTCGCGCTCCGCCAAAAGCGTGCTGGTTGTTGCAGAAAACCTGGTCGACGACACCGTCTTCACCGACAGCCCTGAAACCACGCTCATCCCCTACTTCATGGTAGAAGCTTTTTCCATTGTGAAAAACGGCGCCTGGCCCGGCTCTTGCTGGCCTGATTACGAAATTGATTATCCCGCTGTCGAAGCCTACCGGGATCCGGACGAAGCGCGCTTCCAGGCGCATATGAACGCCGCCCCCGAATTACTGGAAAACGCATAATGGAAAACAACTGGTCACCCTTCTCCTACATCGTCACCAATCTTGCCCGCTTCATCCGGCCCAATGAGATCACGTTCAGCGGCGTCAATTCCACCATGCCCATGCTGGCCTGCCTGATGGCAAAAAAAGCCTACGAATGGGATTTCATTTATATCAATGTGGCCGGGGGCGTTGACCCGCACCCGACCAGCATTCCGCTTTCAAGCTCGGACCCGGTGCTGGCCCAGCAATCGGCATCCATCTTTGCCAACGAAGACTTCTATGATCTCTGTACCCGCGGCAAAATGGATCTCACCTTCCTGGGCGCCGCGCAGATTGACGGCGAAGGCAACGCCAACAATTCATGTATTGGCGACTGGCACTCGCCCAAAGTGCGCCTGCCTGGCGGCGGTGGCGGCGCAGTCATGCTGCCCACCGCCAAACGCGCCTGCACATGGCGTACAGAACACTCCACTCGTACCTTCGTCGACAAGCTCGACTTTCGTACCTCCTGGGGTGGCTTTCACGGCGTCGTCACGCCCATCGCCGTCTTCCTGAAAAAAGACAACAGACTGGCGCTGCATTCGTTTCATCCGGATTCCTCCATTGAAGAGGTCATCAGCCGTACTGGTTTCACATTCGACCATGCGGATGCCAAACCGACCGCGATGCCCACCGACGCCGAAAGGGACGCTTTGCGCGCACTGGATCCACAAGGACAATTTGAAAAAGACGCTGGCGTCAAACTGCGTTAGGAGAACGGTCATGACGGCTACCCCAACCATTCTGGCAGACTGGCGTCTTGCCTGGCAGGATCCCAGGAACAGGCAGCGCATCGCCCTGCGCGATGCGCAAACAGACATCTGCTATGGCGCACTGTACGAATCGGTCTGCGGCCTGGCCGGGCGCCTGCGAGCCGCCGGCCTGCGCGATGAAGTACGTGTGGCCATTGCAATGGAACGCGGGCTGGATGCCGTTATTACCCTTCTGGCCGTCATGGTTGCCGGCGCCTGTCCATGCCCGCTGGAGCCCGGATTATCCGAAGCCGAATTAGCGGATCGCCTGCAGGCCGGCGGATTAAGCTGGTTACTATCAGACAAGCCGGAAACGCTACCCGCCCTGAACCAGGTCACAACCATCAACCCCGCAACATTACCTGTTGCTGCCCCATACTGGGCAACAGACATCGCGCCCGCACAACCGGCCCTGATGCTGTTTACCTCGGGCAGTACGGGCAGACCCAAGGGCGTACTGGAAAGCCATCGAGGCGTGCTCAACAATGCCCGCGGGGTGATTGCCATGAGCGAATTGACAGCACACGATGTGTTGCTGCATGTCATGCCCATTTATCACACCAACGGGCTGAATAACCAGCTTTTCAGCCCTCTGGCAGCAGGCGCAACCGTTTATTTCGCCCCCCGCTTCTCGGCGCGCACCATGTCCAACCTGATGGAAACAGTACAGCCAAGTATTATTACCGGCGTACCCACCATGTATTCACGCATGCTGGCTCATCCACTCTCGCAACAAGCTGTTCAGAACCTGAGACTTGCCCGCTGCGGTTCAGCGCCCATCACAACTGAATTGCACAAAAAAATTGAAAGCCATCTGGGACAGCCGCTGATCATTTCATACGGCCTGTCAGAGGCGACCTGCACATCCACCATGAATCCGCCGAACAACAGGAAAATCGGCTCCATCGGCAAGGTACTGGACAATCAGGATGTCTTCCTGCTTTCCGCGACGGGTGAACGTATAACTGCGCCAAACACAAACGGCGAAATCTGCATCAGCGGAGACAGCCTGATGCTGGGATATGTCGGTGTATCATCCACCGGCACACTCGATCCGCAAGGCGATCCATTACATACCGGCGACATCGGCTACTTCGATGAAGAGCAATTTCTATATATCACCGGTCGTATCAAGGATGTCATTATTCGTGGAGGTGAAAACATTTCGCCTTCGCAAATTGAACATGTCATTGCCATGCATCCGGATGTCGAAAACTGTTGTGTGATTGGGCGTCCCGATGAAGACCTCGGGGAAATTCCGGTCGCTTTCATAACAGCAAGAACAGGCAAACAGCTGGACGTTGGGCAAGTGCAGAAACTGCTAAAAACTAATCTGTCGCGTATCTATCAGCCGGCGTCCCTTATTGTCGTGGATGCACTGCCTGAAAACGGCGTGGGCAAAGTTGATCGCAAGGCGCTCGCCAGGCGGCTGCAAGCCGTGCCTGAAGCGGCAGATCGGGCTTAAACTGCAGACAAAAAAATGCCCCGACTCTTGCGAGACGGGGCCAAATGTACGTTGGATAGGTGAATATCAATCGTACGAGCGGCATTTTATAACAATGCGTGCCCCTCGTCCTAAACCTGAAACACCTATTTTGTGAGCTTTGTAAGTAATTTTTCTAAATAGCCATTTATTTTCCCTAACTGCCCCCTTATGATGCGATTCGCTACTATTCACAGCAAAAAAATTGCGCAGCGTTGCTATTACGACGTAAGGACGCAACAGGGCTGTCATGAATTTTAAATTTTCTCAAAAACCGGGAATAGACAAAAGGCGACCCACAACAGCAAGCATCACTCTTTTGCGATGTACTCGTATTTGCTGGTATTGACGCGCGTCTGCCGCCATTCAACCGGCCTGTCCTGATATGTGTAAGCCATGCGATCAATCAACAACAGCGGCATGGCCTGAGCAATATCCAGCCATTTGGCTACGGCGCTGTCAGCCTCACACACACTGAGTTTTTCCCTGGTCTCGACGATATTGATGCCGAAATTATTCTGATAAAAATTATAGAGTGTGCTTGAACGCTCGCTCAGGTTCTGCTCGGTCAACGAGGCGAACAACATTTCCGGCACCTGGATTTCATCGACCATCACCAAATCATCATTCAGACTTAGCAGATTGAAAAAGTGAAAAACATTTGCGTCTTTAGGCAACTGCAACCGTTCACTTGCTTCGCGCGTGGCCTTTTTGCGGCGGAACTTCAACAGGCGAGTGACCGGGTAAGACTTCAGGCCATCGCGTCGTTGAATCCGGAAGAATTTAAAAAAATGCTGGTCGCTTTCATGCGTGGCGACAAACGTGCCGCGCCCCTGATGACGGATCAGGATATGTTCGCTAACCAGCTCGTCTACCGCTTTTCTCAAGGTGCCGATGGAGACGCCGAATTTTTCAGCCAATTGATTTTCGGGGGGAATGGCCTGACCGCGCACCCACTCGCCACTAGCCAATGCGGCCAGCAGCGACTGCTTGATCGCAAAATAAAGAGGGGTGCCCGGCAGAAAAAACTTTTTGTGATTCATAGGAAGCTGATTGTAATTGACCTATACGCATAATGCCACGGCTTGCGCTCGCAACGCCAGCATAAAAATGGAAATATCATTACCCCCTAGATTCATATAGATGATCTAGTTGACTTGTATCAACATTATCACTATGATGATGCAAATATCCTGATCAAAACCCGACCCCATCTGTCAATCAAAGGAGAAAACGATGATCCATGCCGTACTGCATGATTCAAAGGATACCGTTGCCGTTGCCGTCGTCGAAGGCATCACGGCCGGAATGGAACTGAGCTGCTGGAATATGGAAGAAGACAAAATTATTACAGTCAAGGCCACGCAGGATATTCCCATTGGCCACAAGGTTGCATTGGTGAACATGAACGACGGCGATACCGTCTTCAAATACAGCGTTGATATCGGCAAGGTCGTGGCGCCCATTCATGCCGGCGACCACGCCCATGTGCACAACATCAAAACCAAGCGCTGGTAACAACATACCCGGCACCTGCGCCCTTATCGGCACGTCCGCCATCGCTGTTATTTACAGACACCGGCACTGAACGCCCCAAGACTTCAAAGCAAGGATTTTCCCCATGGCCATTATTGATTCAAACACCACCTTTCGCGGATACAGAAGAGACAACGGACGCGTCGGCATACGCAACCACGTTGTGATCCTGCCTGTTGACGATATTTCCAATGCCGCAGTCGAAGCGGTTGCCAATAACATCAAAGGCACCATCGGCATTCCCCATCCCTATGGTCGCCTGCAATTCGGTGCCGACCTGGACCTGCACTTTCGCACGCTGATTGGTACCGGCTGTAACCCCAACGTCGCCGCCGTTATCGTCATCGGCATTGAGGAAGGCTGGACCAAAAAAATCGTGGATGCCATCGCCGAGACGGGCAAGCCCGTTGCCGGCTTCAGCATCGAGCTGCATGGCGATCACGACACCATCATGCGCGCCTCCAAGAAAGCCAAGGAATTCGTGCATTACGCCACCGCACTGGAACGCGAAGAATGCCCGATCGCCGATCTGTGGGTCTCGACCAAATGCGGTGAATCGGACACGACATCCGGCTGCGGCGCCAACCCCACCGTGGGCGACGCCTTCGACAAGCTATATGCCACGGGTAACACACTTGTGTTTGGCGAAACATCGGAACTGACCGGTGGCGAGCAAATCGTAGCGGCGCGCTGTGCCAATGACAAGGTGCGCGAGGACTTCATGTTCATGTTCAACCGCTACCAGGACATGATCAACCGCTGGAAAACCTCCGATCTGTCTGAATCCCAGCCCACCAAGGGAAATATCGCGGGCGGGCTGACCACCATTGAAGAAAAAGCGCTGGGCAATATCCAGAAGATCGGTAAAAAATGCATGGTGGATGGCGTGCTGGACAAGGCGGAAATACCGACAGGCAAAGGCCTGTGGTTTATGGACTCCTCATCGGCTGCTGCCGAAATGGTGACCTTGTGCGCGGCCTCCGGCTATGCCGTGCATTTTTTCCCCACTGGCCAGGGTAATGTGATCGGCAATCCGATCCTGCCTGTCATCAAAATCTGCGCCAACCCGCGTACCGTCAGAACAATGGCCGAGCATGTGGATGTCGATACCTCTGGCCTGCTGCAACGGGAAATCAACCTGGATCAGGCCGGCGACAAACTACTTGAGTGCATGCTGGCCACCGCCAACGGCCGCTGGACGGCGGCTGAAACCCTGGGCCATCGCGAATTTGTCCTGACCCGACTGTTCGAAAGCGCCTGACCCCCAAACGGCCGGCACATAAAAAACCCCGCCCGGCCGTCTATCACAATCGTGGAGGAGACACCCCATGAAGCATCGTCACATCGCAACAAAACGCAGCATACTCAAACTCGGACTGTTGTCAATATTAGGTGCCTGTGCCACGATTGTGGTTCCGGCCGCCCAGGCCGACTGGAAGCCGGACCAGTATATTACCTACATTGTGCCCTTCGCACCCGGCGGGCTGACCGATGTCGCCGCCCGCATGATCGCCAAAGGCGTCGGTGATAAAACCGGCTGGAATATCGTCGTCAACAACAAGGCAGGGGCCAATGCCAACCTGGGCGCGACCGAAGCGGCGCGCGCCAAGCCGGACGGCAATACCTGGCTGGCCATTACCATGACGCACGCCGTCAATAAAACCCTGTTCGGCAAAAGCGCTGGCTATGATATCGAATCCGACTTCGTACCCATTGCCAAAATCGCCTCCTCGGCTATTATGGTGGTCGTGCCGCAGAACAGCCCCATCAAAACCCTGCAGGACCTGATCGACACAGCCAAAAAGAAAACACTGAACGTTGGCAGCAGCGGCACCGGCACGCCGCCACACATTGCCATGGCCCTGTTCCAGGACCTGACCAAAACCAAAATGACCCACGTGCCTTATAAAGGCGGCGCGCCCTCTATGGTGGATCTGATAGGGGGGCAGTTGGATGTCGTATTCTCCAATTACCCGGAATCGCTCCCTTATGTACAACAAGGCAAACTGCGGGCCCTGGCAATTACGTCCGACAAACGAGCCGCGGCCGTGCCGGACGTGCCCACGACGGCAGAAGCTGGCTTGCCCGGCCTGATGGTGGATAACTTCACCGGCTTGCTGGCACCCAAAGGCACAGACCCGGCACTGGTCAAGGAAATCAGTGAGAAAGTGACCGGTGTTGTTGGAGAAAAAGCCATGGGCGAACAACTGGTCAAACTGGGCTTTATTCCCGATCCCATGGGATCGGATGAGTTCAAAACCTATCTGCATGAACAGATCGGGAAACTGGCCAAAGTCATCAAAGACGCCAATATCAAAGTCAACTGAGCATCGCATTTAACATGACCCACACAATTGTCATTTCCGAGTTTATGGATGAACCTGCGGTAGAACGCCTGCGCCAGGTGGCGCAGGTGGATTATCGGCCAGATCTGGTTGATGCTCGCGAGCAGCTGGGGCACGCCCTGTCACAGGCTACAGCACTTATTGTTCGCAATCGCACCCAGGTCAACCAGGAATTGCTGGCACAGGCACCGCAACTGAAAGTGGTGGGCAGGCTGGGCGTAGGTCTGGATAATATTGATATGGCGCTTTGCAAGGAAAAAGGCATTACCGTGTATCCGGCCACCGGCGCCAACGCCCAGGCGGTGGCCGAATATGTGATTGCAACGATGTTTGTTTTGCTGCGCGGTGCTTACCAGGCGAGTGCGCAGATTATCGCCGGCCAATGGCCACGCAATGCATTGGGCAACGGCCTGGAGGTATCAGGACGCACCCTGGGACTGGTCGGATTTGGCGGTATCGGCCAGCTCACTGCCAGCCTGGCCCGTGGCCTGGGAATGAAGATTGTGGCGCACGACCCCATGATCGCGCCGGATAATCCGGTATGGGGTGACAGCAAAGCAACTCCGATGTCGTTGGGCTCGTTGCTGCAGGAAAGCGACGTGGTCAGTTTGCATGTGCCGCTGACTGATGATACCCGTCACTTGATCGATGCCGAACGCGTTGCATTGATGAAACCACAAGGCATATTGATTAATACTGCGCGGGGTGGCATTGTGGATGAACATGCGGTGGTGGCTGCGTTGCAAGGCGGGAAATTGCGAGGCGCAGCGCTGGATGTGTTTGAAGATGAACCGGTGAAGGCGGGAAACAGCTTGCCGGATATACCGAATCTGATATTGACGCCGCATATTGCGGGGCTCACCGAGGAAGCGAATAAGAGGGTTTCAGGGGTCATTGCGGAGAAAGTGGCGACGCATTTAATGGGACTAGCCTGAGATATTAAGGTCGGTTTCCCATATGAGACGCATTATCAGGCACTTACAGTTACCCATAGAAATCCGTCAGGTATACAAATCAGCCGTTATAATGGTCAGAAATATTACAAATAAAATAGACGTTAACGGAGGCAATATGAAGATGTTTTCCATTTACTCAGGTGACAAAGCCGATGAATTGGATGTTCCCCACACCAATGTCCTTGTTTGTAACGAATGCGCCGCAACAGAAATGGACGCCTTTGAAAATGCCGATGAGATGATCGAAATTTCCTGCGATCCCAGTTATGAAGATCGGTGCAAGCTTTGCGGGAAAACGTTTGCCCAGGAAATTGAAGAGCAATCAACCGCAAGATAAGATTGTCGGTTTGCGCTTGAGGGAAAAGCTGTACCTGGCCCCTCAGCGCTTTCCACGCAATCCCGCAATCGCTCCCAACAGTGGCCGCAAATATTTGCGCCAAAGTGGCATATGACTGACACCGGCTGCTTTCCAGCTTAACAATTCATCCAAGGCATTTTCTGGTGTCGTATAGCGACCGGAGCGGCGGCTCACATAAGTAGGATACAGAATCAGCACGCCGGCTACCAGTTCGTCCAGAGATAAGGCGCGCCGACGACGGGCAACCGGATACAAATCTGTGGTCAACCCCCACCCAGCGTAGAAAGGCTGCCCAAAGGTGATCACCTTACACCCCCTTAACAACGCTTCAAAACCAGCCAGTGAAGTCAATACATGAACCTCGTCAACCGAAGCGAACAACTCGCCAATCGGCAAATCTATAATGACTTCGTCACACCACTGCAAGGCATCCTGCTCATTCTGGCCGGCATTACGCAGACCGGCGACCACATCAGGGTGCGGCTTGTAGACAACATATGCATCGGGATTCGCTTGTCGTACGGCGCGCAGCAAATCCATATTTCGCTGCACAGCAGGCGAGCCAAAGCGAATAGACGCATCCGATTCGACCTGCCCCGGCACCAGAATCACGCGTGCCGCTGTTGCCGGCCGACTCCAGCGCCCTGTACCCACATTATATTTTGTCAAATTCTCCGCAACGATTCGCTTGCGCAATTGGCAGGCACGAGAGCGCAAAGCGTCGTCAAACATTGAGGTTTGCAGGATATGCTCAAGGTCTGACTCCTGAGCAGAATCATAATAAATACCCCGGCGATCCATAACCCAGGATGAGGGGCGGATCAGATCCGCGCCCAGGCCGACCGAGCGCAGGAATCCATCCTCAAGATAGACGGTATCCTGGGGGGAAGCAGGCGACTTTTGCGAGCGTCCCCATAAGGCAAGTTGGCCACTGCCCGGGTAGTCGCTCGCCTTATCGATGAACCGGACTTCACTGCCCTGGAAAAACCCCTTGACGATTGGCTTTTTCCAGCGTGAGAAATTCGGTGCATAAACCGGAGAGGCAAACCGCGCGCGCATGGTTCTTTGCAGTCCCATCCATGCAATCAGGCGTTCAGCCGTTGTGAGCTGATTCGTCTCGGGATCCAGATAACGCGGATAGCGCAGGAGCGCCGCAAAAACCAGTTGCGCCAACGTTACCGGCCGGCGTCTCGCCGGCGCGGTGATGGCATCTGTCGTGAGGCCGTACCCGGCATAAAACGGCATTCCGAAAGTAAAAACCGGCTTGCCCCAGATTAACGCCTCAAATCCCATTTGCGATGTGGCCACATACACAGCCCGGGCGTGCTCAATCAGGCGCACCGGGTGCACATCTTCAGCCAATACACGGACACGCGGCATGGCTTGCAGCGCCGCCACGTCAAAATGACCTTTTTTGCGGCCGGCAAATACATCAGGATGGATCTTGACCAGCACTTCCGAGTTTGGATGAGCACTCAGTGCCGCTTGCAGCATATTCTGAAACGTCTGAGGAGAAGCCTTGCCATACCTCAGAGACGCATCGCCCAAGGTTTGATCAGCCAGCAGGACGTAGTTCGCCCGCAACTCGCCGGCATATTCCGGTAGATGATTGTATTTGGACACCCGATGCTGGCGCCACAGCGCAATCAAGGCATCCGCACGCTCCAGTTCACCAGCCTCCAAAGGCTGCATAATCTGCGCTTCGAGCGTCGATGCGGAGTTGCAATCGTAATAAATCCCCGCATGGTCGAATACCAGGGACAAGGGCGGGTCTTCCCTGCCCAGCCCGACCGAACGCAAAAAACCGTCCTCCAGCAGACAAAATGGACTATTTTGTGCCGTCGCAATTCGTACCGCCCGCAAGCCGCTCTTTTTTCGCCCCCAGCCCAGCCGGACATCTTCGGGCCCTGCACCAAACCAGCGGACACGCAGCGGTCCGGACAAATATGCGCCTAAATGACGATTTCGCCACAACCCGATATCCAGCGGGCTGACGGCATAACGCTCGTTCTCTGCCAGTTCAGCTTCAATACCGCCCGTCTTCATGCCGTCAATCTCAAGGCTTCAACCACCTGCCTGATGCGGTCCTGCCAGGTATGATGTAACAGCACGAATTCGGCTCCGGCTCGTGCGCGCTCAAGGTCCTGGCCAGACGGACCGTGTTTAAGCCGCTCAAACAGCGACATCATTTCCTCGCGCGAGGTCACGATATGACAAAAGCCACTGAACATGCGCTCTACCGCCAGGCTGGGATTGGTGACAATAATCGCTCCACAAGCCAGCGCCTCAATCAGGCGGCGGGAATACATGCTGGGCGAATCAACTATCGTGTTGACATTTAACGTCACAAGATTGTCTTTATAGACCAAACCCGTCATAGCGTGTTGAATGGCGTGACGAATTTGCATGGACGGTAAGGCAGGATAACGATAATGCGGATTCTTACGATCTGAATTGCGATCATAGACTATCAGGCCAAGACCCGAGTCCGAACAGGTCCGGAAAGCAATGTCCTGCCAAATCCGGCGCGAATCGTGCAAATGCTTGCTGTAACTGCCCACAAAATTGGCCGTGTGATACTTGAAATTGAACCCGGTAAAGCGATGAAACAAGGGTTGCACCGGAAACATGAGAGTTTCGACCGAGGCATGCGGCCCCACATGTTCGCGATATTTTGGAACACAGGTTTCATCTACCGTAAAAATATGGTCGAACAATCGCGCCGAATCGATGAATCGATCAAAATGAACGCCGTCTTCCTTATTCCAGAACACAGCCGGAATATTCAATTCCCGCGCATAGTTGACCAATTTCTTAAGTGACTTATTGGTTCGCTCGGGATGATCCGGATAACTGGCAATGCGAAATTTCCAGGCGTCGTCAATTCCCTTCCAGGCAGATTCAACAAAAAGCACATCGGGCTTCCAGAACCGGAGAATGTGCATGTAATTGAGTGGCGTCAGGTTCTTGACCCAGGCGCTTTGACTCAGGCAGGCTCGTGTCAGCTCGTCTGATACCAAGGCGATTCTAAGATGTGAAAACTCCCCCTCAGGGTGTACTTGCACGCCACCCCACGGTGATTTGAATGAGCTCAGAAAACTTCTCACGGTTGCCTATAATCTTGAAGAAAGACAGCTATAACAACATTAAATCTATTTACTTTTTGTTTCATTTAAGATGATAGAACAAAATTGCGCCTGTCACGAACACGTATTGTAAAGAATTTGCAACCGGGTTGGGATGAGGACAAACCGCAGTAGCATTTATTATAGAAAGAATAAAAAAGGCAGGTTGCAAGTAAAGTACCTGCAGCCTGCCTTTGTGTACACCGGGCGCGGTCAGAAGCGCCGTACAACGACTGTATTTTCAACTAACCAAATTATGCCACTTTGGACAGTTTCTGAGCAACACCATCAACCCAGTATGTGTAAGTACGCAGTACAGTCAGTTCCAGCGTTGCTTTGCCGGAGGCCTGGATTGTACCGGCTGGAACAACAGTGTTGCCTGTCGTCCAGCGCATTTGCGTACCTTTCACGTCCTGAGGTTTGTTCAGACCGGTAATGGATGCATCAGCCAGATCCAGCTCGCGACGACCATTCTGATCGAGAATAGCCAGGCCGGAAACACCCACGCCAATCTGACGAATATCGCGACGAGCCAGAGGCGTCACATCACGAACAATGGCAGAGCGGGACAGGATGCGAACGTCGCCTGCGTTGACAGGCAGTTCGAACCGATACACGCCTTCTTTCACAAACTCCGGAGAAGCCTGAACGATTTGACCGTTGACTTCGATGCACAGCGCTGCATCGGTTGTGCGGCTTGCACCCGTCAACATCTCGGCACGTGCCAGCAACTGCTTGCGAATGGCTTCAACCACAGCACCTTCGCGAGCAACAGTGATACCGGCCATTTCAGGACGGCCCTCTGCAGGACCGAAGTCCGGATTCATTGCCACTTCAGCCGAGTTCTGGAACATGGAGCGGTTACCCGTATCCACATACGATTCAGCAGGCACGCCTTCGGCCAGCACGATGTCGAACTGCTCCAGCTCAACGTGGAAGTACTGGAATGTACGTGTGTTGAATTGCTGAACAATTGTCTGACCGTTCACCAGCATCATGGCTGGAACCAGGGTGCCGTCGAACGACAGATGGTGACCAGGAGAGACTGTCAGATCAGCGTGGGGCACGTTGTCTGCGATCGCATCTTTCTTGATCAGGATAGGGAAAGCACGGACCGCGTCCTTGGCAGGAATACGGCTCTTCTGCAGCGTGCGATGGCCCAGCCATTTGACGGTTGCAACACCACCAGAAGCGGTCAGGACTTTGTCGCCAGCTTGCAGCGTTTCAACTTTTACTTCACCTTCGGGAGTTGCGATATGCGTGCCTTTCAGGAAGCAAGCGTAGGTCATTGAACCGCCCTCAAAACGGACATTGGCAGGGTCCAGACCGTCGGCATTGAAACGACCAACGATAATGTTATTGGAGTCACGGAAAATCAGATCGCCATTGACGTATTCGCCGCTAGTAGCATTAGCTACATTGATCTGGTCACCTTCGGAAATATTAGTAATGTTGGGGAAAGCAGAAAGATCCAGATTCACGCCCGTAGAATCGTATGTAAATGTAGACGTTCCTGAATCGCCCATATCAATATTGACGGTGTTCAATGCACCGATATTGACTGTGGCGGGATTCATTGTGAAGGAGGAATTCGCGCTCAGGTTGTAGTTGAACGTATTACCAACATTCACACCAGCAAGACCGCCTTGGATCAGATCGACATTTTCACCGATGTTGATGTTCTGTGTGCTCAGCAAACCCGCAGCGACCGTTTGGTTCAAAGTCAAGGGACCTTCAACGTCGTCTACGTTGGTGATGTTCACATTCTTGGTGCCTACTGCACCAACCCCGATGTTTACGTTCAGTACTGAATCATCGGGATTCTGACCTTGATCATAGCTTTGGGTGCTCGTACCCAGGGCCGTAAAGTTAATAGTAGCCATTATTCACCTATCCATAAAAGTTGAATTTGTTGTTACACCGTAGTGCACAACGTTTTTTTAATCGCATTTTATTTAGACTGCGACCGGATGGCGTTCTTAATGACGACCATTCCGGGGAGAACGCAGCGACGATGGGCTTCCCATCACGCCAAAGAAGTAGATCAAACTATGTTTGAAATATTTCGTATGTGATTATTACATGCGAAATGGAATGAAACAATGGGTAAAAAATAATAAATGTTATAACTAAGGGTAAACACCTAATTATTGTCATATAATTGGGCTTATGATGACTTTTATCTCGAAAATAACAATCAACTAATTACCAATAAAATCAATAGGTAATCGTTACTGTGACGGTATCTTTGTAATCTGCCGCACGCAGTCCGCTCTGCGGACTCACCTGCCCATAAACCGTCGCATTCTGTGAACTTCCCGTCGCCTGTCCAGTTACGGTTTCCGGCGTATTGAGTGCCATTCCCCAGCGCTGAGTTCGTCCCGCGTTTTTATACAGCTCATAATTAATGTATTGTCCGTTTGCGGAACGCATGCGCCTCTGATTACCGGACGCGTATAGCCCATTGTTGAGTCCGATCTGGTAAGCCGTGCCTTTGGTGCAGGATGAATTGATTTGCGAAGTAGACTGTACTGCCGAAGAAAAATTGCTTGGCTGGCGGCCAAAGTCCAGCGGACTGGCTGTGATTTGACAGGCGCTCAGCATTTGCGCCGTTACCGGCATCGGCACCACTGCGGGGTTTGAGTCCACGCAAGGCAGAAGATCAATCAAGCTGATAACGGCCATCCGTACCGTGACCGTGAGTGAGGTATTGTATGGTCCCACGCTGCGTTGCATGAAGGGATTGCTGGCAGCAATGCGCCCATAGATGGTCTGGGTTCCCTTTGCCGTCGCCAGCAAAGTTACCGCATACGGCCCGTGCTGGAGAATAACCGGCGGACTCGCGGAGCCGTATACATTCCCAATGACCGTGTTCCTGGCGGCGCTGGAATAAACGTTATATGCCAACCGATCGGATGTCACCGAGGCGTGCGGCAGATAACGGTTATTGACGTCCGTATCGCTGGCCCCCGGGCCGATTTCGATACATACTTTGATATAACTGAGAAGCGAAATAATGGACGAACACGAATAGTCCACAGTCGCATTCACATCGACTGCACCGGCCGTTACCGGGTTGATGCTCCCAAAATTCAATGCAGTCACTGTGGCAGTACATCTGGCCTGGACCGGTTGAGTCGCAAACAGCCCACAGAGAACAATTAATAGCGATAAACACCCGTAAGCAAATCGATTCATGGGTTTAGTCCTTGCATGTCAACGGTCCGATGCGTGGAATGGTCTCCTGCCCGTCCTGATAACTGAATGTGATCCGGCACACTGAGCCTGGCAATTCAACATCCAGGTGATTTCCCGGCTGCAGTTTTTCCAAATAGACAATACCATCGTAACCTACGAACGCGTCGTTATCGCCATTGAGCACGACTCGCGTACCCAATGGCAACGTCTGCCCATGCATATCCTGCAAAACCACGGTGGCAGCACGCACTGGCGCAACCTTGAATAGCACGCGCGTACCGGCCCGGCTTTCTGTTGCCACGGTCGTTTCAACTTTATCAATCATGACATTGGCGGGTAGCGCGGAGGGATCAATCGAAATCCGATTGCGCTGATAAGCGCTCAACGGCGTAACGATCATCAGGCCGCTGCTGTCGGTTGTGCCATACTTGCGGTTCTCCAGCTGAACCGGCACGTCTTTCACCCCGTTTGTGGACACGACTGCAAAACCATCATTAATCTGGCGGCTGGCGAACACACCACCCGACATCAGCACCAGCGCGCCCGTAGTATTCACATACGCCGAACTGCTGCCCTTGTCCGCCTGTATTCCTGCCGAATACTCGCCATAGCGTCCGCGATAACTGGCGCTCGCATAGAGCGCTGTGGAGCGCTCGTCATATTGAGACTGCAACGACCAGGACAACCCTTCTTCTCCCTCGGCACGACGGTATACGCTTGCGCCATAGCGATTTCTGTCACCGAGCGCCGTTGCCGACAAATAGGCTGAATAGCGATTATCCAGACTGAACGAAACACCAAGATAAAGTGTCTGATTGCCTCTATTGCCCAGATCCTTGTTGTAATTCAACGCCAGGCTGGTGGAGTCAGTCAGTTGCTTGCTCCAATACACGTTCAAATATCGGCTTGCAGGCTGCCCAACATACTTCAGATTGATCCAGCTGGCTCCGATTTGCCCCCAATGACCCATATTGAAACCGGTAGAGATGATCTGATTTGTCTGCGCAACATCCGAGCCATATAACGATGCCACGTCCCTGTAGGTTTTCTGCGCCTTCTTCAAATTGGCGCTCACGTGAAAACGACCACCCTGCCATTGATAGCCAGCGCCTACCATGCGACCCGACATACCATCGTGCCGGCTGGTTGAATAGGAGCCGGACACGATGCCCAACTGCCCCAATCGGACGGTAACGCCGGCGCCATAGTTTGTGAGGCGCCGGGTCATCTCGGCATGGGCCTCAGCGGTCAGATTATTACTGATACCATAGCGAATTGAACCCGAATAAACCGGATCATGACCGTAATCAAACGACTTTAAACCGTAAGAACGGCGCACGTATCCTGCTTCGACAGACCAGTCCGCCAGTCCTTTTTTCAATAGCAGCGTACTGCTGTAAAACGGCAATTGCACGGTACGCTGCTTGCCCATCGTATCGGTCAGTACCAGCGTGGCGTTGCCGGCGCCGCTGATATACGGCATGGTCTGGATTTCGAAGGGTCCGGCGGGCACCTGATTTTCAAACTGCCGGATGCCGTTCACAAAAAGCTCTGCCGTCGAAGGAATGTCTGCCGCGCCCAGAAATGAAGGCAGCGGCGCCGTTGAAAAATACGGCTGCAATGCAAAATTGCGACTCAGCTGGATACCCCCGATGCGCGTCGCACGCGACCATGACAAAGCGGCCGTTTGCGTATCGCCCAGGCGCAAGCTGATAGCGCTGCCTGGCCAGGAGGTTTCCCATTGGGTATCCAGGCGTACCGATTTGCGATCCCAAGGATTTTGCTGCACACCGGTAGCAGTCCTGAAGAGCCCTGTGCTGCTGAGCACGCCCAGTGGGCTGAAAAACCGTAGTTCAGAAAAGGCGCTGGCCGAGCGGTAACGTTCGCTGGAGTACCAGGCATACAGATCATAATTTAGCAGCAGGCCGGTCCCCGTGGAGACCTGGATATCGCGCGAATTCTCGTTGGTAAACTGCGATCTTTCCAGATCCAGACTGTCGATGGGCGCCGACATCGATACCCGCTGAATATCCTGGCGATATTCGTAACGCAACCCATCAATGTCATCCAGAGCCACCGTCGGCGTATCTGCCACGCGAAAACCCAGACTTCGCAGTACCTCTGGCGCAGCAAAAAGCCTGCCGTTGCGGACCTGAAAAGGCTTGAGCTCTGCTATCTCGTTACCATTGAGCACGGTTTCCAGATAAACCGTATTATCTTTGATTGCATACTCGCCCAGAGCGCTGGCGTCGCGCGCACTCACCGGCGGGGGGATACCTTGAGCGTACAATCTCGCTGCCAGCCCCCACAATGCCAATATGCAAACGACTCGATATCCTCTGGGCCATTCAACCATTGCCCGCCACTACTTTGCGATACCCGGAACGTATCTCACGGCGCTCAGAAAGTGACGGTCGCTGTGACGGTATCCTGGTAGTCGCCCACCGTGTAGTTCGTGCTCGGCACCTGACCATAAATCACATGCGTTTGGACCGCGCCGGTGCCTGTGCTCTGCAAGGTATTGGTATCGATTGTATTGCCCCAGACGTCCGAACGGGCTGAGTCCTGATACAACTGATACGGCACATAATCGGATTGGTTGTCAGGCGTGGTGCTGATTCCCTGCATGCGTCGCGTGTTCACATCATCAGGCGTGCTGGCATGCTGGCCGGCATCCAGACCAAGATCATAGTCTGCCCCATTCGTGCAGGTGACAGTCAGATTGGTCTGACCCGCAACGTTTGTCTGAAACGAATCGTGCGATCCAAATGCCAGTGTAGAAACCCCATTATCACCAGTGCTGATATTACATGACGGCTCGATTGAGATTGTCACGTCAAATTGCGTGGTATCTGTTGCCGCATGGGCCTGCATTGGACTGACGGCTACAATCAGGCCAGCAAAAAGGATTGCTACTTTTGCTCTCATTATTATCCCCCGTACACGAAACAAGTAATGAATTCTTCCGAATATTGCGTTTGCAATATGAAGTCATAGTACGTTCAAATAATAAAATAAGCAAATATGATATTAATTGTAACATTGGGATCGTATTGGATAAAAACAACAGAACAGAAAGGCCTATCGAAATCCCGCAAATGGAACGTTAAGATTTTTTCCGTTCATGGTGATCTCAAAATGCCCGCCTGCTGCAAACACCTTTGCGTTTTTAGATATAGTCCATTGCCTACTACTGTTCGCCAAAGCATAGCCGAACAGGCCTTTATTGATCATGACAGACCGACCGTTTTTGCTGACGAATTTCACAGCGCTGAGTTTTGCACGCGTGGGGCCTGAATTGGTGACGGCCAAAAGCACGTCTCCGCCAACCCCGCGCCTGAGCTCCCACGCCAGCGATGGGGTCGCTGTAGCAACACTGCCTTGAATAAATACGGGAATGGAATAACGCAAGGCGAATGTCAATCCCTTGGTGGTTGCGCGTTCGAGCGGCAGTTCATCAACCACAATACGATAAGCGCGCTCACCAGTTGCCGGCTTCTGACCTACCCGCACCAGGCGGACAAACTGTTTCTGGCCGCTGGGAATTTTAACCAGTGGCGGGCTGGCGACGAACTCTGGTGTGGGGTTCAGTACGTCGGTCTCGTTTTGTTGAAGCCATTCGAATACCCGGACCTGTACATCCATGGGCTGGCTAGATGTGTTGGTCAGCCATAGGCCGTCTGATTTCTGTGTTTGCTGGATGTTCAGGACGATGGGGGTGACCTGGAGGCCAGCTGCGTGAGCACCCGCTCCAGTCATCAATGTCAATAGGATGTAAAGCCATGTGCGACACAACAGCTGCATAAACAAACCCCATGATTACTAATTATTAACCCGTCCAAGGCCATTCTATCATCGTCAATCTCACTGACGAGGCTTGTTTTCATTTAAACTTTGCCACAGTTATTCAACGATGGTGCTTCTGCCATATGCATCGTCATATCTGACTATATCATCCTCTGAGAGGATTTCCCCTGCCTGCACCTCAATCACTTCTAGGAAATCGTCGCCGATGTTCTCCAAACGATGCCGGGTCCCTAGAGGAATATAAATGCTTTCATTCGCCACTAGCCGTTGTTCCGTATTGCCCTTGATGACCTTAGCCGTACCCGCCACAACGACCCAGTGTTCCGAGCGGTGTATGTGCATTTGCATGCTTAAAGCGGCACCTGGATTGACACGCAGTTTCTTCACAATAAACTTTTCACCGCGGGTTATCAACTCAAAACTGCCCCAGGGCCGGTATGTCTTGCGGTTGGTCGTTGCCTCTTCGAATCCGCGTTGTCTGATATCGCCAACCACTTGCTTAAGTTCCTGGGCCCTACTCTGATCTGCTACCAAGAGAGCGTCTACGGTATTAACAACGATGATATTTTCAAGTCCAACAGCAACGACCAGCCTGCTATCAGAAATTGCCAAAGTATTCGTACAGTCTTTCGCCAGAACCGACTCCGATAGCACATTATTGTTCTTATCGGCGGGAAGAATGCAGCGTAACGCATCCCAGGACCCTATATCGCACCACCCCGCTGCGATTTCAAAAACAACTGCGTTATCCGTTTTCTCCATCACGGCCACATCAATTGATATCGATGGACTGGACAAAAATGCCTTTTTTTCAAGTCGAACAAAGTCCAGATCCCGCGACGAACACTCAACCGCGCGGTCACAAGCCGACAGGACATCCGGCGCGTGCTGTTCCAATTGGCCCAGATATTGGCTAGCCTTGAACATAAATATTCCACAGTTCCATAAATAGTCACCGCTATTCACATATCGCTGGGCGAGTTCCAAAGAGGGCTTTTCTACGAAGTGCTCGATTTGCTTGAGCTCTGACGTACTCTTATATCGGATATACCCGAAACCCGTTTCGGGCCGCGTAGGCACCACACCAAATGTGACCAATTTTCCCGACTTGGCCACGTGGTAGGCACTATCAACAGCATCCAGGAAAACCTCCGGATCGCTAAAATCATGATCGGAAGGCAACACAAGCAACACCGGGTCCTCCGCGATCGTTCTCGCATATATCGCGGCGGACGCAATAGCGGCTGCCGTATTTCTAGCAGCGGGCTCCAGTAGCACCGCAGAGGGAGTCAATCCGATCTGACGTAGGTGTTCGGACACGATAAACCGATATTCTTCGTTTGTGATAACCAGTGGCCCCAACGGCGATAGCTGCCCAACGCGTAAACATGTTTTCTGGAGCAGAGAGAGCTCTCCTTCCAAGACAAGAAACTGCTTCGGATAAGCCTCGCGTGACAATGGCCATAGCCTGGTTCCTGAGCCACCGGCCAGGATAACGGGTATTATCGTTCTCATTATCGGTTATTGTTAAAAGTCCACGAAAAATACTGACCTGGCTGTGTCTCGCATCTTTACTTTCCAGAAGATGTTTCAGACATTGATTCTGTCTGCTGAACTGACCGCCTGGCATATTCATACGCTTTGAGGTAGATCGCACTTATCTCGTTCAGGTATCGATCTCGTTCAATGTCCGTCATGGTCTTACCCTCAGCAATATGCGGAATACAGAATATTTTCTCGCGCTCAATACCATAGTCGGCCCATTGCGTTTCCGAGTCAGCTGAAATTACGATGGCATGCGATTCTTTCATGCACCGATACTCCTGTTCCAGATGCCTGGAGGAAAAGGTACCTGTGGTTGCTCCTCTTTCATTCACCTGAGCGTCCGGCGCTACGGTTCGGTCATACACCAACGGTAGCCGGAACGCTTTCGACAGCGCCAGCCCCATCAACGCAAAATTATATGCACCGTGGCTTTGATGTGCGTGAATAATCGTGGGAGCTTCTACTTGCAGAATTTTCTTTGCAACAATACCTGAGAAATTCAATAATGTAGTGGGCAAAACCGTCGCTTCTTCTTCAGAAGATAAACACGCAATTTCATATCGTTTGATGATCTGACATGTTGATGATATCCACACTGTATTTTGATCGTTCTCTGATGCACTTGTACCAGGGCTGATCACAAAAGGTAAAGCAACCTCGGATTTCTTTTGAGAAGAAAGAACCGACACCAGAAAATGCTCCACACCGGGATTATCTTGAACGTTTTCTATGTACGCAAGATGTGCGACTTTTGGCGTTGTCTCCGCTTGAGCTCCTGTCACACCCGACGCACTAACCTTCCCTGTGCCTGGTAACCAATGGGGATCAAGCAGGCGCGCAGTCGCCAGAGCGGCTCTGGCCTGACGCAAGACATCAGGCGCGTGGAAGCGATTTAGAATTTGGTTCGCTGTGCTGATAATTTTTTCAGAGTAGTCTTGATTAATAAAGTACTCTAAAGCTGCTCCGTATATAACAGCATTCCCGGGGAATTTGTCCAGAAGTTTAGAAAAGGAGTGATGGCGAAGATCTGATGATAAATTGGCCCTATTTATTAATAACCCCAACGATTCGACGGACAAATGAGCCTCAACCAATGTTTCGAAAGGCCATAAATTCTGCGAGACCAGAATACTCGACTCTATGTCGTCCGCTCGCGTCAAGATGCGCATTTTATCCGCGTTAAGCGGCGGAATCAGTTGCACACAGGCCTTACCTCTTGAATACCCTTCGTATTCACTACTTCCCATCGCAGGATTTATGCGCAAAGTCGTCCGATTATGATTCTCCACGGATCCAACAATTGCTTGAGCCGTTGTTGGCTGTACAGCGAGCGCCTCGCCGTCCTCAGTCGCAAATGAAACGAATACGTCAGCGCCCAAATTTTTTTCTGCCGCGCGTATCAATATATCGGAAGAGAAAACAGCACGCCAAAACGGCAATATCTCAAACTCGCCCGTATTAACGCCTTTCGGTTCAAGCGTAAACGTTTTGTTTGTTTTTCCAATTTTCCGATAGTCACGGCATTCAATTTCACTCCCAATCTGCAATTGCGATGAATTCTTCCAGGGATGGAGCGACAGTCTCATCGTATCGGATCCTGGGGGAACATGGATAAGTTCGTCCTCCCATAGAACTGGATCGCTAGGTGAAATTGATCGAATATAAATATAATTCCCGAAGCGAGGGGAGACATTTGCGCCCAGAACGTCTGCGGAAATCACCGCACCATTCCCATCGATGAATTGTATTTGGCAAACTAGCGCCCTTTCGTTCGCTAATAAGGCATCGATCACTTTTACCTTGATTTTGAGAATGTCTCCCGGCGTCACCTCTACCAACTTATCGCGGATGCTGGTCGTTTGCGACTTTTCCTGTTCGTTCAGTTTTTGCCCTGCAACCATCTATCATTCCTTGTCTACGTTTTTTTCTGGAAATAATCTTTCGGCGATTGTCTTGAAAAATTGAATCGAAATCCGCTCAGGGCTATACGTCTCCTGGATGCTGGAGAACACTTCTTCCTGTACTTTATGGGTCAACGCCCTTTCCATTGCGTTCAATAGACCATTCGGGTCCTCGCTGTCGTAAAGCAAGGTCGGGTCCTGCTGAAACACCTCACCGACACCGCCCATATCAGGGGCGATGAGCGGCTTGCCGAACGTCGCGGCCAACAAGGCGACTCCCGAATTTAGTGTCTTAATGTAGGGCGCTACCATCACATCTGCTGCGTTCGCAAAGCTTTGTATGTCGCGCTCGGGTACAGAGCTTTGGATCAGACGTATGGCAGGCAGCGGCGCAATGGCCTCCAATATTTCCGTAACATAAGCTTTATCAGTGGGCATCCCTGCGATTACCAGCCGAAAAAGTCGTTCAGAGTGCATTGACTGCAGACGCCTAAATGCTTCGACAAGCTCCAAAACACCTTTATATCTTTGTAAGGCGCCAAATTGCACAAACGTAAACGTGTTTGCCTCAATATCAAGCTCCAGACGCGCATTTTGTCCATCTCTGACGTTGGCATACCATCCCTCATACGTCGGATGAGGAATATAAAAAACTTTGGATTCTGGAAGTTCAAAATACTGGCGCGAATCCTCGATTGAAGATTTTGATAGAGTATGGATGCAGTCTGCCTGATCAATTACCACCTTGCGCAACGCGATTTCGGCCTCGACCAATACAGAGTTATGAGGCAGCACGTTGTGCATGGTCCAGACAATTCTGAACCCACGCTCGCGCCAGCGGCATAATTTTGTTTTAAATTCGTCAATCCGAATGTTGGCGTCATCCAAGGATTTTGCGTCGGCCAAAACAGATGCAAGCCAATGCAAATGAATGACTCCGCGTCCGTTCCATCGGACAGGTGCCAATTCATCGAAGCCTACGGCGGGAAGAATAGCAAAATCAGCCGATGACGCCCGACAATAGAGCAACCTTTGGAACGGATTTATTTGCGCCAAGGGAGCAAAATTCAAAACGTAGGGCAACTCATCACTGTATTCCGCCTGATCTATGACCGATCTGCAAAACAATTCTGCTGGTGATAATGAACCGTTGATCAACTCTTGAGTTCTCATCACTTAATACCAAATGATTCTACAAAATCTACCATGCTACGATCCTTTTGATTTGGATTTTTGTGGCATTTCAGTAATATTTGAATACTGAATCAAGAAAATATTACATTCTAAGCTTATTGCTTATTACTCGCAGCACTTTTTGGTACTTTTTTGTCAAAATCAGTTGTAATTTTCATCAAAAGGCAACATTTGCAGTGAATTGGGCTAAGGTGGACACCAAATTCGGTCAAATTTGCCCCTGAGAATGTCTGCGACAGCAGATCATTTCCCAAGTGACATACCCGTTTCTTTAAGGGTTAGCTCAGCATAAGTACGTTCGACTTGGTTACGCTGTTTGGTCAATTCCGTCGATAGCTCACGCGTTACACCGCGGTTCTCCATACGTTTTTGCAGGAGCGCCTTAAATTCTTTAGCACTTTCATCTCTTTGCTGGTTGAAAAGTGCTCGAAGCTGGGCGACATAATTGCCATGTTGAACGGATAGTGCTTCAAGTTCTTTCTGATGTGCACTATGTGCAGCAAGCAAATCTGATCTTGCGGCCTCCACTTTCTTCTGTGCAGCATCAAGCTCTAAACTATAACGGTCCAATTGAGCTTGCAGTTGTGAAATCTGATCGGTCAATTCCGCGCTCTCTGCAACTGATCGCTGCACTTGGTTCAACGTTTTTGCATATTTGCCTTCTATGAGTCGATTTGTATGCGTGGCGGCACTTAACTCTTCCTGGACTACCTTCAGCTTTGCACTTTCGACACTCAACGCTTCATTGTCATTTTTCAGCCGTTCGTGCTCGTCTTTTAACTGCTTAACTTCGAGCACTATCTTTTCTAATGCCTCATCCCGAGCATTAAGATTTTCGGATAATAAGCGATGTCGTTCCGCCAGTTCAGCATTTTCCTTTACCCGTTGTTCGATTTCATTTTTTTGACTTTCGCTTCGGACAGCTAACGAATCAAGGGCGTTTCGTTGTTCGGCTGCTTCTGACACCTGAGCTCGCAGATGCCCACATTCTGCGCGCAAGGTTTTGAGTTCTGTGTCCTTTTGACTGGAAATGAACATTATTTCAGCCGTTTTTCTGTTGTGTTCTTGCTGAATCTCGTCCAACAGTCCTGCAAGTCTATTATTCTCGGCTATCAAACGCTCGCGCTCGGATATCCACACGCTGAAGCCTGGAACACCGGCACTGACGCCTGAGTCCTTAGTGGACTTTGCATTTGTAATATCAACGTCATTCGATGCGGCCTTGTCAGTTGAATTATTCACGGCTAAATGCTCTTAAAAAATGCGATCCATATTGACGATATACAGAACTGGTAGTTCAAAAATTTCATGACCTTGCTCTTACCTCCGAATATTACTTAAATTGGTGACATTTAGGTACAACTTCCGCAGTAACGAACAAAATCTTGGAATCTCACTGGCATCGAGACTCTCACTCCTAGTTTTTAACGACGCACTTTCACACGCGAGCAGTTCAATGGCGGGATCGAGTCATGGAATTCACTTAACTCGGTCTTGGTGCGCCGTTCCATATAAAGACTTACATTTTTCCAGCTTGCCCGCCAACACTCCCAATGCTAGCCCGGATTTTGTCGTTTACCCCCGAATAATACTTATCTTCATAATGGTAAGCGCTCAAACCCCAACGATGTCCCTCCCACGCATTCACGTCAGCCAAATCGAATACTTCCAAATTAGCAATTTTCTGTTCCAATATATCGTATAAGGGTTGCAAAATATCGTTGATTCGATTTATATAATGGATATTTTTAAAAGACTGTACGTTATTTTCCTTATCCACATATTTTTTCAAAAAAAGCGACCTGTTGAGAAAGACCTTTTTATATACGGTCAAGTCTTCAACGAATCTCGGAACGATCTGCTCAAATAGTTGCAAATGTTCTGTGCGGTCAATCTGCCTGGCATCAGATAGTTCAACTTTCGCTTGCTTAAACTCAAGGCTATTTGTGACAAACCCATTCTCGTATTGCAGAATTGGAAGTCTCTCAACGAGCAGGTCCATCACAAAATAATCTGCTTTGGGTGCGTCCGACTTGAAATAATCATGCATTCGTTTAGTGAAGTCGCCTAAGACTGTATTCTTCCTAAAACCGGTGATAACATCTATTGATACATTTTGTAATGATTCAATTTTGGCAGTATATTGACTGACTAGTGATGTTCGTGCGAAGTATTCATTAACTTCGCCCGGGGAATTTGGATAGTTGAATAAATCTCGGGACGTGCAGCCCCCGAACACATCAAATAACACCGCTTTCTCCATAATTGCTTTTCCACTAATTAAATTTTGCTGCGTGAGTTTTATGGAAACTGCTGTTAGTACAAAATCCCTTTTGCAACAGAACCAAAGCCAAGAAAGCAGCTAAACCGTGCAAGCAATCTGGCTTCGAAATGAAATACCTACTCGCGCCTGGATTTGGTATTTCGTTTGGCATTTAGAACAGGACTATGAATTCCTCGCTGTCTCCACATAATATTTCAATCATTATAAATTGGAATTCTGTCATAAGAAACCAATCGTTCTCATCTACCCACAGCCGAGCGGATCTTTAACTGCACAAAACAACACCTTCACCATGGTTGTCATACTAATTGCCAGATAAAATCACCAGATAATGCGATAATCTCTCATTTACTGAGGTAGAGTGGTGGTTTATCTCCACGACCAATCCGCTCCGATTTTTCCCGTTTAAAATCTTTAAAAACTGTGCTGGCATGATGCGGCGACTATCTGCGAAAAATGCAGGCTATTTCAACTAGAAGGCAACTCTGATGACATTTGACAAATTACTTGAAGAAAGGAGCGAAATCGAGGCGTTAAAACTTGCGAATATTCCGAGTTTGAAATATCTCGCAGCATTGCGAGGATTTGTCACAAAATTAGACGACATGCAAAAAGAAGAGCCTCTAGCTCATCAGGAGCTTTTTTCGCTTTATACAGACGCGCTGCTCGAACTCAAAGAATATGCAAAATGCCAAGTGTTATTAGAGGGCGCAATCACCCAGAATCCCGAGGATCCTACTATATTGGCTTTGGTGGTGAAATATTTAAGTCAGACTGAAGATACCACGGTCGCGCGTCAGACTTGCGTGGCCATCGGCCAACATGCAGGCGAACTCAAGCTGCAGCCTAATGAGTTAATCGGCTACATCAATATTTTAAAGAAAATAGATATCGGAAAGAGCATTAATTTTCTCGAAACTTACCTCGAAGCCACGAAATCCACGAATATTAAAGCCAAATTTCTGTTGGCAGTTCTATTTGCTGAGAAGGGAGATTTCCAGAAGTGCCGAAGCGTTTTAAAACAGGTGGCTCCAAGGATTGGGATTCCCAGAGATATCTCTACGCTTCTATTTACGCTGAAAGATCATCTGGTTTTCGATGATCTCCTCCGCGCTATTCTATTGTTCGAAAACAAGAGTTTTTTTAGAGAGCTCCTGATTCTGCTTTGTATCAAGAAACATCAGGCTAAAGACATTGATTATGCTCTTTCCCTTTATAAATTCATCTCGGAACAGAAAAGTCTCGAAATAGATTGCAGACTTTTAGGTGCTCAATTAAATCTAGTTAAAGATTTTGACTTTAACTTAGGTCAAGCACTAGCTCGAACGATAAGAGAAAACTATACAGTGAAACAAATCAGGTCCGTTCCATTTATAGATTTAAATCTGATATTTAATGACGATCAGATCCATTCTGCAAGAAGTAATTCGTTTTTCAATTTTTTAAGCATGGAAAGAGATTGGATTTTTTTACATGAGCAATGGGGATCATTTGATCGGATCAATGTTAAAGATCTGATTGATGACAAATTCAATACTTTTCTTTTAGCAGATATATGGGGTATTAAAAGACCAGAAATCTACGAGTATGGTAAATGCTATACCGACCTTAAATTACGCGATTCCGTCGTGCTTAAACCAGTAGCGGGTGCTGTATCTAAAGGTATTTTTATCATATACAACCAGAACCGAATCCATGACTTGTATGGGAAAAAGTGGTTAGACTCGATAGACCAATTGAATGCGAGAATAAACGACTACCTTACAATGGGCGTAGTACGCCGCGATCAATGGTTTCTGGAAGAACTCATATCCAACGATAGCATCGCAACGCGCAAGGCCAGAGATATTAAATTCTATTGTTTCTACGGTAAATGTCTTCTTGCACTTGAGTCCCAAAGAGACGACAGAGTCTTGCGTTGCTGGTACGATCGTTCAGGAAAAATCGTCGACACGGGGAAATATTCAAACAGTGCATTTGTAGGAAAGGGAATTGACCGCTCGCATTTCGAGTTGGCTGAGTCAATTAGCCGAAAATTGCCAATGCCTTTTATCCGTGTAGATTTTTTACAGGCTAATGATCAGATATACTTGGGAGAGCTCACACCCATCCCGAGTGATAGTGAGACACTAAGCTCGTATTGTGACAGCCTAATGGGAAGTGCATTGAGCTTTGCAAATATCGATTTAAGAGAAGATTTGCTATTCAATCGCGAAAAATTTCAGGATTTTTTTCGGCTAGCCAACTATATACGAAATTAAGCTGTATTAGCGCAAAATTTGCGCTAATACATGCTCTCAGCTAGATGTTTTTTTAAATGCATTCTCTGCAATCGCTACAAGCTGTCTAGCCATTTCCTTTGTCTCTGGAACATGACCAGCTGGATCACTATAAAGCCATGCAGTGTGCTGACCCGAATGACTTAAACCGTTTGTCACTTCACCGCCGAGTGCATTCCATAGTGGCATGAAGTGCTTACTAAAATGGTGTCGATCCAGCTTATTCTGCACTATGATCATGCTCGATTCCCTAATTGCTTTCCATTTAAGAGACATATCCACCCGATCTCCAAAAGAAGAACGGATTTCCCTTTCCGGCATGTCGTCAAAACATGCCTTCCGGATCAGTGCTACCTCCTTACGCATCGAATAAGCTAAGATATCTGTCTGAGCGTTAATCGCGATAGCAACCGATCCTTTGATGTCCGACGCTAGGGCTAAGGAGGCAAAACCGCCGGCCGAAGAACCATAAATAACAATTTTCGGAATGCTTTTTCTTTTGGCAAAATTGGTGATAAGTTCAGCCAAATCCGATATAGCACTACTGGACTTATGTCCCAAAAACCAGCCAAGCTGTAATTTATTATGCAGCTCTAAGGTTGGATCCGCTATACAAAGCACGTGTCCAGGAAATATACCTTCCCTAGCCCAAGTCCAACGATTGAATGCGGGCAGCACTCTATTCGCTCGATCGATCGCAGCTGGCATCATCACATAGAGTGTATCATTGCTGCTCGGATAGTATAGTGCAGGAAAATACCACTGCTTTCCTTTAAGCATGTAGGCCACGTGTTGATCTTCGAAATCGTCCGAGCTATGACAATCTAATTCGTACGGTTTAAAATGCACGGGTGAAGACTTGACGGTTTTGATCTCCGAACCCGGCTTTCTAAGAAAACCGAGAACTCGGTAGTATCCTGGAACGCCTTGTGTATCGAATTCGAAAATACTATTAGCAGAATAGCGAGATCTGAATATTCGAGTACCGTTGCGAAAAATATAATACGCAAACTCGGCATCACCTAGATCCAGGCTATCCGATTTAAGTTCACATCTCAATGCATTATCAATGACATTTATTAATACCACTGTTGATTTTTTCTTTCTCATATCACAAAAAAATAAAAACGAAACTTGACCAATTATGACTAGGAGTATATCCGTTTGGCCCCAGATTTAATCGTAGATTGTTTAACAAATTACAACATAACAGTATGAGCTCATTGCGGGTCAAATTAAGCACGTGTATTGACTCGCACTTTTTTGAATATTCGGATCCCATCGTCTGCCACAAAACCTACTACATATAAAAAATCTGACTCTCCTGTGTCTTCGAAAGTAGCAGTATTATCAGCGTTGTAACTACGAATTTTCTTCCGCTTTCCTTCTTTCAAAAAATAGAAAGCAAATGTCGGACTAATAAATACGCCTGGCCTTATGTCGATTTGAGCTACAATCGTGCGACCTTCTTGTCGAGCACTTATTTCAAAATCGTCTGTACTAGGGAACAATCCGCCCTGTTGGCTGCTCCTTGAGTTAGAACTTGCAACCTTACCATTATTGTCGGGCGAATTGACCAGAAAACTATTAAAAATGCTAGCATCAATCGCATTCTTCTCTGGATCCATTAAATATTTGAGACACGCATTGATAGTATTTTTGTTAGGAGCTATATGCCCCCGCCCAAAATTTCCAACTCGAACCGAAATATTTCCATGGTTACGATCGATCAATTCCTCGGAATCATCGTATACTTTGAGATTGCGTAAAAAAGGCAACGCATGGGATTTTACATGCCAATCACTGTTATTTTGGACAAATAACAGATTAACATTTTCCGGAATCCGATAATTTGATTGCAAATCATGACGCACTCCGGTCTCTTCTAAAAACCCACGTAGATCTTCGCGGGTTACAGCTGCTTTAGTATCAATTCTCGCAAATTTCTTGGCAAACCCATGTTTCAAATAGTGCAATACAAACTTAGGCATATATCGAGCGATGGAAGTTTGAGGGTTCCAAACGAGACAATCGGCTTGGGAGGTCAGATACGGTAGCACAGATAAAGCACCGAAACCACCCGCAGATCCGCCAAAAAGTAGAAGACGTGCTTTGTAATAATGTGCCAGCTTATCTAGCCACCTCCCTATAATTTCTGAGGCGTTGACCACATCTTCATTACCGGCATACCAAGAAATTATTAATTCTTCGCACTTAGAAATAGTCGGATCCGCCACTGCCAGCAAGGGAAGTTTCAATCGCTTTGCAACTTTGATACCAGAAAAAAACGGACCCGGCTTCCCATTTCGCATCGTTAGTGCGCCTGTGAAGCCAACCAGCAGCACTCTTTCTTCGGCTTGCTTAATTTGGCGAAGTAAACCGTAGTCTTGCAGATATATATCTATAGTCGTGCCCGTTCCCGTACAAACTCTATGGATACCATCCTGATCCCAGGTGCTGCCTGCCTCTTCATTTTCTTGATGATTAATGATTGGTGCGCCCCACCGAGACAAATCATACGATTCACTGTTAGCTATAGAGTTCTGTATTTGAGGCAAAGGTATTGTCAAAGTCCATGTCCTGAATAATGATGTTACATCAGGTGCACTTTATTGAAGCGGCGATCAATAAGGCCCTGCTTTTTTCGTGAAAATTTAAAATCCGTATATCCGGTTTCATTACTCTTGGGAACCGAAGGGATACTCGAACAATCCGTTGACATCTCGCATCCAGCGTCCCCTTCATAAAATCTCCAACTGATTGTATTGGCTGATTTCGAATACTTTCTCATGCTCTAGCATAATTGATCGAACGACCGCATTTCTCGGCCCGGTATAACTCTCCCGCACAACTCCGTCGACAGTCACATCGGGGCCGATTAATTTGGCTTCCACAACCTTGGAATCGTCTAGGTTTTTCACATACCCCACAAGACTTCGCAAATTGCAGAGCTGCTGAAACCATTTTCTAAACCCAACTCCCTGAACCTTTCCGAATATCTTAACTTTATAACAAACGATCCGAGGTTGATTTTCTCCCAGAATCTCTCTAAACAGTGTCGCTCCAACATCCCTTGGATGGCCAGTACCTGGGAAGAGTTGCAATCCGAGTTCGGGATTCGTATTCACTTCAATAATCGACCACTTTTGGTCATGTGGGGAACGACCTATGGAGTCGGCCATTACGTCCAAACCCACGTGGAACGAGTTAAGTATTGCCTTTCTGGCTTTTACTGCGACGTTAATCCACTCAGGGTGAATCTCGTCGGTGCGATCAATACTTTCTCCCCCAGACCCAATATTCACCGCGTTTAGCAACTGGACATGTTCACCTTGGACGGGAACATATGTCAAAGACTTATTTTGCTTCTTGAGAAAATGAACCATCACATCGTTTTCCTCGAAATGCTTAATACGGTAAAAGGGGTTATTGATTCTTTGGGTGGCTTTAATACTAATTAATTCTTTAATTGTGTGCACGCCGTCTCCTTCGACATAAGCAGCAACCCTCTGAGTGACAGCACAAACTTTTTCCCCTATGACGATGATCCGGTAATCGTTTCCTGTCACGTTTTCCTCCACAAGTACAACCTTAGTACCCAAATCCTCGCAAATTTGCCATGCATTTTCGAAGTCCCCTTTCGTTGTAATATCGGTAGTGACGCCTACTCCGCCAGACCCGTCCAAAGGCTTTACGACAACGGACCCCTGAAAGCTCTTAGCCTTCTTCCAGGCTTCATCCTTTTGAGAAATATCCATTCTGAACCCTTTCGGCGTATTGATGCCGGCTCGGTCAAGCAGTTGCTTTGTCAAATATTTATTATTACTAGCATCTCTGGCAAGCGAAATGGTCTTGGACGACATTCCAGCTATAAAGCGAACGCTCCGACCCGTTGCACAATTTGTAAATTTAATGAGTTCTTTATCTAAAACTTCAATACGTAGTCCCAAGCGATAGGCTGCTTCCTTCAATATCGCAACCTGTGTAGCTGATCTCAAGTAGGTGTTTTCAAAGACGGCAGATTTGCTTAATACACTCTTTTTGATTTCTACCGGAACTCTCGTTTTAAATTCGTGTAACAGGCTTTTAATTTGGTCAGCCATCGTGACGCAGGAAAAAATTTCTCTCAAATCGGCAGTATTAAATTTTACATTCCGTATGACAAAAGAGTGATGATTGGGGCCCGCAAGGAAATCATTGCTATAACATGTTAGCTCTATATAAACACCATCTATAAAAATTTTATCTACCTCCTGCACAAGCAACGCATAGCGCTCTGCTAACAGTTTTGTAAGGTCGATGAACATGGCGCCTTTCCCAACATCAGAGCTCCGCTTCAGCCTGATTATTTCGTTTTCTTCTGGAACCCTGCTTTGATCTATTGCGTTACTAATATTGGTGATTTTTCTTTTTTCATAAAATACATTTTTTGCTCTAGCCTTGTTCTGACGCTCAACAAGTGCCTCAATGTCGGCATTTCCATCTCCGATAACAAAAGCGGGCACCACCCCATAAGCCGCAACAAGTTTCCCTCTCAAGATATACAGTTTAAATGGGTCTCCTGAAAACGAATTCTCTACGCAGAGTAACCTATGCCGTTTTGCCAAAAGATCCCAGGAGCGGGAAAACTCATCAGCGTCATTAATTTGATGAACCGCTTGTATAGCAGATGGATCATTGGGGCTTAGTGTCACGGCACCCAAATTGACGATTTCATGAAAATAATCAACCGCATTTTTTTTGTCGTCATTCTTGAATACTTTATTTTTTGACAATTTGAACGCACTTTCATTGAAGACGTCCTGCAGATAATTCCGATTTTTCGACGTAAGCCGGATAACCGAATAGGCAGAAGGTATGGAATTTTTTTCCTTTATTATTGCGCCGTCCAGCAGCCAGATGTCCTCTGTATACTTGTGCAATTGAATAGAGGAATCTTGCTCGAGCAAATCGTCTATCGACTTGAACTCCTGCTCAAAAGTCGGCGGCGCAAAATTTTTAATATAAAGCAGTTCGTTTTCTATATTACTTGCAAATAATTTCATCAGTGCCACTCCCGCAATTCCCGGACATTAATTTACTGGCTGTTGAGCCCGACAAACAAAAAATATCATTGGCATATGACACTCTGCGGTGGTCGGGCAAATTCAAATTTACAATCTGGAGCCTATCTATCTCATAAATATCCTGGAATAAGTAATTTCGTACCCACGAGTGTCGACCCTAACATTTCCATAAACGCGATAGGAACCAATCTCGTCAATTATTTAGCGGATCGCAACCGCTCATCCGCGTTCACATTATTAGTAAACAACGCTAACTCTTTTCCGACGGTCACGGAATAACCACTTTGTTGATGAACTCGTGCCGCTGCTGCTTCCGACAGAGCCATAAACAACTCGGGATTATTGTAGATTTCCTCAATGGCATCAGCCAGCCCAATATGATCTTCGGGCGCTACAACTCTTCCACACTCATTGTCGACAAACTCCGAAATCGCTCCGACTTTTGTCGTAATTGGAACCAAGCCAGAAGACATTGCTTCATCTCTTGACACTCCCTGGGTATCCATCCGAGAGGGAGTTAGAAATATGCCATATTGCTTATGGTAATCCGCTATCTCAGAATGGGTTAGAAATGCTCTCTTCAGAGTAACGTTTTCAAATTGTTTAAGCGGTCGGGTAATTTCATCAAAAAGAACTCCGTCACCAACCAGACAAAACTCCAACTGAGAAAAGCAACTTCTTGTGGAAAGTTCGAGAATCGCCTTGACTGTTAAATCGTTCGCATAGGTCGTACTAGCATATGGTCGAATTGAAAGAATTTTCCGCCTGAATTCGACGTCCTTTTTATGGTACGAAAAGACCTTTTCATTAATATAGTTATGAACAATCTCATGGTTTAATGCGTTGAGATCGATACCATAATCCTGAGAAACTTCTCGCGCAAATGTGCGCGACACGAACACGAACTTGAGGTTGTTGTTCTGTGTTGCAAGCACTTCATCCCAGAAGGCGACTCTAGTGGAACTTTGATTTTTAGCCTCATCCAATTGCGCCGGTGTTGAGTGCAAGTATTTACGACGCCACCACGGCTGAATTTCTGCCCCATGGACCCACACTGTCACTTGCAAGTAATCCAAATGCTTGTTCAACACGCTCCACATTTTCTTGTCAAGAAAATGCACCAACACAGATCGATACTGACGGCTAGCCAGCGCTTTATCCAACGCTTCTAAAGAGCCAGTAATAACATCAATACCGTCGAATTCATGATATGAAATTGATTCGTCGACCCTAAGACGGAATACGTCTATGGGCACGCCCCTCTCTTTATAAGCCTTGACTCTGCTATGCACAAACCCGTTTTTATATAGATCTGAATAGGTCGGATAATGATTTGTCAAAACCAAATGTTGGGCGCTCGAAAAAACACTCCCGGGATTAAGCTGCTTATGGCCGATGATTAATCTTTCTATTTGGCAACTACCGGACGCGTAGAATCTCATTCCGTATCGAATGAATCGTGTTTCGCCCGGGATATTGAGAACGACATTCTTGTTCGCATACTTGATTTCGTGGCTGATTTTTTCTTTCTTTTGATTAAGATAGACAATGACTATCTGTACATTAAGTCCTGGAGTCGATTCAAGGTGAAATTTAGTTGTCTTATCAAGGCCACTTTCTTCGAGTGTTAACTCACGTTTTGCATAGCAATACTCATGTTTGCCATCAGGCAACGTAGAGGTTACAAGCCACACCGAACCATCGACGTCAAACTGTAGATGATCGCTGGGTCGAGCAAATAATTCCAAGAACTCACTACCGGGAACGGTACCGCCTTCAGCCATAATATCGCTGACACTCGGTTCCATCTCGTCCGCAGCGGAAGTGAGCGACGACAACGACCACCCAGGGTGAAGATCCTTGAGATCACATACTTCTTTTAAAACATCACCCGATAACCTGGCACCCTTGTAGACGTAATTAAACTCATCGAGTGCAATGCCCGATTCTGCCTGAAAATACAAATTGGGCAAGAGGTCATTTAGTTGGCCGTTAGCCATCGAAACTAAATAGTGCGCCCTGAATATGGAACTTCTTGCAGCAAACCGATCATGCGGCGTGTAAGCCTTTTCGCGCTCATGAAGTTCCAGAGAGTCGCCCACGGCTTCATAGTGAGCCACCTTTCCAATAATATCGGCATTGGAATACCTTGTACCAAGCATCAAATCCAGAAGATAATTCTCGCCATAGTAGTCTTCAACCGAAAAAAATGTCTGCCAGGCATATAACTGCCCAGCACTTTCCATTTCATCGCAAAACTCCGCAGTGCTCATACAGCGAATATTCTGTTCTTCGCTGGAAGCGTACGAGGGTATATCATGGACAATTTTGAGCGTTTTCTTCGAATATGATTGTCGATTGAATGTTTCCTTGATGGCTAATATATCCTCTACGGTATGCGCCAAGGAAATAACCGAAACCACTGGATCCAACGTTTTCACCGGTTGCGCGAACGCTTTGCTTTTAATGTATTCGAAACGGTGTTCATAAGTATGCTGAGTCAGCACTTTGCGAAGACCCAATAATCGAAACCGTCGCGACGTTGCGTCATCCCGGTCGATGACTTGCAGCTTTTGAACTGCCTGCTGACCGCTATCAGTAGTTACAACCAGGTCGCCGAACATTAGTCTCACTCCGCGAGAGTAATTGCTCACGGTAATCGTGTTGGAGGCCAACAATTCGTACACGCGCCGCGCAAACATCGTTTGCGAATGCTTAATCGAGTTTAAATTGATCGCGTATTTGTATCCCTTATATGCACGGTCTATTTCTGAAAATGATAGTGTACCGACGATATACTTTTTGTAATCCTCAGGAAACATGTAATCTGGATTATCCTTGCCAAAATTCCGATCATAAATTTCAAAATCGGCGTGGGCAGGAAGCTCCGAGACAAATGTTTCCAAATCTCGCGTCCGCTCCGGATAACGCACATAGTATGCACCCGCAAAACAAAAGGCGTTTTTGCGCACATACTTCTCAATCGGATTGTGCACAGCAGGCTGACATGCAAACGGCAGAAAATGCACGTTGTTATGCCCAAGAGATGCCTTATAGCGCGAAATGCAATCAATGTCTGTCGTAAAAACGTGATCAATCAATTTAGCGACATTCAAGAAAGTCTCAAAATGGACCGGGTCTTCCTTATTCCAGAATATAGTTGGAATCTTCCGTTCCTTGCACCACGAAATTATTTCAACGACTTCGACTGCCCTATGCGCAACGCGGTTACCCCACTCCTCGTCCTTACCTCTCCAAGCTGACTCAATGAAAAGCAATTCTGGCTGGAAGTTCTCAAGTTCCTCTTTATATCCTGCTAGAGAAAGCTGCATTAAGTCACACTCTTCTTTATAAGAATGAAAAGTGAAATCGTCCATAATAGTAGCCACCCTGAGTTTCTTGACAGAAACGTTAGAGGACGGTTCGTCATGACGCAGCTTGTTGAACACGGTGAGCTTTTGCGTGAATTGCCGTAAGCTCTGGTATTTTTCTTTTAGCTCTATTAGTTTGGCGCTCTCATGATGCACATCGGGCACCAATTCGATCCGCTCTGCAGAAAGTTTTTCAATGTTTGTTTTATATTCGCTAATGGTATTTAACTGATTTTGATAGGCGTTTAGTGGCGCCAAGGCTTCTTGACGTTGATTCACGAGATTACGAACAAAAATCAAATTTTCTTCCCGTTCACGTACAAAAATTTCTTTGGCATTGCGAAGGGATTTCTTGTATTGCTCTTCCAGCCTAGCTATGATCATTTGGTCATTTTCTCGCCTGTCTTCTAAGTCACGAATAATTCGATTTTTGTCGCTCAACTCGTCCACTGCTGTAGCCAATCGGCGTCGAGCTTCTGCTACTTCGTAAGCAAACTGCTTATTTTTTGATTGCACGTTTAAAAGCTCATCATTTGTCTTTTCCAATGATTCAAGCAGATCTTCATTCGTTGAAGCAACCTGCCCTTCAGGAGATTGGTTCCAGAGAGCATAGGCTGCCCCGCTCTCACGCAATGTTTCAAGTTCCTTGCTAATACTTTGACGTTCTTCGCTAAGTTCACGGTATGCACTTTTTAATTTTTTTAATTTACCTTTGGTATTACGTCGAGAATTCTTTAAATTTTCGAGAATCTGCAAACATGAATCTAACTCGCTCCGCAACACGCTATTAGCCTGAGTGACTTCCCTGTACTTCTCCTGACAATCATTCAGCTGTTTAATCAGTTTGGCATTGCCACGTGAGATATAGAGATTCTCCACCCGCTTTAAGCGCAATTCCAGCTCCTGCTCACTGATGCTTTCCTGGTTTAAAAATAAGTGCGTCGGGGTCGCATTGAAAGTTTCCACGTACTCGTAACCGAACTCTGCGAGAAATTCCGCGACTTCACGGAAACGATCAAGCGAAATACATTCGATGTAGAGCATTGGCTTATAGTGCTCAATACAATTCCGCCCTCCCCTGAGAACCTCTAACTCCATTCCTTCCACATCGATTTTTATTGCGTCAATCCTATTGATTCCTTCCACCGAATCCAAACAGCGGACTTGTATGTTACCTTCACCCACTTTTAAGGCTTGAGCACCTATATTTTCTGGAAGCACTTTGTCAAATCGCGCTGTAGCTTCTCCTTCACCCAAGGCGTAACCATGGACTGTCACTAATTCTTCCAATCCTGCGTGATTTACTGTCATCTGCATTGCATCCGCCAACTCTGCATTGGCTTCGAAAGCAACTACGTGACAGCTAACGACATTGGCCAGGTAGAAAGTGTGGTTACCAACATTCGCGCCAACATCGATGACCATACTCTCGCGCGACACGCGACGACGCATGTCCTCAAGCATAGACAACTCATAAGGTTTGCCTGATTCGGCTATGGTTTTTTGAATATAGTCATGACGTGGGGAAGTAAGATAAATATCATATGTGTTCGTGCCCGCAGTAACTGTTGCTAAAACAGGTGTATTTAAACCCTCAGTCATATTATTTCGCCGAAAATATCTAATTTACAATCATGATATTTTAACTGGCTTCTATTTCGTTTATGATACGGCCAAGGCTAAAGAAAAATTTCGTATTATTTCAATTAGATAACTAATAACAGGAAAATGAGCGAGATATATCATAAAAATCAATCGCTCCAGTGTGTCGATTTATCTGCCGGCGTTACCGTTAAATTCAAAAAACACAAAAAGTTACTATTAGCACTAAAACATTGCCCGACTCAACTTTGTTATTAATAGCCACGTTTTTTACGGCAATTTGCGTTTATGACTTGGACAACACTGCTTTTCGCTTAATTAACTTGTCGTGACCGTTTAACAAGAAGCCCATCACCTCCAGCTCCTCGCCACTACTAACCAATCTGAACTTAACGATCCGCCTTTCTGAGTAATGGCTAACAATCTTTCGCTGACCATTTACTAAGAGATAGAATGCAAATTTAGCATTTTTAGCGACATTATTGTTTGTCACAATCCTAGCTGTTATGACCCCTTTTTCGTATGTCGCGTCCAATTCAAAGTCATCCATCCCGATGCGCCTATCGCTCTGTTGGCCTTCGCGCCCCAATGCTTCCAACACTTGCTCCATTAATGCCGAGTAATATTCGGGTACATAGTGAAATGGACTTTTTCCCCATCGATGCTGGGCGTCGCTGATAAACATTTCTTTAGAGAATACAAAAAACTGCTCTTCTGACAAATCTTGCGACATTCGTGTGTACATTTTTTCAAGAAGCTCGTTGGCGTTTTCAATATCCGCATTAGAGTAAGAGGGTAAAAAAACCTCACTACTCTCAGAAGAGCGAGCGTGTGACAAACGACGATCAAAACGTATAAATCTCCTTAAAGCAATACCCAATCCCTCAAAAGCATTTTTTTCTTCTTGCATATCGCCTGCAGGTTGGCTAACGAACTGCGTTGCCCATTTCACTCGATTGATCTTCAGCACATGAAGTAATTTTCTTTTTTTTAGAATCTCAACCAGCTGCACCCATCCTTTCTCCCAGAGCGCATAATGTACGCTCGAACCGCTACGTATAATGCGGTAACACTCAGGGATATCTATTTTTGCCGAGAGAAATTCTGTGGACAGCGTGCAGATTTCACTTCGTTGTTGATTTATTAATAAATTAAACCGCTCATCGATCGGGTCATAGATTAAAAGATCAATAGGCTTCGTTGTGAGGAACTTGCGAAATGTTTTTTTCGTATCTCGTTCTACCATCGCGCGCTGAAATTTCGACTTCATACCGCCAAGATCAATCGGAAAACTCGGCTTATCAGCGAACACACTTGCTAATGACGTGCGGGCAAAATAATAGCCCGGCCGAAGAAGCTCTTTGTGAAGCTCAAATCCATCCCGAGTTACACAACTTCCTAGAATTGCAATTTTCATGATCAGTGTCTTAGGACGGGCGCGTTAGCATAAGCTATCCATGCTTTTCGGGAATGTATGTGAGAGCTAGCATCAGTCAATACGTTTGATTTCTTTTTTCTCCGTAAATGTATCCCCATTTTCATTTTTTACGAATGCCACAATTTCTATTTTTGCCCGTCCGTCTGGGAACATAAATTCAAAGGTAGGTGAATGCTCGTGCCAGCGAACATCGATTTGCTTACGATCGGCCAGCAGATAGAACGCAAAGCTATAGTGCTCCCCAGGATCCGGATTTTTTATATTTGTGACGGCACGATATAAACCTGTGTCTGCATCCTTACTAAGCTCAATTTCCAATTCGAGCTTGGCTTTAGGTAGTTCCGAAACAATCTCAGGAACCACTGTGGGCGAACGTCCCGGTGCTAAAACCTCCACGCTCGATATATTTTTTCTTCCGCGCTTTATGGTTATGCCTACAAGTAAACATACATAGGCGGAAAACAGAATAATGAGTGCGACAATATAAGTACTATTCATAAATATTCGATAGTAATGGAATTTTGTTGTGCACCTTCTTGCAAACCGCACGCTGAATCAAATTTGTGCATTTTTTGGTGCCGGAGGGGTTACGAAATAATCGCCTACTATCCATGAGTTATGGACCATAAGCCAACAAAGAGCATTATTGTATATCTTTTGAGCTAAAACTGTATGCTCAGTAGCCTAGTGTAATTTGCGCTTGCGCGCCGAAAATATTGATAACCCAATTTTACTACGAGTTTCAACTCTGTTAAATTACTTCACAAACTGCGAAATATGGACAACCGTCTGCTCATTCCGAAGGCGGATAGATCAGGTATAATTCAGGACGCATTCCCGCCTCTCGGTGGAAGAAAGGATTCAATTGGAAGAACGCGCCACCTGTAGCTACGATTTGACTCAATTCAACGCACCGATATATGCTTTTGAGAATCTGCAAGCAATTGAAGTGCCACTAAAAGACGGTATATATCATAGTACGGAACCGCTTAGCTTAGACGTTTACACCTCCCTGTTCGAAGAAGCTCATACCATCGGAACCATCATCGTCTGCTTTAATGCTGCAGTCGACCAGAGATCTTCGAAGTGCGGGCCTTTTTTTTCAGGTCGGAACCTGGCTGAAAGTCTGAAACTACCTCTAATCTCAGTTGCTGATCCATTGGTTTCGTCAACCAATTTGTCAATTGCCTGGTACGGTGGGAGCGAAAACCACCTTAATTTTCAACAACAGATAGCGTCTTTCCTCGACCGTGTAGCGGAACACTATAAAGCCAGATTGATAATATTTGGTGGATCAGGAGGAGGGTTTGCATCTCTAGCCATCTCACACTTCTTAAAATCCGAAGCTACCCTCGTAGTATTTAATCCCCAAACCTCAATTTCTAAATATTCCTATGAGTTTGCCCACGACTATGTGACTACCGCTTTCCCCTCCCATTTTAGCGTCCTAGCCAGCCAAGAGCCTGAATCCGTAGCGAGCAAGGCAGCAAAGCTCCATGAAACACTTCAACAAACCAATATTGTGCATGATGTGACGGAAATTAATTTCCCAGATAATATCAAACTTCTTTATTTACAGAATAAAACAGATTGGCATGTAGATGGCCATGCTATTCCATTCATCCGCGATAAAAAATGGTCATTATTAGGCCAAAATTCGTTAATTTTCAAAGACCTTGGAATGTATTTTGGGAGTTGGGGAAAGGGGCACATAGCTCCAAATGCTGACATTATCGCCACAGTATTACGTAAAGCCGCCGAGTTACGGTCAATTCGAGCCATATTGACTGATCTGGAGAACGGACTAAATGGATTAAACCCCAATGCCGGCTCAATTACATTTCTAAATTCTACGCAATATAAATTAGCACCGTACTTTCATATCGGAGAAAAACTGGTTCTTGCAGGATGTTCCGTTAAAAGAAAAGGAATACCGTTCCAAGACAGGGAATTATCATTTGCATTTTATTTGATGGATGGGCCAAAACGAATTAGCACGCGTTACTACTCTAAAGATCCCTATTGCGAATTTGAGCTCCCTGGAACTCATCAGAATATCTCCACTCGCTGCTTTGTTCGAGACAAGTTTGGGCAAGTTCTTTCCACATATGGGATTGAAGTTAGCCACGATCAATTTGTCAACTCACAAAAATTGATAGCTGCGAACAAGAACCCAAAGCCAGCCCCAAAAAATAAAAAGCCTTTGAAGCAGTTTTTAAAATTTATACACAAGATGTTCTTCAGAAGGTAAGTTGAGTTTTTGTGTTCCGAAACAAGCCTGTGACGCCGGCATCCTCTATGAACGGCCTGCTACGCGCAAGATGGTTTTACCGGACGCACACCGTCCTTGACGATATTCGCGCTCTGTAATAGGCCGAATGTGGTCGGGCTTACAGCGCTACACTCCAGGGCAACAGTCCCTCGATTTGAATAACTGGATGATCCGCGATCACGGTCAAGACATGATGCAGAAACGGCTCAAGGGTGATTTGATTCAACTTGGTTGCGCCCAGCTGACTGTACATCGGGGCCGCACGTTCGCCCCTCACGTTTAATGACCCAGTAAAAGATAACGGCCACTAACGCGACCGACCGTGCCAATATGTCTTCCCCGGACTCTTACAATGTTGGGCTGGTTCACGATCCACGTTCCGCTCATTCAGCAATTATTAAATAAAAAATCAGCTGATTGTCATATAAATTTCAGGAAAAATTAGCCTATAATTCAACAAAATGTAGGTTTTCATTCAAACTCCGCTGACATTACGGTGAATTTGTTTTTGAAACGGTATTCTCTCCTCTGAATAGAATCGTTCTGGGTAAGTGGCACAGCACAAAAAATATGCAAAATCCAGCAGGAAAACCTCCTTATGTTGCTACCCTAAAACATGAAATGAGGCTTCACGGAGATCAGCTGATATTGACAGCCGAAACCGCGCGAGCACACACCCATGCGTTTTTTATGTCCAGCATCGGAAAATTGAACAGAAAAGTCCACAGTAGGCCCATACGTTTTCAAATAATGGCGTAATAAGTTTATGATTTTCTTAGAATTTTCGGCATTTGAGTCGAATCTCGATTTAAATATTGAGTCCATGGCGTATGGTCTTTCGTAAGTCTAAGCATCATGCGCATAAACGGCAAAAACTCGATATCGTCCTATGAATATTCTGTTGGCAACGATTCTGTCGATTTGACAGTAAAGGCTCACAATACAGAAGGCGTAACTTACGCTGCCTATTTACTTTTCGCTGATGGAACTGTGATAGAAAAAAAATGGTATAAAGCAAACGGTCATTTTATTTTTACCAATATATTACCCGGTGATTATAAATTTCGAATTTATGTACTGCGAGAGGACAAAAAGGTATCATTTCTTAGCACTGGCTTTACTGTAGCTCAGAGCTCAAAAGAATTAGATGATATTTTGGCCGGAATCAACGTTTCAGAAAATTTGCGTAAGCTCTTATCCAAACCTATTAGTTTTTTCCATTTCGCATTTCGTAAAATGCGCTCTGCTATCTTCTATAGTAAAGTGCGCTCCGCTATCCATGGTTCAATACAGATAAATGAAATAACGAGAAGAGAAGTTTGCCTCGAGGCACTAACTCTATGTCGAGCAGGCGGCCTATTATCTCATCAGTTTAAATTCCTTATGGACTGCATCACATATGTCAGTGATATCGGTTTTCTTGAACAAAACCGAGTGGAATTACTAACGCTTATCGCAAATAATCAGTTTATTCATCCTCGTGATAGTATATTTTGGGAAGGGACGATTGAATATAAGGTAGGTAATTACTTTTCTGCGCAAATAGCTTTTCAAAGTCTGCTTCCATTGAGAAATAGCCTCGAGCATCATCAAACAGGTAGTATCTCTTATTTTTACCGATGGGATCCAGAGACGGAATATCATGAACCAAAGAATATCAACATTGTAAAAATGGGCACGGGAGATTCTGCTGGTGTTGTGCTGATGTCATGCGACTATGGCTACTTCATGTCTTATTTTGAAAAAACTATTTCTAAGTTGCTTGCAAATGAAATTATCGTGCATATTCACTTGATTCTCCCCGCTAATGTAGATGTCGAGACTTTAAGCGGTTTAAATCACGAGCGTATCGGGGTGAGCTACGAGTATGAAAGCGAGGATCTAAATCGTAATAAAAAAACTTACTATAGCGTTGCGAGATATTTAGTCTGTTCGTCCATCATCAAGGGATATGGTAAACCGGTGCTCATATCTGATATTGATATCGATTTTCAGACGAATATTACCTCGCTTTTTTCAAAAATTGAACCAAACGAAATCGCGTTAATTTTTAGCCGTCATAATTTGCCCTGGTTAAGAATTATGGCTGGTTTCAATTTATTCGGTGCCGAGACTGCAGATAGTGAATTTTTAACATATATATCGAGATTCCTTCGTTATTGTGTTAATACAGGACGAGATGGTTGGACGTTAGATCAAACGGCCTTGGATTTGAGCTACCGTGCTACGCGTGATGTTGTTAGTATTAAAAACTTGAACTCATTGAAAAAATTTTCTGTACGCCAATATAGCAGTAGAGCAGCTTATAGAAAAAAAGCTCGTCACGCAATCGACACAATAAAAACTGCCGATGCAGATTAATCAAGATTAGCTCATCAGGAAGTGGTGGCCACCGACCGTAGCGCCTGAACGCGGGGCCTGAAGCCAACGGCTCGTTTCTGGACCTGCCAGCCTCTGGGCTGGAAGATGTGCTGTACGGTATTTCTATTAACGTTCAACAGCGCGGCCACGATCCGATAGCCAAAGGACGGGGCCTCTTAAATCATGGCCTTGATCGGTTCTGTGAACTCCGAATTGATCTTTGGCGCTGCTTTGACCGGCTTGTAAGACACAGTACGTCTGGGGATGCCAACCATTTGCACAGTTTGGCGATCGAAACATTAAACCCGCCTTCTTTCAATGCCTGTCTAATCGATTCGATCATTTGTCTTCCTCGTGCAACAGGGACTGCAACTTTTTTCTGGCCCGCAGCTCCAGCATCGCTTCGCCATAGGCTTCCTGTAGCCCATCTATCTGACGCTCGTATTGTTCTTTGACGTCCAGCGGTTTGGCACGCAATGCGTTCTCCATCCCGCGCTTGGCATCGTCCACCCAGTTTTCGATCTCCCAGGAGATAAGTAATAGGCACGATTAGCCTCAGCGACCGTTGTTTTACCCTGCAGAATGTCCAATACCAAAGCGCTTATGCGCTTAGCTGCCCAACGTTTAATTTCCTCTTCCATGAATATACTCATACAGGAGCAGGTGTTTACTAGGTCATTACATCAGGAGATTTTCGCGAGGATCGTTACAGTTATGGTGCAACAAAATAGCAATTGAATTAAAGCCAATGATAGAATGTCTTCGACAAAAAATATTATGCAAATATAACAAAGAGGCCAGAATGTATAAAGAGAATGCGGATGCTGCAGGTATTTCTCTCATTTCTTCATGGAATACAAAAATTAGTGTGCGATCATTTTCGGGCATCGTATATCTAGATAGTGCAATTGTAATAGGGCAAGCAGGGTTCGACTGCTATTCAACCTCAAATGAAATAATAAAAGACTCGTTATGGGATGGGCGATTTTCTTATTTCGAACAAAAAGAGAGGAATGCGTGTGCTTTCACCGACTATATGGGCCAGGACATAATATTCTTCTATCGTTCTGAAGAACACTGGGCGGCATCGAATTCTTTCCTATTTTTGGCTGAATTTTTAGCTGCGAAAGGGGTGAAACTCACAGTACGTGCTCCCTCACTCGTTGCGCCACTATATCCAAACAGTTTTACTCAACAACTGATCTCTGATAGAACTGGAATAGCCGAAATTCGCATGCTACCGGCGCATCAAAAAATCGAGGTTGTAAACGGAAACTTTCGCGTCATCAACAGAATTAATCCCATTCCGTCTAAAATTGGTAAAAGTGAATACAGAGATGTCCTCATTCAATACGCTGAAAAATGGGTCGCTCGTACTCACGCTCTTTTAGCTGAATTTCCCAATACTACAAAAGTCGATATTACGGGAGGGCGAGATTCCCGTCTCATACTCGCTTTAATTTGTGCCGGGCACGATGACCTTTCCAATATCAACTTCAGTTCAAATAAGGCACAAGCCGAGGACTTTAAAGTTGCGCAATCTTTAAGTACACGCCTCGGCTTCGAAATTCGAAACCCGAAAATTCCCATCGCTCGTGCTAGCAACGAGGCAATGCTTGATTTATGGAAATATGGGAATCTCGGGATATATTATCCGGTTTATTTCGCCGGGTCGACACAACCCGCGAGTACGTTGCACTTCCATGGCGCTGGCGGCGGATGTTTACGCGAGGTCTACGGAGACAACCTGGTCAACGCAGTGATGCAGAAAGTCCCGGCAAGTGACATGGTCCGAAGCAGATTGAGAAATGAGTTGCGGACAGCGCTCAAATTATGGGGACTCGATGACCTTCAAGATCCTATGGCATGGACGGTCCACTATCGCAACAGTCGCTCCCGTTTACATTTCGGTCGAAATTGGTTTCGCAATCTATTCAGCACCTTAATTACCCCGATTGCATCATGGGACTTAGTACGTGCAGTAAGCGCTTACGATAAAGAAGAGTTGGCGCGGGCTCAAATTTACTGTGACCTGATGTTACTCTGCAAACCGGAATTGGCCTATGCGCCCTTTGATACACCGGAAAAATCGTTTTCCAGCGAAGCAATTGCCGCATCCCCTTTTGTCGAAAATCGCCCTTCTCTAAAACGACTAATTGGAACTATCAGTATCTATAGAGGGCAGCCTGAAGCCATACCAAAATCGCAAGATATTTCGCTATCCGATCACAAACAATTATTAGGACGCGAGCTGCGTTTCAATAAGTCATTCGCAAAATCGCTTAATATCATCGCGCCACGTTATTTCGTCGATGCCGAAAATGCGCTCTCATCGACACAATCTTTAACAAAGTCCGGGACAAAGGCAGCACATATTATCGCTGTAGGAGAGATCGTGAAGTTGTGCAGCTAATTGCGATATTAGATGGTGTGATTCAATATCCACATCACACCATCATAGTCATTGGTCTGAAACTTAATGCGATTTCGCCGGTTAGAGCACTCCTTTTATAATTTCCATCTCTTTTAGAACTGTCTGCTGTAATCCACTTTGACGCGCGACACGCTGACTGGCGTTTTTTGACAGCTTTTGGAAAAGTTCAGGAGAACGATATAGCGTTTCCACAGCATTCGCTATACCAATATAATCTTCGCCATCGACGAGCATCCCACATTCACTATCAACAAATTCCGGGATAGCGGTAACATTCGTCGTGATTGGCACCAGCCCTGAGGACATTGCTTCATCACGTGATACACCCTGGGAGTCCATCCGAGTGGGTGTAAGGAAGACCCCATAATCCTGATGCAATGACGAAATTTCGTAATGGGAAAGAAACCGCCTGTGGATATTCACATTTTTGAATGATCGCAAAGGTGCAGTAACTTCATCGAATAGCTCCCCATCACCATATAGACCGAATTCGAGTTTTTCAAAAAACTCACGTTTCGACAGTTCCAAAATTGCCTTTACCGTCAAATCGTTAGCATATTTTCGACTGGCGTATGGTCGAATAGAAAGCAATTTTGTTCTTTGGTCAGGATTCTTCTCTCTGTATCGGAACATATTGCCATCAATATAATTGTGGACGATGTCATACTTAACCTTAGTCAAATCTATACTAAAATCTTCAGATACTTCGTCGGCAAAGTATTGAGATACAAAGACCAATTCCAGATTTGGATGCGGCTGAAGCAAAATCGAACGCCAGAATTTAAGACGCCTGTCACTTAATTTCTTTTGACGATTGACTTCGTCCTTGGTCATACGCTCAAATTCAAATTGACGCCGCTGCCAGACCTGGATTTCAGCCCCATGCACCCAAACCGTTACTCGTACACGATCAATGTGCTTGCTCAAAACCGACCACATTTTCTCATCAAGCAAGTGAACCAGTACGTTCTTGTATTGTCCTGTTGATAACGTTGCGTCCAGGAGATCAGCATCTCCCGAAACGACGTCAACCCCCTCAAACTCTCGATATGCGTTAGCTTTCTCATTGGTGATTCTAAAGACAGAAACGTTCAAACCGTTTTCTTCGTATGCTCTTACACGAGTATGCAAAAATCCATACTTGTACAAATCGTTATAGTCGGGATATTGCTTCGTGAGTACCAAATACGGAGAAGCACTTACAATTGCGGCCGGTTTTTGTCCATGGGTACCTAAAACCAACCGGTTGATTCGCGCATCACCTGCTCCCTGTACTCGTAGGCCAAAACGAATCTTTCGGCAATGTTCAGGTATTGCCAGAGCGTTAAAATCCCCCGCTATATTCATGGCGTGGGCAATTTTCTTACCATCTTTATCTTGAAATTCGAATACCGTCTTCAATTGACATGTAGTGTGACACTCCAGCTTGAACTGGCTATTCAAAACCATATTGATGTCTGCACGGTCATATATCTGACGAGAGTAAAGATAAACATATTTATCCGCTGGCAATCTGGACTTAATATAGAATATCTCGCGCTTTATCCCCCATTCGATCAAAGGGTTATTTGAAGCGGGTATACGCTGAGCAATGGCTTTTGCAGATAGTTGTGGTAAAGAATCGTCGTGACTATCAGAATCGACACTTTTAACTTCTGCGGCAATTATTGATAAATCAGCTTCAAACGACAAGCCAGTGTTGACTACTTTGAGATCATTCACAATCGTGGTGATACTTTCTCTCGCTTCCTCGGATACATGTCGACAATAGTTAAATTCGTCCAGAGCGAGCATATTACTCATTTTGAATACGTAACTATCAATTTCACAAGCTGCAAGAACAAGTGTCTCTTTAGCAAGATCGGTCATCTTAATTAAAGAGCTGCGTGCGTCCAGAGCGGATGCTTCCTTGTATTGAGTCTTATCATATTTGAGTTCGATTCTTTCATCGTCAAAATCGTAGTATGAAGTTTTTCCTAAAACAACAGCCGATGTATATCTCCGAGCGAGCACCAAATCGCAAATGTAGTTTGGGCCATAATAATCGCTATTCGAAAAGAACGCGATATAACCGTCTTGTTCCTGCTCCTCAACGTATTGCCCCAATGCTTCGAAATCACGAAGAAGAATAGGATCGAGATCGGACGAGTCGACTTCAATTTTTGTGACAACTAAGCATTTAGTGTTCTTATAGGATTGATGCCGGATGTTTTCCACGAAATAGTCAAATTCGCTCTTGGTTTTGATGAACGAAATAACATAAACAACGGGGTTCTCATCTTCCGGAGGACGCTGCAAAACTTTACCAGCGATATACTGAAGTCGAGCGTGATAAGTATGTTCGCTCATTACTTTGCGCAAGCCAGCTAAACGCAGCTTGCGGTATTTCAACTCGTCGTTACATATTTCACGCAAGCGGCTATCCAGTTCCGAAACACTATCAGAAGACACTACCAGTTCGCCAAAGAGCACACGAACTCCTCGCGAAAAATTTGATACTACAATGGTGTTAGATGCAAGAAGCTCAAATACCCGCCTCGCAAACATAGTTTGCGACTGTTTAATGGTATTCATGTTAATACCATACCGATAGCCTTTGTAGGCTTTGTCTATCTCACTAAATGGCAGTGTTCCTACAATATATTGATGATACTTTTCCGGAAAAACGTAATGGGGATGAGGGTTGTCAAAATTCCGATCATGGATCTCCAAAGGCCGCAACTTAACAATAGTATCGACAAGAGAAGCGAAGTCACGCTGTCGCTCAGGATATCGCAGATAGTAAGACCCTGCGAAATTGAATGCATCCTTACGCTCATATTTCTCAACCGGATTATGAGTCAATGGTTGCGCAGCGAACGGCAACAAATATACGCGACTATGGCCCACGGCCTGTTTATACTTTGGCAAGCAATCCAGGTCAGTGGTAAAAATTGCGTCAACCCGACTGGCGACCGGGATAAAAGTCGAAAAATGTACAGGATCTTCTTTGTTCCAGAACAAACTAGGGATTTTGCTCTGACGACACCATTCGATTATCTCTAATAAAACGGGATCGGCATTGCTAATCTTGGTTTTCCATAAGCCATCTAGCCCGTTCCATGCTGATTCGATAAATAAAAGATCGGGCCTGAACTCAGAGAGTTGCGCTCTCCAAGTTTCTGGATGAAGCTGCAATACGTCTGCTTCCGGGGCATATGAATGATAGGTGAACTCATCCATAATCGCCGCCACTCGCAACTTCGAGCTATTACTGTTATCTATCTGAGTGTTCGCTTCAGCAAAGGAAATTTCAGTTTTTTTTTCCAGCTTTACCTGCTGTGGATTTTGGCTAATGATTGTTTTTCGACTTTGTTTAATCTTTTTTCGGTCACGAGCTTCTTTCCTGATTTGAAGTAAGGCACCAGGCAGTCTAAAAAAATTAGATACGGATTTAGTTGATTGAACCAGTGCATAACCTATTTGGTACGAAATCGTCTTATAACCAGCGTCTCGTTCAACTACGATCCGTTCCTCTAGCGACTCGATCGTTTTGCGATATCGTTCCTCTCTCGCCGCAAGACCAACAAAGTTTACTTTTATTCGCTCATTGGTAGTTTTAAGCTCATTCAATTCTTTCCGGAGCCGATCGACATCACGAACCGCATCTGACAGCTGCTCATTTAATTCATTCGATTGCTGTTGCGCACTATCGTGCATGGAGCGCCAATGACGGACGTCCTGTTCATATTTCGATTCACTCTGAACAAAATCAAAATGCAACTTTCTATATGCTGCTTCACCCTTTTTCCGTTCCTCGAGAGCTACCTCGAGGGCACGCTCGAGATTATCTTTTGTCTGTCGGTATGTGGCTTCTAAGCCATCCAGCGCTTCTTTATATTCACCTTGCCGAAGTTGGCTTGCATACAACAGAGATTCTGTTTCTCTATTCTTCTCTAAAGATACTTCGGACTCCCGTTGTAAATCATACAGTTTCTTTTGCGCTATATTAAGCTGGTCTTGCAAAGTGTCTCTGGCACGTTTGAAAGCATCGCGTTGCTTGGTATGGTGTTGCAAAAGTCGATTCAACTCCTCAAACTGAGCAAGAGAAACGTCCGACTTTTTCAGTGCATCCTGTAATTTTCTTTCAGAACTGTCTGACTGTTCCCGCAAACGGTTTGCGAGTAATTTATACTCATCGCTTTGTATGTGTGTTGCGGCCAGTTCTTCTTCGACAGACCTCAGCTTGTTCTGACTCTGCTCTGCATCATCGTGTAGTTGACCGATTCGATTCTGCAGCGATGTTATTCGCTTCGCTTGTTCGGATATCTCCTCTTTTTGCCTCTGAAGCTCTGCCTCTCGCTCTGTCAACAGAGTTTCTGTTTTTTCCATATTCTTTGTAAGAATATCAATCTGCTGACCTGTCTGAGCAAGAGTAGCTTCAATCTTATCGTTTACGGTATTTAAGGTCGCATCTTTCTTTTGCACACTATCATGCAATTGGTCATAGTATTGCTGATTACTTTTCAGCAATGCCTCAAGGAGCGATATGACTTGCTTCTGCTCGGAAATAATGGCATTCAACGATTCTTCTTTTTCATTCCAAATTGACTCGTTGACTTGGAATGACAGCCGCGCACGATCCAGTTCGTGTTCGAGCTTAACAATGTATAACTCGTGATTTTCTTTATCGTCATCGGAAATATCTGCCAATCCCGTCATTTTTTTTCCTGTTTGAAAACTTCACCGCAAGTAGATCGTCAAGTGCGGTGGGAGAAGAATGCCTGCACTAACGCTCGCATGGTTATTTCTGCCTTTATGCAAAAGATCAAATGCGCACCACTCTACAGCGATGCGCAACTTAAACTATCTTCAACTGCAAAGAATGAACCACTCGTTCTCTAATTTTTTACCAAATTCCCTTTGCATCAAACAAACGCTGGCTAGATTTCAAATCAGGTTTGAGTTCTTTGAACTGCTTGTGATCTACTAATATAACCACCACATCTGCAGAATCTAAGGTTTCTTCAAGCTGCCCCAATTTGAGCTTCACATCAGATAAAGAGCCCGGAAGCTTTTCAATATTCGGTTCCACCGCAATCACTTGATCTGGATATTGCTGAGCCAGGTTTCGGGTAATTTCCAATGCCGGGCTTTCGCGCAGGTCATCAATATCTGGTTTGAAAGCGAGTCCCAAACATGCGATTTTCAACTCAGACTGTTTTCGACCCGCAGAAACCAGCTCCTGAATCAGCCCATTCACTTTTTCTTGAACCCATTCAGGCTTATGATCGTTGATCTCCCGCGCAGTGCGGACAATTTTTGCTTGTTCCGGTGTTTTGTTCACAATAAACCAAGGATCTACTGCTATACAGTGCCCGCCCACGCCGCATCCCGGTTGCAGGATATTGACACGCGGATGGTGGTTTGCAAGTTTAATCAGTTCCCAAACATTAATTCCAAGTTTATCGCAGATCAATGAGAGCTCATTGGCAAAAGCAATATTCACATCGCGAAATGAATTTTCGGTCAGCTTGCTCATTTCCGCCGTGCGAGCGTCCGTAATGAGTAACTCACCTTCGACGAAAATTCGATAGACGTCAATTGCTTTTTGCGAACATTCTTTCGTTAGGCCTCCAATAATCCGATCATTCTGAACCAATTCGCGTACGACATGCCCAGGCAATACGCGTTCGGGACAATATGCTACGTGAACATCCATCTCTTCATCGGCTGCAGATTGCGGAAACTTCAGATCAGGTCGAGCCTTCGACAATACCTCGACCATTTTTTCGGTTGTACCCACCGGGGAGGTAGACTCAAGAATGACAACATCGCCCTTTTTCAAGACTGGGGCAATTGATTCGGAAGCGGCGAGCACATATGACAAGTCTGGCTCATGATCACCCTTGAAAGGAGTCGGCACCGCAATCAGAAAAGCGTCAGCCGGCTCCGGTTTATTCGTGGCCTTTAGATACCCCCCGGACACAGCAGCCTGGACTATCATATCCAGTTCCGGCTCGACGATGTGGATCTTTCCTTGATTGATAGTATCAATCGCGTGCTGATTGACGTCCACCCCGATTACTTTAACGCGTCTTGAAGCAAACATTGCAGCAGCAGGAAGGCCAATGTATCCCAGCCCAATTACGGAAATAGTCGTTTCTTGATTTGATGTTGTCATCTGTTTACCTATAACTATATTTTTTCATTGCATTTTAAATACGCTATGCGAACTGTTTGCGAATCGCCTCGACGATTCGTACACAAGCTTTTCCGTCGCCATATGGATTGTGTGCGAAGCTCATGCTGTTATAAGCTTCTTGATCCGTTAACAATTTGACGACTTCCTCTTCGATTTTGGATGCGTCGGTGCCGACAAGCCTCACCGTCCCCGCTGCTACGGCCTCGGGCCTTTCTGTGGTATCTCGCATAACCAGTACCGGCTTGCCCAGCGATGGCGCCTCCTCTTGAATACCACCGGAATCAGTCAGGATCACTGACGACCGGGTCATCAAATAGACAAATGGCAAATAATCAAGTGGTTCGATGAGGTATACATTTGGCAAAGAATCAAGAATTCTGCCGACCGGCTCTCGTACATTGGGATTCAAATGGACCGGGTAAACAAAATCAGCGTCGGGGAAACGTTCTGCCAAGGCTTTGATGGCACTGCATATGCGCACAAATCCATCACCGAAATTCTCTCTTCTATGTCCTGTGATAAGAACCAGTTTAGCGCCATCGCGTAAAAATGGAAATCGTGCACTGATCGACTCGGCCAGATCAGTATCTGTTTCGAGCTTTTCTTTTACCCATAACAATGCATCGATTACGGTATTTCCCGTCACCGTAATACTATCATCTACGATATTCTCAGCTAATAAATTTGATTTTGCCTGGTCAGTGGGAGCAAAGTGCAATTTCGCGAGTGCTCCCGTAAGCTTTCGATTGGCCTCTTCTGGCCATGGAGAATAAATATTACCTGTACGTAGTCCAGCTTCGACATGACCAACTGGGATCCGATGATAATAAGCCGCGAGGGTAGTTGCAAAAGTCGTAGATGTGTCTCCATGCACCAAAATGAGGTCCGGCTTATCTTTGGCAAGGACAGCTTCGATTCGATTTAGAATTTCGGTGGTGATTCCAGCAAGTGTCTGACCTGGCTTCATAATGTTGAGGTCGTGTTGCGGTGTAATTTCGAACAAATCCATCACCTGATCCAGCATCTGGCGATGTTGTGCTGTTACACACACAGCGCTTTCGATATCGTTCTGTTGCTCAAGAACTTTAACCAAAGGCGCCATTTTAATTGCTTCCGGCCGTGTGCCGAAAACGGTTAATACTTTCATTTAGACCTCTTCACCTGGAATTTCCCGCTTAATAAAAAACACATAATCTATATTAGTACATGGATATGTAATATTAATGACTTCAACCTTCGTTCTGATACATGCGTATCCCTTCTTCGACATCCTCAAACGGAACGACTTGACCATTTCTTAGCAGAAGCACATAATCGCACATGGATCGAACCTGCCCCATACTATGGGTAACCATGATTATTTTCGAAGTGCTGATTCGATCTTTAAATGCTTTTTGCGCTTTTGCACGGAAATGCGCATCCCCAGTGGACATTGCTTCATCGATCAAATAATAGTCGAAGTCAAAGGCAAGACTTAAACCAAAAGCCACTCGTGAGCGCATACCCGAGGAATATGTACTGATAGGCTGATCAAAATATTGTCCTATTTCTGCAAAATCCTCCACATATCGGAGAATTTCCCTCATACGGCTGCCTTCTGCGCCGTAAACGCGAGCGACGAATTTAACATTATCACGTCCGGTCAGCGAGCCTTGAAACCCCCCCGAAAGCCCCACCGGCCAGGAAATGGAACCACTTGTGATGATTTTCCCCTTGTCAGGCACATCCAAACCTGCAATGAGGCGCATCATTGTCGACTTACCTGCTCCATTGCGCCCAATGAAAGCGATATTTTTTCCCGGTGGCACAGAGAAAGACAAGTCGCGAAAAATAGTAACTTTCCCTTTTGTCGTAATATACGATTTTGAAATGTTACGTGCTTCAATCATATCGCCACCAGTTTTGTCCTTCGGATTCGGTACAAACCGAACGCTAGTAACGAAGTCATCACTGCCACCTTAATAGGGTATTCGAGGTTCACCCCATAATGGACCGGATAATGTGGGAACATCGCCAGCCGCAATTCATCGACAATATGCAAATATGGATTCCATAGCAACCAGTTCATGACCTCATTTGGCATAATCCATATTGGGTAAAGCACACCTGACAACAAATAGACCGGTAAAAATATAATTCTGATAACTGTTTTTAATTCCGGTACAACGTCAACCACCATACACAGAATAAGTCCTAAAGAAAAGGAAAAGAATAGTCCTATGAATAAAACGGCCAACCATTTAATAGGATCGACCATGGTAATTTCATAATCGAAGAAAAAACCAAGTATAAATAGGAAAATACAAAAAACGACCGCGGAAATAATTGTTTCTATGATCGCCCGGGCAATCATTGGATCCAACGGCTTAATTTGTTTATAAGCAAACAATGCGCGGTTTGCGTCTACTGCCGACATTGACTGCAAAGCCATGTTACGCATGAGGAAAAACGGGATCATGCCTGAGACGAGAAACGGTGGAAATTCAATTCCATTTCTCACGGTGACATTGCGAAAAGAAAAGATCATCATGATAAATGCGATCTGCACGGCGGGCTCAAAAAACACCCAGAATACGCCAAACCGCTTTCTTCCGAACCGACTACGCATTTCGCGCAATATCAGTGCAAATATCACCGCTTTCGTTATAGCAAATGACGAACGTTTTTCTAAAGTCATGGTTTCATCAGCCTACAGGTTCGAAACCGTCCGGCCTAAGACCAACGTTTGTACGATTGGGGAAATAATTTTCTGCCATTCGTACACCGGCGCATTAGTTACGTAAACTGCATCTTCCGGAAAAACCTGAAATGCACGAGCCAAAAAGATCGATTCAGGTTTACGCATATCCAATCGGAAAACTTCGGCAGCGGGTTCTCCGTCTTTGGGCTCCTGATTGATGCGAAATACAAAAACACCCTGAGGATCGGCCTTCCCTTCATCAAGGCCACCAACGGAACCCAATACTTCCAATAAGCTCGGGTTCCGAGAAGGAAGATCTTTTAAACCTGGATCCTTCACGGACCCCATCGCTACGAAACGTTGACGCGCACGTTCCAGAATAAGTTCTGATCGAGGAGAAACCTGTCGGTTCTTGCCGCTCAGAACATCGTCATAGTTAATAGAATATGATTGCTTTCCATTGCGCACAACAACATTGATCAAGTGCGGTTCGAGCACTGGCCCACCCGCCATATTCACGGCGTCCAAAATGGTGAGTGGACCTTGCAAACTGGAAAACCGTCCGGGCGTCTTGACAGCACCAGCTACCAAGACAGAACCAGATAAATCACCGACCATTTCACTGTGAACCTGAGGATCCGTCGCGACAGCGCCTTTTAACTTTTTCTTGATGGCGTTATCCACTTGGGTTAGAGTGAAGCCTCTGACGTTAACGGTTCCTGCATAGGGAAGCGAAATTGTGCCATCAGCGGAAACACGGACATTTTCGAACGAGGTTCCTCCTGAGGACAAAGGTGCGAACACGCCGCCTTCAGCAGAATCGGATATCATTACCTTAATTACGTCACCAGGCACCAACTGAATAGCGGTTGTTCCCGTTTTGGAAACTTTCGCAGACGGTGGTGGGGGCGCTTGTCTAGAATATTCACCGACCGACGCAGGTGTCAAATCGATCAATTTATATGGTAGATTTGGGTCCTTTCCTGATGACTCTGACGTGATAGAACTGCTATACGGTCCAGAGCCAGACAAAAAAGAACCACATCCGGCTAATACCGAAGATATCAATACCACCCCGAAGGCATTCAGAAACCTCTTACCGCCCGAGCGCGATACGTTGAATGATTGCACTTGCATATTGTTATTTCGCCAAAAAAAACGTGCTTGAAAACTGGTAGCCATATAACACTCAATCCATATGGTCTTCAATCGTAGCAATTACAAACCGTACGATCCCAAGCAGCGCAAGCAAGCCGATCAGAATGGTCAGCAAGTTATAGGGCCTGTCCGGGTAAATAGCACTATCGGGAAGATTAGGACTAACCACCACGGCCAAACTACGAAATTTCTTATTTATTTCAATCCGAGTATTTTGCAAGGACGCGAGACTGACTTTATAAGCCTCCTCGGCGATGCCCGCTTGAATAGTCAGATCACGGAACTTAGAGGCAACCGTGTTCAATTTACTGCTGCCTTCCTGTGCGATCAATCGCTGTGTTTCCGCTATAAGTTGCTTTTCGATTGCTTGAATTTTTCTCCGCTGCTGTTGCACCTGTGGCGCGCTTGAAGTAAGCGACGACGTGAGAGCATTTAGCTTTGCCTTTTCCGTTGCCAATTCGCCTTCCATAGTAGCAATCATTGTTGAACGCGAAGTGACCGTTGCTTCAGCATCCAACAAGTTGTTCTGGGCCTGGAAGTGCAGCAATTCGTCTCGCTTGACTTCGTAAGCTGCTCGCGCAGTTGCCAACTCGCGCTCCACAAAAGATAATTGGTCACGTGTCAGCTTGTGCGACAATTCGTTTACGAAATGTTCACTTTCTTTGAGAATTAAATCCAACGCTTTTCTGGAAAAATCCGGATCTAGTGCCTCGACCTGAACTTCCAAAAGTCCAGTCTCGTCATCGAAATGAGCCTTGACAACCTTCTGGTAAAAAGCGAGCTTATCCGCCTGAGAGGCTCCACTATTCAACCAATAAAATGGATCTTTATATTGAGCAGAGTAATGCTCCGTCCACCCCAATTCCCGTTCAAGCAGAGCAAGCATGTCATTCGACAGAATATACTGACGCAGAAACAGAGTCTCCTCGCGCGAAGTTGGGTTGGTGGCACCAAGCAATAGCGCCAGCCCAGGCGCATTGCTAATGGCTGGATTTGCGTTATCTGTCTGTCTAACAGCAACCTCCGCCACACTTACATAGCGATTAGTCGCGAACATGGTGTAATAAACAATCGCCAAAATCAAGGGCAACACTACGATGCCGATGAACAGGAACCAATTTCTTCCGGATGAATTTGCCATCAGAGGTCGTTAACAAGTCTTAATCGTGTGTGGATTGTAAAATGAAATGCCGCAACGAAGCCAATTCCGACGCCATCCGATGTTTATTAAATGAAACACTGTCTTTTTTTTGCTTCTAACTGATTGATTTTTCGGAAATTTTCTTTATCTTAGGAAATATATTCTCATTTATGTTACAAATAGAAACATTAAAAAGTGTCGTTTCTAGCCAAATTACAACCGAGATAGTATTATCCGGGGAAAGGGATCTGACATTTCACTTTAATAACGGCGCATAAATAATCGTGATAATTGAGGGAATCGAAGCGTTCTCGGGAAAGAACATTCTATTATTGCAAGGGCCGGTGGGTCCTTTTTTTCGTCGTTTCGCAAAAGACCTTAAAAACAAGGGAGCCACGGTTCATACCGTGAATTTTAATGGCGGGGACTGGCTGTTCAATCGTAAAAACTCCATCAGTTTTCGTAAACACCCTCGCGAATGGCGCAGTTTTTTCGAAAATCTGCTGAATGATCTGGATATAGACGTTGTGTTTTTATTCGGCGACTGCAGGCCGATTCACGTTGTCGCACATCAAATTGCGTCCCGTTATGGCGTAAAAATCGGCGTATTTGAAGAGGGATATGTTCGTCCGAACTTCATCACTCTGGAAAAAAACGGCGTCAACGACCATTCAAGCGCGGCTCGGGAAGCTCAGTTTTACTATAGTCAGAAGAAGATTCCGACCCGGCGTGAGCGACAGGTAGGCTATGCCTTCCCATACATGATGCTTTGGGCTTTTTTATATTTCACCTGTAGTCTTCTGCTTAAACCTTTCTTCTGGCATTACAGACATCACCGCCGCCTGCACATCATAGAAGGCTATATCTGGCTGCGCAGTTTTACCCGTAAAGCCTACTATAAAATTGCAGAACGAGGAATGGAAAAGGAATTGACGACGACGTTGTCCAAGAAGTATTTCCTGCTTCCCCTGCAAGTATATAACGATGCGCAAATCCATACCCACTCCGATTTTGCGACAGTTGAGACCTTCATCCGCTTCGTAGTAACGTCGTTCTCCAAGCACGCCCCCATCGGTACGCACTTGGTGATCAAGCATCATCCCATGGATCGAGGTTACAACGATTATTCAAACTGGTTGCAGCAACTGGAGTTTCTGTACGACCTGTCTGGCCGGGTGCACTATATTCATGATCAGCATTTGCCCACGCTGCTGGACCACGCCATTGGAACAGTGGTGGTAAACAGCACGGTGGGACTGTCCGCCCTCCTGCATAACTCCCCACTTAAAGTTTGTGGGCGGGCGATGTATGATTTTAAAGGTCTGACTTACCAAGGTACGCTGGATGAATTCTGGAGAGAGGCAGAGGACCAAAAAGTTGACGAAAAACTGTTCAACTCGTTCAGAAATTATCTGATTGCCACCACTCAAATTAATGGCAATTTCTACAAACGCATTCCCAGACAAAAGTCGGCTACGGGCCTGAATTGGCGAGCACTGCAAACACGCGATCCGGCTTCACGCCCAAACAAACTATACTCCGACAGTCAAATCCACGGCTAACTCCCTCCTATGTCTACCGAACCCCTTGCCCCAAGTCTGATCCGCAAAATCGGTTTGGACAAACAGGCGGTTATTTACGGTCTGCAGCTGGCCTTCAGTGCGTGGCTGGCCTTCGCCATCGCCTCTTTCCTGCACATTCCCAACCCCTTTTGGGCGGCCATGCCGGTTTTTGTGGTCGCGCAGGCCACGCGCGGACTGGCATTTGAACGCGGGTTATACCGGATTATCGGCACGGCGCTCGGCGCTGCCGCCGGCTTCGGCATGATTCAATTTGTACAGGACGCCCCCTATGCGACCATTGCGATGCTTGCGGTGTGGGTTGCAGTGTTCGGGGCATTGACGCATCTGATTTATGGCGTGAAGTCCTATGCCGCGTTGATGGCGGGCATTACGGCTGTCGTGGTCGTGATTCCGTGCATGTTCGTTCCCCAGCATTATCAGGAACTGGCCCTGGCGCGCGTCGCCTGTACCTTCATCGGGGTGATTACAATCACCTTGTCTTCTGCTCTGCTCACCCCTCATGCCGACCGCAGCCGCTTTTATCTGTCAGTATGCGAAGTGGCGGCAAGTGCCTGCTATCTTCTGGGAACAACGCTCAAAGGCGTCACCAAGGAAGGAGCCCGGCAGGAGGCGGAGATTCTGCAAAAGATCAGCCAGCTTGAGACCGCAGGCATTGCCATTATGGCGGGCTCTCCTGCGGCCGTAAAACAAAAGCGCGTGATTAATGCGCTGATCGTTTCCACCATTGGCCTGATTGCGACATCGCGTCGCCTACATACACGCAACCGGCCAGGCCAGCCGCTCGCCCCCGACCTTGGTAACCGTTTGCTGACGTTATCGACGCTGAACAAAGATAATGCGAGAGAGATACTGGATAAACAGCAAATGGCAGAGTCCGTTGCGCTGGCCGAATCGGTTGACCCGACGCTTGCCCAGCATCTGCAGCGTATGCTCAAGGGCACCCGCTGGTTGCTGGCAAACGACGCTGAGGCTGCCCGTTTTGCATTCAGCAGGGATACGCCCGTGCTTGCGCCCTCAACGAATTGGGGGCTGGCGCGTCAGACCGGCTTGCTATGCGGACTGATTACCTTGTTTTCAGCGTCGCTGGCCTATGCAGGCGGCTCTTTTATTGGAGAAATGACCGCACTGGCGACCGCCATGTTTTCGCTGGTGCTGGGTTCCATGCTCAAGCCGCAAATCATTGCGCCACACCTGCTCAAGGGAATTCTGGTGGGCTCGGTGATTGCCGCGGGCTACCGGCTGGCCATTTTTCCGCATATTCACACCACCTGGCTGGTGGTGTTGTCGATCATGCCGTTCCTGCTGGTGGGCGGGCTGGCGCGGGCCAGCATGATGTTCCGCTTCCCCGCTCTGGATGCATGCATGGCGTTTTTGCTTGGCAGCCAGGCCATGCTGCCGGCTCGCGCTGTGACGACGATGGATGTGCTGGCTGAATCCGGTTCTATGATGGTGGCTGCCTGCCTTGTGGCGGGGGGATTTATTCTTTTGCCCCGGCATAGCGACCGCCATGTGAACGAAGCAACCGGCACGATCAACCACGATCTGTTCCGGTTGATCAATAACAGCCGTGATCTGCCTGCGGAGCGCTGGATGGAGCGGTCGGTGCGGCAAACCCTGAGGCTGACGTCGCATCTGGCGCAAACCACGCAGCGTCACAGTCTGGCGCCGGCGCATATTGTGTCTGCCTTGAATTTTGGGCACAGCGTGGCCGAATTGCAGCGGCTGGAACCGTCCTGGACGCCCGAGACCAGTGAGGTGCTGAAGGATCTGAAAAACCAGTTGAATACATTCACCGACGAGCCGGATTCCTTGGCCGCCACGCTGATGCAATACGCCAGGCAGGTGCAGCAGCCCGACGTTTCAGGCGCGTTGTGGTCGGCCTCGGAAGCGCTGGTGTCCGGACGGGACTTTTTCGCATACCGCCCGGGCTTGCGTGGCCCGGGCGAGCAATCCGTCTGACGAATTAAAACGAGCCGAACATCGTACCCAGGGTGATAACAACCGCAACCGACAGCAGCGGCGCCACGATGGTCACCGCGGCGATATTCAGATAAGACTGTCTGTGAGTCAGGCCGCAAATGGCCAGCAGCGTAATAATCGCTCCGCAATGCGGCAGGGTGTCAAAACCGCCGGCCGACATGACTGCGACGCGATGCAGCAGTTCGGGGCTGATCCCGGCTTCCTGGGCCATGCGCAGGTAATCTGCGCCCAGCGTCTGCAGCGCAATGCTCAACCCGCCTGAAGACGACCCGGTAATACCCGCCAGCGTGGTCATGGCAATACTTTCTGAAATGAGCGGATTGTTGGGTGCCACACCCAACACGTATTCCTTGATGATGGCAAACCCCGCCAGGCTGGCAATCACGGCGCCATAGCCTACTTCAGATGCGGTATTGAAAATCGGCAGCATGGAGCCGTAGGCGCCTTTGTTGACGGTGCTTTGCAAGTCTTGCCAGTGACGCAGCCGGGTGATAACCAGCCAAAGGCAGGCAATGATGAGTGAAATAATAATCGCCCACAGTCCCAGCGCCCCTTTCACATTCAGGTCGGGGAATTTTTCCTTCAGGAAATCGAAATCCATGCCGTTGAAAATGCCATAAGTGAACAGGGCATTGATGCCGATCACCAGGATGAGCGGAATGATGCTGCTCACAAATGAAATATTGTGGCCATCGCTGATGACTTCTTCTGCCACCCCATCATTATGATCGCCATAGCCTTCGCCCGCCTCCTTCGCCTTGCGGGCGCGGCCAAGCAGCCACCACATGCCGAAGCCGAACATGATCAGGGCTCCAATAATGCCTAGGCCTGGCGCAGCAAAGGCGTTGGTGCCGTAATACGGAATGGGAATGGCGTTCTGAATGGCCGGCGTGCCGGGCAGCGCGGTCATGGTGAAGGTAAAGGAACCCAGGGCAATCGCGGCGGGCACGAGGCGCTTGGGAATGTCGGCCATGTAGAACATGACTTTTGAAATGGGGTAGATGGCGAAGGCCACCACGAACAGCGATACCCCACCGTAGGTGAGGATACCGCAGGCCAGCACGACGGTCAGGATGGCATGGCGCGGGCCCAGAACCCGCATGATCCAGTTGGCGATAGACGCCGCCGCACCGGAATCGGCCATGAGCTGGCCGAACAAGGCGCCCAGCAGGAAGACCGGGAAGAACTGCAGCAGGTATTTGCCCAGCGCCGGCATGAAGGTTTCGGTATAGATAGGCAGCAACTGGCCGGCATCGCCAGAGAGCAGGACGGCCAGCGCGGCCATGAGCGGCGCCAGGATCAGAACGGAATATCCCCGATATGCCAGGTACATCAGCAGCAGCAGGGATATCACGATGGATAACATACTGAACAAAATAATCCCCTTGATTTATGGATGAAGCAGCGTGTTTTGAGAAATGGAATAACCCCCGGAACCTGGTTTTTGCTGTGAGAGGTGGCTGTTAGATAGTTGATTATTCCATTAGTTTGGACGACTGCTGCCATTATAGGGATTGAATATGGCAATAAGACTCAAGGGTAAACCTTATTGGTGTTATCCCTGATATTGATTTTCAAGTGGTAATAGCATCAGTCATGCCTTCCGGTTAAGCATGCCAATGACAACCGGCCGGGCGGCTTCCGCCGACCCGGCTATTCTGAAATGCAGAATAGATCGTGCATCATAAACAGGTCGCCAAGCGGCTTTACGACCTGTTAATAGATCATTTTACTCACTCCTTCACACACTGAAAGGAAGCCGCGCTGTTCACATCTCCGCTTCCTGCATATTTCGGCCAGCCCGGGTATTCGCACAGCGGCCGCGTTCTGCCAGGGACGCCCGCGGTGTCTGCGACGACTTGCGGTCCGGGCGGGGTGCCTTTTTCAACCCAGTTTTCCAGGGTTGTCAGTGAATCCCAGCTGGCATTGAACACTGTGCTGGCGGCATGGCCGTAGCCCGGGATTTCGTAATAGCGCAGGAAGGCATCGGTTTGCTGCGGGCCCATGGTGGCGCGCACGCGTCTCACAAAGTCTTCGGTCGCGCGGGTGGGCACCAGGCCATCGGCTACCCCGTGCGCAATGAGCAGTTTGCCTCCATGATTGGCAAAGGCAGACAAGTCTGTCTGATTGATGTCCTGCAGGCGTGTCAGTTCGTTAATGCGGTTGCGCCATTTGCCCGGGCGGGTCGGATCCAGTGAAAGGCTGTTATAGGATGGATCCTGCGTGACGAAGTACTTGACCCACTGGTCCCAGAAGCCGGCGTGGTACGGCACGCTTTTGCTGCCCGCCGGATTGGGCGGCATGGGCGTGGCCGGCGCAATCGATCCCAGATTCAGGTAGTTAATGGTGGCCTGCAGTTTGCTGTCGCCGGCGGGGCGGCCAAGGTCAACGCCCCAGGTATTGAAGCCCGCATGGCGCACTTCACCGCTGCCCACAGGCGGGCGGAAGACGATATCGGAGGCAAAGACTTTCATGGCACGAATTTGCGCATCCGACAGGCATTGGTTGCCGGTGTCGCGCCCACCCTCGCAGCGCAGGGGCCGGCCATCTACTGTGGCCGTGGCCGGATCGAAGATCCGGTTGCACTGACGCTGGTTGCTGATCAGGCCATCTTTCACTCCATCAAGTGCGTCGCAAGCCTGTATGCCGGCTTTGTAGAGTTCGGCACGTTTTTCCAGGTTGGGATAGGCGCCAGGCGTTGCCAGGGCGCGGGTAATGCGGCCGAACTGCAAGTCCAGGGACGCGGCGGCAAATGCCGGGTACAGGGCAATGGCCCCATCGAAGTCCTGGGGCCATTTCTGCACAACGGCCAGCGCTTCGCGTCCGCCCGTGGAGCCGCCTGCAAAGTATTTGCGGGTAGCCGGTTTGCCGTAATGGCTGGCGATCAGCTGCTGCGCGGTGTCATGCGTTTTCTTCAGCGCTTCATAGGAAAAGTTTTTGAGTGCTTCAGTGTTCAGTGCGAATTTGCCGGGGTTGTTCGGGTCGTCGGCCAATTGGTGGCCCGAATCGCTGCCATAGGTGGCGTAGCCCAGGCCGATGGGATCGGGCTTGTCCGCGGGACCGGCTGGCAGCAGATCGGTTGTTTTGGCAAGAATGCCGTTGTAGCCGCCGCCCCCGATCATAAGGGATTTGCCATTCCATTCGGCAGGCAGGTTCAGCTGGAACTTGATCGCCGGGGCATGCGTGTCTACCGGTGCGATATCACCCAGGACCTTGCAATAGCCTTGATGTGTTTTGGGTGTCTTGGTGGCGGTTGGTACATATTCGGTGCTGGTTATTGTCGCCCCGCGTGTGGGCAAGCCGATAGCCGAAGCGGGAACGCTGGCGCCATTCAGGTCGTGACAGGTTTGCGCTGCCTGGTTATGAGATGTACCGGCACACCCGGCCAGAAGCAATCCGGCGCAGACGGCACCCAGCGTGGCTGCAAATCGTGGTGATATGACAGGCATGGCTCCTCCCTTATTGCATTTGTCTTATTGAATCTGTCGTTAATCGTTTTGCCAGATACTAAATGCTTTTGAGGATTAAGGGAAGGCCCGGGTCTGCTAATTGCATAGTTTTCCCGACCTACCACGAGCCACGCGTTATCGTTCGATCTGTTCCTTCCACTCGCGATTCAGCTTGGGGCGAGTCTTGTTGATACTGTTCCAATCCACGACCACGATGTGCTTCATGTATTTTTCAAAATCACCCAGCAGATCCTTATGTTCGGTTTTGGCTGCGACATTTTTATTGGATGGATACTGTCCGAATTTGAGGGCGCCTTCCTGAGCCTGCACGGAGAGCAGATATGAAGCCAGTTTCTGCGACAGTTCCGGTTCGCTGTTATTGGCGATCACGCATTCGGCCACGGCCAGCAGGACCGAGCCTTCTTTCGGATCCACATATTCGACCGGCAGGGATTTTTCTTTCAGAGAGTAAATGGCCGTAGGGGTCAGGGGGAACAATGCGGCCTCGCCTGTTTGCGTCATTTCCGAAATTTTGGCAGAACTGGGTACGTAGGCCACCACGTTCTTGGCCACCGTATCCTTGAATTTGGTCAATGCGTCCTCGTAGTTACTATCATCGCCCCCATCAATCCGGTTCAGCATCATGAACGCGTGCAGACCATAGGTGCTGCTTGCCACGGACTGGAAAACCACTTTGCCTTTATATTTGGGATCGGCCAGATCTTTCCAGGACGTCGGCGGCGCCCAGTTGTTTTCCTTGAACAGCTTGGTATTGTAGGCCAGGCCGGTCATGGTGGTGACAACGCCTGCGGCCATGTTCTTGCCGATCAGCGTTTCGGGATACAGCTCCGACAGGGCCTTGTCGTCCTTGATCGGCTCGCACAGGCCCATTTTCGTAGCGCGATTCATAATGCCGTCGTCCAGGAACATGACGTGCATTTGCGGCTTGTCCTTGAAGGCCTGCGCCTTGGCCAGCACATCTGTTGATGTGCCCGGCACAACGACAATTTTTACATTGTTGGCTTTTTCGAAAGCGGGAAAGACATGTTCTTCGAAACCGCGCTGCATATCGCCGCCGTTCATGCCGAGGTATAGCGTTTTCTGTTCGGCATGAGCCGTCACGCCCGTCAGCATTCCGGCCACAGCCAGCATGCAGGCCATCGCGACCGGACGTTTACTTACTGATACTGATTTCATCTGTGTTCCTTTTGCCGGCATGGGATGAAGGGGTGTGCAACTTGCCGGAATCAGCTGCAAACCTGTCAATTCGAAAAGCGTCAATCGGGATAGGGCTGGCGCCGGATACGATAAGTTGCGCAAGTACTTCGCCCGAGGCCAGCCCGACCTGAAATCCTGCGCCGCTGTAGCCGAAACCATGAAACAGACCCGGTATAGTGGCGCTGGCGCCCAAAATCGGATTCAGATCGGGCGTTGCTCCTTCGACCCCGCTCCAGAACCGGATGACCGACGCATTGGCGATACCCGGGATGAGTCCGGCCAGCCGCGTCAGGAGCAGGCTCACGCTCTGGTGCGATGGCCGGGCAAAACCGGGATCGACTGAACGGGCACGGCTGCCGCCGAAAATAATATTGCCGCGCGCAACCTGTCTGGCATACAGCCCCCCACCCTGCACCCCCACCACCACATTCATAATGGGAGGCAGCGGCTCGGTCACACCCATCTGCGGATAGATTTCTCCAAGCGGGACGGCGTCCCCGAACATCTGTGCAATCGTCCCGGCCCAGGCGCCGGCCGCATTCACCAGACAGGCTGATCGAATACGCCGCCCGTCGGCCGTGTCGGACACGAAATGGGTACCGTCAAAGTGACTGCGCGTGATGCGGCAATGTTCCATGAGCACCGCGCCTGCCTGCTGCGCCGCCCAGGCCAGTGCGGGGGAGACCAGGCGCGGGTTCGCGTGGCCGTCTTCCGGGCACAGCGAGGCGCCGGCCAGTTCCGGCCCTAGCCAGGGATAACGCCGCCTGACATCTGCATCATCCAGCAATTGCAAATCCAGTCCGCAGGTCGCGACCATGGCGTTGTATTGCTTCAGTCGCTCCAGATCGCCAGGTGTAAAAGCGACTTTCAGATGACCGCTGCGAATGTATTCGCCATCAATGCCGATCAGTTCCGACAAACGGCTCCATAAGACATGTGAGCGCGCCGCCAGCGGCATCTGCACCAGCGGCCTGCCCTGGCGGCGCACACCGCCGAAGTTGACACCGCTGGCCTTGGTGCCGCTTTGACCGGCGTCGCACAACAGGACACGCTTTCCCTGCCTGGACAAAAAATAGGCGGCGCTGGCGCCGATGATTCCTGCGCCGACGATTAGTACGTCTGCGTTCAGGGTTTGCATGCAGCCCCTCCGATCCGCAAGGGCTTGACCGGCGGCTGGCTGCGCAAGCGCTCAATCCCGGACAGCGGTATGGTCTGCTCATGCGCCAGCAGCATGGCGGCGCCGGCGCCGCACATTCTGCCCTGGCATCGTCCCATGCCCACGCGCGACAAGGCCTTCATTCTGTTCAGTCCTGAACGCGGGTCTTCGTGCAGCATGCGCCGGACGTCGCCCACGCGGATCTCTTCGCACCGGCAGACAACCAGGGTATCATCGGCGTGATCCAGCCAGTGGGTGGGCGGCGCGAACATGTCATCTATCAGCTGGCGAGTGCGGCGCCCCCTGGCGATTTGCCGCGAAACGCGACGCGCCTGCCGCTCGTCATGGGCCAGACCCATATCCTGCATTACGCGGTAGGCACACTGCCTGCCGCCCAGTTCTGCCATGTCGGCTCCGCCAATGCGCATGCCGTCCCCGGCCAGATATACGTTGGCACGACTGCTCTGCCCGCCGGCCTGTACCCTGGGCAGCCAGGCACGATCCTGTTCATCAAAGACAAACTCGCAGCCCAGCAGGCTGGCAAGCTGATTTTCAGAACGCAGGCCGAAACCGCAGGCCACCGCATCGCAAGGCAATACCTGCATTTGCGCCATCGGGCTTGGGTCCCGGCGCCAGCGGATCGCTTCGACCTTGTTGTTGCCGATCGCCTCGAATGCGGACACATCATGTATCAGGGGTACGCCGCGCATGCGCAGCCATGCCATGTAATAGCCCCCCTTTGCCATGAGAAGAGGATCGGCTGCGAATGCGCGCAGACCCTGTCGCACTTCAGGAAACGGACTGGTATCAAGAACGGCCGACACTCGTGCACCGGCTTTGCAATACTGATATGCAACCAGGTACAGAAGTGGCCCGGTGCCCGCAAGCACGACATGCTTGCCGATGGCGCATCCCTGGTATTTGAGCGCGATCTGCGCGCCTCCCAGGGTGTACACCCCCGGCAGGGTCCAGCCGTTAAAGGGCAGCACGCGATCCGTTGCGCCGGTCGCCAGGATCAATGTCTCGTAGGCAACGGCATCATGGCGGTTGCCGCTTGTGATATACAAATTCTGGTCGTCCGCATCCCAGACCAGCGTGTTGGGCAGATATTCAATCAGATCGTCACTGACCAGGTGGTTGGCCAGGTCGTGCAACGCCCTGGCCTTGTGGCGTTCGAATCCGTAGAGCGCCCGCGCATCCCTTTGAAATCCCTCGGGCTGCTGCCGATATATTTGGCCGCCTGGTTTGGGCGCTTCATCAATCACAACGGGACGCAGGCCTGCCTGCACCAGGATCTGTGCCGCCCGAATGCCCGCCGGCCCGGCGCCCACGATCACGGGAGCCCGCTTCATGGAACCTGCTCCGGTATCACAAATCGCATATCCGCCTGCAGTAACGTGGCGCAGGCCCGGATGCGTTCGCCGCTTTCCTGCGTCACGAGGCAGTCCTGGCATGCGCCCATCAGGCAGAAACCGGCACGCGGCGAGCCGGTGAATTCGGTCAATCGTAAATGCGCGTTGCGTGTCAGCAAAGCGGTCATAACCGTGTCTCCCTGGCGGGCGGTACATGGTTCGCCGTTGACATAAAAGCGGCACGGCGCTCGCTTCTGATCGACCAGACGCACGAACAATCCGGACACTATCGCACCTTTATCGATGATATTACATTTGCCATTTACTGCTTTCCGATCAGAATTTTGTCCAGTCCGTAGACACGATCCAGCACAAACATGGTGATCGCAGTCAACAGGATAATGAGCGCGGATACGGCCGAGAGCATCGGGTTAATGGATTCGGTGGCGTACATGTACATTTTCACCGGCAGTGTGATGGTCGTGGGCGAGGTCAGAAAGACAGACATGGTCAGTTCATCGAAACTGTTGATGAAGGCCAGGATCCATCCACCGAAGATGCCCGGCAGAATCAGCGGAAAGGTGATGCGCCGAAATACCGTCCAGCGCCCTGCTCCCAGGGACTCGGCAGCATGTTCGATGCTTTTGTCGAAACCGACCAGCGATCCGAGCACCAGCCGTATGACATAAGGCGTCACGATAATCACGTGTCCCAGGATCAGCCAGAGCAGGCTGCCACGCACGCCGAGCATGGCAAACAGGCGCAGCAATGCAACCCCCATGACAAGACTGGGAATCATCAGCGGCGACAGGAACAGGCCGTTGACGACCTGGCTATAGCGGAAACGACCGCGTGCAATCGCAAACGCGGCCGGCAGGGCCAGCGCGGCGCTGATCGAGGCGCTGGCAAAGGCCACCCACAGGCTTGTCTGGAACGCGGCAATGAATCCGGACTCGTTGAATACGGCACGGAACCAGCGCAGCGAGAAACTGGTGGTGGGGATGGACAGGACATCTTCCGGCGTAAAGGCGACCAGGCAGACAATGACCAGTGGAGCCAGGATGAAGATGGTGACCAGGGTGTTGAATAACAGTGAAAGGGGGCCGTTTTTCATAGTATTACCCCAGGCTGCGCTTGTAGGAGCGCTCCAGAATATGATTGTAGGACATCATGATAATCAGATTCATGATCAACAGCAGGATGGCGAGTGCAGCGCCCATCGGCCAGTTCAGGTCAACCATGAACTGCTCGTAAATGCTGTTCGATACCATGCGCGATCGTCCACCCCCCAGCAGCACGGGAATCGCAAACGCGCTGGTCGACAAACCGAACACGATCAGGCTGCCCGACAGAATGCCGGGCATCGCCTGCGGCAATATCACGCGTTTGATCGTTTGCCATTTGGATGCGTTCAGCGAGTAGGCAGCCTTGATGGTCTGAGGATCGATTTTATTGAGCGAGGTCCAGACCGGAATGATCATGAAGGGCAACATGACATGCACCAGCCCGATGACCACGGCCGATGAGGTATACAGCAATGACCCGAAGCCCATGAGCTGGGTGAGCTTTCCAATGGGAGACATGGGATTGAGCAGCATGCTCCACCCGAAGGCCCGTACCACAAGTGAAATCAGCAGCGGCGACAGGATCACCAGCAGGAACACCGAATTCCACGGCGATTTCATGCGACTGAGGATATAGGATTCCGGTACGCCGATCAGCACGCAAATGAGCGTGACCAGGCCGGAGATCCATAGAGTCCGCCAGAATACGGTGAGTGTATAGTTGCTGGTAAAAATTTCGATGTACTGCTCAAGCGTCCAGCCCGATTGCACACCCAGGTCGTAATCGTAGGGACGCAACGACAGCACGATTGTCAGCACCAGCGGCACGACCAACAGGAAAAGAAAGAGCAGCGTGAGCGGCATCGCCCCCAGAAAGCCCAGCTTCGGCTTGCGCGCCACCACAGTATCGGATGCAGGGCGCGTCATGCCTGGCGATCCCCTGTACGTTCGGCCGCCAGCACCTTGAGCGAATCTTCATGCCAGTCAAGACTGACGGCTTCACCCGTCGTGTACACCTGTTCGTGATTATTGATGACGGAGACAGTGACCAGCCCGAAAGCCGTTTGCACTTCGTACATCCACAGATTACCCAGGAAAAAACTGTTCTGCACCTTGCCGGCAAAACGCCCCTGCCCTTGTCGGCTGATCAGGATTTTTTCAGGGCGCAGGGATACCAGGGCTTCGCTACCGTCATCGACTGCCGTGTCAGCGCTATGAGGCAGTGTAATACGATGACCATCCAGTTCGAACTGTCTGCCCTGCGGGCTGCGGGTCAGCGTGACCGGAAACGTATTGGTCTTGCCGACGAAACGGGAGATGAAAGGCGTAGCCGGATTCTCATACATGGCATAGGGTTCATCGATCTGTATGACGCTGCCTTCGCGCATGACAACGACTCGATCACTGACCGACAGCGCTTCGGCCTGATCGTGCGTCACCATGATCGTCGTGGTGCCGGCTTGTTGCTGGATGCGGCGTAGTTCAAACTGCATTTCTTCGCGCAGATTAGCGTCAAGATTCGACAAGGGTTCATCAAGTAACAGCACGGGTGGCTGTATCACCAGAGCTCGGGCCAGTGCCACGCGTTGCCGCTGGCCGCCCGACAATTCCCGCGGGTAGCGTTGTGCAAACTTTTCCAGCTGGGCCATGGCGAGCGCTTCTTTGACGCGCGCAGCAATATCGTTGCCCGACAACTTACGCATTTCCAGGCCAAACGCCACGTTCTTTTCAACGGTCATATGCGGAAACAGCGCATAGGTTTGGAAAACGATGCCTAACCCGCGTTCATTGGGTTTTGCAAATGTGATGTCCTTGCCGTCCAGAATAATGCTGCCTGCAGTCGCGTCTACAAAACCGGCAATCATTTGCAGAGTGGTGGTTTTGCCGCAGCCGGATGGGCCCAGCAGCGAGACGAACTCTCCCTTCTCGACGTTCAGGGACAGGTCATCGACGGCAGTGACTTCGGCAAATTTTTTGGTCAGACCGTGCAGCTGCAAAAATGACATAGGTACTCGCTTCGTTCAAGGGGGGTAGCGGTCCACGATGGGTCGTCGCGTCCACATTCATATGCTTTTCATTGTCTCTTGGGGACACCGATTTATATATTGGTATTTCTACTAATAAAATTATTTAGATTTATATTTCAATTATTGGAAAAAAATATATAATTAACGAATATTAATTTCATTAAATAGAATTAGATATGGATAATGAATCAGCGGGCGTGCAGGGCGTCCTGGCCAAGGGTTTGGGAATTCTGCGTTTGCTTGGCGATGCCGGACCGCAGGGGATGCGTGTTACCGATATCGCCAGGCAGCTGGAGTTGTCCCAGGCAACCGTTCACCGGTTGCTGCAAACGCTAATCGCCGAAGGATTTGTACAGCAGAGAACGGGGAGCAAATTCTATGCACTTACCCTCGAACTGTTTTCCCTGGTCGCCCGTTCACATCATCAGGCCTCATCGTTGCGCAACATTTGCCGCAGTTCGATTCTGAAAATTGTCGGATCGTTGCAGGACTCCGCTTTTGTCCTGCTACGCGACCGCTATGATGTGGTCTGCATCGATAAAATGGAAGGCAGTTACATTACGCAGTCACTGACCGGCGGCATCGGCGGGCGCATTCCCATCGGGCTGGGCCAGGGCAGCATTGCCATACTGGCGGCTTTACCCGAAAGCGAACAGAACGCCATATTGGCATTCAATATCCCGCGGTTCTATCAGGAAGAGGGAATCGACGAGCCCTTCCTGCGGGCCAGAATCAGGCAAACGCAGGAAGACGGCTACGTACTCAATATCGGCCCCGGCAGGCTGACAGGCATTGGCGGTATTGCCGTTGCCTTCACCGACACGACAGGCTATCCGGTAGGCGCAATTGGGCTGAGCGTTTTGACTGAACGGCTCACGCCGGAGCGACTGCCTTTTATCGTTGATATTCTGAAGCGCGAGGCGGCGGCCATCAGTGCCAGCCTGAATCCGTTTGATCCGGCGCTGGGCAGCCCGCATATGGCACTGTCCAATTGATCTCGATCTAACGCTCTGCGCTGGCTTTAAGGCCCTGATAGAAAATGGCACTTTTGACGCCCAGCGCGCGCAAGGGTTCCGGCGGCAACCACGAGGGTCCACCCAGCGCCAGTACAGCGTCCAGTTCGGCGGAGCGCTGGTTCAGCATCAAGTCGGCCAGCAGCCTGCCATTGACAGTGCCGCGCAGCACGCCGGAACCATTGCAGCCCAGCGAACCGTAAATGCCTTCGGCAAGCTTGCCAAAGAAGATTCCGCCATTGCGCGTGAGCGCCGTAGTTCCGCCCCAGACGAATTCGAACTCATGCGATTTCATCTGTGGAAAGCGACGTTTGTAATAGTGCGTGAGCATGCGGGTGTAGGCGGATACGCTCTGCTCTGCTTCGTAGGAATAGGCGCTGCGCACCATGAACCGGTTACCAGACACCTTGCGAAGCGTGGTCCCAAGCCGGTGTGCGGGCAATACGCCCCACTGCCTTGCCGGCCCCAGCTCAGCAGCCTGCTCGTCGGATAGCGCTGGAGTGAGACCCGCGTAGGTGTAGATCGCAATCAGCCGGTCTTTCAGAAAGCCCAGTTTGCGGGCGAATGCATTATTGGCAATCACCACCTGCCCCGCCGAAAAATCCCCTTTGCTGGTGGCAACGATAAAGTGCCCCGGGGAACCCGAAATACGTTGGGCAAACGTTTCTTCCAGCAGCGTGACGTTTTCCGACAGCGTATCTGCCAGCCCTCGATGCATCGCTGCCGGCTGGACAAAGACATTATTGCGCGTGTAATAACCAAAGGTGTAGTAGCGGGTGCCCAAGCGCTGCTGCAACTGATCCTGCCCCAGTACTTCGCTGTCGATACCCAGGCGGGTGTTTTTTTCGATTCCTGCCCGCAATGCTGCCTTGCCTGCCGGCGTGGCTGCCGCGTTGTATTTACCGCTGCCCTCGTCCCAATCGCATTCGATCCGGTTCTGCTGCAACGTGCCCTTGAGCCATTGCAGACCCTGTTCGTACACACCGATCTGCGAAAGACCCAACAGATCGTCCTGCGCCGGATCCTTGACAATGCCAGAACGGGGAAACGTTGACATGAAGCCCGAGTTCCGGCTGGAAGACCCTTCGCCAATAACGCTGCCTTCCAGAATGAGGACAGTCTTTTCCGGCGCCAGCTCGGCCAATCGGCGCGCAGCCGACAGCCCGGTGAAGCCGGCACCGATGACGATGTAATCAAAAGCGCGCACGCCTTGAGGCTCGGTCATGGCGGTGCGCGCAGGCAGCAGTGCATTCCAGCCCGAACGGCTGCTGTAATAAGGCAAAAAGGGAGTTTTCAGAGACATCGGCCTTGGCACAAAAGGGACAACAAGCCATCCATCATAAAAGGCCGGCGATAATTTTCAATGGTTTTGTTCGCGCAGAAGGGAATTGACGGGGAATGTGTAATGTATCTGCAACATGCTGAACTTATTTGACGGCGATATGCACAGCCACTTCGATCGCCGTCTCGACGCGCCCCCTGTATACCTCGAAGTCGCAGGTGTAGGCGCGCGCAAACTGCGTATCATCACGCTTGAAATAATCCCAGATATCCAGCCACACACGGATGACTGTTTCGGGCATTTTCCCCTTGGCGGTAAAGACCAGATAATTACCCTCCGGCACCGTGACTTCGACCAGGTCAAGGGTGCATTTTTCCGGTTTCTGGTCGGCACCTGCAGTCACTGTGTAGGCACCGTCCTGATCCGACTCGTATCCGGCATACACGCCGTAGACAGCCGCCTCGGGCGGCAGTTCGGGCACCAGTTCCGTATGCACGTCATGCCACAGCAGGGGCAGCCGGGCGGTCTTCAGTGTCTGTTCGTCTGCGTTACAGGTGCGGGTCTGGAGACCGAAGATCTGAAACGAAGGCAGGTGGATGGTTTGCATGGGCGCCTTTTGCAATGCCCTGCAACATCTGCGGGGCAGAATGGGGTTTCAGTTTATACCTGTCGCGACGCGGCGATTTTCTTGTCGGTATTGTACTGGCTCAGTGCATAGACGGCCCATAGCGCAGCGGGCAGCCAGCCGATCAGGGTGATTTGCAAGATGAGGCAGATGATGCCGGCGATGGGGCGGCCGATCGTGAAAAAGACGACAAAGGGCAGAAAAATAGCCAGTAAGAGTCTCATTAGAAATTCCGTAATACGATGCAGTTACTATGGGGGCGATTCATGATGGCAGATGGTGCCAAATCACGTAATATCAAGGCTGTTTATTATATGGAAAAAAGGATCGCACATGTCACCACAGGATATTCTGGACTTCTGGTTTGAGCAAACGCCCCCCGAAAACTGGTTTGTCAACGATTCCCAGTTTGACGCAACGATCCGCGAGCGCTTCACTGAGGTGTGGCAGCAGGCGGCGCGCGCCGAACTCAGTGGCTGGCGTGGCACAATACGGGGTCGCCTTGCCGAGATTATTGTGCTTGATCAGTTCTCGCGCAATATCGGACGCGGCACGCCCGTCGCTTTTGCGCAGGACTCCATGGCGCTGGTGCTGTCCCAAGAGGCCTCGCGTACGTCTGAATTTGCCGAGCTGACGCAGCAGGAGAACAATTTTCTGCTGATGCCCATGATGCATTCGGAATCGACGGTGATTCACCAGGCAGCCGAGTGTCTGTTCCGCAAATATGGGTCTACGGAATCGTACCAATTTGAACTCAAGCACAAGGCCATTATTGATGCGTTCGGGCGTTATCCGCATCGCAATGAGATTCTGGGCCGCGAGTCTACCCCGGAAGAATTGGCCTTCCTGAAAGAGCCAGGTTCATCGTTCTGACGCATCTGCCGGTCGGCTGGCGCTGGCACAGGTTATGGCCTGTGGCCCCTGGCCGGCGCGCACTGCCACCACGCGCAAGCCCACCCCAGCCTGACTGCTGACTGAAAATTCCGACATTCCGCAACGGATTCGGGACATTCCAGGGGTTCTTTTCAAGAAAAGATTTGACCTTGATTTGCCGTGTGATTATTATTGTTTGACCAAGCAATTATTGCATATCCAATAAATAGATATTGAAATACCAGCGTTTGCTGGCAGCGGGCGGGATTTACGTTCCCGCCTGTCCCCTATTCTTTGGCTGATCTTCACGGTTTATCTTCCATGAGTTCCAATTCAAATACACCGGCCGCCGCTCCCGACGCGCCGTCTGCTGCTCCCGTTTCTCCCGTCGCAACGTCAAAAGGCAAGCAGCCCAAAAAACCTGCCGCCAACGGCAAACGCGGCAAACTGTTCAAACTGCTGTTTCTGGTTGTTGTGGTTGTCGCTGTTATTGCAGGTGTGATGTATTACCTGAACGGTCGCTGGTACGAGAGTACCGACGATGCGTATGTGCAAGGCAATATTATTCAGATTACGCCCCAGGTGGGCGGTACGGTCGTGGGCATTTTTGCTGATGATGGCGATTTTGTGCATGCCGGCGATACGTTGATCCGCCTGGATCCGACCGAGGCGGAAGTAGCACTGAACGAAGCCAAGGCATCCCTGGCCAAGACGGTACGCGAAGTACGCAGCCTGTACAGCCAGGCCAGCGGCGCCAAGGCCACGTCGGGCGCACAGCAGGCGATGGTGCAGGCGCAGGAATCGGCCGTCAGGGGTGCCAAAACCGCACTTGACCAGGCGCGCGCCGATTACGGACGCAGACAGAAGCTGGTGAAATCCGGTGCGATTTCCCAGGAAGAAAGCGCCCACTCAAAAGACGTATTGCAGCAGGCGCAAAGCCAGTATCAGGCGGCGCTCAGCCAGCTTGAAGCGACGCGCAGCCAGTTCACGGCGTCGCAACAGACCGCCGAGGTCAGCAATGCGCTGGTGTCGGGTACCCTGATCAATCAGCATCCCGATATTCTGGTGGCCGAATCCAAGCTGAAAGCCGCCTATCTGACGTTTGTACGCAGCACCATTACCGCACCGGCAGATGGCTACGTGGCCAAGCGCGCCGCGCAGGTGGGTCAGCGCGTCGCTGCCGGCAGCGCCATGATGGCCGTGGTGCCGTTGAACAATGTCTGGATCTATGCCAATTTCAAGGAAACCCAGCTCAAGGACATGCGTATCGGACAGCCCGTGGCGATTACATCTGATTTGTATGGCGACGATGTGGTGTATGACGGCGTCATTACCAGCCTGGGGATCGGCACAGGCAGCGCTTTTGCCCTGCTGCCCGCCCAGAATGCCACCGGCAACTGGATCAAAATTGTGCAGCGGATCCCGGTTCGGGTGGAGTTTTCCAAACCGGAGCAACTGCAGAAGCACCCGCTGCGCATCGGCATGTCCATGTTTGTTGAAACCGATCTGCATAATACGGATGGTCCCGTACTGGCCCAGGGGGTCAATCCCAACAGCAAACTGTTGACAACAATTTACGATCAGCAGGTGGCCGAGGCCGACAAACTGATTGCCGATATCGTGCAGCAAAACCTGGCTGCCGACGAAACGGACAACGTGAACAAGGCCCCGACGGACCCCGATAGCAAAGCAAATGAGTAACGAGAAAGCCAAGGCCGGCCCTCCAGGGACGCCGGCACAGCCGTTTGCTCCCGCCAGCCTGTGGCTGACGACGCTGGGTCTGTGTCTGGCGACTTTTATGCAGGTGCTGGACACCACCATTGCCAACGTATCGCTGCCGACCATTGCCGGTAACCTGGGGGTCAGCTCGTCCCAGAGTACCTGGATTATTACGTCCTTTGCTGTCAGCAACGCGATTACCCTGCCGCTCACGGGCTTTCTGAGCCGCCGATTCGGTGAAGTGCGTCTTTTCAATATCTGCACCGTGCTGTTCGTGATTACGTCGTTTCTTTGCGGCATATCATCGAATATGACGGAACTGATTATTTTCCGGGCGCTGCAGGGTGCGGTGGCCGGTCCCATGTACCCCATTACCCAGAGTCTGCTGATTTCCATTTATCCCGCTGCCCGGCGCGGCATGGCGTTGGCGATTCTGGCCATGGTAACGGTGGTCGCGCCGGTTGCCGGTCCGATCCTGGGCGGGTGGATTACCAGCAGCTACTCCTGGGAATGGATTTTCTTTATCAATATTCCGGTCGGGTTGCTGGCCAGTTTCATTGTGTTTGTGCAGATGCGAGCACGTCCTGTCACGACGGTCAAGTCTGGCGTGGATTATATGGGCCTGATCCTGCTGATCATAGCCGTAGGTTCGCTGCAAGTAGTGCTGGACCTGGGCAATGAAAAAGACTGGTTCGGATCAAGCTTTATCGTGGTGTTGACCATTGTGGCCGTGATCGGCACGATTGCCTTTCTGATCTGGGAGCTGACCCATCCGGATCCGATCGTGAATCTGACGCTGTTCCGGCATCGCAATTTTGCTTTTGGTACGATCGCACTGATTTTCGGCTATTCCGCCTTCTTTGCCATTGGGCTGCTGATTCCCTTGTGGCTGCAGCGCACGCTGAATTATGACTCGATGTGGTCGGGCATTGTGTCTGCGCCTATCGGCATTCTGCCGGTGTTTCTGGCGCCGATTGTAGGCAAATATGCCAATCGTGTTGATCTGCGGATACTGGCGTCGCTGTCGTTCGTGGTGATGTCGTTCACGTCGTTCTGGCGTTCTGATTTTACGACAGACCTGGATTACATGCATATCGCCATGACGCAGCTGGTGCTCGGACTGGGTGTGGCTTTCTTCTTCATGCCGGTGCTGACGATTCTGCTGTCCGATCTACGCTCTGACGAGATTGCCGCCGGGTCTGGCCTGGCGGCGTTCCTGCGGGTGCTGGGAGGCAGTTTTTCTGCATCGATTACGACGTTTTTATGGGACCATCGCACGGTCATTCACCATGCGCAGTTGAGTGAAAATATCAATATCTATAATCCCACCGCCGTGGAAGCGCTCAAACAATACGGCGATACGACGGAAATTGCCGCCTACAATATCAACAATCTGATTAATCAGCAGGCCCTGCAGATCTCGTTCAACGAGGTTTTCTGGGGCCTGGGATGGCTGTTTGTGTTGCTGGTAGGACTGGTGTGGCTGACCCGGCCGCCGTTCATGGCCAAGCCGGGGGCGCCACCATCTGGGGGACATTAGCAGGCACGATCTGTCGTGCATTCCCATTATGCGCAAAAGCGACCTTACGGTCGCTTTTTGCTATTTATTACAATCTTCATTGAAGATGCAATACCCTGTCTATCCCATATGAATCTGTTTGCCATCCACCTTGACCAGGTCCTTGGCCGTGACCATGGTGTATTTGGAGTGCAGGCGCGCTGATTGTTCGGCCTGGTAGTCAATGGTGCCGGCGCGCAGGTGTTCGACTTCTTCGGTCATTTTGAAGGACGTGCGGCTCATGAAGGACAGGCGATCCATGATGGACTCGTAGACCTTGCCGATCAGGCGCACCATGCCGACGGTGGATTTGACTTCACGTCCGACATATTGCATTTCATCCACAACACATTGGCCTTTTTCGGCGCTCATTTTCAGCTGGGCCGTTTTCATCTCCAGCGCGGTGCCGCCATGCAGCTGCATGTCCGCCTGGCTGCGGATATGAACCGATTGGGCCGAGATATTGAGTTCGCCCGGCACGCTAACCGTTGACTGGTTCTGCTCGGCCTGTTCGATGACGGCGATGAGGTAGACACGTTCGCGTTCCGGACCGCTGATGAGCACGGTATCGTTTACCTGCGGCTGCAGCAGGCAGCTTGCGGCCAGGCGGCAGACCCATTCATGACCATCGCACTCGACAACAAATTGCTGCTCCTGCTGTTCTTTGACCGTGCCGATCAGATGAACCGGATCATAAACGGGATAGGTTTTGGGCTGGGCAACTGAAGACATGTGGTTTCCTTTGACAGTTGGTCGACAACATACAGCAGCGTTCAGACGGCGGGCCGGGCGCCCATGCGGGGCTTCCAGCGCGCCAGCTCGCCATGCTGCAGAGTAGAGAGCACGAGCTCGGACATCATGTTGATAGAGACGTGACGGGCAAAGAACTGCTCGAGCACGGCGCCAAATAAATACGGACTCACTCCGGAAAAGGCCCCTTCATCCACTTCCAGATGAATACGCGCCCCCCGCCCGAAAACAATGGGACCGGGTACCGGCAGACGGTGATGCACCGGTTCGACCCGGACATGCCGCACGCCATTGATTTGCCGGGCGATCGCCGGATCGGCGATATTTGCATATATTTTTAACATCTCGCGCAGGGTTTGTGCGCCTTTTTCTGTATCCAAATCAATCAGGCTCAGATAATTGAGCCCAAGATGGCTGATCAGGTGCCAGGCATAGGCGCCCTGAGCCAGTGCGGGACGAGGCCGGGACGGGCCGCGCAGAACCCGGATGCCGCCGATGGGAGCCGAGATGCGCAGCATCAGGTCATCCTGCTGGCCCACCGGCATCAGCATGGGCAGATCACGATTGGTGCACAGCACATTCAGGCTCAGGTGACGCAGGTCTTCCGAGAATGGAGCCTGGTGCTTGTCCACAAGTGAAATAAACACTTCGCTGCCGATATAACCTGTACGCGCGCCATTGCGCGACGCGATATCGGACATCAGGCGAGGTTCGCGCCGTAAAGAGTAATAGGCACCATAGTCGTCGGTATCGCTGCCCAACGAGCCGAAAAAGGGTCTGAACTCTTTCTCGGACTGCGCGCTATCATTGGAAAAGCCCATGATACGCCCGGCGTTATAGACCTCGTAATCCAGCGGGCGTACGCGATCGACGACCAGATGGTATTCGTGGATATTGGGCGCGATATTGATTCGATCGGCGTTTTTGGGAAACAGATTGATAACGGGCGTGCAATGCAGGGCCAGGTTCTCTGCCGTGACGTTGCCCTCCAGTTCGGGCATGTCCTTGTCGAACAGAAAAGTGAGTTCGAAGGCGCGCATCTCTTTGCCGGGCGGTGCATTTTTGCTGCGTTCGGCCACATCGGGCGGCAGTTTCAGCGCCTTCTGCATGTTGTTGACGCTGAAAAACATAAAGCGCGCCGGGAAGGCGAAATATTCCTGGATGATGCGATAGCCCTGGAAGATCCGCGACTCCGCGGGCAGCAGTGCCTGATCGGCCTCGAATCCTTCATGACGAACGTCATTGACGTTGATGCGGTTTACCCAGCTGACCGGCTTATCGACATCGTGACACAGCACCGTGATCGTGTGTCCCATGACCAGCTCCAGCAGCCGCTGCATATGGATGTCCTGGCCGTTCAGATGAAAGACCAGCTGATCCAGTTTGAAGTCATGCAGTTTGACGCCGCCCTTGATTTCCAGCCGGATCCGCAGCGAACTGCGCACCGGCTGGTTGCGATTGTTCAGGTTCATCCGCTTCAGCGGCAGGTCTGGAGGCACGCCTGAAAGCTCGGCCGAGGTCACTTCCAGCGGCCATAATGTCACCTTGTGACCCGTGGCAAAATCACAGGCCGTGGGTTCGGTTTTGGGGGTCTTGCCGCGCATGATCGTGCCTTTGGGCAGGACAAAACCTTTGGCCAGACTGCCTTCGTTCATGCTTGGTGTAATTTGCGCGATGGCCATGGACGGCGTGGGTGCCAGGTAATTCGGATAGACCACTTCGAGCAGACGCTGGGAGAACTGCGGAAACTCTGCATCCATCTTCATATGGATGCGCGCGGTCAAAAAGCTGAAGCCTTCAAGCAGGCGCTCAACATACGGGTCAGCGACCTCGATGCCGTTCATGCCCAGGCGGCCGGCGATCTTTGGGTAATTGTCTGCAAACTCCTTGCCCATTTCCCGGATGTAGGCAAGTTCACGATTGTAATAATCAAGAAAACGCGGTTCCATCAGGCAGCTCCCTGTTCCTGCAGATCCATGTGTCCGCTTTCCAGATCAATATCCGTACGAAACAGAAACTCGCGCGGATAGGGGTTGCACCAGAGCTTGCCGCGGATTTCCAGGGAAAGCACGTTGTGGTGCTCAAGCGACGTGACTTCACTGACGCAGGCCACCTCCAGCGAGTCGGCCAGGATGCGTGGCTCGAAATGGATAATGGCGGTCTTGATGGAGGCCTCCATATCGACCCAGTCAATATCCGACATGCGCCGGCCGGCCAGCGCTTCGACGCCGAAATTGATGGTTGAACTGCGTACTTGCGGAAAGACGCTAAGGTCATCGACCGTTTCGATATTGACCGTGTTCAGCACCCAGCGCAAATCACGCAGCACGGCATAACGCAAGGTGTCATAGCTGATCATGACGCTGTCGCGGCTTTCCTGTTTTTTTGCCGGTTCGTTGTCCGTCAGGCGATCCAGCAGCGCAGGCTGCAGGCGATCCTTGGCTGCACGTCGTTCGCGCATTCCAAAAGCCGTTCGTTTGCCTGATATCTCTTCTCTATCCATATACGACACACCAGTTGCAACCAGGTTCTATGCCCCGGCTGTTCTTATATTTTCTACGCATACCGCCTGAGTGTTCAGTTCAGCTGTCCGTGATGAAACGTGACACTGCGCACATCCAGCAGGGCATATTCGGCCGCGTCGGTCATCCACATTTTCTGGCCGGTGCCGATATAAATATCCTGTGCAATTTCGTGCCAATCGGTGCGGCGCGACAAATTGCTGGCGTCGTCCAGGTCGGCATACTGTTTATTGGCCGGTGCCGGGTAACGCGCAGGAATCAGGCCGATCTGCGAGCGGCCGCTGACCAGGGTGATTTCAGCCTGTACCCAGATCAGATCGGTCAGGCCTTCAGGCGGAATCAGCCGCAACGACTGAATCATATCCATGGGCACCCAGCCATAGCGGCCATTGGCAATCACTTCACAGATAGGCCCCAGGCGACCATCGCCGTCGCATAGCCATTCAAAGGCCTGCCCTTCTTCCTGGCCATTGACCACGACCGTTCCGGACAGGGTCGGTGCCGCTTCCAGGGCTTGCTCGCGCAGCGCGTGGGCGGTTTCGTCGTCTGAGCGCAGCGCTTCCAGAAGCATGGCCATCCACTCTGGTGGTTGCTCGAAAACGGCTGGCGTTTTTTCGCCACGGAAAACAGCCTCGCGTTCCTGCTCTGCAGTAATCGCGCCGGTGTACAGTACCGCGACAGGTTGAGCCTGCGCGTTCATTTCGGAACTGAGTTTTAACTGCTCAAATGCCTTGTCCCACTGACCTTTGACGGCGAGCAGCTGGAACAGTCTGGCGCGCAGGTCTGCGTCGGCCGGTTTTTTTCTTATTTCGGCCTTCACCCGGTCCAGCTGTTCATCTACGCTTTTGCCGTCCAGTGCCTTTATGATGCCTGTCATATCCATTCCGTATTAAAAAATGCAACGAGCTAACAAATACCCAAGGTGGCGTACCTGTTAGCTCTAGTGGAACCTCACAAGGAGATCCCCTTGCTGTCACAGCAACTAAATCGGATTAACCAACGATTTTGTTCTGTTTGACGTCGTATGCGACAACAGATTCAGCGCCTTTGCCGCCCTGCTCTGTTTGTTCCCAGTACTGCTGTTTCACTTTGGCAGCCTGGAATGCATAGCTGACCATCATCGCATCACCGTCGTGAGCGCCTGTATATTGAACAGAGGTCACCAGAACGTCTTCCAGCGTGATTTTTGAGTATTCCACTTGTGAACCACCGGCCTTGCAGACAGATACTTCAACTTTGCCCAGGTGTTTACCGGTAGAGCAGTGTTTCATAACGGCTGGTGCAGCACGGTCGATGCGGGCAACAACGTTCAAATCGTTGAAGCTGGCCTTGCCTGTACCACCGCCACCACCAGTGGCCATAGAACCGGGCTGTGTTGCACCCCAGGCAAATGACTGGATATCAGACCAGTCTTTGTGATTTGAATCCTTGGATTCACCGTTTGCACCTTCGATTTTCATAAACATATCAACAGCCACAATTTTCTCCTAGTGAGCTAATTAATTTGATTTGCGATCAGACCCGATGGGTCTGTCATTGCTTCACATACTTCTTACTGCAGAGGGTTCCGGTGCGGCCGGACCCCTCTTTCATGCCCGGCCTATCGCTTCGATAAGCCGGTCAACCGTTGACTGCCCCGGTGGGTCAGTCCTGTTCTGAAAATCAGTTATCGTTTTGCTTCAGAGAGGGTAACTTGGAGACCAGACGCAACGATACGGTCAGACCTTCCAGCTGATAATGCGGACGCAGGAAAAACTTGGCTGCGTAGTAACCTGGGTTATCCTCTATTTCCGTGACCTGGACTTCAGCAGCAGCCAGTGGCTTGCGTGCTTTGGTTTCCTGCGACGAGTTGGCCGGATCACCATCGACATAATTCATGATCCAGTCGTTCAGCCAGCGTTCCATATCATCGCGCTCGCGGAACGAACCGATTTTGTCGCGCACAATGCATTTGAGATAATGCGCAAAGCGGCAGCATGCGAACAGATAAGGAAGGCGCGCTGACAGACGGGCGTTGGCCGTCGCGTCAGGGTCGTTGTATTCGTGGGGCTTTTGCAAGGACTGCGCACCGATAAAGGCGGCAAAGTCCGAATTCTTGCGATGCACCAGCGGCATGAAACCGTTCTTGGCCAGTTCGGCTTCGCGCCGGTCGCTGATGGCGATTTCAGTCGGACATTTCATGTCCACGCCACCATCGTCTGTGGGGAAGGTATGGCAAGGCAGGTCTTCTACCGCGCCACCCGACTCGACGCCGCGGATCGAAGTACACCAGCCGTACTCTTTGAAAGAACGGTTGATGTTGGAGGCCATGGCATAGGCCGAGTTGGCCCAGGTATAGCGCTCGTGCGTGGCGCCATCGGTATCTTCTTCAAAATCGAATTCATCCACCGGATTGGTGCGCGATCCGTATGGCAGGCGCGCCAGAAAGCGTGGCATGGCAAGCCCGATATAGCGGGAGTCTTCAGACTCGCGCAGGCTGCGCCAGGCGGCGTATTCGGAGTTGGTAAAGATTTTGGTCAGGTCGCGCGGGTTGGCCAGTTCCTGCCAGGAATCCATTTGCATGACTTCAGGCGAAGCGCCAGAGATGAAGGGGCAATGGGCGGCAGCGGAAATACGGGCCATTTCACCCAGCAATTCGACATCGGGCGGGCTGTGATCGAAGTGGTAGTCACCTACGATGCATCCGATAGGCTCGCCGCCGAACTGACCGTATTCCTCTTCATATACCCGTTTGAAGATGGGGCTTTGATCCCAGCCTACACCCTTGTAGCGCTTGAGGGTACGGCCCAGCTCTTTCTTGGTAATGCACATGACCCGGATCTTGAGCAACTCATCGGTTTCCGAGTTATTGACCAGATAATGCAGGCCGCGCCAGGCGCCTTCGAGTTTCTGGAACTCTTCATGGTGCATGATGAGATTGATTTGTTCCGACAGCTTGCGATCAATTTCCGCAATGATAGCCTGAATGGTCGAATAGGCATCGGACGACATCGTGACCGTATTTTCCAGCGCCTGTTCGGCCAGCGTGCGCACCGCATTTTCAACCGCTTCGCGTGCCTGATCCGTTTTGGGTTTGAATTCTTTTTTCAGTAGTGAAGCCAGGCCATCGGACGCCAGTCCTTCCAGTTGTACCGCTTCTTTCTGTACGCTCGTGCTCATTTCGCTTTTCCTGTTACTTACTTGCTGGTATCGTCTGCGTCGGGTTTGGATTCATCGGCCGGTGCGGCAGATGCGTCCTTGTTCGGCGCGGCGGCCAGCGTTTTCATCAAGGCGGGATTTTTCAGCACTTTACTGATCAATTCCTCGGCACCGGTCTTGCCGTCCATGTAGGTCAGCAGATTGGCCAGTTCCGTGCGGGCTTCGAGCAGTTCATTGAGCGCATCGACCTTGCGAGCCACCTGGGCAGGTGAAAAATCGTCGATACTGTCAAAACTCATATCCACGCTCAGCACGCCTTCGCCCGTCAGCGTGTTCGGCACCTGAAAGGCGACACGCGGCTTGATGGCCTTCATGCGTTCATCGAAATTGTCGATGTCCACTTCCAGGAATTTGCGATCATTGATATCGGCCTGAGGCACTTCGGATTTGCCCGCCAGATCAGCCATGACGCCCATGACAAATGGCAACTGAATGGTTCTTTCCGCACCATAGATTTCGACGTCATATTCGATCTGCACACGCGGGGCACGGTTTCGTGCAATAAACTTCTGACCGCTTCTGCGAGACGACATTCGTGTAGCCATTCTTTTATTCTCCAACTCTTGGCCGGTACTACCGGCGGATCATATTTATCTATATCTGTTTACTATCTGGTTACTCTTCGCGAGGCATCCAGCTTTCAAACTGCTCGGCGTTACCGGGGGTCAGATTTTTCAGCATTTCATGAAAATTCAGGGGAATGGTCTGCTGAACCCGCCGGATCAGGAACGGCGCCGGATGGCTCGGTTCATGAATCTCAAAATAACTGCTGACTTTTTCCAATGCGACCAGGGCTTCGTCACGTGTCCTGATCTGTACGTCTGTCCAGGACACGGTTCTTTCTGCGGGCGCCTGACGAGCCGGCGCAGCCGCACCCCCCGACTCCCCGGCCTGGTGCGCCGCTTCATCTGTTACCGCGTGTTCGGCAGTGTCACCAGCGGCGGGCACCGTTACACCCAGCGCCCCCGTAATTAATTCAAAACTTCTCAGCAGGGGCGCGATAGACGGCGTCCACTCAGAGCCGAGCTTTTCGGTTACCTCCCCCACGATACCCTGCAGGCTTTTGTTTGCGCCGGCAAGGGCCGTGATTTCGACCGCTTCTGTCAGCGCTGCCTGATTCAATGTTTCGTTCAGACGGGCGCGACCACCCGGAAACAGGTCTGCGCGTGTACCTTCCATGACCGATTCGGCATCACGCAAGGACAGTTGGCCGTGGGCACCGGTCAGCAGAGTGGCGTTGCGCACGCTGCGCCCGACACCCTGCATATCGGCCAGGGAGTTCAGGGCATTGATGCGGGGTAGCGGGTCTTCCCAATCGTCTTCGACCAGTTGCGGATAGACACCCACCCAGCATTTCTGCAGGGCTTCTTCCGCCAGGCGGACTCCGTTTGCATAACCAGCGATACCGTGCAGCGACGTCCAGGCCCAGGCCAGCGCGTGAATAACGCGCAGATCGCATGTGCGTTCACACAACGCAAGTGCCTGCTTTTCTACCTGGTTCCAGTCCGGCGCCTGCGCATCTATGATCGTATCGCCAAACTGCTGCTCGGGTTTTTCAACGACAGCCTGTTGCAATGCCAGAAACGCGGCATCGTATTCCAGATTTTCACCACCGTTTTCTTCGCTGAATGCAGAGAACAATTCTTCAAATGTTTTCATGTACCCCGGCTATCCTAACCATGCATTATTAAACCTATATGACGACTGTAATGTCGGTGCAATGACAATTGCTATTCGCGCAATTTGCGCATTTCGCTACACGTTACACATTAAAAATCAACTTGAGAGTAGTGAAAACCCTAGCGGGACGCGGAGCTGGCGGATAGAATCTTACAAAAGTTATCTGTACTACAGTAGCCGCTGATTGAAAATCGATTCAGCAAAATATATCTGAAAACTATTTATTACATTCATACACAAAGTAATTTTGCTTGTTTTCGTATTATTTTTTCGGATGATCCCGTTTTTTGCGTCAAGAATGAGCACATTCGTAATATGCGCTCACACTCCTTACACCAGGAAAACAATTGCGCTGCGAGGCGAATCAGCGAACGTTCTGTGGCAACCACAACACCAGGTCGGGCACCCAGTAAATAATCATCACGCCGACAATCATCAGCACAAACATGGGGACGGATACCCGGGCGATATAGGTCAGCTCTTTTTTGGTCATGCCTGACAGCACGAACAGGTTGAAGCCGACCGGCGGCGTAATCTGGGCCATTTCAATGACAAAGATCAGAAAGATGCCGAACCAGATCAGATCCAGGCCCGCGGCCTGCACCGTGGGCAGCAGCACGCCGATCGTGAGTACTACCATTGAAATGCCGTCCAGGAGGCACCCAAGGATAATGAAGAACACCATGAGCGCCAGTACCAGCCCGAACTGGGACAAACCCAGGGAGGCAATCCATTCGGCCAGGGCGCGCGGCAGCCCGATATAGCCCATGGCCAGCGTCAGGAACTGGGCCCCTGCCAGGATGAGCGCGATCATGCAGTACATTCTGGTTGCACCCAGCAGGGATTCCTTGAAAGTCGTCCAGCTCATGGACCCCTGCAGTACAGACAGAATGAGCGCTCCGACCACGCCGACTGCAGCGGCCTCCGTGGCGGTGGCGATGCCGGTATAAATGGAACCCAGGACGGCCACGATCAGCAGCACGACCGGAATCAGATAGCGGGACTCGGCCAGTTTCTGGCCGAATGTCAGGGTGTCCTGCTCTTTGGGAATGGCATTGGGATGAAGCAGAGACCACACGATGATGTAGCCCATGAACAAGCCTGCCAGCAAAATACCGGGCACCACGCCGGCGATGAAGAGGCGCGAAATCGAAACGTTGGCGGCGACCCCGTAGACGATCATGATAATAGACGGCGGAATCAGCAGCCCAAGCGTGCCTGCACCCGAGAGCGTGCCCAGTACCTGGTCATCGGGGTAACCACGGCGCTTGAGTTCGGGGATAGTCATTTTGCCGATGGTCGCGCACGTGGCGGCCGACGAACCCGAGACGGCTGCAAAAATAGCGCAGCCGATAATATTGGTATGCAGCAGTTTGCCCGGTAACCGGTTGAGCCACGGCGCCAGGCCCCGGAACAGGTCGGTGGACAGGCGCGAGCGAAACAGAATTTCACCCATCCACAAAAACAGCGGCAGGGCCGTCAGGGTCCAGCTGGAGGCGGCACCCCAGATGGTGAGCGACATGGCATCGCCCGCCGGACGCGAGGAAAACAGCGCCATGGTGAGCCAGGCGCAACCCGACAGGGTCAGCCCGACCCAGACTCCTGCGCCCAGAAAGCCGAAGATAGATACCAGCAGGACGATAATGACAAGTGACTCGTTCATAATGTTTTCTTCGCAAAGTAGTGCGCCCTGGCGGGTGGGCTCCCTGCCGGATGACAGCGATACGGTCTCGGGGTTTTCACCGCCACGGGTTCAGGTCTGCATGGAGACAGGCTCTTCCTCGGTTGCGGAGTAGCCCTTTCTGAGCGAACTGATAAACTCGTCGGCAATCGCCACACAGAACAGCAGACACCCGGCAGCCATGCCCAGTTGCGGTATCCACAACGGGGTTGCATCTTCGCCGGTAGACAAATCATGGTAGCTGTAGGAATCCATGACGAGCTTGATGCTGAACCAGGCCAGCGCCCCCGACAGAATAATGGCAATCACAAGTGTGAACAGATTCAGGTAGTGACGGGAGCGTGGCTTGAGTGCCGCGAGAATCAGCGTGACGCGGATGTGCTCGTTCTTGCGAAACGTACCGGCCAGCGCCAGAAAACCCGCTGCTGCCATGGAGTAACCGGCATAGGCGTCCAGGCCCGGAAAGTTGGTACCCAGCTGCCGAATGATGATGGACCACAGGACGAACACCAAAATGCCGATCATGAACAACCCGGCAAGCCAGGTTGCACCCTCATAGACGCAATCGAGCAGCCGTCTCATTTTGAACGATAGTCGTTAAGCAGTTTTTCGCCGTCGGCGCCGGCTTTCTTCTGCCAGTCGGCAATCATGCTCTCACCGATTTTGGTCAGTCCTGAAACCAGCTCAGCGGAGGGCGTAATAATTTCCACGCCGTTTTTGGCCAGTTGCTCGTTGTACCATTTGGTTTTTTCCTGCGACAGGGCCCAGCCGGTTTTCTCGGCATCGGCAGACGCATCAAGCAACGCCTTGCGCTCTTTGTCGTCCAGCGCATCGAACGCTCTTTTGTTCACAATCACCGCATTTTTGGGCAGCCAGGCCTGGGTATCATACAGTTTTTTCAGGTACTCATAGGTCTTGGTGTCATAGCCGGTAGAGCCGGATGACATATACGAGTCCACTACACCGGTGGCCAGCGCCTGTGATAATTCGGCCTGCTGGATGGTGACCGGATGGGCGCCGACTTCCTGGGCGATTTTTGAGGTGACCGGACTGTATGCGCGCCACTTCAGGCCCTTCATATCGGCAATCGTGTTAAGGGTCTTGTTGGTGTAGATGCCCTGCGGCGGCCAGGCCACGGCATACAGCAATTTCATGCCCTGCGACTCCAGTTTCTTTTCCAGGTAGGGTTTTTGCGCCTGATACAGTTTCCAGGCCTGCTCGTAGCCGGTTGCCAGAAACGGCAGCCCATCCAGTTCGTAAATGGGGTCTTCATTGGCGAAGTTGCTGAGCAGGATTTCCCCTGCCTGGGCCTGATTGCCCTGCACGGCCCGTTTGATTTCCGGTGCCTTGAACAGGGATGCATTGGAATGGATGGTTATCTTGAATTCGCCGTTGGTGGCATCGGACACCGCCTTGACAAACTTCATAGCGATTTCCGTGTGGAAATTGGAATCAGGGTACGCCGTGGGCATATCCCATTGTGTGGCGGCTGACGCATTCAGGCTGAAAAAAGCGGTTGCAAGCGCGGTCAGGACCAGGGCTTTGGTTTTCATTGACGCATCCTTCAAAGATCAGGTTTACGAAGCTGCAGGCATTGGCAACGCCGGGTAGGCAGGGCCAGACGCCACAGAAACAGGCATTTCGGGTTTGATCAGCCCTTTGGCTGTCATAGGGCAGAGAATATAAGATTTTTGCCGCCAGGGCACGAGAAGATTTTCACAGAAAGGGAAAACACTGATAAGGGCGCATGATCGTACGGTGTGCTGATACACTGATATGGCAATCGCTCACAGGGATGGCCGCGACTGCTTATTCGGTCTGCGTGATTCGATCTTTGCGCATATAGTTCGAGTCTGCAATTTCAATCAGCATAATATTCACACATCAAACAGAGACAGGAAACTTAGCATGAGCAAGTGGCAGTTTTGGGTAGACCGCGGCGGCACCTTCACCGATATTGTTGCCATCACACCAGAAAAAACGTTACTTACCCGAAAGCTGCTCTCGGAAAACCCCGAGCACTATGAAGACGCCGCGATAGAAGGGATACGCGATCTTCTGCAGGCGCCTGCGGGTAAACCCATTCCTGTCGAGCAGATTGATTGCGTAAAAATGGGTACCACCGTTGCGACCAACGCCCTGCTTGAACGCAAGGGTGAACGGGTTGTTTTTCTGACCACGCGAGGCTTTGCGCACGCGCTGCGGATTGCCTATCAGAACCGGCCTCGGCTGTTTGATCGTCATATTGTTCTGCCCGAAATGCTGTATGAACGCGTGCTGGAAACCGATGAACGCATGGACGCCGCTGGCGAGGTCGTGACGCCCGTGGATGAGCACGCGCTAAAATTACAGTTGCAATCCGCCTATGACGCGGGGCTGCGCAGCATTGCAATTGTGTTTATGCACGCCTGGCGCAACCCGGCTCATGAAAAAGCAGCCGCGCAGCTTGCCCGGCAGATCGGCTTTACACAGATATCGGCATCGCATGAGGTTAACCCGCTGATCAAGTTTGTCTCGCGCGGCGATACCACAGTCGTGGATGCCTACCTGTCACCTATTCTGCGCCGCTATGTTGATCAGGTCGCCGCTCAACTGCCCGATGTCAATCTGATGTTCATGCAATCGTCGGGCGGACTGTCCGATGCCCATCGCTTTCGCGGCAAGGATGCCATTCTGTCGGGACCCGCAGGCGGGATTGTCGGCATGGCGCGCAGCAGTCAGCAGGCCGGTTTCAAAAAAGTCATCGGCTTTGATATGGGTGGCACATCTACCGATGTCTCACACTTCTCCGGGGTTTATGAACGCGATTACGAAACATCGGTGGCCGGCGTACGAATGCGCACGCCCATGATGCGCATTCATACCGTGGCAGCGGGCGGCGGATCGATCCTGCACTTTGACGGCGCGCGCCTGCGCGTGGGACCGGATTCAGCCGGTGCCCATCCCGGCCCTGCCTCGTATCGCAAGCAGGGGCCGCTGACGATCACCGACTGCAATGTAATGCTGGGTAAAATCCAGCCTGATTATTTTCCTGCGGTTTTCGGCCCTATGGGAGATCAGCCGCTGGATACGCAGATTGTGGCCGACAAATTCCGCGAATTAAGCCAACAGGTGAGTCAGGCGACAGGCAAGATGCTGGCGCCCGAGGAAGTCGCCGCGGGTTTTCTGGCCATTGGCGTGCAGAACATGGCCGAGGCCATCAAACGTATTTCTGTGCAACAGGGCCATGATGTGACCCGCTACACCCTGACGACATTTGGTGGTGCGGGCGGACAACACGCCTGCCTTGTAGCTGATGCCCTGGGGATGACGACGGTATTTGCCCATCCGCTGGGCGGCGTGCTGTCGGCCTATGGCATGGGACTGGCAGACCAGGTAGCCATTCGCCAGCAGACAGTGGAAAAGCCATTGACCGATGGGCTGATGAGCGAACTGGATTCGTTGCAGGACGATCTGGGCCGCCAGGCCAGTGCAGAACTCAGTACGCAATTGACACCCGGCAGTGCAGTCACGTTGAATACCCGCGTCCAACTGAAATACCAGGGCACCGACAGCGCCCTGGAAGTGGATTTCGGCAGCGCATCCGGGATGCTGGCTGCCTTCAATGAACAGTATCAGCAACGCTATGCTTTTCTGATCGAAGACCGGCCGCTGGTGGTGGAGTCGCTGCTGGTGGAAGCGGTGATTGCCGGCAGCCGGATCGAGGAAACCGTGCTTGTACGGCAGGACGAACGTCCGCCGCAAGCCGATTCGCAGCGCGAAATGTACAGTAATGGCAAATGGCACGACACCCCGGTATTTAAGCGCGAGGCGTTGCAGGCTGGCGATGTGATTTCCGGCCCGGCCATTATTGCGGAAGCGAACCAGACCACTGTTGTAGAAGCAGGCTGGTCGGTCACCCTGAATAATCAGGATCATTTGATTCTGACGCGCACGGTACCCTTGCGCAATGCGATGGCCGTGTCTACCGATGCTGATCCGGTGATGCTTGAAGTCTTCAATAACCTGTTCATGTCGATCGCCGACCAAATGGGCCTGAGCCTGCAAAACACGGCCTATTCAGTGAACATCAAGGAACGGCTGGATTTTTCCTGCGCGATTTTTGACGCCGAAGGCAATCTGATTGCCAACGCGCCGCATATGCCGGTGCACCTGGGTTCAATGAGCGAGTCCATCAAGACTGTGATGCGAGAAAACACAGGAAACATGCAACCGGGCGACGCATATGTGGTGAACGATCCATATCATGGCGGCACGCATCTGCCGGATATTACGGTTATCACACCTGTGTTCGACCGGGACGCCGGGCAGATTATTTTTTATGTCGGTTCACGTGGCCATCATGCCGACGTGGGCGGCCTGACACCGGGTTCCATGCCGCCCGATTCCACGACGATTGAAGAAGAAGGCGTTCTGTTTACCAACTTCCAGCTGGTGCGCGGCGGCCGGTTTCGCGAACGAGAAGCCCGCGAGATCCTGTGCTCGGGCAAGTACCCTGCCCGCAACCCGGACCAGAATCTGGCTGATTTGCAGGCGCAGATTGCCGCCAATCAGAAGGGCGTGAAAGAACTGCATGCCATGTGTGATACGTTCGGACTGGATGTTGTGCAGGCTTATATGCAACACGTTCAGGACAATGCGGAAGCGTCTGTGCGCCGTGTCATTCCCCTGTTGCGCGATGGCCATTTCACCTATGACCTGGATAATGGCGCTGTGATCAAGGTCGCGATCCGGATTCACGAGGATCGCCAGTCGGTCACGGTAGATTTCACCGGCTCTTCGCCTCAGCTGACTAATAACTTCAACGCCCCCGCCTCTATTGCGGTGGCTGCCGTGCTGTACGTTTTTCGCACCTTAGTGAACGATGATATTCCACTGAATGCCGGTTGCCTTAAACCGATCAATATTGTGATTCCGACGGCTTCCATGCTCAATCCCGAACCACCGGCTTCGGTCGTGGCAGGCAATGTGGAAACCTCGATGTGTATTGTGAATGCGCTTTACGGGGCGCTAGGCGTGCTGGCTGCCAGCCAGGGTACCATGAATAACTTCACGTTCGGCAACGCGCGCTATCAGTATTATGAAACCATTTCCGGCGGAACCGGCGCCGGCGCACTGCGACTGGACTCGGACCAGGAAGGGTTTGACGGGACCTCGCTGGTTCAGGCGCATATGACCAATTCGCGGCTCACTGATCCTGAAGTGCTGGAGCTGCGCTTTCCGGTCCGGCTTGAATCCTATGCGATACGCGATGGTTCAGGAGGGGCGGGCAAATGGCGCGGCGGCGATGGCGGCATCCGGCGCATGCGCTTTCTGGAACCCATGACGGCAGCAATCCTGTCCAATAATCGCAAGTATGCGCCTTTCGGACTGAAAGGCGGCGAGCCCGGGAAAACAGGCAGAAACACGATTGAGCGTGCAGACGGTTCGGTGACCGAACTCGGTCCGCAGGACAGCGCCGATCTGCAGGCGGGCGATGTATTTGTGATTGAGACGCCGGGCGGCGGCGGTTACGGCGTGGCAGAATAACCGAAAGAGTCCGCTGTGCAGAACGCGTGCAGGCATATCCGCCTGCAGCTGCATATTTCATTCGTATTGCGCGCCGATGCAGATACACTATGCAAAATACAGGTTCCCCATCCGAAAACGAGAGTGCCTTCATGCACCACGACACAACGATAAAAGGCCATCACCTTAAGGAGACACCATGACATTCACTTCTCGCCCGACCAAGCCCACTGGGTTATTGACGCTGGCTACCCTTGCCGTCTGCTGTTTCGCCGGTCCGGCGCAGGCGGCCGGCTACCCTGACCATCCCATCACGATGATTGTGCCCTTTCCGCCGGCCGGCACTACAGACCTGATCGCACGCAATGTCGCCCAGGCGCTGGAAAAGGAACTGGGCCAGACGATTGTGGTTGAGAATCGGGCAGGTGCGGGCGGCAATGTGGGCATGGGTGCGCTGGCCCGTGCCAAGGCGGATGGCTATACGATTGGTATGGGCACGGTCGGCACGCAGACCATCAACCAGTTTCTGTACAAGGATATGCCCTTTGATCCGCAAAAGGATTTTGCTCCCATCGCGCTGGCCGGCACCACTCCGAATGTGATTGCAGTGAATGCCAAGTCCGATATCAAATCACTCAAGGATCTGATTGAAAAGGCCAAGGCTGCGAAAGACAAGAAGCTCAGCTATGCGAGTCCGGGCATTGGATCGTCAGTGCACTTGACAGGCGCTTACCTGGAAGACGCGGCCGGCATCAGTATGCTGCATGTGCCGTTCAAAGGTGTATCGGGATCGATGCCCGCATTGATTGGCGGACAGGTGGATATCCTGATGGATAATCTGCCCAGCACCCTGTCACAAGTGAAAGATGGCGGAAAAGTGCGCGGCATCGCCGTGACAAGCGCACAGCGGGACCCATCGGTCCCGGATATTCCGACCGTCGCCGAATCGGGCCTGCCCGGCTTTGATGTGACGGCCTGGTTTGCCTTGTACGCGCCTGCCGGCACGCCACCCGACGCCCTGGAAACGCTGGTCACTGCAGCCAAAAAGGCCCTGGCCTCTGACGATTTGAAGCAAAAACTGCAGCAGACCAGCGCCCGGCCCGGCACCGTATTCGGCAGGGATCTGAGCGCATTCGAAACGAAAGAGCGCGAACGCTGGAGCAAGCTGATCCAGGACAAACATATTCAGTCCAAATAAGATTTCATCCGAATAATTTTATTGTTAACCCGTTCCACACACGGAACACAGTTGAAAAAGGTTTATAGATTCATGAACGGAGCTGATAGTCTTTGCGATACCTTATTGGCAAATGATGTCGATGTATGTTTTGCCAATCCTGGCACTTCGGAAATGCATTTTGTGGCTGCACTGGATCGCAAGCCGCAAATGCGCTGCATACTGGGTGTGTTTGAAGGCGTGGTGACTGGCGCCGCCGACGGTTATGCACGAATGGCGGACAAGCCGGCCGCCACGCTGCTGCATTGCGGGCCGGGCATGGCAAACGGCCTGGCCAATATGCACAATGCCAAGCGGGCACATACGCCGATGGTCAACGTCGTAGGCGATCACGCCAGCTATCACTTGCAATACGATGCGCCGCTCACCAGCGATATCGAAAGCCTGGCAACGCCCATGTCCGACTGGGTCAGACGCATTCAATCGGCCGATGATGTATCGGGCGCGGCAGCGGCAGCAATCAGCGCAGCCCATAGCGGCTACGGTGGCGTGTCCACACTGATCTTGCCGGCCGATGCCGCCTGGAGCGAAACCACCACGCCAGTCGAAACCGCCCCGCCTGTCACGCGCACGCAGGTTTCGCCGGACGCGTTGCGCGCGGCTACTGAAGCGCTCAATAACGGCCGCAATACAGTCATTCTTCTTTCGGGCAAAGCGCTCCGAAGCAAGGCCCTGGAGACTGCTGCGAAAATAGCCGAACGCACCGGTGCCAGACTGATGGCGCAACAGTCCAACGGACGTATTGAACGCGGCGCCGGCCGCGTCAAAATCGATCGCGTGCCTTTCAGCGTAGACCTCGCCCTGAAGGCACTGCAAGACACTGAGCAATTGATTCTGGTCGGCGCCAAAACGCCGGTAGCCTTTTTTGCGTATCCCGGCAAGCCCGGAGAGCTGGTGCCGGAAAATTGCAAGCGTATCGAACTGACGCAGCCTGACGATGATCTGGGCCAGGCGCTGGAAGCGCTGGCTGATGCGGTGGGCGCCACGAACTCGCCTGTCAGCCTGCTGGCGGAGCGCAGCGATATCGGCCTGCCCACAGGCAAGCTGGATGCGGCTGCGGTGATCCAGGCCATCGGCAGCCTGTTGCCGGATAATGCGATTATCTGCGATGAATCGGTCACTTCCGGCCGCGATTCGTTCAAGTCCACTTTCGGTTCTGCGCCACATGATTTCCTGCAGATTACCGGCGGCGCCATCGGCATCGGTATTCCCATGGCCACCGGCGCCGCAGTTGCCTGCCCCGATCGCAAAGTGGTGCTGATGCAGGCGGACGGCAGCGGCATGTACACGCTGCAGGCGCTTTGGACACAGGCCCGCGAACAGCTGGATGTGGTCACGGTAATCTTTGCCAACCGCAGTTATGCGATATTGCATAACGAATTCAAGCAGGTGGGCGCCGGTGCGCCGGGACGCAATGCGCATCGCATGCTGGACCTGGACAGCCCGGCCTTTGATTGGGTGCATATGGCCAATGCTGCGGGGGTCGAAGCAGCGCGGGTAACCACTTCGGAAGCGCTGGCTGATGTACTCAAAAGCGCAATGGGTCGCAAGGGACCGTTTCTGATTGAAGCGGTGATTTGACAGTAACGGGTTTGGGCGCGGCGGCCCTGCTGCCGTGCTTATTGCCCGCTTGTTGCTTTTATGGACCCGCAGCCACTATGCTGTTCGGGCACCGCCTTCATGCGCGACCGTCGCACCCAGGACCTGATCAATCTGCATCTGGACCTCGTTCATCTGAATCCGCATGAACTTGAGAAACTGTTTTGAACTTTCCGAAAAAAGTTTGTCTGGGCGAAACAGCAAAATGCAACGAAACTCTACATCAAACGCGGCCCGCCTCAGTATGAGACCGTGGTCTGCATAACCTATGGCCGTTACCGGATTGGCCAGCCCCATGCCAACACCCTGTCGTGCCAGCTCGCACACCGTCTGTGAATAGGGTGTTTCAACGACGCGTCTTGGTGTCACACCGGCATTCTGGAACAAGGCATCAAGACGCCTGCGGCTGCTGTCTTCTGCATTCAGGGCAATGAAATCCGTTCCGTCAAAATCAGTGAGTTCCAGAACCTGTTTATTGCTTAGCGGGTGATCCCTGTGCATGACCACCACACCCCGGGTTCGGTAAAACAATGAATGCTCCAGCCCCGCCAGCGACATTTCATCTGCCATCAGGCCGAAATCGGCCTGACCGGATGTCACATGCGCGTGAACGTCTTTCGAACTCATGATCTGCAGATAAATACAGGTTTCGGGAAAACGTTGTCGATACGTCGCCACCACGCGCGGCAGAAAACTGAAGCCCAGTGCCGGATAGACGGCGGCACACAAACGGTCCGGTCCGGCTGATTTCAGGCTGCGTATACGATGTTCTATTGCCTGCAGCCCGACAAAATACTGCTCGATGTCATTCAGCAGGATCTGCGCTTCGCGGGTCGGCACAAGCCGTCCGCGAATCCGCTCAAACAGGCAGAGATCGGCAGAGGCTTCCAGCTTGCGAAGAGACTGGCTGACAGCGCTTTGGGAAATTCCCAACAGGGAAGCTGTTTTGCTTGCCGTTCCGGAAACCATGACGGAACGGAAGATTTCAATATCGCGCGCGTTCATGCCTGGCTCCTGAAAATTGAGAGATCGCGATCAGCCCGGACGGGGCCACGAACCGGGCAAAGCAGAACGCAACCAGGCAGACAGAGAGACGGCGCCCTGGCTCAACCATGGATGACTATTGAACCTGACCCAGAAATTGCGAGATACGCGCATTCGCCTGGCCGCTGAAAAATGAGTCGGCTGCACAGTCTGCCTGAACGGCCCCTTGTTCCATAAAGATTACACGGTTCGCCGCGTTTTTGGCAAATCTGACTTCGTGCGTGACGACAAGCATGGTCATGCCATCTTGTGCCAGGCCGCGCATGACGTCGAGCACACCGTCGCGTAGTTCAGGGTCCAGCGCGGAAGTCGGCTCGTCGAACAAGATGACCTCTGGATCCATGGCCAGCCCCCTGGCGATAGCCACGCGCTGCTTCTGCCCCCCCGATAAATGTGCAGGGTAATCGTTCGCTTTCTGTGCAAGACCCACCCGGTCGAGCAGTGCAAGCCCTTTCTCCCTGGCGGCCTTGGCTGGCATGCCCTGCACGCTGATCAGGCCTTCTATGACATTTGCAATCGCCGTCATGTGCGGAAATAAATTGAATGACTGAAAGACCATGGCCGATTTTCTGCGGATTTGCACGATATCCTTCTTTTGTCTTTTCGTATAGGGCGTATGCGCTGTTATATTGACCTGGATACCGCCGATCCGGACCATGCCGCTATCAGGTTGCTCCAGAAAATTGAGCGACCGCAGCAAGGTCGTCTTGCCGGACCCCGATGGCCCCATGATCACGACGACCTCGCCTTTGCCCACATCCAGGTCCACGCCATGCAGTACCATGTTGGCGCCAAAGCGTTTATGGATATTTCGCGCCTGCACGGCGCTGGTCATATCGTTGGTCATCTGTTGGTCCTCGCAAACCGCTCCTCCAGAAAGGTCTGGAGAATCGTCAATATTTGATTAATGATCCAGTAGATCGCGCCTACCATCAGGAACATCTCCATATAGCGGAAGGTCGCCGCCCCAACCTGATCGGCCACGCGGGTCAGTTCCACCACGGTTACGGTAGAGGCCAGTGAGGTATCCTTGACCAGCGCAATAAGACGGCTGCCGACTGTCGGTATCGCGATGACCAGCCCCTGAGGCAGGATAATCCGTTGCATCAGCTTGCGGTAACTCAACCCCATGGACAGTCCTGCCTCCCATTGACCTTTGTCTACCGCATTGATGCCGGAACGGAAATTCTCGCTCAGGTAAGAGGCAGTAAACAGCGTGAGCGCAATGATGGCCGACGGCACCGGTTCCAGGACAATGCCAATGCGTGGCAGTCCGAAATAAATCAGCAGCAGTTGCACCAGCAGCGGCGTGCCGCGAAAAATGGAAACATAAACAAAGGCGGCATACCGCAGCACGCGGAAAGACGAAATACGTGCAAGTGCAATGAACAGCCCCAGCACACATCCCAGAATGAATGAACTGGCCGACAGCAGCAACGTCAACAGCAGTGCATTCTGCAGCAGCGGCAGGGCCCGCATGAACAGCTCCAGCATGACTATTTCCCCTCTGTCGCAAGCTCTTTTTTGGCAGCGGCGATTGAATCGAGCATTTTGTAGTCCTTGCCGACAAACTGGTTGCTGATGCGTTCGACCGTGCCATCGCCAAGCATGCTTTCAAGTGCTTTATTTACGGCGGCTTTCAGCGCCTCCTGGCCTTTTGGCAATGCCGCCGCGGCAAGCTGATAGGTCAGAGGTTCGCCTACTTCTTTGACAGGGATGCCTTTTGCATGTGCATATTTCATGCCACCAAAATGCGAAATGATGACGGCATCGATCCTGCCATTGGCAATGTCATTGAAGATGAGCGCACCGTTATCGTAGCCACGGATATCGGAATCGGTCAGGTGCTCCCGCGCCCAGGTTTCGTTGGAGGAACCGGTAGAGACGCCTACCCGTTTGCCTGCGAGCGTCGCCTTGCTGCTAATGTCGCTATTGTCCTTGCGTACAAAGATCCGGAACACTTCCACGCCATACGGTATGGAGAAATCCACTTGCTTGCGGCGGATCTCGGTGGGGGTCATATCGTTCATGACCAGGTCGTACTTGTCGGTTTTGAGCCCCTCGACAAAGTTTTTATACGTGTCGCCCACGAACTTGACTTTAAACGGCCCCATGCGGCGCGCCAGTTCCTGTGCCATAGCCACATCGTATCCGGTCAACTGGTTTTTCTCGTCGAGCATGCTCCAGGGCGGGCTTGCCTGGGTATTGGCAATGCGTATGACGCCATCGCTTTTGATCCGTGCCAGCAGATCGACCGGTTGCGCCAGGACAGGCGCCACCACCATTGTGCTTGCCATGGCGATCAACAGCATTTTCGCCAGCCTGCGTTTCCCGTGAGTTTGATTCATTGTTTTCATGTCGTGTCTCCTGATTTGTTTGCGTATCGCGCTGCTTCGATCCCCTTGTGGATATCGAATATTCATACCACGTTTGTCATTGCTTTCGATACTGAAATTTTGATCATCGACTGCCGCCGTTTTTAATTCAGCCTCGCGCCTCATCGTAGGCCCGTAACGCTGCCTGTAGATCCTGAATGATCAGCGCGGGGTCCTCAAGCCCTGCCGATAATCTGATGATGGCCCTGTCGGTACGCGGGAAAATGCGGTCTCGCTGCATCTGCGCCGGGTAAAACGCGATCAGGCCGTGCACCCCACCCCAGCTTGCGCCAAGCGCCAGATGTTCCAGTGCGCCAAAGAACGCCGAATAGGCCTGTTCATTGTCTTGCTGCAACGTAAAGGAGAACAGACAACCACCGGCGGCAAAGTCGCGCTTCCATATTTCATATCCCTGATCGCCCGGCAGGCAGGGAAACAATACCTCGCGGACAGCGGACTGCTTCTGGAGCCATGACGCAATGGCCAGTGCATTCTCGCTTTGCCGGCGATAGCGCAGCTCGAAGGTCTCCAGGCCTCGCAGCACCAGGAAGCAATCATCAGGACTGGTCTGCAGACCCATAATGCTTTGCGTCTCCCGCAATTGCGAAAAATACTCAAAATTATTGGTGGCCACTGCGCCGAGCAGCAGATCGGAATGGCCTCCGAAGAACTTGGTCGCCGCTTCCACGCACAGATCGACACCATGCTCCAGCGGGCGAAACCCCAGGGGGGAGGCCCAGGTGTTATCCATCATCGTCATGACACCTTGCCGCGCGGCGGCTGCCGTGATTGCCGGTATGTCCGCCATTTCCATGGTGACGGTACCCGGCGCTTCCAGGCAGATCATTTTTGTATTTGGGCGGATATAGTCTGTTATTTCACCTGAAATATCGGCCGGATAATATTCCACTTCGACGCCCAATCGGGCAAGCCATTTGTCAGCATAGGTTTTCAGCGCGCCGTAACTGGCTGCGGAAATCAGCAAATGGTCGCCGCCCCGGACAAACGCCATCACAGCCAGGCATAAGGCGGCCTGTCCGGATGGGGTGACTGCACAATGCCTGCCCCCTTCAAGACCGGCGATTTCCTGTTCCAGCAAACGAGCGGTGGGGGTTCCGGTAATGCCATAACTGTATCCGTCCGGCTGGCGCGATTTTCGATTGATGAATGACTCGACACTATCGAACACAACCGTAGAGGCGCGCCAGACCGGGGGAGAAAGTGCAGCAAACGCTTCGCTTGCCGGGTAATACTTCTTGGTCATAATTGGATCCGGGTTTCTGTATTAAGGTCCGGATAGTGTTACAGAAGCGCGTACCCGCGGCTACAGCTGGAATGATGGACTCTATAAGTAAAACTTAAGGGTTTTGTACGCTATTTTTTGCTGCTCCGGCAGTCCAGACGTGGGCAGACAGTTTGGGAAACGACGTTCTTAACCAAACGCCCTCACACAATCCCTGACCCGTTGCAATGCCGATTCCAGCACATCCGGAGAAACCGAGCCCAGTGCGACCCGAATGGCGTGTGGCACATGCGCGGTCGTCGCAAACGGCTCGGCCGTTGAGACGGAAATCTGCTCTCGCATCAGCGCCATCGCAATCTGGTCGGCGCGGGCATCTTCACCCAGAGGAACCCATAGAAAATAAGACGACGGGTGACCAATACATGGAATATCGTCCAGAATCTGCCTGGCCATGGCCTGGCGCGACCGGGCGTCCTCGCGCTTCTGATGTTCAAGTTGCAATACGGTACCGTCCCGGATCCATTCAGTTGTTATAGCACTCATAACGCCGGGCGTGCTCCATGTGGTGGCCCGTATGGTACGTTCCAGCGCAGGCAAATGCGCGGGGGGTGCGGCGATGAGCCCCACACGCAGGCCCGCGGCGACGTTTTTCGAAAATCCGGTAATGTAAATGGTGATATCGGGCGCCAGTTGTGCAATGGGCGCCGGCGCATCCTCTACCAGAAAGGCATAGGCCGCATCTTCGATAATCAGCAATTGATGTTCGCGCGCAACGGCAATCAGCCGTCTGCGACACTCTTCGCTCATGACCCAGCCCAGCGGATTATTCATGGTGGACATGGTGTAGACGCCTCTTACACGTCGGGAGCGACATAGTCTGCCCAATGCCTCGATATCGGGCCCCAGCCCTGCGGCGGGAAGCGCCAGCAACTCCAGGTGCAGCACGTCGGCCAGCACGCGAAACCCCGGATAGGTAAGCGCATCCACGGCCACAACGTCACCGGGCTTGAGGGTGGCCATCAGTGTATTGGCCAGCCCATCCTGTGCGCCGTTGACAATCAGAACCTGTGTAGCATCAACAGCCAGGCCGCGGCTTTCAAGATACTGCGCCATCGCTTCCCGCTCATGCATACGTCCGCCGTGCGGTGCATAGCGTAATAATGAGGCGAGATCGCCCGATGTCGCCAGTTGGCGCAGGGAGATGCGCAGCAATTCGGTTTGGCCAGGTAGCGAAGGGTAATTGAAATTGAGATCGATCATATCGGCCGCCACCACGTGCTGATCAATGCCATGACCCGATGGCAGCGCGATTTCACGCACAAAGGTGCCCCGGCCCGTTTCCCCACTGACCAGCCCCATGGCCTGCAGTTCGGCATACACACGTGTCGCGGTAACCAGGGACAGGTGTTCGCGCGCCGCCAGTTGGCGATGCGTGGGCAGTCGCGTTCCGGGCGTCAGACGCCCGCTGCGTATTTCCTGAGCAAACCGGTCAACAAGGGTTTTGTATCGCAGGCGAGACATATGAACTTGTATCCATGACAATTAATTGATTGTCATGATTATAGATTCTAAGATGTCGATTGGCATCACTGCAGTGCGCCGCCAGTGCAATTGCAGTTGTGATGCCTATGACATAATCAATCAGGTGAATGAATGGAACAGGGCAGGTTACAGGCCAGCGCGTCTGCGGGTTGGTTCAACGGTTTTCTGGGCGTGCTGATTTTCAGCGGGTCGCTGCCGGCAACGCGCGTGGCCGTCATGGAGTTCGACCCGGTTTTCCTGACAGTGGCACGTGCGGCGATCGCTGGATTGCTGGCGTTGGTGGTATTGCTGGTCACCCGGCAAAAACGTCCGACCCTGGCGCAACTGCAGCCGCTGGTGATTGTCGCGTTGGGCGTGGTCGTGGGGTTTCCGCTGCTCACCGCCCTGGCGCTGCAGCATGTGACCTCGGCTCATTCGATTGTCTTTATTGGTCTGTTGCCGCTTGCCACTGCCCTGTTCGGCGTCTTGCGCGGGGGCGAGCGCCCGCGCCCGATCTTCTGGCTTTTTTCGGTCACAGGCAGTTTGCTGGTGGCAGGCTTTGCGCTTTCCCAGGATTTGAGCGCTTCGCTGGCCGGTGATTTGCTGATGCTGGCGGCTGTACTGGTTTGTGGCCTGGGATACGCCGAAGGCGCGACGCTTTCGCGCAAGTTGGGGGGCTGGCAGGTAATCTGCTGGGCGCTACTGATATCGTTGCCCTTCATGCTGCTGTTGTCGCTGCTGACCATGCCGGGCTCGTTCGCGAATATCAGCCCGCCCGCGTGGATCGGGCTGGCCTATGTCTCGCTTTTCAGCATGCTGATCGGGTTCGTATTCTGGTATCGCGGGCTGGCGCAGGGCGGCATTGCCGCCGTCGGACAGTTGCAACTGCTGCAGCCTTTTTTCGGTTTGGCCCTGGCCGCAAGCCTGCTGCATGAGCCGGTGAGCCTGCTCATGGTAGGGGTGACCGTGGCAGTCATTCTTTGCGTGGCGGGGTCAAAACGATTTGCACGGTAGGCTAATACACGGTACATAACGGCGGCTGACCAATGTTGAGCATGGTGCAAATATGGGGAGTCATTATAGAGGTCTACCGCGGTCCTGCCAATTGCTACTCCTGCGCCGCCCCCTGCTTCCAATAGTTGCTGACGCGCACCCGTGATTTGTCGATCCCTTTTTCTTCCAGCAAATGGTGGGTGATTGCGCGCATTTGGGCGGCCTCGCCACCGCCCCAGATATGGCCTTCGCCTTCCGGCAGTACAAATGCGCGCACGGCATCGACCAGTGGCTGTGTGTTGGTTTCGTTGGCCTGCACCCAGTTGATCTGCGCGTTAGCCTGTGTCTGAAATACCTGCTGTTCAGCGGCATCGGCCACTTGTGCAATGACGTGCACTCTCGCGCCTTTGGGCAGTTCTTCAAGACGCCGCCCAATCGCAGGCAAGGCCGTTTCATCGCCGATCAGCAGTTGCCAGTCAAAACCGTCAGGGATTACAAACGAACCGCGCGGTCCGGCCCCAACCAATGCATCGCCCACCTGCACCCGGGCGGCCCAGCTGGAGGCAGGCCCGTCGCCATGCAGAACGAAGTCTACATCCAGTTCGCCATCTGCCGCACGAATACGCCGGGGGGTGTAATCTCGCGCGGGCGGTCTTTGGACCCCTTCAGGGAAGCGGGGACCTTCGGGTGTATTTTCGGGCATGATGGGCTGGCCATCTGCCGGAAAAAACAGTTTCATATGATCGTCGAACGATGCCGAAATGTAGTCCCCGAGATCGGGATTGTGAAAGGTGACCCGGACCATGCGCGGGGTCAGCCGGGTGATCTGGCGGACCTGTAAAAGCCGGGCTTTGAGCGGGTGACGGACGCGCTGGGCGGTCAATTCAGTGGGGCGGGTATTTTGTTCAGTGAGTTGGGTATTTTGCATAATATTGGTTCAAATTCATTTGTGATTGTCGGCGGCGAGGCCGGGCGAGTCAGGACTGCCTGATCTGTTGGAGCGCCGCTTCAAGAATGGCTGTGATGCGCTTTTGTTCCTGCGCGTCGGCCGTGCTCTTGAGCAGCAGTGCCCGCTTGAGCGCCAGGCGGGCGGCCAGAAACTCAGGCAGCCAGCCCGATTGATCGGGCGCATCACTATCGGCAGCCATGGCGCCCTGGATATACCGCATTTTGTTGGCGTGGTGCACCAGCATGGCCAGCAGTTCGTCGGCCTGCTCGCGATGTTCTTCCAGATACGCCAGCCCTTCCGGAAGTAATGCATAAGACTTTTTATTACTGTGTTCCGACACCGAGGCATAGCCGATCTCATGGATGTACGTTAATGCCGGATACACCATGCCGGGACTGGGTTTCCAGTATCCGCCCGAACGGGAATCCAGTTCCTTGACTAATTCATAGCCATGGCTGGGTTGCTTTTCCAACAAAGCCAGCAGCATCAGTTGCAGATCCTCGGACGAAAATTTGCGCCCGCGGGTAAAGTGTGTGTCGTGGCGGCGATGGTCTCGCTCGCCCCGGTGTCGATGGGGTTTGTCGTCTTTCATAAAGGGTTTTCTTTGAGTTCAATTTTTGACTGAATCGAAATTGATATCTTAAAACATATCGTAAGATATATTAATACAAGCATACTGTCAAGTGCGTGTACTCCAGAACACGTCATTTTCGCTCCGAAAAGCGGCCCCTTTTTACCGGTTCAGACCCTGTCAGCAGAGAGGTTTAAAAAGGAACGTACTCTATAACCTATTCATTAATATAGACAATTTGAGCAATCAATATATCCACGACTGTGTCACGGTTGATATATATAATAAAAATCATTACTATTTGCATAAGCGCTACAATGCAAGACCGTGGAGGGCTGTATGCTGAATGAAATATTGAACACTGTCGTGCGTCAGGATGCACTTGATCAGCTGGTGCGCTGGCGCCAGGCCACGACCGATGGCAACGAGGCATACGAAAGGTGCAGGTACAGGGCCGCACTCAGGCACTACGATCTGGCTTTGACGATGGCCACCGAATCATTCGGCCATGCACCAGATGCTGAAGCAGGCATGGCAGCATATGTCATCGCCCACCACAATCTGGCCGACACCTATGAGCGCCTGGGCAGCACCGCGTTGCAGCGATTGCATTTGTGTTTGCCGCACGCAAAGCTATGCGCTGCCATGAACGACGCAACACTCCCCGATACCTGGCAAAGCGCCGCACATAACCATAGCCGACGCACCTATACCGAACTTGTCCGGTTTCTTGGCTTGCATCCCGAAGACTCTGAAGCAAGGCAAGTTGCAAACCACGGCGCAGCGGGTATGACGCTTGGCATACCTGTCCAATAGCCCATGTTTTCAATCTTCGATTTTTCTCCGGAACCCGGGAACGCATTGAATGCACGATGCGCGGGCCGGTTCCACACCATTGACCATCACCATTTACCAGGAGCAGTACATGTCTTACACACTTCCCGCTTTGCCCTACGCCTACGATGCGCTCGAACCCAATATCGATGCGCAGACGATGGAGATCCACTACACCAAGCATCATCAAACATATATCAACAATCTGAATGCCGCGCTGGAGGCCGAGAAGGTGCCTGCCCCGCCTGTAGAAGAGCTGATTGCCGATATTGATGCCCTGCCCGAAACGGTGCGCGGCGCCGTGCGTAACAATGGCGGCGGTCACGCCAACCACAGCCTGTTCTGGCAGGTGATGTCTCCGGATGGTGGCGGCGCGCCCGACGGAAAACTGGCTGCAGCCATTGAGGCAGACTTGGGTGGACTGGAAAAATTCAAGGACGCGTTTACCAAGGCGGCTATTTCACGCTTTGGCAGTGGCTGGGCCTGGCTGAGCGTAACGCCGCAGAAGAAACTTGTTGTAGAGAGTACAGCGAACCAGGACAGTCCGCTGATGACCGGCAATACGCCCGTGCTTGGGCTGGACGTATGGGAGCATGCCTATTATCTGAAGTATCAGAACCGTCGCCTGGAATATATTGCGGCGTTCTACAAGGTAGTGAACTGGCCCGAAGTCGCACGCCGTTATGAAGAGGCAATGCGCTAGCACCCGACTGCTGCCGGACAGCCGCCCGAGGGGAGATTGCCCGGCCTTCGCCCACAGCACAGAATTATTGAATCCATGCAGCGCAGAGATTTGATTTACGGACGTCGCGGACGGGGAATATGGCTCATGAGCGATTGAGTAAAGGCGCCATCAACAACAATTTCTGCGCCGTTGACGTATGAAGAACGATCGCTCACCAGAAAGACGGCCACATTTGCAATATCTTCGGGCCTGCCGATGCGGCGCAAGGGCACGGCGTTTTCCCGCTGCTCGCGCATTTGCGGGTCGGCGTAATACGGTTCGGTCAGCGGTGTGCGGATCAGCCCCGGGCTGATGGCGTTACTGCGTACGCCCTGCTGGCCCCATTCAAAGGCCAGCTGCCGGGACAGCATCAGAATCGCGGCTTTGGTCGTGCTGTAGGCGCCGCTATAGGGCTGTGGATTTGAGCCTGCGATTGAGGCCATGTTCACGATCGATCCCGCACCACGCGCCTGCATCTGTTCACCGAACGCCCGGGCGCATCGCAGATAGCCCGTCACGTTGATGTCGATTTGCCTGCTCCAGTCGGTCACGTCCAGCGAATCCAGACGACCTTGTACGGAAACCGCCGCGTTGTTGACCAGGGCATCGCACTGCCCAAAATGACGATTGACTGAATCGACCGCAGCCAAAACCTGCTCATTGTCAGCAACATCGCAGGCCAGGGAGAGACACTCACCCCTTGTCTGCTCTCTCAAGGCCGCCAGTGCGTCGGACGACAGCGCTTCGCGATCCAGCATGGCCACATGCGCACCCGCTTCAAGCAGCGCCTGCACGGTCGCGCGGCCGATCCCGCCGTTTGCCCCTGTCACGGCGACAACGCGCCCTTCCAACTCCAACCACGTGTCTTTCATTGCCCATCCTTCTCTATTTCATTTGTATTGGTGTATCATGTGCCGCCGCGAGTTCTGCGCCGGGCACGCAATACCTGCCGCTAATGCGTCGCCGCTGTACGTTTGCGCAGAGGGAGCGTCGGTGTCGTCATCTTAGCCTGCACGGCCAATGACGACTAGCGCATCATCGCGCAAAACACTATCAACAGGAAGGCAGGCAATGCGCCCATTCGCCCCGCCAGCATCCGATTGCCCCTGAATTTGCAGTTTTGTTCTGCACGCCAGCCCCTTACCCGCATGCCGCTGACAGTGTATAAAACGCTTTTGATAAAAATAAAGAAACGCACGACTTTACAAAACTGGAGAGAGACCGTATATGACTTTATTTCGACGCACTGCTCTGATCGGCGCATCCTTGCTGGCCTTCGGGGCGAGTACGGCACACGCGCAGGAAGCGGATACGTATCCGAACAAACCGATAAAAATTGTGGTGCCCTATTCTCCTGGCGGCTTTACCGATATCCTGGCTCGCCAGATGTCACAGCAATTGTCGCAAAAATTGTCACAGCCGGTTGTCGTCGAAAACAAACCCGGGGCCGGCACCATTATCGGCGCAGAAACGGTTGCACGCGCCAAGCCTGATGGCTATACACTATTGATGGCGGTGACCACCACGCTATCGAGCAACCCGCACTTATTTTCCAAACTGCCGTACAAAGTTTCTGACTTCAAGCCGATTGCGCTGACCGGACTGACGCCGTTCGTGCTGGTGGCCAACCCTTCTGTCCCCGCCAATAATGTGCGAGAACTCATTGAGCTGGCCAGGAAGGAGCCCGGCAAACTGTCAGGAGCAACCCTGGGTAATGGCTCTTCGACCCATCTGGTGTTGTCCATGCTGCGTGGCGCGACGGGGGCAGACATTCTGGATGTGCCATACAAAGGAGCCTCACCGGCCTCGACGGACCTAGTCGCCGGGCATGTTGATTTATTCTTTGACGCCATCACGACATCGCTGCCCCATATTAAGGAAGGCCGGCTCAAGGCGATTGCCATGACATCTGAAAAACGTTCTGAAGCCGCGCCGTCGATTCCGACCTTTCGCGAAGAGGGTGTTCCCGAGATGCTGGCCTATTCCTGGTATGGACTGCTGGCGCCCGCAGGAACGCCCGACGCCATTACTGAAAAGCTGAATAAAGTGGTCAATGAAGCGCTTGCCTCTCCCGAGATTCAGGAGAAGTTCCGTACGGAGGGCGCCGAATCCCGCCCGATGAGTGCCAAGGCGTTTGGCGATCTGATCGAGGAACACTCCCAGATCTGGGGCAAGGTCATCAAATCGCTGAATATTCGTCTGGATTGATCGCAGCATGTTCGCGAATGGCAGGCGCTGAAATATCGGCGCCTGACAGACGGCCATGATGAGACGATTTATTCTCGGATCATTGTTGTTTGTGCCTGTAGAACAAGACGACCCGTCGCAGTTTTGATCTCGCAAAGAACAACAGCCAGATTGCGTCCCGCATTGACGATGTGACTCGTGGCTGTCAGCGTCCCTTCGGTGCCCGGCCGAATAAAGTTGGCATTGATTTCCAGCACTCGCCAGTCGTCCTTTACCGTTGCCAGGCTGGTCGTGATGGCCAGTCCAAGCAGCACCCCGCCCTGTACATGACCGACCCGATTGCCGATATGCAAACCACACTGGATGTCGCAGGTGGCGGTATGGCCCTGGCCGGTGGGCGTCAGCCCCCAGAATGCCTCTGTGAATGTCGTTTTATCTGAAGCCGTTTTATCATTCGCACGCCCGGCGCTCGTTTGTCGTGCACGCCGGTAGGCATCTGCTTCCTGAGGGGTCAGCTCGTCGACATCAAGCAGCTCAATCTGATCCCAGGAGTGATGGTCGGGCTGTGACTGTACGGGGCGATCAGCCGGACGCTCAAGTACGGCGAAACTGCCTTCGGCAAAGCAGATGGGCGTCTCTGAAGAAAGAATCGTGACGGCGCTGTTTCTGACAGCGATGGCATTGTCGTCCGATTGAAAGCGGCGGTGACTGTTGGCAATCAGTCGCTGCGTTGCGTGACGCCCCGTAAAGGTGAGTTTGGCGCTCACGGTGGCCAGGCGGGTCTCGAACCCGACCTCACCGCGTATGGAAGCGGCCAACGCCACATCGGCCAATATGCACAGGGCCACGGGTAGCGGGCGACCGTGCACGTCCAGGTTGCTATTCAGATCCATGCTCAGGCTGGCATTGTCCTGACTGACAGAGTCATAGGCAATCCCCAGGTAATAGCCGGGTAAATGCCAGGGGGCTGCGCGTTGCAGACTGAGTGCCTTCAGAACGCGCACCACTTCCGGAGCGAGCGACGGGGTATCAGCTTGAGTGTCGATTGCGTGCATATTTCAGTTGAATTGAGCCGGAGATATTTCAAACGGCATTTTCTGTGGACAGTCCGCAATTTTACACGTGTTAGACAGGGTCTGCGCCTTTCGGCGCCTGCGACCGGCTCGCAATGGACTCTTCGAATGTGTTGGCTCCCAGAGCCATTCCATGAATGGACAGGTGCGCTGTGAGCTGGATGGCTTGCAGCAGTTCCGCATGACTGATACCTATTTTCAGCGCGCTGCGGATCCGCATGCGCAGCATGGTTTCATTGAAGCCGGTAAAGCAGGCAGCCAGAGCAATTTCGATCAACGTGCGTTCCGCAAGGGTAAGACCGCCTCTTGCGGATGTGTCACTGCTGTCGCCGTGTTCCAGAAAGTCCAGCAGGACATCCAGATAGCCCGGGTCCAGTTGCGCGATCTGCTCCATGAAGGCAGGCACTTCAGAGAAGTGGCGCTGCACGCGGGATCGTTGTTCTTCGGACATGGCCTGCGCATTGTCCATCCCTATTTCATCTGCAAGAATACGCACTGCATCATACACATGGCTTAATCCCTGGCCCGTCACGATGTGCAAAACATCAAAGACATCGGCCGCTGACACGCCCAATTGCCGGGCAAATTCGAGGTGCGTGCGCAAGCCCGTTGGGAACAGATGCGTGGCCGAGCTGTCCAGCGCGATGTAGATGAGTTCGACCATGCGCGGTGACAATGGACCGTGTCGCGCCGGGTAGCCGGCATAGGAGGCATAAGCGCTCAGAAACTGCGGGTGGTGGCGCAGGATTGTTTCTGTCCAGGGTCGCCAATATCCGCGTTCGGCGATGAACTGCGCCTTGATCTGTTCCTGCTCGGGTGTAATGTCGGTCATGATCCAGGGTTATCCGTAACGATCTCGAAGTATGGCGAGCGAATTAAAAGTATGCAGAATCCGCAAGGTTATGCGACATGTGCGCGAATGGTCTGCCCGGTCAGAAATTGGGTGCGGGCGCCGCCGACAAATCGCAACAACGGAACAAGGGCGTCGGGACGCACGTTCGGATCGATTTCAATCGCATTGACACGCATGGCGCGTGCGCCCAGTTCACATGCCAGACTGCAGACCAGCATGCGTGCTGCGGCCATATCGCCTGCCTGTTGCCAATGGCCAGTCGCGCGCTGCGACGGCATGAGCAGGATCAGGCTGCTATGCGGCCCGTTCTGGCCGGCGAAGCGCCGCGCCGCTTCGTGGACGGCCTGCAGCATTTGGCCACGCTCCGCCTGCAGGCAGGAAAAATCAAGGACCGCGCTGTAGTGCGGATCAGCCACTGGCGTTTCCTGGATGCCCGGGGTGCTCGCCCATTCTGCCGGCGGGTTGCCTGCAAGTTGATAGTGGACCGTGCTGTCGAACGGCAAGGGTTGTTGCGTGGCGGGCGCAAAAGGCTTGCTGCCACCAAAGATGGCAGACCCGCCATCCACACTCAGCCGCTCGCCCGATAACGGTGCGGCTCCTTCCGATGCCAGGAAATACAGCGCCTCGGCCATGTCCTGTGGTTCGGCCATGCGGCCCAGGGGAATTTTCGCAACGATGTTTTCCGGCTGAAGACGGCCGATGTCGATCAGTTCCGCCACCAGTTCGGTACGCACGAAGCCCGGGCACAGGGCCGTGACGCACAGGTCAGGACGGGCGGCGGCCAGTGCCTGGGTTTGCGCAAGCAGACCGGCTTTGGTGGCGCTATAGGCGCCTCGCAGCGGAATGGCGTGCAAGGCGGCGCCCGAGGCCACATTCACTATCCGCGCACCCGGCACCAGTTGTGCGGCCACGGCGTCGATAACGAGCGCAGGTGCGCGCAGGTTCAATGCAACCAGGCGATCCAGGTGTGCTGCATCCTGTTCGGTCAGGAGCAGACCGCTGGTATCGGACATGCCTGCATTATTGACCACGGCATCCAGCACAAGCGTAGGGTCTGTCAGAGATTCGATATCCGCGGGCACAGTCAGGTCGACCGTCCGGCTCATATGAGTAAGGGCATCGATCTCATCGCTTGCGCGTATCGGCGCAAGCGTGTCCAGCACCTCGGCCAGCGCTGTGACGTTGCGATCAACGAGAACACAACGCCAGCCCCGGCTGGCAAACAGCACGGCACTGGCCCGGCCGATGCCGGAAGCCGCGCCGGTAATCAGCACGGTGGGGATGGACGTGGGCTGCACAGCCATCAGATATTCGTAAAGGTGATGCCGCCATCGACGACCAGTGCCTGACCGGTAATGAAACCGGCTTCGTCACTGGCCAGAAAGCAGATGCCCCTGGCAATATCGGTGACCGTTCCCAGGCGGCCCAGCGGTGTGCGGGCAACACGGTTGGCATCACGCTCGGCATTGCGATTGCGCTGCGTGCCTTCAGTGGGCACGGCCGACGGGCAGACGGCATTGACGCGGATGTGACGTGCGCCCAATTCCGCTGCGGCTGCGCGCGTAATGCCCAGCACACCGGCCTTGATACCGGAATAGACAACGGAATTCATGGCTGAACGCAAGGCCGCCGTCGAGGCGACATTGACAATCACGCCGCCCTCTTCCGGGTCCATGACATCGACCGCTGCCTGCAGGCCCCAGATGACCGATTTGAATCCGATATCCACCATGCGATCGACGGTTTCCGGCATGATATCGGGGATCGCCTGATAGCGAACCCATGCGGCGTTGTTCACCATGATATCCAGGCGTCCCTTGTGCTGGTGCGCCCGCTGCACTGCCGCGACGACGCCTTCGCGCGTCGACATGTTCTGCACGACGTCAAAAGCCTGACCTCCGGCGTCGGTAATTTCCTGGACGGTCGCGCTGACAAATTCTTCTTTGAGATCGTTCACGCCGACAACCGCCCCGCGGGCGGCCATCTGTTTTGCGGTTTCCTTGCCGATGCCATTACCGGCCCCCGTCACCAGGGCCACGCGGCCCGCCATATCCTGTTGCATTGTTGTCTGTTCCTTGTCTTGTTGTATGCCGATTGCTATATATCGTTTGCCATATACCGCTTGCTTTCTGCTTTCTGCTTTCTGCTTTCTGCTTTCTGCCGTTTGCTGTATACCGTTTGCCCGCTGCTATATGCCGTTTGTGTTTGCACTAAGCCGCGGCAATAAACTGCACGCCCAGATTTTCCAGTTGATGCCCGTTATTGAACGCGGCCTCGATTTTGCGCACATCGCGCAACGAATAATGCAGCGGCAGTTCCCAGGTAAAGCCCATACCGCCATGCAGATGGATGGCCTTTTCGATAATGAACACCGCATTGCCGATAGCCCCTGCAAAAGCCGTATCGGCAGGGCGCGCCGCACTGTATTCGTTCTTGCGCAACGCCCGCTGCAGCGTAGCCGTCGAGGCTTCGTGCAACAGTCTCATGCGGGACAGGGTATGTCGCACGACCTGTTTGGCCGACAGCGGACGGCCGAACTGAACGCGGGTAGCAGTGTACTCGGCTGCCTGTTCAAGTGCCTGGCCGCCCAGGCCGTTGATGAAACCGGCATACAGCACATGCGCATCATTTTTCAGCGCGGCCCAAGCCTTGGCCGACAGACGCGCCTGAATAATGGGCGCTTCGATTGCGATATCGTAAAGGGGATATTCCGGATCGATGGCATCATTGGCTTGCACCGACACAGATTGAGCCTGCAGCAGGCTGGCACCGTCTTCATCGGCCACCAGGATCCAGTCGCACGCGTCGGCAAAGCCGGCATGTGTCGCGCTCTTTTGCTGTACGCTGCCCTGCCAGGCAATGACCCCAATCTTCTCGCCCGCGATCAGCGCATCGGCAATGTCGCTATCGGCAAAGGCCCGCGCCAGCAGCATCTGTTCCACCAGGGGAAAATGCAATTGCAGCTTGCCGGCGGCTTCACACACCGGCACGCCAAATTCCAGACCCAGGCCCAGACCGCCACGCGCTTCCGGCGCGCAGACGCCGAACAGGCCCGAGGCCGCCAAAACGGCAGCCGCCTGGCGCGGTTCGCGTCCAAGCACATCGGCAACCGCTGCGGCAGCCGCTTCTGCAAACTCTTCCGGTCGCAGACTATCTTGCTGATGACTCATGATCAGATATCCTTTGGCAATTGCATAATACGTTGTGCAATGATGTCCAGTTGCACTTCGGTGGTGCCCGCGTAAATGGTTTCGGCATGCGAGAACAGATACGCCGTGGTGAAGTGCTTGCGGGCGCGCTGAGCCAGCGGGCTGGAAGTCGGACCTACCTGAGAGACGATTTCCTGTGCAAGCGCCATGAATGCCTGATGGCATTCAGACCAGAACAGTTTGGTGAGCGAACCACGCGCCCCAATGGCCTCGCCGTTCATCAGCTGTTCGACCGAGCGTTCTACCAGACCTTTGAGCGCATCAATTTCGCAGACGAGCTGGCCGATGCGGCGCTGGTAGTAGGATTCCTGCAGTCGACGGGACAGTTGCGCATCCGACTGGCAGGCCTGAATCAACTGGCGCAGTTCGCATTCGAAACGCCAGGCCCGGTACATGCGGTTGGTGGCGCGTTCGATCGACAGCACACGGATCGCCGCGCTCCAGCCTTCGTCGGGCGCGCCCAGGCGGGCACTGTCGGGCACGACCACATCGTCGAAGAATACTTCGGCGAAGGATTCTTTGTTATCAATGGAACGAATCGGCACCACGCGGATGCCGGGGGTGTTCATGGGCACGGCAAACATCAAGAGGCCGCGATGTTTGTCGGCGACCGTGCCGGTGCGGGTCAGCAACAGGCAATAGTGTGCCTTGGCGGCGCCGCTGGTCCAGATTTTCTGTCCGTTGATGCGCCAGTTGTCGCCTTCCTGCACCGCACGGGTACGCAGGCGAACCAGATCGGAGCCCGCATCGGGTTCGGAAAAGCCCTGGCACCAGTACTCGCGCATCTCCAGGATGGCGGGCAGAAACGATTGTTTCTGCGCCTCGGTACCCACGGTCATGATGATGGGGCCCGCCAGCTCCTTGCCGATCGAGCTGACGCTCTCGGGCATGGGCAGCGCACCGATTTCCTTGTTTACTGCCAGGTGTTCGCGCAGGCTCAGGCCATGGCCACCGTAGGTTTTGGGCCAGGTCATCCCCGCCAGACCAGCGCGGTACATGGCCGCTTCCCAGTCGCTGGATTCGGCCAGCGTAGGTGTCCGATAGTCCAGGCTATCCGAGCGCATATAAGACGGAAGATTATTCTTGAGCCATTCACGGGCATGCGTACGATACGCATCCGGCGCCGTGGCAGGATCAGGAATGATCGGATTGGAGTGAAAATCCATGGTTGACCTTAAAGAATGTCATTCAGAAGTGTGACCGGCATGCCGGGGGATCAGCAGTGCGTCGAGCACCACGACACCCTCGCCTTCGGGAAGAACAAGCACCGGATTCATATCAATTTCCGCCACATCGTCGGCATGGCGGCAGGCAAACTCCGAGAGCCGGGCCAGCGCATGCGCAGCAGCCCGGACATCGGCTTTCTTCCTGCCCCGCGCGCCGTTTAGCAGCGGGAACAGTTTCAGCGAGCGGATCATAGCCTGCGCTTCATCTTCCGATACCGGCGCGGTCTGCACGGCCACGTCCTGGAGAATTTCAGCGTAGATGCCACCGCTGCCGACCATCACGACCGGGCCGAAAACCGGGTCTCTGGAGATGCCCATGATCAGCTCGTTTCCGCCCTTGATCATCGGACTGACCAGCACGCCATCCAGCCGGGCGTCAGGCGCGTGCTTCGCGGCAGCCTGCATGATCTGTTCATAAGCGCTGCGCACGGCGGCCTCATCGGCCAGGTTCAGCAGTACGCCCCCGATTTCAGTTTTGTGGGCAATATCCTGGGATACGATCTTGAGCACCACGGGAAAGCCCGTGCGCACGGCTTGTGTGGCAGCGGCGTCGGCTGAGGTGACAATCGCTTCGGCCGGCACGGGTATCCCCATCGCGGCAAGCGCTTGTTTGGCAGTATATTCATTGCTGAAGGCCGCGCGATCGAGTGGCTCCCTGGCGCCACGGTAACCCGTGGTCTCTGGCAATGCCGCCAGTTGTCCCATGCGCACCAGCCCCGCCAGCCCGCTTGCAGTCGCATCAATACCAGGGAAAACAGGAATGCCCAGGTCATTGATCTCGCGTACGGCATCGGCTGGACCCTGGCTGGTAACCACAAGCAGGCGGTCTGGATAGCGGTGGCGAATCTCTTTCAACGCTTCCATATACACCCCGCGCAGGCGCGTGTTGTAAAGCGAAAGCGACAGGAAAATCTGCGTTACGTCGGTTTGCGTGTCTTCCATGAGCGCAGCCAGCGTACCCTGCAGGACGTCTGGACGGGCCGACACTTGTGCGGTCGCATCTACCGGATTGTTCGTGCCCGCCAGCGGCAACACCTTCAAAATCTTGTCTTTTGTGCCGGCATCCAGTTCGCTGAGCGCCAGGCCGGCCTTCACGGTCGCATCGGCCATCATGATGCCGAAACCGCCCGAGGCGGCCAGCAGCGTGATCCGGTTGCCTTTGGGCAGGCCGCCGGGCAGCAGAAGCGACGCGGCGTGCCCAAGCTCCAGCAGTTCTTCGATGGCATTGACGCGCAAGGCGCCGTAGCGACGGAAGACGGCATCGATGACCGAATCCGAACCGGCCAGTGCGCCGGTATGCGTGGCCGCTGCGGCCTGGCCCTGATCGGTCGAGCCGATTTTAAGCACGATCACCGGTTTATTGTTTTTGCGGGCCAGATCGAGCGCCCGGGTCAGCCTGTCGGCATCGCGGCAGGTTTCCATGCAGCACAGAATCAGGCGTGTTTGCGTATCGTTGGCCAGCGCGGCAATGCCGTCGGCCACATCGATATCCGCTTCATTGCCGGTGGCGATGAAATGACTGACGCCCAGGCCGCGCCGCGCCACGTTTTGCACGGCAAAGCTGCCGATATTGCCGGACTGCGAAACAATACCGACCTGACCGGCAGGCGGCATGCTTTGTTCAAGAATAATGGAAAAGGAGCCGATGACGCCTTGCGCCACACTGATCGTGCCCAGGCAGTTGGGACCCAGCAGACGCATGCCATGCTTGCGCGCGATCGCTACCAGTTCGGCCTGCAGCGCCGCGCCTTCCGGCCCGGCTTCTGCAAATCCTGAAGAGAGCACCACCACGCCGCGCACGCCGACGGAGGCGCAATCCTGCATGGCCTTGACGGCAGCCGTTGCGGGTACCGCGATAATGGCCATGTCGGGGGCGGCCGGCAGTTCACAGAGCGAGGTATAGGCCTGCACGCCCTGGATCACGCCGCCGCGCGGATTGACCGGATAGATCTGGCCCTTGTAGCCATATTTGAGCAAAAAATGGATGGGACGCCCACCGATCTTGGTGATATCGTCAGACGCGCCGACGATGGCAATACCCTTGGCCATGAAGAAAGCATCCAGCCCCGCGCCGGGCTGAGGCACAGCAAACGTATCCATCGCTCAGCAGCCTTTGAATTTGGGTTCGCGTTTTTCCAGAAACGCCATGCGCGCTTCACGTGCATCTTCGGTCTTGGCCAGCAGCATGGTGAATTCCTGCTCAAAGCGATAGGCATCGCGCTGCGGCATGACATCTACCATATTGGCCGCGCGCTTGGCGTAAATCGTTGCCAGCGGCGCCTTGGCAGCGATCACGCGGGCCAGTTCCATGGTCACGGGCAGCAGTTCTTCCGGCTTGAGCACGTCTTCAATGACATTACGGCGCAGCAGATCATGGGCGGTCAGGCGCTCCCCGGTATAGAACATGCGGCGCAGCGTCGAGCGGCCAAAAAGCGTGCGCAGCATTGACGCGCCGCCCGCCAGGCCGACGTTGATTTCGGGCATGCCGAAAGTGGCATTCTCTGAGGCATACAAAATATCGCAGGCGGCGGCCAGGCCGAGTCCCGCACCGAGCGCCGCCCCGTTGACGGCGGCGATGACAGGCTTGGCGCATTCGCGAATGGCGTTGCCGGTTTCGCGCGTAATACGATTGTGTTCAAGAAAATCACCGGGGATATCCTGATTGGGCCGGTCTTTCAGATCGGCGCCGGCGCAGAAGATCGAACCGCTGGCCGTGAGAACGGCGCAGCGCACGTCGTCGCGTGCCGAGATTTCATCGAACGCCGCTACCAACTGGCGACGCATGTCGCGACTCAGGGCATTGACGGGCTTGCGATCCATCGTCACCAGCGCGACGTAGTCCGATACTTCAATATGAACACATTTTTCAGTCATGATATTTGCTTTGTTGAATTCTGTTTGGGGTTGTCTTTGTTCGAGCACCGCAGGTTGCCCCGCGGCAGATCCTCCACAGCCTGGCCACAGGCTGCCTGCAAGTCTAGCCGGGCAGCGGCTCCAGGCGGTGCATACCGGCGTTGAAATTGATCATGGGACTGGCCTGACGGCTGACCGAGCGGCGGATTTTGCCAACGATCATGCGATGCGTGCCCAGCGCCTGTGTATTGACGATATCACATTCCACGGTAGCCAGCGCGTCGCTCAACACGGGCTGGTCATGCAGGCCATTGCGCCAGTTGCCTTTGGAAAAGCGCGCCGGCCCCTGTTTTTCGCACAGAAAAGTGGACAATACATCTTTATGTTCTTCACCCAGCACATTGGCAACGAAACGATTGTTTGCCAGCAGCGACGGCACAATGGATGAGCGTTCATCAATAAAGAAGCCAACCAGCGGTGGCTCGGCAGAGATGGAGGTCAGGCTGGAGACAATCAGTCCGGCAACGCCGTCACCACTGCCGGTCGTCACGGCGCTGATGCCCGCCGGCAGTGCGCGCATGGCGGCCTTGAATTCGACTTCAGTGACGACCTCATCGATTTCATTGCGTTCAATGTGAACACGTACGTCACCCTGGTCATCGACCCAGCCCGCCTTGGCGGCATAGGCGATCATGCCGGCAAAGCCGCTTTCCCACTCGACATCGCCCGCGCGACCGCAAAGGTAGCGCAATACAGCCGGCGACAGCCGGATATGGTCCTCGTCTTCCCGCCGACCGATTTTCTGTATCGCCCGCTCCAGCTTTTCGGGCGGAAGCGGATCGACCAGAATATCGAGTTTGCGAAATTCTGCAGAATCAAGAACAGTGACCGCACCGGTGTTTGTCAGATGAATGCGCACGATTGTCTCCTTGGGTATGCCTCAGGCAGCTGCCTTCAGACCCAGTTCCTTATTGACGGCCGGAATGATTTTCTCACCCCAGAGTTCGATTTGTTTGAGCATGGTTTTCTGGTCAAAGTCACCCAGCTGGGTTTGCAGGGCAATATGCTTGGGCTTGAGAATGCTGATTTCTTCCAGCAATTTGTCGATGACCTGGTTGACCGAGCCGACCGGCAGGTTCTTGCGCAGTTCGTCGAAACTCATGTCGGTTGGCGAAGGCACTTCCTGGATCATATAACCGTCTTCGGACTGGGCGCGGCGGAATTTCAGGCTTTCGGAAATCCGGCGCTGGAAGCGGGCACAATCCAGATAGGCGTCGATTTCTGACTTATTGTCGGAGGCATAACCGCAACGAAGGAAGCCGAATTTGACATCGCGATCCAGATCCTTGCCGTTGTCATCGGCGACTTTTTCGAGTCGTTCACGCAGTTCTTTGATGCCGTCATTGCCCTTGAGCAACGCGGTCACGAACAGATTATGATTTTCGCTCACACCACGGCCGAGGGCGACAGGGTTGCCCGAGGTAATCCACAGCGGCGGCATCGGATTTTGCTGACAGCGAACCGCAATCGAGCTGGGGGGCAGTTTCAGAAACTCACCCTCATATTCAAAGGTCTTTTGTGTCAGACCCATGGGAATCATGTCGAGAAATTCGTTATAGATTTTTGAAGCATCTTCCAGCTTGACACCGAACCGTTCAAACTCAAAAGCCTGGTAACCCGAACCGATACCCAGATCCAGACGACCGTCGGAGACGGTGTCCACAAATCCGACTTCAGCCAGGAAGCGCGCCGGGTGATACAAAGGCAGAATACACACCGCAGTGCCAAGGCGAATGCGCTTGGTCATGCCGGCACAGTGCGCCACCATCATCAGGGGTGAAGGCGACAGGGAATAATTGTTGAAGTGATGCTCTGCATACCAGGCGTTGTTGAATCCGGCCTGTTCTGCAGCGATTGTTTGTTCGACCGAATTGTTGATGACTTGCTTTGACGACTGATGGTAGCCGCGCTGTTGTGCAAGAATAAATACACCGAATTCCATGAGAACTCCTCTCCAGTATGTATTGATTTGACTTGCATCAATCTTAAATTATAATCAGCCGATGATGGAATAGCCAAAATTCGGCAGTCTGTCCTGCGTATATTGAGGTAATCATGGATCGTCTTAGAGCAATGGAGCTTTTCCTGTCGGTATCCCGTACCGGCAGTTTTACGGAAACCGCAAGGCAGTTCGGTGTATCGCCGACGTCCGTCTCGCGCATGATTACCGACCTGGAGCAGGAACTTACTGTACGGCTGCTGCTGCGTTCGACCCGGCAGGTCATGCTGACCGAAGCAGGCCAGGAATACGCACACCAGCTCGATGGCATTTTGTGGAGCATCCACCACGCCCATGACAATATTACGGCGATCAGCTCTTCTCCCCAGGGACTGTTGCGCGTGCACTCCCGGGTCATGTTCGGCGTAGGCGTGCTGACCCCGCTTATTGCGCGTTTCAGGGCGCTTTATCCCGATATTCATGTTGAATTGCTGCTGGCCGAAGCCCAGGCCGATCTGCGCCTGCAGCAGATCGATGTGGATTTTCGCATTGCGCCCCCCGTGGAGGCGGGGCTCAAACGCCGCATTCTTTTCAAAAGCGAACGCTATCTTGTCGCCTCGCCTGACTATATCGCCACCATGCCGGAGCTGACCAGTCCGCCGCAACTGACGAATCACGCCTGCCTGTGCTATCTGAAACCGGGGGAACGCTATGTGTGCCGCTTTATGTCGGAAAAAGGCGTTGAAGAGGTCCCGCTTAATCCTCGCCATGTGACCAATAGCGGCATTGTGCAACTGGAGCTGGCGCGGCTGGGCGAAGGCATTGCCCTGCTGGATGATTATACGGTCGCCAACGATATCGCCCAGGGCCGCCTGGTGCGGCTCTTGCCGGATTTCCGGGTGACCAATTCGTCTTTTGAAGATGGCATTTACGCGACGATTCTGGATACGCCTATGATTCCCGCCAAAATCCGCGTGTTTCTGGACTTTGTGGCCGCAGAGGTGTCGGGTAGCGACCGGCGCTTTCTGGCGTATCGGCAATTGGGCGCTTGAACAATCAACCTGGCTGGCGGTCAGTATGGCCGACAATCCGGCTGGCTGACGATCAAGCGCGCAGGTCCGGGCAGGTGATCAGACCGGCAGGCCGATACGGCTGCGCGCGGGCGGCATGCCCTGCGCTCCACAGCCACGAATGCGCAAGATTGCGCCGTCCAGCGGGCCATCGGCGCGCAGGCGACCGCTGTCGCTGATGGACGTCACATAGAGTTCATCCAGATGCTCGCCCCCAAAGCAAAGCGACGCCGGATGCGTCAGGGGCACGGCAATTTTGTGGGTCAGCGCGCCGTCCGGACCGAAGCGTGCAATGGCGCCGACACGTACCAGAGCAGTCCACAGGCCTCCCTGAGAATCAAAACAGCACCCGTCAGGGCCGGAGTCATATGCGTCTGTATTGATAAAGAGGCGACGATCGGCAAGCGTACCGTCGGCTACCATGGTATAGGAGCTGATGCTGCGGGTGCTGCTGTCGCTCACATACAGGCGCCCGTCCAGCGGATTAACGCAGGGTCCGTTGGTAATGCCGATGCCCGTGTCCAGCTTCATGAGGCCGCCATCCGGCCGGATGCGATACAACCCGCCCAGCGGCGGTTCATTGTTGTCCCGGTAAACATGCATGGTACCGACAATAAAACTGCCATCCGGCATGGGCTCGCCATCGTTCAGGCGCAAATGGGAGTGACTGTCATCAATTCGCGCGATCAAGTGCTGTGCGCCTGTCGCCGGATCCACCAGGACAATGTCTTCCTTGAGCGCGACCAGCAGGCGACCGTCTGCATTCAGGCAGAATGATCCAGCCGGTGCGGGCACCGTCACGCTTGCTGCAATCTGTCCCGTTGCCGGATCAAGTCGCTGGATCAGACCAGCCCGGGCGTCTATAAACCACAGTTGCCGGTGTTCCGTATCCCAGATTGGGCATTCACCCAGTGCGGCCCGGATGGTGCCGACTGGTTCGATTTCAATTTGCATAGGTCAGATGGCTGTCGAATGGCTGTCGCGAACCGCGCAGGGGCATGGCGTTGCTTTGGCATTGCCCCCTGCGGTTCGCTTGCCGGGCTGCCGCATCGTTAGTTGATGACGATATTATTGTCCCGGATGACTTTACCCCAGTACTGGCGATCGGCCTGCAATTGAGCATCCAGTACCTGCGGGCCACCGGCCTTTTCCGTCTGACCATTATCCCTAAGCAGCTTGCGGAACTTCTCGGTTTTGACCGTGTGGACGGCAGCGGCGGAGATTTTTGCAATGACCTCGGGCGGTGTACCTTTAGGAGCATGCAGGGAAGTCCAATAGGATGATTTAAGCTGTGGGTACCCCAGTTCAGTCACCGTGGGGATATCAGGAAATGAGGGGTCCCGTTTATCGGTCGTGAGCGCCAGTATTTTCAGATCGCCCGCTTTCTGATGCTCGATCAGGGCGATGGGCGTAGCGTAGGACAGATCACCGCGGCCAGCCATCAGATCGATCAGGGAGGCCGTATTGTTCTTATAGGCGACGGCCGTCAGCGGCACGCCGAACGCAGTGGACACTACACGACCGAACAGATCCGTCACACTGCCAGGCCCCATGGTGCCATAAAGCAGGGGCTTATCGGATTTTTTTGCATAGGCGACCAGTTCTCCCAGGGAATTGACCCCCATTGAACTGGGAACCGTGAGAGTTAACGGACCGTCAAACAGCATGGCAACCGACTCGAAACTGTCGAACTGATATTGCAAATTGGGCCGCAGCATAATATTGAGCGAGATCGGTCCCGTTCCACCCAGAAGCAGTGTTGTGCCGTCGGGCCGGGCACGCGCCACATACGAGGCGCCGATAATGCCATTGGCCCCGCCTTTGTTCTCGACGATCACGTGGCGGCCCAGCTCCTTGGCCATGCCCTCGGCCAGCAGGCGCGCGAAGTTGTCATTCGTACCTCCCCCGGCGTAGGGGACGACGATGGTAATAGGTTTGTCGTCTGCCTGGGCGCAGGCCGGCATCGACGTGGCAAGGACGCTGCTGAATGCAGCAGCAATAAAAAGGCGTCGCTTGATGTTGCTCATCTATGTTCCTCCAGAACTATTCTGTGCCCTGCAATGACAAACGTCATCACGCCGGCATTGGTGCGCATGATGACGTTTGAGCTATCTTCAATACAGATCACCGTGCCCGGACACCGCAATGCGTTCCTGACTTTGCCTGCAGGGCTATATAGAGGAGACAATCATATATTTGATTCGTGCTAATTATTACCCCAGCAGATTGCAGTACTGTTTTACCTGAATGCTCCGTAAAGCCTCTGCCAACCGAAACGAGGGCGAAAAGCGAAAATGCGACGAAATAGCCGGATGCCGCGCCAATAAATAGGAACAAGCCGGTGCGCAGCTGTTGCGAACCCGCCAAATACTGGATATTTCAACTGAATACTCTTATATAAGATATATAATCAAATGACGTTTGAAATTAATGGGGGGAGAAAAACCATGTCAACGTATAAACACACGACACGCAAGCCATGGTGGCCACGTGTATTTGGAGTGGTGCTGGCACTGATGGGCCTGGCGCTATTGATCGGCGGTATTCGCCTGGTGTCGCTGGACGGCTCCTGGTATTACCTGATAGCAGGCGCCGCGACACTGATCGCCGGCCTGCTGTTACTGGCAGCAAAGGCCTCGGGCGCGCTGCTGTATTTTCTTGTGGTCATCGGGACCGTCATCTGGGCATTTGCCGAAGTCGGCAGCGATTTCTGGGGACTGGTTCCCCGGCTGGCGCCAGTCCTTGTGCTTGGACTGATTGCCGCGCTGGCCCTGCGCAGCCTGCGCCCGACCACGCGCGCGCTCGCCATTCCGGCGGCCGTCGTGCAGTTACTGGTGCTGATTGCGGGCGGCGTGATGATCTTTTCTCCGCAAGGGACTATCGAAAACGCAGCGAACAACGGTACAAAAATTGTCAATAACATCCCGCTGGTGAGCGATGCCAACAGCAAGGACAATCGCTGGACCCAGTACGGCCGCACCGGCCACAGCGATCGTTTTGGACCGTTTGACCAGATCAAACCGGACAACGTCAACCAGCTGGAAGTGGCCTGGACCTATCATACGGGCGCGCAAACCGGCAAGGCCGACGAAGATCAGGCCACGCCGATCCAGGTGGGCGACTCGCTTTATTTGTGCACACCACAAAACAAAGTTATTGCCCTGAATGCGGAGACAGGTGAAGAGCGCTGGACGTTCGATCCCAAGCCCAAGCTCAGCCCTAGCTGGAACCGCTGCCGCGGTGTGGGCTATTATGAAGTGGCTGAAGAGGACAAATCGGGCAATGGCATGTGTGATGCCCGCATCATTACCACCGACAAGCAGGCTCGCCTGTGGGCGCTGGATGCCAAAACCGGTGAACTGTGCCCCGGCTTCGGCGATAGCGGCAAAGGCTATACCGATTTGAGCAATGGCATGGGTGAGTACCCAGATTTTTACTATATGCCAACGTCACAACCGCTGGTTGCAGGTGATCGCGTCATTATCGGCGGCTGGGTCTGGGACGGCAAGCAAACCCATGAGCCATCGGGTGTCGTACGTGCTTTCAATGCAAAAGACGGTTCACTGGACTGGGCATGGGATCTGGGTAACCCCGAGATTACCAAACTGCCGCCCGAAGGACAGACCTATACGCAGGGTACGCCCAACTTCTGGACACATGGCGCCTATGACGAAAAACTGGGCCTGATCTTCCTGCCTTTGGGTAATGCCACGCCCGACTTCTGGGCCGAGCACCGCAGCGAAGACATGAACAAGAACGCGTCTTCCGTGGTTGCACTGAATGTGGAAACCGGCCGTCGCGTCTGGCAATTCCAGTCCACCCACCTGGACACATGGGATTATGACAACGCCTCACCCCCGACGCTGGTCGAGGTGCCCGACGGCCAGGGCGGCAACACACCTGCCCTGGTACTGGCGACCAAAACGCACCAGCTGTTCCTGCTGGATCGCACCAACGGCAAGCCGCTGGCTGAAGTAGAAGAGCGCCCTGCGCCGCAGCAAACCATGCAAGGCGATGCGCCCGCCTCACCGACCCAACCGTGGTCTGCCGGCATGCCGCAACTTGGCGCGATGGCCATGAGCGAAAAGGACATGTGGGGCGCCACCATGTTCGATCAGTTGTTTTGCCGTATCAAGTTCAAGCAGTTGAACTACGAAGGCCCGTACACCAAGATTACCGACAAGCCAACGCTCGTATGGCCAGGTTATTACGGTGGCTTTAACTGGGGCGGTCAGGCTTATGATCCGCGCACCAATATGTTGATTGTGAACGACATCAACATGCCGCAGATCGTGTTCCTGGAACCGCAGGAAACGGCCGATGCTAAAACCAAGGAGCTGAACGCCAACGATATTACCAAGGCCAACTGGTCCAACTCGCATGTGCAGGACGGCACGCCTTACCAGGCTGTGCGCGGTTCTTTCAATTCTTTCCTGGGCCTGCCTTGCAACCAGCCTTCGTGGGGTAACCTGACCGGCGTGGATCTGAACACCAAGACCATCGCCTGGCAAGTGCCGTTGGGTACGGTTGAAGACAGCCGCCTGATGGGCGTGCGTACCAGCCTGCCTGTACCGTTGGGTATGCCGACGCTGTCTGGCCCGCTGGTGACGGCGGGTGGCCTGACCTTCTATGCCGGTACGCAGGATTATTATCTGCGTGGCTTTGACAACCGTAACGGCAAGGAAGTCTGGAAATCACGTCTGCCCGTCGGTGCACAGGCAACGCCGATGACTTATCTGTCGCCGGAATCCGGTCGCCAGTTCGTGGTTGTCGTTGCAGGCGGTGCCCGCATGACGCCTGAGAAAGGTGATTATGTGATTGGGTATGCGTTACCGAAGAAGTAATAATAAATAATTAATGTTTGATCAGGGAGCGGCCGCGATGGCCGCTCTTTGTCAGTTTTTTTTCCTCCCGACCGGAAACGAATACAGTTTTTTCGGCGCGCACCTGACGCATATGATGCACGCCCCAGATTAATAGAACATTAAGCCGACGTATATAAACGTCATTCACCAATGATCACAATACAATTCACATTTTTTTTCTGAACATTCAGCACACCCCCCAGAATGGCGTCCTCCTTGACTTCCAGACGAATTCACTCGATCCAATTATTTCATTTGTGATTCAAACAAGAACGTCATCCAAAGGCTAGGGGTTTTCCCCATTTCGCTGGTCGCGGAAAAATCGCATTCTAATATTGCCGCAGTTGAATTAATACCAGATTTTTTTATATTGGATGACGAATATGCTTGGAAAAATACCACTCTTAATTATCGGAATGTCTTGTGCTTTAGCTTCTGGAGTTGCACTTGCCAAAGACAAGGTTGTGTACCATATAGACGATGCCGAGCACCAGGCGCTCAAGGCCTTGCGCAATATTCGCAATCAACTCGACTACAACCCCGACACGGATATGAAAGTTGTCATGCACTCGGAAGGCGTAGACATGATGATGACAGATTACAAAGATGCGGCCACCACAGCCCCGCTCATTGCCGCGCTGTCAGCGAGAAACGTCACATTTGAAGTATGCGAAATCACCATGAAACGCAGAAAACTGGACAAAGATAAATTCATGCTGGAAGCAGACTTTACCCCATCCGGCGTTGTGCGTCTCACGCAATTGCAAAACCAGGGCTACGCTTACATCAAGCCCTGATTGTTTTCAATCCCTTTGATTTGCGGAGTATTCAACTGAATATCTCCGATCACTTTTTTGTCCTTTAAATAGCGGCTGACCAGCTCCCAGATAGGTTCGCCCTGCTCACTGGACTCCTGTACGGATGCCCAGCCGGCGACCTTATAGAGTTTGCCGGCTTCCAGAGGCTTGTCGTTTAAAGTCATATTACTAATGCGATTACCCATGGACTGGTTTGGATCAATCGTATAGCTCAAACCGCCAACACGAACCATATCACCGCCTTGCTGATAATAAGGATCGGTATTAAACAGATTGTCAGCGACATCCTCCAGAACCGTTTTGATCGTATCGCCGCTCATTTCATTAAGTGTCGTACCTGGATACGTTATTGCGGTTTGATTCATCACATCTTCCATCGTAATTGCCTGGCCCGGCAACAATGTAGTTCCCCAGCGAAAGCCGGGTGAAAAAGCAATCTGCGCACCCTTTTCCTGCAACAACGCATCAACAATGAGTTGATCAAAAGACCCGTTAAAGTTACCTCTTCGATAAAGCAGTTCGTTTGTGACCGCGAGTTTTTCATTCAGCTTATCCAAATAGGGTTCACGGACGGAGTGAATCAATTTTTCCATCTGAGGATCCGGATCCAGGAAATTGGAAAATACCGGCAGCAATTTATACCGAAAATCCTTTACCCCCCCCTTATCCACATTCAGATCCAGAACACCCAGATACTTGCCATTACTCCCGGCATTGGTCACCAGTGTTTTGCCTTTTGCATTGGAAACAATGACGGGTTCCGGAACGCCGTCGTGCGTATGACCTCCCAATATGGCATCAATCCCAGTGACCTTGCTTGCCAGTTTGAGATCCACATCCATACCATTATGAGACAGGACAATAACCACCGCCACGCCTTTACCACGAACCTCGTCAACAGTTTCCTGCAGCTTCTGATCCTGGATGCCGAAAGTCCAGTCGCTGACCATATAGCGAGGATTGGCAATGGGCGTGTACGGGAAAGCCTGACCGATAACAGCAACCTGCACACCATTGATTTCCCGAATAGTGTACGGCTCAAATACAGGATCGCCAAAATCCGAGGTTTCCACATTCTGTGCCAGGAAATTGATTTTTCCCTTGAGGCCGTCCACCGCTTCCTGAACTCGATCCATCCCATAAGTAAACTCCCAGTGGGCCGTCATCATGTCCACGCCCAGCAACAGGGACGCGTCGATCATATCCTGCCCCTTGGTCCATAAAGACGTTGCGGATCCCTGCCAGGTGTCTCCCCCGTCGAGCACCAAGGCATGTGGACGATCGGCCTTAAGTCGCTTGATCAATGTAGCCAGATGCGAAAACCCGCCTACCTTCCCAAAGCGCTGCGCGCTCTCTGCATAGTCCAGCGCGGTAAAGGCGTAAGCCTGCATGGAGTTGGATTTCATTTTATATTCTTTGAGGAATGCATCTCCAACCAGATGTGGCGCTTTGTTCAGAGACGCGCCCAGACCGATATTTACCGATGGCTCGCGATAATAAATGGGCTGCAATTGAGCATGAGAATCGGTGAAATGCAAGAAACTTACATTGCCGAATTTCGGTAAATCATAAAATTTCTGCATGGTATTTTCAGCGGCCAGTAAGTCTTTGGAAAAGCCATAGCCCCCCGCAGAAGCGATCGCCAAAATCTGGAGAAACTCTCTTCTGTTCAGCATATTTATCTCCTTTTGTCAGTATTCATTTAGCGTACTTACGCATATCCAGGACATCTTCTTCAAACATTTCCCCGGGCACCGCTTCCTGGATAATGCTGTTTTTATCAATGACATATACCAATGGAATCACTTTTATTTCACCGAAAACCGCCTTGAGCGCCGGCGTGAATTTCGCGACCTTGAACGTATACTTATGTTTATTCACGTAATCGGAGGCCGCTTTCGGCTCCTTGTCGATAGATACCGTAATGACCTGCATATCTGAATCTTTGACCTGCTCATGCAGCTTCTGGATATACGGATTCTGTCTGGCGCAGTAAGGGCACCAGGATGCCCAGAAGGACAGCAAGACAGGTTTATTCTTCAATGACTCACGGGTAATCACACTGCCATCGAGCAGCGTAAATGCCGGCAAAGTAACGGCAGTGCCTTTTTTTAATGACGTCACACCTGCATGAGCTTGCAGTGATATCCCCAGGCATATTGCCAGTACGTAGAAAAGCCTAAGCAATGGCGCTTTGGGTTTGATTATGAATATGCTTGCTGTGATTGCGTACATCGCCGTTTTCCTGACATCAGGCTTATTCATTATTCACCGGTGAAGCAGGATCAAAGAGCAATGCCATGACATCTTTGATTTGCTGCTCTGTCAAAATACCTGCGGAGCCAAAACGCGGCATATTGGAACAGGCAGTGTAGGCATGCGAGTTATAGATTTTGTTCCAGGTATATTCAAGCATCTGCGCAGCATTTCCCCGACTCTTGCCATAATTGAGCAGCGACGGCCCAATATTGCCGAAAGCAATTTCCGATTTGGTCATCTGATGGCAGGCATAGCAGTTGCCACCGGAAGCCACACCAGGTTTATCGCTAAACTGAAGCCCGACACCGGATTGCGCAATTTTTTCGCCCACTTTCCAGTCGCCAAGAAACTGTTTATCGGCCGGTGGCTTGACCGATGCCATGGCTTGCTTCAACAATCTTTCCGTGACCTCTTTGGGTATGGGTTGCCCGGTAGCTGCCATCTGCGAACAGGCTTTTTGCTCTGGCGACTGCTCCAGACGATCGAGCGTGACGTCTCCAACAGGCGAAAAGGAGTTTTTCAAAACCGTCATGACGTCCTCGTCGCTTACGCCTGTCAAAGGCTCTGCAAATGAGTTGACGCCAGCCAAAGACATAGAGGCAATCATCACCAAGTAATATAATTTTTTCATTGTTTTTCCTAACGTTTGATTCCAGGAGCCGCCATTTTTCCTTCTTTTGCCTTCACAGCCAGGAAAGTCAACAGATCAATAGAGGCCTGAGATGCAAATTTGAGTTTTGGCAACCTTTGCTGCCTGAAGCAATCCTGCAAGCGCCATTGCATGGTTCTGACTACACCCTGGGACACCCGGTAGCCTGGCCAGGTTGTATAAGCCTGTTGCGCATCTTTCGCATTTAACAGGTCGGGCAGATTCTGCAAGCGAATTCTCTTGTCGCTTGCGCCATGGCAGGTGGCACAGGAAAAATCATAAGGGCCGCTGCGATGAAAAAATATTTTCTGGCCTCGCTCATACGCGGCTTTTTCAGCCGGATGCTTTTGGGGCGCGGCCATTGCAATGCCGGAAGACTCGTTGGCAACGTAGGCAACAATCGCCTCCCAATCGGTAGAGATGTCTCCGGATTTGGAAAAGACCGTTGGCGTAATGTCCTTTGGATCGATGCCCTGCAAAGTTTCCATGCAATACATAATCCGCGTCTCTGCATCCATGACTTTGCCGGCATCCTTGAAAAAACGCGGCAACTGGGCATAAGCGCCCCGGACCACACCCGGGCCCAATCCCAAATCACAGGCTTCCAGTGACACGTCCTTGGGCCCCTTTTTTTCCAGCCAAAGTTCTTTGCCGGTATCTACAAGTAAATCACCGGGGTTTCCACCATCCGATAACATCTGCCGATAATCATCAATGCCCTCCTGCGTTTTATCTGCAGACTGGGCGCTCGCCGATCCGGCTCCTATGGCCGAGGCGATCAGTAATATGGCAGCCGCGTCGGGTAATTTTTTTTTTAATTCTCTTAACATTGTCTTCTCCCATTTACTATGGATACTTTCCCAAGCATCCGTCAGGACATTATTATTTGATCTCTGCCGTGTCGGATCTGGTTTCTTTCTTGGTATCTATCCACGTTATCTCGATTTTGTCTCCTTTCTTGGCACCCTTGAAACTGAAGGCCAGGTATGGATCTCGAGATATCGCCGGTCCCCACTGGGCAGACAATACCTCCTTGTCATTGCATGTGGCTTTCACGTTTGTGATATGCCAGGCCGGCACTATTTTTCCCTCCGAATCCTTGCGCTGTCCGGTTTCCATCACGTGCGCCATCAGTACCTTTACGCTTACTACTCCACCAGATTCTTTTGCGCGAATACGCATTGGTCTCGTTGCCATTTACCACTCCCATTTAATGTCCGAATAAATTCAAAAACCAACAGTCATTAGCCGCCGCAGCCGCCCAATGTCACCTTGACTTCTTTATGCGCCAGATAGTATTTGTCGCCCGCCTTAACCAGGCCGAAAATATCCGACGTTTTGGCCATCTTCACCCGGGTCGCGATATTAGCCTCGGTGCCCTCCGGGATCGTGAACATTCCGGTCATGGTGTTCGGATTCTCGGGAATAAGAAATGCCATCATCGTGACGTTCTCCAGATCTGTACTCAAGGCAATGGGCACCACTGCGCCATTCTCAGCAATATCCGGCGCCACCAGCTTTACCTTCTCGCTATTTTCGGGGGTGTTTGCACCCAAAGCCTTGAAAACACCTTCGTTGTCGGTTGCCTCAAACAATTCCTTATTCCATTGCGCCTCAGCTGCAAATGCTTCCTGGGTCGTAAGCACACCGGTCATTACCGCAAAACTTAATACCGCGCCAGCCTGCAGAAAATTACGTCTTCTTATATCCATCGTGGTCTCCAATAAAATCAATCGAGGTTCTTAATCGTGATCGGCCGAAAGTATCCATTTGGTTACCAGGGAGAGATCTCCATCGGCAATGCCTGGATGCGGTGGCATCGGTATGGCCCCCCAGACACCCGATCCGCCTTTCTTTATTTTTTCTCCCAGCATGGGAGCATCCTTCTCCGAATACTTTTCGCTGATCTCTTTAAACGACGGACCAACCAGCTTAGTGGTCGCGGCATGACAGCTGGTACACGCATTGGTTGTCAGAATAGCCTTGACTTTTTCCTGGGCCGCCGCATCCATGCCCGTTCCGGATGCGGGTGAGCTATCGGCCTTGGCACCGTTATCTTTCTTCGAATCATTTTTTTTAGCATCGCCATTTATTGTCTGCAGGGCGTATGCCCGCACGGCAGCAGCGTTCGCTTCTGGTTTGCCGGTGAGTTTTGGTTCGTCGGAATTGACGCCAATTGTTGCACCCACAATACGCATTTGCGCGGCATAATTTCCGTTCATATTCCGTGCATGCTCGGGCAACTCGGACACGACTTTCGTTTCCCGGACGCAATCTTTCATGCATGCCGTATTTTGTGTATCAGGTTTACCCTTGGCATGCCAAAGGCCAGGGTATACCACCATCCCATCTCTATTAGGTATTCGTTTTTGCACATCTGCAATATTATTGTTGGACAATTCGAAATCATCCGGAATAACGCTGGCTTCGCTCAGCAGATAAGCCACCACAGCATAGGTTTCATCAGCCGTCAGTGATTTTGGCGCATTCCAGGGCATGGCTCTGTATATAAAATCCCATAATGTAGATACCGTACTGATCTTCATCATTGTGGTCGATGGAACATTGGCTTCGGCGCGAAGATTGTTGACTCGCCCGGCTTTCACATCATCCTCTGTCGTTCCACCCAGCAATGGGGCAAAAAATTTATTGCTCTCGGCAAAGTCACCATGACAGGAAGCGCATTTGGAAGACCAGACCTCTTCTCCATCTGCCACGCTGCCCTTGCCAGGTTTCAAGCCCTGGAAATCCGGACGCACGTCAATATCCCAGGCCTCGACTTCTACTTTTAACGCATCACGACCAATATTGTGAAAAGATAAATTTTGCTCCGCCATTGTTTTGATCGTTGTCTCAATCTGTTTCTGCTCATCGGGCGTAGACGTCAGCGCAGAGATGTCGATCGGCTGGGCAAAGGACAACGGTGCAAAAAAAATAGAGAGCACAATCGATAACGCATGACCATTATTCAACGTGAACATTGAACACCTCCCCTGATTCGGCCACTTGCCATGACTGGATCGCATTATTGTGATAAATGGAGCGGGTGCCGCGCACGGCAACCAACTGGGATTTGGTCGGCTGAACATAGCCTGTTTCGTCCACCGCCCGGCTTTGTAATATGGCTGGCGATCCGTCCCAACTCCAAGGAAAATTGAACCGTGTCAGACATTTATCCAGAATGGGGGTATTGAGCGTCGCTGTTTTCCAGTTCTTGCCGCCATCGACCGAAATATCTACTTTTTTTATTTTCCCCCGGCCTGACCAGGCCAGACCCGTAATATTGTAAAAGCCTGTCGAGAGCAATGCCTGGCCTCCCGATGGGCTGGTAATCACCGACTTGCATTCCTGAATGGAGGTATATTGACGTAACGTGCCGTCGGGCATGTGGTCGACATAACCCAGGGTTTCATCTTTGGCGTTCCATGGCTTGTCGCCTACCTCGATTCTGCGCAGCCACTTGACCCAAGATACTCCTTGTACACCCGGCACTACCAGACGTAACGGGTAGCCATTCTCGGGACGCAGCATTTCACCATTCATTCCCCAGGCAACAATGACATCATCCATTGCCCGCGCCATGGAAATGGTGCGTGTCTCGCTGGATCCGTCATTGCCTTCAGCAAGAATAAATTGCGCGTTCTTGAAATCTGCTCCGCAGTCCTGCAGCAGGTATTTCAAGGGGACACCTGTAAACTCGCAACAGGACAACATGCCGTGCGTGTACTGAACCGTAGGAACGGCGACGTTGCCCCACTCCATGGCGGTATTGGCGCCACACTCAATAAAATGCATCCGCGACACCGAAGGCATGCGCATCAGATCGTCCATCGTATAGACCTTGGGATTCTTGACCATGCCATTGATCATGAACCTGTGTTCAGTGGGGTCAACATCTACCCATCCCTGATGATGGCGTTCGAAATGAAGCCCGTTGGCCGTAATAATTCCAAACATGCCCTGAAGCGGCGAAAATGCAACAGATGCCTGCGGGACCGCCGTTAATCCGGGAGATTGTCTTCTTTGCAAATTCACTTCATATTTTGAAGGCTGCCCATAGGGATGAAAAGCGACCGGATTACCCAGCGACGTACTCCACGGACGCGGTTTCGTGATCATCTGGTCGGGTTGATTTTGCGTTGCAGCACGCGCTGCACCGCCACCGGCAAGTGCCGCGCCGGCCGCCATCAAACTTTTACGTATGAAGCTTCTTCGCGAGTCATCCCAGCCGTGTTGACGAACCTCAGATACAAACTCATCCGAAATAAAGTTCTCTGGTGCGCTGCGCAAACGTGCAAATTTTTGCGAGTCACTGCGCTTGTCTCTCATCCTTATTGCTCCACATGATCAAATCGTTTTTATAGTCCAGCCGTTCGCGACACTGGTTAACGGAAAAACGTCTTGCAGTAATCTGCGGACCGGTTGGCTGATGCAGCGAAATAGTGCTTACGGTAACCTGCCAGAATTAAGGCAATATTAAGAAAACAGGAAAACTGCAGATACCGAAAAACCTGTTAAGATGAGCCGCTTGTTATTGCAGGGATATTGAATTTTTTGATTTGATGATCATCGCCAACCAGGAAATAGGTGGCCATTATGCACGTACTACTCGTCGAAGATGATGCGCTTGTGGCTAGTGGCATTGTCACCGGATTAAAATTACATGGACTGACAATTGACCATGTCAATTGCGCCAGTTTGGCCGATACTGCTTTGAAGTCCTCATATTTCGATGTGTGCATTCTCGATCTTGGTCTACCGGACGAGGACGGTATTTCATTGCTGCATCGTTGGCGCGATCAGGGTCAACAGTTGCCCATTCTGGTGCTGACCGCGCGGGATGCGCTTTCCCATCGGATAACAGGATTGCTCGGCGGTGCCGACGATTATCTGATCAAGCCGTTCGATTTGCTGGAGCTGCAGGCGCGGCTGCACGTGCTGACGCGACGACTTGCCGGCCGCAGCAAGGACTTCGTCGAGCACGGCGGCCTCGTCTTCTGTGCTTCAACCGGCGAGGTCCGGCTCCATGGGCATCCGGTATCTCTCGCCAGGCGCGAACTCGCATTGCTAAGAGCATTATTACAGAACCCGCAAGCTATCCTGAGCACCGAACAACTGTGCGATAGCGTTTACGGCTATGAACAAAGCCTGGAGAGCAATGCGATTAATGTTCATGTGTATCACCTGCGTCGCAAGCTCGGCAACAATATCGTCGAGACCGTCCGGGGGCTGGGTTACCGGCTTGGAATGCCGGAGAAGATGGATTCATTATGAGTTTGCGCGTACGGCTGCTTTTGATTATTGGCCTGGGCTTGTCGATTCTATGGACTGTGGTCGCCGGGTGGATGTTCCTCGATGCTCGTCAATCTTTGCGTGATGCGCTGGATAACCGCCTGGCCGCTTCTGCACGAATGGTGGCAGGTATGGTTGCGCAATTGCCGGAACCGGCCTATCTGGCGGCAGACGACAGCAGAAAACCCTTTGACGTTATTGCCCGTGACGGGGTTGCGTGCGAAGTGAGTCTGTTACGCAGTCAAATAACGGCACAGGCGATTGTGCGCACCGCGGGCGGCCCTGATCTGACTCACACAATCTCCGGCTTTGGTACGCATATGTATGGTAAAAAAAGATGGCGTACCTACATGCTCAGGCAGGGGAATATCCAAATTGCCACCGCAGACAGTATGGACACCCGGGAGGCGCTTATCAAAGAGCTCGCATTATCTGCGGGCGTCCCCTTTCTTGTAGCGCTGTTTGGCAGTTTGATCATGCTCTGGTTTTGCATCACTCATGGGATCGCACCACTCGAACGCATTCGGAATATTCTGGCAAAGCGCAAGCCGGGTGATGACAGTCCGCTGGCGCCAATCAAGGCACCGGTTGAATTACAACCCCTTCTGAACACGATAGAACAATTGCTGGAGCGTCTACAAGCTGCCATCTTGCGCGAGCGACGGTTTACCGATAATGCCGCGCATGAACTGCGAACACCGTTGACCGGAATCAAAACACATATCCAGGTTGCCGGACTGGCAGCCGAACTGCCCGATGAAAATAAGATATTGAAAGCTGCATTGGACAAGGCCGACCATGGAGTGCTGCAATTGCAGAGTATTCTTGACCGTTTACTTAATCTGGCCAGGCTGGATGATGAAGCACTTCATGCCGAAAGCAGTAACCCAATCGAAGTAGCGTATGCTGCCAGGGAACAATTTCAAGCGTCATATCCAGATCTGAAAAACAGAGTTTTCATTAAAGAGGAAGGCGCAATCCCATGTGTCAATGTCGCAAGACCGTTGCTTCTTTCGGCTACACAAAATCTGATTGATAATGCCTTGCGCTATACGCCATATGACAAGCCGGTTATCGTTCACGTCAAACAGCCTGATAGTGGGCGGGTTCGTATCAGCATACTTGACGAAGGGCCTGGACTTAATGCGCACGACCGGGCACAAGCGGTAAATCGATTTTGGCGTCGAGACCGGACCATACCCGGCAGCGGGTTAGGGCTTTCGATTGTAGAGGCGATTGCAAGACGACACGATGGCACTTTCAAATTGCTTGACCGCGAAGGACCAGGGCTTGAGGCGCGACTGGAGTTTCCGGTGTGAAATTAATTAGCCTATTATTCTTCTTTCAGATCAACACAGGTTTGAGTCAATCCGCACCAATGAATTCTGCACAGTTTCTGTCTGGCGCCTGTATTAGCTGCCATACCTTAGATAAGGCAGCACCGTCAGCCATACCAAGCCTGGTGGGCCGATCTTCAGAATCTATTCTGTCTGATATGCTTGATTATGCGAGTGGCAGGCGCGCTGGCCTCTTGATGCCTCAGATCGCGAAAGGCTATTCACGTGAGCAAATTGAAGCGATTGCGAATTATTTTTCATCGCTGGATCCGTCATGAGACGCAGGCGTTTTCTGAAGCACACACTGTTTTTCTCTGCTGCCATGCTGGGCACGCCCGCTATTGGAACAAAACGCAAGCCGCATGTCGTGGTCGTTGGTGGCGGTTTTGGGGGTGCCATTGCAGCGAAATACCTTCGAACGTATAGCAGAGGCCAAATTGATGTAACGCTGATTGAACAGCACAAGCAGTTTGTGTCATGCCCAATGTCAAATCTTGTTCTGGTCGGCCTAAAAGATATAGCGTACTGTACTCAAAAGTATGATCAACTTGCAGATCGGTGGGGCGTGCGGATAATTCACCAGCGTGCAGAAAAAATCCGGGCGGATTCATCACGCCTTGTTCTTGCAGATGCTTCAGAAATCGTCTACGACCGACTTGTTGTGTCGCCGGGTGTAAATCTGCAATGGGATGCAATAGATGGTATGGATCATCCGAAAGCGAAAGATGTCGTGATTGATGCCTGGCAATCCGGCACCGATAGCGTTCGCTTGCGTAACCAGATACAAACGCTGAAACCAGAAGGGTCAGTCGCCATTTGCATTCCACTGGCGCCCTATCGCTGCCCTTCCGCCCCATACGAACGCGCCAGTTTAATTGCCTGGTATCTTAAAAAATATAAGACTGGCGCAACCGTACACGTTTATGACGCCAACCAGGAAATTACGACTGAAAAGGATCTTTACCAGCGCTTTTGGCAGGAACACTACGAGAACGTTCTGTTCTATCATCCGGAAAATACCCTGGTAGGAGTTGACATAGAACAAAGAAAATTGCACTTTGAATTTGAAGATGCGGCAGCAGATGTGCTTAACATTATTCCCCCCATGCGTGCCGGCCGGATTGCTATTGATGCGGGTCTTGCCACTTCAAATGACAAATGGTGTGAAGTCGATTTTCTCAATTTTGAATCTGTGGCACAAAGAAACATACATATATTGGGCGATTCCATTCAAATTGCACCGCTTATGCCTAAGTCGGGCCATATGGCGGCCCAACACGGCCGAACCTGTGCGTATGCAATATGCGACAGCTTACTCAATAAAAACACTTCGCTGGCCCCGGTATACGCCAATACATGCTTTAGTTTTGTTTCAGAATCCCATGCCATGCATGTGGCATCGGTGCATCACTATTCGAAAGAAAATAAAACCATGGAGTCCGTGAAAGGTGCGGGCGGCGTTTCTGCGGCCCCCAGCCCAGAAGAGGTTCCACTGGCCTTTGCCTGGGCGGATGCTATCTGGGCCGATATGTTCCAATGATTTTTTATCCGACTACATCCATGCGCAGGGGACGTACATCGATATAACGGATATCCGGGCGATTCAAATCTGTGTACCACCTCCACCCGAAGCCATATCCCAGACCTTCTGCCCGATCGGATTCTTTTGCTCCTCGATAATATGGGCCATCAGGCCAACCGAGCGCCCTATCATCGTCAGTGCTTTGCCAAGCTCTGGCGTCAGTCCCATGTCGAGTACGATGGCGCCCTTGGCGCCAGTGGCGTTGAGCGGAATTTTTCGTCCCGACAGACGGGCTGCAGCGGCAGCCAATTCAAGCGCGAAGCGTGAATAATAACCGAAATAACCGCATTCTTTGGCGATTTCAAACATCCGTTCACACCGAGGATCTCCATCTACATGAATGGGGTGTCCCACACCCGGGATTTTACGTTTGATTGCCTTGTTGGTTTTCACGCATTCCTCTGCGTACCTCCTCAACTCGTCATCGGTATAGCTGTCCTGCGCAGGCAGCGCGTCGCGCAAAAATCTGGCTGAATACTCTATTACGCCCAGAAAGCGGGAGCCGGCTCCCAACAATCCTGCTGCCAATGCGCCTTGCATGGACTCTGGCGCGCCGTGTAAAGTCAATCGTGCCGACAAGGCACTGGGTGTCAAACCATGATCCGTCGCACTGACAAGAAACAGATTCAGCATACGCTTGAGCTCGGGCGTGGGAAATTGCCCCAGCAACTCCAGCGCCAACACATCGATAAAATCACGATTGAAAAGATCGTTGACCAGGTCGTGGCCACGAACCAGAATGGAATGGGCATCGCCGCCGCCAATTTCACTGTTAAACATTAAAACACTCCGTCATTAAATTACTTATAAACTTGCACTGGCCGTTTCGCCGTATGCGACTCGACGCCGATTCAGGGAAAAGTCCTATTCAAACACCGCATCCAGTGCAACAACCCCTTGTCCGTTATTCAAAACAACCAACGGATTGACTTCTAGCGATTGCGCGCGATCACCCAAACTGAGAAATAGAAGGGCCAGGCGCTGCGTGGCGTCCAGCAAGGCACCCCGGTCACGTGCCGGCATTCCACGATAACTCGACAAGCGTTTGGCAACACGCGTTGTATCGAATACCTGCTCGATCTGGGAGCGACTTGCCGGAAGATGACAACGTGCCACATCGGCTTCGATCTCTACCCATACGCCGCCGGCGCCAATTGTCAATATCGGACCGAAGACCGCATCGCGATGGATGCCAACCAAAATCTCGACACCGTCCGTGATCATCTCGGAAACAAGAACACCACGAATACACTTGTCGGATATTTTGTGCTCGTGCGCATTCTTGATGATCTGGCCGAATGCATCGTGCACCTGTGCTTCGTTCCATAAATTCAATTGCACGCCACCGATTTCGCTTTTGTGCAGCACGCCGTCCGCCACCAGTTTTAGCGCCACAGGAAAACCGATCCGACTTGCCTGCACAACAGCCTCTTTTGCTGTTATTGCTTGAGCCTCTTTGGGGGAGCGTATTCCGTTTTGCGCCAATAACGCCTTCGCCCCTGCTTCATTGCGCGGCAAATCGACCAGCGTCCCAGCATTGGGCAAAACGGGCATCAGACCATTGGGGTCGCGTGCTGTATTTGATTTTTCCGCGTACCACGTGATCCGTTTGATTGCCTGCATGGCATTGCGCAAACTGTAAATAGGCGCAAATCCCTCGTTGATCAACAAGTCGTGGGCTGGCCCTCGCCGACTGCTCATCCATACCGGCACGAAGGCTTTCATGCCATTCCTGGCAACGTCAAGCATATTGCGTACCGTACTTTCCGTGCTAGCAGAATAGTTTGAGGTGACGGGATACAACACCGCATCGACAGCAGGATCGTTAAAAAGCGGGGACAAACATTTTCTGGCCAATTCAGGATCGACAAGAGCCTTTGTCGTCAGATCGACCGGATTGGTCAATGCGGCATACGATGGTGCGTAGCGAGCCATTTCCGCAATGGTCGACTGCGCCAGGCAGGCCATGGTCAATCCCGCTTCACCTACTTTATCGGCAGACAATACGCCCGCTCCGCCGGATGACGAGTAAACGCAAATTCGTTGCAAGCTTTGCACACTCACGCGTGACATCAGACTCGCGACATCCAGCATCTCATCCAGGTCGTCAACGCGAATGACGCCATATTGAGAGAACACGGCATCATTGACAACATCGTCGCCCGCAAGCGATGCTGTATGCGATTGGGCGGCCTTCTTCCCAAAATCAGAACGACCGACTTTCAGTGCGATGAGCGGCTTGCCCGCCCGCTGCGCCGCTTGTGCTGCAGCTACAAAGCGTGCTCCGTCCTTGATACCTTCAATCACAGTACAAATAATGTCAATATCCGGGTCTTGCGCCAGCCAATGGATAAAATCTGCATTATCCAGATCCAGCTCATTGCCGGTCGAAAACCAGCTAGAGAAGCATACACCGCGCTCGTTTCCTTGCATCAGCGAGCGCCCAAGACCGCCGCCTTGCGTAACCAGGCCGATGCGGGAAACCCGGTTATTACGACCGTCATTGCGAAACTCAGTCGAAAATGTCAGGCCAAGACGCGGTGACAACAGAGTCATGCCGGCGCAGTTCGGTCCATATAGACGCATACCGCTACGCCTGGCCAAAGCCAGCATCTCCTGCTCTGTCGTCTGTCCCTGCTCACCAAGCTCAGCAAATCCACCAGTAAACACAATGGCGTAGCGCACTCCTTTTGCTGCGCATGCCTCCAGCGTTGAATAGGCAGCATCGGCAGGTACTAATAGCAACGCCACGTCGATGGCTTGTGCCGGTACGTCGCCGACCGATTGATACAGCGGTCTATGCTGCCATTGCCCCCCCTTCGGGTTGACCAGAAATACATCTCCATCAAACTCCGAATGATCGAGCAGATTGAGCACAGTGGTGTGGCCCAGCGTTCCAACGGTCGTCGAAGCGCCGACAATCATGATTGAACGAGGCTGGGTCAATCTGAGCAAATCATCAAATGTCAACTCCGATGACGGTTGGGGTAATGATGTACTCATGCTGCCCCCTCTTTACGTTTCATCAGCGTCGTCCATTCAGTTTCCGCCACAATGTCCCCGTGCTGGTTCTTGATGGTCCGATGCATCAAGACCCGACCTGTACCTGGCCGCTTCTGGGACTCGATTTTTGTACCGATGCGAAGCTCCACGTGGATGGTATCGCCGATAAAAACCGGCTTGCGCCACCGACATCGCAATTCAGTCAATGCAAAACGGGCACCATCCATCAATCGATAAACGGGCATGCGCGTCGTTAATCCCGATGCGATAGACAGCGTCAGCATACCGTGGGCGGCACGCTGGCCAAAAGGGTGTTCCGCCGCAAAAATCGCATCTGTATGCAGCGCGTTGAAGTCGCCGGAAAGACCCGCAAAATGGACGACATCCGCTTCAGTGACAGTGCGGCAGGGACTGGTCCAACTCTGCCCTTCTTCCAGATCGTCAAAATAGAGCCGCCTGCTCAAATGCTCGTTTAAATCAAACGACAGCGTCATGCGTAGCGTCCCCCGGTAACATGTACTGTTTCGCCAGTGGTGAATCCCGCCAGCCGCGAGGCCAGGAATGCGACGGTCGCGGCCACATCGGACGGATCGCCCAGCCGGGCAACCGGCGTATTGGACTTGGCCCGTTCTGTTAGTTCCTGGTAGTCTGAACGTTGTTGCATGCGTGGCGTCGAAATAACGCCTGGCGCAACCGCATTGGCGGTAATACCGAACTTGCCGGACTCCAACGCCAAAGAGCGAGTGAAACCTATAAGGCCGGCCTTCGCTGCAGAGTAATTCGTCTGCCCGGGATTGCCCAGATGCGCACGCGATGCAATGTTAATGACCCGCCCATAGCGGTTGTCCATCATTATCGGCAGTACAGCACGCGTGCAATGGAAAGCCCCTTGCAGTGTCACATCCAGGACGGCATGCCAATCTTCTTCGGACATTTTGGTCAAATAACGATCACGTGCAAAGCCGGCATTATTGACCAGGACATCGATTTTTTTCCATTTATGGGTTGCCTCCTGTACGGCCAAGGCAACTTCGTCTTTGTTCGTCACATCGGCACGTACACCAAGCACGCTGCCTCCCAGGGCGGTGAGTTTTTCGCAAGCCGTGTCGATAGCTTCCTGATTCGCGTCGCAAATGACGACATTGCCCCCTTCCTGAAGAAAGCGCGTTGCCATCGCAAACCCCAATGTTCCCGCGCCGCCGGTAATAAAAGCAGTGCTTTCTTTCAATCCCAGATCCATATTCAATTTCCCATTCGAAGTGTAGTTTTAGTCACGATTCTGTCTTCATCAATCGATTCGAAGTTTGGCTTTTTCAACGATTATTTTGGCTTCTGTTCGCTCGTCAGCCCAGAATTTAGCGAATTGTTCCGGCGTACTGCCTACCACCGGGGTATAGACGCGCGCAAAACGCTCGCGTACAACAGCGGTGTTTAAAGCGTCACGCAGTGCCTTGGAAAATTTATCTATAATCGGCTGAGGGGTACCCTTAGGCATAACTACCGCTTGCCAGGTCGTCACATTGAAGCCCGGAACGCCAGATTCAGCGATTGTTGGCAACTCTGGCATGTCCGGTGCACGCTTGCCGCTGCTGATCGCCAGGGCCCGTAATGTACCGTTCTCAATGAATGGCGCTGTCGTCGACCTGCTGTCGATCATGAAAGATAATCTGCCGGCAATGAGATCCTGCAAAGCAGGCGCGCTGCCCTTATATGGCACATGAGTCAGTTTCGCCTTCAGGGCAAGCGCCAGGGACGTGCCGGCGATATGCATCGAGCTGCCCTGACCGGCCGAGCCGAATGTCAGTTTTTCCTGATCTTCCCTGATTCCTGCGATCAAATCCTGCATGGTCTTGTAAGGCGAATCTTTCGGAACCACGACAACCAGAGGCGAATCTGTCAATTGTGTCACCGGCGCGAACACTTCGCCGGGATCGGTTTTGACGCTTTTGTAGAGATAAGTATTGACTGCCAGTGGTCCCACGTTAGCCCATAACGCGGTATAGCCATCAGGGGCCGCATTGGCTACGGCAGTATTGGCAATGTTGCCGTTTGCGCCTGCTTTATAGTCCGGCACCACCGGCTGACCGAGTTTTTCGGCTAGCACATCCTGCACCATTTTGAACGCAATATCGGAAGCGCCTCCTGGTGCGAAACCGATTACCATGCGTACGGGCCTTTCAGGCCATTCTGCCTGCGCCCCGGTCGCCAGCGAACTTGCGGCGATTCCCAATGCCAATTTGATGACGAATTTCATTCTTTCCTCCTGAGTTTATGTATTTGTCAAACGCTCATGTCGAATTTGACGTTCTTCAGTTGCGTGTTTTCATAGATGGCTTCCAGACCCCGTTCCTTTCCGATTCCCGATTGCTTATAGCCGCCAAAAGGCGCATCGAATGATGTGCGTACACCCGTATTAATGGCCACGCTTCCCGATTGCAATCCTCGCGCCATTCTCAACGCGCGACCGCCATCCTGGGTGAAAACGACAGCAGCGAGGCCGTAGCGTGAGTCGTTGGCGATGCGTAACGCATCAGACTCGTCTTTGAACGTGATGATTGACTGTACGGGTCCGAAAATCTCGTCTTGCGCCGACTGCATTCGGGCGTGCGAATTTAGCAACAGCGTAGGCGGTACGAAAAAACCGCCTGATGTCGCTTTGTCCAACATCATGTCGCCGAATGACACAGGCTCTGCGCCTTCTTCTTGCGCAATTTTGATGTATTGCTCGACGCGCTGCTTTTGCCCGGCACTGACCAAGGGGCCCATTTCGGTCTCTGCTGCATCAGGCGGACCAACGCGAATCGTGCTGAGACGCCGTTGCAAACGAACGAGAAACTCCCGGGCGATCGAATCCTGCAATAATATGCGTGTGCATGCTATGCATACCTGACCAGAATTCTTTATTACATCCCCGGACGCAACTGCGACAGCCTTGTCCAGTGCCGCATCATCAAATACGATCAACGGCGATTTGCCACCCAGTTCAAGCGTGACCCGCTTCACGTCACTTGCAGACGAAGCAAGAATTCGTGCGCCGGTGACCGTTCCCCCTGTGAACGAAACCCGCGCCACGAGCGGATGCGTGACCAGGCTTTCACCGACCGTGCCGCCCGGGCCATTAACAACGTTCACAACGCCCGGCGGAAAACCGGCCTCTTCAAACAGCCGCGCCAGCGCCATTGTGGAAAGCGGCGTAACTTCAGACGGTTTGAGTACAATCGTATTGCCGGCAGCCAGCGCGGGCCCCAATTTATTTACTGTCAACGTCATTGGATAATTCCAGGGCATGATCAGCGCACATACGCCCAGCGGTTCACGCAAGGTGTAATTGAGCACATCCAGGTCGCCAACTGTCATCGTTTCCCCGCGAACAGCAGGGATAATGCCGGCAAAGTAATCCAGGGACGAAGGCATGCCTTTCAGGGATTCTAGCGAATGAGTAATCGGCTTGCCTACATTGAGTGTTTCGATCCACGCGAGCTTTTCCCGATCGCGCTCGAACAGGACGGCCAGGCGTCTAAGCAGGCGGCCCCTTTGGGCCGGCGTCGTTTTTCGCCAACTATTTTCATATGCACGATGGGCAGCCAGCACCGCCGCATCTACATCTGCTGCGCTGGCCTGATGAACCTGAGCCAGTATCCTTCCGGTGGCAGGATTGTACGTATCGAAGGTCTGGCCATCCTGGCCGGCACGCCAGCGCTCGCCGATGAGCATGTCGTAGGGTTGAGTGTCAATGACGTTCATGGTTGGATCCTTAAGCGACCATTTGCAGGTACAGTGAGCTGATTTGTCGATGTGTAAGTACGCGAGGATTGAGTGGCATGGAGGCGCTTTTTAGCGCCTGATGCGCCAGCAGGTTTCCGTCCTGTTCTGACAGGGACAGATCTTCAAAATGCAGGGAGATATGCGCATGGCTGGCGAGTTGTTCAATTTTTTCAATCAATGACAACGCGGCCTGATGATCGTCGCGCGTATTGCCGAAGCCCAGTTGGCGTGCCGCATCGGCATATGCCTGCGCGTCTGTTTGTATGGTGTAGCGCGATACAACGCGAAACAAGGGGGCCAACACCTCGGCGTGTGGCTTCTTTACGCGGGACTCGAGCGGCGTACACATGGCATGAACGGCGTCGACCTTGCATATGCCGATTGCCACACCGGCCAGATACGCTCCCATTTGCATGTCAGAGCGCGCACTCAAGCTATCAGGATTATCCAGTGCTGCGGGAAGCGCCCGCATACATACCCGCAAAGCATGCAGTGCGATCGCCTTGCCAATCGGAGAGGGATCGGTATTGACCCATGCCCCCAATGCATGCAGCGCCGCGTCAAAGCCGCCTTGCGCTGTAGCGCCAAAGGGCAGGCTCAACGTGAGTTCAGGCTGTAGCGCGACGAATGCCGGACGCGTGCGCAAGGACCGGTAAAGATGCTTACGACCGTCCTCACCCTGAATCAGGGCGGCCGAGCTGCTCTCGCTGCCCGTTCCCGCGGTTGTCGGGATCGCGAGTAATAAAAGATCGTCGGCCGAGACCGCCCCCTCCAGCCAGGCCTGTCCACGAACCGTCGCCAGTTCATCGGGCTCCAGACCACTGCACAGGCAGCCGTAAACCACCTTGGCCACATCAATAACACTGCCGCCTCCCACGGCCACAATCGACTGACACTGGAATTTGCGTGCGAGCTGTAACGCGGCCCGCACCTGTGCCAGCGACGGATTGGGCACGACTCCATCAAAAACCTGAAACTCGTTGTTTGACGTCGCGGCCAATGCCTGTGTCACGACTGTCGCGCCGGCGTTCCATGCCGCGCGATCGGTAATAACGAGAGGACGACGCATGCGCATGCCGGCAGCCTTTGCTGCCCGCATGACAGCGAGCTTTCCCCAATAGCAATGGCCCGGCCACGAGACAGCGCCAGACAAATGGGCAATAAATTGTGAAGTATTGATATCTTCCGTGCTTTCCATTATAATTTGCTCTGCGAATTATTAATTTGCATTTCGAATCATCATAATGAAAGGTGGATATTCATGTCAAGAGGTCCCGGATCCAAAATCGATGAAAGCGACAAAACGTCAACCGATAGCGATAGGCAATTTGTCACCGCACTGGCACGCGGCCTGGAAATATTGCAATGCTTCGATGCAGAAGAACGAATGCTGGGTACCACGGAAATCGCCCAGAAGACCGGCCTGGCGCAACCGACCGTTTGGCGCCTGTGTTACACCCTGCAGAAAACGGGCTTTCTGAGCCCCGTGCCGGGTAAAGACAAATTGCAATTGGGAACAGCCGCGATCGCTTTGGGTGCAGCCGCTTTGGCTGGCCAGGACGCTTTGGAAGTGGTTCGCCCCATGCTGCAAGCCATTGCCGATCGCTATCAGGTAGCGGTCGCCTTGGGGCGTCGTGAAGGCGACAGCATTGTTTATCTGCTGCGTTGCCAGGGAAACTCTCCTCTGTTGATGAACTTGCGCGTTGGGTCCCGTATCCCATTGTTTCACAGCGCAATCGGCTGGGCGTACCTGGCAAATTGCAGGCCTGAAGAGTGCGAACAATTGCTGGCAGATGCGGCAGCTAGCGGCAAACTGACCGATGAAGCTGAACTCAAGACAATGAAACAGGCCCTAGCACGCTATCCCGCGCGTGGATTCGTGTATCACGAACGTCCCAAATATCAGATCAACACAGTGGCAGCGGGAATCAAGCTGCCTGATGGTGAGCGATTTGTGGTCAGCTGTGGTGGGCCGACCTCGCTCTTACCCACGCCGCTGATGTTTGAGGAAGTGGGTCCGCTCCTTAGTCAGCTTACTCGCGAACTGCAACCGGTCTTGCTCTTGGGAAAAGATTTATGAGCATGAACGAATCTTCTTCTGTAGTACATAACATTCAGAAATGTCATATCGATACCGACATTCCCGATTCCTACCGAACTCGCATCACAGAACTACTCGGTATTCGTTGGCCGCTTTTACTGGGCGGTATGATGTGGCTCTCGGATGCAAGCCTGGTGGCGGCCATGGTTCGTGCCGGCGGCATGGGTTTCATTACCGCGCGCAGTTCAAGCACAAACGAACAGTTTCGGTATCAAATGCAGTTATGCCACGATTTGAGCGGCGGCCTGCCCTTCGGCGTGAACCTCACGCTTTCCCGTCGCATGGAGCACAATGACATCATGTTGGAGCGTTTGCTCATTGCAATAGAAGAAGGCGTACGTATATTCGAAACGGCAGGATTGCCTCCAACGCCATTGATGCCAGCGCTTCGCAATGCAAATGCGATCATTATTCACAAATGCGCTCATGTGCGACATGCCATCGCGGCACAAAAGCTGGGCGTAGATGCTGTCACACTGGTTGGAATGGAAGAAGGCGGGCACCCTGGCAGCAACCCACTCCCTACCTTTCTGAACGGAGCATATGCGCTCGAACACTTGCATGTTCCTCTGGCGTTGGGTGGAGGCATCGGCCATGGACGCCAGATTGCAGCCGCTCTGGCGCTGGGGGCTGATGCTGTCGTCATGGGCAGCATTTTCACATCCGCCCAGGAAACACCGGCTCATGCTGCCTATAAACAGCGCGTAGTGACGACAGACCAACACGGTACTTGCACCTTGCTCAGCAGCCTGGGCGATACCTGGCGTGTCATCAACAACGACAACGCCCGCAAAGTTGCCGCTATGGAACAGGCGGGTGCACGCCGTTATTCCGAATTCGGAGATTTAATCAGTGGAGCCCGCACTAACACATTGGCCTACCAGAAGGGCCAGGTCGAAGAGGGCATGCTTTCAATGGGTCCGGCCGTCGGCTTCGCAAGAGCCGTAGAACCTGTGGCAAGCATCGTGGATCGGCTGAAACAAGAGTTTATGGATGCCAGCACGCGGTATCGACAGATGTTTACGGCTTGAAGCGCATCAAAATTGTGGAAACTAAAAGAAGTTGGAACAACCGGTTCCACTGAATCATGAGAAGGGTCCACTCTGCCACCCAGTCAGAGAACCGCAGCAACAGCCGTTCTCCACCGGGAATGAAATGATTAGTCCTTTGCTGCGCCTGAGATGTCAACCATCTTTTTGATAACCTGATCCACCGTTTCAAATTTCTTGTGAAACTGCACTGCATCACTTTGCGCCCCTTCCAGGCCAAGTTGTGCAAAACGCGCCTGCATGGGCCCTGATTTCGCAATATCGAGTGTTTCCTTTGTCAGCAGATCCAGAATGACCTGTGGTGTTCCTATTGGCGCAGCGAAGACAAAACCGGTCGGAGCCCGAAACTGTTCATCGGGATAGCCCGCTTCAGTCATAGTCGGCACATCTGGCAAGGCAGAGATGCGCTGATTGGCCAGCACTGCCAGCGGTTTGATTTTGCCCGACTGGATGTAAGGATTTTGCGGCCCCAAGGTACCGATCCCCCACGGTACGACACCCGCCGCCAGATCCTGTGCAAATGGACCCTCGCTCTTATACGGGACATGCGTCATATCCAGGTCGTAGGTTTCATTCAGGTAGGCGCTCACCAGATGGCTGGCCGACCCTTTTCCGATCGAACCATAACTGAGCTTACCCTTGCCGTCACGCGCCCATTGCAGAAACTCAGCCACGTTTGTGGCGGGTACGTCTTTGTTCGTCACCAGAATCAGAACGCTTTCGGCCACCTCAGAGATTATAGCCAGGTCGTTCTTAACGTTGTACGGCACCTTCGGATACAAGTGATGCGCGTAATAAATTGGAGCAGAGTAGGCAAACAGGATGGTATAGCCGTCAGGTGCTGCACGCGCCACTGCCTGTGTGCCAATCTGACCCGAGGCCCCGGATTTATTTTCGACAATAACCGTTTGATGCAAGCGCTGGGATAACGCTTCGGCATACGAACGCGCCAATATATCGGTTCCTCCGCCCGGCCCGGCAGGTACCACGATCGTAATCGGTCTGACCGGGTAGTTTTGAGCCAGCACCGTATTGCTACAGCCCAGCACGGCGATCGCAGCGAGAATTTTGAGTGAAATACGTCGTTTGGCAAACATGGCAAATTCCTTTGAAAAGGTTCTCAAAAGTACAATGACACTCGTCATTGCGCTTTACCCAGTCCGTAATACTCACGAACAACAGGGTCACGGGTTGCACCCGCTTCAAAGACTTCAAGCAAAACGTCGTCTGGCGCCTTGACCATGAAATAGCCGCCCCCGAACAGTTCCCGTACCGGGTTGGGCAGATGAACGCCAGCCGCTTTCATCCGATCATATAAATCATGCAAACCGACAACCTGGAATCCCAGATGATGCACAGCATTGCGACCCAGATCGCGAGGTGCCTGATCATATAGATGCATCGCACCAATACCAATTTTCATGAACACATTGCGTGCGCCACCGAATTCGTTATCCCACACCACTCTGGCTTCGAACCACTTTTTGTAGAATGCGATCGTCTCGTCGATGTTTGAAGCAAACAGATGGATATGCTGAAAGTGATATTTCTCATCACGCCCATATGGGCGACTCTGGCTATGTTCGGAAAGATCAATGTCTGACATACAAAACTCCTGATTGTTAAATAGGTATGAGCGGCCGCAAGTCGTTGTGGCCTCTTTGGTATCTGAAAATGGGTTGTACCGATGCTATTTTTTCCAGCGCTTGTAGCTGCGCAGATCGTGAATATGCGGCACATTGGGATTGAACCCATTGGGGAAGATGCGGTGCTTCTGTACCTTTTGCGTTCCGGTCACTGGCAATTCATCGACAAAATAAATCCACCCTGGCGTTTTGTAGTAAGCCAGACGTTCTTGTACAAAATGGAAGATAGACAAGGCCAGAGCATGGTCTCGCACGTCATCCCCTGTTGTGATGACACACGCAAGCACCTCTTCATCACGAAGCTCATCAGGCGCAGCCATCACCGCCACCTGTTTGACGTGAGGGCATTCCACCAGCACGGCTTCCACTTCTGCACTGGAAATGTTCTCGCCGCTTCGACGCACGATATTCTTCTTGCGATCAACAAAAGTAAACATGCCATCTTCCGCACGCGTGCATAAATCTCCGGAATGAAACCAGCCACCTTCCCACGCAGCCTCGGTTGCGACCGGATCATCAAGATAACTGTCAAAGAATCCATAGCGTGGATTCTCTGCACTGTGTCTTACGACCAGTTCTCCCACGGTACCGTCCGGTACCGGCTCGCCAGCGTCGTTCACAATCCTTGCCTGCAGGCCGGCTTGCGGCCGACCACAGGCTCGCGTGTGGATATGCCGGGGCTCGCGATCAACAATCAGGATACGACCGGTCTCGGTCATGCCCCAGACTTCAATTAACGGAATACCAAACCGCTTCTCAAAACGCTCATGCAACGCAGGATCCACGCCCGCTCCAAATGCGCAAGTCACACCTGATTCCCGATCACGTGCAGACTCAGGCTGCCCCAGCAATGCCGGAATCATGATACCCAGATACTTGAAGCGGGTCGTTTTGGTTTCCGCAATGTCATTCCACCAGTTGGTCGCACTGAACCGACCCGGCATGACATAGGCAGACCCGGTCAGGATTGCGGCTCCCAAAGTGTTGACCATCGCGTTGAGGTGGTACAGAGGCAATGGATTCATGGTTCGCTCGGCTCCCTCGGCAAAGGCCAGATGACCAGGCATCCTGACGTTATAGGCAGAGGATTCCTGCAAATACACATTGGTCAGTACGCAACCCTTGGGTTTTCCGGTTGTGCCGGATGTGTAGAGAATAGCGGCAGCGCGTTGCAAGGGACTCTGCGGCGTAACGATATCGTTTGCGCGCCAGATGGTGCCCAGGCCCTCGGGACCGTGTGTACTAAGGGTGACTTCCCGTCCAGTCGCTTCGATGGCTGACGCAAGCTGTTTCTCCAGCACCTCCAGCCCGATCACGGCGCCGCACCGGGCGTGTCCGATTTGATATGAAAGCTCACTCACCGTGAGATCGGTATTCAGCGGGACAACACAGACACCCAGTCCATTCAGAGCCAGATAGTGATAGACGAATTCGGGCCTGGATTCGAACGCCAGAGCGACACGGTCACCCGCTCGTAATCCCTTGGCCTGGTACTGTCGCCTCAAGCCCTGAATTTGCTCAAGCGTATCGCCATACGTCATTTCGATGGGTACACCCCAGGCATCGGCCTGGCGTTGCGGCAAAATCAGCAGCGGCTTGTCTTGAAACGCCCCGGCTGACTCAAGGAATACGTCATAGAAGCTGTCTTTAAGTTGCATTACTCGTGTCTCTCGATATTGTGATGTTCATTAGCAATTTTTTTGTTGTTGATTGAATATACGTTTCATTGGATAATTTGACAATTCCCAAAATTCATTGACAGAATCGAAAAAAATTTTTGCATGTCAAAAAATATTCTGGACAGCGTCGCGCTGCTTCATCTTGTAGACATTATTGATGCGGGTAACATCAGTGCAGCTGCGCGCCGACTGAAAATGACCCGCGCCAATGTCAGTTATCATTTGAACCAACTGGAAAGAAATGTCGGCGCACAGTTGCTTCGTCGTACAACCCGCAGCCTGGAACCCACCGAAATGGGATTGCAGCTCTATCATCAGGGCTGTGTCATTCGTAACGCACTTGCCGAAGCCAGGGAGGCCACCTCTCTGCGAGATACGCCTCGTGGCCGTGTACGGCTTTCAGTGCCAATTGGTTATGGCCAGTTGGTTCTGGCACCATGGCTGCTTGAATTCAAGCGTCTGCACCCGTCGATCGATCTGGACGTCATCTTTGATACGAAAATCAGAAACCTCATCAACGACGAAGTCGATGTCTCGGTGCGCGTGCTCTCGGACCCGCCTCAGAATCTGGAATCGCGCGACCTTGGCCCCGTGTCCATGCTGATCTGCGCGTCGCGCCCTTTCGCTGCCGAACACGGCCTGCCGCAAACGCTGGATGAGCTTAGAAATTTTCCTATTATCGCCGGCTCTCCTGTTGGCAAAAAATTGCGCGTTGCAGGAATATTTAAGGGTGTGCGACACGAAATCGTACTGGAGCCATCGCTGGCTTCTGACAATTTTTTGTTTCTGCGTCAGGCGCTGCTTCAGAATCTGGGGGTCGGCGTGACGACCGATTATGTCGTACGCGATCAAGTAGCGTCAGGCGAAATCGTTCGCGCGATGCCAGAGTGGTCACTGTCAATTTATGGCAACCGCATGCATTTGCTGTTCATGCCCGATCAATACCGCATACGGGCGGTAACAACACTGATCGAATTTCTGGCCCACAAGGGTAAAACCGTGGCAGCTATGGAACAGAAATAGCTGTACGCAGATTCAAACACCCACTCTATTTTTGCTTTACGCGGCTGGACGCCCGCAAATGCCGTTTGGCATAGCCAAGCAGGTTCTGCACCATGGGCTGCTCCGCCCCATTCACCCACATGCATTGCAGTTCGGTACACGCTTCGCTTTCCAGCGGAATCATGGCTGATGCCAGCCCCGATTGCGCGATGCACTGCGGCACGATGGCAACGCCCATTCCTTTTCCTACCATGGCCACCACCGTCGTCCACTGCCGGACCTGATGCCTGATTCTGGGATTGAAGCCAGCCTGAACGCATAGCGATACAATTCGATCGAAATAAATCGGCGAGGCTTCGCGCCAGAAACAGATAAAGCCCTCATCCTTCAGCATATCCAGCAAAAAATCGTGCGCACGCAGCGCCGGGTGGGCTGGCGGCACGCAGACGACCAGGGGTTCCTGCAAAATGGTGACCGATGACAAACTGGCCGGCACGATTGTCGAATGGCCGAAGCCGACATCAATGCGACCAGCCAGCAGGCTTTGCACCTGATCTTGCGTTGCCATTTCCAGCAATTCGATTTCGACCAGTGGCTCGTCCTGCTCCATGGCTTGCACCATTTCGCTCAGACCCTGATAAAGCATCGATGCATGAAAGCCGACACGCAGTTTGCCTCTTTTTCCTTCGGAGACGCAGCGGGCCAGTTCGTACGCGTCTCCGACCTGCCCCATGAGACGCTGCATGCGCCCGTAAAGCGCTTCGCCTGCAGGTGTGAGCATCACATTCCGGCTGTTGCGCTCGACCAGAATCACATTCAAGTGGCTTTCCAGCTGACGGATGGCGACGCTGAACGGCGGCTGCGTCACGTTGCAGCGCAGGGCTGCCCTGCCGAAATTGAGCTCTTCGGCCAGCGCAATAAAAAAACGCAAATGCCGCAGTTCAATGGCTTCTGATCCCATGATGACTCCTTCAATTGGCTGCCGTGACGCATTATTATGCCAGCCGGTGCGCGAAGTCGGGCGTCAACTGTCCCAGGCGTGTCAGTCTGATCGTGGCGCCGTGCTTCTTGTACGGTACAGGGTGGCCGCATACGTCTGTGATTCATACGATTGCAGCAACGGCTTGCGCCGCTCTGAAAATTCGATGTAATGCGGCATATTGATATGATCGTTCAGATATTCGATGCTTTCCCACATTTCGAAAACGAACATATCCTGGTCGTTTTCCAGGGACGGATAATGTGAATAGGCCAGATTGCCCTGTTCCTTACGTGTGTTCTGTACATTATCCATGACAAAAGATAACAGCTCTTCTCTTTTGCCCGGTTTGAGTGTGTATTTGACTGATACGATAATGGTCATACCTGATCCAAAAAAACGGCTCCCGAAAAAGGGGAGCCGGGGTGTTTCGACAATGACATATGTCATTCGTCCATGTTTCATTCGCCGCATGATCGGACAAACGGTGAAGTCGGTCCTGATATGCGTCAGTTCGGCTCGATGCCACTGTCCTTGATAATTTTTTCCCAGCGCTGCATGTCGTCTGCCACGAAGGTTTTCAGCTCTTGTGGTGAACGCCAGGCCGGGACAGTCAGATAATTGCGTTCGAACAGTTCCAGAAGCGACGCGCTGTCGCGCAAGCCTTTGAGTGCCTCAAGTAGCGTTGTGCGCGCGTTTTCGGGCACACCCGTGGGTACAGAAAACGAGTACCACATGGATGTTTTGAAATCGGGCAGCGATTCTTCAATCGTCTGAACATCAGGCAGTTCTTTCATCCGTGTCGCTGTACCAACAGCGACCGGTGTCAGTTTACCGGCCTGGATCAACGGTACGGCGGGGCCCAGCGCGTTCAGGCCAACGTCTACGTCACCCGCCAGCAATGCGTTCATGGCCTGCCCAGCTCCCGGATACGGTACCGCTGTCATATCGAATTTCAATGCTGTCTGCATCTTGTTCATCGGCAACGTCAGCGGACCCGGCGCCGACACTGCGGAGTAATTGAGTCCGCCCTTTTTCGTGCGCGCCAGGGCCGCAAGATCATTCAGAGATTTGAGCTTTAATTCCGGCCGGGCGAGCACCACGATGGGCGTTTCCACCAGAACTGACAGAACATCCAGATCACGTGCTGCATCGTAAGGCATGTTCTTGCGTATCAGTGGGTTGATGGTCAAAGGGGTATTGGGTGTAAACAGGATGGTATAGCCGTCCGGCCTGGCCCTTGCCACGTATTGGGTACCGATGATCGCGTTTGCGCCACCTTTGTTCATCACCACGACAGACGTTTTAAGACTCTTTGACAAGTCTTCGGCCACTTTGCGCGCCATGATGTCGGCGATGCCGCCCGGGCTATAGGGAACAACCAGTTGTATCGGTTGTTCGGGGTACGCAGCCTGCGCTCCGACGGAAACGGTCGTCAGAATGACGGCCAGCAAACGTTTCAGCATGTGATGGGTCTCCTATGATTGTTCCTGATTATAGGAAGGCCGCGCGCGCAACGTCCAATACTGAATGGATACTAATCTATTCGCAGGACGAATGGATCAAACAAGCTCGTCAGCTCAGTCGTTCGCTGACGCTTTCGATGTCCTGTGCCATTGTTTTCAGTCGTGGCGCCACCGTGCTGTAAATCAGTTTCTCGGTCAGTTGCGTGGCGTCCCCCCCGCAAGTCAGAATCAACCGCCGACCGAGGTCTTTTACATACAGGGGAACCGCTACACCATTGACGCCGGATCGCCACGAATGGATCGACGTACAAAACCCCTGCTGATGAAACTCGGCAATCGAAGCGTCCACAATGGCCTGCAATTGCCGGGCATCGCGTCTGCCATCGTCAAGCAAATGGCCTACGATCCGGGCGCGCTCCGAAGAACTGCAGGAAGCCAGATACACCCGTCCCATTGCCGTCATATCCACCGCCATCCGCGCCCCCACTTCCATGGGATACGCCTGCATGGCCGCAGAGGTTGCCACTTCTATGATCAGCATGCTGGTATCTTCGCAGGTCACAATGGCAACCTGACTGTCCGAATCATTCGCCAGTTCCTGCATGGCAGGCATGGCGATATTGCGAAGAAGCATTCCCCCCAGCATGGCCCGCCCCAGCGACAGCACTTTGACGGCAAGCCGGTAGGCGCGATGACGGCTGTCATACTCCAGATAGCCTTCTTTTACCAGCGTATGGGTCAGGCGTGAAACCGAAGAACGCGGCATCTCTGCCAGTCGTGAAAGGTCCGCATTGGTCAGCAAGGGGCGCTCGACCCGAAAGCAGGCCAGCAGCGCCAGTCCACGAACCAGTGCATTGACGATCTGGCGATCTGCGGGTGGGCCAGGAGGCCGACCGGATTCTGATGTTGCGGACATGTTGCTGGATTCCTGAGCCTTGACTGTCTGAACGGATGGGTTTGCTCTTGCATTATATCGATATTTCATTTGGCAACCGAAACACATTTTCAAAGCCCTGCGTCAAGCACCCTCCCGCAATGCGGAATGAATCTTGTCGTTTATCCGGTGCAGGCAGTAGAGTCATTTCCATGCACCATACACACAAGGAGAGACTGATGCTTGCCACGCTCAATGCGGCTGAAAGCCTGCAAAATCAACCAGATACCCATTCCCTGCCAGACCCCGCGCAGTTGGTCGCGCCTGATTGTCACGGCATGAACTTTTACGATGCCGATCCTGCCTTCAAGGCGCTACTCAAGTTACGCTTGCCGGCTGATACGCTTACGTTCCTTGACCCCCACCTGTCCAGACTGGGCGAAATCGCCGGCAATGAACTCGATACCTATGCGTCCATTGCGGATAAAGAACGAAACAAGCCGTACCTGCGCACGCGCAACCGGTTCGGCGTGAATGAAGACTGGGTTGAATATCATCCGGCGTACCGCTCAATGGAACGCATTGCCTATATTGATTTTGGCATTCATGCCATGTCGCGAACCGAAGGCGTCCTGGGCTGGCCACAACGGTATGCGCCCCTGGCTAAATATGCGTTTCAATACCTGTTTGTGCAGTCCGAGTTCGGTTTGATGTGCCCGATCAGTGTGACGGACAGCTCTACCTATCTGGTGGAGCGCTACGGCAACGAAGATGTAAAGCAGCGTTTCCTGCCAGGCATGACCAGCACCGATCCCGCTACCCTGCTCAAGGGTTCGCAGTTTATGACGGAACGCACCGGCGGATCAGATGTCAGCGCCAGCCGCCTAAAGGCGGTCAAAAAAGGCGACGCCTGGGAGCTGTATGGTGACAAATGGTTCTGCTCTGCCGTGGACGCCGACGTCGCCCTGTTGATCGCCCGCCCCGAGGGCGCATCGGATGGCAATGAAGGATTGGCCTTGTTTGCCATGCCCCGTCGACTGGACGATGGCAGCCGTAACAAGTACCGGATTGCGCGTCTGAAAGACAAGCTGGGGACTCGATCCATGCCCAGCGGTGAAATCATTTTCGAGGGGGCCATTGCCTATCTTGTCGGCCGCGCCGATCGGGGCTTGAAGCAAATGCTGGATCAGGTGAACCTGTCACGTTTATCGCATGGCGTACGTGCCGCAGCCATGATGCGGCGTTGCCTGAATGAATCAATGGTGGTTGCAAACCACCGGGTGGCGTTTCGCAAACGATTGATCGATATGCCCTTGCAGCGCCGTCAGTTGATGAAACTGATGTTGCCGACCGAGCAGGCGCTGTCTGTTTTCATGCATGCGGCCGAAGCCATGCAGAAGGCCGATAGCGGTGACAGGCAGGCGGCCCTGGTGCAGCGCATCCTGACGCCGTTGCTCAAATTCAGAGCGTGCCGGGACAATATCCAGGTCGCCACCGGTGCCATGGAGGTACGCGGCGGCAATGGTTATATCGAAGATTTCGTCAACGAAAGACTGGTACGCGACGCCCATATCGGCGTTCTGTGGGAAGGCACCAGCAACATCAATGCAATTGATGTGGTTCAGCGCGCGGTGGCCAAACAACAGGCTCATCGGGCCCTGGCAGCATCCCTGGTCACCTGGCTGGACGATTCGCCGGGCATTCCGGCAGCCTTCCGTCAGTTGTTGCTGACGCAGCTTGAGCAGATTTCAACTGAAATCGAAGCATGTGCCAGCGATCCTGATCTGGTAACGGAATGCAGAACGCTGTCTTCCCAGCTTTATCATTGCGCCGCTGCCATTCTGATGGCCGGCGAAGGCGCAAGAACAGGTGCAGACAACGGAGATGCCCGCCGTCTGCTGTTGAGCCGCCAGGTACTGCGCCATCGCCTTGGAGAAAAGCAGCTGAAGCGACAGAACGAAGTGCAGGTAGAGGCGTTACTGCTCGACCCTGCGCCGGTTGCACTCGAGACGGCAATCGCGCTGCTGAGCTGACATCCGCAAACCAGAACACAACCGTCACACGGAGGAGACAAGATGAAATCAATTACCCAATCAACCATACGCGCGCAAATGATCAAGGCCGGTGCCATGTTTATTGCATTTTCGTGCCTGCTGTCCGCTGCGCAAGCAGCCCCCGCAACGGACTACCCTAACCGTCCGATTCGCCTGATCGTACCCTACGGAGCAGGTGGACCCACGGACATGGTTGCCCGTGAACTGGCCAGCGGTTTGCAAAAGAACCTGGGCCAGCCCGTTGTGGTCGAGAATAAGCCTGGCGGCGGCAGTATCATCGGTGTTGATCATGTCGCCAAGTCTTCGGCTGATGGCTATACCATGCTCTTTGCCACAGGGGCGCCATTTATCATCAACCCCTACCTGAACTCGAAACTGCCCTATCGCGTGGACGAATTCGCACCCGTTGCCAAAGTCGCGTCCTATTCGATGGTATTGTCGACCAGCCCCAAACAGCCTTTCAAAACAGTGCCGGAGCTGATCGCTTACGGCAAAGCACATCCAGGCACGCTGACCTATGGCTCTGCGGGCAATGGCACATCCAACCATCTGGCAGGAGAATTGCTGCAAACGATGACCGGTATCAAAATGACGCATGTACCCTATCGGGGCAATTCGCCCGCGATGACAGATGTGGTTGCCGGCAATATCTCCATGATGTTTGACATGCCAGCGACCACCCAGCCTTATGTACAGAGCAAACGCGTGATCTTGATGGGAGCAACCGGCACGACACGTAATAGTCTGGCTCCAAGCACACCCACCATCGCTGAACAGGGCGTCAGCGGATTCGACGTTAGCTCCTGGTTCGGCGTCCTGGTGCCTGCCGCGACAGGCCAGGATATTGTTACCCGGCTTAATCACGCGGTAGATCAGGTCCTGAACGAGCAGGCATTCAAAGCCAAGTTGACGTCACTTGGGTACGAAGTGACGCCGGGCACACCGAATGACCTGGCGCAGACAATAGCCGGTGAAGGCAAATTATGGTCAGAGGTGATCCATAAGGCAAATATTCATTTGCAATAGTTCTGACTCGAACACCGCCCATATTTGTCCATATCTGGACGACAAATGAAGGAGACTCTCTTGGATACTACGCTCAGACCCCTGGATGGCATCACCGTCGTTGCCATGGAACATGCCATTGCTGCGCCGTTTGCCAGCAGACAACTGGCCGATATGGGCGCCCGTGTCATCAAAATTGAACGACCGCCCGCAGGAGATTTCGCCCGTGAATACGACACCTCCCTGAACGGCATGTCTGCGTTTTTTGCCTGGGTTAATCGGGGCAAGGAAAGCATCGTCCTGGATATAAAGGATGAGGATGATCGTCGTTTTCTGACGGCCATGCTATCTCAGGCCGATGTCTTTCTGCAGAACCTGGCGCCCGGCGCGGCCGCACGTGCCGGACTGGACTTTACGACTTTACACGCACACTGCCCCGCTCTTATTTGTTGCGATATTTCCGGTTATGGCGAGGGCGGGCCTTTCTCCGAACGCAAAGCCTACGACCTGTTGATTCAGGCGGCCTCCGGGCTGACATCCGTCACGGGTACCCCCGAACACCCGGCGCGTGCAGGCATCTCCATTGCTGACATTTCAGCAGGCATGTACGCATATTCCGGGATTCTGCAAGCCATTCTTCTGCGGCAGCGTACCGGCAAGGGGAGCCGTGTTGAAGTCTCCATGCTGGAATCCCTGGCCGAATGGATGTCTTTTCCCCTTTATTCTGCCCACTACAGCGGCACGCTTCCTGAACGATCAGGCATATCCCATTCTGCGATCGCTCCCTACGGACAGTTCCTTGCGGGCGATGGCGGACACGTGGTGTTCGGGCTGCAAAATGATCGGGAGTGGCAACGTTTTTGCGCTGTGGTGATGGAAGATGAGGCGTTACACCAGGACTCGAGATTCTGCACCAATGTCTTGCGGGCTCGCAATCGCGAATCACTGGAGGCGTTGATTACGCCGAAGTTTTCAACGATGACGCGGCAACAGGTAACTGAAAAACTGGATCTGGCAGCCATTGCCAATTCGCCGCTTAACGATATGCATGATTTGTGGAATCACGCCCAGCTGGAAGCGAGAAATCGCTGGCGCGAGGTTAAAACGCCGGCTGGCCCTATGCGGGCGCTTATTCCATCCGCGACCCTGACGGGGGTGGAGCCGGCGATGGGCGCGGTGCCTGGGCTGGGGGAACATACGTCGGCATTACGCAGGGAGTTTGCTGTGTGTTGTACAGAAGCGGACTGATGTTACATTTATCAAGGGTTGTTTAATACCCCTATCCAGTGGTAAATCCTATAATCGTGTTTTTCGGCATCCAAATGCGCCTTGCTCAGAAAAGCGCTCAATTTGATCCTCGCTCAACTTAAGCACATCAGCCAGCACGGCAACATTATCCTGACCCAGACCTGGGCTTGGCCTGAGCGGCATACGCGGCACGTCCCGGAACCGTATCGGTGAATGCGGCAAAGCGACGGATCCAAGCACAGGATGATCCATGTCCTGCAGCGAACCACGCTGGTGCAGATGGGGGTCCCTGCTCAGCTCCAGCAAATCCCTGACCGGGGCGGCAGGAAACCGTTCACGTTGCGATATTTGAAAAATATCTTCCTTGGCGTGCAATTGCGTCCACGCAGAGACCAGTTCGTCGACTTCGTCAATAGCATCGGCTCGAGCCTGATTCGTCGCATAACGCGGGTCCATACCAAGTTCAGGCCTTCCCATGGCACGCGTCAGGGTACGCCAGTGATTGTCTTTGACACAGATGATCGCAACATAGCCGTCACTGGCGGGATACACGTTATAAGGCACGACCGACAATCCGCCGTGACGATTACCCGTGCGGGGGATCTGCTGTTTCTGCTTGTGAAACATACTCAGATTGGATGCAAGCGGGTGATAGCACATATCAAACATGGCCGTCTCAACAACGCAGCCCTGCCCGGTCCGTTCACGACTCATCAGCGCAGTCAGAACGGCGCCGTACAAATGCGATCCTCCCAAAAAATCGCTGACTGCCGCACCGGCCTTGACGGGGGGGCCATCAGGGAAGCCGGTCACCGACATGATGCCCCCGATCGCCTGTATGGTTAAATCCATCGCCAGTACATCTCGATACGGACCGGTCGATCCATAACCGCTCCCTGACGCGTAGATGAGACGCGGATTGCGCTGATGAAGCTGGTCGGGGCCAAGTCCGAGTTTTTCCATGACGCCGGGCGCAAAATTTTCGAGCAAGATGTCGGCATGCTCAACCAGTTCCAGCAATACTTCCCGACCCGCTTCTGTTTTCAGATCAAGTGTCATGCCCTCTTTATTCGAGTTGAGCATGGCAAATGAAAGCGAGACACCACCTGGGGCATCGGACCTGTTTCTGACCGAGTCGCCTGTGGGGGGTTCAATTTTAATCACCCTCGCACCCGCCAGTGCCAGGAGAAATCCACAATAAGGTCCCTGATAGACCTGGCCGAGGTCCAGTACCGTGAGCCCCTCCAGTGGATATTGTGTTGTATTCATCGCGCGCTCCTGTTGGCAGCCGTCTCGACGAGTTCACGATGATCCGGCGTGAAATGGGCGAGCGCCTGAAACGCGGCCGACATTTCCAGCACGGACTCCAGCCGCGAGTGCTGGGATTCACGCAGCAGGCGTTTTGCCATGCGGACTGCATAAGGTGGATTTGCAGCGATGCGGCGAGCGAGTGCAGTAGCCTCCTTCAATAAATCATCGTGCTCCACGATCCTGGAGATCAGCCCATAGGAAAGGGCTTGTTCGGGGCCAATTTTGTCGCCAGTGAAAATCAGTTCCGCCGCACGGGACGGCCCGACAATCTTTTGCAATAACCAGGCCCCGCCATCGCCTGGTATGATACCCAGCTTCACGAAACTTTCCGCAAACGAGGCTTTTGTACTGGCAATACGAATATCGCACATGCACGCCAGATCAAGACCCGCACCAACGGCTGGCCCGTTGATCGCCGCAATGGTGGGAACCTCCAGGCCATGCAAGGCATGAACCACACGGTGAATGCCTTCCTTGTAGCGGTATCGCTGGTCAGCAGCAACGGCGTTGGGATCACAAATCCGCTGCCACATATTCTTGACATTGCCGCCCGCGCAAAAAGCGCTGCCCGCTCCCGTCAGCACCACGCAGTGAATATTTTTGTCGTTTGAAATACGTTCACAGCTGGCCACAAGTGCTTCGAACTGTTCCGGACCACTAAGCGCATTACGCTGATCAGGGTCGTTAAGCGTCAATAGGGCTACCCTCTCGTCGATCGAGATTTCTACAAAACTCATTGGGATTTACTCCTCGGTAAATGATGGTAAGCGTTTTTCCCGCCTGGCGTTTTTGGCTGCGGCGTAGTCTGCGGACTGCCTGGCCTGGGTGAGTTCTCTGCCGGACTGCCGGGCCGCATCCATGAAAGACTGTGTCTGACTGCCCAAAAGCTGTTGTTTAATCACTCTCATCGAGCGTGGCGAGCAGCGCGTTGACAGCTCTTGCGTATACGCGTTCACAAATTTCTCGAAACGGTCCCTCTCCGCAACATGATTGATGAGTCCAAACCCAAACGCCTCAATCGCGTCGAACAATCTTCCCGAGAGCAAAAGCTCAGTGGCGACCCCATGGCCTACAAGGTTTGTCAATCGATGTGCAATTCCATATTCGGCAATCAGCCCCAGCCGGGCGTAGGGAAAGCCCAGTTTCGCATCGCTGACCGCCAGCCGTATGTCACAAAGTGATGCCAGAACCAGACCGACGCCAATCGCGGCTCCATTCACAGCGGCGATAGTCGGCTTGGTCGCAGTCATCAGATATCCGAAACGAAACTCGTCAATGTGTCTGGGTACCTGTTGCCATCCAGTGTCTGCGGCTTCTGCAGGTTGGGTCGCCGTCTGGTCGGCTCCGGAACAAAACCCTTTGCCCGCGCCGGTTATCAGGATGACCTTACAATGTTTTGCCGCCTGTGCGGCAAGAAAGGCCGAACGCAATTGCGAGTCCATTGCGGGTGTCATTGCGTTCAGACGATCTGCCCGGTTCAGAATCAATTTGGCCACCGCACCGGAGAGATCCGATTTCACAAGTTCAGACTGTTCCGGACAGGCTGTTGCCAGTGGCTGCGTATTTTTATCAGTCAAGTTTGACTCCGACCTGTTTTATGATTTTTGCGTATGCAGGCATCTCTTTTTCTATTTGTTTTCGCAAATCGTCTCCTGACAAGAAGCCTGGCTTCACACCAATAGACAGCAGCTCCTTTTGCACTTTCGGATCTTGCAGAACCGACTGCAGCAACGTTTGTAATTTGGCTACGACATCATCTGGCGTTTTGGCAGGCGCTGACAAACCCAGCCAGGTTTCAAATTGATATTCCCGAGGAATGTTTGTCCCATTAAGCACTTTCTGCACTGGTTGCGCGTCGATCAGATCAGAGTAAGAGTCAGCATTGGTCAATGCCAGGACCGTAACCTGCCCGCCTTTGACTGCCGAGTCGATAGTCGACAACCCGCCAATCATAAGATCAATGTGACCACCCAGAAGATTTGTCAATGTCTGGGCCGAACCTTTGAAGGGAATATGTGTGATTTGGGCGTGTGCATACCGATTCAGGACCTCACCGGCAATATGTGCGCCGGTGCCGCTTCCCGGGGAGCCAAACGTCAGCTTTCCTGGATTTTTATTCGAATAATCGATCACTTCCTGCAGTGTTTTCTGAGGCAAGTCTTTTCTGGCGACAATCACAGTCGGCAACGATCCAAATCGACCGATGTGATGAAAATCCTTTATCGGATCAAAGGACAGGTTTTTGAATAGCGCTCCTGAGGAAGACAGCGATGAAGAGCTCAACAGCAAGGTATAGCCATCTGGTTTAGCCTTGGCAACCATGTCAGCTGAAATATTTGCGCTAGCACCGGGTCGATTTTCAATAACGAACTGCTGTCCGGATTTTTGGGACAACGCATTGGCCACAATTCGCGCAGGTCCATCCAGGGTTCCTCCCGGGGGGTACCCAACGATGACCCTGACAGATCGTGCCGGAAAATCGGTCTGACTGGCCGGACTTGAGCCGAAAGCGCCAGCCGTGAACAGGAGTAATGCTGCACAGTAAAATTGTCTCATTCCATTTGTCATTTACATCTAGCCTTTGTTGTTGGTTATTGGTGTCCAGTATAAAAGTGTCGCCGAATCGCTTACAATCCATGTGTTTCATTGTGTGGATCACCATCGAATATGCTGTCATGCTAACCGGCACCGTTTTCGGGTGATATAGGGGAGATTTTCGGAAGATTGCGGCAATGAGTGATCAATACAAGAATACGGACGCAGATGCGAGGCAGGGTGCAACGACCGGCCAAGAGCACCGCTCCGTTAATCGTTCGCTGGAGCGAGGCCTGGCCATCGTGCGGTGCTTTCGACCAGGCGTCGGATCGCTCACAAATGCAGATATCGTCGAACGGACAAACCTGCCTAAAGCCACCGTCAGCCGACTTGCTAGAACGTTAGTGGAGATGGGTTTTCTGCGACGAGACCGGGTATCTCAGGCATATCGCTTGTCATTTTCAATGCTGAGCTTGGCGCACGCCGTTTTGCTTGACTGCCAGATCGCCCACGAAGCCATTCCGCTGATGCATGACGTCGGCATGAAACATCATATCAATGTCGGATTATCGACCGTAGACCATCTGGATATGGTTTATTTGCATGTTGTTCATGGAGATCGCTCACGTCTGGGACGCCGCATGGAGCCTGGCCATCGCCGGGTCGTGGAAACCACAGCGATCGGTCACGCATACCTGGCCAGTCTCAACCACGCCGAACGGGCAGCGTATGTAGAGCAACTACATAGCCGAAACTCCCGGAATTGGCGGGCCGTCAGTACGGACATTGATGCAGCACTTGAACAATTCGATAAAAAGGGATATTGCACACGAATTTGGCATGAGGATACCGAATCAATGGCGGCACCAATTACATTCGGCGATGAAACATTTGTGTTTAACCTGAGCTATAGCGTTAAAGAGTTTTCACGCAGAAAAATTACCCTGGAGCTCGTTCCCGCGCTGGCTGATCTGCAAAAAGCCGTACTGCAGAGAATGACCGTTGATGATGCGTGACGGTATTGCCCCAGTTTATTGGCAGCAGCCCTGCTAAAACTTGTTCACGAGATGTATCTAAAGAGTCCGGAAAATGGCGGAGCTTCTCCGGAGCGTGTACGATCAATCTATCTTTGCATTCGTCTCTTGGATAATACGCTTCCACATTGGCGTTTCACTTGCCATCCTGTTAGCCAAATTGTCTGGAGTATTGTCAATAGGCAAGATAAGTCCTCGCGCTTTCAATTTGTTTTGAATGTCTTTATCAGCCAAAACTTCCTGGGCTATGGAAGACAATTTATTTTTTACAAATTCAGAAATACCTGCGGGGGCCAATAATGCGAAAAACACGTTTACATCGATTCCCTGCATTCCCTGCTCCTGCAATGTTTTCACTTCAGGAAACATCTCCGATCTGGTCGTCGATGTGACCCCCAGGATTTTAAGTTTTCCTGATTCTATAAAAGGCCTGGCTGTGAACACGTCTGTGAATGTCATTGTGACCTGGTCTGCAAGCAAAGCCTGTAGTGCCGGGCCTGAGCCTTTGTAAGGGATATGCGTCAAACTGATATTGTTAGCTCTGGCGAACAGTAAAGCCGACAAATGAGTGGTGCCGCCGCTACCCGCGCTCGCGTATGTCGCATTGTTGTTACGGCTATAGGTGACTAGATCGGCTACTTTATCAACGGGAAGGTTCTTGTTAATTAGAACGGCGTTTGGCAAACTGCCAAACTCAGCGATGGGCGTGAAGTCTTTCAGAGGATCAAACTTCATGTTCTGATAAAGCCCTGGATTGATAACCAGCACCGGCGAAGATCCGAAAAGCAGGGTGTACCCGTCTTTGCGCGACCTAGCAACATGATCTCCTGCAATATTGCCTCCGGCACCAGCGCGGTTCTCCACAACAATCGTCTGTCCGGCCACGTTCGACATTTTATCTGCCACAATTCGGGCAATTAAATCGGCTGGCCCCCCCGGCGCATATGGAACCACAAACGTGATCGGTCGCGCAGGGAAAGTTTCGTCGGCAAACGCAATTGTGCCTGTGTGCAGGCCGGCAATCGCAGCCATAGCACTTATTATTGATCCAATTTTCATGTGTCATCTCCTGGTTTTCATTATGCACATGCGTATCATATAAGGCTGTTCCTGCGGAACCATTCTATCAACGTATAGCGCTATACTTAAATCGTATTTTGAGTTCTGCATGGCTGTATAAAATCGTTATTGATCGATTAAAAATAGCACGCCTCGTGTGCATGTTTACAGCAAAGACGGTTATATGAACGCAAATACAGGCGCCCTGAAGGGCTTACGAGTGATAGATGCATCCAGAGTGTTGGGCGGCCCCTTTTGTGGCCAGATACTCGGAGACCACGGTGCAGAAGTCCTGAAAATCGAAATCGAAACTGGAGACGATACCCGTCAATGGGGTCCACCCTATATGGGACACAATTCCGCTTACTTTTCGGGAGCAAATAGAAACAAGCGTAGTCGGGTTCTTGATCTGTCGAGCTCAGACGGGAGACAAGCGTTTTTCGAACTTTTGAGCGACACCGACATCCTGGTCGAAAATTTCAAAGAGTCGACGCTGAAAAAGTGGGGTCTGCATACCGGAAGCTTCACGCAATCCAACCCGAAATTAATTCATTGCCGTGTGTCAGGCTTTGGATCAGATGGCCCTTATGGCGGTTTGCCCGCCTACGATACAGCCATACAGGCGCAATGCGGATTGATGAGCGTCAATGGAGATAATGCCAGTGGTCCGATGAGGGTTGGCTTACCTATTGTAGATATGACGACTGGTTTGAACGCGACAATCGGTATCCTGCTGGCGCTGCATGATCGCGAACTGACCGGTAAAGGGCAGATTGTGGAGACCACGTTATTTGCAAGTGCCATTTCGTTATTGCATCCTCATTCCAGTAACTATTTTTCCACTGGAAAAAGCCCGATCCCCACCGGTAATGCTCATCCGAACATTTATCCGTACGACAGCTTTCGAACTGCGACGGGAATGATTTACCTGGCCATCGGAAACGACACACAATTCGTACAGTTTTGTCGTCATTTGGAACTGGACTCTCTGTCTGCTGATCCTCTATATGCGACAAACCCTGCCCGTTCAACTAACCGGGAGCAGCTCAGAACGATTCTTCAAACCGCACTGCAAGACACTGATGGCAACCAACTGACCAGTGAATTGATTCGTCTTGGTGTACCATGCGCGCCTATCAAAAACGTTCAGGAAGTGCTCGAAGACCCCCATACCCTGCATCAGAATCTGATCGTCAAGCTGGACCCAGGATACACGGGTATCGCGTCGCCAATCTCGCTGAGCAGAACGCCCGCCTCCTATCGACTCGCACCACCACGTTTACCTTCAGAATCCGGAGAGCCCGATGATGTCAGGTGAATTCAGATTACCGTACGGCTCCGATAAACGCTATCACCTGCATCACCCCCATATCATTTGCTCGGATATCGATGTCACTCTCGATTTTTATCAACGGTGGTTTGACGCTGAAGTAAAATGGGACGGTCTTTATGCAGGTACCCGGAACGTGTTCCTGAAGATCGGCATTGGCGCCATGCATTTGTATGAGAAAAAGATTGATGCCACCCCTCGGAATGCCATTCATCATATTGGAATTCAGGTTGCGGGACTTGAAGATCTTTATCAACGCATGCGAGCGGCTGGTGTTCTGATCAGAAACCCTATCAGACAATCTGATGGCGGTGGGTATTTTATGCTCGAAGCTCCAGACCATGTTTTGCTGGAATTATTTGAACCTGGTCCGCTGCGTTCGGCAGAGGTACTGGCCTATTACGGATATAAGTAACCGCGATGACAACAGACCCCACATTTTTCGGCGTGCAGATTCCACTGTTGAATAAAATAAGAATAGTTGAAGATGCCATCCATGATGCGAATACCATTTCTGCTATTCTTCCGTATGACGAGTCAAATAATAATGCACGAGGTCAGGTCAGCGGCCCGGCGCTCACTGCACTACTGGACTTCTCCATGGCCGCCTCCGTTCGTGCACACTCTCCCCTCACACACACCGTAGCAACAATCGATCTGTTTTTGAAGTTTCTGAAACCTGCCGAATCAGATGTCTACGCGGAATGCACGTGTGAGCACAGAACAAATGGCATTTGCATTGCTCGCGGAGTCGTATACGACGAAAAAGGGGAAAAAATTGCAATTGCAAATGGTACTTTTAAGCTCATAGCGACAGAACAATGCGAGAGAAAGCAATAGAGCTACGCCACCTTCACTACTTCATTGCCCTGGCAGAACAACTGAACTTCAGTCGTGCAGCGATGCTCTGCCATGTTTCGCAGCCGCCATTCAGTGTTGCGATTCAACAGCTGGAATCCTATCTTGGACTACAACTTGTCATCAGAAGTAGCCGCACTGTAGAACTGACGGATGCAGGACGGGATTTTTACCGACGTGCCACGCAGATTGTCCGTAGCGCAAATCAAGCCTTTATCGATACACAGAACTATGCGCAGAGCCAGGCACACCGACTGAACATCGGATTTCACGGCTCTATGATATTTCGTGGCGTGACCGAGATGGTCAAAACATTCAAACAACAGTTTGCAGATGTGCGCGTCTCCCTTCACGAAATGTCCTCCAAAAGCCAACTGGAAGCGGTAATGACCGGTGATCTGGATATGGGATTTACACATTCTCTGGCATCGATTTCGAGCCACCATGTCGGATGCATTAATCTGTTTTCAGAACGTTTTGTACTTTGTATGCCGGACAGCTTCAGGATCAACGCATCGTCGGTCGATTTAGCTAAATTTAAAGAAGAAAATTTCATTATTTTTGATCGTGATGCATCTCCTTACTACTTTGATACGATTACCTCCATATGTTTACAAGCGGGTTTTTCTCCAAAGATAGAACATCATGCAAAACAGTGGCTGACGACAATCGCTCTGGTGTCCAAGGGTATGGGTGTGGCTATTGTTCCGGAGTGCCTGGCGCAGACACGCATAGCCGGCGCAATATTTCGCCACATTGATACCGATATCGTTGCTTACTTGCAGTGTATTTATGCCAGAACAGCGGACCAAACACTGATTCGAAGCATGGTTGATATCGCAAAATCACATATTCGCTCCGCGAGATTGCCGGACGATTAACAAATGTGCAACCTAACAGACCCTACATTTTCATAGACCGCTTCAAATACGTCGCCTTGTGAGGCCTTGCAAAGAATATTGCACGAGCCCGAACTGACAAGATGACCCGCCCTCAACGAATTGCCATATTTTCTCAATTTGTTTGCCAGCCACACAACCGGATTCAACGGATGGCCCATCACATCGCAGGATTGCCCTGAGGAATGAAGTTGTCCGCTTTTATAGAGATTCACCTTAATTCCTTTGTGTAATGCTGCCTGCCAGTCTGGCACCGCATTTCCCAGAACATATCGCCCAGAGGCGAACCCATCTGCCATAATGTGATACACGGACGGCAGTCGCTTGCGTGGAAATCGACATTCAGCAATTTCCATGCAGATGTGAACTGACTCAACGCAACGGGCCACATCATCAAAGGTATATTCGCCATTCTTTGCCGGAAGATCATCCCCCATTTGAATGGCAAACTCACATTCAATGACCGGATCCAACAGATTTTCGTAGACAACGTCCCCTGGTGAATGCAGCAGGTATCTCTCGAAGGTCGCACCAAATACCGGCCCCTCGGTTCGGAGTTTTTGCTGTAAGCGCACATTTGTCGCGGCTATTTTCCACCCTAATTGTGGCCATTTCAGGTTTTCGGCTACGGCAAACATGACTTTAATTCCATCATCTTCCGTCTCAAGCACCCAGTCGGGGTCATACTCCATAATCTGCCGATTATCAGATCGGGCATCAGTCAAGGCTTTAATCAACGAGTGTTGCTCGGCAAGCATAGCTTTCCCCTTTTGTCTCGAACTATGGCTGCTGGACATTGATATTGTTATCGACGATGACTTTTTTCCATCTTTCTATATCCCTTTTCAGAAAGTCACGCATTTCCATTGGACTTTTTTTGGCTGGCACCAAAAGATAATTGGCAGCGTACATAGCCTGAAGCTCTTTGCTCAGTTTAACCCGGTCAAAGGCGTCAGCCAGTATTTGCTTGCGGTCACTGTCCATACCGGAAGGCACTGATAATGAATACCAAATTGACGACTTGAATCCTGGCACAGCTTCTTCAATAGTTTCGACTCCCGGAATTTCTTTGATTCGTGCTTCAGTACCCACAGCAATAGGAATGACCTTGCCAGAGGTAATGAACGGCAAAGCGGATCCAAGCGCATTGATGCCCACATCCACGTCCCCGGCAATAACTGCATTCATCGCATCAGCAGCACCTTGATAAGGTATCGGCGTCATGTCGAAACCCAGTTCGTTCTGAATTTTGTACATTGGCAGCGTCAATACGCCTGCGATTGATACTGCAGAATAATTGAGCCCACCGTTGTTTGTCGCCGCACGTGTCGCCATTTCCTTAAGGTTTTTAACACCGAGATTCTTTCGCGTGACAATGACAATGGGCGAGTCGGCCACGATCGACAGAATTTCAAGATCGTTTTCGGGATCATAAGGCAGATTTTTCTGCGTTAGTGGATTAATCGAAAGCGGTGTGTTGGGTGTGAATAGAATTGTATAGCCATCCGGCCTTGCTCTGGCGACCGAGCGTGCACCGACGACCCCGTTAGCCCCACCTTTGTTAACCACCGTGACAACGGTCTTCAGCTCCTGAGAAAGCCGATCAGCAATCGTCCGCGCCATCAAGTCGGCGATTCCGCCGGCGCTGTAAGGAACGATAATCTGGATTGGACGATCAGGAAAAGCTTGAGCCATATTGCCCAAAAAAATAGCCACGATACCAACTACTACCCGCTGTAACATAGTAAATCCTTCTTGCAACTGGAGACTCTTCGATGTCGCGCCTACCGCTTGATCTATTTAAGATTCTAGGCGCAGGTGCGCTTGCGATTGATATTATTTTCGAAAGCAACCATTCGTTCTAAATATAGTGCAGCACACGCTGAGCCGCGCTCCTGGGGATTCGGCACGTCGTCATTCTCAGGATACAAATACGGGTAAACCCGCAGCATGCTAAAATACCCGTCATCGAGGGATATCCGGCATGCTGGTCATACTACGCTGGGGTTCACACGCCAACTTCCGCCAGAAAAATAAGGCAAAGACAAATGGCCGTGTTTGCCTGCAAAATTCGTTCAATAAAAACTCAAGCGTAACGCGCCATCGCCCATCCCGAAGCAAACTGAATATGGTCGCACAATGAAATTGAAGGTCACGCCCTATGCCTGGGTGAGTTTTGCCATGATCGTCGGCGTCATGGGCACGGCGCTCATCAGCCCCCTGTATGCTGTGTACAAAGAGACGTGGCAGCTGCAGACGAGCGATATCTCGCTCATTTACGTACTTTATATGGCCGGCGCCCTGTCCGGCCTGTTATTTTTGGGACGCCTGCCCGATCGAGTCGGCTTTCTGCCCATGATGCGCCTGGGGCTGGCGCTCGTGCTGACCGGCACGTTTATCAGTATGATCGCCTGGGACATGCTCAGCCTGAACATCGGGCGCTTTATCGTGGGCGTCGCCTCAAGCATGATCACTACCAGCTCGACGGTGGGACTGTCACGACTGTCACGCTCCGGCAACATGCAGCGCGTGGCCACGATGACCGGCTTTTTAATGGCGTTCGGATTTGGTCTGGGGCCTTTGGTAGGCGGTCTTGTCGGTCAGTTTTCTTCCAATCCGCTGATGATCGCCTATGTGCCGACGCTGCTGCTGGGCACGATGGGTCTGGTGGCATTATTACGCTTGAAATTACCGGACGAGACCCGGCCCAAGTCTCGCAAGCGCCTTGCCGTGCATGACGTGCTGCCCAAGCTCACTTGGTCGCAACCCGAGACCTCGCGCGCGTTTGTGCTGACCTGCTGCCTGCCCTTCCTGGCCTTTGGCGTGTTTGGACTTTATGCATCCATGGCACCGTTGTTTCTGGACCAACTGGTCCCATGGCATGGTCCCGCGGTGAGCGGTACGGCCATTGCCCTGATTTTGTTCATGTCTGCAGGCATCCAGGTGATTTCGGGACGCATGCCGACGCATTGGTGCGGGGTGGCGGGACTGGCGAGTCTGGCGATCAGTAACGCGTTGCTTATACTCAATCTGTTGGCGAGTTCGTCCATTTTGTTCGCGCTGGGCGTCATGTTCACCGCGATGGGACACGGGATGTGCATGCTGGCCGGGATGAGTATGATCAACCGCCTGGCCACGGCCGGAACGCGTTCGGGGCTGATGGCTACCTACCTGGTCATCGGCTACTTCGGCAGTATTGTACCCATGATGGGTATTGGCTGGATTGCCGATTATTGGGGACTGGACGTAGCAGTGCGCACGTTTTGCTCATTGGTCATCGTGATTGCGGTGCCGGTGGCGGTATTTTTCCAGCGGCATCCGCATATTCGACCGGCCAAAGTTCAGCCTTGATCAAAAAAGATCGCTTGCACTTGCGCCTCAATTGCATCCAGCACAGCGGGTTGAACCCGGTCTCTGTATTGCTTGCGCCGGTTCTGTGAAATCTTCCCGCCATGGCTGTGAGCCATACGAATCAAAGCGTGCAGATCTTTATCCTGAATGTCGTACTGCGTATTGATCCGAGCAAAGACGGTGTCGAAACCCCGCAAATAATCAGACTCTTTGATGAGTGATGTATCGAGCGCGTAATGCGTCATTCGAATGCCAAATTCCATGCATGCAGTCGCATCCCAGTAGCGATATGGGTCGCCGTCGCCTTTGAACCGCGCATCGATATGGTCATGATCCACAATCATGACGTCCCAAAGTGCCCTTATGGGCTTGGAGACGCTTTGCAATGCTGACAAATAGCCCGATTCGTCATGTAACATCGCTACAGAGATTGGCAAGATGAGTCCCTGATCCAGTTTGCCTGACCGGCATAACGCGTGATGCACAAGGAAACGGGATAGCCGGCCATTGCCGTCCATGAAAGGATGAATGAAAACAAAGGCAAAAGAAACCAAAAAGGCCTTCAGCAACGGGTCAATCGATGGTTCACCATTGGCAAAATCCATCAAAGCCTTCATCAGCGGTTCGACTTCACTCACCGGAGGAGGCAAATAGGAAATACTGGATGCTCGCAAGCGCCCACCCTGCTGCAACCAATTTTGCTCATGTCGAAACGAAAAGGCGGCCAGATAGGGGTTGGTAATCGTGTCCCGCTGCAATTCGCACAGATATTCTTCCGATAACGCCCGCCCTTCATGCGCACCTTTCAGTACTTGCACAAAACGCCGAGCCTTGTCTTCAGAAGGCGCCTCGTGCTCAATGGCGAATGATCCGCGTGTCTCATCGAGATAGGCCCAGCCCAATGCACGCTCCAAATGTTGCTCACCGCCAATGGATTCAACAAAGGCATCCAGATCCGCAAATATATCGCGGGCCAGCAAAGCGCCAAGGGCACTGGTACGGCGAATAACGGGACAGAAGTTCAGGTCTCCGATTCCGTTGAGGTTCACGCGGAATTTGGGCTGTCGACGCGAAACCCCGCAAACATATGCTTTCGGATCAAACAGGTTCACATAGGGCGCCGAGGTGGAATTGGCTTGTAATGTTTTACCCGTAAAAGCCTCATAAAGCGCAGCAATGGTGCGTATATATTTGCCATTGGGTGTCGCATCGAGTCGAGCCTGGATGACACCCGCCTCCAATACCAAACAGACGGCTTGCAGCACTTCCAGCTCGACGCCCTGATATTTCAGGGCGAATTCCAGATGGGTCAGCAAGTCGTCGTCCCTGGGCTCCACAGCCGTTGGAACAAGCAGTGTCGTGCCGTGCTCCCTGACGGCGAGTACGGCACTATCAACCTTAGCGGTAAGCCGGTACCCAGACACGCTAAGCTTGAGCTTTTCCACCAGGTAGCCGTAGCCGATTTCGCGATTAACGATAGCCATGATATTCGCAGAAAATATTAACCGTTACAATTTTTTCTTCATTATCGGCTGATTTTCCAAGATTTTCTTCATTTTCAGACTTGACTGGCGCAAAATCCGCTACGGTCACGCTTTAGTCGTTGTGTCATCGGCCCCCGTCGGCGGCACTTCAGGCGATGGCTCAGTAGGCAACGTCGGGGGCGTAAGAACAGAAGCGGTGTTGGTTTCCGACGAAAACGTCAGGAACGCCAGGTGCGCCTCGTATCGTTCCAGCACGTCGTCAATGACCTGCTGTTTGGTCAGCCCCATCAGATCATAGCCGCCTGAACCCGTCTGCGTGAATACCTCCAGTCGATAGTACACATCGATCTCACGCGTCATGCGGCCGCTGAACATGGGTACTGGCGCCTCGACGACGGCGACATGGTAGTGGAACGCACGATACGAACTCATCGACACCCGTAGCAACGGCTCCACGATGCCCTTGGCATTCGAGATTTCACTGCGCTCAACTTCGTAACCCTGCTTGCCGAATTCAGCTGCGACATCGTCAAGCGCAGGCCTTACGGTACGATCAAGAAATTGTGTGGCCTGCCGCTGTGATGGAAAAGTGCGCATCTGTTCAAGGCGCTGTTTCCAGGACCGCTCGGGCATGTGACCGCCGATTGGCGCCATGGATGGCTTGCGCAGGACCTGGCCTTCGCGCGCCGCCCGCTCCATTCGCAGTACTTTGTAAAAGGACGCCATCACCAGATAGGAGATGATCGTTACTGGCAGGGCAAAGATCAGCGTCGCATACTCCATCGTTGTGACGCCGCCCGCGATCAGCATAGCCACGGCAAGCAAGGCGGTGAGCACAGCCCAGAAGATGCGCAGCCATTTCGGACCATCCTGTGCGGGATCGGGGATGGACGCCGAGAAGTTTGACATGACCATTGCGCCCGAATTGGCGCTCGTCAGATAAAATAGCAAGCCGGAAAGGGTCGCCAGACCGATCAAAAACATGGCGCCGGGGAACATTTCCAGAAGCGCATACCAGCCCTGCTCCGGGCTTCTGATCGCGATCTCGGCAAAGGCCATGTTGCCTTGCAGGACCTCATAGAGTGCCGAATTGCCAAATAACGAGACGATGATGAAGTCGCACACCACAGGCGCGGTGATCGCCGCGATTACGAACTCGCGCAAGGTGCGTCCGCGCGAAATACGGGCCAGAAAGACGCCGACAAAGGGTCCCCAGGCGAGCCAGAACGCCCAGAAAAACAGGGTCCAGCCGCCCATCCAGTCGGCGCCGCCGGTTTCGTAGGCGAATGTCTGCAGTGTACGGGCAGGAAAGGTCACAATGAACTGACCGATATTTTCTACCAGTGCATTCAACAGAAATGCCGTCTGCCCGGTCACAAGAATGTAGACCATCATCGCGATCGCACTCCACAAATTGAGTTCGGCGATCCAGCGAATGCCACGGTCAACGCCCGATGTGGTGGCCGCGATGGTCAGCACCACGGCGCCGATGACAAGTGCAATCTGCAGGGCAAGACCCTGCTCCAGGCCGAAAATCAGCGAGAAGCCCACATTGAGCAGCACCACACCGATACCCATCGAAGTGGCAACACCAAATACCGTACCAACCAGTGCAATAATGCTGATCCCATCGCCCAGTTTGCCACGCACGCGTTTGCCAAGCAACGGATACAGGGCGGCTCGAATGGACAGGGGCATATTCCAGCGATAGGCGAAATAGCCCATTGCCATGCCAAGCAGTGCGTACATTGACCAGCCGGCAATGCCGTAATGGAACATCGTCCAGACGACGGCATCCTGCAGAGCCTCGGGCGTGCCGCCGACGCCTGCAGGGGGGTGCAGATACTGGACGACCGGACCGGTGACCGAGTAAAAGAGCATATCAATACCGACACCGGCAGCAAACAGCATGGCAACCCAGGTCACGAGCTTGTATTGTGGGCGGGAATGGTCAGGGCCGAGACGCACGTCGCCTTCCTTGGAGAACGCGACCCACAGCACGAAGCCGATGACAAGTGTCATAGTAAGAACGTAATACCAGCCAAGGTTCAACGCAATCCAGTGAACAGCGCCCTTCATCGTGATTCGCGCGTGATCGGGGTTCAGGATGGCCCAGATGGAGAAAGCAAGAATGATGATCGAAGACACCACGAGCACGCTCAGGTTGATGTGGGCCGTGGGCGCATCAACCACTTCCTGTGGCCCTTTGCTCAGATCGTTGCGCGAGACCGGAGTGTCGTCGTCCTCGCGGTCATGTCGGCGGTTTGTACCGCCGAAGCGTGTGCGTTCAAGGGGCGGGGATACTCTTGCCTGAGAGTCAGACGCCTGGTTGGCTGTTTGAACCGTATTGGCGCGGTCGCCTTCGGACGACTCACCCGAAACGTCCGGACGACTACCTTCGGGTGGCAACTGATTATTGTTCATTTATAAGTCCCCTCAGACAATCGAATTGAGTCAATCCTATCACAAACCTGATAGCATCTTTGCTCGGCCAGTATCGATCTTTGCCGGGTCGATACATTCAGGCCCTGGGCGTGGTCATGGGAATTATCGAAATGCTGAACGCCGGGCCAGGATCTGGAGTCATGCCGTTATAGTGTCAGTATTGGGTTTGTCGTCGGAGCTGTTTATGGTATCACTACGGTGGCACCCCTCTAGCCCGCCCCCTGGACCCGTCCCACAATCATAAGAATGGAGATTTCGGATTAATGCATTGGATTTTCGCGTTTGGCATATTTGTTTCACTGCTTTTTGTTTTTGTGATCTCCTACAAAAACAAACCATCGCAAGGCCCTAATCGCTTTGGCAAGACGGCTTCGCCTGTCGGCTTTACAACTGCGGTGCGGAGGTTCTTTACCGGATACTTTGATTTTGCGGGCAGAGCGAGCCGCACGGAATTCTGGTATGCAATGCTTTTCTACGTGCTGCTGCTATTCGTGCTCGGCTTGCTCAATCTTCCAGATATTATTGTTTCAATCTTGCTGGTCGTGACAATGATACCGTTTTTCTCCGTCACCGCACGTCGCCTGCACGACACAAACAGAAGCGGCTGGTATCAGCTCGTCTCGTGGTTCATGCCTGTCGGCACAATCGTTGCCCTATTCTGGTTCAACGAACCGCCAAGTGATTGATTCGGCCAGGACCACAACAAACAATTGCGAATTTTAAGGAAAACCGGGATGGGGCGGGAACAGAAAAAAACCCCAGTAAAAGCATACTTTACCGGGGTTTATTTACATAGTTAGATTAGGTGGTCCCTAGAACGGGATATCGTCATCCATATCCATGATATTGGCAGCAGGTTTCTGTGCAGGACGCTGCTGTTGCTGCGGCTGGCTGCGCTGCTGGGGTGCCTGGCGCTGTGAGGATGAGTAAGAATCATCACCACCAAACCCGCCATCATCCATACCACCGGTGCTTTCGCGACCACCCAGCATTTGCATCTGATCAGCCACGATTTCTGTTGAGTAACGGTCTGCGCCCGTATCCTTGTCTTGCCACTTGCGGGTTTTGAGACGACCCTCGACATACACCGAGCGCCCTTTTTTAAGGTATTCGCCGGCGATTTCAGCCAGACGGTTATAGAACACAACACGGTGCCATTCTGTGTCTTCGCGACGCTCGCCGGTGTTCTTGTCTTTCCAGTTGGAGGTGGTGGCAATGGAAACGTTACAGATGGCGGCGCCATCCGGGGAGTAGCGGACTTCGGGGTCGCGCCCCAGATTGCCCACGATAATGACTTTATTGACTGATGCCATGGTTAAATCCTGACTGTAGATGGTAATTGCAGCGGTATCTTAACCGCCCTTACCGGCTTGCACAATTAGGTCATTATAGCCATCGGGGGCTTTACGTAGGAGATTTGAAGCTTCTGGCGGTAAAGAACCAGACCGCCGCCAGGGCTGCGCCCATGAGGAATACGGCTGGCGTTCCGGTGTACCGGGCCAGCAGACCGCCCACGGCGCCGCCGGCCGCCACGCCCAGCGCCTGTGACATATTGTAAAAACCCAGAGCAAGCCCTTTGTGCTCGGCCGGCGCAACACGCGACACCAGCGATGGCTGCAGCGCTTCCAGAATATTGAATGCGACAAAATAGCCTACAAACAGCACAACTATCGCGGTAAATGACTGTGTGGCAAACGCCATAATGGCCATGACGATGGCCAGGCCGGCAACGCTCCACTCCAGACTTTGCTTGTGTACGTGCCGCGTTTCCGTATAGAAGACGACCGGCACCATGGCAACGAATGAAGCCAGGATCACCGGCAGGTAGACTTTCCACAGCGTACCGGTGGACAAGCCGCCCAGTCCGATCAGCAAGGGCGGCGCCACCACGAAAATGGACATGAGAATGCAGTGCAAACAAAAGACGCCAAAATTCAGGCGCAGCAGATCGCCGTTTCTGAGTACATCGCGCGGACGGGACGCAATGGCCGGGATTTGCAATGGCGCCACCGGCACAATGAACGTAGCCAGCAGCAGGCTGACAAAACCCAGCAGGGAGATGATCCAGAACAGGCCCGAAAGACCGCCATATTCAACCAACAGCGGCGAGATTACCAGCGCAAGTGCAAATGAAATACCGATAGAGCCGCCGACCATCGCCATGGCACGCGTACGCACTTCCGGGCGCGTCGCGTCGGCCACCCACGCCGTAATGGCTGCGGAAATGGCGCCCAGCCCCTGGATGGAGCGACCAATGAGCACACCGGTGACCGAATCGCTGAGCGCACAAACGATGCCGCCGATAATAAACAGCACCATGCCGGCGATAATGACGGGCCGACGACCGAAACGATCTGACGCCATGCCCAGCGGGATCTGCAACACCGCCTGGGTCAGCCCATAGGCGCCGATCGCCGCGCCCACCAGAGCCGCATTGGAGCCGCCGCTGAGCGTTTTGGCGGCATCTGCAAAAACCGGTGTGAGCAGGAACAGCCCCAGCATACGAACCGCAAAAAGCAGCGCCAGCGTTGTGCTGGCACGACGTTCGGTGGGCGTAAGTTTGAGTTTTGCCGGTTTGGCAGCACCTGCTTCAGCGGGTTGACGTGGCGCAGCGGAATTCATTCAGCACAATAAAAAGACAAAGTGGGAGGAAGGTATAACTGGTGTTGACACCTGCGTTATAGTAATGGATTAGTCCGAGAAAAACCCGATTCGTTCAACAGGAAAAGATAATTTCATGGATGCCATCCGCATTCGCGGTGCCCGAACGCATAATTTAAAAAATGTGTCGCTTGACCTTCCCCGGCATAAACTGGTCGTGCTGACCGGCCTGTCCGGCTCAGGCAAATCGTCGCTGGCCTTCGACACATTGTACGCGGAGGGACAGCGGCGCTATGTGGAAAGCCTGTCGGCCTATGCCCGCCAGTTTCTGCAACTTATGGACAAGCCCGATGTCGACCTGATCGAAGGCTTGTCGCCGGCCATTTCCATTGAACAGAAGGCCGCGGGCCATAACCCCCGCTCGACCGTCGGCACGATTACCGAAATCCATGACTACCTGCGGCTGCTGTTCGCCCGCGTCGGCACGCCCTATTGCCCGGTACACGGCGAACCGTTGCAGGCCCAATCGGTCGCCCATATGGTGGATCATATCCTGGCGATGACCGCCGATACGCGCATTGCCATCCTGGCGCCCATCGCCCGGGAGCGCAAAGGCAGTTACGAAGATGACTTCGCCCAGTTGCAGGCGCAGGGTTTCGTGCGGGTGCGCATCGATGGCCAGATGACGGAACTGGAACCGCCGCCGCTGCTCAACAGAAACGAAAAGCATTCGATCGATGTCGTCATCGACCGCTTGCGGGTGCGCGCTGAAAGCAAGCAGCGCCTGGCTGAAAGTATTGAAACGGCCCTCAAACTGGCCGACGGTCGCGTACTGGTGCTGGATATGGACCGGGAACAGGAGCAGCCCTTTTCCATTCGCTATGCCTGTCCGATATGCAATCATGCGCTGGCCGAACTGGAGCCGCGCCTGTTCAGCTTCAACAACCCGGTGGGTGCCTGCCCGACCTGTGACGGCCTGGGGCATACCTGGTTTTTTGATCCGAAACGGGTGGTGGCCTTTCCTACACTCAGCCTGTCCAGCGGCGCCATCAAGGGGTGGGATAAACGCAATGCCTTTACCCATTCGCTGTTGACCAGCCTGGCCGCGCATTACGAATTTGATATTGATACGCCTTTCGAGGAACTGCCCAAGGCGCTTCAACAGACTGTGCTGTATGGCTCGGGCAAGGAAGAGATTTCTTTCCTGTACCTGAATGACAAGGGGCGCAGTTCGGTCAAGAAACACGCCTTTGAAGGCATTATTCCCAATCTGGAGCGCCGCTGGAAGGAGACCGATTCCAATACGGTACGGGAAGAGCTGGGCAAGTATCGCAGCCTGCAGGTGTGTCCCGATTGTGGTGGCTCGCGCCTGCGTGAAGATGCCCGGCATGTGCTGATCGGCAATGAACCGCGTGGCGGTTCGCGGGTCGGCATGGCCATTTATGAAGTCGAAGCCATGGCGCTGTCCGAGTGCCTGCACTGGTTTGAAGCGCTGACGCTGACCGGCGCCAAGCAGGAAATTGCCGAGCGCATTGTGCGGGAAATCCGCGCCAGGCTTGAATTTCTGAATAATGTGGGGCTCAATTATCTGTCGCTGGATCGCAGCGCCGACACCATTTCCGGTGGCGAGGCGCAGCGTATCCGGCTGGCCAGCCAGATCGGTTCAGGGTTGACCGGCGTCATGTACGTGCTGGATGAGCCGTCCATCGGCCTGCATCAGCGCGACAATGACCGGCTGATCCAGACGCTGGCGCATTTGCGAGATCTGGGCAATAGCGTGATTGTGGTCGAGCATGATGAAGATATGATTCGCGCCGCAGATTGGGTGGTGGACATGGGCCCGGGTGCCGGCGAACACGGCGGGCAGATTATTGCATCGGGCACGCCCGCGCAGATCGCCAGCGATGAAGCGTCGCTGACCGGTGCTTACCTGAGCGGACGCCGCCGCATTGAAGCGCACCGCCCCCGCAAGCTGGACGACGACCAGCTCTGGCTGCAGATTAACGGCTGTTCGGGCAATAATCTGAAGAATGTCGATCTGCGCGTGCCGGCCGGCAAGCTTGTGTGTGTCACCGGCGTGTCCGGCTCGGGCAAATCAACGCTGATCAACGATACGCTGGCCACGCTGATGTCGCACGAATTGCACCGCGCCCAGACCGAGCCGGCACCGTATACGTCGGTAACGGGCATGGAGCACTTTGACAAGATTATCAATGTGGATCAAAGTCCCATTGGACGTACCCCACGCAGTAATCCTGCCACCTATACGGGGCTGTTCACCCCCATTCGTGAACTGTTTGCGGGTACGCCCGAATCGCGCACGCGAGGTTACGATCCCGGCCGGTTTTCATTCAATGTGAAAGGCGGGCGCTGCGAGAGTTGCCAGGGCGATGGCGTGATCAAGGTTGAAATGCATTTTCTGCCCGATATGTATGTGCCTTGCGATACCTGTCATGGCAAACGCTATAACCGCGAAACGCTGGAGATCCGCTATCGCGGACGCACCATTAGCGATGTGCTGGACCTGACGGTTGAACAGGCACTGGAATATTTCAGCGCCGTGCCGGTCATCAACCGCAAGTTACAGACTCTGATGGACGTCGGTCTCAGTTATATCCGGCTGGGCCAGTCGGCTACCACGCTGTCTGGCGGCGAAGCACAACGCATCAAGCTTTCCCTGGAACTGTCCAAGCGCAGCACGGGCAAGACCATGTATATTCTGGACGAACCCACCACGGGCCTGCATTTTGCCGATATTGCCCTGTTGCTAAAGGTCATCAACCAGCTGGTCGATGCAGGCAACACCGTTGTGGTGATCGAGCATAACCTCGATGTGATCAAGACAGCCGACTGGATTATTGATATGGGTCCCGAAGGCGGCCAGGGCGGCGGCCAGATTGTGGCCACGGGCACACCGGCAGACATTGCGGCGGATCCGAACAGCCATACGGGGCGGTATCTTAAGCCCCTGCTGGCAAAAGAAAAGGCCGCCTGAACTTATTCGCGTTGGCCCGTATAGTCGCGCAATTGCTTGCGTATGATTTTGCCCGTGGTGGTCATGGGCAGTTCGTTCACAAAATAAATGCGGCGCGGATATTCATGAGCAGCGACGCGTGTTTTGACGTGTTCCTGAATGTCTTTCTTCAGGGCGTCCGAGGGCAACACGCCTTCGTTCAATATCACAAATGCGGTTACGACTTCTGTACGTTCCTCGTCGGGCAGTCCGACTACGGCCACCATGCTGACGTCCGGGTGTCCGAGGATGCAATCTTCAATCGGGCCGGGACCGATGCGATAACCTGCACTGGTAATGACATCATCGTTACGGCCGACAAAACGAAAGAACCCATCGTCATCGCGAACGCCCATATCGCCTGTCAGCAGAAAGTCGCCGGCAAATTTTTCCCGGGTGGCCTCTGCATTATTCCAGTAGCCCAGAAACATGACCGGATCGGGTTTTCTGACACCGATATTGCCTTCGATGCCATTGGCGACGGGCAATCCCTGTTCATCGACAATCCGGACATCATGACCCGGCACTGCTTTGCCCATGCTGCCGATTCTGGGTTCGAACAGATCAGCGCAGGATGACACCAGCATATTACATTCGGTCTGCCCGTAGAATTCATTAATGGTCAGATCCAGATTGCGCCGCCCCCAGTCGATCAATTCCAGTCCCAGGCTTTCGCCGCCACTGGCAATGGAACGCAGCGACAGTGGCCAGCGATCTCGCGGATTTTCCAGGCGGCGCAACATTTTGAGCGCGGTGGGCGGCAAAAACGTGTGAGTGACCTGATGTCGTGACATCAGATCGAACGCAGCCTCGGCAGTAAATTTGGAAAACCTGCAGGCCAGCACGGGAATGCCATGATGCAGTGATGGCATCAACACATCGAACAGGCCACCGATCCACGCCCAGTCGGCGGGCGTCCACATGAGTCCGGCATTTTCCGGGAAAAAATTGTGCGATATTTCAACGCCGGGCAAATGTCCCGGCAGGATCCGATGGGCATGCAGCGCCCCTTTGGGCTTGCCGGTGGTGCCTGAGGTGTAGATGATGACCGCCGGATCGTCGGCAAGCGTATTGACCGGTTCAAAGTCTGCCGACTGCGTCTGCAGTGACGACCAGAATGGCAGCGTTCTGCCTGTGGGCTGAGTGCCGTCAATATCAATGACCGTTGTGAGTTCCGGTAGTGGATCGGATAAGGTCCTGAGTTTGGCCACCCCTTCTGTATTGGTGACCAGCGCACGCGCCCCGGAATTGGACAGGCGATAGCTCAGGGCATCGGAACCAAAAAGTGAAAACAGGGGAATGGCAATGACCCCCAGTTTGTAGCAGGCGATATGGGCAATAGCCGTTTCAATCCCCTGTGCCAGAAGAATACCCACCCGATCGCCACGCGCAACGCCGGCCTTTTTCAGCACCTGAGCAAACTGGTTTGAGTATTTTTTGAGATCGTCAAAGGTGTAATGACGAATGTCATCAGGCGAAATTTCCTGGATGATCGCAACACGACCGGAGCCGTCGGCCCATTTATCGCAGACATCGACACCGATGTTGTAGTGCTGCGGGATAGCCCACCGTGTAGCCGACACCGTTTCGGCATAAGTTGAATGGCGTTTGAGCAAGACAGGTCTCCTTTTTGTTTTTGTTATTGTATATCGGATCCCCGTCTTCGCTATTGACCTTTGATATCTTTCTGACCCCCGGACAACTGACTACGCCTGATTTGATGCCGGTACGCAGTGGGCGACATGCCTTCTGCATTCAAAAATGCGGTTGCGAAATTGGCCGAATTGGAAAAGCCGACATCTTCGGCAATGGTCAGGGTACGCATTGATGTCGTGGCCAGCAAATGTTTCGCCGTGCGCATGCGCAAGTCACGGACATAGACGAAAGCGCTACAGCCGCATACGTTGTGGAACGCCCGGTTCAGGCGCTTCTTGTTCATGGACACCAGCGTGCATAGTTTTTCCAGGCTCAGATCATCAGCCAAGTTCTCCTGCGCAAACTTCATGATAATGCGCACAGCCACCTGATCATCGCTATCGACAAGACCCGGCTGAATGGGCTGCGCGAGCATTTCCTGCTGTTTGCGCACACTATGCAGTCGTTGCGAGATGCCCGCATGAATACGAATGCGCGCAACCACCTCGTCATGAGGACGCGAGCGCGAGATGAAATCGGACGCACCATGTTCCAGCGCCAGTACACGTGATTGCGGATCGTCGTGATTGGTGTAGAAGAGCAGCGGAATATCGGTAGTGAGTGTATTGGCCTTGAGTCTGCGGCATAGCGGAATACCGTCAAGCCGGGGTAGACGAAGGTCAGAAACGATGACATCAGGCTTGATGGCAATCGCCTTTTCGTAGCCCTGAAGGCCGTCAAATGCAACTGTGATCCGGAATGAAGCACTGCGTAACGCCGCAATGACGCCTTGCAGACTATGCGAATTGCCGTCGACAAACAAGGTGTGACCAACGTGCGCTGATGAGACCGAACTGTCCATAAGATTTCGCTTGGTTATGAAATTAAAAATGCGAAATCATTGTCCAACAAGATTCAGAGTCCTTATTTTGAAAAATTTCCCGATCATTTTTGATGAACGATTGAAACGTATTTTTCTTGAAATTTTTAAGTCAAATCCATGTTTTTTTGGAATATCTCCCGGCTTATACGACGAACAGGCGCTTGTACTCCTTGATGGCGTACCGGTCAGTCATGCCGGCAATATAGTCGGCAATGACACGCGCCTGCCGTTGTTCATCATTGCTCCGATAGCCGGCAGGCAATAATCGCGGATCATCGATAAAAGCTTTGAACAAAGACTGCACAATCGTGCTGGCCTTGTTGGCCATGCGCATGACTTTGTAATGGCGGTACAGGTTGTGCATGAGAAAAGACTTGAGCTCGTCTGCCTGTTCCCGCATGGGGGCCGAAAAGAGCAGGAGCGACGGCGCCTCGATCACATCTTCCCGCGTCCGGATCCGGTGCGCCTGTAGCTGGCCGCGCGTGGTTTCAGTCAGATCGACGATCAGCGCATTGATCATGCGGCGAATGATTTCTGCGATCAGGCGACGCCCCTGAACCTCTGGAAACAAGCGGCTGACTTCGTCGTGATACGTTGCAAACAACCGCACCTGCCGCATCTGTTCGATGGTGATCAGGCCCGAGCGTAGACCATCGTCAATATCATGATTGTTATAGGCGATTTCGTCAGCCAGATTGGCCAGTTGCGCCTCCAGTCCCGGACGTTTTCTGTCCAGGAAACGCTGACCGATCTCGCCCAGCTGGCGGGCATGTGAAAGAGAACAGTGCTTCAAAATACCTTCACGCGTTTCAAAGGTCAGATTCAGCCCGTTGAATAAGGCATAGCGTTCTTCGAGTTCATCGACCACCCGCAGGCTTTGCAGATTATGCTCAAAGCCGCCTGCGTTTGGACACAACTGTTGCATGGACGAATGCAAGGCGTCCTGCCCGGCGTGGCCGAAGGGGGTGTGCCCCAGATCGTGCGCCAGCGAAATGGCTTCGGTCAGATCTTCGTGCAGACCAAGATTGCGCGCGACGGCACGGGCGATTTGCGCCACTTCAAGGCTGTGGGTCAGGCGCGTGCGGAATAAATCACCTTCGTGATTAACGAAAACCTGTGTCTTGTATTCCAGACGGCGAAACGCCGCGCTGTGAATGATCCGGTCACGGTCGCGCTGGAATGGATCCCTGGCCGGATCGGCTGCTTCGGCATGCTGCCGGCCACGACTGCTGGCGGGATGAGTGGCATAAGAGGCGAGCGTGGTCGCAGTCATGCTCAACCCCCGCTTGCAATGGTTTCCCGGGCGCGGGCAGATTCGCGTTCAATTGTCACGTTGCCCACCGTCTCCTCAAGTGTTTCCTGCACCTTGTCCAGGGGCGCGGCCTGCACCACTGCCTGGCCTATTCCGGGAAGGAGCACATAGCGTATTTCGCCCCCTTCCGTTTTCTTATCGCCCTGCATCAGGTCGAGCCAGCTGTCCTGCCCCAGGTCGGGCGCAACATCGGGACAGCCGATGGCACGCACCAGTTGCCGAACCCGTTCGATATCCTCGGCAGGCAAGTCCAGTACCTTGCCTGAAAGCACGGCGGCCTGAACCAGTCCGCAGGCGACGGCTTCGCCATGTAACCACGTGCCAAACCCCAGCCCGGCTTCGATCGCGTGACCGAATGTATGGCCCAGGTTCAGTATGGCGCGCAGACCGGTTTCTTTTTCATCTTCCGACACCACTTGCGCTTTGAGTTCGCAGCACCGGCCGATGGCGTAGGCCAGCGCGTCGGCGTCCAGCGCCACCAGTTGCGCAACATTGCGCTCGCACCATTCAAAAAAGGCCGCATCAAGGATCAGGCCGTATTTGATGACTTCGGCCAGACCGGCAGATACTTCCCGGGCAGGCAGGGTGCGCAAGACATCGATATCAATGTCGACGCTGACCGGCTGGTAGAAAGCGCCGATCATGTTCTTGCCCAGCGGATGATTGACCGCCGTTTTGCCGCCGACCGAAGAATCAACCTGGGCCAGCAGCGTGGTTGGAATTTGCATATAGCGGATGCCGCGCATATAGGTGGCGGCCGCAAACCCGGCCATATCACCGATCACGCCACCGCCCAGCGCAAGAATCACGGCGCGGCGATCCAGTTTTTCGGCCAGCATGCGATCGTAAATTGTGTTGAGCGTATCGAGCGATTTGAAGGATTCACCATCGGGCACGATAATGGTCATGACCGGTTTGCCCAGCGGGGCCAGGGCCTGCCGCAGGACCGCGCCGTACAGGCCGTCAACGACCGGGTTGCTGATGATGACCAGTCGTGTAGCGTTGCCAGGAACGGATTGGGCAATGCGCTGCAAACGCCCCGGCTCGATATGAATGGGGTACTGACCTGCTGATGTAGCGACGTTGACGGGAGCCATCAGATATTTTCACCTCGTTGTGCGTGTTCTTTCAGTAATCGGGCTACGGCATCGAGCACCGTATGAATGGAGCCATGGCCGGTTTCGACTGTGTAATCGGCCAGTTGCTCGTAAATGGGCTCGCGCTGTCGCAGCAGTTCTACGATACGCGCTTTGGGGTTGGCCGTCAGCAGCATCGGGCGGTTTTTGTCCTTAGCGACTCTCCGAAAGAGCTCGTCGCTGCCTGCCTTCAAATACAGCACGATACCGCGCGCGCGCAACAGCGCCTGGTTTTCGGGCGCCACTACGGCACCGCCGCCGGTAGCCAGCACGACGGCGCGGCGCAGCGTGACCTCTTCCAGCACCTGGGTTTCCCGCCGCCGAAAGCCGGCCTCGCCTTCAATATCGAAAATGGTGGGAATACTGACGCCACAGCGCGCCTCGATTTCGTGGTCAAGATCAAGAAATTCCCGGCCCAGGGAGCGGGCCAGGCCTCGACCGATCGTTGTTTTGCCAGCCCCCATCATGCCGATGAGGAAAATGGGAACCTGGCCGGAGGGGCTGATATGGGCGTCGCCCTGTTCTGAGTGCAGCATGTACGTAAAAGGTTTTTCTCCCGGTTACGCCGGGGCGTGAAAATACAGTGCTTCTGTCACCATTGTCAAAGAAATGACACCATGTTTTCAATGATTTGTCGTTTATTTGTTGCAACATAGCACATGTGTGGCACGCTGCACAATTCAGTTACAGAAACGGCCGAAAATTTCAGCTTTTCCAGCTAGAAGGGATTAAAATTGCCTGCGATGAGTACACGTAACCCACACTCCCCCAATAAAGCGCCGCGGCGTCCGAGCGCAGGCTCACGCATAGGACGGTTTTTTGTCCAATCCTTCATCTTCTGCATCGGCTTAGGTCTCTGCGGTTTGTTGTTGGGCACCCTTGCCGTCGCGCTGACCTGGCCGAACCTGCCTGACCTGAAGGCGATGACCGACTATCGCCCGCGGGTGCCGCTGCGCGTCTACACCGCCGATAAGGTGCTGCTTGCCGAATACGGCGAAGAGCGACGCAATGTCCTGCGTTTCAACGAAATTCCCGATGTCATGAAGCAGGCGCTGCTGGCGGCAGAAGATGATAATTTCTATCATCACGGCGGCGTAGACTGGTCCGGGGTTGGCCGGGCGGTCATTGCAAACCTGGTATCCGGCGCCAAGGCACAGGGCGCCAGTACGATTACCATGCAGGTAGCCCGCAATTTCTATCTGTCTTCAGAAAAGTCATTTATTCGTAAATTCTACGAATTGATGCTCACATACAAGATCGAGCAGAACCTGAGCAAAGACCAGATTCTGGAGCTGTACCTGAACCAGATTTATCTGGGGCACCGCTCCTATGGTTTTGCTGCCGCGTCCCGTACGTACTATGGCAAACCGCTATCTGAAGTCACCGTCGCCGAAGCGGCGCTGCTGGCCGGCATTCCCAAGGCGCCGTCTCGCTTTAATCCGCGTGCCAATATGAAGCGTGCCGTGGCGCGCCAGCACTATGTGCTTGAACGCATGGAAAAGCTTGGCTACATCACCCCCGAGCAGCATCAGCAGGCGCTGGCACAGAAGATTGTGCTCCGGGACAATACGGTTGAAACGCCTGAAACGACCTTTGCCCGTCACGGGCAGTACGTTGCCGAACTGGCAAGACAGCTGATGTACAACGTATACAAGGACAATGTTTACGGACGTGGCCTGAGCGTATACACCACCATCCGTTCCCAGGATCAGGAAGCGGCCTATCACGCCGTGCGTGACGGTATTATGTCTTACACACGCCGCAAGCCTTACCCAGGTCCGGCAGCGCAAGTGGATCTGCCGGCCGGCATTGAGAACGATACGGAACGTTTCGATCTGGCGCTTGAAGACATTCGCAATAAATATCGCGACAGTGACGATCTGGTGACGGCTGTGGTGCTGTCGGCCAGTGCAACCAAGGTAACAGCAGCGCGTACGCCGGAACAGATTTTTGAGCTCAGCGGCAAGTCACTGGGCTATGTGAAACGCGCGCTGGTCAAGACCGGTCCGGTTTCCCGCCGGATCCAGCGCGGCTCCGTGATTTACCTGCAAAAGGTCGATAACGTCTGGACGATTATCAATATGCCGAGTGTGGAAGGCGCGTTTATTTCGCTCAACCCGCAAAATGGCGCGATCGACTCAATGATCGGCGGCTTTGATTTCAATCGTGGCGACTTTAACAGGGTGACTCAGGCATGGCGCCAGCCCGGATCCACGTTCAAACCGTTCGTATATGCGGCCGGCCTTGAGCGCGGCATTACGCCGGGCACCAATATTTCCGACCAGCCGTTTCACCTGAGCGCCGCCCAGACGCGCAGCAAGCCCTGGAGCCCCAAGAACTACGGCAATTCATATACCTACAGCCAGACCATGCGCCAGGGCCTGTATAAGTCCAAAAACATGGTCTCTATCCGTATTTTGCAGACGGTGGGTCCGGAATTTGCCAGTGAATTCATTTCGCGCTTTGGTTTTGACCCGGCTCGCCAGCCGCCCAAAAGCGCCTATCTGACCATGGCCCTGGGGGCAGGCAGCGTGACGCCCCTGCAAATGGCCAGTGCCTATTCGGTTTTTGCCAACGGCGGTTATCGCGTCAATCCGTACATTATTGACTCTGTCGTCGATATTTCCACGGGTCGCGTGGTTATGAAGGCCCAGCCGGCCCTGGCCGGAGACGAAGCCAACCGGGTTCTGGACCCGCGCACAGCCTATGTCATGAACGATCTGTTGCGAGGCGTGGCCAAATCCGGCACGGCTGCCCGTACGCAGGCGACCCTGAAGCGCAGCGATATCGGCGGCAAAACAGGCACGACCAACCAGTCTTTCGATGCCTGGTTCGCAGGCTTTACACCCAAGCTGGTAGGCATTTCCTGGCTGGGCTTTGACCAGCCGAAATCCCTCGGTGACCGGGAAACCGGTGGTGGCGCAGCCATGCCGATCTGGCTCAGTTATATGCAAACCGCGCTCAAGAAAGTGCCGGTCACGCCGGTGGGACCGATTCCCGATGGCTTGACCAAGGTGGGCGACAACTTCTACTTCACCGAGTTCCCGCAGGGCAAGGCGCTGGCCAATATCGGCGTATCGGGCAGTGGCGTGCAGAATCCAAATGCAGCCAAACCGGCATCCGCCCCGTCGGGTGATGCCATTGGCAAGGCACTGGAGTCATTCAATCCCATGGGTGGGCCACCGATCCGCTTCTAGCCAGGCGTTTGCAGCAGGCACGAGCGCCATGCTCTGCCTCACTGCTCTGCTTATAAAAAAAGACGCCTTGCATATGCAGGCGTCTTTTTTACCTTAAAGCGTGAGGTTAAGCGTCTGGCCGGTAATCTCAGAAAAAATCTGGCTCAGGTTTTCTTCAAGTCCGGTACCATCACGCGTATCGACCCAGCGGTCATTTTCGAATTTGTAATGAAAACCGCCGGATGGCGCAGCGACCCACATTTCCTGCAGCGGCGCCTGGCTATTGACCACGACATGGGTTTTCTGATTGAATACGATGGTCAGCACCTGGCCGCTGCGGCTGGCGTCAAGATCAATATCCAGCTTTTCGAACCAGTCATCGGCCTGTTCGTGGATCTTGTCGAGGATCGCATCTGCGCGTGCAAGAAATTCTGATTCAGTCATAATATCGTTCTGTAAAAAATTTTAGGGGTGTGCCGTGTCTGCGCCAAGTATAAAACGCCGTGTGGCCTTCATTGTAACCCTCCTTGTCGGGAGTGTGGGTTTATCGGCTTGCGGCTACAAAGCGCCCCTGTACATTCCCACACCCGAGCAGCAACAAAAACTGCAGGAACGCGAAGCGCGCATTCAGGCCCGCAAGGCCAAGGCCGCGGCAGATAAGAAGGCGCAGAAGGCTGCGTCCGACAACGCCCGCGCAAGCCAGAACCCGCCTGTGCCGGTTTCCGACTCATCCGATCCCGCTATCCCGCAGTAAAGATACGCAGCTCCCGTCGCGCTTGGAGCAGCAGTCTGCCAGAATCACGATTTGCGTCCGGATCACGGCGCCCCAGATGGCGAACGCAGCAGCCGGATTTTATTGCACCGACGTCCAAATCGGGCCGGCTATCTTTGCCAAGCCCTGTTTCCATTGTATTTTTAATTATTCTTTAACCTACTGTCTGATTATGTCTGAATTGAATGCCCCGGCGGGCTCGCCTTTTTTCCATTATGACGGCTCCCAGTTGATGGTCGAGGCCGTGCCTGTGGCGCAGCTTGCCGAGCGCTTTGGCACCCCGCTATATGTCTATTCACGTGCGGCGCTGAAAGCAGCGTGGGAATCCTATGCCCAGCCGCTGACCGGCCGCAATGCGCTGGTCTGTTTCGGCATGAAGGCCAACTCCAACCTGGCGGTGCTGCAGCAGTTCGCGCAATGGGGCAGTGGTTTCGATATTGTCTCGGGCGGTGAACTGGCACGCGCGCTCAAGGCAGGCGCCCGGCCCGAGACGATCGTGTTTTCGGGCGTCGGCAAGCAGGATTGGGAGATCCGCGCCGCACTGGACGCGGGAGTCAAATGCTTTAATGTGGAATCGACCGATGAACTGGAACGCATATCGTCAATAGCCAGCGGGCTTGGGCGTATTGCCCCCGTGTCGCTGCGCGTGAATCCCGACGTGGACGCCCAGACGCATCCTTATATTTCTACCGGCCTGAAGGACAACAAGTTCGGGATCGCCATCGACATCGCCCCCCAGGTTTACCAGCGCGCAGCAACGCTGCCCGGAATCAGCATCGTGGGGGTCGACTGCCATATTGGTTCGCAAATTACCCAAATCTCCCCTTACCTGGACGCACTGGAGCGCCTGCTCAATCTGCTGGACACGCTTGCCGGCATGGGTATTACTGTACATCACCTGGATATTGGCGGCGGGTTGGGCATCCGCTATCAGGACGAAACACCGATTGCTCCGGCCACCCTGCTGGACAACGTGTTTGCCGCCCTGCAGGAACGCGGGTATGGCCAGTTGCAGCTGGTGATGGAGCCTGGCCGGTCCCTGGTGGGCAACGCCGGTATCCTGGTGACCCGCGTCCAGTATCTGAAGCATCATGAGAGCAAAAATTTTGCCATTGTGGATGCCGCCATGAACGATCTGCTGCGCCCCACGCTGTATGACGCGTGGCACGGCGTGCTGCAGGTCAATCAGCCTTCTGACGGCACCTCTGCCCTGGTCTACGACGTCGTTGGACCGATTTGCGAGAGCGGCGACTGGCTGGCGCGCGATCGTACCTTGTCATTGACGCAGAACGATCTGCTCGCCATTGAATCGGCCGGCGCCTATGGATTTGTCATGTCTGGTCAATACAACACCCGCCCGCGCAGCGCCGAAGTCATGGTGGACGGCGATCAGGTTCATCTGATTCGCCCGCGCGAAACAGTCGAGGAACTCTTCGCCTCCGAGCGCATGTTGCCGGCATAAATAACGCCGACAGGCAGAGCTTACACCCAGCGAAGGTCGAGAAATTGACATTCGCTTTTTTTTATCTGCACGCAGACCGACCCACGCTCGATTAAGCGTATTCCGCATTTCATTTGCAATAAAATTCACTTGCGAATGAAAACGCCGCAGTCGTGCAATCACCGGAGACGCCAATGTCAGAGCGTGCGTGTGCTTCATGCCTGCCAGTTACGTTCATATATCCGGATATATAAATAAGAAATATCTATTTTACGTATAAAAATAACTTATATACAGTGGTCATAACTGACTCATCCCTTGGTCTTGATCTTTTATGACTGCTGTTTATTCAACTATCGATGCCAGGGCGTCGAACAACGCCCTGGCGATTAACCGGCCTTTATCGTCTGCCAGCACCGGTCACCCTCCCTTTCTCATCCGGCAATTTGCGGCGCCGCTGGGTGCACAGGTACTGGGCCTGGATTTGAACCGGCCGCTGCACGAAGACGATTTTTCACTCATTCGCAAGGCGTTTGCGGACCACCATGTGCTGGTGTTTCGCAAGCAGGACATCACGCCGCAGCAGCATGTCGCCTTCAGCCGCCGTTTCGGCCCGTTGCAGATTCATGTGCTGAAGCAGTTCCAGTTACCTGGTACCCAGGAAATTTTGCAAATTTCCAATATCCGGGAAAACGGCGAACCCATTGGACTGGGAGATGCCGGCGCGTTCTGGCATTCTGATCTGTCCTACAAGGCCATACCCAGCCTGGGCTCGCTGCTACATGCGCGCGAATTGCCGACGACGGGGGGAGATACGCATTTTTCCAATATGCATCTGGCCTGGGAAACTCTGCCTGCAGCCCTGCAGAAAACCCTGCTGCCCCTGAAAGCCGAACATACCTACATCAAACGTTATGAGGAACAGCGAGCCAAGGCGCCCTGGCGTCCTGCGTTGACGCAGACGCAATTGGATGAAGTCCGTCCGGTTGTTCATCCGGTAGTGACCACGCATCCCGAAAACGGTCGCAAGACGCTTTTCGTGAACGAGCACTTTACGTCGCGCATTGTGGGACTGCCTGTGGATGAAAGCGACGATCTGCTGCAGCAGCTGTTTGCCCATAGCATTCGTCCCGAGTTCATTTACACACACCAATGGGAAGAGGACGACATGGTTTTCTGGGATAACCGGTCAGTCATTCATCTGGCAGGAGGCACGCCCGATGACCAGCGCCGCCGCCTGAACCGGACCACCGTTGAAGGTACCGTGCCTGTCTGAGGACAGCGTATTATTTTTTTCCAGAGAATCCATTATGTCCAAGCTGCCCATTACCCCTTTGTTTCGTTTGCTATCCGCCCGGGCAGCCAGTCTGATGCTGGGCGCATCGCTGCTGGCCGGGACCGCTGCCCATGCCGAAGGTCAGTTGCGAATCGCCGAGCAGCACGGCATCGTATACCTGTTGCTGCAGGTTGTGCAAGACCAGAAACTCATCGAGAAGCACAGCAAGGCAGCAGGCCTGGATATCACTCCGCAATGGGTCAAGCTGTCGGGCGGGGCCGCGATCAATGATGCCCTGCTGTCCGGATCAATTGATATAGCCGGCGCGGGCGTAGGGCCTTTGCTCACGATTTGGGACAAAACGCGCGGCAAGTACAACGTCAAGGGTGTCGCCTCACTGGGCAATTTTCCGTATTATCTGATCAGTACGAATCCGGACGTCAAAAGCATTGCCGATTTCAGCAGTAAAGATCGCATCGCGCTGCCGGCCACGACCGTTTCTGTCCAGGCACGCATTTTACAACTGGCCGCCTCCAGGCAATGGGGCAAGGATCAGTTCAACAAACTCGATCCGTTGACCGTGACGCTGCCACACCCGGAAGCGACGGGCAGCATCATCAAGGGTGGCACGGAAATCAATGCGCACTTTGCCACCCCGCCGTTTCAGGAGCAGGAACTAAAGGGCAACAAAAACGCGCACATTGTATTGAAATCATATGACGTACTGGGTGGGCCATCGACCTCGACCGTGCTATATGCTACCGAGAAATTTCGCCAGGACAATCCCAAAACCTATGGCATATTCATCGAATCGTTAAAAGAGGCGGCCGCGTTCATCAAAAACGACCCTGAAGGCGCAGCCGACGCCTACATCCGCAGCGCCGGAAGCAATATCGACCGCGATCTGTTGATTGAGATCATCAAAAATCCCGATATTGATGTCAAGCTTGCGCCTGAAAAAACGTTCCCCCTGGCCACATTCATGTCTGAAGTGGGTGCGATCAAGAACCGGCCTGCGTCCTACCAGGATTACTTTTTTGAAGATGAACATAACCGCAATGGCAGTTGAAATATGGCTCATGTCCTGAAAAACACTGCGTTGCGACTTGCTTCTGTGACCCCCGAACCGGCCCGGAACGCAACGCCGGTGGTTGCGGCGCAGAATCATGGCAGCGACTCCGCGACATTTCCTGCTCAGCTGCCGCCGGCCCTGTTCCGTGCGGAGCGTGTAAGCCTGCGCTATGAAACAGATGATGCCGTCGTCCAGGCGACGCGCGATGTGAGTTTCTCCATCTACCAGGGCGACCGGTTTATTTTGCTGGGCCCGTCGGGTTGCGGCAAATCCAGCCTGCTGAAGGCGGCGGCCGGCTTTATCACACCACAATCGGGTAGCTTTACCCTGAACGGCAAAGCCATCTCAGGACCCGGACCTGACCGTGTCGTGGTTTTTCAGGAATTCGATCAGCTGGCGCCCTGGAAAACCGTGCTTCAGAACGTCGTGTTTGCCCTGCGTGCTTCGCGCACATTGGGCAAAGTGCAGGCAAAAGAGCGCGCTGAACATTATTTGCATCGCGTAGGTCTTGGCCAGTTTCTGCATGCCTATCCACATACCCTGTCCGGTGGAATGAAGCAGCGCGTGGCCATTGCCCGGGCGCTGGCAATGGAACCCGCGGTGCTGTTGATGGATGAACCCTTTGCTGCGCTGGACGCTTTGACCCGACGCAAAATGCAGGAAGAATTATTACAGTTGTGGGATGAAACCCGGGTCACGCTGATGTTCGTTACCCATTCCATTGAAGAAGCTCTGGTCGTGGGCAATCGTATTCTGCTGCTGTCGCCCCACCCCGGCCGGGTGCGCGCCGAACTGAACAGTCATGAGTTCGGAATGGATAGTGCTGGCAGCGACGCCTTCCAGGCGGCAACCCAGCGTATCCATCATCTTCTGTTCGAAGAGCAGATTGAACCCCAGCCTTTGCCCCCACGCGTTGCGAGCCACCATGAATCCGTCTAGCATTCGCGCCGATCCGCCGTTGCGTCCGGAATTTGAATATCCCGTGTCCGCGCTTGCGCCAGCCGCCAACGCCGACTTGGTGCGCGCGCCGCGCAGTTTGATTCAGCAATGGCTCCACCATGATGGAGTCCGCAAAGTATTGATTCTGGTGGTGCTGGCATTTGCCTGGGAAATGGCGGGACGCTGGCAGGACAATGAGCTGTTGCTGCCCACCTTTAGCGCCACGATGTCCGCAATGTGGAGCGATCTGGCCAATGGCCAGTTGCCCGCGCGTATGGTCACTTCACTGTCCGTCCTGTTGCAAGGCTATGTCCTGGGTGTGATGCTGGCGTTCTTTCTGACTACGTTTGCTATTTCCACCCGGTTAGGACGGGATGTGCTGTCTACGCTGACCTCCATGTTCAATCCGTTGCCGGCGATTGCCCTGCTGCCACTGGCGCTGATGTGGTTTGGCCTGGGCACGGCCAGCCTGCTTTTCGTGCTGGTCCATTCTGTCATGTGGCCATTGGCTCTTAATACCTTTTCGGGCTTTCAGAGCGTGCCGCAAACCTTGCGCATGGCCGGCCAGAATTATGGCCTGCGCGGCTTGCCGTTTGTCTGGGCAATCCTGATTCCGGCAGCATTGCCTTCGATCGTTTCTGGCCTGAAGGTCGGCTGGGCGTTTGCCTGGCGCACACTGATTGCGGCCGAGATGGTATTTGGTGCATCGTCCGGACAGGGTGGGCTGGGATGGTATATCTTCCAGCACCGCAACGAACTTGAAACAGCCCAGGTGTTTGCGGGCCTGGTTATGGTGGTTTTGCTTGGGCTGCTGGTAGAAAATCTGGTGTTCAGAACGGTAGAGCGCCTGACCGTCCGACGCTGGGGAACGCAGCAATAGCAAGTGAGATGCCTCGCCTGTCTGGCAGACGGGTCAGTATGAACCAGCCGATCAGCGCATTGAAGAATGAATGATTTTCCCTGTTGGGATACCACGGTGTTTTATCACCTGGTATCCCTTTTTTTTACCTGCAGCGAAGGGATGAGCGAACCGGCCCGCTCCGCCCTGGACTATGGCGCTTACAACTCGCCGTAGGAGTGCAGGCCGGACAGAAAGATGTTGACGCCCAGGAAGGCAAAGCTGGTAATGACCAAACCCACCAGAGCCCAATAGGCTGCGAAAGTACCGCGCATGCCTTTCATCAGGCGAAGGTGCAGCCAGGCAGCGTAGTTGAGCCACACGATGAAGGCCCAGGTTTCTTTGGGATCCCACTGCCAGTAGGTGCCCCAGGCGTCGGCAGCCCAGAAGGCCCCCAGGATGGTCGCGACGGTGAAGAACGCAAAGCCGATAGAGATGGAGCGATACATAATATCGTCCAGCACTTCCAGCGGAGGCAGTTTGGCCGCAATCACGCGGCGTCCCAGCAGAATGGCGGCCACAATAGCCAGGCTGGCCAGAAAATAGACGAGCCAGAATCCAACGTTTTCTTTGTCACGGAAGATAAACAATTCCGACACCATGGCGCCGCCCACCAGCAGCAGCGGAATCATGGGCTTCCAGCTGGTGGTTGCGCCATGCTGCTTGACCAGATAGGCAAAACCCACCATGGCCGACAACGCGAACGAGCCGTAACCGATAAAGTTCGCCGGCACATGCAGCTTCATCCACCAGCTGCGCAGCGCATTGTTCAATGGCGTGATCACCGCGGCATCGCGCTCGAAGGTGTACCAAAGCAGGAAGATCACGGCAGACGAGATGACCAGCAGCACGAACCCGCCCAGGGCCCGCGTGTTATAGCGTTTTTCGTAATACAGGTAGAACAGCGCCGTTATCAGACAGAACAGCACGAAGACTTCATACAGATTGCTGACGGGAATATGACCCATATCGGGGGCGATCAGGTGACCTTCACGCCAGCGCACCAGCAGGCCGGTGAATCCGGCAAACACGCCCGCCCAGGTAAGCGCAGAGCCCATCCAGGCACCGGTCGTACTCACAAAACCAATCCAGTAGCAGACGGTTGCCATAAAAAACAGGGCACACATCCACAGAATGGCCGATTGCGACGACAGCAAATACTTCAGCATGAAGTTGCTTTCTGCATGAGCCAGTTGTCCGTCATAGAGCCAAATCGCCAGGCCGGCCGCAAGGGCACAGGCAATCATGAGTTTGCGCGCAGGCCGCCACAACCAGCCCAGCCAGGTCGCCACAAAGGTCATGCCGACCAGGATGGCTTTTTCATAGTAATCCATGGCGTCGGGATAACGCATGATGGCGTAGGCGGCCCCGGCCAGCAGCACGAGCAGGAAAACAATATCTGTCAGGCCCGGCCGACCGCGCTGCATGCGGCTATCGCCCGACTCGGTGATATTTTTTTCCCACGCTGCCAGAGAATCGGTATCAGCCCAGCTGTCAGTTGCCAGCTCAGCGTTTCCTGATGCGGTCACAATTGTATTTGACATAAATACCCCTACTAGGCTTTTGGGTTACCGGTAAAGTGATGACGGAACCGCTCGAACTCACGATTGAAATCGAGTGTGCGTTTTTGCGAGGTCATGGCCGCCATCATCCGGCTGTCCTGATCGTCCTGCCCGGGCTTGACCCAGATCCAGATACGTCGATCACGAATGTAGAACATGGAGAAGACACCCAGTATCAGCAGCACCGATCCTCCGTAAACCAACAGTTTACCCGGGGATCGCGTAGCCTGCAGAACACTGGCCTGAATATGCTGAAAGGTTTTCAGCTGGAAAAACATGGGTGCGGGGTAATTGGCCAGATCTGAAACGGCGCGCAGCGCCTGATCGAACCACCGCGCCTGGGCTTCGGAGCCCGGTCCGCCAAAGACGATCGGCGCCAGGCCCGCCTGTTCGCGCGACAAATTACGCAGCTCAATCGCGGAAAACAACAAATATTCGCGCAGGATCTTCTTCATGGGTTCGCGCAGATCTGCCGGTACCCGGTCTTTTTCAGGAACACCCTGACCATCGACGTAATTATCGATGCCCGCAAAGCCATCAGCCGCAAAGACGCTCAACGCCCGCTCTGCCAGTTGGACGATGACAGCCTTGTCGATACGTCCGTCCTGATTCTTCTCGGCATAGGCAGTCGCAGCCTTCAGCCGCATGGCTTTGTCATTGAACGCCGCGCGCAGGCTCAGAAATTCATTGATCGAGCTTTTATCATCAGCCGGAATCCTGACATAACGGAACATCGTGTCCCCCGGCACTTGCATGCCGATCAGGAAAACCGGCGCGTTCTCGAGCATGACCGGCAGCATGTAATTATTGAATTTGACGGACTGGTTACGGTCATCGGTCAGCGTGTACGAGACGCTGGGGCCGATATTGTGCAGTTTTTTATCATTTTTGCCGGCGGCGCTGCCGGTGACAGCCAGAATATCTTCCTGGAAGGTCTTGGGCTTTGCCGCGCCGGGATTGGGTGCAGACAGATCTTCTACATTGATGGGCTTGAAGTCGTCGAAGGTGACGGTATAGTGTTTGGTCTGGCCTGCCAGTGTCGTGGTGACACGCGCCTGCTCTCCAACCGCGCCGGCCAGTTCGAAGGGTGTGCTATCGCTGCCGGCCAGCGGATAACCGGTTAGCGTCACCTTGGAGCCGCCATCATGGAAACTGGATTGGTATAGCGTAATGCCATGCATTTCGAAAGGATGGTTGACCTCGATGGTTTTATCGGTCACCTGCCCCGTTTCTTTGTCGGTAATGGTCACTTCGCTGGCAAAGCGCTTGGGCATGCCATTGGTTTCGTAGTATTCGATAATGAACTTGTTCAGCTTGATATCGAACGGCAGCATTTGCAGATACTGCCCCGCGCTTAACTGCAGAATGCCGGTATTGGAGGTGTTGCCCTCTGCGATGGAGACATTACCCCGAAAGCTGGGGTTGCCGGGCGAAAAGCGGGCAGAAGACGGGACATCGGACACGTAGCGCGCCGATTCGGGAATAGGCTGCTTGGAACCGAGCCAGATTTGCAGACGGTTGGGCAGTTCGCTATCAAGCAGACCACCGATACAGACGATCACAATGGACACATGTGCAAAGATGTAGCCCAGGCGGTTGGCGCTGCCTTTTTTGGCGGCCAGCAACGTGCCGCTATCGTCGGTTTTTTCCTTGACCGCGTAGCCTTCCTTTTTCAGCCAGGCCTTTGCCCGCGCCAGCGTTGCCGCGGCAGTGTGTCCGGTCTGGAAGTCCAGGCGATGCGGGAACGCGCGCAGGCTGCCTTCACGAATATACTCGCGAAAGGAACGCATGTCCTTGATCATTTTGGGCGCATTGCGCAATACGCAGACCGATGTAGACACGACCAGGAAGGTCATGATGAGCAGAAACCACCAGGTATTGTAGATTTGCGCTACACCGAATTTGCTGAAAACGGCATACCAGTACATGCCGAACTGGTCGGTATAGGTGAGTTCAGGCTGGTTTTGCTGCAGAACAGTACCGATGATACTGGCCACGCAGATAAAACTGAGCAGGCTCACTGCAAAGCGCATGGAACCGAGCAGGTCAATGAGCTGGGCGCCCCAGACTCTGTGGGTTGGACGAGATACTGAAGTGGTCATAGGAAAAAGGGGCACACAATACGCGTTACCCCTTCTTAGACCAGCGTAAACGGAAAAGTTCCAAACATTCCCGCCGGTGCTGGTGATAAATTGACGATCAGGACAGGTTCAGCTGCAGCCTGCCTTGAACGTTCGGCCGGCAGCTTAGCGAATGCCTGCTGCGTAATCTGCAACGGCCTGGATGTCCGCCTTGTTCATGCGGTTGGCAATTTTACCCATCATGTTGTCTGCACCGCCCTGCTTGCGATACCCATCGGCAAAGCCATGCAGTTGCGCTTCAAGATATTCGGGGTGCTGGCCGGAAAGACGCGGGAAAGCAGAGGGAATGCCCTGGCCGGTTGCACCATGGCAGGATGCACAGGCAGGAACACTACGCTCGGGAATACCGGCGCGCCAGATCTGGCGACCACGACTGACCACGTCTTTGTTGTCGCCCTGTTTGGCCTTGGCGGGCTGGGTCAGTTGCTGCTTGCTGAGAAATACGGACAGATTCAGCATGTCTTCTTCTGTCATTTGCGCTACGATAGGCGCCATTGCGGTGGGTTTGCCATCGGCCGTGCCGCGAATGACCTTGTCTGCGGGGGCTTTGAAATGTTCCAGCTGGAGTGCGATGTATTCATGAGGCATGCCGGCGAGGTTCGGATACATGGGTACGCCACTGTTACCGTTGGCGCCATGACAGGCTACACAGGCCAGAATGCCGCGAGACATATCACCTTTCGTGTAGAGCGCTGCACCTTTTTCAGCATCGGGTACGGGCGCTTTTGCTGCTGCCGCTTCTGCACCGAAGGCTGCCGCTCCAAAGGCCACACCGGCCAATACGCTACCGGCAACCAGAATGTTTGTTAAAACTCGCTTCATGAATATCCTCTGTGACCCATGGATCTGGGGTGCACTTTTGCAACCACGGCCCGTATTTTAAAAGATAAATGCTGTCAGACACGGAAGTATAAACCTCAAACGTGAATTTAGGCATTTTTTAGCCTAGCAATTATACAATACAGGACGAAACTTTTTTTGCCGGAACCCCTTGTGTCAATATTACATCGCGCCTCGTTCTACATCTCAGCCGCCAAGCTGGATCAGTTGCCCCCGCCCGGCGCCCCGGAGGTCTGCTTTGTGGGACGCTCCAATGCCGGCAAATCATCTGCCATCAATGTGCTGACCAACCAGAAACGGCTGGCGTTTTCCAGTAAAACGCCGGGGCGGACCCGGCTGATCAACCTGTTCGGCATCCCCGATCCGCTGGATCCGGAGCAACCCCTGGGCTTTCTGACCGACCTTCCCGGCTACGGTTATGCGTCGGTGGCACGCGATGCCCGCGAGGAGTGGGCTGAAGTGCTGGGCGCCTATCTGCGCCAGCGCACCTCGCTGGCCGGCGTCGTGCTGCTGATCGACATTCGCCGGGGCGTCACCGACCTGGACCGGCGGCTGGCCAACTGGATCGCCCCCTCGGGCAAACCGGTGCTGGCGCTGCTGACCAAGGCCGACAAACTGCCATATGGGCAACGCATCAAGGCGGTCTTCGCTGTCAAGAAGGAACTGGCCGATATCGGCGCGCTGAACGCCGTGCCGTTTTCCGCCACCCAGCGCATCGGGCTCGAAGAGGCCGACCGCAGCATCGTGAACTGGATTTCACCCCAGGTTGTGCCCTGAAGAGGATCAGCCACTCGCTCAAACCACAGGGCTATATCGAACTTTTTTGACCGGGCGCACTCTGAGCAAAGGGTGCTCATCCTGACACCAACGACCCGTTGTGCCGATTCAGGCCGGGGGAGTGTGCCAGAACCGGATCATCCGTCATCTGCCACCATTGGCATGACATCTACTGCTTTACGGACAAAACAATGACTTCTATTATCACCGCCGACTTTCCCGCTTCCCGTCCCCGCCGCAACCGTCGCGACGATTTTTCGCGCCGGCTGGTCCAGGAAAATGTCCTGACCGTCAACGACCTGATTTATCCGGTCTTCATCAAGGAAGGCCGGGGCATTACCGAACCTGTCGCATCCATGCCCGGTGTCAGCCGCTACAGTCCCGACACGCTGCTGGCGGTGGCCGAAACCTGTGTATCCCTGGGTATTCCTGTCATGGCGCTGTTCCCCTCCATCGATCCGGACATCAAGACGCCCGACGGCATTGCCGCAACCCGCGAAGATGGCCTGATCCCCCGTACGATTGCGCTGCTCAAGAAGGAGTTTCCCGAACTGGGCATTTTGTGCGACGTCGCGCTGGATCCCTACACCAGCCATGGGCAGGACGGCGTACTGGATGAAAATGGCTATGTGCTGAACGATGAAACCACGGAAATTCTGCTGCAACAGGCGCTGACACAGGCACGCGCCGGCGCCGACTATGTGGCGCCCAGCGATATGATGGACGGCCGGATCGGCGCCATCCGCCAGGCCCTGGAAAAGGAAAAACTGATCTATACCCGGATCATGGCCTATTCGGCCAAGTACGCCAGCGCCTTCTACGGCCCCTTCCGCGATGCAGTGGGTTCAGCCACCAATCTGGGCAAATCCAACAAAATGACCTACCAGATGGACCCGGCCAATCGCAACGAGGCGTTGCGAGAAATTGCTGCTGATATTCGCGAAGGTGCCGATATGGTGATGGTCAAGCCCGGGCTGCCTTACCTGGATATTGTCCGCGAGGTCAAGGACACGTTCCGCGTTCCGACCTACGCCTATCAGGTTAGCGGTGAATACGCCATGATCAAGGCAGCCGCGCAAAACGGCTGGCTGGATCACGACAAAGTGATGATGGAGTCACTGATGTGCTTCAAGCGCGCCGGTGCAGACGGCATTCTGACGTACTTTTCCATTGACGCAGCACGTATTCTGACCGGTCGTCAGTAAGATGGAGGCCCGATACGCTTCTACAATCTGAAACGAAAGACAACGGCCGTGTTTTCTTGCGACAAACGAAACTCGACAGGGCGCGATTGTTGACGGCGGCAAGTCCTCGCCAACAATCTGTTCAACAAATTACAGCTTGAAGCCGTGATATTTCTGCCCCAGTGCGACCGTCGCGGCAAAAAAGCCGGCCTTGCTGCCGCAATCGTAGCGTACACCATCGTAGGCGAGCCCAAAAACATTGCGGCTTTTGAGCAGCGCGGCAATCCCGTCAGTCAGCTGGATTTCGCCACCCGCCCCCTTGCCGATATGGCGCAGGTATTCAAAGATTTCCGGTTCCAGGATATAGCGCCCCACGACGGCCTTGTCTGATGGCGCGTCTGCCGGTGACGGTTTTTCGACAATATTGGCTACCTGAATGGTGTTGGATGACACGGACTTGCCGGCAATAATGCCGTACTTGCTGGAATCTTCACGATTAATCGTCTGAATACCCAGCACGCTGCCATTGTTGGCGTGCGCGGCCTGGATCAGCTGTTGAGTCACCGGCACATCGGCATCAATCAGGTCATCGGCCAGCAAGACGGCAAACGGCTCGTTCCCCACGACGGGTTCGGCGCACAGCACGGCATGCCCCAGTCCCAGCGGCGCCGGCTGACGGATATAAATGCAGTTGACGTTGGACGGAATGACCTGTCGGACCTGTTTCAGCATTTCCTGTTTGCCCTTTTCTTCGAGCTCGGATTCGAGTTCGGGCATGGAATCAAAATGATCTTCGATGGCGCGCTTGTGCCGTCCGGTAATGAAAATCAGATCTGTAATACCGGCCTTGACTGCCTCTTCAACTGCGTATTGAATCAGCGGTTTATCGACGACCGGCAGCATTTCCTTGGGCATCGCCTTGGTGGCCGGTAAAAACCGGGTGCCCAGACCGGCGACAGGAAAAACAGCTTTACGAATCGGATTCATGTAGACCTCATTGAGTGACAGATCGTTGTATTTTATCTGAATGTTCCACCAAACCGGTCCTGCACACGCGCTCAGCCTAAACGCCTGCCCTCAGGGGTAGAGGTCCTGCAGTGCCGCAAACGCCGGGAAGTGCCGGTCCCGCTCGGCCAACAGGCGCCGCTCGCCCGGCACCCGCCAGTCGATATTGAGCTGGGGATCATCGAAAGCCACGCCCCGCTCTGCCTCGGGGGCATAGGGCGCGTCGGTTTTGTAAGAAAAAATAGCCTGTTCACTGAGTACGGCAAAGCCGTGTGCAAAGCCGACGGGGATAAATAGCATCTGTTTTGTCTCGGCATCCAGTTCAATTTGCAGAGACTGACCAAAAGTGGGGCTGCTTTTACGCAAATCGACCACGACGTCCCGCACCCGCCCCTGCACCACCCGCACCAGTTTGCTCTGGCCCCAGGGCGGCAATTGGTAATGCAGCCCCCGAATCACGCCATAGGCAGACAGCGACTCATTGTCCTGCGTAAAACGCACCGGGCGTCCCAGCGCATCGTCAAGCACCTGTTGCCGGTAGGTTTCCAGAAAATAACCGCGCGCGTCGCGATGCACCCTGGGCGTGAGCAGCAGGACATCGGGGATAACCAGGCGTTCTGTTTTCATGAAAGCGTTGACATGCCATGAGGGGATCGGATCAACACCGATTATAGCGGATCGATACGGAGCGCGGCGGGCCGACAGGCCAAGGCACACGGGCATCCTGTTATGATAGTCGATTACCACTTTGACTTGACAGCCCGAAGACAATCATGGCCTCTCTGCTCGTTACCGGTGGCGCCGGATTTATCGGAGCCAACTTCGTTCATTACTGGCTGGCGCAGCACCCCGACGACACGCTGGTCGTGCTGGATGCACTCACCTATGCGGGCAACAGGGAGAACCTGGCGGAACTGGATGCGCGTCAGAATTTCACTTTTGTGCACGGCAACATTACCAATACCGACAAGGTCATTGCCCTGCTGCGGCAGCACCGCATTGATACGATCGTGCATTTTGCCGCGGAAAGCCACGTGGACCGCTCCATCCAGGGTCCCGATACGTTCATCCAGACCAATATTACCGGCACTTACAGCCTGCTCAAGGCCGCCCGCCAGGTGTGGATCGAGGCGCCGGCACTGCAGAATAAGCCTGCCTTGCCGCATCGTTTCCATCATGTCAGCACCGACGAAGTGTTTGGCAGCCTGCAGGCAGACCAGCCGGCCTTTACCGAAAACACTGCGTACGCGCCCAATTCACCGTATTCAGCCAGCAAAGCGGCAGCCGATCATTTGGTACGCGCCTTCAACCAGACGTATGGACTGGCCACCACGCTCAGCCGCTGTTCAAACAACTACGGCCCCTATCATTACCCCGAAAAACTGATCCCGCTGGCACTGACCCATATCCTGCACGATAAAACCATTCCGGTTTTCGGCGATGGCCGGCAAATCCGCGACTGGCTGTATGTGCTCGATCATATTCGCGCAATCGAAACCATTCTCCTGCGAGGCAAAGCCGGCGATACCTGGAATATCGGCGCCCGTTGCGAATTGACGAATATTCAGGTGCTGCACACGCTGTGTCGTGTCATGGACGAGGCCTTTGCCACGCAACCACAATTGCGGCAGCGCTTTCCGCTGGCCAGGGCCGCGCGCGCGGGACAATCAACCTCCCTGATTCGTCATGTGCAGGACCGGCCGGGGCATGATCGCCGCTATGCCATTGATCCTGCAAAAATCGAGCGGGAACTGGATTTTGTCGCGCACGAGCCGTTTGACTCGGGGATTGTCAAGACAGTAGCATGGTTTCTTGACAATGAATCGTGGTGGCGCACGGCGCTATCACAGACGTAATAGGCCGGGCTTTGAGGCAGGCCGAGTTAACGCCCGCATCAGATCATCTTGATTGCAGACGCTTTGGACGACGGGAACACTTTCTGCACTTGCTCATTATTCAGCCCATAAATTTCTTTGAACAGACCACCGAGCACATCCCGTGAATTGTTCAGCACCTTGTAATCACGTTCTTCATTCAGCGCCGCAATGCTGACGTCGGTTTGTTCGCCCAGAATTTTACCGCCGTTGATCGCGCCCCCCAGCACCCAGTGCACCGAACCGTGGCCGTGGTCCGTTCCGCCACTGCCATTTTCACGAAACGTTCGGCCGAACTCGGACATCACATACACCACGGTTTTGTTCCACTGCGGGCCCATTTCGTCGGCAAAGGTTTTCAGACCACTGCCCAGGTTTTTGAACTGATTGGCCAGCATTCCGCTGGCGCCACCCTGACTATAATGGGTATCCCAGTTACCAATATCCAGAAAACCCAGGCTGTACTTGTCTTTCATCAACGAGGCCATGCGTTTGACCTGCAGATCAAACCCTTTGGCGCTGACTGCATTTCTGCTGGCGGCTTCCTTCTCTTTCTCAAACTCCTCCAGCATCATTCTATGGTTGGCTACGCCTTCGGCGACAATCTCCTCCTGTTTGCTGTTTTTGTACAGATCTTCCAGCAGGGATATTTGATTATCTCTGAACACCGACTTGCCTGATCCGCTCAGACCAATCAGGGGAATGCGGGCGGGCCCCTGCATGATGAGCGGGTTGTTGTTGGTGAATGAAACGGGCTGCGCCTTTGCGCCCAGAACGGTGGCTAGCCGGTTCAGGAACCCCGTCCCGTAAGCGCGTTTACCATTGGCCGGTTGCCCGCTCTCCATCAGGTCCTGCGTCTCGAAATGGCTGCGGGACAAATCGGCAGTACCCGCAAAGGGAATGAATGCAATCTGCTTTTTCTCCCAAAGCGGCATCAGCGTTTTCTGAAAGACCGGGTGCATGCCCCAGTGATTGTCCAGCTTGAGCGCTGCGTCTTGCGCACTGCCGGGCTGGGCAATAGCGATACGCGGGCGATTTTCGTAATAATCGTCACTGGTGTAGGGCACCAGAAAATTACAGGCGTCATAGGCGCCGCGCAGGAAAATAACCAGCGTTTTGATATCCGTGCTTTCGGCAGCAAACAACTGGTGGCTATTGACCGTGAGCGGCGCCAGCATGGCGGTCGCCAGGAAATCACGTCGGTTCATGTTCATTTCTTGTACTCCCTGTTCATCCATTCTGGCGAGGAGAAGAGCATGGCATTCCACATTACCCGGTTTTTGGGGGTTTTGTTCAGCACGCCCAGCGTGGTCTCGGACAGATGCGGTTTGATGTTTTGCTCGTAGAAGTCATTGTTCAGATCAGGAACAGATCCTTTTATCTCGTCAGATTGCTTGCCATACTGGAAAAATCTGGCGGTGCCTGTGCTCAGAAACCGAACTACTTCAAAGCGCTGAAAGAGCTGACTGGAGCCATCCCACATGCTTTTTTGCAGCGGATAGCCGTCTGGCGTCACTCTTTTGTATAAGCCCTGACCCAGGCGGTCGAGCGAATTGGTCAGGGGTAGATAGTTCTGTATTTGCCGATCTTCGTAAGCCAGCCTTGCGGTAGAGACGACCACTTCCATGGGGTCACGGAATTTGCTGCCCAGTGAGGCCTTGAATTCTTTGCTTTTGAACAGCGTTTCGAGCGTTTGCGAGATATCGCCGTCGCTTTTCATAAAACGCTCGCTCATAGCTTTGACCAATGCCGGCGCGGGCTGGTCGCCGACAAAAAACTGGGCCAGTTTGGTACTGATGTGCTTGGCGGTAGCGGGCTGTCTGGCAAGCAGATCGGCCAGCGCTTCAACTTCACCCCAGCCGTCACCCTTGATTTTTTTACCTAGCACGACCTTGTCCCCTGCGTCATGCTGACGAGGAAAGAACTGTATGCCATTTTTGCGAAAGAAACCCTCTTTAGATTTCTCGTTAAGCTTGGGCAGTGTGGGACTGAAATTGACACTGATCCCCGTCAGCACCCGGGCCACTTCCGTGATGTCTTTCTGTGTGTAGCCGCTGCCCACCCCCATTGTGTGCAACTCCATGAGTTCACGCGCATAGTTTTCGTTGGGCTTGCCTTTTTTGTTTTTGGAAGCATCCAGGTAATCAAGCATCGCCGGATGCGTCATGGTTGCCAACAGCAGATCCCTGAATTTCCCCAAGGCGTGGGGACGCAGGGCACGATCTTCGTAGTCGCCTGCCTGAAAGCGAATATTGGCCTTTGCAGCGAACACAGAAAAATGATTCAGCCAGAACCAGGCCATTTGCTCTTTCAACTGCCAGGGTGAATAAATGGCGCGAATCAGGTGCCGGCGTTTGGCGACAGCCAGTACCTTGTTGCCTTCGCGACGGATCATGGTGTTAAATTCAGACCGTTTCCTCTGGTCTTTGACTTCACGGACAAATTTCTGCCGCCTGACCGTCACATTCTCCATGACGGTCTGCATATCAACGACATTCCGCGCCAGATTCGCTTCAGTGGCCTCATCCAATTGGTCATTTGCGGGCGGATGCAGCTGTTTTTGCAGAAACTTTTCCCGTCCCAGTTTCTCGTACTCCATGGCCGTCTGTTTATTGACGCCATAGGTGATCCGGTCTATCCAGGCCAGGTCTTCCGCAGACAGGGCCGCCATTGCAATGCGGGGAGCCAGGAGCATCGCGGCAAGCAGCAATGCGCTAGTGGCAAACCGGCGTGTGGCCGCAATTGAGTCCGGGGACGCGGCTTGTTCCAGATTGGGCGACACGTTTGCCGTAATGAGAGACGGCTCGGAGCGCTTGTCGGATTGCCAGGCGCGGTTCCATATTTTGTTCATAAATCAGCCATTTTCTGTTATGAAGAGAGTCACCCACACTTGCGTACATGGGCAAGATGCATCAGTAACAAAACAGATTCTAGTGTACCGGGCCTGATCGCAGGCTTAACAAATTGAAAGCGGCTGAAACCACGTGCCAGTAACCCGATTTGACAGCGATGAACCTTTTCGGGACGCATGCGCCGCCGTTCACCGCGATCACCCTCACGCAACTATCTGGCCCATGTCAGCGGATTTGTATTACTATATCGGCAATGGGTTTTCATAGTCAGGGGAATTAAAATGAAAGTGCTGATCACATATGACCGCCGTCTGCTGGGAACACGCTTTACCAAGTTAAAGCAACTGATCGATGAACATTTTCCCAGCCGCTGGCATTGCTATGACTCAAGTTATATTGTGTCCACCAGCCTGGGAGTCACGCAGGTGCGCGAGCTGTTGCTGCCTGCCCTGGACACCAACGACAGTCTCCTGGTGATCGAACTGGGAAATAAATGGGCTGGCATCGGACTATCGGAAAAAAACCGCAGCTGGCTTGACCTGGACTGACCTTCCCTTCTCTATTCAAGATTGCCTGCACTGTGTGCAGCCGGCTATTGCTGTGCCTGTTGCAGCTTTTCCAGAAACCGGTCGGCTTTTTGAAAGCCCACGACCCGGTTATCGACCATTTCCCGGCCGCCCCGGTCAAAAAAGATAATCCCTGGCGGGCCAAACAGCCGAAAACGCTTGAGCAACTCCCGATCCTGCGCATTGTTACCCGTCACATCGGCCTGCAGCAGAAGCATTGAGTCCATGAGCCCGGCTACCCGGCTGTCGGTAAACGTGAATTTTTCCATCTCATGACAGGAAATACACCAGTCGGCATAAAAATCCAGCATGACCGGCTTGCCGGCTGCGGCGACACGCGCCTCTAGCTCAGTCAGGGATTTGACCCGTTCAAACTGCACTTTTGTGTTACTGGCGGGTGCTGCACCATTGACTTGCGTGATGCCTTGCAGGGGGGCCAGAGGGTCGCGGCTGCCGGTGGCCAACCCGATCAGCAGCAACAAGGCCCAGGCCGCCGCCAGCAGGCCCAAGGCGCGCAGTATCAGGCGCAGGGGACCCGTGTCGCCAACCGGAGCGGTATCAGCGCGGAAGGCGCCCAGCAATACCGCCAGACACATACTCAGGAAGGCCCAGCCCAACATCTGTACCCACAAGGGAACAACGGGCATCAGCATCCATAATGCCGTCGCCAGCAACAGCAGGCCGCAGAAATATTTGATACCTTCCATCCACGGGCCGGCCCTGGGCATCAGCGCGCCCGAGGTGGCGCCCAGAATCAACAGCGAAGCGCCCTGCCCCCAGGCCAGCACAAACAGCGCCAGCCCACCCAGCAACAAGTTACCGGTCTGCGAGATAAACAGCAAAATGCCCGCCAGGGGCGCCGCTACGCAAGGACCACAGATGAGTGCGGACAGCATCCCCATCCCGAAAGATCCGCCGTAACGCCCGCCAGGCATGCGCGACACCTTATTGTTCAACGCGGTTTGCAGCGACACCGGCATTTGTATGGTGAAAGCGCCAAACATGCCGATGGCCAGCACAATCAATATCAGGGCGAACGCCGACAGGACCCAGGGATTCTGGATCCAGGCTGCCAGGACTGAACCGACAGAGGCTGCCGCGATGCCCAGCACCGTGTACACAACGGCGGTGCCCAGCACATACATGAGCGTCAGCGCGAAGCCGCGCCCTTTGGAGGGAACTCCGCCGCGCGCCTTCTGGTCGCCGACGATGACGGACAACAGAATCGGCAGCATGGGCAGCACGCAGGGGGTAAACGACAGCACGACGCCCAACGCAAAACAGATCAGCAAAATGCGGACCAGCCCGGCTTCTGACAGCCATTGGGCGATCGTTGTATCGCCTGCATCAAAAAGGGATGGCGTTGCGGCATCGGCACCGGGACCGGGACCGATCTGATTCTGGGATGCGTTCTGCCCGGTTGCTGATGGCTGCGCCAGACTGCGGGTCAGATCAGACGTGGCAGTAGACGTAATCTGACCTGCGCCATTCCCGGAAGCATCTGCGTTGGTTGGCGGACTATCGACCGAGCCTGCGGGAGCCGCGCCTTTTTTAACGCCGCGCGTCCCGTCTACAATGCTCAGGCCGCCGCCAGGCGCCGGTTCCAGTTCGATTTCATACGTAATGGGTGGGTAGCACAGACCGGCATCGGCACAGCCCTGGCCGACGACCTGAAGCGTAAACGGTGTGGTCTGTTTAAGCAGCGGTAAAGTAATGCCCACCTGGTTATGGAAGACCTCCATCTTTTTGTCGAAGGTCGGGTCATACTTCACTTCCCCCTTGGGGAAAACCGGGGTTCCCAGCAGCGTGCGTGCCTGGGACTGATCCGCGTCGCCCTTTACATGAAACTCAAAGCGCTCGTGATACATATAGTATTTCGGCGCAATACGATAGTCTATACGCAGTTGCGAAGGGTTTTGCATTTGCGCAGAAAACACAAATGCCTGTTCCGGATCCAGAAACTCTTCTTCTGCATGTACTATCGGCCCGGCCATGAGCACCAGCATGGCAATGAGCCCCAGCAGCCACATCATGCGGCTCTTCAGATCAGACAACGTCAACACTTGACCTCTCTACTTCGATGTTTGCGCTTTCACCCAGTTCAGGTAGGGCACATGCCCGCCCAGGACAGGCAAAATAATGATTTCCGGTACGTCATAAGGGTGCAATTGCACAATCCGCTCCTGACAGCGCAGACTGGCCTGGCTGGAGGTCTTGATGGTGAGGGTGATTTCCTCTGTCCCTTCGACGTTCTCTTCCCACAAATAAATAGACAGGCCGGCAGGGCTTAAGTTCACACAGGCGGCCAGATGTTCTTCAACCAGCAAATGGGCTATGCGCTTTGCCAGTAACAGGTCGGGCACGGTGGTGTGCATGACTACGCATTCGGTTGTCATTTTGAAACTCCCGGAATGAAAAAAGCTAGTCCAGCGCCATTCCCTTGCGTTCAGGAATCAGAAACAGCGTCGCAATAATGTCCAGCACGTACAGGGAAGCCAGCAAAGCCAGCGCCACTTCAAAGGAATACGCAGCGGCAAGCGCGCCCACGACCACAGGCCCGAAACCACCCACGGCCCGGCCGATATTGAACAGCACATTCTGCGCCGTGGCCCTGGCCGCCTTGGGATACAACTCGGAAATAAGCGCCCCGTATCCACCAATCATACCATTGACAAAAATCCCCATGATGGCGCCGCCCCACAATAATGCAGCCGGCGTTGTCAATTGAGAATACACATACACCATGATCACGGCGCCACCCTGGTAGATCAGGAAACTGGGGCGACGCCCGATGCGGTCCGCCAGTTGCCCGAACAACCAGATGCCCAGGCTCATGCCCACCACCGTCATCGCCGTCCAGCTGGCTGATTTGGTGAGCGAATAGCCGAACTGAGTGGACAGGTAGGAGGGCATCCAGATCATGAGTCCGTAATAACCGAAGTTCTGGACTGAACAGAGGATGATGACGCCCACGCTGCGTCTGATGGTCTCTGCATCTTTGATCAGCAGTCGCAAGGGTGCGAGGGTAAATGAGCGCGCCACGGGCGTGGATTTGACGAACTGTTCAGGCTCGCCGATGTAGGATCGAACCACAAACGACACGATGGCCGGCAGCACGCCGACCGCGAACATGCCGCGCCAGCCGATAATGGGCAGCAACAATGGCGTGAGCAGCGCGGCCGCCAGCACCCCGGCCTGCCAGCCAAGGCCCACGTAGGAGGACACACGAGCGCGCTGCGACGGGCGACAGGCTTCGGTGGCCAGGGCCATGCCGATACCAAACTCTCCCCCCAGGCCCAGCCCTGCGATTGTGCGATAGACAAGCAGATCCCAGTATCCTTGCGCCAGCGCGCACATGCCCGTGAACACGGCAAAGAGCAGGATTGTCCAGGTCAGCACGCGTACCCTGCCGTAGATATCGCTGAGCAGACCGAAGCCGACGCCACCGACCACCGCGCCGACCAGCGTCCAGGTCACCAGGGATCCCGCTTCGGTGCTGGTCAGCCCCAGCCCTGCGCTCACGGCCGACAGAATAAAGCCCAGGATCAGCAGATCAAAGCCGTCCAGTGCATAACCGATAGAAGAGGCCCAGATGGCTTTTCTGGCATTTTTTTCGTAATCGGGTTCTGCAGGCGCAGCAAGACCTGACACAGACGAAGCACGCATGGTACGTTCCTGGTGGAGAGAAGATGGGGGATTTTTTTGCAGGCCTTATTGTAGCGCGGGTATGACTGTCATCAATCTGAAAAAATCGGGTTTTAGAAAAAGAACGATATGGTGGATGCTCATTGCGCAATATCGTGTTCAATAAGCATCCTGATATATCGCGTGTATGGAATGCCTTTGCTTTTTGCCTTGGCTTTGATGGCATCCAGCAAATTCTGCGGCAATCGCAGATTGAGCGCTGCTGATTTGTTTTGCACCTCGAAGCGCATGGGCTTAAAACCGGAGAGATCGAACTCCGAAAGATCGGCTGAATCCACAAATTCCTCTGCCTGTCTGTCACTTTTGAGCGAAGGCATAGGCTTACGTTTTGACGCATTGCTGCTCATAATAGGCAATCTCCTTTTGATGCATATAACGTGCGCTAATTGGACGAATCTCTTAGAAACCCCGTGTCTCGCGCATTTTGGCCAATTTCCGTTATCCCAATCGAATCCTGAAATGAAGAACTGCATTCCCATAGTATATACAAATGTAGATATATTTGTATTTCAACAATCAATTTTATTTAACTACATGAGAATAGCAAAAATGACGCTTTAAGCAGATGTGAGTGTGACAGATTGCTCCTGCCCAAAAGACCACAACTGATTTTCGACGAACATCCAAGGCGCTTGTCGACCCAGCAGACGCAAAAAAGGCACCTGCCAAAACAGATGCCTTTTTTGCTGCCGATGTAAAATGCTCACCGGCCAAGAAATACTGCGACGCCTGCCGGTGTATGAACACCGGCGTGTCGACTTGCGATCTATGCCTTATTATTCGGCGTCGACCACTTCGTCGGCCACTTCAGGACGGTCAACCAGTTCCATGAATGCCATTGGTGCGTTATCGCCCTGACGGAAACCCATTTTCAGAACACGGGTGTAACCACCGTTGCGCTCTTTGTAGCGGGGACCGATTTCGGCAAACAGTTTAACGACGGCATCGCGATCACGCAGACGGGCGAATGCCAGGCGTTTGTTGGCCAGGGTTGGCTCTTTGGCCAGAGTGATAAGGGGCTCGATGACACGGCGCAGCTCTTTGGCTTTAGGCAATGTTGTTTTGATCGCTTCGTGCTGGATCAGAGATACAGACATGTTGCGGAACATCGCCAGGCGATGGCTGCTGGTACGGTTCAGTTTACGAAGACCACTACGGTGACGCATGATAATTTCCTTTGAATCTACGTTAAAGACGGCAGATGCCGCCTGTTTGGCCGGTTCTTCTATCCTGTTATGACAGCTGTCATAGCCGGCGGTCCGGTTGGCTTATGGAGAAAACAGGTATGCCCGTTGCGACATGCCCGGTTTCATCCGGATTATTTGGCTCCCTTGCGGGGAGCCGCTTATTTTACAACAATTGTGAGCCTCAGGCTCATATCGACCGCCGGCTTTGACGCCGGCGGCCGACACTATGCAACATTAAGGCCGCTCAAGTCCCAGTGGCGGCCAGCTTTCCAGCTTCATGCCCAGGGTCAGGCCACGCGCAGCCAGTACTTCTTTGATTTCGTTCAAAGACTTACGGCCCAGGTTTGGTGTTTTGAGCAATTCGTTTTCAGTACGCTGGATCAGATCACCGATGTAGTAAATATTTTCGGCTTTCAGGCAGTTGGCGGAACGAACAGTCAGTTCGAGGTCATCAACAGGACGCAGCAGCACAGGGTCGATTTGCGGTACGCCGCGAACCGGTGTTTCAAACGTGTCGCTCGCGCCTTCAAGCGCGGCAAAGACGGAGATCTGGTCCATCAGGATACGTGCAGACTGGCGCACGGCTTCTTCAGGAGAAATCACGCCGTTTGTTTCGATATCAAGAACCAGTTTATCCAGATCGGTACGCTGTTCAACACGAGCGCTTTCAACGGCGTAGCTGACGCGACGAACCGGGCTGAAAGAGGCGTCCATCTGGATGCGACCGATCGTGTGCGAGCGCTCGTCTGTAAGGGCGCGCATATTGCCGGCGACATAGCCACGGCCCTGCTCGATCTTGATCTGCATTTCCAGCTTGCCGTTGTCGGTCAGCGTGGCGATGACATGATTCGGGTTGATGATTTCAACGTCGTGAGGCAGATCGATATCGCTGGCCAGAACCGGGCCTGAGCCGGATTTGCGCAGCGTAACGGTCACTTCTTCACGATTATTCAGTTTGAATACAATACCTTTGAGGTTCAGAACGATGTCAACGACATCTTCACGCACGCCTGCCAGCGTAGAGTATTCGTGTACCACACCTGTGATCTGCACTTCTGTCGGCGCATAGCCAGTCATGGAAGACAGCAGGATGCGGCGCAGGGCGTTGCCCAGGGTGTGGCCATAACCACGTTCGAACGGTTCCATGACCACTTTGGCGTGGTTTTCGGTAACCGGTGTGACTTCAATGGAACGAGGCTTCAAAAAACCTTGAGACATAACTCTGTTTCCTTTTCAATACCCTCGGCTCGTTACACCGATAAGGCTGATGGATAAGATAAATACTACCTGGATACAAGCTGGAGAGACAAAAAACAGGAAACCCTGAAGGTTCCCTGTTTTCCTGAAGCACATTAACGTGAATACAATTCCACGATCATGGATTCGTTGATATCGCGAGCGACATCAGCGCGATCAGGAGCCTGTTTGAACGTACCAGTCAGTTTGCTGGTGTCCACTTCGACCCACTGTGGCAGGCCGTTGCCGGATGCCAGTTCCATGGATTCCTTGATGCGACCCTGGTTTTTCGATTTTTCACGAACAGAAACAACGTCGCCGCTGCTGACCAGCATGGAAGGAATATCTGCCTTGTGGCCGTTCAGTTCGATTGCACCGTGGGCAACCAATTGACGGGCTTCTGCACGTGTTGAACCGTAACCCATACGGTATACAACGTTGTCCAGACGTGATTCAAGCAACTGAATCAGGGTCTCGCCAGTGTTGCCACGGCGACGCTCAGCTTCAGCGAAGTATTTACGGAATTGCTTTTCGAGCACACCGTACATACGTTTCAGTTTTTGCTTTTCACGCAGTTGCAGGCCGTAGTCGGACGTACGGGCACCGGAGGTGCGGCCGTGCTGACCGGGTTTGGAGTCCAGCTTGCATTTGGAGTCGAGTGAACGACGTGCGCTTTTCAGGAACAGATCAATGCCTTCGCGACGCGAAAGTTTGCATTTTGGTCCAGTATATCGTGCCATTTTTTTCCCTTGCTAAATTAGATACGACGACGTTTAGGAGGGCGGCAACCGTTATGCGGGACTGGCGTGATGTCTGAGATGCTGGAGATTTTGATACCCAGTGCATTCAATGCACGCACCGAAGATTCACGACCAGGACCAGGGCCCTTGATGCGTACTTCCAGTGTTTTGATACCATATTCCAATGCTACACGGCCCGCTGACTCGGCTGCAACCTGCGCTGCAAAAGGCGTCGATTTACGAGAGCCTTTAAAGCCCGCGCCACCCGACGTCGCCCATGACAAGGCATTGCCTTGACGGTCAGTAATTGTGATGATTGTGTTATTGAAAGACGCATGAACGTGTGCAATACCGTCCGATACGACCTTTCTGATTTTTTTGCGTGCGCGTGCAGCGCCGCCAGAAGCTTTCGCCATAATCTACCCCGATTATTTCTTCAGTGATTGTGCTGAACGACGTGGGCCCTTGCGTGTGCGTGCGTTAGTACGTGTGCGCTGACCGCGAACGGGCAAACCACGTTTGTGACGCAGACCACGGTATGTACCCAGGTCAATCAGACGTTTAATCGAAAGTTGTACTTCACGACGCAAATCACCCTCGACTGTGAACTGACCAACCTGTTCACGGATTTTTTCGAGTTCTGCATCTGTCAGATCTTTCACTTTCTTGTCAAAAGCCACACCGGCTGTTTCGCAGATTTTGCGAGAGCGTGTGCGTCCAATGCCAAAAATAGCGGTCAGACCGATTTCTGCATGTTGATGCGGCGGAATGTTAATGCCAGCTATACGGGCCATGTCTGTTCCTCGTTAAATCGATGCACCAGGATTAACCCTGACGCTGCTTGTGACGTGGATCTGTACAAATTACTCGTACAACTCCGTGTCGTTTAATGATCTTGCAATGACGGCAGATCTTTTTTACCGATGCCATTACCTTCATGGTTGACTCCTAGTTTTGTTTCCGCTTATTTGGAGCGGAAGACGATTCTTGCACGTGACAGGTCATAGGGTGTGAGTTCCACCGTTACCTTGTCACCCGGAAGAATCCGAATATAGTGCATTCGCATCTTGCCGGAAATGTGAGCCAGGACCACATGTCCGTTTTCGAGCTTTACACGAAAAGTTGCGTTTGGGAGGTTCTCGACAACCTCACCCTGCATTTGTATGACGTCATCCTTTGCCATGTTCTATCTCATTGGTAAGCTCGAACCTTTGAAACTTGTTTTCTTCAGTAGCGAATCATACTGGTGTGACATCATATAGGCCTGTACCTGCGCCATGAAGTCCATTGTCACCACTACGATAATCAACAGCGAGGTGCCACCAAAATAAAACGGTACGTTCTGCCACTGCATCCGGAGAAATTCGGGAACCAGACACACCAGCGTGATATAAATCGCACCGATCAGTGTCAGGCGCATCAAAATCTTGTCGATGTATTTTGATGTCTGCAGTCCCGGACGGATACCCGGAACAAATGCACCGCTTTTCTTCAGATTGTCTGCTGTTTCCCGGCTGTTGAAAACCAGCGCGGTATAGAAAAAGCAGAAGAACACGACCAGGGCAGTAAATACTGTCACATACAGGGGCTGACCGGGCTGCAATGCAGCTGCCGCATCAGACAGCCAGCGCATGTTGCTTGACTGCGAGAACCAGCTGGCAATCGTGGCCGGAAACAGAATAATGGATGAAGCGAAGATGGGAGGAATCACACCTGCCATATTCAGCTTCAGGGGCAGATGCGAGCTCTGACCGCCATAAACCTTGTTACCAACCTGACGTTTGGCGTAGTTCACCGTAATCCGGCGCTGACCACGTTCAACAAATACCACCAGTGCAGTTACCGCCACCACCAGAACCAGGATGAACAGTGCGGACACTGTACCGATCTGATTCTGACTGACCAACTCGAACATGCTTGCCAGCGCGGTAGGCAGACCGGCCACAATACCTGCAAAAATCAGGATTGAAATACCGTTGCCCAGGCCGCGTTCGGTAATTTGCTCACCAAGCCACATCACGAACATGGTTCCGGTTACCAGGGTGACCACGGTCGTGAAAACGAACATGGGTCCGGGTGCATTGACCAGATCAGGTTGAGCCTGCAGCGTGGCAGCAATACCAAAGGATTGCGCCAGCGCCAGCACAACCGTGCCATAGCGTGTGTACTGGGTGATCTTGCGGCGGCCGGCCTCGCCTTCTTTCTTGATAGCTTCAAGAGAAGGCATGACCGAGCTGAGCAGCTGCATGATGATCGATGCCGAAATATACGGCATGATACCCAGAGCAAATACCGAGAAGCGCGACAATGCGCCACCCGAGAACATGTTAAAGAGGCCCAGAATCCCGCCTGACTGAGAATTGAACAACTGGCGCATGGCATCGGGATTAATACCCGGAACCGGAATATGCGTGCCCAGTCGATACACAACCAGTGCGAGAATCAGGAACACAAGACGCTGCCTGAGGTCGCCGTATTTCTTACCGCTACCTGCTTTTCCTGCTGCCTGTGCTTTAGCCACTTTGACCCCTTTTACTCAGCGAGTGAACCACCAGCGGCTTCGATCGCTGCGCGGGCACCTGCTGTTGCTGTCAGCCCTTTGAGGGATACCTTGCGGGAAAGATCACCGGATTTGATGACTTTCACATAACGTACCTGCTGACCAATAATACCTTCCTGCTTGAGCACCTGAACGTCAACCTCGTCGGCAGTCAGCTTCTGCAGATCAGACAGACGTACTTGTGAGTACAGGTGCTGACCCAGAGGCGTAAAGCCGCGTTTTGGCAAACGACGTTGCAGAGGCATCTGACCACCCTCGAAGCCGACTTTATGAAAGCCGCCTGAGCGTGATTTCTGACCTTTGTGTCCACGGCCGGCGGTTTTACCCAAGCCTGAACCAATACCGCGACCAACGCGGCGTTTGGCATGCTTGCTGCCTTCAGCGGGGGACAATGAGTTGAGTTGCATTTCGGACATCTCTATTCCTTTACGATAGGCTTCAGGCTTCCGAGACGGACACGAGATAATCGACTTTGCGAATCATCCCGCGAACTTCCGGTGTATCCACCAGCACGCGGCTGCTGTTTACTTTACCCAAACCCAAACCACGCACTGTATCGCGGTGATCTTGCTTGGTGCCGATAACGGACCGAACAAGCGTGACTTTAATTTGCTTCTTCTGTGCCATCATTTACCCCAGAATTTCTTCGACGGACTTGCCACGCTTGGCTGCCACCTCGGAAGGTGTCAGGCAGGCGTTCAGACCGTTCAGTGTTGCGCGTACCAGGTTATACGGATTGCTTGAGCCCAGGCTCTTTGCAACCACGTTACGGACACCCATCACTTCGAAAATGGCGCGCATCGGACCACCGGCGATCACACCGGTACCTTCGGCGGCCGGTGAAATCAGAACAGTTGATGCGCCATGTTTACCCACGACGGTGTGATGCAGGGTACCCTCTTTCAGAGCGATACGAACCATGCCGCGACGGGCCTGTTCCATTGCTTTCTGAACTGCGACGGGCACCTCGCGTGCTTTACCTTTACCCATGCCGATACGACCATCGCCATCACCGACCACTGTCAGGGCAGCGAAGCTCATTGTGCGACCACCTTTTACTACTTTGGTCACACGGTTGACCGCAATCATCTTCTCGCGAAAACCGTCATCGCGTTCTTGCTCAGGGGCGTTCTTGCCTTGTGCTTTTGCCATTTGACAATTCCTCGATTAGATCTTGAGGCCGGCTTCACGCGCGGCTTCAGCCAGCGCCTTGACGCGGCCATGGTAACGAAAACCGGCGCGATCGAACGCTACAGACTCGATGCCCGCTGCCTTGGCTTTCTCGGCAACGCGTTTTCCAACAATGACGGCTGCCTCAACGTTGCCACCATTTTTCTTGCCTTCGGCCAGTTCCTTGCGGACTTCAGGCTCGAGCGTAGAAGCGGTGAACAACACCTTGTCGCCTTCCGGCGAAATAACGTTTGCGTAAATGTGAAGATTCGAACGGTGAACTGACAGACGGTATGCACCGAGTTCTGCAATTTTCCGGCGAGTCGCCACGGCACGACGCAAACGGGATAATTTTTTGTCCATGATATATCCTTGCCTGCGCTATTATTTCTTCTTGGTTTCTTTGATGATGACGCGTTCGTCAGCATAACGGACACCTTTGCCTTTGTAGGGCTCTGGTGGACGATAGGCGCGAACTTTCGCAGCAACCTGACCAACAGCCTGTTTGTCGAAGCTCTTCAGAACGATTTCGGTCTGAGTGGGGCATTCGGCTTTCACGCTTTTTGGCAGCGGATGCACGATGTCATGCGAGAAACCAAGTTGAAGCTTGAGTGAATCTCCCTGAACCTGGGCACGGTAACCCACGCCAACCAGATTCAGACGACGTTCGAAACCCTTGCTGACGCCGGTAACCATGTTGTTTACCAGAGCACGCAGAGTGCCGGACATTTCTTTTGCATGGCGGGAATCATCAGCCACCGCAAAAGAGATTTTGCCGTCGTCCAGTGTCAAAGCGACTTCGCCGCCCAGAGCCTGGTTCAGTTCACCCAAAGGGCCTTTAACATGAATGTTGCTGTCCGTGATGTTAACGTCAACACCTTTAGGGACTTCAACAGGATATTTTGCTATACGTGACATATTCTTCTCCTTATGCCACGTAACACAGTACTTCGCCGCCCACGCCTTCATGACGGGCCTTGCGGTCGGTCATGACGCCACGTGAAGTGGAGACGATGGCTACGCCCAGACCGTTCATCACCTGAGGGATGGCAGTACGGCCTTTGTAAATGCGCAGTCCAGGACGTGAAACGCGGTCAATGCGCTCGATCACGGGACGTCCCGCGTAATATTTCAGTGAAATTTCAAGCTCTGGCTTGGCTTTTTCACCTTTGACTTCAAAGCTCTCGATATAACCTTCATCTTTCAGCACGGTGGCGATAGCCACTTTCAGCTTAGAGGAGGGCATCGATACCGAGACTTTCTCGACCTGCTGTGCGTTACGAATACGCGTCAGCATATCGGCGATTGGATCGCTCATGCTCATAATTTATTCTCCTACCAGCTAGCCTTGGTCATACCGGGCACTTCTCCGCGCATTGCCATCTCGCGCAGTTTGTGACGGGTCAAACCAAATTTGCTGAACACGCCACGAGGGCGTCCGGTGATAACACAACGGTTACGCATACGGGTCGGGCTTGCATTACGCGGTAATTGCTGTAATTTCAAACGTGCGTCGTAGCGCTCTTCGTCGGATTTCGATGTATCGTTAATGATCGCTGTCAATGCGGCACGTTTGGCTGCGAATTTCTCAACCAGTTTGGCGCGTTTGATATCGCGATTGATGAGTGAAAGTTTTGCCACGTCATCGCCCCTTAGTTACGAAACGGGAAGCTGAAGGCGGTAAGCAGTGCCTTGGCTTCTTCGTCTGTCTTAGCTGTCGTTGTGATACTGATATTCAGGCCACGCAGTGCGTCGATTTTGTCGTACTCAATTTCAGGGAAAATGATTTGCTCTTTCACCCCGACGTTGTAGTTACCACGACCATCGAACGCGCGACCGGAGATACCACGGAAGTCGCGTACACGAGGCAACGCAATCGTCACCAGACGATCCAGGAACTCGTACATACGCTGACCGCGCAATGTCACCATGCAACCGATAGGATAGTTTTCACGGATTTTAAAACCGGCAATCGCCTTTTTGGTTTTAGTCACGACAGGTTTCTGACCGGAGATTTTTGTCAGGTCGGAAACAGCGTGTTCGATCACTTTCTTGTCGGCAACGGCTTCGGAAACACCCATGTTCAGTGTGATCTTGGAAATGCGAGGCACTTCCATGTCGCTCTGGTAACCGAACTGTTTCTTCAGATCGCCAGCAATTTTGCTGTTGTATAAGTCTTGCAAACGAGCCATGATTACGCCCCTTTCGCTTTCGCGCCAACGACTTCGCCGTTAGAACGGTAAATACGGACGTTACGTCCATCCACTTCTTTCACGCCCACGCGATCAGCCTTGCCGGTAGCGGGGTTGAACAATGCGACGTTGGAAACGTGAATAGGCATTGTTTTGTCAACGATACCACCCGGGTTGTTGCTCATCGGATTGGGTTTGGTGTGTTTCTTGACAACGTTAACGCCTTCGACCAGGACGTAATTAGCGTCAACACGGGCCAGTACGACACCGCGGCGCTTTTTGTCACGACCGGTAAGGACGATAACCTCGTCACCTTTACGAATATTTTCCATCGATCTGCCCCTTACAGCACTTCAGGTGCCAGTGACACGATTTTCATGAAGCGGTCGGTACGCAGTTCACGCGTAACAGGCCCGAAAATACGTGTACCGATAGGTTCAAGTTTGGCGTTCAGCAGTACAGCTGCGTTTCCGCCGAAACGAATCAGCGAACCGTCTTTACGACGAACGCCCTTGGCGGTACGTACAACGACCGCGTTATAGATTTCGCCTTTTTTGACGCGTCCGCGCGGAGCTGCATCCTTGACAGTCACCTTGATGATGTCACCGATGGCTGCGTAACGGCGCTTTGAGCCGCCCAACACCTTGATGCACATAATACGGCGCGCACCAGTGTTATCAGCCACGTCTAGCGTGCTTTGCATTTGGATCATGATTATTCCTGTTCCAACTTAGTTACATACACTGCCGGTCTCCCGACAGCCCGTTTGCCATTTCTGGACTCCCAACCCGTTTTTACCCAGTCACCCCAACGGCCATATTGGCTGTGGAAAATCAGGATATTAGGCAGGCAGCAAGCACCAGATGCTATTCATATAACCAGTTTTGGTCCCGTCAGGCCGCGCCCGTTAGTTTCGCGTGCGCCACCCTGGGTTGAAATCTGTTTAAATAGTTTTCCCGCTCGTAAACGAACGAAGTCCTCTAATATATCCTATCCGCTATCCGAATGCAAGGGCTATTTACCGTGAAATTGCTTATTAATACTTGAAAAACAACAACTTTTTGCAAAAACGGTGAGTAGATTCCGTAGGCGAACCAGATGACATGTTTAATTCCGGTAGTTGATATGGTGCTAAGCGTTGTTCGCACAGATTTGCGAGCAAGCCCATTGGCCATACGCATTAAGCTCAGCTGATGTTTGATGAAGTATATATACTTCATCAAACACCGTTTATATTATAAAACATCGCGGAATGGGTACGAACCGAATAGCCAGGGAGAGAATGAAGTATATATACTTCATTCTCTCCCTCTTGTGCCCATTTCCTTAGGTGGCATGGTATTCTAGGATGTATATATACTTCCTAGAACGCTGGTGAATAAAGTGGCTGTTTCCCGTATTCAAATCGCCAAGTCCGACATACTGAATGCCTTGGATCAGGGCGTACCGGTTCTGAAGCTTTCCGACCTGAAAATGCTTCTGTCCAATCAGCGGAGCTTTTGGCGCCTGGCAAAAAGCACGACCACGCAAGACTTCATTGAATTTCTCAAGAAACAGGGTAAGTTAAGGGAATATCACTTCCCCTTCCCCCACCGCAAGGAAACCCGCTACGTCTGGGGAGAACAGCCGTTACTGAATATTCTCCAAACGCTACGCCCGAACAGCTATTTTAGTCACTATACGGCTATGCGAATGCATGGGTTGACCGAACAAATCCCCAAAACGATCTATATCAATCACGAGCAGCATTTGAAAAGCCAATCGTCGGGCGCACTCGAGCAAACCAACATCGACACGGCCTTCAGTCGCCAGCCCCGAATCTCCAATAATGTCATTGAGTTTGAAGGTAATCGCATCTATTTGCTGAACGGTAAAAATACCGGCCAGCTCGGCGTTATCAACGAGCCGATGAATGATGAAGAGGGTCAGCAGGTCCTCGTTCGCGTCACCGGCGTCGAACGGACTTTGATTGATATTACAGTGCGTCCCGTTTATTCCGGGGGAGTCTATGAGGTACTAAAGGCATTTACACTGGCAAAGGAACAGGTCTCAGTCAACGCCCTAATAAGTATGCTGAAAAAAATTAATCATATTTATCCTTACCATCAGGCGATCGGATTTTATCTGGAACGCGCCGGTTACCGGTCCTCACTTCTGGACTTGGTCAGACGGCTGCCTATTGAGTACGATTTTTATTTAGACAATAAAATGCAGGATATGGAATATGTGAAGGCATGGCAACTATATATTCCGAAAGGCCTTTAAGCGATTCACCAGCCCCACAGTGAAGTCAAAATAGAAATCAAAGCTTTCCAAGCTTACGCCAGGCGGGACAGTGTTCTGCACAGAAGGAAAATCCGGTCTGTGAAACTCCCGTTGCCCGGTGATCCTGTCCAGAAATGCCAAGTCTACCCTTTTACACTCGAACATTTCCGTGAGAATGTGATGCGCATGATCAGACACTAAGTCCAAATTCAGCAGTGTCACCAATTGGTAAATGTCGTAAAAATCTCGTGCTCTCGCACTCCCCGCCCGGGCCCTTTTGACCACAGGGCCATACTCCGGCATCTGTTGGCAAATAGCCCGAAGTTTTTCGCAAACAATCATAAGGGGCGAATAGACGTAAATGATGTATCCATCAAAATCGTGAGCAACGCGGTCATTGACATATTCATGGCGACTGATGTCGATGAGGAATTTTTGCCCTTGCCCCACTCGCAAAGCATGCTTGCGAAGTAAATCCTGATCGCCTGAATGGTTGGCGAAAAAATCTGAGGGTACGAGCTTGAACTCAATTTTATACCCGCCCCAGAAATCTTCGACGTCTACCGACAGCGTTTCCGGTCTACAGTGAAATTTGAAATCAAAAACCTGGTATCCATGCTGTTTAAATGTGTGCGTTAATGTCCGCTCTGCACGTTGCGCCAAATTCGCACTACCGCCTGGAAAATCAGCCTTCATTGAAAAATCGATATCGATCGACGCACGCGCCACAATATGATGAATCAGCTCTATCGCGTTCCCACCCTTCAAAATGAGATGTTCAAAAAGCTCATCATCGGAAATAATGGCAGTAATTACCCACTTTTTTATGTGATCTAACGTGATGCCCTGAATATTCACCATAAACAAAAAACGTACTGAAAATGATAGTCCTGACGGCGAATCATCCTAATACAATACGCTGGCTGGCGGAACTACCCGGTGTAGCAGTCCCTACGCAATTTTGTCTACCGGCTATCCCTGCACACCCCCCATGCGCAGTCGTTCACTGCGGCGGCGCAGCCATTCCAGGGTCAGCAGCATGACGACCGAAAACAGAATAAGCAGCGTGGCGGCCGCTGCGATGGTCGGATTGAGATTTTCGCGGATGCCGCTGAACATGACCCGGGGCAAGGTGTATTGGTCCGGTCCGGCAATGAACAGGGTCATGACCACTTCGTCGAATGACGTCCCGAAGGCGAACAGCGCGCCGGAAATGACGCCCGGCGCAATCAGCGGCAAGGTCACCTTGGTAAACGCATACAGTGGCGGCGCGCCCAGGCTGGCCGCCGCCCGGCCCAGATTGGTGTCATAGCCTTCGAGCGTGGCCATCACCGTAATCAATACAAACGGCGCCCCCAGCACGGCATGCATCACAACCAGCAATCCCAGACTGTTCGCCAGCCCCAGCGGCGCGAAGAACAGATAGGCGGCCACGCCAAGAATGACGACGGGAACGACCATGGGGGAAATCAACAGCCCCAGCAACAGGCCTTTTCCGGGAAAGCGGGCGCGGTACAGCGCCAGGGCGGCCGCCGTGCCCAGTACGGTGGCGATCAGCGTGGCCAGCGGCGCGACGATCAGGGTGTTCTTCAGGCCCAGCATCCATTCAGGGGATTGAAAGAAGTTCTCATACCAGCGCAACGAAAAGCCACTGAGCGGATAGACCAGGAAGGAACTGTCATTGAACGACAGGGGCACAATGACCAGTACCGGCACGATCAGAAACAGCAGCACGATCAGTGCCAGCAGCCAGTGCACGACGCGCCAGATGCGCTCAGAGGGAGTTAGGATTGCCTTATCCTGTGCCATTTATGCCACCCCTAGGCGCGTGCTGCCGCTCAGGCGACTGTAGACAGCATACAAAATCAGCGTTGCCAGCAGCAACATGGCCGCCAGCGCCCCGGCCAGGCCCCAGTTGATGGTGCCGTTGGTATAGAACGCGATGAAATAACTGATCATCTGGTCTTTGGGCCCGCCCAGCAATGCCGGCGTAATGTAATAGCCGATAGCGGTAATAAACACCAGCAGGCAACCGGCGCCGATACCGGGCAGGGTTTGGGGGAAGTACACGGCCCAGAAACTGCGCAAGGGATGACACCCCAGCGATACCGCAGCCCGCATATATGTCGGCGAAATGCCCTTCATCACGCTGTAAAGCGGCAGAATCATGAAGGGCAGCATGATATGAACCATGGCGATGTAGACGCCAAGGCGATTGAACACCAGTTGAACCGGCGCATCGATCAGCCCGAGATCCAGCAGCAGCCGGTTGATGAGGCCGCCGTTCTGAAGCAGCACAATCCAGGCCGCCGTACGCACCAGCAGCGACGTCCAGAAGGGCAGCAGCACCAGGATCATCAGCAAATTGCTGATCCGGGCCGGCAGCCGCGCCAGCAAATACGCCAGGGGATAGGCCAGCAGCAGCGCCACCACCGTCACAATGGCGGCCATCCAGAAAGTGCGCAGGTAAATGGCCTTGAAAATGCCCTGATCGGCCGGCGCCGCGCCGATACTACCATCGGGCGCCTGTTTCAGATCGAGCGCAGTCAACAGATAATAAGGCGTCTGCGCCCGGGCATTGTTTTTGAGAATACCCCAGTACTTCTGGTCTGACCAGCGCGGATCGATCTCGTCAAACGCTTTCTGAAAACTGGGTGGATCGATTTTGAACGGCAGTTTGCGCGCGGTTTTGGAAATCAGGGTACGAAAGCCCGGCTCTTCGAAATTGAGCCGCTGCATGAGCGGTCCCATTGCCTGTTCTTCACGGGCGCGGGCCAGATCATCGGCCAGCGCCCGATACATGACTTCGGAGACGGGCGAGCCCGCCTCCCATTTCTGTAATTGCTTTACAGTCGCCGGCAAGGTCGTGACCACTTCGGGATTGGCTACGCTTTTGCCCAGGAACGAGGCGATCGGCGCCACGAACGTCAACAGCAGGAAAAGCAACAGAGGAACGGTCAGCCACAGCGCCTTGCGTGAATCAGTCATTATTTGGCGACCCAGGCGTTATACCGCTGCTCCAGAGAAACCCCATTGTCGATCCAGAAATCCACATCCAGGGCAATGGCATTCTTTTCGTTGTCCGGTGCCGTCGGCATGTCGGCCAGGAATTTTTTGTCGATCAGCTCAATGGCTTTTTTATTGACGGCGCCATATGCAATATTTTCTGCATAGACCTTCTGGGTTTCAGGCTTGCTGGCAAACGCAATGAATTTCATTGTCTCGGCCTTGCGTGCATTGCCTTTCGGAATGGCCCAGTAGTCCAGATCATAAACGCTGCCATCCCAGACGACTTTGAGATTCTTGCCTTCGCGGGCTGCCTGCGAAATCCGGCCGTTGTAGGCCGAGGTCATGACGACATCACCCGAGACCAGATACTGTGCCGGCTGCGCGCCCGATTCCCACCACTGGATGTTGGGCTTGAGTTCATCCAGCTTGGCAAAGGCACGGTCCACGCCTTCGGGCGTGCTGAGCACTTTATAGACTTCTTTAGGTGGGACGCCATCGGCCATGAGGGCAATTTCAAGTGTGTACTTGGCGCCTTTGCGCAGGCCCCGCTTGCCGGGGTATTTCTTGACGTCCCAGAAATCGGCCCAGCTTTTGGGTGCGTTGTCCTTGAATTTATCGGCGTTGTAGGACAGCGCGACCGACCACACGAACATGCCTACGCCGCAATCCTTATCGGTGGCCGCCTCGATGAAATCGCCTTTGTTGCCGATCACGCTCCAGTCGATGGGCTCGAACAGGCCTTCTTCACAGCCGCGCACCAGCTCGGGGCTTTCCACTTCCACCGCGTCCCAGCTCACACTGTTGGTGTCAACCATGGCCTTGATTTTGGCCTGCTCACCGTTGTATTCCGCAGCGGTGATTTTGGTTCCGGTTTCTTTTTCGTAAGGCGTGTAATACGCTTTTTCTTGGGCTGTCTTGTTATCGCCGCCAAACGAGACCAGTGTCAGGCTGTCGGCAGCCTGCACGCCCGTCATGGCCAGTCCCAGGCCGCTCATGACCGCAGCACGCAAGAATGCGGATTTGATTGTTTTACTTTTCATTTGTCTCACTCCAGATAAAAATTATGCTGCTGGTGTTTTTTCGAACGGATCCAGCAGCCGCACGAACTCATGATTCCAGCCCAGCTCGACTGTTTCGCCCACGGCAATGTTGCGGCGAAGCTGGGAAACCGGCTGTTTGACAACAAAATCAGGGTCGCCATTGATGGCCAGGCGAACACGAACGTGATCGCCCAGATAAATGACCTCCTGGACCTTGCCCTGGCAGCGCACATCCGTCGCATTCTCTGCTGGATCAAGCGCGATTCGCTCCGGACGGATGGACACTGACACGCGATCGCCCACCTTCATGCCCAGTTGCTGCAGGCCACGTATCTGCAAGCCGCTATCCAGGTCGACCGTGGCCTGGCGCGAACTGGCCTGCGTGATCACACCATGTGTCCGATTATTTTCACCAATGAACCCGGCGACAAAGGCCGTTTCGGGCGACTCGTAGATGTCCTGGGGAGAGCCGATCTGCTGAACCTTGCCATCGTGAAACACAGCAACGCGATCCGACATGGTCAGCGCCTCACCCTGATCGTGTGTCACGTAAACCACCGTGACCCCCAATTCGGCATGCAACCTTTTTATTTCAAGTTGCATATGCTCGCGCAGTTGCTTGTCCAGCGCGCCCAGCGGCTCATCCATCAATACCAGTTCCGGATCAAAGACCAGCGCCCGCGCCAGCGCGACGCGCTGCTGCTGCCCGCCCGATAACTGTGAGGGGAAGCGTTTCTCCATTCCATCGAGCTGCACCATGGCAAGCGCCGTTTTGACTTTCTCTTGCTGCGTGTCGGCATCGAACTTGCGAACCTTGAGCGGGAAGGCCACATTTTCCGCAACGGTCATGTGGGGAAACAACGCGTAGTTCTGAAACACCATGCCGATATTGCGTTTGTGTGGCGGCAGGTTGTCTATCTGCTCACCGGCCAATTCGATCGTGCCCGAGGTAGGCGCCTCGAAACCGGCCAGCATCATGAGCGTCGTGGTTTTGCCCGATCCCGATGGCCCCAGCAAGGTCAGAAACTCGCCCTGCCGGATATCCAGGTTCAGGTGTCTGACCACCAGGTTCTTGCCGTCATAACTCTTGCGTACGTTTTTGAAACGCACCAGAGGATTATTGTGGTTCGCAGTCGCGGCGCACATAAGGCTTGCTTCTCCCTGTCAGGATTTCAGCGACTGCTGGGTGGCATCCAGTGCCTGAGTCACGGCATCAACCAGCGTGTCCACTTGCTCTTTGTTGATGATCAGCGGCGGGCAGAATGCCAGCGTGTCACCGATATTGCGCGTGATAACGCCCAGCTCCTGCAGCTTGCGACCAACGGCTGTTCCCAGCTGTCCTGGTGTTGCCAGCGCTGTCTTGGCTTTTTTGTCCGTGACCAGTTCCACGCCGGCGATCAGGCCAACGCCTCGCACTTCGCCCACCAGCGGATGATCTCGCAGACTGCCAAGCCGCTCCTGCAGATGCGCCCCCGTTTCAGAGGCATTTTGTACAAGATTTCGCTCACGAATGATATTCACGTTTTCCTGACCCACTGCCACGGCGACCGGGTGCCCGCCGGCAGTAAAGCCATGCCCCAGCACGCCCAGCTTGTTGCTTTCGTCGGCGATCGGATCGAACATGCGGCTGTTGAGCAAAATGGCTGACAGCGGCTGGTAAGAGGAGGAGATCTGTTTTGACAGTACCATGACATCCGGTTTGATGTCGTAAGTTTCACTGGCAAACATTTTGCCGGTGCGGCCAAAACCGCAAATCACTTCGTCGGCGACCAGCAGCACATCATATTTATTCAGGACTGCCTGGATCTTTTCCCAATACGTTTTAGGCGGCACAATTACCCCGCCCGCCCCCATGACCGGCTCGGCAAAGAAAGCGGCAACGGTGTCGGGACCTTCCTTGACGATCAGCGCTTCAAGGTCGGCTGCCATGCGGGTGGCAAATTCCTCTTCGGTCTCGCCGTCTTTGCCTTCGCGCCAGTAATGCGGGCACGTGGTGTGCAGCACGCGTTCAAGCGGCAGATCGAAGCCCTTGTGATTGCCAGGCAGGCCGGTGAGGCTGGCCGACGCAATGGTCACGCCATGGTAGCCCTTGTTGCGGGCAATGAGTTTTTTCTTGTTTGGCAGACCCAGTGCATTGGACCGATACCACAGCAGTTTCATGACGGTGTCATTGGCTTCGGACCCGGAGTTGGTAAAGAACACCTTGCTCATGGGCACGGGCGCCAGATCAATCAGAGTTTTGGCAAAACGGACAGCGGCGTCATGCGTTTTATGCGTAAACAGATGATAGAACGGCAGGGTCTGCATCTGGCGCATGGCCGCATCCACCAGTCGCTGTTCGCTGAAACCGACGGCGACACTCCACAACCCGGCCATCGCTTCGATGTATTTCTTGCCGTTTTCATCTTCGACATAAATCCCGTCACCACGCACAATCACCAGCGGCCCCTGCGTGGCATGGGTGATGGCGTTGGTATAAGGGTGCATGTGAAAGGCGATGTCGTCGTTGCCCTGTTGCGAGATTGAATTGCTGCTCATGTTTCCTCCAAAATGAGTTGCGTCCGGTATATGGTTATTATCCATACTATCGTGGCCGATGGCGAGCACTCCGGGGGGAGCCCGGGAAATCCCACCCCCGTCGAGCATCCGCCGCCCTTCACAAAGTCACAGTTGTCATATAACCGTCAGCGCCACCTTGCGGATATGCGCTATGATAATAAGATTACCTTTTTGATAAACACATTTGAAATTAACCACTATGCCTGAATTAGATTGGTCTTTCCCCTACCGTTCCCAGAAGATGCCCGTTTTTGCGCGCAATGTCGTCAGCACATCACAGCCGCTGGCAGCCCAGGCCGGCCTGTCGATGCTGTACCGTGGCGGCAACGCGGTGGACAGCGCGCTGGCCACGGCCATTGCGCTGACCGTGGTTGAACCGGTCATGAACGGCATTGGGGGAGACTTATTCGTGCAGTTATGGCATGAAGGTCGTCTATATGGGCTGAGCGCTTGCGGTCGTTCGCCCGAGAAATGGACTTACGACGTATTCAAAGGCAAGGACAGTATGCCCGGCAAAGGCTGGGGTACGGTCACTGTGCCTACGCAGATCGCAGGCTGGCGAGCGCTGTCGGAAAGATTCGGCAAACTGCCCTTCGAAGATCTTTTTGAGCCTGCCATCCGGTATGCCGAACAGGGGTTTCTGGTCTCGCCGACCATCTCCCGTATCTGGGCCGCACAAGGTGAAACCTGCAAGGACCAGCCAGGCTTTGCCGAGGCATTTATGCCCAGCGGGCGTTTTCCGACAGCGGGAGAGCTCTGGCGATTCCCTGAACAGGCAGCGACGCTCAAAGACATTGCCCAAACCCGGGGCGAGAGTTTTTACCGCGGCGCGCTGGCCGAAAAAATTCTGGCGTTCTCCGACAAATCCGGCGGCTACTTTACCGCCGCCGATCTGGACAGCGCCGCCGCCGAATGGGTCGAACCCATCAGCGCCCGGTTTCGCGATCTGACCCTGCATGAAATCCCGCCCAACGGCCAGGGGATCGCCGCCCTGATGGGCGTTGGCATACTGGACCAGTTCGATCTGGAAGCCATGGGCGTGGATAGCCCCGATTTTTATCATGTGGGCATCGAAGCCATGAAACTGGCGTTTGCCGATTTGCATGAGCATATTGCCGACCCGACGCATATGACGATGACGACCGCCGATCTGCTGTCAACTGCCTACCTGCAGGAACGTGCCCGCCAAATCCGCATGGATCAGGCAACGACCCCACAAGCGGGCATGCCGGCAGCGGGCGGAACCGTCTATCTGACCGCAGCCGATGAAGCGGGCACGATGGTGTCGTTCATTCAGTCCAATTATCACGGCTTCGGTTCGGGCGTGGTGGTGCCGGGCACCGGCATTGCGCTGCATAATCGCGGTTGCGGATTCAATGTCCGCGAAGGTCACGGCAACTGCGTGGGACCAAAGAAAAAGCCGCTGCATACAATTATTCCGGGTTTTGTGACACGCAAGGGCGAACCCCTGATGTCCTTTGGCGTGATGGGTGGCAGCATGCAGGCTCAGGGTCATGCGCAAATGGTGGCGCGCCTGGGGGCGTTCGGGCAAAATCCGCAAGCCATGAGCGATGCCCCGCGCTTCCGCGTCGAAAACGGGCCCATTGTGTATCTGGAAGCACATACCCCGGACGCAGTAGTGCAAAGCCTGAAAGCGCGAGGCCATCGCGTGGAAGTAGCAGCTCCCGACAGCCTGGAATTCGGTTCCGCGCAGCTTATCTATAAAGCCGAGCACGGCTATTATGCCGCTTCTGATTCCCGGCGCGACGGCCAGGCTGTCGGTTTCTGATTAATCTTTGTTTCAGGACGGAGCAACTATGACGGACGACATTTTTTCGCTGCATCGGGGCTCCCTTCCGCTGCTCGTTTCCATTCCCCATATGGGAACGCAGCTGGACCCGCAGATTGCAGAAAATTTCACGCAGGTCGCCACCTTTGTGGACGATACCGACTGGCATCTGGACCGCTTGTACGCCTTTGCAAAAGAGGCAGGCGCCTCGTTTCTGACGCCTGCATATTCTCGATACATCATCGATCTGAACCGACCGCCCGATGACGAAAATCTGTATCCGGGCCAGGATACCACCGGCCTGTGCCCGATTGACACGTTCGATAAAGAACCGCTTTATCTGGCGGGTCGCGAACCATCCGAACACGAAAAAGCGCGGCGGCGTGACCTGTTCTGGCAACCCTATCACACTGCGCTGCAGACAGAGCTGCAGCGGCTCAGGGAAGAACACGGGTACGCCGTGCTTTGGGAAGCGCACTCCATCCGCTCTGAAATCAGCCGGTTCTTTCCCGGCAGGCTGACCGACTTCAATTTCGGCACGGCCAATAACAAAAGTGCTCACCCTGAACTGTGCGCAGTGCTGGCAGCTCAAATCGAACAGGACGGCCAGTATACTGCTGCGGCCAATGGGCGCTTCAAGGGTGGCTATATCACACGTCAATACGGCAATCCCGCAGACCGCATCCACGCTGTACAACTGGAACTGACACAAATCGCCTATATGGAAGAGTCGCGGCCCTTTGCCTACGACGAGAACAAGGCCGCCCGAGTGCAGCCGTTGCTGCAACAGGCACTGGAGACGACATTGCACTACGCACAAAAATAACGGTCACCTGCCGGGCAGCAAACGTTATCGTCCAGTCCGCCAGACAATTTGTCATTTGTGATACGCAATAAATGTAAACAGGCGTCCCGCAGGACGCCCGTTTTTTTTACCGCCAAGCAAAGAGTTGCTTATTCGCCGTCTTCCGCTACCTGTGCCAGCAGTTTCTTGCCCTTGCGGCTGAATTTGCGCATCAACAGCGGCAACAGCACGACCGCTGCCGAAGCGAGCCATAAGCCAATTGAAATATTGCTTTCAACCAGGATACTCGCATCACCATTGGTGATAGACAAGGCACGGCGCAGGTTCTGCTCCATCATATCGCCCAGCACTACACCCAGCACCAGCGGTGCCATGGGGATTTCCATTTTCCGCAGCCAGTAGCCGATGACACCGATAATCACAACCATCATCAGATCGAAACTGCCCGCGTTGATCGCATAGACACCGATAAAACTGATGCAAAGCACACCAGGTACCAGGAGCCAGCCCGGAACCGCCAATACTTTGGAGAAGACACGGACCATGGGTACGTTCATGATAAACAACATGACGTTGGCGATGAACAGAGAAGCAATCAGCCCCCACACCAGTTCAGGTTTGGAGTCAAACAACACCGGACCGGGTGTAATGTTATACAGCGTCAACGCACCCATCATGACCGCAGTCGTGCCCGAGCCGGGTACGCCCAGCGTCAGCATGGGCACGAACGAACCGATAGCCGAACCGGTGGCGGCCGCTTCAGGTGCGACCAGACCACGCATATCCCCCTTGCCGAATTTCGCATTGGGATCCTTGTTCTCGATAATGCGCTTTTCCTGCGAGTAGGCAACGGCCGCAGCCACACTGGCACCCGCGCCAGGCAGCACGCCGACAAAGAACCCGACAAAGGCACTGCGCACCACGCTCCACCAGGTGAAGGCCAGTTCTTTCAAATTAAACAACTTACGACCGCTGGAATCGACTTCGACATGTTGCCCGCCCATCACTTTTTCAAGCATTTCAAGCAGCTCGGCCACAGCGAACAGGGCAATAACCACGACCACAAATTCAATGCCGTCGGCCAGATGCACCGAGTCGAACGTGTAGCGATAAACGCCTGAATTGGCATCGACGCCGACCACGGAAATGGCCAGCCCGATCATGGCTGCCAGCACACCCTTGACCGGTTTTTTACCCAGCAGGCTGGTCAGACAGCAGAACGAGAACACCATCAGTACAAAATACTCTGGCGGACCGAAGGCCAGCGCCCAGCTTGCCAGCAACGGGGCCAGCAGCATAATGCCAATCACCGAGACCGTCGCGCCAAAGAATGCAGACCAGGCCGAGAGGGACAAGGCGACATTGGCCAGGCCCTGGCGTGCCAGCGGGTAGCCGTCAAGCGTGGTCATGATGGCACTGGCTTCGCCGGGCACATTCAACAGAATGGACGTAATACGACCGCCATATTCGGCACCCACATACACCGCCGCCAGCAGAATCAATGCTGACTCCGGCGGAAAATTCATGGCGAACGCCAGCGGAATCAGCATGGCTACACCGTTGATCGGACCCAGGCCGGGCAACACGCCTACCAGCGTACCCAGGAATGCACCCACGGCAGCAATCAGCAGATTGCTCCATGTCATGGCCACCCCGAAACCGATAGATAAGTGATCGAACAAGCCGCTCATAGCAGGCCCTCCAGAATACCTGTCGGCAGCACGACGTCAAGCGCACGGTCAAACAGGAAGAAAAACAGAATACCCATGACCAGACCACCGGTCAGGCATTTGATCCAGGCGCCGCCAAACAGGCGCCCAACCAGCACCGTCATCAGCGTAGTCGCGATAATGAAACCCAGCCATTGAAACAGGAAAGCATAGCCAAGCGCGACCAGCACCATCAGGAAAATCCGGCCGTTAGCGCCGGGCGGGTTGGCTTCGGCAGTGAATTCGTTTTTGTAGATAAGCCACAGGCCACACAGGCCAATGACAAGTGCAATCAGCAATGGAAAAGCGCGAGGCCCGACGGGTTCGTAAGACACCGGTGCGTGCAGATTCCAGCCGAAAACGGTCAGAAATACGGCAGCAGCCAGGGCAACAATTCCCAAGATGCGATCATTCATGATAGAAATTCCAGACAGAGAGAGAGTCACAGCGCGCCAGCGCGGCCCGTTATCCGCGATAAATCACACAGACAACGGGCAGGGAGCACTGTTATTTTTTCATCAGGCCGAAAGAGTCAGCCAGCTTGCGGTACGCTTCAACGCGTTCCTTGATATAGGTATCCAGCTCGGCGCCGGTTTTGTCAAAGGGGAACAGGCCCTGCTGTTCACGCAGTTTGGCGAACTCGGGATCGGCCGTCATTTTCTTGAATGCATCGATCCAGAAGTTGTAATCCTCATCGGATACCTTGGGTCCGACATAGTAGCCACGGATAATCGGCCATTCAATGTCAAAGCCCTGTTCTTTGGCGGTGGGCACGTCCTTGAACTTGCCTTCCAGGCGTTTGTCGTTGAACACGGCCAGCACTTTGATGGGTGCGCCCCCTTCAAGCATGGTGAAGGCCTCGGCCGCATCACCCATATACGCCTGAATATGACCACCACGCAAGGCCGTCACGGCTTCGCCACCCCCTTCAAATGCGACAAAACGCATTTTCTTGTAGTCGACACCAGCCGCACGCGCCGTCAGCGCCGCTTTCATCCAGTCCTGGCTGCCCACTGTGCCGCCGGCACCCAGTACCACTTTGGTCGGGTCGTCCTTGAAGGCCTGCATCAGCGATTTCAGATCCTGATAAGGAGAATCCTTGCGTACAACAGCCACGCCATAATCGGTACCAACCGCGGCCAGCCAGCGTACGTCGTTTTCGTTGTACTTGCCGAACTTGCCCTGGGCCAGATTCAGCAGCGAACCGCCGGAGAAGGCCACAATATTGCCGCCCTCAGAGGGTTTTTGAGCAACCACGTTGTTGTATGCCACCGCGCCAATACCGCCCGGCATGTAGACAATCCGCATGGCGGACTTCAGGGCACCGCTGTGCTTGAGGCCTTCCTGCGCAAGGCGGCAGGTCAGGTCAAAGCCGCCACCGGGCTGGGCCGGGGCGATACATTCAGGGCGGCGGGGTTCATCGGCAAAGGCAGTCTGTGCGATCACAAGCTGCGCAGCAATCACGGATGCGCCGAAAACTCGGGACAGAAAAGAAGAACGCATGTTTAGTCTCATCTTTATAATTGAATGATAGAAAAGTCCGGCCCCGGAACAGCACGAGCCGGAATCCGTGCAAACGGCCTGAACCACGAAACAGCCCGTACATTACAGATTCAACCTTTCGGTTAGCTTTCAAATTCAGCGTTCAACCCGCTTGCGTGCCCAAATTAAGGGTAAACACTAGGCACACGCGCAAACCCCTGAGCTTTTCTGCCGGCCCCAGGACCATCTGCGCCTGATGCATTTGCACAATCGTATTGACGATCGCCAGGCCAAGCCCGGCTCCCGGCAAATGCTTGCCGGCCTTGCCGCGACGAAAGCGGATGCCTGCCTTTTGTTGGTCTTCCTGCGACATGCCGGGCCCACTGTCTTCAATCACCACTTCGACCGTGGTGTCGTTCACACGCCGCAGCTCAATGGCAACGGCCCCTTCGCGCGGGCAATAGCGAATCGCATTGTCCAGCACATTGCGCAACGCTTCCTGCAGCAACCAGGCCACACCCCGCACGTACAGGACGGTATCGGGCCGGATCACCTCCAGATCAATACGCCGCTCGCGGATCAGCGGCCATAAATCGCGCACCAGATCATCTACCAATGCCCCCATGTCCACATCGGCACTATCCCGCCAGACCTGATTATCCAGCGAATCGCGTACGCGGGCCAGCGCCAGCATCTGGCTGGTCATGCGGATCGCCCGGTCTACACCGTCGTTCATGGACTGCAACACCTCGCGCACTTCCTGGGGGTCTGATTCGCGCAAGGCGTAATCGATCTGCGTTTTGAGCACAGCCAGCGGTGTTTTCAGCTGATGCGAGGCATCATCCAGAAACTGACGCTGGCGCTCGGCCTGATCTGTGTAACGCTGCATGTGCGAATTGATGGCGTTGACCAGCGGCTTGACTTCCTTGGGCATGCCTTCGGTGCTGACGGGTCTCAAATCATTGATGGTGCGCGAGCGCATCTCATGGCGCAGACGCTCCAGCGGTCGCACGGCAAATATAATCCCCACGATCACGATGATCATAACCACCATGATCAACAACAAGTCGCGCCCGACCGAACGCCACAACATGCGTTCGATAAAAGACTCACGGTCACCAATACCCTCGGCCACCTGAATGATGATGCGCACACTCTTGTCACCATACAGGGGGGGATCGGCTTCGCGGGCCATGACCACAGAACGCACGGGCGCGCCAAGGTAATTGGTGTCGAAGAAATAGGCCTTGCCGGAAGTCAGCGCCATGTCAGGCATAGGCAGGTCAGCATTGCCGATGACGGACAGTCCGTCTTCGGCGGCGATCTTGAAAAACACATCGGCATTGGCGGTGAGCTGATAGAACTCAAGCAATGTATAAGGCTGCTCCAGCGACAGTCCGCCACTTTGCGTCGAAATATTGTGATTAAGCGAATTGAGCGCCCCCACCAGCGAACGGTCATAGGCCACCGTGATCTGCCTGCGCAAGTCCTTGTTCGAGATGCCCAGCGCGGTCAGCATGGTGAGCAAAAGCGCGGGCACCAGCAGCCAGAGCAGAATGGATTTGAGACTGCGGGAGAACAGCTTCATTCGTGCGCCACCGCGGCCTCAAGACTGTACCCCACGCCACGCACCGTCACGATTTGTGCGCCGCTGTCCGTCAGTTTTTTGCGCAGGCGATGCACAATGACCTCGATAGCCTCCAGATTGACTTCCTTGTCGTCGGCGACCACCCTGTCCAGAATAGACTGTTTGCTCACCGGCTCACCGCTGCGCTGCATCAGTACCCGCAGCACCGCAGTTTCCCGTGGCGACAGTGCCAGGGGTTGATCGGCAATAAAGAACTGTTGCAAGGCGGTATCGAGCGCCAACTGGCCCAGCAGCAGACGCGGCCGGCTTTTGCCACGACTGCGGCGGATCAGCGCCGTCAGGCGCGCCTCCAGCTCGCCCACCTCAAACGGTTTGGCCAGGAAATCATCGGCGCCCTGATGCAACAGGTCGATCCGCTGGTTCAGCGAGTCACGCGCGGTCAGCACCAGTACCGGCGTGCGATCATCCCTCGCGCGCATTCGCGCCAGTACGCCCGCCCCATCCAGGCCCGGCAGGCCCAGATCCAGAATGACCGCGTCGTATTCTTCCAGTTCCAGCCTGCGCACTGCCAGCAGACCGTCATCGGCCCATTCGACGATAAATCCGGCATAGCGCGCCAGGCTCTTGGCAAGCCATTTGGCCAGGGAAGGTTCGTCTTCGACAAGTAAGATTCTCATTATTTGCAATACCCGGGCTGCTCGGGCGGCTCCGGAAACGGGCGGACATCGGGGATGGGCCGATTATGAACCGTCGGACCACGAACTGCAACCGCGGCAGTCAGATGATAAATATTTCATTACTCCATGCTGCGCATGCAAAAATGCGCCAGTCCGTTTATCATCATCATAGGCATAACAATTCCTAGAAAAACCGCTTTTGTCCGGCGGGTCGCCCGCGACCGGCCGGCGCAATCTTTATATTTATATATTCACAGACACAGAAAGGATAAGCAATGAGCCAGTATGAAGCACTCAGTCTCTATATTGATGGTGAGTTTCTTTCAGGAGACGGTCGAACCACGCAGGATGTCGTCAACCCCGCCACGGGCGAGGTGCTGGCGCAACTGCCGCATGCCAGCGAAGCAGACCTGGACCGCGCACTGCAGGCCGCCGAACGCGCCTTCCAGACCTGGAAGCACAGCTCGCCCATGGACCGCTCGGCGATTCTGCGTAAAGCGGCCGAGCTGGCACGCGAGCGCGCTCAGGAGATTGGCCTGAACCTGACACGCGACCAGGGTAAGCCTCTGGCTGAAGCCGTCGGTGAGATCGTCAGTTGTGCGGATCATTGCGACTGGCATGCCGAAGAATGCCGCCGCATTTATGGTCGTATCGTGCCACCACGCAACCCCGCAGTACGCCAGCTTGTCGTGCGCGAACCCATTGGCGTATGCGCTGCCTTCACGCCATGGAACTTCCCTTTCAACCAGGCCATTCGCAAAATCTCCGCCGCCATCGGCGCAGGCTGCACCATTATCCTGAAAGGGCCGGAAGATGCGCCCAGCGCCGTCATGGCCATCGCCCGCATTTTCCAGGATGCCGGTCTGCCCAAGGGGATTCTGAATATTGTCTGGGGTGATCCACCGAAAGTATCCGATTACCTGATCCGCTCGCCAATCGTGCGTAAAGTATCATTCACGGGTTCCGTTCCGGTGGGCAAACAACTGGCCGCGCTGGCCGGCGCTCACATGAAACGCATCACAATGGAACTGGGGGGACACTCTCCGGTGCTGGTATTCGATGATGCGGATATTCCAAAAGCAGCCAAAATGCTGGCCAAGTTCAAGATCCGCAATGCCGGTCAGGTATGTATTTCCCCGACCCGCTTCTACGTGCAGGAAAAGGCCTATGACCAGTTCCTGTCGGTCTTTGTCGACACGCTCAAAGGCATCAAGGTCGGCGACGGCACGGCCAAGGACACTGAAATGGGCCCGCTGGCGCATGAGCGCCGCGTAGGTGCGATTGCCTCTTTTGTGGAAGACGCCCGTAAAGGCGGTGCCACCATTGAGCTGGGCGGCGATCCGCTGGGCGGCGAGGGCTATTTCTTCCCTCCCACTGTGGTCACCAATATCAGCGACGAGTCCCGCCTGATGACTGAAGAGCCGTTTGGTCCGATTGCACCGGTCGTGCGTTTCTCCGATACAGACGAAGTCATCAAACGCGCCAACAGCCTGCCCTTCGGACTGTCGTCTTACGTGTTCACCACCTCGCTGCAGACCGCGCACAAGGCGTCCAATGAAATAGAGGCCGGCATGGTCAACATCAATCACTTTGGCGTGGCTTTGCCTGAAACACCGTTTGGTGGCGTCAAGGACAGTGGTATCGGCAGTGAAGGCGGCACCGAAACCTTTGACGGTTATCTGGTCACCAAATTCATTACCCAGATCTGATGCGCGATGACGTAACGTTATCCGTTTCGTCATAAAACGCCAGTGCACAAACCGGTATCGCCGCAAGGGATGCCGGTTTTTTTTGTGCGTATTCAGACGGTGTCGGGATCGCATTAAGGACAGAATGTCCCCGCTGACGAGTTGGTTATTTGCGAGCCAGCGGTGCTAGAATGCAAGAATCGGAATTGACGCACTGCGGGCGAGCCTGCTGCTTTGTTTTTCAGGACGCGTTACACGCCCGTTTGGTATTGTTATGACAACTGTGTTCACAACCAAGGGAGCAGATCATGAACGCCATCGCGGCACTACTCACGCTACTATCGGGACTTGCGCTTGCCATCGGCGGTGGCTGGCTGCTGTCCCTGGGCGGCAGCATTTATTACGTGGCGGCCGGGATAGTCCTGCTGATTACGGCATTTCTGCTGTTCCGGCGCCGTCCCTCAGCCTTGGTGCTCTATGCAGCCTTCCTGATCGGCACCGCCGTCTGGGCATTTTTCGAATCCGGCTATGACTGGTGGCCGCTGGCAACCCGTCTGGGCTTTTTCCTCATACTCGGCCTGATTCTGCTGCTGCCGGGCGTTGCACGGCCACTACGCAGCCGCCTTGAGTCGGACCGGCGCATGGCCGCCAACGAGGCGACCAACGCAAAAGCCGTGCTTGCTGTCATCACAGTATTGATCGCCGTTGGCGCCCTGGGCAGCATTGCCAATCCGACCCACGATGTAGCCGGAGAACTGCCCGATGCGATCGTGAGCGCCGAACCGGATATGGGTAATAATGCAAGCACCGGTGACAACGACTGGCACGCTTACGGCCGCACCGCTTATGGTCAGCGCTATTCGCCGCTGAACCAGATCACGCCGGACAATGTAGGCAAGCTCAAGCTGGCCTGGACCTATCAAACCGGTGATATCAAGGGCGAAGGCGACACCAACGAATTTACCTATCAGGCCACGCCCATCAAAATCGGCAATACACTCTATTTGTGCACACCACATAACTGGGTGATTGCCCTTGATGCCGACAGCGGCGAGAAAAAATGGGAATACAAGGCCGATGTCGTCGCCGATGGTCAGCGTCAGCACCAGACCTGCCGCGGTGTGTCATACTGGCCCGGTGATGCCGGTGCGCCGGCTGCAGCAAGCGCCCCTGCTGCTGAGAATACCGCCGGCGCAAGCGACAATGCTTCTGCTGCTGCACCTGCCGCCGATACCACGGCCGCTACAGCAACAGCCAGCACGCCCGACTCCACCGCTGCCTGCAACAGTCGCCTGTACCTGCCCACCGCCACGGCCAAGCTGATTGCGCTGGATCCGCAGACAGGCAAAGTATGTACCGATTTTGCCGAGAATGGTGAACTGGATCTGACCCATAACATGCCGTTCAAGCAGCACGGCTATTATTATTCGACCTCGCCTCCCGTGGTGGCCGACGGAAAAATCATCGTAGCGGGTGCGGTCAATGACAATTATGATATTCATTCACCCTCGGGCGTGATTCGCGCCTATGACGTTCGCAGTGGCAAGTTGTTGTGGAACTGGGATTCGGGCAACCCGGACGACACCGCCCCGTTCGACCCCAACAACCCCGACCAGAAATACACGGAGAGCTCGCCCAATAGCTGGTCTGTCGGTAGCGCGGACGAAAAGCTGGGCCTGGTCTATTTCCCCATGGGCAACCGCACGCCGGACCAACTGGGTCGGTATCGTAATGAAGCAGAGGAAAAATACTCAACGTCAGTGGTTGCACTGAATCTGAAGAACGGTCAGGTGCAATGGGTGCACCAGTTCATTCATCACGATTTGTGGGATATGGACTCGCCGGCGCAGCCAAGCCTGATGGATATCAGTACGCAGCAGGGCGTCGTGCCCTCGCTGGTGGTGCCCACCAAACAGGGCGACATCTTTGTGCTGGACCGTCGCACCGGAGAGGCTGTCCTGCCGGTGCGTGAGGTCAAGGCACCACAAGGCGCCATCGAAGGCGAGCGCACCTCCCCCACCCAGCCGGAATCGGCTCTTAATTTCAAGCCGGAACCGCTGACCGAAGCCAAAATGTGGGGCGGCACGCCGTTTGATCAGCTCTGGTGCCGGATCGCATTCAAATCGCTGCGCTACGAAGGCCAGTACACTCCGCCTTCATTGCAGGGCTCGATTGTGTATCCCGGCAATTTCGGCGCATTCAATTGGGGCGGCATCGCGGTTGATCCGAAGCGCCAGGTCATGTTCGGCATGCCCCTGCAGCTGGCCTTTGTATCGCAGATGGTACCCAGGGAAGAGCTGGGCAAAGATGTCAAAATGAACGTCGGCGAACAGGGTGTTAACAGCAATGAGGGCGCACCGTACGCCGTGAACATGCATCCGTTCCTCTCGCCTTTGGGCGTGCCGTGCCAGCAGCCGCCATGGGGGTTTGTCACCGGTGTGGATCTGCGCACCGGCAAGATCGCATGGAAGCATAAAAACGGTACCGTACGCGACCTTACGCCACTGCCACTGCCCATTAAAATGGGCGTTCCAGGCATTGGCGGGCCCATGATTACCGGTTCGGGTGTCGTGTTTATGGGGGCAGCGGTCGACAACTACTTGCGCGCCTACAACCTGACAACCGGCGAAGTGCTATGGAATGCCCGTCTGCCTGCAGGGGGCCAGGCGACCCCCATGACCTATCTGAACAGCAAGAATGAACAGATGGTCGTGCTGGTAGCCGGTGGTCATGGTTCTATCGGCACCAAACTGGGCGATTATGTGATGGCTTATAAATTGGCGCAATAAGGCGCTGCACACAATGAAAACTGCCCGGGCATGACAACCCGGGCAGTTTTTTCTGTCCCTGACAGTTTCTGGCCCAGGTTATTTACCTGGAATATCGACATTACCCAGAGCAGCGTTGCTCAGCCAGGCCACCTCGTTGCAGTGTGTACAACCCGAAGGATGCGCACTTGGTCACTCACCAAGTCATACACTAATAGATAGTTGGCGTGCACGACTAACTCAAACGTATCGGGAACCCGACCCGGCCGCCCAATATGGGGATATCGGGATAGAAGCGCGGCCCCTTTTTCAAACTGTTCGTCCAACGATAATGCGGCGCGTGGACTGTCATTTTCAACATAGCTGTAGATACGATCGCGGTCATCCAATGCATCTATCGTCCAAAACAACTCCATTTTTATTTCTCTGGCATTCCGAGTCGCCGGCGTGTTGCCGCACGTTTTGCCGCAAATTTGGACTCAACGTCGGCGGCCGGTATCAAACGGCCCTCATTTGCCGATTCAATGCCTGCGAGCACCTGGCGTCGGTACCAGTTGTCGTACTCTGCTTCTTCATTCTGTTGTGTCACGTATTCACGCATGAAGTCACGCAGAATCTGAGCACCAGTGCGATCACGCGAACGGGCAGCAGAGGTAAACTCCTGCTTCAAACTCTCTTCAACACGAAATGTAAATGTACTCTCGCTCATGAGAAGGCCTCAATGTGTTACATGAAAAGTGCATTGTAACACTTACTCAGGGGTCATGTAATTCGGATAAATACGAAGGCCTCCACGGCGAATTAACACCAATATTTCAATCGTTTCTTATCAGGGCGAACCCAACCGTCACCCATATTCCATGATTCTCAATTTCTCAAATATTTCATTTGCAATATTTCATAAATAAAAATATCCGCACTGCGTTTTAATCCAATTGTCATCCACGCGACAGACAATGTACTGAAAATGCGCCTACAGCTTCAATCTTCACTGAAGTTGCCCTTTTCTGACGCGAAGCGATGGCGAATTTATTCACCTATGGTTAGCACTAATAGCAAATTTACGTCTACGTAAGCATACTGTCCGCTACAAACGGCAGCGGGTGAATGACCCGCTTTCTTGCGGGTTTCACAAGACAAGAACATGACAGATCTAATATTAGAGACAAAGAAGCTGACCAAGGAATTTCTCGGTTTCGTGGCGGTCAACGAGGTTGATCTGCGGGTGCGAAGAGGTTCCATCCACGCACTTATTGGCCCCAATGGCGCCGGCAAGACAACCTGTTTCAATCTGCTCACCAAATTCATTACGCCCACCGCGGGTCAGATTTTTTTCAACGGCCAGAATATTACATCTGAAAAGCCGGCGCAGATCGCCCGCAAAGGGATCATCCGTTCCTTTCAGATTTCTGCTGTCTTTCCCGACATGACGGTACTCGAAAATGTACGCATCGGACTGCAGCGTGAGCAAGGCACCTCTTTTCATTTCTGGCGAAGCGATGCCTCTCTGGAAAAACTGAATGATCGGGCACGTGAGTTGCTGGCTGAAGTGGATCTGCTGGAGTTCGAGGACCATGTGACCTCCAGCCTGCCCTACGGCCGCAAGCGCGCCCTGGAAATAGCTACGACACTGGCCATGGAGCCGGAGCTGATGCTGCTGGACGAGCCTACCCAGGGCATGGGCCACGAAGATGTGGATCGCGTCACGCAACTGATCAAAAAAGTGAGCGCTGGTCGCACGATTCTGATGGTGGAACATAATATGAATGTGATTTCGTCCATTGCCGACCATATAACCGTACTGGCGCGTGGAAACGTACTGGCCGAGGGAGACTATCGCACGGTATCGACCAATCCCGCGGTCATGGAAGCCTACATGGGTACATCCGAAGGTGTTCTGCAGGGAGCGCATGCATGAGCGCCTACGCACTTGAAATAAATGACCTGCACGCCTGGTATGGCGAATCGCATATTCTGCATGGCGTAAATATGACCGTCCCCAAAGGCAGCGTCGTGACGCTGCTGGGTCGCAACGGCGCGGGCCGGACCACAACCATGCGCGCCATGCTGGGCCTCACGGGCGATCGCAAAGGTTCAGTGAAAATCAATGGCACGCAAGTCATCAGTATGCCCACCCACAAAATCGCCCACCTGGGTGTAGGGTACTGTCCGGAAGAGCGTGGCATTTTTTCCAGCCTGAGCTGCGAAGAGAATCTGCTATTGCCCCCTCCCCTGAAAAACAGGAATGCCGCTGCCAACGTGATGTCGCTGGACGAAATCTATGCGATGTTTCCGAATCTGAAGGAACGGCGCAATTCCCCCGGCACCCGCCTGTCGGGCGGCGAACAGCAAATGCTGGCTGTCGCGCGCATTTTGCGCACCGGTGCCGATATCCTGCTGCTGGACGAAATATCCGAAGGCCTGGCCCCCGTCATTGTCCAGGCGCTGGCCCGCATGATCACCACGCTCAAGCAAAAAGGCCTGACGGTGATCATGGTTGAACAGAATTTTCACTTCGCCGCCCCCCTGGCCGATCATTTCTATGTCATGGAACACGGTGAAATTGTAGAAGCCTTTCCTGCCGACCAACTGGCCGCCAAACAGGAGACGTTGAACGAGCTGCTGGGCGTTTAACGAACCATTCAACAACAATTAATCCTTCATTTACTGGAGAGTAACGATGAGACTCACAAAAACGCTTTGTGCGCTTGCTCTGGCTTCGCTGGGCACCCATGCCATGGCCGCAGGCATTTCCGATGACGTGATCCGTATCGGTTTCATCACCGATATGTCCGGCGTGTATTCCGACATTGACGGCAAAGGCGGTATCGAAGCCATCAAAATGGCCATCGAAGATGCTGGCGGTGCGGTTGACGGTAAAAAAATCGAGGTATTGAGCGCCGATCACCAGAATAAAGCTGACGTGGCATCTGCGCGCGTGCGCCAGTGGATCGATCAGGACAAGGTTGATGTCATCATTGGCGGCACCAACTCGGCAACTGCGCTTGCCTCTGCCGGGGTTGCTGCAGCCAAGAAAGTGCCCTATATCGCAATCGGCCCGGGCAGTACGGCGCTGACCAACGCCAATTGCACAGCCTACACCATTCATTATGCGTACAACACCAAGGCACTGGCCAATGTAACCGGCGGAGCAGTCGTCAAGCAGGGTGGCAAGAAATGGTTCTTCCTGACCGCCGATTATGCCTTCGGTCACTCGCTGGAGGCCGATACCACAACTGTGGTCAAAGCGAACCAGGGCGAGGTGGTAGGATCTGTCAAGGTGCCGCTGGGTACCACCGACTTTTCTTCCTATATGCTGCAGGCCCAATCGTCCGGCGCGCAGATCATGGGGCTTGCCAATGCGGGCGGCGACTTCATCAATTCCATGAAGGCCGGCAGCGAATTTGGTGTCTTCCCCGCAATCAAACCCGCCGGACTGCTGGTATTTATCAACGACGTGCACTCGCTTGGCCTGCAGACCACGCAAGGTCTTTATCTGACCGCCTCGTGGTACTGGGACCAGGATGACGAATCGCGCGCCTGGGCCAAGAAATTCGAAGACCGGGTCAAGCGCAAACCGTCCTTCCTGCAGGCCGGAGATTACGCCGCCGTTGAGTCCTATCTGAAAGCGGTTGCCGAGACCAAAACCGATAATGGCGATGAAATCGTCAAATGGTTCAAGTCCAACAAAATCAACAATATGTTCATGAAAAACGGCGTGACCCGCAAGGACGGCCTGGTTGTGCATGATATGTATCTGATGCAGGTGAAAAAGCCGGAAGAGTCCAAAGGACCTTGGGATTACTACAAAGTCGTGGAAAAAGTCCCCGGCGAAACAGCCTACGGACCGGAAAGCGAATCGACCTGCAAGCTATAACCCTTTGTTGTCCTGGCAGACGCGCCCAATGGACGTCTGCCAGATTCATGAATGTTATTTAATCTGACGCAGTCATTGAAATATGATTACCATTTTTGGCATACCCCTCGCCGCTTTCCTGGGCCAGATTCTTCTGGGGCTGGTCAACGGCTCGTTCTATGCGGTGCTCTCACTCGGACTGGCCGTAATTTTCGGCCTGCTCAATGTGATCAACTTTGCGCATGGCGCGCTGTACATGCTGGGCGCATTCATTGCATGGATGGGCCTGCAGTTTCTGGGACTGAACTATTGGGTCATGCTGATCATAGCACCGCTGGTGGTCGGTTTGCTGGGCATTATTATCGAACGGCTGTTGCTGCGTCATCTGTATAAGCTGGACCATCTGTACGGCCTGTTGCTGACCTTTGGCCTGACCCTGCTGATTGAGGGCATCTTCCGCAGCATGTACGGCGTCTCAGGCCAGCCCTATCCAACCCCCGAAGCGCTGCGCGGCGCTGTAAACCTGGGCTTTATGGTCTTGCCGATTTATCGCGGCTGGGTCGTGGTCGCCTCGATCATTGCCTGCCTGCTCACCTGGTTCGTCATTGAGCGGACCCGCCTGGGGGCGCTGCTGCGGGCCGGCACAGAGAACCCCAAGCTGGTGGAAGCTTTCGGTATCAACGTGCCGCTGATGGTCACGCTGACCTATGGCTTTGGTGTGGCTCTGGCCGGCTTTGCGGGTGTTCTGGCCGCGCCCGTGCTGCAAGTGTCCCCGCTGATGGGATCAAATCTGATTATTGTTGTCTTTGCCGTGGTAGTGATCGGTGGCATGGGCTCGATTATGGGTTCCATTCTTACCGGGCTTGGGCTGGGTGTCATTGAAGGCCTCACCAAAGTGTTCTGGCCGGAAGCGTCCAGCACCGTTGTTTTCATTATTATGGCAATTGTCTTGTTATTGCGTCCTGCCGGACTCTTCGGGAAAGTGAAATGAACCGCCAACTGCTTGCCTTGCTGGTGTTTGCCCTGGCGCTGGCCTTTCTGCCTGCCCTGGGCGTCTATCCGATTTTCGTGATGAAAATCCTGTGTTATGCGCTGTTTGCCTGCGCCTTCAATTTGCTGCTGGGCTATGTAGGGCTGCTGTCCTTCGGTCATGCCGCTTTTTTTGGCGGTGCCGCCTACGCTGCCGGCCACGCCATTAAAATCTGGGGGCTGACACCCGAACTGGGTATTTTGTTCGGGGTCCTGGTCGCCGCGATTCTGGGGCTAATCGTCGGCTGGCTGGCGATTCGGCGCAGTGGAATTTATTTCACCATGATTACCCTTGCCATGGCGCAAATGGTGTTCTTCTACTTTCTGCAGGCGCCGTTTACCGGTGGCGAAGATGGTCTGCAGGGCGTGCCACGCGGCAAGCTGTTCGGTCTGATCGACTTGAGAAACGATATCAACCTGTACTATTTGGTGATCGTGATTTTTGTGATCGGCTATTTCATCTGCTGGCGCACCGTCAAGTCGCCGTTCGGGCAGGTAGTCCGCGCCATCAAGGAAAATGAGCCACGCGCCATTTCGCTGGGCTACGATGTTGAAAAATTCAAATTGCTGGCTTTCGTACTGTCAGCCGGTCTGGCGGGCCTGGCCGGCGCGACCAAAACGCTGGTCTTCGTGTCGGCTACGCTGTCCGATGCCATGTGGCAGATGTCCGGTACCGTAGTGCTGATGACGCTCATCGGCGGGGTGGGCACCTTTACCGGACCGGTCATTGGTGCGCTGATCGTCGTATTCATTGAAAATAAAATCGGCGACATTGGCCGGATGCTGGCCAGTTCAACCGGTATTCAATGGTTCCAGACGCTGGGAGAGTCGGTCACCATTGTCATGGGACTGATTTTCATTGTATGCGTGATGGCGTTCCGCCGCGGCATCGTTGGAGAGCTGCTGGCCCTGATGCCCGCCACACGCAAAAAAAACTGATCCGCCCAGTACCCCCTGCCGTCGTTCAATAAAGACCGTCAGCCCGCCCGAAAACGCTTCGGCGGGCTGTTTTCATTTTTCGGGCCGCCAAGCGCACTTTGCGTTCTGTGGTATATCGGATATCAGACATTGACAGGATCCTGAATTTCACACAGTTTGCAACAGCGATTCATATATATGCAAAACATGCAGCATTCCGCGTTCAGCAACAGGCCTGGCCCGAAAATCAGACATGTCAGTCGTAATATCACGCATCTCGGAACTCAGAGTGACAGCGTAATCGGGACGCACCAATGCATCACATTACAGCCCCATTACATCGCATCAGGTCTACGCAATTACCCTAGGTTCAAATATTAGGGCTTGCCTCCGGTGCATATTCCTTAATACTATCTTGTTTTAATTAAAGCCAAGTTGCGCGAGACCCGCCACGGTGTTTGAATTAATACGCCAGGATTTCATCTGTAATGATGCCATCTCCGAAAATTCTATAACGAAGGAATGTCAATGAAAAAGCGTACCCTTTTTTCAGTTGTTACATCTGCCCTTTGTCTGAGTGCCGTAACTATGGGCTCTGCACAGGCAGCGGACTATCCAAGCAAACCCATCCGCGTGATCGTGCCTTTTGCGCCCGGCGGCTCCACTGATATCGTTGCCCGTGTTGTCACGAGCAAAATGAGCGATATTCTGGGCAAGCCCATGGTCATTGAAAACAAAGGCGGCGCCGGCGGCGCGCTGGGCGCAACTGAAGCGGCCCGCGCCAAACCCGATGGCTACACGCTGTCTATTGCGACCGTGTCCACCATGGCGGTCAATCCCGCATGCAAACCCACTGGCCTTGGCTACGACGCGCTGAAAGATTTCGCACCGGTGGTCAACTTCGCCAATGTACCTAATGTTCTTGAAGTAAACCCGAAATTCCCATCCAAAGACTTCAAGGCTTTTCTTGAAGAAGTCAAGGCCAACCCCGGCAAGTTCTCCTATGGTTCATCAGGCACTTGCGGCGTGCTGCACCTGGCCGGAGAAGCCTTCAAACAAACCACCAAAACCGATATTGTGCACGTGCCTTACCGTGGCTCGGGCCCAGCCGTAACCGACGCTGTCGGCGGACAGATACAAATCCTGTTCGACAATCTGCCTTCATCATTACCCCAGATCCAAGGTGGCAACCTGCGGCCCCTGGCAATCGCCTGGAAAGAGCGCCTGCCTGCGCTTAAAGATGTACCCACTTTCGCTGAACTGGGTTATGAAAACCTGAATCAGCCCGTCTGGTATGGCCTGCTGGCCCCTGCCGGCACCCCCAAGGAAGTGATCGACAAACTCAACAGTGTGGCTGTAGAAGCACTGAAAGATCCCAAAGTTGTTGAGGCTCTGGAAAAACAGGGAGCCTTTGTTTCCGCCAATACACCGGAAGAATTCGGCAAGGAAATCCAGCAACAATTCGATTGGGCCAAGGACGTCGTCAAAAAGGGCAATATCAAGCTCGACTGACGCCAATAGCGCGCCACTTGTGTCACCGGGATTGGGCATCCCGGGCAGCAGCGTGGCCGCCGTGTTCCTTGCGCAAGTTAAATTTAAAACGAAGGTTAGTTTATGCACATCAAAAATCAGCAGGATTTCTGGTCGGGTGTCATGTTTATTGTGATCGGCGTGGGTTTTGCCCTGCTTGCCGAATCCTATGACATGGGTACGCCCGCCCGCATGGGTCCGGGTTATTTTCCATTCTGGCTGGGCGTCTGTCTGGCTCTTCTGGGCGCCATCGTCCTGATGACCTCCTTGCGAGGCGAAACCAAAGAAGACACAGAAATCGGTCATTTCGACTGGGATATTCTGTTTCTGATCATCGGTTCAATTGCCGTGTTCGCTCTCATGCTCGACCATCTGGGACTGTATATTTCCGTTCCGTTGCTGATCATCTTCAGCAGTCTGGCAAGTCATGAGTTCAGTATCAAGATCGCCATTTTCAATGCCATTTTCCTGACGCTGTTTACGTGGCTGGCGTTCATCAAGGGCCTGGGTCTTATCTTCCCCTTGCTGCCAGTGCCTTTCGGCGAATGGTCTCTGCTCGCGCAGATATTTGTCCCGCTGTCACTCATTATTGCGGTAGTGACCCTGGCACGTCGACTCAAAGGAAAATAACATCATGGAAATATTAGATCACCTGGCGTTAGGTTTTTCAGTCGCATTCACGCCGGAAAACCTGCTCTACGCACTGCTCGGATGTATTCTGGGCACCCTGATTGGCGTGCTGCCCGGCATTGGCCCGGTCCCTACGATCGCGATGCTGCTGCCACTCACTTATGTTCTGCCACCCGTCGCCGGCCTGATTATGCTTGCCGGTATTTACTACGGTTCACAGTATGGGGGGTCCACCACGGCCATCCTGGTCGCGTTGCCGGGGGAAACCTCGGCGGTGGTCACGGTGCTGGACGGCCACCAGATGGCCAAGAATGGGCGAGCGGGGGCGGCACTGTCCATCGCCGCGCTGGGCTCGTTCTTTGCCGGCTGCTTTGCGACCGTTCTGCTGGCTGCCTTTGCACCGCCCCTGGCCGAAGTGGCCTTCAAGTTCGGTCCGGCCGAGTACTTCTCGCTCATGGTGCTGGGTCTGATCGGTGCCGTGGTGCTGGCCTCCGGTTCGTTGCCTAAAGCCATCTGCATGATTCTTTTGGGTCTGCTGCTGGGTATGGTGGGTACCGATGTGAACTCGGGTGTCGCCCGTTATGACTTCGGCATTCCTGAACTGCAGGATGGCATCGACTTCGCCGTTGTTGCCATGGGCGTGTTCGGCCTGGCCGAGATTATGAATAATCTGGCGCAAAAAGAAAATCGCGTCGATATTACCGACAAGATCGGCAGCCTGTATCCAAACAAACAGGAGTTCAAAGAAGCGGCACCGGCCTCCTTGCGTGGCACGATGCTGGGTTCTGCACTGGGTATTCTGCCAGGCGGCGGTGCCGTACTCTCGTCTTTTGCGTCCTACACGCTGGAGAAGAAGCTTTCCAAGAACCCTGAACGCTTCGGTAAAGGCCACCCTGCCGGTCTGGCCGGTCCTGAATCAGCCAATAATGCGGCTGCACAGACGTCCTTCATCCCGCTGCTCACACTGGGTATTCCCGGTAACGCGGTGACGGCGCTGATGGTGGGTGCGATGACGATTCACAACATTCAGCCTGGCCCGCAGGTGATGACCAGCAACCCCGATCTGTTCTGGGGCCTGATCGTTTCCATGTGGATCGGCAACATGATGCTGGTGATTCTGAATCTGCCACTGGTCGGTCTTTGGGTCAAACTGCTCAAAGTACCTTACCGTGTGCTGTTTCCCGCGATTGTGCTGTTCTGCTCAGTCGGTGTGTACTCGTTGAACTACAACGTGTTCGACATCTACATCATGGCCATCTTCGGTATCATCGGCTATTTCTGGAGCAAGCTCAAATGCGAAGGCGCACCGCTGCTGTTGGGACTGGTGCTGGGCCCGATGATGGAAGAGAACTTCCGTCGTGCTCTGCTGCTGTCACGAGGTGATTTCACCACGTTCGTCACGCGTCCGCTGTCCATGTCTCTGCTGGTTGCAGCGGCAATACTGGTGGTGATTGTTGCGATCCCATCGATTCGCAAGAAACGTGAGGAAACCTTCGTAGAAGAAGATTAACCCTGCGTTCTGACAGAACAATCCCCGCCCGGATCTGTTGTTAAAAACAAGAGGATCCGATCAGGCGGGGATTTTTTTGTCTGTCGTTTTTGTGAAAAGTTTTTATGAAAGCCGGGTTCCGTTTACCGCGAACCCTTCACCTTGCAAACGAAACGCAGCGCATGGCGTCTGGCGCCATGCGCCGATATCAGAGCGACCAGCCGCCGTCGATGATTTGCGTGGTGCCGGTGGTGTAGATGGATTCGTCAGAAGCCAGATAAAGGGCGAGATAAGCGATCTCTTCGGGACGCCCTACCCGGCCGATGGGCTGACGGGCAACAAAGTTGGCGCGCATTTCGTCTTCTGACGTGCCGTATTTCTTTGCCTGGCCGGCGATGCGGGCTTTTAGTGAAGGCGACTCTACGGTACCCGGGCAAATGGCGTTGCAGCGAATGCCCTGTCCGACATAATCGGCCGCCACCGATTTGGTTAGCCCGATAACGGCCGCCTTGGTCGTACCGTACACAAAACGGTTGGGCACGCCTTTGACGCTGGACGCGGCCGATGCCATATTGATGATCGAGCCCTGTTTCTTCTCAAGCATGTCGGGCAGGAAAGTGCGGATCATGTGATACATGGAGGTCACGTTCAGATTGAACGAGAAATCCCAATCGCCCTGTTCGCATCCCAGGATATTGCCATCATGCACATACCCCGCACAATTGAACAGCACGTCGACTGCGCCGATCTCTTTGTGCAGTGCTGCAATCTGATCGGGCTGGGTTACATCCAGCTTGCGGGTTTCGCACCCCTTCAATTCGCCCAGCAGGGTGTCGTTGATATCGGTGGCATAAACGGTGGCGCCTTCGCGCACGAACAGCTCTGCTGTTGCCCGGCCAATGCCCTGGCCTGCTGCGGTAATCAGTACGGTTTTTCCTGCCAGACGCTGTCCCATGAGGATCCTCCTTGCGTTTTTATTGGTGAAAATAATTTTGATATATAAACAGATTGATCTTACCGGAATCGTCAGAGCGCTTCAATGACACGGACTAACCCGCAACTCAGGATTTACCCTATATACGGTTGTTCCTGGTGAAAGTTCCGTATACTCGGTCATCACTTTTATCTGTAAAACTGGAATTTTATGGCTGAAAAATCAACGGCTACTGCGGCCTCCCGCTATTCCGCGCCGGCCCTGGAAAAAGGAATGGCGATTCTGGAAGTGCTCAGCGAGAGCGCCGAGGGTTGCACCATGAACGAACTGAGCGCGCGACTGGGGCGGTCGGTCAGTGAAATATTCCGCATGGTGATCGTCCTGGAAAAACTCGGTTATATTGCCGCCGATGCGAGCGATCGCTATTGCCTGACCTTACGGCTTTTTCATCTGGCGCATCGACACTATCCGGTGCGCCAACTCAGCGAATGCGCCCTGCCGTTGATGCAGGAGCTGGCCATTCAGTGCCAGCAATCCTGTCACTTAAGCATTTACCGGCAGGGGCGTCTGGTGATTATCGCGCAGGTGGACAGTCCGGCCCGCTGGTCGCTCAGTCTGAAACTGGGCACGCAAATGGGCCTGGGCGACACTTCATCCGGCCAGGTATTGCTCGCGTTCTGCGACGAGGCTGAACGCGTGCGGATGCTGCAGACGCATGTCCCGACAGACGGCGAAGTGATCGTGCCGGAAACACAGTTGCGCCGCCAGTTGGCCAAAGTCAGAAAAGACGGCTATTCAGTCATGAAAAGCCGGCAGATACAAGGCGTCACCAATATTGCGGCACCGGTGCGCGACCAATATGGCCAGGTGGTGGCTGCAGTGAATGTACCGCATATTGCCCGGATCGATGCCCTGCAAACCCCAGCGATTGAAGACATCCGCCCCATGCTGCTGCAGGTCGCGGGGCGTATCTCGCATCGACTCGGCCAGCAATAGCAGAATCGCAACTGATGCCGCACCAGGGAGATACGTGCGCCAACCTGCGGTTATCGCAAGCCGCCTCTTGTATACGGGTATACCGGGGTATTGGAATGGAAAAGTCCGCCTTTCGAATTTACCGATAGGCATTCGGCGTCTTTGCCAACATACTATATGGCTGAACGTTACGCGTGCCTGCCTGTGCGCCAATGCCCCCTCATGGAGACATATTAATGAAAATGACGCCCTTTCGCCTGACCGCCGTGCTGGCTTTGCTCGTTTCTCCGGCCATCAGCGCCGCTGCCGACTACCCCGAGCACCCCATTTCAATGATCGTGCCCTTTGCCGCTGGCGGCCCCACCGACGTTGTGGCTCGCTCGCTTGCCAATGAAATGGGCAAAGTCCTCAAGCAGACCGTTGTCGTGGAGAACAAAACCGGTGCAGGCGGCACCCTCGCAGCCGGTTATGTCGCCTCTTCCAAGCCCGATGGCTACACTATTTTCCTGCACCACACCGGCATGGCGACCGCCCCCGCCCTGTACAGCAAACTGCGTTATGACCCGCTCAAAAGCTTTGAGTATATTGGTGAAGTAGTCGATGTCCCGATGACACTGATGGCGCGCTCGGACCTGCCGCCAAACACCTTCAAGGAATTTGTGGACTACGCCAAGGCCAACGGCGACAAGATCAACCTGGCCAACGCCGGCCCTGGCGCGGTATCACAGTTGTGTGGTTCCTTGCTGCAGCAGGCCATGGGCGTCAAATTCACCACTGTCCCGTTCCAGGGTACCGGCCCGGCCATGACCGCGCTCATGGGCAAACAGGTAGATGTGTTGTGCGATCAGACCACGCAGACGCTGCCCCATATCGCAGCCGGTGATCTGAAATTTTATGGCGTAACCACGCCTGAGCGACTCAAACAGCTGCCTGACGCGCCCACGCTGGACGAACAGGGCCTCAAGGGTTTTGATGTGAAAGTCTGGCATGGTCTGTATGCCGCCAAGGGCACCTCGCCCGAAGCCATCGGCAAGCTCAATGAAGCATTGAAAGTCGCGCTCAAGGCGCCTGCTTTCGTGGATCGGATGGAAAAACTCGGGGCACAGATCGTGAGTGAAGATCGCCAGACACCCGAGTCGCTACAGAAATGGCTGCAGGCTGAAGTAGCCAAATGGGGTCCGGTTCTGAAAGCGGAAAATATCAGCGTTAATTGATCGCCTGCCTGTTTTAAGGCAGCGCGCCCGCCCACAATCTGCGCCTGTGATGCATCAAGCTCACAGGCGTTTTCTATTCACTGAACGCCACTTCAAATGTCATCACGCTGGTGAGCGACTGCCCCGGTTCCAGTTGCTGGCCGCCGACCTGCATCGGCCCATGGGTGGCGTTCAGATTGAAGGCGTCGGAGGTATTGCTGACCGGTTCAGCGCAAAACCAGTCTTTACCGGGCGGACTGTAGACCACCAGAAAATCGAGCGGCTGGGTGGCGGTCATGCGCAGCGTGCGCCGTTCGTCGGGCCAGTGAATATCCACAATATGATCCCACTCGGTAAACGGATGGTCAAATACGTGGCGGTCGATCGCAATGCCCTGTTTGAGCGCGTCGGTGTCCGGATGCATGGCCAGGTTCAGCGGCATGACCTCTTCGTCACTGATCCAGGCCTGTCCCACGCCGGCAGTCAGCGTGGTATCACTATGACGAACGAAATAGGGATGATGCCCGATTCCGACCGGCATGACCCGATGCCCGGTATTGGTGACCGTCAGATGCACCTTCAGCCTGAGCGGTTCCAGCACAAAGCGCTGTTCTGCGACAAACGCGTAAGGCCATGCGTCCGGCGCATGGGTATAGCGTATGACCAGTTCGTTTTCCGACTGGGAATCGACGGTCCATGGCTGGTTGCGCGCAATGCCGTGAATACTATGCGGCGAATCCGGTTTCGAAGAGGGGTAGGTGACCCGCTGTCCTTCGAATTCGAAGGTGCCGTTGCGCAACCGGCCGAACCAGGGAACCAGGGGGAAGCTGGACATATCCGAGACCCGGCCCTCTTCGATAGCCTGCGCTGAAGCGTCGCGCAGCCACGGGCAGATTACATCTTCGATACGATGACGGTAACCGGCAATGGCGCCGCCAATGTGAGGGGCGACAATCAGTTCGGCCTCGCCGGCACGCAGGGTAATCAGTTTTGATTCACTCATTTGACATCCTTTCTTTCCATTTACCACTCAGGCGTCGTTGCGCTGCATCGCGCGTGGCGCAGCGTCCCAATAACGCTTCAGCCAGCCCAGGCCCTCGCGCGTGCCCTGCGCCGGTCTATACTCGCAGCCTATCCAGCCATCGTAACCCAGCGCTTCGAGCTGGGCAAACAGATACGGATAATGAAGCTCGCCGGTGTCGGGCTCGTGGCGGTCCGGCGCGCCGGCAATCTGCATATGCCCCACCAGCCCCGCTCCCACCGACGACTGGATATGACGACTGACATCGCCTTCGGTCCGCTGGCAATGGTAAAGATCCATCTGTATTCGCACATTGTCCATATTGACCTGCGCCAGCACCTCGCGTGCCTGCGCCTGGCCCGACAGAAAGTACCCCGGCATGTCCACCGGATTAATGGGTTCGATCATCAGGTCCAGGCCGGCCCCCTGCAGTAATGTGGCGGCCCGGGCGATGGTTTCCAGGTATTGCACGTGAGCGGCCGCCCGCGATGCCGGGTCGCGCACGATGCCCGCCATCACATGAATGCGCGGCACACCCAGGATCAAGGCATAATCGATAGCCTTTTTTACACCATCCAGACACTCGGTCTGGCGACCCGGCAGACTGGCCAGGCCTTTTTCTCCTGCAGCGGCAACGCCCGGCGGCGCATTAATCAGTACCTGCTGCAAATCATGGTCCTGGAGACGACGACGAATCTCGCCGGCCTCTTCCTCATACGGAAACAGGCATTCCACGCCCCTGAAACCATCCCGCGCCGCCTCTCCATAGCGATCCAGAAACGGTACTTCGTTGTAGAGCAAAGACAGATTGGCTGCAAACTTCAGCATGCCTGATACCCCATTTGCGCCAACAGACTGTCCGGTACGACAACCCCCTGCTCCTGCGCGGTATAGGCCAGATCATGGCGACGCGCGCCCGGCAGGCGTACACCCTCATCGTCCAGCATGGCGGCAATCAGGTCTTCAATACGGTTGAAATAAGTCTGTTGCCCGGCCAGCGCCTGCGGATCGATCAGAATGAACATCTGACCCAGGCGCGGTTCATTGCCGGTATCCTCATAGAGCTGGTCGGCTTCGTAACCGAAATTGGACCCCGTCAGCGCCACGCAGAGCAATTCGACCATCAGAGCCAGCATGGCCCCTTTGACGCCGCCTGCGGCCTGCATACTGCCCTTGAGAGCGGCCTGGGCATCGTTCGTGGGCCGGCCTTCGCTGTCCAGCGCCCAGCCGTCCGGAATGGGCTTGTTGTCGCGTGCAGCCAGAATCACCTTGCCCCGCGCCACTTGGGACAGCGACAAATCAATCATGACCGGATCGGCCTGTTCGCGCGGAAAAGCGGCGGCAATGGGGTTGGTGCCGAACAAGGGGCGTTTACCACCCCAGGCCGTGATGGCCGAAGGCGAATTGCTGAATGCCAGACCAACCAGACCCGCCTGCGCTACGGGCTCCAGATGATAGGCAGCCATGCCGAAGTGATGGCTATTGGCCACGCCGGCCATGCAAATGCCCGTCTGTCTGGCTTTTTCAATGGCGGACTTGATGGCCAGCTCGCAGGCTGAAAATGCCAGCCCGGTTCCGGCATCGACCAGAAGCGCCGATGCTTTTTCCTGCACAATCTGTGGTTCGGCGGCACCATCGGCGCGCCCGGAAGACAAATGCAGCGCATAGCTTGGCACGCGGGAAACGCCATGTGTGGCTATGCCGCGCGCATCCGCGAATACCAGCGCATTGGCCGTGGCTTGCGCCATGGCGGGATTGGCGCCCGCGCCTGCCAGCGTGTCACGTGCCAGTGCACTAAGTGAAGAAAGTGAAATTGTTGCCATGCTGCCTCGTCCCTGTTGTTGTATTGAAATCTGCCGGACGCCGGCGAGCGATCACACGACATCCTGTTTTCAGTCTAATGATAATTCAGGAAAGCGCGGCCCGCTCAGGATCGCGATGACGATGGGCAATTTGTTACGCATTGCAGCGTGTCGTGCAGGAATGCAGGGTGCGGGCAGTCGCCGAATCGTTTTTATGAGGACTGGGCCTGCCCGGACGGCACGCTGGCCGCTGCCGCCAGTGCCGTAATGGCGCGCCAGTCCTGCGCTTTCACCAAATCGGCAGGCGCCAGCCAGGAGCCGCCCACGCAAGCCACATTGGGCAGCGCCAGATACGCCGCCGCATTCGCTGCATGGATTCCCCCGGTCGGACAGAACACAATATCGGGTAACGGACTGTGCAGGGACTTGAGCAACGGTATGCCGCCGACCGCTTCGGCAGGAAAGAGTTTCAGGGCATGAAAACCGGCATCAAACGCGTTCATGGCCTCGGTGGGCGTGGCCACACCAGGCAGAAAAGGCACCCGGTTGGCGGCCAGCGCCGGCAGCAGCGCTGCAGGCAGGCCAGGGGACACGGCAAAACGGGCGCCTGCCTTGAGTGCGGCATCCAGTTGGCCTGCATCCCGTATAGTACCGACGCCGATCAGCGCATCGGGAAACGCATTCACCAGCTCGCGCACGCCGTCCAGGGCGGCAGGTGTGCGCAAGGTAATTTCAAATGTGTTGATACCACCTGCCAGCAAGGCGCGGGTGACCTGTAATGCCTCGTCGACAGACTGTATTACCATGACCGGCATGACCGGCCCGCGCTTGAGAATGGCAAGTGTGTCCACGGTTATATTTCCTTTGTGATTGGATTCGGGCAGAACGACTGCAGATTACGCATGCCAGGATACCAGTTTGCCCGGATTAAAAATATTGTTCGGGTCATAGGCATGCTTGATCAGCCGCATCAATTCCAGCGCGTCCTCGCCATGCTCTTCTTTGAGGAAGGCCATTTTATGGATGCCGACGCCATGCTCACCCGAGCAGGTGCCATCCATGCGAATGGCGCGTGACACCAGCCGGCGGTTGATGTCCTCGGACATTTCCCATTCTTCGCGGCTGTCGGGATCAATCAGCATTTGCACATGAAAATTGCCATCGCCCACATGACCGACGATGGTGTATGGAAACGGCATGCCTTCGAGTTCCTGCGCCGTCTCGCTGACACATTCGGCCAGGCGTGAAATCGGCACGCAAACGTCGGTGGCCACCGAGCGGGAACCGGGGCGCAACTGCAGCCCTGAATAATGCGAGTTATGACGGGCCGTCCACAGGCGCTTGCGGTCTTCCGATTTTTCTGCCCATTCAAAGTCCATGCCGCCATTGTCCCGGGCGATCTCCTGCACAATTTCGGCCTGCTCGCGCACGCCGGTTTCGCTTCCATGGAATTCAAACAGCAGCAGCGGAGTCTCTTTGAGCGTCAGTTTGCTGTAGGCATTGACGGCCTTGACCGCACGCGTATCCATGAACTCAACCCGGGCAATGGCCACGCCCGACTGCATGATTTCAATCACCGACTGCACTGCGCTTTCCAGTGTCGGGAAATTACAGATGGCGGCCGTCACGGCTTCAGGCTGCGGATAGACCCGGACTGTGATTTCAACAATGATGCCCAGCGTTCCTTCGCTACCAACGAACAGGCGTGTCAGGTCATAGCCTGAAGATGACTTGCGTGCGCGACTGCTGGTGCGAATGACTTTGCCGCCGGCGGTCACCACCTTCATGGAGACGACGTTTTCACGCATGGTACCGTAGCGCACGGCGTTGGTTCCCGAGGCCCGGGTACTGGTCATGCCACCGATGGAGGCGTGGGCGCCGGGATCGATCGGGAAAAACAGGCCCGTATGGCGGATTTCATCGTTCAGCTGAGTACGAATGACGCCCGGCTGCACTGTGACCGTAAAATCTTCGGCATTGATCGCCAGCACTTTGTTCATTTCGCTGAAGTCCAGCGTAATGCCGCCTTCGATAGGCAGCACATGGCCTTCAAGCGAAGAACCGATGCCAAATGGAATCACCGGCACTTTGTGTTGATTACAGATGTTGACGGCAGCAACCACTTCTTCTGTATCACGGGGAAAAATGACGGCTTCGGGCGGGCAGACGGGATAGGGAGATTCGTCGGTGCCGTGGTGTTCACGTACGGCCATGGAGGTGATAAACCGTTCGCCGAAGCGATCCCGAAAGGCCGTAACGGCTGCATCGGAAAGGGTACGTACAGGTTGTTGATCCAGAACTGTCATCGTTATCTCGCTGCCCTGCCTGTGGTCCAAGACCTGCAGGCAGGGCGTCAGTCAATATCAATAAATGAATAATATGCGTGTTCAATGATTATCGCGCGATTCGCCCCGGGTTTCGATAATATCCACATAGGCGGTCGCCGCTTCCAGGCAGGCGCCATCTCCTTGCTGGCCGACCATGCCGCGGTAGATTTCCTCCCACGGCGTCATGTTCAGCAGCTCGGGTTTGACCCAGGCAGCCCGTCGTTGCGCCAGCTCTTCATCGGAGATCAACACGTCGACACGACAGGTATTCAGATCCACCCTCACGGTATCGCCGGTACGCAACAAGGCCAGGCCACCACCCACGGCAGACTCGGGCGAGACATTCAGAATGGATGGGCTGGCCGAGGTGCCGCTTTGCCTGCCATCGCCCATGGTGGGAAGGGTATCGATGCCTTTATTGAGCAGATAGGCCGGCGGTTGCATATTGACCACCTCGGCCCCGCCCGGGTAGCCGACCGGCCCGCTATTGCGGATCACCAGAATGGATTGTTCATCAATGCCCAGCGCCGGGTCTTCAATACGATCGTGATAATCCTCGGGCCCTTCGAAGACAAAGGCCTTCAGATCCATCACATTCGGATGGGCCGGATTCGACAGGAAACGCGCACGGAATTTTTCGTCAATCACACTTGTCTTGATGACCGCGTTGTCAAACAGATTGCCACTCAGCACCACATAGCCAGCGGCCTCTTTCAGCGGACTGGCGTAGGCGCGGATGACTTCGCGATCCGGTTCAGTCACGGCGGTCAGGTTGTCGGCCAGGGTTTTACCCGTGACTGTCATGACGTCTCCATTGACCTTGCCTGCGTCCAGCAACTCTTTCATCACCGCAGGTACACCCCCGGCACGATGAAACGACTCACCCAGGAAGCGCCCTGCCGGCTGGCAATCGACCAGCAACGGGATTTGCGGCCCCAGGCGCTGCCAGTCTGCAAGCGTGTGATTCACACCCATATGACGCGCGATCGCTACCATATGGATCGGGCAGTTGGACGACCCCCCCAGCGCCGCCGCTGCCACGACCGCGTTTTCAAAGGCAGCCTGGGTCATGATGTCCGACGGACGCAGGTTTTCACGCACCATATCCACAATGCGGCGACCCGTTTCATAGGCCATCCAGCCCCGTTCACGGTATGGGCCCGGAATAGCGGCGCAGCCCGGCAGGGACATGCCCAGCGCTTCGGCCAGCGAATTCATGGACAGCGCCGTACCCATGGTGTTGCAATGGCCCACTGAGGGTGCGGACGAGGCCACATTGTTCATGAACTCTTCGTAACCGATTTCCCCGGCCGACAGGCGCTTGCGCGCATCCCAGACCACCGTGCCGGAACCGGCCAGCTTGCCTTTCCACCAACCGTCCAGCATGGGGCCGCCGGACAGGACAATGGCGGGAATATTGACAGTGGCCGCCGCCATCAGGCAGGCGGGCGTTGTTTTATCGCAGCCGGTCGTGAGCACGACACCGTCCAGCGGATAGCCGTGCAGGACCTCCACCAATCCCAGATACGCCAGGTTGCGGTCGAGGGCTGCGGTCGGCCGCTTGCCTGTTTCCTGAATAGGATGGACCGGAAACTCCAGCGGAATGCCGCCCATATCACGAATGCCATCGCGCACCCGTGTGGCCAGGTCCATGTGATGACGATTGCAAGGAGACAGATCAGAACCCGTCTGGGCAATGCCGATAATCGGCTTGCCCGATTGCAGCTCCTCCCTGGTAATACCGTAATTCATATACCGCTCGATATACAGAGCGGTCATGCCGGGGTTCGCAGGGTTGTCAAACCACCGGCGACTGCGCAAGGGCTTTTTTTCGGACGAAGACATAACGGATTCCTTCTGTTTCTACAAGATGAGACTTAAGCGCCGGACGCTTTTTTGGCCGCCTCAAGCACGCCTTCGACGGTTTCCTTGCCGATTTTCGCTTTCAGGCTTTCAACAATCGGCGCGACTTTTTCACGGATTTTCTCTTTTTCCTCGGTTGAAAATTCGGCCACCTTCACATCATGCTCCTTCAGATATTTGAGCGCGTCCTCATTGCCCTGCCGGCTGGCCTTGCGCTGAAATGCCTGACTGTCTGCGGCTGCCTGTGTAATCACGTCTTTTTCATCCTGAGAGAGCTTATCGAACCATTTTTTCGAGGCCAGGAACACGAACGGCGTATAAACGTGATTGGACAGCGTCAGGTAAGGCTGGACTTCATAAAATTTGCTGGTCTGGATAGTTGACAGCGGATTCTCCTGACCATCTACTGTTTTGGTTTCGAGCGCAGTGAACAATTCAGTGAAGGGCATCGGAATCGCATTGGCGCCCAGGCCCTTGAACACGCTCAACGCCACCTGGTTCTGCATGACCCGCAGCTTGATGCCGTTGATATCATCGAGCTTGGAAATCTCGTGACGGGAATTGGTGATATTGCGAAAACCGTTTTCCCAGTAGTTCAGACCGATCAAACCCTTGGCAGGCAGTTTGTCCAGCAGTTTTTTGCCTTCCGGGCCATCCAGCACGGCATCGGCTACTTTTTCATTGTCAAACAAAAACGGCAGATCGAAGACGCCGAACTCGGGGATCAGGCTGGCTATCGGCGCGGTCGACACAAACGTGATTTCGCCAGAACCGCTGATCAGAGAATTGATAAGTTGTTCATCGGGTCCCAACGCGCCATTGCCGAAAGTCTTGACCTTCATTTTGCCATCACTGAGTTTATCGACTACTTCGGCAAAATGCGCCGATGCTTTGCCGGTGGGGCTGTCATCGGCCAGACCGTAGCCGAAGCGGATAATGCGCGGCTTGATATCCTTGGCCCAGACCGCCGCAGAACTCATGCCCAATAGCGCTACGGCTGTCAGGCCAACCATCGTCTTTTTCAAAGTCTTCATTGTCTTCTCCAGAGTATAGGTATAGGCAGATCAGTAGAACCAGTTCATTGGTACAGTGACAATCTGCGGAAAAATCACAAGCAACAGAATCAACAGCGTATAGGCGGCTACATATGGCCATACGCCTTTGATGATGTCTTCCATGCGGATGCGGGCAACGCCGCATACCACGTTCAGCACGGTGCCCACCGGCGGGGTCAGCAGGCCGGCGCAGCCGACCATGATGAAAATCACCCCGAAATAGGTCGGATCAATACCCGCTTCCTTGATCACCGGCATCAGCACCGGCGCCAGGATCAGGATAGTCGGCGTCAGATCCATGGCGGTGCCCACCAGCGTGAGTAGAATCACCAGCACGATCATGAGAAGCGTAGGTGAGTCGACCAGGGGCCCGAGCATGGCGATAAGTTCTTTGGGCAGATCGGCCAGCGTAATCATGTAGGACGTGACCAGGGCTGCTGCCACCAGAAACATGACCACACTTGTGGTCGTGGCCGCGTTGACCAACAGCTTCATCAAATCGCGCGGTTTGATTTCGCGATAGACCACCATACCGACGAACAGCGCGTAAACAGCCGCAACCGCCGCCGCTTCGGTCGGCGTGAAGATACCAAAGCGCAGGCCGCCGATGATAATCACCGGCAAGACCAGCGCCCACCCCGATTCGCGCAAGGCCTTCATGCGGACGGACCAGGGCTCTTTGGGGAAAGGCTTGAAACTGGTGGAGCGGCGCGCCACAAATGTCCACACCATGACCAGTGTCAGGCCCATCAACAGCCCCGGTACGATGCCGGCCATGAACAGTTTGGTGACCGAGATATTGGTGGCCACACCGAAAATGATGAATGAAATGGACGGCGGGATAATAGGGGCGATGATGCCGCCGGCTGCGATCAGGCCGCAGGACTGTTTCAGGTCATAGCCGCGATTGCGCAACATAGGCACCAGCATGGCCGCCAGGGCGGCAGAATCGGCCACGGCCGAACCCGATAGCGCGGCCAGCAATACACTTGCCATAATCGCAACGTAACCCAGCCCGCCGTGAACGTGTCCCACCAGCGTACTGGCCAGAGCAACCATGCGGCGCGACATTCCACCGGCGTTCATGGCTTCGCCAGCCAGCATGAAGAGCGGCACAGCCATCAGCGAAAAGTTGTCCGCTCCGGCCAGCATATTCTGCGCAAGAATCTGGACATCAAAAAAATCCAGATAGAACATCAGGCCAATGGCGGAGAGCAGCAGGGCAAAGGCGATGGGCATGCCAAATGCCATAAAGCCGAGCAGCACGGAAAGAAAAATAGTGACTGTCATGTTTGTTTCCTGTTGCCCGTTATTCCATATCGTCGACAGTGTCGACGGCCGTTCTGAAACGATATTGATAGGCACGATCGGCCGGCGTCATGATGGCAATGGCGATATCGCCAATCGCCAGCAGGAACATGGCAATTGCACTGAACCATACCATTCCGCTGAACAGCGCCTGCGACCACCCCGTGACCGGCAAAGACGTGTTGACGCCGATGACCATCTGGTCCCAGCCGCCGTCCATCAGCAACCACAGTACCCACATGATGATGAGCTGGCGCAGGATATGAATGATTTTCTGGATCATGACCGGCATGCGGTCCAGCAGCATATTGATGCCCAAATGCTGTTTGGTGCGAAAGGCGATGACCGTACCCAGAAAAATCAGCCAGACAAAAGACAGGCGCGCGACCTCTTCAGATACAGTAATACCTGAGTTGAAGCCGTAGCGTAGCACAACGTTGCCGAACACTAGCAACAGCATGACCACTACGCAAAGCCCCAGTACATAGGTCAGGACTTTCTCGATGGCATGGGTCAGGGTGACCGCCGACCGGAAAAACGGACTTTCCAGTATCGTCATTGAATATCTCCTTTATATTTCAAATGTCATGCCGCTTCTGGCTGCATGCATTCCTTTTCTTTTCCGTGCAATGATGAACTTTGTAAAGATCATCATTGCACGGAAAAGATGACACGGCCATATCGTCAATAGGTGGCGCGACCACCTGACAAATCAAATACTGCGCCGGTACTGAAAGCACATTCTTCCGACGCCAGCCAGCAAATCATGGATGCAGCCTCGTCCACATGCAAAAAACGCTTCATGGGAATCCGCGACAACATATAGTCGATATGCTCCTGCGACATGGAATCGAAAATTTCTGTCCTTGCCGCCGCTGGCGTAATGGCGTTGACCAGAATGTTGCGTTCAGCCAGTTCCTTGCCCAGCGACTTGGTCAAACCGATCAGGCCCGCCTTGGAAGCGCTGTAGTGTGAGGCGTTCGGGTTACCTTCCTTGCCGGCAATCGAGGCAATATTCACGATGCGACCATAGCCGTTTTTGAGCATGGCGGGCACCAATGCGCGGCAGGTGTAATATGGTGCCATCAAATTGGTCTGAACCACCTGTTGCCAAACGACCGGATCCAGTTCCCACGTGACGCCGTTGCCGCCGGTAATGCCGGCATTGTTGACCAGAATGTCCACCTTGCCATGCTGCTGCAGCGTATCCTCGGCAGCCTTTTCTACAGCCCGCAGATCACTCAGGTCAAGTGTGTGCGTGCTGACGGCTCCCAATTCACCCAACTGCTGAGCGGCCTGCGCCAGCCGGTCCGCATCCAGATCCCACAGGGCGACTGTCGCTCCCGAGGCGAGCATACGCCTGGCAGCAGCAAAGCCGATACCGCGCGCGCCCCCGGTAATGACGGCAACGCGATTTTGCAAACTGTTCTGACTCATTCCTTATCCTTGTCTCATTTATAGTGTGACTGGCATGGCGATGCCATATTTGTCTGCGCTGGCTGCAAGCAGTGGTGTAATAGACGAATGCAGAACCACGCCATGTTTTTTCTGTTCCTCATACAACGCCAGGCCGCGATCGCCCGGCATGCGGACATTGTCAATGCCCTCACGCGGCGGATTGTTGCGGCAGGCATCGGCAATCCAGTCCATCTGGCGTATAAATGCCTCGTTACCGCCGAATGCTGATGGATCGTACAGGCTGATGAATACCGTCGCGCCCCAGCCCTTGACGTTATCGGCGCGACCATGACCCGCCAGGCCACCGGTCAGCGCTTCAATGAGCAGTGCCAGACCAAACCCCTTGTGGCCGACAGACAACCCCCCCAGCGGCAGAATGGTGCCTGGCGGATCCTGCGTCAGCACTGCCGGGTCTCGCGTGGGTTTGCCTTTGCCGTCTATCAGCCATTCCTCGTCGAACTGTTTGCCTTCTTTTGCCAGGCGCGCACTCATGCCATTTGTGGTAATGGACGCAGAGATATCCACCAGGAACGGCGAGGCCGACGGTATGCCGATTGCAATCGGATTGGGCGTGAACACGGCGCGCGTGCCGCCGAACGGCGCGACACTCTGGCCAGCCGGATCGGAGCAACTGAGCACTATCAGCATGTTCTCGCGTACGGCGCGCAACAGGTAGCTTGCGAGGCAGGCAATGTGGTGGCTTTGGCGAATGACCGCCGTTGCCGTGCCATACTCCCGGGCTCGAGGTACCAGCGCGTCAATGGCCTGGTTGACCAGCCAGGGACCTGGCAGACGTTTGCCATCCAGCAGCAGCGATGCGCCTTTATCGGAAAGCACATCAGCCGTACCCTGCTTTGTCATCTGTCCCTGTTCAAGCTGATTCAGGTACGGATTGAGCAAGGCCAGGCCGTGCGTGGTATGACCCAGCAAATCGCCGTCCAGCAGGACGTCGGCCACATTTCGGGCGATGTCGTCCGCCGCACCTGCCTTCGTCAGCAGGGCCTGGGCGAATTCGCGCAGCGCCTGGGCATCGTAGCGTTCGCCTCCTTGTTGTGCAAGTGATTGGGCGGTGTGATTCATGTCGTGATTCCTGGTTTGGTGACCGGATCCTCATTGCCGCCCGATGGCGGCCGGGACTTGCCGAAGAAAATTTTAATAATGGGAATGGTCCAGATCAGAATGGCGACCACGCCAAGAATCGCAGCAATCGGCCGGCTGAAGAACATGGAAAAGTCGCCATCGGCCTTGATCATGGATGAAATAAAGTTTTCTTCGAGCATGCCGCCCAGGACCACTCCCAGCACGGCCGGCGCGATGGGAAATTCGTTCTCTTCCATCACATAGGCCAGCAGTCCCATCATCATCATGATGATGACGTCGAACGGGCTGTTGTTGATCGAGAAGGTCCCGACAATGCTGAACAGCAGGATAATGGGCATCAACAGCGAGCGTGGCACCCGCAGCACATTCCGCGCAATCTTGACCAGGGCATAGCCCAGCGGCAACATGAGGATATTGGCAATAATGAACACCAGGAAAATGGAATACATTTCCACGGCGTTATTGGTAAAAATCATGGGCCCCGGTGTCAGGTTCTTCATATACAGCACACCGACCACAATTGCGGTGATCGAGTCCCCAGGAATGCCAAAGACCAGCGCCGGAATCCATGCGCCTGCCAGCGCTGAATTGTTCGACGCGCCTGCCTCGACAATGCCTTCCACATGGCCGGTACCGAACTTTTCCGGCTCTTTGGAAAACTTCTTGCTCATGCCGTAGGACATCCAGGCTGCAATATCAGCGCCCGCCCCCGGCAACGCACCGACGATGGTACCCAGCACACTGCCACGCAGGATGGATGCAGGATATTTTTTGGTCAGCGTCCACATGCCCGTAAAAATATTGCCAATCTGCGCCTTGACTTCGCCCAGCCGGTCCTGTGAATTGACTGCATAGCGCAGCACTTCAGCGATGGCGAACATGCCGACCATCATGGGCAGCAAGGTCACCCCGTTCATTAAGTCCTCATTACCGAAGGTGAAACGTGGATAGGCCGCCGGGTTGTTCATGCCCACGCAGGCCAGCAACAGGCCGATGAGCAGCGACACAAATCCCTTGAGCTGGCTGGCTGGTGTAATCACAATGGCGCAGGACAACCCCAGCACGACCAGCCAGAAAAATTCGTAGGACGAGAAATTCAATGCAAAATTGGCCAGCATGGGTGCGCAGGTAATCAGCACGAGCGTGCCGAACAGTCCGCCAACAAAAGAAAAAACGATGCTGGCTCCCAGAGCCTGATCAGCCATGCCCTTTCGGGTCATGTTATAAGCTTCATCGGTATAGGCGGCCGACGAAGGCGTGCCCGGAATCCGCAGCAGGCAACCCGGCACATCGCCGGAGGTAATGGCCATGGCGGTAGAGGTGACCATCATGGCAATCGCCGGCACTGGATCCATGAAAAAGGTCACCGGCACCAGCAGGGCCACGGCCATGGTGGCGCTCAGCCCCGGAATGGCGCCGACGAAAAGTCCAAAGATTGCAGCGACCAGGATGACGCCCAGTACAAACGGATCGGTCACCTGGCTCAGCGCTGCGGTAAAGTTGTCCATGAACATAGGTCACCACGCAAAAGATTCAAGCAGTCCCCATGGCAGCGGAACTTCCAGAATGTTGTAGAAGGAAAAGTGGATGACCAGCACGCTGATGATCGTCAAAATTAAACCACGCAACGGCCTGACCCCAAACACCAGAAAGGTGATCATCAAAATAATTCCGGATGAAATAAAGAAGCCCAGGAATTCTGCAGTCAGGAAATAGAAAATGAGCGCCGCCGGGATCATGCAGAAACGCAGGAAAGTCACAACGTTCAGGCCCGGCCAGGCCAGCCAGCGCTGGTTGTCGCCGCGCCGCTGGCTTTGCACAACAAGGCAGACGGCACAAATAAAAAGGCCGATGGCAATCAGCCTGGGAAACAGGCCCGAACCGAATTCCTGCCCGGGGGTGGGCGGAAACGAGAGAGCCATGACAAAAATGATGACGGCAAAGATGCCGAGGAGTATGCCGGAAAGGGTATCACTGATCTTCATGGGCGTGTTCCACAGAGTCGGCAGTGCGGCCGGATGCGAAACGACGCATTCGACCGGCTACCTGGTTCGTATCAGTTATTTGGCCATACCGATAGCTTTGAGCACTTCTCCAAAATCAGCAGTGGATTTGGCCATATACTCGCCATAATCCTTGCTGTTGGCATACGCCACGCCAAAGCCGCGCTTGGACATGAAGTCCTTGAACTCCTTGCTGTCGTTGACTTTCTTGAGCGCGGCCTCCAGCTTGGCGGTCACCTCGGCAGGCAGTCCCTTGGGACCGGCAATGCCGCGCCAGACGCCCACTGTCCAGTCATTGCCCGTGGTTTCCTTCAACGTCGGTACATCCGGGTACATGGGAGAGCGTTCCTTGGACATGATGGCCAGCGGTTTGGCTTTGCCGGCATCGATCATGGACCGCGCTTCGGGCAGTGAGGTCGGTACAATGTCGATGCCTCCTGCCACCAGTTCCAGCATGGCCGGCGCCGAGCCATTGGAGGGGACGAACGGCACCGAGTTGGGCGGCAGGCCCGCCTTGTTTACCAAGCCTGCAATGGCGATATGCCAGATACCGCCCTGTCCTGTGCCGGAGGCTTTGAGTTTGCCGGGATTGGCCTTGATGGCTTCCATCAGCCCTTTCATATCCTTGTATTCGGACGTCGCACTCACGGTCACACCTGCAGGATCCTCGTTCATCAGGGCCAACGGAGTGTAATCGGCTGGCGTGATGGTCGTCAGACCCAGGTGCTTCATGGTGGCAATCTCGACGGTCAGCATGCCCAGCGTGTAACCGTCAGGTTTGGCCTTGGCAATCGCCATATGGCCGACCACGCCGTTGCCCCCGGTGCGGTTGACGACGTTAACGGGGTTATCAAGTTCCTTTTCCAGCAGGGTCGCGATCATGCGGGCCGTGGCATCGGTGCCACCGCCGGCGCCCCAGGGCACGATCATGGTGATGGGCCGCTCGGGATAGGCCGCGTGCGCCAGTCCGGCACTCACTGCAAGTGTCAAACCCAGCAAACCCTTCAAGTAATTGCGTTTGTTCATGTCTGTCTCCGGTTACAGGCACGCCCGGCGCCGCCGGGGTCCTGAGATATGATGTCCGCACACACCCGATGGTATGACGGCCTGCATTGTTGTTATAAAACCGCTTTACTGCCGATCAACCCATCCGTTTTCCCATTTTCCGGATATCGGATGCCTGATCTGTTGTGACGCCTGTCTTCTCAGCATAGGCGCCGGTTGCCGAACAACGCAGCGCCTCCTTCGCGCTGCGCCCGTGCGAGCGCGAGGTTCGCACAAGCAGGCCTGCACAACTAGGCCTGTACCACTTTCTGTGTCTGCTCTCCCAGGCCATCAATGCCCAGGCGCATGGTCTGGCCGGCCTTCAGGTACACCGGCTCGGGCTTGACTCCCATGCCGACGCCTGGTGGCGTACCGGTTGAAATGACATCGCCGGGCTGCAGACTCATGAATTCACTCAGGTAGGAAATAATGGTGGCAACGTCAAAAATCATTTTGCCCGTTGTGCCATCCTGATAGCGCTTGCCATCCACTTCCAGCCATAAACGCAGCGCCTGCGGGTCAGGCACCTCATCTGCCGTCACCAGCCATGGACCGATCGGGCCGAATGTATCGCAACCCTTGCCTTTGTCCCAGGTGCCGCCGCGTTCAATCTGGTATTCGCGTTCGGACACGTCATTGATCACGCAGTAGCCGGCCACGTGCGAGAGCGCATCTTCCTTGCTGACGTAACGGGCTTCTTTGCCGATAACCACGCCCAGTTCCACTTCCCAATCGGTTTTCTTTGATCCGCGGGGAATGGCGACATCATCGTTGGGGCCGACAACGGCGCTGGTCCATTTGTTGAAAATCACGGGTTCCGAAGGCTCGGGCAAACCGGACTCTGCCGCATGATCAGAGTAATTCAGACCGATGCAGACAAATTTTCCGATCTTGCCGACGCAGGGACCGATGCGGGGATTGCCTTCGACGACAGGCAGGGTCGTGATATCCAGCTTGCGCAGGCGCGCCAGGCCCTCTGCGCTGATCGTATCGCCATCAATGTCGCTGACCACGCCCGACAGATCACGGATACGGCCATCGCTGTCTACGACGCCGGGCTTTTCCTGCTTATTGTCCCCATAACGGATGAGTTTCATACTGACTCCTGTTGGTTTGTGTGTTCCGGTGCCGCTGCGCCGGCCTGCTGATAGTTGTTGTAGTGCTGTTGCACGTGATCCAGATGCCGGTACATGGCCTCGGCAGCCTTGGCCGGATTGCGTTCGGCCAGCGCCTGCACGATGTGTTCGTGGTCATCGAAGGTGGACTGCAGAATGGACGGAATGACGGTTGTGATCGTACGGCTCTTGCGACTGAGCAAGCGGATACCCTGCGCCACTTTTTGCAGATAGACATTGCCGCAGGCGTTAATGATGGTTTCGTGCAGCTCGATGTCCAGCCGGCGGATGCCGTCATGGTCGTTGCGCTCCAGCGCGGCGCGCGCTTCGTCGATATTAAGGCGCAGGCGTTCGATCTCGGCATCGGTAAGCCGTTCGCAGGCCAGGCGCGTGATGCCGCCTTCAATAATCTTGCGGGCGGCAAACAGTTCGTTGATCTGGTCAACATGCAGGTCGATCAGTAGACTGAGCGGCTCCATCAGATCTTCCACATTCAGGGAACTGATGAAATTGCCCTCGCCCTGCTGGATCTTGACCAGCCCCAGCAGCGACAGCCCGCGGATGGCTTCACGCACTGCCGGCCGGCCCACATCGAACAGCACCGCAAGCTCGCGTTCCGGCGGCAATTGCTGACCAGCAACCAACTGACCCTTGCGGATCATGTCGATTAGTCGCTGGGCAACCAGTTCCGATACCGAACGGGATTTGATCGCTTCAAATATCACTTGTCTCTGGTCTCTTGTTCTGCTTAATGGGGCAAACAGCGCGAGAACGTCCATTCAGGCGCGTACATGTCAATTGCGTTTGATGGTAAGACCACTGAACGGGGTTTCACAATTATAGGAAACCCTATGACGATCAGAATAACTGTTTTTGAGCGCGAGCCCGGCTGCGTTTGATTACAAACTCAAACCGCGTCCAACTCCGCCAGCTTGGCACGATCCGGGTAGCCTTCGGTGTCGCCGGCCACCTGTACGGCGCAGGCGCCGATGATGGCGGCGCGGCGCACGGATGCCTGCCAGTCCAGCCCTTCGAGGCGGCCGCTGATCAGGCCTGCTGCAAAGCCGTCGCCGGCGCCGACGGTGTCCACGACTTTTTCCACCGGATAGCCGGAGACCGTGAAAGTGTCCTCTGCTGTCTGCACAAAAGCACCCTGCGCACCCAGCTTGACCACCACCGCCTGCGCGCCAAGTTTACGATAAAAGGCGGCGATTCCCTCGGCGCTGTCTGCGCCCGTCAGAATACGGCCTTCCTCCAGGCCTGGCAGCACCCAGTCGGCTAGCGTCGCCAGTTCATTCAGACTGGTTCGCATAATGTCAGGTGAACCCCATAGCGCAGGGCGCAGATTCGGATCAAACGAAACGGTGCCGCCTGCGTGGCGCATCTGCTTCATGGCCGCCACGGTCAGCGCGTAGGTGCCCGCATTCAGGGCGGGGAAAATACCGGTGACATGCAGATGGCGGGCCTGGGCCAGCCAGTCCGTATCCAGGTCATCGGCCGTCATGGCGCTGGCCGCAGAGCCCGAACGATAGTATTCAATCGGCGGATCGCCCTCGGCCACCTTGCCCTTGAGCATGAAACCGGTGCGCTGACCGGGCATCATCTGTACCTGCGAGCAATCGATCTCTTCCTCCTGCATGACGTTTTTGAGATAAGCGCCCATGGTGTCGTCACCCAGCCGGCTGGCCCAGGCGACGTGCGTTCCCAGGCGCGCCAGTGCAATTCCCACGTTGGTTTCGGCGCCAGCCGTCATTTTATGGAAGGTGTTCACCGAGGCCAGGGGGCCCTCGTCGGCTGCCGTCAGCAGCACCATCATTTCCCCCAGCAGCGCCACGTCATAGGTCGCCATGTTTCTGTTCTCCATTTTTTATCATCTGTTTTGCCGTACGGCCAGTGAACCGTTTTTTCCGGGTGGCCTCTGCGGCCCGGCAGGTTGCTGCCGGCTCGGATCGCTCGAACGGCACTGCGTCACAACACCGGAAATGAAGTTGAATATATGTTGCAGGCCCGGATGAAACAGCCGTCGCCATTCTAGCTCACTTGCCGGGCGCGTTGGACGCCAATGCCACCACCCCTGCATACAGCACCGCACCTGTCGGCTGGCCGGTAGGTGAGCCTCCCGCAGGTTCAAGACTGACTGCAAGCGTCATGCCTTCAAGCGTCGATAGTGTTTCATAGTCGATACGGGTACGCTTGCCAGGGTCCAGCAGCCCGAGGGAAACCGGCTTTTTGTCCGCCCCGATCCGCCATAACTGCAGACTGTGCTGTGCATCGGTAGTCGTCACATTCAGTGGAGTGAACATCAAGGATCGCTGGCGTGCATCGTAGCCGGCAATCAGATGCGAGACCGAATTCGGTGTTGTCGAAGACAGCACGGCAATGGGTCGGACGAGAGCGGCATCGTCCCGGCGACCCACAGAATCCGGCCAGAAGAGGGCCACAACAAGGCAGGCAGCCAGAGCTGCGCTTGTCATTTGCCATATCTTGACTTTGCGTGCCATGTCGAATCTGGGAGGCGCTGATGACTCCTGAGTATCGGGGTAATGAGCCTGATTGAATGTATCTTCGTTGCGAGCAGCCTGCGCGGCATCACGTGATAGTCTTTCGCTGATAGCCTGCCAGACACGAGCGGGTGGCTGCACCGGTTCGTCGTTCAGGTCCAGATGGGCAAAGGCTTGCTGCCAGGCTGCAACTTCGCGCACCAGAGCGGGATTGTTTGCAATTTGCTGTTCAAAACGATGGCGAGCCCCGCCACGCAGGGTGCCAAGCACGTATTCCGCCGCGAGCAAATCGTCCGGTTTGGATTCATTCATAATCCCAGACACCCCTTCAATTGCGCAAGGCCTCGTCTGATCCAACTCTTTGTGGTTCCCAGCGGCTGCCCCATTTTTTTGGCAATCGCGGCATGGGAGAGGCTGTGGTAATAGGCAAGAAAAATACTCTGGCGTTGTTCCGCCGACAATTGCTTCATACAATCGTCCAGCCTTTGTGAGGACTGTGCCTGCTCATAAAGTGCCAACGGCCCGGGATCGGTACCGTGCAGCAAATCCATATCATCGTCAACCGCAGGATTGGACGACTCCAGGCGGCGCAGACGGTCGATCGCCCGATTGCGAACGATATTGGTCATCCACGTCAAAGGCGCGCTGTAATCACTATTGTAATTGCCAGCCTGATCCCATATTGTAATGCATACGTCCTGCAGCAATTCCTCGGCCAGTTCGGGACGCTTGAGCATGCGCAGGGCAACCCCATACAGGCGAGGCGACACCTGCAGGTACAACGCTTCGAATGCGTGCCTGTCCTTTCGAGAAACTGCCAATAGAAGATTGCGATGCTCTTGGTCGCCAGTTTGCGCCATGTATTTGTTTACGTTTTTGTCAGTCTGAATCCGATATTCACACGAAATTTCATTTGTCGTCAATGCATTTTCTGTTTCTGTCGTCGATATTGCGCTGCTGCAAAGGCCGGGCGGGCTGCCAGGGTGCACGCACGATTATGATGCGCTCAACACGGATGAAAGCGCACGGCACGCCCGGCTTTGCGAGGGTAAGAAGTGCATGGTTCACACATTTACTACTGTCGAAGTCCGCCTGCAGTCCGGGTACGGCAGCAGGGGTCATATCAAGTGAGCTACTTGGGCATCAGTACAGTATCGATAACGTCGATCACGCCATTTGACTGCATGACATCATAAGTACTGATGTTGGCCATACCCCCGGCTTCGTCCTTGATCTGGATATTCTGCGGTCCATTCATCATCAGCCACAGCGTTCCACCCTGCACGGTTTTGAGCATCGCCTTACCGCCGTCTTTTTTGATGATTTTCTCCAGGTCGTGTTTGGTGTATTTGCCCGCAACCACATGATAAGTGAGTACCGCAGTTAACTTCTGTTTGTTCTCAGGCTTGAGCAGCGTATCGACTGTACCCGCAGGCAGAGCATTGAAAGCGGCATTTGTGGGAGCAAAAACGGTAAACGGCCCTTTGCCCTGCAGCGTCTCGACGAGGCCGGCAGCTTTGACGGCTGCGACCAGGGTGGTGTGATCCTTCGAATTCATCGCGTTTTCCACAATGTTCTTTTGCGAGAGCATGGGAGCGCCGCCAACGTTGACTGTTGCCGCGCCTGCCGTACCCGCACCGGCCAGCATACCGGCTACGATGAGTGAACGAATAAGTGTTTTCATGAGAATTCCCTTATATGAATTATGTGGGTAACGTTACCTCACATTGACATATACGCGGGAATGGCCCAATCGGATGCAGATGCAGTCAGAAAATTGATGACGTGGGGGTAAAAATCTCCGGGTCTGTTGCTTCATCCGGGCTCAGTCTATTTTTCGCCATTCTACGCTGGTTCGTTCAGCATCGCGCATCCCGCCACGCCTGTACAAAGCGCTGCGCGCGTTCGCGCGTGACCGCCACATCCTGCCCGGCCCGGTACAAATCGGACCCCAGGCCCGCACCCACGCAACCGGCGCGCAAATAGTCCGCCAGATTCCCCGGATGGATGCCACCGACCGCATACAAGGGGACCTGCGCCGGCAGCACCGCCTTGAGCGCCTTCACGTAATCAGGCCCGAATACACTGGAGGGAAACAACTTGAGCGATTGCGCACCGGCCTGCAAGGCGGCAAAGGCCTCGCTGGCCGTGGCAAAGCCGGCGCAGATTTCAAATCCGTAAGTGCCTGCAGCCTGCTCAATGAGTGCCGGATTGGTGTTGGGTGTGACCATCAGCCGGCCGCCTGCGTGCGCAAGTTGCGCCAGATGTTCGGGAGTCAGTACCGTACCCGCCCCCGTCATGAGCGACTGACCGAATGTTTCGCTTACGCGCTGAACACTGAGGTGCCAGTCCGGCGAGTTGGTGGGAATCTCGATCGCGTCAAAACCCGCTTCCTGCAGCACACGTACGTGAGCAAGCACTTCGTCCGGGGTGATGCCACGCAGGATCGCGATCAGAGGCAGTTCAGGTGTCCAGTGAGTCATGAATTTTCCTTATTCCGTTCAACAGGGCGACATCGGCATCACAGATGTCAAATGCAATACCGGCCAGATACAGTGCACGATCATAGCGGGCAGCCAGGGCGCCGCTGCCCACCAAAGTTATTCTCGTATCTGCAGCAACATCGAACCGCCTGCGCATATCGCGAACTTCGGAGCCGATCAGCAGACCTGACAGATAATCACTGACCTGTGTCGCGGCCAGATGATTCAGTACATAACGCGCCCGTACCGTGAACAATTCGGTCATCGTGTCGCTGGCCTGCAGGCCAGCATGGACACCGTCATCAAATGCCTGGGGTACCGGCTCACCCTCGGGCAAGCCCCGGCCCAGTAAAGAATGATGGCGCAATACATCGAACAGCTCGCCGGTCATCACAGTGACAAAACTGCGAATCATATCGTTTTCGACCAACGCCCACTTGCTGTGCGTACCGGGCAGGACGAACAGGCTGCAGGTCCCGTCCTGCAGCGCGCCCAGCAACTGGGTTTCCTCACCCCGCATCACATCGGCGGCCTGTGGTCCGGGTACGCAGACACCGGGAATAATGCCGGCTTGCGCCGGCCATCCTGGATCTACCGGTGTCAGGCTCAAGCCGAGCGTATTGAGCGCTACCGGACATGAAAGGTAATCAGCCTGTTTCCAGCCTACGTTGCTGCCGGCCATGCCAGCGATATAAACACGCGTGACATCGACCGGCGCGATGCCCATTTGCTGCATCAGACCCCGCAGCACTTCGGGGAACGACTGCCCCTGCATGCGGGTAATGCCCAAAGGCGATGCGGCCTGACTGACAGCCTTGCCCTCTTCGACCAGCCAGAGGCGCAGATTGGTCGACCCCCAGTCGGCGGCGAGATAACGCGAAACCATATCGTCCTGTTCTCCTCTGAAAAACCATGCCTGGCTTTTTGTTTTCTTTTCTGCGGAATGATGACGCGCAGCCATCACATCGTCGCGGCAATCAGCTTATCACAAATGACATCGAACACATTACACCGACCAGCTGACGATCTTGCCCGGATTGAAAATATTGTTCGGGTCGTAGGCATGCTTGATGTTGCGCATGAGTTGCAGCGCGGCTTCGCCGTGTTCAGCTTTCAGAAAATCCATTTTGTGGATGCCTACACCATGCTCGCCGGTGCAGGTGCCGTCCATACGGATCGCGCGCATGACCAGCCGGCTATTGATGCCTTCAGCCTGTTTCCATTCGTTTTGATCGTCGGCATCAATCATCATGACAACATGAAAATTGCCATCGCCCACATGGCCGACAATGGACCAGGGAAAAGCCAGCGAGGCCAGATCAGCTGCCGTTTCGGTGACGCATTCGGCCAATCTGGAGATCGGCACGCACACATCCGTCGTGATACCGCGTCCACCAGGCCGCTGTTGCAGGCACGCAAAAAAGTAATTGTGCCGGGCAGTCCACAGGGCCGTGCGCTCCTCGGGTTTTTCCGCCCATTCAAACGCAGTGCCACCCTGCCCGGCCGTCAGTTCCTGCACGAGGGCAGTCTGTTCGGCAATGCCCGCCGGGGATCCGTGAAACTCAAACAGCAGTAATGGCTGTTCGGCCAGCGCGGTTTTGCTGTAAGCATTCACAGCACGCACCGCGCGTTCGTCCATGAACTCCACCCGGGCAACCGGCACGCCGCTTTGCATGATTTCGACGACGGACTGGACCGCGTTGCGCAAGCTCGGAAAAGAACATACAGCCGCAGTGACCGCTTCAGGCAGAGGATAAACACGCAGCGTGATTTCGACAATCACACCCAGCGTGCCTTCGCTCCCCACATACAAATGCGTCAGGTCATAGCCGGCAGACGATTTACGCGCACGGCTGCTGGTGCGGATGACTTCTCCCGTTGCCGTCACCACTTTAAGCGACAGCACGTTATCGCGCATGGTGCCATAGCGCACTGCATTCGTACCGGACGCACGGGTTGCGGTCATGCCGCCAATAGAGGCATGCGCACCCGGATCTATCGGAAAGAACAGGCCGGTATGACGAATCTCGTCGTTCAACTGAGTACGGATGACGCCCGGCTGCACCGTGACCGTGAAATCTTCCGGCTGGATCGCCAATACCTTGTTCATGTCGCGAAAATCAACGGTAATGCCACCCTCGATAGGCAGTACATGCCCCTCGATTGAAGAGCCTATCCCAAATGGAATCAGCGGCACATTGTGTTCGGTACACAGCCTCACGGCGGCGGCCACGTCGTCTGTATCTTTGGGGAAGAGCACTCCGTCGGGCTGCACCGGCGGATACGCAGATTCATCACGGGCGTGATGATCACGAACGGCATCTCCGGTTGAGAAGCGATCGCCGAAACGAGCCATAAACGCCGAGCGCGCGGCCTCCGACAAATGTCGACGCGGCGCGCCGGAATAGAATGAAGAGAGGGAAGAAGAACTGTATGCCATGGGTAACGGCCTTATGAAAACAGCGATAGAAATATCAATCGATAATACGGGCGGCGTTCACCAGTCCTTGCGGATTGAGTGCCTGGCGGATACGTTGCATGACCTGCCGCTGGGTATCATCACGACTGTAATGGAGAAAGGGTTTCTTCAGTCGACCGATGCCATGCTCTGCAGAGATGCTGCCGTTAAAGCGGCACGTGAGCGCATAGATAGCCTCTTCAACCGGAACGATATCGGCCTCGTGCAAATGACCTGTGGTCAGGTGCAAATTGCCGTCGCCCAGATGGCCGAACAGCAGGTTGCCGGCATAAGGCCAGCGGGCGTTCAGTTCGGCCATGGTCTGTTCAATAAACGCTCCCATGTCCTTTAGCGGAATGCCTATATCGAAGGCGACAAAGGGACGCAATGACGGAAAAAGCGCGCCGATGCCATCGCGTATGGCCCACAAGTCTGCCGCCTGCTCCAGACTTTGCGGCACGATCGCATCCTGTACCGTGTCGTTCTCAAGAATGGATTCCAGAAAGGCGTCAAAGCCCGCATGGAACATTGGCGTGTCAGCACCTTCGGTTTCAAGCAGCACCGTCAGGGGCCAGACGCCCTCAAAAGGCACCGGCTTGCCCTTGACCTTTGCCGCGGCAGCAACATAGTTGTCCCACATGACTTCGAAACTGGATAACTCGGGCAAGGCGCTGCGCGCCGCCTTCAGCAGGGGGGCGATCTGCGCGAACGAGGCCAGACCAACCAGGGCCGAGCGTCTTGCCTGTGGCCGGGGGAACAGGCGCACAACCACGCGCGTAATAATGCCCAGCGTACCTTCGGTGCCGATAAAAAGCTGCTTGATGTCCAGACCGGTATTGTTTTTGAGCGTGCGGTCCAGCATGGTCATGATCGTGCCATCGGGCAGCACTACCTCCAGCCCCAGCACCAGTTGCCGGGTCGTCCCATAACGCAGTACCCGGTTGCCTCCGGCGTTGGTCGCGACATTGCCGCCGATCTGACAGGAACCGCGCGCACCCAGATCCAGCGGGAAATACCAGCCCTTTTCTTCCACGGCGGCGCACAATGTTTCCAGCACCACCCCTGCCTGCACCAGCGCGGTCCCCCCTGCCTCGTCAATCTCTTCAATCTGGTTCAGCAACTCAAGCGAGAGCACCACGTCGCCATCATCAGGCGCTGCGCCACCGGCCAGGCCGCTGCCTCCGCCGGCGATGGTGATTTTGCGGTTTTCCTCGGCACACAGGGTTACCAAAGCGGCGACCTGGGCTACGGTGGCAGGCCGCGCCACCAGCAACGGCGTGCCGGTGCGCAGACCGCTGGCGTCCGTGCTATAGCGGGTCAGGGAAGCCGTATCGGACAGAACGCTCAGCCCTGCCGGGAGGCGGGATAAAAAAGCATCGGACATGAAACGGGGGCGCTCGCATAAAATGAAGAACTATTTATTCTATCCGATAGAAGCCCGGTTGCCGTGCCCATGACGGGTTGTCGATCACGGAGCTGCGATTTAGCCTAAATCAAAATCAGGTACCGTCGTATTTTGAACCAACGTCAGATGCAGCACCCCGCGAGCATGTTTCCCCCCGAATGATGTATTAGCTCGCGTTGCAACCCTGGGCCACGACCCGGTTACGGCCTTTACCGGACACTTTCAACAAGCGGCTGCCCTGATGGGTATTGATGGATTGTTGCGTCACTTCGCCGCTGGCAAGCCACGTGATTTTGCCGTCGGTAAAGGCCGTGGCATCGCCATCGGTATGGTCAGCGCGCTTCAGGTCATATGTTTTGCCGGCGCTGCTGACGATGGCGCGGGTGGCCTTGTCGTTGACGAACTCATAGGCCACGCCCAGGTGGCGCTTGCCCGCGCAGGTATACACGCCCTGCAACGTCTGAGTCAGTTTTTTCTCTTCTTTCTTGCCACTGGTCGAACCGGATTGAGAGGCGCAGCCAGCCAGCACAATCGCAGTCATGATGGCGGGAATCAGGGTCAAACGCATGATGAAATTTCCTTGTGAAAAAAAACGGGATAGATTCAAACTGCGCTCATTTCATCACAGCGATATGACACGTCATCGCACGCGCTGCAGCAATCGGACCAGGCGTTGACAAAAAGCGACAAACAGATAAGCCGACACATTGCCAACAGGCAAACCCAAACGGCGCGCGCAAAAAAAAGCCACCCTTTTCAGGGTGGCTTGGTACTTCCTCTTCGCGTGCCGCAAGGCGGTGTTATCGCTTGCCTGTCATACTGCACAGGCTATGGATGCGACCGCCCTGGACGTAGCATCAGATGACGCGTGCAGCCTCAATAAGACGAACGACGCTCCACGATTTGCTGCGTGAAATAGGACGACCTTCAGCAATTTCTACTGTGTCGCCTTCGTTGATCTCATTAGACTCGTCATGCGCTTTGTACTTGTTTGAACGGACCACGATTTTGCCGTAGATGGGGTGCTTCACGCGACGCTCTACCAGAACGACGACGGATTTGTCCATCTTGTTGCTAACCACTTTACCGATCAGGGTACGCTGACGCTTTGCGGGTGTCGTTTGCGTTGTTTCGCTCATATTACTTACCTGCAGCTTTTTCAGTCATGACCGTACGGACACGCGCAATGTCGCGACGCACTTTCAATAACTGGCTTGTGTTGGACAGCTGCTGAGTGGCGCGCTGCATACGCAGGCTAAATTGTGCCCTCAACAGGCTTTCGAGCTCTTTGGACAGCTCGGTCGTCTCTTTCGAACGGAGTTCACTTGCTTTCATGAATCTCTCCTTAAGCGCCGAAGTGACGTGTGACAAACGTTGTCGCGATTGGCAGCTTGGCAGCTGCCAGACGGAACGCTTCACGTGCCAGCTCTTCGCTGACGCCGTCCATTTCGTACAATACTTTACCAGGCTGGATCTCGGCTACCCAGTACTCCGGGTTACCTTTACCGTTACCCATCCGGACCTCAGCAGGTTTCTGAGAGATCGGCTTGTCTGGGAAAATACGGATCCAGATACGGCCGCCACGTTTAATGTGACGGGTCATGGCACGACGGGCTGCCTCGATCTGGCGAGCAGTCAGACGACCGCGACCAGTGGCTTTCAGACCGAAGTCGCCAAAGTTAACATTGGTACCGCGAGTAGCCAGGCCAGTGTTGCGGCCTTTCTGCTCTTTACGGTATTTCCTGCGTGCTGGTGACAACATAATTATTCTCCTTCTGTCGCTGCTGCGGCTGGCGCTGCAGCATCACCGGCTTTGCGACCGCTGTTGCGACCACGGCCGCCTGGACGACGCTGTCCGTCAGGACGGTCACCACGAGGACGACGTGGGCGGCGCTCGTCTTCACGAGGCGCAGCAGCCACTTCAGCTGGCATTTCGCCGTTTGGCAGCAGATCACCTTTGTAAACCCAGACTTTGATACCGATGATACCGTATGTAGTCTGTGCTTCAGAGGTGCCGTAATCGATGATGGCGCGCAGTGTGTGCAGAGGCACACGACCTTCGCGATACCATTCGGTACGGGCGATTTCAATACCGTTCAGACGGCCGGAAGACATGATCTTGATACCTTGCGCACCCAGGCGCATGGCGTTCTGCATCGCGCGTTTCATGGCGCGGCGGAACATGATCCGTTTTTCCAGCTGCTGGGCGATCGAATCGGCGATCAGCTGAGCATCGGTTTCCGGCTTGCGGATTTCTTCGATATTGACGTGGACCGGCACACCCATCAGGCGTTGCAGATCGGACTTCAGGCTCTCGATATCCTCGCCGCGCTTACCGATGACAACACCGGGACGTGCAGAAAAGACGGTAATCCGTGCATTTTTTGCAGGACGCTCGATCAGGACGCGACCGACGGACGCATTTTTCAGTTTGCGTTTCAGGTACTCGCGAACACGGACGTCTTCGGCCAGCATAGCGCCGTAGTTTTTATCGTCTGCGTACCAGCGTGAGCTCCAGTTACGGTTAACTGCGAGACGGAACCCGGTAGGGTGAATTTTCTGACCCATTGTGACTCCTTATGCGCCGACTTTGACCACAATGTGGCAAGTCTGCTTCTCGATACGGTTACCGCGGCCCTTGGCCCTTGCGGAGAATCGCTTCATTGACTGAGCTTTGTCGACATAGATCGTTGTGACTTTCAGTTCGTCAATATCGGCACCATCATTGTGCTCGGCATTCGCAATTGCGGATTCGAGCGCTTTTTTGACGATACCAGCGGCTTTTTTTGGTGTGAATGTAAGGATATTCAACGCATGTGCCACAGACTTGCCACGGACCATGTCCGCAACCAGACGGGTTTTTTGCGCAGAGATATGTACACCACGAATAACGGCTGTAGTTTCCATCGCTTACCTCTTAGACTTTTTGTCTGCAGCATGGCCCTTGTATGTACGGGTATGTGCAAACTCGCCAAGCTTGTGACCAACCATATTTTCGTTCACATACACAGGCACGTGTTGACGGCCATTGTGAACAGCAATTGTCAAGCCGATGAAGTCAGGCAGGATGGTTGAACGACGCGACCAGGTTTTGATCGGTTTTTTCTCTTTCCCATCGACGGCGGCATCCACTTTTTTCAGCAAGTGGGCGTCTACGAAAGGACCTTTTTTAATAGAACGTGACATTTAGTTCGCCCCTTATTTACGCTTGCGACGTGACACAATCATTGAGTCAGTACGCTTGTTGCGGCGGGTTTTGAAGCCTTTGGACGGTGTACCCCATGGGCTGACCGGCTCACGAGCTTCGCCTGTACGGCCTTCACCACCACCGTGTGGGTGATCAACCGGGTTCATGGCAACACCACGAACGGTCGGACGAATACCACGCCAACGCATCGCACCGGCTTTACCGTATTGACGCAGGCTGTGTTCTTCATTGCCGACTTCACCGATTGTCGCGCGGCAGTCGATATGAACGCGGCGAACTTCACCAGAGCGCAGGCGGACCTGGGCGTAAATGCCTTCACGGGCCATCAGAACAGCGGATGCACCAGCGGAACGGGCGATTTGCGCGCCTTTTCCTGGCAGCATTTCGATGCAATGGATGGTTGAACCGATAGGGATGTTGCGAATCGGCATGGTGTTACCCACGCGGATAGGCACTTCCTTGCCGGACAACAGTGATGCACCGACAGCCAGGCCACGAGGAGCGATGATGTAGCGACGCTCGCCGTCTGCATAGCAAAGCAGGGCAATGTGTGCAGTACGGTTCGGATCGTATTCCAGGCGTTCTACTTTGGCAGGAATGCCATCTTTGTTGCGACGGAAATCGACCAGACGGTAATGGCTTTTATGACCACCGCCACGATGACGAATGGTGATATGACCGTTGTTGTTACGGCCGGAACCACGTTTCTGGTGCTCAACCAGAGCTGCGTAAGGCGCACCTTTATGCAGATCGGCGTGCACAACCTTGATCATGCCGCGACGGCCGGCAGAGGTTGGTTTTGTTTTAACTAAGGCCATCTCAGTTTACCTCCGTAAAGTCAAGTTCCTGACCTTTCTTCAGTGAAACGTAGGCAATACGGTTGGTTTTGCGACGACCGGTAAAACGGCCTGAGCGCTTGACCTTACCTTTACGGTTCAGTACAGAAACGGAATCGACTTCAACTTTGAACAGCATTTCAACAGCTGCTTTCACTTCGGGCTTGGTTGCATCGGGTGCAACACGCAGCGCGATTTGGGGTTTCGCACCAGATTCGGCGATGAAAGTCGCTTTCTCGGTGATGACGGGTGCCAAAATCACTTGCAATAGACGTTCTGCTTTCATCCCAGCATCTCCTCGAATTGAGCGATAGCTGCTTTGGTGATCAGCACTTTTTTGTAGTGGACCAGAGACAGCGGATCAGCGTAACGCGGTTCTACAACAGCTACGTGCGGCAGATTGCGAGTTGCCAGGTAGGTGTTTTCATCAACGGTGTCGGTGATGATCAGAACGGAATCCAGACCCATTGCTTTGAGTTTTGACGCAGCCAGTTTTGTTTTAGGCGTGTCAAAAGTGAAAGCGTCGACAACGGCGATGCGATCTTCGCGAGCCAGTTGAGACAGGATCGAACGGATACCCGCGCGATACATTTTTTTGTTGACTTTCTGGCTGAAGTTTTCTTCAGGAGAGTTCGGGAATGCACGACCACCTCCACGCCAGATGGGAGAGGATGTCATACCGGCACGAGCGCGGCCGGTACCTTTCTGGCGCCATGGCTTTTTCGTGCTGTGTTTGACCTGTTCGCGGTCTTTCTGGGCGCGATTACCGGCGCGTGCATTTGCCTGATAGGCAATCACGACCTGGTGAATCAGCGCTTCATTGAAGTCGCGACCAAAGATGGTGTCAGGTGCGCTGACGGTTGCGTCAGACTGGCCCTGATCGTTCAGGAGCTTAAGATCCATTATTTGGCTCCTTTCGCAGACATTTTGATGGCCGGCAGAACCACGACGTCGCCATTCTTGTGGCCGGGCACTGCTCCACGAACCATCAGAAGACCACGCTCGGCGTCAACACGGATGACATCAAGATTTTGAACGGTACGGGTTACATCACCCAGATGACCGGACATGCGTTTACCAGGAAAAATACGACCCGGATCCTGTGCCTGACCGATAGAACCAGGAACACGGTGTGACCGGGAGTTACCGTGAGAAGCGCGCTGGGAACCAAAGTTGTGACGCTTGATGGTACCTGCGAAACCTTTACCGATTGTTGTGCCTTGCACATCAACCTTCTGGCCGGCTTCGAAAACGCTTTCGACGGCTACAACGGCACCGGCTGTAAATTCAGCGGCTTTTGCAGGATCGAGACGGAATTCTTTAAGGATAGAACCGGCTTCTGCACCGGCTTTTGCGTAGTGACCTGCTTGCGCCTTTGTCACACGGCTTGCACGGCGTTCGCCGTAGGCAACCTGAACGGCAGCATAGCCGTCTGTGTCCAGAGACTTGACCTGGGTAACGCGGTTGTTGGATACGTCCAGCACGGTGACAGGGATTGACTCGCCTTCTTCCGTGAAGATACGCATCATGCCAACCTTGCGACCAACCAGTCCCAGCCGATGAGCGGCAGGCGTAGGTGTCGTATTCGACATCATTTTCTCCAATTCCCAGCTACGATTGGCTGGGGCTAAATTTAATTTAATTCATCCGGTGAACTCAAGACAGCAACGCTTTGTCTTCCCGAACAACAATACCGCCTGAAGAAGGTGGACTCGATTTGATCAAACAACTCAAGGCGCACACGCAGCATGATCATGCCCGTGACGCGCCCAAAATCCAGTAAAACCGACCAAATGGCGAACCCAACTACAGTGGTTAGCCTGTGACTATAGCATTATGCGAGCCCTCTGGCAAGTAAAATTACCGGTTCCCGTCGGAAAAGCCACGCAGAATCAATCATTTATGTCAGAAATTTGCGACACGGGGGCGATGCCCCTTGCTGCAGCCAGCGCGTGCATGGAGGACTGCATGGCCGGATACAGTCCTTCGTATACCGCGAACAGCTGCTGATACACCTGATGAGCCTGGCTATTGGGCGTCGCGCGGCAGACCAGGTGGGTCCAGCCCTGCTCCACTTCGGCTTCGCTCACCAGACCCAGCCCGACGGCGCCCAGCAGCGCCGCCCCCATGGCAGCCTCCACCTCCTCTTCGATGGTGTAGACCGGATAACCGGTAACATCGGCAATAATCTGCATCCACAAATCGGAATTGACCGCCCCGCCCACCACCACCAGGCGCTGGTCCAGGTTTTGCCGTCGCTCGCCGACGGCCTGCATGTTGTGCCACAGGGCAAAGGCGATACCTTCAATGACCGCCCGATACAGATGCGCCCGGGTATGGGTCAGATTCAATCCGGCAAAAGTACCACTGGCACGGGCGTCCCAGACCGGACTGCGTTCGCCCATCAGATAAGGCAGAAAGATCAGTCCGTGCGCACCAGGCGGCAACGGCGCAGCCTGCTGCTCCAGTAGCGCGTATACGGAAACGCCCTGCGCTTTGGCCTGCGCCTGCTCGGCCTGGCAGAACTGTTCAACAAACCAGGTGACAGCACCCCCGGCCGTCGCTGCACCGCCAAATACATAGCGCTGTGCCTGCCCCTTGTAGACATAGGGCATGCAGACCAGGTCACGGCCGCTTTCGCTTTCCGTCTGCAGATAGCCCCAGCACATGCTGGTGCCAAGCATGGCCACATGGTCGCCCGGCTTGCGTACGCCGCCGGCGAAAGTGGCAATGGCGGCATCAATGCCGCCCAGCACGATGGGAATACCGCGCGTCAGCCCCAGCTGTGCCGCCTTGGCGGCGGTCACGGTGCCCACCACGTCGGTGCTGTCAATCAACATGGGCGGCATTTTTGCCGGATCCAGCCCGACCATGCCCATGGCCTCTTCGGACCAGACATGACGCTGCATGTCGTAAACACCGCCGATATTGCCGGCAGAACTGTGATCAACAGCCAGCTCACCCGTCAGATAATGCGCGATCCAGCTGTTAGGCGGCAGGAACCAGGCGGTTCTGGCCCAGACATCGGGTTCGTGATTTTTGATCCACAGCATTTTGGTAAAACCATAGTAGCTGTCCACGCCGTTGCCGGTGATGGCAAATAATTGCTCCAGATCGACCTGTGCGCGGATCATGTCGGTCTCTGCCGTGGCACGCCGGTCCATCCAGATGAGGCAGGGGTACAGCGGCTCGCACTGTTCATCCACCGCAATGCCTGACCCGCCATACAGGCTGCTGATGCACAGCCCGGCGATCTGCTCTTCGCGGACACCGATTTGCATTGCGCGCGTTACGCATTCGCGTACGCTGCGTACGAAGGCGTCCAGCCATACCCGGGCGTCCTGTTCTGCCCATAAGGGACGCGGTGTATCCGGGTGGTAGGCCACGCTGGCCTGTGCGATGAGCCGGCCATCGGTACCGGCGATCAGCGCCTTGGTGCTTTGAGTGCCAATGTCCACGCCAATAATATATTTGTCCATAGTCCGTCTTGCCAAGGCAATTGTGTTGTATCGTTGACAGGCATGCTGCCCGTATCCGGAAAAACGCTATGTTGTTATGAAACTAACATTTTTGTTAGAATAATAACAACATTCTACAATCATGCATCTCATGCAGGAGACACTTCGTGAGTCCCCAGACACATCCGGCCACCCCCGCTGGCGAGCGGCCGCCCGTTGCACGCAACGAAATTATGCCACTGGATCTGGCCCTGGTCGAAGCGCAACGCGCCAATCTGAGTGCGATTGAACGGCGCATCGCTTCCCTGCCCGGCCGGCGCACCGTCAAGAAAGAGGCCCAGGCCGCCTGGCTGCTCAAGGCTGTCAGTTGCATCGACCTGACCACGCTCAATGGCGATGATACACCGGAGCGCGTGCGTCGTCTGTGCGCCAAGGCCGCCCAACCCGTGCGCCAGGATCTGCTTGACGCCATGGGATTCACGATGCCGCTCACAACCGGCGCAGTCTGCGTTTATCACCGATATGTCGATACGGCCGTCCATGCGCTGGCGCGCACTGGTATTCCCGTTGCCGCCGTGTCTACCGGATTTCCGGCAGGGTTGTCCCCGCATGAGATCAAGTTGCAGGAAATCGCCGCCTCGGTGGCCGCCGGCGCCAGCGAGATCGATATTGTGATCACCCGCGAACATGTGCTGACCGGCAACTGGCCGGCCCTGTATCAGGAAATGCGCGAATATCGCCAGGCCTGCGGCAACGCCCATGTCAAGGCGATTCTGGCGACCGGCGACATCAGAACCCTGCGCAATGTCGCCAGGGCATCCATGGTGTGCATGATGGCCGGCGCCGATTTCATCAAAACCTCCACAGGCAAGGAAGGCGTCAATGCCACGCTGCCGGTTTCCCTGGTCATGCTTCGCGCCATTCGCGCCTACCAGGCACTGACCGGTTTCCAGGTGGGTTACAAGCCGGCCGGGGGCGTATCCACAGCCAAGGATGCGATCAACTACCTCATTCTGGTCAATGAAGAGCTGGGGCGCCGCTGGCTGGAGCCCGATCTGTTCCGCTTCGGTGCCTCCAGCCTGCTGGCCGACATCGAGCGCCAGCTCGAGCACTTCGTGACCGGCCGCTATTCGGCCACTAACCGCCACCCGATGGGTTAACGCCATGACTGTCACCGATTACTTTATGACCATGCAATACGGTACCGCCCCTGAAAGCGACAGCGCCGCCCGCCAGTGGCTGGCCCAACACCGGTCGCGTTTTACACATTTCACTGCCGGACGATTTACCAAACCGGGCGACAACGCCACCTTCGAGACGCTGGAGCCGGCCACGGGCCAGGTACTGGCGACCCTGAGCCAGGCCAGCGAAAGCGATGTCGATGCCGCCGTGAAAGCGGCGCGCAAGGCGCAAAAGGGCTGGCTCGCGATGGGCGGCCACGGCCGCGCACGGCACCTGTACAGCCTGGCGCGCATGCTGCAAAAATACAGCCGCCTGTTTGCCGTGCTTGAGTCGCTGGACAATGGCAAGCCCATCCGCGAGTCGCGCGACCTGGATGTACCGCTGGCAGCGCGTCATTTTCTGTATCACGCCGGCATGGCCCAGTTGCAGGATACCGAAATGACCCAATGGCAGCCCTATGGGGTTGTCGGTCAGATTATTCCCTGGAATTTCCCGCTGCTGATGCTGGCCTGGAAAGTCGCCCCGGCACTGGCCAGCGGCAACACGGTGGTACTCAAGCCTGCCGAATTTACTTCGCTCACGGCCTTGCTGTTTGCCGAACTGGCCGCACGCACGCTGCCGGCGGGGGTGCTCAATGTCGTCACCGGCGATGGCACGGTCGGTGAATATCTGGTCGGCCATGCCGATGTGGACAAAATTGCCTTTACCGGTTCGACCGAGGTGGGGCGATTGATCCGCAGCCAGACGGCCGGTTCAGGCAAGGGGCTGACGCTGGAGCTGGGCGGCAAGTCGCCTTTCATTATCTTTGATGACGCCGATATTGACAGTGCCATCGAAGGCATTGTCGACGCCATCTGGTTCAATCAGGGACAAGTGTGCTGCGCCGGCTCGCGCCTGCTGGTGCAGGAAAGCGTGGCTGAACGCGTCCATGCACGCCTGCGTGACCGCATGAAAACGCTGCGCGTCGGCCCATCGCTGGACAAAAATATCGATATGTCCGCCATTATTGACCCCACGCAATTGCAGCGCATCCGCCAACTGGTCAAGGACGGCGTGAGGCAGGGAGGCGAGCTGTGGCAAGCAACGGAAACCACCCTGCCAGAGATCGGCACTTACTACCCGCCGACACTGATCACCGGTGTACAGCCCGCATCAACCCTGGCCCAGGAAGAAATTTTCGGCCCGGTGCTGGTCAGCATGACCTTTCGCACTCCGCAAGAGGCGGTTGAGCTGGCTAACAATACCCGTTACGGTCTGGCTGCCAGCGTGTGGAGCGAGAATATCAATCTGGCACTGGATATCGCCCCGAAACTGCGTTGCGGTGTCGTCTGGATCAACGCCAGCAATCTGTTTGACGCCTCTGTCGGTTTTGGCGGTGTCCGCGAATCAGGTTACGGCCGTGAAGGCGGACTCGAAGGCATTTATGAATACCTCAGGCCCGTGTCCTGGGCCAAAGCACCCGCCCTTAAGACGGGCCGCAAGGACAGCAGGACATCTGCCGTCCCTGTACAGAATGAATTCGAGGTTCCCGGTATTGATCGCACCGCCAAGTTGTATATCGGCGGCAAGCAGGTTCGCCCCGACGGCGGTACCAGTGTCGCAGTGACCGATAGCGATGGGAAGTTTGCCGGTGAAATCGCGGTGGGCTCGCGCAAGGATATCCGCAATGCGGTGGCCGCCGCGCGCAAGGCAGGCAGTTGGCAAAACGCCACCACCTTCAATCGCTCGCAAGTGCTTTACTATCTGGCCGAAAACCTGTCGTATCGTGCAGAAGAACTCACGCGCCGCCTGGCCAGCACCAGCGGCGCAAGCCGCAAGGACGCGACCCGGGAATTTGAACTGGGGCTCGAACGCCTGTTCACCTTTGCCGCCTGGGCCGACAAATATGACGGTCGTGTGCATACCCCACCGTTACGTGGCGTTGCGCTGGCCGTGAATGAACCCATTGGCGTCATCGGTGTAATCTGCCCTGACGAATCGCCGTGGCTCTCCATGATTTCCCTGATTGCCGCCGGCATGGCAATGGGCAATAGTCTTGTTTTGATTCCGGGAAACCAGGCCGCATTGCTCGCTACCGATCTGTATCAGGTGCTGGAAACCTCGGATGTACCCGCTGGCGCAGTCAATATCGTCACGGGTGACCGCCTGGAACTGGCAGCCGTACTGGCGGATCATGATGATGTCGACAGCGTGTGGGCCTTCGGCCCGCTCGAATTGACCGAATTGATCCAAAAACGCTCTGTCGGCAATCTGAAACGCACCTTCGGCAACGAGGGCAAGGCCATCGACTGGCAACAGTGGACGGCGGCCGACATTCAGCTTTTGCTTCGCCAGGCCACCCAGGTCAAGAATATCTGGATACCCTACGGAGACTGATTATAATACCTGCCAGAACAAGGACAGCTTATGCTCAAGAACATCGACCCGCTGCTCAATGCCGACGTACTGCATGCCCTGCGCTCCATGGGCCATGGCGACGAACTGATTATCAGCGATGCGCATTTCCCCTCGGATTCCATCGCGCGCCAGACCAGCATAGGCAAGCTGCTGCGCATTGACGCCAGCGCCGACCGGGTCGCCCAGGCGGTGCTGTCGGTCATGGTACTGGACAGCTTCGTGCCCGACCCGGCTCTGCGCATGGAAGTGGTCGATGACCCTGAGCACATTCCTGAAGTACAACAGGACGTCCAGGCCTTGCTGGAAGACGGCCAGCGCCTGGCGCCCATCGAACGTCACGCCTTTTACGAACGCGCCCGCCGCGCCTATTGCGTCATCGTAACTGCGGATACGCGCAGCTATGGGTGCTTTATTTTCAAGAAAGGCGTGCTCAATCCAACCCAGACCAACCGTCAGCCTGTCTGACACACCTGTCGAGTGTCTGTCCATATGACCGCAACACGTCCACGTATTGTTATTGTCGGTATTTACGTTGCCGACCTGCTATTCAAGGCGCCCCGCATGCCGATTATCGGCGAGACCCTGCTGGGCAGCCATTTTGCCATGGGGCCGGGTGGCAAGGGATCCAATCAGGCCGTGGCGGCCGCCCGCGCCGGTGCCGAGGTTTTTTTCTGCACCCGCCTGGGCAATGACGCCTTCGCCGCGGATGCACAAAAAACCTGGCAGCAGGCCGGAGTAACCTCACGAGCCACCCTGCATGATGACCTGACTACGGGCGCTGCGCATATTTTTGTCGAAGACGACACCGGCCGCAATGCCATTATCGTCTATGCCGGCGCGGCCGCGCATATGGTGCCCGCCGATCTGGATGCCATTGAAGACGACATCGCCGGCGCGCATATCTTTGTGGCGCAACTGGAGCAGCCCCTGGATGTGGCCATGCATGGCCTGCGCCTGGCCCGCAAGCACGGCGTCACCACCATTTTCAACCCCGCCCCCGCAGCCACACTGCCGGACGATATCTTCCCGCTTTGTGACTGGATCACGCCGAATGAGACCGAGACAAGCCTGCTGACCGGCATGCCCGTGACCAATCTGGACCAGGCACGCGCCGCCGCCGACCTGCTGCTGGCGAAAGGCGTGAAGAATGTGGTGATCACACTGGGCGACCAGGGCTCCCTGTTGCACACGGCGGAAAAAAGTGTTCATATTGCCCCGTTTATTGCCGGCAAGTGCATTGATACGGCAGGCGCCGGCGATGGGTTCACCGCCGGCCTGGCCACCGCGCTGGCCGAAGGCCGCCCACCCGAGGAGGCCCTGCGGTTTGCCTCGGCACTGGCCGGCATTTCCGTGACACGCAGCGGTACCGCTGCGTCCATGCCCGATCGGGCGCAAATCGATACCCTGCTTTGCACAGGTCCCTGAACAATGAAATCTGCCCAATCTCCCTTTACCGACCGGCAACTGACATTCCTTCTGGCGATCAATATTGTGATCGTGATCGCAGGCACGCTCCTGTCGTCGGGCGCGGATTTTGTCAGCGTGTTCAATCTGCAGTCCATGGCCATGCAATTGCCGCAAATGGGTCTGCTGGCCATGGCCATGATGATGTCCATGATTTCGGGCAATGGGGGCATTGATTTATCGGGTATTGCACTGGCAAACCTGGCCGGTGTGATTGGTGCGTTGCTCCTGCCGCAATGGATCGATGCCGAAGCGGCGCCGTGGCTGTTCACTTTTTCGTTTGTGGGCCTCATGCTGTGCGTCGGTCTGCTGGGCGGACTGCTCAACGGCATTATCATTGCCCGCTTCAATCTGACACCGATCCTGACTACGCTGGGCACGCAACTGGTTTTTACCGGCATCGCCACGGTACTGTCCAATGGATCGTCGGTCAATCTGCCGTATATCGAACCGCTTTCGGCCATCGGCAACGACAATCTGTTCGGCATTCCCATCGCTTTTATTATTTTTGTGGCATTCGCCCTGTTTCTGGGCTGGGTATTGAAGCGGACACCGTTCGGGCTGCGCCTTTACATGCTGGGGACCAACCCCAAAGCCGCCTACTACGCGGGTATCCCCCGCAGCACCATGCTTATCTGCACCTACACCATGTGCGGCCTGCTGGCCGCCTGCTCGGGTTTGATGTCGGCCAGCCAGGCTGCGAGCGCCAGCGCCAAGTACGGCGATTCCTATCTCTTGATCGCCATCCTGATCGCCGTCATGGGGGGCGTCAATCCCGCGGGCGGTTATGGGCGCGTCATCTGCGTATTTTTTGCGGCAACAGCGCTGCAATTGCTCTCAAGCATGTTCAATCTGATCGGCGTATCCGAATTTGCCGGCAATTGCATCTGGGGGCTGCTGCTCTTGTTCTTCCTGGCCTATTCCCGGCAGGAGATCAAACTCAGAATCAGGCGGCGCCAGGCCGTCAAGACCTGATCCACTGTTCAAACTTGATCTGCACCGCCCCATCCGGTACCGATCACTGTCCGTTGATGGGATTTTGGAGACACGCATGAAACTCAAGACACTGCCAATGTGCCTGTTGGCTTGCACAATCGGCATCGGATTCGCTGCCGGGGCGCACGCCGAAGATAAAAAATCCATCGTCACGGTTGTGAAAGTCACCGGCATCAACTGGTTCACCCGTATGGACGAAGGCGTCAAGGAATTTGCCAAGGCCAATCCGGACATTAACGCGTCGCAGACCGGTCCCGGCCGTGCCGATGCTGCCCAGCAATTGAAAATTATTCAGGACCTGGTCGCCAAAAACGTCAGTGCGCTGGCGATCGTGCCATTTGATCCGCCTACGCTGGAACCCATCCTGGCCCGCGCCAAAAGCCGTGGCATCAAGATTGTCACGCACGAAGCAGACAACCTGAAAAACACTGACTACGATCTGGAAGCCTTCAAGAACAACGAATACGGCGCCGATCTGAACGAGCGTCTGGCCAAATGCATGGCCAACAAGGGCGAGTGGGCGGTTCTGGTGGGTTCACTGGGCAGCCGTTCGCAGGTGCAATGGGCGCAGGGCGGGATTGACAATGCCAAAGCCAAATATCCCGATCTGAAACTGGTGACGACCATGCAGGAAACCAACAATGACGGTGAGAAAGCCTACCAGGTGGCCCAGCAGCTGCTGCGCAAGTATCCGAATCTGGCCGGCTTTCAGGGGTCGTCTTCCCTGGACGTAATCGGTATCGGCCGTGCCGTTGAAGAAGCAGGCAAAGCAGGCAAGATCTGCGTATTCGGTACGGGCCTGCCGGGCGAAGCCGGGCCTTATATGGAAAAAGACGCCATTACCGGTATTGCTTTCTGGGATCCGAAAGACGCCGGCATTGCCATGAACAATGTCGCCAAAATGCTGCTGGAAGGCAAAACCATTGAAAACGGCACCGACCTTGGCGTGCCTGGCTACGAAAAAGTGACGGTCGAAAAAGGCCCCGGCAAGGGCATGATCATCCGTGGCGCCGGCTGGGTTCGCGTGGACAAGGCCAACTACAAACAATATAACTTCTGACCGGTCCCTGAGACCAGCTTCGGGCCGCGCCTCTCGCGGGCGGCCCGCAACGGGATTCTGCCCAGATGACGACGACAACGACACGCACGAACCACGACCACACGCCCGCACAGCCTGCCGCTGACGGGAAGGCATTTCTGTCTGTTCGCGATATCCACAAGCGCTTTACGGGCGTGCATGCACTGCGCGGTGTCAGCCTGGATATCCACCCCGGACAGATATACCATTTGCTCGGTGAAAACGGCTGCGGCAAGAGCACGCTGATCAAGATTATCTCGGGTGCCCAGCCGCCAGATGAGGGCGACCTGATTCTGGATGGCGAGCGCTTTGAGGAATTCACTGCACTGAGCGCCCTGGGCGCCGGCATTGAAACGGTATACCAGGACTTGTCGCTGATTCCCAATCTGAGCGTCATGGACAATATTTCCCTGACGGTGGAACTGGCCGAACACCAGGGTCGGCTTGCCCGCGTGATCAACCATCAGGTATTGCGTGATCGGGCGGTCGGCGCGCTGCGCCAGTTGCAGTTACCCGATGATCGCTATTTTCTGCAGGCAAAAATCGAAGACCTGCCCCTGGCCACGCGACAGTTGGTTGCGATTGCACGTGCCGTGGCAAGCGACGCCCGTTTCATCATCATGGATGAACCAACCACCTCGCTGACGCAAAAGGAAGTGGACAATCTGGTTCGCATCGTCAAGGACCTGTGTGCACGCGGCGTTGCCGTGCTTTTTGTGAGTCATAAGCTGGACGAATGCTACGCCATCGGCGGCAACGTCATTGTGATGCGAGACGGTCAGGTGATTGCCCAGGGTGACATCAACAACTTCAGCAAACATCAGATCGGCGAACTCATGACGGGGCGAGTGCTGAGCGACCAGCGTTATCGCCGGAATACGCCACAGGCCGAGGTCATGCTGGGCGTGCGCAACCTGGGCCGTGATCAGGATTTCAACGATATCTCCTTTGACGTGCACAAGGGTGAAATCGTCGGCATCACCGGCTTGCTGGATTCCGGCCGCAATGAATTGGCACGGGCGCTGGCCGGCGTCGCGCCGCTGCGCAGCGGCACGCTGACGCTCAATGGCAAGCCCATTACGGTCAATACGCCCGCCGAAGCCACCGCCCATCGCATTGCCTACGTGCCGGAAGATCGCCTGGTCGAAGGACTGTTTTTGACCCGCTCGATCACTGACAATACCATCACGGCCGTTCTGCCGGATATGTGCGACGCGCTGGGGCAGATCCAGAAAGACAAGGCCGCCCGCTTCTCGCAGGATATGACCAGTCGCCTGAAGATCGCCACACCCAACGTTCAGAACCCGGTGCAAAGCCTGTCTGGCGGCAACCAGCAACGCGTGCTGATCGGGCGCTGGCTGGCGATCAACCCGCTGCTGCTGATTCTGCACGGCCCCACGGTCGGCGTCGACGTTGGTTCCAAAGATACGATTTACCAGATCATCCAGTCCCTGACTGAAGAGGGCATGAGCATTATTATCATCAGCGATGACCTGCCCGAGCTACTGGCCAACTGCGACCGGATTCTGCTCATGAAGAAAGGCCGTATCAGCGACGAATTTCAGGCAGAAGGTCTTGAAGAGCCGGCGCTTTACCACGCCTTGCTGTCGTAACCCCCCTATTGATTCTCATTTCGCCAACCATGACCACGACGACTTCTGCCAGCCCCACCGCCCAGGACAGCGCCACACCCAATCGACCGCCCTATCTGGTCCGGCATCCCGAGTTCTTTACGCTCGGCCTGATCGTGATCCTGTTTGTTGTCGTGGCCGTTATCAATCCCATGTTCTTCCAGCCTGGTTCGCTGTTCGATGTGTTGCGCGCAGCCACCCGCTCGGCGATTTTTGCGTTGGGGATTCTGGTGGTGCTGGCCTCGGGCGGGCTCGATGTGTCTTTTACGGCGATCGCCGCGCTGGTGATGTACGGCCTGACCAAGATTGTCCTGCTGTTTTTTCCGGAAGCGCCGTTTGTGCTGATCCTGCTGGCCGGCGCCGCGGGTGGCCTGCTGCTGGGCCTGATGAACGGCTGGCTGGTCAAAAAGCTGGCGGCACCGTCGCTGGTGGTCACCATCGGGACACAGTTTCTGATCCGCGGCTTTCTGCTGGCGTTTATCGGCACGGAGTTTTTCATGAATATCCCGCCCTCCATGCTTGCGGTGGGACAGGCCAATATTGTGAGCTTCCAGAACAATCAGGGGCTGCAGACGGCATTGCCATACACCACCCTGGCCATACCGATTCTCGCGCTGATCACCTGGTGGCTGCTGAACAAGACGATGATGGGACGCGCCGTCTATGCCATGGGCGGCAGCCCCGCCATTGCCGAACGCCTGGGCTATAACCTGACGCGCGTTTATCTCTTTGTCTTTGGTTATGCAGGTCTGCTGGCCGGCATTGCCGGCATCATTCATGTGTCCAGCACACGCATTGCCAATCCGTTTGATATTGTCGGCACCGAACTGGACGTGATTGCTGCCGTGATCCTGGGCGGCGCCCGCATTACCGGCGGCAGCGGCACCGTGACAGGAACCCTGCTGGGTGTACTGCTGGTGACGCTTATCAACAGTGTGTTGATTACCTTGGGGATTCCCACGACCTGGCAGAAGGTGATTGTCGGCGCGTTTATTCTGGTGGCTGGTCTACTGTTTTCGCTGCGTAGCAAACGGTAGCGGGCAATCTGGGCGACGCCTTGGAGCGGCCATAACGACACAGCAACTCCTCGGCCTCTTTTGCGCCGAATCGTTCTGCTATAACTTCATGAAATGGGCGGGCCCTGGCAAATTCATCCGGGCCCCATTCAGGATTTTCTTCATCGCTAAATTCAGGAATGGGATATATGCTCATCGTATTTCATCTCTCGCTTGTCTGTGTGACAGCATCAGCAGACAGGCATTTTTAGCACACTCAGTATGAGCAATCACCATCGGAAAATACGTATTTCGCAGTTAAGACTGTTCAGTCAAAACCGCATCAAACTGATTGACATCGGCAAAGTGAATATGCCGGCGTACGCCCAGCTTGCTTGAGTCGACCACCAGATAGCGGCGTTTGGCCCGCTGCATGGCGCGGCGCTTGATATCTTTTTCGTGCAGGTTCCAGCAGCTGATGCCGGTCTGCTCGTCCACGCCACCGGCCGAGATGAAGGCGGTATCAAAACTGATCTGATCCAGCGCGCCCAGCGCCTCCTGTCCCGAAAAAGAATCCGAAGACGGCATGTAGGTGCCGCCCAGCACGATCAGTCGCAATGCACGCTTATGCTTGAGGATTTCCGCGGTATTCAGGGAGTAACAGACCACCGTCAAGGCCAGGTCATCGGGAATCAGCCGGGCCAGATGGACCAGTGTCGTGCCGCAGTCGATGAAAATGACATCGTGCTCATGAATCAGCGCCAGCGCCTTTTGCGATGCACGTTTTTTAGCCTGGGCAAAATGGTCCTTTTCCTGCGCCAGCGAATAGTGCGCGCCGCCCTGCAGGGACTGTGCTGACACGATGTGGCCACCCAGATAGGACAATTTGCCATCGCCGCGCGCCAGATCGCGCCGCACCGTCATTTCCGATACGCCGAGCAATGCCGCTGCATCCCGCAGCCGCAACGACCCTGCCTGCTGCAGCGCCTGCTCCAGCTTGTGTAAACGCTCTGCTGGCGTCATGTCCTTCTTCCTACGTTATCTCTGGTTTCACTGTCTTCCCGACCGCGGCAACCAGGCGCACCTCAGGTCTGCGGGCAGGCGCTGGCGACGCAAGCAGATCACCGACCGGGCCGCCAGCCGGACCTTACCGGAACAGTGCGACAGTCCGGCTACAGCCCCGCAGCCGCCCGGGCGCAACGCGCCGCCGCCAGATCCCAGGCCGCGCATCCCACGGTCTTAAACATGATCGGGCGGGAATAGTCGATATCGCCTTCAATAGCCTGCGCCAGCGTGGTGACCTCATTCCAGTCCTTCTTCGCCTGAATATAATCACCTGCTTCGTGTTGCGCACCCACCAGATCATCCACATAGCATACGCTGTTCATGACCGTTTCGGGAGCGATTTCCACCATATGCGAACGGAACGCGCCTACCCCGATAATCAGGCGTCCTGCAACAGGAGGCGCATGGTACACCGGCTCGACAGCGGTCGTCAACGTAATGACCGCGTCAAACTGTTCGGGCAACTGGTTCAGGTCCGTGACTTCCAACCGGATGTCCAGATCAGCATGCCGTTCGCAGAAGGCCTGGGCTTTGGCATAGGATTCCGGACGTCCTGCAATGTAGACCGTCGCACCCGGATATAACTCGGCGATAGCCTGTACATGGCCCTCGGCCTGCGTACCAGCACCAATAATTACGATGCTGCGCGGATCTTTTTCCAGAAACAGCTGCAGGCCCGCCATGGACAGCGCTGCGGTACGCCTGGCGGTGACGGTCGGCCCGTCCAGGACAAACAGCGGCACACCTGTCGCACTGTCAATAACCGATACGACACCCTGAATGGTGGGCCGCCCCTGGTCTGGATTGGCCGGCAGCAGTGAAATCAGCTTGTGGGCGCAGATATCGGATGCCGTGCAGGGCATGGAGAGCAGAACGCCCTCTTTGCTGTCCGGCACCTTCAACACCTGCCGGTCAGGGCTTTCGATTTTGCCCTGGGCATATTCAAGCGCCGCGTCCAGAATATATTGGCGCAAAGGCGCAAAAGCGATCAACTGGCGCGTTTCTTCGACGTTGAACACGCGTACGGTTGAACTACTCATCGACTTCTCCTGTGTCATTATCGGGGCGTTGTGTCGCCATCCACAACACCTGTGCATCGTCCTGGCTGACGCTGATGCAGCGGTGGCCCATGCGACTGTCAATATAAAAACTGTCGCCCGGCCCCAGCCTGGCTTCGGAATAAAATTCCGTATGCAGTTCAATCTCGCCGCTGATCACGTACACAAACTCTTCGCCCTCGTGGCGATTCCAGTCGGTGAAGACCGTCAAGTCGCGGGCCGTAATACGTGTCAGAAACGGCATCATCCGCTTGTGCGAGAGCTGCGAGCATAACAGCAAATGGTCATAATACCGCGTCTTGTGCGCCTTGCCCTGCCCGGCACGGTCTACTACGCAACGTCCAGCCCCCATGGGTTCACGCGCGGGCGTAAACAGTTCAGCCACATCCAGCGACAAACCAATGGCCAATTTCTGCAGCACATCATAGGTGGGCGACATCAGTCCGTTTTCGATTTTCGACAGGGTCGAGGCCGCGATACCACAGGCGCGGCCCGCCTGCTCCAGCGTCAGGTCGTTGGCCAGGCGCACGGCACGCAATCGTTGCATCAGCGGCGTTTCCTCACGAGCGACCATGTCAATGGCTTCCCAGATAGGCGTCGCGCACTTCGGGGTTGGCCAGCAATTCAGCACCCGTACCCGTCATGCGGATTTCACCGGTTACCATCACATAGGCCCGGTCAGCCAGCTTGAGCGCGTGGTTGGCGTTCTGTTCAACCAGAAAAATGGTTTTGCCGTTCTTGCCCAGTTCCTTCAAGACCGAAAAAATCTGCCGCACAATCAACGGCGCCAGGCCCAGGCTGGGTTCGTCCAGCAGGATCATATCGGGGCGGCTCATCAGCGCGCGGGCAATGGCCAGCATTTGCTGCTCGCCGCCCGAGAGCGTTCCTGCGCGCTGGTTACGGCGCTCTTTCAGACGCGGAAACAACTCGAACATATGCTGCCGATCCTCGTCAATATGGGCTTCACCAATCGGCAGCGTGCCGATCATGATGTTTTCTTCCACCGTCATTTTCGGAAAAATACGGCGCCCCTCAGGCACCTGTGCAATGCCCTGGCTCGCGATTTTATGCGGAGGCAGACGCAGCAAGTTGTTGCCCTTATACAGAATCTGCCCGGTGCGGGCCCGCGGCGTGCCGAAAATCGTCATCAGCAGCGTACTTTTACCGGCGCCGTTGGCGCCGATCAGCGTCACGATCTCCCCCTGATTGATATGCAGGGAAACGTTTTTGAGCGCCTGGATCTGCCCATAGTAGGAACTGACATCCTTGACTTCAAGAATTGGGGTGTCTGCCATGCTTTAGTCCTCCACCTCGGTGCCCAGATAGGCCGCGATCACGACCTCTGAATTGCGGATGTGTTCCGGGGTGCCGGCATCAATCACTTTACCCTGATCCATCACAATAATATGTTCGGAAATATCCATGACCAGTCCCATGTCATGCTCGATTAGCAGCACGGTCACGTCATACTCGCTGCGCAGCTTGCGGATCAGCGCGGACAACTCGCGGGTCTCGCGCGGATTCAGACCCGCAGCGGGTTCGTCCAGGCAGATAATGACCGGGTTGGTGCACATGGCGCGGGCGATTTCCAGTCGCCGCTGGCGGCCGTAGGACAGCTCGCCTGCCAGCCGGTTGGCGTCTTCCGACAAATTGACCGTTTCCAGCCATTCGAACGCCTTGGCCAGACTGGCTTCTTCCCTGTCCGAGAAGTCCGGCGTCACCAGCAGGCCGGAAAACAGGTTCCGGTTCTGCATGCGATGCTGGGCGACCAGCAGATTTTCCAGTACAGTCATGTCCTTGAACAGGCGAATATTCTGGAAGGTACGCGCGATGCCCGCCCGGGCGACCAGATACGATCCTCCGGTGACCTTGCGGCGCAACAGGCTGCCTACTTCAATCCGGCCCTCGGGCTGCGTCAGATAAATATGACCTTCCGACACCGAATAGAAACCGGTGATGCAGTTGAAGACGGTGGTTTTACCTGCCCCATTGGGACCGATCAATGCGGTAATGGAGCCTTTCTGCACCTGAAAGCTGACGTCATTGTTGGCAATAATGCCGCCGAACCGCCGTGTCAGGTGTTCAACCGAGAGCAAGGCGCCCTGCACACTGTCCTGCGTCATATTCTGAGTCATCACGCCACCTCGCTTTTTCTGAATACTGAACGTTTCGGACGCAATAGCCCATTGGGCCGCCAGATCATCATCAAGATCATTAGTAAACCGAATAACAAGACGCGATAGCCGGCAAATTCCCGCAGGAATTCAGGCAGCAGCGTGAGAGTAAAGGCAGCAATAATGACCCCGATAGAGGACCCCATGCCTCCAAGCACAACGATGGACAGGATCAGCACCGATTCGAAGAAATTGAATGACTGCGGGCTGATGAATCCCTGTGCCGTGGCGAAAAACACCCCGGCCAGCCCACCCATCAGCGCACCCAGCATAAAGGCCGACAGCTTGACGGTCACGTGGTTGATGCCCAGCGATCGGCAGGCGATTTCGTCTTCGCGCAGCGCTTCCCATGAACGGCCGATAGGCATGACACGCAATTGGGTGAAAAATCGCAAGGCAATCATGCTGATTACAAATAGCAGCAGGTACACGAACAGATAACGGTAATCGCTGCTATAGGGCAGGCCGAAAAACTCATGGAACGGCACCGCGTCTCCCCGGGCGCGGCGGATGAATTCAAGATTGAACAATGTGGGCGCAGGCACCGAAGCGCCATTGGGCCCGCCGGTAAAACTGATCCAGTTGACCAGCACCAGGCGGATAATCTCTCCGAACCCCAGGGTGACAATGGCAAGATAGTCGCCATGCATCTTGAGTACGGGAAAGCCCAGCAGGCCCCCGCACATGGCGGCCAGCAGCGGCGCCAGAATCAATGCCGTCCAAAAGCCGATGCCCAGGTATTCAGCACCCAGCGCCAGAAAATAGGCACCCACCGCGTAGAAGGCGACAAAGCCCAGATCCAGCAATCCTGCCAGACCCACCACAATATTGAGCCCCAGTCCCAACAGCACATACACCATGGCCAGGGTCAGGTTGTTCATCCAGCTTTTGCCGAACCAGCCAAAATAGAAAAAGAGCAGGGGCAGAATAAGCCCCACCAGAAAGAGCACCGGCAGCGCGCCTTTCCATGGGTGTTTTTTGCCGCGGCGTTTCGGAATACGCACGCCCATGGCCACCATGACAAACAGTACCACCAGCACCAGGGCAATTCCTGCGCCACGATAAATGACGCCGGTCAGACCCAATACCAGAAACACGGCCATCAGCCCACCGCCCCACAGCAGCACGCGCATCAGGCGCTTGCCGCCATCGGCATACTCATCCTCAACCTCGACGCCATGCTCGGTTTTGATGAAATTTTGAATGAAGTTTTGTCCGGTGGCCGTTTGTGCCCCCACCGATACGAAGAAACGTACAAATGCCACGAGCAGGCCAATGGCCAGACCGTTCAGAAAGAAGGGGCTGCGAAACCAGTCCAGTTCGAACGTATACTGCTTGAGCATGAAGTTGGTGATCGGACTGAACACAAGCATGGTCAGCACGCCCGCCACCACGGCATCGCGAAAGGAATGGCCGAAGTCAATTGTCGTAGAACTCTGCGCGGTGCTCATTACACTTTCTCCACGGCAGGTCGGCCCAGCAAGCCGCTTGGTTTGAAGATCAGCACCAGCACCAGCATGCTGAAGGAGAAGACATCCTTGTAGTCGCTGCTGACGAAACCCGCAAACAACGATTCAAGCACCCCAAGAATCAGGCCACCCAGCATGGCGCCGGGCAGCGAACCGATTCCCCCGAGCACCGCTGCGCTGAACGCCTTGATCCCCAGGATGAAACCGATATGAAAATCGAAAGAGCCGTAGTTGAACGTTACCAGCTCGCCGGCGACGGCTGCCATGACCGAACCGATCACAAACACAGTTGAAATAATCCGGGTGGTATTGATGCCAAGGATCGTCGCCATTTTGCGATCCTGTTCAACGGCCCGGCATTGGCGGCCCAGGCTGGTTTTCTGGATCACCCAGGTCAGGCTCGCCATGGCAATGAACGTTACGACAACAATCAACAGGTCGATATAGCGAATCTGGAAGAAACCGGTATCCGAACCTATGGTGAAGCCACCCTGAATGACTGATGGCACGCCCTGCACATACGGCCCCTGACTGACCTGCACATAGTTCTGCAGCAGCAGCGACACGCCGATCGCCGTAATCAGCGGCGCCAGCCGGTTGGTAGTACGCAGCGGACGATACACTGTGCGCTCGATATACCAGCCATACAGCCCGGTAATGAACATGGTCACGAACAGCGTGAGCAGCAGAGACAGCGCGATAGAGTCGATGCCAAGAAATGTGAATACGGCAAATGCGATTGCAGTGATATAGGCGCTGATCATGTAAATCTCGCCGTGGGCGAAATTGATCATGCCGATAATGCCATAAACCATGGTGTAGCCAATTGCAATCAGGCCGTAAATAGCGCCAAGCGTGACGCCGTTTACCAATTGCTGACCCAGGATGTACCAATCCATGTTTATACCTTTTCAGGGTGAAGATGGGGGCCCGGTGTTTTGCAGAAAAACAGCCATAAGCGATTCGGGAAAATGGATGCGAGAGTCGCTGACGGCGCAGGATGAAGCCGTGCGCCGTCCGGTTCAGCCCTTACTTCTTGTACTCGACGTACTTGCCGTCTTTGTTCCAGACATACAGAACGAAGTCGTTGGATTTCAGATCGCCTTTTTCGTCCCAGCCCTTGTTGCCTGTGACCGTTGGAACCGGATTGGCTTTGAGCCAGTCGGCCAGTTTGGTACCATCTGTTTCGTCTTTATTGGCGGCCAGCGCTGCCGCCACCGCCTGTACTGCGGCATAGGAATACAGCGTAAAGCCTTCGGCATCACTGCCCGCTTTTTTCAGTTCATCGACAACACTTTTCGAGGCGGGATCGTTACGTGGATCTTTCAGAAAGCTCATATACACGCCTTCAGCATTCTGGATGCCGCCGGCAGCCGTAACGAAGGCCGGATCGGCAATTCCGTCATCAGAAATAAACGGTGTTTTCAGGCCCTGCTGACGCATTTGCTTGACAAGCACACCGGCCTCGGCATACAGACCGCCGAAGAAGACGGCGTCGACATTGGCGCCCTTGATCTTGGTGACCAGCGCATTGTAGTCACGCTCACCCCGTGTTACGCCGTCCTCAAGCACCACTTCGATTCCCAGCTTTTTGGCCGCATCGCGCGTGGCATTGGCCAGGCCTACACCGTAAGTGTCTTTGTCATTAATGATGGCGGCGCGCTTGACGTTCAGAACCTCTTTCATGAACTTGGCGTCGACCTCGCCCTGCTGGTCATCGCGACCGCAAGTGCGCAAAATCGTAGACAGGTCGCGCTCGGTGACCTTGGGGTTGGTCGAAGCAGGCGTGATATTCAGAATATTGGCTTCGTCATAAATTTCAGAAGCGGGGATGGTGCTGGAAGAGCAAAAGTGACCGATTACGGCGGTCACTTTTTCCTGGTCAACCAGGCGGTTGGCTGCGGCGACAGCCTGCTTGGGATCACATGCGTCGTCGGCCGTTACCAGCTTGAGTTGTTTGCCGTTGACGCCGCCCTTGGCATTGATGGCATCAATGGCAGCCTGTGCGCCCGTTTGCAGCTGCTTGCCGAATGCCGCACTGCCACCGGTCATGGGTGCACCCAGGCCGATTTTGATTTCGTCCGCGGCCAGCGCCGGCGTACCAAATACTGCGGTAAGCGCGGTGGCCATTAACACGTTTTTCAACACTTTATTCATGCTTTTCTCCTGATCGACGAGCACGGATTCTGCCCTGGGCAAAATCAACTTTGAAATGCGACAGGCCCACGCCGGCCACACGATTTACCACCACTAAATTGCACTACCAGATATTCTGTTCCACGATGGGCTGATTGTTCAGAACACGTTCCCAGCCCATGCGGGAAAGGTCAAGACTGCGATACTGCCCGAACTCGATAAGCTCGGCCAGACCACGACCGACAGCGGGTGATTGTTGCATACCATGTCCGCTGAAACCATTAGCGTAAACCATATTTTCGACGTCGGGATGGTAGCCGAGAATCACATTCTGGTCGAAGGTGTTGTAGTCGTAATGCCCAGCCCATGCGTGTTCACAGCGCAATGCCTCGAACGCCGGCACGCGCTCGGCCAGGACCGGCCAGAGGATTTCATCAAACAGCGTATGCTGAACGTCATAATCGAAACACTCCGGATCCTGCTCCGGCGGCGGCTGGATACCGCCGATAAAACCTTCGCCTTCGGGATGGAAATACGCCCCGCTCGGATCAATGACCATCGGGCAATCGGGCAATTTTTCAGGGCAGGTAAAATAAAAAACACAGCGCTTGCGCGACTCTTGCGGCAAGACCACGCCGACCTGGGCCGACAGCCTGGCGGCTGCCGTGCCTGCCGCATTGACCAGGGTGCCGCACTCGATCGTCTCGCCACTTTTGAGCGTCACTCCGGTAACGGTACTACGGGTCTTGTTGAGAGCGACCACTTCATCTTCGAGATACGTTACGCCCTGGGACAGGGCTTTGCGACGAAACGCACGCATCATGCCATACGCATCGAGCCAGCCTTCGCCGCGTACGCCGTAGGATCCCAGCGCGAGGTCGCTGACATTGAGCCAGGGCCAGGTCGCCTGCAGTTCACTGGGGGATTTGAGCTCAATGTCCGCACCCAGGCTGCGTTGCAACTTGTTGTTCTCACGCATGATCATTTCGCCTCCGGGCGTGGCCAGAAACAGATAGCCTTTTTCCTGGAAACCCACATCCGGCTGATCGCCATCGACTTCCAGCGCCTGCCCAATGCGGCGCAAAAAATCCGTACCAAACTGCGACAGCTGAATATTTTCCGGTGTAGAGAACTGGTGCCGGATAGACGCGGCCGACAGGGCCGTTGCACACTTTTGATAGCTGGCATCTTTTTCGATAACCAGAATGGAACCTTGGAACGAGGGTGAAGCACTCAAAAAATAAGCCAGCGAACTACCCGTGGCTGCACCACCAACGATCACGACATCAAATTTCCTGTTCACGTTGTTTTTTCCGCAAAGAGTTCAGACATATATCTAAATTCTCATAAGAAAAAAAATTCGTCAATATTTTTTTCAGCAATATTTGAAAATTTTTTCAATTTATTTTTTATCGTTTTAAATCAAATGCTTATAAACATATTTTGCGTCTCGTTTTCCTATGGAAAACCCTAAGCAAAAAAAATTCCAACAGGAAATCCGCAAATATCACAAATGAGATGACGTTTTAATCAGCGTGTCATTTCACTTTCAGGCATGACGGTAACCGATGTTTTCAGGCTATGTGCACTGCTTCCGTACATCATGCCCCGGATCGGTGAAACATCGGAAAAATCGCGCCCCCAGCACAGGGTGATGTGTTCCAGATCGGGAAACAGGTTGTTGGTCGGATCCGAGTCGATCCAACCATGGCCCGGTATGTATAGCGATACCCATGCATGCGACGCATCGGCGCCAATCAGCCGGGCCTGGCCCGCGGGCGGATGCGTCAGCAGATACCCGCTCACATAGCGGGCCGGCAGACCAATGGCGCGCAGGCAGGAAATCATGAAATGCGCAAAGTCCTGGCATACGCCGCGCCGGTTTCTGAACACCTCCGCCACGGGCGTGGAAATGGTAGTGGCCTGCGGATCGAAAATAAATTCATTGAAAATCCGCGCCTGCAGTGCACCCAGTGCCGCCAGCACCGGCTTGCCGGGCGTGAACACCTCCAGTGCCCAGTCGCGAATATGGGGCAGCAGCCGGATGTGATTGGATTCAAAGCGAAACTGCGTTGCCTCAAAATCGTAGGGAAGATAATGCTTGTCCGGCAGGAAGCGCAGGTGATTAATGACCGCTTCCCAGGACGGCGTCTCCTCTGGATCAGGCAGATGCCGGTGCGTGATATTGACGACAGAGTGTGCACGCACGCTAAGTGCATGGTGATCGCTCATCAATGTGAAATACTGCAGCGGGTTGCCAAAACAATCGAGCAGAAAATCCATATGATCCGGGTGTGGATCGACCTCTATGCCGTGGGACACGGGCGTCTGCCAGGGCAGGATCCGCGGCGTCAGGCGCAGAATCTGGCGGGACTGGGTCACCGGCGAATGGTAATCATAAGCCGTGTCATGCTGAATATGATAGGTCGCCATTTACAGAAATTCCTTGTTCACCGTCTCCAGGCCTGTATCGCTGGAGACCGTGTCGGTCACCAGGAAATACTGATGGCTGATACTGTTGGCGTAAATACCCAGCGCCTGGGAAAGATCGGCGCACAGGCGCGCGAGCTGTTCGTACACGCGCCTTGCAGATGCGGCGCCCACCTCAAATCCGGACAGATCAATCGCGTCCATATCGCGCAGGACCTGTTGCAGAATCTGCCGGCTTTGCGCTTCGTGCACATTGAACGCGGCGCCATTATCCAGCAGACTCTGGCACAAGTATCTCAGCGAGTAGGGATTGCTGCGGTCAAACACCAGCAAATACAGCACGGCCAGCATTTCTTCATCACGATGATAACGGGCGCGATAGGTGACAATACTGTAGGCGATTTCCAGCAGCGATTCGAGCATGGTGGATTTATCGGCTTCACTTTGCTGCAGGAAAAAATCCAGGGTATCGCACATGCGGCTGAGCTTTTCGATCAACCGGCCCAGCAGCAGAAAACTCCAGCCTTCGTCACGTGTCATCTGCTCATGGGTGAAGCCCGATAGAATCGAACAGCTGGCGAACAACTCCTGCATGCGCTGCTGCACGATCGTCAGATCCAGCTCGGTATTGCCCAGATAGGCAGGCATATAATTGACGACCCACCAGACATCCAGCGACAGTTTCTCGCGGATATTGAATGCGCACTGATGCAGGTAATTCACATTATTGGACAAGGCGCCACTACGTGACGATGGCGCCAGCGACTGGCCCAGTTGATGACGAATGAAATTGCTGTCATACGTCTCATCGTCACGAATGGCATCCGGCGGTGGTGCCGCCAGCACATTCAGCTGCACGCCCAGTTTGTACAGCAGCGTCACCAGTGTTTCTTTTTCCGTTACGCGCTCGGTCAGGTTGCGGATGATGGTTCGCAACAGCAGCACCGAGTGTTCGGCGCGGATGCCGTAGCGCCCCATCCAGAACAGGTTTTCGCCCATCCGTGCAGGGGTGGTGGTATGGGCCGCCAGCAGTTGCTCCAGGTTCAACGGTTTTGTCTCAAACGCACCTGCGCTGCGTACCGGTTCGCGCGCCAGCGGGACGGTGATGACCGTTGCCGGCGCCTTGCGGGCAACTCGACATACCCATAAATCCTTGTTGATCTGGCGATTGCGCGAGGACAGAACGGGCGTATTGCTTTTATCCTCAACCCGCACCACGCCACCCGGCATGACTTGATAGGAACCGTCAGGCGCAAGCGTTGCAAAGACTCGCATGGTAAAGCGGCGCATCTGCAGCGCGCCGGACTCAATATCCAGCTCCGGAATACGGGCCAGTGGCATGACCTCGTGCGCCACCAGCGAACGCGGATTGTCATTCAATCGGTGCAACAGGGCCTCACGCTGCGTCGGGTGCAAGTCGGGCACGTATTGGGAAGTGACACGCGTGGATGAAAAACTGGACTTGAACAGCAGCGTATCAAAATGCTCGCGGGCATAGGCCAGATTCTGCGGATCGCCGCACCACCAACTGCGGATCGAATCCATCAACAGGGGTTCGCCCTGCAAATGCTGGCAGATACCGGGCATGAACTCCAGAATGCCGGCCGACTCCAGCACACCCGAACCCAACGCATTGCAGACGGCGACGTGCCCCTGGCGAATGGCCTGCAACAGGCCCGGAATGCCCGGATAATCGCTGCCATAGAGTTCCATAGGATCACATTCGCCATCTTCCAGGCGTCGCAATATCACATGCACGCGCTGCAATCCCCGCAAGGTCTTCAAGTACACAATGTCGTTGCGCACTGTCAGATCAAGACTTTCAGTGATCGGCACCCCCATCTGGCGGGCCAGGAACACGTGCTCAAAATACGCAGCGTGCTTGGGACCAGGTGACAGCAGCACAATCACGGTACTGTCGTCACGAACCGGCATGCTCGACAACAGGGTCTGGCGCAAGGCGCGGAAATAGGCGGTTTGCGGATGAACCCGCAACTGATTGAACAACTCGGGCAAAGCCGTGCTCATGATCTGACGGTTCTGCAGTGCATAGCCGGCGCCCAGCGGCCCTTGCGTACGGTCCTTGAGCACGCGCCAGGTTCCCTGCTCGTCACGGGCGATATCCACCGCATACATATGAAGATGAGGAGTCTGCGCATCCAGCGCATTGATACAGGGCCACAGAAAGCCCCGTTGGCCGAAAATGAGCGAAGGCGGAATCAGCCCCTGCCGGATCAGCTGCTGCGAGCCGTAGATATCACTCAAAGTAGCATTGATGACCGAAGCACGCTGGCGAACCGCGCGCTCGATGAAATCCCACTCGCCGGCGCCGATCACATAGGGAATAACGCTGAGCGACTCCCACGGCTCGGTGGCGTCATCGCTATTGTAGGCATTGTAAATGCTGCCCCGGTTCTGGATATTTTCAGAGATATATGCCAGGAAACCTTTGAGGTCTTCACCGCCCAGATTCTTGAGCGCCGACAGCACGTAATCCCACTCGGGTCTGAGCCGTCCGGATGCATCGTGCAATTCGGAAAACGCGCCCTTGCGGGGACTGCCTGGCGATTGATCAAGGGAAAAGTCCATACCGGCCAAAAGCTCACTTTACAATCGGTCATTGTACGCAATTTCATCCGCGCGCCTACCCGCCGCAACGACTAATTGGACACAACGATGCACCTGCGCCACAACAGGCGGCGCGAGCGCCGTGATGCTGGCCATCGCAGCGGGGACGCTCATTTCTACTGCACCTGCTGCCAGAGGAAATCGTCACTGATACCCTTGCCGATCGCATCCATTTTCTCCAGATAGCGCGTGAGCCAGTCGTGCAGGCCTGCCTTGAAAATTTCATCAATCGTCGTATAGCGCAGATCGGCATCCAGTCGGCCGGCCAGGCGCAAGGTCTCATCGGAATCGGCATTGCGCACCTTTTGCAGATGACGCTCCAGCTCCCGCGATGAGTGTGCCAGCGAGTGCGGCATATCCGGATGCAGTACGATCAGTTCGATCACGCGCTTAGGGTCGACAGTCTCGCGAAACACCTGACGGTATATTTCAAGACCGGACAGGGACCGCAGTACTGCGGTCCAGTGATACAGCTGCGTCACCAGCTTGCGCTTGTCATCAGCAGCATTTTCAAGATAGAAGCGGATTTCCAGCATCCTTGCCGTGTTGTCTGCCCGTTCGAGATAGGTTCCCAGACGCATGAAATTGTAAGTTTCATTGCGCAGCATCGTTCCTTCCTGCGCGCCCAGCGTCTGCAGGGAACGGGTCTTGATCCACTCGAAAAACCGTGTCGGGTCGGCGGCCAGCAGAGGCGTTTTGAGCAGACGGTTCATTTCGAGCCAGGTAAAGTTGATGGTTTCCCAGACTTCGGAGGTGACCGTCCCCCTGATCGCACGTGCGTTTTCCCGCGCCAGCCGAACGCAGGAGACAATGGACGAAGTGTAGTTCTTGCTATTGACGATAAACTCGATGACATGGCCGGCGTCAACCGCGCCATGCTCGGCCTCATAGTGCTCCAGCGCTTCGAGTGTGGTCAGCACACTGCGCCAGCTGTAGTCCGTGTGGTCTTCATCATTGGTCATGAGGGTAGTCTGGTAGCAGACTTCAAGCAGGCGTACGGTATTTTCCGCGCGCTCCAGATAGCGGGACATCCAGTAGATATGATCGGCAGTACGACTTAACATGATTCTTCCTTATTCGGCGTTCGACGACAGGCTGTTACGGGAAAGTGCACACCGTTGCACCGCTAGCCGCGCCGGTTGATGACCCAGGTATCCTTGGTTCCTCCTCCCTGCGACGAATTGACAACAAGCGATCCTTCTTTGAGCGCCACCCGCGTCAGGCCGCCCGCCGCCATGCGAATCGTCTTTCCCGACAGCACAAAGGGCCGCAAATCGACATGGCGCGGCGCGATGCCCGATTCAACAAAAGTCTGGCAAGTCGATAGCGCAAGGGTGGGCTGGGCAATATACTTGGATGGATCCTTTTTGATGAGTGCTTCGAACGTGGCCAGTTCCGCCTTGCTTGCGGCCGGTCCCACCAGCATGCCGTAGCCGCCGGCACCATGCGTCTCCTTGACGACCAGCTCTTTGAGATTCGCCAGCACATAAGCCCGGTCTTCCTCATTGCGGCACATATAGGTCGGCACGTTGTTCAGCAATGGCTTTTCACCCAGGTAAAAGCGGATCATTTCCGCCACGTACGGGTAGACGGATTTATCATCGGCAATGCCCGTGCCGATGGCATTGCACAGGGTCAGATTGCCCGCCTTGTAGACTCTCATCAGCCCCGGCACGCCCAGCGCGGAATCCTTGCGAAATACTTCGGGGTCAAGAAAGTCGTCGTCCAGCCGGCGGTACATGACATCGACGCGCTGCGGACCCTGTGTCGTGCGCATATAGACATAATCGTCCTTGACGAACAGGTCCTTTCCCTCGACCAGCTCCACACCCATCTGCTGGGCCAGAAAGGTATGTTCGAAATAGGCCGAGTTGTACATGCCGGGCGTCAGGACCACGATAGTAGGTTTGTCCACGCCTTCGGGGGCCGACTCGATCAGCGTCTCCAGCAGGAGATCGGGATAATGCGCAATCGGCGTGACCTTGATTTTGCTGAACAGGTCAGGAAAAAGCCGCATCATCATCTTGCGGTTTTCCAGCATGTAGCTCACACCGGAGGGCACGCGAAGATTATCCTCAAGAACATACAGCTCCCCCTTGCCGGCCCGCACAATGTCGATACCTGCAATATGCGCATAGGTGCGATGCGGCACATCGAGTCCGACCATCTCGGGGCGATACTGGGTGTTGTTGATGATCAGATCGGCAGGTATCAATCCCGCACGAATCATGTCCTTGTCATGGTAAACATCATGCAAAAACATGTTCAGCGCCCTCACCCGCTGTTCTACGCCGCGCTGCAACGCGGTCCATTCCCTTGAGGGAAACACGCGGGGAATAATATCGAACGGAATCGTGCGTTCCGTTCCCTCGCCATCACCATAGACGGAAAATGTAATGCCGACCTGCTGAAACAATGCTTCAGCCTCTTCGCGCTTATTAACCAGCAGGGCTTCTTCCTGCCGGTCCAGCCATTTCAGATATTCTTCATAGTGCTTGCGTGGCACCCTGGTTTTCTTTGCTTCTTGCTGCCATATCTCGTCATAAAACTTGGGAGCCATAGTCCTGTTTCCTTTTTTACACTGATTATGCAGGGGTAGAGCAAAATGCATGCCATGTTCGAGACGCATACGTCCGTGCTCGAAGATGGGACGGCAGGACAGGGGAAACTACGAATGGAACAACTTCCGCCGCCAGTGTTAAATTTCCGTTAAGAAATTTTTTGACTTTAAGAAAAGATCGAAGTACGCTACAGCTTACGATTGCTACACAACTTCAGTTCGCCACAGCCCGAATCCGCTTCAATCGCCTGGCAGGCCAGACAGGCAGCACTGCTGCAAAGCCGTTGTTACTTTTGTCACTGCCTGGTTAAGATGGATATCAAGCTGCAGGTCAAGGTTTCGAATGCCGGTTGTTTTTTTGTTATTGCATAAAACAATAGCATATAAGACAGAATCTCGGTGCTGTAAAAACAGGCCGCGCCGGCAATTATATTGGCAGTCACGAATATTTCATATGTGGTAAATACCCATGCATCAACTCCGGGTTTTCCCGGCAAACGAGGAATTGTTAAATGGACTCAGTCAAAGAATTACTCAGCAGCCTGGGCATCGCACAGGCATCGGTAACAGGCGGTTCGCTGGCCGTCCACTCGCCTGTCGATGGTGCACGCATCGCCGACGTCGTAGAGCATACCGAAGCACAAACCTCCCAGGCCATTGACCGGGCCGGCCAGGCCCAGAAGGCCTGGCGCACGGTGCCGGCCCCCCGTCGCGGCGAGCTGATCCGGCTGCTGGGCGAAGAGCTGCGCGAGCACAAAGCCGCGCTGGGTCGCCTGGTGTCGGTCGAAGCCGGTAAAATCACCGCGGAAGGCGAAGGCGAAGTCCAGGAAATGATCGACATCTGCGATTTTGCTGTCGGTCTCTCGCGCCAGCTATATGGCCTGACCATTGCTTCTGAACGTCCCGGCCACCGCATGATGGAAACCTGGCATCCGCTGGGTGTGGTGGGCGTGATTACCGCATTCAATTTCCCGGTGGCCGTGTGGTCATGGAACACCGCACTCGCCCTGGTCTGCGGCAATGCCGTGATCTGGAAACCGTCAGAGAAAACCCCGCTCACGGCGCTGGCCACGCAGGCCCTGTTTGAACGCGCACTCAAGCGCTTCGGCGAGGCGCCCGAACATCTGGCCCAACTGGTGATCGGCCAGCGTGACGTCGGCCAGGTTCTGGTCGACAGTCCCAAGGTCGCCCTGGTCTCGGCCACCGGCTCCACGCGTATGGGTCGCGAAGTGGGCCCGCGCGTTGCCGCGCGCTTTGGCCGCAGCCTGCTGGAGCTGGGGGGCAACAACGCCATTATCGTCAGCCAGTCAGCCGATCTGGATTTGGCCGTACGCGGCATTCTGTTTGGCGCGATCGGCACTTGCGGCCAGCGCTGCACCTCCACCCGCCGTATCATCGCTCACCGCGATATCGTCCAGGAACTGGCCAGCCGCCTGAAAAAAGCCTATGCGTCCGCTACCATCGGCAGCCCGCTGGAGGCCGGAACCCTGGTGGGCCCGCTGATCGACAAGGCCGCCTTCGATGCCATGCAAAAGGCGCTGGCCAACGCGGTGCAACAAGGCGGCACCTTGACCGGCGGCGAACGCACCCTGCAAGACCGCTATCCCGATGCCTTCTATGTCAAACCGGCTATTGTGGAAATGCCCGCGCAGACCGAAGTCGTGCGCCAGGAAACCTTCGCGCCGATTCTGTATATCATGAGCTACGAACAGTTCGAAGAGGCCGTCGACATGCAAAATGACGTGCCCCAGGGTCTGTCGTCTGCCATTTTCACCACCGACCTGCGCGAAGCCGAGCTGTTCATGTCGGCCAGCGGCTCCGATTGCGGCATTGCGAACGTCAATATCGGCACATCGGGTGCGGAAATCGGCGGTGCATTTGGCGGCGAGAAAGAAACCGGCGGTGGCCGCGAATCGGGCTCGGATGCATGGAAAGCTTACATGCGCCGCGCAACCAATACCGTAAACTATTCGCGCGAACTGCCGCTGGCTCAGGGCATCCGCTTCGGCGAAGGCTAACAGCACGGCAGACGGGCCATTGCATTTGCAATGGCCTTTTTTACAGCGAGCGATTTCATGGCATTTACCTTCCGCTTTGCAGACCCGTTTGCCCAAGTGCAGGGCTCACCGATTCGCGAACTGTTCCGCTATCTGTCGCAACCGGGCATGATCTCTTTTGCCGGCGGCTACCCCGCCCCCGAGCTATTTGACGTCACCGGCCTGCAGGCCTCGTTCAATGCCATCACGGCCGCACCCGGCGCAACATTGTCCTATGGCGCAACCGAAGGCTGGCCCGCCCTGCGCGAATCGTTCGCGCGAATGAGCACGGCGCGCGCCATCCCGACCCAGGCAGAGCAACTGGTTGTCACCAGCGGCTCCCAGCAGGGCTTCGACCTCTTGCTTCGCGCCTTCATTCAGCCGGGCGATACGGTGGTGGTCGAGCGTCCCACTTACCCTGCGGCATTGCAGGGCCTGCGCCTGGCGGGTGCACGCATCGTGACGGTCGCCAGCGACGCCCACGGGCCGGATCTGACCGAAATGGCAACGGTGTTGCAGCAACATCATCCCAAACTGCTCTACCTGGTACCCACCTTCGCCAATCCAACCGGCGCGACCATGGATCTTGCCCGTCGACACCAGCTGCTCACGCTCCTGTCGGACACATCCTGCGTCCTCATCGAAGATGATCCCTACGGCGAGCTGCGTTTCGAAGGAGAGCAGGTGCCTGCGCTTGCGGCGCTGGCCCGCGACACACGGGTAGCCGACCAGATCGTGTATTTGTCCAGCCTGTCGAAAACGGTCGCCCCCGGTTTGCGCATGGGGTGGATGCGGGCGCACCCCGAGATCCTGCGACGCTGCGTGCTGGCAAAACAGGTTGATGACCTGTGCTCCGCACCCTATTTGCAGGCCGTCGCAGCGCACTATCTGGACTCGGGCCGCTATGAGGCGCATTTGCCTGCTATTGCCGCGTCCTATGGCGAGCGCGCCCGCCTTATGATGGCCACGCTCAGACAACATTTTGGCGATACGCTAACGCTGCTTGCGCCCGAAGGCGGTATGTTTCTGTGGGGACGCTTGCAGGACGACCTGGATGCCACGGCGCTTTTGCCGCTGGCCATTGAAGAAAATGTGATGTTCGTACCCGGCAGCGCCTTTTACGCAGCCCAGCCGGACCCTCAGGCATTCAGATTGAGTTTTACTATGAGCACAACCGAACAGATCGTCCAGGGCTGCGAACGCCTGTACCGGGCGGCACGACGGCTGCGCCAGACACCCAGTGGCCTTTAGACAGAGAAATGTCCAAAGTGCCCAGACAGCCGGTGTCGCATCGTGGCGGTCAACGGCAAACCGATCACTCGCCGGGTATTTCCGGGTCCGATTTGTCACCCGCCAGCCCCGCCAGGCGGTGCACGTCCACCTCAGTATTGAGCGGCTGCAGGGTCGGCATACTCCTGGCGGCCTTGGCCGATAAGGTCTGGAAACGGTCCACTTTGCCCGTCAACCCCTGGTTGCCTGCAAAGCTGCGCACCACGGCATTGTAATGCGTGCTGAGCGTGCCGATCGTACCACCCAGTTTACCCAGGTGTTCGGCCACCCGCGCCACCTGATTATAGACATCTGTAGCTCGCTCTCCAATCGCCTGGGCCTGTTCATTGCTGTCGGCCATCATCCATAAGTACGACACGGTACGTAAAATCGGCATGAGCGTCGTATGCGAGACCAGAATCACGCCACGTTCGTAACCATACTGGAAAATATTACGAGTGTGCCGCAACGCTTCGATATAAGCGCCCTCGACCGGCATGAACATCAGCACGAAACCCGGGCTGTTCATGCCGTCCAGCGCGGTATAGTCCTTGGCCGATAGCTGGTCGATATGGGTACGCACCGCCTGCAGGTGAGCGTCCAGAAACCCTTGCCTTGCCTCATCTTCGGTGGCGTTGACTGCCTGCTCGTACGAGATCAGTGAAACCTTGCTGTCCAGGACGATTTTCTTGCCATCCGGCAAAAACACAATGAAATCAGGATAGTTGGCACGACCATCTTCACTGCGAAACAACACCTGCGTGTCGAAATGCGTACCTTTGTGCAGTCCGGCCGCTTCCAGCGCGCTCTCCAGCTGCATCTCGCCCCAGTTGCCCAGGGCCTTTTTATCGCCCTTCAGGGCTCGTGCGAGCGCCTGTGCATCGTGGGTCATTTTCAGGCCCATATCCATGAGCTGGCCGATCTGCGAGCGCAACATGCTGTGGCCCTGCAAAGACTGATCGTGCACCTCGTTCACCCGGCTCTGAAAGCGGTCGATCTGTTCGCGCAAGGGTTGCAGCAAACTCTCGATGGACTGGCGACTATTACGAGAAAAGGTCTGCTCTTTTTCCTCGAAAATGCGCGTCGCCAGATTGCGAAACTCCGTGCTCAACTGTTCACGGGAAGTGTCAAACTGCGCCCGCATGGCGTCAAGACTTTGCGACTTATAGGCATAGTCTGCCTGCAGCGAGACGTGCTGTTTTTCAAGCGCGTTACGGGCGGCTTCAAGTTCGCGCAGTCGCGATTCAAGCTGGACCATGCGTTCGTTCTGCCGGTCGTTCAACTGCTGGATATGGACGGCATCGCTGCGGGCAGCTGCCAGCTGGCCGGCCAGATTGTCTTTCTGCTCGTCCAGTTCCCTATATTGCAGTTGCAATTGTTCGTGGCGCTGCTGCTCTTCTTCGCGCAACCGGTCCCGTTCAATGAGCAGATCCTGCAGTCCGGCCGCCCGCGCGCGCGAGGTGGCCAGGCGATAATTCATGAACAGGGCGCATAGTACCAGGCCGACCACACAGCCTGCCACGACCAGCATCCATAAAGCGGGCTGGGTCTGTAAAGCCGTTAAAACGTCGTTCATGGGTGCGCTCCACTGACACGTCGAATGCGCCCGACACCTGAAGGTGCCCAAGGCGCATTAACAACACAGTCGAGACTGGCAAAGACAGCAGACAGAAGCATAATGCAGTATTTCCTAAATCTGCCCGGTCATCGGGCATGCATGCATTCTATCGCAAACCGCTTGAATCATGCCATTGCCGGGCATTGCGGCGCCCGTACAGAGTGGCAGCAACGCAAAGACAACGATTTATGTACTGAATCTACAACTGCCTGCGCTGCATCTGATCGGCAATGTACTCGGCCTGGCGGATTGCCAGGGAAACAATGGTCAATGTCGGGTTCTCGGTTGCCCCTGTCGTAAACTGGCTGCCGTCAGAAATAAACAGATTGGCAATATCATGCGCCTGCCCGTGTTTATTACAAACGCCATCATCTGCCCGGGCGCTCATGCGACAGGTCCCCAGGTTATGTGTTGATGGATACGGCGGTGTGCGAAACGCCTTGCGCGCGCCCGCAGCCTCATACATCGCAATACTTTGTTTGAAAGCATGCTCTCGCATGGCTTCGTCATTGGGGTGGTCGTCAAAATGCACATTGGCCACAGCCAGACCGTGCTGATCCTTCGCGTCGCTGTTCAAGGTGATGCGATTGCTTTCGCGCGGCATGTCTTCACCCACAATCCACAGGCCGGCAGTACGCGTGTAGGCATCCATATAGGAAGCAAAGTCACTGCCCCACCCGCCGGGATTCAGAAACGCGGCATAGAACGGCAGGCCAAGGGCGATGGTCTCCAGCTCATAACCGCCGACAAAACCACGTTTGTCATTATGTTCCGCTTCGTCCTGCACAATGCCGGCCATGGTCGTTCCGCGATAGAAATGCACCGGCTCATCAAACACGGCATAGACCGATCCCGTAGTATGACGCAGGTAATTTCGCCCTACCTGACCCGAACTGTTTGCCAGCCCGTCCGGATATTTTGAGGATTCGGAAAGCAAAAGCAGGCGCGGTGATTCGATCGAATTGCCGGCAACACAGACAACACGTGCTGCCTGGCGCTGCTCCTTGCCATCCCTGTCAAAATACACTACACCAGTTACTTTGCCGGCCTTGTCATGCTCGATGCGCGCCACATGACACTCGGCTCGCAAATCCAGCTTACCGGTTTTTTCAGCCTGCGGGATTTCCGTATACAGGGTCGACCACTTCGCGCCCATCTTGCAGCCCTGGAAGCAGAAGCCCTGCTGAATACAGGCGCCGCGACCGTCCCGTGCCCGGCTGTTGATCGCCATGTGACCGGTACTGATTTTTTTGTATCCGAGACGCGAGGCGCCGTTATACATGATCTTGAAGTTATTGTTGCCGGGCAGGCCGGGTACGCCATTGGTGCGCGTAACGCCCATTTTGTTTTCAGCCCGCGCGTAATAGGGTTCCATCTCTTTGAGCGTAATCGGCCAGTCCAGCAAATTGGCATCCTTGACTTCGCCATAGTGGGTACGGGCACGGAATTCGTGCTCCTGAAAGCGCAGCGATGCCCCCGCCCAATGGGTGGTCGTGCCGCCCACTGTCTTGCATATCCATGCCGGCAGATTCGGAAAGTCCTTGGTAATGCGCCAGGAGCCCGATGTAGTACGCTTGTCCAGCCACGCCAGCTGGCTGAATGACTTCCATTCATCCTGAATGAAGGTCTCGGTACTCTGACGCGCGCCGGCCTCCAGAATGACAACCTTCACCCCTTTCTGACACAATTCGTTGGCCAGCGTACCTCCGCCTGCGCCCGAACCGATAATGACGACCACGCTGTCGTCGGTATGATCAAATTTTGCCATGTTGCCTGTCTCCCTGTTCCAATCCTGATGCCTGCCTGAGCCGGTCGATTATGATTTCATTGACGGACTTGCCTGTTCCGGCGGGTCGGGCAGCCAGTGCAGATCATTGAATCCACGCGCCAGGTAGCCGCCCCTGCTCCACACTTCCCCCTCATAGCCGAAATGCCGGTAGGCCATATCATTGTCATAAATAGAGGTAACACACTGTCCGCGTACCGCCTGAAAAAACGATTCGCCCTCTATCTGCCTGAGCAGTTCCGTCTGCTTTTCCAGCGGCAGCCTGGCAAAGGTGCCGCCGGCCTGGCGATTCAGTCCCTGGATCCCCTCGGTCAACAGCGCAGCCTGCTTGCTATCGCCCATTTGCACATCGATATCTTTCACCAGGATCGCGTAGACCGCATCCGGCAGATCCTTGTGCGGATAGAGCGCCTTACCCATCGCCAAAATCGTCTCTGCCTGCCTCTGATTCAGATGAGTGGTCGCCAGCGCCCAGGCACGTGACGGGGCGAAGGCAGCCAGCGTCGTGCCGATAGCCAGCGTTCCGCTCAGCACGGCGGCTGCGCCCAGAAACCGGCGCCGCGACAATCCGGTACAGGACTTAATGTGGTGTCGTATGATGGGTGTGTCCATGTGTCCTCCTGCAAGCTGTCACAATTTGTCTGTATCGAGGCAGGCGATGCGCCCTTCCCGCTTTTTCTGTTACGTGACTATTATGTGCCTTGCCTGATGGAGCAGGTAACATCCGTGTACTACATGGATAGAGGAAAACCCGAGTATGCGTCGGGTTTATGTGTGAGATGTAACAATCTTGCCGGTGCCCGGGTAGCCCGCAAGTTAGCTGACCAGGGCGATCTTGTTATGTGCTGCAGAAGAATTGAGGCCTGGACAGGCCGGGTCCAGCGACGGTTGCACATCTGCGCCGCCATAGCGCACGGCCTGATAGCGCATACAGGTCACACGCAGGAAGGAGGTAAAGTTGGTCGCTTCACCGCGGTACGCATATACCTCGTCGTAAAGCCTGGCAATCAGCTGGTTGGTGGTGGTGCCATCGCGCCGTGCCAGTTCGGCCAGCACCTCCCAGAACATATTTTCCAGCTTGATACTGGTCACCACCTTGGCAATGCGTACCGACCGGCTGCGGCATTCGTACATGATGGGATCCGTATGGGAATAAATGCTGCACATAGTGTCTCCTGCTTAATGAAGCGAATTCGACGATTCGATAGTACCACTTTGCTTCGGCATATGCAGGCCAGCCTTATTGATAATGCCCATGCCTTTGCAGCACTTCTATTTTGTAGCCATCGGGGTCCAAAATAAAAAAGAAGGTGGCCAGCAAGGTATCGCCTTCGCGAAAAGACTTGATATCAAGCGGCGACAGGCCTGCCTGTTTGAGCCGGGCGTGTTCAGCCTGTATATCGTCCACACAGATCGCCACATGGCCATACCCATCGCCATGGGTATACGGTTCCTGGCGATCCTTGTTCCAGGTCAGCTCAATCTCCATATCGTTTTCTGCGTTACGCAGATAGGACAGGGTGAAATCAGGGAAGTCCAGCTCGTGGGATGGCGCCAGGCCGAAAGCGGTTTGATAGAATGCCTTGGATGCTGCCAGATCAAGACAGCGCAGCATGACATGGATGACTTTTGCCATGTTGTATTCCCCTTATTGATAAACTCGCGTACAGACATCCCGCAATAGCGCGATCGCCGCAGCAGGATGCGGTTTGATTATGCCCAGGAGTCATGCAACAGGGGTAACAGCGGATTACTACAGAACAGATGATGACTGAAGGCCGACGGCAGAGGCTGCCGCGGTCAGCATGTGCGACGCGAGGCAAGCCGGCCCTGCACAACGCAAAACCGGCTCCGCCAGGCGCAGTCAGCCTGCTTTATTAAAACGCAGGAACAATCGCGCCTTTGTATTTTTCTTCGATGAATTTTTTCACATCATCGGTTTGCAACGCCTTGATCAGCTTCTGCACGGCAGGTGATTTGGCCTTCTCTTCTGTCGTTGCAACCAGATTGGCGTAGGGAGAATCCGCCCCTTCGATGAACAACGCATCTTTGGTCGGGTTCAGACCGGCTTCCAGCGCATAGTTGGTATTAATCAGCGCCAGATCAACATCATCCAGCACGCGCGGCAGTGTAGCGGCTTCCAGCTCCTTGAATTCCAGTTTTTGGGGGTTCTCGCTCACATCGCGGGCGGTTGCCAGCAGATTGCTCGGGTCTTTCAGTTTGATCAGACCCTCTTTTTGCAACAGCAGCAGCGCCCGGGCGCCATTGGACGGGTCATTGGGAATGGCAACAGTAGAACCGTCTTTCAGTTCGGAAATGCTTTTGATTTTCTTGGAGTAAGCGCCAAACGGCTCAACGTGAACCAGGCCGACAGAAACCAGCTTCGTTCCCTTTTCCTTGTTGAAGGTATCCAAATACGGTTTGTGCTGGAAGAAGTTGGCATCGATCTGATTATCGGCAACCTGCTGGTTGGGCTGAACGTAATCGGTAAAGACTTTGATTGTCAGGTCAACGCCTTCCTTGGCCAGCGCAGGCTTGATGTGTTCAAGAATCTCTGCGTGCGGCACAGGCGTGGCGGCAACGCTCAGTTTTTCATTGGCAATGGCCGACAGGCTGACCAGGGAGCTGGCAACCAGCAGACCGCCCAGAATGTGCTTTAAATTCATTTGCAATACTCCTTATTGCTATTTTCGGTTGAAATGTTGAACCAGATAATCACCCACGGACTGCACCAGCTGAACCATGAGGATCAGAATAACCACGGTCACGATCATGACTTCGGTCTGATAGCGCTGGTATCCGAAACGGATCGCCAGATCGCCCAGGCCGCCACCGCCGATCACGCCCGACATGGCCGAATAGCTGATGAGCATGATGGTGGTGACCACCACGGCACTGATAATGCCGGTTGTCGCTTCGGGCAACAGCGCCCACAATACGGTTTGCCGGGAGTCGGCGCCCATGGCGCGACAGGCTTCGGAAATGCCCGGGTCCAGTTCGCGCAGAACGTTTTCGACCAGACGGGCAAAAAACGGGGCGGCCCCCACCACCAGGGGCGGAATGGCTCCTCCGACGCCCAGCGCGCTGCCCATGATGAGGCGGGTAAAGGGGATCAGGACGATCAGCAAAATCAGAAACGGCACCGAGCGCAAAATATTGACGACCAGCGAGACAGACTGGTACACAGGTCGATTGGCCAATAACTGGCGTTCACTCGTCAGAAACAGATAGACCCCCAGCGGCAGACCGATGATGACGGTCCAGACCAATGACCAGCCGGTCATCAGCAGAGTATCGATTGTTGCCTCGCCGATCAGCGGCCAGTCCAGCGTACTCCAGTTCATGGTCGCAATACCTCGTAATTCACGTGATTATCTGTAAAAAAGCGCTCCAGCGGACCATAGCTCGACGCAGCGGCATCGACCGCCAGCACCAGTTGTCCATACGGCGTATCCTTGATTTTGCCCACGGCGCCCTGCAGGATGCTCAGGTTCACATTCAGATCGCGACTGGCCTGGCTCAACAAAGGCTGGGCTGCGTTCTGGCCACGATAGGTCAGGCGGACAATGCGCCCGGAGACGCCTTCGATCAGCTCTTTCCAGCCGTCGGCATCCACCCCGCTCTCGGAGAGCAGTGCGAGCGTCGTAGCGTGCTGTGGGTGCAGGAAAACATCGACCACTTCACCGGATTCGGCAATACGACCATTGTCGATGATCGCCACTCGGTCGCACACGCTGCGGATGACGTCCATGCTGTGCGTGATCAATACCACGGTAATGCCGAAACGGTGATTGATGTCCAGCACCAGGTTCAGGATGGATTGCGTGGTTTCAGGGTCCAGCGCGCTGGTCGCTTCGTCACACAGAAGCAATTCGGGCTCGTTGGCCAGCGCCCGGGCGATGCCTACACGCTGTTGCTGGCCACCAGACAATTGCCTGGGATATTTGTAGGCGTGGTCCTTGAGCCCCACCAGCTCCAGCAGCGACAATGCACGCTCGGTCCTGGCTTTTTTGTCCATGCCGGCAAGACGCAGGGGAAAAGCGACATTCTGCACGACAGTGCGGCTGGTCAACAGATTGAAGTGCTGGAACACCATGCCGATTTTGTGACGCAGGGCGCGCAGCGAGGCTTCGCTGATGGTGGTAATGTCCTGGCCGTGGAGCAATACGCTGCCGCTGGTGGGCCGCTCCAGCAGATTCAGCATGCGTATCAGCGTGCTTTTGCCGGCGCCGGAGCGCCCGATAATGCCGAAAATTTCGCCCTGAGCAATGTCCAGGCTGACGCCAGCCAGCGCCTCGACCACTTTATCGCGGGAGGCGTAGGATTTATGAATATTCTTTAGCTGAATCAACGTACATACTCTAAAAAGCGATGATGTTTAATCGGATTTTATATTACTTTTGAAAATTTGTTTTTATTTAAACATACCCAATGGTTATATAAAACAGTAAGTTATCCGTCACGCTTCAAGCCCTGACGAGACCGACATCTTGTGCTGTTATGGCGCTATTTTGCCATAATCGTGCTGATGGCAGAACCCGCCAGTCTATGACGGCATGGGGAGGGCGCAATGAAAAGCGGCGCAAAGGCAACGGCTCGAACCGCCCGATGGCATGATCGACAGTGCCGTGTCTGTACAGCTTTGCACAAAAGAAAATACCGTGCCAGGGCACGGTATTTACGTATGGCCGTCAAATCCTCACCTGAACGGCGGGTCGGACCGGCCTATGAACAACCATCTGTCTTATTGCAGTGCGATTTCGACGTCAACACCAGCAGGCAAATCCAGGCGCATCAGGGCGTCAACGGTTTTGTCGGTTGGATCAACGATGTCCATCAGACGCTGGTGCGTGCGGATTTCGAACTGATCGCGTGACGTTTTGTTCACGTGTGGTGAACGCAGCACGTCGTAGCGTTTAATGCGAGTTGGAAGTGGTACGGGGCCACGGACAACAGCACCGGTGCGCTTTGCTGTATCCACGATTTCAGCAGCTGACTGATCGATCAGTTTGTAGTCAAACGCTTTAAGGCGAATACGGATTTTCTGGTTTTTCATGGGAATTCCTAAAGAACAATTATAAAGAACGAGCTACCTGATGACAGTAGCGGCATACATGTCCGGCAGCCCGAAGGCTGCCGGGAGCATCTATTACGAATTACTTCGTGATTTTAGCA
>NZ_KI650979.1:1175838-1240697 GCF_000506985.1 Advenella kashmirensis W13003
AGGCACGCCAACCTGACGGGACAGCAGGATGTGCTCACGTGTCTGAGGCATCGGGCCGTCAGCAGCAGAACATACCAGGATCGCGCCGTCCATCTGCGCCGCACCGGTAATCATGTTCTTAACATAGTCGGCGTGGCCCGGGCAGTCAACGTGCGCGTAGTGACGGTTCGTTGTCTCGTACTCAACGTGAGCCGTGTTGATCGTGATACCACGCGCTTTTTCTTCAGGCGCCGCATCAATCTGGTCGTAGCCTTTGGCTTCGCCGCCAAACTGCTTGGACAAGACCGTTGTAATCGCCGCTGTCAGCGTTGTTTTGCCATGGTCAACGTGACCAATCGTACCAACGTTTACGTGTGGTTTGGTACGTTCAAACTTACCTTTTGCCATAATATCTATCCAATACTTAATCTATCTGAATATGAAAACGTTGCACCTGCCCTACCTTGGGTAAAAACAGGTGCAACACCTTTTGTGTTTTATTTGCTGCGGGCGCTGATGACTTCGTCGGCAACGTTCTTAGGTGCTTCAGCGTACTGCTTGAATTCCATCGTGTACGTTGCACGACCTTGCGTCAGAGAACGCAGGTTGGTCGCATAACCGAACATCTCGGCCAGGGGTACCTCGGCCTTGATGACCTTGCCGCCGCCAACCATATCGTCCATGCCCTGAACCATACCACGACGTGAAGACAGATCGCCCATCACAGTACCGGCATAGTCTTCAGGTGTTTCCACCTCAACAGCCATCATGGGTTCGAGCAATACGGCCTGAGCCTTGCGCATCCCTTCCTTGAAGGCCATCGAAGCAGCCATACGGAACGCGTTTTCGTTCGAGTCAACGTCATGGTAAGAACCGAAGAACAGCGTTACCTTGACATCAACAACCGGGTATCCGGCAACCACACCGGCACTCAGTGTTTCCTGAATACCTTTGTCAACGGCAGGAATGTATTCACGAGGAACCACACCGCCCTTGATGGCGTCAACGAATTCGTAGCCGGCACCGCCTGGAGGCAGGGGTTCCAGTTTCAGCACGACGTGACCATACTGACCACGACCACCGGACTGTTTGACGAACTTGCCTTCGACTTCTTCACATACCTTGCGGATGGTTTCACGGTAGGCTACTTGTGGTTTACCCACGTTGGCTTCCACGTTGAACTCGCGCTTCATGCGGTCTACCAGAATTTCCAGGTGCAGCTCGCCCATACCGGAAATAATGGTCTGGCCTGATTCTTCGTCGGTGCGGACGCGGAAGGACGGATCCTCTGCGGCCAGACGGGACAGCGCCAAGCCCATTTTTTCCTGGTCGGCCTTGGTTTTTGGCTCAACCGCCTGTGAAATCACAGGCTCAGGAAATACCATGCGTTCGAGCATGATGTGCGAATCTACGTCGCACAGCGTTTCACCGGTCGTGACGTCTTTCAGACCAACGACAGCGGCGATGTCGCCCGCCAGCACTTCCTTGATTTCGGCACGGTTGTTCGCATGCATCTGAAGAATCCGGCCGATACGTTCTTTTTTGCCCTTGATAGGGTTGTAGACCGTGTCGCCAGAGGCCAGGACGCCCGAGTAAACGCGCACGAAAGTCAGCTGACCAACAAAGGGGTCGGTCATCAGCTTGAATGCCAGTGCAGAGAATTTCTCTTTGTCATCGGCCTTGCGGCTGACTTCGTTACCGGCGTCATCTTCGCCAGTGACAGGAGGAATATCGGCAGGTGAAGGCAGATAATCGATCACTGCATCCAGCATGCGCTGCACGCCTTTGTTTTTGAACGCAGTGCCGCACAGCATAGGCTGAATTTCGCAGGCAATGGTCCGCTGACGAATGGCGGTGTTGATTTCCTCTTCGCTCAGCTCGCCGCTCTCAAGGTACTTGTCCATGAGTTCTTCGGTGGCTTCTGCTGCCGTTTCAACCAGCTTTTCGCGCCATTCATTGGCTGAGTCAACCAGTTCTGCCGGGATATCTTCGTAATCGAACTTGGTGCCGTGGCTGGCCTCGTCCCAGATGATCGCTTTCATCTTGATGAGGTCGACCACACCCTTGAAGTTATCTTCGGCGCCGATTGGGATGACCACAGGCACAGGATTGGCACGCAGGCGTGTTTTCAACTGGTCATAGACCTTGAAGAAATTCGCACCGGTACGGTCCATTTTGTTCACAAAGGCCAGACGAGGCACTTTGTACTTGTTGGCCTGACGCCATACGGTTTCAGATTGAGGCTGTACGCCGCCCACTGCACAGTAAACCATGCAAGCGCCATCAAGCACACGCATGGAACGCTCAACTTCAATGGTGAAGTCAACGTGTCCCGGGGTGTCGATGATGTTGATGCGGTGCTCAGGATAATTACCCGCCATGCCCCGCCAGAAAGCGGTAGTCGCAGCTGAAGTAATGGTAATACCGCGTTCCTGTTCCTGCTCCATCCAGTCCATGGTGGCGGCACCGTCGTGCACTTCACCGATTTTATGGTTCACACCGGTATAAAACAGAATACGTTCTGTCGTTGTGGTTTTACCAGCGTCAATGTGAGCAGAAATACCGATATTGCGGTATCGTTCGAGCGGGGTTTTGCGGGCCATGGTTGTGTCCTTAAATTACCAGCGGAAATGAGAGAAAGCTTTGTTAGCTTCTGCCATTTTGTGTGTGTCTTCACGCTTTTTCATTGCAGCGCCACGGCCTTCGGCCGCATCCATCAGTTCCCCGGCAAGACGAAGGTCCATTGATTTTTCACCGCGTTTTTTCGCGGCTTCACGCAGCCAGCGCATTGCCAGCGCGAGGCGACGGACGGGACGGACTTCGACAGGTACCTGATAGTTGGCACCACCCACGCGACGGCTTTTAACCTCGACGATGGGTTTGATGTTGTTGATTGCCAGGTTGAACACCTCGATAGGCTCTTTACCTGTTTTGGCCTGGACTTGATCAAGCGCGCCATAAATGATACGTTCTGCGACGGCTTTTTTGCCTGACAGCATGACAACGTTCATGAATTTTGCAAGATCGACACTGCCGAATTTTGGATCGGGCAGGATCTCGCGTTTTGGTACTTCGCGACGACGTGGCATTGTACTTCCTTAGAGTGTCTGTTTCAGTTGAACCACTTGCGTGGCCGTGGCTGCCTATATGAGAGGTCAGCCCCTTACGTACCGCAGATAATTTTTTCTCGCAGCTGCGGCTGCACGCTTACCAACCGGTGGGAAGGAAGCTGTCTGGGCGTTTCCGCCTTACGGATGAACCGTTCAAAAAAAGCGGATTAGGCTTTCTTCGGACGCTTGGCACCGTATTTGGAGCGGGACTGCTTACGGTCCTTGACGCCTTGCAGGTCAAGTGAGCCGCGTACGATGTGATAGCGCACACCCGGGAGGTCTTTTACACGACCGCCACGAACAAGAACCACGGAGTGTTCCTGCAGGTTGTGACCTTCACCACCGATGTACGAAATAACTTCGAAACCGTTGGTCAGGCGCACTTTGGCGACTTTACGCATCGCAGAGTTCGGTTTTTTAGGTGTGGTTGTATACACACGTGTGCATACGCCACGACGCTGAGGGCAGTTTTCAAGCGCTGGGCTTTTGCTGCTCTCATGGCTGCTTTCGCGCGGTTTACGCACGAGCTGGCTGATGGTTGGCATAACCTTCTATCCTATTTCATGTACAGAAAACCTGTACCGATTTATATTTGCGTCTGTTTTACGTACTGACGTTAATGTACGTCCGGAAGAGAATGGGGCAAAGTCGCGATATTAACGCCGGCATATGACCGGTGCGTGTCGCCACTGTTCGGACAGGATTTTTTCTCTTGCTGAAAAATCCTGTACAGGCCATGTGCGAAGCTCAGGCAATCAACACAACCGCTGCACTCGTGGGCGCAAAGCGCCTGACTGCGGCGTTGTCTGTCTGCATGTTGCTTTGGCACGACATTCTGACCAGGATACGGCTTTTAAAATTGTGCTCCCGAAGATGTCTGCACCGAAATTGCAAAACCCATTCCAGAATAGTTTACGCGAAACCTTTACCAGAACCCTGTTTTGCCACATTCGGGCCACCAAAGAGCAACAAGTCTACTGCTTTTACTGCTACCACCTAACGCTATTACCACTAGGTAGCCCGTAACATTAACATAATTGCGATAAAACGTCAAGAAAACAGGACGTTGCGAGAACAAACAGAACAACCGGATGTGTTGCAGGCCGGCCTCAGCTTTCTATCTGGATCCGAAATCCCAAAAAACAACTGTTTTGCTATAATTTCGAACCTGAGGCCCGCCACGTGCGGGCGGCTAGAGAAGCCAGTGATCCTGGCTTTGCTGCATTAGGAATACTCACATGAACATTGCCATACTGGAAGACGATCTGCCTCAGGCAGCGCAGATGACGCAGGCAGTAGAAAAAATGGGATATACCTGCAGGCATTACAGCTCAGGCAAGGACTTGATAGTCGACCTCATGGCACCGAATTCATTCGAGCTGCTTATTCTGGATTGGGAGTTGCCGGACATTACCGGCAAGGACGTCCTGATCTGGATGCGCCAGAATCTGGGTTATGCCCTGCCGGTGCTGTTTATCACCAGCCGCAGCGGCGAAGAAGACCTGGTCGATGCAATCGAGACCGGCGCCGACGACTATATTGTCAAACCTTATTCCGAACCGGCCCTGCGTGTGCGCCTGCTTGCATTGCTGCGCCGCAGGAATGCAGCAGGCCCCGATAGCACGGTTTTTGAAGTCGGTCCTTACGTTTTCGACGCGCAGGCGCGCTCCGTCCATCTGCATGACGAGGCAATCACCCTGGCACCCAAGGAATTCGATCTGGCGGTGCTGTTTTTCCGTAACCTGGGGCGGCTTTTTTCCCGCGACGCACTGAGCGTCGCCATCTGGAACCGCGAAATTCCCGCCACCTCGCGTACGCTGGACACCCATTTGTCCAACGTGAGGCAAAAGCTGCGTATCCGTCCCGAAAATGGCTTGCGTATCGTGTCGTCTTACGCATTGGGTTACCGCCTGGAAACCGTTTCCGATTCTGCACAGGCCGACAATCCCCCTTTATCGGGACAGACTGGAACAAGCAGGTCTGCCGGTCAGATATGAGCGTCCTGTGCTGTAATGGATGACAGATGCCATGCAGAAGTCACTGTATCGGCGCTATCAGCGTGAATGGATCCTGGTTGCATTGCTGATTCTGGGCATCACCCTGTTCTGCAGCCGGTTTTCCGTCTTCTCGCGCATCAGTTCCAGCCTGTATGACAAGGTGGTCAGTTACACGCATGTCCGCCAGCCCGATCACGATATTGTCATGATCGTGATCGATGACAAAAGCCTGGCACGAATCGGATTCTGGCCCTGGAGACGCAGTTTGCACGCCCGTCTTCTTGAACGACTGCACCGTGCCCGGGCGGTGGGATTCGATATTCTTTTCTCGGACGCCGATTGGGCTCACCCGCAAGATGACGACGCATTATCCGGCGCGATCCGGCGCAACGGCAAGGTTGTGCTTGCCTATTTCCTGTCAGGGACGGCCATGCAGCGGCCGGTCCGGCCGGTCTCGGGATTGAGCACGGCCACCCGGCATCTCGGCTTTATTAATATCGTGCCCGATCCCGATGGCACGGTACGCCGAATACGTCTCTTTTCTCCAAATGACCCAAGCTATAAACACCTTGCCCTGGCCATGCTCGAAGCGGGCGGTCAGACCGCGGCCGTTGACAGGCTCAGGGCCCATCGTACCGAGCCGCCCTTGCTCATCCCATTTGTCGGCGCACCCCTGCGATTTCCGATGATCCCATACAGCGAGGTGCTGGCGGGAGACGTTCCGGCAGATTATTTCGCCAATAAATACGTTCTGATCGGCGCCTGGGGAACAGGCATGGGAGACAGTTTTCCGACACCCGTTTCCGCGGACACGATCGACAATATGGCCGGCGTCGAAGTGCTGGCCAATGTCCTGCAGTCTGCGCGCGAAGGCAACTGGATCCGCCACCCAGGCCAGACCATGCAAAGCCTGATATCACTGGCGCCCGTTTTATTGCTGCTTGTGGCAGTCAGGCGACTGTCGCCGCGGCGCGTTCTGCTTGCCACCGGCATCGCCCTGGTGGTGGTGCTGTCCGGTACCCTGCTGACGCTATATCTGGGCAATTATTGGATATCGCCTGTTGCCGCCATGATGGGTATCGCCCTGACCTACCCGATCTGGAGCTGGCGCACACAGGAAATCGCCCTGAGCCAGATGAGTCGGGAAATGGGCGAGCTCAATCGCGAGTACCCCCTGCTGGGTGCCGAGGTGGCGGCGACAGACCCTGCCGGCAAGGATCGCCTGTCCCTGAATGAAAGAGTCATGCAGTTACGCTTTGGGCTGAACCGCGTGCGGTCACTGCGCCGGTTCATCAGTGACAGTTTTAACGCCATTGCCGACCCGGCGGTGGTTTTCGATGCCCATCATCAGTTGACGCTTTGGTCAGCCAGCGCCACGCGTTATATGACCAGCCTGAACGCGCCTCCGCTGACCGACGGTCTGCATATCCAGGCCTTTCTGGAAACGATTATTGCCGATCCGGTCGTGTGCCGGGAATTGGTCGCCGCCATCGACCACCCCGAGCAGGCTCAGGACGGCCACACACCACAATCCGGTGTCGGGGCATGGGCGGTGCATACTGACAAGGGGTACGAAGTGCGCGACTGTGCCGGGCGCGATTTGCTGCTCAAATCCATGTCCACCCATACCGCCACGGGTCGCCACTCTGGGTTCATTCTGAATCTGATCGATATCAGTGCTTTACGCCAGGCCGAACGCAGGCGCGACGACACCCTGCGCTTTATTTCACATGACATGCGAGCGCCGCAAGCCTCGATCCTGGCGTTGATCGATCTGCAGCAACATCCCGCACAGGCCCTTCCTGCCGGGGAACTGCTGCAACAGGTGAAGCAGCTTTCAACCCGCACGATCAGGCTGGTAGATGATTTTGTGCAGTTTACCCGTGCCGAGCAAAGCGGCATGGACTTCGTGCCGCTGAATCTGAGCGATCTGCTGCAGGACGCCGTCAACGAGTTCTGGGCGGCCAGCCGGGCGCGTCATATCACGATTGTGAACGAAGACGGGCCCGTTTGCGCCTTTGTCCGCGGAGACCAGTCATTGCTGACCCGCTGTTTTGGCAATTTGCTGGACAACGCCCTCAAATACAGCCCGGACCATACCACGGTCACCTGCACGATTGTGTCGGCAGGCGATTTCTGGGAAGTCACCATTCGCGACCAGGGCCGCGGTATCAGCGAGCATGATCAGAAGGCGCTCTTTACACGCTTTAGCCGCGTGAGTCCGGGCGAGGCGGATGACCCGGGTGGCCTGGGCCTGGGGTTGCTGTTCGTCAAGACCGTTGTCACCCGTCATCATGGCGATATCCGGGTCAGGTCCGCCCCCGCTTGGGGGTCGGACTTTATCGTGCGCCTGCCTAAGGATGAGCCTGAAGAATCTGACGAGCCTTCTCTATGACCGGCATATCGACCATCTGGCCATCCAGCTTGAAGGCGGCACGGCCGCTTTTCTGATGCTCGTCCAGCACCCGTTGCGCCCATTCCCGTTCGCTGGCCGTGGGTTCGAACACGCCATGAATGACCGCCAGTTGCGAAGGATGGATGCACAAGGCGCCTGCAAACCCCATACCCTTGGCCAGTCCGACCGACTGTGCAAGCCCGTCGCTGTCTGAAATATCGGGAAAGACGCCGTCCAGAGGCGCCTGAATGCCTGCTGCACGACTCTGTATAACCAGTTGCGGGCGAACGCTGGCCAGCAACTGCTGCGCCCCCGCCGAATCGCGATCCATGTTCAGGTCCAGCGCCAGATCCAGCGCGCCGAAAGACAGCCGGGCCACACCAGGCGCCTGGCATAGTTCCGGCATGCGCATGAGGCCCATCGCGCTTTCAATGATCGGGTACACCGGCTTTCGGGCCAGACTGGCGGCCTGAATCTGGGAGCTGCTTTCGGCCTTGGGGAGCATGACGCCGGTAATATTCGCAACTTTTGCGCACATGGCAATATCGTCGTTGAACCAGCGGCTGCGCGCATCGTTGACCCTCAGCATAAACTGCGCCTGCGGATTGGCCTGCGCAAAATCGCTTAATGCTGCGCGTGCGCTTTCCTTGGCGTCCTGCTCAACGGCATCTTCAAGATCGACAATAACGGCATCGGCGCCACTGGCCAGGGCCTTGGGGATCCGGTCGACCCGGGTCGCAGGAACAAACAGTGCAGAACGCATTCTCATGACAGGCAAAACTCCTAAATGGGGATTAACGGCAAGACAGATGACAGAAATCGGCAGGCAAGCCGCTCAAACGATACCGCCCGCTTTCCACTCACTGACGGTGGCCTCATCATAGCCCAGCTCGGCCAGAATCGCAGCCGAATGTTCGCCCAGATCCGGAACCGCATCGATCCGGAAGTCATAGCTATTGTTGACGCCCGGCGGCAATAAAGCAGGCAGCGTACCCACCGGACTCTCCATATGGGTCCAGCGATCGCGTGCCTTGAGCTGGGGGTGCTCCCACACGGCTTTCATGTCGTTGACTCGTGCGTTGGCAATCCCCGCTTTTTCCAGCCGTTCGATGATTTGTTCGTCATCATAGGCGGCAAAGGCCTGAATAATCAGGTCACGCAGCGCATCACGATTGGCGGTGCGCATGGAGTTGGAAACAAAGCGGGCGTCCGTTGCCAGTTCGGGCTTTTCGAGCACCAGGTCGCAGAACGTTTTCCATTCCCGTTCATTCTGCAGGCCCAGCATAATGGTTTTGCCGTTACCCGCCAGAAACGGTCCGTAAGGATAGATGGAGGCGTGCGCCGCCCCCGCCCTGACCGGCGCCGGTGCGTCTTCAAATGCATAGTAAAGGGGAAAGCCCATCCATTCGACCATGCTCTCGAGCATGGTCAGATCAATGTGACTGCCTTTGCCGGTCTTGCCACGCTGCAACAGGGCGGACAGAATATGCGAATAGGCGTACATGCCGGCTGAAATATCGGCAATCGAACAGCCGGCCTTGGCCGGTTCGTTGGCACTGCCCGTGACGGACACAAAACCGCTTTCGCTCTGGATCAACAGATCGTAGGCCTTCTTGTGTTCATATGGGCCGCCGGCGCCGTAGCCGGAAATATCGCAAACGATCAGCTCCGGATACTGTTCATGCAGGGCCTCGAACGACAGTCCCAGGCGCGCCGCCGCACCCGGCGCCAGGTTTTGCACCAGCACATCGACCTGAGGCAGCAGGCGCGCCAGCACTTCACTGGCCTCGCGGCTTTTGAGATCCAGCGTCAGGCTTTCCTTGGACCGGTTGGTCCAAACAAAATGCGAAGCCATGCCTTTAACACGTTCATCATAATTACGTGCGAAATCTCCCACGCCTGGCCGCTCCACCTTGATGACGCGCGCGCCCAGGTCGGCCAGCTGGCGGGTGCAGAACGGTGCCGCGATGGCGTGTTCCAGGCTCAGGACGGTAATGCCGTCAAGGGGACGAACCCCGTTTGTTTGCTTGTGTGTTTTCATTTGAAATTGACCTCTGCTGTCTGGGCAACGCTACCCTCCTGCTCTGCCCATACGCGGGCGCGACCCGGCTCGGCGATGGCGCCCTGTGCGCGAAAGACGGCCGGCGCAATCAGCGGTCGATGGCCGCGAAATGAAAAGCCGGTCACGGTTTTATCGGGATTGGCATGGGTGAAGGCCTGCAGCAGGCGTGTCGCAATCATGGGGCCATGCACCACCAAGCCCGGATAGCCTTCGGTTTCGGTGACATAAGGATGGTCGTAATGGATGCGATGACCGTTGAAGGTGACGGCGGAATAGCGAAACAGCAAGGTACTGGTCGGCGAAATGCTTTCCGACCAGGCCGCAGTTTGCGCAACCTCGGTACCACCCAGTTTCGGTGGCGAAGGCTCACGATAGACAATGTCCTGCTCTTCGTAAATGCACAGTTCACCGTCCTGTGTGTATTCGTGGGTGACGGTGACAAAAAGCAGTTTGCCGGTACTGCCTTCTTTCTCTTTGATTGCCTTGATGGTGGACACGCGCTCGCCGTCCCGGCCGACCAGAAGCGGCCGATGAAACTGCAGGCGACCGCCCGCCCACATGCGGTTGCGATCATCGGCGGGTGGCAGAAAACCGCCCCGCTGCGGATGGCCGTCAGCGCCAAGCTGATCCTGTGGTGCCGGTTCGATAAACAGCGCCCATTGCCACAAGGGCGGCAGCGGCTCGCCGGCAGCAGGCGCGCTCGCCTCCAGCGAAGCCGCAATTTTTCTTACGTGGGACGGATTGATGAAATCCTGAGCCACTTCCTGACGACCAATCCAGTCGGAAAGGTCGGACTGCCGAGCATCCTGAGTCATGCGCACTGTTTCCTGATATGAATATAATAATTAACATCAGCATAACCGGTTCGGCATTCTCAGGGGAATTATTAATCCTGAAAGGGGGACTTTGCCAGACCAGATAGGCGCGCGTTGCACCGATTTATCACAACCCGCGCCACCGATCGTAATGCCTTCTGGCATGCGTCGCGCAGATCAGAATGGACCCCGGCGGCTATCGCGCAGAGGTCGGGATGCGTTCGGACAGGTGTCGCGCAAAACGGAATGGGCCCAGGCTGGCGTCGCACTGCATCCGTGCCGGTTACGCAGCATCGGCGCCGTTTGAGGCGCCGGCGTCTTGCTGCATCAGCGCAACCAGTTCCTGGGCAAACGACGGGAGTTCTTCCAGACGGCGCACGCAGACATACAGCCGGCGCAGCGCCCAGCTGTCGGTCAGGCGAATAATTTTAAGCGGCATGGTGGCGGCATAGCGCAGCGCGGCCGTCTCGGGAATCACGCCAATGCCGGCGTTGGCGGCAATCATTCGGCAGGCGGCCTCAAAGCCGCCCACCTCAATGCGAAAGCGCAGCGGGCTGCCCAGCGTTTCGGCCGCCTGCTTCAGAAACGAATGAATGGCGCTCCACTCCGACAGGCCAACGAATTCGTATGACAGGCTTTCTGCGAACGACAGTTCATCATGGCCGGCCAGCTGATGCCCGCGCGAGGTCACCAGCACCAGATTGTCGGAGCGATAGGGAATGAAGCGCACGCCCTCTTCCGACACCGCCTGATCTTCGTCGATGCCGGCCACTACGCCGATATCGGCCACGCCTTCGCTGACCAGCTTGACGATGCGATAGCTGAGCCGCTCGCGCAGTTCGACGCTGACATCCGGATGCAACGCCAGGTATCGGCTCAGGATGTCGGGCATGAATTCGTTCATTGCAGTTGTATTGGCGTAAACGCGGACCTTGCCCTTGATGCCTTCGGCAAACTCGCGGATATCGCCGCGCAGATGTTCCAGCTGACGCAGCACGATATGCGCGTGGCGCACGAAGGCTTCGCCCGAAGGGGTCAGGGTGACACCCTGGCTATTCCGATACAATAGGGCTGTTCCCAGATTGTTTTCGAGGTTTTTGATCCGGTTGCTGGCGGCGGGCAGGGACAGGTGCGAGCGTTCGGCACCTTTGGTCAGGCTGTGCACTTCGCTGATGTGTACCATCAATTGCATATCCGTCAGGTCAAAATGCATCGCCATCTGCGGCGCTCCTTAATAAACGCTAAAGTCTTAGTTAAGCAAACAACAATATTCAGAACCGGCGCGATCTGTCACAGTACAGGCTGTTCCTGTTCATATTTCCGAGATTCCGACCATGCAACATCAAACCGACGCCTACCAGGATATTCGCGATGCCATTCGTGATTTGTGCGCCCAGTTTCCTGCCGAATACTTCCGTGATATTGACGAAAAGCGCGCCTACCCGGAAGCTTTTGTCAATGCCCTCACCGAGGCCGGCTGGCTGGCCGCCCTGATTCCGCAGGAATATGGTGGGTCGGGCCTCAGTCTAACTGAAGCGTCGGTCATCATGGAGGAAATCAACCGTTGCGGGGGTAATTCCGGAGCTTGCCATGGCCAGATGTACAACATGGGCACCCTGCTGCGCCATGGCTCTGATGCACAGAAAAAAACCTATCTGCCGAAAATCGCCACCGGCCAGCTGCGTCTGCAGTCCATGGCCGTGACCGAACCGACCACCGGCACCGACACCACCAAGATCAAAACCACCGCGACAAAGAAAGACGGGCGCTACGTGATCAATGGCCAGAAAGTCTGGATTTCGCGCGTTCAGCACTCCGACCTCATGATTCTGTTGGCCCGCACCACGCCGCTGGAACAGGTCACACGCAAGTCCGAAGGCATGTCCATTTTCCTGGTCGATATCCATCAGGCGCTCAAATCCGGCATGAGCCTGCAGCCCATCCCCAATATGGTGAACCACGAAACCAACGAACTGTTTTTTGACAACCTGGAGTTGCCCGAAGAGAGCCTGATCGGCGAAGAAGGCAAGGGGTTCAAGTATATTCTGGATGGCCTGAATGCCGAGCGCACGCTGATTGCCGCCGAATGTATCGGCGACGGCTACTGGTTTATAGACAAGGTGAGTGCGTACGTCAAGGAACGCAAGGTGTTTGGCCGGCCTATCGGCCAGAACCAGGGAGTACAGTTCCCCATTGCCAAGGCCTTCATCAATATTGAAGCAGCGAGCCTGATGCGCTATGAAGCCGCCCGTCGTTTTGACGCCAAGCAAGCTTGCGGCACCCAGGCCAATATGGCCAAGCTGCTGGCCTCGGAAGCATCATGGGAAGCGGCCAATGCCTGCCTGCAATTTCACGGCGGCTTTGGCTTTGCCAACGAATACGATGTCGAGCGCAAATTCCGCGAAACCCGGCTGTACCAGGTGGCGCCGATCTCCACCAATCTGATTTACTCTTACGTTGCCGAACACGTGCTGGGGCTGCCCCGTTCGTTCTGATCCCGTCAACACGTTTCTGCCCCAGTCCAGGATATATGCCATGTCACAAACTCCCAGTGCTACGCTCGCCGAATTTACCGCTACCCTTGCCGATGACATGATCCCCGATGCGGTCATGTCGCGCTGCGAGGACTTTCTGCTGGATACGTTCGGTTCCATGCTTGCGGGCTATCCGGCCCGCCCCGTCAAGTCCATCCGCGATTTTGCGCTTGCCATGGGGCCAGCCCAGGGCAGTGCGCAAATCATCGGTTCGACCCGGACAACGTCGCCACTTTTTGCCGCGCTGGCCAATGGCGCCGCTGCGCATATGGTGGAACAGGACGACGTGCATAACGGCTCGGTCTTTCATCCTGCCGCCGTGGTGTTTCCTGCGGCGCTGGCCGTGGCCCAGGAAACGGGCGCCTCGGGCCGCCAGCTGCTCACCGCCTGCGTGGCTGGATACGAGGCGGGAATCCGGGTTGGAGAATTCCTGGGGCGTTCTCATTACCGGATTTTTCATACGACAGGGACGGCCGGCACCATTGCGGCCGCAGTGGCAGTGGGTCGGTTGATGTCCTTGACGCCAGCCCAAATGCTGGATGCCATTGGCTCGGCTGGCACGCAGGCGGCAGGATTGTGGGAATTTCTGCGTACCGCCGCCGACTCCAAACAGTTGCATACCGCCAAAGCCGCCGCCAACGGCCTGACAGCCGCCTGGCTGGCCCGGGATGGTTTCACCGGTGCCAGACAGATTCTGGAAGGCACGCAGGGAATGGGGGCCGGCATGTCCAGCGACGCGGATCCGGCCCGCCTGACCGACAGGCTGGGATCGCGCTGGGCACTGGCGGAAACTTCGTTCAAATATCATGCTTCATGTCGTCATACCCATCCTGCGGCCGACGCGCTGGCGCAGGTCATGCAGGATAATAAGCTGTCAGCGGACGATATTGTGCGGGTCGTCACACATGTACACCAGGGCGCCATTGATGTACTGGGTGCGGTCACCCGCCCCGAAACGGTTCATCAGTCCAAGTTCTCCATGGGCACCGTTCTGGCTTTGATCGCCTTGCGTCAGCGTGCAGGCCTGCCCGAGTTCGATGCCGCGCTGGATGACCAGTCTGTGGCCGCCTTCCGTGACAAAGTCACCATGGAGCGCGATGAGGAAGTGGACACAGCCTATCCTGAGCGCTGGATCGGCAAGGTCTCGGTCACAACCCGGGACGGACGCATCCTGCAAGGCCGGGTTGATGAACCCAAGGGCGACCCCGGCAATACGCTGTCGCGCCAGGAAATCCGGGACAAGGTCCTGGGACTGGCGCAATATGGCAACACGCTGTCGGATGAGCAGTTGCATGCCGGTTTGCACGCCATTGAGACTATTCGGGGCGCGACCCAGGTAAAGCGTCTTTATTGATGTGACCGCCTTTGCTGGAAGTTACGGTTTTATTGACGCTACCGCCATCGCTGACTTTAGTGCAACAGAAATCTGTTTTACAGTTACTGATACCTTTCCCGATAGGCCAGCGGCGACAGGCCGCTGTACTTGCGAAAGGTATCCCGAAAGGCCTTGGCGTCGTTATACCCTACACCATACATCACATCTGAAATCGTGCTGGAAGTCATTTCCAGTTGCCGCTTGGCCGCCTCTACCCTTACCCGCTGCTGATATTCCAGTACCGACTGCCCGGTGGCTTTGCGAAAACGCCGCTCCAGGGTGCGGCGACCCATGGCAAACGAATCACAAAGCTGTTCAACGGTGATTTTTTCCGAATAGTGCCGTTCCAGAAACGACTGCACCGGCATGATGGACGAATCGCCATGCGCTTTCCAGCCATTGAAAATGGAAAAAGGCAACTGGGAATGACGTTCGTAATCGAGCTGAAAGACCTTCGCGCAATAAATGGCGGTGGGCCGGTCCGAATGCATTTCAATCAGATGCAGAATCAGGCGACTGGCCGACACCGCCCCACCGCTGGTAAATACGCCCCCATCAAAATCCATGGTCTTTTCGGCATTCCAGCGAACCCTGGGAAACGCCTGCTGCATGGGTTCCAGCGCCTGCCAGTGTGTCACTGCGCGCAGGCCATCCAATATGCCGGCGGCGGCCAGCAGGGCGCTGCCCATGCACAGGCTTGCCATGGGTGCGCCCTGGGCATACTGAGACCCTAGCCAGCCAATTAAGGGGGCATTGTCTTGCAACGCAGCCTGAGAGGGCTCGGTCGGCGGCACAATGTACAGATCAGCCTGCGGCACCGCAGACAGTAAATGATCGGGGTGAATAGTGTAATGACCATTGCCGGCACGAATATCTGCGTGCGCCCCTGCCAGCGATACCTCGAACGGCATGGGCAGGTTGTGCTGCTGCCGGTAGCGACACGCTTCGGCCAGGCCCAGCCTGGCCTGCTCCAGGCCGGCCAGATTGACCCCCTGGGGAACAAGAAAAACAATGTGTTTCACAGCACACCCCGCTTGGGAATTGACAGCGGCGCGACGCACCGCCCACGCGTTCACTATACGACAAGTGCGTGTCGCAATCAACCTGTGGTATTGCCGTTATCTGCACTTTCACATTTGTCATCCTGCCACTATAGTGGCTCCATGTCGTTGACACCTTTCCAGGAGATCGAACATGCGCGTCACACTTTCACCTTATCTGAATTTCAACGGCCAGTGCCGCGAGGCGCTGACACTTTACCAGTCGTGTTTCGGGGGCGAACTGCTGTTTCGCACCGTCGCCGAATTCCCTGCGGACTCCCCCGACTGTCCGACCGCCTCTGCCGATCCTGACACCATTATGCATGGCCAGCTGGTCAACCAGGATTTTATGATTCTGGGTACCGATATGAACAATCCGGCGGGGTTTCGGCCCGGTAATGATTTCGGCTTTGGCGTCAGTATCGATAGTGAAGAGAACCTGCACCGGTCCATCGAGATTCTGGCCAGCGGCGGCACCCTGGCCGTTCCGCCCGGGCCCACCCCATGGGCAGACATGTTCGCTGTTGTTGCCGATCGGTTCGGCAAAATATGGTATTTGAATTATTTTGGCAGCAAATCACCCCAATCACCATCCCGGAGTACACAATGAATACAGATAACCCCACCCTGCTTTTTGTGAACCTGCCCGTCAATTCCGTTGACACCACCAAAGCCTTTTTCTCGGGCCTGGGCTTTACCTTCAACACCATGTTCTGCGACGAAAAATCGCTATGCATGGAAGTGAATCCGATGGCAAGTGTGATGTTCCTGGAGCGCAAGCGCTTTGCCGACTTCACCCCCAAAACCGTTGCCGATGCGCACAAGAGCAGCGAAGTGCTCATGTGCATCAGCCGGGAATCACGGGCCGCGGTGGATGAGCTGACACAACGCGCCTTGTCACTGGGCGCCACCGAAGCACGCGAACCCCAGGAACATGGCTTTATGTACGGGCGCAGTATCAATGACCCTGACGGTCATATTTGGGAAATCATCTGGATGGATATGGCGCAGTTTCCAGGAAACGAAGCGGCTGGCAAAGGGGAAGAAAAACCCGCGTGAGCCGGTGCGCAATCCAGCTCAGATGCCGCCAGCAGGCGGTTCTCCGCCTTCTCTGCCGGGAGTTTTCCGATCAGGGATCAACGTGCTCGACGGCAGGATGACTGCCCATCCACTGGTGCTTATTGCGGGCCCGTCTCGCGTATCAGGTACCAGGCAAACGCGGTTCGATATCGTCAATATCGTCCTGCGATTGCCCGGCCTGCGCGCGGGCGGTCAGTATTTCCTGGACCAGCTTGTGGCGCCGCTGGATGCATAGCCGCAATACGTCACGCTTGCGCGCGTCGGAAAACGTCTGCCACTGGAACCGCTCTTCCCGGTTGCGCAGGCAGCCACGGCACAGGCCGCGGCTGTTCATTTCGCATATGCCCCGGCAGGGGCTGGGAATTTCAAAAAACTCTAGCTGTTCCATGATGTTCGAACGGGAGGTTCATTCGGTGACGGGCCGGATGAATCCCTACAGTCCGCCCTCGGTCAGTTTCTTGGGATCAAGCAGCTTGCGCAATTGCGCTTCGCCCAGATCGGTCTGTTCCGCGGCCACGTCAATAATGGGCCGTTTCTCCTTATATGCCTGCTTGGCGATTTCCGCAGCCTTCAGATAGCCGACCACCGGGTTCAGTGCCGTGACCAGGATCGGATTCTTGTCCAGCGCCTCCTGCAAGCGCGCCTGATTGACCTTGAAAGTAGCGATCGATTTGTCGGCCAGCAGGCGCGATACATTGGCCAGCAGCTCAATACTGTTCAACAGATTATGCGCAATCATGGGCAGCATCACGTTCAGCTCGAAATTGCCCGCCTGTCCGCCAATCGTGATTGCAGCATCGTTGCCGATCACCTGTGCGGCGACCATGGCTGTCGCCTCGGGAATGACGGGGTTGACCTTGCCAGGCATAATAGACGAACCCGGCTGCAGGGCTTCCAGCTCGATTTCGCCCAGGCCGGCCAGCGGGCCGGAGTTCATCCAGCGCAGATCGTTGGCGATTTTCATCAGCGTCACCGCCGTGGTTTTGAGCTGTCCTGACAGCGCTACGGCGATATCCTGAGAGCTGATATGGGCAAAAAAGTTCTCGGCCGGAGCAAACCGCACACCGGTCAAAGAACTGATCTGCCGGGCGAATTCTGCCGCAAAGCGCGGGTGCGCATTAATGCCGGTGCCCACGGCCGTCCCGCCCTGCGCCAGCGTCTGCAGCAGCGGCTGCTGAGCCTTCAGCAGCCGGATATTCTGCTCCACCTGAACCGCCCAGCCTTCGAGCGTCTGGCTCATGCGCACCGGCATGGCGTCCATCAAATGGGTTCTGCCGGTCTTGACGTAGCGGTCCACCGATTTCGCCTTTTTGCGAATCACTTTGGCCAGATGCGCCAGCGCCGGCAGCAGTTCCTTGTGCAGTTGCACGGCCGCGCTGATATGAATGGTACCCGGGATCATATCGTTACTGCTTTGCCCGTAATTGACATGATCATTGGGGCTGACCGTTTCCCCATACAGCTTGGAGGCCAGCGTTGCCAGTACCTCGTTGGCATTCATATTGGTGCTGGTGCCTGATCCCGTCTGGTAGATATCGATCGGAAAATGCACCATGAAGTCACCTTCGAGCAGTGTGTCCACGGAGGTGACAATGGCCTGACCCATATCGGCCGGAATCTGCTTGAGCCTGACGTTGGCTCTGGCTGCGGCCGCCTTGGCCAGCAGCAACGAACGAATAAAAGGGGCGGGCAGGCGCTGCCCGCTGATCGGGAAGTTATTGATGGCGCGCTGCGTCTGCGCCCCATAAAGTGCCTGGGCCGGAACCTGCAACTGACCCATACTGTCTTTCTCGATACGTGTCTTCATTCGTTCACCTCATCAGTTCGAAATCTAAAAATCGGGCAGGCGATATACCGGCCTGCCTTTCCATTATAAGCACCCCGGGCGATGTCATAAACGCAAGGGGCAATATGCATGCCGATTTGCGCTGTCCGGTGGTTGCGCATTATGATAAGAGCTGTTTGCAGCGACTCCCCTGATCACCCTTTTGCCTGTAAGGATTGTGCCATGCCAGCGAACCGTATCACCTTCTATTCCAACCCGCAATCGAGGGCCGCCGTTATTCACTGGATGCTCGAAGAAGTGGGGGAACCGTACGAGACGATTTACCTGAATTTTCAGGGCGCCATGAAAACGCCCGAGTATCTGGCCATCAACCCCATGGGCAAGGTGCCCACCATCGTTCATGATGGGCAGGTCGTGACCGAGGGAGCAGCCATTTGCGCCTTTCTGGCCGATCAGTATCCACAGGCAAACCTGGCACCGGCCCCGGACAGCCCGTTGCGCGGCACGTATTACCGCTGGCTGTTCTTTGCCGCGGGGCCGCTGGAAGAGGCAATTACCATGAAGTCACTGAATATGGACATCCCCTCGGACAAAAGCGCGATGCTCGGCTTCGGTACATTGGAGCGCACCGTGGACGTACTGGAGAAGGCCGTTTCGGACAGCCCGTGGATTTGCGGAGAACAATTCACCGCCGCCGATGTATACGTGGGCTCGGCCATCCGGTTTTATGTGCAGTTCGGCGTGCTGGAAGCGCGCCCGGCGTTCAACGCCTACGTGGACCGCCTTACACAACGCCCGGCTTATCAGCGCAGTCTGGAGATACTGCAAAAGGCCGCGGCGGCGCAACAGAAGTAAAAAAACGGATAGACCGACAAAGAGATACATCGCCGATATTGAAGCGGTGATCCCGACTAATTACGCATCCGTGTTGGCCAATGCGTCAATGACAGCCTGGGGGTTGTGTTCAATGACATTGAGCAAAACCAGCGCAGGTCCGTGCGGAACGCGGTCACCCCGTTCCCAGTGACGCAACGTTGCTGTTGAGAAACCGAAACGTGCTGCAAACTGTTCCTGAGTCATTCCTATTTTGGCTCGCACCGCCTTCACATCCACATCACGAGGCATATGGACGCGCACGCCACGTTCATCACCTTTGGCGTACGTTATCGCCTCTTCCAGCCCTTGCTTAATATTTTGATATACGGTGCTCATGATTTCGCCCTTTCCAAATACTGACCAAATGATCAACCAGTCCTGCCAGATCATTGCGCTCGGCCTGGCTCAGGTTGGCCTTATCTCCTTTGGCAAATAACGCCAAAAGATATAACGGCATACGTTCATCGTGATAATAATAAATTATTCGTACACCCCCGCTTTTACCTTGTCCACTTCTGCGCCAACGTAACTTGCGTATACCACCTGTGCCCTGGAGAATATCTCCGGCCTTGGGGTGCTCGGCTAGATAAGTGATTAAGTCCTCGTTTTCACTGCCGCTCAAAAGCTTATCTGCAGTTCTGATGTATGTGGGTAATTCAACGATACTATGCATAGCCTGGTATAATCCAATGGATTATACCAAACCAAGCTGAAAGCGTAGCAGATATAGCACAACACGGACGAAAATTATTCTTTATAACAGCATCGTAAAGGGGCTACGACGACCGCTGCTGCGGGCGCCGTCTTATCCGCAACTTCACTTCACTGACCACCACGCTCACGACAATCAACACGGCGCCGAACAGCGCCAGCGCTGAATGCCGTTCATCGGCAAATACGCGGCCGATAATGCCGGCCCAGACGGGTTCACCGGCATAGATCACAGTAGCACGCGTGGCGGAAATATGGTTTTGGGCCCAGTTCATGGTGATCTGAATAACGGCACTGGCCAGGCCCAGGACCAGAATGCTGACCACCAGAACCGGCGAGGACAATTCAGGCATCCCTTCGCCACGCGCCACGCCGGTCATCCCCGCCAGTATCGCAGCGGTCGCCAGTTGAATAATCGTGACGCGACGCAAATTCACCCGGCCCGCGAAGCGGCTGATCAGAATCACTTCCACCGCAATAGCAATCGCGCTGAAAACCGTCAGCCATTCGCCCACGCCGGCACCGCCCTCCATGCTTTGCGGATCGGCCAGCAGCACCAGTCCGACAAACGCCATGCCCGCGCCCACCCAGTTCATCAGCGTAGGCGGGCGTTTCAGGAACAGCCACTGCATTAGCGGCACCAGGGGAACATATAAGGCGGTAATGAATGCCGACTTGCTGCTCGCAATGGTTTGCAGGCCCACCGTCTGCAGGCTGTAGCCCAGGAAAATACACAGGCCGATCAGCATTCCGGCACGCACTTCCAGCGCGGTCAGCCCGCGCAGAACACGCAGCGAGCACACAGTCATGGCCAGCGCAGCGCAGCCAAAGCGCATGCCGACGAAAATAAAAGGATCGCTGTGTGCCAGCGCTTTCTGGACAATCAGGAAAGTGGCGCCCCAGAATACCGTGATGATAATCAGCGCGCATTCGTAGCGGTTAAGGATGGGAGGCTTGATGGAATCGGATGGGCTCATGATGACGGTATGCCGCAAGCCAGGCAACTGGGCCGCCGGACACTGCAGAACGCTCTACAGGATACAATAATGCAGCATGGTATCAGACCCTTGCGATTTGCCCTTCTTCTTTTTTCACTTACCCGAAAACATCATGAGCTACTGCGTGTTCGTTGCACAATTGCCTACAGAACCGGCTTCCCTTCATCGTTCTTATCACGACGAACGCTACGGCTTTCCCGTGCACGATGACAATGAACTCTTTGGCCGGCTTATTCTGGAAATCAATCAGGCCGGCCTGTCCTGGTCGACCATCCTCAACAAGGAAGCGAATTTCCTGCGCGCGTATGACAAGTTCGATATTGATACCGTCGCAGCCTATTCCGAAGCCGACCGCGAACGCCTGCTGCAGGACGCCGGCATCATCCGCAACCGCCTGAAGGTCAATGCTGCCATCCACAACGCGCAGGTCATTCAGGGATTACAGAAGGAGCATGGCTCGTTCAAGGCCTGGCTGGATCAACACCATCCCATGAGCAAAGAGGAATGGGTGCGCCTGTTCCGCAAGACATTCAAGTTCACGGGCGGCGAAATTGTCGGCGAATTCCTGATGAGTACCGGCTATCTTCCAGGCGCGCACGATGAAGATTGTCCGGTGCACCGTAAGGCCATGAAGGCCGGCGCAGCGTGGACACGACAATCACAATCGAAATAAAATTCCGTCGCTACGGCATGTCCCGGCATGGCCGGGTACACTGTGCACGATTAGCTCTGCACCCGCATCAGCATTCTTGCGGTTGCCGCCCCCAATAGCGGCTGCGCAGCGTGTCATACGCCAGATTGTAGATATACGCATACGGCAGATAGAACAGGATCAGCCCGATATCCAGCACCAGCGCTTCCCACAAGCCAATGTTCAGCCGCCACATGACAAATGGAATTGCCATGAACAGCAGCCCCAGCTCGAAGCCGATGCTGTGCCAGATGCGCAAGACAAGTGTCTTGCTTTTTCCGGTTGCCGCCAGAAAACGGTCAAACAGCGCGTTGTAGACCATATTCCAGATCAGCGCCATCACGGCGATGACCACCGTGACCACGCCCATATCGGTCATCGAATGACCCGAAAGCAAGGCGGCCAGCGGCGCAGACAGGCCAATGGCCAGTACTTCGAAAACAAGGGCATGCAGGAACCGCTCCAGAACCGTCTTGTTCTTTTCCTGACCCGTCATTGATTGTTGCATGCCTTATCTGCCGTTGCGATGGGTGGATTTGGTTCGCACCAGTGTACTCTGCCCGAACAGACTGCGTACAAGATCCAGCGCCACTTCGGCCGTCTGGTTGCGCACATCCAGTGCGGGATTGAGTTCGACGATATCGAGCGATGCCATGCATTCGGTATCGGCAATCATTTCCATGCACAATTGCGCTTCCCGATAGTTCGGCCCGCCGCGCACGGTCGTACCGACGCCGGGGGCGATATCCGGATCCAGAAAATCCACGTCGAAACTGACGTGCAAGTGCGTGTTTTCATCCAGGCCGTGCAGCGCCTGTTCCATGGTGTGGCGCATGCCATGCTCGTCAATGTACCGCATATCGAAAACTTCGATTCCCTGTTCATGAATGAATTTTTTTTCACCGTCATCCACGCTGCGAATTCCGATCTGGCGCAGCATATCAGCCTGCAATGCAGGCGCCTGCCCGGCCATGTCCACCAGTTCGCGCGGTCCGTATCCGAACAGGCAGGCGACCGGCATGCCATGTATATTGCCGCTGGGCGTCAGGTCTGCGGTATTGAAGTCGGTGTGCGCGTCCAGCCACAGCACGCGCAGCTTGCGACCCTGTTCCCTGCAATAGCGCGATACGGCCGAAATCGAACCCACGCCCAGGCAATGATCACCGCCCAGCATAATGGGAAAACGTCCTTCCGATAATTGAGCGTATAACGCATCGTGCGCCAGCTGATTCCAGGCGATGACTTCCTCAAGATGACGGTAGCCCTCCTGGGGCGGCTGCCACGGGTTCGGCGGCCCGCTCAGATTGCCGCAATCGCGCACTTCGATGCCCAATTGCTCCAGCGTTTGTGTAATTCCTGCTACGCGAATCGCTTCGGGGCCCATGCTGGAGCCGCGATGACCTGCTCCTACGTCGGTCGGCACCCCGACCAGGCTGACTTGCTTTCGTGTGTCCTGCACTTGAATATTTCTCCTGATAGTTGCGATGTGCACTGCCGTCGCGACCTACCTGGCGTTCGACAGCGGCACCACGCCTATTGCGTCGTATACGACTCTTATTGTACCCGTAAAAAGGTACCGTGCTACGGGCTCGACATGGCCTGGAACAGCCCTCGCAATGCATCACGAACAAGCACTTTCGCGTGCCCCTCTTTGCAACAGTCGCCTGCCTGATGGATTTATTTATCCGTGATCACACTTTCAACTTTTGCCTGCGCCAGTTATCATAAGCAAGACAAGTCACAAATCAAATCCACAAATGACAGCGATCAAACATCAACAGGAGACATATATGAATTTGCAGGGACGACGGGTATTGATTACAGCCGGTGGCAGCGGCATCGGCCTGGCCATGGCCCATGTTTTTACACAGGCCGGCGCAGCCGTTTTTGTCACGGATATCAATGAGGCCGCCCTCAAGACGTTGAAGACCCAATTGCCGCAAATCCACGCCATTACGGCCGATGCGGGCAATGAACAGGATGTCATCCGCACGATCGACGAGGCGGTCAGCGCGCTGGGCGGGCTGGATATTCTGATCAACAACGCCGGTGTTGCCGGACCCACCGGCCCGGTCGAGGATATTACGCTGGCCGAATGGGAAAATACCCTGCGCATCAACATCACAGGGCAGTTCCTTTGCGTGAAATACGCCCTGCCTCATCTGCGCAAGGGAACGCATCCGGCCATCGTCAACTTGTCCTCTGCGGCAGGACGCCTGGGTTTTGCCGGACGCACGCCCTATTCATCATCCAAATGGGCCGTGATCGGCTTCACCCGCTCACTGGCCAACGAACTGGGGCCCGACGGTATTCGGGTCAACGCAATCTGTCCGGGGGCGGTGGACGGTCCGCGCATCCAGCAAGTAATTGGCGCCAAGGCCAAAATGCTGGGCAAACCCCACGCTGAAGTGGAAGATACCTATAAAGCCCAGTCGGCCATGCATACCATGGTGACCGCCGACGACATCGCCAACCAGGCACTGTTCGTGTGCAGCGATCTGGCACTGAATATTTCAGGCCAGGCACTGGCCGTAGACGGACATACCGAAAAACTGTACTGATCGCAGGGGCATAAAGGGACCCGGCAGCGTCTGGCGCACGCCGGGTCCACCGGCCTTACTGCAGGCGAACCTGCCACCATTGGCAAGCCCTGCTCTGCTCTGTTCTGCTCGTCATAGCCGACACAATGACAGCAGGCCACCAAACACGCCTTAACCGGCCCCGCGGTCGTCGGGCGGCAAAAACAGACTGGGCGTGCGCGCCGCCATATAATCGTACGCGCCGCCGATATCGGCCACCACCGCCCGCCGGGCTCCTTCCGGTTCACCTTGCTGCAAGGCGTCAATCAGGGCGCGGTGATGCCTGACCGCCACCTGCTCCCGGGTGCGTGGTGACCCCTGGCGCAGGTCGTAATTCAGAATCGGCCCGATACGCAGCCACAGGCTCTCGATCATCTGAAACAGCACTGGCATACCGGCCGCTTCGTAAATGGCGAAATGAAACCGCTGGTTCAGGCTGACCAGTTCCTGGGTGTCCGCCTGTTCCTTGCTCATTTCCAGCGACAACGCGTCGTTCATCTCCCGGATAGTCTGCAACAGATCGGGGTTCGCATGCCCGGCCGCTTCGGCCACGGCCATGCCTTCAATCTCAAAACGGATACGGGTAATTTCGGTAAAGGTTTGCAGACTGAGCACCGGCACACGCACCGAGCGGTTCGGCGTGACCTCCAGTGCATGATCGGCCACCAGCCGGGAAAATGCGTCCCGCACGGGCATCATACTGACGCCCAGCGCTTCTGCCGTTTTGCGTATGGACAATTGCTCCCCGGGCATGACCTTACCACTCCACAGAATCTGTTTAATCTGTTCCAGCGTGGATGCGCTGAGCGTCTGGCGGCTGGCCGGGGCGTCGATTGTACTTTTCATATAAGGGTATTTACCAAGGTTTTTTCTGTGATCACAGTTGTTATAGTTTACTTATATTAACAACAACGTGCATCTGCAACCGCAGTGTATAGGAGACTCGATGAAATCAACAACTGTATTGCTGGCGGGATGCTGCGCTCTGGCCGCCGCCCCCCTGGCGCATGCTGCCGGTGGCATTTCTGACGACGAAATCCGTATCGGCTTTATTACCGATATGTCTGGTGTATATGCTGACACTGATGGGCCGGGCGGCACGGTCGCCATTCAAATGGCGATCGACGAACTCGGCGGCGCCATCGACGGTAAAAAAATCACCCTGGTCACCGCCGACCACCAGAACCGGGCCGATCTGGCCGCCTCCAAGGCGCGAGCCTGGATCGACCAGAACAAAATCGACGTGATTATCGGCGGAACCAATTCGGCGACAACGCTGTCGATGGCCGCCGTTGCCGCCGAGAAACACGTGCCGATGATTTCGGTGGGCGCCGGTGCCACTGCCATCACCAATGAATATTGCACCCCCTATACCGTTCACTATGCATACAATACCCGGGCGACGGCCTACGGTGTGGCCTCAGCGGTGCTCAAACAGGGCGGCAAGGACTGGTTCTTTATTACCGCTGACTACGCATTTGGTCATGCCCTGCAGCAAACCGCGTCTGACGTGGTCACCCACTCGGGCGGCAAGGTCATGGGCAGTGTGAAGGTCCCTCTGAGCACGGCTGATTTCTCTTCCTACATGCTGCAGGCCCAGTCTTCGGGTGCGAAAATTCTGGGCCTGGCCAATTCGGGCAATGATTTTATCGCCTCAGTGAAGGCAGCCAATGACTTTGGCGTGACCTCCAGCATGCGTCTGGCCGGGCTGCAAGTGTATATCAGCGATATTCACGCGCTTGGCCTCGAACCTACACAGGGCATGTACCGGACCGCACCCTGGTATTGGGACCAGGACGAAGAATCACGCAAGTGGTCGCAGGCGTTTATGAAAAAACATCACGCCATGCCCACTTTCAATCAGGGCGGCGATTATTCAGCCGTCAAAACTTACCTGAAAGCCGTAGCCGCCACCAAAACCGATGATGGCAAGACGATTATGGACTGGTTCAAGTCCACGCCGATATCCGATTTTTACATCAAGAACGGCAAAGTGCGCGCCAACGGTTTGCTAGTACATGACATGTTCCTTTATGAAGTGAAGAAGCCCTCTGAATCCAAAGGTGAATGGGACTACTTCAAGGTCTCCGCCACCATCCCCGGCGAAGAGGCCTATGGCCCCGAATCCGAAGCCGCTGCGTGCAAGTTGTAATATGATGAATGCGACTTCCTTACCTGCAGTCAGTATTATCGGTACCGGCCTGATCGGACAAGCCTGGGCTGTGGTGTTTGCCCGTGCCGGGTGCCAGACGACCCTCTGGGACGGTAATGCCCAGGCCGCCCAGGCGGCGCTCGCGCTGGTCCGCCAGCAAATGGAAACGCTGGCCTCCTACGGACTGGTGGACGATGTCCCGGGCGCCATGGCGCGCATCCAGGTTGCAGACAGCCTCGAATCGGCCGTCGCCGGCGCCGATTATGTCCAGGAAAATCTGCCGGAAGTGCTGGACATCAAGCTGGACATTTTTGCCCGGCTCAACGCTGCCGCGCCACTGCACGCTATTCTGGCCAGCTCCACATCCGGGATTCCCGCCTCCGCCTTTACCGAAAACCTCAGTGGACGCGAGCGCTGCCTTGTCGCGCATCCCGTTAATCCGCCTTCCCTGATCCCCGTGGTCGAGTTAAGCGGTGCCAGCTGGACCAGCGCGCAAACGCTGGCGCGCACCCGCGACATTATGAATGCCGTCAAGCAGAAGCCGGTGACGGTCATGAAGGAAATCAACGGTTTTATTCTGAACCGGCTGCAGGGGGCGCTGCTGCGCGAAGCCTTCCGACTGGTTGAACAGGGCTACGTCTCGGTCGAGGACCTGGACACGACAGTCAGTGACGGCCTGGGCTTGCGCTGGTCATTCATGGGCCCGTTCGAAACCATCGACCTGAACGCCCCCGCCGGTATCAGCGATTATGCCAGCCGCTATGGCCCGTTATACCAGGAACTGGCCAAAACCCAGGTAGACACGGCACCCTGGCCGAAGGCGCTGATCGACGACATCACCCAGGCCAGACGGGCTGCGCTGCCGGCAAGCGATCTGGCGACACGACGCAGCTGGCGCGACCAGCGTCTCATGGCGCTGGCAGCACACAAGCGCCAGGCCGCCGATGACCAGACCGAAACAAGCTGAGCATTTGCCCGCTGGCGTCTGCCCTGCAACGCCAGCGGCTCTCTTATTACTCTAACTAACGTCACGGAATCTACACTATGAGCACGAGCACGTCCTCTCGCAAAGTCATTATTACCTGCGCCGTCACAGGTGCTATTCATACACCCAGCATGTCAGCACATCTGCCGGTGACCGCAGAACAGATTGCCGATGACGCAATTGCCGCCGCCCGCGCCGGCGCTGCGATTCTGCATTTGCACGCACGCGATCCCAAAGATGGTCGTCCTACGCAGGACCCGGAATTTTTCAAACCCTTTCTGGCCCGCATCAAGGCCGAAACCGACGCCGTCATCAATATCACCACGGGCGGCAGTCCCCATATGACGGTCGAAGAACGCATGCGTCCGGCCACCACCTTCAAGCCCGAACTGGCATCGTTGAACATGGGCTCGATGAATTTCGGCCTGTACACCATGCTCGACCGCTTCAAGGAATTCAAACACGAATGGGAACGCGAACACCTGGAAAAAAGCCGCGATCTGGTGTTCAAAAATACCTTCAGGGACATTGAAACCATTCTGCGACTGGGCAACGAAAATGGCACCCGTTTTGAATTCGAATGCTATGACATCAGCCATCTGTATAACCTGGCTCACTTCATGGACCGCGGCCTGGTGAAATCACCGCCTTTCATCCAGTCCGTGTTCGGCCTGCTGGGCGGCATCGGCCCCCACCCCGAAGATCTGATGCATATGCGCCGCACCGCCGACCGCCTGTTCGGCAAGGATTACCAATGGTCGATCCTGGGGGCGGGCCGCAACCAGATTCCGCTGGCTTCAATGGGCGCCAGCATGGGGTCCAACGTGCGCGTCGGGCTGGAAGACTCCTTGTGGATCGCGCCAAAACGCCTGGCCCAGTCCAATGCCGACCAGGTATCGCAAATCCGCCAGGTGCTCGAGGGGCTGAACCTGCAAATCGCCAGTCCCGATGAGGCGCGCGCAACCCTGCAATTGAAGGGGGCCGCGAATGTCAACTTCTAACCCGGCACCGTCGGGGCGATTCTCGCTGGCAGGCCAGACGGCGCTGGTGACCGGCTCCAGCCGCGGCATCGGCCTGGCCAGTGCCCGTGCGCTGGCCGAGCAGGGTGCCAAAGTCATTCTGAATGGTCGAACCCGCCAGACCCTGGCGGACGCCGCCGCCGGCTTGCGCCAGGCGGGGCTGGACATTATTGAAGCACCATTCGATGCATCCAATATTGATGAATCCATCGCGACCGTGGACCGTCTGACCGACGAACATGGTCCGATCCAGATCTTCATGGCCAACGCTGCCATGCAGCATCGGGAAAGCCTGCTGACGTTTCCGCAAAAAAAGTTTGAAGAGGTTCTCGCGCTGAACCTGACGGCACAATGGGCGCTGGGCCGTCATCTGGCAGCGCAAATGGTGCAGCACCAATACGGTCGCATTATTGTGACCGGATCGGTCACGGCCCTGCAGGGACGCAGCGACATTACCGCCTACACAGTTGCCAAGGCAGGCCTGCATGCGCTGGCCCGGCAGTGGGCCGTGGAACTGAGTCCGCACAACATTACTGTGAATGCGGTGGCCCCTGGCTATATTGCGACTGAATTTAATGAGCCGCTGCAAAACGATGACCGCTTCAACCAGTGGCTGTTTGACCGGGTGCCGCAGAAAAAATGGGGCCGCCCCGAAGATATTGCCAATGCAGTCTGCTATCTGGCCTCGCGCGAAGCGTCATTTGTAACGGGTCAGACGCTGGCGGTCGACGGCGGCTTTACCACTGCGCTGTAATACGTTGTAGTAGATTATGTGCCAATGGGGCCAGCCGCCCCGACCGGGAGGGCTGGCGACCGCTGGCCGGCAAAGCTATAAAGCGACAAGGCTGCAAACCCAATGCCACCGGCTCAGCGCACAATGTCGCCCTTGAGCGCCACCCCGGTCACGAAAGCGCCGGCATGACATTCATAATTGACCGTGCTGGCGTTCACATTCTTCTTGTAATAGCTGACGATATTGCTGACGCCGGTGCCACCCAGCTCCCTGGCCCGCTGTTGTAATTGCTTGTAGGCGGACAGAAACACCCAGGCGCAGGCCTTCTCGTCGCTGCCCTTGCCGATCCGGCTGGTTTTCTTATTGGTGACGGCATCGGCTTCGATCACCCTGCCCCCGTTCTTGTGCCCGAACGTCATTTTGATACCAGGATCAATAATACCTGCCGCCTCTGGCGAAGAGAGCGCTTGCGCGATCGGCAGATCATACCGGGTATCACGTGCATGTACCTGCGTGGCAGCCATTGCCAGCACACCCGTCAGACATATCATTGAGATTTTACGAGCCATTTCATTCTCCTGAACAATATGTTGGAAACCGCTAGACTACCGTCTGGCAGCGAGGTGACAGCTGACTTTGCCCGGAAAACGCCTGGTCGCCGATGGGCGGGTAAATGCCGCCGCCGACGCCAATTGTGTACTATATCGATGAAGCGACCGACTCAACTGCAAGCGCCTTTTTGTCGCAAGTCAGAATAGTTTAATTTCTGTCACAATCAGAAACATATTATAATGTTTTTAGACAGGCACTGAATTTCAAACAGGCAATGAATACTCATGTTTTCCTTTGAACTGACCATTTCGGAACAGCATGCGCGCGCTCCCGGCCTGTCCACGGCTACACAATGGGAACAATGGCTTCTGGCCTCCGAATCCCAAAAACAGGACATGGCCCTATCAGCGGCCTCCCAGGAGGGGCCCGCCCTTGATTTTCTGCCGGCCATGCAACGCCGCCGTCTCAGCCCGCTTTCGCGCCTGGTGTTTGCGGCGGCCTGGCCCATTCTGGAAACATGCCCGCAATGCCCGGTGGTGTTCTCTTCGCGCAATGGCGAAATCAATCGCAGCTTTCAATTACTGGTCCAACTGGCCCGGGGCGAAGGCGTCTCGCCCACCTCTTTCGGTCTTTCGGTACATAACGCCATCGCCGGACAACTGGCCATTCACCACGAGAACCATGCAGAGCAATCGGCCATTTCCGCCCACGAACACGGTCTGGAAAACGCCCTGCTCGAAGCCTGGCTGATGCTGCAGGATGGCGCCGACAGGGTGCTGGTGCTCTACGCGAACGACCCGCTCGCTGCCGAGTACGAAGTGGACATCGAACGGGAGCCCTTTGCGTTTGCCACCGCCCTGCTGGTCGAAAAAGGCACAGACTGGCGTCTACAGCGAGATGATACGGTGCACACAGCTTCGGTCAATGCAGAGGGTGATATCGGAGTGACTGCGCGCCTGCTGGCCGGCCAGGATCACTGGACAACCCCAACCCCGCGAGCGCCTGCGGGCTGGACCTGGACCCGCCGCAGATGAACTCAGTCAGCACTTTTCTTTGGCATAAGTGGCGCTGGCTGGCCATCGCCAGCGGCTATATCGTGTTCGGCCTGTTTGGCCTTCTGGTCAAAGTCGTGCTGCTGCCCTTTACCTGCGGATTGCTGGATACGCGGCAACTGCGCAATCAGAACCGCGCGCGGCGCATCATCCAGTACCTGTGGCGGCAGTTTCTAAAGTTTGTACGCCTGATCGGCGGTTTCAATTACCATTTCCCCGACCACGACCAGTTGGGCCGTCCCGGACAGATCATCATCGCCAATCATCCGTCGCTGCTTGATGTGGTGTTCATGCTGGCCCATGCCCGGCAATCGAACTGCATCGTCAAGCAAAGCCTGCTGGCCAACCCGTTTCTGAACAGCGCCATCCGGGCCTGTGGCTTCATTGCCAACGATGGGTCCCCACAGGTCATCGATCACGCCGTCGCGGCCTTGCAAGGCGGGCAGTCGATCCTGATTTTTCCCGAAGGCACGCGCACGGGCGACGACGAAATTATCCGTTTTCACCGAGGTGCCTGTGCGATCGCGCTGAGGGGCGCTACCGTGATCACGCCTGTTATAATCCGGATGCGCCCCCGCTGCTTCAAGCGGAACCAGCCGTGGTACCTCATCCCGCGTGACAAAGTTAATTATGAATTCATCATCGGCGATGACATTGATCCGGCAGCGTGGTTGTCGGGAAAGCATATGCCCGCAGCAACCCGGCAACTGAATGCCTACCTACAGACTTATTTTGAACGAGAACTACAGAAATGACTACTGCGCTCAATCTTGAGATAAAAGAACTGATTATATCGAGCCTCGGACTCGAAGATATCGCGCCGGAAGACATTGATGACGGCGCCGCCCTGTTCGGCGAAGGACTGGGACTGGATTCGGTCGATGCACTGGAGCTGGGCCTTGCCCTGCAAAAGCATTTTGGCATCCAGTTCAATACAAAAACACAGAATTTGCGGGATCACTTCAAAGATATCAATACACTTGCTGCGTTTGTTACTGAACTTAAAGACAACCCACAAACCTGAGGGGCTACCATGAATCCATCAGACCAAATTTATCAGACGCTCAAGACTGCCCTGGTCGACCTGTTTGAAATCGAACCGGATCGTATTCGACCAGATGCCGACCTGTACAATGATTTGAATATCGATAGCATCGATGCCATCGATCTGATTGACCATATCAAGCGCGAAACTGGCCAGAAACTGCAGGCCGAGGACTTTCGCAGTGTGCGCACCGTGCAGGATGTGGTGGACGCGGTCAATCGCAAACTCAGTCCCGCTTAAAGGAAAGCGGGCGGATGTCATTCCCGTTGCGGCGCAGTGGCTTGCGCCTGGTGAATCTGCTGGTGATTCTGTCATTGGCGGCCTATCCTTTTCTTGTTTATTACGGCAGGGAAACAATAGGCTCGCTGTGGATCACGGCCGGATTGCTGCTGCTCTGGGGTATCAAGAGTGTCCTCAGCCGCCAGCGCTGGCAGCAGATCGTGACGCTGGCGCTGCTGGCGTGCGTGGCCGTTTTTGCCATGACCGATCGCCCCGGGTTTCTCTACTTCTATCCGGTTGTCATCAACCTGGTGCTGCTGGCCGTCTTTGCGGGCAGTCTGCTTACCTCCATGAGCGTGGTCGAGCGCATCGCGCGCAGTCGCGAGCCCGACCTGCCCGAGTCGGCCCGGCGTTATACACGCAATGTCACCAAAGTGTGGTGTCTCTTCTTTATAGTGAACGGAAGCGTCATTTATATGCTGGGACAGGCGGGTTACACCCAGGCCTGGTCGGTCTATACCGGTTTCGTGTCCTATCTGCTGATGGGACTGCTCTTTGCATGTGAATGGATCTATCGTCGCCGATACAAGCGAAAAAACGCATTATGAGTGATTCAGTTCAGGGCGTGCTACTGCCTTTCCCCCGTCCCGATGCGCTGGTTGCTACCCGGCCTGCCCTGCTACGTTCGCAATTTGAAGCCCTGATCAACGCCCTGGTCCGGCAGTTGCAGGCGCAGTCCTGCTCCCGGGCGGGTTTGTGGTTCGAGGACGCCGGTCTGTTCAGTTGCGCGCTGCTGGGCTGCTGGGCAGCCGGCGTACAGCCGCTGCTGGCGCCTGATCTGCTGGACGATACCCGCAACTGGGTCGACACCGAGGCCGCCTTGTGGATCAGTGATCAGGAAATCCCTGATCCGTCCCTGCCCGTTCTGCGGCTGGATACCCTGCTTTTGAGCTCGCCGCCGGCCGTCAGCCAGCCAGACCGGCAAATACGAAATGCAGATAGCGTTCGCCCCGCAGCCAGCGTCTTTGAGGACCGCGGGCAGGACGGCCTGTTTTTGCCACTGCCTGCCGACGCACTGGCCTATTTGCGCACCTCCGGCTCAACGGGCACCCCGGGGGTCATTCGCAAGACATTCGCGCAACTGCATGCCGAAGCGCTCACGCTGATTGATCACTGGTCGTTGCACAGGCTGCACGCCACCGTGATTGCCAGCGTCAGCCATCAGCATATGTACGGGCTGACATTTCGTATTATGGTGCCCTTGCATGCCGGACTGGTGATGGATCGGGTGCAGGCCCGTTATCCCGAAACGCTGGCCGAGCAAACGCAGACACATGAACAGTGCATCTGGATCACCAGCCCCGCCCTGTTACAGCGCCTGCCCGAGACCCTGCCGTGGCCGGCGCTGTTGCCGCGCTTGTCGCGCGTCGTGTCTGCCGGCGGCACCCTCTCTGAGGACATCCGCGGCAGGCTGCTGCAAGCCCGTTGGCCACTGCACGAGATATATGGAAGCACCGAAACCGGCGTTATCGCCACCCGGCACGAGCAGCCCTATTGGACGCCCTTTGCGGGCGTTGTCCTGGAAACAGACCAGGAAAGCCAACTGGCAGTGAGATCGCCCTGGGCGCCAGAGATGCAGCAGACCGCCGACCTCATCAGTCACAACAGCGATGGCGCAGGTTTCTTCCTGCTGGGCCGGGCCGATCGCATCCTCAAACTCGAAGACAAACGCATTTCTCTGGCACGCATTGAACAGGCCGCGCTCGCTCACCCCTATGTCAGCGACATCCACTGCGCCCCCAGCCCGCTGGGCGGCCGGTTGTGCGCCATGGTGGAACTATCGGCAGCGGGCATCGAGGCGTTCCGGCAGCACGGACGCCGCAGGACCATTGAGGCCATTGCCAGCCTGCTGCGCACGGCGGTGGACCCGCTGGCCATTCCCCGCCACTGGCGTTTGCTGGCCGCACTGCCGCGCAATGCCCAATCGAAGGTGACCCGGCAGCAAGTAGAGGATTGTTTCACCCGGCCGGTGCGCAGCCCGCAGTGGAAACGATGCAACACTGATACCAACACCAGCACACAGACGGACACTGCGATCGGAGCCGAAGCAAATACCGAGCGCGGAACCACTGCCGGGGATGCTGACAAACACTGGGTTTGCGAGCTCAAGGCCCGTATCCCCCTGGAACTGGTGTATTTTTCGGGCCACTTCCCCTCTTTCCCCCTTGTCCCCGGCGTCGTGCAGCTGGGCTGGGCGCTGCAGCAGGCCGGACACTACGGATTGTGCCGTGGCGATCTACAACGAATCGAAAATCTTAAGTTTCAGCAGTTTTTGAGACCCGCCGATACCTGCACAATGACGTTAAAATGGGACAATGCTAAACATAAACTTTATTTCTCGGTCCGTACCGGAGAAACCATGACGGCATCGGGACGCGTTGCGTTCCGCGTTCCCGTCTGATTTTGTATCGAAATGTTGCCATGACTCTCTGGAAACAGGCCCTGACAGACGTGATGGCGGTCACACTACTATGAATCGACCCATTGCCCTGATCCCGTTCTATAACCATCCGGATGCCATTCTGTCCGTGGTCGACCAATTGCGTCAGCATGAATTGCCGGTGCTCATCGTCGACGACGGTTCCGATGCCGCTTCGCGCACTGTCCTGGACACCTTCAGCACCTCGCCCCATGTACAAGTGCATCGCAAGCCCAAAAACGGCGGCAAAGGCAGCGCCGTCAAGGTAGGGTTCGAACTGGCCGATTCAATGGGTTATACGCATGTACTGCAAGTGGATGCAGATGGCCAGCACCACCTGGCCGACGTGCCTGCCTTTCTGGCACTCTCTGAAGCGCACCCCGATACCGTCATTTGCGGCCAACCTGTGTACGGTCACGATATTCCCGCCGCCCGTCTGCACGGTCGCAAGCTGACCCGGTTCTGGGTCAATCTGCAGACCCTGTCGCACGCGATTCCCGACGCCCTTTGCGGCTTTCGTCTGTATCCGCTTGAAGCGGTGCGATTTGTCAGACAAACGCCTTATATGGGCAACTGGATGGATTTCGACCCCGAAATCCTGATTCACCTGTACTGGCGTGATACGCCGCTGCGCTGGATTCCGACCCGCGTTTCATACGCCACCGACGGCGTCTCCCATTACCGCATGGTCCGCGACAACCTGCTCATGTCTCGCATGCATGCGCGCAGTTGCCTGCACATGTTGCCATATCTGCCCTCGCTGCTGCGGCGCGCCCTCAAAAGAGACGGCACATGAGCCAGCACTGGTCCACCCGCCAGGAGCGAGGCAATCTTTTCGTGCTCCGGCTGGTCACCCGGCTGATACGCTACTGCCCCCCATGGCTGATCGCCCTTCTGATGCGCCTGGTGGTGCTGTACTTTTTCATCACCTCACCTTCTGAACGGCGCAATATCGCCGAATACCAGCAGCACCTGCGATCCTGGTCGGGACGCTCCGACCTGCTGCCCGCCTTTGCGCCCGTTTATCGGCAATTTGTCGCCTTCGGGCAGGCCATGACCGACCGCTTTGCCGTCTGGCAGGGACGCCTGCGCTATGAACACATCGTGATACATGACCCCGATGGCATCCATCGCGAGATGCTCTACGCAAAAGGCCGTGGCCAGATATTGATCTGTTCGCATCTGGGCAACACCGAAATCAGTCGCGCACTGGTTTCCCATCACAAGGGGCTGGTGCTCAATATCCTGATTCACAGCAAGCATGCACAACAGTACAACCAGGTCATGGCCGATCTGGGGGCGGACAATGACATCCGCCTGCTGCAGGTGACCGATCTGGATATTGATACCATGATGATGTTGCAGCAGCGCGTGGATAATGGTGAATGGATCGCCATTGCCGCCGATCGTGAGCCGGTACGCGGCGAAAAGGTGGTGCAGGTGCCCTTCCTGGGCGAAAATGTGTCGTTTCCGCAAGGCCCCTGGCTGATGGCAGGCCTGCTGCGGGCCAGCGTCAACACCCTGTTCTGCACCCGTCAGCACGGCCGTTATGCCCTGCATATCGAACGCATGAGCGAACGTATCCAGTGGTCGCGCCAGGATCGCGACCAGGTCATCCACGGCTGGGTACAGCGCTATGCCGGTCGCCTGGAGCACGTCTGCATGCAGGCTCCGCTGCAGTGGTTCAATTTCTATGATTTCTGGAAACATCATGAATAAGCATCCCGGCCTGGGCATTTCGGTGCCAATGACCGTTCCCTTCTTCGATGTCGATGCCATGCAGATCGTCTGGCATGGACATTACGTGAAGTATCTGGAAATCGCCCGCTGTGCCCTGCTGGATAAACTGGGATATAACTACGACACCATGCGCGAGGCCGGCTATGTCTGGCCGGTGGTGACCATGCAACTCAAATATGTGCGCCCGGCCCTGTTCGGCCAGCAGATACAGGTACACGCGCAAATACAGGAATGGGAGTCGCGCCTGCGTATTCACTACACGATTACCGACGCCTCTTCGGGCGAGCGACTCACCCAGGCTGAAACCACGCAAGTGGCGGTCCTGCTGGAGACCCGTGAAATGCAATTTGAAACACCGCAGGACTGGCAAACGCTTATTGCCCGGATCCTGCAGTCACCTTCCTGACCTTCCATTGCGAGCGATATCTATTATGTCCTTGATTTCTCCCGTGCTATCGGCTCTACGTTTTTCCTTGCTGCTGTCTCTGCTGCTGTGCGGGGCCGCGCAGGCATTCACCCTGCAGGATCTGCAACAGCAACTGTCGGCCCACCAGACGGTCCAGGGCGATGTGCAACAGCGCCGGTTCCTGCGCTCCCTTGAACAGCCGCTGATCAGCGAGGGAACATTCGTCATGCAGGCGCAAAAAGGGTTGCTATGGGAAACTCGCAGCCCGATCGCCAGCCTGATCCGGATTACCCCAGACGGCATGACGCAGAAAGACAGCGCCGGGAACTGGCAGCCATTGCAACAGCAAGGGGCCGGCAGTCAATCACAGATCCGCCTTTTCATGGATCTGCTTGCTGGCAACACCCGTGCCCTATCGGGGCAATTCGACCTCTCATTGCAAGGTGATGCCGGAGACTGGACCCTGACGCTGGGCCCCACCTCTTCCATACTTAAACAGATTTTCCAGCGCATCGTCATCAGGGGTGGGCAGACCGTTAACCAGGTCACGCTCAGCGAAACGCAGGGCGACAGGACCGAAATCCTGTTTTCGAACCTGCGTCTTGATCAGCCCTTGCCAGCAGACGCCCGGCATGCGCTTGAACACTGAACGCTGCTGGGCGGGCCTGTATGCCCTGGGGCTGATCGGGCTGCTTGTGTTTGCCGGGTGGCAACTGGCCTGGCGCCAGCCCATCCATACCGACCTGCTCGCCCTGCTGCCGCCCGAACAAAAACAAAGCGAAATCCAGGCACAGGCCCAGCAGGCTATCCGCCAGACACTGAACCGCCAGATCATTATGCTGACCAGCGCCGCCGATCCGGCCACGGCCCTGGCTGCAGCACAAAGACAGGCGCAGCAATGGACAGCCAGCGGCCTGTTCGAGCGGGTGGACCTGCAGGTCTCGGGCGATCTGACCGCCTTGCGCAACGAACTCAAATATATGGACCAGGCGGGCTTACCCGCCCGGGCACGTGAACAACTGGCTCATGATCCGCAGGCATGGTTCGGCCAGCGCGCCCAGCGCATCATGTCGCCGCTGGGCGAGCAGACGCTGGTCCCCGCCGACCAGGACTGGCTTGGCTTTGCGTCGCGCGTCTCGGACAAACTGCAGTCGGCCTCGGCCGTGCACTATGACATCACCAGCAATACCATGCAAATCGAGGCCGATAACCGGATCTGGTATGTGATGCGCGCCCAGCTGGATGCCACAGATAGGCCCGGGCGCGACGAAAAGTTGCTCGGACTCATTGAACATACCCGGCAACAGGCCGACAGCGAGCAGGTGCGCGTACTGATGGCGGGCGGCGCCATCTACAGTGCCCACGGCAAAGCCGAAGGCGGTCGCGAAAGCACCTGGATGAGCCTGACCGGTAGCGGCCTGACGATCCTGTTTTTATTGCTCATGTTTCGTTCGCCACGCATTCTGCTGCTGGCGCTGCCCGTGACGGCCGGCCTGCTGACCGGATTTGCCGCCTGCATCGCGCTGCTGGGCTCGATCCATATCCTTACTCTCATTATCGGTACCAGCCTGGTCGGGCTGGTCGTCGATTTTCCCCTGCACTGGCTCAGCCACGCCACGCTGGACGCACGCTGGGAGGCCCGGGAGGCGGTCAGGCGCGTGTCGCGCCCCTTTATCATCAGCCTGTCGGTCACGGTCACCGGCTATCTGTTTCTGCTGCTCACGCCACTGCCCATCCTGCAGCAAACCGCCGTCTTCTCTGCGGCATCGCTGATCAGCACGTTCCTGTTTACGCGCCTGCTGCTTCCCGCACTGTTCAGGCGCTGGCAGCCCCGGCCGATGCCGGGCCTGGTACCCTTTCTGGCCCGTCTGCTGGCAGCCATACGCCACACCGGCGAACGTATTCTGGCTCGACCGCTCTTGGCGCTGCTGGCGGTCGTCGTACTGGGGGGCGGTTTGTACCTGAGCAATTGGCATGATGATATCCGCAACTGGGTGAGCACACCCGAACCCTTGCTGCAGCAAGCCATACAAGTGGGACAGCTGACCGGCATTGAACCAACCAGTCAATACTTTATTGTTCAGGCGAACGACGAAGACGGCCTGCTGCGAACCGAACAGCAGTTGGCGACGCGGTTGGACACCCTGGTCACACAAGGGCATTTACGCAGTTACAACGCTCTGAGCCAATGGGTCAATCCGCCAGGGGAACAGGCCGCGCTGAAAACAACGCTCGCCACGCTATCGACCCGCCCGGCAGACTGGGCGCCACTCCGGGCGCTGGGTGTGCCGGACAACGCGGTGCAGGCAGAACTGGCGCGTCGTGCGCAGCAACCGGTGCTCACCATCGACCAGGCGCTGCGCGGCCCATTGGCCGAACCCTGGCGCCCCCTCTGGCTGGGACAGGACGAACAGGGCCGCCCCAGCAGCATGGTCACCCTGAACGGGCTGGATGATCCGGCCCTGCTGTCGTCTGCCGTCGGCACGCTGCCCGGCGTCACACTCGTAGATCAGCGCAACCATATCAATGCGCTTTTTGCCCAGACGCGCCTGGAAGCCATCATTCTGAAACTACTCTCGTATCTTGTCGGCTTTCTCATTCTGTATCGTGTCTTTACCGCCAGGGCAGCCTTGCGCATTTTGCTGGTGCCGCTGTCTGCCTCGGTCACCGTCATGAGCCTGTCCGGCCTCATCGGCATACCTCTGAACCTGTTTTGCATCTTCGGCCTGCTGCTGGTGACAGCCATCGGGATCGACTACGCCGTCTACGCCTACACCCCCACCCTGCCGCCGGATGAAAAAATGGCCGGTATCGTCATGACCTCGATGACCACCATGATCACCTTCGGCCTGCTCTACTTCAGCTCGACCCCGGCGGTCTCGACTTTCGGACTGAGTGTCGTACTGGGGGTCCTGTGCAACGTCATATATACTTTCTGGTATATGCGAATTTTTCTGACAAATGGGAACTCCTCTATACAGTCATAAAGGCATACTATGAATACAGTCAGCTTACCTAAATGTACAGATGTCGCCATCATCGGCGCCGGACCGTCGGGTTCGGTGGCCGCCGCTCTTTTGCGCCAGCGCGGCTGGCAGGTGTGCGTGCTTGAACGCCAGCATTTCCCCCGCTTCTCTATCGGGGAAAGTCTGCTGCCCTACTGCATGGAAATTCTGGAAGAAGCCGGCCTGCTGCAGGCAGTCAATGAGGCCGGATTCCAGGTCAAAAACGGCGCCGCCTTTACCTGGGGAGACCGGAACACGACCATTGATTTCCGGGACAAATTTACAGCCGGCCCCGGCACGACCTTCCAGGTGCAGCGCGCGCGCTTTGACCAGATTCTGATCCAGGAAGCGGAAAAAATGGGTGCCGAGGTTCATTTCGGCCACACGGTAAACAATCTGGACTTCACGGACGAACATGCCACCTTGTCAGTCAGCACCGACCAGAATCAGTCCTACACCCTGCAGGCGCGCTTCGTTCTGGATGCCAGTGGCTATGGACGCGTCCTGCCACGCCTGCTGAATCTGGAGCGTCCATCGGCATTCCCGTTGCGAGAGGCCTGGTTCACCCATATACAGGACAACATCAGCGACCCGGATTTCGACCGCGAAAAAATTGTCATCGCAACGCATCCGCGCGATCGCGCCATCTGGATGTGGCTGATTCCATTCAGCCAGGGCAGGTGCTCTATCGGCGTCGTCGGCGAACCAAGCCACCTGGCCATGAACGGACGCGACCCGCTGGTATTTCTGCAAGACATAACCCGCGAAATTCCACTACTGAAGCGGTTGCTGGAAAACGCCATATGGGATACGCCCGTCAATCCCCTGCGAGGCTATTCGGCCAACGTGACATCGCTGCACGGCTCGCGCTATGCGCTGCTGGGCAATGCTGCCGAGTTTCTGGATCCGGTTTTTTCTTCCGGCGTCACCATTGCCATGCACTCGGCAAAACTGGCGACGGCACTCGTGGACAAAACCCTGCACGGACAAACGCCCGACTGGGAGAAGGATTTTGTCCAGGCATTGCGCGTAGGCATCGAAACCTTCAAAACATATGTGAGTGGCTGGTATGACTGTCGCTTCCAGGATGTTATATACTCCACACAAATGAACCAGGACATTCGGCGCATGATTGCCTCTGTTCTGGCAGGATATGCTTGGGATATCAGCAATCCCTTTGTTGAAAAATCGGAAAGGCGCCTGAACGCGTTGGCGGAGATATGTGGTGAAGCACAACTGGATACTTGATGGCAGGCCTGTACGTGCCTGGCTGTGTCTGCTGTTGGCGCTGCTGCTCGCCGGGTGTGCGGCAACGTCGACGCTGCCGCGCCAATATAGCGGACCTGCCCAGGTTCAATCCTGGAAACTGAGTCTGGTAACGGCCTCGGGCCAGACCGAAGACAGCCTGCTTGTCATCCAGCCCGAAGCGCAAAACGCAACCCGCTGGATCCAGACCAATCCGCTGGGCGCGCCGCTGGCCCGTTTGTCGCTGCATGACGGAAGCTGGAGCACCGACGGTTTTTTACCGCCCAATCCCCGCGCCCGCCAGCTGTTTGAAGCGATTATTGCCGCGCAGATGCCGCGTGCACAATGGCCTGCCGCCTATCCGGATACGGTTGTGACGACATCCACCGAAGGCGGCTTCGCTACGTACACATTCAGCCGCCAGGGACGCCTGCTCTGGTCGATCCGGTTGCCGGCGATGACCACTGCGAACTCCGGTACGAGCCATCAGCCATCCACGCACATCGTGCTGCCGGACCACAGCCAATGGCAACTGACTCCAATATCGACACGCACATGAGAAGTTACCTGAGCCAGCCTGCCACTGTCAGTTCCTTGGGGCTGACCTTTGCCGACACCATGCAGGCGCTGTATTCATCATCGGCCTCACCCCTGGCGCCGGAATCTCAATGGGTCAAAGGCAAAACACTGTACACCGGCCGCCCTGCTGCCCCGCCCCCGGCCTTGCCGGCCGACACGCCTGCCCAATTCGATACACATAACAACCGGCTGATGTGGCATGCCGCCAGTCAGCTGGATGAACGTATCCTGCACGCACGCTCGACCTATGGCGGGCAGCGGATCGGCGTAATCATCGGCACGACAACCACCGGCGTTGACGACAACTACCCGGCCTTTGACGCCTTCGCCCGCGAGGGAACATGGAATCGCGATCTCTACCGGCATGAATACCAATTGCTGTCGGCACCCGCCGATTTTCTGGCGCATCATTATGGCCTGAGCGGCCCGGTGTATAGCATTTCAACGGCCTGCACCTCCGGGGCACGGGCCATTATTAGCGCGCACCGGCTGCTGAGCAACGACATTTGCGATGCGGTTATTTGCGGCGGCGTCGATTCGCTGGCCCGCCTGACCATCAACGGCTTCGACTCCCTGCAGGCACTGTCCGCGGGTCTAGCCAATCCATTTTCAGTCAATCGGGATGGGATCAATATCGGCGAAGCCGCCGCGCTGTTTGTCATGACACGCAATGAGCAGGATGGCCTGCCCCTGCTCGGCTATGGCAACAGCGCCGATGCCTGGCATATGTCTTCACCGGATCCCAAGGCAAATGGCGCCATTCTGGCGATTGGCGAAGCACTGAGCCGCGCCGGCGTGCAGCCTGCAGACATTGGCTGGATCAATTTGCATGGCACCGCAACCGAGCTGAACGACAGCATGGAAAGCCTGGCGCTGGCCACCTGCTTTCCCCAAGGGGTGCCCTGCACCAGTACCAAACCGCTCACCGGCCATACCCTGGGTGCTGCGGGAGCGCTGGAAGCGGCGCTGCTGTGGGGCGTCATTGACCGCGGTTTTAATCCGACGGGCGCATTACCCGCGCAGCTCTGGGACGGCCAGGCAGATCCGGCCGTGCCGCCGATCCAGATCACAGACAAGACGTCAAAATGGCAGATGCAGCGCCGCCTGGGCATGAGCCTGTCCTTTGCTTTCGGCGGCAACAATGCCGTCCTGATACTGGGAGAACGCGAATGATGGACACCCCCATTCGACATCTTTCCCCGCTCCTGCCCCATGCCGGCGATATGATTCTGCTGGACGAAATTTGCAGCTATTCCGACGATCGCCTGCAGGCCGTGACCCGCATCGGGCCGGATCACCTGTTTCTGGATGAAAACGGGCAATTGCCCATGTGGGTTTCTGTGGAAATCATGGCGCAGGCCATCGCGGCGCTGGCCGGATGTCATGCGCATGATGCCGGCGAACCCGTCAAGCTCGGCTTTCTGCTGGGCAGTCGCCACGTTGATATTCTACGACCCAGTGTTGCCCAGGGCAGCCTGCTGCGCGTCGACGTTACGGCCTCAACACGCGACCAGGCCAGCGGCTTCGGCGTTTTCGACTGCGTACTCAGCCTGCTCAACGACACTTGTGATGATTCGCAAGACGAGGGGCAGGGCGAGCCCCTGGTCAATGCCCGGCTCAGCGTGTTCAGTCCACCCGATCTCGACCACTACCTGCAGGAGCAGACGACATGACAGCCCCTCGTGTTCTTGTGACCGGCTCCAGTCGGGGCATCGGCAAAGCCATCGCCCTGGAACTGGCGCAGGCCGGTTACGACATCACACTCCATTGCCACAGCCGGCGCGATGATGCGCTGCAGGTGGCCGACCAGATCCAGGCCCTGGGTCGCCACGCCGACCTGCTTCAGTTCGACGTTTCCGATCGCCAGGCCTGCCGGCAGGCATTACAGGAATACCTGGACAAAAACGACGCCTTTTACGGCGTGGTGCTCAATGCCGGCCTGACCCGTGACAACGCCTTTCCGGCTTTTACCGACGAAGACTGGGATCTGGTGCTGGATACCAATCTGGGCGGATTCTACAATGTCCTGCATCCGCTGATCATGCCCATGATTCGCCGGCGCAAACCAGGCCGCATTGTGTGCATGGCTTCCGTTTCGGGGCTGATCGGCAATCGCGGCCAGGTCAATTACAGCGCCTCCAAGGCGGGCGTGATCGGCGCGGCCAAGGCCCTGGCCGTGGAACTGGCAAAGCGTCGCATCACCGTCAACTGCGTGGCGCCCGGCCTGATCGACACCGATATGCTGAACGAACAGGTACCCGTCGACGAGATTCTCAAAATGATTCCCGCCCAGCGCGCGGGCCAGGCTGAAGAGGTGGCGGCCGCCGTTGCCTTTCTGATGTCGGAAAAAGCCGGCTACATTACCCGCCAGGTCCTGGCCGTCAATGGAGGGTTGTGCTAATGAAACGCGTCGTTGTGACCGGGATGGGCGGGGTGACCGCATTGGGCAATACCTGGCCGCAAATCCGCCAGGCCTTTTCCCGCGGGCGCAGTGCCGTACGCACCATGCCGGAATGGGATCGCCACACTGAACTGAATACCCGGCTGGCCGCCCCCATTATTGACTATCGCCATCCGGCACACTGGCAGCGCAAGCAGTTGCGCAGTCTGGGCAGGGTCTCGCAACTGTGCGTCGATGCGGCCGAACGCGCGCTCACCGACGCAGGGCTGCTTGGCGACCCGCGTATCCAGTCCGGCGCCATGGGCGTGGCCTGCGGTTCATCTACCGGTAGCACCGAGGATGTCAGAGCACTGGCCAGCCTGATCATGCATGGCGAATCACAGGGCGTCAGCGCCAATACGTATGTGCGCATGATGCCCCATACCACCGCAGCCAACGTCGGCATTTTCTTTGGCCTGAAGGGACGCATTATTCCCACCTCCAGCGCCTGCACCTCGGGCAGCCAGGGCATCGGCTACGCATACGAGGCAATCAAATACGGCCTGATCCCCATGATGCTGGCCGGCGGGGGCGAAGAGCTATGCCCCAGCGAAGCCTATGTGTTTGATTCCCTGTATGCCACCAGTCAGCGTAACCAGGCCCCCCACACCTCGCCACGCCCCTACGATCAGGACCGCGACGGGCTGGTCATTGGCGAGGGTGCCGGCATGTTCGTACTGGAAGAGCGCGATCATGCCCTGGCGCGCGGCGCACGACTTTATGCAGAAATCGTGGGCTTTGGCAGCAATTCGGACGGCGCCCATATTACACGCCCGCAATCCGACACCATGCAGCGAGCCATGGCTCTGGCCATTGAAGATGCAGGCATTCACGCCGACCAGATCGGCTATGTCAACGGCCACGGCACGGCGACCGAACAGGGGGATATTGCCGAATCCCACGCAACGGCAGCCCTGTTCGGCAATCGCATCGCCATCAGTTCACAGAAAAGCTTCCTGGGACATACGCTGGGCGCCTGCGGGGCCCTGGAGTCCTGGTTTTCCATTGCCATGATGCACGATCGCTCATTTGCGCCAACGCTGAATCTGGAACGGGTGGATTCGCGTTGCGCCGAACTGGATTATCTGCAGCATGACTGGCGCACCATCGACACCGACTATGTCATGAATAATAATTTTGCGTTTGGCGGCATCAACACCTCGCTTGTTTTTCGCAAGCCCGATTAACGAGGAGCGTCATCGGGCAGCGCTTGCCTGTCCGTCGGGCAGACCTGGCGGCGGTTCTGAGAAACAGCGCGCTAAGGCATTTTACGCTATTGATTTTGCTGGCGATGAAATCGCAGACGGCCTCAAAGGGTGACGGGCGATTCCGGGTAAAAACAGACCGCTTGCGCGAGCGTCAACGGACGCGTATGTCCCGGCACGGCCTGCCTGGCGACGATGCCCGCCGACGCAGAATCGTGCTGTGCCGCGCCCACGAGCGGCGCTGCGCCCTGCTTGCCGGCCAGGCCCTGCCCTGGCCATACCACCGCCATCATCCAGTCGTCATCAATCATGGCCGACAGACCGCACCACGGCCCGTTTCCGAGCCCGACCAGTTGCCATCCGCGAACGGGCATCGGCGTTACGTTTTGCCTGTCTGCCTGCCGACCAGGCAAAACCTGATCCATGTTGTCAGGCAGGCCCGCAAGGCGGGACGCGATCCCTGCGCTCACTGTCGCGCACACCGAGCCGCGTCTGATGCCAACCTTGAACATATCGGCCGGAAAATCGCCGCCCGCCGCCTTGACCAGGGCTTCCTTGAGCGTCCACAATCGGTAAAAGAGGCGCGTTCGGCACTGCCCTTGCAGACAGCGCAATAAGGCCAGTTCCTGCTCATCCGACACCAGTTCCGCCAGCGCCAGTTCGTCGACCGACTTCATTCTTTCCAGATCCACGCCGATCTGTGCATGAATACTTGAAGCCGCCCACAGGGCATGCCCATCGCTATGAGACAGATTGGAGGAACGATATGGGATTAATAATCGACGCTGCAGGGCGCGGCTCACTCGCCACTCATGCGCGTTACGCCCGGCCAGCCGGGCAGTTTCGCGCGCACGATCCCCCGCAGTGAGCGCCTGCGGATCATATTCCGCCTGCAAGGCAGGACCGGCAAACCAAAGCTGCATTGGTGCCGGCGAACCGGAATCGGAAACGAAAAACGGCATGAATACGCAACTGGAGTTTAATAAGACTCTATTTTACGCATTCATGCCGTCCACAGGACATTTGTCAAAAGATTAAGTGCAATCCCGTGACGCATTGACCTGTTATCTGCGGTTCACCTGCGACGGAATCATCGTCCATTCACCGCCGGTTCCGTTTAAGTCAGCGGACCCGATCAATGCAACAGATCAGTCAACCGGCTCATCAAGGCAATGCCGCAACCGGTTCGTCTGCCCGCGCAATCTGTCCGATGCCCAGATAGGAGAACAAGTCCTTGGGATCGGCCAGCTCGGGAACCAGGGAGATCGGCTGCATCAGATCAAGCTTACGGGCGACATCGCGCATGTAGACCAGGGCCGAAAAGTCTTCCAGGGCAAAGCCCACGGAATCGAACAGCGTGATCTGCTCGTCGGTTTCGCGACCCTTGGCCTGCCCCTGGAATACCTGCCACAAATGGCTGACGGGGAAATCTGCAGCGACATTCTGCAGTTCGCCTTCCACACGGGTCTGCGGTTCAAACTCGACAAAGACTGTTGCCATATCCAGAATGGCCGGATCCAGTTCCGTTTTGCCCGGGCAATCGCCCCCGACCGCATTGATATGCATGCCCGGTTTGATCATGTCCGGCGTGAGGATATGGGCACGTGAATATTCCGCAGTCACGGTCGTCACGATGTCTGCCCCCTGCACTGCCTGAGCCACGCTGTCGGCGATCTCGACTTTCATACCGGTGTGACGCAAGTTGTCAGCCAGTTTCTGGGACGCGCTACGATCCAGATCGTAAACGGCCAGTTCCTGGATGCCCAGCACGTAATGAAAGGCCAGCGCCTGGAACTCGCTCTGGCAGCCATTGCCGATCAGGGCCATGCGACGGCTGTTGCTGCGGGCCAGATACTTGGCGGCCAGGGCCGACATGGCGGCCGTACGCAATGCTGTCGTCAGCGTCAGTTCACACAGCACATCGGGTTTGCCGGTGCTGTTGTCCACCAGCGCACCGAAGGCCAGCACTGTTGACAACCCGTCCTTGGGGTTGTGAGGATGACAGTTGACATATTTGAATGAATAGTTCTGCTTGTCGGCTATGGGCATCAGTTCCATCACCCCGTCCTGGACATACTTGGCGACACGTGCCGACTTATCAAATTCGTCCCAGCGCAGATAGTCGGCGAAAATATAGTTCATCACGCCTTCGATGGTCTGCTTCATGCCCTGTTGCTGCACAATGCGGGCGACATCCTGGGGACGAATCAGCCCGGTGCTCAGATTTGATTGGTTCAGATTGCTCATGCTTATCTCCATCTGGATGTGCAGGCGCCATTGGCGGTTTCTTCAGTCCTTATCGGCGCATTTCCCTGCGCGCTTGCACCCTGGGGCCTCTCCTTTCAGCCCCCGACCAGCCACCCGAATTACGAAATGACCGTTAAAGCCATCGTTTCGGCAATGTGGCCGGTTGCCCGAAAAAAGACGCGCCTGCCGTACTGGCGCTGCACATATGTTGCTCAAAATTTTGTACTTTTAGTTTGCCGTATTCTGCTGGCAAAGCATATCGGCAATTCTGTACACTTTTAGGCGTTAATTTGCCATAATGGCAATAAAAATTATCGAAATGATGAAAATGGACTCAACAGACCAATCCCTTATTTCCCTGCTACGACAGAACGCACGCTACGCAGTGGCCGATCTGGCCAAAAAACTCGGACTGTCACGCGGCACGGTACGCAACCGCATGCTGCGGCTCGAAGACAGTGGTGTGATTGTCGGCTATACGGTGCAATTGCGCCCGGACACGCAGATCCAGACGATCCGCGCGTGGATGAGTATCGCTATCGAAGGCAATATGAGTCGTCAGGTGATCGCCAGCCTGCTCGGCGAACCCTGCATTGTGGCCCTGCACGACACCAATGGGCGCTGGGACCTGCTGGCCGAGCTGGAAGCGGCGTCGCTGGCCGATCTTGGGCAGGCGCTGGAACGCATCCGGCTCATCCGCAACATCAGCAACTCTGAAACCAGTATCCACCTGAAAAGTTACCGCTAGTGCGAACCTCAGGGCAGTCCTATGAAGGCAGTGTCGGCGAATAGGCGTGCCAGGCCGTCAAAGACTGAATTGCCGCGCCAATCCGCAACAATCGGCGTTCGTCACCGGGCTTGCCCACCAGTTGTACGCTGACGGGCATATTGCCTGGATCGAACCCGGCGGGCAGTGCCAGCGCGCACGTGCCGGTCCAGTTGGCCAGGCGCGTAAAGAATCCCGGACTCGCGGTTTCATCAATCTCGCTCAATAGCGGCGCAACCGCTGGTACCGAAGGCAGCATAAACGCGTCCTTGTCGACCATCCATCGCTGCCATACGAGTGCGGCTTCCCGTTGAGTTCCAAGCAAATCCTGGAACTGGCTCTCACTCACATGCCGCCCGGCCAGAATCCGTCGGCGTATGAACGGATCCATGGGCAACGCTGCATCCAGAGCCTCGTTGCCATGCAGATGCCAGCCGCAAGCCGCCATCAACAGGTTAGTTTGCTCTACGACACTGGCAACGGACAGGGGAAGCGGCTCCCGCACAATACGCGCCCCCGCCATCTCGGCCATTCGCAGCATGTCGCGCAGCCCCAGCCGGACCGAGCGCTGCACGTCAATCTCGTACTGTTCATCAGGTACCGCGCACAATATCATGCCGTCCAGGCCATCACTCTCATCGGATAAACCATAACAGGACGCATCCGATCCGCTGTCCGGGTCGCTGGTCAGCGCCTGGTACACGATCGCTGCGTCATCAGCGGTGTGGGTAATCGGCCCGACACTATCCAAAACCGGGGCCAGCGGCATGACCCCACTGGTGTCAATCCGCCCAGCCGTCATCTTCAAACCGGTCAGACTGCAGAAAGCAGCCGGAATACGCACGGAGCCCCCGGTATCGGTACCAATGGCACACGGGGCAAGGCCCGCCGCCACGGCAACGGCGGAACCGCTGGACGAACCACCCGGCGCACGGGCGCGATGACTGTCCCATGGATTGCGCGGCGTGCCCTTATGCGTATTGGTGCCCCAGCCGCCAAAGGCAAATTCGACCGTATGCGTTTTGCCGATCACAATGGCGCCATGCGCCTGCAGACGCCGCACCAGTGCTGCTGTCTCCTTACAGGCCTGCCCCGCTTGCAAAGCTGAACCCTGTGTCGTCACGGCCCCGGCCACGTCGATCATATCCTTGATCGCAATCGGAATGCCGTCAAGCGGACCCAGCGTCTGGCCCGCCCTGCGCCGGACATCTGACGCCTGCGCATCCCGAATGGCCTGCTCGCGAAACACCGTCACAAACGCATTGAGCGTGGGGTTCAATTGATCGATACGCTTGAGAAAAAACGTCGTGAGCAATTCGGCCGTTACACTCTGCGTATCCAGGTAGCCGGCCAGCCTGGCGATGGTATTAAATGCGTAATGTTCCATAATGTCTGCCTGAGTCGCCCTGTTCAAATCATCAAATCCTGCAGCAATTTCCGTGCCATCGTCCTTTCCCAGTGTAAGCCAATCACCTGCAGCCGACAGTCAATTTCACTTGTCATGCGCATGGCTGAGCGGTTACGCGTATATTCGTTTATATTCTTCTCATCGGCCCGATCGTTCAGCTTAATGTCATCTTCGTGGCATGCTGCGTGATTGCGGCCTGCCTTCGGGCATCATATCAGTGCCTGTTTGTTGTCATCGGGTGCGTCTTTGTCATTGAACCAAGGAGATTTGCATGAAACCAGCCATTCGCCCAATAGCACAGTTACCACTCTCTTTCTCTGCCTCGGTCAAAATGCTCTCACCCGTGCGTCCGCTGTCTCAGGCTTGCCTGGCAGCGATGCTGGCAACGATAAGTATCGCCAGCCTGGTGCACGCTCCCGCAGCGCGCGCCGATACGGTCATGTCGCCCGGTGAAAAAACGCCGGTGGCAAAAAATATTGCAACTGAAACCCTTCTGGAAGGACTGGACCACCCGTGGTCCATGGCCTTTCTGCCGGACAATGGCGGCATGCTCATTACTGAACGCAGCGGCGCGCTCAATTTCTGGAAACCCGGTAATGACAAACCCGCGCCAATCAATGGCACGCCGCAGGTCTGGGCTCAGGGCCAGGGCGGCTTGCTGGACGTGGTGCTGGCACCCGACTTTGCCACAAGCCGCCATATCTACCTGAGTTACGCTGAAGAAGGCAAGGACGGCAAAGCGGGTACCGCCGTGGGCTTCGGCACGCTCTCGGCAGACAACACCACACTCGCCGACTTTAAAGTTGTCTTCCGCCAGGAGCCCAAACTGTCGACCGGCAATCATTTCGGCTCGCGTATCATTTTTGATCGCAAGGGCTATATGTTTATCGCCCTGGGTGAAAACAACCAGCGGCCGACCTCGCAAGACCTGGACAAACTGCAGGGCAAGATCGTCCGACTGTTCCCCGACGGCCGCATTCCCCAGGACAATCCCTTTGTCGGTAAACAGGGCGTGCGCCCTGAAATCTGGTCATATGGGCATCGCAATCAACAGGGCGCGGCGCTCAACCCCTGGAGCGGTGCATTATGGACCAACGAACACGGTCCGCGCGGCGGCGATGAAGTCAATATCCCGGAGCCCGGCAAAAATTACGGCTGGCCCCTGGCCACTTACGGTATCAACTACTCCGGCCTGCCGATTCCCGAAGCCAAGGGCACCGACGGCCCCGGCCTGACTCAGCCCATTTATGCGTGGAAAGTGTCGCCCGCCATCAGCGGTATGGCGTTCTACGATAGCGATCGCTTTGCTTCGTGGAAGCATTCAGTGTTTATTGGCGCCCTGTCGCAGAAACGACTGCTCAACCTGAAGGTCGACGGCAACACCCTGAAGGATGAGCAGGTCATTTTCGAAGGAGAACGCATTCGTGATGTGAAGGTCGGGCCAGACGGCTATGTGTATGTGCTGACCGATGACAGTAATGGCAAGCTTATCCGGCTGGGCCAGAAAAACTGACACGGTTCGAACTCATTCAGACTAACTTTACTCTGAGCAACTTAATGCAGACCGGCGCAATTCAAAACTGCTACAGGTGACCTTCTCATGCGGTGTCGGCCGTAACGCAGCCCCCGTCAGCCCACCGCACAAGTTCAGCGTTAGCCGGCCAGAGACAGCGCTTAATCCGCCTAAAACAAGGCCCGCTCACATTTGCAATGTGGCGGGCTTTGGTCGGCCGGGTCGCTGAGAGTGGTTCATCAATAACCAATATCCACCCGATCAGCGCCCATCAGGCGCTGGCGATCAATACAGGACGCGGGCCTTGATCGTGCCCGGAATGGCCTTGAGCTGATCCAGTGCGTTATCCACTTCCGGCGTTTCTACGTCAATGACCACGTAGCCATTCTGGGGATCGGTCTGCAGATACTGCCCCACAATGTTGACGCCTTCCTTCTGGAACACCTGGTTGATGGCCGTCAGTACGCCTGGACGGTTCTCATGGATATGCAGGAAGCGGCGGGCTGCCCTGTTTTCCGGCAAGGACACTTCAGGGAAATTGACCGCAGACAGCGTAGAGCCATTGTCGGAATATTTCACCAGCTTGCTGGCTACTTCGATCCCGATGTTTTCCTGCGCTTCGGAGGTCGAGCCGCCGATATGCGGGGTCAGGATCACGTTATCGAATTTGCGCAACGGTGACACGAATTCTTCGTTGTTGGATTTCGGCTCGGACGGGAAAACATCAATGGCGGCGCCGGCCAGGCGTTTTTCTTCCAGAGCCTGCGCCAATGCCTCGATGTCCACCACCGTGCCGCGCGATGCGTTGATCAGATGCGCACCCACTTTCATTTGAGCAATGCGTTCTGCGCTCATCAGATTTTTGGTGCTGTCGTTTTCCGGCACGTGCAGTGAAACCACATCTGAAATATTCAGCAGCTCAGAGAGCGAATTGATGGCACGTGCATTGCCCAGTGGCAGCTTGCTTTCCACGTCGTAGAAATAAATTTCCATACCCAGCGCTTCGGCCAGCACGGACAATTGAGTGCCGATATGACCGTAACCGATAATACCCAGCTTCTTGCCGCGCACTTCGTGGCTGCCCACGGCCGATTTCACCCATTCGCCCCGGTGCACTTCCGCGTTGGCCGCCGGAATGCGGCGCATCAGCAGAATCAGTTCCGCGAGCACCAGCTCGGCAACAGAGCGGGTATTGGAAAACGGTGCGTTAAAGACAGGGATACCCAGGCGCTTGGCCGCCTGCAGGTCCACCTGATTGGTGCCGATACAGAAACAGCCGACGCCAACCAGTTTCTTGGCCGATTGCAACACATCCGCGGTCAATTGGGTGCGCGAGCGAATCCCCACGAAATGCGCATCTGCAACCGCCTCAATGAGCTGATTGCCTTCCAGCGCTTTCTTGTGATAGTCAATATTGGTGTAGCCCGATGCGTGCAATACGTCCAGCGCATTCTGATGAACGCCTTCGAGCAATACAATTTTAATTTTATTCTTATCGAGTGACACTTTTTCCATGGGTTTCTTCGCTTGTGCAGTTTGGGTGTGGGAGGAGATCAATTGTATCGAAATGCGCTGGTGGCGTCTTGCAAAGCCAGCGCACCATTCAAATGTAGCGCGTCCTTTCTTAAACCAAGGTAAATTTTCTCATATCTGCGTGAATTGTCTGCATAGAAAAAGCGCCCTGCATTCACGATACAGGGCGCTTTGAGCCCGGCCGAGGCCGGGATGACATCTGAAATACCTTCGCTTATTCGGCTGCAGGCGGTTCTTCGTCGTTGTTGGTACCCAACGGTGCAAACACATTGTCCAGCGTGACCGGCGCAGATTCCTCGAAAGGATTCTCCTGGGCACGTACGGCAGCGCGTTCGGCACGTTCGTTTTCCTCTTTGGCCTTGCGGGCCTGATGGAAAGACAAACCGGTACCGGCAGGGATCAGACGGCCCACGATCACGTTTTCTTTCAGACCACGCAGTTCATCACGTTTACCCATGATGGCCGCTTCGGTCAGCACCCGAGTGGTTTCCTGGAAGGAAGCCGCAGAGATGAACGAATCGGTAGACAGAGATGCCTTGGTAATACCCAGCAGAATGTTCTCGTAGGTTGCCGGGATTTTGCCCTCGGCCACCACGCGATCATTCTCATTGAGCAGTTCGGCACGCTCAACCTGTTCGCCCGTAATGAACGCCGCATCACCTGCATCCACGATGTTCACACGACGCAGCATCTGACGAACGATCACTTCAATGTGCTTGTCATTGATCTTCACGCCCTGCAGACGGTACACGTCCTGAACTTCGTCAACAATGTAGGTCGCCAGCTTCTCGATCCCCTTGAGACGCAGAATATCATGCGGATCAGCCGGGCCGTCCACAATCATCTCGCCCTGGTTGACCACCTGACCGTCGTGTACCAGCACCTGTTTCTCTTTCGGAATCAGGAACTCATGCACGGTACCGTCGGTTTCGGTAATGACCAGACGCTGTTTACCCTTCGTGTCCTTACCAAACGACACCGTCCCTGTGACGTCTGCCAGCATGCCGGCGTCTTTCGGAGAACGGGCTTCGAACAGTTCGGCCACACGCGGCAGACCCCCGGTAATATCGCGGGTCTTCTGCGACTCCTGCGGAATCCGGGCCAGAATTTCACCGATATTGACCTGTTGACCATCACGCACGGTAATCAGTGCGCCAACCGGGAATGAAATATTCACGGAGTGGTCGGTACCGGCAATTTTCACCTCTTCGCCGGCCTCGTTGGTCAGCTTGATCTGAGGGCGCATCAGCGTTTTACCGCCACGTGTCTTCGGTGTAATCACCACCAGCGTAGACAGACCGGTTACTTCATCAACCTGCTTGGCCACGGTCTGACCTTCCTCGATATTCTCGAAGCGAACGGCGCCCGAGTATTCGGACACAATCGGACGAGTCAGCGGATCCCATGATGCCAGACGGGTACCGGCTTTCACGTTATCGCCGTCGCCCACCAGTACAGTCGCACCGTAAGGAATTTTATGACGTTCACGTTCACGGTTGCTATCGTCGAAAATGACGATTTCGCCGGAACGGGAAATAGCCACACGCTCACCTTTGGCGTTGGTCACGTAGCGCATGGAACCGGCAAAACCGACCGTACCGGCAGATTTGGTTTCAACCGAAGAAGCCATGGCTGCACGCGAAGCCGCACCACCAATGTGGAAGGTACGCATCGTCAGCTGTGTACCAGGTTCACCGATAGACTGCGCAGCGATCACACCAACCGCTTCACCGGTACTGACCATATTGCCGCGACCCAGGTCACGTCCATAGCAGTGCGCGCAAAGACCATGACGGGTTTCGCAGGTCAGCGGCGTGCGGATCTTAACTTCATCCACGCCAATGCGGTCGATCAGTTCAACGGCATCCTCATCCAGCAGTGTGCCCGCGGCAATCGCGGTTTCCTGTGTATCAGGATTGACGATATCGGCAGCCGCAACACGACCCAGAATACGGTCGTGCAATGGTTCGATAACCTCACCACCCTCAACCAGGGCTTTCATCAGATAGCCGTTGGTTGTGCCGCAATCGGTTTCGGTGATGACCAGATCCTGGGTCACGTCCACCAGACGCCGCGTCAGGTAACCGGAGTTGGCCGTTTTCAGCGCCGTATCGGCCAGACCTTTACGGGCGCCGTGCGTTGAAATAAAGTACTGCAGAACGTTCAGGCCTTCGCGGAAGTTGGCGGTAATCGGCGTTTCAATGATCGAGCCATCAGGCTTGGCCATCAGACCACGCATACCGGCCAGCTGACGAATCTGTGCTGCGGAACCCCGGGCACCGGAGTCGGCCATCATATAAATGGAGTTGAACGATTCCTGGCGGGCATTTTCGCCCAGACGGGTCACAACCGGCTCAGTCGCCAGTTGCTCCATCATGGCCTTGCCCACTTTATCACCGGCCTTGCCCCAGATGTCCACAACGTTGTTATACCGCTCCTGCGACGTCACCAGACCAGACGAATACTGCTTGTCGATCTCTTTGACTTCGTTGCTGGCCTGCGTCAGGATTTCGTCCTTCACAGTGGGAATAACCATATCGCCCATGGCAATTGAAATACCAGCACGTGTAGCCAGGCGGAAACCGGACTGCATCAGCTTGTCGGCAAAAATCACCGTATCGCGCAGACCGCAGCGGCGGAAAGACTGGTTGATCAGCCGTGAAATTTCTTTCTTTTTCAGGGCGCGGTTCAGCACGCTGAACGGCAGTCCCTTGGGCAGAATTTCAGACAGGATCGCACGACCCACCGTCGTTTCAAACCGGCGCAACACAGGCTGCCACTCGCCCTGATCGTCTTTTTCGTATTCGTTCAGACGCACAGTCACGCGTGACTGCAATTCGACTTCACGATTGTCATAAGCACGGATCAGCTCGGCCAGATCGGCAAAGAACAAGCCTTCGCCTTTTCCATTGATACGCTCACGGGTCGTGTAATACAGACCCAGCACGATATCCTGTGATGGCACGATAGAGGGCTCGCCACTGGCCGGGAACAATACGTTATTGGACGCCAGCATCAACGTGCGGGCCTCCAGCTGCGCTTCCAGCGACAGGGGTACGTGAACCGCCATCTGGTCACCGTCGAAGTCGGCGTTAAAGGCTGCACACACCAGTGGGTGCAGCTGAATCGCTTTACCTTCGATCAGAACCGGCTCGAACGCCTGAATACCCAGACGGTGCAGGGTTGGTGCACGGTTGAGCATCACAGGATGTTCGCGAATGACTTCTTCCAGAATATCCCAGACCACAGGTTCGTGGGCTTCAACCAGTTTTTTCGCAGCCTTGATCGTCGTGGCCAGACCCATGATTTCAAGACGGTTGAAAATAAACGGCTTGAACAGTTCCAGCGCCATCAGCTTGGGCAGACCGCATTGATGCAGTTTGAGCTGAGGACCCACCACGATCACGGAACGACCGGAGTAGTCCACGCGTTTACCCAGCAGGTTCTGACGGAAGCGACCGCTCTTACCCTTGATCATATCGGCCAGAGACTTGAGCTGGCGCTTGTTGGCGCCGGTCATGGCCTTGCCGCGACGACCGTTATCCAGCAATGAGTCAACCGATTCCTGCAGCATGCGTTTTTCGTTGCGCAGAATGATGTCCGGTGCCTTCAGTTCGATCAGGCGTTTCAGACGGTTGTTACGGTTGATCACGCGGCGATACAGATCATTCAGGTCAGAGGTCGCGAAGCGGCCGCCGTCCAGCGGCACCAGCGGACGCAGGTCCGGTGGCAGCACGGGCAGCACTTCCATGACCATCCAGTCCGGCTTGATGCCGGATTTCTGGAAGCCTTCAATCACTTTCAGACGCTTGGAGATCTTTTTGATCTTGGCATCGGAACTGGTTGCCTTCAATTCGGCGCGCAAAGACTCTGCTTCACGATCGATGTCGATCGTGCGCAGCAGCTCACGCACGGCTTCCGCACCCATCAGGGCCGTGAAGTCGTCGCCGTACTCTTCGGTCTTGGCCAGGAAATCGTCGTCGGACATGATCTGCCCGCGCTTGAGCGGGGTCATGCCGGGCTCAATCACGCACCAGGCTTCGAAATACAGCACACGCTCGATGTCGCGCAGGGTCATGTCCAGCACCATGCCCAGACGGGATGGCAGGCTTTTCAGGAACCAGATATGCGCAACGGGGCTGGCCAGTTCAATGTGACCCATGCGTTCACGACGCACTTTGGTCACGGTGACTTCGACGCCGCATTTTTCGCAGATCACGCCGCGATGCTTCAGGCGTTTGTATTTACCGCAAAGGCATTCGTAATCCTTGATCGGGCCAAAGATTTTGGCGCAGAACAGACCATCACGTTCCGGCTTGAATGTCCGATAGTTGATGGTTTCTGGCTTTTTGACTTCGCCATAGGACCATGAACGGATTTTCTCAGGTGAAGCAATCCCGATCTTGATGGCATCGAACTGCTCATCCTGGGAAATCTGTTTGAATAAACCTAATAATCCCTTCATTCTTTACGCTCCAAATCCATGTCCAGTGACAGAGAACGAATCTCTTTCACCAGCACGTTGAACGACTCAGGCATACCTGCGTCGATGACGTGATCGCCCTTCACAATGTTCTCATACACTTTGGTACGTCCGGCAATGTCATCCGATTTAACGGTCAGCATTTCCTGCAGCGTATACGAAGCACCATAGGCCTCAAGTGCCCACACCTCCATCTCACCGAAACGCTGGCCACCGAACTGGGCTTTACCACCCAACGGCTGCTGCGTTACAAGAGAATACGGACCAGTAGAACGTGCATGCATCTTGTCGTCGACCAGGTGATGCAGTTTCAGGTAATGCATATAGCCGATCGTAACAGGACGCTCAAAGCGCTCGCCCGTACGGCCATCGAACAGGTAAGCCTGGGTGCGAGAGTCGGTCAGTTGCAGACGTTCTTTCACATCATCAGGATAAGCCAGTTCCAGCATGCTGGTAATCTCTTCCTCGGTGGCGCCGTCAAAGACAGGCGTTGCCAGCGGCACACCGTTTTTCAGATTACGCGCCATCTCGATGACTTCTTCATCGCTCAGTGTGTCGATTTGAGCCTTGGCACCCGTGGTGTTGTACACCTTGTTCAGGTACTCGCGAATCTGTCCGACCTGAACCGAACGCTCATCTTTCATGAGGTCGGCAATACGATAGCCTACGCCCTTGGCAGCCCATCCCAAATGCACTTCCAGCACCTGACCCACGTTCATCCGTGACGGCACACCCAGCGGGTTCAGCACGATGTCGGCAGGGGTACCATCAGCCATGTGAGGCATATCTTCAACAGGCGTAATACGAGAGACCACACCCTTGTTACCGTGACGACCGGCCATTTTGTCACCTGGCTGCAGACGACGTTTCACGGCCAGATAGACCTTGATCATCTTCAGCACGCCGGGTGGCAGCTCATCGCCCTGGGTCAGTTTCTTGCGCTTCTCTTCGAAGGCCAGATCAAACTCGTGACGTTTCTGCTCAACCGATTCCTTGGTCTGCTCCAGCGCAACCGCCGCGCTTTCGTCAGACAGGCGGATATCGAACCAGTGCCAGCGTTCCACGCCGTCCAGGTATTCCGAAGTAATCTCGGCGCCCTTGGGCAGACGGTTCGGACCCCCGTTGACTGTTTTGCCGATCAGCAGCTTGCGGATACGATCAAACGTGTCGTTTTCCACAATACGCAGCTGGTCATTCAGATCCTGGCGATAACGGCTCAGTTCATCATTGATGATGGACTCGGCGCGTTTATCACGCTGTACGCCTTCACGGGTAAAGACCTGAACGTCAATAACCGTACCGACCATGCCGGATGGCACGCGCAGCGAGGTGTCTTTCACGTCGGAGGCTTTTTCACCGAAAATCGCACGCAGCAGTTTTTCTTCCGGCGTCAGCTGGGTCTCGCCTTTTGGCGTGACTTTACCGACCAGTACGTCATCGGCACGCACTTCCGCACCAATATGCACAATACCAGACTCGTCAAGACGGTTCAGCTGGGCTTCTGCCAGGTTGCTGATGTCGCGCGTGATTTCCTCGTTACCCAGTTTGGTATCGCGGGCCACCACGGTCAGCTCTTCGATGTGGATAGACGTATAACGGTCATCGGCCACCACTTTCTCGGAAATCAGAATCGAATCCTCGAAGTTATAGCCATTCCACGGCATGAACGCGATCAGCATGTTCTGACCCAGTGCCAGTTCGCCCAGATCGGTCGAAGCGCCATCGGCCAGTACGTCGCCACGCGCCACGTGATCACCACGTTTGACGATCGGACGCTGGTTGATGTTGGTGTTCTGGTTGGAACGCGTATATTTGATCAGGTTGTAGATATCCACACCCACTTCGCCGGCCTGGTTTTCGTCGTCATTGACGCGAATCACCACGCGATCGGCGTCCACATGATCAACGATACCGCCCCGCTTGGCCTGCACGGTCGTGCCTGAGTCGACCGCCACGGTACGTTCGATACCCGTACCCACCAGCGGTTTTTCAGGACGCAGACAAGGAACCGCCTGGCGCTGCATGTTGGCGCCCATCAGTGCCCGGTTGGCATCGTCGTGTTCCAGAAACGGAATCAGAGACGCCGCCACGGATACGATCTGGGAAGGCGCCACGTCCATGTAGTGCACGTTTTCCGGTGCGGTCAGCATGGTCTCGCCGGCTTCACGGCAAGCGATCAGGTCATCCTGGAAGCGACCGTCTTCGTCCAGCACCGCGTTGGCCTGGGCGATCACATAGTTGCTTTCCTCGATGGCTGACAGATACTCGATCTGGTCGCTGACTTTGCCGTCGATAATTTTGCGATACGGTGTTTCAAGGAAACCGTAATCGTTCAGACGGGCATACAGCGCCATGGAGTTGATCAGACCAATGTTCGGACCTTCAGGCGTTTCAATCGGACACACGCGGCCGTAATGGGTCGGATGCACGTCCCGCACCTCAAAGCCGGCACGTTCGCGCGTCAGACCACCAGGGCCCAATGCGGAAACACGACGCTTGTGCGTAATTTCAGACAGCGGATTGGTCTGGTCCATGAACTGCGACAGCTGGCTTGAACCGAAGAACTCTTTGATGGCAGCCGAAATCGGCTTGGAGTTGATCAGATCATGCGGCATCAGATTGTCGGCTTCAGCCTGACCCAGACGCTCCTTGACAGCACGTTCAACACGCACCAGTCCGGCGCGGAACTGGTTCTCTGCCAGTTCGCCCACGCAACGCACGCGACGATTACCCAGGTGATCGATATCATCGATCACGCCCTGGCCGTTACGCAGCGACACCAGCACTTTGATGGTTTCCAGAATGTCTTCGTCGGTCAGGGTCATCGGACCGGTGATGTCATCACCACGGCCCAGACGGCTGTTTACCTTCATGCGGCCCACGCGCGACAAATCGTAAGACTCTTCGCTATAGAACAGGCGCTGGAACAGGGCCTCGACCGCTTCTTCGGTTGGCGGCTCGCCAGGACGCATCATGCGGTAAATGGCGACACGCGCAGCCATCTGGTCGGCGGTTTCGTCCGTACGCAATGTCAGTGAAATAAACGCGCCGCGATCCAGTTCATTCGTGAAAATGGTCTGGATTTCATGCACGTTGGCATCACGAATCTTGTCCAGCATGGATTCGGTGATCTCGTCATTGGCATTGGCGATCACTTCACCCGTTTCAACGCTGATCACGTTTTTGGCCAGAACACGACCGATCAGATAATCTTCAGGCACGGAAATGCGTTCGATGCTGGCGTTGGCCAGTTCGCGCAAATGCTTGCTGTTGATTCGCTTGTCTTTTTCGACCAGCACTTTACCGTTCTTGTCGGTGATGTCAAAGCGCGCCACTTCGCCTTTCCAGCGCTCGGGCACCATCTGCATCAATGCGCCTTCGGATTTGATATTGAAATGATCAAATTCGTAGAAATGCGCCAGAATGGTTTCCGGTGTCAGGCCGATCGCCTTGAGCAGAATCGTGACGGGCATCTTGCGGCGACGGTCGATACGGAAGAACAGAACGTCCTTGGGATCGAACTCAAAGTCAAGCCACGAGCCACGGTAAGGAATTACGCGGGCAGAAAACAACAGTTTGCCGGAGCTGTGCGTTTTACCACGATCATGTTCAAAGAACACGCCGGGAGAGCGGTGCAGTTGTGATACGATTACACGCTCGGTACCGTTGATAACGAAAGAACCGGTGTCAGTCATCAGGGGAATTTCACCCATGTAGACTTCCTGTTCCTTGATTTCTTTAACGGTCGGTTTGCTGACTTCGCGGTCCATCAGCACCAGTTTGACTTTGGCGCGCAGCGGCGATGCAAAGGTCAGTCCACGCAACTGACACTCTTTGACATCAAATACCGGCTCGCCCAGCATATAGCTGTCGAACTCCAGCCTCGCCATGCCGTTGTGGCTGACGATGGGGAAAATAGATTTAAACGCGGCCTGCAGACCTTCATCTTTGCGCTTGCTTGAAGAAACCGACTGCTGCAGGAAAGTGCGGTAGGAATGTAATTGTGTTGCTAACAGATAAGGTACATCCTGTACATCTTCGCGTTTAGCGAAGCTTTTACGGATACGCTTTCGTTCTGTATACGAGTAAGGCATGAGCACTCCGACTCGAGAGGGTTGTAAGAATTATGGGTGGGTCCATAATCCATGGGGTTTTACGACTCCACGAAAAACGCCTTTATTCATATTATTCTGCCCCAAAGGCAGTGAAAAGGCCGTCTTTCCTAGAAACGCAAAAACCCGGAGGTGGCTAAAGCCACTCCGGGTATCATCATAAGATGATTACTTGAGTTCAGCTTTAGCGCCGGCGTCTTCAAGTTTTTTCTTCGCTTCTTCAGCTTCAGCTTTGGAAACGCCTTCTTTAACTGGTTTTGGTGCACCGTCAACCAGATCTTTCGCTTCTTTCAGGCCAAGACCTGTCAGTTCGCGAACGGCTTTAATGACGTTCACTTTCTGAGCGCCAGTTTCTGTCAGTACAACTGTGAACTCTGTTTGCTCAGCGGCAGCAGCAGCTTCGCCACCGGCTGCAGGAGCAGCAACAGCCACAGCGGCAGCAGCAGCTGACACGCCAAATTTCTCTTCCATTTCTTTGATCAGCTCAGACAGTTCCAGCACAGTCATGCCGGCGATAGCGTCGAGGATTTCTGCTTTGTTTAAAGCCATTTTAGAACTCCGAATAAATTTAAATAATTGCCAGGGTTTTGTATCGCTTAGTCTTTAAAAAAGAACCAACAGCAGCCTTAAGCAGCTTCTTTCTGGTCGCGCACGGCAGCAAGGCCACGAACGAACTTGGTTGGAACTTCATTAAGCGTACGCACAAATTGTGTAACAGGTGCCTGCATGGTACCCAACAGTTTGGACAGCAGCTCTTCGCGAGAAGGCATGGTGGCCAGGGCTTTAACGCCGTTGGGGTCAAGGAGGCTGCCTGGAAGGGCGCCACCCTTGAGTACGATCTTGTCATTCGTTTTGGCGAATGTAGACAGTACTTTGGATGCAGAAACAGGATCTGCACTGATCGCATAGATCAGCGGACCGGTCAGTTGATCAGACAAGCCTTCGAAAGGCGAGCCGTTGATCGCGCGACGGGCCAGCGTGTTTTTCAGAACACGCAGATAAACACCTGATTCACGTGCAGTTTTGCGCAATACGGTGACAGAAGCAACGTCAATACCACGGTACTCAGCAACAATAATGGATTGTGCATTCGCTACCTGAGCGGATACTTCCTCGATTACTGCCGCTTTCTCATTACGATTGAGACTCACGGTTTGAACACTCCATCTAAAGACGCGGCTGGGAACAGTTCCCAATTGCGTCAACCATATGCGGCGTACCTCTGGTCGAGCTCTGCTAAGAATTCTTCCATGGGACGCCGTCTACGCAGGATCCGGAAAACCTACTCCGGTTTTAAGCTTGCCTGCCTGATCACGGTGTGAAAAGGCCGGCTTGCTCCAGCGGTCTTTGACAGCAATGCCTGATGCACAATCAGGCACAGCCCAAAGTTCTGTTATCAGGCTGCCAGAGAGGCAACCTCGATTTTTGCTCCGCCACCCATGGTGGATGAAACGGCCAGCTTGCGCAGGTAAACGCCTTTTGACGTAGCCGGACGGGCTTTGTTCAAGGCATCAACCAGTGCAGCCAGGTTTGACTGAAGTTTGTCGATGTCGAAAGACGCGCGACCAATGGTCGCGTGAATGATACCGGCCTTGTCGGTACGGTATTGAACCTGACCGGCCTTGGCGTTTTTCACAGCGGTGGCAACGTCTGGCGTCACTGTACCCACTTTAGGGTTAGGCATCAGGCCACGAGGACCCAGGATTTGACCCAGTGTACCGACGATACGCATTGTGTCAGGAGACGCAATCACGATATCAAAGTTGAACTGGCCAGCCTTGATCTGGTCAGCCAGATCTTCCATGCCAACGATATCGGCGCCGGCAGCCTTGGCTGCTTCCGCTTTCTCGCCCTGGGCAAAAACAGCCACACGAACAGATTTACCGGTACCGGCAGGCAACACGACAGAGCCGCGAACCAGCTGGTCGGATTTCTTGGGGTCGATACCCAATTGAACGGCTACGTCGATAGACTCATCGAACTTGGCTGTTGCAGTTTCCTTGACCAGTGTCAGGGCTTCGGCAACAGGGTACAGCTTGTTGCGGTCGATTTTGGAAGCGATAGCTGCCGCGCGTTTTGATACTTTAGCCATTAGTTCACTCCTTCAACCGTGATACCCATGCTGCGGGCACTGCCGGCAATCGTGCGTACTGCAGCGTCCAGATCGGCAGCAGTCAGATCAGGTTCTTTTGTTTTTGCAATTTCTTCAGCCTGGGCACGTGTCAGCGTACCGACTTTGTCGGCGTGCGGACGTGGAGAACCCTTCTGAATACCAGCCGCTTTCTTGATCAGAATCGTGGCCGGTGGCGTTTTCATGATAAATGTGAAAGATTTATCAGCAAACGCGGTAATCACAACAGGAATCGGCAGACCAGGTTCCATGCCCTGAGTCTTGGCATTGAAGGCCTTGCAGAATTCCATGATGTTCAGGCCGCGCTGACCCAGCGCCGGACCGATTGGGGGTGACGGATTGGCTTTTCCTGCAGGTACCTGCAGTTTGATAAAGCCGACGATTTTCTTCGCCATGCTATGCTCCTTACGGGTTCAATCGCGGCGTGATGCCGCTCCCCGGGGTTAATGAAATCGAAATCGGCTGGATCCTGATCAGGTTTTTTCGACCTGACTGAAATCCAGCTCAACAGGGGTAGCGCGACCAAAAATAGTCACATTGACGCGCACCTTGCTTTTCTCGTAGTTAACTTCTTCCACATTGCCATTAAAATCGGCAAACGGACCTTCTTTGACGCGCAGCATTTCGCCCACTTCAAAAAGGATTTTCGGACGGGGTTTCTCAACGCCTTCTTCGATCTGGGAAAGAATCTTTTCGACTTCTTTCTCGGAGATCGGCGCCGGACGGTTACCCGAGCCACCCAGGAATCCGGTCACACGATTCGTGTTTTTGACCAGGTGCCAGGTTTCGTCTGTCAGATCCATCTCAACCAGTACATAACCGGGAAAAATCCGACGTTCGGTGATGGCTTTTTGTCCACCGCGCATTTCGATCACTTCTTCCGAAGGGACCAGAATCCGACCAAATGAGGTCTGCAGGCCAGCCCGCTCGATGCGTTCGAGGAGCGCCTTATGAACACTTTTTTCCATGCCAGAAAAGACATGCACAACGTACCAGCGTTTACTCATCGCCTGTCCCTTAATTCCAGCCTAAAAATACACCGTAAATAACCCACTCAATCAGCTTGTCGATCAGCCACAGGAAAATGGCCATGACAATGACGAAGGCAAATACGATCCCGGTCATCTGGATGGTTTCGGCACGTGTCGGCCAGACCACCCGTTTCAGCTCGGAATAAGCGCCAGTCGCGAAATCTACTGTGCGACGGCCTGACTCGCTGAACCAGAAAATCAACGCAGCAACAACCAGACTACCGACAAACATACCGACGCGCGCATAAATATTCATATCGGAGAAATACGAATATGCAAAAATGCCGGCGGCAATAATAACCACCGCCAGTACGATTTTATACTTGTCTGACGGTGTCGTTACGGTTTCTACACTGCTATTTGACATGTTAAATTGAGCTGTTTACAGCCCCACAAATGGGTGGCAGGGGCAGTAGGAATCGAACCTACAACCTTCGGTTTTGGAGACCGACGCTCTGCCAATTGAGCTATACCCCTGTAAACCTGTCTTCTGCGCGGTTCAGAAGCAGTGGGTAGTGCATATAGCTATTACACTACCCAGGCACCGCGTTGTACTGCGTACTGCGATGTAACTATACTTACTTCGTGATTTTAGCAACCACGCCGGCGCCGACGGTACGGCCACCTTCGCGAATCGCAAAACGCAGACCTTCTTCCATCGCGATCGGCGCGATCAGTTCCACGTCCATGGACACGTTATCGCCTGGCAGAACCATTTCCTTGTCCTCTGGCAGCTTGATCGTACCCGTTA
>NZ_KI650979.1:1240709-2399045 GCF_000506985.1 Advenella kashmirensis W13003
CGCACCGGTAATCATGTTCTTAACATAGTCGGCGTGGCCCGGGCAGTCAACGTGCGCGTAGTGACGGTTCGTTGTCTCGTACTCAACGTGAGCCGTGTTGATCGTGATACCACGCGCTTTTTCTTCAGGCGCCGCATCAATCTGGTCGTAGCCTTTGGCTTCGCCGCCAAACTGCTTGGACAAGACCGTTGTAATCGCCGCTGTCAGCGTTGTTTTGCCATGGTCAACGTGACCAATCGTACCAACGTTTACGTGTGGTTTGGTACGTTCAAACTTACCTTTTGCCATTACCGACTCCTGAAGATTGGGGCTGGATAAATAATTAAAACGCTCGTGGTGCCCATGGCGGGAATCGGACCCGCGACCTCTCCCTTACCAAGGGAGTGCTCTACCACTGAGCCACATGGGCAAATTCTTTCTAACAACGTGTCCGGATCGTATAAAAACCTACGTACATACGATCAGAACACCGGAAACCAGGCGGGATGGAGCGGGTGAAGGGAATCGAACCCTCATCATCAGCTTGGAAGGCTGTTGCACTACCATTGTGCTACACCCGCAGGATCCTGAAACGTTTCCTGCATTCGCAATTTGTTATTGTTGAAGCGGTATTATTTTCACATACCGGTATTGCCACGGCTACTGCTAAAGCGGGAAAGTCTGCAACAGACAAAAAACTGCAAATCTGGGCAAATTCACTCACTCCGGCAGCCACTGGCTAACAAAAGCCTTCACAAAGAACAAATTCGGCTGGTGGTGGAGGTTGGATTCGAACCAACGTAGGCGTAAGCCAACAGATTTACAGTCTGCCCCCTTTAGCCACTCGGGCACTCCACCAAGAGAACTACGGATTATGTAGGATTTAAGACTGGCTGTCAAGCGTTATTTGCAATCAACATGCAGGATCCTGACATAGCCGGTCATTTTTTCAAAAGTGTCGGAAATTTGCTGCATATTGCCGCGGATTTTCGCTCCGGCGCGTCAATTTTCCAGAATATTGCCCAGGCCCTGCTTTTCCAGCAGGGAGTTCAGATGCTCCCAGCCATGAAAATCGATCAGCAGCTGGCCCTTGTCCTTGCTGCCCAGCTTCAGGCTCACCCGGGTGCCCAGATGATCCGAGAGCGCCTCTTCCAGGCGTTCCACGTCCCGGCTGACCGCTTTGGGTTTGGCCAGTGCCTTGCCCTGCCCTGCCTTGCCTGCCTGGTTGACAAGCTTTTCAGTCTCCCGGACAGACAATTGCCGCGCCACCACCTGATTGGCCAGAATGATCTGGGTTGCCGAATCGACGGCCAGCAAGGCCCGGGCATGACCCATATCCAGTTTGCCCTCCAGCAGGAACGTCTGGACCGGCTGGGCCAGGTTGAGCAGCCGCAGCAGATTACTGGTCAATGACCGGGAACGCCCGATGGCCTGGGCAGCCTGTTCATGCGTGAACTGAAAGTCGTCGATCAGCCGCTTGACACCGTGTGCCTCTTCCAGCGGATTCAAGTCTTCCCGCTGAATATTCTCAATCAACGCCATGATTGCGGCATTTTCATCCGCTACCTCACGCACGAGCACGGGTACTTCCGCCAGGCCGGCCAGTTTGGCAGCCCGAAAACGCCGCTCGCCGGCAATAATCTCGTATTTTTCCGGCTGGTCACCGGCAATCGGACGTATCAGGATGGGCTGCATGATGCCCTGGCTACGTACCGATTCCGCCAGTTCATTGAGCGCCGCATCGTCCATGTGAGTTCGCGGCTGGTATTTGCCGGCACGAATCAGGGTCAGAGGCACGCTGGTAGGCAGTTCAACCCCCTTCTTTTCATCGCGGGACAAATCTTCAATGACATTGATGTCATTGCCCAGCAAGGCGGACAGACCGCGGCCCAGCCCTTTGGCTTTCTTTGCCGCAGCAGGCGCTGCACGGGTGGCCGATTTTGTGGTGGTTTTGGCTGCCGTTTTGCGGGCTGTTTTTGATGACGCTGTTGCCATGATTTCCTCTATTGTTCCTTATCCATTGCTTTGACGCGCTTGATGACTTCGGCACCAAACTCCCGGTAGGCTTTTGCGCCCCTGGACGACTTGTCGTACAGGATGCCGGGAACGCCATGACTGGGCGCTTCAGCCAGTCTGACGTTGCGCGGCACCACCGACTTGAACACGTTATCGCCAAAATGCTCAAGTAATTGCTCCGACACCTGCTGTTGCAGGGTCACGCGGGCATCAAACATGACACGCAACAAACCGATCATCTTTAAATTCGGATTAATGTTCTTGTGAACCCGCTTGATGGTGTTGACCAGATCCGATAAACCTTCCAGCGCGAAATACTCGCACTGCATGGGAATAATCACACCATGAGAGCAGGCCAGCCCGTTGAGCGTGAGCAGCGATAATGTCGGCGGGCAGTCTATCAGGACAAAATCATAGTCCTGCGCCACTTCGCCAATCGCATCTTTCAGGCGATGCTCCCGGCTTTCCATCTCAAACAAATCGAAATCGGCACCGGACAGTTCGCGGTTGCCAGGCAAGACATCGTACCCGCCCGCCTCTGCACGTACCCGCACGTCACGGATATTGGCCTGGCCAATAAGCACCTGATAAATGTTTAAGCTTAAACTATTTTTATCAATGCCGCTGCCCATGGTCGCATTGCCTTGCGGATCCAGATCAACCAGCAGCACCCGTTTCTTGTGCTGTGCCAGGCTGGCAGCCAGATTAATTGCGGTGGTTGTTTTACCCACCCCTCCCTTCTGATTTGCGATACAGAATGTACGGGGTAATTTTATTTCATTTGTCATATTTTCCTACTTGCTGCAACCATACAAGACAACGCTCTGCATCCAGCTCCGGTACGTTCAGTTTCTGAACCCGGCTCACTGTCCACTCGCCCTTTTGCTCCAGCTGCGACACCTCTTCAGATGCCAGCCGCCCTTTCATTGCTACCAGATGACCCTGCTCGCCGACATGCCTGCCAGACCAGTCGCTGAAATCGACAAGTGAGGCAAAAGCGCGTGAGATAACCAGATCGGCATTAGCCGGTGCCTTGCGTTCAATACGGATATGTTCGGAGACCAGATTCGGCAATCGAAGCACACTCGCAGCCTGCCTGATGAATGCCGTCTTTTTTTCCACCGCATCAATGCAACACACCTGCCAGTCAGGTCTCATTATAGCCATGACTGCCCCCGGCAGGCCACCACCCGAGCCCACATCCAGCACAGAAATTTGCTTCCCCTGGTCAAATAGATCATCCAGCGGAGCAATAACTGACAGGCTATCGAAAATATGCTGAACCAACACTTTTTCGGGATCACGCAAGGCGGTCAGATTGTAAACCTTATTCCATTTCAGCAACTGTTCCTGATATGAGTTCAGCTGCTGCGCCTGCACGTCACTGATGGTCAGACCCAGGGACCTGGCTGCTGCCATAATGCGCATCTGTGGCGCTACTGCGTCGTTACCTTCCTTCATGCTCATTTAATCAATCCGATCATTCGAAGCCACTGCTGCCTCTTCATCCTGTTTGCTCCCTTAACCTTTGCGCGTCTATCTCGAATGTTCATATTCTGGATGCTCGCATCTTGAATGGTTCACGCTCCGAATATGCCGACACAAATGTACCTGTCCGAATGTTCTCATTCCGGTAAGCCATTCAGGTTGGCTAAATCAGACCACCTGAAAATACTGACGCGCACTTAAATTTAATGTTCCACGTGGAACATCCCATCTAGTGTTCGCTCACAGCCATACCTGGTTTGCGTAACGTTTTCGCTGACAACTGCATCCGTTTCAGATGAATAAGCAGAATGGAAATGGCTGCGGGAGTCACACCGGAAATACGGCGCGCCTGCCCAACCGTTTCGGGTCGCGCATCTTTGAGTTTCTGTCGAACTTCAAAGGACAGACTGCTCACAGAATCATAATCCAGCTCGGCCGGAATTTTCTGCTCTTCCAGATGGCTTTGTCGACGGACTTCTTCTTGCTGCCGGGCTATATATCCAGCGTACTTAACCTGAATCTCGACCTGTTCTTTCACTGCCCCATTCAATGGCTGATCGGAAGCCAAACGGGTTCCGTCTGCCGTCTGTGCATTCATCAGTCCTTCATAGGTTACCGAAGGACGTTTGAGCAAGTCTGCCAGCGAATAATCCCGTTCGATCACATTCCCCAGCAATTGCTCTGACAACGCTGGACTGAACGTGCGCGGAGACACCCGCGTGCCGGTCAGGCGCGCAACCTCCTGCTCGACCGCATCACGTTTACGACTGAACGCATCCCAGCGTTCATTATTGACCAGCCCCAGTTGGCGCCCTACTTCGGTCAAACGAAAATCAGCATTATCTTCACGCAGACTCAAACGGTATTCTGCCCGTGAAGTGAACATACGATAGGGTTCCGTAACGCCACGTGTCACCAGGTCATCCACAAGCACACCCAAGTACGCTTCGTCACGCTTGGGCGTCCAGGGATCCAGATTCCGGGCTTGCCGGGAAGCATTCAGACCAGCAAGCAGGCCCTGCGCGGCAGCCTCTTCATAGCCTGTTGTCCCGTTAATTTGCCCAGCAAAAAACAGACCCGAAATAACCTTTGTTTCCAGACTGCGTTTCAGTCCACGTGGATCAAAGTAGTCATATTCGATTGCATAACCCGGACGCAACACATGTGCGTTTTCCAATCCAGGCAGCGTGTGAATCAAATTCAATTGAACATCGAATGGCAGACTGGTTGAAATCCCGTTAGGGTAAATTTCATTGGTTAACAGCCCTTCTGGCTCCAGAAATATCTGATGAGAATCCTTATCTGCGAATCGATTGATTTTGTCTTCTATTGAAGGACAATATCGAGGACCAACGCCGTCGATCACCCCCGTGTATAAGGGCGACCGGTCCAGACCTTGGCGAATAATATCGTGCGTCTGGTTATTGGTATGTGTAATCCAGCAGGAAACCTGACGCGGATGCATATCAGCAGAGCCAAGATAGGAAAACACGGGAACGGGATCCGTATCGCCGGGCTGTTCTTCAAGTTTGCTGAAATCAATGCTTCGTGCGTCAATACGCGGTGGCGTACCTGTTTTGAGCCGCCCTTGTGGCAACTTCATCTCTTTCAGGCGCTGCCCAAGGCTAATTGCCGGCGGATCCCCTGCTCTACCCGCAGAATAATTATTCAGACCGACGTGAATCAGACCATTCAGAAACGTTCCCGCAGTCAGAACCACAGTTTTGGAGCGAAAGATAATTCCAATCTGAGTCTTTGCACCGACAACACGATCGCCTTCCAGAATAAGATCATCTACTGCCTGCTGAAAAAGCCAGAGATTTTCCTGGTTTTCCAATCTTGAACGTATGGCCTGCTTATACAACAGTCTATCGGCCTGAACGCGTGTTGCACGCACTGCAGGACCTTTTGAACTATTAAGCATTCTGAACTGAATCCCGCCCTCATCTGCTGCAATAGCCATTGCCCCACCGAGCGCATCGATCTCCTTAACCAAATGCCCTTTTCCAATGCCCCCGATCGAGGGATTGCAGGACATCTGTCCCAAGGTTTCAATATTATGAGTCAATAAAAGGGTTTTAGATCCCGAACGTGCAGCAGCTAAGGCGGCCTCGGTACCAGCGTGGCCACCACCAACAACTATGACGTCAAATTCGTCTGGGTAGTTCATCGTGTTCTTTATGTCGTAAATATAGCGGAATGTTCCACGTGGAACATTTAAAAGATTTAAGGATGAATGTTATTGTAATCAGAAGAACGAACAAAAAACATTCAATAATTTGTTCCACGTGGAACAAATGTGGATAAGTATGTTGATAACAAGGGTATATGCAGTGGATATATAGGTATTATTTGTGCATAAGATTACCAACATTCAGGCATAATAAGGATTATAGCCCTGTTGATAAAATTAATACAGTACGAGACGCAAAAAGTGATTACACGTATTTCTTCGAAACTTCCAGCAGTTGGAACCACAATTTTCACCGTAATGAGCAAAATGGCCGCCGATTTCAAGGCCATAAACCTGGGTCAGGGCTTTCCGGACTTTGAACCAGACCCAAAACTGGTTGAACTGGTAACTCAGGCCATGAAAACCGGGCACAACCAATATCCCTATATGCCAGGCGATCAGGTGTTGCGAAGCAATATCTCAAAAAAAGTCGAAACGCTTTACGGTCACAGATATGATGAAAACACCGAAGTCACCGTAACGAGCGGGGCAACGGAAGCGCTGATGGCAACAATTATTGCCGTTGTTAACCCTGGCGACGAAGTCATTGTGCTTGAACCATGCTACGACTCGTATGTTCCCGCGATTCGACTGGCGGGGGGAATTCCGGTTTTTGTCCCGCTAACACCGCCGGACCAAGAAAATAATACCTATCGGGTGGACTGGGACAGGGTAGGGGAGGCTATCACTCCCAAAACCAGATTAATGATGCTGAATTTTCCGCACAATCCTACGGGGATCACGCTTAAAAGCGAAGATCTGGATGCGCTGGAAACCATAGTAAACAATACAGAGGTTTTGCTGCTGGCAGACGAGGTCTATGAACACATTGTTTTTGATGCCAAACCGTTTTTAAGTCTGTGTACCCGTCCAGCTTTGGCTGCCAGAACTTTTCTGATTTCGTCCTTTGGTAAAACCTACCATACCACTGGTTGGAAGATGGGATATTGCTGCGCGCCAGCAAACCTGACCACCGAGTTACGCAAAGTGCATCAATTTATGGTTTTTACCGTAAGTTCTCCTATGCAAGTTGCGCTCGGTATTTATATGGCGGATGCCTCAACATATTTGACCCTGCCATCTTTTTATCAGGAAAAACACGATTTCCTCTATGAAGGTTTGAAACAGACACGTTTCAAACCCATACGCAGCCAGGGTACTTTCTTCCTTTTGGCAGACTATTCAGCCATTTCCAAAGAAAAGGAGCTTGATTTTGCGAAGTGGCTGACTCAGGAGAAAAAAGTGACCTTGATTCCCGTCTCTGCTTTTTACCGAAGTCCGGAAGAGGATGCTTCAAACCATAACTTGGTTCGATTCTGTTTTGCCAAGAAAGAGGAAACCCTGGAGCAGGCTTTATCGGTGCTCAAGCACCTCTAGTTATTAATCTTTTTGAATATATAACAGATTAAGAGATAGATACTCTGTGAATATGTTGAAACTGCCAATTTTGAAAATATATTCAATGACTTAGCGTGCATTTTGCTTGGTGAAGACCGTGCTTTTGAACGGTGTACAAAAATGAACAACTTTGGCGTCTGAGCATAACCGAGGGTTTATCAAGTTTTGATACATAAGTTATGCACAATGGACACCCCAGAGCTTATCCACAGGGCAAAAACACGCTAATGTCGCGTTTTCAAGGAGTAAAAGCGGTTGTGAAAGGGCGATTTTTTCGGATTTTTTGAAGGGTTTTTAGTGTTTTTTGAATCAATGCCAGGCCAAAATTTCTGTACTCTGATAAGAGCGGGCGGGTATGCAGGGAAGGGCAGTTGTTTCAGAAAAGGGGAATGCACGAATCATTTCTGGTCACAAGCCAGCTGGTGGTGCACAAAAAGCGGATTCAAAACGGCTTAAAAATAGACCCTGGTTAATGTCAGAAAGCGGGTCGTTTGGTTAAAATCACAGCCGCAAGCAGCCTTAATCACGTACCCGGGCAATCCTGCTTATAATCCATGGTAATCATTCAAGGCGGCGGTTATACCGCAACGCAGCATCCCGGCGATGGTGCGAGCCACAGACATCCAACCCGTTTTAGATTAATTCGATACAGGAGTCACCATGGCCTACAACAGTCAGAACATCTTTGCGAAAATTCTCCGGGGCGAGGCGCCATCCTTCAAAGTGTATGAAGACGAACATACCTTTGTGATGATGGATATCATGCCGCAGACGAAGGGGCATCTTCTGATTCTGACCAAGGAGGAGGCTGAAACCTTGCTGGATCTGTCCGTGGAAGGCGCTCAGGCTTGCGTGGCAACAGCAAAAAAAATCGCGCCAGCGCTGCTGGAAGTCACTAACGCGGACGGCTTTGTTATGTCGCAATTTAACAATGAGGTTGCGGGTCAGACTGTCTATCACGTGCATTTCCATCTGGTTCCCCGCTATGCTGGACAGAAAGTCGAGCGGCACAGTGCAGTTAAGGGGAATATGGACGAAATCGCCGAACTTGGCCGTCAGATCGCAGCAGCAATCAAGTAAATAGATAAATAATCAGAGAGGCGGGCAGAGCTGCATTTGACCGCCTATTGTCCCACGTGACAACAGGACTTGCCCCTGGCAACGGCGGCTCGGGGAAGCGTTCTTTTACCCCGCTATTAAAGACGGGTTTCGTCGCCGGCTGATGTTTTTCGCGGTTCTGTGTGCTTTGTGACGGAAGCTGAACGACGTTTTCGTTTGAATCTGACACGATTTTTGCGCTCTTTATGTACGGTAATTCCTTCACCGGCTTTCGCGTCGAGTTTATAGAACCAGTACGCGGCGGCAACGGATAGCAAGCCAATTACCCAGAACCCGGTATGAATATCGCCAATTGAAAGGTGGCTGGCGCCTCTCATTTGCATGCTCAGATCCAGAGTGACCGTGGCGATGCCCATGCCCAGGCTGATGCCAATCTGCTGCGCGGTCGCCGAAAAGGAACTTGCCTGACTCATTTTTTCCGGTTCAATATCGGCAAAGGCCAGGCTGTTGACGCCCGTGAACTGCAGGGAGCGGAAAAAACCACCAATCAATAGCAAGGTTCCCATCAGCAGCACTGGCGTGCTTTCAATGAAAAAAGCGTTTGTAATGGTCATCAGGCCGGTCAGTGTGCCATTGATCAGCAACACTTTACGAAACCCCCATCGACCGAAAACAGAGGTTGCGATAAATTTCATCATCAACGCCCCGATCGCCATGGAAAAAGTAATCATTCCACTGGCCAGGGGCGAATAGCCAAAGCCGATCTGAAATAGCAGCGTCAGCAAAAATGGCATTGCGCCGACGGACAGACGGGTCATGTTGCCGCCCACCACGGCGGCAGAAAACGTTGGGATCTTCAGGAGCGAAAGATCAATAATCGGGGCAGGGTGGCGCCTGGCATGGTGGATATACAGCATGGAGCAGACCAATCCTGTGCCCAGGAGCAGCAACGGATAAAGATATCCATGAGTATGATTACCAATCGCTTCGATGCCAATCACGAATGTGGCCATGCCGACCCCGCTCAACAGAAAGCCGACCCAGTCCAGGCGCGGCTTTTCTTCACTGCGAAATTCAAGGACATATTTCAGGATGAGGGCAATACCAATAGCAGCGATCGGAATATTGATCAGAAAAATCCAGTGCCATGATGCATAGGTCACCAGAAAGCCGCCCAGGGGAGGACCCAGAATGGGGCCCAGCAGGGCAGGAATAGAGAGGAAAGAGGTGGCTTTGAGGATCTGGTTGCGCGGGATGGTGCGCAACATGATAATCCGGCCGACCGGAACCATCATTGCACCTGCAATACCCTGGATGAATCGCGATATGGTAAGCGACATGAGATCCCAGGACAGGGCACATGTCAGCGAAGTCAGGGCGAAAAGAGAAATGGCGAAAATGAACAGCCGCCGGGCGCCGAACCGGTCAGCAGCCCAGCCACAAATGGGAACAAACACAGCTACGGCAAGCAAATAGGACGTAATTGCCACGTTCATGCGTACCGGCGTTGAATGCAATGAGACCGCCATCATGGGCAGGGCGGTCGCGACGACGGTGGCATCGAGCATTTGCATGAACAGCGCGCAGCCAACAATAAAGGGGACCAGTTTGACGGCGATGTCCTGCTGGACGAGATCGGGGCTTTTCATGAAAGTTTATATTTGTTGGAAAGTAAGCGGTATAACGGACCCGTAACAAGTAATACAAAGACCATTCGAGATACGTGAAAGGCCGTTACAACAGGGGGGCTCAGCTGCAACACTTTGGCGGTAATAGTCATCTCTGCGATACCGCCCGGGCTATTTGCCAAATACAGGGTTGCCAGCGGAATATCGGAAATCAGGGTCAGCAGCATGCAAAAGAGCAGCGCCAATCCCAGCGAGCCGACGCAAACAAGGGCTACGATTCCCAGGTACTTCGGTGCGCGCCGAAAAAAATCCGGCCCGAACTTGTCCCCCAGAGACCAGCCAATGAACATCTGGCCGACGTGTTGAATCTCCGGGGGAATGGTGGACAGCTCGATATGATTGCTGGTCAGCACTGTCATGATGAACAGCGGCCCAAGCACCCACGGATTGGGAATGCGCAGTTTTCCAAACAGAAAACCGAACACACTTGTGATTGCGACCATTTGGGCGAAACCGCCGTAGGAAAATGCAAGCGCGCTTGTGGCACTGACAGTCAGACCGTGCAAGCCGAAGAATTTATACACAAAAGGAACGGTTACCACCACCAGCAATACGCGCAGACTATGGGCAGAGGCGACACGGTCTATGCGTGCGTGATTGCGCTCTGCCAGATTGGCCATTTCGCTTGCGCCGCCAATGGCCGACGCGAACCAGGCGGTCTTGAAATCGACGTCGCCCAAGCGTCGCAGGGAAAATGCTCCTGTGCATCCCAGGAACAGGGCAAACAGCATGCCCATCACAATTGCAAACGTGTTATCCAGAACAATGTGCAGCACTTCTTCTGTGAAATACAGTCCCAGAGATGTGCCAATCACCCATTGGCCCATGCTTCGAAATATGACATGGGACTGGGTTCGTGCGCCGCGCAATTTGCTGATGGCGGTTATCAGTAACGGGCCGATCATCCAGGGCAATGGCAGGTGTAGCAAGTTCGCCAGCAAAGCACCGGCAAGTGCGAACAGAAACCCGGCCAAATAGCGCTGCATCATATTCTTCAGACGATCGAAATACTTGTGAAGCCTTCATTGTACGTATTCGCTCAAGAAAATGCGAAGGAAAACTGTATAAATTTGAAAGTCTTATAGAAGAGTTGAACGATAACGTGGTTTACTTGCCAAGAAACGCAAAGTCTGACGATTGACTGAACAAACGCAGGTGTCTCTGGGTTTACGCTACGCAAAACAGATAGATGAGAATCAGATCAGCCGCGATTGATTGTTATGATCGGGCGTGTTCATCAATGAGATGAATAAGCTGGCGAACAGGTTCCTTCAGATCAGCTTCGTGCCGGTGAAGCAAACCGATTTCGCGATAAAAAGTGTGTGCACCCAGATCGATTGCGCGCACGCCTGGCGGCCAGGTTGCAAATGCCGCGGTTTGAGGAAAAAGTGCGACGCCGGCCTGATTTTCAACCAGCATGACAATCGCCTCCAGTTCATCACACTCGCAGATCTCATGAAGTGTAATGTGCATGCTTCGTACAAATCGATCGACCTGCCGGCCACCGAAAGAAGCGCGATCATAACGAATGAAGGGCTGTTCCGACAGCAGGCGCAGCCAGTCATTCCCGGTGACATCGCGCGGAACGATTAACCTGAAGGGCTCGCGCGCCAGCGTTTGCCATTGCAGCTCACTTTGCAATTGAAATGGTGGCCGCACAATGGCCGCCAGGTCCACGTCGCCAGCGTCAACCAGGTTCAACATATCCATGGAGACGCCTGGAATAATACGGGTATGACAACCGCCATAGGTGTTGTGAAATTGTGCAAGCGCGCCAGGTAACAAGGTGCGCTGCAAAGTTGCAATTGCGCCCACATTAATTTGTACGCCGGTTGAGGTACTCACAGGGCTTGCACCCAGATTGCTGTATAGCTGGAGCAATTGCTGCGCCTGCTGGAGCAGTTGCAGTCCCTTTTCATTGATCTTTGCAGACCGCCCCTGGCGATCGAATAAAGCAAAGCCAAGGTCCGCCTCCAGACGCTGCATTTGAGCGCTGACAGCAGCCTGGGTCAGGCCGATCTTTTGTGCCGCACCGGCAAAAGTGCCTTCACGCGACACAACGACAAAGGTTTTCAGTTCCCGGATCATGACATTTCTTTATATAAAAAATATTTGTATATATTACAAATATATATTGATTTTATTTTTCTAATACGAAGTCTACAATAAAAACGATTCTTATCGTCGCTTTGCTGACGAGGCGCTCTCGATTGCGTTTTTTTCACAGATGCAATATGCATAGCGCTTTATGTCGGGCACTGCCGCAACTCACTTTTAACCAGGAAATACAATGAGTCTGTCTCCTTTTCATCTGGCCATTCCCGTTTACGATCTGAATGCCGCTCGTCATTTTTACGGACATGTCTTTGGATTGCCCGAAGGACGCTCCAGCGACCATTGGGTTGATTTTGATTTCTATGGTCACCAGTTGGTGATTCACGAGCATCCGAAAACGCCTGGCCAGCAGGACGCGCACACCAATGCCGTAGATGGTCATAACGTGCCCGTACCGCATTTTGGAATCGTACTTGAATGGGACCAGTGGGAATCGCTGGGTGAGCGCCTCAAAGCGCACGACATTGAATTTGTGATAGAGCCCTATGTCCGATTCAAGGGGGAGGTCGGAGAGCAGGGCACGATGTTTCTGTTCGATCCCTGTGGCAATGCGCTGGAATTCAAAGCATTCAAGGACATGAGTCAGTTGTTTGCAAAATAGGGTTGTATGGTCTACGTACCTTTGATTTGAGTACGCAACTGTGATTTGAGCGTGGTCATGGTGTAGTTGACTGAAAAACAGACGGACAGCCAGGAAAAAGGCGAAAAAAATGCCCGCACAATGTGCGGGCAAGTGGCTGAGATTTAATTCTATCACTATTTGTGAAAAAGTCTATGGTTTCTGGCGATAAGCTAATTCAGTTGTCATAAGAGGAAAAAAACGGGGCAAAGGCATCAGCACCTGGGGCGTGTTCTCGCTGGGGGGCACACGTTGGGAAAACCGGTTCGTTATGAACTGGTGGCCACCGGCGAACGAGCAGTGCACCATGTTGCCGGAGAGGGGGCTTTGAAAATATGGTCGCTGGTGACTCGGCCTGCCATCACGACTGTCATCGCTCTGATGATTTAACCCGGCCTTGGGCGTTTTAGAAGAATTGTTGGCAGATTTTCCCGAGTAGCGGTTCGGAAATACCCGGCGAAATAACCGATATAATAGGCTAACTTCATCGATTTCAAGCCTATGTCTGCACCTGCCAACGATCCCATTGCTGCCATTGCCTCCGCGCCAGGTCGGGGGGGCATCGGCGTTATCCGTATTTCCGGCCCCGATCTGACAGGTGTGATTTCGCAGCTGTTCAGCCGCGAACTTGCCGCCCGTCACGCCTATTTTCTGCCTTTCTGCGATAGCAAAGGGCAGCCCATTGATGAAGGTATTGCCCTTTATTTTCGTGCACCGCACTCCTATACCGGGGAAGACGTCCTGGAGTTACAGGGACACGGCGGCCCGGCCGTCCTTAAACGGATACTGGACCGATGCCTGCAGATTGGCGCGCCTTTGCGCATGCGCCACGCGGAGCCGGGCGAATTCACCCAGCGCGCGTTTATGAACAACCGCCTGGATCTGGCCCAGGCCGAAGCCGTGGCCGACCTGATAGACGCCTCATCCGAAGCAGCTGCGCGCAGCGCGATGGCATCGCTCAGCGGCTCGTTTTCTGCCCAGGTCAACAGTCTTGCAGACCAGATTATTCATCTACGCATGCTGGTTGAAGCCACGCTGGATTTTCCGGAAGAGGAAATTGAATTTCTGGAAAAATACCAGGCCCGTGAGACCCTGGGGGGCATCATCGGCGATATGGCCGAACTGGTACGGCAGGCGCGGCAGGGAATGATTCTGCGCGAAGGCCTGCACGTCGTTCTGGCCGGCCAGCCCAATGTGGGCAAATCCAGTTTGCTCAACGCCCTGGCAGGTGATGATATTGCCATTGTCACCCCCATAGCGGGCACCACCCGCGACAAGGTCACGCAGCAGATTCATATCGAAGGCGTGCCTATTCATGTGGTGGACACTGCCGGCTTGCGGGATACAGACGATACGGTCGAAAGTATCGGTATCGCGCGCAGCTGGGCAGAGATCGAAAAGGCAAATGTGATTATTCATTTGCAGGATGCGCGCACGCCCAACGATGAACTGGATGCGGGCATTACCCGTCGTCTGCCGCAGCGCACGCCTGTACTGGAGGTTTTTAATAAAATTGACCTGCTTGATGATGAGGCGCTCAAGTCATTGATAGCGCGTCCTGCGGCTGAAGGCAATACGGCTAAAACCCACGAAGTGTCGCGGATCCTGATTTCCGCTGTCCATGAAACCGGGCTGGACGTATTACGCAGCAAATTGCTGCAGATTGCCGGATGGAATCCGGGTGCGGAGTCGCCATGGCTTGCGCGCGAGCGTCACCTGGAAGCATTGCAAAAGGCCGCGCAGCATTTGCTCAATGCCAAGGAGCACGCCGCGCAGAATGATCGTGTGCTCGATTTGTTTGCTGAGGAGTTGCGTCTGGCTCATGAGGCGTTGTGGAGTATTACGGGGCAGTTTTCCAGTGATGATTTGCTGGGGGAAATTTTTTCGAATTTTTGTATTGGGAAGTAAAAAAGGGATAAAACATGGGAGCCTGACCTTCCTCATCTCGGATGAGGAGAGGGCAGTACCGTGGGTAATCGACATTCACGCATGAAGTGAGAGCTTGTTGGATGCCTGTGATGAGCATAGTTTGGTAAAGTCCTCCATTGCCTTCGCCTTTCCGGCTTGCACTGCTTCTGATCCAAGCGCCATCCCCTGCGCTGAAAAGAACCGCAAGTCATGTAACCCGACCGTTGCCAGAATCGCTTTCAGATATGGCGTTAGAAAATCCGGCTGGCGGCTGCGTTCGCTGCCAAAAAAGCCGCCCGATGCAATCGCAATATAAACAGGCTTGTCCTTCAGCGTTCCCACTTTCCCTTCAGGCGTAATATTGAAGCTGCGGTTGACGCGCACGATCAGATCAATCCACGTCTTGAGAGAGGCGGGTACAGTGAAGTTGTGCATGGGGGTGCCGATGACGACGAGGTCTGCATTCTCGAGTTCACGAATCAACATCTCGGATGCCGCCAGCGATTCGCTGGATGGCATGTCGTCAGTGCGTCTTGCTGCATTAGCCAGGGCGTGGGCATACGCGCCATCAATGGACGAGGTCGCATGTTGGGCCCAGTCTCGACGGGCAATCTGGCTGACCGTATGTTCGCAGCACAGGCGATCGACGATCGCTTGCGACAGTTGTGTGCTTTCGGATTGCTCGCCTCGCGGGCTGAATGTCAAATGTAATAATTTCATATTTATTCCGTGGTAGATGCACTTTTTTCAATCAGAGGCATGCTGAAATGCATGCCGTGCCCGAGCAGGCCCTGGCGAAAATAAAAGCGTTGAGCCAACGAGTTGCCTATACCCGTATCCAGGACGAGTCGGGTACATTTGGCATCCCGTGCGATGTCCTGTAAAGCCGATAGCAAACGGGCACCGCAGCGCTGGCCCCGTTCCGTATCCAGTGTGACCAGGTCATCAACGTACAGAAACGGGCCATAAATCAAATTCTCCTGCAGACGATAGCCTGCAAGTGCGATTACATTTGTACTGTCGAGTACCGCCAGGATACGATAGCTCGCGTTTTGTTGCATGCGTTGTACACGTTCCAGCAGGTCATCGGCATCGTTCAGGTGAGGGCGCAGTTGTTGCATGACGGGGAAGGCGGAACGGATCTGGTCTGCGTTATCCAGATGGGCAAGATGCGTATGTTCCGATAGTCTATCCAAAGAAACGTTCCTGCCGATTGTAGAGGCAATGTCGTTGCTTGCCACGGTATCTGTCATGATCGATTTCCTTTTCAATTGTGATAATTGCTCTATGCAGTTATGGTAGCCGTCGTATGCCATAATCTGAAGAGCCAAGAACCGTGATATGGAGTAGTCCATGAATCAAACGCAGCGTTATGGTTTGTCCGCTTTGGATCCGCAGGGCACTGTGCCGCTTTATCAGCAAATTTATCTGCGCCTGCGCCATGCCATTACCGACGGGCTGATTGCGCCAGGTGAGCGTATTCCCGCTGCGCGCGCCCTGGCAAAAGAACTGGGGCTGGCGCGGGGGACGATTGAATCGGCCTACGGTCTGCTCGCTTCGGAAGGGTATGTACAGGCGCGAGGACAGGCCGGGACGGTGGTGATGCCCGGTTTGGAGCATCGGCCTGCAGTGAATGCGGAGGCATTGCAAACGCAATCGCCAACGGATGCTTCATTGCCCGCGTTGCCCCGGCAGTCCGCTGTTCCCCCATTTCAAATGGGGTTGTCGGCATTGGATGCGTTTCCTCGCAAGATATGGGCCCGGCTGGGCGCCCGGTGTGCGAGGGCGACAACGCCAGAAGATATGGTCTATCCGCCTTATGGCGGCACGACAGCGCTCCGTGAAGCGATTGCCGGCTACCTTCGTGTATCACGTGGCATCGATTGTGTACCGCAGCAGGTATTCATTACCTCGGGTTACCGGGAAACCATTCATCTTGTATTGCGCACGCTGCTGAACGCCGGAGACCGGGCGTGGGTGGAGGATCCTGGTTACGAGCCTACCCGGAATGTGCTGAGAAATTCGGGCATTGAGCTGGTTCCGGTACCGGTAGATGAGGAAGGTATTCAGGTTGAGGAGGGGATGCAAGAGGCGTTCGATGCGCGCCTGGCGGCTGTGACGCCGGCGCATCAGAGTCCGTTGAGTGTGTCGCTGTCTCTGGCGCGGCGTCTCGCCCTGTTGGACTGGGCCGAACAAAGCAATGCATGGATTGTTGAAGATGATTACGATGGCGAATATCGATATATGGGCAGACCTTTGCCGGCACTCAAAAGCCTGGACGCCGCAGGCAGGGTGATTTACTCTGGCACGTTCAGCAAGGTCATGTTCCCCAGTATACGGATTGCCTATTTCGTTGCACCTGTCGAGCTGGTGGGCCGGTTCAACGATACGGTACAGATTCTGGGTGGTGGTGTGCCTGCATTGGAGCAGGCGATCGTGACGGCGTTCATGAAAGAGGGCCATTTCAGTCGTCATATTCAGCGTATGCGCCGGCTGTATGGGGAACGACGCGAACAGGTTGCCGGCGGACTTATGGACGTGCTGGGCGAGCGGCTGCGTATTGACTTGCAGCCAGGTGGAATGCATTTGATTTTGCGACCGCTTGAGAATAAACCAATGGATGACCTGGCCATAGCCCATCGCATTCGAGAGCAGGGCATGTTTGCGCACGGCCTGTCCGGCTGGTATTTGAAACCGCCTGTCAGCCATGGATTACTGATGAGTTTTACCAACGTTGCCTCACGTACAGCGGCGCAACAACTGGGTCGGCGTATTTTGACCCTGCTTGATGAATGAGGGGGCGATGCAAGCAGCTGTTATGGTATTTGTCCATTTGCGGCTGACCACTGATAGACGGCCGGGGATTAACGGGCAGAGGATCGATGGGCAGATGATGGACTGCCTGATCGCGTATGGCCTACTCAAAATCACCCATCTTGGCTCTTTTCTCTGGCCATGCGCAGCATTAATATCACACTCATGGTTCACCAGTGGCCTACACTACATTGAGTAGAACCCCAGTACCGCCAAATGCTTCCTCAGGAGAGGGAGAGCATCCATGATTATGCAAACTACCGGAGTCTATTATGCAAGCCAGATTTGATTTTCCCAAGACCGCCCCTGCCGTTTATAAAGCCATGTGCGCGTTGGAGGCGGCCGTTATGCAGCATCCCGAACTTGAAAAGCCATTGGTTCATTTGATCAAGATCCGGGCTTCGCAGATCAATGGTTGTACATTCTGCGTCAATATGCATTTGCATGAAGCGCGAGAAGATGGGGTGAATTCTCAACAGCTTGATCTGCTGTGTGTATGGCGCGAAGCGCAGGTGTTCAGTCCCAAGGAACGAGCGGTGATTGCCTGGGCCGAAGCGGTGACGCTTGTTTCGCAGACCGGTGCGCCTGACGAGGATTACAACGCCATGCGCGAGTTCTTCTCTGAAGCGCAGATTGCGGCGTATACCCTGGCAATCGTGGCGATCAACGGATGGAACCGCCTGGTGCTGACCGCAAGAACGGTACATCCGGTCAGTGCCGCTGCGCAGAAGGCTGCTGCGTGATTCTGTTAGCCTGAGTGTTCATGTCCTGAGCGCTCATGCTGCCGATATCATGACGTGGTATTGCAGATCCAATTCACGTCATTTTTTTATTGATCTCCTGCTGCAATCACAATTGTGATTACACCATCACAGCTTGTGCCGGAACAGCCATGCTGCCAGCGGCATGGTGACAAGCGTAATACCGATAAATGGCACAAAATCATGCCACAACAGCGTAAGTGGCGCACCTTCCAGGTAGATCCGTCGTACCAGGTCAATGGCGAAACGCAATGGATTGGCGTATGTAGCGATCTGCATGAAATGCGGCATATTGCTCACCGGCGTTGCCAGCCCCGACAACAACGTCAGTGGCATAATCATGACAAAGGTATAGAGCATGGCCTGTTGCATGTTCGCCGAGAGCGCCGAGATGGACAGGCCAATACCGACGATCGTAATCATGAACATCAGCATGGCCAGCAGCAGCGCCCAGAAGCTGCCCGCCATCGGAATATCGAACCAGTAGAGCGATATGAGCAACACCAGCATGGCTTGCGACAGTCCAATGGCAATGGAGGGTAGCGCCTTGCCGATCATGATCTGCAACGGCGTATAGGGCGTCACAAGCAACTGATCGAACGTCCCTTGCTCGCGTTCACGCGCAACCGAGAGCGCCGCCAGCATAATGGTTTGTATCATGCTGAGCGAGGCGATCAGCGCCGGCACGATGTTCCAGCGTGACTCCAGATTTGGGTTATACCAGGCGCGCGAGCTGATGGTGACTGCAGGCTTGTTGTTCAATGTACCATCGCGCTGGTTGTAGGCCGAGACGATGGCCTGCAGTTGACCCGCGGCTGAGCCGGCCGTGGTGGAATTGCGGCCATCCAGAATCACCTGCAAAGGTGCTGAATGGCCTGCCGATAGCAGGCGTTCAAAGTCAGGACTAAAATGCACCACCAGCAGGGCGGAGCCCGTGTCAATGACATCGGAAATCTGGCTGGCGGAGTCAAGGGTTGCTACCCGGTGAAAGACGCCGGTGCCGTCAAAACGGGCAATCAACTCGGTGGACGCGCCGCCGCGGCTTTCATCGAGCACAGCATAAGGCACATTGGTCAGGTCAAAATTGGCGGCATAGCCGAACAGCATGCTCTGCAGGATAGGAGGCACGATCAGGATCACGCGGTTGGCCGGATCCTTGAGCACGGCAATGAACTCTTTCTGGCACAGATTGGCCAGGCGCAACAGATAGTGGAAAAAAGCCAGCATTGTGCTAATCCAGTTTTTTGCGGGTAACGAAGCGCGCCAGTCCCAGCAGGACCACGGCATAGACGGCCAGCACGCTGCAGTTTTTGATAATCATCGGCCAATAGTTGCCGGCCAGAAAAAGCGATTTGACCAGTTCCAGAAAGTAGGTGGCGGGCACCATTTGTCCGATGATATACACGACCGTTGGAACGTTGCGCAGATCAAAGATGAACCCGGTCAGCATCATGGCGGGCAGAAAGCTGGCCAGCAAAGCGACCTGACTGGCCAGGAACTGGTTTTTGGTCATGGCCGAAATCAGAAGGCCGATCCCCAGCGAGACAAACATATAGAGCATCGAAGCCACAACCAGCACCCAGAGCGATCCGTAAAGGGGGACGCCAAACAGGAATCTGGCGGTGAGCACGCACATGACCAGTCCGAGCAGCCCGATGAAGAAATAGGGAATGATTTTGGCAATCAGAATTTCAACCGGGCGCACAGGTGTAACGAACAAGGCCTCGATCGTGCCGCGTTCCCACTCCCGTGCCATCACCAGCGCTGTCAGGAAAGTGCCGACCAGCGTCATGATCAGGGCAATCAGACCGGGTACAAGGTACCAGGTGCTGTTATTGGCGGCGTTGAACCACATGCGGTCTACGACCACGACCGTACCCTGTGCCGCGTCACTGTGGCTGCGCGAGGCCTGTTTGGCGCCCCATATGGCGACGGCGCCTTCAAGATAACTGCGGATGGCGCTGGCGCGTGTCGGATCCGATCCCAGCAGCAGTGTCTGGACCTGCGCATCGCCGACAGATAGACGGCTTGCGAAGTCCGAAGGGATTCTGAGAATGGCATCGGTTTCGTGTTGGGTCATCATCTGCGTCGCCTGATGCATGGAAGCGACTTTGACCGGGACGAAATAATCGGACAACTCCAGGCTGGACACCAGGCTTTGCGCGGCAGGGGATGGATCCTCCAGCACAACGGCCACACGTGCGTCACGCACGTCGAAAGTCAGGGCATATCCGAAAATCAGGATCAGTGCGATAGGCAAGCCGATGCCGATCATAAGATTGCTGCTGTCTCGCCACAGCTGGCGAAATTCCTTGCGTGTCAGGGAGATCAGACGAAGCCAGAAACCGCCTCGACGCGCTGTTTGCTCCCGGGCTGACGATGACGTTTGTGATTCCTGTTGCGTTGGTGAGTGAGAATCCGTCATGCGGCCACCTTCTGGTCATTATTCCGTTCACTGCGGCCCTGTTCCACGATCTTAATAAACGCCGCTTCCATGGTCATTCTCTCGCTACCACCCGCCTGCTTGCGCACTTCATCAGGCGTACCGTAAGCGACCAGCCGGCCGGCATCCTGAATAACAATACGATCGCAATACTCCGCTTCTTCCATGAAATGCGTGGTGATCACAATCGTGGTACCGCTGCCGGCCAGTTCAGTAATGCGACGCCAGAAACCGCGGCGCGCCAGGGGGTCGGTGCCGCTGGTCGGTTCGTCCAGGAAAAGCACATCGGGTTCGTGCAGCAAGCCGACCGCCATGGCCAGCCGCTGCTTGACGCCGCCTGGCAGTTGTCCTGCCGGCATCCTGGTATAGCGCTGCAGGTCGAACTGATTCTGAACGGCGGCGATACGCTCGGCCAGCTGGCTGCGTCGCAGCCCATATGCGCGGCCGAAGAAACGCAGATTCTCCATGACGGACAAATTGCCGTACAGGGCGAATTTTTGCGATACATATCCTATCCGCTGGCGTGCTACGGCGCGGGCGCTGCGCATGTCCATGCCGGCGACTTCGGCGTGGCCACTGGTGGCCGGCAGCAGCCCGCAAAGCATGCGGAAGGTGGTTGTCTTGCCAGCGCCATTCGGGCCAAGGAGTCCAAAAATCTCACCGCGCCGTACGTTAAATGTGGTGCGGTCCACAGCGGTGAAATCGCCGAACTGTCTGACCAGGTCTTTTACATCAATGACTATGTCGTCGTTGCCACTGGCTCTGTTGCTATTGCTATTGTCGTTGTCCTGGTCCTGGTCGATTGCCGCTGGTCTGCTCAATCCGTTTGCAGTCGAAATACGCTGGTATGTTTTGTGGGATGGAGTTGGTGTTCTATCCTGCTTATGAACTGACGCCGATTCTGATCCACCGAGACCCTGCCGTTCGCCATTATCACGATTGTGGTTATCATTCAGGCTGGATTCGTTAACAGCCTTGAGGCCGCCTGTGATGTCTTCATCAGATTCATTCAGCGTGCGCAGCAAAACCATGAACCCATCTTCCAGTCTTGCCGGCGCAGGCTCAATCTGACGTCCATCCAACTGCAATTGTGATTCATTAGCATCGTTCCGCCGGATCACGCGTACGTCACCCGCTTCGGGCACGGCGTCAATGACGGCGGCGTGATTGTCCAGCAACTGCGCCTGCAGATCACGCGGATGTTCACTGGCGGCAGGGGTTACCAGATAGCACAAATCACGGGCGTGTTCTGCCGTCTGTTCAGGCGGCCCACTCGAGAGCAGCCGGCCTTCATGCAACACATACACATTGGCGCATCGTTCTGCTTCATCCAGGTAGGCCGTCGTCAGCAATACCGACAGCTGTTCCTGCTCCCGCAATTGCTGCACAATTTCCCATAACTCGCGGCGGGAGAGGGGATCGACACCGACGGTGGGTTCATCAAGCAGCAGCAATTCGGGTGAGCGCACCAGTGTACAGGCCAGCCCCAGCTTTTGCTTCATCCCTCCCGACAGTTTGCCGGCCAGGCGTGAGGTAAAGCGCTTCAGATCAGTCATTTCCAACAGACTGGAAAAACGTTCGCGTCGCACATCTTGTGGCACGCCATGCAGATCGGCATACAGGTCAAGATTTTCCTGTACGCTCAGGTCCTCATACAGGCCGAATTTCTGCGGCATATAGCTGATTCGGTCCTGGATGGATTGGGGATGGCGAACGACATCGGTGTTCAACACAAGCAGGCTGCCGGTATCGGGCCGCATCAGGCCGGACACCAGGCGCAGAAAGGTGGTCTTGCCGGCACCATCGGGGCCGACGATCGCCGTGAGCTGGCCGCTGGCTACGTGTATATCAATCTGCTCCAGCGCCTGTACTGTGGCGCCTGTTTCTTTGACTTTAAAGCGTTTACAGATGCCTTCGGCGCGCACAGCCAGTGTTGTGGTATGCGAAGTGTCATTCACCTGGGTCACGGTCGGCGTGGTTTTTGTCGCGGCCGCGTTTATGTCTGCGTCAGCGCCGCTTGCGGTCATTTTTTCGCCCCGGAAGTAAGCTTTCCACGCTCGTCAGGCACTGTCTTTTCAAGTGCAATACTAACAGTTGCCGGCATACCAAGACGCAGCCTGTTCTGCGGATCGTCCACCAGAATACGAACCTCGTAAACCAGGCTGGTGCGCAACTCTTCAGTCTGCACATTCTTGGGGGTGAATTCCGCGACCGGCGAGATATATCCGACACGGCCGGAAATCGCTTCGTCAGGGTGGCTGTCGGTGGTCACGGATACCGCCATATCGGGTTTGACATGGCCCAGTTGCACTTCGTTAACATATGCCCGAACCCATTTGGGCGACGTGAGCGCCAGGGTATAAGCCGGCTTGGCAGGGGACGCCATATCACCGGGCTCCAGCAGCCGGGCACGTACGACGGCATCCGTGGGCGATTTGAGTACCGATTGGGTCAACTGGTGCTCCAGCAGCGCGAGATTGGCTTTGGCGGCCTCTAGCTGTGCCTGGGCCTGCGCAATATCTTCGGCGCGCGGGCCGATCTGCGCCAGCTTCAGCGCCTTGCGCTGGTTCTCCAGCTGGGCGTCTGCAACTTGTGCGGAAGCCTGGGTGTCGTCCACTTCCTGCCTGCTGATCGCCTGGCCGCCGGAACGCGTGGCAATATCTTTCATCCGCTTGTAGCGGATCTGCGCCTGTCTGGCTTCCGCCTCGGCAGCCTTGACCTGTGCCTGCAATTGCTCTACTTCTTCCGGACGGGAGCCGTTTTTCAGGCGTAATAAAGCCTGTTCCTGCGCGCCGACCTCGGCTTTTGCCTGTTCAGCCTGCAGCGTCAGGCTGCGGGTGTCCAGCGTGGCCAGAACCTGGCCGGCCTTGACGCTGTCGCCTTCTTCGGCACGCATTTCACGTACCCGCTCGCTGTTTTCAAAGGCGAGAGAGACCTGACGGATATCGACATTGCCATAGAGCGTGAGGTGGTCTGTGGTGGGGGCGGGGCGTCCGAACAACCACCAGGCGCCGGCAGCAATGGCGATGATAGCCAGGACAATTACAACTGCAATTTTCTTGTTCATGTTGGAAATAATCCGATCACGTATTGTGTGGGCAGAGCTTATTTGAGTTATAATTCTAATTCAAATTTGAATTATATGTAAAGCCTCAATTGCACTTGCCATTGTCATCGTTATTACAAATGCCATGAACGGAAAAGCCAGCAGCATCAAAAACAAACCCGCGCCCCGCACATCGCGCGAGGGCACCAGCAGCCGCCGCGCCAGTCGCAGTGACGGCGACGCGACGGTGCAACATATTATTACTGAAGCGGGAACGCTGTTCGCCGAGCGGGGCTATGCAGAGACGACCAGCAAAGCCATTTGTGAGCGCGCCGGCGTGAATATGGCAGCGGTCAATTACCATTTCGGCAGTCGTGACGGCCTGTATCTTATTTTGCTCAAAGAAGTCCATCGTGAAGTTATGAGCCTGGATTTCGTGCGGCAAATCGGTGACAGTGCGGCAGCCCCTTCCGACAAGCTCTACCTGCTGATCGAAGGACTGTTGCGAGCGACGTACGATGCCAAGAGCTGGCATATTCGCCTGTGGGCGCGGGAATTGCTGGCGCCCTCGCCCCTGCTGTCGCAGATCATGGAAGAAGACACCCTGCCTAAATTTGAAGTCCTGCGCGACGTGCTCATGGAGCTGACCGGTATGCCCATCAAAGAGCCTGCGTTGTTGCGCGCCGTCCTGAGTGTGATTGGTCCGGTGCTGATGCTTCTGATTCTGGACAGGGAGTTGCCGACACCCATTCAGCCTCTGTATTCCCACTCGGTTGAAGACATGGCGCGCCATATGCATACCTTTTCAATCGCCGGGCTGCAGGCGGTGGCGCAGCAGGCTGGCGGTTCGGTCGCACGGAAGAGCGGCAGCGACGTTGGGGGAAAAGGCAGCAGCGCGGACTAAGAGGTGGTTGATTCGTTTGAGGTTGCACCGTAATAACCACTAGTATGACTGCCTGTCTCTTGCCTGAGATTTACGCCATTTTCAGCACCCCAGCGGCCGCCAGGCGTGCAATTTCGTCAGACTCATAGCCCAGATCGCGCAATACGCTCTCGGTGTGCTCGCCAATGCGCGCAATCGGCTGGCGCGGTTGCAGACGCTGCCCGTCCAGGCTGATGGGCAGTAGTGGCATGGGGGTTTCGGATCCGTCTTCCAGCACCTGGCGACCCAGGCCGCCGCTTTGCTGCAAATGCGGATCGTCAAACAACTCCTCGGGTTTGGTGATATAGGCAAAGGGAATCTGTCTGGCTTCAAAGACAGGTGCCAAAGCGTCGGCGTCCAGCCCTTTGAGCGTCTTGCCCAGCTCCGGAATCAGCCAGGCGCGGGCGAGAACACGATCGTTATTGGTTTTGAGGCGCGGATCCTGATAAAGATCAGGACGCTGCAGGATGTCGCACAGTTCCTTCCACGGCGCATCTCCGGTGGCGGCGATGAACATGAGACGTCCACCCGCCAGCTCAAAGGTATCATAAATACCCCAGGCGCTGATGCGTTCCGGCATCGGGTTGGCAGCGACCCCGGTCACGGCATATTGTTGCATGTGTTGCGCCGAGAGCAGCACGCAGTTTTCAAAAAGCGCGCTCTGTATTTCCTTGCCCTGGCCGGTGCCGGTGCGCTGGAACAGGGCCGCCAGCACGCCCAGTGCGCCGAACATGCCACCCATAATATCGTTGACCGATGTGCCCGCACGCAGCGGGCGGCCGACCGGGCCGGTCATATACGCCAGGCCAGCCATCATCTGCACCACTTCATCCAGCGCCAGACGCTTGTCGTAGGGTCCCTGCAAAAATCCCTTATGTGATACGTAAATGAGGCCGGGATTACGTTTTTTCAGGCTGTCGTAGTCAAGGCCCAGCGAGGCCATGCGACCGGGTTTGAAGTTTTCCACAAAAACATCGGCCGACTCGACCAGTTTAAGAACCGCCTGCACGGCCTGTGCATCTTTAATGTCAACTGAAATACTCTTTTTGTTTCGGTTGAACGTGCGGAAAAAACCGGCGCCGGCACCCAGCAATTCGCGGGTTTTGTCGCCGGTCAACGGCTCGACCTTGATCACCTCGGCACCCAGATCGGCCAGAATCATGCCGCAAGTGGGGCCCATGACCATATGCGACATTTCAACGACGCGAATGCCTGCAAGGGGCAGCGATTGTGTAGTGGCAACATTCATTGTGAGACTCTTTGATGCGTAGAATAAGTGTTGGGCAGACCCGCCCGGTGGATAAAACCATATAGCGGCTCTTGCGGCAGGGCTTCGGTCAGGATGGACCGACAGGCCAGCAGTCCTTCGACGGAAATGCCGGTACGATAGCCCATGGATTCGAGCATGAAGACCAGGTCTTCTGTGACCACATTGCCAGTGGCGCCGGGCGCATGCGGGCAGCCGCCAATGCCGGCCAGCGACGCATCAAATTCGCGAATGCCATTTTGCAGGGCAATAACGGTATTGGCCAGCCCCATGCCGCGCGTGTCGTGAAAATGCATACTGCGAAGACGCTCGCCTGCCACTGAACGCACGGCGCCGATCATCTCCTGAACCTGAGTGGGCGTAGCGTGTCCTGTGGTGTCGGCAAGCGCGACTGTATCAGCGCCGGCAGCAAGACTGCCGCGCACGACATTGCAGACGTCATCAATAGGTACTTCGCCCTGCAAGGTGCAGCCAAAAACGGTAGACAGGCCCGCGATCAGTGTCGTGCCGGCGTTCTGCGCGTCGATGCATTCACGAATACGACCGAACTCCTGCACCATATCCATCGGAGCGCGACGGACATTGGCCAGGCTGTGCTGCGTGCTGACCGAGATCGGCGCCACCATGCGGTGCACGCCTGCTTTCAAGGCATTCTCCGCGCCCTTGAGATTGGGCACCAGCGCCGTCACGGTCAGGCCTTCCAATTGGAGGGCATAGTCGACAATCTCCGCCGCATCGGCAAGCTGAGGCAACAGTCGCGGCGGCACAAAAGATGTCACTTCAATATAGCGCAGGCCTGCGTCGTAGGCCGCCTTGATCCAGCGTTTTTTGGCTGCTGTCGGCATGACGGCAGCAATGCTTTGCAAGCCATCGCGCAAGCCGACTTCCTGGATATGGACATGATCTGCCATCGGTGTTCCTCTTGATTGATGATGACAGTCTACGACGAATCGACCGTAACGATAATCCCCCGACGGTCATGGTCACCATCGCCGTTGGTTATGGTGTCAGAGGAATCGCAGGCCCCAGGTTTGAATGGGCCTGGGCGCCGAGGGCCTGGGTCTGCAGATGATTGAACAGTTTTTGTGCCGCGCCCGACAGGCTATCATTGGCCCGTGTGCAAAGAACGAAATTGCGCCGTGCCCAGGGGTCCTCCAGCTTGATGAGTTCAAGGTCATACAGTCTGGCGTAACGCTCTACGGCTTCGCGTGGCAGCGCCGCGATGGCCAGATTGGCTTCGATCAGCCGATAGGCGGCATCAAAGGAGCTGACATGGGTGCGGTAGGTGAGTGTTTTTCCCTGCCGACCGGCGATGTGCGACATGAGCGTGTTCATGGAGGTCTGCATGGAAAAACCGATTTGCGGATAATCCAGCGTTTCTTCAAACAGAATGGATTGTTTGCCCGCCAGCGGATGCGCTTTATTGGCGACGATTACGAAATGATCGAAGCGATAGGGCGTCACGCAGGTATTGCCCGTAGGGACGAAATCGCGACAAATGCCGATATCGGCGTTGCCTTCCTCTATTTTCCTGGGAATATCACTACTGAAATGCTCTTCAAGATCCACCTGGATATTCGGATGGGTTTCCAGAAAAGACGTCAGATCGGCGGGCAGAAACTCCATGATGGCCGATACATTGGACAACAGCCGCACATGGCCTTTGACTCCCTGCGCGTGCTCGCCAAGCTCGCTTTGCAGCTTGCGGTAGTCCATCATAATGCTGCGAGCGTGTTTGAGCAGGACCTGACCGGCCGCCGTCGGGGTCACGCCGCGCTGGCTGCGTAGCAACAGCGGCGCGCCGATTTTGCGTTCTATTTCGACCATGCGCTTGCTGACTGCGGCGGCGGACAGCAGCTCGCGCTCGCCCGCGCGCGCAATGCTGCCGGTTTCACAGACGGCAATGAATAAATGCAGGGATGTCGGATCAATGGACCACAAATCAAACTCGCGAAAATCAGGTTTGATCGGGATTAGAGCACCGGCAGTCATGTAAGTAAATAGTGAAAAACCATGGCTTTCACAAAAAAGATAGACAGGTTCAGCCTGGACGGCAGCGTGACATGGGCGATTGCGGCCCCGGGTCACGAGAGTACGGAAGCAAGCCGCGTCGATCCGGGCAGAGCCCGGATCCGTAACGGGTTCAGGTGGCTTTTATTTGAGCAAAGCAGCGCTTTCGTCGATATCCTTCTGGATCGTTTCGCCAAAAGCTTGCGGACTGGAGACCACGATGTTAAAGCCAAGCTGCTCAAGCTTGTTCTTGACGTCCGCGGAGGCGAACGTCTCTTTGAGCGTGGCCTGCAGTTTATCGCGAATGTCATCAGGCAGGTTAGCCGGTGCAATCATGCCCAGCCATGGTTCGTAAATATAGTCCGCCACCCCGGCCTCGGCCAGCGTCGGCATATCAGGCAGCATCTGGCTGCGTTTGGACGAGGTCACGGCCAGACCGCGCAGCATGCCACCCTTGATCTGTTCTGACACGCTGGCAATGGCGAGGAACGCTACCTGTACCTGATTGGAAATCAGATCGTTCACGATGGTATTGCCGCCTTTATAGGGAACATGGGTCATTTCCACACCAGCCCGCTTTTCAAAAAGCACGCCGGCCAGATGCAGGGCTGTCCCGACACCGGCCGAGCCGTAATTGAGCCGTTTGGGCTCCTTTTTGGCCGCTGCTACCAGATCGCTCAGCGCAGGGTAAGGAGAGGTCTTTGGCACCGCGACCACCAGGGGCGAGGTCACCAGATTGGAGATGGGTGTAATGTCCTTGACGGAGTCATAGGGCAGGTTTTTGTGCAGGCTGGGGTTTACCGCATGATTGGACGAAATCAGCTCCAGAGTATAGCCATCGGGTTTGGCGCGGACCAGTTCGCGTGTTCCCGAGATATTGGAGGCACCTGCCAGATTCTCAACCACAACCGATTGCTTGAGCAACTGACCCAGCTTCGGCGCAAAGGTGCGGGCCAGATTATCAAGTCCTGACCCAGGCGAGCTGGGCACGATCAGCCGGATCGGCCGTTCTGAGAAGCTGACGTCAGTTTGCGCTGCGGAGGCCGGACCGAGTGCTGCCACACAGGCCAGCACAAAAGAAGTTATGCACAGACGCATAGGTTTGTCTCCATAAGGGGCGATGAGGGCTGGTATCACCCTTGTGATTTTTTTCAAAATGTGACTGGCAGTTGCGCCGAGAGCGGCGGTCCCGGTATGACCTCAGTTTTCAGGCAAAAGCAGGCCGGATTCAGTCTATGCTGATTTGCCAGCGTGTGGAAGCGACCAAACGTCATGGACAACATCACGTTTGGTGATGGCAGGGGGCCATTGCGTGCACAGAATGAGATAGCAGCCTTGAACATCTTTCAAAGCCAGCAAGGCCACATTGACTAGAATAGAAACCTTCGAACCTTAAGGTTTCATCAATACAGATGGATGACTCGTTTCTATGTTGATACACGAACTTGCCCGCTATGGCGCCCGTGAAAGCGGCGAACGCACATTGAACGATAGCGTGCGCCACCACACCAAACGCGCGGTCCTTGACTGGCTCGCGGCGCTGTATCCGGGTACCCGGATGTCGCCAGGGACTGAGCTGATGAAGGCTCATGCCGATGAATTCGGTGTTGGCCATGCCCGCCTGCCTGGATTTGGCAAACACACGTTTGGTGCGACGGCAGCCTGGATCAATGGCAGCGTCTCGCATACGGTTGAGTTCGATGATATTTTCCGGGATGCCGTCTATCACCCCGGCTGCCCTGTCATATCGGCAGCCCTGGCTGCGGCCGATACGCTTGATAGCGAGGGCCTGGATTTCATGACAGCCATTGTCGTGGGCTATGAGATCTCGACCCGTCTGGGTGCGGCCATCCAGCCGGCACATTATCGATATTTTCACACGACAGGTACAGTAGGCAGTATCGGGGCTGCGGCCGCAGTTGCAGCGCTGTACGCGCCAGGTAACGCCTCAGTCATGCAGCATGCGATCGCGACCGCTGCAACCTTTGCTGCCGGACTGCAGCAGGCTTTTCGATCCGATGCCATGACCAAGGCGCTGCACGCCGGCCATGCGGCTGCCGTCGGTGTCCGGGCCGGTGTGGCCGCGGCTGCAGGGGTCACCGGCGTAGCCGATATTCTGGAAGGCGAAGCGGGCTTTGCTGCGGCCCTGGGCGGGTCGCTTGATTTGCCTACGGTCACGGCCCGGCTGGGAGCTGACTACAACATCACGCGCATTACCCAGAAAAATCACGGCTGTTGCGGGCACACTTTTCCGTCGATTGACGCGGTGCTGACCTTGCAGCAGCAACATGGGTTCACGGCAGACGACATTGAATCCATCGATATTGCGACCTACAAAACGGCGATCGATGTGACGGGCAATGCCAATCCCCAGACGGCATTTGAGGGCAAATTCAGTCTGCCTTATGTTGTGGCACATGCGCTTCTGTATGGATCGGTCAGATTGAATGCTTTTGATGCAGACCGGTTGGGCGATCAGGCGATTCGGGATCTGATGAAAAAGATCAAACCGGTTGCGGACGACGCTCTGACCGCTGCCTTCCCGCGGCATCGATCCTCACGTGTGGCCATTTCACTAAAAAATGGCGAGCGTCATGAGCACTACGCCCAGGATCGCAAAGGCGATCCCGAATGCCCGCTGAGTGATGACGAGCTCAATGACAAATATGATGAACTCGTGACGCCCGTGCTCGGTGAAGCGAATGCGACTGTACTCAAGTCCCAGATCTGGACGCTGGAAAGCCTGCGGGTCAGGCAGCTGTCGCTGTGCTAGAAAGCCTATATCCGAATGATTGATGAGTGGATGATTGAAAGAACAATGAAAAACAACGATACAGAAAACAACGGCGTTCGCTTTGGCAGCCGCCAGGCATTTAACAAGGCATTGCTGAACCCGGCCTCGGTGGCATTGATCGGCGCTTCCAGCAACCAGAAGAAGAACACCGCGCGGCCCCTGCGGTTCATGCAAAAGCATGGGTTCGATGGCGATATTTATCCGGTCAATCCGTCAACAGAGCACATTAGCGGCGTCAAAACATTTAGCAGTATCGAGCAATTGCCCGATGGTGTTGATCACGCGTTTGTGATGATAGATAGCGCGAGCGTGAACGGTGTCATAGAGCAATGTGCCGCCCGGGGTATCGGCATGGTCACCATCTATTCCGACGGGTTTGCCGAAGCCGGAGAAGAAGGCCAGCACAAGCAGCAGATATTGAATGAAACGGCCAGGAAACTGGGCGTACGCGTGCTCGGTCCCAACAGTATCGGCCTGGCCAATGTACATAGCGGTGCGGTGATATCGGTCAATGCCGCGTTCGAAATGGAAAATCTTGTTCCCGGTGATATCGGTATTATCTCGCAAAGCGGTTCGATGATGGGATCGCTCATGTCCCGGGCGGCCGCACGTGGGTTTGGCTTTTCTCATCTGGTATCGGTCGGCAATGAAAGCGATATTACCGTTGGCGAAATTCTGGACGCCATGGTCGATGATGACGCGACGAAGGTGATCCTGTTGTTCCTGGAAACCCTGCGCGATGCGCCGACACTTGGCAGGGCGCTGCAACGGGCACGAAAAGCAGGTAAGCCGGTCATTGCCTACAAGCTCGGGCGTTCTGAACAGGGTGATGCCCTGTCTCAATCTCATACCGGTGCAATCGCGGGCAATGATGCCGCTGTCGACGCCTTTTTCCGGGCCTATGGGGTCATTCGCGTAACGATGCTGGAGGCGCTTTTTGAAGTGGCGCCGCTGGCGGCGCGCTATGCAAAGCTGCGTCCTCAAAACCATGGCGACGAACCGGTAAGGCTGGCCGTCATTACCACTACAGGCGGGGGCGCCGCGACGGTGGTGGATAATCTCGGGCTGCGTGGCTTTGTCGCGGTGGCGCCGCCTGCCGGATTCGTATCACATATGGCATCGCGCGGATTGAACATCAGGCAAACGCCTGTGATTGACCTGACGCTGGCGGCCAGCAGCGAGCAGTACCAGGACTTGCTGCAGGAAATATTGCAGACCGATTGGTGTGATGCTGTGCTGTGTATCGCAGGTTCTTCCGCGCAATTTCATCCGCAATATGTCGTGCAGCCGATCCTGAATGCTGTCAGTACAGAACACGGCAACAGGAAACCGCTGGTGGCATTCCTGTCCCCGGAAGCCACTGCCTCGCTGCAATTGCTGCAGGAGAACGGCATCGCGGCTTTTCGCACGCCCGAATCGTGCGCCGACGCGCTGGCGGCATTTTTTGTACCCCAGGAAAACACACAGTGCGAACAGGCACAGCCCGTGCAACTGCCCGCAGGCTGCCCGGCGACAGGCAATCTGAGTGAACCCGAAGCCATGGCGCTATTCCAGGACCTGGGAATTGATACTGTGCAGTACGACATGGTGCAACCGCAAGCTGCGGCGCACACGATCGACTATCCTGTTGTCCTGAAGGTTGTGTCCAGAGAAATTCTTCATAAAACCGAAGCGGGCGGCGTCCGGGTCGGTATCGATTCGGATGAAGCGCTGGCGCGCGCGCTCGACAAGATGGCAGACGATGTCAAGACTCATGTGCCTCAGGCCGAGATTGACGGTTATATGGTCCAAAAAATGGAAGGCCGGCTGATTGAATTGCTGCTGGGATATCGCGATGATCCATTGGTCGGTCCCACGGTCATGCTGGGCGCCGGCGGCATTACCGCCGAACTGATGCCCGATTTTTCGCTGCGTCTGGCGCCCGTCAACGAGCAGACAGCATGGCAGATGATACGCGAGGTCAGGCAGACCCAGCTGGTTCGCGGCTATCGGCAACTGCCGGAAGGCGATTGTCACGCGCTGGCGCGGGCCATTGTTGCCTTTTCCCACCTGGCGCTGATCGAATCACAGCCGGTCCTTGAAGCGGAGATCAATCCATTGTTCGTTCGCCAGGACGGAGTGGTGGCCGTGGATGCGGTCGTTCGCCTGCAAGAAAAATCACAATTGCAATAGCGGACGTGACCACAAGTGTGCGCGCTTCATAAGAACCAGCGCCAATAAGGAACACCGCCAGAGTTGCGATGTTCCTGCGCCTGCATTATTGCCCGGTGAAATTGGCCTCGCGCTTCTCCCTGAACGAATCGATACCCTCCTGATAATCGCTGGTGCAATGAATCAGGGGCTGGATCATGGCTTCGTATTCCAGAAACTGGTCAAAGCTGGGCGACAGGGAGAATTGCAGCATTTTCTTGGCCATGCCCAGGGCGAAGGTAGGCTGCTTGGCCAGCCTGACGGCATACTCCAGGGCGTGCTGTTCGAGCATTTCGTCCGGTACCACTTCGTTGATGATCTCCAGCGCCCGGGCTTCGTCGGCCGAGAAAAAGCGCGTGGTAAAGATCAGTTCTTTCGCTTTGGCATGGCCGATCACGCGACTCAGCAAAAATGCGGCGCCGGTGTCAGGCGCCAGGCCACGGCGTGCGAAAATACACGAAAAACGCGCGTTTTCACTGGCAATGGTCAAGTCGCATGCCAGCACCATGGACAGCCCCATGCCCACGGCAGGACCGCGAACCACGGCGATGACCGGCTTTTCGATCGAATACAGTTTCTTGATCATCGCATGCGTATGCGCCTGCAGGCGCGATCGCGAATCCACAATGCTCAGATGTCCCATGCCTGACACATCCGCGCCCGCGCAAAAACATGCGCCTTCACCCTCGAGCATGACAGCGCGCACCGATTTGTCCGCGTTGGCCTGGTCAAAATAATCAGCCAGCTGCAGTCGCATATCACCGCCCAGTGCATTTTTCCGATCAGGGCGGTTGATTTTGATTCTTGCAATCGGTCCGTCCTGAGTCCATTCAATATCTGCCATATCAGCCTCCCGCAGCGGTCGCAGTGTGACAAGCCGGTGTTGCCTGTTCCGGCACGATCGTTTTTTTGACGATCAGGCTATCGACGACCGCCACGCCTTGTCCTTCGGGATAGACAATGACCGGATTGAAATCCAGTTCGCCGATATCTTGATGGGCATCGTTCAGCAAGTGCGATGTCGCCACCAGCAGACCGGCCAGCGCGTCCACATCGCTGGCCGCTTCCCCGCGCGCGCCGCGCAGCAGACTGCTGCCTTTCAATCGGTCGATCATGGCGTGGGCATCGGCAAGCGCAAGGGGAGCCGGTGCTAGCGTGACATCGCGCAGTATTTCGACATAGATCCCGCCGAAACCCAGCATGACCATGGGTCCGAAATCCGGATCCATGATGCCTCCCACCATCAGTTCGCGGCCTGGCGGCATCATTTTCTGCACGAGTACGGTGTCGATCGACGGATCATTCGCATAGTTGCGGGCGTTGGCAACGACCTGTTCAAACGCCTGCGCAACCTGTGCGTCGGTGGCGAGCGAGAGCGCCAGCGCGCCTGCTTCGGTCTTGTGAGGTACCCGCTCCGAGATCACCTTCAATGCGACTGGGTAACCGATGCGCTGCGCCTGCGCAACGGCCTGGCTTGGTGTTCTGACCAGCGCTTCGGCAGGACGGGCAATGCCATAGGCGTCCAGCAATGCGTCCGTGTCCGAGAGTAAGTCGCGGTGATACGGAACGGCGGTCACAGTGGGCTGCGGTTGCCCGGTTTTAGACGATGCAGGACGACGGCGCTCCAGAAAATCGCTGTAGTCGGCCAGTTTGTTCATGGCACGGGCAAAGACCGGCAAGTTCAGCTGTGCGCTGCCGGCCTGCATCAGGATGCGCCGGGCACTGTCGTGCGAGGTTCCGGGAGAGTGGAACAGCATGGGCCGGCTCATGCCGGACAGCAGCGCACTCAGTGGCGCTTCGATCTGGCCAAGTCGCTCCGGCGACACCAGGGATACGATGACCAGCGCAATATCGATGCCTTCGGTACCCGCCACTTCTTTCAGGATGGCCATCAGGGTAACACCGCCATCCTCTACGACCGACGCGGTTACGTCTACCGGGTTTTCCGCAGAACCATAGTCCGGAATAATACCGCGCAAATGCGCCTTGAAATCGGGGTGCAGTTCGGGCACGGACAGCCCGGCCTCTTCGCAGATATCTGCTGCCCACCCGCCGGCGCCGCCGGAAGTGGTAATGATGGCAACCCGCTTGCCTTTGGGCAGGATGCCGGCACTGACGACCGACCCCAGGGCGATCATTTCTTCGGGGTCGTCGACGCGAATCACACCGTATCGGGAAAAAATGGCGTCATAGGCCATATCGGAGCCGGCCAGATGCGCAGTATGCGATACGGTGGCGCGTTGTCCGGCGGTCGACTTGCCGACTTTGGCCACGATAATGGCAATGCCGGCCGCCGCCGCTTTCTGCGCGACTTCGACAAACCTGGCCGGGTTCTTGAATCCTTCCAGAAACAGGAGAATGGCCCGGGACGATCCTTCCTCAATCAGGTAATCGATGACTTCGGCGCATTCGACATCCGCTTCATTGCCGGTGGACACCAGGTGGCCGATTGGCAAATAATCCGCGCAAGCGCGGCTGTACAGGGCAAACGCCATGGCTCCCGACTGGGACACGATGCTCACATAGCCCTGCCTGGGGCCCTGCGCCTTGACCGGCGAACTCATTTGCATGGTGGGGCTGAAGGTGGCAATCACACGATTGATCGTATCAATGAATCCTTCGGCATTGGGTCCCAGCACGCGCAACCCGGTGCGTTGCGAAAACTCGGCCACCTGGTCCTGCAGGCGGGAACCGACTGGATCGGCCGCAGACCCGGCGCTGAAAACCGCAGCCGCTTTGATTCCTTTCCGGGCGCATTCCTCCAGCACCTGCATCACCTGTTGTGCCGGCACGGCAATCAGTGCCAGATCAGGTATATCCGGGAGCGCCGCAACATTGGGGTAGGCAGGCAAGCCCTGGATGACGGGGCTGCTCGGATTGACCGGATAAATGTTTCCCTGATACCCGCCGTCGACCAGCAGTTTCAATAAGCGTCCGCGAATCTTGGTGACCTTTTCCGACGCACCGACGATGGCAATACCGGTGGGCTTGAAAAGAGCGTGTAAACCGTTCATATTGTTGTCCTTCCGTGCATGGCCTGCACGTGATGAGTGTTGAGTCAGGATTGAAGCCGTGCTTTCCAGTGCGCGCGTATCTCGCCGTATTCGTAATGCAGCCGGTCGACCAGATCGGCAATGGCCGGTACGTCGTTGATGTCGCCTGCACCCTGGCCGCAACCCCAGATATCTTTCCACCGCTTGCTGCGGCCCTGCCCGGGGCGGGCTGTCGTGGCGGGCAGATTGTCCGGGGCCCGGCCGCTGGCCACGATACTGGGTTTCAGGTAATTGGCAGAGATGCCTGAAAAATAGGGGGTGTAGACAATGTCCGATGCGCTCGCCGAGACGATAGCGTCTTTATAGGCGGGCACAGCAGCGGACTCGCGGGTAGCAATGAAGCGCGAGCCCATATAGACATAATCGGCGCCCATCACCTGTGCCGACAGGATAGAACGGCCGTTGGTGATCGCGCCGGCCAAAACCAGCGGGCCATCATAGAACGCGCGTACTTCATTGAGCAAGGCAAAGGGACTCAGCGCGCCGGCGTGCCCCCCGGCGCCGGCGGACACCAGGATCAGACCGTCAACGCCGTCGCCGATGGCCTTGCGGGCATGCCGGGCGGAGGTAACGTCGTGAAGCACCAGGCCGCCCCAGGCATGGACCCGTTTGACCACGGCGGCGGGCGAGGCCAGACTGGTAATCACCAGCGGGACCCTGAACTGTTCGAGTACATCTACATCGGCCCACAGCCGGTCATTGGATTCCCGGATTACCAGGTTAACGGCAAAGGGGGCAGCACAGTGTCCCGGGTTTTGTTCCGCATGGTCTGCCAGTGCAGTTGTGATGCGTTCCAGCCATATCGCCAGCTCCGCCTGCGGCCGTGCGTTCAGTGCCGGAAACGCGCCGACGATGCCGCTTTTGCATTGGGCGATCACCATGTCCGGATTTGAAACGATAAACATGGGCGCGCATACCACTGGCAGGCGTAATGAGGCGAGTCGTTTTCTGACTTCATCCATGAAGGTGTCTCCGAATATTTTGATGCGCGCCCTGCCGTGACAGGACGCGCTTATTGTTCTACTTCTACAGCGTGGCCTGCGTGCCCAGCACGGCCGTGGCCTGGCTCGACAGCGTACCGCCGTTGCCATGCACCAGGGCGATCCGGGCGTTGTCGATTTGTCGCTCGCCACATTGGCCGCGCAACTGGCGCACCGCTTCGATCATGATAAATGCGCCATACATCCCCGGATGCACGCAGGACAGGCCGCCGCCGTTGGTATTGACCGGAAGGCGACCGCCCGGGGCAATGCCGCCATCCCGGACAAATGCCGCGGCTTCGCCTTTTTTGCAGAAGCCGAGGTCTTCCAGAAACAGCAGCGTATTGATCGTGAACGCGTCGTACAGTTCTGCCACATCGACATCGGCGGGCGTGACGCCGGCCATCTCGAACGCGCGCGCGCCCGAGTCGCGTGCCGCAGTCACCGTCAGGTCCGGCATGGCCGAGATCTGTTTGTTCCATGTTGCGGTCGCACTCCCCAGGATATACGCCGGTTTCTGCGGCAGGTCCCTGGCCCGGTCGGCGCGGACCATCACGAATGCACCAGCTCCATCGGTCACCAGACAGCTATCCAGCACCGATAGGGGGTCCGATACCATCCGCGCGTTCAGGACATCATCAATCGACAGGGGATCGCGGCGAAAGGCTTCGGGATTCAGTTGCGCCCACTTGCGTGCGGCAACCGCCACTTCGGCCAGATCGCGCCGCGTGGCACCGTACTGATGCATGTACCGTCGTGCTGCCAGGGCATAGGAGGTCAGCGGCTGCAGGGGTTCATACACTTCTTCGAAAGGATGGGGCTCAAGCTGGCGGCGCGCGCGCTTGATTTCCGAGCGGTTCATGACCGCCGTGCGCTGGGTGCTGCCGTAGCACACAAGCACTGCATCGCACTGGCCGCTGGCCAGGGCCAGCAGGGCCGGCATGGTATGCGATACAAAGCTGGAACCGCCGATCATGGTGCTATCGACAAAGCGCGGATTCAGTCCCAGGTATTCGACCACCGATAACGGCCACATGGCCGAAGAGCTGCTGGCTGTTGCCAGGCCGTCGATATCGGACATGCGCAGCCCGGCGTCGGCTACGGCCTTGTGGCTGGCTTCGGCCAGGATCTCCATTTCCGTACGCCCTTTTGCTTCGCCGCAGCCGGCCTGGCCCACACCGACGATGGCCACGGCACCTCTTAACTGTTTGAGTGAAATCATTGGTCGCGTCCTCTTTTCTTCATCAGTAACACAGGGCCGCTGTCGGTCTGTTCGATATAAGCCTGAACCGGCATGTCAATGTCGATTTCATCAGGCGCCACGTCTTCGATCCGGGACATGCAACGCACACCTTCTTCGAGGTCGACCAGAACGACGTTATAGTCGCCGCCGGCCTCGGGCTTGCGGCGAACGATGCTGTAGGAATAGATCACGCCTTTGCCGCTGGCTTCGACCCATTCCAGCCTGTCCGACCCGCAATGCGGACAATAGGCCCTCGGATAAAAAACATAATGGCTGCACGCGGCGCAACATTGAATGACAAAGCGGCCTTCAGCCAAATGGCGGAAGTATGTTTGCTGTACGCCGGGCGTGCCGGCGTCGGTCTTATCGATGGTATTAACCATGTTGTGTACTCCTTAATTCGGCGTAGCCATTGTCCAGTACCTTGACACCGCGCTCCGGCACCGAGGCGCGAAAGGAAACCTGATCGCCGTCGTGCCACACGTCCACGACGATGTTCTCTCCCGGATAGACGGGCGAGGAGAATCTCGCGGCGATTTTGCCAAGACGGGTCGCATCGTAATCGCAAACCGCCTGTAAAAGAGCGTGCGTGGCGACGCCGAACGTGCACAGACCGTGCAGGATAGGTTGTTTGAAACCAGCGGACGCTGCTACATCGGGATCGACATGCAGCGGGTTGTAGTCCACGTTCAGACGATACAGCAATGCCGACTGCGGCAGTGTCGGCAATGCAATCTGGTGGTCGGGCGGGCGTTCCGGCAGCGGGTGGGGCCGTGCCACGGGGCCGGCCGGACCGCCGAAGCCGCCGTTGGCGCGACAGAAGGAGGTGGCGTTCAGTGTCGCCAGCAACCGGCCTGTCGCTTCATTGTAGATTTTTCGCTCGACATAGACGAGGGCGCCTTTGCCTTCACCCTTGTCAATCACATCTGTGATACGGTTCACTCCCCGCACCGTTGCCGAGGCGGGAAAAGGCTCGTGGATTTGCACCGATTGTTCGCCATGCACGACGTGCTTGCGATCAATGCCCGATTCGGGATTGGCATTCCACGCGCCCGGGTGACCAAGCACGACGGCAAAGCTGGGCAACACTGCCAGGTTTTTCTCATAGACATAGGCAAGCTGTTTTCTGTCCATGGGGTCCGCGCCCAGCCCCACGCCAAGCGCATAGAGGATGACGTCTTTGAAATCGTAGGTCTGAACGGTGTCCTGAAAGGGCCAGTTGAGCAGTTTTTCTCGATCAATGGTCATCGCGTCAGCCTCTAGATCGCTTCCCAGGCAAACACATCGCGCGTGCGTTCAAGCGGGGTAAACGCCGTCGCCCACGCTTTGGGCAATTGCTGCGCTACTGTCTGGGGAGTCCAGCCGTCGGCACGGTGCAGCGTGCGGATGGGGCGTGTCTGATTGTAAAGATAGAATTCATTGCCGCGGGCGCCCAGGATCTGGCCCGAGACGTCCCTGGCCGCGTCGCTCGCCAGGAAAACGGCAAGGGGTGCGATCTGTTCCGGCCGGGTCTGCTGCCTGCGTTTGGCCAGATTGGCTTCTTTTTCTTCCGGCGTGGCACCTGGCACGGATTCGATCATGCGACTGAACGCGCTGGGCGCAATACAGTTGGAACGCACATTGAAGCGGCTCATTTCCATGGCCAGGGAACGGGACAGGCCTGCGATACCCAGTTTGGCAGCCGCGTAATTGGCCTGGCCGATACTGCCGATCAGGCCGCTGGTGGACACCATATGCACGAACGCCCCTGATTCCTGCTTGCGGAATATTTCGGCTGCCGCACGACTCACGTTAAAGCTGCCGTACAAGTGAACCTTGATAACTGCATCCCACTGTTCGAAGGTCATCTTGTGAAAAATGGAGTCTCGCAGAATGCCGGCGTTGTTCACGACGATATCGACAGTGCCGAACTCTTTGGCAGCCTGAGCGACCATATCACGCATGCTATCGTGGTCGGCGACGCTGTTGAAATTGGCGATCGCGGCGCCGCCATTTGCGATAATTTCCTGGACTGTCTGGCTGGCCGGCGCATTGTCGTTACCTTCGCCATCCAGCGATGCGCCCATGTCGTTCGCCACGACAGAGGCGCCTTCGGCAGCCATCATCAAGGCAATCTCACGGCCGATGCCCCGGCCCGCGCCGGTCACGATTGCCACTTTTCCTTCCAGTAAACCTTTGCGTTGTGCATTCATCTCCATACCCTTTGTTTATTTATAGAATCATTTATACATGATGACATTTGTGATCGGCAACAAGATAATCCGGTTGCCGGTCATGTCGTTCAGGCGCTCAACTGCAGGGCTGCGCAACAGCGGTCATGCTGTCGTCGCCTGTAACGAGGTATCAGTCGGACGAGGACCGTATTGAGAAAACGAGCGCTCGAATACGCCTTCTGCAATGCGGTTTTTCAGAATTTCGATTGAGCCGCCGGCAATCATCCAGCCGCGGATACGGCGCACACAATACTCGACCAGATTTTCCTGGGAAAAGCCCATTCCGCCCATGACCTGCAGCGCTTCATTTGCCGCGAACCAGCCTGCCTGATTGCAGGCCAGTTTGGCCATGGCTGTACTCTGGGCCGATGGCAGTCCGTGCTCACCTTCCAGCGCCGCCTTGTAAAGCAGCAACTGCGCTGATTCCAGTTGCATCCACATATCTGCGAATTTCCACTGGATTCCCTGGAACTCGCAGAGCTTTTTATTGAATTGCTCGCGCATGGCGGTATGTTCCTTCGCCTGGTTGAAGGCATATCGCCCCAGTGCGAGGGAACGCGAGGCATTTCCCAGTCGTTCGACGTTGAAACCGGAAATCTGCCTTTTGAATCCGCCGGGGCCCAGCAGGACATTGGCGGCAGGAATCCGGGCGTCCTCGAAATACAACTGACACCATTGTTCGCCGTTCATGAAATCGGCCGGCTTGCCGATCGTGAAGCCCGGTGTGCCGCGTTCAATCAGCACAGAGCCGATTCCGTCCAGGCCCGGGCCAAACCGCAAGTAAACCAGAAACAGATCTGCGTCCGGACTGTTGGTCGAGAATACTTTACTGCCGTTGATCAGGTAATCGTTGCCGTCCTTGCGCGCGCTTGTTTGCAGTTGCGTCACCGCCGAGCCCGCTCCGGGCTCTGTCATGCCTAGCGCGATCACTTTTTTTCCGCCCAGCAGATCGGGCAGAAAGCGTTCTTTTTGTTCCGCCGTGGCATATTCGACAAAGGTGCGGATCGGTCCGAAATTGCCCGCCTGAACAATGTCGGCGCTTTTCGGGCACGACAGGGCAACTTGCTGGATCGCAAGCACCGCGTGCATCAGGGTTCCGCCATGCCCGCCGTCTTTCTCTGAAAAGGTAATGCCCAGCAGCCCGTTATCAGCGATTTTTTTTGCCGTTTCCCATGGGTACGACTTGGAATGGGCGCGTTCCAATGCCCCCGGCGCCAATTCCTGCCGGGCAAAACGAGCCACCGAATCAGAGAAAGCCCGGTGCTCCTCGTTGAGTTGAAAATCCATTTAACATCCTTGATGATTAGTTGTCAGGATGATGGTAATCAAGTCTTCGTATAATGAATACTTCGAAATGCGCACAGTGATATGATAAAAAATCATTGGTTTGATTTTCACAAGGACCCGCGTTCATGGTGCGTCACCTTCCCCCGCTGAATCCCCTGCGCGTTTTTGAAGCGGTCGCCCGTCATAAAAACCTGACGCTGGCTGCCAAAGAACTGCACGTGACGCAATCGGCAGTCAGCCGGCAGATCGCCACGCTGGAAACCTATGTCGGTACGCCGCTCATCATGCGGGAAAGCCGGGGCGTTACCTTGACCCGGGCCGGGCAACGCTATGCCGAAGAAATTATTCCTGCCTTCGATAAGCTTGCCGAAGCCACCGGCAAAGTCATGGAGAAGAATGTCCAGAGTGTGTTGCGGGTACGCACGTATACCACCTTTACCGCGAAGTGGCTGATTCCGCATCTGATGCATTTTCGCCAGCGTTATCCGGATATCGAGGTGCTCATCACCAATGCGGTGCCCACGGTCGACTTTGACCGGGACGGCGTCGATATTGCGATTCAGTATGGGGAGGGCGACTGGCCCGGCACGCAAAGCGATCTGCTATTCCGGGACGAACTGGAACCGGTCTGTTCTCCCCAGTTTCTGGCAGCCCATCCCGAGTCGCAGCACGATCCGGCAGCCCTTTTGAAAGGGCCGTTGCTTTGCTCTCATTACCGGCGCAGCGATTGGGATGACTGGCTCAGTTTTGCGGATCTGGAAACGGTGGCAAAAAAAGCCGAGCGCATGAGTTTCAGTACATCGGTGCTGACCTGGCAGGCGGCCATGGACGGCCTGGGCCTGGCCGTCGGTCAAATTCCGCTGCTCAAGTCGGAGCTGGAAAGCGGACTGCTGGTGCGTCCTTTCGCCAGGCCCCAGTATCGCGACAGGGGGCATTATCTGGTCAGGCCGTCATTGCAGCGCCATTCGCGCAAAGTGACGGCGTTCAGAAACTGGATTTTGCAGGAAGTCCGGGATCCCGAAGAGAACCTGGTATAACCTGCGTGCACCCGCCGATCAGGTGTCTCCACAAGTAGGAAACAGCCGGGTATACAGGCCTTCCCCGGTTTCGCACTGATATGACTTTTCATCATGCCAGCGCACTAACTGGGAAGTACTCAGTTCATTCGTATTTCTTTACTATGCAAGTCGTCGAGCAGCAAAACTAACATAATATTGGAGACGACGAATGAAGACTGATTTAAGGAGGATTCTGCGGGCAGCCGGGTTGGCACTGATGGTCAGCGCAGTGCCAGGTGTCCACGCCGCAGACGCAAATACATACCCGAATCACCCGATACGCCTGGTGGTGCCATTTCCCCCGGGAGCCGCTACCGATACTGTGGCGCGCCTGATCGCCAAGTCGATGTCGGACAATCTGAAGCAAACCATTGTCGTCGAGAACAAGGGCGGCGCAGGCGCGACCATTGGCGCTGCCTTTGTGGCCGGCGCCAAGCCCGATGGCTATACCTTGCTCGCGACAACGCAGGGTGTTCATATTTTCAACCCCGCCATTTACGCGGATCTCAGTTACGATCCGCTGAAAAGCTTTACGCCGGTCAGCGAACTGGTCAGTTCGTCGCTGGTGTTTTCCGTCAGGTCCGATTCCCGCTTCAAAACCATGAAAGAGCTCATCGCCTATGCCAAAAAACATCCCGGTGAACTGAGCTATGCATCGGCAGGCCAGGGATCATCGTTGAACGCGGCGGGCGAGCTGCTGAAACACTATGCCGACGTCGATATTCTGCATGTTCCCTATCGGGGCGGCAACCCCGCCATGCAGGACTTCCTGGCCGGGCGGACCACGATGAATTCCTCCTATTATTCCTCGATCATGTCTTACGCAAAAAGCGGAGCGGCAAGAGTATTGGCTGTCGGCAGCGAAAAGCGCCTGCCGCTTGCGCCGGACGTGCCCACCATGGTCGAGCTGGGCTACCCCGAGTACAACTCCGATACCTGGACGGGAATTGCGGGCCCCGCCGGCATGCCCCCCGAGATCGTCAAGCGCCTGAACGCGGCAGCCAATGCCGCACTTGAAGCCAACCGGGCACAGCTGGAGAGCGAAGGGTATACCGTGCTGGGAGGAACGTCGGAAGCGATGCGGGAACGAATCGGGCGCGAGCTGACAACCGTGACGCCGCTGCTCAAGAAGCTCTGGCCTGCGCCGCAGTCCAAATAGAACGGGCGGGCAGCACGGCGTGGTGGATGTCGCCATGTTCGCTGCTGCCGTGTCGCAGGGATTCTGTTCAAAGAAAGGAGGGAAAGTGGATATGCAAGTAGACGGAGACATTGTCACGCTGTGTGACGCCCTGGTCCGGTTCATCGATAAGGAAGTGGTTGCGCTGGAAAAGGAAAACGCCACGCTGTTGCACGATGAACGCCTCGTGTACAACGACAAGGGACGATTTGTAGAGAAGGTCCTGCAATTGCGCAGACAGGTCCGGATGCGCTCCGCCGAGCTGGGGTTCTACAACATGTTTGCGTCCGAAGAACTGGGCGGATCCGGACTGGACGCCCGGGCAAACATTTATATCCAGGAGGTCATCAATCACAAATATGGTCCGGGTCGCAGACTGATCCAGACCGTGGTGCTGCCTTCGCCCTTTACCAATGGCCTGTCGCCCGTGCTGAGGCACCTGAAGCCCGATGTCTTCGAGACTTATCGGGCGGGTCTCGCATCCGGCGATAAAACCCTGTGCTTCTGTCTGAGCGAGCCCGATGCCGGATCCGATGTCTATGCCATGAAAAGCAAAGCGGTCAAATCGGGCAATGAATGGATCATTACCGGCACCAAGCAATGGATCACCAACGCACCCTATGCAGATTATGCGATGGTATTTGCGGTTACCGATCCGGAGCGGGCGGCGAAGCGGCGTGGCGGAGTCACCGGTTTCTTTGTCGATACCCGGACGCCTGGTTTTTCTGTGCCGTCCGTGATCCGGACCATGGGGCACCTCGGGGCGGAAATCGGCATTGTTGCCCTTGATGACGTGCGGGTACCAGAGGACCATATGATCGGCCCATTGCATGAAGGGTTGACGGTTGCCCTGGGTGGCATCAATGCGGGCCGGCTGAGCATGGCCGGTTCCAGCGTCGGCCTGGCGCGCTGGGCCCTGGACCAGGCGATCGACTATGCCCAGGTGCGCAAAACCTTCGGGCGTCCCATCGCGGAACACCAGGCCATCCAGCTATTGCTTGCAGACAGCGCCATGGACATTTACGCAGCCAAGAGTATGGCCCAGAACTGTGCGTGGAAAATCGACAACGGTATTCCCGCCGTAAAGGAAACATCCATGGTCAAGGCGTACGCCACAGAGATGGTGGGCAGAGTGATGGACCGCAGCATACAGGTCCACGGCGCCATGGGGCTGACCAACGAACTGCAGCTGGAAGAAGGCTATCGTCTTGCCCGGCAAATACGGGTCCCTGACGGTACCGGCGAAATTCACCGCAGGACAATCGCCCGTCAATTGCTCAAAGGGGATCACGCGCTTTGAGCCGCTGTTTTGCGGAAATATAGGGTTAACTCCAATGAGGGTTTGCCGGTCACATGTTTTATTATGAATACTTCTGAATGCAAAAGAATACAGTTTATCTGAAGGAGCAGGAATTGAGTCCAATACAGCTGGCAAGCGCCAAATCAACATGCAGCGAAGCAGAGTGGCAGGCGCGCATCGATCTGGCGGCATGCTACCGTCTCGTGGCGCACTATGGCATGTCCGATATGATCGCTAACCACATTTCGCTGCGTGTTCCGGATGAAGAAGATGCATTCCTGATCAATGCATACGGTTTGCTGTATGAAGAAATCACCGCGTCCAGCCTGCTCAAGATCGATCACAAAGGCAATATCCTGAGTTCGCCGGACTTCGGCGAACTTAATTACGGCGTTAATAAAGCCGGCTTTGTCATTCATAGCGCCATACACGAAGCCCGCCCGGAGGTGGCTTGCGTGATTCACACCCACACCTGGGCGGGCATGGCGGTGTCGTCGCTCAAATGCGGTTTACTGCCTTTGAACCAGACGGCCATGCGTTTTCTGCATATTGCTTATCACGACTACCAGGGCGTGGTGCTGGACCTGAGCGAACAGGCCTCGCTGGTCAAGGACCTGGGCAGGTCTGAAGCCATGATCCTGCGCAATCACGGGCTGATTACGGTGGGCAACACCATTGGTGAAGCTTTCAACTGGATGCACCGGCTGGAGCTGGCCTGTCGCGCCCAGATTGCGGCAATGTCCTGCAACACGCCGCTGAACGAAGTGGATGCCTCGGTTCTTGAAGAGACCTATAAAAATTATCAGCCGGGTACCCGCCGTCCCTATGGGTTGATGGAGTGGCCGGCACTATTGAGAAAGATGGAACGGTTGGATCCTGGTTTTATGGATTGACCGGGTTTGGTAGTCGCATCCCGCTTACCTGCGCCGTTGATGGCATGAACGGGCAGGCAGCGCCTTAGCAGGCATTATCCATGCAAGTCAGAATGCACCTTCGCTGGTGCGGCATGACTGCGCGCGTTCGTTGTCGACCTTCGCGCATCAGCAGTATTACGGAATACCGATTTTTACATCATCGTCCAGGAGACAAACTATGCACAGGTTCTACCCAGTAATCAGATACGCAGCATCTTTCGCTGCTGCAGTGGTCGCGCTTGCGACCGTGTCGACGGCGCAGGCGCAGGACTGGCCGACCCAGCCGGTCAAAACCGTTGTATCTTTCACCGCCGGCGGTACGACCGACATCATTGCACGTGAAATAGGCAACGAACTGAGCAAGATATGGAAAGAAAGTGTCGTCGTGGAAAACAAGCCCGGCGCAGCCGGCAACATAGGCACCGGCGCGGTGGTCAATGCCAAGCCCGATGGCTATACGCTGTTGATGAATTCGATCGGCCCCATTGCAGTCAACCCGTACATCTATAGCAAGAGTACGTTCAATACCATGACCGATCTGCGCGCCGTCACGCTGGTTGCCGATGTGCCCAATGTGCTGGTAGTCGCGCCATCATTGAACATCAAGACGGTGCAGGAACTGACCAAACAGATCGAAGAAAAGCCGGGTTCTTTCAATTGCGCCTCTACCGGTGTGGGAACGGCAGCCCATTTGTCATGCGCCATGATGGCCAAAACGCGCAATCTGACGGTCACGCATATTCCGTATAAGGGTGCCGATGCGCTGAATGACGTGTTGTCGGGCCGCGTGCAGTTCATGTTTGCCACGTTGCCTTCAGTGATGGGCAATATCAAGGCCGGTAAACTTGTTGCCCTTGCCGTGTCAACTGACAAACGCTCGCCCGCGCTCAAGGACGTGCCCACCATGCAGGAAGCCGGCTACAAGGATTTTGCCATGGGCTCTTGGTTCGGCTACTTTGCACCCGCAAAAACCCCTGACGATATCATTCAGAAAATCAACAAAGACATCAATACCGTATTGCAAAATCCGACCGTTAAGGCCAAACTGTCCAACGAAGGGGCTGAGCCGGTAGGGGGAACGTCGGAGGCGTTCACCAAGTTCGTCAAAGCCGAGAACGAAAAGTGGAAAGCGTTCACGACCGAAATGAACATTTCTGCAAAATAGTGACTATCGCCACTGCGGTGCAATCATCGCAGTCCATTATGCAAAAGGGGGGCGCGCAACGCTGCTCTTTTGTGTTCTGTTTTTTATTTCAAATGAAACATCATGGCAACTGACGTACCGAATATATTGATATCCGAGAAAATGCTGGCACACGTACGTGACACGATGCGATCGCGCTACGGGCAGGACCGGATCAAATTTATTCCCTTCACCGGTCAGCGCCTGGATGAGCGCACGCTGGCCGCAATTGATATTGCTTTTGTTTCCAGAGATATCACTGCAACGTCGACCAAATACGTTCTGGAACAGCGCACCGAGACTTTTTATCAGATGATGGAAGAGGCACCCAGGTTGCAATGGGTGCATGTTCATTCTGCCGGAGTGGATCGCCCTATCTATATCAGACTGCGCGATAAAGGGCTGAACGTAACCAGTTCTACCGGGGCAATGGGGGGCATTGTGGCGCAAAGCGTACTGGCCGCCGTGCTCGCCCTGAACAGGCGTTTCCGGTTCCTGGAACAGGCTCAGCGAGACCACGCCTGGCGTCCGTTACTCAATGAGCTGACCCCGCCCGACCTGCAGGGGCAGCATGTCCTGCTGGCGGGCTGGGGGGCGATCGGGCAAACAATAGCGCGCTATCTGGCGATGCTGGGCATGCGCGTGACGGTGCTGCGCAACAGTGCCGTGGCGACGCAAGATGACGTCACCATGCTGGCCTATGACGATATGCATCAGGTGCTGGCCGATACCGACTGGCTGATCCTTGCCTGCCCGCTGACCGACAGGACGCATCATCTGGTCAATCAGACTGTTATTGAGGCCATGAAGCCGGGTGTACAGATCGTCAACGTGGCGCGCGGAGAAGTGATTGAAGAGGCTGCGCTGATCGCCGCATTGCAGTCCGGACACGTTGCCGGCGCTTATCTGGATGTCATGGAAAAAGAACCGCTGGGGGCTGAGTCGCCCCTTTGGGACATGCCAAATGTGATCGTGTCACCCCATACGGCAGGACATTCTGCCGGCAATGGACTGCGGGTGGCGGATATGTTCATGGAGAATCTGGCCAATTGGATAGACGGCAAACCGCTGAAGAATCTGGCGAAAGGGACGTCGGATCGCTGATCCTCCCGCGCGGGTGGAGTTCAGCGGAACATTCAGGTCAGTGGAGCGTTCAGGTCAATGGGGCATTCATGTCAGCAGCGCATCCAGCAGCTCGCGGATCAATGGTTGCTGCGCGTCTATTGATTTGACGCAGATATAGAACTGCCGCAGCGCCCAGCTGTCTTTCAGATGCAGCAATTGCAACCCCATGGGTTGCAGATAGCTGGCCGCGATTTGTTCGGGCACGACCCCGATACCCAGGCCCTCCTGAATCATCCGACAGCGAGTCTCAAAATTGGACACTTGCAGGTTCACATTGGGCGGCCGCGACAGCGTGGGACCCACATAAGCCAGAAATGAATCCAGGGAATGGCGCGGAAAATAGCCCAGCAGATCGTAGTCCAGCGCTTCTTCCAGAAAAAGCGATTCGCGTTGCGACAGCGGATGTCCGTTGGGCACGACCAGACCGACCCGATCCTGCTTGTAGGGATAAGATAAAACGCCCGGCGCCGGCAGGTCTGCATGATAAATGCCGATGTCGCCGGCGTCCTCTGCTATCAGGCGGGGAATATCGTAGCTGTGGCATTCAACCAGATCGATACGCAGTCCCGTATGCGTCTTGAAAAACGAAGCCATCTGCTGGGGCAAAAACTGCAAAATACTTGAGGGGTTGACCAATAGACGCAGCTTTGCTTTGCCGTCATTGGCAAATTCATGAAGCAGGTTTTCAGTCAGGCGCAGATTGCGCAGAAGCGATTTGGCATGCTGGTACAGCAAAATGCCCGCCGCAGTGGGTTCCACGCCACGCCCGTGGCGTGACAACAGCGTTTTATCCAGGTGATGTTCAAGATCGGTAATCCGCTTGCTGACGGCTGATGTCACCAGGTTTTCCCGTTGTGCCGCCTTGGACAGGCTTTTTTCTTCGACGGCTGCGACAAAGGCTTCCAGGGAGGGAATATCCAGCTTTTTCATGTCTTTCTCTTGTCTGTGTTCTGGCGGTTGCAAGCCGGGTCAGGGCAACCGTCAGCATCATAACACGGGCTCATGGCCGAAAAAAAACCGCTATGGCATATGCAATAGCGGTTTCGCGTACATCCGGACAGGGCAGGCGGGCGATCTGCACCCGCATGCCCGATCAGCCTATGTGGGCGTCATTTGCAGCCTTGTTCAGGTTGCGTGTGATGAACCACTGCTGACCGATGGACAGTACGTTATTGACGCACCAGTACAGCACCAGACCGGCCGGGAACATGAACATCATGGCACCGAATACCAGCGGCATGAACATCATGATCTTGGCCTGCATCGGATCCGGCGGTTTCGGATTCAGGCGCATCTGCAGGAACATACTGGCCATCATGAAGACCGGCAGGATGAAATACGGGTCATGCACGGACAAGTCGTGAATCCAGCCGATCCAGGGCGCGCCGCGCATTTCCACGCTCGCCAGCAGGACCCGGTACAGTGTCAGGAACACGGGAATCTGAACCAGAATGGGCAGACAGCCGCCCAATGGATTGATTTTTTCCTTGCGGTACATTTCCATCATGGCGGCATTGAGCGCCTGACGGTCGTTGCCGTATTTTTCCTTCATGGACTGCATGCGCGGCGCGACGTTCTTCATTTTCGCCATGGATTTGTAGCTGGCGGCAGAAAGCGGGAAGAAAATCAGCTTGATCAGGCAGGTCAGCAGCACAATCGTCCAGCCCCAGTTACCGACGATGGAATGGATCCATTGCATGACGGCAAACATGGGCTTGGCAATGATGGTCAGCCAGCCGTAGTCGACGACCACATCCAGGCCGGGCGCTACGGCAGCCAGCGCGTCCTGGTCTTGCGGACCGACCCACAGTTCCGAGCGCGTGGTGGTGCTGGCACCAGGCTCAAGCGTGCCAAGCGGCTCGACCGTACTCACGGCATACAGCCCTTCGGGGGTCTTGCGCAGGTTATACAGGCGGTCTTTGCCTTCAGGCGGCACCCAGGCCGTCACGAAGTAGTGCTCGATCATTGCGATCCAGCCATCCTTGGCCTGCTTGATGTACTCCGCGCTGTTTTTGTCTATATCTGAAAACGAAAACTTCTGGAAACGGCCTTCTTCCGTGTAGATGGCCGGACCGGTAAAGGTATGGTAGAAGCTGGAGGCGCCCGGAGGATCCTTGCTGTCACGGGTTATCTGCAGGTATTGCGAAGGCTGTTGCGCTTCCTGGCTGACGTTGGTGATCTGGTCCTGCACGTCTACCCGATAGGTGCCACGGGTAAAGGTGTAGGTGCGGGTCACTTTCAGGCCGCCGGATTCGGCTTCAAAAACCACCGGCAGCGTATCGCCCGTCATTTTGGTCTCGGTTGAGACCAGCCTGAAGGGTTTGTATTGGTCAGGATAATTCTTTTTCTGGCCGGCAGGCGCCACGATGCCACTTTGCACTGTATAGCGCGAAACGTCGTTGTTTTCCAGCAGAACGGCGGCCTTGGATTCGTCTGCCGTGTCGCGGTGTTTGCGAAGCTCGGCATGAACCAGTTGCGCGCCCATCGTATCGAATTGAATGCGGAATTCGTCCGTTTCAATGTCGATGATTTCTGAAGGGCTGGCACTTGCAGCCTGCGCCTGTTCAGGCGTGGTTGACGCACCCGGCACCGAAGGTGCAGACGGCGTATCGGCTTGCGGCGTCCCTGCAGCCGGTGCAGCGTTATCCTGCTGCGCGACCTTGGGCGTTTCGCCAAGAAGAGAGGGATGACCGGTATAGGTTTGCCAGTTGTTCCATAGCATAAATGCCGAGAAAACAAATATCATCCAGAGTATGGTGCGTCGGATATCCATGTAACCTGATGTCAGAAAGAGCGGTTGGAAAAACGCACTAGTGTAACCCAGTGCACCTTACGGGGCTGCGGTTTTGCGCGCAGTGTGCTGAAATTATTCATGATTTGCCGAAGGACCACGCTGCGCCGCAGAGCGGGCGGGCGGGACCGGATCATGACCTCCGGCACTGAATGGATGACAGCGGCACAGGCGTTTGGTTCCAAGCCACAGCCCCCGGCCTGCTCCGTGTGTCCGGATGGCCTGCTCCATATAGCTTGAGCAGGTGGGTGTAAACCGGCAGGACTGACCGACCCACGGGCTGATAAAGTATCGGTAAAAGCGGATGGGTGCAATCAGAATCTCACGGATCATGACTGTGCTTTCTGTTGAGCGCGCCCGGCCGTGGCGCGTGCGAAATGATCGTCTACTTCCTGTCTGACCTGCTTGCGCAGGACGGTCAGCGAGCAGGGGGCGACTTTGCCATGCAGGCGCACCAGATAATCGGCGGCGGGCAGGGCAAGGCGATGATGACGAAAGGATTCGCGAATGACTCGCTTGATGGTGTTGCGGGTTGTGGCCCGCAAGGCAAAGCGTTTGGCGATCACCATCCCCAGCCGTGCTGCAGGTTCGGGCAGGGGCGCTTCCGGCTGGGCATGGCTCAGAGTGAACAACGCCCCACGGGACACACGTCGTCCTTTCAGGACATTCGTGAATTCAGAGGGGCGGTGCAGTCGCGCCGCTTTAGGGTAGGAGGCGCTTTGCATGAAACGGACGGAAACCGTCTTGTGCCTGTCAGGTGCAGTCGGAACGATGCCCGAATTGCACTTAGATGGCCAGACGTTTACGGCCTTTGGCGCGACGGGCGTTGATCACGGCGCGGCCACCACGGGTTTTCATGCGAACACGGAAGCCGTGTGTGCGTTTGCGACGGGTTACGGAAGGTTGGTAAGTACGTTTCATGGAAATTCCACCAAAAATAAAGAGCTAAAGTTAATTACGGCGATTGCCCGGGCGGGGTGTTCTCCACCATCGGGCAAAAAAGAGTGATGCGGCGTCCCTGTGCACGCCTGGTCAAGTCTCATGATAGCGAGCCGTTGACATGACGCTCCGAAAGCCCGGGCTGACTGCCGTTCCCGAATCGGGCGGCTGCCGCTGATCCCGGACCCAGAGCCGCCAACTTTGACTGCCGCAGGCCCTCACGTGTGTGAGCCGGGGCATTTACGCATTTGCGGGCACTGATTTGCGGGTTCTGATTTCAGAGTTTCTTTGGGTTTTCCCTCGCATCCTTGCTTAGGATCTTCGCTAATTTTTACGCATTGCATATGGACCTTAGCGGGTGCCGCTAGCCGTGCAATTTTGTAAAGCCTTATATTTCATCAAATTTTTTGTGATTAGTCAATGGTTTACGAGCTAATCAGCATAATATTTGCCGTTCTGTTGTGTTATGGTTGGGCCCGGGTACGGATTCGTCCTGCACAATGCGCTTATTTATACCGCAATTGACCAGAAATGATAGCGAAATAACGGCAATTTTAAGGATATTGGAAAAAACGGTTCTTAACGCAGGAAACTTTGAAACAGCTGTGCTGCCTGTGGATAACTTTAGCCGATTCAGGGTAAAATAGGACGTTTTCAGATTGACGTCGCTATGCAAGAGTTTTGGCAATCCTGCGTGCATTCCCTGGCCCAGGAACTTCCCCCCGAACAGATGAAGGCATGGGTGCATCCCTTGTCTTTTCTCAGTTTTGATGAAGAACTGGGCGAGGTTCGTGTGTCCGCGCCAAACGCCATCAAACAGAACTGGGCCCGTACCAACTACACCCAGCGTATCCAGGAGCTTGCCAGCAACTGGTTCAACCGTCCAGGCATCCGTGTCATTTTTCAGGTGGCGCGCCGCGACCATCATGTCTCCCAGGTTCACGGCCCTGCGGTGTCGCCCCCTGCCGGGCAACCCGGTACCGAGACGGGCAGCGTGGCTGCCTCTGCCGGCCACACCAATGGCACGGCCCAGCCTCTGAACGGGCATGCAATTAACGGGGCCTCGCACGTCCAGGCGAAAGCCGCGACGCCCGCCAGCGCGACCAAAGAGCCGGTCGTCATCATCGAATCGGGCATTCAGGCGCCCGAAGACCATGTCTATAAACGTTCGCACATGAATGCGAACCTCACGTTCGAAAGCCTGGTGATCGGTAAATCCAACCAGCTTGCCAACGCCGCGTCGGCGCAGATCGTCGAAAACCCTGGCGTGTCTTCCTACAATCCCTTTTTTCTGTATGGCAGTACGGGGTTGGGTAAAACGCACCTGATGCACGCCATCGGCAATGCACTGTTCAAGGCAGGCAAGGTCAGCCGGGTTCGCTATATCCACGCCGATCAGTATTACTCCGATATGGTCAAATCGTTCCAGACCAACACGTTTGATGACCTGAAACGGTATTATCATTCGCTGGACCTGTTGCTGATCGATGATATTCAGTTTTTTCGCAAGAAAGAGCGGACCCAGGAAGAGTTCTTCCTGCTCTATGAAACCATGGTGCAGCGCGGGCGGCAGATCGTAATTACCTCCGATACCTATCCGCGTGAACTGCAGGACATCAACAACCGCCTGACCTCGCGTTTTGACTCGGGTCTCACGGTGCAGATCGAACCGCCGGAACTGGAGATGCGTGTTGCCATTTTGCTGCGCAAGGCCGAAGAAAAAACCGCCATTGTGCTCAAGGAAGAGGCCGCTTTCTTCATAGCGAAGCATTTGCGCAGTAATGTGAGAGAGCTGGAAGGCGCGTTGTCACGGGTGTCGGCCTATGCCGGTTTTCATGGCGTAAAGATCATTACGGTCGAATTTTGCAAGGAAGCGCTCAAGGATCTGCTGTCGGTGTCTATCGGCCAGATTACCGTCGAGAACATCCAGAAGACCGTGGCCGATTTTTACAAGCTGAAGGTTCAGGAAATGTACTCGAAACGCCGGCCGGCCAATATCGCCATGGCCAGGCAGATCGCCATGTACCTGGCCAAGGAATTAACACAGAAAAGCCTGCCGGAAATTGGAGATTCGTTCGGCGGAAGAGATCACACAACGGTGCTGCACGCGGTCCGTAAAATTACCGAACAGCGTGCCAAGAACGCCGAGCTGAATCACCAGTTACACGTATTGGAACAAACCTTAAAAGGATAATCATGCAACTGTTACAAGCGAATCGCGATGCGCTGCTCAAACCGCTGCAGACGGTCGCCGGGATTGTGGAGCGCCGGCATACGATGCCAATCCTGGCAAATATTCTGTTGCGCAAGGAGGGGAATAAAATTGCTTTCGTGGCAACCGACCTAGAGGTTCAGATCACCACGCATGCCGACTTCGGCGTGGGTGACGATGTGGAGTCTACAACGGTTGCTGCCCGCAAGCTGCTGGATTTTGTCCGTGCCCTGCCCGCCGCCAACGAGGTCAAGCTCAAGCTGCAGGATAGCAAACTGGGAATCCAGTCCGGTAAAAGCCGTCTGGAACTGCAAACGCTCAATGGTTCGGAATACCCGACAGTATCGGTGCCGGAAAGCTGGAATGTATCATTTTCCATTCCTCAAAGGGCGCTGCGCAAACTGTTCGGCATGGTGCATTTCGCCATGGCGCAGCAGGACATCCGTTACTACCTGAACGGCACGCTCATGGTGTTCGAGCCGGGCATGGTACGCGCCGTGGCCACCGATGGACACCGCCTGGCCCACGCCGCCGAAGAGATCGAAGGCATCCAGTCTTCCAGCGAAGTGATCCTGCCACGCAAAACGGTTCTTGAAGTGCAGCGCCTGCTCGACGACAGCGATGAGCCCGTCAATATCGACGTGTCTGCCAGCCAGATCCGTTTCCGTTTTGGCGACATTGAGCTTATTTCCAAGCTTGTCGAAGGCAAGTTCCCCGATTTCAAGCGTGTGATCCCCAGCGATTACACCCGTCATTTCAATGTGAATCGCGAAGCGTTGCAAAGCAGTCTGCACATCGCCTCTATTTTGATGACAGACAAGCTCAAGGGAATCAAGCTGAACCTGGAAAACAATGTATTGCAAATGAAATATATAAATGCAGACCAGGAAAATGCCCAGGATGAAATCGAAATTGATTACAGCTTTGAACCCCTGAGCGTCGGCTTCAATGTGACCTATCTGCAAGATGTGCTTTCCATGGCCAAAACAGAAGAGGTCATCTGGTCAGTCAAGCCCGACGTCAATGCATCGGCACTGATTACGCTGCCGGAAGAAAAACACTTCAAATATGTCGTGATGCCAATGCGTATCTAGAATCGTGACAGCTGGCTACCTCCCTGCCTGGCAGGGAGCAGGCCGGTTATTGTTCACAGCGGGGTGTGTATAGCGAGGCGCGCCGGTAGGTCAATCAGGTTTTCAATCGAAATATTGCCGCTGCGTTTTATTATCGCTTCCCCAAAGCAGTTATTTAATACAAGAGCTATCAACACTATGTCAGAAAATACCCAGCCAGTTCAGGAAAACGGATACGGCGCCGATTCAATCAGAATGCTCAAGGGCCTGGAGGCCGTGCGCAAGCGTCCCGGCATGTACATCGGTGATACATCCGATGGTACCGGTCTGCACCACATGATTTTCGAAGTGGTCGATAACGCCATTGACGAAGCGCTGGCCGGGTACTGCGATGACATCGTGGTCACTATTCACACGGACAACTCCATTTCCGTGACCGACAATGGCCGCGGTATTCCAACGGACATACACAAGGGCGATGAGTTCCACCGCAGCGCGGCCGAAATCGTCATGACCGAGCTGCATGCCGGCGGCAAATTCGACCAGAACTCCTACAAGGTGTCCGGCGGTTTGCACGGCGTGGGCGTGTCATGCGTGAATGCGCTGTCAGACTGGCTGCGCCTGACGATTCGCCGCGGTGGCCAGGTCCATCAGATGGAGTTCCGCCGGGGCGAGCGCGTAGAGCCGCTCAAGGTCATCGGCACCACCGATAAAACCGGTACCGAAGTGCGCTATCTGGCCGATGCCCAGATCTTCGAAAATATCGAATATCACTACGAAATCCTGTCCAAGCGGCTGCGCGAATTGTCGTTCCTGAACAATGGCGTCAAGGTGCGTCTGGTTGACGAGCGCCAGGGCAAGGAAGAGAACTTTGCGTTCTCGGGTGGTGTAAAAGGCTTTGTCGAATATATCAACCGCACCAAGACCGTTTTGCATCCCAACGTCTTTGCCGTTTCCACAGAATCGAATGGCGACGGCCCAAGCATCACCGTTGACGTGGCCATGCAGTGGAATGACAGCTATGGCGAAAGCGTGCTGTGCTTTACCAATAACATTCCGCAACGCGACGGCGGCACTCACCTGACGGGCCTGCGTGCGGCAATGACACGTGTCATCAACAAGTACATTGCCGATAACGAAATGGCCAAGAAGGCCAAGGTCGATACGACCGGCGATGACATGCGCGAAGGCTTAAGCTGCGTGCTGTCGGTCAAGGTGCCCGAGCCCAAGTTCAGCTCGCAGACCAAGGAAAAACTGGTGTCCAGCGAAGTGCGCCCGGCCGTGGAAGAAGCCGTGGCCCGCACGCTGGAAACCTGGCTGCTGGAAAATCCGACTGACGCCAAAGCCATCTGCGCCAAGATCGTAGATGCGGCAAGGGCACGGGAAGCCGCGCGCCGCGCACGGGAAATGACCCGTCGTAAAAGCGTGCTGGAAGGCGCCGGCCTGCCGGGCAAGCTGGCAGACTGCCAGGAAAAAGATCCCGCCAAATCTGAAATCTATATTGTGGAGGGTGACTCTGCGGGTGGTTCGGCCAAACAGGGCCGCGACCGCAAATTCCAGGCGATTCTGCCATTGCGCGGTAAAGTGCTGAACGTCGAAAAAGCGCGCTTTGACAAACTGATTGCCAGTGAACAGATCACCACCCTGATTACCGCGCTGGGCACCAGCATCGGACCGGACTTCAACATAGAGAAGCTGCGTTACCACCGTATCATTATCATGACCGATGCCGACGTTGACGGCGCGCACATCCGCACACTGCTGTTGACCTTGCTGTATCGTCAGATGCCGGAACTGGTTGAGCGGGGCTATGTGTATATTGCCCAGCCACCGCTGTACAAGGTCAAGGTCGGTCGTGACGAACGGTATCTGAAAGACCAGGCTGAAGAAGCCCAGTTCATGATGCAGGTGGCCCTTAAAGACGCCGGGCTTGAGCCTCAGGAAGGCGCAGACGCCATCGTTGGCGATGCGCTGGCCGAACTGGCGCGTCAGTATGTGATCTCTGACAGCGTCATTCATCGCCTGTCCAAAGTCATGGACGTCGAAGCGCTGTCCGCGATTGCCGAAGGCGTGGCCATCAATCTGGAAGATGATGCATCGGCCAAGGCCTCGGCCGAGCAGTTACAGGCCACCCTGCAGGATCCGGTGCGTCCGCAACTGGTGACGGTCACGGCAGAGTATGACCAGGAAACCGAGAAATATCGTCTGGTCCTGCGCCGCATGCATCATGGCAATATCAAGGTCACTGTATTTGATCATCGTTTCGTGGAAGGCACCGATTACGGCGTCATGTCACGTGCTGCGCATACCTTCAACGGTCTTGTCGGCAAAGGTGCACGCGTCTATCGCGGAGAAGGTGACAAGCGCAAGGAACAATACGTCAGCGACTTCCGCGAAGCGATCCAGTGGCTGCGCGGTGAAGCCGATCGCGTGGTCAGCAAGCAGCGCTATAAAGGTCTGGGTGAGATGAATCCCGATCAGCTGTGGGAAACAACCATGGATCCGAACGTGCGCCGCCTGTTGCGGGTGCAGATCGAAGATGCGATTGCTGCCGATGAAATGTTTACGACACTGATGGGCGATCAGGTGGAACCGCGACGTGCGTTTATTGAACGCAATGCGTTGAATGCGGGGAATCTGGATGTGTAGGTCTACGTTCTCATAATTAATGAAAATCCAGTTTCACAATTAGTGAAAAAATCTTTAGTTATACAGATAGCAAACAGGCCCCCATGTTTTCAAGGGAGCCTGTTTTTATTTGACCGTTGGTTGGTGAGTTTATTCTGGACAAAAAATTACCTGGAGCCATAAAGAATCTGATTTGGACATTTTAGATAAGCACACCGCAAAGTAGTAAAAAAATACTAATTAAATATTTTGCCTAAATTTTTATTTTCTATTGGTTCGCTTTAATCTCACTTCGATAGCAGATTAAGGTTATTAACGTGCGTTGCCAAAATATTTCACCCTAAGATCTCGAACACTCCCCTGCTCACGAAGTCCTAACAATTCAAGAGTGACGGGCCTCAATAAATCGCTTTGCAAGGCAAAACCAAACCCGTATTTATCTGGGTGAAATATGTTACCAACCACACGGACTGGCTGCTCTGGGTGAGTATGGGTGAAGTACTCCAGTACGGGCGCATCACCGACAAGCGCATCTACCTCATCGGACATGAGCCCCTGAACTGCTGTGTCTATATCTGTATAGCTTCGCGTTTGAATGCCCAGCTCCTGAATATAGTCTTCGGCCAAACTACCGTCTCGCACCCCAACCCGTTTTCCCGAAAGATCCGAAAGTGAATGAATTTGGTTGGTTAAAGACGTGGTTGTCATGACACTAGTGATTGAGGAGGTAATGTAAGCAATGATGCCAACACCGATCACCATCCATATTGCAGACCATATTCGGCCGACCCAGCCAAATAAATTTTTATGTGTGGTTTTACCGGTAGTGAGGATCGAAACGGTATGGAAAAAATTGTCCGCCAGACCTTCTCGCCACCGACGCGGAAATTCGCTATCGAGTCTGCGATCCACAATCGTAATAATTGCAGTCGCAAAGAGTGCGAGAATCAGCAACCAGGCAAAGGTCGCCACGTGGCCGCTGTCAATCAAGCCGTCAATTACATTCTGGAACGAACCTGACCCTTTGTTCTTTGTCATAATTCTAAGACCGGAATCATACCAGGGCTGAGTAAATGCAATTGATTGCGCTCGCTGTTTGGTAATCGTCAAGTTCGAAACCGCTGCATCGACTTCGCCGTGTTCAACCGCTTCTATCAATTTGCGGAAAGAGGGATAGCTTATATAGGTCGATGACAGTCCCATCTTTTTCTCTAGGCTTTCCCAAAGTTCAATTGCCATGCCTGAATACTGCCCGTTTTCTATTATTACAAACGGATCGCTTTTGTATACGCCAACCTTCACAAGCTTGGTAGTAGGAGGCACCCCTTGCGCAAACGCCGGCTGCGGAGATAGCACCGAGAAAAAAATAATGCTAGCGGATATAAAGAAATTGGTGATCAGTGGGTATAAAAATCTAAACAAACCGTTTATATTCCTTAAAAGAGAAATCCTTGAGTGGGCATTGACATCAAGCTGATCAAGATGATTGAGGCTGTACCGACAGGGGATAGGGCCATTAGCATGAGCCTTGGCTTGTCACCAGTATTTGATGCAGAATGCGTTAGTTCAGAACATCGAAAAGCCGCAAAATCCATGTTATTTGATAGATTAAACCGATGGTTACAAACGCCGTTTGGTATCGCTTGTTTGAGATGAAGATCGCCACAAATGCAAAGATGGCGAATGCTGCCTGGCGAATGGGGTACTCAAGCCCAAGTGACTGAAAATGCTCGATTCCTTTGATACGGGAGTCAATGAGATCAACGATAAAGAGTAGCGCCAACAATCCATAGAACCACTTGCGTCGCGATTGGAAATAGTCCTCATAACCCTTGTACTCATCCATTCGATCGGGGAAAAGTATGGCTGAAAGAAAGGCGAAGAGGATGGCGTAGGCGATGAGAAACAAATAGATTTCGAACGTCCAGCGCTGGATCGCAGACAGTCCGAATTCGAACCACCAAAAATGGATGATCGTCACCAGCAGAAATAAAACCCAGGCGAAATGAATAGGGTAGATATTATCTCGCTTAGGGTGCTGCACAAATCGCGCTAATCCGGTGACTAGACGAGTTATGCTCAGTCCGAGGACCATGCCGATAATGATGCGCACGTGCACGAAAACGTCAGGGTGAGTGACGGGGCTGTCCATGTTTATCTCCTTGGACCGGTAACGCGGTCCAGACAGCAAAGCTTAAATGACCGTCCCGTTACTAGTCTACTCCAGCTGAATGACACAAAAAAAAGCTACGGCTTGAGTTTGGTCTCTATATCCTCGTCAATCAAAGAACAATGAAGCTCAACGGGAGAATTTTTTAGTGCCGCAACATCACCGTCGATGAAATCACAGCTGAGAATAAAGTTTGCTGAGAAGTTTGTCGCTACTGCGTAGACTTTCGTAAAATTATACAGATCAGCTCTGATGATACAAGCCCAAGATGTTGGATTTCCCAAATTCAATCGACGCTTGTCAGCTATTGAAGGTTCACTAAAGAGTGTTCTTTTATTTCAAAAAAGATGTGCTGATTTTTGATTTCGATGTGCCCGTTGAACTCATGCCGTCAGTTACCTTTATTTAACCAGCCATCTTACTCAGGAGGCCGGTCAAATTCTTGTATATATAGCAATCGCCAGAGCTTAATTACAGCTGTTTAAAGCGTTTATTTGTAAAAACCCATTGATCATCGCCTGCATGTCTTCCTGGTACCGAGAGACTCTGATATAAATGCGTTGTTGAACCAGTAGTTCGTGTCGTGCGGGTCGGAAATTGGAGTGCTGGCGTTTATCATCCTCAATCACATTAACCATATTACTTTGCGTCACTATGCTTTCCCGTTTTGATCAGATCTTGCTTGCCCCAGGTCCTGACGTCCACTTGAAGGGATGGAAACGCGTTTGCGTCGAATTTCTGTTTTTTGGCATAAAAGAGGCGCGTGCGTGCCTGTTCGCCGGGCTTTTCTTTATTTTGTTATTTGTCACACCCAGGGCGGGTCTTTTAGGGATTGCGCGCTACGATCTGCTCTTTATCGGCGCGTTATTGATTCAAGTATGGATGATCGCGGCAAAACTTGAAACCCGCGATGAACTCTACGCTATCTGCCTTTTCCATATACTTGGCTTTACGCTGGAAGTCTTCAAAACATCATCCTATATACAGTCCTGGCACTATCCCGATCCGGGCTACCTGAAACTGTTTGGTGTGCCGCTCTTTTCCGGATTTATGTACGCAGCTGTCGGAAGCTATATCATTCAGGCCTGGCGACTCTTCAAATTGCGTATCACTTATCACCCGCGCTACTGGATGGCGATTGTGTGTGCTCTGCTGATTTATTTGAATTTCTTTACCCATCATTTCATCGGCGACTTCCGAGGCTACCTGCTTGCCTTTTCACTCGGGTTATACGCACGATCCACTGTTCACTTTACACCCTACGACAAAGAGCGCCAGATGCCCTTGCTGCTGTCCTTTCTGTTGATCGGCTTTTTTATATGGATCGCGGAAAACCTCGGCACGTTTTTTGGTGCATGGCGCTATCCCGACCAATTGACTGGCTGGGTGCTGGTGCATTTGGGCAAATGGAACTCATGGGCATTGTTGGTCATGATGACCTTCACCATCGTCATTCACCTGAAGCATGTCAAATCAAGCATTTCAGTTCCGAAATAACACGCTATACACATTTAAACATCGGTACGGCGCTCGCTTTGACTTAGTTCACTTATAATTGATCGGCCTCCACTCATTAGCGCTTCAAAATACATCCTTATGCGTATTCGTCACCTGTCAACGCTCGTCGGCCTCTTGCTGTCCTTTACATCCTCTTCGTTTGCCAATACGTCCTCGGGCACAAATACGGCGCCCTGGAACGAGTGGATTTCTGTCACGACCGAAGGCGAAGGACCCGATCTTATTTTAATTCCAGGACTGGCCTCGTCGCGAGAAGTCTGGAGCAAGCAGGCTGTTAATTTGCGAAAAAATTACAAACTGCACTTAGTTCAGATTTCCGGTTTTGCCGAATCGGCTCCTGCACCCAATACGGAAAGCGGTGTGGCCAAACCGGCAGTTGAAGCCATTGCAAATTATATCCGTGATAAGCATATTGTGACACCGTCGATCATCGGGCACTCTTTGGGCGGTGAAATCGCACTCATGCTTGGCGCACGCTATCCAGAGCTGGCAGGGTCACTCACTATCGTCGATGCCCTGCCTTTTTATAGCTTGTTGTTTGATCCCCAGGCTACCCCCGAGACAGTGAAGCCTCGTGCCGAAATGATCCGAAATGCAATGATAGCGGCTCCATCAGATCAGGCACTTGCTGCACAAACCCAGGCGATTGCCAACCTCGTTAAAACCGAGGCGTCGCGTCCTGCGATTGTTAGATCAGCGATGCAGTCTGACCGTAAGACGGTTGCGAATGCAACCTATGAGTTAATGACAACGGATCTTAGATCGGAGCTTAAGCACATCCGCGCTCCGGTAAAGGTTATCTATGCGTATGATGCTGCCTATGGTATCCCACCTGCTGCTGTGGACAGCATGTACAAGAACGCTTACCATTCAGTTTCCAAGGCTATATTCCAACGCATTGATGGCAGCTTTCATTTTATTATGCTCGACAAGCCTGACCAATTTGAGCGGGCGCTGACCGAATTCCTTAAACAGACCGGGTGAAGTGCACACAACCCAGGAGTCTTCCATGAGCGAACTGATCCTCACCACATACGACTGGGTTCCCAAGATGCCGCGTGGCTTTGTGCGGGATTTGCGGATACGCTGGGCTTTGGAAGAGGCCGCTTTAGCCTATCGGGTCGAAAGCACATCGTTTCGAGATCGAGGGCCCGAACACTACGCGGCGCAGCCCTTCGGCCAGGTTCCCTGGCTGACCGATGGCGATCTCACCATTTTCGAGAGCGGCGCGATCCTATTGCATCTCGGCGAGAAAAGCTCGGCACTTATACCAACAGACCCGCACGGTCGAGCCGAGGTAGTGCAGTGGGTTATTGCAGCGCTCAACTCTGTCGACCTGCCCAGCCAACCGTGGGCGCTATTCCGGTTCATGGGCTTTCCTGGAGAAGCGCCAGAGGCCAGGTTCGTGGAAGACTTCATGAAGGCGAGGCTCGATCGGATGGAAGCGGTATTAAAACGCCGCGAGTGGCTCGTAGCTGGACGATTCACAGTAGCCGACCTATTGATGGCGGACGTGCTCCGGCCGGTTAACCTGTTCGACGGGCTTGCAAATTACCCTGCTTGCAACGACTACGTCGCTCGCGCCACAGCGCGACCCGCGTTCCTTAAAGCATACGATGACCAGATGGCTCACTTTGCTGCGGCAGATACAGCCTGATACCTAACCGCATTCCCGATGGCGTTCATAGGGCCGCGTATCGCCTGTTCCATATGCAGGCGTTCAAAGCAAACCCTCCGGCGAAGTTTTTATATAGACCTTCATATCGGATTATCCAGCGGGGCATGTTGCGGATCATTGGCAAAGGTTGATTTGCCATGTTGAACCAGCTTGCGTCCGGACAGTTTACGCAAGGCAACGTAGAACACGGGGGTCAGAAACAGGCCGAACAGAGTGACCCCCAACATGCCGGCGAACACCGTGACGCCAGTAGCGGCACGAACTTCTGCGCCGGCACCATGGGAGAACAGCAGCGGAACGGTGCCGGCGATAAAGGCGATGGAGGTCATGACGATCGGACGCAGACGCAGGTGGCAGGCTTCCAGCGCCGCCTCGATAATGCTGCGGCCCTGCATTTCCAGTTCGCGGGCGAACTCAACGATCAGGATCGCGTTCTTGCATGCCAGGCCCATCAGCACCACCAGACCGACCTGTACGAATACATTGTTGTCGCCACCGGTCAGCCACACGCCGAACAGCGCAGACAACAGACACATTGGCACGATCAGGATCACGGCCATAGGTAGCGTCCAACTCTCGTATAACGCGGCCAGCACCAGAAACACCAGCAGCACGGCTAGCGGGAACACCACTAATGCCGCCTTGCCTTGCGTCGCCTGTTGGTAGCTAAGGTCCGTCCATTCGAATTGCATGCCAGGAGGTAGCACCCTCTGCGCCAATTCGGCGATTTTGCCCATCGCTTCATTCGAAGACAGCACGTGCGGATCAGCGCCGCCGGCCAGGTCGGCGGCCGGATAGCCATTGAAGCGCATCACCGGATCGGGGCCGAAGGTCTGTTTGATCTTCACGACGCTGCCGATCGGCACCATCTCGCCGCGGTCATTGCGGGTGCGCAGGTTGGCGATGTCTTCAACATCGTCGCGGAACTCGGCGTCAGCCTGTGCGATCACCTGCCAGGTGCGGCCGAACTGGTTAAAGTCATTGACGTAGGCCGACCCCAGATAGGTCTGTAATGTGTCGAATACATTGGTCAATGGCACACCCTGAGCCTTGGCCTTGACCCGGTCCACTTCTGCGTCAAACTGCGGCACGTTGGCCCGATAGCTGCTGGCCGGATAGGTCATGCCAGGCGTCTGCGAAATCGCACCTTGCAGCGCCCCCATAACATTTTGCAGTGCGCCGTATCCCATCCCTGCGCGATCTTCAACGTACAGGGAATAGCCCGCGCCATTGCCAAGTCCCAGGATCGGCGGTGGCAAGATTGAGAACGTGATGCCTTCCTTCAATGCAGAAATCTTCTGGCTGATTTCAGCATTGATTTGGGCGGCACTGCGTTTGCGTTCAGAAAACGGCTTCAGGACAGGGAAAGTCACACCTGTATTCGGTGAATTCGTGTTCTGCAATGGGTTGAAGCCCGGAAATGTCACCGTATGCGTGACGCCCTCGGTCTGCATGGCGATGTCAACCACCTTTTTGAGCAGCGCGTCGGTGCGTTCGAGTGAGGCTCCTGGCGGCAAGATGACCCCGGTGACAAGATAGCCCTTGTCCTGGTCGGGCACGAAGCCGCCTGGCACCGCCTTGAACATCACACCGGTACCGAGCAACAGCAACGCATACACGACGAATACCGCGCCACGCTTGCCCAGCACGCGAGACACGGCGCCCTGATAATTCGCTGCACTTTTCTGAAAGAACCGGTTGAACGGACGGAATAGCCAGCCGAACAAGCGATCGATCACGCGCGATGGGGCATCTTTTGGCGCATCGTGCGGCTTGAGCAATCGCGCAGCCAGGGCGGGAGACAGGGTCAGGGAGTTGACCGCCGAGATCAATGTGGAAATGGCGATGGTGGTGGCGAACTGCTTGTAGAACTCGCCGGTCACCCCAGAGAGGAACGCCATAGGTACGAATACGGCGCACAGCACCAGTGCAATGGCGACGATCGGACCGGATACCTCCGTCATCGCCTGATGCGCGGCGGCCATCGGGGTCAGCCCTTGCTCGATGTTGCGCTCGACGTTCTCGACCACGACAATGGCGTCGTCGACCACGATGCCGATCGCCAGCACCAGTCCGAACAGGCTCAGAGTGTTGATCGTGAAGCCCAACAGGTACAGCCCCGCGAAGGTGCCAACGACCGACACCGGCACCGCGACCAACGGAATGATCGACGCGCGCCAGGTCTGCAGGAACAGGATAACCACCAGCACGACCAGCAGCACCGCCTCCAGCAGTGTGCTGACGACTGCCTTGATCGAGTCGCGCACAAAAATGGTGGTGTCGTACACCGACGCATAGCTGACGCCGGGAGGGAAGCCCTTCTGGATCTCATCCATCGTGCTGATCACCTGGTTTCGGATGTCCAATACATTGGCGCCGGGCGTCTGGAATATTCCCAGCGCCACGGTGTTCTTGCCGTCCAGTTGTGAGCGCAAGCTGTAGTCGTTTGCGCCAAGCTCCAGACGGGCTACGTCGCGAAGGCGCACAATCTGGCCGTCGCGACCGCTCTTGAGCACAATATCGCCGAATTCCTCGACGGTGCTCAATCGTCCCTTCGCATTAATCAAGCTCAGAAATTGACTATTGGGCATCGGTTCAGCGCCAATCTGGCCGGCTGACACCTGCACGTTCTGCTCGCGCATTGCCGTGACGACGTCGCTTGCGGTCAGGTTGCGGGCGGCGATCTTTCCAGGATCGAGCCAGGCGCGCATGGCATAGTCGCCGCCGCCAAACACCCCAACGTCGCCGACACCCGGAATCCGTGCAAGCGCGTCCTTGACATGCAAGCGCGCGTAATTACGCAGATACTGAGAATCGTAGCGGGCGTCCGGCGAGATGAGATTGACAACCATCATGAACGTCGGTGACTGCTTTTGTACAGTCACGCCCTGGCGGCGCACGTCTTCGGGCAGACGCGCCTGTGCCTGGGCAACGCGGTTCTGCACACGCACGGTGGCATCGTCGGCGTCAGTGCCAGGGCGAAACGTCACGGTCATCTGCAGCACGCCATCGGAGCCGGCGACCGACTTGAAGTACATCATGCCTTCGACGCCGTTGATCGCTTCTTCCAGGGGCGCTGACACGGTCTCGGCAATGACCTTGGGATTGGCGCCCGGGTACACGGTGCGCACCACCACAGACGGTGGCACGACGTCAGGGTATTCGTTAGTCGGCAGGATCGGGATTGCAATCAGGCCGGCGGCGAAAATCACGATAGACAGGACCGCAGCGAAGATCGGGCGGTCGATGAAAAACTTTGAAAAATCCATAGCGCCGGTTTCCTCAGTTAGACGCGACGTTGGCTGCGTTCGGCTGCATCGGCACGGTTTTCGCATCAACCGGAAGGCCCGGCATGTACACTTTATCCACGCCGTCGACGATCACTTTGTCGCCAGGGGCGAGGCCGCTTTCGACAATGCGCAGGCCGTTGGCCTTGCGGCCAAGCTTGACGTCATGGCGCTGGGCCTTACCCTTCTCGTCAACAATCCACACGTACTTGCGATCCTGGTCGGTCAACACCGCCTTGTCGTTGATCAGCAGCGCATCGAACTGCGCGCTACCGAGCAGGCGCACGCGTGCAAACAGGCCTGGGGTGAACACCCCGTCTTTGTTGTCCAGTACGGCACGCATGCGAATGGTGCCGGTATTGCTGTCGATCTGGTTGTCAAGAAAGTCGACGGTACCGCGATGCGGGAATCCATCTTCGCCGGATAGGCCGACCTGCACGGGCAACTTGCCGTTCAGGTCGCTACCACGCCGACCATTGCGCGCCATTTCCGCATAGTGCAGGAACGCACTTTCATCGGCGTTGAAATACACATATACCTTTTCCTGCGAGACCAGCGTGGTCAGTACACTGCCTGCATCGTCGGCGTTGACCAGATTTCCGGCTGTGACTTCGGCCCTGCCTGCGAGACCCGAAATCGGTGCGCGCACTTGCGTCCACTCAACGTTCAGAAGCGCAGCATTCACGGCTGCCTCGGCCGCCTGCGCATCCGTTTGTGCGACTGCGGCGGCAGTGCGTCGTTGTTCGTACATCTCGGTGGACACGGCCCGCTGAGCGACCAGCACCCGCGCTCGTTTGGCTTCGCTGGCGCTTTGGCCGGCATGCGCGCGGGCGCGCGCCAGTTGGGCTTTGGCCTGTGCCAGGACAGTGCGGTAGCTGCTCGCATCAATGACGAACAGCACATCACCCCTGTGCACCTCGCTACCTTCGGTAAAGGCAACGCGCTCAATGTAGCCGGAGACGCGCGGGCGCAGTTTAACGGTTTCGACCGCATCAATACGGCCGTTGTAATCGTCCCACAGTCTGACGTCTTGCAGCGCTACTTGCGCGACGCTGACTGATGGAGGCGGCATGGACGCGGTTTTGGTCTGGTCACTGCAACCAGTCAGCATCATGACGGTCATGGCACTGACAAGCCATGCGGCCAATATTGGTCGCTCGAAGTAAGACATAATGGAGGAGTACATTGAAGGTGCTTCTGTTGAAAAAAAAGGAAAAAATCAAAACGGGGGTGCTGAATCACAACTGAAATTCAGTGTGTCGCCCGGCGCTGAGTGCGGAATTCGTTTCGGTCTGGCGAGGTCAAATGTCAATTGACTACAATATAGTCTGAACAATGAAATAGATAAATAGTTGAAAATGAGATAGACTGTTGTCTATAAAGACAATAATTGCTGTGGATGTACTCAAGTCGTTCCAAAGGAACGGTTTCACCCCGGTCTGCTGGTTAATCCCTCAAGTTAAAAGCCACCTACTATGTCTACGAACACATTAATAGATCTGCCAGAAATGAGATTATTCGCGGCGGTTGTAACCGATGGCTCCTTCACCGCGGCCGCGGATCGACTCGGCACGGATAAGGCGCGCGTCAGCCGTATCGTCCGACGTATGGAAGAAAAACTCGGCGCTCAGCTTCTTACCCGATCGACACGCCATCTCAGCGTCACCGAGGTTGGGCGTGATTACTTCGAACGCGCCATGTGCATCCTGACTGCTGCCGAGGCAGCCCAGGCTTCGGTAGCGCAACAGTCCAGAGAGCCAAAAGGACTGATCAAAATCACGGCGGGCGCTGAGTTCGGGACGCTGGTCGTGGACGAATGGATCGCGGCGTTTTTGCGGCAGTCACCGAAGGTAACGGTCGAGGCGGAATACACGAGCCGCCAGGTTGACATCATTCATGAAGGGTTCGATGTCGCGATTCGTGTCGGTACGCTTGATGATTCAGGGCTTTCTGCGCGCAAGCTCGGCGAGATGGTGTTTGGGCTGTATGCAGCCCCTGATTATCTGAAGCGCGGTCCGGCGTTATCCACAGTCAGCGATCTGAAGCATCACGATCTGATCATGACGAGGACGCGTGGCCGCTCGAACTGGACTCTTGTCAATGGAGCACACACAGAGAGGGTTGCGGTGTCCCCACGCAGTGCAGTCAATAGTACGATCTCTGCCAGAAACCTGGCTCTTGCAGGACTTGGAATTGCGCAGTTGCCTCGTTTCATGGCTGAGCCATATGTGACCGATGGCACGTTGTCATGGGTACTTCCTGATTGGGCAGATGCCCCCGCTCCTGTTCATGCTGTATTCGCGTCAAGCCGGTATATGGATCCCAAAGTGCGTAGTTTTGTAGATCTTATTTTGAGTACGTTTAAATGCGGTGACTGTCGTTCACGGGAAATGACGGACGACCGGCAGGAGCAGATTGCAGCTTAGCCGGCCGTCGACGTTGAGCCGCAGAACTTAACGTGATTTATGCACCACGTTGTCGCCAAAAATATTATTCTGCACCATTGGCCGCTGCAAAAATTCATGCGGAAACCCGGCCGCGACACGAGAGATGATGTTCAGGTGCTGTAAATGTTCTTCAGGCAGAACCAGTTCCAGGGCCTGCAGATTGTCCTCAAACTGACTGAAGGTGCGAGCGCCGATAATCGGTGTCACGTTCGGGCCGCTCCGCTGAAGGATCCACGCTAATGAGACCTGCGCGGCAGAGACACCCAGTTCCTTCGCAATGGTCACCACATGATCGGCAATATCCAGGTTTTTATCGGAGAGTGAGCCCATGTCAGTGGCTACTTCCTGACGTGTGGCGTTTGCTGTGTGTGTGACTGCCTCGCCTCCCAGGTGTTGACGATTGTATTTGCCGGTCAGTACACCGAAGCCCAGCGGTGACCAGCCCGTTACACCGATGCCAAGCGCGTCTGCCATGGGAAGCAATTCGCTCTCAACGGTACGCTGAATCAGACTGTATTCGATCTGCATTGCAACGAACGGCGACCAGCCGCGCAGTTCTGCCATGGTTTGCATGCGCGATACTTGCCAGGCGGGCGTGTCGGAGATACCTGCGTAAACAACCTTGCCGGCCCGGACCAAATCGTCAAAGGCCCGCATAATTTCGTCGTCTGGCGTCAGTCCGTCCCAGGCGTGCAGGTAGAGTAAATCAATATAATCGGTGTTCAATCGCTTCAGGCTGGCTTCGACAGAGCGAATCATGTTCAGCCGATGGTTGCCGCCCATATTGGGATTGCCGTTTTGCATGTTCAGTGTGTACTTGGTAGCAAGCACAACGCGTTCACGCCGATCTTTCAGGAATTGTCCCAACAGTGTTTCCGAGGTGCCGTTGGTGTAGTAATTGGCGGTGTCGACAAAATTGCCGCCGCGCTCCAGGAAGGCATCAAATATACGTTGGGCTTCACCGGTGTCTGCACCCCAGCCCCAGTCTGTTCCAAACGTCATTGTGCCCAGTGCAACGGGGCTGATGCGCAAACCGGAACGTCCCAGGGTTGTGTAGTGATTCAATTGCATGTTCGCTCCATGAAGTAAATGATAAATGTGATTGCCTCAATCGATCTGAAGTAATCATTCCCTGGCACGCTTGATGGAACATCACGACCGGGCCTTGTTCGTCAACATTGCGCTCAGATCCGGTTCCGTCGCGAGGGGACAGCCATAGCATAATGGGTGGATTGCCCGTGAAAAATAGGTAAAAATGAAATACCTTATGAAGCTGTACTAACTAATTGGATGGAAGGCATGAGCAATTTACCGGCTGAACTGATACCTGCGATTGCTGCATTTGCACGTGTTGCGCAGTGCGCCAGCTTTACCCAGGCAGCGGCACAGTTGGGCGTTTCGCCATCTGCGCTGTCCCAAAATGTGCGCACGCTGGAAAAGCGCCTGGGGGTACGGCTATTGCATCGCACAACAAGACATGTCGGGGTCACGGAACTGGGCCAGCAATTTCTGGATCAGGTCATGCCTGCTTTACAGCAACTGGATAGTGCAATTGCCGGGCTGGACGAGCGTAAAGATCAACCGGCGGGTCTGCTGCGAATCAATTTGTCTCATGTTGCTTGTGATCTACTTTTAAAGCCGCATATTGCCGGTTTTTTCGACGCTTATCCGGCGATCACACTTGAATTTATCTGTGAGAACAGACTGGTTGATGTGATTGCGGAAGGATGTGACGCCGGCATTCGGCTGGGAGAGTCATTGGTGCAGGACATGATTGCTGTACCGGTGGGTGGTACCCAGCGCATGGTCGTGTTTGCCTCGCCTGCGTATCTGGATAAATCTGATATACCGCGTAAACCGGAAGATCTGTTGCAGCATCAGTGTGTCAATATACGGCGCACAACTGGCCAGATATATCATTGGGAATTTCAGAATAAAAATCGTCACTTCGAGATGCGGGTCTCGGGCAATTTGATCGGGAACGATAATACGTCGCTTATCGATATGGTACGTGAAGGCATGGGCATCGGCTATGCCTTCGAGCAGGAGGTGAGCGACGATTTTGATCGTGGCACCCTGATGCCCCTGCTGGAATCGTACTGGCCTTCTTTTCCCGGCTTTTATCTGTACTACCCTTCGCGCCAGCATATGCCTCGCAAATTGCGGGTTTTCATTGATTACCTGCAGGCAAAAAACAGGCCTCAGGCTGATGGAAAAGTAAAAAGAACGCGCTAGCCGCACACCTGCAGTCAACTTTGCAAATGCAATAGAAAAGGGTGAAACACCGGCTGGTTCCGGCTCGTTCCAGGGACACGTGCCATTGAGTGAAGTGATTGAACGTTTTGGTTCCCATGGGCCTGCTCGACCCATGGGAGATTGAACTCCTCGTTAAACGATGCCGTGATCAGGCAGCGCGTACGGCTTTTTGACCTTCTGCTTCACTCCAGTAAGAATAGGTACGTAGCACGGTCAGTTCAAGCGTTGCCGCGTCCGATGTGCCGATCAAGGCAGCAGGGATAACGGCAGCGCCATTGGTCCACCGCATTGTCGTGCCCTTGACGTCCTGGGCAGCATTCAGACCGGTCAAAGCGGTGTCTGCCAGATCGATCTGTTGACGGCCATATGCGGTTGACACAGCAATGCCAGACAGACCAACACCGATCTGGCGCACGTCACGACGCGCCAGAGGGGTGACGTCACGAACGACGGCAGAGCGAGACAAAATGCGTACATCACCCGCATTGGCTGGCAGCGCGAAGTGATAAACGCCTTCTTTGCTGTACTCTGGAGTGGAGTACACGATAGTACCGTTCACTTCGATGCACAGGGCGGCGTCTGTGGTGCGAGAAGCGCCGGTCAGCACTTCTGCGCGGGCCAGCAGTTGTTTGCGAATGGCTTCGACAACAGGACCTTGTTGAACAACTTTGATGCCTTCAATTTGCGGGCGGCCTTCGGCAGGACCGAAATCGGGGTTCATTGCCACCTCTGCTGCATTCTGGAACATCGAACGATTACCGGTATCAACATACGACTCGGCAGGAACGCCTTCGGCGAGCATAATGTCAAATTGCTCCAGTTCGACGTGAAAGTATTCGAATACTTTTGTGTTGAACTGCTGAACGATGGTCTGACCGTTTACCAGCATCATCGCCGGCACCAATGTGCCGTCGAATGACACATGGTGGCCAGGCGATAGTGTCAGGTCACGGTGTGGTACGTTGTCGGCAATGGAATCTTTCTTGAACAGCACAGGGAAGGCACGAACCGCGTCTTTGGCGGGAATGCGGCTTTTGTACAGGGTGCGATGGCCCAGCCATTTGACTGTGGCAACGCCGCCGGAAGCGGTCAGCACTTTGTCGCCAGCTTGCAGTGTTTCAACTTTAACTTCGCCTTCCGGTGTGGCGATGTGTGTACCTTTCAGGTAGCACGCATACGTCATAGAACCACCGTCGAAAACCAATTTGGAGGGATCCAGGCCATCGGCGTTAAAACGACCAACGGTCAAGCCAAGATCATTCTTGAAGACCAAATCGCCATTCACATAAGCACCGCTAGTGGCGCCGACTACCTGGATCTGATCGCCAGCGGTTACGCCCGTGATTGTCGGATAATCGGATAGCTGAAGATTGATTCCGGTAGGATCGTAGATCAGTGTTGATGTCGCATCTTGTCCCAGGTCGATGTTAAAGGTGTTACCCACTCCCAGCGACAAAAAGCTGGATGTCATTTCGAGAGTCGAACCCTCTGATAGATTGTAGTTAAAAGTGGAGCCGATATTGACGCCCGCCAGGCCGGACAGCTTGACGTGCGCATCCTCTCCCAAGTTAATTGTATTGGTTGAAAGCAGACCAACCGAGATCGTTTGCTTTAACTCCAGAACGTTATCACTACCCGTCGCATTATTGATATTTAACGTGGTATTGGGGCTTAATGCATTGACATTCAACAGCGTATCGCCATCGTATTGACCCTGATCGACTGTCGCTGTTGTTGGCTGGAAAAGTCCGCCAATGTTTAAGTTCACTGTAGCCATTTCACCTATCCATATAAAGTTGAGTAATACCGCATCAAATACAGCAGACGGTTTTTTTGATGGCCAGTCTTCTGCTAATGCAGGCATCCGTTGTTATTACAATATGTCGCATCAAGTAACATACTGGGCGGATAATATTGCAAAGCAATACGAGATGACCACATTCAAATGACGAATTAACATGCTGGCATGACGAACGGCATAACGCCTGCTAAGACCGGTGCCTGGAAGGCCGACGATTCAGATTCCCATGCGCTCGCGCAAGAGCTTTCGGTATGAACGTGACACAGGCCAGGCGCTGGCCACAGACTGCATCCGGATCTGCCATCTGTCGATATTTCTTCGATCAACATCCTTCACTTGCAGCGCATTCACAATGGCCGTCCGGTGTATCCGGAAAAAAGTCGTTGCTGGCAACAGGGCGGCCCAAACGCCCAGCGCACGCGAGTCAAGAATCATCGATCCGTCCTCGAGCCATACTTCGCTGTAGTTTCCGGCAGAACGCACGCCGGCGATAGAGGCAGGAGAGACACCCCGCGTGATGCCACGTGTGCTAAGGTAAATAACCGGATTGGCGCTTTGGTGCTCCGTTCTTTCGTTCTGCTTATGGTCTTGCGAAAACTTGGCCTGCCCAATGAGATTTGCGCAGCGATATAAAGCGCAGGCCTCGGCGGCAGACCATATTTTGTGCCTGATAGTAGTATCGAAACCGATGATCCCGTACAGGGTATTGTTATGACATACCGGCACATTCAATACGCTTTTGTTTCCCTGACGAAGGAGCTCGAGCTGGATGTCCTTTGCGGTCCATGGAAGACTGTCGACATCGTGCATCAACACCGCCTGTCCTTTCATCATGTACCGGTGCAGCCAGGCCATCAGCGTGGTCGGCGCATCCTGAAGCTGCTGCACAAATGGCTCTGTTTGCCCTCGGCACCACTCATGAGTATTCCGGAACCGAAGCATATCAGGACGGTATTCAAGCATCCACGCCCTGTCGGCTCCGACCCGCTCGCCCATGAAAGCCAATTGTTCGGATATCGCCTGGTCAGCAGGATATTTGAGCAAATTCATCGCGCACTGATAAGGCCAATCAGGAAGAGAATTGTCCGCATCGGTCGGGGTGTGAATTTCGTACTTGACTGCGTTTTTCACGAATTCCCCCCTGTGCGTTGAGTTAAATAACCGAAAAGATATACAAAATGTTATTAAAAACAACAAAAATTTAATCATTTTTGTAATTTTGTGAACATCACTAGAATTAGTGATTTTGAAAAACTGTTACATTTCGTACAATCAGTTCAAGCGCACTTCAGTCAAGCACTGAAACGGTAAAGAAGGAAAACAACAGAATCAAACGAGGCGATGCATGGTTAACTTGATGGCTCCAGTGCTGATTGTTGAAGACGATAGCGTTATGCAGCAACGACTGCGTTCGATTCTTTTGGATATTGGCTATGCAGACGACGCTTTGCAATTTATGAGTTCTGTCGCTGAGGTACAAAGCCGGGTGGACTATTCTCAGATTGCCCTGGCACTGATTGATCTGGGTCTACCCGACGGACATGGCATCCAGATTATTGAATCTCTAAGCCGTATTCGGACCTCTATTCCAATTTTGGTCATTTCTGCCTGGCGTACCGAGGCGGTGATTATGAATGCTTTGCAGGCTGGCGCAACAGGCTATATTCTCAAGGAGCGCGACGATTTAGAACTCACTGTCTCTATCCGCAATGTTCTTAAAGGCGGGGCGCCCATTGATCCTTTTATCGCACGCCATATTTTGAGCCGGATTCCGTTGCAGGCTGAGGCACCGACAGAACTCCTACCGGACACAGAGAATAACGAGCCACTGAGTGCCAATCTGACCGGGCGTGAACATCAAATTCTGAATCTTGTTGCATCGGGCTTAAGCAATCAGGAAATTGCAAACCAAATTTTCCTGTCGCGTCATACGGTCGAAACGCATATTCGGCACGTCTACCGTAAACTTGCAGTCACCAACCGTACCAAAGCCGTTAGTCGAGCACGTACAATCGGTTTACTCTAAGTGAGCAACAAGGGCCATTATCATGCGCGCGGCAGGTAACACGTCACCATGGTTCATCGCTGGCTTCGTGCTGTTCTTCATGTGTTGCGTTTTTCAGAAAGAAATCTGGGCACAATCAAATAATCATATCTGCGCTCCAAGCCTGGATGACGCCTATGCAGTGCAATCAGATGCCGATTCGCCCGATTCAATCGCATCGTCCAACTGGGCACGGGTCGCCATCCCGGACGACTGGACTACGCGCTGGCCAAGCTATAGTGGCGTCGTCTGGTACCGCGTAGACTGGCACGCACATTGTTCCGGCGAGCGGGTACGCCCCCCTATCGCGGTATTGGTCAAGTCAATGAACATGGCAGGTCAAGTGTGGCTTAACGATCAGCTCTTATGGTCTGACGCCAATCTGAGCGAGCCTCTTTCACGCAGTTGGAATTCGCCCCTTGTCCTGAGTCTGCCCGGTCAGGCGGTGAATTACTCAGCGGCGAACCAGCTATATTTCCGCATCTCGGGAAATATCCTGAGTTCTCCTGGTTTGGGAGACATCAGTGTGGGTGATATGCAGACAGTCATTGCACAATATCACGATGCCGTCTGGAACCAGCGCACCGTTTTTTACCTGAGTATTCTTTTATCTTTTGCAACAGGCATGGTTTGCTGTTTTATCTGGCTATTTCGACGACAGGAGGCCGCATATGGCTGGTGTGCTTTAGCAACGGTTTTCTGGGTATGTTTTGCTTCAACGTTAGTGATGACCGAAACTGCGCCGTTTGCCGATACGACCTCATTTACACAATTTAATATTGCTTTTTTTACCCTTTATATATCCTGCTTTTGTATCTTCTCATGGCGTTTTTTGGATAGAACATTTCGGCGGAGTGAAAAAGTACTGTTTACTTATACGTTCGTACTTTTGGCAAGTATCTGGCTGACACCTGCTGATTCTGTACCCGCTGCACTGCTGGGCATTTTACTTGCTTCAATCCTGCTATTCAGTCTTAACAGTGTGTTTGTTTCCTTTTTATGTTTTCGCACCAGGAAACTTGAGTTGTGGCTATTGGGCATGACGCTTATTGGTTGCCTCATTCTAAGCATCATCGCATTTCTCTCACTTTTTCATGTGTTTGAGAACATCTCAAACGTGCTCCCTTACACTGCCTTGCTGTTTGCGATATTTCTAAGCGTTATTCTCGCTATGCGGTTAAGTAAAAGTACGCACCGCATTGAGCATTTCAACGAAGAGTTGAATCAGAGAATTCTGGAGGCCGAGGAAAAATTAGAGTCTACTTTAAATGATCGCCATACATTAACCGTAAAAAAACATCAGTTGGACGAGCGACTTAATCTGGCGCATGAACTGCACGATGGCCTGGGTAGTTCATTAGTCCGGGCCATGACGCAGATTAGTTATGCGAAACAAACGCTGAGTAATAAACATACCTTGTCAATTTTAAGCATGCTGCGAAATGACTTAAGACAAATGATCGATAGCTTCTCGGAAACCCAAAGAAAAGTTCCAAGTAACCCCGTTTACTGGCTGGCTCCATTACGCAATCGGTTTGTGCATATTTTTGACGACATGAATATTCACATGCAATGGAAAGTCGATCCTGAATGGCTCTCCCCGCCCAGCGCTATGCAATGCTTAACGCTGTATCGGGTAGCCGAAGAATCATTGACCAATGTTATCAAGCATAGCCAGGCAAGCGAAGTTCGCTTTCGTTGTCTGGTAAATGCCGACAATATTGAGTTGCAGATTCTCGACAATGGTATCGGCTTTAATATTGTCGATATTGGTCGCTCTGGTATCGGTGTAGGAATGAATAGCATGCGAACGAGAATTGAACGGCTTTCCGGGATACTGGAGATTCAGTCTAAGGCGGGTGAAACGTCTATCGTCGTGCGCGTACCTTATGAGCGTTCGACAGAAGTCGGTTTCACAGTTGATGAAAAAAGCTTTTAAAATATACCAATCTATTTTCACTGATTTCGAACTCGACAGCTGCCGTGCTGACAGACGCTAAATCAAATTATTTGCTGGAGTTTCCATGAGTACCGTCAGTTTTACAACGGTCGACGTCTTCACCTCTACCCGCTTCGAGGGCAATCCACTGGCCGTCATAACCGATGCACGGGGTTTGAGTGATGTCGAGATGCAGAAAATCGCCGCAGAATTCGGCTATTCCGAAATCACGTTCGTGCTGCCCCCGGACAACCCCGAGAATACGGCGCGGGTCCGTATCTTCACCCCGACAACGGAGATCCCTTTTGCCGGGCACCCGAATGTGGGAACGGCCTTTGTGCTTGGCCAACAGTCCGAGGTTTTCGGAAAACCGGTGGGCAGCACGCTACGCTTTGAAGAACAGGCTGGGCTCGTTTGCGTGAATCTGAAGCGTGACGGCAACCATGTTTTGTCCGCATCTGTTCGGGCACCGCAGCCCTTCATGACCGGCAGAACAATCCATCCGGAAACCGTCGCGCGTTGTATTTCAATCCCGACAGAGGCCGTGCGCACGACCACGCATAGTCCATTGGTTGTCTCTGTGGGATTAAGCTTTGTCGTGGCTGAGCTGGCCGATCTGCCGACGCTCGCGCTTGCACGACCGGACTTGGCCGGTTTCAAAGCGGCCGCCGGCCCAACGCTGGAGGGCAGCCACGACTTCTCACTCTTTGTTTATGTACGTTCTCCCGACTCACCCTGGGATATTCGTGCCCGCATGTTCGCACCGCTGGACAATGTCACTGAAGATCCGGCGACCGGCAGTGCGTCGGCGGCGCTTGGCGCCTATCTGGTATCACTGGAGCCAGAACCTGCCATCACCCGCTCGCTTACCATTGAGCAGGGCGTGGAAATGGGGCGACGTAGTTTAATCGGCATTGAGGTGATAAAGGACGAAGGTAGCGTTACCGACGTGACCATTGCGGGCTCTTGCGTGCCTGTGATGAAGGGAGAAATTGCATACTAGTTTTACTGGTCTGCCAAGGCCGTGATTAAGAATGCGATCGTTTCGGAATGTGAACGGCGAGCGTATTGCCCTCCAACATCGATGGAGGGTGAAAAAGCGGTTAAGATAGCTCCATTACTGACGTCAAAACAAGGCTGAAGATCATGGACTTTGAGCAATTCATTAACCGTCTTAATCCCGACATTATTAAAAAGTGGCCGATACAGGATCCCAAGGTCCTGCAGCTATATTCATTGCCTACGCCCAATGGCGTCAAAGTTTCCATTGCTCTGGAGGAAATCGGCCTGCCTTATGAACCTCATCGCGTATCGTTCGATACGAACGACCAGAATTCCGCCGCTTTTCTGGCGATGAATCCGAATAACAAGATCCCGGCGATAATTGATCCCAATGGCCCTGAGGGAGAACCCATTGTTCTGTTCGAATCGGGCGCTATCCTGGTGTACCTGGCGGGCAAAACAGGCAAACTGATGCCGCAGAGCGTCGCGGCACGCTATGAAACCTTGCAATGGGTAATGTTCCAGATGGGCGGGATTGGGCCGATGTTCGGTCAGCTCGGCTTTTTCCATAAATTCGCGGGAAAGGACTTTGAAGACAAGCGTCCACGTGATCGCTATGTTGCCGAATCAAGAAGACTGCTGTGTGTGTTGAATAAGCACCTGACAAACCGCGACTGGATAATGGGCCAGGAATATAGTATTGCGGATATTGCCATTTTCCCATGGGTGCGCAACCTGATCGGCTTTTACGAGGCGCGGGACCTTGTTGGTTTCGACGATTTTCCTGAAGTGCAGCGGGTGCTGGATGTCTTTGTTGCGCGTCCCGCCGTCAAGAGGGGGCTGGAGATACCTTCGGCTTCTTAGGTTGAGAAGGAATAGCGATTAATCGCCGTCGCTCTTTTGCGATCGTTCTTCGGGCCTCTCTTGTGCGCGGCCCGGAGCCCGGCGATTACCAGGCCTGTGGCTGCTAGGGTCATGACCGCTTGCCCAATTTTCAGATCCATCCGGACCGACTGGCATGCTTATTTTTCTCGTGTCAGAATTCCCGCATCTTCAGTCGCATTGAGTGGTCGTTCCAGAACATTTAATTTATCCTCATCCACCGCCTGCAATGTGTCTTTTGATCTCACACCAAACAGCCAGTTGCCGCCTTGACTACGGGACGAAAGACGTAAAAGCGTGTGCCTGCCATTCTTTTCAATAGTCCAGGTGCCATGGACCGGCTTTTCTACAGCACCACCGCTGAGCGAATATTTGCCGCGATTATCCAGTATCAGAAGGATGTCGTCACCACCGAAAGTTCCCGCTGGAAACATGATTCCAGCCTTCGGCCCAGCAGTTGTCGCTGTGTTATTCACGGGCTGCACTGACGGTGCACCGACGTTCTCGGCAAAGACTTGAGATCCGAAGATGCCGATAGAGCTTAAACAGATCGTTTTTATAAAGAGGCGAAAATTCATTATTTGAGCGCTCCAAATGGTTGGAATTCATATCGTAGCGGATCATCACAATACCTGTTGCTCGTCTGGAGGTATTGTGACGATAGACAGTTTCTTTCTTTCACACCTGTACGGCCTGATTTTCTACTGCGCACTGCTTCCCTTTTTTGCCTTGCTGAGTGTTGGATTGTCATCGGCTCGGCGGTGTTGACGCTGATATCGGTACTGGCATATAGAGAAACACAGGGTAAGGACTTCATGTTATTGGTGTTGCACGCGGCCGCCGTGCCCGTGCATACAAACGGCACGCTCAGGTAATGGCCCAGTCTTGCTCTCGTATCGCCTGTATCAAATGATCCACAAACGAGGATACCCGGGCGGCCAACGCCGTTTGTCTATAGTACACGGCCTGTATCGGGCGCGTATCGCCGGTGTTCTGCTGCGCCAGTATCTCCACCAGATTGCCGCTTGCCAGATCCTGGCCCGTCATGAAGTCCGCGAGGCATATAATGCCGTGGCCTGCCAATGACAATTGTCTTAGTACTTCGCCGCTGCTGGCTGCAATATCCGGCTGGATGTGAAGAGTGTCCCCGTCGTCGTTGTGTAGCGGCCAGCTGTTCAGACTGTCGCGTGTAAAGCCCAGCAGTGTGTGCTGCTTCAGGTCTGCCACCGTCGCAGGCATCCCGTGATCACGAATGTACTGGGGTGAGGCCAGTATGCGTATTCGCGTGCGGCAAATCAGGCGACTGTGCAGACTGGAGTCCTTCATTTCGCCGATACGCAGGGCGAGGTCTACGCGAGACTCCAATAGATCCACAAAATCCTCATTGCTGGTCAGGATCAGGTCAACCAGGGGGTACTGTCTGCGGTAGTCGGCCAGCAGCGGGATCAGCGTGTGCAGCACGAACGGCGTAGCGGCGTCTACACGCAAGGGGCCGGAGGGTTGGCCCTGACGCAGTAGCACGCGTTCTTGCGCTGATTCGATCGAATTGATGATTTCGCGGGCATCTTTCAGGAAACTGCAGCCTTCGTCTGTTAAGTCCAGCCGTCTCGTGGTTCTGCGCAGCAATGTCGTTTGCAATTTATCTTCCAGGCGGGCAAGAAAACGGCTGGTCGTAGAGACGGGCTGGTTGAGCCGCTGGGACGCTGCGCTCAATGAACCGGCATCGACCACAGCCAGGAAGACTTCTATCTCGCGAAAGGTGATGCCGGATTTTTCCATTTGAAGCAAAGGTATTTTATTTTTATACCTGTTTATCGTTAAAAATAAACATTTTAGAATGTGCTCCTTCTAATGTCCCGTTTTATTGTCAGGGACCCAAAAGGATTACATATGTCATCTGCTGCACATTCAAACAGCAACCAGGCCACCTGGCCGCTAATTGCACTTGCAATTGGAGCTTTCGGCATCGGCACCACAGAATTCGGCCCCATGGGCATGCTCCCCGCGATTGCCAATGGGGTTGATGTTTCTATTCCCACAGCGGGCTTGCTGGTTTCCGCCTATGCGCTTGGGGTCATGATCGGTGCGCCGATTATGACTTTGTTGCTGGCCAGACGCCCGCGCCGCCAGGCGTTGATCATGCTGATGGCGATTTTCACTCTTGGCAATCTGCTGTCGGCGTTTGCTCCCGGCTTCAATAGTCTTGTCGGTGCGCGCTTTATTACGAGTCTGAACCATGGCGCGTTTTTCGGTGTGGGCTCGCTGGTGGCGGCGAGCCTGGTACCTCGTGAAAAACAGGCCAGTGCAGTCGCGGCCATGTTTCTTGGGCTGACCATTGCCAATATAGGAGGCGTGCCTGCTGCCGCCTGGCTGGGCACGACGATCGGCTGGCGCGCATCGTTTGCATCCATTTCCGTGCTGGGTGTGCTGGCCATGCTCGCTTTACGCTTTGCGCTGCCCAAAGGTGAAAAGGGCCAGGTGCCGGAGGTCCGTGCCGAATTGCGGGTATTGACCCGCCCGAATGTGCTGATTGCCATGATGACGACTGTATTGGGCGCAGGCGCCATGTTTACCCTGTATACCTATATCAATCCGACATTGGAAATGCTGACCCATGCTTCGCCTCAATTCATTACCGGCATGCTGGTCCTGGTGGGCATCGGTTTTACCATCGGCAATACCCTGGGTGGCAAGCTGGCCGATCGGTCTTTGCAGGGGGCGTTGGTTCTGTTTCTGTCTTTGATCGCAGTCAGTATGCTTGCCTTCCCGTTCCTGGCCTCTTCCCGCATCGGCGTCGCGCTTGCTCTGGTGGTGTGGGGTACAGCCACCTTCGCGATTGTCCCGCCCTTGCAAACCTGGGTCATGCGTGAGGCCACCGGCGCGCCCGGACTGGCCTCGTCGGTCAATGTCGGTGCATTTAATCTTGGCAATGCCGTGGGGGCGGCACTGGGCGGGCTTGTCCTGCGCTCAGGTCTGGGCTATCAGGTAGTGCCGGTGGCGGGCGCCGGGCTGGCGATCCTGAGTTTGCTGCTTGTTCTGCTGCAGTTCAGAACTGTGCGTCGACAGATGGCAATATCGGCGCAAACCTGCTGAGCTTATTTTCAATCGAAATAATGCTGCATTGCAAAATGCGCTATACTGACCCCGATAGCGTAACGTTGCGTTCTCCACGCGCGGCGCCGCCTCTTACGAGGCAATAACACAAAACCGGCCTCCTTGAGGTCGGTTCTCTTTTTCTCTTCATGAACACATCTACTTCATCTGGTCAATCCGCAAGCGCCACCGGCGTTGCGTCTTCTGCCCATTCCTTTCTAAAAGCCGTATTTGCACTGGGTATGGGCGGCTTCAGTATCGGCATCGGTGAGTTTGTCATCATGGGCTTGTTACCCGATGCGGCCGCCGATCTGGGCGTTTCGATTCCGACTGCCGGCCACCTGATCAGCGCCTATGCTATTGGCGTGGTGGTCGGTGCTCCAGTGCTGGCGGTTCTGTGCGCCCGCGTGCCGCGGCGCACGTTGCTGATGCTGTTGATGCTGATCTACGCGCTGGGCAACTTCGTCAGCGCGATCGCACCGGCCTATGGATCGATGATGCTGATGCGATTTTTCAGTGGCCTGCCGCACGGCACGTATTTCGGTGTGGCGGCACTGGTGGCTGCGCATCTGGCGCCGCCCGGCAAACGGGCGCAGGCCGTGGGGCTGGTCATGCTGGGGCTGACCACGGCAACGTTGGTAGGCGTGCCGATTGCTGCCGGGCTGGGGCAGTGGCTGGGCTGGCGCGCCGCGTTCGTGCTGGTGGGACTTATCGCGCTTGTTGCAGTGGGCCTGGTTCGAGTGTGGATCCCGAATTTGCGGGCAAGTGAAGGCGCCAGCCCATGGCGGGAATTAAGTGCCCTCAAGCGCAAACAAGTATGGTTGACGCTGGGCATTGCGGGCATCGGGTTTGGCGGCATGTTTTCCGTCTTCAGTTACGTCAAGCCGACGCTGATGAATCTGGCCGGTTTGCCTGAGGCAGGGGTGCCTATCGTGCTGGCGCTATTTGGCCTGGGCATGGTCGCGGGAAATCTGGTCGGTGCACGATTGGCAGATCGCGCCCTTATGCCGTCCATCGGCGGCCTGCTGGTGTGGTCAGGCGCTGTGCTGGCCGTTTTCTGTTTCACGGCGCACAATATCTGGCTGGGGTCTTTCAATGTCTTGCTGGTTGGCACCGCTGTGGCTCTGGGCCCTGCGCTGCAGATCCGCTTGATGGATGTCGCTGGTGAAGCCCAGACACTGGCTGCAGCCTTGAACCATTCGGCCTTTAATCTGGCCAACGCCCTGGGCGCATGGCTTGGCGGGATCACCATTTCGATGGGATTCGGATGGGAATCCACAGGCTGGGTCGGAATGCTGCTGGCGCTTGGCGGCTTGCTGATATTTTTCTGGGCCTGTGTGGATATGCGTCGGAATATGCGCCATTCGTAACACGTATGTGATATTTTCTATTGATTAAATAATATCTATAATGATAACCATTATTATTACGTTATAATCCCCCGTTTCAAAACTCACGAATACGGGCAGATAATGAACTCCAGGCGCTCGCAGATAGCTCAGCCGACACGACAATCGACTATCAAACGGGCAGGGGGCAGTCCCAGGTCATTCGTGTGTCGTTTTGCGAACAGTTTGGGCGCGTTGCCTCTTACTCTTATTGTCAGCGCGCCAATCGCCTATGCGCAAACCGATGTGGCGCAGCTAACGCCGATTTTGGTCTCGGGAGTGGACGCTACACTGGCGGCACCTTACGCAGGCGGCCAGGTGGCGCGGGGTGGTGGCCTGGGTGTACTTGGCACCACAGATGTCATGAGCACCCCGTTCAGTACAAGCAATTACACCGAACAGTTGATCAGGGATACACAGGCGCGCACGCTGGCTGATGTGGTATCCAATGAAGCCTCGGTACGAAACACGACATCGACAGGCAGCTTCAGTGAGGATTTCCAGATACGCGGTTTCACCGTCAACAGCGGCGATGTGGGCCTCAATGGTCTTTATGGGTTGACGTCCTCCAGCAGGATACCTACGGCAATCATGGAACGTGTCGAGGTGCTCAAAGGCCCGGGTACGCTCATGTACGGCATCAGCCCGAACGGTACCATTGGCGGTAATATCAATATCGTGACCAAACGGGCAGAAGATGAACCATTAACACGCCTGACCACCAGTTACGAGAGTAAATCGGTGCTGGGTGCGCATCTGGATATGGGCCGCCGTTTTGGCGATAACAAGCAATGGGGCATCCGGTTCAACGGCGTTTATAAAAACGGTAACACCAGCCTGGACGGTGGTTCGCAAAAACTGGGCCTGGGCGCATTAGCGCTGGATTACCGCTCTTCCAATCTGCGCTGGACGCTGGATGCGTATTCACAACGCGAGACGGTGCAAAATTTTCGCTCGCAGAACGGTTTTCATCCCGATATATCCTATATTCCATCCGCTCCGTCCGGTCACCGGGTTATCTATGACGGCGCCGATTTGCTGATCCGTGATTCTGCGGTCGCCACACGCCTGGAGTATGACATCTCCGATAATCTGATGGTCTATGGGGCGGTCGGCTATCGTTATGGTGCGACCGAGCAGGATTTCCCGTCTGCACGTACAGTGGATGGCGTGGATGAGTCCGGCAATTTCCGTGTGACCAATTCCTGGTATGACGCCTATTCGCGTAACAAAACCGGTGAAGTTGGCGCACGAGCCAAGTTCAATACATTTGGCATCAAACATCTGCTGACCGTATCGGGGTCGGTCCTGAAGTCTGAAGCGGGCAGTTTCTACCTTTCAGATCCAAGCGGACGAGTCGTCGATTCGAATATCTATGATCCGGTACCCATTAATCCTATGACAGGAAGCCGGCAGTCGCCGACCAAAACATCCGAAAACACATTTACCAGTCTGTCGCTGACGGATACCCTGTCGTTTGCGGACGACAGGATTTTGGTGACCGGCGGGCTGCGTAGACAGCAGGTTAAAACAGATAATTTCAACAGTCATGGTGGCGTGACCTCTTCCTATGACGAAAGCGCGGTCTCCCCGCTATTTGGGATTGTGGTCAAGCCCATGGAGAATGTTTCCATATACGGCAACTTTACTTCAGGTCTGACAACCGGCGGCACCGCACCCATGACGGCTGCAAACGCAGGCGAAGTGTTTCCACCCTACAAGTCAAAGCAATATGAAGCGGGTGTGAAGGTGGATTGGGGGCGCGTTATTACCACGCTTTCCGCTTTCCAGATAGACCGTCCGAATGCCATTACGGATCCGGAAACGAACGTCTATAGTTTCGATGGCGAACAACGTAACCGCGGTATTGAGTTGTCCGCCGTGGGTGAACTGCAGCCAGGCTTGCGCATGATGGCAAGCGCGACCTTCTATAATGCCAAACAGCGCCGTACGCAGGGCGGTATCAACGAAGGGAACCGGGCCAGTGGCGTGCCCAAAAGCGCGTTCAACCTGGCCGCCGATTGGGATGTCCCCTGGGTGCCGAACCTGAGCGTGGGCGGTCGCATGATACATACCTCTTCGATGCCTTATGACGCGGAGAATAAACTGACCTTGCCGTCCTGGACCAGGTTTGATGTGAGTGCGCGCTATAGGACGAATGTGATGGGAAGGGCCGTCACGTTACGGGCCAGTGTAGAGAACGTACTTAACAAACGATACTGGCTGTCCAGCAGTGCCAAGCTGACGGTCGTGACCGCAGCGGCACCGCGCACCTTCCTGCTGTCGGCTGAAATGGAGTTTTGAGGGTAAATCGTGCGCCGTGGCGGTACGGCCCGATTCAAACTCGCAATGCCCATCAATGCGTTTCGGGGGGCAGCGGTTGTAAAGAGTCCAGAATTATTTTTCTTTTGAACGAAGCAATGGGCAAACAGTGCAATATTCTGGTGGCCGTGTTGCCCTGAAGTAAAAGCAGCAGGTGCGTCGAAAGCGCACTGGCTTGCCTGCCTGGGGAGTAAATGGCAAATGAAATCGCGTCAACGGATTGCGGGATAATCCAAATATCTCGCCCGGGGCGCGCCTGACAATATAATCGAAATCGTCTTCGATGCGCGCTCTTTCGATGTCGGTGGTCGCCAGGGTGTGCATACGGCGCTCGTACAGTGAAAAAATGCGTACAGCGAGGTTTTCCCACAAGACATTCGATGACACGCCACTGCTGGCCCTGAGCGCATCCCACACTATTGATAGATTTCCCGCAAAAAGCCGGTGCAGCATGCGTTCACGCCAGGCATCACGGTCCTGCGGTTGTTGCACAATGTTGAACGGTTCCGTTTGTAGCCGCAGCAATGGCAATCGTGATTGCCACATTTGATCGTGGCGAAACTCCAGAATTACATTTTCCACGCTAAGGTCCAGCGCCTGGTTAAAGAGGGTCATGGCAACAAGCGGGCCTGCCGTAAATAGAAAAGCCAGACGCTTGCTTAAAAGGGATGCGGTGATTTTTGCATTTGGTGCTCCCAGAGGGACAGCAAGTTCATCAAGAAAGGTAGTGCAAAATCCGGGGTCAAGCAGCTGGGTCAGCGGGGCCGAAAACTGCTTGTCGCGTTCAAAAGCGGGAATAAGCAGAAATTTGTCTCGCAGCACTTGCCATTGCTGCCCGGTCAACCCAAAGTTGACATAGCCAGTCGGCTCCAGGCGTGCAGGCTCTATCCCTGATGACGCAGTACTGTTAATCTTGTCACTGCCCATACGTTCGACCTTTTCCCATCGGAATACACATGGGTGAGCCGTAAAGAGGGTCGGCAACAATCTGGCAGCCCAGGCCAAATACAGCCTTGACCATTGGCGCGTTCATGATCTGCTCTGGTGCGCCTTGCGCATAGACCGATCCATTGTTCAGGGCGATGATGTGATGGGCATATCGGCACGCAAGATTCAAGTCGTGCAATACCATCACAATGGTTTTGTTTTGTTGAATATTCAAATCATAAAGCAAATCCAGCACATCGATTTGATGTGCCAGGTCCAGGTATGTGGTCGGTTCGTCCAGTAGCAGCGTGTTGGTATCCTGCGCCAGGGTCATCGCGATCCACGCGCGCTGGCGCTGGCCGCCTGATAATGAATCGACCCGTCTATTTTTCAGTTGCGTCAATTGTGTTTGCTGCAGAGCCCGGTCGACGGCGGCTTCGTCTTCGCGGGTCCATTGTTGCCACCAACTCTGGTGTGGGTAACGCCCCAGACATGCCAGCTGAAATACGGTCACCCCTTCGGGAACGATCGGGGTCTGTGGCAGCACGGCGACCTCATGGGCGACCTTTGCATTGGGATAGCGCTGAATATCCTTTCCATTAAGCAGGACCTGCCCGGAAGCCGGGGTCAATAGACGGCCAAAAGCTTTAAGCATTGTGCTTTTACCGCAGCCATTGCTTCCAATCAGAACAGTGATTTTGCCGCGGGGAATGTCAACTGAAATCGAATCAATAACGACATGACTGTCATATTTCAGTGTGACGTTCTGCGCTTGCAGGGTGTTCATCGCGCAGGGGATTTCGTTCATTTCCATCGTGATCAATTCCTGGACCCGTACGACCTTGCGGTGAGCAACAGGTACAGGAAGTATGGGGCACCGATGCCGGAGACAAAAATGCCGGCCGGCAAATCCATGGGAAGAAAAAGCGTGCGCGCCACCAGGTCTGCCAGGGCAACCAATATGGCACCTGTTGCCGCTGCCGCCCATAACCGGGCAGCCCCGGGGCGATTGACCAGCTTGCGTGCAATGTGTGGCGCCAGCAATCCGACAAAGCCGAGGGCGCCGGTATAGGCGACAGCGATGGCGGCCAGGTATATGCTTAGCCCCAGGAGCAATATGCGGCGTCGCTGCCAGCGCAGCCCCAGGCTTGCCATCAGGCCGGCATCCAGTTCGAATAAAGGCAGGCAGCGCACATTGCAGGCGAGGATGATGAGGGCAGGTACCAGCCAGCAGGCCAGGGTTGCGATTTCATGCCAGCGTGCCGCGTATACGCTGCCGGTCAGCCAGACATAGGCATTCAGCGTAGAGGCGATAGGGCTGAAAACCAGCAAGGTACTGGTAAGCGCGCCGCATATGGCTGCTACTCCGATACCTACAAGGATAAGCCGGGTCGGAGAAAGTCCCGTACGCCATGCCACTCCATAGACGATCCCTGCTGCGAGAAAACCGCCTGCCATCGACACCAGCGGCAACCACTGAACGCTCACTGTGCCGCTCCAGAATGACAGGCATGCTACTGTCGCCACGGATGCTCCTCCTGTTACCCCCACAATATCGGGGGAAGCCAGCGGGTTGCGCACCAGTGTTTGCAGCAAAAGACCTGCCAGGGCCAGCGAGGCACCGGCCATGATCGCCAGCACAAGCCGGGGCAAGCGCAACCACGTCAGGATGAAGGCGTTGGCCGGATGATCGGGCGTCGTCCACGCTTGCCAGATTTGTGAAACAGATAAGGTATATTTTCCGGATATCAGCGACCAGACCGTTACCAGGCACAGCAGTAGCAGCAGAATGCCGACCGTCGCATGTGCCCGCCGCGAAAGCAGCCTGGAGAGGTGTTCGGTACGAATCACGAGGACGTCACGCATGTTGGCCGCTCCGGCGAGTCAGATAGATAAAGTACGGAGCCCCAATCAGGGCCGTCATCGCACCGACCGGAATCTCTTCGGGAGGCAGAACAATCCGTCCCAGCAGATCGGCCAACAACAACAGTAAGGCGCCGAAGAGAGCGTAACCAGGCAGCAGCCAGCGAAAATCATTTGGAAACAGTCGACGTACAATATGCGGAACCACAAGGCCAACGAAGCCCACTGTACCTGCCAGAGACACCGCCGTGCCCGCCAGCAGAATCACGCAGACGCTAAGCAGCAGCCGCAGGCGGCCCACGTTCTGCCCCAGGCCCCGCGCAATCGCTTCGCCAGCCACGAGGATATTCAGGTGCCGCGCCAGCGCCGCGCTGCCCAGAAGCCCCAGCACAATGGGGGCCCAGGCCAGGCGCACCTCATTCATCCCGCGTCCGGCCGTTGAACCTGCAAGCCAAAACAGAATACTGTCCAGCCCATCCTGATTGATTACCAGGGCCGCCTGGGTAAAAGAGAACAGCAGGGAACTGATGGCCGCGCCTGCCAGAACGAGTCTGGCCTGGTCCGAGCGGGCGGGCCCGCGCATGCCCACGGCGTAAACCAGCGCACCGGTTGCACCCGCTCCAACGAACGCCAGCAACATGAAGTGGGAAAATGATACCGCGCCAATCACGGGCGCAATCAACACCACTGCAAACATGGCGCCCGCATTTATACCGAAAAGACCGGGCGAGGCTAGCGGATTTAGTGTCAATGCCTGCATTAGACCGCCTGCTACGGCAAGACTTGCTCCCACCAATACTGCAACGACAACCCTTGCCAGGCGACTGGTCTGGACCACGGCGTGATCCATATTGTGCGGATCAGGCTGGGTCAACGCCCGCCACACTTCCTGTAAGGAAATAGGTTCCTGTCCCACCGTGAGCGCGATCATCCCGCAGAGTATGGTAACTACGCTTGCAATCGCCAGCAGCGCTGCAGGTGAAGACGGAATAAACGCCGCTTTCATGAGGATATCTCGCTGAACATCTTCGCCTGTAGTTCGTCCAGCATCAGGAACGCGCTCTGAATGCCTCCCGCCAGACTCCAGTACACGTTGTTGACATGGTGCACGCGCCCATTCCTCACTGCTTGAAGTTGTTGCCATAGCGGGTGGCCCGACCACGCCAGGTAGTTATTCCGGACCACCGCGCTATCAGAACGCAAGAGTACAAAAAAAACATCGGCATCCGTGACCGGAATACGTTCTTTGCTGGTCAGTTTGATTATGGAGCGTGACCCGTCACGCCACTGGGAGGGCCATGCAAATCCCAATGCACTGAGCAACGCACCGGCAAAGCTGTCGGCCAGATAAAGCCTTATGTGGTCGCTGCGGACATCGAGCACGGATACGGTCAAGGGCCAGGCCGGGCCAAACTTCTGTTTCAGTTTGGCGCGCAATGCTGCAACTCGTTGGTTCAATTGCGCAAGCAACCGGGCAGCCTGTGCTTCACGGTGCAGCGCAGCGCCAATCAGTCGAGTGTTCGACTCAAACGAATAGACGTCCTGCGCCAGAACAGTAGGTGCGATTTTCGAGAGCAGATCGAACGCTCTTTCATTCCTGAACTTTGAACCGATGATCAGATCCGGTTGCAGTTGTGCAATGTCTTCCAGACTGGGCTGCGTTTCCAGTCCAACCGACTGTGCGTCCCCCATTTGGGTACGCAAATATCGATACACGGGCTTTTCAGTCCAGGAATCCACTGTGGCAACAGGCCTTACCCCTAATGCAAGTGCAATATCCGTGGCTCCCTGAAATAACGTGATAACCCGCGCGGGCCGCATTGGCACCTGAGTGCGTCCCATGGCATGTTCCACCAGAACGGCTCCTGCCGGATAGGGCAGCAGGGCAAGGGCGGCGGGCAAACCCAACAGGCACAGGCAAAACGCTCGTCGATCGTTCCGTGCGCGATTGGCAACGGGCCATGCTTGTACCCTTGCCCTGTCCATACGATGCATCAGAAGTTGACCGAGTAGCCCAGGGTCACGGTGCGCCCACGGCCCGCAAAGTATCTCAGGGGCTCAACCAACGCACTTTGCGAATAATAGGTGATGTATTTTTTATTCAGCAAGTTCGATGCAGACAGACTGACTGTTCCCTTGGGTAATTTATAGTTCAATGCCAGATCAACCAGGGCATAGCCATTGAAGTTGGAATCCTTTTCTTCAAACTTCTGGCTGAACGCATAGTTAACCTGTAAGAATGAGCTGAATTTGTCCGTCCATTTGGCAGACCAACTGGCTACGATACGATTGGGTGCGACATTAAGCGCCCCGAGTTTTGCGTCCAGGCTGCCATCATCATCACTGTCGTATTTCCCGCGCATATAGGAATAACCGATGCGCGCATGATGTTTGTCATTAATCTGGACGCCAAGGCCCGCTTCAAGTCCCTGGATCCGGGTTTTCTGGCGGGCAAGCTGGAACTGCCCGTTGACGGGGACAACACGATTGCCATATTTCGAATTCGATTGATACAGGCTCAGGTCCATGTCGAATCGGTCATTCCGATAGCGCATGCCAACTTCATAATTGTCCGTCAGGATGGGTTTGAGCGCCTGGAAATTCTCAATGGATTGGCCCTCTGAGTTGATCGAACGCAATGCACGTCCGACATCAGGCATATCAAAGCCCTGGGAAAAACTGCCAAAGAAGGTCAGGTTATCCAGCGGCTTGTATACCAGCCCGCCGCTGAACAGCCCTTCGTTGAATTTGAGCTTGCCCCCCTGGACGGCAGCATTGTTATACGCAGCCAGGGTTCGGTAGGAGGTTACATCCAGCTGACCCATTTCGTAGCGGTAGCCGGCCGACAGCATCAAATTGTCCAGTAATTTGAACTCTGCCATGACAAACGGCGCATAACTGGTGTACTTGGACTCGGGCACATAGGTGCGGCCAGTTAAGTAAAGATCCTGCTTGCCCTTGTCCATCAGAGTGTCGAAGCCTGCAGTCAGTTTGAGCCTGCCGTCAAACAGATCGTCTTTGGTCAGACTCAGTTTGGTTCCCCATTTGTCTGCAGTCGCACGCGATTGATCATACAGCTGGCCGACAGGCGCAATCGAGGGATCCTGGAAGGTCTTGGAATTATCGGCGCCAAACAGCCCTTCGAAGCGCTGGTTGAACACCATGGCGTCCAGCTTGATGCCCGTATCCGCGAGATTGCTGTTCTCATATTTCAGTGCAGAGGTCCAGACTTCGTTGTGCGGGGCGAGCCCTTCCGGGTCTCCTCGCTCAGATGTTGTCGGAATGCCGGCTTCGCGATCGCCTGCAATACCGATATAATCCATCCGTCCTTTGATTTTGTAATGATTCACGCTCAACTGCAATTTCTGGTTATCATCAATCCAGTAACCCAGTTTCGCAAGAATGTTATAGGCGCGTGAGCTCATCAGGTCGCCCTGGGTGTTATCTGCCCCCACAGGATTATTCCATCCGTCAAGCGCCAGGCCCTGGCTTTCAAAGCTGCCGGCCAGCAGGTATTCCCATGGCCCTTCGCGTCCATTGACGCCATAATCGGTTTTGTAGCTCATGGTTTCGGATTTGAGCTGTGATGTCGGTGTGGTGGCCTGGATGCCAAAATGCTGATTGAGCGTGCCGGGCTCCGGGCTTTTGGTAATAATATTGATGACGCCGCCTGTTCCACCTATCCCATTGGATGCACTCGCTCCATTAATGACTTCGATATGATCGACCATCGAATAGTCAATGGTGTGCACTTCACGGCCAGTCGGGCGCAAGGGGTTGGACTGAGGCACGCCGTCAATCATGATCAGCGGAGTGCGGCCGCGCAGCGTTTCACCGCTGCCGTTCATCTTGTCCCGGCTGGGGGTGTAGGCAGGCAGCATATTGCTTAGCACGTTCGAAGAATTACTCGAAATGGCCAACTGCTGTTCGATTTGTTCCGGCTCAATAATGATAATTTTCTGCGGGGCATTCTCGGGTTCGATATCGCTGCGCGACGCCGTCGCTACGATAGGTGCCAGTACTTGCGCATCCTTGGGGGCTGCGTTTACGCGCGGTTCCGGGCGCCTGAGCAGTACCACGTTGCGCCCGCTGATTCGATAGGAAATAGGCGTGTTCGCCAGCACGCGCTGCAAAGCTTGCTCGACAGACAGATTGCCTGAAACATTCGATGATCGTAGGCCGCGCACCAGATCAGGGGAATAGGCCAATTCAAGAGAGTAACGATGCGCCACGGCAATCAACGCTTCGCCTAGCGGTTGGGCGGGGATGCTGATCTGGATGGCGCTGTCTTGTGCATAAACAGCTTGCGGCGCCGCAAGCCACGATGCGGACAGGCATAGTGACCAGGATGCGATCATGGATTTCATTTTCCGCGCAGAGCGGCCGTGTCCGGCATACCAGAATGGATGTGAAGCGGGGGTTTCGGGCTCGGCAGTATTTTTTCTTGACACTTGTCATTTCCAGAAAGCTGGACAGGAGAGCGAAAGCGACCCAGGCTGGCTATCGCTGCCTTGCAGGGTCGTTCGTTTCACAACTGTATGGGGTTGATTCAGGGTGGTCGCTCACCTGCTGGAGCGACCGGTTCAGCCATAAAGACAACTGCCGGCGTGAAATACCGGATAATTTGTCCTGAGAAATGTGTAATTATTTATTTCAAAGCAAGTCTGTGATTTTATTTACGAACGATCACGGCTGATCCATTCGCCAGTCGCTGCACGGCGACAGGAGCAATATCAGGAAGAAGTTCAAGAAAGCCGTTGATGTTGCGGGTGCTATACGTGCCTGCGATACGGATTGAATTGGCATTCGCAATATTGAGGCGTATAGGCTGGCTGGCGTAGCGATTGATCTCATTGACGGCGCTGGCCAATGGTGTATCACGGAAGACCACACGCCCTTGCCGCCAAGCGAGGACGGAGTCTGTGTCCTGGGCACTCAGGACGGTGAAGTGATTGCCAGTGCCCGGTGCGAGCGTTTGCCCAGCCCGCAAGTCTGCCTGCTCCCGGCTCCACCACGGTCCCTGCCTGACCTGCACGGCTCCAGATAGCACAGCAATACTGGCCGCCTGTGCCTGTCGGCGAACGCCAAAGCGCGTGCCGGTGACCCTGACTGAGGTGTCGCCTGCTTCGACGAAGAAAGGCCGTTCTGCATCGGGTGACACTGTAAAGGCCGCTTCACCTTCCTGCAGAATAACTTCCCTGCGGTCTGGATAATAATTCACCGAAAGCCGCGTTCCCGTATTGAGCTCAATAATCGAATCATCCGGAAGGGTAACCTGGCGGTACTGTCCCACAGCAGATGCCACCTGCAGGCTATATGACGGCTGTGATGGGTTTACATAAACGCTGATTCCCACGGCAGCGGTACAGGCAAGGCCAAAACCGAATGCAAAACGACGACGACTGAAACCTGGTCTGATAGAACGTGATCGGTCGGAGTAAATGCTGGATGATGAATCAGAAGAAGCATAACTGCGGGCCCGGGACTCTTTTGGCGTTTCATTCATCAGCGCCTGCAACCGTTCTGCGGGCACCAGGCGCGCGGCATTCCAGATCCCCCGGGCACGCTCGTACTCCAGGACGTGGTCTGCCGAGGCCCGCAACCATGCATCGCGTCGCATGCGTTGCTCTGCAGTCATGCGGCCAGACCTCTCGCGTGCGAACCAGTACGCCGCAACACTGGCGGTATCGGGCAATGAATCGGGGTCAACAGGCTGGGCAGAATCAGTCATAACCAATGGTGCAATCTCTTTTGGAACAAAACCCATGCCGGAACAGGCGGTGGACTTGGAGTACTGGGGACGGGACAGGCGTCATCATAAAGACAAAAATGCCGGCACAATACCGGATCAATTTTCGCAGAAATTTTGTAACTTTTCGCGAATATGACGGGTCGCATCCATGACGTACCGTTCCACCGTATTCAGACTAATGCCCATCTTGGCGGCGATTTCGGGATGCGTGTACCCTTCAAGGCGATGATAAACGAAGACCTGCCGTTTCTTAAGGGGCAGTTGTTGCAGGGCGGCTTCAAGCGCATTTACCAATTGACGCGCGCGGACAGGGGCTTCCGGATCAGAAAGCAGCGGGTGGTCGTCTTGCGCAAGCGCTTCCAGGGACGTGACGGGCTGCCTCGCCTGGCGCTTGGCTTCATTGATTAAATGATTGCGGGTCGCGCGAAACAGGTAGGCATTGGGATCGAGCACCGCCTCCTGGCTTTGGCCCAGCATCTTCAGGGCGGAATTCTGAACAGCATCTTCCGCGTCGGGAGAGCGGGAATTGTTTTTTGCCCAGGATCCGATCAGCCCGCGATAGTACACGAGCCAACCCTTGGACGAAGAAGGCGAATCAGACATGCCGGCCTGGTGAGTAAATGATAGATGCTCGTATGATAACAATAATTCTCATTACCGTTTAGAATCTTCCACGCTCAGGCTAAAGAGGGCAACCAGGACTGCCCTCTTGCGGGCTCAGAACGGGTTTCTCAGGCAAAAAAAGCTTTCCGGCAATAGCATATCGGCGCCGTTGTCAATTGAGTGACAACATGCTGAAGCATCTGGAAGGAATTTCTACTGCTACAATTCACCTTCCTTTACGCGGCTGTCTGTCGTTATCTTGCCTTCAATAAGATAGCCGGCGGGCGCGTCACTCCATCACCCCGGATAAAACCTGCGCCGACTTCGGCCGGGGTTTTGTTCTACCGAAAAATGAAGATTTACCCTCAATGATTATCCTGAAAAACGTGACCTTGCGTCGCGGCAGCAAAGTATTGCTTGAAAACACCTCAGTCACGCTCAATCCCGGAGAAAAGGTGGGGCTGGTCGGGCGTAATGGTGCGGGCAAGTCTTCATTATTTGCGGTGCTCAACGGCACGCTTCAGGAAGACAGCGGGGAGTTTTCGATACCGGCGCAGTGGCGTATGTCGCAAGTGGCGCAGGATATGCCGGAAACAGAGCAGAGCGCGACAGACTTTGTGGTGGAAGGCGACACCGTCTTGCTGGCAGCGCAAGCCGAAGTTGCGGCAGCCGAGGCCAGCGATGATGGCATGCGCATGGCGCATGCCTATATGGCATTGCACGACGCCGGCGCGCACGATGCAGCGTCTCGTGCGCAGGCGCTTATTTTGGGATTGGGTTTCAGCGTGGTCGAGCTGGACCGGCCGGTCAACAGTTTTTCGGGCGGATGGCGCATGCGTCTTCAATTGGCGCGCGCGCTGATGTGTCCGTCGGATTTACTGCTGCTCGATGAGCCGACCAATCACCTGGACCTGGATGCACTCGTGTGGCTGGAGGCCTGGCTCAAAAATTATGCCGGAACCATGGTCGTGATCAGTCATGATCGTGAGTTTCTGGACGCGATCACCAATGTTACGCTGCATATTGACCACGGAACACTGGTGCGCTACGGCGGCAATTACAGCAAGTTCGAAGACATGCGAGCCGAGCAAATGTTGCTGCAACAGGCGGCACACGCCAGGCAGCAGGAAAAGATGGCCCATTTGCAAAAATTTATTGACCGCTTCAAGGCAAAAGCCAGCAAGGCCAAGCAGGCACAGAGTCGTGTCAAGGCGCTGGAGCGCATGGAAAAAATTGCACCCGTTCTGGCCGATGCCGAGTTCCAGTTCGAATTCAAAGAGCCGCTCAGCATGCCCAACCCCATGCTGGCGATGACTGAGGTCAGCTGTGGCTATCCACCGCCAGATGACGCCGCGATCCAGCCGGGGCCGACTGTTATTGTGAAAAATGTGAACCGTACTGTGCTGGCGGGGCAGCGGATCGGTATTCTTGGCGCCAACGGCCAGGGCAAGTCGACACTGGTTAAAACCATTGCCGGCGCGCTGGAGGCGATCGGGGGTGAGATTATTACCGGAAAAGGCCTGAGTATCGGATACTTTTCGCAGCAGGAATTGGATGTCTTGCGGCCGGCAGACACACCACTGGAGCATATGATACGACTGGTGCGCGATACACCGGCAAGCCTGCGTCCGGGCGCCATGGATTGCCGCGAACAGGGGCTGCGCAATTTCCTGGGTACGTTTAATTTCAGTGGTGATATGGTCAAGCAACCGGTAGGCAGCATGAGCGGCGGTGAGAAAGCGCGGCTGGTGTTGTGCATGATCGTCTGGCAGCGCCCCAATTTCCTGCTGCTTGATGAACCGACCAACCATCTGGATCTGGCGACCCGCGAGGCGCTGAGCGTTGCCTTGAATGAGTTCGAAGGCTCGGCCATGCTGGTCAGTCATGATCGCGCGTTATTGCGTTCCGTTTGCGATGAGTTCTGGCTGGTGTCGCGCGGGGGCATTACGGACTTCGAGGGTGATCTGGATGATTACCAGGTGTATTTGCTGGAAGAGGCCAAGCGCCAGCGGGAGACGGCTACGTCACGGACTGCGGCGTGATGATCGTCGGGCGGGGTTACGCGTGGACGGCGTCCGGGCTCGAACCCCGTCCAGGTAGGTATCGAGATAAATATCAATAATCTGGGTCGCGCTATATTTGCCGCCGCTTCGGTACCATTTGGGCAATTGATTGACAATCGATAGCAGGAATTTGCTGGACAGCTTGACTTCAATGTCCTGTCTGAACACACCGGCGTCGATGCCATCCTGGATGATTTGCTTCAACAGGTTTTCATAGGCGTCGCGCACTTCCAGAATCTGGGCGCGTGCTTCTTCCGAGGCTGCGGTCCAGAAAATGGCCGATCCCGACATCCAGCTGTCCTGGTTTCTCTCATATTGCTGCACAGAGGCATGCATGTAGGCACGTAAACGGTCTTCAGCCGTGCCTTTTTCAGCGGAGATGGCGCGGGTAACCTCGTAAAGCAGTTCGTCCATGCCGGTTGTGGAGCTGGCGCGATAGATGGCTTCCTTGTTTGGGAAGTGGTGGTACAGCGCGGCCTTGGTCAGACCCGTTTCGGCAGCGATCATGCTGATGGAGGCGCCGCTGTAGCCATATCGCGCAAACAGACGTCGCGACGCTTCGATGATTTTTCGTCTTCGGTCCGGGTCTCTGGATGCCATGCAATAGCCTCAGTAAAGGTTCAGGCGTGATTATAGCGATTTTTTTCATCTGACCGAGATGACAGCATCCAGGCAAGCCGTGCCCGACTCCATGACGACGAATGGATTGATATCCACACCTTCCAGCACATCGGACCAGTCTTCTGCAAATGCCGACAGTCCCAGCAGTGCACCTTTCAGTTGCTCCAGATCGACCGCTTTCTGGCCACGCCAGCCTGTCAGCAGCTTCGAGGCGCGGACCGAATGGATCAATTGCTCTGCTCGTTCTGCAGTGAGGGGCACCGAGGCGAACGCCACGTCATTGTAGAGTTCCACGGCAACGCCGCCCAGTCCAAACATGACCATCGAACCAAAGATGGGATCGTGATGTACCCCCAGGATCGTTTCGATTCCACCCTTGATCATCGGCGCGATCAGGACACCCTGGATCAGCGGATTGCCATCCTGCTTTGCGGCGGCATTCATCAGTGCAGCGAAAGCGGCCTCTACCTGTCCGCAGTTTTGCAAATTCAGTTGCACGCCCCCGAAGTCGCTTTTGTGCAGAATGTCCGGCGAGACAATCTTGGCGACTACCGGATAGCCGATGGCATCGGCAGCGTCGACGGCTTCACTTGCGGTTGTGCATAATGTTTCAGCCGGGACGGCCAGACCATATCGTGCAAGCAGGCGTTTGGCCTGCAGTTCATTCAGCGTCCGGCTGTCTTCGTCGGGTTTGGATTTGCCGGGCCGGGAGGTATTGGGCAGTCCCGGATGCAGGGACTGCCAGCGGCGCTTGATGGCGCATAATGCGGCCACGGCACGCACAGCCCGGCCAGGGTCGGAAAAAATCACCAAATCCTGTTGCTCAAGTAGCGCGCGCATGCGTTCGTCCGATGGTCCGACCAGGACAATCAGGCGTTCAGGATACTGTTTTCTGAATCTGGTCAAATCTTCCAGCAATGGAAGGAATCGGCCCGGATCGCACGGAATTTGGGCCAGGTAGACAAAGTGAATCGCATAATCGGTGTCCTGGATCACAAGGTCGAGCACCTTCTGAAAGCCTTTCTCGATGACCCCGATCTGCGCCGTCGTGTCCAGCGGGTTGACGCCCACCAAAAACGGTACGACCTCATGTATTTTTCGCTGCAGGTCAGGGGAAACCGGCGCAATGGTGATGCCGAAACGCTCGGCGTCATCTGCCATCAATACACCGATTCCCCCCGAAACGGTAGTAATGCTCGCCCGATCGTTTGTCGGCAGTGGCAATTGGGTGCATACGTAGGCGATGTCCAGCATCTCTTCGATTGACATGGCCCGCCAGGCACCGCATTCCTGGCACACGACGTCGAATATTCTGTCGTTGCCGGCGATGGCACCCGTATGGGTCGCGACAGCCTGTTGCCCGGTCTCGGAGGTGCCGACTTTCATAAGGATGACAGGCTTGTTTGCCGCGGCCGCTTTCAGAAGGGCCCGGCGCAGGCGGTTGCCGTCCCTGCATCCCTCAATGGCGGCACAGATCACGCGTGTTTGCGGATCGGACGCCAGAAAGTCAATGCATTCGGTGACGTCGATATCGGCTTCATTGCCGGTCGCGACGATACGGGCAATGCCCAGACCGCGCTGGATGGCCTGGGCGTAGGCGCAGGAGCCGAACGCGCCGCTTTGGGTTGCAAAGCTGATCCCGCCCGGCTGCGGCGTCAGGGCTTCCAGGGCAGTTGAAAAGGTCGCAAAATAGCGGTTGCGGACGCTGACAATACCCAGGCAATTGGGGCCCAGCAAGCGTACGCCGTGTTGCGCTGCCAATTCAACCAGTGCCTGCTGCCTGGCGAGACCCTCGGCATTTTCTTCGGAAAAGCCCGAGCTGAGGATCTGGACCATTTTGATGTTCTTTGCAATGCATTCCTGCAAGGCTGCCAACGCCGCCGGAGCCGGGACAATGATAATGGCCTGGTCCACTTTGCCCGGGATGTCGGCCAGAGACGGATAGGCCTTCAGTCCCTGAACCGTATCGGCCCGCTTGTTGATCGGATAAATGGCGCCTTCGTAGCCGGCTTCAAGCAGGAATCGGATGGGCCGGCCGCCCAGTTTGCCTGGATCTGACGACGCGCCGATAATTGCAACAGAATCGGGATTGAAAAGATGATTCAAAGGATGGACATCCATCTGTACGTGACTCATTGTTGACTGCCATTTTGAAATTCAGACAATGCCCTGGTATGGGCATACGCATCTCCATACCGGAATGCGAGGCCGATCAGCCGGGACGCCATTCTTGCGGCCAGTGTTTCGCGGGTCATGCCCATGCCGCCGTGTAACTGGATAACCGATTGCGCGAACTCGACGGCCTGTTCGCGCATATACAGGCCCAGCAGATCAAAAGCGGCCAGGCATTGATCATCGAAACCGCCGGCGTCCAGCGAACGCAGTGATGACATCAGCAGGTTCTTGCAGGTTTCAAAGTCGACATAGAGCCGGGCTACATCGTGCCTGAGCACCTGAAATTGCGCCAGCGGCTGGCCAAATTGCTTGCGGTCCTGCAAATAGCGGATGGTTTCGGCCAGCATGTTGTTCATGGTGCACACCATGTCGGCGGCGATCGCCGCCTGCGCGAGCGCCCATCCGGCCCGGCTCATTGCCTGGGCGCTGTCACCGTCGGCCAGCACGGCACTGCTGTCAAGTTTGAGGTCGGGCAAGTCAATCTGTTTGACCTGGCGCCGTTCCACGGTCGAAAATGCGGTCGACGGTTCCGGCAACTGTGTTGTCTCCAGGATAATCACGCAGGGTGTGTTATCGACGGTATTGCGCGCGCAGAACAGCAGATGCGTGCAATCTGCAGTCCACTCGACTGCGTCGAGCGTGCCTGTCAGGCGCCAGCCACCGCCTGTCGGAGAAAGCCGGGGGACAGCGGCATCGTCGTACCGGTTGAGCGGACCCGCCAGTTCCACGCAGATCGCGCCTTCTGCAATGCGCGACAGGCAGGTACGGATGGCTTCTGTTTCAGTTGCGGCCATCAGCATGCCCGGCACGATACAACAGCGCGTCATAACGGGCAGGTTGGTTGCACGCGAGGCCAGGCCTTCAAGCACGGCGCCGATATCGTTGAAGCTGCCGCCATAGCCGCCGTGTTTTTCGGCGATAAGCGTGCTGCTCCAGCCCATGTCCCGAATGATCGATGCCGGCAGGGGGGCACTATTAGCACTAGTGTCCCTGGCAAGGCGTTCTGCGCCTTCAAGCAGTTCGCCCGGAAAGATTGTGATTGGTTCGAATCCCATCTGCTTATGCTCCAAACAGTTCGCGTGCAACAACGTTTCGCTGGACTTCTGTGGTGCCGCCGGCAATGGTTTTTGAGCGGGAATACAGATAGTTCTGCAGCCAGATGCCCTCTTCGGTCGAGGTTGCCGCGTCAGTCAGGAACTGCTGACTGCCCGCGGGCCCGGTCAGTCGCAGCGCCACTTCGCTCAGCGCCTGTGCAATCTGACTGCACAACAGTTTCAAGGCCGAGGGCTTGGCGCCCAGGGGCTTTTTTTCCATCATGTCGTCAATGGCATCGGCCAGCATTGCGCGTGCACCTTTGATCTTTGCCGCCAGTATGAACATTTTCCGGTCCAGCGCGGCATAGTCGTGACTGGTCTGCCTGGCCTGCCGGTTTTCCCATAGCAGATGCGTTACCCTGCGCCACTGCCGCACAAGCTGCCCGACACTGGCCGGCGGTACGCGTTCCCTTTCCAGCAGATACTTGGCGCATTGCCATCCGCGACCCTCCTCTGCGACCCGTCGCTCGACCGGAATACGGACGTTCTCGAAAAACACTTCATTGACATGGTGCCAGCCATCGATGGTTTCGATGGGCTTGATGGTAATGCCCGGGGTGTTCAAATCCACAAGCAGAAGGGAAATACCTTCCTGCTTCCGGGCTTCGTGTGAAGTGCGCACCAGCAGATAGATCATGTCGGCTTCGTGCGCGTGCGAGGTCCAGATTTTCTGGCCATTGACCACATAATGATCGCCGTCGCGTTCAGCACGTGTCTGCAATGAGGCGAGGTCTGAGCCCGAGTTCGGCTCAGAATAGCCCTGGCACCACCAGTCGGATGTATCCAGGATCCGTGGCAAATAGGTTTGCTTTTGCTCGGGTGTGCCAAATTGCATGATCACAGGACCGATATGACCCAGTCCGTGATGATAAAGCGGCGGACAATCGTGATCGGCGATCACTTCCTCGAAGATCATGCGCTGGCGCAGGTCCCAGCCGGTACCGCCGTACTCGGTCGGCCAGCCGGGCGCGGCCCAGCCCTGCTTGTGAAGAATGTGTTGCCAGCGGCTGTATATCACGCGCGTGATTTTTTCTCCGCTTCTCACTTTTTCCCGGATATCCGCCGGGCAATGCTGTCGCACGAAATCGCGGATTTCATCGCGGAAGGCCTGGTAGCGTGCGTCTTCATCGTCTGCACCTGCGGGCAAGGCAAGGTAATGCTCGTTCAAAGCTTGCTGCATGTTACCTTCCCTTGTATTGCGGTACGCGTTTTTCGAGGAATGCCTGCTGCGCTTCTCTGGCGTCTTCTGTATCTGACAGGGCCACAGTAATATTCTGTTCGAAACGATAGCCCTCGCGTTGCGGCATATTGAGCGTGACCTGCGCGGCCTGCTTTGCATATTGCAAGGCCAGGGGGGCTTTGCCGGCGATTTCTTCTGCAAGCGCCAGGGCATAGGGCATAAGCTGATCACGCGGCAGGCTCGCTTCGATCAGCCCCAGCCGATAAAGCTCGTCGGCGGTCACTTTCATGCCGGTGTAGAACATGCGCCGCGCGCGGGATTTGCCAAAAATACGCTGCAGCAATGCGGTGCCACCGGCCAGCCCGACATTGATTTCGGGCATGGCAATATAGGCATTGTCAGAAGCAATCCAGATATCGCACGCCGCCATCAGGCCGAAACCGGCTCCCAGCGCTGGCCCGTTTACCGCTGCGATCACCGGCTTGCTGCAGTCAGAGATCGCAAGCGCCGATTCGCGCACCAGACGGTTGTGATTCCAGTAGGCGCCAGGACCGCGTGTCTTGATTGCCGGCCGTTCCGAAATATCGGCTCCTGCAGAGAAGATATCTCCGTGCGCGGTGAGTACAACACAGCGCACATTATCATCGTCGTTGAATGTATCGAATACGCTGATCAGTTCGGCGCGCAGATCGGCATGTTGCGCGTTGACGGGAGGGCGATTCAGGTAAACGATTGCCACGCCGTTTTGATGTTCGACTTCAATAAACTTCAGGGTCATCTGTTTAGTATCCATGGTTAGTTATTTAACAAGAAGTTTCACGCCACTATCGACCAAACCCTGCAAGCGGTTTGATTCGTGGTCCAGAAACGAGGCGAATTCTTCGGGTGTGCCGCCGACGATAAACAGGCCTGCAGCATCAAGTACAGCCTTCACTTTCGGATCCGAAAGTGATTTGTTCAATCCGTCGTTGATTTTTTGAATGACGGGTTTGGGTGTTCCGGCGGGTGCCAGGAAACCGAACCAGCTGCCAAAGACCAGGTCAATACCCTGCTCCTTGAAAGTGGGAACCTCAGGTGCGGCAGGATGTCGGGTTTCACTTGCAATACCGAGCGCGCGCAGGCGACCTGCGTGTACATTGGCGATCGAACTGGGACCGTCGAAGATGCCGTCGACCAGTCCGCCGAACAGATCGTTCATGGCCGGCCCCGTGCCTTTGTAGGGAATGTGGGTGATGCTCACGCCGACTTCTTTGGCCCATAATTCAGCTGCAATATGCGGGCTCGATGCATTGCCGGATGAGGCAAATTTCAGATTGCCAGGTGCTTTTTTCCCTTTGGCGATCACATCTTTCAGGGTATGCAGATCACTCTTGCTGGAAACAACCAGCATACTGCGACTGCTGCCCAGCAGCATGACCGGCGTTAATGAAGCGGGATCGTAGGGCAGGTCTTTTCTGAGGATAGGGTTGGATGTGTAGGCGTAGCTGGTCAGCAGCAAGGTATAGCCGTCGGGCTTGGCGCGGCTGACGTGCTGGGTGCCGATGATGGTCCCGGCACCCCCTTTGTTCTCGACAATGACCTGCGTGTTCCACAAGCGCCCCAGATAGTCGCCGATGGAGCGGGCGTAGGCGTCGGTCACGCCGCTGGGAGAATACGGCACAATAAGTGTGATGGGACGGTCCGGATATGCCTGTGCCTCTGCCAGTGCTTGTGCCGGAAGGGCACTTGCGGCCAATAGTACTGCAAACGCGAGTTTTATCCTGATAAGCTGTTTTCTCATGCTGGGTGGTCCGATAAAAGGGTTACGTTCAATTGTTTTTGCGCGTCACGGCAATGCCTGCACTGTCGATGACTTCTTTCCAGCGCTTCTGCTCGCTGCGTACGAGCGCTTCCATTTCCTGTGGTGTATCTCCGCCCAGGATTGAACCGGTAGAGGCGAATGCCGCCTGCAGTTTTTTGTCGGATGCCACCGCATTGATCAGTCTGTTCAGTTGGCTGATCACGGCATCCGGCGTCGCGCCGGGGGCGGTTATATAGTTGACGGGCGAGGCATCGAATCCCTTGAGCGCATCGGCAATGGGCCTGATCTCTGGCGCAATGGGGTTGGGCTCGGGGGTAGATACGCCCAGCGCTTTGACTTTGCCTGATCGGATATAGGGCAGGTAGACGCTCAGGGTATCAATGGACATTTGGACCCGGCCGGCAACCACATCCGAAGCAGCAACCGAGGATCCTTTGTACGGTACATGAACGATGTCAATACCGGCCATTTTCTTGAACAGTTCGCCCGCCAGATGACTGGTTGAGCCGATGCCTGAACTGGCGAAATTCACTTTTCCGGGGTGGCTTTTTGCGTAGGCGATCAATGCCTGGATGGAAGACGCCGGGAAGTCTTTGCCCACCACCAGCACGTTGACACCGGCAGTCAGCTTGCTGACGGCGCGCAGGTCCTTTAGCGGATCATACGGCAGGTTTGCAATCAGATAGGGCGCGGTCATCTGCTGGCCTGGTGTCGTGTAAAGCAGTGTATAGCCGTCGGGGGCGGCATGGGCAACCCGGGCGGCACCCAGCGTGCCCCCTGCGCCCGGGACATTCTCCACGATCACGCTTTGACCGATTTTTTCCGCGAACGCCTGCGCAAATCTGCGCGCGCCGGTGTCCGCCCCGCCGCCTGGTGCAAATGGCACGATCAGCCGGATTGCCTTGTCAGCGAAGCCGGAATCCGCACCCAGGGCAGACAGCTGCGGCCCGGCAGACAGCTGCGGCCCAACTGATGCCGCTAATGCAGCAAATACAAGCATCCATTTTTTCATTCTGTCTCCTGAATGAGAAAAGTACCGCTTATTGAATTTGAAGTTACCGAACGATCGTTTAGTTATTTTTGTAAGACTATACAGATGGGAAAAAGGGGATCAAATTGGTAATAACCCGGATTCAGATTCGCAACGGGAGTTAACGCATCGGGGGGCTCGACACCAACGGCAACGCAAGGTCATGTTGTCGTCGAAACGACAAATTGATCAGACGTGATATTTAAAATATATCTTTAACAAGTGAAAATATTTTTGCTTTTACTTTGCATTATCTTTAAATAATAATAAACAGCATCAAAAGGTGGCAGCACGACCGTCCATGTTTGAAAAGACAGTGCCTTTTGCTTTGGATCCGGATTGATTTATTCAAAAATAATTCAGGGAGAAGGCAAAGATGTGCAAAGTAATCCGATTTTTTAAGCGACTTGTTTGTCTTGGTATCTTCGCCTGTACAAGCTCGCTGCTGATTTGTGTACCAGCCCTGGCAAGCGACTGGCCTGTTCAGCCGGTACGCCTCATCTCTCCTTTCCCCGCAGGCGGGACAGCTGATATTCTGTCCCGTGTGTTGAGCCAGGAGCTCAGTGAACAATGGAATCAGACGATCGTCGTGGAAAACAGGGTGGGCGCAGGCGGGGCCGTTGCAGCCTTACAGGTAGCTCGCGCCAGGCCGGATGGATACACGATGTTAATGGTTTCCGGCAGCATGCTGACAGTCAATCCCAATTTATATAAAAATCTTCCATATCATGTAAGCGATTTCAAGAATGTCAGCATTGTTTCCACCGGTCCGTTTGTTGTGGCGGTAAACAAAAAAATCCCTGCCAATAATCTCGCAGAGCTACTCTCTTATATCCGGACAAAAAAATCAGCTGTCAATTTCGGTTCGTCTGGTGTTGGTAGTCAGACGCATATGGCATCTGAAATGCTGATGCACATGACCGATATTAAGATGACGCACATCCCCTATGGTGGCGAAACATTGGCGTTAACGGACTTGATTGCCGGTCAAATCCAGGTCGTTACGGGAAACCTGGCTGCGCTGTTGCCATTTATCCAATCCGGTGACGTAAAAACCATTGCCGTTACCAGTAGTGAGCGTTCGCCTGCGCTTCCTGATGTGCCAACAGTCAAAGAACAACTTCATAAAGAATTCGATTCCCAGGGATGGTTTGGCGTGGTTGTTCCGAAAGGCACGCCAGATAACATTGTGAGAAAAATGGAACAGGGCATTAACACGGCAATGTCCTCGGAACGGATGCAGAAAAAATTTAAGGATCTTGGATTGACCACAGCAACGCAGGGACACGGTTTTATGACGAAGAAGGTCATCAGCGAGTCTGCATCCTGGAAGACAATAATCGAGGATCAAAATATAAATCCAATGTGATATGTTAGATTAAAACATTCATTCAGGTGTTCGGGAGCTTTATGATGTCAGTTCATGTCGGGCAGACATCGTTTATTTATTCAAGGTAAATGTGTTTATGCTGGGTGCTCATCGTGTTACTGACGCGCTGCAACGCGCGGGTGTTAAAACAATCTTCAGTCTGTCGGGCAACCAGATTATGCCCATTTACGACGCTTGTATCGATGCGAATATCCGTATCGTTCATGTCCGGCACGAAGCGGCTGCCGTTTATATGGCGGATGCGTGGGCACAATTGACCGGCCAGATTGGTGTTGCATTGGTCACTGCAGCACCGGGTATTACCAATTGTCTGTCACCGGTGTTTTCTGCGCGGCTTGCAGAGAGTCCGATTTTGCTGCTTTCAGGCGATTCACCCATTTCTCAGGACGGCATGGGGGCGTTTCAGGAACTGGACCAGATTGGGGTGACAGAAAAGCTAGTAAAAAAATCCTTGCGCCTGAGCCGTTCCGAAGAGATCGATCAAGACATCACATCTGCAATTACACTGGCGCTATCCGGCAGGCCCGGACCCGTTCACATCGCCATGCCGTTTGATCTGCTGCAGGAAAAAGTGGATATCGGCAAAGTAAAGCGAAGGCAAAAACCTTGCCGGGTTGTTCAGTCTCTTTTACAGGCCGATGCCCAGGAAATCACAGCGCGAATATCGAGGGCAGAACGACCATTGGTACTGCTGGGACCGATGAATAATGCAAGTCGATCGCCTGACTTAAGAAAGCAGGTATCAGAGCGCTTGCAAGCCCCACTTATTTGCATGGAAAGCCCACGCGGCCTGAAGGACCCGTCTCTTGGACATTTCCCGGAGGTACTGAAGAAAGCCGACCTGATCGTTCTGGTTGGAAAAACACTGGACTTCACTCTGGGTTTTGGTCGACCGGCGGGGATGAGTCCGGATGCAGAGATCATAGTCATCGATCCCGATGAAACAATGATCGAACGCGCCAGGAACCTGTTGGGGACACGTTTGTATAAGCATGCGGTCGCAGATTCAGATGAAACATTGCGCAGTCTGGCTGATCTTGCATCTTCGCAGAATCGTCAGGCATGGCTGGATGAGGTGGATCGTGCCATTTCAAACAGGACACTGAAATCTTCGCCTGAAGATAATAGTGATAATCCCGGACCCGAATCCATATGCCAGGCGGTTCAAAAAATATTGAATGATGCAGCAGACCCTATCCTGATATGCGATGGCGGAGAGTTCGGCCAATGGGCGCAGGCATTGTGCCAGGCGCCAACGCGTATTATCAACGGATTGTCTGGTGCTATTGGCGGCGCTTTATGTTATGCGGTCGCAGCCAGCATCGCTCGGCCCGAAGCGACGATTGTTGCCATGATGGGCGACGGCACGGCGGGATTTCATAGTACAGAGTTTGAAACCGCCGCAAGGGAAAAAGCCCGATTTATTGCCGTTGTCGGAAATGATTCCCGCTGGAACGCAGAGTATATGATCCAGATGCGAGAGTATGGTTCTGATCGATTGTATGGATGTACTTTGAGCGAAGAGGCTCGATACGATCAGCTGGCTTCTGCGCTTGGCGCTCAGGGTGCGTTTGTGGAGCGCGTGGATCAGCTGGACGAGATATTCGACAGCGCGGCCGGTAATCGTAGCGCGACGTGCATTAATATAAGGATGGAGGGAAAAGCAGCACCTGTTTTTTGAACATGAGGTGGCATATAGAACGTATCCGGGGATTTGAGCGTTTGCAGGAGCGCTATAATTGCATGAGTGTATCGGGGCTTTCTATGCGTACTCTATCTATCAAGCAGGAAAGTCGGCCATCTGCAATCAATATGAAAGTCCACACGTGAACGCATTCCCTTTTTCTGAAAACGACCCCATTGTTTATGCCGCTCCGCCGCCGAAATCGTCGGATGTCGTGATTATTGGCGGCGGCATTATCGGGATAACAACGGCACTTTATCTTGCACAGCATAACCAGTCGGTCACGGTGCTGGAGAAAGGCCGGGTTGCGGCCGAGCAGTCTTCACGGAACTGGGGGTGGATTCGCAAGCAGGGCAGAGATGAAGACGAATTGCCCATCATGATCGAAGCAGCCCGCCTATGGCCGCAATTGGCACAGGAATGTGGAGAAGAGATCGGCCTTCGGCAAACAGGCGTGACCTACCTGGCAAGCTCTGACAAGGAAATGGCCGAGTTTGAAGCATTCATGCAGATTGCTGCTGTGCATGATTTGGACACCCGGATTCTGAATCCTGGCGACGTTTCGAAGCAGATAAAAAACATGACGGGCACGTTCAAAGGCGCAATGATAACGCCATCAGATATGCGTGCAGAGCCGTCTCTGGCTGTTCCTGCCCTGGCCAGGCTGGCTCGCAGCAAAGGAGTAAGAATTATAGAGAACTGCGCGGCGAGGATGCTGGACATTGCAGCAGGACGAACCGCTGGCGTCTGGAGTGAGCAGGGGCATATCGCAACGTCGGCCGTTGTTCTGGCAGGGGGCGCCTGGTCTTCACTCTTTTTGAGAAAGCACGATATTACCATTCCCCAACTGTCGGTTAAAGCGACTGTCGCGGCAACACAGCCCATGCCGGAGTTTCATGACGGCGCCGCCGTCGAAAAGCATATTGCTTTTCGGCGCAGACTCGATGGGGGCTACACGCTGGCGCCCGCAGGTAGCCACCGGCTTTATCTGGGGCCGGACGCCTTTCGGCATGCAGCAAAATATTTTCCGGCTCTCAGAGCCGATCCGCTGGGAACCCGTTATGCATTTCGGGCGCCCCCCGGGTATCCCGACGGCTGGACGACGCCACGGGACTGGACGCCAGATGTGCCAGGTCCGTTTGAGAAAATGCGCGTACTTAACCCCGCTCCCGATGTGTCTGACCTCAAATCAATCGCGCATGGGTTTCAGCGACTTTTTCCACAAGCCGGGGAAGTTCGTTTTCAAAAATGCTGGGCCGGGATGATTGATATCATGCCCGATACTGTCCCTATCGTTGATTGGGTACCCACGCATCCCGGTCTACTTGTTGCGACAGGGATGAGTGGCCATGGATTCGGTATCGGTCCGGGAATGGGTCGCGTTATTTCAAACCTGATCCTGGGAAACGAAACAGGGTACAACCTTCATCGCTTTCGCTTTTCCCGTTTTACTGATGGGAGTGCCATCCGGCTGGGGACGTCGCTTTGAATACAAGGTCAGTAGGTGTGGCGTAAGACAACTGCCCTGGTCATGTAGCCTTCTCATCTGTCTCAATTGGCCTTAATGCCGCTCTCCTTAATGAGCGTGGCCCATTTCTTCATGTCGTCGGCCAGCAATTTGCGGGCGCCGTCGATGCTCGAAGGTGCGGGGTCAAACGCCTCTCGGGTCATGCGTGCCTTCAGTTCCGGTTGATTCAGGCTGGCATTGAGCGTGCTGTTTAACTTTTCCAGAATGGGTTGCGGCGTGCCGGCGGGAGCAAATACCATGAACCAGGTCTCAAAACGATAGTCCGGCAATCCCGACTCCGCGATTGTGGGAACCTCCGGCATGAGTGCAGAGCGTGCCGGGCCTGTTACTCCCAGTGCCCGCAATTTCCCGCCCTGCACCTGTGGCAGGGCGGCCGACAGGACGGGGAAACTCAACTCGACATGCCCGCCGACCGTATCTAACAGCGCCGGACCACCGCCCCGATAGGGAATATGGGTGATGTCTGTTTTCGATATGGATTTGAATAATTCGGCCGCCATATGAAAGGTGCTTCCGGTGCCTGCCGAGCCATACTGAATTTTCCCCGGAGAGGCCTTGGCGTCGCGAATCAGCTCGCTGACGTTTTTGGCTGGCAGATCGTTGTTGACAACAAGCACATGCTGGGATGTCGCCACCATGCCGATGGGAGCAAGATCGGCAAGCGTATCGTAGGGCATGTTCGGATATAGAGCGGGATTGATCGCCAGGGAGACCGTTTGCAGGCCTATGGTATATCCATCAGGTTTTGCCTTGCTGACCAGATCGACGCCGATGTTGCCGCCTGCGCCAGCCTTGTTTTCAATCACCAATGGCTGACCCAGAGCTTTTGCCCAATCATCGGATATCAATCGGGCCGCTATATCCGCGCTTCCTCCCGGCGCATAGGGTACGACCAGTTTGACAGCGCGATCAGGAAAAGACTGCGCGTAACAGGTCAAGGGTAAAATCAGTGCAGTGGCTAACAGGAAGCGGCGCAGGCAGGATGGGTTATTCATTGTGTTGTCTCCGTAAAATTATTCTAATGTCATTAAATGGCTGGGTAATCCGCAAGCTTGTTCATTCTAGTTCGATTTCACAGGGACATCATGTCATTAAATTTAATTCATTGTTTCCTGAATGGATGCAATGGATCACTTGCGGAGGATCGCATTATTCCACCTGAAACAATAAAGAAGTGTCCACAACGGCTATTCCGCTAAAAAGCGTTCGGTTCCATACTGTCGGCAAGGGCCGGGCATGAGCCCGACCAACCAGTAGAAACAGGAACCGAGCCATGAAAATCCATCATCACCCACTGTCCGGCCATTGTCACCGAGTGGTCCTTTTTGCTTCGCTGCTTGGCGTGGCGTACGAGCTGGTTGAAGTCGATCTGAAGTCGGGCGCCCACAAAACGCCCGGCTTTCTTGCCCTTAATCCATTCGGCCAGGTGCCGGTATTGGAGGATGATGGTATCGCTATCGCGGACTCCAATGCCATCCTCGTCTACCTCGCCAAAAAAACAGGCCGGACTGACTGGTTGCCGGACGATGCGCTGGGGGCGGCAGCCGTGCAGCGCTGGCTGTCGGTCGCTGCCGGTGAGATCGCGTATGGACCGGCAGCGGCGCGATTGGTGACGGTATTTGGCGCAGGCTTTAATGCAGACGAGGTCATCGCACGCGCGCATGTCATCCTCGACAGGCTGGAACGTCACCTGACAGCACGTGACTGGCTGGTTGCGGATCACCCGACCATTGCCGATGTGGCTATTTATAGCTATGTCGCCCGGGCACCCGAGGGTAATGTCGACCTTTCTGTGTACGGTGCTGTCAGGGGATTCCTCGATCGCGTCGAATCCCTGCCCGGTTTTGTTCCTTTCGTGCAGACACCTGCAGGATTGTCCGCGAGCGCATGAACGTTGCTCACGCGTACAAGTTTTTCTGCTGTGCTATCTACGAAGCGAGGCAAACATGAACAGAAAAAGGATGCCGCTACCCGCCTGGCATGAGGGCGAGAAGCGGATGCAGGAAATGGTCGGTGCGGCAGAAAAAATGGCCGTAGTCGGCCAACGTGTCATGCGCGATTTCATGCCGGATCAGCATCGCGATTTCTTTGCCCGGCTTCCGTTTGTCGTGCTGGGAAGCGTGGACAGCACGGGCGAGGCCTGGGCAACGTTTCTGGAAGGCCGGTCAGGGTTTATGTCATCACCAACACCAACGACGCTGGATATCGCGACACGTCCGAATCCTGTGGATCCTGCTGGCAAGGGACTGGCCGACGGCGCGCCCGTCGGACTGCTGGGTATCGAGCTGCATACCCGCCGTCGTAATCGCATGAATGGAGTCATGACAAATGTGAATTCGGGGTTGCGCATTGAAGTTGATCAGAGTTTCGGCAATTGTCCCCGATATATACAATTGCGTGATTATGCATTCTCTCGGGATCCCGCTGTCGCGCCTGCCGAGCGGGCCGAAACACTTGCCAAGATTGACCCGGCGGCGCGGGCGCTGATCGAGGGCGCTGACACGTTTTTCGTTGCATCGTATGTTGATCGCGAAGACCGTCGCCAGGTGGATGTGTCTCATCGCGGTGGCAGGCCCGGATTCGTGCGTGTTGCAAAAGACGGGACGCTGACGATTCCAGATTTCAATGGTAATCTGTTCTTCGCCACTCTTGGCAACATCTTGCTCAATGGCAAGGCAGGCCTGCTTTTTGTTGATTTTGAAACGGGCGGGATGCTGCAGATGACGGGTGATGCCCGAGTGCTTTTCGACTCGACCGACATTGCTGCGTTTCAGGGCGCGGAACGACTCTGGTCATTTCGGCCGCGCAAGATTGTTCGCCGACCAGCCGGACTCGCCTTGCGATGGCGTATGATGTTCAACAACATGTCCCCGGGGGAGTCGCCGGCCTGATGATTATCCAGGCCTGACGAGTTCGGATTCTGGCCGGTGTCCCGGACGTCGCCGGTCACATGAACAGCCCTGGCTCTATACGGAGAAAGCAATGGATCGTTGGCAGGCGATGCGCATTTTTGTGAAGGTGGCGGAAACGCAAAGCTTCGCCAAAGCAGCCAGACAAATGCATATGAGCGCACCTGCAGTAACTCGCAGCATAGCGGCGCTTGAAGAACTGATCGGTGCGCGCCTGTTCGTGCGCACGACCCGTTCTGTCAGGACCACTGAAGCCGGCAACCGCTACCTGGATGATTGTCGCCGAATCCTGAATGACATCGCCGAAGCGGAGGCCGCTGCTGCCGGGCATTATGCGAGACCGTCGGGAACCTTGACGATTACTGCTGCAGTCATGTTCGGACAGATGTATGTGCTTCCTGTTGTCACGGAGTATCTCGATGCTTACCCTGGCATGCGCGCGCGTACCTTCTTTGTCGACCGGCCGGTCAATATCGTAGAGGAGGGTATTGACGTTGCCGTACGCATCGGCCATTTGCCCGACTCGGGTTTCACCGCGATTAATGTTGGTTCTGTGCGCCATGTGATCTGCGGATCGCCGGCATATCTGGAAGAGCACGGCATACCCGCAACGCCCGCAGATCTGAAGCACCACCGCCTGGTGACTTCCAACAGCGCCTGGGTGTCTCCGGAATGGCACTTTGCGGGCGGCGAGCAGGCAACCGTAGAGTCTGTCCTGCAGTGCAATACCAATGAGGCTGCGATCGCCACCGCAAAGGCGGGCTGGGGTTTGACACGGGTGCTGCACTACCAGATGCTACCCGCATTACGGGAAGGCGAGCTGCAAATTGTACTGAGTGAGTTTGAGGAACCGCCGCTACCCATCCATGTGCTGTATCCCGAAGGCAGGCAGGCGCCGGCAAAAGTGCGGGCTTTCGTGGATTTGGCGGTGTCACGATTGCGTGAGCGTACGGCAGGGTTTCAGGCTACTGAATACGAAGCGTCACCGGTCAGCAAAAACAGAAAAAGCAAATAACAACGTTATCCCTGATTTTTGACAAACGCGGCAAGCTGATCAATCGTCGCCCCCCAGCCTTCCTGAAATCCCATGTCTTCGTGCTTGCGACTGTCGGCCGCATTTTTATGCAGCACCCGAGCAGAATACCGGGTACCCTGTCGCTCGGGTTCAAATGTAATAACTGCGGTCAGCGCCAGCCACGGTTCGATCGGCGCCCAGCCTTCCGCCAGCACGGTGGTGAACACAAGGCGCTTCTCGGGTTCGATCTCCAGAAAGCACCCTTCGAGATGCGGCTTGAACGGGCCGTCATCTTCGCGCATCTGTGTTTCAAAGCCGCCACCGGGCCGCAAGTCCAGTTTGATGACTTTGCATTCGATGGGGGAAGGGATCCACCATTTTTCCAGTTGCTTCGCCTCGCTCCAGGCCTTCCAGATGGTGGAAGCAGGTGCGGCAATGTAGCGGGAGATGGTCAGTTCAGGGATTTCAGTCGTCATTTGGCTTGCCCTTAAATGTTTCGGCTTAATCCGCCTGATTGTAATCGTGAATGTTTTTAATAAAATCGTATATTTACAAATTTTTCAATTAAATCAGATGCTTCCGCGTGTACTGCTTGCTGAATCTGCATATAAAGGCTAATAATATGGCTTATTGACATAATGGACAAAGCACATTAGCATGTGTGACCAAATACTGGTAACGCATGCCTGCTTTTCCTGGCGCGAAGAACAGGAAAAACGCGCAGAGAAGATACTTAAATAGACCAAGGGGACAGAAATGAAAAATACGTTTCGGAATGCAGCCATGGCCGTCGCGGCGACGGCACTCTGTTGTATGAACACGGCGGGGGCGGAAGAGCCCAGCCTGAAGTCGGTGCAGAACGGCACCGCAACAATCAGCTACTACGCACAGGGGAAGGGGCCGTTGGTACTGTTTATCGCATCAACAGGACGGGGCACTGAAGAGTTCGGGCCGCTGGCCGAGCGACTTGCTGAACGGGGTTATCGTGTATTGAGACCGGAACCGCGTGGCATCGGCAAGAGTCAGGGGCCCATGGAAGGGGTGTCTTTCCATGACTTTGCAAAAGATTTCGCCGCGGTCATCAAAAATGAAGGAGATAAGGCTATCCTCGCGGGTCACGCGTACGGCAACTGGATCGCCCGCACGATCGCTTCGGACTTTCCTGAACTGGCCCGCGGCGTTGTGCTTGTCGCAGCAGGAGGCAAGAGCTGGCCAAAAGAACTGAGCGAGGCCATTACGATGATCAATGACCCGGCATCGACACGAGAGCAGCGCTTGGCAGGGTTAAGACTGGCGTTTTTCACTGAAGGCAGTGATCCGACACCATGGTTGGAGGGCTGGTATCAGCCGGTGACGAAAAGCCAGCGCGCCGCTCGCAAGCTGACGAATCGCGATGACTGGTGGGCAGGTGGTACAGTGCCCATGCTTGACCTGCAAGGCGGCGCCGATCCGTTTCGCTCTGCCGCGTCGCGAAATGAACTCAAGGATGAATTCGGAGATCGGGTCACCGTTAAAGTGATCGATCATGCAAGCCATGCCCTGCCGGCAGAAAAGCCTGTTGAGACGGCTGATGCCATCGCAGACTGGGCAGACAAGCTGAAAAAATAGCGCGCATCCAGGCCAAGTATCAGGGTTGTTCGTCTACGGGCGTGGCCTGGCGTACCGCATGCTCCCACTGCTGCATCAACGCCTCGGCACGTTCGCGACCCATGGTCGGATGAAAGCGCCTTTCGGCACGCCAGAGCTGCGAGATCTCGTCTGTGCCTCTGTAGATGCCGCTGGAGAGCCCTGCCAAATAGGCCGCTCCCAGCGCCGTGGTCTCAACGCACTCGGGACGTACAACCGGAACGCCAAGCAGATCAGCCTGAAATTGCATCAGCAAATCGTTCACGCAGGCACCGCCATCGACCCGCAGTTCATCGACCGATCGACCACCCGCTTCCGAGGCGTCCCGGCTCATCGCTGTCAGCAAGGCTGCACTTTGGTAGGCGATAGATTCGAGCGCGGCCCTTGCGATATGCGCCAGTGTGGTGCCGCGCGTGATACCGGTGATGGTGCCACGCGCATCGGGTTTCCAGTAGGGAGCGCCCAGGCCGGTGAAGGCGGGCACCATCATGACGCCGCCCGAGTCGGGGACGCTTTCGGCCAGTTGTTGCACCTGGCCGCTATTTTCGATGGCGCTCAGCCCGTCGCGCAGCCACTGCACCACGGCCCCGCCGACAAATACGCTGCCTTCAAGAGCGTATTCGGGCGTAGCGTGGGGCTGGGCGGCGCTGGTGGTCAGCAATCCATTATGAGAGGTCTGGAAGTTGCGGCCGGTATGCATCAGCATGAAGCAACCGGTGCCATAGGTATTTTTGGCCATCCCCGCCGAAAAGCAGGCCTGGCCGAACAGGGCGCTTTGCTGATCGCCGGCAACGCCGCCAATGGCAATTGCGCCACCCAGTATGTCGGCGTCAGTACGACCGAAGTCGCTGCTGGAGGGCAGCACTTCGGGCATCAGCGCTCGTGGAATGTTCATTAACCCGAGCAAGTCGTCATCCCACTGGTTGGTATGTACGTTAAAAAGCATGGTGCGGCTGGCGTTGCTCACATCGGTTACATGGCGCCGGCCGCCGGTCAGTTGCCAGATCAGCCAGGTGTCTACTGTACCGAAGGCCAGTTCGCCGCGTTCAGCTGCCTGGCGCGCGCCAGGAACATTGTCGAGCAGCCACTGTAATTTGGTACCCGAAAAATACGCATCAACCAGCAGACCGGTTTTTTCCTGGATGGCGGCGGCATGGCCCTGCTCGCGCAATTGCGCGCAGGCTGGTTCAGCACGACGATCCTGCCAGACAATCGCGTTGTGCACGGGCTCGCCGGTGGTGCGGTTCCATAGCACCGTGGTTTCGCGTTGATTGGTGATGCCCAGTGCGCGCACTTCGCTTGCGCTGAGGCCGGCCCTGGCCAGGGCTTCGCGCGCGGTGGTCAGCTGGGTACGCCAGATTTCCCGCGGATCATGTTCGACACAGCCGGGCCGCGAGTATATCTGCGGCAGTTCCAGCTGGGCCTGGGCGACGGCGTGACCCTGAGAGTCGAAGACAATGCTACGCGAGCTGGAAGTGCCCTGGTCCAGGGCGAGCAGATAGGTCATGTGTGATCTCTGAAAAAAAGCGCTGGGGGCGCTTATGAATGCCTAATGTTTATATTAAAGCATCCTGTGCAAAAATCGTGACCTGGAAGGAAAGTTGTCCCTGACTGGCAGGTGGTTCATCACCAGCGCAGCAACCGAGGCCCCAGCAGCGCTCCGATCCCTGCCGGCACAAGCAGTCCGGCCACATACCACACGGCCCAGAACGCGACTTCCATTTCCGGGCAATGAAAGCTATAGACTATCGTTGCAAGGGCACTGGCCAGCAGTCCGGCAGCGGCGCCCGCCAGGCGCGGACGGGTCGGCGCCATCCCCTTCATCGCCCAGAATATGGCGACAAAACCCGGTACCGCCAGATACAGGATGTTGAAGAGACAGGTCCGCCAGGAAATACCCAATACCATATTCAGGCGATCTGACACAGGTGCCAATCCAAGGGTGACCAGTGCGGCGATCCATACGGCGACGATCGGGACAACAATAATGATCCAGCGTTGCCCTGTCCGGATGCCCGGTCGCGCCAGGCGCCTGGCGATCAAAAATGCGCCGATTGCGATGATCAGGGGAAACGCCAGCTTGATCCAGAACAGGGGCGTACCCAGCATGGTCATGATGTCCGGCCTGACACCCAGAAAGGCCAGCATCAACAGCACGGCGCCAACTGCGGCGACCAGCAGTGCAACGCCGTAGCGCCGGGTCGGCAGGCTGTGGTCAATCGGACCTGCATTACTGGCCAGCAATGCAGCCAAATCATTTGTTTTCATAGTGTGCCTCTTATTTTGGCAGCCAATGCCTTGATTCCCCTGTGGATACCCACCTTGACCGCCGACTCCGACAAGCCGGTCAATTGGGCCGCTTCGGCCACGGACAGCCCCTGCAGCTTGACATACATGATCGGCAGGCGATGGCGGTCAGGCAGTTGGGCCAGCAGTTTGTCAACGTCCCGTCGCGCCTGGGCGGCTTCTTCGTCGGATTCGGCAAACAATTCCTGTTGCTGGTCTTCCAGGGATTCGTTCCAGGCATCGTAGCGGTAGCGGCCGCGCAGATAGTCGGTCATCTTATAGCGTGCGATGGCATAGGTCCAGGCAGTCAGCGGCTGGTCCGGCTCATAGGTATGCCGGCCGTTATGCACGGCGATCAGGATTTCCTGGACGATATCTTCTATATCGCTGCAGGCATAGCTCAGTCGCTTGCGCAGGAACGCGCGCAGATTACCGCCCAGCGCCTGCAGAAACGACTGATAGGCCTGTGTGTCGCCCTCCAGCCCGGCCAGGAACAATCCCCTGAGCTGCCGTTCAGTGGCCCGGGCTTTGGCAATCGGGGTATTGTCGGATTCGCTCATCAGCCAGGACCTCACCACCGTAAATAGCCAGGGCCGAGCGCGGCGCCGATAGCCGTTGTCATGAAAATGGCCAGCACATGCAGAATACCCCAATAAGGCACCGGCATGGACGGACAATACAGTGCGTAAATGAGCACGCCTTGCGCGCCTGCCAGCAAGCCGGCGCCTGCGCCGGAAAGCGCCAGACGGGTGGGCGCCAGTCGTCTCATCGCCTGGATCATCGCGATCAGCGAGGGCAGCGAGAGCAGGATCGTATTGGCAATCGTCGTACCCCACATCGTACCACTGGGCACCAGATTCAGACGAAATTCGGCCGGGGTGGCCAGAATGAAACCGAGTGCCCCCAGCATCATGGCGGCGATGGGCAGCAGGGTGATCAACCAGGCGAATTTCACGGATGCTCCGGGCCTGGCCAGGCGTTGTACCAGTTGAAGTGCCGCGGCAATGACCACGAGCGGGAAGGCCAGCCGGATCCAGAACCGCGAGCTGAGCATTTGCTCAGGCATGCTACTGCTGACGCCAAAGACAACAACCAGCAGCATGGTGCCGCCTGCCATTCCCAGCAGCAGTGCCCTGTTCAGCCGTTTGCTGATGGCGTCCCGCTCTATCGGCGCGAGTTCATGCGCCAGTCGGGACACCAGATCGTGAGTGCGCATAGGCATGATGTGATCAGGACCGTGGATACCGGTCTCCAAGCCAATAATCGAGGGATACGCGGCCGGGCCCCCAGGCGGCAATGCCCAGCGCCATGGCGATCCAGGTCAGGTGTACCGGCCATCCATCCGGCACGGTCAGCTGGATGATCAGCGTCATCAATACGATTCCCAACGCGGCAAATCGCGCGCCAATACCTGCGATCAGCAGTACTGGCAGCACCACTTCGCCGCAGCCGGACAGAAAGGCGAACAGTGCCGGCGCAGGAAACGGGTAAGGTCCACCGGGCAGGTGCAGCCGGAATTCATCCGTAAACAGATAAATAGCGGTGTCGTTAAGCATCAAAAAGCCCTGCCATTTCAACAGGCCGGATTTCAGGAAAGGAACGGCCAGCGCTACGCGCAACAGTAATTGAACCAGCCACGGCCGGGCGATCCATTGCACACCCGCTCTGGCGCTTGCAGCCAGGCCGGCTATTTTCCACTGGCCGGAGATGGATGCCTGGTCTTGGTTTAGTATCATGGTCAACTCTCCATTTGAATCGTGGTGAACGCGCCCGCCGTGATCATGGCAGCCAGGCTGGCCGACAGATCGAAATCGGGCGCGGTATCGAATGCGGTGGCGGCCGCGTCTCCCAGGGTCAGGCCGTCAAGCAGTGCGCAGAGAAAGGCCGCAGCAGCTGCGGACAGGTTCGAGACGATCACATCCTCATCTGGGCGCGTGACGAGTGCGTTCTGGGCCTCGCTTGATGTCAGGGTGCTCACCGGGCCATCCTGTTTGTTCATGGCGAAGATGGCCACGGCAGGATAGGGCGACTGTACGAGGCGGGTAGCCGGATGCGCGTGCAGGCGTAGCCCGTTCAATGCCGGCTCCGGCACCCGGACCAGATCCTGGGCCTGCAGAACGGGTGCGTCGGCCGCATGATAGGCATCCAGCCAGGCGCGTTCGATACGTGCCGTGTCGGCAAGCCAGGGCAGGTTCTGTGCATAGAGGTAAGACTCGATAAAAGCCGGAAAATCACGTCCGTAATCGAATAGCAGTGGCGACGAGGGTGGGCAGGCCCGTACATGAAACCGTGCCATGGCCCGGAAAAATTCAACACCCGTGATGCGCTGCACGGCAGGATAAATCGCTGCCAGCGCATCGATCAGGCTGACCGTGACATTATTGCGGTAAACGTTGTAGCGTGTTTGTGGGTTCTGTCCAGGATGAGCTACGACGTCAGTCGGCAAGGCGCGGTTCGGGTTGAGCAGACCGGCGCAGAATGTCGGTGCGTACTCATCATTCATGGCAGACCTCGGCCAGTACGTTTTGTCCCTGCCGGCTCACGGCCGCATTCAGGTATTGTCTTGCACGTAACGCCTGTGCTTTCAGAATCGGCCAGGCGGGCACATTGCTGTCCCATTCGATCAGCGTGGGGAAGGGACCGGCCCGGTCAATCACGTTTTCGTAGAGTCGCCATACGGCAGCGGCCACTGCCCGGTCATGGCTGTCGATGAGCAGTCGCTGCGTCGTGTCAGCATTCTCTTCGCTGTGCCCGGCCAGATGAATTTCGCCTACCCGGTTCAATGGAAAACCTGCGAGATAGGCTTCTGCACTGAGCCCATGATTGATTGCACTGACGTAGACATTGTTGATATCCAGCAGCAGACCACAGCCTGTGCGGCGTGCGATTTCATGCAGAAAGTCCGTTTCCTGCATGTCAGATGACGCAAACTGAATATAGGTCGACGGATTCTCCAGCAATAAGGGACGCGAGATCGCCATCTGTACCTGGTCGATATGATCGCACACGGTTTGCAAGGTGGTCCGGGTATAGGGCAGGGGCAATAGATCGTTGTAAAACGTATTGTTGTGCGAAGACCAGGCCAGGTGCTCCGACACCAGGACCGGTTCATAGCGTTTGACGAGCTGCGCGAAGCGTTCAAGGTGTACGGTGTTCAACGGTTCCGGGCCGCCGATCGACATGCAGACACCATGAATGGACAGTGGATACTGCTCTCGAATCGCCGTCAGGGTCCGATGTGGCGGACCGCCTGCGCCCATATAGTTTTCTGCATGTACTTCGAAGAATGCATCAGTCCAGCTGTCTGCCAGGATGGTTGCCAGGTGTTCATGCTTGAAGCTGGTTCCCGTCAGCCGTTGCCGGCGCGGATTCACATCGGATCCCGCGCAAAAGGGGCGGCCGTTCACGTCGCCGGATGTGAGTATGGTGCTGTCGTACACGGCCGTTTCCTGTCTGATTACACCGATCAGGCTTTGACAGGGGTCAATGAGCCATGACCGCCGCCGGGTACCTGAATGTTTTCGCATGTGCCTGCCTGGACAAACTTCCATGCATTGCCCTGGAAGTCCTTGGTGGAGGTGCCCTGGCAGGTCGTGCCGGGACCGGCTGCGCAGTCGTTCTGTCCCTTGAGCGCAACGCCGTAGCATTTGACCTTTTTGGCAGAGACGGCGGCGTCGGCTTCTGCCTTTGTCAAAGGGCCGGCATGGGCGACCGACGCCATCACGCCGGCGATGGCACTCGCGAGCAGAGCGGAACTGACCATTGATTTAGCTGACATACATTTCTCCAGTAATTGACAATCGATGCATCCGGAATGGATACATAAGAGAGTTCGCCCGGAATCAGAAATGGGTTACAGCCTGGGTGGATTTTTTATGAAAATTAATGAGAACCGCAATAACGATGCAGGTTTCCAGAATAATTATGTTTGCAATAAAATAAGTAGCTTATCCGTCAGCCCGGGCCAGTTCACGCATTGCCAAAATATCGCGTTTGGGCGGCGCGCCAAACAGACGGCTGTATTCCCGACTGAACTGCGATGGGCTCTCATAGCCCACCCTGAAGGCGGCAGTGGCCGCATCCAGGTGCTCGTTGAGCATCAGGTGTTTCGCCTCGTTCAGGCGCAGCCATTTCTGATATTGCAGCGGACTCATGGCCGTCAGTTGCCGAAAATGATGGTGAAAGGTCGGCGTGCTCATCTGTACACTGGATGCCAGCTCTTCCACCCGCAGCGGCGTGGCAAAGTTTTGTTTGAGCCAGTCGATCGTGCGCGCAATACGGTAACTGTGGCCGTCGACCGAGGCGATCTGGCGCAGCCTGGCGGCCTGATCGCTCTTCAATAAACGGTAATGGATTTCGCGTTCAAAAAGCGGCGCCAGGGTGTCAATCGCTTCGGGCTCATTTAGCAGGTTCACCAGCCGCCTGAACGGGTCCAGTATGTCAGATGTGATGTTACCCAGGCCGATGCTGCCCGCAGACGGTCGCTCGCGTGGGATAGGCACGTCGCCGTGGGCAATCAGTTCCGCCAGCGTGCGCAAATTCAGACTCAGGGTCAGCCCCAGGCAGGGCGTTTGGGGGCTGGCGGTCATGACCTGGGACGTTGCGGGCAGATCGACAGAGGTAATCAGAAAGCGCGACACATCGTAGGGATAGGCTTGTTCTCCGACCCACATTCTTTTGGCGCCCTGAACCACCAGGACGATGCTGGGGTTGACAATGCAGTAGCGTGGCGGAGTTGGCGCTTCACGGCGGAAAAAATTCAGGCCGGCAATAGGAGTCGGGCAATCTTCTGTGCCTGCGCTCCATTTATCAATCATGCGTGCCAGCGATTCGCGTAGGGGATGGCTGCCGTTTTCCATTTTTTAAGTCAATTTAGGAGTCGGATAAGGGAGAGTCCGGGAAAAAGATACTTTACCCAGTTTCTGCACACAATGCCACAAAACGCTGTCGATTCATCGTAATAGGCAAGAAAATGAGATCATTGTGATACCAGTTCGGCATGGGGGTCGCCGAAAATATAAATCTCTTTCAGTGAGGCCGGCATGCCGGTTTTTTCTGTTTTCGATGGTTTTATATCAAGGAAATACCATGTCTATCCACGCATACGGCGCCCACGCAGGCGATCAACCGCTAGAGTCCATGACGATTACCCGGCGTGCACCCGGCCCTCATGACATCCAGATCGACATTGCCTATTGTGGTGTGTGCCACTCCGACCTGCACCAAGTGCGTTCGGAATGGGCCGGTACGCTTTATCCTTGCGTGCCAGGGCACGAAATCGTAGGCCGGGTATCGGCTGTCGGCGATCATGTATCAGGTTTCAAATCAGGCGATCTGGTGGGTGTAGGTTGCATTGTCGATAGCTGCCAGCATTGCGAAGAGTGCGATGCCGGGCTGGAAAACTACTGCGACGGAATGGTCGGAACCTATAACGGAGCGACTGCCGATGAGCCCGGGCACACGCTGGGTGGCTATTCCCAGCAGATTGTGGTGCATGAGCGCTATGTATTGCGAATCCGCCATCCCGAGGCGCAACTGGCTGCCGTGGCCCCGTTGCTGTGCGCAGGGATTACGACGTATTCGCCTTTGCGGCATTGGGGGGTGTCGACCGGGAAGAAGGTCGGCGTGGTGGGTATTGGTGGCCTGGGGCACATGGGCATCAAGCTGGCAGCCGCGATGGGCGCGCATGTGGTGGCGTTTACCACATCGGAATCCAAACGCGATGCGGCCCGGGCATTGGGGGCGCACGAAGTGGTGGTTTCGCGTAATGAAGACGAAATGGCGGCCCATGCCAAAAGCCTGGATTTCATTCTGAATACGGTCGCTGCGCCACACGATCTGGACCCTTTCTTTGCGCTGCTCAAGCGGGATGGCACAATGACGCTGGTTGGTGCGCCCGCCACCCCGCATCCGTCGCCTGATGTGTTCAATCTCATTACCAAACGCCGCAGTCTGGCAGGTTCTATGATTGGTGGAATTCCTGAAACACAGGAAATGCTGGATTTTTGTGCCGATCATGACATCGTGGCCGATATTGAAATGATCCGCGCCGATCAGATCAACGATGCTTATGAGCGCATGCTCAAGGGCGATGTGAAGTATCGCTTCGTCATGGATATTACGTCTATGGCGACGTAAGCTGCGATTTCGTCAGAACGAACACCCGACACGAGTAACAAAGACGTCACGAAGACGTTGCGCAAACGTTACTAATGAGCTACGAATGGCTCGCCTCACAGCAGCCATTCGATCGGCAGTACCGACAGGAACCGGACGAAGCCGCGCTTGAAAAAGCCGGTTTCAGGCTCGGTGTCGTAGCGGATCTGTTCACCGTCACGGCGTTCGATCCAATACAGATCGCCCGTGTCCGACAGTCGCACTTCATACGAATTTTCAGGGATGCCCTGGTCAAACATTTTAGCGATCTGGCGAGCCATAGTCGGACTTTCAATGACAAAACCCAGTTCCGTGTTCAGGTGAGCTGAGCGCGGATCAAAGTTGAACGAACCGACGAAAACACGTTTGTCATCAACCGCGAACGTCTTGGCATGCAGACTGGATCCGGAACTGCCAAAAGGACCAGCGCTGTTGGTGCTTTTTCCCATGGCCGACATGCGCCGCAATTCAAACAGCGTGATGCCGGCAGAAAGCAGGTCTTTACGCCGTTTGGCGTAGCCGGCATGCACTGCCGGCACATCCGTCGCGTCCAGTGAGTTGGTCAGCACACGCAGTTTGATGCCGTTTTTGGCCATTTTGGTAAACACATCTACGCCCGCCGCCGTCGGTACGAAATATGGGGAGATAAGATCGACCGTGTGGGTGGGGCGCCCTAGCATCTCGCCCAGCTGGTGAATCAGCAGTCCATTCGAAGCCGCTTTGCCCAGACCCTTGGCCGGATCGTCGCTGACCATTCGCGTGTCAGCCCATTCGACGGCCAGCTCCCCTTTCAGCAACTGGGGAATGAAAGCGGAAGTCCGGATCGCCTGGGTATACTCGGCAGCGGCCGCAGATTGTGCCAGGGTTTGCGCAGTCGCCTGTATCTGCTGCATATCGCTTGCATTGACTTTTGGCAGAATCAGATCAACCGGATAAGACGACCCGCTTTGCCAGTAGCGATCGAAATCGCTGGACACATCGCCCACAACCTTGCCAACCGCCAGCACATCGAGATCGGCAAACTGCACCGCCTCGCCCGCGCCGAAATATTCGTCGCCGATATTACGCCCGCCTACAATGGTCGCCTGATTATCGGCCGTAAATGATTTGTTGTGCATGCGACGATTGGCGCGCATAAAGTCGGTCACAAAGCCAACCGACTTGGGCCAGCGAACAATAAACGGATTGAACAGGCGTATCTCAATGTTCGGATGGCTGTCCAGCGCGGCCAGTGTCTTGTCCAGGCCATTGGTACCATTATCGTCCAGAAGCAGGCGGACACGCACACCCCTGTTTGCGGCGGCCCTGAGTTCGTCAAGGAGCAGGGTGCCGGTGATATCTCCATGCCAAATATAATATTGCACGTCCAGCGATTTTTGTGCAGCGCGCGCCAGTAGCATACGGGCCGCGAAAGCGTCATGGGCGTCTGCCAGTGCAGTAATACCGCTTTTTCCAGGATGCGCCTGAACCCGGGGCGCGATGGCACGGCCCAGAGCCGTGGTTTCGGATTCTGTGATGCCCAGCGCCCTGCTGTTTGTTCTGTTGTCCAGTGCAGGCAGCGAGCAGCCTGCCAGCAGGGCGCTCACCAGGCAAAGAACAGCAAGCCTCATCAGTAATAAGGCATCGATTCTGAGGCTTAGGGTAGAGAAGGACATGGAACGGCTCGGACGGGATGGCATGCGAATGACCGATTGTGCCTGATCCGAGCCCGCGTGCACAAGTCATCTGGCGTATTGCTTCCATATAAGACGTGCCGGTTCGCGTGGTAGGGACGCCTTGGCTCCAATGCCGGTTAAAATATTGGCCTGCATTGGAGTGACCGATTGACCGTCTCAGGCGGACACGGTATCGGCAGGCACCTTAGAGAGCACGTCGTCGACAAAGTCCATTCTGTCCTTGCCCCAGAACATTTCATTGTTGGCAATAATCATGGGTACACCGAAGACCTCGCGCTCAATGCCCCTGTCGGTACTGGCGGCCAGTTCTGCCGCGATTTCATCGCTTGCGCTCAAGCGCTCGAACTCGTCAGGATCCACACCCAGCTCGGCGGCAATCGGCCGCAGACCGGCGTATTCTGCAATGGTGGCGTCTCCCTGTTCCCAGTAGCGGTCCATTACCCTCTCGACGAACTCAAGCTCTTTGCCGTAGCGTCTCATGGCCAGAGAGCCACGCAGTACACGGCTTGACTTGATCGGAAACTGGCGCGGAATCTGAAAGGGCAGGTTGTATTTTTTTGCCCAGCGCATCAGGTCCTGCTTGCGATTCCTGAGCTTGGCTTTGGGCTCTTTCATCAACTCATAATTATTAGTGCGAAATACATAGCCCAGATTGAACGGATGCAGGATCAGCTCGCAGTCATGGCGCGCCAGGATCGGTTTAATCAGTTTCAGGGCAAAGTAGGTGTTGGTGCTGCCGACATCCCAATACATTTCAATTTTCTGTTTAGACATGTTTATTACTCCGACAATAAAATAGTTACTTCAAATAGGCAGATGATTGTTCTATCAATGGCGCCCACAAGCTGATCTGGCTGTGCAAGTGCTGTTTCAGGCTGGCCGGGGTGGCTCGTGCCGGATCCACCGGCACGGCGCCCAGTTTGCTCATACTGGTTTTGAATTCCTGGTCCGACAATGCTGCCTGAAGCGCCTGGCTCAGGCGATTCACTACCGGTACGGGCGTTCCCTTGGGTGCATAAATGGCATGCCACACGCTGATCTCGAAATTGTTCAATCCCTGTTCGCTTAACGTGGGCAGGTCAGGCAGGCTAGCCAGCCTGTTACGGCTCGTGGAGCCATAGGTCTGGACCCGATGTGCCTGGATGGGCGACAGCGTTGTGGTGATCTGGTCGCACAAAAGGTCCACTTGCCCGCCTTGCAGGTCGGTCAATGCCGGGGCGGCACCCTTGTAGGGAACCATGGTCATGTCCAGTTTGAGGGTCGACATGAGCATCAGCGCACACAAATGGGAGGCGGTGCCGATGCCGGCGTTACTAATGTTGATGGACTTGCGATGCGTCTGCAGATAAGTGCGCAGGCTGTCAAAATCCCCGGCCGGCAATGCTTTTTTTCCGATCAGTGTCATCGGAACGTCGGCGACTTCACCCACATACGCAAAATCCTTTTGTGGATCAAATTGCAGTTGTGGATTCAGCGATTTCACGGTGGACATGCCGATGTTGTGGATAAGGAGGGTGTAGCCGTCCGGGGCAGAGCGCGTCAGGTTTTCAATCCCGACAATGCCGCCGGCACTGGGACGGTTTTCTACCACGATCGTCTGCTTCAGATCTTTTTCCATGGCCCTGGCCAGATGCCGGGCGACGACATCCGTGGGACCGCCTGCCGAGAATGGCACAATCAGCTTGACTGCATGATCGGGATAGCTGCCGGCCATGGCCGCTTGGGTCGAGAGCAGCAGTGTTGCTGCCATAATATGTTTGAACATGGGTGTCTCCTCCATGAATGGTTTCAGGTTTCTGTCGTTTCCTTGATACTGCGCGGGGCTGTTTTGTCTTTGATCAGCACGCCCTCGTCGTATAGTTGTTCTATGTTTTCGTCCGGCATCGCCAGGATGTCCCGTAAAACACTTTCGTTGTGTTCGCCCAGCAAACCGGCCTGGAGTTTTTTTTCTGGTTTCCAGCTGGAAAATGTCACAGGCAGGCCCGGAATATCGAAAGAGCCAAGCCCCGCATCGTGCACCTGTCTAACGGTGTTGCGCTGTTTCAAGTGAGGATGTGCCATGGCTTCATTCAGGGTCAGCACCGGGGCGCAGGGTATGCGATGCTTTTCCAGCGCCGCCAGGGCGTCGTCGCGGTTGTCGAACCCGCCCAGCCAGCCTTCAAGTGTGTTTTTCAGATCTTCGTTGTGGTCGCGTCGCAATGCGGCGGTCGCGTACCGTGGGTCATCCAGCAATTCGGGTGCGTCCAGCGCCTGTACGAAGGCTTTCCACTGATGCGGTAATATGGCAAGCGCAATGTAACTGCCATCGGCACACTTGAAGACGCCGGTAGGTCCGCCATCAGGATGCTGAGAGCCGGTGCGACGCGGCGTATAGTTCTTGCGCAGCGATACCCTGGGAATGGCCACTTCATGCATTTGAAAGTAAGTATCCAGTAGCGTTGCCTCCACATATTGCCCCTGTCCGGTCCGCTCCCGGTGCAACAGCGCATAGCCGATGGCCATCGCCGCCGAAATACCGGTGGCCGTGTCTCCCATTGCCATGGTGATCAAGGCGGGGTCGCCGTCGGGATCGCCAATCAAATCGGTAATGCCGGCGTACGCCTGGGCAATATAGTCGTAGCCGGGCTTCTGGCTTAATGGACCGGTCTGCCCGGCCAGTGATATGGAGCACATGACCAGACGTGGATTGATTTTTTTAAGTTCTTCATATGACAGCCCTGCCCGTTCCATTACGCCTGGGCTGAAGTTCTCTACCAGCACATCGAAATGAGGAATGAGCGCGCGCAGCAGGGCCAGGCCTTGTGGATTTTTCCAGTCAAGCGCCAGGCTGCGCTTGGAATGATTATGCTGGAAATAATATGTGCTTTGTGATGACCCTTTGTGTGCCGGATCGCGTGGTTTCAGACCACCGAAACGGGTCCGGTCGCCATAAGGGGCCAGTTCCAGCTTGATCACGTCAGCCCCCAGTTCCGCCATGATACGGCTGCATGTCGGTCCGGCAACGATCTGGGTCATATCAAGGACACGATAGCCCTGAAGCATTGATTTCATGATTGTTCTCCTGAAGGCGCGGTGGTCTGTCCCTGTGCAAACTGCGCATCGCCGAACAGGTTATTCCACCGTTGGGCATCGGGTTTGGCGCCGCTTCTGTCGACTTTTTCCGCCAGGACTGCCAGGCCCCGCTGGACAGCTGGACGCGCGCGGACCGCACTGAACCAGCGCTGCAGATTGGGCCATTGCTCGATATTCTGGCCTTGCCATTTATAGGGGCGCAGCCAGGGGTATGTGGCAATGTCGGCCAGCGAATAGGCGTCGCCGCCCAGGTATTCGCTTTGCGCGAGCCGTCGGTCAAGCACACCGTAGATGCGCCTGGCCTCATTCGTGTAGCGATCGATTGCATAGTCAATGGCCTGTGGCGCGTACTTCCTGAAATGATGCGCCTGTCCCAGCATGGGGCCGATTCCGCCCATCTGAAACATGAGCCATTGCAGCACGCCATAGCGGGCATGCGGCTCTGCAGGATACAGATCGCTGGACGCCTTCTCTGCCAGATACATCATGATCGCGCCCGATTCGAACAGGGAAATGGGTTTATGATCGGGGCCATCGGTATCGATCAGGGCCGGAATTTTGTTGTTCGGACTGATCTGCAGAAATTCCGGGGTGAACTGCTCACCCTTGCCGATATGGATCGGGATGACTTCATAGGGCAATGCAAGTTCTTCAAGCAGAATCGAGATCTTGTACGCGTTGGGCGTTGACCAGAAAAATAATTTAATCATGTTTGTGATAAACCGGAAGCGGGTGTGAGAGTCGGTTTTTATAATAGACGCGCAAAATCGTTTCGGATAATATGTCATTGAGATTGCGGTATATCGCAAACCTATAACACGCCAGCACCGCTGCATATATTCGGACCGCAATGGAACTCAGGCAACTCAGGTATTTCATACGTATTGTGGAATTGGGCAGCGTCTCGCGCGCGGCAAAAGATCTCTACATTGCACAACCCGCGCTGAGTGCGCAGATTTCCAAGCTGGAAGATGAGCTTGGCGTCAAGGTGCTGTCACGAAGCGTTCGGGGGGTGACCATGACCCAGGCAGGTGAATCCCTTTATCTGCATTCCCAGGCAGTCCTGCGTCAGATTGAGAGATTGCGCCATGACGTTGTCAATGTCGGATCCCGTCCTGCAGGACCCGTATCGATAGGCGTGCCCACCAGTGCGGCAAACGTGCTGGCCGGCCCGTTGATCAGTGCTGTTCAGGATCGTTATCCGGATATTCAACTGAGAATTGTGGAAAGCCTGAGCGGGCATTTGCAGGAGCTGGTCACCAACGGGCGTATCGAGATGAGCCTGCTGTTTGAAGCCACAGGCGATCCGCTCACGGCCTCAGACGATACGGCGCAACCCGCCCATTTGCACTGGACACCGCTGCTGGACGAAGAATTGTTTCTGCTCTCCAGACGTGAAGAGGGTGCGGGGCAGGATACACCCGCCAGTCTTCAGGAGGTGTCTTCGTTGCGGCTGGTGCTGCCGGGCAAGGCCAATATCACCCGTCAGTTGATCGATGAGGCATTCAGTGCGCAGGGATGTAAACTGAATATCGTTGCCGAGATCGATTCACTCTCCACGATTCAATCCATTGTAGAGAGCGGACACGCCAGTACGATCCTTTCCAGGGCGGCCATGGTCCGCAACGATGACCACAGCCGCGTCAGCGCCCGGACCATAGAACGTGTGGGCCTGAAGCGCAGGCTATCGCTTTGCACCTCGGATATCGTCGGTTACGGGACCGCGGCCGAGAGCGTTGCGGCCATGATTCCTGAACTGGTCAACGCATGCGTGCTGAACGGCCTCTGGTCCGGTACGCTGGCCATTGCGTCTTCGCCAGACGACTCGACGTCGGGCCGGCCATAGCATTTATATATAACCCCAGCGCAAAGTCATATTATTTGGGTGCTGCTGTCACTGCGTAGAATAGCTTCGTTAATAGTGGAGACGATTCATGCAGAAGATACTATCCGAAACCGTTGTGCTTGATTTGACCCGTTTTTTTTCCGGCCCTCAGGCAACGCTTCTGCTTGCCGGCCTCGGGGCTGAAGTGATCAAGATCGACGACCCCAAAACCGGAGACCCGACTGCGTCTTCTCCACCTTATGCGGGCCCCCAGGGCATTTCGTTTTCCCGCCAGACACAGGCGGATATGGGTATTGCCTATCTGAAGCGGGCCAGGGGAAAGAAATCGGTCACGCTGGATCTGAAATCGCCGGAGGGCAAACGGGTTTTCATGAAAATGGTCGAGCGGGCCGATGTGGTTATCGATAATTTCAGCGTGGGCGTCGCGCAACGATTGGGAACCGATTACGAGAGCCTGCAGGCCGTTAACCCGAATATCATTTACTGTTCGCTGACCGGTTATGGCGCCACCGGTCAGGATCGCAATCTGAAGGCATATGATTTGATGGTTCAGGCAGGTGTCGGCCTGATGAGTCTGACGGGCCATCCTGATTCGACGCCGGTAAAGGCCGGCTCGCCCTTGTCCGACGCCATTTCGGGCGTGTTCGCCGCCAGTGGCATTATCGCCGCCTTGCTGCATCGGCACCGAACGGGGCAGGGGCAGTCCATTGATGTCTCGATGGCCGACTGCCTGTTTGCGCTGATGTTCGATGAACCTGTTGATTGCTATAGCGAACTGGGGCTTGAGCACCGGCAAGGCAATCGCATCATGCGATTTTCTCCCTTCAATTCCTATCGTGCGAAAGACGGCTACATCGCTTTGGGCGCGGCGAGCAACGCGGAGTGGACAACGTTGCTGAAAGCCATGGAGCGCGAGGATCTGCTGGGCGACGCCAATATGATGGACCTTGGCTGGCGTATTGCCCATAACGACGAAGTTGATCGAATCGTGTCTGCATGGACACAGACGCGAACCAAGGGCGAGATACTTGAATTGCTTAATGCGCTGAAAATACCGAACAGTCCGGTTCGGACTGTGGCCGAAGTGATGTCATGGCAGCAATTGCATGAGCGAGATATGGTCCAGCCATTGTGGAATCCGCTGGCCCAGGCGCATGTGTCCGCGCGCGGGCCGGGTTTTCCGATCAAGTTCAGCCATACGAAAGCCGTCTACGATATGCCGGCACCCCGGCCCGGGGAACACAGTCGTGATATTCTCAAGCGGCTGGGCGGGCTTTCTGACCAGGAGTTCGACCGGCTGGTTTCGGCTGGCATCGCGTGACGCAAGGCATGGTGGTGTTCTCTTGGGATCAGAACCGAGGGTTCAGGACAATGCACGTCGTCACCTTTTGGTTCGACTTTTAGCCGCTGGCCTCCGCGATCATTCATCGATGTAATGGTTACTACTGATAGAGCGCAGAAAAATATATGCAGTATACTGATTAATATTCAATCAGTACCTGAGATTCCTGTTCACCCTTTTCAGCGGCCTCCCAATATCAATGAATATTCTGTTCAGCCTTTCCAAAGCGATTGACGCCCTCCTGAACGCCATTGGGCGAGTCGTTATCTGGCTTACGCTCGTCGTGGTCCTCATCAGCGCCGGCAATGCGGTGATCCGTAAGGTCTTGCATGTCAGCTCCAATGGCTGGCTGGAGATCCAGTGGTATTTGTTTGGCGCCATCTTTCTGCTGGCTGCAGGCTATACGTTTCTGAAAAATGAACATGTGCGCGTCGACATTATTTCCCAAACGCTGAGCAAGCGCGCTCAGATCATGATTGAAATATTCGGCGTGCTTTTTTTCATGTTGCCTGCCTGTCTGTTGCTGCTTGATTTGTCCATACCGTTTTTCATTCAGTCGTTCGTGACAGCAGAGCAGTCCTCGAATGCAGGCGGCTTGATACGCTGGCCGGTGAAGCTGCTGATTCCCATCGGTTTTTTTCTCCTTGTGCTGGCGGCCATATCGCATCTGATCAAGTGCGTTGCCTATCTGGCGGGTAAGGGGCCCGACCCTTTGGCGCCCGCTCACGGGAAAACCGCGGAACAGCTATTGGCAGAAGAGATCGCCCGCGAGGCACAACAGAAAGAAATAGAACAAAAGGCGGGTAAATAGCATGGAATTTCTGGTCAACAATATGCCGCCGATCATGTTTCTCACATTGATCTGCTTTCTGCTGCTGGGATTTCCGGTCGCGTTTACGCTCGCAGCCAACGGAATTCTATACGCGCTGCTTGGGATCGCTTTCGGCGAGTTTACGTTTTCCTTTTTGCAGGCCTTGCCCGACCGGGTGTTTGGGATCGTCCTTAACGACTCATTGCTGGCGGTGCCGTTCTTCACCCTGATGGGCCTGATCCTGGAAAGATCAGGTATGGCAGAGGATTTGCTGGAAACGATCGGACAGCTGTTCGGCCCGATCCGGGGCGGCCTGGCGATTGCTGTCGTGGTGGTCGGGGCGATGCTGGCGGCAACCACCGGCGTGGTATCGGCATCGGTGATCTCGATGGGGCTGATTTCCCTGCCGATCATGTTGCGCTACGGTTACGATCGCAAGCTTGCAACGGGTGTCATTGCTGCATCAGGAACGTTGTCGCAGATTATTCCTCCCTCACTCGTGCTGATCATCCTGGCCGATCAGCTGGGGCGTTCCATTGGCGATATGTACCGCGGTGCGATGTTGCCCGGTTTTATCCTGGCAGGCGCGTACATTCTTTATGTCGTGATCTGTTCCATCGTCAAGCCGTCGAGTGCACCGGCGCTGCCCGAGGAAGCACGGATTTATCGTGAACCCAATGGGAAAAGTGGGCTGGTCTCGCTGCTGGTGCTCACGATTGTCGCTGCGGCGGGCGCCTGGTTGCTGGATAAAATCCTGCTGACAGAAAAAACGGCGCTGGACGAAGTCGTTGTCCTGAACTTGCTGTTGTGGGGCATCATTGCGTTTGTCATCGCTGCACTGAACAAGGCACTGGGGCTCAGGATGCTGTCGCAGATCGCCGAGCGCGTGGTTTTCGTCATGATTCCTCCCCTGTTACTGATCTTTCTGGTGCTGGGTACAATCTTCATCGGGGTGGCGACGCCGACTGAAGGCGGCGCCATGGGAGCGGTAGGCGCGATTGTCATGGCACTGATCCGACGTCGCCTGAGCTGGGCTTTGCTCAAGCAGGCCATGGATACGACTACCAAGCTCACCAGTTTTGTCGTGTTTATTCTGGTCGGTTCCACAATCTTTACACTTACATTTACCGGATTTGGTGGTCAGCATTGGGTTGAGGGACTGTTTGCAAGTCTGCCAGGTGGCGAAATAGGATTTCTGATTGTCGTCAGTATTGCAACTTTTTTCCTTGCATTCTTCCTGGATTTCTTTGAACTGGCGTTTATTATCGTGCCGCTACTTGGGCCGGTGGCCGACAAGATGGGGATTGACCTGATCTGGTTCGGCGTGTTGCTGGCGGTCAATATGCAGACTTCCTTCATGCATCCTCCTTTCGGATTTGCACTGTTTTATCTGCGTTCTGTTGCGCCCAAGGAAGATTATGTGGATCGTGTTACCGGAAAATTGATCAAAAGGGTCAGTACAGGAGATATCTATCGTGGCTCCATCCCGTTTATCGTCATTCAGCTGCTGATGGTGGTAGCGGTCATGGCCTGGCCCGGCATGGTCATGCACTATAAGGGTGCCGGTACCGGCGTGGATCCCGCCACGGTCAAATTTGATATGGGTACATCGTACGACTCCGGCGGCTATAGCACCGATCCTTATGGCAGTGGCGGGGCAGCCGATTTCGGTAGCCCCGCCCCCGAGCAGGCGCCCGGCACCGAAAAGGAAAAAGATGCCGCGCCGCTCTTCAAATAGCGTAGCGGAATAATAAACGGCAACGACGTCATCGCGGCATTCGTCGTTGTCGTCCGGAATATTAATCAGTATACTGTTATAAAAATCAGGATACAACATTCAAAAGGACAAGGTTCACCCATGACAGTGATGCGCAAGATCGCTTTCGAAGAGCATTTCAGTGCCGTTGGCTTCGACGACTATTCCAAGGCATTCGTGAAACACATTAGTACACAGGGCAGTAGCGAGCTGAATGCCCGTCTTGCGGACTTCGACGACACGCGCATCAAACTGATGGACAAATATGGTATTGAATACGTGATTTTGTCCCAGACCGGACCGGGCGTGCAGAATGAACCGGACAGCGCGACGGCGGTGCGCCGCAGCCGGGAAAATAACGATTTTCTGGCAGCGCAGATCGAGCGCAATCGCGAGCGCTTCGGTGGATTCGCAACGCTGCCCATGCAGGATCCCCGGGCGGCGATAGACGAACTGCGGCGCACGGTGAATGATCTGGGTTTCAAGGGAGCGCTGGTCAATGGTCACACTCAGGGCGTGTACTACGATCTGCCCGAATATGACCCGTTCTGGGCTGAGCTGGAAAAGCTCGGTGTGCCGTTCTATCTGCATCCATTTGACGCCTTTGATGTACCGCATGCATATAGCGGGCACCCGGAGCTGGTGGGCGCAACCTGGGGATGGGGCGTTGAAGCAGGCACACATGCGTTGCGCTTGCTCTTTGGTGGTGTGTTCGATCGTCATCCTGGCGTGAAAGTCATCCTGGGTCATATGGGAGAAGGGCTTCCGTTCCAGCGCTGGCGTTTTGACAGCCGTTTTGCCGTGTACCCGCATGGCGTGACACTCAAGCGTCAACCATCGGAATATATCGGCAACAATATCGTCATTACCACGTCGGGTGTCTGCTCGCACGCAACTTTGCAGGGTGCGATTGCGGAAATGGGTGCCGAAGCGGTGATGTTCTCGGTCGACTATCCCTACGAATCGATCGAATTGGCCGCTCAGTTTATCGATACCGCGCCACTGGATGAAAAAACAAAGCAACTGGTGTGCTACGACAATGCAAAAAAACTGTTCCGGCTTTGATTCAACAGGAGAAGATAATGAACACTTTTATGTACGGGGCGAATGTTCACGCAAATGGCATCCGTCAGCACTACTTGCGATTTGGCGGCGTAGAGGGGGCACGCAAAACGCGTCCGGCGATTGTGATCGTACCGGGTATCACCAGCCCTGCCACTACCTGGGCCTTTGTGGGAGAGCGGTTTGGTCAGCACTATGATACCTATGTGCTTGATGTGCGAGGCCGCGGCCTGAGCGATGCATCTGCTTGCATGGATTACAGTCTGGATGCCCAGGCCAGGGATGTGATCGAGTTTGCCCGTGCACTCAAACTGCAGGAATACATCATCGTGGGACATTCCATGGGCGCGCGCATTGGTGCCAGAGCCGCTGCTACCCGGCCGGCCGGTCTGGCCAGGCTGGTCATGGTTGATCCGCCTGTGTCCGGCCCCGGCCGCCGGGCTTATCCGTCCAAACTGCCGTGGTATGTAGACTCAATGGCGCTGGCGCGCAAGGGTTGCAGCGCGCAGGAGATGAAGGCATTCTGTCCCACCTGGACCGACGAACAATTGCAGCTGCGTGCCGAGTGGCTTCACACGTGTGATGAGCGCGCCGTTATCGAAAGTTTCGAGGGGTTTCATACTGATGATGTCTTTGCCGATTTCCCGAACATTCAGATTCCCGTATTGCTGATGACGGCGGAACGCGGCGATGTCGTGTTGCCCGCAGACGTGAGCGAAATCGAAGGTCTGATCGATGGGCTGACGCATGCCCGGGTGGGTGATGCCGGCCATATGATTCCCTGGGACAACGAAGAGGGGTTCTATCAGGCATTCGGCGATTTCCTGGGAGAGCGCCTGACGGATTCGCGCCAGGCGCGGTAATACCGACAGCGGTGCACGCACCCGTGACAACAAGTGCATGCTGCGTTTTTTTTAATGTTGCGTCCTATATTTACAAGGAGACTGTTCATGGCCGTTAGCGATTATCAACTGATTGCCGCCTGGCAGCACGTTCTGACCCTGTCCAGGCTGGAACGGGGACAAACCGTTACCATTTTAACCAGCGCCATTACGCATCCCCAGACTCTGGCATGTGCGTTGATTGCGGTGCAGTCCATGGGGGCGGTGGTTAACCGGCTGGATTTGCCGCCCGTAAACGCAGAGAAATCATTAAGCCGGGATCCGCTGGCTTACCTTGGCACCACACCGCTTACAGGCAATCCCGCTGCCATTGCCGCGCTGAAGGCCAGCGATCTGGTGCTGGATCTGATGACGCTGCTTTTTTCACCGGAACAGATCGATATCCTGGAAAGCGGCACCAAGATTCTGCTGGCGGTGGAACCGCCGGAAATACTGGTGCGTTGCCTGCCGACTGCCGAAGATCGCGAACGGGTACTGGCGGCTTCGGCACTTATCACGAATGCAAAGGAAATGACCGTCGTCTCGGACGCAGGTACGGATTTGCGTTGTCCGCTGGGCGAATTTCCGGCCATCAGCGAGTATGGCTTTGTTGACGAACCTGGGCGCTGGGATCACTGGCCCAGCGGCTTTTCACTGACATGGCCCAACGAGCAGGGAGCCAACGGCACTATTGTGATCGACACGGGAGATATCCTGTTGCCCCAGAAATCGTATGTAGGCTCGCCCATCACCCTAACGGTGAAAAACGGGTATGCAGTAAAGATCGAAGGCGGAATTGACGCCGAGCGTCTGTCCGAATATATGGAAACCTTCAACGATCCGGAAGGCTATGCGATTTCGCATATCGGATGGGGACTGCAGAAGCGCGCGTATTGGTCAACGCTCGAACTGTACGACAGGGAACAAACCATAGGCATGGATGCGCGCGCCTTCGCCGGCAACTTTCTGTTTTCGCTCGGTCCCAATAATGAAGCGGGCGGGTCTCGCACCACGGCATGTCATATCGATATTCCGTTGCGCAATTGTACGGTGCGACTGGATGAAAAAGCGGTCGTCATAAAAGGAAAGCTTCAGGAAGAGAGACATGGAACACAATAGCGAATCACACGTGTACGCAGCCCAGGGGTTCGGCGCCGATCTTGAATTGAAACCGCCCATCGGATTGTTGATTGTGGATTTGGTTAACGGTTTTGCCGATCCTGACATATTTGGTGGCGGCAATATCCGCCAGGCAATCGACAATACTGTCCCGTTGCTGGAGGCGGCCAGACAGGCTGGCTGGCCCATTGCGCATACGCGCATTGTGTATGCCGATGACGGTTCCGATCACAATGTGTTCAGCGCCAAGATTCCTGCCATGCTGACGCTGACCGAACAGGCGTCGCGCAGTCAGATCGTGCCTGAGCTGACGCCGCGCAGGGGCGAGCTGGTTGTGCGAAAAAATGTAGCATCGGCTTTTTTCGGGACTTCGCTGGCTGCGTGGCTGACGCATCGTGGCGTGCATACGCTGGCGTTCGCGGGCGCCGTTACCAGCGGGTGTATACGGGCCAGCGTGGTGGACGCCAGTCAAATGGGTTTTGCGCCGCTGGTGATCGAAGACTGTGTGGGCGACCGCGCAGAAGGGCCGCATCAGGCGAACCTGTTTGATATGAGGCAGAAATACGCGGTGGTTATGAAGCGGGATGAGGCCCTGGCTGCGTTGGGTATCAAAAGAATGACGGCCAAGGCCTGAAGGATACATCGCCGTGGCATAGGCGAATCTGCCAGGATCTGCAATCAGAAGGGCACGGAAGACCGCGCCCTTTTTTGCTGCTTTACGGACCGAGGAGGGCGTTGCGATTAAATCGGATACACAAGGCTATTGGCCAGAATTTCGGTATCGAAGATCGCGTGGCGCTCTTTGAGCCTGAGTTGATCGCCGACCCACACGAACGTATCATGATAAGTGCCTGCCAGGTGAATCGTGGACGGCCCCTCGACCAGCGTTTGCATCAGCAGGAAATTGGCCTGTGCCTCGATGTCGCCTGCCTCGGATTCCTGCAGGATCCGAATGTTCGACACCACGTGCAGGGTAAAGCGTGGCGCATACATTTGCGTGCGTGACGTCGCGACGGCGCGGTCATGCATCATGTCGCGTCCCTCGGCGTAGATCAGGCCGACAGGCAGCCCCAGTTCGGCATTTTCCCGGGACGTGGCGCGATACAGGCCGTCTTCCGTGAAAAAGTCAGGCCATTGTTCAACCTGATTCTGATCCAGCACGGCGCAATATTCTGCATGAAAATTTTCAATCTCCGGTCTCAATGCCAGCGCTCGTTCCCTTGAAATATTTTGTGGCTGGTACGTGAACGTATTTTTCATTTGTGATTGCCTTCTTAAATATCCATGACCTTGCGGTAATACTCGTACATGGAGCGGATGGCCGCTTCAGATATCAATGTGTTCGATGTCCCTGTCTTGTTGGCATCCAGTTTGATAATGCTGGTGTCAGTGGTTGAGCGACGCACACCTTCCTGTACGAACTTCATGGCCTCGTTGTCTTCCAGGCCGAGGAACCCGGCAGGGCCCATCAGATTTCCCTGGCGAAGCCGGTGACGCAGCGTTTCTTCTGAATCGTCTTCGTAGCCGAACATGGTCCATTGCATGATCAGGCTGTTCGGACCGTTAGGAATAATCTGGCGCACACCCAGCGTGTTCATTTCCCGCTGCACAATGAGATTGGGCCAGATGGTCTGCATCGTGACGGACCACGGCGAATCGAATTCCTTTATGTAGTTCAGAAAGCGTTCGTCTTTCAGGCGTAATGTGTCGACGTAAGAGCGCATTTCTTTTTTATTCTCTTCGCTCACGCTGGCATATTTGTCTTCGGATTTGGCCGAGGCCATGTATCCGTGGCGTCCGTGCACGGAATCGACGAGCATCTGGGATTTGTTACCGGCGACAAGCAGGCCAAATACCACCAGGAAGGAATGCAACAGGGTCGCGTGGTAGGGATCTTTCAGATTCTCGTGATACATCTTCCAGTTGCACGGCAGTTCGTTGCGATAGTAGCCGACGACGCGCAGGGGCTTGCCGGGGAAAATGACATTGAAATCCTCCAGGATTTCCGGCGTCAGATACTCTTCTATCGGTTCGACCTCGTCCGAGTAGGACGCAAAAATCACGCCGTGATGCGTGGTCACGTTCAGTCTTTTCAGGCCGTGATCTGCATTTTTGAAGTCACGCGGCATGCCGCCTTCCTTGTTGACGCCCCGTTTGAACGGAATCCCTTGCAAGTCGCCCTTCAGGCTGTAGGACCATTGGTGATACGGGCACACGAATTCATTCGTATTGCCCTGATTTTTTCGACAGAATTCTGCCCCGCGATGGGCGCAGCGATTTTCAAATACATTGATGGAACCATCCTCGGCTCGCGAGACGACGACGGGGGTTGCACCGACATAGGAGCGCTTGTAGTCGCCCGATTTGGGAATTTCGGCTTCGAGGGCGACAAAATTCCAGGTCTTGCCATGGAAGATGCGCTCCATTTCGAGGTCATACACAGACTGGCTGGTATACACCCAGTCCGGAATGGCGTGAAGGGCGTCTTCGGGCCACACGCAGTCTTCGACAGGGGTGTTCTTGGCGCCCAGCGTTTGGCCAATGACGGTTTGAGACTGAAACATAACTTTTCTCCTGAATGATCCGATGATCTGCCGATCAGATAGCGGCAGCGGTCGTTTTTTTTGCGAATTGCTTAACAGGCAGATCGACGTCGCCGAATGCCTGGGGGTCGATCGGAATGCCCTTTTCCAGCAAGGGGCGCAGCGCCCGCAAGTCGGCGCCGGCGTTCACAGCAAGCGCATAGCGGGGAATGCGGTCTTTGATGCCAAGCAACAGAAACTTCGGGACCGCTGCGCCGGCGTCCATTTCTCCTCGCTGCACAAACTGCAAGCCGGCCGTGGTGGCGCCCAGCATCTGGATATTGCAGTCGAACTGGTCGGTCCAGAACCACGGAAACGAGGCTGCAGCGGGCGTCTGTCCCAGCATGGCCTGGACAGCAACCCTGGCCTGTTCGTTGGCGTTCTGCCATGACTCGATGCGCATGAACTCCCCTGTTTCGGCGTTGATTCGTGTGGCGCAATCTCCGGCTGCAAACACATTCGGCATACTGGTGCGTCCGTGGTGATCGATCTTGATGCCTCCTGTGTGCGCGCAGACCGCCAGACCGGAGCGCAAGGCGACTTCGGTGTTCGGCACCAGTCCGATGGCCACAATCAGATGGTCCGCTTCGAGCCGGCGACCGTTGTCCAGGCTTAAAGTCACCGGGGCATCTGCCTGTCCTGTCTTTTGCAACTTCGCTGCAAGTACCTTTGCCCCCAAATGGAGCGTCACGCCCGCACGGCGGGCACGTTGGGCCAGCCATTCCGAAAACAGGCCAGGAGCGTTGCGGGCCAGTAGTGAATCGGCTGCTTCAATCACATCCACATTCGCACCGAGCATCTGAGTTGTCGAAGCAAGTTCCATGCCCAGAAACCCGCCACCGATGATGACCACCCGGGACGACGCATTCAGGGAATGTTTGAGTTTCAACGCATCGTCGGCTGTGCGCAGGTAATGAATATGCGGGTCGCCATAAGGGTAATCGGGCAACTGTCGCGCCTGGCCGCCGGTGGCAAGCAGACAGTAGTCATAGGACAGTTGTTGGCCGTCCTCCAGCAGCGCCATATTGCGTTCGCCATCGATCCGCGTGACTGTTTTCTGCAGCATCAGGTCGATCATGGCATCTTGATAGAAATCCGCAGGATGGATGTGCAGGCCAGACACGCCGGCATCGGGGTCCGACAGCATGGTTTTGGAAAGCGGCGGACGCTCGTAGGCCAGGTGAGCCTCGCTACCCACGACGCGGATGCATCCGGCAAACCCGTGGCTGCGCAGGGTCTGTACTGCCGTGGCTGCGGCCTGTCCGTTACCGACAATCAGTATGGTCTGGTCATGATTCTCTTGTGACACTGTTCACCTCCGGGGCTGGCCCTCAATGATCCTTCTTGATCGTACTCATGCACGACAGATTTCAGGGAAACGATACCTGTACGTCTCCCGCTTCTTCCCTGACGGCATAGACTTTGATGCCGACCGTCGCCGGTGCGCTCATGGCCTTGCCGGTCTTCAAACAGAACTGGGCCTGGTGCAAAGGGCATTCAATACAGCCGTCTTCCAGAAAGCCTTCGGACAGCAAGGCATACTGATGGGTGCAGATGTTGTCGCTGACATAGAATTGATCGTCCAGCCTGTGCAGCGCAAGTTTATGTCCGTTTATTTCAAAACCCAGCGATTCCTCGTTGTCCAGTTCGCTGGCGTTATCGATTGTTACCCAAGCCATTTTTGTTCCTCTCGAAAATCATCAAACCTGCCGGTTGTCCGCACTTACACCCGGCAGACAAGGGCTTCAAAATATTATTCAGTATACTGTTCTAAATCATACTACAATATTTTTCCGGATCACACTGATTTCAGATGAAATCCAGCCGTCGTTCGGTTGACTGACAGCCCTGTCCGATATTTTTGCAAAAAAGACACATAAAAATCAGGCAATTACAACCGTGATTTCCGGTTATCAGTATTTACCCTGCTTGATTCGCAAAAAAATAATCAGCATACTTGCATAAATATTGCGGCATGCTCAGCACCCGAATCATCCACTGGTTGTCATCTCGTTCTAAGGGAAAGAAAATGAAAAGACGCAGTTTCCTGATCAAATCCGCCGGCGTTGGTCTGGCATCCGTGGCTGCGGCGCCGGCCGTTGCCCAGACGACAGAAAAAGTAAAATGGCGCATGTCGGCCGGCTGGCCCAAAAACCTGGATGCAATCTACGGTTCGGCCGAGAATATGTGCAAACGCATCGGCCAATTGACCGAAGGAAAATTCCAGATCGATGTATTCCAGGCCGGGGAAATCGTGCCGTATTCCCAGAACATGGATGCCGTATCCAACGGAACGGTTCAATGCAATCACGTACTGAGTACGGCTTTCATCGGGAAAAATCCGGCACTCGCGTTCGACACCGGGCTGTCGTTCGGCATGAATGCGCGCCAGCATTATTCGTGGCTTCATTATGGCGGCGGTATGGACCTGCTGCGTGAAATGTATGCCAAATCCAATATCGTCAATTTCGCCTGTGGCAATGTCGGTGTACAAATGGGTGGGTGGTTTCGCAAGGAAATCAAGTCACTGGCCGATCTGAAGGGCCTGAAGATGCGTATCGGCGGCATCGGCGGCATGGTATTGCTGAAGCTCGGCGCCATTGCGCAACAGATCGCTCCTGGCGATATTTATGCGTCGCTGGAGAAGGGCACGATTGACGCAGCAGAATGGATCGGACCCTATGATGACGAAAAACTTGGCCTGAACAAGGTCGCACCGTATTACTATACGCCTGGCTGGTTTGAGGGCAGCGCCGCCTTGACCTGCATGGTCAACAAATCGGCATGGGAAAAACTGCCTGACGTGTTCAAGATCGCATTCGAAACCGCCAGCAATGAACAGTATATGGCCTGTCTGACTCACTATGATGCGCTCAACCCCAAAGCCCTGCGCGAACTGATCGCCCAGGGCGCCAAGCTGAGCCTGTTTCCCAAAGACGTCATGGATGCAGCCTATAAGGCCTCGCAGGAACTCTGGCAGGAACTGTCTGCCAAGAACGCCGATTTCGCGAAGATTTATCCGCAATGGAAGGCGTACCAGAAAGACCAGGCGGCCTGGTTCCGCGTGGCTGAAAGCACCCTGGATAATTTCACGTTCAGGGAATTGAGCAAAGACCAGTAAGCGCATTGCTGGACAGGATGCAGGCAGGATATGAACGATAGCAAAGACACTCAGGCAGTCGTCAAACCACAAGGCGTGGGAGCACGCCTTCGACGCAAGGAAGACGTTCGCCATTTACAGGGCAAAGGCAATTTCATCGGTAACATGCAGATGGCCGGCTTGCAGGAAGTGGCGTTCCTGCGCAGTCCCGTGGCGCATGGAAGCATCAGGCGCATTCATGTCGAGGATGCGGCGCGCGACAATGTGATTTTGCGCGAAGCGATGGATTGCGCCGATATCTTTGCGCCGTCGACCCTGCCGGGTTATCAGAATTCCACGGTGCCGCCTCTGGCCAGCGGCAAAGTCAGGCTGGTGGGCGAGGCGGTGGCCATGGCCTTCGCCGCTACCCGCGCCGAGGCGGAAGACTATGCGGAAATGGTGCAGGTCGACTATGACGAGTTGCCCGTGTACGCAAACATGCACGATGCGCGCAAGGCGCAGGATCATTTCGTACATGATGGCTGGAACAACAATCTGTTTGTACAGTTAAAGAGCGATGTGAAGTTCGAGGAAGCTGCAGCAAAGGCGACCCGCCAGGTCACGCACAGCGTCAGCCTGTCGCGGCAATGCATGTTGCCCATGGAAGGCAAGGCAGTCCTGGCGTACTGGGATCATCAGTCAGATCAATTGGTTGTTTATTGCGGCAGCCAGATACCTCATATGCATCGCACGGGATTTGCCGAGTTTCTGCAACTTGATCAATCGCGGATCCGCGTGATCTCGCCCGATGTCGGTGGCGCATTTGGCTATAAATGCGTGCTTCATCCCGAAGAGCTATGCGTGGCCTGGCTGGCCAAAACGTACCGAAAGCCGTTCAGGTACATGGAAGACCGGCGCGAGCACCTGATCGTGGGGGCCAACACGCGCGAGCATGAATACAGGCTGACCGGCCATATCGATGACGCCGGTCGGCTGCTGGCGCTGGAAGCCGAGATCACAGTCGATGCAGGCGCGTACTCGGTCTGGCCCTTTACCGTGGGCCTGGAAGTCGGGCAGGCGCTGGGCAATCTGCCCGGTCCCTACCGGATCGAGGGTTATCGCTGCACCACCACGGGAGTGGCGACGAACAAGCCCGGATTTATGCCGTACCGGGGTGTTGCGCGCACCGGCGTCTGTCTGGCGATCGAACAGCTGATGGACGCCATCGCGCGCGAGGTAGGCAGGGAGCCCTGGGAGGTGCGTCTGGATAACCTTGTGCGGGCCGAAGATATGCCGTATGTGAATATTGCCAACAAGCATTACGATGGGGGTGATTATCCGGCAGGCCTGCGTCGTGCCCTGGAGATGATTAATGTACAGGAGGTACGCGCGCGCCAGCGCACTCGTAAAAACGGCGAGCCCCTGCTGGGAATTGGCCTGGCCACCTATACCGAACAGTCCGCGCACGGTACGTCTGTGTTCGCGGCCTGGGGAACGGCAGTCATTCCCGGGTTTGACCAGGCGATGGCGCGCATTTCCGCAGATGGCAGCCTGGAGCTGAGTGTCGGCGTGCATTCGCATGGGCAAGGCATGGAAACCAGTTTCGCCCAGATTGCAAATGAAATTCTGGGAATCGATGTCTCTAAAATCAACCTGACGCATGGCGACACCGGTCGCACACCGTTCTCAACCGGCACCTACGCGTCGCGTTCTGCCGTCATGTCCGGCGGCGCGGTATCCCGGGCGTGCAAGTCCCTATTGCCGCGGCTATTACATATCGGCAGCCATATGCTGGGCGTTTCGATCGACGACGTCGAGCTGGTCGATGGACAGGTGCGGCATGGCGACCGGCATGTGACTGTCGCCGATATCGCGGATGCCTGGTATATCCATCCCCAGAAGTTGCCGCCCGATGTGGACCCGGGCGGCCTGGAGATCACGGTGGGTTACAAGCCAAAGGTCGATACCGGCAGCTTTACCTATGCATCCTGCGCCGCAGTCATTGCGCTGGATCCACATACGGGAATCGTCAAGGTCCTGGATTATGTCGTCGTAGAAGACTGCGGCACCATTCTGAACCCGCTGATTGTGGAAGGTCAGACAATAGGCGGTACAGCACAGGGGATCGGTACCGCACTGTACGAAGAAACGCCCTATGACGATGCAGGCCAGCCGCTGGCATCGACATTGGCCGATTACGTCATGCCCGGCGCTCCTGAAGTGCCCAATATTCGTATCGAGCATACGCAGACGCCATCGCCGAATACGGAATTCGGCGCCAAGGGCATGGGCGAGGGCGGCGCCATTGCGCCACCTGCCGTACTGATGTCGGCGGTCAACGATGCACTGAAAGACAGGCATGTTCTTGTCACCCGCACTCCCATGACACCGAAGCGAATTATGGAAGCAATCACTGCGGCAGGCGAGCATTCTGCCGCGATTGACATAGACCAGCCAACAGTTGCGGCGCCCTTGCGGGAGGCTGCAGCATGAAGGCCGCCAAATTTGATTACATACGCGCCGGCTCGCTGGATGAGGCGTTTGCGCAGCTTGGCGCCGATGATTTCGGCACCAAGATTCTGGCCGGCAGCCAGTCTCTGGGTCCCATGCTGAATCTTCGCCTGGCGCGTCCGGGAAAACTGGTCGATATTTCTGCTGCGGCGCCATTGCGTACGGTGGAAAAACAAAGCAATGGTATCCGTATTGGCGCCGCAGTGACGCATGCCGAAATCGAGGACGGCGTGCACGAAGCGCTGCGCGGTCATATGATGCATTACGTTGCAGGGCGGATCGCCTATCGCGCGGTGCGCAACCGGGGCACGATCGGCGGCAGCCTGGCCCATGCAGACCCGGCGGCTGACTGGGTCCTGGTGACTCATGTGCTGGATGCCGTCCTGGAAATTCAGGGAAGCCGTGGCAAGCGCAGCGTTCCGGCCGCGCGCTTCATGCAGGCGGCCTACACCACGGATTTGCAGCCGGACGAAATGATTTTATCGGTTCGCGTGCCCGAGGCCTCGCCCGATGCGCGTTGGGGGTATTACAAGTTTGTACGCAAGGTCGGAGAGTTTGCGGAAGCCAGTTGCGCCTGTTATTTCGATCGCAATAAAGGTATTGCCCGCATCGTGATTGGCGCGCTCGATGGCGCTCCGCAGGTATTGCCCGATCTTTCTGTCGAAGTGGCCAGGCAAGGCGCCGGCGCCCTGACGCCGCACGTCATCGATGAGGCGATTGCACCGCATATGCAGAACAAAGACCCGGCCGAGCGCATGTGGTTTCGCACGGTCGTCGAGCGCAGCCTTTGTCAGGCGCTGGGAATAAAAGGAATGACCCATGAGTGAACTCGCACTGGAAGTCAACGGCAAGCCGGTCCGTTCTGACGTGACACCCCGTACCCATTTGGGCGATTTTCTGAGAGACAGTCTGCGCCAGACTGGCACCAACCTGAGCTGCGAGCACGGTGTCTGCGGCTCGTGTACGGTTTTGGTGGATGACAAGCCTGTGCGTTCATGTATTACGTTCGCGGTGGCTTGCGAAGGTAAAAGGGTCACGACGATAGAAGGCTATGACGATGACGTCGTCATGCGCATGCTGCGTGGCGCATTTAATGAGTTTCATGCCTTGCAATGCGGTTTCTGTACGCCCGGTATGCTGGCCACCAGCCGCGACATTGTGCTGCGGCTGCCCGATGCAGACGAAGAGCGTGTGCGCATTGAATTGAGCGGCAATATCTGCCGCTGTACCGGCTACCAGGGGATCACCGGCGCCGTCATGTCCGTACTAAACACACTGAGGGCGCAGCCTGATGATGAAGTCGAGGCGTTGCGCGCCGCCCTGCGACAGAATGCGCCGCGCGAGTTTCCTGTTTTCACCGATTTTGCGCCGTTTTCGGCGGAGAAACCCTTGAACGAAGCCGTTCCGGTTGCCACCGAGTTTGCCCCTGCCGGAAAGGCGCGCACCGCGGCAAAAGACGGTAAAGGCACGGCAGTTGAAAGCGGTTTTGACGTGAAGCTGCCTGCAGGCCAGGTCTGGACGTTCATGACCGATCTGAAAGCGGTCGCCGGTTGCCTGCCAGGCGCAGTCATCGAAGAACAGGACGGAGACCGGGTTACCGGCAAAATCGCCATCAAGTTCGGTCCCATGGCGGCGGCTTTTCGTGGGAACGCGACGCTCGATCGCAACGATAGCGAGCGTACTGCCACGTTGCGCGGAGAGGGCGTCGACTCTCTGAGCAATTCGCGAGCAAAGGGCGATGTGACTTACGCGATTGAAGCCACCGGAGAAAACCAGTCCCGTGTCAACGTCTCGCTCGCCTATTCGCTGCAGGGTCCGTTGGCGCAGTTTTCCCGGTCCGGACTGGTACAGGACTTCGTTAAGCGCATGATTGCGGACTTTGGCCGGAATGTCGAATTTCGCTTGTTGAACCCGGACGCCGACGCCAGCCAGATTCCGCAATCACAGATCAGTCCGTTCAAACTGATGCTGAGCGTGCTTTGGGATCGCGTCAGAAGATTGTTCGGCTCCAGGGGCTGAAGGCGAACTGCGACTGGTGGACAGGTTCGCAATCGCAATAAGCCATATTCCGTATCAAACCAGCGAAAGGAGTGTGCAGTGATGAAAGCGTTGTTCAATAAGGTCCGGCGGTGCATTGTCATTGCGTCTTTCGGTGTCGGGCTGCCTTCGATCGCGTGGGCGGCAACCGATCTGTCCGTGCGGCTGGACTGGACGCCCTGGGCTGTTCAGGCCCCCTTTCACCTGGCCATGCAAAAGGGCTGGTTCAAGGCGGCTGGCCTGAATGTGCGGATGGAAGATGGCAATGGTTCGGTCAGTACGGTGCAGATGCTGGGGGCGGGCGATCATTTCGATGTCGGTCACGCGTCGCTTGCGGCAATGATGATCGGCCGCGACAAGGGCATGCCCCTGAAGGCAATTGCTCCGTTCATGACCCGAACCGATATTGGCGCCCTGGTGCCTGCCGATTCGGATATCAAAGGGCCTGCACAGCTTAAGGGAAAGAAGGTGCTGTACACGGCAGGCTCACTGGAAGCGCCGTTCATTGATTTTTTCCTGAAAGAAGGGAAGCTGACACGCAACGATCTGGACCTGCTCAGCGTTGATGCCTCGGCCAAGGCGGCCACGTACGCGGTCGGGCGCGCCGATGCGGTTATTTCGACCATACCGTTTATCTTTCCAAGTGTCTCGCGGCAGCGCCACTCGCGCGCGCTGCCGTTTTCCGACTATGGCCTGGACATGGTGAGTTTCGGACTGTTCACCAGCGAACAGAAGCTGCAGGAAAAGAAAGACGCGATCGCCAAGTTCGCCAGTATTGTTGCTTATGGCTGGCAGTACATACTCAACGGCCATGAATCGGAGGCGGTGGATGCCATCGTCGCCCAGCGACCGCAAGCGCGCCTGGACAAAGCGATTCTGGCCGAGCAGCTCGAGGCGCTCAAGCCTTATTTTCCCACGTCGAAGGAGCAAGCTGTCGGTGCCGTCAACCCGGAAGATTTCGAGAAATCAGTCAGTACACTGCATAAAGTGGGTTCAATCGGTTCCAGGCTGGATCCAGAAGAATACTACGTCAAGGATCTGGTACGACCTGTAGAGACCATTGCCCCGGAGATTGTCAAATGAACGCAGCGGGCGTGGTTGCGGAAAGTATTTCCAAACGATATGGTGGTACGCGGCAGACCCAGGCACTGCAGGATGTCAGTGTGTCAATCCAGCCCGGACAGTTTGTCAGCATTCTGGGTCCAAGCGGTTGCGGTAAAAGTACTTTTCTGCGTTGTGTGGCCGGCCTCGAGCGTATTACCGACGGATCTCTGCGGGTGGGAAAGGACCCGGTAGCCGGGCCGCCTGACAATATCGGCATGGTGTTTCAGCGCGACGCGCTGCTGGAGTGGCGTACGATCCGCAATAATATTCTGCTGCCCATTGAATTTGCCGGCAAGTCAAGGGAGAACTACCAGCATCGGGTCGATGCCTTATTGAGACTGACCGGGCTGTCCGGTTTCGCGGACAGCTACCCGCATGAACTGTCCGGGGGCATGCGTCAGCGTGCATCCATATGCCGGGCGCTCGTTGATGATCCGCGTCTGTTGCTGATGGACGAACCTTTTGGCGCGCTTGATGCGCTCACGCGCGATCAGATGAATGTCGAAATGCAGCGAATCTGGATGGAAACCCGCAATACTACACTGTTCGTGACGCACGGTATTGCAGAAGCCATTTTTCTGGGCGATGTGGTGCTGGTGTTCTGTCCCAGGCCGGGTCGAATTGTCGAAGCCATTCCGATTGGATTCCCACGACCCCGTCCACTGGAGCTGCGCGAATCCCCCGAATTTGGCCGGCTGGCGACGCATATCCGAGGGCTTTTTGAAGGGATGGAACACTGATCATGAATGCGATGATGAGCTCTGCAAAAAATTTCATGCATGGCGTGACTTCGCTGGTGGTCTTGATTCTTCTGTGGGAATTGGTCTGTCGCGCCGGCCTGGTTCCTCCCATTATCTTGCCCGCGCCCAGTGATGTGTTGATGGAACTATTCAACGAGGCGGGCTGGTATGCTGCCCAGGCCTGGTATACCTTGCTGATCACCCTGGCAGGCTTTGTTTGCGCTGTGGTGGGCGGGGTGTTGATCGCGGTTGCGCTGGTCAGTTCCCGTTTTTTCGAGCGCTATTTTTACCCGCTCATCATTGCATTCAACAGCATCCCGAAGGTCGCGCTGGCACCGCTTTTTGTCATCTGGCTGGGTACGGGTTCTGAACCTAAAATTCTCATTGCCTTTATGATTGCCGTGTTCGCTGTGATTATTGATACGGTACATGGGCTGAGATCTGTTCCGCCGGATCTGATCGATCTGGGCCGCGTACTCAAGGGCAGTCCGTTGAGCTTCTTTCTGAAAGTAAAACTGCCCTCCGCCTTGCCTTCTATCGTCGCAGGCCTGAAAGTGGCGCTGTCGCTTGCGCTGGTGGGTACTATCGTCGGCGAGTTCGTGTCATCGCAAAAAGGCCTGGGCTACATCATCATGAGTGCACAGGGCAGCTTTGATACTGTGCGCGTCTTTGCTTCGCTGTCTATTCTCGCGCTGATGGGGGTCGTCCTGTATGGGGTGCTTGCCTGGGTCGAAAGCAAAGTCATTGCAGGTCGTCGCGCACAGGATTGAACACGGCACACGCGACCGAAAAAGCAGAGGCGGGCCTTGTCCGGTCCATCCGGCGGCTGGGGTCCGCCAGGTGTTTTTTCACAGGTCTGTTTTTCACATATCTTTTAGCGCAGCCCTGCCATATTGATTGTTTTCCTCGACCAGCCGGCTCAGCAACTGCACGAATATTTCTCTTTCCTGGTTATTCAGCGGCTCCAGCAAACGTTCCTGGGCGCGTATCATCCCCTTGCGCAACTGTTTCATAACGCGGATGCCTTCTTCCGTGATAAAGGACTGGCGCGAGCGCCTGTCTTCCGGGTTGACTCGGCGGCTGATCAGCCCTTTGTCCGCCAGGCGCTTGATCACATCTGCGGAGGTGGTCCGGTCCAGGCCGACCTTCAGGCCGATCGAGGACTGGTCCAGATATTGTTCATTCAGCAATACAGAGAGCACGCCATGTTGCACTGGTGTGATATTTTCATTCTTGCATTCTTCGTAGAACATGGAGTAGTGAATCTGGTTCAGCCGCCGGACCAGAAAACCAGGGCGTGACCACAACCCCTGGTCGTGAAACTTGCTTTTGATTCCAGGGGATTGATCGGCCATGGTCAAATCGTTGCTGTCTCTCTTTCTCATTATGCAGTAAACCTTATGCTGAAGTGGCTTGAAGCACGGGAGCACGCAGCCTTATGGGCCGGTTACTCCATGAACTTTACTGGTGCACGATGCCATTTTATCGGGAAATGATGCGCCACGCACGAGCAATAACTACAGTATACTGTCATTTTTTTCTGAAAGGAAAGCAAACGTCTGTTTTGCACTTGGAGACAGCTCCCCGATGCGTCGGGCACCCAGCAGAATATTGCGTTTTGCCCATGCTTCATTCAGAGGAATCCGCACGGTGTCGGGCACACGGTAAAGATCCACGCTGCGCTCGGGCAGAATGCCGATGCCCATATTGGCATTGATCAGCAGGCACATGGCGTCGTAGCCGGACGTTTCGATATCGATCCTGACATTGGCCGATTCCTCGCGTGCTGCGTTGATGAGCTGGTAATTGAGCTGGGTGCCTGCCTTCAGCGTGATGTGGCTGTATGCCAGGGTCTGCTTGAAGGTTGCTTTGTCGCAGCTTGCCAAAGGATGCGTGGCATGAACCAGGACGACCAGCGTATCTGTCCGGAAGGGGATGACTTCGATCTCTTCAGTGTAGGGAATTTCGGTGAAAATCCCGATATCCAGCTTGCCTGCGGCCAGGTCGCGCGTAATGCTCAGGCTGTTTTGTTCTGCCAGATGTAGTTGTATATGGGGATATTTTTTTGTGAAGGCGGCCAGCGGCGGCGCCAGAAACTGGGTGAGCGCGGTGGGATTGGCAGCCAGCGTCACGCTGCCACGCTGGCCCTGGTTAAAAGCCCCAAGCTGATGCTCTACGGCCTGCACGCTATTGAGGATCGCTCGCCCGCGGTACAGCAACTCCAGTCCGGCCGAGGTGGGCGTCACGCCGCGATTGCTCCGGTTCAACAGGACCAGGCCGAGTTTGTCTTCAAGTTCGGACAGCCGGCGGCTGACAGCCGCGGCGGCGATGTTTTCCTGTTCTGCTGCACGGGCAATCGTTCCCTCATCGACAACCCGTATGAATAATTTAAGTGTCAGCAGATCAATTTTCACGGCGCGTTCAGTCTTGGGGTAAACGCGCTATTTGCCCGATAATAAAAAGCCCGCATCGGGTACGCGCGTTTCCAGGTTAAGGGTTTTCAGCATCTGATATACCGTTGCGACGGCAGCAGACAGAACCGGCTTGCCGATTTTGTCTTCCGCTTTCTGGATCGCAGGCAGGGAGGGCATTTGCACGCAGGCCGACAGGATCACGGCATCTACGCCCTGGGTATCCAGACGCGCGACATGTTCCAGCAGATTGGCCGGATCCAGGCGCCCGACTTTCAGGTTGTCAGACACTTCCAGGCTGATGGAGTCATGGACCTTCACCCCTTCGGCTTCGATGTATTCTATCACGCGCTGTGTCAGGGGTTTCATGTAGGGAGCGAGAATGGATACCGTGCCCAGGTTCTTTTCCTTCAGGCTGTCGACCAGGGCACCCGCTGAACTCAGAATCGGAATCTGGGTGCCATTTTCCTGGACCGCCTTCTGCAGCCGCGCCTGGGACTGGCAGTGGTAGCCGTTACCCTGCGCCATGATGGCGACCAGGCAGGCATAAGCCATGACGTCCATGCGGGCATCGCTCAATTCGATGGCGCAGCGATCACTGGCCTGATCCATTGCTGTCAGTTCTTCGGGCGTCACGCTCATCATGCGCATGCGCGCCGAATGAAATGTAAACGTCTCCTGGGGGAACAGGTCACGACGCGCATTGAGCATGGCCGGAATTTCCGTTTCCATGGTCGTGTTGGAGCTGGGGACAATCTGGCCGATCCGATAGTTTCTCATTTTTCACCTTTTACAATCATTGACGATATAACGATTGTAATAAGGGGATTAATCAATACAAATCAGTCATTTACGATGGCGCCATCGCGTATTGCGATGGCTGACTTAAACGTCAGGACGCCGATTTCAATTGCATCCAGGTCGCCGTGGCAAACGCAATCACCTGATCCTGATCGTCTACCATAGTCGACTTCAGAAAGGAAACAGTGCGCCCGCGACGGGTGAACTCACCCTTGCAGGTCACTGTACCCTGGCGTGCCGCCTTGACGTACTGGGTCTTCATTTCAAGTGTCGTACCAGGTCCCTGCACATGTTTGAGCAAATGGCCCATTGAAATGTCCAATGCGGTTGCAATAATGCCGCCGTGCAGCGAACCCTGGGGGTTGAACATGAAATCCTTGAGTTCAAACGTGACCACGCATGTATTTTCCGGATAGGCGAACCGCAAATCCAGGAAGCGCGCAAGAAAGAAGGTTTCAAAATCCGGTTTCTCTGTCTCGATTGCATTGTTGAACGCCTGCATGGCGACGGGTCTATCCATGATTTACCTTCTCCTGTGGGGCGGGTGCCATTGTTTTGATGACACCTGAATTATTCAGTGCTGTGATGTCGGCATCCGGCAACCCCAAATGATACTTCAGGATGTCAAAGGTGTGCTGACCAAGCAGTGGTGGAGGTGAGTGCTCATGTTCGTCCTCTACATCAAATCGAAATGGGCTCAGCAGATTTTTGACAGTGCCTGCGGTAGGATGCGGCATGTCGATAACCATGTTTCGCGTAGTCAATTGCTCTGCTTCGCAGACCTCTTTGACGGAACGGATATCCCCATAAGGAACCCCCGCCTCGCGCAGGCGCTTGATCCAGTGCTGTCTTGGCTGTCGCGCGATTTCACGGGAAACAATCGGAATCAATTCTTCTCTGAGCCTGACCCTGTCAATGGCCTTTGCATAACGAGGCTCTGAGGCGAGATCGGGACGCTCAATCACATCGCAAAACAACAGCCAGAATTTATCGTTCGCCACGCCGATATTCAGCCATCCGTCGGCGGCCTCGAAGGTCTGATAAGGCGCTATCGTTGGATGCGCGTTTCCCTTGCGCCCGGGACTTTCGCCGGTCGTAAAGTAAATGCCCGCATTGAACGTCAAGAGCGACGCCATGCAGTCCAGCATTGAAATATCTACATGATGACCCATGCCGGTACTGTTGCGTTCAAGCAGCGCAGCCATAATCGCCTGGGAAGCATATTGACCGGTGACCAGATCCGCGATCGACGTCCCCACCTTGGTGGGCAGGCCGTTAGGATCGCCGGTGATATCCATCATTCCCGACTCTCCCTGGATAATGAGGTCGTATCCGGGCCGATCGGCGTCGATGCCTGTGCGACCGAAGCCCGTAACCGAGCAGCTGATGAGTCTGCTGTTATCCGCGCGCAATTGTTCATAGGACAAGCCCAGCCTGTCCATCGTGCCGGGACGGAAATTATCAATGATGACATCGGCCTTTTGCGCGAGCCGACGGATCAACTGCACGCCTTCCGGGCTTTTCAGGTTGACGGCACAACTGCGCTTATTGCGATTCACTGAGAGAAAATAGGCGCTTTGGCCACCGCTGAACGGTGGACCGAATGCGCGGCTGTCATCCCCGTTTACAGGTTCTTCAATTTTAATAATGTCGGCCCCCAGGTCGCCAAGGAGCATGGTGCAAAATGGGCCAGACACGACGCGCGTCAGGTCAAGCACAAGAGTCCCGTTCAGCGGTCGCATCATCAATCCACCATCAAATCGGCCAGCGATTTCATATCGTCAACCCACAGATCGGGCTGATGCGGTGTACCGCCAAAGGGACGCTTGCGGCGATCAATAAACGCACTGTGCATGCCGGCGGCCTTGGCGCCAAGGCAATCGAACGCATGGTTTGCCACAAACAGCACTTCGTCAAGCTGAACGCCTTCAATTTCTGCGGCTTTCGTATAGGTGTCCACATGAGGCTTGAAAGAGCTTGCCTCTGCAACAGAAATCACATTGTTGAAAGGAACGCCGTGATATTTTTTTGCCGTCTCCAGCATGTCCCGGTCACCGTTGGAGAGCACGACAATGCGGTATTTCGTCTGGAGTTTGGCCAGGGCATCGGGCACATCGGGAAACGGTTTCAGTTTTTCAATGCAGCCCACGAGGTATTTCACTTCGTCTTCCGTGTGCTGCACGCCGGCCCGCTCCAGGGTGTAGGCCACTGCCCGCTCGCCGATCGTGCGGTAGGGTGTGTGCTCTTTATGAAGCAGGGCATCAATCATTGAATTCTCGAAATGCGTGCGCCGCCACCAGGTGACAAATGAATTGGGGTTGCCGTCCCAGCCTTTCTCTTTGAGGAAAGGCGTTGCAATTTCCACAAGCCCCTTTTGCATGTCAACCACGGTTCCGTATTGGTCAAACATGACAACCTTGATTTTCTTTTTCAACTCTGCAGCTGTAGCCATGTACATTCTCCTGTTTGGCATTGAGCGATGATCCGCTTGCATGTAATGTATCGTTGGCCAGATTATTCGTCTAATGGATAATGATTATGCGGTAATCATTAAAATAAATAATGCATGCCGATGTAAGCCGGGTTGCCGGTTCTTGCTGTGGGCATTAAAACGTCATCACAAAATCTAATGAAATGTGACCTAAAATAAGTCTTATCAATTTGCCTGGGATCTATAGTGAAAAACACGATCAATTTGCGATCCGTCGATCTGAACCTGCTTGTCTTTTTCAATGCGTTGATGTCTGAGAGACATGTCACTCGCGCAGCAGACAAGGTCGCCATCAGCCAGCCGGCCATGAGCAATGCACTGGCCCGGCTGCGTGTCGTCTTCAAGGACGAGCTTTTCGTGCGGACAGCAAAAGGCATGGAGCCGACACCACGTGCGCTGGAGCTGGCCGAACAGATTCAGACCATTCTGCTGCAGGCAACCCGGTTGATGACAAGTGAAATTCAATTCGATCCCGACACATCAGATCGTTTGTACAGCGTACGCATGTCAGACCTGGTGGGCATCCTCATTCTGCCCGGACTCATGGCGCGCCTGCGTACCGAGGCACCCGGGGTGTCCATTGATACGGTCCACTTATCGCCGGAACAAACTATTGATGCGCTGGAAACCGACCGCTTGGACCTGGCGGTCAGTATGGAACTGCAGCACACCAGTGCGATTCGTTCCGAAACGCTCTTTGCCGATCGCATGGCCTGCGTTGTTGGGAAGGACCACCCTTTGGCAACGGGCAAGCTGACGCTGAACCGGTTCCTGGCCTATCGTCACTTGCGAGTGTCAATGAGTCCGACCGATATCCGTTTCGTGGACAGCGTGCTGGCGGGGAAAGGGTTGGAACGGCAAATTGCGCTGAATGTCACGCACTGGCTGCTGGTGCCCCAGATTTTGCAGGAGACTGATCTTGTCGCCGTGATGTCGGAACGGGCTGCACAACAGATTCCCGGTGCGGGGGTTGTCATACGCGAACTGCCGTTTCATACGCAAAGCTTTACATGGCGCGTGTACTGGCATCGTCGCTATGAACATAGCGCAGCGCATCAGTGGTTGCGCACTCAGCTTCAGGAAGTGGTCAAATCGCGCGCGCTGGCAGCGTAATCAAGTCTGCGCGTAAAGCTATTCTCTTGACTGACGATTCGTATCGAGGATAGCGAGCAGATGACGATTGAAAAGCGTGGCCGCTTCATACTGAACCCAGTGCCCCGCAGATGGAATACGCGTCAAGCCCTGAAACAGCGGTGCTCCGGACAAAGCCGGAACGATCGTCGCTTCGCAGCCTTGATACAAGGCATCTTCTGCTCCCCAGATGCCCCATACCGGGCAGCGCACATCGGGCAATGTTTGCCGCATAATATCGGTCGTGAAGAGCCGCCGCTGGGGAATACGATCATTTTCTGCATCCCGGGCATATTGTGCGATGATGTCATCATGCACGGATTCATCACGAGCCAGCATGAGTGAACGAAGGTTATGCTTGTGCGCCTGGTATCTTTCGGTCGCGCTGTCCAGACCTCGCCAATTGCGCAGATGGGGGCGCGGACCCGGAACGTCCGTTAATGCGGGTGCGCCGATCACGACAAGGCGGCTGACCTGGGCAGGGGACTGAACGGCAATAAACGTGGCAACCATCGAACCAAACGAAAACCCCACCAGATCGTATGATGCGCGTCCCAGCAACTGGCCGATACCCTGCGCGACCCAGCCGGCCTGGCCATCGGCATCGAAATTGTCCGGAGCGATATCAGACTCCCCGAAGCCAGGCAAGTCTGGCGCATATACCGAATAGCCGGCCTTGATCAACGGGCCGATATTACGCACCCAGTGTGCCCAACTACCCGAACCACCATGCAACAGGACAACCGGTATACCGCCTTGTCCCCATATGCGCCACACCAGCTTACCCTGGCCGCAAGGGGTTTCCTTACGCGTTGCCGTGGCCAGCAGCCGTGAAAATTCGGTTTCGCTATGGATAGTATCGGGCAGGGTATGGGTCGTCATAAATGCCATTACAGTTTTATACAGTTACTCTTTTGCAGCACCCGTGCGCTGGCCGATCTGTGCCCATCGTTTCACTTCAGCTGATACGAAAGATGGCAGTTCAGTCGCGGGCTTGTCGGAGATGGTGGCACCCTGAGCTTCGAATGCTTTTTTCACCATATCGGATTTCATTGCAGTTGCAATCTGACTCTGCAGATAGCTTATTCTTTCTGCAGGCGTCTTCGCGGGTGCCCAAATAGCATACCAGATTCCCGCATCCATGTCGGGACCACCTGCCTCATGTGTGGTTGGGATATCGGGGAAATAAGGCGACCGTGTTTTGGTGGTGAATGCCAGCGGCCGCACTTTCCCGGTTCTGATCAGTTGCGCGGAAGTGCCCAGGCCATCGAACATCACCTGGCATTGTCCGCCCATCAGGTCAGTCAACGCGGCAGCGGTCCCCGTATAGGGAATATGCGTCAGTTTGATTGAGGTGGCCTCCATGAACACTTCGGCAACCAGGTGCTGAGCGGTACCGACGCCGGACGAACAATAATTCAATTCTGAAGGATGCTGCTTCGCGTAGTCAATCAGCTCCTTAACCGTCTTGAAAGGCGTGTTGAGATTGACGATGAGTACGTTGGGTACGACCGCTGTAAAGGACAGTGGCTTGAAATCCTGATCGAGCGTATAGCCGCGTTTGGGATAGATACCTTCGGCCATCGCCTGGTGGACGCCGCCTGAAAGCAATGTATAGCCGTCTGAAGAAGCGCGCGCAACCTGGCGCACCCCGATCGTGCCCCCTCCACCGGACTTGTTTTCAACCACAAATGACTGCCCGGTCTGCTCGCCCAGCGCAATGGCAATCGGTCGGGTAAAGGTATCGACACCACCCCCAGGACCGTAAGGCACGATAACGTGCACCGGTTTGTCGGGATAGTCTGCTGCGTTGGCATGACCGCCAGCCAGGACAACAGCGAACGCTGCGCCGTATATAAACGATTTCAACATGTTAAGTCTCCTTTTTATACTCGCCGCGTCTGATTCAAGATGAGGTATCTCGATATGGCGCGACCGCTAGCGGAAATAGTAGGAGGGTGTGTACTATGCGTCTAATGGATAACTTGTATGTGAATATTCAACCCGTGAATATCGGGCGGGATCCTGACGGGGCGCAGGCAAAACGTCATCAGCACCGGTACTCAATGAGTGCGGTGCCGATGTACAGAACCGGATGATGAAAATGGTGGAACAGGACAATGAGAATCTGGTTCTAACTCAGGCGCATGACAAAAGAGTTGCCTCAAGGCTTTGTGCGCAATGAATAGCGCCAGCGAGTTGAATGAAATTTAAGGTGAAGTGTTCGGTCAGTCAAATGAAATATTGCTATGGCAATATTGGCGGGTCCAATAATAGTCCGGGGCTGGGGACGCCGTATGCTGTCTGCCGAGATACTTTAGTTGCTTCTCGACCGCAACAATATCGGTATCATGGCAAGTGTAAGTATCGTCAGCACAATCCCAATGGCGAATCCGCCAGCGTATCCCAGCGCTGCTGACAACGCGATCAGTGATGACGAGGCGGCCATTTCTCCGAGGTCGCGCGAGCTTTGCACGATCGTCATATCTGTTCCTGCCTGGTGCCGGGCATGTGTATAGTGCATTGCCGCGGTCATGACCGCGACCGAGGTGCAACCTGCGCCGAAACTGGCGAGCGTGGTGGCAGGCCACACTGCAGTCAACGAAACGGGAGACCGGCCCAGTGCCAGATACGCCCAGACCGAGGTAGCCAGCCCTGAGCACACGATGCCCAGAAAAAAGGCTCGCCAAGGACCCAGCCGTGCAACCAGCCATGCCCCTGCACCGCAACCCAGTGTAATCGTGATTGCCCCGCCGATCATACCTACCAGTCCGATCTGATCCAGTTGCCAGCCGGCATCGACCAGCATCAGCCTGGATAGACCATGGCCGCCTACCACTGTCGCGGCCGAAAGAAAGGCTGCTGCCATTAGCGCCCAGGCGTGTTTGCCCGAGATAAGGAATTGCAGCAGGCTGGCTTGTTGCTTTTTCGGACGGGGCTCCGGAAACGGTTCAGGTTCACGCCAGTACGCCATCAGCCCTAGACTGACGATCACAGGCAGCAACACCAGACATAATGCCGCTGTTTCGCCAAACTGGGTGTAGGCCACCAAAAACAGCGATCCGCCATAGAAAAATCCGATCATGGCACCGGCAACCTGAATTGCATTTGCACTGGATAGATGATTGGGTTGAAACTGTTCTGCTACCAGTGCGTCAGTTGCGATATCCTGCGTCGCGCTTGCCAGCGACGCCAGGGCAGAAAGTGCAATGAGCCAGCCCAAGGAACCTTGCTGCAAGTTCAACATCATGGTGACAACCAGAATCAGTGCGATGATCGATTGCATGGTCAGTATCCAGCTTCTTCGGCGCCCCAAACGTTGACACCAGTGGTTGTCCACCACCGGAGCCCAGCAGAATTTGACGACCCAGGGCAGGCTGACCAGCGGAAGCCAGGAGAGGGCCGCCAGATCGGCGCCCTGGTGCCTCAGCAGAGAGGGCAGAGCTTCCATGGCAAGGCCGAAAGGGATGCCCTGGGTCAGATAAAGGCAGGCGATCAACGGCCATTTGAGTTCCGGAATGCGGTTGGATACGGAAGTGGCGGATGGAGTGGCACACATGTCAGGCGTTCTCACTAAGTATGGTGTTGTGTCGGCGGAGCTGGTGTTCACTGTCTGTCGCAGGGGTAATAAACATGAGACGGCCAGGCTGCAGGACTTCAAGACGGTGCCAGCAACCTTGAGGAACGATTGCCGATTCGCCAGAAGCCAGGCGCCATGATTTGTCCGGGTGGGCGTCGATGGCATAGGGGTTCGGATCTGCTTTGTCCGCGCCAGCCGCACCGATACCGGGCACAATGCGCAGTTCGCCTTCCAGAACTGTCAGCACTTCGTCGCCATGCGGGTGTCGTTCCCAATGGTTGCCGTGCACACTAGCCTGGTCGGAAAAGGCCTTGATGCCCACGATCCATTCGGCCTTGACGCGAGATCGTTCGTGAGGCGGAACGCATGCGATTGCGGCGCCCGGATTGAGCGCGATCAGTGTTTCGGAGAGCAGAAGGCGGACAGGCTCATCGCTGTGATTGGAATCAGAGGGGGAAAAGCTGGAGATATTCATGGCGTTTGGGAATTTCAAGAGATTCGGTTTCGTGCTTTCAAGTGATTCAATACTCTGCGCGCAGCGTCAGCGCGACATTGCGCGGCTCGCCGTACCGGTTATTCCAATAGGGTCCGGAGAGGCTCTGGTAGTAGCGTCGATTGAAAAGATTGTTGACGTGCAAAGCGGCGGTGAGGCGGCTGCTGATACGGTAGCCGATGCGCATATGGGCGAGTGCATAACCGCCTTGTCGCAAGGTTGCGCCACCCGATGACACGCTGTAGCGGCTTTGCGCCTGGATGCCCAGACTGGCGCTTGCGCGGCCCGAATTCCAGGGCAGGATGTAATTTGTCCAGAAACGGAATATATGTTTCGGCGTGAAGCGCGCGAACGCCTGCCCCTGGGCTTGCGCGTCTTTTAGGTATCGGGTGGTGTTGTAGGTATAGCTTGCGGCCAGTTCCCATCCCGTCAGCGGTTGGCCGCTGATTTCTGCTTCAATACCGCGGCTTTCCACTTCGCCGCTGGCGATGTAATAGCAAATCGCGCCGATGCATGGATGAGCCGGGTCTGTCTGCGCACGGTTGCGCTGGCGGATATTGAACAGTGCCAGGCTGGCGTTCAAGCGTCCGTCAAGCAGTTCACCCTTGATGCCGATTTCCCGGTTTGTGCCTTTTACCGGATCAAGCATGCTGCCCTGCCAGGTTGTTTGGATCTGGGGCTGGAAGACTTGCGCGTAGCTGGCGTACACAGCCCATTGCGGAGTGATATCGATGACCAGTCCGCCATAGGGCGTGAGTTCGTTGCGCAGCCGGGCTGTGTTTGTCGAGGTGTTTTGCTTCCATTGGCTCACGCGCGCACCGGCAATGAGTTTAATCCGGTCGGCGAGCGAGAACCGGCTCATGGCGTAAATACCTGATTGGGTGACACGGGTCGGTCCGCGCGAACGGAAAGGACCGGTATCAGGTTCCGGCACGCTATGCGGATCCCAGTTCCACGGATCCACGGATACGTTGACTGGCATGACAAAATCCGCGGAAAACTGTTCGGCGCGGGTACGCTGAAAATTGGCGCCGATCAGCGCTTCATGCCTGCGGCCAAACAGGCTGAAGGCGCCGCTGAGGTAGCCATCGGCGCTGAACTGGCGATTGTCAAAGCGGTATGCTGCGCCCATAAGCCGCATTCGGGAACCTGCCAGTGGATCAACCGCGCCATTGGCGCCAGCATATTTGAGCCGGGCCTCGCCCGAGAGACGGTTGAGGTTGACTTTGGCTGTCCAGCCATTGGCAAAGGTATGCTCCAGTCCTGCGAATATGCGCGTGTTATCCCAGTCGAAACGGTCCCAGTCTACGTCCAGATAGGTCGACACCGGTAAGTCGATGTCGCTGCCGTCTCGATAGAATGGCACGCCTGCCATATTGGTGATTGAGCGAATCCGCTGATGCTGCACACCTGCGCGCAACAGGCTCGCGGGATCCAGGTCAATTTCGAAGGTGCCATACAGATGGGTCGATTTCTGCCGGGCGACATCGTAGAAAAAACCACGATCTTCATGGCTGGCGACCAGCCTGCCGCGCAGCGTCTTCCGGTCGTTCAGCGCGCTGCCGATGTCCACTTCACCACGATTGCGGTTCCAGCTACCTGCGCTTAACGCCGCATGCGCCCGGGTGTTGCGTGGCGCGCGTTTGGGTACAAGATTGACCGTCGCAGCCGGATTGCCGGTTCCTTGCAGCAGACCATTTGCCCCGCGCAGGATTTCGACTCGCTCATACATCGCCATATCTTCCGGCGGGCTGGCCATTTGCCCCATCAGAATAGGGACGCCGTCCTGCTGGAACGAATCAATTTTGAACCCGCGAGCATAATAACCCGTAGTCAGAAACTGATAGGGCTGGACCGTGATGCCTGGCGTTTGCTGCAGGACATCCTGCAATGTTTGCAGATTCTGCTGAACCATGCGTTCGCTGTCGATGATCGTGACAGATTGGGGGGTATCCTTGATGGATTGTGTAGTTTTCATCAATGCGGGCACGGGTGGTGTTTCGGCCGTCACGACGATGTCAGGCAAGGTGCTGATGGCCGGCGAGAACGACATTTGTGCCAGGGTTTGCCTGCCGCACAGCAGGGCAATCAGCGCGACCGACGGCCACACCAGTTTTGTACTTTTATTGTTTGAAATGAAAGGATGCCGGTCTTCGACCGCTTGTGATTGCTTGAAAACGGTACGACTGCCCGCCACGATGATGACCTCCTGGTATAAGAAGCAAGTTGAGAATTAATCTCATCTATTCTAGGCCGAGCAGAGGCTGTGTATTGGCGCTTGCGGGTATGCCCCTAGCGCTTGCCGGTATTTGTGCGCGTTGTTGTGAAAACAGCGACCGGGGGGCGGTCTCATGGCTGCAGCTTGTGGGGAGCAAGGCCGAAACGTTTCTGGAATATCTTTGAAAAATGCGAATCGCTGTAGCCGCTGGCGCAAGCCGCCTGGGCGACAGTGCATTCGCCGGTCGCCAGCATGCGATACGCGAGGTCAAGCCGTTGTTCACGGACAAAGCCGTACACACTATCGCCGAACAACTGGCGAAATCCCCGGGTAAGCGTGGTGACATTGAGTCCCACTTCTCGCGCCAGGGCAGCCAGACTGGGTGTCTGGGATGGGGTTGCAAGCAACAGATGCCGAGCGTGGTGCAGGGCCTCCAGCTGTCGGGATGTCAGTTTGCAGATGCCTTTATCGTCGACGCCCGGCTGACGGGACTGTACCGAGGCAAGGGCCATCGTAGTCAATTCCAGCGCTTTGCCGGTCAGGTAGAGCTGGCGCAGCCCCCCTTTGAGCGGGCAAAGCAATACTTGTCGGGCCAGGCCTTGCATTGTTTTGTTGGCTTGCCGGTCCTGAAAAAAAGGAACGTCGCTGGTTGTATGTGGCGTGGCAGGCAATTCAGGAAAATCGATATGCAGTCCCTGGTTCAGCGTCTCTACGGGCAACCGTATGGCAACGTATTGTAAAGGGGTGGCTGTGCTATATCGGTGAGTAACCGAGAATGGCCTATTGCTCACGCTCAGATGGATGGCAGGACCGGTTACCGCGATATGCCGATTGCGATGCATTGAATAGTCCAATTGGCCTGACAGCAGCAGGACCAGTTTCAGACCGGCCTCGTTTTCTTCTTGAATAGCTTGATTTCCGCTCGTTTGCACCCGGCCGCCGCTGATAGAGATAGGTGTGAGTGTTGATGAAAATTGCCATTGATCTGAAAAAGAGACGGACATGATCATATCGAATGAATAAGAATCATTATTAATTGTACATTGACAAATTGCACAGCAGTAGAGATATTTAACGACAAGACTGCAGTTATTAAGAAACCGCACCCGGATCGTCTTCCTGCCCCCTCAACACACTTTCCCCAGTGCGGGGATTGGTCAGCGTAACGTTCTCCAGCGCCTTGATTTGCCATGCGTCGCCATCCTTAGTCAGAACCGCGAGAATCAGCGTATCGACTGCGTGGGGGCCTGCCGGGTGGGCCTCTCCGGCCGTGAGACGACTCCAGAAATGCACAATCGCTGCGTCGTTACTCAGGATATTGACATCGATCAGATCATTCTGCAGCCTGGAGTCACTGTAAATGGACGCGTGGATGGGGGCATGCAATCCGACAATGTCTTCAACCCCACGCACATAATGGCCGAACCGATTCACAAATGTGGCATCGTCGTGAAAGAGTGCGCCGAACGAGGCCATGTCGTGATCATTCCAGGCAGCTTCGAAAGCGGCGGGCACCTCTTGCGGCTGAGTGATGTGGAGTTGTGTCATTTGGCATATGTCCGGGATCGTGATGAATGAAAAAACGCAGCAGAACACTCACGGTCGAGATCTGACGGCCGAAGCGCTACACTCAGTATGAAACGCCGAGTGTGCCGCGTCAAGCGGGTGTCGTCACGCATGCGGCCACGGCAGCGTCGTTTATCACGTGTTATTTGGAGAGCATATGAAAAAGGTTTTTATCGTCGGCGGGTCAGGCAAGATCGCACGCCTTCTGGCGCAACAGCTGAGTGCGCGAGGCCACTTGCCTCAGTCATTGCATCGACGTGCCGAACAGGCCGAAGAACTCGCTGCACTGGGCGCCGAGCCCATCTCTGGCGATCTGCTTGCACTTGACGCGACGGCCCTGGCCGGCCTTATGAAGGGCAGCGATGTAGTCGTGTTTTCGGCAGGCGCCGGCGGCAAGGGTGGTCCTGAAATGACAAACGCAATTGATGGACGGGGACTGGAGGTATCGGTTGCGGCGGCGATTGATGCGGGCATCCGGCGCTTTATTCTGGTGTCGGCTTTTCCCGAAGCTGGTCGTGGCAGGACGGTATCCGATACTTTCGAAAACTATATGACTGTGAAAAAGCATGCGGACGTGCACCTGGCCGAAACGGACCTGGACTGGGTTATTGTGCGCCCGGGTACCTTAGTGGATAAGGCAGGTACCGGCAAAGTGCGTGCAGGCCTGGCCATTCCTTACGGCGATATACCGCGTGGCGATGTGGCCGCGACGCTGCTGGAAATCATTGAACGTCCTCAGGTCAACCGAATCATCATCGAGTTGACGGGGGGCGATATACCTGTGGATCAGGCGATACAGCAACTGGTACCCGCCTGATCCTCGTCTGAACTCACGTCTACCCCACGGCTGACCCAGTTCGATCTACGCTTGCCCGAATTTGACCCGTGGCTGATGGATGTCTCAGCCGCTTTCACTCTCTGCCAGGATTTCCGACTCCAAAACGGGCGCACGTACAACACTTGAGCTGGCATCTGACAACATGTCAGGATAGTCAGCCAGGGCATGCAGGCCCCGGCTTTCAGGGCGCTGCGCAGCGCAGCTTGCGATGAGCCACGCGCAGTCAAGCTGGTTGCGCAGATTCAGCGCGGTGGGGAAATATCCTGCATTGCATGCATGCGCCAGCTGTTCACGCCATTGTTCCAATTGCACCAATGCCTGGTTGATACCTGAGGTCGAACGCAGTATCCCCAGTTTAGTTCCCATCAATTGGCGGATGTCGTCAGGTGTTGGCAGCGGCTGGTCTTCTGACACGCATGGCGTACGCGTATTTTTCCGCAGACTGTGTTGTGCAGCGCTGGCGCTTTGCAATAGATCGCCCGCTGGTCTGCGTTTGTGGGCCGGGTTGTCGTGATCGGCAATAGCCTGCGCGCAATTTTTGCCGATGACCATACATTCGAGCAGAGAATTGCTCGCCAGTCGATTGGCGCCATGCAGACCTGTATCGGCAACTTCTCCGACGGCATACAATCCTGCGACATCGGTTTGCCCATATAGATCGGTCAGGACGCCGCCGCACGAATAGTGAGCGGCGGGCGCGATGGGAATGGGCTCGCGTGTGATATCAAGGCCGTAATCCCGACAGGTCTGTTCGATTGTGGGGAAATGTGTCCGGATGAAATCGGCCGAGTGATGAGAAATATCAAGCCATACCGGCTGCCCCTGTTGCTTGGCAATTTCTGAATGGACAGCGCGGGCCACGATATCTCGTGGCGCCAGCTCTGCACGCGAATCATAATCCGGCATAAAGCGATGGCCCTCGCGATTGCGCAAAATGCCACCTTCACCGCGCACGGCTTCAGAAATTAAAAAGGTTGGAACGCCTGGCATGGCAAGGGCGGTGGGATGAAACTGTACGAATTCAAGATTGGATATCCTGCAACCGGCGCGCCAGGCGATGGCCTGCCCATCACCAGTAGCAGTTTCGGGATTGGTGGTATAGGGAAACAGTTGCCCCAATCCACCTGTGGCCAGGATAGTGTGGTCTGCATTCAATATTAGCGTTTGTCCGGATGCGGTGTCGACGGCCTGGATCCCATGGCATATGGGCCGTTGTCCGTCCCGATGTTTGATCAGGGCATCTACGCATAGGGTATGTTCGTAAAGATCGACGTTCGGCCTCTGTCGTAATTGCGCCTGCAATACCGAGGTGACAGCCAGGCCGGTCCTGTCGGCAGCGTGGACAATGCGGCGATGGCTATGTCCGGCTTCACGGGTCAGATGCAATTGGGCCGAATCGCCGAGCGTGAATTCAACCTGACAGCGTCTTAACCAATCAATGGCAGCAGGAGCTGCTTCCACGATGTGAGCGACCGAATCCAGAATGCACAGGCCGGCGCCGGCAACCAGCGTATCGCGAATGTGGTTATCAGTATGATCATCGGGGTCCAGCACGGCGGCAATGCCACCCTGAGCCTTGCCGCTGGCCGTGATGTCCAGTGATAGCTTGCTGACAAGCGCGATCCGCCGGCTGGAGGGCAAATTCAATGCAACCGACAGCCCAGCCAGCCCGCCACCGATAATCAGTACGTCATAGTCATATGTTGCGCCAGTCATTATGCCGGTCCGATTTGAGAAAAAAGGTGAACATCCTGGCTCAGGTCACCGCTGGCGCGGATGTTCTTTTTGTAGGCCGCTGCGAAATCCAGCATGCGCTGAATCGGCTTATGCGCCTGCCGTCCCAGTGCCGGATCCAGAACGATCTCTCCGCTGCCATGCTCAAGACAGGCATTGACACCCGCCAGCCCGTTCATGGCCATCCAGGGGCAAAAAGCGCAGCTTTTGCAGGTCGCGCTCTCGCCGGCAGTGGGCGCTGCAATGAACGTTTTGCCGGGAGCCTGCTTTTGCATTTCGTGCAAAATGCCCTGATCGGTGGCTACGATAAAGGTGCCGGCTGTCGATTCGGTGACAGCGGCAATCAATTTGCTGGTGGAGCCGACAATATCAGCCAGCGCTACCACCGAGGCCGGAGATTCCGGATGCACCAGCACGCTCGCGTCGGGATGGGCTTTTTTCAGCTCAAGCAGTTCGTCACCTTTGAATTCATTATGCACCAGACAGGATCCTTGCCACAGCAGCATGTCGGCACTGGTCTGTTGCTGTATATAGTGACCCAGGTGACGGTCCGGGCCCCACAGGATTTTTTCGCCGCGCTGGTGCAGGTACGTGACAATTTCCAGCGCGATGGAAGAGGTGACCACCCAATCCGCGCGGGCCTTGACCTGGGCGCTGGTATTGGCGTACACCACGACCGTTCTGTCCGGGTTGGCATCGCAAAAGGCCGCGAACGCATCCGGCGGGCAACCCAAGTCCAGGGAACAATTGGCATCCAGGTCCGGCATGAGCACGCGTTTTTCAGGGCTGAGGATCTTGGCTGTCTCTCCCATGAATCTGACGCCGGCCACAATCAGGGTCGATGCCGGATGATCGCGGCCAAAGCGCGCCATTTCCAGCGAATCCCCGACACAACCACCGGTTTCCAGGGCCAGGTCCTGTAACTGGGCGTCTACATAATAGTGGGCGACCAGTGCGGCCTGCTGCGATTTCAGGCGATGCACGATGCGTTCGCGCAATGTCTCTGTCTGCTGCTGACTGAGCGGATCGGGAATCCTGGCCCAGGCCTGCCTGACCTCACAGGCCGACGCGGATGTCACCTGTGCAGTGGAGGGGTCGGATACCGGAAAATCAATATCAAACCTCTTGTGTACGGCTAATTGGGTGGATGCCATGACCTGCGATCCTGAAGTGAAAGTTAATATATTATGCTCCAATTGAGCATAAATAGTAAAGTGTTTTGTAACGGTCGCTGCGCTTTGCACGCTGCAGGGGGTGTCCGCGAGCCCATGCATTTCTGTTCAGTCTGATAGAATCCATACATTATTCAGGGGTATATCAGTATGGTTTCAGGCTTTTCCGGGTCGGACACGATTGAGGGCGCAACAGAGGTGGTTGCAGTACTGGTGGCGATCACCAATCTCAACGCCCGGGTGCTGACCGTCGAAAATGGCTCTCTCCTGCCTTACGGGCCGCTATCCCCGGTGCACAGTTCACTGCAGGCAGGCGTGCGCCAGTGGGTGAAAAACCAGACCCGCCAGCCCATGGGCTACGTCGAGCAACTGTACACTTTTGTTGATATTTTGCGCACCCGCGCTTCCGGCCACCCCGTGCTGTATGTCAGTTATCTGGGTCTGGTCAAGGAGGCCGAAGACAGTCTGCTGGAAACCAACGCCGGCTGGCGCAATTGGTACCTGTACTTTCCCTGGGAAGACCATCGCGACGGAAGGCCGGAATGGATCGCCCGGGTGTTCTTTCCCCATCTGAAGAAGTGGGTGGCTTTCGCCGAAAATGAAACAGTGCGCCAGAATCGCCAGCGTCGTTTGGATCTGTGCTGGGGACTGGGCGAGCATGAGTGGATCGAAGACAACGCGCTGTATCGCTATGAGTTGCTGTACGAAGTCGGCCTTATCCCGGAGTCGCCGCTGTTTGACGGATCCATTCCCGAAGCCATGACCGGCAAGCCCATGCAACACGATCACAGGCGTGTACTGGCCACGGCAATGTCGCGTTTGCGCGCTAAAATCCGCTATCGTCCGGTTATTTCGGAGTTAATGGCCAGCGAATTCACCCTGCTGCAATTGCAAAAAAGCATCGAGAGCCTGGCTGGCGTGGAACTGCACAAGCAGAATTTCCGGCGCCTGATGCAGCACCAGGACCTGCTTGAGGCGACGGGTCAGAGCGTGGTGCAGGACCGGGGACGTCCGGCGCAGTTGTACCGCTTCAAGCAAACCGTTCTGCTGGAAAGTCTGCTGTCCGGCAGCAAATTGCCCGTCAGTAAATAAAACGGCAAAACCTGTTTTTGTCGTTTTTTTCGGCATTTATATACTCATATTGAGTATATTACCGCTATACTTCAATTTATTTTCCCCCAGGATGAACACGATGATAAACCCCGCTGCTTACGAATTGCCCGATGTTATTCTGTTGCCGTTTGTGCAGGGCGCGCTGGCCGAAGACATGGGTCGCAAGGGTGATATCACGTCGCAAGCGACCATTGATGCAGGCAAACAAGGCACATTGCATGTTGTGTCGCGCCGCCCTGGCGTGATCGCGGGCATGGCCCTTGCCCGGCTGGCATTTGAACAGATCAATCCGGCGATCCGCTTTGAAGTCATCCAGCCTGATGGGGCACAGGTACAGCCTGGTGAGCGGCTGGCGACGGTTTCGGGTGATATCCGATCCCTGCTGGCGGCTGAGCGCACAGCACTCAACTTTCTGACTCATCTGAGCGGCATTGCCAGCCTCACGGCTGAAATGGTAAAGCAGGTCTCGCATACGAGCGCTCGCATTACCTGCACCCGCAAGACCATCCCGGGTCTGCGGGTGTTGCAGAAATATGCCGTTCGTGTTGGCGGCGGCTGGAATCATCGCATGGCGCTGGATGATGCCATGCTCATCAAGGACAACCACATCGCGCTGGCTGGCGATCTGCGCAGTGCGATCCGTCTGGCGCAATCACATGCCGGCCATTTGACGCCGATCGAGCTTGAAGTGGATACGCTGGAGCAATTGGCCATTGCCCTGGAAGAAGGCATCAAGCTGGTGCTGCTGGATAATATGGACTGCGACACTTTGCGTGAAGCCGTGGCAATGTGCCGTGGCAAGGCACAAACCGAAGCCTCGGGGGGCATTACGCCGGAAAGCGTCCGTGCCGTCGCGGAAACCGGCGTGGACTATATTGCCATCGGGTATCTGACGCACAGTGCGAAAGCGCTGGATATCGGACTGGATTACGAGGCGTAAAAACGATTCTCAAGCACTGTCGTCATCTGTTCCGCCAGCTCGGCCGTCGGACCCGTTTTTTCCCAGGTATAGAGTGAAACGACCATCGGCGGGGCGCTACCGAAGGGCTGGTATACCTGCAAGCCACGCCCTTTGGTCGCGATCACAGGCAACATCGAAAGCCCCAGGCCCGCCTGCACGCCGGCCAGCACACTGGGCAGGCTGCTCCCGGAAAATGCGATATACCAACGCCTGCGCTCCCGTTCTATGCGATCGAACATGGCCTCGCGATACAGGCCGCCTGGCGCAAAGGTAACCAGCGGAAGGGGATCTGTCCATTTCCCTGCATTCTCCTGGCTTTCAAACCAGGCCATGGTTTCCGGAAAGCTGGCGCGACAGTCCGCGCTGGCGTTCGATTCCTTCACGACCACAATATCGAGTTCGCCGCCGCGATAACGTTCAGCCAGAGCACGGCTCAGGCCGGTCGTGATATCCAGGCGCACATTACGATGCATACGCGTACTGGTTCGGAACACAGACGTCATTTCGTCGGTGACCAGATCTTCAGGCAGACCGATACGCAGTGATTGGGCGCCCACGGGATCTCCGAGCACAGCCTGAGCCTCCTGTTCAAGCAGGAGAATGCGCCTCGCGTAGCCGATCAGCCGCTCGCCCGCCGCTGTGGCAAGAACGGGCCGGGCATTGCGTTGAACCAGCTGCTGGCCGACAGACTCTTCAAGCCTGGCAAGCTGCTGGCTGATGGTCGATTGCGTCATATGCAGGCGATCCGCAGCGGCGGTAAAACTGCCGGTGTCGATGATCGCTGTAAATGACCGCAGCAAGCGCGGATCCAGCAAATGCATTCCCTTGAAATTGAACGATGCCAGCGCTGATTATAATTGTGTTATTACGATTGTGAATATATTTGATTTAATAATTTAATTTTTAAATATGATAAGCAAAGACTATACTGACCAGCAATGATGGTTAAGGAGATCACGATGATCCGATTACGTACAATAGCGACCGGCGCACTGTTGATGTTTACTTGTATACGCGCCGCTTCAGCCAATATCATGAATGACTTTCCCCTGCATCGCGCGGCGGCCAATGACGAGGTCGCTACAATCAAAAAGCTGCTGTCTGAAGGCATGGCAGTAGACGGGCGCGACGGCGCAGGCGCGACTGCCCTTCTGGTGGCTACGCACGCCAATCGTGTACACGCCGCCCGGGCGCTGATTGATGCGGGGGCCGATGTGAATGCAAAAGACCGTATCAACGACAGTGCCTATTTGTATGCAGGAGCGCGAGGTCATTTGGAGATCCTGAATTTGACTCTGGCCAACGGTGCGGACTTGAAGAGCACCAATCGATACGGCGGAACGGCGCTGATTCCCGCGGCCGAGCGCGGCCATGTACAAACAGTACAGACACTGATCGATGCCGGTGTCGAGATTGATCACATTAATAATCTGGGCTGGACGGCTTTGCTGGAGGCCATTATTCTGGGGTCGGGCGGACCGCCGCATCAGCAAATTGTTGACGAATTGCTCAAGGCCGGGGCCAATCCCAATCTGGCTGACCGGGACGGCGTGACGCCACTGGCACATGCGCGCGCTCACGGCTACCGCGAGATTGAACAGCGACTGCTTGCGGCCGGAGGACATTGAAAATGAATACACAACAGGAAACGGATTTTCTCGGGCAGGCGGTCAGGCTTGCCTATAACAACGCGCAAAAGGGCGGCCGTCCGTTCGGCGCAGTCGTTGTCAGAAACGGACAAGTCATCGCCTCGGCGGTAAATGAAATCCTGACGACAAACGATCCAACCGCGCATGCCGAACTATTGGCGATCCGGGCGGCCAGCCAGCAACTGGCGTCGGCGCGTCTGGACAATTGTCACGTATTTGCCAGCGGACAGCCCTGTCCGATGTGCATGGCGGCGATGCGGCTGGCTGGAATTACGGAAGTGACTTATGCCTATTCCAACGAAGACGGCGCCCCTTATGGTCTGTCGACGGCAGATATTGCGGCCGAACTGGCCAGGCCTTTTGCCGACCAATCCATGACAATCCGCCAGCAAACGGTTGAACCGGACGCCAAAGAGGGGTTGTACGCATACTGGGCGCAACAGCAAACAGGCAGGGGCATGACTTGATCGCAAGCATGAAATGGGGGCCGACGCGCATCCTGTTGGTAGTGACAGCGGCCTTGATCGGCTTGAATCTGAGGCCTTTTATCACGAGTATCGGACCGCTGGCCGGCACGATCCAGACGCAGACCGGTATGGGTTTGCAGAGCCTGGCATTATTGACATTAGTGCCGATGCTGCTGATGGGGGTGATCGCGTTCACGGCACCCGCCATACAGAACGCGGTGGGCGCGCGTCGGGCGATTCTTGGCGCGCTGCTGATCATCTGTTGCGGCTCTGCCTTGCGTTTGGTGACGCTGACCGGGTGGGGAATGGTCGCCACGGCAGCCATGATCGGATTGGGTGTTGCCGTCGTACAAGCCGTTTTCCCGGGCGTGATCAAGCGGGAGTTCCCGTTGCATGTCGGTCCCATGATGGGCCTGTATTCTGCCATGCTGATGGGCGGGGGCGCGCTGGGTGCGGTCACCGCGCCGGCCGTGTCCAGCGCGACAGGCGTCTGGATGACCGGATTGGCCTGGTTTGCCCTGCCGGCCATCCTGACAGTCTTGCTGGCGTTTCTCTTTTTGCCTGTTCATACCCGGCAGCAAACGAGACCTGCGTCCGCTACACGCCTGTTGACGCGGCCCCGGACATGGATGCTGATGATGTGTTTCGGCCTGATGAATGGGGGCTATTCTTCCGTGGTCGCCTGGGTCGCGCCTGCTTACCAGGAACAGGGCTGGAGCGCGGCGGCCAGTGGGGGCTTGCTGGCAATACTGGCCACCAGTCAGGCATTCTCGGCACTTCTATTGCCGGTGCTGGCCCGAAAGTCAGCAGATCGCCGTCCATGGCTCTGGCTCACGCTGGCCATGCAGGGCATAGGCTTTGCGGGGCTGGCCTTTATGCCGGCGGCAATGCCGCTGGTCTGGATTATTGTATTGGGCGTGGGCCTGGGAGGCTGTTTTGCACTGTTGATGATTGTGGCTCTGGACCATCTGCCGGATCCGACACAGGCGGGTGCGTTATCGGCCCTGATGCAGGGGGGCGGGTTTCTGCTGGCGGCCATACCTGCGTGGCTGGTCGCCGCGCTGCATGACGCCACAGGAAGCTATGCGGCAGGGTGGAATTGGCATTTGGCCTGTGTCACCATCGTCGCCGCCATGGTTGTTAAGCTAGCGCCTCGCGGTTACGGCAGGGCGATGGGCATACTGGATGACAAGGAAAGGGGCCTGGAAGGCGTCACTTATTGTTCGGGGAATAACCCCGGCATCCACCGCTCAGCCAGTTTGGCGGGAAAAGCAAGATAGAGCGGAGCGCGTGTGCTCTCGGAGATGATGGCACCTGCGTTGAGCAACGCTGCAGTGACGCGCCTTGCTGCCATCGGGCAACCGGCCACAGGCCGCGTGTTTCGAGCGATGAACGAAGCTTGGCTAGGACATCAGCCGCGCGGCGCCGCCTTTTTGGCCGCTTTGACGGCCGCATTGCTTATCGTGATGCAACGCGAGCCGCATGACTGCGACTGTGGACCAGACCGACCGGAAAAATATGGATCCCAGCTTTGTTGCCAACTGCCACAGTCCAATTCACCCTTATAATTATGTCAAATAATAACTTATGTATCTAAATGTTTTATTTGATTGCGATTTTAGTAGGGAAATATTGATGGGTAAAACGTCAATCATAGCCGGGGTCATCGTCGCGGCGGGTGTCGCATGGACGGGCTCAAGCTGGTATTTTGGAACGCAGATTGAAGAGCATCTGGATGAGTATCTGGCCAACTCTAACCAGTATCTGGAAAAGGAAGCAGGCGGCAGTGTCAAATTTGAAAAAATCAGCTTTCAGCGCGGGATATTCTCGTCTGAAGCGATCTTGAAATTGCGTGTTAATGTGCCTTACTTGCCAGAAAAATCGATAGAGCTCACCGGAAAAACACAGATTCAACACGGACCGGTGCCGTTACAGTCAATTCTGAAAGGAGAGTTTTTCGCCGGTTACGCGACCGCGGATACCGCCTTGGTGAAAGATGAACATAGCAAGTTGATCTTTGACTTTACCGGTGACAAGAATCCATACACGCAGCACGACCGGATTGATTTCTCCGGCAACATTCACAGCAACGCTACCGTTGCGGCGTTGACGATCGCGATAGATAAATTTAACTTCCAATCCCAGCCTATCAAGATTCGATCGGTAACGGATAAGGATCTGACGACCGGTGAACTATGGGCAGACATATCAGAGATAAGCGCTATATCTGCACGTGATTCAGATCGTAAAATCTTTATTAAAAACGCAAGTGCGCATCTCAATACCAAAAAAGCGGCTTCCGGAAGCTATGTGGGTGATGCGCTTGCCACCATTGAACTGCTGAAGGCAGACCAAAATCGCAGCCCAGCCGACAAGGGCAATCCGCTCATATTTGATCAATTCAAAATGAGCGTCAAGTCTGAAGAAATTGATGACTATATGAATGTCGGGGTTGGCTATGAAATTGGTAAGCTACAAACTCATGGTGTTGATTTTGGTGCATTGAAATTTAATCTGGCACTTGACTATTTGGATAGAAAGGCGCTGGAAAAATTCACGACGCAGAACAGATCTTTGTTTATGTCGGCACAGGATTCGTTTGAACAGGCTGAAAGAATCGTTGAACAATACGGCCAATTAATGACAAACTTGGTACGCGGTAATATGCAACTAAACGTCTCGCCGTTTGAGTGGAAGACGGCAAATGGGCAAATTCAGGTACAAGCCTCCGTGAATCTGGACGGGTCAGGGATTCCTGAACAAGCGATCTTGAATGACAAGGCATTGGGGCAGTCGATCAAGAGCGTCGAGTTTAATATGGACGCGGATATACGTGCGGTTGAAGATATCGTCTCTGCGATCGTTCAAGTCAAGGGCAAGGAAAAGGATACGGCGCGCCAACAGGGAAAAACTGCTGTGAAAGAGCTTCTTGACCTTATTGCGCAGACGGGTATCGCCCGGGCTGAGGGAGAAAAAATCAAGACCCGGATCAGCTTTGATGGCAGGCAGCCTGAAGAGGAAAAAATCAGTCTGAACTCCGAAAAAATGAGCATTCAGCGCCTAGCTGAAAAAGCCGCTCCGATCTTTTAAAAAAGTTGGTCAGGTCCACCTTGGCAGTCCAGCGCCTCGTGTCTGATGGACAAAAAGGCGATGTGGTTAAGCTGCGATGAGGTCATTTGATTGACATATGCCTCCTTCAGGAATAGAGTTCAATTTTCGGAAGGAGACTATAAGTGTTATTACAAATGAAATATTCACACATTGGCCGAGTGTGCCTGGGTATCAGCGCGGCATTTCTGATGAACGCATCCGTTGCCCAGCAACAGGATGCCAAGTCAGCTTTGACATCGCTAAATGATTCCGCAGAAATCAAAAAACTCATGGACGCAATCAAGTCGGATCACGATCGCACGATCCAGGAACTGCGCACCATCACCGAAATCGAAGCACCGCCGTTCAAGGAGCAAAAACGGGCAGAACATGTGCTGAACCGCTTCAAGGAAGTCGGGCTGACCGATGCCGCGATTGATTCTGCAGGCAACGTGGTGGGCATACGCAAGGGTAGCGGCAGCGGTCCGACCCTGGTGGTATCGGCGCATCTTGACACGGTATTTCCGGAAGGCACCGACGTCAAAGTGAAAGAACAGGACGGCAAGTTGCTGGCGCCCGGTATTGGCGATGATACACGGGGGCTGGCTGTGGTCATTTCCTGGATCAAGGCGTTGAACGAACAGAAAATCAAGACCGTAGGCGACATCATGTTTGTAGCCAATGTGGGCGAAGAAGGCCTGGGCAACCTGAAAGGCATGAAAGCCCTCTTCAAGGAGCATAAAAATATCGACGGTATGGTCGGACTGGAGCCCGGAGTAGGCGACAAGGTCCTGACCCAGGGTACGGGCAGCCATCGTTACGAAGTGTCGTTCAGCGGTCCGGGCGGACATAGTTTCGGCGCGTTCGGCAAAGTACCCAGCGCCATCCACGCCATGGGCCGGGCCATTGCCCATATTGGCGACGTGCAAGTGCCGACCGATCCGAAGACGACCTTTACGGTCGGTACGGTAGGCGGGGGCACTTCGGTGAACACCATCGCAGGTGATGCCAAAATGGCGGTCGATATTCGTTCCAACGATACAAAGTCACTGCTTGAGGCTGAACGCAATATCATGGCCGCAATCGACAAAGGCGTCGATGAAGAGAACAAGCGCTGGAAATCAGAGGCAAAAATCACATCTGAAGCCAAGCTGATCGGCGACCGGCCTGCCGGTACCACGCCAAAGGATAGTGCGATTGTGAAGGCGGCACTGGAGTCTATTGCACTGGCCGGCGGCAAAGGCGAGACGCGCGCAGGAAGCACGGATGCCAACGTACCCATGAGTCTGAGCATTCCTGCAATTATCCTGGGTAGCGGTGGAAAATCAGGCGGATCGCATTCGCTGAAAGAGTGGTACGACCCCACTGATGCCTGGAAAGGGTCGCAGGTTGCCTTTACCACGGTGCTCTCATTGGTAGGCGTGGAAGGCGTCAGCAAGCCTTTGCTTGAAAAGGCCGCAAAATAAAGGCCAGGACAGGAGGGGCTGCGGTCGCGGTGGTTCAGGCCTGGCGGCTGTCCTGCCCCAACAGGTGTGAGTCCGATGCGCGGCGATCGAAGGCGCCGCCCGTCTGAGCCTCTCCTTTCATGGTCACTGCCGCCTTTCCCAGCAGCGGAAAAGCCAGTTCGGCAAACCGGATCGCTTCTTCCAGATGAGGATATCCAGATAGCACAAACGTGTCGATACCCAGATCGGCATATTCCCGCAGTCTGTCGACAACCGTCTGAGGATCTCCGACCAGGGACGTACCTGCGCCGCCTCTGACCAGCCCTACGCCTGCCCACAGATTGGGTGCCACTTCCAGCCTGTCGCGGCGTCCCCCATGCAGTGCGGCCATACGTTGCTGGCCCACGGAATCCATTTGGGCGTAGTTTTGCCGGGCACGTTCGATATCGTCGTCGGTGACGTGGCTGATCAACCGGTCGGCGTCGGCCCATGCCTGTTCTGCGGTTTCGCGCACAATTACATGGACCCGCAAGCCGAATCGGACTGTTCGTCCATATTTTGCAGCCCGCTCCCTGACATCCGCTATTTTTGCGGCGACGGCCGCTGGCGGTTCGCCCCAGGTCAAATAGGCGTCAACATGTCGCGCGGCCAGTTCATGCGCGGCGTCCGACGACCCGCCGAAATAAAGAGGCGGCCAGGGCCTTTGGACAGGGGCGTGATAGTTGCGGCTTTGCCTGACCGTCAGATATTTACCACTGAAATCGACGGTCTCGCCCGACAGCAGCTTCTTCCATATCTGCAGATATTCGTCTGCCGCTTCGTAACGCTGGTCATGCGCCAACCGCACACCATCTGCTGCCAGTTCTGCGGCATCGCCGCCCGGCACTACGTTCAGCAGCAAACGGCCATGCAACGCCTGGTCCAGTGTTGCTGCTTGCCGCGCGGAAGGGGCCGGCCCGCCCAGCGATGTCCGCAAGGCCACCAGCAGCTTGATTCTCTGTGTGACAGGAATCAGGCTGGCGGCGACCACCCATGGATCAAGACAGGCGCTGCCGGTGGGAATAAGCAATCCGTCATAGCCCAGATTTTCACTAGTGATTGCGATCTGGCGAAGGTATTCGTTCGTAGGATAGCGTCCAGAGTCGGAGGTGCCCAGATAGCGTGTGTCGCCGGAGGTGGGGAGAAACCAGAAAATATCGGGGTTCGTCATGCTTGAACTATCAGATAACAGCGCTGCCGGCTTTTCCCCCGCTTACGCGACGGCGCGTTCATCAAATCTATTATGTTGCTGACCAAGAACGCCGTGCAAGACCGGCGAGGCAAGGCTGGCCACCAGTTCAAGACGTGCGGTCAGTGCGTCACTGGCGATTCTGCCATTCTGGATCTCTTCCGAGGTGGCGTAGATACCGGCGGGCAGACTCAACGCATGGAAGAAGCCAAACAAGGTGCGCAGTTGATGATCAATGACCAGACCGTGACGGGCACTGCCTCCGGTAGCGGCCAGGAGCACGGGTTTGCCGGTGAGCGCGTTCATATCGATCAGGTCAAATAAATGCTTGAAAAGACCGGGCACCGAGCCGCGAAACACAGGAGCACCTACGATCAGAAAATCTGCCCTTTCAATTTGTCGCAACGCATGTGCAGCGACGGGCTCCAGAGCCTCTTTGGATAACGCCGTTCCGATGGAGGGCGCCAGATCGACAAGGTCAATAGATTCGGTCTCGATTGCGACATCGTTTGATATTTTCTGCGCCACTGCATCCAGCAGAATGCGGGTACGAGACGGACGATGCAGGCTTCCATTTACTACAACTGTGTTTAAAAAACGAGGCATGCTGTTCTCGGAGTATTGAATATGAAAATAAATACAGGGTTTATTACACCACCGCATGCAGTGAGTTCAAACAATCTAAATTGCATTTGTATATGCCGGAAAAAAAAGGAAATCCAGAATAAGCAAAATACAAATTGATATTGGAAGCATGGATCATCGCGTTGCTAAGATAAAAAGAAATCTTCATCAAAAACGGATTCCCGGTACATGAAAAAAAGCGCCTTCAATACCCGCAGATCTTCCTTGAAATTCCTGGCTTCAATGGGTGCATTGACCCTGGCACCGCTGCAGAAAGCGTGGGCGCAAAGCAGCACCAGGACGTTCCGTGTGGGTTGGCAGAAAGGTTCCAATATTGCCTTGCTCAGGGCGCGTGGCAACCTTGACGCGCGCCTGAAAAAAGAAGGTATTAATGTCCGGTGGATCGAATTTACTGCCGGTCCGCAGATGCTTGAAGGGCTGAATGTAGGCAGTATTGATTTTGCCTGCGTCGGTGAAACACCGCCCATATTCGCCCAGGCGGCCGGCGCCGACCTGGTTTATGTGGCAAGCGAGCCGCCCGCGCCCAAAGCAGAAAAAATCCTGGTGCAGAAAGACTCGACCCTCAAGTCATTCAAAGAGCTTAAAGGCAAGCGGGTAGCGCTCAATCGCGGCTCCAATGTTCATTACCTGCTGCTGAAGGTGCTGGAACGGGAAGGGCTGGCCTATAGCGATATCGAAGTGAAATATCTGCCGCCGGCGGATGCCCGTGCAGCGTTCGAAAGCGGTTCCATTGACGCCTGGGTTATCTGGGACCCGTTTGCGCAAGCCGCAATCGAACAGATCGGCGCGCGGGTCCTGGTGGCTGGGCACGACGAGGTGCATAACTACAACTTTTACCTTTCCACGGGTGCATACGCCAAGGCTCGTCCGGACGTGTTGAAATGGACGATAGAACAGGTGGACATCACCAACAAGTGGACGCTGGCCCATTTTGATGAGGCGGCCGATATTCTGTCGCCGCAGATCGGATTGAGTCGGGAAATCACCCGTCATGCCCTGGAAAACTACGCGTACGGTGTCGCATATATTACCGATGCGGTTGCCCGGAATCAGCAGAATATTGCGGATGCATTTTCATCCCAAAAACTGATACCGCGCCCACTGGAGATCAAAAATGTTATCTGGCGTCCATGATCGGATCGAGGCCGATGTGGCGAACGAGCCCATTGTTGAGCTGGCGAGACGGTCGTTGTGGCAACGCGTCGCAGACAGCCGGCTGGCTCCCTGGCTGGTTCCGCTTGCTTTGCTCGCGTTATGGCAGGTTGCCGCATCGGCTGGCTGGCTTTCCACACGGGTGGCGCCATCGCCCGTCGCAGTCGTCCGGGCTGCATGGGAATTGATCCGCAGCGGCGAGATCTTTATGCATTTGTGGGCAAGTTTTGTACGTGCTTTGATCGGTTTTCTGATCGGCGGTGTGATCGGGCTGGTGCTGGGTTTCCTGAACGGCGGCTTCAAAGTATGCGAACGCCTGCTTGATACGACTATTCAGATGGTGCGCAATGTACCGCATTTGTCGCTGATCCCTCTGGTCATTCTGTGGTTCGGCATCGACGAAGCAGGCAAGCTTTTCCTGGTTGCGCTGGGCACGCTGTTTCCTGTTTATCTGAATACGTTTCATGGCATTCGTTCTGTGGATCCCGCCTTGATCGAGATGGGGCGATCCTATGGACTGTCGAACTGGCAGTTGTTCAAAAAAGTCATTTTGCCCGGTGCCATGCCTGGCATTCTGGTTGGCGTCCGGTTTGCGCTGGGGTTCATGTGGCTCACGCTGATTGTTGCCGAAACGATCTCTGCCAGTAGTGGTATCGGCTATATGGCAATGACGGCTCGCGAATTCATGCAGACCGATATCGTGGTCGTGGCGATTTTGCTCTATGCCCTGCTGGGAAAACTGGCCGATACGGCGTCTCGTCTGCTTGAAAGGCGGTTACTGCGCTGGAACCCGGCATTTCAATGATCATATTGATGGCAAAGGAATCACATCATGGATACTCGGCAGCACACCAGCGGAATTGAACTGCGAATAGAGGGTGTGGGCAAACGCTACGGTACGCGGCAGGTATTGCAGGATGTCAATCTCAGTGTCGGGTCTTGCCGGTTCCTTGCAGTGGTCGGGCGCAGCGGCAGTGGCAAGAGCACGCTTCTGCGTTTGCTTGCCGGCCTGGATCGGCCGGATCAGGGTCGGCTATGGCTGGATGGCAGGGCGGTCGGCGACGCCAGGCCGGACACCCGCATCATGTATCAGGACGCGCGTCTGTTGCCCTGGCAGACAGTTGCAGATAACGTCGCGCTCGGTCTGAAGGGACGCCGCAGCGACATCCGCAGGATCGCCATTGAATCACTCGAGCAGGTGGGCTTGGCCGACCGCGCCGATGAATGGCCCTCCGTGCTGTCGGGTGGCCAGCGTCAGCGCGTTGCGCTTGCCCGCGCGCTTGCGCATCGCCCCCGCCTGCTTTTGCTGGATGAGCCACTGGGCGCGCTCGATGCCCTGACACGGATAGAAATGCAGCAACTGATCGAAACGCTCTGGAAAGATCACGGGTTTACTGCCGTGCTAGTAACGCATGATGTGGCGGAGGCCATCGCGTTGGCGGACCGAGTCATCCTGATCGATCAGAAACGAATCTCGTTCGATCTGGACATTGAACTGGCGCGCCCGCGTCTGCGGGGTGACGTAGCCTATGCGGATTTGGAAGGGCAGGTGCTATCCCGCCTGCTTGCCAGAGAGGTCGTCCCAGATGACGTACAGGTGGCGTAGGCGCCCGGTGTTTTCTTCAGGAGTAATCAATACATCATGGCTATAGAACTTAACTGGTACTTACCCAATCATGGCGATTTTCACGGCCTGACCAATAATCGACTGGGAGAATCGGCCAACAAAGTGCGGTCGAGCACGCCCGCGTATCTTGAGTCAGTTGCCAGAGCGATTGAATACGCAGGATTCAATGCCGTGCTGATTCCGACAGGACCCACCTGCCATGACGGTTGGGTGGTAGCGGCTTCGCTGTCGCAGGTCACCACCCGTCTCAAATTTCTCGTTGCATTCCGTCCGGGTTTTGTTCTGCCCGCTGTCGCTGCACAAAGCGTACAGTCGCTGCAGCGGATCACCGGCAATCGCCTGCTGCTGAATGTGGTCACTGGCGGCGACTCCGCGGAGCAGCGAGGCTACGGTGATTTCCTGAATCATGACGAACGTTATTCGCGCACGGCAGAGTTCCTGGATATCGTCAGACGGATATGGGCGGGTAAAAAATTTGATTATGAAGGACGGCACTTTCGTCTGCGAAATGCCGGCCTGCTTCGTCCCATCGACACACCACCACCGATCTATTTCGGAGGGGCTTCGGCCGCAGCCGAAGCGGTCGCCGCGCAATACAGCGATACGTATCTTTTCTGGGGTGAAACGCCGGATATGGTAGAAGAGCGGATCCGCCGCGCAGATGATCTGGCGGCCAGGCACGGTCGTCAATTGCGTTATGGCTATCGGGTACACGTCATCTCCCGCGACACACCAGAGCAGGCCTGGGCCGAGGCAGACCGTCTGCTGCGCGAAGTGCCCAGGGAAATCATTGAAAAAGCACAGAAGCAATTGCAGGCCAGCGAGTCGGTCGGTCAGGCACGCATGCGAAGCCTGCGGCGCTCCAACACCTTCAACGATGTGCGTGACCTGGAGGTGTACCCGAATCTGTGGACCGGTGTAGGGCTGGTGCGCGGCGGCGCAGGTACTGCCATCGTAGGCAGTCATGAGCAGGTGGCCGAGCGTATTGAACAACTGTATGAGTCAGGCGTTTCCAGCTTTATCCTGTCGGGCTATCCCAACCTGGAAGAAGCCTTGAATGTAGGGGAAGAAGTCGTCCCTTTGTTGCGCAGCACTGCGCCGCGACTGGCCGTAGCCAGCGCCTGATAGAGGAAAAACATGAGCATTGAATTTAACTGGTTTTTGCCCACCAACGGGGACAGCCGTCATTTGACCGGCAACATCAGTACACCTCAACTGCGCCCGTCTCATCTGACGCATCGCGAACCCGATGTGGATTATCTGATTCAGATTGCGCGCGCCGCCGAAGCGACCGGCTTCAACGCAGCCCTGATTCCGACGGGGGCCGCATGTGAGGACGCCTGGCTGATTGCCGCGGCTCTGGCCCAGCATACGGAAACACTCAAGTTTCTGGTGGCTTTCCGCCCGGGCCTGGAACTGCCTGCCTATGCGGCTCAGAAAGTGGCTGCCCTGCAGACATTTACCGATAACAGGGTGCTGTTGAACGTGGTAACGGGGGGAGATCAGGATCAGCAGGAGGCCTACGGAGATTTCCTGGACCATGACGAACGCTATTTGCGCACAGCCGAGTTCCTGCAAGTTGTCCGGCAGATATGGCAGGGTCCGGGCCAGGAGCATTCCGGCACTCATTATGACATTCGCAATGGCGGACTGACGCATCCGCTTGCCGTGCCGCCAGAGATTTATTTCGGCGGCGCTTCGCCTGCCGCAGAGAAAGTCGCTACCGGAGGGGCGGCAGATGTGTATCTGCTTTGGGGCGAGACTCCCGATATGGTGAACGAACGGTTGCAGCGTGTTCGCTCTCAGGCGCAGCAGCAGAATCGCACGCTGCGCTTCGGTCTGAGGATCCATGTGATTGCCCGCGAAACAGAAAGCCAGGCATGGGATGAAGCCGACCGATTATGGCGAGCGCTGTCGCCGGAAACGATCGTCAATGCGCAACGTGCCTTGCGAGCGAGCCAGTCTGTAGGGCAGGCCCGTATGCAGGAGTTGAACGATGGTACGCGCGGCAATTCCGCCAGGGATCTGGAAATTGCTCCTGGTCTGTGGTCAGGAATCGGTCTTGTTCGCGGCGGAGCCGGAACTGCACTGGTCGGCAGTTACCGGCAGGTCGCAGATGCGATCCGCAAATATCATGATCTGGGTATCGACACGTTTATTTTCTCGGGTTATGCAAACCTGGAAGAAGCCTGGCGTGTCGGTGAAAATGTGCTGCCGCGCGTTCAGTAGCGCGGCAGGATTTCAGGCGGCAGCCCGATGACGTGACGATTCGCCTGTCGCGTCACTTTTTTCTGTATCTATTTGTCCGGATACTGTATCGGCCAGGGGTTGCGCATCAATCGGGTCTGCGTTAACCCCCAGGCGTTGCAACAGATAGCGACGTATCCGCGCAATTTCATGTTCGCGTGCCTGACTGTGTTCAGGTAACTCCACCGCAAGATCCAGGACCAGTTTGCCCTCATCCAGAATCAGGATGCGTTGCGCCAGATGAATCGCTTCGTCAACATCGTGGGTCACCAGAAGTACCGCTGGTTGGTGATGCTGGCACAACCTGCGCAGCAACGCGTGCATACGCAGGCGCGTCAACGCATCCAGTGCGCCAAAAGGCTCATCCGCCAGCAACAATGCGGGATTGCGAACCAGCGCGCGGGCCAGGGCAACGCGTTGTTGTTCGCCCCCGGATAATTCTCCGGGCCAGGAAAGCTCGCGGTTGGCCAATCCCACTTCCCGCAATGCCGTGGCTGCGCGGCCTTTGGCATTGGGACCGGTCAGGCCGAACGTGACATTGTCGATCAGGCGCTTCCAGGGTAACAGACGAGCGTCCTGAAAGACGACGGACAATGACGAGGGTACGTGCAATTGACCCTCGCCCACAACATCGTGATCAAGCCCGGCCAGCGCCCTCAGGAACGTGCTTTTCCCCGAGCCGCTACGGCCCAGCAGCGCAACAAACTCGCCCTTGCGAATCTCCAGATCAATATCATTCAGGATCGTACGTATGCCGAACCTGCGCACCAGGTGGCGCACCGACACTGCCGGCGTGTTCTCGGCGTTTGCCGTATTTAATCGTTCAGCGTTTTGCGCCATTTGAGTACCTTTTTCTGCAGTAAGCGGACGAGACTGTCCGATGTCAGGCCAAGCAATGCATAAAGCGCCAGACCCACAACAATGATTTCGGTCTGGCCATAAGTGCGGGCCAGTTCAATCATGTAGCCGATGCCACTGGTTGAGTTGACTTGTTCGACCACCACCAGGGCGAGCCAGGAAGAGGTCACAGCGAAACGCAGGCCAAGCAAAAAGCCGGGGAGTGCGCCAGGCAGGACAACATGACGAATGAATTGGCCACGGGTCACGCCCAGCGTTTCAGACAGCTCGAGGTAGCGACTGTCTATACTGCGCAGACAATCGTGGGTCTGAATATAGATGGGAACAACGACAATCATCGCGATAGCCGTAATTTTCATTGATTCACCGATGCCCAGCCAGAGCATCAGCAAAGGAATCAGCGCCAGACTGGGAATGGCGCGTTTGATCTGGACCGGACCATCGATGATGTATTCGCCGATGCGGCTTAACCCGGCGATGACGCCCATGACCACGCCAAACAGAACGCCCCAGAACAGACCCTGCAACGCCCTGAACAGCGATGTTTCAAAATTGCTCCAGAGACGGCCGGACTCGATGAGCTCTGCGGCAGTTTGCACCACCACCCATGGTGGCGAGAGCGTGCGATGGTCGATGAACCCGGTCCAGGAACCTAGCGTCCATATGGTCAGCAGCAATAGCGGGCCGATTGCGCCGCCATAACGGATTTCCCTGCCTGGTCCCAGACGCGAGCGCCGTACGGCAGCCGCCGTGACGCCAGCGTTTGCGGCATGTGGTATTGCACGGGTTGTTGATGGGCCGGGATTGAGTGTTTGAGTTGATGAGTTCATCGCTGGCTTAACTCCTGAGTGGCCACTTTCTCAAAGCGGCGATCAAAGAGCGTGGCGGCATCCAGTCGCGGATTACCTGTTTCGCGCGCCAGTAAATCAATGGTCGCCTGCTGGCGTTCGATCACCTCCGTCCAGTCAGCCGGTATCTCGGGTTCGCCCGCGGATTTGGCCAGGTAGTCGCCGTCGGCAGTTTTCAGACCCTGGTCCTTAACGTAATAGCCTTCGACCCATTCTTTGGGATGTTCATAGATCCAGCGTGTGGCTTTTGCCCAGGCTTTTACATATGCGCGGGCCGCAGCAGCTTTGGCCGGATTGTCCAGAACGGACTGCAAGGTATAAAGATGCCAGGCATCGTCACGCAAGCCGTGTGAAATCACCCGTGCGCCGTTCTTACCGCCATAATTGGCCAGGTATCGCGGCTGGTTCGCTTCGGCTATGGGTGCGGCATCGACCAGGCCGCTGGCCAGGGCACTGACGTACACATCTCCGGTACTGGGCATTTCCACCAAAGTGACGTCCTCCTTGGTGAGTCCGGCCTTTTGCAGAATGCGCAGCACCAGGGCGCCCTGAGCCTGCCCGGGACTGAACGCGATCTTGTGTCCTTTCAGATCCGTGATGGATTTGATATCCGACCCAGGTGCAATGCCAAGTTTATATATTGGATGCTCAAGCGGGTCCTTGCGAAAGGCCGCCGCGATGATCCGTACCGGTAATCCGGTCCAGGTGGCATGAATCGGTGGAATGTCCGCGACAGCACCAATGTCCAGAGCATTGGCGCGGAACGCCTCGGTAGTTCGCGGACCGCCGCTGATATTGGCCCACTTCGGGGTGAAAGGCAGATTCTTTATTTCACCTGACAGTTCGAGCGCACGCTGAGTCTTGGGGTCGCCGATTGTCAAGGTGGTGCCTGCAGGAACCGTATCAGCAATGGCTGCATCAGTTTGTGCTGACGCCGATGCTGCGCATGTCATCACAATCGCGGCGCAGATTATTGCGTAGAATTTGGTTTTATTACGAATGTGATTTAATAAATTCATATGCCGGCTCCTGTTCATTGACTCTACGGTGTAGTCCGATCGGATTGATCGGACACGTTTTGAGTCTAAATGAAGCCAGAGCGCATACGAAGTACATTGTACTTATATTGTTATGAGGTGCGCTTTCAAGCGAAGCATCGTGCTTCGTTTTTCGCCCGAGTGATTTTATAGCGTGTGTTATGCCGTCAGTGCGTTTGTTCGATTGCTTTGTGCTGCGCAGATTTCTTTTCGTCGCCACCCGCTTGCGGAACATCCGGACGCGGATCCGGCACGAAGCCATCGCGATTGGGCATGCGGATCGCCGCCAGAGACTTTGCATCCATCGTGGCATCGTCCGGGACCAGGCCGTTCAGTTGCAGTACGTACGCGGTTACGGCATAGACCTGGTCATTACTCAAGGTTTGCGGCGCAGTCAATGGCATGGCGCGTCGTATGTAGTCAAATAGCGTAGGCGCATAGGGCCAATAGCTGCCTACTGTTTTGACCGGCTTGTCACTGGCAAGCGTATCTTTGCCGCCTGCCAGTTTGTCACCCAGGCCACCTTCTCCCTTGGCACCGTGACAGGAAGCGCATTGCTGTACATAGATATCCCGACCCATAGCGACGGTGCCGCTGCCCGCGGGCAGGTTTTCACCGTCGGCAAATACATTGATGTCCCAGGCGGCCATTTGCTGCTGCGTAATTGGATGACCGAAACCGAATTTCTGTTCCGCATGAGAAACATGAGTGGCTGTCAGCAGTATTGTCATACAGCTATACGTGATAAAGCATCGGAATATGTGTTCCGTGATGGCAATTGTGGTTTTATGCGAGTGCATGAGTCACCTTTCCGTCTGCAGCGACGCGCCAGGGCGTAATCGCATTATTGTGATAAGTACCGTTGACGCCTCGCACCTCGACCAGTGCGGTGATTGTAGGCTGGGTATATCCGGTTTCGTCAGTCGCCCGGCTTTGTATGACCACGGATTCACCGTTCCACTGCCAGGGAAAGACAAAACGGGTAAGCGCTTTGCTCAGCACCGGTTCCTGCAATACGGCGGCTTGCCAGGTTTTTCCTTCGTCCACCGACACTTCGACTTTGGCGATGCGTCCCTTGCCCGACCAGGCAATACCCTTGATTTCATGAAAGCCATGTCCTTCTACCTGCTGTCCACCCGATGGACTGGTGATGATAGACTTGGCCTCCATCACAAATGTGAATTCACGTGCTTTGCCGTTGGGCAGGCTGTCGGTGTATTTGGATGTTTCCTCGCGGGAATGTACGGGCCGGTCTGCTACTTGCAGACGCCGCAGCCATTTAATACTCATGTTCCCTTCATAGCCGGGCAGCAACAGTCGCAAGGGATACCCCTGCTCCGGCCGCAGGCGTTCGCCATTCTGGCTATACACCAGCATGGCATCATCCAGGCATTTTTCCAGCGGGATACTGCGCGTCATGCCGGCACCATCGGCCCCTTCGGCAATAATCCATTTCGCTTCGGGTTTGAGGCCGGCTTCTTTCAATACCGTTTTCAACAGCACGCCGGTCCACTCCGCGCAACTGACCAGACCATTGGCCTCGGCTGCCGTCTTGGCGTGGACGGTATAGCCGGGGTTGCCAGAGCACTCAAGGAAATAGATTTGTGAATGCGACGGAAAACGCCGGATATCATTCACGGTAAATTCCAGCGATTGCTGGACCAGACCGTGCACCACGAGCCGGTGTCCGGCCGGATCAATATCCGGGATACCATTATGATGCCGTTCATAGAACAGCCCGTTGGGCGTGATGATGCCGTCCAGTTCCTGCAGGGGCGAGCGGGTCGACGAAGAGAAGTATTGTTTGTCTGTCTTGCGCAGATGCCGGATGACACCGCTTTCGAAACGGGAGGGGGTGCCGTAAGGATGGCTGCCGACTTGCGCGCCTGACTGGGTTGACCATGGGGGAATGGACAGTGTACCCTGCGCCGCGGGCGCCGCATCTTCGGCTGCTGTGGTCGGCGTTGCCGCAATGGCGGAACGCAAGCCAGCGCTGGCAGCCAGTGCACCTGTCACCGCGGCCGCGCCGTGGCGCAGGAACTGCCTGCGTTTGCTTTGCGCATCCGAATCTGCGACGACCAGGTTTTCTTCAGAAAATGAGTCAGTATTCATATCAGGCTCCCTGCTGCGCGGAAATGTCAAATGTGTTAATGAAGAACAGTATAGATACACCTTGGCTGGCACGTCCAGTATTTACTGTTTATTAATTTAGCGGGTAAAGTTATGTGTGTCGATTATTATTTGCATATTTTTCTGTGTCGAGCCACAGGCGTCTCCGGTATTTATGAATCATGATCAAGCAATACTTGTCTCTTTCCGACTTGGGGCCCAGAATATGTATTCTTGGCCCCTCCAACAGTGGCAAATCCACGTTGGCCGCTGCCATTTCGCGCAAGCTCGACATACCGCCGGTTCATCTGGATCAGCTCTTTCATGAGCCCCATACCGACTGGGTACCCCGGCTTGAGGCAGACTTTGCCGCCTTGCATGCGGCGGCCATATCCGACGAGCGGTGGGTCATGGACGGCAATTACTCAAAATATCTGCCATTGCGTTTCCAGCGGGCGACGGGTTTAATTGTCCTGAATGTATCGACGACAACAAGTTTGCTGCGCTATTTGCGCCGCACGCTGTTCGAGCGGGACCGATACGGCGCCCTGGAAGGAGCCAGGGATAGCCTGAAGTGGGATATGATTCGTCATATTGCTGTCGTCACGCCGCGCAACCGCGAACGCAATCACAACTTGCTTGGCAAGGCAGAGGTGCCCACCATTATGCTTCCCTCGAAACGGCACATCGAAGAGATTTACAGGCAATGGGGGCTGTCGCGACATGCGCGATCGCAATAATTGCTTTTGTACGGAATGTCGACTTTTGATTATTGACCCAGATAAATACCGGAGGATCCATGTTTAGAAAGGCCTTTTTGAATACCGCCATCACCTGTCTTGGTATTGTTGCTGCTGTGAATAATGTCAGCCATGCCCAGACACAAAGCGAAATGAACCAGAGTGCCAATGTCGATTACAAAAAAGCAGATGCCGAGTTGAATAAGTCCTATCGGGATGTCCTCAATAAATTGGATGCATCGGGCAAGACCGACCTGAAAGCGGCGCAAAATGCCTGGATCAAATATCGTGACCTGGACTGCAAGTTTCAAAGCGGCGGGGCTTCGGGCGGCTCTGTTCAGGCGATGGTTGTCGCCGGCTGCCTGACCGACAAGACCGTTGCGCGCACAAAAGAACTCAATGGATTGCTTCACTGCCAGGAAGGCGATGTCAGTTGCGTGGTCGCGCCGTGAGCGCAGCTTCATCGGCGGTGATCGAGTGCCTGAAGACGCAGGATGTGTCCATGCTGAGGGAATTGAACCAGTTGTTTGGCAGGGCATTCGATGATGCCGACAGCTATGGAGGTAACCCGCCTTCCGATGACTATCTGAACGATTTTCTTGCGAAAGAGCAAAATATCGTTCTTGTCGCGTTGCATCAAAAAACGGTCATCGGCGGTCTGGTCGCTTATGCCCTGGACAAGTTCGAAATGGCGCGACGGGAGTATTACATCTATGATCTGGCTGTTGGTGAGCAGTATCGCAGACAGGGCGTCGCAACGGCGCTGATCGGGCGGCTGTGCGAATTGGCCGGGAGTAACGGGGGCTGGGTCGTGTATGTTCAGGCCGATGAGTCAGATCCGCCCGCCATCGCGCTCTATCGCAAACTCGGAAAAGGCGAGAAAGTCTTGCATTTTGATATCCCTGTATCGTTCCGGCATTTGCATAACCGCCAATGAATAATCAAGTTGCAGCAGGACAGGTGCGAAAACATTTGCGTCCGCGTAATGAGATGGCCATACTTTTGTTTGACCAGATCCTTCTGAACATTAGGAAATTTATTATTCTGTAAACAGGGTTTATGGATGGCGCTGACAGGACTAGCATGAGGGTGCAGATTTAATTCATTCTTAATACAGACGTGATAGGAATGATGTCATTCGCAGAAGGAGGTGCATATGGTCTGGCATACTGTATTTTTCTTTGCGCTCGCAGCAATTTCCGCGGTCCTTGGCTTCGGAGGATTACTCACCTGGGGCGCGCTCATTGCCCAGATTCTGTTTATTGTTTTTCTTGTTCTTGCGTTATTCACTATTTTTATCAGGAAAAAGCGCTGAGCTATAAGCGGACAGACCAAATCCGGCGCTTTCGCGTGCGCCCTGGCCGTATTCACGCATTTGCTTGCGGCAAGACCGCCATGTTTGATGCACGCCCTGCATAATGCGGTATGCGGCTGAGCGCGTACAGGGCGCTACGTTGTCTGATTTTTCGGCTACTTCCGGAAAACCGCTTTGTTTCGGTGAATACGACTGGCTGCCCGTCGGGTTGCCCGGAATGAAAGGCCCAGGCAAAGCATTGCGTGCCCGGTTTAATCGTGGGGTCAATATTGTCTACGACGCCTGTGTTGGCAATCGCCACATTAGCGGCGCTTCTGGCAAGCGCTCCCATTGCCATTTCGGTCGCCACCTGTTCACTGGTCAGATTGTATTTTTCAATCGTATCGGCGCTAACCTTCAGTTCCCTTTTTTTTGCGGCAACCGTATATGTCACGAACGCACAGTCCAGCAACTTGCCTGCGTTTGGCGCTTCGGACAATGTCGACGCGATCAAGCCGGCGGTGCAGGATTCTGCTGTCACAAGCTGCAGAGCGTGATCAGCCATATAGCGTGCAACAATCTGGATGGATATCATGCGTGCCTCGCTGGCGGTTGGATATAAGGACTCGTTGTCTTTACGGTGTCAGATATTCTTTATTTTATATCACAGGAAATCCTGTCGGATTGGTACTTGGTTAAAACAGTTTTCGACCAAAATCTGTTTTGCCTTAATGTCCGCGATCGACAGCCATAGCAATACCTTACAATCTTTTCATGAACAAGATAATGCCAAATGGCCAGAGTAAGGCTTTTGACCTATTGCTGCGCGATATCCGCAATTGCCGTGTATGCCGTGACGAGCCGCGCTACGGCAAACCCATGGATCACGAGCCCAGGCCGGTTCTCCAGGTGTCGCAGACGGCCTCCATCTGTATTGCCAGTCAGGCCCCGGGCACGCGTGTTCACGAAAGCGGCAAGCCATTTACTGATGCCTCAGGTATCCGGCTGCGCCAATGGATGGGTGTCAGCGACGATGAGTTCTACGATGATTCAAAAATTGCGATCATTCCGATGGGATTCTGCTTCCCTGGCCAGCGGGCCGATGGAAGCGATCTGCCGCCGCGCCGCGAGTGCAGAGAAATATGGCGATCGCAATTGTTCGCTCGTTTGCCGAATCTGCGCCTGTTGCTGGCCATAGGCGGTTACGCCCAGCGCTGGCACATGGGAAGTGATATTGCGCGCCAGGGCGTCACTGAAACGGTCAGATCCTGGCGCGAACATTCTTGCGCCGACCCGGCATTACGGGTCTACCCGCTTCCTCATCCATCCTGGCATAACAATCGCTGGCTGACTCAGAACCCGTGGTTTGAAAGCGAAGTATTGCCGCAAATGAGACATGACATACGTGATCTATTGATCTGATGCACGCTAACAGGCAATATTTTCACGTTAAGTGGTCTATTTTGCAGTACGATTCCTCCGTCTCATATACTCCTATGAAGGACTGATCGTGCCTGACATTACAACCGTGATTGCATTTGCTGCTGTCTCTCTGGGTATGGTGCTTACGCCAGGCCCCAATATGATTTATCTGGTCTCGCGTTCAATTTGCCAGGGCCGGCGCGCCGGCATGGTCTCTTTGCTGGGCGTATTGCTGGGGTTCGTTTTTTACATGGTCAGCGCCGCGCTGGGTATAACGGCTTTGCTTTTTGCTGTCCCCTATGCCTACGAGGCTTTGTGCTACGGTGGTGCCCTGTATTTGCTCTATATGGCCTGGCAGGCAGTGCGACCGGGCGGGCAATCTCCCTTTCAGGTGAAAAAGCTGGCCGCCGATAGCGCCAGAAAGTTGTTTTTAATGGGCTTCCTGACCAATCTGCTGAACCCGAAAATCGCAGTGATGTATCTGTCGCTTTTGCCGCAGTTCGTCAACCCGGACAAGGGCAGCATTTTGGCGCAGTCGCTGGCACTGGGTTCCGTGCAAATTGCAGTCAGCATCAGCGTCAATATGATCATTGTCATTCTGGCGGGCAGCATCGCCTCATTTTTGGCCAGCCGGCCAACCTGGGTCGTTGTCCAGCGCTGGCTGATGGGAACCGTCCTGGCCGGGCTGGCAGTCAGAATGGCCATGTCGGCCAGACGCTGATTTTCTAGTACGACACTTGGCGCGTGTGCTGGTCCAGCATCACCGGCAGAATGCCACCTTTGCGCCACACGGCTTCCTCATGTGCCGTATTCAGGCGCACCAGCAAATGAATGCGAGTGACCTGATTCCCGGTGCGAATGCGGCACTCAATGCGGCTTTGTGGCGCCATCTGGTCGGGGATATCGATATCGATTACGCTGTCGCCTGTGATATTCAATGTCTTGCGGGTCACGCCTGGTTCAAATTGCAGGGGCAGTACGCCCATGTTGACCAGATTGGACCGATGGATCCGTTCGAAGCTCTCGGCCAGTACCGCCCGTATACCCAGCAGGCGGGTGCCCTTGGCCGCCCAGTCACGCGAGGAACCCGTGCCGTATTCCAGGCCGGCAACCACCACCACAGGGGTTTTGCATGCCAGGTAGTGCATCGCAGCTTCATAAATGGACGCGACGTGGTTTCCGGGCTGAATCAGCGTGCAGCCACCCGGGCCGTCAGGTAAAAGTTCGTTGGCCAGCCTGCCACCGGTGAACGTGCCGCGCATCATGACTTCGTGGTTGCCACGTCGGGCAATGAATGTGTGCAATGCTGTCGGAGACACCGAGCGAGACAGAAGATATTGGCCCGCCGGCGTATCCGCAAGAATTCCATCTGCGGGCGAGATGTTATCGGTGGTGACGCTGTCGCCAAGCAGCAAAAGCGGCACCGCGTTGCGCAGGCTGCGTCCGCTGGCTGGCGGACGGTCCTCCACATAGGGTGGCCGGCGAATGTAGGTGCTGCTTGCGTCCCACTCGTAAAGCGTAGAGCCGCGCGATGCCAGGGCTTGCCAGCGCGCGTCGCCTTTGTTGAGGCCTGCGTACTGTGTGCGAAACCGTTCCGGCGACACGTAGCGTTGCGTGATGTTTTTGATCTGCGTGTTGTCCGGCCAGATATCGGCCAGCAGGACGGGTGTGCCGTCCTCGGTATGACCCAGTGGCTCGCAACTCAGGTCAATGCGTACGCTGCCCGCAATCGCGTAGGCGACGACCAGCGCAGGGGACACCAGATAGTTGGCGCGCGCCAGCGGGTGAATGCGGCCTTCGAAATTGCGGTTGCCCGAGAGTACGGCAGAAACGGTGAGCTGTTTTTCTTCGATAACGGCCTGAACGTCTGGCCGCAGCGGACCCGATCCGCCACCGCAACTGGCGCAGCCGAATCCAGCCAGATGAAAGCCCAGTGCATCCAGATCGCGCTGCAATTCGCTGGCCCGCAGGTAATCGCTGACAACCTTTGAGCCGGGTGTGAATGAAGTCTTGACCCAGGGGCGGGCGCGCAATCCTCTGGCGAGCGCATTGCGTGCCAGCAATCCGGCGGCGATCATGGCGGCCGGGTTCGACGTATTGGTGCAACTGGTGATGGCAGCCAGGATCACGGCGCCATCGTCCAGGGAGGCCGTAGCCGCCGCAGGCGCGGGGTGCGACGCTGCCTGGGGACAGGCGGACAGAAATGAAGCGGGAATGTCCGCGAGTGCCACATGATCATGCGGTCTGCGCGGGCCTGCGCCACCCGGTTGTACACAGGCAAGATCAAATTCGATCACCCGGCAGTAGTCGGGCTCTGCGCTTTGCGCATCGCGCCACAATCCTTGCAATTTGCAGTACTGTTCAATGAATGCGATCGTGTTTTCATCCCGTCCCGAGCGACGCAGATAATCCAGCGTCACGGCATCAACGGGGAAAAACGCGCAGGTTGATCCGTATTCCGGCGCCATATTTGACAGGGTGGCGCGATCCTCAAGCGTCAACGCATTAGAATCAAGCGCCGGACCGGTGAATTCAACAAAACTTTCGACGACTCGTGCCTGGCGTAGCGTGCGTGTCAGCGCGAGAACAATATCGGCTGCTGTAACCCCGGCGGCGGGTTTGTTGATCAGCCGTACACCGACGGTTGGCGGCAGGACAAAGGAAAGCGGCTCGCCCAGCATGGCGGCTTCCGCTTCGATTCCGCCGACACCCCACCCGAGTACGCCAATGGCGTTGATCATGCAGGTGTGGCTATCGGTCCCGGCCATTGTTTCCGGATGAACCAAAGGCGGATCCTCACTGTCATCGGCAAACACAATGCGTGCCATATGTTCAAGATTGATCTGGTGCAAAATGCCGGCGCCAGGTGGCACGATGGACAGATTCGTGACATTTTCCTGTGCCCATTTCAGGAAGGTATAGCGTTCACGATTGCGGGAGTATTCCAGTGCAACGTTAAGATCAGTTGCTCCCGCGCTGCCTGCATGATCGACTTGCAGTGAATGATCGACGATTAAATCGACCGGAATGCGGGGATTGATCGTCGCCGGATCACCCCCGGCCTGGGCGACCACATCGCGCATGGCTGCCAGATCGATCAGGGCCGGTATGCCGCTCACGTCCTGGGCCATAATGCGCGTCAGCATAAGAGGTATGTTGTCCTTTCCAACACGCTCACCATAATGGGCCATGATCTGCCTGGGTAAAGCGTCTCCTACGTCTTCGCGATCGGCATGACGCAACAGATTTTCCAGGAGAATACGCATGACGTAGGGCAGCGCTCCGAGCGTAGTGCCGCTTTCGGCCGCCAGTGCAGCCAGCGAGTAATATCCAAACCGGTTTTGCTCGCACTGGAATTGCCGATAGCAACGGGTGCGCAATGAACTGACCTCGTCCCTATTGCGTTCGTGATTTACATTCATGGGGCGCATATTGTCAGCTCGCCTTGATATCAGCCTTGCGGATTGTTTCCTTCCATTGCGCAATATCATGGCGGATGGTCTCAAGCAACTGCTGTGGCGAGCTGCCGACCGGCTGACTGCCTTCCTGCGCCAGATCCTCTTTCATTTGCGGCAGCTCCAGTATCGCCTTGAGTTCGGTATTCAGACGCGCCACAATTTCTGCCGGGATGCCCTTGGGACCGGCGATTCCATGCCATAGATCCGATTTGAAATCCGGCACGCCGACTTCTTTGAAACTTGGAACATCCGGCAGCGCGGGAATGCGCTCGTCTGCAATGCCCAGGCCGATTGCCCGTTTTTCCTGGACAACCGGCACGACAATGGCAACCGAGGACAGCATCAGTTTGATGGTGCCGCCGATCGTGTCCTGAAGCGCAGCGCCGGTACCTTTGTAGGCAATATGGTTGAGGCGGATGCCGGCCAGGTCAGCCAAGTGCTCCATACTCAAGTGCGTGATACCGCCCACGCCGGACGATCCATAACTGATCTTGCCGGGTTCTCGTTTGGCCCAGTCCACCAGCTCGCCGAAATTTTTGGCCGGCAGATCATGGTTGCCGATCAGGATCAGCGATTCGCGCTTGAACAGTGTAATCGGCTCGATGTCATTGATGGAGTCAAAAGGCAATTCGCGCAGGGCGGCGTTACAGGTATGGCTGCTTGACAGCATCACCAGTGTATAGCCGTCAGGTGGTGATTTGATCGCTGCATGCGTGCCGATGCTGCCACCTGCACCCGGGCGGTTTTCAACCACGACGGGCACGCCCAGCCTTTCGGTCAGCAGCATTGCGATTCTGCGTGCGGTTCTGTCGCCACCGCCGCCGGCCGAGAGGGGCACAATAATTTTGATCGGGCGATTGGGATAATCGCTGGCGGACTGGGCCAGAACGGCAGGGGACTGCAAGCCCAGTCCTCCCAGCGACACTGCGCCTAGAGAGGCAATGAAACGTCGTCGGCTGTCTGATGTCATATTGTCTTTCTCCTCCAAAGATGGCGGGTAACCGTTCTGTTGCCCGCGCTGTTGAACTGCAGAACGCGTCTGTGCTCAATGAATATTATTTTCAGGAACGGGTAGATAGTAGCACCCGACTGCTTTCCCGCACCAGCAATTCGCATGGCAACAAGTCTTCAACCTTATTCTGTGGGTCTTCTGTTCCTGCCGCCAACTGGTTCAATACCGTCCGGGCGGCATGCTGGCCGATGCGGTAGCGGTCCGGACGCAAGGTGGTCAGTGCGGGCTTTAAACGCGCGGAAATGGGCGCATCGCCAAAACCGGCAATCGCGCAATCACGAGGCAGGACAAGGCCGCAGGACGGCGCGTGCAGTATGGCGCCTGCAGCCATATTGTCGTTGGCGAAAATGATGGCCTGAGGACGTGACTCTGGTGAAACATGCGTCAATGCCTCGATGCCCAGGGCGCCCACATCAAAGTCGTCATTCGTTTGCACAATATGGATATCTGACTTCAATCCGGCCGCTTGCATTGCCTCGTCATAGCCCTGGGCGCGTTGACTGGCGCGAAAGTCTTCACCGGCGTCCGCCATGACAAATCTGATACGGGTTGCACCCTGATCCAGAAAGTGACGGACCAGTATTGCTCCGGTTTCGACGTGCGGAAATCCGACTTGATGAAATGGTCTGCCTGTTACAAACCCCCACGCTTCTACCACGGGGATTCTGAGTGCGCGCAGCATGGCTTCCGCGTTGGGCGAGTGATCGTGTCGGGTGAGAATCAGCGCGGTGGGGTGCCACCCCACAAAAGTACGGATGGCCTGTTCTTCAAGCGTCTGGGAGTACTGAGCGTTGGCCAGCAGCAGTTGCAGGCCCGACGCCTGCAGCTCGTCGGTCATGCCTTTGACCAGATCGGCGAACGTGGCGCTGGCAATGTTTTGCATGACGGCACAGACCACCCGGCCATGTCCCGAGGCCAGACCGCCGGCTACCTGGCTGGGTACATAGCCGATGCGTTCAATGATGTCACGCAGGCGTTCGCGCAGCGCAACCGAGACTTTGTCCGGCGAGTTGAAATACCGCGAGACGGTGATGGACGAGACCCCGGCCAGAGCGGCCACGTCGTGAATCGTATAGGAACCGGCTTTTCGGCGCGTGGTGCGTGTTGCTTGTTTCTGAGTCATGGTTTATCCCAATGGCGTGTTGTTTGGCCGACGCCCTACAATTGTACCAATGTTACCGGTAACATCATGGAGATATCGCCAATGAGCGATATCCCGCCAGTCAGTGAACTACGTCATTCCGTCATCCATCCCCTTTATTTAAGGAAAGGTTGCTGTTCTAACGGCAATCCACAAGACACTATGAGCCGATTCTGCTGGAAACCCCCTGGCTTTGCCTGCGCCACACTACTCTGGTGCGTCATGTTCGCCGCGCCGGTATACGCTGAAACGTCAAATACATACCCGGACAAGCCAATTACATTTGTGGTGCCCTATCCGGCCGGAGGTGTGGCTGACCAGTTTGCCCGAAGTATGGCAACTGAATTGGGCAATCGCCTGGGCCAGGCGGTTGTCGTGAACAACCGCGCAGGTGCCAATGGCAATATCGGCTCTGCCTATGCTGCCAAACAGCCTGCAGACGGCTATACGCTGTTGCTTGGGTCGACCAGCACGCTTGCAGTCAATCCGCATTTGTACAAAGATATGGGATATGACCCGATCAAGGATTTGCAGCCGGTCACCCTGACGCACCAAATGCCGAATGTGTTGATCGTGGGAAAAAACACACCATATAAAACGGTCGCCGATGTAGTCGAAGCGGCCCGGCGCGAGCCCGGCAAAATTGCTTTCGGTTCGGCAGGCAATGGCAATTCCATGCATCTTGCCGGAGAACTGTTTCAGAAACAGAGCAGAACGAAGCTCATGCACGTTCCCTATAAGGGCGCACCTCCTGCGCTCACAGATGTGATGGGCGGTGCTCTGCCCACAATGTTCATTAATCTGCCCGCTGTCGTCGGGTATGCTGGTTCCGACAAGATAAGAATCTTGGCTGTGGCAGCGCCTGAGCGGTCAAAATCGTTGCCCAATGTCCCCACGTTTAAAGAGGCCGGGGTGCCCGGTGTGGAATCAAGCGTCTGGAACGGCATTCTGGTGCGCCGGGGAACCCCGGGTGCCATTGTCGAGAGACTCAACAAAGACATCGTTGCGATCCTGCAATCGGCTTCTTTTCGTGAACCATTGGAGCGGCAGGGTTACGAGGTACTGTCGTCTACACCCGACGAATTTTCGGCATTGCTGCAGAAAGATACCAGGGTCATGGGCGAGCAGGTTCGCAACGCAGGCATTCATATTGATTAATTAAGGTATTTTTGTGCATAAAAAAATTCAGGAGTTACGCAGTCAGCGCTGGTTCGCCAGTGACGATATCCGCGGATTCGCTCACCGGCAGCGCATGCAGCAGCAGGGGTTGGCGCGAGAAGAGTTCATGGGGCGTCCTGTTATCGGGATCCTCAATACCTGGAGCGATTTATCTCCCTGTCATGCCCATCTTCGCGACCGGGCGCAGGCTATCAAGCGGGGCGTGCTGCAGGCAGGTGGCTATCCGCTGGAGCTGCCGGCGATGAGCCTGGGCGAGGTCATGGTCAAGCCGACCACCATGTTGTACCGCAATTTCCTGGCCATGGAAGCCGAGGAATTGATGCGCAGCCTGCCGCTGGACGGGGTGGTGCTGCTGGGCGGATGTGACAAGACGACACCAGGCCTCGTGATGGGCGCGACTTCAATGGATATTCCTGCGCTGTTCTGTCCGGCGGGTGCCATGCTCAATGATCGTTATCAGGGGCAGGCCGTAGGAGCGGGGACGCACACCAAAAAATACTGGGAGCAATACAGCATCGGCAATATCAGCCAGCCCGAATGGATTGGCCTGGAAGCACGCATGACCCGTGCGCCCGGTACCTGCAATACCATGGGCACCGCCAGTACCATGACCTCTATCGTGGAAGCCATGGGGCTTGCCCTGCCGGGGTCGACCAGCCTGCCCGCGATGGATGCGGCTCATACTCGCATGGCATGGGCCTGTGGCCAGCGTATTGTCGCCATGGTCTGGGATGATTTGCGCCCCTCGCGTATTCTGACGCGTAATGCTTTTCTCAATGGAGTGGCTGCGTGGATGGCGCTGGGGGGGTCGACCAACGCGGCCGTGCACTTGCCTGCCATGGCCGGGCGGGCCGGCGTCGCATTGACGCTGGACGACTTCGATATCATGGCGCGGCAGGTGCCGGTACTGACCAATCTGTTCCCTTCGGGTAACAAATTAATGGAAGATTTTTATTACGCTGGTGGGCTGCCTGCTTTGCTGCAACGTATCCGCGCCCATCTGTCCCTGGATGCATTGACCTGCACGGGCGACACGCTGGGCGCCAATATTGAAGGGCATGCCAGTTCGGATGACGAGGTCATTCGTCCGCTGGATAATCCGGTTATCGCCACGACATCCGATTGTCCCGAAGCGGGCATGGCGCTGGCCGTCCTGCATGGAAACCTTTGTCCCGACGGCGCTGTGATCAAGCCTTCGGCGGCTACGCCCGCACTGTTGCGGCATACCGGCAGAGCGCTGGTGTTTGATTCTAATGCCGAGATGCTGGCGGCTGTCAACGATCCCGATCTGGACGTTGACGAGAATACGGTGCTGGTCTTGCGCAATGGCGGCCCGGTCGGCGGCCCGGGGATGCCTGAGTGGGGTAATCTGCCCATCCCGAAAAAGTTGTTGAAGCAGGGGATACGCGACATCGTACGCCTGTCCGATTCGCGCATGAGCGGAACGCATTATGGCACCTGTGTTCTGCATATTTCCCCGGAGTCTGCAGTGGGCGGACCACTGGCGTTGCTGCAAACAGGCGATCAGATCCGACTGGATATTTCCGCAAGAACCCTGGATGTGCTGGTGTCAGATAGCGAGCTGGCAGAACGGCGCAAACAATGGCGCGCGCCGGAGCAACCCTACAAACGTGGTTTCACCCGCATCTATCAGCACGAAGTAACGCAGGCCAATCACGGCTGTGATTTCGTCTCGCTGGAAGGCGCGGAAAAAACGCCCGAGCCACCCATCTACTGATTTTGCAATAGTGAATTCAAATTAATCCGATTGACCAATGAACAGACAGGAGTCGTTATGCCAGCAGCAATTGACCTGCTAGACAACCCTTTTCGCGCGCGCCTTGGCCTGCCCGATGTGCCGCTGGGCACCTGGCTGATGTCTGGCACCACCAGCACAGCCGAAGCGATGGGGCGTGCCGGGTTTGACTGGTTGCTGGTGGACCTTGAGCATGTGCCTGTCGACGACAGGGACGCCCTGCACATCTTGCAGGCTGTCGCCGGCACGAATGCCTGCGCAGTTGCGCGGCTGGCGGCAAATGATGCCGTTCTTTTCAAGCGCGCACTGGATATGGGTGCGCAGACGGTAATGGTTCCGTTTGTGGATAATGCCCAGGCGGCACGACAGGCCGTCAGTTACGCCAAGTATCCGCCGCTTGGCACTCGTGGCTTTGCTGCGGTGCATCGCGCAAGCGGCTACGGTACGGCGAGCGATTATGCAGCTCGCGCCAATGACTCAGTCTTCACCATTATTCAGCTTGAAACCCCACAAGCGGTCTCGGCGCTTGAAGAGATCGCAGCCGTACCCGGAGTGGATGCGCTGTTTCTGGGGCCCGGCGACTTGTCGGCGAACATGGGACATATCGGCAATCTGGCGCATCCCGATGTGCAGGCCGTCATCGCCGATGTTGCAAAACGCTGCAGGGCAATCGGCGTGCCTTGCGGCATTGTGGGCCCCACGCCCGAGATGGTGTCAACGTTCATCCGTCTGGGGTATGGATTCGTCGCGGTAGCCTCGGACATGGGCATGATGATGCGCCAGGCCAGCGATTTTATTCAGGCAATCCGTCCTGCCCAGGCTAAGGGCTATGACGGCGGCGTTTACTGACTTATCAAATCCGCGTGCCGGTGGTGCGCGAACGTATTTGACTCGGGAGCAGACACAATATGATATTCGCAACACCATCAATCAACCTGAAAACAATCGCCTATTATGCGTCGTTCGCGCTTGTCGCATCCTTGAGCACAACAGCGCTGGCGCAAAGTAATTATCCGCAAAACCCCGTCACCATCATTGTGCCATTCGGGCCAGGAGGCACCTCCGACATCATGGCGCGGATTCTCGCCAAGCACCTGCACGCAGAGCTTGGCGGCAACATCATTATTGACAACAAGGGTGGCGCCGGTGGCGCGATTGGCATGATGCAGCTCAAACGGGCCAAACCCGATGGCTATACGCTTGGACTATCGGTGATCGGGCCCGAAGTGCTGCAGCCAGGCATGCGCAAGACAGGGTATAGCCACCAGGATTTCGATCATATTTGCGGGACGTATGCTGTGCCGCTGATGATGATGGTACCCCAGGATTCGCCGTTCAAGACAATGACAGATGTGGTGGACTACGCGAAACAAAAGCCGAAGCAATTGACGTATGGCACCTCCGGGACAGGAACATTACTGCACATTGCCATGGAAATGCTGATGAAGCAGGCCGGTGCCGTGGCCTTGCATGTGCCATATAAAAGTTCTGCCGAAATGGTGACGGGATTGCTGGGCAAACAGGTGATGGTATTTAACGATACGACGACCGTGGCAAAACAATATAAGCTGCGGCCATTGGGCATTTTCGCCAGCCAGCGGCTGTCATCGATTCCGGATGTACCGACCACCCGTGAAGGCGGCTGGCCGATTGAAGCCACGATCTGGGGCGGACTGATTGCGCCCAAAGGGTTGCCCAAAGAGATAGTGGAAAACTGGAGACCGCGTGCAGCAAAGCACTCAAAAGCGATGGCTACAAAGCGGATGTCGAGCCATTGGATACGCCACCTCATTTCATGGGGGCAACCGAGTTTGCTGCGTTTGCAAAAAGCGAATCCGACAAATACAGCAAGCTGATCTCGGAGATGGGTATCAGCCAGGAAAAGTAAGTAATCCCCCTAACCTGATATATTGATGGCGGCATCGGCAATACGGAACTTTCCTAGTTGACTTAATCTTCACGAGCGTTATACTAGGCTGCATCAAGGGGAGTAGCTTTCCGCCGCCGCATCGTCATTACGGTTGCCGTGTGTTTACATGGCGCCCGGTGCCCGGGCAACACGGTATGTGTTGTAAGCAAGACCTTGCCATCAAGGGCAAGGTCCATAAATCTTTTCAAGAATAAATGGCCTTAGTCCTTGCGGACCAGGCCTTTTTCGCTTCTGTCGATCCTTTCTGTAATGGCGCAATGCGCGTCATTCTGTCGTTCATTACGAGCAAGCCGGTCCATATTCAATTCCGATTTCTATATTTATGGATGCTAGGTGAAGTTATGCTTGAATTTTTTCAGACTCTGAGCTGGACAGCTGTTTTTCAAATAATCATGATTGACATTCTGCTCGGAGGCGATAACGCCGTGGTAATTGCGCTGGCGTGTCGCAACCTGCCGAAAAAGCAGCGCATGCAGGGCATTCTATGGGGCACAGCAGGGGCGATCATCCTGCGGGTTGTGTTGATTACGTTTGCGCTTACGTTGTTGACGATCCCGTTCCTGAAAATTGTCGGTGCTTTACTGCTGATATGGATTGGCATCAAGTTGCTGATCCCCGACGATGACGCGCATGACAAAATCAATGGCGGATCATCTGTCTGGTCGGCAGTCAAAACCATTATTATTGCTGACTTTGTCATGAGCCTGGATAATGTGATTGCCATCGCCGGTGCCGCCCAGGGGGCGCATGCCGACCATCAGACGGGACTGGTCATTGCCGGTCTCATCATCAGTGTGCCCATTATTATCTGGGGTAGCACGCTGGTCCTGAAACTCATCGATCGTTATCCGGGCGTTGTGTTGTTCGGCGCCGCGCTGCTGGGCTGGATTGCCGGTGGTATGCTGGTCAGCGATCAGATTATTATCGAACGTTTCGGCGCAGTATCCGGCCCGGTCAAGATCGCGGTAGAAGTGGGCGGTGCTGCGTTTGTTGCCGCAGCAGGAACCTGGCTGGCACGCCGCAAGAAGCGGGTGGTGTCGGTAGACGCGTAACATTCGCGGGACAAGATGTATGTGGACGGGCAGCCCCGGGGTGGTTGCCCGTTTTCACACAGTGTTCAACTGCGATGACTGTACAGTACAACGACTGTTTTTACAGTTTTTCGCCAGGCAGTTGACTGGCCTGTCGAACCCAATCGCGGAACTGGGCCTCATCCAGTTCACCTTTACGGATATCCAGATAACGTACTTCCGGGTGTTTTGAAGTGCCCTGCGGAATCGGTTTCAGCGACGTGCCACGGAAGAAGGTCACTTTGATATATTTGGTGAAGCAGTGAAAGCTGAGAAACCAGCCTTCACTTTTGCCGTAAAAGGGCGTATTCCATTTAACCGCTTTCCTGACGCCAGGTACTGTCGCCACGATAATCGCATCAAGGCGGCGTCCGATATCCTGTTTCCATTCGGGCATGGCCTTGATGTAGGCCTGCACAGGGGCATCCCCATCGCCTTTGGGAATTTGCGGGTTGCCGCCAGACAGCAATGTGACTTTGCCGGATTCGGGAGCTGACCCTTTTGCCTTTTTCGGTACCGTATCCGAACGGCTCGCAGCGCTTTTGCGCTGTGGCGTTCCGGTTGTGTTTTCTGTAGATCGTTCTGCCATATTCCTCTGCTCCTGTTACAGAAATGCACTCACGTGCGTCTTCGTAAACCGGTACTGGCTCGCTGTCTGATTGTTTGATCAGAATCCGAATTCAGAGCCTACACCCAGTAGTGTTGCAACACCGAGAGCCAGGAAAATACAGGCTGCTATTGTATGAACCAGTTTCATGGACACTCGTTGCCCCAGCTTTTTACCCAGAATGACAGCGGGAACATCAGCGATCATCATTCCCAATGTCGTGCCGATGACGACTTCGATCGGGAAGGCACTTTTCGCTGCCAGGGCGACCGTTGCCAATTGTGTTTTATCACCCATTTCCGCCAGAAAAAAGGTAACCAGCGTGGCGCCAAAGACCCCGAGTTTACGCCCCAATTGGGTTTCGTCTTCGTCAATCTTATCTGGAATCATTGTCCATACCGCCATGGCGATAAAAGAAACGCCCAAAATCCAGCGCAAGGCCTGCGGGCTGATTGCAGTTGTGATCCAGGCGCCGACAGCGCCGGCAAGGGCGTGATTGATGATCGTGGCACAGAGAATGCCAAGAATGATGGGAACGGGTTTCTTGAATCGGGTTGCCAGAATAAAGGCAAGCAGTTGGGTCTTGTCGCCGATCTCGGCCAGCGCAACAACGCCGGTGGAAAGCAGAAGGGTTTGCATGAATCAATACCGCGGCCGGAATGGACGAATGATCACCTTTTCCTCCGGCCAGCGGAAAAAAGTGATCAAAGGTCTTGCCAGGCGATATCGCTGTTTACGCCATGATGCATGCATCAAGTGTGTTGACGTAAACCTCGGGAAATGAGCGGCTACTCCCCAGTGATGCGCAAATTATATCGGGACTTGCGCCATGAGGAGGTAAAACCGCACAAAATACAAGGATATGGTAAATGAGAATAAATATCGTTATTGATTTTCCAGATGCGAGCTGCTTGTTACTGGCGCAACCGCAGCCCGCATCAGAGATTAAATCATCTCGCCATCGTTCTTGCTGGCATCGCGCAGGTCGCGTATCAGCGCAACAACCAGGAGCAGTAAAATCACAGCCGAAATAACAGGCCAGATCAGGATATAACCGGTGAGTAATATTTCATTCATGATATGTTTCTCCCATTACAGTTTTTTCATTTACGCGCGCGCCGGCGCGGGTTGATCATCTACTTCTATGGACGCATCGTTGCTGCTGGCACTTTCCTGCTGAAACGACTTTACGCGTTCGGACAGCAGAGAAAAGTCAAACCGTTCTTTGTTTTTCCAGCTCATTGCAATGCAGACTGCAGCGCTAATGCCATAGGATGTGAGGGAGCTGAGCAGCACAGGATAGTCACGCAAAAAGCCGATAGCGAATGGTACGGTAACAACGATAGCGAGGAATGCTACACAGAGCGCGATGTTGCGACTGAAAAATGCGAACGTCATCAGGCCGAGTACGACTCCAACGCCGGCGGACGCGAATAGTTCAAAAGCGATTGCGATAATGCCCTGTATCGGGATCAATTCGAAGCGTGCAATTGTGAACAAGGCAACCGCACATATTACAGATGTGGTAAACGCCTTGTTTGTGACTTTGTCCCAGTAAAAGCTGATGATCACGGGAAACACGATTGCTCCCCAAAGTGCGCCGACAAAGACCAGCATGACCAGGATATCCAGTTGCATGGTGGCAAAGATCACACCAATCATGGTGGCCACTACCATCGTGGCGCGCCCCCACCACAGCATCCGTTTAGGATCCGGTTTGCCGCGTACCATGTTTTTGCCGTAGATATCCGTCATCATGATGCTGGACAACGCTGACAGATCAGAGTCGGCAGTGGATGAGAGAGAACCGACCACCAGAATAAAGAACAGGGCAATGCCGAATGGCGGCAGATAGGTCGAAGCCATTTGCGGGATGATATTGTTCATGTCGCCATCGGCAGGTGACAAGCCGACAAACAGCGCAAGCATACCCAGCATGCCCAGCCCGATCACCACTGCGCCATAGCCGATGGTGGCGGTCAGGAAAGTAGATTTGATCAGGTCCTCGCGAACTGCGAACAGGCGTTGCGCGATGGTCTGATTGCCAATCGCATAGGCCAGCACTGCTACAAAATAAGGGGCTCCCTGTTCCAGGATGGCGGTGGTGGAAAACAAATCAGCTTGTTCGGAAGACAGGTTTCCCCAATTGGCCACCAGCATGTCTGTGCCGCCGGCGTTGAAGAATATCAGGGGAATGATGACAATAGCCGCCAGAATCATGGCTACAAGTTGTGCAAAGTCGGTCATGACTGATGCGCGGAAACCTGACCATAGCGTGTAAGATAAAACACCAAGCCCAGCGATCAGAACACCCTGAATAAACGTCAGCGGACTCAATACGGACACCAGCGCGCCTGCTGCGGTAAAGTTCACCATCAAACTGATACAGCTGCCCAGCAGATTGGAAATGGCCATGATCAGCTGGCTGGACGTGCCGTGCCGCGCGTGCATGACCTCAGCCAGGGTGTGGGCCTTTGGAGCCAGTGCGCGAAAGCGACGGCCGTAGGGGTAAATGAAGAGAATCATTAATGCCCCCCAGAAACCATAATGCAGGGGACCGGACAATCCGTATTTGTAGCCGGACGTTGCACTCGCATAAAACGAGGCTGCCCAGATCCACGTGGCAATCATGCTGGCCGCAGAGAGTCCAAAGCCAACGGCATTGTTGGACACCATGTAACTGTCCACGTTCTCCTTTTTCTTGCCGATGAAAAGAGACATCAGGAAGGTGAGGCCGTAAAAACCGACAAGCAATAACATTGCGGTGGTGCCGGATAATTGATAAAAGGCGTTTTGTTCTTGCATATGCGTTATGTCATCCTTGGTTGTGGCTGCGTAAAACGATTGACCGCAGCCGACCCATTGGCCCGAAGTTCGCGAATCGGGGCGCAAGGGAAAAAAGAAACACGAATGGGGTGCTTCTGTAGAATCAAGCGCGTGACCAAAAACAAGCCGGGTAAATCGGCGACAGAAACCGCAATAGCCATAACGATGCTTTCGTCTATCGGTATGTGGGCCGTTAACGAAATCTGTCGGGTCGACGTTGCAATTGTCGTGGTCGGTTTTGATCCCCGGGGGGACTAAACCTGCGCTGACGGTCAGTTGGACCGTCCGGTAGGTTCCGCAGTCAAAGACTGGGCGTATTGTTCGGCAAATTGCCGGGCTGCGAAGCAGCCTGATTGACGGGAGAATATTCCCTGAGTACTGAACGAACCTTATGGGTTCCGCCTGTAGCGCCAGATCCGGCGTTAATCCGCCACTGTGTGAATGGCGACTGGCGTCGGATGCGCAGGCGTCTGAATCACAAACGAAATAATTATTTCATTTTTGAAACAGTGGGTAGTGTATCGGAATACCCCCCTCAAGTCCAGCCATCGGGTATCGGCTCGGGCAATTAATGCTGCGGCGCGTCAGGATAGAGGGGTCGATCGCCTGTCTCCGGCCTTGTCCATCATGGTGAATATCAGGTAAGTTAGGATAAATAAGAATCATTCTCACAAATGTGTCATAATTTCTCTGTGTTCACCCTTGGGCCCAGGCCCTTTTCACCATGAAACCAGGCATTGCCCACGCCGCTTCTTCCGTCCATTCTCCCGTCAGGCCACGGCCCGCCGGCAAACGCCCATGGAAAGCACTGGGAATGGTGCGACGCCTCGATTTCAATATACCGGGCTATCGGTTTGAATCCGCGCCTGTCGGGGGCAACGAACCGGTGCTTGAAGGTCGGATGCGCATGATGCAGTTGCAACCCGGCATGTCAATGCACGGAACCGAAGTGATGGATTTGCACAGCATGGTTTCGCGGGTGAATCTGACTGCCGGGCTACGGGTCGTCATCGTTCTGGCCGGGGAGGTCGATGTGCGTATCGGGGGACAGCGCGTTCATTTATGTGCCGACAGTCCGACAACCCTGGCTCGTGCGGCGATTATCAGCATGCCAGAAGATGCGCTTTTCGAGCGCCAGTGGCAACGAGGTCGCTGGGAACGCAAGCTGGCCCTGCATTTGACACCGAACTGGCTACGGCATAACGGCTGGTTGAATGAACAGGGGCAATTCTCCGATCCTGTCTGGCCCCTCGAAGCAGCCCGACGTCCCACCTGCCTCAATTTTCCCGATACGCTCTACATTCAGACCTGGCAACCCTCGCCCCATGCGCTCGCGCTGGCCGAGCAGTTGCTATGCCAGCCAGAAGACCCGACCGATGAATTGAACCGCCTGCGCCTGGCCAGCCGGGCGCTGGAGCTGCTATATGAAGCGCTGGCCAGTCTGCGCACCGACGCGGGACGGGGGCCTGCCACCCAAGGCAATCTGAGGCCGCGGGATCAGGATCGCATGTTGCGGCTGCGCAGTTTCATCGATACTGAAATCCAGCAACCCGCGACGCAGCCAACACGCATCGAAGAGCTTGGGCGCCGCTTCGGTCTGAGCGCCAGTGCGTTGCAACGGCAATTTCGCAGTGTTTTCGGAACTTCTGTCAACGAATACCGGCGGGCAATGCGGTTGCACCAGGCGCGCACCGGACTGGAGCAGGGCATAAGTATTTCCCAGGCTGCCGACCTGGCGGGATATACCAGCGCAGCCAATTTCGCCACGGCTTTTCGACGCCATTTTGGCACTAGCCCCAAGTGCATTCGTTCCCGTTCGTGACTTTTTGACAGACACCCCGACTGATCGGAGCGCAAAGAACTTTGCGTGTTCGTCAAACAAATTTTGTAAATGAGAATGATTCAATATGTCTTTGCTTTCCTGGCGAATGGGAAAGCGAAGCGTCGGTTTGCGCGAGGCAGCCGGTGATCGATATTAAAAAACGTAAAGATTCGGGAAGAAATGATGAAAAAGTCCTGCACATATGAGAGTAAATGGTGCTTTGGGACCCGCCTGGCGCTGGCGCCGCTGGTGGCGGCCAGCCTGTCGGGTATCGTGCACGCGCAGCAGGCGCCGGTGGCCACGCTGGATGCGGTGGTGGTCACCGCCAGTGGTATGGAGCAAAGCGCCAAGGACGCACCGGCGTCGCTGACGGTGATCACCCAGGATGATCTCAAAAAAGGCGGCTATACCTCGGTCGCCGAAGCGGTCAGCAAGGTGGAAGGCGTGTATATGGTGGGCGGCGATCCGAACAGCCGGGATATTGCGATTCGTGGCCTGCCGGGGGACTACACATTGATTATGGTCGATGGTCGCCGCCAGAACACGCGTGAAACCATGAACCGCGGAACGGGCGGTGTGCAATATGAATTCATGCCGCCGCTGGCGGCAATCGAGCGTATTGAAGTGGTGCGCGGCCCCATGTCTTCCCTGTATGGGTCCGATGCAATGGGCGGGGTAGTCAACATCATTACCAAGAACGTACCCAGGCAGTGGTCTGCTGCCCTGGACAGTTCGGTCACACTGCAGACCGATGATGATTACGGTAACGGCCGGCAGGCGCAGTTCTGGCTGGGCGGGCCGATCAAGGATGATGTGCTCGGCTTGCAAATCTATGGTTCCTATGATGACCAGTCAGAAGGCAATAATTACTTTTCGAATGTGAGCGGACCCTACGCCAGGGACAACAGGAGCATTGGCGTCAAGCTGGCAGCCAAACCTGCAGAAAACCAGGATCTGGTGCTGGATGTACTCTCGCAGCGCCTGACCACGGAAGCCACGCCGGGCAGATCGATTGCCCCGGCGCTGGCCTGGAACAAGGCGCAATACCGGCGCACCTCTTTCGGCCTCACGCATACCGGCCGCTGGCGCCTGGGCGAATCGAAAATTGCGTTGTATCGCGAAACCAGCGAACAGGAAAACTGGCCCAAGACCGGCGAGTACACTGAAAACCGCCGTATCGTCAATACCACGCTGGACGCCAGCTTCAGCATGCCTTTCAAGTCTCATACCCTGCGCTTTGGCGGGCAGTACCTGCACAGTAAGCTGGACGGGATCCAGAAAGAAGCCGCCTTTGCCAATTATCCGACGAATACCAATGATGTGTCGCTCAGCAACTACGCGCTTTTCATAGAAGATGATTACTACGTGACCGACAAATTCACCGTGACCGCCGGAGTTCGCATGGATCATGACGAGCGGTTCGGTCTTCATTGGTCGCCGCGCCTTTACGGTGTGTATCACCTGACCGATGCACTGACGATCAAGGGCGGTGTGGCCACCGGGTTCAAGGCGCCCACAATCCGTCAGAGTACGGCAGGCTATTGCATGTCAACCGGTGGCAATTCGGGTTTTCGCGGTCCGCTTTGCGGTAATCCGGATCTCGAACCGGAAACCAGTGTGACACAGGAGCTGAGCCTGATCTATGACTGGGCGCTCGAAAGCAGCCTGACCGCAACTGTGTTCAACACGAATTTCAAAAACAAGGTTGCGAGTTACGATACGGGTGAACAGGACCCGCTCAATCCGGGCAGCACCAACCACCTGTATGTCTATGACAATATCGATAAAGTCCAGATCTACGGCCTGGAACTCGGTCTGAAGCTGCCGTTGACCGATTCGCTCCGGTTGTCATCAAACTATACCTATACCAAGTCCAAACGCAAGGGCGGCGGCGAAGTGGCATTCAACGGTCGTTCGCTTGATGGCGATCCGCTGGAGACCACGCCGGAACACGTGCTGAATACGCGCCTGGACTGGCAGGCGAACGAGCAACTGTCCGCCTATGTGCGCTGGAACCTGACAGGCAAAGCCTATTATGCAGCCTACCGCAACGGCGCGATGGACACGCGGACCCGTCCGGGCGGCTCGACATTCGATGTGGGCGGCAGCTGGCAGGTGAATAAAAACCTGGCACTGCGAGCCGCTGTGCTGAACGTGACGGACCACAAGACGCCGCTGGACCTGCGTACCCGTTATGAAGGGCTTGACGGCAATTGGATGGTTGACCAGGGCCGTCGCGTCTGGCTTGGCGCCAGCCTCAACTTTTAGGGTAGCCAGTGTATATAACTGTAAGAAAATGGATGGTTGCAGTGTGGCTGATCGGCATGATGCTGGTCGCCTTGCCGGCCAGCGCCGCAATAGAGATCACCGACCAGGCGGGCAGAACGGTGCAGCTGGCACAGCCGGCGCAACGAATCTTTTTTTCCGCACCGGGCGACTTCACCATCATGGCGATGCTCGAAGAAAACCCGGCCCGCCGTATCGTGGCCTGGAATCGCTGGCGACTGGATAAACATACGCTGAATCACTGGCGCAGTATCGACCCCGACGCCTTCGACCGGATCAATCAGATGGTGATCGACGGACCGCAGAACCTGAATGCGGAAATGCTGATTGCCAGCCAGCCAGACCTGGTGGTGCTGGATCATTATTTCAAAAGCGCCACCCAGACCATTTCCCGTCTGGAGCAGGCGGGTATTCCGGTAGCGATCCTGGACCTGGAAGCGGACCTGCGCCGGCCCAATCCCACCGAAGGTCTGGAGAAAATGGCGGTGCTGATCGGTCGCGAGCAGCGCGGCCGCGAAGTGGGTCAGTTCATTCGGGAGCATGTTGAACGCATTACCTCTCGTATTGCCGCGCTCAAGAAACGCCAGGCCACCTTGCCCACCGTGCTTATGGAACCGCATGCCGGAAGCGGGCCCTGTTGCACCTCGGTGGGTTCCGGGGTGCTGATGGGCGATCTCATTCTGATGGCGGGTGGCAAACTCATCGGCAACGATATTGTTGAAGGGCTGTCTGGTCAACTGAGCGCCGAATTCGTGATCAGCAGTGACCCGGAAATCTATATCGGCACCGGCGGGCGACATATCGAAAGCCGCGGGGGATTGCTGCTGGGCCCCGGTGTGGACCTCGATGCCAGCCGGGCCAGTCTGGAGCGGGTTACGCAACGAGTGGGCGTGGCCCAGACGCGCGCCGTGCGGAACAAACGCACCTATGGCATCTGGCATAGCGGATATCCAATCATCAATCTGGAACTGGTCGCGACCTGGATCCATCCTGAACTTTTCAGCGATGTCGATCCTGCCGCCACCCTGGCCGAACTGAACCGGCGTTTCATGGCGCGGCCGCTGACTGGCACGTTCTGGGTAACTCCGACGACGGAAAAGAAACCACGCTGATGCAAATTGAATCGACAACCCCGGCAAATGCAGAGCCGGACATCATCCATATGCGCTGGACCCAGCATCGACGCATCGTACGCCGTCGCAGCTGGACCGTAGCGCTGCTGGCGTTGCTGGCACTGGTTGCCGCGCTCATTGATCTGTTCAGCGGCAGCGCCGCCCTGTCGCCGCTACAGGTAGTTCACGGCTTATGGTCGCCCGATTCGCTGACAGTTCCCATGCAAGTCGTGCTGTGGCAGGTGCGCTTGCCGGTGGCGCTCATGGCACTGCTGGTAGGGGGTGCCCTGGCGCTGGCCGGTACGGAAATGCAGACTATTTTGAACAACCCGCTGGCGGAACCTTTTACCCTGGGCGTGTCCTCGTCGGCGGCCCTGGGAGCGGCCCTGGCCATTGTGCTCGATTGGGGCGTCATCGGCAGCGCCGCATGGCTGGTGCCCGCCAACGCGTTTGTTTTCGCACTGGTTTCGCTTATGCTGTTGCAGTTTCTGGCGCAATGGCGCGGGGCCCAGGCGCAAACTCTGGTGCTGTTCGGCATTGCTATCGGTTTTTCCGCGCACGCGCTGCTGTCGTTGTTGCAGTTTATGGCGAGCGAAGAGGCGTTGCAGCAATTGGTGTTCTGGAGCATGGGTAGTCTGGCGCGCGCAGACTGGCATAGCGTGGCGATCCTGGCGACCGTACTGGCTGTAACGCTGCCGTTTTCCTGGCGGGCCTCCAGCCAGTTGACGGCGCTGCGGCTGGGTGAAGAGCGTGCCCGCAGTTTCGGCATTAATGTCACCACCCTGCGGCATTGGGCATTGGTGCGGATCAGTCTTCTTGCGGCCACTGCCGTGGCCTTCGTGGGAACGGTCGGTTTTGTCGGTCTTGTCGCGCCGCATGTGGCGCGCATGATCGTTGGCGACGGACACCGCCACCTTTTGCCTGCCAGCGTGCTGATCGGCGCGGCACTGGTCGCGCTGGCATCGGTTGCGAGCAAGACATTGATTCCCGGCATTACGGTGCCTATCGGAATTGTGACCGCCCTGGTCGGCCTGCCTGTCTTCATGGCGCTGATCCTGCGCCGCAGCAGGGGGCAGATATGAGCGCCGCGCCCACTCTGCAGATCAAGCAGTTGCGCGTGCGCTACCGCCAGCGCGAGGTGCTGGCGGGTGTCGACCTGGGTTGCATCAGGCCCGGCGAACTGATTGCGCTGGTCGGCCCGAATGCCGCAGGCAAATCCACATTGCTCAAGGCGATTGCCGGCCTGGTCCCGGCCACGGGTCACATCCGCTATGGCGATGACGACTGGTCAGGGTGGCCCGTGGGGAGGCGGGTCGAACATATCGGTTTTATGCCGCAATCGACGCCGGAAAGCAGCAACCTGACCGTCCTTGAAGCCACCCTGGTCGCACTGCGGTGTACTCGCCTGGGAGCTCGAAAAAGTGACGAACTCGAGGCTTTGCGGACGATCGAGCATCTGGGTATTGGCGAGCTGGCCTTGCGCCCGCTGCACGAGCTGTCCGGCGGGCAACGACAACTGGCGGCCCTGGCGCAGGCCGTCGTGCGTAATAGTCCGATTCTGCTGTTGGATGAGCCGGTCAGCGCCCTGGATCTGGCGCACCAGTGGCAGGTGATGCATGTGGCGCGCCGTCTTGCCGACGAAAACCGCATTGTGATCGTGGTGCTGCATGACCTGGCCCTCGCTGCGCAATGGGCAGACCGGATCGCCATTCTGCATCAACAAAAAATTCATTCTTTGGGCACGCCCAATGACACGATTACCGATAAGACGCTGGAGCAAGTATGGGGTGTGCGCGCGCGCGTGCGCGTCTGCGAACAGGGCCGTCCGTTTGTCCTGGTCGACGCCATTGCCCCACAAGCCAATCCCTTGAGCGAACAACGACAGGATGACACCCGATGACACAATTTCAGACAAGCACGACGGTGCGCAATATCCATGGCGAGCAAGTGCTGGCGGAAGTGCTGACTCACTTGCGTGAGCATGATCTCGTTGCCTCCAGGCAGGGTAACGCCTGGCATATCGATTACGCCGATACCAAAATCATTTTTGCTGCACAGCAGGATATGCTGCACGCCCAGGTAACGGCGCCTTCCCAGGCGGCATTGTACGAAGGCAGGATGATGGTGTTTCATCATATTCAGGAGTTCAGCCATTGCGAACCGGAAGCGATCCAGTGGGAGGGCGATGCGGTGGCGCTGTCTCGCCCGCCCGCGTTTCGCGTGATCACTGCCGCTGCGGTATCCGATGTGAGTCCGCATTTGCGGCGCGTACGTTTTCATGGCGATGATCTGGCCCGCTATGATCGCGACGACAATATTCATTGCAAGCTTCTCTTTCCCCAGCCGGACGTCGCCGAGCCCGAGTGGCCAACGCTGGCCGACAATGGCATGCCGGTTTTTCCCAAAGGAGACAAGCGGCTGGACATGCGAACCTATACCATTCGCCGGATCAATGCCGCGGAAGGCTGGTTCGATGTGGATTTTGTTCTGCATGAGGATGCGGGTCCGGGTTCGCGCTGGGCCGCCCATGCTACGGTCGGGCAACAGATCGGCCTGTCGGGGCCCGGTGGGCGAACTGCCCCTGCCGCGCGCTGGATGTTGCTGGCGGGTGACGAGACCGCATTGCCGGCCATCGCCCGTATCGGTGCATCTCTGCCTGCCACTACAACGGGCCTGGTCCTTATTGAAGTGCAGGGCGCCGGCGATCAGATCAAACTTGACATACCAGCAGGCATGACGGTGCACTGGCTGCATCGGGACAAGGCTGCGGCTGGCACGACGACATTGCTGAGCGATGCCATACAGCGCTGCGCCATTGCCGGGCAAGCAGACCGCTTCGTCTGGGTGGGCGCTGAATTTGCAACGGCGCAGACGGTGCGCGCCTGGTTGCGCAACACTGTGGGGCTGGGCAGCAAGGAACAATTGGTGGTCGCGTACTGGCGCCACGGGATGGATGAGACGCAAATGAAAGGCGCGCCTGCAAAGCCGGCTGCCAGCCCTGATGAGGAAGAGGCTGGCTCGTGAGCGGGTCAGTTGATGGCTCGTCGCGCACCCGGCCCCAACTCCAACAGAGCAATCCGTCGTCACGCCCAAAGCGGCGCTGGTCCCGCCTGACCCTGGATCTGGATCCCCTTGTGCAGTCGCCGGGGTTTCGGAGCCTGTATCTCGCCCGCTCTGTTTCCTTGTTGTCCATTGCGATTCTGGCCGTTGCCGTTGCCTGGCAAGTGTATGCCATCAGTGGTTCGTCCCTGCATGTGGCGGGGGTGAGTATTGGTCTGGCACTGGGGTCGCTCGTGGGTCTGGTATGGGGCGGCGCGCTGGCTGATCGGGCTGATCGCCGGCGCACCATGATCTGGGGCAGAACCGCCTATGTGGGCGTGGTGGTGCTCTTGTGTGCCAATAGCTTGCGGGCTGAGCCGGGACTGGTCGAAATTTACCTGGCGACATTGCTGAGCGGATTGACCAGCGGGATCAGTGCGCCGGCACTGATGGCGGCCATGCCGCGCCTGGTTCCCGCTCACCAACTGGCTGCAGCCGGCGCCCTGAACGCCCTGACCATGGAACTGAGCCGCCTGATCGGCCCGCTTATCGCCGGAGCACTTCTTGCACGGCTCGGCCTTGCCTCCTGTTTTATCGTGGTGCTTATTGGCGCTGCCATTGTGCCGGTTCTCCTGACCCGATTACCGCAAGATCTGCTGGTGCCTGACGCGGGTCGGCAGGCAGTAGCGGCAAGGCCTGCGATGCACAAACAATGGCTGGATGGCTTGCAATATGTGCGACACAATACGGTCATTGCCTGTTTGCTTGCCCTGGATCTGGCCATGATGGTATTTGCCAGTGTCCATGCCCTGATGCCGCAACTGGCAAAGGAGGTTCTGCAGGGCGGTCCGCAAATGGTGGGTTATCTTTATGCTGCCCCGGCTTGTGGGGCGTTGCTGGTCGCGCTGACCTCCGGCTGGACCCGTGATCTGGCCCGCCCCGGACGCCTGGTGATTGCATGTGCATTATTATGGGGTGTGGCAATTGCGTTTGCAGGCATCGCCGCTGGCGGAGTGAGTGACGCTTTACCCTGGGGCGTGTGGCCGCTCCTGGTGTGCCTGGCGATCGCAGGAATGGCGGATACCGCCTCGGACATTGTGCGAGGTGCTCTGCTGCAAATTCATACCCCGGATGCGCTGCGCGGTCGCGTGTCAGGTTTATGGCTTTTGCAGGGATACCTGGGACCGGCGCTGGGCGGCCTGCAGTCGGGGGCACTGGCCACGTTATGGTCGCCTGGCCGTGCGCTTGTGATTGGAGGGACGGCCTGTGCGTTGGTGGTGGGCGTATTTACTGCATTGCCAGTCAGCCGTTTGCGCCGCTCATTGTGGAGTGACGACACAAGGGGGAGTCCGGGTCAGCATTAGCCCACACATCCTGACGCGGGCGTTCCGGAACGCCATGACCGTACGTTATGGTCCCGGGGGCCCGCCAACGCATGTCAAGGCGTGCTGCCTTCATCTGCTGGGCATCGCCCTTGCGCCAGTACCGCTGATTTGAGCGAGGCAATCCATTCCGGACTGTCCACAGACTGCGCCAGGAAGGCTGTACCGATCATGGCTGCAAAAAGGACCTGAATCTGTTGTTCGGACATCGCAGGGTGTGAACCTGTTGCCGCAGACTGCAGTGCGGCCTGACGAAAATGCCGATAGAGCGCTTCCGTGTGTGAGCCGTACAGATCAACCGTTTCTTCCCCCGTGGAATGATGACTCACATACGGGGCGAAGGCCAGGATGGGACACGTTTGGGCAGGCAGTCTTTTTCTGAAATAATGCGAGATCAGCATTTCCAGCCCGTCTTCGGACGCGGCTGTGCCGGTTTCGCTGGTCTGTTTCCAGCGCTCTGATGACTGTTCAAATACAGTGGACAGTACCTCGTTGACCAGTGCTTCTTTCGAGGCGAAATGCCGATAGAAGCCACCGGCGGTCAGGCCTGCGGCGGCCATTACATCTGCAATAGAAACATTGTCTACGCCGCGTTCACGGAACAGGGCGCATGCTGCCTTCACAATTTCGGTGCGATTCAGTTCGGCTTGTTGCCTGGAGGAGCGTCCCATAAAAATTCCTAGTAAAGACCGTAATAGATTATCACACGCTTCTATTCCGGGTCGGTCAAATGCCGTTGCGTGCCAGGGATCCAACAGAGTCAGGACTCATGCATGACGGCGATCTGCTGATATGATGATAATCATTGAATCCCATAATAGATTGTGTATATAATCTATTTTAACAAATTCCAGGTTACCGCAACTTTCAAATTACAGGGGCATCATGTCTTCGGTCAACTCGCAAACCCGCCCGCTTTCCGTATGGCAAATCCTGATCTGTGGTGGCCTGATCGTTACTTTTTCAATGGGCGTGCGCCACGGGTTCGGTCTCTGGCTGCAGCCGGTCATCCAGGCCAACGACTGGGGGCGTGAAACCTTTTCGTTTGCGATTGCGATTCAGAATCTGGTCTGGGGCGTCACGGGTGTGTTTGCGGGCATGCTTGCCGACCGTTTCGGGGCATTCAGGGTCATTATTGCAGGCGCAATTCTCTATGCGCTTGGCCTGTTGGGCATGGCCTACACGACTTCGCCGCTGGCCTTTACGCTCACTACCGGTGTGCTGCTTGGGATGGCGCAGGCGGGTACTACCTATGCTGTTATCTTCGGCGTAATCGGTCGCAATATTCCGGTCAGCCGTCGTTCCTGGGCAATGGGGGTAGCAGCGGCGGCGGGTTCTTTCGGCCAGTTTTTAATGCTGCCCACGGAAAATATCCTGATCAGTTCCTTCGGCTGGCAGGAAGCACTGGTGTTTCTGAGCTGCGCGGTCCTGCTGATTGTGCCGCTGGCTTTCGGTCTGCGTGAAAAAGACCTGGTTGCGAACCGCGCAGCCACACCGACCGAAGCCAGCCAGGGTGTCATTCACGCTATCCGCGAGGCGTTTGCCTATCGCAGCTTCCGTCTGCTGGTGCTCGGGTATTTCGTCTGTGGTTTCCAGGTGGTGTTCATCGGCGTGCACATGCCCAGCTATCTCAAAGATGAGGGTCTGAACGCAGAGGTCGCCAGTTATGCATTGGCGCTGATCGGTCTGTTTAATGTATTTGGAACTTATCTTGTGGGTTCTCTGGGCCAGATCTGGCCCAAGCGGTACCTGCTGGCATTTATTTATACGGCCCGTGGCGTGGCCATTGCAATCTTTCTGATCGTGCCCATTTCTGCGGTCAGCGTCTATATTTTTTCTGCAGTCATGGGTTTCTTATGGCTGTCCACCGTACCTGCAACGAACGCGATTGTTGCGCAGATTTTCGGTGTCAGGCATTTTTCCATGTTGGGCGGGTTTGTTTTCTTCAGCCACCAGATCGGTTCTTTTCTGGGCGTCTGGCTCGGCGGAAAGCTGTATGACATTTATGGTAATTATGACGTCGTCTGGTATTTGGCCATTGCGCTTAGTGTCTTTGCCACCCTTATGAATCTGCCTATCAACGAGAATGCAATCCAGCGCCGGCCGGACGCGGTGACTCAGCCGCAAGCAGTAGCTTAACGTTCACTGCAGCCCAGGCGCTGCGGCTGGCGACGTCTCCAACTGGTGAATGTCGGAGTGTGCCGCCATGCAAGCGTTCTTTCAGGGAATGGTGCGGTTGCTCCGGGATGCAAATGTTGTCATTCCGGACGTCGAACAGCGCGTACCTTGCCGCTGGCGCCTCCACCACAATAAAAAAGATCCGCACCATCCGATTCCAATCCGCTCACTCCGATGCCTGTTGGCATGCTAATGCGTTGCAACACAGCGCCGGTGTCCGGATCAATCTGCCGAATATCGCTTTCTTCCGCTTCCCAGGTGCCGTGCCAGAGTTCATGGTCGACCCACGTCACTCCTGTGACAAAGCGATCAGAGGCAATTTTGCGAAGAACAGCACCTGTTTCCGGATCGATCTGGACAATATTGCGATCGCGGTACTGCCCTACCCAAAGGCTGCCTTCTGCCCAGGCCAACCCGGAGTCGTTCCCCTGCCCAGGCGCCGGAATGGAGGAGAGGATGCTGCCGTCGGCGGGGTCGATTTTGTTGATCCGGTCGCCGGCAATCTGATACAGATGAGTGCCATCAAACGCCGTGCCGGCATCGCAAGTGCAATCTAAAGTGTGCGTGATCTGATGGTCTGCGGGGTTGATGGCAAGCAATTTGTTACCGGTAGCGGCCCACAGCCGCTGACCATCGAAAGTGACGCCGTGAATGGCATCGGCATCCTGGAACGGGCCAAATTCATCTGTGATATCGGCAACAGCCGAGGCGGTGCCGGGTGTCCCTGTTCTTGCTGTCTGTTTCATTTTCATCTCCTGATGTCGCACCTCGAAATGGCGCGGTAAGATCATTCTATTTGAGTGGGAGAACAGAAGGGAGTAACAATATTGTCGTGAAACCGGCCAGTGACGGGCAAACCCAGCGTCTGCTGCGCGAGTGACCTACTGCATTGACCTGTCCAGCCAACTCCAGATCGGCCAGTGTTCGTTGCACTGTACGCTGGCTTGCGCCCAGTGCCTGCGCCAGCGCCGAAGTTGACCAGGCCGAACCATCCGCCAGTAACGCCATCAGCGAGGCGGCTTCGCTGTCCAGTGGAGGAGCCAACACCACCACGTTGCGTTGCTGCAGCGGCTCAAGCCGATATCCTTCGTCCGTGGCGCTGATCCGGGCAATCGGCTTGATGAGTTTGCGCAAGCGACCTATTTGTACACGCAAGCGTGCCCTATGTGATTCATCCGGTTGCGTCAGGCGAAATACCTGAAAAATAATCGTTTCCCGGGAAATGTCATTCGGCCAGGCATTGCCCAGCAGCCAAATGATCTCATACAGAACAGGTCGTGTCGCCAGCGGTAACCATCGGCCGTCAGTACTGACGCCTCGGCGGCAGCCGTCGATAATCAGATTGGAAGAGGAGTACAGGCCAGCGACCTCTTCTAGCAATAATGCCCGGGCCCCCTGGCAATCCGGCAATCGTGCCGCCGGGCGGCTGAATACTTCCTGCATTGATCTTACTTCAGATCTCAATGCAGGAATGTCTGCCTGTGCGGCTGCAGTTTCAGCCTGGCGCAGGGCCGTCCGGGCACGCTCGATCTGCAGTGAACGCAAAGCCAGTTCGGTCGACAGCAGTTGCGCCATTGCGACCAGCGACGCGGGCCCGCCGCTGGTTTCAAGCCTGGCCGCGTGAGCCGTCGCTGCGTCAATGCGCCCCAGCAAGAGGCAGCAGCGGGCCATGATGAGCCGGGCCTGCAGGGCGTTGGTATGGTCGTTGTGGGACTCAAGCGTAGCCAGAGCACCAGGAAGAACGTGCAAGGGGTAATTGAGATCCCGCACTGCCAGCGCCACTTCTGCCTGGGCGACAACGCATCGGGCGCGCTCTACGGGTTCATGCACGCCGAAACCGCGAGCCGCCTGGCGGAGCAGGTCCCGGGAGCGGGCATAGTCGCCCAGGCGAGCCATGGCAATACCGCGCAGCGCCAGAGCAGGCGGATCGTTGCGCAATGCCACCAGCCCGAGGGCATCGAGTACATTACCCTGAGCAAGCAAGCGAGCACAAGCGGTCGTTAAGGAATCCATGGCGATAGCATACACCGGGTCCGGGGGCTGCAGTAGAAGGTGCTTAACAAAAAAAGACAGGCAATCGGCCTGTCTTTTAAATGGCTTTCAGACTGATGAAAAGACTGTTAACCCAGCAACTTTGGAAGCCACAAGGTAATCTCCGGAACGTAAGTGACGATGATCAGAAACGCCAGCAACAGAATCAGCCATGGCGAGGCTGCCCGCACAACCCGGCCGATAGACATATTGGTGATCCCTGCGGTGACAAACAGATTCAGTCCTATCGGGGGCGTGACCATGCCGATTTCCAGATTGACCACCATGATAATACCCAGATGCACCGGGTCTATTCCAAGTTGCGTGGCAATGGGAAACAGGATGGGGGCCAGAATCAGGATAATGCCCGTGGGTTCCATGAACATTCCGGCGACCAGCAGCAGAACGTTGATCACGATCAGAAACTGCCAAGCCTCCATGTTCCAGGCAATGATTTGCTCGGCAATGATCTGCGGTATGCGTTCGGTCGTGAGCACATGGGCAAACAGCAGCGCATTCACGATGATAAACATCAACATGATCGTAATTTTGGCGGCGTCCAGCAGCACTTCCGGCACCTGTCGCAAGCCGATATCCCGGTAGACAAAGACGGCCACCAGAAAGGCATAGACCGCGGCTACGGCGGCCGCTTCGGTTGGCGTGAAGACGCCGCCGTAGATACCGCCAAGGATAATGAAAATAAGCGCCAGCCCCCAAATCGAATCCCGGCCTGCCGCCAGCACTTCGCGCATACTGGCACGTGGCTGACGTGGATAGTTTTTGATTTTCGCCACGATATAGATGGCGATCATCAACAACAGGCCGAGTGCAATACCAGGTATCACGCCTGCCATAAACAGGGCGCCGACCGATGTCTCTGTCGCGGCCCCGTATACTACCATCACAATAGAAGGCGGAATCAGAATGCCTAGCGTGCCGGCATTGCAGACCACACCAGCGGCAAAGGATTGAGGGTAGCCGGAACGCACCATACCGGCGATCACAATGGAGCCCACTGCCACAACAGTGGCAGGCGAGGATCCTGATACGGCAGCAAACAGGCAGCATGCCATGACAGATGCAATAGCCAGGCCGCCATGAAAATGTCCGACCGTAGCAACGGCAAAGCGGATCATGCGTTTGGCCACGCCACCTGTTGTCATGAATGCGCCGGCCAGTACAAAAAACGGAATCGCCATCAGGGTAAAGTGTTCCGATGTTTCATACATCTTTAACGAGAGCGAGGCGAGTGAATCCGTGCCAAAAAACAGGATTGTCAGCAGGGAAGACAAGCCCAGCGCGACCGCAACGGGTGTGCCCAGAAACATGAACACGAACAGCATGATAAAAAGGGCGATAGTCGTCATTTGACTTCCTCCTGCGGGATTACGGAGGTATCGTCACTGGCATATTTGAGCGCTTCTTCGGCTTCGTCGCCCAGCAACTGGGCACGGCGACCGCGCAGCATGTCAAGCAGGACTTCGGCGAAACGGATAAACAGCAGGACATAACCTATCGGCAGTACCAGTCTGGGAATCCATTGCGGGACAGGCATGTCCTGGGCCAGAATGCCAATGGTGTACATCTTGTCTACGTATATCCAGGCACCGTAAAACACGATGGTGGTATACACAAGACACAGCAGGCAGGCAATGATGCCTGCAATGTGGGCAGCTTTTTTGGGGAGGGCCTTGACCAGTGCATCCACGCCGATGTGTGCATTTACGCGAACGCCGTAGGACAGGCCAAGGAAAATGAGTCCGCCGAATATGAACATGGCCAGCTCCAGCGCCCAGGTAAAACTGTAATTAAATACATAGCGCGCCACGACCTGCGCGAAGGTAATCAGCGTCATGGCGGCAAGCAGGAAGGAGATCAGTCCTTCTTCGAGCCGATGAAACCAGCGAATGTTCATGGGTGATACTCCTTTGGGTCAGCAAAACCTGTCCATGCGGGACCAGCGCATGCCGTCCGCCAGGCCGGTACGGGGCTGGCGGACGGTCAATGCAAAAGGCATGTACAACTTACTTATTGGCTTCCTGAGCTGCCTTGATCAGATCAGCGCCAATATCAGATTCGAATTTTTTCCAGACAGGAGCCATCGCGGTGCGCCAGGCTTCTACATCTTCCTTGGACAGCTCCACGACTTTCGCTTTTTTCGCATCGATAATGCGTTGCTTGTCGCCTTCGTTCAATTTGGCTGCCTCATCGTTGGCGTATTTAGTTGCCTCGACCATGGCTTTTTCAAGACCAGAACGAATGTCTGCAGGCAAGCCGTCCCACCATTGTGCGTTGGTCACGACCATATAATCGATCACACCATGGTTGGTCTCTGCGATGGTTTTTTGTACTTCATGAAATTTTTGCGAATAAATGTTTGACCAGGTGTTTTCCTGACCGTCAACCACTCCGGTTTGCAGCGCCTGATACACCTCGCTGAAAGCGAGTTTTTGCGGATTGGCGCCCAGCGCGCGAAACTGCGCTTCAAGAACATCGGATGCCTGGATGCGGAATTTCAGGCCCTTGACGTCTTCCGGACGTTGCAATTTGTCCTTGTTGGTCGAGAGCTCCTTCATGCCGTTATGCCAGTACGCCAGCCCCTTGAGGCCGCGATCTTTCATTGCATCGAGCAGTTCCTTGCCTTTGTCGCTTTGCTGGAAACGGTCAACCGCGGCCATGTCATTGAACAGGAACGGCAGATCGAATAATTGGACTTTTTTGGTATAACGATCGAATTTTGACAGGGACGGTGCGATGATTTGTACGTCACCCAGCAGCAAGGCTTCGAGTTCTTTGCCATCGCCAAACAGCTGGGAATTAGGGAATACCTGTACCTGTACTTTGCCGGGCAGTAGCTTTTCCGCCACTTCCTTGAATTTCTGCGCGCCTTGTCCCTTCGGTGTGTTGGCCGCCACCACGTGGCTGAACTTGATAACAATGGGTTTGTCTGCAGCCAGCGCACCGGCCGAAAAGGTCAGGGCAAGACTGATGCCGAGCGCATTGAGCATGCGCATGGGAGCGATTTTCATAGGTAGTGTCTCCGTAATTATGAATATTGTGATAACGTAGCTCCCAGAACAGCTCCACTGAGAACGTGTTCAATATACTACATTCAGTCAATCAAATAGAATTGATAAAAACACTTACGGGTTTGTCATCGTGCTGCAGTGCGATGATTGCAGGATACGGGCTGCAGTAATCTTTCAGCCGGCAGTTTTCAATTGAAATCTCATTTGAATTGGTTTTGTTGTAAGTTTCAGTCGGTTGAAAGAAACGTTAAAACATATGAAAAGGCAATTTATGAGTCAGCTTAATCCGTCAAGACGACTTTTTCTGAAAAAATCGGTGGTAGCGGGCATTACCGTGTATCTGGCGCCACTCAACAGCAGGGCGTACAGCGCCCTGTTCGAAGAAAAAATTTTGCAAACCCCGATCTGGAACCCGGACACCGGAAGAATTCGCCACCGGATCGATGCCAAGTCAAAAGCGCTTGGCAAGAAAGTATTTGCCTACGATATCCGCGCAACGGATATGCCGCACTGGCCACAAAAACAGGCCCACGCTTTTATTCTGCGCGCGACGCAGGCAGACCGCATATTCAAGGGAATCGATCTGTCGCGCCTGGGCGAGGACCTCAAACCCGACCGTCTGGTGACAGCCGAAGATCTGGCCAAAGACGGTATTGCTTTTCCCGAATTCTATGGCGAAGACATGCTGCTGCCCGTGGGGAAAACGCCAGCCTATCTCGGGCACGCGGTCGCGGTGCTCATCTATCATGATTTTGCTCGTTTTCGGTTCGCAAAAAATGCGATCCAGTTCCATCCGGAGGCCATCCGCTACGGTGAGAAAACCGGGCCGCTTGAGCGAGACCCGTGGGCATCGTTCCGCTATGTGCGTGTCGGCGGCGAAGATCCTTACGCTGAGGACGTCTTTTCCAGCCTGAAGGATATGCCTATCTTTCCGGCCGGCTTGCGCAAGCGTTTGCCGGTATGGCCTGAGGCGCGCGAAGGCGGCAAGCTGGATGAGGAAGGCATGTTTTATGCCCAGCAGCTTGACAGCGCAATCAAAAAACCGTCAGATGAGATGGAAGTGCTGATCGCAGACTACTTCTCTCAATCAGTGGATACGTCCGCCATGGAAGCGGACAATACCAATGGCTGGTTCGACCAGGCGTCGGAGACGCTGCATATGGTCATCCCGACTCAGTCTCCTCCTGAGCTGGCCGCAGAGATTCCCAAAATGCTGGCCAAAATGAATCCGGCCATCAAACGACTGATCATGCATCCCTGTTATACCGTGGGATACGGGTCCAAAGACCATAGCAGCTTTCCCTTTGTGGGCACAATGGTGGCCATGTATGGCGGGGGCCTTCCTGTCAGGCTTGCCAACGACCGGTATGAGCATTTTCAAACGTCTATCAAGCGCCATGCATTCGATATTTCATATTCGATGGCAGTGAATAAGTCGACAGGAAAAATTGATATTTTCCGCGGCTATATGACGGGCAACGGAGGCGGACGATGCAACTTTACACCGTCCGTCGTGATGGTGGCCGCCACCGCAGCTCAGTCGATCTACTACATTCCAAAGAGCGACTTTGCTTCCGTAGGTCTGGCGACACGCGCCATTGACGCCGGTTCGGCACGCGGCTATGGCACCTTGCAGAGCATGGCAGCGACGGAAATGATGATGGATGAAATGGCAGCGCGACTTAAGCTTGATCCCATCGATTTTCGCAAACGCAATGTGCTCAAATCGGGCATGAAAAACACCCAGGGCGCGATTCCTGCCGGGGCTATCCGCGCCGATGAGATTCTGGATTTGGCGGCGAAACATGAAATGTGGACAGCGCGCGCGCAGCGCAAGGCGGAATTTGAAAAACAGCATCCGGGCAAACGCTATGGCGTCGGATTTGCCTGTGTGCAGAAAGATTTCGGCACCGGAGCGGAAACGTCCTTTGCCCGCGTGGAGTTTACCGCTGACGGCAAAGTGGTGCTCAGGCACAGCGGCGCCGAAATGGGCACCGGCATGACTACGTCACAGGCGGTTGTCTGTGCCCAGTGGATGGGCCGGCCCGCCGATGAGTCGCATTTTTCATTCACTGACTGGGATATGCTGCCCATGGTGGCCACAGCCGATCCATATATGATGTCACAGGAAGACCAGGACCGACTGTCGGCTGATCCGTTCTGGAGTCCTTCTTATTGCTCGCCTTCCAGCGCCAGCAATTCTGCGTTTTATTTCTCGCATACAACGCGTGAAGCATCACGTTTGCTGTTTGAGCATGGGTTATGGCCAGCAGCCCTGGAGATCTGGAAGTCCGGCATCGGCGGCGGCCAGGCCGCGCCGCTGGTCGTGCGAATGGAAGATGCGCGCTGGGTTCCCGAGGGCCTGACCGCCGCAGGTATGCAGATTCTGCCATTTGTGTCTTTGGCCAAAAAAGCGCATGAGATGGGCTTGGTCACAGGCGTGGTCGTGCACAGTTTCAATCGCTGGCAATGGGCAGAAGCGGATTTCACATTGGATGGGCGGCAACAGCGCCTTCCCATCGATGGCCTTTCGCTGCGCAAGGGAAGTAGCGAGGCATACGAAGCCATTGCGCGGGATCGTGTTTACTATCCGCCGATGCAGCGCAATAACGCGGCCGTGACCTACTACAGCGCGATCGGAACGCTGGTGGAACTGGCGGTGGATACCGGCACGGGTGCGGTTGAACTGATGGATCACCATTCCTTTCTTGAGTGCGGCAATCTGATTGTGCCCGAACTGGTGTCGGGGCAGTTGCAGGGCGGCCTTGCCATGGGAATTGGTCATGCCCTGCATGAATATTTACCTCTGTATGAAGATGGCCCGGGTGATGGCACCTGGAATTTCAATCGCTATCAGGTACCACGTGCCAGTGATGTCGCAGTCTGGAAACAGACGGGCGATATTCTGCCGCCGCTATCGGAGACCGATCCGCCAAAAGGTATGGCCGAAGTCGTCATGATCCCGGTTGTGGCAGCCGTCATCAATGCCATTGCCCATGCGACCGGACATTATTTCCGTGAACTGCCGGTTCGCGCCGAAAATATTAAAGAGGTATTTCAATGACCATCACGACTAAACCCATTACCCTGACCATCAATGGCAAGAAACAGGGACCCATCGACGTGCCCGAAGGGCTGATGATGATTGATTTTCTGCATGAATACGTGCACCTGACTGGTTCGCGACTCGGCTGTGGCCAGGGCGTATGCCACGCCTGTGTGGTAATTGAGGACGAAGCGGACGGCGGCAGTCACGAAACCCGCACCTGTATCACCGGTGCGCATTACTTTGACGGCAAAACCATTCGGACCGTTGAAGGACATGCCACCGTCAATGATAAAGGTGAAGAGACGCCTTCTGCCGTACAGCAGGCGTTCATGGATCATTACAGCTTTCAGTGTGGCTACTGCACGCCCGGGTTTGTCAATGCCGCCACCGTATTTATCGAGGGACTCAAGCGCAAGCCGATTGCCCGTGACGAACTGGAAGACGCGATACTGAAGGCCATGAACAATCACATTTGTCGTTGCACTGGCTACGTTAGGTACTACGAAGCGGTGCGCGATGTTGTGCTCAAAACACCGGGTCTGATCAAGGAGACGGCAAATGGCTAAAAGACGTATCCTGCCGGCCTTGTCGATACTGGTGATTCTTCTGCTGATTATCGTAGCGATATTATGGTGGCGTGAGCACCGCAGCAATGACAATCCCGTGCAGAAAGTGACAGCAACCGACGAACAGATCGAGCGCGGCCGCTACGCCGCCAGGGCAGCCGACTGTGCCGCGTGTCATACGGTCGAGGGTGGTGGCCTGTTTGCAGGCGGCTTCCCCATGGAAACCCCTTTCGGCACGGTGCATGGCAGCAATATTACACCGTCAGCCGATTATGGCATCGGCCGATGGACTGCCGAGGATTTCCGCCGGGGAGTAAGGGACGGTGTGACGCCCACAGGCCGCCATCTATACCCGGCCATGCCCTACAACTCCTATCATCTCATGAGCGATCAGGATCTGGACGACATCTATGCCTATTTGATGACCCGTCCAGCCATTGACGTTCCGACGCCTGAAAACAGCCTTCCGTTTCCGTTCAATCAGCGTTTTCTGATGATTGGGTGGAATCTGCTGTTCCAGAACACAGATCCGTTACCGGCAGTCTCCAAGGGTGATTCCGAGCTGTGGGTGCGCGGACGTTATCTCACCGATGTTATGGGACATTGCGCCGAGTGCCATACACCGCGCGGGATGTTCGGCCAGATGGATCTGGACAAGCAGCTTGAGGGCGGCACGCTGGGGCGTTTCAAGGCTGCAGATATTACACCTGACGGTCTGGCCGAACGCGGCTGGACGCCGGAAGACCTGAGCCGTTTCCTGGCCACCGGCAACGCACCGCAGGGGTCCGCCTTCAGTGAAATGCACATGGTCGTTGCCCTGAGCACGCAGTATCTGAACAAGAACGATCTGAAAGCGATGACAACCTATTTGATGGGGGATCAGCCGCCTGCCGCGAAAAAAGTAGCCATTCAGCCGGGTGGCGAGCAGGGCAGAGCGCATTATCTGAACCTGTGTGCCGGTTGTCACGGCGTCTCGGGCGAGGGCAAGCCCAATGTTGCACCGGCAATGGCAGGCAACGCGACCATCCGTCAGCCCGACGCCGTTAATCTGATTGCCTCTGTTCTTGATGGTTTGCCGGAACAGTCGTTTCCGGGTACGGGCCACATGCAAAGCATGCCTGGTTTTGCCGGCAAGATGAATGATGAGCAAATGGCTGATCTGGTCAATTACACGCGCACCACATGGGGGGGCTTGCCGGGAGATATCAAGCCCGGACAGATCGCAGAGTTGCGGGGGCATTAATCACCTTGCAATGCAGGTGCAGCTCACACCGCCGTTTTGAATTCTCACAGGTATACCGCTGCCGGCTCCAGTACACAATAAAAACAGGGCCGGCGGCGGATTTCGCCTTTTATTTTTCCGCTTCTGACAATTAGAAAGTTGCAACCGCATCTACTTGGTGCGCGCCTGTTTTTATGAAAACAAAAATGTATACATTATTGTTGACGTTATGTTGGTGCCCTATATATAATCAAATCAAAGGCCAATCCGGACGGGGACAAAGCAGTTGGGGCCGCCACATTCATTGAAAGGGACGAAATGCACAACAGCAACAGTCAGCGTGTAACCGATAACGGTGGAAAAGGGCCACTGGCGGGTTATCGCGTCATTGAACTCGGCTCCACGGTAGCGGGTCCTTTCTGCGCGCGCCTGTTGGCAGACTTTGGCGCTGAAGTGATCAAGGTTGAGCAAAAAGAAGGCGATGCCGTACGCTCCATGGGCAGCCACAAGAACGGGCGTTCCCTTTATGGTGCGTCCATTCTGAGAAACAAAAAAAATATATCCATTGATCTTCGCCAGAGCAAAGGCCGGGATCTTGTCCGCACCCTGTGTGAGCGGGCCGATATCGTGATTGAAAATTTCAAGCCGGGCAAGCTGGAGCAATGGGGGCTGGATTATGACAGTCTGGCGGCGGTAAATCCTGGCCTAATCCTGGTTCGCATCAGCGGATATGGGCAGGACGGACCCTACAGCCGCCGTCCGGGGTATGGCGTAGTTTGCGAAGCTTTCAGCGGACTGCGTGAAATAACCGGCGACCCTGACAGGGCGCCGGCCCGTGTTGCCGTTTCCGTAACCGATTACATCACCGGCTTATATGCCGCCTTCGGTGCGGTCATGGCGGCCATCGACAGGAACCGTACCGGTAAAGGGCAAGTGGTCGATGCGGCACTCTATGAGGCGGCATTCAGTTTCATGGAGCCGCATATTCCTGCCTACCAGCAATTGGGCCTGATTGCCACGCGCTGCGGCTCGCGCTTGCCGGGACATACGCCCAATTCGCTCTACTCGACGTCCGACGGTCGCTACATTCATATTACCGCCGGTTCACAAAGTATTTATAAGCGTCTGGTTGCAGTAATGGAGCGGGAAGATCTGCTGAGTGACCCGCGCTTCGCCGACCCCCAGGGGCGCGCGCAGAATGAAGACCTGATGGATGAAATCGTAGGGGAATGGACGGCGGCGCATGACCTGGAGACACTGGAGAAAAAACTCGGGCAAGCCGAAGTGCCCGCGTCCAGAATATTCAACATCAAGGATATTTTCGATGATCCGCATTACAGGGCCCGGGACATGATTATTTCTCCCGAAGATCCGTCGCTTGGCCCGGTCGCTATGGCAAATGTAATACCACGAATGTCCAGGACCCCCGGTTCTGTGCAGTGGCCGGGACGCGACATCGGACAGGATACCGAAACCGTGCTTTCCCAAGTAGCCGGGCTGAGCCCGGAACAAATCAGTGAACTGTCCGGACTGGACATCATTCACAGTAAAAAAGAGGCGGGCAGCGCAGGCAGATCAACATCTTAAATTCTGCCCCCAGCCCCGCATGTACATAACAGGAGACGATCAGAATGTCAGAAATTGAAATCAACTCGCCCGTTACAGGAACAGTGTGGAAAGTGGAACGAGCCGTGGGTGATCAGGTCCGGGAGGGTGATGTCATCATGATTCTGGAATCCATGAAAATGGAAATTCCGGTTGAAGCGGAAACGAGCGGTACGCTGGAAAGAATAGACGTGGTGCCAGAAGATTCCGTGAACGAGGGCCAACGACTTTGCGTGGTCAAATCATGAAAAACTCATCGCCCGTGAAGGAGGAAAACATGGATGACCGTCAAGATACCGTATTTCCGGAATTGTCGTTTCGCCAGGCTGAGTCTAAAAAAATGGGCGGCCCTGCAGCGATTGCGCGTCAACACGAAGCAGGTCGGCTGACCATACGCGAACGTATCGATAAACTGGTCGACCAGGACAGTTTTCGCGAGGTCGGCGCGCTTGCCGGGACCGGCAGCTATGACGCCGATAATCGTCTTGTTTCGGTTACACCGGCACCGTATGTCGCGGGATTGGCCAAAATAGACGGTCGGCCGGTCGCGCTGGGGGGTGAAGACTTTACGGTGCGTGGCGGAACGACTTTTGGAAGTACGCGCAGAAAAGGGGGGCAAGGCGGATTCATCGAAGATCTGGCATTTCATTATCGCATCCCGCTGGTCAATCTTATCGATGGGGCTGGCGGCAGCGTGACGTCGATTAAAAGACGTGGTCACAGTGTTTTCCCTGGCGTGCACGGCTTTGAGCGCTCGGTTGAGTTGCTGGGCATGGTGCCGGTCGCCTCGGCCGTCCTTGGAACCGCGGCGGGCGGGCCGGCAGGGCGCGCTATCCTGTCGCATTTTTCAGTGATGGTCAACAACACCAGTCAGATATTTGCAGCCGGCCCGCCTGTCGTTAAGCGCTCGTTGGGTCAGGTCGTTGAAAAAAATGATCTCGGTGGCACAAAAATAGCAGTCGATACCGCAGGCACCATCCATAACGCGGCGACTTCGGAGGAGGACGCGATTGGGCAAATCCGCCGTTTTCTGAGCTACATGCCTGCCAATGTGTGGGAACTGCCGCCGGTGGAAGAAAGCCTTGATCCGATCGATCGCTGCGATCCTCAACTGGCCACGATTGTGCCGGAAAAACGCACTCAAGCCTACAACATGCAGCGGCTTGTTCGCATGGTTTGCGACAAGGATTCGTGCTTCGATCTGCAACCGAGCTACGGCAAGTCGGTCATGACGACGCTGGCGCGGCTTGGCGGAAGGCCGGTCGGCATTATTGCCAATAACCCCATGGTCTACGGCGGCGCAATGGATGTTCATTCTGCCCGAAAACAAATCCATTTCATGGAGCTATGCGACACGTTTCATATCCCGCTTGTCTTCTTTGTCGATGTGCCCGGCTTTATGGTCGGTTTAAAAGCGGAGCAGGAGGGCACGTTACGGGAAGGAATGCGTGCGGTGTGTGTAGCCGGAAAATTACGTGTGCCAACTATCACACTTGTGATCAGAAAGTGCTATGGCATGGCAGGAATGGCGACCTGCAATAAAAATGATATTGATCTCAAGCTCGCCTGGCCTTCTGCCGAATGGGGTTCTTTACCTGTCGAAGGGGGTGTGGCCGCAGCCTTTCGCAAGGATATTATGTCAGCGCCCGATCCCGCCGCACGCGAAAGAGAAATTGAAGCGGAACTCAAGCCGTTTGCGAGCCCTTTCAGAACGGCAGAAGCGTTTGCAGTAGAAGATGTCATCGACCCGCGGCAAACCCGACCCATATTGTGCGAATTCATCGCGCTGGCAGAACAGCGGCTGCGAACAGAAGTAGGCCTTAAGCCTCGATATGGTGTCCAGCCCTGATCCTGGCATCAGCCTGGCTGTAATGATTAAGGATGAAAAATGGTACAGAAAATTCTCATCGCCAATCGGGGAGAAATTGCGTGTCGGATTATCGAGAGTTGCCATCGCATGGGGCTTGAGGCCGTGGCGGTTTATTCCGATATCGATCGCCATTCCCGGCATGTGGCACTGGCAGACCAGGCAATTGCAATTGGAGGATCGCACGCACGCGACAGCTATTTGAAAGTTGAAGCGATCCTGGCGGCTGGCCGCGAAACGGCCGCGACGGCGATTCATCCGGGATATGGATTTTTGTCGGAAAACGCAGCATTCGCGCAAGCCGTTTCTGACGCCGGCATGGTATGGATAGGGCCGGCTCCCGCCAACATTATTGATATGGGCGATAAGGAGCGAGCCCGAAAAATCGCCGGCGAATCAGGCGTTCCGATCCTTCCGGGAAGTGACCGCATAGATGGGCGCGATAATCATGCATTACAGAGCGCCGCCCGGGGCGTGGGGTATCCGCTGCTTGTCAAAGCCGCCGCAGGCGGGGGCGGCATTGGAATGCGTCAGATCAAGTCTTCACAGGATTTGATACCGACTGTCGAATCGACGCAATCCATGGCGGAAAAGGCATTTGGTGATGGCGGCGTTTATCTGGAGCGGTTTGTGCCGAGAGCAAAGCATGTTGAAGTCCAGATATTTGGTTTTGGGGACGGAACGGCGATCCATTTGCACGACAGGGAGTGCTCTATTCAGCGGCGTTTTCAGAAGATCGTTGAGGAGGCGCCGGCCCCGCATATTTCCCCGACGATAAGGAACCAGTTGCATCGCGCTGCCGTGAACCTGGCCCGTGCGCAAAACTACAGCGGGGCCGGTACCGTGGAGTTCATATACGACTGCGATCGTGAACTAGCGTATTTCCTGGAAATGAACACGCGCATTCAGGTTGAACATCCCGTGACGGAAATGGTGACTGGTATTGATCTGGTCGAATGGCAGATTCGGCACGCTCTGGGAGGTCTTGGCCGGATCTCACAGGACAGTATTTCGGTAAAAGGCCACGCGATTGAATGCCGCTTGTATGCAGAGCGACCCGATAAGGGATTTCTGCCGTCTCCGGGCACAATTACCCAGCTGAACTGGCCCACTGTGGACGAGCGTTGCCGTATTGATACCGGTGTTCGCCAGGGCGATCAAATCAGCCCCTTCTACGATCCCATGATTGCAAAGGTGATTGCTTATGGTGAAGATCGCGACAGTGCGATCGCACGCCAGCGGTATGCATTGAATGAACTGGTGATCGATGGCGTCGGGACCAACGCTCGATTTTTATCCGAATTGATTGCCGACGAGCGCTTTGGCGCGGCCGATACAACCACCGGTTTTATCGATGATTATTTTATGAAAAGAAGTACGGTTTCCGCGTAAGGGCAAGGTGGATGGGCCTTCGGGCCTCTTATCGCTGCGCGGCTCGCAAAAAAATGCTGCATACATCAGTCAGGATAAAAGGAGAGAGACATGCTAAAAGTATTTTGCAGGCTTGTGGTCATTTTCAGCTTATTTATAATCAATAGCCCCGTCATGGCCAAGTCGGATTATCCATCAAAACCCATAAAATTGTACATTGGCTTTTCTGCAGGAAGTGCGACCGATCTCGTAGGGCGTATTGTTGCAGAGGGTCTTTCCAACCGCCTCAAGCAGCCCATCGTCGTGGAAAACAAAGTTGGAGCAGGGGGATCCATTGCCGCGCAGGACACGGCACGCGCCTCTGCCGATGGATATACGTTGCTGTTGGTTTCCAGCGCGATCGCCGTGAATCCGGCTGTATATAAAAATGCAGGCAAGGTGCTCTCGGAGCTTAAGCCCATTGCACTCATCGGTACGCTTCCAACGGTTTTGATGGCTTCGACGAAAATGCCGGTGAACAGTCTGAAGGAGTTCATTGATTATGCGAAAACGCATCCCAAGACGGTGAATTTTGGCAGTTCGGGCGTGGGCGGTTCCACTCATATGGCGATGGAAGCGTTTGCTCGTGCCAAGGGTATTGAACTTGTGCACATACCGTACAAAGGGAATGGTCAGGCGAGTGCGGCATTACTCGGAAATCAAATTGACGCCTATATGGATACCATCATTCTGGCAGCGCCGGTGATTGCAAGCGGCCGAGCGAAGGGGCTTGCCATATCGGGGACCGAAAGATCTGCGCTGGTGCCGGATGTACCCACTTTCGCCGAAGCCGGGGCGCCGGAATATAACAGCAGCCTGTTTTTCGGCGTCATGGGGCCGGCAGGGATGCCTGATGAGCTGATCGAGCATCTTAATCAGGAAATCAATGCCGTTCTGAAAACCCCCAGTATTCAAGACAGGCTGACCAAGGCCGGTGGCTTGACGCTGAGCAATGGGACAGCGCAAGACTTTGGCCGTACCTTACAAAAAGAAGTCGCGTTGTGGACACAGGTCGGTCAGAACGTCGGTATCAAACCACAGTAAGTCAGGATGACTTTTCTCCGCAGCTTCGAGGGTTGATCTTGCTGCGTTTAAAGCAGATACTTCCGGTACTCTGAAAAGCTCTCCCGGGAACTGCGGATATTGGCCCTTTTCAAGCGTTCTGCCAGTTCGGCATCGCCAGCAGACATCGCTTGCAATATTTCCTGATGCTGCCTGAGCCCCTGGGCAGCGCGGCCAGGCACCAGCACAAGCCGCCTGATCAATACTTTCGTTCTGTCATAGAAGCTTGCCATTTGATCCGTCAGGATCGCATTGCCTGCAGCGAGCGTGGTGCGTTCCCGGAACATATTGATGCATTCCGTGTAGAAATCCAGATCGCCTCGTTGCACAGCCTGTTCGGCGGGCGTGCCGAAGCGTTCTATCAAATCGGCCCAGGAGCCGGGATCAGATCGTTCCGTTGCCAGCCGAACGGCGAGCGCTTCCAGAACCTCGCGTACCTCGAAAAGGGCAAAAATCTCGTCAGCTTCAAGACGCGTGACCACCGCTCCCCGATTCGGTATGCGCTGGATCAGGCCACGATCTTCCAACACACCGAACGCTTCGCGAATGCGTGGACGCGATACATTGAACTCGTCGGTCAGCACCGATTCTCTTAGTTTGGACCCAGGCTGAAGTTCCTGATTGACGATCCGGTTGCGAAGAATGTCCACGATCTTTTCCAGACTGGGTATCTGTTGCGGCACCGATTTGCCCGCTTTGGGCCCCCTGTTTTCAACCATATAGTGCGTTCCCTGTCCAATTGCCCGGCATAAGGAATGCGCAGGGCGTTTGATTTTATTATGTTTGCATTTAAGTATTTATTATTGTAGACAATGTGTCAGACTTTGCACAGGTATATACTGATCGTCGCGGCATCGGATTTTTATTTCAACCGGAATTGTTGTGCTTCTCAACCTGAGCAAGGGGACAATCGATGAGAAAAATTATTGTTGGCGCATTCGTCAGTCTGGACGGCGTCATGCAGGCGCCAGGGGGACCAGACGAAGATCCTGTCGATGGATTCAAATACGGCGGCTGGGTAGCGCCGTATTTTGACGAGTCGGCGGGCAGCCTGGTGGGCGAACTGTTTTCCCGCCCGTTCGATCTGTTGCTGGGCCGGAAAACCTATGATATTTTTGCTGCCTACTGGCCTTACGCCGGCCCCGAAGAGCCGCTTGGCGCGCTCTTTGACAAGGTCACCAAATACGTGGCGACACGCAACGCCAGCTTCCAGTTGAACTGGCAAAATAGCGAGTTGCTGGGTACGGATCCGGTGGCGGCACTGCGCAAACTGAAAACAGAGGAGGGCCCGGACCTGCTGACCCAGGGCTCAACCGACTTCCTGCAAACACTGCTGGCGCATGATCTGGTCGATGAAATGCAAATCATGACCTTTCCGATTATTTTAGGTAAAGGCAAGCGGTTGTTTGGAGAGGACGTGTCGCCGGCCGCGTTCACACTGCGGCGTACGCGGGCTTCGGATAGCGGTGTGGTTTTCAGCAGATATGCGCGCGCAGGTGAAGTCAAAACGGGTTCGTTTGCCGCAGAGCACCCTTCACCCGAGGAACTGCAGCGCCGGGCGCAATTGAGCTGATCGCGCGAAATCTTGGAAACACTCACGTAACTGATTTTCCAGCTCTGTTAGAGAAAAGGGCAGCCTTGCCCTTTTGTTAACGTTTTCCCTTATTGCATATGTGATACGAGTCATTGTAATTTAATAATTAATTGGTTGTTTAATTATTTATTAGATGCGCCCAAATTGGTCCGCTGTCGCCAGACATTACCGCCGGAGTGTTCAAATGAAATTCATCACGCTATCCATCAGTGGATTGTTGTTTCTCAACAGTGCGGCGTTCGCTGCACAACCGTCCGGCCCGATCAGGATCGGCGTCATTCAGCCCTTAACCGGATCGGTCGCCTATAACGGTCAGGCTTATGTCAGAGGCGCCAGGCTCGCGGTCGCGCAACGCAACGCCAGCGGGGGGATTGGCGGACGCCAGGTCGAGCTGCAGATTGAAGACGGACAATGTCAGCCTGCAAACTCGGTCAATGCGGCGGAAAAGTTGATCCAGCGAAATAAGGTGCCGGTGCTGGCGGGCGCGTTCTGCAGTTCCGCAACCGCTGCCGTCATGGCCGTAGCCGAAAAATACAAAATACCGCTTTTGTCGGGTGTGTCTTCGAAGGCAGATCTTACCGAAAAGGGGATGAAGTACTTTTTCCGCTCTGCTGAAACCGATCGTCTCATGGCCAAAACATTCAGCAAAATTCTCGCCGGGGATCTGAAGCTCAAGACGGTTGCCTACATAGGCGTCAACGACGATTGGGGGCGTGGTGGCGTCGAGGATTTCGAGAAGTATCTGAATGAACTGGGTGTCAAATCGGTCATGAAGGAATACTTTGATCACGGAACGACCGATTATTACACTCTTTTGACCAAACTGCGCGCGCTGAATCCGGACGGGGTGTTCGTTGCGGCAGAGACGCAGGACGGCTCCATTCTGGTCAAGCAGCTCAAGGAATTCGGCATCGAAACCAAAGTATTCGGCGTTGGGTCATGGGCTACATCCGATTTCATCGGACTGACGGGAGAGGCATCGGAAGGCATCTACGCGGCGGTGCCTTATGTATCCAACATGAAGGGAGACCGCAATGAGGCGTTCGTCGAGAATTATCAAAAACAATACAAGCAGTTGCCTGGCAAATATGATGCGTCTGGCTATAACTCGATGAATATATTGATGCAGGCTATCGAGCGCGCGGGCAGTGACCAGCCGGAGAAAATTCGCGACGCTTTGTATAAGACAGATTACGAAGCGCCCAATGGTCATTTTCGCTTTACTGAAAAGGGTGAAGGATACGGGTTCGACACTGTCCTGGTGCAAATTCAGGGTGGTAAGACAAATGTAATTACCCAGGCACAGACTGACAAGCCCTAGTGCTGCCAGCCAAGGAAAAGGGGACCGATATGGAATTGTTACCGCAGTATGTTGCAAATGGCTTGGTGATCGGATCGTTCTATGCGTTGTCCGCGCTGGGCCTGACACTGATCCTCGGCTTGATGCGCGTCGTCAATTTTGCCCATGGCGAGCTGTACATGATGGGTGGCGTAATGGGCTGGTGGGCGACAACACGGCTCGGCCTGGATTTTTTCTCCGGACTGTTGCTGGTTGCGGTTGTGCTGGGTCTGTTCGGCTGGCTGATTGATCGCTTTCTGATTGAACGCATTCGTGACCAGGGAGAGGAGCCAGGCATCCTGCTGACGATCGGATTGTCCATTTTTCTGGCCAATACGGCACTCTTGCTGGTCGGCACTGCGCCATTGAAAATCGTGTCTCCCCTGGCGGGCGGACCGATATTTCTCGGGCCGGTCGTGTTGACAAAGGCGCGTTTATTTGCAGTTGCAGTCAGTATTGTATTGATGATTGCTACATACCTGGTGATTCAGAGAACGCGGCTCGGTCGGGCGATGCGAGCAACATTTCAGGATCCGATGGCCGCCAAATTGGTGGGCATCAAAACCGCCAATATATATGCGGGCACCTTTGCCATGGGCACGGTCATTGCCTCCCTGGCCGGCATGCTGCTGGGTTCCATTTATTCGACGCAGGTTTCCATCGGAGGCCTGGTCAGCATGAAGGCCTTTGTCGTGGTGATTCTTGGCGGTATGGGCAGCTTTGCGGGTGCCATTGTCGGCGGCCTCCTGCTTGGCCTGGCCGAGGCGTTATGGGGCGGTTATGTCGCGACGGGCTGGGTGGATATCATCGGATTCGTTTTGGTGATTCTGACCCTATTGTTCCGTCCTTATGGCCTATTTGCAAAACGTGCGGAGAGAGCATGAACATTCAACGAAATTGTCTGGCCGGCTTCATGCTGCTGGCCGCGGTCCTGCCGTTTTTCGTCAATGACCAGTATATTTTGCATGTTGCAATCATCGTCATGTTTTACGCGGTGCTGGCGACCAGTCTGAATCTTGTCGTTGGCTATGTCGGCGAGTTTTCTTTAGGTCATACCGCGTTTTTGGGAACGGGCGCATATGCTGCCGCCCTGTTGTCCACCCAGGCGGGGTGGCCGATGTGGGCGACCGTGCCGGCTGCCGGACTGTGCGCGGCAGTCATGGGCACCTTTATTGGCGCTATTACATTGCGACTGCATGGTCCGTTCTTTGTCATCATCACGCTGTCGTTCTCGGAGGTGCTGCGTCTGATTGCCAATAATTGGGTGGCCGTGACCAAAGGACCGATGGGAATTGCCGGTGTGCCCCAGCCGGATTTACTATCGGGCATGAGCAATCTGGCAGGCAAGCACTTTTACTATGGCATTGCTTGGACTTTGCTTGCGATTGCGCTTTATCTGGCATATCGGTTCGTGAACTCGAATGCCGGACGGGCGGCTGTAGCGGTCCGTGAAAACCGGTACGTGGCGCAATCCATAGGCATTCGTCCGCTTAATTATTCCATGATGGCACTAGTGCTAGGCGCATTCCTGAGCGGCATGGCCGGCGGATTCTATGCGCATTACATTTCATTCGTCGGGCCTGAAATGTTCCGGTTTGCATTCATGGTCACCATGATCACCATGGTACTCATCGGCGGCAAAGGCACACTCATCGGTCCCCTGGTAGGTGCTCTGCTGGTTACTTTTCTTGAAGAGTATCTGCGCGAGGCGCAGGAATTGCGCTTGTCATTATTTGGCCTGATCGTCATTGCCATAGTACTCTTCCTTCCCAAAGGCATTATGGGGTTCGTAACGAGCCGCCGGGAGAAGTATGAGAAAAAAAACGGCACAACTTCCGTGAGCATGCCGGTCCCGGGGACCAAAAGGAGATCAGCATGATAAATAATGTTGTGCACGAGCAGCCGCCGGGCGGCGCGCTGCAGGTCAGCGGGCTGAGCAAATCGTTTGGCGGGATCCACGCCGTGAAGGATATTAGCTTTAGCGTGCAGCAAGGGGAAATTGTTGGATTGATTGGCCCGAACGGCGCAGGAAAAACCACGTGTTTCAACCTGATCACCGGATTTTATGCGCCCACGGCCGGCACTGTTCATTTCGACCAGCAGGACGTCACAGGTGACAAGCCTTATGGCATGGCGCGCCGCGGTATCGTGCGCAGTTTTCAGAAAACCAATATCCTGAAATCGCTGTCGGTTTTTGAAAATGTATTGACAGGGCACTATATCGAGGCACGCCAACCGGTATGGAAGACTTTTTTCCCGACGGCGCAGGTCCGACGGACAGAGGCGAGCGTGCGGGATAGCGCAGCCCGGATCATCCATACCATCGGTTTGTCCCGGCATATGAATACGCCGGCAAGCCAGCTTTCTTGCGGTGAATTGCGTTTGCTGGAGGTCGCGCTGGCACTGGCTGCCAAGCCAAGAATACTGATGCTTGATGAACCGGCTGCGGGCCTCAACAGTCATGAAGCCAGACTATTTGGCGAGGTATTGAGAAAGCTGGTAGGCGATCTGGTCGAGTCAATTCTGATCGTTGAACATAATATGGGACTGATCATGAGTGTTTCGGATCGGGTCGTCGTGATGCATTTCGGTGAAAAACTGGCTGAAGGCACACCCGCTCAAGTGCAAAAAGATCTCAAAGTGGTCGAGGCTTATTTGGGCGGCAGCGCAAAGGAAAAATCATGAATGCAATCATGTCGCCGTCAGTCATGCCGGCGCAAAGCTCGTCCGGACAACACATTGCCATGCTGGAAATTCAGGATTTGCATGTCAGCTATGGCAAGACGCAGGCGCTGCACGGGATCAATCTGACTGTGCGAAAAGGAGAGGTTGTTGCGCTTATCGGGGCAAATGGGGCGGGAAAGAGCACGACATTGCGCGCGATTTCCGGTCTGCTCAAGCCGACAGCGGGACAAATTCTTTACCAGGGAAACAATATTGCAGGCGTTGCTGCCGATCGCATTGTTGCGCAGGGGATTGCTCAATCGCCTGAAGAGCGTCACATTTGGCCCACCATGACGGTTTACGAAAATCTGACGCTGGGCGCATATCTGTGCAAGAAAAATGCGGAGGTGGAAAATCGCGTGGCCGTAGTCTATCACCGGTTTCCGCGCTTGAAGGAACGGCATCGCCAATTGGCGGGCACACTGAGCGGCGGCGAACAGCAGATGCTGGCTATAGGCCGTGCGCTGATGTCAGAGCCTTCATTGTTATTGCTTGACGAACCGAGTCTGGGGCTGAGCCCTCGCATGGCCGAAGAGGTTTTTGAGTTTGTTCGGGAAATCAATGCGCACGGCGTCACGGTTGTCCTGGTCGAGCAGAATGTTTATAACGCGCTGTCGGTATCGTCGCGTGCATATGTATATGAAACCGGGAAAGTGGTCGCGGAAAAAGAGGCTGCCGGTTTGCTGGATGATCCGGAACTGCTGAACGCTTATCTTGGGGCATAGGGACCGCCCGGGCGTGTTGTTGACGCAAACAACACAAAATTAATTAGTTGTTTATTTAATAAATTATGTATGCGTGTGCATCCATGATTGGAACAGGAGAGAAAGTAATGTCGAAATCCACAAAAGTCGGAATCGTGGGGGGCGGGATTGGCGGGGCGGCCTTGGCACGGGCATTGCAGCGACAAGGTATCGATGCCTATGTGTTTGAGCGGGCGCCGGCGTTTGGAGAAATCGGAGCAGGCGTTCAGATGACGCCCAATGCAGTGAAAGTGTTAAGAGGATTGGGTCTGGAAGCCGACCTGGAGCGTATCGGTTTTTTGCCCCAGGCCATGGTGGGAAGAAACTGGAACGATGCGCGCGAAGTGTTTCGCACGCCGCTGCAACAAATGTGTCGTGACAATTTCGGGGCAGATTTTCACCATGTGCATCGTGCCGATTTGCATGCCATTCTGTGCAAGGACATTCCGGCGGAACGGGTAAGGTTCAATACCGTTTGCACCGGCGTGACCCAAAATACCGATTCAGCGACGGTGCATTTCGAAGATGGTTCGACCTTCGAGGCAGACATTATTGTCGGCGCCGACGGTATTCATTCGGCTGTACGCGACGCGCTCTGGGGAAAAGATAAGCCCAGCTTCACTGGCCATATGTGCTGGCGCGCCCTGGTGCCGGTCCAGCAGCATCCGCTGCCTTTCGTCAGCCCCGACGCGTCATTCTGGTTTGGACCCAAGGCACACATTGTGACGTATTACGTCAAGGGCGGCGCAGCCGTCAACATCGTAGCGGTGAACGAAAGCGAAGAGTGGGTCGCCGAATCCTGGACCGAGCCCAGCAGCCGCGAGGAACTGCTGGCGGCCTACCGCGGCTGGCACCAGAACATTATTGACTTGCTTGAGCAGACTGATCCGGAACAGACATTCAAGTGGGGGTTGTTTGATCGCGATCCTATGAAGCAATGGGCCAAAGATCGCGTCACGCTCCTTGGAGATGCGGCGCACCCCATGCTGCCGTTTCTTTCGCAGGGTGCGGCCATGGCGCTTGAAGACGCCTTTGTGTTGGCTGAAATGATCGCGTATTTTCCGAATGATTACCAGTCGGCGCTGCGTTGCTACGAGGCCGAACGGCTTCCGCGTACATCCCGCGTCCAGCTCGAAGCGCGCGAGCGCGGCCGTACTTACCACTTGTCTACGCCCGAGGAACAACGGGCCAGGGACGAGGCGCTTAAAAGGCAGCAGGCGGAAAACCCCAACGCAGTTGGCATCAAGGCAGAATGGGTTTACGAGTATGACGCGACACATTGCAAAGAGAGGATCGTTGTCGACGAGGCGGTGGGATAAATAATTGCCATCGCCATAGCCGCACTGTTGCACAGGTACCCGTAGCTGGGCGTCACGGGACGTGCCAGCCTATGACAAATGCGATTTGACGTCAGCAGGAAAAAATCAGGGAACGAGCATTATGAAGAGTACATTCCAATATGGAGCCAATGTTTTCGCCAATGGTATCCGCCAGCACTATTTGCGTTTTGGTGGCCAAACCGGCGATCTGGCCACGCGCGACGCGGTCATTGTGATTCCGGGCATTACCAGTCCCGTGGAAACCTGGCGTTTCGTCGCCGAACGCCTGGGCCGTTACTTCGACACGTATGTGCTTGATGCGCGTGGCCGCGGGTTGAGCCAGGCAACGGACGATCTTGATTACAGCCTGGATGCGATGGCGAGCGATGTCATTGCGTTTGCCGCCAAGACTGGCTTGCAGACATACTCAATTGTGGGCCATTCGATGGGGGGCCGGATCGGCTTACGGGTGGCAGGCCGACGCCCTGTTGGCCTGGCTCGCCTTGTTGCGGTTGACCCTCCGGTATCGGGACCGGGCCGGCGTCCGTATCCTGCAAAGCTTGGGTGGTACGTGGACTCCATCAGACAGGCACAACGGGGCATGACCGTCGAGCAAATGCGCGAATACTGCCCGACCTGGACAGAGGAGCAGCTCAGGCTGCGTGCGCAATGGCTGCATACTTGTAATGAGCGCGCGATCACGGAAAGCTTCCATGCTTTCCAGACAGACGACATTCATGCCGATGCCGGGCAGATTGATATTCCGGTTCTGCTGATGGCCGCGGACAGAGGAGATGTCATTCGTGATTCCGATGCAGAGGAACTGCGGCAGCTCATACCTGCAATGCAATTTGTACGGGTTGCGGATGCGGGCCACATGATTCCCTGGGATAACGAGGCGGGATTCTATCGCGCCTTTGGTGATTTTCTGGGACATCCTCTGGCAGATTAATGATGTGTTTTAACAAACAGGTACAGGAGCTATTATGGCTGTTCGAGATACTGATCTGATTCAGGCATGGATCAACGTCCTGAATCTATCGAAATTAAAAAAAGGGGACGCGGTCACCGTGCTGACCAGCGACCACACCCATCCGCAGACATTGCGCTGCGCTGTCACGGCTGCGACAATGCTGGGCGCTATCGTCAGCCGTCTTGACCTGCCGCCGGTGAACGCGGAAAAATCATTGAGCCGTGATCCGCTAGCCTATCTGGGTACGACTCCGCTGACCGGCAATTTGCCGGCAATCGCAGCCTTGAAAGCCAGCGATTTGATTCTGGACCTGATGACCCTGCTTTTTTCCCCGGAGCAACACGAGATACTGCAGGCGGGCGGTAAAATCCTGCTTGCGGTCGAGCCGCCGGAAGTACTGTTGCGCCTCGAACCGACACGCGAAGATTATGTGCGCACGCAGGCGGCAGCAGCTTTGCTTAAACAGGCGAAACAAATGAGAATTACGTCAGCGTCCGGTACTGATCTGTACTGTCCATTGGGCGAATATCCCTGCGTTTCAGAGTATGGCTTTGTGGATGAGCCAGGACGCTGGGATCATTGGCCTAGCGGGTTCACCTTCACCTGGCCTAACGAGGGACAGTCCAGAGGCACCATTGTTTTGACAAAAGGCGATGTTCTGCTGCCCATGAAAACGTATGTCGGCGAGCCTATTGTGTTGACAGTGGAAAACGGCTTTGTTTCCGACATCAAGGGGGGAGTCGAAGCGGATATGTTGACGGAATATATCGAATCGTTTGCCGATCCTGAGGCTTATGCTATATCGCATATCGGCTGGGGATTGCAGAAGCGCGCCTATTGGTCCACGCTTGGCCTGTACGACCGGGAGGCAACAATCGGGATGGACGCGCGAGCTGTTAGCGGGAATTTCCTGTTCTCACTCGGACCGAACAATGAAGCCGGGGGCAGCCGGACAACCGCATGTCATATTGATGTGCCCATGCGCAGCTGCGATGTATATCTGGACGAGCTGCAGGTTGTTGCGAAAGGCAAAGTGATCGAGTCTACCCTGGTCAGACAGGAGGCGATGTCGTGAACGAGGAGGTGTATGCGAGGCAGGGATTCGGCGCGGACATGGCCGTTGCGCCGCCGTTCGGCTTGTTGATAGTCGATTTTGTAAATGGCTTTGCCGACCCCGGCATTTTTGGCGGAGGCAATATTCCCGACGCGATCGCGGCTACACAGGGACTTTTACAGGAGGCGCGGCGGCGTTGCTGGCCGGTTGCACATAGTCGGATTGTATTTGCAGACGATGATGCCGACCAGAATATTTTCAGCCGGAAAGTGCCGGGTATGCTGACACTGAAGGAGGACAGCCTCGCTAGCGCAATTGTACCTGAACTCAAACCGGCGGCAGGTGAACTGGTGATACGCAAGACCGTACCTTCCGCGTTTTTCGGAACGACACTGGCGGCCTGGCTGACTCAAAGGGGTGTGAGCACGTTGCTGGTGGCTGGATGTGTGACCAGCGGCTGTGTGCGCGCGAGTGTGGTCGACGCCATGTCGCTTGGGTTTACTCCACTGGTGGTAACCGATTGTGTTGGTGACCGGGCAAGCGGGCCGCACGAGGCCAGTCTCTTTGACATGCAACAAAAGTATGCCATGGTGATGAGCTGCGAATCCGCATTGGGTGCTTGCGCCATGGCTGGCTGACCATCGCGGGGTGCAGCAAACGGTACTGCTGTCAACGTCCGGGTGTCCTGATACTTGCCGCGCGGCAAGCGGCTCGCGATATTATTCCGCCTTCAATCCACCGACCATAAAGCGGGTGACCTGATTAATCAGCTCTTCTGTGTCGTCGACATCGTACAGGCCTTTGGGCGCCATTTCGTCCATCCTGTGACTGTCCGAAAATGCATAGAGGTAGGTGCCGATCATGAATGTCACCCGCCAGCACGCGTCCAGTTCGTTGAGTTTGGGCAGCGCCTTGCGCAATACGGCGACATATCGCTGGGTGGAGCCGCCATACGCTTCCGAGCGTAGAGAGTAGGAAATCTCAGAAGGTTCGGTGTGCAAGCGCGCCTGCAGTCTGAGAAAGGCGCGCCCCTGGAACGTTGCGCGCAAAGAGAGAACCGGTTCCAGAAAAGATCTCACAATTTCGCTGACTTTGGGTGCCGCTTGTGTTTCCAGCGCTTTCAGTGCTTCCAGGCGTTCTTGGGAAACCAACTCGCTTCTGCGTAAAAAGACCGCTTGAAAAAGACCGAATTTCGAGCCGAAATAATAACTGATCAATGCCTGCGTGACATTGGCCTGTTCGGCTATTTCTCTTAAAGGCGTGCCAGCGTATCCCTTGTCTGAGAAAATGACTTCAGCAGCGTCCAGTATCTCGTCACGTACGACGCTCGCTCCTTCGGGTCGACCGGGGCCGTTTACTTTACGAGACCGCCGCGATGGTGTTTTCTTCTGGTGCTGGGCTGGTTTTGTCATAATTGATCGATTAATTAAATATTTGCAAGTTCATCGCCGTGGCAATTTTCAACAGATTGATGATTCTATGCACCATAAAATATCATAAATTCATTGATCGTGAATACAAATGCGCTCAAAGCGTGCGAGACGCATGCCACTAGTTGCTTCGCCGATACAACGCTGTTCCCGAAATTCTGCTGGCGGTGCTGCCAAATGACGGGGCTGTCAGTGGCAGCTTCGAAAATTGCGGCTGATCCAGGCGATTGCCGGGTAGAATGATTATCACGTTTGCGATTGTTGAAACTGTACTCCGTTGTTTAGCGACATGCGGGCTAAAATGATTCGAGCGTTATTTTGATTACCGAAAAGATAAGGAAACAGGAATGGATTTGGCAATAGCAGGTAAATGGGCCCTGGTGTGTGGCGCAAGCAAGGGACTGGGTTTCGGTTGCGCCAAGGCGCTGGTCGATAACGGCGTGAATGTGGTGATCAACGCCAGACGCCCCGAAGTGCTTGATGAGGCGGCCAAACTATTGATTGACGTTGCCGGTGCAGCCGCGCAACGAGACGGATTTGCTGCAGCAAAAGTTATTGCTATTGCCTGTGATATCACCACGGTGGAGGGGCGCGAGGCTGTTTTCAGCGCTGACGGCGGACCGGGAAAAAATTTCGACATCGTGGTGACCAACGCCGGTGGCCCTCCACCCGGCGATTTTCGTGACTGGGATCGCGATGCATGGATCAAGGCAGTCGATGGCAATATGTTGACGCCTATTGAACTGATTAAAGCCACCGTTGACGGAATGGCCGGGCGTGGTTTTGGTCGCATCATCAATATTACATCCAGCGCGGTCAAGGCGCCCATCGATATTCTTGGACTGTCCAATGGCGCACGCTCCGGGCTGACCGGATTTGTAGCCGGTTTGGCGCGTTCGGGTATCGCGGCCAAAGGCGTCACTGTCAATAACATCCTGCCTGGGAAATTTGCAACTGATCGCCTGGAAGGGAATATGAAAGTGGCTGCTGAAAAATCCGGCAAAGATATGGATACGGTCAGGCAGGCGCAGCAGGCTGTGGTGCCCGCCAAACGCTTTGGACACCCTGACGAATTCGGCGCACTTTGCGCATTTCTCTGCGGTCAGCACGCCGGCTATATAACGGGCCAGAATCTGCTGATCGACGGCGGCATGTACACGGGTACTTTCTGATCCAAGAAACTGTCGGCTCCGTGCTTACCGCCTTCCTGCCTACCCAGAACGCAGAGGGGGCGGTAGCGCGGGGACAGCGTGTCCTGTTGCCGCTGGCGGCGATTTTTCAGTTTTCCTTGATAAGGTTTGTTTCATTGCTTGACCCGAAGGGCCTGGCAGCATAGTATTTATTTTGAATGAAATGGTACCGGTACCATTTCATCTGAAAAACAAAACTCCGGAATCGAAATTCAAACGACTAAGCAAAGGAGACAAACCATGATTTTGCTGCATCGGATTCAGATTCTCGCAGTCAGTTTGCTGACGGCAATTTTGTTGAACAGCGCTGCACAGGCGAAGACAGGAAACTTCCCGGATCACGCGTTAACCCTGATTTTGCCTTTTCCGGCCGGGGGAGCGGCTGACGGATTCGCACGACCGTTTGCGCAGGCACTGGGAAAACAACTCGGACAAGCCGTGGTGGTGGAAAATCTGGCGGGGGCCAATGGTGGCATTGGCTCTGCTGCGTTGCTCAATCGTCCGGCAGATGGCTATACCATGCTGATTGGTTCGCAGAGTACACTTGCCATCAATCCGAGCCTTTACGCCAATCTGGGGTACGACCCGATAGCGGATTTTCAGCCGGTCACATTGACCCACCAAATGGCCAATGTGCTTGTGGTTAACAAGCAGGCGCCATTTGAAAATGTGAAGCAACTGGTGGATGCAGCCAGGAAAAAACCGGGTGATTTGAGCTACGCATCTGCCGGCAATGGCAATACCATGCATCTGGCCGGGGAGGAATTCCAGATCGCGACCGGAACGCGATTATTGCATGTGCCATACAAGGGCGGGCCGCCTGCGTTGAACGATGTCCTGGCCGGGCGAGTTCCCATGATGTTCAATAATCTGCCTGCCATAGTGCCGATGGTCAAGGCAGGGCGATTGCGTGCGGTTGCCATAGCTGATTCGAAACGTTCTGGGTTGCTGCCCGACGTGCCGACAATGAAGGAAGCCGGCGTGGGTGATTTCACCTCTGTGGTATGGAATGGCGTGGTCGTGCGCAAAGGCACGCCGACAGATGTGCTGGAGCGGTTGCACCAGGCTATGCTCAAGGTCCTGAAGGATCCCGCCTTCAGGCAACCATTGGAAAAGCAGGGTTTCGAAGTACTTTCCTCTACGCCGGAAGAGTTCAGCGCATTGCTTGAAAAGGACACCGCGTCCATGGCGGCGCTGCTCAAGAAAATAGGCATGAAGATTGACTGAACATCGCTGCCCGAGGTGGTACTAACGCATCAATATTGCACCTGAAAGGGCTTGAGACTACCCAAGTCCGGTGTGATACCCAGGCCGGGCACTTCGGAAAGTGAAATTCTGCCTTCTTCGGGTTTCAGATAGGGCTCGGCGATCAAGTCACGTAAAGGGTTTGGATTGGAGTCCACCTCCACATATCCGGGACCGCCCACGATCGCCTTCAGGTGCATGGACGCGACCAGCCCCACGCCGGCGCCAAGCCAGTGAGGGCAAAACAGGCGCTGATGAGTCACAGCAGCGCGGCCGACGGGTACACAGCCGCTAAAACCGCCCCATTTTCCCAGATCCGGCTGGATGACACCGAACGCACCGGACTCAATGGCCAACTCGAAATTCCTGATCCCTCTGATATTTTCTCCCGCAGCCAGCGGAATGGTGCTGGCCTGCGCCAATTGCTTCCATTCGTCCAGCGATGAATCGGCAGTCAATGGCTCTTCGAGCCAGGCGAGTCCAAATGGCTGGAGAAGAGGCAACATGTCCAGCGCGTCGTCCATCGACCAGGCCTGGTTGGCATCTATCATCAGCGGTGTATCCTGCCCTATCAGGTCGCGCAACTGGTTCAGGTTGGCGATATCGCGATCCCGCCCGAAACCTACCTTGAGTTTGAAGGCACGATAGCCTTCTGCCTGCTTGATTTTCGCCAGTTCCTGCGGGTGGGTAGGGCTGATGCCGGACGCATAAACGTCGATATTCCGTGAACCACCGCATAGTTGCCATAACGGCTTTTCCGCCAGCCGGGCGGCCATGTCCCACAAGGCGATGTCGGCTCCGGCGATGGCCTGGGCCAGCGTACCGGGCTCTCCGCTCTGTATGGCCAGCACGCGCAGGCGTTGATGTAATGCCTCAAACGCCTTTGCGGGGTTGTCCCAGGTTTGTCCAAGCAGAATCGGCGCAACGCAGGACTGGAAAATCCGGGCACGATGTTCGGCACCGACGCTGGGAAAGTTGCACCAGATTTCACCCCAGCCGACCACGCCCTCGACACTCTCAATGCGGACAAGGACAGCGGGGCGGTCATACATGATGCCGAAAGAGGTTTGTACCGGCTCGGCGATGGGTGCCCGGAACACCAGGGCGTCGGCCCGGGCCAGCTTCAGCGGTTGCATTGACTGATTTGGCAGTGCTTGATGGTCTGGCGCTTTAAATGTGGCACATTCTGCAGGCGTGGCGGGCATGAGTTTCCTTTATTTCGATTGAGATAGATGAACGGCAGTCTGATTTTCAGCGTTTCTCGTTCAATATCAGGTCCGCGCCTTTTTCTCCGATCATGATCGAGGCGGCATTCGTGTTGGCTGACACCATCTCGGGCATGACCGATGCGTCAATCACCCGAAGGCGCTGCACACCCTGAACGCGCAGCGCAGGATCGACAACGGCACGCGTGTCCGATCCCATCCTGCATGTCCCCACGGCATGGAAAACGGTGCCGCCGCATTCGCGGGCAAAGTCAACGAGGTCTGCCCGTGACTTGCGTGCGCTGCCCGGCAGCACTTCCGTATCGATCAGATCTCGAAACGCGGGCTGGTGATAAATATCACGCAGCATGTCCAGGCCTGCGGCGAGCGTTTGCCGGTCAATTTCTTCACTCAGGTAACGGGTCTCGATCGTCGGCGAATCCAGGGGATCGGCGCTACGTATCCGGAGTCGGCCGCGCGAGGCGGGCCTGCACTGGGAGGCCGATGCTGTAAAGCCGGGATAGTCGTGTAATGGCGTACCCGGTTTGTCGACCGACAATGGCATCACATTGAACTGCATGTCGGATCGATCATCGGTCGCGTATTCGGTTCTTGCAAAGCCGCCCACCTGGCCTGCCCCGACGGTAAGCGGCCCGCTGTTTCTGAATGCCCATTGCAGTCCCATGCCTGCCAGCTTGAGTGGATTGCGAACGTCATTATTCAGTGATAGTTTCTTTTTAAGCCGAACAATGGTGCGAGCCTGGTAATGATCTTTCAGATTTTCCCCGACCTCCGGTGCATCGACAATGACCGGAATACCGTGCTTCTCCAGTAGGGCCTTGGGGCCGATTCCTGACAACTGTAGTATTTGCGGCGATTGCACGGCACCTGCCGACAGGATAACCTCGGTTTGGGCACGGGCTTGATGAACCGTGCCGTGCTGTAGCCATTGCACGCCGGTTGCCGTGGTGCCCTGGAACAGAATCCGGGTCAGGTGGGCTTCGGTCAGGACGGTGAGATTGCTGCGAGTTTGCGCGGGCCGCAAGAAAGCGGTGGCGGCGCTGGAGCGCCAGCCGTTTTTCATGCTTAATTGGTAAGCGCCCACGCCGAACTCGGTCACGCCGTTGAAGTCGGGATTGAACGGCAGGCCAAATTCCTGCCCGGCCGCCACCCAGGCCCGGCAATAGGGGTGATCGTTCTTCAGGTCGGAAACGCCAAGTTCGCCATGCCCGCCATGATATTCACTCTCGCCTCGTTCGTAACCCTCCGAGCGCTTGAAAATCGGCAGAACCGATTGATAGTCCCATCCGGTCGCGCCGTGTTGAGCCCAGCTATCGTAATCGCGATGCTGACCGCGAATGTACAGTAGACCATTGATCGAGCTGGATCCGCCCAGCACGCGGCCGCGCGGCCAGACAATATTTCTTCCCGCCGTGCCCTCGCATGATTCAGTGTCAAACAGACGCGAGAAGCGCGTGTCGTAAATGGTCTTGAAGTATCCCACCGGCAGGTGCAGCCAGAAATTGGTATTGGGCTTGCCCGCTTCCAGCAAAAGTACGCGGGTAGCAGGATCGGCCGACAGGCGGTTAGCCAGTACGCAACCGGCGGAGCCGGCGCCTACAATAATGTAATCGTAGGCACCTGCGTCCGATTTCGACTTTTGTTCACTCATGGCTTGATTACGTTCAGATAAAGCTTGGGATCAAAGTATTCTGATGCCGGGGTTGCATTCGGAATGCTGGCAAATTCGATGAAGAAATCGCTGACGCGCTGCAACCATTTGGTGACGGAACCGTCGGCATACAGTTTTGCCCATTCTGCCGAGGTGAACATTTTCTGGGCCGCATACTGCTCTTTGATATCGGCCAGCGGGACTTGCGGATAGTGCTTGCTCTGTATGGCCTGCAATGCCTTGTCGGTATTGGCGATCAGGTAATCATTGGCCTCGGCCCAGCCACGAATAATTTTCTCAAGCACCGCTTTATTCTTATCGTAATAATCATTGCGCGCAGCCCAGCCGCCCATGATGGCCGCTTCCGGATAGAACTTGGATGCATCCATCAGCATTTTTGCACCTGGCACTTTGTTGCGGATCGGAATGTTGAACGGTACCCAAAGGGCAATAGCGGGAACAGCCTTGGAAATAAAGGCGGTTACCGCATCCTGCATGCGCTGGTTGATAATTTTGACGTCTTTCCTGGGATCCAGGCCGTTCTTGCGCAGCGCATTGTCCAGGAAGACGTGTGCGGTGGTGCCGGTTGTGGTGGAAATTTGTTTGCCTTTCAGATCGGCAATCGAGTTGATACCCATGTCTGGGTGCACCCACAATTGGGCAGTGGCAAATTCCACGTCATTCATGAGGAATACTTTGCCTTGCCCTCGCGCCGGGAAATTGGACATGACCGCGCCGGTGCTGAGGACATCAATGCTGCCTCCGCTCATTGCCTGAAAGAGTTCCAGCCCGGTCTGGAACTGGATGAACTCCATGTCCAGGCCCTGTTTTTTCCATATCCCCATATCTTCGGCCAGCCAGATCTGGCCATCCACCGCCAGCGTATGCAAATAGCCGACTTTGACTTTGGTACTGCTCTGCGCAAACACAGGCGCTGCATGCAATGCCACTGCTGCCGTGCCTGCCGCCATCTTGATAAAAGTTCTACGTTTCATAGCAACTACCTCCTTTGGTATTTGACAGCAAGTGCGCCTATGCGACGCGTTTTTGTTTTGCCAGCGCTTCCTGTGCCGCATATTCCTGCATCACGCTATTGTGAATGCGGGCACGCAGGGTATTGAACTCCGGTGTTTCCTGCAGCGATCGATGCCGCGGATAGGGGAACGGAATATCGACGACTTCGCGAATCTGAGAAGGCCTGGCCGAAATGACGAGTACCTTGTTGGACAGATAAACAGCTTCTTCAACAGAGTGCGTAATCAGCATCACGGTTTTGCCTTCCGCATACAGTACATCCAGCAACAGATCATGCATCGCGCTACGGGTCTGCGCATCCAGCGCGCCAAAGGGCTCGTCCATGAGGACGAACTCGGGCCGGACAGCATAAGTGCGGGCCAGGGCCAGGCGCTGCCTCATTCCGCCGGAAAGCGTTTTCGGAAACGCTTTGCGAAAGTCAGTAAGCCCCATGAGGTTCAGGTAGCGATCCACAATTTCTTTTTTCTCCGCCGCGTCCAGATTTTTGCTGACCTTCAGGTTAAGTCCAAATGCAATATTCTGTTCGACGGTCAGCCACGGAAACACACCATATTCCTGGAACATGACGCCACGATCGGGCCCCGGTTGCTCAATGTGCTTGCCATCGAGCAACACCCGTCCGCGTGTAGGTTTGACAAAGCCGGCGGCCATATTCATCAGCGTGGTCTTGCCACAGCCTGAAGGCCCTACCAGTGAAATAAAATCGCCCTGATTGACCGAGAAAGACATATCCTGCACTACTTGCAGCTGGCCGGCAGGCGTGTCAAATTGCATGGAAACGTTGTCGAAAACAATTCGTTCTTGATTTGTCTGCATTGTTTATTCTCCGCTTCGGTCTTGCCAGCTGATCAATCGGTTTGATAATTTGCGAATGGCGATATCCATCATGAGCGCGATCGCTCCGATACAAATAATCCCTACATAAATGGCGCGCAGATCGAAAAATGCCGAGGCATTCTGTATCATCGCGCCCAATCCTTCCTGGGCGGCCACCAGTTCGGCGGCCACCAGGGTTGCCCAGGCCACCCCCAGGGCTACTCGAAGGGCCGTCAGCATGTGTGGCACGGTCATGGGTACCATGACCTTGAGGAATATTTCCATATCGGTCGCGCCCAGCGTTTTCGCGACGCGGATATACACCGGACTGATCTGGCTCATGCCTTCATACATCACGATGACTGCCGCAAAAAATGAGGCATAAAACAGGATGGCGATCTTGGCCATTTCACCGATGCCGAAATACACAATCACAAGTGGAATCAGGGCGATGGGTGGCAAAGCCCGGAAGAAATTGACCAGCGGATCGACAAAGCGTCGGATAGGTTTGTACCAGCCGATCAGAAAGCCGATCGGAACCGCCAGCAACATTCCCAGCAGTAGTCCGCCCACCACGCGCTGAATAGACATACCCATGTTCACCAGCAGCCCGCCTTCTGTCAGGTGTGTCCAGAAGGTCTGCAACACTTCAAGCGGCGAGGGCAGTAATGCGGGACTGACCCAGCCGGAAGCGTGGACGAGCATCCAGAGGATCACCAGGCAGATAAACGGAAAAACGGCCCAGGCAAAATTGCCCAGCCGGTTACTGCTACTTGTGGCTTTTGCCATCTTTGTCTCCAAATATGCTTGTCGCTGCCACCGGTCAGGTCAGGGCCGGGTGTTGGGGTGCGTCATTTTGCAGCAGATCGGTATCAATCTGAATCAGCTGCGCGGGATATTGAATATGGGCGTAATACAGAATCTTTTGGGACGGATCTTTGAACACCCGACAAACATCTGCAATGGGATCGCCTACGCCAATATGCAAATGCGATGCCGTTTCCTTGTCGGAGACGGTAATGCGCAACACTTGCCTGGCCTGATGGATCGTAATATCGGAGCGTCCTGCGAGTTGAGGCACGACAGGTGTCTGACTGAATCCTTCGGGGTCACTGTCGAAAATCGTCTGGTCCAGATAAATATCAATCAGACAATACGGGGTGTTCTCCCGATAATGCACTCGACGCAGGCGCTGGTATCCTGTGCTATTGCCGTCAAAGCCAAAAGCAGGATCCTGTACGCGTGTGCCTGGTTCTATGGGCAGCATATGGATTTTGAGCGGCGAAACCACTTTGACAAGTTCATCGAATCGATTGGGCAGCCTGAACCAGCGTTGCTCTGACAAATCTTTTGCGACAAACGTACCAAGCCCGCGGGTGCGCGTAATAATGCCATTGTCTTCCAGCAGATTCAGGGCGGCACGCAGTGTAATACGGGATACTTCAAATTCGGCCACCAGATTATCCAGCGTGGGAATTTGCTCGCCGAAACGCCACTGCTGGCTTTCGATTTTCTGACGCATCAGCTTTGCCACCTGCAAATACAGCGGCATGCGGCTTTCAGTGCGAGGCTTTGTTTCATTGTTCATATCATCATAATAATAAGCACAATTGAAATAAACAAGTAGGGGTATGCCCTTAACGCTTTGTGCTTACGCCTTTGCCGGCATATCTCGCCATCTCGGGAATGGCCGTGATTGAAAGCCGGAAACTATTGATATACTATAATTGTTTTATAGTATAGGGGGGTATAGTATGAGCCATTTGGGCGATGAAAAAGATGTATTGCTCAAGCGCATTCGCAGAATCTCAGGGCAGGTGCAGGCGATAGAGCGCGCGCTGGAATCCGATGCTCCTTGTGGCAAAACCCTGCATCTTGTCGCAGCGGCGCGTGGTGCCCTCAGTGGCCTGCTCGAAAAAATCATCGAAGAGCACGCGAAGTTTCATGTGGCCGATCCAGACTTGAGCAACGAGGAACGGCAACAGGGCGTACGGGAATTGCTCACGGCAATTCGGCAATATTCGAAATAGGAAAGATATGGCTTCTTCTCAGGCAAACAGACATAGTCATTCATTTCTGGGTGCGACTCATGATGAGAATGCCCGGCGCACCCGCTGGGTCGTAGTTCTCACATTTGCTATGATGGTTGTGGAAATTCTGGCCGGCTATGTCACCGGGTCCATGGCCCTGCTTGCAGACGGGTTTCATATGGCCACGCATGCCGGTGCCCTGGGTATTGCGGCAGTGGCGTACGCATATGCGCGACGCAATGTTGCAAACGAACATTTCAGTTTTGGTACCGGAAAAGTCGGTGACCTTGCAGGATTTGCATCGGCACTGGTGTTGGCACTGGTGTCGTTGGGCATTGCGGGCGAATCTTTGCTGCGGCTGATGAATCCTGCAACCGTGGCCTTCGCAGAGGCTGCAAGTATTGCGGCGGTGGGTCTGGTCGTGAACATTGTAAGCGCGCTATTGCTCTCGGGAGGTCATCATCATGCGCATGATCACTCCGCCCATTCCCATTCGTCTCATGCGCATACCCATGATCATTCGCATCAGGCCGGCGCAGATAACAATATCCGCGCGGCATATATTCATGTACTGGCTGATGCGTTAACGTCCGTCCTGGCGATCATTGCGTTGCTGGCCGGACGCTATTTTGGCTGGATATGGCTGGACCCGGTCATGGGAATCGCAGGCGCAATCGTCATCGGAAGATGGTCTGTTGTCCTGATGAAAGCCAGCGCAGCCGTATTGCTGGATGTGACCGACGAACATATCGCCCATGCAATCCGTCAACAACTGCAGGCGGCAAACCATGTTGAAATCACAGACCTTCATGTCTGGCAGGTCGGTCCACAGGCAAGAGCAGCCATTGTCAGTGTGACAGACAGCAGTTTGACGGTCGAACAGATACGGGAACGTTTGCGGAATATCCAGGGACTATCGCATCTGACCGTCGAATGCCGATCTGCCTGACTGGCTTATTTTGAGTTCTGGAAAGCCGGCTCCAGTCCTTTTTCGCGGATTGTCCCGACGGCGGCAGGCGAAGTCAGGTATTTAAGCAGAGCCTGGGCGCCTTCCGTATTCGTTGCGTGCGTCGTGATGCCAGCAGAAAAAATCGTTGGATGTTGCAGGGCAGGCGGCAGAACACCTACGTAGTCGGCGCCCTTGATGGGCAGCAATTCGCTGACCTGTTGCAAACCCATGGCGGCATCACCCCTGGCAACAACGTTACCTACACGTTCTGACACAATACGCTTGCTCTTGGGTTTGACCTGGGCTTCAATGCCCAATTTCTTAAGCATTTCTTTTTCATAGTAGGTGCCGCTGGCGCTGGCGGAGTATGCAATCGAGGGCGCTGCCAACAGGGTCCGCTTGACCGCGTCTGCTGTACTGATATCCGGTTTTGGAGCGCCTTTCTGCACCGAGATACCGATCAGTGAACGCACCAGGTCTACCTGACTGCCCTGTACAACCTGTCCTTTATCGGCGAGCTTGTCCAGCGATTTGCGGGCCAGGATCACCATATCGGCCGGCTCCTGGCGATCCAGTCTTGCAGGAATTGAGTCAGTCGCGCCGCCCATGGACGATCCGTGGATGATATTCACATGGTAGCCGGACTGTTTTTCAAATTGAGGCGCCAGCGCTTCTACCGAAGAAGCGAAGCCGCCCGAGGAGATGACGGTGATGGTGTTTTTTGGCGCAGTACCGGGCAGGTTGCCGCAGGCCGCCAGAAATGTGGACAGGGCGATGGTGGCTAGTACCGCGCGGCGGCGAATAACGTTCGTGTTCATGGTATCTCCTGAGTTCGATTTGTTGAAGGACGGTTCTGAGCGTCTCGGGGCAGGCAGTTGACCGTCTGCGCCCGAGTTTAATGGTTACTGCGCACATCAGACGGACAATGCGGCCGGTAATCACAAATGAAATAGAAAATTACATTCCCGGGCAACGGTGAGGACATGCCTGGCGGACTGCGCAGGATACGCAGGCCGGTCAAAGGGTTCAGGCACAGGCCACAAATTTGTATGGACAGTTATCGACCAAGTAGCGGTTCTGCAGGGCCCGACGGGATCCTCCGTTTCCCGCGAACTTAATGATTCTTAACATTTCGTGTCACAGCCTGGCGCGGCAACGTAACAAAACGTATTTATAATATACTTTACGATACCATTTGTTTCATTTGGATATGCTTGGGCTGGACATTGAATGAATGACCGCTTTGGTGCACGCGCAGCGCATCATGCTGCGCGATCCGGATGTTTTGTTCTTTTTATGAATCATTCTATTTTTTGAAGAGAGCCTCTATGAAACCCATAACAAAATCTGCGCTGTCAGTTATTTCACTTGTTGTTGCTCTGGCAGGCTGCCAGAGCGTAAACAACGCCACTGCACCTGCCGCCGGTACTGCAACGGCCCCTGCACAGGCCGCGGTCCGTCAGCCGGCAGCAGTAAGTGTATTCATGGCGTCCAATGTTGCAGTCAAGGGGTATCGTCCCCTGCGCCTGAACGATAAGCAGACCATTTATGTAAGTGCACAACCGCTGATTAACAGAAGTCACATCCGGGGGCTGGATGTGGTGCGCGATACTCAGAACCGCACGTTTGTGAAAATGACCCTCAATCCTCAAGGCGCTGCTTTGCTCAAGACCGTGCCCAAAAACAGGGGGTACGCGACCGTTGTCGGTGGCCAGCTCGTCTCATTGACGGGAGTGCGCCAGGGTAGCGATTTTCTGTTCAGCGTCGCTAATCAGCAGGCAGCAACGTCTTTGATTCATTCCATCGTGCCGCAACCGGCAAGTCAGCCCGCCAAATCCTGATTCGGCGTCGTTAGATGAGGAATGGCGGCCCCAATGGAAGGTTACCCGTGCCCGGGATTTCATTGTGCCGCCTGTCAGGGTTTTGTTTAACGTGCCACTCGCTGACTAACACACTGTTCCTTTCCGGTTCCGTTGATGACATCGTTGGGCGGTGCGATACGAAACCGGAAAAAACATCATTCATTCCACCATCGGGTCACGCATGATGATCTGACCAACCGTAGCACGGTGGGCAACTCAGCATAATCGCAGCCTGTGACAGAACAATTCAATCATAATGTGGGTTCCGGCAGGCGTGCATGAACAGAATATTACTATCCGATCATCTTTCATTCATGAATGACCGGATCATGCCCGCATGACGTCCGGATTAAATACGCTGCAATTGAACCACCAATGGTGTGGGTGCTGCGATGTTAATCGCGGGTATCGACCACCACTTCACTGAGTTGCAGAATCGGAGTCAGATCCGTGTAATTCTTGATATCGCCCAGTATTTCGCTCGCGTGCGGGCCGAATCCGGCCTGGAAATCCTCCGCCGAGTCGCAGAAAATATGGCACATGCCAATATAGGTCGCAGGCGCATCTGGTGTGTCTCCGGCGATTCCTCTGTCTATGGTGTAGTATTGGCAGTACTCGCCCATGCGCTCTTTCAGTAGCGGCAGATGTTTATCACGATAGTAATCGTGATCGAATCGCGCTCCTGGCGTGTTTGGGTACATTACACTCACTTTGATCATGACTGCATCTCCTCGGTTGGTATCTTTATTTTTGATAATGGTAGCTCAAAATGTGTCGCATCGACAAATGGTTGTGATGCAGACAACCGCCGGACAGGGTGGTACGTTTACTTCCCCCTTTTTAGTGCAAGCCCATAAATTGTTCGGCGACCTGTTGCGTCAGCTTGTGCAGCAGGCGTTCGGTTTGTTGCTGTGTCGCACCTTCATGATGCAGATTACGAATAAACACCGATAGCGACTCTTCGATCAGTTTGAACCGTTCATCCGGATCTGGTGCGAACTCCAATCCCGACACATGTTGCACATGGCCGTTATCAAGACGTCGCCAGCCGTTGGCTGCGAATTTGGGCAGAGTGCTCATGGGCGTCTTCCTTCTGAGAGCGCGGTGGAATAAGGCGAGGTTCGCATTTTACAGGCTTCCATTGTACCCAGTTACGCCCGGGGTAGCGGTCGATCCTGTTATTTGCGAACGCCTTGCACGCTTGCTGCCTCGTCGGCTATTTCAGACTGTACTCGGTCTTGGGCAATAAAATCGCCACAATGCCAAGCAGTGGAAGGTAAGCACACACCTGGTACACATAGGAAATACTTGTGGCGTCCGCCAGATGTCCCAGCGCTGCGGCACCCACGCCGCCCATTCCAAAGGCAAAGCCGAAGAACAGGCCGGCGATCATGCCCGTCTTGCCGGGTACCAGTTCCTGCGCGTAAACCACAATGGCCGAGAACGCAGAGGCCAGAATCAGGCCGATGATTACAATCAGAATACCCGTCCAGAACAAATTGGCATGCGGCAGAATCAGGGTAAAGGGGGCAACCCCCAGTATGGAGCCCCAGATGACCCGCTTGCGGCCAATGCGATCACCTATCGGACCGCCTGCGATGGTGCCAACGGCGACTGCCGCCAGAAATACAAACAGGTACAGCTGTGAAGTACGCACGGATAGAGAGAATTTTTCTATCATATAGAACGTCAGGTAGCTGCTCATTGAGGCCATGTAGAAATATTTGGAGAACACCAGCACGCCCAATACCGCCAGCGCCGCAATGATTTTATTGCGTGGCAGCTCTATGGCATTGGCCGAGCGCCGGGTTCGCAGGGCCAGCAGTTCCCGGTTGCGGCTGTACCAGCGACCGATTTGCAGCAGTACGAACATGGCGAACAGGGCGGCAACCGAAAACCAGGCTACGCTGCCCTGACCGCGGGGCAATATGATCAGCGCTGCCAGCAAAGGACCAAGCGCCGATCCCACATTGCCGCCCACCTGAAACAGAGACTGGGCCAGGCCATGCCGTCCGCCCGAGGCCATGCGGGCTATGCGGGAGGACTCGGGGTGGAACACCGAGGAACCCGTACCGATCAGGATGGCGGCAACCAGCAGGATCGGAAAGGAGGGGGCGACCGAGAGCAACAACAGGCCCAGCAGGGTGGAACCCATGCCGATGGTCAGCGAATAGGGTTGGGGGTGTTTGTCGGTATAGTGCCCGATCAGTGGCTGCAGCAGTGAGGCCGTAATCTGGTAGACCAGAGTAATCAGACCGATTTGTGCGAAACTCAGACTGAAATTGTCCTTGAGCATCGGATAAATGGCCAGCAAAATAGACTGGATCATGTCGTTCATCATATGAGCGACACTGATTGCGCCAAGGACTTTGAAAGCGGTGCTGGTCTCGGGGCGGGCGGGGGCGATTGCGGCAGATTCGATCGACATTGCGTTCAACTGGGATATGACACTCGTAATGGCACAGTTTAGCCGTGCTAGAATTCCCGGAAGTGCCAATTTTCGTCGAGAAAGTGACAGTGACGCCAATCGTTTCCAGAAGCATCAACGCTGCCGACTACCAGAACATTCCGCCGGCCGTCGCGGCCATGTCCAAGCAATTCGAGGCAGGCCAGGCCACGGCAATGCATTCGCATCAGCGTGCACAATTGCTTTTCGCCTCGCGCGGAGTCATTCGGGTCAGCACCGAAAAGGGCTTCTGGCTGCTGCCGCCCCTGCGTGCCCTATGGGTGCCGCCTGGCGTTCCTCACAGCACGGCTGCCGTTACCCTTGTCGATATGCGTACGCTGTACATCGATGTGGAGGCGGCGCGGCTGTTGTGGCATGGCTGCCAGGTGATCGAAGTCAGCAATCTGCTGCGCGAACTGATCCTGAGCCTGACGGCAGAACCGGTGGTGTATGCGGAAAACGAACGTGGAGGGCGGCTCGCATCCCTGATCCTGGCCGAATTGCCTGCCGCCGAGACGGTCGCGACGCAGATTCCCTGGCCTCGCGATCGGCGGCTCGTGTCCATTTGCAGCGCAATTATGGCGCAACCGGGACTGACGCGTCCTCTGGATGCATGGGCCGATGCGGCCGGGGCGAGCGAGCGCACACTGATCCGCTTATTCCAGTCGGAACTGGGCATGAATTATCGGCAATGGCTGCAACAGGTCAGGCTGGCCGACGCGGTATGCCGATTGTCGATGGGCCAATCCATCGGCCGGATTGCCGGTGAGTTAGGCTACCGCAGCCCAAGCGCATTCAGCGCCATGTTCCGGCGTGCGCTGGGCACGGCACCCAATTCATATCTGCAGGCCGCCCGGCTGCGTTGAGGTGCGCCGGGCTTCCAGTTCGTCCAGCGATTGTTCCTGCAACGATTCGGGAAACGCCGAGGTCAGCGTGTCCAGGGCATTCAAGATGCGCTCCCAGCCTTCTTCGGTGCGGATCGGGACGCCCAGAAACCGGCTTTCGGTCTTGGCCCGCAGCATTAAATACAGGATGCCGGCAAGCATCACACTGACCGTCGCAGGCATGTCGATGTCGGGGCTGAGCCCATCGATCCTATCGATAAACGATCTGGCGGCTTTTTCCCGTCGCTGCGCCAGCCGGGAGGTGACTTCATTGAGTTCCACCAGTTCCCAGCGGCGCACTTCGCGCAGTGTTTCGTTGCTTGAGAGGGCATCAACCTGCGCGCGCAGCATGTCCAGGACCAGCTGGCGAGGCGTCTGGTCGCTCGATTCGGTCTTCTCGGGCAGGCCGCGCTGGCCGGTCCAGAAATCCTGTTCCTGCATCCAGCGTAACAGCAGTCCGTCCAACCCGTCGAAATAGCGGTAGATCAGCTCTTTGCTGACACCTGCCCGGCGGGCGATGGCGTTGACGCCAATACTGCCCATGCCGGCCTCGCGAATCTGCGCTTCGAGGGCCTGAAGAATGTGTTGTTCCGTTTGCTGACGACGCGACATAGGATTCCGTAAGTGTATGAAAACGACATCAATCATGCCTATTGCGCATTCTACAAGAGAAAAACAGTACCGGCGCGCGGTTCGATTCGGCTATACTTCAAAGTGACTAATCGGTCACATTTTGATTTTAAACGAAATTCTTCTGAAGATTTGTTTTGTTTCTCGTGAGTGACCGCCACCTTTTTTACTATTGTCTAGAGAGTTAGAGCTGTCTTATGGAGAATCTCCGTTTCGTGTCGACCGATGAGATCCGTACCCGGTTTTCAACGGCCATGTCCAATATGTACGGGCAGGAAGTGCCCTTATACCGCGACCTGCTTGATCTGGTTGCCGATGTCAATGCACAGACATTGCAGGCGACCCCGCAGTTGCAGACCAGACTGCAGGCGTCAGGCGAAATAGAGCGCCTGAATCCGGAGCGTCATGGCGCGATTCGTCTGGGAACCGCGCAGGAGCTGTCCGGTATCCGCCGCGTTTTTGCCGTTCTGGGGCTGGAGCCGGTCGGCTATTACGATTTGTCCGTCGCCGGCGTGCCGGTTCATGCCACCGCTTTCCGGCCAGTTACGGATGCGTCGCTCGCCGTCAATCCGTTTCGCGTGTTTACCTCGCTGTTACGTCTGGAGTTGATTGAAGACGAAGCGTTGCGGGCCAAAGCAGCCGATATCCTGGCGCAACGCTCTATTTTCAGTGACCGTGTACTGGCGCTCGCGGACAAGTTCGATGCGCAGGGAGGGCTGGATTCGACCGATGCCGATGAGTTCGTGCGCGAGGCGACAGATATTTTCCGCTGGCACAGTGAAGCCACTGTCAGTATCGAGACCTATAACCAGCTTTTGTCGGCGCACCGCCTGATTGCAGACGTGGTCTGCTTTAAGGGGCCGCATATTAATCACCTGACGCCACGCACGCTGGATATCGATGCGGCCCAGACCGAGATGGTTCGCCGCCGCATTCCGGCCAAGGAATCGATCGAAGGCCCGCCGACACGGCGCCATCCGATCCTGTTGCGCCAAACCAGCTTCAAGGCCCTGGAAGAAAACGTGACGTTCGATTCCGGTACAGAAAAAGTGGTCGGTGCGCATACCGCGCGTTTTGGCGAAATAGAGCAGCGCGGTCAGGCGCTGACACCAAAGGGGCGTGCACTGTACGACCAACTGCTGTTGCGCGCCCGTGAAGCAGCAGAGCAGGCTTCGGTAAGTTACACCGAGCGGCTGGCGCGGGCGTTCACTGAGTTTCCGGACGATCTGGCGATGATTCGCAAAAATGGCCTGGGCTATTTCCGTTACAGCCTGACTGACAAATCAGTCGGTGCCTCCGGTGACGCTTTTGACGGCACGGCAGATATCGAAGCATTGATTGAGGCGGGCCTGGTGCAAGCCGAACCAATCGTCTATGAAGATTTCCTGCCGGTCAGCGCTGCCGGTATCTTCCAGTCCAATCTGGGCGGTGATGACCAGAAAAGCTATCAGGCCAGCGCGGCCAAAGCGGCGTTTGAACAGGCGCTGGGCGCCAAGGTGAACGATGAGTTCGCTCTGTACGAAGCGGCGGAGCAACGCTCACTGGATGAGGTGGCGCGGCAACTTCAAAGCGTCACGGTTTAAAACCCAGCCTTGCTGGCGTCGAAGCGGGGGAGGCAAGGGGGCAGTGCCAGGGCCGATACCTTCGTCGCTTCGGCGAGCGGGGGAAACCATATCTGTTTTGGAATAAATAAGAATACATCTTATTACTAATTGTGATACAATTTTTTGTTGTTTGTCATAGATGCCCGGAATCTGCGAGATGGATCCGGGCTTTTTCCTGATCCGGGCAAGTGTCCGGAGCAGCCCCGATGCTGAAGTGGAGTCTGTCTCATGCCGTTGTTGAAGTTTCAAATTCGTCGCGCGTTGTTGTCTGTTAGCCTGGTGCTTTTCGCAACGGTTGCTTTCCAGTTGCATGCTTTTCCGTTAAATGTCGAGCATGCCAGTGGCACCACCACGATTGCGGCAGAGCCGAAAAAAACCGTGGTCTTTGACCTGGCTTCGCTTGATACGATGCATGCGCTGGGCGTTGAAGCTTCTGCTGTTCCCACAGCAAAGTATGTCAATCAGCTGTCGGCCTACGCGAATAAATCCATTCCTAAAGTGGGATCGCTGTTTGAACCTAATTACGAGGCCATCAACGCACTGTCGCCCGACCTGATTATCATCGGCGGGCGCTCGGCCCCCAAGTACGCCGATCTGGGCAAACTGGCACCTACAATCGATATGACGGTTGACCCGAAAGATCTGATGGGCAGCGTCAAACGCAATACGCTTAAACTGGCCGAGATTTTCAACAAACAGGACAAGGCCCGGGAACAACTGAAAAAACTGGACGAATCGGTGGCCACGCTTAAAGAGAAAGCCAAAAATGCCGGTTCCGGACTGATCATCCTGACTACGGGTGGCAAAATCAGCGCCTATGGCCCGGGGTCCCGCTTCGGCATCCTGCATGATGCCTTCGGCATCACGGCTGCGGCCCCCAATCTGTCCGCGTCCAATCACGGACAGGCCGTGTCCTTCGAGTTTATCTACAAAACCGACCCGCAATGGCTTTTTGTGATTGACCGTGATGGCGCAATTGGTCGCGAAGGCGTCGCCGCCAGCCAGTTGCTGGACAACGAGCTGATGCACAAGACGGCCGCCTGGAAAAACAAACGCATTGTTTATCTGAATGCCATGGACTGGTATCTGCTGGGCAGCGCGGGCCTGACTGCCATGCAGCAGAATGTGGATCAGTTGATTACTGTGCTGGACGGCAAACAATAATCATGGGCTGCTTGTGGGTTCCAGTGCAAGCGCGCCGAGTGCTTGACGCCCTGGCAGAACGTCCGTGACTGCGGGCCGTCAGCATCAGTCAGGTCGCGGGCCGGTCGGGCCGATACTGACCTGTGCACTTGCCCTGCTGTTGTGCTGCCTGTTTGTCGTCAGTCTGTTTCTCGGGGCGGGCGACATGTCGTTTTCGGCATTGTGGCAATGGGACAGTGAGGCCTGGCAATTGTTGCTCATCAGCCGTCTGCCGCGTGCCATTGCACTGGTGCTGGCCGGGACCTCGCTTGCGGTCGCGGGGCTGATCATGCAAATGCTGGTGCGCAACCGGTTTGTCGAACCCTCCACTGCGGGTACCGTCGAATCGGCCACCATGGGTATTCTGGCCGTTACACTCCTGGCCCCGGGTATTCCGGTGATCGGCAAAATGCTGGTCGCCGCCCTGTTTGCGCTGGCCGGTACTGCACTGTTTCTACTGATTCTCAAACGTGTTCCCTTGCGCTCACCTTTTCTGGTGCCGGTCGTCGGGCTGGTGCTGGGCGGCGTGATCCAGGCGGTTACCACTTTCTTTGCCTATCAGCATGATCTTCTGCAGGCTCTGCATACCTGGACCATGGGTGATTTTTCGGGCGTGCTGCGCGGCAGGTACGAGCTGTTATGGGTGGCCTTTGCGCTGTCTTGCGTTGCCTATTTTGCCGCAGACCGGTTCACGGTCCTGGGCATGGGTGAGCAGTTCACGACCAATCTGGGCCTCAATCACAAACGTCTTATGCTGATTGGCATGGTCATTGTCTCTGCGATCAGCGCCGTAGTTGTAGTGACAGCCGGCAGCGTGCCGTTCCTGGGCTTGCTCGTTCCCAATGTTGTCAGTCTGGTCTTCGGCGACAATATGCGTCGCTCCCTGCCCTGGGTGGCCTTTCTGGGTGCCCTGTTTGTGCTGGCCTGCGATATTGTGGGCCGCCTCATTATTTATCCGCATGAAATTCCCATCGGGACGGTGGTCGGCGTTGTTGGCAGCGGGCTGTTTCTGTATCTACTTTTGAACAGGCGTACCCGTGTTGCCTAAGTTGTCACCTCCCGCTTTGCTTTGTCTGCTGGGCGTTCTGGCGCTGGCCTGCGTGGTCGGGTTTATGACGCTGGGCGCCAATGGACATTGGGATTTCGTATTGTCGTTCCGATCGGGCAAGCTGGCAGCCATGCTGCTGGTGGCCTATTGTGTGGCGGTTTCGTCAGTTCTGTTCCAGACTATCACGCATAATCGCATTCTGACGCCTTCCATCATGGGCTTCGATGCGCTGTATACGCTGATACAGGCGGTCGCGATTTTCTGGTTCGGCATGAATATGGGAGGGCAACTGGGCGTGACAGGCAAGTTTGTGCTCGAAGTGTGTGTCATGACCGTCTTCGCCTGCCTGCTGTTCCAGTGGATTTTTTCCGGTGCAGCCCATAGCCTGCATCTGCTGTTGCTGGTCGGGATTGTGTTTGGACTGCTGTTTCGCAGTCTGTCGGGCCTGATGATCCGGATGATTGATCCCAATGAGTTTCTGTTTCTACAGGACAAAATGTTTGCCAGTTTCAACTCGATTCGCACCAATCTGCTGCTGGCTTCAACGGTCATGGTGGCTGGAGTCTCGGTGATCGGCTGGCGCTTGCGTCGTGCCTATGATGTCTTGTCGCTGGGGCGGGAAGTGGCGGTTAATCTGGGCGTCCATTACCGCAAGACCTTGTGGCTCACGCTGCTGCTGATTGCCGTCATGGTCTCGGTGTCGACCGCGCTGGTGGGGCCCGTCACGTTCTTCGGGCTGCTGGTGAGCAACCTCGCCTATATGATCATGCAAACCGACAAACATAAATTTACGGTACCCGCAGCGGTACTGCTTGGTATTGTGGCGCTCGTCGGCGGACAAACGGTACTGGAACACGGACTGGGGCTGAATACGACAGTCAGCGTGGTGATCGAATTTGCCGGCGGACTGATGTTTATTGCGCTGATCGTGCGCAAGGGGCAACGATGATAAAGGTCAACGGAGTCAGCAAGGACTATGCAAATCAGCGTGTCGTTGATGACGTTTCAATTGAAATTGCGCCGGGTGGTGTTACCTCCATTGTCGGGCCTAACGGCGCCGGCAAATCTACCTTGCTGGGTATGATCAGCCGGTTGTTGCCCATGTCTGCCGGGACGGTTCAGGTGGGAGGCCTTGACGTGACACGCGCCGATACGGCCGAACTGGCGCGGCATTTGTCCATTTTGCGTCAGGATAACCATTTGCCCTTGCGTCTGACGGTTCAGGATGTGGTGGCATTTGGACGTTATCCGCATACACAGGGTCGTTTGACGGTGCAGGACAAGGGCCATATTGAAAAGGCCATCGCCTATCTTAACCTGCAAGGCCTGGAGGGGCGCTTTCTGGACGAACTCTCGGGTGGTCAGCGCCAGCGTGCTTTCATTGCTATGGTGTTATGCCAGGATACGGAGTACGTACTGCTGGATGAACCCCTTAATAGCCTGGACATGAAAAATGCCGTGGATATCATGAAAGTGGTACGACGGGCGGCAGACGAATTGCACAAGACCGTGGTACTGGTCTTGCACGACATCAATTTCGCCTCGTGCTATTCCGATATGATCATCGGAATGCGCAACGGCCGTGTATTGCATCAGGGGCCGCCGCAGACATTTATCCAGCCGTCAATCATCAAGGCGCTATATGGCCTGGACGTCGCCGTGCACGAGTGGCAAAACAACCGCATCTGCGTGCACTACACCTGATCGTCCTCGTCCGGCACTCGCTGTTCCAGCTCGTTACCCAGTACATCTTCTGAGCCGCTTTTGGCTCGCGACAGAGGCCGCGGCGTGTGTCCTGCAGCAGGTGCCCGGCCTTTGGGCGGGCTGCTGCGATCGGCCTTGCGTCCCAGATCCACCTGCGCTGCGGGCGCATTACCGTCTTTGTCCTGACCGAAGTAAACCACAGTATGCGGGTAAGGCAATTCAATACCTGCTGCATTGAAGTGCTTCTTGAGCAGACGGTTATAGCCTCGCTGAATCGCCCATTGCATTCCCGGGGTGGTTTTGATCAGGACCCGGATCGTGACGCCACGTTCGTTGATGGCAGTGACGCCTGGAATGGTGATCTCTTCCAGTATTTCGGGTGACAGCACCTCGTCCTGCATCAATTCGGCGAAGGCGGCGCGCATATGTTCAATGGCGTCGTCTACATTTTCACGATGAGCTATGGTGTACTCTCCCATATGATAGGAGAAATCACGCATGTGATTGGCAACCACATCGACCGAGGAGAAGGGGATAAGGTGATAGCCGCCGTCCATGGTTCGAATGCCGACGGAGCGGATGGTCATTTTTTCGACCGTGCCGAACACACCACCCGCTTCGACTACATCATTCACATTCATGCCGTTTTCAAGCTGGATGAATATGCCGGTAATAATATCCTGCACCAGTTTCTGCGCACCAAAACCAATAGCCAGGCCCACTACACCGGCACCGGCGATCAGCGGACCGATGTTGATCCCGATCTGCGAGAGCAGAATCAGGATGGTCATGGTAACGATGACAATCAGCGCCGCATTGCGGAACAGGGCGAGCAGCGTTTTTTCCCGAGCGCTGGGTGCCCGTGTGCCGGTGCCGCTCAGTCGGCTTTCAATGATGCTGGCAATGATCGTCCATGCGAGCGCTGCAAAAAGCAGGATGATAGCGATATGAACGACCACGCTGATGGTGGCTTTGCCTGACTCGGACATGACCCAGGCTGACAGATCGAACGCATGCCAGCCGTCCAGCACGAACAGCAAGACCACCACAAGCGTGATAAAACGCAATCCCTTGAGCGTAGCGGGTACGTATGAGTTGATGCGTGCTTCCAGCAAGGGAAGACGGGTTCGCATATCGTCCGACAGCCGGATGGGATGGCTGAGAATGGCAGTCAGAATGGCCGAGACCAGCAGTCCCAGGGCGATCGCCACCACGCTTTGCAAGGTGGCTCGGGCCATGAAGGGCAGAGCCTCGACAGGATCAACCTGGCTGACCACGAGCAGAACGGTAAAATAAATAATCGCAAGCACGTGCCAGACTCGAGCGAGCAGACGCAGCAGTGTGGCGAAAAACGCGGTGGAAGCCACGCTTGCACGCAGCACCAGCCGCTCGCGAATCAATGTCCGGTTGCGCCATACGACCCGTATGGCATAAACGTACATGCCGAGCATGATAAGCAAGCCTGCCAGGTTACCCAGGGCGGCAGTAAAGAGGGCGGTAATAACCGGAACGATCACCAGCATGCCGTAGCCCGCGATGCCGACGAGGCGGCACAGCCAGGCATTCCAGTAGGTGGCCACTTCGTCCCGCATCTCAAATAGCCGCAATCGTGCAAAGCGCGTAGCAAAGACTGTACGCACCAGGGCTTTGGCGATTTCGACAGCGACAAAGGCGTTCACAAAAAGCGAATCGAATGTACCGACAGATGCATTTGGACCCGCCACGGACATGGCCACGGCATATCCCACTGCCCCTGCGAGCGCAATGGCAATCACATCGACAATCAGCGCGGCTATGACAGCTGCAATTTTCCGCAATGTGGCCGGTCCGGCCAGGCGTCGCCGTACGGTGGCGGGAGGGGCTTGTCCAGCCCAGTGGTTGATAAAGGCAAAGATACGGGCAGCCAGCAAACGTAACACTATAAATGCAATAACGGTGGCTGCGATGACCAACGCAAAATTAATGAGCGTGGTTTTCCAGTCGGCCATGCCGGGACCGCCGATGTTCTCGCCCCGCGCCATGGCGCCAATGGCCGCGGTGGCATCGCCCATGTCATCAAGCAGTTTGGTAAGAAAATACTGGGTGCTGTCGGCCACCCGACGGGGCAGCGAGTCATCCGTGACGCTACCGGAGGCTGTCGATTGCGATGCGGCTGAGGTGTCCTTGACGGTCGGCGCCTGCGTGCGCAATTGTTCAATCAGTTGCTTGCGGGTTTGTTCGTTTTCCAGCAGATCGGCCAGTTGGGCGGCAGAAGCAGGGTTTGCTGCGGTGTTGGAAGGGGGTGTGTTCTGGGCCACTGCCGTGTTCAGACATAGGAGTGACGTAATGAGCAGGAAAACTGAGAGCAGGTATCGGATGAAGAGAGCTGGGGAGGCTACGATATTCGTGCCGGAATGGTTGGGTGTCTGTGAATCTGACGCGAACCGTTCAATCACTACGCTATCTCCTGTTTTATAGGATATTTACAGAATGGTTGGCGCCTGTAATACTTAGCCGCCTGATAAGCCCATACGGTAACACGATTGGCATAGCGATTGAAAGTACTGCGAAGCCCTGACAATTAGCTAGCGACATTTACTTTTATTGTCAGTGTATCAATGTCGCGAATCCGTGAAACCCGGATCGGTTCATTATTGGTAGACTGAAGCCACCACAAGGATAATAAAGGATACTTCCTATTTACTACTTGTCGCTGACGCGATTCGCGGTGTTTGGGGCCGGTCTTTTCGATTGGCTGCGTAGGTATTCGTCTAATTGACGAAGATGTGCATTCAAAACTTCTATAGCACTATCCGGGTCTTTGGCTCGCATGAACCCAACTACCCGGCGACGTACAGCGATGACGTCACTTTTCGGAACAGGATCCACTTTCGCCAATAACGATCTGCTCAGTTCTGAAAGGGACTCCAGCAGCATCAACATAACAACATTGTGAGTTGCCAGCGCAAGCAGGCGATAAAACTCGGTGATATAACTGCTGCGCCGTGTGAAATTTCCCTGCGCAGTTAACTGTTCGATGTAATCGATGTCGCGTTCCATCGCCGCGAAGTCTTTGTCGGTGCCGCGTTCACAAGCCAGTCTAATAGCTTGTTCTGTAATCATGATTCGCGTTTCGGTAACATCGTCCCAAGGGGCCTGGCCAAGCATCACCATATCGCTCACAGCCTGCGTCACTACACTGGAATCGCGCTCGCAAATGAAGGCGCCGCCGCCCATCCCCTGGCGGCATATTACCAGACCTGCATTTTCAAGACTCCGCAAAGCCTCCCGGATGGCTGTGCGGCTCACACCAAGTTGCTCGGCAAAATCGCGTTCCGGAGGAAGGCGATCGCCTGGTTTAAGGGTGCCTAATGCGATTTCGCGTCGAATTTGTTCGCATACTTCTTCGAAGGCACGTTTTGCCTTAATAGGTGAAAAATTTGGGCCACCTGCAGATGCCGCCGCGTTGGAATTTTCTGCACGTTGAGAGTCGATTGGCCGGACAGTTTCCATTGCATTGTTCCCTTTGAGTCATGGAATGATGGCGTCATGCGCACATTTGAATCAAACCTTAGCGAACATTATACCATCGGACCATAACGGTCGGACCTTCGAAAAAGTGCCTCTCCGATAGACGAATATGACGAAGTGCTGTCTTTATCCATCAATAAATAGCGATTTTCGTCTATATATGCCGCTCCGCACTTAAGGTATATCCTTTAGACCTTTTAAATAGGTGATTGTCAACTAGGGTAGACCACTATTAAAAGGTTATACCTTATAGCCTTAGAATAATTAATCAAGAACATTCGTTTTGAATTTGACAAAGCAAACGCAAGCAAGCGAATGCAAAAAATCGTAGTACTCAGCATAAAACAAGCATTTGACGGAGTAAGCGCAATGGAAGACATAGGCGGTCAGCCAGTCCAGTATCCAACATTACTAGCCATTCTGAAGCATAGGAAAGAGGTTCCCGTCCTTGGCGCAGCGCTCGTGGTTTTATCGATTTGCTGGTGCGGATTTAGATTGGACATGACCGACTTATATGCCTTGGCCGTGATCATCGGCCTATGTGTCTACTTTGTTTTGAAGGCGGGGATAGAAGTGATTGATCTTATCGCTGAAACGTTGATGCCCAGGTGAGATTATGGAAAGTGTGAACGTGTGTGTAATAGGGGCGGGCCTGGCAGGCATGAGTGCCGCACTCAGAACCGCAGAAGAAGGTTTTTCGGTCATCGTTCTGGAGCGTGGTGTTGAACAGGACTATCTGTGCAACACCCGGCTGACGGGCGGCGCTTTTCATGTATGCCTGAGCGATATCCAATTGCCTGCCGACGAGTTAAATAACCGAATACAGGCCGCAACCGAAGGCGCTGCGCATGCAGGATTGTCCAGCGCGGTCGCTGAAGATGCTCGGCGGGCAGTCAAATGGTTGCAGAGCCAGGGCGTGCGCTTCATCAAGGGCGGGGCCGAGCCGCATCATAATTTTGTGCTGTCTCCTCCTTCACTACAGCGAGTGGGTGCGGACTGGCGTGGTCGCGGCGGCGATGTGCTGCTACGCACGTTGACCAGCCGACTTGCCAATGCGGGTGGAGTCATCAAGCGTGGCCACCGCGCGCATGAGCTGCTTGTTGAAAATGGCAAATGTGTTGGTGTGAAGGGGCGTTCCGAGAAGGGTGAATTTTCGATACACGCAGACAACGTGGTAATCGCAGATGGGGGCTTTCAGTGTGACCAGGAGCTGATCCGAGAACATATCACCCCGGATCCCGATAAAGTTCTGCAGCGCAATGCAAGAACGGGCCTGGGAGACGGTCTGAAAATGGCGCGCCAGGCGGGTGCGAAACTTTCCGGGCTGGTCGGCTTCTACGGTCATGTTCTAAGCGCTGATGCGCTGAAGAATGACAAACTCTGGCCCATGCCCTGGCTCGATAACATCGCCACAGCAGCCATTGTGGTTGATAGGCAAGGCAAGCGGTTTGCTGATGAAGGCAGAGGAGGGGTGTATATCGCCAACCAGATTGCGGCACTCCCGGATCCTTTGTCGGCGACGGTGATTTTTGACCAGCCGTTATGGGCTAATCAAGGCACCTCCCGCTTTTTTCCTCCCAATCCTCATCTTGAAAAACTGGGGGGCACCTTGATTCGTGCCGATTCTATCGTCGAACTGGCTGAAAAGCTGGACATTGATGCGACCACTTTGCAGGCCACCGTGTCTGCCTATAACGATGCTGTTGTTCGTAACGATTTCTCGGCATTGCAACCGGCCCGTCGGTCCTCGGCATATAAGGCCGAGGTGATCGATACAGGGCCTTTTTACGCGGTGCCGGTATGTGCGGGCATGACCTACACAATGGGCGGGGTGGCCATTGACGAGTGGTCGCGCGTTCTAAGAGACGACGATTCTATCTTTCCCGGGCTTTATGCGGCAGGCGGCGCCAGCGGCGGACTGGAGGGGGGGCAAAGTATCGGCTACGTGGGCGGATTGAGCAAAGCCGCGACAACTGGAATGCGTGCGGGAGAACACATTGCGTCAACCTGCCGTCAACGAGTCGCGACGCGGTAAATCAATTCAAAAATGAGACTTACATGGTTAAGGCAGGAAGGCGTAAATGAGTGATGTAGAAACAGAAGTGCTGGTAGTAGGCGGCGGGCCCGTCGGGCTGGCCCTGGCAGGGGACCTGGGGTGGCGCAAGCACCATTGCATGTTGGTCGAACGTAGTGATGGAGTTGTTCAGCAGGCCAAGATGGATGGCGTGGGTGTGCGCACCATGGAGTTTTGCCGCCGCTGGGGGATTGTGAACAATATCGAGTCCAGCGCGTACAACCGGGCCTATCCGCAGGATAACGTATACCTTACTGCACTGAACGGCTATGAGCTTGGGCGTCAACCCATGCCCGCCATGAAGGATGATCGGCCGCCATCGGAAAGTCCGCAGAAACGGGAGCGCTGCCCGCAGAATATGTTCGATCCGATACTGCAATCCTTTGCGCTGTCGCATCCTACCGTGACTGCGCACTATGAGCATAAGCTTCTGGGGTTCGAGCAGGACGGGGACGGAGTGACATCCAGGGTATTGGACGTAAAGTCCAACAAAGAAATAACCGTGCGATCACGTTTTCTTGTCGGTTGCGACGGCGGTCGCAGCACGGTGCGGGAACAGCTGGGTATAGGCATGCAGGGCAAGGGAGTCCTGACGCATACCACTAACGTCATCTTTCGATGCCCGCAGTTCAACGATTTGCATGACAAAGCGCCCGGATATCGCTACATGTTCGTGGGGTCTCACGGCGTATGGGCGACGATCGTGGCAATTAACGGCAACGACCAATGGCGTATGTCGATTCTGGGCAATGCGACACAAGAGCATCATTATTCGGACGAAGAACTCAAGGCGTTTGCATATCGTGCCATGGGCAAGGCTTTTTCGCTTGAAATACTCAGCATTCTCAGGTGGACTCGTATTGAACTCGTCTCGGATTGCTACGGAAAAGGACGCGTGTATATCGCGGGTGATGCCTGCCATCTGACCTCCCCAACTGGCGGACTGGGCATGAATACCGGAATCGGGGATGCGGTGGATCTGTCCTGGAAAATTTCTGGATGCCTTCAAGGCTGGGGAGGCAAGGGGTTGCTCGATTCCTACGAGGTCGAACGCCGGCCTGTTGCACACCGAATCACCCGGTTCTCTACAAGTAACCTGGAGGTAATGCAGAGCGTGGCCCATACCGAAGAAATATTTGCTGCAGGACCGACGGGAGATGAGGCTCGCAAGAAGGTGGGACACGAGCTGGGAGAGGGGCTGAAGAAGGAATGGTTTTCCAAGAACATGCATTTGGGGAACCGATATCTGAAGTCGCCGGTTTGCATATACGACGAACCGGAGTCCGAGGACGAGAATCGGGCGGAGTACCTGGATGCCGTGAATTATCGACCCAGTACCCGGGTGGGATGCCGTGCGCCACACGTCTGGTTGTCCGATGGGCGCTCGACGCTTGATCTTTTCGGACAGGGGTTTGTATTGCTGTCAGATCCGTCTCGCATACAAGAGGTCGAACGGCTGGTGCACGCCGCGAAGGAAAACGGTGTGCCGATGACCAGTTATGCAATGGAGTCCTCCGAACTCATGCACGCCTACGAGAAGCCTTATGTTCTTGTACGGCCTGATGGACACGTGGCCTGGCGGGGAATGACGATTCCGGACAATGTGAATCGTCTGGTTGCACAAATAAGCGGTCACTGAAGTACACATGACTCAACGAACAGGGAACAGGAATTATCGATGAATGCGTCACAAAAAACCGATTTCGATCTCATTGTCGTGGGAGCCGGTATGGCTGGCCATAGCGCTGCATTGGAAGGAGTGCGGTGCGGCGGACGCGTACTGCTTCTGGAGAAAACGGCCCGGTTTGGCGGGAGTAGCCGCATGTGCGGCGGGGCTTTTGCATTCGCGGGCACACAGGTACAAAAAGAAAACAACATCCCCGACAGCGCGCAGCTATTGGAGGAGGATTTGCTAAAGGCAGGAAAGTATCGCAACGATAGCAAACTGGTCCATGTCTATGCTGAGAAACAGTTCGAAGCGTACGAATGGTTGCAGGACCTGGGCGTGGTATTCGATAAGGTGTCCTTGAGCGGCAGCCAGTCGGTTCCCAGGAATCACAACGTGGATCCTGTCGCTGTGTTGGAATCGTTGCATGAGCATTGTTTGCGCGAAGGCGTGATCTTTCGGTCGAACGCGCCTGTCGTACGGCTGTTGACCGATGGACACGGCGAAGAAACCGTCGTAACCGGCGTGATGCTGGACGGCGGGGAAAGACTGACTTCCAGCCGGGGAGTTGTGCTCGCCACGGGCGGATTCTCGCGGGCGGCAGATTTAGTCGAACGCTTTGTTCCTCATTTGCGTAACGCAAGGGCGATGGGGGGATATGGCAACACCGGTGATGGTTTACGTATGGCATGGGCCCTGGGCGCCGATTTGAGAGATATGGCAAACGCCAAAGGCACTTTTGGCGCGCCATACGAAGCGCCTGATCAAGCGATTGAAGATGATGTTCCCAGGCTGATCTCCGCCATGTATCGCGGCGCCATTGTGGTCAACAAGCTGGGAAGGCGTTTTGTGGATGAATCCATCTCTTACAAGAACATCGGCGATCGTTGTCTGGAGCAGCCTGACGCGCTCGCGTTCCAGGTCTTCGACCAGTCGGTGATGGATCAGTCCGAGCCGCTGCCAACGGTTGTGAACTTCAAGGCGGCATTAGAGGCTGGAATGATCAAAAAGGCAGCGTCGATAGACGAACTGGCTCATGAGCTGAATGTGGATTCCGATGCGTTGAAGGAAACCATCGAACGATACAACCGTGCTTGTCACGGCGAGCAGGAAGATGAGTATGGGCGAAGCTCGCTCAGTACGGGCTATGGAAAACCGACTCCCATGATAAAGGCGCCGTTTTATGGTTATCCATGCACGACCGGGCTGACGTCTACATATTGTGGTTTGCATACCGACGAAAACGCCAGAGTACTCAATGTGTACGACGAACCGATCAATGGGCTCTATGCTACAGGCGAAATCATGGGGGGCTTTCACGGCGAATCCTATATGAGCGGTTCGTCATTGGCAAAAGGTTGCATCTTTGGGCGCATCGCCGCACAGCATGCCCTGGCTTCCTCTGCAACGCGCCTCGATAGGCTGGAAATATGATCGTCCTTGTCACTGCTTCCCAGGCGCATAAGCACCGCCATTACTCCATCTAGAAACCAGGTTAGCTTTTATGAAAATAGCGACTTTCAACAATCATCGTGTCGGCCTTGTCGAAGGTGATCTTATTTATGATGTCACGCAAGCAGTCCCCGATGCGGGGCCCGCATTCCCGCAAGTGTATATGTCGCGTCTGATAGATCAATGGCCGGAAAGACGGGACGATATATTGGCAGCACGCCAGCGCGCACAAGGCGTTTCTCTTGAAACAGTCACGCTGAATGCGCCCAATCCGGCTCCGTTTCATGTAGTCGCGGCTCCGGTTAATTATCGCAAGCATATCGGCGAGATCGGCGCCCGCTCAGTCAGCGGAAATTCGTCGGCGATCGAGCGCGGCTTTTTTCTGAAGGCGTCGTCTTCGGTGAGCGGTCCCGGCGATGGGATCGTTCTTCCCAAGGGTTCGACTCGTCGCTTTGATCACGAATCAGAGCTTGCCGTGATCATCGGCAGGCGCGCCAAGAATATACCGCGTGAACAAGCGCTGGACTATGTTTTCGGTTACTCGTGCCTGATCGATATGACCATGAGGATGGAGCCGGGAGTGGGAGATGAGGAGCGCGTTGCGCGCAAATCTTTCGATACCTTTACGTCAATGGGGCCGTACATCGTGACGGCAGACGAGATCCCGGATCCCGGTGTCCTTGGAAATCGTCTTTGGGTGAATGATCAATTGCGTCAGGATTCGAACACCAGTGCGCTCATTCTGGATGTGCCCGGCCTCATAGAGTGGGCGTCGTCGGTTATGACGCTGCAACCAGGCGATGTCATCGCAACGGGTACGCCTGAGGGCGTTGGTCCCGTTGTGCCGGGCGATCGCGTGCGTATGACGATTGAGAAAATCGGCACCCTGACCGTGGATGTCAAGGAAGCGGTTGATTTTGCTCCCAAACGTTTTTAGGAGACTTTGATGTGCAGAGTAAAAACACTTATTGTCACGGCGCTCTGTATGGCCCCGTGCCTGGCGATGGGACAGAATTCGTCGTCTGCCGACGGCTTTCCATCGAAACCTGTACATGTCATTGTGCCCTTTCCTCCCGGCGGCGGGGTAGACATCGTTGTGCGGGCCGTCGCTGCGGAATTGGACAAAAAATGGGGCCAGCGTGTTGTTGTGGAAAACAAACCAGGTGCGGCTTCTCTTATTGGTGCGGATGTTGTTGCACGTGCGCCGGCAGATGGCTATACGCTTCTTGCCACAATTAACCAGACGATAACGTCAAACAGATTTTTATTCAAAAATATTCCGTACGATCCGGAAAAGAGTTTTGCGCCGGTCTCTCTGATGACGCGCAGTGATCAGATTTTGCTGGCCAATGCGAATATGCCCGTGAGTTCGCTCAAGGAGTTGGTCACAAAAGCGTCGTCAGCAAAAAGCCCTTTTGCCTATGGTTCTTTTGGCAACGGCAGCCAGCCGCATCTCTTGTACGAATTGCTCAAGGTCGAGAAAAAACTTGATCTGACCCATGTGCCCTACAAAGGGGTGGTTCCAGCGCTGACTGCATTGGCGGGCGGCGAAATCCAACTGGGTCTGGGTAGCGCCAACGTTGCCGGGGCCTTGATCAAGGCAGGAAAAATTAAGCCCATTGCCGTTGCCGGGGAGAAACGTTCTGAGGTCTACCCTGACGTACCTACAACGACAGAAGAAGGTTTCCCCGGGCTTCAAGCCAGCGTCTGGTATGCCTTGTTTGCTCCTGCAGGAACGCCAGCACCCATTGTCGACAAGATCTCCACAGACGTTGCCGATATTCTGAAAGCGCCTGCATTTACAGAGAAACATCTGACGCCACGCGGATTGGATCTTGTGGCCGGCGGTCCCGAAGAACTGGCAGCGGAAATACAGAAGGATGTAAAGCTGACTGAGGCAATGGTCCGGGCGGCTGGTGTGAAGCCGGAATAGAACGGTGTTCATTGACACGATAGGAAAAGATATGCATTCAGACATGCTGACGCCAGATTTTGAAACCACGCAAAACCTGGATGAACTTCATTTGAAACTGGAACAGATTAACGTAAAAAACGGCTGGAACAAGCCGACGCCATCGCTCTATCCAGAGCCCAGGCAGAGGTACGTGCCGGCGCATTGGCGCTATGCTGATGCGCGGGCTGCGCTGCATGCGGCGGGCCGGCTGGTGGGGACGGAATGGGCCGAGCGGCGCAATCTCATCCTCGCCAATCCGATAGAGGGCAACGACTACCCAACCGTGACCACCATGGTAGCGGCGTACCAGATGGTCAAGTCCGGAGAAAAGGCTCGCAGCCACCGCCATACCCCGAATGCCATGCGCATCATTATGGAGTCGACTTCGCCCGCCTATACAATCGTTTCCGGTGTCAATGTGCCCATGGAACCCGGGGATGTCCTGCTGACACCCAATTGGCACTATCACGGCCATGATAACCGCAGCGATACGGACGCCTATTGGATCGATATTCTGGATGCACCCACTGTCCAGTTGCTGGGTCCCATGTTCTTCGAGCATCATCCAGACGCGGTAGAAAAAACCGAGAAGGTTGACCCGGACAGCTCGATGCGGTTCGCATTTCGAGACTATCGGCCGCAGTTGCTCGCCCAGCCGGAAGCCGTGCCTGGCGTGCGCATGCTTGGGCTAGGGGAAGGCATGGTGGAAACATTTGATCGCACCGCCATCGGGCTTGCTGCGGGAACGGTCTGGAAACAGCCAAGGAAAACTGCCAGCGACATATTCGTCGTCGTCGAAGGGGAAGGAACTTCATCCGTTGGTGGCCGGCAGTTTGCCTGGGCACGCGGCGACGTGATCGCCGTACCCAGCTGGATCGCTCAGGAACATCGCGCCATGCAAGACGCCATTTTAATTCGCGTTTCGGATACGCCATTATTGCAAGCGCTGAACTGGGTCCGGGAGGAGAAATGAGCATGACCGTTACCGGACAACTTGCCGATTTCGCGTTATCGATTACGTGTGATGACTTGCCGCCGTCGACGGTCCTGGCGTCAAAACTATTGATGCTGGATACGATCGGATGCGCCATCGGGGCTTTGGCCACGGAGGAGGGACGCGCAGTATGCGCTATCGCTCAGTCGTCGGGGGGCGAAGGCAGTGCCACTGTGCTCGGTACTCGACTCAAGGTGCCCATGCAAACCGCCGCCTGGGCCAATGGTCGACTGGGCAATATTCTGGATATGGATGAGTGCTACAAGGTTCAGGGACATCATGCCCAGGCCAGTCTGGGGGCGGCGCTGGCCCTGGCCGAGTCAGGAGGCAGAGATGGCAAGTCTTTACTGAGTGCATTTACCATGGGGTTTGAAACCGGTGTCAGGCTGGGAAATTTTCTGAGTCCCCGGGTCACGATAGACGAAAACGGTCGTACGAAAGGCTGGACCGGTCTTGTCGGGCCCGGCCAGGGCGTGCTCGCCGCATGCACGGCGACTGCGCGCCTGGCGGGCTTGAGCCGCGAGGCTCTGGCCGATGCATATGGTAATTGTGCGCAATATATGGTCGGCAGAGACTGGTCGCGTCAATGGGGGCGCGATGAAAATCTGGGGACGATGAAGTATGCCGATACCGGATGGAATGCGCAAGGTGGCATGATGGCTGCATGGCACGCAAGGGAAGGGGTGCGAGGCATCAGCGATATTTTTGATAGCGATAGCTACGCGCAGGTTTTTCAGGGTGTCATCCTTGATCGCGACGCCATGCTGCGTGGTATGGGAAGCGAGTGGTATCTGCCCGAAACATCCATTAAATTCTGGCCCTGTTGTCGTTGGATCCACTATGCTTTGACCGCATTTTCCGATGTTGTCCGGAAAAATGGTTTGCGGCCTGAGGATATTGAGCGTGTTGACTTGCGCTCTTTTCCGATGATTCCTTATCCCCGTTTTGCTTTGCAAAGCGGTCCGCCAAATCTGGTGGCGGCCACCTTCAGTTTTGCGCACGCTGCCGCCATGGTGGCGCTGGACGTACCTGCGGGGCCTGCGTGGTTTACCAAAGACAATCTATCCGGAGATATCGCGAATGCAATGCGCGAGCGCATTACGCTGAGTGTCGATGAACGTGGCTACGATCCCGATACCTGGGGACTCGACGAGGGCGTGTTGCGCGTTCCTTCCAGCGCCCTGATCTATGCCGGTGGCAGACAGTTCGAAGCATTCTCCGACTTCGCGCTTGGAGATAGCTGGGCGGGTGCGCCAGACTTCGATGAAACCGATATCACCGCAAAATTCCGCCGTCTGACGCGGGCAGGTGCGTCTGCTTCGGACAAATGCGAGGACATGATCGACCAAGTCATTCATGCCGTGCTGAATATTGATCAGTTGGAAGACGTACGAGATTTGACTCATTTGCTGCAGACTTTGGCGCCCTCCGCAGAAAGAGGGACCATTTTCCCCGCGAATGCTTAGCAGTGATCCAACATACAGAAAAGGAACGACTCATGCATTATTCACGTTATATGCTCATGCCCTTCTTGGTGGGATGCAGTATTGCCAATGTCATGTCGCAGGCGCAGGCCGATGAGCGTTTTCCGAACCAGCCCATCAAGATCGTTGTCGGTGCAGCACCAGGCGGATTAGTGGACCTGGCGACTCGCAAAGTGGCCGAAATAGCCAGAGCATCGTTAAATGATGTGCCCATCATTATCGAAAATAAACTCGGCGCGATGGGGACAATTGCCTTGCAACAGGTGCTTGGCAGCAAGCCTGATGGATACACGCTGGCGTCCATTTCGACCAGCCCTGTCCTGATCGCCCCGCTTACCTCCAAAAATGTGAAGTATGACGCACTTAAGGATGTACGGTATCTTGTGAATTTGGTAGGTCCATCGCAGGCGCTTCTGGTTCGAGCAGATTCAAAGTACAAGACCCTGGAAGATCTTGTAGAAGATGCAAAGGCACATCCGGGGGAGATCACATATGCAACCTACGGAGCGTCTGATGCGGGCGGATTTGGGGTACAAGTGATGGGCAAACAGTTGGGGGCGGTGTTTAATAAAATTCCTTACCAAGGTTCGGCGCAGCAGGTTATGGCCTTACTTTCGGGCGAGGTGCAATTTACCGTGACATCCAATTATATGAATGAAGTGCGCAATGGCAGGATGCGTCCCCTGGCGTTGCTGGACAAACAGCGCTTTGAGCCCATTGCGGACGTTCCGACATTCAAGGATCTTGGGGTGGATTTCGAGTTTCCGTGGATCACCGGTTTGGCTATGTCACCCAAGGTTTCTGAAGACCGAGTAAAGACACTGGAGGCCGCGTTTCTTAAGGCAGCAAAGAGCGAAGAGTTCAAAGCCTTTATGAAAGAACGGGATGTACCGCTTTATGTTCTCTCCTCTGCAGAAACACGAAAGCAAATGGAAGCCTATTTTCAAGACTTCACTGAGATTGTGAAAGAGTTCGGCGAGCAATGATGTCGATAGCAGGCCAATGATCTTTACCGCCTATTTTTGGTGAACCATGAACAAATGCCATGCCATAACTGTCTCGTCGGATGGATCCCTCTGTCTCGTCAGGCACAGTATTTCTGCACCAGGGGAGAATGAGGTTCTGATTCGCGTATACGCGGCAGGTGTGAACAGGGGCGATATCAAACAGAAATATGGAGATTATCCGTCGCTTCCGGAATCAGCCTCGGCAGTGTTGGGTTTGGAAGTGTCGGGCGTGATCGAGGAGGTTGGCAGTCATGTTTCGCAATGGCAACGGGGAGACCGCGTATGCGCCCTTTTAATGGGGGGAGGATATGCAGAGTATTGTCTCGCGCAGGCAACCCATTGTCTTCCTATACCGGAAGGATTCGGGTTCATTGAAGCGGCGGGGTTGCCTGAGACGTTTTCTACTGTATGGCAGACATTAATACTGCAAGCCCGTTTACGGCGCGGCGAGAGCTTGTTGTTGCATGGGGGCGCAAGCGGCATTGGCGTGGCGGCTATTCAGATAGCGTCTCGGATGGGGGTGACGGTTTTAGCCAGCGCAGGCAGCGAGCGAAAGTGCCGCGCCTGCATTGACCTCGGCGCCAGGCATGCAATCAATTATCGTCAGGACGATTTTGAATCGATCGTTATGGAACTGACGAACGGTAAAGGCGTCGATGTTGTCCTGGATATGGTTGGTGCGCCTTATGCCAGAAAAAATGTGAATGTCATGGCTGACCAGGCACGGCTGGTGTACGTTGCAGGCGATTCGGGTGGCACGGTCGATTTTAACGTGCGGGACATCATGTTGCGCAGACTGACGATTACCGGCTCCACCCTTCGGCATCGTTCGATCAGTGAAAAACGGGAAATACTTCGAGAGTTGCAAAACGCGATCTGGCCGCAGCTGGAAAGTGGGTCGATCAAGCCGGTCATCGATAAGGTATTTTCGCTGGAACAGGCACAACAAGCGCATGACTATCTGGAGCAAGGAAAAGCAATAGGAAAGGTGGTGTTAGGCGTGCGATGACAGGCACGGTTATGTTGAATGTCATATTGATATTATTAAAAGGATTGCAAAGTGGAAAACTCATACTCGCTCCAAAGAATGGCTGACAGAATGCAGATTCAGGACGTCATGTACAGGTGGTGTCGCGCCGTTGATCGGCTGGATTTCGACGGAATCCGTTTGGTATTTCATCCAGACGGCATTGACCGTCATGGACCTTTCAACGGAAATGTTGACGGACTGATCGACTGGATACGGAACAGACACGCGAAGATTCCATTTTCGATGCATCAAATCAGTAATATCCTGATCGAATTTGCGAGCCAGGACATTGCAATCGTTGAGACGTATGTCCGTACTGTACAGCGCTACCCAGCCGATGCGAAAGCGAACCTGGCCCAGCTTTCCGGCGGCGCGGCCGGGTCAGATGGAAGGGGGGCAGACTTGTTCACTTGTTCGCGTTATATCGACAAGTTTGAGCGTCGCAACGGCGAGTGGAGAATCGCAGAGCGAAACCTGGTGCAGGATTGGAAGCAGATTGTTGATATTCCGGACAATGCGCCTGTTCCACAGGATGGATGGCTGAAGGGAGCCCGGGACGGATCGGATCCTCTCTTCAGGTTACGGGCTGAGGCAGGACTATGACACAGGGCACCTCTGGAAAATCAAGAACAGCTTTGGTAACGGGCGCGGCCAGTGGAATTGGCTTCGAGTGCGCCAGGCGCCTGGGTCAAGCGGGCATGACCGTGTTGATGCTCGACCGATCTGCCTCTGTCGTCGAGGCGGCCAGTCAACTGCGTGCATTGGATATTGCAGCATCGCCGATTGAATTGGATCTTGCTGATTCTTCGATTCTCTCAGATCGGGCAAAGTCCATTCAAAGTCAGTACGGAACTTGCGATATCCTTGTCAATAACGCAGGGATACACCCCAAGCCAAACGGTTTTGTGGCTTCGCTTGATGTAATTTCGCTTTGCGAATGGGAAGAGGTATTCAAAGTCAACGTGACTGCGCCCTTTCTTTTGGCCCAGGCGCTTATTCCTGCTATGGTTGAAGGCAAGTGGGGCCGGGTGGTCAATATCGCCTCCAGAGCAGGCCGCACGTATTCTCCTCGTGCCGGAACGCATTACAGCGCCTCGAAGTCTGCGGTGCTTGGGATGTCCAGGAAACTGGCTGGAGACTATGCGAGGTTTGGCGTTACCGTCAATTGTGTCGCGCCGGGTCAAATAGATACAGCGCTTGCCAGAACGTCAGCTACAGCAACACTGGAGAGTGCCAGGAAAATGATTCCCGCCGGTCGTCTCGGACTCGCAGACGAAATCGCCTCTGCCGTTGAATACTTGAGCTCCGACGCTGCGGCCTTCATCAATGGGGCGGTGATTGATGTAAATGGAGGAGAGTGGATGGGATGATTGATCTGATCCAGGGCTGTCGGCCAGACGCTGGTACTGTTATGAAACGATCCGACGCCCGCCGTCTACGCATATCAGTTCGCCCGTGACCAATCGGCTATCGTCGCTAGCCAGGAAAAGTGCTGTTGATGCAATATCACGGGCTTCGGGAAGCCGGCCAAGTGGTGTTGTATCGCGTCTCAATTGAATGAGCTCCGGCCCCAATCGTGCGGCCGAGGCCTCGTGAAGAACCGCCCCCGGTGCAATTGCGTTTACGCGTATGTTGCGGGGCCCCAACTCCACGGCACATTGCATCGTCATTGCGTTGACTCCGCCCTTGATGGTGCAATATAACAGCCGATTAACCGAACCGCGAATCGCGGCGATCGAAGAAATGTTGATAATGGATCCGCCCCCTCGTTCTTCGAGCTTTGGCAGCGCTGCCTGTACTGTCCAGAAGATAGATTTCAAGCCGATAGAAAACATCTTTTCTACAGTGTCCTCTTCGACCTTTTCTATTGGTTCATAGCGAATCCACATGGCGTTGTTGACCAGAATATCGAGGCCTCCGAATTCGCCAGCCATTTTTTCGAAGAGCTGTAAAACATTCTGGCGATTTCCAATATCGACGGCATAGGTACGCGCATGACCTCCGGCCTGGATGATCAGATTCGCCGTTTCCGCTGCTGTCTGCTCGTTTATATCCACGCATGCTACAGAGGCCCCCTCTGTAGCGAATTGTCGGGCTATCTCTTTCCCGATCTTGCCGCCTGCGCCGGTTACCAATGCAATCTTATTTTTCAATCTATCGGTCATATCAATACCCGCTATTATTACTTTCGTAGAGATGCATCCCTGCCCCAAGTGTGAGGAACGCATCCTTTGCTTCTCGGTCAATGGCGTGAAGAATTATTTCATCTCGATTTTTGCTTCCTGCAGGAAGCGCTTCCAGTAGTCAAGATCCGATTTCACGGACTTTTCGAGAAATTTTGAAGAGGTGTCGGGCACCGGTTCCATTCCAACACCGGCCATGCGCTCTTTGACCTTCGGCATCTGTACCGCTTTTGAAAAAGCATCATTTAGTGTTTTCACTATCCCGGGGGGAGTGCCGGCGGGCGCCACAATGCTATACCAGGTAGAAATAAGGAAATCTTTCACGCCCGCTTCTTGCATCGTCGGGACTTCTGGTGCCGCCTGCAGCCGTTGCGCGCTTGTTACCGCTAAAGGTTTAAGTGTACCGTTCTGAATATGCGCCATTGCGGACAAATCGCTAAAGACCATATCGACCTCTCCACCGATGAGGCCTATCAGCGCGGGGCCGACTCCTTTGTATGGTACATGAGTCATCTGAATATCAGCGCGCTTTTTGAACATTTCGCCCGATAGATGCGGTGTTGCACCTTTCCCGGAGGAACCGAAATTAAGTTTTCCCGGGTGCTGCTTTGCGTAGTCAATCACGTCTTGAACCGAATTGAAGGGGCTATCTGCCTTGACTACCAAAATGTTTGCAGACCTGTATAGCATTGCCACCGGAGAGAAATCCTTGATAGGGTCGTATAACACCTTGTCGTACAGGTTGGGATTAATTGCCATGGTGCTGTTGACGCCCATCAACAGCGTGTAGCCATCCGGCTTTGATTTGGCGACATATGCGGCGCCAAGACCGCCGTTCGCGCCTGGCTTGTATTCGACAATCATGCGTTGGCCCAAAAGCGGCTGCACGGCTTCGGCCATAATCGGACCGAACACACTGCTCATGCCACCTGATGCATAGGGTACGATAAGCGTAATGGGCTTTTCGGGGAAAGCGGCATAGCTGTTTGTCGTTAAAACGGCTATATACAAAAATCCAATATGAATTAATCTTTTAATCATCGTATGACCCGGTTCTGCTTAGCAATTAACGGAAAAATCAAAATTCGTAATGTGCTAATCATACATCATAAGGTCATACCTTTTATTGGTATCAATCCTAATTGACGCCATCGCTCCGGATATGTAGCCATATCGCTTAGCACGGACGCACAGTTCGATCCTGGGTCGAGTGACGCCTAACGCCCGCCAGCCAAGTCGATAAACGATCCAGTGACATACGAGGCTTCGTCGGACAGCAGCCAGGCGATGGCCGAGGCCACCTCTTCGGGTTGTCCGCCGCGTAGCATGGGGATTTGCCCGCTCACGCGATCTACGCGTCCGGGCTCTCCACCATCAGCGTGGATATCAGTATAGATAAACCCGGGCCGGACACAATTGACGCGAATGCCTTTGCCGGCCAGCTCCAGTGACAGGCCGCGCGTGAATACATCGACCGCGCCCTTGGAGGCCGCGTAATCTACATATTCGCCCGGCGAGCCGGTTCGCGAGGCGACCGAGGACACATTGACAATCGCGCATCCCGGTTGCATGCGTTTGATGGCCTCCCGGCTACACAAAAAGTAGCTGGTGACGTTCGTGGCAAGGGTTTTGTTGATGCGTTCGGCATCCATGTCGGAGACGGTCATCTGTTTGAACAGTACACCGACGTTGTTAACCAGGTGGGTGACTGGTGCCAGTTGCTCGTCCATGTCTGCAAACAGCCTGACAACTTGGGCTTCATCGGATACATCGGCGCGAAGGGCTATGCAGGGCACCTGGAATTCCGACTTGATCTGTGTGACCAGCGTTTGTGCAGCCTGCTCGTTGGTATGGTAATTAATACAAATGCCATATCCCCTGGCAGCCAGATATTTGGCAGTCGCAGCGCCAATGCCACGGCTGCCGCCGGTGATTAATGCCGTCTTTCCCATTTTTGCGTCCTGATTTGTGTTCCGATGAGGTCTGATATTACAGCCTCGGGCGCGTTCAAGCAAAGGCACGGCCTGATCCGGCATCAACGGGCGGAATGCTTGCGGATGAAATCGAGGACGGCTTTATTGAACACCTCGGGTTGCTCCCAGTTGGCGCAATGGCCTGCTTCGGTAATGACGACTGATTCGGCCGCGGGAAAGTGCGACAACTGCAAGCGCAGTATCGATGGCGGGACGTACAAATCAGCATCGCCGGTCATGAGCAGGACCGGGGGATGGATTTTTTCCACGCTCTGCCAACTGAGCGGGTTCTTCAGTTTTTGCATGACTCTGCCGCCTGGTCGGGCAGCTGTTGCCATTTTCTTCCACTGCTCATGTCCTTCCGGGTTGCCCGCGCGGTAGGATGGGCCCAATTCCTTGAAATCAACCGGCAAGTCATTGAAAAAGGCCGGACGAAGGCGCTTTTGCATCGCGTCATATGCTTCGTCTCTGACACCGAGCATGGACGAGGCCAATGTCAGGCTGATCACTTTTTCCGGGTAGGACAGGCTGTAGTCCAGGGCGAAATAGCCACCATGTGCGACTGCGACCAGGTGGATCCGATCAGCATTCACGTGTTGCAGCAGCCTATGCAGATCCTCCGATGCCACGCCTGGGTTCTGTATACTGCCTGAGTCGGAGTTGAGGTATCCCCGGCGCGAGTAGCCGATAGCACGGTATCCGGCAGCTACAAAAGCAGGCTGTTGATACTCCCAGCCGGCGCCGCTCTGGCTGCCGGCATGAAGAAAGACCACAATCTCTCCTGAACCGCCTGTATCCCAATACCATAGTCGAGTGTCGCCCAGATCGGCGATCGCTTCTTTTACTGTCAGGGGCGGCAGGCGGGAAGAAGACATGTGTAATTTATTTATTACAGTAGAGCAAGCCGCCGCCAGGGCCGGTCGGTACGGTAATGAGGCCATTGTCGACCGGCAGGCTCTCGAATGGATCGTCGTTCAGATGCTGGTGCTCTGATAACTCGCAGCCATATGGCAGGTTTTTGATTACGCTGGCGACCTGCGCGCCCATTGCCTGCAATAGCGCAGGGCCGAAGGCGGCCCCCACCCGGCAGATCACGTTGCCGGCTTCGCAGATATGGACAGCTTGCATGAAACGTCCGATGCCTCCCAGCTTGGTGATTTTGAGATTGATCACATCGGCCTGGCGGTCGGTGACCAGTTTGAAGACATCGTCCACTGTCTGCGCACTCTCATCGGCTTCAATCGCAGTGGGCAGTGTGCGCGTCAGCAATGCCAGCCCTTCCGTATCGGAGGCCGGCACCGGTTGTTCGATCAGAGCAATGTCGTGACGTTCCATTTTTGAGAATGCCTGCATCATCTGCTTGCAGCTGTAGGACTGGTTCGGGTCCAGAGTCAGCACCGTTGCCGGTCCGGCGGCGGCGCGCACTGCGGCCACTCTTTCAATGTCGAGCGCCGTATCGCCCGAAAGCTTGAGTTTGAGCTGTGTGTACCCGGCAGTGACCAGCTCTTCTGCCTTGCGCGCCATCTCCGACGGCGCCTTGATAGCCAGAATACGGGACTGCGGTATGGCGTCGCGCAGTCTGCCTCCCAGCAGGGTCGATACCGGTACGCCCAGGCGTTTTCCCAGCAGATCATGCAAAGCCATATCCACCGCGGCCTTGACGCTGAAATTGAACGCCAGCAGCACTTCCAGTTCTTCCATGACAGATGCAATGCTGTCGATCTGCCGATGTAACAGCACAGGCCGGATCCATTCCAGAGCGCTGCGTGCGCCGGCGCCGTGCGTAGTAATGGCCGGAATGGCGTGTGCATAACCCAGCCCTGTGAACCCCGCGTCATCGGTCAGTTCAAGTACGTGCCCTTCGAGCTGTGGGACTTGCGCACGTGCAAATTTCCAGCTGGGGTCATGCAGACGCTGGGTACATTCGGTGAGTCTGACTTCGACAATGTTCAAAGCAATATTCCTGTGTATTTCGGATAAAAATAGCAATTGAAATGCAATTGCGGCAAAAGGTGCTGGCATGCAAGAGCTCTCATGCGCTGGGCCATGATACGGTTGGTGCTTGTCCGCAGCTACCTCAAAAAACGCAATTCTGAATTGCCGCAATTGGGCTGGCACGGACACGGGGTTAGTTATAAAGTGTTTTCTTTCGTTTCCAGGCGGTGCTAGTAAGGCGCGTGTACGGCCTGCAAATCTCAAAAGATAATCAAAAAGGAGACAGCGTGTTCAAGCACAGACAATGGCTATTGTTCGTTGCGTTTTTCTTGGGAATCGTGCCATTACTGGCAAGCGCCGCTGACTGGCCGGCCAAGCCCCTGAGACTGATTGTTCCCTACTCTGCCGGTGGGCCCACTGACGGGGTTGCCAGGCTGATTGCCCAGCATTTGGAGAAAAATCTCGGGCAACCGGTAGTGGTGCAGAATCGGCCCGGCGCGGGCGGAGCTGTCGGCGTGGGAGAAGTGCTGCGTGCGGCGCCTGATGGCTACACCCTGGCTCTGGTTGCGCCGGGGCCCGTGGCGGGCCTGCCGGCCTTGCAAAAACTGCCTTATGAGTTATCTGATATTCAATATATTGCTGCCGTTGCCAGGTATCCATCGGTTATTTCAGTGGGTACCCGATCGGGCATTTCAACACTGCAGGAACTGGTCGACCAGGCATTGAAAGCGCCCGGTAAACTCAATTACAGTTCGGCCGGCAACGGGACAACACCGCATATCGGCGCAGAATTGTTCAGGCAGGAAGCGGCTATCGAAACCATGCATATTCCGTATAAGGGAGCTGCGCCGGCCACCACAGCATTGCTGGCCGGTGAGGTCCAGTACGAGGTGTCCGATTTGGCGCCAGTGCTGTCGTTTCATCGTGCGGGTACCTTGAAAGTGCTCGCTGTTGCGGGGCCGGAACGGTTGCCGCAATTGCCTGATGTGCCGACGACCGGCGAGTCGGGGCTGCCCGGTGTCATTATGGAAACGCTGTATGGGCTGGTCGGGCCGGCTGGTGTTTCCGGCGAGACGATTGACCGGATTGGGCAGGCCGTCAAAGAGGTGACAGATTCGGAAGCGGTCAAGACGTTTTTGTACGAGCAGGGTGGTAGCGCCGCTTACATGAACGGCGGTCAATACCGCGAGACGATGATGGCGGAATTTGCCAAGTGGAAGCGGGTGGCACAGAAAGGCAATATCAGTCTGAATTGAGTGTTAAGCTGGTGACGGGATGATCTAGACTGGCAGAGCTTGGCCTGCCTTGGGATATAACAACGTCATGCAGCCTGACCATAGTGCAACGGATTTTCAGATTACTCTGTCCGCGGATTTGAATCGGTGGCGGTTTTTTGTCGTTATTGCCGAAATTGGCAGCCTCACGCGCGCCGCCGCCTTTCTGGACAGCAACCAGTCCCTCTTGAGTCGCCAACTGAATGCCCTCGAAAGAGAGTGTGGCGTACGCCTTTTTAACCGTACTGGCCGGGGTGTAGCGCTTACCGAGGCCGGAAGCCGGATTTTCGATCGGGTGGTCGCTTTGCTGCGGGAAGCAGAGCATCTGGATCAGAGCTTGCAAGAGTACATCAAGGCGCCCGCCGGCACGGTCACCCTGGCCTGCTTCGGCTCTATCGGCGCGGCGCTGGTGAGCCGCTTATACAGCGACCTTCGCAACGACGCCCCCGGTGTGCGGCTGCGATATCTGGAGGGTAATGTCGGGCAGATTGAATCCTGGCTCCTTGACGGTCGCGCTGACATCGGCATCTTATATCGGTATGGCGACACCCTTCCTGAACAGGAGTTCGAATTGGCGACGGTCGACAGTTATCTGATTGGTGCCAGCGGTGATCCACATACGACGGGGCCCGATGTTGAATTTTCCCAGTTAAAGGACGTGTCGTTCGTGCTTCCTGTCGCATCCAACGAACTGCGCAATAAGATGGAAGCGTTGGCGCGTGAAATGGGGTTTTCTATTGATACCGCAATGGAGACCAATTCGCTGACGCTGATGAAACAGTTTGCCGCGCAATGCGGACTGCACACAACGTTACCCATTCATGCCGTTTCGCAGGACATTGCCAGCGGTCGTTTGCAGGCTTCGCGGATTGTGAACCCGCCAATCAAACGGATGATATCAATGGCTATTTCCAGGACCAAGGGGCCCTCCCGGGCAGTGTCCCTTGTTTCGTCCCGGCTGCTTGATCTGTCACGATCAATGTTGGTTGAGTAATAAGCTGCGCGGTTTGCGCAGCCTTGTTCAATCACATCAGGATTGCGACGCCTGGTTTTCCGGTTGCATGGCAATCATCCACTCCATACCGAATCGGTCCTTGAGCATGCCAAAGCAGGGCGAAAAGAACGTCTCGCCCAACGGCATGGTCACTGTGCCGCCGTCGGCCAGGGCATTGAACATTCGACTGGCGTCTTCTTTATCGGTCGGAACGATGGACAGGGCAAACCCGGCAAAGGCAGTGCCGCCGCTTTCACACCCGTCGGACGCCATAATGACACTATTGCCGATCCGAAAACTCGTGTGCATGATCTTGTCATCGAAGTCCGGCGGTACGGTGCCAGGAGGTGGTTTTTCCGGGCTGTCGCCAAATCGCATTATCATGTCGACTTGCGCTGCCACAGCGTTCTTGTAAAAATCCAGCGCTTCTTCACAGCGTCCGCCAAAGAACAGATAGGGAATGACAGAGGTCTGGCTCATGATATCTCCTTGTTGTGGGCCGGCCCGGGGCCTGGCACCGGTAAGGGGTGAATGGTCATTAAAAAGACATCTAAGAAAGCGGGGTATTTCAATTGCAATTGAACCGTTGCCGGTTCCTGGCCATTGATTGTGTTTATTACGTTTTGTCAGCTGCGGCCTGCAGCGTTGCGATATCCAGTTTTTTCATCGGCAGCAATGCTTCCATGACGCGTTGCGCGCGATCAGGATCGGTCAACAGTGCCGGCAGGATAGCCGGCGCGATTTGCCATGACAGGCCATAACGGTCTTTAAGCCAGCCGCATTGCTGTGCTGACGGATCGCCGCCTTCATTCAATGCAGCCCAGTATGTGTCGATCTCGTCCTGGGATTCGCAATGTACCTGAAGGGAAATGGCTTCGTTGAATTTGAAAATAGGCCCGCCATTTAAAGCCGTAAATGGGACCCCGGCCAGCTCGAACGCGACGGTCAGCACGCTGCCGTCGGGGCGGCCGCTGACTTGCGTCATTTTTTCACCGCGATAATGGGTTGTTTGCGTAATACGTGAATCAGGGAAAATGCCGGTGTAGAACCGGACTGCTGCTTCGGCCTGGTCATCAAACCACAGGCAGGGCGAAATTTTTGAGGTGACTTTCATGTGTGTTTCCTTGTTTAGCAGCGGCTTTATTGCAAGTGAAATTGTCAAACCTGCGCGCCGCACAACGGGCCGGTTGCAGGAAATAATGAATGGTTTCAGTATGCCGGGGACGGTATTTTCGGTAAATAGGCGTATGCGACAATTTGCAAGGGAGGATACGGCAAAGCCGACAACGAAATCCAGTCGACGGGCTTTAAGTATCCGATCTCGCGCGCTTAACGCGCGCATTAAGGTATAAGAAACCGTTCCGCAGGCATTGCCTAAGGAGCCGAGGAATCGGATCTCGCCAATTGCCGATAGACCGTGCTGCGGTGCAATCCCAGTTCCCTGGCCGTTTTACTGACATTGCCCCTGTTTTTCACCAGCGCCTGTCTAATCCGCAGGGTCTGCAGGTCCTTGAGACTGACGTCGGGCAAGGGTTGATCCGATTGGGTCTGAAAAGGAGCCAGGATGTTAGTGTCAGCGGTTGGGTTGCAGGCGAGCGCTTCAGGCGCAGGGATCGAGTTGGAAGCAGCGCTGCCCGCCCGTGTTTCCGGGGCTGCCGATGGCGCGCCGCGCACTTGCCTGAGCAAATGGACAGGCAGTGCATCGGGGCGGATAATGCTTCCGGTCGGCAAAAAGGCGGCCAGCGTTTTGAGAACGGAACGCAATTGCCTGTAGTTGCCGGGCCAGGGGCAGGCGCACAGGATGTCCAGTGTCTCGTCGTCAAAAATCAGGCTGGGCGAGCTTTCGTGGCGTCGAAGCTCGGCGCAGATAAACATGCGCAGGTCGGCGCGCTGGCGCAGCGGGGGCAGATGAACCAAGTGGTCCTGAATTCGATAGTAAAGATCCTGACGGAAATTTTCTTCCTGTGCCAGTATTTCTGCCTGCTGGTTGGTCGCGCTGATCAGGCCGAACTGAACCGGCCAGGCCTTATCGGATCCCAGTGGCTGTACGACCCGCTCCTGCAACACCCGCAGAAGTCGTGACTGCAATGGCAGGGGCATATCGCCGATTTCGTCCAGGAACAATACCCCGCCGTTGGCGTCGCGCAGCCGTCCGCGTGAGCCGTTGCGCTGCGCACCGGTAAAGGCGCCCGGCTCGTAGCCGAACAGTTCTGCTTCAATCAGGCTTTCGGGCAGCGCGGCGCAGTTAATGGCAATAAATGGTCCGTTGCGCCAGCGGCTGTGCGCATGCAGGTGTCGGGCAAATACCTCTTTGCCGGTGCCTGTTTCACCCAGCAGCAAAATGCCCAGATCGGCATTGATGGCCAGCGTACTCTGGCGCAACGCAAGCTGCAATGCGGGTTCCAGCGTTGGCAGGCTGGCCGCGGGCAGGCCGGCGGGTTTCGTGCGGTCTTTGTCTGCGGGGGACTTCGCCTGGATCGACCCAGCATGGCCAGTCTGTGCGGCTGCGGCGTTGTCTGAATTGGGTACACCGATCCGCTCAAATTGCAGCGTGGCATAGAGCACCGTGCCGTCAACGACATGACTGGCCGATGGATGTGGCTGCAGTTGTTTCCATTGTGGCAGCCAGTTTTCGACCGCCTGATCCAGCAGCTGGGTCAGCGGTACACCCAGCACATCAGCCGCCACTTCGCTTGCGCCCACGATATATTCATCGGCGACAAGTAAAGTGCCACACAGCGCCGGGTTGATAGGGCCGGGCTGGCGCTGAAATTGCAGTCGTGCGATATGAGTGTCGGCCAAGTCCAGTATCTGATCACCGATCTGGCGCGCCGTGGCCCGGACCAGGTCGCCGGTATAGTCGGGAAGCGTGCGGGCATCGCCCGAGATGTCCAGTACACCCAGTATGTCGCCACGTGGCGAGCGGATCGGCGCGGCATGACAACTGAGGATGCGGTTGCAGGACAGATAGTGTTCCTGGCCATGCACCCGGATGAAGGCGTTTTCGATGAGTGCAGTGCCGATGGCATTGGTGCCGCGATGATCTTCTGCCCAACTGGCGCCCGGTCGCAGGGCAACCTGATCGGCCTTGTGCAGGAAAGCGTTATTCCCTGTCGAGTGCAGGATGACGCCGCTGGCGTCCGATAGCAGCAAAATGCCCTGCGCGTGTGCGACGATACCGCTGGCGGCGGCGATGTGCGGGGTCGCGGTATGCAGCAGGCTGGCGTATTGATCCATGCGCGTGTTCAGCTCGGCGCGATCAAGCAAAACCGGTTCGCTATCGAGCGCGCCGGCCTGCCTTTCACAGCGAGCCCAGGAGCGCTGGATCAGCGCGTTCGGCTGTACTGTACCCGTAGAGTTCAGCGAGTGATGCAACATCGACGTCTCCTGATGTGTTGCAAAAACAGGCGGTTGTAATTTGCGTTGCTTGCGTGCTGTCGCAAATGGCGACACTTGTTGCTTTGTTTTGTGTGTCATGCGCGACGTGTCAGGACCATTCTACTCCAAAACCTGCCGTGACCCTTTGCCGGAGGGCCTGGCATGAACTTTGCTGTGGTTGAAATAGCATGAGGCATGCATGCCCGCACGCTATCCAAAATCAACAGACAGGAGATAAAACATGAACCTATCCGATTTGAAACAGTTTGGGATCGATACCGAATATCCCTACAAGACCAAGTATGGCAACTATATTGGCGGCAAGTGGGTTGAGCCCGCGTCTGGCGAGTATTTCCAGAATATTTCACCTGTGAATGGACAGGTGTTTTGCGAAGTTGCCCGTTCCAATGCAGATGACATTGATCGCGCGGTGGATGCCGCCCATGCTGCGAAACGTGTCTGGGCGCAGACATCGCCAGCCGACAGGTCCAATTTGCTGTTGAAAATGGCAGATCGAATCGAGCAGAACCTGAAACTGCTTGCCGTGGCCGAAACCATCGACAATGGCAAGCCGCTGCGTGAAACCATGGCGGCCGATCTGCCGCTGGCCGTCGATCATTTGCGCTATTTTGCCGGTTGCATCCGGGCGCAGGAAGGCAGTATCTCCGAGATTGATCATACGACAGTCGCCTATCACTTCCAGGAGCCGCTGGGCGTGGTCGGCCAGATCATCCCGTGGAATTTTCCCATCCTGATGGCGATCTGGAAACTGGCACCGGCGCTGGCCGCAGGTTGCTGCGTTGTACTTAAACCTGCAGAGCAGACACCGGCTTCCATTCTGGTGTTGATGGAAATTGCCGGTGACTTGTTTCCTGCCGGCGTGATCAATGTAGTCAACGGTTACGGCAAGGAGGCAGGCAATGCACTGGCTACGCATAAGCGGATTGCCAAAATCGCGTTTACTGGTTCGACGGCAACAGGTAAACACATTCTGCATGCAGCTGCAGACAATCTGATTCCTTCGACGGTGGAGCTGGGCGGCAAGAGTCCCAATGTGTTCTTTGCCGATGTGATGGATCAGTCAGATGATTTCTTTGACAAGGCGCTGGAAGGCCTGTCTATGTTTGCGTTGAACCAGGGCGAAGTGTGCACATGCCCCTCGCGCATTTTGATTGAGGAATCGATTTACGATCAGTTCATCGAAAAAGCCATTGCGCGAGTGCAGAAAATGAAGACGGGCAATCCGCTGGATATGAACACCATGGTGGGGGCGCAGGCCTCACAGGCGCAGCTGGACAAGATTCTGGGCTATATCGATATCGGTCGCGATGAAGGCGCCGCTTGCCTGACCGGCGGCGAACGCAACCGCGTGCAAAGCCTGGAGGAAGGATATTACGTTTCTCCTACGCTGTTGCAGGGCAAGAACGATATGCGTATCTTCCAGGAAGAAATTTTCGGCCCCGTGGCTTCTGTGACGACCTTCCGTGATGAGGATGAAGCGTTGGAGATCGCAAACGACACATACTATGGTCTGGGTGCGGGCGTCTGGACCCGTGACGGCTCCAGGGCTTATCGCATGGGCCGCGGCATCGAGGCGGGTCGTGTCTGGACTAACTGCTATCACCTGTATCCTGCGCATGCGGCTTTCGGGGGCTACAAGCAGTCCGGGATCGGGCGTGAAACGCACAAGATGGCGCTGTCCAACTATCAACAGACCAAATGCCTGCTGGTCAGTTACAGTCCGAAGGCACTCGGGTTTTTCTGATCGAAAGTGCCGGCCGGGTCGTGCAATGCGATCCGGCTGTCTATATTTGCTCATACTCGGCTCATACCGGTACCGGTCTTTTTCATCAGGCTGGTACCGGTTTTGCCATTATGCAGTCGGCCTTTTTTGCTTTTTTGATATCACAAACGTAGTTAATATGATTGTGATACATTGAACAGATGGTTGCTATACTGAGCACGAATGCGCGGCGGGTTGGTCCGCATCGGAAGCAAAAACACGTCATGATGGGTTTTTGTATTTGGGAAACGAACAGCAAGGATGGCTACAATGATTACACTTGAAATTAACGGCAAAAAACACGATGTTGATCTGCCTGGCGATACGCCCATTCTCTGGGCTCTGCGCGATCACCTGGGATTTACCGGAACCAAGTTTGGCTGCGGCATGTCGCTGTGCGGCGCCTGTACGGTGCATCTGGATGGGGAACCCATACGTTCCTGTGTGACGCCGATTGCAGGAGCAGTCGGCAAGAAAATCGTCACGATTGAAGCCATGGCCGAGGACGAGACCGGCAAGGCGGTGCAGCAGGCCTGGGTAGAGATGGGCGTCCCCCAATGCGGCTTCTGCCAAACGGGACAGATCATGTCCGCTACTGCGCTGCTCAAGAAAACCCCCGCGCCGACCGATGCCGATATTGATGCCGCGATGAGCGGTAATTTATGCCGTTGCGGTACGTATACGCGAATTCGCGGCGCGATCAAAAACGTGGCTCAGGCCGGAGGTGCAAAATGAAACTGCGAGATCATGCAATCGCTATCGCCGCCACGGATGCGCAGATCAGCAATATCAGTCGTCGCAGCATGCTCAAGGGCCTTGCCCTGAGCGGCTTTGTGCTGGCAGTCGGTCTGCCGCTGCGAGCCTTTGCAGAAGGCGAAGAGCAGAAAGGGCCCAAAAAATACGGCGTGGATGCCATGCCTCATGGATATGTCGACAACCCGCTGGTCTTTGTTGCGATTGCGGCCGACGGTGCGGTTACGATTCTGTGTCATCGGGCCGAAATGGGACAGGGTGTGCGCACCAGTCTGCCCATGGTGGTCGCGGACGAGATGGAGGCGGACTGGGGGCGGGTGACCGTCAAGCAGGCCTGGGCAGAAGAGCCGCGTTTTGGCAATCAGGACACCGACGGTTCACGCAGTGTGCGTCACTTCTTCATGCCCATGCGTCGGGTGGGGGCAGCGGCACGGGCAATGCTTGTGTCTGCCGCAGCCAGCCAGTGGAATGTGCCGGTATCTGAGGTGGAAGCAAAGAATCACGAACTGGTTCATACGCCTACCGGTAAAAAACTGGGTTTTGGCGAGGTGGCGCAAAAAGCAGCGGATCTTGAGGTGCCCGACCGGGAAACGCTCAAGCTCAAACCGGCTGATGCATTTCGCTATATCGGCAAGGGTGAGACACACCTGGCGGATGGCATGGATATCGTGACCGGACGGGCCCAGTATGGCCAGGACGTCCGATTGGAAGGCATGTTGTATGCCGTTGTGGCCAGGCCGCCTGTGTTCGGCGGCAAGCTTGTCAAAGTGGACGATGCGGCTGCGTTGAAGGTGCCGGGCGTTGTCAAAGTGGTTACTATTCCCGGCTCGCCGCCACCTGCAGTGTTCAATCCACTGGGTGGGGTCGCGGTTATCGCAACCAATACCTGGGCGGCCATTGCCGGACGCAAGGCCCTGAAGATCGAATGGGAAGGCGGCCCGCATGCGTCTTATGATTCGGCAGCGTATCGCAAGCAGCTTGAAGCGGCGGTAAGCAAGCCGGCAGACAAGGCCGTGCGCAATGACGGCGATACAATGGCCGCTTTGGAGAGCGCTGCGAAACGCATCCAGGCCGAATATTACATTCCTCATCTGGCGCAGGCGCCGATGGAAACACCGGTTGCCACCGTGCGCATTGTCGATGGCAAATGTGAAGCCTGGGCCAGTGTCCAGGCGCCACAGGCCACGCATGACATGCTGACCAAATGGCTGGAGCTGCCTCCTGAAAACGTACGGGTCAACCAGACGTTGCTGGGTGGCGGTTTTGGTCGTAAATCGAAACCGGATTTTGTGGTGGAAGCGGGGCTTTTGTCCAAAGCGATGGACGGCAAGCCGGTGAAAGTAACCTGGACCCGGGAAGATGATATTCAGCATTCCTATTATCACACGGTCTCTGTGGAGCGGCTGGAAGCCGGCGTGGATGCGCAGGGCAAGGTAACGACCTGGCTGCATCGCAGTGCCGCGCCGTCCATCGGTTCCACCTTTGCCGATACGCAGCACCAGTCAGCCAGCGAGCTGGGCATGGGGGCGGCCAACGTGCCGTTCGCCATCCCCAACGTCAGGGTAGAGAACCCGCCGGCAAAGGCTCACACCCGGATCGGCTGGTTCCGCTCTGTGTCGAATATTCCACGCGCGTTTGCGATCCAGTCCTTTGTGTCCGAAATGGCCGCAGAGCTGAACAAGGATCATCGTGATTTTCTGCTGGATCTGATCGGCCCGGCCAGACGCATCAACCCGGCCGCGCTGTCGGATTCGTGGAATCATGATGAGTCGCCCGAGCTATACCCCGTCGATACGGGGCGGCTCCGTAATGTGATTGAAGTTGCAACGCGGGAGGCCGGCTGGGGTAAATCGCCCCAAAAAGGGCGCAGTATGGGGCTTGCGGCTCACTACAGTTTTGTCACATACGTTGCCACGGTTGTGCATGTCGAGATTTCGGATAGCGGTCAGTTATCCATTCCACGCGTAGATGTGGCGGTTGACTGCGGACCTCAGGTCAATCCGGAGCGGATCCGTTCCCAGATCGAAGGTGCGACCGTCATGGGTATCAGTCTGGCGACACTGGGTGAAATCAGCTTCAAGAACGGAGCGGCCGTACAAAGCAATTTTCACGATTACCGCATTACATCCATGATGAGCGCGCCACGGGAAATCCATGTGCATCTGGTGCCGGCAAAAGATTATGACGCGCCGCTGGGCGGTGTGGGGGAACCGGGCACACCGCCTGTGTCCGCCGCACTGTGCAACGCCATCTTTGCCGCGACGGGTAAGCGGATTCGCAGTTTGCCTATTGGGAATCAGTTGCAGAAGACCTGAGTCATTGCTCACCGGTGCCGTGCCGCTGCAACTGCTCCACCGTATCAATATCGATGAGACATCCCGGATCATTAACCGTAAAAACGGTCAATGCATCCGGATGTCGGCGAATGATCGTGCGCGCGCCTTCATCGCCGGTGATGCCAAGCAACTGGTCCCTGAACTTACTGGCAAACGCGACCGGATGTCCTGGTTTGCCCTGGTATGCCGGACGTATTATTTGTTCGCCCTGGCGCAGGCGTGAAGCAACGCCGCTCACCGTCTCGGCACGGATAAAAGGCATATCTGAAAGCGCAATGATCCAGCCTACGCTCGCGGGGCTGCTTTGGACACCGCAACGCAGCGAGGCGCTCATACCCTGGTGCGCTTCCGTGCAGTGAACAGTACGGACCGGCAAGTCGCCAAGCGCGCTGTGCACCGCCTGCTCCTGGGGGCCGCAAACGACAGTGACGTGGGCAATATGCTGCAGCAGCGTATGACAGACGGCATACACCATGGGCGTTCTGTCTGCCAGCGCCTGAACCGGCTTGTAGCGAGTGCCGGAGGCATCGAAGCGACTTCCCTTGCCGGCGGCCAGCACCAGAGCCACAATGTCCGGAACGCTGGTGGGGGAAGTACGCTCAGTCATTGGTCCGGTCAGGCAGCGTATTCGGAAGGGTTGGCCTTGGCGTGAGAAACATCAAAATTCTCGGGCAGAAGAAGTCCGTTTTTGACGGCAATCACTTCTGCCATCACGCTGACTGCAATTTCTGCCGGCGATTTGCTGCCGATATAGATGCCGATCGGTCCCCGTAAACGAGCTAACTGCGCCGGTGTCACGCCAAAATGCTCTTGCAGCCGGTCGCGGCGGGCCTGGTTGTTGCGACGAGAACCGATAGCACCGACATAAAATGCGTTCGATTGCAGCGCTTCGAGCAGCGCCAGATCGTCCAGTTTCGGATCATGGGTCAGTGCAATGACGCAGGTGCGACTGTCCGGACGGAACTGTGTGACAACGTCATCGGGCATATCTTCCAGAATCGTCACGCCGTGCACAGACCAGCCATTGCGATATTCGATGCGCGGATCACAGACAGTCACGGTAAAGCCGCTGAACAGCGCCATGGTGGCAACATATTCGGTCAGTTGGCCCGCGCCGATCAGCAGCATGCGAAACTCGGGACCGAAGGTGTTGAGCATACGTTGTTCATCGATACGCAACGGCAGCGGACTGGCCAATGGTTGTTGCTGCACCTGACCGGAGCGCAGATCGACGGCGCGTTCCATCAACTGGCCCTGATCCAGCGCGGCCACGAGCGCTTCCAGCGTCTGTACTTCAGGATTGAATTCAAGCAGAATTTCCAGCGTGCCGCCACAGGGCAGGCCGAATCGATAAGCCTCTTCTGCTGTGACACCGTAGCGCACCAGACAGGGCGGCGCGCCGTTGGTCAACGCATCTTTGTCGCTGCCGCCTGTGTAGCGATAGACCAGATCATCTTCAATGCAGCCGCCTGACACGGACCCGACTACAGCGCCGTCTTCGCACAGGGCCATGATCGAACCCAGGGGGCGCGGTGAAGAGCCCCAGGTGCGGATGACCGTGGCCAGCAGGGCTTTTTTTCCTTCGCGGCGCCAGGCAGCGATTTTGCGAAGTACGAGCACATCTAGGTTTTCCATTGCTTTGACCTGAGTTTTTCTATAGGAGCCGGGTGGACAGCGCACGACAATAATGATGATTGCAATATAACGATTGTAATGCATCCTGGACGTAATAATTCCGGCTAATGTTGTCCCGCGACGTGCTTCTGGCGTCATAAAAGGGTATCATTTGATCTAGATCATTGACTAGTCAAGCAAAGTATGGCTGGAAAATGATTTACCGCAACCCTTCCAAACACGAGAAAAGCAATGAAAATTAAACTGACACACACTGCCTGCGCAGTTGCGTGCGCTGCTGCATTCGGGACCGCCTCACTTGCGCATGCCAATACTGCTGCGGCGGATTCACAAGCTGTGCAGCAAAGTACGCCTTCCACATCCGCGACATTGATTGCAAAAGGCACTAGTGGCGCCATGACCCCCTTTCTTGTTGACGCCGAGGGACGCACGCTGTACACGTTGACTCAGGATGGGAAAAAAGCAGCGTGCGACGAGGCCTGTATGAAGCACTGGGATCCGGTCGTTTCAGAAACCCGTCCACTGGGCAAAGACATTTTGCCGGGTCTGCTGAAAACCGAAAAAAATGACAAAGGTGTTTCGCAGGTCAGCTACGGCGGACTGCCGCTGTATCGCTTTGATGGCGATACCAAACCGGGCGACATGAAAGGCCAGGGATTTGCCGACGTGGGCGTGATGGTTTCTGTACTGGGCACGGCCGAGCATCCGCAGGAAGCGGGTGAGAAAGTCGAAGCGACTCCTGAGATGATGGCCGCCGGTGCGAAAGTGTTCGCCAGTACCTGCGCCGCCTGCCATGGTGCAGAAGGCCAGGGCGCTTTCGGTACCAAGCTGGAAGGATTTGATCGCCTGGCCAACGGCCCTGCGCTGCTGAGCACAATTATTCACGGATTGAACAGTATGCCCGCACTGGGTGGTCAGTTCAACGACGAACAGGTCGCCGCAGTCGCAACGTATGTTCGCAACAGCTGGGGTAATAAGTTCGGTGGGGTTTCCGCCGAGCAGGCCAAGGCTGCACGCTGATCAGCACAACTGACCCGATGGGCAAGCAATCACAGTGACCTGCCCACCGTAATGAATATTGAAGAATAGGACACAAAATGAAAATCCATAGCCTTCTGGCTGTATCTGCCGCAGTGATGTTTGCCTGCGCGGCCCAGGCGCAAGTGAAGATTGAAAACTACAAACCGATTTCAAACGAACAGATTCTGAAACCGGCCGACGGCGACTGGCCAAGCTGGCGTCGTACGATCGATAACCAGGGCTATAGCCCGCTGGATCAGGTCAACAAGAAAAACGTGAAGCAGCTGGATCTGGCCTGGGCATGGTCTATGCCTGTGGGTGGCCTGCAGGAAACGGCGCCACTGGTTCACGACGGCATCATGTTCCTGGGCATGAACCGCAGTCATGTGCAGGCGCTGGACGCAACGACAGGCGATCTGATCTGGGAATACACACAGCCGCTGCCAAAATTTACGGGTGGCTATCATGATGCACAGGCGAATCGTCAACGCAACTCACTGGCGCTGTATGAAGACAAAGTCTATCTGACCACGCCTGATTCAAAACTGGTCGCGCTTGAAGCCAAAACCGGCAAGAAATTGTGGGAAGTTCAGGTCAATGAGTGGGAAAAAGGCTACAGCTTTACCGCCGGCCCGCTGGTTGTCGATGGCAAGGTCTTCACGGGCACATCCGGTTGCAGTATCACCGGCACGGCGGGTGGCTGCTACATCACAGCCCATGACGCTGAAACTGGCAAGGAGTTGTGGCGTCTGAATACCATCGGCGATCCTGCCGTGGACGACAGCTGGGGCGGCCTGGCCAAGGAAAACCGCTGGGGTGGCTCTCCCTGGATTACCGGTTCATACGATCCCAAACGCAAAATGCTGTACTGGGGCGTAGGTATGCCGATTCCGTATCCATCCATTCTGCGTGGCAGCGGCGATGGCGATGCGCTGTACACCAGTTCCACGCTGGCCATTGATGCTGAAACAGGCAAGGTCAAATGGCATTATCAGCATATGCCCAATGACGACTGGGATCTGGATAGCCCGTTCGAGCGTGTACTGGTCGAAAGCCAGATCGCGCCAAGCAAGGGCGAAGTGGCTTACATGAGTAAGGATGTCGAACCCGGCAAGAAATATGACGTGATCGCATCTGTTCCCGGTAAATACGGTACGGCCTTTGTGCTGGATCGGGACACCGGCAAGCTGCTGTGGGCTCGCGACACTGTTTATCAGAACGTGATCAAAGGCTTCACGGAAGATGGCAAAGTCATTACCAACACCGATCTGAAAGCCAAATCCATTGACGAAACCGTCAAGGTATGTGGGGGGCGCGATCTGGGCAAACTGTGGATGACCGCTGCTTATAGCCCGCTGACCAATGCACTGTATGTGCCTGTCAGCTCGTCTTGCAAGGAACTGACTCCCAAGCCGATCGAACTGCGTACCGGTGAGTCTGTAGGTGCCCAGGCATCTGGTGATGTCTCATTCGCGCCCGGTGAAGACAGTGTTGGTCGCGTGTATGCGGTTGATGTCAAAACCGGTAAGTTCCTGTGGGTTAAAAAGCAGAAGCCGATTTTCAGTTCAGGTGTGCTGACGACAGGCGGTGGCATTGTGTTCACCGGCGACAGCATGCGTGAATTTGCGGCATATGACCAGAACAACGGCGACAAGCTGTGGTCTATTCGTCTGAATACATCGATTGGCGGCTTCCCGATGACGTATAGCGTTGACGGCAAGCAGTACATTGCCGTGGTAACTGGACCCAATGCTCAAACGCCGCCTGCTGCGATCCTGAGTCCGGAGTTGAAGAATGTGGTTGACTCCGGTCATTCAGTTTTCGTGTTTGCGCTGGATGATATCAAGGCCAAGAGCGGTAAGAAATAAGGCGGTGAACGAAGTTGCGTGACGGCGTTCTGCTGTCACGCGGTTTCAATCAACCAGGGGTACCATACCGAACGCAACTTTACTACGTGATATCAGGCCTTAAACAGGACATTTATGCGCGATCTGCTGCTCTGGTTTGCTCTATAATTGTCGAATCTTAGGTTCGTTTATCGTGTTATTACATTGCGCAGGAGGTCACATGAAACTTGACGAACAGGACTTTGGCCAATGAGCGTTAATGGCTGGTCAAGCAGAGCGCCCCTTTGGGGCGCTTTCTCGTTGGCGTTCGCTGTCGCTGGGTATCAACATGTCGAAAGGGCGGGTATATGGCAATTTTTGAAAAAAAATCCCACCGCCCCCATCATGTGCTTAGCGACACTGATCGCGTACAACGGTCTTAGAACTCAAAGAAAAATAGCTCGGGTAAAAAACGCTCTCGATTTTCAAAATAATTATCTATCATCGGAAACATCAAAAGGGTATATAGTAAATGTTGTTCAAATTGCAAATACTAAGCCTGCAGACGAGCTTAGCGTCGCCACATTAAAAGGCCAAGATTTACTATGTGTTCGGGAGGTCTTGAACAGTTTTGAGAGAATGGCGATTGGTATTGACATCAAGGCTTACGATCCAGAAGTGCTCTTCAGATCATATGCGTCTACGGTATTGACGGTATGGAAAGCGTTGCGACCGTATATAAGGGAAAGGCAAAAAAGCACACCGCACGTATATTGTCATATAGATAAACTTGCAGCCGATTGGATGATGAAAACAGAAAAGAAGCGGAGCCGACGTAACGACCGAGGGTTATTTGCTGCAGCGTATGATGCTCAGTATCCCCGATAATGCCAGAGTTTGGGTCGAGGGGATACCGTTCAGGAGCAAAATTGCGGTGATGCTCAAAGACTCGCCGACAGCTTCCTTAGAAAATTCTCGCAGTCATTCAGTTGTGAAAACTCCACGAACTCATCCGGCTTATGCGCCTGTTCGATCATGCCGGGACCGCAGACAATCGTTGGAATGCCCAGCTCCTGGAACAGCCCCGCTTCGGTTCCGTAGGCTACCTTGCGCGTTTCCTTGTCCTGCGTCAGGGCGCGAACCAGCTCCGTAATGGCGGCCTGCTCAGAGGCTTCCAGCGGTGGCGCACTGGCGTCGGCGCTGATGTCGATGCGTGCGTCCGGAAACTCTTTCTGCATGCGTGGCAATAATTCGTTATTTACATATTCCTGGATTTTCGCCTGAATCTGTTCGCCGGGCATGCCGGGCAGGTTGCGGAATTCATAATTGAACTGGCATTCGCCGGGAATGGTGTTGACGGCAATGCCGCCCTGGATTTTATTGGTGGTAATGGTGCTGTAGGCCACATCATAGTGTTTGTCGTAAGGCCCGGTATCACGATAGTGATCGGCGAGATCACGAATGTGGCAGATCAGACGTGCCGCATGTTCAATGGCGTTGCATCCGAAAGGCGTGAGTGATGAGTGGGCCGCCTTGCCGTGAACACGGCAGGTGAACAGGTTGATGCCTTTGTGGGCAACGACGACGCGCATGCCGGTCGGTTCGCCGACGACGCATCCGTCGATTTTCTGATTGCGTTTTTGCAGTTCACGCAGCATGAATGGCGCACCGGCGCAGCCGACTTCCTCGTCATAGGAGAAGGCAAGATGGATCGGCTTTTTGCGGTTTTGCTGGAGAAACTCGGGGACCAGTGCCATTGCGGTTGCAATAAACCCTTTCATGTCGCAGGTGCCGCGACCGTAGAAACGATCCTTCGATGGGGACAGAACAAAGGGATCGCTGTTCCAGTCCTGGCCATCTACCGGGACGACATCAGTGTGGCCGGAGAGCGCGACGCCGCCCTGGGTTTGACCGTCGGCGGCAGGCAGCGTGGCAAACAGGTTGGCCTTGGCGCCCTTTTCATCTGTGGTCAGCCAGCAGTCTACACCCTGCGCCGACAGGGCATCACGCACAGTTTCAATCAGTCCCATATTGGAATTGCGACTGGTCGTATCCATACCAACCAGGGTGGCAAGCCAGTCTTCTTTGCTGAGTGTCGTGCTCATGTGAGTTTGTCCTTGATACATAATAAGAAAGATGGAAAAACCACAGAATCCCGGGTTTTTACGCCATAACTGTTCCAGCACGCTTGTGCTGTATGTCATTACAAAGTATTTTAATTTCTATTCTACCCGCTAAAGGATATTTTCATGCAACCCACCAAGGTTTCGGTGCGCAACCTGGCCGCTGCAGTGATCGGCAATGCGCTGGAATGGTACGATTTTCTGGTCTTTGCGTTCATGACGCCGATCATCGCCCGGCTCTTCTTCCCTGTGGATCCTTCGGCCAAAAGTGGCGATCTGAACGATATTCTGATGACAACCGCCATTTTCGGCGTGGGTTTCTTCATGCGACCTGTGGGCGGCATCATCCTGGGTATGTATGGCGACAAGTATGGGCGCAAGGCCGCACTCGTGCTGGTAACGTCGCTGATGGCTGTATCCATGGCGATCATTACGTTCTCCCCGACCTATCTGACAGCCGGCATTCTGGCCCCGATCCTGATTCTGATCGCCCGGCTGATCCAGGGGTTTTCAGCGGGTGGCGAGTTCGGTACGGCAACCGCATTACTGATTGAGATGGCGCCGCCAAACAAGCGCGGCTATTATGGGTCCTGGCAAATGACCGGGCAAATGATCGGTTTGCTGATTGGCGCCGGCGCCGGCACCTTGATGACGGTGTATTTTACACAAGAAGAAATTGAAGCCTGGGCATGGCGGATTCCGTTCTTTGTTGGCCTGGTCATCATTCCTGTCGCGGTCTATATTCGTCAGCAGCTGGATGAAACCGAGGTATTTCGCAATGCCAAGAAACAGGAAGCGGCTGAAGGTAAGCGTATCAGCATCGGCGAGCTGCTGGTGAGTGCCTGGCGTGAAACGGTCCTGGGTATTGGGCTTGTGGCGGCTGCCACCGTGACGGTATATATCACGTTTACGTATCTGGTGACATTTGCCACCAAGATACTGAATCTGCCCCTGCAGGAAACCTTTGAAGTGCAAATGCTGGGTGCATTGTGGGTGGTGATTATGACGCCGCTCATGGGCATCCTGGCCGACCGCATCGGTCGCAGCCGCTTGCTGATTACGTCCCTGGCTCTGTATTTTGTGATTCTGTTTCCGATTTACTCCTGGTTGACGGCCGCACCGAGCATCTCAAGGCTCATTGTCGTGCAGCTGGCGACCGGGCTTTGCGCGGCGGGCTTCTTTGCTGTTTTCAGCACGGTGATGGCCGTGTTATTTCCGACACGCGTCCGCTCGCTCGGGCTCTCCATTTCCTATAACCTGGCGGTCATGCTGATTGGCGGATTTGCACAATTTATCGTCACCTGGCTGATCCAGCAGACCGGCTCACCCATGGCGCCCACTTATTACGTCATGTTCGGGGTCGGGCTTGGGTTGATTGCCGCATTGGTTCTGGGCAAACGCGCCGATAGCGAAGTGACGCACTGACCACCGCACACGGCGCTATCGCGTAGCGGTGGCGCTGATCTCGGGCTCGATTTCTATGGGGAAATTGACCGAGTTGGCAATAAAGCATTTTTCATGGGCGTCATGGTGCAGATTCATTGCCATGGCGACGTCCTGTTCACGACTGACGGTGATCGTCGGTTTGAGCAAAATATGCGTGAATGCACCTCCTTGGGCATGCGTTTGCATGACACCATGGGCGTGATCGACATAGCTTAGAACCTGGATCCCGGCGTCAGCGCACAGATGCAGATACCAGAGCTTATGGCAGGCTGACACGGAGGCAACCAGCAGGTCTTCGGGACTCCAGCGTTGCGGGTCGCCGCGAAAAGCGGCATCCGCCGAGCCGGCAACGTCGGGTTTGCCTGCGGCCTGGATAACATGATCGCGATCATAACTCTTGTAGTTGAGTGTTCCGTCACCGCGATTGCCTGTCCATTCGATGGTGATTTCGTAGTCGTGCGTGACGGCCATGGGTCTGCTCCTGAATACAAGTAATAATGACGTATTTTCTGATATGGCGGATATCCGGTCAACGGGCTCAGCGGTCAGAATGCCAGGTCTGTGCGAATCGGTTTCCATATCTGAATCTGCCGGGATTGGGTCAGCAGCCCGGGCAAGGTGTCCCAGAATTCCTTGCGATAAGGCCTGTGCTGCTGGACATTGATCACATCTTCATGATCCGACCAGGTTTCATAAAGCATATACGTATTGTCAGACGCCGGATCCCGGTGCAGCACGGCATTGATAAAAGTTGCTTCGTTACGCATCGCATCGAGCACGGGCTCAAGCAATGCCAGGAACTGCGCCTGGGCCCCGGTTTTCAGATGGAAGATAATAACGTAGGTTTCTTCAGTTGAAGGATTCACGGTTGAGCTCAGGGTACGCTGATTTGTATTTTTGTGTAAATCAGGGCTTGATTCGGACAGGTCGGTCATGCGATATTTCCTTCTTTATCAGATAGAGGATAAGATTCATCCTGCAGTGAAGTGCGGTGCAAACTCAGGGGCGCAAAAGGGCTGTGGGATAGACTGTGATATAAAACGCGGCTTGTGTCCATTACCCGTCAGGTAATGGTTTTTTGTTTTTGTCCCGTTTATGCTTGAACCGGCTGTCTGCCCGAGTTTGCTGTCGGGCACGCGCCAGCAAGCGGTGCTTCGGTTGGCCCGCCCGTGTTAAACCCCTGGAATCTGCGACAATCATGACAAACCCTACCGTCGGCAGTCTTATTCGTGACTGGAGACAGCGGCGGCGCTATAGTCAGCTTGGTCTGGCCTGTCTGGCGAATATCTCGGCCAGGCACTTGAGCTTCATGGAAACCGGCAGGGCAAAGCCCAGCCGCCAGATGCTGCTGTTGCTGGCCGAGCAACTGGATATCCCGTTGCGACAACGCAATGAGATGCTGCTGTGTGCAGGCTATGCGCCACATTATGCGGAGCATGCAATGGACGATGTGCCGCTGCACGAAGCACACACGGCGATCACAACCGTGTTAACCGCGCACGAACCCTTTCCTGCCATGGCGGTCGATGGCCACTGGAATCTGGTGCATGCCAATCGCAGTCTGTCGTTATTGCTTGCCGATGTCGCTCCCGAATTATTGACGCCACCGGTAAACGTATTGCGGCTGGGTCTGCATCCGCAGGGAGTGGCATCACGTATTCTCAATCTGGCGCAATGGCGCGCGCATCTGCTGCAGCGGTTGCGAAGACAGTACGAACAGACCGCCGATCCCTGGCTGCTCGCGCTATACGATGAGCTGGAGTCTTACCCCGTGCCGGAAGGTACCGCGCCATTTGCACATATAAACCATGCCATTGCCGTACCGTTGCAATTGCAAACGGATGAAGGCGTGCTGTCGTTGCTTAGCGCGACCATGACCTTTGGTACCCCGCTGGAAGTGGCGCTTTCCGAATTGGTGCTGGAAATATTTTTGCCGGCCAATGCCGGTTCTGCGGCGATCCTGCGGAATCAGGCAATGTTTGCAGAGCAAATGGCTTGACCTTTATATAGGTTGAGGTTTTACACTGCAATCGTCATTTATTCTTTTACCCGGAGTGTTTTGATGAAGACCCCGCTCACAGATTACAAAATCGATCTGAACGCGTATTTTGCCAGGCTCGGTTATACAGGTTCCAAAGAAGCCACGCTGGACACCCTTGCGGCGCTCCAGCTGCAGCACCAGAAAGCAATTTCATTTGAAAATCTTGACCCATTTCTGAACAGGCCGGTGCTGCTCGATCTGCCCAGCGTGGAGCACAAGCTTGTCTTCAGTGATCGCGGTGGTTATTGCTATGAGCAGAATCTGTTGTTCGCCCACGTGCTGCATCGATTGGGGTTTGTCGTATCGAATCTGATGGCACGCGTGCAATGGGGCAGCGAGGACAGCGAAATTACACCGCGATCTCATATGCTGCTGCACGTCAGGCTGGATAACCGTCCATATATTGTTGATGTTGGCTTCGGGGGCAATTCCATTCCCGAACCCATGATCATGAATCGTGAAAATGCGCAGCAGACCGCTTATGGCACCTATCGGTGTTTGCTGATCGATGGCGAATACTGGCTTCAGCTCCATACTGACGGTGGCTGGCGCCGCATGTATCGCTTCGACTTGACCAGGCAGCATCCGGTCGATTATATAGCGCCCAACTATTACACCTCTACTCATGACGATTCGCATTTTCGTCATTCAATCATCGCGGCCAGAATTTTCCAGGACGGGCGGCATAACCTGCTCAATAACCGGTTAACGACGCGTTATCGGGATGGTCACACGGTGCAAAAAATGTTGGGGAGCGCCGACGAAACCCAGGACGTGTTGTTGGAGGTCTTTGGCGTTCGCGTGCCCGACGTGGCTGCTTTTCAAAAAAAATGGAAGCAGTTAGCGCAAGGGTGGGAAGTGGGCACCCGGCCCGCTGTCCGAGAGCCGGTCCATGTAATTGCGCAGGGGGCATGAGGCGATCGACAGGCAACCGCATCCGATACAGCCGGTCAGCTGATCACGCAGGGCAATGAGCGCCTGAATACGCTCGTTCAGGTCGTCATGCCAGATGCTGGACATTTTTTCCCAATCGGCGACATCAGGCGTTCTTCCTCGCGGCAGCGTGGAAAACGCTTCGGCGATTTCCGTCAGTGGGATACCAACCCGTTGCGCCACTTTGATGATGGCTACCCGCCGTAGCACGTCTCGCTTATAGCGACGCTGATTGCCGCTGTTTCTTACGCTTTCGATCAATCCTTTGCGCTCATAAAAATGCAGTGCCGACACGGCAACGCCGCTGCGCTGGGCTACCTCGCCCACAGAGAGCAGTTTTCCATGATCCTCGGGTCGTATTTCTGACATGACAGTTCCTGTTGCCTTGCGTCGTTAATTCGGCTGGGTTGAATTAATATCCCTGTTGTAGTCAGGGTCTATAAATTTCAAAAATATGATTTGCATCAAGAAACCACCTGAATATCGCTGGTGGCATCGGGGCGGATGCTTCAGAATAACAGTTGAAATTAAATTAGAAGGTTTGAAAATATGACGGAGCTGTCCGCCGATAAATTGGCACAATTCATTAGCAATATAACATTTGAAAAAGTGCCGGTATCGGTTCGGGAGCAGATTCGCTGGCGCCTGCTGGACGCATTGAGCACCTTGCTTGGTGACGAGACGAACGTCATGAGGCTGGTTCCGATCACGAGTCAGGGGCGCTCAGGCCATGAGCAGGCAAGTGTTGCTGCTGAGGGGCGAGCATTATCATTAGAGTCAGCGCAAATTGCTCTGTCCGTGGGCGCATTGCTTGAGGCTGGGCCACTGCCTGCCTGGAGCACCCAGGCGTTCGCAAAGACAAACGCCTCAATCATCGCTGCTGCGTGGTCTGCTGTGGAATCCACAGGTGGAAACGGACGCCTGCTGATGGAGGCATTGGCGGCAGGTTATGCCGCGGCGGCTGTTCTGGCCGAAGGGGTTCCTGATGACGACACGCTTGCCGGGCGCGTGGGCGCATGTAGCGCTGCGGTCGGGGCAGCAGCAGCGGCAGCCAAAGCACAGGGTCTGTCGGCTACCGCCACGCTGAATGCCATGGGGTTCGCTGCCGGGCAGGCCGCTCAATTGGCAGAGGATACGAACAAGAGATCGGATGCTGTCGGTCACTCCGGGGCAGCCCGCGCTGCGATGGACGGCGTGTTGTCGGCTCACATGGCTGTTACCGGGGCCGTCAGTCCTGCAGACTTGATCAACCTACTCAAGCAGGGCAGGCAAGCAGTTCCCATCGGTGCCGATGCCTGGCAATTGGCGCTCGACCGGCAACCTGCGCCAACCGCAGATCAATCCGCGCAGCGTTTTCGGGAACGGCTCTCTGCGAGTAACGGGATGGCGAGGATAGACGCGATTATTAAGCTTATTGCGCGCCTGGAGCATACCGAACCAGGGGTAATCAGGTCCTGTATTCTGCCGTGACAGTACGAGACAATCCAGGAGAATGGTCTTCGATATCATCAATGTGATATACTAAACGTATACGTTTCATATAATCGGCTCGTTATCGGGAGCGACTTTATGGCGGCGTAACCCTGTGGTTGCGCCGTTTTGTTCTAAGATCACATGGATACATTATGGGTATTGTAAAAATTTCCGACCAGATGCACGAGAACCTGCGTCTGGCAAGCACGGCCTTGAGCCGCTCCATCAACGCGCAGGCCGAACACTGGATGCGAATCGGCATGCTGGCCGAAATGTACCCAGATCTTGATCACAGCGATCTTTGCCGCATGCTGGTGCAGGCAGGCCAAAGCGGCTCGCTGGATCTGGGTGCTATCTCTGCCATGGGGGCCGCGCCTGCACGCGCCGATAATGCGACTGGAGCCCGCCAATGAGCAACCGTGTGTCGATCAAGTCTGCAGAAGACATTGCCAAGGCCCGGATTGCAGGCAGGCTGGCGGCCGAGGTGCTGCATATCATTTCGCCCCACGTGAAACCAGGTGTGACTACAGACGAGCTGGACCGGCTGTGTTACGAACATATTGTGAATGTGCAAAACGCCATTCCAGCCAACATTGGCTATCACGGCTTTCCCAAAACGGTCTGTACCTCTGTCAATCATGTCATTTGTCATGGTATTCCGTCGGATAAAGTACTGCGCAACGGCGATATTATCAATATCGACGTGGCCGTCATCAAAGATGGCTGGTACGGCGACACCAGCCGGATGTATTTCGTGGGCGAACCCGGGCCGCTGGCCAGGCGTCTGGTCCATACTACCTATGAAGCCACGCTGGCCGGTATCCGTCAGGTGCGCCCGGGCGCGACACTGGGCGACGTGGGATACGCCATACAGAACGTGGCGCACCGTGAAGGCTTCAGTATCGTACGTGAGTACTGCGGTCATGGCATCGGGCAAATCTATCATGATGATCCTCAAGTGCTGCACTATGGTCGGCCCGGTGAAGGGCTCAAGTTGCAGGAAGGCATGATGTTCACCATCGAGCCCATGATCAACGCGGGTAAACGGCATTCACGACAACTGGCAGACGGATGGACCGTGGTCACCAAGGATCATTCGCTGTCGGCGCAATGGGAACATATGGTGGTCGTCACAGCCGATGGATTCGAGGTGCTGACACCGTGGCCCGAAGATCAGGAAGGCTACGAGCCGATACGCTAGATGCGTCCTGCGGGTCGGCCGTCATGCTGAGATGCGTACGGTCACTCGCTGCAGATAGAGGCTTGATCGCTTCAGAGATAGAATCAATTATCGTACAAGATGGTCGACAAAGAGTCTGGATGGCCGCGGCAATGCCGCGTAGCTGCGCATATATATTTTTAATTCACGCTGTGACCAGTCGTCGGTCAATGGAATTGTTGTGACGTCCTGGTGGGTTTTGGCAGATTGAATAATTCCGTTTGCCATAATAGCGATGCCCAGATTTTGCGCCACCAGGTATAGAACCACATCCAGGGAATCCACATGTGCCCGGAAATGCAACGTTTTGCCGGATTCGGCAGCGCGGCTCTTCAGGAATGACGTTGTACGGGATTGGGCCTGCAGGCTGATGAAGTCAAAATCGAGCAGGTCGGCGAAGCCTACTTCTCGCATGGTAGCGAGCGGGTGCGAGCGGTGCATTATCGCGACCAGACTGTCGGTAGAGTAATGCCGCAATTGCAGACCCTCCGCGTCAATATTGCCCAGACAAATTCCTACATCTACTTTTCCTTCGAGCACCGCCTGCGCGACCTCGCTGCTGGTTCGTTCCTGAAGATCAATGTTAATGAGTGGATGCAGCTTCAAAAAGCTGCCGATATCCCGGGACAGGAACTGGATGATTGACGACGCATTGGCGTATAGCTGGACTTGTCCTTTTTCTCCTTTGCTGTAATCATCCATTTCATTTTGCATTCGTTCAGTATGCAGCAGGATCTGTCTTGCGTGATTCAGAAACGACAGGCCCGCAGACGTGGGCGTCACACCCCGGTTGCCGCGTATCAATAATGAAATGCCGAGGTTGTCTTCCAGCTCCGCCAGTCTTTTGCTGACGGCCGAGGGGGCGATGGCTTCACGCTCTGCCGCGTGTGAAATGCTGTTTTCTTCACATACCGCGACAAACAGTTTTAGTGTCAGAAAGTCCGGACGCCAGTTCGGCATGACTCAATCTCCAGAAAATGGCTCAGCCATCGCCATTGGCGAAACCAGGGTTCGTCAAATACTGCGCCAGCGCTTGCGTATCAAAGATAAGATTATTCTACAGAACATAACAATTGTATAGAAACAAAAAGGGCAGCCCGATTCGGTGCAACCCGATACGTAATGGACAGGAAACGCATGACGCAGGATTCGACTAAACACACAAGCGGGCCCCTGGAGGGCGTCAAGGTACTGGATTTCGGCCATATGGTCATGGGACCGTCCTGCGGACTCGTACTGGCTGATCTTGGCGCCCAGGTCATCCGGATCGAGCCGCCAGGCGGAGACCCAACCCGTAAACTTAAGGGTTTCGGGCTGGGGTTTTTCACTTGTTTCAATCGGAATAAAGCCAGCGCGCAGTTCGATCTCAAACAGAGCGAGCAGGCGCAGGATTTGATTCCCAGAGCGTTGCGCTGGGCCGATGTCATCATCGAAAACTTCGCCCCCGGTGTGATGAAAAAACTGGGAATGGATTATGCTGCCGCCCGCCAGATCAATCCACGCCTGATCTATTGCTCGCTCAAGGGTTTTCTGCCTGGTCCCTATGAAAATCGTCTGGCTCTGGATGAGGTCGCACAGATGATGGGCGGTATGGCCTATATGACCGGTCCTGCCGGGAAGCCAATGCGTGCCGGCGGTTCCATCGTGGATATTACAGGCGGCATGTTCGGTGCCATCGGTATCCTCGCGGCATTGCGTCAGCGGGAACAGACGGGCAGGGGGCAACTGATACAAAGCGCGCTTTTTGAAACCGCTGCGTTTTATACAGGGCAGCATATGGCGTATTCAGCAATGTCAGGTGAAATACCCAAACCAATGCCCGAACGGGATCATGTTTTTACCGTCTATGATCTGTTCGATACGAAAGATAGTCAGGTTTTTGTTGCCGTCACCAGTGAGCAGCAATGGCAGCGATTCTGTGCAGAATTTGCGTTGCCACATCTTTACGCCAGACCGGATTACGCGACCCAGGCCGAGCGCCTGAAGGACCGGGCCAATCTGATTGCCGCCATTGCAGCAGTCCTGCGCACCATGGGGAGTGATGAGGTGGTACGCAGATGTGCACGGGCAACATTGCCTGTGGCAAAGATCAACAGACCCGATCAGCTGAAAGACGATGAACACTTGGTTCAAAGTAATCAGTTGCTGAACACGCAGCTGCCGGATGGGCGGGATGTCCAAATTCCGGCACTGCCCTTTCGCATGAGCGAACATGATTTTCAGGTGACAATGCAGCCCCAGGCCGCAGGACGGCAGACAAGGGCCTTCCTTGCACAACTGGGATATAGCGCCAGGCAGATAGATGCCATGGCGCAGAGCCAATTTATTCAGCAGACAGAGGAGACAGTATGAGCGACATACCGGGTTTTGTACATATTCGTGAAGAAGGTCCACGCGAAGGCTTTCAGATAGAACCTGGGCCTATCAGTACGGAAGATAAAATCCGGCTGGTCGACGCATTGTCTGCGACGGGGGTCAAGCACATTCAGATCGCCTCTTTCGTCAATCCCAGGGCCGTACCCGGCTGGCATGATGCCGAAGCTGTTATTGCGGGCATGAAAGCGGCGCCCGGGGTGGACTATACCGCCTTGTGGTTCAACGAGAGGGGGCTGCAAAGGGCACTTGCCTATCGGGACAAACTGCAGGTCAGTGGTTCGCTCATACTCTGTGCCTCCGATGTGTTTTCAAGGAAAAACCTGAATCGAAGTTACGAGGAGCATCTGGCGGTCCTGCGCCAGCAGACGATTTCTTTGAGCCTGCATGACGTGCCAATCACCCGGGTGGGCGTGATGGCTGCCTTCGGTTGCAATTACTCGGGCGATGTGGCTGTTGAGCAGGCCCTGGCGGCAGCCAGGGACGGTATTGCGATTGCAGCAGAGGCAGGGCATCGCATTCACGAAATAACGCTTGCCGACAGCATGGGGTGGACGACACCGGCACGTACCGAAAAACTGGTTGGGGCGTTTCGCAATGCCTGGCCCGAGACGACACTGATTTTGCATCTGCATGACACACGCGGCATGGGCGTGGCAAGCGCTCATGCCGCACTCAAAATGGGCGTGACGCATTTTGACAGCACGGTTGCAGGCCTTGGCGGGTGTCCGTTTGCCGGCAGACCCGGCGCTACCGGAAATATTGCCAGTGAAGAGCTGGTTCTGCTTTGTTCGGAAATGGGCATCGAAACGGGTATTGACCTGGAGGCCCTGATCGAAGCCGGACGTCTCGCGGAACAGATCGTTGGCCATCCTCTGCCGAGCACGTTGTTGAGGGCAGGTTCGCTGGATGCCTGTCGTGCGGCAGCCTGATCATTATTATTATTTAAGTTGCAACAAAACAAAAAGGAGACATTATGAGTTCGAGCATCCGACATCTGTTTTTATCCGCAGTCGCGACGTGTTGCGCTGTCATGGTCGCGACGACACCAGCCTACGCGGCAAAAGAGTGGCCGCGCCATCCAATTACACTCATTGTGCCGTATACGGCTGGCGGTCCGGTCGATACAATTGCGCGCGTCCTGTCTCCAGCGCTGGAGAAGCAATTGGGACAAACTGTTGTGGTAGAGAACAAGCCCGGTGCGTCAGGACTGATCGGCATTAATTCCACCTTGAAGGCCAAGCCCGATGGTTATACATTTGGATTTGGCGTGCTTGGCATCTTTGCAATCGCGCCGCACCTGAACAAACTGCCATTCAGCCTGGATGAGATCGGGTATGTCTCTTTGCTTTCGATCAGTCCGCATGTTTTTGCGGTGAATCCGGCTGCAGGAAATCATTCGCTGAAGGAGCTGATCGAGAACGCAAAAAAACACCCGGATGCCATGAATTTCGGTTCTCCCGGCACCGGCTCGAGCACGCACCTGGACGGGTTGCTGCTGAACAAAGCCGCCGGAATCAATCTGACGCATATTCCCTACAAGGGCGGCAATAACGTGCTCAATGCGCTTGCGGCAAACGAGATTCAGATGACGGCATCGGAAATATCCGCCGTTTTGGCGCTCAAGGATAGCTTGAAAATTGTCGCTGTCATGGGCGACAAAAGATCGCCGGTTCTGCCTGACGTGCCAACAACAACAGAATTGGGTTATCCTGAAGTGACGGCCAGTTCCATTTACGGCATCATTACGCCCAAGGCCACGCCGGTTGCGATTATCGACCAATTCCGCCATGCCCTTGCCGGGGCATTGAAAGACAAGGCAGTTGGCGATTTCTTTGCCCGACAGGGACAGGTGGCCCAGACTTCCTCATCGGAAGCATATAAAACCATGATGGATACCGAGAGGGCAAAGTGGAAACGCATCATTGACGAGAATAAAATCGTGGTCAAATAAAGAAAGGGATTACAGTTTCGGCAAAAAGGTCAATAATATAGCTTATTGACATTAAATGGCGAATATTTTAGTATGATTCGCTGAACACGCCCGGCATGCTGCGATGATGACACTTGTCATGCCGGTGTGATATCGGGAAGGAAAAATGGGCAGACAAAGCGAAATGAAAGTATGTGTGATTGGTGCCGGCGCAATTGGCGGCTATCTGGGCGTGAAACTGGCCGAGAGCGGCGCACAGGTCAGTGTGCTGGCACGAGGCAAAACATTACAGGCCATCCAGACGCGTGGCTGGATCCTTGAGGAAGGAGAAAAGCGCCTGGTGGCCAAAGTAAAAGCGTCATCGGATCCACAGGCGCTGGGCGTGCAGGATGTGGTGATTATTGCTGTCAAGGCACATGCGCTGGCGGATGTTGCACCTATGGTGTCGTCGCTCTGTCACGAAGAGACTGTGGTGATCCCGGCGATCAATGGTATTCCGTGGTGGTTCAGTCATGGGATGGCCCGCTTTGGCGTGCCGGCCCGGCTTGATTCTGTTGATCCCGAGGGCGTCATTGATCAGGCGATTGATAGCCACCGCGTGCTCGGCAGTGTCGTTTATCCCTCATGCTACAGTCCCGAACCTGGGGTATCTCATCATAGTTCGGGCACCAGGCTGGTATTGGGCGAAATTGCATCGCCTTCAACTGCAGGAGGCAGCACCGAACGGCTTGCGCGTGTCGTCGCACTTTTCAATGCCGCCGGCCTCGCCGCAGAGCAGACAGATGCTATTGGACGCGCGGTCTGGGAAAAACTGCTGGGAAATGTCTGTTTCAATCCGGTCAGTTTGCTTACCGGTTCATCCACCGATCTCTTGATCGATGATCCCCGTGTTTATGAGGTGTTTGTTGCATTGATGAACGAAGTCACTGCCGTGGGCGCCGCTCTGGGCCTGGATATTAGCGTGGCACCACCACAGCGGCTTGCCGTCACCCGCAAGCTTGGCAGGGTCAAGACATCGATGTTGCAGGACGCCGAAGCCGCCAGACCGGTAGAGGTGCAGGCCATTGCGGGCGCATTTGTGGAAGTGGCCCGTGCGCTGAATATCGAGACACCGATTGCATCGACGATTTACGCACTGGCCCGCATGCGCGCCCAGACTTTCGGGCTGCTTAAACAATAAAAGAGACACCCCTACACATGGCAATCACATACGAATTGATCAAACAGGTCACCGCGCAGCTTTATGAACGCTCGCTCAAGCAAATTCCCGATGATACACGTCAGGCTCTGGTGGAGGCGGGGGCGCGCGAGACCAATGAAACCGGTCGCAGAACTTTGCAGATAATGGTTGAGAGCGCCGATGCCGCACGCCGCAAGCAATCGCTGGTCTGCTCCGACTCAGGGGTGCCAGTCTATTTCATGCAGATCGGCACGCAGGCGCGTTTTGAAGGCAATGTAAAACAGGCCATTGACGATGGCTTTGCTGAACTGGTCACGACGATCGACCCGCCCCTGCTGCCGCACGTAACCAACCCCCTGACGCTGGAGCGCGGCTACAAGGGCAAGGGGATGCCGATCACGACGTTCGATCTGGTTGACGGTGCGGATTATATCGATATCACCTGTTCGCCCAAAGCATTGGGGTCGGGGCGCTGGGCTGCACTGGAGATATTCAGTTTTCCCGATTTGCCGACAATAGAAAACTTCGTGATGGAAACGGTGCTCAAGGCCGGATCCCAGCCCTGTCCCCCGGTTGTTATCGGCGTAGGCATTGGCGGCTCGTTTGATTATGCAGCTAAGATGGCCAAAGAAGCGACGCTGCGAAAGATCGGTACGGTCAACAGCGAGCCGATCCTGGTCGAAATGGAAGCGCGCCTGCTGCAGCGGATCAATAAAACCGGTTTTGGACCGATGGGCACCGGCGGTGACAGTACCTCTATGGCCGTGCATATCAATTATTCTGCCGGGCATGGATTCACGCCGGTGGCGGTCTGTTTCAACTGCTGGATCAACCGTCGTACCCGAGCGCGTTGCTATAACGATGGTCGTGTCGAAATATTGGAGTGAACGGATATGAGTATCACCACCCATCGCATGACATTCCCCCTGACGGCTGCGGATGCGCGTACGTTGCGAGCCGGCGATCAGGTCATTATTGACGGTGAGATTATTATTACCGCCGGGCTGCCGACCCACGCAAGGTTTCTGGACTGCCTGGATGACAAGGAGCCGTTTCCGATGGATTTGCATGGCGCGTCGTTATTTCATCTGGGCAGCTATAGCCGGGAGACCGACGGGCAGTTTGAAATCCTGTATGTCAATCCGACGACCAGCACGCGTTTCAACCCGCATATGCCGCGGCTGATCCGGGAGCTGGAGCTGCATGCGACCGGTGGCAAGGGGGGATTGGACGAGGCCAGTGCGAAAGCCATGCAGGAAGCCGGTTGCGTGTATTTGTCTTTTCTCGGCGGGGGCTGCACACTGCTGAGCGAAGCGATCGAAGAAGTGCTGGAAGTGGGCTGGCGCGATATGCTGACGCATTATCGTGTGGTCAGGCTGCGCGTCAAGGGGCTGGGGCCGGTCACGGTGGGAATCGATGCGCATGGCAATAATCTTTACACGCAAATTCGTGACGCTGCACGAGAACAACTGAAAGCACAATCGTGATGTTGTTTGCGGTGGATCGATGCCTTCGTTGCATCCGAAACCCTCTTGCATGGGTTGCAGTATCACTGCCGGGTATTCATTCGTCATTCGCGGTAAGATGACGATAGGCCAGCCCTGCGGGGTGCGCCGAATGCACAAGGAGGCGGCGATGAAGAAAAATCCTGTTCAAACCAAACGTGTATACGATGAACCGGCCGCAAGCGATGGCTACCGTGTACTGGTGGATCGCCTGTGGCCGCGGGGGGTGAAGAAAACGGATTTGAAATACGATCTTTGGCTCAAGGACATTACGCCCAGCAGCTCGTTGCGCAAATGGGTCCATGAAGACAAGACGCGATGGGCCGAGTTTACGAAACGTTATTGCGCTGAGCTAGACACAGAACCTGACGCCGTCGACCTGTTGCTGGACAAGGCCCGCCACGGATGCGTTACCTTGCTGTATGCGACGAAGGACGAGTCGCACAATCATGCGAACGTGCTGCGCGATTATTTGATTTCCCACCTGAATGATTCTGATCATTCGGATTCGGAGCGTTAGTTGTACAGGTATGCATGCCCCGTGTGCCGATGCCAGTGCGGCATCAGCTGCGTGAGCGATAGCCAAGCAATGACGAAATTTTTTCAGCAGCAGTAATAATGGTCGGCGCCAGATTATGCATGATGCGGGGTTTCAGCCTGTCTGCGGGTCCCGATACGCCAAGAGCTGCGATCACTCTGCCCGACCCGTCGCGTATGGGAGCAGCAACGCCGCATACTTGTTCGCGCCATTCTCCGATATTGACCGCAAAACCCTGAAGACGCACGCGTTCGAGTTCGCTATCGAGTTGCTGTGGGCGTGTCATACTCTTGGAGGTGTAGGCGGAAAGCGCGATTTTTACGGATTCCAACGTTGCGGCGTCGGACCAGGCCAACTGTGCTTTTCCTGTTGCAACACATTGGGCAGGTGCTCGCCCGCCAACGGTGGTGTATGCGCGAACAGGCTGGGGACTGTCAATTTTTGCCAGATACAATACCTCTATCCCATCCAGGGTAGAAAGGTGCACCGTTTCCGATGTTTCCGTAGCGAGTGCTTTCATGAACGGGTCGGCGACATGCCGGACATCCAGTCGCCCAAAAACGTGGGACCCCAGCTCCCATAACTTCATTGTCAGTTCGTAGCGCCCGGTATCCGCGACATTCCGGGCAAAGCCCTGATGAACAAGGCCTTGCAGCAATCGGTGAACATTGCTTTTTGTCAACTGCAGTTCACTTGCCAGTTCCGTTACACCGCAGGCCTGTTCGCTGCGCGCCAGCGTTTCCAGAAGGACAAGCCCTTTCAGAAATGTTTTATCCATACTTTTACCAGTAAGTGAGCCAATGAGGCTCAGTAATTTTTATATAGTGTAATAGTATATCAAATACTGGAACAACAATAATATACTCCTCCGCTGAGGAGATTGATACCAATCGGAATCTCCTCGTGGCAAACAGGCCGCATTTCCCTATTCCTGTTTGTGCAAAATCGAACCCTGTAACGGGTAACCCCTAATGACAATTAGTTGACTTTTTCTACTAGTCGTGTTCTTATTTATTCTTAAAATAAGAACGATGTTCCAAATAATGAAACAGGAGGATAAGATGGATTTACGCATCAAATGCTGGGCAGGGTGGGCTTTTGTTCTGTCAGTCGTCATGTTTAGCGGGCTTGATGCCCAGATGGTATATGCGGCCGATGATACATTTCCAAGCAAACCAATCACAATCGTCGTCCATACCGGAGCGGGATCGTCGACTGATATTTTTGCCAGAGAACTGGCGCAAAGCGCCGGCAAGGTATTCGGTAAACCGGTAGTCGTGGTTAACCGGCCCGGCGGCAGCGGGGCGACCCAAATGGCATTCATCAAATCTGCCGCGCCGGACGGATATACCGTTGGCGTAAATACGGCTTCACATTTGACTGCAATGCAGACCAACCTGAAAGGTGTTTACAAGTGGCAGGATTTTTCCTGGATCACTCTGAACCAGCTCGATCCATATATCACGGTTGTGGCGGCGGATAGTCCATACAAGACCATGAAAGATTTGGTAGAGGCCGGAAAAAAAGAAGGAGTCAATCTGAAAGTCGGGGGTTTTGGTACTGTCGGAGCGGCACACAATATCGCTTTCAACTTGCTTGCAGACAAGGCAAAGATGCCTTTTACCTGGGTCAGCTACACGGGGGGACCGCAAGCGATGACTGCGCTGCTGGGAAAACATATTGACGTTGTCAATACCAATCCAGGGCCGGCGTTGCAGTTTGCCGAGGCAGGTCGTATACGTATTCTCGGTATCCTGGATGACACGCGCGCTGACTCCCTGCCGCAGGTGCCGACTTATGCGGAAGCAGGTTACCCGGTAGATTCATCATGGAAGCAGATTCGAGGTATTTTCGGTCCCAAAGAGATACCGGCAGAGATTCAGAAAAAGCTGGCAGATGGCTTTTTCAAAGCCATGCAGACACCTGCCTTTCAGAAGTACATGAAAGAAACAGCCCAGATCGCCGGAACCCAGGGGCCGACAGAATATCCGGCATTCGTTGAGAAAATGGATGGTATCGGAAGCGATTGGCTCAAAAAACTGGGACTTGCCAAATGAATAGCCAGGTCAACGCGAATACGGCATCGGTTGTCTATCGCTGCCCCAGTATCAGTGAAAAAAGTGCAACCCGGGTTATTGCCATTTTATGCCTGCTGGTTTTCGCCTGCACTGCCTGGTTAAGCCTGGGATTCCAGGCGCCGCTCAATCCGGTGGATGTGGGGCCGGGAAAAGTGCCGTTGCTCGCTTCGTGCCTGGGCATGGTCTGCAGCATCGTGTTGTTTGCAGAGGCCCGGCGGCTTGATTCGGACGTCCAGCTGCATCGTCCTGCAGCGGTGGCATCCGGTGTGCTGGTGATGACTGCCTATGTTTTGCTTATCCCTATCGCCGGTTTCTATTTGGTTTCTGTTTTTGCGGTCCCGCTTCTTATGGTGGTGGGAGGTGAGCGGCGTTGGTCGCGTCTGATCCTGTGTGCTGCGGGGTTTGTGATTTTTATTTATCTATGCTTTGAGCAATTGCTTGGCGTGCAGTTCCCCTAGGAGCAATAACATGATTTCAGACTTGATCAACGGATTCGGACTTGTATTGCATCCGTACGTTCTTCTTGCCCTTATGGGCGGGACGCTCATCGGTTATCTGATTGGCGCCATGCCAGGGCTGGGTCCCAGCCTGGGGGTCGCTTTGCTCGTGCCGTTTACGTATGGTATTGACCCCGTCATTGCGATGGTTGCACTGGTTAGCCTGTATATGGCGGCAGAATACGGCGGTGCCATTACCGCCATATTGCTCAATACCCCCGGCACTGCCGCAGCGGTTGCAACCGCATGGGACGGTTATCCGATGGCACGACGCGGGGATGCCGGGTTCGCCTTACACATTTCGATCATCAGTTCCGGCATCGGCGCACTTCTGAGTGCGGTGCTGCTGATCGTCACCGCAGTTCCGTTATCGGAGTTCGCCCTGGAGTTCGGTCCGACCGAGTATTGCGCGCTGGGCATTTTCGGTCTGAGTCTGGTGACCAGTCTGGGAGGCAGATCTCCGTTGCGCGGACTGCTTGCATTGTGTATCGGTATTATGTTTGCCGTGATCGGCATGGACCCTGAAAACGGGACACCACGGTTCGCATTTACTCCGGATCTGTTCGACGGCATTCCGCTAGTGCCCGCGCTGCTCGGTCTGTATGCTATTTCGGAAGCTTTGTTCATGCTTGAAGGTCAGGCAACGACGGGCCAGGCGATCAAGGTGGATAACGTGCGTTCTGTGCCATGGTCTCGCTATCGGCCGCTGTGGGCCACGATTCTGCGCGGGTCGGGAATCGGCTATATCATTGGCGTGATACCGGGCGCAGGCGCTTCTATCGCAAGCCTGATTTCCTACAACGAGACAAAACGGGTTGCTCATGACCCTCAGACCTTCGGCCAGGGAAACCCGAAAGGCGTTGCGGCATCGGAGTCCGCAAACAATTCTGCTGTCTCCGGGGCGCTGGCGCCATTGCTGGCTCTCGGTATACCAGGATCCGCCACCGCTGCGATCCTGATCGGCGCCCTGATGATTCAGGGTATTCAGCCGGGTCCGCTGCTCTTTGTCAGAAACCCCGAAATTCCTTATTCAATCTTCGCCTCCCTGATTATCGGTGTGCCGTTGATGGTGATTGTCGGCCTGCTCGGTGCACGGCTGTGGGTAAAGGTCGTGGATATCCCGGCTCCGCTGCTTGCAGCTGTCGTTACCGCAATATCGATTGTGGGCGCTTACGCATCAGAAAATGCGATGTTCCCTGTGTACATCACACTCGTGTTTGGTTTGCTCGGGTATGTTCTGCGCAAACTGGACATTCCCCTTGCGCCGATCGTGCTTGCCCTGGTGCTGTTGCCGATGGCCGAGACGAATTATCGTCAGGCGCTGGTGGTGGCCGAAGGCGACCATATGATCTTTCTTCATCAGCCTATCACGGTCGTGTTACTGGTCCTTGCACTGCTGTCCTTTCTGGTGCCGCTGATCCGGAAACGCCGTGCCGCATCGGGAATTGATATGGACGCACCCAAATGAGCGATTCCAAACCTGATAGATACATCACGCGGATGCTGGCCGAATGGGCATGCGAAACTGATGTTTCAATGCAGCCGGAGGATGTCCTTGCCATTGCGCGTCATTCCCTGCTTGACTGGGTCACAATGGTGCTGGCCGGATCGCATGATCCAGCGATCGCCAGGCTGCGCCGATATCTGGATGAAGAAAACGGCGCAGCCGGGCCGGCAACTCTGCTGGCCGGCGGCGCTCGCGTCTCGTCAACGCATGCGGCCCTGATCAATGGAACTGCCGGCCATGTTCTGGATTTTGATGATGCCCACTTGCCGTCGCGTGTGCATCCGTCGGTGCCGCTGTGGCCCGCCATACTGGCTTTCGGTGAATCGAACGGAGTGTCGGGAGAAAAGGCGCTTGCTGCATTCGTGGTTGGCGTGGAGGTCCAGACCCGTCTAGCGGCATTAATGGGAGAAAGTCACTACAAACTGGGGTGGCACAATACGGCGACGCTTGGCAGCTTTGGTGCTACCGCCGCCGTCGGCTGGTTGCGCGGCCTGACGCCTTTGCAGATGCGTCATGCTTTCGGTATAGCGGCCAGCCAGGCCGGTGGCTTGAGGGCCGCTTTCGGCACGTCTTGTAAACCGCTGCATGCAGGCAGGGCGGCGTCTCTTGGCCTTTTTGCCAGCGGGCTGGCCGCGCAGTCGTTCGACGCCGAGCCGAGTATCTTTGATGTCGATGGCGGTTTTCCTGATCTGTACGCCGATCAGACTTTTCCGGACGCGGTGGCGCAGGAGGAAGGTCATTGGGATATCCGGAATGTGATTTTCAAATATCATGCGTCTTGTTACGGAACCCAGGCCCCCATAGAAGCTGCTCTGCAATTGGGCAAGCCATCTCTTGAGTCCGTAGGTTCGGTGCGGGTTGGTATAGAGAATCAATATCTGTCGGTCTGCAATATCCAGACACCGGAAACGGCAGCGCAAGCCCGTTTCAGTATCCGTCATATGGTGGCGCTGGCACTCCACGGGGCGGATACGGCCAGTCAGCAGGCTTTTTCACATGAATGTCTGGCTGATCAGCAGATTGCCGCCTGGCGTGAGCGAATCACGGTTCAGGGCGATGCAGCGTTGGGACGGGCCAATGCGTGTATCGAAATTGCCTTCACCAACGGATCGACCGAGCGCATCACTGTGGATGCCAGCCGCCCGGAAAGCGATCTGGAACGACAGCGGCAGCGATTATGTGCGAAGTCCCGTGCGTTGCTGCAGGATCGCTATGCAGCAGATAGTCTGGATGGTTTGCATGGATTTATTTTGAATCTGGACAACGTTGCTGACATGCGGACCTGGATGGACGATTTTCGCGCCTGGGAGCGCAACAGCCGCCTTATTCAATAACATAGTAAATACGCAGGAGAATGAAAATGGGAGCTTATGTCATTGACAGTGCCTTGTTTCGGGATCAGTTCGGCACCGATAGCATGAGGCAGATATTCAGCGATGAGACGACAGTGCAGCGTTGGCTGGATGTTGAAGCTGCGCTGGCTCGTGTGCAGGTTGAACTGGACATCATACCCAGAGAGGCCGGGGAAGAAATTGATCGCAAGTGCAAAGTCGAGAATATCGATCTGCCCGAACTCAAACAGGAAATGGATCGGACCGCGCATCCTATCGTGCCGCTGCTGCGCGCCATGAAAAAAGCGTGTGACGGCGAAGCAGGCGAATATATTCACTGGGGGGCGACGACACAGGACATTATGGATACGGGTACCATTCTCCAGGTTCGTGACGGGCTGGACGAAATTGAAAGCGCGTATCGTGCGCTGTACGCCAATGTTCGCGAACTGGCTGCGACCTATCGGGATCAGGTCATGGTAGGTCGCAGCCACGGTCAACATGCGCTACCCATTACATTCGGTTTTAAGGCTGCTGGATGGGCCGAGGAACTCAGACGCAATTTTGTCCGAATCAGACAGATGCGTGAACGCGTGTTGGTTGGGCAGTTTTCGGGCGCGGTCGGCACGCTTGCAGCGCTGGGAACGCAGGGATTGACGGTACAACGACGTCTTTTTGAAGAGCTCGGGCTGGCATGTCCGTCCATTACCTGGCACACCTCGCGGGATTCGATTGCCGAATTGATTTGTGTTCTTGCCATTGCTTGCGGGACTGCCGGAAAAATCGCGCATGAAATTTTCAGTCTGCAAAAAACTGATATTGCCGAGCTGGAGGAGCCCTTTGCGCCGGGCAAGGTCGGCAGCAGTACGATGCCTCACAAGCGTAATCCGCCCATCTGTGAGGGGGTGATTGCGCTGACGCGCATCGTGCGTACGACCGTGCCGCTGGCCATCGAAGCGATCGTGGCTGATCACGAACGTGATAAAGTTGTTCTGCAGACCGAAAGGGAGTTTATCGGACGCGTCTTTAACATGACGCATGCGGCGATCAAAAAAATGATTTTTGTCACGGGTGGCCTGAGTGTGCGCACCGAGAACATGGAAAAAAATCTTTTTGCACAAAACGGGCTGCTTATGTCCGAAGCTGTCATGATGGGGCTGAGCGACACGCTCGGCCGCCAGGAAGCTCATGATATTGTGTATCGTATATGCATGGACGTTTTTGAAAAGGGCGGCTCATTGAAGGACGCATTGTTGGCCGATGCCGAGGTGTCGGGGCGGTTGCAAGAGCGCGATATCGAACGCATGCTGGAGCCGCATGGTTACATCGGACATGCAGGCGATTTTGTGGATCAGGTGCTGGCGAATTCGCTTGAGTAAATGAAGCCAGAGAGATCACGCACGCAGTTCATGACTGCCGCGGAGCAGCGATCTTAACGATCTTCAATCAAAATTTTCAACGTTATAAGGAAACATCGGACAATGAGTAACGATAAATTGCGCAGCACCGTCGCGGCGCTCAGCCGAATGGTAGAGCGTAAGGAATTAACCGAGGCGCAGGCGCTGGAAGAGTCCAGTAAACTGATTGCGGGACTGGTGGCATCTGATGACTGGCTTCCTGATGAGCTGGCAGTGCCTCACCCCGACTATTATCGACAGTACCTGTTGTATGGAGATCCACTGGATCGCTTTTCGCTGGTCAGTTTTGTATGGGGGCCCGGGCAAAAGACGCCAGTGCATGATCACACCGTTTGGGGCGTGATCGGCATGCTGCGAGGGGCTGAAGTGGACCAACCCTTCCGATTGACCGAGAGCGGCCTTGAGCCTGCGGGCGCAGCTCATACCCTGCAGCCGGGACAAACCGCCTGTGTGTCACCCACCATCGGAGATATTCATCGCGTCAGCAACGCCTTTGACGACAAAGTTTCAATCAGTATTCATTTGTATGGCGGCAATATCGGACGGATAGAGCGCAGTGTTTACGATCCTGATACCGGGCAGCCCAAACGTTTTGTATCGGGCTACTCCAATAAGCTTGCTCCCAATCTCTGGGCACCAGAAACGTCACCGTCATAATTGCACTCATGAGCATCGATTGAGCAGAATGCATGAAATGACGCTGCCCCCGTAGCAACGGTCGTAAACCGTACCAGGGGGCAGTATTTTGAACAGACCGGCCTGATGTGCCGGTCTGTATTTCAGATGCTATTGTGCCTTGTTGGCATCGTCCGGCAGCGCGTAGGCGATGATGTAGTCGCCACGATCCGGCGATTGCCGCGCCCCGCCTGCGTTGATCAGGATATACTGCTTGCCCGTTTTCGGAGATATATAGGACATGGGGCCCGATTGACTGCCCACAGGCAGGCGCGACTTCCAGATTTCCTTGCCGGTAGACGAATCGTACGCACGCAGATAGAAATCCTGGGTGCCGGCGAAAAACAATAATCCGGCCTGGGTTGCCAGCGATGGACCAAGTGTCGGCATGCCAATGGGAATCGGCATACCCATGCGAATGCCAAGCGGACCGGTATCCTGCACGGTACCGACGGGCACCTGCCAGACAATCTTGCGGGTTTTCAGGTCAATGGCGGTCATGGTTCCGAAAGGCGGTTTCTGGCAGGGAATGCCCAATTGCGACAGAAAGCGCTCGCGCATGGCGCCATAAGGTGTGCCGTCCTGGGGAACCACGCCCATTTCGATGCCACTGGCACCTGCGCCGACTTTCTCGCGCGGAATCATGTAATTGGCCAGACCCAGTCGCATATCATTGACGAACATGTAATTGGTGGTCGGATCTACCGACACACCGCCCCAGTTCATACCGCCCAGCGAACCAGGAAACTGCAGGGCGCGGTCTTCACCGGGCGGCGTATAGACGCCATCATGGCGCATGCCTTTGAACTGGATCCGGCACAGTAATTGATCGAACGCGGTGGCACCCCACATATCGGATTCGGTCAGTGTCTGGTTGCCGATAGAGGGCATGCCGACTGAAAAGGGCTGCGTTTCTGAATAGCGCTCGCCCGGCACATTGCCCTGAGGCACCTGCTTTTCCTGTACCTGGGCCAGCGGCTTGCCGGTGACCCGGTCCAGCATGAAGATCTCGCCTTGCTTGGTCACTTGCACCAGTGCGAAATGGGTGCCGCCCTTGCCATCGGGAATGTCATAAAGCAGGGGTTGCGCAGGCAGGTCGAAATCCCACAGATCATGATGGGTGGTCTGGAAGTGCCAGCGAACCTTGCCGGTTTTGGCTTCCAGCGCCACGATAGAGGAGCTGTATTTGTCGTCCTGTTCTGTGCGTTGTCCGGCATAGAAGTCCGGCGTGGCGTTGCCGGTGGGCAGGTACACCAGGCCGAGCTTTGCATCGTAGGACATGGCGGACCAGACATTCGGTGTGCCGCGAGTGTAGGTTTGCCCCTCCGGCGGCAGGCCGGTCACTTCGGGATTGCCGGGGTCCCAGGCCCATTCCAGATTACCCGACACGACATTGAAGGCGCGGACAACACCAGGAGGCTCGTCTACAGCAAAGTTGTCGGCCACGCGTCCGCCGACGATCACGACATTGCCGGCAACCAGCGGTGTGGATGTCTGTTGATAGTAGCCATCCTTGACTTCACCCATGCCGACTTTCAGATCTACCGTGCCCAGGTTGCCAAACTCTGTGCAAGGCTGACCGTTGTCGGCATTGATGGCGATCAGACGCGCGTCAGTGGTGGGCAGAAACAGGCGGCGCGGGCAAGTCATGGCATTAGCCGGTTCGCTGACCGGCACCGTACCTGCAGGGCTGGTGCTGTCGGCAGGCACCGTTTGTTGAGCGCCTGCAACCGCTACGCCCTCTGAACTGGCCTGGGCGACCGTATCCGCACTGGCAGTTGCATCAAAATATCCGAGGCCGCGGCAGCGTTGCCAGTTGGGGGCCGTTGCCTTTGAATCGTATCGCCATTTTTCCTTGCCAGAGTCGACATCCAGGGCAATGACTTTACTGTAAGGGGTGCACACATAGAGCGTATCGCCGATCTGCAAGGGAGTATTCTGGTCCTCGGCTCCGGAGCCCGTACTTTCGGGAATATCGCCCGTATGGGCTGTCCAGGCGACTTGCAGTTTGCCGATATTGTTTTTGTTGATCTGGTCCATCGCGACAAAACGGGTGCCGGCGGTAGTATTGCCCCAGTGCTGCCAGTCTGCCGGCTTGTCACCGGCGTCGACTTTCATGACAGGTGCAATATGCTCGGCTTCTATCACCGATTTCGGGAAGAAGAAAAGGGCGAAGGTTGCCACAATGCCGACGGCAAGCGTAATAGAAGCCCATCGCGTGACACGGCAGGGCGTTTTGCCCTCTGCATGGCGCAAGGCAGGGACGGCAAGGGTGACCAGAAAAGCCAGCACGGCAAAGGCAAAGATTCGGGCCACCAGGGGCCAGAACTCCCAGCCGGCTTCCCATACTGCCCATATGACGGTCGCAATAAACGCAATCGCATAAAGCCACGCGCCGACCAGATTGCGTTTCATGATCAGATAGCCTGACAAGAGCATAGCCAGGCCCATCAGGATGTAATAGACGCTGCCACCCAATATGGCCAGCCACGCGCCGCCGATGGTCATGAATATGCCAATCAGCATAATAAGGAGACCCAGCAAGGTCAGGCCAATGCCTGCGATACCGGATGTGCGTTTGCGTTCGTCCATTGTTTTCCCCTTTGAAACAGACTACATGACAACTGTATTTTAGCGTTAAAAACGATAGCTGACCGTCATGCCTGCGGTCCAGTTCCGGCCGGGTGCCGGTTCATAGTAGCGGTTATTGGCATCATTGATAATGACCGAGCCCGCGTAACGCTTATTGAAGACATTGTCGACCCGTGCGAAGGCATTGAGGGTCCATTGGTCTTGTTTCCATGTATAGCCGGTATGCACACTGGTCACGATGGCCGAGGGGGCCGATTCGCTATTGCGGTCATTAACGTACACTTTGCCCAAATAATCGACATCGACGCCTGCGTTCCATCCCTGTTCGGGCGCCCAGGCGAGAGATGCTGTCGCCGTATTGCGTGCTATACCGGGGATGTCGTTGCCGGCTGGGATCTCAGGATTGCTGTCGGAGCAGGGACCCGAGCAGAAACTGTCGCGATAGCGGGCGTGCAGATAGGTATAAGACAAATGTGCCTGCAGACTGCGGTAAAGCTGTGCATCCCACGACAGTTCGACGCCATCGCGCAGGGTGCGGCCTGCATTCTGGTAGGAGGTGCGGCCGCCCGAGCCGCCAGCGCTGACAATTTCGTCCTTGGTGTAGGTGCGGAAGACTGCAGCAGTCAGTTGGCTGTTGCCGATCGTGGCCTTGGCACCCGCCTCCAGCGTGGTGTTGATGGAGGGCTTCAGACCAAAATTGAGACCGGGTTCATTGTCATTGCGGTACGACAGTTCGTTGAAGGTTGGTGTCTCAAAGCCGCGTCCTGCCGTGACGTAGAATGACAGATCGGGCGTGGCCTGGAAATTTAGGGCAATGACGGGCAGCAGTTTGCTGTAGTTTGCGGTGCCGCTGTCGTCTGCATTGCCATTTGTAATATATCGGTCCGATGATTTGAAATGCACATTGCTGTAGCGCAAGCCCGCATCCAGGGTCCAGCGGTCAGCAAACTGCCAGGAGGCCTGCACATACGGGTCAAGGTTCCAGACCGTATTGATTTCGTCGCGCCGCAGATTGCCTTGCACGCCAAGCTGATCGCCAATGAAATTCTCGTAGCCCTTGCGCGCTTCGCGCATGGTATCCCAGGCGACCCCGGCTACCAGCGTCAGCGGGCGATCCGCCAGCGACAGGCGCGAAGTCAGCCTGATATCAGTGCCGCCGTACTGGCGTTTAAGCCAGATGACGCCGCCAGCGTGCGATGGCGCGCGTTGAGGAGCGATGGGGATAGAAAGGAACTGCTTGGTTTCGCGCTCGCCGTAATAGCCCATGACGCGCAGGTCGGTATTGCCCGATAGCGGCTGTTCGTACACCAGGCCGCCCTGCGTCTGCTTGGTGGTTTTGCGTACGTTGTAGGTCTTGGCATTGGGTGAGGAGGCCCGTGGATCATTTTCAAATTCTTCACGGGTCAGGCCCTGGGGGTCCTGCGCCGAGACATCCACGTGATTGAACAAGAGGCTCAGATGGCCGCTATCGCCCATCTGCATGCCCAATTTGGCATTGACCTGGTTTTTCTCTGCCTCGCTGTGGTCGCGGTAGCCGTCTGTGCGGAAATGATTGGCGCTGAGCAGGTAATCAATGGCACCAGGGCCGTCACCGCGTGATCCGGAGGCTTTCATACCATAGCGCAATTGCCCGTTACTGCCCGTTGCAAAGGACGGAGTCAGTTTGAGCGGGCCTTCGCCCGTCTCGGTTTCGGTCAGCAGCACGCCGCCGGAGGAGTTGCCATACAGCGTGGAAAATGGGCCGCGCAGGACTTCGGCCGATGCAATCGAAGATAAATCAATATTCGAGGTCTGTCCCTGGCCATCAGGCATGGTCGCCGGGATGCCATCGACATAAAGACGAATGCCGCGCACGCCAAACGCCGAACGGGCGCCAAAGCCACGGATACCCACCTGCAGGTCTTGTGCATAATTCTCGCGGTTGCGCACAGTCAGGCCGGGAATGCCGCGTAAGCCTTCTGACAGATTGGCCTGCATTTCGTTCGCGCGGATTTGTGCGCCATCAATCACGGTGACCGATGCTGGGATTTCGTTTGCCGGGCGGTCCATACGGGTGCTGGTGGCCACAATGGGTGCCAGTTCAGTGACGGGCGCATCGGATGCGGTCGCCGTCGCCGAAATGGGCGCGGCGGTTGCCTCTGTTCCCCCCGAGGCCGCCGGCTGGCCGCTGGCGCTGCCCGCGCAGGCGAATAAGGAAACAAGGCAACTGGCCAGGGCCGCCGGTGTGAAGGGTGGGGAACTCATGTACAAACTCACGCTGAATAAATAGTCAAAACAAGGGGTCCGGGACGGACCGCGCACGGCATCGGCCGATGCTACGTTCTATGATAACCCGTCAGTAACCAAACCGGACCAATCGTGACTGAAATGCTCATTCTTATTGATGTTCTGGCCAGGTGCCTAAAATTTTATCCTTGTCGTGTTGCGCAAGAGTGCGGCGATAGTGCAAAGGTAAAATAGAATATCCAACATACTCGTCATGTGATTCGTAGTGCAGAAGCCAGGGTAGATTCTGGCTGCTGATAACCTGTTCAGATAGAACCAAGAGGTAGATTGTGCCAAGAAAAGCGTCAACATTATCGGTCGCCGACGAGAACCCGTCGTCGGGCGGCGTGGCCGCGGTGGACCGGGCCTTGTCATTGCTGACAGCCTTTCGCAAAAACGATGGGTATTTGTCGCTGGTCGAGCTGTCGGAGCGGACCCGCATGTATAAAAGCACCATCCTGCGGCTGCTGGCCTCGCTGGAGCATGCCGGAATGATCCACAAATCCGATGATGGTCGTTATGGGCTGGGCGAGGGCGTCGTGCAGTTATATGGCGTATACAGCTCGGCCTTTTCCCAAGCGGATGTGATCCTGCCGGTATTGCGGGCGCTGGTGGAAAAAACGCAGGAAAGCGCGTCGTATCACGTTATCAGCGGCAACAACCGGCTTTGTCTGCATCGCGTCAACTCGCCGTTACCGATCAGTTATCGCACCAGCGAAGGAGATGTGCTGCCCCTGGACAAAGGATCGGGCGCACGCGTGCTGCAGGCGTTTACGGGCGCTAAGGGCAAACTCTATGATCAGATCCGCAAGGACGGGGTGGTGGTACTGGACGGAGATCGCATGCCCGATCTTGCTGGTGTGTCAGCAGCCGTGTTCAATGCACATCATGACTTTGTCGGTGCGGTGACGCTGACGATGCCTTCGTCTCGCCTGAAGCCGTCATTCAGGGAGGAAGTGCTGCATGCGGCGATGATGTTGAGTAGAAAATTTGGTTATAGCCAGAACTGATCCCTCTGTTTCCCTGCTTTTTTAAAAATCGACCTTTTGAGGTCGATTTTGCGTTTCGGCACCGCAGACATAGCGGTTCCGTTCCTGATCGTTTGCCAATTGCGTGTTGACGCGCTGATGATTCTTGTTTTACTATTCTATTTAACAGAATTATATTCTATAAGATAGAACAAAGGAACATCATGAACCAGATACAGTCCGAGCGGGTGCTGATCAGTGAGGTCGGTATGCGCGATGGTTTGCAAAGCGTCAAAAGCATCATGCCGACGGAGAACAAATTTCGTCTGATCGATGCGTTATACGAGGCGGGTATTCGCGAAATCGAAGTCTGTTCGTTCGTGCCGGCAAAACTGCTGCCGCAAATGGCTGACGCAGACGAGGTGGTGCGTTATGCCTTGCGTTATTCCGATCTGACGGTCATGGCGCTGGTGCCCAACCTGCGGGGTGCCCGGAGCGCACTGAATGCGGGCGCGCACAAGTTAACAATCCCCGTTTCTGCCAGTGAAGCGCACTCGATGGCGAATGTGCGTAAAACGCGGGAACAGATGGTGCAGGAAGTGCGCGAAATCGTGGCGCTTCGCAATGAGCTGGCGCCCAACGTGAAAATCGAAGCCGGTATTTCAACTGCATTCGGCTGCACAATACAGGGCGCGGTGAGCGAGGACGATGTGGTCAGGCTGTCCTCGCAACTAGTTGCTGTCGGAGCCGATGAGACAGGGTTGTCCGATACGACCGGCTACGCCAACCCGGCGCAGGTACGACGGCTTTTCAAACGTGTTTTTGCTGAAGTGGGCGACAAGTGCGGCGCAGCGCATATGCATAACACACGGGGATTGGGCATGGCCAACAACCTTGCTGCCTATGACGTGGGCGTGCGCACCTTTGATTCGTCCCTGGGCGGCCTGGGCGGCTGTCCGTATGCGCCCGGTGCCTCCGGCAATGTGGTCACCGAGGATCTGGTGTTTATGTTCGAGGCCATGGGCATTGAAACGGGGGTGAATATCCAGAAGCTGATCGACGCGCGCGAGCCCCTGAAAGCAGGCGTGCCGCAGGAAGACGTGTATGGCATGGTCGCCGAAGCAGGTGTGCCTTTAACCTTTGAACAACAAGTGTGATATGACAGAAAAAATGTTGCCCTACGCAGGACTGAAGGTCATCGAGTTTACGCATATGGTGATGGGTCCCACTTGCGGCCTGATATTGGCCGATCTGGGCGCCGATGTCATCAAGATTGAACCCATCAAGGGAGATAACACCCGCAATTTGCTGGGTTCAGGCGCCGGTTTTTTTCCTGCTTTCAATCGCAACAAAAAGAGCTTCGCGGTCGATTTGAAATCAGAAGACGGATTGGCGTTGGTGAAGGACTTGATCCGCTCGGCCGACGTGGTGAGCGAAAATTTCAAGCCCGGCACCATGCAAAAACTCGGGCTGGATTATGAATCGCTGTCCAGGGACAATCCCGGATTGGTATATGTAAGCCATAAGGGCTTTCTGCCGGGTCCCTATGAGCATCGTACCGCGCTGGACGAGGTCGTACAGATGATGGGCGGCCTGGCCTACATGACCGGCAGGAAAGGCGATCCGATTCGTGCTGGCACCAGCGTCAATGACATCATGGGCGGCATGTTCGGCGCGATCGGCGTGATGGCGGCGCTCAAGCAGCGCGATATGACCGGTAAAGGACAGCAGGTGCAAAGTGCCCTGTTCGAGAACAATATCTTTCTGGTGGCCCAGCACATGATGCAATATGTGGTGACCGGCAAGGCGCCCGATCCCATGCCCAGCCGGATTTCAGCCTGGGCCATTTATGACGTATTCAATGTGAAAGACGGCGAGCAGATTTTCCTGGCCGTGGTCAGTGATACGCAATGGCGCATATTCTGTGACGCATTCGGATTGACCGACCTGGCCGGCAACCCCGAACTGACAACGAATAATCAGCGTGTGCAGGCCCGCTCATGGCTGTTGCCTTTGCTGCAGGAACGCCTGTCCACCTATTCGAAAAAAGAGCTGGCGGACACGTTCGAAACACATGGGCTGCCTTTTGCCCCTATTTCCCGTCCCGAAGAATTGTTGCAGGACGAGCACCTTCTAAAAACAGGTGGCCTTGCTCCCATGCATATGACGGATGGCCGGAAAACCAATGTGCCGCTACTGCCCATTTGTATGAATGGCGAGCGCCTGGGGGTCCGCCTGGATCCGCCAAGGCTGGGGGAACATACCCTGAGCATTCTGAAGGACGCAGGTCTGAGTGATGCACAAATCGAGACATTGCTGGCAAACAACATCATTGCCAGTGAATAAGGAGCGCTTCATGAAAAAATTAGCATTCGTTTGTATGGCAGGTCTGTTTGCCCAGCTTTCAGTCAATACTGCCGCCGTAGCCCAGGAAACGTATCCCGCGCGCGCGGTGACAATTACTGTTCCGTATTCTCCTGGTGGCACTACCGATTATGTTGCCCGCATGCTGGCCAAACAGATGTCGGAGATATCAAAGCAATCATTTGTGGTCGAGAACAAACCGGGCGCCAGCGGAACAATTGCGACCTCGGCCGTCATGCGCAGCAAGCCGGATGGCTATTCGCTTCTAATGAATGATACGACGTATGCCATGCTGCCGGCCGTGTTTAAAAAATTGAGCTGGGATCCTGTCAAAGATATTGCACCTATCGCAAATGTGGCCTCTACGCCCGTCATACTGATTGTGCCGGCCAATTCCCCCTTCAATTCGGTCGCCGATCTGGTCAAGGCAGCCAAAGAGAAACCAGAATCGCTCACCTTTGGTTCAGGCGGCAAGGGCAGCTCCACGCATCTCGCTGGCGAAGTGTTCCAGCATCAGGCTGATATCAAATTACTGCATGTTCCATATAAGGGTGCCGGAGAAGCATTGCTGGCCCTGGTCGGTGGCACGGTGGATGTGGAAATCAGCGCAACGCCGACCGCCATTCCGCAAATTACCAGCGGCAAGGTCAAGGCGCTGGCGATCAGCAGCCCGCAGCGTCTTCCTCAATTGCCTAAGGTGCCCACGTTTGCCGAAGCTGGCTTGCCTGATTACACGGTGCAGAACTGGTTTGGCCTGGTCGCTCGTGCAGGCACGCCTGCCGATATCATCAGCAAGCTCAACCAACTGGTGAAAAATTCCGTGGCCGACAAATCAATACAGGCTTCCTTTGAAAAGCTGGGAGCGCAGACGGTGGGCAGCAGCCCAGGGGAATTCTCCCGGCAAATTGCAAATGAAATAGACAGTTGGGGGCGCATTGCCGCGCGCGCCGGTCTGGAAAAGCAGTGAGTGCAGGCCATGTTTTATCTGAATAAGGAACCCCAGCGCAGCGATACCCAGGTATGGAGCACCATGCCTGATGAATTCCGTTGCCGCAATGTTGATTCTGAGTGGGCCAGGGCAAATAAGGGCGGCGAACAGCTGCATTCCTTTATCGAAGGCCCGGCAATGGATGCACAGGGAAATCTTTATGTGACCGATATTCCCTATGGGCGCATCTTTTGTATCTCGGCCCGCAAGGAGTGGAAGCTGGTGGTGCAATACGACGGTGAACCCAACGGTCTGAAAGTGCTGAAAGACGGTTCACTGCTGATTGCCGATTACCGGCGCGGCCTTTTGAAATGTGATCCCGTCGCAAAAACGGTCGAGCCGCTACTGGCGCGTCGCAACGCCCAGTCATTCAAGGGGTTGAACGATTTATATGTCACCCGTGATGAATCGCAGGTGTATTTCACCGATCAGGGCCAGACCGGGCTTCACGATCCAACGGGCGCTGTTTATCGCTTTGACTTCAAAACGGGCAGGCTTGATTGCCTGATGGATAACGTACCGAGTCCCAACGGGCTGGTAGTGGACGAACGCAAATCGGTACTGTTCGTGGCCGCAACCCGGGATAACGCCGTATGGCGCGCGCCGTTACTGCCGGATGGTTCGGTATCGAAAGTCGGGCGCTTTTGCGCGTTATTTGGCACCAGTGGCCCCGACGGTATTGCGCTGGACCGAGGTGGCCGATTGTATGTCGCGCACGCTTCGCTGGGATGTGTTTTCGTGTTCGAGTCCAATGGAGAGTGCAGCCGGATCGTGCGTTCGACCGCTGGCAACACCGTCACCAATCTCTGTTTCGGCGACCACAGTTGTGAGCGCTTGCTGATTACCGATTCGGCTACGGGTACGGTGCTTGTTGCATCGTTGGCCGAGGCATAAGACCCGTTTTTAACAAACTTATAAATTAATGGAGACGACGATGTTCAGAAAAACGCTTATGACAGGGCTGACGGGCAGCATGTTGCTGGCCGCAGCTGTGACGACAGGCATGGCGCATGCCGCCCAGGACTGGCCGCAAAGGCCCGTGCGCATGGTGGTGCCATACACGCCGGGTGGCGGGACGGACAGTATTACCCGGATTATTGCCGAGAAAATCAGTCAGGTGGATAAGGACATTCATTTTGTGATTGAAAACAAACCCGGCGCCGGCGGCAATATCGGCATGACTCAGGTGGCCCGCGCCAAGCCGGATGGTTTGACGCTGGGTATGGGGCAGACATCAAATCTGGCGATCAATCCTGTCATCATGAGCGATATGCAGTTTGATGCGAGCAAGGACTTCACCCCCGTCGCAGTGGTGGCGGAGTTGCCTACCGTACTGGTCGTCAAGGCAGATTCACCGTACAAATCGCTGGCCGATGTGATTGAAGCGGCCAAGGCAAAACCCGGTCAGCTCAAGCAGGCGCTGGCTACGCTGGGTACGGTGGGTCATCTGGCAGGTGAAATGCTGTCTTATAAAGCAGGGATCAAGGTGCTGAACGTTCCCTACAAGGGCGCCTCGCCAGCACTCACGGAACTGATCGGCGGGCAGACTGATTACATGTTCGCGACACCGGTATCGGTCATCAATCTTATCGAAGACAAGGATCTGCGCGCACTGGCAGTGACCTCAAGCAAGCGGATCGCCGCCATGCCCGATGTGCCTACGGTCGCCGAACAGGGCTACGATGGATTCAACGCGGTGGACTGGAAGATGATTGTCGGGCCGGCAGGTATGCCTGAGGAAGCGGTCGATCGCCTGAGCAAGGCATTCATGACGGTGAGCAAGGATCCTGAATTCGTCAAGCGGATGGAGAGCGATGGCAATACGGTGGTTGGAGGCTCGGCCGACGACGCCAAAGCCTATCTGGAAAAAGAGCAGACAGAGTGGAAAACATTGCTGAAAGCCATGGATTTCAAGCTGAAATAAACTGACCGTGTCCCAAAGCGGTGCTTAGGGTTTGGTTCGGCCGTACTCGCGCAGTACAATGGCTATTGATATTGCTATTAGCGTGGGAGCCGGCCAGCCGATGTGGATTCAAAAAGAATTTGAATTGAAAGCCCGTCCAAGAGGGTTTCATTTGATAACGGAAGAGATTGTGCGGCAGATGCCGGAGATATCCGGATTGCGGGCCGGTATCATGAATGTGTTTCTCAAGCACACATCGGCTGCGCTCACGATCAATGAAAACGCAGACCCGTCTGTGCGAGCGGATTTTGAAAACTACTTCAACAAACTAGTACCAGAAGATGAGCCGTATTACACGCATACTTATGAAGGAAGCGATGACCTTCCGGCGCATTTCAAAAGCAGCATCCTGGGATGCTGCCTGACGGTGCCGATCACCCAGGGCACGCTGAATACGGGGACGTGGCAGGGGATTTATCTCTGTGAGCACCGCAATCACGGGGGACCACGCACCCTCGTTGTCACTGTCCAGGGTGACCCAGGCTAACAAACCGGCCAGCCAGGCCGGCTCGTCACCTGCCTAATTGGCCTTGAGGTTCAGGCTGTTGACCAGCTCCGCATAGCGGCTGGTATCGTCGGCGATTCGCGCTTTCATCTGTTCAGGACTGTCGCCGATGACCTCTGCGCCGATCTTGCTCATCTCCGTTTTGAACACGTCTGACTGAATAATTTGAACCAGATTGTTGTTCAAATACGTTACCGTCTGCTCTGGTGTATTTTGCGGGGCAAGAATGCCGAACCAGGTTCCCGCATCAAAGCCTTTCAGGCCTGCTTCGTCCAGGGTAGGTACATTGGGCAGCGCGGCAGAGCGCGTTGCAGTGGTGACGGCAAGCGCGGTCAGTTTATTGTCGTTGATGTAGGGCAACACAGTTGTGATCGTGTCAAATGACATATCGACCTGTCCGCCGAGCAGGTCGGTTGTCAACGGGCCGCTTCCCTTGTAGGGGACATGCAGCAGCTTGGTCTTTGACATCAGTTGTACGCGCTCTCCTATCAGATGCTGTCCAGTGCCTACGCCATTGGAACCGAAGCTCAGTTTGCCCGGTTCGCGCCTGGCCAGTTCAATGAGGTCGGCGAATGACTTCACACCGATTTTTTTATTGACAACCAGCACGTTCGGCACCATGGCCACGGTGGTAACAGGGGCGAAGTCTTTCTGGAAATCATAACGCAGCGAGCGGTAGAACGTGGTGGCGATGGTGTGATGGACTGCGCCCATCAATAGCGTGTAGCCATCCGGTTTGGCTCTGGCCACATACTCCGCGCCAATCGTGGCACCGGCGCCGGGTTTGTTTTCGATAATGACCGGCTGACCGATTTTTTCGGCAAGTTTCTGCCCGAGTGCCCGCGCCAGGACATCTGTGGTTCCACCGGCAGGAAAGGGAACGACCAGTTTGACAGGCTGGTCCGGATAGCCTTGTGCGCTGGCGGGAGCGGCCATCAAGCATAGTGTGGCTGCGGCCAGCAGGCCTAAGGCAAATGTCGTTCTTGATGTTGGCGTTAGCGCAGATTTGGCTGGTGCAGATTTTTTTTGTGATTGAGTCAATTTCATGTCTTCCTCCACTGACGGCTTATGCCACTTTCTGTATCTTGCCGTGATTGCGAATATGCCCGCATACCGCTTCCGTGACCTGAGCCGTCGTGGCCGAGCCCCCCAGATCGCCGGTATGTAATGTGGCGTCGGCTGTCACGGTTTCTATACTTTCCATCAGAACCGTCGCCGCCTGCTCTTCGCCCAGGTGGGACAGCAGCATCACCGCGCACCAGAAAGTGCCTATCGGGTTGGCCAGGCCTTTGCCCATAATATCGAACGCAGAGCCGTGAATGGGTTCGAACATTGATGGGTAGCGGCGCTCGGGATCGATATTGCCGGTCGGCGCAATCCCCAGGCTGCCGGCCAGCGCAGCAGCCAGGTCGCTGAGAATGTCGGCATGCAGGTTGGTCGCTACAATGGTGTCCAGCGTTGCCGGTTTGTTGACCATCCTGGCCGTGGCCGCGTCCACCAGTTCCTTGTCCCAGGTGACATCGGGATATTCCCGAGCAATTTCAACTGCAATTTCGTCCCACATCACCATGGCGTGGCGCTGTGCGTTGGATTTGGTGATGACAGTCAAATGCTTGCGCGGGCGGGATTGAGCCAGCGAAAACGCAAACCGCATAATTCTTTCGATGCCTGCACGGGTCATCATGGAGACATCGGTTGCCGCTTCCAGTGGCTGGCCCTGATGGACTCGACCACCCACGCCCGAGTATTCGCCTTCACTGTTTTCGCGCACGATGACCCAGTCCAGATCCTCAGGCCGGCAGCGTTTGAGCGGCCCGTCAATGCCTGGAAGAATCCGGGTCGGGCGCACGTTGGCATATTGGTCAAGGCCCTGACAGATTTTCAGCCGCAGGCCCCATAGCGTGATGTGATCGGCAATCTGCGGATCGCCGGCGGAACCGAAGAGAATGGCATCTTTGTCGTAGAGCGCCTCAAGGCCATCATCGGGCATCATGACGCCGTGCTGTCGATAGTAGTCGCCGCCCCAGTCGAAGGCAGAAAATTCAAATGAAAATTGCTCAAGGGTGTCTGCCAGTGTCTGCAGCACCGTTTGGCCTGCCGGTATGACTTCCTTGCCGATACCGTCACCCGGGATACATGCGATCTTGTACGATTTCATCGTTATTCCTGAAAAAAGGGATTGCGCTTATTCTAGAAATATTCGCGAGTGCTAAAATGCGAACAAATTCACAGGATTTGTGCCTAAAAGTTGAAAATCAATGAAAAAGGACCCTCGCCATTCTGCTGATCTGTATTTTTTTGACGCATTGATTTCCGCCGGCAGTTTGTCGGCCGTCGCCTTGCGGCTGGGCGTGACACCTTCGGCTGCGAGCAAGCGACTGATCCAGCTGGAAAAACGTCTCGGAATGACACTTGTGAATCGCAGTACGCGTCGCATGAGCCCGACAGCGGAAGGCCTGGTTTATCTGGATCATGCCAGGAGCATCCTGGCGCAGATCGAGGCGCTGGACCGGCAGATGTTCACATTGAAATCCGAGCCCGAGGGATTGATCCGCGTAAATGCCACATTGGGTTTTGGCAGAAGCTATATACAGCCGTTGATTTCGAGATTCATCAGGAAATATCCGGCGATCACGATCCAGCTGTTTCTGACGCCGTTTCCGCCACCCGTCAGCGATAATGCCTTTGATTTATCCATTCAATTCGGCAAACCGCCACTGAGGAATGTGAAAGCCCGTTTGCTTGCGCAAAATCGCCGCCTTCTGGTGGCTTCCGGCGCCTATCTGGCCAGAGCGGGGCGACCCTTGGCGCCGCAGGATTTGCTCAAACATAACTGTATTGTGATCAAACAGGATGAGTTGCCGTATTCGGAATGGATTCTGAGCAATGGCAAAAGCACGGAGAAAGTGCCGATCAGCGGCAACCTGGTCACGAATGACGGTTACGTCGGCGTGCAGTGGGCGCTGGATGGCCACGGCGTCGTGATGCGTGCGGAGTGGGATGTGGCCCGCTATATGCGTAGCGGCCGTCTGGTGCAGGTGCTGGCCAATTACAGCACACCCAATGCCGATATTTATGCGGTATACAGAGAACAGCCGCATGCCACCGCGCGGATGACGCTGTTGCTTGATTTTCTGTCGCGCAGCTTCGGTACGCTGAACCCAGGCTCGACCGTGACCGTCAGTACCGGCTGGTAAGATCAATTTCGACACATTTGGACAGTTGAATTTTAGTCAGTTTATCTATTACATTAATGGCACTCGTTGCCGGGTAGTACGTGGATTGACAGGTTACTATCCGGTAATCGCGCCAGTGCCCTCCGGCAGGCGCAGCGATAAGCCCGAAACGGCGCCTGTAATATGCCTGCATTCATCGATAAGGATATCGACCATGACCACTCTCTTTGCATTCTTGCATCATGTACTGGCCTTCGCACTGGTCGCCGCCCTGGCAATCGAACTGGTGCTGGTCAAGGACCGAATCAGTATCGAGCGCGCGCGCCGGATTTTGCGAGCCGACGCCATTTACGGCGCATCGGCCATGTTGCTGCTGGTGGTGGGTTTTTTGCGCGTGATTTTCTTTGAGAAGGGTACGGCCTATTATTTTCACAGCATTCCCTTCATTGCCAAATTGGTGCTGTTTGCCGCCGTCGGCATTCTTTCCATTTACCCCACTATGACTTTCCTGTCCTGGCGCAAGAGTCTGAACCGGGGGCGCGAGCCTGTGCTGGATCCCGCAGTGATCAAGCGGATTCGCAAGCTGATTCATTACGAACTGGTCTGTATTGTCTTTATTGTGCTGGCCGCGGCCATGATGGCGCGCGGTATCGGCTATTGGGGGTAGAAGGGGTGTTGCTATGTCGGGCGCTGACTCTCGCGCGTTGCGGTTATTTGTCTATGGCACGTTAAAAACCGGTTGTTGCAATTATGAACGCCATTGTTCGATGGCGGCGCACATGCAAAAAGCCTGGCTGTGGGGCCGGATTTACCATCTGGATCGCGATGAGGGCTATCCCATGGTGGAAATTAGCCCGGCGGCCATCCTGGCGCGAGGCACGCGCGAGCCGGCTCTTGATGCGCTGCAGGTATGCGAACCCGGCTCGCTGGACAAACCGGCGGGCGACTGGGACCTGATTGAAGGCGAACTGATGCTGTTTGAGCGACCTGAACGCGATATCCCCCTGATCGACCTGCTGGAAGAGTTTCATGCTGAAGAATCCGACCTGTACGCACGTGTGCTGACCACAGTGCGCACCGTAGCAGGTGCCCAAACTGCCTGGACATATATCCGCGAACGCGAGCATGACGGACGCCGCTTGCGGCCGGACAACACCGGCACGGTGTGCTGGCGTCCTGCCGACTTTATTTCCTGAAGACGGCGTAGCTCCAGAAGATATCCTGGCGGCCGAGTGTGTCGTTTTTATAAACTTTGTGGTACAGCAATTGCAAGCCGCATTCCTGGGCCATGCCGATGGTTTCTTCGTCGGGGATGTCGAACATATGGCGTTCGGCCGGGACCGGGCCGTGACGCAGTGACATGGACATAATGCCGTTGCGTGCAAGCAGACCGACGCAATGCTGCATGGCCGGCATGCGCTCTTCGGCCAGCAGATGCATCCACACGGCAGTCAGCAGGAGCAGATCATAGTGTTTGCCGCTGGCACGCACGGTTGACAGATCCGGCAGGCTGTCGGCGATCCAGTTGATTTGAGCGTCGGCGTGACGCAGGTCCGCCTGTTTTCTCATGGCAGAGGTGGGTTCGACGGCGTCGACGCGATAGCCCAGCCTTGCCAGCGCCGCTGCGTCGCGCCCCGTGCCCGCCCCGATATCCAGCACGTTGGCCGGCGCACCTGGGTAAAACCCGCGCACCGGGTTATGTACTTTTTCGAAGGTGACACTTTCGTAGTCGTCGGCGAACTGTTGTGCCTTCTCTGCATAACCTTTGCTACCCGCAATCTCGACCATTTTTTATGTCCATTCAAGTAATGTGGATTAAGACAAGTGTATCGGATTGGGAAATTAAAATAGCTAATTATTTCATTCGTCAGTATTTTTGGTCTGGTTTGCGCGCTGTTCTCTTTCTTTTCCTGTCTGGAATTCTTTATACTGTGCTGCTTCACCCGTCAATTCTGCATCTATCAAATAGGCAATTTGCGTGAATAACTCTCACAACTACGGTGATGGGGGCGATATCGTCGTTTCCATCAAGGGGGTGGGTAAAACCTACAAAAGCGGTTTTACTGCCCTGAAAGGCGTCGATCTGGATATCCGCCGGGGCGAAATTCTGGCCTTGCTGGGCCCCAATGGGGCGGGCAAAACAACGCTGATTGGCATCGTGACCGGCCTGGTCAATGCCTCGGAGGGCACCATTCTGGTGGATGGCGACGATGTGCGCCGCGACTACCGTCGCGTTCGCCCGAAAATCGGCCTGGTGCCCCAGGAACTGTTTACTGACTCTTTTGAGACGGTCTGGGATACGGTGTCGTTCAGCCGTGGCCTGTTCGGCAAGCCAGCCGATCCGGCTCATATCGAGCGCGTGCTTAAGGCCCTGTCTTTATGGAACAAGAAGGACAACAAAATCCTGAGTCTGTCCGGCGGCATGAAGCGTCGGGTCCTGATTGCCAAGGCGCTGTCGCATGAACCCTCGATTCTGTTTCTGGATGAGCCCACCGCCGGCGTAGACGTCGAGTTGCGTCACGATATGTGGAACCTGGTGCGCCAGCTGCGCGAGCAGGGGGTCACCGTGATCCTGACCACGCACTATATCGAGGAAGCCGAAGACATGGCGGACCGAATTGCGGTGATCAATAACGGCGAGATTATTCTGGTACAGGACAAACAGCAACTGATGGGCCAGCTGGGCAAGAAGGAATTGCATTTGCAATTGCCCCGCCCGCTGGATACGCTGCCGCCTGCCATGTCTGCCTACCCACTGACGCTGTCGGCGGACGGCCAGACGCTGGTGTATACCTATAACAAGGAATCGGAAGAAAATACGGGAGCGAGCCTGTCCGAGATGCTGCGGCAACTGGGCGAGGTCGGGATCGAGCTCAAAGATCTGCAATCGAGAGAAAGCTCGCTGGAAGATATTTTCGTGAGCCTGGTAAGGAAAGACTCATGAATCTGTATGGCGTAAAAGCAATTTATAAGTTTGAGATGGCGCGGGCGTTTCGCACACTCATGCAAAGCATCGCGTCCCCGGTACTGTCCACGGCGCTGTATTTCATCGTGTTCGGTGCGGCCATCGGTTCCCGTATGGGTGAGATCGACGGCGTGTCCTACGGCGCGTTTATCGTGCCCGGGCTGTTGATGATGGCCCTGTTGGGGCAGAGTGTATCGAATGCGTCGTTCGGCATTTATATGCCCAAGTGGTCAGGCACGATTTATGAAATCATGTCGGCGCCGGTGTCGTATTTTGAAGTGATTCTGGGTTATGTGGGGGCGGCGGCCACCAAAACACTGATTCTGTCGGTGTTGATTCTGATTACGGCCCGCTTCTTTGTGGCATACGACATTCAGCATCCGTTCTGGATGGTACTGTTTCTGGTGCTCACAGCCATCACATTCAGCATGTTCGGGTTTATCATCGGCTTGTGGGCCGATGGCTTCGAGAAGCTGCAGATCATTCCGCTGATGGTGATTACGCCGCTCACGTTTTTGGGTGGTGCGTTTTATTCCATTCATATGCTGCCCGGCATCTGGTCAAAAGTGGCGCTGTTCAATCCGGTAGTCTATCTGATCAGCGGTTTCCGCTGGAGTTTTTACGGTGTGGCTGACGTGAACCATTATGTGAGCCTGTTTACCATTCTGTTCATTCTGCTGTTGTGTGCGCTGGTGGTGTCCTGGATGTTCCGTACGGGGTACAAGCTGCGGCCGTAAGTCGAAGGACGTCTCGGCCCTGACGCTCTGCCTCGGGGTGTTTGTGTGCCCTGTCTGTCGTTTCCGCTGTTTCTCAGGCCTGGATCACGCTGCGCGCGTCCTCTTCTTTGCCGGTTTCTTCAGTGGGGGCAGGCGGGTCCGCTTCCTGTTCCCGGGCCACACGGGCGACGGGTTCCGCAATGGGGTCCTCTGCCTGCTGGGGCATCACCACAGCACCACGCAGCCGGCTGCGCCGTGTTTTTTTCTCCCGTACCACGGTGGGCGGTGTCCAGGTCACAATATGCAGCGAGCCGTCTTCATGCTCGACCAGCGCAGTCATGCTTTCGACCCAGTCGCCGTCGTTGCAGTACAGAATGCCATCGACTTCGCGGATTTCCGCCTTGTGGATATGGCCGCAAACCACGCCATCATAATTATTCTTGCGCGCTTCCTGCATGACGGCATCTTCGAACGCCGAAATGTAGCTGACGGCATTTTTGACTTTTTGCTTCAGATATTGCGAGAGTGACCAGTAACCCAGGCCCATGCGCGCCCGTGCGTTGTTCAGCCACATATTGAAGGTGAGTGCGACGGTGTAAAGATGGTCGCCGACATAGGCCAGCCAGGGCGCGAATTGCACTACGCCATCGAAGCGGTCGCCATGCAGAATCCACAAGCGCCGACCGTCGGCAGTGACATGCTCGGTTTCTTCGACGACTTCGATTCCGCCGAAATTCTGTTCGACATAGTGCCGGGCGAATGAGTCGTGGTTGCCGGGAACGTAGATTACCCGGGTGCCCTGGCGGCATTTGCGCAGCAGCTTCTGGATGACGTCGTTGTGCGATTGGGGCCAGAACCACTTGCCTTTGAGTTGCCATCCATCGATAATGTCACCCACCAGATAAAGGGTATCCGATTCCGTATGCTTGAGGAAATCCAGCAGTGCAGTGGCCTGGCAGCCTTTGGTGCCCAGGTGCACATCGGAAATCCAGATCGTGCGGTAGTGAGTAGTAGGATGTTCAGACAAAATAATGTCAGGCCGTAAGTACAGGTCAGGAATGCCTATTATTACAACAACCGGTTGTGACGCATGTATGACATGAGCCGGTATCTTATCTGTCACCCGTTTGTCATTCTTGCGACTGTTTCCTTTTTAACACAATGGCGGTCGCTTTCCAATTGAATCATCGTTGTATGAATGCGTATCTTTCCGGTCTGTTTCTAAGCGGTTCCCTGATTCTTGCGATTGGTTCGCAAAATGCGTTTGTACTGAAACAGGGGTTGCGCAAAAGCCACGTCTTCTGGATCTGTCTGGTGTGCAGTCTGTCCGATGCCGCCCTGATCCTGACCGGCGTGCTGGGCTTTTCGGTGGTGGTGCGGCACGCGGCCCATGTGGTTCCGTTCATCAAGTATGCGGGAGCACTGTTTCTTTTTGTCTATGGCCTGCTGCATTTTCATGCGGCGTTGACCAAAACCGAAGCCATGCAGGACAGCCGGATCGAGGCACCGTCGCTCAAACGCACGCTGCTGGTATGTCTGGCGCTCACCTGGCTCAACCCCCATGTATATCTTGATACGCTGCTGTTGATCGGGTCGGTGTCTACGCGCTTTCCGGGCCAGCAATGGTTGTTTGCCGCAGGCGGCATTACAGCCTCGCTGGTATTCTTCTTTTCCCTGGGGTATGGCGCGCGCCTGTTGTTGCCACTGTTCAAAAAGCCGATTGCCTGGAAGATTCTGGATCTGATTGTCGGTGTGACCATGTGGGTCATCGCCTGGCAGCTTGTCTGGGGGCGTTCGCTGGGGTAATGGGTGGTGCCGGGCGGACGCATCTTCGGCCCGACCGTGAAAGAAAACCGCCCGAACGCATTACGTGTATCGGGCGGTTGTGTTGGCTTTAGTCATCATCGGGCGCAGCGTGTTGCGGTGGCCCGATGAGGCGCCGGGATGGGCGCAGGGGCGTGAATCAGTGACGCAGTCCGGGTTCTTTTTCCCGTTTGTTTTTCAGCGACTCGTCCAGCTCAATCGATCCCTCGGGCGGCTCCGGCTCGGCCTCCGTCGCTGCCTCTTGCGTGGATGTGCCAGAAACGGCGCGGGCGGCAGCCGGGTCGACAGCAGGAGCAGCATCGCGGTCAGCAGCCACCGGATGCGTTTTCTCTGCAGTTGTCTCTGTCTTTGCGCCAGCATCAGAAGCGCTTTGCGCATTGTCGTTATTGTCGCCATTGCCGTTTTCAATCGCGGGGCTGACCAGTTCCACTACCTTGGCGCGTGACATGACCCCCAGGAATTCATCGTTTTCGTCCGTGACCACGACGGGTTCGGTCGACTGAAGCATATGCGTGAGCACTTCATCCAGGTTGGTGTCGGCCGAGACCGTGACAGCTCCTTCGACTTTGGAGGAAATGTCCCGCAGGCCGGCCCGCACGGCGTTTTCGGCGGCCGACAGGCGCAGCAGACCGGCAAAGGCCTTGCCGTCAAGCACGGGGGCGAATTTGTAATCGTACTGTTTCATGCGTTCGATGGCATGAGCAGGGCGGGCACGCATGGTCAGGGTCAGGCGCGGCGCGTTGACGGCATGGGCGGCGTTGAGCGCCTTGCCGCGGTTTACATCCTGCAGGAAGGCGGCAACATACTCGTTGCCCGGTGACAGCAGAATATCTTCGGGCGTTCCTTCCTGGATCAGTTCGCCGTCCTTGAGAATGGCAATGCGGTTGCCCAGACGCAGCGCTTCATCCAGGTCGTGCGTAATGAAGACGATGGTTTTGTTCAGGCGCGCCTGCAATTCGAGCAACTGGTTTTGCATTTCGCGGCGGATCAGCGGATCCAGGGCCGAGAAGGCTTCGTCCATCAGCAGAATGTCGGCATCGGTAGCCAGTGCGCGCGCCAGGCCTACGCGCTGTTGCATTCCGCCCGACAATTGATGCGGATACTGGTTCTCAAAACCGCCCAGTCCCACCTGGTCAAGCCAGTAACGGCCTTTTTCGTGTGCGGCGGCTTTGCTGATGCCCTGGATGGACAGCCCGTAGGCTGCATTGTCCAGGACCGTTTTATGAGGCAGCAGGCCAAACCGCTGAAAGACCATGCTCATGGTGTTCTGGCGAAATTTTTCAAGTTCCTTGCGACCCAGGGTCACCACATCGGTACCATCGACCAGAATATGGCCGGCGGTGGGCTCGATCAGCCGGTTGAAGTGGCGGATCAGGGTGGATTTGCCGGAGCCCGACAGGCCCATGATGACATAAATACTGCCTTCCTCGATACTCAGGCTGATGTCCTTGAGGCCCAGGGTATGGCCGCTTTTGGCCAGCAGTTCTTCTTTGGAGATGCCCTGTCTGACGGCATCGATCCATTTGTTCGGCTCTTTGCCGAAAATTTTGTAGATATTTTTGACTTCTATTTTACTCATCGTGCACCGCCTGTATTTTTTCGTTTTCCATAGGATTGGGTGATGCGGTCAAACAGCACCGCAAGGATGACAATTCCCAACCCGGCCAGCAGGCCGCGACCGACTTCCAGGCGATTGATTCCCAGCAGCACTTCGTAGCCCAGGCCACGCGCGCCGATCATGGAAGCGATGACCACCATCGACAGCGCCATCATCGTGGTCTGGTTGATGCCCGCCATGATATTGGGCAACGCCAGGGGCAATTGCACGCCGAATAGCTGCTGCGAAGAGGAGGCGCCGAAGGCGCGCGAGGCTTCGAGCACTTCCCGGTCAACCAGGCGGATACCCAGGTCAGTCAGGCGGATCAGCGGCGGCACGGCGTAAATCACGGTGGCAATAATAGCCGGGATTTTCCCCAGGCCGAACAGCATGACGACCGGAATAAGATAGACAAAGCTGGGTAGCGTCTGCATCACATCCAGAATGGGCAGCATGACTGACCGCACCGGATTGGATTTGGCGGTGAGGACGCCTAGGGGGATGCCGATAATGATGGATATGGCGGTGGCCATAATCATCAGCGAGAGGGTCTGCATGCCGGCGTCCCAGAGTCCGAGTACGCCCAGCAGAGCCAGCAGAACGCCCATCATCAGGGAGAAGACAATGCGGCGGCTGGCTGCGAACGCGATCAGGACGACGACAATGAGCACGCTCCACCAGGGGGCGCCGCGCAGAATTTTTTCGATCCAGACCAGCAGATGCAGGAAGGGCTCCGACATTGCATTGAGGGCATCGGCGTAATTCGTGACCAGATGGTCCACGAACCCGTCAATGCTTTTGCGCACATCGCGCGCAGAAATAATTTCAGGAAACATGATTGTATTTATTCATCAAAAAATGGAGAAAGAACGGTCCGCGCCATGGCCGCAGGGCCTGAACACGCCACAAGGGCGCGATCACAGGCTCGGGCCGGTCAGGACAGGCGCGCAGGTCAGAGTGAGGCTTTGACACGGTCGGCCACCTCGGTGGGGACCCATTTGGACCAGACGTCCTGCTGGTTTTTCAGAAACCACTGTGCGACGTCGCTGGTGTCGTCGCCGGACTCTTCCATATGGGCCAGGGTTTTGTTAACGACTTCGAAAGGAACGGTGACCTTGCTGAAAAACTGCGTCAATGTCGGGGCGTCCTGCGTAAACCGGGTATTGAGTGCAGTAAACACCGGATTATCGGGATAATCAACGGCTTGCGGATCAGCGCAATCTTCGCGCGTCAGGCACAGTTGCTTTTCCTTGTCATAGGGGGGCATCTGCAGCCGGACCAGCTCCAGCGTGCTGATCAGCGGTGTCGGCTCCCAGTAATAAAAAACGATGTCCTTCTTGCGTTTGTAAGAGGACATCAGACTGGCTTTCTGGGCCGCACCGGTACCGGGCGCATACACCTCGAAATCCTTGTCCAGTTTCAGGCCTTTGGCCAGATTGGTTGCCACCAGCTGGCAGTTCCAGCCCGCCGGGCATCCATAGATGCGGCCTTTATCCGGGTTCTCCGGATCGGCAAAATCATCCTTGTGTCGGGCCAGGTCGGCCGCCGATTTCAGATCGGGAAATTTCTCGGCGGTATATTTGGGAATATACCATCCTTCTTTTCCAGTATACAGCTCGCCAACCCGCTTGACTTTGCCTGATTTTTCGGCTTGCGCCCAGGCGTCACTGATGCTGTTGAGCCAGATTTCCGTGTTGACCTGCAAATCGTCGCGCTCCAGGGCCGCCAGGGCGGTGAGCGTTTCGGTGGGTACCATCTCGGTCTTGCAGCCATAGCCTTTTTCAAGGATATAGCGCTCGACGTCCGCAAGGATCAGGTTGGATTCCCAGTTCATGCCGCCGAATTTGACGGTTTCTTCGACTTCGCAGGTGGGGGCATCGGCGGCAACGGCAGCGCGAGCCAGACCGAGAGAGGCCGAAGCAATGAATACAGCAGATAGAACTTTAGTCTTTATCATGGCAGGGTGCCTCTTATGGCTAAAAGTGAACTGACCGGTATGAATTGGCCTCGGCCCGTCCGTCGAACGGGCGCTGTCGTGCGAGCAGCGGCGATTAGAGCGATTCCTTTACTTTGGCTGCAATCTCGGGAGAAACCCATTTTTCCCAGGTTGCGCCTTCGTTTTTCAGGAACCAGTCTGCGACGGCGCGTGAATCATCGCCGGTCTCTTCCATATGGGCCAGCGTTTTGTCCATGACGGGCAGCGGTACGGACACCTTGGAGAAAAATTCGGTCAGTTTGGGCGCCTGCTTCATAAATTCCGTATTCAGTGCAGTGAAGACCGGGTTGTCAGGATAAGCACTGGGCTGCGGATCTTTACAATCAGGGTTGGTCAGGCATTCCTGCTTTTCCTTGTCGTAGGCGGGCAGTTCGAGCTTGACCAGGTCAAGCGAACCGACCAGCGGTGTCGGATACCAGTAGTAGAACACAATGTTTTTCTTGCGTTTGTATGCCGAGGTCAATGCCGCCTTCTGCGCTGCACCGGTGCCTGGCGAGTACAGGGTGAAGTCTTTGTCCAGTTTCAGGGCCTTGTACAGGTTGCTGCTGACAACTTCGCAGCCCCAGCCGGCCGGGCAGCCATAGAAACGTCCCTTGCTCGGATCTTCGGGATCGGCAAATTCTTCTTTGTATTTGGGAAGGTCGGCAGCAGATTTCAGGTCGGGGAATTTTTCGGCGACGTATTTCGGAATGAACCAGGCTTCACCACCAACGTACAGATCGGCCACTTTTTTCACTTTGCCGGTTTTTTCCGCTTTGGCCCAGGGATCGCCTACGCTATTGAGCCAGATTTCGGTATTGATGTCCAGATCGCCGCGTTCCAGCGCCGCCAGAGCGGGCAAGGTCTCGGTAGGCAGGGTTTCGGTCTTGCAGCCGTAGCCTTTTTCAAGAATCGTGCGCTGCACGTCCACCAGTACCAGATTGGATTCCCAGTTCATGCCGCCGAAATTGACGGTGCGATCGACTTCACATTGGGCGTCGGCAGCCAGGGCGGCACTCGAGATGCCCATGCCAAGCGCGGCGAGCAGCGTCGAGCAGAGAATTTTGTGTTTTAAAAACATGGCCGTAGCCTCCTTAAGTCTTACAGGGTTATAAAAATAACTGTGTATGCCAAAGAGTATGCGGAAAACGACGTAGCGCCGTCGATACAAACAAAACAGATGGGCGGCAAGGCGCCCGATTGACAGGTAAAGCACTTTCGCAGAATGTGCGAAAGGTGTACACAATTGAAACGATGATTTTTTCTAATCCTGCCCATTGTAACAAAATGGGCAGGGTCGGGCAAACCGCCCCCCTTAGTGATATCCCTAGCAGCTTTTAAATTTCATGTATGAGAAAATAAATTCACATTTAGGAAATTATTGCGGACCGCGCGTCCCGACTCAACAGGACCCCATTCATGACAAACAGCCAGGCAGCATCAACCAGTGAAAAGACCCAGAACCCCGGCAAGAAGGCACAGGCCTGTTCCTGGATCGTCCGGGAGGCAGATGTGCCGGGCTATAGTCCTGCCAACCATCATGGCACGGTCAACCGGCGTCTGATCGGCCCCGATACGGTCGGCGCACGCCACCTGGAGGTACTGGTCGGAACAATCGAGCAGAACCAGGGTGCCTTGCCCCATGCCCACCCGGGCATCGAGCAGGTGGTGTATCTGCTGTCGGGCACGGCCGATGTTGAAATGGACGGCGAAAAAGGCAGCCTGCAGGCAGGCGACTGCTGTTTTTTTCCAGCCGATAAAAAGCATATACTGACGGTCACCAGCGTCGAGCCCGCACGCCTGCTGGTCATTTACTCACCCCCTTACGAAGAAAATCCTGCCAGGGTGATTCGCGACTGATCGTCCGATCCCCTCTGTCAATGTGTCATCCTGCGTCAGTCTGCCAGGCAGGGCAGGCGTTGGCGCTCCTAGAAACAACTACCCATAAACCGGAGACATTATGAATATCAAAACCTTTCGTTGTCTGCTGGGGGCGGTCGCCCTGGCTGTTGCCGGAACGGCGGCGGCCTGGCCCGACAAACCCATTACCATGGTCGTGCCGTTTCCTGCCGGATCCGGCACCGATTCGGTCGGACGCATTTTTGCCCGCGAAATAACCAGTCGCCTGGGCCAGCAGGTGATTGTAGAGAACAAGCCCGGCGGCAACGGCACGATCGCCGCGCAGCAGGTTGCGCGCTCCAAACCCGATGGTTACACCATTCTGATTTCCACCAATACGCCACTGTCGGCGGCACCCTGGTTGCAGAAAAGCGTGCCCTATGATGTGCTGAAGGACTTTACGCCCATTGCGCGCGGAGGGAATTTGCCGTTCATTCTGGTTGCCAATATGAAGCAGCCGTTCAATTCGGTGCAGGAACTGGTCAAACAGGCCAAGGCCAGCCCGGGAAAATTGACCTATGCCTCCGGCAACAGCACCGGTATTGTGGCCGGCGCGACCCTGTCTCACGCTGCGGGCATCGAAACCCTGCACGTACCTTATAAGGGCACGCCCCAGGCGTTGACGGACCTGATCGGCGGCCAGGTTGACTATATGTTCACCGACCTGACCTCGGGCATGCCTTTTGTGCAGTCAAAAAAAATCAAGGCACTGGCGGTGTCGACCGCCAAGCCCAGCGTATTGCTGCCCGATCTGCCTTCCATGGAAGCGGCGGGTATCGATAATTTCGACATTAATTCCTGGAACGGCTTCCTGGGTCCGGCGGATATGAGCGAAGAGGCTGTGACTGCGCTGAACAAAACCATTAACGACATCGTGAGTGATGACAAGGTCAAGGCTGAGCTCGCGCGCCTGGGGTTTGATGCCTTCAGCGGTACCCAGCAGGAATTTGCTTCGTTCGTTCAGGAGCAATACAAGTTATGGGGCAAGCTGATCAAAGATGCGGGGATAGAGGTTCAATAATAATGATGCACAACAATCAAAGCAGGGCGGGCAACATCGGGACAGATCGAAGCGGACCTCTGGCCGGTGTACGGGTGCTGGACCTGACCTCCATCATTCTGGGGCCCTTTGCGACCCAGATGATGGCAGACCTGGGGGCGGATGTGATCAAGGTGGAGTCGCCTGCGGGCGACACGCTACGCCAGGTAGGGCCCATGCGTAATCCAGGCATGGGCGCTATTTACCTGCATCTGAACCGCAATAAACGGTCCGTGGTGCTGGACCTCAAAACCGAAGAGGGGCGCGAGGCCTGCCTGCATCTGGTGCGCGACGTGGATGTGCTGTTGTATAACGTGCGGCCGCAGTCGATGGCGCGCCTGGGCCTGTCCTACGAAGCCGTGAGGGCCGTGAATCCGAAAATCGTTTATGTGGGCGCGTATGGTTTCGGAAATGACGGCCCCTACGCCGGCAAGCCTGCCTATGATGACCTGATCCAGGGTATGACCGGTGTGGCCCGTCTTTACGAGCGCAATAGCGGTCATGAACCGCGTTACGCGCCGCTGACGCTGGCCGATCGCACGATCGGGCTGCATGCCGCCCTTGCGTGCCTGGCAGGCGTCATACACAGCCGGGCAACCGGAGAGGGGCAGTCAATCGAAATTCCCATGTTTGAAGGCATGGCGCATATGATTCTGGGCGATCATCTGGGGGGCCGAACGTTCGACGCTGACGCGCCTGCCGAGACCATGGGTTATTCGCGTCTGCTGGCCGAACACCGCAAGCCTTATCAGACGCAGGATGGCTATGTCAGTGCGCTGATCTACAACGACCGGCACTGGCGCCAGTTCCTGACGGCCATTGGTCGCGCAGAGTTGATGACCGATTCTATATTCGCCACGCATTCGCAGCGCGCCGACAATATAGGCGAGGTCTACCGCTTTGTGGACGCGACGCTCAGGACGCGTACGACCGCCGACTGGCTGGCGCTGTTCGATGAAAATGATATTCCCTGCGCGCCACTGTACGCCGTCGAAGATCTGCCCGATGACCCGCACCTGAAGGCGGTCGGACACCTTGTTCAGACCGATCACCCCAGCGAAGGCGTGGTGCATACGACAGCGCCGCTGGGCCGGTATTCGGGAACGCCACTGAATCTCTACCGGCATGCACCGGCGCTGGGTGAACACACCGAAGAGGTGCTGGGCGATCTGCCGATGGACCTGGAAAAGAAACAGGCAATATTGAAAGCGGCCGGGCAGGGCGATAAACCCAGGGATTGAGTTAGCACGATCCCGGCACGCGACGACTATTTGGATGACGGAGTAAACATGGATTTTTCACTTTCGCAGGATCAGCAGATGCTGGTGGCGGCCATTGAGCAATTGTGCAGCGGTTTCGATGATGAATACTGGCTCGAATGCGACCGCAGCGGCGACTACCCAGAGGCGTTCTACCAGCGACTGGCGCAGGCCGGGTGGCTCGGTGTCGCCATGCCTCAGGAATACGGCGGTGCAGGGCTTGGCATTACCGAAGCGGCCCTGATGATGAAAACCATCTCCCGCTCCGGCGCTGGTTTTACGGGCGCGTCGGCCGTGCATATGAATATTTTCGGCCTGAACCCGGTGGTGCGTTTCGGCTCGGACGATCTTAAGAAGCGAGCCTTGCCGCCATTGATCGAAGGCCGTGACAAGGCCTGCTTTGCCGTGACGGAACCGGATGCTGGCCTGGATACGACCCAATTGACCACGCGTGCCGAAAAACAGGGCGATCACTACCGCATCTATGGTCGCAAAATATGGATTTCCACTGCACAGGTCGCCAGCAAAATGCTTCTGCTGGCCCGAACCACGCCGAAAGACAAGGTGGCACGGCCGACTCAGGGGCTCAGCCTGTTCTATACCGACCTGGATCGCAGCCAGGTTGAAGTGCGTGAAATTGAAAAACTTGGACGCAAGGCGGTTGATTCGAATATGCTGTTTTTCGACGGCCTGGAAATCCCCGAATGCGATCGCGTGGGTGAGGAAGGCAAAGGCTTCGAGTACATTCTTCATGGACTGAACCCGGAACGGATTCTGATCGCGGCCGAGGCCGTGGGGCTGGGTCAGGTGGCGCTGGACAAGGCGGTGCAATATGCAAAAGAACGTACGGTGTTCAACCGCCCTATCGGCCAGAACCAGGGTATACAGCATCCATTGGCCCAGTGCTGGATGCAGTTGGAAGCGGCCGATCTGATGGTCTCCCGGGCCGCTGCGGCCTATGATGCCGATGAACCGGCCGGCGCCTATGCCAACACCGCGAAGTATCTGGCAGCCGAAGCGGCCTTCCAGTCATGCCAGACGGCCATCCAGACACTGGGCGGCATGGGCTATGCGAAGGAATATCACGTTGAGCGCTATTTGCGTGAGAGCTTTATTCCGCGCATTGCACCGGTCAGCCCGCAATTGATTATGTGTTTTATTGCTGAAAAAGTGCTGGGACTGCCCAAATCGTACTGAGGGCGATCCGGCGCGGCCGTAGTCGCAAGCTATTGCTGTCGTGATTATTTACTGTTGTGATTATTGGGAGCCATTGCAATTGCAATTGCACTTGCAATGGCTCGTTGCTTGCCTCGACAGACACCTGCCGCCGATCGGAAAATTAATGCTGCTCGATAAAGGTACACATCACGCGCAGCTTTTGTGCGTGGTTCTGCAGGTTGGCCTCGATCCGGTAGAGTGGTCCCGCGATGGAGATGGCATACTGGCCGCCTGATACGGTTACCGGCCAGGCAATGGCACCAACGTCGATCATGGATTCGCCAAGATTGGTAAACAGCCCTTTTTCCCGCCCCTGTCTGATGTCTTCCAGAAACGCCTCGCGTGTGATCAGGGTTCTGTTATTGCGTTTATTGAAGGTCAGCTTGTCAAGCAGGGCCAGTTGCGCCGGTTCATCGAGCGCAGAGAACAGGGCCTTGCCCAGCGAGTTGGCATGGATCTCTTTCTGTTCCCCGGCCACCGCTACATAGTGAATGGGGTTTTCTGATGCGATCACATCCAGGTAGAGCACCGTATTAAGCGATGTGAGTTTGGCGAGCACGACTGTTTCGCCGGTGATCGCGCACAATTCACGCAGGCTGGGATACAGCCGTTCGAGTACGGGGTCGGCCTTGGTAATGCGCTGAGCCATGGCCAGCAATCGTCCTGTTGGATAGTAGCCCTGGCGTCTGGCGGTTTCATATAAATAACCCAGGCTCAGTAGTGTACGCACCAGCGCCAGACAACTGGAGGCGGGAGCGTTGAGTTCGCGGGCAAGTTCGGACAGGGACAGTGGTTTTTGTTCACGCGAAAAAATTTCGATAATTTCGATGACCCTGAGTGCGGTTTTGACGCGATGATTTTCGGTGCCGGGGGCAGTGGTGTTCATGAATGTGAAAGCGGGGTGAGACAGACCTGCAGAGTTTAACCGATGCCATACTTTCTTACACTGTTTTGTTTGATTGCGACAGGGACTCGTGCCATCCTCGGAGCAAAGAGTAATGGACGGGATCCGCACATCTTTAGTTCATGCTTAAAATAATTAACCAACACAGATGACATAAAGGAGAAGATATGAAACGCGCATTCATGGCCGTCGCCATTGCTACCGTTTTTACCGGCGCTTCGTTCATGCCCGTTGCAGCACGCACGGCCGCAGAGACTGATGCCGATACGTTTACGGTGAGCGGCCTGGAGAAACCAGGTTCCATTTCCATCGATAAATGGGGCGTGCCGCATATTTACGCGCAGACACTGTATGACGCTTTTTATCTGCAGGGATTCAACGCCGCGCGGGATCGGCTGTTTCAGATTGATTTGTGGCGCAAGCGCGGGCTCGGCGAAATGGCCAAGGATTTTGGCCCCGATTATGTCGAAGGCGACCGCATGGCGCGGGCAGTGCTGTTTCGTGGCGATATGTATCGCGAGTGGCTGGCCTACGGGTCCGATTCGAAGCGGGTCGCCCAGGCGTTTACCGACGGTATCAATGAGTACGTCAAAATGACACAGGCCAACCCCGATCTGCTCCCCGTGGAGTTCAAGAAGCTGGGTTATCAGCCCTCCCAGTGGAACCCGGAAGACGTGGTGCGTATACGTCATCATGGGCTGACACTGAATGCGAAAAATGAGCTGGATCGCGCCCAGGTGTTTTGCAAAGTCAAGGACGATCCGGTCAAGGCCGACTGGCTGCGCCGCGAGCTGAGTCCTACGATTGATCCGGCGCTGGTCGACGGTCTGGATCCGTGTGCGATACCGGTCCAGAAAATAAAAGACGCCTATGACCAGGCCACGGCAACACCAAAACTGACAAAGCTCCCACCGGCGTCCGATAATGCCAAGCCAACGGCGACGCCGCCTGCGCAGCAATCGGCGAGCGCGTCCCCGGTGGCGCCAACCGGTTCGCCTGTCGCCGCGCTATATAACGTGGTGGACAACGATAGCGATACAGAAAGAGGACTGGGCTCGAACAACTGGGTGATTGACGGCAAGCGGACAACGACCGGCAGGCCGATTCTGGCAAACGACCCGCATCGCTCCCATGGCGCGCCGAGCTTGCGTTATATAAGTCACCTGAGTGCGCCCGGTCTGTCCGTGATTGGCGCCGGCGAGCCGTTTTTGCCCGGCATTTCGATCGGCCATAATGACGAAATCGGTTTTGGCCTGACCCGCTTCTATATGGATCAGGAGGATATGTACCAGTATGAAATCAATCCTGAAAACAAGAACGAATACAAATACAAAGGGCGCTGGGAGCCCATGGAAACTGTAGAGGAAGAGATTGAAGTCAAGGGCGGCCCTGTGCAAAAAGTGACCCTGCATTTCACGCGGCACGGCCCGATCCTGTACCAGGACGACACCGCGCACCGCGCCTGGGCGCTGCGTGCGGCCTGGCTGGATTTGGGCATGGCGCCCTACTTTGGCTCCATGGACTACATGCGGGCCACCAATTGGGATGAGTTCAAGGCAGCGATGAATCGCTGGGGCGCGCCGGGTGAAAACCAGGTCTATGCAGATCGCAGCGGCAATATTGCGTGGATGCCCGGCGGGCTCACCGTCAAGCGCAGCTGGGACGGGCTCACCCCGGTGCCGGGCGACGGACGTTACGAATGGGACGGTTATCGTGACATGGACGAGTTGCCCAGCCTGCATAATCCGCAGGCGGGCTATATCGTGACGGCCAATGAAAATAATATTCCGCCGGATCATCCTGCGTTCAAAAAGGGCGTAGGCTATGAGTGGAGCAGTGATTTCCGGGCGAAGCGGCTCAAGGCAATCATTGGCGCGAAAGACAAGTCGTCTGTCGCCGATTCCGAAGCATGGCAGAACGACAAAACCTCTTTGCCAGCCATCCGAACTGTCGCAGTGCTCAAGCAGATCAGCACCGATGATGAAAAACTCAAGCCGGTCGTGGCCATGCTGCAGAAATGGGATGGCCTGGAGACAGCGGACAGTGCCGAGGCCGCCATTTTTGAAGTGTGGTTCAGTCGTTACCTGCGCCGCGCAGTCGTGGAACGCGCGTTTGATCCCGAGATTGCAAAAATGATTGGCCTGGGTGATCCGGAACGGGTGCTGGATGTGATCGAAAAGCCTGAAGGATGGTTTACGCCGGCCGAACGCGATGAGATTATGCTCGATTCGCTCAAGCAGGCGGTGGCCGAGGTCAGCGACAAACTGGGCGCAGATCCGCAAGCCTGGAAATGGGGAACGCTGCATCAGGCTGTGTTTTTGCATCCCATGAATGCGCTGCTGTCGGATGAAGAGAAAAAAACCTTCAATGTGAACGCCGGCCCCATAGGGGGCTCAGCCTACACGCCAATGGCAACCAGTTATGGTGAAAAAAGCTATAACCTGACCTCGGGCGCGTCATTTCGCATGGTGCTGGATGTCGGGCAGTGGGACGGTTCCAGGGTGATCAACACCCCGGGGCAATCCGGTGACAGTCGCCAGCCCGGCTATCGCGATCTGGCGCCATTATGGGCCAAAGGCGAATATATTCCATTGACTTTCAGCAAGGAGAAAGTCAAGGAAAACACCGTTAAAGTGCTCAAGTTCGAGCCAGGAAAGAACTGATCACCATCCCCGCATGTGAACAGGGTCGCCATAACCCGGGGGCCGACAGAACCAAAGGCCCTGTTCGCTGTCGAATCTGTATCTAGTGTCACAGGTTTGTGCGTAAAATGGACGAGGATTGCCCTGCTGAGCGAGATGCTTGCCAGGGCCCAATGCTTGTTGCTATTTTGCGATCTCCCGGGTGCAGTCATGAATGCGAAAGCGCGCATTTTCTTTTTTGGCGATACACATGGCGGTTTTGACCACTGCCGGGAAGTCGTTGAGTCCGGCAAGCCCGATGCAGTCGTGTTTTTGGGCGATATCCAGGCTCACGAGCCGTTGCATGAGATTTTGCGGGAGATTCGCGATCTGACCGATATCTGGTGGATTCATGGCAACCATGACACCGACAGTCCGGCCATTTATCGGAATCTTTTCGACTCCGAGTTTGCCGATCGCAATCTGCACGGCCGTGTTGTTGATATTCACGGCGTGCGCATCGCCGGTCTGGGGGGCGTGTTTCGCGGCACCATCTGGAATCCCGCGCGACCATTCTGGCGCTTTTATTCCCCACAGGATTACGAGGCGCACAGTGTGTTGAAGGCAGGTGCAAGCGGCAGGGGCGATCGGCTGCGTCACCGCAGTTCGATTTTTCCCTGTGATTATGAAGCGTTGATGCAGGAACAAGCCGACATCCTGGTGCTGCACGAGGCGCCTTCATGCAATCGCTACGGTTTTGCCGTGCTCGATAGCCTGGCAACGCGGCTGGGCGTATCTCGCGTCTTTCACGGACATCATCACGACCATTATGACTATTCCGCACACTTTGAGCGTCTTGGCTTCTCCACGCATGCCGTGGGCTTAAGAGGGGTGCTCGATGGCGACGGGACTACGATCCGCGAAGGCGAGCTGGATGGTACCGGAGAAGACCGGGTCGCGGCGTTGCCCGAGCTGCAGGTCAAATCCGATGCGTGAAACGGGCTATGATATAGGTAAAAAATTCAACCCAAATGTCAACAGCAGGAGAGCATCATGAGTACGAATGTAATCAAGGCCCGGGTGGAAGGAATGACGTGTGACAAGTGTGTCGCGCATGTCAGGCAGGCGCTGGAATCGGTGCCCGGCGTTGTGTCGGCTCAGGTCAGTCTGGAAGGCGCTTCGGCAGATATCGTGGCCGATGATAACGTGACTGCGCAGCAACTGGCCGATACAGTCAAAGATGCAGGATACGTGCTGAAAGCCTGATAGCCGGGAAGCCCTAAAACGGCAGCCACAGGCCCGGCGTAAATACGGGCCGCATATGACATCGCCACGGGCCGATGTGGCACCGTGGCGATTGTGTGCTGCTTCTGATCAGCGACTGTGCGGCAGGGGGCTGGTCAGCCCTTAACGCCAGCGACGGTCGTGACGGTCATGGTAACGGCGATATCCACGGTCACCGCGGTCGCGATAGTGGCGGCGGCCTCGGTCATAGCGATCATCGCTGTCTTTAAAGACCTGATTACCGACCAGACCGCCCAGTGCGGCGCCACCCAGTGTCGCCAGCGGGCTGCCGTCAGACAGGGCGTAGCCGGCGCCACCGCCCAGCGCTGCGCCACCTACCGTACCCAGGTCACGGTTCGGGTGGCGGGTAGAACATCCGGCCAGAACGGCCCCCATGAGGGCCACAAGACAGACTTTTTTTATCATTTGCGAGGTCATAGTAAACTCTCCTTATGCAGTAGTGATGTGGCTATCATAGTCGCTTTGTTAGTACCGATGGCAAGCAAATGTATCGAAAAATAGCTGCCGGCACCGTTTGGAAATGGATTGAAAGTTTAGGGTGCCAGAGGTTGTGGACCGGTTGCGACAAACTGCATGAAATTGCCGCCAGAATAGCCGTTTTTGGGCACTGGTTTGAACGTATTCCCCCATCCCCTATGTATTAGAAAGGAGACAAGATGATCCGGCTTTATGAACTGTGTGCCAGCGATCCCGATCTGGTTTTTTCCCCTTATTGCTGGCGTGTGCGGCTGGCTCTGGCGCATAAGCGAGTGCCTTTTGAGTCTGTGCCCATTACTTTCATGGATAAGGACAAAATTGCCTTTTCGGGTTCCAAACTGGTCCCCGTGCTGACCGATGACGACACCGTCGTATCAGAGAGCCTGGATATTCTGGCGTATCTCGATCGCACCTACCCGCAGTCGCCCCTCGGACTGGATACCGAAACCGGTCGGGCTCGGGTTCGATTCATCAACGAATTGATCCTGCGCCACATTACGCCGGTGACCTTCAAGCCATCATTGCTGGCGATCTTTGAAGCCCAGCCCGAGAAGGCAAAGGGCTATTTCCGGGAGAGTCGCGAACAGCGCTTCGGCACGACACTGGAGCAGTTTCATGCCACGGCCTCGGGCGCGGATGCACACAAGGCGCTGGCCGCCCTGGAAGCACAACTGAAGCATGTACCCTATCTTGACGGGGAGCAGCCAGGTGCAACAGACTTTGTCGTCGTCAGCCATCTGATTTTCAGCTGGGTATACGGATTTCAATTCTGGAAAGACGACTCCGCCGTGGGAACGTGGTTTACCAGGCTGATTGATGCCTATGTAGAAGTGGCCGGACCGATCACGCGCCAGATTCACTCGTCTGCAACGCAATACGCCCCTGCCTGACCCGGCGCAGGCCTGACCATACGAACCGGGCCGGATCGGAGTGTGCTGCCCGGGGTGACCGGGTCAGTTACTCTCTATCGGGCACTGCATGAAGACGGCGTGGCCGGTTTGTCCCCCCAGGGTGTAGAGCTCAAATCCCTGGCTCGCATACAGCGCCTTGCCGGGGATGTTGCCTTCGAGCACTTCAAGCGTGATTTTGCAGCAGCCCAGGTTGCGCGCCAGTTGCTTGACCCTGGCCAGCAACTGCCCGCCTACGCCCTTACCGCGATAGGCGGGGACAACGGCAAAGTCATGAATATTCAGCAGCGGCTTGCAGGCGAAGGTTGAAAACCCTTCGAAACACAGGGCGATGCCGATGGGTTCCTGGTTGTCGAAAGCCAGGATGGTGTAGATATTGCTGCGTTTTTTGAGCGATGCAATCAGGTTTTTTTGCGTGTAGGGCGACAGGGGTTCACCGCCGCCCATGGGGTCGGATGCATAGGTGTTAAGTACGGTCAGAACAGCACTGGCATGGTCAGGATTGTCAAGATCCGCCGTTACAACATCATACATGGTAGGCCCTCGTCTGCTTTATTGAATGTCTGCCGTTTTCAGGTCGATATAACCAACCGGGTGTCGCAGAATGCCCGAGACACCGGTTTTTTGCATGAAGCCCTGATTGTAGAAGAACAATGGGAAAATAGGCATGTCAGCAAACAACACTTGTTGTGATTTTTGCAACAATTCCCAACGTTTGGCCGCGTCGGTCTGGGTTCTGGCGCTTTTAATCAGTTCGTCATATTCTGTATTCGACCAGCCCGTGCGGTTCATGCTGGAATGGCTGACAAAGCTCTCCAGCGCGTTATAGGGATCGGCGTAGTCGTTGGTAAAGGAACTGCGTGAAAACTGCAACTTGCCGCTGCGCTGCTGCGTATAAAAGACCTTGCTTTCGATACCCTGCAACTGGACGTCGACCCCCAGGGCTTCCTTGAACATAGCCTGCAGCGCCTGTGCAATTTTGCGATCGTCCGGGTTGTTGATGTGACTGAGCGTGACGGGCGGCAGGGTCGTGTATTTTTCGGCATCCATGCCTTTTTTCAGCAGCGCCTTGGCCTGGGCGGCATCGGTTTTGACAAAACCATGACTTGTTTCATAGAAGTCTTTGCCGTCAGGGCCGGTAAAGCCCGGGCTGACGAAGGCATCGGCGGCGCGGCGTCCCTGTTTAACCACATAATCGACGATATCCTGCCTGTTAACGGCCAGTGCGAACGCCCGGCGGATGTCGGCATTCTGAAACGGCGGCATTTTGGTGTTGAAGCGGTAGAAATAAACACCGGCTTGCGGCACGGTCATGAACTCCTTGCTGTCCTTGACCTTGTCGTACAGAGCGGCGGGCAGGGGAGAAGGCGTTGCGTCCAGTTCACCGGTGCGGAACATCTGGTAACTGGTATTGAGATCATTGATCATGACCCAGTCTACGGCGTCCAGCTTGACGGCGTCTTTATCCCAGTAGTTGGGATTTTTTTCAAAACGCATATTACTGGCGTGATTCCATTCCTTCAGCAGAAACGGTCCGTTACTGACATACGTGGCCGCTTCGGTATGCCATTTGGGGTTGGCTTGCGCCACCTTGCGGTTGACCGGCGCAAAACCCGGGTTGGTCAGAATATTCAGAAACGACAGGCTGGGCGCATTCAGGGTCACCTGCAAAGTAAAGTCATCCAGCGCGCGAATGCCCAGCGCGTCGGCCTGGGCCTTGCCCGCATTGAAATCCTGCGCGCCGGCAATGTCGTACAGCAAAAAGGCTGCCGGCGAGGCCGTGGCAGGCGTCAGCAACTGCGTCCAGCCATAGACAAAGTCGCCTGCGGTCACGGGAGCGCCATCGGACCACTTGGCGTTTTTGCGCAGGTGAAAAGTATACGTCTTGCCGTCTTCAGAGACATCCCATTTTTCCGCTGCTGCTGCCACGGCATTGTGTTTTTCATCCAGGCGGACCAGCCCTTCCATCAGGTTATTGAGTGGTTCCCAGGAAATCAGGTTCAGGCCAAGCGCCGGGTTAAGGGACGAGGGTTCTTCCACATTATTCAGATGCAGGACTTTCTCGGCATGGGACAGGGTGGGGACGGTCATGCCCAGACTAAGGGCGAGCATGGTTGCAGACAGCATTTTGTTCATGGCAATTTCCAGACAGAGCGATTCCCGAAGGAATCCGATGAATGAAAACATACCTGAAAATAGCCTGTTCGTGGGCAGAAACGTGTCCTGAATGTCAACCTGGCATGGCCGCCGGGGCCTCTTACGCCGGACGCGGCGCCCGGGGATCCTGCAGCCAGCAGCGCACCCAGCCCTGATCTGACAGGCCGGTCACAGGTGGTTCGATTTGCGAGCATACGCGCAGCGCGTGAGCGCAGCGTGCCGCAAAGGCGCAGCCTGCAGGCGGGGCAAACAAGTCGGGTGGCTGCCCTGCAATGGCCTTGAGACTGGCGGCAGGCATATCCAGCCGCGGCACCGAGGCCAGCAGCGCCTGCGTATACGGATGAGCCGGGTCAGAAAACAGCGTATGCACATCGGCCGTTTCGACGCATTGTCCCGCGTACATGACCGTCACCCGGTCTGCAATGCCGGCGACCACGCCCAGGTCGTGCGTGATCAGCATGATGGCAACGCCGGTGTGCGCCTGGATGTCGGCAAACAGCGCCAGGATCTGCGCCTGGATGGTCACATCCAGCGCGGTCGTCGGCTCGTCGGCGATCAGCAGATCAGGGTCGCACATCAGTGCGATGGCGATGACAATGCGCTGGCGCATGCCGCCGGACAACTCGTGCGGAAATTGTCGCAGTCGTTGTTCGGGGCTGGAAATCCCTACCAGTTCAAGCATCTGGATAGCTTTGTCGCGGGCCTGGGACACCGTATAGTGCAGATGGCGTCGTACGCCCTCGGTCATCTGTTCACCAATGGTCAGCGTCGGGTTCAGCGCGGTCATGGGGTCCTGGAATATCAGCGCGATGCGCCGCCCCTGCAATTGGCGCCATTGCGCCGGCTTTAAGGTTGTCAGCTCACGCTCTTCAAAGAGAATGCTCCCGCCGGTGATCTGAGCCGTCGACCGGGGTAACAGGCCCATGATGGCCTGGCTGGTGACGGATTTGCCGCTACCCGACTCTCCCACGATGGCCAGGGTTTCACCGCGAGCAATATGCAGTGACACCTGGCGCAGGGCGTGAACATATCCGCCATAGGTACGAAAGCGCAGCGACAGATCGCGAATCGCCAGTAACGGGGGATTGTCGCTCTGGCCCGCAGGCGCAGGCATGTCAACAGGTTTCGGCTTCACGGTCATTTCCCTTTCCCCAGTCGCGGATCCAGGGCATCCTGCAGGCCGTCACCCACGACATTGAAGGCGAACATGGTCAGTGAAATGAACAGCGCCGGAAAAAACAGCTGCCACCAGTCGCCGGACAGAATGACGCCCAGTGCGTCGTTGGCCATGACCCCCCAGCTGGCGTAGGGCGCCTGTACGCCCAGTCCCAGGAAACTCAGGAAGGCTTCGGCAAAAATGGCGCTGGGTACCGTCAGAGTCATCTGGACCAGAATCGGGCCCATGGCGTTCGGCAGCAGGTGACGACGAATCACGTGCGCGGTACTCGCGCCGAAAGAACGGGCCGCCGTGACATACTCCTGGTTTTTCAATTGCAATACCTGGCCACGCACCAGCCGGGCCATGCTGATCCAGCCGGTAATGGTCAGGGCGATGATAATGGTCAGCAGACTGGGTCCCATGACCACCATCAGCAGAATGACAACCAGCAGGTAGGGCAGGCCGTAAAGCACTTCCAGCACACGCATCATCGCGATATCGGTTTTGCCACCCTTATAGCCGCTATAGCCGCCATAGGTCACGCCAATCACAAAATCGATCAGCGCCGCCATCAACCCGACGAACAGGGAAATACGTGCCCCATACCAGGTGCGCACAAAAATATCACGACCCAGATCATCCGTGCCGAACCAATGCAGTGACGAAGGGGGCATATTCTGGCTTTTCAGATCCTGCGCCGTGACCGACCAGACCGACAGCATGGGAGCGAAAATCGCCATCACGATCAGTACAATCAGAAACAGCAGGCCGGCGAGGGCCGCCGGGTTGTCACGCAGGCGCAACCAGGCACTATGCCAGTAAGACACCGAGGGTCGCATCGGTTGGTGCGAGGTCTGTGTGCTTGCGGGTGCGGGCTCGAACAACTCAATCGGCAGGGCTGCGATGTCTTCGGTTTTTGTGTCCTGGTTCATGATCGTCCCTTGCGGTGCAGTGCAATGCGCGGATCAAGCAGGCCGTAGGCAATATCCACCAGGAACAGCATGAAAACAAGAATGGCGCTATAGAAGACGGTGGTCCCCATAATGACGGGATAATCGCGGGTGCTGATGGAGTCCACGAAATAACGACCCATGCCGGGAATGGCGAAGATTTTCTCGATCACAAAGGTGCCGGTCAGAATGGAGGCGGCCAGCGTGCCGAGCAGCGTGATTACGGGCAGCAGCGCATTGCGCAGGCCATGCCGGATGACCACGCGCCAGGGCGACAGCCCCTTGGCCCTGGCCATGGTGATGTAGTCCTGGGTCAGCACGTCCAGCATGCTGGAGCGGGTAATGCGGGCCAGGATCGCCATGGGCGTCACGGCCAGTGCAATAACCGGCAGCACCTTGTGCCAGGGAGTGCGCCAGGTGGCGGCGGGGAACCATCCCAGCCCCACGGACAGCTCCTGGATCAGCAAGGTCGCCAGAACGAAATTGGGAATGGAGATACCCACGACGGCGATCGCCATGACGAGGCGGTCGATCAGCCGGTTATGCCGCAAGGCGGCAAGGGTGCCAAAGGCAATGCCCGACAGTGTAGCCAGCACCAGGGCCATCAGGCCCAGTTCAAATGACACCGGAAACCCGCGGGCCAGCAACGTATTCACGGTGGTGTCCGGATTGGAGATGGAAGGGCCGTAATCAAAGGTGACAATGGCCTTGAGATAATGCAGATACTGCACGGGCAGGGACTGGTCCAGCTTGTAGAAGGCACGCAGATTGTCCTGCACAGCGGCACTGGTCTGGCGCTCCTGATCGAACGGCGTGCCGGGGATCAGGTGCATAAGCACAAATGTCAGGGTGGCGATGATGAAAATCGTACCCAGCATCAGCAGGAAGCGGGTCAGAATATATTTTTTCATGAGCGCGCCTCTTGGGCGTCCAGCGCATGACAGGCGGCAAAGTGGCCGGGGGCGTGCTCGCGCCAGACGGGCGCTTCGGTATGACAGGCGGGCATGGCGCGGGGGCAGCGGGTTTTGAAGGCGCAGCCGATAGTGGGCGCCAGCGGACTGGGCAACTCGCCGCGAAGGATCTGGCAGGCGCGATGTCGTTGTTTTTGCGGATCCGGAACGGGAATCGCCGACAGCAGCGCCTGTGTGTAGGGATGCAGCGGGTTGTGATAGAGTTCGCGACTGGGCGCCAGCTCTGCCATATATCCCATATACATCACGCCTACCCGGTCCGAGACGTATTGAACCATGGAAAGATCGTGGGCGATGAACAGAAACGTGAGTTTGCGTTCCTGCTGCAGGCGTTGCAACAACTGGACGATCTGCGCCTGGATGGATACGTCCAGAGCGGAGATGGGTTCATCGGCCACGATAAAGGCCGGCTCCAGCGCGAGCGCCCGTGCAATACCAATGCGCTGACGTTGCCCACCGGAAAACTCATGCGGATAACGTCGTGCGAAGGCGGCACTTAAGCCCACTTCCTCAAGCAACATGGCGATGCGTTCGGCCTTTTCCTTTTTGTTCCGGTGCAGACCATGAATCTCCAGCGGCTCGGCGATCAGGTCGAACACGCTGGCGCGCGGGTTCAGACTGGCATACGGGTCCTGGAAAATCATTTGCATATCGCGCTGCACCTGGCGCCGTGCCTGACCTTTCAGGCTATGGATATCCTGCCCGCGAAAGGTGACCTGTCCTGCTGTCGGTTCGTAAAGTCCCAGCACGCTGCGCCCGGTCGTGGATTTACCGCAGCCGGACTCGCCTACCAGTCCCAGGGTTTCGCCTTCGTGAATGTCAAAGGACACGCCATTGACGGCATGGACATATTGCTGTCTGCCCAGGTCGAACACTTTTTTCAGGTTGCGCACCGAAACCAGAACGGGGGAATCGACCTGGGGCGCTGCGGGTGGGGCGGACAAAATAGTCATTCGAAGATAAAAGACTGCCGGCATGGGCCGGCGCGATATGGATGATAGTGTCGATATTATATGCAAAGCGCCAGCGGGGCTATTGCAGTTACCCCTGATGCTATGATGTCTGCGATTTTTACAGATTTTCCGGCATGGTGACTTTTCATGGCAATAGGCCCTTTTTTCTTTGCGCCCCTGGTGCTGGCGGTGATGGCAGGTGTGGTTGCGCTGCTGGTTGCCTGCGCCATCCTTACACGCCGGGTCAGTCCGCAATTTGATCGCTGGCCCTGGCTGGCCATGCTGTTGGTGCTTGCCTTTGCCCGCATGGGCTTTGTCTGGCGTCACCTGGACAGTTTTCTGCTGGAACCCTGGCGCATGTTCTATTTCTGGCAGGGGGGCTTTGACGTGGCCTGGGCCGCTGCCGGCGCGTTGGTCTCCCTGGTGCTGTTGCAGGGCTGGCGCCTGAGGGCGATCGGCGGCGGACTGCTTGCGGGCACGGGAGTGCTCATGGTTGCGCTGGCGTGGCTGGTGCCGGGGCCGGTGGCCCAGCCGCTGCCTGCAACAAGTCTGGCGGGGCTGAATGCAGGACAGCATAATTTGCAGGACCTGAAAGACCAGAAGGTTGTCATCAATCTGTGGGCCACCTGGTGCGGTCCGTGCCGCCGCGAAATGCCCATGCTGGCTCAGGCTGCAAAAAATAACCCCGATGTGCGGTTCGTGTTCGTGAACCAGGGCGAGTCGGAACAGACGATTCGCCGTTATTTGCAGCAGGAGGGGCTGGATATGGCCGATTGGATACAGCTGGACCCGCAGTCAACGTTGTCTGCACAATTTAAAACGCGTGGTCTGCCCACGACCCTGTTCTTCAATGACAACGCCTTGCGGGACACCCAGGTGGGTGAAATCAGCCGGGAAGTGCTGGGTGACAAGCTCGACGGGTTGTAGCCACGATGCCTGCAGGCACATCGGGGCCCCCCCCGGGCTTGCAGGCCGCAGCGCAGTACCAGTCCCCAAAGCCCTCTGCGACAGGTCAGCTTGCGGGGGTCGCCGGTGCCGGCCCAGGTGTTGCGATACGCATGGCCTTGCGCATCAGCGGTGGGGTGAGCGCCGCAAAAATCAGCATCAGCAGGCCATTCATGATACACAGGGCAGCCAGGCCCCAGTGAACATAAACCAGCTTGAACAGCTCAATGCCTACCGCCTGCATCAGCATCATAATCAGGCTCATGACCGCAGCAACCACCCCCTTGGGCTGATCGGATGCCATCAGGGTAAAGCGGTACAGGACGGCAAACGTAATGCCCTGGGCGAACGCCGATAGCGCCAGTCCGCCGACCAGTCCGGCATATTCAAACCTGGGAAACATGCCGCCCAGGATCAGCAGCACGCCGCCGGCGATCATGATGGGAATGGAAAAATAAACCGACTGCCCTACCGGAAAACGCGGCGCATACCGGGCCAGCATCAGATTGCCGATGATCAGGCTGATAAAAATGGGCAGCTGGGACAGGCCATAGCCCATATTGGTCATGCCCATATCCTTGATCAGGAAAACGGGCGACAAGCCGATCCAGACCAGCATGGGGAGCACGATCAGCGGAAAATAAAGCGTCAGTTGCATGAACAGGCCGTTTTTCAGCACGCCTTTGTACTGCCGCCAGATTTGGGCCGGGGGCTGCTTGGGCAGCGCCAGGTTGACTGTTTCGGGCATATGCAGAAACAGACCGATCAGCCCGATACCGGCCAGCGAGGCGATAATCACAAAACCCCAGTGCCATGACACGACACTGATGAGCGCTGCGCCGGCCAAAGGTCCCAGCAGGGGGGCGACCATGGAGATATTGGCCATGAGCGCCATCACACGAATGGCGGTCAGCTCTTCGAACGCTTCCTGGATGCTCACATAACCCACAGCGGCGATGAAACACAGGCCCATGCCCTGTAAAAACCGCAGGAACATGAACCACTCGATCGTGGGGGCCAGCAAAATCAGAAAGTTGGCGGCAATAAAATACAGCACGCCCCACAACATGACGGGACGCCGTCCGTAGCGATCAGACAGGGGGCCGATCAACCAGGTGAGACAGGCGCCGCCCAATATATAGAGGGACATGGACGAGGCGACCCAGGCGTCATCTACCCCGTATTCGGCGGTAATGGTGAGCATGGCAGGCTGAACCATGTCGTTGCCGATATAGGCGGACAGTTCAAACAGAACCATGGCCAGCGGGAACAGCAGCATGGAAAGGGTAATAATCCGCTTATCGGACGGTTTGCGCGAGGATGAGGACATGGAGAGGACAACCTGGAAGATGACGCGAATTATACCAATCAGACTGTGTCGCGGAGATTTAACCACTAAAATAAAAGGTTCTTTGATCAGTGACAAGCCTTGTCCCTAGTACAATGGCGATAATTGTCCATTCTGTTATTTATTCCCCTGAAGGTACGTTTCTCGATGGCCGCATTTTTGGAAGGCAAAGTCCTTAGTATTCACCACTGGACAGATAGACTGTTCAGCTTTACCACCACCCGTGATCAGGCATTGCGTTTCTCCAACGGGCATTTCACCATGATCGGCCTGCCGGTCAACGGCAAGCCTTTGCTGCGCGCATACAGTATTGCCAGTGCAAACTACGAAGATCATCTGGAGTTTCTGAGCATCAAGGTGCCTGACGGCCCGCTCACGTCGCGCCTGCAGCATATCAAGGTGGGCGATTCGATTATCATTGGTCGCAAGCCAACCGGCACACTGCTGGTTGATTACCTGCTTCCCGGCAAGCGCCTGTACATGCTGGCCACCGGTACGGGGCTGGCGCCGTTCATGAGCCTGATCCGCGATCCCGAAACCTATGAGCGGTTTGATGAGGTCATTCTGGTGCACGGGGTACGTTTCGTAAACGAGTTGTGCTATCACGACTATATTACGAACGAATTGCCCAAACACGAGTTCCTGGGCGAGATGGTGTCGCAAAAGCTCAAGTATTACCCTACCGTGACGCGCGAAGCGTTTCGCAACGAAGGCCGCATCACCGCCCTGATCGATTCAGGCAAGCTGTTTCACGATCTGGGCGTGCCCGAACTGAACCCGGAAACCGATCGCGCCATGATTTGCGGCAGTCCTGAAATGCTGCGGGACCTGAAAACGGCACTGGAGCGGCGTGGTTTCGGAGAAGGCAATACCTCACGGCCTGGTGCATTCGTCATCGAACGGGCGTTTGCCGAGCAGTAACAGGGGCGCCTGGTTCTCTGCATTGCTATTCTGCTCGTGTCCGGGAAGTCAGTCATGGGCGGGAACAAGTCTATGCCCGCCCCAAGGCCGTTCGGCGTCGCCTTGCGGACATCGCGAAGACTCAGACTGGCCGATACAGAGTGAGCGATTTGCGCGCCCGGGTGCAGGCTACATAATAGCGATTGCGCTCGACATCCGGCGCATCGGTCTGGCTGCGAAATGTTTTGTCTGCCGTGTCGTAGACCAGCACGTGATCATATTCATGCCCTTTGGCTTCGGTGACCGTCAGCAGCGGGACACCGCCCCGCGTGCTGCAGCGTGCAGCCATGGCGGCCATCACGGCGGGCCAGTCCCGCATGGTCCAGCGATGTTGGTCCAGATAGGCCAGCAATCCCCGCCAGCCATAGAGTAGCGAATCGTCCAGCAGTCGCTGTGGCGCGTTCCCGTTTCTGAACAGATCAGCCTGCTGCGCAAATTGCCGCAGGGCATCGCTGGCGGCCATGTCCGGCGCGCCGGACCCGGTCAGCCACGTCTGCAGGGCCCGGTTCAGACTGGGGCCGAATACCGGTTCTCGCGCGGCAACCCAGTTTTCCACAAACATGCGCAGGCTGGCCGGCGTCAGCCGGCTCTGACCCAGTTCGCGGGCGGTATCAGGCGTCAGGCAGCCGGGTAGTGAGCAGAACTGCTGCACGGCCAGCGAAAGCGTACGCAGCGGCGCAGTGGTCTGAGGGTGGCGCAAGGCGTACAGAAAGGTAGCAACACCCATGGCAGGGGTGGTCGTCAGCGACCATGCCAGTTTGAGCGTGGGCGGCGCATCGCACAAGAGCGAGAACGCGGCGCGGATGCGGTCCGGACCGTGGCGACACACGATGGTTTGCCGGGCAAGCGGGGCGAGTGCCGCGGCGTCCTGCCAGTCTCCCTTGCAATGCATCACTGGCGTGTCCAGCGGACTGCCTGAGCGAATGGCCCGCTGGGTCAATTCCGCGGCCAGCGTCGCCAGTTCGGGCCCGAAACGATAGCTGGTCAGGCTGCCGATGCGTTTGGCCGAAAACGTCTGGACGAAAGCGTCAAAGACCAGCTCGGTATTGGCGCCGCGCCAGGCAAAAATGGTCTGGTAGCGGTCACCGACTGCCATCAGCCGCCGGGCACCTGCCGCGACACGCGACAGCAATTGCAGTTGCAATGGCGTGGTATCGTGAAATTCATCAATCAGTACATAACGGTAGGCCGCAGCATTGGGCGGAAGCGTCGCGCCATTGTCCAGCGCTTCGATCAGATCATATGTGGCTTCGGATACCAGCCGAAAACCGTACATGCCTTTGTCGCGTTCGGGTTTATAGGCCGGGTCCAGCAAAGTCTCGTCCGGTTCTTCTGCTTCGGGCTTCCAGTGCGCGCGCAAGGCGTCGTAACGGTGGAAAACGGCCCGGACCAATGCGGGCGGATGATGCAGGCCGTCGCCGAAGGCCGCCTGTTCGTCTTCGTCAAATTCGGCCTGCCAGGCCAGTGATGCCCGGTAATAATCCAGATCGGCCATCAGTTTTTCCATGGACTCAAGCGACAGGGCCGGCGCCTGCAATTGCAGGGCCTCATCTTCTTCAGACGGATCCTGCAGGCTTTGGCAAACTTCGCTGACCAGCTCGGGCAGCAAACCGGTCACAACTGCCTGGCGATCCAGTACATAGCGTTCGTCACCGAGCCGGCGCAACAAAAAATGGGCCAGCCCGTCAATGGTGAAAATATGCAGATTTGCATTGGCCACCGGATCCACGTCGCGTGCACGCATGTATTGCTGCAGCACGTCGCGCCCGGCACGGCTGAAAGTGACGAGCAATGTGCGGCCCTGTGTCACGCATTGCTGCGCTTCCTGCGCGATCAGGGTGGTTTTGCCGCTGCCGGCGACCCCTTCGATCAGCAGGGCGCGATCTGCGTATTGTTCGAAAAGCAGGGGCGAACGTGTCATATTGAAAATAAATAAAAAATCAAAGCGTTTATTGTGTACCGAAAGTAAATTCTCAAATGACTGCAAGCTGTCTTGAGGAGGCCATCGGGAGTCGTCATAATAGCAATAATCAGGGGCAGGAGCGGCCAAATTTCGGTCCGCTGCGCCGCAGAGCAACAATTTATTCTTCAGGAGCCAATATGACCGACCGTACCCAGGTTCACAGCCTTCAGATCGCCACCGTGCTGAAAAACTTCATTGACCAGGAAGCCCTTCCGGGCACCGGCGTGGACGCCGAGGCCTTCTGGGCGGGCCTGGATGCGCTCATCAATGACCTGGCACCGGAAAACAAGGCGCTGCTGGCGGAACGCGACCGTCTTCAGGCCAAGCTGGATGAATGGTACCGCCAGCATCCCGGCAAAATCGCCGACATGCAGGCCTATAAAGACTATCTGAAGGAAATCGGCTATCTGAAAGAGGCGCCGGCCACCGTGCAAGTCAATACCAGCAAGGTCGACTATGAGATTACCAATCAGGCCGGACCGCAGCTGGTGGTGCCCATTACCAATGCCCGCTATGCGCTGAATGCGGCCAATGCCCGTTGGGGCAGCCTGTATGATGCCCTGTATGGCACCGATGCGCTCAGCGAAGACGATGGCGCAACCCGCGATGGCGGCTACAACCCCAAGCGCGGTGAAAAAGTCATTGCGTTTGCCCGCGACTTTCTGGACCAGACCATTCCGCTGAAAACCGGCTCGCACAAGGATGCCACGGCATATGTCGCGGAAAACGGTGCGCTGGCGGTCACGCTGGCCGATGGCAGCAAAACCGCACTGGCTGATCCCGAACTCTACCTGGGCCATCGCGGCGATGCGGCTGCGCCTGAAGCGCTGGTATTCCGTCAGAACGGGCTGCACTTCGAAATCCAGATCGACAAAACGAATCCGATCGGCAAGCAGGACAAGGCCGGCGTCAAGGATGTACTGCTTGAGGCTGCCCTGAGCACCATCATGGATTGCGAAGACTCTATCGCGGCGGTGGATGCCGAAGACAAGGTACTGGTTTATCGCAACTGGCTGGGGCTGATGAACGGCACGCTGGCAGAAGAAGTGAGCAAGAACGGCAAGACCTTTACCCGCAAGCTCAATCCTGACCGCGAGTACATCGGCAAGGATGGTAAACCGGCCAGCTTGCCCGGTCGCTCGCTCATGTTCATCCGTAACGTGGGTCACCTGATGACCAACCCCGCCATTCTGGACAAGGACGGCAACGAAACGCCGGAAGGCATCCTGGACGCAGTCTTTACCAGCCTGGTCGCCATGCACGATCTGCAACGCGAAGGCGGCAATTCGCGCGAAGGCTCGATTTATATCGTCAAACCCAAAATGCACGGCCCCGATGAAGTGGCGTTTGCCGACAAACTGTTTGGTCGCACCGAGCAATTGCTGGGCCTGGCGCCCAACACCATCAAAATGGGCGTGATGGATGAAGAGCGTCGTACCAGCGCCAACCTGAAGGCCAGTATCGCTGCGGCAGCCGATCGGGTGGTGTTCATTAACACCGGTTTTCTGGATCGTACCGGCGACGAAATGCATACCTCCATGGAAGCGGGCGCCATGATCCGCAAGGGCGAGATGAAAAAATCTTCCTGGATCGATGCCTACGAAAAACGCAACGTGCTGTTTGGCCTGGCTTGCGGGCTGCAGGGGAAATCGCAGATCGGCAAGGGCATGTGGGCCATGCCCGATCTGATGGCGGATATGTTGGCGCAAAAAGGCGCGCAGTTGAAAGCCGGTGCCAATACCGCCTGGGTGCCTTCACCTACGGCAGCAACCCTGCACGCGCTCCACTACCATCAAACCGATGTAGTCGCGGTGCAGAACAGCATGAAAAACGATACCGAAGAGCGTCTGGATGAATTGCTGACCATTCCGGTGGCAGACAACACGGACTGGTCAGATGCGGACAAGCAGCAGGAACTGGATAACAATGCCCAGGGCATTCTGGGTTACGTGGTGCGCTGGGTCGACCAGGGCATCGGCTGCTCCAAAGTGCCCGACATTCATAATGTGGGCCTGATGGAAGACCGCGCAACGCTGCGGATCTCCAGCCAGCATATGGCCAACTGGCTGCGTCATGGCGTGGTAACCGAAGAGCAGGTCATGGAAACCATGAAGCGCATGGCCGGCGTGGTCGACAAGCAGAATGAGGGCGATGCCCTGTATCGTCCGATGGTCGGCAACTTTGATACCTCGCCTGCCTTCCAGGCGGCATGCGATCTGGTGTTCAAAGGCGTGTCGCAGCCCAATGGCTATACGGAACCGTTGCTGCACCAATGGCGCCAGCAGGCCAAGAAACAGTACGGCATCAAGTAAAGCCTGATTCAAGGTCGCGTGCCCGATTCCTGCGGCTCGCGTGCCTGAGCCTCAAACCGGCCCCCAGGGGCCGGTTTTTCTTTGCCTGCCGTTTAATGGTCGCAGACATGATGGTGACCGGTTATAGCAACCGTGACTAAAAGCGGTTTCTATTTCAATCGCGATGCGCCGATGCCACGTTCTGGGAATGACCAGGAAGTAAACAGTTTGTGAAAGAAGCCGACAAAACGCATCTTCGATTACTCAAACCGTAAGCCTCATGCGCGTTTGCGGCGGGCGCCGATACCTTCCGACATGTCCTGTTGCATTTGCCTTGATGACGAGACACACGGTTGACATTTTAGCTGCCTACACTCTGCCGGATAACTAGGCGCTGCGTTAACCGGGCGTCCTTACTCTTATAAACAGCTGGTTGATCTCTATCGGAAATTCGCAGCATGCTGAAAGCGGGTGCGCGCACTTGCGATCACATTTGTGAACGTCAGGCAAATGGGAAAAATAATTACAGTCATCACGGTAAAAGGACAGGATCATTTTTTATTCCGTGAACTAAAGGGGCATGAAGCGGTATCGACACTATTCGATTACCAGGTTGATCTGGTATCGGACAGTTATGCCGAGGATCTTGCGGGCCTGCTCGCTACATCGCTGACGGTGACCCTCAACGAAGATGGGCGACCGCGTCATTTCAATGGCAAGATTATTGATGCCCAATTTATCGGACGGGAGAGTCAGACCTCCGAATATTACGTTTACCGTTTCACGATCAGGCCCTGGCTGTGGTATCTGACCCAGACGGCCGACAGCCGAATTTTCCAGAACCAGAGCGCGCTGGCGGTGATTCGCCAGGTCCTAGCCAAGTATCCGTTTGAGGTGGAGTACCGGTTGCTCGAACGCTATCGGAACTGGCAGTACTGTGTGCAATTTGATGAAACCGATTTCAATTTTGTCAGCCGCCTGATGGAACATGAGGGGATGTATTACTGGTTTCGTCATGAGCAGGACCGACATATATTGGTGCTGGCGGATGCTGACACTGCCCACGAGGCGATCGCGGGGGCGTCGCAGATTCCCTACTATCCGCCGGATCGGCTGAGCCGGCCGCAAGTGTCTCACATAGATGCCTGGATGCCGCGCCTGGAGGTGCATCCCACTGCCTATTGCACCGTTGATTTTGATTTCTCCAAACCGCAAGCCCGTATGGATGTCAAACGCAAGGGCATGAAAAGGGATGAGCAGGAACTGGAAATCTACGACCCGATCGGCGGGTATGTGGAACCGGAAGACGGCGAACGTTATGCGAAGATCAGGCTCGAAGGCCTGACCGCAGAGCGCAGTACGATTGCCGGACAGGCCAATCTTCCGTTCATGGCAGCGGGTTCTATTTTTACGCTGAAAAGCCACCCCGATTTATCACAGAACCGTGACTGGCTAATCCTGCGGACACATTATCATTTGAAAGAAGCGCCTGGCGTCTCTGCTGGTGGCGTGGCACCGTGGGAACACCAGATTCGCCTGCGCTTTACGGCGCTGCCTGCAGATGTGCAATATCGGGCGCCGCGTGTTACACCCGTGCCTCGCGCTACCGGTCCGCATACGGCATTGGTGGTCGGGCCGCCGGGTGAAAAAATCTGGACCGATCAGTATGGCCGCATCAAAGTGCATTTTCACTGGGATCGGCACGGACAGCGTGACGATGCCAGTTCATGCTGGATCCGTGTGTCCAGTCCCTGGGCGGGCGGCGGCTTTGGCGGTGTGCAAATCCCGCGAGTGAATGATGAGGTGATCGTCAATTTCGTGGGTGGTTTTCTGGATCGGCCGATGGTGGTCGGCCGAGTCTACAACGCCAGCAATATGCCGGCCATGAACCTGCCGGATGATGCCACGCAAAGCGGTATCAAGACGCGCAGCAAAGAGGGTGGGCCGGACAATGCCAATTCCATGCTGTTCGAGGATCGGCCCGGCGCCGAGCAGTTGTCGTTTGGTGCCGAGCGCGACATGGATACGCATGTCAAGAATAATGAAAACCTGAGCGTGCTGGGCTCTCAGGCGGGCACGCACGGTGGCACCACCACCATGAGTGTTGGCGGGATTGATGACAATATTTTTTGCGGGCCGTCTACGGAAAGCAATGCGGCCAATCACGAACGGCATATCAACGGTATGTCAAATGACATTGTCAACGGGCCGCGAACCCATCAGACAGGCGCAGCAGCTGTCACGCTGATGGGGCGCGGCTTTGTACAGAACGTCAATGCCGGCCTGGCAAATTTTACCTACAGCGCGGGTCGCAGCCGCAAGGTCCAGACCGATTTATCCCATACGGCAGCCAGTGCGGTCAGGCGTGTTGTCAATGGCACCGAGAGCAGCACAGTGTCGTCGGGCGGCTTTTTCAAGCAGGTGACCGGCGGCGCGCTGGCCATGAAGGCAGGCGCGGTGCAGATGAAGTCCAAAAGCGGTCTGTCCCAGTTCAATGCGAAGACGCAAATCAAACTGAAATCGGCGGGGCCGCAAAGCCTGAGTAATCCGGCGACATTGGGTCATACGTCACTGGAGCATAAGGAAACGCATGGGTTTTCCTTCAAGCTCAAGGGGATGAAAAACACCACCGAGGACACGTATCAGTCCAGCGGCATCATCTCGGCCAATGTGTTCGGTTTGTCGTCGACCATGGCGGCCACCTCGCTGCGCATGAGCGCTGTCGGCCTGCTGGCCACGCCGGTGCAGGCCGATGTGAATGCGGCAAAGGTCGAAATTTCGGGCTTCAAAATGAAGAAATATGGATCGGGTGAAGAAAGCTTTCTGATGGCCGTGCTGATTGCCGGCCTGATTACCCGCAACTGACGGAAATGATAGGGGATACAGCATGCTCGCAACGACGCAACTGATGGGACTGGATCTGGGTTTTCCGGATGTATGCCTGACGCCGCCGGCCCTGCTGCCGATCCCTTATCCCGATATGGGGTTCCCGATGATGGCGATCCCGATTGCCGTGACGATACTGTTTATGGGTGGTTTTGCTCATAACATGATGACCACCATTCCCCTGACGCTGGGCGACTTCCCGGGCGTGGGGACGGGCATTCTGTCGCACACGGTCGTGGGACAGTCGCGTCGCCTTTTTCTGAATTCCTACACCACGTTTTTGTTCGGCACGCCGGCCAATCGCCTGTGTTCGTTCGGTTTACAGAACATGTTCAACATTATCGGCTTTACGCTGGTGCCCGGCAACTTCATCGTGAGCATACTGGCGCCATGAAGGACAGGAGCAAAAAGTGAAAAGAATATTCCGCCTGCATGGCGATTTCCCCAAGGATCAGCTCCTGTTGCGTTCACTGAAAGGACAGGAGCTGATATCCGGGTTGTTCGAGTTCACACTTGAAATACTGAGCGAATCACCCGCCCTGAATATCCAGGAACTGCTTGGGCAGGCCATGACGGTTGAAGTGGAACAACCGGATGCGCCACGTTTGATCAATGGCATTGTGACGCAAATGCGCCGTACCGGCCGTGATTCGCTGCCGCCCAAATATTATGTTTACGAAGCGACGATGCGACCGTGGTTGTGGTTTGCCACCCAGACCAGCGATTACCGCATTTTCCAGGACAAAAGCGTGGTGCAGATACTGCGCGAGGTGCTGGAGGAATATGGTTTTGTACTGCAGTTGCGGCTGGTGGAGTCCTATCGCACCTGGACTTACTGCGTGCAATATGACGAGACCGATTTCGATTTCGTGAGTCGCCTGATGGAGCATGAAGGCATTTACTATTGGTTCGAGCATGACCGGGAGAAACATACGCTGGTGCTGGCTGATGAACTGGGCGCGCATCGCGCCGTGCCCGGCCAGTCACAGTTGCCATATTACAGTCGTCGCCAGTTCGTCAATCCCTTGCAGGAGTATATCGAAACCTGGCAGCCGCGCGTATCGTTGACTCCGACCGCTTATGCGACAACCGATTACGATCTGAACAAACCCAAAGCGCGACTCGATGTACGACAAACTGCCACTGAAACGGCCGGACATGGATTGCCGCTTGAAAAATTTGAACCTATCGGCGGCTATACCGAGCCGGAGGCCGGCGCGCATTATGCCCGCGTGCGCATGCAGGCGCTGGAGCTCGGACGACAAACGGTGCGGGCTACCGGTCATGCCCGGGCCTTGAGCGCCGGCCATATCTTCACGCTGAAAAACCATCCGGACAACCGGCAGAACAGGGATTATCTGATTACCCGCTGTGACCATGATTTTATCGAAGCACCCTATCACAGTGCCAGCACGACAGACCCGGCGCAGGCAGGCTCGGAACCCAGGCTGCTGACGACATTCGAAGCGATTGCCGACGATGTACAGTATCGCCACCCGGCGACGACGCCCCGGCCGCAGACCTGCGGCCCGCAAACGGCTCGGGTCGTGGGGCCGGCCGGCGAGTCGATCTGGACCGACCAATACGGGCGGATCAAGGTTCAGTTCCATTGGGACCGATACGGACAGAAAAACGAACACAGTTCCTGCTGGATCCGCGTTTCCAGTCCCTGGGCGGGGGGCGGTTTCGGCGGCTTGCAAATCCCCCGCGTCAACGAAGAAGTTATTGTGGATTTCGTGGGCGGCCAGCCCGACCGGCCGCTGGTGATCGGGCGGGTTTACAACGCAGAAAATATGCCACCTGTGAATCTGCCCGATGAAGCGACCAAGAGCGGCTTTCATACCCGCACCAAGGATGGCGACCCGGACAATGCCAATGCCGTCATGTTCGACGATACTCAGGGCAGTGAGATGCTGAAGATGGTGGCGCAAAAGCAAATGCAGACCCGGGTAAAGAACAATGCCAATCATCGGGTTGGCGGCTTGTCGACAACCAATATCATGGGAGCGCACAGCTGGAACTATGGCGGACTCTTCAATAAAAGCGTGGCGCAGACGGCAACTTACCAGTATGAAAGTGGGCACCGGTTTTCCGTGGCGGCCAATTCCAGCGACACAGTGGCGCAGCGACAGAAGCGTGCCTTTACCGGACCCAACGATGTTTCCGTGGGCGGCACTGAGACCCTGACCGTGGCTGCCGAACCGGCGCTGCATGCGTTTAATCAGGGCATTCAAAGTACCTTGAACGCACACCGGACCGATAGCATTACCGGTGCGGTGCTTCGCCGGTATGACGCGGGCGAGGAAGTGACGGTCAGCGGACTGTTCAGCAAAAACGTGGGTTCGGGCGATGCCATCATGAAGGCAGACAGCCACAAGGTAGATGCCAGTGGGTCGTATACGCTAAATTCAGCGGCAACTTGGGAAGCCTATGCCCTATCCGATATTCAAATGAAATCGGACAGCATGACTCGGGTGTCCACGTTGATGCAGTCGGTCAATCCGTCAGCGCAGCATGAACAGAACATCAACGTGGCCATTGGCGTCAACGGCATCAACTCACGCGCCAGCAAATCCTCCAGTACCAGTGTGGCAGTCAAGCTGGCGGCCGGTGGCATGTATGACGCCATGCAATTGTCTACGGTTTCGCTGGTGGGGGCGCAGGTCAAGCTGGTCGGAGACAGCAATTCGATTGATCTGGTATCTATTGGAATTGTCGGGGCCAATATGTCCCTGGGCAAGACCGACAGAAAATACCTGTTCCGGATTGAACTATGAACGTTACGGGTATATCAGTCGCATGAAAATCTCCAAGCCGTTCTGCCTTAGTATCCAGGTGCGCCCCTATCGCTGGCGCGGGCAGGCCCGTATCGGGCTGTCTGCCGCCATCCTGGTGGATATGCGCAAGGGGTATCCGGTCCTTCAGAACGAGGCGGGACTCTGGTCGTTCGTTGCCGAACATCTGGATTCGGAGGGTATATTGGATCTGGGCATGCCCAAGCCACAAGCGGAGTTTCTGGTGTCGGGTCATGCCTACACCGCGCATTCTGAAGACAAGACGCAGTGCCGGGTACGCGTGCAGGTGAACGATCGCGTCAAGGAACTGCAGGTGTATGGCGATCGTTATTTTCTGGATAATCGCGTTACACCTGCACAGCCGTTTGAACAGATGAGTCTGGGCTGGCGCAATGCCTATGGCGGACCCGGCTTTGCGAATAATCCCATGGGTAAAGGGACCGTCGAAGAAATGGTCAACGGCGTACGGGCCCGGCGGATGCCCAATATCGAGTGGCCGAATCACCCCATTCGCCATTTCCGGGACACAATCCACCCGGCGGGGCTGGGTGCGCAAAGTATTACCTGGCCGGTGCGTTTCGGCAAAGTCGGTACGTATTCGGAAGAATGGAAAAAAACCGATGCGCCCGGATTTTTCCCGGACATGGATCCCAGCCTGTTCAATGCTGCCATGGCGGACCAGATCTTCGACGGACAAACGCAACTGCCCCCCAATACCGAATATCGCGTCTGGAATATGCATCCCGAAAAACCCTGCTGGCAGGGAACAGTACCTGCCTGGCAGGCTCGCTGCCTGATTGAGCTGCAGAAATCAGCCGGCAGCGCGCCCGAGCTGCATGATGTCGAACTGGCACCGACCACACTCTGGCTGGTGCCGCACCTTGAAAGCTATATCGTGCTGTTTCACGGTACGTTGCCCTGCTGGTATGACGATGGTGATGAAATCAGGCATATCCTGGGGGCGCTGGAGTGGAAATATTCTCCCCGCACCCATGACCATTATTTGCAATATATGCAGACGCGGCTGAATCACGATGAATCGGCGCTGCTGGCGTATGAAGATGAACAATTGTTGCCCGAGAATCTGAAGACGGCCGGATTTGATATCAAGCCTGATCTGAATGGTGCCATGTGGGAAAAACAGCATCGCCTGCAACGCTATCTATTGCTGCATGCACGCGCCGACCTGCAGACCATGGGACTGGATGCCGAGCATTACTTGCCGGAGTTTGTCGGACCTCGGCCTCAGCCCACTTTGGCGCAGTTGCTGGAGAAACAGAAAAAACGCGATGTGTTCGCACGTGAACAGCGCGAAGAACTGCTGGCGGTCAAAACCGCAGCTAAACGATTCAAACAGTCCGACGGTAAAGACAAGGCTTTACCCGCCTTGCTGGGTGAACCGGATTTTCTCAAGCGCATGGACGAACTGAACGCGCGGATTCAAGTGCCTGATTTGGAAACGGACAGGAACGGACGCGCGCTGGACGCCTTGTTGTCGCAGATACGGGAGGCACAGGCGGCCCAGGACAACGTGGCGATGCTCGAACGACAGCAGCGGCGCGGCTTTCTGTTTTCGGCCCAGTATCGCTCAGGCACCTATGTGCTGGACGAGGTCGTCGCGCGCGAACGCAGACAGCAGGCCCTGGAGGCAGCAAAGAAGGGTGGCAATCTGCACGGTATGGACCTGACCGGCGCCGATCTGCGCAGGGTGGAGTTTCACAACTGTGATTTGAGCCAGACAGTGCTCATGCGCGCTGATATGACCGAGTCAATCTTTGACAACTGTGATTTTTCGGAAGCGGTGCTGTTTAGCGGCATCTTTCGGAAAACACAATTTCGCAACTGCCGCCTGCATACCGCCAATTTGTCGCGCACCCGGTATGAGGGCGTGGCCTTTGTGGATTGCCGGTTTCATCAGGCCATTATTGACGACGCCAGTTTCAGTGCCTGTGATTTCGCGGGTGCCGCGTTCAGTGAATCGGTTTTGCGCAACCTGCGATTTGAGAACACCACCATGACGGGGATGTCGCTGGACGCGAGCGTGATGCTGTCTTGCGTGCTGGACCACGTGGCGGCCGAACAGGCCAACCTGAATAAATGTGCCTTCTACGAGTGTACCTTCACGGACAGCGCCTTCGTCGATGCGTCGTTGACGCGTTGTGCCTTTGCTTTGTGTGAAATGTCCGGCATGTCGTTCGCGCAATCGCATATGAGCGCGTTCACACTGATTGCCGATAAACCGCTGGTCAATTGTGATTTCAGCGGTGCGCAGATCAGCGACGGGAGCATGCGCGGCCTGCATTTCCTGCAACCGCGTTTCGTGCAGACAACGATTCGCAATACCGATTGTTCCAAATCGCTATTTGAACAGGCCGATTGCCGGGGCATGGAGACGCCGGACGGTGTGTTCATGCGGACAGAATTTCGCCACAGCGATTTCACCGCAGCCAATCTGATGACGGGACTGTTCAGGAAATCGACGTTTGTACATGCCAATTTCCGCAAGGTCAATTTCTTTCGGGCCGATTTTGCCGAAAGCTTGATTGATGCGGACAGCCTGCATACGGATAACTTTACTCGCCAGATACAACTGGAGCCGACGCAACGAGGCAACCCGCTATGAGTCTGACGGCAGAGCAGCTGCGCGAGTTGGTCGACAACGGCGTACCCATTCTGAAACTGTCTCTGCGCGAATGGGATTTACGTGACTGGAATCTGTCGGGCGCTGTGTTTGAAGGCGTGGATTTCTCGGGTGCGCAAATGGATGGCGCGCGGCTGGATGAGAGCGTTTTCAGCGATTGCCGGTTTGATCATGCCCGTCTGAATGAATGCTACGCCCATTCTGGTTTCTTCAACAGCTGTGTGATGACCAATACGCAGTGGCGCCAGGCCATGCTGTTTCAGGCTAAATGGCACGAATGTGATGTGCGCGATGCCGACTTTGACCGCGCCATCATGGAGGAAACGGTCTTCATCGGATGCCGTCTGAATGACAGTCGCTATACCCGCGTGCAGGGACGGGAAATGACGTTTATGAAGACGGATCTGGATCGCGCCGATTTTTCGCAGGCGCAATTGTATAAATCGACCCTGTTCGGCCTGGACTTGAAAAACGTGTGTTTTGCACAGGCCAGTCTGGTCAATGTCATCTGGCTGCAATCTGATCTGGGTGGACAGAACCTGCAGGGGCAGGATTTGGAGCGGGGCGTATTTACCGAAGCCAATCTGGATGGCGCCTGCCTCGCCCGGGCCAATGTGACACAAGCTGCGTTCAAGAGCGCCAGCCTGAAATCTGCCGACTTGCGCCAGTGCCACGGGCAGTTTGCGATCTTTGCCGATGCCGATCTGACGCGTGCCGCCTGTGCCCACGCCAGTCTGGCACAAAGTGTCTTTGCCGATGCGAGCGTTGAATCGGCTGATTTTACCGGCGCCGACCTGTCCATGTCGATCTGGCATCGGGCACATGCACGTCAGTGCCTTTTTGACCGGACACAGCTGGACCATGCCGATTTTTCTTATGCTGATTTGTATCAGGCGCGGTTTCACGATGCGCGTCTGAACCGCACCCGCTTTCACCGCGCCATCAGCGATGACCTGAATCTGAAGCGGCGCACCGGTGCAGTGGAGAAGGACCCTGAGCTGTATGAAGCCGAAGTCTGGAGCGAAACACAGCGGATGGTGCATTTCCCGTCAGACGAATGAACCCACCCCGACCGAGAGATAGAGCAGAGCCATGAACCGTACTGTCAATGCCATCACCCCGCTGGGCGATGCACTCAAATTCAAATCGCTCACCGGCCACGAGGGGCTGTCCAGCCTGTCTGAATGGACGGTGCGGTTCGTGTCCGACAGTCCGACTCTGGATTTGCAGTCCCTGATTGGCGAGAGTATTACGTTTGAAATCGAAACAACCGGCGCGCCTCGCTATCTGAACGGGGTGGTGACCGGCTTTGCCCTGCTGCATCGGGAAACAGACACGCCGCGCCACTATCTGTACCAGGCAACGCTGCGGCCTTGGCTATGGTATGCCACCCAGAGCACGGACAACCGCATATTCCAGAATGAGTCAGCGGTGGCGATCATCAAAAAAGTGCTTGGCAAATACGATTTCGCGGTCGAGGATCGGCTGGTCAATACCTATCGCAAATGGGGATACTGCGCGCAGTTTCAGGAAACAGACTTCAATTTTGTCAGCAGGCTGATGGAGCATGAAGGTATTTACTACTGGTTTCGCCACGAACGGGCACGCCATGTGCTGGTGTTGACCGATGAAGCGCAATCGCACCCGCCCTTGCCTGTGTTGCCGGCCATTGCCTATTACCCGGATGACCGCCTGTCCGTTCCCATGCAGGAGTATATCTCGGACTGGCAGGTATCGGGCGAGCTGACGCCTACCGGTTATGCGACCATGGACTACGATTTCCAGAAGCCGCGAGCCGATATGAGTGCGCGGCGCTGGACCCGAAAAAAGGCGATCGCAGACCTGAACCTGGAAGTGTACGAACCCATGGGCGGGTACGTGGACTCGGCGGACTCCGAACATTATGCGAAAGTGCATCTGGAGTCGTTGCAGTGTTTGCAGGTGCAATCGCTGGCGACATCCGGTGTGCGCACCATGGCGCCGGGCTGTATTTTTACGCTGAAAAACAGCCCCAGCCAGGCAGAGAACGGCGATTATCTGATTATTCATACTGAATATGATATACAGAATCCGACTTATGCCAGCCACGACCAGCCGGATGATCTGGCCTGGTTTGCAGTAACGTCACGACATATTCCGGCGAACGTCCAGTATCGTGCACCTCGCAAGACGCCGGTTCCGAAAATGAGTGGTCCGCAGACGGCGACCGTGGTGGGACCTGCAGGCGAAGAAATCTGGACCGATCAGTACGGTCGCATCAAGGTCCAGTTCCACTGGGACCGCGAAGGCGCCATGGACGAGCATAGTTCGTGCTGGATCAGGGTCTCCAATCCCTGGGCCGGCGGTGGCTTTGGCGGCGTGCAGATTCCCCGCGTGCACGAAGAGGTGGTGGTGGATTTTATTAACGGCAATATCGACCGCCCGATTGTGGTCGGTCGGGTCTATAACGCCAGCAATATGCCGCCGGTCAATCTGCCTGGCGACGCGACACAAAGCGGGTTTGTGACGCGCACCAAGAACGGCTCGCCCGATAACGCGAACAAACTGCTGTTTGAAGACCGCCAGGGTAGTGAGTTGCTGTCCATGCTGGCGGAAAAGGACATGGACACGCATGTCAAGAACGATCAGACGCACGATGTCGTCGGCAGTGTGGCCTCATCCATCGCCGGCCTGCGTTCCCATACGGCGCACAGCAGCTCCGACATCAGCATGGCGTCAGGTGCCATCAAAAATTATCAGGCCGATCACAATCGTACGGTGCAGGGGTCGCTGGATGAGCAGATCGGTGGTAATCTGCAGCAGACATTCAGTGATGGAGTAGATGAAACCATTACCGGACCGCTGACCAGCACCGTAAGCGGTGAGGCCAGCCATACATTGCAGGGCCTGCACATTACCACGACGACCAGCGATGATGAAACCGTCAACGGCACCGTGTCGGAGACCATCGGAACCGGCGAAACCACCCAGATCAAAGGCGGCTCCCGGTTGCAGGCGGGTGACATCACCATGGAGTCACCCACCCTTTATTCGGAATCGACCCAGCAAGAGATCGACATACAGGCGGGCGGCCCGCTCGATATCAGTTCGGCCGGACCCGGCATCGTGCAAACACCGGGCAACATCAGCAAGGAAAGCCCGGCCAATGTCGAAATGGCATTGATGCTGGACAACAATACGGTGTTCAAAAAGAAAAGCTACACCCTGGACCTGAACGTGGATGGTATCAAAGATGTGATGGTGGCGGGCCACAATCACAATCAGAATATCGCCGATATCAAGGCTTACGGCATGGGCGATAGCATGCAGGCGGCCAACGTGGGCCTGTATGGTGCCAACATCCAGATCGGCGGCTCGGACCAGAAAATGGGGCTGGTCAACGTCAATATCACCGGCATTGAACTGGACAAGGGCTTCAAAATCAAGCGACCGGGCGGCGGCGCAGGTGCCGGCACCAAAGGCAAGGGCAAGGATGGAGATGGCGGAGACGGAGGCAAAGGCGGCAAGGGTGATAAGGATGGTAATGGCAACAAGGGCGACGCGGATAAGCCGCATGCCGATTGCAAAGACTGCATGGGGCGATCAAGCCTGTCTATCGGCTTTGATGTGGGTGATGAACGCATCGCCCAAAGTGATTTTTCCCTGTCGGGTGCGTTCCCGATTGTCTGGGATCGGGTCTATCGCTCCAATTTCAGTGCAAACGATGAACATGGTACGCTGGGGCCGCGCTGGATTACACCGTTTACGCTTTATATCGAAGCGCATCCGCAAGGACTCGCATACTATTCGATCGTTGGACGAACAATCGAGACGGGCGCCCTGGCTGTGGGAGAGCGACGCTATGACCGGAGCGAGGAGATCGAATGGAGCCGACCGGACGAACGTACACTGATTATCGGCCAGAAACATGAGCGTTTCGAGACATTTCGCAAGATGGGCGACAACTACCGGCTGGTTTCGATTCGTAATCGGGCTGGCAGCACCATTGACTTGCATTACACCGAACAGGGTCTGCTGAGATCCATTGAAAACGATGTATGGGTGGTTCGGTTCGAACACGACGACAGGCAGCGGATCCGGCGTATCTTCACAGAGACGGGCAGGGACGGGGAGACCACGGAGCGTTTGCTGGCTTCATATCAGTATGATGATGCGGGAGACCTGGTACGGGCGACAGATGAAAGCCTGTCTGAACGCGAGTATACCTATGATCATCATCTGTTGACCCGCTATACCGACAGAACAGGCCGCAGCATTCATCTGGAGTGGAAAGGGACAGGACCCGATGCGCGCTGCTTCCGGGAGTATGCCGATGACGGCAGCCTTGAGATCGTGCTGTCCTGGGATCGGGAAAAGCGGCTGACCCATGTCACGAATGCCCTGGGACAAACGACCACGTATCGGTTCGATCACCACAATTACATTTCTCATATCTACTTTCCTGACGGCACCCTCGAAGAGCGGGTGCGGGATGCGCATCACAATATCATTGCCATTCTCAATCCTGACGGCACCACGGATCGGTTTGAATATGATGCAAGAGACAATCTGACCAGGCATATCCGGCGCGATCATACCGAAGTCAACTGGACATACAACGAGAATGAACAGCTGGTGCAGGTGGTTGACCCCATGGGGGCCGTCTGGAAACGCGAATATAACGAGCGCCAGCAAATGGTACGCCAGACAGATCCGCTGGGCCGGGTGACCGATTTTACCTATAACCTGGCCGGCAGCGCGACAACGATCAGGGACGCAAAAGGCGGCGTCAAGCGGGTTGTCTACAACAGCGCAAATAAAATTTTGCAATACGCAGATTGTTCCAATCACACCACGACCTGGCAATACGACGACCGCGACCGTGTGATAGGGCTGATCGACGCGGAGGGAAAGAAAACGACCTATCATTACGATGACAAGGGGCATCTGGCGCGGGTCATCGAGCCGGATGGTGAAGCGCGTGTGCTGTCGTATGATGCCGAAGGTCGCCTGTTATCTGTAAAGGATGCGCTGGGACATGCGACCGCTTTCGATTACGATGCTGTGGGCAGGCTTGCTCGCAGGGTTAGTCCGATGGGCACCCGCATTGATTACCGCTACGATCGCACGGGCAAACTGACGCAGCTCATCAATGAGAATCGTGACACCTATACTTTTACCTATGACCCTTTTGGCCGATTGTTGCAAGAAACCGGGTTTGATAACAAAATAACGAAATACACCTATACCAAGGGCACCGGCACCCTGTCGACCATCACAGAAGGGAACGTGACCACGCGCTACGATTATGACGTCATTGGCCAGATCATATCCCGCTCGGGCGCCGGCGAGCGTGAGCATTTCGAATACGACGCAAACAGCCGGCTGGTGAGGGCGTCCAACGGAGTCAGTCAAAACGCATTTGTTTATGATGCTGTCGGAAACGTCCTGTCGGTGCATCAACAATACGCGCTTTTCGGGACCGAACAACATTATGTCTGGCGCCACGCCTATGACGAAATCGATAACCGGATCTCCACCTTGCGGCCCGATGGCGTGCAGACAGACTGGCTGATCTCCGGCTCCAGCTATGTGCACGAACTTCTGTTAAACAAGACGACACTTGCCGGCTTTACGCGCAACAATATTTACCAGGAAAAAGGCCGTACACTGGCCAATAGCATGCAGCAGCGCAGTGAATATGACAAGGCGGGCAGGCTGCAGGCCCAGGTGTTGCTGGAAGGGCAGTTTCACGAAAAAGTACGTCTGAAACGCGAATACCATTACGACAAAATCGGACAACTGGTTGGTATTTCCGATACGGATAGAGGCGATGCGCTGTACCGGTACGACCCGCTGGGGCGGATCATGCATTCGGCCACGCCGCAATTTGATGAAACCTTCAGTTTCGATCCCGCTTCCAATATTCGCGACGCGATACCGGCCAACAGCGCCACGGCGCCAGTGCCTGTCAACCTTCCCCCTGTCGTTGGCAATCTGCTCAAAGAATATACCGGCATTCGTTTCACCTATGATCAACAAGGGAATCTGACTGAAAAGACCAGTCCTGAATGCAGGCAGTCGTTCACCTGGAACGCGTTCAATCAACTGGTCTCGGTGCAAACAAACCGAAGAGACAGGCAGCAAACGGTTGCGCGCTACTATTACGATGCCTTTGGACGACGCATCGCCAAACAAGTTGACCAGGCTGGTGCAGATGCCTCACTGCAGATCGTTTACGGCTGGGACGGAGAAAACCTGGCGTTTGAATCCCTCGGTGGCGAGGAACGGGTCAAGCATTACCTGTACGAGTATGAAAGCTTTATCCCGCTGGCGCAGTATTTGTCCCCCGCACGTCAGCGCGATGCTGCAGCCCCAGTGCACAATGACATTCATGATATTGCCTTTTTTTATTGCGATCATATCGGCACGCCCAAAGAGCTGTTCGATGAATCACGACAGAAAATATGGGATGCGGATTATCGCTTCTGGGGAGAACGGCGCAATGATGCTCAACTGAGCGTCGGGGCAGCAGCCGGTTATGCGGACAATAATATTCGTTTCCAGGGACAGTATTACGACCGTGAATCCGGTCTGCATTACAACCGCTACCGATATTATGATCCGGACACCGGACGCTACATCCGGCAGGATCCGATTGGTCTGCTGGGGGGCATCAACCTGTACCTGTATGGTCCGAACAGTACTATGTGGATTGATCCGTTCGGGCTCGTCATTTGGCCGCCTGGACAGTTCAATACCTGGTTCAACGGGCAGACGGCCGCGCAGATCGCAGATTATATGGGTTCGAAATCGACGCGCGAGATGATCAAGAAAGCGTTGCGCGGCAGCGGTGGCAAGCACGAGTGGTTTCCGGTCTCAATGGCCGCAAAGGCAAAAGAGATCGGCTTGAATGCCGAGACGCTCAAATCCTGGGCGACCCCGACGGTCGACGTGTATTTCCAGAATATTAATGACCAAGGCAAGATTATCGAAGGTCCCCATCCCAGCAAGAACAGTAGCGGATGCCGGGCAAGTAGCGTTGCCCACGAGCAGTTGATGGATAAGCTCAAAGGTGCACAGGATCCCGATGACGCACTGGATATTATTCAGTCATTTGCAGGTCAGTTTGCGAAGAACGGTGCGAACCAGACCGGCGGTTTCCGCGTGCTATAGTTTTGGCTGACCGTAAACGAGTCGAGACGGGAAGCATATGGAACATATTTTCAAACAGGATGAAGTGCAATGCTTGAATTCATAGATCGATACGCCGACGAGCGATTCCAAAACAATAAGCGGCTCAAAGTAGCCTCTATCTGGATCGGTACCATCGCAAACGAACAATCCCTGATCGACTATATTGCGGCCGATGATCCCGAAAGCGGACACTTTGCCCGCGATATGGGCGAGGACTGGTTCGACCATGACTTTATTGCTGTGGAACATCAGAAAGCCCCGGAACCGCTGGAACAGGTAGTGGAGCGGTTGGCACAGACATTGGGGTGTCCTGATGAGATGAAACAGGAAATACTCAGGCGTTGCCAGAACGGCGGCATCCGCCAGGCCAATACCACCGTGTGCCTGATGCAGCACGTATACAGGGGGAATGACGCGCAGGACTTTCATGGCATGGTCTTTGCCGGCAGCTATGAATACGAGGAGCCTGCGCAGCAGCCGGTCAGCAAATATGATCATCTTTTTGCAGGCGTGACCACGGCTGCGGCGTTGCCGGATCTGCGCGAATACGTTACCTCTGGCGCTTTCGCCGATGAATCGGGCCTGATAAGCGATGATATTCAGTATTACGGGTACAAATTGAGGGATGCGGTGCAGTTGCCGGTGGCAGAGTTTTTTGACCTGCCCATCGTTAAACAGCGCCTGGTGCTGGCCGACAGCGCCCAGGCGGTATATGAAGCCTGCCGCAAGGCAGGGCTGGAAAGTATCAATGCTTTTATCAGCGCCGGTACGCAAGCACCGACACCGCTGAATATCGATGAGGACAAAACTGTGTGTGGTCTGCACTATGTGGGGACGTTCAAAACACAGTACCCGGAATAAACGTCTCGCTATTGTGTTGGACACGGTGATTTTTTGACGACGTAAACGGACTTGATGATGCTGGAATTCATAGACCGATATGCCGACGAGCGGTTCAAAAATAACACGCGATTGAAAGTCGTGTCGATTTGGATCGGCAGCGTGAGTGATAAAAAATCGCTGAAAAAATATATTTCAGCCGAGGCGCCCGAGAACGGCCAGTTTGTCCGCGACATGGGGGCCGAATGGTTTGATCACGATTTCATCGCAGGGGGATATCAGAAGCGTGACGGCCCTGTTGAACAGGTCGTAAATGAACTGGTTCAGGCCCTGGGTTGTCCTCAGCAGATCAGGCAGGTATTGCTCATGAACTGTACGAAGCGGGGCGTGCAGCAGGCCAATGCGACGGTATGTCTGATGCAGCATGTTTATAAAGGTGACGAACATCGGGATTTCAACGGCCTGGCGTTCGTGGGCAATTACGAATACGAACACATTCTCGACGCCTGAATGCACCCATATCAATTCAGGTCCCCGCTGAAGCTGGCACACTGATGTCAGGCATATTTTGATATGCATCAAAAACCTCTTGTTCGCCGACAGCGAGTACAACAACACTGACATATTTCTTTCATAAATCAGCCTGATAATACCCGGGACATTTTTTCGGGGACCTTGGGATGGTCACTTATGTTTGTTGAAAGTTCGGTTTCCGCACCATCACCGCAGTGCCCCGCTCAGCTTTTTTCAACCATACAGGAGTGTCGACATGACGTATGTTGCCCGAGATGGCGACGCCAAAACAGTAAACACCAAAGTCGTTATCTGGACGACGTTGGTTGGAGGGTTCATCAGTTCGCTGGTGAAATGGGGTTCAGAAGTCAATATGCCGCCGCGCATGCCGGGTGAAGTGTCTCCACCGGGTGCGCACATTGATACATGGCTGGGCTGGCTGGGCATCGATCAGCATTCCCTTGACTATATTTTTCAGGGCCATAGCATTCTGGGTGCCGTGACGCTCTATCACTGGCTCTTCAGTTTCGCCTTTGCTTTTATATATGTGGTCTGGTCCATTTACTGGCCCCGAGTCCGTATGTGGTGGGGTGCAGTATATGGCATCATTGTTTCGGTATTTGCCCATGGCATCATGATTCCGGCCCTGGGCTTTCGCAATCCCAAATACGCCGATGGCGCAACCGGCTGGTTGTGGAATCTGAATGCCGCTGAAAATATCAGCGAGATCGTCGGCCATATTTACTGGTCCGTGTCCATTGAGGTTTCCATGATCGCTGTGCTGGCCTATTACGGGCGCCCCCTCTTTGGCGATTGGGTAAAACGCGCGTAAAAACGAAGCCGCCTGAGGACATCAGGCGGTTTTTCTTACCGGCTCACATCTATTCGCCAAATTGCGCGTGTGCCTCCATGGCTCGCAGTGAATACACATAGGCCGCGCCCGCATTCAGGGCAATCGCCGTGCCCAGCGCGTCGCTCAGTTCGGCTTCGGTTACGCCGGCCTTGCGTGCGGCATTGGCATGGGCGGCAATACAACTGTCGCATCGTGTTGTAACGGCAACGGCCAGTGCAATCAGTTCACGGGTCTTTGCGTCCAGTGCACCGTTGGCACCTTGCGCCGCATTCAATGCCTGAAATGCCGACAGCATTTTCGGATTGTTCTGCGCGAAAGGTGTGACGGCCGCCTTGGTGTTTTCCATTTGGTTGACCCAGTTGTTCAGCATAAATAGCTCCTTGATAAATAAATTGAAAAAATGTCCGCGTCGTTTGGCGGACGCGGCACAGGATAAAAAAATGAAAGGCCGGTCGAGCAATTCGCCCGGATCGAGGGTGATGCCCCCGGGTTATTTAGCGAGATAGCGACTGGATGACTTCGGGCGCGATATTGTTCCGATAGCCATCGATATCCTGCTTGACATATTGCGTGAACGCGTCGGTAGGCAGGTCTTTCTCTACAGCGCCATCCTGACGGATCACCTTGATATTTTTGGGGTCGGCCAGCGCCTTGGACAAATGCTGCGCAAGCAAATCAACCACATCTTTTGGCGTGCCTTTAGGGGCGGCCAGTCCATACCATTGCGTTACCACGACCGGGATGCCCAGCTCCTTGAAGGTGGGTACGTCGGGCAGGCTTGGATTGCGTTCTTCCCCTGTCAGCGCCAGCAAGCGCAGTGCGCCGTTGCGGACCTGACCGACCAGCGGCGGTGCCGTGGCGAAAAATGCTTCAGTCTGTCCACCCATCAAATCGGTAATGGCCGGTCCCGAACCGCGGTAGGGCACATACAGGATATCGGCGCCGGTTTTGAGCTTGAGCATTTCAAGGCCCATATGTGCTGCCCCGCCCGGTGATGTAGACCCTACTGTGACTTCGTTCGATTTGGCATAATCGAAAAATTCCGCAGCCGTTTTGAATCGGGAGTTTTTTCCCACAAACAGCCCATGCGGCGCTTCAACGGCGGCGCCGATCAGTTCGAAATCATCGGGCGACTTGTACGACAGGTCGGTGCGAACGACGGGCGCGACAGCGATGTTGCCACTCATGGCCAGCAGCAGGGTATAGCCGTCGGGGCGGCTTTTAGCGACATCGGCTGCGGCAATATTGCCCCCGGCGCCGGGTTTGTTTTCGACGACCACCGAGGTCTTCAGGCTTTTACTGAGCGATTCTGCAATCAGGCGGCCATATAGGTCGCCGCCACCGCCTGGGGGAAAACCAACGACAAGTTTGATGACCTGACTGGGATAGGGGCCGGCAGCACTGGCCGGCAACGCGGCCATGAGTACAGCGAGCACAAGCGCCCGCGCGCAGGCGTCTAGAATGCGATGAAGCATAGTAATCTCCTTTGGATTCGGATACAGCGAAAAAAAAGACAGCGATTGCGAATACTAAGTAAACAGTTCAGCAGGCGGCGCCTGGAATAAATCGCCGGGCGTCCGATGTTGTTGCCGGGCGCACCAGTCAGCAATGGCGACAGCCTTTTTCTCGTGGATATCGGGTGCCAGCTGACGCAACCGCTTTTCCAGACCTGCCCAGTCGAAAGGTGCTTCCGGATCTCCCTGGCGGATATCGTGCGTAGCGGAAAGCATCTGGCCGTTTTTGAGGCCGATGGTGATGGTTCCCGGCCGACGATCTGGAAATGCGGCAGCGTATTCGGGCCGCGCCTGCAGCGTTATTTTCCCGGCCAGTGCCAGCAGGCGAGGATTGGTCAAATCGGGATTCTCGGTTTCCTGTATACCCAGTTTGCCGGTCAGCAACAGGATGGCGACGCAATAACGGCCTGAAAAGGAGGTTTCGGCGGCTTTGGCCGGCCAGTCGACCTTGGCGATGCGCAATGCTTGCGGAAAAATGGCGATGTCCACCGATGCAATGTCGTTGGTTTGGATATCATGCTTGTCCAGCAACGCTTGCGTGGCGTCTACCACGGTAAAGAGTTGCCCGCAGACGGGCCAGGGTTTGATGGTGGTCGAGTGGATCCTGTCGGTTGCGCCCAGGTCCTTGTCCAGCAAGGCAGGGTCTCCGTCGCCATGCAGCAGGGCGTACAGACCCCGGGCGCCATTCATGAAGTGCTTTGCTCCCGGATAGCCGGCCTGTGCCGCGTATGCTGCCGTGATTCCGTTTCTGACGGCAATGGCTGGATGCAGCGGCTTGGATTCATGCGCCTGATCATCGACAAACTGCCACAGGCCGCTGGCCTGGGTGGCAGCGATTCCCAGCGCATGCTGGATCTGCCTGGCATCCAGACCCAATGAAACAGCGGCGGCAGCGGCGGCGCCCAGGGAACCGGCAGTGGCGGTCATGTGGAATTTCCCAGCATGGCCGCTGCCAAGGACTTCGCCGCATCGGATGGCGACCTCATAACCGGCGACGATGGCTGTTTCGAACTGGTGCTGGGTCATGGGCCGGACGGCCGCGAGTGCCAGAACCGGCGTCACGGCTACGATACCTGGATGCAGCATGGCTGTACGGTGTGCGTCGTCAATTTCACGCAGGTGAGTAATGCCCGCATTGCAAAAGGCTGTGCCCATGACTGAAACAGCGCAGGCGTCACCGAAGACGGGCGCCTTGTCGTCTCCGGGAAACATCGAGCCTGACAGTTTGCGCAGTTCGCGGGCGGCAGGCTGAGCTGCGGCGGAGACACCGGCGGTGAACCAGTCGAGTAACGATTGTGCGATCCGGTGCCGAGTGTCCACTGACAGCGGCCGGCTGGCAAGCGAGGCAAGATACGCGCTCAGCCTGGTTTCCGGTGTATCCATGTCATCTCCATTTTATTCAATGAAATGTATTTTATTGTATGAAGCAAATCTAACACAGGATTTTGCGAAGTACAATAAAAGATGACCCGGATTTTTAGCCTTTTTCGTTATATCGTTATAAAGCCGCGATGCCTGGTGCGCGCGTTGGCCTTGAATCAAAGCCGTTTTCCGCCAGCGTCCGAATGGCCGTTTCGGCGGCGGCAATCTGTTGTTCTTCTGTCTGCCGGTTCAGGATGCTGGTGATCTGAATCGCGCCCAAGAGGCGCCCGTGTGGTTCCGAGACCGGCACGGAAATAGAGGCCAGCTCGGGAGAGCGTTCTGCCCGGGTGATGGCATAGCCGTTTTTCAAGACTTCTTCGGTTCGGGGAGAGGTGCCGTCGGTAAAGGCGCGCAATACATGCGAGGCCGAACCGCCATCGATCAGCGGTACACGCGTTCCCACTTCAAAAACATACCGCACGTCGCGCGAGACGTTTTCCCGGTACAGACAGACGCGCATGTCCCCTTCGCGTACGTAAAAAGCCACGCTTTCGTGGGTTTCCTGCATGATGGTGCGCAGAATCGGCTGCAGGCGCTGTTCCAGATCGAATGTCGAGCGGTACAACGCACCCAGGCGCAGCAGGTTGTGGCCGGGCGCATATTTGCCATCGACGCGCCTTTGCACATAGCCATATTCGATAAATGTACCCAGCAGGCGCAACAGGGTTGCCTTGTCCAGACCTGTCATCTGCGCCAGCTCACGTAACTCCAGATGCAAATGTTCTTCAGAAAAACATTCCAGAATGGTCAGGCCGCGGGCCAGCACGGCGATGGGCGGTTTCGGGTCGGATTTTTTTGTTGCGCTGATATCTTTCATGGAAATAAACGTCCTTTTGAGTTCTTGACAAAGCCAAAGCGATAAGCTACCTTATATTTCATTAATAAAAACATATTTCATTCAATAAAATATCTTATCATGTATTTGTGAGCAAAAAATGCCCTTACCCGACCTAACTGACAGGCCATTCGCCGATTTGCTGTCCGGCCTCCAGCGTATCGTGGGCCCCGCAGGCCTGTTAACCGAGCCTGAGGATACCGCCGCCTATGCACTGGAACATCGCGGTAATTATCCGGGCAAGGCACTGGCGGTGGTCCGGCCCGCATCTGTCGAAGAAGTCAGCCAAGTGGTTCGTGCTTGCGCCCAACGTGGCGCGCGATTGATTCCCCAGGGTGGCAACACAGGTCTGGTCGGCGGATCGACGCCGGATGATTCCGGTCTGGAGATTGTACTCAGCCTGGGTCGCATGAACCGCATTCGCGACATCAACCCGCAAGACAATACCATGACGGTGGAGGCAGGCTGCATTTTGCAGAATATTCAGGAAGCGGCTGCAGCGCAAAATCGCATGTTTCCGCTTACGCTTGGTTCGGAAGGCACGGCCACGATCGGCGGCAACCTGTCGACCAATGCCGGTGGCGACCAGGTCATTCGCTATGGCAATACCCGCGAGCAGGCATTGGGCCTGGAGGTCGTACTGGCCGATGGCCGGATCTGGCACGGCTTGTCGAGTCTGCGCAAAGATAATACAGGCTACGACCTGAAGCATCTGTTCATCGGGGGCGAAGGAACGCTGGGCGTGATTACGGCCGCCACCCTCAAACTGTATCCGGTCGCACGCCAGCAGGCCACAGCCTGGATCGCCATTCGCAGTCCGGCAGATGCCGTATCGCTGTTGTCCTTTCTGCGTGAAAATCTGGGCGATCGCGTGACCGCATTTGAAATCATGGCGCGAGAGACCGTCAATTTGGTACTGATGCATTTTCCGGCCATGCGTGAACCCTTACCGGAAGCTGCGCCCTGGGTGATTCTGGCTGAAGTGTCGGAGACCTCGGTGCGCGTACCGTTGCAGGAGGAATTCGAGACGGTGCTGGCCGAGGCCATGGAGCGCGACCTGGTGCTGGATGTGGCACTGGCGGCGTCGGAGCAGCAGTCGAAAGCCATGTGGGATATCCGCTCGCACATACCGGAAGCGCAGCGCAAGGATGGTCCGTCCATCAAGCACGATATTTCGGTACCGATTTCCCGTATTGCCGAGTTCGTCGAGGTTGCCGTACCGGCCATGAACGCCATTGTCCCGGATATTCGCTGTATTACTTTTGGCCATGTAGGCGACGGTAATTTGCACTTCAACCAGAGTAAACCGGCCTCGATCAGCAAAGCGGATTTTCTTGACCGCGCCGATGCGATCCACGAGGTCGTGCACGAGGCCGCCGCAAGCGTCAATGGTTCGATTTCCGCGGAACACGGCATCGGACGCCAGAAGCAGGACATTCTGATTCGCTACAAAGATCCGGTCGCCATCAGCCTGATGGTCAGCATCAAGCAGGCGCTTGATCCATCCAATCTACTTAATCCGGGACGTTTGCTCCCGGCGACAGACACACTTTCATCTCAGGGTTGAACAATGACTTCTTCAGTATTTGATTCGGTCACCATGCAGCATTTGTGGAGCACCGACGAGCTTCGCGCTATTTTCTCCGAAGAGAACCGGGTTCAGAAATGGCTTGATTTCGAGGCTGCCTTCTCACAGGTCCAGGCCGGTATGGGGATTATTCCCCAACAGGCTGCCGATGCCATTTCGGCCAATGCGAAAGTGGAGAAAATCGACATCCCCAAAATGGCTGCCGAAATGCGGCGCATCAAGCATTCGCTGGTGCCTGCGCTTAAACAGCTCATTGAGCATTGCGGCGAACATGGGCAATGGGTGCATTTTGGCCCGACCACCCAGGATGTGCTGGACACGGGCACCGTTCTGCAATTGCGGGAAGCACATGCCGTTTATCTTCGGGACCTGAAAGGTTGCGCGCGGGAACTGGCCCGTCTGGCCAAAACGCATCGTGATACCGTCATGGTGGGGCGTACGCACGGCGTCCAGGCGTTGCCCATTACCTTTGGCCATAAATGCGCCATTTGGCTGGACGAATTGTCGCGTCATTATGATCGGCTGAAGCAGGCCGAGCCGCGGTTGTTCGTCGGCATGCTGATTGGCGCAGTCGGAACGCAGGCATCACTGGGTGAACGCGCCCGGGAGATGGAAGAGAAAACCTGCTCGGCATTGGGCCTGGCTGTGCCTGATATCAGTTGGGGCCCGGCACGGGACCGATTTGCCGAATATGCGAATCTGCTGGCCATGCTGGGTGCGACGCTGTCGAAAATCGGCAATGAACTGCGCAATTTGCAGCGCAATGAGTTTGGCGAAGTCGAAGAGGGTTTTTCCGAAGGCAAGCTGGGTTCATCGACCATGCCGCACAAGCGCAATCCGACGTCTGCCGAAAATATCGCCGGGCTGTCGCGCACCTTGCGATACAACGCGGCCATGATGACCGAAGCCATGGTGCAGGAACACGAGCGCGACGGTATTGCCTGGAAAACCGAATGGAAGGCCTTGCCCGAATGTTGCCTGATTGCCGGCGCCGTGTTGCTGCAGGCTCGCAATCTGCTCGCCGGGCTGCGTGTCGACCAGGACAACATGAACAAAAATCTGGATATGATGCGCGGCTATCTGCTGTCCGAGCGTGTTATGCTGGAGCTGGGTGCCCGGGTTGGCAAGGATCATGCCCACGAGTGGGTGTACGAGGCATCTATGAAGGGTATCGAGAACAAGCAGGACTTTGGTTCGGCGATGCGCAGTCACCCTCAAATTGCACAGGCATTGTCGGAAGACGATATCGCCAACCTGATTGATCCGGCCAATTATCTGGGTCAGACGGGTGCCAGTATCGACCGGACGCTGGCTGCGCAACATGCCCGCAACTGGATGCAGGAAGATCGAGCCGAGTGAATATTTCACTTGTGGTACCCGTTATCTGATCGTTAACTGACTATGTGAACAAAGAACCATGAAAGCGACCCCTCTTATCAGTGCACAGGAACTGTCAAACCTGTTGAAAACCGCCAGCAACGTGGTGGTATGCGATTGCCGCTTCGAACTGTCCAATCCCCAACAGGGCGTCAACCTCTATAACGCCGGGCATATCCCCGAGGCCCGGCATGTCGATCTGGATCAGGTCCTCAGCACCAAGGGTGCCGCCGGGGAAGGGCGTCATCCGCTACCGGCCCGCGAGCACTTCGCACAGGCGATGGCCGCCATTGGCATCAGCGATAACACGCGCGTTGTGTGTTATGACGCCAATGATTCCATGTTTGCCGCCCGGCTATGGTGGATGCTGCGCTGGATCGGGCATGACAATGTCTCTGTCCTGGATGGCGGACTGTTGCTGTGGGAACAGGCCGGGTTTCCGGTCACGACCGAGCCACCCGAGCCCGCCAGAGAGGGACGGCTGAGCGTGCGCGATTCGCTGACCAAGACCGTGGGCTTTGAAGAAGTGCTGGCCAATATCGATTCGGCCGAAAGACTGGTCGTGGATGCACGCAGTCCGGATCGCTTTCGCGGGGAAAATGAAACGCTGGATCCGGTGGGTGGTCATATCCCGGGTGCGGCAAACCGTTTTTTCAAGGACAATCTGCAGCCCAATGGCGCCTTCAAGGACGCCGATACCTTGCGTCGCGAAATCTCTGACAGCATGAATGGGCAATCGCCAGACCGTGTGATCAGCCAATGCGGCTCCGGTGTGACGGCCTGCCATAATTTGCTGGCCATGGAAGTGGCCGGGTTGTCAGGCGCGGCGTTGTATCCGGGCTCTTGGAGTCAGTGGTCCAATACCAAAGATGCACCGGTGGCGAAAGGGTGAGTCGATCAATGAGGGTCTTTGGCCAGAAATCGCAATCCCACGCCTGGCTCAGTAATCACATATTGCGGCGTCGCAGCGTCTTCCTTTAGCTTGCTTCGCAGTTTGCCGACCAGGATCCGTAAGTAATGCGCATCCTGGTCGTGGCTCGGCCCCCACATCTGGCGCAGCAAATAAGATTGGGTCAGCAGCCTGCCCGGCTGCGCGGCAAGTAATGCCAGCAGGGTAAATTCCTTGCGCGTCAGCGATACTCGTTCGCCGCCAAGATGCACCTGGTGGTTAAAAAAATCGATTCGAAGCGTGCCATCGTCATAGATTGAATCTGCCGCAGCATTACCGCTGGCGTTGCGCAGGAATGCGCGGATCCGGGCCATGAACTCTTCAATGCCGAACGGTTTGGTCACATAGTCATTGGCACCGGCATCAAGCAAGGCGACCTTTTGCGTTTCGTCCGATCTGACAGTCAGTACAATGACCGGCACAGCAGACCACTGTCTGAGTTCTTTCAGTACGTCAAGCCCGTCCATATCGGGCAGGCCAAGATCCAGAACCACAAGATCGGCCCCCTGGGTGGCCAGAGCAGAGAGCCCCTCGACGCCCGACGCGGCAAGCGATGTTCTGTACCCTTGCGCCCTCAGGCTGATATCGACAAATTTCCGTATCTGCGGCTCATCGTCAATGAGCAGTATGCGGGCGCCATCCGGCGCTTTCTGGTTGTCACGACTCATGGCGTGTATTCTCCCGGGCCTCATCGAGCGGCAGCGTGATGCGAATGGTTGTGCCGGCTCCGCTGGGGCCGTCCATGGCCTGGACGCTGCCCATATGGGCGCCGACAATCGCCTGCACAATGGTCAGACCCAGGCCGGTACCCGACTGTTTTCTGTCGCCGCGCTGCATAGTAAAAAACATATCAAATACCTTTTTACGATTTTCTTCGGAAATGCCGGGACCTTCGTCTGAAATATCGACCTGGAGCCGGTTATCGTCGCAGGCAGAAACCAGTACAGAAATAAACCTGCCGGGCGGAGAAAACTTGGCAGCATTCTCCAGGACATTGAAAAAAGCCTGCTCGAGCAGCGCCGGGTGCACGTGGACCAGCGGAACATCCGGTGGAATCTGAGTGCGGATTTCAATATGAGGCAGATAGCGGGTCAGACGTCGCACCGCGGAGCCGATCAGTTCGTCAATACCGATCCAGTCCCGAGCCAGGGTCAGGCCCTGTTGTCCCAGACGCGTCATATCGAGCAGATTCTGGATATAACGATCCAGTCTTTCGCCTTCGAGGCTGATGGTTTTCAACAGACTATGCCGATCCTGTTCGCTCATTGCATCGCCGTAGCGTGCCAGACTGTCGGCCGAGCCGATCATGGACGACAGGGGAGAGCGCAGATCATGCGAAATGGAAGACAGTAATGCAGACCTGAGCTGTTCGGTTTCTCCGGTCAGCCTTGCCGCTTCAAGATCCGATACCAGCCGGGCTCTGGAAGCGGCCTGGCCGATGTCGTCCGCCAGGCTTTCGGCCAGCCGGCGCTGCTCAAAAGACAGGCGCGTCATGGCGGTGGGAAACCGGAGCGCGACGACGCCCGAGGTATCGTGGTCCGAATGGATGGGCAGGAACCACCAATCGGACTGGGTCAGCGTATCTGTGAAGCGCCCGCTGGGCTGTGCGTATTTCTGTGTCCAGTCGGCGGCAAATTGATCTTTTTCATTCCAGTCGTCTACCGCAGACAGAGGGCCGCTCACGCCGTTGATCCTGATCCAGACATGTGCGCGCAATGCCGATTGCATAAAAGACGAACCGGCGGCAATAATTTGGCCGAGATCGGCCGCCTTGGACAGCAAGCGCCCCAGGTCCTGCATTGCGATCGCGTGCGTATTGGCGGCGCTGAGCGCGACGACCTGCATTCTCAGACGGGATGTAAGGCGCCCCGCAATCAGCGCCGCCGCCAGGAACATGAGGATCGTGACAATTCCCTGGTTCGCCTGTATCAACAGAGTAAAACTGGGCGCGATGAAGAAATAATCGTAGGACAGAAAGCAAAGTATCGCGGTTACCGCCGCCGTGCTCATCCGCGTGCGCGAAGCAACCAGCACGACGGCGACCAGAAAGATCATGGACAAATCTTCAAGACCAAACCAGCTTTTCGCGAAAAAGGCCGCTATCGTTGCCCCGATGGTGGCGGTCAATCCGGACACGATTTCTATGCGAGTGACACGGCCAAAAGAATGCAGCAACATGCGTGGCGTCTTTCTGGCTTCGGGCGCACCGATAATCGTCAGTTCGTAGTTGGCGCCACGCTGCAGCAGTTGTTGCGTCAGGGTCCGATTGAAAATGCGGGCAATGGGCCGCTCGCGGGTGCGGCCAAGAACGATTGCCCGTGCGCCCCGGGTTGCGGCAGCATCAAGCAGGGTCTGTGCGATATCTGATCCATGCAACACTTCTGTGCGGGCGCCCAGGTTCCTGGCCAGTGAAAACGCCTTGTCCAGTTCGAGCTGGCGTTCCTCTTCGTGCCGGACTTTCGTCGGCCGGCTCGTGTGGGCTGAATCGCTTGCGTGACGTGACTGCAGGCCAGGAAATCCGCCGGTTGCGACTGTGACCACGGACCAGGAGGCGCCCCTGCGTTCGGCAATCCGGCATCCAGCCCGCACCAGATACTCCGATTGACCCTTCCCGTCGATCGCCACCAGCACATGATGCTGGGTGGTCAGGTGCAGCAAGCCCTTCGCAGTACGCGTCTGTCGCAGGTCCACATTCACATGTTCGGCAACGGTTTGCATCGCCAGCTCGCGCAGCGCCGTCAGATTTGAGGGCGAAAAAAAAGCGTCCAGCGCCAGGGTTGCCTGTTCGGGCAGATACACTTTGCCCTGATTAAGCCGCTCAATCAATTCGCGTGCAGGCAAATCCACCAGCCTGATATCCTTCAGCCGCTCGAAGACAGCGTCTGGTACTGTTTCGCCGACACGGATCCCGGTAATCTGCTGAACCACGTCATTCAGGCTCTCAAGATGCTGAATATTCATGGTCGTGTAAACGTCGATACCGGCGTCCAGCAACTCATCCACATCCTGCCACCGCCGCTCGTGCCTGCTGCCCGGTACATTCCGGTGCGCCAGCTCGTCGACGAGGGCAATCGCAGGTTTGCGCGCCAGAATGGCATCAAGATCCATTTCCGGCAGCATACGCCCCTGATAGACGAGTTGCCGGCGGGCAACGACGGGAAGACCGTCGGCCAGGGCCTGGGTTTCAGGCCGCCCATGTGTTTCGACAACACCGACCAGTACGTCCGTGCCCTGCATGAGCAGATCACGAGCGCGGGTAAGCATGGCGTAGGTTTTTCCCACGCCGGGTGCCGCGCCCAGAAAGACGGTCAGCCTGCCGGCCTGCTGGCGATGAATCTGCCCCAATAACGCGTCCGCCTGCTGTGCGTTCGGGGTGTTTGCGCTGCTGTCCTGTAACACGATTCGTCTATACCCAATAGTGAACGTGGTTGTACGACCAATGCAACATCATATAAGATCCTGGCTTACGGCTGGCCACGCAAGGTATCCAGGGCCAGATTCAGCGCCAGGACGTTGACCCGCGGTCGACCCAGGAAGCCAAACTGCCTCGGTTCAGTATAGGCTGAAACCAGGGCTTGCACCTGCTCACGTGTCAGGCCTCGTGCTTTGGCGATACGATCAATCTGCAGGATAGCGCTCGCGGGGCTGATATGAGGATCGATGCCGCTGCCCGATTGCGTGATCAGGTCGCCGGGAATGGCGGAGGGGGGCACGGATTCTCGCTGTGCAACTGCCGCCCGTGCCTCGGCGATGCGCTGGCGCAGTTGCGGGTTGGTTCGCGCCTGATTGCTCCCGGCAAGCGCCATGGTGTCATAGTTTCCGGCGGATGGCCGTGCATGAAAGAAAAGATCACTGTCAAACGGCTGTGCCACCAGCGCCGAGCCAACGATTTGATTGTCTTTATATAACAGGCTGCCGTTGGCTGTCGCAGGAAAAAGGAGCTGACCCACGCCCACCCCGGCAAGACTATAGAGGAAACCAAAGCCCAGGAGAGAAATAAGGGTCAGGCCGATGGCTCCCCTGACAATGCCCGAATCCGACACCCGTGACGCAGCCACATCGGCATGCTGCTGCACAGGCGAGGCGGCGTGAGTGAATGTTTCTGGTGAATTCATTTGTGATTCCCTACAGCTGAGTAAAGAGTGAAGATAAAAGAATATCGATCAGTTTGATTGCGATAAACGGCAGCACAATGCCGCCCAGGCCATAAACAAGCATGTTATTGCGAAGCAGTGCGGTTGCGTTTTTGGGTGTGAAGCGCACGCCGCGCAGCGCCAGCGGAATAAGCATGGGAATAATCAGGGCGTTGAATATCAGCGCTGAAAGAATCGCGCTGGTCGGGCTGGATAATTGCATGATGTTCAATGCCGCCATTTGAGGAATGGCCGCGGCAAAGAGCGCGGGCAGTATGGCGAAATATTTGCTGACGTCATTGGCCAGAGAGAAGGTGGTCAGCGCGCCTCGTGTGATCAATTGCTGCTTGCCGATCTCTACCACCGCCAGGAGTTTGGTCGGGTCCGAATCCAGATCGACCATGTTGCCGGCCTCTTTCGCAGCCTGCGTTCCCGAGTTCATGGCAAGGCCGATGTCCGCCTGGGCCAGCGCCGGTGCATCGTTGGTTCCATCCCCTACCATGGCAACCAGCTTTCCCTGCGCCTGTTCCTGTCGAATACGTTCCAGCTTGTCTTCCGGCCGGGCTTGCGCCATGTAATCGTCTACGCCTGCCTGGGCTGCGATGGTTCCGGCTGTCAGCTTATTGTCTCCGGTGATCATCACCGTCCTGATTCCCATTTCGCGAAGCCGGGCGAAGCGCTCCTTGATCCCGTGCTTGATGACGTCGGACAGTTCAATAACGCCCAGAATATGCCTGTCGTCGCTGACGACCAGTGGCGTTGCACCGGACCGGGCCACCTGCGATACTCTTGACTGCAACTCTACCGGAATGTGTCCGCCCAGTAATTGAACATGCGCGGCAATCGCGTCCAGGGCGCCCTTGCGGATCGTTCTGTTTCCTGGCAAATCGACGCCGGACATTCGGGTCTGGGCTGAAAACGGCACATAATGGGCTTCATGCGGCTCGACAATATCCTCTTTTCTGGATGCCAGCTTGATGATCGATTTTCCTTCAGGCGTGGGGTCGGCTAAAGAGGCCAGAATGGATGCCTGTCGCAACTGCGAAATGTCAACGCCTGCGAGCGCATAAAATGCCGTTGCCTGCCGGTCGCCGTGGGTGATCGTGCCTGTTTTGTCGAGCAACAACACATCGATATCGCCCGCCACTTCGACTGCTTTTCCTGATTTGGCCAGCACATTCGCTTTCAGCGCACGATTCATTCCGGCAATCCCGATCGCAGGCAGCAACCCGCCGATTGTCGTGGGGATCAGGCACACCAGCAAGGCAATAAGCACGACGATGTTGATATTCACACCAACGGCACCGCCAATCAACGGCAGTGTGGCCACAACGATGGCAAATGTAATTGTCATGATCATCAGCAGTATGCCAAGTGCGATTTCGTTGGGCGTTTTCTGCCGGTTTGATCCTTCGACCAGAAGAATCATTCTGTCCAGAAAGCTGTTGCCGGGTTCTGCCGTGATACGCACGACGATGCGATCCGACAGCACTTTGGTGCCGCCGATGACGCCGGAGCGGTCAGTGCCCGCTTCACGCAGCACCGGCGCGGACTCGCCGGTTATTGCCGATTCGTTGATCGTGGCCAGTCCTTCTATGATCTCTCCGTCTGCGGGTACAAATTGCCCCTCATCGACAACGACGTGATCACCCCGTCGTAATTCGGAGGCGGCGACGCTTTGTTCCTGGCCGGACGAGTCAATGCGGCGCGCTGTCAGGTCCTTGCGTGCGCGTCGCAATGACGCCGCCTGTCCCCGTCCCTTTGACTCGGCGATGGCCTCGGCATAGTTGCCGAATAAAACGGTCATCAATAACACACCGGTTACGGCCCAGCCGAATCCGGGCGCCGCCAGCCCTGCCAACGTGGCGATGGCTGTGACCACCGTACCGAGCCACACGACTGCCATCACCGGATTGCGCATAATATGATGCGGGGCGAGCTTGATAAACGCGTCCAATAATGCGGACTTGAATTCATTTTTTCGCGTTGGTGCGAAGTCCGCACGCTCACTGTCCATTTTTTTTGTATTCATTGCAATAAGTCCTTCAAGGTGCCGGCGCCGGAGGCCAGCGAGAGGTGATCGGCGACCGGCCCAAGAACGAGCACGGGCATGAACTGCAGTAGCGTCAGTATGATGACGATGCCGATCAGCGTAAGGGCAAACGTGGGCGACTCTATCTGAAGGCTGCCTGAGCCTTCGGGCGCCTGGCGCTTGCGGGCGAGCATGGCGGCAAGCGCCAATGGGACGAGCAGGGATGGGTAACGACCGGCCGCAAGAACAATTGAGCAGGATGCGTTCCACCAGACGGAGGCATCGCCCAGCCCTTCGAAACCCGAGCCATTATTGGCGAATGCGGATGTGTATTCGTAGAAGACCTGGCTGATGCCGTGAAATCCGGGATTGGAGTTGGCTGCCAGGCCGGGAACAGCAAGGGTGAATGCGGTAAAGCCCAGAATGACCAGGGGTTGCAGCAGGATCAGGAAAGCCAGGAGCCTGACTTGAGGTCCTTCTATCTTCCGCCCGAAGAGCTCGGGTGTACGCCCCGTCATCAAGCCTGCAATAAACACGCTAAGCAACAGATACACAATAAACTGCTGTAATCCGCAACCGACCCCGCCCCAGATGCTATTGATCAGCATATTGGACATGGCGACCATGCCGGTGAGCGGGGCGGCAGAATCGAGCATCATATTGACCGAGCCGTTATTGACCTGGGTGGTCGCTGCCGCCCATAATGCGGACGCGTCTGCTCCCAGCCGGACTTCCTTGCCTTCCATGAGCGCGATGTCTGCTGAGGTCGCCGAGTGCCCTTCGGACCACAGTGCAATGCCGGTCGAGATCAAAGACATGGTCAGCATCGTGCCGAGGACCATCATGCCGAATTTTCTTCGGCCGGTAAACGGTCCGATCATAAAGGCAATGGCCACGGGAAGAAGGGCAATCGAAACGACTTCCAGAAAATTGGACAGGGGTGTCGGGTTTTCAAGCGCAACCGTGCTGTTGGGACCATACCATCCGCCCCCGTTGCTGCCCAACTGCTTGATCGCGACCATGGGCGCTACGGGTCCCAGGGGAATCTTCTGCTTGTCGAACTCTGCGGTGGCGTTTACCGGGCTGGCTACCGGCCCGGCCTCAAGGGTGGCAGGCACTCCCTGCCAGGTCAGCAGGGCCGACAGCACCAGGCTGAGCGGGAGCACGCAACGAAGCGTGGCCCGGATGACATCCGCCCAATAGTTGCCCACATCGGTTTCACCGGACTCGGCATGGGCTGCCGTTTCATTCGATGCCTTGCGCCCGCCGAACAGACCGCGCAATGTGGCGGTCGCCACGGCCAGTCCCATCACCGGGGTAATGATCTGCAGGCCGACAATCCCCGTCATTTGCGACAGATAGGAGAGCTGGGCCTGGCCTGAATAGTGTTGCTGGTTTGTATTGGTCAGAAAGGACACCATCGTATGCAGTGCCAGGTCCCAGCTCATATTCGGCACATTGTCCGGGTTGAGGGGCAGCCAGGCCTGGGTCATAAAGATACCCCAGACCGCCGCAGCAAGCAGCAGATTGCTCAGAAGAAAAGCGCCCGCATAGCCTTTCCAGCTCATGCCTTTTTCCGGCTGTGTTCCCAGCAACCGGTATAGCGGCTTTTCCAGCCAGCCAAAGACAAAATCACTGCGCATGGGCTTGCCCTGCATGACTGCGGCAAGATATCGCCCCAGCGGCCAGCCCAGAAGAATCGTCACTACTAGAAATAAGGCAAACTCAAGCATGATCGCACCTCTTGATAGGGGACGAGCATGATGCCCTTGCTACAGGGAAAGCCAGGTGGCGTGTCTTGTCGGGACAGCCGGCCCTTTGACTGATATCGGTATTGGAATGGGAGGACATTTTATGTTCACTTACGGAAGGCGAAATCGCTACCGTAGAGTGTCCGGCATACAGCCGTAAATTATCTATTCCTCAAAACGCATTCACCGTAAATTTTGCGTAAATTTCAGTCAACGAGCTTGTTCCTGAGAGGGGCCTGGCGTTAAAGACAATGAGCAGAAGACCAGGTTAGCGGCCCGAGCCCAGTGACTCAAAACCCGGATTCCAGACCACTTCCCACAAGTGCTGATCCGGGTCTGCAAAATAACCGGCGTAGCCGCCATAGAACGTGTCCTGTGCGTGTTTGATGATGGTGGCACCAGCCGCCGCGGCTTGTTGCATGATCTGATCAACTTCAGCCTTGCTGTTTACATTGTGCCCGATGCTCAGTTCGAGCGCGGAAGCCGGGGTTGCGGCCAGACCTGTGTCTGCGGCCAGGCTTTTCCTGGGCCACAAAGCCAGTTTCAGACCGTTGTGCAGATCAAAGAAGACCACGGCGCCGTTTTCGAATTCGGTGCCGATAATGCCGTCAGTGTCCAGCCCCAGGCCGTCACGGTAAAAAGTCAGCGATTTTTCCAGATCATCGACGCCCAGCGTCAGGACGGTAATACGAGGTTGCATGGGATGCTCCTTTTCCTGGAATATGACATACGTGGTGTCATTAACGTAGCGGAGTGTTTTGGGTTAAACTCTTTTCTGATCTCTTCTTTGCATCTATAAGACTGATGAAACGGACGACTGGCATTCGCTTGACGGCATGGTTCGGCATACTTGCGGTATGCCTGGCTGTGTTCATGCCTGGTGCCAACGCCCTGAGAAACAGCCTTGCGGGTAACGCGCACGATATTTTTCTGGCGGATATCTGTTATGGTACATCGGATGACGTTAGCGTGGCAGAATTGGCCAGCGACCCTCACCGGCAACCGTCTTCAGACCACCACGCAAATCACGCCACAGAATGCCTCTATTGCGGCTTTTTCACGCATAATCTGCCCTTGCTGCTGAGCGTGGCGCTACCTGTCGGCTCCTATGGCTTTGTGAGCCGGATTGCGCTTCAACACCAGCGCTCATCCTATTATGCCCGCCCGGCCTTTGTGCCGCTGTCGCGGGCGCCCCCCGTCCTTTCCTGAAAACTTGCTGCTTTTGTCGCACCGCGATGCCGGCCTGATCGGGGCGTCAGTGCGTGCGGCGCGTCCCGATCCCGTTTTTCAGGAAGACTGTCATGTCTCATTCCTCATCCGCGCCCAGCCCGTCTGTTGCGCCTGTATCTGCCCCCATGGGCCGCTATGCCATGCTCTGGCGCTGGCATTTTTATGCCGCGCTGTTTGTGATGCCCTTGCTTGTTATTCTGGGTATTACCGGCACCATCTATTTATACAAACCGCAGATTGAAGCGGTGGCGTATCCCTCGCAGCTTTATGTGCCTGCGCAATCGACGCCGAGGCTGCCTCAGCAGATTCTGTACGAAATCGCGCAGGATAATACGCCCGCCGGTGTACCCGTACTGACGGCAGAGATCCACAATGCGCCCGATCGCAGTGCGCAGTTCACGTATCTTGATCCGAATGAGGGCAAGTCCAGTGTTTTTCTGAACCCCTATACGGGGGAAGTGCTGGTAAAGATGCCGACCCTGAACTTCAACGCGACCTACTGGATCGGGCTGGCGCGCCAGATTCACCGGGGGCTGTTGCTGGGTAAAACCGGCGAAGTGATTATGGAGTTGGCCGCCTGCTGGACGCTGATCATGATCGGCACCGGCGTGGCGTTGTGGTGGCCACGGCAGAAAAAAGGCATGAAGCAGGCCATCAAGCCCGATCTGTCAAAGAGAGGTCGGCCGTTCTGGCGTGAAATTCACGCGACGCTGGGGATTGTGCTGGCAGCGGGGGCGGTGTTCTTTGTCATGTCTGGGTTGCCCTGGACCAGCACTTGGGGCGCACAGTTCAAGCAGTTGGTGGCGCAGGTGAATCTGGGCTATCCTCCGGATCCGCCGGGTGCAGTGTCGGCGCGGCATGAAGGGCACGAAGGCCACGAGGGGGCGCAGGCGAGCGCCACGCGAGTGCAAGATCTGCCGCTGGAGCATACCGCCTGGGGCGCCGGTTTACTGTCGGTTCCGAATTCTACTCTGCCTGCGGAAGGGCAGCAGGGCCAGCCAGACCATCATAGCCATGGGGCGCATGCCGGGCAAGGGGCGCAGTCTACAGATGCACACGCGATGCATGCCGGGCATGCCATGCCTGCCGCCACGAGTGAGACGGCCGAACCGATTACGCTGGACCAGGTGATGACACTGGCGCACGCTAATCATATCCCGGACGAATATTCCATTGCATTGCCTGCAGGCAAGACTGGTGTGTATTCGGTTTCCTACTATCCGGGGGATCCGACGGGTGAAAAAGTCATTAACGTCGATCAGTACGATGGCAGCATTATCAATGGTGTGGCTTACGATCAGTATGGCCTGATTGCCAAGGTCATCTCTTTTGCCGTGTCGCTGCATATGGGCACGTATTTCGGCTGGGTCAATCAATTGTTGTGTGCCATCATCGCGTTGGGATTGGTGACCATGGCTATCACGGGCTTTATCATGTGGTGGAAACGTCGGCCGGCAGGCAGTCTTGGCGCTCCCCGCCTACCTGCGGCGCTGCCTTCCATGCGTGGCTGGATGATCGGACTGGTCATTTTCGGAGTGATCTTTCCCGTAACAGGGCTGAGTATGCTGGTGGTCTGGGGACTGGACCGGCTGTATTTGGCACGTTATCGCCGGAGTATGGCGCTGGGGACGACTACCGTATGATCCGAAAGGAGCGACCGGGTGCTGACCGCAGGATTCACGGATTGGTATACTCTGCCCCTGAACAAACAACCCGATGGACGCTTTTCTATATGAAAATCCTGCTGGCTGCCTTGCTGGGGTGGTGTTTTGGGCTGTTCGCGCCGGCTATGGCACAGGGCGTGCAACGGCTCTCTCCCTGTATTGAACACACGACGCAACAAAACGGGCATGTGCATATTATTAAGGTGGACTTGTCATGTCCGTCCATTGAGCTGGTCGGGACGGCGCCCGATACGGCGCCGACCACAGTCAAGAATTTTGCCTACCGCAACCGCCTGAACGTGGCGATCAATGCTTCTTTTTTTGATCCCCAGTACCAGCCGCAAGGGCTGGTGGTCAGTGGCGGTCAGCGCTGGGATCGCAGCCGCGATTCGCGCCAGCACTCATTTCTGGCCTGCACCCGCGACAACCGCTGTCGCATTGATCCACCTGATCACCTTGCCAAGGCGGATCCCGACTGGTATACGGTCATCGCCGGCTGGCAAAACCTGCGCAACGGTAAGGTCATCTGCGCGCGAAGCGCGTCCGCCAGCTGTTACAGCAACGCACGGGAAGCCCATCCACGAACGTCCGTCGGACTCAGCCGCGACCGTCGCTGGTTGTATCTGGTTGTGGTGGAAGGACGGTTGCCCGATTTTGACGGATATACGCTGACCCAACTGGCCCGGCTTTACCAATCGCTTGGCGTGCGCGATGCCATCAATCTGGACGGTGGCGGCAGTACCACACTTGTCATTAATAACAAACGCATCAATGCGCTGCCTTCGCGCCAGTTGTTCCTGGAGCGCACTGTCGCTAATCAGTTCGGCGTACGCGATACAGCGGCACGCTGAACGCCGCCGAATTTACCGATGATGATTGTGATGAGTGGTCCTGTCAGGTTGCGACGGGTTGGCCACTTATTCGCGAATCTGGGCAACCATGTCCAGTTCGCGGCGGCTTTCAAAATAACGCTCAATACCGGTCACCGGATCAATGAACTGCATGCTGCGCGCCAGCAGCTGTAGCGGGTTCTCGAATGTTTCCTGTTCCCGCAGGGGCTGCAGTACCGGGTAATATTCGTCATTGCAAATGGGGATACCCAATGCATTCATATGTACGCGCAATTGATGCTTTCTGCCGGTCACCGGTTCCAGTCGGTAATGGCCCAGCGAGCGATTATGCGACAGCAGTTGGATGCGTGTGCGGCTGTTGGGCGTACCGTCGATTTCGTGCATGACAAAAACCTGCCCGCTACGACGGATCAGGCTTTCACGCACAAGCGGAAATTCAAGATCCTCGTGCCAGGGAGCGACGGCTTCGTATATTTTATGGACTGATCGCGTTTGAAATAATGACTGGTATAGTCCGCGCCGCTCACGGTCAGTGCAGAACACCAGTACCCCTGCCGTGTCGCGGTCCAGTCGGTGAATGGGGTTGATATGCGGATTGCCCAACTGGTCGCGCAGGCGCACCAGTGCCGTCTGATGCAAATGCCGGCCACCCGGAATGCTGGCCATGAAATGCGGTTTATCAATGGCGATCAACAGTTCATCCTGATACAGGATATCAATGTCAAAGGGCACCACGGTTTCAACAGGAACTTCGCGATAGTACCAAAGCCAGCTGTCGGGCACAAACGGGCTGTTCAATGCATACGGCTTGCCAGTCGTGTCCACCATGTCCCCGTTCCCCAGCCGTTCCCGTAGCACGTCCGCATCCATATGCGGGAATTTATGAAGCAGGAAACTGATCAGATCCGGCCATGTTTCACGCGGCAGATAGACGCGGCTGGGAGCGACGCCATTTTTGACGGGGAGCGGAGCAAGGACAGACATGCAGCAGGCAGGCGGGGAAAAATGGGACAGGGAAAGAGAAGAGTATAGCGGCTTTCACGGCATGATGCGGTCGTAATGCACGGTTCTGGCCCACCGCAACCCGGGGGCGCCTGCTGGATATGGGGTGAAGGGAGAGAGGAAGAGAAAAGGAAAAGAGGGATGGTTGGTGGCTGGCACATCCGAGGACGGTCAGCCACCGATAGGCGAGGCAGTTTACTTCAATGCACTCAGAATGGCTTCGACGGTTGCCTTGGCATCGCCGAAACACATGCTGGTATTGTCGCGGAAGAACAGCGGGTTCTGCACGCCGGCGTAGCCAGTGTTCATGGAGCGCTTGAACACCACAACATCGCGCGCCTTCCACACTTCCAGTACCGGCATGCCGGCAATGGGGCTGGAAGGATCTTCGCTGGCAGCCGGGTTGACCGTATCGTTGGCGCCAATCACCAGCACCACATCGGTGTCGGAGAAGTCATCATTGATTTCATCCATTTCCAGCACGATATCGTACGGTACTTTGGCTTCGGCCAGCAGCACGTTCATATGTCCGGGCAGACGACCTGCCACGGGGTGAATGCCGAAACGCACATCAACACCCTGTTTACGCAGCAAGGATGTAATTTCGGCCACCGGATACTGCGCCTGAGCGACGGCCATGCCATAGCCGGGAGCGATGACCACAGAGCTGGCGCCCTTGAGCATTTCGGCCACGTCTTCAGGCTTGATTTCGCGGTATTCGCCGGTTTCTTCCTCGCTACCGCCGCCGCTGCTGCTATCGGTACCAAAGCCGCCGGCAATGACCGACACAAACGAACGGTTCATGGCCTTGCACATGATGTAGGACAGAATCGCGCCCGACGAACCCACCAGGGCACCGGTTACGATCAGCAGGTCATTGGCCAGCATGAAGCCGGCGGCCGCTGCGGCCCAGCCCGAATAGGAGTTGAGCATTGAAACCACAACCGGCATATCGGCGCCGCCGATGGAAGCCACCAGGTGCCAGCCGAAGGCCAGTGCAATCACGGTCATGATAAGCAGGGCAGCCGTGGAGCCGCCGTTGGCAACGAATATCCAGAGCAAAATGAACGAAACAACAAGCGCGGCGGCATTCAGCTTGTGCTTGTGCGGCAGCGACATGGGCTTGGAGCTGAACGTGCCACGCAGTTTGCCGAAGGCGACAATGGAGCCGGTAAAGGTCACCGCGCCAATAAACACGCCCAGGAACACCTCAGTCAGGTGAATATTGAGCAGCGCGCCTTCAGGCAGGGCATGCCCCTGCATTTCAATGTAGCTGTTGTAGCCGACCAGTACGGCGGCCAGCCCCACAAAACTGTGCAATATGGCGACCAGCTCTGGCATTTGCGTCATTTCGACTTTGCGCGACAGATGCAGCCCGATGGCGCCGCCGATCAGCATTGCAATAATGACCCAGATGACCGATGAGGAATCGGGACCCAGAATGGTGGCGATCAGCGCAATGGCCATGCCGGCAATGCCGAAATTGTTGCCATAACGTGCCGTCTCCTGACGGGACAAACCGGCCAGGCTGGCAATAAAAAACAGTGCCGCAATAATATATGCAGCGGTTACAAATCCTGCACCCATCTTATTCTCCCTTGCCTTTCATGAACATTTTCAGCATGCGCCGTGTAACGAGGAATCCACCGGCAATGTTGATGCTGGCAATCAGGACGGCCACAAAGGCCAGGATATTGACCAGGCTTGAGCCCTGGCCGATTTGTACCACAGCGCCGATTACGATAATGCCTGAAATGGCGTTGGTGACCGACATGAGCGGCGTGTGCAAAGAGTGGCTGACATTCCAGACCACGTAGTAACCCACTACGCAGGAAAGCACGAAGACAGTAAAGTGCGACAGGAATTCGGCCGGTGCATTGGCACCAACCCAGGCGAACAGGATACATACCAGCGCCAGAATACCAAATTTAAAAGCCGGTGATTTCGGCGGCTTGACCGGCTTGGGTTCGGGCTTGGCCGCTGCCGGTTTGCCGGCTGCTGCAGACACCTGGATGGGCGGCGGCGGATAAGTGATGCTGCCGTTATGCACAACTGTCATATTACGAAAGACCGTGTCTTCCTGATCCAGCAGAATCTGGCCGTCTTTTTCCTTGCTCATGAGCTTGCTCAGGTTCACAAGGTTGGTCGCGTAAAGCTGCGATGACTGCGCAGGCAGGCGGCCGGGCAGATCGGTATAGCCGATGACCTTGACGCCAGAGTCGGTGGTGATGACCTGTCCTGGCTCGGTGTATTCGCAGTTGCCGCCAGCAGCGGCGGCCATGTCCACGATTACGGAACCCGGGCGCATGGAGTCGACCATTTCGCGGGTGATCAGTTTGGGCGCGGGTTTGCCCGGAATCAGGGCCGTGGTAATGATAATGTCCACTTCTCTGGCCTGCTCCGCGAACAGAGCCATTTCCGCGCGAATGAATTCTTCGGACATGGTTTTGGCATAGCCGTCGGAAGACGAGCCGTTTTCATCGCCAAAATCCAGTTTCAGGAACTGGCCGCCCATGGACTCGATCTGCTCAGCCACTTCCAGCCGCGTATCGAAGGCACGTACGATCGCGCCCAGCGAGCCGGCTGTACCGATAGCGGCAAGACCGGCCACGCCGGCGCCAATGACCAGCACCTTGGCGGGCGGCACTTTGCCGGCTGCCGTGATCTGGCCCGTGAAAAACCGTCCGAAATGATGCGCGGCTTCGATGACAGCGCGATAGCCGCCGATATTGGCCATGGAGGACAGCGCGTCCAGTGACTGCGCACGCGAAATGCGCGGCACCATGTCCATGGCCAGGACGGTAATGCCGCGATCTGCCAGTTTTTGTACCAACTCGGGATTCTGCGCAGGCCAGACGAAACTGACCAGCGTGGCACCCTGTTTCATGCGGGCGATTTCATCGTCGGCGGGCGCATTGACTTTGTAGACCAGGTCCGATTGCCAGACTTCGTCTGCCGGGGCAACTCGGGCGCCGGCCTTTTCGTAGGCAGCATCATCAAAACTGGCTGCCGCGCCGGCTGCGGATTCAATGACAACTGTGAATCCCAGTTTTATCAGCTGTTCTACCGAGGTTGGCGTGGCGGCGACACGCGTTTCCCCCGGCAGTTGTTCTTTTACTATCCCTATCTGCATGCAGATCTCCTCAATGGCGTGTCCCCTCTATGGGGCGTCAGTAACCGGAAAGTTACATCATACGGAGACTGACATGTTTTGCAAGGCGATTGGGGCAATCCTATTTTTTTACTGCCCCTTCATATAGCCGATTTGGCGTTTTTTACTGCCTGGCGGAATCCATTTGCTTATAACCACCGGTTCATTTGGGTGAGCATGTTGTTGGGCAGGCGGGACATTATTGCCATGCGGAACACTCTTCTATCAGCAGGCGGCCCATTTGCGCACGGCGTTGCCCGGCAAGCCGCGGACTGATTGCCCCGAAGCTGAATGCCACCTGGGTGAGGGCAGAGACAGAAAACGCATAACCGACTCCGGATATGCCAGGTGTAATAGTGCTGTCGATAGAGGCGTAGCCGTTACGACGTGTCAGATGGCATTTTTCCAGGAGCATGGGCAAGGACATCCCGGCTTTGCGATACGTGTCTTCATGCCGTCGGTACAGGGTTTCAATGTCGGCATCGGATTGCGTCGCCAGCAATGCCAGCCCGCCCGCGCCGATGCCCAGCAATCTTTTTTCACCCACGCCAATGGTAAAAATGCGGACCGGAAACGCGCCGTGTTCGCGCAGCAGGCACAGAACCTGATCTCCCTGCTGTATGACCAGAAATACCGTATCTTCGGACAGGCGCGACAGTTTCATTGCCAGTGGTCGTAATTCTTCTGTTACCGCCACGTGCGGCGTGGTCGAAAAGCCCAATTGCACTGCGTCAATGCCCAACTGGAAACGCTTGCCCGATGTTTCGCGGCGTGCAAAGTTTTCTTCAAGGAGGCAGTTGATCAACCGATGCGTGGTTGACCGTTCCAGACCGCTCATGGCCGTCAGTTCGCCCAGTGTCAGGCCATCATCATTGTGCCGGGCAATCAGGCGCAGCAGCGAAAGCGCGCGTCGGATGCTTTGAGTACCCGTTTGCGGTTTGTTGTCCATAATGTGGGAATTTATTTAAAAACGTTTTGTATTGTAGGAATAAATGATGCGTTAATGCAATCACATTTCATTCGCCGCCCCGGAGGCGGACAACAGGAAGAGACAATGACGTATGAACATATTCAGGTAAGCGATCGGGAAGCGGTACGGACTGTGACACTGGCGCGCGCCGGAGCCCGCAATGCGCAGAGCCAGGCTTTGCTGGATGAACTGGATCACGCCATGCGCGCTGCGGCGACTGACGATCAAGTCAGGGTCGTCGTGATCGCTGGTGACGGTGATCACTTTTCGGCAGGGCATGATTTGAAAGAGGCACAGGCCAGCCGGGCCGATTTCAGTGTCGAACAACGCTGGGCGTACGAGTCGTTGCGATACTTCGATTACTGTATGTCGATTTGGGATTTTCCCAAGCCGGTCATCGCCCGGGTGCAGGGAGCCTGCGTATCCGGCGGGTTCATGATTGCCAATATGTGTGATTTGGTGGTATGTGCCGACGATGCGTTCTTTTCCGATCCCGTTTGCCATACCCTGGCTGCTGCTGCCACAGAGGTGCTGATTCATCCCTGGGTGATGGGGCTGCGCCGCGCAAAGGAAATGCTTTTTACCGGCGAACGGGTGACCGCCGAGCAGGCATTGCAGATGGGCATGGTCAATCGTGTGGTGCCGCGGGCGCAATTGGAAGAAGAAACCATGGCGCTGGCGCGGCGCGTGGCCCAGGCGCCTCCCTTTGCGTTGCGGCTGGTCAAGAAATCTCTGAACCGCACACTGGACGCACAGGGGCTGCGCGCCGCCCTTTCCGGTCATTTTGATCTTCATCAGTTATCGCATATGAGCGATGAGTTCGCGCAGGTGAAACAAAAGGGGCTGGCCCAGGCGATTCTGCGCAATAAAAAGGGAGCGAGCGCATGACGCCATCGCTCGAACCGCTGCTCAATCCGCGTTCCATCGCCCTGATCGGTGCCAGCGACAACGCCGGCCGAATTGGCGGCATGCCGTTGGACCTGCTGTCGCGATTCGGTTTCGGCGGCGCCGTCTATCCCGTCAATCCGAAGTATGCCGAGGTCTTTGGCTATCGCTGCTATGCACAGGTTGAAGATCTGCCGGCACCACCCGATCTGGCGGTGCTGGCCATTGGCGCGCGTGATGTAACGGCAATGCTGCGGCGCTGCCATGCGGTGGGCATCCCCGCTGCCGTGGTATATGCGGCGGGCTTTGCCGAAGAAGGCGAAGCCGGCGCCCTGTTGCAGGAGGAACTCGCGCGGTTTTGCGCTGAAAGCGGCATGCAAGTGGCCGGCCCCAATTGCATGGGGCTGGCCAATCTGAATACCAAGGCTTTTACCGCCTTCGCCGCCATCTTCAAAACAGCCAGCCTGCAGACCGGGACGGGGTGCGTCAGTGTGCTTACGCAAAGTGGCAATGTATGTTCGGCTTTGTATGGTCTGGCGCGTTCGCGCGAACTGCCGGTCTCGCATTTCATTAATACGGGCAATGAAGCAAATGTGGATTTTTCAGGCTATCTGGACTATCTGGCCGACGATCCGCATACCGAAATTGTGCTGGGATATGTGGAGCAGATTCGCGACGGCCGGCGCTTTATTAACGCCTGCCGACGATTCGAAGACCAGGGCAAGGTGCTGGTGGTGCTCAAGGCCGGGGTCACGGAAAAAGGCGCTGTCGCAGTGCAGTCCCATACGTCTGCACTGGCAGGCGATCAACGTATTTACGATGCGGCGTTTCGCGACCTGAATGTGATTGCTGCAGATGATTTCGCACAGATGGCGGACATTGCGATGCTGGCGCGCCTGCGTGTACGCACGGCGGGTGTCCGGATCGGGGTGGTAACCATGTCGGGTGCGCTGGGGGCGATCCTCACCGATCGTTTTATACAGGCCGGACTGCAATTGCCCGATCTGCCGGCGGATGTGCAGGCGCGTTTGCGCGCCGGCATCCCGGCCTATGGCATGGTGGGCAATCCCGTGGATGTCACCGGCAATATTGTCAATGATCCGCAGTTTGTGGCGCAGGTCCTGGAGGCGCTTGCGCTCACGCCGGCGCTGGATACGGTCGTTATCAATGCGCCGGGTTATATGCTTGACCGCATGGCGCAACCGTTGATTGATGTTGTGAAGAAACATCCGCGGCTGTTCGTGGCGATTGACACCGGCCAGGCTGACAGTCGCGCACGCCTGCGTGATGCGGGAGTGGCCGTTTTTGATGATCTGGGGCAGGCAGTACGGGCATTGGGACCGTATCTGACATGGCAGGCAAGACGCAGGCCGGCCGTTGGAACGGGCGGCATAAGCTGTGCGGTGCCGGCGGCGTCAAGAAAGGTTGCTCTTCCACCATTGCCCTGTGATGAGCTACAGGCCCGGCGCTATCTGCAGGCGTTTGATGTGCCTGATCCGGATGTACACCTGGCCGTCTCGCGCGAGACAGCAGCCTCATTGGCGGAGCGTATTGGCGTGCCGGTGGCGATGAAAATCGTCAGCGCTGATCTGGCGCACAAGACAGAGGCAGGCGGCGTCGTTTTGAATGTGCAGGGAGCCGATCAGGCGGCACAGGCTTACGAGCAGATCATGGAAAACTGCAAGGAACATCAGCCGGACGCGAGAATCACCGGTGTGATGATCAGCCCGATGCAGCGGGGTGTGGCAGAGCTGCTGGTGGGCGCAACAAACGATGCCGTATTCGGCCCCGTACTGACGGTGGCATTGGGCGGGGTCATGACTGAAGTCTATCGCGATACTGCACACGCTTTACTGCCGGTCACGCAGGAACAGGCCTTGCAATTGCTGCGCAGCCTGAAGGCGTTTGTGCTGCTCGACGGTTTTCGGGGGCGGCCAAAAGCAGATCTGCAGGCCGCGACCAAAGCGATTGTGGCAGTCGGGAACGCGTTTTTGTCCGGGCAGTCGGAACTCGACCAGATCGAAATCAATCCTCTGCTGGTTCGTGAAGCGGGCGCAGGCGTGGCGATGCTGGATGCCTTGCTGCTGCCGCAAGCGGCAGAGCCGGAACAGAACCAGAGTAGCTGGTAGTCAATAGTAGTTGCTAATACAAGTGTGATTAATCACGTCGGAGACAAATAATGCAGAAGAAAACGAAGTTGTTCAAAGTGATGGGGTTGGCCTGCTCAATGGCTGCCACCATTCTGTGTATGGCGCCGCAAGCGGCGCAGGCCGCCTATCCGGAAAAACCAATTACGATTGTCATTCCCTTCGCGGCAGGAGGCGCAGCTGATACGCTTGGGCGGCTGCTGGCCGAGAAAATAGGGCAGAAAGTGAAGCAGCCCGTGATTGTGGAAAACAAACCCGGAGCCGGTACGCTGATTGCATCGCAGCACGTTGCCAACGCCAAACCCGATGGTTATACTCTGCTGCTGGCCGCTTCTTCGCTGGGGACGATACCAAGTATTAACAAGGATGCCAGATATGATCCGGTCGAAAGCTTTGTTCCGATCACCCAGGTTGCCTCGGTTGTGCATGTCATATCGGTCAATCCTGAGGTACCCGTCAAGAATGTCAAGGAACTGATCGCCTATCTGAAACAGAATAAAGGCAAAGTAAGTTATGCCTCGCTGGGTACCGGCTCATCCACTCAACTGGAAGCAGAGATGTTCAAAAGCATGGCCGACGTGGACATGCAGGACATTCCTTATAAAGGCAGCGCGCCGGCGCTGACCGATCTGATTTCCGGACGGGTGCAGGTCATGTTCGATGCCTGGGCCTCTACGGGGCCGTATGCAAAGGCCGGCAAAGTGAAGGTGCTGGCGGTTACAACCGACAAACCGTCACCGTCGATCCCGGATATGCCCACCATTTCCGAGGCGGTCCCGGGATTTTCCGCCATGCCCTGGCTGGGGCTGGTGGCACCCAAGGGCACGTCGCCAGCGGTGGTCGAGATCATTTATAAAGCGGTACATGAGAGCGTGCAGCAGGAAGAAGTCAAGGACCGCTTCCGGACCCTTGGACTGGATGTGATCGGCAGCGATCCCGCTACCTTCGGTGACTTTATCCGCAAAGATGTGCAGACTTGGGGTGAGGTCATCCGCAAGGCCCATATTACGGTGAACCCATAATGAATGAGCAGGTGCTGCCGCAAGATCCGCCGGCATTCCGTGCCTATGTCAGGACATGGATGAAGACGCACTATGCGCAGTTTGTGCGCGACTGGCCGGCTGAGCCGGATCCGGTTTCATTAGCTTTTCGTCGTGGCTGGGAAGACACGCTTTGCCGGCATGGCTGGGCCGGACTGGGCTGGCCCGGCCAATACGGGGGCAAGGCGTTGCCGCTCTCGCATCAGGCCATTTATCTGGAAGAACTGGCGCGCAGCGGCGCGCCGTTGGGCGTGAATTTGATTGGTCACGGCATATTTGCGCCGACGCTGCTGCATTTTGGCACCGAGGCCCAAAAGCAGCGATATTTGCCGGGCATTTTGCGCAACGAAACAATCTGGTGCCAGGGTTACTCGGAACCGGGCGCAGGCTCGGATCTGGCCGCGGTCACCACCCGCGCCAGAAAAGTCGGCCGTGATTTTGTCCTGGACGGACACAAGATCTGGACTTCGTTCGCCAATCTGGCTGATTACTGCTTTGTGCTGGCGCGTACCGATCCGGATTCGCAGCGGCATCGCGGACTGAGTTTTCTGCTGGTGGATATGCGCCAGCCCGGCGTACGGGTAGAGCCCATCCGTCAGCTCACCGGCGAGGCGGAGTTTTGTGAAGTTTTCTTTGAACAGGTGATCGTGCGGCAGGATTGCCTGCTGGGGCAGGAGGGCGAGGGCTGGCGCATGGCCATGACAGCAGCCAGTTTTGAACGCGGCACTTATTTCATTCCGCGTCTGGTGCAGTTTGAACGCGAACTGGCCAGCGTGCGCCGTCTGATCGACCAGGCCGCGTCCGGCTTAAGTGCGGTTGCCCTGCAGGATTACCGGCAACGCTGGTCTGCCTTGTATACAGACAGCGCGATATTGCAGCTCAAATCACATCGCGCCCTGACGGCGGCGATGAGCGGTAGCCCGCCCGGCCCGGAAGGTTCGTCAACCAAAGTCCACTGGAGCGAAGCCCATCAGCGGATGCTGGATCTCGCCATGCAATTGCTTGGCCTGCATGTGTGTACCCCTGATGCGCGACATCAGGCCGAGACCGAATTTTTTACGCGTGCCAGCCTGTGGTCACGGGCAGAGACTGTCCTGGCCGGCACCTCCGAGATTCAGCGCAACATCATCGGGGAAAAAGTACTGGGGCTGGAAAAGGGATAGACAATGCCATACGACGACGAACTGCTGCTGGACCCGGTCCGGCGGTTTCTTGATGAGCAATGTACGCTGGCAACATTGCGGGCAGCAACCCAAACCGCCGAGGCCGGCTGTCGCGCAGCCCCCCGACGACACGCCGGCTTATGGTCGCAGATCTGCCAACTCGGATGGCCGCGGCTGCTGGTTGCCGAGAAGCAGGACGGTATCGGCATGGATATGATTGACGCTGTCGGGCTCATGGAGCTGGCCGGACGTGCGCTGCTGCCATTGCCGCTAGGCTACTGGATGAGCAGCCTGGCGCTATTGACCCGACTGGCGCCACAGTCACCGTTTACAAAGGCGATCGAAGCAGACATGCTGGCCGGCAGCCTTGTCGGATATGCCTTGAACGAGAATGGCGGGCCCATTTTCGTGCCGTATTGTCTTGATGCCAGTCCGCTGATCACATTGCACTATGCGGACGGCATCGTGCAGGCGCGCCGGGGGGCGGGTATGGAAGGCAGGCCCGGCGTGGATCCACTGATTGACAGCGCCTGGCTACCCGCGGGACAGTGGCAAACGGGAGAGGATTTCAGCTGTGATTTAGTGGGGTGGGAGACGTTTGATCTGCGGACGCGACTGTTGCTGGCTGCCGAGTTGCTGGGCGTGGCCTCCCGGGCACTGGAGCTGGCGACAGACTACGCCCGGCAACGCCGCCAATTTGGTCATTCTATTGGTCACTTTCAGGCCATCAAACACCGGCTGGCGCAGGACTGGATGAATCTGGATAATGCACGCCTGCTGATCGCCAAAGCCGCTGAAGAATTGGCATTTGGCGACGCCTCGCCAGAGCATGCAGATGCAGATCATAACAAAGGCAAAACCGCAGCGTGCAACGGCGCTGGTCAGGCGTGTCACGCCCAATGCAGTCTGCTGGTCATGCTGGCCGAGCACGCGACACAGCAGGCTGCAGACATCGCTGTGAGGAACGCGTTGCAGGTGCACGGGGCCATGGGCATGACATGGGAATGCGATGTGCATTTCTATTTGAAACGGGTGCATTTTTTGGGTGCAATCATGCGCCGCCGTTATACGGCAGCCGACAGGCTGCAACAAATATGGCAACTGTCCGAAACGCAGATGGCCGTGGATTGATCAATACCGCTTGACGGCAGGCGTGCGACTGGCTATTGTTATGAGCCTATTTATTCCTTGCGGAAAACATGAATGTGATTTCGTGGTTTCGGCGTCACACGGTGATCGCCCACCTTCTGGCCTGCCTGCTTGCATTGCTGTTATTTTTTGTGTGGGCGCCGGCTGCACTCATCGTGATTGTTGCCTACGTCAGTGTGCTGGGCGTGGCCAGCATGAACATGGCGCTCAACCTGTATTTGGACGCGTTCCGGCATATCCCGGCCGGTGCGCCTCCGGCTGCGGACACGGGCGGGCAGATTGCATTGAGCTTTGACGACAGTCCCACCGATGGCACAGCGCAGGTATTGGCGATACTGAAAGCGCACAAAGTCAAGGCTACGTTTTTTATTGTGGGTGCACATGCTGCCGCCCGCCCCGATCTCTTGCGACAGATTGTCCATGAGGGCCACGCCATTGGCAATCACAGCCATTGTCATGAGCATACGCTGCCAATGCGTTCTGCTGCGACCATTCTTGCCGACATCCGGCAGTGTAGCCATACCATACAGGATATTGCCGGTGTAACGCCGCACATGTACCGGCCTCCGTTCGGAGTGGTGAATCCTGCGATCGCGCGGGCGGTGGCCGATAGCGGGTTGCCCTGTGTCGGCTGGTCGCTGCGTTCTTTTGATACGGCCACGCCCCGCCCGGAACGGCTGTTGTCGCGGATTGTGCGCCGTCTGAAACCGGGCGCGATCATCTTGCTGCACGACTATCCGGCCGTGACTCCGCAAATTCTGCCCGCTCTGCTGCAGGAGATAGAGCGCAGAAATCTGAGCTGCGTTCTGCTCTCGCCAGAGATACTGCAGTCCTGAAATGCGCAGGCTTCGGTATCCGCCGCTCCCGCCATGCCGGCCATTCTTTTGATAGCAGTTGTCATTTTCTCTCTGTCGCACTCATGAACCCTGTCCGCTATTGATCCGTCAGATACCCAGGTCGGCCGAGATCATGGGGACAACAGAGACAATCAGCAGCAATGCCATGACGACGTTGAAACCGCGTTGTGTGGCGGGGGTGGTGAACAACCTGCGCATCAGCGTTCCGCCAAACATCCATACGCTGATGCAGAGCAGATTGATTACGATTGCAATAAACGATATTTGCAGCAGCGTCAGCTGTTCGATGTTGTCGGGCACATAGATGCTGAACATGCTGATCACCATGATCAGCGCCTTGGGGTTGATCCACTGGAACAGCACCGCATTCCAGAAACCGAAGGGCGAGGCCTCATCATTGACCGCGAGCGGGGTCGGGGGAATGGAGGCGATTTTCCAGGCCAGCCAAAGCAGATAGGCCAGAGATGCGATTTTCAATACGTCGATCAGCCAGCCGGCGTGCTGCATGACCCAATGCAGTCCGAAAGACATGAGCAGGATCATCAGCCCCATACCGGCGCTAATGCCCAAACAATGGGGGATTGTGCGCCGTACGCCGAAGTTCATGGAAGAAGACAGCAGCATCAGATTATTGGGGCCCGGTGTGACGGAAGAGACGGCGATGAAGACTGCAAAGGCCATCAGCATGGTATAGGTCATGGTGTTCTCGAAAGAGGTGTTGCGCAAAATGACACTATATGCCAAGATACCTGTACAGTACCGATACAGTTATCGGCTGTTTTTTCCTTCCTGTACTGCCCTTTTTACCGGAACAGATTAATGAGCAGCCAACCATCCTCATTCATTTCACAGTCCGAGCGCCCGACCTTGTCGGGCGGTCCCGACGCAACCGATAGCCAGGCGGCCGTGCCCGGTCCGCTGCCCGCGCCCGTTCATTCGGCACCAGCGCCGCTGCTGGCTTCCTGGCGTCCTGTGCGCTCCAGTTCCAGTACACTGGTCGACCAGATCGTCGAGCGCTTTGTTGCCAATATTGAACAGAATGTGTTCAGGCAGGGCAGTCGGCTGCCGTCGGTGCGGCTGCTGGCGCAGGAATTGAATGTGAGCCGTTACACGATTGTTGAAGCCTATGACCGTCTGGTGGCGACCAACCATATTACCGCCAACGCCCGCTCGGGTTATTTCGTTCAGCATAAGCGGCAGCCGGCACACGGCATCAAAAGCGGCCAGATTGCTGCGGCTTTGCCTCAGGACAAAATCGATGTGCCCTGGATCCTGAACCGGCTTTTTTCGCAAAAAAACAATTTGGGCCTCAAGCAGGAATGGCTCGATAGCGAACTGGTGGCCCGGTCCATCCGTAAAGTGGCACGCAAGATGCAACCGGCCACGCTCATGTACGGAGAGCCGTTAGGTTTTGCCCCTTTGCGCGACACCATTCTGGGCCAATTGGCGGCACAGGACCTGCATGTGCAATCCAACGGCAATATCCTGCTGACCGGCGGCGTGACACCTTCGGTGGATCTGCTGGTGCGCCAGTTTGTCAAACCGGGCGATTATGTGGTGGTCGAAGAACCGTGCTGGTTTGTGGTGTTTGCCTATCTGCGCATGATGGGCGTGAATATTCTGACGGTGACGCGCAATCCGCAAGGGCCCGATATCGGACAACTGGAAGCGCATTGCCGCAAGCACAGACCGGTGCTTTTCATTTGCAATAGTACCGTTCACAACCCTACCGGTTTCACCCTGAGCGCCAGCGCTGCCCATGACGTCCTGCGTCTGGCTCAGCAATATGACATGTGGATTGTCGAAGATGACACCTACAGTGAATTGGGTGCGGGCCAGCCGTTGCGCATCAGTACCCTGGATCAGTGCGAGCGCACGTTCCTGCTGGGCAATTATTCCAAGACGCTGGGGGCGGCCATGCGCGTAGGCTATATAGCCGGGCCGGCCGCTGTATTGAATGACATCTCCACGCTCAAGCTGCTCTCGGGGCTGTCTTCCTCAAGTCTGAACGAACGCATCATTCACGAGATCATCCATGGCGGGCATTATCGTTCGTACATCGAACGGCTGCGTCAGCGCATCAATGCGGCGCGTACCCAGGTGCTGCAGCGTCTGGGCGAGATAGGCTATGTGCAGGATCAGCCGCCGGCGGCCGGTCTGTTTATCTGGCTGAATATGGACCGGGATACCGAACCGCTGGCTCGCCAGCTGAATCAATATTCGATCCCTGCGACACCGGGCTCGTTGTTCTATCCTGACCAGCGTGTGAGCACCCATTTGCGGCTGTCCGTGAGCGGTTGCGACAGCCCCCACTTGTGGGAGTGCCTGGCGGCCTGCAAACCGGGCTGATCAGGCAGATGCCTCGTGCAACACCGCGTTCGCTGCATGATGCTTGACCGTGTCGGCGGCCTGTCTGGCGGCATTGGGATCGGCATACAGCGGGCTGCTGCCGATGATCTGGCCGTTAGCCGCTTTCAGATTGAAATAGGACTTCCCGTTAGCGGATTTTTCAAATACATAGCGGCTGTCTGTGCCGGCGTTTTTGCGAACCGATTCGATGCCGTTTTTGGCCGAGGCCAGCGTCGTATAGGTTTCGCTTCTGAGAACGGATGCGCCATCTGCGGCATGCAGGGAAAAATGAAACTGGCCATCAACGGATTTCTTGAGTTCGAAAGAAGCAGACATGGCAATCAATTCCTTTTCAAGTGTAATAGGCAAATACCGCGAGAAAGAAACCACTTTGGCACAGCATACTGCAATTTCGTGGAATATCAAATGAAATAATATCAGTCTTGGGCAGGGGCGTCTGCCGGCGCGGGCGCCTGCTTTGCCGGGGTCAGTTCCCTGATCTGCCGCTCGGCGGCCGTGGCACGCTCCCGCAGGGTGGTGACCAGTCCTGCCGTGTCGAATGATTCCCCGTTCATGTCTATATCCGAGGCTGCGGCCAGGGACGGCTCGCCTTCAACATGGAATGACAGGCCGACATGACCCTGGTTGCGGGACAGCAATTTGTTTTTAACCAGGATATCGATGACATTCTGCAGCTTCTGGGCATCGGACTGCCCGGCAGGGGTTGCCTGCGACTGCTGATCGCTGCCTCTTAACTGGCCGAGGCGTTTGGCGGCACCCGGTGGCATGGCATCGTCGGCCTGCAGTTCAACGCGGGCCGAACGCAGTGAATTGAGAAGCAGTGCAAACGCGTCGTTGCCAAATTGCGAGAGCAACGGGACGGGGTTGTTCAATGACAGATCGACTGTGGCCGTCGCTTGCCCTTCGGGCAGCGTCCAGATCATGGGGCCTATCGTGAGCGTGGGTTCACCCGAGAACATGAGATCCAGGCTGGCAAGCAGGGGCATGAGTTTCTCTTGCGGCACGGCTTGACTGCCGGTGCGACCGTTGTCGAGCATCAGTTGCCAGGCCTGCGTCATGAACTGGGCGACGCCTGCGCGGTCCAGGCCGCGCGCCGTTACGCCGTATTGAAGTTTGCCCAGATCGATGCCGTTGACCCGGACGCTGTTGAGCGTGGTATTCTGGGCCGCTGTCAGGGCATCGTTTTGCGCCGTGCTCTCGGTGTCGCTGCGGTAATCGCGTATCTCAAACCGGGTTTGTTCATTGGCAAGCGACAGTTCGGCCAGGGTCGATTGCTGCTGTAATACAGACGCCTCTGTCTGGCGTCCGTCAAAGTGCGAGGACAAGGCCATATCGCGAAAAATCAGCGTGCTTGTGCCGTTTTCGTTCGGGGGCGGACTGACCTGCAGCAATGGCATGTTGCCGCTAAATTGTGCGAGACGATTGGAGGCATCGAGCGTGCCTGAGAAGGACAGGCCATCAAAGTGCAGCTGTCCATCCCTGCTATTGTTAAAAGACAGGGGAGCCAGATTGCCTTCGTAATGGGTACTGCCGTCAAGGCGCGTGGTGAGCGTCAGATCAAGGGGCGGGCGTCCCTGGCTGAGTTCGAACAGGTTGGCGGTTTTTTCGTCGTTGATGAGAGCGACGCGGCTAAATGCCTGTACGGGTTGCAATTTTCCCTGCTGCAGACGCGACAGGGGCAAGGGGCCATGTTCGATTTCCACGTCAAAATTCAGCGTATGCGATTGCCCCGCGCCGTCGATGCGCAGGCTCAAAATATAACTCGAGGTAAACAGGCCGGAATCCTTTTTTTCCGTACTGATCTGTACAGGCAGGCCATTATGGCGCAATTGTGCGTTGATGGTCTGCGTACGCTGGACAATCTGTTCGTCCACTTGAGTGCCGGTATACCAGGTGCCGCCGAAGTAGCCGAGAATAACCAGCAAGACAACGGCTGCCAGCGCTTTGGTGATTTTTTTGCTCATGATGTATATGATGTGCGACCGATAAAGATGTCGCTGCATGCCCCAATGAGTTTATTCCGCCGGGCCGTTTGCCGGCGCCATGTTTCGGAATGTAAGATGTGGCTTGCGGGCAAGAGGCCCGAATAGAAACAGTGGAAGGATTGTAAATGAAAAAAGTCTACCTTGCCGGCTTTGACGTGTTTCGGACGGATGCGGCCGAATATGGGCAGTCGCTCAAGCGGCTTTGCGCGCAGTTGGGTTTTGAAGGGTTGTATCCGCTGGACAATGCGGCCCCGCCTGGATTGGCCGGCCGGGCGCTGGCTGACTGGATCTGTCGCGCAAATCTGGCGTTGATCGAACAGGCGGATTGCGTCATGGCCAATCTCAACCCGTTTCGCGGGCTGGAGCCCGATTCGGGAACCGTGTTTGAAGTTGGTTATGCGGTAGCAAGAAAGAAACCGGTCTGGGCTTATACCGACCAGATGCAGCCGCTGATCGAGCAGGCAGGTGTTGCGAGGCGCAATGGCCAGGTGGTGGATGCGCAGGGCTATACGGTGGAAGACTTCGGGATGAATCTGAACCTGATGATCGGTTGTACGACGCAGATTGTGCAAGGGGATGCGCAGGCGTGCCTGCAGGCAATGGCGATGCAGGCGGCACCGCAGACACACGACTGAGCAGTCGCTTTGCAGGGTATGGAGGCGCTTTCGGGTGCACTCCAACGCTGCTTCGTTTTCAGCGTTTGCGGCAAGCCGCCTGGTTACGCCCGGCTTTTCTTTTTCGATTTCTTTTTCTCGGGCAGGGCGAGCATGGTTCCACGGCAGGTGGCCGCGCCACACAGACACTTGTATTGTTCGCGCAGTGTTTTGGTGATTCTGCCGTCCATGATCAGACCGTAATCGTAAAAGAGTTCTTCCCCTTTCAGAATATCGCGGATGGCATAGATATACACGCGCTTGCCACCGTTGCCTTCCTGGGTTTCGCAATTCGGATTGCAACTGTGATTGACCCAGCGTGCATCGTTACCGCCGTCTCCACCATCAATGATTTTGCCGCTGCTGGTAGAGAAAAAGAAGGTGTGAAAAGGATCGTCGGGGTTCACCGGGTGCATGTCATCGGCCTGTTTGGGCGAAATACGCTTTCCTGTATACTCAATGATGCGGGTGCCGGTGGGAATATTGCGCGCTGCGAACACGCCGTTACCGTGCAGCGCGGATTTGCGTACGACGTGCCAGGGTGGATTGGCAATGTGCTGCTTTTTTTCCATCATTTTTTCTTGACACCAAAACAGTTATCCAGAGTTGGAAAGGCACCTTCACGTACTTCATTGGCATAGGCCTGTACGCCTTCGCGGATGGCCGCCTGCACGTCGGAAAATTGCCGCGCGAATTTGGGAATACGGTTGGGCGTCAGATTGAAAATATCTTCGGCCACCAGAATTTGTCCATCGCATTCGGGCGAGGCGCCAATGCCGATGGTGGGAATGCTCAACGCCTGCGTGATACGGCGAGCCAGCGGTTCCGCCGTGCCTTCGATCACAACGGCAAAGGCACCAGCCTGTTCCTGCGCCAGCGCATCCTGGTAGATGACCTCGGCGGTCTCGTCAGACATGCCCTGCGCCTTGAAGCCGCCCATGGTGTTCAGATACTGGGGCATCAGGCCGATATGGGCCAGAACCGGAATGCCGCGGTCCACCAGAAAGCGCGTGGTGGCGGCCAGCGGCGCACCGCCTTCGTATTTGACCGCATCGGCGCCGGACTCTTTGAGCAGGAACGCTGCGTTGCGAAAGGCCTGTTCGGGTGATTCCTGGTAGGTGCTGAACGGCATGTCTACGACAACACAGACGTTCTGGGTGGAACGCACCACGGCGCGCGCGTGCGCTGCCATTTGTTCCAGCGTAATGGCGAGCGTGTTCTCCATGTTGTAGCCCACCATCGCAGTGGAGTCGCCAATCAGGATCATGTCCAGGTACTCGTCCAGAATGCGCGCAAACGGCGCAGTGTAGGAAGTCAGTGAGACGATTTTTTTCTGGTTCTTGTAGGCACGCAACTGCGGCACAGTGATGCGTTTTGCTGTGGTATGGACACTCATGACAAACACCTTTCTTGATTAACGACTGACCGGCCCGCGGCCACATGGCGAAGCGGTAAGTTTACCGTGTAATCCCGGGTTTTCTGCCTGTGCATGGCAAAAAGGATATTATTTACGTTTGTACCAAAAACCCTGTCAGTCAGTTGGATTTGAAAATGAACACACCCCAGAATGATACGCCTGCCGTAAACGGAGCCCAGTTGATGCTTGAAACCCTGATTGCAAACGGGGTAGATACCATTTTCGGCTACCCGGGCGGTGCCGTACTGCCGCTTTATGATGCGCTTTATTCCGAGCCGCGTATTCATCACGTGCTGGTGCGCCATGAACAGGCTGCGATGCATGCGGCAGAAGGGTATGCGCGATCGACCGGCCGGCCCGGCGTGGTGCTGGTCACCTCGGGGCCGGGCATGGCTAATACGACTTCCGGTCTGCTGGATGCGCTTTGCGATTCCATTCCAGTGCTGTGTATCAGTGGCCAGGTGGCTACCAGCGCAATCGGCACTGACGCCTTTCAGGAATGCGACGCAGTCGGCATTTCGCGACCGGTGACCAAATGGAACGCGCAGATCAAGCGGGTCGACGATGTCGCGGCCTTGACCGCCAAAGCCTACAACCTGACGGCTGCCGGTCGGCCCGGTCCGGTATTGATCGATTTTCCGAAAGATATCCAGATGGCCGCCGCGCCGCAGGAGCAGGATACCGAGGTGGTTGAAGCGCCCGTCAATACGGCAGGGCAAATGTCGTCATCGGTCATGCAGGCTGCCGTCAGGCGCGCTGCGTCGTTGATCGCCAATGCCAAGCGTCCTGTCTTTTATGGCGGCGGCGGGCTGATCAACTCCGGCCCCGACGCCTGCGAAGTGTTTTCCAATCTGGTCAGTTACACCGGTGCGCCTTGCACATTGACCCTGATGGGGCTGGGCGCGTTCCCTGCCAGTGATAAACAATTCCTGGGCATGCTGGGTATGCATGGTACGCTTGAGGCCAACCTGGCCATGCATCATGCTGATTTGATCGTCTGTGTCGGCGCCCGTTTCGATGACCGTATTACGGGCCGGCTGTCCGATTTTTGCCCGCATGCCGTCAAGATTCATCTGGATATTGATCCTGCTTCAATCGATAAAGTCGTGCGCGCCGATGTCGCGCTGGTGGGCGATTGCTATCCGGTTCTCAAATCGCTGTTCAACGAAGTCAAGCAACTGGAGCGCGAGCCGGGTCTGACCGACGATTGGTGGACGCGCATTGAAAAATGGCGCGCGACCGATTGCCTCGGATTTACGCCATCGGATGATGTAATCCTGCCGCAGCATCTGCTCGCGACAGTCAATGATCTGATCGACGGGCGGGATGTCATTGTGAGCACCGATGTGGGCCAGCACCAGATGTGGGCAGCCCAGTATCTGAAATTCCGCGAACCGAACTGCTGGCTGACCTCGGGCGGTGCCGGCACCATGGGCTACGGCGTGCCGGCTGCGATCGGCGCGCAAGTGGGCAATCCGGACTCGCTGGTCGTATGCATCAGCGGAGATGCCTCGGTGCTCATGAATATCCAGGAGTTGTCGACGGCCATCCAGCATGAAACGCCGATCAAAGTGATTCTGTGCAATAACCGCCATATGGGCATGGTGCGCCAGTGGCAGGAACTGATCCACGAAGGCCGCTACAGCCACAGCTATAACGCCTCCATTCCGGATTTTGTCGCCCTGGCAGGCGCGTTCGGCTGGGGGGCGGCCACGGTTTCCGATCCGCTGCAACTGGAAGACGCCATCCGCGAGTGCTTCGACTACGACGGCCCATATTTCCTTAATGTCGAAGTGCAGCCGCAGGAAAATTGTTTCCCCATGATGCCCGCAGGCTACGGTCACCAGCAGGTGATGCTGTCGGAAGATACGTGGTTTGTGGAGGAATAGGGCGAGGTTGAGCACAAAAAGGCAGGTGCCTAATTCATTAAACTGCCAATATTTTGGCATTTATGATCCATTAAAGAAATAATAATTGCATTTTTGTTTTCTGGTAAAAGAAAAATAATATGCAATTATTTTTATGTTTTAATGTAAATAGTGCTAAAATAATTGCATTATGGCTAATAAAACTGCAGCTTTGCTGCCTTCAACCTCTCGTCTGCTGGCCGATTTTGGTGAGCGGCTTAAATTGGCGCGCCTGCGTCGACGCCTCACAGCCAAACTGGTCGCAGAGCGTGCGGGCATGTCTTTAATGACCCTCCGGTCATTGGAAGCGGGCGGGGCGGGGGTGACGATAGGCGCCTATGTGTCAGTCATGCAGGTATTGGGGATGGTGCAGGACATCGCCAAGCTTGCGGCGGATGATCAGGTCGGTCGTCAATTGCAGGACGCACAGATGGTCTCCGGTCGCGCCTCGCAGACCGGCAAGTCTGCAGGGGCGAAAAGAGGCGCCATCGAGAAGGTCGCGAACAGCCGCAAGACGGTGTCTCGCAGAACGGCGAACAATCAGTCAATGTCACGGAAGCCGTTTTCGCACCAAGTCCTTGAGCCTGTAGAACAGCAAAAAGAAGACGCTTCCGCTATTACGACCGAATCACTTGCCGCGCTCATTGATACGCGCAGGAAGAAATAACATGATCGGTGTATATGCGGATTGGGAAGGATTAAGTGGGCCAAAGCGCCTGGGATGGCTCCATAGCCGTAAAACCCGTCAGACTGAAATTTTTGAGTTTGAATATGATGCAGAGGCGCTTGCAGATGCCGAACTCACCCGTATTCAGATTGATCCGCAGTTGACGGTTTTCCCTGGTCCACAATACCCAGGTCGGTCTTCGGACAGGTTCGGCGTTTTCGCCGATTCCAGCCCGGACCGATGGGGGCGCATGCTTATGGATCGCAGGCACGAGCGCGACATACGTTCAGGACTGCTTCCAAACGGAACCAGGCTATTTGAGTCTGACTATCTTTTGGGGGTGCATGATCATTATCGTGTAGGCGCATTGCGATATAAACTCGATGATATCGGCCCATTTCTGGATAACAGGGATGACGCTGCGGCCCCTCCATTCACGAAATTAGCGGAACTGGAAACGGCGAGCAGATCGCTTGAGAAGGATACGACTAATCGTGCCATTGACGGCCAACAATGGATAAGGATGCTGATTGCGCCGGGCGGCTCTCTTGGTGGCGCAAGGCCAAAGGCCAGTGTGGTTGACGGACACGGCCATTTATATATTGCAAAGTTTCCCAGTCTCCGCGATGAGTATGACGTGGGCGCATGGGAGATTGTCGTAAACGGCCTCGCAAATGCCTGTGGCCTGAACGTGGCTCAATGCGATGCCAGAAAATTTGCCAGTCGTTATCATTGCTGCCTTGTACGTCGCTTTGATCGTACCACTGAAGGCCATCGACTGCACTTCGCTTCTGCGATGACCTTGACTGATCATGTCGACGGCGACAATGCTGAGAGCGGCGTCAGCTACCTTGAAATTGCAGAGTTGATCATGGCCAGGAGCGTGCAACCCGATCTTGATTTACGTGAATTATGGTCAAGAATTGTATTTAATATACTGGTGTCCAACACGGACGATCATTTGCGTAATCACGGCTTTATCCTGGAACCCGGCAGGGGATGGCGGCTTTCGCCTGCGTATGATATGAATCCTGTGACCTATGCGGATGGATTATGCCTGAATATCACAGAAGCAGATAACGCACTGGATCTTGATCTGGCGCTTGAGGTAGCTGAGTACTTTCGATTGTCTGGCAACGAAGCGCACAGCATCATTGAGGATTTTCGCCACATCGTTGGCCAGTGGCCAGTACTGGCCAAAAAGTTGGGACTGTCTGACGGCGAGTGCGAGAGAATGGCCGATGCATTCCATTTGGCTGCAACTTGATTGCAGAGAATAAAAAGTCGAGGCAACCCTCTTGTCGTTTGTAAACAAGAGCGCACAGGCTATATCCACCCCCTTGTATCCGTTGAAAGCACCCGACTCTTCCACTGGCATTCATGCCACTCTTCCAGTGGATCCGAGTCCATCACAATGCCGCCCCCAACACCATATACGCCGGTCTGCCCGTTCATCACGAGCGTGCGGATGGCGACATTCAATTGCATGTCGCCATTTGGGGCCAGCCAGCCGATACTGCCGCAATAGATCCCCCGGGGTTGCGCTTCCAGTTCGCTGATATACCGCATGGCGGCAATTTTGGGGGCGCCGGTGACGGAGCCGCAGGGAAACAGGGCCCTGAGTATGGTCGCCAGCGAGGCATCGCCCACATTGGCACGGATGGTCGAGGTCATGGTCCAGATGGATTCGTAGCGCTCGATCTCAAACAGTTTTTCGACAGCGACGCTGCCTGACACGACAATGCGTCCCAAATCATTGCGCAGCAAGTCCACGATCATGCAGTTTTCTGCGCGGTTTTTGATGCTATCGGCCAATCCCTGGCGCGATTGCGCGCCTTTGAGCGGGTCGGCATATCTTGGCGCGGTGCCTTTCATTGGGCGTGTACGCAACCACGGCCCCTTTTTTTCAAGAAACAGTGCGGGTGAAAATGAGAGGATCTGCCGGTCTTCAAGATCGATGTACGCAGCGTATCGCGTGGGGTGCTGGTGCAGAATGTTGCGATAGATCATCAGCGGCTGGTGCTGGCTTTGGACTTGGAGTGGAAACGTATAGTTGATCTGGTAGCCGTCGCCGCGCGCCAGCCACTGCTTGATGTTCAAAATAGTCTGCTGGTAGTGTTCAGCAGTGACACCGGGCTTTACCATTGAAAAAAGTGGTTGCGACACCGGTACTGGCGAAAGCGCGGAGACAACGTGACGTTTGTTGAATACTAGTGCAGTTAGCAGTGGCCAGCAGCGGTGGTCTTGGGGAATATCCAAAGCGTTGCGTCGGGCATGGCCGTGGCGGCTGTTAGGCTCAAGCGCATACCCCAGCTCATAAGAAAGCACCAATACGATCCATTTGCCTTTGCTTTGCTGCTGCTTGATTTTGACAAACGCATCGGCGAGAGTGGACAAATCATGGGCCTCAATGTGCCCGGCGTATTGAGTGAATTGCGTAGACTCATGGTCAATGGTGTTGTCAAATCGGCAGGCGTTCATGTGTTGCGGGCAGGGTTGTTCGAATGCGTGATTGGGAATCGGGATGATGATTTAAACACCGAAGCGGAATATTCACCATGTGGCAAATCAAGAAATCAGCCGATCAGTATCAAATTTCATTTTGCCGCTAACGGGAGTTGGATTATTTTGGAAAAATCCTTGATATATATTAATAACTAAATAATCTATATTGAATTTGTTATATTCTTTAAAATAGCTGATTACGCATTTCTTTATAGCAACGCGTAATAACCAAATAAAATCAGCGAGGGTAAACCCTTGCGTTTCTGTATCGAGTTTCAAAATGAGTTATCAGCCCCCTGAAAAAGACGGTCTTCCCGGTCTGGAAGCCCGTCTCCAGGAAGATCTTTCCCGTCTTGATTTACCAGGTAAAGACTGGGTGTCCCCCAGACTGGTCGATGGCGAGCGTCTGCTGGACGTCGCCATTATTGGCGGCGGGATGGCGGGCCTGACGGCGGCGGTGGCCCTGCGTAACCTGGGTGTGCGCGCCTGTAATTTCGATAGGGCACCCGCCGGCTTTGAAGGGCCCTGGGCGACGACCGCGCGCATGGAAACCCTGCGTTCTCCCAAACAGTTGACCGGCCCTGCGCTGGGGTTGCCCTCGCTTACGTTTCGCGCCTGGTTTGAGGCGCAGTACGGGCGGCAGGAATGGGAAGCGCTGGATAAAATACCCCGTTTGCAATGGATGGATTACCTGCGCTGGTATCGCAAGGTCATGAATGTCGAGGTACGCAACGAGCATCACATTCGTCATGTCCATTTGCACCCTGACAACTATCTGGCATTGACCGTCTCGTCCCCTCAAGGTGAATATCTGGTGCGCGCGCGCAGGCTGATTCTGGCCACCGGTCGCGACGGCCTGGGCGGGCCCAGCTATCCGGCTTTCGCAGAGCAGGTGCCTGCGCATCTGCGCGCCCACTCGTCTGATTTCTTTGATTACACGACGCTTGCCGGTAAACGCGTAGGCGTGATCGGTGCCGGCGCATCGGCCATGGACAGCGCCGCGACGGCGCTGGAAGCCGGTGCCAAAAGCGCCGACCTGATCATCCGGCGCGAGGAGATTCCGCGCGTCAACAAGGGCAAGGGCTCAGGCAGTCCCGGGCTGGTACACGGCTATGCCGATCTGCCGGATGACTGGAAATGGCGCATCCGCCATTACATCAATGTGCAACAGGTGCCGCCGCCCAAGGGCAGTACGCTGCGTGTGGCCTCGCATCACAATGCGCGCTTCAATGTGGGCTGTCCGGTACAGAAAATCGAAGTACGTGATGAGGTGATCTATCTGACGACACCCAAAGGTACATTTGTGCTGGATTTCCTGATTTTCGCGACCGGCTTCAAGATCGACTGGCATCTGCGCCCCGAATATGCCGAACTCGGCCCTCTGGTGCGTACCTGGGCAGAGCGTTATCGTCCCGAGCCGGGGCAGGAGGACGCAGAGCTTGCTGCCTGTCCCGACTTGGGGCCGGGCTTTGAATTCCAGCCGCGCGCCGGTGTCGACGCCCCTGGTCTGGCGCACATTCACTGTTTCAGCTATCCTGCGGTGGCCTCGCACGGTACGGTTTCCGGCGATATTCCGGCGATTTCCGAGGGTGCCTCGGCCATTGCACGTGCCATTGCCGGTTCGCTGTACCGGGAAGATGTAGACCAGTATTATGCGCAACTGGAAGCCTACGCCGAACCGGAACTGGATGGCGATGAGTGGACTGCCGCGAGCCCGCCGCCGCCTGTGGAGGCGCAATGACATTGTGGCTTATCAAGCGCGTACTGCAGGCACTGTTAATCATCCTGCTGATGACAGTCATTGTATTCATTGGCCTGCACGCGGTTGGCAATCCGATTGATATTCTGATCGGCCCCGATGCCGACCAGCGCGACCGTGCGCGCATTATTGCGCAAATGGGTCTGGACAAGCCACTCTGGTTGCAGTACTTCCATTTCCTGGGCAGTGCGGTGCAGGGTGACCTGGGTAACAGTTTTGTGTATAACCAGCCGGCGCTGCAACTGGTGCTGCATCGGCTGCCCGCCACGATGGAGCTTGCGCTGGCTGCGCTGGTCATTGCAATTGTGGTCGGTGTACCGCTGGGCCTGATTGCCGGGCTGTATTCCGACAGTATTTTTTCCCGTACCATCATGACCGGCAGTATTCTGGGTTTTTCCCTGCCTACCTTCTGGGTCGGATTGATGCTGATCATGGCGTTCAGTGTCAGCCTGGGGTGGCTGCCCTCGTCAGGTCGTGGGCAGACTGTGTCGCTGTTTGGCTACCAATGGTCTTTTCTGACCCTCGATGGCCTGCGCCATCTGCTGCTGCCGGCGATCAACCTGGCGCTGTTCAAAGTTTCACTTGTGATCCGGCTGACCTATGCCGGTGTGCAGGAAGTGCTGCCGCTGGACTATATTCGTTTTGCCCGGGCAAAGGGCTTGAGCAGCCTGCGCGTGATTGGTGTGCATGTGCTGCGAAATATCATGATTCCGCTGGTTACCGTACTGGGTCTGGAGTTTGGCTCGACGATCGCGGGTGCGGTGGTGACCGAGAGCATTTTTTCATGGCCCGGTGCCGGCAAACTCATTCTGGATAGTATCAACGGCCTGGACAGACCAGTCATTCTGGCCTATCTGGTCGTGATTGTCTGTGTGTTCGTGACGATCAATCTGCTGGTAGATATCGCCTATCGCCTGCTTGATCCGCGTGTACGACTGGAGGGCGCGCGATGAGCCAACCAGTGAATGCACCAGTCGTTGTGCAGACCGTGGCAGCCCCGAGGTCGTCCCTGTTTCGTGAAAGACTGTCCGATTTTTTCTCATCCAAGCGGGCGGTCATTGGTTTTGTTCTGTTGTTTCTGCTGGCTTTCGGCTCGGTGTTTGCGCACTGGCTCACGCCCCAGAACCCCTATGACCTGATGCAACTGGATATCCTGGACTCCCGCCTGCCACCGGGCAGTCCCAATGGCGCGGGAACGTTTGATTATTGGCTCGGCACCGATGGCCAGGGCCGGGATTTGTTTTCTGCGATTCTGTACGGCTTGCGCATCAGCCTGACTGTCGGCGTGGGCTCTGCATTGATAGCAAGTGTGGTCGGCACGACATTGGGCGTGCTGTCGGCCTATGCGGGCGGGCGTGTCGATGGCTTTATCATGCGCACGGTCGACCTGATGCTGTCATTTCCGTCCATTCTGATTGCCATGATGATCCTGGCTTATCTGGGCAAGGGTATCGGCAATGTGATATTGACACTTGTGATTCTGGAGTGGGCTTATTATGCCCGCACGGCCAGGGGGCAGGCGCTGGCGGAAAGGCAGAAGGAGTATGTCGAAGCAGCAAGAAGCCTGAATATCCCGCAGTGGCGGATTATGCTCAGGCATATTCTGCCCAATTGCCTGCCGCCGCTTATCGTGATCGGTACCCTGCAGGTGGCACGCGCCATCACGCTGGAGGCCACCATGAGTTTCCTGGGTCTGGGCGTGCCCGTTACCGAGCCTTCGCTGGGTCTGCTGATCGCCAATGGCTATCAGTACATGCTGTCAGGACAATACTGGATCAGTCTGTTTCCGGGCATTGCCCTGCTGATCACCATTGTGGCGCTGAATCTGGTGGGTGATCGTTTGCGCGAGATTTTCAACCCAAGGAGCCAGCGATGAGTACGACGCCATTGCTGGAGCTGCGCGATCTGCGCACGCATTTCATGACGCGCGCCGGCCAGGTGCCGGCTGTCGATGGTGTATCGCTGACACTGGAGCCGGGGCGTATTCTCGGGCTGGTGGGAGAATCGGGTTCGGGCAAGTCAGTCACGGGCTTTTCCATTATGGGACTGGTCGATGAACCGGGTCGTATCGTGGGCGGCCAGATCCTGTTCAAAGGACAGGATCTGCTGCAACTGCCGCAAGACCAGTTGCGCAGTCTGCGTGGTAACCGGATATCCATGATTTTTCAGGATCCGATGATGACCCTGAATCCGGTACTGCGGATCGACACACAGATGATTGAAACCCTGCAGGCGCATGAAAAAATCAGCCGCAAGCAGGCCTGGGAACAATCGCGCGACATGCTGGGGCTTATGGGCATTCCGAGTCCCGAAGCGCGCCTGTCCGCTTATCCTCATCAACTTTCCGGCGGCATGCGGCAACGGGTGGCCATTGCTATCGCTTTGCTGCTGCGTCCCGATCTGATTATTGCCGATGAGCCGACGACGGCACTGGATGTGACGATTCAGTCGCAGATTCTGTCCGAGATTCAGAAACTGTCGGCGCGTTACGGCACGGCGCTGATCTGGATCACCCACGATCTGTCCGTCGTGGCGGGTCTGGCCGATGAACTGAATGTCATGTACGCCGGACGGATCGTGGAGTCGGGTACGGTGGATCAGGTGCTGGACAACCCGCAACACCCCTACACGCAGGGCCTGATACAGAGTCTGCCGGTCAATAATGTAAGAGGGCAGCCCTTGCGCCAGATCGCGGGGATGACCCCCAATTTGTTGTCTTTGCCTGCAGGCTGTGCTTTCGCTTCGCGCTGTGCCAGACGCACTGCTGTCTGCGAGCGCATGCCGGGTTTGGATGAAATTGCGGCGGGGCATCGGGGACGCTGTTTTCACCCTGGTGCCGCGCCCGACGCAGGAGCAGTGCAATGACAGATGCAATTGAAATGCCATTGGTACGCGTCAACCACGTATCCAAGACGTTCGGGCGTACGCAAGCGGGCATGCTGGATCCGTGGTTGCAGAAGCTCGGCTTGAGTCGTCCTCCCGTTTTGACGCACGCCGTTGATGACGTGAGCCTGGATATCGCCAAAGGCGAGGTGGTCGGGCTGGTGGGAGAGTCGGGTTGCGGCAAATCGACGCTCGGCCGCATGGTGGCGGGCATTATGGAGCCTACGGCCGGACAGGTTCTGGTCAATGGACGGGATTTGAAAACCGTCGCACGCCGTGAAGCCGAAGCAGCCCGGTTGAAAATCCAGATGATTTTCCAGGATCCGTATGCGAGTCTGAATCCGCGTATGCGTGTGCGCGATATTGTCGGCGAATCGCCTCGACTGCATGATATGGTGTCCGCGCGCGATCTGGACCGGTATGTGTCCGAGCAGCTGGAGCGTGCCGGACTGTCAGCTGCGCTGCGCAACCGTTTTCCACATCAGTTCAGCGGCGGGCAGCGGCAGCGTATCGGTATTGCCCGGGCGCTGGCGGTTGCACCCGATATGCTGGTCTGTGATGAGGCTGTGGCGGCGCTGGATGTATCCATTCAGGCTCAGATTCTGAACCTGTTTATGCAATTGCGTTCGGAATTGGGCCTGACCTACCTGTTTATCAGTCACGATCTGGGCGTGGTGGAGCATTTATCCGATCGCGTGGTCATCATGTATCTGGGCCGCATCGTGGAGCAGGCGCCCGTGGAAGAGATCTTCCGCCAGCCAAATCACCCGTATACTCAGGCGCTGCTGGCCGAGATCCCCAAAATGCGGGATCGCAAGAAAGTGTTTTCGACAATCAAGGGTGAAATACCCAGCCCGCTAAATCCGCCCTCGGGCTGTCATTTCCATCCGCGATGCCCGCACGCCATGCCGCGCTGCCAGACCGAAGTGCCGCTGCTTAAGGCGGTGGCAGGCGGACATCTGAGTGCCTGCCATTTGAATGACCAAACCTGAGTAGCAAACAGGGATTAGGACACCTGATGTGGAACGGTTGATTATATTGATGAAGTAGCAGAACAGCGTTGAAAAAGCAGTAGAACGAGATTGACGAAGCAGCGGAAATAATTGAAGAAGTAGCAGAACAAACTTTAAAGGAACTCAAATGAAAAAGCGCGTACTCGCTGCACTTGCAGCAGGCCTGTTGGCCGCAGGGCATATGGCCTATGCCGAAGAACTGAAAATAGCCTTCGCCGACAATCTGTCTTCGCTGGATCCTCAACTGAACAACTTTGCGGGTGACCGCTCCGCCGGTCTGTTCTTTTTTGATATGCTCGTCAATAATTATGACAACAAGCTGTTGCCGGGCCTGGCCACAGAATGGAAAAACACCGGTCCGACGACCTGGGAATTCAAGCTGCGTCCCGATGTCAAATGGAGCGATGGCACACCGTTCACGGCTGAAGATGTGATTTATTCCATTGAGCGCATCCGCAAGGTGCCCGGCTCTGTGGCTCCGTTCACCGGTTACGTGCGCACCATCAAGAGCGTAACGGAAAAAGAACCCGGCACGCTGGTTTTTGAAACCACCATTCCCAACCCTGGCCTGCCGCTGAACCTGGCGTCGGTGCATTTGGTACAAAAGAAAAGTACCGAACACGCGACCAGTGATGATTTCAATTCTGGTAAAGCGCTCATCGGTACGGGCCCGTATAAACTGGTTTCCTATACGCCAGGCGCCGGTTTTCAGGTCGAGGCCAACCCCAGTTATTGGGGCGAAAAGCCACTATGGGACAAAGTCTCCTACCGCTATGTGGCCAATGCCGCGACTCGATCTACAGCACTGCTGTCGGGCGACGTTGACGTGATCGATAAAGTATCGGTTGCCGACCTGAAGAAGCTGGAGAGCGATCCGAAAGTTAGCGTGTATGCCTACAACGGCTTGCGCGTTTTCCTGTTACAGCCCAGCTTCAATCCGAAACCGAATAAATTCATTACCGATAACAGCGGTAAACCATTAGATAAAAATCCGCTGCTGGATGTGCGTGTGCGCCAGGCACTTTCTCTTGCCATCAATCGCGAAGCCATCGCAGATCGTCTTCTGCAAGGCAGTGTGACCGTGGCCGATCAGTGGATGCCTAAAGGTTCCATTGGCTACAATGCCAATATCAAGCCGATTGCTTTTGATGCTCAGAAAGCCAAGGATTTGCTCAAGGAAGCAGGCTACCCTGATGGTTTCAATCTGACCGTGCACGTGCCGACCGATCGCTATCCGCTGGCACCTGAAACTGTACAGGCCGTTGCCCAGTTCTGGAGCCGCATCGGCGTGAAAACGCAGGTATCTGTCGTGCCGTGGGCCGTCTATTCTAGCGCAGCTAAAAAGAATGAATACGCCATGTCCGTGATTGCCTGGGGCAATGGCACGGGCGAAGGCAGCTACGCCATGGTCAATATCCTGGCAACCGTCAATCCGGAAAAAGGTCTGGGTGCGTCCAACTGGGGCCACTACAGCAGCCAGAAACTGGACGATTACCTGAAGCAGGCGACCGAAGAGTTCGACGATGCCAAACGTGAAAAAATCATGGAAGATGCGGCACAATCAGTATCGGATGATGTCGGCATTATTCCCCTGTTCCATTACAAAAATATCTGGGCGGCACGCAAGGGCCTGGTGGTCAAACCGCTGAGCTCTGATCGTACGGTGCCTGTCATGGTGACCAAGGAAGCGGGCAAGTAATGTCGTGATTCAGCATTCTGTTATTAATACGGCATATTTCCTCCAGCGATAATCACATTTGCTATAGGTCACATGTTTGATGGCGGGATGCTACGATTTTCTGGAATAACTATGTCAAATGAAATTTTATCGGTGACACCAGCCGATGCGCTGATAGACGAGCCCCGGGCCATCCGTGTTGAAGGGCTTGCACCCGCGCAGCGGATTACCATTCAGGCGCAAACCGAGCGCGCCGGAAGCGTCATGTGGCGCAGCCAGGCCGAGTTCGTGGCCGATGCCCAGGGCGTGGTCGATCTGTCCTCGCAGGCGCCGCTGACCGGCAGCTATGAGGGTGTCTCGCCCATGGGCCTGCTGTGGTCGCAGGTGCCAGAAAAAGAGGGCCAGCGGGAAATGTTTGCCAACACGGTGTCCCAGCCGCTCGTGACCACGATCAGTGCACTCACCAGCACACAAACGCTGACAGCGACATTGACACAACATCTGATGGCTGACGGGGTGCAACGCATCGAGGTTCGTGAAGACGGTCTGGTGGGTACGCTGTTTCTGCCTGCAACGCCGGGGCCGCATCCGGCCGTGATGATTCTCAATGGCTCGGGCGGGGGCATCAACGAACCGCGCGGTGCACTGTACGCCTCTCGTGGCTATATTGCATTTGCACTAGGCTATTTCAAAGCGCCCGGTCTGTCTGACTATATCTCCAACACACCGCTGGAATACTTCAAGAAAGGCCTGGACTGGCTGCGCAGGACACAACAGCCGCTGGGCGGATTTGTGGCCTTGAGCGGTCAGTCGCGCGGTGGCGAGCTGGTGCTGCTTTTGGGCAGCATTTATCCGCAAGATGTCAGCGCTGTGGTCGCCTACGTGCCGGGCGCGGTCGTGCATAGCGGACAGAACGCCGCTGATCCGCAAGTCGGCCGCGAAGGACCCGCCTGGCTACTGGATGGCAAACCGCTGACGCATGTGTGGCAGGACAATAAAACCGCCACCTGGGCGCCATTTGATGAGGGGCCTTCACCGCATCGGCATGCGCGTGCGATTATGACGGCGTTGCAGGATAGCGATGCCGTAGCACGGGCGCGCATCGAAGTTGAAAAAATCCAGGGGCCGGTCATTTTGCTGTCTGCCACCGACGATGGCGCCTGGCCATCCAGCCTGTACAGCAAAATGGTTTACGATCATTTGCATGAAGTCGGTTTTGCGCACGTGGTGCAGTGGGTGGATACCCAGGATGGGGGACACAGTATTGTGTTTCCCTATGTACCGACGACGCAACTGGTCTATGCACATCCGGTATCTGGCAAAATCAATACCGGTGGCGGCACGCCGACAGCCAATGCGCAGTCGGACGAACATACCTGGGCGGCCGTCAAAGACTTTTTGCGCAACGCTGTGAGAGCGCATCTGGCACGTGAACAATGAATTGAACGCAACAATACAGTAAAGGAAACATCATGCAAAGCGCAGAGTCCTCCGATCTGATCGATACGCTGCTCGATCTGAAGCCGGACAGCAAAACATGGCAGGCCCGGCAGTTCCGGGAAAAGGTGAAAAATGGCACGCAGGCCAGTTATGAGGCCCTGTTTTCACCAGAATTGCATTTACCATTGAAAGACCGCTGGCTGGTTGCCCTGTACGCCAGCAGCCTGATGAAAGCATCTGAATTGACTGCTCACTACACCGAGCAGGCGCTGTTGGCCGGCATTGAAGAAAAGCTGGTGCATATCGTGAGCGAAGATCACGTAGAAGATATCGTCAAATGCGAGCTGAACAGCGTGCTGCAATTTACCAAGAAATTGATTCTTGATCCGATAGAAGGCAATGAAGAAGCATTGCTGACATTGAAAGAATCCGGCCTGTCCACACAAGACGTGGTCGTGCTGGGACAGTTGATCGGTTTTCTGGCGTACCAGATTCGCCTGGTGGCCGGCCTGAAGGCAATGCGCAAACTGGAGGACGCAGCATGAGCGAGGTAATCAAAGCCAATGGATTTACCAACCAGACACTGGGCTGGAAGGCATGGCTGGATGTCGTGGATGCCAATGCCGCCACGCCTGAACAGAACAAGGTGCTGGAAGCCAGCCATCCGCAGGCCAAGACGTCTGATTATTACCTGCTGCTGGTACATGAGCCGCATATTCTGGATCAGCGTTCCTATACCTACAACGCCATTATGTATGCGCCAGGCGGCCTGAATCGCGCCGACCGTGAACTGGGGGCGCTGGCCGTGTCGCGCATCAATGGCTGCGTGTATTGTGCATCGGTGCATGCGCAGCGGTTCGAGCAACTGGCCAAGCGCAACGAGATCGTGCGCGACGTGTTCGAGGATCTTGCGACGGCCGCCAAAAACGAACGCGATGCAGCCGTGATTGAGGTTGCCACGGCGCTGACGCGCGACGTTTCAGGATTTGATGCAGACCGGTTGCGCGTACTGAAAGATCAGGGGTTCAATGAAGTGGAAATGCTGGACCTGATTCATTCGGTCTCGGTATTCGGATGGGCCAACCGGTTGATGCAGAACCTGGGCGAACCGGTTTTTCCGAAGGAATGAATAGTCTTATCCTGAATATGATGCACGCGAGTGTTGATAGGTAAATGGGACGGGCTAAGGTAGCCTGTCCGTCCCTGAATATGATGAGCTTGTCGCGGCCAGCTCGAGAATGGGCTGCTCCCGTCTGCCCCTCGCTTCACAACCATTCATTGAGCCATCGCTTTTTCTGTTCATTGGGTTGCGCACCTTCCCATTCCATTCTTGGATGACTGGGAAACCCAATGTAGCGAGATTTGCTCGCGAAGCGATCGGATCCATGAAAATAAAAATCAGATATTTGTTGTGTATAATTACACAATGAAGAGCAGTGAAGTCATCAAACTATTGAAAGCCGATGGCTGGGTTTGGGTAGGAGGTAAAGGCGATCATATGAAATTCAAGCATCCCATGAAAGCTGGCCATGTCGTCGTTCCGCATCCCCGTAAAGACGTCCCTTGGGCACCTTACGTAGTATCTATCGCCAGGCAGGCTGGCAGTGGAGGTCCTGATGCTGTACCCCGTTTATATCCATAAAGATCCTGAGAGTGCGTACGGTGTGACTTTTCCCGATTTTCCGGGCTGTTTCACTGCAGCCGACGAAATTGCGGATTTACCCCGAATGGCACAAGAAGCTGTGGAGGTTTATTTCGAAGGGGAAGATACGATGATTCCTCCACCGTCTTCTTTTGAAACGTGGCTGACGGACGAACGCTTTCAAGACGGATGCTGGATGCTGGTCAATATTGATTTATCCAAAATCAGTACCAGGTCTGTTCGCCTCAACATCAGTCTCCCGCAAGAGCTGGTATATCGGATTGACGAAAGAGCCAAAGCCAGGCATATGTCCAGATCCGCCTATCTGGCTGCTGCCGCAGAAAAGGAATTAGCGACTCACTGACTGACGGTAAATGGCCGAGGTCGTTATGACTCTACAGGTGAGCTCAATACGCAAACCGCTCCTGCAGCCCTTCCAGATGACATTCCTTCAAAATCGCCAGCTGCCGTTCACGCGCACTTTTCTTGAAGCCGCCGGTTTTTTTTGCGATGATCAATTCGTTCTTCATGGAATGCTCCCAGCCTACCAGTTCCGTCACGGTCACCTGATAGCCGCGCGCTTCCAGTTGCAGGCAGCGCAGGACATTCGTGATCTGGCTGCCGAATTCGCGGGTGTGCAGCGGATGACGCCAGAGTTCGGACAGGGGTGTCTTGCCCAGCGTGTTGCCTTTGGTGCTGCGCAGCGCCGCAGCCACTTCGGCCTGGCAGCAGGGCACCAGTACAATGAAGCGGGCGTCGCGCGCCAGGGCAAAGCGAATGGCATCGTCGGTGGCCGTATTGCAGGCGTGCAGCGCCGTGACGATATCGATTTTTTCAGGAAGATCGGCTGACGAGATCGATTGCTCGACCGTCATGTCCTTGAATTGCATGCCTGCAAATCCAAGCCGACGGGCCAGGTCTTCGGATTTTTTTACCAGCTCGGGGCGCGATTCGATGCCATACACCGTCGCGCTGTCGTGTTCCTTCAGGAACAGGTCGTACAGAATAAACCCCAGGTAGGACTTGCCAGCGCCGTGATCGACCAGCGAGAGCGCCTGCCGATCGTCCAGCACGGTTTGCATCAACGGTTCAATGAACTGGTACAGGTGATAGACCTGCTTGAGTTTGCGGCGCGTATCCTGGTTGATTTTGCCTTCGCGCGTGAGGATATGCAGTTCCTTGAGCAATTCGATGGACTGCTGCGGCTTGATTTCCGGAATAAGCGTCATGCCTGTGCCTTTACACCGTCATCGAGAAAATACGGGCGCCTGGCTGATGCCGCAGCATCCGCAGGTCAAAGGCCATACAGATATTGCGTGCGAATGTGCGACCGGCTTCCGTAATATCGATACGGTCGGTGCCAATACGGATCAGGCCGTCATTTTCCATTTCCGCCAGGCGCTCAAGCACGTCGGGCAACTCGGGAAACTGCATGGCCGGATCGGCCCAGCTGGTCTGCAACTGGCACATGAGGTTCAGGATATGCCGGCGAATGACCAGGTCTTCGTCGTTGAGCAGATGGCCACGGAACAGGGGCAGCGCACCGCTCTCGACGCGGGCGTAATAGTCTTCCAGTACTTTTTCGTTTTGCGCGAAGCCGTACCAGGTATCGCTGATGGCCGAAACGCCCAAGCCGATCATCAATTGGGTCGAGGATGCGGTATAGCCCATGAAGTTGCGATGCAGGTTTTTATCCAGCATGGCCTGGTAGAGGGTGTCGGAGGGCAGGGAGAAATGATCCATACCGATTTCCACATAGCCCAGTTCCTCGAACAGCCGTTTGCCGTTCTCGTAGAGGGCGCGTTTTTGCTCGCCCGAGGGCAGGTCATTCTCGTCGAACCCGCGCTGACCATTACCCTTGATCCAGGGCACGTGGGCATAGGAATAGAAAGCCAGGCGGTCGGGTTTGAGCGCGATGGTTTTCTTGATGGTCGCTTCCATGGCTTCCCAGGTCTGGAAAGGCAGGCCGAAAATCAGATCATGGCTGACGCTGGTATAGCCGATCTGCCGGGCGGCGTCGGTGGCGTTCAGTACGTTTTCGTATGGCTGGATGCGATGGATGGCCTTCTGGACCATGGGGTCATAGTCCTGCACACCATAGCTGACACGCCGGAAACCCAGGTCGTACAGGGTTTGCAGGTGTTCCTTGCGTGTGTTGTTCGGATGTCCCTCGAAGCTGAACTCGTGGTGTTCGTGGACAATGGCCTCGTCCAGTATACCGTTGAGCAGGCGCTTCAGGTTGGCGCTGCTGAAAAAGGTCGGCGTGCCGCCTCCCAGATGGATCTCACGAATGACGGGTTTGTCTCCCAGCAGCTTGCGGTACATGGCCCATTCGCGCAGCACGGCATCAACGTAAGGCTCTTCTACGCTGTGCTTTTTCGTGATGCGCTTATGACAGGCGCAGAACGTACAGAGCACCTCACAGAACGGCAGGTGGATGTACAGGCTGATGCCTTCCTTGCTGTTGGATTCGGCAAAGCTGCGTTTGACAGTCTGCAGATAGGCGTCGGTATCGAAGCTGCCCTCGTCCCAGTACGGGACGGTGGGGTAGCTGGTGTATCGCGGGCCGGGGATGTTGTATTTCTGAATAAGTGTGTTCATTCTGTACGTGCGCCCCCGGGCGTAGGGCGGGGGTCGCTTAAAATGCGGGCTCGGTGTCGTCCGGGTCGGCGGTTTTCGCAGGCCGCTTGCTTGCGGTTTTTACGGCAGCCTTTTTCGTAGCGGTTTTCTTGACTGCGGTTTTCTTTGCTGCAGTCTTGCTGGCGGCCTTGCGGGCCGTTTTCTTTACAGCCTTTTTGACTGCCTTGCCGCCCGTGGCCTGCGCCTTGTCGTCGGTTGCATCGGCCGCAGCAGCTGCCGTTTTTGCCGCTGATTTCGCGGTTTTAGTAGCCGACTTGGAGGCCGTTTTTGCCGTTTTGGCAGGGCGGGGCTCAAATTCAAACTCTATTTTACCCGCTTTCGACATGGCAAGGTACGCTTTGAACTTACGGTTGGTACGATTGGACACAAAGCCATCAAGCAGATCGGTTTTGCCCTGGCCCAGCAGTTTGCCCATTTGTTCGTGGCTGATTTCCTGTTGCAGGATCACGCGCCCGGACTTGAAATCGCAGGTTTTCTTCTCGCTGACCGAGTTCTCGCAGACATAACTCATGCCGGTGTCATAGACGCTACCCGTGCATTTCGGGCATTGTCCGATCGCAGTCAGCTGGGACACGTCCAGCGGTTCGCTGTTGTCGTCGTCGGACTGGCCGAAATCGAACTCCAGTTTGTTTTCCGGCGTAATACGCAGGATTGCCGAAAAAGGCCGTCCCATTTTGCTGATAAAGCCGTTAAGCGGGCCCAGGGTCTTGTTTTGCAACAGCTCTTCAACTTCGGGAATTTCAAAGGTGCGGCCACCCGGGTGCTTGGTAATGGAAAAGTCGCAGTTGGTGCAGGCATAGCGGCGATAGTTTTCCTTGACGACGCTGCCGCAGTTCGGGCAGGGCGTGACCAGGGTAGCGTAGTCGCCCGGCACGGTGTCCTGTTCGTATTCCTTGGCGCGCTTGACGATGATCTGCGTGCTCTGCGCGATTTCGCGCATGAAGGCTTCGCGGTCCAGCTGGCCCTGTTCGATCTGCTTGAGCTTGTGCTCCCACTCGCCGGTCAGTTCCGGTGAGGTCAATTCGCGCACGTTGAGGCCGACCAGCAGCGTCATGAGCTGACGTGCCTTGGCGGTAGGGATAAGTTCCCGACCTTCGCGGCGCAGGTATTGTTCGTTCAGCAGACCTTCGATAATGGTGGCGCGGGTGGCTGGCGTGCCAAGGCCGCGCTCGGACATGGCTTCACGCAGTTCGTCGTCATCGACCAGTTTGCCTGCGCCTTCCATGGCTGACAGCAGGGTGGCCTCCGTATAGCGGGCCGGAGGACGGGTGGCCAGTTCTTTGGCCGCAATATCTTCGGTCTTGACGGTTTCGTTTTCTGCCACTGGCACCAGGGTTGCATCGCTTTCCTGGTTCTCTCGTCCGTAAATTTCCAGCCAGCCCGGTTTGACCAGCACCTTGCCTTCGGTTTTGAAGTGATGGCTGGCAACGACGGTAATACGCGTGGTGACCCGGAACTCTGCGGGGGGGAAGAATACGGCCATGAAACGTTTGGCGACGAGGTCATAGATTTTGCCTTCGGCTTCGCTCAGTTCCTTGGGCACCTGAAGGGTGGGAATGATGGCGAAGTGATCGGAAATCTTTTTATTGTCGAAAATACGCTTGTTGGGTCTGACCCAGCTGTTTTGCAGGATTTTCCTGGCAAAGGGCGCGTTGCGGCGCGCCAGTAGCGAGTCGGCGCCCACGATGGCGTCGAATGTCTGTTTGACTGTCCCCAGGTAGTCTTCGGGCAGGTAACGTGAGTCGGTACGCGGGTAGGTCAGGGCCTTGTGCCGTTCGTACAGGCTTTGCGCCAGCGCGAGCGTGGTTTTGGCGGTGAAGCCGAAGCGGGAGTTGGCTTCGCGCTGCAGAGAGGTCAGGTCAAACAGCCCGGGTGACATCTGGGTCGACGGTTTGGATTCTTCGCTGACGGTACCGCTCTTGCCGCGGCAGGCAACGACGACCGACTGAGCGCTGGCTGCCGACCACAGGCGATTGTCCTTTTTTTCGGGATCGTGTTCATCTTTCTTGAAAGCGGGATCGAACCATCTGCCTTCGTACAGGCCGCCGGCCGCCACGAAGGTGGCGTGCACTTCCCAGTAGTCACGGGATTTGAACTGGCGGATTTTTTCTTCGCGTTCAAACACAATCGCCAGCGTCGGCGTCTGAACGCGCCCGATCGGCGTCTTGAAGAAGCCGCCGTCCTTGCTGTTGAAGGCGGTCATGGCACGGGTGCCGTTGATGCCGATCAGCCAGTCGGCTTCGGCGCGGGAGCGTGCAGCGGCCTCCAGCGGTTTCATGACATTGTCGTCGCGCAGATTGTCAAAGGCTTCCACAATGGCGTTGCGGGTCATGGACTGGAGCCAGAGGCGCTTGATGGGTTTTTTGACGCCCGAATACTGGATGATGTAGCGGAAAATCAGCTCGCCTTCGCGGCCCGCGTCACATGCGTTGATAATGGCGGTGACATCCTTGCGTTTGAGCAGGCGCACCAGCATTTTGAGGCGGTCGGTGGACTTTTTGTCAGATGGCCGCAGGTCGAACGCCTTGGCGGGAATGGCCGGCAGATGATTGAAGGACCATTTGCCCCGGACGACATCGTCGGGGTTGGTCAGGGTAAGCAGGTGCCCTACGCTGGACGACAGGACATACTGGTCGTTTTCAAAGTAGTCGCCTTCACGGTGCATGCCACCCAATGCACGGGAGATATCAAGTGCAACTGAAGGTTTCTCAGCGATAATCAGGGTTTTCGTCATGGTATTCCGAAGTTATAAACCGCAAGCGGGTGTTGTTTTTCACCGAGTGTACTACACGGTTATGCCGGAAACAGGGATAACGGTTTCCGGTTATATTTCTGTGACCGGCATTGTGACGCCAGCCCAAGCGCGGATAATAAGGGAGGTGAATCGTTTCGCGCAAGTCCGCGGAGCCCATGAACGAAATTGAGCTTTCCTGGTTTACTGCATGGTGCGGGCCTGAGATTCAATGGCGTCGCGTGAGCAGATCGCAGGATTTTTTGATCCGCCGGTGTATCGGATTTTGAACAATCAGCGGTTTTATGGTTTTCCGATGTTACGCACTTATAAGGGATGTGCTATTTTTCATCCTTTATTCATGATTCTGTCATTTTCTGCAACGGGTGGCGTGCTTGTCAGGGCGCTGCCCATGCCGGGAATCATAAAGAGGTCAATCAAATCATGCATGTATCAACGCATCATGCCGCATCGGCAGCGACAGATTCGCAAGGCATTGCCTGGCGGGATTTTTTTCGTATAGCCTTGCGCGTACTGGCAGTGGGGCTGCTGGCCAGTGGCGTGGTGACCTGGATCGCTGCGAACTGGGATGGCCTGGGCAAGTTTGAACGCATCGCGGGCGTGCAGGGATTGCTGGCTGTCACGGTCGTTATTGCGCTTGTCCTGGCCTGGCGCGCGCGGTGCCGGCCGGCACTGGCTTCCGGTGTGGCAGGCGTGCCGGCCTTTGCCGGTGCCCTGTTTCTGGCCTCTGTGGTAATAGGGGGCCTGCTGGCGCTGCTGGGTCAAACGTATCAGACCGGGGCAGATCCATGGACGCTGTTCGCCTGGTGGGCCGTGCTTATGCTCCCCTGGCTATGGGCGGCGCGCAGCTGGTTCGTCATCGTTCTTTGGCTCGTGGTGTTGAATACAGCCGTGGTTCTGCTGCTGGGTGAGCGAAGTCTGATCCGGTTGCCGGACGGCCATTCCCTTGCGAGCGACGCCTGGACGCTGGTCGTGGTCAATGCCGTTTTGCTTGCCCTGGCCGAGTGCCTGCGGGCGCGCTTTAACGATCCATATCGGGTGGTGCCAAGGTTGCTGGTTCTGGCCACGCTGGTTGCATTGTTCGGTACGCTTGCTGCGTATATTGAATATATTATGCGCGACAGGCTGAATCAGGATCTGCTGTTGCAGGCGGTCTTTGTTGCTGTGATCGTCGCAGCGGGTTTTCATGTCTACCGAAAACTGCGTCCCGATGCGTTTATCCTGTCCCAACTGGCGGTCTTTACCGTGCTGTATGCGGGCAGTTTTGTTCTGCTGGTCAGCTGGCTGTTTGCCGAATCCATCGAGCTGAGCGTGGTGCTGGCGTTTATTGTCGGACTGGTCGGGCTGCTGGGCTGCGTCTCCTGGTTGCGGCAAATCCATCGCTCACAACCCGGGGCGGGCGACGCAGAAACAATGCCGGTCAGCCATGCTGTTGCGCCTGGCGGTGCAACGGGTTCGGTCGATATTCGTGCCAATGACAGGACGGAACCGACCCGCCACTGGCCGCTGCTGTTTCTGTTTTCATTCGGCTTTCTGTTCTTGCTGGGGGTAGCACTGATCCTGCTGCTGGATATTGAATTGACGGTCGCGGGTGCGCTTTGCATCGTCGTCGGACTAGTGGGGTATTTCGTGCTGGGTGAACGGCGCCGGGTCGTCGGTGCGACGCTGGTCCTGGCAGGCTCCCTGCTACTGGCCTTCGAGGTGTCAGAGCACGCCTATTTCGGACTGCCCTTTCCTTTGCCCGCATTGGGGCTGGCGGTCGGTTTTATGCTGTTGTATCACCTGTATCGCGCCCCGTGGTATCAGTTTTTGTGCGCGATAGTGGCGCTGCTCCTGGTGGCAGACGTGTGGCTGCAATATTCCTCCGGTTTTGACACCTTTGAATCACGTGTCGGATGGTATTCATTTCTGAATGAACCAGCTCCTGTCTATATGGCGCTGGCAACCCTCATCCTGATGGCTTTACCCAGAGCGTGGGCAGTTCGCTATAAAACGCTGGCCTGGGCCTTGCTGTGCCTGCCGCTGGGGGCCTGCTTTGTCTATATGTATGGTGAGTCTTACGGTGTGGTTCAGGATCAGGCTGGCGGGCAGGCCATGCTGACCCTTGCGCTGGAAAAGTGGCGTCTGCCTGCCCGGTTTCCCCTGTATTACCTCAGCAATATGGTGTTTGCCCTGTTGCCCGTTGTCGTCGCGTGGCTATCGGCCAGCCGGCGGCAGGTGCCATGGCGGGATCGCGTCGTCGTGCTGCTGGTCCTGCTGGGCCTGGGCGCGGTTTGGGGCGATCTACCCGGCGTGCAGATCGGTCTGTTACTCTGCGTGCTCGGTTACGAGTTACGCTATCGGAGCATGCTGGCGGTTGGCATTGTCAGTATCATCATTTTTCTGGCGCAGTTTTATTATCAGCTATCTTTTCTTTTATTGGATAAGGCCCATTTCCTGATGGGACAGGGCGTGGTATTGCTGGTTATTGCGCTGATCTGGCATTGGGCGGGCTCAAAGGGCGCGGTAACGGTAGAAGGCACGGTTGCCAGTGCGGGCACGCATATGTCTTCATCTGCACCTTCGTTTTCACTGCGTAACGAATCTGTTTCTCCCAAGGGGGCCGGCGTGTCTGGGCGCGAAGGGTATCCGATGCGCAAGAACACCGTAGTGATGGCCGCTATTTTGCTGGGGCTGGTTGCCGTCCTGGCATTGGCCAATGTTGATGTCGTGCGCAAAGAGGCCATCATTCGCGATGGCACGCGTTTTGTGGTGGCGTTGCGTCCGGTTGATCCTCGTTCTCTTATGCAGGGCGATTACATGACGCTCAATTTTGTCACGCCAGGAGCCGACCAGGCAGATGTGTTTTCAGATTATTCTCACCATTACGTTGAGCTGTCGCCCGATGCACAGGGCGTCTTTCAATTCACGAGAACGTTACCGGCACTGACGGCACCCGAACAGCCCGGCAATGTGGTGGTGCGCTATCGCAGGCGCATTAACGGCGGCATTCTGTTTGTGACTGATGCATACTTTTTCCAGGAAGGAAGAGGCGAGCATTTTGCCCATGCCCGTTATGGCGAGTTTCGTGTCAGTCGCGATGGGACGGCGTTGCTGGTCGGGCTGCTTGATGAGAAGCAGAACCGGCTGTGATGTGCACGCAGGTGACTGCGGGTCCTGTTATCCGTATCACCCGATATTGAAACGTTGTCGCCATACCGTCACCGCGTTGTCCCAGAAAGCAGGCAGCGTCGTGACGGGCAGCACATCAAAACCCAGGGCTGCCCAGGCTCGTTGCAGGCTTTTCAATGGCTGCTGCAAGTCAATCGCCTGGGCATGATTCTGTTTCGAGAGTTTCCGTCCTTCTGCGTCCAGCACCAATGGAACATGCATCATGCGTGGCGGTGTAAAACCCAGCATGCGGGCCAGTTGATGCTGGCGTGCGGTAGAGGAGAGCAGGTCCTGGCCGCGTACAACGTCGGTTATGCCCTGGTCGTGATCGTCCACCACAACCACCAACTGGTAGGCAAAGAGGCCGTCGGCGCGTTTCACAATCATATCGCCAACCGTCTGCGCCACATTCTGCGTGCGCGTGCCTACCCAGCGGTCGATAAACACATAGGATTCGTCAGGCACGATGACGCGCCAGGCCCGGGGCGCGCGTGCGTCACGTATCCCAAAACGGCAGGTGCCGGCATAGGGGCGTTCGCCGTCCTCGCCCAGTAAACCCGCCTGCCGGGCGCTGTCGGCGATTTCCTGTCGGGTACAGGCGCAACCATAGATGTGCCCGGCTGATTGCAGTTGTTCAAATATCTCGGTATAGCGCAGCAGGCGGGCAGACTGCCAGAGAACGTCTCCGTCCCAGTTCATACCCAGCTGGGTCAATTGGGACAGGATAATCTGGTCCGCACCGGGTACCACCCGTGGGGTGTCAATATCCTCGATCCGCAACAGCCAGCGGCCCTGGTGCGCACGCGCGTCCAGGAAGCTGGCCATGGCGGCAACGAGCGATCCGTCGTGCAGTGGGCCGCTGGGACTGGGGGCAAAGCGCCCCGTGTACGAGGCGTGAATGAATGAGAACGGCTTGGGCAAAATGAGTGGTTAGGAGTGGCAAACAAAATGCTTTTGTGCGCGCGGCCGGTACCAATGTGTTCTGGGTCGGGCGCCGCGCCGCCAGCCGGCCATTGTTGCCGGCCGGTGGCATTGCCGATCAATGAAAGAGCTTTTCTTCGTCGTCTGTGACCAGTTCTTCCAGAATCAGATGATCAATTTCTGCTTCCTGGCTCCACAGCACCATCAGGGTGATGATTTTGATGTGCTGCAATGACAGTGGCGCTTCGGGAGCGGCCATGGCGCGATCGATGATAATTTCACGCAGGGCAGGAGCCACCGCACCGGAATATTCGAGAAAACTCAGGAACCCCATCGCAGCCACGCCAAGATGGCGCTGTTCGGCAGGGGCATAAACGCGAGTGCTGGCGTCAGACATATTGGTGAGTTCCACGCATTTTTCCGTGGATTCGGCCAGTCCGAAAAGCCAGCCGATGGCATCATCAATATCTTCATGCTCGAAGCCGGCAGCCATCAACCGTTTGGTCAGGACATCTGCGGAGGGGCAGGATTCTGGAGTGTAATAGTTCTCGAAGAGATAAACCAGGACATCATACATAATGCGTTTCCCCAAAAGGTTTATTCAATGATAGCCTTTCAGTCAAGTGACACCATCCCGCCTTCAAAAATCTTGAATTAAGCTGAAAGCGTAGATAAATGGTGCTATTTGACAGGCTACACCCGTCAGCCGTTACGCAGGCTTAATGCTTATACTTTACGGGTTTTTAGAAAGGCAGGCAACGGTTTAATGCCGATTGGCAATAAAAAGTCGTTGCAGTGCACTCATGCTCATGATTCAAAAAGACTTTTCGCACAAAGCACCGTTGCGGGCAGGCCGCGCATTGTGTTTCAGTCGGTTGCAGACCAGCCGATGATGATGGAAACGGACATCGGCAGACCGGTACGGCAAAGAGTCGGCGCCGGGAAGAATCGGTGCAGCGTGATTGTGCGTTTTTCGCACAGGCCGGACAGCTGCAGGGAATTTGAATACAATGAAAACTTATCCCGATTTATCTCCAAATTACCCTGTCTGCCTTTAAAAGGAAGTGCCATGTCGTTTAGCTCCGCCGATGCCCAGTCGCTTATGGAAATCACAGCCCGTCCGCCGATGTATTTTGTTCGCGGCGAAGGCTCGTGGCTGACCGACGACACGGGCAAGCGATATCTGGACTGCATTCAGGGCTGGGCCGTGAACTGTCTGGGGCATTGTCCCCCGCAATTGGTCAAGGCGCTCAATGATCAGGCCGCCACGTTGATCAATCCGTCCCCTGCATTCTTCAACGAGCCCTCGACAGCGCTGGCCAAGCGACTGACCGACGCGTCCTGCTTCGACCGCGTGTTCTTCACTAACAGCGGGGCCGAGGCCAATGAGGGCGTGATCAAGCTGGCTCGCAAGTGGGGCCAGAAAAACAAAGGCGGCGCCTACAAGATTATTACGTTTAACCACAGCTTTCACGGCCGTACACTGGCCACCATGTCGGCCTCCGGCAAAGCAGGCTGGGATACGAAATTTGCCCCTCAGGTTGAGGGTTTCCCCAAGGCGGAACTGAATGATCTGGCGTCGGTCAAGGCGTTGATTGACGATCAGACGGTCGCTGTCATGCTGGAACCGGTACAGGGCGAAGGCGGGGTGATTCCGGCTGATATGGCGTTCATGAAGGCGCTGCGTGAGCTGACCCGTGAAAACAATATGCTGCTGATTGTGGATGAAGTGCAGACCGGCATGGGACGCTGTGGCGAGCTGTTTGCCTACCAGGCCTATGGCATTGAACCCGATATCATGTCCCTGGGTAAGGGCATCGGCAGCGGCATTCCGCTGGCCGCCATGCTGGCCCGCGAAGAAGTGGCCTGCTTTGAGCATGGCGATCAGGGTGGTACTTACAATGGCAATCCGCTGATTACGGCAGGGGGTGTTGCCGTGTTCGATGCGCTGACCGCGCCAGGCTTCATGGAGAGCGTGCGCTTGCGGTCTGAACAGTTGTCGCAGGGCCTGCTGGCGCTGTCTGAAAAATGGGGCATGAAGGGCGAGCGCGGTATGGGTTTGCTGCGCGCCCTGATTCTGGACAAGGACGACGGCCCTGCGATTGTGGATGCCGCACGTGATCGGGGTCCTGAAGGCATGCTGCTGAACGCGCCGCGGCCCAATCTGTTGCGTTTTATGACCGCATTGAATATTACCGAAGACGAAGTCAAATTGATGCTGGCGTGGCTGGATGAGGTGATCGCCAAGGTCAGATCCTGACTACAAGCCTGTCCGTCCCGACAGGGCAACAAGGCCGCCGGGGCATCGTGCAACCGGCAGCCGCCAGCACCCATAAGGAGCCAATATGCAAAACGAGATGGAACTTAAAGAGCTTGTCATTGAGCTGTCTGATAATCTGAACCAGTGCATGGCCCAGCAGGCGGCCTTGCAACACGCCGTTTATGCATTGCTGGCCAATGTCAGTGACAAAAAAGCGGTACGCGAATCACTCAGTGTCTGTGCCGATGGTTTTATGGAAGCCCAGGAATCACTGGGTTTGCCGGACGATATGATTGAAACCTATCAGGACGAGATCAACGAATTGCTCGATACCCTTTCTGACGATATTGAGCAGCAGCGCGACGCTGACTGGGCCAACGAAGGCGGCAATATTCATCTGGACGACGGCAAGCAGTAAAGTGTTTTGTCGCCATTTCCCAAAAGGATTCGGGAAATGGCGCAGTGCTCCAGTGATGTATGCCAGGCCGCGGTCTCTGCAGACGTTGATTTTCAAAGCGCGCATTCCAGGCAACCGGCACGCAGCACAACTAAGCCGGGTCTTCAATCCGGATCAATTCGGCGCCGTCGGTCACTTGATCCCCCACTGCAAAAAATACTTCCTGCACCGTGCCGTCCGTCGGCGCGTGAATCGCATGCTCCATTTTCATGGCTTCCATGACCATCAGCGCATCGCCTTTTTTCACAGTGTCGCCGGGCTTGACCGACAGGGAAATGATTTTTCCGGGCATGGGGGCGGTCAGGTTGCCGCCATGGTCTGCGGCATCGTCGGCCGCATGGCGCAGCAGGTCAGGCAGGCCGAAAATGCGCGTGCCACCGGTTTCTCCTGAGCCGAACAGCCAGGCCTGTTCACCATCGCGCACGACCGTGCCGGTATAGTTGCGCCCATCCAGATTGACACAGACGTTCCAGCTGTCACCGTCCTGTTCTGCCGACCACGACAGCGGGTAGCTGCGTTCCCGATGAACCAGTTGCCATTGACCATCGATGCGCTCCAGGTGCAGCGCGTGTTCATTCTCGCCGTCCTGTAGCTGCAAGGTTTGCCGGTAGTGTCCGGCAAGGCGCCAGCCATCGGTGCTGTCCCACGGGTCTGGTGCATGACGGTGTGTGTTGTCCTTTTGCGTGGCCTGGCCCTGGGCGCTGATCCAGGTGGCCGCGACGCAGACCAGGGCGGGCAGGGGAGCCTCGGCGTGTTCCGGCAGCAGTTGCTCGCGGTTTTTCTCGATCAGCCCCGTGTCCAGGTCTGCCGTGGCGAAAGCGGTGTTCTCCATGAGGCGGCCCAGAAATGCCAGGTTGGTGCGCACGCCCACGACCTGGGTTTGCGCCAGGGCCGTGTGCATGCGGGTAATGGCTTGCTCCCGGTTCTCTCCCCACACAATCAGCTTGGCGATCATGGGATCGTAATACGGCGAGATGCTGTCGCCCTGGCGCACACCGCCATCGACGCGAATCGTACCGTTGCTGAAGGCGACATGGTCCGGCAAACGCAGGTGGTTGAGCGTGCCGATCGACGGCAGAAAGCCATTGTCAGGGTTCTCGGCATAAATACGTGCTTCAATGGCATGGCCCTGCATGGTCAGTTGATCCTGGGTCAGGGGCAGGGGCAGGCCACAAGCGACCCGCAATTGCCACTCCACCAGATCCAGACCGGTAATCATTTCGGTGACCGGATGTTCCACCTGCAGGCGGGTGTTCATTTCCATAAAATAGAAGCGGCCATCGGGTTCGGCGATGAACTCGACGGTACCGGCGCCCACATAACCCACTGCCTTGGCGGCCGCCACGGCTGCATCGCCCATCTGCTTGCGGCGTTCCGGCGTCATGCCGGGGGCCGGAGCCTCTTCAATGACTTTCTGGTGACGGCGCTGAACCGAGCAGTCCCGCTCGAACAGATACACCGCGTTGCCCTGGGTATCGGCGAACACCTGAATTTCAATATGGCGCGGCTTGGTCAGGTAGCGTTCGACCAGAACCATGTCGTCGCCGAAACTGCTGATGGCTTCGCGCTTGCAGGAAGCCAGCGCGGCGGGAAATTCGTCGCTGCTGTTGACGACACGCATACCCTTGCCGCCACCGCCTGCGCTGGCTTTGATCAATACCGGATAGCCGATGCGGTCGGCTTCCTGGTGCAGCAGTGCAGGGTCCTGGTCCTTGCCATGGTAGCCGGGCACCAGTGGCACGCCCGCTTTTTCCATCAGCGATTTGGCGGAGGATTTGCTGCCCATGGCAGCAATTGCAGAGACCGGTGGACCGATGAAGGTCACGCCGGCCTGCTCGCAGGCCTGGGCAAAATTTTCGTTTTCGGACAGAAAGCCGTATCCGGGATGAATGGCTTGCGCGCCGGTGGCGCGGGCCGCGTTCAGGATTACGTCGCCCAGCAGATAGCTGGCGCGCGGTTCGGCTCCGCCAATATGGACAGATTCATCGCAGGCCTGTACATGGGCAGCATGGGCGTCGGCATCAGAATACACGGCGACGGTACGGATACCCATGCGGCGCGCGGTGGCGGCCACGCGGCAGGCGATTTCTCCGCGATTGGCAATCAGAATAGTGTGAAACATGGTCTTTGTCTCCGGTCAGATACGGAACACGCCGAATCGGGTGTCTTCTATCGGTGCATTCAGGGCAGCAGACAGGCTCAGCGCCAGCACGCGCCGGGTATCGGCCGGCTGGATGATGCCATCGTCCCACAGGCGCGCGGTGGCATAATAGGGGTGGCCTTCGCGCTCGTACTGCTCGCGGATGGGCGCCTTGAACTGGTCTTCTTCTTCGGCAGACCAATTGCCGCCCTTGCCCTCGATGGCATCGCGACGGATGGTCGACAGCACACTGGCAGCCTGTTCGCCCCCCATGACGGAAATGCGGGCATTAGGCCACATGAAGAGCAGCCGCGGGTTGAAGGCGCGACCGCACATGCCATAATTGCCGGCGCCGAACGAGCCGCCGATCAGGACGGTGATTTTTGGTACCGAAGCGGTAGAGACTGCGGTCACCATTTTCGCACCGTGGCGGGCGATGCCTTCGTTCTCGTATTTGCGTCCGACCATGAAACCGGTAATGTTCTGCAGAAAAACCAGCGGGATCTTGCGCTGGCAGCACAGTTCGATAAAGTGGGCGCCTTTTTGAGCGGCTTCGGAAAACAGGATGCCGTTGTTGGCGATGATGCCGACGGGCATGCCGTGCAGGTGGGCAAAGCCCGTCACCAGCGTGGTACCAAAGCGCGCCTTGAATTCATCGAATTCCGACGCATCGACAATGCGGGCAATGACTTCACGCACATCGTAGGGCTTGCGGGTATCGGCCGGAATAATGCCGTTCAGTTCGGCAGGATCATAAAGCGGTTCGCGCACCGGCTGCAGTTTAAGGGGAATGTCTTTCCTGATGTTCAGTCGTGCAATGGTATCGCGCGCCAGTTGCAAGGCATGCAAATCACTGTTGGCCAGATGGTCGACCACGCCCGACAGGCGGGTATGAACGTCGCCGCCGCCCAGATCTTCGGCCGTGACCACTTCTCCTGTCGCTGCCTTGACCAGGGGCGGGCCGCCCAGGAAAATCGTGCCCTGATTCTTGACGATAATGGATTCATCGCTCATGGCCGGCACATACGCGCCCCCCGCCGTGCAGGAACCCATGACCACGGCGATTTGCGCAATGCCCATGGAAGACATCACGGCCTGGTTGTAGAAAATGCGTCCAAAGTGATCACGGTCGGGAAAGACCATGTCCTGACGAGGCAGGTTGGCACCGCCCGAGTCCACCAGATAAATGCAGGGCAGGCGATTTTGCTGGGCGATCTCCTGGGCCCGCAGGTGCTTTTTGACCGTCAGGGGGTAATAGGTACCACCCTTGACGGTCGCGTCATTGCAGACGATGACGCATTCAATGCCGTTGACCCGGCCGATGCCGGTGATGACCCCGGCGCCCGGTGCCTCGCCGTCATACATGTCGTGAGCTGCCATGGGCGAGAGTTCCAGAAAGGCGGAACCCGGGTCCAGCAGGCGTTCGACACGATCCCGCGGCAGCAGTTTGCCGCGCGCCACATGCTTGGCGCGTGCGCTTTCGCTGCCGCCGAGGGCGGTTTTTTCCAAATGCTGCTTCAGATCGTCAATCTGCTGCTGCATGACCTGGGCGTTTTCCAGGAACGTGGCGGAACGGACATTGATTTTAGAGGCGATAACGGGCATAAAGCGTTTCCATGCAAGAAGCCGGCAGCCGCGCGCCAGGGGGCGCGAGCAGCGGGGGACAACGTATGGCACGAGCGCTCGTTACGACGGTTGAACGGCCGCCGATGCGAGCGCGCGCGGGATCAGATCATTTCAACTGCGAGCGCAACCGCTTCGCCGCCACCGATGCACAGCGAGGCGATGCCGCGTTTGCCTTTGGTCTTGCGCAACGCGCCCAGCAGTGTCGTCAGAATGCGGGCACCGGATGCGCCGATGGGGTGGCCCAGCGCGGTGGCACCGCCGTGGATATTGACTTTTGCGTGGTCAAGCTCAAGCTCTTTCATGGCCGCCATGGTAACGACCGCAAAGGCTTCGTTGATTTCGTAAAGATCCACTTCGTCCTTGTTCCACTGCAGTTTGTCCAGCAGTTTTTTGATGGCGCTGACGGGGGCGGTGGTAAACCATTCCGGCTCGTGTGAGTGCTGGGAATGGCCCACGATGCGGGCAATTGGCGTGGCGCCCAGTTTTTTGGCTGTGGATTCGCGCATGATGACCAGGGCCGCGGCGCCGTCGGAAATGGAAGACGAATTGGCCGCGGTGACCGAGCCGTCTTTTTTGAACGCTGGCTTGAGTGCCGGGATTTTTTCGGGTTTGGCCTTGCCGGGGGATTCATCGGTATCGACCACGGTGTCGCCACTGCGACCCTTGACGGTCACCGGCGCGATTTCCCATTCGAAACTGCCATCGGCAATGGCAGCGTTGGCCCGTTTCAGGGACTCGATGGAAAAGGCGTCCTGTTCTTCACGGGTAAAGGTATATTTGTCGGCGCATTTTTCGGCGAAGACACCCATGGCCGTGCCGCGCTCGTAGGCGTCTTCCAGGCCGTCCAGCGCCATGTGATCATAGACGGTGGAGTGACCGTAGCGATAGCCCTGGCGTCCCTTTAGCAACAGGTAGGGCGCGTTGCTCATGCTTTCCTGGCCGCCGGCGACGACGACATCAGCACTGCCGGCCACCAGCAGGTCATGCGCGAGCATGGCGGCTTTCAGCCCTGAGCCGCAAACCTTATGAATGGTAGTGCAGGCAACGCCTTTGGGCAAACCACCGCCCAGCGCGGCCTGTCTTGCGGGTGCCTGGCCCTGTCCGGCCTGCAGCACGTTGCCCATAATGACTTCCTGAACGTCGTCGGCCTTGATGCCGGCGCGTTCAACCGCAGCGCGGATGGCGGTGGCGCCCAGTTCATGAGCAGCCAGTCCTGAAAGACTGCCCATCATGCCGCCCATGGGCGTGCGGGCAGCGGAAACAATAACGATAGGATCATTCATGTCGGACTCCTTTATTGGGTGATGTGCCGCGGCGTGCCTGGAGCGTGCAGGCAGCGCTGGGCTGGATAGGGGAAGATATCTTCGATTTTACCGGACGCGACCCGGTTCTGCCGGTTCTGCCACCACTGATAATCGAGCAGGGTGGCATGATGTTTCATGAAGGCCTGGCGCACGCGGGGATCTCCCAGCAAAAAGCGCTCGAACTCTTCGGGGAAAACATCATTGGCATGTACTGCGTACCAGGGTTCATCGGACATTTCCGCTTCTTCGTTGGGCGCAGGCGGAATTCTGCGAAAAGCCATGTCGGTAATGGGCTGGATTTCATCGTAATCATAGAACACGATGCGACCCAGTCGCGTCACGCCGAAGTTCTTGTACAGCATGTCTCCGGCAAATATATTGGCGGCGGCCAGTTCGGCAATGGCGTCTCCATAGCCCCTGACCGCTTCCTCGAGCGCCTGATCGCTGGCGCGATTCAGATAAATATTGAGTGGCGTCATGCGCCGTTCGATATACACATGGCGCAGAACGATCGAGTCGTCGGTTTCTTCGATCAGGCTGGGCACTTCGGTGCGCAGTTCCTGAAGCAGGGCGGCGGAAAAACGCTTCAGTGGCAGCGCGACCTGCGAATATTCCCAGGTGTCGGCCATGCGTCCGACCCGGTCATGCAGCTTGACCATCTGGTATTTCTGGCGCACCGTCGCGTGCACCATGCCATCCTTGCGGATTTTGTCGCGGATCAGCTTGAACACATAGGGATAGGAGCCCAGCGTGAAGACGGTCATGACCATGCCTTCGATGCCAGGCGCGATATCGAACGTGTCGGTCGAGTGTGTCAGGTGATGCAGAAAATCGCGGTAGAACAAGGTTTTGCCCTGCTTTTGCAGGCCGATGGCCGTGTACAGCTCCGCCTTGGGTTTGGCGGGCATCAGCGTATGCAAAAAGGACACGTAGGACGAGGGTGTTTCCATATCTACCAGAAAATACGCACGCGTAAAACTGAACAGCGTACTGATATCGGCGCGCGTATGCAGCAGCGCGTGCAGGCGGATTTCGTGCGCCGGCGTATGCAGCAGGGGGATGGAAAAGGGATACAGCTGGCCGTTATTGATGAAGCGGCCGATGATATAGGCGCCCTTGTTACGGAAGAACAGGCTGCGCAGCACATGGATCTGGCAATCGGGGGCGATGCGCGAGCCGCCGGTCTTGGCGATTTCGCGCCGTAATATGCCGACGGCACGCCGTGCCAGCAGACGGGCATCCTCGGGCAAATCATGAAAAGGCAGCGCCAGGCCGAAATCGGCCACCATGTCGATGACGGTCGGAATAATGCCCTGGGTATGAGGGTAGTAGACGCGATAGGAACTGCCCTGCGCATCGATATAGTCTGTTGCGACCGCAGGACGCACGAACAGGAAGTCGTTATGGAAGTAGTCGCGATGCATGATCCGGCTGCAGACCGAATTGAAGAACGTTTCGGCGCATTCCGGCTGGCTGTGTTCCATCAACAGCTGTGTGTAGGCCTGCTTGATATCCTGCCAATAGCGGCTTTGTTCTTCAGTAAAGGAGCCGCCCAGTTTCGGGTCCTTCATGGCCATGGCGGTTTTGTCCAGCAGCTTGGCGATCTGGCGCGTGCATTCGCGCACCCGCGTATCGTAGTAGTCGATCCGCTCGCGGTTGACGCGCTGCATACCGTGCCAGTCATGCGATTCAAACAGAGATTTGGCGCGCTGGGCGACAAAGCGGAACAGCGAATAGTGACGGTTGAAGCCCGCCAGGATTTCAGCCGCCAGCGCAGCCGGCTCCGGCACTTGCGGATCCAGTTGATGGACTAGCTGGTGGTCTGCAGTGAGCGACTTCATGATTTACAGGCGGTGGGGCCGACAGGTTGGCGTGCGTGAACAAAACATAAGCCTAGCGGGTCTCGTTAAACAGTTCGCGGCCGATCAGCATGCGGCGGATTTCACTGGTGCCGGCGCCAATTTCGTATAGCTTGGCGTCGCGCCACAGGCGGCCGGTCGGATATTCGTTGATGTAGCCGTTGCCGCCCAGGATCTGAATACCTTCGCCTGCCATCCAGGTGGCTTTTTCCGCGCAATACAGAATGACGGCGGCGCAATCCTTGCGGACCTCACGTACGTGGCCTGCACCGAGCCTGTCCAGGTGTTTGCCTACGGTATAGCAAAAGGCGCGACTGGCCTGCAGGGTTGTATACAGATCGGCCATTTTCCCCTGGATCAGTTGGAACTCACCGATAGACTGGCCAAACTGCTTGCGCTCGTGCACATACGGCACGGTGATGTCCATGACGGCCTGCATGATGCCCAGCGGGCCGCCGGCCAGCACGGCGCGTTCGTAATCGAGCCCGCTCATGAGTACTTTGACGCCACCGTTGAGCTGACCAAGAATGTTTTCTTCAGGTACCTCGCAGTTTTCAAAGACCAGCTCGCCGGTATGGCTGCCGCGCATGCCCAGTTTGTCCAGCTTTTGCGCGACCGAAAAGCCCTTGAAGCCTTTTTCGATAATGAACGCGGTGATGCCTTTTGCATTCGCCTGGGGATCGGTCTTGGCGTAGACCACCAGCGTGTCGGCATCCGGCCCATTGGTGATCCACATTTTGCTGCCGTTCAGGACATAATGGTCGCCTTTTTTCTCGGCACGCAGTTTCATGCTGACGACGTCGGAACCGGCGCCCGGTTCGCTCATGGCAAGCGCACCAACGTGCTCGCCGCTGATAAGTTTGGGCAGGTATTTTTTCTTTTGTGCTTCGGTGCCGTTGCGGTGCAACTGGTTGACGCATAGATTGGAATGGGCGCCATAGGACAGGGCGACCGAGGCGCTGGCGCGCGAGAGCTCTTCCATCACAATCATGTGTGCCAGATAGCCCAGGTTGGCGCCGCCATATTCCTCACCCACAGTCATGCCCAGCACGCCCAGGTCGCCGAATTTTTTCCACAAATCCATGGGGAACTGGTCGTTTCTGTCCAGTTCGGCGGCGCGCGGGGCTATTTCAGCCCTGGCAAAATCGGCCACGGCATCGCGCAGCATGTCCAGATCCTGGCCCAGATCAAAATTCAAACCGGGAATTGTCATGAAAAATCTCCGTCGTCTTGTGAGCGATGAATTCGAAAAGATTCATTACTGTGAGTTTACGTGAACCGGATCACCACTTGATGACGCAATGGGGCCAGCAAGGGTAATCGCCAGTGTGGAAATCCGTAGACGAGCGTGGATAGCGCCTGTCTCTGGCCTGCCGAAAATATATCATTACGTTTACGTAAACGTCAATATATCAATGCCTAGGATAAACCCGTAAGGCGAAGGGCGCCAGCACTCCCGGGCTGCAAGCTTGACATGGGTTCGGGTCAAATACTACGCGCCTGTGGCCGGGTCGTGAATTTGACGCAGGAGCGCCAGGCAGTTTTTTTCCTGCTCGTCGATTTCGGACAGCGTCTGATCCAGATCCTGTTTTTGCTGCAGTAGCTGCTGCTTGTGGCGAGTAAGGATCGACAGATAGGTTTCCAGTTGCGGCTGGGTGCTGCCGGGACCCTCGTACATGCCGATAAGTGAACAGATTTCCGACAGTTGCAGCCCCAGCCGCTTGCCGCGCAGCGCCAGTTTCAGGCGGGTGCGGTCGCGATGGGTATAGATGCGCTTTTGTCCGTCCCGGAGGGGGTCGACAATGCGGTGGTCTTCGTAGAAGCGAAGCGTGCGCGGCGTGATATTGAATTCTTCCGCGAGTTCGGAAATAGACCAGGTGCGTGGATTCATGAAATATATAAAGCAGGCCGACAGGGCGTTCTGACTTGCTGTTTACGTTAACGTAAACTATGATCTATGAATTAAAAACAAATGTCAATGAGGAGTGGTACGCATGAATGAACTTGAAGCAAGACTGAATTATCCCTTTGGTGATGTGTTGCCGGAACCGGCCCAAACGCAGGAAGTCGCCCCCGGTGTCAAGTGGATTCGTATGCCGCTGCCCTTTGCGCTGGATCATATTAATCTGTGGTTGCTCAAAGACGAAATAGACGGACGGGAAGGCTGGACGGTGGTGGATACCGGCATTGCCAAGCCTGAGGTCAAAGCCCTGTGGGAGCGCGTATTTGAAGAGGCGCTGGACGGGTTGCCTGTCCTGCGCCTGATCGTGACGCATATGCACCCCGATCATACGGGTCTGGCTGCGTGGATGTGTGAACGCTGGCAGGTACCGCTATATATGAGCATGACCGATTTTTACGTCGCCTCACTCTGGTCCTCGCGTCCTGCGGGCGGGGCGGGCACCGGCGGTGAAGTCGCTGTTGCGCATTTTGCGCGCCATGGCCTGAATGATCCGCAAGCACAGGAACAGATCCGCGAGCGCGCCAATTATTATCCTTCGCTGGTCGATGGCATGCCGCGCCGCTTTTCGCGGATGCTGGGCGGCGAGCGCCTGCTGATTGGCGGCAGACAATGGGATCTGATTGCCGGTTATGGGCACGCGCCGGAACATATCAGTTTGTACTGTCCGGAAATCAAGGTACTGATTTCAGGCGATATGGTACTGCCGCGGATCTCCACCAACGTGAGCGTCTTTGATCATGAGCCGGATGCCGATCCCCTGAAACTGTACCTGCAATCGCTCGATAGCTATGAGCCCCTGGAGCAGGATACCCTTGTTTTGCCCTCGCATGGCAAACCGTTCAAGGGCTTGCACGAACGGCTTCGCCAGCAGCGGGATCATCACGCTGAGCGCCTGGCTGAGGTGTTGCAATGGTGTGGAGAAAAGCCCATGTCCACAACCGATGTCGTGCCGCTGATGTTCAAGCGTAAACTTGATTTGCATCAATTGACATTCGCCATGGGCGAAGCGCTGGCGCATTTGCAGATGCTTTACCACGAAGGCAAATTGACATGCAAGGAAGATGATAAGGGCGTGTTGCGGTATTCTGCTGCGTAACTGATTACCTGACGGTTTTGTATCCCGAGGTTTGACTTGTCGGTCTTCGGGATTAATGTTATATTTAAAAGGTCATAAGTATGGTTTTTTCGCCTTTATCGTTTGTCTTTACCCTTTACGACAGGCACACCACTCGGATAGTCTCTGGGTGACAGGATCAGATTGGCACACACGGAGACCGATATGTATTTCGACATGCAAGCCCTTGAAGGCAAAAACACCTACAAATTGATGGGCAGCGTGGTGCTGCCGCGCCCCATTGCGTGGGTGGTCACACAGTCGGAAGACGGCGTCTGGAATGCCGCGCCTTTTTCTTTTTTCAATGTCCTGTCGGGAGATCCGCCTGTGGTGGCGCTGGGTATCGGCCACAACGGCGACATCAAGAAAGACAGCCTGCTCAATATTGAACGCACCGGCGAGTTTGTCGTCAACCTGGTCCCGGCTTCAATGATCGAGGCCATGAATATCACGGCGACGGAGTACCCGGCCCATGTGGACGAGCTGCATAAAGCCGGCCTTGCGACCCTGCCCTCTGAAAAGGTCAGGCCGGGCAGAATTGCAGGCAGCCCGGTCGCCCTGGAATGCCGCCTCTGGAAGGAAATCGATATTGATGGCAAACGTAATATCATCCTTGCCCGGGTAGAGGGCCTGCATGTGGATGACGCTGCCGTGATCGACCGCGACAAATGCTATATCGATGGCAACAAGCTGGATCTGGTCGGACGCATGCATGGCGCCGGCTGGTACACGCATACCCGCGACAGCTTTCAGCTGGCGCGAATTCCCTATAACCCCGAAGAATCCTGAGCGTCTGCAAAAGCGTTCATAACCGTTACGGATAACCCTCAAAAATGATGAAACTGCACTGGTCACCCCGTTCCCCGTTTGTTAGAAAAGTCATGATCGTTTTGCACGAAACCGGACAGACCGATGCGGTTGAACTGGTGCGCACGCCGGTTGCGATGGCCGAGCCGAACCTTGGACTGATTCCGGATAACCCCCTGATCAAATTGCCCACACTGGTGCTTGAAGATGGCTACAGCCTGTTCGACTCCCGTGTCATTTGCGAATACCTGGCTGCACGTGCTCCGGATGGGCAAGGACAGGCACTGTTCCCGGTCGACCCGCAGCAGCGCACGCGCGTATTGCGGCAACAGGCGCTGGGAGATGGATTCATGGATGCCTTGCTGCTGTTCCGCCAGGAACGCAACAAAACAGAAGAAAAACAGACAGTTGCCTGGTTGAAAGCGTTTGCGCTGAAGACCGATTCGACGCTCGATTTTCTGCAGAACCATGTTGCCGAGATTGAAACGGTTGGATTCGATATGGGGGCGATCACGATTGGCTGCGCCTTGTCTTATCTGGATTACCGGTTTCCAGAACTGAACTGGCGCCGACGCGCGCCCGGGCTGGCAAGCTGGCACGCGGACGTTTTTGTCAGCCGTGCGTCGGTCGCCGCCACCGAGCCTGCTGAAACGCCCTGATTGTTATTCCATCCTTTTTCCAAAGTTTTAAAACGCAACAACGCCAGGAAGATCTATGAGTCGTATCCCTTTTCCCACAGTAGAGACCATGAACGAAGCGCAACGCGCTGTCTATGATGACATCGTCAATGGTCCGCGCGGCAGGCTGGTCGGTCCGCTGCGGGCCGTGCTGCATAACCCCGAGCTGGCGCAGCGCTGGCAGAAACTGGGCGAGATGCTGCGATTCGGCACCAGCCTGCCGCCGCGCCTGAACGAGCTGGCCATTCTGGTCACTGCCCGTTACTGGAATAGCCAGATTGAATGGTATATCCATGAACAGGCGGCGTTGACGGCGGGGTTGCCTCAGTCTATTGCAGATGAAATAAAAAACTGCGAGGCACCGGGGTTCAAGGACCCGCAAGACGCGGCGGTGTATGAGTTTGCCCGCCAGTTGCTGGCGCATGGAACGGTTGCGCCTGCCGTATACGACCGCATCCGGGAATACTTTGATGTGACCGGCGTGGTGGAGCTGACGGCGGTTGTCGGCTATTACACGATGGTATCCATGACGCTCAATGCCCATGAAATTCCGCTGCCGGACGACGCGCCGAACCCGCTGGTTCCGCCGCAGCGTAACGGGGTCCAGGCGCTGAGTACGCTTGCGGCAGTGTCGCTCGAGGATATCACGGTATGACCGGCCCTTACATTCCCGATGCGGTAGAAATGCCGCGCATGCCCACCCCTGCTGCAGTCACGCTGCCTGATGACAGTTGTGATGCGCATTGTCATGTGTTCGGCCCATATGCCGATTTTCCGCTGCATTTGCGTTCGACCTACGCGCCGCCTGATGCGCCAGCCACGCGTTATCTGAAGATGCTCGATACCGTCGGCATGCAGCGGGGGGTACTGGTGCAGCCTGCTCCTTACGGAACCGATGTGAGTGCCATCATTGATGCCATTGCCCGGCGGCCGACACAGTTGCGCGGCGTCGGTGTGGCAGCCCCGGATGCCGATGCACAGTTGCTGGGTCAATGGTATGCAGCAGGCATTCGCGGCTTGCGTTTCATTGAAGCGCGCGACCCGCAGGGCAACCTGTTTCCCGGCAGCGTGGGCTTTGACAGCATTGAGACGCTGGCCCCGGCTATGCGCCAGACCGGCATGCATGTGCAGATGTGGGGGCCGTATGATCGCTATTTGCCCGTCCTGGAAAAGGTAACTGATCTGGGTTTGCCTGTGGTGATCGATCACATGGCCAGTGTCGTGATTGACCGTGGCGTGCAGGATCCCTTATTTCAATTGTTATGCCGACTGTTGCGCGACGGGCGGTTGTGGATCAAGCTGTCGGTCTGCCGGGTATCGACGCAGGCGCCGGATTACGCCGATGTTCGTCCCTTTCATGACGCGCTGCTGGCCGCCAATGTGGAGCGGGTGCTGTGGGGATCGGACTGGCCCTACGTTCGCATGGGCGAACGGGCGCCGGCTGTCGGCCGCCTGATCGAATTGGCCTGGGACTGGTTCGGTGATGAAGCAACTCGTCGACAGGTATGGGTGACAAACCCAACACATTTATATGGATTTGAAGGAGCGGGCAAGTAAATGTCGCTGGATAGGGAACAAATCGACGCATTCCGGGATAGTGCCCGGGATTTTCTTTCACGCGGCAATCATGCTGAGCGTATGCGCCAGCGAGTGTTGGCTTCGGCGGGGCTGAATCGCAGTACATGGCAGGGTATGGCCGAAGCAGGATGGCCGGCGGTGCTGGTACCCGAAGCCCAGGGCGGTCTGGGCCTCGGGCTGGGCGAGATGAACGCCATCGCGCTGGAATTGGGCGCGTCTCTGGCTGCCGAGCCACTGGTCGCCGTTGCAGTTCAAACCGTTACGTTCTTGCGCGCATTGCCAGACAGTGAATTGCGAGATCGCCTGCTGGCGGGTATTGCAGAGGGATCGCTGATTGCCGGGACGGCCTGGCAACAACACCCTGGCCAGGTGAATGTCCGTTCGGGCCCGGTCGTCACACAACAGGACGGTCAGCTTGCTGTGTCAGCGAGGTATATCAACGTGGCACCGGGCAGCGGCGCAGATGGCTGGCTGGTGCCTGTCATGCAGAACGATGAGGCGGTACTGCTATGGATTGAAGCGGACGCGACAGGCGTGCATATGAGCGATGTATCACGTGTGGATACGGGCAGTATCGGCACGCTGCATCTGCAATCTTGTGCGGTGAAAGAGGCGCAGATCGTAGCACGTGGGCCGGACGTGATGGATGCGCTCACTCAGGCCAATGACTATGCCCGCATCGTTCTGTCGGCGCAACTGCTGGGTTGCGCGCGCAATGCGTTCGACACGACACTTGAGTACCTGAAAGTGCGCATGCAATTTGGCAAGCCCATCGGCTCGTTTCAGAGCCTGCAGCACCGTATGGTTGACAGTTATATTCAATTGCAAATGCTGGAGTTCGCCCTGTGGGAAGCCACTGACAAGCCAGGCGAGACGCCGGCCTTATTGGCCATGCAAGCCAGTCGCCTGAAGTCGAGGGCGGAACTTGCAGCCGGTGAGGCGACCCGGCTGGCCGTGCAAATGCATGGTGGCATGGGCTATTCCGATGAGTCCGATGTGGGACTGATGCTCAAGAAAGCGATTGCGTTATCCAGTGAAATGGGGAATCGCCGGGCGCATGAAGCCCGTTATTTGCAGGCGCTGGAACAGCTGCAGGCACACGCTTCAGCCACCAGCCATACGCAAGACAGGCAGGCAGGACAAAACAGGCAGCACGGGAAGGAAAACGGCGCGGAAAAGCAATGGACCGATTTTCCTACCGATGCCGATTGGGACGCGATGCCGGAAGCGGAATTCCGGCAGATGTTGCGTGCGTTCTATCGCGCGCATTATCCCGAACACTTGCGTCATCGTAGCGGTCGCCTGCACTGGCATGAAATTGGCGACTGGTATCGCACGCTGGCGCGCCAGAAGTGGATTGCACCAGCCTGGCCCAAGCAATACGGTGGCATGGCGCTATCCCCGGAGAAAATGATTGCTTATATTGAGGAACAGGAACGCTATGGCGTAGGCCGTCCGCCCGACCAGGGACTGGTCATGCTGGGACCGATTCTGATCCGCTACGGCACGCCGGAGCAACAGCAAACCTACCTGCCCGCCATTTTGTCCGGTGAACATGTCTGGGCCCAGGGGTATTCTGAACCCAATGCGGGATCCGATCTGGCTTCGCTGCGTTGCGAGGCGGTGCCGGAAGGTGACTATTTCACCGTCAATGGGCAGAAAACCTGGTCGACACTGGCCCAGGATGCCACGCACATGTTTATGTTGGTACGTACCGACAAAAATGTGAAAAAGCAGGCGGGTATAAGCTTCCTGATGGTGGACCTGAAATCGCCCGGTATTACCGTAAGGCCAATCCGGACGATCGCCGGTGACGAAGAATACTGCGAAATCTTCTTCGATGATGTGAAGGTACCGAAACAGAACCTGGTAGGTGAACTGAACCAGGGGTGGACCATATCCAAGGCGTTGCTCGGCTTTGAACGGCTGTTTAGCGGCAACCCCAAGCACGCGCAGAATACGCTGGCCATGATCGATAAAGTCATGGGCGCGAGCGGCCTGGATCGTGACCCGGCCTTCATGCGCGATTATGCGCGCTTGCATATGGATATTGCCGATCTGTCATCTGCCTATGCGACGTTTTCGGATATTGTCCGGCGTAATGAGCCATTGCCGGCCAATGTGTCGCTACTCAAAATTTGGGCGACCGAAACGCACGAGAAGGCGGCGTTGTTGCTGCTGGATGCGGCGGGCGAACAGGCGGGTACGACCGGTGCGGCGGTCTTCGCAGGTTCAGAGAGTACGCCCAATGTGCAAGCGTCAGAGAATGAGGTTGTCACGGTAGACGGCCTGCAGATGCCGCTTTATAACGCGGCTGCGGCCAAGATATTCAGTGGCACGAATGAAATTCAGCGCAATATCCTGGCCAAGGTCGTGCTGGCATTGCCTGTGTAAAAAAAGTAGCAAAGGAATTGAGTGATTGACATGAATATGGGAACAGATATGGTGCAAACGCTTTCGCACATCCGGGTGCTGGATTTGGGACGGGTTTTTTCCGGGCCATGGACCGGCCAGATGCTGGCCGATCTGGGCGCCGATGTGATCAAGGTGGAGCGGCCTGGCCGGGGCGATGATGTTCGCCAGCAGGGCTATCGGGCGAAGGACGACGCCGGCAACGAGACTGCCGAGACTTCCTCGTTTCTGGCGATGAACCGTGGCAAGCGTTCGGTGACGGTAAATATGTCCAGCCCCGAAGGGCAGGAGGTCATTCGCAAGCTGGCCGCTCAATGCGATGTATTGATCGAAAACTTCAAGGCCGGCGATCTGGCGCGGTACGGTCTTGATTATGAATCACTGAAAGCCATCAATCCACGTCTGGTGTATTGTTCTATTACCGGCTTTGGGCAATCCGGTCCGTATAGTCATCGGCCGGGTTATGATCCGATTTTCCAGTCCATGAGCGGGCTGATGAGTCTGACCGGCAATCCTGAAGAGGAACCCGGTGGTGGGCCTCAGAAAGTGGGTTACGCGGTGTCGGATCTGACCGCAGGTTTTTACGCGATTATCGGGATTCTTGCGGCGCTGAATCATCGCGACGCGGTATCCGGAGAAGGGCAGTATATAGATATCGCGCTGTTTGATGCACAGGTGGCTTCCATTGGGCACATTGCCATGAATTATCTGGTGTCCGGCACGATTCCCCGGCGCATGGGCACGGCCTCGCCCATTACATGCCCGTATCAGGCATTTGAATGCAGCGATGGTTATCTCATGATCGCCGTGGGCAACGATTCGCAATTTCGCCAATTTGTGCAACTGCTGGGTCTGCCCGAACTGGCCGATGATCCGCGCTTCCTGCTGAACCGGCTGCGTGCCCAGAACCAGAAAGAACTCATTCCGCTGCTGCAGGCCGTCATGATCACGCGTCCGATCAAGGAGTGGCAGACAGAACTGGACGCCATGAATGTCCCTTGCGGGCCGATCAACGACCTGAGTCAGGTCTTCGAAGACCCCCAACTGCAACATCGGAACATGTTGATGCATATGCAGCACTCGACAGCAGGAAACATTCCGCAGATTGCCAATCCGCTGAAGCTGTCCGCCACACCGGTCACCTATCGGCGTCCACCGCCCACACTCAGTGAACATACCGACGAGGTGCTAAGCGAGCTGCTGGGGATGGATGCGGCCGCCATTACGGAGTTGCGCGAGAAAAAGATTATTTGAGTCTGTTCTGTGGTATGCCTGATTTTTGCCGATAAGGGTTCCCGGCAGAGTAGCTTGGGCTGGACTTCAACAGTTGGGGCAGCTACTTTGTTGGCTCTCCCATTCTTCGGGTGTCACGATCAGGACGGGGCTCTCGTTGCGCATGGCCAGGAGGTCGCCATCCCCTGTGATGAGAGCTTCCGCCTGGCCAATATAGGTTATGACAAGAAACACCTGGTCTTTTTCGTCGCGACAACGCGGCAATGTCGGCCACGGCAAGGGCAATTCGACGACCTCGGTGTACGGCAGAAAGTCTTGAAGTAGATGCTGCCGTTCCTCGGCTGTCAACTTGAATTTTGGGTAAGCAAGTACACGAAGCAATTCGCAGACAGTTTCCGTGCATACCAAGGGGAGGAGCTGCTTGTGCTGCCAGGCCCTGCGTATCCACGCGAGACGCCCGGATGTAAATAGCAGCGCAGACAATACGACATTGGTATCCAGAACCACCCTGATCATTTGCGCCCCCAGGAAATGGCGTCCTCGACATCCTGTTCGGTAATGCCGAGTTGTTGCAGCTTATCGCGAACAGCCTGGCCCTGCTGTACACGTACCGGTGTCAGTACGATTCGGCCATTTTCGACCTCCACCTCAAAATACTCGGCCGCATCTACCTTCGACACAACTGCCTTTGGCAAGGTGATTTGATTCTTTGATGTTAATTTGGCAAGCATGGATGTTCTCCGCTAAAGAAGAAAGAAAGGATATCTTACTTCCTTACTTCCTGCTATGCAAATGGTTGTTTCTCGCGGAGAAATTGAGTAAGACAACGACAGCAGGCTCAATAGCGGCTTGTAAAGAGAAATGGGCAGGATTCAGAATCGATGCTATTTCGTCCGAGGAAGCGATTATTCGTTATAAATCAGCAGCAGCATCGTCGTTACCAATGCCGGTCGCTCCTGGTCCTTTATTTCGAACGTATTTTCAAAGGTGAAGAGCATGCCGCCGTTTTTGGGTTGAGCGTCAACCAGCTTTTGTTGCAGTCGCACGTCCGACCCCACCGGTACCGGACTGATAAAGCGCAAATGGTTCAGGCCGTAATTCAGTCCTTTGCCGCGTTTGCTGATTTTGAAAATATCGCGTGCCAGCAGCGGAATCAGCGACAGAACAAAAAAGCCGTGCGCGATTGTTTTGCCGTCGGGCATATCGCGCTGCGCGCGGGCAATGTCCACGTGGACCCAGTGATCGTCGCCCGTCAGTCGCGCATAGTGATCGATCTGGTCCTGCGTCACGGTAAACCATTGGCTGGTGCCAAGGTCTTCGCCAATATGCGAGGCCAGATCGGCGGGGGTGTCTACAAGCAACATATAAGGGACTCCAGCAAGATGCCCGCGATCATTGTGACGCGGGCATAAAAAAGTGAAAAGAAAAAAGTATCAACGGACAGAGGCATCGATGGCGACGGTGGCCGGGCAGCGCCGTGCCCGGTCCGCACTGGCATCGAAGGGCGTTATTGCCCGATTCTGACACCTGTCGTATTGACGATGGTTTCCCATTTCTTGCGGTCCGTTTCCACAAACTCGCGTGCCTGTTCAAGCGACATGGCGACCGGGGGCAGGTAGCCCTGCGCATCCAGGCGGGAAATCGTATCCTGTTCCTTCAGTACGGCATTCATCGTTTCGTTCAGGCGGGTCAGCACGGCCGGGGCGGTTTTGGCCGGGGCGATCAGCAGGTTCCATATTTCGATATTCAGGTCCGGGTAGCCGCTTTCCACCAGGGTGGGAACCGCTTCCATTTGCGGATATCGCTTGGCGCTGCTGACCGCAAGGAACTTCAGTTTCGGGTTGCTTTGCTGCGCCTTGGCGGCCGGGCCGGTCAGCACACCGATCTGCACCTGACCGCCGATCAGGTCGCTGGTCAGTGGCGAATCGCCCTTGTAAGGAATATGCACGACGTCAATGCCGGCAATTTTCTTGAAGTATTCGAATACCAGATGGCCGGGTGTGCCCGCGCCTGATGTGCCGTAGGACAGGCTGCCGGGTTTCGATTTGGCCAGCTCCACCAGTTCCTTGATATTGTTGACGGGTACGTCCTTATTGACGGCGACGACCAGCGGCAATGAGCCGATGTTGGCGATGGGCACCAGATCCTGGGGCTGGTAGGGCACTTGCATGCCGATCAGGCGGGCGATAATGGTGCCGCCCACCGGCCCTACGCCCAGGTTATAGCCATCAGGCTGGGCGCGTGCGACCGATGCAATGCCGATGGTGCCGGCGGCGCCCGCCCGGTTTTCCACGACCATGGTTTGTTTCAGCTGTTTGGACATCCCGTCGGCCAGGATACGTGCCGCGGTGTCGCTGGAGCCGCCAGGCGGAAACGGTACGGTCAGCTTGACCGGTTTGGCAGGATAGGTTTCGTCGGCCAGTGCAGGGGTGATGCTCAGTACGCTCGCAGCGCACAGCAACAGTGCCCGGGCAAGGAGGTGTTGAAAGGGCGGGCGTTGGACGCGTCCAAACCGCGCAATAAGGGAAGGCTGTCTCATTGAGTTCCTCTTTTGATCATGGAAAATACCCGCTATGCTTCTCTCTGGGATAGGGCGGGCAAGGAAAGTAAAGTACATCAGTGATGCTAGGGTATTACGCCTGTAATGTCAATAGGTCGTATTATTGTACTATATAGGCTATAATTATGTCCTATATGGAAGTGATCGTGTTCCCGGGCTCTATCCTGCGCCATGCATTGGGCTGCATGCGTATGGGTCTATGTACCGGACAACACGATATGTAACAGCCCGTGCCCGGGTACAGGATAAAACCAGATTAATTTCAGGAGAACAACGAATGAGTCAGAAAAGCGGGCCGCTCTCGCATGTACGAGTACTGGACCTGAGCCGCATTATGGCAGCACCGTGGGCCAGTCAGTTGCTGGCGGACATGGGGGCCACGGTCATCAAGGTCGAGCGACCGGTGCATGGCGACGACACACGCGCCTGGGGGCCTCCATTTCTGCAGGACAGTGAGGGAAACAACACCGCCGAGGCGGGTTATTATTTATCCGTAAACCGGGGCAAGGAATCCATTACGGTGGCCCTGGATACGCCCGAGGGCCAGCAGATTGTACGTGATCTGGCTGTCGATTGCGATATTGTGCTGGAGAACTTCAAGGCCGGCGCGCTGGCCAGGTATGGGCTCGATTACGCAAGCCTGAAAGAGGTGAATCCGAAGCTGATCTATTGTTCTGTCACCGGCTTTGGCCAGGACGGCCCCCGCAAGGAAGAAGCCGCCTATGACTTTCTGATTCAGGCGATGGGCGGTCTGATGAGCATCACCGGCGAGCGCGATGACAAGCCCGGCGGCGGGCCGCAAAAAGTGGGCATTCCGATCGTGGATCTGATGACCGGCATGTATACGGCTGTCGCGGTGCTCGCCGCCCTGGCCAATCGGGAGCGGACCGGCGAGGGCGAGTACATTGATCTGGCGATGCTGGACGTCCAGACGGCGGTGTTGTCCAATCAGGCCATGAACCATTTGCTGTCCGGCAAGACGCCCAAGCGGGGCGGCAACGCCCATCCGAATATTCAGCCGCAGGACGTATATTCCTGCAGCGATGGCGATGTGATCCTGGCTGTCGGCAATGACCGGCAGTTTGTCAAATTATGTGATGCGGTCAAGCGCCCCGAACTGGCGACCGATGCGCGTTTCAGTGTCAATGCGCAGCGTGCGATCAATGTACGTGAGCTCACGACGCTGTTGCAGGACGAGTTTTCCGGCTGGCGGCGGGCTGATCTGGTTGCCGCCCTGGGCGCGGCCGGCGTGCCTTGTGGTCCGATCAACAGTATCCCGGAAGTGTTCCAGGAGCCGCAGGTGCAGCACCGCCGCATGTTGCGTACGCTGCCACACCCGGCCGGCGTCACCTTACCGCAGGTGGTGTGCCCGATCAACTTTGCCAACCGGCCACTGCAGTTTGAATCACCACCACCGCAGCTGGGACAACACACTGACAAAATACTCACTGATCTGGGCTATGACGCGGCACATATCGCCGGCTTGCGCGAATCGGGCATTGTTTGATTAACAAGGAAATGGAAGCGATGAAAGAAATCCAATTGGAAAAGCAGGGCAAAATTGCGGTGGTCACGCTTGATTCACCTCCCGTCAACGCGCTGACACTGGCGCGCTACGAGGCCATTACGGAAACGTTCGAAGCCATCAACGGCATGGACGACATCAATGTCGTTGTGTTTACCGCCAAAGGCACAAAAGCCTTCTGCGCGGGTCTGGAACTCAAGGAGTTCCTGGCCGCCACGCCCGAAGAGGATCCGGGCAGGGCCAAGGTGGTTCGCGCCACATTCCGGGCTATACGGCATTGCGCGGTTCCGGTCATTGCGGCAGTCAATGGTCCGGCATTGGGTGCGGGCAGCGTGCTGGCCAGCAGCAGCGATATTCGCGTCGCATCAGAAAAAGCGACATTTTCCATGCCGGAAATCAATGTGGGCCGTTGCGGTGGCGGCGCGCATACGGGCCGTCTGGTACCCCAGGGCAGCTTGCGCTACATGGCGTTCACCGGTGAGCAGATCAGTGCGTGGGAGGCCCATCGGGTCGGCTTTGTCGAGCGAGTCGTTACACCTCGCCAGCTTATGCCGACGGCCATGGATATGGCAAACGTGATTGCTTCGAAGAGCCGGGTCGGCCTGGTGACGATGAAAGAAGCGCTGAACCGGATTGAAAATATGCCGGTCGATGAGGGCTACGAACTCGAACAACAGTACAGTACCAAGCTGATGCACTCCGAAGACGCGCGTGAAGCTGTGCGTGCGGTCGTGGAGAAACGGGCGCCGGTCTTCAAGGGACGATAGTCTGGTTGTTCGCCCTTTTGCGATACGTCGTCAGAGATGACTGGCTATAATGCACAAGTGAATGACAATGCCGCTGGCGGGGTACCCACAGGGATGTTTTGCACCCGAGTATTCCTCGCCACACCATGGACAAAAAATGACGCAAGCGCCGAACAAAAGCAGCACCGCTCCCATTGATTTCAGCCGCAGCGCCGCGGCCCGTTATGTACAACTGGCCAGCCTGTTCCGGCGACGCGTGGAGTCGGGGCAGTGGCCTGTTGGTTCGCAGATTCCGACGGTCGATGAACTGGCCGACGAGTGTCAGGTAGCGCGTGCAACAGTGCGGCAGGCGCTGGACCTGCTGGAAGAGGAAAAACTGATTGAGCGTTACCGCGCCAAAGGCACCTTTGTCACGGGCAAGCCCCAGGAACAGTTCTGGTGCGAAGTGGCGTCCAACTGGGACGGGCAGCTGATTGCGCCGGAAGGCGTCAGCCTTGAAATCCTGGCGGCGCGCGACCGGCGCATGCCCGCGACGGCTGATCTGTCGCTGGGCCAGCTGGCGCAAAGCTATCAGTACTGGAAACGCCGGCACTGGCGCAATGACCGCCCTTATTACCTGGGCGAAGTATTCATCGATGAAAAAATCTGTCGCCGTATCCCCGCCAAGGCGTTCGAGACCAAGACCTCGATGCGTATCCTGCGCGAGTTGCCGGGGCTGGAGATCGTCGAGGCGCATCAGACCCTGACGCTGGGCTCGGCCGATCCGGAACTGGCAGACTTGCTGCAACTGCCCCTGAATGCGCCGGTGGCCCATGTGCATCGCAGTGCCGTGGACCAGAATGGCACGATTGTTTTTATCGGCGACGGAGTCTATCGCGGTGACGTGGTCCGCCTTGATATCAAACTGAAGTAGAAAACATCAGGCTGAAGTAGAAAGCCTCAGGTTGAAATGAAGGCGCGGCAAAGTGCCAATCTATTTGCTGCTTGTGGCCAGCTTGAATGCCAGACCCACAAACACCACGGCGGCCAGGCGGTTGATTAGGCGCTGCGCCAGTGCCGATTGCTTCAAATATCGTCCGACGAAGCTCGAAAACACGGCAACCACATTGAATATCAGCAGCGCACAGACCAGGAAAATCGCGCTCAGGGCCAGCAACTGCCAGGTGACCGAGCCGGCTTCGGGATGCGCAAACTGCGGCAGGAACGCCAGAAAGAAAATACTGACTTTCGGATTGGTGGCGCTCATGAGAATCCCGCTACGATAAAACTGCATATTACTGCGGCGCGCGGGCGCGGTTTCTGTGGTGGCGAATACGGGCGGCGCACGCCAGGCCTGCCAGGCCATATAGAGCAGATAGGCTGCGCCGATCAGTTTGAGCACCAGGAAAGCAGTGGGTGATGCGGCAATCAGGGCAGCTATGCCGATGGTGACGATAAAGGTATGCCACAGAAGCCCAGTGCACAAACCCAAGGTAATCATAAAACCGGCGCGCCAGCCCCAAAGCATGGACTGAAATAGCACGAACAGATTGTCCGGCCCGGGCGAGAGGGCCAGCAGGCAGGCGATACCCGCAAAAACCAATGCGGTGTCAAGGCTGATCATGGTGTCTCCGATGCCGGGTGGCTATAATGATTGACTGTTTGAATCATAAACCACAGGACCGTGTCATGTCTTCCGAGTCATCCATTCATACCCGTTTACAGCATTTGGGCACCGCGCCGTGTGATGCGCAGCATCCTGTTGCACCGGTGGGATTGCCGTCCATCCGCACCAGTACGGTTCGCTTCAATACTGTCGAAGATCTCGAAAAAACCTACCGGCGCAAGAATGGTGGCGAGCGGCTGGTCACGTATGGGCGCATGGGAATGGAAACGCATGCAGCGCTGGAGGATGTTTTCTGCGCACTGGAAGGCGGGCAGCGGGCTTTTCTGGCCTCTTCGGGCCTGGGTGCCATCAGCATGGCCCTGCTGTCGCTGTTAAGTGCAGGCGACCACTTGCTTGCGGCCGATTGCGTGTATGGTCCGGTTTATCATCTGAGCAATACGGTGCTTGGACGCATGGGCATTGAGGCGACGTTTACATCCGCCAAAGACGTGCAGGCCCTGGCGAAGCATGTCAAACCCAATACAAAAATATTGTATGTTGAAGCGCCCGGCTCACTGCTGATGGAAATGCTGGACATGCCCGCCCTGGCCGCGTTTGCAAAGGAACATGGGCTGATCCTGGTCACTGACAATACCTGGGGCTCCGGCTATGCCTATCAACCCCTGGCGCTGGGCGCCGATGTCAGTATTGTGGCGGGTACCAAATATGTGGCCGGGCACTCGGATCTCATGCTGGGCGCCGTCATTGCCAATGATCCGGCTCTGATCAAAACCATCGATACCAACCAGTACGCCATGGGATTTTCCGTGAGCGCAGACGACGCCTGGCTGGCTATTCGCGGTGTGCGTACGCTGCCGGTACGAATGCAACAGCACGCCCGCAATGCGCTGGACGTTTGCCAGTGGCTGGCGCAGCAACCGGCAGTCCGGCAAATTTTTCATCCGGCCTGGCCCGACGATGCCGGTCATGTATTGTGGAAGCGCGATTGCACCGGTTCCAATGGGCTGCTTTCAGTCGCACTGGATATGTCGCCGGCGCAGGTGCGCGCTTTTGTCAACGCATTGACCCTGTTTGGTATTGGCTATTCCTGGGGCGGCTATGAAAGCCTGGTGCAGTGGGTTGACACCGGTTTTCTGCGAAACCATGCCTATTTCGGCAAGCTTGCGGATACTGCGGTGCAGGTCGTACGCCTGCATATTGGTTTGGAAGCGGTGGAAGACGTGATCGCGGACCTGCAGCAGGCCATGCAGAAAGCGCTCTGATTACCTGGTCGGGGCACGCCTGCTCCGACGGGTCTCACTCTGCGCCGGTCCTATCCTGGGACGATCTTATTCTGGCGTATGCGAGCTGGGGAGCGAGGGCAACAGTAGCTCTGCGCATTGCTTCTGGCGAGTCAGCTGCAGTGCCGCAATAACCTGGTCACATGCATAGGTCGCGGCGTCAAACACCGTTGAGCCGGTCAATAACCGTCCTGTCAGCGTTGCGGTGAACAAATCACCGGTGCCTTTGGGCATGACTTCAATGCGAGGATGGGTCAACACGGTGTGTTGCTGACGGTCGACAACCGCCACCAGCATCTGGTTGGCCGGCCACGTTGCGGGCGCGGCGCTGGTGACAATGACCCATTGTGTGCGTCCGGTCAGCAGGGTGCGTGCGGCGGTAACGACGCTCTCAATGTCCGGGCTGGGCAGCCCGGTCAGTTGCTGTAACTCGAAACTGTTGGGCGTCAGCCCGTCGGCCAGCGGCAGCAGGTGGCGACGGTAGGCCTCGGCCATGCCCGGACTCACATATTCGCCGGTATCGTGATCACCCAGCACGGGATCGACGATCAGTTTCAGGGCTGACCGGGTTTCAAGCATGCGGCTGACCCAGTCGCCCAGCATATGGACTTGTTCCGGACCGCCCATGTAACCTGCCAGTACCGCCTGAAGCCCGGCCAGTGCGCCGCGCGCAGACAGATCGGACAGATAGCCTGCGAACCATTCGTCGGGGATGGTACCGCCATGCACAGTGGGGTAATGAGGGGTGTTGCTGAACACGACTGTGGGCACGGTGGCCACCAGCAGTCCCTGGGCGGCAAGAGCGGGAACCGCCACGTTATTGCCTACGCGGCCATAGACCACCTGAGATTGAACCGACACGACGTCAATGGGCAGCGGGTTTAAGGTCGCATTCGGCTCAGTCGTGTCTGCGGACGGTTTGATGGGAACGGTGCGCATTAATTGTTGTTTTCCGCTGTGGCCGAGGGCCAATAGTAGGCGTCCGGCGTTGAGCGTGCGCCGAAAATAGCCTGGCCGACACGCACCACCGTTGCACCTTCTTCAATCGCGATTTCATAGTCGCCCGACATGCCCATGGACAATTCATCAAGCGAGACACCATCAGGCGCGTCCTGGCGCAATCTGTCGCGCAGCTCCCGCAAGAGTACAAAGCAGCGTCGCACCTGCCCGGCTTCGGCAGACAGGACCGCGAGCGTCATGAAACCGCGCACGCGCAAGGCCGAAAAGGTCGGCAACTGGCGCAGGAAGGTCGCGACCTCGTCGGGCGGCAGACCGTATTTGCTGGCTTCTCCGGAGGTGTTGACCTGTACGAATACATCCAGACAGCGCCCTTCGGCCTGCAGACGCCGTTCCAGCGCTTCGGCCACGCGCAGGCTGTCGAGCGCCTGAAATTCGGCGGCGAAACGCGCGACCAGTTTGGCTTTGTTGGTTTGTAAATGCCCAATGACCGACCAGCGCAAATCTTCCAGATCGGTCATGGCTTCCCATTTGCGATACGCTTCCTGCGGCTTGTTTTCGCCGAACATGCGGCACCCGGCGCCATAGGCCAGACGCAGACTGCCTTCCGGTTTGGTTTTGCTGACCGGCAGCAGGCGTACGCTGGCGGGATCGCGCCCCACCCGCTGGCACGCGGCTGCGATGCGTGCATGGACAGCCGTCAGATTACGGCGGAAGTCTTCAGTCGATTCGGCTTGCGGCCAGCGACCGTGCCGGTCGTGAAGGGTGGTTGTTGCCAGGGGCGTATTCGTCTTCATGTATCCCACTCGCTGTCAAGGCGTGTGCCGTCTTGCTTCAAATGCAAAACGTTGCCGTCTTTGCATCGGGCAACGTTTTGATCACGCCAGGCTGATTACTTTTTCTCGGCCAGGACTTGATCCAGCAGTTTCTGGGCCTGCGTAATGCTGGACGCATAGTCGCCGGTCATGCCGGGCGAGGTCACGTATTTGCCGCCGACGGCAATGGACGGCGTGCCTTCAATCGCGTAGGTGTCGGTCATCTCGGTGGCGCGTTTGACTTTGGCGGTTACACCAAAAGAGTCGAAAGCCGAAGTAAAGGTTGCCTTGTCGATTCCCTGGTCAGCGGCCCAGTCAACAATGGCATCCTTGGTGAACAGCTTTTTGCCTTGCTTGTGAATTGCATCGAAAACCTTGGGATGCAGATCAAGCTTGTCCAGTGCTTCAAGTGAATAATACAGCTGTTGCATGGGTTGCATGGCGGCATTGAAAGCGACCGGGACGCGGATGAAGGCCACGTTGGAGGGCAGGGTTTTAACCCATTTTTCTATCATGGGTTCCATCTCGGCACAATGCGGGCAGCTGTAGGCAAAGAACTCCATTACTTCGACTTTGTCGCCGGATCCGGACGGCTGGGCCGTGTTGAGGGTTTTGAATGCCGGACCGGACTGGGCCATTGCGGGCACCAAAGCCGTCGCGCCCATAAGCAGGGCTGCGGATACGAAACGAAACAAGGTGGAAGATGATTTCATAGTGGGATTCTTCAATTGGGTTAATAATCGGACATGTTGCCCCTGTGCGGAATCTTTGCAGATCAAACGCTATTGCAATAGGACACAACGGGCAGGGTAAAGTTCCCGTTCCATGTTCGGCCTAACGTACGATCGTGGAGCTGATTTTGGCTCCGGACAGCTGGGCACGGGATTCGCGCAGTTCCTGTTCATTGTTGAACGGACCGATACGAACGCGATTGACATCCATATTGTTCACTCTGGCTTTCTGGATCTGCACATTGAAACCCATCATGATCATGCGCGCGCGAAAGGCGTCGGCTTCTTTTTCATCCCGATAGGACCCCACTTGCAGGTAGCGCGGAACCGCATTGCTGCTTTGGCTGGCCGCGGTATTGCCGGTGGCCGCGGCTTTGTTGTCGTTGCGGCTGGCGGCAGGCTCTGCTGCCTTGCCAGGTGCCGTATTTGCGACGGATGCGGATGATTTTGGCTGTGCTGCAGGCGTTTTATCGGCCGGCAGCGTGTTGATCAGCGAGGCAATCTGGTCGTCATCGGACTTTGGCGATGTTTTGGCTGGTGGTGTTGCAGGACTGGCCGGTGTGAGGCCGTTGCCGGTGGTGAACGGCATATCGCCGGCGTTCTCCGGAATGCCGATGAGCGGGGCCAGCGGATCAATTTTGTCTCGGACGGGAGGCTGCCGTGCCGAATTGATGCTGCCGTCACTGTTCATCCAGGCATTGGGGTCAATGAGCGGCGCACCCGGGCGCGGTTGTCCGACAAGCGGACCAGGCTGGCCGTTAGCCGGCTGGCGTGGGTCCTGGATGGGCGAAGGCGAACGCATGATCATGAACGCCGCCACCGCCGCGACGGACAGGCCGATGATCAGGCCGAGCAGGACTGACGAGAATGTCATGCCTTTGCCGGATGAAGACCGGGTGCTGCGGGAGGCGGGGCGTTTCTTGCGTGTTGCCATGGGGAACAGTCTCGCTTACATTTGCTGGGGCGCGGACACACCCAGCAGGGACAGGCCATTGGCAATGACCTGACGGGTGGCATCGGCCAGACGCAGCCGCGCACGTTTCAATTCGATATCGTCAATCATGATGCGTTCGGCGTTGTACCAGGCATGAAAATCGGCCGCGCATTCCTGAAGCCAGAATGCCAGCTGATGCGGCGCCAGTTCCTGGCCGGCGGTCTGGATCAGGCCCGGCAATTCGGCCAGTCGCTTGAGCAGCGTGATTTCGGTGGGAGCCACCAGCCGGCTGCTGTCGGCGCTGCTCAGACTATCGGTCAGGTTTGCAGAATCGCGCAGCAATTTGCAGATACGCGCGTGCGCATACTGAACATAATATACCGGATTCTCTTCACCCTTTGCCAGTGCCAGATCAATATCGAAGACAAACTCGGTATCGGCCTTGCGCTGGATCAGGAAATAACGGACCGCGTCCTGCCCGACCCAGTCGATCAGGTCACGCATGGTGACATAACTGCCGGCGCGTTTGGAAATCTTGACTTCCTGGCCATTGCGCATGACCTTGACCATTTTATGTAGGATATACGAAGGGTAGGTCTTTGGAATACCCAGCTCCAGCGCTTGCAGGCCGGCCCGCACGCGCGCAATGGTGCCGTGGTGATCGGTGCCCTGGATATTGATGGCGTGGGTATAGCCACGGTTCCATTTGGTGACGTGATAGGCGACATCCGGTACGAAATACGTGTATCCACCGTCGGATTTGCGCATGACGCGGTCCTTATCATCGCCCGTACCCAGCTCGGTCGTCTTCAGCCACAGGGCGTTTTCATGTTCGTAGGTGTAGCCGCTGGCGATCAGCTTGTTGACGGTCTCTTCTACCTTGCCGTCGTTGTAAAGCGAGCTTTCAAGATAGTAGTTGTCAAACTTCAGACCGAAAGCCTGCAGGTCCAGATCCTGTTCGCGACGCAGACAGGCAACGGCAAACTGGCGGATGTCTTCCAGCGAGTCCAGATCGCCGGTGGCGGTGACGCTGCGGCCATCGGCGACGACGGTCGCCTTGTTGCGGTAGTCGCGGGCAATGTCGGCAATGTACTCACCACGATAGCCGTCTGCGGGATAGGCCTCGTCTTCGGGATTGATACCTCGGGCGCGCGCCTGGGTACTGACGGCCAGATTATGAATCTGGTTGCCGGCATCGTTGTAGTAGAACTCGCGCAGTACCTGGTAGCCACCCGCGCTGAGCAGGCGGCATACGCAGTCGCCCAGCGCTGCCTGGCGAGCGTGGCCGACATGCAGTGGTCCGGTCGGGTTGGCCGAGACAAATTCGACAATAACTTTTTCATCGCGGCTTGCGGCATTCCCGTACTGGCTGCCCTGTTGTGCGATGGTATCCAGAACCCGCTGGTGCGTGGCCTGTGTCAGGCGCAGGTTGATAAAACCGGGTCCGGCCACATCGGCCGATTCCACCACGCCGGCCGCTGCCGGGTTGGCCAGTACATGAGACACGATTTCCTGCGCCAGCTCGCGTGGATTACGTCGGGCAGGCTTGGCGATCTGCATGGCGACATTGCTTGCAATATCGCCGTGATCGGCCTGTTTGGGACGCTCCAGTTTAATGACCGGGCTGGCGTCGGGAAGAAGGTGATGAACGGCTGCCTGTAGCAGCGAAAGAAGATGTTGTTGCAGCTCGGGGAGCATGGCGTCGGCAGGGGTGGGAAAAAGGCAGATTTTACCATACCTGGTCAGTCTGTAACTGCAGCCCGGTGGTTTGCCGAAGCCACCGCGCGTATGCCAGAAGATCGGCACGGCCGACGATGGGCTGCTTGACCAGTTGCACCTCCCGACCCGGGGCCACGGCCATTATGCTGCCATAAAAAAGATCCGGCACGGTGAGCGGGCGGGTCCTGGGCAAATCCCGGTTGATCAGCCGTTCGACCTGCATGCGCGCGGCCCGTCCCAGTTTGCCGTCCTGGTGTTGAAACCTGGCCGGACCTTTGCGGCTTTCCAGCCGGCGATCAAGCGCCAGTGTATCGTGCGTCGGATCTTGCGATTTGTAATGCATAAGACTGTTGTGAACCAGCGGATTGCGGATACGCAGGGCAGTATCCGGCAAAGGCTTGAGCGAAACGCCGGCGGCCTGCGCCTGCTGGTGCATCCATTGCAGGGTGACATTACCCAGATCCCCGGGCAAGCCGGTCGGATTGGCCACCTGACGGGCATCGGATGCCTGAATGGAGCCGCCGATATCCGAATGGTTGCCCATAAAACCGACTTCGTGGATACGGTCACTGGGGTTGAGGCCGATCGGGGTCAGCGGGAAAAGGTCGTTGTACTCATTGAGCGCCACTGCATGCGCAATCCAGTGCCAGGCTGGGGAAACCTGATAGTTGAAGGCGGCGTTGTCCGAACCGAGTACGCCCAGTTGTGCGACGGTGTCGAACAGCCCCATGAAACGGAAGTCCAGGCAGGCATTCACGGTTAGGGTTCGGGCTATCGGTTGGCCCTGGGTGCCGGGGGGTACGTACACCTGGGCACTGAACAGCCCGTTTCGGGTCTGGCGCATGAGCTGGTTGGCAAAAATGCGTGCAGCCGTCGCGCCGCGGGAAAAGCCGATAATATCGATCGGCACCCGACCCATATCGTTTTTCAGGGAAGGCGCATTGCCCAGCAGGGAATCGATCAGGTTATGCATTTGCGCGCGTACGATGTCGGCAACTGAATCTCCGGTCAGGGCGTCCATCGGTCGCAGCAGCAGGCCCAGCGGTCCCAGTACATAAGGGTGACTCAATGGATTGGAAGCCCCGTAGACGGCCGGTTCTGCCAGGGCTTTCATACTGTCCATGGTACCGGGGCCACCCGTATAGTGTACCGGCCCCGATGCATACAGCTGCTGCAGCTTGTACACGTTCGAGCTGGTTTTGCTACCCTGGTTGAGCGTGCCGTCAAACGCAAACAACAGCAGGCCTAGCGGATCGACATAACGCCGGGGCTGGGCCGCCGCATAGCCCAGCGGGTCCTGGCCGGGAAGCGGGCCGACCGGGTCGGGTTCCAGGTAATGCCCGAAGGCGGGGTCGTAGGTGCGATAAAGGTTGTCAGCCCAGCCCGTTGCCTCATCGTGATACTGGCCCGGGTAGCGCAAGGGCTGTCGCAATCGGGCGATCAGCGGTGTCATTTTTCCTGCCGGCTCGGGCAGGGCCAGCCACTTGGTTTGCGCCTGACCGTCGGTGACCGCCAGAGGCAGGCCCTGCGTGTCGGTGTGAATGAAGTACAGTTCGCCGGCGCTTCGGTTGGCGCCTGCATGATGCAGTGTCGATGCAAGGGGCGTGCCGGGCGCAACGGGCGCCAGGTTGAAACCGGGTAACGACTTGCGGATAAAGGGCGCCGGGTGATGGTACTCGATAAAGGCGACGGGCACTTCGCCAGCATAAATATAGCGTCTTGATATCGCCCCGTCGACCGGTACCGCAAGCGGCGCACCGGTCAGAATAATCCACTCCCCGGCAATACGGTTGTCCTGGTAATAAAAATGGGTTGTTGCTTCGTTGTCACGACGGATAATCCGATGGCCCAGGCTATTATGCAGATTATGCTGGATCAGTCGACCCTGTTGGTACACGCGATGCAGGCGGCGATTGGCACCATAATGGGTTTGCAGCGAACCTACCTGTAGCGGCAGGCCGCTGCGATCGCGCACGATATGACTGCGCTGCGTGCGCTTGCCGTCAAATCGCGCGATACTGGCGCCACTGTCGCCCCATGCATACCAGACACGCCGTTTCGCGACGAGCCGGGGTGTCCGCATCAACTGTTTTTTGCGATAGCGGTAGTGCTGCTCCACCATGCCGGCGATGCGCTGGTGTCTGCCGTAAAAATAATCCCGACCCAGCGCCCGGGCAAGGCCAGGGTAATAGTAGACTTCGCGGCGCACGCGTCCGTCGGGGGCAACGCGGCGCTCCAGACCCAGAATGGGGCGTTTTTCTGAGGAGATACCGGCCAGGTAGTGTAATTGCTGGTTACCTGCAGCGTCGCGAACGGAGTAGACCTGGATTTGGTTCCCGAATACTGCCTGGCCTGGCGCGTTCATCTCGATCACCTGATGGCGGCGTTGCCCTGCGTCTTCCCAAATGATGCTGTGCAACGTGTGATTGACTGTATACGAGTAAAGCAGGCGCCCACCTTCTGGTAGCAGATGCATGACGACACGCAACCGCAGATCGTGCTGGAACACATCTCGATAATTGACGGCGTAGGGATTCCGGGCCGAGGCCTTTCGGCTGACCTCGATCCTTACGCTGCCATTCGCGGGGTTGAGTGTCATAACCCGTTTTTCGTTGGGGTGTGTGAGCGTCACTCTGCCATCCGGCGCATAATCAAGGGTGGTTGTCGTAGTGGTGGATGCGGGTGCTTCTGCGTGTGCAGTTACCGCGGTCGCTACTGCCGCTACTGTCGCGGCAGCCGAAGCCGCAACTGAGCGGCGAGGACCCGCGGCCCTCGATGGGGTTGGTTCTACTGTTTCATGCAGACGCACCAGGCGTTGCAGATGGTCGTATTCATAACGCCAGTGGACGCCATCGGCAAACTGCTGACCGACGGGCTGACCCATGTTGTTGTAACCGATTTGCTGGATGCCGGTCAGCGCACTGAACCAGGATGTCAGTCGGCCAGTCGGGTCGTATTGCAACTGCAGGCCGGGCCAGAATCCATGGAGCAGACTCAGATGGGCGGGGGCGCCGCTGGCGTAGCGGTCTATGCGCAAGCCGTTGATTGCGGCGAGGCGTCCCTTATGGTCGTAGCTCGCCAGCAGGCCGGGCGCCGGGCAATCGACACAGCCGAATCCGGTGACGGATTCAAGCAGATAACGGTCTTGCCATTGTCGCCAGCCAAAAGTGGTACTGTGCCCGTCAGCATCAACGACTCGGGTTTTTCCCTTGTGTCCATTGCCGGAGCCGGGCATGTATTGAAATAACAGTGTTCCGGGACCGATAGGCAGATCATGCCGCAGCGCCCGGCTTACCCTGCCTTTGCTGTCATATTGCCAGGTACGCAGTCGCAGCGACGGTTGCGCCGTTGCCTGGGCATCGCTTACTGAAACAGCCAGGCCCGTCAACTGCCATGAGCGCCCCTGTTGGTAGGCCGGTTCGTACAGATAGTGTGTCTGGTTGCCATTGTCTGTCAGAACAGTGTTCAGGCGGGCACCGATCGGATCGTAGCTGTACTGCACGGAACCGGTCGGCGCCTGGATGCGCGCCAGCCGGATGCGGCCTTGCGGGTCCTGACGGTAATGAAAGACCATCACACGACCGTCATGGCTTGTGACTGTACGAATGTGACCGGCAAAAATCGACGCGCGATGATAGCGCCGCACTTGCAGATGGCGTCCGCCGACGGACAGCGCGTTGATGCGCCCATCGCGATCGAAAGCGAGGCTGTTGCCGCCGGGCCAGTGCCAGATCCAGCCGGCCGGAATGACTTGCAGACGGCCATGGGCAGGATCAATGGCCTGTGCCGTCTTGCCGTTGCGTGGTTTGAAAGAGAGCCGTGATCCGTCGGCTTGCGTAATATGCAGTCCGTCATGGTTTCGCTGCAGCGCGATATCGAAACTGTGGCGCCAGCCCGGACCCAAACCCGTATCGATGGGGTCCATGGCGTTATAGCTGCGCACGAACAGCAAACCGTCATCTTGCAACGGCACATCTACGGCTTCCTGGAACTTATTGCCAGTGGCCAGATTGACAGGGTTGCCTGCACCCAGGTTCAGCCCGGGTTCGGGACCGCGCAGGGTAAAGGGACCGGGGCCGCTGCAGGGGTTGCCGCTGCCGGCATGCGGTCGCAGGCAATGCGCAATATTTGCTTGTCCGGCAGCGCCCTCTGGGGCAAAATAACATATACCCGCAAGCAGCAGAATCAGGCGGATGACCGCAGGAAAAATTGAACGGGGACGGGTTCGCATGACCAATTACCTGAAAAATGCGTATCATCACCTGTGCAAGGTGTTTGCAGTGGTCGCAGTCCAATAAAATATCTATTGAGGAAAACCGTTATGCTGATTACTTTTCGTTCGGATGTGGCCGGAGATGTCCTGATGATGTCCGAGCAGGCCAGGACTGTATTACAAGCGGCGGGGCGTGAGTATGAGACCGTACCTGAAATGGGCGTCTTTACCGTGGCTCAGCTGGAAGAGGCCATTGGCCATCTGGAACGGGCCATTTCCGAAGATCCGGGCTCGGCACCCGATCACCAATTTGATGACAAGGACAGGGACGAAGAGGACAACGAGGTGGCGGTGCATCCCATCAGTGAAAACGTCAGTCTGCGCCGGCGCGCCTATCCGTTGCTGGACATGATGCGCCAGGCCAAAGCGGCCGGCAAGGATGTTGTCTGGGAAAAAGGAAGCGCCTGGTAAAAGGCGAAAGGCACCACTGCCGATAAACGGTGAGTGCCTGACAGCTTATTTCGAATGAGGGTTGATGCATTGCGTTGCCGGGGCACGCATGGATCGACCCTTTTTTGTGCCCGGTGCCCCCTAAAACGGGGGCTTGATGCGTCACGATTACGTGATTACGCCACTTCGCGCAAAGCTGCGCCTTCCTGCGCCTGCTGGTTCAGGTGACGGTTGACCGCGCCCAATACGGCGACAAACGAAGCAGTCACAATATCCTTGTGAATGCCGACGCCGAAGCCGGTGGACGATTCGCCCAATCGCAGTTCCACGTAGCAGACCGCAGAGGTTTTTTCGCCGCTGCCCAGGGCGTGTTCATGGTAATCCATGAAACGGATCGGCAGATTCAGCGCGTTGATAAAGGCTGAAATGGCCCCTTCGCCGCTGCCTTCTACCACTTTGACCTGACCGTCGACTTCAACCTCGGCGCGGATGCTGAACTGATCGCCGCTCTCGCCCTCGGCTTTGCTGTTGATCTGATGGCGCAACAGTTTCCAGGGTGAGGTCTGTTTCAGATATTCTTTTTCGAAAATATCGAACACGGCGTTGCCATTGACTTCAGTGCCGGTTTCGTCGGTCACACGCTGGATGGCGCGCGAAAATTCAATCTGCAGACGACGAGGCAGATTCAGGCCGCGTTCGTTCTCCAGAAGATAAGAGACTCCGCCCTTGCCCGACTGGCTGTTCACGCGAATAACCGCATCATAGCTGCGTCCCAGATCGGCCGGATCAATCGGCAGATAGGGTACTTCCCAGACCGCATCGTCTTTTTGCACCGTAAAGCCTTTTTTGATGGCATCCTGGTGCGAACCGGAAAACGCCGTGAAGACCAGGTCGCCGGCATAGGGGTGGCGTGGGTGCACAGGCAACTGGTTACAGTATTCCGCTGTACGGCGCACGTCGTCAATATCGGAAAAGTCCAGGCCAGGATGAATGCCCTGCGTGTACAGGTTCAGTGCCAGTGTGACCAGGCAGACGTTACCGGTGCGCTCGCCGCTGCCAAACAGGCAGCCTTCAATACGATCGGCGCCGGCCATGACAGCCAGTTCGGCGGCGGCCACGGCTGTACCCCGGTCATTATGCGGGTGCACACTGACGATCACGCGATCGCGGTGATTGACATTCTTGCAGAACCATTCGATCTGGTCGGCATACATATTGGGCGTGGTGGCCTCGATGGTCGCGGGCAGGTTGAACACGATCGGATCGGTCGCGCTTGGCTGCCAGACGTCGGCCACGGCGTTGCAGACATCGACGGCAAACTCCGGTTCGGTTGTGCTGAATACCTCGGGCGAGTATTCATAGCGCCATTTGGTTTCGGGGTGTTTGCTGACGGCTTTTTTGATCAGCGCGGTGCCGGTGGTGGCGATGTTTTTGACTTCGTCCTTGCTCATATTGAACACGATTTTCCGGAACGCAGGCGCGCAGGCATTGTACAAATGCACCATGGCCTGGTGCGCACCGGCCGCCGCTTCCACTGTGCGGTTGATCAGGTCTTCCCGTGACTGGGTCAGCACGATGATCAGGACATCGTCGGGAATATGCTTTTCTTCGATCAGAATACGGACAAAATCAAAGTCAGTTTGCGAAGCCGACGGAAAGCCGACTTCGATTTCCTTGAAGCCGATTTTGACCAGATGCTTGAAAAAGCGCAGCTTGCGCTCAATGCTCATGGGTTCGATCAGAGACTGGTTGCCGTCGCGCAGGTCGGTACTCATCCAGATGGGAGGATGCTCGATTTTTTTGCTGGGCCAGGTACGGTCCGAGAAATCGTGTTCAAACGCCTTGAAGGGGACGTATTTGGAAGCGGGATTGGAGATCATGATGCACCTATTTGGGGGAATCCCGGTGCGGACAGACTTGGTTTAAGCAGCGACGCCGGGATTCAGAATGATAAAACGGAATCCTTGTGGCTTATACAGGGGCTGTCGAACTGCCACGAACGCTCTAGGCTCGACAACCGATCGCTAGCAGTAGCAGAGAAGAAGAGATCAACTGGGAAGAGGGGGCAACGGCAGAACGCGTTGCGCCAGACAGAGCCGCAGCCAGAATCATGCCGTCGCAAACGCTGTTGCGGCTGGCTGATGCATGGCGAGAGAATACGGGCTGGCTCTTCATAGCTCAACTATAAGAAAATTTGACCCGGCGCGCAAGTGATTTCTCTCCTGCCGCGCCGATCTGTCCTTTTTTGGTCAGGTAATCGTGTGCTTGACCTCATCGCGCGGCGGGCGCAGGTGAGTGTCGTCGGATCGACCGATGGTCGGCTCGGTCTGTTCTGAGCTGGATACTGCAGGGCGCTCTTTCGCTTCGCCCTGGTCGGCAACGTCCTGGATGACAGGCTCATCGCGCACGGTTGGCGGGGTGTCATCCGGTTGTGCCGGGGCTGCTTTTTTTACGACAGGTGGGGAGACCACCGGTTCGGGCGCCACGACAGGTTTGGCGGCGACCGCCTCTGGCTGTCGGGCTTGCGCAGGCGCGTCCACAGCAACGGGGCGGGGCTGTGCAGTTGCGCTGTTCGTTTCGTTCAGCATGTCGCGCTCAACGGACGCGACCGGGCGGTTCGCGGTCAGGGGAGCGGCCAATCGGTCATCTGCCGCAACCAGCGTACCTGGCCCCAGCAATCGCTCCTGATCACGGATCTGCGCCAGTTTGCTGACGCGGTTGTTGTCCAGTTCGTCCTTGGTCGTTTTCAGATTGCCGATATTGATGGGCTCGCTGCGGTCGCGCCAGACCCAGCCCAGCACGTCGCGGCCTTCGGGCGACAGACTTTTGATCAGGTCGGCGGCGGTATCGGCAGGCACTGTTTTATAGGCGGCACGCTGCACGCTGCCGCTATACCAGGCACTCAGGAAAAAATACACGATCAGGGTCCCCAGCAGCACCACCGCCCACCACAGATACGGGTTGATGCTATGCAGGAAAGAAACCAGTTGTGCGTTAAACTTGTCCAGGAAAGCGTAGTCCTGGACCGCGCCGAACTCAAGAATGCGCGCCGCGACCCACAGCCAGACGATGATTGTGACAATAATGACGGCGGCACGCATTATAATCCGTGGGGTAGCCAGCTTGAGCAGCGTTCTGCTTACCAGTCTGGCATCATTTTGCTGAACCGCGGCGTTGCTGTATTTCATAGGTAATCCAAATCCGATATGCGTCATGCGTTAGAACTTCGAACCGGCCAGCAACTGGTGCTGACCCCTCAATTGCAACAATCTCTGCGTTTGTTGCAATGTTCTGCACTGGACCTTCAGGCAGAACTGGCACAGGCGTTGCAGGACAATCCCATGCTTGAACTCGTCGATAATAACCAAATATCCGACGAGAACACAAATGTAAGCGACAATGATGCCGAGCTTTTACAACAGGACTGGTCTTCCCAGAACAGCCAGAAATCGCGTGATGACGAATATTTTCAGCCCGAAACCGCTGTCGACGTGTCGCTTTCCGAGCATTTGCTGGAGCAGTTGCGCCTGACCCACGCCTCGGAACGGGACGTCAACCTGGCCGAATATTTGATCGAGGAGCTGGACGATAACGGGTACCTGATGTCCAGTCTGGAAGACATTGCCGCCCTGTTTTCCGAGGAGGCCGATGTCAGCGAGGACGATCTGGCGGTCGCCTTGCGCCTGCTGCAATCCTGCGATCCACCGGGAGTGGGCGCGCGCACCCTGTCAGAATGCCTGCTGTTGCAGTTGAATGTCGCCACCCTGGCCAATGCGCCGGAACCCGAAGTGCTCGATTGTGCCCGCCTGATCTGCGAGCACGGCCTGGAGGCGCTGGGACGAGCCGATATGGCGCAATTGCGGGCGATCACCGGAGCCGGAATAGACCGGATCCGGCAGGCACACTCGCTGATTCGACAACTGGACCCACGCCCAGGCAAACTGTTTAGCGCGCCCACTGCCGATTATGCCGTGCCCGATGTGCTGGTGCGCAAGATCAAGGGGGAGTGGGTGCTGACCATCAACCAGGCGGTCATGCCGTCACTACGCATTAGTGAGGGGTACGAAACGATGATCCGTCGCCTGGGCAAAGAGGCCGGCGCCGGTATCAGTGAACAGCTGGTGGCCGCCAAAGGGTTTATCCGGCAAGTCAGCCAGCGTTTTACGACCATTCTGGACGTATCGCGCGCCATTATGGACAAACAGCGCGAATTTCTGGAATATGGCATGGCGCGCATGCAGCCACTCACCTTACGGGACGTGGCCGATGCCGTGGGCATGCACGAGTCCACGATCTCCCGGGCGACCACGCAGAAGTTTATCGCGACCCCGCACGGGGTTTTTGAACTGAAGCGGTTTTTCGGTTCCGGCGTTGCGACCGACAGCGGTGAACATGCCTCGGCCACGGCGGTTCAAATTCGCATTCGTGATTACATCGCCGCCGAATCCGAGGCCAAGCCGCTATCGGATAGCCGCCTGACCGATATGCTGGCGCAGGAAGGGATCACGATCGCGCGCCGTACGGTCGCCAAATACCGTGAGGTACTGGGAATTCCATCGGCTTCCCTGCGCAAGGCGCGCGCCAGCCTGAACCAGGAGTAGGCCGCTCAAACGATGTCCGCTCCGGGTGAATGCTTGGGTAGCCCATCCTGAAGGCATGATGTTGCGTCGTGGTACCGTGATCAGGCAAAAAATGGCTGTAACACGTTGAAAGCATGGGTTTACTTGATATTTATTAAGAAACGTCCAAGCGTGCTTGCATCTTTTTTTGCCTTGGATGATAATAACTCTCATGTATATTTGTATTTGTAATGCCGTCACCGAAGATGCCGTCGTGAACGCCATCGCCCAAGGCGCAACCACGCTGAGTGACCTGCAACAAGATCTGGGCGTCGCCACCAATTGCGGGTGCTGCGCACAAATGGCCTGTAGCTACCTCGAGCGCGCGGCCTGTAGTGGCACGCCTATCGAACATGATGGCGTCAATGACCATTGCGGCAAGGAAAAATGCGACGCGCTGGTGACCGAATCCGTCGTGCTCTGGCGCTCAGCCGCCTGATTTTTCCAACAATTCATTCTAACGATTCATCGGATAACAGCGCTGGCGGTTGCTGAACAAAAACGCTTTCATTTCCATTCTCATTTACCACCTGCAGGCCTTTGATGCCCTGGACGCGTAAAGCCGCTCTCTTCCCCTTATAATTTCCTTTGACTGCACCTTGCGGCTGTGTTCATAGTCAGTCAGTGGCGACTGACGCTGCCGCTTACAGTAAAGGAAACGATCATGAAAGGCGATAAGGACGTTCTTAAATTTCTGAACCGTCAACTCACCAACGAGCTGACGTCAATCAACCAGTATTTTCTGCATGCCCGCATGGTCAAGAACTGGGGGCTGAATCGCTACAACAAAAGCGAGTATCACATCTCTATCGAGAAAATGAAAAATGCCGATGCCATCATCGAACGTATTTTTCTGCTTGAAGGACTGCCCAATCTGCAGGATCTGCACAAATTGCACATTGGTGAAAACGTCCCTGAAATTCTCAAGTGTGATTTGAAAATCGAAATTGATAATCACAAGACGCTGACCGAAGCCATTGCGCACTGTGAGAGCGTGCGTGACTATGTCACGCGCGACCTGCTTCAGGAAAATCTGGAAGATGTCGAAGAGCAGATCGACTGGCTCGAGACCAATATCGAACTGGTTGGCAAGATCGGTCTGGAAAATTATCTGCAAAGCCAGATGGGCGATAACGACTGATTGCAGTTGTGCGAACAGCAGATATGCAAACGGGCCTTCGCAGGCCCCTTTTTTTTTATTATTGCCGCCGGATCTGGCCGGCGGCGCATTGCATTTGCAATGATATGAGTGGCGTTCAGTTTAGCGCGACGGACAATCGGATACATTGCCCCACGCGTTGTTCGCGCCACAATACTGATTGCGCACGCGCGACAGACATGAAGGCCGATCAAAAAAGCCGAGTGCACGACATTCACTCATGGCCTGATGGAAAGCGGGCTCCCAATTGCCTGGTGCAGGTGCTGCGCGAGGCGAGCGGGGTGTGCGCCTGATGGGAACCATGTCCTGATCATTGCCGTTACTGCCATCCAGGGTATCGGTGGCGTCACCCATGGTGATTTCGCTATTGGTCGTCGTGACCGCCTGCTCAATGGCCTGTTCTCCCTGCGCTGCATCGACATGCCATTGCACGGATTCGGGCTGCGTGGGCACGCCCTGGGCGCCGCTCATGAGCGGTTGCTGGGGTTGCAACTGCACCGGACGACCCTGGGCATCAACCATGGGATTGGGGTCGGATGCCGTGACATTGGGAACATTGGCAGATGTCGGTGCGTGCTCGATCAGCCAGTCGCCGGCCTGCAGGCCGCCCCATGTAGCCGCACCAGCCACAATGAGAAGAGACAAAAATAATAAACGCCAGGACATCTGCATACCTCGGTTGTAATTCGGCCAATTTTAGCCGTTTTCCCCAAACACTTTACCGCCATGTTCGCGCATGGCGTGAAAATTAATCTCCGGATTCAGCTCCTGTGCCACCCGCAACTGGGCGGGAGAGGTAATCAGGAAAGCCAGTGCATCCACCACATCGTAGGCAATATGCGCTGCATTGCTGTCGATGAACTTCTTGAGCGCCTTCGGGTTTTCGCTGGTCACCCAGCGTGCCATGGTATAGCGTGAAGGCATCATGCGGGCATCGGCGCCATATTCTGTTTTGAGACGGTGCGCGACCACCTCAAATTGCAGCTGACCCACGGCACCCAGCAGTAGCGCGCCACCGGCCGCTTGCGGACGGAACACCTGAATCGCACCTTCCTCACCCAATTGAGTGAGGCCGGTGCGCAACTGCTTGGTGCGCAGCGGATCCTTGACTTCCACCGCCTGAAACAGCTCGGGCGCAAAAAACGGCAGGCCGGTAAATTGCAAGGTTTCGCCTTCAGTCAGTACATCGCCCAGCTGCAGCACGCCGTGGTTGGGAATACCAATTACGTCGCCGGCATAGGCTTCGTCAAGCAGATCACGCCGCTGCGACAGGAACGACACCACGTTGTTGGGGCGGATTTCCTTGCCGGTGCGGCTGACCTTCAGGCGCATGCCACGCTCGAAACGACCGGAGCTGACGCGAACAAAAGCCACCCGGTCACGATGCGCAGGGTCCATATTAGCCTGAACTTTGAACACAACCCCTGAAAATTTGGTTTCATCAGGTTGCACAACGCGCTGCAACGCCTGCCGTGAACCGGGTTTGGGGGCCCATTCCACCAGCGTGTCCAGGACTTCCTGTACTCCGAAATTATTAATCGCGGAACCGAAAAAGACCGGTGTCTGCCGGCCGGCAAGAAAAGCCTGATGGTCGAACGCGGGCGCGGCCTCCTGCAGCAGATCGATTTCTTCCTTTGCCTTTTCAAAGGCGCTGCCGAAACGCTTGCTGATTTCCGGATTCTCCAGGCCGTCGATGATATCGTCGTCATTGCTGCGTCGTTCCTGACCCGCCCGGAAAATACGCATGCGATCGCGGCGGATATCGAAAACCCCGCCAAAAGACTTGCCCATACCGACAGGCCAGGAAAAGGGCACGGCGTCCATGCCCAGATGCGATTCGATTTCAGCCAGCAAATCCAGCGGTTCCTGGACTTCGCGGTCCATTTTGTTGATGAAGGTAATAATCGGCGTATTGCGTGCGCGACAGACCTGCAGCAGGCGAATGGTCTGAGGTTCTACGCCGTTGGCGGCGTCAATCACCATCAATGCGGCATCCACGGCGGTTAGTACACGGTAGGTATCTTCCGAGAAATCCTGGTGTCCGGGCGTGTCCAGCAGGTTGATCACGCAGTCGCGATATTCCATCTGCATGACTGATGAGGCTACCGAAATACCCCGCTGCTTCTCGATTTCCATCCAGTCGGAAGAGGCATGCCGGCTGGCTTTACGGGCCTTTACACTACCGGCGATCTGAATGGCGCCTGCGAACAGCAGCAGTTTTTCAGTGAGCGTGGTTTTACCGGCATCCGGGTGGGAAATAATCGCAAAAGTCCGGCGACGGGCGACTTCCTGCGGAATGGAATGAGTAGACATCTGGGGGTATTTTCTGGATATAAATGATGAGCAATGGCCCTCATTGCCCAAAGCATAGGCAAGTGACCTGCAAACCCGTCATATTAAACGGAATTGGGTCGTTTGGTCTCGGAAATGCGGCGTAAGCGAATGATTCTTCGGGATCTTGCAGAACTGAGGGATCGGTTTGGTTGATCATGCCGCTGACGGTTGATGATCATGCGAGTTGCGGATGAATCGAGCCATGCAATTATCGTCGGCTTGGTGCCTCGTGCTGCGTTTGAGCGTCCGTTAACCGCGAGACCCCGTACAATAATCCTGGTTTTAGCTATTTATGGCAATTGCAATGACAAATTTTCACTCCCTGTCCGCGACTGAACTGATGGTTCTCATCCGCACCCGTAAAGTGTCGCCGGTGGAACTGATGCAAGCTAGCCTGGCGAGGGCAGAAGCGCTGCAGCCCGTGCTGAACTGCTTCATCACGTTATGTGGCGACCAGGCCATGCAAAAGGCGCGCGAAGCAGAACAGGCTGTCATGGATGGCAAGCCATTAGGGCGTTTGCATGGCATACCTTATACCGTAAAAGATCTGGTGAATACCGCTGACATCCGCACTACGTTTGGCACAGTGCTGCATCAGGCCAATATCCCCACCGAGGATGCGCCGGCCGTTGCCCGATTGAATGCCGCGGGCGCCATTCTGCTGGGCAAGACGACGACACCGGAATTTGGTTCCCAGCCCTTTACCCGCTCCCCGCTGTTCGGGCAGACCCGCAATGCATGGAATGCACAGCGCACCAGCGGCGGGTCCAGCGGAGGTGCCGCCGTTGCCACGGCAGCCGGTGTGACGCCTCTGGCTATTGCGACTGATGGAGGAGGCTCCACCCGAATTCCAGCTGCCTGCAATGGCGTGGTAGGCATCAAGCAAAGCAACGGCGTGGTGCCTCACAGCCAGGCTCAGGATCTGTTTGGCAACCAGACGTATGTTACGCCCACCACGCGCACCGTAGCTGATACCGGTTTAATGCTCGATGTCATGACAGGCGATTATGATCTGGACCCATGGTCGATAAGAAGGCAATCGGTCGACTATGAAAAAGCCGCCTGTTATCGAGGCGACTTTTGTGGCAAACGTATTCGTTACTGCTATGCACCCGAGGGCCGGACGGTCTCGAATGATGTGAAGGAAAATTTTGACGCTGCATTGCGGGTGCTTGAGGGCCTCGGGGCGACGCTGGAACCCTTTGATGCGCGCGATTTTATTGTCGAGCCTATTTGGAGAACAATCAATCATACCGTCTGGCGCGCACGCTTTCTGCCTCTGGTAGAAAAGCATGGTGATACGTTCAGCGAAACGTTTCGACGACAGGTCTTATCGGCGGGTGATTTTTCCGCCATAGACTACCAGGAAGCGATGTTTGCCCGCACGAACCTGTTCAAGCGCTTGCAGGCGCTTTTCGATTCTGCCGACCTGCTGGTGACGCCGACCCTGACACGAACGGCGCTGCCACTGGACACAGACTTGTTCGACCCTTTTGAAATGGACGGTCGATACTACGATGGTATTCGCACTCACTGGTACCCATGGACCATGGTATTCAATATGACCGGACATCCGGCAATCACGTTGCCGTCCGGTCTGGCGCGGGACGGATTGCCTGTCGGGATTCAATTTGTGACGCGCTGGGGTAGTGATGAGCAGCTGTTACGTGATGCGGCCATCTTTGAACAGGCGATGGGCATCCCTGGTCAGCCGCCCGACGTCATATAACAGGCCGGTGCGGCCTGCCTCATGTCAGCCGGGCCCGCTAGCCAAGCCAGACCTTACTCCATGCGAATACCGGTTCGTTTGACAACCGGACGCCAGGTTTCGAGTTCCTCGTGGATTCGTTTTGACGTTTCCTCTGCGGTGGCCGGAGCGACAAGCAGCCCGCGTGTGGCCAGTTGCTCTTTTAGGTCAGTTGCGCCCGAGGCTGCTATGAAAGCGGCTTCCAGATTTTTGACCGTTTCGTCGGGTGTGCGGGCGGGAGCCACAATCGCGTAAAAGCTTGTGGCTGCCTTGAATTCGGGGAATCCCTGTGCCGCAAGTGTTTCCACCTTGGGCAGTGCCTCGAGTTTTTCGGTTCCGCTTACCCCCAGGAATTTGATTTTCCCGGCATCGTATAACGGCATCATGCTGGCAACAGCGTCCCAGCCGATCGGAACGACCCCACTGGCGACGTCCACTAGCATGGGCGAGGCACCCCGGTAGGCGACGGGTTCGATTTTCGTGTGCTGGTTATCATTGAGCGCCAGAATGCCCAAGTGTCCCGAGCTGCCCAGTGTCGCAACGCCCAGGCTGGTGCCTTGGGTTGAGTGTTTGTGCGACCACTCCACAAATCCTTTCATATCGTCATAGGGCTGGGATGCGCCGGTGACGATAGCGGTTGGAATATTGACCAGCGTGGCAACCGGACGTACATCTTTTTCCAGATCATATCCGGGATCTTTATAAGTCAGAGGAAAAATGGTCAGTAAAGGTGAGGGTGTCAGGTAGACGGTGGCACCGTCAGGTTTCGCGGTCAACACATGCTTCATACCGATACGTCCTGATGCGCCAGGCCTGTTTTCAACAATGACCGTACCTGCGCCGGCCTTGCGCAGCTGTTCCGCAAATACGCGTGCTGTGGTATCGGCGGCACCGCCCGGTGCGTAGCCCACCACAATGGTCATCGGGTCGGGTAACGCGGCGTTGCTTTTGGCGTGCACCGGCATGCTCACGATACAACAGGCAAGTATTAGAAAAAAGTGACGGCGTATTTGGAAGGCCGGTGGCATGTAATGATCTCCGTGAAAATGATGAAACGGCGTGCGTCATAGTGATAGTACGGGAAATCATATAGTGGCGCCACACTGTGGCTGGCGAATGGGCGGATTTGGTGATGCGTACCAGCCATGTCCTGTGTCGACTGCAGTGATGAGTGTGCGCCCCCTGGCTACCCTTTTCGCGAGGATAAAAACAGAACGACAAACCCCACAACCGCAGCCGCCAGCGAGCCGGCGAATACGCCGATTTTTGCCAGATCCTGCACTGCCGGATCAGTAAAGGCCAACGCGCCGATGAACAGGCTCATGGTAAACCCAATACCACAAAGCACGCTCACACCATAGATCTGCAGCCAGTTGGCCTGTTCGGGCTTGCGGGCAATGCCCAGTTTCACGGCCAGCCAGACCAGCCCGAAAATACCCAGTTGCTTGCCGGCGAACAGGCCGGCCGCAATGCCAATGACAACAGGATGGCTCAGCTGTTGCCAGGAGAATCCGTCGAACGATACGCCAGCATTGGCAAAGCCGAACACCGGCACAATCAGAAAGGCGACCCACGGGGACAGGCCGTGCTCCCATGCGAGCAGCGGGCCTGTCTCGGTGCCGTTGCGTTTGTTTGTCAGCGGCAGGGTCAGCGCCAGCGCGACCCCCGCCAGCGTCGCGTGAATGCCGGATTGAAACACATACCACCACATGAATGCGCCCAGTACCGCATAGGGCAGCCCACGCATGACGTTACAGCGATTCAGCACGATGAGCGCGGCAAGGGTGAGGGCGGCCAGTCCCAGATACAGGCTTTGTATGTCTGCCGTGTAAAACAGGGCAATGATGACGATTGCGATCAGATCATCAATCACGGCCAGGGCAGTCAGGAACACTTTCAGCGAAAGAGGAACCCGTGAACCCAGCAGCGCCAGCACACCCAGTGCAAAGGCGATATCGGTCGCGGCAGGGACAGCCCAGCCGCGCGCCTGCTGGGCATCCTGGTAGTTAAAGGCAATATAAATGAGAGCAGGCACAATAACGCCCGCTACCGCCGCCATGCAGGGAAGCAACCGTTTCTGGCGTGTAGACAACTCGCCCGTGAGCAGCTCGCGTTTGACCTCCAGACCGACATACAGAAAGAAGACGGCCATCAGCCCGTCGTTGACCCAGTGCAGGACCGACATGCCCGCGACATAACTGGACAGCGTAGAAAAATAGACAGTGGCCATGCCGGAATTGGCGGCCCAGATACCAATGAGGGCGGCGATCATCAGGATAATGCCCGAGGCCGGCTCGCTATTGAAAAAATGAACGACTTTGGAGGGGATATAGCGTTTCATGACAAACTTTTTTACGAACTAAGCCAGCAAGACTACCATATTTTCAGTTGTTTGTAAGCTTTTTTGGAATGCGAAAATCTCGTTATACCTGGAGCAGCAGCATGCGAGCTCAGGCGGGCATGGGAAGCGTGCCATCAACCAGGAAAACGGCCAGGCTGTAGCTAATAATTTTGCCTGAACGCAATTGTGTAAACGATACCCGATCGGCCGCCAGTTCACAGAACCACTGACTGGTCTCATGCGGCTTTTTCTGCCGAAAGGCGTCCGGGGAAAACAGGCCCACGCACAGTCCACGCTCAGGATCGCGTGCCGAACAATATTCAAAGGCGTCGACCTGTGCTGCGCGCATCGCGGTGCCGACCAGCTGCGCTGCCAGGTAATGAACCGGGTCGGTCAGTTCTTCCTGGTATTGGCTGAACGGCGGCGCTTGTAACTGTATGCCCCTGGGCGTTTGATAGCGCACTGAAAACAGCGTATGTTCGCTGCGTATTCTGTCCTTGGCCGGCGTGTTCATTGAGTGCCAGAATACAAAGCGATAGAAGGCACTTTCGGCCAGCGCGGCACCGACGGTTTTGCCGCCGTAGAACAGGCTGCGTTCGTGAATGCGCCCGAAACGGGAGCCCCATTTGAGCGGCGGGTAGCGAAAGGGGGTGCTCAGCAGATAGTGCAGCGAGGCGCAGTCGGCCTGGGAAACCGGCTTGGCCTGATCAAGCATTTGTTCAAGCAGGGCCTGTTCGTCCAGCGTGTCCACATAGCCCAGCGTGGCAATCTGTTCCTGGCTTTCCACCAGGCGATAGAGCTGTCCTTCAATGGAACGGATATGCTCGGGACCGTTGCATGCCTGCCAGATCATTACACTTTGCCGCGAATGGCGTCAACAAACTGCAGAACCGTGGTCATGCCCTGAATGGTTTCGATCTGGGCGGCTGGAATGCCGCCTGTGATTTTATTGGGCGTGCGCATGAAATGGCGGATCCAGTCCTGGTCGCCACCGGTGAGGGCGAACAGGGCCCGGGCAAGCCGTAGCAGCAGCAAGGCCAACTCTCCCTGTTTGCTGCTTGGGTCCAGCGAGGCTGTGGTTTTGAGTCGACTGACAGCCGTGCGATGCATGCCCAGGGCGGCAGCCAGTTCGGCCTGTTTCAGGCCCAGCTGGTCGGCAGCACGCAGCACCGCTTTTGCCAGTACGGTTGCGGGTACAGGTTTGGGTTGCAGCAGGGCGGTCATAAGGCCTCCGGTTCAAATGTGTGATCCAAGTATAGCGCAAATGTGCATTATGCACAAATTTTATAAAAATGTGCATATTAAACAAATAGGCCGAACGCTGACGAGCCGTCTTTTTGCAAAATTTACACGCTGCAACGACTTCTCTGTGAATGCATTCACCTCAGTTTGCCCAAAAAGCGGCTATGATTACGACATTGTTTTTCCGATTCACTCTCTATGGGTTGCTACGAATATGAAACGATTTTTCGGATTGATGAGTGCCTTGATGCTGGCCGTGTTTTTGTCCGGTTGCGGTTATAACCAGATCCAGACGCTCGACGAGCAGGTCAAGGCGGCCTGGTCTGAAACGCTGAATCAGTATCAGCGTCGTGCCGATCTGGTTCCCAAGATTGTGGCCAGTGTGAACGCCTATATGGTCAATGAGCGCGAAGTGCTCACGCAAGTGACCGAAGCCCGTTCCAAAGTGGGTAGCGTGCAGATTTCTGCCGATACGATCCCCACGCAGGAACAACTGCAACAGTACCAGGCTGCACAAAATCAGCTGGGTTCTGCCCTGTCCCGTCTGATTGCCGTGTCCGAAAATTATCCGCAACTGAAGGCTGATGCATTGTTTCGTGATCTGAACGCGCAGCTTGAAGGCACCGAGAACCGGATTGCCACTGCGCGTGGCCGCTACATCAAGGACGTGCAGGCCTATAACACACTGATCCGCCAGTTCCCCACTCTGATCACAGCCAAGGTCATGGGTTATCAGGTCAAACCGAACTTCGGCACTGATAATCAGGATGAGATCATGCGCAATCCTGAAGTCAAATTCGACACGGGTGCGTCGACCAATCGTGCGCCGGCAGGTAATGCCGCACCAGCCCAGCCTGCACCCGCCCAGTAATGTTGCTGTCTGCCGTTTTTCACACTCCAGGACAGATTGCCATGTGTCGTTTGCAAGCGCTGTTTCGTATTCTGATTCTGCTTGTCGCCGTGACAAGTTTTGCTCCGGTCATGGCGCAGCAGGAGGTCGCGGTTCCACAACTGACTGCCCGCGTGACCGATACGACCGGCACGCTGGATCAGGGACAGAAAGCGGCACTGGAATCCAAGCTGCAGGCGCTGGAAGAAAAGAAAGGCGCTCAGGTCTTTGTGCTGATGGTGCCGACTGTGCAGCCTGACACAGTCGAGAGTTATTCGCGCCGTGTGTTTGACGCGTGGAAGGTGGGGCGTGCCAAAGTGGACGACGGCATTTTGTTTCTGATCGCCAAAAACGACAGGCGTATGCGGCTGGAAGTCGGCTATGGTCTGGAAGGCGCTGTGCCTGATGCATTGGCGTCGCGCATTATCAACGATTACGTCGCGCCCCATTTCAAGGAAAACGACTATGCCGGTGGCGTGAATGCCGGCGTTACGGCCCTGGTGTCGCTGATCGAGAATGAAGCGCTGCCGGCGCCCGAAAAAAAAGCGCAGGCCAACGGCGACGAATTTGATGAAGGCCTGTTTGGTGAACTCGGCCCCATGCTGATGTTCGGTTTTTTTCTGATTGCCTTTTTTCCGCCCATCATTAGTGCCGTGGCGGCGGGTGTCATGCTGTTTGTGATCACTGGCAATATTCTGTGGGCAGGCCTTGCAGCGATTGCCGCGCTGGTGATTGGCGGGGTTGCCCGCAAGATCGTGCCGCGCGGTGCGATCCGCGGCGCAAGACGCAATGGCGCCATTCTGGGCGGCGGTCTGGGCGGGCTTGGCGGCGGTTTCGGCGCCGGCCGTGGTGGTCGAGGGGGCGGCGGTTTCGGTGGCGGTTTCGGGGGTGGTTTTGGCGGCGGCGGTGGCGGCAGCAGTGGCGGCGGAGGAGCTTCAGGTGGCTGGTAATAAGTGGGAATGGATTGGGCTGGACGGTCTGGATGGCTGGTGGCTGTCACGCCGTGTGTTTTCCAAAGCCATGCTGGAGCGGCTCACTCAGAAAATACACAGCAGCGAACAGCGACATGCCGGTGAGCTGGTGCTGGCGATCGAACACGATACGCCCGGACACAGCCGGGACACTGCGACCCGTGCGCTGGAAGTCTTTGGTCGTCTGAAAGTATGGGACACGCCCCTGCGTACGGGTCTGCTGCTGTACATTTCCCTGAATAAACACAAATTCGAGATCATCGCCGATCGCGGCATTCAGGTTGAAGCGGCAAAGTGGGAGGAAATATGTTCCCTTTTGCAGTCGCGTTTTGCGGCCAGAGAATATGAACAGGGGCTGCTGCAGGCCATTGAGACCATCGAAGAGATGCTGCAGAATACCTGCGGATCCGGTGCCGGGCCTGATGACGGGCAGAATCATCTGCCGGATGCCCCGGTCCTGCTGTAATAGAAACGGCGGTCAAAAAAACGGGGGTCAACTTCCCGCGTTGGCCAGTATTTTGCCCAGTTCGCTTACCGCCGCATCGCGCCGGGAACCCGGCGAAAATTTACCGCCCAGCCTGGACCATTCGGGATAACTGCGTGCATCTCGCAAGGGCTCCGGCAAGGGCTGATCCCTGAGTTCCTCTTTAACCGCCTCGGACGATACTTTGACAGGCGCCATGTCGGCATGGCCGCGTAACTCCAGCGCGCGTATCAACTGATGAGCGCGAATGGCCAGCAGGCGCAGAATCCCGTCCTCTACGGTGATTTCATGGTAACCCTGCAAACGGCCATACAATCGCTTGCCCAGTTTGTCCGTTCCCTGCCAGACACTGCCCAGTACACCGCCGATCAGCGCTGCAGTGCCCAGGCTCAGCCCGGCGGTAAACACATCAACCGCCGCGCCGGCCATGGCGCCCGCGGCAAAGCCTTTGCCGACCTGTATGCCCGTATCCAGTAATGCCTGTGGATTGAACAGATCCATATTCCAGCGCCCACCCTGCAGCGGAAGCGGTTGACCGGGGTAATCGCCGGAGCGGAAACGGTAGTGTTCAAGCAAGGCCTTGATGCCCGTCTGCTCACGTTGCCGGACTTTATCCTGCAGCAACTGTGTTGTGCGTTTGACGCTCTCGGTATCGGTCTGACTGCTCAGGCGCAACGCGGCGACGTCAATCAACATATCGGCCACCAGTGCAAAAGCAGCAGTGCGCCGGCGATCCCGCTGCACGCCCACGTCGTCGGACAGGGCTTGCAAAGTGTTCGCATGGGTATCAAGTACCAGCGCCAGCTTCTGGTAAAGCTGGGCTTCACCATCGATGGCCGGCGCCACGGTATCGAACTCAATGACCACATGCAGTCCCAGGCGGGCCAGCGTGGCTTTCCAGTCCTGCTTGCGTGCGTCGTCATCGTTGATGAAGTTGAGCACCGGCACCAGCGGTTTGCCACAGCGCGCCAGGATGGCAAGCTCATCTTTGTGTTTGGCCAGCACCGGATCGCGAACATCAATGACATACAGGCCCGCATCACAGGCCATGAGTTTTCTCAGTACCCGGGCTTCCTGTTCAAAACGCCGTTTGCTTTCCGGCGAATCCAGAAATCGGGCAATGCTTTCCGGCCCGTCATGACGGCTCCCCGTTTGTGCGTGCAACTGGTCCATATAGTCCAGCAGACCAATGCCATCTTCGAGGCCCGGCGTGTCGTACAGTTCCACCGCGGCCACGCCGTTAAGCAGCAGCCGGGCGCCCTCTACATGGCGGGTCGTGCCGGGGGCGTCGGATATCTGGCCGAAGCCCGCATCGTGCGTCAGTGTTCGTAGAAGTGATGTCTTGCCGGTATTGGTGTGGCCAACGACGGCCAGGCGCAGGGCGGTCGTATCGGCAGTCATGGCGTCGCGATCCAGTCCGGCAGCGTATCGATATCGCTATGCACGGTGTCTGGCAGAAAACCGGCCTGGGCCAGCTGGGTCTGCCAGGTTGCCCGGCGGGAACCGCGGTCCGGGTGTTGCCACAATAGAATATGCGTGGCTCGGGCAAGCGACGCGAGTTCGGAAATCAGATGCAGTGTGCCGCGATCCGGCGTTTGCGCGGCGTCGACCACCAGCAGAAGGCCCTTAACCGAATGTGCGTGCAGCTTGTCCAGCAGGGCATGCCGCTGCTCGCGGGTTTCCAGGATGCCACCGTCCTGCGTATCCGGCGCGGCGGAAAAAACAGGCCAGGCGGGTCCGGGCGGTAATTCGATGCCGACATAAACCGGATCGGAAGAAAAGGGAAGGGTGGCATTGTCCTGGCGCTGCGCTGTGATGTCGTCCCCGGCCGGCGCGTCAATGCCCAGTCCTTCGCTGGTCGGCACCAGTCGCGTGACCAGACGGCTATAGGACGGCAGGTTGATATCCAGCGCCAGGCCCCGCAGTGCGCCGCGCAATTGCCACAGGCACAGGATCAGGCTGAGTGCACGCACCAGCAGGCCGTAAACAAAGACCACGCCCAATAACCAGGCTGACCAAATGGCATAGGTATTTTCGGAGAGGGTGGCGCCCGCCGTGCTATGGCGAACCATATCGGCATCGGGCATGGGAAAGCCCAGAAGGCCGGGCAGGACGCCAAGCGTTCGGGTCAGTGACACAAAGACGTCGGGCGACAGAATGGTGGTTTCCCATCCGAAGGTATAGCGCTGCGCCGCCAGCAGTCCCAGCATGGACAGCAGCGCGGCCAGAAAAAACAGGACCCAGAATCCGTGGCTGACGCAGGACAGCGTCCATTTGAGCGCGCTGTTCTGAGAGAGCAGGGACACAAAGGACTGCGGCGCCAGCGCAGCTTCGGGGCCACGGGCGATTTTGCGACTGAGCCAGAGCCAGAGTTCGCCGAGCCAGCTGAATGTCTTGGCAGACAGAAAAAACGACAGAATCCAGAACAGGAATGTCAGGCTGTGTACGCCCAGCAGGGCGACAATAGCCAGTAGCACATTAATATGCCTGTCGGTGGCGCCCAGCACGCTGGCGGCGGTGCCAACGCCGCCCAAGACTGCAAGCACGGCAAGAATAAGCAATGCCAGTCGTGCACCATGGGTCCACTTGTCGATCAGTTGGCGGGTATTTTCGCGTTCGGCGATCAGGCGCGCCCGGCGGACAATCTTTTCTTCCGGCAGATCATTGCCGCTGCGCAGTTCCCGGATAAAAGCAGAGTCGTCCAGCGGCCCCCAGTGGTCTTCGCGCAGGCGAATGGCTTCAGTCAGCCAGAAATCTTTGAATGAAAATTGACGACGGGCCATTGCGCGTGCAAGGACGAGGACTATTGTTTAAACCAGCGATTGGCTGCTACATCGGCCTGCTGCTTCACGTCGGGGGTGATATAGTAGGCCACTGCCGCCAGGGCCGCCACGATCACACTGAGGTCATCGGTAAAGCCAACGGCAGGAATAAAGTCGGGAATGGCGTCCAGAGGCAGCACCAGATAGGCCAATGCACCATAAATCACACGGCGGGCCCAGGCAGGCGTCGCCGGATTGCGCACGGCAAAAAACAGCAACAGGGCTTTCTGGACTACGGTGCGCCCCGCACGTTTGGCGACACGGGCGATTTTCCTGATCATACCGGGTGGTTTCTCAGTATCCAGTGTGTTAGCGTCAATCGTATGGTAGCGAGCCATGAGCCCCCCGTAAGCAGTGAAAACAAGACGTATAAAACAAAAATGCGTGCTCGGTGAGCACGCATTCTTTATAACATGTCGCGATCAGGAGCGCTTGGCGATCAGGCCATAGATGAAAAGAACGATAATGGCGCCGATCACAGAGGCAATCCAGCCGGCAGCATCACCTTGCGCATACCATCCCATTGCCTGGCCCAGATAAGTGGCCACGATAGAACCGACAATACCCAGGATAGTGGTGAGAATGAAACCCATGGACTGGCTGCCGGGCATAATCGCACGGGCAATCAAGCCGACAATAAAACCAATCACGATCGTAACGATAATTGACATATTCTTGTGCTCCTGAAAATGAAGGGATGGACCGACAGCTGTAGCATTTCCGATCATATAGGAAGGCATTTTATCGTACAAATGCAAAATGTTTCCATATATTAAAAGGAACGCGCAGCACAGGTGTTGCGGCAGTCCGTTTTTCAAGCATACCGGGCACAGTGGTTTGCTCTGTGAATCGGCGGACATTTTTAATCAATTATTGTCAGGATGTGGTTTATCTGCGTCGATCTGTTGCTTGATTGATACGGCGGTGCGTATTCGGTGGTGTGACGCGCAGGAATCGCAGCAGCTTGCCGCCGAAAATATTGATGCCCAGTCCGATCACCACGACCGCACTGCCCAGCCATTGCACCGTGGACAGCGTTTCATGCAATACCAGCTCGGCCGAGAGCAGCCCGATGACGGGAATCAGCAAGGACATGGGCGTAACCAGGCTGACCGGATGTTGCGCAAGCAGTCTGCCCCACAAATAATACCCAATAAAGGAGGCCGCATAGGCCAGGTACATAACCGACCCCACCCCCATCCAGGACAGATTGCTGACACTGTGCATGATCAACTGCGGTCCTTCGATCAGCCAGGAAGCCAAGAGAAACAGGAACGCCGGGAACACGGCACCCCAGGTGAGCAGGCTGAACATGTTGACGGCCGGGCCGGCCTTTTTAATGACAATATTGCCACAACCCCAGCTGAAAGCTGCGCACAGAGTCAGCATGAAAGCAAACAGGGGAACAGGTTGCGCTATATCGGCCCCCATTTCAATAATGCCCAGTCCCAGTGCTGCGACAATCATGGCGATGATACTGTGCACCCGAACCTTTTCATTTAACAGCAGTGCCGCGATCAGAACAGAAAAGAAGGCTTGCGATTGCAAAACCAGCGACGCCAGGCCCGCCGGCATGCCCAGCGCAATGGCACTGAACAGAAACGCAAATTGTCCAAAGCACAGCGTCAGGCCGAATAACAGCAGCAATTTGAGTGGGATGACCGGCCGCGGGATAAACAGAATGGCGGGGAAGGCTACGAGGGCAAAACGCAGAGCGCCCAGCAATAACGGGGGAAAGGCATCAACGCCAAACTTGATGACGACAAAATTGAGTCCCCATAACAGAACAACAAGCAAGGCAGCGAGCCAATGGCGCAACGGCATGGGATCCCATGAACAGTGAAAGACGAAAGCATTGATTATGCGCCAGCGTGACCATGCCCTGCAAGCGCCTTGCGCGACTTAACCGGCAGAAGTGATGGTCAGAGCGATCCGATGCTCGCGCCAGCCGTTGACAAAATACCCGGTGTTATCGGTCGTGAGCTCGGGCTGCTGCTGCCCCGCTGCATTGGTCGCGCGGCAAGCCAGTTCGACGTGACCGGCAGGTAATGTCAACGTGATCTCGAACAGACGCCAGGCAAACGGACCGAAATCGGCGCCGGTCAAGGCTGCCGCCTGCCAGTGCCGGCCACCATCTGCGCTGACTTCGATCCGGGTCACGGCGGACGAGCCGCCCATGGCAACGCCTTGCACCCGGACCGATCCGGCTTTGATCTGGATATCCGACCCTGTGGGCGAGGTGATCCAGGACTTGACGGGCAGACGCCAGGCGGGAATCGTCAAATCCGTCGCGCCCGGGCGCAAGGGGACGCGAAAGTCAGCAGTCTGGATATGGGCGCTGGATTCGTCCCGGGTAAAGGCGATGCGCTTGACGTATTTGATGTAATTGATGCTGGCGTAACCAGGGAGCACCAGACGCAGCGGTCCGCCATGGGCCACGGCAAGCGGTTCGCCGTTGAGCTGCCAGGCCAATAGCGCATGCGTCAGTGCCGAGAGCGGAACAGAACGTTCCACCCGGGTGAAGTCCGACGGAATGCCGTCGGGCAGGCTGTCGGCGCCCATGGCGGTCAGAAAGCGACTATCCGCGTTCACACCGCCCAGTTCATGTACGACGGTGGCCAGGGGGACCCCCGTCCAGATCACGCAGCCTGCGCCGCCTGTCTGCCACGGGGTGCCCACGGCCGGTTGCGCCTGCAGCCCGCGCCCATTCTCCGCGCACTGCAATACGGCAGCGACGGTTCGGGTCGGCATGGCCTGCAGTTCGGCCAGGGTATACGCATCGGGTTGACCCACGCCGGAAAACGAGACCGCCCATTCCGGACCCTGCGCCAGCAGGCGTTCGGCCGGAGGCAGGGCATTGTCGCGAACAAACAGGCAGCGTGTCGGCGTGATGACCTGTCTACCCAGCACCTCCCGGCGTGTTTCAATGGCGTGCGGGTTATGCACAATCAGACAGTCAGCCTGCTTCCAGGACAGCTCGGCGGGCAGCGGCTGGGGAGCGACCGGAGGGGGTGGCGGTTGCTGCGTCGCAGGTGACGCGGTCGCTGGCGTAGAAGCGGGGGGTGTAGAAGGAGATGAGGACGCTGCCGTGTCGCCAGACCCCGAGGCGCTTGCGGGATCAGTGTTCGCATGCAATTTCCCTGATGCGACGCCCAATGCAAAGCCGAGGGCCTGGATCAAACGAATGCGCCGTTGCGGGCTGGCGGGAGGGGGGCGTTGCATGACTGGGCCTGTTGAATCTGACAGTGGGCGGAGTGATCGTCGCGCAGGAAAACAGGCTCCATCTTATGGATTAATGTGCAGCCTGTAAACTGAAAACGCATGGCCGGTGATCCGCATTTGGGTCGCAAGCCAGGTAACGGCCTTTATGTCCTTTGGTTTTCGCACAGGCCAGGCGAGTATGTCACAATCATGAAATATAAAGTTTTTAACATCGTCCAATTGTTCCCGACACATATATGAGGTTCGAATGAAGGTCGCAATCCATTCCATTGCAGCCGCGCTGCTGGCATTTTCGGGTGCGGCGGCTGCCGATACGCTGGTTCTGTATACCAGCCAGCCGGCAACTGACGCGCAAATGACCGTTGATGCATTCCAGAAAGCCAATCCGGACACCAAAGTGCAATGGGTCCGGGATGGCACCACCAAGCTAATGACCAAGTTGCGCGCCGAGTTGAACGCGGGTGTCGCCAAGCCCGATGTGTTGCTGATTGCCGACAGTGTGACGCTGGAACAATTAAAAAAAGAAAATCTTCTTTTAGCCTCTCCATCCGCAGAACGAGATCAGTATGATCCGGCCCTGTATGACAAGGATGGCTATTATCATGGCACGAAGCTGATCACCTCGGGCATTGCATACAATACCCGTGCGGCGCAAAAACCCGCATCGTGGCACGATCTGGTGCGGCCTGAATATAAAAACCAGGTCTCCATGCCCAGTCCGCTGTACTCCGGTGCCGCCATGATTCATCTGTCGGCCCTGACCACCAATCCGGAGTTCGGATGGAAATACTATGAGGCGCTGAAAGCGGGCGCCGTCGCATCGCAAAAGGGTAACGGCGGGGTGCTGACCGATATCGCTTCCGGCGGCAAGCCTTACGGTATTCTGGTCGACTATATGGCCATTCGTGAAAAGGCCAAGGGTGCACCAATAGAATTTGTCTTCCCCAAAGAAGGGGTCAGTCTTGTGACCGAACCGGTGGCGATTATGAAATCGGCCAAAAACCCTGCCGCGGCAAAAAAATTCGTCGATTTTGTGCTTTCTCAGCAGGGCCAGGAACTGGTTCTGAAGCAGGGCTATATTCCTGGGCGCAATGGGATGAAAACCCCCGCCGGTTTCCCGGAACGTGATCAAATTAAGCTGTTGCCGTTTGATGCGGCCAAAGCGTTGCAGAACGCCAATGCCGACAAGGAAAAATTCAGCCAGATATTTGGCGGCTGATCGCATTCCGGTCTGGTTCGGCAAAGGGTTGCCAATCCAGACCCGGCATGCGATATCAGACCTGTCGGTTTTTCCGCTTTCCGGCAGGCGCCCGTATCCCGGGCTATTTATCCCGGCGGGCTCTATTTATGATCACGCAATAACCACGCGACAAACATTCAGATGAGTGGCCGTCATCAGGCTGACGCTCTGAATTTTATTATGGCAACATCCTCTTCTTTTCTGCACTCCTTCGGCAGGACTCCGGCATCAGCCATCACACCAGTGCTGTTGTGCCTGGTGCTGGTGCTGGCCGTGCTTCCGCCGGCTCGTCTGCTCCTGTTGGCGCTGATGGACTTGCCCGCGGGCGATCAGGGCGCGATGTGGTCCATGCTGAGCAATCCGTCAACCTGGCGGGCGACCGGCAACAGCCTGTTGACCTCGGGTCTGGCGACCCTGCTTTCGGTTCTGCTGGGCACGATTTTGGCATTGCTGGTCACGTTGACGGATATCCGCGCCAAAGGTTTCTGGGTCTTTATGATCATGTTGCCGATGATGATTCCGCCACAGGTCACTGCCTTAAGCTGGCTGCAACTAAGCGGCCCGGGCAGTGCCTTGCTGCAGATGCTTGACCTGGCACCTGCGCTGGGCAGCCCGCAGCATCTGCGATCATGGTGGGGCATTTCGCTGCTGATGGGCATTCAGCATGCGCCGCTGGTCTATCTGGCCTTGCGCAGCAGTCTGATGGCCCTGCCCAAGGAGCTGATCGAAGCGGCTCGCCTGGCTGGCGCTTCCCAACGCGATGTGGTGCGCGACATGATTTTGCCGCTCTGTCGCAATGGTCTGCTGGCCGGTGCGGCCATTGCATTTGTCTCGGCATTGGGCAATTTCGGCATCCCTGCCATGCTGGGGATTCCAGTCTCTTACTATGTCCTACCGACCCTTATTTATCAGAAAATGGCCGATTTCGGACCGGATATGCTGGCTGATGTATCCAGCCTGTCTGTCATGATCGGCGTGGTAGCGCTGGTCGGCGTGATTGCCCAGCAGCGGTTCTCCGCAAACATGCCGCTGACCGGCATGCCCGGGCGACCGCTGGCATTCTCGCTGGGCCCGGCACGCTGGAAGGCCGAGCTGGCCTTGCTTCTGCTGGTGCTTGTCATTGTGGTGGTACCGTTGATTGCATTAGTGTCCAGTTCGCTGGTCGCGGCCATGGGGGTTCCCCTAACGCTGGAGACCGCCAGCCTGAATGCCTATGAACAGATTATCTTCCATCAGAGCGTGACGTTTCGGGCATTTTCCAACAGTACGCTTCTGGCTGCGAGCGCTGCGCTGATCCTGGCCTGTCTCTGTCTGCCGATGGGTTATCTGTTCGTGCGTTTTCCGTCACGCGTCAATACGGTACTGCAGGGCATCATCGACGTCCCGTACGCCATTCCCGGCGTGGTATTGGCTGTGGCGTGCATTCTGCTGTTTGCCCGCCCCTTGCCGCTTATCCACGTCACGTTGTACGGCTCGCTGGGCTTGATTCTGTTTGCCTATCTGTCCCGCTTTATGACAGTGTGTCTCAAGCCGATACAAAGCAGCATGCTGCAACTGGACCCTGCGCTGGAAGAAGCGGCGCAACTGTGTGGCGCCGGGCCGTTGCGACGGTTGCGTGATATCGTATTTCCACTGCTGGCCCCTGCGGCATTTGCCGGTATGTTGCTGGTTTTTCTGATTGCGATCAATGAGCTGACCGTATCGGCGCTCCTATGGAGCGCGGGAAATGAGACGCTGGGTGTGCTGGTTTTCAATCTGGATGACGGAGGCGAGACCGTTCTGGCCTCGGCTGTCGCGGTGCTGATCGTACTGATGGTGCTGGTTCTGATGCTTTGCCTGAGCGCGCTGGGCAAGCGTCTTCCGCAAGGAGTGATTCCATGGCGCAACTGACCCTGGACAATATCAGCAAGCATTATGGCGACCATGCCGTTGTGGACGAGATCAGCCTGGCTATCGAGAAAGGGCAATTTGTGGCCCTGCTTGGGCCCAGCGGCTGCGGCAAGACAACGACGTTAAGAATGATCGCCGGTTTCGAGCAACTGGACACTGGTCGCATTCTGTTGAACGACATCTTGCTCGCTTCCCCCGAGCATCATACCGAGCCGGAGCGGCGCAATATGAGTATGGTTTTTCAGTCGTACGCATTGTGGCCACATAAAACGGTGCTGGACAATGCAGGTTATACCTTGTCGCTCAAAGGCGTCAGGGGTCAGGCTTATCGTGATCAGGTATTTGCGGCACTGGAAACGGTCAATCTGGGGCATCTGGCAGATCGTTATCCTCAGGCCCTGAGCGGAGGGCAGCGTCAGCGCGCGGCGCTGGCCCGCTGTCTGGTGTCCCATCCGGAGGTCGTTCTGCTGGACGAACCTCTGGCGAATCTGGACGTGCATCTGCGCGCGTCAATGGAAGCGACCTTCAGGCAATTTCATGACCGCACTGGCGCCACGTTCATTTATGTGACGCACGATCAGGCTGAAGCCATGGCCATGGCGGACCGGATTGCGGTCATGAATCATGGCAGACTTGAGCAATGGGATACGCCGGAAAATCTGTATCGGCGTCCGGCTTCGCGCTGGGTGGCCACGTTTATCGGCAAGGGATCGGTGCTGGACGTACCCAGTCATGTGCATGGCAAGCATCTGCGCGCCGATGACATTGGCAACCTTCTGTCCAACGCCGGTGCCATGCACCGGGGCGCGATGCTGGTACGTCCCGAGGACGTTACTGTCGTGGCCGAGGGCGCCCGGGTCACGGTGCGCCATCGGGTCTATCAGGGAGAGCGGTACCAGTATATCGCCGACCTGGCCGATGGTCAGCCACTGACGTTTTACCACAGCCGTTTGCTGGACCATGGACAGATCGTACAGGTGCAGATCGCCCATGCCTGGGGACTGGATTTGTAGCGCCGGTCCTTATTGTCCCGGACACTCCGCGCATTCTCCTGCCAGATCTTCGGCCAGGCGCAATTGCGCGCTCAGGTCGCGCAGTGCAGTACGTACGCCTTCTTCAATCACCGGATGATAAAACGGCATGTCCAGCATTTGCGCAATGGTCATCTTCTGCTGATGGGCCCATGCCAGCAGATGCGCCAGGTGTTCGGCTGCCGGACCGACCATTTCTGCACCCAGCAGGCGGCCGCTGCCATGTTCGGCATAGATGCGCAGATGCCCCTTGTTAATGCCCATGACGCGACTGCGACCCTGATTGCGGAAGGATACTTCACCCACCGCATAGCAACCACAATTGTCATAGGTATTGCTGATTTCCTTAAAGCGCATGCCGATGCTGGCGATCTGTGGATCACTGAAGACAACACTCAGTTGCGAGCGGCGCAGACCTTCTGAAATCGCAGGAAAGTGGCCGGCGTTGGTGCCTGCAATCATGCCCTGGTCAGAAGCTTCGTGCAGCAACGGCAATTGATTGGAGGCGTCTCCGGCAATAAAAATGTGTTCCGCACTGGTTTGCATGGTGTAGCGATCCGCCTTGGGAACGCCGCGTTCATCCAGCTCAATGTCAAACGTATCCAGGCCAAGATTATCGACGTTTGGTTTGCGACCCGTGGCGGCAAGCAGATAATCTACTGTCACCGAGCCGCTTTTGCCGTCTTCGGTATAGTCGACTTTGACACCTTTACCGCTTTCAAGCAGACTGACACTGGTATCGGCATCCAGATGCAGCTTCATTTCACTGTTGAAAATTTCCAGTGCCTTTTCCAGGATGACCGGGTCAGTAATACCGCCCAATGCATTGTCCTTCCCGAAAATGTGAACCTCAACGCCCAGGCGGTGCAGTGCCTGTCCGATTTCCAATCCGATCACACCGGCGCCGAATACGGCGACGCTGGCCGGCAATGTTTCCCAGTCGAAGACATTGTCGTTGATGATCAGGCGATCCCCCAGGGATTGCCAGGCTGGTACCACGAAGGGACGCGAGCCGGTGGCGATCACGATGCGCTGGGCGGTAATCTCGGTATGCTCGTCTACAACAATAACGTGTTCGTTCCTGAAGCGCGCCCGGCCCAGGATACGTCGATCCGCCGGAAAGGCTTCGACGTCTTCCAGCACAAATCCGACAAAGCGGTCGCGCTCTTCGCGGACGCGTTTCATGACTTCGTGGCCTTCGATGCGCAGGGCGCCGTCCGGATGGATGCCGAACTGGTCGGCTTCACGCACATGATGGGCGGCATCGGCGGCCGCGATCAGCAGCTTCGAAGGCATACATCCGACGCGGGCGCACGTGGTGCCAAACATGTGATCTTCTACCAGATAGACATTTTCAGTGGCCTTGCGGGCGGCGCGAAAGGCGCTCATGCCAGCGGTGCCACCGCCAAGAATGACGACATCGGCGTTGATTGACTTCATATTCGATTCCTGATGTTGGAGGTTTCTGACGCGCAAGCAGTTCTGATTCTACCGGCGTGCGGGCGAAAAAAAAAGCAGCGGCATCACGAGCGTGAGCCTGCTGCCGTCGATTCGGCGGGGGTCATTGCAATGCAGTGAGCGCGACTGTGCACGCTTCTGGCCTGCTTGCCGGAACGGATCCGGCAGGTGCCGCGATCTGGACAGTTTACCGCTGAAAGCCGGGCTGTCCGATCGCTGCCGCGATGACGTTGCGCGGATTACTTACCAGCGAAGTGTGCTGCCAGCTCGTCGCTGCCACCAATATACTGGCCACCGATGAAAATTTGCGGTGTGCTGGTTTTACCGGTAATCGCGCGGATGGCCACGGTGCTGGCATCCTTGCCCAGAACGACTTCTTCGTATGGCAGGTCTTTTTCCGTCAGCAGTGCTTTGGCTTTGGCGCAGTAGCCGCAACCAGGCTTGCTGAACATGACGATGGAAGGCTTGTCCTGATAGTCTTTATCGATATAGCGGATCATGGTGTCGGCATCAGACACTTCAAACGGATCGCCTTCTTTTTCAGGTTCGATAAACATTTTTTCGACCACGCCGTCTTTGACGAGCATGGAGTAACGCCATGAACGTTTGCCAAAGCCCAGGTCGTTTTTGTCGACCAGCATGCCCATGCCTTCGGTAAATTCGCAGTTGCCGTCAGGAATAACAGTGATATTGTCGGCTTCCTGTTGGGATTTCCATTCATTCATGACGAAGGTATCGTTTACGGAAACGCAGACAATCTCGTCAACCCCGCGTTCCTTGAACGCTTTGGCCAGTTCGTTGTAACGTGGCAGGTGGGTAGAGGAGCAGGTTGGCGTGAATGCGCCAGGCAGTGAAAAGACGACAACCGTCTTGCCTTTGAAAAGATCATCAGTGGTTACTTTTTCCCATGCGTCGCCTGAGCGGACAGGAAATGTAACGGATGGGACGCGTTGGCCTTCTTTATTCTGCAACATAGATGGGTTCCTTATGTTAGTGAAACAAAACAGTCAATGACATCAGCGATTGTCCAAATCTGACTGGTCACATCGCCTTTGTTCATCAGATGTATCCATTGTACGCAATGGATTTTAATTAGTAAAATTTATTATTTTTATATTATTGATAGTTAAAATAAAAAACAACGTCGATACTATATCTCTTGCGGTCGTCGGTGACGCACGGTGTCAAATTTATTTTAAAAAATGGAATTAATGACAATTAGATGAAATTAAACTAAATTTAATATATATTAAATGTAATTTAACAACAATTATAGCATATTCAATCAAATAAGGAAAGGATGTAGCTCAGCAGAAAAGGGGCCACCAAGCTTAGCACAACCCCTGAAAACACAGCCGTGACCAGAAAGGAGCTACCTGTCGTTTTACGAACGATGGGCAGAGTTGTGTCCATGGCAGTGGCGCCTGCGGCGCCAATGCCGGACATCGGATAGCGTGCGCCGGCGAAGAACAGAACCACAATAGACAGCAATTCCCGGAAAAGGTCGGTGAGCAGGGCGGTTGCGCCGTAGAATTCGCCCAGTCTGGCGGTGACCAGTACCCCCGAGAGCGAGAACCAGCCAAACCCGCTGGCCAGCAACAGGCCGTGCCGGATATCGGCGCCGGTTGCCCAGGCAATAAACGCACCACCGAGCAGCGAGGCAATCATGACCACAACGGGCAACGTAAACATGGCGGGTCGAATCGCACTGCGCTGCAACGGTGTATGGGCCAGATCCGCGCCGATCAGGAATAACAATACGTAGAGAAAAAACTCGGTTCCCGGGATTGGCAATGAAAGCGTCCAGCGGGTCATCAATACGGCCAGACCAAGACCGACGAGCAGGAAGGCCAGGGCGATGCCGCATTCCCGGATAACGTGCACAATACCCAGGTCGCTCTGGGCGACCTGCGTCTTGCGTCCGGCGCGGAACAGGGCCATGAGCACCACGGAGCAGAACAGGGTGATTCCCAGCGAGTAGAGCGCGGCGGTTTTCAGGATAAGCAGCACCTGTTGCATAACCGATAGTTGCAGTCCGAAACGGTAGCCGATGGCAAACAGCATAATCCAGACAAACGGCGTAATGGCGCGGGACAGCACGTTCACCGTACGCGGCGAAAGCAACAGGCCGATAAGATAGCCCGCAAGCAGCCATGCGGCAATCGGAAGCAGGGACAGTAATAAGGAGGTCATGAAAACAGCAATGGACAGGGATGTGAGACAAAAACAGGTCTGCGGCAGGCCGCCGGCGGGCGAGGCGCAGGACCTTATCTGGCCAGTTTTTCCTTGAGTTGCTGCTTGATCTGAGGCCATTCGTCCCGCGTGACACTGTACATATGGGTGTCGCGCACCGTGCCGTCGCGCCGCAGGGCATGGCCCCGCAAGACGCCGTCTTTTTTCGCGCCCAGCCGTTCAATGGCTTTTTGCGAACGCTGGTTCAGGTTGTCGGTGCGCCAGCCCACGACATTGGCGGCAAGTGACTCGAAGGCGTAATACAGCATGAGATATTTGCACACCGTATTGACATGCGTACGCTGCCAGGATTGCGCGTACCAAGTGTAACCAATTTCCAGTCGGGCAATATCCGGAACGATATCGTGATATCGTGTCGTGCCTATGATCTTGCGGGATTTGGCGTCGAGCACCACGAACGGCAGCATATGGCCGTCTTTCTGCCCCTTCAGGGCGGCTTCGATATAGGCGGTTTCCTGACCCGGCTCGGGAACCGAGGTAAACGTCAGATTCCAGAGTTCGCCGTCTGCCGCCGCGTTGCGCAGACCTTCTGCATGGGCAAGGCGCATGGGTTGCAGCACGATGCCATGGCCTTCCAGCTGAATGGGCGCAAGGGGTTTGGGAAAAGGTGTAATCATAGGGTGAATCCCGCAAGGACCGAAGGTCAAAAACAGCCATTATAAAGAATATTGGTATGTCGTCCATATTCGGTCTGGTGGGTTCCCTGGGAAAGTCCGATTGGTAAAAGTCTTACTACAGGTGATCCCTAGTGGTCAGGAACTTTACAAATTAGTACTATCTCGGGTTAAGGAAACCCGGGCACGTTCTGCCGCCGGTCGGCGGCTCGCGCCGGTGCGTTTCCGATGTTTGACGAAATTTCAGGAAGTAAAAGTACCATGAACATGAAAAATTGGCTGCTCGCCGTGACGCTGAGTGTGTCTGCCGGGTTGGGCGCAACTGCGTCTGCCAGCGACTGGAAAGAACTCAAAATTGGCATTGAACCGGGGTATGCGCCCTTTGAGTACAAAAATGCCCAGGGCGAAATTGTGGGTTTTGACGCGGATGTCATGACCGAAATCTGCAAGAAGCTGCAGACCAAATGCGTCTGGGTCGAACAGTCCTTCGACAGTCTGATTCCGGCGCTGGCCGCCCGCAAAATTCAGTTAATCCATTCCAGCATGCAGATTACGCCGCAGCGTAAGAAAGTATTGGCTTTCAGCCAGCCGATCTACGGCATTCCCACTCAACTGATGGCACGCAAGGACAGCGGCCTGCTGCCGACAGCCGAAGCGCTCAAGGGCAAACGGGTCGGCGCCTTGCAGGGAAGTACGCAGGAAACCTATGCCAAGCAGAAATGGGGTAGCAAGGGCGTACAGATCGTGTCCTATCAGGACCAGAATCAAACGTTTGCCGACCTGACTGCGGGTCGCCTGGATGCTGCCATTATTGAAAAGCCTAACGGCCAGAGCGGTTTTCTGAGCAAGCCCGAGGGCAGCAATTTTGCTTTCCTGGGTGATGCCATTACCGATGATGAAGCGCTGACCGGCGAAATTGCCATTGGCTTGCGTAAATCCGACGATAAACTGAAGCAGGCTGTCGACTCGGCGCTGGCCCAGCTGCAACAGGACGGCACGGTAACAAAAATCGCAGAAAAGTATTTCAAGCCGGGTGAAATCGATCTTAAAAACGTGAAGCAATAAAGATGTTTTTGCATGGTTATGGCGCCCAGATTTTGAGTGGAACCTGGGAAACCATCAAGCTGTCTTTACTGTCGTTGCTGGTGGCGTTTGTGCTGGGCCTGATCGGCGCCAGCGCCAAGCTGTCCGGCAACGGCCTGCTGCGTGGTATCGCCCAGGTTTATACAACACTCATACGAGGCGTGCCCGATCTGGTGCTGATGTTGCTGATCTTCTTCAGTATCCAGATGGGCCTGAACGAACTGACCGATATGCTGGGCATGCAGGTCATCGAGATCGAACCGTTTTATGCGGGTGTACTGACTATCGGTTTTATCTACGGTGCCTATTTTGCCGAGACTTTCCGGGGCGCATTCATCTCGGTCCCGCGTGGCCAGCTGGAAGCGGCGCGCGCCTATGGCATGCGCCGCGGTCAGGTGTTCCGGCGCGTGCTCTTTCCGCAAATGATGCGTTTTGCGTTGCCCGGTATTGGCAATAACTGGCAGGTGGTGCTCAAGGCGACCGCCTTGGTCTCCATTATCGGTCTGACCGATCTGGTGCAGGTGACCCAAAGCGCAGGTCGTGCCACTTCGTCCATGTTTCTGTTCATTTGCGTGGCGGGGTTCATTTATCTTGTGCTGACCACGGTGTCCAATATTGTCCTCTCGCTGCTGCAACGCAAGTATGCTGTGGGTGTACGGGAGGCCCAATTGTGATCGAATCGTTCAACAATTTTCTGACCATCCTGAACGACTATTGGAAACCGCTGCTGTTCTGGGACGGGACTGAATTTTCAGGTCTGGCCGTCACCCTTTGGGTGCTGGTGCTGGCGCTGGTCCTGGGGTTGGTGCTGGCCATTCCCCTGTCCGTGGGCCGGGTCTCCAAAAACCGTTTGCTTGCGTGGCCCATCTGGTTTTTCAGTTATATATTCCGGGGCACACCGCTGTATGTGCAGATTTTACTGATCTATAGCGGAGTGATCGGTCTTGAGTTCGTGCGCGAGACGCCGGCGCTGCAGACCTTCTTCATGAGTGGCTACAACTGCCTCGTGCTTGCGTTAATGCTCAATACGCTGGCCTACACCACGGAAATATTCGCCGGATTCATTAAAAATACGGCACACGGTGAACTGGATGCCGCGCGCGCATTTGGCATGAGCCGGTATAAAATGTATACACGTATTATTCTGCCTTCTGCGTTGCGGCGTGCGTTACCGGCCTACAGCAACGAAGTCATTCTGATGTTGCATGCCACGTCGCTGGCCTTTACCGCGACAGTGCCGGATATTCTGAAGGTCGCGCGCGATGCCAACGCCGCCACTTATCTGACGTTTGCCTCCTATGGCGCTGCCGCCATTTTGTATATGGGCGTTTCATTTATTCTCGTTGCGCTGTTCCGCAGGCTTGAGAAAAGAACGCTGGGCTTTTTGGGCCACAGCCAACACTAGGATTGTTATGTTTAAACTTGATGTTCAGGGCATCCATAAGTCTTATGGACAAAACGAAGTATTGAAGGGTGTATCGCTGCAGGCCAAGGCGGGCGACGTGATCGCCATGATCGGCTCCAGCGGGTCCGGGAAGAGCACGTTTTTGCGTTGCATCAATTTCCTGGAGCAACCCAATAGCGGCACCGTTTCCCTCGACGGCGAAACACTGACCGTCGCCAAGGATGCCAAGGGACGCCTGCGCGTGTCCGACGAAAAGCGCCTGCAGGTCTTTCGCACCAAGCTGGCCATGGTGTTTCAGCACTTTAACTTGTGGGCGCACATGACCGCACTGGAAAACATTATCGAGGCGCCAATTCATGTGCTGGGTGTGCCGAAGGCAGAAGCCATTGAACGCGCACGCCAGTACCTGAACAAGGTCGGATTGCCTGCCGCCGTAGAGAGCCAGTACCCGTCCCAAATGTCTGGCGGACAGCAGCAGCGCGTGGCCATTGCCCGGGCGCTGGCCATGGAGCCCGAAGTCATGCTGTTCGATGAGCCCACCTCGGCACTCGATCCCGAACTGGTGGGTGAAGTCTTGCGCGTCATGCAAAAACTGGCCGAAGAGGGGCGCACCATGATCGTGGTTACCCACGAAATGGGCTTTGCCCGCAATCTGGCCAGCCATGTCATGTTCCTGCATCAGGGCACAGTGGAAGAGGAAGGACCGCCTCAAGAGGTATTTGGCAACACACGCAGTCCGCGCCTGCAACAGTTCCTGTCCGGAAACCTGAAGTAATGCCGGGGGATCGTGCCCTGGCTCAGCCACCCGTCCTGACTGGCGTCGTTACGGTTGCCCTCATCTGTGAGTTGCTGCGCCAGACTGGAGAATGCCCGTGGGTGTACTGACGATTATCGCCTTGCTCTGCCTGGGCGCTTTCGGTGGCTTTATGGCCGGCCTGCTTGGCGTGGGTGGTGGAATGGTGCTGGTGCCGTTTCTCACCTTGCTGTTTGGCGCAACCCTCATGTCCCCCGATCTTGCTGTGCATTCGGCCATTGCCACCAGCATGGGCATGATTCTTTTCACTTCTTTGTCCAGCATGCGCGCCCATCATCGCCAGGGCGCCGTGCTCTGGTCGGTGGTCTTTACCCTGGCGCCGGGCATTTTGCTGGGGGGGCTGTTATCCGGTGGTGCGGTTTTCGCCTATTTGCATGGCGCAGCCCTGTCGCTCTTTTTTGCGCTGTTTGTCGGTTACTCCGGTTTTAATATGTTGCGCAACAAAAAACCCAAGCCGTCCCGGCAACTGCCCGGCATGGTCGGGCGGACCGCGGCGGGAACAGGAATCGGGTTTATTTCCGGCCTGGTGGGTGCGGGTGGTGGTTTTCTGTCGGTGCCGTTCATGGTCTGGTGCAATGTGCCCTTGCGCAATGCGGTGGCCACGTCTGCAGCACTGGGTTTTCCCATTGCATTGTCCAATAGCGTGGGTTACATCCTGTCCGGAATCCGGGAAGTGGGTGTGCACGACGGAATGCTGGGATACATTTACTGGCCTGCGCTGATACTGCTGGTCGTCATGAGCGTGTTGATGGCGCCCTTCGGTGCGCGTATGGCGCACACGCTGCCAGTGGATAAACTGCGCAAGGTGTTTGCCGGTTTGCTGTTCGTACTGGCTGCATTCATGTTGTTCAAGGCGATTCAGCAGTTTGGTCTGTTTGCCTGATCACAGCATGTCTGTGCGACTGCGCATACCAGTCGCGACACCCGCTGCGGTCGTCGTGGTACCGGCCCGGCCGTATCATAAGATAGACAAATGGGAAGCAATCCTGCCACTCTCTTAGCGGCGGGGCGGGCTGAACACCCGGGCGTCTTCATAAAAAACCGGATCTTCGTTGGCGGGGTCCCAGCCTGGAATACCCATGACCGGCAAGGGGCAATGCGGCTTGGCCTGCAACTGGCCCGGTGACAACATGTCCGCCAGCACTTGTGCCATGACATGATCCACTTCGTCGGCACCAGTACCCTCGGGGACGCGTATCACATTGGCGGTCAACGCCTTGTACGGCCTGGCGCATTTTTCCAGCAGGGCGTGACCGATGGGGGCGACGTGTGCCTGGGCCCACAAGGTTCGCTCGTGAACGAAAGCGCGTTGCCAGTCTCGTTCGGCAATCGCCTCCCACAAGGGCGGTGGTGCGAGCAGAAACAGGCCGCCCTCATCCAGCAGCGTAATCGTATCCCGAATTATTCCCCGGCGCTGACCCACGCCCTGGCGCGCAATCTGTTGCGACTGGATGCGATTGAATACCGACTTGACTTCAGGAAACCGAAACCAGCACAGGCCGTTGAAAAAATCGTGTTCGTTGTCACGGGTGGGGCACAAGCCGGTCTGGCCGATAAACTGTTCATAGGCCACCCCGGCAGGCAAGGCCGATTGAGGAACAAAACGGACAGGACACGCGGCCGGGGCCAGCGCGTTCAGCAGATCGGCTACCGTTGTCGCAGAGGCATCCAGGCCGCAAGCGGACATCGGCAGCGCCTGCTGCCAGCGCTCCCCACCCGGGAGCCAGTTTTTTAGCGGGTCCCACCACGGACGTGCCAGATCCAGCGTAGATAACACATCAACAATCATGGGGTTCAGCGATGCATTCAGTTGCACGCGCAAGGCTTTATTTAAACGTGATGGCGGGTTCGACATCGCCCCAGGGCATAAGCGGCACGACCGAAATGCTGTTGTACGGAGAACCGTCAATGAGTTTTTCACTGACCACAAGATAAATCAGCGAATTGTTGGCCGTATCGACCAGACGGGATACATTCAGACCCTTGAAAAGAAAACTCATGCGCTGCGTAAAAACGTCCTCCTGGACTTTGCGTACCGGCTTTGCCGCCTTCAAGGGTCCGACCTGGCGGCAGGACAGCGCAAAGCGCGAAGGGTTTTCAGCTAGTCCCAATGCGCCCGATACACCGCCGGTCTTGGCGTATGACAGATGGCAGGTGACGCCTTCTATTTGCGGGTCCTGAAAAGACTGTACGCAGACCTTGTCATTGTTTACGATACGCCAGGTCGTGCTGACGCAGCCGATTTCGTCGGCACTTGCGGTAACCGGATGAGTGATGGCAAGGAGCGCGAGGCAGGCACACAGAGCTTGAAAGAATCGTTTCATGATGAATGCGGAAATAAGGTGGATGTCGGCAAAGAGTGTACACGCAATTGCATGCCCGGTGCACCACTTGCGGCCCGGTACCATCGCGGTACGACCTGCGTAGGCGCAGTGGCCGGAAAATACGACTACAATGGATCGGCAATCATATCCAGATTGGGATCGGCAATCGCATAAAGATCATTCTTATGGACAAACTACGAATTGATAAATGGCTCTGGGCGGCGCGTTTTTATAAAACGCGCTCGCTCGCAGCCACGGAAATCGGCAAGGGCAGGGTGCTTGTCAATGACCAGCCGGCCAAGCCCGCGCGCGAAGTCGCCGTGGGCGATCGGGTATCGGTCAGGCGCGATCAGACCACCACGATTATCCAGGTGCTGGCGCTGTCCGCAGTCCGCGGACCGGCGCCGGTTGCCCGTACGCTATACGAAGAAACCGAAGAAAGTCGCGTGGCCCGTGAAGCCGCGCAGGAAAACCGGCGCCTGGCCAGCGAACCGGCACTCAGCATTATCCAGGGACGGCCCACCAAACGCGATCGCCGCCATCTGGAGCAGGTCAAAAAAGGATTTGACGGCTAAGATGGCCTTTTTGCAGAGGCAAGGCCGGCAGATTGTAAGTAGCGGTTAAACAGCGGTATTCCCATCTATCAATTTGTGCGGGATGATTTTACAATCGGGTTCATTCATGTGTCGCACAGCCCGTGCAAGACGGGTTTGACCGGCTGTACAGGATAGATACTCAAGAACAGAGGAGCACAGACATGTTGTTCAATACGAAACCGGGTCGGCTTTCATTGTCGGCGATCTTCATCAGCCTGTCCCTGGCGCTGGGCGCGGGCACCGCGATCGGCCAGGAGCAGCCTGCCGCAGCACGTACAGTCAATCTGCCGGCGCCACCGACCATCAAATATGACTATGACATGGATATTTTCCATCCGGTCATTGCCAAAAACGGCATGGTGGCATCCGAGCAGCGACTGGCGTCGGATATTGGTCTGGAAATTCTCAAAAAAGGCGGCAACGCCGTTGATGCCGCCGTGGCCGTCGGCTTTGCGCTGGCCGTGGCATTGCCCAACGCGGGTAACCTGGGCGGTGGCGGTTTCATGATGGTGCATGATGCCAAGTCCGGCAAAACCATTGCCCTGGATTTTCGTGAAATGGCGCCGGCCAAGGCAGGCCGCGACATGTATCTGGATGACAAGGGTCAGGTCATCAACAACAAGTCCCTGTACACACACTTTGCTGTTGGTGTGCCCGGCACGGTCAAGGGAATGGAACATGCCCTTAAAAAATGGGGCACCATGTCGCTGGCCGACGTGATCCAGCCGGCTATCGCGCTGGCTGAAAAAGGCTATGCGGTCAGCCCGACGCTGGCCGAGGCGCTGGAGGTCGAGAAGGATAATCTGGGTAAATGGGACACGACCAAGGCCGTTTTTTTCAAAGACGGCGAGCCGCTTAAGGCCGGCGACCCGCTGGTTATGAAAGACCTTGCCGCCTCCATGAAAATGATTGCAGAGCAGGGTAGCGATGCATTCTACAAAGGTGCCATCGCCGACCAGATCGTGCAGGAAATGAGCAAGCATCAGGGCCTCATCAGCAAGGAAGACCTGGCCAACTATAAAGTGGTTGAGCGTGAACCGGTCACGGGCGAGTACCGCGGCTATCAGGTGGTGTCCATGCCGCCGCCAAGCTCGGGCGGTATCCATATCATTCAGATGCTGAATGTACTGGAGCACTTCCCGCTGAATGAAACCGGTCCCAACAGTGCCAAGACCATTCGCCTAGTGGCCGAAACCATGAAGCGCGCCTATGCCGACCGGTCTGAATATCTGGGCGATACCGACTTTGTGAAAGTACCGCAAAAGGGACTGATCGCCAAATCATATGCCGACGATCTGGCGCGGCTGGTAGGTGAAGACAAAGTCACTCCTGCAAAGGATATCAAGCCCGGCGGTCCGCAAAAATATGAAAGTGACCAGACCACCCATTATTCTGTCGTGGACAAGGATGGCAATGCCGTTGCCGTGACTTACACGCTGAACCTGAATTTCGGTAGCGGCATTGTCGCTGGCAACACCGGTATTCTGCTGAACAATGAAATGGACGACTTTTCGGCCAAACCCGGCGTGCCCAATGCCTTTGGCCTGATCGGGGGCGATGCCAACGCCATCGAGCCCGGCAAACGACCGCTGTCGTCCATGACGCCGACCATGGTGCTCAAAGACAACAAGCCGTGGCTGGTCACCGGCAGCCCCGGCGGTGCACGCATTATCACAACCGTATTGCAGACCCTGATCAATAGTATTGATTTCGGCATGAACCCGGCGGTGGCTGCTGCATTGCCGCGCTTTCATCATCAATGGCTGCCCGACGAACTGCGTCTGGAGCCCGGTTTCAGTCCCGACACGATCGATCTGCTTAAAAAACAGGGTTACAAGGTGGTGATCAAACCGACGATGGGACGGACCCAGACTATTCAGATTCGCGATAATATGATGTACGGCTTCTCGGATCCGCGTAACCCGGACGGGGTCACGGTCGGATTCTGAGCGGGAGCGCCAGCTACGGTGCGTCGCGGTCTGCGCGAGGCAGATTGATTCTCTGAAAACGGTGCCGGATAATTGCCGCACCGTTTTTTTGTTTGTTGGCGTCAGAACAGTTACACAAGAAAGGAAGGGCATGTACCAGTCACTCAATCAATTATTGAATATCAAATATCCCCTGATCCAGGCACCTATGGCGGGCGTCTCCACGCCGGCGCTGGCTGCCGCTGTATCCGAAGCCGGTGGGCTGGGATCGCTGGGTCTGGCATCGGCTTCGCTGGATCAGGCTCGCAGCATGATTGAAGAAGTTCAGCGTCTGACGCGCAAGCCGGTTAATATCAATTTCTTCTGTCATAAACCCACCGTGCCTGACCAGGCAGCCAATCAGGCCTGGCTGGCGCATCTGCATCCGATGTTCGAAGAGTTTGGCGCCACGCCGCCGGCCGATTTACAGGACATTTACCGACCATTCCCCGGTTATGACGACATGCTGCAACTGGTTCTGGAGACGCGTCCGGCCGTGGTCAGTTTTCATTTCGGGCTGCCTTCAGCTGATTACATAAAGGCCTTACAGAACGCCGGGATCGTGCTGATGGCCAGCGCAACCACGCCGGCCGAGGCCAAACAGATTGAAGCTGCGGGTATCGATGTCCTGGTTGCCCAGGGCTACGAGGCCGGTGGGCATCGTGGTGTGTTCGATCCGGAAAACGGCGATGCCCAGTATGGTACCTTTGCCCTGGTGCATATGCTGGCAACACAATCGTCATTGCCCGTGGTGGCTGCCGGTGGCATTATGGACGGCGCCGCGATCAAGGCAGCGCTGGCCCTGGGTGCCGCGGGAGTTCAGTGTGGCACGGCGTTTGTGCTGTGCCCGGAATCGGCTGCCAATGCGGCTTATCGCGAGGCACTGCAAAGTGAGCGTGCATATGAGACGCGCGTGACCACCACGTTGTCTGGTCGTGCGGCGCGTGGGTTGCGCAATCGACTGTATATTGATGAGCCTGCAGGTGCGCGCCCGCCAACCCCTGGCTATTCAATGACCTATGACGCGGCCAAAGCGCTGAACGCGGCTGCCAGCGCCAAAGGCAATTTTGATTTTGCCGCGCAATGGGCGGGGCAGGCAGCCGCGCTCGCTCGTCCCATGTCGGCAGCCGATATGGTGCAGACGCTGGTGAAAGAAGCGGGCTGGTAGGCTGGTACGCGTCTGCCCGTTCAGTCAGCCCGCCCGCCATGATGGATCATCACTGCCCCACAAACCGCCTACAGCCGAGAATTGGGTATGACTGTCCAGGCTGAAGGCGGGGCGCGATTGCACTACAATTCCGGACGGGCTGGGCTGGCTGGTCTGCCAGGCTGACACATCGGTCAGCGCGGTGCCTCGATCCGCCGCAGGTCCCTGATTCAGCAGCCAGTGGGCTGTGGCCAGCAGATGAGCCTGGATACGCCAGGTTCCGCCCACCTCGCTGCGCCATTTGAGCGCGCGCAAAATCCCTGCCGCCAGCAGATACCCCGTGGCATGATCCAGCGTCTGCGCCGGCAGGGCGCCGGGCGTGAAACCGTCCTTTGACTCGAGCATGCCGATACCGGTGGCGGCCTGAACAATACTGTCAAAGCCACGCCGGTCTCCCCAGGGGCCAGCAAACGTCCATGCAGACAGCGTGGCGTGAATCAGATGCGGATAATCGCGGGCAAGCGTGGCGCTGTCCAGTCCGAAAGCAGCCAGCGCCTGGGGGCGATAACCGGTCACCACTACATCTGCGGTGGCCAGCAGTTCGTGCAAGCGATGCAGCGATTCGGGCTCTCGCAGGTCAAGCAATGCCGAGCGCTTGTCGGCACCCGTATCGACATGTTGCACCGGCAGTTCGGGCATGGCCGGGTTATCGATCCGCAGCACATCGCAGCCGAGGTAGCCCAGCGTGCGGGTTGCCACGGGCCCGGCAATCACGCGGGTCAGGTCCAGTACACGCGGGGCGCCTTCTGACGCACGCAGTGGCGCAGGCACATGTGGAGCGATATTGTCGATGGCAAGCAGGGGGATGGCGGCTGCTGCCCGCGCCTGTGGCGACTGCTGCCATTGCGCGGCGTCCCGGACGCGAACGGCAATTCCCTTTGCCGCAGTGACCGTGTCTTCAACGTCGCCGGCCTGCGCCTGTGTCAGTGTGTCGGCCAGCTGCTCGCGCGTGGCGTCATCGGGCAGGCCGAGTGCGTCAAGCAGGCGTTGCCGGTGATGGGGATAGTTGCCGTGAAGCCTGACCCAGCCGTCACGGGTTCGGAAGAATCCTGAATGCGATTTGAAAACGGCAGCGTGTTCGCCATCTATGGTCTGCAACTGGTCGTTGCGAAAGGCAACCGATACCTGTGCCGGCTCGACTATTGCCTTGCGAGCCTGCCGCAGATCGGCGGCGGCGAGTGCGGCGGCGGCCACGGCGCCGCAAGCCAGTTCACTGACTTGCAGATTGGATGGTAGAAAATTGCCCTGGCCCAGCTGCAGATGAGCTTCTACATCGTGTGGCGACAATTGCAGTACAGGCAGGACATCCGCCAGCAGGCGATTGGAGACCCGTGATGTTGGTGCAGATGGCCGGCGCGTCACGATGCTTCTCCGTCCAAAGCCGTATGAAACACCGTAAATTCGTCAATGCCGATACGACTGGTCGAAAACTGGTTCGCCGGGTGGCTGACGTCCTCATAGCCCAGTGAAATGCCGCAGGCAATAATCTGGTCGTCGGCGATCTTCAGGTGTTGCCGGACAATATCAGGATAATTGCACAGCGCTGCCTGGGGACAGGTGTGCAGTCCGAGCGAGCGGGCGGCGATCATGATGCTCTGGATGAACATGCCGGTATCCATCCAGGTGCCGGTCTCCATATCATTGTCCAGGGTAATGAACAGCACCACCGGCGCATCGAAAAAAGCAAAATTGCGGCCATGCTGGCGTTTCATGCCGGCCTTGTCGTCCCGTGTAATGCCCAGTGTGTTGTACAGGGACCAGCCCGTTTCACGGCGGCGCGCAAGATAAGGTTCCCGCCATTTGACAGGATAGTACTGATACTCGCGATGCTCCGGTTCGCCGCGCTCATGGGCTTGCAGCAGCGCCTGCGATAGCCGGTCCCGGATGGCGCCCGAGACCACATGTACTTTCCAGGGCTGGATATTGCTGCCGCTTGGCGCGCGCGCAGCTGCATGCAAAATGCGGCGGATATCACCGGGGTCGACCGGGTCGGACAAAAAGCCGCGAACGCTTTTGCGACTCAGAATGGCCTGCAGGGTTTCATTGTCTGGAAGGGGATCTCGATTGTTCATACGAAGTCCGGTTGGTTGATCGCAATAGCAGGTGAAATAGGCCACTGCCACAATGGCTACTGACAGTCACTTCACTTTACCATTTTTTATGACCGGGCAAGATGCCTTTGCCGGCGTCATGATGCATGATAATGACCTGTGAGGCATGGGTAAGCTACACCGGGGCATTTGAAAATGACCGAAAATTCTAATGCGAATCGCGTCTTATCTTATCGCAAAAAAAACGTTCCCTATTTAAAGCTGCATCCGTAGACTTTGAATCACGGTGATTGCAACGTTTCCATGAATATTGCAATTGAAATATCACCGGAAAGCCGATCAATCACCAAAAGGATTCATTCTATGAGCACGACAGCATTGAAAGTGCGGGAGCTTCCCGTCGAGCAGCAGATCCGGATTCAGCCTCAGTCAGGCTATACCGGTGCGCTGGTCACCGGCGTCAATCTGACCAAACCGCTCTCGACCGATCAGATAGCAACCATCCGTGGTGCACTGAACAAATGGGGCGTGGTGTACTTTCGCGACCAGCATCTGAACCACGCCCAGCATATCGCGTTCGGCCGCCAGTTCGGCGACGTCACGCCCGGTCATCCTTACGAAGGCGACGGTGCGCCCACCGGGTTTCCGGAAATTCATACGGTCTCACCCGATGCGTACCGCAAGCGCTATGGCGAGCATTATCGCAAGCAGGAAGGCAGCAATGGTCCGGGCTGGCACGCCGATGTTACGCCATTGATCAATCCGCCCGCCTACTCTATTCTGCGCGCAGAAACCGTACCTGATTTCAGCGGAGATACCCATTTCACCAATGTCGCCGCAGCCTACCGCGGCCTGTCCCGGCCGGTTCGGGATCTGATTGACCATTTGCGTGCCGAGCACCGGTTCGGCTCCAGCCAGAGTGCAGAACGCAGTAATGAAAAGATCGGCGAATGGGTACGCAATAAACCCCTGGCCTCGATTCATCCGGTCGTGCGCCTGCACCCGGACACCGGCGAGAAAGTCATTTATGTCAATCCATCGTTTACGCGGCAAATTGTCGGTGTCTCTCCAAGAGAAAGCCGTCATATTCTGGATCTGCTGTTCGAACATCTGGCCAACCCGGTGTACACCGACCGCTTCCGCTGGGAACCGGGTTCCATCGCGTTCTGGGATAACCGCGCGGTACTGCATCTGGCGCCGCGGGATTTCGAACATCTGGACGTGCAGCGTATCCTACATCGCATCACCCTGGTCGGTGATATCCCGATCGGGCCTGACGGCCTGCGCTCGACATCCATCGAGGGCGAGCCTTTTTTGGCGGCGTAAACGGTTTGCACTGTTCAATACAGTGATGCCCCCTGGCGGCGGCATCACTGACGCGCCTTTCTCAATCAAGTCAAAGTGAGTCCTATGGTTTCCCCGTCCTCAGGCATCGTATCGTCGTTGCCCGATTTTCCAAATGAATTGCTGCATCGCTCTGAACGCGCGCCGACTTACATATCGAGCCCGTCCGTGCCGGCAGAGCTGGTGGATCCAACTGTCATCGCGCAAGTGCGCCGGCCCCAGAGCCGACTGCCGCGCTCGGTTCAGCGTCTGTTGGGTCCCGTGTTGTTGCTGGCTGGCTGGCAGTTGCTTAGCACCTTGGAGATTTTTGACCAGCGCACCACACCGGCGCCGTGGACGGTGATTCACACGGCCTGGACGTTGCTGGCCTCGGGCGAGTTGCAGACCCATTTGTGGGCGTCGCTACAGCGGGTGCTGGCCGGCCTGGCGCTGGGACTGGGTATCGGGCTGACCGGCGCCATTGCCAGTGGCCTGTCGCGCGCCGGCGAAAACATCGTGGATGCCAATATGGAAATTCTGCGCGCCGTCCCAAATTTTGCGCTGCTGCCGGTGCTGATCGCCTGGTTTGGTATCGGCGAAGACTCGAAAATTATTCTGATCTCGCTGGGTGTGCTGGTGGCCATTTACATCAACACCTACAGCGCTATTCGCAATGTCGATGCCTCGCTGATTGAAGCGGCCACAACGTTTGGTGTCAAGCGCCGTGAGTTAATCACGACTGTCATTCTGCCGGGTGCGTTGCCCGGCTTCCTGGTCGGGCTGAGGATTGCGCTGACCAGCGCCTGGCTGGCCCTGATTTTTGCCGAAACCATTAACGCGCCGCTCGGACTGGGACGCATGATGTCTGATGCACGTGAGTATTTCAGGATCGATATTATTTTTGTGTTGCTGGCGAGCTATGCGATTCTGGGGCTGTTGTCTCTAAGTCTGGTCAGATATCTGGAATCAAGGCTGTTGCAGTGGCGGAGGGTTTTCGATGGCCAATAACGATGCGGTCCGGGTGCATGCGCTCAATAAGGTATTCGGCAATCACGCAGTTCTGAACGGCTTGTCGCTGTCAATCGGCCAGGGCGAGTTTGTCGCGCTGCTGGGTCGCAGCGGGTCGGGTAAAAGTACGTTTCTGCGTGTGCTGGGTGCACTGGATGGTCAGGTAACCGGGCAGATTCGGGTACCGGCCCGGCGTGCGATTGTGTTCCAGGAGCCCAGACTATTCCCCTGGCAGCGGGTCATGCGAAACGTGACGGTCGGGCTACCCCAGACCCGATCCACCCGTGAACAGGCGCTGGGCGCCCTGAGCGAAGTGGGGCTGGATCGGCATGCGCAGGCCTGGCCGCGCACGCTGTCCGGTGGCGAGGCGCAACGAGCTGCCCTGGCCCGGGCGCTGGTGCGGGACCCACAACTGTTATTGCTTGACGAGCCTTTTGGTGCACTGGATGCGCTGACGCGGCTGCGCATGCATGTGCTATTGCGCAATCTGTACGAGCGACACCGGCCTGCTGTGTTGCTGGTGACGCATGACGTAGACGAAGCCATCCTGCTGGCAGATCGCGTACTGGTGCTCACCGATGGCCGCATTTCTTTTGACGAACCGGTATCGATCGATGATCCGGTACGACGCAACAGCCCCCGCTTTGATGCGTTGCGTGCGTCGCTGTTGCAGGAGCTGGGCATTGTCCAGCAGGCCTGATGAATTGTTTATGTTTTTGTCGATTTTTGTAGAGGGAATTATGCCGTTTGTGTTATCCGGCTCCAGGGGCCGCTTCGTCTCACATGTCTTACACGCACTGGCACGCCGCCGTTTGAAATCCATTGTGCCGACGATCATGCTGACGTGCTTTTCTGTCGCCGCCGCCGCGGCCGTCTCGGGTGAGCAGGCCTCGCTGGATAAAAAACTGCACGATGCCGTGCCCGCCGGTGTGCGGCTGATTGTCGCGGAACAAAGTGACCAGTTCTCAATTCCCTGGAAATTGTCTGCGCTGGGAGAGAACGCGCCTTACAACGTGACGTTCGCCAATTTCAACGGCGGTCCTGCCGTGCTCGAAGCGCTGGTATCGGGCGCGGTCGATGTGGGCTTTATCGGTGAGGCGCCGTTGCCCATTGCCCTGGCTTCGGGCGTGCAGGATCTCAAAGTGATTGCGGCCATCGCCAATCCGGGCAGTCCTGGCAATATTTTCCTGGTCGCGCAGCCCGGTAGCGGAATTCGAAAGGCACAGGATCTGGCAGGCAAAACCATTGCCTATCCGCCGGGTACAGGCAGGCACATGATTTTGAGCGGCATTCTGCATTCAGCCGGTCTGGATATCCGTAAAGATATCAAGAGCGTCACCCTGGCCGGTTCGGAAGTTGCTCCGACCTTTGCTTCGCGTTCAGTGGATGCGGCCATTGTGCTGGGCCAGCAACTGTTCAGACTGGGCAGCCCGCCCATCGTGGAAGACGGGACGGGGCATAACTGGGGACTGAATGTGCTCGTAACCCGGCAATCGGTACTGGACGATCCGGCCAAAGCCCGTGCGCTGGCTGATCTGACCCGGCGCGCGGTTCAGGTCCTGAACTGGCAGCAGCGCCATGCAGAACAATGGATCCGGGCCAGCTATGTCAGGCAGCAGGGGCTGACGTACGAACAGGGCAAGTATTTGTTCGATAAATCGGGGCTGGGCACCTACTATCCCATACAAAGTGAACTGAAACAGGTCTACCAGCAAATTGCTGATGGTCTGTACGAAACCGGTGCGTTGCAGAAAAAAGTAACGGTGGCCCCGTTTCTGGATACTCGTTTCAATGACATTGTGGTCGAACAGAACCGGCTGGATGGCATTGTTCCGAAGCCGCTGGAGAACGATAGTCATGCCGTGATCCATTCGCATGACGCAAGGACTGATGCAACCTCGTCTGAATCCGCTGCCGCACCCGGTACAGGATCGGCGGTCGTGACCGCCGGTGCGGCCGCTGCGGTTCCCTGAAATCAGTGCACATCAAAACACAGAAAAAACGGAGTCGATATGTCATATGTAATTGAAAAAACAGAATCGGATAACGCGGTCAGTGCAAGGGCGGTCGAGTCCGGGTTGACCGTAACGCCTCTGACTGCCCATATAGGCGCGCAGATCGACGGCGTTGACTTGCGCTTTGACCTCACGGCCAGGCAGGTGGCGGCCATTCGTGCCGCGCTTTTGCAGTGGAAGGTGGTTTTCTTTCGGAATCAGTATCTCAGCCACGAACAGCAGGTGGGTTTCAGCCGGCAATTCGGACAGCTGACGGTGGGTCATCCGGTTTTCGGGTATGTGGAGGGTCACCCCGAAATTTACTCGGTCGGACGCAACCGCAAGGCCAACCGGTTTGCAGGCCCGCGTCTGGTGCGCCCTTGGACTGGCTGGCATACGGATGTCACTGCCGCTGTCAATCCGCCGTTTGCCTCTATTTTGCGTGGGGTGACGATTCCTCCATACTCCGGAGATACGCAATGGACCAATCTTGTCACGGCATATCGGGGATTGTCGCCTGCGCTCAGGACATTTGTCGACACGCTCACCGGCGAGCACCGGTTTACGCCGCCAGAGGGAGCACAGGCCAAATCGGATTTTGTAGATGATGTCAAAAGACGGCCGCTGGTTAGTCATCACCCGCTGGTGCGGGTGCATCCCGAAACGGGTGAACGGGCACTGTATGTCAGCCCCTCATTTCTAAAGCATATTGTAGGGCTGGCACCACGCGAAAGCGAGCAGTTGCTGCAATTGTTGTTTGAACATGTGATTCGTCCGGAATATACGGTCAGATTCAAATGGGAACCCGGCTCAATTGCCTTCTGGGACAACCGCTCAACCGCCCATTTGCCGCCGGTCGATATTTTCGATACCGAGTTCGATCGGCAGCTTTATCGCACGACGCTGGTGGGCGATGTACCGGTTGGGGTCGACGGACGGGAGTCTGTGGCCGTAGAGGGCGAGCCGGTACTGGCGCATGTTGCCGATTGAAGAAAAGGCCGCAAGTTGCGGCCTGTGAGCGCGGCTTTGTCGTGGCGTTGTGAGCGGCCGCTGATCTGTTTATCCACCATTCCGGCATATTGTCTCCTCGTGCCGGAACGGTGGCTTTTCGTTGTTGGCGAACCCTAAGCCTGCGCCGGCAAATCAAATACCAGCACTTCGGCATCACGGCCGTTTTCCAGCCGCACGCCTATTTCATCTGTGATTTTCAGGGCATCACCCGCCTGTAGCGCCAGTCCGTTGACCGTCACGCTGCCGGTGGCCACGTGCACGTAGCCAATCCGTCCCGCATCCAGCAGATGTTCAAGCGGCGCATCTCCATCAAGAATGCTGGCGTAGATACGTGCATTCTGGTGGATCAACACGGAACCGTCGGTGCCGTCAGCAGAGGCGATAAGCCGCAGGCGACCCTTTTTTTCATCGCGGGTGAAGTGCTTTTCTTCATAGCCTGGAGGCAGACCCTCTCTGCATGGTTCTATCCAGATCTGTAAAAAGTGCACGCCTTCTTCCGAAGAGCCGTTATATTCACTGTGCATGACGCCAGTGCCGGCACTCATGCGCTGCACATCGCCGTAGCCGATGACAGAGCCGTTGCCCATGCTGTCAGAATGCGCAAGTTTGCCCTCTAGCACATATGAAATAATCTCCATATCGCGATGACCATGCTTGCCGAAACCACGCCCGGGTTCTACACGATCTTCGTTAATGACAAGCAAGGGACCAAAGCCCGAATGGGCCGGATCATGATAGCCGCCAAAGGAAAAGGAATGGCGGGAACTGAGCCAGCCATGCTCGGCTACGCCGCGTTCTTCGTTTTTTCTGATTTTCAGCATTTTGCGTATGTCCTGATAAAAAGTTGAAGCGATTCGGGGCGGCCTCTGATCGGGCTGCAAGCGGTTGCAGCCATCTGCACGCCGTCTGTCGTTGTATCGCTGATATAAATATTGTATGGGGTATAGTACGAATTCTGTAGAGCGAAATTCGGAATAGTTATTCCTTAAACTGGAACAATCACGACCACCATGTCACTGAATGCAAATGATCTGATTCTTTTTGCGCAAGTTATGGATGCGGGCAGTTTTTCTGCGGCAGCCGAGCGCACGGGTCTGCCCAAATCTACCCTGTCGCGACGGATCAGTGGGCTGGAAACCGAACTGGGGGAAAGACTCATTACGCGAAGCACGCGCAAGTTGATGATCACCGATTTCGGCCAGGAAGTGCTGGAACATGCCCAGAGACTGGTCGATGAAACGGAATGCACGGCTGCCTTTGCGCGAGACAGGCAGGCGACGCCTCAGGGCACACTGCGCATCTCTTTGCCGTCCGACTTTTTTGAGCAGGTCATTGCTGATTTCGTACAGCACTTCTCGATATTGCACCCCAAGGTCAGGCTGGAGATGGATCTGTCGGCCAGAAGGGTTGATCTGCTGGCCGAGCGGTTCGATGTTGCGATCCGCGTGGCCTCCACATTGCCCGACGACAATACCCTGGTCGCACGTCGTCTGGCGGCCATCGTCACGTCTCTTTACGCCAGCCCAGCCTACGTCAGCCAATATGGAGAACCGGCCGATCCGTCTGATCTGAAAAATCATCACGGCTTGATGCTGATGAATAGCGTGGGCGAAAGCCGGCCCTGGCGGCTGACGCGAGGCAACGATTTCTGGGAAGGTTACCCGGCCCGTGCTTTCAGTTCGAACTCATTGGGATTGCATCGGGCTATCGTGCTAAAGGGCATGGGCATCGGCGGGTTGCCGCAGCCCATGGTGGCATCCGCCGTGAAAGAGGGTTTGCTGGTTCCGGTTTTGCCGGAATGGCATTCACGCGAGGCCATTGTCTGGTGTGTGACACCGGGCCGTCGTCTGCTCTCGCCTGCAACGCGCGCATTTATTGAGGTGTTCAGCGAGGTCATGCAAAAGAGCGAGGCGTTCAAACATACGCGGTAGCCTTGCTTAACAGGTATTATCAATATCCCAATTGAAAAAACCACATCCGCAATGGATGTGGTTTGATGATACTCGTGATATCCAGGCGGGGACGCGCCGCGCCCCGTATCCAATGCTTAGTTCAGATAGTCCTGCTCATCAGGATTGGCAGCGCGATAGGCGGCCAGTTCGTTCATCACATCGGCGTGGCTTTTGGTGCTGCGCACAATGATTTTTGGATAGCTCGCATCAGTGGTGTTGCTTTGATCAGCGACGATATCCTGTTGTACAGGGCTGACAAAATTAGTAACGTCCGGATAGGCAGTGTCGGAAAACTCATACGCATCGGATGCATGGGCAGCACCGGCAACAAAAGCGGCGCCAAAAAGAAGGGAAGCAAGTACGTTTTTCATGATTGTGTAACTCCATAAATGATCGGTTGAAATCCGCGGAGGGTGTTCGGGTTTGAAACACGTCGCTGGTTTCAGTGAGTTCATTATGGGCTTTTAAAATCGATAGAAAAATACTTATTACAGAATTATTAATTCCATATATGGAACAATCAGCTATTTTTAAGGAAGATTTATTTTAACTATTTCCATATTTGATACAAACTATCGACCCGACCAAGAATATACAGGATTTGACGCCGTTTTACCACTGGCAACTTCGTTGTCGACCAAGGGATATCCCGAGGTATTGAGTGCTTGACAGGCCAAAATATTGAATAGCATACTACGATCTTACTTATCAGATGTCCTACAATAACTAGCATTTCATCGTCTATATGAAGTTTGAGACGATGGCATTCAACTTATTTATATGTATAAGATGTCATACAACATTGGAAGGACACTATGAAGCTGATTTCTGCCCTGCCCATATGGAAGTCTTGCCATGAATGAACATCGGGTCGAGCGCCTTGGCAATATGATCTGCGCAGTAGGAGAAAGCCCCGTATGGCATGGTCCTGAACAGGCGCTTTACTGGACGGATATACCTGCAAAAAAACTCTGGCGCTATGAAACCGAAAGCGGTATCGCAAGTCAGTGGGATCTGCCGGAAATGGCTGGCTGTATTGCAATGCAGCACGATGGCGGCTGGTTGGCTGCGATGGAAACGGGAATTTTTGCCATGCCGACATTGACGGCAGGGCAGACTCCTGCAGTGCAACGTATGACAACCGTGATGCATGCGCGCGCAGGAATGCGCTTTAATGACGGGCGCTGTGATCGGCAGGGTCGTTTCTGGGCCGGTACCATGTTGATGGACATGACTGAAGGCGCAAGTGCCGGTCAGTTGTATCGCTATGCGGTCGGAGAATTCAGCGTTCCGATTCCCGATTCACTGATTGTGCCCAATGGCATGGCGTTCAGTCCGGACGGGCGCACGATGTATTTATCCGACTCGCATCCTTCGCGCAAAACAGTGTGGCGGTACGACTACGATCCCGACACGGGCATTCCTGCCAACCGTCGCACTTTCATCGCAGCTTTACCGGCGGGGCGCCCTGATGGTGCTGCGGTGGACCAGGATGGCTGCTACTGGATTTGCGGTAACGAGGCAGGCACGATTTACCGTTATACCCCCGATGGCAGGCTGGATCGCAGCCTGTCTGTGCCGGTTCCGCGCATCGCCATGTGTGCGTTTGGCGGGAGAAATCTTGACACGCTTTTTGTGACATCCATACGTGGGGCAGGCGCGGGCCCCGATGCGCTGGATGGCGCGATCTTTGCCCTGCGGCCAGGTACGTGCGGACTGGAGGAACCCGCCTGTCGCGCTTAGCCATGGCGGCCAGTTGTATCCATGGTGGTTTCGTCTGGTGCGCATGCATTGCCGCCAGCAGGTTTTATCACGCTTTTATTACCAACAACAATACCTATCCCTATCCTTATTGGAGGAAGACAATGCAACCCATCTCTCGCTGTTTCGGTCAGATCGTGACCGTCACCGTCCTTGCCCTTGCAGGCATGGCTGCCGCTCAGGCGCTTGAACTGCGTTCGGCCGACATTCATCCCAAGGATTATCCCACTGTGAAAGCGGTGGAGTACATGGGCGATGTGCTTAAGAAAAAAAGCGACGGGCGTATCACCGTCAAGGTGTTTTCAGGCAGTGCCCTGGGCAGCGAGGACGACTCGATTGAACAGGTCAAACTGGGTGCCCTGGCAATGGCGCGGGTCAGCAGTGCTGCCATGCATAACATTTGTGAAACCACGCGCGTACCTTCGCTACCGTTTTTGTTTCGCTCGGTCGAGCATCAGCACAAGGTCCTGGACAGCGATATTGGAAAACAGATCCTGAAGTCCTGCGAAGACGCCGGTTTTGTGGGGCTGGCGTGGTATGACAGCGGTGCTCGTTCCATGTACACAAAAAACAAACCGGTCAAAAGCGTGGCCGATGTAAAGGGCATGAAAATCCGCGTCCAGCAATCCGATTTATCAGTCGCGATGGTGGAGGCAATTGGGGCCAATGCAACACCCATGCCCATGGGCGAAGTCTATACTGCGCTCAAGACCGGTCTGGTGGACGCCGCAGAAAACAATTTTCCCAGCTATGACAGTGGGCATCATTTCGAAGTGGCAAAGTATTTCTCGCTGACCGAGCACACCATGACACCCGAAATACTGGTGTTCTCCAAACGGCAGTGGGACAAGCTGCCCGAAGCAGACCAGAAGCTGATCCGCGAAGCAGCACAGGAGTCAGTTCCCTATATGCGCAAGTTATGGGCGGAACGTGAGCTTAAATCACGTGCCGTGGTCGAGAAGGGCGGCGCGCAAGTGATCGAGCCGGACAAGGCTTCGTTCCAGGCGGTAATGAAGCCGGTATACGACCGTTTCGTGACCACGCCTGAAATGAAAGATCTGGTTGCCCGCATCCAGGCGGTGAAATAGGAGTGACGATGACAGCACAACTGATCGAATCCAAAACGGTCAACGATGTTCAGGCGGAGAGGCCCGGTTGTGGCAGCGCCTCTCCGCTTGATCTCTTTACCTGCACCTGCGCACGGCTTGCCCGTGTGTGCATGATGCTCAGTGTCATCGGTCTGGTCTGCCTGATCGCGGCGGTAGCGTTCCAGGTCTTCGGGCGTCATGTCCTGAACAGCACGCCGACCTGGGCTGAAAGCCTGTCGCTGCTTCTGGTGCTGTTCGTGACCATGATGGGGGCGGCTGTCGGCGTGAGGGATGCCGGCCATATCGGCTTTGAGTCCCTGGCCGATCTGCTTTCACCTCCGGCCAAGCGGCGCCTGTGCCTGGTTGTGCACGCACTGGTGCTCCTGTTCGGCGCAATGATGGCATGGTACTGCGGCGAACTTGCCGTTTCGGTGCATGCAGTAAAAATTCCCAACCTGGGCCTGTCCGAAGCATGGAAATATGTTCCGGCGCTGCTCTCGGGCGTGCTGATTGTTCTGTTTTCGCTTGAACATATCATCGCGACGTATCGCAATCAAAAGGTGGTGCTCGCATGGCTTTGACACTTTTATCCTTGTCTTTCATGGGCTTCCTGATCATCGGCGTACCGGTGGCCTTTGCCATCGGCCTGGCCTCTATTGCCACGATCGCTTTTGAAGACCTGCCCATTGCGGTTGCATTTCAGCAGATGACTTCAGGCATGAACGCGTTTTCGTTCCTGGCCATCCCGTTTTTCATCTTCACCGGCGAACTCATGCTGTATGGTGGCATCGCCGATCGTATCGTCAATTTCGCCAAATCGATGGTAGGTCATGTGCGCGGTGGCCTGGGTATGTCAAATGTGGTTGCCTGCACGCTTTTTGGCGGGGTTTCAGGTTCGCCGGTAGCCGATGTGTCCGCCATGGGGTCGGTCATGATTCCCATGATGAAGCGCGAGGGCTACCACGCAGATTATGCCGTCAACGTCACCACGCATGCGGCGCTGGTAGGCGCCCTCATGCCTACCAGTCACAATATTATTATTTATACCCTGGCCGCTGGCGGCAAAGTGTCGATTGCGGCCCTGATTGCCGCAGGCATTGTACCTGCCGTGATCCTGACGCTGTGCAATTTGCTGGCCGCCTACCTGGTGGCGCGCAAGCGCGGTTACCCTGCCGGCACCTTTCCTGGCTGGCAGATCGTGTTCAGTTCCATGGTGGCAGCCATACCCGGCATGTTTGTGATTGTGCTGATTATTGCCGGGATCCTGAGCGGCGTGTTCACTGCCACCGAGTCGGCTGCCATTGCCGTGCTCTATTCGCTGCTGCTGACTGGTCTCGTCTATCGTTCCCTGACCATGCAACAGTTTGTCCGCGCCGCGGCCAAAGCGGTGAAAACAACAGGCGTGGTGCTGTTGCTGATCGGCATTTCGGCTACGTTCGGCTACCTGATCGGATTTTATGGCGTGGCTGAAAAAACCGGTGAGCTGATGGCCTCCATATCCACCAGTCCCTGGGCGATTTTTCTGATGGTAAACCTGTCGCTGTTTGTATTGGGCACCTTCCTGGACATGGCGGCCACCATTCTGATCTGCACGCCGATCTTCCTGCCGATTTGCATGCAGTATGGCATGGGACCAGTGCAATTCGGTATCGTCATGCTGCTCAACTGTGCCCTGGGCCTGAACACCCCGCCGGTAGGGACTACGCAATTTGTGGGCTGCGCCATCGGGCAGGTTTCGGTAGGCACCGTTATGCGTACCATCTGGCCGTTCTATGGCGCATTGATTCTGGCGCTGGCGCTGGTGACTTACGTGCCGGCGTTTTCGCTATGGTTGCCGGAGCTTTTGATGAAGTAAAGCCTGAAGCAAAGAGACGGGCAGCCGCAAGCGCTACCCGTCTCTTTTTTAAAAATTGCTTCCATGGCATGGATATCAGGTGCGCCGCTCAATTTGAGTATCGCGCCGCTCCTCTATCGGCCATTGCGACCCATTAGCGTTTATGTCCCGACGAAATACCCATAGCAAAGGCCGGCGTCGTCCGGCTTTTGTATTGATAGTCTACCGGTCTTTCCGCAATTTCGCGTACGGTGCGGTTAGGATCGATCATCAGAGCCGCGATGGCACCCACCAGCAGCAGGCCACCGGAGATCAGAAATGGCAGCGTATAACTGCCTGTCGTCTGGATCAGGAAACCAAAAACCACAGGTGAAATCGCCCCGGCCAGTCCGAAACCAGAATTCATCATCCCGCCAGCGGTACCGGCGTATTTTCCGGCAATATCCATGGGCAGGCTCCAAAGGACCGGATTGGTTAATTCCAGGAAGAAAAAACACGCGGAAATAAGCACAATGGCAATCAGCGGATCGCGAATGAATATCATCGGCATGATACACAGGAATGCCAGGAACAGGCCAAGCGACAACACTGACACGCGGGCAAAACGCAGGCGCTTGGTGCGGATGTACAGCTTGTCCGAAATCACGCCACCAAGCGTATCGCCAATGACCCCGGCAAGCAGGGGCAGCGTGGTAAATAGGGCCATTGCCTTCAGGTCAAACCCCCTGTCGTCTTTCAGGTACGAGGGCAGCCAGGTTAAAAATACCCACAACGACCAGCCGTAGCAAAAATCCACAAATGTCACCAGCCACATCTTGCTGATCATGTCCTTCCATGGCGTTTTGCCGGATGCCTTGTTTTTGCGCGCCGGTTCACCGATTTCCTCGATTTCGGCAGGCGTGATGGTTTTGTGCTGATGGGGGGTATCCGTGAATAACAGCAGATAGGCCAGGCTCCACAAAAGGCTGATGACGCCCAGCACGATGAATGCTTCACGCCAGCCTGCGTAGTAGACGATAGCCAGTACGATGGGCGGCGTGATGGCGCCGCCCAGCCGGGAAAAGCTATGCGTAATACCCTGGGCAAAGCCGCGTGAAGATTTGGGCATCCACGAGGTCATTGCGCGCGTCGCTGTCGGGAAGGCGCCTCCTTCGCCCACACCAAGCAGTACCCGCATAATCACAAGCGTGATCAAGCCGCCGATAAATCCGGTCAGCAATGTTGCCAGTCCCCAGATCAGAGACAGGATCAACAGAATTTTTTTGGGTCCGAACCGGTCGGCCAGCCATCCCCCCAATATTTGCATCACCAGGTAGGGATAGGCAAATGCGGAAAAGATGAACCCGAGTTCGGTTGGTGAAAGATTGAACTCTTTTGCAATAAACGGTGCTGCGACAGCGATATTGACCCGGTCTACATAAGCGATGAAATACATTGCGCAAAGCAGGCCCAGTATCATATGTCTGGTTTTTATATTCCTGATCATGTTGTCTCCCTAATGGTTATGTCATGATGATGATGTCGGCAATTTCTACAGCTCCAGCAGTTTCAAGCGTTGAACTTTTCCTGAGGGCCCTCTGGGCAACTCAGCCACAAAACGGAACGCGGCAGGCGATTTATAGCTGCCCAGCTCCTTTAAACAAAATTGGTTAATATCCCTGATCAGATCATCGTCGTCACGTGCAGTCATGCGCTTGACGATGTAGGCAGCGATATTTTGTCCATAATGTTTGTCATCGATACCCACCACGGCCGCGTCCAGTACATCGGGGTGCAGCAGCAGTATTTCGTCTATCTCGCGTGGCGCAATATTTTCGCCACCTTTGATGATCAGTTCCTTGACACGGCCTGTAATGAAATAAAAGCCATCAGCATCGCGGTAGCCCAGATCGCCCGTGCGTAACCAGCCGTCGTGCGTGAATGTTTTTCTGGTCTGTTCATCAGATTTGTAATAACCAAGCATAACGTTCTCGCCCCGGACTAAAATTTCTCCTTTTTGTCCTGCAGGCAAGGGGTTTCCCTCTTTATCTACAACGGTGGCCTGTACCCCGGAGGGGCGACCGATACTGCCGATCTTGCGCTGCGCGGGATCGTACGGGTTGCTGAATATCGGCGCGGCTGTTTCTGTCATCCCCATGGTTTCAATAATGCCAATGCCGAAACGTTCTTCAAAAGATTTGTGATGAAACGGCGCCAGCGCCGCCGATGCCGAGCGGCAGAAGCGGATCCGGCTGCGATCAATCGCGCAGGGTGTTTCATCATTGATCAAATAGCTGATAATGGTAGGAACAGCATTGATCCATGTACATTGAAATTTCTGCACGCGAGGCCAGAAATGGGTCGCCGAGAATTTGCTGTCGATAATGACGGCGGCGCCCGAGAGCAGGGGTGTCAGCAAGTTAACCACCAGTGCATTAATGTGATAGAGCGGCAATACGCAAAGGCAGCGGTCGGATTTTTCCAGAAGATGCTCCGCCGCGATGGCACGGGCGCTGGCAAGCAAGTTCGCGTGAGAAAGCATCACGCCCTTGGGAACGCCGGTCGTACCCGAGGTATACATCAGCAGTGCGGGTTGGCTTGCCGGCACAGGAGCCCGCGGGCTGGCCGGCAACGGAGCGAGTGTCAGCGTCGGCAGAGCGGGATCGGTCGCGGAAACCGTCATGACGGTGGCTCGTGTTCCGCTGCTTTGCATGGCCGCCGCCACCAGCGGTTCCAGTTCTGAGTTGGTAAAGACAACACGCGTATCCGAATGTCCAAGGATATAGGCCAGTTGCTTTTCCTGGCACAGCAGATTAATCGGATTAATGATGTAGCCACCATACATGGCGGCCAGAATGATTTTCGCCGTGTTCACTCCATTCGGCAAGAACACCGAGATCGTCTCTCCGGGCATCACGCCCAGGGCAGACAACTGTCTGGCGAAAACCCTGCACTCGGTCGTCATATCGGCGTAGGCCTGTGACTGTTCAGTGATCGCGTCGACCAGATAGGGATCGTCACCCGCGTTTGCAGCGTTGTGATCAAGCAGACTGGCAATCGTCATGGTATTTTCAGGCATGGTGGAATCTCCCTAAGTAATCGGCAAAGATCGTGTCCACCTGCGGCTCTCTTGCGGGAATCGTCTGGACCACACGTGTGATATTCAAATAGTGGCGGTAGTGCATGTTGTCGGAGAAACTGTTACCACCCCAGGTCCCGCAGCCCATTGACAGTGAGAAGGGCAGGCCGTTATCGAAATTGCCGCCCGTGGCAAAGCAGTGTGCCTGGTTGACGATGACCCGTGATACCGGCAGCGTCATCCCCAGATCCCGGGCACGGTCCGGCTTTGCCGTATGCAGCCCGATCGAATGGCCCGCTCCCATATAGCCGTATATCTCACTGGCAATGCGTTTGGCATCTTCAAAATCCTTTGCTTTGTACACTGTCAGCACAGGCGCCAGTTTTTCTCCGGAAAAGGGGTGGTCACGACCGAATCCGTCTTCCTGCACCATGAGATATGCGGGGGCGCTCGCGTTGGTGGTTATATCGATTTTTGCCGCTTGCATGATATGGGCGGCGCTCTTTCCCGATGCCACCGGGGTGAGCTTGCCTTCATGCCACATGACGTCCTGCAGGCGCTGCTTGTCGTCGGCAACCAGCATCATTCCACCTTCTTTTTCCAGCGCTTGCAGCATCGCATCGTAGACAGGCGCGACGATAATCACGCTGTTTTCGGAAGAGCAACTGGTGGCGTTGTCGAATGTCTTGGACTGACGGATCAGGCTGGCCGCCTTTGGCAGATCTGCCGATTCATCCACAATGCTGGTCACATTGCCGGCGCCCACGCCAAACGCCGGCGTGCCGCTGGTATGGGCCATGCGGACATTGGATTGAGAGCCAGTCGCTACAACGAGATCGGCCTGTTGCATGAGCGCTGCTGTTGCGGCCTTGCTGATGGGCTCAGGCAGAATCTGTACAAGATCGCGCGGCACACCTATGCGATCGAATTCGTCATGAATAAATTGCAGCAGCAGGCTGCTGGTACCAGCGCCTTTGGGCGACGGCGCCAGGATAACGGCGTTGCCGCATTTAATTGCGTTGATGATCTTATTGGCGGGTGTCGCGCCCGGATTGGTAGAGGGCGTGATCGCCGCCACCACGCCCACGGGTCGGGCGATTTGCGTAATCCCTGTATCGGGGTCGGTGTGTATCACACCTGTGGTCGTGACGCCTTCAAGGTCTCTCAGGAGCCCCAGTGTCTTGCGGTGGTTCTTACGTATTTTATCGGGTACGTTTCCCAGGCCTGTGTCATCTACTGCTTTTTCGGCCAGCAGGCGGTTTCTTTCCGGCTCCATGATCGCCCAGCCGACCGCCAGCACGGCGTCGTCGATGCGTTGCTGGTCGAAGGCGGAAAATTGCTTTTGTGCGGCACGTGCCCGCTCCACAACAAGCGCGACAGCCTGCGTGATGTGTTCCGGATGACTGCTGTGAATAGTATCCATTGTAGCTCCCTGGACAGATCGAATCGAATTTGTAATATTTCTGAAAATATAGGGTATGCTCAACAGTTAAACGTCCCGAAAATTGACATTCCGCATTTGCCGCAGAGCACAAGAAGTGCTTTTTGTTGATTTTCGGGACAAAAAAACTATAGTGGAGAAAAAAGAACAGGTCGCATCGACCGAAAAATCATGGAGGAACAAGAGAGATGAGTTCAACAGACAACGCGGCAGCAATAAGGTCATTCCGCGTCCTGGAGATTTTGGCCATGGCAGGTCGCCCGATGCCGTTAAGCGAAGTCGTGAAAGAGATCAACCTGCCCAAACAGACGGTGCATCGCATACTCAAACAGCTTGAAGCTGCCTGGCTGATCGTGCAGGTCTCGGACAGTAAAAAATATGAATGCTCGGCACGGATACGCCATTTTTCACTGAAGGTGCTGATGAGCTCCGGCAGTCTGGCGGTCGAACGCCATGCTTTGCTTAGCGAACTGGTTGAACGCGTCGAACTCAATTGCAATCTGACGGCGATCAGCGGACATGAAATTATTTATCTGGACCGGGCCCAGCATCCCAATGCCATGCGGCTGAGTCTGAAACCCGGTTCGCATGTGCCGATGCACTGTTCGGCCAGCGGCAAATTATTATTAAGTCTGCTGCCCAAACAGCGTCGTGATCGTTTGCTGCACAGTCTGCCTTTGCGCGCGCGAACGGCGCAGAGCATTGTCGAACCCGAGGTGCTGGACGCTGAGCTGACGTGTACTCGAAAACGCCGTTACGGCACCAGCCGGCATGAACATGTTGAAGACATGAATGCGATCGCCGTGCCGGTTCAGGTGGGGAAGAACAGAATATGCGCCGCCGTGGCGGTGCAGGCGTTTGAGCAAGAGCGCAGTTTTGATCAACTGATGGAACTGATGCCGACACTGCAGCAGACGGCCGGTGAAATTGCCAAGACATTTCTGTAGGGTAACTTTGCCCAGGCAAGCGGCAGGCTGTGGCGGGGTCGCCCGTCAGGGCCGGCCGCCTTTGCTGTGCTGACTTCAGGCTCTTTTGAGCTGCTTATTGCGCGACTTTCTGAACACGACCTCCAGCAAGAGCAACACAACAGTGATGGCAATCAAAAATGTACTGATGGCGGCGATGACCGGCTCCATATTCATGAGCAGGCTGTTCCAAATCCGGACCGGCATGGTTTCGCTGTCCAGCCCTGACAGGAACAGGGAAACGATCAGTTCGTCGAACGAAGTCAGGAAACTGAAGAACAGGGACGACAGAATACCCGGAACGGCAAGTGGGATGACCACATGCCTGAACGTGTAGAACTTGCTTGCGCCAAAGACTTCAGCGGCGCGCTCGACTGAAATATCGATGTTCTGAAGTGCACTGATCAGAATCAAAAGCACCACGGGAATGGCAAGCATGGCATGGCAGATGGCGATCCAGAGTTTTGATCCGACCAGATCCAGTGGCACCGAGGTGAAGTACAGGGCGACCGCAGTGATAATGGTGGGAATGATCAATGGCAGCAGGCAAAAGGAAACAAGCAGTTTTTTATTGCCATAAGTGCCTCTGACCAGCGAGTAGGCGCCCAGGAATCCCAGTGTTGTCGCGATCACGCTGGCCAGCAGTGCAATCACAAAACTGGTGACAAGGGACTCCATCCATTCAGGACTGGAGAAAAACGCCTGATACCATTTGACCGAAAGCGTCGTCGGAGGAAATGCCATATAGCTGCTTTCTCCGAAAGACATAATGACTACGATTGCAATGGGCGCAATAAGCACGATGCAGAGCAAAAACGAAATAAAGTTGACAATTCTTAGTTGATTGCGCATGGCTTTTCCTATTTTCCCAGCATTTTGTCAAGATCGGTATACTTGCAGTAAATGGCATAGATGATCAGAGTGATCACCAGCAGGAAGAGCGCCAGGGCAGACGCCAGTGGCCAGTTCACCGAAACCTCGATATTGCGCTGGATCAGCGTGGCAAGCATGACATCGTTCGGTCCGCCCATCAGGGCAGGCGTAATAAAGAAGCCGACCGCCAGAATATAAACAATCAGAAAACCGGACACGATTCCGGGCATACTCAGGGGAAAGAAAACGCGACGGAATATGTAGAAATTGGAAGCGCCCATGCTGCGACCTGCCTGCAACAGCCACATGTCGATGCCTTTCATGGTAGAAAAAAGCGTCAGCACAAAGTAGGGCAGCAGCACATAAGTCATGCCAATGGTGACGCCCACCATGTTGTACATCAGATTGAGAGGCTGATCGATCAGGCCGATCTGTATCAGCACGGTATTGATCACGCCGCGGGTCCCCAGGATAATCATCCACGAATAGGTTCGTACGATAATGGACGTGAAGTAGGGGACGATGACGCAGATCACAATCAGCGTGAAACGGAACGAGCCCGATCGCGTCATGGTGTAGGCTACCGGATAGGCACACACCAGCGCCAGCAGCGTGACAATGAGAGAGAGCCAGACAGTCTTTAATGCAACCGAAATAAACAGATTCGAGCTGAACGTCTCAAGGAGCATGACCAGAAAATTGCCGTCGTAGTCCAGGGCCGATTTGACAAAAAACCAGCCGATAGGCAGAACGAAGAAAATCAGTAAAAACGCCAGGACCGGATACAGCAGCATCTCGTTGTTGAAGGTCATCCGCCGCGCCGCGGCCGGCTGGCTGGCCGTCAGGACAGAATCATTATGCATGTTGAATAATCCTTATGTCTTCCGGGGCCTTCCAGTTGAGCGTGACCGGGTCGCCTATATCAAAAATCTTCATGTCGGTCGTGTTGGTGACGTCGGCATAGACCTTCGCGGATGAATTCAGATTCACCTGATAGCGTACGATATGGCCCAGAAACGAGACATGCATCACTTCTCCGTTCAGTGAGGGCGGACCATCCGCGCCCTGTCCTTTTGACGCCGACAGCAGCAGGCGCTCGGGTCTGATGAACAGGCAATCGCCCTGCTTCATTTGAATCTCGCTGCGCACGGCGGGCTGCACCGCATCAAAATCCAGGAGATTGGCTTCGCCGAGAAAGCCCGCCGCAAAAACGTTCCTGGGGGATTCGTACACCTCGCGTGGTGTTCCCAATTGCTCGATCTGTCCGTTATTCATGATGGCGATCCGGTCAGACATGTTCATGGCCTCTTCCTGATCATGAGTAACAAACACAACCGTCATATTCAGGCGGCTCTGCAGTTCTTTGATTTCCATCTGCATCTGATATCGCAAATTTTTGTCCAGCGCGCCCAGCGGTTCGTCCATCAGCACAACCTCCGGATGGAAAACAATAGCTCGCGCCAGCGCCACCCGTTGCTGCTGGCCGCCGGACAGTTCTTTTGGAAGCCGCTTTTCGAATCCGGCCAGACGGACCAGTTCGATAGCCCATTTGGCGCGCTCCGCGCTCTCGCGGGACGCGTACTTGCGTACCTTCAACGGGAACATGACATTTTCCAGCACAGTCATATGCGGAAACAGGGCGTAGTTCTGAAACACCATGCCCAGATTGCGCTCCTGTGGGGACAGCCCGCTGATATCACGACCGTCAAGCAGGATCCTGCCGCTGTCGGGCAGCACAAAGCCCGCCAGCATCATGAGTGTGGTTGTCTTGCCCGAGCCGCTGGGACCCAGCAGGGAGAAAAACTCGCCCGGCTGGATGTCCAGATGAATGTTATTAACCGCCCGAAAAGAGCCAAATGACCGGCTGATGCTCTCGAAGCGGATATGCCCTTTTTTGTTTACGCGTTCAGAATCCAATTTGCCCACTCCTTGCTAACATTTGCACGATTTTTTGACCACCAGTCGGCGTTGATAAGAAAGCCGTGTTCACGGGTGCGCTCACCGCCGGGGATTTTTGCCTGAATTTCTGGGGTCAGCGCATCAAATCCCGCCTGAGTAACAGGGCCGCTGTTCCACTGGGCGCTGAACTGGCTTTGCACTTCCGGACGCAGGCAGTAATCAACGAGCTTTTGCGCCTGCTCCAGGTTTTTTGCTTTCTTCAGAATGGCGTAGGCCTGAACCCGAACACCATGCTGATTCCAGTTAATGGCCAGCGGCGCGTTATTTTCGATCCCTTTCAGAATCCGGGTGCTCCATACTGAACTCAGATCCGCATCGCCCGTCGTGAGCATTTGAATGGACAGTGCGCCAGATGTCCAGAACTTCGAAATACCCGGTTTGATGCGGCTAAGCGACTTGAGGGCACGTGGAATATCAAGCGGGTACAGCTTGTCCATGGGTACGCCATCGGCCAGCAACGCCAGTTCCAGGTTGGGTGTGCCCGTATCCATATCTGCCAGAGCCCGGCTTCCGGGCGTTTTCTTGTAATCCCAGAAATCGGCCCAGGTGGATGGTACCGAATCCTTGTTAAATTTCGTCGTGTTGTAGCCCATGACATCGGCATACACAAAATTGCCGACGTAATTATCATGTTTGTATTGCGCGATAATATCGTTCGGATCGGTGTGCTTGAAGTTTTTATAGTCGATCGGAGCCAGCTCACTGGCCCACTGCAGCAGTACGCTGTCATCATTATCGATCACATCAATCTCAATATTGCCAGACCGGATCATGGCCTCAAGCTTGCCTGTGGTGGTTGCCACAGGGATGACGCGAATACCTGTTTCTTTGGTGAACGGTTCGTAAATCAGTTTCTTGCGGATATTGTCGTACTCACCTCCAGGGGAGCGAATCACCACGCGTTCCTGCGCGGCCTCGGCATTTTTAACCCAAATCATTGGTGCAACGGCCGATACACCGGCCAGTTTCAATATCGTTCGGCGTTGCATTGAAGTCGCCGATTTTTTTTCATTTGTCATCCTCGTGTCTCCTAAAAGCGGTTAAGTCGATAGGGGGTAATATCAATGTTGCTGGCCGTCCCTGAGATGAGGTCTGCCAGTATCTCTGCGGATTTGGGTGCGCCGGTCATGCCCGTGTGACCATGTCCGAAACCCAGGAAAAGTCCTGGCAGATGCGGTACGCGATCAAGTATAGGCAGGCTGTCCGGGGTGGACGGGCGAAATCCGAGCCAGAATTCCTTTTTCAGGTTGATATCCAGGCCCGGAAAAAGTGTTTTTGCGTGACGAACCAGCAGTTGCTCACGAGTCATATTGGGTGCCACATCCAGTCCTGCGATTTCGACAAACCCGGCAACCCGGATGTGGTCGGCCATGGGGGTCATCGCCACGGCGCGTGTTTTGTCCATGATGGGCAGGGGCAGTGCCAGCGCTGCCGGATCGAAAGAAACGTGATAGCCCCTTTCCGTTTCCAGCGGCACATGAATGTTCAGCCCGTCAAGCAAGCGATTGGCCCAGGCGCCCGCGCAAATCACAAGGCGGCTTGCGCGGGCGTTTCGCGTGGCAAGGATAATGCGGTAATCACCCGATGCGTCGTCACGGCTGATCCCGTTCACTCTTTGGCGGACCAGTTGACCACCGTTATCCAGAAACTGCTGCAAGAGTGCCTGCACCAGTCGGAGCGGAGTCGAAGCGAACCCGTTTTTTTCATAGAGCTGGCCGTGGCTGATGCGATCTGAAATACCTGGTACAAGGTCACGTACTTCGTGCGCGCGAAGCAGGCGCGGCGCTACACCGTTGTCTGTCTGTATCTGTCCGCTAATGGGGTCGGCCTGCTGGTTGCGCTCCCAAACATGCAGTTGTCCGGTCGTCACGATGAGCCTGGATGCGGCATCTGTACCCAATAGCGAGCGATAAATGGCGTCAGCGTTTCCATGCAAGGCGCGCAGGGCACGTGCCTGCTGCAGGACTGATTGTTTGCGGCTGCCCGAACGCAGCCATTGCAACAGCCATGGCAGTGCCGTGGGTAAATAGCGTTTGCGAAGACTGAGCGGTCCCTCGCGATCCGTCAGCCAGCCGGGTATTTTTTTGACCATGCCGGGCATGGAAATGGGAATGCAGCTGTCGATGCTGATCAGACCGGCGTTGCCAAAGGATGCACCGGTTCCCGGCGCCCGCTCATCAATTACGGTGACTTTCCAGCCACGCTGCTGCAGGGTGACCGCGGTGCACATGCCAACAATTCCGGCTCCGATAATGGTCACTTCGCCTATGCCGTTCACGACGGGTACTCCTTGCTCTGTAGATTGTCTCTGGGTTGTTTTTTTACCAGCTTTGTCTGGTTTGAAAGCAATATACCAGTTACCCGTCTTTCTATATAATGAATAATTCGGGCGGTGCCGGTGAAATAAATTCATAATGAACATCAAGCAACTAAACCACATTGTGACCCTGTCGGAAATGCTCAACTTCAGCAAGGCGGCTGAACGGGTACATCTGAGCCAGTCAGCGCTCAGTAAGAGCGTTTCCTCCTTCGAAGAGGAAATCGGGATCCTGATATTCGACCGCAGCAAGAACACAGTTGCGATTACGCCAACCGGCGCGTTTGTCATTGAACACGCCCGCCATCTCATTGGTTCGCTCACCAGTTTCAATAAAAATATTGAATATCTGAAAACCGGTAACCAGGGCACGATCAAAGTCGGTGCCGGCCCGTTTCCTGCAAAATGCTTTTTGCATCACGCCATCAGGCAGTTCCGTGAGCATTATCCAAAAATCTCCATTGATATCAGAATAGACAACTGGAGAAGCCTGCTCGGGCTGCTCAAGGAAAGGGAGATTGATTATTTCATTGCCGATATCCGCAGTCTCGATGACGACCCGGAACTGGACATCCACCCCATAGGCGGTCTGACGCTCGCCCTGTTTTGCGATCCATCCCATCCGCTGGTTCGCGACGATCCTGCGCGCTCAATCCGGCCGCGGGAAATTCTGGACTATACCTTTGCGTCGGTCAGTCTGCCATCGCTGGTTTTCTCGGAGCTCAAGCACAGCCTGAGCCTGAATCACAACGATACCTTTTCGGTTGATCTCAAATGTGATGACATGGGATTGATCACGCGCCTGGTTCCGCAATCGGACATTATTTTTTTAAGCAGTCATTTGATGATGGAAGATGCATTGCGCGACGGCACGGTAGTCCGGCTCAATATTCCCATGACCCGCAATCGTTTCGGCGAATGGGCGCTGGTGCAGATCAAAGGCCAGAAACTAGTGCCTGCGGCAGAAAGTTTTGCACACATGATGGCGGACATTGTGCGCGCCGGCAGCCTTGTCGACCACGAAAAGTACGGTATCAAGCGAAACGAACCGTTGAATTTTCAGCGAAAATAGTCAGCGTTGTCAGCGCTTCGGGGTCGCATTAATACGGGAAAAAATGAAAAACATCGCAACCCTGATTCAGATCGCACGCAGGCGCGCCGCGGGCGGATTTTCCTGTTCCAGCATCGCCGTGGCCGAATGCCACAAATGGCGGCTCATGGCTGCGTAGGCTTCATCCGGGTTACCGGCCAGGATAGCGCGTGCTACGGCTTCGTGCTGTGCGATTGAAGTCTTGATAATCGAGTCGGTCCCCATCACGCGTTTCAGATGGGTCATGAACACCGCCAGCTGATACCGGTCAATGAGTTCGGCCAGTTCCTGATTGCCGCTGATCATGACGATGGCCTGGTGGAATCTGCGGTTGTATGCGGTAAAGCGTCGCATGTCCAATTGCTGTTCGAGCGTACGACCTTCATCCAGCAGCCTCTCCAAGACGGACCGGTGATCGCCTTCGCCGATATGGTTCGCCGCCAGCCTGGCCGCCTGGCCTTCGAGTGCTTCGCGTATCTGGAATAAATGCATGATTTCGGCGCGACTGAGACGACGCACAATCGCCCCGCGATTGGGCACCAGTTCGATCAGTCTGTCGCCCGCCAGGCGGTGAAAAGCCTCGCGCAAGGACCCGCGGCTGATACCCAGCTGTTCGACCAGATCGCGGGAAATAAGCCGCTGCCCGGGCACGAGCGTGCCTTCGAGAATGAGTTCCTTGAGCATGGCTACCACGCGTTCGACGGTGTCTCCACTGCGGACCGCCACGTCCGGTTCAATGGCGGGTGAGTCTGAATGAGTCGAATGCATTTGTGATATTTACCTGCTGGACGGATGGAAAAAATTCTATTATAGTGGAGTCAACTACAAAAGTGTCGGACAAAACTATACGACATAAATAAGGAGACAACATGAAGCAACTGCTCAAAAGCGCGGCAGGCGGGCTACTGGTTGCGGCCGCCTTTACCTGTGGGACGGCGGCAGCCGTCAACCTCACTGTGACCCATTGGGCCGATGGCATGTACGGCGCACCATTTGCGGTTGCGGTGGAAAAGGGATACTTCAAAGAGGCCGGGGTCGATGTCACCGGCTTTATTACTTCACAGGGCGGCGGCACGACGGTGCGCAACGCCATGGCATCTGAAATTCCCTATGGTGAAGTAGCCTTGTCTGCTGCGATTGCGGCTGTCAAACAGGGTGTCAAGCTGACAATCGTGCATGGCGGCGTCATCAGTCTGGCTGATAACTTCTGGGTCGCCATGAAGGACTCACCGCTAAAGTCCATTGAAGACCTGGCCGGCAAGCGGGTAGGATACAGCAGTCCCAAATCGGTGACTGACATGGTGTCGACGATTGCGCTGACCAACCGCAAGTTGCTGGACAAAGTCGAACGCAAGACTGTCGGCAGTCTCAGCTCGGCGTTTACGGCATTGCGCGAAGGGGGCGTTGATGCCATCTATATGACCGAGCCTATCTATAGCAGAGAAAAAGAAAATCTGAAAATTGTCTTTCGTTCTGCCGACGAAATTCCGCATATGACGCAGACTGTCGGTGTGGTGCGCCGTGATTATCTGAAGGCGCATCCCGAAACCATCAAAGCGATTATTGAGGGCCGCCGCAAGGGGGTAGACTATTTGATGGCCCATCCCGATGAGGGTGGAGATATTCTGGCCCGTCATTACAAAATGGATCCTGCCATTACCAAGGCTGCGATTCAGAATATTATCTCGGTCAAGGGAACGTATTGGAGTCCAGGCAAATTCGACTATGAAGGCATGGACACCATGCTCAAGGGCCTGGAACTGGTCAAGGCCATTGAACCGGGGGCATTCAACTGGAAGGATGTTGTCGATGAGTCGCAATTGCCGGCCGACCAGCGAAGCCAGTGAGCATACATAATGGCCACTCACCTTCACTCCGTTCCCCTTGCTCAAGATGACGTCGCGCCGGCACCTGTCCATATCAATGTGGAGGCGGTCACCAAGGTCTTTTCGCGGGAGCATGCGGAGCCTGTACATGCTTTGGGTCCAGTCAGTTTTTCACTTCGCAGAAAAGAGTTCTTTTCTGTCGTGGGGCCGTCCGGTTGCGGCAAATCAACGCTACTGGATGTCATTGCCGGTCTCAGTGCCCCGTCAGACGGCGTCATTGAGTTTGAAGGCAAGAGGGTAAACGGCCAGGTGCCGGATGGCGTTGCGGTCGTGTTCCAGGAAGATGCCAGCTTCCCATGGCTATCTGTGTTCGACAATGCCGCTTTCGGCGCCCGTCGCGCCGGTCTGGCTGAGACCGAAGTACGCGAACGCGTGGATCATGCTTTGGCGTTTATGGGCCTAGCGCGCTTTGCCGACGCTTATCCTGCACAGTTGTCCGGGGGCATGCGCCAGCGCGTATGTATTGCGCGCGCCATGGTCATGCGTCCGCGCCTGATGCTGCTGGATGAGCCGTTCGGTGCGCTGGACCAGCAAACGCGGCTGTTGATGGGTGAAGAAACGCTCAAGCTGTGGCGTGAAACAGAATCAACCATCATGTTGATCACGCATTCCATTGATGAAGCGGTCATGCTATCTGATCGTGTCGGTACGATGTCGGCTCGTCCGGGCACGTTCATTGATATTGTCGAAACGGGGTGGAGTCGGGAGCGTGGTAGCGAAACGGCGCTGGACCCCAGGTTCGGTGCCTTACAGTCTCAGATCTGGGGGAAATTGCGCGGCGAGTCGCTCAAAACCCTGGGAGAGCGGTCATGACAAACGTGATGGATGGCGACAACAGGCAATCATCGTCCATTGCTGTTTCGATGGCATATCGTCGCCACCGGGTTGTGCTATGGCGACTGTTATTGGTGGTGAGTGTCATTGCTTTGCTGGAGCTGGCCAGCAGATTATCCTGGATCGATCCGGTCTCATTCCTTCCCCCGTCTGCCATGGCGGCGAGCGCGTGGCACATACTGGTTGACGGAATGTACCGCGAGGATATGCTGCTGACTCTGTCGTCGGCAGGCACTGCTGTCGTCATGGCGGTGGCCGGCGGTTTTCTGCTAGGCCTGCTGCTGTTCCGGTTCGGCAGGTTGCGCCGCGTGCTGGATCCATTGCTACTGTCCTATTATGCAGTGCCTATCTTCGTCCTCTATCCGATGCTAATTGTGATTTTCGGCCTGAACCGCTGGCCGCTGATTGTCCTGGGCTTTCTGTTCGCGATCGTTGCCATGGCAGTCAATACGCTGAATGGGCTGGAGCGTGTTCCAGCCGTTTTGCTGCGTACATCAAAGGTTCTGCATCTGGGGCCCCTTGAGGAGGTATGGCTGATCAAGCTGCCGGCGAGTCTGCCTTTCATTTTCACCGGCATCAAACTGACTATCGTGTACTCATTTATTGCAGTCATCGGTGGGGAATTCCTGTTGTCGGGAGCGGGCCTGGGTTACCAGATTGCCTTTGCCTACAACAACTTCGATAACCAGACCATGTACGGCCTGATGTTTTTGCTGTTGCTGTTCGTGGGGGTCATTAATTTGTTGCTTCATTCGGCAGAACAGCGTTTGTACCAGCGCCGGGTATTGAAGGAGAATGCATGAACAGGCCGATACTCAGCGATCGCAGCAAACGGACCGATGCGCTCCTATTGGTTGTCGGTCTGCTCGTCACATGGAAACTGGCTTCTCTGCTGTTGGGGGCCGATGCCTTGCCGGGCCCCTGGTTGACGCTTCTGCAACTCAAGCGGGAACTCATGGCGCCGGATTTTGGCGCGCATCTGGCGGAAACCGCGAAGGCATTTTCGATCGCACTGGTCCTGGCGGTGCTGGGTGGAGTCTGCATCGGGCTCGTCCTGGGAGCGCGGCGGCTGGCGGGCGATGTCGTCGAACCGCTTTTGATAGCGCTATATTCCATTCCCAAAATATCACTGTATCCAATCATCCTGCTTATATTCGGCCTGGGCATCTCCGCCAAGATTGCCTTCGGGGTGATACACGGCATTATTCCCATCATCATTTTCACCATGACTGCGGTGCGCAACATCAAGCCGGTGCTGCTGCGGTCGGGTCGCGCTCACCGGCTGACACCATGGCAAACGGCAGTCCATATTCTGATTCCGGCTACGGTGCCGGAAATTGTCGCAGGATTGCGTATCGGCTTCTCATTGACCCTGCTCGGAACACTTATCGGTGAAATGTTTGCCTCGCAGCGTGGCATCGGGCATTTGCTGATGCTGGCGATTGATCGGCACAATCCGCCGACCATCATGGCGCTGTCGCTTTTGCTTTTTGTTTTTGCCACGGTAGTCAGCATCGCGCTGCTGCAGTGGGATCGCCGCCTGCGGCACGGAACTGTATCTTAGCGAGACACAAATGAACAACCCTACAACCCATCGTCAATCCCTGCGGCACATGCTGGAGGCCGGTCAATTCATTGCGGCCCCGGGCGTTTTCGACATGTTTTCCGCGCTCATCGCGGACCGGCTCGACTTCAAGGCACTGTATATGACCGGATACGGCGTATCGGCTTCTTATCTGGGCCTGCCAGATGCCGGTCTGGTCACCTATTCGGACATGGCCGCCCGCGCTGCCACGATTGCAGGCGGTGTTCAAAAACCGCTGATTGCCGATGCCGATACCGGCTTCGGGGGGCTGATCAATGTACGTCATACGGTACGGGGTTATGAGGCGGCCGGTGTTCAGGCCATACAGCTCGAAGACCAGGAAATGCCCAAAAAATGCGGCCACACGCCCGGCCGGCGCGTGATTCCCTTGCCGGACATGCTGCGCAAAATCGAAGTGGCCGTTGAAGCACGGCGCCATGACAGTACTTTGATCATTGCAAGGACCGATGCGCGGACCAGCCTTGGGTTGGAAGAAGCGATTGCGCGCGGTATCGCCTTCGGAAAGGCGGGCGCCGATATTATTTTCGTAGAGTCGCCGGAAAGCGAAGCGGAATTTCAGCGTATCGGCCAGGAGATTCCACACTGGTTGCTGGCCAATATCGTGCCGACCGGGCGCTCGCCTGAAGTTCCCTCCGGGACCTTGCAGGAATGGGGCTTCAATATCGCGATTTATCCAGCGTTGGGTATGTCTGTGGCCACGGCGGCATTGGCGCAGGGGTATCAGCATCTGCAGGAGAAGGGGAGTACCTGTAATATTACAGTCCCCAGATATACCATGGATCAGTTGCATGATCTTGTCGGCTTTCCCGATGTCTGGGCGTTCGAACAACGACATGCTGTGGGCGCGCCTGGAGAATAAGATGCCTGCGACCATGCTGGACAAAATATGGGATGCGCATGTCATTGCCTCGTTGCCGGGTGAGGTGAGTCTGCTGCATGTCGATCGTCATTTGATGCATGAGCTGACCGGCGTCGAGGCATTGCGCAAGGTGGCGGGCCGACAGTTACCTGTGCGGGATCCGGCCCTGACCTTTGCCACGCTCGATCATGTCACCTCCACGCTGCCCCTGGCGCGCGATGGTGATGAGCCGTGGAGCACCCGCATGATTCAGGCGATGAGAGCCGAGTCCAGGGCGCATCGCATTCCCTTGTTTGATGTGGATGATGGTCGCAAGGGAATCGTGCATGTGATCGGTCCCGAGCTGGGCTTGACGCTTCCCGGCCTCACGGTCGTGTGCGGCGATAGCCATACCTGTACGCATGGAGCATTCGGTGCGCTGGCCTGGGGAATCGGGTCTTCGGAGGTTGCGCATGTTCTGGCCACGCAAACGATACGACAGCGCAAACCGAAAAGCATGCGTGTCAATTTTCACGGTGCCGTGACGGAAGGTGTCACGGCCAAAGATATGATCCTGCATCTGATCGGCAAACTGGGCACGGCAGCAGGCACCGGCTTTGCCATTGAATATGCAGGCCCGGCGATTCGTGCACTGGATATGGAGGCCAGGATGACACTGTGCAATTTATCCATCGAACTGGGTGCGCGCCAGGGCATGATTGCGCCTGACGAGGTGACGTTCCGCTACATCGAGGGGCGGGAGTTTGCGCCGCAAGGCACGATGTTTGATCGGGCGATCGAGGCCTGGCGATCGGTGGCCTCGGACGACACTGCGAGTTTTGACCATGAGGTGGATATCGACAGCGCTGCGATCAGGCCGACCGTAACCTGGGGCACCAGTCCGGAACATGTAGCGGCGATCGATGCGATTGTTCCCGATCCGGATCATGACTGTGATCCCGGCGCGCGCGCCGCATGGCATCGTGCTCTGGCGTATATGCGTCTTGAGCCGGGCCAGCCGATCAACACCATCCCGATTGACCGCGTATTCATCGGTTCATGCACCAACAGCCGTTTATCCGATTTGCGCGAGGCAGCCAGCGTTCTGCAGGGACGCCATATCGCTGCCGGCCGGGTGGGATGGGTGGTGCCCGGGTCGCTGCAGGTCAAGCGTGACGCGGAGCGCGAAGGACTGGACAAGGTCTTTACCCGGGCCGGTTTTGAATGGCGTGAGCCAGGCTGTTCCATGTGCGTGGGCGCCAATGGCGATATGGTTGCGCCGGGCCAGCGTTGCGTGTCGACCTCCAATCGCAATTTTGTTGGACGCCAGGGGCCGGGTGCGCTCACGCATTTGGCCAGTCCGGCCATTGCGGCAGCCAGCGCCGTCGCCGGTCACCTGGCCGCTCCCAATATGTTGCCGGAGCGTCGCCCATGATTCCGTTCACTGTCTGTGAAGGCCCCGCGGCACCGCTGCTGCAGGCCAATATTGATACCGATATGATTATTCGCATCGAGCGGATATCAAAATTAAGCAGGGGCGAGCTCGGGCCATGGGCATTCGAAATGTGGCGCTACACCGGAGCCGGCGAGCCGAACCCGGATTTCGTGCTGAACCGCGAGCCTTTCAAGCAAGCGCCGATTCTGATTGCGGGCGCCAATTTCGGTTGCGGCAGCTCCCGTGAAATGGCGGTCTGGGCGCTGGAGGAGATTGGCGTGCGCTGTATTATTGCCCCCGGGTTTGGCGACATATTTTTCAGCAATTGTCTGCAGAATGGGTTGTTGCCGGTCATTTTGGAAGAGGCCCAGGTGCAGCGGCTGGCGGCCCAGGCTGAAGGGGGCCGGCACTTGCGGGTTGATCTGGAGGCGATGCGAGTGTCCTGTGATGGTCTGCCGGATGTTTCTTTCAGTCTTGCAGAAGGCACACGCCAGGCATTGCTGGAGGGCCTGGATGAAATCGGACAGACCTTGAAGTACGACGCGCAAATCAATGCGTTTCAGGCCAGGGATCGGCTGGTGCGTCCCTGGGTGTATGGCGTTGCGCGGCCTGCTGCGCCGGACACCGCTGCCTGATCGGACCCCTTTTGCATGAGAGCGGCTCGCCTCATGTCAGATCGGGAGACAGCTCGTCGCGGCGAGCCATGATGTCTTCCCAAAGTGCTCGCGCAGCGACCGACAGGCTGCGCCCGCGTCGCCGCACCAGATAGATCGAGCGGGCAAGCCGTGCATCGCCAATGGGACGGACAACCAGTTCCTGGCGCTGAAATTGGAAAAGCGTTAACGATGGCACGACGGTCACCCCCGCGCCCGAGGCGACCAGCCCGGCCAGCGTGGCCAGGTGCTCTACTTCCATACAGGTGCGCAGTGTCAGCGGATGCAGGGCCGCATCGAGAGAATGTCTCACGCTGCTCAGGCGGTTCATATGAATAAACGGATGATTTCCGATGTCCTCCATCTGCAGGAATTGGTGTTGCGCCAGCGGATGATCGTGCCGGCAGACCAGATAAAACGAATCCACATATAACAATTGTGCATCCAGGTCCTCGCCAGGATCTGCGGTCGCAGCAAGCGCGAAATCTACTTCGCCCGCGCGCAGCAGGCCAAGGCATTGCATTGAGAGCGTATCGGTGAGCGTGAGCTCGATGCCTGGATATTGCTGACGGAACGACGCATAGATGCGCGGGAGCCAGGCGGCGCAAAGCGAGGGCAGGGCGGCGACCGCGATGCGGCCCTTGCGCCGGGCGGCATGCTCCCGGAAATTGTTGATCACTGCCGAAAATTCGTCATAAAGGTTGCGTACCGACGAACTGAACAGGTGCCCTTCGGGAGTCAATTCCACCGTCCGCGTCGTGCGGTCGAAAAGCCGCTCGCCCAGGGCCGTTTCCAAAGCCCCGATTCGTGTGCTGAATGCCGATTGAGACAGATTGCAGCGTTCGGCAGCCCGAGTGAAATTTTTTTCGTCCACCAGGGCCAGGAAAAGCTGCAGATCGCGACTGCTTATATTCATCTGAAAACCCGATCAATATATCCAATTTTACTATTTCACAGATTGATCTAGTGATATTACACTTGAAATCACCTTGGGGGAAGGCATTTCATTCAGCGATTTCCCGCCTGGAGGAGACATGTATGCTGTATTCAAAAAATAGACGTTCATTACTGAAGATGGGCCTGTATGCCGGCGGCGCGCTTGCAGGCATCCCGGCGCTGGCCCAGAAAAAACAGGACGATTCATTCCCGTCGCGGCCAGTCTCGCTTATCGTGCCGTTTCCACCAGGCGGTACTGCCGACAATACTTATCGGGTATTGGCCAGGGCGGCGGAGCCGCATCTCGGGCAGTCGATTGTGGTGGAGAATCGGGCCGGCGCGAGCGCGACCATGGGGGCGGTTGCCATCGCGAATGCGCCGCCCGATGGTTATCATTTGACCGTGACGCATTCCGCCGTATTGCGGATGCAATTGATGCAGCGCACATCCTATGATGCGCTTCGCGATTTCGATCCCATCATACAGATCAGCGCATTGAACGTCGGCCTGCTGGTGCGTAAGGAGTCGCCCTTTCAGGCATGGAAGGATTTCATCGAGGCGGCGCGCCGCGCGCCTGGAGAAGTCAGCTATGGTTCCAACGGTGTCGCCACGTCGCAGAATCTCGCGCTCACCCAAATCGCGGAGCAGGAAAAAATAACGCTCAATCATATCCCCTACAAGGGCGATGCCGAAGCGATCACGGGTTTGCTGGGCGGTTTCATTGATGCACACGCCGGCGGCACGGGGCTGGGCTCCCTGGTCGATGGAAACAAGGCGCGCTGGCTGGCGCTGTTCTCTGATGTCAGGTTGGCCCGGTGGCCGGACGTGCCCACGCTGTATGACCTGGGTTACAACGTACCGGCAAGCAGCCCGACCGGTATCATCGGTCCGGCAGGTATGCCGAAAAACGTGATCAGCCGTCTCCATGACGCGTTCAAAAAAGCGCTATACGATCCGGCACATGTGAAGATTCTGGAGGAATCGGGGCAGGCGGTGCAATACCGCGATGGCGCGGCTTTTGGAAAGCTCATTAAAGAACAATATGCACTGGAGCGTGAACGCGTTCGTCGGGCTGGTCTGCTGGCAGCCGGAAAATAAATATTTTTGATTTAAAAGGAATGAGTACATGCAAGTTGGTGTCGAAATAGGCGGTACGTTTACCGATTTGGTCTGGCGCAAGGCCGATGGAACCGTGACGACGGGCAAGGTGGCCTCACGGCCCGATGCGATCCACGAGGCGGTGATGGATGCAATTTCCACCACGGGAATCGATTTGAAAGATATCCGAGAGTTTGCCCATGGATCTACTGTGGCGACGAACACATTGCTCACCCGTCGTGGCGCAACCACGGGATTGCTGGTGACCGAAGGCTTCCGGGATGTGGTTGAGATTGGCACGCATGATCGGGTGGGAAATATCTATACCGCTTTTTACGCGAAACCCCGGGTGCCGGTCGCCCGTCGTCATGTCCGGGAAGTTGCCGAACGCCTGAGCGCGGATGGGGCCGTGGTCAAAGAAATTGATCTGGAAGCGGCGTGGCGGCAGATCAGTGAATTGATCGACGATGGCGTAACGTCGATCGCGATCTGTCTTTTGCACGCCTATCGCAATCCTGTCCACGAGAAGGCGCTTCTGGACCTGATGAACGAACGGGCGCCGGATGTCGACGTCTTCGCCAGTCATATTGTTTCGCCGGAGTTCCGCGAATATGAGCGCTCCGTCACGACGACGGTAAATGCTTTTGTCGGGCCGGTGGTCAGAAAGTATGTGCAGAACCTGGAACAGGGCCTGGCCAAGCATGGCTACCCCGGCGCCATGCGGCTTATGCAGTCCAGTGGCGGCGTCATGCCTTCGTCCGCAGCAGGCAGCAACGCGGTCCGAATGCTGCTTTCGGGTCCTTCTGCGGGTGTACGTGCCGCGCAATGGTTTGCGGCGCGCAACCAGATCAGCGACATCATTACACTTGACATGGGCGGCACCAGCACTGATGTAGCCATCGCACCAAATCTGACGCCCAGAGTGGTGCCGGAGCTGACAGTCGATCATCTTCCCATCCGCAGTACCGCCATCGATATGGCGACCGTGGGCGCAGGGGGCGGTAGCATCGCGGCGATCGACCCGGGCGGTTTTTTGAACGTGGGTCCCGCCAGCGCGGGCGCCTATCCGGGACCGGCCAGTTACGGTAGAGGCGGCGAATTGCCGACAGTGACAGATGCCCAGGTGGTTGCGGGGCTCCTGCGGCCTGCCAGGTTCTTCGGCGGAAATCTGCCGCTGCGCAAGGATCTAGCCGTCAAGGCGCTGGAATCCTTGAAACTGCCGGATGGCACCGGTGCGGCCGCCGACGCCATCCTGCGCATGGTCAACAGCAACATGGCGGCTGCTGTGCGGCTGGTATCCACGGCCCGGGGCATCGACCCGCGCGATTTCACGCTCGTGGCATTCGGTGGTGGAGGCCCCCTGCATGGCGCAAAAGTAGCCGAAGAGCTGGGCATGACCCGTGTGCTGATCCCGTGGTCGCCCGGCATCGCAAGCGCGTTCGGGCTGCTTGTCGCCGATCTGATCCTGGATGTTGTGCACGCCCGGGTGGAGCCGCTCACAGACGAGTCATTCAATAGCCACGCGATCCGGACGCTGCAAACACAGTGCGACGAACAGGCTGCGAGTGTGGGTCTGGAGAAGGGCAGCTATCAAGTGCAATATGGGGCGGACATGCGCTACGCGGGGCAGGGATACGAGCTGCCCGTCTGGATGGCAGGGGTCGCACACGACGCAGCCAGCTTGCGCCAGGCGTTCGAAGAGGAACATCGCACATTGTATGGATATGCCAGGCCGAACCTGCCGGTGCAGCTTGTCAATCTGCGCGCGCGCATTGTCCGCAAAAATGCAGCGTCGCTGATTACGAGCGGATCCGGGCCCATAACCGACGAGCAGGCGGTGAGCGAGACGATGATGCACGAGGGGCGCGCCGTCCCGGCAATATTCATGCCCAGGGCGAGCCTGGCCGAAGGCCAGACAATGAAAGGTCCGGCCGTGCTGGAAGAGCCGACCTCTACGGTGTTTATACCCGAAGGGTGGACATGCAAATGTCTGTCCACCGGTGACCTGATTTTGGAGAAATATTAATGACCACTGTTGATCCTGTTCGGCTGGCTATCCTGGCCAACGCCATGCATGCCATTGCCCAGGAAATGGGAACGACACTGGTGCGTTCGGCATTTTCAACCATCGTGCGCGAGGCGCGGGACTGTGCGACCGCACTGCTTGATGCCGACGGCCATGTCGTGGCGCAGGCAGAGATGATCCCCATTCATAACGGAGGCCTGAGCGCCGCTTTCCGTGCGAGCGCAGCCCAGCTGGACCTGTCCGATATCGGTCCCGACGATGCGATTCTGTTGAACGATCCGTATGCGGGTGGTCAGCATCTGAACGATTTCATCCTCTTCCAGCCGATCTTTATTGATGACGAATTGATCGGATGGGCAGGCAATACCGCGCATCACCTGGATGTCGGCGGCGGGGGCGCCGGTATCAATACGGCCGCCAGCGAACTGATCCAGGAAGGTCTGGTGATTCCACCTCTGCGGATCAACATGCAGCGCGATCTGCATGGCGGGGCGGTTGAGCGGCTCATTTTTGCGAACGTACGGACAGCGGAACTCGGGCGTGGCGACTTCTACGCCCAGGTTGCCGCCAATCGTACCGGTGTGCAGCGCATGCGCGAGCTGGGGGAGAGGGTAGGCAAAGAGACGCTGCGCCAGGCAATGGCGGAAACCCTTGAGTACGCCGAACGCCGCATGCGTGCTGCCATTACAGACCTGCCTGATGGCGCGTGGGATGGCGACGCATGGATCGATAACGATGTCGGGGGCACGGAACGCTTGCCGATCAAGGTGCGCGTGACCATCGAGAAAAGCGACATCACGCTGGATTTTGCCGGTACGGCACCCCAGGTCCACAGCATGTTCAATTCCTCGTTTTCATCGTCGTTTGCGTCGGCGGTGACGGCGGTCCGCTGCATTCTGGGCGACAAGGATATTCCCGTCAATGACGGTTGCAATAGGCCATTGCATATTCTTTTCCCGGAGGGCTCCATTCTGCATCCGGAGCCTGGCCTGCCGGTGCGTGCCCGGATCCTGGGTTCGTACCGGCTGCTGGATGCGGTACATGACGCGCTGTCCAAAGCGATGCCCGAACAGGTGCCTGCCAGCGGCTTCAACTCCACAACGGGCCTGTACCTGACCCAGAAACGTGAAAACGGCGCCATGCGAATCTACGCCGATGTGTTGGGTGGCGGCTACGGCGCGGCCCGCAATTACGATGGCGCACACGCGCTGGCAGGCCTGCTCAGTTCAAGCAGAAACACCCCCATCGAGGCGATCGAGCAAATCCATCCGCAACTGCGTATGCGGCATTATGCGCTGGTGCCCGATTCCTGCGGCGCCGGCACATGGCAGGGCGGACTGGGTTTTTCCAGAGCGATTGAAATTCTCGAAGACAACGTTGTGCTGAGTTTTTACTCCGAACATTTCCGTTCGCCGCCGCGGGGCCGCAATGGCGGAGGCGACGCCGCGCTGGCGAGCCTGATCGTCAGGCGCGGAGATACATCTATTTCACTTGAAAACCCGTCGATGATGACGCTGGAGCGCGGCGATATCGTGATTCTCCAGGTCGGCGGTGGCGCTGGGTGGGGCGATCCTGCTGCGCGCTTGCCGAAAAGCATCGAGGAAAATCTTCGGGATGGACTGATCACGGAAGCCTTCGCCAACAGGCATTACGCAAGCCAACGCGAATTGACACCTGAAATACAGGAGCAGATGCATGTTTAACCGACCCGAGCGGTTTGCCTGGCCGCAAAGCGATGCCGTGCGCCTGGTCCAGGATTTGCGCTTCGGTTTGCTCGTATCCGAGTATGAAGGCGAACTCTGTTTTTCATATCTGCCATTTCTGGTCGATGTGCAAGAGGGGCGCATTATCCGCCTCCGTGGTCATTTCGCCCGGAGCAATCCGCATTGGAAAGCACTGCAGACCCAGTCCCGGGCGACGGTTGTTTTCAACGGACCCAACGCTTATGTGTCGGCGCAATGGTATACCGCCGGCTGCCCGGCTGCTCCAAGCTGGAATTTCGTCGTTGTGCATGTCGCCGGCAAGGTCGTGCTGCACGACACGCCGGAAGAAACCTGGGATATTCTGCTGGATCTGATCGACGTCAATGAAGCATCGCTACCACAGCAATGGAACGTGGAAGGCTACGATCCGGCGCGGCGGGAACGTTTGCTGCCGCATATTCTCGGCTTTTCGCTCGAAGTGGAGAGAATGGAATCCAAGTTCAAACTCAACCAGCATTATGCCGCTGATGATCAACTGGGCGCCGCGCGCGGACTGGAGAAAGACGTCGGCACGGACAATGCCCGCGCGATTGCCGGACTGATGCGGCAGGGGGTGGAACGTGCTGCGCGGCAGGGCGAAGATGACGGCGGTGTTGACGTCACGACCTATCTCGACAAGCGGAAAACAGCAAAATGAACGGAGCGGATGCGCTGTGCGATACCCTGCTTGAGGGCGGCATTGATACGTGCTTTGCGAACCCGGGCACGTCTGAAATGCATTTTGTAGCCGCGCTGGATCGCAAACCGCAAATGAGGTGTGTGCTGGCACTGTTCGAAGGCGTCGCCACGGGCGCGGCGGATGGTTATGCGCGCATGCTCGAGCGGCCGGCCGCGACGTTGCTACATTTGGGACCGGGCCTGGCTAACGGCCTGGCGAATCTGCACAATGCCAGGCGGGCGCGCACGCCGCTGGTCAATATCGTGGGAGATCACAGTTCGCAACATCTCCAGTACGACGCGCCCCTGACCTGCGATGTGGCATCGCTGGCAGCGCCTATGTCCCATTGGGTCAGGAGGATCAACGATGCCGACGATGTGCCGGTCGCGGCAGCAGAGTCCGTTGAAAGGTCCCTTGCCGATGGCGGGGCGGTCGCAACATTGATTTTTCCCGCTGATGCGGCCTGGAATGCCTGCAGCGCCCCACCCGTTATCCCCAACGCGCCTCCGGCGTTGCCGCAGGTATCGCAGCGCCGGATCGCGCTGGCAACGAACGCATTGCGGACCCATGGCGATCGGGTGGTATTGCTTCTCGGCGCACAGGCGCTCAAGCCCGAGGCGCGTGTGCTGGCCGCGCGCATTTGCGATGCCACCGGCGCCCGCATGCTGGCGCAGCAATCGAATGCACGACTGGAACGAGGCGCGGGCAGGGTGCCTGTTTTGCGCATACCATATCCCGTAGAGCAGGCCCGGGCGATGCTGGATCGTGCAAGCCATATTTTGCTGTTGGACGCGACTGCACCGGTGGGCTTTTTTTCTTACCCGGGCAAACCCGGCAGTGGCGTGCCCGAGCATTGTGCAGTGCATGCGATCAGCTCGTCTGGTGAAGATGCTTACCAGGCGTTGCAGGCAATGGCGGACGATCTCGGGATTGATCCAAACCGGCCGGTAATTTATCAGGCGCTGGCGCGGCCCGGTTTGCCGACGGGCGCATTGAGCGCAGATGCCATTGTGCAGACGGTCGCCACGCTGATGCCCGAACAGGCCATTATATGTGATGAAGCAATCAGCTCCGGGCGCCGTTTGCTGGAGATGACGGCCGGCGCGCCGCCGCATGATATGCTTTTTTTGAATGGCGGAGCGATCGGTATCGGACTGCCGCTGGCCACAGGGGCCGCGATCGCCTGTCCCGATCGCGCGGTCATTTGTTTGCAGGCGGATGGAAGCGCCATGTATACGCTGCAGGCATTGTGGACGCAGGCACGCGAGAACCTGCACGTGATCACCATTATTTTTTCAAACCGCTCGTATGCTTTGCTGCACCAGGAACTGGCCAAAGTGGGTGCCGGCCGCGCAGGCCAAAATGCTTCGCGCCTGCTGGATATCGTGGAGCCATCGCTGGACTGGTGCAAACTCGCACAAGGCATGGGGGTAGAAGCCGTGGCGGTCGATACGGTGCGCGCGCTGGCCGATTGCATACAGGTCGCGCTGTCGCGCAGCACTCCTTTTCTGATAGAAGCGCGGATATAAAGCCTGACGTGTGCGAGCCTGTTTTACATTGTCGAGTCAGTCTTCACCTGGCCGAAATGATTCCTGATCGCTTCGGTGAAATGACTTCTGTGATGAAATTTTCTTTCCAGAATGCCGATTCTGCGGCTGATTTTGGTGTGCGAAAGATCCACGAACTTCAGTTTTTCGTCCTGTTCCCAATTCAGATTGGCCAGTTTGGGCACAATGGAAACGCCATAGCCCTGGCGCACCAGCTCGATAATGGCTTCGATTGAGTTCATTTCCATTTGAATATCCACGCTCACGGCCAGCTTCTTCAGCGTCTGGCGAATCAGGATGCCGGTCCAGGTCATTTGATCGAAATGAATGAACGGGGCATGATTCAGGATATCGATAGAGGGTTCGTCGGTCTGGTCGACGAGAGTGAAAAACGGCTTGCGGGGAATAATCAGGATCATGGGCTCGGAGTACAGTGGCGTCCAGATTAATTGTTTATATGCGTACTCCGGTGGTTCGGTCGCAATGGCCGCATCCAGCTGGCCGCTGGTGATCTTGTGCGCGAAGTCGCCGGACTGGCCTGCAAACACCTTGACGTCCAGATCCGGGTTGTTTTTGCGGATGGCCCAGAGCGCATCGGAAAAGGATCCCATCAGACTTGAAATAAGGGCGCCGATATGCACGGTGCCGGTCAACTGTCCCTGCCTGCTGTCACCGCTACGGATGATCTCTTCATATTTGACCAGCAGTTCCTGTACATCTTTCAACATGCTCTCGCCGTAATGGTTCAGTACAAGCTGATGCCCATTCTTGTGAAATAAGGGCGTTTCCAGCGATTCTTCCATGGTCTTGATCTGCTGTCCGACTGCGGCAGAGGTAAGGCCGATTTTCTTGCCGGCACTCGTATACGAGCCGCATTCAGCGACCGCGACAAACACCCTGAAAGTACGCAACGTAATCATGATATTTAAAATTTAATTTTAAATTATTAAAAAATTATTGCTTTTACTTTAAATTAAATTTAAAGAATAATCAAACAAAAAAACGACACACCAGGGCATGAAAGTGAAATATCACGATGCCGATTTTTCTGCCAACCCTGGCGCCCTCACTGCGTCAGACAACAAGGAAGAGACAAATGAAAACCCTATTGAATGGAGGTTGTTTTTTAATCAGATGTGCAGGGCTGATACTTGCCTGTACCCTGGCCACATCGGTACACGCCGCGCAGTGGCCACAACAACCCGTGCGACTGGTTGTGCCATTCGCTGCCGGTGGCGCCACCGACATCATTTCCCGTGTCCTGGGGCAAGAGCTCGGAGAACAATGGAAGCAAAGCGTGGTGGTCGAAAACAAAGTCGGCGCCGGGGGGGCGGTAGGTGCTTCGCAGGTGGCACGCAGCAAGGCTGACGGTTACACCCTGTTGATGATTTCCGGCAGTATGTTTACGGTTAACCCGTATCTGTACAAAAAACTTCCATATGCAGTCAAGGATTTTCGGTCGGTAAGCGTGGTCACCACCGGGCCATTGCTGCTGGGTGTCAATAAAAAAGTGCCCGCCGACAATCTGAAGACATTTCTTGCTTACGCAAAAAAGAACGAACCGGCAACCAATTTCGGTTCTGCAGGCGTCGGCAGTCAGGGACATATGGCATCTGAAGCCATTATGAATGCCACGGGGGCCAACATGACGCACATTCCATACGGCGGTGAATCGGCTGCACTGACGGATCTTGTGGCGGGTCAAATCCAGGCCATTACAGCCAACCTGTCCGCAGCACTGCCGTTTGTGCGCTCGGGGGATATCAAGGGTATTGCCGTTACGGGCAGTGAACGCTCCAAAAGCCTGCCGAACGTTGGCACCGTCAAGGAGCAGACAGGCAAGGATTTTGACGTGATCGGCTGGTTTGGCATCGCCGTGCCCAAAGGTACGCCCGACGATATTGTCCAGCGGATTGAGAAAGGCATTGCCACTGCTATTGCCTCAGATCGCATGAAGAAAAAATTTGAAGAGCTTGGATTGGAGCCGGCAACCACCGGTCCGGATTATATGAATGAACGAGTGGAAACAGAGTCGGTTTTCTGGAAGAAGGTAATCGCCGAGCAAAAAATCGATTCGATGTGATTGTTTGGAAAATGGATATCAGTGTTTGAACGGGTGGGATATGGAAAAGATGCTAGCGGTAAAGATCTGGCGTGGTGAAGAGGATGGAGAATATGTCACTTATCATATTCCGTCCAGAGAAAACCAGACGGTATTGGACGTGGTGACAGAAATCCAGCGACAGGTTGATCCGACGCTGGCCTACCGTTTCTCCTGTCGTGTCGGCGTCTGTGGCAGTTGCGCCATGACTGTTAACGGCAAGCCGAGATGGACCTGTCGCAGTCATGTAAAAAATGTAGTTGAAAACGGCGTCATCCAGCTGGAGCCGTTAAGAAATATGCCGCGCATCAAAGACTTGGTGGTGGACATGACCGAGTTTTTTGACAAATGGAAAAATGCAGGAGGGGAGTTCATCGGAACCCGGACCCGCCAGGACAGGCCGGCGCTGGTAGATCCCGCGAGCAAAGCCAGGAAACAGGCCGATGCCGCCATTGAATGCATCAATTGCGCCGTATGCTATGCCGCCTGTGATGTTGTTGAATGGGATAAGGACTATCTGGGACCCGCTGCACTGAACCGTGCATGGAGCCTGGTCAATGACGAGCGTCATGCCGACCCCAAAGGCGTACTCAAAAAGGCCATGGCTGATGGCGGGTGCAACTCCTGTCATACGCAAGGCAGCTGCATGAAACATTGCCCTGTCGGGTTAAGTCCCACCGGCAGCATCGCAGGACTTAAAAAACGCTCGCTGTTTGAGCTTTTGAGCGGGAAGTAGCCATGGAGATGAAATTATTTCTGTTGCAACGGCTCACCGCCATGATCATGGTGCCGTTCATCTTTGTTCATATCGGCGTCATCGTCTATGCAGTGCGCGGTGGCTTGAGTGCCGAAGAAATTCTGGGTCGCACGCAAGGCAACTGGCTGTGGATCGCCTTTTATTCGCTGTTTGTCATCAGTGCGTCGATTCACGCTCCCATCGGGATCCGCAAGGTGCTCAAGGAATGGGCCGGCATGCGTGGCCGGACGTTGAATCTGGTGGCGTTGGTACTGGGGCTCCTGTTTCTTGTTCTGGGCCTGCGTGCCGTGATTGCGGTAGGAGGTTTGTAATGGTCAAGAGCGTTCATCGCCATAAAGCCTATTTCGCTTTTTTGGGACACCGGATATCGGGTTTGCTGCTGGGCATCTTTCTTCCTGTGCACTTTTATGTTCTTGGATTGGCATTGGGGCAGGTCGATAAGTTTGACGGTTTTCTCAAGTTTTCGGAATTGCCCGGTGTCAAGATCGCCGAATGGGGCCTGGTTCTGCTACTGGCGATCCATCTGGGATTCGGCTTGCGCATCCTCGTTATCGAATTTGTACAGTGGCCAACGCCAGCGTCTATCCGTCTGAACTGGATCAGCTGGAGTGTGGTATTTAGCGTCGTGATCGGCGCAGTATTTCTTGCGGGAGTATTCGGGTCATGACAATTGAAACTTTAAGGACGGATATTCTTATCCTTGGCAGCGGTGGAGCAGGATTATTTGCCGCATTACATGCCAAACAGGCCAATCCGGCTCTGGATGTGACCATTGCCGTCAAAGGTTTGATCGGCAAAAGCGGCTGTACACGGATGGTGCAGGGCGGATACAACGTGGCCCTGGCCGAAGGCGACTCGATAGAGCGCCACTTTATGGACACCATTGAGGGCGGCAAGTGGCTGCCACGGCAGGACCTTGCCTGGCGACTGGTCACTGGGGCAGTGGAACGTGTTCAGGAACTGGAAAACGAAATAGGCTGTTTTTTTGACCGCAATCCCGACGGCACGCTGCATCAGAAGGCCTTCGCGGGCCAGTCGTTCGATCGTACCGTGCACAAGTCGGATCTGACCGGTATTGAAATTATCAACCGTCTTATGGAAAAAGTCAGGGCACTGGATGTCAATCGCCTTGAAGAGCATCGCGCCATTGAACTGATTCCCGCCGCCGATGGCTCAGGTATTGCAGGTGTGTTATTCATTGATATGCGCACCGGCCAATACCGTTTCGTGCAAGCCAAGGCCGTCCTGTTGAGTACCGGCGCGGGTCCGACCATGTATCTCTATCACACGCCCTCCGGGGAAAAAACCTGCGACGGCCTGGCCATGGCATTGCGCTACGGGCTCAAACTGCGTGATATGGAAATGGTGCAGTTTCACCCGACCGGCTTGCTGGGCGGCCCCGGTACCCGTATGACAGGAACCGTGCTTGAAGAAGGTTTGCGTGGAGCAGGCGGCCACCTGATCAATGGCGCCGGTGAACGCTTCATGAGCAATTATCACGAACGTGGCGAGCGGGCCACCCGCGACGTAGTCAGTCGCGGCATCTATGCAGAAATGCGCGCCGGCCGCACCAGTCCCATGGGTGGGGTCTATATACAAATGTCGCATCTGGGTGTGGAACACGTTCGCCGGTCATTCCCAGGCATGGTCCAGCGGTGTGCCGATTGCGGCTTTGATCTGGCGGGCGGGCGCGTAGAGGTGGTGCCTACCGCGCATTACCTGATGGGAGGGGTGGAGTTTGAAGTGGATTGCTCCACCACGTCTGCGGGCCTGTATGCGGCGGGAGAGGATTGCGGCGGCGTGCACGGCGCAAACCGGCTGGGAGGCAACGGCGTGGCCAATTCGACCGTCTTTGGCGGCATTGCGGGTGACTCCATGGCTGAGTATGTCAGAAAGCACGGGGCCTGGAAGGATGCAGACCAATCGGTCATTGAAGCGGGTATTGCCCGTGCAGAGCAGCCTTTTTCCAGAAAGGCGGAATCGACATTGCCCCTGCGCGAAGCGCTTGCCGAAACCATGTGGAATGACGTTGGCATTTTGCGCAATAAAGCAGGTATTGAAAAAGGGCTGCTGAGTATCGATGGTCATCTTGAGGCGCTACGCACGATTGGTGTGGCTGACGGGCAGCGCCGGTTCAATTTGAGCTGGCATGACTGGCTCAATCTGGACAGTCTGACAACGATTTCAAAAGTGATTGCGACCTCGGCACTGGCGCGCTGTGACAGCCGTGGTGCGCATTTCCGGGAAGATTATCCGGAAACGGGAGATCTGAATACGACGGCCTATACGCAAGTCGGTGCACGTGACGGTGATATCACGCTTGAGATGGTGCCGGTCAAATTCGATATTGTCTCTCCGGGTCAGACACTGATCAAGGAAGAGGCAGAACAATGCGTGTGATTGCAAACAGATATGCAGGAGGCAAAATATGGCAATTGATATAAATACCGTCGAGGAAGCGGCGCTGGAGATTATGAAACGTGCCGCCATTGATATCCCCGAAGACTATAGTAATGGTATCTCAGCGATGCAAAAAACCGAGACCGGCAAGCTGCCGCGTTTCGTGCTGCATGCCATGGTTGACAACTGGGAGGCAGCGAGCAAAGACCGGCGACCCATGTGCGCGGATACCGGCGTGCCGCGCTACTACGTGAAAATGGGCAATCACGCCAGCGTTGAAACCGGCTTCATCGGCATAGAGCGTGCCCTGCGCAAGGCGACGGCTGATGCTACAGTTGCCATTCCATTGCGTCCGAACCGCGTGCATCCGCTGTGGCGCACCGAGCACAACAACAACGTGGGCATCAACGCGCCGGAAATCGACTGGTCATTCGAGCCGGATGCCGACTGGATTGATATCACAACCGTGCATAAGGGCGGTCTGTTCGGGACAGACTATCGCATGCTGTTCCCGGGCGATGGCATTGACGGCATCAAGCGCTTTGTACTGGACGGCCTGATCGCATTCGGCAAGCGCGGACTGGCGTGCCAGCCCGCGATCGTCGGCATTGGTATTGGCGGCTCCAAGGACACCTGTATGCAACTGGGCAAGCAGGCTGCATGCCTGCGAACCGTGGGTGACCGCAATCCAGACCCGAAAATCGCGGAGCTGGAAATGGAGTTGAAAAAACTCGGCAATTCGATCGGCATGGGTGCCATGGGGTTCGTGGGTTCATCCATGGTGGTCGATTGCCATATCGAGGTGGGCTATACCCATACGGGTGGAATGCCGGTCAGCATCCACACATTCTGCCTGTCATCGCGGCGGGCGACCGCCAGAATTCACGCAGACGGGCGCATTGAATATCGAACCGATCCGCAATGGTTTACGCCCTATACACGAAGGGAGACAGTCGAATGGAACCGATAAGCAGTCAGGATAAAGACAGCAGTCAGGACGAAGACCTGAAGGTCTTCAGAATCAACCTGCCAGCCACGCCCGAAGATATTGCCAGTCTGGAAATCGGGTCGGTGGTTTATATGAGCGGGGTAGTCTACACCGCCAGGGAAGGCGTCTATCAAAAGGTGTTGGGTAACGGCGAAGCCTTGCCCGTCGACCTGAAAAAGCTCAGCAACGTCAATTTTCATTGCTCGCCGGCAGCGGCGGTGACGCCCGACGGAGACTACAACGTAGGCGCCGTCACCGCCACGGCCAGTTTCCGCTTTTCCAAATGGATGAGCAATTGGCTGGAAATGACGGATACCAGGATTGTGATTGGCAAGGGCGGTATGCCGCATGATGATTATGCCAACATCATGGTGCCCCATGGCGCAGTGTACCTGACCACCGTCGGTTACGGCACCGGTGCCTTGCTGGGCCGTGGCATCAAGCGCGTTCGCGATGTCTTCTGGCTGGACGAACTGGGCATCGCGCAAGCCATGTGGCTGTTTGAAGTGAAAGACTTCGGCCCGTTCATTGTTGAAAGCGACATTAATGGGAACTCGCTTTTCCATCAGCATGGCGAACAGGTCAATGCCCGGATCGATGAACTCTACGCGGGACTCAAGGAGCCGGCACTGCACCGGTTCGGAGAAACCAGCGACCGTAAAAATGAAGTGATGTAGGAGAATAATGCATGACAATCATAGACTTTCGCTTGCGTCCGCCCGTTGGTCAGTTTTTATCGACGTTGATGTATGCTCAGGGAGAGCGCCGCGATGGTTTTACCAGAACGGTTGGCTTTGAACCGTCACCGGCAGCGCAGCAACAGTCCATGGAGATGACGCTTGCTGAAATGGATACCGCAGGTGTGGGCCAGGGAGTTGTGGTCGGCCGGCTCGCAGGCATGCTGGGCAGTATTTCAAATGACGATGTGCTGGCACTGATGAACGGACACGGTGATCGGTTTATTGGGGCGGCCTCCATTGATCCCACTAATAGAATCTCAGCTTGCCGCAGTATTGACGATTCAATGGCAGCGGGATTCCGGCTGATCAATATTGAGCCGGGCGCTTATCCTGTGCCCATGTACGCCGACGATCGGCGCCTGTATCCCATCTATGCGCACTGCGAGGACCGAAATATCCCCATTATTCTGATGGTGGGTGGCACGGCTGGCCCCGATCTGAGTTATTCGGACCCCATCCGCACAGACCGAATGTTGGCCGACTTCCCCAATTTGAAAGTGGTGCTTGCTCACGGTGGATGGCCCTGGGTAACGCAGATTTTGCACATTGCGTTTCGTCGCAGCAATGTCTACCTCTCACCTGACATGTACTTTTCACGAATGGCGGGATGGGAAGAATATGTGAAGGCGGCAGACGGGTTCCTTGCAGACCGCATGCTTTACGCCAGCTCCTTCCCGTTTTGCCCGATAAAGGGGTATAAGGAATGGTTTGAGAGCTTGCCCATACGGCAAGAGAATCTCTGCAAAATTATGGGGGGGAACGCGAGCCGATTGCTGGGATTGGGCAGTTAAACGACTCCACCAAACTCAAGGGGGGCAGGATGCGTCGAACCTGTTGCGCCCCGATTTTTGTCAGTATGCTGGGAAGCTGTGCGAGTCAGAGAGTTTCTTTTTTTCTGACAAATTCCTTAATTGTTGATTTTTCAACTTTTTTCCTTGTGCAACAATAATCCCCGGACTGGGAGTATCATAATCACATAAAATTCACATCTGTAATGTATTCTTTCCGCTCGTATGAACATCACCGACACACCCTTGCTTGAACAGTTAATTGTTATCTCAACGTATCCTGCAGCAAGGAGCTATCATGATTAATAAGTTAACAAGCATCGTCATCGCGCTCGTGGGTCTGGCGATGTTATACATGGGCGGTCAACTGCTGATGGCAGGCGGCTCGCCGTTCTACGCCATCCTGGCAATCGGGCTTCTGATTACCGCTTTCCTGCTTTTTAAAAATCGCGCCGTGGCCTTAACGGTCTATGCAGTCATCATGTGGATCGTGATGGCCTGGATTGTCTACGAAGTCGGTTTCGATAAATGGCAGTGGATTCCGCGTGGCGATATTATCGGTCTGATCGGTCTGTGGCTGGCATTACCGTGGGTGGTGCGTCCTCTGTTCAGGAAACAGGACCCGGCCGCTGACCGCGTTTTTCATCCCTTCCTTGGTGGCACCGTCATTTTTGCGATCATACTTGTGATTGGCATGATGTTCTACGATCCGTATCCGCAGCAAGGCAATCTGACAAGCAACCGCAATGTCGCCGATGTTGCCGTCGCGCAGAATGACTGGACGGCCTATGGTGGTACAAACAACGGCTTGCGGTTTTCCGCACTCAAGCAAATCACCAAAGACAATGTCGGCGATCTGGAAGTGGCCTGGACCTATCACACGGGTGATCTGCGTCAGGACAAAGACGCCAGCGAGTATACCTTTGAGTCTACGCCGCTGAAAGTCAACAACACGGTATACCTGTGTACCGCGCATAATGAAGTCCATGCCCTGAACCCGGAAACCGGTGAACTGAAATGGAAATATGCGCCGGAAAAAGATCGCTCTTATTTGCAGCAGCACCAGACCTGCCGAGGCGTAAGTTACTACGCTGCTAATAGCGTTGCAGGCACATCGCCTGCCGATTCAACACCCGCGGCCGCACCCGCTCAGGCCCAGGCAGCCGTATGCAGCAAGCGCATCCTGAGCGCCACGGCAGGTGCCGACCTGATCGCGCTGGACGCCGATACGGGCAAGCTTTGCGCGGATTTCGGCAAGGATGGCGTAGTTGATCTGCGCGCCAATATGGGCGAAGTTCGTCCGCATGCATTGATGCAAACCGCGGCGCCGCTGGTAGCCGGTAACCTGGTCATTGTGGGCGGCTCTGTCATGGATAACGGATATGACAAAGGCAATCCTTCGGGCGTGATTCGGGCCTATGACGTAACAACCGGGCGCCTGGTATGGAACTTTGATCCGGCCAATCCCGACAACACGCAGCCTATTGCTGAAGGTCAGACTTATCCTCAGGACACGCCAGTAGCCTGGGCGACGCTGAGCGCAGACACCAAAAATGGCATTGTGTACGTGCCATTCGGTAACGCGTCCCCGGATCTGCTGAGCGATCAGCGTGACCCCAATAGTAATACCGAGAAGTTTCGTGATGCGTTGGTTGCCCTGGATTTGAAAACCGGCGCACTTAAATGGCGCTTCCAGTCCTCTGCGAACGATTTGTGGGATCGGGATAATCCATCGCAGCCCTCGCTGCTGGATATCGATTACCAGGGCCAAAAGCAGCCAGTTGTCGTGTTGCCCACCAAAGTCGGCAATCTGTTTGTCCTGAATCGCCTGACCGGCGAGGCCGTGTATCCCATCAAGCAGGTTGATGTTTCGACCAAAGGTCTGACAGGTGAAACCTATGCGCCAACGCAGCCGGTGTCGGCCCTGAATTTCATTCCTGAGCCGCTGACTGAAAAATCCATGTGGGGCATGACCCCATTCGATCAGATGGCGTGCCGTATTGAGTTCAATACATTGCGCTACGATGGCAACCCCTGGACGCCTTCCACCGAAACCGGTTCCCTGATTTTCCCAGGTAATATCGGCGCCTTCAACTGGGGCTCAGTGGCTATTGACCCCGAGCGCCAGATTCTGATCGGCGCACCGGTCCGTCTGGCCTATAAATATAATCTCATCAAGCGTACGCCCGAAACGGCCGACAAACGTTTGTTTACCAAGGATGATACCCCGTACTGGAACGAGAATTTTGAAGGCACGTACGCCACCCAGATTCGGCAGTTCGCCTCAGCTCTTGGGGTGCCGTGCATTGCACCGCCGTGGGGTCGCATGGTCGGGGTTGACTTGACCACCGGCAAAACGGCCTGGATGCGTCGCATCGGCAATACCAAAAATCTGCAGACCACCTTTCTGCCCATGCGCTTTCCCATTGGCTTTCCGATGGGCATGGTGGCGCACGGCGGTCCGCTCACAACAGCGGGTGATATCGTGTTCCATGGCGCAACGGCAGATAATTTCTTCCGTGCTTATGATATCAATACCGGCGAGATGCTTTGGGAAACCGAATTGCCGGCCGGCGCCCAGGCCACGCCATCTACCTACATGGGAGCGGATAACAGGCAGTACGTGATTATCGCAGCTGGTGGTCACGGTTCGCTTGGCACGCAGCAGGGCGATGTGGTGGTAGCGTTCCGATTGAAGAAGTAGTATTTCAGGCGCGATTGCGGGTCATCGACTCCAATACTCCATCGCGCCTGATCAACCCATGGAACAACCCTGCCGCCAGATGCAGCAATACAGTCGCAAACAATAAATAGGCCAGGTATCGATGGGTTGAACGCAGCACGGCGAACACATTTGCATTATCTGGTGCGATGGGCGGCAATGTCCAGCCGCCGGCCAGGGTGACGGGCGTACCGCTGGCCGAAACCATCGCCCAGCCGATGAGTGGCATGGTGAACATAAGCAGGTAAAGCAGCCAATGTGAAGCGAGCGCTGCGCGTTTCTGCCACCCTGGCAAATCCGCCGGCAATGGTGGTGTGCCCTTGATCATGCGCACGATGAGTCGCAAACACACAAGTAATAGCAGCAGGGCGCCCAGCGGTTTGTGGACGGCCAGCAGCCAATTGTGTTTTTCGGAAACGGACGTGACCATGCCAACGCCGATAAAGAGCATTGACAGAATGCCAATGGCCATCAGCCAGTGCAGCATTCTTGCGATGAGACTGAAGCTCGTATTCTGTGTTTGATTCATAGATTGATTCATCTTGAGTGCTCCGAAGCGGCTGACGAAGAGGATGGCATGGGGCGGCTCAGTCCTTCGTGGGTGCGCCGGTCGACCGAGACGGCGTACACGGAAGATCGTGCAGGCAACAATGGATCGTCCGAGATGGCCATGCCTTGCGGCAAAACGGTTGGGTCGAAGTTGATATCGCGACAAGGTCCGTTGTCCTGGGGCTGACTTTTATCGATCACAATTGTGCCTGCCTCAACCTGCCGGCGTGATGCCGGCCATGGTCGGGTAGCGTCGTTGCTTGGGTCGCCGGGATCGGCCACGGTGACAATCAACTTCCAGCGCAGGGGGCCCGCTGACAGGCGCTGATTCAGATCCTTGTCCAGATAGTTCTGATCATGCTCCGGGGTGGCATCGGCCGCAGCGGGTTCGCCCACGGGCACCACGCGCCAGCGCACGTTCTGGCGGGTGCCTGCATCATTGATAAACACAAATGCATTCAGACTGTAATAGGCTTCGGTGGCAAAGCTGGCCGATGGCCGTGCTGTCTTGACCCACTCGCGAAAATTGGCCGTTTCAGGATGCGAGGCAAAAAAGGCCTTGATTCTGGCCGGATCCGGCTTGCCTGTTTTCGGATCGGGTGCGCCGGCCAGTTGTTGTTCATAGAAGCTTTCCGGTGTTGCAACCGGGAAAACAGGCATGCTGTTCATTGCGGCACGCCATTGCTGACCGTCGGGCATGGTGAAACGCAGTGCGAAGCTGCGGATAGGGACACTGGAATCAGGTGCATAGGGGTTGGGTCCGGGTAGTGCCAGCCGCCCAACTAAAGGGGTGGTGGTTCCGGGTGAAAATAGCGGCGCGCTCGACAGCGCCTGCGCCTGGCCGCTACTTTCAAAGTGACCGGTCACACAAACGCCTTTGGCGTGATTGCGGCGGAAACCCGGGTGGCTCTTGCCGCCGGGTTCGAATGTATTGGCAATACGATCCGCTGTCAGGCGTTGCGGGGCCAGCCAGCCCCCGGTATAGCCAAAGGCGGCGCCAATGCCCAGCACAGCAACGCCGATCACGGCGAGTCGCATCAATTTTTGCCCGGTGGTCATCGCGGGCGGACGAGATCCTTTCTTTTCCAGCATCGTACTTCTCCGGCCTGTCGGCCTGTTGCACATGTGGATAAAGACGTTCTCGCATTTTTTTTATTCCGAAATGGAATAATATCGAATCACAAACGTCTTACAGGGGCCTTGCATTGTTTGCAATCACCCGGGCAGGACATGAACACGCACTCTATTTTCAACCAAAAGGACGGGCAATATGATCTGCCCGCAGAGGATGTACCGCTGATGCCGGATACCAAAAGCGAAGGTGATATCACGGATGACATGTCCGATGCATCGCTGCGCGAGTTGTTGCCCCGGCTGTATCGTTTTGCGCTGTGGCTGAGCAAAGACCCGTCCACTGCCGATGATCTGGTGCAGGCGAGCATCGAACGCGCCCTTAAACACCAGCATACGCGCCGGCCGGACGGGGATTTGCGAGCCTGGCTGTTCTCGATCCTGTATCGGCAGTTCATTGATACCACGCGTAATGCCAGGCGCTACGCACGTCTATTGGAATGGTTCCGCAAAGCCGATGATGCGCCATCGGCCGAACGCCACGTGCAGGCGCGCGCTTCGCTGCAGGCATTCGAACAGTTGCCCGAAGCGCAGCGAACCCTGTTATGGCTGGTCAGCGTCGATGGGCTCAGTTACAAGGCTGTCGCCGATATGTTTGATGTCCCGCTGGGAACAATTATGTCTCGCCTTTCGAGGGCGCGCGGCGCGTTGCGCGATGCCTGTGACGGTGAATCCAGGCCACATCTGAGGATATTGAAATGAGTAACGATCTACGCATTGATGAGAGGATGCGACACGCCTATGTAGACGGACGGTTGAGCCAGCAAGAGCAGAAAGCGATGGCCATCTATCTGGCTGCCCATCCGCAAGAGGCTCGGGAACTGGACGCCTGGCGCAAGGACGCCGCTCAATTGCGGGCGGCATGGCAAACGGCCGAGCCTCCGTTGAGTCCTGCGCTGGATCCGGCCGCGATCCGTAAGCGCATGCAAGAACGCAACCACATGCGCTGGAAACTGGCAGCCAGCGTTTTCGTGGCCCTCTGTGTCGGCGGCTTGACGGGGTGGCAGCTCAATCCTGGAACCGCATCGCAATCGAGTCTGATCGCGCGCCCGTTGCCTATGCAGGACGCGATCCAGGCATACCGCGTCTTCGCCGACAATCCGGCCCTGCGTGCCGATGCGCTGGCGACTGAGACCGATTTGCAACAATGGATGGCAACGCATTTTTCAAATGCGCAACGCCTGCCTGACCTGACCAGCAAGGGCTTTTATCCTGCCTCTGCCCGTATGCTGGTGACCGAAGAGGGGCCGGCCGCCGTTGTAATGTATAAGAATGACGTGGGCCGGCAAACCGGATTCTACATCCGGCCTCCGGGCCCGGGAAACAAGCTGCTCCCGGAAGGGCAACGACAGGAAGGGGCGCTGCTTACGCGCTACTGGTCGGACAAGGGCTACAATTATGCGCTGGTAGGCAGCGATGCTGTGGTGATGAATGGGGCGGGCTGAATGGAGAGGGTTCTGTCATTCAAGGAACTGCAACGTTCGCATTCTCGCCGTAGATGCAGTAGTGGGTGGCCGACCGAAACTATAACTCACCAAAAATAAAGTGCATTTAATTGAAAAATACAATCATCTGTGTTCGAATGATATAGATGGTTCAATAGTCGCGCCCATTCCTGCTTTCGTTTGCCACGCTATAAAACAGCGGCTAAAACTTGTAAAGAGGAGGTGTTTATGACTGCCCCGATACAGCGGCCACGGTCATCATTAGCTCATTCCATATATCAGTTGCTCAATCCCATTCCGTTCGGATTCTTTGTCGCTGCATTGATATTTGACATCGTCTATTTCCAGACGGCAGAAATGATGTGGAGTAAAAGTGCTGCATGGCTTATCACAATTGGCTTGTTTTTTGCCATCATTCCACGCCTGATTAATCTTGTCCAAGTGTGGATTCCCCGGGGGCGTGTGGTACCGGGCGCCGAAAAAGCGGATTTCGGCCTCAATTTCATTGGCATCCTGGCCGCCATTCTCAATGCATTTATCCACAGTCGGGACGCCTATGCAGTCATGCCGTCAGGTTTGATTCTGTCTGTCATTACGGTCTTATGCATTGCTTTGGCCACCGTCATCGCGTCGACGTTCTATGTACCAGGGAGGCAGAGTCATGTCTAAGATCAAATGGCGTTTACCCCTCGCTTTGGTACTCGGCGCCTTGCTTGCGGCATGCGGTGACAAAGCATCCATGGGTCCGGACGATCAACTTGGTGCCAATCCTTCGCTTCCTGAGCCGAAGAATTTTTTCTCTCCGCCCATGCAAGTGCCTGACGGTGTCGGCTGGCCTGCCGACAAGACCCCAACCGTTGCCAGCGGACTGAAGATCGAAAAGATAGCAACGGATCTGGAACATCCCAGACAGCTTTATACGCTGCCCAATGGGGATGTATTGGTTGTAGAGACAAACTCACCAGGAACGGCCCCTGTGACAGCACCCAAGAAGCTCTTCGCCAGCCAGGTGATGGGGCGCTCGGGCAAGGGCGGCAAAGGAGGGAATCGCATCACGCTTCTCAGACAGAAAGGTGGGTCCGGCGAGTGGGAAAAGCACACTTTCCTGGAGAACCTTGATTCGCCCTTCGGCGTTCAACTCATTGGCGATACCTTGTACGTTGCCAATACCGGCAACATCATGAAGTACCACTATGTGTCCGGCGAGACCCGCTTGTCGGATCCAGGTACCGAGTTCACCGATTTACCGAATACGATCAACCACCATTGGACCAAAGCACTGCTGGCTAGTCCGGATGGCTCAAAACTGTACGTCGGTGTGGGCTCGAACAGCAATATCACCGAGAACGGGCTGGCCGTCGAGTATCGTCGCGCGACGGTGCTTGAAGTCGACGCAAAGAACGGTGCAAGCCGGATTTTTGCTTCTGGACTGCGCAATCCGACCGGACTGGACTGGGAACCCCAAACAGGCAAGCTCTGGGCCATCGTGAACGAACGCGACGAGATCGGGCCTGATCTGGTTCCGGATTACATCACGTCGGTGAAGGACGGGGGCTTTTATGGCTGGCCTTATAGTTATTACGGCCAGCATATTGATACGCGGGTCAAGCCGCAACGTCCGGACCTTGTCAGCAAGGCAATCGTTCCGGATTACTCCCTGGGCTCGCACGTGGCACCCCTTGGTGTGCATTTTTACACCGGCCAGAACCTGCCGGAGAAATACCGGGGCGGCGTCTTTGTAAGCGAACATGGAAGCTGGAACCGATCGCCATTGAACGGCTATCGGATCAGCTACATCCCGTTCAGCGACGGCAAGCCAGCCGGAAAGGCGGAGCCTGTTGTGTCCGGCTTTGTGTCTGAAGACGAAGAAAATCTTTTTGGTGCACCGGTTGGTTTGACTCAGGGCAAGGATGGCGCACTTCTCTTTGCTGATGATGTGGGCAATACTGTCTGGCGGGTTACGGTCGCGGGTCAGTAGTGTTTTTTGTCTTGTGCGGGCACGTCAATGACGTGTCCGCAGCAAACGGGGCAAGTGATTATTCGAGCCCCGTAGCAGGCGACCGCTGTTCATTGAATGCTTCGATAAATTGAACACTTGGCAATTTTTGCCAATTCCTGGGCAGTAAAGTATTGCGTCAACTAAATATACTGATTACTATTCGCATTTAGCCAGAATTCAGAAACTGTAAAGTAAAATTACATTTTCCGGTTTTCATCAGGAATCGTCAGTGTTCATTCCATTTCTGATCATGTTGCGCGAAGGTATTGAGGCTGCGCTCATTGTAGGTATTGTGGCGGGCTTTTTAAAGAAAGGCGGCCATGGTAATTTGATGCCGGCGGTCTGGATCGGCGTTTTGCTGGCCGTCGCGCTCTCGTTGTTTGTCGGAGCGGGCCTGCAACTGTTTGCTGCCGAATTTCCGCAGAAACAGCAGGAACTGTTCGAGGGCGTGGTCGGACTCATCGCCGTCATTATGATCACCTCGATGGTGTTCTGGATGCGCAAGGCGGCACGCTCCATCAAGGGTCAACTGCATGCTTCCGTGGATCATGCCCTGGCGCGCAGCCACGGCCAGGCCTGGGCGCTCATCGGCATGGTCTTTCTGGCTGTTGCGCGGGAGGGTCTTGAATCGGTCTTTTTTCTGCTGGCCATTTTCGAGCAAAGCGCTGATTGGCAGGCCCCTGTTGGTGCACTGGCGGGTATTGCACTCTCAGTTGCCGTTGGCTACGGGCTGTATACCGGCAGTGTGCGTCTGGACTTGCGCCGATTCTTCAAACTGACGGGTATATTTCTGCTTTTCGTGGCAGCAGGCTTGCTTGCGGGCGCTGTGCGCAAATTTCATGAAGCGGGTATCTGGAACCAGTTGCAGCAGGTTGTCTTTGATTTCAGCGACACCTTGCCCCTGGACAGTCCGCTTGGCGCGCTCCTCTCGGGATTGCTCGGCTACCAGGAGGCACCTGTGCTGGGCGAGGTGATTGTCTATTTTGGTTTCCTGTTCATCAGCCTGTTTATTTTCCTGCAGTCGCAGCCACAGGCATCCGCTCCCGCACCGGCCCGTCCGTAAGTCAATCATAGGTCCATGATGTCGAATTCATCTCCCCGTTTATCACTCTGGATGCGTCTGGCAGTAATCGGTTCTGCTGTTCTGGTCGTTGTCGCACTGGCCGCATTCTGGTATGCGTCCCGTCTTGCCGGAAAGTCACCGACCAAAAAGAATGGCGACGCGGTGGTCGTAACAATCCGCGACAACGTGTGTGATCCCAACGAAATCACCGTCCCCGCCGGTCGCACCACGTTTACCATCGTGAACCAGTCCCAGCGGGCGCTCGAATGGGAAATCCTGGATGGTGTCATGGTCGTCGAAGAACGCGAAAATATTGCGCCGGGCTTTTCGCAAAGTATGACGGTCAAGCTTGAGCCTGGCAAGTTTGATATTACCTGCGGTCTCCTGACCAATCCTCGCGGCGTTCTTCACGTGACGCCGTCAGAAGCGTCTGCAGCCGAAGCAGCCCGTCCTTCACTGGTCAGGTATGTCGGTGCGCTCGCAGAATACAAAGTATATATGGCGCTCGAATCCAAAGCGCTTGCTCGGGCTGCAGAAGAACTGGCGGCGGCGATCAAGGCCGGCGATTTGTCGCGGGCGCAGGCTGCGTACCCGCAAGCCCATCAGGGCTATAAGCGCCTGGAACCCGCGGCTGCGCTTTTTTCTGATCTGGATACCCGTCTGGAAGCGGGGGCGCAATATTTTGAAAAGCGGGAAAGTGATCCCCAATTCATGGGTTTTCACCGGATCGAATATGGCCTGCAGGAAAGCAGCTTGACGGATCTGGCTCCGGTGGCCGACCAGTTGACTGCAGATCTTGGCACACTGAGCACACGTCTGCAAAGCCAGGGCCTGCAACCACAACAATTAATCGGTTCGGCCGCAAAAGTGCTGCGGCGTAACGCGGATGATCTCGCAACACAAGGGAACAAGACCGATGACAGGTATCGCGTGTCGGACCTGCAAGGTACGCTGGAGGGGACCCGGAAAATTGCCGACCTGCTGCGTCCGTTGCTGAACAAGGCGGCGCCGGCCCTGCAAAAAAACCTCGATCAACATTTTACTGAGCTGGACGCAGCCCTGGGCGCACAACGCAAGGACGGACAGCCCGACCCCGTCGTGCTGTCCAAAACGCAGCAGGACACCTTGTTACAACCCCTGCGTGCGTTAACCGACGATTTCGAGCGGATGAACGCGGCGTTAGGACTTGAGTAGTCATACTGTCATGGCAACAAAAAATCACCTTACCCACAATGTCAATGAAACCGAACCGACATCTCGCGCGCGTCGCCGCGTGTTGGGCGGACTTGGCGCGGCCGGGGCTGCTCTGACCGGCCTGTCGATCGCCAACGCCCAGACGGCCGCTCGTTCAGACAACGCGCAGGCGGCCGATGCGCCGCAGATTACACACACAGAAGACCGGGTTCCGTACCTGGGCCAGCATCAGGCGGGTGTGGTTACCCCGCATCCGGTGGCCGGTATGGTCGTCTCTTTCGGCGTGCTCGCCCAGAACCGGGACGAACTGGAACAGATGTTTCGCACGCTCACCCAGCGCATTGCCTTTTTGACACAGGGTGGCACGCCGCCTGCGCTGGACCCGAAACTGCCGCCGGCTGACTCCGGTATTCTTGGGCCCGTCGTGCGCCCGGCAGGCCTGACCATCACGGTTTCGGTCGGCGCATCGCTCTTTGACGAGCGGTTTGGCCTGGCAGCGCACAAACCCCGGCACCTGCAGGCGATGACCGGTTTCCCCAATGACGCACTTGACGCCTCCCTGTGCCACGGAGATTTGTCCATACAGTTCTGTGCCAATACGGGCGACGTCATTCTGTACGCATTGCGCGATATCATCAAAACCATGCCCGGGTTTCTTCTGGTGAACTGGAAGCAGGAGGGCATCGTGCCGCCGGTCAAGCCGGTCGCAGGCAAAAGGCCCGGCACAGCACGCAATTACCTGGGATTCCACGATGGGTCGGCCAATCCTAATTCCAGCGATGCAGAGCAGATGGACAAAATCGTCTGGGTCCAGGCCGACAGTGGGGAGCCCGGCTGGGCGATCGGTGGCAGCTATCAAGTGGTGCGGATCATTCGCAACTTCGTTGAGCGCTGGGACCGTACTCCCTTGCAGGAGCAGGAAGTTATTTTTGGGCGGGTCAAAGCCACAGGCGCCCCTCTTGATGGGGGTAGCTCTGAATTCGACGTGCCCAATTACGAAAAAGACCCCAAGGGGCAGCTCACTTCGTTTGATTCCCATATCCGGCGCGCCAACCCCCGTACAGCCGAATCGCAGGCCAATCTGATCCTGCGTCGCCCCTTCAACTATTCCAACGGCGTGACCAAATCAGGCCAGCTGGACATGGGGTTGCTGTTCATCTGCTACCAGGCAGATTTGCAAAAAGGGTTCATTACTGTGCAAAAGCGTCTGGATGGCGAACCACTGGAGGAATATATCAAACCGGTAGGTGGAGGCTATTTCTTCACCCTGCCGGGCGTCCGGGACGAGCAAGACTGGCTCGGCCGGGCGCTTTTGGAAAAAAGTCGTGTTTCTTAACGCTCCTTCGGAGCAATAACCCATATAAGGACGTATGATCGCCATGAAGACATCCCATACCTTACTTGCCACGCTTTCGGCCATCAGCCTTTTTTGCGGCAGCGCGTCGGCTGCCGTATCACCGCTGGACCTGGTCGCCCCTATTTCCGATTACAAGATTTACGTGATCGAAAATGTGCAGACGCTGGTAAAAGATACGCAGGCTTTCACAGATGCCGTCAAGGCCGGCGACGTGGACAAAGCCAAAAATCTGTTTGCCACCACGCGCATGAGCTACGAACGCATCGAACCCGTAGCAGAACTGTTCAGCGACCTGGATGCGTCAATTGACTCACGCGCTGACGACCACGAAAAAGCGGAAAAGGACCCTGGTTTCACCGGATTTCACCGTATCGAATACGCATTGTGGGAGCAGAAAGATACCAAGGAAGTGGGTGCGGTTGCAGACAAGCTTCTGAAGGATGTTCAGGAATTGGAAAAACGCCTGACCGGACTGACCTTCCCACCTGAGAAAGTGGTTGGGGGCGCAGCCGTCCTCATGGAGGAAGTGGCAGCGACTAAAATTTCCGGGGAAGAAGATCGCTACAGCCATACCGACTTGTACGATTTTCAGGCCAACTTCGAAGGCGCGTACAAGATCGTACAATTGTTGAAGCCGCTTATCGAAAAGGAAGACAAAGCTTTTTATAAAAAGGCCGATGGCAACTTTAAAGTCGTTTTTGATACCCTGAGCAAATACAAAAAATCGGATAAGGCGTTCGAAGAGTACTCCAAGCTGAGCGAGAATGATCGCAAGCTGCTGGCCGGCCGGGTCAATGTATTGGCTGAGGATTTGTCTCAGTTGCGCGGTATGATGGGTTTGAATTGATTCTCTTGTGACTATAAAGATTGTGACGTCAGCATTATTTTTTTGAAGAATAATGCTGACGATTGGCTGGGCGAGGGACAGAGCCAGGAATTCATTTGAATTATCCTGTGCGCATTCAGAGGCTGCACGATGCGCCCGTAATTCACTTTGCGCTGGCCATGTGCAAGCCTGATGCAGAAAATCGCCCGCTTGAAACCATGCAGGCAGTGCTTTCGGAAATAATCCATGTTTACGTTGAGAAACGTTATAAAAGTGCGGAAAAGGGAGCGCTGATTCACCGCATTCCGCGTCAAGAGGAAGAGCGGTGAACATGAATGTTCAAACTTCAATCGCCAGCATCGGATCGAAGCATTTGTTCTCCTGCGTATTTTTCTTTTTCGTATAACCACGAGGGTTTGCGATGACCCGGATCGGATGCCCGGAATCCCCCAGCGTGTAGTCGACCGAGTCGTGAACGTGTCCGTGAATGACCAGCCGGGGTCGCCCCGCCATAAGCAGCTCGGATAGATCGCTCACGAACGCGCCATTTGTGGGACTGCCAATAAATTTCTGGTTGACGGAATGGGGCGCAACACCGTGGTGGGTGACGATCACCATTTTCCTGCCTGCGGCGCCTATTTCTGCCATGCAGTCGGCCATCCACCGGCAGGATGCACGGTGTTCTTCCAGAGCGTCCTTAGGGGAAAAACAGTCCGTATCTGAAAATGGGCGATATGGTCCCGCCTTCGCATGCGTGCCAATCATTCTGAAGTCATTGATATAGCGCTGGCAGTGCATCATCGAAAGCGGGTTTTCGTTCTCGAAATCAGACCACAGTGTCGCACCAAGAAAAACAACATCGTCGATTTCGATGCTGCTTTTTTCCAGAACATGAAAATTATCCGGCAAGGTCCAGCGTCTCAAATCATGCAGCGCATCCGGCCAGACGGACCGGTAGTATTCGTGGTTGCCAAAGACCATGACGACGGCCTTGAATTGAGTCGCAGCGAGCTGCAAAAAAGACTGCAGCGGCTTCTGGTCGGCAACTACGCCGATATCGCCTGCCAGCACCAGGACTGTCTCCAGATCGTCGGGCAGGCGAGGGATATCGAAGGGAAAGAATTCGATATGAATGTCAGAAAGAATGCGGATTTTCATGTCGGTGGTCGCGGTCCGCTAGAACCGCATCGTGCGTTCGATTTCAGTCATCAAATAATCGCCTGCCATTTTGACCTTGAGCGGAATCGTTTTGGAGGCAGGCCAGATCAGGAATGTTTCTACAATATACGGTGGAACCCTTGGCAGCACACGTTGCAACCTGCCGTCCTGCACATAGCGGTTGACAAGCCATTCGGGCAGCCAGCCGATGCCGACGTCGTCGCAGACGGCATCGCAGAGTGTCTCGACGCTATCGACCATAAAAGCAGTCGGCGGATCCAGTTTGATGGTTTCTCCGCCGTAATTCAGATACCAGCTGCGGGGGCGGCCATGGCGACTGTATCGCACCGTTTTATGAAATCGGATATCGTCAATTGTCTTTGGCGCACCGTTGCGGCTCAGATAGCCGGGTGACGCCACCAGGAACAGTTTTTGGCGGACCAGCAGGCGCGCAATCAGGCTGGCTTCGTTGCCCAGCAAGGGTCCGCTGCGCACCGCCAGGTCGTATCCGCCCCTGACCATGTCTTCCAGTTTGTCCGAGAGCTGCAGATCGACCTGCAGGTTTTCATGCAGAGCGGCAAATTTCCTGAGAGCCGGCGCGATATGGTGCCGGCCGATGCCCAACGGTGCGGAGATATGCAATACGCCGCTTAGCTGACTCTTGCGGCTGGCAAGATTATCCAATGCCAGCATGCTATCGAGCACATCGGCAGAACGCTTGGTCACCTCGTGTCCCAGGTCGGTCAGTGTCTGCTGGCGTGTGGTGCGCAACAGCAGCGGTGCGCCGAACCAGGATTCAAGTGCACGGACATGATTGCCGACCATGGCAGGTGAAATGTCCAGATCGCGTGCGGCCGCTGCGAAGCTGCCCAGTTCCACCACACGCGTGAATACGGCAAGCGAGTCAAAGCGGTTCATTCGACACTCACATTAATGAATGAAATTATTGTACCCCCATTTATCTTAACGCGTCTCCCTCCCTATAATGCGTGTCATCAAGCCCAACTAACAGGGAGCAGCAAATGAACCGAATCGAATTTGTCATGGCCGTGGCCGTCGTCGTGTTGGGGAGCGTGTTCCCGTTGTCTGAAGCCGTGGCCGGTACCGCCTCGCCCGCGAAGACGCAGTTGCACTCTTCACCGCAGTCCGGGAAAGCCATGCCTTTGCAGAACCTTGAAACATCGTTTTCGGCCATGGCGGCGAAAGAGAATCCATCGTTGCGGGTCTATCCGCTGGATTGCGGCCGAATCCGGATCAAAGACATGGATATGTTTGCCGATGACGGCTCTTACAAAGGGGTGTCAGCGCAATTGGTCGTGTCGTGTTATCTGATTCGTCATCCCAAAGGAGACTTGTTGTGGGATACCGGGATAGGCGATCAATTTACGGGTCCCAAGGGGGTCGAACTGATGCCGGGAAACGTGGCGTACATGCCGGTCACCTTGCGCAGTCAGCTTGCCTGGCTGGGAACCCGTCCCGGGAAAATCCGCTATCTGGCCTTTTCCCACGAACACATTGATCATATCGGTAACGCCAACTTGATGACAGGTGCAATATGGCTGCTGAACCCCAAGGAACATCAGTGGACGGTGCGCGAAGAAGGACATGACGGGGCGCCTCCGGCATTGCTCGCGGAATCGACAAAAGCAAAGATTCAATGGGTGAAGGATGACTATGACGTGTTCGGCGACGGTACTGTGCGCATCCTGCAGACGCCAGGGCATACTCCGGGACACCAATCCCTGTTTGTCAGGCCTTCAGGGGAGCAACCGTTGATTCTGGCCGGCGATGTATGGCATTCCCGTGTCAATTTCCTGCATAATCGCGTGCCGCGTTTTAACACCAGCCGTAGCCAGACGATTGCTTCCATGCAGCTGTTACGGGATCTGGCACGCAAGACCGGCGCTCGTATCGTGATTGGTCACGCGCCGGAAGATTTCGCGCCGCTCAATATGGGCAGGTAAAAACGGCGCATTATTTCTGCTCGGGGTCCTTGTGGCTGGGGCTCAATCCCATACCCATTCCCATGCCGGCTCCGCCGCCCATGTTTCCTCCGCCACCGCCACCGCTGCCTTTATTGCCTTCGTTCCTGCCCCGATTCCCGCCGCCTTGCACCCGCGTCGGCCCTTGAAGGGGGATGTCAACCTCGCTGGGAATGACGCCCAGATCGAGGGCGGTACGAATAAAATTGCGCAACGACACTACCAATTCTGCGGTATGAATCGGGCGACCGGCGACCATGTCGACAGCGGCCTGGCTGGCCAGACGAACGTGCTCCTCGGTGCCTAACAGGATAATGTCCGATAGTGCTGCTTCCACCGCATCGCGGACGCGGCGGGAACGCTCAGAATTGCCCATTTGGGACTGATCTGATGCGTCTTCCTGTTCCGTCGCCCGAAAGTCGCGAAGATGCGCGGGCGAGACCGTGAGCCGGCCGGTAAAGGAGCCACCCAGTACTTTATATGCTGCGATCAGGGTTCTGAGCCGTTCATTGATCTGGCGGTTCATGCGTTCGCGGCGCTGCTGGATGGTTTGCATCATCAGCATGCGCAGCCCCACACCAAGCAGGGTGAAGACGGCCAGTCCCACAATCGTTGTCAGGATGCCGTGCCATGAGTTGAAATCGATATAGCGCATACTCACCTTCGAAACGTACAGTGAACGATAGGCCAGCATCCGCGTCAATGGACTGAACCATCCTGCGGGATATTATATCAACTCTGTCCAATCCGGCATCCGACCTGCATTCGGATCGTATTCTTAAACGCGAAGGGAAGCCCAGGCCCGGCATTCGCCAGGGCAGGGCGATCATTTATCAACCCTTGATATCGTAGGTTTTGATCATGTTTTTCATAATTGAAAAGCCGTTGTCGATATAGGTTGAGAAATCCGCCGCACTGGCAGGATAGCTTTTGATACCGAATCTGCTCACCAGGAATTGTCCGTATTCCCCGCTAGAGACAACCTTGTGGATCGCTGCCTGCAGCCGGGTTTTCACGTTCTCGGGAATTCCTTTTGGTGCTGCAATACCAATGATGCCGGTGATGCCGAAATCATATCCCTGTTCTTTGATGGTTGGCGTATCAGGAAACCACGGCAGCCGATAATTGCTCGCGGAGGCAATGACTTTGAGTTTGCCTCCTTTTACAAGTTCAACATATTCAGAGGGTCCCTGAAGAGCGACATCGACGAATCCGCCGATAACGGCATTGATTGATTCTGCCGATGATTTGTAGGTGATCTGATCAAACCGGCCGCCCGTCACTTTCTGCAGCTGCAAAAAAGGGAAGTTGTTCGGCGCGCCCGTGACACCAAAGAACACGCCAGACTCAGACTTGGCTTTGCTGACCAGATCCTTGATATTGTTAATAGGGGATTCGGGTCTGACAACCATGCCATAGCTGAATTCAGCGACACCACCCAGCAGTTCGAAATCGTCTCTCTTGTACGGGACCTTCAATAGCTGCGAAGTGAATGTTGCGGTGCTGTACGAATAAAAGCCGATGGTATAGCCGTCGGGCCTGGCTCGGGCCAGATTGCCCAGTTGCAATGTGCCCGTTGCACCTGGCTGATTGAGAATGACGACAGGCTGGCCTAGTTCGGCTTCCAGAAGCCTGGCAAATTGTCGCGCAATACCGTCTGTGGAGCCGCCGCTGCCGTAAGGAACGGAAAGGGATATGGATCTTTCGGGATAGTCGGCGGCCTGGGCGTTAACGGCGACCGCAGTCATCATGCACGATATGCCGAATATCATATGGCTGAATTTCATTACTTGTCTCTTCACTGTGTTCTATTATGTCCAAATTAGCACTCAATCATACGTGGACACTCTAAGCTTCACAATGTAAGAAACTGAATATCTGAACTGCAGAAAATGAAGGATACGCCGTTCGGTGTCGACATTGCGACCTCCCGGCGGGTCGCGTAGCACGTGTGCCCGCCGGAAGATAATGACCGATGGCCTGAGAGAATACGGTCTGTTGGTTTTGCGGCGTTTTTCACAAGCTCCGTCAATGGGATCGCCATGAAGGTGATCTCGGCAGACAAACAGAGTAAAACCGATCATTAACGCGGGCTGGCTTCCATCCTGGCTTATCTATTTCTCACCGCCCGTTGCATGGACAACATAGGCCGCAATAGCATCGATGGATGCCTCATCCAGGGAGTCGGCAAAGGAGGGCATGGCCCCCATGCCTTCCTGCAATACTTTTTTGATCCGTGCCGCATCGGGTTTCAGTTCATCCAGGTCAGGGCCGATGGTTCCGGTTGAGCCCGAATCTTTCAGAGTATGGCACACGGCACAGGCAGGAGCTGCCTCCGATATGAACAGGGCTTTCCCCTTTTCCAACTGGGGATCGGCTGCAAAACTGGCGCCTGCCACGCCCACCCATAAGACTGCCGCTGCAGCCGACGATACAACGTGCTTCATTTTTTTCCTCAGGCGACTTTGACTGACACCATGTGGTCGCGCCAGCTATTGTTGATATAACCGCGATTATTTTCACGGCGTGCTTCGGGCTGGCTATCTCCAGCTTCATTGGTGGCGCGGCAGGCAAGTTCGTGCGTGCCAGCAGCCAGGTCGGCGCTAAAGACGAATTCACGCCAAGCGTACTTGCCCAGATCAGGTCCGACGAACTCGGCCTTTTGCCATTCTTTACCACCGTCGACGGAAACTTCAATCGACTTGGCTGCGCTCATCCCGCCCATGGCAATACCACTGATCTGTACACGCCCGGCCGTAACGGTTTGATCCGGGTCGGACGGGAAGTTGATCCAGGACTTGACCGGTAATTCCCAAATGGAATCCTGGCTGGGACTGGGCTTCTCGCCTACCGGCGTCCATCGATAGCTGGTTTGCTGTATTTTGGCTGGCGACTGCTCTTTGGTGAATGCCAAGTGCTTGATGTACTTGATCGAGTTCACGCCGGTATAGCCAGGCACGATGATGCGCAACGGTCCGCCATGCGCCAGCGGCAGGGACTGGCCGTTCAGTTCCCACGCCAGAATGGCATCTTCGACAGCGGAAATCGGCACCGAGCGTTCGACGCGGATAAGGTTGGGATCCAGGCCTTGCGGAATGGGTTCGCCACCTGTACTGGTCATGTAGACCATGCCGTCCGCCATGCCTCCCACCGCTTCCAGCAGTGCCTTGACAGGAACACCGGTAAAAATGACACAACCGGCGGCGCCTACGGTCCATTGGGTGCCGCTGGGCTTGTGTGGAAACCAGGCCCGGCCGTTGCCTGAACACTGCAGAACCATGGGTACGGCCGCCAGGCCCAGGGTTTTTAGCTCGGCTACGGTGAAACTGCGTGGCTTGGCAACGCCGCTGACTTCAAGCGTCCAGCTGTCGGGCTCTTTCATCATGCTGGCGTCGGTCGGAGGTGCCACGTTGTTGCGGACGAACAGGCGATCTGTTGGCGTGATAACACTGTTTCCAAAGGCAGTACGCCGGGTTTCTATCGTGTTCGCGCTATGGACGATCATGCTGTCGGCATCTTTCCAGTTGGCGTAGCCGGGCAAGGGTTTGGCGGTTGAGCTCTTGGCGGCACCGGCGTCTGCGGTGCCGAGATCGGCGCGGGCTACACCGGACAGCCCCGCCATTGCAGCAATACTACCCGCTGATATCAGCATTTGACGGCGGCCTGCATTAGTCAGTTTTTCCATTGTCATCCTCCTGATGTTTTTATATCTATGAGTTATATGTTTATGCTTTCTTAAAAGATAATAGCACAAATGAAATAAATATCAGCTAAATGTAAGGTTATGGAGGAACTGCAGATGGGAGGAGCATCGCGCGATTATTTCGCCTCCTTATCGGAATTATGATCGGCAGTGAAACTTGCATGGATCTTAAAACCAGCGGCATGTCGTCGCTATACCAATTTTCAAATGACATACAATATGCCGCTGTGGTATCCAAAGGCCTGTTTATGAAAAATTGTTATAGAGCGTTTTTTTTCTGAGGTATCCTTCGATCCCGTGTTTGCCGTCTTCTCCCCCGATGCCGCTGAGCTTGTAGCCTGCATGAAAGGCATGTACGCTTTCTCCAGCGCCGCGGTTTATAAATATTTCGCCAAACTGCAGCTCTGCAACACACCGCATAATGTTTCGGTTGTTCTGCGTAAACACGTAGGCGGACAAACCATATTTGCTTTGGTTTGCATAGGTGATCGCCTCGGTCAGGGAAGATACTTTCATGATGGGTGCAATGGGCCCGAAGGTTTCTTCCTGCATGATTTCCAGATCGTTCGATGTGACTTCCAACACTGCCGGATAAAACCAGTTTCCATTGGTGTGTGCGGGGTCAGGCCCGGAACTGTCGTTTAAGTTCAGTAATACCTTCGCCCCCGAGCGACATGCACGCTCCAATATTGCATGCAGCTTGCTGACCTCAGGCTGGCTGGCTCTGGGTCCCAAATCCACTTGTTCCAGGGGATCACCAGTCCTCAAATTGCGAACTGCCTCGGTAAACTTTGCTACAAATTTGTCATAAATTGCCTCTTCTATATACATACGATCGTTTGCGGTACACACCTGACCGCCATTGACAAATTTCGCTTGAATTGCGGCCTGCACGGCCTTGTCCAGATCTGCATCCGCCAATACGATAAAAGGGGCTTTTCCACCCAGTTCCAGACGAATGGTTTTTATATCATGGCTGGCGGCCGCGTAAATTTCGCGACCCGCCCTCACGCTTCCTGTCATGGAAATCAGGCTGACGTCCGGGTGTTTCACCAGATGCTCGCCAACTGTGCGGCCTGCTCCGGTGACAACGTTCAGGACTCCGGCCGGGAGGCCAGCTTTGCGGGCAAGTTCCGCAAGGACGAGCGCGGTCAGAGGGGTCAGTTCATGCGGCTTGATGACAATTGTATTTCCGGTGACTAATGCGGGGCCCACCTTTCTGGTAAACAACGCTACGGGGAAATTCCAGGCTGTGATTCCTGCGACAACTCCATAAGGAACACGATGAATCATAATGTGTTCATCCCTGGCGTCGCCAGGCAGTATTTCTCCTTCCAGGCGACGAGCTGCTTCGGCCGCGTGGCGCAGAAACGCGCTGGAAAAAGATACTTCTGCCCGTGCTTCGAGTAGTGGTTTCCCCTGTTCTTGCGTGAGAAGCAGGGCAAGATCCTCAAGGTTTGCATCAATGAGGTCGGCAAAGGCATATAGATAGCGTGCGCGTTCGGGAGCAGGCGTTGCAGACCATGCCGGAAATGCAGTTAGAGCCGCAGAGACCGCCGAATCTGTCTGGGATACTGAGGTTTCATTGATTTGACCAATTTCTTTGCCATTGACCGGATTGCTCACTGCAATGGTGTTGCCGCTTGCGTATATCCATTCGTTCTTGATGAAAATATGCTGTTTTGCAATACCGAAGCGTTCCAATAATTTATTCATGACTCTCTCCTGATTTATCGCCCCTCGAAGGCCGGCTTGCGTTTTTCCTGAAAGGCTTTGCGTCCTTCGATCCTGTCATGACTGTCTCGAAGAATGCCAAATACAAAAGCTTCGTGCTTCACTGCGTGATTCAACGGCATATCCATTCCATCTTCCACCAGTTTTTTAATTGCACGTACCGAAAGCGGCGCATTTGCAGCAATGCGCTCCGCAATGGCCTGTGCCTCAGACATCAAATCGTTTTGCTCTACGAGATGACTGATAAGCCCGATACGATGAGCCTCGCAAGCGTCTACGATGGAGCCGGTCAGGAGCATATGCATGGCGTTGGCTAAGCCGATCATTCTTGGCAGACGCTGTGTCCCGGCCCCTCCCGGAATACTGCCGATACACACTTCAGGCAGGCCGAATTTTGCGTTTTTACTGGCAATGCGAAGATCACATGCCAATGCCAATTCAAGCCCTCCACCGATGGCAAAACCGTTGATGGCACACACGATGGGGATTCTTACCTGGTCCATTCCATCGAGCAAGTGCGGGGTTGTTTCGGCGCCAAATGTCAACTGCGCAATGCCTTCTTTTGGGGGCATGGTTTTTTTCAGGTCGGATCCCGTGCAAAAGGCCCGTGCTCCTGATGCGGTCAGAATCACGCAACGCAAGGCCGGGTCCTGGCTGATTTTTTTCCAGCAATCGTGTAACTGCAACAAGGTCTCGGGGTCGATTGCATTCATGGCCTCCGGACGATTTAATGTGATAATGGCAATTGCATTCTTGACTTGATAAAGTAAGCTCATTGTTTCTCCTTGATATCGGACTATTTGACAATGTTCGTTGCGTAATAAGTTTCAATTTCCTCGGCAGAAAATCCGCTTTTTTCAAGGATTTCTCTTGAGTGTTGTCCGCAGAATGGCGGCATATCATGTGGTTCTGCATTCGATAACATGCTGTTTACCGGAAAACCGACTGTTTTGATGTGGCCGAAATCCGGATGGTCGAAACTGGTATAGATATTGTTGTGAAGGGCTTGCGGGTGGGTTTCGACATCCGCATATTGCGCGACCTTTGCGCAGAGGATGTCGGCACTGCGCAATCGCTCCATCCAGTACGCGCTTTCTTTCTTGAGGAAGGCGTCATTCAGAATTTGTCTCATGAATTGTCGGTTTTCCACTCTCGACGACGAGCTGGCCAGCCTTTCGTCATGTGCAAGTTCGGCAATGTCCAACGCATCACACAAGCGAGCCCAGCGGTCGCCGTTGTAGGCGGCGACCATGATCCAGCCATCTTGCGTCTGGAATGATTCGTTGGGGGCCGAGTAGGGCGCTGCGCTGCCGAGGGGCTGCGGCAGGCTTTGCTCATGGAAAAAATTTGTCAGCGTCGTCTGTTGCAGCACCAGAGCGGCGTTCATCAGGCTGATGTCTATGTGTCCGCCTGCTCCATTTTTTTGTTTTTCCAGCAGTTTGGCCAGAATGCTCATGCAGGCGACATAACCGGTTGTCACATCGACGATTGGTGCCTGCACTTTGCATGGCTCCTGTACATCCGGATGGCCTATCAGGCTCATGAGGCCCGTGTCCGCTTGCAGAATCCCGTCTACGCCCGGGCGCTCGGAATAGGGACCAGATTGTCCATAGGCTGAGACGGAACAATAAATCAAATCCGGCCGGGTTTCGGCCAGTCGTTCGTAGCCCAGTTCCAATCGATCCATCACGCCGGGTCTCAGGCTCTCAACCACGATATCTGCCTTCGTGGACAGTTGTCTGGCCAGATCGCGTCCCTCTTCTTGTTTCAGGTCAATCACAATGGACTGCTTGTTGCGATTGAATCCGTAATAAGCAGTGCAGTCGTCTCCGATCCAGCCTGGCCCCAGTTTGCGTCCAAGTTCTCCGCCCGGGGGTTCTACTTTAATGATTTCTGCTCCCATGTCTCCCAGCAGCATGGTGCACATGGGTCCGGCTCCTACGTGAGTAAAGTCAAGTACTTTGACGCCTTCAAGAATCTTCCTAAACATACATGCATTTCCATTCAATTGACTTATTACTGGGAGGACAAATGATTGTCTTCAGCGACTTTCTTCCATAAGGCAAGATCGCTGTCGACAATTTTTCCGAGTTCTTCTGGCGTGCTTTTGCTGATTTCAAACCCTTGTTCCGACAGTTTTTTCTTTACGTCTGGCGTATCCAGGGCATCATTGATCGCGGCGTTCAGCGAGTTAATTTTGTCTCTTGGCGTGCCGGCCGGTGCCATGACGCTAAACCACAGAGATGCGTTGTATTGATTCATATTCCCTTCTTTGACTTCGCTGAAGGCGGGGACGTCTGGCAGTACCGAAGTCCGTTTGCTTCTCGCCGTGCCCAGGGCGCGCAGAGTACCGTTCTGGATTTGAGGAAGGACGGACCCCATGGAGCCGAAAGTCGACTGGATCTGCCCCCCGATGACGTCGGCTACCGATGGGCCTGTACCTTGGTAGGGGACATGCGTGATATCAATTTTGGCCAGACCTGCCAACAATTCTCCTGCCAGGTGCTGGGGCACGCCAATACCCGGACTGCTATAGTTGATTTCGTTTGGATGTTCTCTTGCGTATTGAATGAATTCTTCCATTGTTTTGTAAGGCATTTTCGGATTCACGACAAAGATCATCGGAACTTCGGCAATCATGCCGACAGGTGCCAGGTCTTTCTGAATGTCGAATGACGTTTTCATTCCCAATGCGGGTTGCGTGGTGATCTGGCTACCTGCAATCAGTATGGTGTTTCCGTCCGGCTTCGCATTGGCGACGAATGCCGTACCGATATTGCCGCCGGCACCTGGTTTGTTATCAACAATCACATTACGATGAAGTTTTTCTGCCAGATGGGGAGCTAGCGTACGCGCGAGAATGTCGTTTCCCCCACCCGGCGTGAACGGCACAACAAATCTTACGGGGGCGCTGTCCTGCGCAAAGGAAGGGGTAAGTGGTGTAAGAAAAGTGGTTATTACAAATGCAGCGCGCAACAGTCCCACTCGAGAATGATTCCCGATCATTTTTGTCTCCTGTTTGGTTTTTAGGCTAAGGGGTTACCTGATGATAGTCAGGGAGTTTCATAGAGCCGTCTTCGGCCCGCTATCAGGTGCTGTCTGAAGCTTTCGATCACACCTGGAGTATCATGATTCAGTATTTTTTCCAGGATTTCGCTGTGTTCATCATGGATTTGATGGAAACGGGCGGGTTCGCCAAGGTCCTGAAAGTTAAATGGCGTTTTGGCCCACAGCACGCGTACAAACTGCAAGGTTTGCGGGCTGTTTCCGAGCTCGTACAGTCTGAAATGAAACTTGACGTTGGCTGTGCGGATCGCTATATAATCCCGGGCCTCAAGCGCTTTGACATATTGCTTATGCAAAGACGTCAATTCCAGCAGGTCGGTATCCTGAATGTTATCCATGGCTCGTTCCACAAGAAATGTCTCAAGCATCAATCGCAGTTCATAAATTTCCAGTACGTCAGTACGTGATTGCTCGGGAATGTAGATCCCCTTGTTCGGGTATACCTTCACATACCCTTCCATTTCAAGCGCTTTCAACGCTTCACGCACCGGCGTAATCGATACGCCAAGTCTTTCTGCAATATCCTGCTGCCTGAGGCGTTCCCCCCGCTGGTATTCGCCCGCAATGATCTGTTCGCGTATTTGTTCGATAACCTGATCTTGCTTGGTCAGAATTGGGCGGGAGTAGTCCATAAAAATTGAAATCCTAGTCGGAAAGCTCGAATCGAGGGAGCACGAATCCGTCCGGCATCGTTGCGTAGACCAGTCTGACTTTACGACCAATCCAGGATGCTTCAGGTTGTCGGCCTTGCAAATTCGAGATTATAACTGGACCTTCTTCCAAACGAACGGCAATTACATTGTGCGGCGCCGGGTACGCTTCTAGGTACTGGCGGTGGAAGATGACCCAGGACAGAATTTCTCCTTTTCCCGAGACGGGCACCCAGTCGAGGTCGTCAGACAATGTCTGATCGCATACGGGGGTGGGTGGGTACAGATACTTTCCCGAGGTCCGACTGCGCTGTAATTTCATGTTGCCATCTCGAATGCTTTCCCATAGCGGCTCATCGTATAGCCCCATAACGGGGGGGGGTGTTTGTGCAATAACATTCGTCATAATCATTTCCCGTAAATAATGGAGACCGCCTTGCCGGCGACGTCTGACGTGTAATGAACCCGATTGCAATTATTGACTTGACGATCACCGCATTCACCCCGCAGCTGCCGTACCGATTCAATCTGGTGAGCCCATCCTTGCATATAGCTTTCCGACAAATGTCCACCGCTCGTATTGATGGGAAGCTTACCGCCTGGGCCCATACCGCTCTCAGCGAGAAACTTTGCGGCTTCACCTTTCCTGCAATAGCCATACCCTTCCAGGGCCAGTGGGATATGCACCGAAAAACTGTCGTAGACCTGCAGGATGTCTACGTCTTCGGGTCCGATGCTCGCCATGGCGAAGGCCTGTCTGGCGCAATCTTCCTGAGCAGGGTGATAGAACTCGGTCAGTCTGGGCTCCAGACTGGTCGCGTTGCTGTTTAAATCCCGGCGGCCCAGGCCGTCGATATATACGGGCTTTTGCTTCATTGTCTTGGCTTTGTCTGCAGTTGTTACTATGAGCGCCACTCCGCCATCATTGATCATGCAATAGTCATACAGGCGCAGTGGTTCGCAGATATACGGTGCTTCAAGATAATCTTCGATTGTTATTCGCTTGCGCATGACCGCATTGGGGTTTTGGGACGACCATTCGCGTTGCGCGACGGCGACTCGAGCCAGATCCGATTCATCGAATCCGGTGGCATGTTTATATGCCTGAAATGTGAGTGCATAGAGCGCTCCCTGAGAGGTCAGCCCCCAGGGCGCATGGTAAATATAGGAAAGAAATGCATCCCCGCCCATTGCCTGAGGCCCGCCGTATTGAATTTGGCCGGAACGTTGATTGTTTCCGTAGACCAGGGCAATCGTTTCTGCCAAGCCCGATTCTATGGCCGTTACTGCCTGCGCGACCGATAGCACCGCATCTGCCTGGTCTCCCCATCTGGGATCAATACCAAGAATTTCAGCCATTCTTTCATAGGCAGTCGTAGGCCCAACAATCAGACCGTCCAGTTCAGTTTTCTCAATTCCTGCATCGTCCAATGCATTGGCTAGCGCCCCGGCGGCATATCCGTAGCTATCGCTGGGTTTTTCATTGTTACGCACGCGCGCCCAATCGTTTACCCAATCCGTGTGTCCGATGCCGACGATGGCGGCGGAGCGGCGCGCCGGGGTTGTATCTGTATCTACACTTTGATTACTCATTGTCATCCTCCGTGTCGATACTATGCCATGCATTAGGTATTTTATAAAATATATTATAGTAACAAAATGTTTTTTAGTAGAAAGACGTCAAGCCTATGTGTACGCCAAAAGCAGAGAACGGACATTTTCCTTTCCGTCAACACTCATTTAACGACAGTCGGGCATAGTGGAATTTCTTGATGATAAAAATGCTGCGCAATCGCGCGACAGCAACAGGAGACAAATAATGAATGTTGGCCGATTCACAAAGAAAGCCGTGCATATTTTTGCCATGTTTTTTGCGATGGGAATGCTGTCTCATGCTCTGGCTCAAAGTCCGTATCCGGAGCGGCCCATTCGATTAATCGTACCGTTTACTCCCGGCGGAGGGACTGATGCGATTGCAAGGAGTCTGGGCGAGAGGCTCGGGGAAACGCTGGGTACAACAGTTGTCATAGAAAATAGACCGGGAGCCGGTTCGACAATAGGGAGCGACGCCGTCGCCCGCAGCAAGCCAGATGGCTATACCTTGTTGTTGGCGAGTACGGCGCATGTTATTAATCCCACGTTGATGCCCCATTTGCCTTATGACACCGGCAAGGCATTTTCAGCCGTCGCTTTGGTCGGCAAAGCGCCAAATGTCATTATCGTCAGACCCGACAGCCCACTGAAATCTTTTGCTGATCTTATTCAGAGCGCCAAAAGCGCGCCAGGGAAATTAACCTATGGTTCATCAGGCAACGGCACCGCAGTGCATCTTGCTGCTGAAATGCTCTCGCGGCAGGCTGAAATCTCCCTTACGCATGTTCCTTACAAAGGCGCAGGCGCCGCATTCAACGATTTGATGGGAGGGCAAATCAACATGTTGTTTGCAACAGCAAGTGCCGTCGCCCCGGCGGTACAAAGGGGGCAGGTGCGTGCGCTGGCATTGACGGTGCCAAAGCGCTCGGCAGCCTGGCCTGGCGTACCCACCGTAGCAGAGTCTGGATATCCCGATTATGCCGCCGAGGTCTGGTATGCGATATATGCTGCGGCAGGCACGCCCCCCGAGATTGTCGAACGATTGAATAAAGGCATCAACGACGCCATCCAGTCTCCTGAGTTCAAACGCCGCACCGAGAGTGAAGGTCTGCAAAGTCCGATTCTGACACCCGCTCAGGCAGAGGCATTTACAGCTGAAGAGCTTGAGAAATGGAGCAAAATCGTGAAGCAGGCCAACGTGCACAATGGTTGAGAGGGGTGGGCCTCTTTGAGAGGGGGCCTCTACCAGGCATGCATCGGTCTAAATATTTTTTAGGTCGACAATATTGGGAGCAAGCAGGATGACCGGCAGATTAGACGGAAAAATTGCAATTGTAGTGGGCGCCGGGCAGCAGCCTGGTGAAACGGTTGGAAATGGCAGGGCAGTCGCGGAGTACTTCGCCAGGGAAGGTGCACGTTTGTTATTGGTAGATATCAATGACGAGTGGAATCACAGCACCCTGGCTTCAGTCCAGGGCCAGGGAGGTCAGGCCAGCGTGTTGGCCGCCGATATTACCCGTGAACAGGATTGCGCGGAGATCGCCCGAGTGTGTGTGGAGAAATATGGCCGAATCGATATTCTTCATAATAATGTGGGGCGTTCACAAGGTGACAACGCGACGGAAAAATTGTCAGCCGATGCATGGGATGCCATTATGAATATGAACTTGAAAGGTATGTTCATGACATGTAAGCACATACTGCCTGTGATGCGCGAACAGGAATCAGGAAGTATTATCAATATATCGTCTACATCGTCACTTTCCGCCAGGCCGACGCTGGCCTATAAAACCAGCAAGGGTGCCGTCAATACAATGACCCAGCACATTGCGATGGAGAATGCCAAATATGGCGTGCGAGCCAATGTCATACTACCGGGGCTGATGGATACCCCGATGGCGATCGAGCGGCGCGCGCGTGAAACAGGTCTCGATAAGGCATCCATCCGGGCAACGCGTGATGCATTGGTCCCCATGGGGCGGATGGGGACGGCATGGGATGTTGCTGCGGCTGCAGTATTCCTGGCTTCAGACGAATCCAACTATCTTACAGGCGCGCTGTTACCGGTCGATGGGGGATTATTGCTTAAGCGCGGATGAGGGTGCGCAGGTACTCAGATGCGAGAAGAGATCGCGAACCTGGCTGGATGCGCTGGAAAGATCGCGGACGCAAACATACATGTTCCGTTCTGCCCAGTGATCACGCAGGCCTATGATGGCAAACTGCATCATGGCAAGATAGTTGCGGGCGATGATTTCCGGAATGATGGCGATCCCCAGTTCCTGAGTGACCATTCTGCAGCGCGCTTCGTAATTGGCGATCTCGCTGAGTACTTTTGGCGGGTGGGGGATCGTTTCGCCGGCAAGTTCAAGAAAACTGGCCATGTCATGACGGGGGAAGTAGCCAAGAAATGTTTCGTCAATCACTTCCTTCAATGCGATGTCTTTTCTATCCGCAAGCGGATGGGAAATGGGAACAACAAGACAAACGCGATCTGATCGATACAGCGCCGACTTCATGCCCACCGCAGGATAAACAGCATGATAGATACCAATATCCGCTTCGCCTTCGTGTATCCTGCGGGGAATATCCAGGCTATGACCGTCGGCCAGGTGAATATGACAGTCGGTATGTGTTCTCAGAAAGGGAGCCAGGTCCTTGTGCAGAAACTGCACTGTCGTTGAAGGGTTCGCCAGCAAACGAAGTCTTGAAGCACCGTCGGTAGCATAGGCCGACAGGGCATCTTCGGCTGCGCCCAGGGCTTTGAGAATGGATTTGGCGCGTTGGTAGAGCATCGTGCCAGCCGGAGTAGGACTCACTCCCCGCCCGTGGCGTCGCAATAATGTGACGCCACCTTCACGTTCTAGCTCGGCGATGCGCTTGCTCATCGCCGATATAACGATGTCTTCCCGGAGCGCCGCCCGGGACAGGCTTCCTTCCTCTACAGCGGCAACAAACGACTTCAGATAGTTTGTGTCCATCGCTTCATCCTGCCTCGATCAGTTCAAAACAATAAAAAACCAACGGAAATGTTTACAGCAAAGACGAATGCTGATTTGGTGCAATGGTACACGCACCTGGGACGACAGGTGTAAAGGAACGCTGGAAGCACCGTAAGCTGTTTACCAGCATATAAAGGTTATAAGTATGATTTATTGACATTTAAAGATAAAGCATCTTAGAATCGGAGCAGGAGACAACACCTCGACTCTGGCGTGCCCGGCTACGAGGCCAACTTCTGGTATGGTGTTTTCGTGCCGGCGGGCACGCCGACTCCCCTCATCGACAAGCTCAATGCCACGATTGTCAACGTCATGGGGCAGCCCGATATGGTCCGGCAACTGACGCAGTCCGGCGTGGAACCCCATACGACAACGCCGAAAGAGCTGGGGGAGATAATGAAGCGGGACACTGAGAGTATGAGAGAGGCGATGCGGGGAGCCGGTATTATTTCGCAATAAAGCGATAAGATCGCATTAAATTCGGCAAACAAACTCTGTAAGCGGGTTTTGGCGTATTAGAATGTGCCTATCGCCGAGTGCAAAAATAATCGGAACCGGGAGTCAGGATGTCTACGCCAAAAATCGCTGTTATTGATGATTATCAGAATATTGCTTACAAGTGCGCTGACTGGGAGCCGGTCCGGTCCCAGGCACAGGTAACTGTCTTTAACAAGCCTTGGACCAGCGAAGATGACCTGGTCGATAAGCTCGGGGAATTCAATATTATTATGTTGTTGCGCGAGCGCACCGCTTTCCCGGCGCGAGTGCTCGAAAGGCTGCCGAATCTCAAATTTATTGCCATGACGGGGGCGCGAACCAGCACGCTGGATCTGGAGGCGTGTGCCAAACTGGGCATCCTGGTGTCCTACACCAGCTCACACCCATCCACACCAACGGCTGAATTGGCCATTGCCTTGATGCTCTCGTGTGCAAGAGCGTTGCCTCAGGCAATGCAAAATATTAAAGACGGGCGCTGGCAGGAAGATCTACCGCTCGGTTCGGCATTGGAAGGCAAATGCCTTGGGATCGTCGGACTTGGCAAGTTAGGATCCCGGGTCGCCCGTATCGCCCAGGCCATTGGAATGGACACGGTGGCCTGGAGCCAGAATCTGACAACGGAAAAAGCCAGTGAGCACGGGGTCAAACGTGTTGAAAAATCAGAACTGTTCGCGCTTGCCGACGTAGTCTCGGTCCATTTGACGCTGTCTGACAGAACGCGCGGCGTGATCGGGCGGGAAGAATTGTCACAAATGAAGCCGGGAGCAATTCTCGTGAATACGTCGCGCGGACCTTTGGTAGATGAAGCGGCCTTGCTGGATGCGCTTGAATCCAAACGCATTATCGCGGGGCTGGACGTGTACGACGTTGAACCTTTGCGAGAGAACCACCCGTTCCGGTCGCTTCCCAATGTCATCGCGACGCCGCACCTGGGATACGTTGTGGACGATGCGTTGCGGCATCTCTATCAGGAGAACGTGGCGAACGTTCTTGCTTACCTTGCCGGTACGCCGCAGAGGCTGAAAAATCTGGCTGCCGGCTCGTGACACGTGTCCGACGTATTTTTTAACTGACTTCCCATGATAAGCACCAGGCGACGACAATGACCTCTGACGCATCTTTATCACAAGAACCGCCAGCGTCCCCTGAAAAATGGTCATTTGCGGCGTTATTCACCATTGCCTATATGGGCGTGGTCTCGGGCCTGCAATTGAGCGATCTTGGCCTGCAGGCGATTTCGCTCTCGGCCATCCAGCGCAGTTTCGGTGTCGGCGACGCCACCGTAGGTCTGTTGCAGGGGCTGGGCAATGTTCTGATCGGCAGTGTGCTGGCTATCCCGCTGGCGCGGCTGGCGGATCGTTTCTCCCGCAAGAGGCTGCTGATATGCCTGGTGGCGGCGGCGACCGGACTGACGGTCTGCAGCGCCCTGGCACCAACCTTCCCCTTGTTTTTCCTGTTCCGCTCCGCTGCCGGGGTGACCGACTTTGCCATGATCCCGCTGGTCTATTCCATGATTCCGGATTTGGCGCCAGAGCGGCATCGTGTCGCTTCGAACCTGAGTTTTGCCGCGTTGATGGCGGTGGGGGCCAGCGCAGGATTTTATTTCAGTGGTGATCTTATCCGCGTCGCCACCGGTCTCATCACACTTGACATCGAACCATGGCGCAAGGCATTCCTGCTGCTCTCGAGTGCCGGCGTACCACTGTTCTTTCTCGGATTTCTGACAAAAAACCCGCCGCGGCATCTGTCTTTGTCGAATGAGCCGGGGACAGAGTCGCTAAAGGCGTTTTTTCTTGAAAACTGGCGGATGATCGGTTTGTTCGTGGGAACGGCAGGGTGCCTGATGATTGCCGTCCAGGCGCCCAACCAGCTGATTGCGCTGGCGTTTGAGCGTCGCTTTTCGGCAGAAGTCGGTGTTATCGGTCAGGCCATGGGCATTATCGTGCTATGCACCAGCCTCGCTTGTTTGCCTGTGGCCGGACTGCTGGATAAATTTTTATCGCGACGACTCGAACGTGCGGCACGGCCCCTGATCATGGGAGCGGGCGCCTTGATTGCCATTCCCGTGCTTGCGCTGCTGTCGACCACCACGACGATTTATCCTGCGTTTATCGTGATCGGGGCATTTCTGTTCGTCACCAGTACGGCAAACGCGCTGGTGCCGACAATGTTGCAGGATCTGACAACGCCGGCGCTCAGAGCCCGCTGTTTCGCCATCTGGAGCTTTGTCGTTTCGGTCTTCAGCGCGACCGGGCCCATGATCGCGGGCTCGCTATCCGAGTGGTTTCTACAACATTCGCTGATGAGCGCAATCATATTGACTGCCGTACCCGGCTTGTTTCTGTCGGCGTTCTTTGCTGTACGGCTGTTTCAGCAATTCCGGCGAACGCGACTGAGCGTATCCGATCCGCTGACCGATCAGGCTTGACCGAGCATGGCACCGTTTGCCTGGACACATTGCTGCGCAAATGCCCAGAACAGGGCGGCTTGTGAATATTCGCTGCCTTGATCACTACTGGATTGATGACCGCTTTCAAGATCCAGCTGCAGAATGGCAGGGTTACCGGATGTTGAGCAGTGGCGGATGTGGGCAAGCAGTTTGGCTGGCTCCCAGTACGGAACCCGGTCATCCTTCAGACCTGCGGTGCACAGGACAGGCGGATAGGGCGCGACCTGCACGTTCTCATACGGTGAAATCGAAGCAATATAGTCATAAGCGTCTGGATCCGCCAGCGGGTCGCCCCAGTCAGGCCGGAAAAGCGGGACCAGAGGGTGGTCGGCGTCGCTCATGGTATTGAGCATATCGACAAATGGCACCTGTGCAATTACCCCTGCCCAAAGCGTCGGTGCAATATTCATGGCGCCCGCCACCAGCAGTCCGCCGGCCGATAATCCGTGGGCGACGATCCATCTGCTGTCAGTGTAGCCGGTCTGAACCAGGTGATTGGCACAGGCAATGAAATCGGTCATGGAGTTCTTCTTCTTCATGGCGCGACCTTCCAGAAACCACCGCCGCCCCTTTTCCGAACCGCCGCGAACATGGGCAATGGCATAACGGAAACCGGCATCGACCAGTACGGTTGCGGGCAGCGAAAAGGCCGGTTCGCTGCTGATGCCGTAGGCGCCGTAACCCGTCAGCAACAGGGGAGCACGTGTATCGTTTGCCATGTCGCAACGAGAAAGCACCGTCACAGGAACCTGTTCTCCGTCCGGGGCGCGTGCATACAGGCGTTCCACCCGGTAATTCTGCGGATCGAACTGGTCAAAACGGGTTTGCGCCACCACGGTCATGTTTCCCGAATCAAATTCCAGATCGATCCACCGGGGCGGACTGGCCGGTGTCTGATGGACAAATCGCACTTTCCGAGCGTCATAGGCCTGGCCGGTTACCAGTTCGATGACATAGGCGGGTTCGTCAAATGTGATCGGTCGAACGGCTCCCGTCGGGTCACGCAGGACCAGTCGATGCTGCCCGTTCTCGCGCTCGAGTGTGACAAGGGCTGCGGCGAAGGGCATGACCGAAATAATGGACACGCCTTCGCAGTGGGGAACGAGTTCGGATTCAATCACAAACGTATTGGGATCCATGGCCAGCAGCTTACGGTCGAGGGCGCCGTCGGCGTTGGTCAGCATCAGTAGTCGTCCGGCCCACTCGCTGATTTCGTAGCTGATGCCTTTGTGGCGCGGCTGAATAACATGAAGCTGACCAGTTTCATTGTCTGAGGCCAGAACACGCACCTCGCTTGTTTCCGGCCCGGCCAGTGTCAAGGCAATAAATCCGCCAGCAGCGGTGCGGGCTAGTTGCATGAACATGGCCGGATCGTGTTCCTCATAAATCAACACCGTTTCCTGAGTATCGACTGTGGTCCTGTATAACCGTGTCGGCCGACTGTGGGCATTGCGCCAGATCCAGAATAAGTACTTTGACGAAGCGGAAAACGTGAAGCCACCATAGCCGAACGCGTCTGCAGGCACAATCGTCTTGATCTGCTCGTGCTGCGCATCGTATATACAGATTTGGTGGCGATCATCGCCAATAACGTCTTCGGCCCATGCGAAATAGCGATCATCGGGACTGGGCTGATGGTCAGTTGCCCGGTAATAATGGGTCGAGGCGGCGCGTTCGGCTTCGTTGAACAGAATCTGTTCCTGTCCCTCCGGTGAAATGCGATAGAAGACGCGGCGCGTTGCCCCCTCGGGCACTCTGTGGCCATAATGCCAACCGTGCGAATCGGCGGGTAAACTGACCGCTTCATGCATCGCGCGCGCGTGCATCAGGGATTGATATTGAGCGACCAATGGTGCAAGCGGCGACAGGATATCCTCTGCGTATTTCATCTCGGTAGCCAGATGCGTGTGCAGCGGCGCTGGCAAGGTGTCAAGTGAACGGGTGCCTGACCGAGGGATGTATTTCATCCATGCGTAGGGGTCGTTGCGGGTGCGGCCCAGTTGTTCGATGACATGGTCGTGCCGCTGCGCCAGAGGAGCGGTTACAGGGGGCCAAGTGAATGCGTGCGGGGGGAGGGCAGGAGTGGGCATGGGGCTTTTCTATCCGCAATTGAGCTACAACATATCAAAAGGGGTAATATAGCGCCTTGCTTGACGTAACGCCACTTATTGAATGCGCCTGCGGTTGTTTGGCACTCAGTTTGAGATCGCTGGCGGTTCTAGCCAGGCGCGCATTTTCGCTCGTGATGAACGCCTGACATTCTGAAGGGGGCAGGGGTTACGTCAGAACCTTGATAAAAAACAAAAAATATTACGCGATTCGTTTAGTCAACTGCTCCTTAATATAAGTAATATTGACAGATTCCGGTAACTCGACTCCATTTTTCTCTGCAATGACTTCCGCCATTACACTGATTGCAATTTCGGCGGGTGTTTTACTGCCGATGTAAACGCCAATGGGTCCGCGCAAGCGTGAGAGCTGCTCGCCGGTCAGATCAAAGTGTTCCATGAGTCTTTGACGACGGGCCCGGGTGTTGCGGCGCGAGCCAATTGCGCCTACATAAAAGGCCTTTGATTCCAGTGCTTCCATCAGAGCCAGATCGTCCAGCTTTGGATCATGTGTCAGCGCAATAATGCAGGTGCGGGCGTCAGCCTGAAATCCTTTTACAACGTCGTCGGGCATATGAGATAACAATGTGACGCCCTGTATCGACCAGTCTTTTCGATATTCGATACGCGGGTCGCATACAGTCACGGCAAAGCCGCTGAAAAGCGCCATGGTAGCCACATATTCGGTCAATTGGCCCGCACCAATTAATAACATTCGAAATTCTGGCCCAAACGTGTTGCTAAGAGCGGTTTTGTCAAAATAGAAAGCGGTGGGATTGTCGACGGGTTGCTGCTTCACTGCCCCGGTTTTGACAGTCACTGTGCGTTGCATGAGTTGCCCGCGGTCCAATGCATCAACAAGGGACTGGAGTGCCTCCGGCTCTGGATTGAATTCGAGCAGAATTTCCAAAGTGCCCCCGCAGGGCAAACCGAATCGAAAGGCCTCTTCTGCGGTCAATCCATACTGAACCAGACAGGGTCGCGAACTGTCCTGAAGCGCAGATTTTTCTTCGCCCGCCGTATAGCGATAGAACAGGTCATCTTCAATGCATCCGCCCGACACGGAACCGACCACTGCCCCGTCTTCACTTAAAGCCATGATCGAGCCGAGCGGGCGCGGAGATGATCCCCAGGTACGGGTGACGGTAGCCAATAGCGCCTTTTTCCCTTCAGCGCGCCACGCACTCAGTCGGCGCAGTACGAGAACATCCAGATTTTCCATGATTCATGCCTTTGATTAGTTATTTGTCTCTCCATATGCGAAATAGCATTGCATGGCAGCAGTGAACGATATTTCAGAAGTCATTATGTCGTAAAAACCCACTCTTCAGCTGCATCGGAAAAAAATAATCAGACTCAAAGGTAATTGATCCGACTTCTGGGTAAAGGGTCTGCTGAGGGTCGTTTCTATACTGTTTCGCACAGGTTCATTTTCAGCCGCTCTCACTTCCGTGAAGTGAAAAATTCAGTAGACGTAGCTGGACGCTTAATGAACAGGAGCCATCGTCCCACAGTCAATTGCGCTGTTTAAGTCAGACTGACCGGCTCTCATAATAGGATTTCAGGAGGCAGTGCATGAGCACCGTGGAAAGTGCAACAACCAGCGGCGCGAGAAAATTTGTCGGTCAGCGCGTTGAGCGATTTGAAAGCATACCTCTGCTGACAGGAAGAGGTCGCTATGGCGATGACTTGGGAGTCAAGCCGGGCACCCTGCATGCCGCCGTCTACCGCTCTGACTATGCTCATGCCCGCATCAAGTCCATTGATGTCACCCAGGCTAAGAAGATGCCAGGCGTCAGGGCGGTGCTGACGCCAGAAGATGTTCGGGCATGGTCGCGGCCATTTATCAATGGGGTGAAGATTCCCATGGAAATGTGGGCCGTGGCTATGGATAAGGTTCGCTATGTCGGGGAGCCGATCGTTGTTGTCATTGCTGAAAGCCGTTATCTGGCTGAAGATGCCTTTGACGGAATAAAAATTGAATTTGAAGCGCAGTCGGCCGTCAGCAGTATTGAAGGCGCCATATCCAAAGATTCTGCGATTTTGCATGAAGCCGTCGGAACGAATGTATTGCACGAACGGGAATTCAATTATGGCGATCCACAAGCCCGTTTTCAGGAGTGCGAGCATAACCTGGAGATGACAATTGAATACCCACGCAATTCCTGTACGCCGATAGAAGGCGGCGTGGTGATTGCTGAGTATTTGCCGGGTGATGAGGGCTACGAAGTCTGTTCAAATTTCATGGGCCCATTTTCCATGCACGCTGTCATGTCGCTCGCTCTAAATGTACCGGGCAACCGTCTGAGGCATCGGTCAGCACCAGACTCCGGTGGCAGTTTTGGGGTCAAGCAAGCGGTCTTCACGTCCGTCGTTTTGATGTGCCTGGCCTCACGCAAGGCAGGCGGTGCACCCGTGAAGTGGGTGGAGGATCGGCTGGAGCATCTGAGTGCGGCGACCGCCGCAAACGGACGAATTGCCACCATCAAAGCCGCCTTTGACGGCGATGGCCGAATTCGTGCGCTCGACCTTGACCAGATGGACGACGTCGGAGCATATCTGAGAGCGCCGGAACCCGCCACTTTCTACCGCATGCATGGAATACTCACCGGGGCCTATCGTATTGATGATTTGCGTGTACGCAATCGGGTGGTGGTCACCAACAAGATGCCTTCGGGTCTTGTTCGGGGATTTGGCGGACCGCAGGTCTATTTTGCGCTCGAGCGCATGGTCCAACGCATTGCGTTGCACCTGAACATGGATCCGCTGGATGTCTATCGACGCAACTTCATCCAGTCCGACGCCTTCCCGTATCGCGCAGCAGCTGGCGCCTTGCTCGATTCGGGTGACTATCCCAAAGCCATGGCTGCGGCTATCGAAGAGGGGGGGCTGCAAGAGCTGCTGCGCAGACGAGAAGAGGCGCGCGCGCAGGGCCGCCTGTATGGCATCGGCTACGCGGCGGTGGTTGAGCCATCCATCTCCAACATGGGGTATATCACCATCGCGCTGACACCGGAGCAACGTGCCAAAGCTGGACCGAAGAATGGTGGCATTGCAGCGGCTACGGTCAGTATCGATTTGCTCGGCGGCGTTACGGTGATAATCGCCTCTTCACCGGCAGGGCAGGGTCATATTACGGTGTGTGCACAGGTGGTAGCAGATGTTTTCGGACTTCAGCCTAAGGATATCAATGTCAATGTCGATTTTGATACGGACAAGGACGCCTGGTCCGTCGCTGCAGGTAATTACTCCAGCCGGTTTGCCGGTGCCGTGGCGGGGACTGTCCATCTGGCGGCCACCCGGCTGCGAGGGAAATTGGCTGACGTGGCAGCTCATCAGCTTAAATGTCCGGCCAACGAGATTGTTTTTGACAGCGGAAAGGTCTATCGCGAGCATCATGCGGACAGGGCAGTGCCTTTTGCGCGTCTTGCCAGCAGCGCACACTGGGCACCGGCCGAACTGCCTGAGGGTATGTCGCCTGCTATGCGGGTCACGGAGTTTTGGACGCCAGAATCACTGGGTGCGCCCACCAAGGATGACCGAGTCAATACGTCGGCTGCGTACGGTTTCGCCTTCGATATTTGTGCGGTGGAAATCGACAGGAGAACCGGAAGTGTCAGAATTGATCGATATGTGACTGCACATGACGCAGGGAAAATACTGAATCCCGCCATGGCGGACGGTCAAATTCGAGGCGCTTTCGCTCAGGGACTAGGGGCCGCATTGCTGGAGGAGTTTCGCTATGGCGACGATGGGGCGTTTCAGTCGGGCACTTTTGCCGATTACCTGGTTCCTACCAGCTATGAAGTGCCTGATCCCGTTATTGTCCATTTGGAGACGCCGAGCCCCTTCACTCCTTTGGGTGCAAAAGGTCTCGGCGAAGGCAACAATATGAGTACGCCGGTATGTATTGCGAATGCTGTGGCGGACGCATTGAGCCCGCTCGGCGGCACGCCGGATATCCGGCTGCCCCTGAATCCGAACCGGGTACTCGAGCTGATCGGATTTGAGGATCCGGCTCCTTCGGGAGATGTGCAGATTCAGAAACCGGCGAAAAAAGCCGGCAAGGGGCACGCCCTGTCGGCATCGGGCAGCACACAAATTCCCGCGCCGCCAGAGAAAGTGTTCGATGTGCTTATGGATCCGCAGGCACTGGCCAGGGTGATTCCGGGCTGCCGCGAACTGCAGCGCATTGGAGAGAACCAGTACAGGGCCGACGTCGCGATCAGCATCGGGATGATTAAGGCCCGTTATGAAGCCACCATTTCCCTGTCCAATATTGATAGGCCAAACTCACTGCATCTGCAGGGTATCGGTGTGTCATCTCTGGGCGGTGCGGAAGGTGGCGGCGACATTGTGTTGCAAGCCAACGAGCAAGGCACGCTGATGAAATATCAATACGAGGCCGAGGTACAGGGGAAGGTGGCCGCTGTCGGAGGCCGCATGCTGGAAGGGGCTGCGCGTATGGTGCTGGGCCAGCTGTTTGAACAACTTGGCCGCCAGGCATCGGGTCGGGGCGGGGGTGGCAGCACCAGTTCTTTCTGGCGTCGCGTTTTGCGCTTTCTGAGGATAGGAAAATGAAGCCACACGCGTTTGAATACCGGCGGGTCGAGAAGGTCTCCGAGGCGTTGCAATGGTTGCGTGAAGACGGCGAGAACGCGCGCATCCTCGCCGGCGGGCAATCTTTAGTTATTCTGCTGAATATGCGGTTGGCTCAGCCCGCCAGATTGCTGGATATATCACGGTGTGCCGAACTGAACTACCTGAGGCAGGAAAAAGGCATGCTGTGCATTGGCGCCAGTACAACCCAAGCGCAGTTGCAATACTGGCCCGATCTGCCCAGAACCGTGCCTCTTCTGGCTGAAGCCATCCCCTTCATTTCTCATTATCAGATCCGTAATAGAGGCACCGTGGTTGGCTCGATTGCGCACGCCGATCCCAGTGCGGAGTTGCCTTTGTGCCTGGCGACGCTTTGTGGCCGCGTCGTGCTGCGTTCCCACAAAAAATCCCGTGTGCTGGACGCCGCACAATTCCAGCAGGGCATGCTGACGACGGCCAAAGAGACCGATGAACTGCTCACTGAGGTTCGTTTTCCTGTGGCAGGGGAAGGGCATGGTTATGCATTTGATGAATTTGCCCTGCGCCGTGGTGATTTTGCCATCGTCGCCTGTGCTGTCGATGTTGGACCGGAAAAAGTACGACTCGGCATTGGTGGCGTGGCGGACAAGCCGATGGTGGTCGAATGGGAACGCAGGGACTCCGCTTCCTTCGGACAAAAACTTAATGACCTGGCCTGGCAGCTGGATGCCCAGGACGACCAGCATGCCTCGGCAGCCTACCGTCGCCATTTGGTGCGGGAACTGGGACAGAGCACCATTGATACTGCGCTTTCCCGTTGTGCAAAAAAAGAGGACTAAACCATGTCGGAAGAGCTGATCAGACATCCGATTCGACTTACGCTCAACGGCGTTGCACGTAGCAGCCATGCCGAAAGCCGCTTGTTGCTGTCGGATTTTATTCGTCACGAACTGGGGGCCACGGGCACCCACGTGGGTTGCGAGCATGGCGTATGTGGCGCATGTACGGTGCAAATCGACGGGGTCGCCACCCGTTCCTGTCTGTGCCTGGCGCGACAGGTCGATGGCTGCGACTTGCGTACCGTGGAGGGCCTGGCTAATGAGGATGGAACGCTGAGCATTCTGCAGCAGGCATTCAAGAAACACCATGCACTGCAATGCGGCTTTTGCACCGCGGGCATTCTCATGTCCTGTGTCGATTTTCTGGGGCGCTTTACTGACCCGTCTGAAGAGCAGGTCCGGGATATGTTGTCAGGGCACCTTTGCCGCTGTACCGGATACACACCTATCGTAGAGGCCATCCTTGACGTGGCTGCCCAATTGAAAACTGAAAAATCGGAGACTGAAAATGCTTGATCTGGGAAGCACTTTTATACAAAGTGTTGAACGCAACCCCAACGCGCCGGCACTGGTGGCTGACGAAAAACGTCTGACGTATGCGCAATGGTTCGATATTATAAAAACGGTCGCGGGCGGTCTGGAGGAACGTGGGATTGGGCATGGCGATCATCTCTTGATTGTGATGCAGAATCGCTGGGAAATGGCCACTGTTCACTGGGCCTGCCAGATGCTGGGTGTGATCGTCACCCCCCTGAACTGGCGTTCCAAACCCGATGAAATTGATTATTGTTTGGCCGATTCCAATGCAAAAATTATTATGTATGATGACTCCTGCATTGAGGCCGTGCGCGAGGCAAAAAATGTATCGAATATAGGGATAATTGCCGTGGGCGATACCCTGCCAGGCAGTCATCGTTTCGAAGACCTGCTGGCCGCAACGCCGATAGATGGTGTTTCCCGCGCGACCGCAGAGGATTTCTCGCTCATGCTGTATACCTCGGGAACCACTGGCAAACCCAAAGGCGTACCACGTCGACATCGACACGAGCGGGCCGCTGCGTTGGCTCATGTCGCACAGAATCTGTATGCCTGCGGGGAGCGTACTTTAGGTGTCATGCCGCTTTATCACACGATGGGTGTGCGCTCTTTACTTTCGATGGCGCTTATTGACGGATGTTTCGTGTGTATGCCCAGGTTCGATGTGGAACAGGCCCTGACCTTGATTGAGCGCGAGGGTGTCACTAACTTGTACCTGGTGCCGACGCTCTATCACGATATGTTGTCCCATCCGCGCTTTCCTGGAACAGATGTCAGCCGCGTGCGCAAACTGGGCTTTGCAGGCGCTCCCATGTCCGAAGCGTTGCTGCGGCGACTCGACAAGGCGTTTTCGCCAGATCTCTTTGTCAATCATTATGGCAGTTCCGAGGTCTACACCATGGCCATCACGCAGAACGCGCGCACAAAAGCGGGGTGTTGCGGACGCGCGGCCATCAATTGCCGCTTGCGGGTTATACAGCTCGGCAGTGATAACCCCGACAGTCTGGTTAATGCCATGGAAGAGGGGCAGATCATTGCTCATCTGGATGGTGACGAAGCCTTCGAGGGTTACTGGAATCGCCCTGATGCGAATCAGAAGTCCCTGATTGGCCGGTGGTATTTCACTGGTGATATCGGTTATTACGATGCCGACGGCGAATTGTTCGTTAGTGGTCGGGTCGACGACATGATTATCAGCGGCGGAGAAAACATTTCACCTGTGGATATTGAGTCTGTGATATCGCTGCACCCGGCGGTCGACGAAGTGGCTGTTGCCGGAATCAAGGATGAACGGTGGGGGCACCGGGTGGTAGCTTTTGTAAAACGTCAGGCCAGCGTAAATGCCGAGGAACTGGACCGATACTGCCGCTCGACTGATCTTGCCAATTTCAAGCGGCCGCGCGAGTATGTTTTTGTAGCGGCCTTGCCCAAATCGCCCGTCGGAAAAATTCTGCGCCGCAAGCTGGTCTCCGGCGAGTACGAGATCGACGCCAATTGTGAACCTGCTATTAATCTTGCTAACTGAACGACACATAAGGATTACAGAATGAGTCAAATTAAACACCCTGCGCACGACTTGCTGCAGAACCTGGATGGTTTCAGGGTCGAAATCGATCCAGCAAAACATCGCGCTGATATCGTGCTGGATCGTGCGCCTTTTAATATTATTTCCATGCCTGAACGAGAACAGCTACGACTGGTTTTTGAAGCCCTGGATGCTGATGATAATGTCCGTGTCATCGTCCTGCGCGCCGAAGGCGAGCATTTTTCAAGCGGTGGCGATATTCGCGGTTTTCTTGAGGCGTCGCCCGAACACGTGTCAAAGCTGGCGTGGAATATTGCCTCGCCGGAGCGTTGTTCCAAACCGGTCATTGCAGCCAATCGGGGTTATTGCTTTGGCGTCGGCTTTGAGATTTCACTGGCCTGCGATTTTCGAATTGCGACTACCACCACAGAATACGCTCTGCCGGAACAAAAACTCGGACAGATTCCGGGTTCTGGTGGTTCGGCTCGTCTGCAGAAAATGGTAGGCATCGGGCGTACCAAAGATATTGTGATGCGTTCGCGCCGCATTCCTGGCCCGCAAGCATATGACTGGGGATTGGTGCTGGAATGTGTTGAGGATGAACAGCTTGAATCCGCAACTGACAAATTGGTGGCTGAGTTGGTGAAATTCTCGCCGCTTGCTCAGCGAACTGCGAAAAAATTGCTGAATGACAGCGAAGACGCATCCCTAGCCGCCGCGATTGAACTGGAAGGTCATTGCTACAGCCGGCTACGCAGTTCGGAAGACTTTCGCGAAGGTGTGGAAGCTTTCCACGCCAAACGCAAAGCCAATTTCACAGGAAAATAAAACCGCTGGCATGCACGCATTCACTCCGCATGCGTGCCGGCATAACAACGACCGCCGAGCATTTTCGGCGACCGATAGGAGACAATTATGAATATACAACAATCGGTGCCCGCACAAGGCGACGGGCACAAGGACCCGGCGGCGTCAGGATGGATGGCCGGTTTACGGGGCCTACCCTCCGCACTGAACCTGAACTCGGTCAGCGCAGGCTTGGTTGCTGCCATTTTTGGATGCTCCGGCCCGGCCCTGATTGTGATCGGCGCGGCTCAGGCTGGAAATCTGAACAACGGGCAAACTGTGGCATGGCTGCTCGCGATTTATCTTCTGGGCGGCATCATCAGCCTGTTTATGGGTATGCGCTACCGCATGCCGATTACCGGTGCCTATTCGATACCTGGGGCGGCAATCATGACTGCTGCCTTCGCAACGTTTTCATATCAGGAGGCCATCGGTGCGTTCATTATGGCGGGCGTCCTTGTGTTAATTCTGGGTGTCACGGGTGTGATCGGTCGCATCATGCGATGGGTGCCTATGCCAATTGTTATGGCCATGATAGCGGGTGCAATGATCCGGTTCGGTGTAGCTGCGGTCGATGCGGTCAGCGCTGCGCCGCTGATTGCGGGTCTGGCGGCGCTCGCTTTCTTTCTCACTGGCCGATTGACGCGTCGTGTACCTCCAGTACTGGCCGCATTGATTGTCGGGTTGGTTGTCACCCTGGCTACCGGACAACTGCAAATGGGGACATCTGAACTTGCGTTTGTGATGCCGCAGTTTACGGCGCCGTCATTTACCTTGGGTGCTTTCTTCGGCATTGCCGTCCCATTGGCTGCATTGGTAATCGGAGCTGAAAACGCCCAGGCAATTGGCGTGCTGATGGCAGAAGGTTACAAACCTCCGATTAACGCCATGACCATCGTCAGCGGCGTGGGCGGCATAGTAGCGGGCATGATGGGAGGGCACAATGCCAATATTGCAGGACCGATGACGGCAATTTGTTCTTCTGAGCAGGCCGGGGAAGACAAGGATAAGCGCTACGGCGCAACCGTTGTCAATGGTTTGCTGTTCGGCGCATTCGGCCTGATTGCAGGGCTTGCGGTCCCATTTGTGATGGCCTTGCCCAAATCATTGATTGGCGTAGTCGCGGGCTTGGCTATGATCGGCGTCCTGCTCAGTTCGTTGCAGGGCGCGTTTGGTCCACGACTCGGGAATCAGGTGGGTGCCTTCGTCGCTTTTGTGGTTGGCATGAGTTCCCTCAATCTCTTGGGGATCAGTGCGCCGTTCTGGGCGTTGGTATTCGGTGTAATAGCCTCGGCGCTGGCAGATAAGTTCAGCCTGGGTCAGCGCGACCGCGCAGACAAGTCTCCGGAACAACTGACCAAAGTATCCGGTGAGCGTGGGACAGCCTAGTGATTGAATGGCCAAATTATTGATATAATTGAAGAATGCTGCGAGACGGGCCCGGATGATGCAGCACGGGCTCGTCTCCACCCGTCCATCCGGGCGGGTGTCTCCATTTGGGTACCATGTCAACGGCGATTAAAATATTCCAAGGCGCCTTTGGCCGCGTATCTTTGCTCGATATGAGCAAGCCGCTGGTCATTCATGCCCATCATCACTGTCACGCCCTGATCAAAGTAAGCGGTGTAGACAGTTCATTTTTGGTCAAAGGCAAAAGCCAGCCCTTGACTGAAGAGAGCGTCGTTCTTATCAATGCGTGGGAGCCACATGCTTATGAGCATACGCCCAGCGGTGAAGGGCGTTGTATCTTGCTGGCGCTTTACCTTGAAACAACCTGGCTTAGTCAGGTGTTGCACTCCCTCACGGTCAGCGGTCATCCGCAGTTTTTCCCCAAACCCTGTGCCACACTTCCTCCTGGCGCACGCCATCTTGCCAATGCGCTGGCAGCCGAAATGCTGGTATCTCAGGATATTGCATCTGATATTCTTGAAGGTAAGATCTTTGATCTGTTCATGGCCACGGCGGAGCGACATTCTTCACTCAGAGACTCTTCTCCGTTGTTCAGCAGTTTACGGGCAAACACGATGGACCCCCGTATTCGCCGTGCCATTGGGAGAATTCGCGAAAACTTGCGCTACGGTGAAAACTTCTCAGAACTGGCAGCAGAAAGTGGATTGTCACGTGCACATTTTTTTGAACTGTTCCGCCGTAGTACCAATCTGACACCGGCTGTATATGCAAATGCGCTAAGGGTAGAAGCGGCAATCGCGGAACTGTGTCAGCCACAATTGCGTATCGGTGAAATTTCATACAATGTCGGTTTTTCTGCACCGGGACATTTCACTCGTTTTTTTCGGCAGCATTTAGGTATTACGCCAGGCGAGTACCGGCGGGTTGTCGATCTTATGGATGACGACATTGATTTGCTGTTATAAATGTCCAATTGTGTTGCATTATAAAAATAGTCGCCTGGCTGATCGCTTCTGATATATATGGTGGTACATTCTAATCCGGCACGCATTTATCAGGTTTGCAGAGTGTTGGAGAATCCAGACGCTTTCATTCGGACGGATACGTGAACAGCCTGGTTTTCTCTGTCATTGGTCATCCAATGTCGCTTTGAAAGCCTCTTTCATACAGTCCACGAAAAAATCCGTATGCATATCCTGCTGTGCCAGCTGAGGCTTGAGCATGTAGCTTTTGAACGGAATGTCCGGCTTGAACGGAATGGAGACAATCCCCGGAAATTTCGTGGTACGGCTGACAATGGGATTCACCAGGCTGATACCCAGGCCTTCGTTCACCATCCGGCATATGGTAACAGCGTAGGCGGTTTCAAGAACCATCGTGCGTTGTATCGCGCCGAATGCTGCGTCAACCGCAATGCGTGAAGCACTGCCGGACGGCAGGGAAATGAAGCGCTCTCCCTCAAGGTCTCTTGGCGTCAGGTGGCTTCTGCCGGCAAGACGATGCCCGGATGGCACAATACACGTGGCGTTCTCCGCGTGAATTAACGACGTAATAACACCTGGCTTGTCGGGCATATAGGCTACGAATCCGATGTCGGAGTGCTGCGTCGCGATCCAGTTCGCGACGACGGAAGATTCGCCAGTATCAACAATCACTCGGATACGCGGGTGGCGCGCATGGAACAAGCGGATTGCAATCGGCAATGCACTCATCACAATGGATGCCGCTGCCGCCACCCTGAGCGCCCCCTGGCCAACGTCCCTGATGACCCGCGCTGACTCAGCCATGCTATCGAGTCCGATGAATGATCGTTCCACTTCCCGGAAAAACGCTTCCCCCGCTTTTGTGGGCTGAATACGTCCTGCGAAACGATCAAAGAGCGCGAAACCCGCTTCCTCTTCGAGCTTGCCAATGATGCGAGTGACATTAGGTTGTGACGTATGGAGCTGCCTGGCGGCAATTGTCATTGAGCCGGTGAGCATGACGGCCCGGAATGTTTCAAGTTGCTTGAAGTTCATAAGCGTCCAATGAAGAGCATCATTTTTACACAATCATGTTGTCCAAACGCGAATATCCAAATGTGTATTCGCCTCAGGCCTCCCTGCATGATACTGGAGGTCATATCAAAAATGTATGAACTCGCGTGAATTTGTGATTTGACGTGATGATGTGCTGCGTCGATACTGGTTTCCATATCAAATGGAGTAATAAAAAATGGAATCAAAAGTGAGCCGACGGCTGAAAGAGCCTCTCGCCCAGGAAATCTGTGAACTGATTTATGCGCCGCGCATAGGACGGGACTTTCTCAAGGTCTTTCCCCATATGACAAGTGTGAACAAGGCACATCTGCTGATGTTGTACAAGACGGGGCTGATCGCACCTGATAGCGCCACAAAACTTGCCAGAGGCTTGCTGCAAATAGAATCGGAAGGTCCGTCCTCGGTTGAGCTGGATCCGGCCAAGGAGGATCCCTATTTCAATTACGAAGCCAGGCTGATGGCGATCACCGGCAGGGATATCGGGGGGCGGGTCCATATGGCGCGCAGCCGTAATGATATTAGCGTGACCACGGACCGCATTCGCGCCCGCGATGTCGTCCTCGATATTCTGGAAGCAGTTGGCCGGGTTAGAAAGAATATGCTTGAACGCGCAACAGGTTTTGCCGATACGATCATGCCTGGCTACACGCATCTGCAGCCGGCGCAACCCATGACCTTGGGCTTTTATATGTCAGGTGTCGCCGAGCATCTTGGACGAGATATGGACCGTCTGCTAAACGTTCTGGTACGCATCGATATATGTCCATTGGGAGCAGGGGCCTTTGCAGGCACACGATTCCCGATTGACCGGAGCATAACAACCAGGCATCTGGGGTTCACAACAGTCCAGGCCAACACGCTGGACTCGGTCGCATCCCGGGATTTTGCCTGGGAAGCGATGTCTGCCATGGCCTTGCTTGCCATTACCTGGGGACGGGTTGCGCAGGATCTGCATGTTTGGTCTACACCGGAGTTCGGACTTGTATTCTTTCCGGACCGCGTGGCCAGTACATCGAGCATCATGCCGCAGAAAAAGAATCCGGCGGTGCTGGAGTATTTGAAAGGCAAGAGTGCCCATGTTCTTGGCTTGCTCAATACAGCGCTGGTGACTGTAAAAGGTACGCATTACACACATGCCGGCGATAGTAGTCGCGAGAGCATGAGAAATTTCTGGGAGTGCGCGGACGAAGTCCTTCGCAGCCTCTCCCTGTTCGGCCTGGTTATGGGCAGCGTAGAACCACGAAAGCAGCATATGTTGGAGCACGTCAACAGGGATTTTTCAGTGGCAACCGATTTGGCAGATGGCCTCGTCGCTGAAGCGGATATGCCCTTTCGTGATGCTCATCATATTGTCGGCGAACTGGTGCGACTGGCCATGGATGCTGCAAAAACCGCAAATGAGCTGACCAGCGAAATGCTGGATCAGGCTGCGATTGAGGTGACGGGGACGCCTCTCGGATGGTCCGAGGATAAGCTGCGCAAGTACCTGAATCCGGTTGACAGTGTAATTGCCCGCAAGAGTGGGGGGCCGGCACCAGACTCCACACGGGAGGCAGCGCAAAGGCAGTTGCAGCACATTGATCAAGCTCTGGCGGTCGTGGCATCAAACCGATCAAGGCTGGAGGCCGCGAGTCGGGAGATGAATAACGAGATCAAGGCCCTTGCATCGCTTTGACGCATCAATACAATAACTTTGGAGGAAGGTGGACATGAAAAAATTCAATATCAAGCTATTTGGCATCAGATTTATTTCGGGCATCATCATGGCATGCTCCCTGAACATTGCCGCAGCAGCTTCTTACCCGGAAGAACGGCCGATTAAACTCATCGTGCCATTTGCGCCTGGCGGCTCTGTGGACATTATTGGCAGGTTGCTGGCAGATAATCTCTCTAAAGTCCTGGGGCAACAGGTGATCGTCGAGAACAAGTCCGGAGCTGGCGGAACCCTGGGAGCAGATGTCGTAGCCAAGTCTCCTCCCGATGGATACACCTTATTGCTGGCCGCATCATCACATCAGGCATTTCACCCCTTATTGTACAAGCGACTACCCTATGATCCTCGCAAGGATTTCACACAGGTTGCCCTTTTTGCCACGGTACCCAACGTGCTAGTGGTCAACAATAACGTACCGGTAAAGAGTGTCCGGGAACTGATCAGCCTATCCAAGTCCCGGGGACAGAAACTCTTCATGGGCTCCTCCGGAGCTGGCGGGGTCAATCATCTTATTGGCGAATTTTTTCAGTTCAGAACGGGCGTCAAGTTCGAGCATGTTCCCTACAAAGGGGCAGGCCTGGCCAATAATGACCTGATTGGCGGCCGGATCGACCTGATGTTTGTGAATATGCCCACGGTCCTGGCGCAAATCAAGGCAGGCAAGCTTCGCGCCCTGGCTGTTGCGAGCGACAAACGGTCTCCCTTGCTTCCCGATGTACCGACCATGGCTGAAGCGGGTGTTCCTGACTTTGCAGTGGATTCCTGGTCTGGTGTCCTGGCCCCGGCGGGCACGCCCGCTCCGATAGTCGATAAGCTTTCGCAAGCTATCACCGGGATAGCGCACAGCCCGGACGTTGCCAAAAGCCTGGGCGGCATCGGGGCCGAACCTCGTGCTGGAAACAGCAAGGAATACAAGAATCTGGTCGACTTCGAGTTGAAACGGTGGACCGAAGTGATCAAGTCGGCGAATATCTCCCTTGATTGAAGACCGGACCTGATTCGCATTCATTGTATTCAGGCGCAGGTCACACTGGGGATTATCTGGCGCTCAGGTTGAGATCGCTGATGGTTTTTGACCAGCGGGCATATTCGTCCTTGATGAAGGCCTGACATTCCGAAGGGGGCATATGCATGATGTCGGCACCCTGATAATGCAGGCTTTTGAGAACTTCCTTGTCCTTCAGGGCGGATTGCACGCCTGCATCAAGTGCTTTCAGCACGTTTGCCGGGGTATTTTTCGGCGCCAGCAATGCTTGCCAGGTGCCGGCATCATAACCCTTGAGTTCGTTCACACTTTCACTCAGAGTCGGAACATCAGGAAGGGCACCAGAACGTTTCGACGATGTGACCGCAAGTGCCTTGATCGTCCCTTTCTGGATGAACGGCAGAGCGCTGTTGAACGAGCCCGAGTACATGAAATTTACATTGCCTGCCGCCAGATCTGTCAATGCAGGCCCATTTCCCTTATAGGGCACGAGTTGAAATTTCTGCCCCAGCTTGCTGGCAATTTCCATCGCGACCAGATGATCGATAGACCCGTTTCCTGAAGAACCCATAAAGAATTTGCCCGGGTTATCCTTGATCTGTTTGTAGAATTCAGCGACGTTGTTGGCAGATATCTTGTTGTTCACCAGCAGTATCAATGGGACTTTGGTTGTGCATGCGGCAGCATCAAACGCTTTCTCCGGATTCAGATCATCACGTTTGAAAAGAGGTGGCGCCGTGGTGACCGACGAGGTGCCGTACATGGTTGTATAGCCATCGGGCTTGGCCCGGGCCAGGTCCTGGGAGCCGATGTTGCCGCCGGCGCCAGGGCGATTCTCTATCACAAACGGGGTTTTCATCACCTCCGCCACTTTGCGGAAGAGGACACGGCCGATAGCATCGGTTGGCCCGCCCGGTGAAAAGCCGATGATGACGCTCACTGGCTTGTCCGGATATGTCGGTTCGGCGTGCGCCGCGGTTATGTTAAAAAGGCTGGCCAGTGTGACGGCCGCTACGGCAGGAACTGTTTTCATCATTTGTCTCCGATTTCATTATTCGAATATTATTTTCCTGAATATTCAGGATTGCCAGCGGGCAGGAAACGCTCCGGTTGGGGAAGGGGGAAGTGACCACTTTGCAGGGGTATGAGAAAACCGGGCAACAGGTCCCAATTGTTCCAGGATCCCGTAGGGAGAGTCACGACGCTCCAGTACAGGCCGCAACTGGGTGGCAAAATGCTGGCCGCGGATGGCGGCATCCGGTATGGCAAGCAGCCCGAGGTCCTGTACCCACATTGAGGTACGCGTCAATGAGACTTTGACATGGTAGCTGCCGCCTTCCCGGGCCCGGCGCATAAGCGCCATCATCACACCTGTGGCACCCAGATAGCCGGTCAGATAATCATTGAGCAGATAGGTGGGGACAAGACGGGGCCGGTCGGCATCGCCTTCATCCATGGCGATACCGCTGACGATTTGTCCCAGTTGCTCGAAACCGCCACGTGTGGCCCAGGGGCCGCTGTCTCCATATGCACTCACTGAAACATAAATAATACCGGGCCGGATCGCTGCTGCCTGTTGTGCTCCGAAGCCGCGTCCTTCGAGACTGCCAGGCCGCCACGACTGGACCATGACATCTGTGTTTGCAATCAGTGTTTGCAGACGGGTGCGGTCTTCGTCCCGATCCAGATCGCAGAAGGCCGAACGCTTGCCGATATTGGTATCGATGGTTTGGCGGAAGGGATCCTGACGCAGCGGGGGGTCGAGCCTGAGCACTTGCGCACCGTGCTCAGCCAATGTGCGTGCGACGACCGGGCCGGCAATGACATGACCCATATCCAGTACACGCAGTGCATCAAGCGGGCGTTCGCCGGCGCTGGCAGGAATAACCGGGCTGTCGTCGATTCTTTCAATCTGTATGGGAGGTTGCGCCGCCAGCAAGGAACCCTGCGGATGCGCCCGCCACTCGCTTTGGCTCCTGGCATAAATGCCAGGTAATCGGGCTGCGGCAAAGGCGTCTTCCAGCTCATCGGCGCTCCATTTGGCAATGGCGTCGGCCAGGCCCCTCTCGGTATTGGGACAGTTCAGCACCTTGAGTACGCCGTCGCGCAGGTGCGGATATGAACCAATGGGGAAAAACCAGCGATTATCCCGGGTGCGATAGAAGTCGGCTTTCAGCTCAGTCAGTAAAGACAGGGCGGGCAGACCATAGCCGCTTTGGGTCTGAAAATGTCCCGGATTAAGTGAACTGGCCGCTTGCATCCAATCGATATCAATGGTTTGAGCGTGTCCGGTGCATTGTTGCCACCATTGTTGCACGGTGACGGCGTATGCACCGATAGCCGAAGCGGCGCTGACGGCAAGCTTGTGTCGTGAATCGAAATCAGGCAGTGTGCCATGCAGCGACAGACAGGCATCTGGCCGTTCGCTGGTTTCAGGATTCTGGGCCAGCAGGGTTCGAATAGCGCGCCGAACGTCCTCTTCGGCTTGAGTGTGATCTGTCATGTTGTTGATTTTCCGTGAATGATCAGAAAATTCTAGAGAGGTCGCACAGTTATGTCTAATATATAATTAATGACAATTAAGATAAAAAATATCTTTATGCTCAATAGCAAATTACTCAGGCAATTCATTGCCGTTGCCGAAGAACTGCACTTTGGGCGAGCTGCCCAGCGGGTCAATATTGCCCAGTCGCCCCTTAGCCAGGCGATCCAGAAACTGGAGGAACACCTGGATGTGCAGCTGTTTGAACGCAATAAAAGAAATGTGACATTGACTGCAGCTGGTCGGGTCTTTCTGGAAGAGGCTCGGCAGTGGCTGAAATACGAGCGGCTGGCGATAGAGCGCGCGCAGCACGCCCGCAATGGCGACATCGGTCATCTTTCAATGGGTTTCATCGGCAGTGTGGGATATGGATTTATGCCTGATCTGATTACCCGCTTCCGGGAGCAATATCCGAATATTACCTTTCGTCTGGTGGAAACAACGACGCTGGATCAACTGGAACAATTACAGAATCACAACCTTGATGTCGGTCTGTTGCGCACACCGCTGGCCTCCCAGGCACGTGGTGTCAAAACCCGGTTTTATGCGCGTGATAGGCTGATGGTGGCTTTGTCGGTCAATCATCCCCTGAGCAGCCGAAAACGGATTTCGCTCAAAGAGCTGGCGCAGGAATCCTTTGTAGCGTTCTCCCGGGAGCGGGTGCCTGCTGCTCATGCGCAGCTTATAGCCGCTTGTATGGAGGCCGGCTTTTATCCAAATATCGAGCAGGAATGCGCGCAGGTCGCCAGCATGGTGTGCATTATTGCGACGGGGTTGTCGGTCGCACTGGTTGCGGGCAATCTGACTGCTTTGATTCATCCCAGCGTACGCTATATCCCGCTGTCGGATAAGACACCGCATCTGCACCAGGAAATATCGGTGGCGTGGCGCGAGGACGATCAAAATCCGGCGCTGACTTCGTTGTTGAAGGTTGCCCGGATTTAAGTCTAACTATTGCTCATTTAAACGGTTATCTGCAATCGCATTTTTTGTACTACTGTGGTTCAAGACCCGTAATTTTCATCATTTTTTCGGTCCATGCCGTTTGGTCTTTCAGACGCTGGCTATATTCCTGCCCGCTCAGGCGTGATATTGAAACGCCGGTGGTTTCCAGTTGCTTTCTTACTTCCGCGTTATCAAGCGCCACATCAAGCGCATGCTTGATCGCGCTCACTACACTGTCCGGTGTACCTTCAGGAACTGAGATTCCTCCGATAGACGTATTGTCGACATCGGGAATCCCCAATTCGGCAACCGTTGGTACTTGTGGAAGTTGAGGATTCCGCGCTTTTGTCAGGATCGCAAGCGGCCTGATTTTGCCGGCTTTTATCTGGGGGATGGCAACAGATGCCAGCACAAGAGCAAAGTCGACTTGTTTACCAATGACCGCATTCAAAGATTCAGATGCGCCTTTGTACGGGATCTGCAAGGCTTTGGTGTGCGTTTTGGCCAGAACGAGTTCGGCACCCAGATGCGACGGCGTTCCCACTCCACCTGATGCGTAAGTCAACGGTTCATTTGCTTCCTTGAGTTTATCGATTAATGTCTGGAAACGATCGTAGGGTGAGTCCGGCCGTACGATTATGACGGAGTCCGACTGAGACATGCTTCCTACATGCGTGAAATCTTTCATCACATCAAAGCCGGGCCTTGCGTAAATACGCATATTATCTGCCATGGCAGTCGAAGAATAAAGCCAGGTATACCCATCCGGACGGGCACGCTTGACCGCTGCAGCGCCAATATTGCCAGCGGCACCACCACGGTTTTCCACGACAATCGTTTGTCCGAGAACGCCTGACATTGCATTCGCGATAATTCTGGCATTGGAGTCGGGGCCGGTGCCGGGCAGGTAGGGCACGACCCATGTAATGGCAGACGACGGATAGTCGCTTTCTTTGGCATGCCCGGCAGTCATTGTTACAGCTGCGGCACAGCATACAACAGACGCTATTTTTCTGATTTTTTTGTTCATTTTTGTCTCCTTGTCATTATTTAAATATAGATATTCTTACTGCCGCTCACTTGCCAGCAAATCGCGAGCAATGGTATTGCGCTGAATTTCACTTGTTCCGGTCAGGATGCGGTACATGCGCAGCAGCCGGAACATGAACTCTACCCGGCTGCCCTGGACGATGCCTTGTCCTCCATGGATTTGCACGGCCCGATCGGCAATGCGGAAAGCAGTTTCTGAGCAGAATAATTTGGCCATGGATGTCTGCGCACGCCCGTCAATGCCCTGGTCCAGCGCATGGGCGACGCTCAGGACCAGGGCGCGTGCTGCTGTCCATTCGGTCGCCATGTCGGCCAGCATATGTTGTATTGCCTGGAAGGCCCCAATGGGCTGGCCGAATTGGCGGCGTTCCATGGCATATGTGATGGAATCACGCAGCGCAATACTCGCATGCCCGAGCATGGCAGGGCAATGCATCAGCCGGTTCACGGATATTCGACCCAGCGCCATCGCCAGGCCTTTACCCTGTTCACCAATCATATTGGCAGCCGGGATGCGGCAATCGGACAGGATGATATCCCCGGTGCTTGATTGACCTGCCAGCGTTTTGTACCCTGATTCGACCACAAAGCCCGGTCGACTGCGTTCCACAAAGAAGGCGGAGGTCTCGCGGCGTTGCGGATCATCACTGGTCGAGGCAATGACCACGGCCATGTCGCAAAAAGGGGATCCTGAAATATAGCGTTTTTTACCGGTAAGGATGAAGTGATCGCCGTCGCGCACCGCTTTTGTTTGCACTGCGCCGGCATCGGAGCCCGCTTCCTGTTCTGTGATGGCAAAACAAATAGCCTGCTCCGCGCGGGCTACGGGCAGGATAAAGCGCTCCATCTGATCGGGTGTAGCGGCGCGCGCCAGGGCCCCCACTCGTGGCGGTCCAGACAACTCTCCCATCACATGGGGGGCCAATACTGATCCTGTCGCATAAATCGCTTCTTTGATGAGAACGAGGTCTCGAACGCCAAACCCGGCACCACCAAGTTCTTCAGGCAGATTGACCCCGTAGAACCCATGACGACGAGAAAGCGTCCATACGTGTTTGAGCAGTTCGCGTGAGGCGCCGGATTCGTATGTAATGCCATTTTGCGAAGCCAGCGGGTCTATCTCATTTGAAATAAACGCCTGTACTTCCTGAATAAATTCATATGCTTGTGGGGAGCCTTCAAATGTTTTTGTGTCCAGATTCATGCTGTCTCCGCTTCAATTGACCAGGCGGGCTCTGCCGCGCCAGTAGGGTTCGCGTACATCTTTGCGCGAGAGTTTGCCGTTTGCATTTTTGGGTAACTGATCGACAAATGCCACGGAGCGGGGACGCTTGAAATCGGCAAGCCTGTCGCGGCAAAAGGTCATGATTTCTTCTTCGCTTGCCTCTTGACCGTCTCGCAAAACGACAACCGCAGTCACGGCTTCTCCCCAGCGCTCATCCGGTATGCCGATCACGCATGCCTCATACAGAGCAGGGTGTTGAGCCAGTACGGTTTCCACTTCATTGGGGTAAACATTGAATCCGCCGGTCACAATCATTTCCTTGCGACGATCTACAATGTAGATGTAACCTGCATCGTCCATCCGTGCCAGGTCGCCCGTACGCAGCCAGCCGCGCTTATCGAAAGCATCGGCAGTTGCCTGGGGTGTGCGCCAAAAGCCAGCAAAAACATCCGGGCCGCGCACGCAGATTTCGCCGATTTCATCACCCTTGACGCGGTTACCTTGCTCATCCAACACCTCCACCTCGGACTCACAAGATATGCGTCCGCAGGCGCCAAGCAGTTCATCCCGCCCTTCCTCGATAGCGATACGATGGTCCTCTACACTCAGCGCAATGATGCCGCCAGTCGTTTCTCCTGCCCCATATCCCTGCGATAATACGGGACCGAAGGCTGACCATGCTTCCCGGATACGGGTGGGTGAAATGGGCGCGGCACCATAAAGGAGCAGGCGCAGGCTGGACAGATCACGTGTCTTGATGCCGGGATCCGCCAGCAGCGCGTTAATCATGGCAGGTACGACAAAGCAAATTGTCGCTCGGTGTTTCTCTATTGCTTCCAGGACCTGGTTGGGCTGGAATTTTTCAAGCAACAGAATCGTACCGCCCTGGTAGAGAATGGCCTGCATGAACATCCCACTGGCATGCGTAATAGGTCCGCTCAGCAGTAGCACTTCTTTTCCCTGCATATGCATCCGACCCATTACATTCTTGCGCAAGGACGCCATGCGATTGCCCACCGTTTGCATCGCCGCCTTGAGCTTGCCTGTCGAACCAGATGTGTAATGCAGAACGGCAAGATCGTCTGTCGCCATATCAATATGGATATGCTCATCGGAATGCCGGCTGAGCAATGTTTCGTAGTCTTGCCAGTCTTCAGCGGTTTCGTCTGAAGAGAAAATAAAGCGGTGAGCCAGGGCAATGCCATTTTGAGTTGCTTTGTCTATCATGGCCTGATGTTCCGGCCCGGTAAAGCAGATGCTCGGCTCTGCATTGGACAGCGCATCTTCCAGCTCATTCTGGGCCAGGCGGGCGTTGAGTGCTACTTTAACCAGGCCAGCCTTGTACAACGCACACTCCAGCTCTATGATTTCTGGCCGGTTTGGGGAAACGATTGCTACCCGGTCGCCTTTCTGTAAGCCAAGCCCGAGCAAAGCATGGGCAAGGCGATTGGACCTTTTTTCAAGTTCTGCATAAGTAATGGCGTGATCGCGAAACAGGATGGCTGTTTTCTGCGGCCAGAAGCGTGCACTGCGTTCCGTAAAAATTCCAATATTCATTTGATCTCCTTTCGGGCAAGTGTATCAACGCGTTGATCAGCCCGGGATAAGTAGGAGGTGGCATCTGATAAGGTATACTTATCACCAAAAATGACAATTGAAAACCTATGAGTATCCGCCTTGACGATGTCGATTACTTTCTTGCTGTCGCCAAACATGGCAAGGTCCGCCGTGCTGCCGAAGCACTTGGAGTGAGCCAACCTGCGATTACCCAGGCGCTGCATCGTCTGGAAAGCGAGTGGGGTTTCCCGCTATTTTTTCGTAGCAGCACCGGCATGCAACTGACGCCGGCGGCGCAACCGTTTTATGAGCGCATATGTAAATTACGGTCAGGGCTGGACGACGCGGTCAAAGAAGCGTCTGACCTGCACCTGGGAGAACGTGGTCTGCTGCGGGTGGGTGTATCTACGCTTTACATTCAGCGCGTATTTGTTCCGGCTGCGCTGGAATTGCAACGGCAGCGCCCTGCGGCACGTTTGCGGCTCATGTTCAATTTAAATGACCGGTTACAGGAAGCGCTGCACGCAGGCGACATCGACTTATGCATCAGCGCCTTGCCACGCGTGGTGCATGAGGACCTGACGCCAGTGTCCTTGCTGGATGACCCCATCGTGCTGGTAGTGAATAATCGCCATCCTTTGCTGAAAATCGCGGAACTTCGGCTTGAAGATTTGAGCGACGAATCCTGGTTGCTGCCTGCGTCTACTGTAAATATCCGCAGGGAGATAGAAGGCCGATTCGCAGAAGCCGGATTACCGCCTCCACGGGTCGTTGTCGAATTCAATAATGGAACGTCGGGTCAGCTGAATCCGCTCATTGAGAATACCAACCTCATCGGTTTGATGAGTGAATCGACGCTTAATAGTACCGCGGGCGCGGGGCTCAAGGCGTTGCCTCTGGAGCAGGGTCGATTTATACGCAAAGTGGGTATCCTGTACCGGAATACTGCAATCCTGTCTCCATTGGCGCAACGGTTTATCGATTTGGTGCATGGGCAACATTCCTGACAAAACGTGGACGGTTATTGCGGTGTGACGCCTGTATCTTTTATTAATTCCCCGACAATACGGTCTTCCGAGCGTAATAAATCCAGGCAAAGATCTAAACTTACACAGGTGAAGGGGCGGCTTGCCAAATTTTCCAGCCTTTTAATGACATCCGGGTCTGACACGATTTTTGCTGTTGTGTCATGCAGGAGTTGTTCTGCAGGGTGAACTGATCGGCTTGCTTCGTCCGTTCGTTCAGAAATTCAGCAGCGTGGGAGTAGAGTGGCTGGGTGAAATGCCTTGATGTCGCTTCGTTAATAAGAAATGAGATGACGTTGTCGAGTCTGGCTTCCTTTCTAAGAAAATTACAGGCCCGATCCTGGCGGTAATGCGGGGGACAGACGCTAAGTACCCGGCAGAGGCAAAATAGTCGCCTCTGTCTCTCCTGCGCTGCTATTCTCTTACAAAATCCTCACCATTTCTGTTCAGAACACGCCCTTTGCGGATGTCTTTGTAGTTCGCTTCGTCAACGGCAAGTTTACCGTTCACAAAGACATATTTCATTCCTTTGGCCAACTGATGGGGTTCAGTGAAAGTGGCCATATCCTTAACTTCTTTTAAGTCAAAGATGGTTATGTCTGCGTACATATTCGTCATGAGAAAGCCTCGATCCTTCATGCGATGAACAGTAGCCGGAAGACCTGTCATTGAGTGTATCGCTGTCGCCAGCGGAACCAGATTATCGTCACGCGAATACTTGGCAATCATTCGTGGAAATGTACCGTAGACTCGAGGATGCGGCACACCTTCTCCCATAGGGACAAGATCACCATCAGACGAGGTCATGCGCCACGGTTTGTTCATAAAAGATACGACGTCGCTCGTGAGCATATTGAAAGAAACGATGCCAATCTGTCCTTTTGCCTCGATCAATAACTCGATTGTCGTATCGACCGGACTCTTGCCTCTGCTTTCAGATATTTCGCTGAGCAACTTTCCTTCCAGAGAAGTATCCGGGCTGAAATTGGCCAATTGAATGCGTTCCGCGCCCCCGCGTCGTTCTAAATTCGTCTCGATTTCAGGTCGCATTTTGTCAAGGGCTGCGGTATCTTTAAGGTTTTCCAGCATTTTCGATGTGCCGCCTGCCATAGCCCATCGTGGAATGAGCGCAGAAGATAACCCGGTCTTGGAAGCTTCATAAGGATATTGGTCTGCCCACATTTCTACGCCATCGGCCCGCGCTTGCTCTATGCGTTGAGTTACCGCCTCAGAAAAGCCCCAAACTCGTGGGCCCAATGCTTTGACGTGTGTTACAACGCCGGGAATTTTTGCCTCTCGGGCGACCTTGATGACTTCGTCGACTGACGGGATAAGTCCGATTGAGTAGTCGCTTTCGTCTCGGATATGGCTGGTATATAAGCCGCCGAACTCTCCGACGACCTTGCCCAGCTCCACAATTTCAGAAATATCAGCAAAAGATCCCGGAACATAAAAAAGACCGCTGGACAAACCGAACGCGCCATCCTGCATGCCCTTACGTACCAATTCGCGCATTTTATCCAGCTGCTCTTCACTTGCATGTTCGTCTACATCTCCCATTACCAAGCGACGAACCATCCCATGCGGAACAAGCTGGGCCACATTCACGCCAACTCCGTGGCTAAGAAGCTTTTGGCGCTGATCGGCGATATTGACGGTATCAGTGCCGGCCGAACCGCCGCCGCCATCCGGGTTGACGACGACGGTGGTCAAGCCTTGTGCTAAAAGGGGTTCTGCTCCCCCCAGTTCAGCCTTTACCAGGCCGTCCCCAGCATGCGTGTGCGGGTCGATGAACCCAGGCGATACATAGAGTCCAGTGGCGTCAATGCGTCGTTCTGCACTCATATCCTTCAGATTTCCAATTGCTTTTATGCGGTCCCCCTTTACAGCCACATCGGTCTTAGTCCATGGCGCACCGGTACCATCGAATACGAATCCGTTTTCGATAATCACATCGACTTTGTCATTGCTTATATCTTGAGCCAGAGCCGCTGAAGAAATCACACAGAGTGCAAGCCCGGCCAGTGTCTTTCCCACATTATTTAACATCTTTTCCTTCCTCCCTTCATGATCAATATTTATTATTGGCTGTAATTTAATAAAGGGGATGAACTTCACCATGATTCACAATGAAGTACTCCCGATATTTATATTTAGTCTAGCGCTGTCATGATAATTCAGGCTAACGTAATGCTATTGACTGAGTGTAAAAAAATGAAAGTAAAAATATATTTAATGGGAAGGATTAGCTGCACCAACCAACCTGACGCGCATTATGATTTTTTCGCAGGTGCGCTCGGTTGCCTAACTGTTGTACGTCCGAAATAGAAAAACTAAAGCCATCAAAATTGCTTAGATTTTGATGGCTTTAGTTGTGAATCAGCAGGCGTTGAAAGAAAATAAAAAACCAACAGACTTCAGTCTTTCGATTTAATATGAACAGAAGAAATAAAGTCTGTCGATTTCTTCTTAGAGGAATTTTTAAGGAAAATTGGACGTTAAGTCTGTCGATTTATCTGGTCGTCGCAATTTTCCATATCAAATTTGAACTAAAGTCTGTCGAGGCCAGTAGAACTGCGGCTTTTGAAGCCCCAGAATACCTGCGTTTGCGGAATTGAGTATTATGAATTTTTCTAATTCCCAGCTTGATTTCGTATTATGAAAATATTATATGGACTAGTTGATGAGATATCCGAGACCAGCGCCTACCGGATTGCTTAAGTTCATGCTTATCCCTATATCAATTTGATTGATCTTCAAAAGTGCAAAGCCATAGCCTTTCCCCCTGAAAAAGAAAATCAGTAGAAAAGGAATAGAGCTTGTTGATTTTTATTCTTCTCTTAACAGAACTCTATTTCTATACAAAACCACCGAAAGCGACATAAAAAATTCCTCAGGGACTAGGTCCTTCGGGATGCGTATCACGGAGATGACGCACAAATCTGAAGAATCTGTCGGACGTACGCTGGAACAGCGTACGTCTTGAATGATATGGATGTCAAAGGTATCCATATCATTGCGGCTAACGAAGCATCCTTAATCCATCTTACCGCCATTTCTGACGTTCAGTGCAAAGGGTGAGGTGCTACACGAAAAAAACCTGCTACAGACGAATTGGTGTGGTAATCAGTTGTATTTTTTTAAAATATTGTATTATTATATTGTAGTACAATAATTCGCAACTAAACTGAAAGAATGGGCGCGTGCAAGCTCTTCTATGATCAAGAGAGGTGGTCAAATTTGAACGCTCAATACCTGATTTCTAAATTTTCCAATGAGTTTTCCAATGAATGCTTGTCGGAAAGCATTGTGAGAAGCGTTGCGTTAACGTTGTTGGATACCTATGCAGTAGCCCTTGGGGGACAAAGTGAACCAGCCTGCCTGGCGGCCGGGCAATATTTAGACGCACCGGGTCTGGATCCACAAGGAGTGTCAACCGTTTGGGGCTTGCGGCGGAAGACGTCACCGGAAGTCGCAGCATTAATAAACGGGGTTGCTGCACATGTTCTAGACTATGACGATGTGAGCAGCCCATTACGTGGTCATCCCAGTGTCGTTCTGTGGCCTGCATTGGCTGCATTGGGAGAATATACGGATATGCCAACAGCCAAAATGGCCAGTGCATATCTTGTAGGTTTCGAGGTGATGCTTAAGCTGGCGCGAGGGTTTGCCATTTCACAGTATGCGACCGGATGGCATACCACAGCCTCCATTGGAATTATCGGCGCGACTGCGGCGTGCGCTCATCTTCTAGGGCTGAATATCTTCCAAACCAGCCACGCCATTGGTCTGGCGGTTGCGCAGACTGGCGGCAGTCGACAGAACGTCGGAACCCAGGCTAAATCATTTCAGGCGGGCCATGCCAATGCGGCTGCGGTACGTGCTGTCTTGATGGCACAAGCGGGATTCGAGGCTTCACCGGAAGCTTTGGATGGACCCTTTGGTTATTTTGCTCTTTATGCGCAAGATAGAAATGGCGGTAATGAGCTCTTCTCCATGGGAAAAGGAGCTTTGGAATTTGAGTGTATTGGCATCGATGTAAAAAAGTATCCAATGTGTTATGCCACTCATCGCGCGCTTGACGCTGTCACCGATCTGATGACGACACATAAAATTCATTGCGATGATATCGAGTCCGTAACGGTGCAAACGAACTCAGGCGCTTTAATCCCTCTTGTACATCCTTCGCCAGAAAGAGGGTTGGAAGGAAAATTCAGTATGCAATACGGAGTCGCTGCGATGCTGCTGGACGGCCAGGTCTGTTTATCGAGCTTTACCGATGCTGCGGTGGCCAGGCCTTCGGTCCGCGCGCTGATGCGACGTATTGCAGTCAGGGAAACCGACTCACCTATTGCTCCCCGTTGGGCCGAGGTTTGCATTCGCACAAAAAATACGGCTGTATATACCCAGAAAAGCGAGCTATTAAGAGGATCGGCGGCTGCACCTCTGTCAGAAAATGAAATGCTGCTCAAGGTGAAAGATTGTCTGGAATGGGGTAACTACAACGTCGATACTGCAAAGCTATACAAGGCGGTGATGAGGTTGGGAGAGGGGCATTCAAGGTCGTATTTTCAGCAGATTTACGAAACACTTTTGTAATGACTGATGTTCAAAAACAGGCTGCTTTTATATATAAAAAACGCAACCTTAAATCAATGATTGGAGACGAGTAAATGAATTTAAATAAGTTTTCTAAAATATTATGTTGGGCCGTGAGTGGCACCCTAGGAGTTTCAACGGCGGCTGCCGCCACTTTTCCCGACAGACCTGTTACCGTAATGGTGCCGTATCCGGCAGGCGGGGGAACGGATGCGCTTGCGCGGAAACTGGCCCGCAGCCTGGCAGATTATTGGAAAGTGCCTGTTGTTGTAGAAAATGCAGGCGGTGCGGAAGGACAGATCGGTACCCAGCGTGTGCTCAATGCGCCAGCCGATGGCTACACGCTCTTGTTTCAGATCAGTCAGATGTTGTTGTGGAATAAAACAGTACCGAATAACAAAATCGATGCAGTGAACGATTTTCGTTATGTCTCCAAAATCCAGACCTCACCTTTGGTATTTGGGGTTTCCTCAAAGCTTCCAGTGCGTAATTTCGAAGAGTATGTGACTTGGTGCAAATCGAATGATTGCGCATGGGGTTCCGGAAGCGCTTATGCGCAGCTGATTGGCAAGCAGTTAATGGCAGAAGCGGCTCTTGCTGACACCGTTAACGTGCCATACCGAGGAACTGCGCCGATGATGACCGATGTATTGGGGAGCCATATTGCAATGGCGGTTCCGGCAGTAACGTCAAGCCTGGGGCAAATTAAAGGTGGAACGTTTAGGGCGCTGGCGGTCGGATCGAAAATGCGATTTGATCAATTGCCTGATGTCCCGACTCTCGCTGAACTCAAGTATTCAGTCCAGGGTGAGACGTGGTATGGTTTGCTGGTTGCCAAGAAAACTCCCCAGCCTGCTTTCGAACGTATTGTCCAAGCCGTCAGGGCAGTCTCGACTGACGAAAGCTTGCGGGCACAGATACGCGCCGAAGGCGGCACGCCGGTATTCAATGCGCCGGATGTTTTCCAGCGTGAAGTGGAGCAGGAAAGCGAGCAGCTCAATACGCTACTGGATCGATACTGGGCTCCCCAAAAGTAACTCAAAGTCCGTTTTTCAAGGAAAAATATCGGGTAATTTCATTACCCGGTCAGCCGCGTTCGCCAGGTGCTTTTGCATGAGACGCTCGGCAAGTTTTGCATCGCCCGCGAGCATTGCCGTTGCGATTTGGCTATGTTCCTTCTTCGAGCTAGTAATGTAGTCCCGATCCAGCGAACCCCTGATTTGGTATTTGACAAATGGGAGCTGCATTTGTTCGACAAGGCTTTGCAGTTTCTGGTTGTCGCAAAGTCTGAGTATGGTGCTGTGAAATTTGCTGTTTTCTTCTGAGAAATTCGCTATGTCGTCCGGGGCGCCGCTTGCGATCTGCTCTAACATTTTGTGTTCTTCCTTAAGTCCATGCTCTTTCAGATTCTCTGTCGCCAGTCTGGTGGCAAGTCCTTCGATGACCTGTCGAATCAGAAATAGATCGTGGATCTGTTTTCTGGAGAATTTTTTGACGATAGCGCCCTTGTTTGGCACGACATCAATAAATCCCTCTGCCCCCAGTCTTCTGAACGCTTCGCGCAACGGCCCGCGGCTGACACCATAGTCTTTTACCAGGTCGGTAGCGACCAGACGCTGGCCGGGTGCGAAGGTCCCATTCTGAATGGATTTTTTTAACTGATTAAATAGCTGTTCGACCGTATTGCCATGCAATTTGGGTGAAGACGACGGGGCTTCTGACATAGATCCAGGCTCGAAGAAAAAATAGGTTAATCGCCACGCTCTATTACAAGACAGGCGAGAAAATTTGTGTGTCCTATTTTACTACCATATTGTAGTATCGAATATATTCATTGATTGTAGTACAATATAGGGATACAATAAAATCATTCAACCTCATTATTTATTCTGTGCCAGGAGCAGCCGTGAACAAACCAGCCACACTTACACAGCCAGAGCAACGTGCCGTACCCTGCGTCATTCTGCGAGGCGGTACGAGTAAGGGGATTTATTTTCATGAGGAGCATGTACCAGCGCCTGGTCCGGAAAGAGACCATTTTCTGCAAACCGTCATGGGCAGCCCCGATATCTTGCAGATCAATGGTCTGGGTGGGTCTCGCCTTATCACTTCCAAAATCGCAATCGTCAAGCGTTCAGAGCGAGACGATGCAGACATCGATTACACCTACGCGCAAGTGGTTCCCGATCGCGATGTCGTCAGTTATGCAGGCAATTGCGGCAATATTTCGTCGGGTGTCGGGTCATTCGCAATTGACGAGGGACTTGTGAGTGCCGTGGAGCCCATCACTCAGGTCCGTATATTCAATACGAATACGCAGAAAATACTTGTTGCGCATGTGCCTGTCGGTGGCGGCCTTGCCAGAGTTCACGGTGACTTCGCCATTCCTGGCGTGCCCGGAACGGGCGCGGAAATTTTTATGGACTACAGCAAAACGGCTGGAGCCAAAACTGGAAAATTGCTTCCGACAGGCAGCGCCCAGGATGTTGTTCAGTTAGAAGATGGCACTCAACTGACTGTTACGCTGGGCGATCTGGCCAATCCATGCGTATTCGTCCACGCACAGGACGTTGGATTGACTGGCAGCGAAATGCCAGTACAAATCAATGAAAACAAGGCGCTTATTTCCCGACTTAAGGAAATAAGGGGAAGGGCAGCGGTATTGGCTGGGTTCTGTGATGATTGGAAGCGGGCAGAAGCGGCATCGCCAAGTTTGCCTCTGGTCGTCATCATCGCTGGATCTGACGATTACTTAGACATGAATGGCAAGGCCGTTCCTCAGGAACACATGGATTTGCGAGCACGGCTGGTTTTTTATAACAAATGTCACGAGAGCATGGCAGGAACAGGTTCAATGTGCACGGCTGCAATGTCCAGAATACCCAATACCATTGTGAATTTGACGGCGCGTAATACTGAGGGCGACACGCTGCGTATTGGTCATCCTTTGGGGGTAATGCATGTTGTTGCTGATGCAAACTCCGATGCGGTACAGGGAGAAGTCAGGTTCAAGCGCCTTGGCTTCAGCCGCACAGCCCGGCGGATTATGAGCGGTACTGTCTATATACCCAATAAACTGACATCAGACGAAATTGGATAAGCACCAGGAAAGTGGATTGAGCTTGGCGCTCACTTGATAATAATTGGAGAAATTGAATGAACAAAGCGTCCGAAAAATTCCGTGCACTTCTTGGTGCAGGAGAAATGGCGGTTGCGCCAGGTGTCTATGATGGCCTGACAGCCCGTCTAGTTGAGCAGGCCGGCTTTCCGGTAGCCTATATGACCGGAGCGGGTACCTCTGCAGCCAGAGGTTATCCGGACTATGGCTTACTGACGATGACTGAAATGGCCGAGGCTGCCGGCGTCCTGGCTCGAACCGTCAACATTCCTGTTATTGCTGATGCGGACACCGGTTACGGCAATGAACTGAATGTCACACGCACCGTCCGTGAGTTTGAAATGCGCGGGGTAGCGGGTATACATATTGAGGACCAGGTCTTTCCGAAGCGTTGTGGCCACTTGGATGGGAAGGAGATTGTTCCTGTAGACGATTTTTTAGCGAAAATTCGCGCTGCTGTGGCGGCGCGTCAAGATAATAACTTTTGTATCATCGCCCGCACTGATGCGCGTGCCGTTACTACGTTCGAGGAAGCAATTTCCCGGGCAAATCAGGCAATTGACGCCGGCGCAGATATGATTTTTGTTGAGGCGACGCAGTCTATTGAAGAATTTGAGCAAGTGCCCAAATTGGTGCGCGGGCCGTGTCTGATTAATATTGTAAAAGGGGGTAAAACACCTGACATATCCCTGGTGGACGCTGCTAATGCGGGTTACCGGCTTGCAATATTACCAAGCTTGTTGTCGGTCGCTGCGACCGATGCTTGTGAATTGGCCCTGACACAATTGATCCAGACAGGACGACCGCCTTCCTCGGCTAAGGGCGCTTCTTTACAGGCGCGTTTTCAACGATTCCGGGCCGACGAATGGGATGCATTGCGTACCCGCTTTCGTGGTGAAACGTCGGAGTCCAGCGAGCACGTGGATCAGAAGAGGGCGTGATAATGAAAGCGCGTACCTTACTGGATAAGCTCTGGGATAGTCATGTTATTCAGCAATATGAAAATGGCTGGGCATTGTTGCATATTGATAGGCAATTACTTCATGACCTTTCGGGGACCGCAAGTCTGAACGCACTATCCGCTCGTGGCTTGAGTGTACACAATCCCGAACTGGTATATGCAACGCCGGATCATGCCGTCTCTTCGGCAACTGGCAGGGACGCGTTTACCTATGAGACGGGTGGAAAGTTATGGAAACGCCTTCACAATCTTACTCAGCAAGAGAATATCCGTTTCTTCGACATTGGTCAGCAGGGACATGGGATTGTTCATGTGATGGCGCCTGAACTGGGTCTGGTATTGCCCGGACTCACCGTGATTTGTGGCGATAGCCACACGTGCACAAATGGGGCGCTGGGGGCTCTGGCATTTGGTGTGGGTTCTTCTGAACTTGCGCATGCATTGGCTACCCAGACATTGAAACAGCGCAAGCCCAAATCGATGCGAGTTCGATTCGAGGGGGCGCTATCGGCGGATGTGACCGCCAAAGACCTGATTCTATACACGATCGGACGGCTAGGAGTTTCTGCCGGGACAGGCTACGCGGTCGAATATACCGGTCCGGTGATCAGGCAGCTTTCCATGGAACAGCGCATGACATTGTGCAATCTGTCCATAGAGTTCGGTGCAAAAATGGGTTTCATTGCACCTGACCAAACCACGTTTGAGTACATAAAAGGACGCCAATACGCGCCACGCGGAGACATATGGGATCAAGCTTGTGAGGCCTGGCTTACGTTGAACTCGGACGCCGACGCCCTATTCGATAGCGAAGTGGTCATTAACGCCGATGAAGTCGGGCAAATGATCACCTGGGGTATCAGCCCCGAACAGGTCATTTGCGTCGACCAGAATATTCCCGATGTTGATGTGTCTTTGGACGATAGCGTGCGCAAGGCACGACAAGCTGCAGCGGAGTATATGGGCTTGACGCCTGGCGCCCCGCTTGCCGGCACACCGGTGGACCGTGTTTTTATTGGGTCCTGTACCAACGCTCGGCTGTCCGATCTTGTGGAGGCGGCCCGGGTGGTTCAAGGGCGTCATGTGGCGGGACACGTCAATGCTTGGGTTGTGCCTGGTTCGGAAGAGGTTAAGCAAGAGGCTCAGGCGTTGGGGCTTGACGTGGTTTTCAAAAATGCAGGATTTGAGTGGCGGGAACCGGGTTGCAGTATGTGCGTGGCAGCTAATGGAGAAATCGGGCGATCCGGTGAAAGAATCGTTTCGACGACGAACAGAAATTTTGTCGGGCGCCAGGGACCTGGGGTACGCACTCATCTAGCCAGTCCGCGCGTGGCCGCCGCGTGTGCGCTTGCGGGCGCCATCACCGGGACAATTGGAGGTTGAATGGACAAGGTAAGAATCATTGAAGGTTGCGTGGCCAATTTGCGCAGGGATAATCTGGATACCGACACCATTATCCGTATTGAGCGCCTTAGCGCCATCGAAAGAAGCCAGCTCGGGCAGTACGCGTTTGAGGCCCTTCGTTACGGCAAAGACGGCGAGGCCGATCCGTCCTTTCCCTATAACCAGCCGATGTTTGCGCAAGCCCCGATTCTGATGGCCGGAAAGAATTTCGGCTGTGGCTCATCCAGAGAAGGCGCAGTGTGGTCGCTGGTCAGTCTGGGTGTTAGATGCATCATTGCGCCCAGTTTTGGTGAAATATTCCACAATAATTGCTTTCAGAACGGTGTGTTGCCGATTGTTTTGCCAGAGGGAACGATTACATCAATCGACTTGCAGACAAGCCAGGGACATGCGCTCACAGTGAACTTGGAAACGCAGCAAATCCTGTTGCCTGACGGTCATGCCATCGGATTTGAAATTGATGCGCGCAGACGTGACGCCTTACTTGAGGGCCGGGACGATATTGAGCAGACATTGACCCAGGATGCAGAAATATGTGCATGGCAAGCACAGGATCGTCAGGCCAGACCATGGGTCTGGCTGCACATAGCGAACAACTAGTAAACTCATCAACGGAGATATTGATGTATTCGATACTTAAAAAAATTTCATCAACCATATTCTTTGGTTGTCTAGGTTTAAGTCAGGCGCTTCACGCTCAGGCGACCTATCCCGAAAAGCCGATAAAAATAGTTGTTCCTTATACTGCAGGTGCAAGTACAGACACATTGGCGCGCATTGTAGGAGAATCAGTATCCAAGCAACTCAAGCAACCGGTAATCATCGAGAATAAGCCTGGCGCAGCCGGCATTATTGCCAGCAATTACGTTAAGCAGCAAAAGCCGGATGGTTATACCTTGATGTTGACTACAGACGGCATAGCGTCGGTCAATCCCTCTCTGTACAAAGCCGTGTCGTACGATTCAGTCAAAGATTTCACATCGTTGACAGTGGCGGTTTCGGTGTCCAATGCGCTGGTCGTACGCAACGACTCGGCGTTCAAGACAGTGGGTGACGTTGTGGACTATGCGAAGAAAAATCCGGAGAAACTGTCGTATGGCTCAGCGGGTGTTGGTAGTTCGTTGCATATCGCTGGCGAATTGCTAAACGATACAGAAGGCATCAATATCCTGCATGTACCATACAAGGGTGGCGCAGCAGAAATGAATGCCCTGCTCGGCAACGAGGTCTCGATGATTTATATACCCATGGTATCGGCCTTGAATTTTCAGTCGGCTGGGAAGGCGCGTATCCTGGGGATAGGCAGTAAAGAACGCAATTCTGCCGTACCTGATGTGCCCACTTTCAAAGAGCAGGGGATCGAATACGATTCCGATACCTGGTATGGATTTGTAGCACCTACCGGCGTTGACACCGCTGTAGTCAATGTGCTGAATGCGGCGATAGAAACTGCGCTGATCGATAACAAAGATCGCCTGGAAAAAATGGGATTTACGGTGACAGCAAGCAGTCCAGAGCAAATGGATGACGCAATTAGGACAGGCCTCGAAAGATGGAAGCCGCTTCTGCAGAAGATTGATCTATTCCAGAAAATGTAAGTCTGGGGAAGGTACGGGAGCAAATGTAAGTTATTGCACTGGCTTTGCTTATCGGCCAGATAACGAGCGACTCCCTACTATATTTGCATAGAATAAGTGTCAAATAATTAAAAAATGGGCCAAGGTGGCACATTTAACGGTTTTATTCGCTAGCGGACAGCTAACTTGTGTGTCTATGACGAGTTGTTCGCTATCCAACGTCATGTACCAGATGACCTGCCGAAACGGTATTCAATTCTTTACCGGAAATTGACATGACCATTCTGCTGCGTAACGGGGTTGCTCGAATGACGAGGTACTGGAGAGGCTGTTGTTTGCTATCGTAGACCAATCGGGTGGTTCGAAGAACGGGAGAATTGACTTTGATTTTCAGATGGTCTGCCACATTAGGGTCTGCCATTTCTGCCGTCACTTCCTGAACCACTTCTCCCAGTTGTGTGCCATCGCTGATCAGCAATTCGTATAAAGGTCTAGAACGTAAAGCGGATGCAGTTAGAATCGGCGCAAAGCGCGGTAGCATCCACGCGTCCAGTAACATCAGTGGCGTGCCTTTACGCTCGCGCACGCGCACCACATGTACCGCATTTTTGTCTTCGCTCAAACCAATCGCCCGCGCTATCGTTAACGGTGGCTTCGCCAACTCCGACAGAATCAGCAAAACCCTGGTTTCATGGACAACCTGTTTCAGGCCTTGCAGGTATGTAAGTGATACGGTGGCCGCAGGCTTTCGCTGGTTCGGAAGAACGAATGAGCCGACACCTTGTTCATTTCGAATCAGGCCTTCTGTTTGCAGTTCTGAAAGCGCGCGCCGCACGGTAATACGTGATACTTTGAATTGCCTGGTAAGCGTATCCTGAGTCGGCAGTTGTTGACCTTCCAGATAAACACCATCCAATATTTGCTGACGAAGCGTCAGAAAAAGCTGGTAATGCAATAGTGTACCTTGAGCTTTGAGAGAAACTTTAGATGTTGGCATAGGGAAAGTTGTGAATAGAGCAATGTGGCCGGTTATTGCGATGTCTCGTTTAAATGTAATCGCCTGATCATTGCTTCGTATTCTACCAAATCGCCCTGAAATCGTTTGTTAAATTCTTCAGGAGGGTCTCCTCCGATTTCGGCACCCAGAAATTTTAACTTATTCAGCACCTCGGGGTCTGTGAGCACGGTTTTAACGTCTTCGTAAATAGCATCGACTGTTTCCTTGGGCATTTTTCCTGGACCGAATAGCCCATACCAACTATGTGATTCCAGGCCTGAAATGCCCTGTTCCAGCAGCGTGGGAGCGTTCGGTAACAGTTCACTGCGGCGAGAGGAGAGCACACCAAGGACTTTGACTTTACCGTCTTTGAGAAACGGCATGGCAGATGTGATACTCATAAAACCGGTGTCAATCAGGCCATTGAGCAGATCAATTGTCCATTGGGAAGAGCCTCTGTAGCCAATATGTTGCATATCAAATTTTTCGCTCTCTTTGAGTCGTTCCCCATACATGCGCGTGCTTGTTTCAGCGCTCCCGAAAGTGAATTTTCCGGGTTTTTTTCTCGCTTCACTGATAAACTCAGGTACATTTTTCGCCTGCATGCCAGAAGAGGCAATCATTACCACTACTGGGCGGGCAAGTGTCGTGATCGGAGTAAAAGCGGTTTTGGTGTTGTAGGGAAGTTTCTGAGTCATTATGTAGGGGTTGATGACAATCGAGGCGACCGACAGCAGTAAGGTCGTGCCGTCTGGCTTCGACCTCGCTACATGTGCTGCACCGATAGAGCCATCGCCACCAGATCGATTATCGACCACTACAGGTTGGCCCCATATCGCACTCAGCTTTTGAGCAAAGAGTCGCCCGACTGTATCAGTCCCTCCTCCCGGGCCATAGGGTACAATCAACGTAACGGGTTTGGACGGCTTGAATTCAGAGGACCAGGCCGATTGTGCGCAAACGCCCATTAACAGGCCTACTAATAATTGGTTGAATATTTTCATAATTGTCTCCTTAGCTATAAAAATACATCAATACGCGCGGCTGCGGAATGATCAGCAGTCCGAGTTGAAGTTCGACGTATTAACGCTGAAAAATGCGCGTATCACGGTTGAAATGACATACCCATTGCGAGAGCCTGGTCGGTATCGAAGCGCAGGCAATGTGCGTCGTAGTTCAGTCCCTTGTTTCCTCCGCGTACCGTCCCGGCTTCGCATGAACCCGTATACAGGTCCCAACCCTTGGGTAATTTGAACGAGTCCGGCATCGCCAGCCACAGGCGGTAGAGTGTGCGCTTGTTACTTTCGTTTGCATCGTCCTGAAAGCTCGTCCGGGAATGCAATATGGTTTGGTTGCTCAACAGTTGCAGGTCTCCACGCTCCAGGTGCATGCAGTACATAAGATCGGGGCGTCTTATTACAGCGTCCAAGTACCCAATTGCTTCACTCTGCAGTGCAGTCAAACTTGGTACGCCTTCCAGTCTCTGGGCATTCCAGACGCGATTGCGGTTCCATGCGCAAAAAGTTCGGCCTTCTTCAAATCCATAGATCGGTGCATTTATCCACGAGGCTTCACCGGGTGCTTCCTGACCGTTCTTGCTGAATGGATAAGGCAGGAGTAAGGTTCGGGCCAATTCCGATCGCTCATGGGCAACAACCTCAAGGGCTTTGACGGCGCTGGTGCACATACTCATTCCCCCAACGGGGGCCTGGTTATAGCAACTGAGAAGAACAATGTCCGCGCCGTCGACATGGAAGTCCAGTTGTTCGTGGGACGAGTACCCTCGACCATTCGGGCTTCGATAATCGGTACCGATATTTTTCACCTCATTCATGTATGAAGTGGATCGATCCTGAGGACGAGCGACGCCAAAATGTAGTCCTATGGCCCAGGTTATCAGTGCAAATTCATCCGGCCGCACATTCTCGCGGGGTATGCCCTTGATAAGGGCCATGCCGCGACCATCGCGCACTTCCCTGAAGCTCGTTGTCAGGGCATTTAGCACCGCATCAGAAAATGGAAAATCCGTCTTGCGGTATTCCAGCATTGATTTCTCTTCCCGACGGCCGTTGCGTACGGTGCTTAATAGTTCGGTAGCAATGTCGGGCGAGAGTTGATTTATCCAGCTGGTATCTTCGGTTACGTCAGCTACCGTCCATGCTGCGCGAGGGTTGGGATTTTTCTTGAGTTCGGATATGACGTCCACGAGTAGTCTCCTTTTGAATTGATGATGAACAGTTTGTAAGTATGTTGATATACCAATATACCAACATACTTACAAAAAAGCGAGTTTTTTTTCTTGTTGATGCTACGTTGTCAATAGTGGCGGCTGAGCGACTTGCTTCTGTGCTAATAATTATTGAATTATTGTGGGAACGGGGCTGCGGAAACAAAGGCGCCGCTTTTATTCTTTTTTGGAGGCTCTCTGCCGTTTAGTTCGCGGTTCAGCTGTTTCTGCCAATAGAGGATCGTGCACTATATGCCCGGCACTGAGTGTGTCGATGGCGTCACCAGGGATTTCCATCAGGATTCGACTGTGCTGCGGTAGCATATGTGCCGTGACATGCATCACCGGCCGTCCGCCCTTGTCGTGCATTAAGCGTGTAAGGCGAATCAGCGCAGTGCTGAGTTCGCAATGGAGCAATCCGGCCTTGTAGGGATCCGCTGACTCGGCGCTGATTTCCTGTACCACGCGGCCAAATTCAACGCCATGTGCCATCACGATCTTGTACATTGCGTGCTTTTTGAGTGTTGCGGCGGTGACGCCGACAGCGGCGTCTCGACGTACCCAGGCTTCGGTGAGCATCGCCGGTGTTTTTCCCAGCAGGCGCATCCGAACGGCGCGAACCGCCAGATCTTCTCGCGGTATCTGCATCACGGCGCTGACCCAGGGCGGTGGGGCAACGGTTTCCACCGTGATTACCTGTACATCGGTTGTTTGGGCGTTCTGCCGAAGTTCGTCCACAAAACTTAAGGATGCAATATTCGCTCCGGTAGATAGGTTGGCCCGAACAAACGTGCCGCTGCCATGACGTCTTTGCACCAGTCCCTCTGCTTCAAGGTCGGCCAGGGCCCGGCGCACCGTTGCGCGGGCTACACCAAATAACTTCACAAGCGCTTCTTCTTTGGGAAGTGCTGTTCCGGGCGCATAGAACCCCTGGATAATGCCATCGCGCAGTACCAGAAAGATTTGTTGGTGCAGCGCGGTGCCTTTGGCGCGAAGAAGATGAGATTCGGTTGTCATGGAAAAAGTATAGCAAATGCGAGACCTCTGTGACAGCAACATTTCTGGCTTCAAACAGCTTGACGATATTTGACTAGTTGTGCAATACTCTAGACAACTTATGGAGGCTAACTTGAATCCTGCACATTCGTTGAGACAGTTGCTCGCAAAGCCTGGAACATTAATTGCGCCTGGCGCGTATGACGCCATCGGCGTACGGTTGATCGAACAAGCCGGTTTTCTCGCGGCATACATGACCGGCGCAGGTACATCTCTTGCCCGGGGTTACCCGGATCTCGGTTTGCTTACCATGGGAGAGATGGTCGAAAATGCCGCAGCCATGGCTCGTTCTTCGCAGATTCCCCTGATCGCTGACGCGGATACAGGATTTGGCAATGAACTGAACGTGACACGTTGCGTCAGGGAATACGAGACGCGTGGTGTTGCAGCCATTCATCTGGAAGATCAGATAATGCCTAAGCGTTGCGGACATACCGATGGCAAAGACGTGGTGTCGCGCGACGAATTTATCAGTAAGATCCGTGCTGCGGTTGCCGCCCGGCAGGACCCTGCTTTCGTTCTCATCGCACGAACCGATGCTCGTGCGGTCGTGGGGTTTGACGAGGCAATCTGGCGCGCCAACGCCGCGCTGGCGGCAGGGGCCGATATTGCATTCGTAGAAGCACCACAAACAGCCAAAGAGGTTGCAGATGTGCCTAAGTATGTGCGAGGCCCTTGTCTGCTGAATATCGTACCGGGGGGGCGAACGCCGATAGACAGTTTGCGTGATACGGAAAAGGCCGGCTACAAACTTGCAATCCTGCCGGGATTTATGTTGATGGCGAATATTGATGCAGGCGATCAGGCGCTTGCGACACTCAAATCGACGATGATGTCGCCCGCAGCAAAGGGCAGCGTGACCGACGTGTTTCGTCGGTTCGGACTTGATCAGTGGAATGCACTAGCTACCCGCTTTACAGCGTCTGATGATGACAGCAGGTAGCGGAATGATGGGAACGAAGTCTCTTTTCGACAAGTTATGGGACGATCATATCGTCCGCAACCTCGGCGACGGCTGGGCTCTGCTTCATATTGATCGTCACCTTCTTCATGATCTTTCAGGCCCGCCGGCACTTGCAAGCATTGCGAATAGGGGCATGCAGCTTCACCATCCCGATCTGGTCTTCTCAACGCCTGATCATGCGGTGTCCAGTCGCCCCGGACGTATCTCTACAACGTTTCCGCTGGGTGGTAAGCTGCATGGTGATCTGAGTCGTCTCAGTGCCGAAATGGGTGTCCGGATGTTTGATCTTGGCCACCCCGGCCAGGGTATTGTACATGTCATGGGGCCTGAGTTAGGCATCGTGCTTCCGGGTCTGACCGTCATCTGTGGAGATAGTCATACTTGTACGAATGGCGGTATTGGTGCGCTGGCATTTGGTGTTGGTTCGTCGGAGAGTACCCATGCTTTAGCCACACAAACATTGCGCATGCAAAAGCCCAGGCAACTTCGCATCCGCTGTACTGGCAGGCTTGGTCGTGGAGTGACTGCCAAAGACCTTGCGCTGCATATTATTGGAAAATATGGTGCGGCTGCTGGCGTCGGATGTGTCGTGGAGTTCTGCGGGCCGGCTGTCGAAGCGATGGGCATAGAGGAAAGACTAACTCTGTGCAACCTTGCCGTCGAACTGGGTGCGCGTACGGGCATCATTGCGCCGGATGACAGAACATTTGCCTATCTTCGTGATAAGCCTTATGCGCCGACAGGTGAGTTGTTTGATCAGTCGGTTGACTACTGGCGAACTCTGTTTAGTGATGATCATGCCGTGTTCGATCGGGAAGAACAGGTGGACGTTTCAGAGCTGCGCCCAACCATTACCTGGGGAACCAGTCCGGAACAGGCGATTACAGTGGATGGCTGCGTGCCCAGCCCCTGTGACATAGAAGACGAGGCTGAACGAAATGCGTTGGCTGCCACACTTCAATACATGGGGCTGGAAGCGGGGCAGCCGATTGTCGGAACTCCCATTGATTGGGTTTTCATTGGCTCATGCGCCAATTCGAGAATCACGGATCTTCGTGCGGCTGCTGAGGTAGTGCGCGGCAAAAAGGTATCTGCGTCCGTCACTGCTTGGGTGGTGCCCGGGTCTGAAAATACCAAACGTGCTGCCGAAGCAGAGGGGTTAGACAAAATATTTCAGGCCGCTGGCTTTGTGTGGCGCGAGCCTGGCTGCAGTATTTGTGTTGCAGCGAATGGAGAGCAGGTCCCTGCGCGGAAGCGATCGGTGTCCACGTCGAACCGAAATTTTGTTGGTCGACAAGGGCCGGGAGCACGTACACATTTAGCAAGCCCAGCGATGGCGGCCGCAGCTGCCATCGCTGGTGTCATTGTTGATGTGTCTGCGATTTCGGAGGTTATGTCATGAGCCTGTTGCCATTTACTATCGTTACCGGTGCGGCGCCTTATCTGCGACAAGCCAACATGGATACCGATGTGATCATCCGGATCGAGCGACTAACGTCACTCGGACGTGCTGAGTTAGGCCCATATGCGCTGGAGGCGCTTCGCTACTTTCCGGATGGCAGCGAAGATCCGGCGTTCATCCTGAACCAGAAGCAATTTCGTGGCGCCCCTTTTATTCTTGCAGGGGAGAACTTCGGATGTGGATCATCCCGGGAAGGGGCGGTGTGGGCATTGCAGGGCATCGGCATCCGCTGCATCATCGCTCCCAGTTTTGGCGATATTTTCTACAGTAACTGCTTCCAGAACGGCGTTCTTCCAATTCGTTTATCGCTGCAACATATAGAGACGCTGGCAGCAGCGTGCCAGGACGGCGTGCCGTTAACCGTTGATTTAGAGCAATGCATCTTGCATGTCTCTGGTGCTTCCGCTATCCGATTTGAGGTGGATGTGCTGCGTCGCGAGGGCCTTTTGCACGGGCTCGACGATATTGGCCTCACATTAAAGCACAACGCTGAGATTCTGGCCTGGCAACACAAGGACCGCCAGCGTCGCCCCTGGGCCTGGAATACGGTAGCGCGTACCGACTACTTCCCGCCATGAATATACGATTGAATATATAACACATGTCTGATCGGATAGAGTTTATTAAAAGATAGAGCTTATTAAAACGAAAAGGAGACAACCTTGTTGCATCATTTTGAGCCACGCCAACTATCCCTGGCACAGCACTCAGGTACGCTTGGAACGAGCGTGCGAACTAGCGGTGCACTCCATTACGCAGACGCTGAAGCGATCACCCTGACTGATTATCACAATTGAAATGGAGGAATCAAATGTTGGGTTTAATGCAGGATCACCCACTATTGATCTCGTCGCTGATTGAATTTGCGGAACGCCATCATAGTGACGCCGTCATTGTTTCCAGGCGAGTGGAGGGGGACGTCCATCGATACACCTGGGCGGCCGCGGCGAGACGCGCCCGTCAGGTAGCCAAGGCCCTGGATGCAGAGCGACTGCTTGTTGGTGACCGCGTCGGTACCCTGGCGTGGAACGGGTATCGTCATCTTGAGCTTTATTACGGTGTCTCGGGATCCGGTCGGGTGCTGCACACGATTAATCCGCGCCTGCACGTCGACCAGATCGCATGGATTGTAAACCACGCAGAGGATCAGATTCTGTTTTTCGATGTGAGCTTCCTGCCTCTTGTTCAGGCGATCCACTCGCGCTGTCCTACCGTTAAGAAGTGGATTGCGCTCTGTGAGAGTGATAGTCTTCCAGCGGACACGGCAATGTCCGGTCTGCAGAGCTATGAGAGCTGGATGGGTGCGCAGTCATCGGACTATGCATGGCCACGCATTGATGAGAATTCGGCTTCAAGCATGTGCTATACAAGTGGCACCACGGGTAATCCAAAAGCTGCGCTATACAGTCATCGATCGACTTTGCTGCACGCCTATGCTGTCTCGCTGCCTGATGTAATGAATATTTCCGCGCATGACTCGGTGCTGCCGGTTGTACCCATGTTCCACGTAAATGCTTGGGGAATCCCGTATGCTGCAGCATTAACCGGCTGCAAGCTTGTGTTCCCAGGACCGGCACTTGATGGAAAAGCGGTGTACGAGCTCATTGAAGCCGAGCAAGTGACTTTTGCGGCAGGTGTGCCAACAATCTGGCAAATGTTGTTGACGCACATGAAGCCCGCCGAGCTGCGGTTCTCGACACTCAAACGCACAGTGATTGGCGGTTCTGCTTGCCCACCTTCTATGATCCGTGCTTTCGGTCAGGATTATGATGTTGACGTGCTACATGCCTGGGGTATGACAGAGATGAGTCCGCTAGGCACGCTGTGTAATCTCAAGCACAAGCATCTTCTGCTTCCCCTCGAAACGCAGGACGAGATCCGACAGAAACAGGGGCGCGCTATCTTCGGCGTAGACATGAAGATTGTCGACGAAACGGGTAACGAACTTCCCTGGAACGGGAAAGCCTATGGCGAACTGCTGGTTAAGGGGCCCTGGGTTATCAAGAATTATTTCAGCGACGAAACTGGCGATCCACTGATTTATGACTCGCAGAATCAGGGCTGGTTTCCAACGGGTGATGTGGCGACGATTGATGCAGACGGTTTTCTCAATATCACCGATCGCAGCAAGGATCTGATCAAGTCCGGGGGAGAATGGATCAGTTCCATCCATCTCGAAAATATAGCAATGGCACATCCCGCCGTGCAAATGGCAGGCTGCATTGGTGTGCCTCATCCGAAATGGGATCAGCGTCCTGTTGTCATCGTGGTGACAAAGCCAGGAGCGACGCTGACAAGAGAGGAATTGCTAGCGTTTTACATAGGAAAGACGGCTAAATGGCAGATTCCCGATGACGTACTTTTTGTCGAATCAATGGCGGTAGGCGCGACCGGTAAGATCATCAAAAATCAACTGCGCGAGCAATTCAGGAACTATCAACAGCGGACACATTCATGACCAACCTTGTCACCCTTGAGGTCATGCTGTTTTATCAAATTACTTGTCATCACACTGGACACTCATCATGATCTCGTCTATCCAAAAAGCCAATGAACCGACTGACCCCACCGGACCTACCGGTATTCTTTGTAACTGGCTTGCTGCTTTTGAACTGGACCAAACTTCTGCCATTGCACGTGAATGCGCCAGAGCTCTGACGCTCGACGGTATTGCATGTGCGATAGTGGGTGCCAGGCTACCCTGGTCGGTGACAGCTGCCAACATAGTACAGAAGTTTGAGGGCCTGGGTGATCGAACCATCGTTGGCTGGGGCACCAAAACCAGTGCTCCAGGAGCCGCCCTACTGAATGGAACATTCATTCAAGGCTTCGAGCTCGATGACTATCATCCACTGGCACCATTGCATAGTACCTCGTTGGTATTGCCCGCCTTGTGGGCTGCCATTGAGGGGCAGCCTATGGTTTCCGGGCGACAATTTCTGGAAGCCGCGATGGCCGGATATGAAGTTGGCCCTCGTGTCGGCAAGGCGCTGCATGGTATTGAAATGCTATCGCGTGGATGGCATTCCGGTGCGGTGTTCGGAACCCACTCCGCAGCCGCAGCAGTGGGTAAGCTTCTGAAGCTGGATGCTGCGCGCTTCGAAGATGCGCTTGGCCTGGCTGGCACGCAGTCCGCTGGCCTGATGGCGGCACAGTATGAAGCGATGTGCAAGCGCATGCATCATGGATTTGCTGCACGTAATGGCCTGTACGCCGCCATGCTGGCAGAGGGTGGATATACGGGAATTAAACGCGTTTTTGAGCGTGAATATGGGGGATTCCTTTCCACGTTTGGCGAAGGCCACGAGCCGGATGCCTCTCAGATTTGCAAGGACCTGGGACAGCATTGGGAAGTGGAGCATATTGTCATCAAGCCCTACGCGGCAATGGGGGGTATCCACTCGCCGCTTGATGCATTGTTTGATGTGAATCGGCAACGTGCGTTGAAGGCGGAAGAAGTGACACGTATTGAGGTGGATGTATCTCATCCCGTCTACCATCACGGCTGGTGGACGCCGACACGACCTTTGACACCTGTGGGTGCGCAGATGAATATTGGTTACTGCCTGGCTGTCGCAGTGCTTGACGGCACGGCCATGATGCGCCAGTTTGCGCCTGCACGTATAGATTCTGACGATGTATGGGCGCTTATTCCAAAGATAGAGGTACGGCACGAACCAGCCTTCGACGTGGGTGGTGCCGCTCAGCGTTTTCAATGCCGTGTAGCGGTCACTTTCACTGATGGTGAGCGAATTGAAGTCTTACGCCAGACTTCGCGCGCAATGGCCGCGAGGCAAAGTACCGACGAAGTGGCGGAGAAGTACCGATCTCTGACAGACGGGTTAATTGACAGGTCGCGCCAGCAGCAGATTGAGCAGATGGTGCGATGCATAGAAGAAGTGGATGACATCCGGGATCTTCTTGCTCTGTTGTCGCCTGTCGTCAAGCCCGTGTTTGATTAATTATAGCCTGGTCGCACTATGGCGGCTTGCAATCCTGGAGATTCTTATGAAGCCATTCTTCTTGAAGCACTCTTTGCTGGGCGTCATCTTATGCGCCTGGCTGGGGCTGATGAATGTACCCGCTAACGCGGCGAACACCTGGCCTGAAAGACCGATCCGGTTAGTCTTGCCCTTCTCCGCAGGTGGTCCCGCAGACACGGTAACCCGACTGATTGCGCAGGGTCTTTCCCGGCAACTGAACCAGCCAGTCGTTGTGGAAAATAAGCCAGGCGCCGGCGGTATTATTGGGTCTGCATTGGTAGCGAAAAGTAAGCCGGATGGTTACACGCTTTTGGTGGCAGGAAACGGTTCGATTACCAATGTTTTGTTACGCAGTAAAATGCCCTACGAAGATGCAGATCTGGTACCGGTGGCCAGTACACACACCTCACCATCTGTTATTGTGGCGTCCGTGACGAGCGATTTCACTAACCTTACGGAACTGCGAGACAGTGCGAAGCGTAAGGGCGGCCTGAACTTCGGTACTGCAGGCGCGGGAAGTACAGGGCACTTCGTGGCCGAGATGATTCAGGAAGTGCTTGGGGTTCCCATCACGCTCGTACACTACAAGAGCGGTTCTGAAACGATCAATGCGCTGATGAGTGGCCAGATCGATTTGGCCTCGGAGGCCCCGGTGGGGGTCAGTGGCTATGTGGCCGGAGGAAAACTGCGCGCACTTGCTGTAACAGCAGGCGAGCGGTCGTCCTTTCTGCCCGATGTACCCACTACGGCGGAACAAGGTTTTTCGGCAATAAGCATGCAGCATTGGGGCGGGATTTACGCACCCAAAGGAACGCCGACGAATATCCTGAATCATGTGGTAAGCGCCTTGCTTGCTGCGTCGGAGGAGGACAATGCCGCACTCAGAACAAAATTGGAAGCGATGGGCAACGAGCCGATGATGGGATCGCGGCAGGATTTCGAGCGGTTTATTGCGTCGGAAAAGGAGAGGCTTGGTAAGCTTATTCGGAAATCCAATATGAAACTTGACTAGGCGATATTGCGCGTTTTTCATGTGCGTTCCCCAGGATCTGAACAAAGCATCTTGACATGTCTTCAGAAGGCAGCCCATGCTCAATCGCAAATGAATTACGTGTTTCATCAAGGTAAGTTCAGCCATAGCGCGATCCTGAATCGGCCTGAATCGAACTGGGAATTGCGGAGGCTGTTTGGTTAAAGTAAAACAGGTTCCGCAGCCTGCGCTGCAAGTTGTCGATAGTAACGCTCTTCGGCTTCGGCTGGTGGAATATGCCCGATCGACCCGAGCAAACGCTGGTGGTTGAACCAGGATACCCATTGCAGGGTGGCTAATTCGACGGCTGCCTTGGTCTTCCAGGGAGCCCTAGGATGAATCAGTTCGGTTTTGTACAAGCCGTTAACGGTCTCAGCCAGCGCGTTGTCATACGCACTGCCGGTGTTGCCCACAGAAGGATTAATGCCAGCCTGCCCGAGGCGCTCGGTGTATCGAATGGACACGTATTGGGAGCCGCGGTCCGAATGATGGACGAGTCCATCGGATTCGGTGGGACGCCGATCATGCACGGCCTGTTCCAGGGCATCCAGCACGAAGTCGGTAGTCATGCTACTGCTCGCCCTCCAGCCGACGATCCGTTTGGCATAGACATCAATCACAAAGGCCACGTACAGCCATCCCTGCCACGTGGAAACATAAGTGAAATCTGCCACCCACAGCCGGTTCGGACGATCTGCCTCGAACCGACGCTTGACCAGATCCAGCGGGCAGGCGGGCGCACGGCCCGCCACTGTGGTGCGCACCCGCTTGCCGCGACGAACCCCTTGGATGCCTAACTGGCGCATCAAGCGTTCGACCGTGCATCGTGCCACCCTGGTGCCCTCTCGGTTCATTTGCCTCCACACCTTGCGGGCACCGTAGACCCGAAAATTCTGTTCCCAGACACGGTGGATTTGTACCATCTGTTCTTGGTCCTTCTGTGCTCGCTGGCTGCGTAGCAGTGGGTCCCGACACCGGGCGGCATAGCGTCTGTAGGCTGACGGGGCAACCTGCAACACTTTGCAGACTGGCTCGACCCCGTACAAATCCCGATGCTGATCGATATAGGCGTTTATTTCTTCAGTTCGCGGTCGAGCGCCGCCTGAGCGAAAAAAGCGCTGGCTGACTTCAGGATCTCATTGGCTCGGCGCAATTCGCGGTTCTCCCTCTCCAAGGCCTTCATGCGCTCGCGTTCTTCGGTGGTTATGCCAGGCCGAGTTCCCTGGTCGATCTGCATGCGTTTGACCCAGTCCAGTAGCGTGCTGGGCGTGCAACCAATCTTCGGTGCAATCGACTCTACAGCCGCCCAGAGCGACCGATACTCGTCGCGATGCTCCTGCACCAGTCGCACTGCACGCTCACGCACTTCAGGGGAAAATTTGTTGGTCTTGTTCATGGCTCTATTCTCTCAAGATTTAGAGCCTCCTCAAAACCCAGTTCGATTCACTAGCGTCGCTCAGAAATTGCCAAACTGAATGATCAAGACATACCAAAGTTGTAGAGAATAGAAAGCGTTTTCATTTGCGCTCCTTATATAGTCAAAAATATGTCTAACATTTAGGGCGCAGTTCAATTTTACGTGGGTACTATCCTTGCATTTTTAATAAGGCCGTGAAATGTGGGATCAGTGAACGGTTACTTAAATGGAACGGTTCACTGGTCCACATCGAACACCGAACCGAGCCAGTCCAGAAACAGCGTGGTGCTGCGCCGATGTGCTGTGCGGTGTGAGCACAGAGCATAGTAATTTAAGTGGTCGTGGGCAGAGCCGTGCCATAAGCGCACGAGGCGTCCCTGCTCGATGGCGTTCTTTACGAGCGAATATCGGGTGATTGCTACACCAGAGCCCGATTCTACAGCTGCCAGCAAAGTCGAAGAATCGTTGAATTTCAAGATGCTATTAAAGCCTGAAATCGCTTCATTAGGATTCTCTTTATTCCAACGCTCTAGGTAGTCTCTTTCCTGATTAATATAAAAGATGCAACCGAGAATATCGCCAGGACTTCTATTGGCGAGAAAACTAGCGCGGTCTGGTGCACATACAGGAATAAGAAAATCATCAGTCAGACGTACCTGAAGATGATCATCCCAATTACCATCCCCGAGTCGGATTGATATATCGGCGCCAGACGAGTCCATATCCGAGAAATAGCGATGGACATCGATGTGAACGTCGATCCAGGGATGCAATTCTACAAAATCACCTACCCGAGCTGATAGCACTCTCTCTGCAAAACTTCGTGCAGCAGAGACGACAAGGGTCTGTCGCTCCACGTTCAAGACCAGTCTACCGAGCCCTTCGTTGAGGAGTGAGAACGACCGTTTTGTGAAGTCATAGAGCAGCTCTCCTTCCTGTGTGAAGCAAAGCCCTTTAGATGTTCGCTCGAAAAGCAAAACGCCTAGATGATCTTCCAGGGATTTAATTTGTCTGCTAAGTGCGCTTTGGGTCAAGGAAAGACTTTGTGCCGCGCGTACTTGATTCAAATGCTCTGCTACGACATTGAAGATCAATAAGGAGCGTAAGGAAGGAAGGCGGTGCAGATTAGGGGTATTCGATGAACTCATAGCAGTCGTCCGTGAAGTCATTGGCGGGAATATGTCGGAAAAATTACACTTCCTATTTCTATAAACGATTATTTACATCCTCGGGAAAATATGAAATTATCCATGACTCGACAATCCATACTAGCCCATACGAAAGGCATTGTTTTTGGCCTCGCAGCTGTGTTAGGAAGCGCTGCTTCGGCTCAGAATTTTCCTACTAAGCCCATCACTGTCATTGTTCCCTATACGGTAGGTGGAAGTTCCGATGTCATTGCGCGACTGGTTACTCAGGGCATGTCTGAGCCGCTGGGCCAATCGGTCGTTGTGGACAACAGGGCTGGTGCGGGAGGGACAATTGGTACGGGCCTTGCGGCTCGCAAAGGTCAAGGTGGCTACCACCTGCTGATGGCCGACAACGCCCAGGCTGTGATCCCCGCGACTTATAAGAAGCTGAACTACGATCCGGTGGCTGATTTCTCCATGGTGGGCTATGTGGGCGAGGCTCCGGTCATGTTGTTCGCCAGCGGTACTTCGGGAATCAAATCGTTGGAGGATCTGTTGACGAAAGCCCGTGCTCAGCCTGGGAAGATCACGATTGGTACAGGTTATGGCTCGCCTAGCCACTTGATGACGGAACTTCTCCAGAAAAAAGCTGGCATTGAGTTGCAAATCGTTCCTTACAAAGGAGCCGCAGCGGCGCTGACGGATATGATCGCCGGACATATTGATCTGGTGCTGTCCAACTCGGCTTCCGGAGCTTCCTATCTCTCGACTGACAAGGCCGTGGTTCTTGCACAGTCCGGTTCGAGCCGGGACCCGCGGTTCTCCAAAGTGCCGACTTTCAGCGAAGGTGGCGTGCCTGGCTTCGACGTACAGTATTGGTTCGCCCTCCTGGCTCCTAGCGATACGCCAGCGCCAGCACTGCAGACGCTGCGCGGAGCGATGAAAAAGGCGCTGGTCGATCCAGAACTTTCGCGCAAACTCTACGAACTGGGTATCAATAAGGCGACCAGCGATGCCGATTCCATGAGTTCCATCAAGGACGAAGCCGATCTCTGGAAAAAAGTCGTGATCGATTCTTCGATCTCTATCAACTAAACGAAAGACAGGTATTTCTCTATGATTCAAAGTATCGATGCAGATTTCGACAGAGTGAAGACACATTTTTCCGGTGCACGCAACAAGGTATATATGGACGTTGCAAGTCGAGGCCTGCTTTATGACCGCGCGGTGGCGATCACGGAAAGCCACTTGCAGGAACGGGTCGACGGCGTAGCTGACAAGAAAAGATATTTCAGTTTGGTCGAATCGGCCCGAGAGAAGTTCGCTCGATTGATCGGCGCGCACGCCGACGAGATTGCCATCACGAAAAACGTCTCTGATGGACTGGCCATCGTGGCGGGTGCGATCGACTGGAGCCGTGGCGGCGAGGTTCTGCTGTGCTCCGACATCGAACATCCGAATAATATCTATGTATGGCGTAATCTGGAGTCTCGTGGCGTCAAGGTGAACGACTTGCCCAGCGAAAACAAAAGTTTTCCCGTCCAGGCAGCGTTGGAATGGATTGCGAAGCCAGCCGAAGTGCCTCGGGTCGTGACGCTCTCGGCCACTTCGTTCAAACCCGGCTTCCGAGCCGATCTGCGGACGTTGTCCGAGGCATGCGATCAGTATGGAGTGCGGCTGGTCGTCGATGGGGCACAGTCTGCGGGCGTGACCCATCTCGATGTGAACGAGACGCCCATCGGGGCGTTGGCGGTGAGTACCCAAAAAGGGCTGTGTTCTCTGTACGGCATGGGCTTTCTCTACGTGCGGCGCGAATGGGCGAACAAGCTGCACCCGCAGAGTCTGGCTCGCTTTGGCGTAGAGATCGAAGCCCAGCACGAGGCTGATTACGACAGTGGGCCTATCCGCTTGCGCGAGGCTGCACGGCGGTTTGACCTCGGTAACTACAACTTTCTCGCGGCAGCGTTGGTCAACGAAAGTCTGGATCTGCTGTTGCAGTTTGGCACCGAGGCAATCGACCGTTATGTCTCCACCTTGGCTACACGGCTGACTCATGCATTGATGGGTCAGGGGCTCAAGGTGCCTCGCAGCGATGCGAACATCCGGCCTTCGAACATTGTTTGCGTTGATTTTGGAGGTGACGCGGCATGTGCACACAGGATCCAGCAAGGTCTCGCAACCCGCAATGTGTTTGTAACAGTGCGCGGCAGCATGCTGCGGTATTCGCTGCACTTCTATAATGATGTTCAAGATGTCGATGTGGCAGTCGCAGCCACGATTGAGGCGCTGGCGGACTGAAAAACGGGCCATCATGTGGCTGGAGATAATGACAGTGATTTGCGCAGAGCATCCACTTGGGGCCGGAGCGCATCACCCAGGGACGCTTCGTGCTGCACGTATTCGATGAACCGTTGTGCGGCTGGAGACAGATCCCGGTCAGTGCGCCGCAAGATGCCAATGCGCCGCATCGGACTTGACTCACCGAAAGGGCGGAATGCGAGGCCGTCCATTTTTAGTGCGTCGAGCGCCAGCCGTGGCAGCACTGTCACTCCGAGACCGGCGCGCACCATCGCCAGCGAAGTGACCATGTTGACGACTTCATGGGCTGGTTCGCGGTGTGCGCCTAAGCGAGCTAAACCGGCATCGACCAGTCTACGTACGCTCGACGTGGATGGTAATAAGATCAGCTTTTCGTTCGTTAGATCACGCCACTCGGCCTGTTTTTTATGTATCAATGGATGCTCTTGCGCAACTACCACGACCAGATCATCGAAGAACAAGTGATCGAATCGCAACACAGCGTTAGTGCGTCCCGCCATGCCGATGCCAAAATCCACTTCGCGATTGAGTACCTTGTCGGCCAGCAGCCGGTCCTGATCCTCGATTTGAAGCACCTGGACGTCAGGGAAGTCGGCTCGAAATCTCCCCACAGCCCGCGCGCCGAGTCCGAAGGCCACCGAAGGCAGGGCGGCAAAGCGTACCACTCCGCGCGTGCCGTCTGCTAGTTGAGTTACGGCCAAATACGCGTGGTGCAAATCCTCGATTGGCCGCTTCGCTTGCGTATAAAGCAACTGCCCGGCTTCGGTCAAGTCGACACGGCGGGTGGTCCGCTCGAAGAGCCGCGCACCGAGTAGTGTCTCCAACTCCCGGATGAGCTGCGAGAACGCAGGTTGTGTCATGCACAACCGTTCCGCTGCGCTACTGAAAGAATGCTCATCGGCTGCTGCAATGAAGCCTTCGAGCTGGCGAAGCTTAAAATTCATAAGTATTTCGTATAAAAACGCGTTAATTATCCATTTGTTTTAATTTTCGCATTATCGCATAATTCTTTCAGACTAAAGGAAGTTTGAACAAAGGACTTGATTTAATGAGCGAATACTGGATTGGAATCGATACGGGCGGTACCTTTACTGACCTCGTGTTGGCCGACCCCGCGAGCGGGCACTGGCATTATCATAAGGTTCCCACGCGCACGGCCGACCCGGCGCAGGGCATTCTGGACGGCATCGGGGAAATCATCGAGTTAGCTGCGGTGCAGCCAGCAGATGTCGGATTCCTTGTACTTGGCACGACATTGGCGACCAATGCTGTGCTCGAAGGCAAATGGGCTCGCACCGCGCTGATGGCGACTAGCGGCTTCGGCGATGTTCTGGCCCTTGCGCGCCAGCGACGACCACACTACTTCAATCTTGATGTACGCAAGCCTGTTCCACCGGTGGCCGCTGATTGCTGTGCTGAAGTCGTCGAGCGACTTGATGCTGATGGAGAAGTGGTCAGAGCATTGGACGAAACGAGCGTGCTCGCTGCAATTGACCAGCTCAAAAGCACAGGCGCTGCGGCCGTTGCAGTCTGCTTTCTCCATGCTTATCAGAATCCGCAGCACGAGGCGCGTGTTCGGGAACTCATTCATGCGCAATGGCCTGATGTTCACGTTTGCCTATCATCCGATGTGCTGCCAGAGTACCGGGAGTACGAGCGCTTCGTGACCACAGTTGTCAATGCTAGCTTAGTTCCGATTATGGATGCCTATTTGGCACGCTTTGAGGCTGGTGTGGAGGACATTGGCGTGTCTTCCGCAGCCCATGTGATGCAGTCCAACGGCGGCGCGGCTACGACGGCTACAGTGCGCGAACGCCCGATCAACACTTTCTTTTCGGGACCTGCGGGAGGCGCGATGGGGGCTGTCGCGTTAGGTGAAGAAACGGGGGTGCGTAATCTCATCACCTTCGACATGGGCGGCACCAGCACGGATGTCTGCCTCATCCGCGATGGCAGGCCCGCTATGAAGAACGAGCGTGACATGGGTGGATTCCCTGTCCAGACGCGCACTATCGACATCCACACGATCGGAGCAGGTGGAGGCAGCATTGCCTGGATCGACGCCGGCGGCATGCTCAAGGTGGGACCGCAGAGTGCTGGCGCCTACCCGGGACCGGCCGCCTACGGTCGGGGAGGTGAACTGCCTACTGTAACCGACGCCAATGTCATCCTCGGTCGACTTAGCCCTGCATCGCTGCTGGGTGGTCGGATGGATATGTATCCGGAACGCGCATTTGATGCGGTGGAGTCGGTCGTGGCTGGCAGCATCAGAAAAAGCGTAGAAGATTCCGCCATTGGCATCTTGGAGATCGCCAATGCCCATATGACTGGTGCTGTGCGAGTCATTTCCGTGGAACAGGGCGAGGATCCACGCGACTATACACTGGTGGCGTTTGGAGGTGCCGGACCTCTTCATGCAGCCGATGTAGCTCTGATGGCCGGCATGCGCTACGTCATTGTTCCCTCGCGCCCGGGCGTATTCTCTGCGCAGGGCCTATTGCAGTCCGACCGTCGTGCCGACTTTTCGCTCACGCGCATGACTGCGGCGAATGAGACATCCCTGCCTGTGCTGAACGCAGGGCTCGTAGAACTGCAACGGCGAGGCGATGCTTGGCTGCATGCGGAAAAAATCGATGACGTTACGACTGATGTCCGCTACGAATGGCAGATCGACCTTCGATACGAGGGACAAAACTCCGTCCTCATCGTAGACCTTCCGGACGCGAGTCTGAACGCAGGAAAAATCCGCCAGGCTATCGACGAGTACCATGAACGGCACAAAGCGCTCTACGGTTACGACCTACCAAAACAGGCCGTGGAGGTAGTAAATCTTCGACTTACCATTGTGGCTGTGCACGGCCGCATTGGCGTTGCATCTACCACTGCGACCGATGCAATTGAAGGAAAGCCTCAGTCGCCAGCCACACGTCGAGTATGGTTTGTCTCCACTGGCTTCATTGAGACGCCGGTTATCGCGCGGGATCAGCTGGCCCCGGGCGTTGTCTTCCAAGGCCCCGCCATTGTCGAACAGATGGATACGACGACCGTTATACCGCCGGGTTCGTCGGTACGCGTCGATGCGGGACGCCACCTCCATATCGATCTTCATCCGAATTCTTGAGAGACCATGTCCATGAACCATAGCACCAGCAATTTCGACCCCATCCAGGCTGAGGTCGTCGCCCGTTTCCTACTCGGGGTGACAGAAGAGATGAGCGCGGCACTCATGCGTACTGCTTTCTCGCCTAACATTAAGGAGCGCGGCGATTGCTCCACCGCTGTCTTCGACGCTGAAGGCAATGTTGTTGCGCTACCGCAACGGGTGCCGATCCACCTAGGATCAATGGTAGGCGTGGTCGAGGCTGTGCTCGCGAAATTCGATCGTAATGCCATCCGGCCAGGAGACATGTTCCTAGCCAACGATCCTTATTCAGGCGGCGGTTCGCACCTCCCTGATATCAACGTCATTGCGCCGGTCTTCGTTGAGGACGCCATCGTTGCATTCGTCGCCTGCATTGCGCACCACGCTGACGTGGGCGGCATGGTTCCTGGCTCGGAAGCTGCTGTATGTACTTCGATCTTTCAGGAAGGTATCCGGGTTCCCCCCGTTCGCATCGTCAGCGAAGGCAAGCTCAATGAGGATGTATTCGATATCCTGTTGCTGAACTCTCGCACACCTGAGGAGAGGGCAGGCGATCTACGCGCACAGGTCGCCGCGAATAATGTTGGGGCGCGCAGTGTGCAAGCATTGTTCGCGCGGCTAGGAGTTAAGAAGACCCGCGAGACAATGGCGGCTTATCTCGAATTCACCGAGCGTCGCTTTGCCGCGGCGATCGACCGAGTTCCTGCAGGTACCTACACTGCGTGCGAATATCTGGATGGCGCTCGGCAGGGCGAGACGGCGGCAATCCGTCTGACTCTCACTGTCTCGCCAGGAAAGCTGGTCTTCGATTTCGATGGAACGTCTCCGCAGATCGAGGCGGCGCGCAACATTCCCTACCGTGCACTGATTGCAACTATCTATACCGTTGTCAAGAGCCTATTGGATGCTGACGTACCGGCCAACTCAGGATACTTCCGCACTATTGAGGTGAAGTTCCCGAGGGGCAGCGTAGTTTCACCCGAAGCGCCTGCGGCGGTAGGGGCCCGTTCCATGTCCAGTGCTGTCCTCGGCGATGCCGTGGCGTCAGCGCTGTCACAAGCCCTCCCCGAGAAGGCGCTTGCTCCGAGCGGGCCACACCAGCTCATTGTGCTGGCCGGCACCGATCCGCGAACAGGCAAGTATTTTGTGAACTACGAAACCATCGCTGGTGCGATGGGCGCACGTGCCTACCGAGATGGCGTGGATGCAGTACGAGTGCATGCTTCCGGCGCGGCCAATCTGCCGGTCGAGGCGCTCGAACACGCTTATCCGCTGTTGGTCGAACAGTACGCTTTACGTCAAGATTCTGGGGGTGGTGGGCGCTACCGAGGCGGGCGCGGCGTGGTGCGCGATTACCGCGTTCGGGCTGATGCCGCCGTACTGAGCTTGTCGTCAGAACGGCAAAATGTACCTGCAGAAGGTGTTCAGGGCGGCGGCAAAGGCGCGCTCGGTGTCTTCATTCTTAATCCAGGAACGCCCGATGAGAAAGTCCTGCCTTCGGCAGCCGCCGAGATTCAACTTTGCCGAAACGATTTGCTGCGGGTTTGCACGCCAGGTGGAGCGGGATTCGGCGTCGGTTGAGTTTCACGTCTCCTATATATCTCGCAATTCAGAATCGAAAAGGAGTAAGCAATGGCAATTCTTAACTCAGCGCTAAAGATCATCCTCTGCGTGGCGGCGAGCGCCGGGGTCATGGGCGGCGTCCAGGCGGCAGAGGCTGATGAATATCCGACACGACCCATCAGAATCATCGTTCCCTTTGCCGCGGGTGGCGGTGTCGATGCGACGGCGCGTATCATCGGCGAGCAAATTGCGAAGAAGTTGGGGAAACCTGTCTATATTGAAAACAAGCCGGGCGCTGGCGGTCTGATCGGGGTACGGCAGACAATCGCCGCACCAGCTGACGGCTATACGCTTCTTCTTAGTGCCGCCGGGGAAGTTGTCATCAATCCTGTGTTTAACAAAGAGGCGGGATACGATCCGAGTAAGGATTTGGTTCCTGTGGCGGTCGTGGTCCGGGCACCCAATCTACTCGCGGTAGGGACCGAAGTGCCCGTGAAATCCGTGGCTGAGTTAATCGAATATGGGCGCAAGCACCCTGGCGAGCTGACATATTCTTCCAGCGGTGTCGGTACGATCCAGCATATCACCGGGGAAATTTTTAGCAAGGTGGCTGGGATCGAGGCGCGGCATGTACCATACTCTGGCGCTGCACCGGCTACGCTTGATGTTGCGAGCAATCAGGTCAGTATGACGTTCTCCAGTCCCGGCGCGGTCATGCCATTCGCTCAAAAGGGCCAGCTGCGTGTACTCGCTGTTGCTATGTCGAAGAGATATTCGGAGCTTGCCGAGCTTCCGAGCATTAAGGAGTCACCCGGGATGTCGGCTTTTAACGTGGAAAGCTGGTTCGCCCTATTCGCTCCGGCTGGGGTACCCTCATCGATCATCACGCGCCTCAATGCCGAGGTGCGTGAGGCAATGCACAAACCTGAGGTGGCGGAAAAGCTGATAAAGAACGTCGGAATTCCGTCGTTCGAGGATGAGACTCAGGCCAAAGCCTTCATTGATGAGGAGATAGCCAGATACTCGACGATTGTAAAAGAACTGAATATCAGGCCGTGAATCAAATTAGATCTGATTGTTGAAGATTGTTGAAATAAGCGGAAGTTCTGATTTTTGTGAGACTGTGTAGCTTTATCTCCAGAGCTCATCTCGCCATGCTGCCAGCAAAAGGGCACCCTTTTTGACATTTGAACTAGGAGATAGATATGTACGGATGGCGAGGAAGAATAGGGATGATGGTTCCTTCGGTGAATACTACAATGGAATCCGAGTTTTGGGCAACAGTTCCGAGAGGTGTGCCGGAATACGTGTTCAAAGACCACTATGCCATCTTCACGTCGCCGAGCGTGCCGGCTTCGGTGGTCGGCGTACTGGCAGCCGCTGTGAAAGCGGCTCTTGCCGAGCAGCAGGTGCAGGATCTGCTGACGGAACTTGGCATCATCGCCTATGATGACAAGGAAACGCTAAAGCAACTCTTGGAGACGGAAACTATAAAATGGTCCAAGATACTGAAAGCTGCGGGCTTCCAACCTGCGTAGCGGTTATGGGTTCCATCAACGACACCCCCCTTGCTCTAGACTTTCGCAGCGATACCGTGACACAGCCTCCAGAGGGTATGTGGGAAATGATGCGGGCAGCGGAACTGGGCGATGACGGTTTGGACGGTGATCAGACCGCCAGGCGCTTGGAAGAAGAGACTGCAAACTTGCTGGGTAAAGACGCGGCCATCTATTTGCCGACCGCGACTATGGCGAATTTACTTACAGTTCTTGCGACTGCTCCGCGTGGTGCGCAGGTGATCACGCAGATCAATTCCCATCTTTATTCCGCCGAACGCGCAGGTAGTACGTTAGCCGGTGTGCTGTACACTGCGATCGGTGGCCGTCAGGGAGAGCTTTGCCTAGATAGCCTCGCGGACATACTCTTGAGTGTTAGTGGGCCGTCGATCGCCTTAGTATGCACTGAGAATACGCACAACGACTCGGGTGGAATTGTACTTTCACTGGACTACTCGAGGAGGCTCTACGAGCTCTGCGCTGCTCGTGGTGTGCCGGTGCACTTGGATGGCGCGCGGATCTTCAATGCATCTGTGGCGCTAGGATGCTCTGCAGCTCGAATTGCTCAGTATGCCGACTCCGTTACTGTCTGCCTGTCCAAAGGGCTTAGCGCGCCTGGTGGTGCGCTGCTAGTCGGCTCATCGCCGCTTGTCCGCCAAGCCAGGTTGCTACGGAAGACGGTGGGCGGCACACAGCGGCAAACCGGAATTCTGGCTGCAGCAGGACTGTATGCCATTCGGCACATGTCTGCGCGGCTTGCGGAAGACCATCGGCGTGCCTGCATGCTCGCTCAGGGGCTAAGGGGACTCTTTCCCTCTGCACAGTGTGACCTTCCTGATTCGAATATTGTTTTACTTGATCTGGCGGGCTCGAAACTCGCTAGTCGTAATGTCGTAGACGCACTTGCGCAGGTCGGCATCCAGGCGCGAGCGCGACGCGAAAGTCGAACAAGATTTGTAACGCATCGGCACATCACTGATGCGTCTGTCGCCGCTGTGCTAGCTCGATGCATCGATTGGGCGAGAGAGTTTTAAAAATGTGAAGAATCAATTGGCATAGTATGCCAGTATCAGGCGAAATTAAATTCACACCGAATATATGAATTCTAAATATTCAACGTGAATTCATTCAAAAGCTTGCTCCATGATTTTGTTCACTTCAGCACTTTTCGGTGCCTAGGTAAAAACTGAACTGCCCCGGGTTTGAACTGACATCCAAGAGTTGGACGGTTAAATTCCAGTACGATACTGTTCGTAGTTGGCATTCAGTTGTTCGATATTCTCGAAATCAGAGAGATGGAAATATTCTGCTTTCAGTGTAGCAAAAAGCTCTCCATAGCTGCGTTGTCGAAACAATTTCCCTTTCGCGACATACTTTTCCCGGTTATTCGGATGCCGCCATGTTTCAGTGATGTACTGCGCATTACCTCATCAATGACGTTGCACAACTGCAGACGGTAGTCGTTGTCTAGTACATGCTGCTTCCGGCAGTATCGGATGCGAGCGCCATCAAGTGGCCTGCGAGCTCAGTAGAAGTACCATTGACATGCCTCCGCTCGAACCACAAGTGCATGACCATTCCGAAGAAGTTGCTATGGACCGCCGTTTTGTCGTAATTTCAGAGTCAAAGCAACTGACTTTTTTTTGAGATTTGCTAAGACTTGACACACTATCGAATCTGGCGACTTGCTAATTTCGTCGGCCGGTGTCGATGCAGATGATTTTTAATGCTCGACATCAGGCATTCGTAGCATGAACGCATCGGTTTTGTTATAGAAGGGCCGTCTTAGCACTGAATATGGTGAAAGAAAAAAAACCACCTAAATTACCGAAATTTAAGTGGTGCGAGGCGCTCGTGGAGGTGGCGGTGGTACATTGGCCGGGTTCCACTGAAGTTCATCCCCTGGTTCCGCTTCAGGTAACGGCCGCCTAGGAGGGGCTTTGCCTGCGCCCAGCTTGCTCCAGTAACCAGGGCGTGGCCTCGGAACACGCAAGCGGTCACACACCCTCGCTAGAAAACTACCGGAGACGCCATATTTCTCCGCCAAGTGCATTGCTGGCTCGGACCATATTTCTTCGTAAAGCCGTTCTCGACTCACGATATTATTATCATTTCGTTCATTTTCAGAATTGGCAGTCTGATCCATTCGCTAAGCTCCTCTGGGTGGATGCGCGATCTTGATAGTTTGCAGAAAAATCTGAATGTATGGCTGGATTTTTATAACAATGAACGAAATCATCAAGACAAGATGTGCTGCGGCAGAATGCCAATGCAGACTTTGCTTGAGGGTAACTCTCCTTTTTTCCAGGACTTTTTCAGAGCAGATTGAGACTAGTTCATTTAAAGCCCTTCATTCACTACGGAACTGCAGGCTTCTTGCGCGAAATGTACGAGCCATGTTCGTTATACTTTCGGCCGACATCCCAGTCTGGGCCAACCTCAAACATTGATGATTCTAGATATAGTAGGACAAGCGCCGTGCCCTTTGTGCTAATGAGGCATTGTTCTTGAACCTCATACTCCCCAGCGTCATTGTTTATGAACCAGACGTCAGCCGGTTGTTTCCCCAGCCCTGGACACTCCTTACCATAATGAAGTAAGTCGTAAGTAAAAGAGTCTTCATCTAGTTCCTCGTTTAGGCGCCAGCGTGTTGGGATATCTTGTGCGGGAATCGCCCACCGTTTCCCATTACGGTCATAGCAAGCCACGATAACAGGCTGCGTGTTAACGTTGGCTAAACGTAGCGCAGTGGTCATTATGCTTGTCTCAAAATCATTGGCAACACATATCAACTGCTGAAATGTTGGCTTGCCGAATGACTTGATCATTGGATTAAATAATGGTCTAGGGAGCAGTAGATGCGCAGCAAAGCTATCTGCTTCTCTCTCTAAAACTCGGTCAGATGACAAGTTTGTATCGGGATCATCCACGCGACACCTAAAAGAGCGACCTCGATGTAGATGCCAATGCCCGAGTTCGTGCGCCACCGAAAATCGCTCGCGACCACGGACCCCTGACGGGTTGATGGTAGCGATCGCACGATGACGGTAACCCACTAGAGATGCCTCGCACCCCGTCATAGGTTCATAGACAACTTCAACTTGAGAGTCGAATGCGATGGCTTCGATGTCCAGCTCTTCAGGACTACTGATACCCAGATCTGCGATCAATTCTTCCGCGCGCTCTCCAATGCTCGCTGTCACTTATCATCTCCATCCCTAGTCGATTCCAAAAGACTTTTTAGCTGCGTGTATAACGCTATCGCCTCAGTGTCAGACAACTCCCCAAGGTTGCGTGCAGCCAGCGTAAATCTGCGGTCATTAGATGCTTTCTCTAAAAAAAGTCGAGCTTCTTCTGCTGAAACGTCGCGCAGTGTCGCAGTAGTTTTCGACTTTAGGGCAGCATATCCGGCTTGCGCCGCAGCAAGGCGTGAACGATTTGCTTGTGCCTTGGCGGCTTTGAGCAGGTGAAGCCCCTTGGCTTGCACTGTTTCTGGACTCAGTCCTTCCAGAATCTGGTCGTCGGGAGTCTCTATTAGTGAATCGGCCAGGCTTTTATAGACAGTTCGTAGTCTCAGAAAAGTATTGCTGTTCGTAGTTTACCGGTGATAGGTTGGCCGCATGACTATGACGGCGGACAGGGTTATAAAACATTTCGATATAGTCAAAGATATCCTGTCGTGCGTGCTCTCTGGTTTTGTATATATTACGTTTAATTCGTTCACGTTTGAGTAATTGAAAGAAGCTTTCTGCGACAGCATTATCATGGCAGTTTCCTCGGCGGCTCATGCTCGGTTGAAGATTATGATTGGCTAGGAATGCGCCGTATTCATAGCTGGTAAATTGACTACCCTGATCTGAATGGACCATGACGGGTTGCTTGGGTTTACGACGCCATACTGCGGCGAGCAATGCCTGCAGAACTAAATCTTTATTCATACGAGAATCCATCGACCATCCTACTACCTGGCGCGAGAATAAGTCCACCACAACAGCCAGATAGAGCCATCCTTCATGGGTACGGATATAGGTGATATCGGTCACCCAGACCAGATTCGGTGCCGCAACGTTGAATTGCCTGTCCAGAATGTTAGCCACTACATTATGAGCAGCGCCACCATAAGATCCGGGTCGACGACGACCATATCCAATCTGAGCTCGCCATCCACAGCTACGCATCAAGCGCGCTATGCGATGACGGCTGCAGGTCTCGCCCAATGCCAGTAAATCCAAATGCACCTTGCGATAGCCATAAACCCGGCCACTCTCAAGCCAGGAGGGCTTCATCAGGGCTAACAATCGTTGGTCTTCATGATGGCGTGTGCTATAGGCATTGCGTCTCCAGGCGTAATATCCACTAGGATGAACGCCCAGCACCTGACACAGTCTGCGCACGGGGTATTGAGTCGAATATTGTTCTACAAACGCGTACTTTAGCCGGACTCCTTGGCAAAATACGCGGCGGCCTTTTTTAGGATATCTCGCTCTTGAGTCAATCGTTTGACCTCAGCGCGCAAACGCCTGAGCTCAACCGCCTCGGCACCGGCTTGCTGGCCCGACTGTGCAGACTTACCGTACCGTTTGACCCACGCATACAGGCTGTGGCTCGACACGCCTAGTCGTTGGGACACTTCGGCCACCGGTCGGTGGTGTTCTGTAATTTGCTTTATCGCTTCGAGTTTGAATTCTTCCGTGAATCGGACCTTGCTCATAATAATCTCCATCTGTGAGTATTATGAGGCTTAAAAGTGTCTAGTAAACCCTGGCCGATTCAAGCTAATGCATTGCGTACAGTACGCTTAGCATGCTATGCACGTTCAACAAAGCGATAGACTAATTTCAAGCTTATCAACAGCAAAGATTAAATCGAGTTAATTCGGAATGGGAGTTATATATGAATGGCGCGCATAGTCTAGTCAAAACACTACTGGCATCAGGCGTAGACACATGTTTTGCTAATCCTGGCACGAGTGAAATGCATTTTGTTGCAGCACTTGATCAAATACCTGGTATGAAATGCGTACTCGGTCTACAAGAGAACGTCGTAACAGGTATGGCTGACGGATATTATCGATTGGCGCGTAAACCAGCGTGTACTTTGCTGCATTGTGGACCCGGGCTGGCCAATGGAATGGGGAATCTTCACAACGCTCGCGGAGCCCGGAGTGGAATAGTAAATATTGTCGGTGACCAGGCTACCTATCATCGTCCTTTCGATGCCCCATTGACCGCTGACACAGACGGGATGGCAAGAACAGTTTCTCAATGGGTTCATACTAGTACGAAATCTGAAGAGTTGGGACGTGATGCTGCTTTAGCTGTACGTGCTGCTAAAACTTATCCTGGCCAAATTGCCACGCTGATTCTTCCTGCAGACGTTTCTTGGGAAGAGGGCGGAATCGTTGCTGATCCGATACCACCAGCTCGTCCTCCTGTCGTTGACAATTATGCAATTGAAAATGCCGCGAGGATTCTTCACAATAGCAAAAATGTATTGATACTACTTGCGGGTCATGGCGTATTGAGTGAAGCTCAGTCTCTTGCTTGGCAAGTTGCAAGCGCAACTGGTTCTACCGTCATGGCAGATTATGTCACTTCTCATCTTGCCCGTGGACGGGGCCGTTTGCAACTTGAGCGGATACCCTACGGTATGGAAACTGCGATTAAAACACTCTCGCGGTTCGAGCATATTATCCTAGTAAATGCCAAAGGCCCAGTGGGATTCTTTGGGTACCCTGGGATGCCCTCAGAACAGTATCCATCGAGTGCCCAGTTGCATACACTGACTCGCCCCGATCAGGATCCCATTGAGGCTTTGAAAGGATTGATTAATGAATTGAACGCTCCTGAGGTAGAGCTGCCGGATCCTGGGGTACGTCCATACGCTGCGAGTGGAAAGCCGACACCTGAAGGTTTGGCACAAACAATAGCGGCACTGATGCCAGAAAACTCGATTATCTCGGATGAAAGTATCTCTTACGGCCGAGGATTTTATAAGTTTACCCATGCTGCACCTGCGCATGACTGGCTTCATTTGGCTGGCGGAGCAATTGGGGACGGTATGCCAGTTGCTACTGGGGCCGCTTTGGGAGCAAACAAAAAACGTCGAGTAATTAATATTCAAGCCGACGGCTCAGCAATGTATTCTCTACAATCTCTTTGGACTCAAGCACGCGAACAGCTCCCAGTCACGACGATTGTTTTAAATAATAGTAAATACAACATTCTGATCGGCGAGTACACCAACGTGGGCGCAGTTCCTGGCGATACAGCAATGAGTATGTTAGATCTTGGAAATCCAGGATTGAGTTGGGTCAACCTTGCTAACGGCATGGGTGTTGAGGCTGCGCAAGCCAGAACGCTTGAAGAATGCGCTGATCTGAGGAAAAGTAGTTTCAATAAGAACAGCCCTTTCTTGATTGAATTGATGATCTAAGCTACTCGCTGGTAACCTAGTCTGGAACCATCAGTAATAACAGTCCCTTCATGATCAAAAAAAATATACACACTCATGTTACATAATGAATTATCCAAGTATCCAACTTTTTATCTATGCCGGCCGCTGTGTGCTGAATATAGGTGTACTAGACATGATCTGACTGTTACCCGTTTGTCGCGCAGTGTCTGTCAGATTAGATTTGGCTCACATTCTCCGATTCTCTAACCGCCTTACTCTCAAGCAAGGTCTGCATCTGCGTTCTGCCGCAGCACATCTTGCCAGGGCGAGCCGTTCGTTATTATAAAAATCCAGCCATACGTCCAGATCTTTCTGCAGAGAATCCAGATTACTGTATAGCGTTCTTCTAAATATGATCTGATAGAGCTCCTGCAGCCGCGCAAGCCCTGCACTACATTTGTACTTGCGTGCCCAGTCGAGCGATCGTGAGCCCCAATTTGTATAGTCCATCCGTATTGCCGTTTTGCGGAGCTTGGAACTACATGTTGGATCTCTGATTATTAAATAAGCGATTTTTCGCTGGACCATTTACATCACCGCATAGACTTCTAATACACACTCTAGAAAAGCATCAATGCGTCGTCTTTCCGCATCCGTTGAGCGGCGTGCTAATACGATTTGCCTTTTAGGCATCATTTTTTCCAAGGAGATAACCTTAACATCGTTCGCATCGATGACCAATTTTGGCGGAGTAGGTATGACGGAAAAGCCCAGGCCCTCGGCGACCATACCCACAACGCCTTGCGCCGTCATGACCTCGTATTGCGGATGCAGGTCAGGGGCAATACGCCGGATAAAGTCTGATGCGATTCGACCACCTTCAAGGCTGCCGTTGTAGCGTATCCAAGCAAGAGTCTTGACGATTCTTCCTACCTCATCTGGCTGTTTAGTGCGGAACGGATAAACAAGGCTAAAGGGCTCCTCCATAATTGTTTCGCAGGCCAGTTTTCGCGAAATCCCCGCGCGCGGCCGCACGACAATAGCGGCATCGATATCTCCCGCTTTGAGGGCTTCGAGCAATTTTTCCGAGGTGTTTTCTGGTTCCAGTGTGACATGGATATTTGGGTAGCGCTGGTTAGTTGTTCGAAGAATGGCAGGTAGGGTGGACAGCAGCACACTGTTGATGACTCCTAAACGCAGGCGACCGCTGATTTCAGGCCTGTTTCGATCACGCAGCGCCTCCAGTTCTTCGAGGGCTTCGTCTATTGTCGCCACCACCTCCAAGGCAAAGGGCGTGGGTTTAACCGCTCTTCCTGAACGATCAAATAGGGGGCTGCCGAAATAGTTTTCCAATTGACGCATTTGCTGACTCACGGCACTTGGGGTTAGCGCGAGCTCACGCGCAGCTGCTGCGAAATTCCCCCTGCGAATGACCGCCTGCAGCGTAGGGAGCGTCCCAAGCTTCATATGACCACCTCAAAAAGTCACGATTGATTAATTATTCTAATCTTTATTTTAAAAAATTACCGTTTTTATTTTATCAGAGAGGTCTGTAGTATGAGGTCAATTCGCTAGGCTCAGAACCGAGCCTGCCCATCACAAGGAAACTCGAATGAGCAAACAGACCAACAAAATTGCCCAGCGGCTGGATATCGATGGCGACATTGAACGTGTCTTTTCTGTCTTGCATGCCGGTGGTATTGCAATATGTCCGAACACAGTAGGCTACGGAATCTGGGGCGGATCTTCAGAGGCACTCGAGCGTATATACCGGACAAAGGAGCGTGGACCACATAAGCGTAACGCATTAATTACCGATGAGATCGGCCAGCGCGAAATTCACGACTTGGAGCCGCATAAACAAGCCATGATTGAGTGCGTGACGGTGGATCATGATCTGCCGATGGGGGTGATTGCGAAGTACCGCAAGGAGCATCCCTTACTGCAAAAGGTTGACCCTGATCTACTGCGTGCGAGTACTGCAGAAGGAACGATTGGGATGTTGCTTAACGGGGGGAAAATTCATTCGACAATTGGCAGACTCAGTCGCGAAGCGTTACATCCTGTTTTCGGCTCGTCGGCAAATTTGACTGGCACTGGCACCAAGTTTCGATTGGAAGACATTCAGCCGGAAATCCGTGCTATTGCGGACATCGAAATAGACTATGGGCTGCGTCGTTATCACTTATACCAGCGCTCCTCAACGATTATAAATTTCACTGACCTGACGGTCGTGCGTATGGGATCCTGCTACGACCTGATTTCGGATGTATTGAAACGTCACTTTAAGGTCGAACTGCCACCTGATCCTGGGCGCAACGCCAATCCGTCTGGCCACCAACGGGAGTTTCAATTGCGAGACTTTGCTGAGGAATCCGTCTCATGAAAAAGACCACTTTGTTAAATCAGCTAATTCATGCGCCTGAATTGCTCATTATGCCAGGGGCATTCGATCCGATTTCTGCCAAGGTAATTGCTGCAGCAGGTTTTCCTGCTATTCAATGTTCTGGCTTTGGCATGTCGATGTCGCGCCTCGGGCTACCTGATTACAGTTTTATGGCCATGTCGGATATGGTTGCCGCGTCAAGACTTATTGTTGATGCCGTTGATATCCCAGTGATGGCGGACGGAGACACGGGTTTTGGCAATGCGGTGAACGCGTGGTATACGGTCCAAGCATTTGAGCAGGCCGGATGTGCGGGTATCAATATTGAAGACCAGGTGCTCCCCAAACGCTGTGGACACCTTGATGGCAAACAGATAATTCCAATTGAAGACGCTGTAGCAAAAATACGGGCTTGCGCCGAGGCACGGCGGGACGACGATTTTGTCATCAATGCCCGTACCGACGCCTTGGCTGTAGGTGGCATTGAAGAAGTGGTCATTCGGGGCAATGCATATTTGGATGCCGGAGCGACGATGCTATTCATAGATGGTCTGACGGATAAAACACTCGCCCAGCAAGCGGTTAAACGTATTCGGGGGCCGGTAGCCATTAACGTGGTTGAGGGAGGGAAATCGCCTGCGGATTTTACGTTCGCCGAGATGCAAGCGATGGGAATTGCGCGCGTAAGTTTGCCTGGGACATTGTTGATGGCTGCTATCCAGGGAATGCAGAATGCGCTATCTGCGATGCTGAACAATGGGTATGCAGGCGGTCCTGGTGCCGTACTTGCTGGGTTCGACACATTGAAACACCTGGCCGGTTTCGAACAGGTATTTGAACTTGAGGGGCGCTATTTGGGCCAATTGTTGGAGCAAGAAGATGCCTAAAGCGCGCAACATTATTCAAAAAATCTGGGATCAACACGAGATTGTGCAGGTCGATGATGGACAAAGTCTTCTCCAAGTAGACCGAATAATGTTACATGATCGGGCAGGACCCGCTGTATTCGGTGCGCTTAAGGACGCGGGTCGAACCGTCGCACACCCGTCCATGGTATTTGGCACGATGGATCATATTATCGATACCCATGCCGGCCGTGGGGATGAGACGTTATTCAAGGGCGGTCGCGCCTTCATTCAGGGATTTCGATCTGGAGCAAAGACGTTTCGCATTACGTTGTTCGATATTAGCGATCCGCGGCAAGGCATATCGCACGTGGTGTCGGCAGAACAAGGCATAGCATTACCTGGCTCGACTCTGGTCTGCTGCGATAGCCATACCTGTACGCTCGGTGGGATTGGTGCTCTCGCTTGGGGCATCGGGACGACACAGGGGGAGCATGCCGCCGCGACTCAAACACTCATGTGTACCCGACCGCGTACGATGCGCGTTGAGTTCACCGGTCGCCTTGCACCCGGTGTCACGGCAAAGGATATGGCTTTGGCAATGATCGGTCAATACGGCGCCAATGGTGGTGCGGGACACGCAATAGAGTTTTGTGGCAGTGCTGTACGCTCGCTCAATGTCGAGGCACGTTCAACGCTTTGCAACATGGCTGTGGAGTTTGGCGCATGGACCGGTATGGTCGCACCCGACGAGACCACGTTCGAATGGCTACGCAATAGGCCATATGCGCCTACCAAAGATCACTGGAATGCTGCGGTGGCGCATTGGCGCGATCTGGCGTCAGACACTGATGCGACTTGGGACCGTTCACTTGTAGTTAATTGTACGCATCTTGCACCGCAGGTGAGTTGGGGCACTAACCCGGGGCAAGTGGTTGGAGTTACAGAGACAGTGCCAGTTGGTTTGGAGTCAACAGAACCAGCATTGCAGTATATGGACCTTCGTCCGGGACAGGCATTGGCTGGCTTACCCATCGATGCTGCCTTTATTGGTTCTTGCACCAATAGTCGGCTATCTGATTTACGAGCTGCCGCCGCCGTGATCAAGGGACGAAAAGTGGCTACACAAGTGAAGGCCATTGTCGTGCCAGGCTCCACTGCGGTGAAACAGGCGGCTGAAGATGAGGGTCTGGACCGAATATTTCATGACGCCGGTTTCGAATGGCGCGAGAGTGGCTGCTCTCTCTGCTTTTACGTAGGCGGAGACAATTTCGATAGCCCTGGCCGAAAAGCTCGTCGTGTCATTTCTAGTACTAATCGCAATTTTGAAGGACGACAAGGACCCGGCGTGCGAACGCACCTGGCCAGTCCGGCAACGGTCGCCGCCTCTGCTTTGGCCGGCTGCATTGCGGATCCCCGGCCTCTACTGTCGTGAGAATCTTTTAATGGAAAAGTTTATAAAAATCAAAGGCGTGGCTGCACCATTGCTGCGGGACAATATTGATACGGATTTGATCATTCCGTCGCGTGAAATGACTACTCCAGGCAAGGATGGCTATGGTGAAAAACTATTTGCCTCCTGGCGCTATTTACCGAGCGATGATGGTTCGCGCGTGGAAAATCCCGACTTTGTACTGAACAAGCCGCCGTTTCGACAGGCTAGCTTTCTTCTTGCCGGCGCTAACTTCGGCAGCGGTTCGTCGCGCGAGCAAGCCGCTTGGGCACTAAGACAATTTGGCATTCGAGCTGTACTGGCGCCCAGTTTTGGTTCCATTTTTCAGAACAATTGCTATCGTAATGGGCTTTTACCGGTGATCTTGCCTCGTGACGTTATACAGGATTTGGCCATGCAAGCCGAGACAGGCGGCGTGACATTAACAGTGGATCTTTGTCGTCAAGTAGTACAGATGTGCGATGGCATAAGTTGGCCATTGAATGTTCCTGAAAATGAGCGAACTATGATGCTGTCTGGACTGGATGCTATCGGCTTGACGCTTCGTCGTAAAACACAAATCGACGCTTTTCAAAAGGTTGACCAACAACAGCGGCCATGGATTTGGCTGAAAACAAATTTGTAGGAGACAAAACAATGAAGTATCGCCACTTTGCGAAAACGCTTGCTGCTTCGTTTTTGATCGCAGTAAGTAGTTATGCCTATTCACAATCCGATTTCCCGCAACAGCCTATACGGATTGTTGTCGCCGCTCCGCCGGGGGGAGGCACCGATCATATGGCCCGTGTTCTTGGTAAGGCGATCTCCAGCAATACGACATGGACGGTGATTGTCGAAAACAAACCCGGTGCTGGCGGTACTATCGGAACGGACACCGTTGCCCGAGCGAAACCCGATGGCTACACATTAAGCATGGCTCAGACTGCGACTATGGCGATCAATCCAGAGCTTTTTCGAAAACTGTCCTACGACGCCATGAAAGATTTTACCGCTGTGGCCACGATAGCGAATCAGCCTGTCGTTCTAGTAGTGCGTTCAAATTCGCCGTATCAAACTGTAGCTGACTTACAGGCCGAGCACAAGTCGAAGAGGTTGACACTGGCGACCGCTGGCTTAGGTACCGTAGGGCAATTAGTTGGGAAAATGTTTGGTCACGAAGTTGGATCAGACTTTATCGAAGTGCCATACAGAGGCTCTGGCCCCGCGCTTCAGGATGTTGTAGGTGGTACCGTGGATACCATGTTTGCAACCCCGCCTGGTGCGCTGCCGTTGGTGCAAAGCGGTCGTCTGCGCGCGCTCGCCGTATCATCGGCCAAGCGCCTCCCATTGCTTCCCGATGTACCTACATTAGAGGAGTTAGGTTACGACAAATTCGATTACAACGAATGGAAGGTCTTAATGGCACCGGTAGGAACACCGCCAGAAATAGTCGAGCGTCTAAATACGGAAGTTCAGAAGGCGTTGGCCCAGCCATCCATCATCAAGCAGGTGTTGGCAGCCGGGGATCTGCCTATGACAGGTTCAGTGCAATCAGCGCAGCAATTTGTGAACGAAGAATTTGTTCGTTGGCGTACTATCGTGCGTGAAAGTGGCCTTAGCAAGTCGAATTGAGGAAACTTATGAAAGACTCACTACAGATGGGCTTGATGCAGCAGTCTCCTTTGCTGATTTCATCTTTGCTCGACCATGCAGAGCGGCACCACGGTGACAGCGAAATCGTGTCGCGTCGGATTGAGGGCGATATACACCGCTACCATTGGCGTGATGCTTCTCGTCGTGCCCGTCAGGTAGCCGAGGCGCTAAATGCCTGGCAACTGCCGCTGTCCGCACGTGTGGCCACACTCGCCTGGAATGGCTACCGCCATCTGGAGCTTTACTTCGGTGTCAGCGGATCTGGAAGGGTGTTGCATACCATTAACCCGCGGCTGCATCCAGACCAGATAACGTGGATCGTCAATCACGCCAGCGATCAGGTGCTTTGTTTTGATTTGACCTTTCTGCCGTTAGTCCACGCGATCTACGAAAAATGTAAAACCGTCCGCCATTACGTGGCCCTGTGTGATCGTAACCAGTTGCCCGCCGACTGCACCATAGAGGGTTTAATCAGCTATGAAGATTGGATCGGAAATCAGTCCGCCTCCTATCACTGGCCACAGTTTGATGAAAATGCAGCCTCCAGTCTGTGCTACACCAGTGGCACCACTGGAAACCCGAAGGCGGTTATGTACAGCCATCGCTCGACGCTGCTTCACGCCTATGGTGCAGCGTTACCCGATTCGATGGCATTGTCTGCCCGCGACTCGGTGCTGCCCGTCGTGCCCATGTTTCACGTCAACGCCTGGGGTCTGCCTTACACGGCAGCACTGACCGGTAGCAAGCTGGTATTCCCAGGTAATGCTCTTGATGGGCAATCTGTATACCAATTGATGGAGCAGGAGGCTGTGACGTTCGCTGCGGGCGTACCGACTGTGTGGCAATTGCTTTTGAATCACCTAGAACGCGAAGGCTTACGTTTCTCTTCACTTAAGCGAACAGTCATTGGGGGCGCCGCTTGTCCACCAGCCATGATAGATACTTTCTATGAACAGCACGGGGTGGAAGTTATTCATGCTTGGGGAATGACTGAAACAAGCCCTCTGGGCTCGCTCTGCACACCGAAAAATAAAACATTAATGCGAGCGACCAATGAGCAAGTCAAGCTCAGATGCAAGCAGGGAAGGGCGCTATTTGGTGTCGATTTCAAGATTGTGGATGACGACGGATGCGAACTACAATGGGACGGCAAAACGTTCGGCGATCTGTATGTTAAAGGGTCGTGGGTGATTCGGGAATACTTTGAGGCTGAGGATCAATCACCATTAGTGGATGGCTGGTTCCCTACAGGCGACGTTGCCACAATTGATGCCGACGGGTATTTGCAGATTACCGATCGCAGCAAGGATGTAATTAAATCGGGTGGAGAGTGGATAAGCTCGATCGAAATCGAGAACATTGCCATGGCACATCCGTCCGTCCAGTCGGCGGCATGTATCGCGGTTAAGCACCCGAAATGGGATGAGCGGCCGATCGTCGTGGTGGTAGGAAAACCAGAGGCGACGTTGGACCGCAATCAATTGTTGCAGTTTTTTGAAGGCAAGGTTGCCAAGTGGCAAATACCGGACGATGTCGTGTTTGTTAAATCCATTCCGTTGGGGGCAACAGGAAAAATGCTTAAGGCGAAAGTGCGAGAAATGTCTGAGGTTTTAGCGTACTGCAAAAGAGTAGAAGCCAGTCTCGAATCAAAAATTTAGGAATTTGAGGCGCGATTTATGGATATACCACGATGTCTACTTCAATGAATTATTCGAGTATCAAACTCGAGAGGTTGAGCTTTGTAGTAGAAGTTCACTATGATGGTGTTCAATCGCCAGTTCAATTAGGCGTGTAATCAAATCACTGTAGCTTAATCCCGTGGCTTCCCAGAGCTTAGGATACATACTTATGTTGGTAAACCCGGGCAGCGTATTAATTTCATTTACAATTAATTTCCCGTCACTGGTTAAAAAGAAATCGACCCTCGCCATCCCAGAGCATTCCAGTACTTCAAACGCTTTCAAGGCTGTCTTACGTATATGATTACTAGTCGCCTCGCTCAGCTGAGCGGGAACTACAATATTTGCGCCTTCGGAATTTATGTACTTGGTTTCATAGGAATAAAAGCTGTTGCTGGTTACGATTTCACCGCACAGGCTGGCTTCAGGACGCTCATTACCAAGCACGGCACACTCAATTTCTCTACCATCAATAGACTGTTCTATCAAAATCTTATTGTCAAAAGCGAAGGCGGTAGATAGGGCTATTTCAAACTCTTCCTGCGTTAGAACTTTACTCACTCCCACTGACGAGCCAAGGTTAGCCGGCTTAATAAATAATGGTAAACCAAGCTGTTCACATACAGACTGAAAGTCTAAATTTTTTCGATTATGTTTTTTCAGGCTTATATAGGAAGCAACATTAAGTCCGGCGGCGCGAAGCAATCGTTTGGATACGTCTTTATCCATACATATGGCGGAGCTAAGTACACTGGAACCGACAAATGGAAGATTAGCGATACGCATCATCCCCTGTAAAGAGCCATCTTCGCCAAGTGTGCCGTGAACGACCGGAAAAATAACATCCAGTTGTGAAAACTCTTGGTTTTCGTCTGCTTCACTCAATTGATTTAACTGTTGTCCCGGGAAAAGTGCCACATGCCTTCCAGACCTATTCAGAGCGATAAGCTCGGGGTTTTCTGCGTTTAATAAAAAATTCGATGTCTCATTAACGTGCCATCCACCATTTTTATCAATGCCAATGAGCGTTACGTCAAACTTTGCTTTATCGATTGCTTCAAGTATATTTTTGGCGGATTGAAGTGAAACTTCATGCTCAGCTGATTTTCCTCCAAAAATAATTCCGACACGCTTTCTTTTCATACTCAACCGTCCTTTATCTATCTATTTACACACTGAACACAGTCCGACCATTTGCAACAATTATAAAATTCAATTAGCAATAAATATAAAATCTGACATGTTTGTCTATAACAAGCATCCTGAACTACCACTTCCAAAAAAAACAGACTCCGTACAAAAACGGGAGCCACGCTGCCAATATGTATCGCTACAGGTTTTTACTAATGACTAGATTGAATTTTTATTAATTATGAAACTCGACAATTATAGAGATGAGCCCACCTGCAAAGTGGTAGGTTCATTGCGGTTCAATGTAAAAGTTATTGCTTTTGTAATTTAGTTGTTGATCAAATGCCATATTTTTTGATAGGCTATGCGCATACGCTCGAGGGAACTATCTATTTTCCTTCAACGCTATGTACCAAGCCATTGGTCATTGCGAGCGCGCCCAATTCCTCGGATGAAGGAACATGCACCAAACAAATTTAACGATTCGGTCGTATTGCTCAGCCCCGCCATTGTGCGGGGCTTGGTCCTTTTTGAGCAACTCCGCAACGAACCTACAACCTATGCCGCACGCTACGCGTCGGCTGCTTCTGTCTTCAGCGGGTACGAATGATGGGTCCTAGAGACGGCCCCTTCGGCACTGTCACTAAGCCCCGCCATTGTGCGGGGCTTAGTCCTTTTTGGGCAACTCCGCAATGAACCTACAACCTTGCAGCACCCGTTACTGTCCTTTTTCATAGGAGAAACGTGCCATGAACAAAAAATCTAACTCTATCGATGCGCAGCAAAATCCTCGTCCCAATCATGAGACAGGAGACAGGCAAGCTTCCCAAATGGTTGAGCGCGATGCAACCTGGGATGCATTTGTCAGGGCGCTTGCCGAGCCCCACATTGTCGACTCGGCGGATCGCTCAGGTCTGGATGCGCTACCCATCCGTTACCCCAGGCTGTTTATGAACGAGCCCCTACCTTGGGGGCTACAGATTGGCGCTGGCTGGACGCACCTCGTGACAGTCTTGTGCGCGCGTATCGATGCGCTCTTGCGCCAGGCCCCCTCCGCCAGGTTCCATCTGCACCAGGTCAAGGAGAAGTTTGGTGGTCTGCGTTTTTACTACGAGACTCACGGCGCACCAGAAAACATCAAGCAGGCGATCCGAAAGGCAGTCGAGCAAGCCATATTGGTAAGCCACGAATGCTGCGAGCGCTGCGGTGCGATGGGCGCAAAACGCTACTCCAGCGGCTATCTCGTGACATTGTGTCCACGCTGCGCCAGCACGCTGTAAGAGGACTGAGGATACGGACATGAAAAAAACAAACATTACGGACACACCTGAGGACGATGTGGTCCCGGATACCATAACCTGCGATTTCAACGGTGCCTTTGAACCGCCCGAAGCATTAGATAGCTTCTTTGACGATGACTTCTTCATGCTGGTGTATGCACTGGACGATGACGCGACACCGTCCAGGCTCTGGTACCTTAAAGAGCAGCTCAAGCTGGTACTAGATAAATCCACCGAGAATGCAATGCGCGCGCAGGTCGCCAAGGAACTGGCTGACCACGTGGCTGCGCGATCGCATAATGCCCGGGCACTCACTCCAGACGACCTGATTCGGGCTAAGGAGTGGTACGAACTGGCCTTGGGGTTGGGCAACGTACAAGCAGCACAGGCGCTTGCCTCACTGTACCTGGCCGATAGACTCATCGGTATGCACATGGATCCTGAACCAATGGGATTACTGGTCTTCACGGATATCCTAACCGGTGAGCCTGTAGCCAATAAAGTGGTCGATCGACATGCCTACGACGCCTGGTATCGGGGTGTGTGCTTGACGCTATGCCATGCAGAACTGGGCTTTGTCGACTGGGATGCGCACACCTTTGAGGCGGCCTTTACCTGCATTCTTGGGTTTCTCTCTATTGAGATACCAAGGGATTGGACTCCGACTGTAGGCAGAAGATTCCCAAACAGAACGCGAGCACTGAGCTGGCTTGGCCCACTTTGGAAGGCACTTGTGCAGGCCTTGACAAAGGCGCAAGTCGATCCGCTGGGAAATCAGGCGGATCGTATAGAGCAATTTCTTGCCGTGCAACTAGCCCTCAAGGCGGAAGAAATAAGTCAAGGGGATAGGACGACCAAACGCACGCCTCGCGCCGAGGTGGCGTCCGCCAGTACGCTTCAGGTTCAAGTGATTAAAGGTGAAATTCCACCTTCAAGTGATCGCAGTGATGCCTCTATCTTAAAGAGCTATGAAGAATTGCGTAAACCGATTGCACTGGCCGCCATACCGACCGAGGCAGCACTACAGGAGATAAAGTGCGTGCTGCAACGCGAGACGCCTTGGGCCGAGCTGGCGATTACAACGATACTGAGCGACATGTTTGCGCGTTCACGTCACGGGGTTCTGGCCTTAGGCATTGCACCGACCTTACTGGTGGGGCCGCCCGGCTCGGGCAAGACGCGATTTTGCCAGAGATTAAGTGAACTACTGGGCATACCCAATACCGTCATCAACATGGCCGGCATGGGTGATGCTAAGTTGTTCAAGGGCATCACCCGCGGTTGGGCCAGCAACCGGCCGTCAAGGATTGTGGAGTTCATCGCGCAAAACCGACTCGCCAACCCGTTCTTCATCCTCGATGAGGTCGATAAGGCTGGAGAAACCAGTTCAAACGGCGGCCATGCTCAGCAAGCATTGCTGGATCTGCTCGAGCCAGTCAATGCCCGGCGCTACCAGGATGTCTTTCTGATGGCGGAGTGCGACGTATCGCATTGCCTATATCTGGGGACAGCCAACTCGCTGGCCAGCATATCGGCACCGCTGCGCTCACGCTTTCGTCTGGTGTACTTTCCGGCTCCCAGGTCTGAGCACGCCGAGGCCATTGTCAGTGGCGTGCTGGCAGACATTGAGCGCAGTTGGAGCCTGCCCGTGGGCGCCTTGACCCTCCCACCCGAGCAGCGGCGGTCCCTCGTCGGTATTGCACCGCGTCAGATGCGCCATGCGGTGCTAGACATCTTGGGCGCCGCTGAGCATCAAGCACTTTTTACCCGGCATTAGGGCCACGGTCGGTCGCAACGCGAATCGATCACCCTTACATAAACCGTATTGAAGGAGCATAACCATGTCAGATATGCACCAGCGACTACCAGCCAATACGCTCGGTCGCGATTTTGTCGTCGGGGATCTACACGGGTGTCTGCAGTTGCTGCGGAGTAAGCTCGTGGGCATTGGGTTCAACCCCGATCAGGACCGACTATTCTCAGTGGGCGATCTGGCTGATCGCGGTCCCGATTCGCTGGGCTGCCTGCGGCTACTACGTGAGCCTTGGTTCTACGCCGTAGCCGGCAATCATGAGGATATGCTGCTTAGCTACTTTTATCTGCGCGACACGGTCTGCCATCGTCCGGACAGCATTTTCCATAACGGCGGTGACTGGCTCACAACGATTACACCCGAAGAGCGCGATGAGCTCGAAAACGATCTGCTGCCCCGAGTGCTGGCGTTGCCATATGTAATCACCGTTGGCCAAGAACAGGCAAGCTTTCATGTTGCGCATGCAGAGCTGATGGTGTCGTTAGATGCCATCAGCTCTGATCCGACAGGACAAGTTGCTGCCGAGCTGACCTGGAGCCGAAGACTCATCCGTCAGGTCACCTCCGAGACATGGGCTGAGCGGCGCACTCCACATGGCACACTCATCATGAGCCACCAGCCCTGGGAGCCAAATCACGCACTCACTTTTGTTGGCCATACGCCACTCAAGATGCTGGTGATGCACCGATCACATCTATTTATCGATGGGGGAGCCTATGCACACCAAGATGAAAAACACCTCCATGTTGTTGATGTGGAGGATGCAAGAACCTGGGTCAGCTAACGTCGAACTAACGGCCGAGGCCTCAGGTTTTAGTTCTGGATAGTTGACTTGTTCTGCTTAAAATCGCTATTGACGTTGAGCCCCAGTACTGTTTATGGGGGGTGTTCACATCAATACAGGTCCTTCATTCAGTGTATGATTAATGACTATCACACGTATGAATGTTTGAAGGTTGTTCTGCAAGGATATTCTGATCAAAAATTGAATAATGCCCTTATTTATTGCAGCAACGACAAGACGCCAATAGGAATCTGATTCGCCTGCGCTAGCACTGCGTTTCCAGCTTGCTGTAAAATTTGCGTACGAGTCATATTCGAGATCTCAGCCGCGTAATCTGTATCCTGGATGCGTGACTGGGCGGCTTGCAATGCCATGTTGCTGCCTGACAATCCGTTTTTGATACTGTCGAGGCGATTCATCATGGCGCCCAAATAGGCACGATAATCATTCGTGAACTGCAATGCGTTGTCTGACTTTTCTATCCAATTAACCGCGGCCAATTCAACTTCACCACTGGGAAACACTCGAAGTGGTGATGTGGCTGATGCGTATTGGTACTTCTTATCGTTGTACTCGATATAGCGCACTACATTTCCGTTGGTGTCGATGCCCATGGCGGGGGCACTGGTGACATCGATTTCGGTCTGGTCTCCGCCTTCTACCCAGTAATATTTATTAAAACCGAATCGGATCCGCGCGGACGCCGATCCATCGTCATTGATCCAAGAGGTGGCGCTCTGTGTCGTCGATGTCGCGTCCACAAAGTTGTTGTAATAGTATGTCTCGCCAATTTGCATGAGATAAACAGGCTGCCCAGCCGATAAATCTCGTACCATCTGCACGCTGTCGACCGGGACACCGAAGTAGTTTGCGATTTCGGCCCGGCCGGCAAGCGTGATGTACTCGCTAGGCTTGGAGCCAGGTACGGAAAAGAAGCTCACATTGAACGTCTCATCCGTCACGGCATACGTTCCAGGCTGGCGCGATCTTCCGTCGTCAGGAATAATGATTTCAGAAGCTGGCTCATTAATATTCGGTAGTGCGTTGGATATCAATCCAATGGTGGCCGAAGTAATCGGTTTGGTATTAAAAGAGAGGCTATCAACCTCTGACTCTCCGATTTGAAAGCTGAATTTTCCTTGTGAACCAATATTGATCCCATTGAAATTCAAGTTTGCGGCAAGCCGATCAATTTCCGCACGCGAGGCATCAATCTCAGCCTGAATGGATACGCGATCTGAAATGGTATTTGTATCGCTCGCTTTTTTAACCGCCAGCTCCCTGATACGTTGAATCAGGCTCTCAATGTCCCCGATTCCTGAATCCAGGGTGGCCAGCATAGATTGCGCATCAGAAACGTTGCGCATCGCCTGCGCTTTCCCACGAATCTTCGACTCCATCCGATTAGCGATGCCTTGACCGGCTGCATCATCAGCAGCCGAATTGATTCGCAACCCGGACGATAACCTCTCAATTGACTTTGCCAGCGTCGATTGCAACGTCCCCAATCCTTGTCGGGTCTGCAGCGAAGGAATATTGGTAAAGATTCGCATGATATGTTGGGACAGAAGGCATTGCTTCCTGAATCCGAGTTGATGGCTATAGTCTTGTTTACGGCATTTGATAGGATTTCTTTAGACGAATGGCCAAAAGATATCTGATATTGAGAAATTTCTCCCGAGAAAGAGAGCTCCCCGGCGGCAAACCTTAGATTAAATCACCTGTTCGACAAGGACATTTTGATGATGAATTGCCTAGCTAACAGGAAAAGAGGAAAAGGAGTTTAGAAATCGCCGAAACCAATCATTCTACAAATCCCGAACCCATTTAAATATTGATTAATTTATATGCCAGTTCAACATCAGATTAGAGCCAGTTTAAGATCGAATTATATAGCTACGTCCAAGTAGACTGGTGTAGAAATAGCCTTTCGTAAACACAAAACCATTATTACTAAATAGAATTAAAAGATAAAAATTTATATAAAATAAATATAATGAATTCTAGCAACTTGATGATTATTTTCAAATTGCTTTAGGCCGCCTTCTTCATCAATATTATTGTCATGGCCTTCTTTTCAGGCATACACCAGTTTGCATTCAAATCGCAGAGATTTGGACTGGATAGCCATATTTGAGCGACAAGTAGCACAAACAAGTCCATTCGAATTGATTTGAATTGATTTCAAATCAACGTTGATCCCTTTTCATAAAAAATTTCATGAATATGGGTCGTTTCGCTTTGACAATGGATCTTCCCTACCAACATAATGCGCCTAATACATCAATCGTGACCTTTTTACTTAGTGTTTTTTATGACAACCGCCAGCCATCTATATGGCTCGCCTCACCTGGTTAATCCGCTCTTTAAGCAACAGGAACTGGAGCCCAATCGCGTTCGGCAAGCCCAACTTATCTGCCCACTGACAAGCTGGGGGAGATGCTGATGGCTCGCAATCCTCTCATAAGTGAAGCGCGCCTTCAGCTCATTGAGCGCCGCCAACTGCGCCCTGGGTGGGGGCCGCACTACGAACCAGCCATGCGCGCGACACGAGATGAGGCGCCAGCAATTAGTCGACCCTCAACAGTCTACTCAAGTAAGTTGGGAAGAGAAGTGCATTTGCTCTCGCTTGCCGAGCGTGTGCCATGTCAATTGGCGCTCTATCATCCCGCACTATTTGATCTGCGTGAGCAGCACATGCTCTCGCCATTTCCGACAGAGCACCCGCTAACGGGACACCCTTACGCCGCGCGCCTTCGCCTGTCTGAGATTAAGGGCACGATCAATGTTGCCCAGCGCCTGAATGCCTTATCCAAACATCCTACCGTTTGGATCGAGGAGCAAGACCCAGAGGGACACATTGAAGCTAGACGGGCCGCTTTTCCTTATTTAGGGGATTTACTACTCTTTTTACGCGATAAGCATGGCCCCTATTGTGTGAACTGGACCGTAAAGAGTGATCGGCGCGCGTTTTCTGTCTCGCCGCATCGCTTACAAAATCCGCTTCGCATTGAGCAAACACAGGCCAATGCCCAACTGCGCCACCAAATTGAAGAAATTTACTTCGCCGATGCGGGCATTCCCACGGTACAAGTGGCCGCCAACGAGATCGATCCGCAACTTGCGGCCAATTTGACTGCACTCATTGGATGGCAGACACAAGCGGATCCCGTGTCTGACGAGGTTTTCGATTACCTGCTACAAGATTATAAGCAGCTGTTGCAGAACCGCCAGACCGTATTATCCAGGCTAGAGGCGCTCATGCACCAAACCAATTCTACCCGTCAGCAGTGTCTAGCGGTGCTGTACCAGGCGATTTGGCAGCGGCAGCTTCGCGTAGACCTGTATCAACCCATCTTGCCTGATCGGCCCTTGCGGCTAGAACGCACCGACGTGCTGGCTGATTTTTCTGCTTGGTTTGAGAGGTAAGCGATGCAGGTTGGTACACCGCTTATTGCGCCCGATGGCTACGAGATTCTGGAAAAGGGAATCAGCTACTATCTATTGCGCAGCAGCCGACTCACTCATCAGGTCCTGTTATTGACCTTTACGCCTGCCCCCAGACTGTTAGCTCAGCTGGTCATGGTTGATCGCGATACGTTTGAACATGGCTTGCAAGAAAAGCTCATTATGCCTACTAAAGCAACGGGCTTGCCTCCGCACTTAGCTGGATTCGAAGGATTTAACTTCGAGACGGTCGACATGCATCGTCTAAATGCAAAGCGTTCACATCGCGAACGCGTTCAGGAGCGGCTCTTAGCGATTGCTCCACTATTGGCCCGCGAAGCAGACATACTGAATTCCCCCTCTCCAGAGCGAGAGATCAACAAATATGCGGAAAATAACGGTAAAAACAGCCAACGGCTGCGTACCTGGTTTTTCACATACCTATGTTTTGGTAGAAACATTTGGTCCCTGATGCCGACCTTCTTTCATAACGGACAGTGGGATCGGCTAAAGCGTACTGAAGGCAAGAAGTTCGGTCGACCCTCTCAGGTCGCTGGGACGCAAGCCGGTACTCGTCTGACCGAAGCGCTAACGCAGCGTATCATCCGCAGCTATACCAAACGCGCCCAACCTGGACATCGCTTTGTCAGTATCTATCGAGAAGCCATGGTGCAGGATTTCGAAGCGCTAGTGACCACAGATGAGCGCGGTAGAAAACGACTCATTTCATCAGGCACAATCGCCATACCCTCGTACGATCAGTATCGATACTGCGTGCACAAGCACATCGGCATCAGACAAGTGCAACAGTCCCTCTATGGAGATGCACGTTATCGCCGGCAATACGCTCAGCACCAAGGCGCCTTCGCCCGCGCGGTAAGCAATCTATACGAGAAGGTCGAAGCTGATGGGTACTACACCGCAGATTGCCCTAAAGGCTATGTGGATGGCGCACAGCTCAATCCCCTATGTGTGGTGCGTAGCGTCGATACCGCATCGGGCATGCGTATTGGTATTGGGTTTGCCTTTGGAAAAGAGAAAAGCGAAGCCTATAACGCCATGCTATTTAGTGCCGCTATCTCCAAAAAGAAATTCTGCAGTCTGTTTGGCATAGAGATAGAGGAATATCAATGGCCCTCGATCGGTCTGCCTCTTCACTATATTACAGACCGCGGCCCCGGTGTTAAGCGTGAACCCGGCGCTGATGGTACTGCACCTGTTGGGCTGGTGATACGTGAAGTCACCGTGTCTGGAAGCGGACAAAGCAAGGCGTTAGTGGAATCAGCACAGCGGCGCCGAACCAAGCTTGAGGGGCCTGGCTCCAAGCTTCTCAGTGACCTATCGGCTTCTGAGATGGCACGCCGGGAGATACGGCGCCTGCTTGCGGAAAATCAAAGCGCCAATACCAGCGCGCGGCTCACCCCGGACATGATTCGCAGCAACGTTACGGCCAATCCGCTTGGGGTGTGGGACTATTTGGATAGCCGAGGGCGTAACAATGCCCAATCCATGTCATTTGATGAGGCAGTCAGGCGTTATCTCAAACGTATAGACGTTCGGATCAATCGCAGTGGGGCTTACATCAAGCACCAACTGTTCAATTCGCCTGCCTTGCAAAAGACCGGATTTTTGGACCGAGTTGGGTCAGCCAGCTCACAAACGGTATCTGCCTACATTCTGCCATTTGCGTTACGTTACATATGGTTGGAAATAGACGGCATGCTCATTGAGGTGAAAGCGCAGCTTCCCTTGCGCGACGATCCGGAGCAGCTCGATCGCAGTTATGACGAATTACTGCAAGAGGACACGCAGTTAAAGCGAATGCAAGCTGAGCAACGTATTCATAGTCATGCAGCTACCGCTGAGCAGATCGCCCACCACGAACACGAAACCGGCAAGAAATGGCGCGCTTCCAGGCGAGTCTCAACACGCCGCTCTCAGGCAAAATTGGCCCGAGCAGACGCACGCGACGCCCAGACTCTTTTAGAAGGAGAGGCATATTATGCCTAAAGAGAAAAACATTTGGTTAGCGCGATTCGATGGCTTACAAGATCAGGACGAGCTCATCCGTCGAGCAACGGTTAGCGGCCAGCCTCTCGAGAGAATTGAGAATATTCCTCTATTTGGCATTCAAAAAGCGGTTGAAGGCGCGCTCGGTAGTTTCTACCTACCCTCGGCGGCCGAGGTGCGCATACTCATGCGCCTGATCGAGCAAGCCATGGCCCATTGCTGGCGCCGGTACGCAGATCGGCAGGCCTATCTGACCGATTTGTACTGTCCCTATGCGCAGTTTGAATCCGAGTTTGTCGCACCACACTGTTTGACAGGCCCCGCCGGTGTGGGCAAAACCGCGCTCATCGCAGCGCTACGACGCATCCTGCCTGCCAATGCCCCGCTAGACCTGGGGCCGGATCATCCCAAAGCTGACTTGATCGGGCACTGGCATATCGAGGTAAGGGATCGCTCCTCCATCTCGTCAATGCTGCGACCCTTCGTCGATCAAGAATACGGTGAATCGCGACGGGTCACTAATAGCGAACTGTCCCGGGTGTGCGCAAAGTCTGCTCACCGAAATGGCGTGCCTTTAATACTGTTGGATGAGCTGCAGTTTCTGACCCAGAGCGCCTCGGCCAGCACGCTGATCACCAAAACGCTCTATCAACTCGCTTACATAGGCGTGCCACTCGTTTTTGTGGCCAACTACAGTTTGTGCCGGTTGCTTCTAGGTCGGCAAGAGCAGGATAAGCAGCGGCTACTGACTGCTCCGCTCATTCTTACACCTTGCTCACCAGACAGTGATCATTGGCTAGCGTATTTGAATCAGTTCAAATTGATTTTGGGCAAAAGCCTACAAATCGACCTAGCACAAGAGGCGGGAACCATCTATCACTTCACCGCAGGGCTCAAACGCCTAGCCATCAAGTTGATGGCGGCAGCCTACGAGAATGTGTGGCGCCAGGGCAGGCGGCAAGTTCATATTGAGGATATCGCCAATGCATACGAAGGGCTATCCTTTGCAGCCAATCGAAAACAGGTTAAAGCCATGTTGATGCCACACCCATCGATACAAACTAAGCCCTTTGAATGTCCCTTTCCGCTACCGGCTGACGAAAGCACCACGCTCCAAGCAATTAGAAAGCAGGCCAGGGATGAGGCGCTACGCTATAAAGTACAGCAAGAAGTGATGACGCCGCAAGAGCGCAAAGAGGCCAAGCTACAAAGGCCCGTCCTGCCAACGCCCGTTCAGGCATCGTCAGAGCCCTTGCGAAAAAGAGCTCAGCGTAAACCGCTTTCGGCTCAGGAGCTATTAGAGACCGAGCACCATCGGCGTGGCAAAAACCTGTATCCGCGTGGGCCCTCTGCGATAGGCTAGACACATGGACGCCGCGCCCCTCCAGCCAGCCGCCAGCAGGGAATGCCTGCATACATCAGGTTGGTTGCCGGGCGAGACGCTCTTTAGCCTATGCAGCCGAGAACATGTCCTATCCGGGGCACGGCTCTCGCGCATCACAACGCTTCGGCTCTTCGGCGATAGCCGGCAAGGCGCAAGTCACGATGTTCCAGCCAGACTGGAGCATTTCATACAGGTTACGGATGGCCAGTACGGTGCCACAGCATGGCAGATCTGTCTGGAACACACGCTATTGCCATTCTATTTGTCATGGCGCCCGCCTGAAGATCGAGTGCAGGTAATGAAGCAGGTATCGGGCCAGCGCGCCGGATCTGTCAAGAGTGTGCTAGGCCTACCCAGCAGTCGGTTTGGTGCGCAACACCCCCTAAAACTCTGTCCTCAGTGCGTACGAGCCGATCAAGCAACCTTTGGGACGGCTTATTGGCATCTGGATCACCAGCTACCAGCGGTTTGGGTTTGCCCCATTCACCGCCGCTTGCTACTCGAATGTCGGTTTAAGCGGCTAGGAGTAGGTCGGTTTTTGTGGTGCTTGCCTTCTATGGATGAGAGCATTCCGATTGAGAACGACCTGACTGGCGCTGTTGCGAACTGGGTAGACTTTGGGCATCTCGTACTGGAAGCAGCCCATAAGCTACAAGCCGTCCATATCGATTACGACCGGCTGCACCGGATTTATATCCAGGCGCTGTACGAACTGGGCCTGATGAAAGGGAATCACTCATTTCGTATTTGCGAGATCGCCAAGCAATATCTGGACTTTCTGGACAGATTCAACACCCATGGCAAGTTTGGATCACTGCCCTCGACTGCTACGGATTGCGGCCATCACCTGTCAAGCGTGCTTTATCCAGGTCATGTAAGCAGGCACCCACTTCGACACCTCTTATTTATCCACTGGTTATTTGGAGACTGGCCCTCGTTCTGGTCTGCCTATGACGCTGATCGTACCCAATCAAGCGCTCGCCAATCAGCGGCCAAGCCACGACGCCAGTCACATGCCACAGGCGCTAACGCATTGGTCATAGATTTGGTGACTCAAGGTCGTAGCGCCTCTGAAGTGGCGCGTGCCTGCTGCGTCGATGTTCACACCGTACAAAGCTGGGCCGCCAAGGATGGCATTGCTGTATGCGTTCGTCGCACTGCACTACGTAGCGCGATCATCAAAAGCCTAAGACAGGGGCGCTCCAAAGAATGGGTCGCGCGGCAGCACAGGGTTTCCGTGCAAACCATCACACGTATTCTGCTAACCGAAGTGGATTTGCATGAGCAATGGCGTGAAGCACTGTGGCAGCGCACCCGCGTGCAAGCCAGGACACAGTGGCTGCGGAATATGAAAAGCCACCCCACCTATGGAAACAAGCAACTGCGCGTACTGGATCCGGCCATATACGCCTGGCTTTATCGTAACGACCGGCAATGGCTGTGCGAGAACAGCGCCGCCCAGCTGCCAAGCAACCACAGCTCACGCGTTGACTGGCGGCATAGGGACGCGTTATTGGTTCAGCAAGTTCAGGGGTCGCTCCTGACGCTATGCACCGTCTATGGTAGCAATCAACTAACGCATCAGGCGCTGTGCCAAGAAGTGCCGGCACTTCTTCAGTACGCCTCGAAGCTTGACAAACTGCCGCTAACAAGGCAGTTGCTCGAGCGCTGCTTGGTCAGGCGCCGCACTCGCAACACCAGGCCATAGCACCTCTTGAATCGTGGCCAGATCTCGAATCGTCAGGCACGCTCGCAGCAAATCCAGCCCATTTGTCCAGAGATCAGAGCGTGCCTTACTCGTCCGGTGGTGACAGGTTTGTAGAAACTTGGCGCGCCATGCCTTATCTACGAACACACCGTCTGGTGCCCATTGCTTACGTATTGGCGGAAAATGGTGCGCAATCCATACCTCAGGGATTTCATGTCGATTGATTACGGCACCCAAAGACGGCAAACGGAGGGTTTGACTATCCAACGGCGACTGCATCCAACCATGCCGACGCAATGCCAACAGCTTTAGCCTTAACTGGCCATCAGGTAAGGGGCGCGCCAAGAGCTCAGTAACAACTGCGCGATACAGCGATAACGCTGGGGTTCTGTTGGCGGCGATAAGCTCAGGCGTTGGGATTATGCATTGCAATGCATCGGGCTTGGAAAGCGTGGGATCCTGGAATATTGATTCGACTGTGCAGCCATGCAGTGGCTCATCATGCAGTGGACACAGATCAATGCCCGGCACTTGATGTACTATGTGCCAGTAGGCAATGCCGTAGCGTGCCCGATCCAGTACGCGGCATGTCGCGCAAAACTTCCATAGTGTCGGACGCTTTGTATCGTCTACCATGAAATTCATAGGGATATGGTGATACACAAAGGGCTCTGCCAGGAAGCCTTCGTCGGCTGAATAAACTCCAGGCTGTGTGTGTTTGGCAAGAAATACCAGAGTATGACGCTGCTTGTACGTTTGCTCAGTCATTTCAAGGCCACGCACTAACTGCTCGTAGTAGCGACTCTCCCCTCGAGCGTGATGATGAGATCCTCCATCAACCCCAGTCCTAAAGCTCTTAAGCAGAGCGGAAGGGACGGGCAGTGCATTGGCCGCGAGATGGCGCGTCAGGTGGCCAAGTACAAATTCGTCAGGTAGGGCAGGCACAGTTCTCATACTTGATTAACGGCAAGTTTTGAGAAAAGTTTAGGAATCTGCCTGCAGTTGATCTGTACTGACCCAGACTTAATCCGAAAAACACAGTCAGCCTTGTCAGACAGAAAACGACCCGAAGCAGACTGTCAACGCTACAAGACTCATCTGTTCTCTTGCTTCTCCACCACTCGCTGGACTGATAGAAAAGTCTTGTCCCCGCTTATGCGCACTGTCGGCCAGTCGAAATAAACGGGGTGCTCGTCGAACGCTGACCAACATCGCATCAGGTAATCATCGAACAAAAGGGTTCGGCGTAATCGTTTTGAAATATCGAACGAATCAATGTTGCAAGCGATTTCTTGTCTCACGCTTGGCTCTAAAATGGGAGTGTCTACCAGCATTGCGTCCATGTATGCAAAGGTGGGAGCCCATCGATTACAGTGATAAGAGCCGATGGTGGTAGCGCGAAACGCTATGGGCATATCTCCAACTAGTCCTTGAAGCCCTTCATCAAAGGTGACCCGCTCTGTCGTCTCAATAAGTTTCTTATTGGTTAGCTTGCGGAGAGAATGCTCTACTTGATCGACGACGAAACCGAAGCGTCCCAGCTCTGCGCAGATATCACATGTGGGAAACCTTAACCCCAATAAATTCGAGACCCTGATCCATGGCTTTTTACATGACCAACGGCTGACTTTGACGCTTATGAGCAAGAACGGGAAAACTTATAGCCCCAGAGAGTGGTTTTCAGTGCCCCTTGACACGGCGCGTGATGTCGTGAGGCGAATCATCGACGGCAGCATTGTCCACTACAGAATGGATAACACGACCAACAGATTGGTGAAAAAGGTCATTTCGAGTTAATAGTGAATATGCCTGGCCTGTAAGCGCTCGGATCGAAAGATACCTGATGTGTCCGTGCACGCCGAATGGAATCGCCACAAAAAACAATGCGACCCTAGAGTTCCTGGTCAAGAAGGGCACCGAAACGAGGCGAAAAACCTCGCTCAGCCATTCGAGAACAGTTGCTCAATGCAATTATCGAATTGAATGACGCTATCCTTCGCAAATCAGAGGACTATATTAGAGAGGTTGAGAGTGAGCTGTGCCGTAAAGCATAACTTGGCCTAAAATAAAGCATAAAGTGGCCAATCGTGCAGAAATAACGCATAAAGTGACCAATCGCACATCATGAAATTTTTCTATTTAAAAACATAGGCTTATTGTCTCTTTCGTTCTGATCTACGGTGTACGGCCATGGGCCAAGTGACTCTCGCGCTTCGCGTGATGCCGTGTTCTTCTCTGTATAGGGGATGCCGAAGTGAAAGCGTGGGCGAGCCGAACCGCACGGCAAGATGATCAAGCAATGGGATTTCTTTAGAGAAAAATTCCGAAATGGCTGATGGCCAAGTTCGAAAAATTGTCCTGACGATGTCACCCGACGACAAAGAGCGAGGCTTTCTACAGCGGTCTACGTTCCATGTAAATTTCGCTTCGTGCCGCGTGCCGCCCGAGGTAGCGTTGAGTCACACGATCGATGGTGTCGAAAACCCAATCAGGGGAGTCGGGATGGACGACAACGCGATTACATAGGCGTTTTACGTCAAGAGGTATCAATCGACCCATTTCGTCCCTGTTTTCCGTCGGATCGCAATTTTTATCAATTGCAACCACTCTGACTTCCCGTTCATCCCGGTAGACCCTGGATTTTTGAATGGCGATCCAGTACGGATCATCAGAAACCGTGGGCAAACCCAACCACTCTCTATAGATGACTGGCAATACCTTTATGTCGATGCCTTCCGTAGGCGAGAGACTTCCCTGCAACAGATCAATGGTTGTGACTATGCAAACCGCCCCGTCGCCCTGCCCATACTGCCTCCACATTCCAATGTGTTCATGGTCGAATTGATGCCAACACCATACGTCAATCCATTGGTTGACTCTGTCATAAATTTGGCCGTGATCTAGATCATCTGCTGCGTATACCGGGCCGAATGGAGTGTTTACGGGCTTTATCGTAACCTCATCAACGGCTTTCTTAATCCGCTCCGTCTCGCCACTGACTGATGGCCAATTGGCGTTCATAGCCAAATCCAGAATCTCAGCAGTTCCATCTAACAACCACCGATCATTCGGGTTTAGCTTTCCTTCCATACGATCTCCTTTGTTGCCCTCCGCACCGCGCAATGAAAAAACGCTCGGAAAGTACGCTGTGCCTGTTTCTATAAGTTGTAGAAACTGAGCGAGACCCATATATCGACCAACTTTGGTTTCCCGGGCTAACTCATTGGGATAGGCCTGGATGGGAGGAATACTCTGCATGGTTTGGATCTCCGCTTCTGATTCAGCGCCGAATTTTCGTAGAACTCTAGATGAGCATTAGCTAGCGACGACCCCTGATGGGCGTTAGCAACGGCGTCGACGAGCAGATCACCACTCGTCTTGCGCCTCGCGTGAGAGCCACGTAGAGATGTTGGGCAGTCATGCGCTCGGGTTCAAGAATAACCGCGACATCGGCCTCCAACCCTTTCAGAAGAAGCGTACTTCCAACGGCGCGCCGGCCCAGTGGCCGAGCTAGATGGCGATTTCGCTCGCGGGCCTGAATCGCCGCACCAATGAACCCATCCTTGCCTCCAGCCGCTCTCAGCGCTGAGATACAACAGCGCAGCACTTCGGGTCGATAGACACGTGCTCCGGGTTGGTCCGCGAGAGACTGAAGCAGATCGATTGAGATCGTGTGGCTGGGAGCCGCCATGAACGCCACAGCTGCAGCTTCTGCTGGCGACGCAGGAGTGCGGGCTCGGCCACCTCGTATTGTTTCGACCCTCGTGAGCAAGTGCGCGACTCCAACGCCTGTCATCAATGAAGTCGCGAATTCGGCTATTTGTCGTAGCGCGTTGGGATTTGATAAATCGAGCTGGCGGGCGAACGTCACGAGGTCTTTCAGGTCGACAGCCTCTACCGAAGTGGCACCCGGCGTCTGCATAGTGAGTTGATGGCGACCATTGACATTTATAGAATCACCAATGACAAGAACGCGGCCGTCTTGGTTTGGAGCTTCTATTCGGGCAGCCATCAGTCGTTGCTGTAGCTCCATGCCTTGAGTTAGTTGAACCCACTGGACTCCCGCTGGCGCCCCCCGTAGATCCACGGGTTGGCCAGCCTGCAATGATTCTCGGACTCGAAGCAACCAGGCACCCAGCGCGTCCATGCCCGCGAGTCGCCATCGCCAAGGGATCTGTAGTACGCCAATGGGCGGGAACGCAGCCTCAGCCTCATGCTCCCAGTGAACCAATGGGTCGCGGAAACCGAATATCGCCTGCATCGGGTCACCAAGGACGCACGTGGGCAGTGTCTGCGCGATGGAACAGACGATGGCGTGCTGCGTACTGTTACAGTCCTGATACTCGTCAACCAGCAAGCGAGAATATGTCGATGTTATGGGGTCATTGATGTGTCCGGCTTGTAAAAGACCTTGCACCGCACCTCGAATAGCGGGGTAGTCAGCGTTCGGATTGGCCAATTCGAGAACGCGTGCGTCGATGTTCGAACGCAGCGGGAACTTGCTCACCAGTCGCATTGCAAAGCCGTCGATGGTCGACACCCTGTATGCTGAACTGGGAACGCCACCATGCTGGAGTCTGGTGCGTAGGGCGGCGACTCCAGCGTTGGTATGCGTTAGCACCAAGACCGGCTTGTCGTCGATGTGCTGACGCAGCGCATCCGCGATGAGCTGCGTCTTGCCGCATCCGGCTGGAGCGGTAACTGAACCTAGGCGAGCCTGAAAGATGTCGATTTCAAGCTGCGGCACTCATCCACCTCCAGAGTTGGTTCGTAATTTCGATGAAGCCCGGTTCTGCGTTCGCTATATGAGGACCGACGATATCTTTAGCGATCTCCTGAAAACTGCTCACTGATTTGAACCAGCCGTTCTTGTTGTTACGGGCGGCAAGTCCGAGCAATTCCCTGCTCGCAGGTGTGTAGCCGCTAATCAGCCCTTCGGTCTCTATTTGGTCCAAGGTGACTTGCCCGTTCGATTTCGACTTGATATGCTGGGCCATAAGCTCTCGGCCAACCACTTCTTCCGCCTTATTTAGCAGCGCTTCCACCGCGTCATCGCATGAATGGCGGAATAGCTCGTCCTCGAGTGCCAAGCCGGAGCGCCATGTGAGGTATTGGCCACCGGCGGCGACGAATCTCTCGACCAATCCGACGGTTGAAACAGACTTGTCCGCATCGATGAAGACGAGGACGCGATAGCCCAGTTTGAGAAACGCTTCCCCTCGCATGAAGCATTGGTCAGGGCTTCCTCCGCCTGCGTCTACATACGATCCTCCATGGGCCAGGAACGAAGTCGCTCCACAGTGGACCCACCACTGGTCCATACCGCGAGCGAAGCCGACCTCGCTAGCGCCCTCGCAAACAATAACGGATTTAGATAGAAAGGCTTCCGCTGCCTTGCGCAAGGTGCCTTGGATGCCGTCGTCCGTACCAGCGCATATGGCCGTGTGGATCCCGCCCGGTTCCTGGCGCACAACGAAAATCTGGTTGCCAGCGAGCTCTCTGAGCGTCACCGGTGAATGGGTTGTCATAAAGACTTGCAACGGTTGCGCGGAGTCTTTCGCTCCGAGCGAGTCAAGTAGTCGCATGAGCCGGTGCGGCTCAAGTCCGTATTCGACTTCGTCCACCAGGGCGACAGTGGCGGCCGCTGCTGCAGCTCTTTGCAGCCCCGCAACAAGGAGTCGCCCCGAGCCAGTACCCAACGATCGTAAAGGAATACCTGCTTCGCTGTGAAGCGCGATAGCACCGTCGCCAATCGACACTGAGTGAGCATCAAGTAGCGCTTGAGCACTTGCGCCGATGGCTACACCCAAGTCAGTAGCTGTCTGAGTGACCACTTGAAGAGTCTGGGATAGTTGAGTGCCTGCCTGCGCCCCAAAAGTTGTTCGGGCAGCACGTGCTGCGCCGGCGAGTTCGGAACCAAGGTCCGCGCGCTCGTCCGTCAGTCGGTTCAACACCGAGCCCCTAGTCCAGGAAAGGTTCGCGTTTGCGTAGGTGCCGATTCGGGCCGGTGCTAGAAGACTGCGATCTTTCCAAGCCAGAGTCCGTTCGAGTTGCTCATGAGCGGCGCGGTCGGAGTGGAGTGTCCAACTCGGATCTAGGTCGCCCTTAACTTCGAGCTTCAGCGTCAAAACCGTTTCTATGCCTGTGCGCGGTTCGTCTTCAAGCTGCCTAGTGCGGAGGTCGAATCCGCGGAGAAACTCCCCGTAGGCGTCGAGATTCTTCAGCGCGTCGGGTAATGCGCCGACCGTCACCTGGATCACTATGGTTCGACTAACGTCCAGGCCAAAGAAATCCGTGTCGCCGAAAGAGGTGCTCCTTCGCGCTCCAAGGCATAGGTCGATAGCGTCAAGAATGGTCGACTTGCCGCTGTCACCTGGACCAATGAGACAGTTGATTCCATTGGACGGTGTCCAATCGAAAGTCTGTATGGAGCGAAAATTACGAATTTCAAGGTGACGGATGCGCGTCATGTTTTCTCTTGGTTAGTCCGGCAAATATCCCTATGGAATGCAGCCAAGAGACATGCGGGCATACACGTGCAGAACAAGCGAATTTCCGCGTTTGGTCAGGCAACGCTCAGGCGGGCTATTAAACTTGTTATATTGTAAAAAAATATCACAATTTTGTCTGCTATTTCTCATCACCTGCGTCTTGTACTGCTTTTTATCATCAAAAAGCGATGGACTTCGTTGTGTTTTTATTTTCTTGATGTGCGATTTTGAGTCGCATATACTGTGGTAAATAAATCTATCAAACCGCCAAAGCATAGGCCGTGGCAAGCGTCCAACTTTCAGAAATGACTCAATCGCAGCGTGACCGACTCGCATTCATCGAGTTGCGCCTGCGGTTTATTGGGGAAATCGGTCGACAGGACCTGGTGGAGCGGTTTGGCATTCAGGCCGCAGCCGCGAGGCGCGACTTGAGCCATTACAAAGAGCTCGGCCCTCAGAATCTGGATTACGACACCAAGGGCAAGGTTTATATTCGCGGCGAGTGGTTTCGCCCCGTTTTTGACTTCCCCGCCGAGCGGGTACTGACTTGGCTGTCGCAAGGCTTCGGCGATGGCGAGCCGTCGCGGCTGCGCTCCGTGCTGGCAAGCGATGGCTCCATGCTGCCGACTAATCTGGATCTTGAAATACTGTCCGTATTGACTCGGGCCGTTCACAGAAAGATGGCGGTCGAGATTTCATACCGAGCACTATCAAGCGGCTTGACTACCCGGGAGATCGTCCCGTTCGCTTTTGCTGACAACGGCCAGCGTTGGCATGTTCGGGGTTACGACCGCCGCAGTGGCGGTGCCATGAAATTGTGAGGCAAGACAAAGGGATTTCTATGAGAGAAATTCAGAAAATTGTGCCTGACAACGTATTGTCGTCAATCGAAAGCATCTTTGAAATGCTTCGAGATATCAAACAGGAAATGGGCTTGACCTAGAAAATCTAGCCTACCCAGCTTTTTGATAACAGGCCGGCCGAGTGATGAATTCGGCCGGCCTGTTTGCGTTTCTACCCAAAGCTTTCGCGTATCCCGCCGAGGGGAAATAGGCCCCAATGAGGAAGCGCCGAACTTTCTAATATGGCACAAAATTGCAATAACTCATAATATGGCCGAACGTGAAAAAACCCATAAAGCGACCAGATGGCCACTTTATGGGTTACGTCACATGAGCGTAATCTCGATCCAGCCATTTCTCCTGCCCCAGGTCCCGCCAAACCGAATCTGACCCTTGTTAAGGGCAAGAAAGATACTTAATGGTGTACTTTTAAGCCGCCTCCAGCGCGAGCGCCTATTCTGCAAGGATATTCTGATCCAAATTGCATTATGCCCTTATTTATTGCAGCAACGATAAGACGCCAATTGGAATCTGATTCGCCTGCGCTAGCACTGCGTTTCCAGCTTGCTGTAAAATTTGCGTGCGAGTCATATTCGAGATTTCAGCCGCGTAATCTGTATCCTGGATGCGCGATTGAGCGGCCGCCAAGATTGCCGTGTCCTGTGCCAAGCCCTCGGCTATGGACTCAAGCCGGTTTTGTGTGGCGCCCAGATAGGTGCGATATTGGTCGACTTGCTTTAATGCCAGGTCGACCTGTTCCAGAATGTCCGGCTCCATGAGTTCGATCGTATTCTTTTGAGGGCCGCTCAGGTAGAAATATTCATCCCTGGCGCCAGTAGATAGGACGTAGTTCCCATTCCATTCCAGATAGTTGACAAAATTGCCATCTTTGTCCCAGCCAAGCTGGGCATTGTCAATTACTTGAGCATCCAGCATAAAACCTGTATCCGGATCGCGAACGTTGGCCTGACGATACGCGTTGTTGATGCGAAACGATGCAGTTCCCGTATCGGGATCAAAATCCATGTTCGCAGCTCCGGCGCCTCGATAATAGTACGTCGAGCCTACCTTCACTGCGTACGCGTTCGGGCGCGGCGTACCATCATCGAGGTTAAGCACTTGATGGAAGGTGATTGAGCCTGGGGCCAAGCCGTAGTATGCCTCGGATTCTTCAGGCGAGAGATCGCCCACGCCACTGACCGTGACCCCTTTAAATGCCACTTTCCAGGTGCCGGCGTAGGCTCCACTATCAATGGTTATCTCATCCAATGGATCGCTAAGCGGCGGCGTAAAGGAATCAAGGCCAAGTAGGTCGGTGTTCATTGGCCAAAGCGAAATAGGCAACGAGCCATCCGCAGCACTGGAGACCTGCACGCTTATTTGTTTGCCCACATCCATGAGCTTGGTTGCACCAAAATTTGTATTTTGCCCGATGCGGTTGATTTCATCGTGCAGTTGGTCGATCTCCGTCTGAATAGAAGTTCGGTCACTGGTGCTGAGCGTACCGTTTCGTTTCTGCACAGCCAACTCGCGCATGCGCTGCAGGATGCTGTTGATATCACTCACTGCGCTTTCTGTCGTGGCAACCAGGCTCATGGCGTCGGCCACGTTTCGTTGGGCCTGGTTATCACCACGCAGCCTGCTCTCCATGCGATTGGCTATCGCCTGTCCGGCGGCATCGTCCGCAGCTGAGTTGATCCGCAACCCAGAAGAGAGCCGTTCAACGGACTTCGCCAAGGCCGATTGCGACTTCCCCAATCCCTGCTGGGTGTTTAACGAAGGAATATTGGTGAAAATCCGCATGGCATCGTCGAGAGGTAAAAGTGCTGGTTTCTGGACCGAAAGTAATGAGTCCAGTCTTGTTTACGACATGAATCTGGATTTTTTTAGGCGATCCACGTCCGAACCGCCTCCAGCTCCACCTCCGCCTCCAGCACGCGCAAACCGCTTTGTTAGATCCTAAAGCCTGGGGCGAAAACTTGATTTTTCTTAAATATCACAGTTTTTGCAAAATCATTAAACGAAATTAAAGCAAATTTTCGACGAAATTAGAAGTAAATTAGGAGAAATAGAAAGATTTTATCAATCGACGGACTTTATTCCCTTCCGACAGACTTTATTTCTTCTTTTCAAATAAAACGAGCCGTCAACCCCTTATTCCACCGTCACACTCTTGGCCAAATTCCGAGGCTTATCCACATCCGTCCCCCGTGCTACCGCCGTATGATACGACAGCAATTGCAGCGGAATGGTATGCAAAATCGGCGACAATTTGCCGTAATGCTCCGGCATATGAATCAGATGCATGCCTTCGCTGGCCTTGATTTTTGAATCACTATCGGCAAACACATACAACTCGCCGCCGCGTGCGCTCACTTCCTGCATATTGGATTTGAGTTTTTCCAGCAATTCATCGTTCGGTGCAATGGTGACCACGGGCATCTGTTCCGTGACCAGTGCCAGCGGACCGTGCTTGAGTTCCCCGGCCGGGTAGGCTTCGGCGTGGATGTAGCTGATTTCCTTGAGCTTGAGTGCGCCTTCCATGGCAATCGGGTAGTGCATGCCGCGACCCAGGAACAGGGCATTTTCCTTGCTGGTAAAGCGGTCTGCCCAGGCCATGATTTGCGGCTCCAGTGCAAGCACCGCGCCAATGGCGGTGGGCAGGTGGCGCAATTGTTTGATGTACTCGCTCTCCTGTGCCTCAGTCAGTCGGCCTTTGGCTTTGGCGACCGTCAGGGTCAGCAGGAACAGGCCCACCAACTGGGTGGTAAAGGCTTTGGTGGAGGCCACGCCGATTTCCACACCCGCGTGGGTAATGAAATTGAGTTTGCATTCCCGTACCATCGCACTGGTTTGCACGTTGCAGATGGTCAGGGTATTTTCCATGCCCAGTGAGCGCGCGTGTTTCAGGGCCGCCAGCGTGTCGGCGGTCTCACCGGATTGGGAAATGGTGATGACCAGCGATTTGGGATTGGGTACGCTGTCGCGATAGCGGTATTCGCTGGCAATTTCGACGTTGACCGCGATTTTTGCGATGGATTCGAGCCAGTATTTGGCGGTCAGGCCGGCGTAGTAGCTGGTGCCGCAAGCCAGGATCAGGATACTGTCAATCTCTTTGAAAATGCCCACAGCGCCATCGCCGAACAATTCGGGTTCGATGGATTCAATGCCGTCAATGGTATCGCCGACAGCGCGGGGCTGTTCGAAGATTTCTTTTTGCATATAGTGGCGATAGGGGCCCAGTTCTGCTGCGCCGGTATGCGCGTGTACGATATTGACCTTGCGCTCCACGGCCTTGCCCTGGGCATCGACGATCCATACTTTTTGCAGCTGCAGGTCGACCACGTCGCCATCTTCAAGATAGATGATTTTATCGGTGGTGCCGGCTAGTGCCAGTGCATCAGAGGCCAGGAAGTTTTCGTTTTCACCGCGGCCGACAATCAGTGGAGAGCCGTGACGCGCGCCGACGACCCGGTGGGGCTCGTCGCGGCAGAAGACGGCAATGGCGTAGGCGCCAGTCAGGCGGCGCACGGTTTGCTGTACTGTCTCGAACAGATCGCCGTTGTAGAGGTGGTCGATCAGGTGTGCAATGACTTCGGTGTCGGTCTGGCTCTCGAAAACGTAGCCATGGCCTTTGAGTTCTTCCCGCAGTTCGTCGTGATTTTCGATAATGCCGTTGTGAACCAGGGCGATCCGGGGTTTGCCGTTGGCCGGGCCGGAAAAATGCGGGTGTGCATTGCGTGTGGCAGGTACACCGTGTGTTGCCCAGCGGGTATGGGCGATGCCCGTGAAGCCGCTGATGTGATCCTGTTTGATCTGGTCGTCAAGTTCTGCCACGCGTTGTGTGCTGCGGGTACGGCGCAGTTCGCCGTCCATGTGTACTGCGACACCACAAGAATCGTACCCTCGGTACTCGAGTCGTTTCAGGCCTTCTACCAGAATGGGTGTGATGTCCCGTTGCGCGACTGCGCCAACAATTCCGCACATGGATATGCTCCGTTTTTTGAAAAGGAAAAGCGTATTGTGCGCCTGAAGTTGAGAAATTAAATTTCTATTTAATCAATAATATGAAATATTCAATCATCTATATACAGTAACGATATAATATTTCAAATAGGATAAAATATGAAATTATATTTCATTACAGAACAGTAATAAAGTGTGAAACTGTGGCTCCTGCGCAGCACGTGACAGTATGGTTTCGAGTAGAAAAAATGAAAGAATCAGGGAAGTGGCATGATGCTGGATGATCTGGATAAACGCATTCTCAAACAGTTGCAAAATGATAGCAGCCTGACCAATCAGGCTCTGTCCGAAAAAGTGCACGCGTCGGCGCCTACGTGTCTCAGGCGGGTGCGTCAATTGCAGGAACAGGGGGTGATCCAGAAGACGGTGGCGATTGTCGATCCGACGCTGGTGGCCAGTACCCTGACCGCGATTGTTGAAGTGACGCTGGATATACAAACGGCCGAAGCCTACCAGGCTTTTGAGACGGCGCTAACAGACGAGCCGTGCATTTTGCAGGCGTACCGCGTCTCCAGCGGGCCCGACTTTGTCCTGATTGTGCAGGTTCGGGATATGCCTGCTTATCATGCGCTTGTACATCGTTTTTTTACCGCGCAACAAAATGTGCGGAACGTTCGCAGTTTCTTTTCAGTTCATCGCAGCAAGTTCGAAACGCAGGTCGCGATTGATTAGCCGGGTTGTTTCGTCAGGGCATTAAATTGCTGCAGGTAGCGCTCGCTCATGCGTTCTATATTGTGCTGATCCTGCACATAGTCCCACGCCTTCTGCACGCGGAGCTGTGCCTGCTCGGGGTGGTCCAGTACTTGGTTCAGGGCGTCGGCCATCGCCTGGTCATCACCAACATCGCATAGATAACCCCGTTCGTCATCAAGCAGCTCTGCCAGGCCGCCTGCATTGGTGGAAACGACGGGGATGCGTTGCAAAAAAGCGTCCAGTACACTGCTGCCCAGCGCTTCTTCGCGACTGGCCATCACAAAGATATCAAAGAGGCTGTAGAGGTCTTCGATATTCTGGCGAAAGCCCGCCAGTTGGTAAACCTGTTGCAGCCCCTTGTCCTGTATCAGCCTGCGGGCTTCATCAGAGCAGTCGCCTTCGGCGCCAAAGTGCAGGAAGATAAAGTCCTGGCGTATGACATGCAGGCGGGCGATGGCACGAATCAATGTCAGAGGATCTTTGACCGATACAAGCGCGGCGCTGGTGGCCAGTATTTTCTTGCCGCCGACGGCAAATTCGTTACGCACCTGCTGCGCATGCGCGGTATTGATATGCGCTGCTTCAATGGCGCTGGGAATCAATACGGGCTGGATGCCAAGCCTGCGTGGTTCGGCAGCCGCCATGCGGCTGATGGCAACAAACAGGTCGACCTGACGCCATTTACGCAAGGTGCGCCACTGGCGCTCGGCGGAGACCGGCAGGGACGTGCGCCGGGTGAATATCAGTTGCGCGGAACCGAAAAAAGGTCGTGTCAGTGCCGCCCAGGTGAGGGAGCCTGCCGTTTGAACATGAACAATGTCAAAATCGCGCGCGTGTCGCAACAGGTAGAGCGCCTGTTCAAACGGGCGATGCCGGGTCGCCACTTCAAAGTTTTCGTTCGCCGCGGCCTGCGCCAGCGCCTGATCTTCGCGCGCCAGCAGGGTCACGTCATGTCCGGCCTGGCGAAAGGCCCGCATGCAATAAAGCGTCTGGCGTTCGCCGCCGCGCCAGCCTTTCTCGAAATTGACCTGCAGGATTTTCATGATGAATGTGATCGTGCCGTGTTAATCGGGGCGCCGGGTCTGTCGGGTGCGGGACCACAGGCAGGCGTATTTGTTGAACACCGATTGCGCCGCCATGACAGAGAGTAAAAATCCGGCCTTGCCATCGAGTATGCCCAGACGCAGAAAGTACGTGCGAATAAAACGCGCGCCGGCGTGCAGGGTAGCGGTGAGCAGGGAACCTTTTTTGCCGGCGGCTTCACGCTGTTCGGCCCAGGCAATAGCGTAGCCGGCTGATTTGCGCAAATGCTCATCGACCGTGGCATAGGTAAAGTGCAGCAGATCGCCCTGCAGTGTTTTCAACTGGGCGCCCGGTGGCAGTACCAGGGATTCATGGACCAGGGCGTCGTTATATCGGGTCAGCGCCCTGGGATGCAGGCGTTCGACGTAACCGGGATACCAGCCGCAATGACGAATGAATTGGCCGAATGCCCAACTGAGTCGGGCGACCTGATACACGGTGTTCGCGGGCGGATCCTGCAGCACGGCATCAATGCTGGCGCGCAATTGCGGGGTGACGCGTTCGTCGGCATCCAGCCACAAAATCCAGTCGGCAGTCACATGGGTTTGCGCGCGCTGGCGCTGCGGCCCGAAGCCGGGCCAGTCGGCGCTGGTATAGAAGGCCTGGGTGTAACGGCGTGCGATCTCTTCTGTCGCATCGGTGCTACCCGAGTCCAGGATGACGATTTCATCTGCCCATCCGGCAACCGAATCCAGGCAGGCGGCTAGATACTGCGCCTCGTTCTTGACGATCAGCGCGACAGCCAGTGTGACGCGGCGAGGGGCGTGGCCGGGCTCAGCAGGCATCGGTGTCCAGACCTTTGATATAACGGAACAGGTTGATCATAACCGCCATTATAACCAGGGCGCTGGCAAAGCCCATGACGTACATTGGTCCGCGTATCTGGTCGATATGAAAGCTGATGGCGACGCAGGCCGCACCGATGCCCTGGCCGAACAGCCGCGTAGTGGCCTGCACTCCGCCGGTGGCGCCGCTGCGCTTGAGCGGCGTGGACATGAGCATGGCCCGGTTATTGGGCGTCTGGAAAAAGCCGAAGCCCATGCCGGCAATGAACATGGGGCCAACGTAATACCACAGGGAAATATCGGCAGGCAACGAAATGAGTGAAATAATGCCGATGGCCATCAGCAATGCGCCGATCCCCGCCAGCAGAGAAGCTTTGAAGTGTCCGCACAGTCGTGCCGACAGCGAGGCAATGACCACGCTGCCCACTGGCCATATCCCAAATAATAAGCCGACTTTTTGCAGCGGAATGCCCAGGTTGTGCTGGTAATAAAAGGGCAGGGCCAGCATTGAAATCATCTGGGCGGTAAAAGTCAGGGCGGAAACGATGACAGCGTATTTGAAAACCGGGTAGCGGAACAGATCGACCGGAACCAGTGGGTTGGTCTGTGGTAGTGAGCGGCGTATCAGAAAAATACCGCAAGCGGCAGCGACCGCCAGCATGGCTAAGCCTCGCCCGGGATTGCGCCCGACCGCGTCAAGCCCGATCAGCAGGATCGCGAATGTAAAAATATTCAGAACCGCGCTCAGGTAATCAAAACGACCCTTGCCGCCTGACGACGCTTCCGGCAGATAACCGGCGGCGTACATGGCAAACAGGCAAATGGGGACCGTGAAGCCGAAGATCCATTGCCAGGGTGCAACCGATAGAATGGCGGCTCCCAGCGAGGGTCCGACCACCGACATGACGCCCACCATCATCGCGTTGATGCTGATACCCGCAGCCAGTTTGTGCGGCGGATAAATATGACGCACCAGTCCGCCGAAAAGACACATCATGGACGAGGCGCCCAGGCCCTGCAGCATGCGCGCGGCCACCAGGCTCTGGAGATTGCCCGAGAGGGCGCACAAAACGGTGGCAATGGTAAACAAGGCCAGCCCCAGCCGGAACATGAACTTGAAACCGACGCGTTCGGCGACTGCGGACAGCGGCAGCAGGGTGGCCATCACGGAAATCGTATAGCCATTGACGATCCAGATAGAGTCGGCTTCGGCTACATTCAGTTCGCGCGAGATGGTCGGCAGGGCGATGTTGGCGATATTGGCATCCAGTACGCTAACGCAGATGGAGCACAGGAGTGCGCCCGCCGCCCAATATCGGGCCGGTGCAGGAAGGCCCGCACTGGTTCGGGTGGGGGCGGCGGGTTTACTGGAGCTTCGGGGGGCGGCCTGATTCATGCCATCAATCTTGTTTCTTGACCGGACGTGTCCAATTTTCGATTGTGGTTTGACGGTTGCGCGAGAGCGTCAGCTGATCTGCGGGCGCGTCTTTTGTCAGGGTGGTGCCCGCACCCAGGGTGGCGCCTTTTTTGACGGTGACCGGCGCGACCAGTTGCGTGTCAGATCCGACGAATACGTCGTCTTCAATGATGGTTTTGAATTTGTTCACGCCGTCATAATTGCAGGTAATGGTACCGGCGCCAATATTAACGCGCTCACCAATCTCGGCATCCCCCAGATAGCTCAGGTGGTTGGCTTTGCTGCCTTCGCCGAGCCGGGTTTTCTTGAGTTCAACGAAATTGCCGACGTGCGCATGCGCAGCCAGTTCTGTGCCGGGGCGCAGTCGGGCATAAGGTCCGATTTTGGTGTTTTCGGCGGCGGTGGCCTGTTCCAGATGGCTGAAGGCCTCGACCTGGGAACCCGCGCCCAGTGTGACGTTGCGCAGTACGCAATGCGGGCCGACGCGCACGCCATCGCCCAGTTTGACGTCGCCTTCGAATACGCAGCCGACATCAATAAAGACGTCGCGGCCACACTCCAGCGTGCCGCGCAGATCGAAACGGGCCGGGTCGGCCAGTGTCACGCCTTGCGTCAGCAGGCGCTGCGCCTGCTCCGCCTGCCAGGCACGCTCCAGTTGCGCCTGTTGTACGCGGCTGTTGACTCCCAGGGTTTCCCAGCTGGCATCGGGCTGAGCGGCATTGACCGGGATATTATCCTGGACCGACAGGCCGATCGTGTCGGTCAGATAGTATTCACCCTGAGCGTTGTTGTTATTGATTCTGGCCAGCCAGTCTTTCAGTTTGGCGGTGGGGGCGGCCAGAATGCCGGTGTTGACTTCGCAGATTTTATGTTCTTCTGCCGTGGCATCTTTGTGTTCGACAATGCTTTGCACCTGACCGCTCGCATTGCGCACGATACGGCCATACCCGGTGGGGTCTTGCAGCGTTTCTGTCAGGACAGCCATGCCACCGGCACGCGCGTCCAGAAGTCGCTTCAGTGTGGCGGGCTGTACCAGCGGCACGTCGCCATACAGAACAATAGTGGTGTCTTCAGGATTATCGCCCCCGACCAGCAGCGGCAGCGCCTGTTGTACCGCGTGGCCTGTACCGTACTGGGGTTGTTGCAGGGCGTATTCAATATCGGCCTGGTCGGCGAAGGCTTTTTTAACTGCCTCGGCGCCGTGGCCGACGACCACAATAATGCGGTCCGGCGACAATTGCCGTGCACTGTCGATGACCTGGGCAAGCATGGGTTTGCCGGCCAGTGTGTGGAGAACCTTGGGCAGATCCGATTGCATGCGTTTGCCCAGACCTGCTGCGAGAATGACGATATTTAACATAGATGGATTGATTTAAAAGTTGAAATAAGTTGAAGTGCGGCAGGAGGAAACGGGATGAACACGTTCGCTTCCCTCTGGCGATACGAGGTCAGGCCGTGCTGCGTCCTGGACTGTTGCGCTTGCTCGCGGAGCGACTGGTGCTGGCAGCAGAGCGCTTGCGTGTGGTGGGTTTGACGGGTTCGCCCGGATCGGCAGGCTCATCGGGCTCGGGGCCGGGTGGCGTTTTGACGGGTGCGGGTTCTTTGTGCATGGCCTGCGTTGCCTGTGTGGCGACCTGGGACAATTGCGTGAACTGGTTCTGCAGCATGTCCCACCAGGCCTGCGCCGCGTGGTTCACCGAGTCGGTCGAAAAGTGATTATCTGCACTGTCGGCTTTGCTGTCTTTTTTGCCTTTAGTGTCTGCGTCCTTTGTCGTATCGGACATGCTCTGGCGTGACGCGTTGTCTGTCGAGGGTTTCTTCAGCCCCAGAATGTCGTCCAGTGAGCGATCGTGATTCTGGGTCTGCAGCGTGTCGACAAATGTTTTGAACGTATGGATGCTGGCACGCTGGATTTCCAGTCCCTGGATGGTGCTTGAAAGCATAGACAGATTCATGGTCAGCCAGCTTTCAATGCTCTTGAGTTCCTGTATGCGCTTGTCCAGATCGTCTGCATTCATGGCGGTGGGCATGGAAAACACTGTGTTGCCTGCATTTTGCACCTGGGCAAACTGTTGCCATGCCTTGTTCATCATGTCCAGACTTTGCATAATGGGATTGGCGGCGCTGCCCTGGCCCAGGCCGGGGCGATCGAACGGGTTGCTGTTTGACATGAGGTTCTCCCTGCGTTTGGGCTAAGCGCGATAGCGCGCGAGCAAAGTTTCGGATGTGCGGCTCACTATGCCTTCCAGTATAACAAGCGCAGCTTCCAGCGTGACTTCACGGTCGTCAATCATTTGAACAACCTGCGCCTGGCTGACAATCCGGATTTCAGAAACTTCGCCGTCCATATTGCGGGGGTTGGCGTCTGGTGACAGGATGCAGTCGCTGACCAGAATGTCTTCGACCTGATAGCCTTCCGGCAGGCGGCGATGCATGCGCAGCAGCGTGCGCAATGGCGTGCGACAGGACAGGGCGTGTTCTTCCAGCCCCGCTTCTTCATATGTTTCACGCAAAAGTGCGTGTTCAAGATTTTCGGCGCCGTTGGCCAGGCCGCCGGCCAGGGTGTCCCACATGCCCGGATCGGTGGCCTTGGTCAGGGCGCGTTTGGCAATATAAAGTTGCAGGTCGGGGGTCCAGGCATTCAGATGGACGGCGTGCGTCAGCAGGCCCAGCGGGCGCATGGCGGCGCGCTCCATTTTTGCCAGGTCCTCGCCTTCTGCGTATACTGTGAGCAACTCATTGCGCCAGGTCTTCAGAAGGCCCGCTTCGCGCAAAATATCTGCAATCTCTGCCAGCATCGGCTCCAGTTCGAAGCGTGGCGTGCCCGGGTCTGCCAGGTGTACTGCCGTTTTGGTGATGCGCACTTCAGGTCGATGGGAAATTGCCTTGAGTGCTTGCGGGGTGATAAATCCCGCCAGTTTGCCGGCGATGGTCAGCGGCAGCGAATATTCCGGCGGCACTTCCTGAATGGATTGCAGGAGTGCGGCATAGAGGGAGGGGATTCGGTTCAAGATTGCATCGACGTCGTATCAAACATGCAACGATTGTATTCGCAAATTCATACGCATGCAGCCTAGCCTCAGTATTTATATGGTTAAATAAGCTATCCTTGACACACATCAAGGCGTCTTCGGTATAATCCTGTACCGCAAAGGGTTATGATGGGTACGTTCACGCGCTTGCCGTCAGCTACGATAATCAAGGCGCGAGATCCGATCAGTTTCATATGAAAAAAGCGGAGCTGCGCACAATAATGAGGTCAACATGAAGAAGTTGCAAGGTTTACTTGGTCTTGGAGCGCTCCTGCCAGCCTGTACGGCATGGGCTGACGTCCAGGATATGCCAGGTGGTCCTAAGGTATTGCAAGTCAATCTGCATAAGGGTGTCACCGAAATAGCCGAAAGTATGTACAGTCTGCACATGATGATGCTCATCATCTGTACCGTCATTTTCGTTGCGGTATTCGGCGTCATGTTCTACTCAATCTGGGCGCACCGCAAATCCAAGGGTTTCAAAGCTTCTACCTTTCACGAGCATATGGGCATTGAAGTGGCCTGGACCGTTGTACCTTTCATTATCGTGATTGCCATGGCACTGCCCGCGACCAAAACCGTGGTTGCCATGAAAGATACCAGTAGCGCCGACATTACTGTCAAGGCAACCGGCTATCAGTGGAAATGGGGTTATGAATATCTGGATGGCAAGGCCAAGGGTATCAATTTCGTTTCGAATATGACAACGCCGTACGATCAAATCGAAGGCGGTGCCGAGAAATCCAATACTTACCTGATGGAAGTGGACAACGAGCTGGTTGTTCCTGCAGGCAAGAAAGTTCGTGTCGTGATTACAGCCGACGATGTTATTCATTCATTTTTTGTACCTGAGCTGGGTGTAAAACAGGACGCCATCCCCGGCTTCCTGCGTGATGCCTGGTTCCGTACCGATAAGGTAGGTATCTACCGCGGCCAGTGTGCCGAGCTGTGTGGCCAAAACCACGCATTTATGCCAATCGTGGTTCGTGTCGTGTCTCCCGAAGATTATGACAAGTGGATTGCCGAGCAGCAGAAAGTGGCAGCAAAATGAACATGACATTCGGAACTTTATATTCGCAATATTGCGCCTGTGATATCTGTAAGCAAGGCAAGCAGCAGGCAAGGAGTCAAAAATGAGTAGCACTGTAGTGGGTCACGCTCCTGATCATCACGGACATGATGACCATCACCACGCCGCGCCGACAGGCTGGCGCCGCTGGCTGTTTGCCACCAATCACAAAGATATCGGTACGATGTACCTGATGTTCTCGTTTTTTGCATTGCTCGAAGGCGGTACGCTTGCGCTGCTGATTCGCGCTGAGTTGTTCGAGCCAGGTGTACAGTTTTTCCAGCCGGATCTGTTCAACCAGTTCACGACAATGCACGGCCTGATCATGATTTTCGGCGCTATCATGCCGGCACTGGTCGGTTTTGCCAACTATATGATTCCGCTGCAAATCGGTGCTTCCGATATGGCTTTCGCACGGATGAATAACTTCAGCTTCTGGTTGCTGCCTGTTGGCGCCATTTTGCTGACGGCGTCGTTCTTTGTGCCAGGCGGGGCAACCGCAGCCGGCTGGACGCTGTATGCACCTCTGTCCCTGCAAATGGGTCCTGGTATGGACATGGCCATTTTTGCCGTGCATATTCTGGGTGCCTCATCCATTATGGGCGCGATCAATATTATCGTGACCATTCTGAATATGCGTGCGCCTGGCATGACGCTGATGAAAATGCCTTTGTTCTGCTGGACATGGCTGATCACTGCTTTCCTGTTGATCGCTGTGATGCCGGTATTGGCTGCTGCCGTGACCATGCTGCTGACTGACCGTCATTTCGGTACCGGCTTTTTCAATGCCGCTGCCGGTGGCGACCCGGTTCTGTATCAGCACGTTTTCTGGTTCTTCGGGCACCCTGAAGTGTATATTATGATTCTGCCGGCCTTCGGTATCGTGTCGGCGATCATTCCAACCTTCTCGCGCAAGCGCCTGTTCGGCTACGCCTCCATGGTGTATGCGACTGCCGCGATTGCCGTGCTGTCCTTCATTGTGTGGGCACACCACATGTTCGCGACCGGCATGCCGGTAACAGGCCAGCTGTACTTTATGTACGCAACCATGCTCATTTCCATTCCGACCGGCGTGAAAGTGTTCAACTGGGTTGCAACAATGTGGCGTGGTTCGCTGACATTTGAAACCCCCATGCTGTTTTCCATCGGCTTTATTTTCGTGTTCACCATCGGTGGCTTTACCGGTCTGATTCTGGCCATGGCGCCAATCGATATCGCCGTACACGATACGTATTATGTTGTTGCGCACTTCCACTACGTGCTGGTTGCAGGTTCGCTGTTTGCCCTGTTTGCCGGTACCTATTACTGGCTGCCAAAATGGACCGGCCGCATGTACAACGAGAAGCTGGGCAAGATCCACTTCTGGTCTACCATGCTGTCGTTCAACGTGACGTTCTTCCCAATGCACTTTCTGGGTCTGGCCGGTATGCCGCGTCGCTATGTTGACTACGCTCCACAATTTACTGACTTCCATCAGATTGCCACAATCGGCGCCTTCTGGTTCGGTATCTCGCAACTGTTGTTCCTGTATATTGTTGTCAAGACCTATCGTGGCGCTGGTGAAACGGCAACGGCCCAGGTGTGGGAAGGTGCAGAGGGCCTGGAGTGGACATTGCCATCACCGCTGCCGTTCCACACTTTTGAAACACCGCCTGTTGTCAAGTAACTTCACGTGATGACACCAGAGCAAAAACGTAAAAACAGGATAGTGGGACTCGTCCTGGTGGTATTGGTTCTTGCCATCTTCCTGTGGGCGATTTTCGGTCATGTTCTGTCAGCAGCCTGATCGCTGCTGACATTCGGGACGGGGGGTGCAATGAGTGACGATTTACGGGATCTGTCAAAAAGAAAGCTCAATTTCTTCCAGACAATGAAAGCAGTTTTGTGGGGCCTGTTCGGCGTACGTCGTGGTTCAGGCTACCAGGATGATATTTCCCGGCTCAATCCGGTGCATCTGATTCTGGGCGGCATTATTGCGACAGTCGTATTTATTATTTTATTGGTGATGGTGGCGCGCTGGGCAATAACCAGCCTCACCTAGTTGTTGAAAGCGTTCCATGAGGGAGAACATTATGAGTGCGAGCCACTCGGTTCAGGTAAATGAAGCACCGTATTATTACGTGCCGGCCGATTCGGCCCATCCGGTAAAGACAAGTCTCACAATGCTGATCATTCTGATCGGCGCGGTGACCTGGATTAACCATGTTCCTTACGGCCAGTATATTCTTCTGGTCGGACTGCTAGCCCTGTTCATCAATCTGTACCAGTGGTTTGGCGATGCCATCCGCGAGTCCGAGACCGGCATGAACAGCAAGCGCGTCGATCTGTCCTACCGCTGGAGCATGGGCTGGTTCATCTTTTCTGAAGTCATGTTCTTTGCCGCCTTCTTCGGGTCGCTGTGGTATGCCCGCGAGGTGACCACCCCCTGGCTGAGCGACATGGATCACCAATTGCTGTTGTGGCCCGGCTTTACCGGCACATGGCCCAATCTCGGCCCTGCCGGCATTGTGAGTCACTTTGAGACCATCGGTCCTTTCTGGTTGCCCACGATCAATACACTGTTGCTGCTGTCGTCCGGCCTGACCCTGACGCTGTCTCACCATGCGTTACGAGCCAATCATCGTAAAAGCACTATTTTCTGGCTGTTCGTCACTGTTGTCCTGGGCTTCACATTTGTGTTTTTCCAGGCCGAGGAATACATTCACGCTTATACCGAATTGAATCTGCGTTTTGATTCCGGTATTTACGGTTCGCTGTTTTTCATGCTTACCGGTTTCCACGGTTTTCACGTGATTCTCGGCGCAACGATGCTGACTGTCATTTTGATCCGCCTGCTGCGCGGTCACTTCACCGCCGATCATCACTTCGGTTTTGAAGGCGCTGCCTGGTACTGGCACTTTGTTGACGTGGTCTGGCTGGGTCTGTATCTGTTCGTATACTGGTTCTGATCAACGGTTCCGGTAGGTGTAAGGCAAAAGGGTCGGAACACCGGCCCTTTGCTGTTTCAGCATAACGGGTGCTGTTACAGCAATTTGGGGTGATGGGCGGTATGATGAGAGGATATCGGACGGGTACCGTGTACCCGGAAAAGCTGGATCCCGCTTCGTGGCTCAGGGAGTTCAGCGGGTGACCTGATGAATGCCTGTGCTTTCGATCCAGCCCATGTGATGGGCGAACAGGACAAAAAGAAACAGCGCAATAGACAGCCCGATACGCACCGTGAGTGCGTTGACAGTGCGGCTGGTCGTGCCTTTGTCGCGCATAAGGTAGAAAAAGGCGGATGCCAGACTGCCTATGATGACCACAAAGACAAGTCCGATAATAATGCGCATGGCTAAACTCCTGACTGGAATAGAATATTGTAGTAATGAAACGGAAATTAATAAACTGGAAAACGGTAACGATGCTGATTCTGCTGGCATTGATGACTGTGATTTTCGTTTCTCTGGGACGCTGGCAGCTGCAACGGGCCGATGAGCGCCGTGAGACTGCACAGCGTATCGAGAGCGGCAAGGCGTTGCCGCCGCTGACTATCGATAAACACCTGCCGACAGCCGATATTGTGGCATGGCGTCCCGCAACCATGGCAGGGCACTGGCTGGGTGCTTTTACCGTGCTGGTCAACCGCAATCAGGATGGTCGCCCGGGTTATTGGCTGGCAACCCCCATGTTGTTGGATGAACAGACCCGCGATGCCGTGCTGGTGCTGCGAGGATGGTTCCCCCAGGTGCTCAAACCCGCTGCCATGCCCGATTTTCCGCTGCCTGAAGGGATCCAGAAGATAAGCGGGGAAATGGCCTTGCGGGTGCCCCGTCTGTTTGAGCTCTGGCATTTCGGCGGCGAGGCAGTTGCGCAGTTGCCTGCACAGATTCCCCAAAGCAGCGGACCGCTGCCGCAGGTACAGAATCTGGACCTGAACGAGTTTGGCAAGGCCAGTGGCTTGCATATGCTGCCACTGGTACTCATGCAGACGGGTGCTTCTACCGAAGGACTGGTCCGCAATTGGCCGCATCCCTCGATTGATGCGGACAAGAATATTGGCTACGCAATGCAGTGGTTCGCTTTTGCAACCATCGCTGCGCTGGCCCTGTTGACGAGCCTGATCCGGCTGCGTCTGAAAAGGAAAAAGGAATCACCTTCATCATGAATACGACCCGCCCATCACCGTCCGGGAGCCCGGCGCAGCCTGGCGCGACACGCTCCAATATGCCGCTGTATTTAATTATTCTCAGTTGCATTGTACCCATTCTGGCTGCCGCGCTGCTGTATTACGTTCCCTCTCTGCGGCCTGAAGGTTCGACCAACTATGGCGCGTTCGTTCAGCCTCAACGCCCTTTGCCTTCGTCCGATAGTCTGCGCCTGACCACGCTGGACGGTCAGCCTTTTGATTTGACCAGCCTGCGCGGTAAATGGCTGCTGCTGACCTCCGATGGCGGTGCCTGCCCCGATTCCTGCGCCCGCAAGCTGCATTTCACCCGCAATGGCCACGCCAGCCAGGGCAAGAATGTCGGTCGTATTCAACGGGTGTGGTTTGTGACCGACGATCAGCCCATCCCGGAAAAAGTCATGGAGGCATACAAAGGTACGGTCATGCTGCGCGCAGATCCCAAGGCGCTGAGCGAATTTTTGCTGGATGATGCAGAGCGCGTGGGTGATGCGGTGGCGCTTGAAAAGAAGATGGACTCCTATTTGTGGATTGTGGATCCCAATGGCAACCTGATTATGCATTATCCTGGCAACCAGTCAGATCCGGTGCGATTCCGCGATGATCTGGCCAAGCTGCTGCATGCTTCCTCTATTGGCTGACCGGCATGAATACGGTATCTGAACGCATCCGCACCCGCTATCGAAGACTGGTTTTCCTGACCTGGTTCTTTACGCTGGACCTGATCATGTTCGGTGCGTTTGTGCGGCTGACCGATTCCGGCCTGGGTTGTCCCGACTGGCCGGGTTGTTATGGCAAGGCCAGCCCTTTCGGCGCTTCCGAGCATATTGCAAATGCAATGGAACAGCAGCCTTTCGGCCCTGTTTCCACTTCCAAGGCCTGGATCGAGATGATTCATCGCTATTGGGGCAGCCTGCTGGGGCTGATGATCATCGCAATCGTGTACATGGCCTGGCGCTACCGCCGGGAGCTGGGCAGGTCACCCATGCTGGCGACCACAACCCTGGTAGCCGTCTGCCTGCAGGGCGCGTTCGGTGCCTGGACTGTTACGCACAAACTGATGCCGCTGGTGGTGACCACGCATCTGGTGTTGGGCATGCTGCTGCTGGGTATGATGACCTGGCTGGCCGCTCGTGAAAAACCGCATGCAGGCATTGCCGCAAGGGCACGCAAGTGGCAGCCGTGGATGGCGCTGGGTTTTGTGATTCTGATCGTGCAGCTCTTTCTGGGCGGATGGGTCAGCACCAATTATGCGGCCCTGGCCTGCATGGATTTTCCGACTTGCCACGGCGCCTGGGTGCCTGAAATGGATTATCAGGGTGGGTACTCGCTGGTACGTGCGCTGGGTGAGTTGCCGACCGGGGAAATTATTTCCCAGGAAGCGCTGACCGCGATACACTGGACCCATCGCAACTTCGCGTTTTTTGTTTTTGTCTTTCTGTTTGTGCTGGCGCTTGTTGCGCGCCGGGAATCGGGTCTTAGGGGGCCGGCTCATTTGTTGATCGGATTGCTGATCGTGCAGGTGCTGACCGGACTGACAACCATTTTCTTTCAATGGCCGCTGCTGATCGCGGTATTGCACACGGGTGGCGCTGCCGGGCTCACAATAGCCTGCGTAACGTTGCTGGTGCGCATGTCCCGCGGTGGCAAGGGGTCGTTCCTGCCATTATGACAATTGCTATTCATCCCGAGGCCGGATTGCTGCGGCAATATCTGGTCCTGACCAAGCCGCGTGTGACGCAGTTGGCTGTGTTTTGTGCGGTCATCGGCATGTTCCTGGCGTCACCGGGCGTGCCGCCGCTGCAAACGCTGGTGGCAGCGACCATTGGTATCTGGCTGCTGGCCGCAGCGGCGTTTGCAATCAATTGTCTGATTGAATTCGAGATCGATGCGCGCATGTTGCGCACGGCCCGTCGGCCGACCGCCAAAGGCACGATCACGCCGCTGCAGGTGATCGTAATGTCGGGCGTGGTGGGCGGCCTGGGCATGCTGGTTCTGTATCATCTGGTGAACCCGCTGACCATGTGGCTGACTTTTGCTACCTTTATTGGCTATGCACTGATTTATACCATCGTACTCAAGCCGCGTACACCGCAAAATATTGTGATTGGCGGTTTGTCCGGCGCCATGCCGCCTGCACTGGGCTGGGCCGCCGTGGCCAATGCAGTGCCCGCGGAAGCCTGGTTGCTGGTGCTGATTATTTTTGTGTGGACGCCCCCTCATTTCTGGGCGCTGGCGCTGTACCGCGAACACGATTATCGCAACGCGGGGCTGCCCATGTTGCCGGTCACGCATGGCAAGGATTTCACCCGCCTGCATATTCTGTTGTATACGTTCATGCTGCTGGTCATCACGATTTTGCCCTTTGTCATTCGCATGAGCGGCTATGTCTATCTGGCCAGCGCGCTAGTACTGGGTGCCATTTTCATCGGCTATGCCTGGAAACTGTATCAGGCCTACAGCGATGCGCTGGCCCGCAGGACCTTCCGCTATTCAATTCTGTATCTGGCCCTGCTGTTCGTGGCGCTGCTGGTCGACCACTGGATACTGATGTCCGGCCTGTTTGCCTAGTCTGATGAGATGGCAGCGTGCCGGGCTGATAACCGAAAAGCGTGTTGCCGATGCTGAAAGTGCTACGATTTGTGACGAATCGGATCATGTGATCGAAACGTCTGTTTACTGGAGTGAATCATGAAGTTGTATCGGCCATTGCAATGCGCGACCCGCACTATCCTTGCTGTCACCCTGGCAGCCGCGTTGGCGGCGTGCGATAACAGCGCATCTGACAGCGTAAACGCAGCCACGCCCGCCAATGCCGGGTCCGGCAACGCGAGTTCCGCTGCCTCGGGCGTGAGCGCTGCGGTGGGTGGATTCAAAGGGACCGATATCACAGGTACAGGGTTTGGCAAGAACATTGAACTGGTGGACCAGGACGGCAAACCTGTCACGCTGCTTGATGCCTATCGCGGTAAAGTCATGGTGGTGTTCTTTGGCTTTACCCAATGTCCGGATGTGTGTCCGACGACCATGGCCGAATTGGCACAGGTCAAGGAAAAACTCACGCCCGAGCAGCGCGACCGGGTTCAGGTCATCATGGTCAGTATTGACCCCCAGCGCGATACGCCTGCCGTGCTCAAGCAATATGTGCACGCGTTTGATCCGTCGTTTGTTGGCCTGACCGGTTCGGACGAGCAGATTGCCAAGGTGGCTTCATCCTTTAAGGCCTATTACAAGAAAGTTGAAAGCGGCGACAGCTACACCATGGAGCACAGTTCGGGCCTGTATGTGCTGGATACACAGGGCGAATCCCGGCTGCTGGTCAAGCCCAATACGCCGCCAGAAGACATTGCTGCCGATATTCAGAAACTGCTGTAACGCATGAACAGGGCCGGGGTGACCGGCCCTTTTTAATTCTGTGCCGTTATGATCGAAGTGGGTCCAGATTCGGGCTCGGGTTCGGTGTCGGGCGGTAACGGCCCGACCAGTTGCACAGGTCCATGCGCCTCACTTTCCGAGCGCGAGGAAATATCTCCCGGCGCCGCAGCTGTTTCGGATTCATCCACGCCATTGGATGCGCCGGTTTTGGCCGCATATTGTTCCCATACCTCCAGGGCGCGCAGCCGTTGCTTGACCACCTGGTCAATCTTTTCTTTGATATGCGGGAATTTGGTCATCAGCGCCTGAAAGTCGCGTGCCTGCAAAAACAGCAGTTTCGAGTAGCCCATGGAGCGCACGCTTTGCGTCAGGGATTTGTCGGTCAGCATGCTGAGTTCGCCCAGCATTTCGCCGGATCCCAGCTCAACGCGCGAGGAATCAGGCAGGGTAATGGTGACCGCGCCCGAGGCCACAAAAAACATGACTTTATGACCATATCTGTCGGTTTGTGGCACCGTCTGGTTCGGCAGCATCAGTCGGGGTCTGAGCAGTTTGCTCAGCCGCGTCAGAGCCGTGTCGTCCATGTCCTGAAACAGGGGAACACGCTTGACCAGCTCTTTGGCACTGAGCGAAACGTCCAGGCTTGGATGGCGAAACAATGACTCCCAGCGCATATTGACCTGTGCAATCAGGTCCTTATACACCTCTTTGGTAATCAGTGACTGTTCGAGCATTTCGTTATAGCGGGTGACTTCAAGGGAACGGGCAATGCGCGCCAGATAATCCTCCTGGGTCCAGTGGGCATACACAGGGTAGGTCAGGTTCAGGGCGCTCAGCGCGTTGTCGATGGTGTGCAGGCGCGCCACCAGGATGCGTTCTGCCTTGCCTGCGATTTCTTCTCCAAGCAACCGTTTCAGATCGTCTTTGCAGAACCGCACCAGTTGGCTGACCACCGAGTGTTTGCTGATAAGCTTGATAATACGCTGTGACAGTTCATGGGCCAGCCAGGGGTTGAAATTGAAGTTGGTCTGCAGGCGCAGGGCGATTTTGAACGACGGTGTGTAGCGAATGTCCTTGCGCAGGGCCCGTGCGTAGGCCCGGGCGCCGCCGGCACGGGCTGCATCGCCCAGGTTTTCTGCATTGGACAGCAATGTCTGGGCGGCCTGCCAGGGAATCAACTGTTTCTTGAGGGAGTCAAAAAACAGCTCTTCTTCCCGATTGGAAATAATGGCCAGGGCGACAGACAGCCGGTCGGCCTTGCTCAGGTAATCGGTCTTGTCCTGCTGGATCGCAGCCATCCCTTTTTCAAAGATGGCATCAACCTGTTGCTTTGCCGTGGTTTCTACTTTGAGTAATCCGGCCAGTTCGTCGGTCTGTTCCTTGACGTCATCCAGGGCGACTACCAGTGCCTGATTACGTAGACCTTGCTCCACCGGGCTTAACTGGTCCAGGCCCAGCCGGGAAATCAGGGGCCGCAGCGTCAGGCCATTGATCAGCAGGGTGGACAGCACGTAGCAGGTGGTGGCCGCGGCCACGAAATGGCGTACGTCTTCCGGAATGGCGGTCTGCTCGGTTACGGCCAGGGCCAGAGCCAGCGAGATGGCGCCGCGCAGGCCGCCCCAGCACATAACGGCACGAAAGGGCCGGCTCACGTAGGTGGACATCTTCAACAGGGATAACAGCGGAATCACGCCAAAAACCACCACGGCGCGCGCTGCCAGCGTGGTGATAAAGAGCAAAACGATCAGCAGTCCCTGTTTGAAGTCCAGATCGACCACCAGGCGGGGAATCAGCATGGCGGCCAATATGAAAATCAGTGAATTGGCCCAGAAACCGAATTGCTCCCAGGAGTGGCCGAGTTGTTCGAAAGTTGAGGGCGACATGCGGGTGCGTCCTGCGGATCCCACAACCAGCCCGGCGACCACGGTAGCGACCACGCCGGATACGTGGAAATAATGCTCCGAGATGAAAAACGTCAGGTATGCAGTGCAGATGGTCAGGCTGATTTCGGCAGTCGGCCAGCCGCGCATGTAGTGGAAGAGCCGACAGGTAATATGCCCGAATACGAAGCCGATTGCGCCGCCGATCAGGAAACTGTACAGAAAATGGCTGGCGATGCTCTCAATGCTGAGCGGCGCTTCGCGGGTGATCACCGAAATGAAGACGGTATACAGGGCAATGGCTGCCGCGTCGTTCAACAGCGATTCGCCTTCGACCAGGGTCGTCAGTCGCTTGGGTGCGCCTACCTCCCGGAAAATACCCACAACGGCGACTGGATCAGTGGTGGCGACAATAGCCCCCAGGAGCAGGCAGACAGCCAGGCTGTAACCGGAGAACTCGGCCATAATCAGGCCAACGCTGACGGTGCAAACCAGCACCGCCACAATCGCCATGGTCAGGATCGGACTGATATCGACCATAATACGCCGCACATTCATGGCCATCGAAGTCTCAAAGAGCAGGATGGGCAGGAAAACGATCAGGAATGTCTGCGAGGAAATCGTGAAGCCGTGCAAGGCATGAAGGAAGTCACCAATGAACGGAAGATGAACGCCATTGGCTTGCACGATCAGGCCGAGGGCGCCTCCCAGGATGGCCAGCATGACGGTATGCGGCAATCCCAGACGACTGGCCAGCGACGGCATGAAGCAGGCGATGGTCAGCAATCCGGCCAGGCCAAAGACGAAATATTGAATTTCCATGCGTGAGCGTTTTGTAAGGCGACGGAAATTAACTATACCGGATATGTTTTTACGTAAGCTGTTATTGTGCGACAGGCAAAAAAAAAAGGTGCTTCGAGTGGAAGCACCCTTAACATCCGTTTCAAAGGGGAGGGGAAAGAGGAGAAGCAGAAACGGACGGATCCGGACATGTGTCTAGGACAGGCATGAGCGAATCATAAGAGTTAGTCCACTGCGGTGCGCCGAAGTTCCGGCAGTTCGATGCCGGATATTTCAGATGGTTACGTACAGGGGAACAACGGAACCTGAATGAGGGTCAGCGGACAGAGAAACGAAACCGGACGGATCCTCACCAACGAATTGCATGGCGCGATGCAGGACCTGCAAAGAAAAAGGGCATCGAAAGATGCCCTTTGTACGGTTGGCTCACTGTGTAATGCGCCGTGCTCGCTTTATGAGCCTTATGCCGCGAATGCGCCGCGCATTTTCTTGAGCGCAGCCGATTCAATCTGACGAATGCGTTCTGCCGAGACGCCGAATTCATCGGCCAGTTCGTGCAGCGTAGAACCGTTACCTTCGTCCTGCAACCAGCGCGCCTCGATAATCCGGCGAGAGCGCGGGTCCAGAACGGCCAGGGCATTGGAGACACCCGTACCCTGCATGTCATCGTGAGCACGTCGATCCAGCACCGTGCCCGGTTCCTGCTCGCCTTCGTCGGACAGATAGGAAATGGGCGCGAAAAAGTCATCGCTGTCGTCGTCTTGCGCTTCCAGCGACATATCGCGACCGGTCAGGCGCACTTCCATTTCGCTGACGTCTTCCGGGCGGACATTCAACTTGGAGGCAATGCCTTCAATATGCTCTGGCGTGAGCGTCTGACCATCGGGCCGCATGCTGCGCAGGTTGAAAAACAGCTTGCGTTGCGCTTTGGTTGTCGCAATTTTCACCAGCCGCCAGTTGCGGATGATGTATTCGTGAATTTCGGCCTTGATCCAGTGGACGGCAAAGGACACCAGCCGCACGCCACGGGTGACGTCGAACCGTTTGACCGCTTTCATGAGTCCGATATTGCCTTCCTGGATAAGGTCGGCATGAGGCAGACCATAGCCCAGGTATTGACGGGAAATGGATACGACCAGGCGCAAGTGAGACATGATCAGTTCGCGCGCTGCGTTCAGATCGCCTTTTTCCTGCAGGGTGGCACCCAGTTCCTGCTCACGTTCGGGCGTAAGCATGGGAATGCGGTTCACAGCACTGATGTAAGACTCGATTGTGCCCAGCGCGCCAGGATTGGAGATGGCGGTGGCGATCGAGTTTTGCAGCGTAAGCGCTTGATTAGACATAGTTTTGTATATCTCCTGAAGAGGAATATTCAAAGTACTTATATATTAGCACTCTCTGTCACCGAGTGCTAATATAGAGTGGCTATGAGCTAAAAAGTTCCGTTTCAAATGATTTTTGGCGGCTTGAAAAAGGCGAAGGCGGCCGGGGTTTCGGATGTCCTGCACCAAATCCGGCCGCCTTGCCGGCGCTTATTATTTTTGAAGCCGTTCAGCATGGAATCGCAGGTGATCCTCCATAAAGGTGGAAATAAAATAATACCCGTGGTCATAATGTTCGTGGCGACGCAGCGTAATCGGCTGTTCTGCCTTGGCGCAGGCCGCTTCCAGCAATTCGGGCAGCAGTTGCCCATCGGCCAGAAATTTGTCGGCCAGGCCCTGATCCACCAGAATGCCGTCAGGGAAGGGGGTTTTGGCCTTTTCCATGAGTTTGCTGGCGTCGTAGTTTTCCCAGGTGCTGCGATCCCTGCCGAGATAGCCGGTAAAGGCTTTTTCACCCCAGGGACAGTTGACGGGGGCGCTGATGGGCGCAAAAGCGGAGACGGATCGGAACAGTTCGGGATTTTTCAGCGCAATGGTCAGTGCACCATGCCCGCCCATGGAATGGCCAAAAATACCTGTGCGGCTTTGGTCGCCGCCAAATTCCGGGATAAACCCCAACAGTTCTTTGGTAATGTAGCTGTACATCCGGTAATGATCTTTCCAGCCGGGTTCGGTGGCATCCAGGTAAAATCCTGCGCCAGTGCCGAAATCCCAGCCCTCATCTTCGCCGGGCACGTTGGCGCCGCGCGGGCTGGTGTCGGGCGCGACCAGCAGCAGTCCCAGTTCGGCAGCCACGCGCTGGGCGCCCGCCTTGGTCATGAAGGTTTCTTCGGTGCAGGTCAGACCGGCCAGATAGATCAGGGCAGGAACAGGGCCGCGCGCGGCCTGGGGAGGGATGAATACCGAAAACTGCATGGGCAGACCGATCTCAGTGGAGGCATGCCGGTAAAAGCGTTGCGTGCCATCAAAGCAATGGTGTTCACTCAAAAGTTCGAATTTTTCGCTCATGGTATGCGTTGCTCCTCGTCGCGGATAGTTGTGTAAATTTGCCGAATACTTGTCAACGTTCTACCATAGCATTGTTTCAATCGTGGTTACAATATATGCAGAAAATCGCCGGTTGCCGTCGGTAGCGTCGGTTTGCTTCTCGCATCGTTTTTCACCCAATCTGAATGATATTTCATGGCCCGTTTACCCCGTCTTTACGCTCCAGGTATTCCGCAGCTGGTTCATGCACGGTTTCTTTTTCCGCTCTCTGAACGGGCGGCCTCCGGCGCCCTTGTTCTGGACGATCTGCAAAAATGGCTCCTGGACGGACTGGCCCGTCACGGGGTGATGCTGCACGCATGGACGTTGACCGACGAAGGCATGCTGCTGCTGGCCACGCCGAACGATGCGCAGGGGCTGTCCCGCCTGGTTCAGATGCTCGGACGCAATTTGGCGACCACTCTGCGCCGGGGGCCGGTATTCAGTGGACGCTACCGTTCCACGCTGGTCGAGCCCGGCACCTGGGTCATTCCGGCCATGATCTGGCTGGAGTCCTGGGTCGCCCGCGAGAAGGGAGCCAGCGACAGCGAAATATGGCCGTGGTCATCTGCCGGGTATCACACCGGCGCGTTCATGGGGTATTCACCGGCACTAAGTGACCATGCCGATTTCTGGTCGTCGGGAAATACCCCATTTGACCGGCAGGCGGCCTATAAATACCGTTTTACCGAAGGGTTGTCTGCAGGTCAATTGCAACAGATTGCACAGGCCTTGCATGGACAGTGGGCGTTGGGTTCCGCCGGGTTTGTCGATCAGCTGTGTCAGGTGGCCAGCCGTCGGCCTGTTCAGGGGCGGCGCGGTCGTCCGCGCAAATCTCCGCCGCCACAAACGCGTGCTGTTGGCGATGAGGCAGCCGATACCGGTGGCGGATAAATCGGCTATCGGATTGCGCAGTGAATTTTACAAAAATTTTACACTCTGTACTTTAGAGTTGCGTATACTGCTTCGTTCCTGGTGCTTCTGGATTTATTTTGAGATATCAACTGCTTGCGTTTGTTATTGCGCTGTTCCTCGTTTTTTTCGCGAGCCGCGTGATGTTGGTTCTATGGCAACGCAAGCGCGTTCTGGCGGCCGGCGGGACCGGCAGGGTATTTCTGGGCGGTTTGCGCATCGACCTGAATCAGATCGCCACTTATGTCGCTTTGCCCGCATTGCTGATGCCCTGGCTGGAAGACCAGCAGTGGTTCGTCAATGTGACGGCAGTCTGGTTTGGCCTGTGGTGGCTGGGTTGCGTATTCATGGAAATCTGCACGCCCCAGTTCATTGATGAATACGATACGCGCCCGAACCGTCTTTTTGTCGAGTACCTGAAGCATCCCAAAGAAGTGTCCGGCATGCTGTGGCGGGGCTACAAAAAAGTCCTGGCCCTGGGGCTGATTGTCTTTGCGGGCATGATCTATCTAGCGCTGCAGCTGTTTTCCGGGTATACCACGGCCCCATTGGGACCGTGGTGGCTGAGGCCTATTGAATCCCTGGTGTATGCGGCCATCTGCTTTCTGGCTATCCGTGGCACACTCAAAAAACGTCCCATCAATCCTTCTACTGTGGCGTTCGCAGGCGATGGCATGGTCAATAGCCTGGCGCTGAACTCCATGTACAGTTTGCAGTACGCCGTTTACGCCATGAAGTACGAAATGTCTGCCGAAGACGTCTATGGCAAAATGCCGGCAGCGCAGATGAATCAGATCGTCAACGAAGCGGCCGGCATCTCACCCGCAGAGGGCAATGGCAAACAGGCGGCAACCCTGCACAGGCAGCCGGCGACGCATGTTGCTGACAGGCCACTCAATATCGTGCTCATTGTCGAAGAAAGCCTGGGCGCGCAATATATACAGACCCTGGGCGGACAGTCGCTTACGCCGAACCTGGACGCTCTTTACGAGCAAGGTTGGGGTTTTACCCGCGCCTATGCCACCGGTACCCGTTCGGTACGCGGACTGGAGGCGCTTTCTGCCGGCTTTCCGCCCACCATTACCCAGTCGGTCTTCAAGCTGCCGGGCGCGCAAAGCGGTTTTTTCACGATTGCTGATGTCCTGGGGCAGCAGCACGGCTATCATTCCCGTTTCCTGTATGGCGGCGAAGCGCATTTCGATAATATGAAAGGTTTTTTCCTGGGAAATGGCTTTCGCGAAGTGATTGACGGTCCACAATTTAAAGACCCGAAATTTTTGGGCACGTGGGGCTATTCCGACGAGGATATGTTCAACCAGCTGGATCGCCTGCTCCAGGAAGACGGGGCGCGCAAGGAACCCGTGCTGACGCTGGCCTTCAGTGTCAGCAATCATTCTCCCTGGGAGTATCCGGAAGGGCGCATTCAGACTAGTGGCAATCCGGCGACGGTGGATAACACCGTTCGCTATGCCGACCATGCGCTGGGCGAGTTTTTCAAGATGGCCCGCACCCGCGATTACTGGAACAACACGGTATTTGTCGTTGTGGCCGATCACGATTCCCGGGTATTTGGCGCAGATTTGATTCCGTTGCGACATTTCCATATTCCTGCGGTCATCCTGGGCGGAACGATCGCTCCACGCCGCGATGACCGGCTGATCAGCCAGATTGACCTGGCGCCGACGCTGCTTTCGCTGGCGGGCGCCGCTTGCGAGCATCCGATGATCGGGCACGATCTGACCCGCCAGACGCCGGATCGGGCCATCATGCAATATGGGGACCGCTACGGTTATCTGCAGGGGGATCAACTGACTGTGCTGGAGCCTCACCTGGACCCACAGCAGTTCCGCTATCAGGCGCCGGAAACGTTTGAGCCCACGCCCACCGACGAGGCTATGATTCAGTGCGCGCGGGCCCATGCATTGTGGCCGTTCAGCGTCTACCGGGATAAAAGTTATACGGTGCCCAAACGAGGTTGAATACAACCCGGCACGGGGGGGCTACCTGGACAGGCCAGACCGGCCAACCGCGTATCCTGGCATTAGCTCAGAAAACGCATCTTGAACGACCGACCCTTGATGGGGCGCTGGCTCAGGCGAGTCAGCGTGTCGTCGGCAATCTTGCGATCAATGGCCACGAAAGCCACAAAATCAAAAAGCGTAATCTTGCCCACCTGATCGCCCCGCAATCCCAGGTCTTTGGTGAGTGCCCCCAGCAAGTCGCCGGCGCGTAACTTGTCTTTCTTGCCACCGCGCAGGCAAATCGTGCGCATGGGCGGGGTGAAGGCACCACGACCACGCGGCAGGCTGTTGATATCCAGCCATTCCAGCGGTTTACCCAGTGCCTGTTCAATTCTTTCTGCCCGGAATTTTTCCTTCGGCGTGCACAGGGTGAGCGCCAGCCCGCCCCGTCCGGCGACCCGGCCAGTGCGACCCACGCGATGAATATGCGTTTCGGCGTTAGGCGACATATCGACATTGATCACCGCGTCAAGCGTGGCAATATCCAGGCCGCGCGCCGCGACGTCGGTCGCCACCAGAACGGAACAGCTTTGGCCGATGAAATCGACCAGCACATCTTCCCGATCCCGCTGATCCATATCGCCATGCAGGGTGCGGGCTTCAATGCCGCGTTCGAGCAGTGATTCGGTGAGCGCTTCACACTGGGCCCGGGTATTGCAGAAGGCCAGCGTGGAGACCGGCCGATAGGCATTGAGCAGGGCGGCCGTGGTGTCGAAACGCGCTTCATCTTCAATCGAGACAAACCAGGATTCGGTTTCGGGGTGGTCGGGCTTATCGTCTATGCGCACGTGCACCGGATCCATCAGAAAGCCTTCGCTGGCTTTGATAATGGCGGGAGGGAAGGTCGCCGAAAACAGCAGGCTCTGGCGCTTGAGCGGACAGGCCTGGGTAATGGCACTGATATCTTCGTAAAATCCCATATCGATCATGCGGTCGGCTTCATCCAGCACCAGGACCTTGACGGCAGACAGCCTGAGGATATCGCGGTCTACCAGATCGAGCACCCGACCAGGCGTGCCTACAACAATATGTGCACCATGCTGGAGCGATTCTGCCTGCGGTTTGACGGCCGTGCCCCCATATAGTGCAAGCACCTTGATATTGCCCAGCGCCCGCGCCAGTTTGCGCACTTCCTGGGCAACCTGCTCGGCCAGCTCCCGGGTGGGGCACAAGACCAGCCCCTGGCACCCGAAATAGGCCGGATTCAGGCGTTGCAGCAGACCCAGGGCAAAGGCCAGGGTTTTGCCGCTGCCGGTTTTTGCCTGAGCCAGGACATCCCGCCCTTCGAGCACGACCGGCAGGCTGGCCGCCTGTATGGGCGTCATGGACTGGAAACCGAGTTCGGCCAGATTGTTCTGCTGGGCATCGGAAAGGGGGAGTGAGGCAAAAGACATAGTGACCTGGAGCGGTGAGCGAATGGCAAAAAGGGCTTGCCTTTCTGGCTGGGCGCAATTGGAAAAGCGCAATGAAATCGAAGACTTGTATTGTACCTGATGAACGGATTCCGTTGATCTGTCCCTAATTAATAATGACCCAAAATAGTGCGCTATTTATTAGGGTACGTCCCTTATTATTTTTCTTGCCACGCCTGAGTAATCGCAGTATTCTGTCTCCTCCCTTATTGCGCTGCACGATGGGTTTTTGCTTCGGCGTGCCTGATTGCCCTTTCCTGCGCTTTTTACGCAGCATTCTGCGGAGTTTCCTATGTCAGTTCATTCACCTTCTTCTGTTGGCCAGGTGTCGGTTATCGATGCCTCTGCGATTGGTCACCAACCGCATCGTCTGCCCAAGGCTCAGGGCATGTACGACCCGGCCAACGAACACGACGCCTGTGGTGTCGGTTTTGTGGCCAATATCAAGGGCCGCAAAAGCCATGCCATCGTCCAGCAGGGTCTGAAAATTCTTGAGAATCTGGATCACCGCGGCGCGGTGGGCGCAGATAAGCTCATGGGCGACGGCGCAGGCATTCTGATCCAGATTCCCGATACCTTGTATCGCGAGGAAATGGCCAAACAGGGTGTGACGCTGCCCGCCGAAGGCGAATATGGCGTAGCCATGGTGTTTTTGCCCAAGGAAACCGCCTCCCGGCTGGCCTGTGAGAAAGAGCTTGAGCGCGCCGTGCGCGATGAAGGCCAGGTGCTGCTCGGCTGGCGCGACGTGCCGATTGACCACGACATGGAAATGTCGCCCACTGTGCGCGACTGTGAACCGCTGATCCGCCAGCTGTTTATCGGCCGCGGCCCCGACGTGATGGTGCCCGATGCGCTGGAGCGCAAGCTCTACGTGATCCGCAAGACGGCCAGCCACGCGATCCAGAATATGCATCTGGCCCACGGGCAGGAATATTTCGTGCCGTCCGCCTCTGTGCGCACGGTGGTCTACAAAGGCCTGCTGCTGGCTAACCAGGTGGGCATATATTACCGCGATCTGGCCGATACGCGCGCCGTTTCTGCTCTGGCGCTGGTGCACCAGCGGTTTTCCACCAACACCTTCCCGGCCTGGCCGCTGGCCCATCCGTATCGCATGATCGCGCATAACGGCGAAATCAATACCGTCAAAGGCAATTTCAACTGGCTGCGCGCCCGCGAAGGCATGATGGAATCGGCTGTGCTGGGCGAGGATCTGAAAAAACTCTATCCTATTGTTTACGAAGGCCAGTCTGATACCGCGACGTTTGACAACTGCCTGGAGCTGCTGGTCACATCCGGTTATTCGCTGTCCCATGCGATGATGATGATGATTCCCGAAGCCTGGGAACAGCACGCTACCATGGATGAAAACCGTCGCGCCTTCTACGAATACAATGCAGCCCGCATGGAACCCTGGGATGGCCCGGCAGCCGTCGCGTTCACCGATGGCCGCCAGATCGGCGCCACCCTGGACCGCAACGGCCTGCGCCCTGCACGCTATCTGATTACCGATGACGACATGGTGATTCTGGCTTCTGAAGCCGGCACGCTGACGGTTCCGGAAAACCGGATCGTGAAAAAGTGGCGCCTGCAGCCCGGTCGCATGCTGTTGATCGACCTTGAGCAGGGCCGCATTATTGATGACGACGAAATCAAGTCGCAGTTGTCCAATAATCGCCCCTATGGCCAGTGGATCAAACGTCTGCGCGTCAAGCTGGACGATATCCGCATTCACGAGAAGAACCACCCGCAAGCGGCCGGCGCGCCGGCTGCGCTGCTGGATCGCCAGCAGGCATTCGGATGGAATCAGGAAGATCTCAAATTCATCATCCAGCCCATGGCCAAAAACGGTGAAGAAGCCATCGGCTCCATGGGTAACGACACGCCGCTGGCGGTGCTGTCGTCGCGTTCCAAATCGTTCTACAACTACTTCCGCCAGCTGTTTGCCCAGGTCACCAACCCGCCTATTGATCCGATTCGTGAGCAACTGGTGATGTCGCTGGTGTCTTTTATTGGTCCCAAACCCAATCTGCTGGACATCAACAATGTGAACCCGCCGCAGCGGATCGAAGTCTCGCAGCCCATTCTGGATTTTGCCGGCATGAGCGTGTTGCGCGATATCGAGAAATACACCGATAACAAGTTCCGCAGCGTCGAGCTGGATATTACCTATCCGGCTGCCTGGGGCAGCGAAGGCATCGAGGCCTGTGTGGCCGCACTGTGCTCCAGTGCTGCTGACGCCGTGCGCAGCGGGCTCAATATTCTGATTTTGTCCGACCGCAATATGGACAGCGAACGGGTGGCCATTCCTGCCTTGCTGGCCACCTCCGCCGTGCACCAGCATTTGATACGCGAAGGGTTGCGTACCGCGACCGGCCTGGTCGTGGAAACCGGTTCGGCGCGCGAAGTGCACCATTTTGCCCTGCTGGGCGGTTTCGGTGCCGAAGCCATTTATCCGAATCTGGTCATGGAAACTCTGGCTGGGTTTCCCGAGCCGGAGAAGGCCGTCAAAAACTATGTGAAGGCGGTGGGCAAGGGGCTGAACAAGGTCATGTCCAAAATGGGCATTTCCACCTATATGTCCTACACGGGTGCGCAGATTTTTGAAGCGGTGGGCCTGCAGTCGGCGCTGGTCAAAAAATATTTTTCCGGCACGCCCAGCAAAATCGAAGGCATGGATATTTTCCAGGTTGCCGAAGAAGCACTGCGCCTGCATCACGCCGCATACAGCGAGGACCCTGTCCTGAAAAACGCGCTGGATGCCGGAGGCGAATACGAATACCGGATTCGTGGCGAAGAGCATATGTGGACGCCCGATTCCATTGCCAAGCTGCAGCACTCTACCCGTGCCAATAATTACCGCACGTATAAGGAATATGCCCAGCTGATCAATGACCAGTCGCGTCGGCATATGACCTTCCGCGGCCTGTTTGAGTTCCGGGTCGACCCGTCCAAAGCAATTGCACTGGAAGAAGTCGAACCGGCCAAAGAGATCGTCAAGCGCTTTGCCACGGGCGCCATGTCGCTGGGCTCCATCTCCACCGAAGCGCATTCGGTGCTGGCAGTGGCCATGAACCGTATTGGTGGTAAATCCAATACGGGCGAGGGTGGTGAAGACGAGCTGCGCTACCGCAATGAGTTGCGCAATGGCACAAGCGGCATCAAGAAAGGCGATACCCTGGCGTCTGTCCTGGGTGCCGATCGTATCGAAGCCGATGTGCCGCTGCTGGCGGGCGATTCGCTGCGTTCCAAAATCAAGCAGGTGGCCTCCGGTCGTTTCGGCGTGAGCGCAGAATACCTCTCCAGTGCCGATCAGATTCAGATCAAAATGGCGCAGGGCGCCAAGCCGGGCGAGGGCGGTCAGTTGCCTGGTCACAAAGTGTCCGAATACATTGCCAAACTGCGCTACTCCGTGCCGGGCGTGGGCCTTATTTCGCCACCGCCGCATCACGACATTTATTCGATTGAGGATCTGGCCCAACTGATTCATGACCTGAAAAACGTCAATCCATCGGCGTCCATTTCCACCAAGCTGGTATCTGAAGTCGGCGTGGGCACGGTGGCGGCCGGGGTTGCCAAGGCTAAATCGGATCACATCGTCATTGCCGGCCATGACGGCGGAACAGGTGCATCCCCTATTTCTTCCATCAAGCATGCCGGCACCTCATGGGAGCTGGGTCTGTCCGAAACCCAGCAGACACTGGTGCTGAACAAACTGCGCAGCCGCGTGCGGGTACAGGCCGACGGCCAGATGAAAACAGGCCGGGACGTGGTAATCGGCGCGCTGCTGGGTGCCGACGAGTTCGGTTTTGCGACCGCACCGCTGGTCGTAGAAGGCTGCATCATGATGCGTAAATGCCACCTGAATACCTGCCCGGTCGGCGTGGCCACCCAGGATCCTGTGTTGCGCAAAAAATTCCAGGGCAAGCCTGAGCATGTGGTCAACTTCTTCTTTTTCATTGCCGAAGAAGTGCGCGAAATCATGGCGCAACTGGGCATTCGCAAATTCGACGACCTGATTGGCCGCTCTGACTTGCTCGATATGCGCGCCGGACTTGAGCACTGGAAAGCGCGTGGCCTGGATTTTGGCAATATTTTCCATCAGCCCAATGTGGAAACATCGCCACGTCATACCGAAGAGCAGGATCATGGCCTGGACAAGGCGCTGGATAACCAGTTGCTGGAGCGCAGTCGCGCCGCGCTGGAGCGTGCCGAAAAAGTCTCCTTCATCGTGCCGGTACGCAACCGCAACCGCACCGTGGGTTCCATGCTTTCAGGCGCTGTCGCACGAAAATATGGCCATGAGGGCTTGCCTGATGACACCATTCATATTCAGTTCAATGGCACGGCTGGCCAGAGCTTTGGCGCGTTCCTGGCACACGGCATCACGTTCGATCTGGTGGGCGAAGGCAACGATTATGTCGGCAAGGGCCTGTCCGGCGGCCGCATCATCGTGCGCTCGCCCAATGATTTCCGTGGTTTCGGACCCGATCATATTATTGCGGGCAACACCCTGTTGTATGGCGCGCTCTCGGGCGATGCCTATTTCAATGGCGTGGTCGGCGAGCGGTTTGCGGTGCGCAACTCCGGCGCTGCGACTGTTGTAGAAGGCACGGGCGATCATGGTTGTGAATACATGACGGGCGGCACGGTCGTGGTGCTGGGGCAGACGGGTCGCAACTTCGCGGCCGGTATGTCCGGTGGTGTGGCCTATGTCTGGGACCCTGAAGGCACTTTCAAGTCCAGCTGCAATATGGCCATGGTCGAGCTGAGCGACATCGTGTCACATGAAGAGCAGGTTCGGGAAAATCTGCAGGCAAGCTGGCATAGCCCTCAACGCGGGCAGGAGCGTCAGACCGACGAATCTATTGTACGCACCCTGGTGGAAAATCATTTCCGCCTGACCGGCAGCTTCCGGGCACGTGACTTGCTCGGGGACTGGGACAAGGCGCGCAAGCAATTTGTCAAGGTGATGCCGACCGACTATAAACGTGCGCTGGCAGAAATCTGGCAGTCAGAACAAACCGCCCGCAAGGCAGCTTAAGGAACGAACTATCATGGGTAAAATTACCGGTTTTATCGAATTCGAGCGGGTTGCCGAATCATACGAGGCGCCTGGCGCGCGTCTGAAGCACTATAAGGAATTTGTTCTGGCGCTGGACGACAAACAGGCCAAGGTCCAGGGCGCCCGATGCATGGACTGTGGCATCCCGTTCTGCAATACGGGCTGTCCGGTCAACAATATTATTCCCGACTGGAATGATCTCGTGTACCGCCAGGAATGGAGGCAGGCGCTGGATGTCCTGCATTCGACCAACAACTTCCCCGAGTTTACCGGGCGTATCTGTCCGGCGCCGTGCGAGGAAGCCTGTACTCTCAATATCAACAACGATCCGGTCGGCATCAAATCCATTGAACATGCCATCATTGACAAAGGTTGGGAGCAAGGCTGGGTCGTGCCCGAACCGCCGCTGCGAAAAAGCGGTAAAAAGGTGGCGATTATCGGTTCCGGTCCGGCCGGCCTGGCTGCTGCGCAACAGTTGGCACGCGTGGGTCACAGTGTGACCGTATTTGAAAAGAGCAATCGCATCGGCGGCCTGTTGCGTTACGGTATCCCGGATTTCAAACTGGATAAAAACCTGATCGAACGTCGTGTGTCCCAGATGGAGGCAGAAGGCGTTGAATTTCAGGCGTCTACCTATGTCGGCGCGACGGGTGCGGTGACCGAAGACGGGCTCAATGTGGTCACGACCGAGCAGTTGCATGAGCAGTTCGACGCGGTCGTGATGGCCGGCGGCTCCGAGACGCCACGCGATCTGCCTGTGCCCGGGCGCGAGCTGGCCGGGGTTCATTTTGCGATGGATTTTCTGCGCCAGCAGAATAAACGCAACGCGGGCGACCGCATCAGCAACCAGATCTCGGCTGCCGGCAAGCACGTTATCGTGATTGGCGGGGGCGATACGGGGTCGGACTGTGTCGGAACCAGTAACCGTCAGGGGGCAGCGTCCGTCACGCAGATCGAGCTTATGCCCCGCCCGCCGGAGCATGAGAACAAGGCGCTGACCTGGCCTTACTGGCCGGCCAAGCTGCGTACCTCGTCTTCTCACCAGGAAGGTTGCGAGCGCGATTGGGCCATTACCACCAAATGCTTTAAGGGTGAAAAAGGCAAGGTTAAAAAGCTGGTGTGCACGCGGGTCGAATGGATCAAGGACGACACCACCGGGCAGATGAAAATGCAGGAAGTCGAGGGCTCGGAATTCGAGCTGAAGGCGGATCTGGTATTTCTGGCCATGGGGTTTGTCTCGCCGGTGGCGGCGGTACTGGAGGCGCTGGGCGTAGAGAAAGACCAGCGCGGCAATGTCAGGGCCAATGTCGAGAACTATCGCACCTCGGTAGACAAAGTGTTCGCAGCTGGGGATATGCGGCGCGGTCAATCTCTGGTAGTCTGGGCGATTCGCGAAGGTCGTCAGTGCGCCCGCGCGGTCGATGAGTTCCTGATGGGAGCGTCGCTGCTGCCGCGCTAGTTTCTATACCGCCTGCGTTTTGCAGTTGTTACGCTGCATTACGCAAAACAGGCGGTTCAAGTCGATCGTCTGTGCGAAAGAGCCTGTTTGCAAGCTGCGGCAGGCGCTTTCGCATTTTTGCATTTGTTTTTTCAACAACTCCGCCTAAACAGATACAATAGGGTCTCTTTTTCAAGAAATTTCTTTGATGACAGTAGAGTCACGTCACTCCTCCCCGCCGGTCATCCGGTTTGCGGATGTCACCCTCGGTTACGATACACGCGTCATTTTGCGGGATCTCAGTCTCGAAGTATATAAAGGCGAAGTCGTTGCGTTAATTGGTGGCTCCGGTTCCGGTAAAACCACCCTGTTGCGTGCCGCGACGGGGCAAATTCGCGCCCAAAAGGGGACCGTCACGGTCTTCGATCAGGATGTCAACCGCATGACGCCCCAGCAACTGGGGGCGGTGCGTCGACGTATGGGTGTGCTGTTTCAACAGGGCGCCTTGTTTACCGACCTGAGCGTTTTTGATAACGTGGCTTTTCCCCTGCGTGAATTGAGTCACGACAGCGAAGCGGTGATTCTGGACAAAGTGCTGGACAAGCTGGACCAGGTCGGCCTGAAGCGCGCCGCACACCTGAGTGTGTCGGAGATTTCCGGCGGCATGGCCCGTCGTGTCGCATTAGCCCGGGCAATTGTGCTGGAGCCCGAGATTATTTTGTTCGATGAGCCTTTTGCCGGGCTGGATCCTATTTCCCTGGGCATGACGGCCCGTCTGATTCGACGTCTGACCGATAAACTGGGTTGCGCTACTGTTCTGATTACCCACGACCTTGAAGAATCTTTTCTGATTGCCGACCAGGTCTATATGGTCGGCGACGGCAGCTTGGTGGTATCGGGTACGCCTGAGCAGGTGCGGCAAACCGACAATACGCTGGCGCGACAGTTTCTCAAGGGTGCCTCCAGCGGGCCGGTGGTGTTCGAATATCCGCCGTCGGCGGACTTTGACCGCTGGCTGAGTCGTCATCGCGGAGGTTTGGAATGATCGTCCGATTCATTACCGCGCTGGGATCGCGTATTACCGGGCCGATTCTGACGCTTGGTATTTTTTTCCGGTTTTTCATGGCTGTGCTGGCACGCACCAGCGTGGTCTTCAAGCGCCCCCGGCTGGTGATTGAGCAGATCCACTTCATCGGCAATTATTCGCTGATTATTATTGCCGTGTCCGGTTTGTTTGTAGGCTTTGTCCTGGGCCTGCAGGGCTATTACACCCTGACCCGGTATGGGTCGGAAGAGGCGCTGGGCGTGATGGTCGCGCTTGGTCTGGTGCGCGAACTGGGACCGGTGGTCACGGCCCTCTTGTTTGCGGGCCGGGCGGGGACCTCCATTACGGCGGAAATCGGCCTGATGAAGGCGGGCGAGCAGATTGCCGCGATTGAAGTGATGGGCATTAACCCGCTGCGACGTATTGTTGTGCCCCGTTTCTGGGGTGGTGTGATCGCCATGCCGATTCTCGCCCTGATTTTTTCGGCGGTTGGCATTATCGGCGGCTGGCTGGTCGCAGTTGTGCTGATTGGCGTGGACGGCGGCTCCTTCTGGTCGCAGATGCAAAGCGCGGTCGATATCCGCAATGATATTTTGGCGGGCTTTATCAAAAGCGTCGTATTCGGCCTGGCAGTGATGCTCGTTTCAGTTTATGAGGGCTGGATGTCGCGCCCGACGCCCGAAGGGGTGGCGCGGGCCACCACAAGTACGGTCGTGGTCAGTTCGCTGTTAGTGCTGGCGCTCGATTTCCTGCTCACCGCAGTGATGTTCGGTGGATAGTCGCAATCGGCGGCGTGTACACGATAAAGGTTGAATTCAAATGAGTAAGAAAACAGATTTTCTGGTTGGGTTGTTCGTATTGCTGGGTATCGTAGCGGCCATTTTCATGATGCTGCAGGCCGGTAACCTCAAGACATTCTCCATCGGGCAAACGTACCACGTGAGCGCCAAATTTGAAAATATCGGCGCGCTCAAGGTGCGTTCGCCCGTTAAAAGCAACGGGGTCGTGGTGGGACGCGTTGTGAGCATCGCCTTTGATAATAAAGAGTTCAAGGCTCTGGTGGGCATGGATATCGAAGAGGGCTATGTGTTTCCTGAAGACAGTTCGGCATCGATCATGACCTCCGGCTTGCTGGGCGAACAGTATGTGGGTCTCACCCCCGGCGCGGATGAGAAAAATCTGGCTGACAACAGTGAAATTACGTATACGCAAAGCGCGGTGGTGCTGGAAGAGCTGATCAGCAAATTCCTGTTTTCCAAGGCCGAGTCTGAAGGCTCGGCCGGACCGGGCGCCAGTGATCCGGGGCAGTCGCAGAATGCGCCGCCGCTGACGCCACCGTCATCTGCGCCTGCACCCGTGCAATGACACTGGATTTACTGGTATAGTTGAACGAAAGCAAGAGTTGGGCGGCATGGAGTCGCGTGCCAAAAGCACAAGGGGTCTTTTGTCGTGCCCGTCAAAATAAAATATTGAGTCTCGTATGAAACAAACACAAATGCGTCTGGTCGGCCTGGGCTCTGTGCTGGCGTTGCTTGCCGGGTGTGCATCCGTCAAAAATCCCACTCCGGAAGATCCGCTGGAAAGCTACAACCGTAGCATGTTCGCGTTCAATGACGCGGTCGACCGCAACCTGCTGACGCCTGTCGCCAAGGGCTACCAGGCTGTGGTGCCCAGCCCGGTACGAACCTGCGTCACCAATATTTTCAACAATTTCGGTGATATCTGGTCAGGCGTGAACAGTTTCCTGCAGGGGCGTGGCCTGGATTCGGTCAACACCTTTGGCCGGGTGCTGTTCAATACCACCATGGGTCTGGGCGGATGTATCGACGTGGCATCCATGAAAGGGGCGCCGCGCATTCAGAATGATTTCGGCACCACCCTTGGCGTATGGGGCGTTGGTCAGGGTCCTTACTTTGTCCTGCCGCTGCTGGGGCCGTCCACCATCCGCGATACCGCAGGTACGATCGGCGACGGCTTTGGCAGCGCTGCGGTCTATGCCTCTCCGGGCGCTATTAATGATGTGCCTGTACGCAATACCGTCTGGGGCATCAGTTTTGTCAATACGCGCGCCAATCTGCTCAATGCCAGCGATCTGCTGGATGATGTGGCACTGGATCGCTACAGTTTCCTGCGTGATGCATATTTGCAACGTCGCCAGGCGCAATTGAATCAAAAATTGGGACCGGTTGTGCTGGATGCGCCGGATGATCAGAAACAGGGTGGCGGCAATCTGCCGGTCTACGATGATCCCGAAGCCGGCGGTACGGCTGGCGGTAATGGCGCCCGCCCTGCAGCCAACCCTAATCTGCCGGTCTATGATGATCCGGAAGCGCCGGCCGCTGATACGTCGGGCCAGACCAGCGCTATGCCTGCGTCAGGCGCCGTCAGTCCGTCCGGGCAGGGTCGCGCCAGTACGCCAGCCGCCCCGGCAGCGGACCCGTCCCTGCCGGTGTATACGGACCCTGAAGCCAAATAAATGCGTACGCGCTACAACAGCCTGAAACCGGATTGATCACCCATTCCTTTCAGGCTGTTTCATTCGGCAGGTTCTTTTACTCTTGCTGACATTTCCCGTGTATTCTCGGAAATACAATGAGTCCATTGGGCAGAAACGGGGGCGTCCGCACTGCCGCGTTACAGATCAGAAAGAAGGAGATCACGTATGAAATTCGCAGGTATTCTCAAGACCAGCCAGGTTGCCATAATGGCCGGCTTCCTTTCGGCTGGTGCCATGCAGGCTGCGGTAGCTGCCCAGGACCCGAATCAGTTCGTCGAAAAAATTGCCAACGACACCTTGCAGGCCGTCAACCAGAACAATGCAGCCAAAAGTGGTGATATCGGCGCCATTAACGGTATTGTGACCCAGTACCTGATGCCGCACATCAATATGGAAAAAACCACCCGCCTGGCCGTCGGTCAGCCCTGGCGCCAGGCGACACCAGAGCAGCGCTCCGCCCTGGTCAACGGTTTCAAGCAGACGCTGCTGCGCACATATAGCGGTGCGTTCCGCAATGTGACGCCCAGCACGACCATCACCATGCAGCCATTCCGTGGCAACGCCAATGCCAGCGATGTGGTTGTGCGCTCCACCATTACGGCCGGCCAGGGTCCGGTTTCTGTGGACTACCGCCTGGAAAAATCCGGCAACGGCTGGAAGATCTACGATCTGAACGTGGAAAATATCTGGCTGATCCAGAATTACCGCAACCAGTTTGCCGGACAGATTTCGCAAGGCGGTATTGATGGGCTGATCAAAGCACTCAATCGCTGATTGCACAGGTGTTTGGGCTATAATCAAATGCTTGCTTCATTGGTGAAGCAAGCATTTTTTTATATTCATGTCAGCCGTCCACGTCCAACATCTCTCCAAAGTCTATCACAGTGCCCACAGCGCCGGCTGGCGGCGTTTTCTGCCATCGCGGGCCCCTGCAGCGCGCGAGCCGTTCCGGGCGCTCAACGATGTCAGTTTCACCGTGCAGGAAGGCGAGTTCTTCGGCCTGCTCGGTCCCAACGGCGCCGGCAAGACTACACTGATTTCCCTGCTGGCCGGGTTGTCTCGGCCTACCCAGGGCACAGCCAGTATTTGCGGTTTCGATGTCGCTACCCAGTACAAAGAGGCGCGCCGTTCGCTGGGCGTTGTGCCGCAGGAACTGGTCTACGACCCGTTTTTCACGGTCCGTGAGACCCTCAGAATTCAATCGGGTTACTTCGGTATTCACCGTAACGACGACTGGATCGACGAAATTCTGTTCAATCTGGGCCTGTCCGATAAGGCCGACGCCAATATGCGGGCCCTGTCCGGCGGTATGAAACGCCGGGTACTGGTGGCCCAGGCGCTGGTGCATCGGCCGCCCGTCATCATTCTGGACGAACCCACTGCGGGCGTTGATGTAGACTTGCGTCGCAGCTTGTGGGACTTTATTGTGCGCCTGAACAAAAGCGGCCACACGATCATGCTGACGACCCACTATCTGGAAGAGGCCGAGGCCCTGTGCAACCGGATCGCGCTGCTCAAGCGCGGCCAGATTATCGCCCTGGATACCACGCAGGCGCTTATGGCCCGCGTAGGCGGACAGGACCTGGAAGAGGCATTTGTGCACATCATGCACAATGGCCTGCAGGAGGTTGCTGCATAATGAACGCCCTGCAAAAAGACATCAAATTCGGTTCGGGCTTTCCGACCCTGCTGTACAAGGAACTGTTGCGCTTCTGGAAGGTCGCTGCCCAGACGGTGGCTGCGCCCGTCATCACGGCCATGCTGTACCTGCTCGTCTTTGCGCATGTGCTGGAAGATCGCGTCAGAATGTACGATGCGGTTCCGTACACCGCGTTTCTGATTCCGGGGCTCATGATGATGAGCATGCTGCAGAACGCGTTCGCCAATCCCTCGTCGTCACTCATACAAAGCCGCATCACCGGTAATCTGGTGTTTGTATTGCTGCCGCCCCTGTCCCATTACGAATTTTTTGCGGCCTATGTGATTGCCGCCGTGCTGCGAGGCTTGTGCGTCGGATTGGGTATCTGGATCGTGGCCTCGTTTTTCGTGCCCATGTGGCCGGCCAGTGTGCTGTGGGTGCTGGTATTCGCGGTGCTGTCCTGTTGCATCCTGGCGGTGCTGGGCATTATTGCCGGTCTGTGGTCGGAAAAGTTCGACCAGCTGGCGGCCTTCCAGAATTTCCTGATCATGCCCGCTACGTTTTTGTCTGGCGTGTTCTACTCCATTCATTCATTGCCGGCTTTCTGGCAATCGGTCTCGCATTGGAACCCCGTTTTCTATATGATTGACGGATTCCGTTACGGCTTTTTCGAAGTATCGGATGTCTCGCCCTGGCACAGTGTTGCCGTGGTTGCGGCGTTTTTTGTGTTGCTCTCTGCCTGTGCCCTGCGGTTGCTGTCGCGGGGATATAAACTCCGGACATAACTATGTTACCTACTCCTCAACAGATTCAGGACTATATCGAATCGCACCTGCCTTGTGAGCATATCGAAGTAAGCGGCGACGGCTCGCATTTCGAGGCGCTGATTGTCAGCGCCGCGTTCGAAGGCAAACGCCTGATTGCCCGGCATCAGGTGGTTTACGCGGCGCTGGGCGACCGGATGAAAGAGGAAATTCACGCGCTTTCCATGAAGACACTGACACCCGACGAGTACCGCAAGCATGGATAAACTGAAAATCATCGGCGGGCGCCGCCTGAACGGGGAGATTACCGTGTCAGGCGCCAAGAATGCGGCATTGCCGATTCTGTGCGCCGCACTGCTGACCAGCGATCCGGTGACCCTGCGCAATGTCCCGCAACTGAATGACATCAGCACTACGCTGCGCCTGCTTGCCGACCTGGGTGTCAAAACCCGGCAGGAAGAGGGCGGCGTTGTCCATTTGCAGGCGGATCAGATCACCAATCTGGAAGCGTCCTATGAACTGGTCAAGACCATGAGGGCGTCCATTCTTGTGCTGGGACCGTTGCTGACCCGCTTCGGTCAGGCCAAGGTCAGTCTGCCGGGCGGATGCTCCATTGGACAGCGGCCGGTGGATCAGCATATCAAGGGTCTGACGGCGCTGGGCGCAGAGATCACGGTGGAACATGGGTTTGTCGTGGCCAATGCCACGCGCCTGCAGGGAGCGCCCATTGTGACCGATATGGTGACGGTAGGCGGAACCGAACAGTTCCTGATGGCTGCGGCGCTGGCCAAGGGACAGACGGTGCTGGAAAATGCCGCCCGCGAACCCGAGGTGGTGGATCTGGCCGAAATGCTGATTTCCATGGGCGCCCGCATATCCGGTCATGGCACGGATCGTATTATTATCGATGGTGTGGACAGCCTGCATGGTACCGATTACACGGTGGTGCCGGATCGGATCGAAGCCGGTTCTTTCCTGTGCGCTGTGGGCGCCACGGGCGGCGACATCATGCTGCGTAATGCGGCACCTGATACCATGGGCGCCACCCTCGACAAACTGATCGATGCCGGCCTGACGATCGAGACCGGCGCCGACTGGATCCGCGCCTCCATGCAGGGTCGGCCCCGGGCAGTGGGTTTCCGGACCCGCGAATACCCCGGATTTCCGACAGACATGCAGGCTCAGCTGCTGGCCATGAATACTGTTGCCGAAGGCACGGCCGTCGTTGCAGAAAATATCTTCGAAAACCGCTACATGCACGTTCCCGAATTAATGCGGATGGGCGCCGATATCGAACTTGACGGCCATACGGCGGTCGTCAACGGCGTCGAGCAACTGATGGGTGCCCAGGTCATGGCGACCGACTTGCGGGCCTCGGCCAGCCTTGTCATTGCCGGCCTGGCGGCCAAGGGCGAAACACTCATCGACCGGATCTATCATCTGGATCGCGGTTACGAAAAAATGGAAGACAAGCTGCAGGCGGTCGGCGCCGATATTCAGCGACTGCGGAGCTGATACATATGACACAGACGACTCAATTGACGATGGCCCTGTCCAAGGGGCGTATTTTTGAAGAAACGCTGCCGCTGCTGGAGCAGGCCGGCATCGTCGTGACCGAGCATCCAGAACAGTCGCGCAAGCTCATTTTGCCCACCAGCCGCGATGATTTGCGGATCCTGATCGTGCGCGCATCGGATGTGCCTACGTATGTCCAATACGGGGCGGCTGATTTCGGTATCGCCGGCAAGGATGTGCTGTACGAATATGGCAAGGAGCATCCCGGCGGCCTCTATCAGCCTATCGATCTGAATATCGCCCGCTGTCGTCTGGCCGTGGCGGTTCGCGATGGTTTTGATTACGAAGCCGCCGTGCGCCAGGGCGCGCGTTTGCGCGTGGCGACCAAGTACGTCAATGTGGCGCGCGAGCATTTTGCCCGCAAGGGTGTCTATGTTGATATCATTAAGCTTTATGGCTCCATGGAGCTGGCACCGCTGGTGGGGCTGGCCGATGCCATCGTCGATGTGGTTTCAACCGGCGGTACCCTGCGTGCCAATGGCCTGGTACCGGTCGAAGACGTGATGCCTGTGTCTTCCCGGCTGATTGTCAACCAGGCAGCACTCAAGACGCGTGCCGCTGTACTGCAACCCATCCTGGATGCCTTTGAGCGTGCGACGCCCACGCAGGAATAAATTCACACCATGAAACCTGTCATTAACCGACTGGACGCCCGCGACGACGGGTTCCCCGCGACGCTGCGCCGGCTGCTGGCCTTCGAGGCCGGCGAGGATGCGCATATTGAGCAGGCTGTGGCCGGGATTCTGCAGAACGTGCGCGAGCGCGGCGATGCGGCCGTACTTGAATACACCGCCGAATTTGATCGTTTGCAGGCGGCCACCATGCAGGACCTGGAGATCACGCCTGACGAATGCGCGGCTGCGCTGTCGGCATTGGAGCCTGCACGCCGCACTGCCCTGGAGGCCGCCGCCCATCGCGTGCGCATCTACCATGAGCGGCAGCGTACCGAATCCTGGCAATACGAAGAGGCTGACGGCACAGTGCTGGGTCAGAAAATCACCCCCATGGATCGCGTGGGCCTGTACGTGCCGGGCGGCAAGGCGGCCTATCCGTCGTCCGTGCTGATGAACGCGATTCCGGCCAAAGTGGCTGGCGTGGCCGAAGTCATCATGGTGACACCCACGCCCGACGGCGTACGCAATCCTTTGGTACTGGCCGCTGCGGCTGTCGCCGGTGTTGATCGCGTGGTGGCGATCGGTGGCGCGCAGGCGGTGGGTGCGCTGGCCTATGGCACTGAGAGCATCGCCGCCGTCGATAAAATTGTCGGGCCTGGCAATGCCTATGTGGCTGCGGCCAAGCGCAGGGTCTTCGGTACGGTCGGTATCGATATGGTGGCCGGCCCCAGTGAAATTCTGATCATCTGTGATGGCTCAACGCCAGCCGACTGGATTGCCATGGACCTGTTTTCACAGGCCGAACACGACGAACTGGCCCAGGCTATTCTGCTGTGTCCCGATGCGGATTTTCTGGAGCAGGTACAAGCCTCGATCGAGCGCCTGCTGCCGACCATGCCGCGCGCCGACATTCTCAGAAAGAGTCTGGCCGATCGCGGTGCGCTGATCCATGTACGTGATCTGGATGAAGCGGTCGCCATTGCCAACGATATTGCACCCGAGCATCTGGAAATTTCAACTGAAAACGCCTCCGAACTGGCTGCGCAAATCCGGCATGCCGGGGCGATTTTCCTGGGGCGTTTTTCCTCCGAGGCACTGGGTGACTATTGCGCCGGGCCCAATCATGTGCTGCCGACGGCGCGCACGGCCCGTTTTTCCTCACCGCTTGGTGTTTACGATTTTCAGAAACGCAGCAGTATTATCCAGGTGTCCCGTGCAGGAGCGATTACACTAGGGGCGATTGCTGCCGAACTGGCGGATGGCGAAGGCCTTCCGGCGCACGCACAAAGTGCGCGTTACCGCCTGAACTCCAAGACCTGACAACGAGCTATGCGAACCGCTGACATTACCCGAAATACCAACGAAACCCGTATTGCGGTTTCCCTGAACCTGGATGGCACTGGCAAACAGTCCATTGATACCGGTGTACCGTTTCTGGACCATATGATTGACCAGATTGCGCGTCACGGCCTGATTGATCTTGATGTCAAATGTGATGGCGACGTGCACATTGATGACCATCATACGGTGGAAGATGTAGGCATCGCGCTGGGGCAGGCCATCGCCAAGGCCGTCGGCGACAAAAAGGGCATTACCCGCTACGGGCATTCCTATGTCCCGCTGGACGAAGCCCTGTCGCGCGTCGTCATTGATTTTTCCGGTCGTCCCGGCCTGGAATATCATATCCCATTTACGCGTTCACATGTCGGGCGTTTTGACGTAGATCTGACCCAGGAGTTTTTCCAGGGATTCGTCAACCATGCGCTGGTCACACTGCATATCGATAATTTACGTGGCACCAATTCGCACCACCAGGCCGAAACGGTTTTCAAGGCCTTCGGACGGGCGTTGCGCATGGCGCTTACCCTTGATCCACGCAGCGAAGGCATGATTCCTTCTACCAAAGGCGTGCTGTAATGCCTGGAATGCGTTTATGAGCAGCAAAATTGCCATTGTCGATTACGGAATGGGGAATCTGCATTCGGTAGAACGTGCATTGCGTCATGCGGCCGGCGAGGCCGATGTTTATCTGGCTTCCGATGTCGCGGCAATTGAAAAAGCCGACCGTATCGTTTTCCCCGGCCAGGGCGCGATGCCCGATTGCATGCGCAATCTGCAGCGCTCGGGTCTGCTGGAGGCGGTGCTGCGCGCCGCAGACAGCAAACCTCTGCTGGGCGTGTGCGTGGGCGAACAGATGCTGATGCAGCGCAGTGAAGAAGGCGATGTGCCGTGCCTGGGTATTTTCCCTGGCACGGTGCGCAAATTTGCCGGTCCGCAATTTGCCGTGAACCTGCAGGAGCAGTCCGATACGGCGATGGCCGTTGTGCAGCACGAGGCGCGACCACTCAAAGTGCCACATATGGGCTGGAGCCGCGTCAAGCAGGCCCGGCCGCACGCGTTATGGGAGGGTATTCCCGATAATGCGTATTTTTATTTCGTGCATAGTTACTATGTGGAGCCGATGGACGCGACGTTGTCGGTCGGGGAAACCCTGTACGGCGTCAACTTTACCTGTGCGGTTGCGCGCGAAAATATCTTTGCGGTACAGTTTCATCCGGAGAAAAGTGCTGAAATCGGCTTGCGTCTTTACCGGAATTTTGTAAACTGGAATATCTGACCACAAGGTCTTGGCAGTTGGGTGAACATTGAAAGCACGCCAGCGCGTTCAATGTTTCAATATTAATGCAATTTTTATTTTGATAATCTGACCGTTATGCTGCTCATACCAGCCATTGATTTAAAGGACGGACGCTGTGTCCGCCTGCGCCAGGGCGATTTGAAGGACGCCACCATTTTTTCCGAAGATCCGGTCACTGTTGCGGAGCAATGGTTTGATCAGGGCGCCAGGCGACTGCATCTGGTCGATCTGAACGGCGCGGTTGCCGGCAAACCCAAAAACGAAGACGTGATAAAAGCGATTGTACGGGCGGTCGGCGACGACATTCCGGTACAGATCGGCGGTGGCATCCGTGACCTGGACACTATCGAACGTTATCTGGATTTCGGCATTGAGTACATTATTATCGGAACAGCAGCCGTCAAGGACCCCGGTTTTCTGCAGGACGCCTGCAGTGCTTTTCCCGGCAATATCATCGTCGGCCTGGACGCCAAAGACGGCAAAGTCGCCACCGATGGCTGGAGCAAGCTGACCCGGCATGACGTGCTGGACCTGGGGCGCAAATTTGAAGACTACGGCGTCGAATCCATTATTTATACCGATATCGGGCGCGATGGCATGCTGACCGGCGTTAACGTCGAAGCGACCGTACGACTGGCGCAACACGTGAAAATTCCGGTCATTGCCTCGGGCGGCGTCACCAATCTGGGTGATATCGAAGCCTTGTGTGCGGTCGAGCAGGAAGGCGTTGAAGGCGTTATTCTGGGACGCAGCATTTACGAAGGCACGCTGGACTTTCAGTCAGCACAGGATCTGGCAGACGAACTGAACGGGGACGACGAGGAGTGACGCAATCAACGGCGCCCGTACACACCCTGACCACCCGGGTCATCCCCTGCCTTGATGTGACTGCGGGTCGCGTAGTCAAGGGTGTCAATTTTGTCGAGTTGCGCGATGCCGGCGATCCGGTGGAAATCGCCCGGCGTTACAACGAACAGGGAGCCGATGAACTCACTTTTCTGGATATCACGGCGACCAGCGATGGCAAAGATTTGACGCTATCGATGATTGAACAGGTTGCTTCCGAAGTATTCATTCCGCTTACGGTGGGCGGCGGTGTTCGCGCCCTGGCTGATGTGCAGCGCCTCCTGAATGCAGGAGCCGACAAGGTCTCCATCAATAGCGCCGCGGTGAACGAGCCCGAGCTGGTGCGCGCCTGTGCCGATTATTATGGCTCGCAGTGTATCGTGGTGGCGGTTGATGCACGGCGCGTTTCGGCGCCCGGAGAGGCGCTGCGCTGGGAGGTTTTTACTCACGGCGGACGCAAGCCAACCGGCATTGATGCGGTGGCCTGGGCCGTGCGCATGGCCCGTTATGGCGCCGGCGAACTTCTGATTACCAGCATGGACCAGGACGGCACGCAGGCCGGGTTCGACCTGCAGCTGACTCGCACCATTTCCGATGCCGTGGCCGTGCCCGTGATCGCCTCCGGCGGGGTGGGCAATCTGCAGCATTTGTGCGACGGCGTCAACGAAGGGCGCGCCAGTGCGGTACTGGCCGCCAGCATTTTCCATTATGGCGACTACAGTATCGCGCAGGCCAAAGCCTATATGGCTGAGCACGGCATACAGGTCAGGAATACACAATGAACTGGATAGACGAAGTGGTATTTGACGCGGACGGTCTGGTCCCGGCGATCGCGCAGGATGGGCAAAGCGGCCGTATCCTGATGGTTGCCTGGATGAACCGCGAGGCGCTGCAGGAAACCGTTGATACGCACAGGGCCGTTTACTGGTCCCGTTCGCGCAAGCGCCTGTGGCGCAAGGGCGAAGAGTCGGGCAACACCCAGCAGGTGAGCGCGGTACGGCTCGATTGCGATGGCGATGTGATCCTGCTGACTGTCGAGCAGGCTGGTGGTGTAGCCTGCCATACCGGACGTGAAAGCTGTTTTTTTCGGGAATTGGCGCAGGCAGACGGGCTGGCCGAATGGAAAGTGACCGATGCGGTCCTGAAAGATCCGGAGACCATGTACAAATGACACAGGATACGTCACCCGAACGGTCATCGGCCACCATTCTGGCGCGTCTTGCCGATGTGCTGGAAACACGCACACCGGCGGCCGGCGGTGATCCGCAATCGTCATACACGGCCAAATTGCTGGCGCGCGGGCCTGATGCCTTTTTGAAAAAAATCGGCGAAGAAGCGACAGAACTGGTGATGGCCGCCAAAGATGGCGTGCCCGAACGCATTGTCTCTGAAACAGCAGACTTGTGGTTTCATTGCCTTGTCACACTGACCCATTATGGTTTGCGTCCGGAGGCCGTTCTGGCTGAACTGGCGCGTCGCGAAGGGTTGTCGGGTCTTGAAGAAAAAGCCGCCAGACCGCCCGAAAATGACACGACCTCCGCTCACAAGGCATGACTGATATCATAGTCATGATATTTCCCTATTGAATCATCAATTAATTGGTATAGTATGCGTATTCACGCAAACTGATTTCAGGAGTAAAACATGGGCAGTTTAAGTATCTGGCACTGGTTGATCGTACTGGTCATCATTGCCCTCATTTTCGGTACCAAAAAGCTGCGCAACGTGGGTGAAGATCTGGGTGGCGCCGTCAAAGGGTTTAAAAAAGGCATCAAGGATGCCAATGAAGAGGTCGACGCTTCCAAAGAGCAGGATCCGCTTAACCGCAAAGTCGCCGACACTCCGAATCCCACACGTCCCGACACGGTCGTTCGTCCTGATCAGGACACGATTGACGTCCAGGCGCGCGACAAATCCGAGTAACCCTGGCGTGCCTCCGGTTGGGACAGCCTGTGGCCTGTTCCGCCGATTTTCTTGAAAAGTTGCAAGCATGTTTGGTCTAAGTTTCGGAGAGCTGTTCATCATTGGTGTGGTGGGGCTGATTGTGATCGGTCCCGAACGCCTGCCGACGGTCGCCCGTACGCTGGGTCATCTGGTTGGCCGGGCGCAGCGCTATGTCAGTGACGTTAAAAGCGACATACAGCGTGAAATGGATATCCAGGAAATTGCAAAAATAAAAGACGAAATGCAATCGGCCGTCAGCGACGTCAAGTCGTCTGTGGAAGATACGGCGAGCGCCTTGCGCAACCCCGTCAATGCGCTTCGGGATGATCTGGAGCGAACCGGCCAGTCTGTGCGCGACAGCGTCAGCGGCGAAACGGCGACTTCACAGCCGGATGCCGTGCAAGTGCCGGCAGCTGCAGAGGCTGGTTCGACACCAGCAGAAGCTGACCCAAAACCGACAGTGAAACCGGCTGAGCCTGATCTGCCGCCTGCAGAATCTGTTTCGCAGCCCACAGAATCGGCTCCGAAATCAGCCGAGTCTGCTTCGAGCCTTGCCGGGGGTCCCGCTGCGAAACCTGCCGAGACTGATCGCCCAGCATCTGTTCCTACCCGTTCTGATAATCACAGCTGATGGCCAATCCCATTCTTCCTCCCGATCACGAGCAGGAAAGCCTGCCCGAGGACAGTTTCTTTTCTCATTTGATTGAGCTGCGTTCCCGCCTGATCAAGGCGCTGTTGTGCGTGATCGCGATTTTTGCCGTGCTGTGCATTTACCCTGGCACCGGGGCGGTTTATGATTTTGTCGCAAAGCCGATGATCGACTCGCTGCCTGCTGGCAACCGGATGATTGCAACTGGGGTGATTACGCCGTTCCTGGTGCCGCTGAAGGTCACGCTATTGCTGGCCTTTATGATCGGTTTGCCTTATGTGCTGTATCAGGCGTGGGCGTTCATTGCACCGGGCTTGTATCGTCACGAAAAACAGCTGGCCATGCCGCTGGTGCTCTCCAGTACGCTGCTGTTTTTCTTTGGCATGGCCTTTTGCTATTACGTCGTTTTCCATACGGTTTTCCATTTCATCGCGATGGTTTCGCCCGAGTCTATTAATTTTGCACCGGATATCGAAGCCTACCTGGGCTTTGTCATGACCATGTTCCTGGCATTTGGCGTGACCTTTGAGGTACCTATCGTTGTGGTGGTGCTTGTCAGCACCGGCATTGTTGCCGCAGATAAACTCAAGGCGATGCGCGGCTACGTGATTGTGGGGGCCTTTGTGGTGGCGGCGATCGTCACGCCTCCCGACGTCATGTCCCAGCTGCTGCTGGCCATTCCTCTCTGCCTGTTGTTTGAATTGGGCCTGTTTGCCGCGCGTTTTGTGAAGGTGCGTAATCTGGACCGGGAAGAGCCGCAGGAATAATTTTCTGAAGGTGCACAATCTGGAGCAGGACGAGCCATGGAGCCGGAAGATTAAAACAGGGCGGGTCGACCTTTGCAGGTCGCTGTGCTGATGTCCGGCTGCGGCGGGCATCTTTTTCAGTGCTCATCCGTTGTTTTGTGCCAGCTACACCACACCACATCACACCGCATCGCATCACGCCGACCGACCTAACCCAAGTCAGGCCATGTTGGGTCAGGATAGGACAAGACAACGGGCAGGCGTGTCATTATTGTTGATGTGCCCACTCAGTTGGTACGTGTCTGTTGCGGACGTTTTCCCAGAGTCACAATAAAGTCGTGAGTCTTGCCGCCGCGCAGGACGGTGAAGGTCACTTTGGACTGCGGCGCAAATTCGGCAATTTTATTCAGCAAATGATCGGTGCCGGCGATATCCTCGCCATTGGCCGAGAGCAGGATGTCACCGACCAGCAGACCCGCCTGTCCGGCCGGCCCGTTCGGAGCCAGTGTGGCAATGATCACGCCGTTGGTGTTTTTCAGATTGAAGGCCCGGGCCAGGTCGGTGGTGATATCCTGTGGTTCAATCCCCAGCCAGCCACGCGAGACGCTGCCGGTCTTGATGATTTCGTTCATGATGCGCATGGCGGTATCGGCGGGCGTGGCAAAGCCGATACCCAGGGAGCCGCCATCGGCCGATTCGGTGTAAATAGCGGTGTTGATACCGATCAGGTCACCGCGCGAATTGATCAATGCACCACCCGAATTGCCCGGGTTAATGGCGGCATCGGTCTGGATAAAATTCTCATAGGTGTTGATGCCCAATCCGGTGCGTCCCAGCGCTGAGACAATGCCCATGGTGGTGGTCTGGCCCACGCCGAAGGGATTGCCGATGGCCAGGACAATGTCGCCGATGCGCGGTGTATTTCCAGCGTTGTAATGAATGACCGGCAGGTCAGGCAGCTCCGCTTTCAGGACGGCCAGATCGGTATCGGGGTCGGAGCCAATCAGCTTGGCGGGGGCCTTGCGCCCGTCAGACAGGCCTATTTCAATGGAGTCGGCCGCCTCAATGACATGATAGTTGGTCAGGATATACCCTTTGTCCGAGGCAATCACACCCGAACCCAGGTTGGTGGGCCCCATTGTGTTCTGATCCTTGTTATCCTTGATGAACGGCTTGAGCGCGGGCACATCGGGCAGGTTCTTGAACGGCGATTCGATATTCTTGGTTGTGTAAATATTCACGACCGATGGGGTAGCCGCCGCGACAGCGGCAGCAAAGCTTAGGCTGTCGCTGGCCGTCACCGATGTGGTGACGGGCGCGACGCGGCCATCATTCCTGGTGGCGGGCGTCAGCCAGCCCGGGCGCAATGTTGTAATAGTAAATACCAGCGCCAGGCAGACAGTAACTGCCTGAGATAACAGTAACCAGAAACGATACATAGGAAGACGTGGTGAATAAGATTCTTGTACAGGATTTGCTGAGCTGGCTTGACCTGCAATTAAAACCAGCCCTCTTTCAGGATTATGCACCAAACGGGCTGCAGCTGCAGGGGAAGCCGGAAATAAAAAAGGTGATTACAGGTGTGACGGCATCGGCACGCTTGCTGGAAATCGCCGCAGAGCGGGACGCCGACGCGGTGCTGGTTCATCACGGATGGTTCTGGAAGGGTGAAAACCCCTGTATTGTCGGCAGCAAATTCGAACGGGTGGCGTTGGCAATAAGACACGGATTGAACGTGATTGGCTATCATCTGCCGCTGGATGCGCACCCGCAATGGGGCAACAATGCTCAACTGGCAAGGGTCCTGGGCCTGGTCCCCGATCGTGTCGACGATGGCAGCGGCCTGCCATCCGTGTTCGGCAGGGGCGGTCTGATCTGGTCCGGGCAATTGCCGCCGCAAGTGCAGACACTGTCCGATCTGGGCCATACAATCGAAGCGGTGATGGGGCGCAAGCCGTTGCTTATTGGCAACACGGACCGGCCCTTAAGGCGTATTGCCTGGTGTACTGGTGGCGCACAGGGCATGTTCGAAGAAGCCATTGACCGTGGCGTTGATGTTTACCTGACCGGCGAGGCGTCCGAGCAGGTCTACCATCAGGCGGTGGAATCGGGCGTCGCCTATGTGGGCGCAGGTCATCATGCGACTGAACGCTACGGCGTGCAGGCCCTGGGCGAAGCCATCGCGCAGCAGTTCGGTGTGAATGTGGAGTTTGTGGATATCGACAATCCGGTATAGGTCTCGCCTGCCTTGCTGCGTCATTGGCGGCAGGATGTCGCGCTTTTTCCTGGCGATGGCAAAAAAAAACAACATCGGCATCGGCGGATGTTGTTTTTTTACCATGTCATAGCGGACCGACGGCTGCAGGCGGCCGGCAAGGGAGACATCAAACCGTTGGTTTCTGGCGCAGCAGATCGCGGATTTCCCTGAGCAGGGCGACGTCGGCAGGATCGGCCTCGGCGGCTTGCTCTTTTTCTTTTTCAAACGTAGCGCGTGCTTTGGAGATCGCCTTGACCAGGCAGAAGATGACCAGCGCCAGCAGAAGAAAATTGATGAAGATCGTGAGGAAGTTGCCGTAGGCAAGCAGGTTGGCACCGGCTTTGCTCATGGCTTCGTAAGTGCGGGGGCCTGCATAGCCGTCCGGTTCAGACAATACGATGAATTTATTGGCAAAATCGACGGACCCTCCCAGGATGAAATTGACTATAGGCATGATCACGTCTTTGACGATGGAGTCAATAATTTTCCCGAACGCCGCGCCAATAATGACACCAACGGCCAGATCAATCATGTTACCTTTGATTGCAAACTCTTTGAACTCGTTTATAAAACCTTTACTCATGATTACGTCCTTTTTTCCACGCCCGGCACGGGCACCGGTATATAATAAACGGTTGCCAAATTATGTACACATAAAATATAGTAAATTTTAGTACCTTGAGTGTATCAACAAGGATGGATAATGAGTCAGGATTCAATACAGTATGACAATCAGGAGCCGGCATCACCAGCGGTGCTGCCTTCTGATCCGCAAAGACGCATGTGGCTGGGTACAGCCTGTGCAGTGGGTGGTGTAGCTGGAGTGGCAACTGCCGTTCCGTTTGTTGCGTCAATGAACCCGTCCGATCGGGCCAAGGCAGCGGGGGCTCCCGTCGAAATTTCCCTCAACGGTATCGCACCAGGTACCATGATCACCGCAGAGTGGCAGGGTAAACCGGTTTGGGTTATTCATCGCACACAGGCCATGATCGACGGCCTGACCAAAAATGACTCGCATCTGGCTGACCCCAAATCCGAACGTCCTGACTATACTCCTGATTTTGCCAAGAACGAAGGCCGTTCACGCAAACCTGAATGGTTCATCTGTGTTGGTATCTGTACTCACTTAGGCTGTTCTCCTTCGCCCCGTTTCGCCATCGGCGGTTCCGAGGGCATGGGCTCCGACTGGGAAGGCGGCTTTCTGTGCCCCTGCCATGGTTCCCATTTTGATCTGGCCGGCCGGGTATTCAAGAATCAGCCCGCGCCTGACAATCTTCTCATTCCCCCTTATTACTTCGTCGACGATAACACCGTTATGGTTGGCCTGGAAAAAGCGGAAGGCTGATCCAAATGATCCGTCTGATCTCTTGCCTAGTTAGAAAAGGAGCCCTGTAAAATGGCTGGCGAAAAAGTTGTAGAAACGACAGGATTGTTGGGTTGGGTGGATCGACGCTTCCCACTGACAACTCTGTGGAAGGCCCATCTGTCCGAATATTACGCACCCAAGAACTTCAACTTCTGGTATTTCTTCGGTTCATTGGCATTGCTGGTACTGGTCATTCAGATTGTGACCGGTATTTTCATGGTCATGCACTATAAGCCCGATGCCGCGCTGGCGTTTGCATCGGTTGAATACATCATGCGCGAAGTGCCTTATGGCTGGATTATCCGCTATATGCACTCGACCGGCGCCTCCATGTTCTTCGTGGTGGTCTACCTGCACATGTTGCGTGGCCTGTTCTATGGTTCATACCGCAAGCCACGCGAGCTGGTCTGGATCTTCGGCGTGGCCATTTTCCTCTGTCTGATGGCGGAAGCCTTCTTCGGCTATCTGCTGCCATGGGGTCAAATGTCGTTCTGGGGTGCCCAGGTTATTGTGAACCTGTTCTCAGCCATTCCTTATGTCGGTCCTGACCTGTCTATCTGGATTCGTGGCGATTTCGTTGTCTCTGACGCAACGCTCAACCGCTTTTTCGCTTTCCACGTGATCGCCATCCCGCTGGTGCTGATCGGCCTGGTCGCCGCTCACCTGATTGCGCTGCATGAAGTCGGATCGAACAACCCCGACGGTGTCGAGATCAAGGAAAAGAAAGACGCCAACGGTCGTCCGCTGGACGGCATTCCGTTCCATCCTTACTATTCCGTGCACGACCTAATGGGCGTGGTCGGTTTCCTTATCGTGTTTGCCGCAATCATGTTCTTTGCGCCGACCATGGGTGGTTACTTCCTGGAAGCGAACAACTTCGTGCCGGCTGATGCATTCAAAACACCGCCGCACATTGCGCCTGTCTGGTATTTCACGCCGTTCTATTCCATGCTGCGCGCCACGACCGACGAGTTCACCTGGGTCTTGGTTGCCCTGGCGCTCATTTTTGCGGTCGGCCTGTTGTTCAGCAAGAATCTGAAAGGCATCTGGAAAATCATTTTCCCTGTTATCCTGGTGCTGCTTGCTGTTGCCCTGCGTGTCTACGATGCCAAGTTCTGGGGTGTGGTCATCATGGGCGGTACCGTGGTCATTCTGGGTTTCCTGCCGTGGCTCGATCAGTCACCGGTCAAGTCCATCCGCTATCGTCCGGACTGGCACAAGCTGGTATATGCCGTATTCCTGATCGACTTCGTGATCCTGGGTATCATTGGTACCAAAGCGCCAAGTCCTGTTCTGAATATTATTTCTCAAGTGGGTACACTGATTTACTTGGCTTTCTTCCTGTTCATGCCAATCTGGAGCCGGCTGGGCACGTTCAAGAAAGTCCCCGATCGTGTGACCTTCCATCCCCACTAAGTTGAAAAATACAGGAACGAACATGTTTAAAAAGTTATTAGGCGCATTGTTACTGGCCGTCACGTTTGCCACTCCTGTCCTGGCCGCCGAAGGCGGCATGGAGTGGGATCGTGCGCCCGACCGTGTCAATCATCTGGCTTCACTGCAAAATGGTGCGAAGCTTTTCGTCAACTACTGTCTGAACTGTCACAGTGCCAGTTCCATGCGCTACAACAAGCTCACGGAACTGGGCCTGACCGAAGAGCAGATCAAGGAAAACCTCCTGTTTACAGGCGACAAGGTCGGCGAGCTCATGCATGTTGCCATGAGTCCTGCCGATGCCAAGGCCTGGTTTGGTGCAGCGCCGCCCGATCTGTCAGTCATCGCGCGTGCCAAGGCGGAAAACATGGGTATGAATGGTACAGACTATATCTATACGTACCTGCGTACCTTCTATCGTGATACTTCCCGTCCGCTGGGCTGGAATAACCTGGTGTTCCCGAACGTCGGTATGCCGCACGCTCTCTGGACGCTGCAAGGTCCGCGCGAGCTGACCACCGTCGATATCCACCCGGTTGAAAAAGACGGCAAGCAGGAATGGCACAAAATCACCACGAAAGTGGACTCCGAAGGCTTCAAGTCTGTTGTCAGCGAAGAGCCACTGCCTGAGTACCATGGCAGCGCATCGTCTCACTCGACATTGGCCTATCTGAATCCGGCCAATCAGGCCGAATACGATAATGACGTTGCCGACCTGACTGCGTTTCTGGGGTGGATGTCAGAACCTGAACAACTGCTTCGCAAGAAGCTGGGTGTCTGGGTTCTGCTGTTCCTCGGGCTGTTTTTTGTCGTAGCCTGGAGGCTGAACGCGTCTTACTGGAAACACGTCAAGTAAGCGTTACCGGCAGCAGACGGACCGCCCCGAAGCGTTCCCTTTGCTGCCGATATCAGAACCACTGTGATTCGGGTCAGTGCTTGTTGTATGATGGCACTGACCTTTTCTTTTTATATTTTTTTGCGGGAGACTGCACGCCATGATGGTGCTTTATTCTGGAACCACGTGTCCATTTTCTCAACGCTGCCGTTTCGTTCTGTACGAAAAGGGCATGGACTTTGAGGTTCGTGATATTGACCTGTTCAACAAGCCCGAGGATATCTCGGTCATGAACCCCTACGGTCGCGTGCCCATCCTGGTTGAGCGCGACCTGATTCTGTACGAATCCAATATTATCAATGAGTACATTGATGAGCGTTTCCCGCATCCGCAACTGATGCCGGCCGATCCGGTCATGCGCGCCCGTACCCGCCTGTTCCTGCACAATTTCGAGAAAGAGCTGTTTGTGCACGTGGGCGTGCTGGAAGATCGTTCTGCCCGCTCCGACGAGAAGAAGCTGGAAAATGCCCGTCGCATGATCCGCGATCGTCTGTCGCAACTGGCGCCGTTGCTGATCAAGAACCGCTACATGCTGGGCGAAGAGTTCTCCATGCTTGACGTGACGATGGCGCCGCTGCTGTGGCGTCTGGATCATTACGGTATTGAGTTGCCCAAAAACGCAGCGCCGATCCAGAAATACGCCGAACGCATCTTCTCGCGTCCGGCTTATATCGAGGCATTGACGCCATCTGAAAAGGTTATGCGCCGCTGATGCGCGACCGGGTAACAGCATCGCCACAGTCAAAAGGAAAGTGAATGGAAAAGCCATCTACCAAACCGTATCTGTTGCGTGCCTGGCATGAGTGGTGTACCGATGCCGGTTACACCCCTCACCTGGTCGTTCATGTAGATGCCGCCTGCCAGATTCCCCGTGAGTTCGTTCGCGATGAGCGCATTACGTTGAACGTGGGCGCCATGGCGACCAATCGGCTGGTCATGGGCAATGACTGGATCGAGTTCCAGGCGCGATTTGGCGGGGTGTCTCGTCAGATTTCCGTGCCGGTAGCCCGGGTCGAGGCAATTTACGCCCGTGAGACCCAGGAAGGGATGCAGTTCGAAGTCGAAGAATATGATCTGGCCGACAGCGCTGCTGCAGATGCTCATGATGGGCCTGCGCCTGACGACGACCCGCCACCGCCCGGGCCAAAGGAAAAAGCACCCTGGCTGAAGGTGGTGAAGTAGCAGTCGCGAAATAGTAGCAACGATGGCAGTGCAGAAATAGCAGTGCAGAAATAGGGGCGCCGGACTTGTCTGCCCCTTTTTCTTGTCTGGACGCTGCCTGAAGACCTCCGATGTAGCGGTTTTGCTGCAAAAACCAGACAGGAGCAGCGCTTTTTTGCGCGTGGCATCCTTAAAACTGGACTTTTGCAGTCAGGTTCACCTATAATCTTTCTTTCGCCGGTTTAGCTCAGTTGGTAGAGCAGCTGATTTGTAATCAGAAGGTCGAGGGTTCAACTCCTTTAACCGGCACCAGAATTCAAACGCCCCGTCTGTCATCCATACTCTTGGTATGGTGAGAGCGGGGCTTTTGTTTGGACGCCTGGTGGATATTCTTTGGGCGCTTTTTGCTCAGGGCTCTGACTGAGTATCGCTTGCGGTTTTGGCAGCGGCCTGCCAGAAAATATCGCTTTGTCCGGCATGCTGGTTCAGTTTGCGGGCGAGCACAAAGAGGCAGTCCGATAGCCGGTTCAGATAGTGGCGAGCTACGTCGCTGACCGGTTCAACGGCATTGAGCGCCACCACACTGCGTTCGGCCCGACGACACACGCTGCGGCACACATGGGCCTGTGCGGCCGGCGCACAACCCCCAGGCAAAATGAATTCACGCAACGCAGGCAGGGTCGCATTGTGAGCGTGCACAGCCTCTTCCAGCGTGGCCACATGCGGTTGCGCCAGCGCCGTATAGCCCGGCACACTGAGTTCTGCTCCCAGGTCGAACAAGCGGTGCTGCACCTGTTGCAGCAGTTGAGCGATATCCTGCGGCAGGGCCGCTGTCGCCACGAGCAGCCCAATCTGGCTGTTGAGTTCGTCCACGTCACCGATGGCCTGGATGCGCTCACTGTTTTTGGATACGCGGGAGCCATCGCCCAGACCCGTCGTGCCGTCGTCGCCGGTTTTAGTGATAATTGAAGTCAGTCTGTCGGTCATTAGGCTGGTCAAGGTTTGTTTTGTTGCAACAGCAGCTATGATACCGGCACTTGAAGCGCCGTGTAACCGCTGTGACCATATCTTTGTATTGTGTGCCGTCTTTTGTCCTAAAATGAAGCTCAATAGACGAGTTTATGGAGGTGCGCGTGAAAAAATCAATTGCGGCTGTGATATTGGGACTGGCTGCTGCCGTGGCGGTGACCGGTGTTGCTCAGGCTCAGGAAACCGGGCGTGGCAGCGGAGAGGTGCGGCGCATTCAACCGGATCAAGGGAAAATTGCCATCAAACAGGGCGCCATCAGTGACTTGAAGCTGCCCGCCATGACGCTGTCCTATCGTATTGATGCCAGCCTGCTAAAGAATATCAAGCCTGGCGATTCCGTCAGCTTTACCGCTGAGCGGGTGGGCAAGGAATATGTGATCAAGGAAATCAGTAATTAGCCAGGCTCGTACAGTGGATGTCGTACCGGGCGCGCCGTGACGGGCTGGCATGTAGACTTGTAGCTTATACCGACGTGGCGTGTAAAAAAAGGAGCGAGAATGTTTTCTCGCTCCTTTTGTTTTGACTGCGTTAATGCTTACAGCACGTAACGCGCCAGATCCTGGCTGCTGGCGGCTTCTTCCAGTTTGCTGTTGACATATTCAGCGTCAATCTGCACGACCTTGCCGCTGCTGGTCGTGGCGTCGAATGACAGGTCTTCCAGCAGTTTTTCCATCACGGTATACAAGCGACGTGCGCCGATATTCTCGGTGCGTTCGTTCACGTCGAACGCCAATTCGGCCAGGCGATGGATGCCCTCGGTGGTAAATTCCAGCACGACATCTTCGGTGGCCATCAGCGCGGTGTACTGTTTGGTCAGCGAGGCATCGGTATCGGACAGAATACGTACGAAATCGTCTGTGGTCAGTGAATCGAGCTCAACGCGGATGGGAAAGCGTCCCTGCAGTTCGGGAATCAGATCCGACGGGCGCGACAGGTGAAATGCGCCTGACGCAATGAACAGAATGTGATCCGTGCGCACCATGCCGTATTTGGTATTAACGGTCGTACCTTCTACCAATGGCAACAGATCGCGCTGGACACCCTGACGGGAGACATCGCCGCCGCCGTGTTCCTGGCGGGTGGCGATTTTGTCAATTTCGTCCAGAAAGACGATGCCCTGCTGTTCGGCATTTTTTACTGCAGCAGTACGGATTTCCTCTTCATTGACGCGTTTGGCTGCCTCTTCATCGACCAGCAGTTTGAAGGCATTCTTTACGGTCATTTTCGTGGCTTTTTTCTTATCACGACTCAGGCCGGCAAACATGCCCTTGAGCTGCTCGGTCATGTCCTCCATGCCGGGAGGCGCCATGATCTCCATATGCGGCATGGGCTGATTGACATCAATTTCGATTTCGGTGTCATCCAGCTGGCCTTCACGCAACTTTTTGCGGAAAGTCTGTCTGGCGGTATTTTCCTGGCGCAACGGTTCGCCATTGCTATCGCGCGGTGGGGCGATCAGCACATCAAGAATGCGATCTTCAGCAGCATCTTCGGCCTGGGTGCGCACGCGGCGTGTTTCAAGCTCCCGGGTCTGTTTGATCGAGATCTCGACCAGGTCGCGGATAATGGTGTCCACATCGCGGCCGACGTAGCCCACTTCGGTAAACTTGGTCGCTTCGATCTTGATGAAAGGCGCGTTGGCCAGTTTGGCCAGGCGCCGGGCGATCTCGGTTTTACCCACACCGGTAGGGCCGATCATCAGAATATTCTTGGGGTGGATTTCATGGCGCAGGGGCTCAGGCACCTGCTGGCGACGCCAGCGGTTGCGCAGGGCAACCGCGACGGATTTTTTTGCCTTGTTCTGACCGACAATGTTCTTGTCCAGTTCAGAGACGATTTCTTTTGGGGTCATGACACTCGCTGACATACTGATCTTTCCGGTTAGAGAGTTTCAACAATGTGGTTGCTGTTTGTGTAAATACACAGGTCGCCCGCGATTTCCAGCGACTTCTTGACGATGGTTTCGGGAGGCAGGTCGGTGTTCTGCAGCAGTGCCAGCGCGGCAGACTGCGCGTAGGCGCCGCCGGAGCCGATGGCGGCGATGCCGTTCTCGGGTTCCAGCACATCGCCGTTGCCGGTCAGAATAAGGGTGTGTTCGCTGTCTGCGACGATCAGCATGGCCTCCAGGCGGCGTAGCACGCGATCGGTACGCCAGTCGCGTGTGAGTTCGACGGCGGCGCGCATCAGGTTGCCCTGATGTTTTTCGAGCTTGGCCTCGAAGCGTTCCTGAAGGGTAAATGCGTCGGCGGTGGCGCCAGCGAAGCCGGCCAGAATTTTGTCGTGGTACAAGCGGCGGATTTTACGTGCCGTGCCTTTGATGACAATATTGCCCAGAGTGACCTGACCATCGCCGCCGAGCGCGACCTGATTGCCGCGCCGGACGCAGACGATGGTAGTAGCGTGAAATTGTTCCATAGAGCCTTCCTGTAGTTTCCCTAGGTAGATAAGGGCAGTACAGGAAGATTTCAAGGAATGGGTCTGACTTTATTAATCTCCGTACATTTTCTGGCGCTTTTCACGCCGTTCCTGCGCTTCCAGCGACAGGGTGGCAGTGGGGCGGGCCAGCAGGCGACGCAGGCCGATAGGCTCACCGGTTTCTTCGCACCAGCCATAGTCACGCGAATCGATATGGGCTAGCGACTGCTGGACTTTTTTCAGCAACTTGCGTTCGCGATCGCGTGTGCGCAATTCCAGGGCATGCTCTTCTTCAATCGTGGCACGATCGGCCGGATCGGGTACGAACTGGGTTTCTCGCAGATTCTCGGTTGTGACCCCTGCATTATTGATGATTTCGTCTTCCAGACGCTTTAAGCGGTCGCGGAAAAACGCCAGTTGCTCATCGTTCATGTAGTCAGATTCGGGCATGGCGAGCAGTTGCTCTTCGGTCAGAAGAGGGGCGTCCGTAGTTGCATCTGTTTTTTTAGCTGCCTTAGCCATAAAACACTCCAATATATCACGTCAATAATGTTGAACAAAAGCGCAGCATATAACTGAAACAGACTGGTTAAACGCCACGCAATATGATGCTTTCAGTGCCCTTTATTTTTGTACCAGGCACTGGTTCAGCCCGTTAAGGATGACATCTTTGGGCAGCTTGCGTCCGATAAACACCATGGTGTTAGAAGGTTTTTCCTTCGCTCCCCACGGTTTGCCGGGTTCTGCGCCCATCAGCATATGTACACCCTGAAAAATCATGCGCTGACGCATGCCTTTCATATAAAGAATGCCTTTGTAACGATACAGGTCTGGACCGAATACCTGGACGACGCCGCTCAGAAATTCCTCGAGGCGTTCGGGAATGAACGGTTTGTCAGACTTGAACACAAAGGCGCCGATTTCGTCGTCGTGGTGAGCATGATGATGATCGTGGTGATCATGGCCGTGATGGTGTCCATCATGTCCATGGTCGTGACCGTGATCATGCCCATGGTCGTGACCATGTCCGTGATCGTGATCGTGATCGTGGGCCGCGTCGGGGTGCTCTTCCTTCAGAAATTCCGGATCAATGTCCAGAATGGTGTTCAGGTTGAAGCCGCTGACGTCCAGCACCTTGTTGATCTCAACCTCACCAAAATGCACCGGCAGAATTTCTGCGCGCGGGTTCATGCGAATCAGGCGATGGCGCAATGCCTCGTATTCCTGATCGGTAACCAGGTCTTTTTTGGACACCAGGATCCGGTCGGCAAATCCAACCTGTTTCTGTGCTTCCGGCTGGGTGTCTAGCGTGTCCATGCCGTGCTTGGCATCGACTACGGCAATCACGGCATCCAGGCGATAGAAAGCCGCCACGCTGTCGTCCATGAAGAAGGTCTGGCAGACAGGCCCTGGGTTGGCAACGCCGGTGGTTTCAATAATCACGCGCTCGAAACTGAGTTCGCCGCTCTGACGGCGGTTTTTCAGGTCGGTCAGGGTGTTGAGCAGGTCGCCGCGAATGGTGCAGCAGACGCAGCCGTTGGACAGCTCGATAATCTGCTCGTCGCTATCCTGCACCAGGAGTTCGTTGTCGATGCTTTCCGGCCCGAATTCGTTTTCAATGACGGCGATGCGATTGCCGTGGTGTTCGGTCAGAATACGTTTCAGAAGTGTCGTTTTGCCTGCCCCCAGAAAGCCCGTGAGGACAGTGACAGGGATCATTTTATCTGCTTGTGCTTGCGTTTGTGTCATAGCGTTCAAACGTCTTACCGGCAACAGAAACCGGCCGGTTCCAAAAAGACGTTTCTTAAGTCAATCGCAGGATTACATCATAGCTTTGCGAATGTGGCAAACGTTAATTGCCCGGCGTTGAAAATAAACGCATTTACTGGGGATAAACCCTAAGATCTTGATTTGTGTCATGAAATTTTCACTACTGTGTGTCTGCGCACGAAGGGTGGCGGCACCATCGTGGTGCGCCGGCTGTTCAGGGTGCGGATGCGCTTTTCTGGCTGCAATCCTGGCATATGGCGCGCAATTCCGTTTCGCTGGTGGTCTGGATAAAGCCGGCGGCCTGAATCATGTCGTGTAACTGATGACTGATCAGCGGGGCGCTCAGTTCAGCGACCTTTCCGCAGCGCGTACAAACGATCAGCAGGTCGTGGTGATGACCCGAGACGTCCTGGCATGCCGTCCAGGCATTAACGGCATCAAGCCGGTGGATCAGGCCTTCTTCGACCAGGAAGTCCAGCGCGCGGTAGACGGTCGGGGGCTTGGCCTGCGGGTAAAGCTGCTTCATGGCTTCGAGCAGCTCGTATGCTTTCAGGCTGCGGCCCGCCTCCAGCAACAGGGTCAGCACATGCTGGCGAATGGGCGTCAGGCGCGTGCCGCGCTGTTCGCAATGGCGAATGGCTTCCAGCAACTGATAGCCGACCGAGTGGCTATGGGCGGCGTGGTGGTGGGGTTGCTCCTGGGGCGGGCCCGAATCAGGGGGGGTTCTGGAAGTCATAGTCACGGCTGATGGTTGTTGAGGTAACAGTTGGAATGATACCTTATCCGGGAATAAGGACATGGCCTGGATATTTTAGGACATCGGGTTCCCGATTTGTATATAATGATATAACATATCATTTCAACCTCTTGCTTCCTCCATCGAACCCGATCGCTATGCAGAATGTATCCTTGTCTCCGGTCATGAAGCGCGTCTGCCCTACGGTAGCGTCGTCTTTCGTCAGTCATGCAGCCGTGTTGCCGAACGCTGCCGATCCGGTTTCGGCTTCTTCGGCCCGTCATCAGAATCAAGTTCACGCTGTCGGCTCGGCCTTGTCTTGCGACATGAACGAGACGACGTACACGGTTTTTCTGGCGTCCGTGTTAGCCAGGCTGGCGCCTGTGCTGGGATTGCTGCTGATGCTGTGGGGGAGCATTGCCTGGTCCGCAGGCTGGCTGGGGGCGCTGGGCGGCTGAGCTGCTGACCCGTACGCCGCGACATCATCATTTTTGCCGATCCTATGCCTATTCACCCCGTATCCGCCGAAGCGTCGGGTCTGAGCGCCGCCGATGCGGCGACAACTGGCGGGCGGCCTGTCATCCAGCTCGATGATGTGACCGTCGGCTGGAACGGGGTAACGGCCCTGTCCGGCGTCACAGGCTCTTTCGCCGAAGGGTCGCTGACTGCCATTCTGGGCCCTAACGGCGCCGGCAAGTCCACCTTGCTCAAAACGGTGACAGGGCAGCTGACTGCGCGTACGGGTCAGGTAACGATTCACCCGCCATTCGAGGGCGGTATTTCCCTGCTGCCGCAAATCAGCGACATTGATCGCAGTTTTCCGATTACCACTCACGACCTTGTCTCCATGGGCGCCTGGCGCCGGGTGGGGGCGTTCAGGCGCTATGATAAAGCGGAGCGGCAACGCATTCGCGATGCGCTGGCCACGGTGGGGTTGACGGACAAGGCGCGTGATCTGATTTCCGGGCTGTCCGGCGGACAAATGCAGCGCGCGCTGTTTGCCCGGCTTATTGTGTGCGACGCGCCGGTCATGATTCTGGACGAACCCTTTACGGCAGTCGATGAAGGTACCTGTGAGCTGTTGCTGCAAATTCTGCTGGGGTGGCATCGGGAAGGTCGTACCGTGCTTGTGGTTTTGCATGATGCTGCATTGGTGCGCCGCTGTTTTCCACAAACGCTGCTGCTGGCGCGGCAGGTGGTGGCCTGGGGACCGACGGCGGCGGTGCTCACCGATGCCAATCTGGAACAGGCCCGATCTCTGGCGCTGGGGGGATTCTGATGCTGGAGGCGCTCAACGCGGCCCTGCTCGCGCCATTCACTGAATTTACGTTTATGAGCCGGGCCTTGTTCGGGTCAATTTTCGTGTCGCTCGCGGCTGGGCCGCTTGGCGTGTTTCTGATTTTGCGTCGGATGAGCCTGATGGCCGATTCGATGTCGCATGCCATTTTGCCCGGGGTGGCGTTGGCCTTTCTGGTGGCTGGCGTCTCCATGACCGCCATGTTGATCGGCGGCCTGGCGACCGGCTTGCTGGTCGCCGTGCTCGCGGGTATCGTGGCCCGCTCCACCGGACTCAAGGAAGACGCCAGTTTCGCCGCTTTCTATCTGATTTCGCTGGGACTTGGGGTATTGTTGATTTCCCTGAAAGGCTCCAATCTGGATCTGTTGCATGTGCTTTTTGGTACGGTCCTGGGACTGGATGACGGGCATCTGGTTTTTATCATGTGTGTTTCCAGCGTGACATTGATTGCATTGGCATTAATGTATCGGCCCCTGATCATCGAATGTCTGGATCCTGCGTTTCTAAAAATGGAAGGGGGGGGAGGATCGCTCGTCCACGCCGGATTTCTGATTCTGCTGGTCGTCAATCTGGTGGCTGGCTATCAGGTGATGGGGACGCTACTAGTGGTGGGGATGATGATGCTGCCCGCTGCGGCAGCGCGATTCTGGGGGCGTACGCTGGGATGGCAATTGTTGCTGGCGGTCTCCATGGGCGTGCTGTCGTCCTATGCCGGGCTGGTGCTTTCCTATCACTTCAGTCTGCCGGCATCCAGCGCGATTATCCTGTCTGCCGGCGCGCTCTATATTCTGTCGCTGCTATGTGGCCCGCATCACGGCCTGCTGCGGCAGCGTCGTTAAGATCGCTAAACCGTCTAGACCCTCAATACCATTAAGACCGCCAGGCTGAGCGCAATACTGCTATTTCTTTTCTTCCGGATCGTCCAGCTTAGCACGCGGGTGGGCCTTGTCGTACACCTCGGCCAGATGCTGGAAATCGAGTCGTGTATAAATCTGGGTCGTTGAAATGTTGGCGTGTCCCAGCATTTCCTGGACTGCGCGCAGATCCTGGGCAGATTGCAGAACGTGGCTGGCAAAGCTGTGGCGCAAAACGTGCGGATGAACCTGGGCAGGCACACCACTGCGCATGCTGAGTTTTTTCAATTGCAACTGGACAACACGGTGGGCAATGCGGCGACCGCGCGCGCCCAGAAAAACGGCGGCCTGATCCTCCACGCTGCTGGCGGCGGGCAGCAGTTTGTGCCGCACGGCCAGCCATTGCGTGAGGGCTGTGATGGCGCTGCGCCCGAGGGGCACGCTGCGGGTTTTACCGCCCTTGCCGGTTACCGAGACTTCTCCTTCGCCAAGATCGAGCCAGCTGACGGATTCGTAACCGTCTTTGCGGGTGTAGCGGATATCCAGGCTGACCAGTTCGGCCAGACGCAAGCCACTGCCATAGAGCACTTCGAACATGGCCTGGTCGCGCAGGTCAGCCGGTTCCCTGCTCGTGACGACGGTCGGATGATCCAGCAGGGCCTGGGTCTGTTCAACAGACAGGGCCTTGGGCAGGGAGCGCGGGATTTTCGGCGTCTTGACATCCACTGTCGGATTGATTTTTGCGTCGGTCTGGGGAATCCACCATTGATAGAAACCGCGCCAGGCCGACAGGATGCGCGCCAGGCTGCGTGGGCCGTAGTCTTGCGCGTGCAGCCGTGCAATCGCGTGGCGGATCTGCGCATTGCTCAGCGCTTCGGCAGCAATGTCCGGGTAGAAATTCAGTAGCAGGACCAGATCACGCCGATAGGCAGACAGGGTGTGGCTGGCGTAACGCTGGTTCGTTTGCAGATAGGCCAGCCATTTTTCCATTGGTTCGGAAAGCGTGCGTGCCATGGTGTTTTTCCTGTGATAACGGGCCGGACCGAAGAGCGATCGCGCCGCCGGGTTCAGGCCGCCGAATGAAGCCGGCTGAGGCTGGCGCTGGCCAGTTTACCGAGGATTTCAAGGAAAATAGTGCCCATGTCCGGCTTGAAGTGCTCGGTTCCCTCTGCGGCAAAGACCAGTACGCCGATATTGCGGTTGTCATGTGTCAATGGCACCATGGCGACAGAGCCGGGCTTGCTGTCGAACCAGCTATGCGCAGGCAGATAGCCTTCCTGGCCGCAATATGGCTTTTGCAGCCCGCCGACATAAGCCTGCAGCATGTCATCGCTGCTCAGAAAGCGTTCGTCTTTCAGGGCAGGCAGATTCCACAGGCGCAGAGCCACTTCCAGCATATCGAATTCCTGGCGCAGTCCATCGACAACCCGTTGCGGCAGGCGCTGGGCATCGGGTTCGGCCAGCATGCGTGTGCACCAGAGCGTCACATGGTCGCTGATGGCTTCATTGGAGTTGGCGTTATGCATGAGTTCGGACAGCTTCCACTCCAGCTCTTTATTGCGGGTGCGCAGTGTGAGGATCTGGCGTTCGCCCAGGGATAGTGTCTGGCGTGCATGCGGATGTGGTACCGTCAGGGTAGCGAAAATGTCGGCATGTTCGTCAAAAAAGGCAGGGTTATCCTGCAGGAATTGGGCGACGGTTTCTGCTGTCAGTGTGGCAACTTCAGACATGAATGCGTTCCTTTTATAAAGCGGTGCCGGCGCGATATTGCGCGACCAGGCGGTCAATATTGATTTCACTTGAAAATACCGTGACGGCCGGGCCGCGCATGGCGATTTGCCCGTGTCCGTCCCAGGCGATGGCCAGTTGCCCGCCACGGGTATGTACCGTGACCGGCGATTGCAGCCGACCCCGCCGGATACCGGCGACGACGGCCGCGCAGGCGCCCGTACCGCAGGCCAGGGTCTCACCCGCGCCGCGTTCGTACACCCGCAGTTTAATGGTGTGGGGGTCCAGGATTTGCATGAATCCGGCATTGATGCGCTGGGCAAACCGTGGATGCGATTCGATAAGCGGGCCCTGCACGGCTACCGGCGCCGTGGCCACATCGTCAACAATCTGCACGGCGTGCGGATTGGAGATGGCGACCAGCGACAGCGAAACTGTATCGCCGTTGGCCAGCGGCAACGACCAGAGCGTATCGTCATGGTCCTGCGCAGAAGCAAGATCGGTGGTGTCAAAGGCCACCGCTTCAGGATCAAAGCGGGTTTGCCCCATATTAACCGTGACCGTCGCGTCGTCTGCTTCTTCAAGCGTGATGAGGCCAGTGGCGATTTCCGCCTTCAGTGGATTGCGAGAGGACAGTTTTTGCTCGTGCACAAAACGCACAAAGCATCGGGCCCCGTTTCCGCAATGCTCCACTTCGCTGCCGTCGGCATTGAAGATGCGGTATTTGAAATCGGCCTCGGGATGGCTTGGGGTTTCAACCAGCAGGATCTGGTCTGCGCCGATACCGAATTGGCGGTGCGCCAATGCCCGGGCGCGCTCAGGTGTCATCTCAATAGATTGACGCACGCCGTCCAGGACAACAAAGTCGTTGCCGGCACCGTGCATTTTCGAGAAAGACCAGTTCATTGCGTGTTTTCCTGATTAAGCAGCCAAATTCAGCCTTATTATCACCGATCCTGGGTGACAGCACCATGGCGGGGACCGTTCAATAAATTTTCTTTTCCCCGACGGGGCGGGTTTTGAAGCGTCGATGCACCCAGTAGTATTGCGGTGGATCGGCGCGAACCCATTCTTCGAGCTGCTGATTGCAAAAACGCGTGGCCTGCTCCAGATCCATCTCTCCGGGAAAGTCAGCGAAGGCGGGTAGCACTTGAGTGTGATAGTGTCCTGTTTTGTGATCCCAGCGTGTCACGATCGGAATGACATCGGCTTTCCAGGCGCGGGCGATTTGTGCGGTGGCGGGCAGGGTGGCGGCAGGCACGCCAAAAAAAGGGACGAAAAGGGCGCCGTCGCGGCCAAAGTCCATGTCGGGCAGGTAGTATACCGGCGTGCCCTGGCGCAATTGCCGAATCAGTCCGCGGATACCTTCCTTGCGGGAAATCTGGGTGACCTGATTGAAGCGCCCGCGGCCTTTGAGCATGATCGCATCCACTTGCGGATCCGAGGCCGGAGTGTACATGGTGGCCGATTTGACCAGCCGCATGGACAGGATGGAAGCGGCGGCATCGAGTCCGACAAAATGTGGCGCGAACATCAGCGTGGCACGCTCCGAGTCAATGCTGTTCTGGATGTGTTCATAGCCGCTCAGGTGCACTATGCGCCGAATCTTGTCTTCGGAGCCGTACCACAGCACGGCGCGATCAATCATGGTTTGCGCCAGGGCGCGGAAATGTTCGCGCAGCCATTGCTCCCGTCTGGCTTCGGATTCATCGGGAAAGCACAGTGCCAGATTGGTACTGACGATGAAACGGCGCCGCTTCATTAGCCGGCGCATCAAAAACGCGCAGACGCTTCCCAACCCCAGTCGCAGGCTGTCTGGTAATAGGTTAATGAGGCGAAAAAGAAAAATGAGTAATGCGGATTTCATGACGTTGAATACTTGGCGTACCCCGTCGGGCACGGGAAAAGCGGAGCAGGCAGACCGTCCAAGGGCGCGAATCGTTCGATTGTAATAGTATTTGCTGCAAGTCGTGAAGCTGGGGCTTGCGTATGGAAGGATTGGGGCGGCGCTACCTCAATTTATGCGAACAGGCTGACCCCTCGGTTTTCCGAAATTGACAAACTATGGGTAGACTAAGTAAATTAGCATCTGAACCGACGCGGTGGTGGGCGTCGGTCCCTGATTAGTAGGCTGGCGCCATAAACGCCAGCATCAATACGATCAGGATAAGTAGAACTACGATGCGCATCATCGTAACCTCCCTATCAGATTGGCCCGGCTTCGGTCGGGCCTTTTTACCGTCTGCTGCCCATCAGCAAAATGGCAAAGGCCCCAGGCCCTTGCCACCCTGTTATTGTCAAAAAATCGGGTAATGTGGGTATTTGGTTGAGATGCTTCTGTCCGTACCGTGTTGTACGAGGCTTACCCGTTACTTATTTGTGACTATGGATTCTCGTTTAGCTAATTTGCAAGAAAAGATGCCACACCCTGCGGGCGGGCTCTGTCATGCATTCAGCATTGAGGGACGCATGGGAAACCCGGCACTTGTGCTTGTCTCTGGTGGGCAAGATAACAACGTGGATGATGTTTTTTGTGCCAGGTTATCCGCTGATTTTGGTTACGAAGTGACATGGGTGCAGCAGATGCAGTCGTCGTCGCCATTTGCATTGCGGTATTTCAATGCGGGTGCAGAGATCGGTTTTTGCGGTCATGGCACGCTGGCAGCGGCAGCGTGGCTGGCGCGTTTTCGCGGCACCCCGTCGCCCATATCGTTTCTGGCTTCTGGACAGACGGTAACTGTGGAACAGACAGGACCGGATTACTGGGCTTATAGACAGGCAGCATTTGATTTTGATCCGATCTCTGATGCTAGCGTGGCCTGCGACCTTCTGGAGGCACTCAGGTTGCAAGGGGTTGGAGCGCCAGAGGCGCACGCAATTGCAGTCTTTAGAACGCAGGGGGCATTAAGAAACAAGCTGGTGGTTGCGTTCGCTGATCATCATCAATTGGCTGACATCCATATTCGCGCCGCGTTGCGAGACAGTCTGTGTGACCGGCTCCAACTGACGGGTGTCTATGCTTTTGCCCGGGTTTCTGAAGGGCCAGAGGTTGATCTGTTGGCCAGGCACTTTCCGATTCATGCGTCTGATCAGGAGGATATGGCAACCGCGGCGATTGCGCCCTCCGTTGCGCGGCATGTTGTGAGCGGCGCAGGAACCTCGACTGGTGTCGTTCGTATTTTTCAAGGCGGAAAACAGTGTGATCAGGCATTGCTTGTCGTATCACAGAGTGAGGCGTCTGATGTCTGGCACGTCGGGGGGCAAGTGTCTACCCCTCGGTTTTCCGAAATTGACAAACTATGGGTAGACTAAGTAAATTAGCATCTGAACCGACGCGGTGGTGGGCGCCGGTCCCTGATTAGTAGGCTGGCGCCATAAACGCCAGCATCAATACGATCAGGATAAGCAGAACTACGATCTTGCTCATCGTAACCTCCCTATCAGATTAGGCCCGGCTTCGGTTGGGCCTTTTTACCGTCTGCTGCCTGTCAGCGAAATGGCAAAGGCAACAAGGCCTGTGCCACCCCGCTATTGTCAAAAAATCCAGATAATGTGGGTGGTTGGTTGAGATGCTTCTATCCGCCCCGTCATCTACGCAAAACCAGCGCCGGCCCGATGCCGCTGTTCGCGGGCAAAGCGCATCAACAGGCTTTTATCTACCGCCATCAGGGTTTTTCAGGCTTAACCAATCAAATTGTCATAAAATGATTTCAGGTCGCTGAGTTAACCGACAACTTGCGGGGCGACGACCGGGAAAAAGCGGGCCAGCCATGGCAGGCCCTGTTTCCGGACCTATTCCGCTAAAGCGTCGCGCCAGTAAATACCCTTTCCGGTGCTGCGCGTTCTTTTTGAGAATGTCGGTTTTGTTTTGACACTATTCATTGGACGCAACATGGCCCACAACGATTTTCTTTTTACTTCCGAATCTGTCTCCGAAGGTCATCCCGACAAAGTCGCCGACCAGATTTCCGACGCCATTCTCGATGCCCTGCTTGAGCAGGATCCCAATTCGCGCGTTGCCGCCGAAACGCTGTGCAACACAGGCCTGGTTGTTCTGGCCGGTGAAATCAGCACCAAGGCCAATATCGACTACATCCAGATTGCGCGCGACACCATCAAGCGTATCGGCTACGACAACACCGATTACGGTATTGACTACAAGGGTTGCGCCGTCCTGGTGGCATACGACAAACAGTCTCCAGACATCGCCCAGGGCGTTGACCGCAGTGAAGACGAGATCCTCAACCAGGGTGCGGGCGACCAGGGACTGATGTTCGGTTTTGCCTGCGACGAAACCCCCGATCTCATGCCGGCGCCGATCTGGTATGCGCATCGCCTGGTGCAGCGTCAGAGCGAGCTGCGCAAGGATGGCCGCCTGCCATGGTTGCGTCCCGATGCCAAATCCCAGGTAACCTTCCGGTACGTGGATGGCAAGCCGGCCGAAGTCAATACTGTGGTGCTGTCTACCCAGCACGCACCCGATATTTCCCAGGCCTCGATCCGCGAAGCAGTGATTGAAGACATCATCAAGCCGACCTTTGCCGAAGGCCTGATCACACCCAAAACCAAGTTCCTGATCAACCCGACGGGCAAATTCATTATCGGCGGACCACAGGGCGATTGCGGCCTGACTGGTCGCAAGATCATTGTAGACACCTATGGTGGCGCATGCCCGCATGGTGGTGGCGCCTTCTCGGGCAAGGATCCGTCCAAGGTGGACCGGTCTGCAGCCTACGCTGCCCGCTATGTCGCCAAGAATATTGTGGCCGCCGGCCTGGCGCGCCAGTGCCAGATCCAGGTCAGCTACGCCATCGGTGTTGCCGAGCCGATCAATATCACCGTGTACACGGAAGGCACCGGCGTCATTTCCGATGACGAGATCGCCAAACTGGTTCGCGAGCATTTCGATCTGCGTCCGCGCGGGATTGTGCAAATGCTGGATCTGTTGCGCCCGATCTACGGCAAATCCGCTGCCTATGGTCACTTTGGCCGCTCCGAGCCCGAATTCAGCTGGGAAGCCGTTGACAAGGCGGCCGATCTGAAAAAGGCGATTGCTTAAGGTATAATCATCGTGTTCTGAGGGGCGTTGCGACATGACCGAAGTGTCATGCCAGGCTCAGGATACGATCAGGTAACAAACCGCGCTCATCATATACTGCGTTGCTGGTCTATGGTGAGGTGCACTCACAATCGGCATCGCAGTATGTTTCAGGATGAATACTATGACTGCTGATTACAAAATTGCCGATATTGCACTGGCCGACTGGGGCCGGCGCGAACTGTCCATTGCCGAAACCGAAATGCCGGGCCTGATGGCCACGCGCGAAGAGTTCGCCAAATCCCAACCGCTTAAAGGCGCCCGCATTGCCGGCAGCCTGCACATGACCATTCAAACCGGTGTGCTGATCGAAACGCTCACGGCACTGGGCGCAGAAGTGCGCTGGGCCTCATGCAATATTTTTTCCACCCAGGACCATGCTGCTGCGGCCATTGCGGCCAGCGGCGTACCCGTTTTCGCCATCAAGGGCGAAACGCTCACGGATTACTGGGAATACACACATCGCATTTTCGACTGGCCGGGTGAACAGGCCAATATGATTCTGGACGATGGCGGCGACGCTACGACCCTGCTGCATCTGGGCGCCAAGGCAGAAAAAGATATCTCCGTGCTCGACAATCCGGGCAGCGAAGAGGAAACTGTATTGTTCGCCGCGATTCGCGAGCGTCTGGCCAAAGATGCGACTTGGTATTCCACCCGCCTGGCCAATATTATCGGCGTGACCGAAGAAACCACGACCGGCGTGCATCGCCTGTACCAAATGGCGCAGAAGGGCGAATTACAGGTTCCCGCCATCAACGTCAATGACTCCGTGACCAAATCCAAATTCGACAACCTGTACGGCTGCCGCGAATCGCTGGTCGACGGTATCAAGCGGGCGACCGATGTGATGGTCGCCGGCAAGATCGCCGTGGTCGCCGGTTTCGGTGATGTCGGCAAGGGTTGCGCACAGGCGCTGGCGGCCCTGCGTGCGCAGGTCTGGGTGACCGAGATCGATCCGATTTGCGCCTTGCAGGCGTCCATGGAAGGCTTCAAAGTCGTCACAATGGAAGAGGCCGCAGACAAGGCTGATATTTTCGTCACCGCTACCGGCAACTACCACGTGATCACGCGCGAGCACATGGAGCGCATGAAGAACGAAGCCATCGTCTGCAATATCGGTCACTTCGATAATGAGATCGATGTGGCGGCGGTTGAAGATTTGCAATGGGAAGAGATCAAGCCCCAGGTGGATCACATTATTTTCCCTGACGGCAAACGGATCATTCTGCTGGCCAAGGGCCGTCTGGTGAATCTGGGATGCGCAACAGGCCATCCTTCATTCGTGATGTCTGCTTCATTTACCAACCAGACCATCGCCCAGATCGAGCTGTTCACTCGCACAGCCGAGTACAAGAAAGGTCAGGTGTATGTTCTGCCCAAACATCTTGATGAAAAAGTGGCGCGGCTGCACCTGAAGAAGCTGGGTGTGAACCTGTCGGAATTGTCACAGAAGCAGGCTGACTACATCGGCGTGCCGGCGCAGGGACCCTTCAAGCCCGATCACTATCGTTATTGATGGAAGACGTGTGCGTTGCAACGTGACGCACACGCCGTGTCCGGCAAAAGTGTGAATGGGGAGCACCGTAAGGCGCCTCCCCCTAAAAATTGGGCCACTCTTTTTGACTGTCATGTGAAGCAGGATATGCAAAGAGGGAGGCGCAAGCGGCGTGAAGGCAAGTTGCACGCTGTCTCGTGTTAGTGTTCTTATCAGGAAATTTAAAGGAGAAGAGATATGACGTTGCTATTAACCTGGGTCCTGCAGGCGCTGGCCCTTATGATTGTTGCCTATATTTTGCCGGGCATTACCGTAACCAGTTTCGTCTCTGCACTGATCGCAGCGGTGATACTGGGTCTGGTCAACGCGGTGGTTTATCCCATTCTGGCGATCCTGACCTTGCCGATTACTATTGTGACGTTAGGACTTTTCCTGCTGGTGCTCAACGTACTGATGTTCTGGCTGGCCGGATCGGTGTTCAACGGTTTCAAAGTTGACGGATTCTGGTGGGCCGTGATTGGCGCGGTACTGTATTCCATCATTTCCGCCATTTTGCTGAGTATTCTGAATTAACAATATGAGTTCTTTTTCTGACGAGGCGTTCAGCCTGGAGTTTTTCCCGCCGCGCGATCAGGTATCGCGCGAGCGGCTGGTCGGCACTGCCAAGCAGTTGCTGGCAATGCACCCTCGTTATGTCAGCGTGACGTTCGGGGCCGGTGGCTCAACGCGCGATGGCACGGCCGAGACCGTGTCCATGTTCTCGCAACTGGGATGCGAAGCCGCTCCGCACCTGTCCTGCATCGGCGCCAGCCGTGAAAGTCTGGTGCAGCTGCTGGACCAATATAAGGCGCGAGGCATTCGCCGGATCGTTGCCTTGCGCGGCGATTTGCCATCAGGCATGGGCAACAACGATTCTGATTACCGGTATGCGTCTGATCTGGTCCGCCTGATTCGGGAGCATGCCGGAGACTGGTTCCATATCGAAGTGGGCGCTTATCCCGAAATGCATCCGCAGGCCGACAGTCCCGAACAGGATCTGGATCACTTTGTGACTAAGGTCAGCGCCGGTGCAAACAGCGCGATTACGCAGTATTTTTTCAATGCAGATGCGTATTTTGACTTTGTCGATCGCGCCGTTCAGCGCGGCGTGACGATTCCGATTGTGCCGGGTATCATGCCTATTACCAACAGCACGCAGTTGCTTCGGTTTTCCCAAATGTGCGGCGCCGAAGTGCCGCGCTGGATCCGGCTGCGTCTGGCGCAGTTCGGGGATGACAAGGCCTCTATCCGCGCGTTTGGCGCCGAGGTTGTGACGCAATTGTGTCAGAAGCTTATTGACGGCGGTGTGCCGGGAATTCACTTCTATACATTGAATAACGCCGAAGCCACGCTGTCGGTCTGGAAAAATCTGCGTTATTGACCACAGGAAAAACAGCGCTGCAATGCGTCATGCAACTGCGATGATGCATTGACGTCTACTGACCCGTTGTCGCGGCGGGGATAACCCATCCGCGTGGGGTGACCACGGCATCCAGTGCGATGTCGTGGGCCGCTGCTTGGTAAGGTCCGTCAATCAATCCCTCATCCCAGCCAATGCCGACCTTCAGGGCGTGATGTCCCTGCTGGTTCAGCGCGTGCAGGGTGCGATCATAATATCCTTTTCCATATCCCAGGCGGTGTCCATCCGGCGTATAACCCAGGGTCGGCACAAGAATCAGCGTCGGTAGCGTGGCGGCCGTGTCGACATCCGGTTCAGGGATATTGAAGGCGCCGCGTCGCAAGGGTGTTTCAGGCGACCAGGCATAAAAATGCAGAGGCGCATCCCGCTGCTCAATGACCGGCAGACTGATCGGGTGTCCCATTGTGTGCAAATCATGCAGCAGCGAAATCAGATCCGGTTCGCCCCGAATGGGCCAGAAACCGGCAATTGCGCTGCCAGGCGGCGGGCATGACAGCAGATGATCTTGACGCGGACTTCCCAGCCAGTCCAAAATGTGCTGTTTTATTTGTACACTAAGCATCTGACGACGCGAGTCGGACATGGCCAGACGGGCGGCCAGCAGAGAGTGACGCAACGTAGGAATATCGGCGGATGTCATAACCTGTGCAAACTGAATGTGGTACAAAACACGACTATAACAGGACAGCATATGCAACAGCACTCACAAGCAACCGGCGCAGTCAAACGGGGGATACCAGGTCAATTGCGCCGACGGTCAGCGCAGGCCTTGTGGGGCATGCTGGGATCGGGTGTGCTGTTGGCCGGATGTGCTGAATCGGTGCAGAACGCGCCGGCCAGCCGTCCCATGTCGATGCCGCAGGGCGTGGCGATGGCCAGTTCCGCCGTGGTGTACGGTCAGGCTCCCCGTCCTGTGCCACAAGAAGCACGTGCAGCGGTGGTGGCGGCCAGAAGCGCCATGCAGAGCCGGCAATGGGATGCGTTACCCGGTTATGCGGCGCAGGCTCAGGGCGATCACGAACTGGGCAGCTACCCCATGTACTGGTACCTGCGACAAATGTTGAATGACCCCGCCCAGCCCGTGCCTACCCAGCAGATTTACACCTTTCTGCAGCAGAACAAAAATCCCTACCTTGAAAACCGCCTCAAATCGGACTGGATCCTGGCATCGGCCAAACAAGGTGATTTTGATACCATCAGGCGTATCGGCAGCGTTGCCAGCCGGACCTCGGAAGTCGATTGCGCGATTTTGCAGGCGCGCTTCCTGGGTAACGGGCAGGTCAGCGCTGCACAGGCGCTGGCCGTCTTCAAACCGGGCGATGCCTGCTGGAGCATGTTGCAGCAGTTGACGGCCGCGAAAGTTGTGACTTATGAACATCTGGAACCTTTGCTGCGGGATGCCGTTGAGTATGACAGCAAGGCGAGCGCCCGACGCTACGCAGCACTGGCGTTTTCGCCGGCCGGATTGTCTTCCTACGACGCCATCATGGCCAATCCGATGGGCTGGCTGGCCGGGCAAAGCGGTTCGGCCGATGGCGAGCTGCAGGAGTTGCGTGCGCTGGCTTTCAGCCGATTGGCGCGGCAGGATCGGGATGGGGGCTCGGTCTATCTGGAACAACAGGGGGGGGCGCTGCTGAGCGAGCGCAACCGCCAATGGGCATGGACGCAGTTCGGCCTGATTGCGGCGCTTAATCTGGAGGCGCGGGCCGACGGCTGGTATCGCAAGGCCGGTCAGGGCTTTCGTCTGAGTGATTACAATCATGCCTGGCGAACCCGCATGGCGTTGCGCCAACCTACGATCGACTGGAAGTGGGTTGAACAGACGATCCGCATGATGGGTGCCGAACAGCAGAAAGAGCCGGTGTGGGTTTACTGGTACGCACGTGCGCGTGCGGCACAGGGTGATATGGGCGGTGCGACCAGCGCCTGGCAGTCTATTTTGTACGACCATGGATTCTACGGTCAACTGGCGACCGAGGCATTGGGCCGGAAAATTTCTGTGCCGCCCCAGCCTGCCGAACCGACTGCCGCTGAAATCAATAAAGCCATGACACATGAAGGCCTGCAGCGCGCGATTGCGCTCTTTCGCCTGGGCTGGCGTCCGGAAGCCGTGGGTGAATGGGGCTTTGCCATCAGGGGCATGAATGACCGCGAGCTCATGGCGGCCGCTGAATGGGCCTTGCGCGAGCAGGTGTACGATCGCACCATTAATACGTCCATGCTGACCAAAAATGACTTCAATTTCCGTCAGCGCTATCTTGCGCCATTCGAAGGGCGCGTCAGTCAGCAGGCGCGCGCGGTTGGCGTGGATCCGGCATGGGTATACGGCCTGATCCGCCAGGAGTCGCGATTTGTGACCGTCGCTCGCTCGTCGGTCGGTGCGGCCGGCCTGATGCAGGTGATGCCGGGCACGGCGCAACTGGTCGCCCGCAAGCTGGGACTGAGCTATTCGGCCGCCAGTGCGCATGATTTCGATACCAATACATTGCTGGGAACGTCTTATTTGAAAATGACGCTGGATGATCTGGATGGCTCGCAGGTGCTGGCGACCGCCGGCTATAACGCGGGACCCAACCGGGCCCGGCGCTGGCGTGATTCGCTCACCCAGCCGCTGGAGGGTGCCATTTTTGCAGAAACCATTCCGTTTACGGAAACCCGACTGTATGTGAAACATGTCATATCCAATGCCACCTGGTATGCGGCTTCGTTTACCGGGCAATCGCAGTCGATTGTGGACCGGCTGGGCAAGGTGATGCCCTGATGGCAGCGACGGATGGCCTTGACGTATATGTGGTCGGCGGCGCGGTGCGCGACGAGTTGCTGGGTCTGCCGCAAGGCGATCGGGACTGGGTCGTTGTAGGCGCCAGCCCGCAAGAGATGATTCGGCGCGGTTTTGTGCCGGTAGGAGGCGATTTCCCGGTTTTTCTGCACCCGCAGACCAAAGAGGAATATGCGCTGGCGCGTACCGAGAGAAAAGCGGGGCGCGGTTATAAAGGCTTTACTTTTCATACGGGTACCGATGTCACGCTTGAAGAAGACCTGAAGCGACGCGACTTGACTATCAATGCGATGGCACGCCGGCCCGATGGCACGCTGGTGGATCCGTTGCGTGGGCGGGACGATCTGGAACGTCGTGTTTTCAGGCACGCCAGCGACGCGTTTGTCGAAGATCCGGTGCGCATTCTGCGCCTGGCACGGTTTGCGGCGCGCTTTACCGACTTCACCCTGGCGGGCGATACGCTTGCCTTGTGTCGCGATATGGTACGCAATGGCGAGGTCGATGCCCTGGTGCCCGAGCGTGTCTGGAAGGAAGTGTCGCGTGGACTCATGAGCGAGAAGCCCTCGCGTATGTTTTCCATCCTGCATGAAACAACGGCGTTGCCGGTAATTCTGCCGCAATTGCAATGGAATAATGAAGTGGCACAGGCGACTGATCTGTCTGCAGCAAGAATTCTGCCCCTGGCTGCCCGCTATGCGGCGCTGCTCTCGCAAACCCCCGGGCATGCGGCGCTGAGCAGGCATTTGAAAGTGCCCGCCGATTGTGCCGACTATGCGCGGCTGACACAGGTATTATCCGACAGGTTCGATATGCTGCCGCTGCCGCCCAGTGCGAGCGCACAGGCGCATTTGCTGCGCCGGGCAGCGTATGTGCAGGAAACCCTCGAGGCCACTGACAGCCTGCGCAAGCCGGCGAGATTTCGCGGTCTGCTGGAAGTCGTGCTGTGCACGCGGCACTCCGTGGCAGAAAACCTGGATGCAGAAATTTCACGGATCGAGGCCTGGACGCAAATTCTGGATTGCTATTTGCAGGTCGATGCCGCAGCGGTGGCCCGGCAGGCAGGCACGGCGGCCCAGGATATCAAGACGGCGGTGCGAAAGGCGCGACTGGATGCGATTGTTGCCTGCCTGGAGCAGATGCCTGAGCGGTGATCGCCGGGTTACGAAGCGCCCATCCCTTCCCAGCGAGCCACGGCGCCGGTTTCAATGTCGAAAAGATCAAGCGCGCGCCCCACACTATGATCGACCATGGCCTGGATGCTGTCCGGGCGGGCATAAAATGCCGGAACCGGCGGCATGACAATGGCCCCCATTTCCGTGACGGACACCATGCTGCGTAAATGTCCCAGATGCAGCGGTGTCTCGCGTACCATGAGGACAAGTTTGCGTCGCTCTTTCAGAACCACATCGGCAGCGCGGGTAAGCAGGGATGAGGTCACGCCGCTGGCAATTTCCGATAGCGTGCGGATGGAGCAGGGCGCGATCAGCATACCGCAGGTTTTAAAGGACCCGCTGGAGATGACTGCGCCCACGTCCTGAATGCCATGCACGACAGTGGCGCGGCTGGCCAGATCGGCCGGTTGCAATTGCAATTCCTGGGACAGCGTGAGACTGGCCGAGCGGCTCATGACCAGATGCGTTTGTACGCCGGCCTGCTTGAGCAGTTCCAGTGCGCGCATACCATAAATGGCACCCGAGGCGCCGGTAATGCCGACGACGATGCGTGTAGGGGTCGAAGCTGAAATGGGCATGGACAGGGTGCGGTTCCAGTAAGCATGATTGGCAAACGGCGGACAGTACGGGTGCGCCTCGCAGGATCAGGTCAGCGACGCCGACCCTGGGCTATTATACCGCGCTCGCAGGACAGGCTCGTGGCGCGATTTCAACCGTGATTGGAGATTTTTAACAAATGAAAGTTGGGATGGAGAGCAGGGATGTGTGACGAACATGCAAATGCCGATCACTGGCGCTTTTCGCTGGCAGTTTATCGCCAGGAAGGGGTGCCTGCGCATTGCCTGCAATTGCAGCACCGGCTGGGGCTGGATGTCAATGTCCTGTTGCTGATGTTTTGGGCTGCCCGCTTGTGGGGTGTCGCCCCCGATGCGGCACAGATCGCGCAGGCCGATGAGACGATACGCGCGTGGCGCGACGAGGTCGTGCAGCCCTTGCGTCAATTGCGCACCCGGCTCAAAAGCGGGCCGCCACCGGCCCCTGACCCGCAGACAGATGCGCTCAGGGATAGTGTAAAGCGGCTGGAGCTCGATGCTGAGCGCGTAGAGCAGGACAGGCTTGCGCAATGGGTGGCTGCCCGGACTGCAGTGCAGGCCGCCCAACGGGCCTCCGAGATAGAAGAGACGCGTGCGCTACAGAGCGACGCCAGTGTGGCGCTGCTGGAGCAGACCGCAGTGCGCGTGGTGGCGTTCTATGAGGCGCAGGCTACGACGGCTTTACTGCAGGGCGATGCACTGCCGGATGACCCGTGGCTGCCGCTGCAGCATGCGCATGCCATCGTAATGGCTGCCGCCCGCGTCAGAACCAGGAGGTTGTAGAGACACCCTGGCCGTCATTCAGTTTAATTGCGCCCATGACAATCCGGTAGATATACCAGATCGTGACGGCAATCAACAGCACCCAGCCGATCAGAATAATCAGCAGCAGAAACCCCACAATCGCACCGATCAGGCTGATCCAGAACGTCCGGATCAGATATTGCATATGATCGTAATAGATGGTGCCAGTGAACTCGCCGCGCTTGGCATAAGCCATGATCACGCCCACGACGGCAAACAGGCCCGTGAACAGGCCCAGGGCGTACATGGCGTAGGTAATCCACGTGAAGTTTCGGGCAGTGTTGTCTGGCGCTGGAACGGGTGCTGGATTCTGGGTGGAGTCTTCGTTCATCGCAATATCCCCTGAGCGTTAAGATCAGGCTTTACTTTAGTACAGATTGCGATATTAATAAACTAATATTGATTTTGTGATATCAATAAATTGGTATTGATGTAGTCCTGCAAGCGGTCGTGTCTTTGCAAGGCATGTTGCTTGTAATCGGCCTAGGTTGCTGATTTGCGGAACAAAGCCTGAATGTCTCTTGCTCCGTGCAAAATACGAACAATCAGTATATCTGCATCACGAGGTTGAAAGAAAATCACATAGTTGCCATGCGGGCAGGATCTTGATTCCTCTGCTATTTCTGGGCGCAAACGGTAAGCGCTTGGCGTGGTAGCGATTTTATGACACTGCATGCGTATCTCGGCGATGAAGCTGACGGCGCGGCGGGGGCTTTCCTGCGCGATATAGTCACCGATAGACTCCAGATCGGCTTCTGCTGCCGCTGAAAAACGGACCTTCTTCATGGCTCGGGATCAAGACTGAATGCTTCGATATTTTTCTTCGAGCCGGTTCAGGACATCGTCTGCGTTTTTTTCTTCTCCGCTTTCCATGCCCTTTTGGATAGAAGCACGAAGCTCGGCCAGCTTCAGGTCATTTTCACGATCCTGGTCTTCCAGCAGTCGCAGGCCGGCGCGCACGACTTCGCTGGCGTTGTTGTAACGCCCAGATGCGATTTGCTGGCGAATGAATGTCTCGAAATGACTGTTTAATGCAATACTCGTGGGCATGGTAAATATTATTAACTATTAATAGTATTTATTATATTTGCAAAAAAAGAGGAGGGCAAGCGGTAGTCAGATTGAGGCAGTCAGACTAAAGGTAAAGTGAATTTTTAATCGGTATTATTGTCCTGTTCCTTTTTACGACGGGCTTACCCACGCCCTCAACGTTTGAGCGCCTCATCCAACAATTGGCCGATAATCTCATTGGTGCTGACCTGTTGCTGCGCCGCCCGCTCGCGGATGATGCTGATGACATCCTGCTTCAGTTTGACCGGAAACGAAACCAGGCCCTGGGCCTGATCCTGCTTGCGCTGGGCCCGGCGATCAAGGCTCGCCTCGGCTGACGAGCCAAAGCGTCCCGGTATGCCTTCAAGTTTCATTTTTCCCACTGTTTTAAGGGCTTTGGCTTTTTCAAGGTCGGTTTTTTTCATTGTTCAATTCCATAATGATGCAAATAAGCGTGTGCAGTTGCCCTTGCCGATCGGACGCCAGCAACGAGGCGCTGGGACGTGCTGTCCCGCGCCCGTGCTGAGTCCGGATGGTAAAAGAGCGGTTAGTTGTCAATATACCCCGGATCATCGTCAGGCGTATGTTCTTCGTAATGTTCATGTGCCTGTGGCTTGATGAATAGCGTGGAGACTTCGGGGTGAGCCTTGCGGATTTTGTTTTCAAGGGCGATCACGATGGCTTCGAGCTCTGGTACGCGCAGGTCATCGGTAAATTCCAAACTCATGGCCACGGTGATTTCCTGCGGCGCTGTCTGAACGGTGATCAGGCCATTGACCTGGGATACGCCGGCAGTGCCTTCGGCCAGAGTGAGAATGGAATCTCGGATATGCGGATTGGCGGCCTCTCCGATCAGCAACCCCTTGGTTTCCCGTGCCACCAGTAATGCGGTGAGCGCCAGGGTAATGCCGATCAGCACCGACGCCACGCCGTCAATGACCGGATTGTCCAGCGCAACGGACAGATACACACCGACAAAGGCAATCAGCAGGCCGAGCATGGCCGCTGAGTCTTCCAGCAAGACAATGAACGTCGGAGGATCCTTGCTATGGACGATCATGCGGAACAGTTCGGAATAGGGGCGGTTGCCTCTGAATTTTCTGAGCGTGAATACCCAGGAAAATCCCTCGAACAGTGCGGCCAGCGCCAGGACGATATAGGTCACATGAGGCGATTCGACCGGGTGAGGAGTCTGGATATGGATAATGCCTTCGTAAACGGAGACTCCTGCGCCAAACGTGAGAATCAGCAGGCCGACGACAAAGCTCCAGAAATAGACTTCGCGACCGTAACCAATGGGGTGCTTGCGGTCCGGGCGATTGCGGCTGCGGTGCACACCGTACAGCAGTAAGACTTCGTTGATAGAGTCTACGACAGAGTGCACGCCTTCGCTGAGCATGGCCGAGCTGCCGGTGACGGCCGCTGCGATGAATTTGCTGATAGCCACCAGAATATTGCCGGCCAGGGCAATATAAATGACCATATTTGAAGAATTGTCCTGTCGCGGCGCACTTCGGGTCATCAGCGTTTCCTGAATGTTACGGGCATTTGGTCGGCGTTCCCTGCTGCCGATAAAATATCACAAACACAATATACCATCAGCCGGCGGCAGATTTCTGTTGTTCTTTTGCGATGTGGTATCGATCACCTTTTGCCGGAGTCGGACCAAACACAATGTCGATCCGCTTTCAAATGATGATTTAAAGGCGATGACGACGGTCTCCGGTCGCAAAGCCGAGCAGATCCAGATCGACCTGTTTGCCGATGGCCAGCACTTTGAATAGTTCTCCCATTTCCGCTTCCGACAGCAGTTTTTGTACGGGTCCGATCTGGCGAGCGTAGTTCGCTGTATCGCTGGCGTCCAGTTCACCCAGCATCTGAAGCAGGCCGCAATTGAGCAGGAAACGAGCCTGGGAGGTATAACCCAGCACTTCCAGTCCACCGGCCAGCGCAGCGTCAGCCATGGCGGTAAAGTCAACGTGGGCCGTAATGTCCTGAATGCCCGGATACAGCAGTGGATGACTGTGCGCGTGATGCAGCAGGTGGCACATGAGCGTGCCCTGGCTGCGTTGTGGGTGGTAATACTCGTGTGCGGGAAAGCCGTAATCGATGAGCAGAGCCACACCGCGTGCCAGCCATTGTCCCATGCCGGTTACCCAGGATTCGGCCTGCAGATTGATTTCGGAACGATAGCCGGGCAGGGCCGGCATGCGGGCGCGGACGGCCTGATCCAGAGCCGGGCTTGCCGGGACACGCAGAAACTCAAATCCGGACGCGGGCGGGTCGTCGGCACTGTCAGCGCCCGATAGGGGCGAATGACGGCTATCCTCCGGCAATGCCTCGTTATCCTGATCCTTATCGTCCCGGTTGACGACATGAAGTTCATACACATTTTCATCTTCGCCCCATTCGAACAGCGAGACGGGCATGGCATCGAGCACTTCGTTGGCGATGACGCAACCTTCAAAGGCTTGCGGCAGGCTGTCCAGCCATTGCACGTGGTTGGCGAATGGCGCAAGTCGCCGCTGTTGCCGTTGCGCAAGATCCGGTGAGACATCCAGAATGAAATAGCGAAGATCCGGGAAGTCGGGCAGCAGGGCGTGCAACAAATGCTCGGCCAGTGCGCCGGAACCGGCGCCGAACTCCAGAATGTGGGGCGTGCCAAGAGATGAAAGAATGGGACTGATTTGCCGGGCCAGCGCGCGGCCGAACCAGGGGGTCAGCTGCGGTGCCGTGACAAAATCACCCTGCAGGGCAGCGCCTGCGACGGCAGAGGGGTCGCCGAATTTGAGGGGAGCGCCGGCATAGTAGCCGGCCAGTGGGTCATACAATGCGGCGTGCATCCAGCGCGAAAAGGGCAGCCCCTGGGGGCCGGCTTCATTAATAAGCCCGGCAAGCTGCTGCCGGGCGTTTTCGCTATAGCGCTGCGCTGCTTCCTGAATTTGGGGCAGCGCAGGGGCGACTGGGTTTGCACGCATATCTTTCCAACTAGACTTCGGGAAAGTGCATTATAAAGGCTTACACCCAGGCGCGTGATGAACCGGGTTTCTTTTTATTGCGTGAGAAACCGGGCTTGTCGGAACGGCCGGCGCGATCGCCACGAAAGCCGTCGCCGTCGGAGCGGGTGCTTGGACGTGGCTTGCGCGATGGTGCCGGTGCAAATTCCGTGCGGGGTTTACGAGGCGCTGCATATGTCTCGGATTTGACGAAACCACTTTTTTCAGACCGTGGACGATCAGAAGAAAACGGGTTGCGCGACAGAGAGCTGGCCGCGCGGTCAATCAGTGATTCACGTGGTGCATCGTAGGATTTGGCCGGACGGGCGCGTTCAGAACGGTCATCGGCAAAGCGGCTGTTTTCGCGGGCGCCATAAGAAGGTGCGCTGCCGCCCTTGCGGTGGCTGAAGCCACTGCGAGCGTGGTCTTTCTCACGTGAATAACCGCCTGGGCGACCAGAGCGTGAACCACCGGGTTTGCCGCCGCGACCCTTGCCGCCGGCGCCACGACCGCTTTCGGCAGACTTGACAGGCTCCAGGCCGGGAATGACTTCGGCGGGCATGGGCTGGCCGGTGAACTGTTCGATGCGGCGGATTTTATGACGTTCGCCGTGTGTTGCCAGTGTGAAAGCCTGACCATTGCGACCGGCACGACCGGTGCGGCCGATACGGTGAACGTAGTCTTCGGCCTGCATCGGCAGATCAAAGTTGATGGCGTGGCTGATGCCCTGGACATCAATGCCGCGGGCGGCGACGTCGGTGGCGACCAGGACGCGCAGACGGCCTTTTTGCAGCATGCCCAGGGTGCGGGTACGCTGACGCTGATTCATATCACCGTGCAGGGCAGAGGCGGCAAAGCCTTCATCTTCCAGGCGTTCGGCAAGCGCATCTGCGCCGCGTTTGGTAGAGGTAAAGACGATGGCCTGATCCATGGAGGCGTCGCGCAACAGGTGGCCCAGCAGGCGCAATTTATGGCCGCTGTCGTCTGCGTAAAGCAGTGTCTGGGTAATGTTGGCGTGTTTCTGTTTCTGGCTGGCAATGTCGATGCGCTGAGGATTGTTCAGCATCTCTGCGGCCATCCGGGCAACCGTGCCTTCGAATGTGGCTGAAAACATCAGGGTCTGGCGATCGCCTGGCGTCTGTGCGACGATGCTTTCGATATCGTCAATGAAACCCATGTCCAGCATGCGGTCGGCTTCGTCCAGCACCAGCGTGTGAACGCGAGACAGATTGACCCGGCGGGCATTCAGGTGATCGATCAGACGGCCAGGTGTGGCGACCAGTACGTCGACACGGCGGGACAGGGCCTTGATCTGGGCGCCGTAAGGCATGCCGCCAACCACAGTTGCAATACGCAGGTCATTAATGCCGGCGCCGTATGATTTGGTAGCTTCGGCCACTTGCAGAGCCAGCTCGCGGGTGGGGGTCAGAACCAATACCTGAACGCCCACGCCCTTGTTGCCAGGCATGCCGGCAATGCGGTGCAGAGAAGGCAGCATGAATGCCGCTGTTTTGCCGCTACCGGTCTGTGCAGACACAATCAGATCGTGGCCTTCGAGGGCTTTAGGGATTGCTGCGGTTTGCACAGGCGTGGGTTCGGAGAAGCCGGCTTTATTAAGCGCAGCAAGAAGGACGGGAGCAAGACCCAGTGTATCAAATGACATTTGTAATCCTAATTAGGTGTCAGGCAAGCCTGTTCATCAGCAGGACAGAAGGCAGTTGATTCTGGTTTTGACCGCCGGGCGATTGCAACAATACACCGGCTGCCCGATGGGTAACGCCATCGGCAAACAGGATGAACAGACAATTCTGTCACGCAGCAAAGTCTTGCAGAGATGCACCATGCATTATCTGCGCTTTACTGATCTGGATGAACAAACGAATGGGAAATAGCCAGACGAATCGTTGATCGGAGCATCGAGCCGACCGGATCAACCGTTGCATGACAGAGGAAAATACGCATGCGGGTCTGGAGGTAGGAGCGATGGCGGCTTTTGATTAATAAGCCAGGCAGCGAAAATACATTCAATTCGCTGCAAAGAATATGATTATATAAGTATTTTCCCTAGAATGCAAGAATTATTCGTGCAAGCCGGCTTGTGGTGTCGCAGCGACGTCAGAGGTCAGCGATTTTGAGCAGGGTTTGTTCAACGTCGGCCTGATCGGGCAGCGTGCCGTCCGTGTCGCCAAAAAGCGGCAAAAACGTCTCGCCGATTGCCTGATGATAGGCCGGTAACTGCTGCGCGACGTGCGCAACGCGGCTGACACAATCCCGGGCCTCGTCGCTGTCAGGCACACAGGCTTCCTCACGGGGCATGCCCCAGACCGGGTTCGGAAAATGCCGGTCGTCGGCAAAACGGGGAATGATGTGCCAGTGCAAATGCGGCACCATGTTGCCAAATTGCGCCAGGTTAATTTTTGCGGGCTGAAAATGGCGGCGTTGCAGGGCTTCGACCAGATAGACTGCGCTCATCAGGCCATGACGTTCGGCCTGATTCAGATCAGTCATTTCCTGGACATGGCGATTCAGTATCACCCGCGTAAATGCGGGGTAGTCAGGGTCCTGTGCATTGATCACGCGCAGGAAAGCGTTGCGGTACAGCACCGTTTCGCCATGACCGTTGCATAGGGGGCAATCAGCGTTGGCCGGCATCATCAATTGCTCCGGTAAACAACATCATGCGCCTTAAGCATTCACAATAAACGATTCGAGCGCAACGCCCGGATCGGTTTCACGCATGAACGCCTCGCCTATCAGAAAGCCGTATACATCATTGTCGTGCATGCGGCGTACATCGTCCTGCGAATGGATACCACTCTCGGTGATCACAACGCGACCATGGGGAATATGCGGCAGCAGATCGAGCGTGGTTTGCAGTGAGGTCTCGAAGGTTCGCAGGTTGCGGTTGTTGATGCCGATCAGCGACGATTTCATGTCAAGTGCAATATCCAGCTCGGCACGGTCATGCACTTCAATGAGGACATCCATATCCAGTTCATGAGCGACCGTTTCCATTTCCAGTAACTGATCGGCAGGCAGGGCAGCCACAATCAATAGGATGCAGTCGGCGCCCAGCGCACGGGCATTGATGATCTGATAGGGATCAATCATGAAGTCCTTGCGCAGCACCGGCAGCGGGCAGGCGGCACGCGCCTGGCGCAGATAGTCGCTGGAACCCTGAAAAAACTGTACATCGGTCAGCACCGACAGGCAGGTCGCGCCATGCGCGGCATACGTGTGAGCAATTTCAGCGGGATTGAAATCGGGCCGGATCACACCTTTGGAAGGCGAGGCCTTTTTTACTTCGGCAATCACCGCTGTTTTTTTCTGCTTGATTTTGTCGCGCAGGGCATTGGCAAAACCACGAACGTCCTTGCGCGCCTGGGCTTCGCGCAGCAAATCGGCTTCGCTGCGAAACTGGCGCTGCATGGCCACTTCTTCTTTTTTGACGCTGAGAATCTGTTCGAGAATATCGTTCATGAGGTGAACTTCCTGGTATAGGCACGGAATGTCTCTAATTTATCACGTGCGGCGCCGGATTTGATCAGTTCGCGTGCTTTATTGATCCCTTCCTGCATGGTCGCCGCCTGGTTGCCTGCGTAAATGGCCAGACCTGCGTTCAGCACGACAATGTCCCTGGCCGTGCCTTCTTCGTTGTTCAGGGCGCTCATGACCAGGTCACGCGACTCTTCACGGTTGCTGACGGTGATATTGCGGATGGAAACCATCTGCATGCCGAAGTCTTCCGGGTGGATTTCGTATTCGCTGACTTTGCCGTCCTTGAGTTCGCCCACCAATGTGGCTGCCCCCAGCGAGGCTTCATCCAGGTTGTCTTTGCCATGAACAATCAACACATGTTTGGAGCCCAGTTGCTGCAATACCCGTACCTGGATGCCGACCAGGTCGGGGTGAAAGACGCCCATCAACTGATTGCCGGCGTTGGCAGGATTGGTGAGGGGGCCCAGGATATTGAAAATAGTGCGTACCGCGAGCATTTTCCGTATCTCTGCCACGTTCTTCATGCTGCCATGGTGAGCCGGTGCAAACATAAAGCCAATGCCTGTCTGCTCCACGCACTCGGCCACCTGTTCGGGCGAGAGCATGACGTTGATGCCCAGGGCCTCCAGTACATCGGCGCTGCCCGAGGACGAGGACGAACTGCGGTTGCCATGCTTGGCAATGCGCACGCCCCCGGCCGCTGCAACAAACATGGCGGTGGTGGAAATGTTGAAGGTGTGACTGGCATCGCCGCCGGTGCCGCACATGTCCAGCAGATTCTCCGGGTTACTGATATTAACCGGCGTGGCAAACTCGCGCATGACAGTGGCGGCCGCAGTAATTTCGCCGATGGTTTCTTTTTTGACGCGCAGTCCCATCAACAGGGCGCTGGCGATGGGGGCAGGCACTTCACCGCGCATCAGCTGGCGCATCAAAAACAACATTTCGTCGTGGAAAATTTCGCGATGCTCAATGCAGCGCGTCAGGGCTTCTGAGTAGGAAATGGTCATGACTGAATGTCCAGAAAGTTTTGCAACAGAGCATGACCGTGTTCGCTAAGGATGGATTCAGGGTGATACTGAACGCCGTAGACAGGCAGACTGGTATGCTCCACGGCCATGATTTCGCCATCGGCTGTTTCAGCGGTCACGCGCAGGCAGTCTGGCAGCGAAGCGCGTTCGATGGCCAGGGAGTGATAGCGAATCACGGTGTGGGGGGAGGGCAGGCCGCGGAACAGAGGCGATCCGTCATGCGTGATCTCTGAGGTTTTTCCGTGCATGATCTGTTTGGCACGGATAATTTTGCCACCAAAGGCGGCGCCGATAGACTGATGTCCCAGGCATACGCCCAGTACCGGGATTTTGCCGGCAAAGTGTTTGATCAGTTCCACGGACACGCCGGCTTCGGCAGGCGAGCATGGACCGGGGGAAACGCACAGGCGTGCGGGGTTGAGCGCCGCAATTTCCTGGACCGTCATCTGGTCGTTGCGCACCACGTGCACATCCTGGCCGAGTTCGCCGAAATATTGCACCAGATTGTAGGTAAACGAATCGTAATTATCGAGCATGAGCAGCATGACAGTTCCTCAGATGGGTTGGTCCAGACCGTATTGCACTTGTTCGGCGGCGCGCAGCACGGCGCGGGCCTTGGCCTCGGTTTCCTGCCATTCTTTTTCGGGGTCGGAGTCGGCCACAATGCCGGCCGCGGCCTGGACATAAAGCATGCCGTTTTTGATGACGCCTGTACGGATGGCGATGGCCACATCCATGGTGCCGTTGTAGCTCAGATAGCCTGCCGCACCGCCGTAGATGCCGCGACGCACGGGTTCCAGTTCGTCGATGAGTTCCATGGCGCGCACCTTGGGTGCGCCGGTCAGGGTGCCGGCCGGAAAGCTGGCACGCAGTACGTCTATGGCGTCCATGCCGGGTTTCAGGATGCCTTTCACATTGGAGACCAGGTGCATCACATGGGAATAGCGTTCAATGGCCATCTGGTCAGTCACTTCGACCGAGCCGATTTCCGCCACGCGTCCGACGTCGTTGCGTGCCAGATCGATCAGCATGACATGCTCGGCAATTTCCTTTGGATCGGCCTTCAGTTCAGTAGCCAGTGCTGCATCTTCTTCCGGCGTTTCACCGCGCTTGCGCGTGCCTGCAAGAGGACGAATGGTAATGGCGGTTTTCTCCTGTGCGTTCTCGGTGAACGTTTCCTGGCGCACCAGAATTTCGGGCGATGAACCCACAACATGGAAGTCGCCGAAGTTCCAGAAGTACATGTAGGGAGAAGGGTTCAGAGAGCGCAGGGCCCGGTACAACGAGAGGGGTGAATCGCGGAACGGTTTGGCAATGACTTGACCGACCTGCACCTGCATCAGATCGCCGGCAGCGATGTATTCCTTGGCTTTGAGCACTGCCTTCAGATAGTCTTCTTTTTTGAAGTCGCGGATTTCCGATGTTTGCAGGCTGGGCAGGCTGTATGGAATTTCTACCGGGTGGCGCAGGCGGGCGCGCAGTTCGAGCAGGCGTTTCTGGGCTTTGCTGTAGCTCTCGGGTTCGTTGGGGTCTGCGTAGATCATGAGGTAGGTGCGGCCGATGACGTTATCGACAATGACCAGTTCGTCGACCTGCATCAGCATGATGTCGGGCACGCCTTCCTTCTGTCCGTGGGGGTAGGGCTTCACGTTGGGGCCCAGAGACGGTTCGATGTGGCGGATGGTGTCGTAACCGAAATAGCCTGCCAGGCCGCCCGCGAAGCGGGGAATGCCGGGGCGCAGCGCCACCTTGATGCGTTTTTTGAATTCCTGGATGAAGGTAAGCGGGTCGCCGTGATAGGTTTCAGTCACTTCGCCGTGCGTCAGCACTTCGGTCAGCTCGCCGGTGGCGCGAATCACGGTTTTGGCCGGCAGGCCGATGAAGGAATAGCGGCCAAACTGTTCGCCACCGACTACCGATTCGAGCAGGCAGGTCATGCGACCGGCTTCTTTGCCTGTGTGGGCCAGCTTCAGATAGATGCCCAAGGTGGTATCAAGATCGGCGTAGGTTTCCTTGATGATCGGGATGCGGTTAAAGCCTTGCGCCGCCAGCGCGTTAAATTCAATTTCAGTCATCATAAAGGTCTCTGGGTGTGTTTTCCTGAATGACCGGGCAGATACAAAAATACCCGGTCCTGTTTAAGGGATTACCGGGTATGGTGTGAACTGACTACGAATTACGGATGCAAGTAGGATGCGGCATCCGGAACAGTCTAATGAGTGACACTCCCGGCAAGCGAACGCCACCAGCGCCAATACATGGCGACCAGGGCAGAGCGGGTATAAAGGGAGTATGCGGTCATTAGGTAAAGAAATCAGCGTCTATAAATTCTACAAGCCAGACTTATAAAAAAGCGTTTGCACGACGACGGGTACAGCAGCAATTCATTCATCAGGCCGGGTCGATGGCTGCATTATGGCGTTCAATCCACTCTGCCGCTTCGACAACAGACTCTACTATATCATTGACTTTCAGGTTTTGTACACTGTTTCCTTCGTTGTAACCATAAGGCACAACCAGAACCGGCATGCCGGCGGCCTGGGCGGCAAGCGCGTCGTTGATGGAGTCGCCAATGAAAATACAGTCGGCAGGTTCGGCATTCAACAGCGAGCAGGCATGCAACACCGGACCCGGGTCGGGCTTTTTGGTGGGGCAGGTATCGCCGGACACCACCGCATCAAAAAAGGAACGCAAGCCGGTTTGAATCAACAGTTGCTCGGTAAATACACTGGGTTTATTGGTGACCACGGCCAGGCGGATACCCGCGGTTTTCATGGCCTTGAGCCCGTCGATCACGCCTTCGAATACAGTGGCATGGTCACCGTTGACCTGGTGATAGGCATCGACGAAATGCTCGCGGGCAACGATGAAAGCCTCGTCGGTGACTGATGCATCATTATCGCCGCCGGTCATGGCACGGCGCACAAGATGATCGATGCCTTTGCCCACAAACTGGGCGATCAGTTCCTGATGCAGCGGCGGCAGGCCGAGTTTGATACGCATGGCGTTGGCCGCGCGCGCCAGATCGGGAATGGAATCGACCAGCGTGCCATCAAGGTCGAGCAGGGCTGCCTGAATACTCATGAACGGTGCACTCCGGCAATTTGCTCGCGCATGGCGGCGATGACGCCTGCGTAGTCTTTCTGCCCGAAAATGGCCGATCCGGCTACGAAGGTGTCGGCGCCGGCTTCGTGGATCTGCGCAATATTGTCTGTTTTGACACCGCCATCCACTTCAAGAAGAATGGTGCTATCCGTTTTTTCCTGCCACGCATCAATACGCAGGCGGGTGGCGCGCAGCTTGTCCAGTGTGGAAGGAATGAATGATTGTCCGCCGAAGCCCGGATTGACTGACATCAGCAGGATCAGATCGATGCGGTCCATGACGTGATCCAGGACGGACAGGGGTGTTGCCGGATTGAGAACCAGCCCGGCCTTGCAGCCATGGTCGCGGATCAGCGACAGCGAACGGTCCACATGACGCGAAGCTTCGGGGTGAAACGAAATGATGTTTGCGCCGGCCTGGGCAAACTGGGGGATCAGATCATCGACAGGTTCGCACATGAGATGCACGTCGATAGGGGCGTCGGTACAGGGACGAATAGCCTTGCACACCATGGGGCCGATGGTCAGGTTGGGCACATAGTGATTGTCCATGACATCGAAATGAATCCAGTCGGCACCGGCGCTGATGACATTTCTGACCTCTTCGCCCAGACGGGCAAAATCAGCGGACAGAATGCTGGGGGCGATGCGGGTAACGGGTTGTAATTCCATGACGGCGTTTTTCTCCTGTAACCGGGCGCACGAAGTACAATGAGGCTCTATTATTCCATACAAACTCGTTCAGCTTTCCGGGGATACGCCACGAATGGTAAATACAATGACGGTGGAAGTGACGCCGCGCTATCTTGAAGAACAGTCCGACCCATCGCGCTCGCAGTATGTCTTCGCCTATACGGTGCGCATTCGCAACACCGGCTCTGCCGCCGCGCAGGTCATCAGTCGCCACTGGGTGATTACCGATGGCGATGAAAACGTGCAGGAGGTGCGCGGTCTGGGTATTGTCGGCGAACAGCCCCTGATCGCAGCAGGAGATGTTTACGAATACACCAGCGGCTGCCCGCTGAATACGCCGCTGGGCACCATGAAGGGCAGCTATCATTGCGTGGGCGAAAACGGCGTGCCGTTTGAAGTGGATATTCCCGAATTCGTTTTGACGCTCCCCAGGACACTGCACTGATGTGACAGGGCTGGCCCAGGGCTTGTGCCGGCCATGCTTTTTCTTCCATTTTTTGGATACGGAAATATGAGAAATCCAGGAACCCAGAACCGGTTGCTGCCTGCGGCTTTCGCGGCGCTTGTTGTATTGCTGGCCGGTTGCGCCACACAGGAGTCGGGCACGTCCTCGTCGACCCCGGCTTTTTCCATGACCGATCCGCTGCAAGTGCCCGACCGGTCCGCTTTTGCGCCCACGTCGCCACGACCGCTGGCGGGCCAATATCATCAGGTGAACTGGTCCTCGCTGCCGGGCTGGCAGCAGGACGATGCGCGTCATTTGTGGCTGACTTTCTATAACAATTGTCGCGGCCTGATGCGTCCGGTCAGTGGTTCCAAAGCCATGCCGGCACGCGCAGCGCCGGCTGTCTGGCAACCGGTCTGTCAGGCGGCCGCCCAATCGGGTATTGACCCGCGCAGCGATGATGCGGCTACGGTGAAGGCTTTTCTGGAACAGTATCTGCAACCGTGGGAAGTCACGGAAAACGGCAAAAACACCAATACCGTCACGGGCTATTATGAGCCGGTCGTGCACGGCTCCCGCTCGCAGGGCGGGGACTATCAGTGGCCCATGTATGCCACGCCCGATGATCTGCTGTCCATTGATCTGGGCCAGCAGTATCCGGAACTGGCGGGCAAGCGCATACGCGGCAGGCTGGTGGGCAAAAATATCGTCCCGTACGATACCCGCGCCCAGATTGGGCAGCGTGATACCAAGCCGCCTGTTATTGTCTGGCTGAATGATCCCGTCGAGGCGTTCTTCCTGCAGGTGCAAGGATCGGGTCGGGTGCAACTGGACGACGGCAGCACGATTCGCCTGGCGTATGACAACCACAACGGCCGCCCTTATAGTTCGATCGGCAAATGGCTGGCCGACAAAGGCGAGTTGCCGCTGGCACAGGCCAATATGCAAAATATCAAGGCATGGGCCAGGGCGCATCCTGATCGCGTCGAGGAAATGCTCAATGCCAACCAGGCCATGGTTTTTTTCCGGGAAGAAGCGCTGTCGGATGACGCTGCCGGCCCCAAAGGTGCCTACGGTATTCCCCTGGTGGCCGAACGTGCAGTCGCCGTGGACCCCAATTACGTACCGCTGGGCAGTCCGCTGTTTCTGGCAACGACGCGCCCCCATTCAACTCAGCCCCTGCAGCGGGTGGTGTTTGCTCAGGATACAGGCGCTGCCATCAAGGGTGTGGCGCGCACGGACTTTTTCTGGGGTTCAGGCGATGCGGCCGGTGAACTGGCTGGCCGTATGAAACAGACCGGCCGGGTGTGGATTTTGTGGCCACGCGATGCCGGGGTACCGGAGGCGCGATGAAGTACGATGTGATTGTCTGCGGAGCCGGCATTGTCGGCATGGCCACGGCGCTGGCGCTGACAAGAGCCAGAATCAATGTGGCGCTGGTCGCGCCCAAAAGAGCGCCGCTTGCCATGCCGGCGGAACAGTATCATGCCCGCGTCTATGCCATTTCGCAGGCCAGCCAGGCGTTTCTTGCTTCGCTGGGCATCTGGGATGCCATGCCGCAAGAGCGCATTACCGCCGTCGATGCAATGCAGGTCAATGGCGATCGGGACGGGCAGGTTGTGCTGGATGCCTGGCAGGCGGCTCAGCCGCATTTGGCATGGATTGTGGAGTCGGGGGAAATCGAACGCGCGCTGTTCCAGGCGCTGGCGATTTACGGCGTGCCCTGGATCGATGACACCATGCGATCCTGGCAGGATGGACAGATTACCACCGGTCGTGGTCAGGTGATGCAGGCGTCGCTGTTTATCGGCGCCGATGGTGCCCGATCACCGCTGCGCACCGCTGCGGGCATGACGCACCAGAAACGGGAGTACGGCGACAAAGGTCTGGTGACGCACCTGACTTGCGAGAAGCCCCATCAGAACACCGCGTATCAATGGTTTTCGGATCATCATGTGCTGGCATTTTTGCCCATGCCCGACACGAGTGAAGGGCATCAGGTATCCCTGGTATGGTCGGTTGATGACGCCACCGCAGATCGCTATTTGCAGATGGATGAAGCGGCGCTTGCCCGGGCACTGCCCGAGGCGCTGAATCGGGTGGCTGCGGGCTGCCTCGGTAAGCTAACCGTGCGCAGTCCGCTGCATGGGTTTCCGCTGACGCTGGAAAAAGCCCAGTCGGTCGCCTCCGGTGTGGCCCTGGTGGGAGATGCCGCGCATCGGGTGCATCCGCTGGCCGGTCAGGGGCTCAATCTCGGGCTGGTGGATGTCAAGGTGCTGGCGCAGGTACTGGCCGGGAAGGAAGCATTTCGCCCTTATGGCGATCTGCGCGTGCTCGAACGCTATGCCCGCACCCGCGCGGCCGACGTGATGGCGATGCGGCTGGCGACCGATGGCCTGTACCGGCTGTTCGCGCATGATCTGCCCGCTCTGCCTCTGTTGCGCAATGCGGGCATGAAACTGGTGCAGCAACTGCCCTGGGTAAAACGACGCCTGATTGCAGGGGCGTCGGGGTTTTGATCAATCCGGTGACGGATCACGTCTTGCGCGCGATGCGCAAGGTCTTGCTGGCAGAAACGCCAGGTCATGGTTTTATGAAGTGAGGATGTAGAAGAATGAAATTTAAGCTTACCAACGTATGGCGTGCGCGTCATTGCCGCCAGATTGCGATGGCGGGTTTACTGATGGCGACGGCATCTGTTTTCGCCGTTCCCGCCGTGCAGGCACAGCCAGCATCAGCCGCCCCGGCGTCGACGTCCCAGAAAGCGGACACCGCAAAACTGGAACGCATTCGTACCGCCGTCGGCAAAGCGTTCGACGTGGATGTTACCAAGGTGCAGGCGACTGATTACGCCAATCTGTATGAAGTGCAGCTGGGTAACAATATCGTCTACACCAACGAAAACGCCGAGTTTGTACTGGCCGGCAATCTGGTAGATGCCAAGACCCGGCGTGATATCACGACCGAGCGCGTCGAGGAAATCTCCAAGGTTGATTTTTCCACGCTGCCGCTGGAGCAGGCCGTCAAGCTGGTCAAGGGTAACGGCGCGCGCAAAATGGCGGTGTTCGAGGATCCCAATTGCGGTTATTGCAAGAAGCTGCATCAGGAGCTCAAAGCGCTGGACAACGTAACCGTGTACACGTTCCTGTTTCCGATTCTGGCTCCCGATTCAGTGACCAAGGCCACCAATGTGTGGTGTGCCAAGGATCAGGCCACCGTCTGGACGGACTGGATGAACAAGGGTACGGTGCCTGCAGAAGCGACGTGCGAGACACCGATTGAAAAAAATCTGGAATTGGGTCGTAAACTTGCGGTGCAGGGTACCCCTGCCATCTTTTTTGAAAGCGGCAACCGTGTCAACGGGTATGTGCCTGCGGCTCGGTTGAATCAGGAGCTTGATCGCAAGTAAAGTCAGAGATCGGGGCAGGTCATGCAGGCGGGTTTCCAACGCGCAGATCATGCATGCAGACCGCCATCGGGGTTGTTTCTGAAGACGAGTCTGTAGTCTGCTCGATTAAAGGACCGTAATCAGCTCCCAAGCGCGAACGGGTGGGTCAGCAATTGCTGCACAGAATTGACGCGCAGGTCCACATAGGCCGGTCGCATGCGCTGCATGGAGCTGAAGGGCGTGCCCCGGTGGAAAATATGCACGGTTTTCATGTGCAATTGCTTGGCGGATTTCAGATTTTTCAGCGTGTCTTCGACCAGAATGGTACGGGTCGGCTCGCACTGGAGCTGTACCAGTAATTGCCGCATCAGGGCCAGGGAGGGTTTGGGACGAAACCGCCCCTGCAGGCACATCTCATTGATGGAACAAATCCCGGCGAAGCAGTGACGCACCTTCAGTCGTTCCAGAACAATCCGGGCGTAATGCATGGGCGCGTTCGTGACCACGTATTTAATGCCGGGGACGGCGTTGAGCATCTCAGACAGATTCTTTTCTATCCGGGTGCTGCCGGCGATATCAAAATCATGACTTAAATGCAGAAAATCCCTGGGGTTGACATTATGGTGCCGCACCATGCCGATCAGTGTCGCACCATAGCGTGCCCAGTATTTCTTGCGCAATATCGTTGCTTCGTCTTCGTCAATATCCAGCGATTGCATGACGGCGCGCGTCATGCTCTGGTTGATATGACCAAAAATGGCATGCGAGGCATCGTGCAGGGTGTTGTCCAGGTCAAACAGCCACACCCGCGGGGTGCGGGCATGGTGAACGAGAGGTTGCAGGGGTTTGATGAGCGGCGTGCAGATCATGCCGCTGTCCTGATGCCTGCAACGCGATGCCGCGTCGCAGGTTGGATCATGAAGTGATCATGGTGCCGACGCCCTTGTCGGTCAGAATTTCCAGTAACAGGCAGTGCGGCACGCGGCCATCGACAACATGAACCGAATTGACGCCATTGCGGGCGGCATCCAGGGCGGAAGAGATTTTCGGCAGCATGCCGCCGGAAATGGTGCCATCCTCAAACAGTTCGTCTATGGTCTTGGCCGACAGTTTGCGCAGCAATTGGCCGGATTTGTCCAGCACACCGGGCGTGTTAGTCATCATCAGCAGTTTTTCGGCCTGCAGCACTTCGGCCATTTTGCCGGCGACGACATCGGCATTGATATTGTAGACATCGCCTTCTTCTGCATCGTAGCCAATGGGCGAGATCACAGGAATGAACTGGTCATCCTGCAGGGCTTTGACCACAGAAGGATCAATGCTGGAAATATCGCCGACAAAACCGATATCCAGTGGAGAATCGGGTTGCTCCTTGTTGGGCATCAGCTTTTTGCGCGCCTGGATCAGGCCGCCGTCCTTGCCGGTCAGGCCTACGGCCTTGCCACCGGCTTCGTTGATCATCATGACGATGTCCTGCTGCACCTGACCACCCAGCACCCACTCCACGACTTCCATGGTGTCGGCGTCGGTGACGCGCATGCCCTGGATGAAATTGCCTTCCTTGCCCAGGCGCTTGAGTGCGCTGTCGATTTGCGGGCCGCCCCCGTGAATGACCACGGGATTTAAGCCGATCAGCTTGAGCAGCACGACATCCCGGGCAAAACTGCGTTGCAGATTCTCTTCGATCATGGCGTTGCCGCCGTATTTGATCACGACGGTCTTGCCGTGAAATTTCCGGATATAGGGCAGCGACTCGGAAATAATGTCGGCCTTGACCGCGGGTGGGACTGCATTGATATCCAGGGGGGTGTCAGACATGCTCGCTCGCGTTTACAGATTAGTTTTGTGCCAGGGTATTTTCCAGCGTCTTGATGAAATCTTGCTTATCGTAATTGCCAATGTAGCGTTTGACAATATTGCCCTGGCGATCCAGCAGGAACGATACGGGTGTAAATTTGATATCGTCAAAGGCTTTGGCAGCGCTGCCATCGCGATCCAGAACGACGGTAAAGGGCAGTTTTTTGTCTGCCGTGTAGTTTTTCACGAAATCCGGCGGATCATACGACATGGCGACGGCAACGGTTTCATAACCTTTGTCGTGATAGGTGTCATAGTACTTGATGGTGTCGGGCATTTGCGCGATACAGGTAACGCAACTGGTTGCCCAGAACTTGACCAGAACGACCTTGCCCTTGAGGTCGGTCGTCTGGAAAGTCTTGCCGTCGAGTGCCGTGAATTTGACATCAGGTGCCGCGCTGGACGAGGTCATCATGAAGCCGCCGACCACGGCGGCAACAGCAACGACAGCAGGAAGAACGAATTTTTTCATGATATGGGTTTATTCCAGGGGGAAGGTTTGCACACCGCCTGAAGAAGGGTTGGTTTCGGTGCCGGGAACCGTTGTCGGGGTACCGGTGGCCCGGCCTGACGGCGTCACGCTGCTGCCGGAAACAATGTCGAATACCTTGATAACCCGGCTGACGCCGCTGACACCCGCCGCAGCCGATGCCGCGCGCTGCCCTTCAAGATCGGTGACCTGACCCATCAGATACACAACCCCACGGGTAGTGATTACGTTGATGGTGCCTGATGGGACCTCTTTGGTGGCTAAAAGTTCCGCTTTGACGCGAGAAGTCAGCCAGGTTTCGTTGCTGCGTGTGCTGAATGAGGCGCGGGGGCCAACCGTCAGCTGATTGTCAACGCGTTTGACATCTGTGGCATTGCGGGCCATGGTTTCGGCTGACTGTTTGGCCGCTTCGGTGGGTACTTCGCCTGTAAGCAGCACACGCTGGTTATAGGAAGACACGATCACGCGACCGGCTTCGCCGATGCTTTCGTTAATGGTGTTCTGGGTGCGTCGTTCAATATTCTTGTCAACCAGCTGAATGCCGGCCGAGCGACGGTCAACCGCCACGATGGCAGTTCCGCCGGCCGCCGCGCCGACCACCAGCGGCACGCAGCCAGCCAGCAGGGAGCATGACAGGGAAACGGCCACCAATGCAGCAGCCGGGCGGGACAGGGAAAAGGAGCGCGATACACTCATTCGGAATCTCCAAGTAACATGGCGTCAATGCCATCGCACAGAATGTGAAGTGCCAGCGAGTGCACTTCCTGAATACGCATAGTGCGGTCATGAGGCACGCACAGATGCACATCCTGATCGGTCAGCAGGCTGTTTACATTGCCGCCTTTTTTGCCGGTCAGGGCGATTACATGCATTTCACGTTCGTGTGCCGCGCGAATGGCCTTGATGACGTTGGCCGAGTTGCCGCTGGTTGTAAAGGCCACCAGCACGTCGCCGGGCTGCCCAAGCGCCTGGACCTGTCGCTCGAAGATATTGTCAAAACCGTAGTCGTTGCCGACCGCCGTGAGGATAGAGGTGTCGGTGTTGAGCGAAATACCGGCGAAAGGGATACGATCGCGTTCGAAGCGGCCGACCAGTTCAGCGATAAAATGCTGGGCATCGGCCGCCGAGCCGCCGTTGCCGCAGGCCAGCACCTTACCGTTATTGCTGATCGTGTTGACCAGCATCTCGATGGCGGCGGCCAGCGGCGCAGCCAGGGCCTGGTGGCTCTGCGACACGACACGGGCCGAATCGTCGAAATGAAATGAAATGCGGGAAGAAATGTCCATAACGGTATTATCGCACGTGTAAAAAAAAACCGCATGGGGCAAAGCCGCAAGACGGATAGCTGAGAGGGGGTAAAAAGCGGGTTCGCAGAGTCTGCAAAACCGATTGTAACGGGTTTTGCACTGCTAGAAGGCGGCCTGCAGCCAGTTGAGCGTGTCGCCTTCGATGCACACGGCGTCAAAGCGACAGCGTGGTGTTTTGCCGCCAAAGGCCAGTGCAGTCAGGCGCGGCAGATGCCAGGCCGCCGTCGTGCGTACACGCTGCTGCTTGGCTGGAGTGATGCTGGCGGCGGCACCACCGTGCCGCGCCTTGCGGCGATGCCGGATTTCCACAATCACCATGACATCCATATCGGCACGAAATACGGCGTCCAGTTCACCGTACGGGCAACGCAGGTTGGTGGCCAGCAGAGTCAGGCCGCGCGCCTGCAGCCATTCAATCGCCCGTGCCTCGGCCTGCAGGCCGCGCACTTGTGAGGGTGAGAGCCGACGCGCAGGAGGGGATGCCTGCCGCCTGTGCGCAGATACACCGGATCGGCGCCGTCGCCGCGTTTGCAGCTTGCGCTGGGCGGCATTTGCCAGGGTAAAGGCCGTGGGCTCGTCCGCACGGCTCTCTGTAATGGTTGAGGTATGCGACATCGTCATGGTATGGCGGGTTTTTTCGAGGGGGATACGCGGATACGCGGGGCGCGCGGCGCGATCAGGGATAATGGCGATAAGGTATTTTTTCATACAGAGACGCACATGACGACAGAAAGTGGACAATTCGATGAGGGGCGATGGCAGCGGGTGTTGCACGAATTGGGCAGTCAGGATTGGCCTGCCGGCTGTCTTTATGTCGTGGCCACCCCGATCGGCAATCTGGCCGATTTATCCCCCCGCGCGCTGTTTGCATTACGCAAGGCAGATGTGATTGCGGCAGAGGATACGCGCTCGTCGCGGGTCTTGCTCAATGCCTGGGGCATTGATACCCCCATGATGTCCGCTCACCGCCACAACGAGGCGCAGGCAGCGGCAACCGTCTTGCGTCATCTTCAGGACGGGCAGCGGGTGGCGCTGATTTCGGATGCAGGCGCCCCGGCGGTCAGCGACCCGGGCGGACGCATTGTCAGTGAAATTCGCAAGGCGGGCCTGCCGGTTCGTGTCATTCCGGGCCCGTCGGCCGTGATTGCTGCCTTGATGGGCAGCGGCGCGACCAGCGATGAAAACCCGTCTTTTGTCTTTGCTGGTTTCGCACCGCCCAAGGCCGTGGCCAGACAGGGGTGGCTGAAAACCTGGTGCGCCTTGCCGGCAGCCGTGATTCTGTTTGAATCACCGCATCGGGTGCGCAGCACGGCAGTCGATATTGCTGCGGTTGCCGGTCATGACCGGCTGGTCACGGTGGCCCGTGAATTGACCAAGCGTTTCGAGCAGATTGTCACAGTGCCGGCAGGGGAGCTTGCGGACTGGTTTGCCGGCGACCATCAGCGAACCATGGGCGAATTTGTGCTGATCATCCACGAATCGGCAGCAAAAGAAGCCGGCACATTGAATCCCGATGCAGACCGGATCATAGCGGCCATGCTCATTTCGCATTCGGTCAAGGACACCGCCCGAATGCTGGCAGCTTTCAGCGGGCTGCCCCGCGACGTGCTGTACGCCCGGGCATTGCAACTGAAAGACGGGGACGCAAGCGAGGCCGATTGAATCGGGCCGAACGGGTATGGCGTCTTTTGGACGCCATTGTGTCGACTTTTCCATACCCGATTGCATCCAGCTTTTCCACCCCCATTCATTTCCACTCCAATTCAGGTGCAAGAAACAAAAAGGCCGTTCCCGAACTGGAAACGGCCTTTGTTTTGAGGCTTGCCGTGTGTTTACAGCATTTTTTTGGCTTTGGTCTGGGTTTCGCTATTGCGCTCGCCCGCTGCCGCTTCTTTGGAAATCGGCTCGATTTTGACCTTGTCGCTGCCACGGCTGACAATGCCCAGGCGCTTGGCGGCACCGTAAGACAGATCGATTACCCGGTTGCCGACAAACGGACCCCGGTCATTGATGCGCACCACAATGCTTTTGCCGGTTGAGACGCGGGTCACGCGCACATAGGATGAAATGGGCAGGCGCTTGTGAGCCGCTGTCATGGCATTCTGGTTGTAGACCTCGCCATTGGCCGTTTTACGGCCATGAAATCCCGGACCATACCAGGAGGCAATGCCTTCCTGGGAAAAGTCTGTCGTTTCATCAATACTCATGGGTTTGTAGCGGATGCCCTTGACCGTGTAGGACTTGCTGGTGCCTGAAAGTGCCTTGCGAGCCTTGGTCGCAATGTCTTCGCTTGCAGGATCCTTTTCGGTTGCATCGCGTTCAGCCAGGCTGAAGTCTTCCTGGGGCAATTGAAGCTTGTATTCGCTTTCGGGAATAATGCCGTTTTCGGTGATGCGCATGGCCAGTCCGTCGGCCAGTTGTGGTTTGCCATCAATGGCGGGTGTAGCGGGTTCTGCTGTAACCGGTGCTGTTGCGGTCTCGGCGCTCTTGACTTGTGCAGTGGTTTTTTCTGCAGTCGGTTTACCGGCCTGTTTGATCGCAGCAGTGCGACGGCTTGTGTCTTTCTGCTCCGATTTGGGGACTGATTTGGACAGCGCTTTGGCGTTGCTTTGATTACGATCGCCAGGGGCGGTTGAGGCAAGTTGTTTTACCGGCACAATCGTGACGGGGGTCTCGGCAGGGGCAGCCTTGGCAGATTTACTGCTGCCACGGCGAGCATCTGCAGAGGCTGTCTTAGCCGATTCAGTTCCGGCTGCTGTCGCAGGAGCTGGCTGGCTCGTACTGGCAGCTGATTTTTTTTCTGCGGGCGCGGGGTTGGCAGCCACGGCAGAATCATCGGCCGATTCCGGCACGATTCCGTTGGCGGTAATGCGCATTTTTTGCGCAGGTGCGGGTGCGGCCTGTTTTTTGGCCTTGGCGCCCGGTGCGGCCGCTTCCGAGGCGGGCACCATATGCACGGAAAAATCCTGATTATCGCGGATTTCGATGCCGGTAGCGTGGGCAGCCGGCACCAAAAAAAGGCCGGAAATAAGGGTTGCTGCGGTACTTCGTATTAAAGTTGTTCGTTTCGTCATGTCATAGTGTCAACTGGGCACGATGCCTAACGCGTAAAGGGTGATAGGAACTGAAGCGCTTCGCCAGTTCCTCGGCTACGTAAACCGATCGGTGCTGACCACCGGTGCAACCTATGGCAACGGTGAGATAACTACGCGTATCCTGCATATATAATGGAAGCCATTTTTCAATATATGCGGCTATATCGTTGATTAAGGCGGGCACGCTGTCAAATTGAGCCAGCCAGGCCGCCACGGGTTCATCACGGCCCGTAAGTGGGCGTAAGTTACTGTCGTAATGAGGATTAGGCAAGCATCTTACATCAAAAACGAGGTCCGCGTCATTAGGAACGCCTTTTTTGTAGGCGAAGGATTCGAAGGTCAAAAGTACCTCTGGTTCTTCATGATCGACCACATCTTTGACCCAGGCACGCAGCTGGCCGGGCGTCAGACCTGAGGTATCGATCACATGTTCCTGCTCCCGCAAGGGGGCCAGAAGATTGCGTTCGTGTGTAATGCAATCCTCCAGAGACGGCGTAATTCCTGACGTTTCGCGCATCCGGTTGCTCAAGGGATGCTTGCGGCGCGACTCGGAATAACGATGAATCAGGGTCTCGTCATCCGAATCCAGAAAGATAACCTGCAAGGGCAGACCCATGCTGCGCAGTGCCGTAATCACCCCCGGCAGACTGGCCAATTCGCCCGCCGTTCTGACATCGATTGCAACAGCTACTGTTTTGAGGCTGTTTTCCCTGGCGTTGGCAACCAGATCGTGCAAGAGGCTGACGGGCAGATTATCAATACAGGAGTAACCGAGGTCTTCGAGCTGGCGTAGCGCAACGGATTTTCCTGATCCTGAGATTCCGGTGATAAGGACAACGTGAAGCATAATAAGTTATCTATCCTGAACAAAACGGTACATAGGTCGGAAAGCGGCCAAAGGTTCGTTTGCCGTTGTGATGGCCGGGCGATCAGTGTCTCATCGTTCTATTTAACCATAGACTCGTGACAAAATTTAACAGAATCGGCTTGCAGGCGTCGATTGGGTCCGGTAAGGCTTTGTTTTCTGTCCGGCAGGGGGGGCGTTCGTCAGAGGTTGCTGTTTTCCATGATCGCGGCGGCCTGGCGTTCCATGAATTCGCCCAGAGTGTCGATACCACGTAATTTCAGAATGGTATTGCGTACCGCTGCTTCGACAAGCACCGCCAGATTGCGGCCGGCCGCGACCTGCAGCATCACACGGCGAATGGGAATGCCCAGCATGTCCTGGGTCTGATCCTGGATCGGCAGCCGCTCGAATTTCTCGCTATTGGCACGCACCAAGTGGACAATGAGCTTAAGGCGCATTTTGCGCCGCACCGAGGTTTCGCCAAAGATCGTACGGATATCCAGCAGGCCCAGGCCACGCACCTCAAGCATATTGCGCAACAAATCGGGGCACTGGCCTTCGATCAGGGTGGGTGAGGTGCGGGAAAAGTCCACGGCATCGTCTGCAACCAGGCCATGCCCGCGGGAAATAAGTTCGAGCGCCAGTTCGCTTTTGCCCAGACCCGACTCACCCGTGATGAGCACGCCCAGACCCAGCACGTCCATGAAAACGCCATGGACTGTTGTTTTGGGGGCAAATCGCTTGTTCAGGTAGATGCGCAGCACATCGATCAGGTGCGCCGCATCGACCGGGGTGGACAGCAGGGGGATTTTGCTGCGCGCGCAGAAGCTGACCAGGTCCGGTGGGGAATCCAGCCCTTCGGCCAGAATCACGGCCGGCACGCCGCCTTCGGCCAGTTCAATCAGCACTTTCTCGCGTTGCACGGTAGAGAGGCGGTTGTAGAAGATGAGCTCTTCCTTCCCAAAAACCTGGATGCGCGAAGGGTGGATAACGTTCAAGTGGCCGATCAGGTCTGCGGCCGAGGTATTGTTGACGATCGTATCCTGGATATGGCGCGTACGGCCTTCCTTGCCGGCGATCCAGGTAAAGCGCAGGCTTTCTTCGTTATCGGCAGTCAGATCCTGAATACTGAGCATGATCGTGCCTTTGATCAATCGCCGGCAGGGTGTGCCAGCAAATCGTAAATGCCTTCTGAATTGGGACTGGCCAGCAATTGCTTGCGCGTTTCTCCGCTGGAGAGCAGTTGCGCCAGTTCCGCCAGAATTTCCAGGTGCTGCTGGGTTGCGCTTTCAGGCACCAGCAGGATCACCAGCAACTGGACATGCTGCCCATCGGGCGCATCGAAGGGGATGGCTGTGGAGAGGCGCATGACGGCTGCGACTGCCTGTTTCAGATTGGCGATGCGGCCGTGAGGCACGGCAACGCCATGTCCCAACGCCGTTGAGCCGAGGCGTTCACGCGAAAACAGACTATCGAAAACCGTTGAGCGGGCGATGCCCTGATTGTTCTCGAACAGAAGCGCGGCCTGTTCAAAGGCGCGTTTCTTGCTGGTGACATTAACATCCAGCAGGATATTTTCCTGCGGAAGGATACGGGATAGTTGATTCATACCGCGATTATAGGGTGTTCTTGCATTAAGAAATAGAAGGGTAAGCTAAAACCCGGCCGCCGGGCCGGGTTTGCGCAAAAAACGGGAAAAAAGTACAACGTATCTAGCCGATACTCATTCTTTTTGCCGATTCATTGGAGTGGTCTGACGCTTTCGTTTTGTATTTGATGACCTGTCTGTCGGTCTTATCCGAAAGCAGATCAATGGCCGCATACAGATTCTCGTCCGTCACTTCGCAATGGATATCCTTGCCCGGTACGCGTAGCGTGACCTCTGCGCTGTGCTTGAGGGGCTCCTTGGACAGGATAACCTGGGTGTCAATAACATGATCGAAGTGCCTGAGGACTTTGGCGAATTTGGTCACTACGTATTCTTTAATGGCAGGGGTGATTTCCACATGATGGCCACTGATATTAAGATTCATAGTGTGCTCCTTTTGAAAGTTGAATAGGCGGACGCCTCAACAAAAATCAGGGCGTCGATAAAAAAATGAGAGGGGAAGGGACTCCTTGATGACAGGTTGATGAAAGGATTTTTTCTGATCCGTCAGGGATAGTTTAAACCTTATTTGGACTTATACAAGCCCCCTGTCTGGGCGCTGAATCGGGAGCGAGCCCCTGCGTGAGGGGCGGGCGCTCGTTGAATGACTGTTACATTTTGAAATGTTCGCCGAGGTACACCTTGCGCACTTCGGGATTGGTGATGATCGAATCAGGTTCGCCGTCGGTCAGCACTTTACCGGTGCTGATAATATAGGCCCGGTCGCAAATGCCCAGCGTTTCGCGCACATTGTGATCGGTAATCAATACGCCGATATTACGGCTTTTCAGAAAGCGCACGATGCGCTGGATTTCGATGACCGCGATCGGATCGACCCCGGCAAAAGGCTCGTCAAGCAGAATGAAGCGCGGATTGGTCGCCAGTGCCCGGGCAATTTCCACCCGGCGGCGTTCGCCTCCGGACAGTGAAATGGCGGCATTCTTGCGAATGTGGGTGATTTGCAATTCGTCCAGCAACAGTTCCAGTTGCTCGCGAACCCGCTGACGTGTCAGGGTCTTGCTGGTATCGGGATCGGTCTGCAGTTCGAGCACGGCCTGAATATTTTGTTCTACGGACAGGCGCCGGAAGACCGATGCGTCCTGCGGCAGATAGGACAGGCCCAGATGAGCGCGCTTGTGAATGGGCAGCGACGTAATGTCACGGCCGTCAATTTCAATACGACCAAAATCGGCCGGAATCAGTCCCACGATCATGTAGAAGCTGGTGGTTTTACCCGCGCCATTGGGGCCGAGCAGCCCGACCACTTCACCGCTGGATACGGAAATAGACACATCCTGGACAACACTGCGGCCATTATAGATTTTTTGCAGGCCGATGGCCTTCAGTTGCCCCAGGCCATCAATGGCATTGGTCTGCAGGCTGGAGCTGGATAAAGTATTCATGCATTAATTCTGGGTTGCTTTGCCTGGCGTGCCAGGGGCGGCCGGCTTCGAAGCGATTGAGCTGGGCATTGGCTTGTTGTTGTACAGCTTGCGGCATTCGGCCACGGCCTGGTCAGTTTTTGCCCGCGGTTGTGCAATGGAGCGCACCCGTCCCGGCTGAGCGGCCGAGGTCGGACCGCCAGTCGCTGAATAGGTATTGTTCTGGTTGTTGAAGGTAACCACTTCGCCATTGATCGTGTCAAAAGGTTTGCCGCAAATGAAGCGGGTGACCGTAGCATGACCCACCATTTTCACCGTGTTGAGTTTGCCGTCGTATTCACCCCGGTCTCCGCGGGCTTCCACCACTTCGTAATTTTCGGGACGTTCCTGGCGGATGAATACGTAGCGGGATTTGTCTACTGTGGCTACGCCATACTGGAAGCCCTGAGCGTCTTCACGCAAATCCAGCCGGTCCGAGGTCAGTTTCATCAGGCCGCGCGTGAGAATGACATTCCCCGTGAATACGCTGGTTTTTTTTGCGTCGTCATAACTCAGGGTGTCGGACAGAACCTGGGTATCCGGCTCCTCGGTCTTGGGCGCGGTTGCCGATTTGGGCGGCGTCTGCGCGATGACAGTCTGCCCTGCGGCCAGCAGGAAGAGGCCAAGGCATAATGCGAGGGTTGAGGTTCTCAAAGTTGACGCATTCATTGCGGAGGGGTTCCTTGCTTGTTTGGGATGGTGGTTCGACGTCGGTTGCTGTCCTGCCCCGAAATGGAAACGTCGGAAGACGAGTAAACGTCCAGTTTTCTGGTTTTGTTGTTATACATCATACCGGTGCCATTCATGCGCGAATTGCCGTTGATGACGAGCGCCGGTTTGTCAGTCGTAATAATATCTTCATTGGGATAGATGATCAATTCTTCACTGCGTACGTCCAGTGCCTTGTCTTCGCCATAAGGGAAGCGATGCAGGTGTGCATTGCCCCGGATGACAATTTTATTTCCATCATCCAGCATGGTTGCGGTATCGCCGGTGCCAACCGTGCGGGGCGAATTGGGGCGCTGGCCGGTGGCCGTGGCATCGGTGATCAGATAGCTGTCGTTATACGGGAAGTGCTGCATGTGCGTGCCTTCCAGACGGTTGACCGGCACGCCGTTGGCGTCGGAGCTGAGCATGACGAATTTATCTGACCAGGAATCGGGCTCGCGCGTCTTGCGCGCAGGCGGGTCCACGTCGATGGCCCTTTGTGCGTAATCGGCTGCCCACCATGTCGAGATGACCAGTGCAATCAGCATGAACAGCGCGATAAGGGCGGGAATGCGTTCTTTCATGACGATCGGGCTACTGGATAACCGCGCCGGTCAGACGCCCTGGCGTAAAAAAGCCCGAAAGCGTACCCTGTGCGGCCATGATCAGGTCGGTGCATTCACGCACGGCGCCGCTGCCGCCGGGCAGGGAGGTAACCCAGTGGGCAGTCTGTTGTACATATAGGGGCGCGTTGGGCACGCTGATGGAGAATCCGCACTTTTGCATGGCCGGCAGATCAATAATGTCGTCGCCCATGAAGGCAATATTTTCAAGACCCAGTCCCATATCGGTGGCCAGCTGGCTCAGCACGCCAATTTTGTCGCGCACATTCTGGAACACATCGGCCAGTCCCAGATCGGCGGCGCGGCGCGACAGGATATCACCTTCGCGACCGGTAATCAGCACGACGCGCACCCCGGCCTGTTGCAGCATTTTCAGGCCATGGCCGTCGAGCGCGCAAAAGCGCTTCATGAGTTCACCATGTTCGCCATACCACAGGCTGCCATCGGTCAAAATGCCGTCGACATCAAAGGCGATGAGTTTGACCTGGGCTGCCAGGTCGCGTACAGACTGGCTGATTTTGGAGAGCACCAGCGCTTCGGCCGGATGAGGAGTGTTGATAGGTTTCATACGTCAGATGACTTTTGCGTCCATGAGATCGTGCATATGCAGCGCGCCGATCAGTGTTTGTTCCTGATTGACCACCAGCATGGTGGACAGTTTGTGCTGTTCCATGACGGCAGCGGCCTCGGCGGCCAGCGCCTCGGGGCCGATGCTGCGAGGGTAGGGAGTCATGGCCTGGGCTGCCGTGATGTCACGGATATCCCCTTTTTGCATGATCAGCCGGCGCAAATCGCCGTCAGTGAAAATGCCCAGTGGTTTGCGCGACTCATCGGCGATCACGGTCATGCCCATGCGTTTACCCGTCATTTCTTCAAGCACCGTTGGCATGCGGGTGTCGGGGCCGACAATAGGCAGTTCATCGCCCTGGCGCATGACGTCGCGCACGTGGGTGAGCAGACGCCGGCCCAGGGCGCCGCCCGGATGCGAGCGGGCGAAGTCGGAGGTGCCAAAGCCGCGGGCCTCCAGGCAGGCGATCGCCAGGGCATCGCCCAGGGCAAGCGTGACCGTTGTGCTGGAGGTGGGTGCCAGATTGAGCGGGCAGGCTTCGCGGGTGACGCTGACATCCAGAAAAACGTCAGACAGGCTGGCCAGCTCGGAGTAGCGGTTACCGCAGATGCCAATGATTTTTGAGCCCAGGCGTCTGGCGATCGGCAAAATGGTGGCCAGTTCCGGGGACGAGCCCGAGTAGGATACGGCGATGATGAGATCGTCGCCGGTAATCATGCCCAGGTCACCGTGCGCGGCCTCTGCTGCATGCACGAAATAGCTGGGTGAGCCGGTAGAGGCAAACGTGGCGGATATTTTCCGGGCAATGTGGCCCGATTTGCCGATCCCCGTGACGGCAACGCGCCCGGTACATCCCAGCAGTAGGGAGACGGCCTGTGCAAACCGTTCATCCAGACGCGTGTCCAGATGCTGCAACTCGGTGATTTCGATTTGCAGTGTCCGGTGTGCCGACGCCAGGGCATCGGCAGAAGTAAATTCAATTTCATTGACCATCAGGCGATTTTAATCGTAACCGCCAGGCAAGATGGAAATTTTCAGCCTTCTGCCGAAATGCGGGTCTTGCTGATTGTTTCATTGCATATCGCGGGGGGGCTCGCGCAGACACCGACGGCGATCTCGTGCAGGCATAGAATCCGGCGCGGGAACACAACGCAGGAATTGGGCGCAGGAGCAGTACGCAGGCAGGAATCGCGGGTACGGACCCCCAGGCGCCTGCCTCAGGCCGGGGGCCATCGCGCGGAAATCCGTAGTTGTGTGCTTGTTGCTGCTTTTGTCATGTCGGCGATTTATAATGTGATTTCTGTCTTCGGCTCGTTCTCCAACCGGCCTTGCCTTCTTCCAACTCATCAGCCCCCGCACCATGACCAATCACGCTTTTGCTTCCCCCATTTTGAGTACTCCTCTATCCTCAGCAGCGACACGCGTGATGCTGCTCGGTTCCGGCGAGCTGGGTAAAGAAGTGGTGATCGCCCTGCAGCGGCTGGGGGTAGAAGTCATTGCTGTCGACCGTTACGAGAACGCGCCGGCGCACCAGGTTGCGCACCGCTCTCATGTTGTCAACATGACAGACAAGGCGGCACTGCGGCGCATTATCGACGCCGAGCAGCCGCATGTCATCGTGCCGGAAATCGAGGCCATCGCCACCGATCTGCTGGTCGAACTCGAAGCCGAGGGCCGGGTGCGTGTCACCCCCACGGCGCAAGCGGCGCGGCTGACCATGGACCGCGAAGGCATACGCCGCCTGGCAGCCGAAACGCTGGGGGTGCCCACCTCGCCTTATCGTTTCGTCGATAGCCAGCAGCAGCTGCAGCAGGCCATTGATGAACAGATTGGTTACCCGTGTGTGGTCAAGCCGGTCATGTCGTCATCCGGAAAAGGGCAGTCGCTCATTCGCACCGCCGACGATGTGGCGCACGCTTGGCAATATTCCCAGGAAGGCGGCCGCGTGGGCAAGGGCAGAATTATTGTTGAAGGCTTTATCCGCTTCGATTATGAAATTACCCTGTTGACCGTACGCGCCCGTGATCCGAAAACCGGCGATATCGTGACGCATTTTTGCGAACCCATCGGACATCGCCAGGAAGCCGGTGATTACGTCGAAAGCTGGCAGCCCCAGGCCATGTCTGATACCGCGCTGCAGCGGGCCAAAGATATCAGTCTGGCGGTCACCAACGCATTGGGGGGCATGGGTGTGTTCGGCGTAGAGCTGTTTGTGGCGGGCGACCAGGTCTGGTTCTCAGAGGTCAGCCCCCGTCCTCATGATACTGGGATGGTCACCATGATTACCCAGGTTCAGAACGAATTCGAACTGCATGCCCGCGCGCTGCTCGGGCTGCCCGTCAATACCACGCTGCGCGCCACTGGGGCGAGCAGTGTCATTTACGGCGGTGTTGACGCCGAAGCGGTCAGCTTCAGCCATGTGGCCGAAGCCCTGGCAGAGCCCGATACCGACGTACGTCTTTTTGGTAAACCGGCTTCTTTCGTTCGTCGCCGCATGGGCGTGGCGCTTGCGGCGGCCGAGTCGCCCGATCTGGCGCGCGAGAAAGCGCAACGCGTATCGTCCGCCATCCACGTATCCGCCGTCGATTAAGCGTCGCTAGGGATAAACCCGTATGGGGGCCGGCGAATCGGCTATAGTGTCGTTGTTTGATTTTCACCGTCACAGGAGTTTCTGACATCATGACTATGATTGACCCGCATCAAATGGTGACCGACGCCATACGCAGCGTGCCTGACTGGCCGAAGCCGGGCATCACATTTCGTGATATCACACCTGTGTTACAGGACCCACGCATGTTTCGTGTGTTGCTCGACATCTTCGTCTACCGGTATATGCGCGAACGGCTGGACCTGATCGCCGGTATTGATGCCCGGGGCTTTATTGTCGGCAGCGTCCTGGCTTACGAACTCAAGCTCGGGTTCGTGCCGGTGCGCAAGAAAGGCAAGTTGCCGTTTCAGACCCTGGCTGAAGAATACTCTCTGGAATACGGTAACGCCAGTGTCGAAATGCATACAGATGCGGTCCGGCCTGGTCAGCGTGTCCTGCTGGTGGATGACCTGATTGCGACCGGTGGAACCATGCTGGCGGCGGCCAAATTGTTGCAGCGCCTGGGTGCCAATGTTGTGGAGGCGGCCGCCATTATCGACCTGCCTGAGCTGGGCGGTTCAAAACTCTTGCGCGAAAGTGGCGCATCGGTATTTACGGTCTGTGAGTTCTGAAGCGCGCGGTGCCTGACGGCGTGCGCGCCGCGAGAGCCGGCCCGGCCGGATTACAGAAAGAGCTTGTAGGCCGGATTTTTACTTTCGTTTTCGTACGGATAGCCGATTTGCGATAAAAATTCCTTGAATGCTTTTTTGTCTGCCGGTGGTACCTGGATGCCGACCAGCACCCGGCCATAATCCGAACCCTGATTGCGGTAATGGAACAGGCTGATATTCCATTCCGGATTCATGGTGTCCAGAAAACGCATCAGTGCACCGGGGCGTTCCGGGAATTCAAAGCGATACAGTTCTTCGTTTTGCGCCAGCGGTGAATGGCCGCCGACCATATATCGAAGATGTGATTTGGCCAGGTCGTCGTGGCTTAAATCAAGCGCTTCGAATTTTTTTCGCTGCAACATCGTGGTCAGTTTCTCGGCTTCGGCGTGAGAACTGATCTGGATGCCGACAAAAACGTGGGCCTTCTGCGCATCCGAAATCCGATAGTTGAATTCGGTCACGCTGCGGTTGCCCAGCAATTTGCACAACTGACGGAAACTGCCCCGTTCTTCGGGCATGGTGACGGCCAAAATCGCCTCTTTGGCTTCGCCCACATCGGCCCGTTCGGCCACAAAGCGCAGCCGGTCAAAGTTCATGTTGGCGCCCGAGGCAATGGCAATCACTGTTTTGTTTTTCCAGTCATGCTCGGCCACATAGCGCTTGGCGCCGGCCAGGCCGAGCGCACCTGCCGGTTCCACGACGCTGCGGGTATCCTGGAAGATATCCTTGATGGCGGCGCACAGCTCGTCGGTGTTGACGGTGATAATGTCATCGACATATTCGCGGATGACCCGGAATGTTTCGCTGCCCACCTGTTTGACGGCCGTGCCGTCGGAAAAAAGACCGACGTCGTTCAGGTGCACGCGGCGCCCGGCCCGGAAACTGCGGGCCATGGCGTCGGAGTCTTCGGTCTGGACGCCAATGACTGCGACGTCAGGACGCAACTGCTTGATATACGCAGCAATGCCGGCAAGCAGGCCGCCGCCGCCGATCGGAACAAAAACGGCATCAATCGGTCCTGGATGCTGGTGCAATATTTCCATGGCCACGGTACCCTGGCCGGCGATTACATCGGGATCATCAAACGGATGGACAAACGTGAGTTTTTCCTTTTTCTCAAGGGCGGCTGCAAACTCGTAGGCATCGCTGTATGACTCGCCATGCAGTACGGCTTCGCCACCCAGACGCTTGACTGCGTCGACCTTGACTGCGGGAGTGGAGATGGGCATGACAATCACGGCGCGGCAGCCCAGCCGTCGGGCCGACAAGGCAACACCCTGGGCATGGTTGCCGGCCGAGGCCGCAATCACACCGCGTTTGAGGGCCTCGGGCGGCAGATTGGCCATCTTGTTGTAGGCGCCACGGATTTTGAAGCTGAAAACAGGTTGCGTGTCTTCACGCTTGAGCAGCACTGTGTTTTGAATTCGCTGCGAAAGCAGCGTGGCCGGTTCCAGAGAGGTTTCGAGCGCGACATCGTACACGCGTGATGTCAAAATGCGTTTGAGGTAGTCCGTTGACATGTTATTTTGGAATGAAAAAAAGAATACAGGCAGGCGCTTAAGGTTAACATAGCGAATCTGATTTTAGGATTAAAGCCGGCAGCAGGGTTTTCAAAAAACCGGCCAAAATAGGGAATATATGGAACATGAAGTGATGCTGTGGGTAAGGGAAATGCTGAGCATATTATCCCTCCCGACTGTCGGTCTGCCCGGCGTTTTTGTCGTTGCCCTGGTATCGGCCACGTTGCTTCCCCTTGGCTCCGAACCGGTTGTCATCGCCTATCTCAAAATAGCACCCGACATGTTCTGGCCCACCATTATGGTTGCCACGATCGGCAATACCATTGGCGGCGTCATCACTTACTATATGGGGCGCGCGGCAAAGGTCGGCTACGAAAAAATCCAGCACAAAAAAGCACTGGCGGCAGGCGAGATTACCGATGAAACCGGACTGGCCATCGCCGCAGAAGAAAAATATCTGTCCGAAGGTGACGCTCCATCCGCTGCTCCGAAAAAGGAAGGGGGCAGATGGCATGACAAAATGACGTATTATTTCGAACGCTTCGGACCCGCCGCGTTGCTGTTTTCCTGGCTGCCCGTGGTGGGCGATCCCTTATGCGGTGTGGCCGGGTGGATGCGTTTGCCGCTGATCCCATCTATTATTTTCATGGCAATCGGCAAATTCCTGCGTTATCTGCTCATGACCTCTGCTGTCCTGTGGATCTGGTAGTCGATATCAGCCAGCAGTGAAACGATGATCATGTCTGGCGTCAATGCGCCATCAGCAGGCCTTCCTTCTGGAACGCGGCATGGATCTGGCGCGCAAAGGCCAGCGCATGAGCACCATCGCCGTGCAAGCAAAGGGTATCAGCCTGAATCGGAACTTTTTTGCCTGACTGCGCTATGACATAACCCTCCTGTACCATGGTCAAGGCCTGGGAGACCGAGGTTTCAACCTCTTCAATCAGCGCGCCCGGCTGGTTACGTGGGGTGAGGGTGCCGTCATCCTGATACGAGCGATCGGCAAACACTTCCTGCATGACGGTCAGACCCAGTCCACGGGCAATGTCTACCTGACGACTGCCGGCAAGTGCAAACAGAGTAAGCTGCGGATCGACATCGCGTACGGCCTGGGCGATGGCTGCGGCCAGTTCAGCATGGTTGGCGGACATGTTGTACAGCGCGCCGTGAGCCTTGACATGATAAAGCCGGCCCCCCTGGGCACGGGCGACGGCGGCGAGCGCGCCGATTTGCACGACCACCAGGTCATACACCTGGATGGGGGTGAGTGCGAAGGGGCGGCGACCAAAGCCACGAATGTCATCCAGACCCGGATGGGCACCAGGCCTGACGCCCTGCTGTAGTGCCAGTTGCATGGTGTGCCGCATGGTATGAGCATCGCCGGCATGAAAACCGCAGGCGATATTGGCAGACGTCACATAGGGCATGATGGCGGCATCGTCACCCATCTTCCAGGCGCCGAAGCTCTCGCCCATATCACAATTGAGATCAATTTTTTTCATCACATCGTTTCCTTGGAGCGGGCTGTGCAATAGCAGGATATGCCCATTCTATATCGCATTTGTCATGGCGCGGGCGCGGATGCCCCGGGGCCTTGTCAGATTCATGTTGATCGGACAAACGCATCTTCCATGGCTGTGCCCAGTGGTGCCAAAGCCTGATGTACCTGGGCGAACAGCGCTTCGCGCTGCAGGAATACAGTGCGCGCCTCGTTCAGGCTGATCAACGACAGTTGAATGGATTCTCCCGGCAGGCATCGGGCCAGTACCGGCAGATCGACACTGGCGACATTGGCAATTTTCGGATAACCGCCGGTTGTCTGACGGTCTGCCATCAGGATAATGGGCTGGCCATCGGGCGGGATCTGAATGGTGCCAAATGCCGTCGGTTCCGAAAGAATCTGCAGGCCCGCCTCGGTTTGCAGGGACGGTCCATCCAGACGATAGCCCATTCTGTCGGAACTGGGCGTGATGGTATAGCGGGCGTTCAGAAAAGCGGTTTGCTGATTGACGGTAAAGTGTGTCCAATGCGCGCCGCGCGTTACCCGGATATGATGCCGTGATCCCAGACCCAGCCCGGCAGGCAGATAGATGCGGAATTGATCCAGGAAGTGCGCCAGTGCGTCGACAGCCGTTGGGCCCAGCTTGCGGTTGAGCGTCAGCCGGTCTTCTTTCATCAGCGCCCGTCCATGAAAGCCGCCCATACGACTTTTCAGATCGGTACTGGCGCTTTCCATGGTGGTATTTAACTGAATACCTCCGGCGATGGCCAGGGTCGCCCGCGCCTGGCCTTGCGGGGTGTCGTTACTGACGGGCGCGGAGCCAATACTGAGTACCTGACCGGTGCGAATCAGATGGGGGCGATTCAGTGCGATCGGGCGGCCATCGCATTCAAGCGTAAAAGCGGCACCACACACCGCGATGCAGGCGTCCTGCATGAACTTGATCTGCGGGCCGGACAGCGTCATTTCCAGTACGGGCAAAAGTGTGCGATTGCCGACCAGCGCGTTGGCCAGCCGGAAGGCGACCTGATCCATGACGCCGCATACCGGAGCGCCATAGGCTTGATAGCCATGTCGGCCTGCATCCTGAAATACAGACAGCGGGCCGGGTTTGAGCACAAGCAGACCTGTTTCCTCTTCTGAACGCATTGCTTTTCCTTACCGTATTGTCTCTGTCCGGGCCTTGATTTGTTCGTACTCCTGGCGGCTGATGATATCAAATTGCACCTGATCGCCTGGCGCATAGCGCGCGTAGGGCGGGGTGTGCGGATCAAACAGGCGCAGCGGCGTGGCGCCGACAATATTCCAGCCGCCGGGAGAGTCGTTGGGGTAGATCACTGTCTGGCGGTTGGCAATGGCGACCGACCCCGCGGGCAGATGCTTGCGGGGCGTACTGCGCCGGCCAATGGCCAGGCGTTCATCGGACAGACCCATATAGCCCATGCCCGGGGCAAACCCCAGCATAAACACCCGAACCGGCGCGGCCGTATGCAGTTGGATGACCTCTTCAACCGTCAGCCCGCAGTGCCGGGCGATGTCATCCAGGTCGATCCCAAACGACGGGTCGTAGCAGACCGGGATCCGAATCAGGCGTGCCGCTTCGGTCACGGCGGCGGCGTTATCGCGAATGTTATCGCTGTGGGCAAGCGGCGCCAGAATCTCTGTCAGCGTGTTGATCAGTTCTTTATGCGCAGGCGGCTGCGGATAAAAGGGATGTAAACAGACGCCCAGCGTGGTGAACGTGGGCACCAGGTCACTGATGTAGGGCAGTTGGGCATTGTGAATCAGTTCCGCTGCCTGGCGGGCGCGCGCATTGATTGCCGGGTCGATCTGATCGCCGAAGCGGATGATGACGCAATGGTCGCCTTCGGAACTGAAGGTCCAGGGGGCAGTGGAAGAGGCCGGATGTGAATTCATGGGATGTGTAAATTGCGATCAAAAAAACGGAACCCATTACCAGACGAGATGAAAAAGAGTGTATCAGTAATTCGCGCAAATTCGGCGAATCATGGAGCTCAAGCCGCGGACGTTAGCGAGGCGAAAGTGGTCGCGTCTTTATAAGCAGGAGCGGGCTGAATTAATCCGCGAGGATGTGGCACAATCGTTTTGTTAACTATCTGAATTATTACATCAGGGCTATAATAGGGTGTGTTAAACGCGAGGACACGCGGTTAAATTTCTGGTGCCTGAGTGCACTTAATCAATAGGTCAATAGGCAGGATATATATGGTGAAATCGACGGGTCAGGAAGCGCTGGACAGTTTTGAAAGTACAGTGGAATTCCGCCTTTTTTCTGACCGTAGGCAATTGACACTTTCCCTGCCAGAGCAAATAGCGGCTCAACTGGGTGACCAAATCATCAGTGGGGCGATGGCCAATGGCGCGCATATACCTGAACAGGAACTTGCAGAACGTTATGAAGTGAGCCGGGGTCCGGTGCGAGAGGCGCTCAGAATTTTGGAACGTGAAGGTCTTGTTATCGTCAATGCGAGAAGAGGGGCTTCAGTCAGTGAATTGAACGTGACGGAACTGGCGGAGATCTTTGAAGTGCGCAGCGCTTTGTTGTCGCTGGCGGCTCGCAAAAATGCCACGACCCGGAGCCCGGAACTGTTGAATCTGCTGGAATATGGCATTGAAAAACTCGCGACTTACGTCGACACGCCGGAAGATGGCAGTCGTTACGCCGAAACGACTTACCGTCTTTCGTTGCTCTCGGCGCGCTACGCGTCTAATGCCCGACTCAGTCAGATCGTGACATCGCTGTCCTTGCAAACCCTGCGTTATTCAAAGCTTCAATTTCGTGTAAAAGCGCGCCGCGAACGGTCGCTGGAATTCTGGCGTCAAAGCTTGCGTGCCTGTCGCGAAGGCGATGTTGATGCGGCTGTCCGGATTTGCCAGGAACGGATACAACTATCGTGGGATGCCACGCTCGCCGTTCTTCAGAAAGGCGAACCCGGCACAGGTAAAGAATGACATTGACGTTTGATCATCAGGCGTGCACGGTTTGTCTTTTGACAATATCGTCGGCCAGTTGTGTGTGAATTTTTCCTTCCTGAAAATCGGCATCCTGCAAGGCGGCGACGAGAAATGGAATATTGGTTTTGATGCCTTCAACCACACTGTCCGAGAGCGCCTCAGATAGACGGGCAATCGCCTGTTGGCGGTTCGCTCCATAAGCAATAACCTTGGCAATCATCGGGTCATAATAGGGGGATATCCGGTTGCCCTCAGCGTATCCGGTTTCAATGCGGATGCCTGGCCCCACCGACAGGCGGAACACTTTCAATAGCCCGGGCGATGGAATCCAGCGCCATGGATCTTCTGCATAAATGCGAGCCTGTATGGCATGTCCCTTCGGGGGCTGGAGATCGGCCGATATAACATCGGACAAGCGCTGTCCGGCAGCCAGTGCGATCTGGCTTCTGACAATATCTACACCCGTTACTTCTTCGGTGACACCATGCTCCACCTGCAGACGCGTGTTCATCTCCAGAAAGCTGAATCCCCGGTCCGGGTCGTATAGTGTCTCAATGGTGCCGATGTTGTTGTATTGAATGGTCTTCATAATGTGCGCCGCCGTGTCCGCCATTGACAAAATCGTCGCACGCTCGATCGCCGGGGCACCCGCCTCTTCAATCACTTTCTGATGGCGGCGCTGGATAGAGCAATCACGCTCAAACAGATGGATGGCATTGCCGTAATTATCGGCAATGATCTGGAACTCGATATGGCGGGGCCGCTCAAACAGTTGTTCAGCGTACAACTCGCCATTGCCAAAGCTTCTTTGCGCCAGGCCCCGGGCCTTTTCCAGCGAGGCGGGCAATTGCTCGGGCGAGTGCACCGAAAGCATTCCGATACCGCCACCGCCGGCCGCGGGCTTGATCAACAGAGGGAAGCCAACTGCGGCTGCCTGCAGGGATTGCTGTGCCAAATCTCCGCGCAAAACTTGACTGCTCTGGCACATTGGCATGGCATGTTGCTTCATCAACTCACGGGCCTGTGTTTTATGTCCCATGGATTCAATCCAGTTTGCAGCCGGACCGATAAAGACCTTACCTGCCTGCATGACCTTGCGAGCAAATTCCGCATTTTCAGACAGAAATCCGTAGCCAGGATGGATGGCGTCGGCTCCGGTGACGCATGCCGCGTTCACAATCGCATCCATGTTCAGATAACTTTGCCGGGCCACCGCCTCTCCGATACAGACGCGTTCGTCAGCCTGGGCGATATAAGGCAAATCTGCATCGGCATGCGAGTAAACCGCGACACTTTGAATGCCCGAATCCTGCAGGGCACGAATGATTCTGGCAGCGACGGCCCCTCGATTGGCCACTAATACTTTTTTGAACACGCGCTTTCTCCTTTCCCATGGACGAATCAATTTTTGATGTGTGTGGACATGCACGCTCATTGTGCATTTTATGTTTGTGTATTATATTATTGTTAACAATATTTTTGTCAATAAGGAGTGGGAGCATGGAAATCCTGTCAGAGGTTACAGGCAATGTTTGGAAAGTGCTTGTTAAACAAGGGGATGCCGTGGAAGCGGGTCAAACACTGGTCATCGTGGAATCGATGAAAATGGAAATACCGGTGGATGCCGAAACGGCGGGCACGGTCAGTCTGTTCGTGAAAGAAGGGGATCCGATCGAAGAAGGCATGCGGGTTGCCGAAATCATCGCGTCTTAAGCCGCTGTGACATGTGTATATTCGACAGGAGAGCAAATGAGCCCTACTTTAAACACGCAGCCAGTGACCGCCGAAACCGGGTCTGCACCCCTGGCAGGCATTAAGGTCATCGAAATTTGCAGTACGATCGCAGGCCCTGCATGCGGACGGCTACTTGCCGATTTCGGTGCAGACGTGATCAAAATTGAGCCGCCTCAGGGTGATCCGGTACGCCAGATGGGTAGCCATGTTGGCGATATTTCGCTTTATGCAGCCTCGATATTGCGCAACAAGCGTTCTATCGTGATTGATCTGAAATCAGAGCAGGGGCGGGAGCTGGCGTTGGCGCTGATTGCCAGGGCCGATATTGTTCTGGAAAACAACCGGCCCGGCGTCCTTGAGAGACTGGGGCTGGGATATGAGCAGGTAGCCGTGAAGCATCCTGGCGTGATCTACGTGCGCATCAGCGGTTATGGGCAGGATGGCCCCTATTCGCAACGTCCCGGCTATGGCGCTATTTGCGAAGCGGTGGGGGGCGTCAGGCACATGACCGGGGATCCGGACCGTCCGCCTGCCCGGGTGGCGCTGGCGACGACTGATTACCTGACCTCAGTCTATGCAGCCTTCGGCGCACTGGGCGCGTTGCGCAGTCGCGACCGGACAGGCAAGGGGCAGGTGGTGGATGTTGCCCTGTACGAGACTGCGTTTACACAGCTTGAACCGCTGGTGCCCGCCTACCAGAAACTGAATAAAGTTCCGATGCGGGTGGGACCCAATCTGCCTTCCATGGCGCCCAACAGTCTGTATCCGACACGGGATGCGAATTACTTGTTGATTGCCGCCAATAGCAATGCCACTTTCGAGCGTTTGCTCAAACTGATGAATCGGCTTGAGCTGCTGCAGGATCCGCGTTTTTGTTCGATTCGTGCACGCGGAGAAAAACCCAATATGCTGGCACTGGATGCCATTATCAGCGATTGGACGCGGCAGTACGACGCCGTTGAGCTGGAGCAGATGATCATTGACGTGGAGGTACCCGTCTCACGTGTGTACACCGTCGCAGATATCTTCGATGACCCGCATTATCGGGCTCGCAGCATGATAGCCCACGTCGCCCATCCCCAACTGGAGTCAGTTGCACAAATCGGCGTGGTGCCAAGGTTGTCCGCCACACCTGGGATTATTCGTTTTACCGGCCCGGATCTGGGTGCAGACACGATCAGTGTATTGCGAGACGAGCTTGGTCTTCAGGATGAAGCTATCGACAATATGCTCAGTGCCGGCGTTGTTCGTGAGGGCGCATCCACGCGTCGTCGCGGGCACAAACAATAAATCGGGCTTGTCAGGCCGGCGTTACGTCCAACCCAAAGTAGAAGAGATTATGAATACATTTGAATATCACGGTGAACAGTGGAAAGAGGAATACGAGGAGCTGTACAAGCGCCGCCAGATGGCCCAGGCCATGGGTGGTCCGGAAGCATTGCGTAAACACCGCGAACGCGGTCGATTGAACGCACGCGAACGCATGGGCGCGCTTTTGGATACAGGCAGTTTTCGGGAAATGGGCAAGTTATCCGGCAAGGGTCGCTACGATGAAAACGGCCGGTTTCTAGATATGTCCCCCGTCAATGCCATCATCGGGACAGGCAAAATCGACAGGCGCACCGTCGTGGTTTCCGGCGACGATTACACCTTGCGTGCGGGGTCTTCCGAATCCACAATTTCAGATAAATGGATTTATGCGGAACGCATGGCAATGACGATTGGCACGCCGTTGATCAGAATGGTGGACAGTGCCGGCGGGAGCGTGAAACTGTTGGCCCAGATGCGGGGAACCAAGATCCCGGGATATCCGACCTGGCCGGCGATCAAGCTGCTGCAGCATGTGCCTGTGGTCGGGATTGCATTGGGGTCGTGTGCGGGCCTGGGAGCCATGAAAGTGTTACTTTCCCATTTTTCTGTCATGGTGCGCGATCAGGCGCAGGTTTTTGCTGCCGGTCCGCCGGTGGTCAAACAGGCCTATGGCATCGAGATCGACAAGAACGATCTTGGGGGATACAAAGTACACAGGCGCAGTGCGCTGGTGCATAACGAAGCGGTAGATGAAGCAGATGCTTTTGCTCAGGTTAGGCGGTTTCTGAGTTATCTGCCTAGAAACAGCGAACAGATGGCGTCGCGTACAGAATGCCAGGACTCCCCCGAACGCGTTGAAGACTGGCTGGCAGATGCAATTCCAAAAGACAGACGCAAAATATTCGATCCACGGAAAATTCTTGCGGCCATTTGTGACACTGATTCGATTTTTGAAATTGGTCGCTGGCAGGGTGGATCGGTGATCACTGCGCTGGCGCGTGTCGATGGTTATCCAGTGGGAATTTTATGTAGCGATCCCAAGATTGCCGGGGGTGCGATGACCGTCGCGGCGGCCTATAAGACAGAGAGGCATGTCAAATTATGCGACACATTCGGGCTGCCTATCATTAATTTTGTGGACCAGCCGGGTAATGCAACCGGTCCCGAAGCCGAGTTGCAGGGAACACTACTGGCTGCTGTTCGCGTACTGGAGACCATCGAAAAAGCGAATACGCCATGGTTTTCCGTGATTATGCGCCGCTGTTTCGGTATGGCCGGCGGCATGCACGCACCCAAACATTTCCCCGCCTTGAATCATCGCGTCGCCTGGCCTTCCGCGCGCTGGGGATCTATCCCCATTGAAGGCGGTGTCTATGCCGCGCACCGGCGCGAGATAGACCAGGCATCGAATCCGGATGCCAAACGTCAGGAGCTGGAGGGTCAATACCATCATTTGGGCTCACCTTTTCGCACCGCCGAAGCCTTCGGAATACTGGACATCATTGATCCGCGTGAAACGCGTTCTATTCTGTGCGATTGGGTCGCGGAAGCGTGGGAGGTGATGGGACAGCGCAAAAGTCGCAGCACAGATGCGCGCTGAGCGTGTTGTTTTCTTTACAAGAAGTAGAAAGATGTCGGCAAATTCGCCGATGCAAAGTGGAGACATGCAGTGTGTTCATTCACCATTCGAGGAGATCAGTATGAATATAAATCGTTGTATCAGGCCTTTGTGTAAAACGGCTATGGGCGTACTTCTGGCGTATGCCGCAGCGACTGCCGGCGCAGCACAGGCGCAATCGCAGGAAAGTGGTGCCTGGAAGCCCGGTAAAGGAGAGTTTATCGTGCCGGCAGGCCCCGGCGGGGCGCTGGATACGTCGGCGCGAATGATTGCGCATTTGCTGCAGGTCAAGAAGTTATATCCCAACCTTGTTGTCGTGAACAATCCGGGTGGCAATATGACGATTGCGCTTAATGCGCTGGACAGGCACAAGGGCGATGGGAATTATGTGGCGACATCAGTCAGTTCGCTGATGAATCAGGAGATTCTTGGCAAGTTGAATCATAAGTTTGCCGATTACACAGAAATTGCAACCTTATTCGACGAGTATGTGGCGGTTGTGGTCAGGGCAGATTCACCGTACAAAAATATCCACGAATTGATCGCCAAATTCAAAGCAGCACCTGACGCACTTAACGTTGGGGTTGCCACGTCTATTGGCAACCATATTCATGTCGGTATCGCGAGCCCGTTGAAGGAGGCGGGTGTCAATATCAGCAAGATGACCGTCGTGCCTTATAAGTCGTCTTCTGAATCCATGACTGCGCTGCAGGGAGGCCATCTCGATGTTGTGGCAGCCACGACACCGAATCTGGTCGGTCTGATGCAAAGCGGGGCTATCCGGGTGCTTGCTATCGGCGCACCCGAACGCTTGAGTGCGCCGTTCGACACGGTGCCGACCTGGGTGGAAGAAGGGATTAATGTCGTGCCAAGTTCCGCCCAGGGCGTACTTGGTCCCAAGAATATGCCCAAAGAACAGCTGGAAGTATGGGTCCAGATGCTCAAGACTATTACGGCGACAAAAGAGTGGAAGGATTTTCTGGCCAAAAATCATTGGCGTGAACATTTTCTGGAGCCTGAACAATCACGGGAATACCGTGCCCAGGAGTATAAAAATATTCACGCTGTCTTGACTGAATTAGGGTTGGTCAAGCAATAGCTGTCAGGGAGGCGGGCCTGCGCGCCCGCCCGTGTGCAAAAAACTGACACGCGCATGCATAAAATTCGTTTGCAGCGCACTCCAGTGCTTCATAACATAATGACTGATTGATCAATCCCGTCGTACAGGGAGAACAGCGTTGTTATTAGAAAAATGCAATCGTTCACTGGAGCACCGGAGACTCATGCGTAATCACAATCATAAATCCAGTCGGATCCCCCCAAGTTTACCCAAATTAGCTGTCGGCATTCTGTTGGCGATCAATACCGGCCTTGCTTTTGGACAGGACTATCCGACCAAGCCCATTCGACTGGTCTCCGCCCACGCCGCAGGCGGGGCGGCCGATACGCTTTCGCGCATCGTCGCCGAGCAGCTCGCTACCAAGCTGGGACAGCCGGTGGTGGTGGAAAATCGCCCGGGTGCCAGCACGGCGCTGGCAGCCGAGTCGGTGGCGCGGGCGCCGGCAGATGGATACACACTCCTGATGGTGACGGTCACTACCTTATCCATTAATCCGACCATCATGCCGTCACTGAAGTATGACGCGATCAAGGATTTTGCGCCGATTACGGTTGTGGCTTCCACGCCTTTCTTTCTTGGCGTCAACACAGGTTTGCCTGTCACTTCCGTTCAGGAACTTATAAAAATGGCCAAGGACAAGCCGGGCAAGCTCAATTACGGCTCTTCCGGGAATGGCACCTCCTCGCATCTGGCCGGCGCGCTGTTTGACGATATGGCCGGGATCAATATGCTTCAAATTCCTTACAAAGCCACGTCGGCGCGAAATACCGATTTATCTTCGGGCGTCATTCAGGTGGTTTTCGGTAATGATCTGCTGCCGTTTGCCGAGACAGGAAAGGTACGAATTCTGGGCGTGACATCAAAACAGCGCCTGTCGGGCCATCCGGACATTCCAACCGTTGCGGAAGCGGGCAAGCTGCCCGGCTACGAGGCATCGGTATGGTATGGGCTGGTCGCGCCGGCCGGGACGCCCCAGGCAATCGTAAACCGCCTGAGTTCGACGGTGCACGACATTGTGGCAGACCCGGATGTCAAGAAAAAAATCATGGCCTCCATTGGCGGCGAAGCTGTCGGCAGTTCACCTGAAGCATTCTCCGATCTGATCAAATCCGATATGGAAAAGTGGGGCGCCGTCATTAAACGTGCTGGCCTGGCGACCGCAAAATAAAAAGCAAGACCATAGAAATCAGGACCACGGGTCTGTCGGGTTTCGCCGCAGACTCGTGGCTTTGTCCTGCACAATACATTGCATTGGGTTAAGGTGCTGATTTATTCCCGGTAAGGAACGGTCTGCTTGGCCGCCGCCCAGATTGCTTTACCAGACGGGTTTTCAAGTTCTTCAAGATAATGCCCGACCAGTCCCGCAGCACGCGACACAACTGAAAATCCCCGTATGGCGGCCACCGGAACGTCACTCTCCAGTAAAAGCGCGGCGATGGCGCCAGTCGCGTTGATCGTGACGTGACGGCCGTATTGCCGGTCTACCTCGTCTCCGAGGCCTTGGACCAGTCGCACGTAGCGGTCGGCGCAACCCAGTTGGGAGGCGAGTTCGAACAACTTCAGCGCGCGCGGATCATCGGGCTTGTGTGTCCCATGTCCGAAACCGGGCAAGGCACGCTTGTCCCGTCTATAAGCAGACACGATCTCACACAGCACGGCATGCAGGTCTTCGCCATTTTCTATGCGCTGTTCGATGTCCAGCAACAGCGCTGCACATTGTTCGGTCGTGCCGGCATACACACTGCCGATTGCCAGCAAGCCTGACGAAATGGCGACCTGGGGCTCTTCGGGCACGCTCATGGCCATGAGCCGCGTAATGACAGCAGAGGGCGTCAGGCCATGTTCCATCAAGGTCACCAGACAGGCGTCCAGCAGGTCGCACTGAACCTGCGTGGGCATGCGATCGCAGGTCAGGAAATACAGCATTTGCGTAAAGCGGGTGGTGCCGATCAGTTCGTTGACGAGGTCCCGGCCCCGCACCTTGACCTCTTTGGTAAACGAGGCGCCGGTGCGGGTATAGGGCTGTTTGTTATTGGTGTCCATGATGGGGTCACATCAGGCCAGACCGACGGTGCCGACAAGCGTGGTATCAAATTGCGACTTGCAATGCACCTGATTATCTGAGGTGATTGTCGTCACCAGATCATCGCCCGGGCAGACGCCCCGCACGTACTTGACCGTCAACCGGCCTTTGTAGTGCCAGTCGCGGCCGAATTTTTTGGCACCAAGGTCGCACACATACGCGGTGTACATCAGGCCATGCCCAAGCGTGCCGCGAAATCCCCGCTGTTTGGCATAGGCGTCGTCATAATGCAAAATATCATTATCGCCATTAAGAACACCATAGTTATCAAACAGTGCCTGCGTCTGCTTGACGGTTTTTTGCAATTCTTGATCAGTCATTTTCAGTCTCCTTGTCGTGGTTGTCCAGAATGGATTGACCGTCACTTTTAATTCGGAAAAGCAGAGGTGTGATTGACCGCTACCAGCAGCGCGCCCTCCGGCGTCTTGAATTCAACGTCGTACTTGATGTACTTGAGCCCCTTGCGTTCGTATTTGTCGGTCAGGCGGCCGGTGCCCACCACGTCGGTGTCTTCATCGGCCCAGATAGGATGGTGAAATTCAATCGTATTGCCGATCATGATCCCCCCTTGTTGCGGCGGGTATTTTCGGTACATCACCGCCATCATGTACACCAGAACAACATTGGGTGGAGCAGCCTGCCTTCCGTCAATCACATAGTTTTCGGGCTCGGCATTCACGACAGACATATACTCCTGCACAATATCTTTCGTGACGGTGAAGGGCAGTGCATCAAACTCCTGTCCGATCACCCAGTCCTTATACAGCGCGCCGGGCAGCTCGCCTTCCCTTGGTTTCACATCACTGGGTCTTGTCATTCATGGCTCCTTGAAAAATAATATTGGCATCGATCAGTTGGTTAATCTGCTGGTCTTCGTATCCGCAAACGCGAGACAGGACTGTGCGCGTATGCTCGCCGAATGCAGGAGGGTAGGAAGCAGGCTCGGATCCGTCGTACTTGAAAGGGTTGCCCAGAAAGCGTAGCGTGGCCAGGGTTCTGGGGTGCACCAGTTCCTCGACCATCCGGCGCTCGTGCGCCAGGGGCTGAGAGGTTGCCTGCGCAATATTATTGACGAGCGCCGCCGGCACTCTGTGCTGGAATAAATGCGCCGCCCACTCAGACGCCGTCCTGGTCCGGAAAACCTGATTCAATTCCTGTGTGAGGCTTTCCACGTTTTCGATACGCCGCACCGGATGATCGAATCTGGGATCATCGGCAAGATCGGCGCGACCGATGGCTTCGCAGAAAGTTTCCCAGAACGTCTGGCCTGTCGGCGACAGGGCAATAAACTGCTCATCCGAACAGGGGTAGATGTCGCTGGGGGCAATCACAGGATGACGGGCGCCATTGGCTGTGGGAATCACATCCGAAATAAAATAATTTTGCGCCTGCCAGGTCAGCATGGCCAACTGGCAGTCCAGCAAAGACACCTGCAGCAGGTCGCCCTGACCCGATTTCAATGCCTTGAGCATCAGCGCCACGCACCCGAGAGCCAGATACAAACCACCGGTCAGGTCGGCCGCCTGATATCCAAGCCTTACGGGTTCGGCATCTTTGTTGCCGGTAATGCTCATGACGCCGCTCATGGCCTGCACCACCAGGTCGAAAGCGGGCGCTTTGGCATATGGACCTTTGTCGTGAAGACCGATCAATTGGCCGATGGCAAGCCTGGGATTGACGGCCAATAATGACGCCTTGTCCAGGCCCAGGCGTTTTGGCACATCAGGGGCGAAGCCGTAAATAATGGCATCGGACTCTCGTACAAGGTCGTAGAGCACTTCCCGGCCTTCTTTGGATTTCAAATCCAGGGCGATACTGGATTTGCCGCGATTGACCGACAGAAAAAATCCCGAATCGCCCTCAAACACCGTGGAATGGCTGGACACTCTGCGGGAAAGGTCGCCTTCCAGAGGTTCCACCTTGATCACTTCCGCTCCAAGCTGGGCAAGTAACTGGCTGGCGAACGGTCCACCCAGCACCCATGTCAGATCCAGTACTCGAAAATCACTCAGCATGTCTGCTCCGGGATGTTGATTTTTCATCACATCATTGGTGATGCATGCGCCTATGATGCACGCAACAATAGCCATCGTAAATCGACTAAAAATCGAACGATGTGCGTTAATCTCACAGTATGCCGGGAGGGGCGGTCAGGCCGGGCCGCAGGGCCGCAGCCACACACCGCAAGGATCGCTGTGCGAAGAGCGTGCTGAAGTCGGAGCGTTATATCACCGTGCGCGCAAACTGGTCGCACGCCTTGCCTTCTTCTGACAGCCAGGTGCAAAACTCATTAATCAATTGTCGGCGGCGGCCTCCGAGCGTCATGACATAGGCATAATCAACCGCACTGACATCCGGTCCGTCAAAAGCGATCACCAGATTGCCGGCGGCCAGATCGTCTGCGACGAGGGACAACGGTGCAAGTGCAATGCCCAGGCCCTCGAGCGCGGCCTGCACTGCAAAAAACATTTCGTCAAATCGCAAGAAATCGCCTGATGCCGGTTTCTCACAGCCAGCCTGTTCAAACCATTGCGTCCAGGCGGACACGTTGCTTTTCGCTTCAATAAGACGATGTTTGGTTATATCTTCGGCGCATAATACCGGGCAGCGCTCAACACGTTCGGGCGCACAGATGGCCACCAGTTTTCCCGACAGAAATGTTTGCGCATTCAGATCGGATGATGAAGGAGGCAGTCTTCGTATCACCACATCAAAATCGCTCAGTTTGAGCGAACTGATGCTGGTGGTGCTGGTGGTCAGGCGGATCTCAGCTTTATTGTGGCGGCGCTGAAAAACAGAGAGTCTGGGAATCAGCCATTTCATTGTGAAAGTCGGCGGCGCGTTGATCAGTAATGCGGCATGGTCGCCCGGGCACATCAAGCTGTCCACGGCAGTGGACAGGCGGTCGAAAGCAGGTGCCACCTCAGCCAGCAGCTCAATACCCTCGTCGGTCAGCTCAATCGGCTGACTGCGACGAAACAGCCGCAGGCCCAGCAATGACTCCAGCATGCTGATTTGACGACTGACCGCACCGTGCGTGACGCCCAGTTCGTTGGCGGCAAGACTGAAACTGCGATGTCGTCCTACCGACTCAAAGGCTCGCAAGGCGTTCAGCGGCAACGATCGTCGATTCATAGGGTATCCCCGGGCAGAGCAAAAATCTGACTATAACTGCGCCGGGGGCGCTCGGCAATAAACCTGAGCGTAAATACCTAGTGGAACGTGGCCTGCAACTACGTCGCCGCGTCTTCAACCAGGTGCGAATCATCACGTTTGTGATCGCCTTTCTTTTCCTGAACCACGATTTCTTCAGGAAAGACAATCCGGAACGTGCTGCCCTTGTTGATTTCGCTGTCGACCACGAGTTTTGCGTTATGCCGGATGACGATGTGTTTGGTGATGGCCAGGCCCAGGCCCGTGCCGCCCGAAGCACGCGAACGACTTTTATCGACACGGTAAAAACGTTCTGTAATGCGTGGGATATCTTTCTTTTCAATCCCCAGGCCGGTATCGGTCACGCTGAAGACAGCTTCGCCGTGCTCATTGGCCGACCAGCGGATGGTAATTTTGCCGCCTTCGGGTGTGTAGCGTACGGCGTTGGTCAGCAGATTGGTCACGGCAGAAGACAGCTCGTTCATTTGACCGACGACAGCCAGATCCGGGTCCACGTCAAACTCAAATTCATGGGACTCTCTGGAGATCGATTGCGCCTGGACCGCAGCCTTGTCGATAATGGGGGCCAACTGTACCTGGGTGCCTTCGACAATTTCCGTCGATTCCAGCGTGGACAGCGTCAGCAGATCCGCCACAATGGCCAGCATGCGTTGGGCCTGTTCGTGCATGAGCTCTTCATACTGCTTGCGCTGTTCCTTGGTCAGGGCTTCGTGCGGCAGGTCGCGCATGGTTTCCAGAAACCCGATCAGGACGGTCAGGGGCGTGCGGATTTCATGCGACACGTTTGCGACAAAATCGCGTTGCGTGGTTTGCAGTTTTTCCAGCTGCGTGATGTCCTGACATAGCAGCAGATATCCTTCATTGGCGTGCTGTGTGAGCTGGAACTGCAGCGAACACAGCTGGCCGCCGATTTCCCGGCGACTGCGCAAGGGACGGCTCCACTGGCGGCTTTGTGCGTAATCAAAAAACTCGGGCAGGCGGATGATATTGAATATGTTATAGCCCCGGTCTTTTTCGTAGACCAGATCCAGCAGGCGCTGGGACTGGGCATTGCACCATTCGATCTGAAAGGATTTGTCCAGCGTCACGGCGGCGGCGGGCAGGGCCTGTGCGGCTGACAGTACATTAGTGGTCAGTTCGCGCAGTGCGGTGTATTCATTCTGGCGGGTGCGCGCGTATTTGTAGACGGGTGTGACGATTTCGTCAAACATGCCCAAGTCGGGTGGCGGTGCCGAGGCTGGCTGGCAGGCCCATTTGAGCGTCGCGCTGTGATGGCGTCGGAGGCGGAACAGGTAAATCAGTCCGCAGATGGCCAGAAAAATCACACCGCTGATACCGCCCAGTAGCCATTGGATGCCCAGCGCCAGTGCGATGGCAACAACATAGGCGATCAGAAGCGTGGAGCGAAGCATGATTGAATTTCTTCCTGGGAGGTCTGGCGCGAGCCGGGCGCGGCTTGACCGAAGCACAGGGGTGCCCCGGCGCAGGCCCAGTCGTCAAACAGAACGTAAAAGAACCTGTGTGCAGGGACGATTGCGCAATCAGGCCGGCAGTTTAGATGTAAAACGATACCCGCTTCCGCGCACGGTTTCAACCAGATTATGATGGTTGCTCGGCTCCAGCGCCTTGCGCAGACGACGAATGTGGACATCGACCGTGCGCTCTTCCAGGAATACATGGTCGCCCCACACCTGATCCAGTAACTGGCCGCGAGTAAATACGCGCTCTGGATGGGTCATGAAAAAATGCAACAGACGAAATTCGGTCGGTCCCAGCGGCAGATTGGAGCCATTGCCGGTGATGCGGTGTGAGACCGGATCCAGTTTCAGACCCGAGATTTCGATTTCGTCATCGGTCAGCTGGGGCGCACGGCGGCGCAGCACGGCCTTGATGCGGGCCATGAGTTCCTTGGGGGAAAAGGGCTTGGTAATATAATCGTCCGCGCCGCTTTCCAGGCCTTCCACCTTGTCTGCTTCCGAGCTTTTGGCTGTGAGCATGATAATCGGTATGTCGCGCGTACGCTCACTGCTGCGCAGATTGCGCGCCAGGGCCAGCCCTGTGGAGCCGGGCAGCATCCAGTCCAGCAGAATCAGATCAGGCAATTCTGCATTGATCAAGACTTTAGCCTGTTCAGCATCCAGCGCGCGCAGCACTTTATGGCCGGCAAAGGACAAGTTGACGGAAATGAGCTCTTGAATTGCGGGTTCGTCTTCGACGACTAGAATTGTGCTTGCCATAATGAAGTAAAATCAAAAAGTCATGTGATTGACATTAACCGGAAATACTGGCCTCAATGGTATTGCCTGATTGTGTCATGTTTGTGACAATCCTGCCTACTCTTCATAAAGATTGCAATATGAATTCAGATCGTTCCACGTCGACCGGGCAATCCGGCACCACGCATTTTGGTTTTCGCACTGTTGATGAACAGGAAAAGGCCGGCAAGGTGGCGGAGGTATTTCATTCGGTGGCGCAACGGTACGACGTCATGAATGACCTCATGTCAGGGGGCATGCACCGGCTGTGGAAGCGTTTCACGATCGGGCGGGCGGGGGTCAGGGCGGGCATGCGCGTGCTGGACATCGCCGGCGGGACAGGCGATCTGGCGCTGGCGTTCGCCGGCAAAGTCGGTCCCGAGGGGCAGGTCTGGCATACCGACATCAATTCGTCCATGTTGCAGGTGGGCAGGGATCGCCTCATTGATAAAGGCGTTTTGCTGCCCACCGTGGTCTGTGACGCCGAGCATCTGCCTTTTTCGACCGACTATTTCGACGTGGTCACTGTGGCCTTTGGCCTGCGCAACATGACGCACAAGGATCTGGCGCTCAAGGAAATGCAGCGCGTGCTCAAGCCGGGTGGCAAACTGCTCGTGCTGGAGTTTTCGCGGGTCGCGGCGCCGCTGGCACCGGCTTACGACTGGTATTCTTTCAACGTGCTGCCTTGGCTCGGTCAGAAAGTGGCCAGTGATCAGGACAGCTATCGTTACCTGGCCGAGTCTATTCGCATGCACCCCGACCAGGAGACCCTGGCGCAAATGATGCGTGAAGCAGGTTTCCCCCGGGTCAACTATTTCAATCTGACCGCAGGCGTTGTCGCCCTGCACGAAGGCGTCAAGCTATTTTGATGCCCGTTTGACCCAGGCTTCAAAAGGCGGCGGCGTGACCGCGGCCCTCTTTCTTCCAGTGGTTTTGCCTGTCATTCATTTGATCAATGGTATCGATGTTGCTTGCATAATTGTTCAGGTTTTTGTAAGATAAATTCGTTTGCTAATTTATCCATTGTGGGTCAGTCCCACCGGAGCACGAATCAATGTTTAAAAAGTGGTCTAAATTTCTCACAGCTGCGCTGATCGTTGTCTCTTCCGCGACCATGCTGGCAGTTACTCATGACGCCGAAGCCCGCCGTATGGGCGGAGGTAGCAGCTTTGGCCGTCAATCCTCCAATATTACGACTAACCGCGCGCCTGCGGCGCAGGCGCCGACGGCCGTCAACCGTTCATCAGCAGCACCCGGGGCGGCTGCCAATGCCGGCGCGGCTGCGCAGCGCAGCGGATTTTCGCGTTTTCTGGGGCCGATCGCTGGTATAGCGGCGGGCTTGGGTATTGCCGCGCTATTGTCCAGCCTGGGGCTGGGGGGCGCCATGCTTGAGTTCCTCTCCAGTGCTCTGCTGATCGCCATTGTTATTTTTGGCGTCATGTTCATTGTGCGTCGTCTGAGAGGCGGCCAGTCACGCCCGGCGTTCCAGGGCGCCTCTCCCATGCAGCGTCAGGCTGGTCCTCAACCCGGTTCTCGCCATCAGGTACCACAAGCGCCCGGAAATGAGCACGCGCGCGGCGGATTCCAGCAAAATGGCAGCCTGTCGGCTACGGATTTCGCCGGTAATGCACAAGCGGCACCTGCGCCTGTCGACAAAAGCTGGTTTATTCCAGGCGATTTCGATACGCCGGCTTTTTTGCAGGTTGCCAAAAAGCAGTTTGTCACCATTCAGGGACTGTGGGATAAAGGTGATATCGAAGAGCTCAAAAATTATCTGACCGAAGATCTGGTGGGTGAGTTGTCGCCACAAATCACCAGCCGCGCCGGTCAAAGTTCGACTGAAGTGGTGTTGCTCAACGCCGAATTGCTGGGTATCGAACAGGTTCACGAAGGACATCTGGCATCGGTGCGTTTCTCGGGCATGTTGCGTGAAGACGCCCAGGAAGCCGCGTTCCGTTTCGAAGAAGTCTGGAACCTGTACAAGGAAAACAACTCGGGCTGGTTGCTGGCGGGTATTCAGCAAATTCCGGTGGAAAACGCATCCTGATTTTCCGACCTTGGCAGTCCGATCCTGACTTTCAGTTAGTGTCGTTCATAGCCGGTCTTGTCTGACCGGCAGCCCAATACAAGGCGCGATCATGAAAATGGTCGCGCTTTTGCATGGAACCGGGCTTTGCATGGTGTGAGGGCGGAATGCGGCGAGGGGCTTTGTACGGCCTGAAGCTGTTTTCCTTATGACTGCTGATTATTATTAATAACCATTGGTTATATTAAAATAAATACTAATTATTTTTTCTCTTAAGAAGATTTGGTTATAGTGTCAGATCGTATGGGGGCCTATTACCGTGAATCTTAGCTTCAGCAATGTTTACAAGCAGTTCGGTTCGCTGTCTGTTGTAGACAATTTCAGCGCCGGTTTTCATTCCGGCGAGATCGTGGCGCTGGTGGGGCCGTCGGGCTCAGGCAAGTCCACACTCCTGCATATGGCAGCGGGTCTGGAAAAGACCACTTCGGGCACAATTGAGACCGATGCACAGCCCGTTACCAAACCCGATCCAAGCCGTACCCTGGTGTTTCAGGAGCACGCTCTGTATCCGTGGCTGACCCTGAAGCAAAACGTGGCCATGGCGCTGGAGTTTCAACATGTCGCCCGCAAGCAGGCTTATGAACGCGCCGCCACGTGGCTTCAGCGCGTCGGGCTGGACGGGTTTGAAAACTACTATCCTCATCAGGTTTCCGGTGGTATGCGCCAGCGTGCAGCACTGGCGCGGGCGTTTATTGCCGAGCCTGAAGTGCTGCTGCTGGACGAACCTTTCGGGGCGCTGGATGCGCTGACGCGCCTGAGCTTGCAGGATGTGCTGCTGGACCTGGTCGAACAGGCCCGGCCAACCGTTCTGCTGGTAACGCATGATGTCGACGAGGCCTTGTTCCTGGCAGATCGGGTCATGGTGTTCAGTGCGCGCCCGGCGACGGTGCTGAAGGAGTTCAACCTGAGCCACCGTGAACGCAGCCACGATCTGTCCGATCTGGCCGCAGAGAAACGCGAGATCCTCAGCCTGCTTGGCATTGCCGTCAAGCACGAGAGCAAATCGGAGCAGTCCGACAAACTGGCTGCCTGATATAACGACAATTCAAAATTATTTAGAGAGAGTCAAACATGAATATCCGCAAATGGACTGCATTGCCGCTGGTGGCATCGCTGTTGTTTTCAGGCGCCGCCATGGCAGCCGACAAATTGAAGGTCGGTTATCTCAGGGTGATGGATGATGCGCAGGCCATCGTCGCGCAGGAAGGCGATTTTTATAAAAAACAGGGCCTGGACACCGAACTGATGGAGTTCAAGTCTGGCACCGATCTGATCAAGGCGATCGTCGGAGGCCAGGTGGATGTCGGCGTACTGGGCTTTACCAACGCCATCTCCTGGGCGTCCCGTGGGGCCGATCTGAAGGTCGTGGGCGGCGCGCAGCGCGGTTATCATTCCCTGCTGGTGCGTGATGACGCCGGTATCAATACGCTGGCTGATCTCAAGGGTAAAACGCTGGCTTCCCAAAGCCAGGGCAGCACGGCCGATACGGTGTTGCGCGGCGTGGTGCTGAAAGGCGCGGACCTGAAAGAGGGCGATGTCAATGTCATGGGCGTGAGTCCGGCGGTGGCTGTGCAGTCACTGGTCGGCAATCGGGTGAATGCTGCCTTTTTGTTCGAGCCCTATGATCGTATCGCGCAACTGGTCGCACCGGTCAAGCAGATTTATGAAGTAGGTGAAAGCTGGCCTTTCCCTTGCATGGTGGTCATCACCTCCGGCAAAGTGCTGGAAAGCCGCAAGGATGACATTTGGAAGGCGCTGGACGCCCAACAGCAGGCCATCGAGCTGCTGGAAAATAAACCCGCCGAAGCCTCGAAACTGATCGCTCAGTACTTTATTGCCGAGCCTACACTCAAAACGCGCAAGCAAGGAGACTTGCCGCGTGAAACGGTGATCGCCGATGCCATCAAGACGCAGGAATTCACCTCGAAAGTCACGGACAAAGATATTGAGCGCATGACAGAGCTGGCTCGTATCATGGAAGGTGAAGGCTCTCTGAAAACAAAAGACGGCAAACCTTTTGATGTCAACACGGTTCTTGATCTCGAATGGCAGAAGGCACGTAAACTGTGAGCAATGGCACCCGGATAGGCGGCTATAAAAAGCCGCTGGCGGTGGTGCTTGCCATCGCGTTTATTCTTTTGGTCTGGCAACTGGTCGCATTGACGCTGCCGGACTTTCTTATGCCAGGTATTCTGCCGGTGCTTGAGCGTTTGTCCGAAAGTGTTCGCAGCGGCGATTTCTATGCCGGACTGATGGGGTCACTGGCCCGCTTGGGCACAGGCTATGGGATTGCGCTGGCTTGTGGTGTGGCTTTCGGCTTACTGGCTGCCAGTCTGAATTTTTTCCGGGAAGTGCTGCGCAATGTGATTGTGATTCTGCAGTCGCTGCCCAGTATTGCCTGGGTGCCCCTGTTTCTGATCGTCTGGGGCTTTGGCAATAAACCCATGATCGTCGTAGTGGCGCTCGCCGCGTTTTTCCCCGCCGCGCTCAGTGTGATGAACGCGACCGAATCCGTGCACAAAGTGCATATTTCGGCTGCGCGCGTCATGGGCGCCAGTCCATGGGGGCTGGTGCGTCGCGTGTACCTGCCTGCGGTCATGCCGGAGCTGATTACCGGTGCGCAGCTGGCATTCGGCAACGCCTGGCGGGCCCTGATTTCGGTGGAAATGCTGGTGGACTTTGGCAAGGGGCTGGGGCGTTCGCTGAGTTTTTCTGGCGATACCGGCGACATGACCGGGGTGATGGCCAATATCCTGGTCATTGCCATTCTGGCGGCGCTGATCGATCAGCTCGTTCTGGAACGCATCAAGCACAGACTGTTGCGCTACCAATACGTCTGATTCTGAACAGATGGTTTGCAAAGTCCCGCGGTAACGCGGGGCAGGACGTGCATTCATGACTACCCACATCCTCCGATCCATTGTTGCCGGCCTTGTGCTGGTGCTGGCGTCCCCGGCGGCGCTGCCGCAGGCCGCGACAGCCGCACGTGGCGGGGAGGCAGATACCGTGTTTCCCGACGCCGCCGCAAGAGGGCAACTGCGGGTGGGCGTCATTCATGTGACCCCGCCTGCAGCCCCAGGCAGCAAAGTGCGGACTGAAGACAGGCTGGATACGCCGGCAGTCAGTGCCCTGGCCGACACCCTGGCGTTGCCGGCCAGGATGGTTCAAATGACCCCCGAGGAAGCGGCCGTCGCCCTGAATAATGGCAGTATCGATCTGGCCCTCTACAGCCTGCCGGCCGCCGCGCCTGTTTTGCCGGGCGTCACCGCGATCCCCACAACCTACCGCACCTGGCCCCAGGCCGTGATTCGCAGCGATACGCCGATTCACTCGGCCAAAGACTTGCAGGGGCGCCAGGTCTGTATTGCGAAAACAGCAGACCAAGCCGCCCAGGCAGCGACTGCCGCCGGCGCCACGCTGTTGTCCTTCGCAGTGCCATCGGATGCGCTGGTTGCAGTCCGCGAAGGCCGGTGTGATCTGGGGCTGATCGACCAGACGGTGTGGCAGGATCTGATGACGTTTCCCGAGTGGCGCAAATTCTCAGCCACCTTGCAATTGTCCGCACAGCCGCGCACGCTGACCTGGCTGGTGCCTGCCGCAAACACGCGTCAGACAGACTGGCTGCGCGCGCAGATGCAGCGCTGGGATCGCAAGGGTCAATGGGCAGCGTTCAGCAAAAAATGGGCGACCGATGTGGCTTTTGATGTGTATCTGGACCAGGAAGTCCCCGATTGCCACAGCTGACCGGCATGCGGTGCCGATCGCGTCATGGCACAAATCACGGCGCAGGACAATTGTGACACTGTTTTGTCAGTCTGCTGCCGGGTCTATGGGGCCGGATTCCGCATGAAAAGGGTACACTAACGGATTCAGAATCTTGCGTGGTCTACCGGATTTTATGTTGCTCTCTGCCTTACCCGATCCCAATTTTCCCATCGTACGCGCACTGAACCTGCTGCTGGACCGCGAGCTCTGGGCAAAAACACGAATCACCGCGCACGCGGGGAAAACAGTGCGCATCCGCATCGGCCTTCTTGATCTGCGCTTTACGCTTCTGCACGACGGCCGGCTCGAGCGCGCCGACCCGGCTGTGGTGGCCGACGTGACTCTTTCTGTTCCGGACAATCGGCTGGCCGATTTACCGGGTGCGTTGCGCAATCGGGACAATCCGGCGCAACTGGCGTCTTTGCTGCATCTGGAAGGTGAGGCAGGCCTGGCGCAACTGGTATCTGATCTGGCCCGCGATCTGCGCTGGGATTCCGAGCATGAGCTGGCACGTTTCACTGGCGGCATGCTCTCGCGGCAAATTCATCAACTGCTGCGCAGCACGGTGGCCACCGCGACCGGCGTGGCCAGCCGCCTGACCGAAAACCTGGGAGAGTATGCTGCCGAAGAGGCATCGCTGGTGACAGGACGTCCCGCGCTGCAGTCCTGGGAACAGGAGTTACGTGCAGCCACGGTACGACTGGATCAGCTTGATGGGCGCCTGCGCGCGCTGGAAGCGCGCCATCGCCGGGGTGCGCGATGATCATGTCCGCGCTGCGTCTGATGCGCATTCTTCTGGTCTGCCTGCGCTATGGGCTGGACGAATTGGTCCTGAGCGGGCTGAAACACCCGATTGCCAGCTCTCTTCTCAAAGTGGTGCGCCTGGGGCGCAGTTTCGAGCAGCCTCGTGGCCAGCGATTGCGGCTCGCGCTGGAGTCGCTCGGGCCGATTTTCATCAAGTTCGGCCAGGTCTTGTCTACCCGCCGTGATCTTATTCCACTGGATATTGCCGATGAATTATCGGCGTTGCAGGACCGCGTACCGCCGTTTCCTTCCGAGCAGGCCATGGAGAGCATCCAGAAGGCCTTTGGCAAGCACCCATCCGAACTGTTTGCCCTGTTTGAAGCCGAACCGGTCGCTTCTGCATCAGTAGCACAAGTGCACTTTGCCGTGCTTCACGATGGCCGTGAGGTCGCCGTCAAGGTGTTGCGCCCGGGCATGCTGGCCGTCATCGAGCGCGATCTGTCGCTGATGTCGCTGTTCGCCGGCTTTGTGCAGCGTCTTTTGCCGGACGGTCGCCGCTTGCGGCCCAGGGAAGTGGTCAGCGAATTCGACAAATACCTGCATGATGAACTGGATCTGCAGGTCGAAGCGGCCAACTGCAGCCAGTTGCGCCGCAACTTTGAATCCAACCCGAAACGTGCCGATTTGCTGATGGTGCCCGAAGTCATTTGGGAATACACCAGCAAGACGGTCATGACCATGGAGCGCATGCACGGGGTGCCGGTCAGTCAGACCGACCGCCTTGAGGCAGCGGGGGTCGATATCAAGAAACTGGCGCGCAATGGCGTGGAGATTTTTTTCACGCAGGTGTTCGAAGATGGCTTTTTCCATGCCGATATGCACCCGGGCAATATTTTTGTCTCGCTGCAGCCTGAGTCCCTGGGGCGTTATATCGCGCTGGATTTCGGTATTGTCGGTTCGCTGTCCGAGTTTGACAAAAATTATCTGTCGCAGAATTTCCTGGCCTTTTTCCGGCGCGATTATCGTCGGGTGGCTCAGTTGCATATCGAGTCCGGCTGGGTGCCGGCCGATACCCGTGAAGAGGAACTCGAAGCGGCCGTGCGCTCAGTATGTGAGCCGTATTTCGATCGCAAGCTGTCGGAAATTTCACTGGGCCAGGTACTGCTGCGGCTTTTTCAGACTTCGCGCCGGTTCAATGTTGAAATCCAGCCGCAACTGGTTTTGTTGCAAAAAACCCTGCTGAACGTCGAGGGGATGGGACGACAACTGGATCCCGATCTGGATTTGTGGCAGACGGCCAAGCCCTTTCTGGAAGGCTGGATGTGGGACCGGATCGGCCCGCGCGCCTTTGTGTCGCAGGTGCGCAAGGAAGCCTCGCAATGGTCGCATCTGTTGCCGGAAATTCCAAGACTGGTACACACCCAGCTCGCTCGCCAGGACAGCCTGCCTGCGATCCGCAAGGAACTGTCGCAACTGGGTAAAAGCCATCGTCGCAGCGAACGCATTTTTATCGTCATGACAATTATTCTGACTCTGCAGGCAGGGCTGATTTTGTGGCTGGTGGCTACGTTGCTGGGGTGGCAATAATGACGGTGCGTTTTGAATCCAAAATCCTTACCCGGGCGCAATGTATTGAAGCGGTGCGCAGTGGTGCGTTGCCCAGACCCCTGGTGTTTACCAATGGTGTTTTCGATATTTTGCATCGTGGGCATGTGAGTTATCTGGACGAAGCGGCGCAACTTGGCGCAAGTCTCGTGGTCGCGGTCAATACCGATGATTCGGTGCGTCGACTGGGCAAGGCGCCTGATCGGCCGCTGAACGGAGAACAGGACCGGCAGGCTATGCTTGCAGCGCTGGCCTGCGTGTCCGCCGCAACGGTATTTGAAGAAGATACGCCCTATGAGCTGATCGAGCAGTTACGACCCGACGTGATTGTCAAGGGGGGGGACTATGATATGGCCACGCTCAAGGAAACCGCATTGGTGCAAAGCTGGGGCGGTCGCGCTGTGGCCATTCCGTTCCGGTTCCAGCGCTCAACCACAGCGCTGGTCAATGCGATCCGGGGAACCTCAGGCGCGTGATCAATACAAAAAGATCGCTCAGATTGGCTGCAGTTGCAGTCGGCTGAACAGTCTTTTTCTTCAATCATTCGGACAGCGGCACGCTGCCCGGCATATCAGAATTTGAAATGCGATACGGTGGTGCCACGCAACGGCTTGGCATAAGTATCAAATAGCGATTCGGTTTCAAAGGCGGCGGCACTGACGCGGGTAATGCGCAACGCCGTCATGACCGGTGCCTGGCCGACAATGGCGACCAGGCGACCGCCAATAGTCAGCTGGTATTTGAGCGAATCGGGAATATTCGGAATGGAGCCGGTCAGCAGAATGGCGCTGTATTCGCCCGTGCCCCAGCCGGCACGGCCGTCGCCGATTTCGACTTTCACATTCGGAATGTTTTCACGTTCCAGATTGGCTTTGCCGAAAGCGGCAATGTGGCGATCAATTTCCACGCTGACCACCGTGCTGCACAAGCGGCTGAGAATCGCAGCCTGGTAGCCCGAACCGGTGCCGATTTCGAGTACGCCATCGGTGGGAGACAGCTGCAGTTCCTGTGCCAGACGCGCTTCGATCTTGGGCGCCAGCATGGTCTCACAGCTGTTGATACCTTCGACCTCCAGCGGAATCTCGATGTCGGAATACGCCATATTCTGATAGCGTACCGGTACAAACCGGTCGCGCGCGATGGCAGACAGGGCGTCCAGCACATCTTCGTCCAGGACATGCCAGGGACGGATCTGCTGTTCGATCATGTTGAAACGGCTTTGTTCGGCAAGAGAGGTCAGAGCATTCATAGGAGGGGTATCAAACGTGGTCCTGAAATTGGAGTTGCAAGGTCATTTTACCCGCAACGGCGGCGGGCTTTGTGTTTCACGACCACAAGGCATGAAAATGATGCACGGGGCCATGCCCATGCCCGACGTTGAGCTCGCCGGAACGGGCGATGGCGGTCTCGATGTAGGCTTTAGCCAGTCTGGCCGCCTGTGGAACATCTCCCGTACCGGGGATCAACGCGCACAGCGCAGCCGACAGCGTGCAGCCGGTGCCGTGGGTATTGGGGGTGTCGATCCGTTTGCCGGGCAATTCGATCATGCGGTCGCCATCGGTCAGCAGATCAACCGTATCGTTACCGGGCAAATGGCCGCCCTTGAGCAGAACCCAGACCGTGCGATGATGATCCATCAGCTTGCGCAGGCGTTCTGCTACCCGGTACATCTGCTTGAGTGAATCGGCTTCCTGTTCCCCCAGCAGCACGCCCGCTTCGGGCAGATTGGGCGTAATCACCGTGGCCAGCGGAATGAGCGCTTCGCGCAGGGTGGAAATGGCGGTCTTATCCAGAAGCACGTCTCCGCTTTTTGCGACCATGACCGGATCGATGACGATATGATCGGGCATCCAGTAGGCCAGGCGCTCGGCCACCATGCGGGTAACCGGTTCGTGACCCAGCATGCCGATCTTTACCGAATCGATATGCACATCCTCAAACAGTGTATCGATCTGCTGGCGCACAAAATCGGGTGTCACCGGTTGCACGCCGGTCACGGCTCTGGTGTTTTGTGCGGTCAGGGCAGCCACGACGGCGCAGGCATATGTGCCCAGTGCACTCATGGTTTTGACGTCGGCAAGGATGCCGGCGCCGCCGGAGGGGTCAACGCCGGCAATGGTCAGTGTGTTAAAAATCATACGGCCTTCTGAAACCACAAAATTGTTGTCATATGCATATGATAATGTCTTCGTCTGAATTAATGTTAAGGAATGGATTTGGACGTGATCTTACAATGCGTTTTTTATCCGTAGGAAGGACTTCACATGGCAAACCAGAATACGACAGAATCAACAGAAAACATGAGCACTCAGGCAGAAGATGCGCCCCGCGACATGACGGACGCTGAAATCCGGTCTGGTCTGGATTCGGTACAGCTACTCAGTCAACGGGACGACGGTGTGGCAGAGGAAGCAGATGAGCAACCCGGCCCTGCCGCCGAATTGCGTGAAACGGCACAGGGCGACACCCTGTATGGCCTGAACGAGGGGCAGACCCGGGACAATACGGCGACCGACAGCTTGCGGTCACGTGTGGACGCCGATGCTGCCGCCTTTGCGGCAGATGTCGTGGGAACCGACAAAGCCGGTCGCCGTGAGCGGGCGCGATTGTTGCTTGAAGGCATATCGGCCGATGATCGCGGCGAACTGCTCAAGCTGCTGCGCGATGAAAAGATTCGCGCAGACAATAACAGGGCGTCCGATACCGATCCCGACAACGAACTCAATGAGAGCTGGCAGGACGGCGGTTATCCGTACAAATACCTGATGTCGCGCCGCAATTACGAATTCCAGAAATACGATTTGCAGGTCGAACTGCTCAAACTGCAGTCCTGGGTTAAGGAAACCGGTCAGCGCGTGGTGATTGTCTTTGAAGGCCGCGATGCCGCCGGCAAGGGCGGAACCATCAAGCGCTTCATGGAGCACCTGAATCCACGTACCGCGCGCGTGGTCGCCTTGCAAAAACCCACGGAAACCGAATTGGGACAGTGGTATTTCCAGCGTTATGTCGAGCATCTGCCCACCAGCGGTGAAATGGTGCTGTTTGATCGTTCCTGGTACAACCGCGCCGGGGTAGAACGCGTGATGGGATTTTGCACCGATGCCGAGTATTGGGAATTCATGCGCCAGGCGCCCGAGTTCGAGCGCAATCTGGTGCGCAGTGGCATCACAGTCATCAAGTTCTGGTTTTCGGTCAGCCAGGGTGAGCAGAAGCGCCGTTTCAAAGAGCGCCAGCACCATCCGCTCAAGCAGTGGAAGCTGTCGCCTATTGATATGGCTTCTTTAGATAAATGGGACGATTACACGCGTGCCAAGGAAGCGATGTTCTTTCATACCGACACCAGCGATGCGCCGTGGATGGTGGTCAAGTCCAATTGTAAAAAACGGGCTCGCCTTAACGCCATGCGCTATGTTCTGCAGCAATTTAACTACACCAACAAAGACCCGGCCAATATCGGCAAGATTGATCCGCTGATTGTGGGGCGCTCCAATGTGGTCTACGAGCAGGGCGAACACGTCGTGCAGAGTAACAACCGGGGCAAGCGGGACGCCCGTTAATCCTGCGTGCCCTGACTCCCCCTGGGTGCGCCAGGAAGCCGGTGCGCCGCAGGGGGGCGATGTGACTGCACTCGTTGCGCCTGTCTGTCGTGCCCGCCTGTTTTGCCTGTTAGCCGCGGGCGACTAGTTCCTGGGCACGTTGCAGAATCTGGCCCAGGCTTTTTTGCAGCACCTGGTGCTGGGCCGGCGTCAGGTCCTGCAGCAGATAGTCGTTGCGGGCCACCATGAGCGGTGACACTTCTTTGTATGCCGCCTGGCCGGCAGCAGTCACAATCAGCACGTGCTGTCGTTTGTCCTGACTGTCTGCCGTGCGCGAAATAAACCCCTTGTTTTCAAGCCGGGCAATGGCCCGGCTCACCTGCATCTTATCGAGTGTCGTGTGCAGGACAATATCGGCTGCGCGCATATGGCGCTCCTGATTCACCGCCACCAATACGCGCCAGTCATCTCGCGTAATGCCCAGTCGCGTCTCGTAAACCGTTGCGACCGAATGGCTCACGACATCGGCCAGTTGGGAAAACTGATAGGGTAAAAAAGCATTCAGATCAATCATAATGGATTCGGTCAAAGCGTTATTAGTAACAAATGATATTTTTATAGTGGCATTTTTTTCAATATAAAAATAATCATAAAAATCCCTATATTCAATAAATTTAAGGAATATTGTATTGACGCGCAAAGAAAAATCTCATTTAATAGTAACTGTTGTTACTATTAAATCTTGTTGTGTGCCAGACGGCGGTGATCCACTTCATCTGGAACGCGAATCAGGTTAGCACGCGACCTTCAACACAAAGAGGAAAGACATGGAGATTCAAAAAATACATCACGTAGCGTATCGCTGCAAAGACGCAAAAGAAACCGTACTCTGGTACAAGGAAAACCTGGGCATGGATTTCGTTCTGGCCATTGCCGAAGACCGGGTGCCTTCCACCAAGGCGAACGATCCCTATATGCATGTGTTTATCGATGCCGGTCACGGCAATATTCTGGCATTTTTTGAATTGCCCAACTCACCCGAGATGGGGGTTGATCCCAACACGCCGGACTGGGTTCAGCATATTGCTTTTGAAGTGCCCAGCGTCGAGGTGCTGGAACGCACCAAGGCACAATTGCAGGCCAAAGGCATTGATGTGGTGGGGGTCACCAATCATGTCCTGTTCAAGTCCATTTATTTCCGGGATCCCAACGGTCATCGTGTGGAACTGGCCGCGCCCACGACCACGCCGGAAATGAACCGGAAACTGGATGAGGTCAAATGGGAGATGCTGGAGGAATGGAGCCAGACCAAGCGGGCACCCAAACACGCAGCGTGGCTGCATGAAGAAGAGTTCCAGGCCGGACAGGCGCTGCCGGCCTGATCCGAAAGGGCGGCGCGCGGTATTACTGGAACGCCGTGCGTGCGTCCTCGAAGCGTTCGGCAAAATACCGACTGTCCAGCGAGTCCACCCGAACCTTGCCATTGTTGCGGCTCGACGGCGCGTGGACGAACTCGTTGTTGCCGATATAGATTCCCATGTGCGAATAGGGTTTGAAGGTATTGAAGAACACGAAATCACCCGCTTTCAGATCGGATCTGGAAATGGGTTTGGACAGTTTGGCAATCATGGCCGTGTTGTGCGGAAAACGAAAGCCCGCCGATTCATTAAAGACGTAGCTGACAAACCCGCTGCAGTCCATGCCGTCCGGCGTTGAGCCGCCGTAGCGATAGGGGGTACCGGTCAGCGTCAGCGCCCGTTCCAGCACCGGGTCCCGGTAGGTTTCGGAGATGGACGGACTGGAGTAGGAGGCGGGCACCTTTGCCACGGGGCCACGGCTGGCGCAGCCCGCCAGCAGCAGGCTGGTGGCGCCAATAGCTGCCATATACTTAAGGGAACGATGCATGCCTTACCCCGGGGGAAAAATTGCGTTTGGTCTCCAGTATCGCAATTTCATGCCCTGGGGAAAAGGGCTGGCCTGTGTTTTGGTGAAATTTTCAGCTATATATTACATAAAAACAACAGGTTAAGATAATTAGCTCATGTTTTTTGTGAACAGTGTTTTCAGCCGGGAAGGCTGGCTGCGCCAAAACTGTGGCGAAGCATCAATGCTGGTGCCCAGCTCGGCGGCGGCATGCCAGGGCCAGCGCGCATCGTAAAGCATGCCGCGGGCAACGCCTACCAGGTCAGCCTGGCCCGACGCCACGACCGATTCGGCAAATTGCGGGTCGGTAATCAAACCGACCCCAATCACCGGGATGTCGACGGCGTTTTTGATCGCCTGGGCAAAAGGCAACTGATAACCCGGTTCATTGGTAATCTGCTGGGCCTGCGAAAGGCCGCCAGAAGACACGTGGATAAAGGCTGCGCCCAGGCTGGCCAGTTCCTGGGTGAATCGAATGCTCTGTTCGACATCCCAGCCGCCCTCAACCCAATCGCTGGCCGAAATCCGCATGCCCACCGGCACTTTGCCAGCCACTTCGGCCTGGACGGCCTTGAACACCGCCAGTGGGAAACGCATGCGGTTTTCCAGGGAGCCGCCGTACTCATCTGTACGCTGATTGGACAGCGGGGATAAAAACTCATGCAGGAGATAGCCATGAGCGCCATGCAGCTCGATAGCGTCTATACCCAAGTCGACACTGCGTCGGGCAGCCTGTACAAACGCCGCGATAATCCGCTCCAGCCCCTCGGCGTCCAGTGCCTGAGGCGGCCGGTCCTGAGGGGCAAACGGCACGGGCGAGGGGCCAAACGTGTCCCAGCCGCCCTGGTCCAGCGGCAGTTGCCCGCCGCCAAACCACGGCTGGGCGCAAGACGCCTTGCGGCCGGCATGGGCCAGCTGGATGGCGAACGGCGTATCGGAAAAACTGCGGATGTCGCGCAAGGTTCGGGCGATTGCGTCTTGAGTGGCATCGTCCCACAAGCCCACATCTGCCGGAGAGATCCGGCCTGCAGGCTCCACAGCAGTGGCTTCGATAAAGACCAGGGCCGAGCCCGAAACGGCCAGTGACCCCAGGTGCATCAAGTGCCAGGGCTGCATGTGCCCGTCAATGGCCGAGTACTGGCACATGGGCGGCACAATAATGCGATTCTTAAGTTGAAGCTGGCCCAGGGAAAAGGGCGTGAACAGGGCGGGTGAGGTCATTGTCGTATCACATTTGAAAAATTGACGGAGACGGGTAAAGCCGCACAGCAAGGCGCGGCAGGGATTGCCTTATTTTTAACACAACCGGTCCGTACAAACCGGCAAGTGCTGGGCAGGGGTGTGCAATCACGTGCATTTATCCATGATCAATATCATATGTTTATGAACGTCAGATATAAGGGGGGCAGTGAAAAACTGCTGGCAGAAAGGCCGGTTCTTCGCGCAACGAGTCCGAAAAGATGGTATAAAGCAAATAAATGTAATTTAATTTTCACAGAAAACAAAAATAGTAAGTTTATTTACATACTTCAGACGTTTTCTCTACCGTGAGCGCTCGCTCCTTTTACCATGATCGAAACGGACTTTACCCGCGCGCTGGCCAGTCGTTTGCCCGAGCTGACCAAACCTCAGCGTTTGTTGGCGACCTATGTGCTTGAGCACCCGTTCAAAGTCGCCATTATGTCGATTGACGAGTTTGCGCAGGCAGCGGGCGTCTCCAGCGCCAGCGCCAACCGCTTCGCACGGGCCCTGGGTTACCCGGGTTACGCGCAGTTTCGGCAAAATATCATCAAGGGATTTGAAGGCGTGCTGGAATCGGTCAATCGATTGAAGAAAGAACAGTCTTTTCCTGCGACCAATCAGGAAATCATGGCCAATGTGCTGATCGAAGGCCAGCGCAACCTGGAAAAAACACGCCTGAACCTGAACGCCGAAACCTGTGATACCGCAGTGAACATGATTCTGGCGGCAAGGCGGATTTTCGTGCTGGGCCTGGGTACCAGCGGTTACCTTGCCGGCCTGCTGGAACGACGCCTGATGGCGCATAACGATATGGTAATCAGCCTGGCCGGGCCGGGTGGCGTGACCAATGCCGCCCGCCGACTGGCGCGGGTCAATAAAGACGATCTGATCATTGCGCTCACCTTTCCCCGTTACCTGGCTGACACCGTCAAAATCGCGCAACGCGCGCACGAACTCGGCGCGCGCGTCCTCGGATTGACCGACAAGGCCACCGCGCCTATTGTGCCGGCGTGCGATTGCATTTTGTATGCATCAACCGATACCCAGTATTGCAGCAACAGCGACCCAGTGGCGCTGGCGCTGATTGACGCCCTGATGGCTGCACTGGATTACCGCTCACCTTTTTCGGTAGAGCTTGCCACAGAAGTGGCAGAAACCATTACCCCCTGGCTTATTCACGGAGAAACATCGGCATGACGACTGCCATTATCGCTATTCACGGCGGAGCGGGCGCACTGTCGCGCGAAACGATCACACCGCAGCAGGAAGCGGCCTACCAGGCAGCGCTGAACGACATTCTGGTCCAGGGTAGTGCGTTGTTGGCACAGGGTGGATCGGCACTGGATGCAGTGACCCTGGCAGTTCGCCTGCTTGAAGATTGCCCGCTGTTCAATGCGGGATATGGATCGGTCTTTACCAGTGCAGAAACACATGAAATGGATGCCGCCATTATGGATGGCGCGACGCTGGCTTGCGGCTCGGTCGCCTCGATTGCAACCGTTCGCAATCCGGTCCTGGCCGCGCGGGCAGTGATGGAAAAGAGCGAGCATGTCTTTTTCTGCGGCAAGCCGGCAGAAGCGCTGGCGGCCGCGGCCGGACTGGAGATGGTCGCTCCTGATTACTTCAGCACCCCGGAGCGTCGTGCACAGCTGGACCGGGTACGTGCCGATGGTGCCGCCAGTTTTGTACTGGACCATGATGCGGCCCGACACGCTTCGAAAGAGGACGCAGCACCGCTGGACGAAGATAAAAAACTGGGTACGGTGGGGGCGGTGGCGCTGGATCAGTCCGGCAATCTGGCTGCCGCAACATCTACCGGTGGCATGACCAATAAACAGCCAGGCCGTATCGGTGATTCGCCCATCATCGGTGCCGGGTGCTATGCCAGCAACCGCAGCTGCGCCGTTTCCTGCACGGGCACGGGCGAGATGTTTATCCGCAGCGTGGCTGCATATGACGTGGCAGCACAAATGCAATATGCCGGCGCCAGCCTGACGCAGGCGGCTGACCAGGTCGTTTTTGATACGCTGCCGGCTATCGGCGGGGTCGGCGGCTTGATCGCCATTGATGCGGCCGGCAATGTCGTTCTGCCGTTCAATTCGGAAGGAATGTACCGGGGTTACGCGCGGGTCGGGGAAGCGCCGGTGACGGGAATTTATCGCTGAGCCAGACCCTCAGGTTTTGGCTGCGATAGGGAGAATCAGTAAGTGAACACAAATGTCATGAATCAACATAACGGCGACGAACCGGTCGCGACTACCGCTCAGATGGCATCAGGCACCGTTCTGGATGTACGCAATCTGAGCGTCAGTTTTGTCGGCTCGGAAAGAACCGTCCAGGCCGTACAGGATCTGTCTTTTACGGTGGGTCAGGGCGAAACGCTGGCCATTGTCGGCGAGTCCGGTTCTGGAAAATCCGTCACGTCGCTCTCGCTGATGCGCCTGGTCGAACACGGTGGCGGGCGGATTACCGATGGTCAGATGCTGTTTCGCCGGCGCCAGGGACAGGTCGTGGATATGGCCCGTCTGGCCGGTCCCCAGTTGCGCGCCATTCGCGGCGCCGACATGGCCATGATTTTTCAGGAACCCATGACCTCGCTGAACCCGGTGTTCAGTGTAGGCGACCAGATCGCCGAATCCATTCGCCTGCATCAGGGCTTGAGTCAGCAGCAGGCCCGGGCCGAAGCCTTGCGCATGCTGGAACAGGTTCGTATCCCCGAAGCACGCGCCGTTCTGTCCCGGTTTCCGCATCAATTATCCGGCGGGATGCGTCAGCGTGTGATGATCGCCATGGCCCTGGCCTGTAAACCGGCGCTGCTGATTGCCGACGAGCCGACCACCGCGCTGGATGTGACGATCCAGGCGCAGATTCTGCAACTGATACGCGAGCTGCAGAAAGAAATGAAAATGGGCGTGATTTTTATCACACATGACATGGGTGTGGTTGCTGAAGTGGCTGATCGGGTTCTTGTCATGTTCAAGGGCAACAAGGTTGAACAGAACAACGCCGAAGCCATTTTTCATCAGCCACAGCATCCCTACACAAAAGCGTTGCTGTCGGCTGTGCCGCGTTTGGGCTCCATGAATGGGACGTCACTGCCGGCCCATTTCGATCTGCTGTCGCTGCAGCAGGCGCGCACCGACGAGTCCGTGGCATCGCATGAACCGGTGGCGCTGGTGCCTGACCGCGAGTCTGGCCCTATCTTGCAGGTGAAAGATCTGGTCACGCGGTTTGATGTGACCAGCGGTATCTTCAATCGCGTGGTCAAACGCGTTCATGCCGTCGAAAAAGTCAGCTTTGATCTGCATCCGGCAGAAACCCTGGCCCTGGTCGGAGAATCCGGTTGCGGCAAATCGACCACCGGCCGTTCGTTATTGCGTCTGATCGAAGCGCAGTCGGGACAGATTCTGTTCCAGGGACGCGATATCAGCCAGCTCAATACTCACGAGATGCAGGCCGTGCGACGCGATATCCAGTTTATTTTCCAGGATCCGTATGCCTCACTGGATCCGCGCCAGACTGTCGGCTATTCCATTATGGAACCATTGCTCATTCACCGCGTGGCCAGTGGCCGCCAGGCCCTGGAGCGGGTCGAGTGGCTGCTTGAAAAGGTCGGCTTGCCCGCGTCCATGGCACAACGGTATCCGCATGAGTTTTCCGGCGGACAGCGCCAGCGGATCTGCATCGCACGTGCACTGGCGCTGAATCCGAAAGTGGTGATCGCCGACGAATCGGTGTCGGCGCTGGATGTATCGATTCAGGCGCAGATCGTCAATCTGCTCATGGATCTGCAGAAAGAATTTGGCATTTCCTATCTGTTTATTTCACATGACATGGCCGTTGTCGAACGCATCAGCCACCGCGTGGCGGTCATGTATCTTGGGCAGATTGTTGAGCTGGGTTCACGTCGCGAGATTTTTGAAAACCCGCAACACCCTTACACCAAAAAGCTCATGGCCGCCGTTCCCATTGCCGATCCGCAGCGTCGTCATCAACTGTCGACACTGATGGCTGGTGATATACCCAGTCCGGTAAGGGCTGTGGGCGACGAGCCGACGGTGTTGCCGCTAGAACAGGTCGGAACCGACCATTTTGTCGCCCGCCATTCGGTAGGCGTTTATTGATTTTTCTGCCATGTCGGCAGAAAAGCATTTGCTCATTACCCATATCAGGGAGACTCTTGATGAAATCGTATCACCTACGCAAAACCATGCTGGCACCGGTCCTGATGGCTGGCCTGGCTTTCGGCCAGAGCGCACTGGCTGCCAAAGACGTGACCGTGGCGGTCCCTTACGGATTCGACTCGCTTGATCCATACAACACCAATTCCACGCAGTCTCAGGCAGTCGGCAAAGGCTGGTATGAAGGGCTGTTCGGTTTTGATATGGATTTCAAAATTCATCCGTTGCTGGCGACGGGTTATGAGGTCAGCGAAGACGGGTTGACCTATACCTTCAAACTGCGTGAAGGCGTCAAATTCCATGATGGCACCGACTTTAATGCCGACGCCGTCAAGGTCAATTTTGAACGGGTTCTTGATCGCAGCAACGCGCTGGGTCGCTATAACCAGTTCAAGAATATCGATAAAGTAGAAGTGATTGATCCATCTACCGTTAAAGTGACACTGAAGGCACCGTTTTCAGCCTTCATCAATAATCTGGCCCACCCGTCTGCCATGATCATTTCTCCTGCCGCCCTGAAAAAATATGGCAAGAATATCAATCTGCATCCGACCGGAACTGGTCAGTACACGTTTGTGGAATGGAATCCCGGCCAGAACGTGAAGATGAAAAAATTCGATGGCTATTGGGACAAGGATCATATCGCCAAAGTGGATACGATCAATTTTCGTGTAGTGACCGACAACAATACCCGTGCTGCTGTCATGCAGACTGGCGAAGCGCAGTTTACCTATCCGATCCCGTACGAGCAGGCAGCGATATTGAAGAAAAATGACAAGGTCGATGTCATTGCCAAACCGTCCATCATTGCGCGTTATATCGCCATGAATAATCTGGTCAAGCCTTTCGATAATCCGAAAGTGCGTGAAGCCATGAACTACGCGATCAACAAGGAAGCCCTCAATAAAGTGGTCTTCAATGGCTTTGCGCGCGTGGCCGAGGGCGTGGTGCCGGGCAAGGTCGAGTTTTCGCAGAAGATGAAACCGTGGCCCTATGATCCGAAAAAAGCCCGTGAATTGCTGGCCGAAGCCGGCTATCCACAGGGGTTTGAAACGACGCTGTGGAGTGCCTATAACGATGGAACCTCTGTCAAGGCAATCCAGTTCATCCAGCAGCAGCTGCGTCAGGTCGGCGTGAAAGTTTCGGTCGAGGCACTGGAGGCCGGTCAGCGCGTACAGCGGGTTGAAACTGTGCAAAACCCCAAAGATGCCAAGGTGCGCATGTACTATATCGGCTGGTCCGCTTCCACCGGTGAAGCGAACTGGGCGCTGAGTCCCTTGCTGGCGGGCGATGCCTGGCCTCCGACCTTCGGCAATTTTTCCTATTACAAAAATGATCAGGTCGACAAGGACCTGGCCGATGCCTTGAAGACAACCGACAAGACCGAGAAAAGCCGGCTGTATAAAGACGCCCAGGAACATATCTACAAAGACGCTCCCTGGGTGTTTCTGAATACCGCTGATACGGTCGCGGCCCGCAGCAAGAAACTGGATGGTTTCGAAGTCATGCCCGACGCGTCGTATTACTTCAAGGATGTCAGCCTGAAAGACTGATCCGCCACTGCATTCGCAGTGTCATTGCAATTGAAATCGCCGCGGCGCTTGTGGGTGCCGCGGACTAATGGACGCTAAGATGTTTTCCTATCTGGTCAAACGGATTATCGGAATGATCCCCACGCTGATTCTGGTGTGCGTGGTGGTCTTTCTGTTTGTACATATGCTGCCGGGCGACCCCGCCAGGCTGGCCGCCGGCCCCGAGGCCGATGCCGAAACCGTTCAGAATATCCGCAAGGAACTGGGCCTGGATTTGCCGCTGCCGCAGCAGTTCGGTCATTATTTGCTTAATCTGAGCCAGGGTGACCTGGGCACATCGCTGCGCACCAAGCGGCCGGTGCTGTCCGAAATCGGCGCGCGCTTCATGCCTACGCTGATTCTGACGCTCACCAGTATGGTCTGGTCTGTGATTTTTGGCCTGGTCATCGGCGTGGTCTCTGCTGTCTGGCGCAATCGCTGGCCCGACCGTCTGTTTATGACGCTGGCGGTGTCGGGCATTTCCTTTCCTCCCTTTGCGCTGGGTATGATTCTGATACAGATATTTGCCGTCAATCTGGGCTGGCTGCCATCGGTTGGCGCCACCAGCTGGCAGCACTATATTCTGCCTTCCATTACACTGGGTGCAGCGGTCGCGGCTATCATGGCGCGCTTTACCCGGGCCTCTTTTGTTGAGGTCATTCAGGAAGACTTTGTGCGGACGGCTCGCGCTAAAGGCCTGTCAGAAAAAGTCGTGATTATCAAACACACCTTGCGCAACGCCCTGATTCCTGTGGTTACCATGATGGGGCTGCAGTTTGGCTTTCTGCTGGGTGGTTCAATTGTGGTGGAAACCGTGTTCGGCTGGCCGGGAATGGGTACGCTGCTGGTTGATGCCGTGACTGCGCGCGATTACCCCGTCATTCAGGGACTGGTTTTGCTGTTCTCGTTTGAATTCATTTTGATCAATATGATTGTTGATGTGCTGTATGGCGTCATCAATCCGACTATCCGTTATCGCTAACGGGACCGACATGACGCAAGTTACTTCTTCTCCAATTGAATCCTTACCGCCAAAACGGGAGCGCATCCGCACCCCGATGACGGAATTTATCCGCAAGTTCCGCAAGCAGCATTTGGCTGTCGTGGCGGCGCTGTTTATTCTTGCACTTGTCATTATCGCGATCCTGGCACCGTGGATCGTGCCGTTTGATCCCGAAGAGTATTTCGACTATGACCGGATCAATCAGGCGCCGTCGACCCTGCACTGGCTGGGCGTCGATTCGCTGGGACGCGATATCTTCAGTCGCATTGTGATGGGTACGCGCATTTCCCTGGCCGCTGGTTTTATCTCTGTCGCGCTGGGTGCGATTGTCGGCACTGTGCTCGGTTTGCTCGCAGGCTATTACGAAGGCTGGTGGGAACGCATCGTGATGCGTATTTCAGATGTGTTGCTGGCCTTCCCCGGAATCCTGCTGGCCATCGGCGTGATCGCCGTGCTCGGCCCCAGTATGGTGAACGTGGTCATTGCCGTGGCTGTCTTCAGTATCCCGGCCTTCGCCAGGCTGGTCCGTGGCAATACCCTGTCCTTGAAGAACATGACCTATATCGAGGCGGTGCGCAGTATCGGCGCATCGGATTTCACGATTCTCTTCAAGCATATACTGCCCGGCACCATTTCACCCATTCTGGTGTATGGCACGATGCGTATCGGGACCTCGATTATCACGGCCGCTTCGCTGTCGTTTATCGGCCTGGGTGCCCAACCGCCTACGCCAGAGTGGGGCGCCATGCTGAACGAAGCCCGCTCCGATATGGTGCTGGCGCCGCACGTTGCAATCTTTCCGTCTCTGGCCATCTTTTTGACGGTACTGGCTTTCAATCTGCTGGGCGATGGCTTGCGTGATGCACTGGACCCCAAAATTGACAGGCAGTAAAGCCGAAGTAGAATCGCGCCGGCCCGTGCCGGCGTTGCAGGAAAAAAACAATGACTCAATCCGAAACGAAATCCCAGCCGTCGAACGTGGCCGGGGGCGAGATGCCACCTGCGCCGGTGGTCGGTATTTTGCCCGCCGGGCCGCATAACCGTATTACTGATGTAGCGGGTGTGCGGGTAGGTCACACCACCCGCGCGCAAGCCGGTGTGCAGACCGGTGTAACCGTGGTGTATCCGCATGCCGATGATCTGTTCTGCAACAAGGTACCGGCGGGCGCTGCGGTTATCAACGGGTTCGGCAAAAGCCTGGGCCTGTTGCAGTTGCAGGAACTGGGCACGATTGAAACGCCCATTGCCCTGACCAACACCTTTGCGGTGCCGATCGTTGCGCAGGCGCAGATACGCCAGGCCATTGCCGCCAATCCAAAGATCGGACGTGAATGGAGCACCGTGAATCCGTTGGTACTCGAATGCAATGATGGCTACCTGAATGACATTCAGGCCATGGCCGTGACCGAGACAGATTATGTCGATGCCTGCGCGCAAGCTGCCGTGACGTTTGAACAGGGCTCGGTCGGTGCGGGACGTGGTATGAGCTGCTTTGGCTTGAAAGGCGGCATCGGCAGCGCATCGCGTCTTGCCCGGCAAGAGGGGGGGCTGGCGGGTACTGCACCCGACTATATTGTGGGCGCACTGGTCTTGTCCAATTTCGGCAAGCTGCGCAATTTGCGTGTCAACGGCGAACTGCTGGGTCAGTCGATCAAGCAACGTATGGCGCGTGTTGCGGTTCCGGCATATGCAAATGAGACGGTCAATGAACCCGACAAGGGATCAATCATCATCCTGCTGGCAACCGACGCGCCGCTGGATGCGCGACAATTGCGGCGCCTGAGCATGCGTGCGGCCGCCGGACTGGGTCGCACGGGTTCCAGTTTCGGGCATGGCAGCGGTGATATTGCCATTGCGTTTTCAACGGGCATGCGTGTTGGGCAGGAACTGGGACACGAACAAACGCAAGTTTGGCCATTGCACGAACAGCAATTGGATCCGCTCTTTGATGCGGTAGCCGAAGCGACCGAGCAGGCTATTATCAACGCACTCTGGGCAGCCACGGCCGTGACAGGACGTGACGGGCATACCCGTCTGCCGGTGACGGACTGGCTGCAGGATTGAACCGCGTCTGCTGGACGAGCCGGTGCTGCTCGTCATCAGGCATTATTACAGTTGCAATGTTCCCGTTTTGTTCAGGGGGCGCAAGGAAACAGCAAAATGAAAGTGTTGATCTCAACCGATATTGAAGGCGTCGCCGGCGTCGTTGACGTGCAGCAGGTGCGGGCGGGGAATGTGGAATATGAACGGGCACGGCAATGGATGACTGCCGAGGCTAATGCGGCTGTCGTGGGGGCATTCGAGGGCGGCGCTACCGAGGTCTACGTCAATGATTCGCATGGCGGGTTTCGCAATATCATTGCAACAGGCATTGACGCGCGCGCCACGCTGATTACCGGCAAGCCGCGGGTATACAGCATGATGGCCGGCCTGGAGTTTGATGTTGATGCGGTTGCGCTGGTCGGGCATCATTCCCGTGCCCAGGGACGGGGCGTGCTGGCACATACGATCAACAGTTCTGCCTTTGCCCGCGTCCTGGTCAATGATCTGGAGCTGGGTGAGCCGGGCCTGTATGGCGCACTGGCAGGCGAAGCCGGCGTGCCGGTGATCTTCGGCAGTGGTGATCAGGTGTTTATTGAAGAGAATACCGGTTTTTTTGATGGCGCTGTCTGGGTGCAAACCAAGCGCGCCATGGGTCATAGCAGTGCTGCGACGCTGACGCCCGAGGCGGCTTGTGAAGGTATTCGTCAGGGCATGCATAAGGCCGTGCAAAACGCGATCGCGCGCAGCATGACGCCATTTGTCATTGAGGCGCCCTACGAATGTCGCCTGCAAACCAACTCGCCCGCCCAGGCCGATATGTTTTGCATTCTGCCGGGAACCGAGAGGGTAGATGGCGTCACATTGTCATTTCGGGCGGCCTCGATGGAAAATGTCATTCGTACGCTGAATGTGTTTTCAACCATGTCGGCGGCGCTGCGCTAAGGGGTTTTAACTGTCTCGCTGGGCGCTACGATCATAATGCACGTGCGTTCTATTCAGCCATTAGCCCAGTTCGCACAAGCCCTGTGGCGTTCTGATCAGTGCCCGCAGACCGGCGGGCCTGTCGGGTGTGCTGGGAAAGACAGACAGCGGTGCATGCAAATTCAGGCTGGCGGCCAGTGTTAACAGACGTTGTGGCTGGGGATGATAAATATGCAGTGCCTCCAGCGCCAGTCCGTGATCCGGCATGTTCAGCACAGGCCGTTCGGGCGTCTGCCATTCGATCAGCGCGGGCGCCAGACCGTCCAGCGGCGCAACGCCGCTTGCGGGAATCGTAATCAGCCAGTCCAGATGGCCGCGTTGCATCGGCGTGACTGGTCCCAGTGGTTCAGCGCTGGCTGCTGCCTGTGTATGGATATCTGTGCTGCGCACGACCCAGGCCGACAGGGATGGTGCACTGTCCGGTTCCCTTTGATCCAGTCCGAACCAGCGCGGTTGCGCAGGATGTACGGCTTGCGGGTTCACGGCAATCACTTCCAGATAACAATCGGGCCCGCAACGCAAGAGGCGGTTGTGTGTCCCCATGGCCGGATGCGCGCCGCCCGGGCCGGGCTCGATGCCCAGGCGCTCACGCACAAAAGCGACACCGGTATCAAGATCACTTGCGGTCACGACGATATGATCAATCACTGCGTGCGGCTCTGGCATGAACACTCCGTTTTTGTTGCGGCTCACTCAGCCTGCGGCCTGGCTTGCGGACGCGGGGCGCGAGAATGCATCCAGCACCGCGCGCGCCAATGCATCGATCGAATCGGATATGACAACTGAAAACTCGTTGCGGCGCACAGGCGGGATGGCCAGCGGCAGCTCGGTACAACCCAGAATGACAGCGCGCGCGCCCAGATCGGTCAGGCGGCCGACGGCCTCGGCGGCGGGGGCAAAGGCCAGTGCATCCTGATTGGATTTGACGGCGGCAATCGACTGCATGGATAAATCACGAATGACATTGTCCGGGTCGGTCAGCGGTTCGTAGCCGGCTGCACGCAATGCATCCTGATACAGTCCCAGTTGGATGGTGGCTGGCGTTCCCATGACGCCTACCGGACCATCATGAATGCCGTTACGCTGCAGATCCTGAATGACTGAGTCGACAATATGCAGCACCGGAACGCTGACGCTGTCTCGCAGTTGTGCAAACCACAGATGAGCTGTGTTGCACGGAATGACAACGCAGTCTGCCCCCCAGCGCTGCAAATCCTGCATGCCTTCAATCATGGCCGGCAAGGGGCTCGGGCCGTCTGACAGCCTGTTTGCACTGCGATCGGGAATACGGGGGTCATTACGCAATAGAACAGGGATATGGGCCTGATCGGCGGTGACCGGGGTCAATTGCACCAGCCGGGCCGCGAAAGTGGCACCGGCCAGCGGCCCCATACCGCCCAGGACGCCCAGAACGGGCCAGTTTGGAGGCGCCGGGGGGCTGAAAGCGGGGGCGGGCAGGGGTGTAATAGTCGCTGGCATAAATATCAATCTCCGTAATCCATGATTATACGACTGCGGCAGCTCGTAGACATGCTGAATCCAGGGTTTTGCTGCGCTTGCCCGGGCAGTGAGGGTACAATCAGTCCGGTCCAATCATATTGCGCATTTTGAAGGTGGAGTCAGCATGGAAAGTTTCGACTATGATTTTTTTGTAATCGGCGGCGGCAGTGGCGGTGTTCGTGCCTCGCGCATGGCCGCGCAGACCGGCGCACGGGTGGCGGTAGCCGAAGGCTCCGATCTGGGCGGCACGTGTGTCAATGTCGGATGCATCCCCAAAAAACTCTACAGCTACGCTGCGCACTATCATGAGGCGTTTGAAGAGGCACGCGGCTTCGGCTGGCAGGTGGGCGAGGCTGCGCTGGACTGGTCAATGCTGAAAACCAACCGTGCGAAGGAAATTTCCCGTCTCAATGGCATCTACCATTCGCTGATTACCAATGCAGGTGCGACGCTGCTGTCTGGCTGGGCATCGCTTGCCGGACCCAACACCGTGAAAATGGATGATGGCAAAACCTATACCGCCAGGCATATTTTGATTGCCACGGGTGGCTGGCCTGTCGTGCCCGAATTTCCGGGGCGCGAGCATGTGATTACTTCGAATGAAATATTTGATCTGCCGCAGTTCCCCAAGCGGCTGGTCGTTGTGGGCGCCGGCTATATTGCCTGTGAATTTGCCTCTATCTTCAACGGGCTGGGTGCACAAGTGCATATCGTGATTCGCCGCGATCGTATCCTGCGTGGTTTCGATGAAGAAATCTGCGCCTTTACCGCAGAAGAAATGAAAAAGGCCGGTGTGCATTTTCACTTTGAAACGCGGGTGGACTCCATTGCCAAAGAGAGCGGGCAGCTGTCAGTGCAATTGAGCGATGGTACAACGCTGCCGGCCGATCAGGTCTTATATGCAACCGGACGTGCGCCCAATGTGCAGCGTTTGAATCTGGAAGCAGCAGGTGTGCAGGTCAACCATAACGGCGCCATTCAGATTGACGAAAACTACCGCACGTCCGTGCCTTCCATCCACGCCCTGGGCGATGTGACCGATCGCATCCAGCTGACCCCCGTCGCGCTGGGCGAGGCCATGGTGCTGGTGGATCATCTGTTCGGCAAGGGTGAGCGTCGCATGAGTTATGAGAATATTCCGACAGCGATCTTTACACATCCCAATATCGGCACGGTGGGCTGCACCGAACATGAAGCGCGTGAGCGCTTTGGGGATGTCCGCATCTATCGTTCGGACTTCCGTCCGCTCAAACATACGCTCAGCGGCAGCAGCGCCAGAATGATGATGAAACTGATTGTGGACCAGAAAACCGATCGCGTGGTCGGTCTGCATATGGCCGGGGATGATGCCGGCGAGATCGTGCAGGGGTTTGCCGTTGCTGTGCGTATGGGCGCCACCAAAGCGGACTTTGACGCCACCATCGGGATTCATCCGACGGCAGCTGAAGAGTTCGTGACGATGCGCGGATAAGCACCTGGAATCAGAACGGGCCGGCGGCGCTTCAGTGTCAACTGAAGCCGGCCGGCCTTTATTTCACTTGTGGTCCTGTTCTGCGACCTGTTTTGTTATTGAAGCCGGCAGTGTCTTGCGCACGGCCGCCACTTGAGATGCATTGACTGCCGCGGCTTTGTTACCCCAGGCCGAGCGCACGAACGTGGCCAGTTCGGCTGTCTCGTCGTCGTTCATCCGGCCGGCAAAGTGCGGCATGCCCAGATCGGAAGGCGCGGCCTGGGTCGAAGGCAGCGTGGCTCCGGCCAGAATGACATGAATCAGCGAGGAAGGGTCGTCTGCCAGAACCAGTGGATTGCCGGCTAATGCGGGGAAGGCGCTCTTTTCGCCGGAGCCGCTGCTGCGATGGCAGGCGGCGCAATTGTCTACGTAAAGACGCGCGCCCAGCGTACGGGTGATGCCGTTGCGCAGATCATTTGCCGTCTGGTCAGAGGCCACAAATTTTGGAGCCGCATCTTTCGTCGCGCCCGAAGGCAGGGATTTGAGATAGGCAGCCATCGCCATGGCATCTTCCCGGCTGGCATATTGCGTGCTGTTGGCGATGACATCTGTCATCGGGCCGGTTACGCCCGAATGCACGCTGCGACCGGAGAGCAGCAGATCGGCAATATCCTGGGCACTCCAGGTGCCCACGCCCGGCCCGTCCTTGGCGCGCAGGGCAGGGGCAGTCCAGCCCTCTACGCTGGCACCCGTCAGAAAATCGGGATCCTTCCCGGTCAGCCCTTTTTCCTGCTGGCCAAAGCCGCGCGGCGTATGGCAGGCGCCGCAATGCGCGAGCCCTTCGGTCAGATAGGCGCCCCGTGCAATCTGTGCATTTTCGGACGCCTTGTCATCAAAGTCCGACGCATCATAGAACGCCAGATTCCATACCGACATCAGTTTGCGTATGCCAAACGGAAAACGCATCTCTGCCGGTTTGCTGGCCAGGTTGACGGGTCCGACTCCTTGCATGAAATACGCATAAAGCGCGCGAATATCATCGTCGCTGATTTTTGCGTACGAAGCATAGGGCATGGCCGGATACAGATGCGTACCATCCGGCAGTCGGCCTTCGCGTACCGCCCGGGCAAATGCCTGAAGGCTGTAGGCGCCGATGCCGGTCTGGCGATCGGGCGTGATGTTGGATGAGTAAATGGTACCCATGGGCGTGGCCATGGCCAGTCCGCCCGCAAAGGGTTTGCCGTCGGGTACACTGTGACAGGCGACGCAGTCGCCCATGCGCGCCAGATAGGCTCCTTTGGCAATCAGGTCTTTATTGCCTGCATCGGCAGGCGCGCTGTCGGCCAGCTCGGGCTTGGCAGGTGTCAGGTAATCGGCGCCGAATACAACGATAAAACCCAGCACGATGATGGCGACAAGAAAAACGAGTATTTTTTTCATCACATTTCCTTTATGCCTGTAGCAGTGCGCCGGGGTTTTTCAGATACTGCGTCGTAATATGATGCAGCGACCACAAGGTCAGCGCAGCCAGCGGGCCGGTCGGGTTATAGGCCCGGTTTTGGGGAAATGCACAGGCGCCCATGACAAAGACATTGGGGACGTCCCATGATTGCAAATATTTATTCACCACCGAATTATCCGGTCGCTCTCCCATGATGGCACCACCGGTGTTATGAGTGGACTGATAAGGCCGCAGATCGAATTTTGAGCCCAACGGTTTGGCCGCGCCCACAATCTGTTTCGCATTCATGGCCTGCGCCACCTTGCGGGTCTGTTTGACCGCATCCTGCGCCACTTTCAGGTCGTTGTCGTTCAGATTGAACGTCATGCGCAACAAGGGCAAACCATGGGCGTCCTTGTAGGTCGGATCCAGGTCAAGATAGCAGTTGCGATACGCCATGCTGGAGGTGCTGATGCCAAACGAGACCGATGTCAGGTAATTGTCCTTGATGGCTTTTTTCCAGCCCGACCCCCACTTGGGTGCGCCGGGCGGTAAATGCATTTGTCCGATCGGACGGCCACCGGTCAAATTCAGTCGTACCACCGAACCGCCAATGGCACCGAGCTTGCCCATATCAAGCTGATTGGTGTTCAGATCATCAAACGCCTGGCCAGCCGCGCCGGTCCCCATAAAAGGATTGATATGCGTGTTGCTGTCATAAAACAGCGTGTAGCCCGCGCCCACCTGGTAAGCATAGTTCTTGCCGACGGTGCCTTTGCCTGTGGCCGGATCATATTGCTCCCCAATACCCGAGAGCATGAGCAGGCGAACGTTATGCAACTGATACGCACACAGGACCACCAGGTCGGCAGGTTGCTCGACAGTGCGACCCTGTGCGTCGATGTAAGTGACGCCGGTTGCGTTCTTTTTTGTGTCGTCCAGATTGACTTTGGTCACATGGCTGTGCGTGCGCAGTTCGAAATTTTTGCGCAGTCGCAGGGCAGGCATCACACAGACATTGGGCGAGGCTTTTGAGTAGTTGTAGCAACCAAAGCGCTCGCAATAACCGCAATATGTACAGGGCCCCATCTGCATGCCGTACGGGTTGGTATACACTTCCGATGTGTGCGCGGCCGGTGCCGGGTATGGGTGGTATCCGACTTCGCTGGCGGCTTTGGCAAACAATTGCTGCGCGACATTATCTTTCAACGGGGGCAGCGGGTAGTCGCCCGATCGTGATCCTTCGAACGGATTGCCCTTGCCGGTGACTTTGCCATTGATGACGCCGGCCGCGCCGGACGTGCCGCAGATGGCTTCGAATTTATCGTAGAACGGTTCGAGTTCTTCATACGTGACGCCATAATCCTGAATGGTCATGTCGTCGGGAATGAGTGATGCCCCGAATTTTTCCGTGACGTAACTACGAAGATTCAGCTCTTCAGGCAATGACCGGTAAAGCATGCCGTTCCAGTGCGAGCCGGCGCCGCCCACGCCATCGCCCGGCAGGAACGCGCCATAGGCGCGATAGGGCAATGCCGTCTCGCTCGGACTGTGGCGCAGGGTACAGGTTTCCTTGGAAAAATCCTGGAACAGACGATAGCGCAACGCATATTCCAGTTCGTCCGCAATACGCGGGTAGCTGAAGTCGGGTTTGGTGTCGCGATCGCCGCCTCGCTCCAGCGCGACCACATTCAGGCCCGCGCCGGTCAGTTCCATGGCGGTCAGGGCGCCGGTCCAGCCGAGGCCGACGACAACGACATCGACTTTCTTTTTTTTGATGTCAGCCATGCTCAACCCCTCTCGCCGGAAATACTGACGGGGCCTAATGGATATTGCTCATTGCGTCCTACCCAGTCATAAAAGTCGGCGCGAGCGCCCGGAAAACCGATCAGTTTCCAGCCCACCATTCCTTTATTGCCGCCATGAATGGGGTCCGACAGAAAACCCTCACGGGTATGGTTCAGCAAAAATGAGAAAAAATCGCCAGCCTTGACCTGATCATAGGTGATTTTTCCGGCTTCCAATTGTTTGAGAATGTCGTCCTTTTGCAGGTCGTTCAGCTCAGCAAAGACTTTCCCATCGAAATGCTGTTTGCAATAGTCGTTGGTTGCCGCGATCCCTGCCCTGTACACTTCGCGGGGCTTCAGACGGGATTGATAACCAAACTCCGGCGGGGCGTCGGCAAACGGACCTTGCATATACCAGGTCGCAGCGTGTCCGTAGCCTGATTCCATTTGCCTGTCCAGATATTCGATCACACCGGCCTCGACAGCACCGGGTCCGTTTTCGTCTTTCGGGATCAGCCGCCCACAGGCCGCTTCCAGGAAGGCCACTTCGGCTTCCTGGAAGTAGGTGGGTGTATAGGGGCGGTTGTCTACGGGGGTGGAAAAATCGGGATTCGGTTCGGCCGCCTGGGCCGGATTCAGTGTGGCAAGTGGCAGAGCGGAGAGCGCGCCGCCTGCCGCCAGAGAGCGGGTCAGGAACATGCGCCTGCCGGTTGCTTGGTTTTTATTGGACTTGTCGTCATCGGTCATGTCTGTCTTCTCCCAGGGATGCAATGGATGATGTTTTCAGTTAAATGAGCGAGTCATGAGCCGGCGCAGGAGTCGGTTCACCTGAAACATTCTAGTAGTCCAAGCTATCAGCAAGCTGAAAAGTGGCATTTGCATGCCAGAGAGGCAACAACAATAACGCCGTCAGCGCATATGGGATGTCATATCAATGCCGCGAATGATCTGGGCAACGGCCAGCACCAGCCGGGACTCGGCGGCAGCCGTGGCGATGGCCAGTGTCAGATTATTGCGAATGACCGGCTCAACAATGGGCGCACAGCTTAAATTGGTCTGGCCGGGAATATCGCGGAGCGCCGAACGGGGAATGACGGTGAATACCTGTTCGTGCGAATAGCTCAGGGTTTCCACAATCGTCTGTACCACATCCACTTCGGCGACAACATTCAACTGCACGCCGTGTTCCCGGCAGGTCTCTTCGACCAGGGTTCGAATCGTATTGGGCGCACTGGGCAGCACGAGTGGATATTGGCCCAGATCGGCCACCGGGATTTGCTCTGGCAACCGCAGACCGCTGGCGTGTGCGTGGGCCAGGACCAGATCTTCGCGGTACAGCGACTCCACCTGCATTAAAGAAGAGGGTGCAGGTTCGTAAAGCAGGGCCAGATCGACCTTGTCTTTGAGCAGCCAGTCGCGCAGCTGGGCACTCAGGCCTTCGGCCATGGTGATAGAAGACGCGGGAAATTGCGCCCGGAACTGCTGCATGATATTGGGTGCGAGCCGTCGCGCGATGCGTGGCGGAATCCCCAGACGCACGCGGCCGGGTGCGGCAGACCGAAAATTCATTAAATCCTGTTTGGCCTGTGTAGCTAATTGGTGCAGGGTTCTGGCATGGCCGAGCAGGCGGGCGCCGGCTTCGGTCAGCTCCACGCCGCGACCGGTACGCACCAGCAGGTGCTGGCCCAGTTCAGTCTCAAGTAATTGAATCTGTCGGCTCAGGGATGGCTGGGAGAGGTCGAGCATGTCCGCCGCGCGCGAAAAGCTGCGTTGCTCGGCAATCACAATGAAATATTGCAGCTGTTTTAGATCCATTCCGCAATGATATACGTTTTTTCAATATCAGAAGTCGCAAAGGCGGTCTTGATGATTTGCGGCGTCTCGCGCATGATGACTGTGATTGAACCATAACAGGGATGAGAGACAGCATGAAACGCCTGGAAAACAAAGTCGTTATCGTGACCGGCGCCGGTAGCGTCGGTCCGGGATGGGGTAATGGACGCGCGATCGCCTGGCGCTTTGCGAGCGAAGGCGCGCGCGTCTTCGCCGTGGATATGAACGCCGACGCGCTGACAGAAACGGTGGCCCGGGTGAATGAGGTTAACGGGGTGATCCGTACTTGGACGGCCGATGTGACCTCGGCCGATGCGGTGTGCGACATGGTTCAGGCCTGCGAAGACGCCTATGGCAGGGTTGATATTCTGGTCAATAATGTGGGCGGTTCCAGAAAGGGCGGACCGGTCGAGCTGGACGAACAGGCGTGGGACAGCCAGATCGACTTCAATCTGAAAAGCGTTTATCTGGGCTGCAAATATGTGCTGCCCGCCATGCAAAAGCAGGGCGCAGGCGCCATTGTGAATATTTCGTCAACGTCGGGCATACGCTGGACCGGTTCGGCGCAAGTGGGCTACGCCAGCGCCAAAGCGGGGATTATCCAGTTGTCGCGGGTTGTTGCGGTCGAATATGCCAAAAGCAATATCCGTTGCAATACCGTGATTCCAGGTCAGATGCACACACCCATGGTCGAGACCCGTCTGGCCGGCCAGCGGGCAGGCGGTGACGTGGATGCGCTGCTGGCACAGCGTCAGTCCCGCATACCGCTGCCGTTCATGGGCAATGGCATTGATACGGCCAACGCCGCACTGTTTCTGGCGTCAGATGAAGCCCGGTTTATTACCGGTACGGAAATCATTGTGGATGGAGGCATGAGTGCGCGCTGCGACTGACGAGCCTGTCCGTTATCCGGATCCCGCCGTCATTGCGCTGGATGAGCGGTTTCATGCCTTGACCCTGCCGCTGGCAGCAGTTGAGCGCGTGGCCAGCGGCTGCCGCTGGGCCGAAGGACCGGTGTGGTTTGGCGATCATCATTGTTTGCTGTGGAGCGACGTACCCAATAATCGCATTATGCGCTGGGACCCCTTGACCGGCCAGAGCCACGCATTTCGTACACCATCGAATTACGCCAACGGCAATACCCGTGATCGGCAGGGGCGTCTGGTCAGTTGCGAGCATTTGGCGCGTTGCGTGACCCGTACCGAACATGACGGCAGGATCACGGTGCTGGCCGATCGCTTCGAAGGGAAACGATTGAATTCGCCCAATGATGTCGTTGTCAAATCCGACGGTTCCATCTGGTTCACAGACCCGCCTTTCGGTATCGTGGGCTATTACCAGGGGGAAAAGGCAGAGCAGGAACTGGCGGCCGGGGTGTATCGCATTGATCCTGATAGCGGGCAGGTGACGCTGGTAAGTGATACGGTGAACGGACCGAACGGCCTGGCGTTTTCTCCGGACGAATCACAACTGTATATTGTTGAATCGCGTGCGCGTCCGCGCAATCTGCTGGTCTTTGATGTCAGCGGCAACGGAAAATCACTGAGCGCACAACGAGTCTTGTTTGATGCCGGGGAAGGGACGCCGGATGGTTTTCGCGTCGATATCCACGGCAATTTATGGTGCGGCTGGGGAATGGGCTCGGCCGAACTGGATGGCGTGCGTGTATTCAGTCAGCAAGGAGATTTACTGGGACGCATTGCCCTGCCTGAGCGATGCGCCAATCTGTGCTTTGGTGGTCCGCATCGCAATCGGCTTTTCATGGCGTCGTGTACGTCGGTTTATTCACTATTTGTCAATACGCAAGGAATTGCAGGCGCCTGACGGCGCAAGGAGGAAGACATGTCCGTATTCGGAAAAAAATATATCAAGCTTGCAATACCCATGGTCGCTGCGGTATCTTTTGCCATCGTTCAGCCGGTTCTGGCTGCAGCGCCCGTGAGCGTGGTCGTTGCCTTTCCTGCCGGTGGGCCGGGCGATACGATTGCCAGGGTGACAGGCAAGGAACTGGAAAGTCATTTGAAAACGCCGGTCGTGGTCGAGAATAAACCGGGTGGCAATGGAGCTATCGCCGCCAGTACCGTGACGCGGGCCAAGCCCGATGGCAATACGCTTTTTCTGAGCTCCACAGGTGCGATTGCCGTCAACCCGTCACTGTATAAAAAGCTGATCTATGATCCAGCCAAAGACCTGCAACCTGTCGCCTTGCTTGTATCGACGCCGGAAGTGCTGGTGGTGTCCAAGAAAAGTGGTATCACAAGTGTGAAAGAGCTGCTTGAAAAGGCCAAGACCAATCCTGAGGGCATTTCCTTGTCGACGTCTGGTGTCGGCAGCATGCCGCATATGGCGATTGCCCAGTTTCGCATTGCCACAAAGGCCAACACATTGATCGTGCCTTTTGGTGGCGCGGCACCGGCCATTACGGCGACGATTGGTGGGCAAGTGGACGGTTTTTTCGGTGATGTGTCCGGCCTGGTTCAGCATATCAAGACGGGTGCGCTTGTGCCGATCGGGATCGCCTCGGAGAAACGCTCAGCGGCCTTGCCCGATGTGCCGACCTTTGATGAACTGGGTATTAAAAATGTGCATGCCATCAACTGGTACGGCGTTTTTGCTCCCACTGGCACACCCGAAGAAAAAATAAAGGAGCTCAATACGGCCTATCGCGCTGTCATGAAGACGCCGGCTGTGCAGAAATACGTGCAAACCTCTGGCCTCGATACGGGCGATCTGGAGCCAGCGCAATTTGGTACCCTGATTGAAGAAGACACCAAAAAATGGGGCGAACTCATTAAGGCGGAGAATATCCGGATGAATGAATAAGCCTGGATTTTAAAGGGCGGATTTGAGCGATGGCGTATCTGATGTTGCCCAAGTGGCCAGTTCGTCGGGAATGTACTTGGAATGGGCTTTGCGCAGATATTCAAGTTCGCTATTTGAATCCGCTTGATAATGCAGCTGTTGACTGAAAAAGCTCAGGCGTGCTCTGGCGTCGTTCAGGATTTCAGACCAGGATTTTGCCCATACGGTAATATTCAGGGCATCGTGGTCAAAGACGACGCCTTCCGGCCGGTTTTTCTGCCGGGCTTTTAACTGTGCATATTCATCCATTTCGTTAGCGACGACCCAGAATGTCCATTTCGTGCGTTGCTGATGAAAGCGTTCGTCTTTTGCGACAGCGATCGCATAACTCTCGATTTGTGTCAGTACTTCTGAGTTGATCTTCTGACTGGGACGTTTGAGTTCCACGACAAGATACTCATGTGTCCCCTGAGTCGGCTGGATTGCCCTGGCAAGCATCAGATCGATTCGTCCACTTCTGCCACCTTCGCGTATGACGGGATCCTCGTCGTCCTTGCGTTTGCCCAGTTTCTGAAGGTAAAGTGCGAGCGCGTCTTCCAGCGTTTTCTCTGACCCGGCAAGATTGAAGTCTTCCTTGAAAATCCATGACTCGCCTTCCAGCGCCTTATGAAGCTGATCTCGTTCCAACAATTTTTTTCTGGATTTGGTGTTGAAAAGCAGATCGCTTAACGCTTCGATGAAATTGAGACGATCAGCGACAGTCGTTGCCGAAGAGATAATTTTCGACAAGGTTGTGCGCCTAAGTAGTTTTGCCAAGTCGTCCTGTTCGTCTGCCTTGAGATTCAACACTTCGTCCATAATGAGACGAACCGATTCAGGGTTCTCGCGAATGGCTTGGGCAAGCAGTCGAAAAGTAAATTTTTTCGACGTGGCAGGCGCGTCTTCAAACAGCGGAAGATGGTCTTCCACGTTGACTGCCAGGATATCGAAAACCTGCCGTTCGATCTGTTCAGACGTACCAATCTCTGGTTTATCTTCGTAGGGATAGATATTTTCGCTCTTCCAGCGTTGAATGGTCTCGCTACGATGCTGGAGCACGCGAGAGCGGAAATGTGCTTTGACCTTGTCTTTAACGACACGAAGGATTTGCGCAACGTCATTATCTAATTCAGCCAGGACCAAACCATGGCGCTGGTCAAGGTCACGGAAATAGTCTGTTTTTATATAAACCGTAAAATGGTACCCTGGCGCTTTGATTTGCGGTCCAATTGCAATCTCATGCAGTGATACCCCCGACCCGTCGCACAGCTGAAATACTCTTTCGATGGGAACGGTCCACTCGATGATTGAAATTGAGACTGGCGTTCGCTTTCCGTCAGATAATTCGACATCACCAAGATGGGCGTCCTCTTTATGTTTTTGAACGGATTTTGGATCAACCCGTTCGCCATCATACGTCAGCGCCAGGCCCGGATATTCAGTCAGGTATGCTGCGAACAGTTTTGTCATTTCAAGCAACGTACTGTGATTGCGTAGCGATGGAAAACTGCTTTGAATGTCGGAGATAAGCACAGTGGTTCCGGTTTTTGGCCGACTGGCATCTTGTGGCATGGTTGCCTGGAAATCAGTCAGCCGGCTCGCGGTGCCAGTTATGCAATAGGATTTGCATTTACCATTATCCCGAAAGGTTGTTGCCCACTCTACTGTGTTTCCGAGAGAGAATGCTTTAAACCGACCCTTTCCGTTTTTGCCGTGCAGGGCTCGACCGCTGGGTCTGTGAGATTTGGCTTTCCAGGAATCTCCCAGGCTGCCAAACAAATCATCCAGGCGCACCCAATCTATACCGTGACCATCGTCGATGACATGGATCGTGTGAAGGCCACCAAGTTCATTCGGCTTCAAAACAACATTGACCTGGTGTGCCCCTGCATCGAATCCATTCCAGATGAGTTCCGCGATGGCGGCAATTGGATTGGACGTCGATAAAGATTTGAGAAAGTCGGGTTTTGCTTTGACTTTGATATCTAACATTGGATCTGGCGCTCATAAACATGAATGTTTCCGTCGTTTGCCAGTATCCGATATTTTTGCTCTTTATGTAACTAGTAGACTGCGTAGTTTTTTGATTTTCCGCGCGCTGTTTTGTCCACCTTTTACTGAAACCGATCCAGCGCAAACGGCGCCAGTTCTTCGGCCCCGGCTTGTCCATTCAGGGCGCGGGTCAGCAATCTGCCGGTATTGACCGAGCCGGTCAATCCCAGATGGCCGTGGCCGAAGCCGCACCACAGGCCGGGTTGATCGGTCACGGGGCCGATTACCGGTAACGAATCGGGCATGCAAGGTCGGTGTCCCATCCAGGTTGTGTAGCCGTCCAGATTCAGGCCGTCCAGGCCGGCCAGTGCGTGGTCTTTAAGCAGCATCGCCCGCTTGGTATTCATGGGCTGTTTCGCGCCACCGAACTCCACGGTACCGGCGATGCGCAACGCGCCCTGCATGGGGTTCATGAAAATCTTGCGGTCCGCCAGCACGACGATGCGTGACAGGCTCACGCCAGGGTGGGGCGCCTGTACATGGTAGCCGCGCTGGCTTTCCAGCGGGACTGGTTGCTTCAGCGTCGCCAGCAGTTCGCGCGAGCCCATGCCTGCACAGATCACCACCTGATCTGCCTGCCAGGATTGCTGACCGTTATGCAAAACCCATTGCTCATCACGACGGTGCAACGTGCTGACGGCTGTATTGATAAATTCAACGCCCGCTTGAGCGTTGGATTGGGCAAGAGCCTGGGCGTATTGGAACGGATCGGTGACCCAGCCTTCATCGGGCAGGAACCAGCCACTGCGGTAATTTTCGTGGACAGCCGGTTCAAGTTCTGCGATTGCGCCGCGATCCACGTCGTGCATTTCCAGGCCGAACGCTTTCTTGAGTTGCCAGGAGGCCTGATCCTGCTCGCGGCTTGCCGGGTCAGGATATAAATGCAATTGTCCGGTTGTTTTGATCAGATGCGCGCAACCGATTTCTTGCGCCAGTTCCTGATGATGTTGCACCGACCCGCTCAGCAGGCCATGAAGCGCCCCTGCTATTTGCTGGACGCGCTCGGGTCGCGAAGCGGCAATAAATCGCATAAACCACGGCAGGGACGGAAGCCAGTAGTTGAATGGTACATGCAGGGCACTGGTGTTATCGAGCAACATGGATGCGGCCTGCCGGATCACACCGGGCATGGCCAGCGGGGCTACGGAGCCTTCGGACAGGGCGCCGGCGTTGCCGAAGGAACATTGTGAACCGGGATCCTGCGCATCAAAGACGGTCACCTTCCAGCCTGTTTTCTGAAGGGAGTGCGCGGTACACAGGCCGACAATGCCTGCGCCGATAATGGCCACTGATTTTTGCTGACTGGACATGAATGGTTCTCTGTTAGCCGGAAGATGGCATTCATTGTAACGGTTCAATCCCGGGTAGAATATGAAGCTTGTCATAAACCGTCAAGGTCTTCGGCCCCACGGTGGAACGATTCTCAAACAGGAGCATTATGCAGACTTTGCCTACCTATGAAGACGTTGTGGCGGCGTCGGAACGAATCAAGGGCTATGCCCACCGCACACCGGTCTTGCGTTCACGCACCATCGATGCGCAGCTGGATGCCAGCCTGTATTTCAAATGTGAAAACTTTCAGCGGATCGGGGCATTCAAGTTCCGCGGTGCATTCAATGCCATTGCCTCACTCAGCGGAGCGCAACAGCGCGCAGGCGTGATCGCCTTTTCTTCGGGCAATCACGCTCAGGGCGTGGCGCTGGCCGCGTCCCTGCTCAAAGTCAAGGCAACGATTGTCATGCCGCAGGATGCGCCCGCCGCCAAACTGGCGGCCACGCGTGGTTATGGTGCTCAAGTGGTGCAATACGATCGCTATACGGAGGATCGCGCCGCGATTGCCGCCAGCCTGGCGCAAAAGCATGGTTATACGCTTATTCCGCCCTATGATCATCCCAATGTCATTGCAGGACAGGGGACTGCCACCAAAGAACTGATGGAAGAGACCGGACTACTGGATCTGCTGTTTGTCTGCCTGGGTGGAGGCGGGTTGCTTGCAGGATCTGCTCTGGCTGCAAGGGCGCTTGCGCCGGACTGCCAGATCTACGGCGTGGAACCTGAAGCGGGTAATGACGGACTGCAGTCGCTTCGTGCCGGCCACATTGTGCGCATCGACCTGCCCAAAACCATTGCCGATGGGGCGCAGACGCAATTTCTGGGCGATCATACCTTTCCCATTATTCAACGCGAGGTCGCCGATATTCTGACCGTGACCGATGCGCAACTCGTTCAGACTATGCGGTTTTATGCCGAGCGCATGAAAATGCTGGTTGAGCCCACGGGCTGCCTGTCACTGGCCGGCGCTTGCAATGTGAAGGACCTGGTACGCGGCAAACGGGTTGGCATCGTCATTAGCGGAGGCAATGTGGACCTGGCCAATTTCTGCGGGCTGCTGGCAACTGAAGGCGGGAACGCTGTACCAGATCAATAAATCGAAACGGAAACAAACATGCCTCAGCAGTCGACAGCAGGAACCCAGGCCATCGCCCGCGCCTTGCCGGAATGGCGGATGTTGATGGCGGGTCTGTGCGCCAGTCTGGTCGGGATTGGCCTGGCGCGCTTTGCCTATACGCCGCTGCTGCCGGCGATCATCAATGCGCAGTGGTTTTCAGCGTCAACCGCCGCGTATCTGGGCGCGGCCAATCTGACCGGTTATCTGGCCGGGGCACTGCTGGGGGCGGGCGTCGCCCGGCGAATCGGCACGATTGCCGCATTGCGCCTGATGATGGCGTTGGCAACCGCGGCCTTTTTTGCCTGCGCAATACCCGTATCGTTCGTCTGGTTTTTTACCTGGCGCTTCTTTTCCGGCATCTCCGGCGGCGCGCTGATGGTGCTGGCCGCCACGTCCATTCTTCCTTTTATTCGACCGTCGCGACGGGGTACGGCAAGCGGTGTGATTTTCATGGGGGTCGGGCTGGGTGTCATTGCCTCGGGCACGCTCGTGCCCGCCCTGTTGCACATCGGCCTGGTGCAAACCTGGACAGGGCTGGGTCTGTTGTCGCTCGTATTGACGATTGTGTCCTGGTCAAGCTGGCCGTCAGCAGGAAAGGGCATCTCCCGGGAGAGGGGAGCAAAACCCTCGGTTGAGCAGACTCCTGCCGAACCCCGGACCAGTGGCGCACCGGCGGGGGCGCCTGCTATTGACGCCAGTGCGCCCGCTCGTCAGGCATCGACCCGCAGCCTTAATTTGTTGTATCTAGTGTATGGGCTCAATGCCGTCGGGTTGGTTGCTCATATGGTCTTTTTGGTCGACTATGTTGCGCGCGGGTTAGGCTGGGGTGTGGCGGCGGGATCGGTTTTCTGGGTCATATACGGTATTGGCGCTGCGGTGGGGCCCCTTGTATGCGGATTCGTGGCCGATCGGATCGGCTACGCGCTGGCCTTGCGTGGGGCGCTGCTGCTGCAAGTGGTTGTGGTCGCCATTCCGATCTTGACAGTTTCGCCCGTTTTGCTGGGGGTCTCCAGCTTTTTCGTAGGCGCGTTCACGCCGGGCATTGTTCCCCTGACGCTCGGCCGCCTGCGCGAAATGTTGCCGCACCTGGCAGCCCGACAGCAGACGGCCTGGGGCAGGGCGACAACGTCGTTTGCCCTGATGCAGGCCGCCGCCGCGTACGCCATGTCGTTTGTTTTCGATTATTCCAATGGCCAGTATCGACTACTTTTTATATTGGCTGCACTGACCCTGCTCATTGCATTTGCAATACAAATGGTGGCTTCCCGAAAGGAAGCAAACGATTGATCTTCGCTGGCTCGGCTTCGGGAAGCTGTATGCCGGCAATGGATCGCGCGATTTGAGGCAAACGTAAATCCAGGGCTGACCACACTGACGTAGCTGTTACACTTTTTCCCGATATTTCACTTGTCTAATTATTTCAAAAAAAATGTCCGGCACGACATGGCAAATCATTGATTAAATATAAGAATACAGAGGGTGTATCGTCCCCAACTTGTCTATGAAAACGGCCGCCAATCGCCGGCATTGTCACGCCTTTGTAAGATGACATTAACCTGAGTGTCACACAGTATCCTTAATATGGCGGCAATCGATCAGCAGCGAGGTGGCCGCAAGGCAACCCTGGCCTGCTGAATTTCGCTGTATTCCGGGAAGTTGATCCTTGCTGCCGATCCTCCCGATGACAGCCGCAAATGTCTATAAGGATTAAATCATGACACACGCAATTCGCGTCCAGAGTCTGAACAAAACGTTCGGCGCCCGGCAGGTGCTGCATGGGCTGGAGCTGGATGTGCCTGTTGGCGCCATGGTCGCGCTGATCGGCGCATCAGGTTCAGGTAAATCGACCCTGCTGCGCCATCTGGCGGGTCTGGCAACGGGTGATCGCAACAGCGGTGGCGAGGTACAGATGCTGGGGCAGGACGTACAGAAGAACGGCGTGCTCAATCGGAATGTGCGTCGCCTGCGCTCTGATATCGGCTATATCTTTCAGCAGTTCAATCTGGTTGGGCGCCTGTCGGTGCTGAAGAACGTACTGCTGGGCAGCCTGGGGCGGATGTCTCGCGTGCGCGGCACGCTGGGCCTGTTCAACAAGCAGGAAGTGAACGATGCGCTGCGGGCGCTGGAGCGGGTCGGCCTGCTGGAGTATGCATACCGCCGTGCGTCGACCCTGTCCGGCGGCCAGCAGCAGCGCGTGGCGATTGCCCGCGCCCTGTGCCAGAAGGCCGAGATCATTCTGGCCGACGAACCCATTGCCTCACTGGATCCCGAGTCGGCGCGCAAAGTGATGGAAACGCTGGCCGATATCAATAAACGTGACGGAAAAACGGTCATCGTCACCCTGCATCAGGTGGATTATGCGGTGAAATATTGCCGCCATGCCGTGGCGCTCAAGGGTGGCAAAAAGTATTTCGATGGTCCCATTAACCGGCTGACCAACGATTTTCTGAGTGATCTGTATGGCTCGGAGATAGGAACTGCGCTTCTGTTCGGTGAACAGGAAGCAAAAACAATGCAAGACAGGGAGCAGACGCGTCTGATCCTGGCCGCTGCTTAAATTTTATTTCAATAGGAATATTCATGTTCAATTCGATCGTTCGCCGCCTTGGTGTTTGCACGTTTGCGCTCGGCATGGCTGCCGGTGTGGCACAGGCTCAAGAGCTCAAGGAGCTCAATTTCGGTATTATCTCCACAGAGTCTTCACAGAATCTGAAAACCGTATGGGAGCCGTTCCTGGCCGACCTGTCCAAGCAGACAGGTTACAAGGTCAAGGCCTTCTTTGCGCCTGACTATGCCGGCATCATTCAGGGCATGCGCTTTGACAAAGTGGATATTGCCTGGTACGGCAACAAATCAGCCATGGAAGCAGTGGACCGCGCCAACGGCGAAGTGATTTATCAAACCGTTGATAAAGACGGCAAGCCAGGCTACTGGAGCCTGCTGATCGCCCACAAGGACAGCAAAATCAATTCCGTGAAGGACATGCTGGACAACGCCAAAAACCTGAATTTCGGCAATGGCGATCCCAATTCCACCTCAGGTTTCCTGGTGCCTGGCTATTACGTATTTGCTGAAAATAACGTCGACGCCAACAAGATTTTCAAGCGTTCGGTCAACGGCAGCCACGAAGTCAATGCCCTGTCTGTGGCAAACAAACAGGTGGATGTTGCGACCTTCAATACGGAAGGCATGGATCGTCTGAAGAAAACCAATCCCGAGAAAGCTGCCTTGCTCAAAGTGATCTGGAAATCTCCGCTGATTCCCGCCGATCCGATTGTATGGCGCAAAAACCTGCCCGACGATGCCAAGGCAAAAATCAAATCTTTCTTTGACAACTACGGTGACAAGCCTGAAGAGCTCAAAGTGCTCAACGGTCTTGCCTGGGGTAAGTTCAAGCCATCAAGCAACGATCAGTTGCTGCCTATCCGTCAACTGGAGCTGTTCAAAAAGCGCTCGCAGATTGCAGGCGACAGCAAACTGGGTGACGAAGACCGGAAAAAACAAATCGCCGGTCTGGATGAAGAGCTCAGCAAGATCTCTGTTCGCATGAAAGAGATCGAAGGTAAAAACTCGTAATTCGGGTTGATCGTAATGGCGGCCTGCAGCATAAGTGCAGGTCGCTGAACACTGGAAAAAATATGTCAGTATTGACCACAAGTCCCAACCCCATGCCCGGCGCGCTGCCTGAGCAGCCACCGCGCATGACGTGGATGAAAATGCTGGGTTGGACCCTCTTCGCGCTGTTTCTGGCCTGGGCATGGAAAGGGGCAGAAATGAACCCGGTCCTGCTATGGACCGACTCAGGCAACATGGCGACGTTTGCGGCGGATTTTTTCCCGCCCGATTTTTCTGAATGGCGCATGTATCTGAAGGAAATGCTGATCACGATCCAGATTGCCGTATGGGGTACGGTTCTGGCGGTGATTTTTGCGATTCCATTTGGCATTTTGTCTTCCTCCAATCTGGTGCCCTGGTGGATTTGTCAGCCCGTGCGCAGATTGATGGACGCCTTGCGATCCATTAATGAAATGGTCTTTGCCATGCTATTTGTCGTGGCCGTCGGTCTTGGCCCTTTCGCCGGTACGCTGGCCCTGTTCCTGGGAACGACGGGTGTGCTGGCCAAGCTGTTTGCCGAGGCTGTTGAGGCCATCGACCCGGGCCCGGTAGAAGGTGTGCGGGCCACAGGTGCCAGCTCTCTGCAGGAAGTGATTTTCGGTGTTATTCCCCAGGTCATGCCGCTATGGGTCTCTTACGTTCTGTACCGTTTTGAATCGAATGTCCGCTCGGCCACCGTGGTCGGTATGGTTGGTGCCGGCGGGATTGGTGTGTTATTGTGGGAAGCGATCCGGGGCTTTGCCTTCGGACAGACAGCGGCCATTCTGCTCATCATTATCGTGTGTGTGAGCGTGATTGACGTGATCTCCCAACGACTTCGAAAATTCTTCGTATGACGGACAAAGGCAGGCAACTGCCTTTTTAAAATGATGAACTTGTCTAGACAAGATGAACCGCTCTACCAGACACTGGCTTCCACGATTCGGGCCGAGTTGTCTATGTATAAGCCGGGTGATTTGCTGCCGGGCGAGCTGCGGCTGGCACAGCGGTTCGATGTCAATCGCCATACGGTGCGACGGGCTCTCGATTTGCTGGTGCAAGAGGGCAATATCATCCGGATCAAGGGGAAGGGCACCAAAGTATTGACCCGTCCGCTTTTATATCCGGTGCAGGCCAAAAGCGCGTACACCGATCAGTTTGCGGCCATGGGCCATTCAGCCCGGGCCCAACTGCTCAAAATCTATCGACGTGAAGCGAACCACGATGAACTCACACAACTGGCCCTGGCGCCGGGCAGCACGGTTCTTGAATATCGCACCTTGCGGTTTATTGATGACGAACCCATCAGCGTGATGACGCATTTTTTCTCGTCCGGGTATGAGGCGCTGCTGCAGGATTACAAACGTGATTCCATGCGCCAGTATCTGAAAGAGCGCGGCTGTGAACTGCAGCGCGCGTCCAGTGTCATCGGGGCCCGGCTGCCGACGATCGATGAAGCAGCCCGTCTGCTGATTCCGCAATCGGCGCCGGTCCTGACAGTGACCACCCTATCCAAAAATCAGCACGGTCATCCCGTCGAACTGACGTTTTCTGTCAGTCGCGCCGACCGTTTTCAATATCAGGTCGTTTTGAACGGAGAACACACATGAAAGCGGACTTTGTCCCGAATGAGCGGCAACGCTGGATGCAGGTCCTTGCGCGCGCAGGCGATGCATTGACTGAATACGAATCCCGCCTTGCCGACAGACCCTACCAGTGCATACGCAAGCCCGAAACCGGCATGGCCATGGTGCGTGGTCGCACCGGCGGCACCGGCCAGGCATTCAATCTGGGCGAGATGACGGTCACGCGTTGCGTCGTGCAATTGCAGGACGGTCGTGCCGGCTACAGTTATATTGCCGGACGCAACAAGCGTCATGCTGAACTGGCTGCCCTGGCTGACGCCTTGCTGTTGGGCGAGGAGAAAACCGAGCTGATGCAGTCAATGATCGAACCGCTGGCCCGGGCTCAGTTAAAGGCCCGCCAGGACCGGGAGGCCGAGGTTGCCGCGTCCAAAGTGGATTTCTTTACCCTTCTGCGAGGAGAAAACGAATGAATGCCCCAGTCTTGGTTCCTGCCTTTGAAGACCCGGTACTGAATGCCCAGACGAGTTTTCGTGCCGCCCTCAAGGCCATGTCCGAACCGGGCATTGTGACGCAGCTGGATTTTGCCGACGCCCTTGAGCAGATGCATCCCGCAACGTTTTGCCTTGCGCTGACGCTGTTTGACGATGAAACGAAAGTGTGGCTGAGTCCGGCCATGGACACCCCCGCGATCCGGGCCAATCTGGCGTTCCATTGTGCCTGCCCCGTTGTTGACGAACCGCAGCAGGCCGACCTGGCCATTATTGCCGCAGGCGATGTTGACTGTTTGAATCAGTTCCGCACCGGAACCGACCGGGACCCGGAGTTGTCCTGCACGGTGATTATCCAGCTCGACTCGTTGCAAGGTGGCCGCTCCATCGTCCTGAAGGGACCCGGCATCGAATCGGAGCGCGAGATTGCACCACCGCTGAACGACGCCTTCTGGGCTGCGCGCGAGCAGGTAAACGAATTTCCCTGCGGACTGGATTTTTTCATGACCAGCAAGCGTCAGTTGATGGCCCTGCCGCGCAGTACCGCGGCTCGGATGAAATAGGAGAACACTATGTATGTTGCCGTAAAGGGCGGTGAAGCCGCCATCGAGAACGCGCATCGGCTGCTGGATCAGAAACGGCGGGGCGATACGCAGGTGCCGCCTTTGTCATTGCGCCAGATCGCCGAGCAAATGCCGCTGGCCGTGGCCCGTGTCATGAGCGAAGGGTCTTTGTATGACCGTGAACTGGCGGCACTGGCCATCAAGCAGTCCGCCGGCGATTTGCTGGAAGCAATTTTCCTGCTGCGCGCTTATCGCACCACGCTCAGTCGCTACTGCGTCAGTGTCCCCCTGCAGACCGAGCAGATGCAGGTCGAACGGCGCATTTCTGCGACATACAAGGATTTGCCGGGCGGGCAATTGCTGGGCCCCACCTTTGATTACACGCACCGTTTGCTGGACTTCACCCTGCAGGCCGAGGGTGAAGAGCCCCTGCCTTCGGGTGGCGAGTCGGTCACGGCCACGACGAGTGAAGCTGCTGTAGCAGACGAAGCGCCGCATTTCCCACGGGTTCTGGATATCCTGGCCCAGGAAGGGCTGATGCGTCAGGAGCGTGATAGCGCCGCAGCAGTGCCTGACATCACCCGTGAACCCCTGGATTTTCCGAGCAACCGGATGCAGCGCCTGCAGGCGCTGGCGCGCGGTGACGAAGGCTTTCTGCTGGCGCTGGGTTATTCCACACAGCGCGGGTATGGCCGTAATCACCCCTTTGCCGGCGAAATCCGGATCGGCTTTACAGAAGTCTGGCTGGAACCCGAAGAGCTGGATTTTGCCGTGCCGGTGGGCGACATTGAAGTGACCGAATGCGAAATGGTCAACCAGTTTGTCGGCTCAAAGGATGAGCCCGCGCAGTTTACGCGAGGCTATGGGCTGGCCTTTGGTTATAACGAACGCAAGGTTATGGGCATGGCGCTGGTGGATCGCGCCTTGTGTGCGAACGACTATGACGAAGAGATCACTTCGCCGGCACAACGCGAAGAGTTTGTGCTCATGCACTGCGATAACGTCGAGGCGGCCGGCTTTGTATCACATTTGAAATTGCCGCATTACGTTGATTTCCAGGCCGAACTGGAGCTGATCCGCAAAATGAGAAAGCGCGACGATCAGACCAGGCGCGGCGACGAGATCCAGTCTGATTCACCGGCCGTGATGGCCGGGCAGCAAGAGGAGAAACGGGCATGAATGCCAGTGCAGAACCCTATAATTTTGCCTACCTGGACGAGCAGACCAAACGCATGATTCGTCGCGCGCTGCTCAAGGCGGTAGCCATTCCGGGCTATCAGGTTCCTTTTGGTGGGCGCGAGATGCCGTTGCCTTATGGCTGGGGCACGGGCGGCATGCAATTGACCGCCGCAATTTTGGGACGTGATGACGTGCTCAAGGTCATTGACCAGGGCGCGGACGATACGACCAATGCCGTGTCGATCCGGCGCTTTTTCTCCCGTACGGCGGGAGTGCGCACGACCGTGGACACCACCGAAGCCACCGTGATCCAGACCCGTCACCGCATTCCGGAAACGGCACTGGCCAATGATCAGATCATGGTGTTCCAGGTGCCGATTCCAGAACCCTTGCGATTTATTGAACCGTCCGAGACCGAGACCAAAACGATGCATGCGCTGAACGATTACGGCGTGATGCATGTCAAACTGTATGAAGACATTGCCCGTTACGGACACATCGCAACGGCCTATGCCTATCCGGTATTGGTGGATGGCCGTTATGTCATGGACCCGTCGCCCATTCCGAAGTTCGACAATCCGAAATTGCATCGCAGTGCGGCGCTGATGCTGTTTGGCGCAGGCCGTGAAAAGCGTCTGTATGCAGTGCCACCCTACACGGAAGTCGCCAGTCTGGATTTTGAAGATCATCCCTTTGAAATACAGAAGTGGGATCACAGTTGTGCGATCTGCGGTTCCACGGAATCGTTTCTGGACGAAATTATTACCGATGACAAAGGCAGTCGTGAATTTGTCTGCTCGGATACTGATTATTGTGCCCAGCGCGTGGCGCAGGCAGAGGTGGAAAAATGAGTGCATTACAGGCTATCAATAACGAGGCGCAATGCAATATGCCCAACGGCGACGCCATTGAGCCGCTGTTTCAGGTAAGCGATATCACCCGTCTTTTCGGACCGGACAAAGGGTGCCAGGCGGTCAGCTTCGAGTTGTACCCAGGTGAAGTGCTGGGCATCGTGGGTGAATCGGGCTCGGGCAAGTCGACGCTGCTCAATGTACTGTCCGGGCGTTGTCAACCGGACGCAGGAACTATTCACTATCGCCAGAGCGATGGTGTGCTGACCGATCTGTATGCGTCGTCTGAGGCCCGGCGGCGCACCTTGCTGCGCACCGAGTGGGGCTTTGTCGAACAGAATCCGCGCGACGGCCTGCGCATGACAGTGTCGGCCGGCGCCAATATCGGTGAACGTCTGATGGCGCAGGGCGTGCGTAACTACGGTACGTTGCGTACCGAGTCCCTGCGCTGGCTGCATCAGGTGGAAATCGATGCGTCGCGTATCGATGATCTGCCGCGCACCTTTTCCGGTGGTATGCAACAGCGATTGCAGATCGCCCGCAATCTGGTTTCCCATCCGAGCCTGGTGTTCATGGATGAGCCCACGGGTGGACTGGATGTGTCGGTCCAGGCACGATTGCTGGATATGCTGCGTGCACTGGTGCGTGATCTGGGTCTGGCGGTGATTATTGTGACGCATGATCTGGCCGTGGCGCGCCTGCTGGCAGACCGGCTGATGGTCATGCGCCGCTCGCGTGTCGTCGAAAGCGGGTTGACCGATCAGATTCTGGATGATCCACAGCACCCTTATACCCAATTGCTGGTCTCGTCTGTATTGCAGCCGTGATATCACACATGCAATCAACGCATTCGGAGAAATAATGAATACCGTTCTGGAAGTAAACAATCTGTCCAAGACATTTACCCTGCATCAGCAGCAGGGCGTGCAACTGCATGTCCTGGATGCCATCAGCTTTTCGGTCAGCGCCGGAGAGTGCGTGGTGCTTCATGGTCAGTCGGGTGCCGGCAAATCAACGCTGCTGCGCACGCTCTATGGAAACTACCTGCCCGGCGCCGGTTCCATCCGGGTTCGTCACCGCGACGCGATGACGGAGCTGGTCGGTGCCGCACCGCGCCAGATCATGCAGGTTCGCCGCGAGACGATGGGCTACGTCAGCCAGTTTCTGCGTGTGATTCCGCGCGTCAACTGTCTGGATGTCGTCAGCGAGCCTGCCCTGCAGCGTGGGTGGGATGCGCAACAGGCACGGGATCGTGCAGCGGATCTGTTGTCGCGACTGAATATCCCGCAGCGCTTGTGGTCGCTGGCGCCCAATACCTTTTCGGGCGGTGAGCAGCAGCGCGTCAATATTGCACGCGGCTTCATGGTTAACTGGCCCCTGATGCTGCTGGACGAGCCCACGGCGTCGCTGGACGAGACAAATCGTGAGGTGGTGCTGGACATGATCGGTGAAGCCCGTGCAGCGGGTTCTGCACTGATCGGTATTTTTCATGACAAGGCTGCCCGCGAAGTCGTGGCCGACCGTAGTCTGGATATCGCAACCAGGGAGATGAAACATGTTGCGTGAACGTATTATCACAAATGCAAAAATCGTGACCGCTACGGATGTCATCAAAGGCACCGTGGCGTTGCGTGATGGCAAAATCCACGACATCAGCGAAGGCAATAGCGCGTTGCCGGCGGCAGAAAACTGGGATGGCGACTATGTCATTCCCGGCCTGATCGAGCTGCACACGGACAACCTTGAAAAGTATATGAATCCACGTCCCGGTGTGGACTGGCCTTCTGAAAACGCGGTGCTTGCGCACGACGCGCAGATTGTCGGAGCGGCGATCACAACGGTATTTGATGCGCTGTCTATTGGTGACGTCAATCCCAAGGGGCAACGCCTGTTGCAACTGCCCAAAATGGTCGATGCAATTTCGCATGCCGCCGGCGAAGGGCATATGCGTGCCGAACACCGGTTGCACTTGCGTTGCGAAGTGAGTCATGAAAAAACACTGGGGATTTTCGAAGACCTGGTAGGTAATGATCTGGTGCATCTGGTATCGGTCATGGATCATACGCCAGGGCAGCGGCAGTTCGTCAAGTACGAAAAATATCGTGAGTATTACCAAGGCAAGTATCACCTGAGCGATGCCGATATGGATGCGTTTATCGTGATGCAGAAGCAGAATGCAGAGCGCTACAGCGTAGGCTACCGGCGTCGTATTGTGGATATCTGTCACGAGCGGGGACTGTCTCTTGCCAGTCACGACGATGCGACGCGCGAGCATGTGGAAGAATCAGCCGGGTTCGGCATGACAATTGCAGAGTTTCCGACTACCCGCGAAGCGGCAGCACTCAGCCATCAGTTCGGTTTGAAAGTGCTGATGGGGGCGCCCAACGTTGTGCGTGGCGGTTCGCATTCCGGCAATATTGCTGCCGCCGACCTGGCGCGCGAAGGCGTACTGGATATTCTGTCCAGCGATTATTATCCGGCCAGCATGCTGCAATCGGTACGGATTCTGAGTCAATCGGATCTGGACATCAGCCTGCCCGACGCCGTGAATATGGTCAGCCTGGCGCCCGCAGTCTCGGCCAATTTGCCCGATCGCGGTCAGATCCGGATTGGACTTCGCGCGGATCTGGTGCAGGTCAGGGATACGGGTAAGCAGTTCGTTGTGCAGCAGGTGTTGCGCGAAGGCCAGCGGGTATTCTGATGCCGGGGCAACTGGTTTATATCATGGGCCCTTCGGGTTCCGGCAAGGACAGCCTGTTGCAACAGGTCGCGCAGCGTGCGGATACGCGGCTGCATTTGATGAAACGCTGCATTACGCGTTCGGCCGAATCCGAGGGCGAGGATGCATTTTCCCTGTCTCCCGCCGAGTTCGACGCCATGGAGGCGCGCGGCGAGTTTGCCATGAGCTGGCGTGCCAATGGTCTGGCCTATGGCATTCCGGCCACGCTCGATGCATTGCTCGGTCAGGGGCACACTGTTCTGGTCAACGGGTCGCGCGCCTATTGCGAACAGGCGGTGCAACGCTATCCGTCCTTGCTGGTTGTGCTGGTTCAGGTGCAGCCGCAATTGCTGATGCAGCGCCTGCTGTTGCGCGGCCGTGAGAGCCCGGAAGAAATCGCCCAGCGGCTGTCCCGCAACACCACGCTGGATACGGCCTTCACCCAGCGCCTGCGCGAACAGGGGACGCGTTTCGTGATCCTGGATAATTCGTCTGATCTGCAAAGCGCGGCGACCGCTTTATTGAATACAATTGAATCGGTCACCTCGCTGGAGCAGCCATGAAACTAACGTTCCTGGGAACCGGCAACTCCGCCCAGATGCCTGTTTACAATTGTCATTGCGATGCCTGCGCGCGGGCGCAGCAGGATGCCCGTTATGCGCGGCTGCCCTGCAGCGCCTTGTTGCAGGGTAATGACGGCCAGTGGCTGATTGACAGTGGCCTGATGGATCTGACAGAGCGGTTTGCGCCGGGGGCGCTGCAGGCGATCTTTCAGACCCACTATCATGCCGATCATGCCCAGGGGTTGCTGCATCTGCGCTGGGGCGTGAATATGCGACTGCCTGTCTATGGCCCGCCCGATGAACTCGGTTTTGCGGATCTGTACAAACATCCCGGGATCCTGGATTTTTCCGAACCGTTTCAGGCGTTCCAGGAACGGCGTTTTGACGGCTTCACTGTGACACCCTTGCCGCTGCAGCATTCCAAACTCACCTATGGCTACCTGATTCGTCCCGATCAGGGCGCCACTCTGGCGTACCTGACCGATACGCTGGGTCTGCCAGATGACGTGCGGGATTTTCTGCGTGAACAACACCTTGACCATTGCGTACTGGATTGCTCCTATCCACCGCGAACAGAACCCGGGCGCAATCATAATGATCTGAACCAGGCATTGGCCATTCATGCCGAGATCGGGGCACAGACCACCTGGCTGACGCATGCGGGGCATGAATTGGACCGTTATTTGATGGCCCATCCCGGGTTATTGCCGGCGGGGGTGCATCAGGCATTTGACGGAGCGCATATACAACTTTAATTTTCCGGAAATGACGGGCGCCATCAACCGTCACCGGTTTAAAAATCCGGCGTAAATAATCCAGCAAACTTTGATTTTTATTAAGGCAAGTGTCAGCCCGGATGAACTAATATAAACAAGATAAGTTCTCATTTACTGTCTTCTTTATTTTTCTTTTGATGGACATATCCGAATGATCAATAAATTTGCGTTGCTTGGCGCAGGTGTAGCGCTGTCCCTTTCTTTTTCTGTTCAGGCGGCCGAGTATCCCATTGGCAAACCGCATATGAAAAACGGCATGGAAATTGCCGCCGTCTACCTGCAGCCCATTACGATGGAACCGGCGGGCATGATGCGTGAAGCCAAGGATTCCGATATTCACCTGGAAGCGGATATCCATGCGACGGCAGACAACAAGAACGGGTTCGAGGAAGGCGCATGGATGCCATATCTGAATATCCAGTACAAACTCGAAAAAGAGGGCGGCAAGGTGCAGGAAGGTCCGCTCATGCCCATGGTTGCCAATGATGGCCCGCATTACGGTGATAACGTCAAGCTGCAGGGGCCTGGCAAATATAAGCTGACCTTCATCATTGGTTCGCCCGAATCCGGCAAAATGACCCATTTCGGTCATCACACCGATAAGGAAACCGGCGTCGAAGCGTTCTGGAAGCCGTTTGAAGTCAACTATGAATTTACCTACGCTGGTACGGGTAAAAAAGGCGGATACTGATCATGTTTAAGCGCGCTCTGGCTGCTGGCGGTCTGGCGCTTTCCGTGATTTTGGGCCAGGCGTTGCTGGCAGGCACGGCGTGGGCGGAAACGCCCACTTTTACACTCACCTTCAAAAAAGATGGCACGTTCGAGCCCCAGCGGCTTGAAGTGCCCGCCGGCCGTTTCAAGATCAATCTGGTTAACGAAAGCAGTGTCCCGGTCGAATTCGAAAGCCTTCCGCTGCGCAAGGAAAAAGTGCTGGGGCCAGGCCTGTCGTCCTTTCTTGTCTTCAAAATTTCCAAACCCGGCGAGTATCCGTTCTTTGATGATTTTCATCAATCGGTCAAGGGAACGCTGGTGGTCAAGCCTGAATAACCGGCTGCATTCACACATAAGGGAATCCAATTGGAACAAGTAGCATTTATCGTCTGGCGCGAAAGCGTTGAAGCGCTGTTGGTCGTCGGTATTCTCTACACCTGGCTGCGTGCCTCTCCTGAAGGGCGGCGCGGCATGCCCTGGCTTTGGGGCGGGGTGGCGGCCGGCCTGCTGCTGGCCTTTGCGCTGGCGCTGGTCTTCATGGGCGTGTCCACCTGGCTGTCGGACACCGGACAGGAATGGTTCCAGGCTATCATGGCGCTGGTTGCCTGCGCACTGGTTGTCCAAATGGTCCTGTGGATGAAAAAACATGGTCGCAAGCTCAAGAGCGAACTGGTCAGTGGCGTCTCTGCCAGTGTTGAACGCAACAGCTGGTGGGGGCTGCTCATCCTTGTGATGATTGCCGTGGCCCGGGAAGGCAGCGAAACCGTCGTTTTCCTGTGGGGCACCGTTCTGGCGGGCGCGCAGCAGAATCAGGCCTGGATGCTTGCGGCTGCCGGAGCAGGTGGCTTCCTGCTCGCGCTACTCACCTTCTATATTCTGCAACTGGGTGGCAAAATTATTACCTGGCGACGTTTCTTTCAGATTACCGAAATTTTGCTGCTGTTGCTGGCCGGATCGTTGCTGGTCAACGGTATTGACCATCTGGTCTCACTCGACGCGATTCCGACATGGGTCGATCCGGTATGGGACACGAGTGGCATACTGGATGACAGTAGTGGGATCGGCAAGATTCTGGCCGATTTTGCCGGCTACCGGGCCATGCCATCGCTGATGCATGTGGTTCTTTTTGCCTTGTACTGGCTGGCAATTGTCTTTCTGTATCAACGGCTGCGACCCCGGTCAATACGAACGGCCATGATGACACCATGAACACTCTGTTTCAGTCGCTGGCCCAGCGATTATCCACTTTCCTGCGAGACCACAAAAGGCTGCTGCGCCATATGCAGTGGGGGGTCGTCGCAGTTTATTTTCTATTGATTCTGGTGCCTGCGGCGCTGCCGCTGCCGGGCAATTCCGCCCATATTTTTTCCAATCTGACCGTTTTTGCACAGTTCGCTTTTTGGGGAATCTGGTGGCCGTTTGTGCTAGTGTCCATGCCGCTCATGGGGCGCGCCTGGTGCGGCTGGTTCTGTCCCGAAGGTATGCTCAGCGAATGGGCCAGTGAGCATGGGCGTGGCCGGGCCATTCCGAAATGGATGCGCTGGGGCGGCTGGCCTTTCGTGGCGTTTGCTCTCACAACAATCTACGGGCAATTGGTCAGTGTCTATCAATATCCCTGGGCTGTGCTGGCCGTGCTTGGCGGCTCGACTGCCGCGGCCATGGTGGTCGGGTATTTTTATGGGCGCAACAAGCGGGTGTGGTGTAAGTATCTGTGTCCCGTCAATGGGGTCTTTCAATTGCTTGCCAAGCTGGCTCCCTTGCATTACAAGGTTGATGAAGAGGCGTGGCGCCACCCCGTGCGGCGTACCGAAACGGTCAATTGCGCGCCGCTGGTGCCGTTGCGACATATGAAGGGTGCGGCTGACTGTCACATGTGCGGACGCTGCGCGGATTATCGGGGTGCGATTGCCCTCACGCCCCGTTCGCCCGAAGAAGAAATCGTCGATGTGGCGCAAAGCAGCCGTTGGCAAACCGCGCTGATCGTATTTGGACTGATGGGTATTGCCGTGGGTGCATTTTTATGGAGCGCCAGCCCCTGGTTTGTCACGCTTAAACAGGGCATGGCCGAATGGCTGGTGAACCATGATATTTTCTGGCCATTGGAACAGAATGCGCCCTGGTTCATTCTGACCCATTATCCTGAGGTGAACGATGCGTTCAGCTGGCTCGACGGACTGACTATTCTACTGTTTATCTTCGGCACCACAGTCGTCACGGGCGGAGCCTTGTGGGCAAGTCTTCTGTGCATACAAAAAGTGGCGGGTCACCGCTTGCATCTGGCGCTCGATACGGTCGCGCAGGCGCTGATTCCTGCTGCCGGCATCGGCGTGTTTCTGGGCTTGTCCGCCACCACGGTAACGTTGCTGAAACACGATGGGATTTCCACCGGCTGGGTGCAGCCGCTGCGTCTGACCCTGTTGACGCTGGCGCTGCTCTGGTCATTGCGCCTGGCCTGGAGAATCATGCAACGACACGGCCTGTCGATGGGTCGATGCCTGTCCTGTATGCTGCTGCTGATCGCCGGGCTGGCTCCCTTTACCTATGCCTGGATGTTGTTTTTCATTCTCTGGTAAGAAGAGCTGCGTGCGGGCCTGCCGGGGGGCGGACTGACTGACAGCGGGTCTCGGCCGGGCTCTCTTAAGGAATGATGATATTGCTGTTTGCACGGATGACGAGGCCGCGTTGCTTTGTTAATATAGCGACGCTTGTCCGTTTTTGATTGTTGCATATGTTGTACTCTCCTTCCGATTGGCTGGCATACGCCAGCTTGCATTTCTCCCCGGTCGTCATACTTTTGATCACGCTGGCATGCATGCTGGCTTTGCTTGGTGTGCTGCATGTCGTTTTACATTACGGCATCGTTCGCATCTTGCGTGATCGCATGCACACCGATCGTTTTATTTTTCCCAGACTCATTTCCCAATCACCGTTGTTTCGTTATGCCGCCATGCTGGTGCAGGGCGTGGCGCTCGGTCTGCTCACCCGCCTTTGGATTGCACCGGGTACAACACAGGACATCCTGCTGGCGTTCTCGCGTATCTGGATGCTGCTGTTTGCCCTGCTGGCTGTTTTTGCATTCCTGGATATTGTGCTCAGCTGGTGTTCTCATAAAAAGATGGCCGTACAACTTCCGCTTAAAGGCATTGTTCAAAGCCTGAAAATTATCGCCGCCATTGTCACCACCATCTTCATTGTCTCGGTCCTGATCGGGCAATCCCCGGTCATTCTGATCAGCGGTCTGGGCGCCATGACCGCGGTGCTCATGCTTATTTTCAAAGACCCGATATTGGGACTGGTTGCGGGTGTCCAACTGTCTGCCAACAATATGCTGAGTCTTGGCGACTGGCTGGAAATGCCAAAATTCAACGCCGATGGCGAGGTCATAGAAATCGCCCTGACGACAGTCAAGGTGCGCAATTGGGACAACACCGTGACCACCATTCCGACCTATGCACTGATCTCGGACTCATTCAAGAACTGGCGGGCCATGTCCGAATCGGGCGGGCGCCGCATCAAACGGGCGATTCATATCGATCTTAACAGTGTGCGGTTTATCAGCGAAACCCACATGCAGCGCCTGACCAAAAGCCGCCTGCTGTCGCAATACATCCTGGAAAAATCGCGGGAGGTCGAGGCCTATAATGCTGCGCGCAGCGAAGATCTGTCGTCGGCGCTGAACGGCCGTCGTCTGACCAACATCGGCACTTTTCGTGCCTACCTTGAGGTCTATCTGCGCAACCACCCGCATATTCATCGTAATATGACGTTGCTGGTTCGCCAGCTCGCACCGACCGCAACGGGTGTGCCTATCGAGATTTATGCCTTTACCAACACCGTTGCCTGGGCCGAGTACGAACGCATTCAGTCCGATTTGTTCGACCATATCTTTGCCGTGGTTGGCGAGTTTGAATTGCGCGTATTCCAGGAGCCCAGCGGATACGATATGGCGGGTCTTGCGCCCGTACTTGCCGATCTTAAAAGGAAATCCAATGAGCTCAACCCCCCAGGAACTGGCCCGTCAGTTGCAACAGCAATTTGATCAGCGCGAGCTTTTTTCACCCCTGCTGGTGCAGGGCCAGCCACTGAGTCTGGCCCAGGCATATGGAGTGCAGGACCAATTGGTGCAGTTGCGAATGGCGCGTTATGATACAGGCTTGGCCGGCTTGAAAATCGCCCTGAACGCACCCGCCGCCTGGCAAAAGGCAGGTTTGACAGAACCGGTGTATGGTCAGTTGCTGGATTCGGCCTTGCTGCCTTCCGGTACCGTCCTGTCCATGGGCGACTATACCCATATGAAATTCGAGTTCGAAGTTGCGGTGCGAATCGGCGGAGAACTGTCCGGCGCGGCACTCGATTCGGTCGAGTCGGTCGCAGACTGGATTGACGCGGTTGCGCCGGCAGTCGAAGTGCTTGATGATCGCTGCCCTGACAAGTCCGCACCCGATGCGCCTACGCTGGTGGCCTGCAATGTGAACAATACCTCGGTTATTCTGGGCGACTGGCAAGCGCCGGTGCCCGACTTCAATCGCCATATTACTATTCGCTCTCATGGCTCGGTGATCGAAGAGGGGAATGTGGGCAAGATTGTCAATCCTCTGGAATCGGTTTACTGGCTGGCCAAGGCCATGGCTCGGCAACAGCGCACCATTGCTGCCGGCGCCGTTATCATTACGGGCAACCTTATGACGGTGCGCTTCCCCGGCGCGGGCGACCAGTTTACCTTCGAACTCGAGGGTCTGGGATCCGTCGATTTTTCCTGCGTATCGTAACTGCTGTGCGAGGCGGCAATGAGCGGCTTTCCGCGCCAGGCTGCCTCGATTGACTCAATCCCGAATCCAGGTCTGGTTCTGATTCCGATCCTGCTTCTGAACAGGCCCGCTATCTCAAGCGCTCAATCCGGGGCGTGAGCGGCGCATGCCGGTTACCTTCCCCGTGGGTTTTTTTCGTTATGTGCGCAAATATTATGTACTTGTAGCGCTTATAGACTACTCGGTTCTGGCAATTTGTTTCAGAATGATCGCATTTGTTGTGTTGCCAGTCCTTCCGATGTTTTACAAAGATAGTATCAATGGGCTGCCCGGACCGTTCAGACTCCATTCTGTCATGGCGGGTAAGGACGTCACGCTGTCGCATTTCAACGAAATGCTGCCTTATTTTGTAGATAACGGGCAATTGCGACATGTTGATGCCGCTATGCCGTTTGGCGCGACGCTGACCGCGTTTCCACTCACCCCGCGCGCTGCGCTGATCCTGTTGCAGGCCGATGCGTGCGATCTTCACTTCGCACCCAGTGCGACACCGTCGCGCGTTCCGCACCCACAATGGTATGTTATTTGCGTGCTCGAGTACGCCCTGTTTACATCGGGTTCGGGTCAGTTTGCCGTGCAGCCTGGCGATGTGCTTCTTGTTCATAGCCAAAGCATTGCGCGCTTGCGTCCTCAGTGCCGGCTACGCTGCATCATCGTTGCCATGCAGCAGCCTTGCGTAGAGCAGCGGCAAGCGCTGTTTCGTGCCGTGAGCGGCCACTGTTTTGCCGCGCACGGCGGTTGGGCGCGTGTGCTTTCGGTGTATCTGCGCGAACTGAATGAAACGATCATGGACCGGGTGTCGGCCGTGCCATCCGACCAGGCCATTTGTCTTGACACGCTGTTGTCCATGGCTGCCATGATGTTTGAGCACCGCATACATGACGAAGAAGCCGGGCTGGTTGTCGGCAAACGCAGGCAGGCGCGCAGCAAATTATATTTTGAAATCACACTATGGCTGTCTGCCAATTTTGCAGAAGCGGAGCTGACCGGCGCGAAGGTGGCGAGCGAATTTGGCATTTCGGTGCGTACGCTGCATAAGCTCTTTCGCGAATTCAATGATTCGGCGTCGTTTGCTGTTTTTCTGAACAACATCCGCATGCAGAATGCGCGCAAATTGCTCTGGGACTCCAGTATGCGCGAGTTGACCATGGCGGATATCGGCTGGCGTTGCGGTTTTTCCGACCCGGCGCATTTTGGCAAAGTGTTCAAGAAATACCATTCGCTGACACCCAAGCAAATGCGCGACACTGCGCCACGCGCCGATCATTTCAAGCCATAAGGCCCGCGTAACAGCAGCGGGTGCCCGTTAACTGTCTTGCAACAGCTTATTTTTCCGGATCGGCCGGAATCCATTTGTCTGCCAGCTGAGCGTATTGACCGCTAGCCTGCAGCAAATGCATCCATTGATCCACATACAGCTTGAAGCGCATATCGTTTTGTGGAAGCAAATACCCCATCTCTGCATATTGCAACGGCTTGTCCGGGTTCACGGCGCACAGTTTCGGGTTCAGCTTGCTTTGCACGCGCGCTTCTGCCGCTTCGGTAACAAAGGCATCGGCTTTGCCCTGGGCGACCTCATCAAAGATGGTCAAATTATCTTTGTGCATGGTGAGCGTGGCCTGGGGCAGCATCGTACGGGCGAACTTCTCATTGCTGCCGCCAGGGTTGGCAACGATCCGCACCTGCGGCTGATTCAGTGCTTCTATGGTCTGGTATTTGTCCTTGTCTTCACAGCGAACAATGGGTGTTTTGCCATTAATCATATAGGGGACGCTGAAGAAAGCCTGTTTCTGGCGTTCTACAGAAACAGAAATGCCGCCGACGCCAATATCGCATTTGCCCGATGTGAAATCGGCCATCAGGTTCGCCCAGGAGGTCTTGACGATATTCACTCTGGCATCCACGGTTTTGGCCAGCGCCTGCATCAGATCAATATCGAGCCCTTCAAAATGACCATCCTTGTCGAAACTGAAAGGCTTGTAATCGCCGGGTGTGCAAACCCGTAACGACTTGCTCTCGGTAACCTGTTTCAGTGTGTCGGGGGTGGTTTGGGCCGACACCGCAAGCGGAAGCATGCAAAGCAGAGTGGGTAGCAAGCGTTTTATCATGACAATTCTCCAATGGCAAACAAGGAATAAAGCGCACAGTCTGGCGTAATATCTACGCCAAAGCAATCAGGCAAATCCCAATATGCGGGTAAACTGTAGGGCGTGTCGCAACTTTTACAATCGAAATAATGGATTCCTTACCCTGGCTTACCGGGTTCGCGCCGATTCATTCGGCGCAGATTACGCATCTGATCCTGGGCAGTTTCCCCTCGGAAACGTCCCTGGCGCGTCAGCAATACTACGGTCACGCGCAAAACCAGTTCTGGCGGCTGATGGGCGCCATCCTGGATGAGCCCCTGAGTGCTATGGACTACCCGGCACGCACCGAGACGCTGCTGGCCCATCGGGTCGGCGTGTGGGATGTCTATTCCGGGTGCGAGCGTAGCGGCAGCCTCGACAGCGCCATCAGGCAGGGTCAGCTTAATCCGCTTTCCATGCTGTTCGAACGATCGCCGCACTTGCGTTACGTGGCCTTCAATGGCAAGGCCGCGGCCAAAGCCGGTCAGGGGCATATTGCCGTAAATATTGAGACCCGGACTCTGCCGTCCAGCAGCCCGGCCTATACCTTGTCTTTCGATAAAAAACTGCAGCAGTGGCAGGCATTTTTCGATTTGCAACACGGCTAGGCACGAGTGGCTTTAACGGGCTTGCCGGGTACGCTGCACGCGGCGAGTCAGGACGCGAGGACCAGTTCTGTGCGACTGCAATACGGTGGATATCCCGGTAAACCCTTGCCCATAATCACAATTGCATTGCCCCTGTAGGCTTCTGATACAATAGCCCGATTCGCCACTGTCTGTGCCCGAGCGACACGTGTGGCGGGCTGGCATGGGTCATCGCCCGTTTCGATCTGCGCACCGGTGTGCCGTCAACGATACGGTAGCCGTGATCCGGCACGTCAGTTCAGCTGTACTTATCCAACTATCTTGAAAAAGAAAAATCAAAGGAGCGTCACATGAGTCTTTCGCGTCGTCATTTATTACAGGCTGCGGGCTTGTCGGGCCTGGCTGCGGTCTGGCCTGGTATCGGCCTGGCCCAGAGCGCACCCAAGCTGGAAAAAACCGATGTATCGATCGCCGTTGGCGGCAAAGGGCTGGTGTACTACCTGCCGCTGACCATTGCCGAGCAAAAGGGGTTCTTTAAAGAAGAGGGGCTCAATGCGACGGTTGCCGATTTTGCCGGCGGATCCAAGGCCTTGCAGGCCGTGGTCGGCGGCAGTGCCGATATCTGCTCCGGCGCGTTCGAGCACACCATCAACCTGCAGGCCAAGAAGCAGTTTTTCCGCGCCTTCGTATTGCAGGGCCGGGCCCCCATGATCGTATTGGCTGGCAACAAGAAAACGCTGGCTAACTACAAGTCGCCCGCTGACTTGAAGGGCAAGAAAATCGGTGTGACCGCGCCCGGTTCTTCCACGAACATGCTGGTCAGTTTTTTCCTGGCGCAACATGGCCTGAAAGACTCTGACGTATCCATTATCGGTGTCGGCGGCGGCGCCGGCGCAGTCAGCGCCTTGCGTGCCGGACAGATCGACGCGCTCAGCAATCTGGATCCGGTCATCAGTCTGCTTGATGGCACCGGCGATATCTTCACCATTGCCGACACACGCACCCTGAAAGACACCGAAGCCATTTTCGGCGGACCTATGCCTGCCGGTTGTCTGTACACTTCGCAGAAATATATCGACGAAAATCCCGGCACCGTCCAGGCGCTGACCAATGCCATGGTCAAGGCCGACAAATGGATCCAGACAGCCGGACCAGACGAGATTATGAAAACCGTGCCCAAAAATTATCTGCTGGGCAACCCCGACGTTTACAAACTTGCGCTGACCAAGAGCTTTGAAGGCTTGTCGCCTGATGGTCACATTGATCCGAAGGGCGCTGAAACATCGTTGAAGGCGCTGGCGGCTTATATTGCCGGCTTCAAGGCAGATGCGATTGACCTCGATAAATGCTGGACTAATGAATTTACTGACAAATCCGCAAAAGCCTGACTCCATGACTGATGCCGCTTTAAGCCTGGACAATATCACCTGCACCTTCGTGTCCCGCGATAACCGTGACCAGAAATACACGGCCGTGCGGGATGCGACGCTGCATATTGCACCAGGCGAATTCGTTTCCGTGGTCGGACCTACCGGCTGCGGCAAATCCACTTTGCTCAACGTGGGGGCGGGCCTGCTGTCTCCCTCATCAGGCCAGGTTCGCGTGTTTGGGCAACCGCTGTCCGGCATTAACGAGCGCGCCGGCTATATGTTCCAGGGAGAAGCGTTGCTGCCGTGGCGCAATGCCCTGGATAACGTCATGGCAGGCCTGCAGTTCGGCGGCATGGAAAAAAAGCAGGCCCGTACACTGGGGCTGGACTGGTTAAGACGCGTCGGCCTGTCCGAGGCCGAATACAAGTACCCGCACCAGATGTCGGGCGGCATGCGCAAGCGCGTCATGCTGGCGCAGACATTGATCCGAGATCCCGATATCATCCTCATGGATGAACCGTTTTCTGCCCTGGACATCCAGACGCGGCAACTGATGGAAAATGAAGTACTCGATATCTGGATGAAGCAGCGCAAGGCCGTGCTGTTTATCACGCACGATCTGGACGAGGCCATTGCCATGAGCGACCGGGTGGTCGTGCTGTCAGCCGGTCCCGGAACCCATATTATGGGCGAGTTTCACATTGACCTGCCACGTCCGCGCGATGTGTCCGAGGTTCGCGCTCACCCGCGCTTTGTTGAACTACACCAGGCAATCTGGAGCGTACTGCGCGATGAAGTTCTCAAAGGCTACGATCAACAGAAACGGAAGTAACATGTGGAATTCCATTAAACCATCCTCCAGAAATTATCGCGTCTGGCAGATTCTGATTGTCGTTGTGCTGCTTGCGGCCTGGTACCTGATTTCCCTGAACGATACCGCGGCCTTCTTTTTCGGACAGCCCCTGGGCGTGGCCGAAGTCATCTGGAACTGGTTCATTGTCAATGCCGACATTTATCGGCACTTGTGGGTGACGCTGATCGAAACCCTTCTGGCGTTTTTTATCGGCACCATTTGCGGCATGGGCTTTGGCCTGTGGCTGGGGCTGTCACGCACGGCGAGCCTGGTGCTGGACCCTTTTCTGACCGCCCTTAATTCCATGCCGCGCGTGATTCTGGCGCCGATCTTCGCTCTGTGGTTCGGGCTGGGTATCTGGTCCAAGGTGGCCCTGGCCTTTACGCTGGTCTTTTTTATCGTCTTTTTCAACGTTTTCCAGGGCATACGGGAAGTGAGCCCGACGCTGCTGGACAACGCCCGTATGCTGGGTGCCAATCGGCGCCAGTTGCTGCGTCATGTGTATATTCCGTCTGCGACCAGTTGGGTCTTTTCCAGCCTGCATGCCTCGGTCGGCCTGGCGTTTGTTGGCGCGGTGGTGGGGGAGTACCTGGGGTCCGCCAGCGGTGTCGGCTATCTGATCCTGCAGGCCGAAGGGACATTTGATATCAATACCGTGGTCGCGGGCATTATCGTGCTGACGGTCTTTGCCCTGATTCTGGACGGTCTGGTGAGTATTACCGAGAAGTACGCGCTGACCTGGCGTCCGGCTGCCGGCGAAACCGAAAAACTGTAGCCCAGTCTGCTCTTGCACCCGGCCCGGTTTTTCCGGGCTGATGGTTCGCTTTCCCTCAACACGTACGGCGTTGCACCGCCAGGAATGTGAAGTTATGAAAAAACAAATCAAAATCGCCGCGATACCCGGAGACGGTATTGGCAAGGAAGTCATGCCCGAAGGATTGCGGGTTCTGCAGGCGGCCAGCCACAAATTCGACCTGAATCTGGCCGTGACGGAGTTCGAATGGGCCAGTTGCGATTATTACGAAAAACATGGGCAGATGATGCCCGATGACTGGTTCGAGACACTCAAGTCGTTTGACGCCATTTATTTCGGCGCCGTCGGCTGGCCCGACAAAGTGCCGGATCATATTTCGCTGTGGGGTTCGCTTCTGAAATTTCGCCGTGAGTTCGACCAGTATGTGAATCTGCGCCCCGTGCGGCTGATGCCCGGCGTGCCATGTCCGCTGGCCAATCGCAAGCCGGGCGATATCGATTTTCTGGTGGTGCGGGAAAACACAGAGGGCGAGTATTCGTCAGTGGGTGGCAAAATTTTTGAAGGAACAGATCGCGAAGTTGTACTGCAGGAGTCAGTTTTTACCCGCAAGGGCGTTGATCGTATCCTGAAGTATGGCTTTGAGCTCGCCAGCAAACGGGAACGCAAAACGCTGACCGCTGCTACCAAATCCAATGGCATTTCCATCAGCATGCCGTATTGGGATGAACGTGTTGCTGAAATGGCCAAGCAGTATCCCGATGTCAAATGGGATAAACAACATATTGATATTCTGAGTGCGCGTTTCGTGTTGCAACCGGATCGTTTCGATGTGGTCGTCGCCTCTAATTTGTTTGGCGATATTCTGTCTGACCTGGGGCCGGCTTGTACCGGCACGATTGGTATCGCGCCGTCAGCCAACCTGAATCCCGAGCGTGATTTCCCATCGCTGTTCGAGCCTGTGCATGGATCCGCACCGGATATTTATGGCAAAAATATTGCCAACCCGGTTGCCATGATCTGGTCAGGGGCCATGATGCTTGAATTCTTTGCTGCCGATAATCCGGACGCGCAGAAAGCGGCAGACTGCATCATGGGTGCAGTAGAAGCAACGCTGATCAACGGCCCCAAGACGCCTGATCTGGGCGGGCAGGCTCAAACGGGCGAAATGGGTCAGGCGATCGCGCAATTGGTTGCGCAGGGCGCTTAGTGTGAATCAGCATACGCCATGAACAGTAAACCCGTTATTTCCATTGGCGCCCTGGGTGGCACGATCAGTATGACCGGTGCACCCGACGGGCAGGGCGTAACCTCCAGTCTGGGCGCAGCAGAGCTGGCAAAATCAGTCCCGGGACTGGATCAGTGCGCCACACTTTATTTGCATACGCTGGCCCGAATCGGCAGCGGTTCCATCCGTTTTCAACACGTGTTTGACACCCTGGCGTGGGCGCGCCAGCAGATCGATCAGGGCGCGCAGGGTGTGGTGATTACCCAGGGCACGGATACGCTGGAAGAAACCGCGTTTCTGCTGGATCTGTTCTGGAGCGCGCGTGAACCATTGGTCCTGATGGGGGCCATGCGCAATCCGCAACTGCCCGGAGCCGATGGCAGCGCCAATCTGTTGGCGGCCGTGCAGGTTGCCACCGATGCTGCGAGTTGCAATCGCGGTGCACTGGTCGTGATGAATGACGATATTCACGAGGCGCGACGCGTACAAAAAATGCACACGACGCATGTCAATGCATTTGTTTCTCCTGTTCGGGGGCCTGTCGGCGTTATACAGGAAGGACGGGTGACGTATCTTCGTGATACGCCCGCGCGACCACGACTGCCCGTGCCCTCCGCATATAGCAGCAAAGTGCTTCTGCTGGAACACAGCCTTGATGACGATCCTGACATCGTGTCGTTTGCACTGGATGCCGGATATGCAGGCATCGTTGTCGCGGGATTCGGGTCGGGACACGCGTCTGAACGCTTGCGCGATGTATTGGTGACAGCAGCAACACGCATTCCCGTTATTATGTGCTCACGCACCGGCGCCGGCAGTACCACGCGCGCCGTGTACGGCTATAAGGGAGCGGAAATTGATTTGCAGCAGCACGGGGTCCTGATGGGCGGCTGGTTGTGCCCGCGCAAGGCCAGATTGCTGCTGAGTGCTGCGGTATGGAATGGAATCGGCGGCGACGAGCTGGCCGGTTTGCTGAACGCCTGGTCGCAGTAAAATACAGTTTATTTCAAATGTAATTGCCAATAAGGACACGTCATGTCGTATCGATATTTGGGTAAAAGCGGGCTGCGCATCTCTCCTCTGACATTGGGGACCATGATGTTTGGCAATCAGACAGAGGAGGCGCAGGCGCATCGGATTATTCACGATGCGCGCGAGCAGGGCATCAATTCGATCGATACGGCCGACGTCTACAATGGGGGCGAATCCGAACGCGTGGTCGGGCGTGCGCTTGCCGACAGTCGTGATTCCTGGGTGCTAGCCACCAAGCTGGCAAATCCTGCCGGTGACGGCCCCAATGAACGGGGAATATCCCGAAAATGGATTATGCAGTCGGTCGAGGCCAGCCTCAAGCGCCTGGGTACGGACTATATCGATATTCTTTACATACACCGCGAAATCCCGGATGAACCTCTGGGAGAAGCGGTACGCGCGATTGCCGATCTGATCCGCCAGGGCAAGCTGCGTTATTTTGGTGTCTCCAATTTTCGGGGCTGGAAAATTGCCGATACGGTCAGGCTGGCGGACCAGTTGGGTATCGACAGGCCGGTGGCCAGTCAACCGTTGTACAACCTGGTGACGCGCACGGCGGAAGTCGAGCAGTTGCCCGCTGCGGCCAATTACGGCATCGGTGTCATCTCCTACAGTCCGCTGGCGCGCGGGGTGCTGACAGGCAAGTATGCGATCGATGCGCCGGCACCAGCAGACTCACGCGCAGGCCGTGGTGACAAACGTATCCAACAGACCGAGTTTCGAGCCGAATCCCTGCTTGTTGCGCAGAAAATCAAGGCGCATGCCGAGGCCCGAGGCGTGTCGGCGGCCGATTTCGCATTGGCATGGGTGCTGAACAATCAATACGTGACGTCCGCCATTGTGGGGCCGCGCACGTTTGAGCAATGGCAGGACTATCTGAAGGCGCTGGATTATTCGCTGACCGAAGAAGATGAGGCCCTGGTCAATGAACTCGTTACGCCAGGCCATGCCTCCACGCCCGGATATAATGATCCGGGTCATCCGGTACGGGGCCGCGTGTCTTTTCCGTCCCCCTCTGGGGAAGGGTGACTTCGGTTCCGCCTGCCAGAGGCGGGACTGGATAGACTGCTGCCTTACGCCGTTTCCTGAAAAACGGTTCTCGGGCTGGCCTGAGTCGTCACGTCAAATCAATAACACCGGACAACGTGCCTGGGCCAGCACGCGACCGGACACCGAGCCGATGATGGCGTTCAGAAACGGCGCGCGGTGATGACTGCCCATCACAATGGCTACTGCCTGAACTGTGTCGGCGTACTCAACAATGCGTTCCGGTGCGGATCCGACGAATTCATGACATTCAACAGCGAGATTGCCCGCGCGCAGAATCTCGGTGACTGACTGCATCGCCTTTTCACTTTGCTCATGATGCCAGGCGGCAATTTCATCATGGCTAATGAAGGACTCAACGTCCCCGGTCACGCCAGGTTCGCAATGCACCACATGCACAGTGAGATCATGTTGCAGCAAAAGATTGTTGGTCAGATATCGCGCAGCTGCATCGCTATACGCAGACCCGTCGGTCGCAAGTACGATATTGTTCATCATGGTCTCCTTGTTGATTCTGTATCCTCTGGACTTGCCGCGCGTGCAGTGTCGCCTGCATCGCGCGCTGCTGTCCGTCGGAACAGGCTGAGACTGACGCCGATAGACGCCAGCAAAATAATGGCAACCATTCCCAGCGACCACAGCACCGGTATATGGACCCACGGAGCTGCCAGCATTTTCCCACCTATGAGGACAAGTATGATGGCCAGCCCGTATTTGAGATAGTGGAAGCGTTCCGCCATGCTGGCCAGCAAGAAGTACATCGCTCGCAAACCCATAATGGCGAAAATATTGGAAGTGAAAACAACAAACGGATCAGTCGTTATGGCGAAGATCGCCGGGATACTGTCCACGGCAAAGACGAGGTCGGTGACTTCGACCAGTACCAGTACACCGAACATCGGTGTGGCATACAAGAGACCGTTGCTGCGAACAAAGAATGCCTCACCGCGATAGTCTTGCGTCATACGCATGGTCTTGCGCATGATTCGAACCACAGGGTTCTTGGCGAGATCCGGTGACCGTTCGGCGGACACAAGCATTTTGATGCCGGTGATCACCAGGAACAGACCGAATACATAAAACAGCCAGATAAACTTCGACAACAACCACACGCCGACAAGAATCATTGCTATGCGCATCACAATGGCGCCCAGTACACCGAACAGCAATACGCGGCGCTGCAATTCAGGAGGTACAGCGAAGTAGCCAAAGATCATCGAAAATACGAACATGTTGTCGACCGACAGCGAGAGCTCGATCAGATAACCTGTAAAAAATTCCAGCGTCTTGCGGTTCGCCTCCAGGCGGCCGATGCTGCCGTCAAGAAACCACCATTGAAGAATACCGAAAAGCGTCGCCAGTATGATCCACGAAACGACCCAGGCAAGGGCTTCGCGTGGCGACACCCTGTGTGCATGTTTGCCGCCAAGGACAAACAGGTCCAGCGCCAAAATGGCCAATACGAAACCAATGAATCCAATCCACATTGGAAGGGTAGCGAAGGTATCGATTCCGGTCATGATAATGTCCCGACAAAGATGCGCTTATGGGTAGTCTAGAGCCACTTGATATCTTCAACAATTCGTATATCATGAACTATGTGTCAGGTTTTTTCGAAGGGTGGGTCATGGCCAGACTGAATTACAAGCACCTACGATATTTCTGGATGGTGGCAAAAACCGGCAGCCTCGCGTGCGCTGCAGAGCACCTGCACCGCACGCCGCAATCCATCAGCGGTCAATTGCAAGAACTGGAAGCGAATCTCGACGCAGAACTTTTCCGACGACGTATGGGACACAAACTCGAGTTAACGGATGTTGGCCGCTATGTGCTGGCTTATGCCGACCGGATATTTGCGCTGGGCGACGAACTGCTCGATGAACTGGGCGAGCAGCCTGCCAAACGATTGCCCGCATTCAGGGTGGGCGTCGCTGAAGGTGTCCCCAAGTCAATGGCCTACCACATGATAGAGCCGGCACTGCGCATGGAGGAAGCCGTGCGCGTCGTTTGCCGGGAAGGGCCTCTGGCATCCCTGCTAGCCGATTTGGCCGTGCACCGGCTGGATATGGTTATTGCCGACCGCCCCATGCCCCATCATCTTAATGTGCGCGGATTCAACCATTTTCTTGGCGAGAGCAGCCTGACTTTCCTCGGCGCCCCGCAACTGCTGACTACCTTGACCAAAAAATTTCCCGCACTGCTCAATCAGGCGCCTTTTTTGCTGCCCGGTGAGGATGTGGCCATCCGAACCCGATTGTTGCAATGGTTTGACGAGCATAAGATCCGTCCTCGGATCGTTGGCGAGTTCGACGATAGTGCATTGCTCAATTCCTTCGGGCAAACGGGTACCGGCCTTTTCGTTGCGCCGACGGCAACGGCAGCCTATTTGTGCGAGCAATATCACGTGCGAGTGATCGGCAGCACGAACGAAGTGAAAGAACAACTCTACGCCATCACCACCGAACGCCAGCTTCAGCACACAGCCGTTCTCGCCGTCTGCAAGGCTGCCAAAGAGAAAGTCTTCGGCTCGCCAACATAGCGGGTTATGGCAAGGCGCTGCTGAATCAACTGGTCACGCCGGGGTATGCGTCAACGCCTGACTATAGCAACCCGGGGCATCCGGTATGGGGCCGCGTGGTCGCGAAAGCGCCCGAGATGGCGGCCCGTGGCTGCAACGGGTCCGACAGCCGTCCGGCTGCGGACCGTTTGAATTTGGGTGAAAGTGCACTGGCGTGCAGTCAGCTTTTTTGTTTAAAGCAGAATAAGACTCAGCAACCACACCGTTGCCATGCCCACCACGCCCTGAATCAGCGTGGCGACAGTCTGGGCGTAATATGCCGTTGACACGCGCATGCGACTGAACTGGGTGACCACCCAGAAGAAGCTGTCGTTGGCGTGAGAGACGGTCATGCCGCCTGCGCCAATGGCCATTACGGTCAATACGCGTCCCATCTCACTGTCCAGGCCAAGCTGACCCAACATCGGTGCCACCAGGGCGGATGTGGTCACCAGCGCGACGGTTGTCGAGCCCTGGGCGGTTTTCAGTGCTGCGGATACGATAAACGGCATGAAGAGGCCAATGCCCATGGCTGACAGCGTCGTACCAATATAGTCGCCCAGCGGAGTGACTTTCAGAATGGCGCCAAATGCGCCGCCTGCACCGGTAATCAGCAAAATGGGCGCGGCGCTGGTCAGGCCTTCGGCGACATAATCATGAAACTGCTGGCGCTTGCCATCGCCTTTGAGCAGAAACATGGCAGAGATCATGCCGGCGAGCAGGGCAACGACAGGGTGCCCCAGAAAGAGCAGAACGTTGGCAAAGGTGCCTTCGCCAAACGGCTTGCTGGGAAACGCAACCACCGAACCGATACAGATCAGGATGATGGGCAGAAAAATCGGGGTGAACGCCTGCGTGGCGCTGGGCAGTACACCGTATTCTTCCCGGGTTTTCATCAGGCCCTGGTTTGGGCCGCTGGCGACCACGGGCGCTTCCAGTTCAATGTCCTTTTTCAGGAAAATATTGGCCCATAGCAAACCTGCCAAGGCCGTCACCGCGGAGACAACCAGACCCACCAGAATGACCAGCCCCAGATTGTCGCCCAGTCCGAGGTTGCCGGCGGCCGCGATGGGGCCGGGCGTGGGCGGCACAAAAGTGTGAGTAGCGTACAGACCTGTTGCCAGCGCGACGCTCATGGCAATCAGCGAGACATTCATGCGTTTGGCAATGGCTTCTTTCAGTGAATTCAGAATGACATAGCCCGAATCACAAAACACAGGGATGGAGACCAGATACCCGATCACCGACATGGTCAGTGTGGGAAAGCGGTTGCCCAACAGCTTGATAATGCTGTCGGCCATGGTAATGGCTGCGCCGGTTTTCTCCAGAATGACGCCGATAATTGTGCCCAGTACAATCACGATACCGATACTGCCCATGATGCCACCGAAGCCGGTGGTGATGTGCTTGACGATATCCAGCAGCGGCACCTGATACATAAAGCCGCCGATAAAGGCCGCGGCCAGCAGCGCCAGAAACGGATGGAGTTTGAGCTTGGTAGTGGCCAGTACGATCAGCGCGATCAGTACGGCAAGAATGACGACCAGATACATTTGATATGTCCTAATTCAATCGTTTCGTGAAAAGAAAGGGAAAGAGACTTCTGTGGGGCGATTGTATCTTAAAAATAACTGAATATTGCAACTGCCATTGCCATCAAAGTCTTGCCAGTGCGCGCATCCGGCCACTTGTCGGTATGATCGTGGGTTGTTGTGGGCTGGCGGTTGGCACAGAAAATATAAACACCCTTAAGAAAAAGTCGCTTGTCAGCACTGTGCGGGTTCTTCACAATGAGCGCAGTTCTGCGGTGATGCTCTTTTTTGATGACGCAGACGAGTCCGGCCGCGAGTAACAGACCTTCGGGAAGATTGAGATGACAGACAGTACAAAAAATGAGAATACGGCGCAGTTACAACTGATCGTGGGGATGGCGATGTCGGGCACCATCGGCTTATTTGTTGTCTGGTCAGGCCAGAATCCGTTCAATGTGGGATTCTGGCGTTGCCTTGTTGGTGGGGTCTGCCTGTTGCTGTTCTGTTTTGCCAGGGGTTATCTGAAACTCTCGCATATATCACGACTGCAATGGCTGTTGCTGGCTGCCAGCGGTGTGGTGCTGGTGCTGAACTGGGCGGCACTGTTCGCCTCTTATGCGCATGCCGGCATTGGTGTCGGAACGGTGATCTACAATACACAACCTTTTTTTCTGCTGCTGGCCGGGCCCTTGATGTTTGGAGAACGAATCACCGCCAGACAAGTATTACTGACTACCCTGGCATTTGGCGGCGTCGTGCTGATTGTGATGCCCGCGCTTACCGGCATTCATGTGGATATGCTCTTTCTGCAGGGTGCCGGTTTTGCCCTGCTGGCCGCGCTTCTATATTCGGGGCTGACCGTGACCACCAAAAAACTCACGGGCATCAAGCCCCATGTGGTCGCGATGTGTCAGTTGGGTACCGGCCTGGTATTTCTGGCGCCCATCATGGCATTTGACCAGCTGCCGCAAACCTCGGTGGAATGGGTATGCGTGCTGGTCATGGGCGTTTTTCATACGTTCCTGATGTATATCCTGATCTACTCTGCGTATCAGTCTTTGCCGGTAGGACGGATTGCGATCCTGTCGTATGTCTACCCAGTGGTCGCTGTGATAGCGGACTATTTTGCGTTCGGTCATGAGCTGGGCGGCTGGCAGTGGCTGGGGATACTGATGATTCTGGGTGCGGGCGTGGCCAATACACGCAATGGCAAGCCCGACGCAACGCGGCCCCAGACATTGAAGTCACCCGCAGCGGCACGCAGCGACCCTTGAGCGCGCCTCTATCGCTCTGAAAAACCGGGCGCTTGCGTGTGATGCTGAATGTGATAGCTCGCGGCTTCCTGCAACAGCCACTGGCGAAATTTCTGAGCCCCTTCAGACAGACCGGCCAGCGAAGGCCCCAGTAAATAGTAGCCCAGTTCGGAACGCAGGGTGAGCGGGTCCAGGGGTACGAGTTTCTGTTCCTTCAGTAGCGTATCGAGCAGCACGTGCCTGCCCAGCAGCATGCCCTGATGGGCCAGTGCGGCATCGACCGCCAGTCCGGAATCGGTGTAGGTGATGCGGTAGTCAGGCACCATTGCTTCCGGTGTCTTGGCATGGATCCATTCGCGCCAGGTCACATCCTGGTCGTCTCCGCCCAGCATGCCCCGGTCTCCGATCAACGGCAGGCGTGAAAAGTCGCCCGATTCGACCAGCGGCGCCCATGCCGGCAGTTGGCGCGGTGTGCACACGGCCTGATGTGCTTCTTTCATCAGGTTGTCGCACAGCGGGGTTTCATATTGCCCTTTGCCATATCGAATCGCCAGATCCAGGTCGTCGAAGGTAAAGTCGATGAGAGAGGGCGAACTGTTGATGTCCAGTCTGATGGTGGGGTGCTGGCGAAAGAATCCGCGTAAGCGGGGATTGAGCCAGAAGCGCGCAAAAGAGGGCAGTACGCTGATGCGCACCAGGAACGGATCGCGAGGATGATGAAAAGAGCCCGCCAGTAAATCGAAGGCCTGTGATAATTTGGGCAGCGCATCGCGCCCGTAGGCGGTGAGTACAATGCCGCTGCGCGACTGGGTAATCACACGCTGCCCCAAATGATGCTCCAGTTGCTTGATCTGCTGGCTTACCGCAGACGGCGTGACATGCAGCTCTTTGGCAGCCAGCGCCATGGATTTGAGACGCGCCGTGGCTTCGAAGGCTTTCAGGCTGTTCAGGGGAGGAAGCGGCTGGCGGACTTTCAAAGCGTACCCTTGAGAAAAGATTCAAATATGTAACATGTATATCCGATTGTAGGGGTTGAGACGCTGTCTGCCGACAGGATTCGTCGCCAGAGTCCGGCCATGTTGCATAAAGTGCACGTTGGGGGCCGGGATTGGGGTGGTCGCGGCCTTTTTGGGGTTCAAGGGATTGCATTTGTCATGCGGCGGGCACATTGGCTGTGGCTGAAATAAAAAACGCTCCGGTCCCTGATCGGGCCGAAGCGTTGGTGTTTTCCTGGAAAATCCGCCCGCGGGACGGATATGCCATCAAACAATGTCGATTACACGGCGTTCTTGAAGTCGCGATCGGCGCGTTCGAAGTTCTCGACGACGGCCTGTGAAGGGGCTTTTGTCATAAGAGAGACCACGACAATGACGATCAGGCCGACAATAAAGCCAGGAACGATTTCATAGAGTGCGCTGCCACTGTATTGCTTCCACAAGACAACAACCAGCGCGCCAGCCACCATGCCGGCCAGTGCACCGGCGGCATTCATGCGACGCCAGAAGACAGACAGGATAATGACCGGTCCGAAGGCGGCGCCAAAGCCGGCCCAAGCATAGGCAACCAGACCCAGTACACGGCTTTCCGGATCGGAGGCAATCCACATGGCCAGCAGCGCAATCAGCAGCACCATGAGGCGGCCGATCCACACCAGCTCTTTTTGAGCGGCGTGCGGACGGATAAAGCCTTTATAGAAATCCTCTGTAATGGCGCTGGAGCAGACCAGCAACTGGCAACTCAAGGTACTCATGACGGCAGCCAGAATGGCAGACAGAATCACACCGGCCACCCAGGGGTTGAATAGAATTTGCGCCAGCTCGATGAAGATGCGCTCGCTGTTTTTGGTCACTTCGCCGGCCTGACCGGGGTTCATCTGGAACCATGCAATGCCGAAATAGCCCACGGCGACTGCTCCAGCCAGACACAGAATCATCCATGTCATGCCGATACGCCGCGCCTTTTTCAGGCTTTTGACCGAATCGGCGGCCATGAAACGGGCCAGGATATGAGGCTGACCGAAGTAACCCAGTCCCCATGCTGCCGCACTCACAATGGCAATGAAGCTGGTGCCTGAGATCAGGCTGGAATAGTTCTTGCCAATGGTTTCTGCGGCCTGGTCAATGGTTGCTGTCACTGCCGACAGATCGCCCAGTCCAAGCAGGACCATGATCGGCGTCAGAATCAGGGCGAAGAACATGAGGGAGGCCTGGATCGTGTCGGTCCAGCTGACGGCCAGGAAGCCGCCGATAAATGTATAGATAATGGTGGCACCCGCGCCCAGCCACATGGCGGTCACGTAATCGACCTGGAACAGGCTTTCGAACAGGCGGGCACCCGCTACGATGCCTGATGCGCAGTATATGGTGAAGAAAAACAGAATAATGGCGGCGGCAGCGATTTTGATAATCACATTGCCCGCACCAAAGCGATGGTGAAAATATTCGGGCAGCGTCAGGGCATTATTGTTGTACTCGGTGTGCATGCGCAAACGACCCGAGACCAGCAGCCAGTTGAAGTATGCGCCAACGGTCAGGCCGATGGCAATCCAGGCTTCGGACAGGCCAGCCAGGTAAATGGCGCCGGGCAGGCCCATCAGCAGCCAGCCTGACATATCGGAAGCACCGGCAGACAGCGCCGTCACAAAACTGCCCAGGCTGCGTCCGCCCAGGATGTAGTCGTCAAAGTTGCGCGTTGAAAAATAGGCGATAAACCCGACTGCCAGAACGACAATCAGATATATGGCGAACGTAATAATCATTGGATTGATGCCGCTCATCCTCGTCCCTTGTGTTGGTTGAAAGTGTTGGATTTTACGGCAAAAGCCAAAGCCGTGAACATAAGGGTTAACTCTTATATTTTGCGGTTAACTTTATGATTCTACGTATATATTATTTTCAATAAACTTGATTTTGATTAAGGGTTAACCTGTTGTCAGGCCTTTGCGTTGCTGCTTTCTGCGACCAAATGCTGCTTTTTTGCTGTCAACGTGCGCGGATTCGTCCGAACTGCGCCGATGTCGGTCAGATGCCCGGCATGGTGGCGCATGGGTGGCTATAAGCGTTCCCGCAGTTCGTAATCAATAATGAGGTCGTGCGCATCGCCGGCCGCTTCGGGCCGGTTGCCCATCCACGAACCCAGGCCCAGCGGCGCTTTCTGTCCGAGACGAATGCCTTTGACATCGTCTTTCTTCAGAACAAGGATGGCATCCCAGTTCAATTCGATGCCTACATAATGTCGCAGCCAATGCGTCAGTTGCTTTGCCTTGCGCGTGCCGGGCATGAACTCATCGAATTGCTGGCGGGTCAGGGGACCCAGTGACAGGCGGAACTTATGCTGCGCATCGCGCACCGAACTGCCCAGGATCGTATCCTGTCCCAGTCCCATGCTGCCGTTCAGGCCCAGTTGCTGCGAAGGATGCAGGGCGATCCATTGCGGCACAAATTCTTTCAGGCTGACCTGAATGTTGAAGAAGGTCTTCAGGATTTGAATAATGCCTTCCGGATTGCGCGTCTGGCGCACCAGATGGCCGGCAAAGAAATATTTGGCGTGATCCATGATGGAGTCGCGCTCTTTCAGGGATTCATGCCCCTGGTTGATGAGGCTGGCGATATGGCGACTGAAATTTTCTTCAGGACGATCCAGGCTGACCGTACTTTGCGCATCGGCCCAGGCCCGGTAGAACAGGGCAATCAGGCGATGATGAAAAATGTCGGCGAAGGCCGAGAGCGTATGGTCGCGGTGGTGCACGATCCGCTCGCGTACATATTCGGTCAGGTGCAGTGGCAACGGGCCATTGGGGCCGAACAGGCCGTAGCTCAGGATCGAAACGACAGGTGGCCCGTCCTGATCACGATCGACCTCGCAAATGGTGGAGGGTGCAAACGCCATGGAGGGTTCCTGGCGCAGGCGCACGGGCTCCCGCGAAGGCAGCGAATCACGACCCAGCGGCCGTCGGGTGTTGCTGCGCGCATCGAGCCAGCGCAGCACATGATACAGGCCATAACGATAGGGGTCTGCTTCAAGTTGCTGCCAGAAGTCGGGCGGCAGCTTGCGAAGCGACGCTGAGGTATCGGCAGGGCTGGCGGTATCCGAAGGGTTGTCCATGCGATAGTGGTGTTAATCCAGGGAGTCGTAATATATCTTAAAGAAATGACCGCAAGCTTGCAATCAGTTCAGTGTACCTGAAAGCGTGCAGGGACGGGCTATTGCCGGCTGTTTTACATTTGGCAAAACTTTATGATTCGAAATCCGTGAAGGATACACGTAACATACAGTTCATTCTTTCACGGGCGGGTCACATTTTTGAGTTACGCTTTTCTATTTACTGAATGACAGCAAGCACAATAAACAACTATGTCTGAAATTAATCGCAGCGATCTATTTGGCAAACTCGACACGCTGTTGTACCGCGCACTGGAAGGCGCAACGGCATTTTGTAAACTTCGCGGCAACCCGCATGTGGAACTGGTCCACTGGCTGCATCAGATCATGCATGAGCATGACAGTGATCTGCAAAAAATTATCCGCTATTTCGAAGTGAATACTGATCAGCTTGAGCGCGGTATTGTGGCTTCGCTGGACGAATTGCCGCGCGGCGCCAGTTCCGTGTCTGATCTGTCCGAACATCTGGATAACGCGACGGAAAGAGCCTGGGTGTATGGTTCGCTCAAGTATGGCGAGGCGCGCATCCGCAGCGGTCATCTGATTCTGGGGATCCTGAAGACGCATTCCCTGCGCAATGTGCTTTATGGTATTTCAACTGAATTTAAAAAAATCACGCCGGATGTTCTGGCGGACAATCTGTCGGCCATTGTCAAAGACTCGGTCGAGCAGCAGGACAGTGCGGCCTTGTCCGAAGGGGGCGTAGCGCCCGTTGCCGCTGCGGGTGGCAAATCGGCGCTGGCCCAGTACGCCGTGGATATGACAGCGCGTGCGCGCAATAATGAAATTGACCCGGTGTCCGGCCGCGACGAGGAAATACGCCAGATTGTCGATATCCTGATGCGTCGTCGCCAGAATAATCCTTTGCTCACCGGCGAGGCCGGCGTAGGCAAAACGGCGGTTGTCGAAGGGCTGGCCATTCGGCTGGCCAGCGGTGATGTACCACCTTCACTGCGCGACGTGTCGCTTTATCTGCTGGATATCGGGTTGTTATCTGCCGGCGCCAGCATGAAAGGCGAGTTTGAATCGCGTCTGCGCCAGGTCATTGATGAGGTGCAGGCCAGCGAAAAGCCGATCGTGCTGTTTATCGATGAAATTCATACGCTGATCGGCGCAGGCGGCGCGGCGGGAACCGGCGATGCCGCCAATCTGCTCAAGCCTGCGCTGGCGCGGGGGCAGTTGCGCACGATCGGTGCCACGACCTGGGCCGAGTATAAAAAATATATTGAAAAGGATCCGGCCCTGACTCGCCGCTTTCAGGTAGTGCAGGTGCATGAACCTGCTGAGGCCAAGGCGCTGATCATGTTGCGTGGTCTTGCCGGCCGGCTGGAATCCCACCATCAGGTCCTGCTGCTGGATGAGGCGATCGATGCCGCCGTACGATTATCGCATCGCTATATCCCGGCACGCCAATTGCCCGACAAGGCGGTCGCGTTGCTGGATACGGCCTGCGCGCGCGTTGCGGTCAGCCAGCATGCGCAGCCGCCGGCCGTTGAAGATACACGACGTCGTATTGAACATTTGCAGATCGAGCGCGATATTGCCCGGCGCGAGTGGCAGGTGGGCGTGGGCAGTGAAGAACGTATTGCCGGTATCGACCGCGATCTTGAATTGGCGCGAACGCAGCTTGAAGGCCTGGAGCAGAGCTGGCAAACCGAGCAGACGCTGGCAAAAAAACTGTTCGAATTGCGCCAGATTTTGCGGGAAGAAGACACAAGCGACGAACTGCGCAGCCAGACGCTGGCGGAACTCAGGGACGTGCAGCAGCAACTGGAAACCCAGCAGGGCGAGGCTCCGCTGATTTTTCCGTCAGTCGATGCCAATGCCGTGGCTGCCGTGGTGGCAGACTGGACCGGCATTCCGGTCGGACGCATGGTTAAGGATGAGGCCAGTTCCGTCCTGCAATTGTCCGATTCGCTGGAGAAACGCGTGATTGGTCAGCGCGATGGTCTGGATACGATCACCCGCCGCATCCAGACGTCCCGTGCACGCCTGACCGATCCCAATAAGCCGGTAGGGGTCTTTTTGCTTTGCGGACCCAGTGGCGTGGGCAAGACCGAGACCGCACTGGCGCTGGCCGAGATGCTTTATGGCGGCGAACAGAATCTGATCTCCATTAACATGAGTGAGTTTCAGGAAGCGCATACCGTATCGACCCTGAAGGGTGCACCGCCCGGCTATGTCGGTTACGGAGAGGGCGGGGTGCTGACCGAGGCGGTCAGGCGTCGTCCTTATAGCGTGGTGCTGCTGGATGAAGTGGAAAAGGCGCATTCTGACGTGCACGAGATTTTCTTTCAGGTTTTCGATAAAGGCTGGATGGAAGACGGCGAAGGGCGCTATATCGACTTCAAAAATACGGTCATCATTCTCACGTCCAATGTCGGCACCGATCGCATCGTAGACCTGTGCAAGGATCCCGATCTGATGCCGGATGCGGACGGGCTGGCGGGGGCGTTGCGTGAACCCTTGCTCGGCGTATTCCCCGCAGCGCTGCTGGGCCGGCTGGTTGTCGTGCCCTACTTGCCGCTTTCCGACGAAATGCTGGGCACAATTGTGCGCCTGCAGTTGGAGCGGATCAGGACACGTCTGAAGCAGAATCACAATATTGATCTGGACGTGACCGACGGCGCCATTGCGCAGATCGTGGCCCGTTGCACTGAAGTGGAGTCGGGAGGGCGAATGGTAGATGCGATTCTGACCAACACCGTGCTGCCGAACGTCAGCCAGGAAATTCTCAAAAGCACCATTGAAGGTCGGCCGCTGAGCCGTTTATCGCTGGACGCGCAGGACGGCGAATTTGTTTATGAGTACGCCTGATTATTTCAGTTGAAATGGATCTGTGTCCTGCACATATGCCCGCTCCTGTAGCGGGCATATGTTTTTCTACTTGTTCTTATCCTTATACCCCGCGTGTACGGCACGATGCAGGGTGTCAAGAATATTGTCTTCCTTATGGCTGTCCAGCGCCGTATCGCTGCGCAGGGTTGTCGGACTATCGTCTGTAAAAATGGTCTGGCGGTCTTTTTCCGCGCCATCGGTGGGCAGTGCCTGCAGCGGATCGCCGTCAATCGAAGGATGATGCAAGCCTTCGGGCCGCAGCAGTTCCACCGGATTATGATGATTGCGATTGGTGGCCGACTCCATATCAAACGGATGCCGGTCATCGGCGGTGGTGCCGCCGACAGGTAGTACGCCCGGGCCGCTGAGCAGGTCCTTGAAAATGTCGTCCGGATCTTCTGCGGGAGCGGGGGGCTCGGGGGGAGCCGCGGGCGCTGCTTCCTGGGGTTGAGACGCCGGCGCACTGTTTTGTTCAATGGGTCTGGCGGCCTCTGTGCCCGGCATGGGTGCAACCGTTGTGCTGACGGCCGGTGCGGCGGGGGGCATCCGATTGATCGGCGTGCCTAAAGGATGCTCTTGCGGATAAGGATCGGCTTGTTCGGTCGTTGCCAAAGAAGAGGGCCCTGCAGGCTGGTAGGCCGGATGCCAGGAAGGCAGTTGCGAGGGGTCCGCTGTCGCGCCGGCCGACGGCTCGCGCGTCACGCTCGCGGGCGCAGCTGAGCTGCCTAAGATGGCAGCCCCTGCCGCCGTTGCGGTAAACGCAGCAGTGTCGTAAGGCGTGGCGCTCAGGGCTGTGCTGTCAAGCGTGTCGGTCGTCGCCGCTTGCGGTTTGTCTACGACAATCAGGTAGTCGCAGACTTCGATGCGATCGCCTTCGTTAACGGGTGTTTCCTGTGACAGGCCCAGTGGCGTGTTATTGACAGCCACGCGTCCCATGCTGCTCATATTCAGCAGCGTGGCGCTCTTGCGGTTTTCATCGATGCGGATAATGGCTTGCAGACTGCTCAGTTCTCCCGAGTCATCGGGAAGATTCAGATCATTCTGTTCGCCACGGCCGATTGTGCCGCCGGGCGCCTGCAACTGACAGGTGAAGCTCGCGGGGGTGTGCTGATGTTGAACGATCAGTTTCATAATGGGTTCTGCTCCTTGACAGGCGCTGGTTTCGCGCCTGTCGTATTGCGCAGGCCTATTGGGTCAGGGGGCGTATCGGTGTGATACTGCCGCTTGGATTCGTGCCGGCTCCGCTGGCTTTTCCGCCTGCGCTGGCGGGTTGATGCTCTGCCTGAACGCGCTCAAATACCGGCCCCCATGACGGATGTGATTTTTCTGCAGGCACCAGGGTGAAGCTGGGGTTGAGCGTCAGAATATGCTCAAAGGTACTCGCGCAACTGCGCTTGGCTTCGGTCAGGCATTCGCTGAAGGCCTTGTACTTGAGCGCTGTGGTATGTAATCCGACTGAACCGCTGGTCAGGGCCGGCGTATTGTTGACCTGGGTGATCACGGCCTGATACTGACCTGCCATAAAGCTTTCCCGGACAGGCCGGATCTGGGCCTCGTCGGCCGATGACAGGGTAGTGGAACCGGAATCGCTCCACAGGGAGCAGGCGGACAGCAGCACGCCTGCGGCGAGCATTCCGCTCAGAGATAGCAGACGGGTAGCGCGGTTTTTTTCGGATTGAGACATGTTTGTGTAATAGAAGTATTTAATAATGCTGTTTTTAATATTGTCCGATACGCGCAAGACATATGCTGTTTTCAGAGATGAATAACGCGTCCAGACAGTTCACCATATTGCGGTTGTACGAAAAACCGCATTCCTCTGATTTTTGCACAACACATTTGTGTTCACAATGTTAATACGTCCAAATGACAATAACATGTTAATTCAAATGTGATTTGCTTGGAAAATGTAAATTATGTAATAAACAGGTAACTTTAGAAAAATACTGTTTATTTTAACTACAGCGTAGTCAATTTCAGTAAGAGTATAGGCTTTTGCGTCTGGTGTTTTGGTCTGTCATATTAAGTGCCCAAATGAGGTTATCGCCGGACCATGAAATCAATGCAGGTCTGCCGATTGCAAGGAGCGGGAGCGTGCCTGCAGAAACCTTCCTGGCGCAAGCGATGCCGGGTGTTTATTCCGGTGGCCATGCGTTTTCAGGGTATTGAATGAGGACATGAAAAATGACATTAATTTATAACAAGATCATGAAACTGAGCGCCACGGGCCTGATCGCCGCAGGCGTACTGGCCGGATGCGCATCGACCGAATCGAAAATGGCGGTACCCTATGTGGTCGAGCTCAAGGCCGACAACCAGGTAAACCCTAATGCCTCTGGCAAAGCCTCGCCTGTGAAGGTAACGGTCTACGAGCTCAAAACCACCAACGCGTTTGATACGGCCGATTACTTTGCGCTGATGAAAGATCCGCGCGCGGTACTCGGTGATCAGATGCTTGAAGTCAATTCGCGCATTATCAAGCCGGGCGAGACTGAAGAAATCAAGGCCTCGGGTAGCACGCAAGCCAAGTCCCTGGGCATTGTGGCCTCGTACCGTGATTTGAATAACAGTCAGTGGCGTCTGGTGGTAGATTTGCCGGAAGCCGAAACCACCAATTTCTATAAATTCTGGCAGTTCTCGCCCGACGAAAAGCGTATTCGCATCGATGTGCAACGGGCTGCTGTCAGTGTCAATAAAACAGAACCACAATAAACCGCAGATTGTTTTATGAGCATAAAAGATAAAGTAGTCTGGTCCGAGGGCATGTTTCTGCGTCCTCATCATTTTCAGCAGTTTGAACGGTTCCTGGAACACAATCTGCGTGTACGCATTGAAAGTATTTCAAGTGTGTTCTGGGGGTTTCATGACCTGGATATTGATATCGATGCCCTGGGCTTGGGCAAGATCGCTCTGAAAAAGGCGACAGGCCTGTTTCCTGACGGTACGCCATTCAGTTTTGACGGAGAATCGGCTCCCTACGCGCTGGAAGTGCCTGCCGGTACGCTCGATAAACGGGTGTACCTGGCCGTCCCGCGCGTTCGCGAGGGTGCGGAAGATGTGGTCTTTGAAGACACGGCCGACTCGCTGGCCCGATACTCGGTGACTGAAGAAGAGGTGGTCGACACCTGTGAAGTCTCGCTGGGCACGGCGGTCGTGCAGGTGGGCAAACTGCGTTTTCGCCTGATGCTCGAATCGGATTTCGGCGACGAATGGATCGGCATGCCGCTGGCCTGGATTACCGAGCGCAGTGCAGACAACAAGGTCGTGCTTGACTTCAATTACATTGCACCGGTGTTGTCCAGCCATGTGAGCTTCGCTCTCACCGGTTTTGTCAGAGAACTGTTCGGTCTGCTGAATGCCCGCAGCGAACTGCTGGCGACCCGTCTGAATCAGCCCGGCCGTGGCGGTGTGTCCGAGGTGTCCGAGTTCCTGATACTGGAAACCATCAATCGCTATCGCGGTGCCGTGTGGCATATGATGACCATGGGCAATCTGCATCCGGAACGTATTTTTCATGACTTTCTGATGCTGGCCAGTGATCTGGCCACCTTTACGGGCACCGGCAAGCGCATGGAATCGTTCCCGGATTATGTTCACGATAATCTGCGTCTGAGCTTTGAACCGCTGATGCAGGTGTTGCGACGCGCCCTGACCACGATTCTGGAAGAACAGGCCATTCGCATCCCGCTGCATGACAAGGGCCAGGGACTGCAGGTGGGGCAGATTACCGACAGACATTTGCTGCAATCCGCCGACTTTATTCTGGCGGTTCATGCCGATATGCCGGCAGAGCTCACGCGTACCCGTTTTCCGGCACAGGTCAAGCTGGGGCCGGTAGAGCGTATTCGTGACCTGGTGCATTTGCAGTTGCCCGGCGTGTCCCTCAAGCCGGTCACCAACGTGCCGCGCCAGTTGCCGTACAGTGCGGGGCATATTTATTTTTCTCTGGAAAAAACCGGCGATATGTGGACGCAACTGGAGCGAACCGGCGCGCTCGCGCTTCACCTGGCCGGCGACTTTCCGGGGCTGACCCTGGAATTCTGGGCAGTCAGAGAGGATCGGGATAAGTAAAAATGGCAGAAAATTATGCGGGGACACCGGTAGGTCCCTGGGCAGCAGCCAGTGCTGCACCGGAAACCGGCAAATTGCGTCCCGACGATTACGTCATCAGCGGATCCAACAACCTGGTCGCCGCCGCCAATCCGTTGCTGGTGCTGATTCCGCAAATCCGCAATACCCGTTCGCACCCATCGCCCACCCAGCTGCGTGAGCATCTGGTCGATGAGATCCGCCAGTTTGAATTGCGCGCGCAGCATGCGGGCATCCGCAACGAGACGATCCTGGGCGCGCGCTATTGTCTGTGCACGGCATTGGACGAGGCGGCTGCACTCACGCCCTGGGGCGGAGGCGGCATGTGGTCGGCCAACAGCCTGCTGGTGACCTTTCACAACGAAACCTGGGGGGGTGAGAAATTCTTCCAGTTGCTGGCCAAACTGTCGCAGAACCCGGCCCAGCATATTGATTTGCTGGAACTGCTTTACTACTGCCTGGTGCTCGGTTTCGAAGGCCGCTATCGCGTGGTGGACAACGGCCGTTCGCAGCTGGAAACCCTGCGCCAACGCTTGCTGCTGATTCTGCGCAACGCGCGTGGCCAATACGCAGCAGCGCTTTCTCCGCACTGGCAGGATGCACCTATCCTGAACAAAGTCCGACGCCTGCCGATTCCCTTGTGGGTCTTCGCCGTCCTGGCCGCTGCGCTGGGCTTTCTGTCTTTTCTGGGTCTGCAATGGAGCCTGGGTGACCGCTCGGACAAGTTGTTTGCCGATGTCATCAAGGTCAAGCCGCCCACGGTGCAAATCAGCGCACCGCAGACCCGGCGGGAGCCGGTCAAAACAGACCGGATTGCGCCGTTTCTGGCGCCCGAAATTCGTGAGAATCTGCTTACCGTGCGTGATGAGTCCGATCGCAGCGTGATCGTGCTGCGCGGCGACGGGCTGTTCGAGTCGGGCGCCGACGGTATTCGTTCGCAGTACCTGCCCGTGCTGTCGAGGGTGGCCGATGCCTTGAACGCCGTCAAGGGTAATATTCTGGTGACCGGATACAGCGACAATGTGCCGATTAAAACGATCAAATATCCGTCCAACTGGGAGCTGTCCCAGGCGCGCGCCGATGCGGTCAAAAAGCTGCTGGATGCCCGCCTGACCGATAAGTTCCGGGTGCGTGCGGAAGGGCGCGGCGAAGCCGACCCGGTCGCGCCAAACGATACCGCTGAAAACAGAGCGCGCAATCGACGCGTGGAGATCACCTTGCTTGTTTCACCTGTGGTGCCGGGCGCGTCTGCGCCGCCTGATCCGTCTGCCATGCCCGAGCGGGGGGCGAACCCATGATCAGTCGCTTCTTCAGCTTTCTTTTCAGTCGTGGCCTGTGGGTGTTTCTTGGCCTGCTCGTTATTTCATTTTTGATCTGGACCGTTGGCCCCAGTCTGTCGATCAATAATTTGTATTTGCTCGATTCCCAGGAAGTGCGCTTGTGGGTCATCGGCACGATCTGGGCCATCTGGCTGTTGCGGATTATCTGGCGCAAGTGGCGCGAAGGACGGCTCAACGCCCAGTTGCTGGGGCAGTTGCGCAAGCCCCGGCCTGAAGCGGAACTCAAGGAGTTGCCCGAGGCGGAACGTGCCGAACTGAAGGTCTTGTCCGAACGTTTTGATGAAGCCATCACGCTGCTGCGCAACTCGCGCTTTGAGGCCAGCGAAACAAAATCGCCACTGGCGCGCTTTTCCAAACAGTATCTGTATCAGCTGCCCTGGTATGTTTTTATTGGTGCGCCTGGTTCGGGCAAAACCACGGCGCTGGTCAATTCAGGATTGAACTTCCCGCTGGCGGACCGCTTCGGCAAGGTGGCGCTCAAAGGGATCGGCGGTACCCGCAACTGTGACTGGTGGTTCACCGACGAAGCCGTGCTGCTGGATACGGCAGGGCGTTATACCACGCATGAAAGCGATCCGACCGGCGATGAGCAGGAGTGGAAGGGCTTTCTGAATCTGCTGACCAAATACCGCGGACGTCAGCCGATCAACGGGGTCATGCTGACAATCAGTGTGGCGGACCTGCTGAGCGCGAGCGATACCGAAAGGGTGGCCCACGCCGCGGTGTTGCGTCGACGGTTGCAGGAGTTGCGCGAAGAGCTGGGTATTCAGTTTCCGGTATATGTGCTGGTGACCAAGACCGATTTGCTGTCGGGTTTCGAAGAGTATTTTGCCAGCTTCACCCGCCAGGATCTGGATCAGGTTTGGGGGTTTACGATCCCGTACGAACAGGCGCAGCAGCCCGATTTCAAACTGATGAACGCCTACGACACCGAGTACGAACTGCTGCAGACACGGCTATATGAAGCGTTGCCGGACGTGCTGGCGGCCGAGCCGGATGATAATCGGCGGGCGCTGGCCTATTTGTTGCCGCAGCAGTTTGCCGGCTTGCGCCAGGTGCTGGGTCATTTCCTGAGCGATGTGTTCTCCAGTTCCAAGTTTGAGTCGGTTGTGATTCCGCGTGGCATCTATTTCACCAGCGGCACGCAGGGCGGCCAGCCTTTTGACAAGGTCACGGGGCAGCTCAAGAAATATCTGAAAATCGAAGGCATCCGGGATCAGGGGTCCATGGTGCCGCTGGAATCAGGCAAAAGCTTTTTTCTGCACAATTTGCTCAAGGATGTGGTGTTCCCGGAAGCGGCGCTGGCCGGGCTCAATCTGAAATGGGAGCGGCGCTATCGCACCATTCAGTGGAGCGGCTATGTGTTGCTGACGGCGATCCTGGCCGTATGCCTTCTGGTGTGGCTCAACAGTTACCGGAACAATCGCAATTACCTGAGCTACGTGGGTGACAAGCTGCCGGACTATAATCAGTTGAGCCGGGATATCAAGATCACGGAATCGGGCGATGTATTGGGATTGGTGCCGTTTATGAACGCCACGACCGCCTTGCCTGATGGGGAAGACTTCCCGGTCGGGGACCCGCCGGTCTGGAATACATTTGGCCTGTATCAGGGCAGCAAAATAGCGGCTGCGGCCAACAGTATTTACGATGAGACGCTCAAGCAGGTGCTGCTGCCGCAGGTGTCGCGCCGTATCGAGAATGCACTGGAAAATGCCCCGCCCGATGATCTTGAGTATTCCTACGAGGCACTGCGAGCCTATCTGATGATGTACGACGCAGGCCATTATGATCCGTCGTTCCTGCAATCGTGGGTGCTGTCGGATATGCAGAAAATTCTGCCTGCCGGCTACACCACACAGGATTATGACCAGCTCAAGATGCATATCAATCGGCTGTTCAATAATGGCGTGGTGTCTTCTCCTTTCCCCAAAAACGATAACCTGATCGAGCGGGTGCGCGGCCAGCTGGATCGTCACGCGCTTGCGGAACGGGTCTACAGTCGCATGTTGCGTTTGCTGTCGGGGCAGAATCTGACGCAAAGCACGTTCATTACACTGGGCGGGGCTGAAGCGTCCACGGTTTTTTTTCGCAAAAGCGGCAAGCCGCTCAATGAAGGCATTCCTGGGTTATACACCTACAATGGCTACTGGAATGTGTTCAGCAAGAACGTGGAAAACGTAGCGACCCAGTTGCGTGAAGATGATACCTGGGTACTGGAAGTGAAGGCCGGCAGTTTTGCGGACGGCAGCAACCGCAAGTTGCTGGAAGACGTAAAAAAAAGATACTTTGACGACTACGTCCAGTATTGGGACAACTATCTGGCAGATGTGTCTGTACGCAAGCCGCAGACGCTCCTGCAAAGCATAGAAATCGCGCGCAGCCTGTCCTCATCGAATTCACCACTGGTGAAGTTTGTAAAAGGGGTGGCGCTGGAAACCACATTGCTGCGCGAGGATGAGCAGAACCAGCGTTCACTGATCGATCGCGCGCGGGAACGGGTGACCGGTTCTGCCCAGTCGCTCGAATCCATGTTCGGCGCAACAGGTATCGATAATCCGATTCGCAGGGATGCGACCGAAGAGAAGCTGGAAAAAATCGTCGATAATCATTTTGTATCCTATCGCGAACTGGCCCGCAGCGCGGGGCAGGGCGTGCCGCCGCCCATCGAAGGCACCACAGGCCTGCTCAATGAACTGTATACCTATCTGACGGCTGCCGATACGGCCCTGCGCAGCCAGAGCCCGCTGCCGCCGGCCGATGTCCTGACCAAGTTGCAGGCCGAGTCCGGCCGCGTGCCTCCGGCCGTCGGCGGGGTGCTGACGGACCTGTCTGTCACCGCCTCGCGGCAGGTCGCTGGCGTGCGTCAGGAAAAAGTGGGCGAAGACGTCAATGCAGTGCTGGGTAATTTTTGCCGGCGTTCGATTGCCGGTCGCTACCCGTTCGGCAATTCGTCCAGGGACGTGGCGCCCAACGATTTTGCACGCTTTTTCGGCCCCCAGCAAATGATGGATCAGTTTTTCCGTGAGAACCTGGCCAGCCTGGTGGATATGAGTGGCGGCCAATGGCGCTTCAAACCGGGCATTGATGGCAACAAGGGCGGGGTCGCGCAATTTCTGGATTCCTTCGAGAAGGCTGCTGTGATTCGTGATGTGTATTTTGCCGCAGGCAAGATGGAGCCGTCTTTCAAAGTGGCCGTGCGTCCGATTGATATGGATCCCGAAATCACCCAGATGACCATGGAGGTCGATGGACAGACACTGACCTATGCTCATGGCCCGCAAGTGGGTGTGACCATGGAATGGCCCGGCAAACAGGGCAGCAATCAAGTCAGTATCAACCTGCAGCCGCAGATTGGAACATCGGGTATTTCGGCGTCCGGTCCGTGGGCATTGAACCGGCTGCTTGATCGCGCCAGCCAGCGCCAGGGCCGCTCGCCCGAGGTTACTGTGGCCACATTCAATATCGGCGGGCGTCGCGTTACGCTGGAGTTTGCCGCCTATTCGGCCAAGAGCCCGTTCCGGCTGTCCGATATGCGCAGCTTCAGATGTCCGGGGAGGGGCTAGGACATGGGCGAAATCAGTATTGATCAACTTTCCGAATCGCTGGGCTGGTATGGAAAAATGCCTGCCAGCGGCGATTTTGTCCACCGCCGTCTCAATCAGGATTTGATCGGCTGGTGGCATCGCTGGATCAGTTCGGGGCTGGTGGCTTTGCACGAGTCGGTGCTGCTGTCGGCCGAGCAGGAATACCTGAGTGCACCGATCTGGAATTTTCTGATTCCGGCATCACTGGGGTCCGGCCAGGTGCAGATGGGGTGCCTGGCGCCCAGCCGCGACAGGGTCGGGCGTGTTTACCCTCTGCTATCGGTATTGTCGGTCTCGCCAGCGCAGTACGAAGCACAACTGGTGGCCGGTTCCGGCCGGTTCTATGAACACCTGGGTCGCAGCCTGCTTGCGGCGGTGGGCCATGGGTGCTCGGCGGCGCAGTTCGAGCAGAATATCCAGGGCGCCCGCGGCACGCTGACACAGATGCTGACCCGTGCCTCGACGCAAATGGCGGACGACGATGGCAGCAGCGATATTCTGGATATCCTGAACGGCGGGCATGACACGCCGCCGCTGGAAAAACTGGACCAGAACGATTCGCGCTGGCCGGAGCTTGCACTGTGTTTTAACAGTGATGCGCATAATAGTTATTGGTGGACCAACCAGGCCAACGGCGCAGCGCAGAAATCACTGGTGCATGGCGGTGCGCTCAATATCACGCTGTTCAATTCGCTGTTCGTAACGCATACCAACTTCAGTCTCTAGCTTCTTAACGATGAATGCATGTGATTCATGCATTTGACAAGCCCGGCATAGGAAACAACATCATGGCGACTTCGATTCAGGATCTTACCCGCAACGCCGATCCCTCCTGGCAATCCCTGGACCAATCCGGCCTGTTCAAAGGGGCCGTGACGCAGGGCCAACTGGAAGACCTGGTGCTGGACCTGCTGCCCCAATTGAAGGCGTTGCACGCACAGCAACGTATTTACGCGGTCTGGTCCGCGCAAACGGTTTTTCTTGATCCGGTCGGTCGCGCCCAATTGCTGCCGGGTATTGCACAGCCCTTTGTCAAACAGAATGCGCCAATTGTATCGGGCACCGAGCCGTTTGCTGCCATTGAGTTGCAAACGGACGATGCCGCCTGGCGAGTGGGGCCCTGGACGGATGTCTACGGCCTGGGTACGTTGTTGCGTACACTGATTACCGGACAGACGCCACAAAGTCCCGTACGCCGGTTCGTGAAAGATACTCAGGAGCCGCTGGCGGCGACAGCACCGGCTGGCTATTCGCGCCAGTTCCTGCGTGCCGTGGATTTGAGTTGCGTATTGCAATCGGCGTTGCGTCTGCAGACAGTGGACGAAATGGCTGCGATGATGGGGCTGTCGGCCGCCAGCGCAGGTCCTGCTGGTGCAGGTACAGCAACGCATGCCCCAGCTGTGGGCGCGGGTGCGGCGTTTGCTGCTGCCACGCAGCTGCCGCAAGGGGGGCAACAGGCTGCGGCCGAACAGGCGCGCAGGGATGATGAAGAAGCGCGTCGACAGGAAGAGGTACGCCGCCAGGAAGCCGCGGCAAAAGAGGAAGCGGCGCGGGCAGAACAAGCCCGCCAGGAACAGGCTCGAACCGACGCGGCCAAAGAGGAAGCAGCCAGGGCAGAGGCGGATAGGGCGGAAGCCGCCAGAGCAGAGGCAGTCAGAGCAGAGGCAGCCAAAGCAGAAGCAGCCAAAGCAGAAGCAGCCAAAGCAGAAGCAGCCAAAGCAGAAGCAGCCAAAGCAGAAGCAGCTAGGGCCGAAACCGCCAGAGCAGAGGCCGCCAGAGCAGAACAACAGGCCAGGGTCGAAGCGGAACGGCAAGCACAGTTGCGGGCAGAACAGCAAAAAGCGGACGCCGCCAGGGCCGCGCAGTCTCAGCAGACGAGCGAACAGCGGCAGGATGAACATGAACGGGCCCGACTGGCTGCCGCCGGCGCCGCAGCGGCGGCTGGTGTTGCCGCAGGCGCGCATCAAGGGGCAGGGCAAGTCAACCCGGCTCAGGCAGCGCCCGTGCCAGCAGGCGGCAAAAACACTGCCGCTGCGTCTGATGCCCAGTCTCAACCGGCTACCTCGGCCGACTCGGCACAAAGCAGCCCTCCGGTTCCTGTCGACCAGAGCACAGGCGGATCACCGCCGCCGTCTTCTGATGGTCAGGCGGGAGTCCCTGCCACGCCACCGGAAGACAAAAAACGTGCGCCCGTCTTGCTGATTGCCGTGGTGCTGGCAGCCGTGGCCGCTGGAGCGTATTTCGGCTTTGGCGGATCAAATACCGAACAGAACACGGCACCTGTGTCGGCTGACAGCACTCAGCCTGCAGCACCGGCAGGTGCAGGCACGGCGGCCGACAAACCGGCGGATGCCGGGGACCAGGGCAGCGACACAGCTGCGAACACCAGCGCTACGCCGTCTTCGGATGCGACAACCAATGCCACAGGCTCAGCGCAAAGCGCACCATCGTCAAATAGTGCCGGCGATGCTGCACCGTCGACCACGGGCGCGGGTACGGAATCGTCTTCTCCCACAACAAGTCAGAACGAGGCCTCATCAGTTGCGGCCCCCGCGATGGATAACCCTGACGCGAGTGCCAACGGTGCTCAGGCTGAGTCAGGATCCGGTACCCAGGCCGATGCAGGCACACCCGGCGCTGTAACACCTGGTGCTGAAACAAGTGCAGCTTCTTCGGCGACAGGTGCCAGCCCGATGCCGGGTATGGAAAGCGCCCCTGCGACCTCAGGGCAGGAGAACCGGCCTGCAGAGGGTACAGGTTCAGGCGTGACTGCGGATCCGGCCAATCCTGCTGCCAATGCACAGGCAGCGGCCGAGCAGGCACGTCGCGAAGCGGAAGCGCAACGCATCGAAGCGGCGACCAAAGCAGAAGAAGCCCGTCTGGCGGCCCAAAGCCAGCAGCAGGCCCCTTCAACTGCACCATCAAACACAACTACAACTACAACCGCAACCACGCCTGACGCTACCGGCACTTCTGCACCAGCACAAACGCCGGCACCGTCCGCCGAATCAGGACGCACCACCACGTTCGCGGAACAGGCCAACGCTGACGCTGCCGACAGCAGTGCGCCTGCCGGTCAGGCCCCGAATTCAGCTATTTCGGGTGAAGCGGCAGTGCCGACCAATCAGGCCGCCACGGGCGCGGCCGCATCGGCGACAGGATCCATGGCCGCTGCCGCTGCCGGAGCCGACAGCAACGCACCCGCAGGTAATGCGCCTGCCGCGCCCAGCGCGGCCCAATCCACTGAGTTGAATGCCGCTGATGCGGCCCGTGAAGAAGATGCCACCCAACAGGCGCGGGAGCAGGCCGCTCTGGAAAAGGCCCGGCAGGAAGACGCGCGTCTGAAAAAAGAGCGTGAGCGTCGGCGCGCTGCGGAGGCACGGGCAGAACGAAGTGCCGGCGCCAGCACCCGCAGTTCGACAAGGGGAACAGTCTCGTTTGTGATTCGCCCCTGGGGCAATGTATTCATCAACGGTCGTTCGCGCGGCGCCAGTCCGCCGTTTCGCAGTCTGCAACTGGCCCCGGGTACCTATAATGTGATGATTACAAACGGAGATTTACCGCGTTATGTCCGGGTGATTACCGTCAAGGCAGGTGAAAATATCACTGTCGTGCACCAATTCCAGTAACATGTAAGGTACGATCAATCACTCATAACGGATATTCACGGAATGAAAACGGCGGTACTGTGCAGGATATTTCTTCCCGGGGCCTGTGCGGCAGCGGCTTTGCTGCTGCATGCTCCTGTTGCCAAGGCACAAAGCGCGGGAGGATACAAGGCAGAGTATTCGCTATCTTTTGTGTCCGATGAACGCATCGCCATCGGGCGGGCCGCCAAGCGCTGGCGCGAACTGGTCATGGAAAAAACCGAAGGCCGGGTGAATATCCGCATGTACCCGAACGCGTCCCTGGTCAAGGGCGAACAGACTCGTGAGGCAACTGCCGTACGTCAGGGCGTAGCCGATATGGCGGTGGCCTCGGCAAGCAACTGGTCCAGCCAGTTCCGTGCCTTATCTATTTTCTCCTTGCCGTTTTTTGTCCCCGATATGAATGGCACGGCCGCGCTTATCCGCGGCGATGTCGGTAAAGTGATCCGTGAGAATATGGACAAAGCCGGTATCGTGCCGCTGGCGTGGGGGTCTTCGGGCTACCGCCAGTTGAGCAACGCGCTGCGCCCGGTGCAGGCGCCGGCCGATCTCAAGGGCATGCGGATCCGGGTGATCGGCCTGCCGCAGTTCATGGATTTTTTCAAGGCGCTGGGAGCGGAGCCGGTGCAGATGAACCTGACCGGGCTGCCCGATGCGTTGCAGAAAAAAGCCATTGACGGGCAGGACAACCCGCTTTCTGTTTACACCGGTTTCAAATTCAATGAAATGGGCCAGAAATTCCTGACGATCTGGGATTATCCAGCTGACCCCATTTTTATTGCGGTCAACAAGAACGTGTGGAACAACTGGTCTCGCGCGGATCAGCAGCAGGTGCGCGAAGCGGCCGAACAGGCCATCAGCGAAACAGCGCCGATTCCCACTGCCCAGGCGGCCGGCCAGGCGGTCGATAGCATGGTGGGTGAACTGAGCAAAGCTGGTGTCCAGGTCACGCGTTTGACCAATGAACAGAAGGCTGCATTCAAAAATGCGAGCGCCGGTGTTGTCCAGGCCTGGTCGGACAGAATCGGGCAGGATCTGATCGACATGGCCAACGCAGACATCAAGCGTGGACCTAACTTGCCACCCACCAGCGACCCGGCGGCCGCTCCCGCCTCGGCCGTACCTGCCTCACCCAATCCGAACCCGCCTGCCGACGCAAACGCCGCGCCGCAATAGCGTCCCCTGAAGGCAATATCCAAAAAAAAGGGATATCAGCTTCCTGATATCCCTCGCATCATTTATGACGCTTTACGCGATCGTCATCAGGCTGGCGTTGCCGCCGGCAGCGGCGGTGTTGGTACTGATACTCTGTTCATGCACCAGGCCGCTGATGGCGTAACGCTGCCCCTGGACAATTTCATCGGTCTGCAGGCCCTGGGCGATCACAATCGGTCCCTTTTTACCTGCCAGTTGCAGATTCAATTGACGCAGAGTGTCGCCATCACCTTCAAACAGCGCAGCGTCAAACGCCGCCTCGGCAATCCGCTCTTCCGCAAGGTATTCAACCCGTTGCCGCTGGTCGACCGTCAGGGCAGATCCGGTCCAGTCACGAACCGAAGGCGCATCCACAAACAGCGCACGGTTGCCGGTTTCGAGAATCTGCTCCAGTTGCAGGCGCGCCCCTTCGGCCGATGCAGGCCAGGCCAGCACGGTGCCGCGTGGCACGAGACGATACACATTGGTTTCACCGGTCGGACCGGGCAACACGGTGCCGGCAGGATTCAGACCAGGCAGATCAATGCCGCGCGGCATATCGTCGTTGCCCTGAGACAGCAGGCGATACAGATAGAGCGGGCCGCCTGCCTTGGGACCGGTGCCCGACAGGCCCTGTCCGCCAAAGGGCTGCACGCCGACCACAGCGCCCACGATATTGCGATTGACATAAATATTGCCGGCGTGGATACGATCGCTCACATAGGCAATCGTTTCATCGATTCGCGAATGAATCCCGAAGGTCAGCCCGTAGCCCGTTGCGTTGATTTTATCGATCAGCGCATCCAGCTCCTGCCGCTTGTAGCGCACGACGTGCAGGACCGGGCCAAAGACCTCGCGTTCCAGTTCGCTGATGTCATTGAGTTCGATCAGGGCAGGGGATACGAAGGTACCGTTTTCCGTGGTCCGGTCCAGGGCTAGTTGTTCTACCGCATGGCCTGACTGGCGCATTTTGAGAATGTGACGCTCGATGATCTGGCGCGCCGATGCATCAATGACGGGGCCGACGTCCGTAGACAGCAGATCGGGACAGCCAACGGACAACTCCTTCATGGCGCCCTTGATCATATTCAGAACGTGATCGGCCGCATCTTCCTGGATGCACAGGATACGCAAGGCGGAACAGCGCTGCCCGGCCGAGTCGAAAGCGGAATTGAGCACATCGTAGACCACCTGTTCGGCCAGTGCAGATGAATCCACGATCAGGGCATTCTGGCCACCGGTTTCGGCGATCAGGGGAATCGGGTGACCATGATTGTCCAGGCGACCTGCCAGCTTGCCGGCAATGATGCGGGCCACTTCGGTCGAGCCTGTGAACATCACGCCGCGGATATCAGGGTGAGACACCAACTGGTCGCCGACGGTCTCGCCATCGCCCGGAACCAGTTGGACCGCTTCTTTGGGAATACCGGCTTCGTGCAGAATGGCCACGGCCTGCGCCGCAATCAGCGGCGTCTGCTCGGCCGGCTTGGCCAGTACGGTATTGCCCGCAGCCAACGCCGCGCTGACCTGTCCGGTGAAAATGGCCAGGGGGAAGTTCCAGGGGCTGATACACAGTATCGGTCCCAGCGGACGGTGGCGATCTTCATTGAAGTTGTCTTCGATCTGGTCTGCGTAGTACCGCAGAAAATCGACCGCTTCGCGCACTTCGGCAATGGCATTGGGCAGGGATTTGCCGGCTTCGCGCACAATCAAACCCAGCAGCGGCTGCATGCGCGCTTCCAGAAGCTGGGCGGCGCGACGCAGGGCACGCGCACGATCTTCGATGGGGGTGGCCTGCCAGATGGGTGCCATGGTGGTGGCTGCGGCCACGGCTTGCGCCACGTCCTCGTCGCTGGCTTCGATGACTTCGCCAACCACGTCCCGATGGTCGGCCGGATTAAGCATGGGTTTACGGCGGCTCGCGTTGCTTTGGTCTTTGTCAGCCTCGTACAGGGTCGGGGCGGCATGCCAGGGTTCGCTGGCGCCATTGAGCAGTGCGGCGGCAAGCGAACCCAGGCGGTGTTCGTTGCTCAGGTCAATGCCGCTGGAATTGCGTCTGCCGGGCTCACCGTTCACGCTGTACAAATCGCGTGGAAGCGGAATTTTTTCGTGAGGAGCGCCCAGTGGTGTAATGGCGCTGGCTACCTCAATGGGATTGGCAACCAGGGTGTTGATATCAATATTTTCGTCGCCAATCTGGTTCACAAAAGACGTGTTGGCGCCGTTTTCCAGCAAACGCCGCACCAGATAGGCCAGCAGCGTTTCATGGGTACCCACGGGCGCATAGATCCGGCAGGGGCGGTTCAGTTTTTTGCTGCCAACCACTTCGGAATAGAGGGGTTCGCCCATGCCGTGCAGGCACTGGAATTCGTACTGCCCTGGATAGTAATTGTTGCCGGCCAGATGATAAATGGCAGCCAGAGTTTGCGCGTTGTGGGTGGCAAATTGTGGATAGACGGCATCAGGCGCAGCCAGCAGCTTGCGTGCGCAGGCCAGGTAGGATACGTCGGTATAGACCTTGCGGGTATAGACGGGATACCCTTCAAGCCCGTCCAGCTGGGCCCGTTTGATTTCCGTATCCCAGTAGGCCCCCTTGACCAGTCGGACCATCAGGCGGTGGCGCGTGCGGCGACCCAGGTCGATCACATAGTCAATGACGAAGGGGGCGCGTTTCTGGTAAGCCTGGATAACAAAACCAATGCCGTTCCAGCCTTCAAATTCGCGCGTGGCGCACAAGGCTTCGAGCAAATCCAGCGAGAGTTCCAGGCGGTCGGCCTCTTCAGCGTCAATATTGATGCCGACATCGTAAGAGCGGGCCAGCCGGGTCAGTGCGACCAGGCGCGGCAGCAACTCGCCAATGACGCGATCGCGCTGGGCGCGCGCGTAGCGGGGGTGCAAGGCGGACAGTTTGATGGAGATGCCCGGCCCCTCGTAAATGCCGCGTCCGCCCGAGGCCTTGCCGATGGCGTGAATAGCCTGTTCGTAGGATTCATAGTAGCGTTGCGCATCGGCGGCCGTCGTTGCGGCTTCGCCCAGCATATCGTAGCTGTAGCGGAAGCCTTCGGCTTCGAATTTGCGGCTGTTGGCCAGGGCCGAAGAGATGGATTGGCCGGACACAAACTGCTCGCCCATCATACGCATGGCCATATTGACGCCCTGGCGGATCAGGGGCTCGCCGCCTTTTGCAATCATGCGGGTCAGGGCTTTTGACAGGTTTTGTTCGCTGTTGACTGCGACCAGCTTGCCGGTGAGCATCAGCCCCCAGGTGGCGGCGTTGACGAACAGGGAAGGCGAACTGCCCATATGGGATTTCCAGTCGCCGTGGCTGATTTTGTCACGGATAAGGGCATCGCGGGTGGCCCGGTCGGGAATGCGCAGCAATGCTTCGGCCAAACACATAAGTGCCACGCCTTCCTGGCTGGACAGGGCAAATTCCTGGATCAGGCTTTCCACGCCGCCGCCGGGGCTTTTGTCTTTCAGGGACTTGACCAGCTTCAGGGCGAGTTCGCGCGTCTGTTCAGGCTTGGCCAGCGTTGCTTGCTCCAGCAGCAACGGCACGCATTCCTGTTCGGGGCGGCGATAAGCTGAGGTAATTGCTGCGCGCAGCACCGACTGCGGCTGGACGTCCTGTCCGAATTCGTAGAAGGGCGGCTTGAGATTGTCCGCCGGATAAGTCACTGCTCCCTCGCTGTCGGTGGTGCCGGGTGTCAGGTGACGCAGCTCGTCGGGCGTCAGGCCGCGCTCGATCTGCTCCAGATAGGTGATCAGCGCCTGCTTGTGCAGCCAGTGCGGCGTACAGTTCAGTTTGTCGGCGTGAAATTGAAGGCGGTTTTTCAGGTCGGTATCGACCTTGATTCCAAGCGTGGTAGTGGTAGCCATATGCAACTCAAGTCAGTTCGGATGAATGACGCTGAGCGTACCGAAATCACGGGAAAAATAATATTAGGGTTAACCCTTTAAAAATTAGTTAACCATCAGATTATTTAGATTATTTTTGCGTTTTTTCAAATAAGAATGCAGGGTTAACCCAAATATCCCAATGTGCGTTCTCGGGCGTGGAGTGCATATTGGCTTGTTGTACTTCCGGGTTAGTCCGGTGCTGATTACAGTAGTGTTCCGCCAAGCGAGCCGGCGACCAGCAGCAGGCCGGTCCAGATGTTGGCGCGAAACAGCGCAAAGCTGTGTCCCGGTTTCTGAATGTCAAATGTGGCAAGCTGCCAGTAGAAATGGGCGGCAATCGCTGCCATGAACAGATAGTATAGCCAGTTGAATCCCAGCATGATGCCGGGGACGGTCCAGAGTACGATGGTCGCAACATAGAACCCGATAAGCCAGGTCAGCCCCTGGTCCCGAAAGCGCAGGGCGGTGGAGCGCAAGCCCAGTTGTTCATCGTCTTTCATATCGGTGTAGGCGTAAATGGTGTCGTAACCGATTTGCCAAGTGACCGCCCCCATCCACATGAGTACCGCCGCCAGCGGCACGGTATTGGTGGTGTCGGACCAGGCCATCAGCATACCCCAATTGAACGCGATGCCCAATACCAGTTGCGGCCAGTAGGTGAAGCGCTTGCACAGAGGGTAGATAAACACCAGCGGCACCAGTGCCACGGCGAGCCAGCGGCTGTAGCTGTTGATGAAAAACAGCAGCAGGGCCGCAACAAATAATTGCGCAAAGAGGAAGATGAACGCCTGTTTCAGTGTTATCTGGCCGCTGGTCAGGGGCCTGAAGCGGGTACGCTCGACATGTTTATCGAAATTGCGGTCACATATGTCATTGATGGTGCAGCCCACGCTGCGCATCAGGAGGGCTCCCAGGCAGAACACGACAAACCGCAAAAGCGCAGGCACGCCATGTTGCGCCTGAATAAGCGCGGCAATGCACGGCAGCAGCGTGAGCCAGGTGCCGACGGGCCGGTCCAGGCGGCACAGCCGTGCATAAGGTCGCCAGGATGCGGGTAAATGGTGTTCTACCCAGTCATTATGGCGAATGTCATTAAGATCGGTGTTCGGGCTCGACATGGTCTGTGCTGATCGGCGCGCGAGGGCGCTTCGGGTGAATGTGAAAAAGGGATTTTAAAGGTTTTGCTGCGCTTTTGTCGCCACAAGGGCCGCGGCGGCGCCGAACCGGACCATTTCCGCCGCGGTGGTGATGGTTTTTCCTGCACTGGCGCTGGTTTTGGCTACAATCGCTTCTCAACTCTTTCAGATTATCTATGTTCAATTTCGAACCTACACGCACTTTTGAGTCGCCTGCAGCCATGTATGAGACCCTGGTTTCCCAGGCCCGTTCGCTCTTTGACGGGGAGCCGGACCGGATCGCTAATGCGGCCAATCTGGCCGCGCTGGTCTATCATCAGGTGCCTGATCTGAACTGGGCCGGGTTTTATTTTCATGATGGTCACGAGCTGGTGCTGGGGCCTTTTCAGGGGCAGATTGCCTGCGTTCGCATTGCGATGGGCAAGGGCGTATGCGGAACTGCTGCGGCGACCAGAGAAGTTCAGCTTGTGCCCGATGTGTTCGCGTTTCCAGGTCATATTGCCTGCGATGCGGCATCTCGTTCCGAAATTGTGGTCCCGCTGGTGAAGAATGACCGGCTGATCGGGGTGTGGGATGTGGATAGTCCCAATCCGGATCGTTTCACACAGGCAGACAAGGTCGGGATGCAGGCGCTTTGCCAGGCATGGCTGGATGCCTGCGGCAATGTCGCTGCGCCAGGGTCGCACAGATAAACCCTTACATGCCGGTGTTTCGATTGAAATCGGCCACGGGTTGTCCTTAAAATCCCTCATTTCCGTTCGTTACAAATAAAGGACAATAATGCCGGATCAGATTGAATTGATCGCAACGGTACTGTTTGCGATTGCCATTGTGCACACCTTTTCGGTGCCGTTTTTTGCCAAACGTGCGCATCAGGGCGGCCCGCATTCAGGCTTGTGGCATGCATTTTCCGAAGTGGAGGCCGTGTTCGGCCTGTGGGCGGCGATTCTGATCATATTCATGGGCGTGACGGGCGGGCTCGATAGTGCGGTCAAGTACATGGACAGCCGCAACTTCACGGAGCCGCTGTTTGTCTTTGCCATCATGGTGGTGGCTGCCAGCCGGCCCATTCTGGTGCTGGTGGGCACGGTGGTGCGGTTTCTGGCGCGCGTGGTGCCGCTGCCGACGTCGATTGCGACCTTTTTGCTGACACTGACGCTGGTGCCTCTGGCGGGTTCCTTTATTACCGAGCCGGCAGCAATGACGCTGGCCGCGCTGTTGCTCAAGCGGGCGTTTTTTGATCACAGCAGTCATACCCGCTTCAAATATATGGCCGTGGGCGTGCTGTTCGTCAATATTTCCATTGGTGGCGTGCTGACTTCGTATGCCGCGCCTCCGGTGCTGATGGTCGCTCATTCCTTCGGCTGGGATACCGTCTATATGGCCACGCATTTTGGCTGGAAAGCGGCGCTGGCGGTGGTGATCAATGCGGGCGTGCTGACCTTTCTGATGCGCCATGAGCTGTTGCTTGCCAGCCAGCATGCGCGTGAGCAAGAGCAAAATCAGGATCAGGCACGCGCGCCCGTACCCTGGATTGTAATCCTCATCCACTTGGTGTTTCTTGGCAGCATCGTCGTGTTTGCACATCATCCGGCCATTTTCATCGGACTGATGATGCTGTTTGTGGGCTATTGCACCGCCTACGAACAGTATCAGGACAAGCTGATGATCAAGGAAGCGCTGATGGTGGCGTTCTTTCTGGCCGGGCTGATCGTGCTGGGCGGCATGCAGCAGTGGTGGTTGCAGGACCTGCTGGCGGGTCTGTCGCCTACGTTGCTGTATTGGGGCGCCACGGCTTTGACGGCGATTACCGATAACGCGGCACTGACCTATCTGGGGTCACTGGTCGAAGGCACCAACGAGGTCTGGCGCTATATGCTGGTGGCCGGGGCGGTGACCGGCGGCGGCTTGACGGTGATTGCCAATGCGCCCAATCCGGCCGGATTTTCCATTCTCAAAGGGTGTTTCCCGGACGAGGCCATCTCGCCCAAATATCTGTTTCTGGCAGCACTGATCCCTACGCTGGTCGCCGCAGCCATGTTTTTGCTCCCGGTGCAACTTCTGGGAAATACAGGGGTTTAAATTGCGATAAAATAAGGGGTTAATTTGGGGATACGTGCCGGTTTAGGGAACACGTTCCTTTTCACCCTGTTTTTTGCGAGTTCGTTGTGCCTATTTATGCATATAAATGCAGCGCCTGCGGCCATGCCAAGGATGTGCTGCAAAAAATGTCGGATGCACCGCTTTCCACCTGTCCCGAATGCGGACAGGATACGTTTTCCAAGCAAGTGACTGCGGCTGGTTTTCAGCTCAAGGGGTCGGGCTGGTATGTGACCGATTTCCGTGGCGGCAATAATGGTGCTTCCAGCGGGGCGAGCAAAACCGGCAGCGGTGATGCAGCCGGATCGGGCAATTCAGCTTCCACATCAGATACCACGGCCAAGCCGGCAGCGCCTGCGGCAACATCGTCGGGCGCCGCTTCAGAAGGCAGCGCGGCCTGAGTCCATGTGCCGCCAAGGCAGTGCGGCCCGGGTCGGGCTGTGCTGTTCAGCATTTACACACACGTCAAAAGAATTTCGGAGCATTTTCATGCGTACCTGCTATACCGGTCAAGTCAGCCTTGACCAGCTGGATCAAACTGTCACCCTTTTTGGTTGGGTGCACCGTCGCCGCGACCACGGTGGCGTCATCTTCATTGATCTGCGCGATCGCGAAGGCATTGCTCAGATCGTTTTCGATCCCGATAACGAGCAGGCCTTTGCCACGGCAGAGGAAATCCGCAATGAATACTGCATCCGCGTAACCGGCCTGGTGCGCCGTCGTCCCGAAGGAACGTCCAACAAGGAACTGGTGTCGGGCGAGATCGAAGTGCTGTGTCGCGAGGTCGAAGTCCTGAACGCCTCGGTCACGCCGCCGTTCCAGCTGGATGACGAAAATCTGTCGGAAACGACCCGTTTGACGCACCGCGTCCTGGATCTGCGCCGTCCGCAAATGCAACGCAACCTGATGCTGCGCTATCGGGTGTCTATTGAAGTACGCAAATATCTGGATGGCCTGGGTTTCATTGACATTGAAACCCCCATGCTGACCAAAAGTACGCCTGAAGGCGCTCGTGATTACCTGGTTCCTTCGCGCGTGCATGACGGCCAGTTTTTTGCCTTGCCGCAGTCTCCGCAACTGTTTAAGCAAATGCTGATGGTGGCCGGTTTTGATCGTTACTACCAGATCGTCAAATGTTTCCGCGACGAAGATCTGCGCGCTGATCGTCAGCCTGAATTTACCCAGATCGATTGCGAAACCTCATTCCTGAACGAAGAGCAGATCCGTGAAATCTTTGAAGGCATGGTGCGCCATGTCTTCAAAGCGGTGCAGAATGTTGAGCTGGATGCGCGTTTTGCGATCATGAGTTGGGATGAAGCCATGCTGCGCTTTGGCTCCGACAAGCCTGACCTGCGTGTCAAGCTGGAGTTCACCGAGCTGACCGACGTCATGAAAGACGTAGACTTCAAGGTGTTTGCTTCCGCTGCAGCTCAACCGGGCGGGCGCGTTGTCGCCTTGCGCGTACCGGGCGGCGCCGAGCTATCACGCAAAGAAATCGATGATTACACCCAGTTCGTCAGCATCTACGGTGCCAAGGGACTGGCCTGGATCAAGGTCAATGACCCAGCCAAGGGACGCGAAGGCTTGCAGTCGCCTATCGTGAAAAACCTGCACGACGCAGCCATTGCCGAAATTTTGCGGCGTACGGACGCGGCCGCCGGCGATATTATTTTCTTTGGCGCCGACAAGGCCAAAATTGTCAACGACGCGATTGGCGCCCTGCGTGTCAAGCTGGGTCACAGTGATTTTGCCAAATCCAAAGGATTGTTCGAAGACAGCTGGAAACCGCTGTGGGTGGTGGATTTCCCCATGTTCGAATACGATGAACAGGAAGGCCGTTATTTCGCCGCGCATCATCCGTTTACCAGCCCGAAAGACGGGCACGAGGATTTCCTCACGTCCGATCCGTCCAAAGCCTATGCCAAGGCTTACGATCTGGTGCTCAATGGCTGGGAAATCGGGGGCGGCTCCGTTCGTATCCACCGCGAAGAAGTGCAAAGCAAGGTCTTCCGCGCGCTGAACATCAGCGACGAAGAAGCCCGCGCCAAATTCGGCTTCCTGCTGGACGCGCTGCAATATGGCGCGCCACCGCATGGCGGATTGGCCCTGGGCCTGGATCGTCTGGTTACCATGATGGCCGGTGCCGAATCCATCCGTGATGTGATTGCTTTCCCGAAAACACAACGGGCACAGTGTCTGCTGACACAGGCGCCATCGCCTGTCGACGAAAAGCAATTGCGTGAATTGCATATCCGGTTGCGTAACAAAACAGTCGTCGAATAAGCCGGTAAAGAAACCGGTACCGCCACAATGAACTGCACCTCCAAAGGTTGGGCTATGAGTCCGGCTCTTGGAGGTGCAGTTTTTTTATGGCCGATTTCCACTCGTTCCGACAACCGTCACGGTGTAGTCAGGTAAGCGAGACTATAATTTTGCTATTGCGCTGTACAGATCCTATTTCTTCTATACCAAAGCATGTGGCCCCAAAACACGTGCCTTTGGGAATAATCCTCTGTTCATTGACATTTCAGGAGAGACGTTATGACAACCGAAGTACAAACATCGCTGGCCGGCAAAGTTGCGCTGGTGACCGGCGCGGCCAGCGGGCTGGGCAAAGAAATCGCCGAAACATATGCGAAAGCCGGTGCCGCTGTAGGTATTGCTGACCTGAACCTGGATGGCGCCAACAAGGTTGCTGAACAAATCAATGCGGCAGGGGGCAAGGCTTTTGGCATTGCCATGGATGTGACCGACGAAGCGCAGGTCAACAAGGGTGTGGATGATCTGGTTGCCAAATTCGGTGCACTGGATATTCTGGTGTCTAATGCCGGGATTCAAACCATCGAGTCCATCGATAAATTTGAATTTGCCAAGTGGAAGCAGATGCTGGCGATTCATCTGGACGGCGCTTTCCTGACCACCAAAGCGGCATTACAGCACATGTATAAAGCGAAAAAAGGGGTGGTGATCTATATGGGATCGGTCCATTCACATGAAGCGTCCAAGCTCAAGGCGCCCTATGTTACGGCAAAACATGGCCTGCTTGGTCTGGCGCGCGTGCTGGCCAAGGAGGGGGCGGCTCACAATGTGCGCTCACATGTCATCTGCCCGGGTTTTGTACGTACGCCGATCGTGGAAAAACAGATTCCCGAACAGGCTAAGGAGCTGGGCATCAGCGAAGAAGAGGTCGTCAAGAAAGTGATGCTGGCCGGCACGGTAGATGGTGAATTCACGACGCCGCAGGATATCGCCCAGACGGCACTCTTTCTGGCTGCGTTTCCCAACAACGCGCTTACTGGTCAATCGGTCGTGGTCAGCCACGGCTGGTTCATGCAGTAAGATCGACCATGGTTCAGTTGCCCGATTACGAGCGAATCGCACTGGTGTTGCAGGGCGGTGGCGCCCTGGGCGCCTACCAGGCCGGTGTCTTCGAAGGATTGCAGGAAGCCGGGATCGAACCCAACTGGATTTCCGGCATTTCCATCGGCGCCCTCAATACCGCCATTATTGCCGGTAATCCGCCGGCGCGGCGGGCCGAGAGGCTGCATGAGTTCTGGAATACGATTTGCCAGTCAAACAACGGGTTTGGCCTGTTTCCGTGGGTAGAGCAAAGCCTGTTCCGCTTCAATGATCTGACTCGCAGCAGTCTGTCGGCCCTGTATGGCATGTCGGCGATCATGGATGGACAGAACGGTTTCTTTACGCCGCGTTTCCCGCCCCCGTCGCTTTACATGAAAAGCAATGTTGAACAGGTCGGGTTTTATGATATGTCACCCTTGCGCGAGACGCTTGAGCGGCTCTGCGATTTTGATCTGATCAACAGCGGGCATCTGAATGTCTCAGTGGGAGCGGTCAACGTTCGCAACGGCAACTTTACCTATTTCTGCAACGAAAGACATCATCTGACGCCGGCGCATTTTATGGCCTCAGGCGCGCTGCCGCCGGCTTTTGCACCCGTGCAGATTGATGGCGAGTATTACTGGGATGGCGGCATTATGTCTAATACGCCGCTGGGCTATGTGCTGGATGCGGAAGTAAATGCCGATACGCTGGTTTTCCAGGTCGATCTGTGGAGCGCTCGCGGGCATTTGCCCGACAATATGCTGCAGGTGTATGACCGGGTCAAAGAAATCCAGTATTCAAGCCGCACAAGGCTGGTGACCAACCAGTGGGCGCGCATGCAGCGCATGCGCAATGTCATGGCCAAAGTGCTTGAGCAACTGCCCGACGAAAATGAACTGGACGCGGACACGCTGGAAATGGCCCGCGCCATCGCCGATAGCAAGCATTGCAATGTCATTCAGCTGATTTACCGCGATCGTGAATATGAATCCTACAACAAGGATTACCAGTTCGGCATGAGCGCCATGCGCGATCACTGGAAATCGGGACTCAAGGACATCCGCAATACGCTGTCACATCCCGACTATCTGGCCATGCCCGACAACGATATTTCATTTATGACGCACGATATCCATCGCGCGCAAAGCGAAGCCCGTCGTAAAAGGAAATTCTGAATCCGAGGGTGTGAGCGGGGTCGGCCGGGCGGGGCGTGCGCAACGACAGGATGCACACATCTGGAAAGTTTCCTCGTCCAAAGCTTCAGATAAACGCTTGAGCGCGTGTCGGCCGGCCCTGCGCAATTATTGCTGAGCAAACGTATTGCACTGTTTCATATCACCCGAAGCCAGGCCGCGCTTGAACCAGCTTGTGCGCTGCTGCGAGGAGCCATGCGTGAAGGAGTCGGGCACCACATAGCCCTGGGCCTGTTTCTGGATATGGTCGTCACCCACGGCCGCCGCCGCATTCATGGCTTCTTCGATATCGCCATCTTCAATAATCGTACCTTCTTTTTGCAGCTCATGCGCCCAGATGCCGGCAAAGCAGTCGGCCTGCAATTCAACGCGCACGGAAAGATCATTCGCCTGGCGCTCGTTCATGGAACTGCGCGCCTTGGCCATTTTGTCCATTACACCCAGCAGATTCTGCACGTGGTGGCCCACTTCATGCGCCAGCACATAACCCTGGGCAAAATCGCCCTGCACACCCATCTGAGCGCCCATCTGGTGGAAAAAGCTCATATCCAGATAAACCTTGCGATCTTCGGGACAATAGAACGGACCCATTGCCGCCTGGCCAACGCCACAGCCTGAGCGGGTCGCGCCTGAATAGAGGACCAGGGACGGATTCTGGTACGTGGCTCCGTTCTGCTGGAAAATGCCTGACCAGACGGTCTCGGTGGTTTTCAGAACCTTGGAAATAAAGACCTTGTCTTCATCATTAGCGACTGGCTGCCCCGATTGTTGCGACTGTCCTGCAGGCTCCTGCTGCATGATGTCGCCGCCGCCTAAAATGGCCATGGGGTTGATGCCCAGGAAGTACCACGCTGCCAGCGCAACGACGATTGTTCCGATGCCGATCTTGCCGCCCCCCAGCCGCATGCCGCCTCCGCGGCCAAACCCACCGGCGCCGCGGCGGTCTTCGACATTACTGCTTTGTTCCTGATCGTCTAATCGCATGTTGTTCCCTCTGTCGCAATCCTGCCCGACAAAACAGACAGGTTTTTGTTGAAATTATATGGCTGCGACCCGATTTTATACGGGATTGCAAAACAAAAAACCGCAAATCACGTAACCGAATGCAAGATGTCATCGCAGTTGAAATGACAAGGGGCGCGTGATTGTCATTCATTTACGGTTTTTCACGATTAAAATAGGATCATGAAAAATATGCTGAACTCAGTCGTTCCAGTCGCGCCGGTGGCCTCCGGCGCCCATTGTATAAACAGGCAGTACAGGTGTGTTCCCGGACATGGGGTCGCCGCCGTACCCCACCCGCTCGCTCAACACCAGGGGAGCGCCCGTTATCATGGATGAAATTATCCGTGCCATCACCATTTACGCCATTCCCCTGGTGCTGGCCATTACACTGCCCGAAGCGGCGCGCGGCTTTGCGGCCCACAAAATGGGCGATCGCACTGCGCTTATGCTGGGCCGACTGACTCTGAACCCCGCTAAACACATCGACCCCATTGGTACCATTCTGGTGCCGTTGCTGTTGATCGCGCTTAACACCGGGTTTGTGATCGGCTGGCCCAAGCCCATTCCGGTAAATGAATCCCAGTTTTCACAACCACGGCGGGACAGCATGCTGCTGGCCCTGGCCAGGCCCGTGTCCAATCTGTTGATGGGCATTTTGTGGGTCATCGCGGCACGCCTGTTGCTGGGCGCCGGTGAACTCGACAGCTACTGGTGGAAAGTGGCCATTGCCGGTTTTACGCTGAACATTGTCCTGATGATTTTCAATCTGCTGCCCATTCCACCCATGGACGGCAGTCGGATCGTTGCCGGGTTTTTGCCGCCCCGCATGGCCATGCAGTATCAGCGGCTGGAGCCGTACGGATTTTTCATTTTGCTTGGCCTGATCGCATTTGGCCTGCTGCAGACGATTCTGCTGCCGCTCATCAGTTTTGTTCTGGATCTGCTGGGCCGTCTGTTTCTGTTCGTATAACAAAAATATCATGACCACACTTAAAGTCGTCAGCTACAACATACACAAAGGCAAATCGGCGTTCGGCAAGCGGGAGTCGCTTGCCGATCTGCAGAGCGGGCTGACGGGTCTGGGCGCCGATCTGGTGTTTCTGCAGGAAGTCCAGGGCCGCAATACCCGGGTCGAATCATTGCATGCCCAGCAGGACATGCTGGCAAACCATTTGTCCATGGATGTCTGTTATGGCTGCAATGCCGTCAGAACCGATACCGATCACGGCAATGCGCTGCTGTCGCGTTTTCGTATTGTGAATCACGAAAACGAGGATATCTCGGATCACCGTCTGGAGCAGCGCGGCGTGTTGCACGCCCAGGTTGAAATTGCCGGCCGCAACGTGCACTGTTTCGTGGCTCATCTGGGGCTGTTTGCCGCCAGTCGCGGACGGCAGGTGGGGGCCATTATCGAACGCATCCGGCGTCTGGTACCTGATGATGAACCGCTGATCTTGGCGGGTGACTTCAATGACTGGAATGAAAAACTGGCACCTTATTTTGATCAGGAGCTGGGTTTGCATGAAGTATTTGCCAACAGCCCGCTGCGGGTCGATAATGAATTGCCGCGCCTGAAGACTTCTTTGCGCAGTATGATGGATGGTCGCGGACTCATGTCGGTAGACCAGCTGGCGCCGCCCCGTACGTTTCCCGCGATGTTCCCCTGGCTGCGGCTGGACCGCATGTACCAGCGTGGGTTTACCATCCTCTCGGCACAGGTCCTCAAAGGGCGTCCGTGGGCCCGGATTTCGGACCATGCGCCAATACTGGCTGAACTGGAATTGTCCTGACCTGAACTCATCAACGACACCGCTACGATGACAAAAAAAATACTGATTGTTCGCTCGTCTTCGCTGGGAGATCTGGTGCATATGCTACCGGCTATCTCCGACATTCATCGTTACGTGCCGGACGCGCTGATTGACTGGGTCGTTGAAGAAAACTTTGCCGAGATTCCTGCCTGGCATCCGGCGGTACACGAAGTGATTGTGTTATCCCATCGTCGCTGGCGCAAAAACTGGCTCTCACGTTCCTCCTTCGCTGAGCGACGGGCATTCGCCCGGAATCTGCGCAAGCGTGACTATGATATCGTGCTGGACATGCAGGGACTGATGAAGTCGGCCTGGGTGGTGCGGCAGGCAAAAGGACGCCGCCATGGCCTGGACTGGGCTTCCGCCCGCGAATCGCTGGCTTCGCTGTTTTATCACGAGCGGCATACAGTGAAGTTCTGGCAGCCGGCCGTGCTGCGTCAGCGGCTGCTTGCATCGGCCTCCCTGGGGTACACGTTCTCCGGTGAGCCCGACTTCGGTCTGCAGCGGTTCACCGACAGTACGCCCATTCAGGATTACGCGGTTATCATGCCGTCGGCCAGCCGCGACGATAAGCTCTGGCCCGAACAGGACTGGCTGGCGGTCTTTGAAATTTTGAAGCAGGCCGGACTGGGTCTGAAGCTGCTGGCAGGCAACGAAAAGGAAAGCGCCAGGGCGCAGGCACTTATACGGGATTTCGATAATGCCGAAGTTTTACCCAGAATGGGTCTGACTGAAATTGCTAAACTGTTGGCAGCCTGCAAAATCATGGTTGGTCTCGATAGTGGTCTGACGCATCTGGCGGCAGCGCTGGGTCGCCCGACTATCGGCATTTACAGTGCTTCGACGCCGGTGCGCACGCCGCTGGAAGGGGCCGGTTTTACCGCCAGCCTGGGTGACCGGGGAGTGCCACCCACGCGCGATATGGTGGTGTCGAAACTGAAACAGGCGTTGCTGGCCTGATTGCCCGTTTTGTCGCCCAACCGGTACTCACAACCACAATATGAATCGTTTTTTTTATACCGCAACCCTGAAACTGGCTTCCCCCATCCTGTTATGGTGGCTTGAGCGCCGCGCACGCAAGGCGGGCGGGGTCTGGGATATACGCGGGTCCGAGCGCTATGGTCAGTACAGCGAGAGGGTGCAGACGGGGCCTCATGATGAAGAGGACGGCTACGCCGAAACCGTTTTCGGCTTTGCCCGGCCGGTATGGGTGCATGCGGTCAGTCTGGGAGAAACGCGGGCGGCGCAGCCGCTGATACAGGCATTGCTCGATCAGGGCCTGCCGGTGTTGCTGACCCATTTCACCGAGACCGGGCGGTCCAATGGCGCGAAACTGTTCTCTCCGGCCATCAAGACCGGCAGGTTGTGCCAGGCCTGGGTGCCTTATGACTTTCCCGATGCAGTCGACGGTTTTCTGAATTACTGGAAACCGCGCTGCTGCATCCTGATTGAACGCGAAATCTGGCCCAATATGGTGGCCGAAAGTAAAAAACAGAACATCCCGGTGATTGTCGCAAGTGCGCGTTTTTCCGCCTCGTCATTACGGCGAGGACAATTGCTGGGCAGTGTTCTGCGCAAGGCGCTCACCAGTATTGACCTGATTCTGACCCAGACCCATCTGGATGCCGCGCGCCTGTCCGATATCGGGGTAAAACGTACCCGCGTGGTGGGCAATCTGAAGTTTGATCTGCGGATTTCGCCGGAACAGTCGCATATGGGGCAGGTTGCCAGACGTCATATCGGGCGGCAGGTGATCGCGATTGCCAGCACACGCGAAGGCGAGGACGAGCTGTTTATCCGTGCCATTGCGGATGTCAGAAAAAAATATCCGGACGCCAGGCGCGACCGGCCCGGCGACAACGATGTCACTGCCTCATCCGCAGAGCAGGCCGAAGCCCGCAATGCCATGCCGCTCTTCGTCATGATTCCCCGTCATCCGCAACGCTTTGGTGAAGTGGCCGAGTCTCTGGACGATAACGGCCTGAGTTTTTGCCGGCGCAGCGATTTTCCGACCGATAGCCAGTTGCGTACGGTCGACGTGTTGCTGGGCGACACGGTAGGCGAAATGTTTTTCTATTATGGCCTGTCCGATGTGGCCATTGTCGCGGGCAGTTTTGCCGAACTGGGCGGGCAGAATCACATTGAGGCCAGTGCGCTCGGACTGCCCGTGATCGTAGGGCCGCATACACGCAATTTTCAACAGTCGGTTGAGGATGCGCTGGCCGAAGGCGCAGCCCGCCGCGCCCAGACGCCCGCTGAGGCAGTTGCCCTGAGTCTGCGCATTCTGGACAATCCCGAGCTGCGCCTGGGCATGAGCCGGGCCGCCAAAGAATGGCTATCGCTGCATGAGGGCGCGACCGATAGAATCATGTCTGCCCTGCAACCTTATTTGAAATAAATCATGTCCCTGTTACCCAGCGTTTCTGTTCTGCAGAAAACCCTTTATTCGGCCCTGCCGGATTTCGCCAGTATCGCCTGGGTCGAGCAGGTCGGCTCGACCAATATGAACCTGATGCAGGACGTGCGCAATACGCAGTCGCATATGGGACGTCCGGCGTTGCTTGGGGCGCATACCCAGACCAGCGGGCGTGGCAGGGCAGGGCGGCGCTGGCAGGATACACCCGGTTCCACCCTGATGTTCTCCTGTGCCTATGACGTATATGTGCCGCCGGCCCGTTTGCCTATGCTGGCCCCCGTCGCCGGGATCGTGGCGTGTGAACAGTTGCGCAAAATCACGGGTCCCGCTGTCCAGGATCGTTTGATGATGAAGTGGCCCAACGACATTCTGTACGATCAGGCGAAGTTGTCGGGCTTGCTGGTTGAGTCGACCCGTCCGGCGAAGCGTGAATCAAAGGATCATCACGTCGTGATCGTCGGCATGGGCATGAATTTGTCCAGCGCTGTCGAACTGACCCGTCACCTGGGCCGCAAGGTGGCCGACTGGACGTCGGTGCTGGGTGATTTGAATCAGGATCCGGGGCCATCCGAGGATATCGCGCTCCTGGTGGCGCGCATTGCGCGGGCGTGGCGCGACGCATTCGCCCAATACGAACAGCAGGGCTTCGAGGCCTTTCTGGCGCGACACGAGCAGATTGACGCATTGCGCGAGCAGCAGGTGAACGTCATTGTCGATGACCGGATCGTGCTGTCGGGTGCGGCTTGCGGCGTCAATCAGGACGCCTGCCTGCTGGTCGAAAGCGAAGGGAAGCGGCACGCGATCACCATCGGGGATATTTCCATTCGCCCCCGCGATCAGGACTGACGATATGCTTACGGTTCTGCTTGATGCCGGCAATTCCCGTATCAAAGTCTCCTTTGAATATCGTGACACAAGTGAGCATCGCAACGCTTGTGAACCCAACGATTCGAGCGCGATCGACCCCGGTCGCGTATACGCCTTTGCCAGTGACGGTCTCAATGCCCTGGCCGACCTGATCGGAAACTTGCCCGAACCGCCGTCCCGGGCTCTTGGTGTCAGTGTCACTTCAGATGCAATCCGGCAGGAACTCGATACTATTCTGAGCCCCCGTGTGATTGAATGGCAGACGCCTGGCCCGCGCCTGTTACGCCTGAAAAACTGCTATCTGAACCCGGCCGAGCTGGGGCCCGATCGGTGGCTCGGCATGCTGGGCGTGCTGACCCGGCAGCCGATTGACCGACCGCTGATGCTGGTCAGCTTCGGCACTGCGACCACGGTCGATACGATTGATGATCACGAAACGTTTCTGGGTGGCCTCATTTTTCCCGGGGTCAGTATGATGCAAACGTCTCTGGGGGCAGGTACTGCCCGTTTGCCGATCGCGCCCATGCCGGGGCAGATGTGGCCGCCTTTCCCACAAGGTACCCAGGCGGCGATCGCAACCGGCATCGTGGCCGCGCAGACCGGCGCGATCATGCGTCAATGGCAGCAGGTGGCCGAGCATCTTGGTCAGGCCCCCCTGGTGTTTGTCACCGGGGGCGCCCGTGCCGCCATCCTGCCCGAACTGCAGGCGAGAATTGACGCGTTCAGCGTTGATATGGGATTTGGTACAATACCGATCATCGAGTGCGAGTCGCCGGTTCTGGACGGACTGCGCGCCGTCGCCCAGCATTCACCGGACGCCTGATATGCGCACCCTTTTTTTCGTTATTGTCCTGGCCAACCTCCTGACTTACGGTCTGGGTGCGGGCTGGTTTGGACTCAAGCCCGGCGAATCGCGGCTGGGTGCCGTGGTCAGAACGCCGACTGAATTTCGTCCCGGCGCGATTGAAGTAGGACCGCTCAAATAATGGCTATTCGAACCGAACCCTTTGTCGCCACGGGCGCAGCAGGGCGCATAGACTGTCTCGTCGACTGGCCCGACCAGGCTGATTCCCCGCTGGGTTGGGCCCTGGTGTTGCACCCTCATCCCCTGCATGGCGGCACGCGTAACAACAAGGTCGTGACGACGTTGTCCCGTGCCTACGCACAGGCCGGCTATGCCGTGTTGCGCCCTGATTTCAGGGGCGTTGGAAAATCGGAAGGCAGTTTCGATCAGGCGCGCGGTGAAACCGAAGATATGCATGCGCTGATTGACGCATTCATCTCGGCTCACCCGGAACTGGCAGACAAGCCATGGCTGCTGGCCGGTTTTTCTTTCGGCTCCTCGGTTGCCGCGCAGTTGTATTCCGTGCTGGATCAGGAACGCACGCAACCGTTGCCGCAACAACTCATATTGGTCGGTACCGCCGTCAAACGGTTCGCCTGGCGTGAGGTCGTGCTGCCCGAAAACACACTTGTGATCCACGGTGAACGCGACGAGGTCGTCCCGCTGCAGGAAGTCTTTGACTGGATCGCGCCTTACCGTGTGCCGGTCACCGTCATACCTGCCGCTTCCCATTTCTTTCATGGCTATCTGATCGAACTGAAAAAACTGACGCTCGGCGGTCTGCAAGAGATCAGCGGCGAACCGCCGGCGTAACGCATTTTGTGCTGCAAGCGCTTATAATTCCTAACTTGCAGGCTATTTCTCCCCATTCATTTCAAATCCGGACCCGTCCCCATGTTCCTACGTCGTATCGTACTTATCCTGATCATTGTCCTGGTCGCAGGCGGTGCTTTTGTCTTCTTCAATAAAAATAATAATACTGCGCCGTCCGGCACGGTACAGACAGAGACGCAGTCAGGTACGACGCAAACAGGCACGTTACAGCAGTCTGCCCCGACCACGGCACCTGCGCCGCAATCGCGTTCCAGCATACCTATTACCAATGTCGATACGCCGGTGCTCAGCGAAGTGGCAGGCATGACGCCGCCCCAAACCAATGTCAAGGCATGGTTTCTGATCGATGCGTCCTCGGGCCAGATTATCGGCAACCAGGAGCCGGACCTGAAGGTATCACCGGCGTCCCTGACCAAACTCATGACCGCCAGCCTGGTGTTTTCTGCGCTGGATGAAAATCGCATCCGTCCCGAACAGGAAGTGACCGTCTCTGAAAAAGCCTGGCGCACCGGCGGTTCGCGCATGTTCATCAAAGTCAATACACAGGTCACCGTCGATGATCTGATCAAGGGCATGATTGTCCAGTCCGGTAACGACGCCACGATTCAACTGGCCGAGACGGTCGCCGGCAGCGAGGACGTATTCGTCAACCAGATGAACAAGGAAGCCCAGCAGTTTGGCATGACCAACACGCATTTCACCGACCCGACCGGCCTGCCTGCGCCGGATCATTTCACTACGGTGCGTGATTTGTCGCTTCTGGCCCAGCATGTCATCAAGGACCATCCCAAGTATTACCATTATTTCAGCCAGCCTGAATTTACTTACAACAAGATTCGCCAGCACAACCGCAATGGCCTGCTGTCCCGCAACATCGGTGTTGATGGTCTGAAAACAGGTCATACTGAAGATGCCGGCTATTGCCTGATTGCAGCCGCCAATCGCGATGATCGTCGTCTTATTTCAGTTGTGGTCGGCGCGGCAACCGTGCGCGAACGCGAACAAGTCAGCCAGAATCTGCTGAACTGGGGCTATCAGAACTTCGCTGCCAAACAATTGGCCGCAGCAGGTGCGCCCCTGGTCAGTCCCCGCGTATGGGAAGGCACGGTCAAGGAAGTCAAGCTGGGTGCTGCAGACGGCGTCAACGTGACAGTGCCACGTGGCATGGAAGACAAGGTTCAAACCATTACCCAGATCAATGGCAAACTGGTTGCTCCGCTGGCCAAGGGCCAGACTGTGGGCAATGTTCAATTCGTGCTCAATGGCAAAGTGCTTAAACAGGAGTCGCTCAACGTACTCGAAGATGTACCTCAAGCCGGTTTCTTCGGTCGTATGTGGGACAAGGTTCTCAGCAGTTTCAACAGTTAATTTTTCAGGCAGAACGTGGTGATTCAGGGTGTAGACAGTGATAGCATCGTTTATCTGAACGGTGAATATGTACGTGCCGACGAGGCAAAAATCTCGGTATTTGACCGGGGGTTCATTTTTGGCGATGGCGTATATGAAGTGGTGCCCGCCTACAATCGCAAGGCGTTTCGTCTGGACGAACATGTGCGGCGCCTGGAGCGCAGCCTGAACGCGATTCAACTGGTCACGGGCAAGGACGCGTCCTTCTGGGCGGGCCTGATGCAGGATATGATTGCCCGCGCCAGGACCGATGACTCCTTCATCTATCTGCAGGTCACGCGTGGCGTGGCCAAGCGGGAACACATTTTCCCGTCGCCACCCGTTGCGCCGACCATTTTCTGCTCCAGCGGCCCGTTTATCCGGCCGACGGCAGAACAGCGTGAGCGTGGCATTCGCGTGATTTCCGGTGCCGACGAGCGCTGGCTGCACTGCGATATCAAATCCGTATCCCTGCTGGGCAACGTTTTGGCGCGCCAGGCTGCGGCCGAGCGCGGCGTCGATGAAGTCATTCAGTTTCGCGATGATGTGCTGACCGAAGGCTCCCTGAGCAATATGTGGGTGGTCAAGGATGGAACGCTTCTGGCTCCCATCAAGAATCATTTCATTCTGGAAGGCATCCGCTATGGCCTGCTGGCGACCCTGGCGCAACGGGCGGGCGTGCCCTTTGAAGCGCGCAATATTACCCGTGCCGAAGTGTTTGCGGCAGATGAAATTCTTGTCACATCGGCTACCAAGGAAGTGCTGCCGGTTCTGGAACTGGATGGTGCACCGGTTGGAAACGGGCAACCCGGCCCCATATATAGAAAGTTAAGGGCCGAATATGACGAGGAAATTTCCCGATTATGATGAAAGACATCCCGCCAGAGCAATCGCTGATCGAATATCCCAGTGACTTTCCCATCAAGGTCATGGGCGTTCAGCATGCCGAACTGGCACAAATTCTGACCGATCTGGTGCTGCAGCACGATCCGCACTTTGATCCGGCCACGGTGGAAATGCGCTCCAGCAGCAAGGGCAATTACATTGGCCTGACCTTCACGATTCGCGCTACTTCTCGCGAGCAGCTCGATGCCCTGTATCGGGCCCTGCACAGCCACGAGCTGGTCAAGATCGTCTTGTGATGCCGGTCCAGGTGCGTCGCCTGGACGGACCGGCCCCCTATGAGCCGGTTTGGCAGGCCATGAAATCCTTCACTGAAAGTCGTGACGCCGACACGCCCGACGAAATCTGGCTGGTCGAGCACCAGCCTGTGTACACGCTGGGGCAGGCCGGCAAACCGGAGCATCTGCTCAATACCGGCGCGATTGAGGTTGTTCGCTCCAATCGTGGTGGACAGGTCACCTACCATGGGCCGGGGCAGGTGGTGGTTTATCCGCTGGTCGATTTGCGTCGCAAGGGGATATACGTCAAGGAATATGTGGCGCTCATTGAGGATGTGGTCCTGGGTACCCTGGTCAGCTATGGCCTGGAGCAGGCCTGTCGCAAGCCGGGCGCGCCCGGGGTTTATGTTCCGCTGCCGGATGGCAGCCTGGCCAAAATTGCCGCCCTGGGCGTAAAGATTACCCAGGGACGGGCTTATCACGGGCTGGCCTTGAATGTAGATATGGACCTGCATCCGTTTGACGGGATCAACCCCTGTGGCTATGCGGGCATGTCGACCGTGGATCTGAAAACCATGGGCGTGGCCACCACGGTGCAGGATGCGGGTGACAGGCTGCTGAAGCGGTTGCTGGCCCATTTCCCGTAAATCGCGGCGTCGTTCGGCCTGATCTGCCCCATGTTCACTCTCTGGCTGTCTGTACCCAGGTTAGGCGCATCGCCTGGCTGACCACGAATCCCTGTCTCGCAAGGCTGACTGATACTCAAACTGGAGGTCATCTCAGGGTTTTTGCTAATAAACCGCCATTAAGCGGTAAAATGATTGCAATATTCACACGGTTGTCCCGGTTCCTGCCTGCAAAGCAGGGGGCGAGAACACCGCAACGTCCATTCCCAAAAGGGCCGTGACACGACTATGACTACACAGACCGCAGCAACGCCAACCGTCAAAGACGAGCAGTACGACGCCACCAAAAAACAGAAATCTTTCGATAAAACCTCGCGGATTCCGATCAAGATCATTCCCGTCGAGCGCCTGAAAAAGCCCGAATGGATTCGCGTCAAGGCGGCGGCACCCAATTCGCGCTTCAACGACATCAAGAAAATCCTGCGCGAGCACAATCTGTTTACCGTCTGTGAGGAGGCCTCCTGCCCGAACATCGGCGAATGTTTCGGCAAGGGCACGGCCACTTTCATGATCATGGGCGACAAATGCACGCGTCGCTGTCCGTTCTGTGATGTGGGCCATGGTCGCCCCGATCCACTTGACACTGATGAACCGGCCAACCTGGCCAAGTCCATTGCGGCCATGCGTTTGAACTATGTTGTGATCACTTCGGTTGACCGGGATGATCTGCGCGATGGTGGGGCAGCCCACTTTGTGGAATGCATCAACGAAACCCGTACCCGATCTCCCAAAACCCAGATCGAAGTGCTGGTGCCCGATTTTCGCGGTCGCCTGGACAAGGCGCTGGACATTTTCGGCAATGGCCTGCCCGATGTCATGAACCACAACCTGGAAACCGTGCCTCGCCTGTATAAGCAGTCACGTCCTGGCGCCGATTACATGCACTCGCTCAAACTGCTGCGTGATTGCAAACAGCGCTATCCCAATGTTCCGACCAAATCCGGCCTGATGGTCGGTCTGGGTGAAACCGACGAGGAAATCCTGCAGGTCATGCGCGACATGCGCGATCACGACATTGATATGCTGACCATCGGCCAGTATCTGCAGCCCTCCGAACACCACCTGCCGGTGATGCGCTATGTGCATCCCGACACGTTCAAAATGTTCGAGGAAGAAGCCTATAAAATGGGCTTTACGCACGCCGCCGTCGGCGCGATGGTGCGCTCTTCCTATCATGCAGATGAACAGGCTCACGCAGCCGGGTTTTGATGTGAAGTGCTTGCGCTGAGCTGATCCTGAGGCAATGTCCATGATTCAGCTGTACAGTGCGCAGCTGTCGTGCTCTGGTTATAATAGCGGGCATACCGTTACCCTGGTTACCGCGCTACAGTTGGTTGTGACATCGGCTGGCTGTAGCAGCGTGGTAGCACGCCCACTGGAAAGAGCATGTCCCATACCGATCCCAACCCACCCCTCACACCACGCCTGACTTCGCTGTCTCATGGCGGCGGTTGCGGCTGCAAAATCGCCCCCGATATCCTGTCCCAGCTGCTGGTGAATATGCCGGTGTTCAAGGACCACCCCAACTTGCTGGTGGGTACGGAAACATCGGACGATGCGGCTGTGTATCGTCTGAACGACGAGCAGGCATTGGTGGCCACTACCGATTTTTTCATGCCGATTGTGGACGATCCGTTCGACTTCGGGCGCATTGCCGCAACCAATGCATTGTCGGATATTTACGCGATGGGTGGCACCCCCATCATGGCGCTCGCGCTGGTCGGAATGCCGATTAATGTCCTGCCCAAATCAGATATTGCCCTGATCCTGCAGGGCGGCGCAAGCGTTTGCGCTGAGGCGGGTATTCCGGTGGCCGGCGGGCATTCCATCGATTCAGTCGAACCGATATACGGGCTGGCCGCCATGGGGCTGGTGCATCCGGATCGCATCAAGCGCAATGCCGCTGCCCGCGACGGCGACCTGCTGATTCTGGGCAAGGCGCTGGGCGTAGGCATTCTGTCAGCAGCGCTGAAAAAAAACCTGTTGGGCGAAGACGGTTATCGCGCCATGGTGCACTCCACCACGCAACTGAATCGGCCCGGTACGCGTCTGTCCACGCTGGACGGCGTTCATGCCATGACCGATGTGACCGGCTTTGGGCTGCTTGGACATACCGTGGAAATGGCGCAGGGCGCCGGGCTGACGGCAACCATCCACGCCGATGCCCTGCCGTGGTTGCAGGGGGTGCAGGACCTGGCCCGGCAGGGCATCGCGACAGGTGCATCTGACCGCAACTGGCACGCCTGCGAGGCATCGGTACAGTTGTCGGCGGACATCGATATACCGACACGAATACTATTGACCGATCCGCAAACCTCGGGTGGGTTGCTGGTGGCTTGCGCACCGGAAGCGCGTGATGAGGTGCTGGAACTTTTTCGCGCAGAAGGGTTTGACCAGGCTGCTGTCATCGGACGCATGAGTGCGGGAGAACCGCAAGTGCACGTCGTGCCAGCTGCATGACTGTTGAATAAACCCCGGGGGCTGAGTCAGCGCTTAATACTCGTGCGACTGGTCATCAGAATGCCTATCCGGCATATCAGACACGTGTTTACCGGTTTGGTCCTGGGGGATGAATGATTTTCCTGGCTCAATTGCATTCTCAGCATATGGCATTGAACAATCAATTTTTAAAGCATGTCGATTTCCTTCGCGACAAAGTGAATTCCCATGATTGCTACCCGTATAATCTGCCCGCCGTAAGAGCGCTTCAACGTCTTGATTTTCATCCGAAAATCACCTATTTCGTCGGGGAAAACGGATCGGGAAAATCAACATTGCTGGAAGCGATAGCAGTGGCCTTCGGCTTCAATCCGGAAGGGGGCACAAGAAATTTCACCTTCAATACAAGAACATCACACAGTTCGCTGGCCGATCACATTCGTCTTGCAAAAGGATTCAGACCCAGAACAGGCTTTTTCCTGAGGGCGGAAAGCTTTTTTAATCTCGCGACGGAGATAGAAAATCTGGACGAGGACGAAGACGGGGGACCACCGGTGATCGACTTTTATGGCGGTGTTTCCTTACACGAACAATCCCACGGCGAATCGTTCATGGCACTCCTGACGCACAAATTCGGCGGAAAGGGCCTATATATTCTTGATGAGCCCGAGTCCGCGCTGTCGCCGCAGCGTCAGCTGGCGGCACTTTTTCGCATTCACGATTTGGTTGAAGCCGGGTCACAATTTTTGATTGCCACGCATTCACCGATTTTACTTGCCTACCCTGAATCCACAATTTATCAGTTTTCAGATACGGGAATCGAAACACCTGCCTATGAAAATACGGAAACGTATCAGGTGATGAAAGCGTTTATAAACGACCCACAAAAGATGCTCCGGTTTATGCAGGGTAATAATTGAAAACGATAATTACATCCAGAATCTCACGGCATTCGCGTTTTGAGTGTCTCGTGGAATAATAAATACAACTTTCCTGCTCAAGACAGTAGCAGGATAAAAATGCCTCTTTCAGCCGGTTGCCGTGTCATGGTTTGTACCCGGCATTGAACTATAATTTCAAAAAATTCATTGCGATTTGCAAAGGGGCCATACGGGCATGAAACTCTTGATTACCGGCGGGGCGGGCTATATTGGTTCGCATACCGTTGTTGAATTACTGAACGCGGGGCATGAGGTCGTTGTGCTGGACAATTTGTCCAACAGCGCCGAAGCGTCCCTGGACCGCGTCGAAACCATTACCGGAAAATCCGTGGTTTTTTTCGAAGGCGACGTCAGGGATCGGGCGCTGCTGGATTCGGTTTTTGCCACACATGCTATTGATGCGGTGGTGCATTTTGCCGGCCTGAAGGCCGTAGGCGAAAGTGTCACGCAGCCGCTGCGCTATTACGACAATAATGTCGCAGGCACCATTACACTGACAGAAGCGATGGCGGACGCCGGTGTGCGGCGCATTGTGTTCAGCTCCTCGGCCACGGTATATGGCGAGCCTGACACCATGCCGATAGCAGAATCCTGTCCGGAGGGGATTCCCACCAATCCTTATGGCAGTTCCAAGCTCATGGTCGAACGCATTCTGCAGGACATGGTCAAATCCGATCCGAGCTGGTCGGTGGCGATTTTGCGTTATTTCAACCCGGTCGGCGCCCATGAATCCGGGCAGATCGGGGAAGACCCCAACGGCATTCCCAATAATCTGCTGCCGTATATCACGCAGGTGGCAGTGGGCAAGCTGGAGAAACTCGCCGTGTTCGGCAGCGATTACCCGACGCCCGACGGCACGGGGGTGCGCGATTATATTCATGTCGTGGATCTGGCGCTGGGGCATCTGGCGGCACTGGACTATATTCAGGACAAAACCGGCACGCATATCTGGAATCTGGGCACCGGCAAAGGGTATTCCGTACTGGATATTGTCAAAGCCTTCGAAGATGCCACGGCAGTGTCTATCCCCTATACGCTGTCGCCCCGGCGCGCCGGTGATATTGCCGAATGCTGGGCCGATCCCGAAAAGGCCCGTCGCGAGTTGGGCTGGACGGCAAGACGTGGTCTGTCACAGATGATGTCCGACAGTTGGCGGTGGCAGAAAAACAATCCGCAGGGCTATCGCAGCGATAGCCAAAATGGCGGCGATGATGTGGCAGAAGAAGCCTCACAGGACTGAACTGGCGAACGCTGCCGGTCGGGGCGGACGGAGGGGCATGACTGCGCTTTTGCCCAATCCGGCCCCGCTGCTAGCGTACGCTTTTATAGACCTGCAGCGTCCTGTCAGCAAACACCGACAGATTGAATTGTGTTTCGGCCCGCTGGCGACTGTGCTGGGCAATCGCGCTACGCAGGGCCGCGTCAGGCAGAATCTCTTCAAGCAGAGTCCGCAGCGCGGGCACATCCTTTACGGGTGTAATCCAGCCTGATACGCCATGCTCCAGATTTTCGGGCAATCCGCCGGCATCGCTCACAATGGTGGGCAGGCCACAGGCCATGCTTTCGCGCGCCGCGAACGACAGCGCTTCGTTATGCGACAGGACAAAACCTATATCGCTGGCCGCCAGAACAGGTCGTATGTCGTCAAGCAGCCCGGGGAAAATCACCTGTGACTGCATCTGCAGACTGGCGATGGTCTGAGTAATGTCCTCGGCAGGCGGATCACCCGCCACAATGACGCGGCAGCGTGTCTTCAGTGCGTCGGGCAGACCGGCAATGGCGTAGATCAGCTCCAGCCAGCCTTTTTCGTAATCGGTACCGCCGGTACTGCCAAACACAATGAGTTCCGGGTCATCGACGCCCAGCAGAGCCTTGCGTGCTTCGCCTCGTTGGGTTGCCGAAGGGGGCGCAAAATAGTGTACGTCAATGCCGTGATGGATGACATGAACGGGGAATGCCTCATAGGCGCTGCCGACAAACAGCTGGGCCACATAGCGACTGACTGCAATGACCGCATCGGTTCCCAGCCAGGCACGCAGGCGGTGTCCGATGGTATGGACGGAATGATCGTTATGCTTGGTAAATACAATGCGCGGTCGCTGCTGCCGGGGGAGCCCCAGACAGGCCAGCATCACATGGCGGTGGTCGGCGGAGGCATTGACATGAATAACATCAAATTGCTCTTGCCGAATCAATCGACGCAACTGACGCACTTCGGGCACCATTCGTCCGATGCGACTGTTAAACCCCTGATCCCTGACCGTGACGCCCGCCAGTGCGCCGGCGTAGCGAAACAGCCGGCTGGTGCCCGGTGTCGCAACCCAGCAGTCGTGGTCGCCAAACTGGCCCAGCAGGTGCAGGATATAACTCACATGCCCGCCGCCATTACGTTTGTGAAAATTGGTAAAGAGAATCTTCATTCCATTTGTGAGCGAATGTGTTCAATCCAGTAACGGGTGGACGCATCGTGCGTCGCCCGCGGCGCGGCGCCTTTCAGTTCAGCCGTAATATCGGTGGCCAGCACCTTCCCATACTCTACACCCCACTGATCGAACGGATTCAGTCCCCATACCAGCCCCTGGACAAATACTTTGTGTTCATAGAGCGCCAGGAGCGCACCCAGCGCGAACGGGGTCAGGCTGGGCAGCATGATCAGATTGGACGGACGGCCACCCGGGTGGACCCGGTGCCGGGCCAGCTCTTTGGCAGCGTCGGCCGACAGACCCGCTGCCCGGCATTCCTGGACTGCCTGCTCGTAGCTTTTGCCGTGCATAAGCGCTTCGCGTTGCGCCAGACAGTGGGCGAGCAATTGGATATGATGTTCGCGCCAGGCGTGATCTTCGTGCTGGCAGGCAATGAAATCGACGGGCGCGCCATCGCTGCCCTGGTGCAGCCACTGAAAAAAGGTATGTTGGGCATCGGTGCCCGGCATGCCCCAGACGGCAGGGCCGGTGGGCACGGTAATGGGTTCGCCGTTCACATCGACGGATTTGCCCAGCGATTCCATTTCCAGTTGCTGGATATAGGGAATCAGGTTGGCGAGCCGCGCATCATAGGCTGAAATATTCAGTGATCCATAGCCCAATATGCTGCGGTTGGCAATGCCGGCCATGGCCAGTTGCACGGGTGCATTCTGTTCAACAGGCGCACTCAGAAAATGATCGTCCATGGCCTTGGCGCCGCTTTGCAATCCGGCGACCACATCGGATCCCACCGCCAGGCCGGCCGCGACCCCGACAGCGGACCAGATGGAAAAGCGTCCGCCCACCCAGTCCCAGAACTGGAAAATCTGGCTTTGTTGGAGGCCCCAGGCCTGCGCGGCCTCGGGGTTGGCGGTGATGGCGATCACCTGGTTCAGCGGTTCGGCGATCCCTGCAGCGTGCATCCATTCAATGGCCCGCTTGGCATTTTCCATGGTTTCTGCGGTCTTGAATGACTTGCTGGCCACTACAATAAGCGTTTCGCGCGGATCCAGGCCGGCCAGGCCGCCTTCGACCGCATGGCCGTCGATATTGGCTATGAAACGGATATTGCGCCACATACCGGCATAACCGAAGGCGCCGACGACAAGGCGCACGCCCCAGTCGCTGCCGCCAATACCGATATGCACAATGTTGCGCCAGCGGCGTTCGCTGTCGCTGCGGCGCACGAATTCCAGTGCACGTTTGCGTTGTTCAACGACTTCTTCGATCGGGCGTGGCGCCCGCAGCTGGGTGTGCCAGGCGGCGCGGTTCTCGGTCGTGTTGACGGGTTCGCCATTGAACAGGGCCTCTCTGGTACTGTCAAAGTGGCGAACTTGCAACAAGGCGCTGACCGCGTCGACGACCTGCTGGCTATAGGTTTGTGCAGTCAGATCGATTTGCATGCCGCCAGCTTCAATGATTCTGGGCGCGGGCGCCATGCGCGGCGAGGACTGAACCGCCTGAACATAGTCCCGCCACTGTGGCAATTTGGTCAACGGAAGAGGGGAATCTGAGTTGGTATTCAAATTAATCCTGCTTAAAATAGGTCAGCTAAGTATACCGTAACGGATAGATGAGAATGCGTCTTCTTTATTGGCAAAACGATGCCCCAGAACGGCTTGCGGCGCAGAGGCATCCTTTTCAGACTTTCATTTTTCAAATGTAAAAGTATGTCGCTAAGGCGGTAAACTAGCTATTTGTTTTTACTGATTCGTTGTTTAATACACGTCAACCATTGCAAGGCCATACCCTGAAACGTGACTGAACTCATTCCTGCCCGTCGGTTTGACCGCTTTTTTGAACAGCTTTTGTTTTCACGGGTATTTTCAATCGTGATCGGCTGGTTCCTGTGTGTGGCGCTGCCCTATGTCCTGATGTGGGGGCCGGCGGCCGTCAGATTTCCCGATGATGGGCAAATTACGGCTGCGGTGGTAACTTCGATTGCGCTCGTTTTGTCCAATATTGCCGTGTTTCGCCTGCTGACCCGCTATCCTGGGGGGCGCAATGCCGCCCTGGTCGCGCCACAGGTGCTGGCCATTTACCTGACGCTCTCGCTGATCGTGTTGCTGTTCCGCCTGGACGTCTCCCGGTATCTGTTGTTTGCCAGCGGGCTTGTTGCCCTTTTCTGGCTGCACATCGAGTTCATGGCGCTGCAGCACCTCAAGAAAATCAAGCTGGCCGTGATCAACATGGGGCGTGCGGCAGAGCTCGCCAATATCGGTTTCATCAATACGCGCATCCTGAAGGCGCCCGACTTGGAAGAAATCCGCTACGACGGCGTCGTGGCCGATTTCGACGCGATTGATGGTACGTGGGAGCGCTTTCTGACGCGCTGCGTACTCAAAGGCATTGCTGTATATAACGCCAAGCATTTGCTGGAATCTCTGACAGGGCGGGTGTCCATCCGAAAAATGTCGGAGAACGATATCGGTTCGCTGCTACCCAGTCGCAATTACGAGCGCCTGAAATTCCTGTTCGATATGATCATTGTGGTGCTGACATTGCCCATTGTGCTGATTATCTGCGCGATTACGGCGCTATGCATTCGGCTGGAGGGTCCGGGCCCCATTCTGTATTCGCAGACACGTATTGGGCGCGGCAACCGGCCTTTTACCCTGTACAAATTTCGCAGCATGGCCTGTTCGAAAGATGACGCCGAAGCTTTCGCCCGGCAGGATGACAGTCGCATTACGCGGGTCGGGCGCGTGATCCGGATGCTCAGGATTGACGAGCTGCCGCAGTACATTAATGTGATCCGCGGCGAAATGAGTCTGATTGGCCCGCGTCCCGAACAGCCCAGCTTTGTAGAAGAGTTTGATGAACTCATTCCTTTTTACAGTTACCGGCATGTGCTGAAACCGGGCATTACCGGCTGGGCACAAGTGCGTTCCGGTTATGCTTCAGACTTGGATGAAACGCAAATCAAGATAGAACATGATTTCTATTACATCAAGAACGCTTCTTTCGCCCTGGACATTTATATCATTTTCCTGACCGTCAAGACGGTGTTCACAGGCTATGGAGCGCGCTGATAGCGCCTGGTTGGGATTCTGGCATCAACCGGATTCGGCTTGCCTTGTACAATACCGATTCTATGTTGCCGGCCCTGTTTTTATATAGAGTTGTTATGGGAAGTTCATGACTATTGATTATTCAATTGTGCTGAATCTGCACAACGAAGCGCCTTATTTGAAAAGGACGATGCGCTCACTTGCCCAGGCAGCCAGCTTTGCCAGGCATAAAGGGCTGACGAGCGAGCTGGTACTGGTGCTGGACAGCCCCGACGAGGCTACGCGCGAGTGGGTTGCAAAGGCGGATTACCCCGAGTTCGATTCGCATAAAACGTTGCACGTGAAGAACCGTTCCCTTGGTCTGTCCCGAAACGACGGGATTGCAGCAGCCAGCGGGCAATACATTACGACCGCCGATGCCGATGATCTGGTGTCATACAACTTCTTTGTCCAGATGCATGCCGCACTGCTTGAGCACGGCCCTAACACGATCATCTGTCCGGAACATGTGTGTTCCTTCGGCGATCGCACCTATTGGGGACAGTATACGTCCAGTGAAGATGTGACCAATATCATGTTGTTCGGGGCAAACTCCTATGTGTCCCGGATTGGCTGCCATCGCTCGGTATTTGATCGACTGCAGTTCATCGATGCACGCGGCGGCATGAAGGCATTCGAGGACTGGCATTTCAATTGTGAAGCGGTGGCTGCGGGTTTCCGTTTCGACATAGCCAGGGATACGGTTCTGTTTTACCGGCAGCGCCGCAATAGCATCATGACTACGTCTCATGGGCGCATCATTCCGTTTTCCAGGCTGTTCATGCCGACGGTGTTTGCGCAGCGCTGCGCCGAGGATTACAGGATAATCGATGGCCGAAAATGGTTTGACGGCTTCAATAGCGAACTGATGCGCCAGCGGCTTCTGGATTCGCAAGTGATGCTCGAGGCCATTGCTGCGGCAAATTATATCGAGCCGAAAATTGATATTGAACTGGTGAAACACCTCAATGTCGGCTCCTCGAAAGGCGGTCCGCTCTCACCAGGTTGCGCTTATTACGAAGCGGTCAGGCAACTGGACGACAGCCAGTTTACCGATGTCGTTCTGTTTCCGTTTGTCTCCAGAGGGGGCGGGGAGAAGTACATTCTTGATGTGGTGAAAGCGCTGCTCAAGCTGGATCCGAACAAGCGCATTCTGATCCTGACAGGAGAAAAATACGAGACGCATGCACTGCATTTGCTGCCGGAACAGTGTACCTTCATTGATTTGTACGAGATTTGTTCACGCTGGCAATTGAGTGATATACACATTATCACCCTTAGAATTATCCAGGCCGTGGCTGGCTCGAGCATGCTTCACATCAAGTCATGTCCATATGCCTTTGCGTTTTACGAGCGGTTTTCGGCTGAGCTGACTAATCCGGCCGTGTTCTATTATTTTAGTAACGCTGTTTATCAGGATCGGGGGGTGAGCCTGGCCGATGGCAGCGGGCTCTACTTTATTTCCGAATTTGCGCCCAGCTTGACGCATATCATTTCAGATCAACCGGCCTCTATCCAGTATGCGAAACAGCGCCTCGAACTGGATGGCCTGACGTGCGCAACCTTGTATGCGAAATGCGTCAGTCAATTGCAACCGGACAGTCTTGCACCATTCAAACCGGTCCGGCGGCTGTTGTGGGCTTCCAGGCTTGACTATGAAAAACGCCCGGAACTGATTCCGCTGATCGCTGCCCGCTTGTTTGAATACGATCCGCAAATCGTACTGGATGTGTATGGACACAGTGTTTTCGTTGAAAACAGCAGCCCTTTCGGTACGATTCCCAATGTGACATACAAAGGGGGGTTTACCCGGTTTGCGGACCTGAATCCGGCAGGGTATGACGCCCTGGTCTATACGAGCCGCTTTGACGGCCTGCCCAATATCGTGCTCGAATCCATGGCGGAGGGATTGCTGGTGATTGCACCGGACGTCGGAGGAATTGGCGAGGTTGTCTACCGCGACCGGACCGGCCTGTTGATCGACAATGATAGCGAAGACCTGGTGATGGCGGACCGTTATATGGATGCGATCAGCAAGCTCTACGAAAATGTGCTCGATGTCGATCAGCTCAGGAAGGGAGCGCTGTCTCTAATTCTTGAACGCCATAGCGAACAGGCATATATGGCAAGTGTAAAGGAAATATTTCATTTGGCGGATCAATAGTATGAATAACCAGTTAAGCAAGACAGAACAGAGCGATATCATCGGCAAACGGACGGCGCTTCAGGCCGAGGTCATGGAATGCGAACCGCTGATCCGTCATTTGAAGCAGTTCGCGGAAAAGGGCGCAGTCTATTTGCCTAGCGCGGGCAATTTCGGGGATGGCCTGATCGGATTGGGTACGGTTTGTCTGTTCGAAAAAATTGGAATCAATCCCGACATCCACGATATCCTGGATGACCCCGGCGTGCCACGGGCAAAATATGTGATTGTCGGTGGCGGTGGTGGCTGGCTGGACGGACTCTGGAATCACTATGCCAAAATACTGGAAGGCTTTCTTGAGCAGGGTGGCCAGGCGCTGATCCTGCCCAGCACGGTCAAGGGCTTTGAGACATTCTTTCAAAAATACGCCAAGCAAATTACCATTTTCGCTCGCGAGCGGGTGTCCTATGATCATCTGCTGTCTATCACCGGGATGCAGGACAGGGTTTTTCTTTGTCACGATCTGGCTTTTGCCACGGATTTTTCGCTGTTCCAGATTCACGGAGCCGAACATCGGCAGGGTAGACTGAATTTGTTTCGCGAAGACGAAGAGGCAGAAAATACCGACCACTATACGCGTAACTATGATTTATCGCTGCTGTGGAACAATCTGTCCTGGTTCGACAAGCAGACCTGCGTGCGGCGTCTGGCGCCGCTGATCGCGCTGATGTCGCAATTTGAACAGATTCATACCGACCGGTTGCATATGTCCATTCTGGGCACCCTCATGGGATGCCAGGTGACCATGCATCCGAGTGGATACTTCAAGAACAGCGCCGTATACGAGTACTCTCTGTCAGGATTTCCGAACGTGACGTTCACCAGTCGCAAACCGGACGATAGTGACGACCCAGTAGCGGTATCCCGCATCCGGGATGGACAGGATATCGAAGCGCTGGCAGACCTGTCGGAGCGAAATCGCATGCTTGATGAAGAGCTGCAGGCCACCCGTGATCGCAATCTCAATTATGCTTATCGTCTTGATGATCTTGCCAGGCAGCTGGAGGAGAGTGCCCGTGCCCACGCCGAGAGCATGCCCAGCGCGGCACAGCAGGCCTATCTGGCGTCAAGAGGATACCGATTCTGGGTGCGTTACAATGAATTCTACGAGGACGAGCGCATGGGCCCGGCCCTGCGAAAATTGCGTTCGGTAGCCGGAAATGTGTTGCGCAAGGCCGGTCTCCTGAAATAAGTTATTGACCGGGGCGGCGCAGCAGATAGCGATAAATAAACGCCCTTACTGCGTTCGGAACCAGCCGTACCGGCACCCGGCTGGCGATATTGATAGCCAGCTGCGGCAAGGACAGGAACCCCTTCCGATAGAAGCCATACTGGAAGCGGACTTCGTTCCAGGCATAGCGCCATCCGCCGCGCCGGCGGAACATACCCTCGCCGGCACGCGCATAGACCAGGACGTGCGCAAGATTGGCCACACGGGCCGACTGCATCAGCATGCGGATCCATAACGCATAATCTTCATAGAGCGCGTCGCTCTGGTAATTGCCGGCGGCAAGCACGGCCGATTTCCGGAACATGACGGTCATGTGATTGAAGGGGTTGCGGGTTTTGGCGAATCTGCCGATTGCAGAGGGGTCGGTCGGGACCACACGGGACGCATAGGATTGGTCCGGCCGGGTTTCGAACTCCTTGATTTGCCCGCCAAGCAGGCTGACCTCGGGGTGCGTAGCGATATAGTCCAGCTGGTTTTCGAAACGCGTTGGCGTGCAGACATCGTCGCTGTCAAAGCGGGCAATCCATTCTTCATTGCAGGCGAGAACGCCTGCATGCAACGCCGGCCCCAGGCCCCGGTTGACTGGCAAAGCCACAACCTGCAGCGGCAGCCGGGCAGCAAAATCCCGGAGTACTGCTGTCAGCGCCGGTGTGACGGGTCCGTCCTGGACTATCACCACCTGAGTCGGCTGGCAGGTATTGGCGATGACACTTTCCAGCGCGGCTGCCAGAAAATCGGGGTTGTCATTTTTATAGACTGCCATCAGCAGCGAGAAAGAGACGTGGTTTTTCATCGGATAGGACGGTAAATAGAGTACGACCGAAGTCCACGGCAATTCTGGGATAGAATAACAACTCGTTACGCATTCGGTCCGATTACGATACAGCCTTGCGTAGCCAGCCGCGCCCGGTTGTGGTCATGGCCCCGGAATGTTCGTGGCATGCTGCATTGTGCCGGGCATGCGATCTGCCGTTTACACATTCTGTTTTAACTCAAAAGTGTCGTGAAGAATATGGATAATTCAACGTTGCCCAGCATTGCGGTGATTGTACCGTGTTATAACGAAGCGGCGGCCGTCGGGGCGGTTGTGAGAGAGTTCTCCAGCGCGCTTCCCGAGGCGGAGATCTACGTCTTCGATAATAATTCCAGAGATAACACGGCCGAAATTGCCCGCGCGGCGGGCGCACATGTATTTCATGTCAGCAAAAAGGGCAAGGGCAATGTCGTTCGCCGCATGTTCGCAGATGTGGAAGCCGATATCTATATCATGGTCGACGGCGATGCGACCTATCATGCGCCGTCGGCCCCCGCCATGGTCGAGAAACTGCTGCGGGACAATCTGGATATGCTGGTGGGATGCCGGGTCGACGAGGGCACCCGGGAGAACTACCGCAGGGGTCATCGTTTCGGCAATCGTATGCTGACGGGTTCGGTCATGCAGATATTCGGTGGCGGATTTACGGACATGCTCTCGGGCTACCGTGTCTTTTCCCGGCGCTTTGCCAAATCATTTCCCAGTCTGTCCTCGGGTTTCGAAATCGAAACCGAACTGACGGTCCATGCGCTGGAAAACGCCATGCCTTACGGCGAGATGGCCACGCCTTATGGTGCACGGCCCGAAGGGTCGGAAAGCAAGCTGTCGACATACAAGGATGGGATCCGTATTGCCCGTACAATCGGGCGGCTGTATATGTTTGAGCGCCCCCTTGCCTGTCTGTCGATTCTGGCCGCTATGTTCGCGCTGGCGGCGATTGGGCTGACTATTCCGCTGTTTCTGACCTGGCTTGAAACCGGATTGGTGCCACGCCTGCCCACGGCAGTGGCGGCGACGGGGCTGTCCGTTTTCGCCATGCAACTGTTCGTAGCGGGCATTATTCTTGACTCTATCGGCAAAAGCCGCCGGGAAATGCGGCGTTTCGCCTATCTGGCCATACCGATTGTTTCCCGGCTGCCGGGATGAAGCGGCTTTTCAGCGAGCTGCTGCTTTTCGGCCTGGTGGGCACGGCAGGGTTCATTGCCGATACGGCGGTCCTGTATCTGCTGCGCGATGCCTTGGGTAACTACTGGGCACGTGCGGTTTCCTTTCTTTGTGCTGTATTCGTTACCTGGGTGCTCAATCGCAACCTGACCTTCCGCCGCAAGACCTCAAACAAAACGGCCAGGCAGGAGTTTTTGCATTATTTTGCCATGATGCTGGCAGGCGGCACGGTGAATTACCTGGCATACGCCGCGCTGGTGACATGGTCGCCCATAGTGCAGCGATGGCCTGTTCTGGGTGTCGCGGCCGGCAGTCTGGCGGGCATGGTCGTCAACTATCTGCAATTGCGTCTGGTGATGTATAAACATGATAAACATACTGGCGGCTGACAAACGTTTCCGATGGCGGGACCTGGCGCCTGTCCTGGGCTTTGTCCTGTGCGCATTTGCCTTTTATCCCGGTCTCATGACCTCCGACACGCTGGATCAGCTAAATCAGGCCAATACCCAGCGGTTCAATGACTGGCATCCACCGTTGATGGCGTGGCTGTGGTCCCGACTGAATATGCTATTTCCGGCGGCGTCCGGCTTCCTCTTTCTGGATCTCTTTCTGCTGTGGTTCGGCTTGTTCATGATTGAACGCAGCATCCGCAGCCGCTGGTCAACGTGGATTTACCTGCTGGGTTTCATGCCATTCGTGATCAATCTTTCAGGTGTGATATGGAAGGATGTCGCCACCGCGTACGCGTTAATGTGGGCTGCGTTTTGCTTGCTCAGACCCAGGTCGCGGGCCGGGCTGCTCCTGTTTTCCCTTTCCATCTTCGTGGCCATCGGTCTGCGCTATAACGCGTTGTTTTCCTGCCTGCCGCTGATCATCGGTTATTTCTGGCTCTGGTTCCGGTCACATCCGGGCCGCTGCAAAACGATCCGTGTGCTGGTGGTATCAGCCTTTTTTTTCATGATGCAATTGATCTGCCTGCACCTGTTCAATTATCAGTTTTTGAATGCTACTCGCACGGCACCGCAAATTGTCATTATGGTGGACGACCTGGCCTATATGTCCACGCGGCTGGAGCGGTCCCTGGTGCCGGGTGTCGCTCTGGATGAGGTCACCCGCAATGTGCGCGAATCGGTTAATGATAATATTTTTCGCTATTCCCATGTGCCCGATTATGCTGCTGTCAAAGCCAGCTGGATGTCTTCCGTACGTGCCTATCCGCAACTGTATCTGACCTTTCGCAGCAAAGTGTTCCTGCGCTTTCTGGGACTATCCCTTGCCCCACCCTTTGCGCTGGATGAGCCGAGCTTCTCGTTCTGGCTCGACAGTTCCTACCAGCGTACTGACACCAATAGGCTGCGTCGGTTTGTCGGTCAATATGTCCAGGGCGTTGCCAGGGCATTGCCGTTCTTTTTCACGGGCCTGTTCTGGCTGCTTGTGGCAGCAGTCGTGTTTTGTGTGAGCGTGGCGACCCGATTGCCCTACAGACTAGTGACAACCGTCCTCGCGCTCTCGGCGGGTATCAACATCATGTCGTACCTGCTTGTTGCCAACGCGCCGATTTTCCGCTACTACTATTGGAGTATTCTGGCCGGTTCGCTTGCCGCTATGTTGTTGGTGTTCGGCTATCTGGAACAACGCTGCCAGGCGCAGGCAAAGCTTTTTTTCAGGTAATGGTAAGCATTTCGGAGACCGATGTGTTTCACCCAGGGTCTCGCGAGTAGGGGTGAAACGTGCTGTAATGGCTGTAACTCCGATATTTGTCGCTGGCGCTGCCGCCTTTCCGATTTGCCGGGGACATATTGTAAAATCCCTCGCAGTCGGGGCTGGGTGGGATATTCGCAAGGTGCCGCGCCGGCGTCGTCCGGCTGGGCGCAATCAGAAGAATTATTCCGCTGGCGGCCACGTCTGTCCAGCGCACATCAATAGGCTGTTCCGGCGGTGGGGCGCGAACCGGCTTTTTTTGGATGGGTTTACATTACATGTTTTTATTCAATATCAATCGGGGTCTGAGCGACATTGTCGCGGGCTTCCAGCACCGGCATATCTGGATGCTGCTGGCCTGGCTGGAAATCAAACAGCGTTATAACCGCTCCAAGATCGGGCCGTTCTGGCTGACGATCAGTATGGGGGTCATGGTTGCTGCACTGGGTGTGATTTATGGCGCTCTGTTCAAGATGAATTTGCGGGATTACCTGCCCATGCTGGCGATCGGGCTGGTGATCTGGTCCTTTATCTCGCTGACGATCACCGACGGCTGTAATACTTACATCGCGTCGACCAACTATTTGAAACAGATCGCGGTGCCCAAGTCCATTTTTATTCTGCAGACGATCTGGCGCAATCTGATCGTCCTCGCACATAACTTTGCAATTGTGATATTGGTGCTGCTGGGATTCCAGATCTCGTTCTGGCATACCCTGCATTTGTTTGTACTGGGCATGATTCTGCTGCTCTGGAATTTGTGGTGGATCTGTACGGTGTCTTCCCTGATCTGCGCGCGCTTTCGCGATGTTCCGCAAATTGTCATCAGCATCCTGCAGGTTATTTTTTACGTAACGCCCATTTTGTTCAAGAAGGATATGCTGAGTAAATATCCCTGGATTATTGACTTCAATCCGTTTGCCCACCTGATCGAAATCATTCGTTCACCTTTGCTGGGCGAGTATCCCAGCATCGAAAACTGGCTGGTTTGCCTGGTCATGGCAGTACTTGGGACTGTTCTGGCGATTTTCATGCACGGCCGTTATCGTGCCCGCGTTCCTTTCTGGGTGTAAATCATGACAGCATACATAAAAGCAGAAAATCTGAATATCGAGATGCCGGTATACGATCTGAGTGGCCGCTCCATGAAGCTTCGCGTTCTGGGTTCGTTCAAGAACGAACGACTTAGTTCCAATCACGGCATCACTGTGGTCAAGGCGTTGCAGAATTTGCATTTCGAATTCGGCAATGGCGACCGGGTTGGCCTGGTGGGGCGCAATGGTGCAGGAAAATCCACGCTGTTACGCGTTCTGGCAGGCATCTATGAACCCACCTATGGCACGCTGATTACCAAAGGCCGCGCCGTCGCGCTGCTGGATATGGGCCTGGGCATGGATGAAACACTCAGCGGCTATGACAATATCCGCCTGCGTGGTACGCTGTTGGGCATGTCCAGTGCTGAAATCAAGGACAAGACCGAAGAAATTGCCGATTTTACCGATTTGAACGATTATTTATATCTGCCTATCCGGACCTATTCGTCGGGCATGCGAATCCGCCTGGCTTTTGCGATTTCGACGGCGCTGGACCCTGAAATCCTGCTGCTGGATGAAGTGATCGGCGTGGGCGATGCCGCGTTTCTGGACAAAGCGAATAAGCGCCTGAAGGAATTCCAGCAGCGCGCCAAAATTGTCTTTGTTGCATCTCATTCAAACCAGGTTATTCGTGATATGTGCAACAAGGCCATCTGGCTGGATTCTGGCAAGCAGATGATGGTGGGGCCGGTGGAAGAAGTCATTTCGGCTTACGAACAGTCATTTTGATTGGTACGACCCCGGCCAAGACAGGATCTTTATGAAAACAAAGCTGGCATTGATTGTTGATGTACGCGGCTGGGCATTTGACATCATTGCCAGCCATGTCCGGGAGCGATTGTCGGACGTCTACGAGATCAATCTTTATTATTGGGCGGACTATCCGATCGCTTCCCAGTTGCTGCAGAAACTGGCCGATGACGAGATCCGGCACGCCCATTTTTTCTTTCGTGAACATCTCAAGGTAATTTTTGAAACGGTCGGCGCGAACACGCGCGGGGCATCGTATTTCAACCGTCTTGTTGTCACGACTCATATTCCGGATTATCTTTATCACACACCCAACGAACTGATCGAGCGCAAATCACTGTTTGATTTCGTCAACGGTTACTTCGTGACCAATGCCGATCTCCGGCAGATATACGACAGTCAGGATTTTTTTGCCAAGCCCGATGGTGTCATCATGGACTGGCCGATCAGCCAGCCAGGTGTGACCGCTGCTGACGTGGCGCCGGTTAAGACTGGCGCACCCGTCAAAATCATGTGGACGGGAAACTCCAAATGGGGCGAGTACGCGGGGTATCGTGATTACAAGGGGCTGGAGACGATTATTCGTCCGGCAATCGAGCGGCTGCAGCAGGACGGATTTGCCGTTGAGCTGACGGTGATTGATTCGGCGGAGAAAAAGCACTCCCGCGAACAGGTGCTGGCAACGCTGGCCACTCAGGATATTCTTCTGGTGGCATCGCTTGCCGAAGGCACGCCACTGACGTTGATCGAGGCCATGAGTCTTGGTGTTGCAGTCGTCTCGACGCCGGTCGGGATCGCACCAGAAGTGTTGCCTGCAGCGCATTTGGACGAGGCGGTGATTGAACGCAGCGCCGATCGGTTTTATGCGGCACTCAAGTCGCTTCTGCAGTCGTCCGACAAAATCCTGTCCATGAAGCAGGATAATTTGCAGGCGTTCGCGTGCCAGTTTTCGAGCGACGGACCGCTGCGGGACCAGTGGCTGCAGTTTCTGCAGCAGGCGGCAGACAGAACGGTACCTGCGCAGACACGCCTGCAAAGTTATGCCGTCAATCGCAGCCGCATCAGGCAGTATGCGATCAACAGCGCCCGCACGTTCGTCTTTTTCCTCAAGCGCGCGGGTCTGGTCCGATTTGTTGAACGCTACGTCCCCAAAGCGGCCATCTGGTATAACCGGCTTTTGCACGGAAACAGCGGTTCGATTTTCGGAGCGGGTTCTGCTCATCACGCGGCACAGTACGAAACCGTGCACAAGGCTTACCAGGCATTGTTGCGCGATCATGATCCGGCTCGTCCGCTGGTCGTGTACGCGCCCATGTGGAAAGGTGTGGCTGCCTCCACTGAAAGCCTGTTCGCCGAGGGCAGCTTTCGGTTTCCGTATTTCGACGATGAGTATCCGGAAGTGGTGTCTCACCCCGAACTGGACAAGGTCGTGGCTACGCTGCTTGAACATCCACCCCGGCAGATTATCTATAGCGGCGGCTCAGCCATCCATCTGTCGATGGCGCGTGAAGTGCGGGCGCAGGCGCCACACGTGCGGCAGTATTTTCTATGGCACGGCTCCCCGGCCCAGTGGGTAGAACCAAGCCAGCTGGAGCATTTCAATCTGTGGCACAAGCTGTATAACACACAGATCATTGACGGCATAATATCGCTCAAGCCGGACCTGGACCGGATTCTGAATGTGATCGGTGTTAAAAGTTTCGGGCTGATCAATCCGATCCCGGATATTGCACGTCCCGATCGGTCGGCGACCCGCGTCCGGGGAGAGGCAGACAGGGTCCATATCGGCGTATTTTCCGCCGTCAGCTCCTGGTACAAAAACCCGTTTGTACAATTGCTGGCGACTCTGGGCGAGGAAAACTGGACCCTGCATACCAATGTGCCGCGCATGACGTTCAGGGAGCTGGATTTCCGGCAACTGGGGCAAATGGAATGCTATGAGCCGATGCCCAGACCGCAATTTCTGGCGCTGCTGGCGTCACTGGACCTGAATCTGTATGTGACCAATACCGAGTGTTCACCGATGGTTGTGCTGGAGAGCTGTTCTCTGGGCGTGCCGTGTATTGTCGGGCCTGCAGGCGATATTTTTTCGGGTATTTCCGATGAGCTGGCGCATTATCTGGTCGAACCGTGTGTGGATAACCCGTACGCGATCTATACCCGGATAAAGCGCGTGCTGGACAATCGCGATCATGTGCGCTCGCTGCTGGCCGACTTCGTGCCGAAGTACAACGAGCACTGGCAAAGTATGCTGCATCGCTTCTACGAGGCTTTGGAACAGGACGGAAAAAGTCGCGCTGCAACCGTTTCTCGCATTTCCACGCCCGACGACCGGCAGTTATCAGCAGGCGAGTAGTGGCCAAACATGGACTGTCTGGTGCCGTCGGGATGATTCATTGCGGGTAGGACAGGTGCGCTGCGGACAACAGAAGATATGTTTATTTACATTTTGAACGTGATTGTGTAATAACCTTTGTCCGCAGAGGCACAGTCGACTGAATATGCTACTAGCGGCGCACGGATAGAACAATTGATAATCATTCCACACAATATTTACAGTGGCCCGGGCGGGAGGGCAAAGGTCACATTGCCGTTTTGTATTACCATAGTGATGGTTTATTCAGAATAAAAAGGTCCTGATGTCTCTGTTTTCTACGACCACCAAAACGCAGTCCGCCTCCTATGAACCGGGTGTTGATGGACTTCGCGCCTTCGCGGTCATTGCCGTTCTGTTTTTTCACGCCGGGTTTTCGGCGTTCAGTGGCGGTTATATTGGTGTTGACGTTTTTTTTGTCATTTCGGGTTATCTGATTACGGGTATCCTCCTGAACAGTTGTATCGAGGGCAAGTTCTCGTTTCTGAGGTTTATGGCGCGGCGTATCGCCCGTCTTTACCCGGCGCTGCTGCTCACGCTGTTTCTATGTCTGGTCGCCGGTTTTCTTATCTTTTCTCCTGACGATTACAATGCGCTGGCCGATTCCAGCGTGTTTGCCCTGTTTTCGGTTTCCAATTTCCGTTTCTGGCTGGTTTCGGGGTATTTTGACACTTCCTCCGAAACCAATCCGCTGTTGCATACCTGGTCGCTGGGCGTAGAACAGCAGTTTTATCTGATCTGGCCCTTTGTGATCTATGCGGTTTATCGCGTAAATCGTGCCTTGCTGCCGTGGGCACTGCTGATCCTGGGGGTGGCCTCGCTGGCGCTGTCGCAATGGTACCTGTCGGTCGATACCTCGGCCAATTATTATCTGACGCCTTTTCGCGTGTTTGAATTTGCCATTGGCGGGCTGATGGTGTTTGCCGTCGAGCATCGCAAGCAGCGTGCTCCGGGACTCATGACATACGAAATCATCATGGCTGCGGGCATTGCGCTGTTGCTCTATAGCGTTTTTGTCTACGACAAAACCACCACGTTCCCCGGCCTGCATGCACTGGTTCCGGCCATTGGCGCGGCACTGTGTATTTATGCCAGCCCGGCGAAGTATCTGGGCAATATCTTCCGGAACCGGGCCATGGTCACGGTGGGCCTGATCTCTTACTCAATGTATCTGATCCATTGGCCGTTGATTGTTTTCTACAAGTATTACATTTACCGGCCGCTCTTTCTGTCCGAAAAGTGGGCGTTGGTAGTAGCACCGTTCATTCTGGGCTATCTGATGTATGTGTTGGTGGAAAACCGGTATCGGCGTGTCGATCTGTACAGCTGGTATTTCAAGCAGACGATCGTGCGTGTACTTGCCCTGGCCGTGATTCTTGTACCGGCGCTCATGATCATGACCACCAATGGCATGTCGTTTCGCATGAACGACTATTTTGCGGAACATATGGCCAACTCACCCCGTTTTCATGAAGAACAATACGGCGGCGAAGGGTTTGCCATGGGCAGTCAGGTGCTGGGGGATGCCGACGGGCGGCGCAAGTCAGCCGTGATCCTGGGCGACAGCTACGCCCGGCAGTATGCCTTCGGCCTGAATCAGGCACTGGCGGCAAATAAGAAATGGGTTGATACCTCTTTTGAAGATGGGTGCTTTTTTGGTCCCGGTTATACCCGCCTGCTTGATGGCGTGCCGCGCACCGACTGTGTGCAGCGACTGGATTATGCCCTGGAAGAAGCAAAACTGTCCCGGGTACCGCTGTTGTATGCCGTGAGTTACCAGAACTACCAGAAGACCATGGGCACGCCCGACGGCAAGCGTGTGGATTTCCCCAATACCGCGTCGTATATGACGTTTCTGGAAAAGAATTTCGATGCGATTCACGAGCGGATCGGCCTTGATAACAAACTGGTGATTATCGGTGCGCCGCCCGGCGCGGGTTCCCAGGTTGGCCTGGCCTCTTGCGTGGACCGCCCGGGTTACTTGCCGCTGGTCTGCGCCAAATATCTGGAGCTGGACGAGGAAAAGGGTAACGCATACGGCTTGAATAACAGCCTGGCCAAATACGCAGAAAGTCACAAGAATGTTGTGTTCATAAATCCGTATTCGGTGCTGTGCAAGGACGGTCGCTGTGTGACGATGATCGATCGCAAGCAGTTCCTGTATTCCGACGGCACGCACCTGTCCAAGCAAGGCTCGGCGTATGTCATCAAGGGGCTATGGCCGAAGCTGCAGGCGATTTTCAAGTCGTGATAAACGTTTGTGGCCTTGTCGAGTCAGATTGTTACTTTTTTACGGACTCACTCCTGCTGTATCTTTGACAATGGGTGTGAAGTCTGACCAATGCTCTATTCGAAAGGCGCGGATATCACGCACAGACTTCCGGAACCATGGGCGATCTTGTAAAGAGCGTATGGCACAAAACAAGTTGGTCAAATTCTCATCATCGCAGATATAAAGACTGCCTTGTACGCGACGAAATACATGATTTTGGAGTGCCATGCCTATCTCTATGTAGGCTTGCGTTACTCCTTTGGGATGATGCTTTTCTGTTTCGGCAACAATCAGATCAAAAGCAACAGCGAACATTACTCAGCCTCGGGATCTGAGTTCATACGAGTGTAGCGATATTCTGTCTTTTCGCCGGATTCAACCAGCGTGATCTCGACGAGCCAGTCTCCGTCATCCAATGGTCGAAGTAGAGGGCCGATTTGATATTTGGGGCCGAAGGCGCCGAAGCATTTGATTTTTCCGGTGGGCAGATTTGGTGGTGTACTGACAGATTGCATGGCATTCTCCAACTTGATTCATTTAGTTGCATTTTACAATGCAAGAAAACAATTGCCACTCCTCGCGTTAATAGTGCGCGCTGCAAAAATGTCACTCCCTCAATTTTCCTGCACCTTCCTGATGAGCCCTTCCTGGGTCGTTGAGGCGATTAGATCCCCCTTGCTGTTGAATACATGCGCACGACAGAACCCGCGGGCATTGCTGGCGCTGGGTGATTCCAGTGAATACAGCAGCCATTCGTCCATGCGGAAAGCCCGATGAAACCAGATGGCATGGTCAATAGTGGCCATTTGCATGCTTTTTGAGAACGGGGTCTGGTTGTGCGGTAGCAGGGAGGTAAAAAGCAGATAGAAATCAGAGGTATAGGCCAGCATGGCGCGGTGCAGCAGCGGGTTGTCGGGCAATTTGTCGGCGGCCCGGAACCAGATGTGCGCCTGCGGGTCGTAATTGCCCGGCTTGAACATATGCGTGGGCTCAACCGGGCGCATTTCAATGGCAAAATCGCGACCAACCAGGCTGGCCAGGCGTTTGGGCAGCTTGTCCTCAATGTCTGAAATCAGCTGTTTTTCGTTTTTCAGCGATTCCGGCGGCGGCACTTGCGGGGCAGGGGCCTGGTGGTTGAAACCCGGCTCTTCCCCCTGGAAACTGCTGCTCATGATGAAAATAGGCTGATCCAGTTGCGTGGCCGTCACACGCCGGGCCGAGAAGCTGCCGCCATCACGCGTACGTTCGACTTCGAAACGGATCGGCTTGCTGGTATCTCCCGGCCGCAGAAAGTACGAATGCAGGGAATGGACCGGCCGGCCCGGACTGACTGTGAGTGAGGCAGCCATCAGAGATTGACCCAGTACCTGTCCGCCGAAAATGCGTCCTGTACCAAAAATGTCTGTACTGATACCATTGAAAACGTCTCGACCTACGGGTTCGACCTGCAGTTGTTCGATCAGGTCGGGCAGTACGTTCTGATTATCCATAAATGTTCACGAGGACAGGTGACTTGAAAATCTGATTCTAGCAGAACTGGCTGACCACTGGCTTTCTTGGGTCCGATAATGTGTCGGGCGGGCCACGCGATGATAGTTTTTGCAGCGCAATACAAACGAAGCACTCGCTGTAATAACCCGTTTTATAATGCCGGGGCTGCTAATTACCCATTCAGTTATATGCCTTTATTGAAATGCAAAAGGAACGATTAATGCGACAGTTCATGGATAATAAAACGGCGACCCCGGTTTTTTGGCTATTCATTCTGACGCTGATGGCCATGCCGCTAGCCATCATGAGCACCCAACGCGTCCCAAGCCCGCTTTTTTATGTGTTGCTTGCATTGTCGCTGTACGTTGTGGTTGCGTTGCGACCGGCGCAGCAGACATTCAGGCTAAAGTCGTTTTCCACGCTGTTTGTGCTCTGTGCGGTTTTTGTTCTGGCCGTTTTTGTATCGGAGCTTGTCAATGGGCGTAGCGGCGGAGCCGACTTTGAAAAGGCCTTTCGTTTTTCTGCTGGCTTGCCCCTGCTCGTTGCGGCTTGTTGCTACACCCCCCGGCGCTGGCTGGCCTATACCGTGTTCGGTGTGTATGTGGCGCTTTTTTTTGCCATCGGGTTCATTGTCGATTTATCGCTGCCCGATTTTATCCGACCCGAAACCAGCGCAGTCTACAATGCCGTCGGTTACGGTGATCTGACGTTTCTGCTGAGTGTGATCACGCTTTATTCCTGCAATGTGACATTTACGTCATTTGCGAAATCGGAAAAAATCATTAAAATCCTGCTTGGCATGGCGGGAATCGCTGCGTTTGTGTTAACTCAGACGCGTAGCGGCTGGGTAGCTGTGCCTTTTTTCCTCCTGTTCGGCATCATGATCCATCTGCGTGAAAACAACCGCGTGAAGCTGGCGGGTGTCTTTGTGCTGGGCCTGATTCTGGCCGCAACAGTGACGCTGACCGTGCCAGGCATCAAGGACCGGGTGCAACTGGGAGAAAAAGAGCTGACCGAGTGCATCAGTACCAACAGTACCGAACTGTCTTCTGTTTGTATCCGGCTGCAGCTATGGCGTTCAACCATTGCAATCTGGGAGGCAAATCCGCTTTTCGGATCAGGCTCAAATAGTTATTTTTCAGAATTCATGAAGACCGAAGGCGTACAACGCGGGCTGGTGTCCGAAGTGGTCGCCAACCAGTGGGGGGAGCCACATAACGACTGGCTGCAGGCGCTGAGCAGTTACGGGCTGTTCGGGGTGCTGGGACTGTTTCTGATTTACTTTGCACCGGCGGCTGTGTTCGTCAAGCGCATGTTGCGCACCACCGATTATGAACTGCGGACCTATGCTGCCATGGGCGCGGCGGTCTGTATTGGCTTCGCGATTTTCGGGCTCACGGAAACCATGTTCCGCGGCCTGCGCACGATGGGCTTTTATACTGTCATGGTCGCGGTGTTTCTGGCGCTGTCCACCCGTATTCGAGGGGTGGAGCATTAAGCAAAGACTTCTGTAAAGCGGGGTACGAATAAAGAAAATGCAAGAAAAAGAAAAAGAAAAGGTGGCTGTTCTGATGGCGCCGCGCCTTGGCGATTCGTTGCTCATGATGGTCATCGCCCACAATTTCCGTAAAAATGGTCACGAGGTGACGGTTTTCGGAGACTATATCTGGCAGTTGCGCGACTGGTTTCCCGATTTTATCGTTCATCGCTCGCTGCACGAGGCGCAAGCCCGTGAGACGCTGTCCGGCTTTGACCGGACTATCCAAATGCACCCCGGCTGGCCGTTTGACCTGTCCGCTGTACACCCGAATGCGCTGACCTACGACGAACATGTTGTCGTGACCGGCAAGGGGTTTGTCAAAGCCTTTCAAATGCGCGATTTCTGCCGCGATTATTTCAAACTCGACGCTTGTACCCATGGTAATGGCATGGTCATACCGCCAGGACTGCACAAGCACCGGCATCCGCAGCGCGTAACTATTCACCCGACGTCAACAGGTGCATTGCGCTGCTGGGCGCCGACGCGTTTTCGTACGCTGGCGATCGCGTTGCTCAGGAGCGGTTTTGAGCCTGCTTTTATTGTGTCACCGTCAGAACGCCCCGACTGGGAATGGGTGACAGAGCTGGGTGCATTGCTGCCTGATAACGGTGGGCTGGATGGGGTGGCGCGCTATATCCACGAGTCCGGGTGGTTTATCGGCAATGAATCGGGTATCGGACATTTGGCTTCCTCGGTGGGTATTTCGGTACTGACGCTGACGGGGCGCCTGAAACGCACCCGGGCGTGGCGTCCGGCGTGGAGCGAGTCGCGTATTGTTGCACCATGGTATATTCCCGGGGGGCGTCTACGCGACCGTTACTGGCGCGTTTTGCTTACCCCGCGGCATGTGCTCAGGGAATTTGGCAAGCTGCGCGCAGAAAGTGCGGCGGCAAACACAAACGTAATAAACGGGCAGACGTAGCCGGCGTCTTGCACGGCAGCAGACATCCGGGAGGTCATCATGAGTCTGGCACAGCGGTTTGCCGCGATCAACGAACAGGTGCGTCTGGCATGCGAGCGTGCGGGACGTGATCCCGGGCAGGTGGGGGTGTTGCCTGTAACCAAGACGTTCGGACATGAGGTGGTGCGGCAGGCCATGGCGCTGGGCCGGCAACGCTTTGCAGAAAATCGCGTGCAGGAAATGAAGGAAAAGGCGCTGGCGTTGAATGATTCATCCATCGAATGGGTCATTATCGGCTACCTGCAAACCAACAAAGTCAAGGACGTGGCGCGCTATGCCAGCGAAGTGCAGTCGCTGGATCGGCTGGATCTGGCGCAGGCGCTGGACAAGCGGCTGCAGCAGGCGGGGCGGCGTCTGGACGTGCTGGTGCAGGTCAAATCCAGCCAGGAGGAAAGCAAAACCGGCCTGTTGCCCGAGGACGTGCCGGCCTTTCTGCAGGACATCGCGCAATATGACACCTTGAACCTCAAAGGCTTTATGACGGTCGCGGAAAACACCGACGACCGGAAGCGGATACGTGACTGCTTCAGACGGGTGCGCCAGCTGCGCGATCAGAGTGAGGATCAGCTGGGATGGGCTTTGCCTGTGCTATCCATGGGCATGAGCGCAGATTATGAGCTGGCTATTGCCGAGGGCGCGACCGAATTGCGTATCGGATCGGCGCTGTTCGGTCAGCGGCCGCCGCCGCAGTAAAAACACCGGACCGTTCAGCCTGTTGCGTCGGCACCGTAGCGGCGCAGGCCTTCCAGGTCCAGAATGCATACAGCGCCGTATTCCACTCGCAATAATTTTTCGACTTCGAGTTTCTTGAGTGCCTGATTGGCGCGCTGGCGGGACACCCGCGCCAGATAGCCCATCTCTTCCTGCGTAATGGCCAGTCGCCGCTTCAGTCCGGGATACAGCAGCGGGTTGAACAATTCCGCCAGGCAACGCGCCACCCGGGCATCGGCATTCAGCAATCGATCGTGCTCGGCACGTCCGATAAATTGGCCCACCCGTTCGTTCAACATGTCCAGAAGATAGCGATTGAACGGAATGCTGTGGTCCAGCAGCCATTCAAAGGTCCGGGATGGCAATTTGGCGACATACGAGTCACGCAGTGCCACCACGTCATATTTGCGGCATTCTTTTTTCAGAATACTACCTTCGCCCAGCCACCCGCCAACCGGAATACCTGTGAGCGAGGCGACCTTGCCATCGGCGTTGCCAACTGAAATACGAATCAGGCCATCCATGACGCCGATCCAGTGATCGGCGGTTTCACCCTTGCGCGCGATCAGCGCGCCGTTGCCATAATGGGTGACGGTGACATCCTGCAGAACCCGCTGCTGATGCTCGGGTGCGAGCAGGCCAAACCACTGTGCGGCTTCAGGGGAAAAAGAGGACATAGGACTTACCCTAGAAAACTATAGAATGTCGTGATGACGACAGTTAGCTTACAATCAAACCGGTAACTTAGCAACACATCAGGTTTCGGGTTCCTCTGTCAAGGCACCCGTTCAGGGAACCGGCGGGAAAAATAAAAATCATCGCCCGTCAATACAGTCAAGGAGACAAGATGGCGCACCAGTCAGGCAATGCGAGCGCCGCCGACCCGCAAACATTTCCTGCGTTGTTGCTGCATCATGCAACAGTCAGGGGAGACCGGCCGGCGCTCAGGGAAAAGGATCTTGGTATCTGGCAGACCTACACCTGGGCGCAGGTGGCTGCCGAGGTGCGGCGTGTCGCCAACGGCTTTTTACAGTTCGGTGTGCAACCCGGCGAACATATTGCCGTTGTCGGCGAAAACCGGCCCCGTCTGTATATGGCCATGATGGCTGCGCAAGCGCTCGGGGCCATTCCCGTACCCATGTATCAGGACGCGGTCGCTCAGGAAATGGTTTATGTGCTGCAGGATGCCGCCGTGCGCGTTGTGGTGGCGGAAAATCAGGAGCAGGTTGACAAGATGCTTGAGATTCGCGAGCAGGCGCCGGCCCTGGCACATGTCATTTACGATGACCCACGCGGCTTGCGGCATTATAGTGATCCCTTGCTCATGTCCTGGAGCGCGTTGTTGCAGCAGGGAGACGATTATGCTGCCGGTGCGCCAGAGGCGTTCTCAGCCGCAGTCGACCGGGTCAAAGCCGATGATACGGCTGCCATGTTCTACACCTCGGGCACGACGGGCAAACCAAAGGGCGTCGTGCTGACACACGCCGCACTGATCGATCGTGCACGGGTCATTGAGAAACTGGAAAATCTGACCGACAAAGAAGAAGTGCTGGCTTACCTGCCACCGGCCTGGATCGGCCAGAACATGTTTTCGTACACGCAATTGCTGGCTACTGGTTTTACGGTCAATCATCCGGAATCGCCCGCGACGGTAGCGATTGATATGCATGACATCGGTCCGACGTATTATTTCTCGCCGCCGCGCATTCTGGAGGATCTGCTCACGCATGTGACCATTCGCATGGAGGACGCCGGCCGGTTCAAGAAATGGCTGTTTGATCGCTGCATGAAACTGGCTCATCGTGTAGGTGGGCGGATACTGGATGGAGAGCCGGTCGGTACAGCCGATCGTATTAAATATTCGATCGGTAATGTTCTGATCTACGGTCCCTTGCGCAACGCGCTGGGCATGAACCGAGTGCGTGTGGCCTATACGGCCGGCGAGGCCATCGGACCCGACCTGTTTCGTTTTTACCGTTCCATCGGCATCAACTTGAAGCAGTTGTATGGATCAACTGAAACATCGGTTTTTGTGTGCGTGCAAAGCGACGGCCAGGTGGCCGCCGACACGGTCGGCCCGCCGGTTGACGGCGTTGAGCTGCGCATTGCCGACAGTGGCGAAGTGCAGGTGAAAAGTCCCGGCCTGTTCCGTGAGTATTATCGCAATCCGGAATCGACCAAAGAATCCTTCACCGAAGACGGCTGGTATCACACCGGCGATGCAGGCATTCTGGATGCACAGGGGCAACTGAAGATTATCGATCGGGCCAAGGATGTAGGACGCCTGAGTGATGGTCGCATGTTCGCGCCCAAATATGTCGAGAACAAATTGAAGTTTTTCCCATTCATTAAGGAAGCCGTGGCCTTTGGCGCAAACCGCGACTTTGTCACGGCATTTGTCAATATCGATCTGGAGGCCGTTGCCAACTGGGCAGAGCGGCGCAGTCTGGCCTATGCCGGTTATACCGACCTGGCGTCACGGCCGCAGGTATACGAACTCATCGGTGACTGCATCAATAAAGTCAATGCCGACGTCGCGCAGGACGAAGCGCTTTCGGGCCTGCAGATTCATCGTTTTCTGATTCTGCACAAGGAACTGGATCCCGACGACGGGGAGCTGACGAGAACACGCAAAGTTCGACGGGCTTTTATTGCCGAGAGATACGGTGTGCTGATCGATGCCCTGTTTTCCGGGAAAGACAGCCAGTACATTGAAACCGAAGTCAAGTACGAAGACGGACGCACAGGCAGGATCGCTGCCGACCTGAAAATCCAGCCGGCAATTGTCGTTGCCGATACTTTGAAGAAGGCTGCCTGAACATGAGTCACGAACGCGAAGCCCGAATCGGCAATGTGATTCTCGATATGCAGAATATTTCACTGCGCTTTGGCGGTGTCAAGGCGCTGACGGACATTTCATTCAATGTCAGGGAACATGAAATCCGTGCGATTATCGGTCCCAATGGAGCAGGCAAAAGTTCGATGCTCAACGTGATCAATGGCGTGTATGTGCCGCAGGATGGCAGCATTCACTTTGATGGTCAGCATTTTGGACGTATGACGCCGCGGCGCGCCGCTGAAATGGGCGTGGCACGCACTTTTCAGAATCTGGCCCTGTTCAAGGGCATGAGCGTACTGGATAACATCATGACCGGCCGCAATCTGCGCATGAAAAGCAGCCTGCTGTCGCAGGCATTCCGGATCTTTGGTGCCGAGAAAGAAGAAATTGCCCATCGCGAATTTGTCGAGAACATTATTGATTTTCTTGAGATTCAGGCCTATCGGAAAACGCCGGTGGGCCGTCTTCCCTATGGTCTGCAAAAGCGGGTCGATCTGGGACGGGCGCTGGCGATGGAGCCGCGCATGCTGTTGCTGGACGAACCGATGGCGGGCATGAATATAGAAGAAAAGCAGGATATGAGCCGTTTTATCCTGGATGTCAACGACGAATTTGGAACAACCATTGTGTTGATTGAACACGATATGGGAGTGGTGATGGATATTTCCGACCGCGTGGTAGTGCTCGATTACGGCAAGAAAATAGGCGACGGTACGCCGGCAGAAGTGCGCTCGAACGAAGACGTCATTCGCGCTTACCTGGGTGTGGAGCACTGATCATCATGGCCTATTTTCTTGAAACCCTTTTTGGCGGTCTGATGAGCGGCATGCTGTATGCGCTGGTCGGGCTTGGTTTTGTGCTTATTTTCAAGGCATCGGGCGTCTTTAACTTTGCCCAGGGCGCGATGGTGCTGGTCGCTGCGCTGTCCATGGCACGTTTTTCAGTATGGATCCCGCAATGGCTGGGGTTCGACAACATGTTGCTGGCCAATATCCTGGCGTTCATCGTGAGTGCCGGCGTCATGGTGCTGGTTGCCTTTCTGGTTGAGCGTTTTGTCCTGCGTCATCTGGTCAATCAGGAGGCGACGACCTTGTTGATGGCGACCTTGGGCATCAGTTACTTCCTCGATGGTCTGGGTCAAATCGTATTTGGCAGTTCGGTCTATTCCATCGATGTCGGTATGCCCAAGGATCCGGCCTTTATCCTGGACTCAGTGTTCGAAGGCGGCATTCTGATCAGCCTTGAAGATCTGACCGCGGCTGTCATTTCCGCAGTACTGGTGGCGCTACTGGCCATTTTCTTCCAGTACACGTCAACCGGACGGGCATTGCGCGCCGTGGCAGACGATCATCAGGCGGCGCAGTCCATCGGTATTCCGCTAAACCGGATCTGGGTCATTGTCTGGGTGGTGGCCGGTATTGTGGCCTTGGTGGCGGGCGTGATCTGGGGGTCGAAATTCGGCGTGCAGTTTACGCTGTCCACTGCTGCGTTGCGCGCGTTGCCGGTGGTGATTCTGGGCGGATTGACGTCGGTGCCGGGCGCGATTATCGGCGGGCTGATTATCGGTGTCGGAGAAAAACTGTCCGAGGCCTATATCGGCCCCTTCGTTGGCGGCGGCATTGAAATCTGGTTCGCCTATGTCCTGGCGCTGGTGTTCCTGCTGTTTCGTCCGCAGGGTCTGTTTGGCGAAAAAATCATTGACCGTGTATAAGGGACAGGGGAATACATATGTTATATCGTGAAAACGGTCAGTTCAAAGTCAGTTACCGGCAGGACCAGCAGATTTTTCCGATTCGGCAGGATCGCGTCTTTATGGGGCTGTTGCTGATTATTGCAATTGTGATTATCCCTCTGCTGTCGAGCAATTATTTTCTGGGCGGGATCATGATCCCGTTCCTGATTCTGGCCATGGCGGCCATCGGGCTGAATATTCTGGTGGGCTATTGCGGGCAGATCTCCATGGGCAGCGGCGCCTTCATGGCCGTGGGCGCCTACGCCGCGTGGAATTTCGGCGTGCGCTTTCCGGAATTGCCGCTTATTTTCCAGCTGTTGCTGGGCGGCGTGTTCGCTACGCTGGTGGGCATTCTTTTCGGTATTCCCAGCATGCGGATTCGCGGCCTGTATCTGGCTGTGGCCACGCTGGCCGCGCAATTTTTTGTGGACTGGACGTTTTTACGGATCCCGTTTTTCACCAATAACTCATCATCGGGCAGTGTCTCGGTGCCGCCGCTGGATTTTTTCGGACTCCCATTGCAAACACCGCTGCAGAAATATCTGTTCGTGCTTGGCCTTGTGATTGTCATCGCCATCCTGGCCAAGAACCTGGTGCGCGGCGCGATCGGGCGTGAGTGGATGGCGATCAGGGACATGGACGTGGCCGCAGCCGTGATCGGCATCCGGCCTATGTACGCCAAGCTGAGCGCTTTTGCCGTCAGCTCTTTCATCGTGGGGGTGGCCGGTGCCTTGTGGGGGTACATCCACCTTGGCTCGTGGGAGCCGTCCGCCTTTGATTTGAATCGCTCATTTCAGTTGTTATTCATGGTCATTATCGGCGGTCTTGGATCGATTGTCGGCAGTTTTTTCGGTGCGGCATTTATTGTGCTGGTGCCGATTCTGCTGAACCGGATTCCGGACATGCTGGGCCTGCCACTGGGCGTGGATACCGCTGCTCATATCGAGCATATGGTGTTCGGCGCGCTGATTGTGTTTTTTCTGATCGTCGAGCCCCATGGTCTGGCCCGGCTGTGGAGTATTGCGAAAGAAAAATTGCGGATCTGGCCGTTCCCGCACTAGTTGTATCTGTTTGCTGTGCTGCGTGTGTGTTCAATAAATAAATACCTATCTGGATGAGAATCCGAGGAGAGAGACATGAAATTGAAAGTGAAACAATGGGTTGCTGCGCTGGGTGTGGCGGGCGTACTCGGTACCATTCCGCTTCAGGTACAGGCGGCCGACGAGCAGTTCATTCCCTTGCTGACGTATCGCACGGGCTCGTTCGCGCCGCTGGGCATCCCATGGGCCGATGGCAAGATCGATTACCTGAAACTGGTTAACGAACGCGACGGCGGCATCAATGGCGTCAAAATTTCCTACGAAGAATGTGAAACTGCGTATGCGACCGATCGCGGCGTTGAGTGCTATGAACGCCTTAAAGGCGCCAACGGCGGCGCCTCTGGTTTCGATTCGCAATCTACCGGTATTACTTTTGCCGTGTCTGACAAGGCGCCGGGAGACAAAGTGTCTATTGAGACCGTGGGTTATGGTTTGTCGCAGTCCGCAGACGGTTCTGTTTTCGAATGGAATTTTCCGCTGCTGGGAACCTATTGGACGGCCGCCGATGTCATGATTCAGGATATCACCAAAAAACTGGGTGGCGAAGACAAGCTCAAGGGCAAGAAAATCGCTTTGGTGTATCACGACTCTCCGTATGGCAAGGAGCCGATTCCTTTGCTGAAGGCACGTGCCGAGGCTCAGGGATTCGAGTTGCAGCTCTATCCGGTGACGGCACCCGGTGTGGAGCAGAAATCCACCTGGCTGCAAATCCGCCAGAAGCGGCCTGACTATGTACTGCTGTGGAGCGCCGGCATCATGACGCCGACCGCCATTCGCGAGGCACAGTCTACAGGCTATGCACGCGACAAAATCTATGCCATCTGGTGGGCCGGCTCGGAAGGCGATGTGAAAGACCTGGGTCAGGTTGCCAAAGGTTATAACGCCATTACGATTCACAATACCGGTGAAGCCAAAGGCAAGGTCTACGATGACCTTAAGCAATATGTATTCGACAAGGGTAACGGCTCCAGCAAGAACACGCTGGGTACCATCGCCTACACACGCGGGCTGGTCATTTCCATGCTGCAGGTCGAAGCGATTCGCACGGCTCAGGAGAAATTCGGCAAAGGCAAGCATATGACGTCCGAACAGGTGCGCTGGGGCTTTGAGAATCTGGATCTGACGGATGCACGGCTCAAGGAAATCGGCTTTGATCAAATCATCAAGCCGATCAAAACGTCTTGCGCCAATCACGTGGGCGCGGACTGGGCGCGTATTGTTCAATGGGACGGCAGCAAGTTTGTACCGACCTCCGATCTGTATCAGGCAGACCAGAAGTATGTGGGGCCGCTGGTCAAGTCCGAAGCCGAGAAGTATGCACAGGCCAAGAAAGTCACACCACGTGACTGCAGCAAGGCTTCTTCCTGAGGCATGAGGCATGCCCGCCCCTGACGCGGTACGGCGTTGGGGGCAGGGCAAACCACCAGACTGCACAAAAAGCGGGATAGAACTATGCAAACCACGCACACCACACCAGACGCAGCAGCCACACCGGTTACGGAACGGCTCCTGCTGAACGTCAATGGTATCGAAGTGATCTACAACCACGTCATTCTTGTACTGCGCGGCGTCTCGCTGGTGGTGCCGGAAGGCAAAATCGTCGCGCTGCTGGGCGCCAACGGTGCCGGCAAGACGACCACATTACGTGCCGTATCGAACCTGCTCAAAAGCGAACGCGGCGACGTGACCAAGGGCACGATCCATTATCAGGACGAGCGAGTCGACAGCATGACGCCTGCCGATCTGGTCAAACGCGGCGTGATTCAGGTCATGGAAGGGCGACACTGTTTCGGCCATCTGACGATTGAGGAAAATCTGTTGACAGGGGCTTACACCCGCAAGGTCGGCAAGGGTGATATCGAGGCCTCGCTCGACCGTGTCTATCAGTATTTTCCAAGGCTCAAGCAGCGGCGCAGCAGTCAGGCGGGGTACACCTCGGGTGGCGAGCAACAAATGGCGGCGATCGGCCGGGCGCTGATGGCAGACCCGAAAATGATTCTGCTCGATGAACCATCCATGGGGTTGGCGCCGCAAATTGTCGAGGAAATTTTCGAGATTGTGCGCGACCTGAACACGCGCGAGCGGGTCAGCTTTTTGCTGGCCGAGCAAAACACCAACATCGCGTTGCGCTATGCCGACTACGGCTACATTCTTGAAAGCGGCCGGGTCATGATGGATGGCACGGCGCAGGAACTTGCCAGCAACGACGATGTAAAAGAATTTTATCTGGGCATTGAAAGCGGTGATCGCAAAAGCTTCCGTGACACCAAATTTTACCGCCGCCGCAAGCGCTGGCTGGCATAGGAGCAGAGCATGACAGAGTTTTTCGATGCGCTGGAAGTGCGCGACCAGGGCACGCGCGAAGCCGATTTGTTTGACCAGTTGCCATCTGCGCTGGCATCCGCACGTGCACGTGCGCCAGCTATTGCCGCCCAGTTGCAGGGAATCGACGTTGAGCAGATCACCAGCCGTCAGGCGCTGGCCGGCATTCCTGTGCTGCGCAAATCCGAATTGCTCCGCCGGCAGCTGGCGCAGCGCGAGCGCCAGAACGGCACGGCTGCACATCATGCCGATTCTGCCAGTCGCGAAACCACGTCGTCAGATCCGGTTGTGGAGCGGGTTTTCGGCGGCTTTTCGTCGATCGGCTGGGGCAAAGCCGCCCGCGTGTTCGCCTCGCCCGGTCCCATCTATGAGCCGGAAAGCAAGCGCGCCGATTACTGGCGGTTCGGCCGGGCACTGTACGCAGCCGGTTTTCGCCCCAATACGCTTTTGTACAACTGCTTTTCCTATCACTTCACACCCGCTGGTTCCATGTTTGAAACCGCCGGGCTGGCCATCGGCTGCACGGTCTTTCCAGGTGGCGTCGGCCAGACGGAAATGCAGGTGACCACTATCCGCGACCTGCAGCCCGAAGGCTATGCGGGTACGCCGAGTTTTCTGAAACTCATCCTGGAAAAGGCCGACGAAATGCAGATTGCCCTGCCGTCACTGCAGCGCGCGCTGTTTTCCGGCGAAGCCTTTCCGCCGTCATTGCAAACGTGGTTTTCACAAAGAGGCATTCATGGCTATCAGGCTTATGGCACTGCCGATCTGGGGCTGATTGCCTATGAGTCCGAAGCACGGGACGGCCTGATTATCGGCGAGGATATCGTTCTGGAAATCGTGCGACCCGGCACCAACGAACCGGTGCCCGACGGCGAAGTGGGAGAAATCGTGGTGACCACGCTTAACCCCGATTATCCGCTGCTGCGTTTTGGCACCGGCGATCTGTCGGCGATTATGCCGGGTCATTCTGCCTGCGGTCGCACCAATAAGCGTATTCGCGGCTGGATGGGGCGGGCCGACCAGACCACCAAGGTGCGGGGCATGTTTGTTCATCCCGAGCAGATTGCCAGCATTGTCGACCGTTTCGAGCAGGTGAAAAAAGCCCGGCTGGTTGTATCGGGTGAAACCGGGCGCGACGATATGACATTGCTGGTCGAGATCGACGGGGAGCCCGCGGCTGATCTGCAGGAAAAACTGGGTCTGGCCGTGCGGGAGGTGACCAAGCTGCGTGCCGATATCACACTCGTCCGGGTCGGGGAACTGGCCAATGACGGCAAGGTGATTGAAGACAGCCGATCGTATGCCTAGCCGGATTTTGGCAGGCAGGTTCTGGCGCGTAGATAGATTCTTACGTGTCGACAAATACTTGCCAGTAGATAACCGTTTAGGCGTAGGCAGTCTTTTGTGCTTGGGCGTAGAACGGCCTGTTGCGTTCAGCGACGGCAAGCGGCCCGTTCAGATTGGCGGGTTCTGTAATTGCTGCAGCAGCCTTTGCTCAAAGTCTGCCACGGGTGCACCCAGCAGTTCCATCACAGATGTGGTTTTCTCTGGCGCATAGCGCACTGTGCTGTGCAGGGCAGCTTCAAACTTGTTGGCCATGGCGGTCAGGGCTGCGCTGTCGCTATTGACCAGAATCACTGCATGGGACAGCAGTGAAAAGCTGGGCGTCGTTGCCGTCCGGTTGCGACGCCAGTACTGGGCGGTACCGGCGATTTTTTTTCCGTCAACAGCCAGATTGAAGCGGCCATCGCAAAAGGAGCCCTGCACGGGCTGATAGGTGGCGTGAATGCCGTAGTCGGCCAGGGCGCGGGCGATGAGCTCGCACAGCCCGATATACTGGCTTTCTGCATGTTCCAGGGGATAGTTTGCGGCAATGGGATAGGCTAGATGCAGATTGATGACGCCGGGCGCCTGGGGCACAACACCGCCGCCGGACAGACGGACATCGACCGGCAGGCCCGCTTCGGCCAGTTCCTGACAGGCTGCGTCAAAACGTATATTGCGCTGATAACTTCGGGGTACGCTAATGCCTATGGCCGCTTGGTGAATAATGGCAAAGCGTTGCTGTTGCTGATCGACCCGATCAAGCAGCCCTGTTTCACTGTCCCGCCGGCTGCGTTCGACACTGAACGCAGCATCAGCCTGCAGCAGAGAGAAGGGCTCGTTCATGGATGTCCTGTCGCATTGATCAAAGCGGCGCAGGTCGTGGCGCTTGCGTGAAACGATTCACTGTCATGATGACAGACGCATCGCTCAGGCTTCGGCTTTTTCCTTTGCCTGTTTCTTCAGTCGGGTCTTGATGCGGGATTGTTTGAGATTGGACAGATACTCCACAAACACCTTGCCCAGCAAGTGATCCAGTTCGTGCTGGACACACACCGCCAGCAGGCCGTCTGCGTCAAACTCATAGGTTTCGCCCTGTTCGTTGAGCGCCTTGACATGGATGCTGGCCGAGCGTTCTACCTTGTCGTAGACGCCGGGCACCGACAGGCAGCCTTCTTCATAGACCTGTTTTTCGTCGCTTTTCCAGGTAATTTCCGGATTGATGAGCACCAGCAGGTCATCACCTTCTTCGGACACATCAATAACCACCACACGTTCATGGACATTGACCTGGGTGGCGGCCAGCCCGACGCCAGGCGCGGCATACATGGTTTCAGCCATATCGCGAACGAGCTGGCGGATGCGGTCATCGACCTGGGCTACCGGTTTTGCAACCGTGTGCAGCCGCGGGTCGGGAAATTGAAGAATAGGTAAGAGTGCCATGGCAAATATTATAGTTGAAATCAGATCAACCTGGGGAGGCGCATGAATGCCACCGGCTCAAAGCAGCCTGCCAGCAGATTTGCGCAGGATGACGCAGAAAAATCATCATCGCGTCCCGGGTATCTTTCTATAATAGGGTGTTTTTCCTCAATTTCAAGCAGATCAACTCTATGGCCATGTCAGATGAAGAGCGGTACGCGTGGGTGCGCCTGACGCTGGAGCCCGGAATAGGGCCGGTGACCGCCCGTCATCTGCTGGTCGCTTTTGGGCTGCCGCAGGATATCTTCAGCGCTTCGGCGTCTTCGCTGATGAAAGTGGTGACCCAGAAACAGGCGCTGCAACTGGCGGGGCCCGTCGATCCTGCCATGCATGCCCTCATCGAACGCACTTTCGAATGGCTGGCACGTCCGGGCCATCATCTGGTGACGCTGGCTGATGATCACTACCCGGCGCTGCTGCTGGATACGGCCGATCCGCCCTCGCTGCTGTATGTGGACGGTGATCCGGGCATTCTGGCGCAGCCCAACATCGCCATGGTAGGGGCCCGCTCAGCGACCCCCGGCGGAACCGATAATGCCTTTGCCTTTGCCCGCCATCTGGCCGATGCCGGTTGGGGCATTGTGAGCGGGCTGGCGCAAGGCATTGATGCAGCCGCCCATGAAGGCGCGCTGGCCAGTTCGGCCGCCTTGCCCACGATCGCCGTCATGGGGACGGGAATCAATCGGGTTTATCCGGCGGCCAATAAGGCCCTGGCCATGCGGATCCGGGAGCGCGGGGCGCTGATCAGCGAATTGCCGCTGGATACGGCCGCAGTCGTGCACCAGTTTCCACGCCGCAACCGTATAGTTGCCGGGCTTTCGCGCGGCGTGCTGGTAGTTGAAGCCGCGCAACGCAGTGGTTCGCTGATTACCGCGCGTCTGGCTGGCGAGAATGGCCGCGAGGTGTTCGCCATTCCGGGGTCTATTCATTCCCCGTTGTCGCGCGGCTGTCATGCTCTGATCCGCCAGGGTGCCAAATTGGTGGAAACCGCAGACGATATTCTGGAAGAACTGTCCCGCAGCGGTTCGGCGCCTGTCGCGCCGACGCCGGTCGGCCGCAAGCGCGACACGTCACGCAATGTCGCCGCCGGTGATCCTCCCGCCCAGGCGCGCGTGGCGCGACCTCCCGTTGCCGCTGGCAATCTGATCGCCGATCCCGGGCAGCAGCGTCTGCTGGACACCATGGGGCATGATCCGGTATCCATGGAGTTACTGCTGGTCCGCCTGGGCATTTCCGTGGGTGAACTGGCGGGCCAGCTGACCGAACTGGAAATGCTCGGTAAAATCGTTCGCCTGCCCGACGGGCGTTATTTGCAACGGGTGAATCACTTACAATGACAGCGGCATACAAAGCCTTCCCACGTCCGAGTTCAATCAGGAGCAGCAATGAGCACGAAGTTCAACGTTTTGATTATTACCGGCAGTTTGCGTGAAAAATCCTACAATGCCGCCATTGGCCGTCAACTGGCCGAGCTGGCTCCCGATAACCTTGTATTCAGCCACGCCCCTTCTGTGGGAACGCTGCCTCACTACAACCAGGACGTGCAGGACGCAGGCTTTCCCAAGGAAGTCATGGCTTTTGCCGACGCCATCAGCGCGGCCGACGGCCTGATTTTCGTGACGCCTGAATATAACTACTCGGTGCCCGGTGTGCTTAAAAATGCGATCGACTGGGTCTCCCGGCTGCGTCCCGTGCCATTCGACAACAAAGTCGGGTCGATTATCTCGGCTTCGGGCGGCGCGATTGGCGGTGCCCGCATGCAATATCATTTGCGCCAGATTCTGGTGGCCATGAACATCCATCTGGTCAACCGGCCCGAGATCATGGTCGGAACCGTGCAGAACAAAACGGACGGCGAAGGCGGCAAAATTACCGATGAAACCACACTGACATTCATTGGCAATCATTTGAAGGAGCTGGCACGCCTGCTCCAATTGCATCACGATGACCAGAGTCAGAAAGCAGCATCATAAACAGAATCAGAATTGACCGGAGACAAGGATGGCCATTGCCAATAGCGTCAAAGTAGTAGAAGTCGGGCCGCGTGACGGTTTGCAGAACGAGAAGCAGTTTGTGCCGACCGATATCAAGATCGAACTGGTCAACCGGCTGTCTGCTGCCGGCTTTCAGAATGTGGAAGCGGCCTCTTTTGTCTCACCCAAATGGGTGCCGCAAATGGCCGATGGCGCCCAGGTCATGGCGGGCATCACGCGTCGCCCGGGCACAATCTATTCGGTGCTTACGCCCAATCTGAAAGGGTTCGAGGGCGCACTTGCAGCAGGGGCCGACGAAGTGGTCATCTTTGGCGCTGCCAGCGAATCGTTTTCACAAAAAAATATCAATTGCTCCATCGCCGAATCCATAGAGCGGTTCGAACCAGTGGCGGCCGCCGCAAAGCAGGCGGGGGTGCGCCTGCGCGGCAGTATCAGCTGTTCGCTTGGCTGTCCCTACGAGGGCGAGGTCGCGCCGGCAGCCGTGGCCGATGTGGTCCGGCGCATGCTGGCGCTGGGGTGCGACGAGATTGATATTGCCGACACTATCGGCGTGGGCACACCGCGCAAAGTCACCGCGGTCATGAAAGCGGTGGCGGACGTTGCCGATCCGGCCATGCTGTCTGCGCATTTTCACGATACCTATGGCATGGCCGTGGCCAATATCCTGGCCGCGCTCGAAGCAGGTATTGCCATTGTGCATTCCTCCACGGCGGGCCTGGGCGGCTGTCCGTACGCCAAGGGCGCGACAGGCAATGTCGCGACCGAAGACGTGCTGTACATGCTGCACGGTATGGATATCGACACCGGCATCGATCTTGATCAGGTTATCAGCACCGGACAATGGATCTCCGATTATCTGCAGCGCGCCAATTCCAGCCGGGCCGGCAAGGCGATCCTGACTAAACGAACGGCTGCCTGAGTATTTATGGCCATGAATTTCCTGCCCCTGTCCGACGCTGAACGCGAGCAGTTGCTCGCCGATATTCAGCCCTTGCCGATCACCGGCTTCGCCTGGCCTGCATGGGTCAAAGCCGTGGCATGGATCGTGCTGGCACTGATCGTGCTGCAGGCCTTCGTGGCGTTCAACCGGGCTGGCGTGCAGGTGCTTTATTCTGTCACGGGCCTGCTCCTGGTGATCGTTTTCGTGGCGCTGGCCATTACCACCCGCTATATGCAGACGTCGATCACAACCATCGATACGCTCGGCCTGCGGCAAAGCTGGATGACCCGGCGCGAAGTGGCCTGGGAAGACGTCACCTTTGCCAAATTCGTACCCATGCTCGCCTCCAAGCGACTGGTGGTTTTTACGAAAAGAGGCAAACCCGTCGTGTTCCAGGGCGGAACACGGGAGCTGCAAGTGGCGTTTGCGAAAATTTCGCTGGCGTTCAGGAATCGCAAGATCTAAGTAGCAGCGGGACCTGTCGAATGGTCCGCTTCTGCTTTTACACCGCGCCGGCGGACGGCCATCAGTCGCGATTGTGCCCCGAGACGTCCGAATCCGCCGACACCGGATCAAAGTGCGTCGTCACCTGCAAGATATCGTCAATTTTCATAATACGCGTGCAGGCCTTTTCTGAAATATCGTGGGCGGCCAGGATGGTCATGTCTGCAGGAAATTCCAGATGCACTTCGACTAGAATCATGTCGCCGCTCTTGCGGGTTTTCAGGTCGTGAAACCCTGAAAGCCCGGGGGTATCCTGCAACGCCTGGCGGATCTGCTGCACAATCTCCTCATCGACCGCATGATCGGCCAGGTCGCTAAGCGCTTTCAGGCTGAATGTGCCGCCCATGCGGGCAATCATGGCGCCGACCAGCAGTGCGGCCAGCGGGTCGGCCAGGGGAAAGCCGGCAATGTTGGCCAGAATGCCGATACTGACCACCAGCGACGAAGCCGCATCGGAACGGGCGTGCCAGGCATTGGCCACCAGCAGGGAAGAGCGCACTCGCTGCGCTTCGCGCAGCATATAGCGAAACAGTCCTTCCTTGGAAATCAGTACGGCGATGGCGACGACCAGCGCAACAACATGCACAGTGGGAATAGTGGCGGGCTGGGTGAGCCGCTCGCCTGCTGTCCAGATCATGGCCAGCCCTACGACCAGCATGATGACCCCGATTGCGAGCGAGGCAATCGTTTCAAAGCGGCGGTGACCGAAAGGATGCCCGGCATCCGCAGCCTTGGCGGCATGGCGGTTCGCGACCAGCACCACAAAATCGGACAAAATGTCGGACAGGGAATGAATGGCATCTGCAATTAATGCCTGGGAATGCGCGATCACGCCGACAATGATCTGGAAAATGACAAGTGTAATGTTGACGATGACGCTGATCCAGGTACTGCGTCTTGCCACCTGGGAGCGTTCGGCCTCGGCAACCGGCGCCATCGCCTGTCTGGAGGCAAGCGGGGGTGGAGTGGGCACACTGCGAGGATGTTGATGAGCCATGTCGGGTGGGCTGAAATTGGAAGGCGGTTAAGGTATGCTACTCAATTGTCCATCACTTTCCAAGTATCCAGATTATGCTGAATGTTGTTTTTGCGGGAACACCGGAATTTGCGCGCCAGGCGCTGGCTGCGATTTTGCAGGCCGGGTTTTCGGTTCCGCTGGTTATGACGCAGCCCGATCGGCCTGCCGGCCGGGGCATGAAGCTGACCCCCAGTCCGGTCAAGCAACATGCACTTGAGCATGATATTGCAGTGATCCAGCCACTCAGTCTGCGGCTGGATGGCAAATATCCGGAAGAGGCTGCCCGTGCCCGGGACACCTTGCAGGCGTTGCAGCCGGATGTCATGGTGGTGGCTGCGTATGGCCTGATCCTGCCGCAATGGGTGCTGGATCTGCCGCGTTATGGCTGTCTGAATATTCATGCCAGCCTGCTGCCACGCTGGCGGGGCGCCGCCCCGATTCAGCGCGCCATTGAGGCGGGAGATAAAGAAACAGGTATTGCCATCATGCAGATGGATGCGGGCCTGGATACCGGTCATGTGATCGCGAGCGAGTCGGTGTCCATTGGAGAGCAGAATGCGGCGCAACTGCACGATACGCTGGCTGACGTCGGCGCGCAGCAAATCGTTGCTGTGCTCCAGACGTTGGACAGGGAAGGCAAATTGGCTTCAACTGTGCAGCCAGAAGACGGCGTCACCTACGCGGCCAAGCTGGACAAGCGCGAAGCTGCGCTGGATCTGTCCCTGGAGGCCGTGACGCTGGCGCGCCGGATCCGCGCGTTCAATCCCGTGCCGGGTTCGACGCTCTCATTGCCGGGATTGAATGATCCGGTCAAGGTGTGGGATGCATGTGCGCTGGAGGGTGCCTACCCAGGCGATGCTGCTGCGGCAAAGCCAGGACAGGTGCTGGCAGCCACACCGCAAGGCGTTGATATTGCGACCGGAAAAGGCGTGCTCAGGTTGCTGCAGTTGCAGAAAGCGGGCGGCAAGCGTCAGCCGGTCGATATCTTCGTGACGGGCTGGAAACCGCCTCAGGGCTAGCTTGCAGTCCTGATCTCCGCATGCCAGGCACAATATCCGGAACACCTCCGGTGCGAACGTGTCGGATGATAGTGCGTGGGGGCGTATTCATCGGCTGAACATGCATCCGACCAGAACTCATCAGATCGGCAGCAGCTGTGCCCGAATATCGTCCGGTGTACGGAAAAGATAGTCGGGTTCCTTGACGGATAAGGCATCCGGGTGGTTGTAACCCCAGGCGACGCTGGCCGCATGGCAGCCCGATTCACGGGCCGCTTCGATATCACGGATTTCATCGCCGATCAGCAGACAGGCGTCAGGCGTGCAGCCTGTCTGGCGATACAGGGTTTTGAGCCGGGACGCCTTGCCGAACAGATCGCTGCCACACCGATATTGGTCAATCATAACGGCAGCCTGGCCCAGCGTGCGCCGCACATTGCTTTCGCTGTTGGAGCTGAGCACGGCAATCTGATAGCCCGCTTCTTTCAGGGCGGCCAGAACCTGTTCCATGCCGTCGAACAGCGGCACGTCGGGCGTGGCGTCCTGCATGCGCTGGCGAAATTCCATCAAAATGGCCGGCGCTTTCCAGAACGGGATATCCAGCGTACTCAGGATCTGCCGTACATCGCGATGCCGCAACAGATCCTTTTCGTCTTCGGCCGGATTGCGAAAGCCATATTTTTTGGCGACGCTGGCCAGCACGGTATCAAACCAGGGCAGGGTATTGGCCAGCGTGCCGTCAAAATCAAAAGCCAGCCATTGGTAGGGCAATCGGGTCATCGGAATATTACACTTGTGAAGCAGGCAGATGATCGGCCCACAGGTCGTATTCATTGCTGTCGGTCACAACGCAGCGTACGATCTGGCCCGGTTTCAGTTTTTCCTGGCTGCTGATAAAAACACAGCCGTCAATTTCCGGTGCATCGGCGTGCGAGCGGCCCACCGCGTCGCCGTCTTCATCGATTTCGTCGATCAGCACATCAATTTCCCTGCCCACTTTAAGCGCGAGCCTTTGGGTTGAAATCGCCTGCTGATGGGCCATAAAGCGCTCCCAACGCTCCTGTTTGACGTCGTCTGGCACATGTTCGCCCAGCGCGTTGGCAGGGGCGCCCTCTACCGGAGAGTACTGAAAACAGCCTACGCGGTCCAGCTGGGCCTCGGTCATCCAGTCCAGCAGATACTGGAAATCTTCTTCGGTCTCGCCGGGAAAGCCCACGATGAACGTTGATCGGATAGTCAGGTCCGGACAGGTTTCGCGCCATTTATGGATGCGCGCCAGCGTACGATCTTCAAAGGCAGGGCGCTTCATGGCCTTGAGCACTTTGGGGCTGGCATGCTGAAACGGAATATCCAGGTAAGGCAGGATCTTGCCTTCGGCCATCAGCGGGATGACTTCATCGACGCTGGGGTACGGATAGACATAGTGCAGGCGCACCCAGATACCCAGATCGGACAAGGCCTGGCACAGTTCGGTCATGCGCGTGCGCACGGGGCGACCATTCCAGAAGCCGCTGCGGTACTTGATATCTACACCGTAGGCACTGGTATCCTGGGAGATCACCAGCAGTTCCCTGACGCCGGCATTGGCCAGGCGTTGCGCTTCGTCCAGCACGTCGCCCACAGGACGGCTGACCAGGTCCCCTCGCATGGAGGGGATGATACAGAAGCTGCAGCGATGGTTGCAGCCTTCGGATATTTTCAGATAGGCGTAATGGCGGGGCGTCAGTTTGATGCCCTGCGGCGGTACCAGGTCTACATAGGGATTATGGTCGCGAGAGGGCGGTACGACGCCATGCACTGCCCGCACCACTTCTTCGTATTGCTGGGGACCCGTCACAGAGAGCACGCGTGGATGAACTTCGCGAATGACTTTTTCTTCTACGCCCATACAGCCGGTGACAATGACTTTGCCGTTGGCGGAAATGGCTTCGCCAATCGCGTCCAGCGATTCGGCCTTGGCGCTGTCAATAAAGCCACATGTGTTGACCACGACGACATCAGCTCCTTCGTAAGAGGGAGAAATGTCGTACCCTTCGGTACGCAATTGGGTCAGGATGCGTTCAGAGTCAACGAGTGCCTTCGGGCAGCCCAGACTGACAAAGCCAACGCGGGGAGCGGACATAGAAAAACCTTTAATGTTGTGACAGAGAATAAATACGAAAACGAGGCGATACAATGTGCCGAAGACGGTACGAGCGGATAAAATGGCCTGAAGAAATAAGGCCGCTTAAAGCACACGGTCACGCCGTTGTATATGCGATGCCTTCATTTGCACAGCCTGACCACAGGCGCCGACTGCGACCGTGCCGCTTTTTGTGCATCGGCTGCGTTGCTGCATTGTCGGGCTCGCGCCGGGGCAAATCTTTTGTTCGAGGTTCGGTCGCCTGCTTCCGGTTGTTCGCTATCATAATGAATAATCGGGAGATTTTACCATTTTCGTTGATTTAACGGTGTATATGCACATTCTATTATTTATCCTCCCGGGGGATGGCCAGTGAGCGATTCCCGCGCGGTTCCCGCCCCATCGTCAGCCGAGCGTGCTGCGCCCCCCTTGAATGTCCTTTTGCTGGCAACAGCACATGCCGTGCAGGCTGTGGCAGAGGGGTACTCTCTGACCGAGGTGCTCAATGCCGAACCGCTGCCAAGACGGGCGGCGGTGCAGTCTCTGTCGTTCTATGTGATGCGACGCCTGGCCCGCGGCCGGGCGCTGGCCGATCTGCTGCTTGAGCGTGGCGCCCCCAATCCCCTGATGGGCAGCCTGTTGCTCACCGTGTTGTGCCTGCTGTCGGTGGAGCCAGCCGAATCGGCTGATGGCCAGCGCCCGCCGCGTTATGAAGCACATACACTGGTCAGTCAGGCCGTGACGGCGGCGGGGCAGGATAAACAAACCGCAGCGTTCAAGGGACTGATTAATGCCTGCCTGCGGCGTTACCTGCGCGAGCGCGAGGCGTTGATGGCCCAGGCCTATCTGCGCAGCGACGTGCGCTGGGGATTTCCGAAGTGGTGGATTCGCCGGATACGCGAAGCCTACCCCTCGCAGTGGGAGTCGATACTGGCGAGTGCTGCCGCGCCCGGGCCGCTCACGCTCAGGATCAATACACGCAAGACTGACAGGGATACGGTCATGCAGGCGCTTCAGGCGCAGCACATCGGCGCCACCCCTATTGGTCAGCACGGTATTGTGCTCGACCAGGCCCAGCCTGTCGGGAAAATCCCGGGCTTTGAGCAAGGATGGTGGCTGGTGCAGGATGCCGGTGCGCAATGCGCTGCCGATCTGCTGCCGCTGACCGATGGCATGAGGGTGCTGGATGCCTGTGCCGCACCAGGTGGTAAAACGGCCGGGCTGCTGATGCAGGCAAAAGTACATCTGACGGCGCTGGATATTGATGAGGTCCGATTGTCTCGCGTGACCGAAAACCTGCTGCGCCTGGGTCTTGATCATGATGGCGTGATTCTGAAAACGGGTAATGCCGCCAGGTTGCCCTCGTGGTGGGATGGTCAGCCTTTTGATGCCATCCTGGCCGATGTTCCGTGCACGGCCTCGGGTATCGTGCGCCGTCATCCTGACATTAAATGGTTGCGGGAAGAACAGGATATTGCCGATACCGCCGCCTTGCAGCGCCGCATTGTGGCAGCGCTTTGGGAAACGCTTAAGCCGGGTGGTCTGTTCCTGTATGTGACGTGTTCCGTTTTTCCGCAAGAAGGCATCGAGCAGGAAGCGTGGATGCGCACAACTCTGCCGGGGGCGGTGTCGTTGCCGGCACCGGGGCAACTGTTGCCGGGGCAGGGCAGTGAGCACGATGGTTTTTTCTATGCGCTATTGCGTAAACAGGATGAGAAACAGACCCCGGATACGTCTGCCTGATGAGCTTGCCATTGGCTTAGGGTATCATAGGGGCACCTGCTCGCGATCATGCCAATTTCACTTACGTTTCCCGGATGAAAACCCAGCCCGTTTCCCCGCCGCTTGCATTTCTGTTCAGGCTTGCACTGATCGTGCTGCTGGGGCTGATCGCCCTGGGCGCCACCGGCTCAAGGGCACAGACCGAGGAGGCCGATCCGGTTCCGTCTGATGTGGCGCCGCAAGCGGTGATCAATCACGTTGAAATCGAACAGCAGGGCGACAGTTATGTCCTGAACGCCGACGTTGATCTGCCGCTGTCACATGAACTGCGGGTGGCTGCGCAGCATGGCGTGCCGCTTTACTTTACCGTTGAATTCAGACTGGTGCAGCCGCGCTGGTGGTGGTTTGACGAACCCGTGTATGACCAGGAGCAGACCTGGCGCGTGGCCTATAACGCGCTGGTGCGCCAGTGGCGCGTGACCTCGGGTGATTATTCCGTGCCGGAAATGTCGCTGGCCGACGCCTTGCAGAATATTACCCGCATCAGTAACTGGTCCGTCGGCCCCTTTACCGGCGTGGATCCGAATAAACACTATGAAGCGCAGTTTCGCATGAAACTGGACACCTCTCTTTTACCGCGCCCCTTTCGAATGGATGCCCTGGGCGGTCGTGCCTGGGCCTTATCGACACCATGGAAAAATTTCGCATTTCAACTCTCGGCAGCCGAGCCCAAACCCTGATCCGCTGGGTGGTTCGGCTGGTGTTCGCCGCGGCCGTTCTGGCCGCGCTGGTGCTGATGGGGCTGCTGGTGCGCTCCACCGGCAATTCGTCACGCATGGCGCAGCAGTTCGATTTACTGCTGCTGCTCAACGGTGTGCTGGCCCTCGCGCTGTTCCTCTGGGTCTCGATGCTGACCATCCGCCTGATCCGGCAATTGCGCTCCCGGCAATTCGGTGCGCGCCTGACCTCGCGCTTTGCGCTGGCCTTCGCCGTCATGGCCATTATTCCGGGGGTGGTGATCTATCTGCTGTCGGTTCAGTTCATGTCGCGCTCGGTCGAATCATGGTTCAACGTGCGGGTGGACAGCGCGCTGCAGTCGGGCCTGACGCTGGGCCAGGCCTCGCTGGACAGCCAGGTGGCTGATCTGCTCTCACGCGCCAAGCTCATGGCCGACGATTTGTCTGTGATTCCGGATCAGGAGCTCTCGCTTGCCCTGACCCGCCTGCGTGAAAACACCACGGTAGGCGATGCGCTGGTCTTTACCGTGTCAGGCAGCCGGGCGGTGGCGTTTTCCAGCTCGACCTTTGGCAGCCTGTTGCCGCAAATGCCGCCGGCCTCGGTGCTCAATCAGTTGCGACTGTCCCGCTCCTACGCCAGGACCGAAGCCGTAGAGGGATCGGATTTCGAGAACCCCCAATTGCGCATCCGGGTGATCGTGCCTGTGTTTTCCAGCTCCATCAAACTGGATGCGCCGCTCGGTACTTCGCCCGAACCGTATCTGCTGCAATTGACCCGTCTGGTGCCGGAAAATATCGGCAGCAATCTGAACGAAGTGCAGAAGGGATTTCGTGACTACCAGGAACTGGCGCTGTCGCGCCAGGGCATTCAAAAACTCTATGGCATCACGCTGACGCTGGCGCTGCTGGTGACGCTGTTTGCATCCATTGCCGTGGCCCTGGCCATTGCACGACGCCTGGTCAAACCGCTGTTGAGCCTGGCTTCGGGTACGCAGGCTGTCGCGGTGGGCGACTATCGCCCGTTGCCCGAGCCGTCGTCCATGGATGAGGTGGGGTTGCTGACCCGCTCGTTCAACGCCATGACGCGACAACTGGACGAAGCGCGCCGGCAGGTGGAAAGCAATCGTATTCAGCTGGAGCGCTCCAATGCTTATCTTGAAAGCGTGATGGCCGGCTTGTCCTCCGGGGTGATTGTGTTCGACGAACGCTTCAATGTGACGACGGTCAACAAGGGTGCCCAGTCCATTCTGGGGGTGGATCTGCGTTCCGTACCGGGACGGCCGCTGGAGGTTGTCGATGCATTGATTGAATTTACCCGCCAGATCCGCAAGGCCTTTTCGGATCACGCCGCCGTCGGATCGGAACGCCATTACTGGCAGGAACAGATCACTCTGTCGACCAGCAGCGAAAGCGCAGAGACCGATGATGTGACACTGCTCATGCGCGGCACCCGCTTGCGGATTGATGGCAGGCCTACCGGTTATGTGGTGGTGTTCGACGATATTTCCGAAGTGATTTCGGCGAACCGGGCGCGCGCCTGGGGCGAAGTGGCCCGGCGGCTGGCACACGAAATAAAAAATCCGCTCACACCCATTCAGCTGTCGGCTGAACGGCTGGCCATGAAGCTCGAAGGTCAGCTGGATGAGCGTAATGCCGGTATTCTGACCCGCCTGACCAACACGATCATCAACCAGGTGTCGTCGCTGAAAAAAATGGTGGATGATTTCCGTGAGTATGCAAGAACGCCGCCGGCGCAAATGCAGCACGTGGACATCAACGCGCTGATTTCCGACCTGGCGACGCTGTACGGCTGGGATCCCGAGGGCAATACCCATCAGGATGAGCCTCTGTATCGCCATATCCGGCTTGATCTGACTCCGGGTCTGCCCCTGGCCGAAGCCGATCCGACACAATTGCGGCAGGTGCTGAACAATCTGATGTCCAATTCGCGTGATGCGATGGCGGACATGATATTGGAGGGCGATGAGCCCGGCATTACGATCCGGACGACGCTTACGCGTCCTGAAAAGGATCAAAGTACAGATGGACAGGCAATTCGTATTACACTTGAGGACAGGGGTTGCGGATTTTCTGCCAAAGTATTGCAAACGGCATTTGAACCTTACGTCACGACAAAGGCGCATGGGACAGGGCTGGGTTTGCCGATTGTGCGTAAAATCATTGAAGAGCATGGGGGCCGGATTGATATTGCCAATCGCAAGGACGGCGGGGCGCGTGTATCAATATTACTCACGCGACTGACTCCGAAAACAGGCAATTAAGACAATCCCGTGGTTATAATTGAACCCGGAACTTTGAACAGTACCAAAATACAGTCAGAAAGTAATAGGTGACAAGATATGGCCAGAATTCTGGTGGTTGACGATGAAATAGGTATACGTGAACTTCTGTCGGAAATTTTATACGACGAAGGCCATACCGTAGAGCTTGCAGAAAATGCTTCGCAGGCACGCGCTGCTCGTCTGCGCTACCGGCCCGACCTGGTTCTTCTTGATATCTGGATGCCCGATACCGATGGCGTCAGCCTGCTCAAGGAATGGGGTTCCCAGGGATTGCTGGATATGCCGGTCATCATGATGAGCGGCCATGCAACGGTCGACACTGCCGTTGAGGCCACGCGCATCGGCGCCATGGATTTTCTTGAAAAGCCCATCACACTGCAAAAATTGCTCAAGACCGTACAAACCGGCTTGATGCGACCGCACGCCAAGCAGGTGCTGGCTTCGGCCCAGGCAACGGCTACCAATGGCGCCGCGCGTGCGCCAGCCGCCGCAACACCTGCCCGTCCCGGTGCGCCTGCACCCGCTGCGACTGCGGTGGCTGCCGCGCCCATCCCGGCCGTGCAGGAAGCGCAGAATCAGGGTTCGCATCTGGGCAGCATCTCGCTGGATCAACCCTTGCGTGATGCGCGAGACGAATTTGAGCGGGTGTATTTCGAATATCATCTGGGCCGCGAAAATCACAGCATGACCCGGGTGTCTGAAAAAACCGGTCTGGAGCGCACGCACCTGTATCGCAAGCTGCGCCAACTGGGTATTGATTCCTCACGCAAACGCAATTCATGAAAATCCTGATCCTTGGCGCGGGACGTGTTGGCGCGAGCGTTGCCGAGAATCTGGTTTCTGAAAAAAACGATATCACCATTGTCGATACCGACGGCGAACGACTGCGCTATTTGCAGGAGCGCTTCGATCTGCGCGGTGTACAGGGTGACGCCTCCATGCCCGACATACTGCGATCCGCAGGCGCCGACGACACCGATCTGCTGGTGGCCTGTGCGGCGACCGACCCGGTCAACCTGGTCGCTTGCCGGATCGCCAAGGATGTTTTCAACATTCCGCGCCGTATTACCCGTGTGCGCAGCCATGCCTATTCCAGCAATGTCGAATTGATCAAGGAAAGCTTTGGCGTGGACTCAGTGATCAGCCCGGAAGACAGCGTCACTACGTACCTGCACAGTTTGATCGAGTTTCCCGAAGCCCTGCAGGTCGTCGAGTTCGGGCAAGGGCGCTTGAGTATACTGATTATTCGCATCGGCCGGGTCAGCCCGCTGATCAATCTGCGCGTCAATCAGACCGGCCAGAATTTACCCAATCTGAATGCACGCGTGCTTGAAATCTTTCGCCACGGTGCGGCGATTGCACTGGATCACCAGTCGGCCATTCAACAGGGCGACGAACTGGTCGTGGCGGTCGATACGCAGGACGGCAAGGACGCTGTTGCCAAACTTCAGTACACCTCGCGCAAAGTGCGTACGGTCATGATTGCCGGTGGCGGCAATATCGGCTACCGGCTTGCCCGCAAGTTGTCCGAAGGCAGCTATAACGTGCGGATCCTGGAAACCAGCCGGGAGCGTTGCGAGAAGCTGGCCTCTCTGCTGCCCAGCAAGGTGCTGGTGTTGCAGGGCGACGCCACAGACGAATCCCTGCTGGACAATGAAAACATCGAAGAGATGGACACCTTTCTGGCCGTGACCAATGATGACGAAGACAATATCATGTCATCGTTGCTGGCCAAGCGACTGGGCGCGCGTAAGGTGATCGCTCTGATTAATCGCAAGGCTTATGGCGACCTGATGGAAGGCAGCCTGATCGATATTGCTGTTTCGCCTTCGCAGGCCACGATCGGCGCGTTGCTGCGCGACGTGCGCCAGGGAGCCGTCGTGGCAGGGCACCGGCTACGGGGTGGTAATGCCGAGGCGATCGAGTTTGAAGTCAACGGCGATCGGAAAAGTTCGCAAGTCGTCGGCAAATCGATCCAGGATCTGAAATTGCCCAAAACCGCGATCGTGGCCGCTATTCTGCGCGAAGACGAAGTGATCCTGCCCGAACCAGGCACCACAATTCAGATGGGGGATCACGTTGTCGTGTTTGCCGGCAACCGTCACGACATGCGACGGGTTGAGAAGCTCTTCCAGGTCTCCTTGTTTTTTTTCTAGGCTGCCTACATGCGCAATATTCTGAATGTCCTGCATGCGCTCAGCCTGACAATGCTTGGTTTCTCTTCTATTTTGCTGTTTCCGCTCGGCGTCTCGCTTTATTTCGGCGATGGTGCGCACAACGCTTTTCTGATCAGCCTGGGCATTTCTATCCTGGGTTCAGCGGCCTTGTGGAAGGTCACAAGCAGTTCCAAGGATGAAATCAATCCGCGCAACGGTCTGCTGCTGGTGTCGCTGGTCTGGCTGGTGTTTCCGCTGATTGCCTCCCTGCCTTTTGTGATCGATGCCTATATAGAAGGGCATCCGCTGACCTTTACCCACGCCTATTATGAGGCGATGTCCGGGTTGACCACGACCGGCGCATCTGTTCTGAATAATATTTCCGAGTTGCCGCCGTCCATCAATATCTGGCGCGTCACGCTCATATGGGTCGGGGGCATGGGTATTCTGGTCATGGCCGTGGCGATTATGCCGCTGCTGGGTGTCGGCGGACACCAGATTATGCGTGGCGAAATACCCGGCCCGATGAAAGAAGAAAAACTCACGCCGCGTATTGCGGGTACGGCCAAAGCGCTGTACGCTATTTATATCTCCGTCTCCACGCTTTGCGTTATTTGCTACCACCTGGCCGGACTGTCCTGGTATGACGCCTGGTGTCATGCGGCTTCGACCATGGCGCTGGGCGGGTTCTCCATTTATGACGAAGGGTTCCAGCATTACGATTCAGGGCTGGTCGATACCGTTGCCTGCGTGTTCATGGTGTTTGCCGGGATCAACTTTGCTACGCACTATAACGTGCTGAGATTTCGCAGTCTGCGCTATTATGCGACCTGTCCCGAAACCAAAATATTCCTCGCCATTCTGCTGCTGGGCGGGTTGACGGTCAGCGCCTGGCTTTATTTCGACGGCGTGTATCCGACACTCACGCAGTCTTTTCGCTTCGGTATGTTCAATACCATTTCGCTGGCCACGACCACGGGGTTTGCCAACACCGATTACCTGCACTGGCCGGTATTGCTGCCGGTCATGATGTTGCTGCTGGGCAGTTTTTCTTCGTCCGCGGGTTCGACTGGCGGCGGCATCAAGCTGATCCGGGTCATTATCATTCTCAAGCAGATCCGTGCAGAAATGCGCAAGCTGTTGCATCCGCATGCGATTTGCCCGGTCAAACTGCATCGGCGAATTGTGCCGCCTGCGATTATTTCATCGATCATGACGTTCGTTCTGGTTTTCGTCATCCTGAACGTCGTGCTGACCGGCATCATGGTCATTTCGGGGATGGACTTTACCACGGCATCATCGGCCGTCTTTGCCAGCCTGTCCAATATCGGTCCCGGGCTTGGCGAGGTGGGCCCGATGAGCAACTATTCCGGCCTGAGCAATTTTCAGATGTGGGTGTGTACTTTTGCCATGCTGATTGGCCGGCTGGAGCTTTTTACCGTTCTGGTTCTGTTCACGCCCGGCTTCTGGAAAAAATAGGGCGCAGCGCGTTTATTTACGCGTGCCGTCTTTTCATCAGTTGTTTCTTTTCTTCACTAGTTTCATCAGCCCTGTCCACCGTCTATTTTTATCATGCTGCATATCGCCTTGTTCGAACCCAAAATCGCGCCCAATACCGGCAACATTATCCGTTTGATTGCCAATAATGGTTGCCGACTGCATCTGATCGAGCCTATGGGTTTTCGGATTGATGATGCGAAAATGCGCCGCGCAGGACTGGACTATCACGATCTGGCCAAGGTCACCATCCACCCGGATTACGATGCTTTTCTTGCCGATGTGGCGGGCCAGCGGATTTTTGCGATCACGACCAAGGGCAGTCGCGCCTATACTGACGAGACCTATCAGGATGGAGATGTGCTGCTGTTCGGCGCAGAAACCACCGGGCTGGCGCCTGAAATCATGGCGACGTTCGACGCACAGCACCGGCTGCGTATTCCCATGTTGCCGAATAACCGAAGCATGAATCTGTCCAATGCGGTTGCCATTGTCAGTTATGAGGCCTGGCGCCAGTTGGGGTTTATTGGCGGGCAATAGCGCACGCCATCCAGTGCGCTACGCTGGTTGCAGATATCGCCAGAGCAAACGGGCAGCGGTTTTGGCGGTCAAGTTGTCCCGGTCGTACGTGGGATTGATTTCAGCCACATCGAGCAGCCGCAGTTTGCCGCTGGCCCGGGCCATATCCACAAGTGCTTCGATAACCGGCAGGCTGACGCCATAGGCGGCCGGTGCCGACACGCCCGGTGCCTGCCAGCCCGGCAGCACATCCATGTCAATCGTCAGATACACGTGCGAGACATCCTGCAGCTGGGTGGCCAGAAACTGTTTTACCTGGGATAACTGGCTTTCCTGCATATGCCGGTCTTCCAGATAGGCGACATCCAGTTCGCGCGCGCGTTCAAACAGGGCAGGAGTATTGGACAGTGTCGAGACACCCAGGCAGCAATAGCGTACAGGCCTGCTTTGCTGCGCCGCATGTTCGAAAATCTGGTCGAACGGCGTGCCCGAGCTGCCGGGTCTGCTGGTGCGCAAGTCAAAATGCGCATCCAGATTCAGAACCAGAACCGTGCCCGTCTGCCCGGTTTCCTGTAAATGCCGGTCAAGCCCCAGATAACTTCCATACGCAATTTCGTGGCCTCCGCCGATGACTGCCAGTCGGGCGGATGCATTCAGCAGTTCACTGATCCGGTTGGCCAGTTGCATTTGAGCCTGCTCCAGATGCTCGCCGGAACATGAAATGTCGCCCGCATCGAACAACTGCTGCAATTGATGGGCGGGCAATCCGGCCATCGCCCGGCGGACATGATCCGGCGCCTGGCGTGCGCCGACGCGCCCGTGGTTGCGGCGTACGCCCTCATCGCAGCAGAATCCCATCAGCACGGCGCTGCCGGCCAGGGTCTCGGGCGTTTCCGTTGTGAGCGATCTGGCAATCTGATGAATACGGCGTGTATCTCCGCGCTCGGCGGAATCAATTCGTCCCTGCCAGGAGAATATTTCATTTGGCATATGTGTAGTTTGTTCAGGCATTCAGAACGGCCTGCAAAAATGAACGGGTGCGTTCATGCGTGGGCCGGGTAAAGATGACGGAAGGAATATCTTCTTCAAGTATCACGCCGTGATCCATGACGACGACTTTGTCCGCTACATCGCGTGCAAAGCCCATCTCGTGGGTGACCACCAGCATGGTCATGCCTTCGCTGGCCAGCATCTTCATGACCTGCAGAACTTCGCCTACAAGCTCCGGGTCCAGTGCCGAGGTGGGTTCATCAAACAGCATGACCTCCGGTTCCATTGCCAGCGCACGGGCAATGGCCACCCGCTGCTTTTGCCCGCCTGACAGGCTGGCAGGCATCGCAGCCGCCTTGTCCTTAAGTCCGACTTTTTCCAGCAGGGACAGGGCGAGGACGCGAGCATCGGCATCCGGGGTGTTTTTCAATGTTTTGGGCGCGATCGTGATATTGTCCAGCACTGACAGATGCGGGAACAGATTGAATGACTGGAACACCATGCCGACATTGGTGCGCAAAGCATTGAGCGACTTCTCGGCGATCAGTTTCCCGTCGCGCAGCAGCGGCTGTCCGTTAATGGTGATATTGCCTTGCTGGGCGGTTTCCAGGCCGTTGCAGCAGCGCAGCAGCGTGCTTTTGCCTGAACCGCTGGGCCCAATCAGCACCACCACCGATGAGCGCGGCACGTCCAGGCTGACGCCTTTGAGGACTTGATGGTCGCCGTAGGATTTTTCCACGCGATCCAGATGAATCATGGCTGTACTCATTGCACCATTCCCCCGGCTTTAAGTGAGTTTTCTATTTTGCGCAGTATTAACATCGCAGTGACCGTGAGCACCAGATAAATCAGGGCAATGACCAGATAGGTTTCCAGCGAGCGATAGGACACGCTGATGATTTTCTGGCCTTCGTGCATCACGTCGTGAATCGTCAACAGCGACACCAGGGCCGAGTTCTTAATGAGGGCAATGAATTCATTGCCCAGGGGCGGAATCATGCGTACCAGCGCCTGCGGCAAAATGATTTTGCGCATGGCTTGACGGGACGACATGCCCAGGGAGCGGGCGGCTTCGCCCTGACCCCGGTCCACTGACTGAATGGACCCGCGCACCACTTCCGACACATAGGATGCGGAATACATGCCCAGGCCCAACACACCGCACAGATACGCGGGCAACAAAATGCCAAATTGCGGCAGGCCGAAGAACCAGATGAATAATTGCACCAGCAACGGCGTGCCACGGAAAATGGTCAGGTAGGAACTGCACAAAAAGTACACAAATTTGCGTTGCGGATTCAGGCGGCCAATGCCAATGAGCAGGCCCACCAGGCATGAGAGCAGCAGCGCGCCGGCGGTCACTTCAATCGTGACCAGTGTGCCGCGCAACAGCGGCTCCCAGCCTGCCAGCACAGGAGAAAAATCCAGGTTCATGATTTTGCCTCAAACCATTTGGTCACGATTTTCTGATACGTGCCGTTGTCACGGATTTTCTTCAACGCGGCATTGAGTGCATCGCGCAATTGCGGTTGTGATTTGCTGACTGCCACGCCGTATTCTTCGGTGGTGATCTGTTCGTCCAGCACAGTGAAGTCCGGGTTGTGCTGGGCGTAGAGCTTGGCGGCGGGACGGCCGGTCACAGCAGCATCGGCGCGGCCGATCTTGACCAGATTGAACATTTCTTCGTTCTTTTCAACTTCAACACGATTGACATTGGGGAAGTGCTCGGTCAGGTAGTTGACCGATTTGGTACCGACCTGCACCGACACTTTTTTACCATCCAGGTCTTTGAGCGAGTGTATTTTGTTGTCTTTTTTGGTCAGTACCACCAGCCCGCCCGCGTAATAGGAATCGGTGAAATCCACTACATTCTTGCGCTCAGGCGTAATATAAATACCCGAAATCGCGGCATCGGCCCGGCCTGACACGATGGCGGGTATGAGTCCCTTGAAATCAATGTTGGTCAGTTCGATCGGACGGTTCATTTCCTTTCCCAGGGCCTGGATCAGCTCAATGTCAAAACCGGTGGGCTTGCCGTCCTGGAAAAACTCCATTGGGGGAAACGTGGCATCGGTGACGACACGTAATGGTGCATCGGCGGCGACGGAAAGGGTCGGAGCAGTCAGGCCAAGAGCCAGCAGACTGGTGAGAAAAAACGTTTTCATGATTGTTCCTTGTGTGAGTTAATCCAGCAGTGCTGCGAGCGTGGATGAAATGGAGGAGGCAGCCCGGACGGTGGCATGAATGAGTTGCTGCGCGCGCGGGCTGGCCCTTGCGGTGGGCGCCATGAGGGTGATGACGCCTAATGCACTGTTTTTATGCTGAAATAGCGGTGCGCTGACACCCCATACGCCATCGTCGACTTCGCCCTCGGAAACGGCATATCCGTGTTGCTGTACTGTGATGACGTCTGCCTTCAATTGCTCCGCCTGCGCAGTATTCAATAGTCCCTGGGCAATGGCCTGCTGTACCACGGCCTGCTGTTTGGCCGGGGGCAAAAAAGCCAGCAGCGATTTGGCCGACGCACCCCGAATGAGGGGAAGAGAGCGGCCCTTGACGAACGAGCAGCGCAGCGAGCTGGTGCTTTCAACCATATCAAGACAGACCGCCACGTCCTCAACCGCGACCAGAATACCGACCGATTCCCCGGTCTGTGTTGATAAGGCAAGCATGTCCTTGCGGGCGTGCTGCAACAGAAAAGACGAGTGATTAAAACCCCAGGCCAGCGGCAGACAACGAGGCCCAGGCATATATTCGCCCTGGACTTCAAATACAAATCCCCATTTCTTCAACAACGTGAGCTGGCGGTAGAGGGTGCTCTGGGGCAGTGCTGTCAGGGTGATCAGTTCGGCCACCGTCACGGGTCGCTCGATCTTGGCGAAAACCGACAGGATATACAGAACGCGGTCGGCGCCGCCTTTGTCAGATTGAGAAAGCATGAGGATGTGTCGGGAAAAAAAACTCAGAATACGGTTAATTTCTCAAAAATTAAATATCAGCTTCCTGAAATATGAGAAATTAATGGAAAACCCCGATTAGACCAGGTGGCGGTCTGGCCGTTCTTCCATGGGGGTTCGGGCAATGACCACTGCATATACGCGCTGCACGCCTGCCGCACGCAGGGCGTTGGCGGCTGCATGCAGCGTGCTGCCGGTCGTCAGGACATCGTCCACCAATATGGCGCAGGGCTCAGGCATATTGCGGGCGCAATAATAAAGATGGGCGGTATTGGCCTGGCGCTGCTGACGATTGAGTGTGCTTTGCTTGAGACTGTCCGGCTCGCGATAAAGCGTTGTGTGTAGCACAGGACTGTGCAGCCGGCGGCCCAGTTGTGCCGCGAATTCGCTGGCCGGATTAAAGCCACGGCGACGCAGGGAGGCGCGACTGCCTGGGATGGGAATAAGCGGTGTGCCCGGCGGCCATGGCGGCAGGGGCCAGTCAGGGCTCTGATCTTGTATCGCTGAGAGCGCCAGTGCCGCAAAGCAGGTCGCAAGATAAAACTGGCGCGCATTCTTGTATCGCAGAATCAGGCTGTCTGCGGGCGACACGTAGTCAAAGGCAGCGACCACCTTCTCCAGAGAGGCTGGCCTGCCTGCGCAATCGGGACAGGCAGCGTTGGCAGGCAGGGCCAGCGCACATCGAGGGCAGCGCCAGCGATGATGACGCATGGAATGGCGCACATCCTGCGTGCACCCTGCGCATAATTGCCCCCAGGGTGCCGCGCCGCCGCAGAGCGGGCAGGCGGTTAGAAGTGTACCGACAATACGGTCGCGTATTACAGAAAATCGGGTTGAAAAATAGGGGTTCTCGCGCATGGCAGACCGCCCTTCATTACAATGGCAGATTAGGTAATCTGCCAGCGCCCGGCGCCGGCATCAATCGGGTTTGTGATACCAATGTCCCAGTTAATTCATTCGGCCTCGCGGCTGCCCATCAATATGACGCATGTGCGCCAGCAGTTTGCGCGGCGCGACTCGCTGGAGCAGGCCCGTTTTTTTTATGACGAAATCGCGGCGCGCATGATTGATCGCCTGGGTTATATCAAAATCAGTCCGGAACGGATCATTGACGCCGGATGCGGCCCTGGCCATTCGATTCATCTGCTGGCGGCGCGTTACCCGCAGGCGGCCGTCACCGGCGTCGATCATTGCGAACCCTTTATCGCGCAATGTCGAAGCCGGTTGGTGCCGACCGGGCTCAAGTCTCTGGTGTCCAAATTAAAGCGTCAGCAACGCTTTGATTTTGAACTGGCCGATCTGGCCAGCATGCCCCTGCCACCAGAGTCAGTCGATATGATCTGGTCCAACCTGGCCCTGCACTGGCATCAGCAACCGCATGACGTCATCCGCGAATGGCGCCGCGTTCTGAGCAACAGCGGCCTGGCCATGTTCTCCTGTCTGGGTCCTGGCACTTTTCGCGAGTTGCGCAGTGCGGTTGATACGGCGGGCATCCGAACCCAGGTCATGCAGTTCGTTGATATGCACGACTTTGGCGATATTCTGCTGGAAAATGGCTTTATGGACCCGGTCATGGATCAGGAAGTGATCACACTGACCTATCGCACGGTGGACGCTCTGCTCAAGGATGTACGCGGCCTGGGTGGCAATCCCAGCGAGGCGCGATCCGATGGACTGAAAGGCCGGCAGTGGTATCAGCGTCTGCGGGACGCATTGGAAGCGGGCAGAGGCGACGATGGTTTGCTGCGGTTATCGCTGGAAGTGGCCTACGGTCATGCCTGGTGCAAGCCGGTGCGGCAGAATGCAGCGGGCGATACGCTCGTTCCGGTCAGCGCGATCCGGCGCGCGACGCGTTAACCAATAGCGATATCAATGGTGGAGCGGCATTTATTCGCTGCGAGACTCGCGTGACAGCAGGCGGGATACCGCGTCAAGTGGCGGCACGCCGTCAAACAGCACTGCGCAGACGGCTTCTGTAATCGGCATGTCGATTTTAAGACCGCGGGCGCGGGTGAGAGCGGCCTGGGCGCAACGCACTCCTTCTGCCGTCATGCCTGACGATAAAATGCTGGCCAGATCCTGGCCCTGGCCTAATGCGACGCCCACCTGCCGGTTGCGTGACAGATCGCCGGTCGCAGTCAGTACAAGATCGCCCAGGCCGGTCAGGCCGCTGAACGTCGTCGGCTCTCCACCCAGCGCCAAACCAAAACGGCTCATTTCGGCCAGGCCGCGGGTAATCAGGGCTGCACGGGCATTCATGCCCAGGGCCAGACCATCGGCAATGCCGCAAGCAATCGCAATGACGTTTTTCATGGCGCCGCCCACTTCGACGCCCACCACATCGCGGCTTCGATAGATACGGGTATTGCCTGCGTGCAGCGCCGCCGTGGCGCGCGAGGTCACGCATTCGTGGCTGCTGGCCACGGTCAGGGCAACAGGCAACCCCTGGGCCACTTCGCGGGCAAAGGAAGGCCCGGACAAGACGCCCGTGTAAGGGATGATTTTTGCAAGCCTGTCCTGAACCACTTCATGCGGCAGGCGAGCGCTTTCTTGTTCAAAACCCTTGCAGGTCCACAGGATGGGCGTGGTTTGCAGATTCGCCGGCGGCAAATAACGCAGCAGCAGGTCGCAAGCCTGCCCGATGGCGGCAACGGGCGTACCCAGGATAATCAGGGATGAGGCAGCATCCTGTAAAAAGGCGAAAGCCTGCTCAGGTTGATCGGTGGCTGCCAGCGTAGCGGGCAGGGGAATGTCTTGCAGATAGCGCGGATTGCGATGCTGCTCGTTGATGTGTTGGGCTGTCTGGGGATCGCGCGCCCACACCATGACACTGGCGTTGGTACAGGCGGCGTGCGCCAGCGCCGTGCCCCAGCTGCCGGCGCCAAGTACCAGCACACGCAACGGGGACGGCGTTGACAAGAACGTCATGTGAACTTACTGACGCGTTGTACCTGGCGGTACGTAGATGCCGGAACCGTTTTCCTGGGCAGGATTGCCGCCAGCCTGGTTTTGGGCTTCCTGGGCGCGCTGCTCGTACAGTGCCTGGAAGTTGACCTCGGCCAGGTGCAGTGGGGGCAGTGAAGTGCGGTTGATCGCATCGGCCACATTGGCGCGCAGATAAGGGAACAGCATGGTCGGGCAGACGATGCCGATGAGCGGTTCGAACTGTTCTTCGGGCACATTGGCAATTTCGAAGATGCCGGCTTGTGTGCCTTCAACCAGATACAGCGTCTTGTCGCCGATTTTGGTGGTGATCGTGACCGTGACGGTTGCTTCGAACACGGTTTCGGCCAGGCGCTCGCCACCCACATTCAGAGACACTTCAACGTTCGGTGTTTCCTGTTCCAGGAAAATTTGCGGTGCGTTGGGCATTTCCAGGGACAAGTCTTTCAGGTATACGCGTTGCATCGCAAATACCGGATCTGTTCCTGTCGCTTCGTTGTTCGCAGCAGCGTTGTTTTCGTCAGCCATATCACTTCCTATTGATGTAAATTTCAAAAATATGCGGGTTACGCACCCAGCATGATAGCCAGTTTGCCTTCACGGTCAAGTGCCATGAGATCATCACATCCACCGATGTGGTCGTCCCCGATGAAAATCTGGGGCACCGTGGTGCGTCCGCCGGATCGCTCGATCATAGCAGCCCGCTGTTCACGGTTTGTGTCAACGCTGATTTTTTCCATATCGGTCACACCGCGTTCACGCAGCAGTTTGTCTGCGCGCACACAGTACGGGCAGGTTTGCTTGTAATACATGGTCACTTTTTTCATTATGAGCCTTACTTGAAGTAGAGATAAGAGTGTAGCGCCGCCCGCTCATGCGCCGTTCATGCGTCGGACAGGGGGGGCGGGCATCAGGCGTGCTGCTTGACGGGCATGCCGTCTGCTTTCCAGGCGCCCATGCCGCCAGCCAGCGTGTACACGTTCTCTGTATTTTTGCCGCGCAGTACGCCGGCCATTTTGGCCGAGTCGCGGCCGGTGTCGCACACCAGAATGAGGGGTTTGTTACGGGGCAGGGTGCCGGCTTTCTGTTCAAACTCGTCAGCCGGCAGATTGCGTGCGGACGGAATGGAGCCGCCGCGATAACTTTGCGCCGGACGCAGATCAACAAATACCGCGTTTTCACGGTTGACCAGATTGACCGCCTCTTTGACACTCAGGCCGGTATTGCCCTTGCCCTGCTGGCGCAGCAGGGGGAAAAGCAGCAAGCCGCCGGACACCAGCAGAAAAATGAGGAAGTAAATCGAGTTCTGGTAAAAAAGAAAATCCACAATGAATCCTGAAAATGCGTATTTCAAACGCTGAATTTACTGATTATAAAATAGCTCGCCTATTCGAGATAAGACTTCTGTAAAATAGAGGAAAATTAATGGTTGGCCCGGCCCGCAAGCAATATGCGGGCCCATTTTCAACCAGGTTACCGTATTTCAGTTTGCCTTGCAGGGATCAACAATGTACAAGCTAGTGTTAATGCGACATGGCGAAAGCCAATGGAATCTTGAAAACCGTTTCACCGGATGGAAAGATGTAGACCTGACCGAAACCGGTAAACAGCAGGCCTGGGATGCCGGTGAGCTGCTCAAAAAAGAAGGGTTTGCATTCGATCTGGCCTTCACCTCAGTATTGAAACGGGCCATTCGTACCTTGTGGATTGCGCTGGACGCCATGGACGCCATGTACACGCCGGTGCATGCCAGCTGGCGCCTGAACGAACGCCACTACGGTGCGTTGCAGGGCCTGAACAAGGCGGAGACCGCCCAGAAGTTCGGCGACGAGCAGGTGCTTATCTGGCGTCGCGCCTACGCCATCGCACCCGAGCCGCTCGATAACGATGACGAACGTCATCCCCGTTTCGATGCCCGCTACGAACGCATCGCCCCGGCCGATCTGCCGGCCACAGAGTGCCTGAAGGACACCGTGGCACGCGTGCTGCCTTTATGGAACGAATCCATTGCGCCTGCGATCAAGGCCGGCCGTAATGTGCTGATTTCCGCCCATGGCAACAGCCTGCGCGCCCTCATCAAGCATCTGGATCAGGTGTCGGAAGACGAAATCGTCAACCTGAATATTCCCACCGGCCAGCCGCTGGTGTATGAACTCGATGAAAACCTCAAACCTATCAAACACTATTACTTGGGTGACCAGGAAGCCATTGCTGCCGCTATGGCTGCCGTGGCTGCCCAGGGCAAGGCCAAAAAGGATTAATACCATGTGGGTCTTGTGCATGCGCCGCCTGAGTCACGCATGCCTGCCATAAGGAAGGCACAATGAACGGGCGCTGTTCACGGCGTTCGGTCCGTGCCTGCGGATCCGTCGCGCTCGCCTGTCTGCTGTTGCTGACGGGCGGGAGTGCCGGTGCGCAGTCCATTTCCTCGCTGACCAAACAGCAAAAAAACGCCGAGCAACTGCGCCAGGATCTTCAGCAGAAAATTGCAGAAGTCAGCAAGCGGATCAATGAGTCCGAGAGTGACCGCAAGGACGTGACCGAAGCGCTGCGCCAGTCCGAGACAGAAATTTCCCGGCTCAACGCCCGGCTCGACGATCTGGACCGCCAGCGGGACGAAACGGAAAAGGAACTGGACAAACTGCGCAGTGAACAGGCCAGCCAGCAGGGGCTTATGGAGCAGCGCCGCGAAGAACTGGCGCTGCAGCTCAAATCCCAATATACCAATGGCGTCTCGCCATGGGCGGCGCTGCTGTCCGGCGATGACGGGCAGAAAATCGGACGGGACCTGACTTATCTGAGTTACGTCGCCAAGGCGCGTACCCAGGCCGTCCAGGCGCTTAACGTGGAAATTGCCCGGCTGGATGCGGTTAAAAAGAAAGTGGCGGATCGCCAGAAAACGCTGCTTGCACTGGCAAGTGAAGCCGAAAAAAACAAGGGCGATCTTGAGCAGGAAAAGCAGAAACATTCAGCCGTACTGGCCCGGGTCGAGGCTGACCTGAAGGCGCGGCGCTCGCAGGCAGGCAATCTGGCGCGCGACGACAAGCGTCTGAATGCGCTGATTGACGACATCCAGAGCAGTATTGTGAAGCAGCGTGAGGCGATCCGCCAGGCGGCCATCGAGCGCGCGGCGCGGGAAGCGGCCAGACGCAAGGCGCTGCAGGAAGCGCGTGAACGCGCGGCGCAAGAGGCAGCCCGGCAGGCTGCGCTGGCCGCCAAGCGGGCCGAACAGACCGCACGGCAGGCGCAGGCCGCCCGCGAAGCCGAGCAGCGCGCCTATATGACGGCAGAAGAGCAGACTGAGGCGTTACGCCGGGCCCGTGAAAACGCGCCGTCGACGGGCGTCACGATACAGCCGGCCCCTGACCTGGAGGCCGCCAGCCGGGCGTCGGCGGCGGCGCAGCAACAATTGGCCCAGGCCAGAATGCAGCGCGAGAATTTGGAAATTGATCGCGAAAAGGCGCGCCTGGCCCGGTTACGGGCTGAGGAAGAGGTGCGGCTGGCGCAAAAAGCACGTGAAGACGAACGCAAGGCGGCGGCCGAAGCCTCCTCGGGTGCCGACGGACTGCAGCGCGGCGCCCCCTGGCCCGTGCGCGGCAGTGTTTCGGGCCGATTCGGCACCCCGCGTCCCGATACCGGTGACGTCTGGCGCGGCATCCTGATTCGTGCCGGCAGCGGTACGCCGGTCAAGGCAATTGGCAGCGGCAGCGTTGTTTACGCATCGTGGGTCCAGGGATTTGGTAATCTCATTATTGTCGATCACCAGAACGGATATCTGAGCGTGTATGGTTACAATCAGAGCCTGAGCAAAAGCGTCGGTGATCGCGTGCGTATCGGCCAAACCATTGCCCGAGTGGGGGCGACAGGGGGGCAGGTCGATCCCGGCCTCTATTTTGAAATCAGAAAAGGGTCTACTCCGGTAGATCCCATGAGCTGGCTGGCCCGGTAACGGTGCCCCGTATTCTTCCGGAAGACTCTATGAAAATATTTGCAGTTCGCCAGTTGACTTATGCGATCGCCATCGGGCTGATGCAGGCGTCGTTTGTGTATGCGCCTTCGGCGTTTGCGCAGCAGAAGCCTGCCAATCCCGCCCGCCAGTTGCCCGCACCCGAGCTGCATGCCCCATTGCCGGCCGAAGAGTCCCTGCCTTTTACCGAGTTGCAGCGGTTTGCGCGTGTGTATGCGGCCATCAAGAACAATTATGTGGAATCGGTCTCCGACCAGAAGCTGATTGAATCGGCCATCAAGGGCATGGTGCAGGACCTGGATCCGCACTCGGCTTACCTGGATGCCCTTGAATACGAAGAAATGCGCGTCTCGACCGATGGCGAATTCGGCGGGCTCGGCATCGAAATCGGGCCGGAAAAGGGATTTGTGAAAATTATCTCGCCTATCGAAGATACACCGGCGGCCAAGGCAGGTATTATGCCTGGCGATATTATTACGAAAATCAACGGCGAGAGCATGGAAGGCAAGCCGCTGAGCGACGTGGTGAAAAACCTGCGTGGCGACGTGGGCAGCGCCATCAAGCTGACCGTCAGCCGACCCTCCACCGGCAAGCAACTGGATTTCGAACTGGTGCGCGCCGTGATCAAGGTACAAAGCGTGCGCAGCAAAATGTTGCCGGATGACATTGCCTATCTGCGTGTATCGCAGTTTCAGGAGCGCACCGGCCCTGATCTGGCCAAACACCTGAAGGAGCTTGATGCCAAAGGCAAGCCCAAGGGCCTGGTGCTGGACTTGCGAAATGATCCGGGGGGGCTGCTGACCGGCGCCATTGGCGTATCGGCTGCGTTTCTGAAGCCGGGCGTCAATGTGGTCTCGACCAAGTCGCGTATCGACCAGGAGTCGCGCGTCTTCAAGGCGGTGCCGGGCGATTATGTTCACAACGCAAAAGATTATCTGAGCGATCTTCCCGGCTGGACCCGAACCGTGCCCATGGTGGTGCTGATCAACGTCGGGTCGGCCTCGGCATCTGAAATTGTGGCGGGCGCGCTGCAGGATCACAAGCGCGCCACCATATTGGGCAATCGCAGTTTCGGCAAGGGATCGGTACAGGTTGTGATGCCGCTGGACGACAATACTGCGCTGAAGCTGACGACCGCGCGTTATTTCACGCCATCCGGCCGCTCGATCCAGGCAACGGGAATCGTGCCTGATGTGGTGGTGACTGATACCGAAAAAGGCGATCTGTTCAGTTTCCCACGCGAGGCCGATCTGGCTGAACACCTGAGCAACGATCAGGCGGGTGAAAACGGCGAAGTCAAGGGCACCACCTCGCTGAAGCCGGACGAAACGGCCGAAGAAAAAGAGGTATTTGAATTTGGCTCCGATGCGGACTTCCAATTGGCGCAGGCGGTCAATAAACTGCTGGGCAAGCCCGTCAAGGGAGGCGCGCCTGTGGCAGAAAAGACGCTGACGCCACAGGAAAAGGCGGCAGAGAAAAAGGCCGTTGACGCTGGTGCCGGCCAGACACAAAAATCCAGAGAAGACCTGAAGTCAAAACCTGCCGGCGCCGAGCCGGCTGATACCGGTGAGCCCGACAAGGCCGATCCGGCGCCTTCGAGTCCGGCTGAGCGCAAGGCACCTGCCGATTCCACGACACCTGCACAGCCTGACGGAAAAACAAAGGGGCAATAAAGATGGATGACAGCCAGCTGCTGCGCTACGCGCGTCACCTGATGCTGGATGCCATTGGCATCGAAGGCCAGGAAAAGCTGCTTGCCAGTTCCGTGCTGATTCTGGGGCTGGGCGGGCTGGGGTCGCCGGCCGCAGCTTATCTGGCCTCCGCCGGTATCGGACGACTGGTGCTGGTGGATGACGATCTGGTTGAGTTATCCAATCTGCAGCGGCAGATCATCCATACGACAGATCGCATCGGGCAAAGCAAGGCAGAGTCGGCGCGTACTGCCATCGCACAGATGAACCCTGACTGTCAGGTAGAAACCGTCGTAGAGCGGGTGGATACTGCGCGACTGGCGGCGCTGCTGGCGCAGGTTGATCTCATCGTTGACTGCACCGATAATTTCAGGACGCGCCAGGCCATCAATGAAGTTTGTGTCGCGCAGTCCAAACCTTTTGTTTCGGCAGCGGCGATTCGTTTTTCCGGTCAGGTTACGGTGTTTGATACGCGCCATGCCGACTCGCCATGTTATGCCTGCGCCTTTCCCCCCTCGGATGATCTGCGCGTGGATGATTGCGCGACCATGGGCGTGTTTGCGCCGCTGGTGGGTATGATCGGCAGTACCGAGGCGGCCGAGGCCATCAAAACACTGCTGGGCATCGGTGACAATCTGCAGGGCCGCCTGATGATGCTGGATGCCTTATCCATGCAATGGCATACCCTGCAGCTGGAGCGCAATCCGGACTGCCCGGTGTGCTCTGCGCGATAATTCAGTCGTGACGAACCCGGCGATCAGCGATGGCTGGGCGGGCGATCACGAAATCCGGGATGCCGCCTTAGCCCGCTGATGACCGATTCAGGCTGCATTGGTCGTTGGCAGGCGCCTGCAGCGTCAGTGTGGTGGAGCGCAATTCATCACGTCTGAAATAGTGCAGGGTCACCTGCTGGCCGGCCTGACAGCGGCTCAGCAGTTTTTCCCAATTCCCCACTTCTATGCGCAGACCGTCCATCGCCAGCAGGATATCGCCGGCCGACAGGCCTGCTGCGTGCGCAGCGCCGCCTTCCAGCACCTGGGCGAGTCCGGGCTCGCCACTGGCGGTGGCGCGCATGACTGCGCCGATGCCGGGAGCGCGCCGTTCGGCCTGCCAGGAAAGTGCAACACCCTGTTTCGCCAGTAATGCGGCCAGAGGCAGATCGTCGGTGGATTCGGTCGCCTTTTCAATGAATGTCTGCAAATCGACGCCGGTTGCCTGTCTGAGCAGCGTCGCAAATTCATCCTCTTGCACGCCGCGCTGGCGTGCCGTATAAAAACGGCGACCATAGCGATCCCACATCAGACGCATCACATTATCCAGCGACTTGCGGTTGCCCGTGGCATTGCGGATGCTCAGGTCAAGCGCCAGTGCCACCAGTGAACCCTTGGTGTAGTAGCTCACGATATTGTTGACAGAACTTTCATCCTGTCGGTAATAGCGGTTCCAGGCGTCAAAGGAACTGTCGGCCACGGTCTGGCGGTGGCGGCCCGGACCACGGTGCACGCTCGTGATGGTTTTGGCAAGCAGCCGCAAATATTCGGGCTCATCCACCACACCGGCGCGCAGCAGCATCAGGTCATCGTAATACGAAGTGAAGCCTTCGAAAATCCATAACAGGCTGGTCAGATTCGGGCGGCTCAGATCATACGGTACAAACGCCTGCGGCTTGATGCGCTTGACGTTCCAGGTATGAAAATACTCATGGCTGACCAGGCCCAGAAAACCGGTATAGCCTTCGCTGCGCTCGTCGTTGCCGACAACAGGCAGGTCCTGGCGCGACGCGACCAGCGCGGTGGAGGCGCGATGTTCGAGACCGCCGTAATCCTTGCCGGTTACATACGTCATGAACACGTATTGATCTGCGCTATCCAGGAAAGGTGCGCGGTGTGTTTGCGGTTCAAAAAAACGAATCTGGGTTTCGCAGATTTTTGCCGTATCGCGGGCAATGCGCTTGAAGTCTACATTGGGCAATACGCCTGTAAAAACCATTTCATGTTTTGCGCCGCACACGGTGAAGGTTTCGACATGAGGCGTGCCCATTTCGACCGGGTGATCGACCAGCGCGTCGTAATTGGGCGCTTCATAAAGGCCAAAACGATGCGGCGCGGTCGTTTGCCCCCCGCGGCGCGCACGTTTCAGGCTGGTGTAGACGCGCCAGTTGCGGGTGGTTGCGCCCGGCTCAATTGACACCAGACAGGGCTGTGTTTCCCGGCCATGCACTTTCAGAAAAACACTGGTCCCGTTGAAAAAACCATGCGTCTGGTCAAGGTGCGCGCAACGTACCGACAGATCCCAGGCATAGACCCGGTAGCTTAATGTCAGCCTGCGTGAGCAGGGCGCGATCTGCCAGGTGTGGTTGTCGATTTTTTTGATGGCCAGCTCGGTGCGTCCGGTTCTGGCGGTCAATTGGTGAATATGCCGTGAAAAATCCCGGATCAGATAGCTGCCCGGAATCCATGCCGGCAGGGAAACAACCTGTCCGCGCCGGTCCGGATGATCAATCGTAATGCTCACATCAAAATAATGGGCGGCGGGGTCGACGGGCGTGATCTGGTAGGAGACAAAGGGCATACAGACTCAATAAAATTGGCAACGAATGAGTAACTATAGCAAAAACCGAGGATTTGTCATTTTCAGACCATTCAGTGGCTACAATATTTGACATCATTTCATTGATAGCGGATTACCTATAAAGGAGACTAAAAGCATGTCAGAAGAGTTTGTCGTATCGCGCATCGAAGGCGCAGTGGGCGTCATTACCATTAATCGCCCCAAAGTGCTCAATGCCCTGAGCAATGAAGTCATGCAGTCGCTCAGCCAGGCTTTGCTGGCGTTGCAGGGCGACGACAGCATCAATGTGATCGTGCTGACTGGTTCCGAAAAGGCGTTTGCAGCCGGCGCCGATATCTCTGCCATGAAAGGCTGGGATTATATGGATGTCTATAAAAGCAACTATATCGGCGGCGACTGGGAAACCATGAAAAACGTCATCCGCAAGCCGGTCATTGCGGCCGTGTCGGGTTATGCACTGGGTGGTGGCTGCGAACTGGCCATGATGTGCGATACCATCTATGCGGCCGAGAATGCGCGTTTCGGACAGCCTGAAATCAAGTTGGGTACGATTCCCGGGCTGGGTGGTACGCAACGGCTGACCCGTGCGGTGGGCAAGGCTAAAGCCATGGATCTGGTGCTCACGGGGCGCATGATGGATGCCAAGGAGGCGGAAGGTGCCGGGCTGGTGGCGCGGGTGCTGCCGGTAGAAAATTTCCTGGAAGCAGTCATCGGAATCGCGCAGGAGATGGCAACCATGTCGCAAACCGCACTCATGATGGCCAAGGAATGTGTGAATGTGGCGCAGGAGACCACGCTTGAGCAGGGGCTGCTGTTCGAGCGCCGTGTGTTTCACGCAACATTTGCCACGCAGGACCAGAAAGAGGGCATGGATGCCTTTGTCAACAAGCGAAAACCGAGCTTCAAGAATATGTAAGAAAACTCCCGCACATCTTGCCTGTGACTTGAAATATACGATATACTCCTATGGCTTAACTGAATGCTAAAAACCGTTATGAACGGCGCGGGGGCTTTAACTTTGAATCATCCAACGGCATGAGTCATCAACCAGAAGTCAACCGGGCTGAACGTGCGGAGCATTTGCCGGAAGGGGCGGAGCAACAGGGCGGGATATCAAAAGATACGCCTGTTGTCGCAAAACCACAAGTCGCAGAGGGAAAGGCTGCGTCGGCAATGTCAGAAAAGTCACATGCAACGCCACAGGACACGCGTCCACTGAGCCTGACTCCACAAGAGCGGGCCAGAATGAATGCGAGAGCAGCAAAAGGGCTGGTCAATCTTGTGCTGGCGCAGTCGGCGATGTTGCTGATTGCGGCATTGGCAAGCTGGCTTGTAGCGGGGGGCTATGCAGCGTTATCAGCGCTGGCCGGGGGGTTGATCTATCTGATTCCATCCTCGTTTGCGGCCCTTCATATGCTTGTAAAGATATACAGTCAGGCTAACGCCGGTGCGCTTACGTTCTTCTGGACGCAAGCGCTTAAGATTGGGGGCACGCTTGCACTGCTTGCGCTTGTCGTCAGGTTCGCGGGGACCTATCTGGTCTGGCCTGCCTTGCTGGTCGGGCTTGTTGTTGTGTTGAAGGGGTATGTCCTGTTGCTTGTGTTGAATAAACTCAGGTAACCGGCATAAATGGGATAAATCAGAATGCGGCCTGAAGCAGGCTGCGAATTTGGAGTACGTACTAAATGGCTGCACCTGCCGAAGTATCGCCTCAGTCAGCTTATGTCCAGCATCACCTGGCGCACCTGAATAACACAGGGCACCCTCAAAGCAGCATCCTGGACATGAGTGTTATCAACTATGACTCCGTGTTCTGGTCTCTTGCCATGGGTCTGGTTGTCGTATTCCTGCTGTGGCTGGCCGCGCGTCGCGCCACCGCTGGCGTTCCCGGCCGTTTCCAGGCTGGCGTGGAAATGGTCGTCGATATGGTCAACGACCAGGCCAAAAGCATCGTTCATAATGAAGTATCACGCAAGTTCATTGCACCACTGGCCCTCACGGTATTTCTGTGGGTCACGCTCATGAATGCGCTCGACCTTATTCCGGTTGACCTGCCTGGCGCCATTTTTGGCTGGCTTGGCCTGACGGGCGATCACCACGAACACGGTCCCCTGTACTACCATCGTATTCTTCCTACTGCCGACCTGAACGTTCCAATGGGAATGTCCCTGGCCGTGCTGCTGCTTTCTTTCTACTACGGTATCAAAATCAAGAGTGCCGGCGGTTTCGTGAAAGAACTGTTCACCGCGCCGTTTCATGCGCACGGCTTTGCTGCCGTTCTGCTGTCGCCGTTCAATCTGTTGCTCAATATCATCGAATACGCAGCCAAAACCGTGTCTCTCGGTATGCGGCTGTTCGGCAATATGTTCGCCGGCGAATTGCTGTTCATGCTGATTGCCCTGCTGGGTGGCGCATGGACCGGTTTTTCCGCCATGAATATCGGGCTTGGCATCGGCCAGGTCCTGGCAGGGTCAATCTGGGCTATTTTCCATATCCTGATTATCCTGCTGCAGGCCTTTATTTTCATGATGCTGACGCTGGTGTATCTTGGCCAGGCGCATGAAGGCCACTAAGGTTTCGTCATAGCAGAGTCTGTTATGCCGTAGTGGGCAGACCGGGAAAATATCCAGTACCGGTTTGCCAAATTTTAAGCAGTAACATTTTCCATCTTTAAATTGTTTTAGGTTCATAACCACAAGGAGTAGTCATGACCACAGCAGCTTTCGTTGCTCTTGCTTGCGCTTTCATCATCGGCCTGGGCGCTATCGGTGCGTGTATCGGTATCGGTATCATGGGCGGTAAATATCTTGAAGCATCCGCTCGTCAGCCAGAACTGATGAACGTTCTGCAAACCAAAATGTTCTTGTTGGCTGGTCTGATCGACGCTGCGTTCCTGATCGGTGTTGGTATCGCCATGCTGTTCGCGTTTGCAAGCCCGTTTGGTGCCTGATAGCAAGACGTAAGGCCATCTTCGGATGGTGGTGAACAAGATGGAATAGCGGACCTCGATTAACCCGGGGTTCGCCAATGACAAAAGTTCAAGTAAATTTCAGGATTTCGCCAAGGCGAAACCGCCCATTATTGAAGGGAAACGACCGTGAATTTAAACGCGACGCTCTTTTTCCAGACGCTCGTTTTTTTTGTGCTGGCGTGGTTCACGATGAAGTTCGTGTGGCCTCCGCTCATCAAGGCCATTGAAGAACGTCGTCAGAAGATTGCCGATGGTCTGGCTGCGGCCGACAAAGGCAAAGCGGATCTCGCTCAGTCCCAGGCCCGTATCAGTCTGATCGAAGCCGATGCCAAGCAGCAGACACATGCACGCTTGCAGGACGCCGAAAAACATGCTGCATCCATTGTTGATGCCGCTCGTGGAGAGGCCGAGACAGAACGTTCACGCATCATCGCTCAGGCCCAACAGGATGCCGAACGTGAAGTGCAGCGTGTCCGGGACAGTCTGCGTGACGAAGTGGCTGCCCTGGCCGTCAAAGGTGCAGAGCAGATTCTCAAACGCGAAGTCAATCCTCAGACGCATGCCGAGTTGCTGAACCAACTCAAGGCACAGCTTTAATTCGGAAATACCATGGCAGAACTATCAACCGTTGCCCGTCCGTACGCTGAGGCGCTTTTCGCCGTAGCGAAAAATGATCCGGCAGGTCTTGCTGCATGGTCGGAAGCCGTCAATGAGCTTGCGCAGCTTTCAAATCTGAATGATGTGCGTGAAGCGATGTCAGATCCACACCTGGAACGAAAGACACGAGAAGACGTTTTTCTGGGCCTGCTCAAAACACCGTTGTCGCAGCCAATGCACAACTTCGTTGATCTGCTCATCGAAAACGACCGTCTTTTGCTCCTGCCACAAATCGCCGAGCAGTTCGAGGCGCTGAAAAACCGCAATGACGGAACGGCACAGGCAGATATTACCAGTGCTTTCGAGATGTCCGATGCCCAGGTGCAGGAGCTGATTACCGGGCTGGAGAAAAAATTCGGCGTTAAACTGAAGCCCGTTGTTACTGTCGATCCGTCTCTCATCGGCGGTGTGCGTGTAACAGTCGGCGATCAGGTATTAGATACTTCCGTGCAGGCTCAGTTGAGCCGCCTGCGCGATACACTGGCGGCTCACTAAGCGCCATACATAACAGGATTTCAGGAGTCTGAACATGCAACTCAATCCGTCAGAAATCAGCGAACTGCTCAAAAGCCGCATTGAAGGCCTGGGCGCTTCTGCCGATGTTCGTACGCAAGGTACGGTTGTTTCCGTAACCGACGGTATTACCCGTATCCACGGTCTTTCCGATGTGATGCAAGGCGAAATGCTGGAGTTTCCCAATAACGTCTACGGTCTTGCTCTGAACCTCGAGCGTGACTCCGTGGGTGCCGTTATTCTGGGTGACTACACCGGCGTTTCTGAAGGTGATTCGGTCAAAACAACCGGTCGCATTCTCGAAGTGCCCGTCGGCCCCGAGCTGCGTGGCCGTGTCGTGAACGCACTGGGTCAGCCCATCGACGGTAAAGGTCCGATCAACGCGAAAGCGACCGACATTATCGAAAAAGTGGCCCCGGGTGTGATTGAACGCCAATCTGTTTCACAGCCGCTGCAAACCGGTATTAAATCAATCGACTCCATGGTGCCAATCGGCCGTGGTCAGCGCGAACTGATTATTGGTGACCGCCAGACAGGTAAAACTGCTGTTGCGATTGACGCCATCATCAGCCAGAAAGGCAAGAACGTAACCTGCGTTTACGTTGCTATCGGTCAGAAAGCTTCTACCGTCAACAACGTGGTCCGCAAGCTCGAAGAGCTCGGCGCGCTGGAATACACGATCGTTGTCGCCGCAACGGCTTCTGACTCTGCAGCCATGCAGTATCTGTCAGCCTATGCCGGTTGCACCATGGGTGAATACTTCCGCGATCGTGGTGAAGACGCCCTGATCGTTTATGATGATCTGACCAAACAAGCCTGGGCCTACCGTCAGGTTTCCCTGTTGCTGCGTCGCCCACCAGGCCGTGAAGCCTATCCTGGTGACGTGTTCTACCTGCACTCTCGTTTGCTGGAACGCGCAGCCCGCGTTAACGCCAACTACGTAGAGAAATTCACCAATGGTGAAATCAAAGGTAAAACCGGTTCTCTGACAGCGCTGCCGATCATTGAAACCCAGGCGGGTGACGTTTCCGCTTTCGTTCCGACCAACGTGATTTCGATTACCGACGGCCAGATCTTCCTTGAGACCGATCTGTTCAACGCCGGTGTGCGTCCTGCGATCAACGCCGGTATTTCCGTATCTCGCGTGGGTGGTGCCGCTCAGACCAAAGTCATTAAAAAGCTGTCCGGCGGTATCCGTACCGACCTGGCGCAGTATCGTGAACTGGCTGCGTTTGCCCAGTTCGCTTCTGATCTTGACGATGCAACCCGTCGTCAGCTGGAGCGTGGTAAACGCGTGGTGGAACTGCTCAAGCAGCCTCAGTACCAGCCTTTGCAGGTTTGGGAACTGGCCGTCTCTCTGTATGCTGTGAACAATGGCTACCTGGATGACGTCGAAGTCGAGAAGGTACTGGCCTTCGAAAAAGGTCTGAAAGACGAGCTTAAAAACAAGCACGCCGATCTGATTGGCCGTATCGAAGATACCAAAGAGCTGTCCAAAGAAGACGAAGCCGCACTGAAAGATATTGTTGCCGGCTTCAAAACTGGCGGTTCATATTAAGTAAGTCCGTGAGGTGCGTGGCCTGGTGTCATGCACCTTCCTGAAATTGGTTTAACAGGAAAGCGAAATGCCTGGAATCAAGGAAATTCGTACGAAGATCAAGAGCGTGCAAAACACGCGCAAGATCACCAAGGCCATGGAAATGGTGGCCGCATCCAAAATGCGCAAGGCGCAGGAAAGAATGCGTGCCGGCCGTCCCTATGCCAAGAAAGTACGCGAAATCGCTGCACACATGATGCAAACGCATCCTGACTACCGCCATCCGTACATGGAAGAACGTACAGATATCAAGGCGGTGGGTGTAGTGCTGGTCACCACAGACAAAGGTCTGTGCGGCGGCCTGAACACAAATATCTCCCGGCTGGTGCTGGCGCGTCTCAAGGAATTCGAGGCCAAGGGCATCAAGGTCCAGACGACTGCCCTCGGTAACAAAGGTCTGAGCCTGCTGACGCGTATTGGAAGCAATCTTGTTTCCAACGAAGTACAACTGGGCGATCAGCCACATCTTGAGCGCCTGATCGGTGCACTGAAGGTGCAGCTTGATGATTATCTCGATGGCAAAATCGATGCCCTCTATGTGGCGTCCACGCATTTTGTGAACACCATGAAGCAAGAGCCGACAATCATGCGGCTGTTGCCGTTGCCCGATGGTCTGGCTGATCCGTTTGTCGCCGGTGCTGCAAAAACCGAAGATGAAGAGGCGGCGATCGAATCCAGCTATCAGTGGGATTATATCTTCGAGCCCGATGCCAAATCGGTGATCGACGATTTGCTGGCCCGTTACGTTGAGGGTCTGGTGTATCAGGCAGTTGCGGAGAATATGGCGTCAGAGCAGTCGGCACGGATGGTGGCGATGAAGGCTGCATCGGACAATGCGAAAAAAGTGATCGGGGAACTGCAACTGGTTTACAACAAAACCCGTCAGGCAGCCATCACCAAAGAAATTTCAGAAATCGTGGGGGGCGCCGCGGCCGTGTAACCTTCGGGTGAACACGAACCGGCATCTTTCAATCGTTATTAAGTAAGGAATCGACATGAGTAACGGTACCATCGTTCAGTGCATCGGCGCCGTCGTGGATATTCAGTTCCCACGCGACAACATGCCAAAAGTTTATGAAGCCCTTGTCCTGGCGGACAACGAATCAAAATTCGCCGAGAAAGGTTTGACACTGGAAGTTCAGCAACAGCTGGGCGACGGTGTGGTGCGTACGATTGCGCTGGGCTCCAGTGACGGTCTGCGTCGCGGCATGGCCGTTGATCGCACAAACGCTGCCATTTCCGTTCCTGTCGGTGAAGGCACGCTGGGCCGCATCATGGACGTGCTGGGTCGCCCGATCGACGAAGCCGGCCCCATTGCCAGCGAAGAAAAGCGTGAAATTCACCAGGCGGCTCCGAAGTTTGACGAATTGTCTCCTTCTGTTGAACTGCTGGAAACCGGCATTAAGGTGATTGACCTGGTCTGCCCGTTTGCCAAAGGTGGTAAAGTGGGTCTGTTCGGTGGTGCCGGTGTGGGCAAAACCGTGAACATGATGGAACTCATCAACAACATCGCCAAACAGCACTCCGGTCTGTCGGTGTTTGCCGGTGTGGGTGAGCGTACTCGTGAAGGGAACGACTTCTATCACGAAATGGAAGAGTCCAACGTTCTGGACAAAGTAGCCATGGTGTTCGGTCAGATGAACGAACCTCCGGGCAACCGTCTGCGCGTGGCCCTGACCGGTCTGACCATGGCGGAAAAATTCCGTGACGAAGGTCGTGACATCCTGTTCTTCGTTGATAATATTTACCGTTACACCCTGGCCGGTACCGAAGTATCTGCGCTGCTGGGTCGTATGCCTTCAGCGGTGGGTTACCAGCCAACACTGGCCGAGGAAATGGGCGTTCTGCAAGAGCGTATTACCTCTACCAAAACCGGTTCCATTACGTCAATCCAGGCCGTTTACGTTCCTGCCGATGACTTGACCGATCCGTCTCCAGCCACAACCTTCCAGCACTTGGACTCCACCGTTGTGTTGTCACGTGACATCGCATCTCTGGGTATTTACCCAGCGGTTGACCCGCTTGACTCAACCAGCCGCCAGCTTGATCCCCAAGTGGTCGGTGAAGAGCACTATGCCGTGGCCCGTGGTGTTCAGCAAACGCTGCAACGCTACAAGGAACTGCGCGACATTATTGCGATTCTGGGTATGGATGAGCTGTCTCCTGAAGACAAACAGGCCGTTGCCCGAGCTCGTAAAATCCAGCGTTTCCTGTCTCAGCCATTCCACGTGGCCGAAGTGTTCACAGGTTCTCCTGGTAAATACGTACCGCTGGCCGAAACCATTCGCGGCTTCAAGATGATTGTCGACGGCGAATGCGATTCACTGCCGGAACAGGCCTTCTACATGGTCGGTACCATCGATGAAGCCTTTGAAAAAGCGAAAAGCTTAAAATAAGGAATAGCTATGGCTACTTTACTCAAAGTAGATGTTGTCAGTGCTGAAGCATCCATCTTCTCGGGCGAAGCCAAATTCGTGTCTTTGCCGGGTGAAGCAGGCGAGCTGGGCGTTCTGCCCGGCCACACGCCACTGATCTCCAAGGTTCGTCCCGGTACGCTGAAAATCGTACGCGAAGACGGAACAGAAGAGCTGGTGTTTGTAGCCGGTGGTATTCTTGAAGTGCAGCCGTTTGGTGTGACTGTTCTGTCCGACACGGCGATCCGTGCAGCAGACCTTGACGAAGCCAAGGCCGAAAAGGCTCGCCAGCAGGCGCTGGAAGCACTCGAGAACGCAAAAGACAAGCAGGATATCGCTGCCGTCGAAGCGGAGCTTGCGATGCTTGCCGCGCAGGTTGCTGCAGCCCGTCGGCTGGCGAATATGAAAAATCGTCACTGATTCTTCATTAGCGCTGTAGTACTGGCAGTAGAACAAAAGACGCCCATTGTGTGGCGTCTTTTGTTTTTGCAGTGTAGCCATGTCTACATGGTATGCGGGGGATGTCAGATCCGTCCCCCTCATCAGGCAGGGATTATTTTGCTTGTGATTTCTCAGCTGCTGCACGCAGTTGGTCAAGCGTTGCGGTCGGCGTAATGGCCTGGGGGTCGATCATGCAATGCAGAATGGCTGGTTTGCCACTAGCCACGGCTCGCTCAAATGCCGGACCAAAATCCTCGTTCTTGTCCACCCGTTCGCCATGGCCGCCGAAGGCAACGGCGTAGGCGGCAAAGTCCGGATTCTGCAGATTGGTGGCGCTAACGCGGCCCGGGTAGTGCTTTTCCTGGTGCATGCGAATCGTGCCATACATGCCATTGTCAAAAACCAGCACAATGATATTCAGTCCGTATTGTACCGCAGTGGCAAACTCCTGTCCGTGCATCAGGAAGCAGCCGTCGCCGGCAAAGCAGACGACCTGTCTTTGCGGCATCACCCGCTTTGCACCTACGGCCGCGGGTGCGCCGTAGCCCATGGATCCCGAGGTGGGCGCCAGTTGCGTATTGTAGTGATTGAAACGATGAAAACGATGCAGCCATGTAGCATAGTTGCCTGCGCCATTTGTCATGATGGCATCGGGCTCCAGATGCGCTTCCAGGTACGCCATAACACTGCCCATCTGCAGCGCACCGGGTGTGTTAACTGACTCGGGATTGCTCCAGGCCTCATAGGCTGCATGCGCGTCGTCGATCAATGCCTTGCGCTCGTTCGACGCGTGGGCAGGCAGCACAACCGCAGCACGGCCAAACTGGACAGGGCTGGCGTTGATGGCAAGTGCGGCCTGATAGACTCGGTTCAGTTCCTGGCTGTCGGGATGGACATGAATCAGGGTCTGTTTAGGTACAGGGATGTCCAGCAATGTGTAGCTCTGTGAGGCAATTTCCGACATGCGGCCGCCCACCAGCAGAATGACGTCGGCTTCTTGCGCCATTTTGATTAATTTTGGATTGCTGCCCAGGCCAATATCGCCCGCGAAATTGGGATGAGAGCAGGGGAACAGATGCTGGCGGCGAAACTGCACGGCAACAGGAAGTTGCTGTTGCTCGGCAAAACGTACAAAATCGTTTACCGCCTCTTGTGTCCAGCGAGCGCCGCCCAGAATGGCCAGCGGTTTTTTTGCGCCGGCCAGCAGTTCGGCCATCTGATCCATATGCTCGGGTACGGGTGCGGATTCCACCGGTTCCACCCGTGGCGCATCGGCGACGCTGGCCATCTGAACCAGCATATCTTCAGGCAGGGCGATCACGACAGGGCCTGGCCGGCCCGACATGGCGACATGAAAGGCTCGGGCGACCAGTTCGGGAATGCGTGCCGCATCATCGATTTCGGTTGTCCATTTGGTCTGGGTGCCGAACACTGCACGGTAATCGACTTCCTGAAAGGCTTCGCGCTCGCGCATACCGGTTTCAATCTGCCCGACAAACACGATCAGTGGGGTCGAGTCCTGCTTGGCGATATGAATGCCGGCCAGTGCGTTGGATGCGCCCGGGCCGCGGGTCACCATGCAAATGCCGGGGCGGCCGGTCAGTTTGCCGTGCGCTTCGGCCATCATGGCTGCGCCGCCTTCCTGCCGACAGACCGTGACATTGATGCTGGCGTCATGCAAGGCATCCAGAACAGCCAGGTAACTTTCACCCGGAACACAAAAGACATGATCCACGCCCTGAAGGACGAGTTGATCGACGATAATTTCTCCACCGGTACGGCTCAGGCTATTGATTTGCATGGGTGTTCTATAATGTCAGGTTAGGTTTGTGATAGGAATAAAGCCCATGATTTCCCGCGTTTTACTTGCTGGACGTGAGATCACAGACAACTTAAACATTTTAAAGTATAGGCGATAAGAATATGATATTTGCTCCAACACGATTTTTTCCGCGCGCTTTTTCTATCGCGGCAGGTTTGGGGATTTTGGCTTCAGTCAACACGGCATTTGCCCAGGAAGAGGCCTATCCGTCAAAACCGGTATCCATCCTGGTCGGCTTTGCTGCCGGCGGCACGACCGATGTCCTGGCCCGCATCGTGGCTAAAGGCCTGGGCGATGAGCTCGGGGAAAGTTTTGTAGTCGAAAACAAACTGGGCGCCGGCAGCAATATTGCCACTGACCAGTTACTGCGTAAAAAGCCTGATGGCTACACGCTGATGATGATGGCGGTGACCACCACCATCAACCAGACTCTTTACAAGAACGCCCGCTTCAATATCGAAAAAGATATCGACCCCATTGTTCTGGTTGCCAAGGTGCCAAACATCCTGGTTGCCAGCAAAAACACGCCCTATAACAACGTCAAGGAATTTGTCGACTACGCCAAGGCCAATCCTGGCAAGGTCAACTATGGCTCTTCAGGGGCAGGCACCTCTATTCACCTGGCCGGCGAGCTTTTCAAGCAGCAGGCAGGCATCGATATGCTGCACATCCCGTTCAATGGCAGTGGCCCATCCATGACAGCCCTGGTCGGCGGCCAGACTGACGTCGTGTTCGAAAACATGCCGGCGGCCGTGCCACAAATCAAGGCAGGCAAGATCAAGGCCTTTGCCGTGACCACCGACAAGCGTTCAGAGGCTTTCCCGGACGTGCCCACCCTGAAGGAATCGGGCTATCCGCAGTTCAACGTTTCTTCATGGTTCGGTCTGGTAGCGCCAAAAGGCACGCCCAAGCCTATCATTGACAAGATCAACGCCACGGTGGAAAAAATCCTGGCCAAGCCTGAGGTCATCAAGCAGCTGGAAGGTTTGGGCGCTGAAGCTGAAAAGAACACGCCTGAACAGTTTTCAAAATTCGTCAACGACGAAACGAAAACCTGGGGCGATGTGATCCGCAAGGGAAATATTTCAATTGAATAATTGAATCTGGCGAACCAGACACGCAAATCACATTTGCGTGTTTTCGCGCTAATGCAAACGGCAACACGGCCTGTCGGCCTGTTGCCGTTTTTATCGAGCATGCCGATCATTGGTTTGTTTAACCAGGGGAAGGAGCGCTATTGGATGGGGTATAGCTGCCTCGCCAATCTACTCATGGATCGGGCGCGGAGTGTGCAGATGCAGCGACAATAAAACTTCAATTGTGCCGGTTTGAGAGGTAGGGAACAGTGTGATGCGGTGCTCTCAGAGCAGTAAAGCATCTGCCTGCGGCTGCGTGGATAGGCTTCACCACGCTTGTCGGCAGGCAGATGAACTGCCAGTCAATCACCCATTCGGTGCATGGTCATATGCATCCGATTACTACAATTTACAACAAATACCCGTAAACGATACTGCCAGACGGGCTGGTGATTACCAGATGTTGCCTTCAGAATCGGCGTCGTCGACGGCTTTTTCTGTTTCTTTGATCATCTCTACCATCATGACGACAGCAGCGGAAACAGAAGCAGCAACCGCTTTGACCATACCGGTCAGGCTCAGGGCGCGTTCTTCGTTGATAGCGTTATTGATCAATTCACGTTCCATTGAATCGCTGAAAGCAAGTTCAGGGGCATCGCTCATTGCGAGGGCGTTTTTCATAGAGATATTCATGGTTTGGGCCTTTAAAGTGACTGCGTTTTAACCAGGTATAAACCATTATAGGGTTAACCCTAGTAATAAGCAAGTGCACCAGAACAATTCGTCATGCAATGCAACATTTACGTTGTTTTTTCCACAAAAACAGGGGGTTAACGAAAAATGTCACAGTGTGACAATTGCGAATTGTCGAAACTTCTGGCCGAACTTATGCTTTCAGTCCTGTTATGTTTGAAAGGAAATAAATGTGAAAGAACGACTGGACTGCGCTTTGATTTGCGTTCCCGGCTGCGAGCCGGTACTGGAATCTTTGCTCAAACACGAACGTCTGCACCAATGTCGTCTGCATTTCAGCCTGATTCAGCCAGAGTCTGATATGAACGCCGGCCAGGGCGTATTTCCGTCGGCTTCTTTTTTACAGAATATGACCTACTCCTTGCGGCGTTTCGATGTTCTCTGTTTGCCGGTGTCGTCCACCTCCCTGGCCTGGTCGCGTATTTTGCTGCAACAAACACGGATAGACCAGCATCGCCCCATATTTGCACTCGGGCTGGAGCTGCGACCCATCGGCATGCTTGATCTGCTCGAACTGGGTGCTGTTGATTTTGCGCTGTGGCCGTGCGAACCGGAAGAAATCCGTGTCAGAATGCTGCGTGCCCTGCGTGAGTTGCGCGATCATTATGGTTCGGCTTCCACGCAGCTGGGCGACAGCATCAATACCCGTCAGTACGCGGTGCACGATGGGGCCGCCACACAGGACCATGCCTATCTGTCCGCAGCCCAGGCCCGCTCGCTGGCTGCCGGCAGCTCGGGGTTGCCCGGTGTCCGGTCAATGATCTCCTCGGCCAGCCATCTCCGCGCGACCACTATGGCGGCAACGCGGCTACCGTCGGGCCGGCTTCTGCCGGCAACCCCAGTTCCCCCGACTGGCCGCCGTCCCATGCCGCGTCTGGCGTTCGGCTCTGCATTGGCCGAGATTCCGAATGTGTGCTGCCAGGAAATCGCACACTACCCTGAAGGCTTCCAGCAACTGAAATCCGTCATCGTTGCGCAGTTTGAACGCAGTTATCTGACGCATGCGCTTGCGCGCAGCAAGGGTAATATTGCGCTGGCGGCGCGCAATTCCCTCAAGCATCGTCGGGCGTTCTGGGCGCTTATGCGCAAACATCAGATCAGCGCCGATCCGTTTCGCGAGACTGATTCATAAGCCGGCTTGTCGCCGGCGGCATACCGCTTCGTTACCGGAGCATCGTCGGCGGCCATTCTCATACCAGGTACGATACAATCTGTCCGGTAAGAAAATCATAGATTTACAAAAGGGTATCCGATGGCTTTTCCGGCTTTACAGAATGATGTATTCCTGCGCGCATTGCAGCGCCAGCACGTTCCCTATACGCCCGTATGGCTGATGCGTCAGGCTGGCCGCTATCTGGCCGAATATAATCAGACGCGTGCCCGGGCAGGGTCTTTTCTGGGATTGGCTAAAAATCCCGACTTTGCCACGGAAGTCACCTTGCAGCCACTAGAGCGCTTTGAACTGGACGCCGCAATCCTGTTTTCCGATATTCTGATGCTGCCTGACGCCATGGGCCTCGGCCTGGGGTTTGTCGCCGGCGAAGGACCGCAGTTTGCGCGCCCGCTACGTACTGAAGACGATATTGCACAACTGGCTGTGCCCGACATGAACCAGTTGCGCTACGTTTTCGACGCGGTGACCCAGATTCGTCGCGCGCTGGACGGCCGAGTTCCCCTAATCGGATTTGCCGGCAGTCCCTGGACAGTGGCCTGTTACATGGTAGAAGGGCGTGGCTCTTCTGATTACCGTCAAGTCAAAACCATGATGTATGCCCAGCCGGAGCGCCTGCATCACATCCTGGAGGTGACGGCACAGGCGACCGCCCAGTATCTGAATGAGCAGATTCGGGCAGGGGCGCAGGCTGTCATGATTTTTGACAGCTGGGGTGGTGTGCTTGCAGACGGGTTGTATCAGACGTTTTCACTTGCTTATATGACCAAAGTGATCAACCTGCTGGAGCGCACGCACGAGGGCGTCAAGGTGCCGGTTATTTCATTCACCAAGGGCGGCGGGCTCTGGCTTGAAGATATTGTTGACAACGGGAGTGATGCTATCGGGCTGGACTGGACAGTGAACCTGAAACAGGCGCGTGAGCGTGTCGGCGACCGTGTTGCATTGCAGGGCAATATTGATCCAATGTCGCTGTTTGGGACAGAAAATGCGATCCGTCAGGAAGTGCGGCGCGTCATTGACGACTTCGGTCCGGTCAAAAACGGCGGTCATGTGTTCAATCTCGGCCATGGTATTTCGCAATTTACACCGCCCGAAAATGTCGCATTTTTGGTCGATGAAGTGCATTCTTACAGCAAGAGCAAACACGGCTGACGCAAAGTTGTGCACAGATGTCAAGCAGATGTTGTTTTTGCACAAGCTCCTGTGATGTGATGGAGTCCTGTTTTAAGTCTTTGAATTTTAAGAAATAAGTTTATGTAAATTCTGCTTCGAAAAAAAATTGATTCCCCATTGCAGATCAATAGTTTTTTTGCAAGGTAGTTTTCCCCAAAGTTATCCACAGGATGAATCGGTTTTTGAAGAAGTAGTTTCACAGGCATGCTTTAACGCATAAACCTGTGAAAATACTTTAACTATTGACCCTAATGTGTAACTTAAAGGAAATACTGAACTCGATGTTTTTGCTGTGGTTTCCCTTTTAAATTTCAGGAATTGAGCGTGCAAGTCAGCTGGGTCCGTGTCGTGTTGGATATTCCTCGACAGGAGGCATTCGACTATCGATGTGAGCACCCTGTGCAAATAGGGCAGCGCGTTATCGTCCCCTTCGGCTCAAGGCAACTCATTGGTGTGGTAATCGACCTGCCGGCGGCGCCTGAGCTGGACCCGGATCAGATTCGGCACGTTGAGCAGGTGCTCGATGACCTGCCGGCCTTTTCCGCCTCCTGGCTGGCCCTGGCGAACTTTGCCTCTCGCTACTATCAACGAACGCTGGGTGAAGTGATTCTGCCCGTGCTGCCCGCCGGTTTGAGAAAGCCGGCTGCGTATCTGGGCAAGCGTTCTGCAGGCGGACCTGTGGCCCGGGCTGATCGTAAAAAACGGGCGGCTCCGGCCCAGGTGGCGGCTGCGCCCATTGTGCTGAACGCCGAGCAGCAATCAGCTGTGCAGCAAATCTGTGCGGCCAGCGGCTATGCGCCTTTTCTGCTGCACGGTATCACCGGTAGCGGCAAAACCGAAGTGTATCTGCATGCGGCGTTGACCTTTTTGCAGCGTGGGCAGCAGATTCTGATGCTGGTGCCGGAAATCAATTTAACACCACAACTGGAAACGGCGGTCCGTGCCCGATTTGCCGATATCGTGGCGCCCGAGGAGATTGCCGTTTTTCACAGCGGCCTGGCCGATGGTGAGCGCCTTAAGGCCTGGGCTGATGCCCAACGGGGCAAACTGAAGGTCTTGCTCGGTACCCGCATGACGATTTTCGTGCCTCTGGATAATCCGGGCCTGATTATCGTAGACGAAGAGCACGATGCATCATACAAACAGCAGGAAGGGCTGCGCTATTCGGCTCGCGACCTCGCAGTGTGGCGGGCGCATCAAGCCGGTATTCCGCTGGTGCTTGGATCGGCAACGCCTTCGCTTGAGTCCTGGCATCACGCGCTCAGTGGCCGCTATACCAAACTGACGCTCGGGCAACGTGCCAAAACCCGATTTCTTCCCGCCATCCGTCTGGTCGATACCCGCAAGGCCAAACTCATTCAGGGCTTTGAGCCCCATGTGCTCGAGGCCGTTCGAACCCGCCTGGAGCGAGGCGAGCAATCTCTGGTGTTTCTGAATCGTCGAGGCTATGCGCCCGTGATGCATTGCGCCGCTTGCGGTTGGGTCAGCCAGTGCCCGCGCTGCTCGGTACATACTGTGCTGCATCGCAAGCCGGGTGCGGGTTATCAGCTGCATTGCCATCATTGTGGTTTCCAAAGCAGGGTTCCATCCATCTGCCCGGATTGCGGCAATCAGGATTTGCAGCCGCTGGGCCGGGGCACCCAGCGCGTAGAAGAATTTTTGCAGGAGACCTTTCCTGCCGCCCGGATCCAGCGCATCGATGCGGACAGTACCCGCCTCAAAGGAAGTGCGCTGCGGCTGTTCGACGAAGTACATACCGGCAATATCGATATCCTGGTGGGCACACAGATGGTGGCCAAAGGGCATGATTTCCGGCGCCTGGGGCTGGTTGCCGTGCTCAACGCCGATTCCATGCTCTTTTCCGCCGACTTTCGGGCGCCCGAGCGGCTATTTGCCCAGCTGCTGCAGGTAGCCGGTCGGGCGGGGCGCCATGCTGAAGGTGGCGAGGTGCTGATCCAGACGGGCTATCCCGACCACCCGGTGTACCAAACGTTGCTGAACAATGATTTTTCGGCCTTCGCCGATGAACTGCTTGCCGAGCGCCGGGATACGGGGCTGCCGCCCTTTACTTTCCAGACGCTGATTACCGCCGAAGCGAAAAGTGTGCAGCTTGCGCTGGCTTTTCTGCAGGCCATCCGCGAGTGCGCGGCCGCCATTTTGGCGGCAGAAGGCCAGGCTCCACTTGTTTCCCTGTACGACCCGGTTCCTTTGCGTATCTTGCGGGTCGCCCATGTTGAGCGTGCCCAGTTGCTTGTCGAGTCGGCCTCAAGGCCGGCGTTGCAGCAGTTTCTGCAGCAGTGGCTGCCGCAGGTGCAAGCGATTGGACAAAAGCAGCGCATGCGCTATTTTGTTGAAGTTGACCCGTTGGAAATCTAGACCATGAGCGACGCACTGCTATCGATGAATCCCGCGCAGCGTGAAGCCGTGCTTTACCTGAATGGTCCGTGCCTGGTGCTGGCCGGTGCCGGTAGTGGCAAAACCCGTGTTATCACTCAGAAGATTGCCTATCTGATCAATGAATGTGGTTATGATGCCCGCGGCATTATCGCCCTGACCTTTACCAATAAGGCGGCGCGCGAGATGGCTGAGCGCATTCAGCAAAGCGTTGAAAAAAAGCGGCTCAAGGGATTGACGATCAGCACCTTCCACGCGCTGGGTGTGCGGTTCTTGCGCGAAGAGGCCGTGCATGCAGGCCTGAAGCCGGGATTTTCCATTTTGGACTCTACTGACGCGCTCGGGGTAATTCAGGAACTTCTGGCGACCACCGACAAGGGACGGCTACGCAGCGTTCAGCAACAGATATCACTATGGAAAAATGCACTGATCACGCCGGACGACGCGGAAAAACTGGCCGAGACACCTGATGAACAGGACGCGGCCCGGGTCTATCGCAGCTATGATGCCACCTTGCGCGCCTACCAGTCAGTGGATTTCGACGATCTGATCGTTATGCCTGCAAAGCTCATGAGTACCAACGACGAGCTGCGCGAACGCTGGCAGCGTCGCTGCCGCTATATGCTGATTGACGAGTATCAGGACACCAACGTCTGTCAGTATCAATGGGTGCGTTCCCTGACCGGGCTGCGCGACATGTTTACTGCAGTGGGCGACGATGATCAGGCGATTTATGCCTGGCGCGGCGCAACCATTGAAAATCTGGCCAAACTGCCTCAGGACTATCCTGCGTTGCGTCTGATCAAGCTGGAACAGAATTATCGCTCGGTCGCGACCGTACTGGATGCGGCCAATCAGGTCATCAGCCGCAATCCGAATCTGTTTGGCAAGAAACTCTGGTCCACGCTCGGCAAGGGTGAGCCCATACAGGTGGTGGTGATGGACAATGAAGAGGCCGAAGCGGAGTCCGTGGGTATGCGTATTTCCGCGTCCCGGTTCGAGCGCAATGCCCGCTGGAAAGATTACGCGGTACTTTACCGGGGCAATCATCAGGGGCGCCTGTTCGAGCAGACTTTCCGGGAGTTGCGTATTCCCTATGTGATCGCAGGCGGGCAGAGTTTTTTCGATAAAGCCGAAATCCGCGACATTATTGCCTATCTGCGCATTATCGCCAATGAAGAAGATGATCCTGCCTTTATCAGGGCTGTCACAACACCCAAGCGCGGTGTAGGCCAGGCCAGCCTGACAGCGCTGGGGGATACGGCAACACAACTGAATTGTTCGCTCTTTGATGCGGTTCATGACGAGCAGGCTGCCGAGCGGATCGGAGCGCGCCAGCTTGAGCCCCTGAAGGTCTTTGTTGATTTCATCCGCAATATTCAGTGGCGGGCCGGTCGAGGTAAAACCGACGGTGGCGCGGCAACGCCGGCAGAAGGTGCCAGCGAGTTGCTGGACGAAGTAATGAAATACATCGATTACGAGCGCTATCTGTACGACACCCAGGAGGAGCGCGCGGCGCAGTCACGTTGGCAAAATGTGCTGGAACTGACCAACTGGCTCAAGCGCAAGGCGCAGGAGGACGGGCTGACGCTTGCACAACTGGTCCAGCATATTGCGCTGATCACCATGCTGGAGCGTAGCGAAGACGATGAGGATCCCGATGCAGTTCGCCTGACCACCATTCATGCTTCCAAGGGACTTGAATATCCTTATGTCCATATGGTAGGCGTGGAAGAGGGGTTATTGCCACATCTTGGCAAAGATGACGAATATGGCGATGCCAACAAGGATGCCGAAGCCCTGGAAGTGCGCATACAGGAAGAACGTCGGCTGATGTACGTCGGCATTACGCGCGCCCAGTTCCATCTGACGTTGACTTGGTGCAAAAAGCGGCGCAAGGCCCGCGAAGACTTGATTCGGGAGCCATCGCGGTTTATCAGCGAGATGGGCCTGGAAAGCGGACTGAAAGTGGTGGTCGACCCGTTTAGCGGCATGACACCCAAAGAGCGGCTGGTCAAGCTCAAAGAGATGCTGCAAAAAAAGGGTTAGAATGTAAACCCCGAACAGCGAGTGAGCGATTGCCATGCCCGCTGTTCTTCATTACGCCCGTGCCGGCACTGAACGTCGTTGTTCCGCGTCTGGCTTCTTTTGCGGGTGAAAGTACGATTTTGATTATGGAGAAGCAGGAAAATGACACAGCGTTTGGCGCCATTGGCGAACATCAGGGTACTCGATCTGACGCGGGTGCTGGCGGGGCCATGGTGTACCCAGAATCTGGCCGATCTGGGGGCTGACGTCATCAAGGTTGAGCGTCCTGACAGTGGCGATGATACGCGCGGATGGGGCCCGCCGTACCTGAAAGATCAACATGGGGCCGATACAAGCGAAGCGGCTTATTACCTGTCGGCCAACCGTAATAAACGATCCCTTGCGCTGGACTTTACCAGCGAAGCAGGGCGCGAGGTCATACTGGCGCTGGCCGCAAAGGCAGACATTCTGGTCGAGAATTACAAGGTCGGCGGCTTGAAAAAATACGGATTGGATTACGACAGTCTCAAACAGATCAACCCGCGGCTCATTTACTGTTCCATTACAGGCTTCGGTCAGACCGGTCCGTACGCCACTCGCCCTGGCTATGACTATATTATTCAGGGGATGGGGGGATTAATGAGTATTACTGGCGAGCATGACGATCTGCCAGGCGGTGGCCCTCAGAAGGCCGGGGTCGCCGTTTCTGATCTCATGACCGGCATGTATTCCACCGTCGCCATTCTGGCGGCGCTCAATGAGCGCCACTCCAGCGGTCTGGGGCAACATATCGACATGGCGCTGCTCGATTGCCAGGTGGCGATGTTGGCCAATCAGAATCTCAATTACATGACTTCGGGACAGGCGCCGCGGCGTGCGGGCAATGCACACCAGAATCTGGTGCCCTATCAGGTGTTTGAAGTCGAAGATGGTCATCTTATATTGGCGGTGGGCAACGACACGCAATTTGCTGCGTTCTGCCGTCTGATCAATATGCCTGAACTGTCTGAAGATGATCGTTATCGGAAAAACGCTGGCCGGGTGGTCAATCGTGAGTCACTCATTCCGCTGTTGGCTACCGTTATGAAAACGCGTAAACGCGATGTATGGCTGGCCGAGCTGGAGGCGAGCAATATTCCCGCCGGCCCGATCAACACCATTGATCAGGTATATGAAGATCCACAAGTGATTGCCCGCCAGATGAAGCTTGAATTGCCTCATCCTGCCGCAGGCACGACGCCCATGACGGCCAGCCCCATGCGGTTTTCCGACACGCCTATCCAGTATCGCAATGCGCCACCCATGCTGGGCCAGCATTCCGAGGCAATTCTGAAAGAAGAGCTGGGCTGGAGTGATGAAAAAATCGCAGCGCTGTTGAGTAAATAGGTCGGCAGGTTGTATTGATGCAGGACCTGCCAGCCTGCACATTCGTCTGACATAGCCCAAAAAAAGCCCACTACATATCGCAGTGGGCTTTTTAATAGAGCCAGAACGGGTGGAGTGGTTTACTTGACGGCTTTGACCATGTAGTCAACAGCAGCCTTGACAACGTCGTCGGGTGCCGATGAGCCGCCTTTCGGAGGCATGGCATTCAGGCCATGCAGGGCAGCGTCATACAGCTTGTCCATGCCCGTTGCGATGCGGGCATCCCAGGCCGCTTTATCACCAAATTTCGGCGCGCCGGCAACACCGGCGTCGTGACAGGCGAAACAGATTTGTTTGTACAGCGCTTCGCCTTCAGCCAGTTTGTCGTTCCCGCCAGCAGCAGCTGCGGTAGCGCCGGCAGCAGCACCCGCGGCGGCTGCAGGAGCAGCACCTTCGGCAGGAGCAGCACCTTCGGCAGGAGCAGCGCCTTCAGCAGGGGCAGCGCCTTCAGCAGGGGCAGCGCCTTCAGCAGGGGCAGCGCCTTCAGCAGGAGCAGCGCCTTCAGCAGGGGCAGCGCCTTCAGCAGGGGCAGCGCCTTCAGCAGGAGCAGCGCCTTCAGCAGGAGCAGCGCCTTCAGCAGGAGCGGCACCTTCGGCAGGAGCAGCAGCGCCTTCACCCGCAGGAGCAGCGGGCTCCTTGAATGAACCGCCTGAATGGTTGGCGATATAGACAACAGCACGTTCTACTTCCAGATCACTCAGACTTGGGTCGCCGCCTTTAGGAGGCATTGCATTCAGACCATGAATGGCCAGTTTGACCACTTCAGCCTGACCGGCTTTCAAGCGCGGTGCCCAGGCACCGGAATCGCCAAATTTGGGAGCACCGGATACGCCGGTGTCATGACAGCCCATACAGAGGCTTTTGTAAACTTCTTCGCCGGTTTTGAGTTTCTTGGGACCGGCGTCGGCAGCGGCAACAATCACAGGGGCGGTATTATATTTGGCAACAGGCGCAATGCGTTCGGCAATAGACTCTTCGGTCAGCGTGTCGCTGCCTGCCCCGGAAGTGGTGGCTGAGCTGACTACTTTGACCAGCAGGATAATAATAAGTACGGGGAGTATGAACGCGAGGACGACGACAGTGATCAGTTGCTTGGGCGTTTTGATCGGGCTTGTATGTTCGTGGTCTTCGTGGTGTTCTGTTTGATCGCTCATAGATACATCCTACAGGTCATTGCAATGTTAAATGATGGAAAAAAAGAAGCCAATTGACTCGCATACCGCCGGACCATGCCCTTTCCCCCCGAAAGTGAAATAATAAGTAATGTTGGATTATAACGATTGTCACCCTGTTTTGTACGTCAACACGGCCTGTTCCGGCTGAAAGTGTCTGTTTTAGGGCAGAAATAACTGTGCAAGTATACCGCCACACCCTTACAGGAATCTGCACAATAGGGTAAAATAGCGGACTTGCTAAGAAGTCTCCGTAGTTCAATGGATAGAATAAGAGTTTCCGAAGCTCTTGATACAGGTTCGATTCCTGTCGGAGACGCCATTTAGATCAAGTGGTTATGCCGCTCTGGCGATAGGCAATAATGCTAATAGGATGAGCGCGGCTCATGCCCTGGTGCAATACCGGGGTGAGGCTTCTGTGAGGCCATTTTCAATATACGGTGCTTTTTTTGGATGCGGCTAGTGCCCATTGGAGGCAGTCATAAGTAGGGTCAGTCATAAGATTCGCCCCAATTCTTGCGCCCGAACGGGTTCAGCACAATCATGCCCACTAACGTCAGCAAGGCAAATCCCGCGCCTGCCAGAAACGTTGCCTGATAATTAAACGCCTCCCAAAGGGCGCCGGCCAGCACGCTTGATACGAGCAGGGCGCATCCGGTCAGCAGGTTGAACATGCCGAAGGCGGTTCCTCTGAGTTCTGCGGGTGCCGTATCGGCAATCAGCGCGCCGAACACGCCTTGTGTGAATCCCATATGCAGGCCCCAGAGTATGACGCCTGCTGCCAGGCCGCCCCAGCCGGGCGCGTAGCCCAGGACCAGATTGGCGACAATCAGCAGCAGCAGGCCGATCAGAAGCACGCCTTTGCGTCCCAGGCGGTCAGACAGGACACCCGCCGGGTATGCGGACAGGGAAAAGGACAGCGCCATAATCACCAATACCCCCGGCACCCACAGAGACGGTACCCCGGCATTCTGTGCGCGCAAGATGAGAAAGGCTTCACTGAATCTTGCCAGCGTAAAGACAACGGCCAGCGCGGTGACCGTCCAGTACAGACTGCCCAGGCGCTTCAATTCGCTCCAGCTCAGCGGTGAGCGCACGGGCCTGACATTTTTGGGTCGTGCCGGTTCGTGGACGAAAAGTATGAGTACGCCGACAGCCAGAAAGGCGGGAATGACTGCAATCCAGAAAACGGTCTGGAAGTGGCTGGCAGTCAGCCACATGAGTGCAATTGCCAATAGTGGTCCGACAAAGGCGCCAAAGGTGTCCAGGGTCTGGCGCAAGCCATAGGCGGCGCCGCGCAAATGGGGCGGTGTCACATCTGCAACCAGCGCGTCGCGTGGCGCACCCCGGATCCCTTTGCCGATACGATCAACAAATCGCGCGCCGACCAATGCCTCGACACCCGCAGCAAGGGGAAAGACCGGTTTGGTCAGGGCTGCCAGGCCATAGCCGACAATGGCCAGCAGTTTGCGTTTCCCAAGACGGTCGCTTAGCGCGCCTGAGAAAATCTTGGTAATGGATGCCGTGGCTTCAGCGATCCCTTCGATAACGCCGACAGCCAGGACAGAGGTGCCCAGCACGGTCACCATATAAATCGGGAGCAGCGCGTGGATCATTTCCGAGGAAATGTCCATCAGCATGGAAACAAAACCAAGTGCCCACACGCTTTTGGGAATGCGGGCAGCAGCGCCCTTGGCGCCTGTCTGAGAGGTTGTGTCTTCAGTTGTTTTCATCATTCGCTTCAAAAACTTGTCTGGCATAGGAGTCCAGTAACGCCTGACATTGCTCCAGTCGCTGCGCCGCCTCTGCGGCGCGGGTGGCGCCGTAGAAGTCCAGCTTGTTGATTTTCTCCAGCCAGCCCTGTAGCTTTTTTAAATCGGTGTCCTCTTCTTCCAGCTCGGCATAGGTGAATTTTTTCTTTGTGATTTCCTTGGCAATTTCGGCGTCGAAGTCATCGCATCGCCCGATAAACTCCGCATACTGTTCGTCGCGATCTGCATTGAAACGTTCAATGACCTTGGCCTCCTGTGCGGCATCCAGCGCCAGTGTTTGCAGAATGACGCAGTGACCGCCCATTTCGGCAATATCGTGTTCCAGCATTTTCATGCGCCGCAGATATTCATCTGTCCTGGGCAGCAGACAGACGCCGCTTTGCAGATAAATCGCCCCCATGCCTTTGATTTTTCTCCATAAGGCAATGCGTTTGGTCGTGGGTTCGGACGGGACCTTGTATGTCAATAACAGCCAGTTCTGATTTTTCATTCATGCATATTAAATGAAACGATCGTTGCATTCAATATATTCATTTTGTTCATTGGGATGGCCTGTTATTCTGAGCCTCGATTATTCCGAGCAAAATATTGTTTATTTCAAATGAAATATAAAAGACGAGATTCATTGACTAATCAATGGCAATGCAAGTACTATTTTTAAACATATTATGAGAAAGACATTCTGGTTCTGCTAATCGGGCTGTCCTGAGGGGCTCCCACTAGCTTCTATAAAGGAACAGCGGTGAGTCACATAATTGATCGTCTCAGATATTTCAGTCGCAAGAAAAATTCATTTTCAGACGGGCACGGAAATGTCGTAGATGAAGACCGATCGTGGGAACAGGCGTACCGTGATCGATGGCAACACGACAAAATCGTTCGTTCGACGCATGGGGTCAACTGCACCGGATCCTGTTCCTGGAAAATCTATGTGAAGGGTGGCATCGTCACCTGGGAAACGCAGCAGACGGACTATCCCAGAACGCGGCCGGACATGCCCAACCATGAACCCCGCGGCTGCTCCAGGGGCGCATCCTACTCCTGGTATTTATATAGCGCCAATCGCATCAAGTATCCGATGATCCGGGGGCGGCTCGCAAAGATCTGGCGCGAACTGCGTAAAACGCTCTCCCCCCTTGCCGCGTGGGAACATATCTGCACCACGCCGGCGCTCGCATACGAGTATAAAAAAATGCGGGGCAAAGGAGGCTTTGTCCGCAGCACCTGGACGGAAGCCAATGAGCTTGTCGCTGCAGCCAATGTCTATACGATAAAGCGGTACGGGCCCGATCGCATTGTGGGTTTTTCGCCGATTCCTGCGATGTCCATGGTTTCTTTTTCCGCAGGCAGCCGGTATCTGTCCCTGCTGGGCGGAACCATACTCAGTTTCTATGATTGGTATTGCGACCTGCCCCCGTCCAGTCCCCAGACCTGGGGGGAGCAGACAGACGTCTCTGAATCGGCCGATTGGTTCAATTCGGGCTTCATTGTCATGTGGGGTTCCAATGTCCCTCAGACGCGAACGCCGGATGCCCACTTCATGGTCGAAGCGCGCTATCGGGGCGCGAAAATCGTCTCCATTTTTCCGGATTACGCCGAAGGCGCCAAGTTCGGCGATGTCTGGCTGCATCCCAAACAAGGGACCGACGCCGCGCTGGCTTTGGCGATGGGTCATGTGATCCTGAAGGAATTTCATTTAGAAGGGAAAAGCGACTATTTCCGAGAGTATTGCCGGCAATACTCTGACATGCCTTTTCTGGTCCGCCTGGTCAAGCAGAGCGACCGATACGTGCCCGACCGCATGTTGCGGGCTTCCGATTTCCCGGACCTGCTGGACCAGAAAAACAATCCGGACTGGAAAACCGTGGCCTATGACGAATTGACCCGGCGTATCGTGACGCCGCGCGGTTCTATCGGTTTTCGCTGGGGCCAGAGTGATGGACCGGACCGGGGGAAATGGAATCTGGAATCCGTAGATGATCAGGGCGAGCCGCATCGCCTGCGCCTGTCAATCGTGGGCGACCATGATGAGGTCGTGCCGGTCGCCTTTCCTTATTTCGGCAGTCAGGTAAACGACTTTTTCCAGGGCACCGATCACGACAATATCCTGCTGCGGAATATGGGCGTCGCCCGTCTGCAGGCGAAAGACGGCGAGGTGCTGGTGACGACGGTCTACGATTTGCTCATGGCAAACTACGGGCTCGACCGGTGCCTGGGTGGAGATAATGTCGCTGCATCGTTTGATGATGACGTGCCCTATACACCCGCCTGGCAGGAACGCATTACAGGTGTGAAACGACAGGATGTCATTACCGTCGCCAGGCAGTTTGCCGAGAATGCCGATAAGACACAAGGCAAGTCCATGGTGATCCTGGGCGCCGGCCTGAATCACTGGTATCACATGGACATGGCCTACCGAGGCATTATTAATCTGGTGGTGATGTGTGGCTGTGTCGGCAAGTCCGGAGGAGGCTGGTGTCACTATGTCGGACAGGAAAAACTGCGTCCCCAGACAGGGTGGAGTACGCTGGCCTTCGGCCTGGACTGGTGCCGTCCGCCGCGGCACATGAATGGGACTTCCTTTTTTTATGCCCACACCGATCAGTGGCGTTACGAGAAGCTTCAGGTCTCTGAGTTATTGTCGCCGCTGGCCGATCCGCAAGCATACCAGGGCAGTCTGATTGATTTTAACGTGCGGGCCGAGCGCATGGGATGGTTACCATCGGCGCCTCAGCTGCAGACCAATCCGTTGAGTGTGGTGCGGCAGGCCCAGGAGGCGGGGCAGGACCCCGCCGAGTATGCCGTCCAGGGCCTGAAGAGCGGCAAACTCAGACTGTCTTGCGAGGATCCCGACCACCCGGACAATTTCCCGCGCAATATGTTTATCTGGCGCTCCAATCTGCTCGGCTCATCGGGCAAGGGCCATGAATATTTCCTTAAGCATTTGCTGGGCACCGAGCACGGCATACAGGGTAAGGAACTGGGCGAGGACGGGCAGGCCAAACCTCTTGACGTCGTCTGGCACGAGCAGGCGCCGCAAGGCAAACTGGACCTGCTGGTCACACTGGATTTTCGAATGTCGACGACCTGTGTGTATTCCGATGTGGTCCTTCCCACCGCGACCTGGTACGAAAAAAGTGATTTGAACACCTCGGATATGCATCCGTTTATTCACCCGCTGTCGGCTGCCGTAGACCCGGTATGGGAGTCTCGCAGTGATTGGGAAATTTATAAAGGTATTGCCAAGGCATTTTCCGATATCGCCAGCACTGAACTGCCTGCCGTCAAGGATCTTGTCCTGACGCCGTTGCAGCATGACAGTGCTGCCGAGCTGGGCGATCCTTTCGGTGTACAGGATTGGAAACGTGATGGCGGGCCGATGATCCCGGGCAAAACAATGCCATCGTTCAATATTGTCGAACGCGATTACCCGGCGCTTTACAAGCAATTCACTTCACTCGGACCGTTGACCTCCAAACTGGGCGTCGGCGGAAAAGGCATCGCGTGGCCGGCGCAAGAAGAATGCGAGCTGCTGGCGCAGTTGAACCAGGCGGTGACCGAGGAGGGCATCAGTTACGGCCGTCCGCGGCTGGACACCGATATCGACGCTGCCGAGACGATTCTGATGCTGGCGCCCGAAACCAATGGCGAAGTGTCGGTCAAGGCCTGGGACGCCCTGTCCGCCTTCACGGGACGGGATCATTCGCACCTGGCCAAGCCGCGCGAGCATGAGAAAATCCGCTACCGCGATTTGCAGGCCCAGCCGCGCAAGATTATCTCCTCTCCTACCTGGTCCGGGCTCGAGTCTGACCACGTCAGCTATAGCGCCGGTTATACCAACGTGCATGAGCTGATTCCGTGGCGCACCCTGACCGGACGCCAGCAGCTTTACCAGGACCATACGTGGATGCGCGCATTCGGCGAGGCGTTATGTGTTTACCGGCCGCCGGTCGACACCAAATCCATCACGCCCCTGTTGCAATCGCGCGGCAACGGCAATCCGCATTTGCTGCTCAATTTCATCACGCCTCACCAGAAATGGGGCATTCACTCCACCTATACAGACAACCTGATCATGCTGACGCTGTCGCGTGGCGGTCCCATTGTCTGGATATCGGAAAAGGACGCGGCGAAAGCTGGCATTGCCGATAATGACTGGATCGAGGCGTTCAATGTGAATGGCGCACTGGTGGCGCGTGCGGTGGTCAGCCAGCGGGTGCCGGAAGGCATGACCATGATGTACCACGCGCAAGAGAAAATCGTGAACATGCCAGGTTCGGAAATTACCGGGGCCCGGGGCGGTATTCACAATTCGGTGACCAGAACGGTCATCAAGCCCACGCACATGATCGGCGGATATGCCCAACTGTCTTATGGTTTGAATTATTACGGGACCGTGGGATCCAATCGCGACGAGTTCGTGATCGTACGCAAAATGTCGAAAATAGACTGGCTCGAATCGCCCCTGCGGGATTCAGCCACGGCAAAGCCCTAGCGGGAGGAGAGGACAATGAAAGTACGCGCGCAAATAGCGATGGTCCTGAATCTGGACAAATGTATCGGCTGTCACACCTGTTCGGTCACCTGTAAGAACGTCTGGACCTCGCGCGACGGTATGGAGTACGCGTGGTTCAATAACGTGGAAACCAAGCCGGGCATTGGTTATCCCAAGGACTGGGAGAACCAGAAACACTGGAACGGTGGCTGGAAGCGCAATGCAAACGGACGGATTGAGCCACGCCAGGGAGGCAAGCTTAAGCTACTGGCAAATATTTTCGCCAATCCGAATTTGCCGGAAATTGACGACTATTACGAACCCTTTACATTTGATTATGACCACCTGCAATCCGCACCGGAGTCAAAGGCCACGCCCACGGCTCGGCCCCGGTCTTTGATTACAGGCAAGACCATGGAAAAAATCGAATGGGGTCCCAACTGGGAGGAGATCCTGGGCGGCGAGTTTTCGAAACGATCGGCCGATTACAATTTCGAGGATATTCAGAAAGATATCTATGGGCAGTTTGAAAATACCTTCATGATGTATCTGCCCAGATTGTGTGAACATTGTCTGAACCCCAGTTGCGTCGCCAGCTGTCCGTCAGGGTCCATCTACAAACGCGAAGAGGACGGCATCGTCCTGATCGACCAGGACAAATGCCGAGGCTGGCGCATGTGCGTGTCCGGCTGTCCTTACAAGAAAATCTATTACAACTGGAATAGCGGTAAAGCGGAAAAATGCATATTTTGTTATCCACGTATCGAGGCGGGGCAGCCCACGGTCTGTTCGGAAACCTGTGTGGGGCGGATCCGCTATCTGGGCGTACTGCTTTACGACGCTGATCGCATCGAGCACGCCGCATCGGTACAGGACGAGGCGGCACTGTATGAAGCGCAACTGGACGTATTTCTGGACCCCGACGATCCTGCCGTCATTGCCCAGGCCCTGGCCGACGGCGTGCCGCAGGGCTGGCTGGATGCGGCGCAGCGATCGCCGACCTACAAAATGGCGGTCGAGTGGCGGATTGCCTTCCCCTTGCATCCGGAGTACCGGACACTGCCCATGGTCTGGTATGTCCCGCCCTTATCGCCTATCCAGTCCGCCGCCAATAGCGGTGATATCGGCAGCTTCGGCGCCTTGCCGGACATCAGATCCTTGCGGATACCCCTGCGTTATCTGGCCAATATGCTGACGGCGGGAGACGAGGCGCCGGTGGCGCTGGCCCTGGAGCGTCTACTGGCCATGCGTGCCTTTATGCGCGCCAGAACAGTCGACGGTGAAGAGCGGCCCGACATTTTGCAACAGGTCGGGCTCACATTGCCACAGGTAGAGGAAATGTACCGATACCTGGCTATTGCCAATTACGAGGATCGGTTTGTGATTCCGACCTCGCATCGCGAATATGCCGAGGACGCCTTCGACATGAAAGGAGGCTGTGGGTTTTCTTTTGGCGACGGCTGTTCGGGGGGCGCGTCCAAAGGCAGTTTGTTCGGCAAAAAACCGAAGGGCGACGCGCAACAGGTGGTGTTCATGGACCTGCAGCGAAACCGGACTGCTCCGACAGGAGAAACGTCATGAAGCCGGCATCTGCTGCTGCGTCCGCAGGGGAAGCGCTTCAACCACGTGTGCTCTATGCGGTGCTCTCGGCAATGTTGAGTTATCCCGACGAAGAACTGGTTGACGCAATGCCGCAGTTGAAGTCGCTATTGAGCGAAGAACAATCCAGGCTGCTCTGGCCGGTGTTCGCGCTTTTTGACAATAGCACCGACCTGATTGAGCTGCAAGAGCAATACGTTGATACGTTCGATCGCAAGCCCAGCCATTCTTTGCATTTGTTTGAGCACATCCACGGCGAGTCACGGGACCGAGGACAGGCCATGGTGGATTTACGCAATGAGTATATCGAGCATGGCTTGCTGCCGGATACGACCGAGTTGCCGGACTACATTCCCCTGTTTCTTGAATTTTTGTCGCAGATACCGGCAGACAAGGCAGCAGGCCTGCTGGGCGACGCCATTCACATTTTTTCCCGCATCGAGGAAAAGCTGGCCAGGGTGCATAGTCCGTATGCCGTGATATTTACGGCGTTGCGTGGCATGACGACAGTCGTGCCCGAGGTGCTGCCCGAACCGCCCGAGGGGGCGATGGAAGAGACTATGGTTACGTTCGGACCGAATGCAGACGGCACTGAACCCGTTCTTGCGCGCAGGCCAGCGGCGGATCACCCCATTACGTTTTACCAAACGGATCCCCGCAAAAAGACCGATCCAATTGTCGCAACGGATAAATAGGGAGCGCTTAAAATGGATGCCTATTTACATCATTTCTTTTTCGCAATCTACCCGTATATTGCGCTGGCCGTATTCCTGCTGGGCAGCCTGATGCGATTTGAACGCGGTCAATACACCTGGAAAAGCGATTCAAGCCAGCTGCTCAAACGCAGCACGCTACGGCTGGGCAGTATCCTGTTTCACGGAGGGATTATTGCGCTTTTCTTTACTCATCTTTTCGGACTGCTCACGCCGCCAGCGGTTTATCATGCCCTCGGTTTATCGACGCAAGCCAAGCAGATGATGGCCGTTGTCGTCGGGGCTGCGCTGGGGCTGGTCTGTCTGATCGGGCTGGTGCTGCTGATCTACAGACGCGTATCCGAGCCCCGGCTGGTGGCGACATCCAGATTCAGTGACTGGCTGACCTTATTCTGGATTCTGATTGTGCTGTTGTTGGGGTTGTTGTCGATTTTTACATCAGTGCACCACAAAGACGGCACGGTCATGCTGATGCTGGGCGAGTGGGCGCAGCGGATTGTCACCTTCCGTGCAGGCGCTGCAGAGGTTCTGCTGGGCGCGCCCTGGGTGTATCAGGCTCATATGATACTGGGAATGACGCTGTTTCTGATTTTTCCATTCACGCGGCTGGTTCACGTCTGGAGCGGATTTGCATCAGTGACGTACCTGACGCGTGCGTGGCAGCTGGTGCGTTCACGGTGAAGAGGAGGACATCATGATTCAAGTGAACGGCGTCAGTATCGACGAAGCAGCACTGGCCGATGAATTGCCCCGGCATGACGGGCAACGGGATCCGGTCAAAAGCGCCAGCCATGAATTGGTGTTTCGGGAACTGCTGCGCCAGCGGGCGCTTTCGCTTGGTATCCACGAGACGGACACCGAAGTCTTGACGCAGGCGGTTTTGGATGCGGAAGTCATCACGCCGGAACCGGATGCCTCTGCGTGCCTGCGCTATTACGAGCTGCACAAAAACCAGTTTGTTTACAACGACAGCATTGAGGTCTGGCATATTCTGTTCCAGCTGACCCCCCGCATTGATGCAAAACGGCTGCGAACCTATGCGGGCGACATTCTCAACACGCTTTACCAGGCCGGGCCGGACGCTTTTGCCGACTATGCGCGACAGTATTCCAATTGTCCATCCTCAGCCAAGGGCGGGGCGCTCGGCATCGTTTTGCGTGGCGATACGTTGCCCGAATTTGAAAAGGCCGTTTTTGCGATGGCGCCCCACACGTTATTGAATCGACTGGTCGACACCCGTCATGGATTCCATATTGTCCGTACCGGTGACAAGCAGGAAGGAAGCGTAATGCCGTTTGAGTCGGTGCATGCGCGTATCGCAGACTGGCTCAGTCAGTCCAGCCGGCGGCGCGCGACATCCCAGTATCTTCAATTGCTGGCAGGGCAGGCCAATATCAAGGGGCTGGATATCGAAGGAGCCGATTCACCGCTGCTGCAATAATTTTTCTGACCGTCACAAGAGAGACCCATGATGACAACCGACAATCCCAAAGCGTATGCTGTTTTGTACAGCAGCACCTTTGCCTTTATGGTTTGCTTTGTTGTTTGGATGATGTTCGGTGTGCTGGGCATTCAGATCCGCCAGGAGCTTGGGCTGAACGCCTTCGAATTCGGGCTGTTGACATCGACGCCTGTGCTGACGGGGGCGCTTTTCCGCTTGCCACTGGGGATCTGGACCGATCGTTTCGGCGGGCGGGTCATGATGACGATCCTGCTGGCAGGCTGTTCCATTCCCGTCTATCTGGTCAGTTATTCCCAGCAGCTTTGGCATTTCCTGGTCATCGGCTTGTTCCTGGGATTGGTGGGAGCTTCTTTTGCCATCGGCACGCCCTATGTCGCCCGCTTCTTTTCCGCCGAAAGAAAAGGCTTCGCCATGGGTTTTTTTGGAGCGGGCACGGTGGGCGCGGCAGTCAACCTTTTCCTGACGCCGATATTGCTTGAAAGTTTCGGCTGGCGCGCCGTACCCAAAATCTACGCGGTCGTGTTATTGATCACGGCAGTGGGTTTCTGGTTTGTCTCTGCGCCCGATCCTGGCGCAGGCAAGACTAGCGGTCGCTTTGCCGACCAGTTCAACGTGCTCAGAAATCCCAAAGTCTGGCGATATTGTCAATACTATTCGATTACGTTTGGCGGGTTTACCGCACTCTCCTTGTGGATCCCCCAGTATTTTCAGGCCGAATATGGACTGAGCCTGGTTGCCGCCGCGGCCCTGGCCGCCGGGTTCTCCTTGCCTGGTGCAATCTTGCGCGCAGTCGGCGGCGGGCTGGCGGACCGGTTCGGCGCACACAATGTTACCTGGTGGTGCCTGTGGGTTGCGTGGATCTGTCTGTTCCTGCTTTCTTACCCCGACACGCAGTTAACCATTAAAACTCTGGACGGATCGTCGTCTTTTCATTTGTATATGCCTATCTGGCTTTTTGTCGGCATTTTGTTCGTGCTGGGTGCCGTCTTTGCCTTCGGCATGGCCTCCACCTTCAAATATGTGGCGGACGATTTTCCGGACAATATGGGTACGGTGACCGGCATTGTCGGATTGGCGGGTGGCCTGGCAGGATTCCTGTTGCCCATCATGTTCGGCATATTGGCAGAGATTCTTCCTGTCCGCTCCAGCTGCTTCATGCTGCTTTACGGCGTGGTGTGGGTATCGCTGATCATCATCTATTTTTCAGAGGTCAAGCGCGTGGAAATTTCCGGGGAAATACAACGATAGCTTGGCTGACGCAAGCCTCTGTTTTGCTGTGCATGATCGGTGATTCACTGTGCCCGCGAATTTAACCCGCGGCCTCAAGCGAGCGGGCGATCTGGATCTGGTCATTCAGCAGGAAATCAATATCGTCATGTTTGGTCAACGGATTGAGCAGCACGGCCCGTAAAAGGGCCAGGGACTGGTTCTGATAGCGTTTGATGGGCCGGAATGTGCGGGAAACGAAGCTGTCTCCTTTCTGTCTCTGCGCTTTTTGCAGAGCGATATTGAACTGGCTGATGTGATTATTATCCTGCTCATCGAGCGGCTTGCCGCGATACGCTTGTGGTATATAGCGGTATGCCAAAATATTCATTGATGGCGGCGCAATCAGTTCAAATTCTGCACGCGCATCGATGGCTTGTGCCATATAGCGGGCACGTCCCAGACTTTCGGTATAAAGGTCATCGTAGCCTTGCTTGCCGATGATATGCAGTGCGGCGTGTAAATATAATGCGTTGACTGGGCGCGACCCTTCAAGCGTAAAGCGGCCCTGGTCATAGGAAGTGGCGCGTACTGCGTAGGGGGCATGATGGACAGTTGCCTGCGAGAATGTCGGATCACGAAAAAACAGCAGACCACAGCCCAGCGGCAGCATAAGCTGTTTGTGACCGTCAATCGTGACCGTATCGGCAAGCTCAATGCCGTCCAGCAACGACCGGTTGCGCTCGCTCAGAATCAATCCGCCACCCCATGCAGCGTCAACGTGCACATGCGCCTCAACATCATGCGCCAACTCGCAGATGGCTCGCAGGTCATCCACGCTACCGTAGTCGGTAGTGCCGGCAATGGCAACGATGCAAATAATAGGTTGCCCTGCCTGTCTGAACTGTTCAATTGCCTCGCGCAGCGCATCCAGATCAATCTGGAACCGATCATTGACCGGCACTTTATGCAAGTGCGCACCAAGCAGATGCGCACCCTTGTCAAAAGAATAATGCAGCAATTCCGAGCCGATGATCACGGGCTTATTCAGCGTGCCGACTGACTGTTGCATTTGTGCCGGATGTCGGTCCTGGGCTCTGCGCCAGGCCGTCCAGAGGGCACCGATGTTGGCAAGCGTGCCGCCGCTGGTGAAAATGCCCAGCGCCTCGGAAATGCTTTGCAAATGGCTTTGGTAAAACTCATGATCGAAACGGAAGATTTCCCGGTGCAGCATGCCAATGACCTGGCGTTCAAGGAACGTCAGGCTGCGGCTGGTTTCCATCTTGACAACGTTCTGGTTCAAAGTCTGAACCAGGCGACCGATTTCGGGTAAAAAACTGGGGATCGGCGATGTCATATGGCCCATATACCTGGGCGACGCCAGATGAGAACAGTGCGGCAGCACGTCCTGATCGAGCTTGTCCAGATAAGCGTCTACATTGCTGCCCTGCGAGGGGATATCCAGCGCCATGAACTTGTCACGGATGTTCTCAATGGGCATGTCATCGGTCGCATCGGTGCTATTGAGAAATGTGCTGCGGCTTGCTTCGACCCGTTGCCGAATTGACAGCGTGTCGGCGCCGAACAGGGTTTCGGTCAGGCTTGAGGATTCCTGATTCGTACCAGCAAGCCCGACCTCACTGTCGGAGACCGCATTTATATTGACGTTCATGTTCCGTTCTTTCAAATTCATTGAATATCACAAATATTGAGGCGTCAATGCTACTACGAAGTTCGCATCCCCGGCAACGAACGGGGCTTTAAACGAAGACATATTTCTCGCATCTGATATGTGGGGAGCGCGCGCAAACGTTCCTCTCCACAATGATGTTAGCCGATAGCGATGCGCAGCAGGCTACTCGACCTTGATATCGGCCTGCTTGATGACACTCTCCCATTTTTGCGTCTGATCCAGCATGAACTTGCCAAATGCTTCTGGTGAAGATGGCGATGGCTGGATAGCCTGTTTGTGAAAAAATGAAGTCATCTCGGCGTTTTTCAGAATGTTATGGATATCTTTATTCAAACGCGAAATGATATCTTGCGGTGTACCGGCTGGCGCGAGCACACCGATCCAGGACTGGGCCTCGAAAGATGGATAGTACTGAGTGAGGGAGGGCACATTCGGTAACTGGGGGATCTCATGTTTGGTTGTAACAGCGAGCGCCTTGAGTTTGCCGGCGTGAATGTGCGCAAGCACAGAGCTGGCACTGACAAACATCACTTGAACCCGCCCCGCCAGTAAGTCTGCAATGGCAGGCGCACCACCTTTGTATGGGATATGGGTGAGATCGGCACCCGTTGTGGATTTGAACAGTTCCGCAGCGAGCTGATTGGAACTGCCCGCACCGGTTGATGCATAGTTCAGGGCACCAGGATCTCGTTTGGCCAACTCGACAAGTTCGGGAACGCTATTGACCGGAACTGAGGCAGGCACGGCGAGAACCAAAGCAGAGGTGCCGATCAGAGAAATCGGCATCAAATCCTTGTCGGAGTCAAATGGCAATTTATATAAAAGCGGGTTGATGGCATGCGTATCAAAGGCCATCAGCAGCGTGTAACCGTCCGGTTTCGATCTGGCAACCTGTGCCGCACCGATAGAGCCGCCTGCCCCCGCTTTGTTCACCACCACTAATGGTTGCTTCAATGTATCACTTAATTGGCGCGCCATGGTACGGGTGACAACGTCGACAATGCCGCCTGGCGGGAATGGCACGACCAGCTCTATCGGTCTTTCGGGATAAGCAGCGGATGCAGTTGTCGCAGCAAGAGGCAGTATGATTGATGCGAGCGCCGCCCCGGCTATGCGTGTTGTAATGCGGCCAATCTTTTCTTTTGCAAATTGTGTGTGTTTATTGAAGGGCATAATGATAGCCATTGTCTCGGTGGTTGTGAAGGAATGGGACCGGCGTTGTTAATCAAGAATCGCGACAGTTCTGCACCAGCCTGCCGAGGCGTCCTTGATTTTTATCGGAAAACAGCTGATTGTGAATCCGTGCGACGGCAACTGATCCAGATTGGTCAGTTTTTCCATCTGAAAATAACCAATATCCCGGCCGGCCTTGTGGCCTTCCCAGAGAATGCGCGGATCCTTGTTTTGCTTAAAGCGCTCAATGACATACTTGAAGGCCGGGTCCCAGCTGTACGAATCGGTGCCGACGATACGCACGCCTTGCTCCAGCATCCATAGCGTTGCATCGCGACCGAAACCACACGCGCTTTCCCAATAATCCGCCTGCCCCTGTCGTGCGCCTGCACGGGTATTGGCTACCACGATGTCCAATGGCTTGAGCGTATAGTTGATCCGTTCGAGTTCGTTTTGTATGTCTTGCGGTGTGACCACGTAACCGGCGTCGAAGTGGCGAAAATCCAGCTTCACACCGGGTTTCAGACACCAGTCCAGTGGCACCTGGTCGATACCGGGCGCCGGCTCCCCACCTTCGGTCAGGGCGTGATTGGTCGTGGGGTGATAATGCCAGGGCGCATCCATATGCGTGCCAGCGTGGGTGGAGAGTGATACTTTTTCCACCGCCCAGGCTTTTTGATCTGGCATATCATCAGGGGTGACGCCCGGCAGGAGTCGTCCAAACAATTCCCACGAATCGTCGTGATTGACGTAGTCGATCTTGGGCTGGTGATGGGCGGGTGAGGTGGGTTTGTCCTCAAGCGTGACCGACAGGTCGATGATTTTACGGGTCATGTGTTTCCTTTTGCTCAGTGAGCCGGCGTTGATACGTTGGGCGCAGAAAATCCCGCGACAATGAATGCGACCAACTGTTTAACAATAACGTCGGGATCATCTGTGTCGCAGAGCCCGTCCGATAGTCTATTCAAACGATGATAGTTTTTATCCCCGTCGCTGATGATGTACATCATCGCGCCGATGGTGAATGAATAACGCCAGAAGGCTTCTGCACGGTTCAAGCCCGGTGAGGCTTTCATAAAGGCATCAACGAAAAGCAGTGCCATGGCATCGTATTGTTCGAAAATGGCGGCGTTCGTTGCCTCCTGAGGCAGGGCCCGGGCCTGCATCAACAACCTGATCAGCAATCGGCTATCGCCCGTCGTTTGCAGACTATGCCTGATGGGCGGCGCCACCAGTGCCTCAACGATTCGCTCCAGTGTCAGCGCTCCTTCACCAGACAGCTTTTCCAGCGCCTGTGTGCGCAACATGTTGACGGGCTGGGCGACCGATTCGAGCACGACCCGGATCAGATCTTCTTTTGTGCCGAAGTGGTAATGGATCGCGGCGACATTCACATCAGCAAGTGTTGTGATGTCTTTTAGCGTGGTTGCGTCAAAGCCCCTTGTCGCGAAAAGCGAAAGGGCGCTGGCTGTGATTTTGTCTTTAGTCGACATGCAAGTATTTAAATATAAATTTCAAATAATAATTTGAAATTTATATTTAAATGGCAATCGTGTCAAGATTTTTATGCTTTATGGCAGTTGCGGTAAGCGGCTTTGCTCGGGCTGTTATTTGCAGTTCGGGTCAAACCAATTGTTTGCCGTACAAGGACACTAAGAGCCGGAACGATTAAGCCCCTGGTTTGATCGTCTCCATAATTTTTGACTCAACGTCGGCCAGTCTGTCTTTGCCAAAGTAAATATCGTTTCCGACAAAAAAGGTTGGCGATCCGAAAGCGCCGCGGTCACATGCATGCTGGGTATTGTCAATCAGCGCCTGCTTGACATCTGCCTGCTGGGATTGCTCCAGAATCTGCGCGCCATTGAGCCCGGCCGTGTCAAGCGCCTGCACAATGACGTCTGCATTGGCCATATCCAGTTCCTGTTCCCACATAGCGGAAAATACGGCGTTGACATAAGTCTCGAATACCCCCAGTTTTTCTGCTGCCACTGCGCCACGCATGATTTTGAGCGTGTTTACCGGCCAGTAAGGGTTGCGACGGTATTTTGTCAAATTGTGTTTTTGGATGAAACGTTGCACTTCCAGCGCATCATAAGCACGTTTGTTGGCAATATGCGCAAACGCATCTGCCGGCGACTGATTGTTAGTCAGTTTGAACAATCCGCCAAGCAAAATAGGCACATAGCGGAAAGTTGTGCCGGTCCGGGCCTCGATGTCGGGAATGACTTCATGGCTGAAATAGGCGTTCGGGCTACCAAAATCGAATAGAAAATCAACAGAAATAGTCATGATGACGGGCTCAATAGTGGGTTGACGAGGTTGGCATCCGGTTGCCCGGATGCGCAAAACGAATCGGGTTGCCAGAGTTACCAGGCTTCCATCCAGGGACGCAATTCGGTCTCATGCGTCCAGGCATTGCGCGGCTGCTGGTGAATCTGCCAGTATGCTTCGGCAATGCTTTCCGGGTCGACAATGCCGTCCTGGTCTTTCAGGGCGTAGCGCTGTGGAAAGGTCTCGCGGATAAATTCGGTATCGATGGCGCCGTCGATGATCGGATGGGCAACATGAATGCCCTTGGGCCACAATTCGCGCGCCATACTTTGGGCAAGTGCGCGCAATCCATGTTTTGCGCCGGCAAAGGCGGCATAATTGGCTCGTCCTCGCAGGCTGGCTGTGGCGCCGGTAAAAATAATCGTGCCGCGTTCGCGGGGTAGCATAACGCGTGCCGTTTCGCGTCCCATCAGGAATCCTGCAAAGCAGGCCATTTCCCAGACTTTCGAATAAACGCGGGCAGTGGTGTCGGTAATACTGAACTGGACATTGGCACCGATATTGAAAACGGCCACTTCGATGGGGGCGATGGTGCTTTCAATCTGGTTGACCAGCTCGATCATCTGGTCTTCCTTGCGGGCGTCGCTGCCGAAGCCGTGTGCCTGACCGCCTTCGGCGATAATTTGATTGACCAGCGGTTCCAGTTTGTCTGCGTGCCGGCGGGTTACGCAGGCGATGTACCCCTCGCGTGCAAAACGCCTGGCGATGGCGCCACCGGTCGCGTCTCCTGCGCCGATGACGAGAATCGCTTTTTTATTGTCCATGAAATGACTCCTGTATGTTGTTGTGTTATGGATTAGTGCCCAAGTTGTGCCAGTGTGCTGTGATATTCCGTGGCCAACTGCGCGATAAGTTCTCCTGCGGGCAGGACCGACTGGATATTGCCCACGCCCTGGCCTGCACCCCAAACGTCTTTCCAGGGTTTGATGCGTTTTGAACCAAAGTCCATGCTGCTTTTATCTGCGTTTGGCAGATTTTTCGCATCCAGGCCGGCAGCGGTAATGCTGCGAGCCAGATAATTGCCATGAACGCCAGTAAAGAGCGGGGTATATACGATTTCAGAGGCGTCACTATCCACCAGCATTTGCTTGTATTCGGTTTGGGCGTTGGCCTCCTCGGTAGCTATGAAACGGGTGCCCATATAGGCCAGGTCGGCGCCCATCGCCCTGGCGGCGGCGATGTGCGCGCCCGACGTCATGGCGCCGGACAGGGCAATCGGGCCGTCGAAAAACCGTCTGACTTCGCTGATCAGGGCGAATGGACTCAGGGTGCCTGCGTGGCCGCCCGCGCCGGCGCATACCAGAATCAGCCCGTCAACGCCGGCTTCCAGGGCTTTTTCAGCGTGCCGGATATTGGTGACATCATGAAAAACCAGCCCGCCGTATTCATGAATCGGCGCCACAAAATCAGTGGGTGCAGACAGACTCGTAATGATGACCGGCACGCGATAGCGAATGCAGGAATCCATATCCTGGTCAAGCCGGTCATTTGAGCCGTGGATGATCTGGTTGATTGCAAACGGGGCGATGCGTTTTTGCGGCATGTCCTGACGCGCCTGATCCAGTGTGGTCGTAATCTGCTCCAGCCATTCGTCCAGTTGCGCCTGGGGTCTGGCGTTGAGCGCGGGCATGGAACCAATAATGCCCGACAGGCACTGCGCAATGACCAGGGCTGGATTGGAAATAATAAAAAGAGGGGAGCCGATAACGGGCAAAGCAAGCTTGTCTTGCAGGGCAGCAGGCAGTGTCATAAGAATGGGTCCTGATAATGAAGAGGCAATTAGTTCGTCGGGCTTGCCTGTGCGTGGTCGAAAGACTGTGCGGCAAGCTGTTTAAGTGCATTTTTGAGTATCTTTCCTGTGGGTGCGGTGGGCAGCGCCTCGAGAAACCGGATCTCCGCAGGCAATTTGTAGGGCGAGAGCCGCTCACGCAGATATTCGCGAAAATCGGCTTCGTCGGTGGCTTGCGCAGGCCGGTTCAGTTCGATAAATGCTACGACTTCCTCATTATGCTCAACGGTTCTTCCTACAACGGCAGACTGCACCACGCACGAATGGCTGTTGATAACCTGTTCGACTTCAAGTGGATACACATTAAAGCCCGATCGAATGATGAGTTCCTTGCTGCGTCCGACAATATGCAGCGCACCGTCGGGATCCTGCCGGACCATATCGCCGGAATTGAACCAGCCTTCTGGCGAGATGGCCTCGCGTGTCAGCTCGGGGTTGCGGTAGTAGCCTTTCATGACATTGGGGCCGCGGATACGCAACGTACCCACTTCACCCTGCGGTACCGGTTTGCTGTCAGCATCGACGATGCTGATTTCTATGCCGGGGATCGGAAAGCCGACGGAGCAGTCGTGCCGGACCTGATCAATATGGGTTTGGGCAACGGTCGGCGACGTTTCCGTCAGCCCGTATCCATTGTTTAACGGCAGACCGAACAAATTTTCGACTTCTTTTTTAAGCTTGGACGTGAGAGGGGCCCCGGATGTTCCTATGCATCTCAAGGCATGTTGTCGGGTACTTAATGGTTCTTTTTGAACCTGCTCCAGCAATCTGGCGTACATGGCGGGTACACCGACAAATAAACTGACCTTTTCATTAAGAAGAATGTGCAGCGCCTGGCTTGCAGAAAACCGGGCCTCCAGCAATACAGCTGCGCCGCCCAGCATGGCCCCCAGAAACTGTGTCACCAGCCCGACAACATGCGCCATGGGCAGCACGCCATAGAGCAGGTCGCCGGGGTTCATGCAGCGCGATGTGCAGGCCTGGCGTGCGGCAAACAAAAGACCGGCGTGTGTCAGCATGACGCCTTTTGGAGAGCCTGATGTGCCGGATGTGTATACCATCGCGGCGACCTGTTGCTCAGCTCCTTCATATACGGTTTCGGGTACCGTTGATTGATTGCAAACGCCGATGTGAATATCGCCAAGCGCCGGCATAGGGAGCGGCGCAGCCTGGTGGCGCGCCGAATGCGCCTTGGCGTTTTCAGAGACATGACACGTGTAAAGTGTCAGCCTGGGCGTGGCATGCTCGATGATGCTGTCGATTTCCCGGGGTGACAGCCGGGCGTTGACAAAGCTGGACCAGGCATCAAGCCGGCTGATAGCCATCACGATGATGCACGCCGATACGCAGTTTTCTCCGACGATCAGAATGCGATCTCCGCCGCGCACACCCCTTTGGGACAGTTCATCTGCCAGTTTTTCGGAAAACGCAGTCAGTTCACCATAACTGATATTGGCATAGCGGTCACGCAGCGCCGCTGCGTTCGGGGTGCGAACGGCCCATTCATCCACAATCTGATGAATGCGAGTCAGTTGCCTGGTGTCGGGTCTCCAGCTCACGTCATGATCTCCACATAATTTGTTTTTTGCTTACGACTGTAGATTAATGGTAGAGCAAATAACGTCAATGCGAAATACGGGAAAGACGAATCAGGCAAATGGAAAACTGCAATGCAGTATTGAAAGCGTCAGCAGGTGACGCCAAGTCGCTTAAGCGACCGCGTCTGCGTTTACTTTTTTCACGATCTCGGCCGCTGCGGTCAACAGTTTGGGTCTGACCTGGCGCATCAGGCGATCCTGCGTCATATGGCCGGCCGGCCCGGCAGAGGTCAGCACCATAATCGGCATGCCGCTGCTGAACGAAAGCGGAACGGCCAGTCCGTTGATCTCTTTATGCCAGTCACCAAAAGAGCGGACACATCCGAGCGTCAGGTAATCCTGGCGACCCTGTTCAATGCCCTGTTTCAGTCGCGGCCAGGAAAAGGTGTCAAACGAGCGGATGCGATCTTCCAGCGCACGGCGCTCAGTTGCATCGGCCAGTGCCAGATAAGCCTTGCCCATCGCCGTGGGCGCAATTGGAATGCGCGATCCAATGCCCAGATTCAGGGTAATCAGTGCATTACCGCGGTAACTCTCGATGTAGTGCATGCTCATGTCATCGCGAATGCCAAGTGAAATAAGACTCTCTGTCTCTTCTGACAACTGACGCATCACGGGCTGGCTGATTTGCTTGACATTCAGGCGAGCCAGAGTGGTCCCGCCCAGTGTGAGCGTCTTCATGCCCAGCCGGTATCGCGGTTGCTGGCCGGATTTATGCAGGTAGCCCAGTTTGGAAAGCGTGTAGGTCAGCCGGGTTACCGTGGACTTGGGCAGGTCGCAGCGCAGCGCAAGTTCCTGGTTGCCAAGGAGCTCTTCGCCCGAGCGAAAGCACTTCAGGATGGCCAGTCCGCGGGCCAGGGCAGTCACAAAATGGCGATCACGATTCTCCTGGCTGTCGTCATCGTCCTCATTGCGCATTTTGTTCATGGTTTATCTCCTGTCTCGTTATATCAATACTGCATCGCGGTTTTCGGGCTGTGATGAACGGGAATAATAGTACAGAATGGCCCGACGTCACAATACACAAGGAGGCAGCCGTGAACGTAATAAGAGAATGCTTTAACAGATTAATGCAGGGCGCGTGCAACGTAGCATTGTTGCTCGTGCTTATGACACCTTTTTCATTTTTTCCGATAGCCGCATCGGCGCAGCAGGCAGCTGAGCATTATCCGGATCGGCCGATTCGCATTCTGTTGCCATTTGCCGCGGGCGGATCGACTGATGGTCCCATGCGGGTACTCGCCAAACATGTATCGGAGTCCCTCAAGCAACCGGTGATTATTGATTATCGCCCCGGCGCTGGAGGCACGCTGGCCACGCAAACCGTCTACTCCATGAAGCCCGATGGCTACACGCTGGCAGTCGCAGTGGCCGGTGTCTATCGCATGCCGTACACAATGAAAATCAATTGGGATCCATCAAGCGACCTGACCTATGTCATCGGCATTACCGGGTATGCCTTTGGTGTTGTCGTGCCCGCGTCCTCACCCTTCAAAACCATGAATGACATGATCGCCTATGCAAAACAGCATCCGGGAGTGGTGACCTACGGGACGCCCGGGGTTGCAACCACCAACCATCTGACCATGGAGCGGGTGGCAATGAAATTTGGCGTCAAGTTCAATCACATTCCCTATAAAGGGTCTGGAGAGTCCCTGCAGGCACTGATGGCGGGGCAGGTCGACAGTGCAGCCGAAACCTCGGCTTTCGTGCCACTGGTGCAAACGGGGAAATTGCGAGTGCTGACCGTGTGGGGGCAGGAACGCATGCCGCGTTTTCCGCAGATACCCACATTGAGGGAACTGGGAATTGATATTGTCCAAAGCTCACCCTGGGGATTGGTGGCACCCAAGGGTACCGACCCGGCGATTGTGCGCAAATTGCACGATGCCTTCAAAGAGGCAATGGGAAAAGAAGACTTCAAAAAAATGCTGGCGCAGTTTGATATGACGCCTGAATACAGAAGTTCTGCGGATTTTCAAGCGTTTGCAGCGGCTGCCATGAAGAACGAAAAGGCGACTATTGAGCAATTGGGCTTGAATCTCAAACAATAAATAATAAGTCGTCGCGACCTTTTCCACGATACATCATCACTTTACGTTGTTTCGACCGTCTGTGTAGCGTAATGCAGACGGCGTGTTTATCTATCCCGTATAATGTCTTTGACTAGTCAATTATTTAGGAATAGAATAATGGATATCTGGGCCTGGTTTATCGGCCTGCTCATGGTGATTGTTGTCGTGGCGGCGTTTTTTCTTGCGCCATCGGATAGAGAACGGGAGCCGTTATACGTCAGACAGATTGTGGCGGCAGTGTTTGCCTTTTGCGCTGCAATTGTATGCTCGTCGTTGTTTCATCTATCGCCTTCCGAAACGGAAGGGGCGGAAATCGCCTTTGTGATTATCAGCGTCATTGTAATGGTGCTCATTTCCTGTTGGTACGCCTGCAGGGGACGCAAAAAGAGCAGGCAGAATTGAACCGGGCGCGATCAAACTGACCGTGTACGGTCCAGTCAGTTGCTGCTTTTGCAGGAACTGAGCATATCCGCGTGTGTCGCATATTTGTCACAAAACGTGGCTAAAAAGCATGGGTATATCCACTATCAAGGAAAACCCTTGTATTGCTTGGTCGGGCGCCTGCAGACATGCCACCGGAAAGCACTTTTTATCATCCCTCTCTTCCCTGTTATTTCCATTTCTGAATATCACCTTTGGCATAGTAACGTTTTGATTACAAAAGTAATAACAGAAAAGTTGACCTTGCTAATTCGGTGAAGAAAAGCCAGTTTACAAACGTGATTTTAATGGGTCAATAGATAGATCTTTTGCCCTTTCTGATGGCGTTATCATCCCACCCTGCTTACTCGAACCCGGATACAAAATCTTTACATAAGTGGGTCTAATCTTTATATTTTAACCAATCTGAACAGTTCCAGAAACATTCGGATAAGAACTGAAGACCATTCCCTGAGGAGATTAGATAGATGAAAAAGACTTTGCTTGCTGCGGCATTGACTCTCGGTTTTACCGGAGTTGCGAGTGCCGAGACTTCCGTGGTTCTATACGGTATTGTTGATGCCGGTATCGGATACCAACAAACCAAAGTTAGCCAAGGTGATGCCTACACTAAAACACGCGACATCGGCCTGATCGATGGTGTACGAAATGGGAATCGCTGGGGTATGAAAGGAAGTGAAGACCTGGGCAACGGCACCAGCGCGATCTTCCAATTGGAAAGCGGCTTTAACCTGGGTAACGGTCGGTCTGCACAAGGCGGACGTCTGTTCGGTCGTTATGCCTATGTTGGTCTGGCTGGTGAGAACTGGGGCAAGCTGACTCTGGGCCGCCAGACTCACGTAGCATCTGACTTGCTGTCTTCGCTGAATCCGTTTGGCGTGAGCTATCTGCAGGCGGGTACGCTTTCAGGTGCATTCGGTGCTTCCGTATACGCCCGTATGGACAACTCGATCAAATACATGTCACCTGACTTTGGCGGTTTCAAAGTCGGTATCGGTTACGCAGGCAAAAACAACAAGACCACCAGCAGCGACGGTTTTGACGATTTTGAATCACGCGATACCTCTAACTGGATCACTACCGGTATTTCCTACGACAATGGCCCGATTACAGTGGCCGCCTCGTATGATCGCTTCCGTACAGACTATCGCGACAGCGACGGTGATCTGAAAGGCACAACCCACATGTGGAACCTGTTTGGTTCTTACGACTTTGAAGTGGTTAAAGCATTCCTGGGCTATGGTCAGGTTCGTGGTTCCATTGCCAACGACGTGATTGTTGAACAAGGCGCCGGCAGTACAGGCCTGAACGCAGCGTTCAATGATTTCACAACAGTTACCAATCCCAATAGCGTTGTGTATGGCCGCAATTATGCAGAAACCAATGGCTATCGCCAACAGGCCTGGATGGCTGGTGTGACGGCTCCCGTCGGCGACAGTGGCAAAATCATGTTCTCTTACCAGGGCAGCGCGACCAAGAACACGGGTGACGCATTTGACGGTGTGAAGGGCAACCTGCACATTTTCAGCCTTGGATACGAACAAAAACTGTCCAAACGCACCAACGTTTACGCGATCGCGTCATACGGTACAGGCAAGCTGAAGTTTGACAATCAGGAAAACGTCAAACTCAAGTCTACGCTGATCGGTATTGGTCTGAACCACCATTTCTAATCAGTAGCACGACTTGGCGATGGTGCGTTACTGCGGCCATCGCCGGCGCGATTAGTAATATAAAAGAAACGCCGGGGGATTTGCAGTCAATCGTAGTGAGACGGGCCTTCAATGACGCGACTCATACAAGACGTGCGGTTGCCTGACTTACAGAAATCCTCCAGGCTGGCATTCTCTCCGTAGTATAAATCCCCAGGTTGCGGTTTGGCCCTGGGGTTTTTTTCGTCTGCCGTTGTTCTTAAGATAAATTATTGCAACCGTAATGACATTATGGCACCATGTCTCGTATAACAACGGGAAGCAGGGAAGCAGATTTATGAGTGAATCAACTTCAGCGCCACAGCAGGGGCAACCCCTGCACATCGACGATATCACCGTCATTGATGATTCCAAGCTCAAGAAAGCCGTTACGGCGGCTGCGCTGGGCAACGCGATGGAATGGTTTGACTTTGGTGTTTACGGTTTCGTTGCCTATGCGCTAGGCAAGGTTTTTTTTCCCGATGCTTCGCCTGCGGTCCAGACGATCGCTGCGCTCGGTACGTTCTCGGTTCCGTTTCTGGTGCGTCCGCTGGGGGGCGTTTTCTTTGGTGTGATGGGCGACCGGTTCGGGCGGCAGAAGGTTTTGTCCCTGACCATTATCATCATGGCGATCAGCACATTCTGCATCGGCCTGATCCCATCCTACGCAACCATCGGCCTGTGGGCGCCCATTATTCTCCTTTTGTGCAAACTTGCCCAGGGCTTTTCTGTTGGGGGCGAATATACCGGCGCGGCCATTTTCGTTGCAGAGTACGCGCCCGACAGGCGACGCGGATTCCTGGGCAGTTGGCTCGACTTTGGGTCCATTGCCGGCTTCGTTCTCGGTGCGGGGCTGGTGGTGCTCTTGCAGACCATTCTTGGCGAGCCGACCTTTCTTGAGTGGGGATGGCGTGTTCCGTTCTTCGTGGCCGGTCCGCTGGGGTTGCTGGGGTTGTATCTGCGTCATGCAGCAGAAGAGACGCCGGCATTTACTCAGCAACTGGAGAAAATGGAAAAAGAAGACCGGGATGCCATTAAAGAGCGGCCGACAGTGTCTTTCCGGGAAATTTTCGTCAAATATCGCAAGGCGTTGCTGATTTGCATCGGCGTCGTACTCGTCACAAACGTGACGTATTACATGCTGCTTACCTACATGCCGACTTATCTGTCCAGCAGCCTGGGTTACTCGGAAGAGCATGGCGTGTTAATCATCGTCGTGGTCATGATCGGCATGTTGTTCGTGCAGCCTGTTGTGGGTTTTTTTAGTGACAAAATCGGGCGCAAACCGTTTATACGGGCCGGTAGCATCGGCTTGCTGTTCCTGGCGATTCCTGCGTTCAAGTTCATCGGCAGCGACAATACCGGGTTGATCTTTCTGGGATTGTTATTTATCGCCATCCTGCTCAATTGTATGACCGGTGTGATGGCATCTACATTGCCCGCCTTGTTTCCGACTCGCATTCGCTATAGCGCCCTGGCAAGTTCGTTCAATGTCGCCATTATCGTGGCCGGTCTCACGCCTACTGTGGCGGCATGGCTGGTGGAAGAAACCGGCGATCTGCTGCTCCCCGCCTATTATTTGATGGTGGCGGCAGTGATTGGCATCGTGACTTCATTTGTCATCCCTGAAACAGCAAACAAACCGTTGCGCGGTGACACGCCGAACGCGTCCAACAAACACGAAGCCAAGGCGCTGCTCAAAGAAGCGTACGAAAATATTGAACAGACCGTGTCTGATATCGAAGAAGAGATTACGGCCATGGAAGCGCAGCTCGAGGCGCTGCGCGAGCGGCGTCAGCGCCTTGTCGACCGGCATCCGCATATGGATTGAGGCCTGTCGTGCAACATAGGCAATACCGGTTTTCTGCAATTGTGCTTTTCGCCTGCATTGTGCTACCGATCCATGCGGCACCGTTGCACATTCAGAACGATGTCTCCGCCTGCGCTGCGATTCAGGCCAGAGCGGTGTCCACGCAAGCCGATCTTGTATTGGCAGATATTGCTATCGATTCGCATAAACCTGTGGGTGACTGCGGTTGTCTGTCTGCGCTGATCCAGTATCACAGCGAGGTCAGTGTCGGGGGATCCCCTCAAGTCCTGCAGAGCGGGCTGTTGGCGGTCAAACACAGCGAAGAAAAAAGACTTGTCCTGGCAACAGAACCCGGGCTGATTGCAGACAGCCCGGTATCTCTGCGATTCAGTTGCGCGCCGCCTTTATGACTATTTTTTTGATCTACATCAATATATAGCAGTAATCTGCCATCGCTTGCCACCTGACCTTGCGCCAGGTCAATATTCACTTGTCATATTTACTCCATGCTATCGGTTCATTAACAACGTTCTGATGGAGTAGAAAAATGATTGCTGTTCGTCATATTGCTGTAGCTTGTACTGTTGCCGTGGGTTCGTTGCTCGCAACGCCTGCTGTCGCTCACGAGGCCGGCGACTGGATCGTGAAGGCCGGCTTGACAAGTGTGATGCCCACGTCCGACAACGGGACCGTGGGAAAGGCAATCGCCCCACGGGGTATTGGCCTCGACATAGACAGCAGCACCCGCCCGAGCTTCAGTCTGACCTATATGGCCACGCGCCATCTCGGGATCGAATTATTGGCTGCTGCACCATTTCAGCATGACATCCGTGGCGATGCTCCTGACTTGGGCGGTGATATCGGCCGTATCGGCAAGACAAGACACCTGCCGCCAACGCTGAGTCTGCAATGGCACTTTTTGCCCGATGCGGCAGTGCAGCCATACGTGGGTGTGGGCGTCAACTACACGACCTTCTTTCACACCAAACCCACAGGCGCATTGCGTGAACTGGGCGTAGAAAAATTGACGCTGTCCGATTCCTGGGGACTGGCGGCACAAGTGGGGGCCGATGTCAGGCTGAGCGAGAACTGGTTTATGAATGCCAGTGTCCGCTACATCGATATCAAGACCAAAGTCAGGATCGACGGCACGAAAATCGGTACAGCGAAGGTCAACCCCTGGGTTGCTACGATTGGGGTCGGCTACCGGTTCTGATTCTGGCCGCCGGCCGGCCCCCGGCAATCGTTACTGATTACATGGCATCGAAGGCGGCTTGCAGATCCTGCTTACTGGTTTTTCCAGATTGCAGAAGCAGCATGAGCAAAATGCGGGCTTTTTGCGGGCTCAAATTGCCGGCCATGATGGCACCTGCGTCTGCCGTCGTTTTACCACCGCCTTCGAATCCGTAGTTGGCCATGACGCGACCATTATAGACACGCGTTGAGATGACTACGGGAATCTGTTTTTCCAGTGCGTATTTGACTGCTTCAAACATGGGTTTGTTCATATTGCCCATGCCCAGGGCCTGCACCACGACTCCCTTCGCTCCCTGGTCCACAGCGCTGCGCAGCAGGCTGCCATCGGCGCCGCCATACATGGCCACGATCTCCACTTTGGGCATGGCATCTGTCTGGACTGTAATATGCTGACGCCGTAGCGGTGTCCGGGCGAACAGCACCTGATCGGGATACACCTCGCCGAGGAAACCATAGTCGCCCGACTGGAAAGTTTCAACATTCGCGGTATGGGTTTTTGTGACATGGCGGGCTGCGTTGATCTGGTTATTCATGGCAAGCATAACGCCTTTCCCCCTGGCCTGATCGTCAACAGCGATACGCACTGCGTTCAACAAATTGCGCGGGCCGTCAAAATCAGAAGAGGATGCGTTACGCTGAGCACCAATCAATACGACGGGTTTCTCTGATTGCACAGTCAGGTCCAGCCAGAATGCAGTTTCCTCCAGCGTGTCGGTGCCATGGGACACAATGACACCTGATACCTCCGGACGCTGCAGTGCGGTCTGAACCGCTCGGCTCAGCGCTACCCAGCGAGGCGGGTCCATGTAATCGGACGGCACGTTCGACAAATTGTTGACTTCGATTTTTGCAAACTCAGCCACCTCCGGCACGGTCGCCAACAGATCGTCACCGGAGATGGCGGGTACCGGTGCCTTTTTGACCGGATCGATTTTCATGGCGATGGTGCCGCCTGTGGCGATGAATTGCACTGTCGGTTTTTCCTGGGCGCCGGCACTGGTGATGATGGCAGCCAATAGTCCGGCTAATACAAATGACATTTTCTTCATGGTTGTCCCCTATATTGTGATTTAATTAACATGAATGTGATCCTGTGCAGAAGGGGGGCGGCCCCTGTTCTGCGCCAATACATGGTACCAGTATCGGTTTCGGATTTCATCGTGTACTCATTTTTGCCCTCAGTTCCTTCTTCTGTTCTTCCGGGCCTGCCGGCCCGCCTGTCAAGGAGTTCGTACCATGAACCGCAAGCAAGCAAGTGATTTTCATCCTGAAGTACTCAAACTGTTCGATGCCTATGTGCATGGCGGCATCAACAGGCGCCAGTTTCTTGACCGTTCGGCACGCTACGCTGTCGGCGGCGTGACCGCTTCGGCTATTTTAAGCAGCCTGGCACCGAATTTCGCATGGGCCCAGCAGATTGCGCCCGATGACAAACGAATTAAAACGGGCTATGTGGAATATCCATCTCCACAGGGCAACGGGACCATGAAAGGCTATCTTGCCCAGCCTGCCGAGGCCGCAGGCAAGTTGCCGGCGGTGGTGGTGATCCATGAAAACCGTGGTTTAAACCCCTATATCGAGGACGTGGCAAGGCGGCTTGCTGTCGAAAACTATGTCGCCTTTGCTCCTGATGCACTGACGCCTGCAGGCGGCTACCCGGGAGACGAAGACAAGGCGCGCGAGCTCTTTGCAAAACTGGATCCGGCCAAACGTACCGAAGACATGGTGGCCGCTGCGCAATTTCTGAAAGGCCATGAGGCTGCCAATGGAAAACTGGGCGCTGTCGGTTTTTGCTATGGGGGCGGGGTCGCCAATATGCTTGCTGTGCGGATGCCGGATCTGGCTGCTGCGGTGCCTTTTTATGGCGGTCAGCCTGCAGCAGCTGACGTGCCTAAAATCAATGCGCCGTTGTTGATTCATTACGCCGGGCTGGACGAGCGTATCAATGCGGGGTGGCCGGATTACGAAGCGGCGCTAAAGGCTAATAATAAAAAGTACGAAATGCACATGTATGATGGCGTCAATCATGGTTTCCACAACGACACCACGCCACGTTACGATGAGGCGGCTGCCAAGCTGGCATGGTCGCGCACACTGGCGTTCTTCAAGGACAATCTGTCTTCGTGATCTTGATCGTGGCTGGCGGTTTGCGCTGATTGCCGGACACATTCGGGTTTACTGCTATCGCGGTAATACGATCATGAGGTTTATCGATGATGACAATATCGGTCACGTTGCCTTCAAGGCAGGTTTTCCCGAAAAATAATCTGGCTCTGCACCGGATCGACGCCGCTCATGACAGGGCGTCGATCGCGCAAATTGGCAAAGATCCGAATGCTGTTCATGGTTGTGGTTTGCGGATTCTGGGTAATGACCGCGTCCATGGTGCCATCAATGAGCAGGGCGCGGGTGTCGGGCGTCAGTCCGTGGCCGATAAACACGACTTTATGTGCCAGACCCGCTTCCTTCAGCGCCCGGGCAACGCCGTCCGATGCGCCGCCTATATTGTAAATACCGGCCAGCCCGGGCGATTGCTCCAGTAATTGGCGTGTGAGGCGATAGTTCTCCTCGGCGCTATCCAGTCCTTCTCTGAGCCCGACAACGTCAACCGTGGGGAACAATTCCTTGAACATATACAGAAAACCCATTTCGCGCTCTTCGTGCGCGCGATAACTCAGGCTTCCGGCAATCATGGCGGCCTTGGCCGGTCGCGCCCCGATAAAACGGGCGATCAGATAGGCTGCCGTACGCCCGGCCGCCCTGTTGTCCAGACCGATGTATGCGGCGCGACGGGTGTTGGAGATATCGGTAATCAATGTAATCACGTGCTTGCCTTTTTCGACCAGATCCTCGATGGCGTCACGAACCAGGGGATGTTCAATAGCCATGCAGGCCACGCCGTCGGCACGCTCGGCCTGCTTTTTCAGGCTGGTGGCAAGCGCCTCGGGATTGAATCCTTCGACATAGTCCACTCTGCATTTCACGTTATAGGGAGCCCAGCTGTCATGAGAGTAGGTAATGGTGTCACCCAGCATTTTGATAAAACGGTTGGTGCCTTTGGGTAATACAAATGAAATACGCATGGCGCTGGGCGTGAGGGCTGCGTACAGATCATTTTCCGGAAGATAGGCCAACTCTGCTGCCGCCTTCAGTACGCGCTGGACGGTAGCTTCCCGTACGCCCGCCCGGCGATTCAGGACGCGATCTACCGTGGCGGTGGAAACGTTTGCCAGGCGCGCAATATCGGAAATATTGGCTTTGCCTGCGGGGTTGTGTGGATTTGCCATTACATCAAAAACCATCATTTGGAATGATTGACGCTGTCATCATATCACTATATCGTTTCGGCTATAAAAATAAAAAAAATCAAAAACCATCATTTATTATCTGGAGACAACGATGCAGAAATATTCCCGCCGCAGCATGCTGCGCACGCTCTCTGCCATGCCGCTGGCGGGTGTGGTCGGCGCTTTGCCTCAGGTGGCGCGCGCCGCCGAGTTTTCTTATAAATATGGCAACAACCTGCCTTTGTCGCATCCGTTGAACATACGTGCCAAGGAAGCCGCTGACGAAATCCGGGAAAAATCCGGCGGGCGCGTGGATATTGCCATATTTCCGAATAATCAGCTGGGCGGCGATACCGACATGTTGTCTCAGGTGCGATCCGGCGGCATACAATTCTTTACGCCATCTTCACTGGTGATCGCGACGCTGGTGCCAGTTGCCGCCATCAACGCGCTGGGATTCGCATTCAGTGACTATTCACAGGTCTGGAAAGCGATGGATGGGGAGCTGGGCGCTCATGTGCGTGCGTCTATCCGCAAAATCCGCTTGTACGCTTTCGACAAAATGTGGGATAACGGCTTTCGTCAAATGACCAGCAGTAAGGCGCCCATTCAACAGGCCAGCGATCTTGATGACCTTAAAATCCGCGTGCCGGTCAGCCCGCTGTCGATTTCCATGTTCAAGGGGCTGGGTGCCTCTCCTACCAGTCTTCAATTTTCCGAGGTGTATTCCTCTTTGCAGACGAAAATTGTCGATGCTCAGGAGAATCCACTGCCGATTATCCAGGTTGCAAAACTCTATGAAGTTCAGAAGTATTGTTCATTGACCAATCACATTTGGGATGGTTTCTGGTTTATTGCCAACGGCGCAGCCTGGGATCGGTTGCCTGATGACCTGAAAAAAATCGTAGCCGACGGGATCAATGGCGCGGGTATGCGCCAGCGCGAGGACATTAAAAAGCTGAATGAATCAGTTGTCACCGATTTACAGTCCAAGGGCCTGACATTCAACACCCCCACTCCGGACTCGTTCCGGGAGGCCTTGCGGCATGCCGGCTTCTACAAAGAGTGGAAAGGGCGGTTTGGCGATGAAGCCTGGGCTGCCCTTGAAGCGTCCGTCGGCAAGCTGGTTTAATCACATGGATACTGCCATGCACTCAGATTCCGCGCTGCGAGCGCCAACGTCTGTCGGTTCATCTGCATCCGGTGCCGCCAGATGGCTGGTCGCGGTGGACCGGGTACTCGGGCGTTGCATTGAGCTGGTCGCCGTTACCCTGATTCTTCTGGAAGTGGTCATCCTGTTTTCAGGGGTGGTAGCGCGGTACGTATTGCATGTGCCATTGGTGTGGACCGATGAATTGGCGTCCATTCTGTTTCTCTGGTTGTCCATGCTGGGTGCCGTCATTGCGCTGCGGCGCGGACAACACATGCGCATGACCGCATTCATTGATCGCGTATCGCCACATACTCGTTTGCTTCTTGAAGGATTCGCGCTATCTGCGTCCATGGCATTCCTGGTGCTGTTTCTGTATCCTGCTTTTGAATATGCCTATGAAGAGTCCTATATCGTGACGCCGGCGCTGGAAATCAGCAACGCCTGGCACGCTGCGGCCCTGCCGACCGGCATTGCACTCATGATATTGACGTCGGCAACCCGCATGGCCATGACGGCCAGCCGCAAGCAACTGTTCACCAGTCTGGGCGTGACGCTGGCCCTGCTGGCTGCTTTCTGGCTGGCGCAACCCTGGCTGATGGAGCTGGGCAAATTCAATCTTGTGATCTTCTTTGTGATTGTTGTGGCTGCCGGTGTTTTCTCGGGTGTGCCTATCGCGTTTTCCTTTGCGCTGGCGACCTTCGGCTACCTGACGCTCACCACGCAGACGCCTATCGTGGTCATGGTAGGACGACTGAATGAGGGCATGTCGCATTTGATTTTGCTGGCGGTGCCATTATTCATTTTTCTGGGGGCGCTCATTGAAATGACGGGCATGGCCCGGGCCATGATCCAGTTTCTGGCCAGTTGCCTTGGGCGGGTGCGTGGGGGACTGTCCTATGTGCTGATCGGTGCCATGTATCTGGTGTCCGGCATTTCGGGGTCAAAAATTGCTGACATGGCCGCAATCACACCCGTGTTATTCCCGGAGATGGAAAAGCGCGGCGCAAAAAAAGGCGAACTCGTCGCGCTGCTATCTGCCACAGGCGCGCAGACCGAAACGATCCCGCCTTCTATCGTATTGATTACCATTGGTTCGGTCACGGGCGTATCGATTGCCGCACTCTTCACTGGAGGGATTCTGCCGGCAGTTGTGCTGGGCTTATGTCTTTGTGTGGTCGTCGGCTGGCGCTATCGTGGCGAGAACATGGCCCAGGTGCCCAAAGTCCCCGCACGCGAGATTTTTCGTTTGCTGATGATTGCTTTGCCTGCCATCTCTTTGCCGTTCGTGATACGGGCTGCAGTGGTGGAGGGCGTGGCGACCGCAACTGAAGTTTCGACCATCGGTGTGGTGTATTCCGTTGTTCTGGGACTGGTGGTTTATCGGCAGTTTGACTGGAAACGCATTACACCCATCCTGGTGGAGACGGCAACGTTGTCTGGCGCCATCATGCTGATCATCGGTTGCGCGACTGCCATGGCGTGGGCGCTCACTCAGTCGGGTTTCTCAAGTGACCTGGCGGCGCTGATGGCGGGGGTGCCGGGAGGCGGCTACGGTTTTCTGATTATTTCGGTGATTGCATTCATTATCCTGGGCAGCATTCTGGAAGGCATTCCGGCCATTGTGCTGTTCGGGCCACTGCTTTTCCCCGTTGCGCGTGCATTGCATATTCATGATGTGCATTATTCCATCGTCGTCATTTTTGCGATGGGCATCGGGCTGTTCGCGCCGCCCTTCGGCGTAGGGTACTACGGCGCCTGCGCCATCAGCAAGGTCGACCCATCAGAAGGCATGCGGCATATCTGGGGTTACGTCGTCGCACTGCTGGTGGGCTTGATGATTGTGACTTTCGTGCCCTGGATATCAACGGGTTTTATTAAGTAATCCGGATGCACCAGAAGAATTCATTACCCCACGCACTGTTTTTATCAAAAAGCTGGAACATAACATGAGCATTTTTTTTGGCGAAATTCGTCAGCTGGGATATGTCGTTGATGATATCGAAGAGGCGATGGCCTATTGGAGCGATACCCTGGGTGTCGGGCCCTGGTATTACAACCCCAAAGTACCTATTCGCAATTATGAGTACGATGGAAAGGCCTATGAGCCGCATAATTCCGTGGCACTGGCCAATTCGGGTTTTGTGCAGGTCGAGTTGATTCAAACGCGTAATGATGTCCCTTCCATGTATCGGGATTTTCGTCAGGCCGGCCGTACTGGCTTGCAACATGTGGCTTACTGGACCGAGCAATATGACGCCGATCTGGAGCGCCTGCTCAAGCAGGGATTCAAGCCGCGCATGAGTGGCGAAGTGGGTGAACAGGGACGGTTTATTTACTTTGACACAGAATATCATCCTGGCACGGTCATTGAGTTGTCGGAAGTGGCAGGCCCCAAGGGGCGGCTGTTTGATCTGATCCGCGAAACAGCGGAGAACTGGAATGGACAGCAGGCCGTCAGGCCGTTTCCGGACCTGGATACATTATGAGTACCCAGGACGTTCTGGCCCGATATGCGGTGGAAACGCCTTTTGAGCCGGCCAGGGTCGCTGAAATCATGGCTGGCGAGCAATCTTGCGGCACCTTTACCCGCGTTGCCGGAGAAACCGATGAACTCAGGCAACGGGCCCGTGCCACGGTTTGCGCGGTTCGCGAGCTTGCTGCAGCCGATGTTGCCAGTCTGCCCAATGCATGGCTGGAGCGCAGAGGTGTTAAGGGTCCATGGCGTCGCGCCGAGATTGATATTTCATTCCCCGTCGCCAATTTTGGTGCAAATCTGGCCACGCTGGCTGCGACCGTTTCGGGTAATTTGTATGATCTGGGCGAAGTGACCGGACTGCGCCTGGAATCGCTGACCCTGCCATCGTCATTTCGAATGCAATTTGAACTGCCGCGGCTTGGTGTGGATGGAACCCGTGCCAGTATAGGTGCCAGCGATGGCGCGATGGTCGGCACCATTATCAAGCCCAATGTCGGCCTGACTGCGCAGCAGACGGCTGAGCTGGTCAAAACCCTGTGTGAGGCAGGTGTTGATTTCATCAAGGACGATGAAGTATGCGCCAACCCTGCACATGCGCCGCTGGCAGAGCGGGTTCCGGCGGTGATGGCGGTAATACGTGAGCATGCGCAGCGTACCGGGAAAAAAGTCATGATGGCATTCAATATTAGCGACGATCTGGACGCCATGCGACGCCATGCCGATCTGGTCCGGCAGCAGGAGGGCACCTGCGTCATGGCCAGCCTGAATTACTGCGGTTTTTCAGCCATTCAAAGCTTGCGGCGGACTACGGAGCTGGCTGTGCACGGTCATCGCAACGGCTTTGGTGCGCTATCGCGGCATCCTTTGCTGGGGATCGGTTATCAACCCTATCAGGCAATGTGGCGACTTGCCGGCGTGGATCATATGCATGTGCATGGGCTGCAGGGAAAGTTTTCACAACCCGATAGCGAAGTTGTTGATGCTGCGGCTGTTTCCCTGGGCAGAATGTCCGATAGCGTTGATGATCGGGTGCTGCCGGTGTTTTCGTCGGGTCAGTGGGCCGGGACGGTTCCTGCAACCTGGCACGCAGTTCAAAGCCAGGATCTGCTTTTTATGTCGGGTGGCGGTATTCTCGCCCATCCCATGGGGCCGGCGGCAGGTGTAGTCAGTCTTCGACAGGCCTGGGCCGCGCAGCAGGAAGGTGTTTCTCTGGCACATTACAGTCGCAATATGCCGGAATTGAAGGCGGCGCTGGATTTTTTCGGTGCCTCGCAATCATGAGCCTGAAGTTCGGCTGGTATGGCGATGATTTCACTGGTGCAACCGATACGCTGGCTGTCGCGGCACGCTCGAACTTGCGCAGTATCCTGTTTCTGGATGTTCCCACGCAGAAGCAGTTGTCGCGCGTCGGCCCGCTTGAGGCCATTGGCATTGCCGGTACTGCCCGCTCCATGTCCGGGCTGCAAATGCAGGCATCGTTACCCAGGGTGGGACGTTTCTTCCAGGAAATGGCAGTTCCGGTTCTGCATTACAAATGTTGTTCCACTTTTGACAGTGCGCCGAACGCAGGCAGCCTGGGCGAAGCCATTCGCATTCTGGGGCAATATGTCGGAGCGCCATGCGCATTGATCGTGGGCGGACAGCCCGATATTGGCCGCTATTGTTGCTTTGGCAATCTGTTTGCCTCGGCCGGCAGTTCCAGTGATATTTATCGCATCGATCGGCATCCGACCATGCAGTGTCATCCGGTCACACCGATGGATGAAGCCGATTTGCGATTGCATTTGAAATGCCAGGGCATGCAGGACGTGTTCAGCGTTCCTTACACGGCTTACAGGCAGCAGCCGGCTGCGTTGGACGAGCAGGTGGATCGCGCCAGTGATCATGGTCGCAGCGACATGGGAAAGATGGGTCGGGCTGTGTTGTTTGATGTGTCCGATAACGCTCAGCTCACCCATATTGGGCGACAAATCCAGCGCCTGGCCAAACGGTATAACACAGCCCTGGTCGTCGGTTCGAGTGTTGTTTTACAAGCGGTGGCCGCTCATTGGGGCGATGATCAAAATCACGATGCTTCAGAGATATCGTTGCCAGAGGCCAGCACGCGCAAAAAGGCAGGTGGACCGACATTTGTGTTGGCAGCAAGCCTGTCTCCCGTGACCGCAGCCCAAGTGGCAACGTGCCACTCATATGAAAAAATCGCATTGCAGGCGCGAACGCTGCTGGTCGACGCAGCGTACCGGCAGGCGCAATGCCGGAAAATCTGTGATTTACTGGCCAAAAAACGTCATGTATTGGCTTATGTCGATCAACAGAACGGACGCGATCCAGGTATCGATTCGGGCGACCTTGCCCAGGGTACGGCACAGTTTGTCCGCGACGTGATGCACGGACTGGCAGAACGTGGCATTCGCCTGGGCCATCTTGGGATCGCGGGAGGGGACACATCGAGCCAGGCGGTGGCACGATTGAATGTCTGGGCCTTGTCCTATTCAAGAATACTGTCGCCGGGGGTGACCGTTTGCACCATGCATAGCGACGATGTCATGCTGGACGGGCTTGAAGTGATGCTCAAGGGCGGTCAGATGGGAACCGAGGACGTGTTTGAAAGGCTGTTGTTGCGGCCAGAGGACTGATTCAGTATTTTTTGAGATGTCGCTCTGCCGAAATGACAATTGCATTAATGCGCCAATCACCGTAACATGGTAGATGCCAATCCATACAAAAAGGAGCAGCATCATGACTGATCATATCTATAAACATATTGAGCTGACAGGATCCTCCAAAACCAGCATCGAAGAAGCCGTCAGCAATGCACTTGCCAAAGCCAACGAGACGGTGCGCAATATCCAGTGGTTTACCGTTACCGAGACGCGAGGTCATGTAGTGGACGGCAAGGTTGCGCATTGGCAGGTCACCATCAACGCAGGATTTACACTGGATTGAACTGGGGGTTTGCCAGTTGCAATCAAGCAATAGCGCCCGTACAGAGTGTGCCTTGGTACGGCTTCCCATGTGTCGGGCGCGCAAGATTCTCACCCCCGCGACGCGTCGTTTATTGAGGTCGGCGTTCTGCAATTAGTTTATACATGACCGTATGATCTGTCGGCCCATGACTGGCAGCAGCGTGATGCCATAATTTGCCTATTTCTTCTCCCAGCGGTAGCGCCTGCCCCATGTTCTCGGCAAGATCTAATGCAATACCTACGTCTTTTGCCATTAACTGAAGTGAGAAGCCGGAATTGAATGTTCCGGAAAGAATGAATTGTTTTACTTTGTAGTCGGTAGCGCTATTTTTGCCAGACGACCGGTTGAGCACGTCCGTCATGAGTGACAGATCCAGTCCAAAACGTTCCGCCACCAACAAGGCTTCTGTCGCAGACACAAAACTGACGGCGGCAATATAATTATTCAACGCTTTTAATGCGTGACCGCAACCATTTGATCCGACGTGCGTGATGCTCCCCATCAGAGACAGCAACTCAGATACTTCTTTGACCTTCCCGGGATCGCCACCGGCCATGATTGTTAGCATGCCGGTCATTGCTTTTTTTACGCCACCAGAGACGGGCGCATCAATTAAACTAATTTGCTGCTCTTCCAGCTGCTTTGCAAGTTCACGTGTTCTGACCGGATTGGAAGAACTCATGTCGATAATGAGCGATGACGGTGGCAAAATATTAATTAATCCGTCGGTGTCTGAGGTTCCGAGCACGACAGACTCAACGGCGTTGGAGTCTGGAAGCATCAGAATGACGACACCAACATCGTCGGACAGATTTTTGTATGTCTGTAACGCTTTTGATTGCGGGTGTTCTGCGACGAATTTTCTGAGATGACCGTCTGACATATCAGACACTTCCATCGACAGTCCCGCATGATAAAGCCGGGATGCCATAGGGTAGCCCATCGCGCCTAAACCGATAAAGCCGATTTTTCTTGAAGGTGTTGGCATTAAATGGCCTCCTGAGAAAATACGTCGCGCGCGAGCCGAAAGCATTCAAGACCTGCAGGCACACCGGCATAGACGGCGACCTGCAGGAATATTTCGACCATTTCTTCTTTCGTGACGCCATTATTCAACGCACCCTTGATGTGAAGTTTGAGTTCGCTGGGCCGGTTAAGTGCAGCAATCATCGCCAAATTCAGCAGGCTGCGTGTTTTCCGTTCCAACCCGGGACGCCCCCAAACCTCTCCCCAGCAATACTGGGTCACAAACTCCTGGAAGGGCATGAAAAAATCGTCGGCATTTTTCATGGCAGTATCGACTGCACGGTCACCTAACACTTCCCTGCGAATTTTCATTCCTTTGTCAAACAGCTCTTTATTCATGTCATTCCTTTTCAAAAATAGTGATATCAACGTACAGCTAATTGGCGGGCGGTAATGATTTTTTCCCAGTGACTGGACTCGCGCTGAATGTCATCAGTGAACTGTGGTGGCGGACTTGCGACGATCTCTACCCCCATTTTGCGAAATCTGGCGACGGTCTGCTCATCGCTTAGAACATGATGGCAATCCTGATATAGCTTCTGGATGATCTCCCGTGATGTACGTGCAGGTGCCATCAATCCAAACCAGGCGAGATTTTCGAAGTGATCCAGCCCGGACTCCGCCATTGTTGGAATGTCCGGCAGGATAGGACTTCGCTGCAGACTGGTGATGGCGATCGCACGCAAGCGTGGTGACGACAGCTGACCGGATACGACGGAAATATTGCCTACCGCGAACTGTACTTGTCCTGCCATGAGGTCCGGATAAATTCCCCCTTCGCCTTTGTAAGGAATATGCGTAGCTTCCAGGCCTGCTGCGTAGAGAAACTGTTCGGCGGCCATGTGCGTCTGACTGCCAATCCCTGCGGAGGCATAATTGACCGATCCAGGCTTGCTTTTAAGTACCGCTATAAATTCCTGGAGCGTTTGAGCGGGGAAATTGGCATTCACTACGAGAACGTGCGGGCTGCTTACCAACTTCGTAATGGGAATGAAATCGGTTTTGCCGTTGAATGGAAGTGATTTATACAGATATTGATTAACTGTCAGAATGCTGCCGGAAGGAACCAGCAATGTATAACCGTCAGGGTCCGCTTTTGCTGCGAAAGCGGCGCCAACGTTGCCTCCCGCACCGCCTTTATTTTCCACTACGACAGGTTTGCCCCATAATTCGGATAGCTTTTGAGCTACCAGGCGTGCTGCGATGTCTGCACCGCCACCAGCGACAAAAGGAACGACGAATTTGACGGGGCGATCCGGGTATCCGGAAGTGCCGGCAAAAACCGTCTTTGTCAGGCCTGGCGATGCCGCAAGCGGTAAAGTAGCTGCCGAGAAAATCAATCGTCTGCGTGTGCTGCTTATTCTGTTTTTCATCTCCATCTCCTTTGTTAGTGCACGTACTATTCCCGCAATATTTTTCCAATCCGGTCGGCGTAGACGCGCATGGTAGATATCATTTCGATAACGTCCTTCTCCGTTTTCTCATTTGACGATACATACAGTCCGAGTGCTGCCAGAATATTTTTGTCCTGATCGAAAATCGGAACCGATGCGCCTATAATGCCTTCCAGGTAGCCTGCCGTATTGATTGAGTAGCCGTCTTTTCTGACTTGCAGGATCTTTTTCCTCAAACCCTCGGGCGTCGTGATCGTGTATTTCGACATTTGTTTCCACGGACCGGTTGCCAGGTATTGGTCCAATAATCTGTCGCTCATACCGGCCAGAAAAACATGGCCCACCGCGCTGGTATGCAGGGGGACGCTCATGCCTGACTGAATATGCTGAGCACGAGTGGCTGCTTCAGAGGTCACCACAAACTGTACGTACCCCATCGACATGACTGAAATGTTCGCCGATTCTCCAGTTCGCCGGGAAAGACCGGTTAACAGAGAACGAATAGGTGCATATGCTGATGTCGAGGTCAGCATTAGATGCGCCAGCGAAGCCATTTTTGCAGAAAGACAGTATTTCCCGGGGTAAGGGGATCTTTGAATCAGGCCTAATTGCTCGAATGACTGGAGATATCTGTTTACGGTGGGACGCGGTATTTTCAGCATGTTGACAATGTCGGACACGGAGACCAGTCCGAGGTGCGCAAACAAATCCAGGAGCGCGAAAGCGCGACCCAGTGGACTGCTGTTTACTGCAATCAAATCCTCTTTTTTTTGCGTATTCTGTTTCTTCATATTAGTGAACCTATTCGTGTTTTTGATTGTATATAGACTGCGTTGGAATGAAAGAGAGCGATATTCATTAAATGAGACATCAAATTATGCGGTAGTTATAAATCAATTGAATGTTTCTATTGAAAGCTACTTTTATTCATTTCACTATCGCTTTTTCTTCGAAGATTGAATGTTCAATTTTCGAGACATGTTTTTAATATCAATCTGCGAAATTGTCTTGGAGTCATCTGTTATCGAGAGTAAAAACGTGATTGTTACCATAATAAGGTCATAAAACTAACCTATTGACATTAAAATGGGATTGCATTACTCTTCGCTTTCAAAATAAAAGAAAGTGCAGGGAGACAAGATGGCTTACGTTCATCAAAAAAAAATGCTTTCATACATTCGAAAACTGGCCTTTTTCTTGATTGCCTTTTTCGTAGCCGGTCCAGGTCAGGCACAGACAGAGGACGCCTCAGGCTCAAGCTGGCCCGACCATGCGATTCGATTTATCGTTTCTTTCCCGCCCGGCGGCGCAACCGACATTATCAGTCGTGAGATCGCTGCCGGACTTCAGGAAAGAACGAAACAAGCCGTTGCGGTTGAGAACGTAGGGGGAGCAAGCGGTTCCATTGGTGTCGGGCGGCTGGCCAAGTCAAAAAATGATGGCTACACAATTGGACTGGGCAACTCGGGCACGTTTACAATGACGCCTTATCTTCAGAAGGTACCTTACAATCCCCGTACGGATTTCACGCCGGTTTCAATGCTTACCGAATATTCCAATGTTCTTGTGGTTGGCAAGAAAATGAAAGCGAAGTCTGTGCCTGAATTTATCAAAGAAGCACAATCGAGCCCCGAAGTATTAACCTATGGCTCGGCAGGCAACGGCTCCAGCAATCATATGACGGGCGTGATGTTTGCCAATGCGACCAAGCTGAAGTTTCTGCATGTTCCCTATAAGGGAAATAATCCCGCACTTCTGGCGGTTATTGGAGGAGAAGTGGACTGGATGTTTGCAACCATTTCGGAAATCAAACCTTTCCTGGAGTCGGGAAAACTCCGTGCGCTCGGTGTCTCCAGTTTGAGAGCGGATCCGCTACTGCCTTCAGTGCCTCCAATTAGCGACACCGTATCCGGATTCAATGTTGTCGGTTTCATGGGGTTGTTCGGTCCGGCCAACATGTCGCCGGATATAACAAAAAAGTTGACTAACGAAGTAAACGAAATACTGACTTCTCCAGGCGTGATAGAGAAATTTGCAAGACTCGGTATGCGTGCTAATCCCAGTTCGCCTGAGGAGCTCGCTGAACGAGTGAACGCCGACGGTGCTCTTTGGAAAAAGGCAATCGCGGACGAGCAGATCAAAACCAACTGAATGAGTCGACAATCAAAAGGAAATCGAAATGAACAATATACCTGAATCGAAGTCACGCAAAACAATGGTTAAACGAATTTCACTATTAACGCGCAAAGAGGGCATGTCCAAAGAAGAATTCCTGAAGCATTGGAATGACCATTTGCCCATATCACACGATGTGCCGGGTTTAAGGCGATATGTACTATGTCATATCATAAGCGAACCGCAACGCGCTGATGTTCCGCTCAAATGGGAGCTGGGAGAAGTGGATGGCATTGCCGAAACGTGGTTTGATAGCCAGGAGGCGACAGACGTAGCCTTTCAATCTCCTGAAGGCAGGCGGTGGCTCGCACACGGTTCGACTTTTATCGGACGCCAGAAGACGTTTGTCGTGCAGGAAGAGATCGTTATTGAGGGTGCTGACAAGTCAGCGCTTTAATCAGAGGCGTATTGACGGCAAAGGCTCATATGCGTTTACTGTGACCAGCGTCGCTGATGACCAGAGTTTCAGCGGGTCGTCGATAACGTATCAAAGCACACTATTTGCTTTCCACCGGATATTTCTGCGCGTTCAGTTCCAGTTTCTCCTGGGCGGCGCCAAGAATATCTATGCCAAGGACCCGGCTGATGGTCAAAAGGTATAAGAAGACATCGGCGATCTCGTGCCGGGCAGCACGCAATTCCTGTTCATTGAGCGAAGCCGATTGCGCTTCGGTTTTCCACTGAAATATCTCAACCAGCTCTGCTGCCTCTACGGAAAGCGCCATGGCGATATTCTTGGGGGAATGGTACTGGTCCCAGTCGCGGGCTTTGGCAAAGTCGAGCAGCTGTTTTTCTATGGATGATAAGGTGGGTTTCATGGGTAATCCGTTAAAGAAAGCGATCTATAACCGTATAGGTGTTTTACAGTAGCTTGGTATATTTCCAGATGTTATCCGCAATAAGCCGGTTCGCGGTCTCTTCGCAGACGGCGATGACGCATGCCACCGCTTCATTGCCGGTCACATTATCCGCATGACAAATAAAAATCTCGCGAATAAATTCGAAATCAAAACGTCGCATACTGATTGTACCGTCGTGGATCTCATCGTGAGCGGCCGAGTAGGGAAGGATCGTGGCCGCCAGTCCGTGCCTGACTGCGGGAATCAGAATGGCCGACGTGCTGGCTTCAGCGATCAGTTCATAGGGAAGGCGACGTTCAAGGAATGCATGGTCAATGCGTGAGCGCAAACGGTTGGGCAGGCTTGGCAGAATTAGCGGCAATTTGCGGATGTCTTCAATCGTGACACGACGTTTTTTCATGGGCATGTCTGCGCGCAACAACAGCAATAATTCTTCTACCAGAAAGGGTTTGAGCGTAACCCCTTTGATTTCCTGTTGATCCGGGGTCAGCGCAAAGTCAACGCGTCCCTGCAGAACCTGGCGAGTCAGATCGGCACTGGGCAGATCGACGATTTCCAGTATGACCGACGGGTAGCGTTGCTTGACTTCGCGAATGAGCGGCAGCGCCAGCATGCGTGCCGTGCTGGAAGCCAGCGCAATAGAAACGGTGCCGCTGATCGCATTGTCCTTTCGGTGCAAAATAGCTTTGGTATTGTCAATCTGACGCAGAATCGTGCGGGCATGTTTGTACAGAAGCGTCCCTTCACCCGTAGGCTTGACCCCGCGCGTGGAACGGATAAACAGGGCGACACCCAGTTCCTCTTCAAGCAGATGAATTTGCTGGGTCAGGGCCGGCTGGGCAACATGCAGCGTGGCAGCCGCCTTGGTCATATTTCCGAGTTCGAAGACTCTGATGAAATATTTCATTTGACGTGTATTCATGATGCGGCCGGTGTCCGTGTACGCTTTCACTGTTAGGAAGAAAATTTATCATAAGAAAATACGATCGTACGATAAAAAAACAATATTTTGATTGGAAAATCTTATTGCCTAGAATAACGCGAAAAGGAGGCAATCATGAAACAACCATTAAACGGCCTGCGTGTCCTGGATCTGACGCGTGCTCTATCCGGGCCTTTCAGTACGATGACACTGGCCGATCTGGGCGCCGAGGTCATCAAGGTAGAGCCCACACCCAAAGGCGATATGATCAGGCAATGGGGGCCCTTCGACCAGGACATCAGTGTTTATTACTTGAGTGCGAACCGGAATAAGAAAGGTATCGGCGTCGATTTTCGAAAACCCGAGGGCCTGGCTTTCATTCGCGAATTGGCGCTGCAATCCGATATCGTGGTGGAAAACTTCAAGGTGGGAACCATGGAAAGCATGGGTTTATCGTATGACTCACTGAGTCAGGAAAAGCCTTCGCTGATCATGGCATCTATTTCCGGTTTTGGCAGTAAAGGCCCGGCGAAGAACTGGGCCGGCTTTGATCAGATTGCCCAGGGGTACTCGGGTTTTATGAGTCTGACGGGTACGCCTGAGTCGGGGCCGACACGTGTGGGTACGGCTATTGGAGACCTGACTGCAGGGATGTGGGCCGTGATCGGCGTACTGGCCGCAGTGATAGAAATGAAAGCGACGGGCAAGGGTCAGCATGTCGAAACGTCGCTGCTTGCCAGCCTGGTGAGTCTGCTCTCGGTGCAAGGACAGCGCTACCTGAGTGTAGAAGAAGTTCCGCAGCCCTGTGGAAACGTGCACCCGGTGATTGCGCCCTACGGCACATTTGACACAGCCGACGGTCCGATCAATCTGGCTCCTGCAACGCAGGATATGTGGGTACGGCTGTGCTCGGTGCTGGAACTGCATGAGCTGGTAGAGGACCCTCGTTTTGTACGCAACGCGGACAGAATGAAGAACCGTCATATCCTGAAAGAGATTCTGGAGGGCCGTCTTCAACTGCACACCCGTATGCACTGGACGCCCATTATGATTGAACAGGGCATTCCGGCCGGGCCGATCAACACGCTGGAAGATGTGTTCAGCGATGAACAGGTGCTGGCGTGTAATCTGGTTCAAACGGTTGAGCATGCACAACTGGGTCCCCTGCGGCAAGTGGCGTTACCGCTGCAAATGAGCAATCACGATGGTTCGACGGTCCGTGCGGCGCCGCCGGTATTCGGGCAGGATACAGCCCAGGTGGCTTCGGAAATCGGCCTCACCAGTGAACGAATCAAGACATTGATTAAGCAGGGAGTGCTGTTTCAGGCGGATCGGGAAAGAGAAGGCGCGTCAATATGAATGAAGACAAATACGCGCCTGCGCTTCAGATTGATGGCCCCATCGCGACTATCCGCTTGAACAAGCCTGACTATGCCAATCGTCTTTCTCCCGCAGACCTGAAAGCGATAGAGGCGCATATAGCAGATGTGAATGCGCTCGACGACGTGCGAGTATTGCGGTTTTTCTCTTCCGGAAAGTATTTCTGCAGCGGTTATGACATCTCATCGCTCGCTTCGGACGAGGCGCCCAGTTCGCTGTATTTCGGTGAGGTGATGGACATGATTGAACGATGTCGTCCGGTCACGATTGCCGCCATACAGGGAGGCGTCTATGGCGGAGGAACAGATCTGTGCCTGGCATGTGATTTCCGGGTAGGGAGCGATAGTGTCAATATGTTCATGCCGGCTGTGCGGTTTGGACTGCACTTTTATCCTGGCGGTATGCAACGTTATGTCACACGGCTTGGACTGAACAACGCGAAATATCTTTTTCTGACAGCCGAGAAAATCGCGGCGCAGAGAATGCTGGATATGGGGTTTCTGACTGAGCTTGTTCCTGCGCCTCAGTTGGGTGACTGTGTTGAAAACCTGTCCGGCCGGCTGGCTTCCATGGCTCCTTTAGCCCTGTTGGGTATCAAGCGGCATCTGAATCTGATTGCCCGGCAGGATATGAGAATCGATGAAATTAACCAGGCCGTCTTGCATTCGGAGTTGTCGCAAGATATGAAAGAGGGAGCAACTGCCTGGAAAGAGAAGCGCGATCCTGTATTTCGGGGGCGTTGAAATATAACAAAGTGGGTAAATCCATATATGGAGACAAATATGATTGGAGCAAAGAAAATACTGACGGCGACAGTCCTGCTGGCTGCGACCGTCTCGGCTCATGCTGCCGGATATCCTGAGAGGCCAATTTCACTTGTAATAGGATTTCCGCCAGGCGGGGGCGCGGATAATGTGGCAAGAGTTTATGCCGACCATCTGGCAAAAGTGCTGGATCAGCCGGTGATCGTTGAGAATCGGCCTGGCGCGGGCTCTACGATTGCGGCTGGTCACGTTGCCAGGGCGAAGCCTGACGGCTATACGATCTTTATGGGCAATTCCAGTGTCATGGGAAGCGACAATGTGCTGTATAAAGTCTCGTATACGCCAGAGAGTTTCATCCCTGTGGCCAGGCTGACGACATCTCCCATGATTCTCATTGCCAGCAAGAAGTCAGGCATCAACAGCGTCCAGGATCTGCTGGATCGCTCTGAAAAAGAACCCGGCAAACTGACGTTTGCGTCGTCGGGCAACGGTGTGATTACCCATTTGGCTGGAGTCGAGTTTCTGAGGCTTTCAGGCAGGAATCTTTTGCATATTCCATTCAAGGGAGGCGCTCCTGCGACACAATCGGTTGCGGCAGGCGATACGGATATTTCATTCGCCACAGCACCTTCTGCCAAGGCAATGATCGATACCGGAAAAGTGAAGGGGCTGGCAATTACCTCCAAAGCGCCATCGGCAGTCATCAATCAATTTAAGCCGATTGATCAGTCGGGGCTCAAAGGATACGACATCACAAACTGGTGGGGCGTATTCGTGCCGGCAGGTACGCCTCAAAATGTTACGAATACGCTATTTACGGCGACAGGCAAGGTGCTGGCAGAATCCGCCGTGAAAAAAAATCTGACCACAAACTTTGAAGAGGTCAATCCGTCAGAGAGTCAGGTGGCATTTGCACAATTCGCCCGCGAGGAAGGCAAGCTTGGGCTGGATCTTGCCCGTGCCAGCCTGCAGACAAAAAATTGAATGTGAAACGCCGGCGTGTCCTTTTCGGGCATGACCGGCGTCGTGGGTATTTGGACTAAATTCGAAAAATTGCATACAAAATATTATAAATATGAAAATTAATACGATAATAATCTAAAAAATAAAAATATTGTATACAATATGGCAAATGTAATTTAATCAGCCATGTTGGAACCAATACCATGTCCTCTACTGAAGTGGCCTACCACGGCGTACGCTCAGACATACTGAACCGGGTCTACCGGCCCGGCGACCGGATTAAGGAAACGGCGGTCGCGCAGAAATATGGCGTCAGTCGTACGCCGCTGCGCGAGGCATTCCGTCGGCTCATATCGGAAGGCTGGCTGGAAAACGTGCCCAACCAGGGCGTGCGGGTGAGCACATGGTCGCACACAGATCTGGAACATATTTTCGACATTCGGGTTCGTCTTGAGCCTTATCTGACAGGATGCGCGATCGGGCGGCTTGACGCCGATCAGTTGCTCGCCCTGGAAACGTATGCTGATGATATTGCCCGCTTTTCAAACACATCCGGCGAGACGGCCATTCAAAAACGCACGCAGGCGAATCACCAGTTTCATAAAACGCTACTGACTGCTTCGGGAAATCCGCGAGCTGTTGCCATTTTGAATAATCTGGTGGAGCTGCCGCTGGTGATTTGGACCTTCCGTCAGTTCACGCCGCAGGAAACAGCCAGAAGCAACGCGCATCACTACGAGATCGTCGAGGCTGCCAGAGCGCGGGACGCGCAGTGGGCAGAAAGTGTGATGCTGAGCCATATTCTGGCGGCAAAAAATACTGTGATTTCAAGATTGATGCAGTCGACCGCGTCAACGGAATGCTGACTATTTCAATATTGATAAATTAAAGGAGTTTTTATGCAGAACCCGGCAACCTCGCTGAAAGCCTTGCTGAATCAGAAGAAGTTGATTGTTTCACCCGGTATTTTTGATATGGTGTCACTCAAAATTGCCGACCAGTTTGATTTTCCCTGCCTTTATATGACTGGCTACGGAACGGTTGCCTCTTATCTCGGGTTGCCCGATGCGGGTCTGGCAACGTACTCAGATATGGTCAACCGTGTGCAGGCCTTTTGCTCAGCAACATCAACCCCGATTATTTGTGACGGCGATACAGGCTATGGCGGGTTGTTGAATGTAGCTCATACCGTTGACGGCTACATTCGTGCCGGCGCGGCCGGCATACAGCTGGAGGATCAGCAGTTTCCAAAAAAATGCGGGCATACGAAAGGTCGACGCGTGATTGCGGCCAGAGATATGGCGGCCAAAATCCGCGTTGCCGTTGATGCGCGTGCCGGTCGGGACGATTTTCTGATTATTGCCCGTACCGATGCAAGGACCTCGCTGGGGCTGGACGAAGCGCTCAGACGCGCAGACAGCTATCTGCAGGCGGGCGCCGATGTGCTGTTCGTTGAGTCTCCTGAGTCGCGGGAAGAGCTGGAGGCGATCGGGCGCCGCTTTGATGTGCCGCTGGTGGTCAATATCGTGGAGGGTGGAAAAACGCCGCAACCGAGCGCGCAGGAACTGGAACAGATGGGATTTTCACTGGCTATTCATCCGGGGCTCGGGTTTCTCGCGATGGGCCGGGCGCTTGAATCTGCGTACGGGCAACTGAAAAAAGCCGGTGATTCGGTGGGCTATACCGATCTGGCCGATTTTGAGATGTTCAGCAGGTTGATGGGATTTCAGAAAGTCTGGGATTTTGACGATAAATACAAAGACCTGGAAACCATGCAATAAATCAGATAAAAAAGGAGGAGACATAATGAAACCAATGATCAAAAAATTACTTGCCTGCGCGGCAATGCTTGCGCTGCCGGGTGCTGTATGGGCGCAGAGTATAGATAAATGGCCCGAAAAGCCGGTTGTTCTGATCGTTCCCTATTCGCCGGGCGGCGGGACCGACATTCTGGCCAGAATGATTGGCGCCAAGTTATCGGAAATCTGGAAACAGACAGTCGTGGTAGAAAACAAGGCGGGCGCCAATGGCATTATCGGCTCGGCTGATGTCCAGCGCGCCGCGCCAGACGGCTATAAAATCATGCTTGTGGTTGGATCTCACGTTATTAATAAAATCCTGACCAAGAGCGTTCCCTTTGACCCACAAACCGACTTCACGCCAATTACCCGGTTTGCTGTCTCGCCATCTATCCTGGCCGTCAAAAACGAAGGCAAATTCCAGGATCTGCCAAGTTACATCGAGGCTGGCAAGAAGCAGGATGTCAGCATCGGTTATTCGGAAGGGCAGACCCAGTTGACGGGTGAGTTGATTCGCCAGGCGACAGGCATCAAGGCGGTACCTGTTCCATACAAGGGCGGATCGCCGTTAATGGTGGATATTGTAGGTGGTCATGTCGACTCCGGCGTGACCAGCGTACTGACCGTGCTGCCCTACGTCAAATCGGGGCAGCTCAAAGTGATCGCTGTCGCGGCGGACACGCCTCTGGATGTATTTCCTGAAGCGGTGACTTTCAAGCAAACCGGTCACCCCGAAGTGGAGTCCCTGAGCTGGTATGGTTTCTTCGGCCCGAAAAATATGCCAGATGCCATTGTCTCGAAAATCAACGACAGTCTGCTGACGGCTACACAGGATCCGAAGATTGCCGAGCAGCTCAAGGCTCAGGGTGCGACGGTGACGCTGGACAAGCCAGCGCAATTTCGCGTGTTTCTTGAAAACGAAAAGAAAAAATGGCAACGTGTTGCCGATAAAGGCGGCATTACCGCCAAATGAAGCATGTGATATGCATGCTTCATTTGGCAGAAACAGACAATGGCATGAGGGGGGCATGGTCGGCAAGCAGGTGTGGGCGTCACAAAAACGATCACACCTGACAGCTCAGTCAGATTGACTTACTTTGAGCCCGATGCTGGCGGCAAGTTTACTGAGATCGGAATACTCGTTCAGCAATTGATGGTTGAACTCGGCCACCGAATTGGCAACGGGTTCGGCTACCTGCGCTTGCAGGGCGTCTTTGACCTCCTTGACCATAACTGCCTTCCTGATCTCCTGCTGCATGCCCTGCACAATCTCGTCTGGTGTGCCGACCGGCGCAAACAGGCTATAGGTCACGTACATCGAAAAATCGGGCATGCCCTGTTCCTTAAGGGTTTTGACGCCGGGCAGAGAGGCGTCCTGCCGGTCGCCAGTCAAGGCGATTGGAACTACTTTACCTGAGGAAATATACGCGTTGGCTGCCAGTATGCTGCCGACGCCCAGCGTGGTATTGCCCGCCGCCACGTCTGTCATCAGCGGCGCGCCGCCGCTATAGGGAACGTTGATCATGTCCAGATTCTGTTCTTTGACGAAGCGGGCGCCCACCAGTTTGGTGAAGTTTTCGGAGCTGCCGTAAGCAAATTTCCCGGGATTTTTTCTGGCCAGTGCAAGAAACGCATCCAGGGTTTTGACACCCAGGCTCTTTGGCACCACCAGAACCAGCGGGGACTTGGCAATCATGGTGACGCCGGTCAGATCCTTGAGCGTATCGTATGGCATGGTTTTATGGAACAGAGGGTTGACCACATGCGTATTGACCACAAGAGCGTACGTGTGGCCGTCTGGTTTGGATCGTACAACCGAGGAAGTGCCGATAATGCCGTCTGCGCCTGCCTTGTTTTCGACGATGACACTTGTGTTGAGTTGTTTTGTTAACTGGTTGGAAAGTCGTCGTGCAATCGTGTCGGTGCCGCCACCGGGGTTATAGGGAACCACAATCGTGACCGGTCTGCCACTGAAGTCGTGAGCGAGGGCTGGGGTTGCAACAGAAAAAAAAAGGATGCAGGAAAACAGCAGTCGATGCAGTTTGAACATGGTTGTCTCCAGGGTGAAATTGTTATGTGCAGGAAGTCAGGTTTTATTTGAGCCTGTTAGCCTGCAAGGTGTATTGGTAATGATTATTTGGTACATTGTCCGTATAAATCGTGACATTAAACCACAAGCTTGTCAATTCGTGCGCTGCCTGAATTATCCAGTTGGTTCCATTCAACCCTGGTGTTGAGGCCATTCTTATGAAAAAAATCGGCGTGCTTCTCGTAAAGATGCGAGTTTATGACCATTATCATAAGAAATAATGTGGCAAAAATAAAAACATTGACATAAGTAAAAAACAAAATTATTATGTTTATCGTAATGTACGGACAAATAAACAAACACACAGACAGGAGATAAAATGCTTACACCCGAACAGGTTGCCCCCAATCGCTATCGAGCCAGATACGGTCGTTATCTAGAGGAGTTTTCTGTCGGGGATGTCTACGAACATCGTCCGGGACGGACCTTGACCGATGCGGACAATATCCAGTTTTCCCTGCTGACGATGAACTATCACCCCATGCATTGCGACCAGGCTTTTGCCGAGAAAAGCGAGTTCGGAAAGCTGTTGGTCAGTAGCGGCCTGACGCTTGCCATTGTGCTGGGTATGTCGGTCAACGACGTCAGCGGGCAGGCGATTGCCAATCTGGGCTGGAAAGATATCAAGCTCACCAATCCGGTTTTTGCCGGCGATACGCTGTATGCCGAGTCGGAAGTGCTGGACGTTCGCGAGTCCAAATCCCGGCCGTCGCAGGGGATCGTGACGGTTAAAACGACAGCGTTCAATCAGCGCGACGAACAAATCATGGTATTCGAGCGGACTTTCCTGGTTGGAAAAAAACCGCAACAGGATCTGGTGCAGGGCTAAGGCCTGGCGCGATCTACGTATTTGCGGCTGTGAAAAGAAAAACGATGCAGCCGTTCACACCCTTCAAAGGACAGAGATGAGACAAAAATTAGTCAGTGCAGTCATGGCACTGTTGTTCGTGTTGCCGATGGCGCCGGCGCTTGCGGCATACCCGGAAAAGCCAATCCGGATTATCGTGGGATTTCCTGCGGGGCAGGCGACCGATATTGTGGCCCGGCTTGCCGCAAAAACACTGGAATCCGCACTGAAGCAGTCAGTTTTTGTAGAAAACAAACCTGGTGCATCGGGCATTATCGGTGCGATGGATGTGGTACGGGCGGCACCCGATGGCTATACCCTGCTGGTGACATCCAGCGGACCGCTGGCGATCAACCCCAGTCTGTATACAAACCTGGCCTACGATCCGCTACGCGATATTGCGCCCGTTACCGAATTGTCCGAAGTGCCTCTGTTTCTGGCTGTGAATGCAAAGCTCCCCATGAAGACCGCAAGCGAGTTTGTCGACTATGTGAAAGCGAACCCTGGCAAGTTGAACTATGGGTCGGCCGGTAGCGGTGTGACCAGCCATTTGGCAATGGAATTACTCAAGCACGGCCAGGGTTTGGACATCCGCCACGTTCCGTATAAGGGCAGTCCGCCGGCTGTGGCCGATCTGATCGGTGGGCATGTACAGGCGATGGTCGATACCGGTCCTGCGTTGTTACCCGTGGCGCGGCGGGGCGATATTCGTATCCTGGCGACGCTCAATGACAAACGTAATGCGGCTGTGCCGGAAGTGCCTACAGCGAAAGAGGCAGGCATAGGCGAGCTGGCGACACCGGCCTGGGTCGGGCTGGGGGCCCCCAAGGGAACGCCGCCGGAGATTATCGATACGCTCTACAAAGCCCTGGAAGCTAGCTGGAAAACACCGGAAAACATAAAGGTGCTTCAGGGGCTGGGGTCTGAAGCAGTGTTGAAAGATCCGCAGGTATTTCGTCAGTATATTGCAGACGAAATTAAAAAATGGAAAGTCGCCGTGGATGTTTCCGGTGCGCAAGTAAACTGAAGAGGATGCAATGAAGACAATTTCACAGACGATCAGCAATAAGGCTCGGGCCTTTACGTACGACAACATTCCCCACGAAGTGCGTGAGCGGGCGCGACATTTGATGCTTGATGCGTTCGGGATCGCATTTGCCTCGACCCGCTTTGATTTTTCCCGCCGCACCCTCGATGGGTTGCTCGCCCTGACTGAAGGTTCGGCAGGCAACGTGCCCGTCGTGGGCATGGACACAAACTTGCCCACTCGCGATGCGGCAGTCATGAACGGCCTGCTGATTCACGGTCTTGATTACGACGATACGCATCCGAATGGGATTATTCACGCCACGGCATCGGTGGTTACAGCCGTGACGGCACTGGGCTACGCACACAATAAATCTGGAAAGGATCTGTTGACGGCGTATGTGTTGGGTATTGAAGTGGCCACCCGGCTCGGCGCCGCCGCGCGTGGCGAGTTCCATCAGGTCGGGTTTCATCCGACTGGCCTGATTGGCGCCTTTGGATGCACGATCGCCGCCGGCTTGCTGCTGGGTCTGACCGAAGAGCAAATGACGCACGCGCAGGGAATCACACTGTCATTTGCTGCGGGCAGCATGGAGTTTTTGCAAGATGGCGCATGGACAAAGCGCATTCATCCGGGCTGGGCAGCGCAATGCGCCATTACCGCGGCAACCTTGGCAAAGAATGGATTCATCGGGCCAAGAGAAACCTATGAAGGGCGCTTTGGTCTGTTTGCCAGTCATTTGGGCAAGGACTTTCAATTGAATGGTCTGCAAGAGGAGATCGACACGATCGGCCAGACATGGGAATTGAATAATGTTGCGATCAAACCGATCCCGGCGTGCCATTTTACGCATGCCAGCGCCGATGCTGCTGCGATCCTGCATAAAGACCTGGCCCTGGAGCAGATCGCCAGGATCGTCGCGAAAGTGCCTGCCGGAGTCATGAAAACCGTGTGCGAACCGGTCGAGAACAAGAAAAGGCCGGCCAACGCCTACGAGGCTCAGTTCAGTATTCCATACTCCGTGGCAACCGGCTTGCGCTATGGCCGTTTCGGACTGGATGCCCTTGACGAAGCCGCCTATACGGATGCGACCACACTTGCCATTGCTGAAAAAGTCGAAAGCATGGCGGATCCGGAAGCGGATTTTCCAAAATACTATTCAGGCGAAGTGATTGTGGAGCTGAAAGACGGAAGCATGCTGTCTCATCGTGAACATATCAACCGTGGTGCCGATACCCGGCCCATTACCAACGAAGAAATCGTGCTGAAGTTTCGCGAAAATGCGGGAACCGTACTGAAGGCTGAGTCCATCGACCGGATTCAGTCCTTGATCCAGAACATCGAAAAACATGACGCTCGTGATTTGCTGGACGGCATGAGCAAGGGGGAACAGAAGTAATGCACGCAACCAACACATACGATTTGGAACAGGAACAGTTAATCCTGGATATGCTGGATCGCTTTCTGGCGGTCGAAGTTCAGCCGCATGTTCACAAACTGGAACACGATGATATTTATCCCGAAGAGATTGTGGAAAAAATGAAGGAGATGGGGCTCTTTGGCTGCCTGATTGCGCCCGAATATGGCGGCCTGGGGTTGTCCACAGTCACATACGCAAAGATCATCGAGCGCATGTCCGCAGTCTGGATGTCGATTTCAGGCATTATCAATTCGCATGTCATTATGGCCATGACCGTCCAGCGTAACGGCACCGACGAGCAGAAGCGCGCCTTTTTACCGCGTTTCGCGACAGGTGAGCTACGCGGCGGGGTCGGACTGACTGAGCCTGATTGCGGCACAGATTTGCAGGCCATCAGAACGGTAGCGCGTCGCGATGGCGACAAATATATCGTGAATGGCTCGAAAATGTGGATAACCAATAGTATGTACGGCAATTGTCTTGCGCTGCTGGTCAAGACCGATCCGCAAGCCATGCCACGGCATCGCGGCATGAGTCTGCTGATTGCGGAAAAAGGCAAGGGGTTTGTGGTCAGCAAGAAGCTGGAGAAGCTTGGTTATAAGGGGATTGACACCTGCGCACTGAATTTTGACGACTACGAAGTGGATGCGTCGCGCCTGATCGGCGGGGTAGAAGGCAAGGGGCTGCAGCAAATTCTCAACGGCCTGGAACTGGGACGCATCAACGTGGCGGCGCGTGGCCTGGGCGTGGCGCAGGCGGCGCTGACAGAGGCGCTGGTCTATTCCCAGACGCGTAAAACGTTCGGCAAGCCCATTTGTGAACATCAGGCCATACAACTGAAATTGGGAGAAATGGCGACGCGTACCGAAGCGTCCCGACTGCTGGTCTATTCAGCTGCCGCAGCCTACGACAAAGGTGAACGTTGTGATGCCGAAGCCGGCATGGCAAAGTATTTCGCAACCGAGGCCGGTATGGAGAATTCGCTGGAGGCAATGCGCATATTTGGCGGTTACGGTTATTCCAAGGAATACAACGTTGAACGGCTTTATCGCGACGCGCCCCTGCTGCTGATCGGTGAAGGTACCAATGAGATGCAGCGAATCATTATTGCGAAACAGATGATTGAGAGGAACCGGATATGAGCAGCACGACGCAGGACACGGCAGGCAGTATGCTGCCGCTGGCGGGGATACGAATTATCGCAGTTGAACAATATGGTGCAGGTCCTTTCGGCACACAACATCTGGCCGACCTTGGCGCAGAAGTGATCAAAATCGAAAACCGCGCCGATGGCGGTGACGTCGGCCGGCACGTCGGGCCCTATTATTTCGATGAAAATGACAGTCATTTTTACCAGTCATTCAATCGCAATAAAAAAAGTATGACGCTCAACCTGAAATCAGAGCAGGGGATCGAAATACTGCACCGACTGGTACAAAATGCAGCCGCCGTCTTCAATAACTTGCGGGGCGATCTTCCGGAAAAACTGGGCCTGACATATGATGCTTTGAAGCATCTGAATCCGCAACTTGTCTGTGGACACTTGTCGGCTTACGGCCGGCAGGGCAGTCGCAAAGCCTGGCCGGGATATGATTACCTGATGCAGGCCGAAGCCGGATATTTGTCTCTGACCGGCGAACCGGATGGCCCGCCCAGTCGCATGGGATTGTCCATTATAGATTTGATGACCGGCACAACCGCTGCGATGGGCTTATTGGCAGGTATCCTGGGGGCCCGCGCCACCGGCGTCGGGCGTGATATTGATGTGAGCCTGTATGATGTGGCAGTCCATAATCTGGCTTATGTAGGAACGTGGTATCTGAATGAAGGATTTTCGCTCAAGCGTGAGCCGTTCTCCAGCCATCCGTCTCTGACTCCCAGCCAGCTGTACCGAACGGCTGACGGCTGGGTATTTCTGATGTGCAACAAGGAAAAATTCTGGGGCACGTTATGCAAGGCGATTGAGCGTCACGACTGGATTGCCAGCGAACAGTATTGCGATTTCAAAAGCCGCCTGAAAAACCGGGATCAGCTCAAGCAGGATCTGGAGGTCGTGCTGGCAGCGCACACCACCGAGGAGTGGATGACACGCTTTGCCGGCAAGGTGCCTGCAGCCCCTGTTTATGACGTCGCGCAGGCGCTGGACAATGATTTCATTCGTGAGCAGGAGCGTATTCTGGAACTGGCGCATCCTACGACCAAGGTACGGGTGATCGCGTCGCCGGTTCGGGCGGGCGAGCATCCCGTGCGAGCGGCGCCGGCGATGGGACAGGACAATGCAGCGCTGCTTAGTGAAATCGGCTACAGTGAATCGCAGATTCAATCTTTCCTGGAAAGCGCGGTCATTTAGCAAAGATGTCAATGTCAGCTCACTATAATAGAAGTTTTTTGAGGCACAAAGATGGCAAGGTCAGCTGACGCTTTTCATGATTCGTTGCTCAATACCAGCCAGCCGCGATATATGCAACTGGCCAAAACACTGGTGGCCGAAATCGCCGACGGAAAGTATGCGGTAGGCGATCTGCTGCCCACCGAACAGGAGTTGTGCACGCAGTTCGGCATCAGTCGTTTTACGGCAAGGGAAGCATTGAAAAAGCTGGTGCAATCAGGCTTGGTAACGCGCCAGCCCGGCGTTGGCACCAAGGTTGTGTCCAGTAAGGCCACGAGTGCCTACAGCCAGAACATGGCAGGTATTTCCGATCTGTATCAGTACGCGACCGATACGACACTTGTCATCGAAAAACAGGAAATCATCGCCCTGACCGAAGCGCAAAGCGCGCTGGTCGAAGGCACGGCCGGAGAAACCTGGCTGCATTTGCAGGGCAAGCGATTTGTAGCAGACAATCCTTTGCCCATTTGTGTAACGGAAATCTGGATCCATCCTGCATTTCGATCCATCCGCGGTGTGCTGGGTGAGCAGCATGAAGCCATTCACTCCAATATTGAACAGCAGTTTGGCGAAACTATCGCCACGGTCGATCAGCAAATCGATGCGATCTCGCTGACCCGCGCTCACGCGACGCAATTGCAGGCCAGGGCAGGCAGCCCCTGTCTGAAGATCGTTAGAAAATACCGCAATCGAAAAGGCGAGCTGATTGAAGTGGCGGTCAGCACGCACGCTGCCGATCGTTATTCTTATCATTCTGTCTTCAATCGGGAATGGCGTGTCGAAGCATAATCAGGTACCCGTAGCGAGTCAGCCATGAGCGAATTTTCCCGCACACCGGTGCCGGGTGCGGCATCCGGGCGACAGGCCTGGCTGGTTCTGATTCTGACACTCACCATTCAGGCGCTGGCGTCAATGATTCTGCTGGTGCCGCCGGTAATGGCCCCGGTGCTGTCCACGACATTGAGCGTGCCTGCCACTTATATTGGTTTTTACATTGCCGTTGCGTATCTGTCTGCCATGGTCAGCAGCCTGAGTGCAGGTGCGATGCTGACCATCATTGGCCCCATCAGGCTTAGTGCCCTGTGTATTGTGTCATCAGCCGTCGGCGTGACGCTTTTTGTGCTGATTCCTTCCATTGCGACCCTGGCGCTTGCGGGGGTCTTTATTGGTCTTGGATATGGTCCCGTGACCCCTTGCAGCTCCCAGATTCTGATCAAAAACACGCCGATGCACAGGCTAAGCCTGACGTTTTCAATCAAGCAGACCGGTGTGCCATTGGGTGGCGTGCTGGCGGCGATGGTGATGCCCACCTTGCAGGAACTGGTGGGCTGGCGCAGTGCGCTGGGCATAATATGCGTCGTGCTCTTTATTTGTGCCCTGGTGTCGTTCCTTGCTCCCCGCTCATGGGAGCCCAAGGCAACGGCTGCCGCCAAATCCTTTCGGGACGAATTCATCGATGCGCTGAGAATGATTTTCCAGATTCCTGTCCTGCGAACCCTGGCAATTTGTTCCTTCTGCTTTTCGGTATGCCAACTGACATTAATGACGTATGCCATTACGTTTCTGCACAGTGAAGTAGGAACATCGCTGGTACTGGCGGGCGTCTTTCTGTCTGTCTCTCAGGCAGCGGGCGTGATCGGCCGGATTTTATGGGGTTATCTGGCGGATAATTTTTTCTCCACATGGAGTGTCTTGCTTGCCCTGGCTGCCGGTATGCTGATGTCGGCCATCGGCGTATTTTATATTGACGCCAACGCAAGCCAATGGTGGATCATTTTCGTGTTTGCGGTTTTTGGAGCGACGGCGATTGGCTGGAATGGGGTCTATCTGGCAGAAGTCGCCAAGCGTGCGCCCGAAGGAAAATCGGGTTCGGTCACCGGCGGAACCCTCGCAGTAACCTACCTGGGCGTGGTGCTTGGACCGCCTGCGATCGGGCTGATCTCCCAGGCGACGGGCGGATTCGGTTACGGCTTTCTCGCTTTACTGATACCCACTATCGCATCCATGATTTTACTGATCAGAACCCGACCGCATTTCACAGGAGGACTCAAATGAAAGAGAAAAGCTATTTATTTGTGCCGGGCGACCGTGCGGAGCGCTTTGACAAAGCGATGGCCACGCATGCTCATGTTGTCATTATCGACCTGGAAGATGCGGTTGAACCCGACGCAAAGGATACTGCGCGTCAGGCGATCGCAACCTGGCTGCAGGGCGTAACGCTGCACGCGAGCGGGCCGCGCCTGTTTCTTAGAGTCAATGACGTCAATACCGCCTGGTATGAAAAAGATTGCGCGCTGCTGCAATCTGCGCATATTGCAGGTGTCATGTTGCCGAAGGCCGAGAAAGTAGATGCACTGTCTGCGCTTGCAAATACGCTCAATGCCAACCAGGAACTGATCCCCCTGATCGAAACAGTGCGCGGGTGGGATGCCGCCCGTGAGATTGCCTCTGTAAAAGGCGTCTCGCGACTGGCTTTCGGGTCAGTGGACTTTTGCATTGATGCAGGTATAGCCGGAGAAGAAGAGCATCTGCATTTTGTTCGCACGTCACTGGTACTGGCGTCGCGTCTTGCTGGCGTGGCTGCTCCCATTGACGGCGTGACGGTTGATTTCCGAAACGAAGAGCAGTTAAAGCGAGATGTGTTGCAATCAAGAAAATTTGGTTTCGGGGCCAAACTGTGCATTCATCCTGCGCAGATCGAATCAGTCAACACGGGATTTGCGCCGGGTGCTGCTGAAATCAGCTGGGCTGAAAAAGTGATTGCCGCAGTGCAAAGCAAGGGCGCTGGTGCCATTGCCGTGGACGGAAAGCTGATAGACAAACCGTTGCTGTTGCGCGCGCAGAAAATCCTCGAAGCGGTTGACTGAATTCTTTGCAAAGCCCTGCAGGGGAGCGCTTTTCCCCTGAAACACATTTGTGTTTATTTTCAGGGTAAACGATAATTCCAAGATGTCAGATAACATACAACAATGATAAGCATACATCATCCGTATTTCAGCTGGAATTTTCGTGCAAGAGACAAAACCCTTCAAACGCCTTCTGCTGACCGGTGCCGCCGGCGGGCTGGGCACCGTGCTGCGCCAGACCCTCAAACCATTTTCGGACATAATCCGGCTGTCGGATATCGTTGCCCCTGCTGACAGACCAAAGGCAGAGGAGGGCGAAGAGCTGATATTGTGCAATCTGGCGGACAAGGCGGCGGTTGACCAGTTGGTGGCCGGTTGCGATGCCATTGTGCATATGGGCGGCGTTTCGGTGGAGCGGCCTTTCGAGGAAATACTCGAAGCGAATATCAAGGGCGTATTCCATATCTACGAAGGCGCACGCAGGCATGGTGTCAATAGAGTGATCTTTGCCAGTTCCAATCACGCTATTGGCTTTTATCGTCAGAATGAAACCATCGACGCGAGCGTGCCGCGCAGACCGGATGGCTATTATGGCTTGTCCAAGGCCTATGGCGAGGAGATGGCCAATTTCTATTTTGATCGCTATGGCATTGAGACTGTGAGTATTCGCATCGGCTCGTCGTTTCCCGTTGTCAAGGATCGTCGCATGATGCACACCTGGATCAGTGCCCGCGATCTCACAGAATTGATCCGTTGTGGACTGGTCACCCCGCAAGTAGGACACACCATCGTGTACGGGATATCAGACAACAAACGCGTCTGGTGGGACAACCGTTTGGCGGCCCATCTTAATTTTGTAGCCAGGGATACCTCCGAGCTATTCCGGGAACAGGTCGAGCAGCAGCCCATGCCCGCTGCCGATGATCCCGTTGCCGTCTATCAGGGAGGCGCATTTACCGCGCAGGGCCCGTTCGAGACACTCAATTGATGACAGGGTTGGTATTCCGGAGGTTGATCGGAATGGGAGAAATGCGTGCAGTATGATTTCAATTTCGCGGGACTGCTTCCCTATTGGAATACGTTTCTGAGCGGCGCAGTCCTGACGCTGGAACTGACTCTGGCCTCCACCGTCTTTGGTCTTGTGATTGGCGTTTTATGTTCGATCGGCAGCCGCAGCCGTTACCGCTGGATCAATCGCATCTGTGCCGTCTACGTCGAGACGATTCGCAATACACCATTTCTGGTGCAGATATTCATTTTTTATTTCGGTCTGTCCAGTATTGGCCTGCAGATGCCGGCGGCGGTGGCCGCCGTCATTGCGATGGTAATTAATGTAGGCGCTTATTCCTCGGAAATTATTCGCGCGGGCATGGACGCGATACCCCGCGGACAGCTCGAGGCGGCTGAATGTCTTGGCTTGTCCACACCTCGCATCTACTGGCATGTCATCATGCTCCCCGCTTTCGAGAAAGTGTATCCCGCGATCACAAGCCAGTTTATTCTGATGATGCTCATGTCTTCCATCACATCGCAGATATCGACCGAAGAACTGACGGCCGTCGCGAACAACGTGCAATCGGAAACGTTCCTGTCGCTGGAATCCTATATCGTCGTAGCTGCGCTTTATCTGTTGCTGGCGGTTGTCTTGCGCATGCTGTTCTGGATGGGCGAGTTGATTCTGTTTCGTCGCAAGCGTGTAATTGCACAGGCGCAACGTCGTTCTGCGCAGGGTAACGCGGCAGGGCGCAAGCAAAAACCGGTGGCGCGCAAAACATCGGCCGTTACGGTCAAGGGGTAAGCAGATGGATACCTTTTCTTCGGTACAACTATTGTATTTGCTCAAGGGTGTGGGCTGGACCCTGGTACTTTCCGCGTTGTCTTTCGTGCTGGGGTCGGTGGCAGGGTTCGGCGTGATGCTGGCGCGCGTGTCGGTGCACCGGCCCTTGCGCATCCTGACCTCTGCGTACATACAGATTATCCAGGGTATTCCGTTGCTGGTCTTGCTGTTCATCGTGTATTTCGGAGTAGGTATTTTCGGCATCAACGTGGCGCCGCTGATCGCTTCGGCCGTCGCCTTGATGATTCATGTGAGTTCGTTTCTGGGTGAGATCTGGCGGGGCAGCGTACAGGCGATCGAAAAGACGCAGTGGGAAGCATCGGAATGCCTTGGGTTGTCGCGCTGGCAATCGCTGATCCTGGTCATTATCCCCCAGGCATTGCGCATGTCATTGCCACCGTCCGTCGGCTACCTGGTCCAGGTCATCAAGCTGACTTCGCTGGCTTCAGTTGTGGGGTTTGTCGAGCTGACCCGTGCCGGCCAGATTATCAACAATTCGCTGTTCCAGCCCTTTCTGGTGTTTGTGCTGGTGGGTATTTTTTATTTTCTGCTCTGCTATCCATTGTCGTTATGGAGCCGGGCCATGGAGAGGAAACTGAATGTCGGCAATCGTTAATGTGCGCGATGTGCACAAGAAATTCGGGGATAACGAAGTCCTGAAGGGCGTGTCGTTTGAAATAGAGCGTGGTGAGGTGGTGGCGATAATCGGGCAGAGCGGGTCGGGCAAAAGTACGGCATTGCGTTGCATGGACCATCTGGAAACGATCAATAGTGGCTCTATCTCAGTCTGCGGGCACGAACTGGGGACAGGAACTGTCAATCTGCGTGAGTTGCGCAAGGACGTAGGCATTGTGTTCCAAAGTTATAACCTGTTTCCACATCTGACGGTGCGGCAGAACATCATGCTTGCCCTCAAACACGTGCGCAGGCTTTCCCGCGACGAATGCAACAGCAAGGCAGAGTATGTTCTGGACAAAGTGGGATTAGCGGCCAAGGCAGACAGCTATCCAGAACAGCTGTCCGGCGGGCAGCAACAGCGGGTTGCCATCGCCCGGTCGCTGGCAATGGAACCCAAAGTCATGTTGTTTGATGAAGTGACGTCGGCGCTCGATCCCCAACTGACAGGTGAGGTGCTTAAAGTCATTGAAGATCTTGCCAAAGGCGGCATGACCATGGTGCTGGTCACGCACGAAATGTCTTTTGCGCGCCGGATTGCAGACAAGGTGATTTTTATGTATCAGGGAATGGTATGGGAAACCGGCGGCCCGGAAATACTGACCCGTCCCGAAACCCGGGAGCTGCAGGAATTTGTAGGTACCGGACTGTAGCAGTTGAACGCAGCACACTATATCAATAAGGTAGAAGACAAATGAAATTAATACAGGCATTGAGAGTCGCCGGTTTCGGTTTGGGCTTGATGGGATTCTGCGCAGTGAGCCATGCTGACGCACTCGCGAAGATCAAGGAAAATGGCACTATCCGGGTGGCGGTGGCAATGGGGGTCCCCATGTTCAGTTATGCCAACGCCAATATGGAGCCGGAAGGGTCTGATGTGGATACCGCCAAACTGCTGGCTCAGGATCTTGGCGTCAAGCTGGATCTGGTGCAGATCACAAATGCGGCGCGCGTGCCTGCAATTCAGACCGGCAAGGCAGACCTGACCGTATCCAGCTTATCGATCACGCCGGAACGTGCAAAGGTGGTGGACTTTACCGTTCCGTATGCGTCGCTGCAGACGATTGTGGCCGCGCCCAAGGATGTACAAATCAAGGATTATGCTGATCTCAAGGGGCTACGCCTGGGAGTGACGCGCGCCACGGTAAATGACGCCGATGTGACAAAGAACGCCAAGGATGCCAATATCCGCCGCTTCGAGGATGATGCCACGCTGGTGACGGCAGGGGTCTCCGGTCAGGTGCAGGCGGTCTCGTCGCAATGGCCTATCGTGGCGGAGATCAATAAGAAGCAGACTAAAAATCCGTTCGAAACGAAATTCGTGCAGCACGAGTTTATGCTGGGTATCGCTATGCCCAAGAATAATCCAGAGCTAAAGGCCTGGCTGGATAAGTGGATTCTTGAAAATCTGAAGAACGGAAAATTGAATGATATATATAAAAAATATCATGGCAACGAACTTTCTGAAAAAGTCGTGAACCAGAAAGGCTGATAGCAGCGCAAATGTCTTCCCCGCAAGTACTGGCGGTCGTGCGCGCCCATCGACGCCTGTCATGACACTTGCGGTTACTTTCCTTTCCCCGATACTATCACACCTACCCGGACAGAATATGGCATACTGGTTTTGTCATATTCCGGGGTGAGGGTTTGCCCGCCTGGCAACGATCAGCCGCATTTTCACCAGTGAACAATGCCGCATGGTTACCGTGACCCCGCTTTTCGTTTCAACTGATCATTATTCAAGTTCCGTTTTAAGGAGATGCTAATGAAGTCAAGTTCGAAGAAATCGGTTTCCCGCCCCGCCAAAGGTGCAAAAAAAAATGAAGTCGGCAACGCCGGCGAACCGCAGCAGCAGGCTGGGGGCACCCACCCGGTCATGACTACGCAGCAGGGCCTGGCAATCAGTGATAATCAGAATTCCCTGCGGGCTACGCCACGGGGTCCGACGCTGCTCGAAGATTTTGTTCTTCGGGAAAAAATCACCCATTTTGATCATGAACGAATCCCTGAACGCATCGTCCATGCCCGCGGGACGGGCGCTCACGGGTATTTTGAATTGACCCAGTCACTGTCGAAATATACGACCGCAAACATTCTGACCGAAAAAAACGTGCAGACGCCGGTCTTCTGTCGATTTTCGACCGTGGCTGGCGGCAGCGGTTCGGTGGACACGCCACGTGATGTACGTGGCTTTGCGGTCAAGTTTTATACCAACCAGGGCAACTGGGATCTGGTCGGCAATAACATTCCGGTCTTTTTCATCCAGGATGCGATGAAGTTTCCTGACCTGATCCACGCGGTTAAAATGGAGCCCGACCGTGGGTTTCCCCAGGCCGCCAGCGCACATGATACCTTCTGGGATTTTATTTCACTGATGCCCGAGTCCATGCACATGGTCATGTGGGCAATGAGTGATCGGGCCATTCCACGCTCATTACGCATGATTGAGGGTTTTGGTATTCACAGTTTCCGGCTGGTGAACAAGGAGGGCCAAAGCACATTTGTCAAATTTCACTGGCGTCCGAAAATCGGCCTGCAATCTACAGTATGGGATGAGGCGGTTAAACTGGCCGGCGCCGACCCTGACTTTCACCGTCGCGATTTCTTCGAGGCTATCCAGAATGGTCACTATCCTGAATGGGAGCTTGGCGTACAACTGTTTACACAGGAAGAGGCCGACGCATTTCCGTTTGATCACCTGGACTCCACTAAACTCATCCCCGAAGAACTGGTGCCGTTGAAAATCATCGGCCGGATGGTACTCAATCGCTGGCCGGATAATTTCTTTGCGGAAACCGAGCAGGTGGCATTCTGCCCGGCCAATATTGTTCCGGGTATTGATTTTTCCGACGATCCGCTACTGCAGGGCCGACTGTTTTCTTATCTTGATACCCAGCTGATTCGACTGGGCGGCCCGAATTTTACCCAGATCCCGGTCAATGCGCCCAAGTGTCCGTTTCATAATATGCAACGAGATGGCCATATGCAGACGCAGGTGTATAAAGGTCGAACTGCGTACGAACCGCAAAGTCTTGAAGCGGACAAGCCGCGTGCCAGCCAGAAGACGGGCTTTCACAGTGCCGCCGTGCAGGCAGAGGGCGTCAAGTCGCGCATCCGGGCCGACAGTTTTGCGGATCATTACAGTCAGGCCAGAATGTTTTTCCGTAGCCAATCCGAGACCGAGCAGGCGCACCTGGCGTCTGCGCTGGTTTTTGAACTCTCCAAGGTGGAAACAGAACATGTGCGACTGGCGGTGATCAGTCAGTTGCGTACTGTTGATGAAAGCCTTGCAAAGCGCGTCGGAGACGGGTTGGGGCTCAAGTCGCTACCGGCCGCCGTTGCGCCCTTTGTTCCGGTTAAGGATCTGGACCTGTCTCCGGCACTGCGTATTATCGATAGAATGAAAGATACGCTGGAGGGCAGGACTATCGGCATATTGGTCGCCGACGGTTCGAACAATGAAAGCATCGATGCCATGAAAAACGCAGTGGAGAAGGCCGGCGCCCAAGTAAAACTGGTGGCACAGAAACGTGGCGTGACGCTCAAGGACGGGACCTATGTGACGGCCGACGGCCAGCTTGCCGGTACGCCTTCCATCGTGTTTGACGGTGTCGTCAGTATTTTGCCGATGGCCGAAGCGGAAAAACTGGTCAACGAAGCGGCGGCAGTGGATTGGTTCCGGGATGCATTCGGACATTTGAAAGTGATCGCGGCCTGTAAGGGAACACATAAAATTCTGGAGGCGGCCGGCATTACGCCTGATGCGGGGGTTGTCGCTCCCGAGGATATCAAGGCGTTTATCAAACTGGCCAAAACGCGGCAGTGGGCGCGGGAGCCCAAGTTGCGCAACCTGGCTTGAATATTCATTTGTGATAATACTAATTAGTAATGTCACCACGGACGGTTTTCTTCCGTGGTGACATTATTTTTTTGATCAGGCTAACGAATCCCGGTCTGTAGCCAATTGCGGATCCGAATCGCTCGCCCGTGCGCCCGTGGCTGGCATGGGCTGATCAAGCGATTCCTGCAAGATCCAGCCTTTGTCCGTGTGTTGCATGACAAAATAGATCTTCTGATTCATGGTCAGCGCGCTGCTGTCCAGGCGTTTTACCCGTTCAGGTCTGTCCAGATGGACGGCGTACATGATGCGAATAAAGGTATCGGCGTGTCGGGGGATTCTGCTGGCCGATTCCCATTCCAGCAATTGTGATTCGGTCAGTGCCAGGCGTTTGCAAAGCACAGCTGACGATAAATGCAGTTCCGTGCACAAATAGCGAAACTCAGCGCCGGTCAACGGGATGCTTTTCACGCAAAGCGCGCTGCATAGGGTTCTTTTGAGGCCCTGTGGATTATGGACGATGACGCTCCTGCCATTTTTGGTCTCTTTTATCCGATAACCGTTCCTTAGCCACACGTTCTGCAGGCCGCCATCAACAAATGGATGCATCATCAATCCCAATGAGAAACGTTTGTGTAGAGGTCTTAACGAAAAGTATACAGGACGCAGGTTTAAATAAGACAAATTTAATACGCGTTTTTGACAAACGAACTGGATTGATTAATACAATAATTTTATGAATTGATCAAAACAATCAATTTATTTTTTCAATTGAAATTCAATAGAATAGATTGATAAATGATTTAAATAGCATCTGGAGGCAATATGCAAAGTTTATTGATCGGCTGTGGCGCAGGTTTTTCGGGCGACCGGATCGATGCAGCGCAGGCGGTCGTGAGTACATTAATTGCGCGTGAGCAACCGGCCGTGCTTATTTTTGAGATGCTGGCTGAGCGCACCCTGGCTTTGGGTCAGTTGGCGAAAAACCAGAATCCCGAACTTGGGTTTGAGCCACTGCTGGAGGAGGTGCTGGCACCGATACTGAAAGATTGTGTTGAGCATGGCATTCCAATTGTGAGCAATTTTGGTGCGGCCAACCCGGTCGCCGCAGCCAGAACGATCCAGGCACTCGCTCGGACACAGAATCTGGACGGCCTCAAAATTGCGGTTGTCGAAGGTGACGATATTCTTTCAAAAGTGGATCTTGCCGAAATGCAGATCTGGGAAGGCGATCGCGAACTGGCTACCGGGGCCGGTGCGCCCATCGCTGCAAATGTTTATTTGGGGGCGGCGGCAATCGCGCAGGCGCTGACCGACGGTGCCCAGATTGTGATTACCGGGCGGGTAGCTGATCCTGCCCTGACTGTGGGGCCTGCCATGGCTCATTTTAACTGGGATTGGCAGGACTGGGACCGGCTGGCAGCAGCCACACTGGCAGGTCACCTGCTTGAGTGTGGATCACAGGTGACGGGTGGTTATTTCGCGGACCCGGGTTATAAGGATGTTCCTGATGTGGCTCATGTTGGTTTTCCTGTTGCAGAATTATTTGATGACGGGAAAATCATGATTGGCAAGGCTGACAATACCGGTGGAACAGTCAATCTGATGACTGTGAAAGAGCAGATGCTGTATGAAATACATGATCCGGCCAGTTACCTGACACCCGATGTCATTCTTGATATCTGCGCCGTGCAGCTTGAGCAAATTGCGCCGAATCAGGTTGGGTTGACGGGCGCTCGCGGCCGGGCACGACCCGATACGCTTAAGGCGACGGTGTCATTCATGGGCGACTGGTTCGGTGAAGGCGAAATATCTTATGCCGGCCCGAACGCCGGCAAGCGTGCGTTACTGGCGGCGGACATACTGGGTGAGCGCGCGAAGCTGTTGAGCGAGCCATGTCGCTTTCGGTGCGATCTGCTTGGTGTGGTGAGCGTGCTGGACTCGGATGACGGGACCTTGCGTGCACACACGCCGGTAGAGAATGCACAGGACGTGCGCTTGCGGCTGGCCGTCAATGCACCTGAGAAAAGGACTGTCGAGCGTCTGATGCACGAGGTCAACGCCCTGTACTGTTGCGGTCCGGCAGGTGGTGGGGGCGTTCGCACTTCAGTCAAAAGCAGTGTGCGGACCGTGTCCTATCTGGTTCCGCGTGATCTTGTGCGGGAAAGCTGGCGCTATGTGTCGGGAGAGGCGTAATGACAAACACGATCAAACTGCATGAAATCGCGCACGCGCGTGCGGGGGACAAAGGCAATCGCCTGAATATCAGTCTGATTGCCTATGATGAAAAGCATTGGCCGCTATTGCTGGAACAGGTCAGTGCGGAAAAGGTCAAGGCATGGTTTGCTCATCGTGGCGCAACGCATGTGGTGCGCTACGAATTGCCTAATCTTAACGCCCTGAATTTTGTGATTGATAACGTTCTGGAGGGCGGCGTGAATACGAGCCTGAATCTGGACAAACACGGTAAATCAAATTCGTTCCGGTTGCTGGATATGCCGGTGCAAATATAAATAGAACAGGAGACATAAAATGAAAATGAAGAATTTCAAATACATTATTTCAACCGCGATCGCCGGCGTGGTTTTGGCGGGCAGTCCGGCCCTGGCGGCGTATCCCGACAGGCCGATCACGTTTGTGGTGCCGTTTGGCGCGGGCAGTGGTACCGATAAACTGGCCAGGGTACTGGCGGAAAATGTATCAAAACAGGTCGGACAGACGGTTGTGGTGGAAAACAAAGGGGGTGCCAGTGGCTTTATTGCAGCACAGGAAATTGCCCGCGCTAAACCCGATGGTTACCATATTTTCGTGACTTCCAACACGACCCATGCCAGTAACTCTGCGCTATTCAAAAAACTGCCTTATGATCCGGTCAAAGATTTCGCACCTATTTCCAAATTGGGCAATATTCCGCTGGTACTGGTGGTGAATCCCAAAAGCATTCCGTCCAAAACCGTGCCGGAATATATTGATTATCTGAAGCAGAATCCCGATAAAGTGTTTTTTGGCAGTGGCAGCACGTCGGCCAGGATTGGCGGCGAGCTCTTCAAAATCCTTACTGGTACCAAAATCAGCAATGTGGATTATAAAAGCAACCCCCAGGCTGTGGTCGATACCGTGGGCGGCCAGATCCAGATGATGATTGCCGATGCGGCGACCACTTTGCCACTGGCACGTGAAGGAAAGTTGCGGGCACTGGCGGTGTCAACCAGCAAGCGTACCGACATCGCGCCGGATTTGCCTACCCTGGACGAAAGCGGTGTCAAGGGTTATGAAATGGTCGCCTGGTTCGCCGCTTATGCGCCTGCTGGTACACCCGAAGAGGCGATCAAAATACTGAACCAGGCGTTCGTCAAAACGCTGAATGATCCGGCAATCGTGAAAAACCTGCAAATCCAGGGTATTGAGGCGGAATCGAGTTCTCCCGATGAGCTGGCCGCCTTCCAAAAAGCGGAAACAGAAAAGTGGGTCGATATCGTTGCCAAGGCAGGAGTTGAAGTACGATAGAGGGCATGAAGGCGGCCGCGTCAGGCGGCTCGCCTGTTCATTAACACCCTGATATTGCACTTGTGAATCTATCTGTCAAACATCTGAAAGCCTTCAAGGCGCTGGCCGGCGAGAAAAACTTTACCAAGGCGGCCAGTCAGTGTCATCTGACACAACCTGCACTCAGCGTGCTTATCCAGAACCTGGAGGAGCTGGTAGGGGCCAAATTGTTCGAGCGCAATACACGCAACGTAACGCTGACGCCGGAAGGGCGTTTGTTTGACGCGTTCGCCGATAAGTTGCTGGATGATTTCGAGCATGCGCTCAATGAATTGCAGCAGCATGTTTCCAAAAAGGCAGGTCACGTGATCGTAGCGGCCTTGCCATCTGTCACTGTTGGCAGTCTCATCCCGGCTGTTGCGCATTTCAACCGGATCTATCCAGGAGTGTCGGTCGCCTTCATTGATGTGACTGCCGACGAATGCCTGGCGCTGGTCAAGGCGCGCAAGGCGGATTTCGCCGTGACATTCGTTGGTGAAAATCATCCGGAGCTGGTCAGCCAGCCCTTGTGCTCGGACGCATTTTACGTCGTCTGCTCCATTGATCATCCGCTGGCCAAAAAAAAGAAATTGCGTCAACGCGATATGTTGCGCTTCCCCGTGATTCAATTCGTGCGCAGCACGAGTATCCGGCAACATCTGGATGCGTCTTTCTATCCTGAAAAACTGATAACGCAGATGGAAGTGGCTAATCTGTCGACGGTTGCCGGGCTGGTGGCCAATAATATGGGTATTTCAATTGTGCCTGGCTTATCGCTCTTCCTCTACACCAAGCCCAGCATTGCCATTATTCCTCTGGAACTGGAACTGCCTAATCGCATGATTTCACTCGTACAGTCGCGCGACCGGGTGCAATCGGTCGCAGCGCAGGCGCTTATTGCGCATTTGCGGGACACGATTCGTCATTAGGATTATCCCTAGGACTGTCTGCATCTGCATCTGAATCGCACCGGCATGGTGCAATTTGTTCTTTGGGTTCAACCCGTGAGGGAGAAAGGTTAACCTGATGAAGAATCAAAATAAATTCTGTCGCGGGAGAATGAATTGTGGTTGTTTAGGTGACTATATTCCTTTTTGGAATTGATAATAAGGCATTAAATTCCCTTTAAGAAAAAAACGACTCTGTGCATGATGTCAGCAAGGAGTAAAAATCATGACACAGCACACACTTTCAATCCAGATCCATCCGTCAAGCCCGGTGCTTGAACCGGCTGTTGCCGATGCCTTGAACGGGATCGTGACCCCCCATTTGAGCGATAACCTGCACCGGCAGGTTGGCGTGATCGGCTTGCAACGCTACAACCGAACAGGCAAGCTGGTCGGCACAGCAGTTACGGTGAAAACCCGTGCGGGCGATAACCTGTACATCTATAAAGCAATGACCATGCTCTCGCCCGGTCATGTGCTGGTCATTGATGCGGCTGGAGATATCAGTAATGCCTGCATAGGCGAAATCATGAAGAAGTATCTGCAGCAACGTGGGTGCGCAGGGGTGATTGTCAACGGCGCCATTCGCGACGTTGCCGCGTTCGAGAATGACAGCTTTCCATGTTATGCGCGGGGCAATGTCCATCGTGGGCCCTATAAAGAAGGTCCCGGAGAGATCAATGTGCCGGTCAGCATTGGCGGGCAGGTCATCCAGCCCGGCGACGTGATCGTCGGCGACGAAGATGGCATTGTCAGTTTCCCGCCGGCGCAGGCTAATGCCCTGATTGCAGCCGCCAGGGCACATGCCGAAAAAGAGGACAAAATCATGAATGAAATTGCGTCGGGCGCCAGTGAACAAAGCTGGCTGCATCCACTGCTTGTTGCCAAAGGGTTGTCATAAGATGAAAGAGCAGGTTGCAAACCAGCATCCATTGCTGGCAAGACGGATGCAGGTCATCAAGGCCTCTCCCAGTATGGCTGCGAAAAAGAAGGTCGATGCACTTCGCGCCGCGGGCAGGCACATCGTGGATTTCACTATTGGCGAACCCGATCTTGACACGCCGGAACATATTGCGAACGCAGCCGTCGAGGCGATTGGTCATGGTGCGACCAAATACACTCCGTCTGTAGGTATACGCGAGCTATTGCAGGCAGTCGCGGGAAAATTCGAACGTGAAAACGGGCTGTCGTACAGCCCCGATCAGCTCATTGTGGGAACGGGTGCCAAGCAATTGATTTATACGGCATTGGCAGCGACCCTGGACGAAGGGGACGAGGTCATTATTCCCGCGCCATTCTGGGTATCCTACCCCGATATGGTGGTCCTCAATGGCGGCAAACCGGTTGTGGTTGAAAGCACTGAACAGTCCGGCTTTAAAATTTCGGCCGCAGATCTGGAACGCGCCATTACGGACAAAACCAAATGGCTGCTGCTCAATAGTCCGAACAATCCCACGGGCGCGATTTATACGGAGACAGAGTTCGGCCAGATTCTGGCTGTACTTGAGCGGCACCCGCAGATTCACCTGATGATCGATGAAATTTACGAACACTTTAGTTACGACAGTGCATATGTGTCCCTGGCTTCGTATAGTGAAGACCTGAATGCGCGGACACTGTTGGTCAATGGCGTCTCGAAAGCCTATGCGATGACTGGATGGCGAATTGGTTATGCCGCCGGGCCTGCGTATCTGATTAAGGCCATGACGACACTGATATCACAAACGACATCGTGCGCCAGCGAACCGAGCCAGCGTGCCGCCGTCGCCGCACTGACTCAGGACCAGTCTTGTGTGCGCGAAGCTTGCCGGATTTTTCGGGAAAGACGCGATATCATTGTGCCCCTTCTGAACGCAATACCCGGCATCGCGTGTGCGGTACCGCAGGGCGCATTTTATGTTTTCCCGAGTGTCAACGGATTACTGGGCAAAAGAACGCCGGAGGGCAAGATGCTTGAAACGGACCTGGACGTGGTCCACTTCTTGCTCGATAGCGCAGGTGTTGCCGTACTCGATGGCAGTGCCTACGGAACGCCAGGATTCATCAGACTCAGTTTTGCAACCGATTTGGATACCATTAAAGAAGGATGCGAGAAAATCGCCTCTGTCTGCAGTCAACTTGTATAACAACTGATTATTTCAGGGAGCCTTATCATGAAATTGAACGCCATACTTACCTTTCTGCCTGTGATGCTGGCCTGCGCCAATGTCGCTCAGGCCAATGCGCTGGATGATATCAAGACGCGTGGCACCCTTGTTTGTGGAACGCTCGGGACGTCCGAGCCTTTCAGTTTCCAGGATCCGAAGACCCGTCAAGTTGTCGGTTATGAAGTCGATCTGTGCAAGGAAATTGCTGACAATCTGGGCGTCAAGCTGGATGTAAAAATGATCTCGGTCGCGGCGCGCATACCAGAACTCGTTGCCGGTCGTGTGGACGTGGTGGCCGCCAACCTGGGCTGGTCCGCAGATCGGGCAAAACAGATTGACTATAGTTATGCCGATTATGTGAGTCCGCAAAAAATTCTGATTCGGCAGGCCGACGCGGACAAATTGACAAAAACGGGCGATCTTTCCGGCAAGCGTGTGAGCGCGGTAAGCGGCTCGTCTTCGGAAGCGGGCGCCAAACGACTGATCCCCGATGTGACCACAGTCACGTTCAAGGACCCGCCCACGGCTTTTGTAGCACTTCAGCAAAAAAAGGTGGACGGCTTCGTGGGCTCTGAACTGATGCTGCTGAAGTTTCAGCAGGGAGCCGAGAAAACCCCGGTCAAGCTGACCATGATCAATGAACCGCTGTTTACTGAGCCATGGGGTCTGGGCATTAAAAAAGGCGAGAAAGCGCTGCTCGATAAAGTCAACGAAACCATGGCCGGGCTTGAGAGTTCCGGAAAGGCGCAGACAATCTTCGATAAATGGTTCGGTCCGCAAACTCAGTTTCATACTGAACGGGTGTTCAAGATGGAAGAAATCAAAGGCTGATGCAAAGATAGGCGGGATATGAACTACACCCTGGATTTTGCCTCGCTGCTCGACGGCGACTATCCTGCGCTGGTGCTGCAGGGCGTGCTTACCACGCTGAAAATGACGCTATTGGCGTGGCTGATCGCATTTGGACTGGGCAGCTTTCTGACGATATTGCGAACGCTCAATATCAGAGTCATCAATTATCTGATCGCGCTGTATGTCGCTTTTCATCGGAACGTGCCCATGCTGGTGCATATTCTGTTCTGGTACTTTGGCGTGGCTGCGATTGTGCCCGAAAGCGTCAACGATATGATCAATGTCATTGGCGGAGAGTTTTTCTACGCAACCGTTGCGATTGGCCTGGTAACCGCCGCCTATGTGTCGGAAGATTTACGCAGTGCCATCCGTTCGATCCCGCCGGGGCAAATGGAGGCGGCGCGAACGCTTGGACTCAATTATCTTCAGGCCATGCGCAAGGTGATCCTGCCCCAGGCATTTGTCGTGTCTATTCCCACGCTGACCAATCAGACGCTTCTACTGTTTAAGAATACCAGTCTGGCAATGGCGATAGGCCTGATCGAACTGACGGGCGCGGGCCGTGAGATTGAATCAGCCACCTTCAAGACATTTGAAATTTATCTGGTCGTGACCGTGATCTACCTGGCGATATCGCTGTGCCTGATGTTTATCGGGGCAGGTCTGTCCAGAAGGGCCGCTTTCAATGACAAACGGTCCTAGGAAATACCATGTTTGAAATTCTTTCCGATAACTGGCTGCTGTTGCTGGTGGGGCAGTACCCCCAGGGCCCGCTGGGCGGACTGGCAGCGACCATTCTGCTGGCGCTCGCCAGTCTTGTTCTGTCTTTTCCACTGGGTATTGTTCTGGCGTTGTGCCGGATAGGATCCTCGCGGATTCTGTACTGGCCGGCGACGGCTGTGGTGTACATCGTGCGCGGGCTGCCGCTGATCATGTTCATATTCTGGGCTTACTTTATGGTGCCCGTGATCATCAATCGGCCCGTTGCGGGCACGACGACCATGGTAGTCGCACTGGTCTTCTACGAAAGTGCATATATTTCAGAAATTGTTCGCAGTGGCATTCAGGCGCTGCCGGCGGGCCAGATGGAAGCCGGGCGTTCTTTGGGTTTGAACTATTTCCAGACGATGCGCAAAATCATTTTGCCGCAGGCGCTTTTCAATACCATTCCCAGCATTTTGAGTCAGTTTATTTCGACTGTGAAAGAAACATCTCTTGGCTTTGTGATCAGCGTTCACGAACTGACTTTTGCTGCGAGTCAGATCAACAATATTCTGCTGACCCGGCCATTTGAAGTGTTCGGGCTGCTCGCGCTGACCTACTTTTTTCTCAATCTGATTCTGACGGGACTGGTGAAGATCGTTGAAACGAGAATTCAACACAGCCGTATCGCCTTTCAGGGATAGGAGTTTTATATGATCCAGTTTAATAATGTATCCAAATGGTATGGTCGGTACCAGGCCTTGTGCGATGTGACGGCAACGGTCTCCCGGGGCGAGGTGTTGGTTGTCTGCGGTCCGTCCGGTTCCGGTAAATCGACACTGATTCGCACCATTAATCGGCTGGAACCAATACAGGGCGGCTCTATCGTGGTGGATGGCCAGGATGTTCATGCATGCAAGTCGATCGACGATCTGCGCAGTCATATCGGGTTTGTTTTTCAACAGTTCAATCTTTTCCCTCACATGAGCGTGCTGGATAATCTGATGATGGCGCCGGTGCTGTTGAAGCGCAATAGTAAAGCGGCTGCACGCGAGAAAGCTGTTTCGTTACTGGAAAGAGTCGGACTGGATCACAAGGCCGGCGCATTCCCAGGGCAGCTGTCGGGAGGCCAGCAGCAACGCGTGGCTATTGCCCGTGCACTGGCCATGGATCCGAAAATCATGCTGTTTGATGAACCCACAAGCGCGCTGGATCCTGAAATGGTCAATGAAGTGCTGCTGGTTATGAAGTCGCTGGCTACCGAAGGCATGACCATGATCTGCGTGACGCATGAGATGAACTTTGCGCGGGATGTGGCAGATAGGGTCTGGTTCATGGATGCCGGGGCCATTGTAGAGCAGGCGCCGCCTTCAGAATTTTTTACAAGCGCAAAGACAGAGCGGGCGCGCAAATTCCTGTCGGATATCAGGCATTGAACCCGCTCCCATACGGGATGCCGAAATTACATACGTCCTTGGCCAGCACCGCCACTTCCTTATATAGCATGGCGTTGGCATTTTTGGCGTACATGGCGCAATAAACAGATTTGGGTGGGGGTTTACTCGTTTTGAGTACGGTCAGTTTTCTGCTGGTGACCAGAGGATAGAAATAGTCTATCGGCAGGCAGCACACGCCGAACCCGGCCACGGTCAGTCCGGCCATGGCAAGCAGGCTGTTGATGGTGAAAATGTTCTGGTCGGCGGTGTACGGTTTGAGCCAATCGTCGTAGAGGGCATTCAGGCCGGACTCCACATCCTGGCGGATCAGGGACATTCTGGAAATGTCTTCGGGGGTGTAGACCCGGTCAGGGGTGATCAGATTCGGGCTGCCGACCCATTCGAATCGCACGTAGTCTAGCGGATATTGTTCGAGTAGCGGGGATTTAAATTCGTTGTGCAGGAATGCCATGTCGAGCTGTCCCTTCAACAGGCTTTGCTGCAATTCGGCGGCCATGCCGGTTTTGGGGCTGACAGTCAGCTTGGGAAAGAGGATGCGCAATTGCTGCATCAGATCGGGAAGCCAGGTCATGGCCGTAATTTCGGTGATGCCCAGACGTAAGATGCCCGAAAAGGTGTGATGCCCCTTGAGTTTCATGAGCATCACATCGCGCTGGGTCAGCAATTCGGAGGCCAGATCGACAATTTCCTGGCCCCTGGGGGTGAGGGTGGCTTTATGGCCGGTCCGGTCAAAAATACTGACGTCGAAATCGGATTCCAGTTCCTGGATGCGCTTGGTAATGGCCGATTGCGTCGTGTTCAAGCGTTGTGCTGCGTTGGCAAAACTGCCTAGTTGTACCACCCAATACAGGGCTTCGATTTGTTTGAATGTAAGCATCGAGGTTCAGGAGGGGAAGGAGCGCGTTCAGCAGTAATTGTAAACAGAAGGGCAAAGGCAAGTCTATATGTCCGACTGGAGCAGGAATATGCATTCCGCAGCGGTTTTTTAATTCAGTCGCAGATTGAAGTGCCCAATGAAGTTTTTTTATTATTCGGAGAGATAAATTATGAGACCAAACATCACATTAAAAACATTGTGTGTGCCCATATTCAGCGCGGTACTGGCGACCACGGTTGCCGGCATGGCCCGGGCCGGGACGTTTCCTGACCATGCCATCAAATTGGTCGTTCCCTGGTCACCGGGCGGTGCGACCGATGTGCTGGGACGTATTCTTGCAAAAGGCCTGACCGAGCAGCTCAAGCAGACCGTGGTGGTAGAGAACAAGGCGGGAGCAGGGGGCAATATCGGTACGACATCCTTCGTGCGTGAGAAGCCAGACGGATATTCGCTGCTCGTTGCCACCAGTTCAACCAACGCGGCCAATCCGCATTTGTACAAGCGTTTGGGTTTTGATGCAGAAAAAGATTTTGCACCCGTCGCGTTTGTGGCCAATATTCCGAATGTGCTTGAAGTGCCCAAGGGATCGAAATTTACCTCGGTGACGGATTTGATCCAATATGCCAAGGATAAACCTAGGGAGCTGAACTACGGCTCGGCCGGAGTGGGTTCCTCGCAGCATCTGGCAACTTCCCTGCTTCAACATATCACGGGCGCACAATTTACTCACGTTCCATACAAGGGAAGTGGTCCCGCGGTCAGCGACCTGCTTGGCAAGCGACTGGACTTTATGATCGACACCGGCTCCATGGCGCAAGTGAAGGGCGGTAATCTGACTGCGCTGGCCGTGGCCTCCACCAGGCGCATTCCTTTCCTGCCCGATGTACCGACGTTTGAAGAGGCTGGAATCAAAGACATGGTCGCTTCGGCCTGGTACGGTATTGTTGCGCCGGCCGGCACGCCACCCGAAGTGATTGAAACATTGAATAAAGCAGTCAACAACGCCCTGAAAGATCCGCAAACGCATGCGCAATTGGAAGGCATGGGCGCGCAGGTGGTCGAGGGCAGCAATTCATCCGCCGAATTTGCCGCGTTCATGCAGAGTGAAATAAAACGTTATGGTGAGTTGGTGCGGATGTCTGGCGCGAAACCCGAATAAGGTGAAGCGTTGTAAATGGTTAAAACAATGGATGGGCCTTCTGGTCGTTGCATGTCAGCAGTCCTATGCACAAACCGCCCTGACTGGCTATCTTTCGAGCCAGTTTTCTACATTGAGGCCGCGGATGCGGGTAAATTCGCGCGTGTTGTCCGTCACTAGCGTGAGGCCAAGCGCACAGGCGTGTGCGGCGATCAGTAGATCGTTCATGCCGATAGGCTGGCCAGCTGTTTCCAGCTGTGCGCGGATGCCACCATATTCAGCGTCAACCGGAATATCCAATGGCAACACCGGGATGATTTCAAGAATGCCCTCCACCCTGGTGAGCAACTTGGGCGATCCCTTCTTTGCGCAGCCATAGCGCAACTCGGATGCGACGATGATGCTGGTGAAAATCTCTTTCGGCCCGGCATGCTCAATGCGACGCGCGGCGTGGCCGTCCGGATTGCGGATCACGTCGCTGATGATGTTCGTGTCCAGCAGGTATCCGCTCAAAATATATCTTCCGGTTTGGCAGGCATGTCGTCAATGGCCGGAAACTGATCTTCCGGCCCAAGCGGTAATTCTTTCCTCCACTCGGCCAGCAGCTCGACGATGTTCGTTGGCCTGGTCACAGGTTCGATGATAAGTTTGTTGCCTTCGCGGTGAATCAGCACACGATCCCCCGGCAACTCGAACTCGACAGGAATTCGTACCGCCTGGCTACGGTTGTTGCGAAATAGCTTAGCCTCTTTGGGCCTGGATGAAGTAGATAGGGTAGGCATGGCATTGCTCTCTTGTGTATATGTCAAATTGTATATACACAACTAAACCATGTCAATCCGGCGAGGGAGACTTCTTTCCACCACTAGTAACTAATCGCTTTCGAATGCATCGCCCGCCTGCAGCATTGCCTCGATATGATCGTCGCCAAGTCCGATTTCAGCCAGTATTTCCCGCGTATGCTCGCCAATATGCGGAGCGTGATAACGCAGCGTGGGCGTGTAACCCGTCATGCTGACTGGGACATTCAAATGCCGAATGGTGCCTTGTGTGGGATGCTCGCGTTTTTCGACCAGCCCGACATCTGCAATATGCGGATCGTCCAGCAGGGACGATAGCGTATGGCAGGGCATGCACGGAATATCGAACTGCGCCAGTCTCTCTTGCCAGTATTGAGTTTCGTGCCTGGCGATTTCACTGGCGCGCAAGGCGAAGAATTCAGCGATGTGATCAATCCGGTTGATGGCCCGGTTAAAGCGGGCATCTTCTTTCAGATCAGGCCGGTCGAAAGCGTCGAACAGGGCAAGCACCTGCGCATCGGTGTTGGTGGTAATGCAGATATAACCGTCGCGGGTTTTGACCGGACGGGCATTTTCATCCAGTAAACGCCGATCGCCGCTGGGGGAAACAGGCGGAACAAACGATTCGCCATACAGATGCTCGCTGAGCACCAGTGTGGCATAGCTTTCGAACATGGGGACTTCGATTTCCCGCGGACCGGGTTCCCGGGTTTGCGCGTAGATGGCGACCAGAATAGCGTTGGTCACCATCAGCGCGGCCGTACGATCCACCACGACATAGGGAACGTAACGCGGTTCGTTGCCATTGCGGGCGAACAGGGAGGCCAGGGCGGTGCCACCCTGCAAAATGGAATCATAAGCGGGGCGATCGGCATATCTGCCTTTGGCGCCAAAGCCGACAATGTTGCAGTAAATCAGATCAGGATTCGCCTCGCTCAGCGCAGCGAAGGAAATGCCGAGTCGCGCCAGGGCATCGGCTCGCATATTATGAACAACGATGTGTGACCGGGCAGCCAGTTTCATAAACGTCGCTTTGCCTTGTTCCGTTTTCAGGTTAAGGGAAATGCTGCGTTTATTTCGGTTCATGTGCATGAACTTGCCGGACATGCCGGGCGTGGGCGAATGGCCCGAAATCCATCGGATGATATCGCCCGTCTGCTGCTCCAGCTTGATCACTTCGGCGCCATAATCGGCCAGGATCTGTGTGGCGTATGGACCCACTACGGCTGAAGTCAGGTCGAGAATGCGGATATCTTTAAGCGGCAGCGTATTGTTTTTCAGTGTCATGGTGAGCGTCGGGTCAGTAAATGGCCGCGTCGGTGGATCCTAAGTGGTTTCTTTTTGAAACTATTTGTCGCCCGTGTCGGATGCAGATGTTTTATGGCGCGGGTGCAGGTCCATCAGGATCTTCGTGCGAAAGATAAGTTTTTCCAGAATCAGATCGAACTGCTCTTTCTCTGCCTCGGTCAGTACATCCAGGATTTCGTTATTGCGTCGTAATGCAATAGGAAAGGCGCTGGCATAGAGTTTTTCGCCTTCTTCAGACAGAGACAGCTGGATGCTGCGACCATCGCTATCGCTATTTCTGCGCTGAATCAACCCTCGTTCATACAGGCTGGCCACGGCCTTACTGGCGCGGCTTTTGTCGATATTGGCTTCCTTTGCGAGCATTTTAAGAGACATGGGCGCAAATGCCGCAAGCAGGCCAATAAAGCGCCAGCCCTGTTTGTCCAGGTCGAACAGATCCTGGTTGATGGATTCGGCCAGCGTGCTGCTTAAAAAGGCGAGACGGTTCAGGCGGTAGGAAAACAGTTCCTTGATATTCTCGGGTTGCTTCATAACGATCGATGTCTTTTTTGTTTCCAATGAACGAATCATGCGCGATTGCATCAAAAAAATCAACAAAAAATAGTTGAAAAAAGAAACTATATAGTTTACGATCCCAATAATGGTTGAAAAATTCAACTAGTTTGTTCGAGATGACCTAACCGAACACCCGGGTGGGAGCGCAGAAATGCCGGGCAAATACGAACCTTCTTTTGATTGACTCTTTCGCAGGCTGAATTCGCATGAAAACCCGCATTACCCAGATGTTAAATATTGAATATCCGATTATTCAGGCCGGCATGAGCTGGGCATCCTCGTGTGCAGCGTTGCCCGTCGCAGTCTCAGAGGCCGGTGGATTGGGCGTGATCGCAGCCGGACCGATGTATGAACAGGATTTCAGAAAGGTGCTGGAGACCGTACGCGCCAGCACCGACAAGCCGTTTGGTGTCAATATTCCCTTGTACCGTCCGGGCGCCCAGGCGTTTCTGGATCTGGCATACGAGTTCCGGGTGCCGGTGATTTTCGCGTCTCAGGGCGGACCGGCGAAGCATCTGGCCCGTTTCCAGGATATCGGAACCCGCTGGGTGCATGTCGTTTCCACCCTTGAGCATGCGGCTAAAGCAGCCGCCGCGGGTGTCGATGCGCTTGCTGTGGTGGGTGGAGAGGCGGGCGGACATCCCCCGGCCAATGAAGTCAGCTCACTGGTCGTGGTGCGTAAAGCCGTTCGTGATTTCGATCTGCCTATCATTGGCGGCGGTGGGGTGGCTGATGGCTATGGTATTGCAGCGATGCTCGCGCTGGGTGCCGATGCCGTGCAACTGGGTACCCGGTTTCTGATGACGCAAGAAGCCAGTGTTCATGAAGCGTACAAGACCCTGGCTGTGGCGACGGGTGTCGATGGTACCCAGTTAGTGGGACGCAAGGGCTTGCCGGTCAGAATGATTCGCAATGAGTTTGCCGATCATATGCAGCAAGTGGACCAGACGGTGACCGATAAAGAAGAATACGAAGCGCAATTTCGGAAAAGTACGCTCAAGCAGGCTGCATTGGAAGGCAATGTGAGCTGGGGCAAGGTCGAGGTGGGGCAATCGGTCGGGCTTGTGGACCATATTCTGCCGGTGCGGGAAGTGATGCAGCAATTGGTACAGGAATTGAATGCGGCCCGGCAAGCGCTGAGCCAAATCTGAATCGAAATAGCAATTGAATTGTGAATATTGAATGAATAGGAAAACAGTATGTCTGTCTTGATGACTGAAATTGAAAATCATGTTCTGACAATCAGTCTGAACCGCCCGGAAAAACATAATGCTCTGAACACGGCGCTGACACAGGCGCTGGTGGACGCGCTTCGGGAAGGCGAGCGCAATGATCAGGTCAGGGCGATTATTCTGCATGGCAATGGCAAATCGTTTTGCGCTGGAGCTGATACCGGTGAATTCAGCAGCCTGACGCCGGACGCGCCCGATCAGGTGCTGGATCGCGCCGATCTGACGACGTCATTGCATTTGGCCTTTTCCAAAATTGCAAAGCCGATTATTGCTGCCGTACATGGCAACGCCCTGGGCGGCGGCGCCGGCCTGGCACTGGCCTGCGATCTGGTGGTCATGGCTGAAGACGCCCGTTTTGGCTACCCGGAGCTCAAGCACGGTATTGTCGCCGCGGTGGTGCTGGCCAATCTGGTGCGTCAACTGGGTCAGAAAAAAGCCTTTGAACTGGTGGCCATGGCAGAACCGGTCAATGGCCATCGTGCATTTGAACTGGGACTGGTCAATCGTGTCTGCGCCAGCACCGAGGTGGTTGTTCAGGCCCGTGACTATGCCGAAAAACTGGCGGGGTGGAGTCCGGTCGCGATGGCAACCACCAAACGTACTTTCTACCGGGCCGCAGATCTGTCGCTTGAAGAGGCGCTGGCTGTCGGTCGGGACGCCAATGTAATGATGCGCGGCTTTAAAAAACATTAAAAGGATTTCGAATGCGACCACTGGAAGGACTCAAAATCCTGGATTTGTCCCGCGTGCTGGCCTGCCCCTTCGCCTCCATGATTCTGGCCGAGATGGGCGCGCAGGTCATCAAGGTTGAACAGCCCCGGACGGGTGATGAAACCCGTCATTTCGAGCCAAGGGTGCAGGGCGAGCACGGGAGCGAGTCGGCGTATTTCTTTGCATTCAATCGCAGCAAGCAGTCAATCACCGTCAATCTTCGCTCCGAGGAAGGACAGAAAATCATCAAGGATCTGGCCGCAGATGCGGATATTTTCCTGGAAAATTTTCCCGTTGGGACGTTGCAAAAATACGGCCTGCATTACGACGCGATCAAAAAGACGAATGCGGATGTGATCTATGTGTCCTGCACCGGTTTTGGCATGACCGGCCCTTACGCGCCGCGCAAGGGATATGACACTGTCTTTCAGGCGATGGGCGGCATCATGAGCCTGACCGGTGAACGTGGGGGCGGTCCTGTCAAACCCGGGTTGCCGGTGGCCGATCTGACCTCCGGACTGTGGATCGTGATTGCGATTTTGACCGGCATGGCAGGAAAAGACCGCAGCGGTCACGGCTGTCATGTGGATTTTTCCATGTTCGACGGGCAGGTGGGATTGCTCTCGCTTGCGGCAGCGCGCTATTTCACGCTGGGAGAGGTCCCCGCAAGAATGGGTACGGAACATCCCGGGCGCGTGCCGTCAGCCGCGTTTGAATGCGCAGACGGCAAATGGGTACAAATTACCGGCAGCGATCAGCACTGGCGGCCCTTGTGCGAACTGCTCGGGCTGACCGAATGGGCGACGGACGAGAAGTTGGCAAAAAATGCCGAACGTGTTCGCCGGCGCGCCGAAGTGATGGGAGGGTTGCAACAGGCGATCGGCAAACTGGACCGATCAACGGTATGCGAACAGTGTGATGAAAGGGGAGTGCCGGCAGGCCCGATTCTTTCAGTGAACGAAATTTTTGAAGATCCCCACGTCGTCAGCCGGGAAATGGTGCAGCGCTTTGCCCATCCGCAGGTGGGCGCGTTTGAAGGTATTGCCGTGCCGTTCAAATTTACCGGCTATGAGAATCCTCAGATGGGTCGTCCACCGTTGTTGGGTGAACATACCGAGACCATTCTCAGGGAGAAGTTGGGCCTGACGCCAGCCCAGATACAGGGGTTGAACCAGCTGAACGTAATTTGATGGTTATGGGTTATTTATAGGCCGTAAAAAATCATCGGATACCCGGGCAGGTGTGTCCGGTGGGCCGGCCGGGTTTCAGATGACACCTGCCATTTTTCAATACTTCATGATCGACTGATTGAGAAAATCAGCATTTCAGGAGACAGTCATGTCCAAATACACAATGTGCCGAAACAGACTATTTACAGGTGCAGCAACCTTGTTGATTGCAGGCGCCATGCATCCGGCTTTTGCTGCCGATTATCCGGCGAAGCCAATTACGTTTATCAACCCCTACGCGGCCGGTGGCCCTGCAGATATTCTGGCGCGCATTGTCGCCAAGCAAATGAGCGATGAGCTGGGCCAATCCATTATTATTCAGAGCAAACCCGGCGGCGGCGCCAGTATCGGAGCTGAATATGTCGCAAGAGCCAAGCCCGACGGGTATACCGTGCTGTTCGGAACCGCGGCGGCGCATATCGTCACACCGCTCATGCAGAAGGTCCAGTACGATGGCATTAAGGATTTCACCTTTGTCGGTATGGTCGGGAATATTCCGAATGTATTGACCGTCGCTGCTGACACGAATCTCAAATCGGTTGATGAGCTGATCAGCGATAGTAAGAAAAATCCGGAAAAATACAGCTATGCGTCTGCCGGCAATGGCAGTTCGCCGCATTTGACCGGCGAAAATTTCAAGCAGAAAACCCAGGCCAAACTGCTGCATGTACCATATAAGGGTGCCGCGCCTGCGTCGACCGATCTGGCCGGCGGCCTGGTCAAAGTCGGCTTCCTGAATCTGCCTGCGGTGCTGCCGTTTATCAAGGAAGGCAAGTTGCACGCATTGGCGATCGCGGCCAACAAGCGCTCGCCAGCCTTGCCAGACGTCCCCACCATGGATGAACTGGGCTATGACGGATTTAAGGGATCCAGCTGGTACAGCATGGCCGTGCCTGCCAATACACCGAAAGAGGTGGTCGATACCCTGTATGCAGCATTGAAAAAAGTCTCGGAAAATCCTGAAACGGTGAAGTTGTATGAAAAGCAGGGCGTCGAAGCCTTTCTGATGGATAGCAAGGCAGCAAGCGAATTTGTTGCGCAGGATCGTGAAAGAATAGAAAAGCTGCTGAAGGCGGCCAACATCACAAATAAATAAGGATACGACAAATGTCATATGAAACGATTGAACTGACAGTAGAGGAAAATGGCGTCGCCACTGTACTGTTGAATCGTCCGGAAAGCAGAAATGCATTGAACGTCAGGATGTGCGCTGAACTGGTCCGTGTTACCGAGCAGATCGAAGCCGACGAACGGATCCGCGTGGTCGTATTCCGGGGTGCGGGTCCTGCCTTTTGCGCCGGTGCCGATCTGAAGGAGCGCAAGGATATGACGTTGTCCGATATGACAGCCCGGCGGGTGGCGGGATTCTCTGCCTATGATGCGATTGAAAAAATCTCGCGTCCCGCCATCGCACTGGTGCATGGCCCTGCATTTGGTTCGGGCTGCGAAATCATTGGCGCCTGCGATTTCGCCTGGGCGACCCCGCAAGCGACCTTCCGTTACCCTGAAGTCAGCTGGGGTACGGTGGGCGCGACACAACGGATCAGCAGGATTGCCGGTATCCGGGTTGCCAAGGAATTGCTGTTCACCGGCCGCATATTCGATGCCCAGGAGGCGCGCGAATTCGGGCTGATCAACCGGATCGTGCCTCAGGAGCAAATTGAAGAGCAATTGCAGGAGATGGCGGCACATATTGCAAATGCAAAACCACTGACCGTTCAGCTCACCAAGCATTCCATTAATGCAGGCGTGGAGACCACACGGGAGGGTGCCATGGCGATTGAATTGCTGGCAATCGAAAAGAACCTGCGCAACAGCGACTGGAAGTCTGCCATTTCAACGTTCGGCAGCAACAAGGGGGAATGACCATGCTGCCCAGAGGCAAGATCTTGAGTGAAGTACTGGCTGAAACGGTTGCCGCCTATCCGCATAATGACGCGTATGTCGATCCGGATAGTCGCGAAACATGGCAATCGCTGGCCAGGAAGGTGGATCTCACAGCCGCCGCGCTGTGGAAATTGGGTGTCCGCAAGGGCGATCATGTCGCCGTCATGCTTGGCAACAGCGTACAGTGGTTGCAGACGTTTTTTGCGTGCGCGCGAATCGGTGCAGTCACTGTTCCGGTCAACACCCGTTTCAAAACCGAAGAACTTGCCTTTTGTCTGAAGCAGGCGCAAGCCAAAGCCATTGTATTGACAGAGCAGTTTCTGGGCATCGATTTCACCGCCTTGCTGAGCGATGTGGAGCCTGCGCTGGCCGGCACATTGCCGGGCGACAATCTTCCCCGGCTGGCCATGGCGCTGATGTTTGACTCGCAGGCCGTTCCTGCCGGTGCGACGGATTTTGACCGGGTGATCGCAGACGTGACGGATAATGACGTGAATGCCTGCTATGCACAATGCGGCAGAGTGGATCCGGATGACATCTTGCTGATTCAGTACACATCGGGCACGACCTCCTTTCCCAAGGGTGTCATGCTGACGCATGACAATATGCTCTCCGATGCCTATGCCGTGTCGCTGCGCATGGGCATTACCTCGGACGACCGCTATTTCAGCATCCGGCCGTTTTTCCATGTGGCCGGTTCCACACTGTCGGTGCTGGTGTCCCTGACCACCGGTTGTTGCCTGCTGACTCTGCCCAAATTCGATGTCGCGCAGGCGCTGTCATTGCTGGAACAGGAAAAATGCACGCTGACCTCAGGGAACGATACGATTTTTCTGATGCTGCTGGGACATCCCGATTTTGATCCGTCAAAACTGCATTTGCGAGGCGGGTGGGCAGCGGCCGGGCCCGAAGTCATGCAGAAAATCCACGATCAAATGCAGGTTCCCAATCTGTGCAACGCGTACGGATTGTCGGAAGCGTCGCCCAACGTAGTGATGTCGTCCTGGGACGACCCGCTACAGTTGCGTACCGAAGGCTGGGCGTTGCCCCATGACGGCGTTCAGGTGCGCGTAGTGGATCAGAATACGGGTGAAATATCGCCAATGGGTGAACCCGGTGAAATCCAGGTGAAAGGCTGGAGCGTAATGCGCGGCTATTACAATATGCCCGACGTTACCGCCAAGACATTCACCGATGATGGCTGGCTCAAGACCGGCGATCTGGGAAAGATGAACCAAGAGGGGCGTCTCAAAATGGTCGGACGCCTGAAAGACATGTTCCGTGTGGGCGGAGAGAATGTCGCGCCCACTGAAGTCGAAGGTTTTATTCTGATGCACGAGGCCATCGAACTGGCCCAGGTCGTAGGCGTGCCCGATGACCGTTTGGGAGAGGTGCCCGCCGCATTTGTTATTTTAAAAAAGGGGCGCCGTTGCACATCGGACGAGCTGATCGCCTGGTGCAAGCCGCGTATTTCAAATTTCAAAGTACCGCGTTACGTCCGGTTTGTGGATAGTTTCGACGAGATCGGTATGACCGGCAGTTCGAAAGTTCAGAAGAATAAATTACGCGCCTACGCAATCAATGCACTTGGGCTGAAGGAGTCTGGAAAATGAGCGATGTTGTCATTTGTGAATGTTTTGCACGCGACGGTCTGCAGCATGAACCGCAGATGCTGCCGCTGGAAACCAAGCTGGCGCTGATCGACCAGTTCACCGATATGGGGCTGACGCGTATCGAGGCTATGTCTTATTCCAATCCGAAAGTCATTCCGCAATTTGCCGATGCCACCGAAGTGCTCGCCGGCATCCGGCGTGGTGACGGCGTCTATTATAAGGCCACGTGTGCCAATGTGCGGGCTGTGGAGCGGGCGCTGGCCGATACCGAAAAGGGCATCGGCGCCAATGAAATCAGCCTGCTGGTGTCTGCAACCGATAGTCATTCACTGAAGAATCTGAAACGAACCCGTGAGGATCAGTGGAAAAATATTACCGATATGGTTGCCGCGGCGAATGGCCGGTATCGTATGGTCGGTACGATTTCAATGGCATTTGGCTGTCCGTTCGAGGGCACGGTCAGCGAGTCGGACGTATTGAAAGACGTGGAAAAGTTCAGCAAGGCCGGGGTGCAGTTGGTCGCATTGGGCGATACGACCGGCATGGCGGTGCCGGCGACCACCCAACGCCTGTTCAGTGCAGTCATAAAAGAATTTCCGGACGTGGTGCCGGTGGCTCATTTTCACGATTCGCGGGGAACGGGCATTGTCAATTATCTGGCTGCATATGAAAGCGGCGTACGGTACTTTGATTGCTCCATGGGCGGCGTCGGCGGGCATCCGACCGAAGTGAAATATGGCGGCGGCTTTACCGGCAACGTCTGCACGGAGGATTGGGTCAACCTGCTTGAATCCATGGGCGTGACCACGGGCATTGACCTGGAGAAGATGATGGCAACGTCAGCCTATTGCGAATCTGTCCTGGGCCGCCAGTTGTATTCGAAAGTGGCCTTGAGCGGGCTCAATCCGTTGCTGGACCGGCCCGCCGCGACTCCTGTATCGGCTTCCTGATAATCAGCGGCCTTTAAATACCGGCTTGCGTTTTTCAAGAAATGCGGCGCGTGCTTCCTGGGCATCTTCAGTCTTTGCAATGGCCGCGGTCATGTCTTGTTCGTAGCGGTAGCCGTCGCGCAAGCTCATGTCTTCAATGGCGTTGGCGGTCTGGATCAGCAGCTTGATCGACAACGGGCTCTTTTCCGCAATGACCCGGGCAATGTCCATGGCGGCGGCAAGCAGTTCTTCGTCGGGCACGCACGCCTCTACGATACCCAATCGGTACAGTTCTTCACCGGTCACGCGCATGCCGGTAAGCATCATCCGGCGAAGACGCGAATGACCGAACAGCCGCTGGGCGTGTCGGACACCGCCCAATAGTCCCACGTCGACCTCAGGAAGACCGAGCCGGGCAGAGTGCCCGGCAATCAGAACGTCACTTGAGGCCACGATCCCCAGCCCCGCGCCGAGAGCGGCGCCGTTGATAGCGCTGATCACGGGCTTGGAGCACTCCCGGATGGCGTGAAACGCCTCGCGCGTCCGGCGCGAGTGTTGATGCAGGCCGCCGGGGTTGGCTGTGATTTCACTTCGATTCTTGAGATCTGCGCCTGCACAGAATACTTTTCCTTTTCCCGTCAGGACGATTGCCCGAACGTTGTTATCATCTGACAGCTGGTCCATTGCCAGCGCCAGGCTGTTGAGCATTGCCGTGTTGACGGCATTGACTGGCGGATTGTCCAGGTAGATGAGGGCGATATAGTCTTTAATCTGGATGTCCAGTGCGTTCAATGGGTTCATATGGTGTCCTGGTTGGGTTAAATAATAGAGTGTTCTTTCAAGCGACTGATGTCACTGTCTGAATAGCCAAGTGCAGATAGTATTTCGGTATTGTGCTGGCCGAGCAGAGGCGGCGGCAGATCAAGCTTGAGAGCCGAGTGTCGAAACCTGAAAGGATTCACCACTTGCGGTATGTCCTCGCGCAGTGGATGTGGGAACTTTTTGAGCAACCCACGATGTTTGACTTGGGGGTCGTCAAAGACTTCGGCAATGTTATTGATCGGCCCGGACGGCACGCCGGCTTGCTCAAGCGCGCTTAACAAGGTGGCTTTGTCCTGCTTTGCCAGCGCCTGGTCAAGAAAATTGTCCAGCTCCGCCAGGTTGACGACCCGGGCGGCATTGGTCTTGAATTTTTCAGACTCAGCCATGTCAGGACATCCCAGAATCAGGCAGAGTTTCGCAAATTGGGCGTCGCTGCCAACAGCAAGGATGATTTGTCCGTTTTTGCAGGTATATACCCGCTGAGGCTGGATATTGGGATGATTGTTGCCCCTGCGAATCGGGATCTGATCGGTGAGCAGGTAGTTCATTGCCTGGTTGGCAAGCAGCGACACCTGGACATCCAGCATCGCCATATCGATATACTCCCCGCGTCCAGTCTCATTGCGATGCACCAGCGCCGAAAGAATCGCTGATGATGCATAGACGCCCGTAATGAGATCGATCAGCGGAATGCCGATTTTTTGCGGTCCTCCGCCGGGTTTGTGATCGGCTTCTCCTGTTACGCTCATGATGCCGCCCATCGCCTGAATCATGAAATCGTAGGCCGGCTGCGATTTTCTCGGGCCGGATTGTCCGAAACCGGTGATGGAACAGTAGATCAGCCGGGGATTGATTCGCTGCAGATCTTCGTACCCCAGACCAAGCTTTTCGAGCGTTCCGACTTTGAAGTTTTCCAGGACAACGTCTGCCTGTTTGGCGATTGTTTTGATTATTTCCTGGCCTTCGGCTGTTTTTATGTCAACCGAAATAGACTTCTTGCCGCGGTTGGCGATCAGATAATAGCCTGATTCCCGGGTGTCTTCTCCCTGTTCGTTCTGCAGAAAAGGCGGGCCCCAGGCACGGGTGTCGTCCCCGGCGCCGGGGCGTTCAATTTTGATGACATTGGCGCCGAGATCAGCCAGAATCTGGCTGGCCCAGGGACCTGCCAGGACACGGCTCAGGTCCAGTACGGTGATATGGGAAAGCGGGTTTGACAAATGTATACTCCTGTTAAATCGGTTTCTGCAGGGCGCTTGACGCTACTTGGGCGACAGGCCTGCGCCGTCGATCACTTTCTGCCATTTGGCTTGCTCTTTCGTGATCAGGGCCTGTATTTCCTGTTGGGTGCTGCCTTCGGCCAGAATGCCCTGGGCAAGCAGTTTGTCGGTTACCTCCGGTTCACGAATGGCTTCGTTGACCGCCTTGTTCAGGATGTTGACGATGTTGTCGGGTGTTTTACTGGGAACGGACAGATAATTCATGGGGGATGCGTCGTAACCGGGAAGCGAATCGGCAATGGGAGCGACGCCGGGAAGCAGTGATATTTCCGTGGGTGTGGTGACGCCCAGCGCGGTCAGCTTGCCGGATTTGATAAAGGGCATATAGACGGCAAGCGTATCAATGGCCATGTCCGTGTTGCCACCGACCAGATCCTTCAGCGCCTCTCCCGTTCCTTTGTACGGGATATGCTGTAACTTGATGTGCGCGAGGGTTTGCATCAGTTCTCCGTTCAGGTGGCTGCTGGCGCCAATGCCTGCGCTGGCATAACGGATTTGTCCGGGTTTTCGCTTGGCAAGGGCGATCAGTTCATTCACGGATTTGACCGGCAGATTGCTGTTGATCACCAGCACGCTGGGGGCGACCGACACTTTGGATATCGGTTTCAGGTCTGAAGGATCGTAGGGCAGTGATTTCATCAAATGCGGGTTGGTAATCTGAGGGCCAGGGGTCGTGTAAAGGATCGTGTATCCGTCGGGTGCAGACCTGGCAACATAGGCTGCGCCGATGGTTGCGCCCGCTCCTGCCTTGTTTTCGACCACGACCGGCTGACCCAGCTTTTTGGCCAATGCCTCGCTGATGATTCTTGCTGTTAAATCCGCTCCGCCGCCAGGCGCAAAAGGAACGACCATTCTGAGCGGTTTGGTGGGAAAGTTGGTGCTGCTGGCGGCATGGGCATTCATGCACAATAGCAGGGCTGTCGCGACAGACGAGATTGAAATCGTTATATTCATGTTGTCTCCTGGGGATTACTGGTGGATGCGACTATTTTCGAACAGCGAGCGAATGATTCGGCTGACTTTCCGGGTCGCCTTCGAAGGGTTGTTGTTGACTACGATTGAAATGTTCCGTGCTATTTCCGGCTCTATGATGCGTGCTGCCTGAATCTGTTTGTTCTCCACTTCTTCCTTGATGGCATGCCAGGGCAATACGGTGTAGCCTCCATGCTGTTCTGTTATGCACTTTTGCATCAGGCCCGAATCGGCATCAATGACAACATTCAGGTGGATTTTCTCTTTTCTTGCCAGTTCATCCAGTTTCATCCGGACTGCACTAGGTTTGCTGGGCAGGATCAGCGGGATTTGATGCATTTTTCTGAACGGGACGGTGGATCCTCTGGTGAGTTTGTCGCCAAGGGGTCCAACCAGATAGGACTGCATTTGGATAATGGATTCGTCGGCATACTGGCTTTCGTTATTATTTCGATACGGCAGCCCGATGTCGATCTGCTGGGTCAATAGCCAGCTATCAATCTGTCCGCCCGAGCCTTCCTGAATCTTCAGCCGTATGCCCGGATACTCTTTTTGCAAGAGAAAGAATAACGGCACAAAGATGTCGCGCGACAGAGAGGGCAGAGTGCCAATGCGGACCAGGCCGCCCAACCGTTGCGCCTCTTCGCTCACAATACCGGTCAGGTTGCCGAGATCCTCCATAACTCTTTCTACAATGGGATAGATGCGCTGGCCTAATTCGGATAGAGAAACACCCCGGCCATGTCTCTGGAACAGATATCCGCCTGACTTCTTTTCCAGAGTCGACAGATAACGGCTGACTGCCGATTGCGACATGCCCAGTTCCACGCCGGCTTTGGTTAAATTGCCCACGCGGGCGACCAGGAGAAAAATTCGCAACGATTTGATGTCCCAGTTGACTGGGCTGTCGTCGGTTTTCATGTTGATACTTCCACTAAAAGGTCGGCGTGTCAGCTGTCAGCGATATTCAGGCGTTTGATCAGGTCTCCCCAGCGCCGGGTTTCCGTTTCAAAAAACTGCCTGAACTGCTGCTGATCGCGAACATGAATCACCGTGCCCAGGTTTTCAATTTTTTTGGCTGTTTCCGGATCTTGCATGACGTCTGTGATTGCATCGGCGATCTGCGTTTTTACGGCTTCGGGCGTTTTCGCAGGAACGAACACGCCAAACCAGCTGCTGGCGATCACGTCCGGCGTTCCGGCTTGTGCAATCGTGGGCACCTCGGGATGCGCGGGAACGCGATTTTCACTTGCCACGCCCAGCACTGCCAGCTTGCCCTGTTTTACGTAGGGCATCGATTGCATGGTGTCGAAATAGGCGTCGACCTGACCACCCAGAAAATCGGCAATTGCGGCCGATGTCCCTCGATAGGGGACATTGGTAATACTGATCCCGGCCTTTTCCTGGAACAGCGCGGCGGCCAGGTGCGGACTGGACCCGATCCCGGAGTTGGCAAAGGTCAGTTTGCCTGGATTTTCTTTGGCGTAAGCCACCAGTTCGCTCACGGATTTCACCGGCAGAGAGGATCTGACATAGAGCACATTGGGCGCTTCGGAAATTTGTATCAGAGGTACCAGGTCCTCTGTTTTGTAGGGGAGGGACTTGAGCATGAACTGATTGGTCACTGTGCCTACGCTTCCAATCAACAGTTGGTAGCCGTCCGCCTTGCCATTGGCGACCATTGCAGTGCCTATCGCTGCGCCTGCACCCGGTTTGTTCTCGACGACCACCGGGTGCTTCCATTTTTTCCCGAGCTGATCGCCCAATATCCGGCCAATCTGATCCGTAATGCCACCAGCGGAGTAAGGAACAACGAGGGTCACCGGTTTTTCCGGAAAGGTCGCCGCCTGCGCCAGGGTGGCAGGAATAAACGAAAGCATCGCAGTCAGGAAAACTGCTTTTTTCATGTCTGTCTCCTTGAATGTGTTTTTATTGATTCTATTTCACAGGTGACTGTTTTGATATATCAATAATGTGATATCTGAATAACGATTTTTGTTATATCTTCAGCGATTGAATGGATTTATGATTGGCAGATTCAATCGATCATAATAGAGGCAAATATTCATGGCATTAGATCTGGGCGGACTGTTGGCAGAACACAATCGGGAATTTGCAGAGAGCGCGCGCGGTTTATTGAAAAGCGAATCACCGGTGTCCCGATTGCGGTACTTGAGAAACCGTTCACCGGGCTTCGAAAGACCGGTCTGGGCCAGGCTGGCATCGGCCGGCTGGACCTCCATCATTGTTCCCGAGGCACGCGCAGGACTGGGTTTGGGTCTTGATGCATGCGCTGCTATTGCAACCGTCATAGGCGAAAAGCTGCTTCCCGAACCGTATGTCGCGGCCGCAGTCATGCCGATGGTCGTTTTATTGGATATCGAGCCATCGGAAATAATAGACCGTCTGGTGACAGACATCGTGCAGGGAACGTGTATTTGCGGCGTGGCCTGGCAGGAACAGGCAGGCGCGTTGGATATCGGGAGTGCCGGGACGAGGCTGATCAGGGATGGCTTGCAATTCAGGTTGAGCGGCGAAAAAAAATGGGTCTCGCCAGGCAGCGGCGCGGATGGCTGGATTGTCCACGCTACCCTGGACGGGGACGATGCACTTGTCTGGATCAGCAGTGCTGATCAGGGCGTTACCGTACAGAATATGCGCCGTATCGACGGCACCTATATGGCGCACTTGACTTTCGATGCGGTGGTGCAGCAAGAGCGCATTCTTGTACGCGGCAACAGGGCGCGAACGTCAATAAACAACGCGCTGGATGCGGGCCGTTTTGCGGTCAGTCACGAATTAATGGGCGTTGCGTTCACCGTTTTTGATATGACGCTGACCTATTTGAAGACCCGAACGCAGTTTGGTAAACCGATAGGAGCAAATCAGGCGTTGCAGCATAGAATGGTGGATGCCTACATGCATATTCTGCTGCTGTCCTCATCATTGAAAGAAAATTGGGCAGCCTATTGTAAAGGAGATATGACGCTTGCCGTGCTGGGGAGTCTGACCAAGGCACGCGCCAACCAGGTGGCCGTGTCAGTATCAAAGCTGGCTGTGCAGCTGCATGGCGCGATCGGCTATACCGATGAGCTGGATGTGGGGCTTTATCTGAAGCGGGCTTTGAATTTGTCTGCCTGGCTTGGTAACGAGCATCGTCACCGCTTGCGTTATATCGATGCCCGGATTGATGCCCCGGTTGATGCCCAGATCCGTGAAACAGGCATCCACCCGTTGCCGGACGACACGGTATCGGTGCTGCAGTCTGACGATTTGAACGATATGAGCGATGCGGATTTCGCTTTGCTTGTCAGGCGGTTTCTGGTGAAGCACTATCCATCGTCGTTGCGCCACGTCGCGCGTCGCCTATACTGGTCCGAGGTGAAAGACTGGTATCTGCTGCTATCGGCCAAAGGCTGGCTTGCTCCCGCCTGGCCCAGGGCTTTCGGCGGCATGGGCCTGACGCCGGAAAAGCAACTTGTTTTTTTCGAGGAAATGGAAAACTACGGTGTGGCCCGCCTGCCTGACCAGGGCATTATCAACCTGGGGCCGGTTCTGATACGATACGGCACGCAGCAGCAACAGCAGGCATATCTGCCCAAAATTCTGTCAGGGGAACATATCTGGTGCCAGGGCTATTCGGAACCGAATGCGGGATCCGATCTGGCTTCGCTGGCCACCGAGGCGGTACCGGACGGCGATGATTTTATCGTGAACGGCCAGAAGATCTGGACAACGCTCGCGCATAATGCGACCCATATCTTTGCGCTGGTACGCACTGACAAAAACGTGAAGAAACAGGCAGGGATCAGCTTTCTGCTGATAGATCTCGCGACGCAGGGCATCACTGTTGCGCCCATTACCAATTTGTTGGGCGATCAGGAATTTTGTGAGGTGTTTTTCCAGAATGTACGCGTGCCGCAAGCGAATCTGGTTGGGCAGCTTAACGAGGGATGGACGATCGCCAAGGCCTTGCTTGGTTTCGAGCGTATTTTTGCAGGTAGTCCGCAGCAGTCCCAGCATGCATTTTCCTTGCTGACCACGCTTGCGCACAAAGAGAACCTTTTCGAGAGCGAGTATTTTCTGCAGCGCTATGCGCAACTGCGGATGGATATCGCAGATCTGGAAAGCCTGTTTTCCATGTTTGCCGGGTACGTAAAAAATGGCGCAAACTTGCCCCCCTCGATTTCATTGCTCAAAATCTGGGCGACCGAAACATACATGAAAATCGGGCTGGAACTGGCGCAATCGGCTGATGAGCATGGGGGAGAATTTGACGACACCCATTACGACGATGGAACTACGATGAATAGTCTGGCGCCGTTTACCCATTCGATGGTGACAACCATTTATGGAGGTACGAATGAAATACAGCGCAATATCGTGGCAAGGCACGTGCTGGATCTTCCTGTGTAAAAGAGTTTACGTGATTTGCAGGACGGTGGTGCTTGCGCATGCGGAATTTACATTATGCAAATCTCGCCGGTAGCAAACCCTGGTGTGCGGGGTCCGGCGTTTCTCCAGTCATGAGCTGCGCCAAGTACTGCCCCGATGCAGGCCCCAGTTGAAAGCCGCTGGCAGAAAATCCACAAGCGTAATACAAATTGTCCTGGCTCGCACTGGGGCCGACAATAGCGGTGTGATCCGGCGCATAACCGTCCAGGCCGGACCATGCGCGCGTCACGCTGATATTGTTTAAAAACGGAAAAAGATCAGTCACGATGCGGGCACTGTTTCCCAGCCTGGAGAAATCCAGCTCCGCATGGTTTGTCTGCGCATCGGCTTCGCATTCCAGCGCGCCTCCGATGACCACCGTGCCATTGGCAAACTGTTTGAATGACAGCCCGCGGCTGGTGGCACCCAGCACCGGATTGATGAAATGCGGCATACGTTGCGTGACCATCAGCATCAGGCCGCCCGCGGTGACGGGAATGCTGTCGCCGCAAAGTCGCGCCAGGTCTGCCGTCCAGGCACCAGCGCACAATAGCAACATCTCACCCGTGATGATTCGGTCTTTGGTGCTCACGTGCCAGGTCTTGTCTTTTCTTTTAATTGACTGAACCGCAGATTGTTCGCGGATGTCTGCTCCCAGGCGGCGTGCCTGCCGGGCAAATGCCTGAACGATCAGGTACGGGAAGGCAAAGCCATCGGTACTGACCCATAACGCGCCCTGCACATGCGGCGCAATCGCCGGTACGATCTCGCGCACCTGTTGCCTGTCGATCAGCTTTTCGTGGTGAAAGCCCCGAGCTGCCAGCAGTTCGCATCGCTCCTGCAGAACGAGCATGTCCTTTTCCGATTCGGCGACCTTGATTTGTCCCGTTTGGACAAAGGCGCCGTCGAACCCGTGCAGAAAATCCAGTGTTCGCCACAATTGTGATGAAGCCAGGGAGAGCGGAATCTCGGCCAGCTTGCGGCCGAGCGTGCGTACGCCTCCCGCGTTGACGCCGGAGGCACAGTGACCGCAATCATCGCGCTCCAGCAGAATGACACGCTGGCCTTTCTGCGCCAGAAAGTAGGCCGAGGCAACACCATGTATGCCGCCTCCGACGACGATGACATCGCATTCGTCGGCTGGCGCTGCGGGTTGCCCAGGCCCCGGCATCAGACTGCCGCTGTGACAATAATTTCGACCAGCAGCTTGGGCGAAGCCAGTTTGGATTCGCCGGTCGCGCGTGTCGGTGCAGCGCCTTCGGGCAGCCAACTGTCCCAGACTTCATTCATGCCGGCAAAATCGCGATCAATATCCTTGAGCCAGATCTGCGCTGTCAGCAGCTTGTCTTTGGACGAACCGTGTGCTTCCAGGAATTTTTCAATTTTGCCCAGAATGCTGCGGGTTTGCCCCTGGACATCCTCGTCGGGATTGTCTGCTGTCAGACCGCTCAGGTAAAGGCAACCATTGTATTTGACCACGCGGCTCATCCGCTTGTTGGTTTCAAAACGTTCAATTGACGACATTGTTTACTCCTGTAAAAAAACTCAAAGATCGGGATCGGTGGCCGAAGCCAGCTCCGCCAGTGTAACCGGCTTGAGCGGCGCCCGGATGCGGTAGTAGCCCACCGCATCCTGTTTGATGTTCAACTGGTCGGCGATGACTTCGGTCACGGTCAGGCCGCACATTCGGCCCTGACAGGGGCCCATGCCGCAGCGGCTGAAGGATTTGGCCTGATTGGGACCCATGCATCCCTGTTTGACAAAATCGCGTATTTGCCCGGCGGTGACCTCCTCGCAGCGGCAAACAATGGTGCCGTCTTGCGGGATACGGTTTTCCCGTTTGGGTAGATAGGCAGCATCGAGAAAGGGGCGCAAGGCCATGTCTTGTTTCAGTTGTGCCATGAAAGGTGCACTTTCGCTATCCATGGATGATGCGTGCTGCGGATCAAGCTGGCTGTGTACGGCCAGCGCAGCGAGTTCGCCGCGCGTCAACGCGGCCTGGGCGCCGGCGATTCCCTGGCCGTCTCCGGCAAGATAAATACCATCCATATCCTGCAAGCGGCCCCACGGATCGGTGCGCGGTATCCAGCAGGCCTGCGCGTCTGACCAGGCATGGTCGGCACGCAGCAGCCAGGTAAATTGTGTATTGGGTACGACGCCCTGATGCAGCAGCACCAGGTCGGTGGCAATACGGTGTGTCTTGCCGCGATGGTCGAATTCGATCGCGCTGACCCGGGTATCGCCCAGCACCCGCAGATGTTGCACGCCGCGGTAGAAGGGGATTTTGTGGCGGCTGATGGCCTGAATCATGGACAGTCCCTTGCGGATATCCCTGAATGCCGACCAGCCCTTGAGCAGCGCAGGTGCGGCGCCAAAAATATCTCTACCGGTGCTGGTGTCCAGCACGGCGGCAATGGGTACGCCGGCGCGTAAATACTGCCAGCACAGCAGATATAGCAGGGGACCGCAGCCGGCGACCACCACCGGGTTGGCGGGTACGGTTCCTGCTCCCTTGAGCAGCACTTGCGCCGCGCCTGCACCCATGACGCCCGGCAGCGTCCAGCCGGGAACCGGAAAGGGACGTTCCATTGCGCCGGTGGCCAGGATGACGGCGCGCGCAGACAGGACATGGGTTTGTCCGTTTTGCAGATAGTGCAACTGCCGGTCACGCGTCAGGTTCCATACGGTCGCACCATGAATGTGCTGCGCACCGCTGGCCATGAACTGCTGTGCGATTGTGGCGCCGGCTGCGTAGTCGGGCCCCAGAATGCCTGCAAGGCCGGTGCTGGTGCGTGTGATGTTGCGCCAGATCTGGCCGCCTGCCTGGGCCTGTTCATCCAAAACAACCACATTGTGGTTCCTTGCGGCCAGCCTGGTGGCTGCGATCATGCCGGCAGGACCGGCGCCGATGATAGCGACATCTGCGTAAACACTCATTCTGCATCCTCTGTCTGGACGATGGCGAAAGTGGTCTGTCCATGTTGCATGCGTATTTTCATGCCTTCCTCGATGGTGATCATGCAGGCCTGCCGATTCTGCACGCCATTGATCTGCACCAGGCATTCGAAGCAGATGCCCATCTGGCAATAGGGCGCGCGTGGCTGCCCGCTAACCGGCGAATCGCGAAACTGCAGCACCTGGTTCTGCATCAGCGCTGCGGCAACTGAGATGCCGCCGGGGGCAGTCAGTATTCTGCCTTCGAATTCGAACGAGACGGTGCCACTTCTGGCCGTGTTCGCATCTGCATGTACGGTTTTGAATAAAATGGTGTTCATGATTGAGCCTCGTTCGGAACGCGGAAGCGTGCGCTGGAAAACGGCGCGATCATTCCGGCGGATTCTCCGTGCAAAATCCAGCCGGGAATGGTGAAAACGTGGTTGGCGGCCAGCGTGACGCCGCTATGGCAGGTGACGACATAGGCGCCGGGCATGTCGGTCGATTCCTCGTATATCGGCATGCCGTCGGGCGACATGATCCGCAGGGCTGCCCAACAGCGCACGATGCGCATGTCCGCCAGAACCGGGAAATAGTCGATGGCGCGTTGGGCAATAGCCTGTTGCAGCGACAGGCGAGTGGTATCGTCGTATCCCACATCCTCCAGCGAGTCGCCGATTTGTATCGTGCCTTCGTTGGTCTGCCGTACATGCATGGTGGGGTAGGACAGAAACGGAGCGCAGCGCTCGCCGATCATGACCTGGCCCTGATTGGGTGTGACCGGCACATTCAGTCCAACGAACTCGCCCAGACGCCGGTTACCCAGGCCGGCGCACAGCACGACTTTGCTGCCGGAAAATTGTTCGCCCGCCGCAGTTGAAACAACAAAGCGGCCTGCCCGCTTGTCTATTGCCTGAACCTTATTATTGTAGCGATAGTCTACGCCCAGTTGACGAGCCCCCTGTTGCAGGGCGGGGAGCAGGCGCAAGGGATTGGCGTGACCGTCCATGGGGGTGTAACAGGCGCCGATCACTTTAGGTCCGATGGTGGGGATGCGCTTGCGAATCTCGGCCGGCGCCAGCAACGTATAGTCATATTTTTCATCGACGGATGCCTGGATGCTTTGCATCACCTGAACACGCGCGTCCATATCGGCCTGGTTCGTAAAGAAAATGAACCCGCCCGGCTGCTGCAGAAACGGGTCGATGCCTGTGCGCTGCGTGAGTTCGCTGGCCAGCGCCGACCAGTGGCGCGCCGATTGCATGGTCCAGCGGGCGTAGGGTGAAAAGCCGTAGCCTTTGCCTTGCACCCAGACCAGTCCGAAATTGCCGCGGGAGGCGCGAAAAGCGATATCGCCTTCGTCCAGCATGGTCACGCGAGCGCCGTGGCGGGCCAATCCGTAGGCCACGCTTGACCCGACAATGCCGCCGCCTATCACAATAATGTCCGTGTTATGCATATCAACCTTTTCCAATCAACACTTTATCCAGTCCCACCAGGCGATCCATCAGGATCATCATTATGGCAGTTGCAATGATCAGAATGGCCGACACCGAGGTGATCAGCGGGTCGATGGTTTGCGCAATGTGGTTGTACATCCAGACCGGCAAGGTGGTGGTGCCGGGTGTCGCCACGAATACAGTCATGGTCAGTTCATCAAAACTCTGGATGAACGACAGCAGCCAGCCGCCGGTCAGTCCGGGCAGAATCAGCGGCAGGATGATGCGCGTGTGGACGCTCCATTTTCCGGCACCCAGCGAACGGGCGGCCATTTCGACTTCGCGGTCCATGCCAGTTGCCGATGCCAGCACCAGCCGCAGGGCATAGGGGAAGATGAAAATCACGTGTGTCATTGTCAGCCAGAAGACTGAGCCCGAGAGTCCCGCCAGGTTGAAAAAGCGCAAAAACGCCACACCCAGCACAACGTTTGGAATCATGAGCGGCGACATCAGGAAGGCATTGATGGCATCGCGACCCGCAAACCGATAACGAGTCAACGCCAGCGCCGCAGGCACCGCCAGACAGACCGCGATGGAGGATGAAAACGTAGCCAGTTTAAGAGACAGCCAGAAAGACTCAACGATTCTGGGCTCGTCCAGGACCGCCTGATACCATCGCAGGGACAGGCCATCGGTCGGATAGGAAATGAATCCCTTGTCCGTGAACGAGACGATCATCACGATGACCAGCGGCGCAAGCAGGAACACCATGAATGCGGTATGAAAAAGCAACGACAATGTTTTATTGCGTTTCATGCCGGGTCTCCACTGGCGAAGATCATACGGTACTTCCTTTCGGTGTAATAATTCAGCCCCATGATGACGACGATGTTTGCGATCAGCAACAGCACCACGATGGCTGCGCCCAGCGGCCAGTTCAATGTGTTGAGAAATTCGTCGTAGGCTGCGGTTGCAACCACCTTCAGGCGGCGGCCGCCGAGGATGGCCGGCGTTGCAAAGGCGGAGGCGGACAGGGCGAAAACGATGATGGAGCCCGACAGCACGCCTGGCATGAGTTGCGGAAAGATAATGCGCCGGAATACGGTGAGTGGCGAGCCGCCAAGGGACCGGCCTGCATGTTCCACGGTGGGATCCAGCTTGCGCAGCGTGGCCCAGATGGAAATGATCATGAAAGGAACCATAACGTGTACCAGGCCAATGACCATCCCCGTGAAGGTAAAGGTGAGCCGGATAGGCGACTCGATGAGGCCCAGCAAGAGCAGCGTGTCGTTGATGAGTCCCTGGCGGCCCATCAGGATCGACCAGCCCAGCGTGCGGACAACAACGGAAACCAATAGCGGTCCCAGGACGAGCACCAGGAAGATACCGCGCCAGGGGGCGCGCATGCGGGCCAGGATCAGCGTTTCGGGAATGCCCAGGACAAGGCAGATCACGGTCACCAGCAAGGCCATGCCGGCGGTGCGCAGAAAGATTTCGCCGTAAAAGGGATCGGTGATAATGGTGAAGTAGTTTCCCGGCGAGAAGTCGGGAATCACGCCGGTCGTCCCGTTGAATGCGTAGAACGACAAAATCGCCACCAGCAGCAGGGGGATGACAAGCAGGCCGCAAAACAGCAGCAGGGCGGGAGAAAGCAAGAGGTAGGGGTCTTTGCGCATGCCGGCCACCGTATCTACTGTTGTTCCGCGATGATGCGCAGATGGCGATTGTGCCAGTCCAGCATCACCGGCTCGTCTGGCCGTGCTTCAAGTGTTTGCGTCGACACGAACCAGGCGCCCAGCGCAGTGTGCACTTCGCATAGCCAATGGGAGCCCAGAAAGACGGCTTCGAATAGCGTGCCGGGCAGTTTGCCGCTTGCACCCGCTGTCGCGATACTGACATTTTCCGGCCGAATCATGATATGGGCCTTACCCGCGCAAAAGGGATGGTTGTCGGGCAGGCACACGTCGAATGTCAGGTCCCCTGTATTGACTTCATAACCCTGGCCGGCATTGCGGGCAATGACGCCTTCGAAGACGTTGGCACGTCCCAGAAAGCCCGATACAAAAAGCGTTTTGGGATTGTGATAGACCTCCATGGGTGAAGCCAGTTGCTGCACGCAGCCGTCATTCATCAGCGCGATCCGGTCGCTCATCGTCATCGCTTCGGTCTGGTCATGCGTCACCAGAATCGTGGTTACACCCAGTTTGCGCTGGATCCGGCGCAGTTCGATATGCATGTTTTCCCGCAACTTGGCGTCCAGGTTGGACATGGGCTCATCCAGCAGCAACAGCCGCGGGCGGATTGCCAGCGAGCGGGCGATGGCCACACGCTGGCGCTGGCCGCCCGACAACTGCGCCGGATAGCGCTCTCCCATGCCGGACAGACTGACCATGTCGAGCACCTCGCGGGTGCGATCCAGTCTTTCGTTTTTAGGAAGACGGCGCATTTGCAGGCCGAAACCGATATTTTCGTCCACGGTCATATGGGGGAACAGGGCGTAGCTCTGGAATACCACACCGATATCGCGCTTTTCCGGCGGCATATCAGTCAGATCGGTACCGTCCAGAATCACCTGGCCCCGCGTGGGTTCAGTGAAGCCTGCGATCATTTGCAGGGTCGTGGCCTTGCCGCAGCCCGATGGCCCCAGCAGCGAAACGAACTCGCCGCGCTCGATATCCAGATTCATCGATTTGACCACTTGCGCCGAGCCGTAGTCTTTGCCCAGGTTCTTGACCGATAAAAAACTCATTTATCGCTCCACCGTCCGGTTCCAGCGGTCGTTCCATTCTGCCCGTTTTTTATTTACGATATCCCAGTCAGTCTTTTCGAGTTTGTCGACCGCATCGCCATACACGACACGCTGTGCATCATCTCCTGTCAACTTGACTGTCTTGTTGACCGGTCCCCAGCTTTGGGTGCGTGCGAAAATCACTTGTACTTCGGGCGTGGCCAGGTATTGCACCAGTTTTTGCGCCAGTTGCGGCACATCGCTTTTGACGACCGGACAGGCGGCGGTCAATAGCGCCATAGCGCCTTCTTTCGGATAGACGAATTTGACAGGAAAGCCTGTTGCCTTCAGGGCTTCCACCCGGCCATTGCCCCATACGCCAAGGATGGCTTCTCCGTTTTGAAATAACGAGGTCATGCCGCCGGGCGACGGTTCCCATGCCAATACGTTCGGATTGATTTTTTTGATCATGGCATCGAATCCGGGATCCGGGTTCTTTTCGCTCCCGCCGTTGAGCTTGGCGAATTTGAGCAGGGTATGCAGGCCATACGTATTGTTCAGCGGTGGAATCACGATGCGCTGTTCCAATTGCGGATTCTCAAGATCATGCCACGAGGTGGGCGGCTTCAGTCCTTCTTTTTTGTATGCTTCTTCGTTATAGAACAGTCCTGTGGCCACCAGGCCTATGCCCAGCGCATTGGGGCCGATATCGGCGATAGGATACAGATCCTTGTAGACGGGGGCCTGTTTGTCGATTTTTTCACAGAAGCCGAATTGCACAGCCTGGTACATGGGGCCGTCATCCAGCATGACAACATCCAGTTCCGGATTGTTTTTCTGCGCCTGCAGCTTGCCCAGCGTATCGGTCGAGTTGCCGGGGACGTAGACGACCCTGACGTTATTGGCTTTTTCAAATGCCGGCAGGACATCTTCTTCGAATGCTTTCTGTGTGGAACCGCCATAAGAGCCGAGATATAGCGTCGGCGTTTGTGCATACACCATTGAGGCCGCCGGCCCCAGTAAACCAGTTATTGCAATTGTCATAAGCTTGCGTTTCATCGTAGTCTCCGTGGTGTGAAGGACAGCATACGGAGAACAATAGAGAACCGCGTCGTTTATGTAAAATGCTTTTTTTTGCTCCGTCCATAATATGATGTTATGGCATCAGTCGCTGTAATCACCATGTTAGAGCAGTTTGCCATTTTGGGCGATCGCCAGTGTTACGCTGGTTTTGACATAGTGCACAAAATCCCGCATGACGCCCAGTGTCGGTTTATCTGCACGATAAAGCGCACTGAAATGGACCATGAGCCTGGGTGAAAAATTTCGGAAAACAATGTTGTTTCCTGGATAAGTGAGAACCGTGATGGCATCGACAATAGCCAGGCATTGTCCCGATTCGACGAACGCACACATGGTTTGCGATGTGTTGGTATCGATGTTGGAAAAAACCTTGATGCCATGCGATACCAGCAGCAGCCCAAACGCCTGTCGCGTGTCCATGTCATGAGAGCCCATAATCATGGTTTGTCCCTGCAGATCGGTCACGTGGATTTCGCTTTTATGCGCCAGCGGGTGATTGCGTGGGATGGCGATTTTTGAGTCCAGCGAGAACAGATGCTCACCCAGCGGGCTGGGGTATTCGCTGGATAGAATCACCATGCCCATATCGCATTTGGCATTCTGCACCATGTCCATGATGGTTGTGGAGGCGTGGCTTGTCAGCTTGACCGATAAGTCGGTATGCGTTTGCATGAAGTGATGCAGCAGGAAGGGTAGCGCATTCGATGCCAGACAGGGTGCCGCAGCAATGTGGAACTGACCTTTTTGAGCCTTCTGGATCTGGCTGGCGGCATAGGCAATTTCCTTGACCCCGAGCAGACTGCGCTCGACTTCCTTAAAGAGCTCCTCGGCTTCGTGGGTCGGGAACAGGCGTCCCTGGCGGCGCTCGAAAAGGGGAAACCCGACAGACGCTTCAAGATCAGAAATCAACCGCGTGGTGGCCGGTTGGGAGATGCACAGGAACTCAGCGGCCTTGGTGACGGTACGACTGATCATGAGTGCGCGAAACGCTTCGAGTTGTCTTAAGGTCATTGTTTATTGCAATTGGGTTCGAGTGACAGGAATGGAGCAGCGCACACAGTTGTAATCGCGGCCGGATATTAAACGGAGAGGATTACGGGGCAGGTGCCTGTCCCCTAGGGATAATACCAACCTCTTGCCTTATGCAACAGAAAATTGACAACGAATATATTTGATTTTTATTCTCCGTCTGGCACAGACGCCAGTTGGCCGGTAACGGCGAACGGCACGTGACTGGGTTTTGAGCCGTTGCCGCAGGCACGACGAAGCAGAAGCGGAGAATGCAGGAATGGTCAATAATTATGCCAGGCGCGGGCTGGATGCCGGGCCCTTACGGGCCCGTTACGCACTACGCTGTTTATCCTACGCCGCCTTGCGCAGTCTTTTCAACACCACTGGCGCCAGCAGGAACAACGCCGATATGCTCAAAATGACAATCGAAATCGGCGTTTCAACAAGCACAGCGGGATTGCCTTCTGCCGCAGCCAGGGCTGTTCGGAGCTGGTTCTCTGCCATGGGACCCAGGATCAGGCCAATCAGGATCGGCGCCACGGGAAAATCATAGACCCGCATCACATACCCCATCAGACCGACTACAACCATGCAGGCAAGGTCAAAGGTGGAGCCCGAGACGCCCCAGATACCTATCATGGCGAACACCAGGATACCCGCATACAGTTGTGGTTTGGGAATCAGCAGCAACTTTACCCAGATGCCCACCAGCGGCAGGTTCAGAATCAGCAGCATGACGTTGCCGACATACAGAGAGGCGATCAGACCCCAGATCAGTTCCGGATTGGAGGTGAAGAGGAACGGGCCGGGCTGAAGTCCAAAGTTCTGGAAGGCAGCCAGCAGAATGGCTGCCGTGGCAGAGGTGGGCAGGCCCAACGTCAGCAAGGGCACCAATACCCCGGCTGCCGCGGCATTGTTGGCCGCTTCCGGACCGGCCACGCCTTCAATGGCGCCGACGGTACCGAATTCTTCCTTCTTCTTGCACAGTTTCTTTTCTAGCGTATAGGACAGCATGGTCGGGATTTCCGATCCGCCGCCGGGCAGGGCACCCATCGGGAAGCCAATCGCCGTGCCGCGCATCCAGGGCATGAACGAGCGCTTCCAGTCGTCTTTTGTCATCCATAATCCGCCCTTGATGGGTAGGATGTCGTCACGTTGATGGCGATAGCGGCTGGCGACATAAATAATTTCGCCAATGGCAAAGAGCGACACCAGCACGACGGTCAGTTCCATGCCGTCCAGCAGCGAGCTGATGCCAAATGTCATACGTGGCTGACCGGTCATTTTGTCGATGCCGATCACGCCAAAGGCCAGGCCGATGAAAAGTGAAATAAAGCCACGCACCCGCGAGGTTCCCATCACAACAGCCACTGACGTAAAAGCCAGCACAGTTAGCGCAAAGTAATCTGCCGGTTTGAAATAAAAGGCCAGTTCTGCAATGGAAGGAGCCGCGAAAGTCAGCAGGACGGTGGCAATCGTGCCGGCGACGAAAGAGCCAACAGCTGCCGTCGCCAGTGCCGCCGCCCCGCGACCCGAACGGGCCATCTTGTTGCCTTCCAGCGCCGTCATCATTGATCCGGCTTCCCCCGGCGTATTGATCAGGATGGAGGTGGTGGAGCCGCCATACATGGCGCCATACAGGACCCCGGCGAACATGATGAATGCAGAGACAGGTCCAACTGAAACGGTGACAGGCAACAGCAGGGCAATGGTCAGTGCAGGGCCGATGCCCGGCAGGATGCCGATGGCCGTGCCCAGAATGGAACCCACCAATGCCCAGAAAAGGTTCATGGGCTGCAGGGCGATATCAAAACCCTGCAAAAGTAAGCCGAAGGTGTCCATTCAGAAGCCTGCCACGGGAAGAAAACCGCCGAGCTGCAGGCCCAGGCGGGAGAAGAGAAACCAGCACAGGCCGCCCAGGATGGCGCCGGTGATCAGGTCAATAATGGTTTTTTTTGAGCCGAAGGCACGGGCCACCAGGGTGAACGAAATCATGGCAGTAATAGGAAGGCCCAGCGTTTCCATCGTTAGCGCAGGTACGATCGTGGCAGCAACGGCAGTGAAAAAGGCCGGTTTATCCATGGGCATATCGCCCGTTGCATTTTCCGTATCCTGGGCGGCGAATTGCTCACCGCGCGAAATCTGGACCAGCAGCAAAATACCCAACAGCACCAGGCCAGCACCGGCCACCGTCACAAACATGCCTGGGCCGATCGCTGCGTATTGAGCGGTGGCCGGTAGCGTTGTGGTGGCGTACAGGCACACGCATCCCATGAGAATGACTGCAATGCCCAGCCACCAGGGCCGGGGCGAGGCAGGCATGTCTGTTGCTGTCTGGCCGACCTCTGCCAATGAATCATTCTGCTTATTTTGCAAGGCCCGCATCCTTCAGGATGGTGTTGATGCGATCGCTTTCTGCTTTGATGAAGGTCCCGAATTCAGGGCCTGCCATAAAGAAGGCATCCCAGCCCTGAGTGGCCAGTGTCTGTTTCCAGGGTTCGCTGTCGTTGAGTTTGGTGAAACGGTCGACCCAGAGTTTATAGTTGTCCTCGGGCATGTCGACGGAGCCGAGGATGCCGCGCCAGTTGGCCAGTTCAACATCGTAACCGGCTTCCTTGAAGGTGGGCGCGTCCAGCCCTTTCATGCGTTCTGCCGAGGTGATGCCCAGGATCTTGACCCGGCCAGCCTTGGCGAACTGTTGAAATTCAGAGATGCCGGAAATACCGGCCTTGAGTGTGCCGTTCACGATCCCGGTGACCGTATCGGCGCCGCCCGCTTGCGGAATGTAATTCAGTTTGTTGACGGGGACATCACCGGCCTTGGCCAGCAGGGCCAGGGCAATATGATCGACGCCACCAGCGGAGCCGCCGCCAACAGGCGTGCCACCTGGATTCTCTTTCAGGGCCTTGGCAAAGTCAGCCAGGGTTTTGTAGGGAGAGTCGGGTCTGACGGCAAGGACCAGATATTCCGCTGTCAGGCGCGCAACGGGCTTGAATTTGGACAGATCAATGGGCGATTTGTTCAGCGTGATGGCGCCCACCGTAATGGCGCCAAATACAGCCAGATTGTCGGGTTTGCCTGCCGAGCCGTTCTGGAACTCAGCCAGACCGATGGTGCCGCCTGCGCCGCCTTTGTTGGTGAAGTTGACGCTACCGGTATAGATGCCCGCTTTGTTCATTGCAGAAAATGCCTGGCGCCCCGTGCCGTCCCAGCCGCCGCCGGGGTTGGCAGGCAGCATGACACTGACCTGTGCGCTGGCCGCTGCCGTAAAAAATGTAGTGGCCGCTATGCACGACCGCAGTATGGCTGATAGTTTCATGTCCGCTCCGAATGCTTTGTTGTATTTGGAAATTATTCGTCAAAGAATAGGTTGGATCAGCCTGTATTGTCAATAAGGGAAATGGAGTAGCGAGTGCAAGAAGTGTCGTCCGATTAGCGGCCAGGGTGGATAGAACGCCGCGTGCCGGACACGCAATGATGAATGTGATACGCGGCGTATAGAGTAGCTAATAGGGAGGGGGCGGATCGGCCCGCGGGGTCAGGCAGTCGTTTTTGCCCGGAACGCTTTGGCGCTCAGGCCTTCCTGTACGCCCATATGTTCCGGCGCGACGTCAATGACCATGGTGCGGATGCAAGCGTCCGATACGCCCAGGCAGCTGACGGCCGTTTTGTTGATGGCAGCCAGGAAATTGGCCTTGAGTTCATCATTTCTGCCAGCCAGCAAATAGGCCACGATATTGACAAACTCCGCACCTACCTGACCAGCCACGATCGAGTCCTGTTGTTCGACTTCCTGCAGGGAAATGCGGATGCTGGGCAGCGCAGCGTTCAGCGTCTCTTCTATGGCTTTTGTTGCATTTTGCATAAACGCGGTTTTTTGTTGCTGGCTGCGGCCGGCAGTCATCTGAACTTGAAGAATGGGCATGATGATGTCTCGTTGGGAATGATACGTTGCAAAAAAAGTGGAGAGGAACAAGAACGCTGTCCGCTGCACCAGTTGCGATTGTATCGGAAAGCGCATGGGATACCTGCCGCAGGACCCATTTTCAGTTGCATTTAAGGTTGTGAAAATTATGATACTGAAATGCCAGCCTTTACCCTTGTGCTGTGCTCATGGATCGTCCTGATGGCGAGACCCGATATCCACAATCAATCCATTATTGTCCGGCTGCGGATAACGTTCGCGGTGACCGGAGACATCCCTTTTCAGGAAAAATCAAATGTTATCTGCTGAAGAGCTTTCGGCTGAAGTGCCACGCCGACCCAAGCGCTGGTATCAAATTCTGTATGTCCAGGTGGTGATTGCCATCGTGCTGGGCGTGCTGCTGGGGCAGTTCTACCCACAAGTGGGCGAAAGCATGAAACCACTTGGTGACGCGTTCATCAAGCTGGTCAAAATGATTATTGCACCTGTCATTTTTCTGACCGTGGTGACCGGCATTGCCGGCATGAGCAATATGAAAACCGTCGGTCGGGTGGCCGGCAAGGCAATGCTTTACTTTATTACCTTTTCCACGCTGGCACTGATTATCGGACTGGTCGTCGCCAATACGCTGCACCCCGGATCCGGCCTGAATATTGATCCGAAGTCGTTGGACGCAGGCAAGGTGGCAACCTATGTCACCAAAGCACATGATTCGTCCATTGTGGGCTTTCTGATGAATATTATTCCCGACACCACGCTCAGCCCGCTGGTGACCGGCGATATTTTGCAGGTGCTGTTCATTTCTGTACTGTTTGGCATTGCGTTGGCCGCAACCGGCGATCATGGCAAGCCCATCCTGGACTTTTTCCAGCAGTTGTCCCGTCCTGTATTCAAGCTGGTGGCGATCCTGATGAAAGCGGCGCCGATCGGGGCATTCGGCGCGATGGCCTTTACTATTGGCAAGTACGGGATTGCGTCCATTGGTAACTTGCTCTATCTGATTCTGACGTTCTATATCACGGCTGTGCTATTCGTGGCGATTGTACTGGGGCTGGTGGCGCGTTATAACGGTTTTTCAATCTTCAAATTGGTGCGGTATATCAAGGATGAGCTGTTCCTGGTGCTGGGTACCAGTTCATCAGAGGCAGCGCTGCCGACGCTGATGCAGAAGATGGAGCGTGCCGGTTGCGCCAAATCTGTTGTCGGATTGGTTATTCCCACCGGTTATTCCTTTAACCTGGATGGAACCAATATTTATATGACATTGGCCGCGCTGTTTATTGCGCAGGCCTGCAATATCGACCTTTCGCTGCAGCAACAGATTCTGCTTCTGCTGGTGGCCATGATCAGCTCCAAGGGGGCGGCGGGCGTCACTGGCGCAGGCTTTATCACGCTGGCAGCCACGCTGGCCGTGGTGCCCGATGTGCCGGTCGCGGGTATGGCGCTGATTCTGGGCATCGACCGTTTTATGTCCGAATGCCGCGCGCTGACCAATCTGGTCGGCAACGCTTGCGCCACAATTGTGGTCGCCCGCTGGGAAAACCAGCTGGACAAAAAACAACTGGATGCCGCGCTGAACCAGACACTGTCTGATGTACCGGATGGCGACATGGTTGCCGTTGCACAGGCAACCGACTGATTGATCTTTGTCCGGCAATGCGCTTGCATGGCGGGCAAGAATTGCAAGGCTATAAAACAAAACGGGCGCCCTGTGAAATGCACCCCAAAAGTTGGACATCAATCCAACCTTTGGGGTGTTTTTTATGACGAAATATGATGAACAGTTCAAATTAGCAGTGGTTCTAAGCTACGAAGCTGGCAC
>NZ_KI650980.1 GCF_000506985.1 Advenella kashmirensis W13003
ACATCCTGCAGCATCTGGGCGCAAGCGCCGCGCTGGTGCTGATGGCGGCGGGCGATTTCGGGCAAATGGGCATCACCCTGTGGCTGAACAGGACGGGTCGGATTATCAAGGTAAATAGCAGCGCAAAAGAGGATACTCAGACAGTGCCGGATACTGTCGTTTTACCGAACAGCGAGGTCACTCAGTCCTCTGCAGCAGCCCCACACTCTGAACGGCATATCGCCATGCGGACAGTGGATGATAATGGTTTTTCGCATCTGACCAAGGGAATTCTGACGCTGGGCCTGATCATGTTTGTGTTCGATTTCAGCGCTTACCTGATCCGGCCGTTTTTCTCGGAATACTGGATCTATGCCACGGCGCACAAGGATCAGACGCTGGCAGGGTTGATTTTTGCCATTCCAGGCCTGGCAGCGGTGGTCGCGCTGATCGTCAAGCACCGACTGAATGAGAAAGCCATGCGGCGCAATGAGAATTTGTCCTGGAACCTGCTGCTGTCACTGGTGGGGCTGTATCTGCAGTCGGTTCCATCCGACATTGCGATTGTGATCGGGCGGTGTATGTACGGCTGGGGCCTGTTCCAGGTGGCAGTCAAGCTGGAAGTCAGTCTGTTCAGTATCAGCCGTAAGGAAGATTACGCCCATCATTTCAGCATTACCAATTTTTTCCAGAACCTGGGCGTGCTGATCTCATCGTGGTGCGCTGGCTATATCGTCAGCCTGGTCAGTCATCAGGCCGTATTCCTGATCGCCGCGGCCGGTATTGCACTGACCTGGCTGGCCAATAAACTGACGCTGGATCTGGACCACATCAAGCCGGCCGCAGCGGAGCCGGACAGCAACATCAACAGGAGAAGCGAGATTGAACTGGAATCCGGGAACGTTTGAGATTCGAGAGCTGATGCCTGAATTGGATGTGCCGACACTTCATCCGTGGTTTGACCTGCCTCATTTCCAATATTGGAATATGGCTGGAATGAAGTCCGATGCAGTGCTGAATTTTTATAAGGCGATGCAGGCTTCTTCGCATGAATGGGCCTGGGTTGGCACACAAAATCAGGAAATCTGTTTTTTGATTGAATGTTACAAGCCACAGCATGACCAGATCGCGAAGTACTACGATGTTGCGCCCGGAGACATCGGTATGCATTTTTGTGTAGCGCCAGCTACCACAAGCCGGCCCGGCTATACGCTTGATGCGATGCGGCACGTCATGCACTATCTTTTCAGCAATGTCGGTGCGCATCGTGTCGTTGTTGAACCCGATGTCCGCAACGAGAAAGTGAGAGCACTTAATCGAAAGGTTGGCTTTGCTGAACTCGGGCAGATTTCTCTCTCAACCAAGCAGGCCATGCTATCGATTGCGACACAGTCCGCGTTTGAAGCAAGCCTGTCAATTTCAGGAAAAATATGATGAGTCACTATCCTGTCCCTGTAGCGCAAAAACATTTGCGTCACCTGGAGCCTGGAACCTGGCAGCACGTCAATCGTCATTTGGTTGCCAAGGCCATTGTTGAATTTTCTCACGAGCAAATTCTGCAACCTCTGCTCTGCGACGAATCGGATGAGAATAGTCAATTCCCACATGGTCAAGATTGGCATTCCTATCTTCTCATTTCGGAGGATCGGCGGACTCGTTATCATTTCCTTGCTTATCCCATGAAATTGCGTCACTGGCATATTTCTGAATCATCCATTATTCGCGATTGCGATGGCCAATTACTTGATCCTGACGCGCTTTCTTTTATTATTGACTTCAAGGACGCATTGGGCATCCCTGAAGAAAAACTGCCGATCTATCTGGATGAGATCAGCAGCACGCTCTATGGGGCCGCTTACAAAAGATGTCATCAGTCATTGAGCAGCCGCGATCTGTTGAAAGCGGACTATCAGCAGATCGAAGCCGCCATGACCGAGGGTCATCCGGGTTTTGTGGCCAACAACGGCCGCATTGGTTTTAATGTATTCGATTACGAGAGCTATACGCCGGAAACAGGCAGTCGCTTTACCCTGGTGTGGCTGGCCGTGCATCGCGAGCACGCACATTTTGCGTCTCTGTCTACATTGAAATATGATTCGTTCATTGAGCGGGAACTGGGCGCGCAGCGGGTTGCAGCCTATCGTGAGCAGTTACAGCAGCAGGGTCTTGATCCGGCCGACTACCTGTTCATGCCGACGCATCCCTGGCAGTGGTTCAATCGTCTGAGTATTGCATTTGCAGCCGATATTGCGCAACGGAACATTGTGTATCTGGGCATTGGCGAGGATACCTACCAGGCCCAGCAATCGATCCGCACCTATTTCAACCACAGCGATCATGACAAATGTTATGTCAAGACGTCGCTGTCGATTCTGAACATGGGGTTCATGCGCGGGTTGTCTCCGTACTACATGGCTGGAACACCCGCAATCAACGAATTTCTAAAAGCCCTGATTATGAAGGACTCCTTGTTAGGGGAAAAACGATTTGATATTCTGCAGGAAGTGGCATCCATTGGCTTTACCAATAGCTACTATGACGCTGCGCTCAAAAAAGATAGTCCCTACAAAAAAATGCTGTCTGTTCTCTGGAGAGAGAGTCCGGCCAAACGAATACAGCAAGGTGAGCGCTTAATGACGATGGCGTCATTCCTGCATAAAGATCGTGATGGGGTTGCGATGCTGCCCCTTATGATCAAGCAGTCCGGTCTGACGACAGTCGAATGGCTGAGTTGCTATTTCGATGCCTTCCTGGTGCCTGTTGTGCATTGTTTTTATGCGTACGAGCTGGTCTTTATGCCGCATTGCGAAAATCTGATCATGGTGATGGATGAAAGCAACGTCCCGCAGCGTTGCATCATGAAGGATATCGCAGAAGAAAGTGCCATTCTTGATGAGGATGCAGAGATACCTGAACACATAGCCCGCCTGAAAGTGCAAGTCCCAGAGGATTATAAAATTCTGGGTATTTTTATCGATATTTTCGATGGTGTTTTCCGTCACATGAGTGATATTTTGCAAAGCAACGATTGCTGCAATGAAGACATATTTTGGGCGTTAGTCGCTCTGTCTGTCAAACGTTATCAACATGAAAATCAAGCGTTGAAGGAAAAGTTCCATCGGTACGATTTCTTTACCGATAGTTTCAAGCACTCGTGCCTGAATCGCCTGCAGTTGAAGAACAATTTGCAGATGGTGAATCTTGCCGATCCGGCTGGCAGTATAACCATTGCCGATGATTTGCCCAATCCTGTGGCGCGTTATCGAACAATGTCCGTCGCGGAACTGCAATCTTTTATACAGTAAACAATTTAATTGGATTTCGTCCCGGGACAAGACCGCGCATCACATAAAGCAGCGCTTCGTTTATAAGCGTCTCCACGCATAATCTTCTGGAAATCGCAACCCTAACCAGGTCGCGATTTTTTTTCTCCGTCCAATACCAAACGTAATAAAACAAATGAAATATTTAATTGGACGGACTAAAACTTCATGCCCAAGACGGCAGATTCTACGCGCACATCATGGAATTTCAATCGTCATAAATGTTGCTCTATACAAGTTGTTACTAACATTTTATTTCAAATGAAAATGACAATCGTTATCATTGTGGTTTACTATTAATGGCTAACGAGGGAATGATATGGCAGCTTTACCGACGTACTGTAATACGGCGCGCCTCCGATTTGCGCCCAATCTGATTCTGGTTTCTGTGTTGGGCGCACTGGCAGCGCCCCCCGTGGGAGTTGCACAAACGGTGGCACAGCCCGGGCAGACAACTTCGTCGGTAGCTACCCTGCAGCCCATCAACGCCGTCAGTCAAAATGACGCGACCAGCGAGGGAACGGGTCAATATGCCGTGCCGGTGGTTTCCAGTGCGACACGGATGCCGCTATCGCCGCGCGAGACGCCGCAAACCATCAATGTTGTGACACGTACGCAAATGGATGACTTCAGGCTCGATAACGCCACGTCGCTATTGTCGGCAGTGCCTGGCGTATTCGTGCAGCAGGTCGAAACTGACCGCAATTACTACACGATTCGCGGTTACGACGTGACCAATTTCCAGGTCGATGGCATCGGGATGCCGTTTTCGACCGAAGAGCAGATCGGCGATCTGGATATGGCATTTTATGATCGAGTGGAGGTGCTCAAGGGCGCCAACGGACTGCTGTCCAATACTGGTAATCCGTCCGGTACGGTCAATTTTATTCGCAAGCGTCCGAAGCGCGAGTTTTCGGCCAATGCCAATCTGTCTTACAGTTCGTTTGCCACGCGGCGACTGGATGTGGATATCTCCTCGCCGCTCAACAGTAGTGGATCAGTGCGCGGGCGCCTGATCGGTGCTTATCAGAAGGGCAATTCGTATCTTGATCGCTACGGTCTGGAGAAGAAAATGTTTGGCGTCATTGTAGACGCCGACCTGGGCGATCGCACGACGCTGACGCTGGGGCACACTTATCAACGAAACAAGTCCAAATCGCCCATGTGGGGAGCGTTATCGCTTTATTACACCGATGGCAGCGCGATTGATTACGACGTGTCCGACAGCTATGCGCCTGACTGGGCTTATTGGAACACGACCGACCAGTCGTCTTTTGCCGAACTGAATCACGATTGGGGTGGTGGTTGGAAAACCAAAGGTTCGCTGACTTATCGCAAAATCAGCCAGGATGCCGAGCAGTTCCTGGCCTACGGCGTACCGGACCGCGAGACCGGGCTGGGGCTGTTTTCGTATCCGACCAAGTATGATCGCTACGAAAAGCAATGGATTGCCGATATCAGCACCACTGGCAAATACACGCTCGGTGGGCGCGAGCATGATGTTATGTTCGGAATCAATACCAATCGCAGCAAGAACTATATGACGTCGCTGGAAACGGATTTGAATATTCCGTTGCCATCCCTGTTCGCGTGGGACAGGCATTTTCCGCGCCCTGATTTTGACAATGCCACGGAAACCTTCTCGGATTTCACGGTTCGAAAGACTACGGCATTTGCCGCCACCCGTTTGAACGTGGCGGATGATTTCAAGGTTATCGCCGGCCTCAATTACACCCGCGCTACCAGTACCGGCGAACACTATGGCGAACCTCGCGATTACAAACGCAATAAGATTTCCCCGTATCTGGGTCTGATCTATGACTTGAACGATAACTATTCGGTCTATGCCAGTTATACCGGCATCTTCAATCCGCAATCGCAGGTCGATATTGACGGGCAGATTTTGCCGGCAGTCGAAGGCAAAAGCTATGAACTGGGCCTCAAAGGTGAATCAGCCGATGGTCGTCTGAGCGGAAGCCTGGCGCTGTTCCGTGCGGAACAGGACAATACGGCCGAATATGACACCTTCAAGGACGGCCTGAGCCGCTATAAGGCGGTGGACTCGCGTTCCTCGGGTTTTGAACTGGCGTTGCAGGGCGAGATTTTGTCAGGATTACAGGTGAGTGCGGGCTATACGCATTTCTTTTCCATTAAGGACGAAGATGGCAATGCAGTGCGCGAGTTTGTACCCAAAAATGCGATTACCGTGGCAGCGTCCTATGCGGTGCCCACCGTGCATGGTCTGAAGGTGGGTGGCGCGGTACGCTGGCAATCCGAGACTCGTCGCCTGCAGGGCCAGACAGCCGGCGGAGACGATATTTACACGAAGCAGAAATCCTACGCAGTGGCGGATCTGATGGCCAGTTATGAGATCAACAAGAACGTGACGGTCGGCGTGAACGTGAAGAATGTATTTGATAAGAAGTACCTCACGTCCACCCAATGGGAACAAGGCTTTTACGCCCCGTCGCGTTCGGTCGGCATGAATGTGCAATTGAAATATTGATGAGCAAAGGCAGCAGAAAATGAAGGGCAATCAGGCGGTAGACAGGATTTACGATGTGCTGGGAGTGGGCCTGGGTCCATTCAATCTGAGTCTGGCCTGCCTGATGGCGCCGTTGGCAGACCTGGACGCTGTCTTTCTGGAGCGTAAAAGCGCCTTCAGCTGGCATGACGGTATGATGATTCCCGGAACGACGCTGCAAAACAATTTCATGGCGGATCTGGTCACGCTGGCCGATCCGACCAGCCCCTTCAGCTATCTGAATTATTGCAAACAGCAGGGCAAAATCTATCAATATTATTTTCGGGAAAATTTCTACCTGACGCGGCAGGAATATAACCGGTATTGCCAATGGGCTGCCGCGCAGCTGGAGAGTGTTCACTACCGGCGCGAAGTCACGACCATTACGTATGATGAGGCGCAGCAATATTATGTCGCGACCGTGACCGATTTGCAGAATCAATGTCAATTGCAATATCGTGCACGCCGGCTCGTGGTGGGCATCGGTAGCACGCCCCGTCTGCCTGCCTGCGTAGATGCCTCGTATCAATCGGCGCATACGGGACACTATTTGCGGGAAAAGGCCAGGCTGCAGCAGGCGCCGCGCATCACAGTAATCGGCAGTGGACAGAGCGGCGCGGAGATTTATTATGATCTGCTGTGCGAGATGGAGCAGCATGATTACGAGCTGTACTGGATCACGCGCTCTGCACGCTTTTTCCAGATGGAGACCGGCAGGCTCACTCTGGAGTTGATCACGCCCGATTATGCAAAGCACTTCTATGAACTTCCGGAGGCGGTCAAACGCAAAACCTTGCAGAATCAGGTCAGCATCTTCAACGGGATCAATACCAGTCTGATTGAACAGATTTATGATGAACTGGACGAAAAAACGCCGTCGGTACGGGCGCGTACTCACCTGTACACCAATATGGCGCTCAGCGCATGCCAGCGGCAGGGCGCGCAAACCAAACTGATTTTTGATCACAGCCAGACGGGGGCAAGGTACCGGTTCGAGACAGATGAAGTCATTTTTGCTACGGGCTATGGCTATCGTATTCCCGATTTCATGCAGAACATATCGGATCGTCTCAGACTGTCCGATGGGCGTTACTGCCAGGACGAGGACTATGCTGTGGACAAGGCGGGAAATGAAGTCTTCATTCAGAACGCAGGATTCGACAGCCATGGGCTGACCAATCCGGATCTGGGATTGAACTGCTTTCGCAATGCACGGATTATCAATGCGATCACGCAACGCGAAGTCTATGTGATCGAACGCAATACGACGTTCCAGTCTTTTACGCCGCAGGGCGATGATTCGTTTTTAGAGTTGAGCAACCAATGATTATACGCAACGCCATTATCATCATGTCAGCACTGGGCATGATGAGCGACACGGTGCTCATTGGGTTCTATCCGCAGTTTTTTGAGATGCGCTATGGCAGCACCGATCAGGTGCATACCGGCATGTATGTCGCGGCGATCTCGATTGCAGTGATGTGCACTTTGCCGGTTTGGGTGAGGGTGGCCAGGCGGTTCGAACCCATGTCGCTGATCGGCTTTACCCAATGCATTGCCGGGCTGCTGTGCCTGTCGGCGATTTGGGCGGAAACGCTGACTCAGTACTGGGTGTTGACCATGCTGATGTTCATGTTCAAAAGCAGCTATCTGCTGATGTTTCCGTATCTGATGCGGATTGTGAGCAGCGATGAACATAGCCGGACTATCGCATTGTTATCCGTTGTGGTGCATATTTCGGGCATCCTGGCGGCGGCTTCTGGCGGGTACATCCTGCAGCATCTGGGCGCAAGCGCCGCGCTGGTGCTGATGGCGGCGGGCGATTTCGGGCAAATGGGCATCACCCTGTGGCTGAACAGGACGGGCCGCATCATCAAGGTAAATGACAGTAAAAAAGAGGAAGCCCAGGCCGTGCAGGATACTGCCGTAGTGCTTGCCGATGACGCCACTGCACCCGCACCGGTAGCGCCGCGTAAAGGCTTCTCGCATCTGACCAGGGGAATTCTGACGCTGAGCCTAATCATGTTTGTGTTCGATTTCAGCGCCTACCTGATCCGGCCGTTTTTCTCGGAATACTGGATCTATGCCACGGCGCACAAGGATCAGACGCTGGCAGGGTTGATTTTTGCCATTCCAGGTCTGGCAGCGGTGGTCGCGCTGATCGTCAAGCACCGACTGAATGAGAAAGCTACACGGCGCAATGAGAATTTGTCCTGGAACCTGCTGCTGTCGCTGGTGGGACTGTATTTGCAGTCGGTTCCATCCGACATTGCGATTGTGATCGGGCGGTGTATGTACGGCTGGGGCTTGTTCCAGGTGGCAGTCAAGCTGGAAGTCAGTCTGTTCAGTATCAGCCGCAAGGAAGATTACGCCCATCATTTCAGCATTACCAATTTTTTCCAGAATCTGGGCGTGCTGATCTCATCGTGGTGCGCGGGCTATATCGTCAGCCTGGTCGGTCATCAGGCCGTATTCCTGATCGCCGCGGCCGGTATTGCACTGACCTGGCTGGCCAATAAACTGACGCTGGATCTGGATCACATCAAGCCGGCTGCAGCGGAGCCGGACAGCAACATCAACAGGAGAAGCGAGATTGAACTGGAATCCGGGAACGTTTGAGATACGGGAACTGGTCCCCGCGCTGGATGTGCCGGTCTTTCATCCGTGGTTTGACCTGCCGTATGCGCATTACTGGGACATGGCGGGCATGACACGCGATGCCGTCATGACGTTCTACAACACCCAGCAGGCTTCTGCATATGAATGGGCGTGGGTCGGTACGCAACAGGGGCGGATCTGCTTTCTGCTGGAGTGCTATGACCCGCAACATCACGATATTGCGCGGCATTATGAAGCGAAACCGGGCGATATCGGCATGCATTTTTTTGTCGCGCCGGCAACAAACGCTCAACGCGGCTACACCCTTGATGTCATGCGCCACGTCATGCACTTTCTATTTCATGATGTCGGGGCACGGCGTGTCGTTGTCGAACCCGATATCCGTAACGAAAAGGTGAGGGCGCTCAATTGCAAGGCCGGCTTTGACGAGGTCGGGCCGATCTCTCTCACAACCAAGCAGGCCATGCTGTCCATCGCGACACGGCCTGATTTTGAAGCCACCCTACTACACTCAGGAAAGAATACGATGAGCCACTATCCCGTTCCCGCCGCGCCACAGCATTTGCGTCATCTCGAGCCCGAGACCTGGAAGCATGTCAATCGTCATCTGGTTGCGAAGGCTATTGCCGAATTTTCGCATGAACAGATTCTGGAACCAGCACCCGCCGTAGACTCGGCCAGCACGCCCGTGTCGTCAGAAGGCGACCGCCTGCAACGCTATACGCTGATCTCGGATGATGGACAGACCCGCTATCATTTCCAGGCCACTCCCATGATGCTGCGTCACTGGCACATCGTTGAATCTTCCGTGACGCGTATGTGCGAGGGGCAGGAACGTGAGCCCGATGCGCTGTCTTTTATTATCGATTTCAAGGACACGCTGGCGATTCCTGCCGACAAACTGCCGGTGTATCTGGATGAGATCAGCAGCACGCTTTATGGCGCGGCTTACAAAAGATGCCATCAGTCATTGAGCAGCCGCGATCTGTTGAAAGCGGACTATCAGCAGATCGAAGCCGCCATGACCGAGGGTCATCCGGGTTTTGTGGCCAACAACGGCCGCATTGGTTTTAATGTATTCGATTACGAGAGCTATACGCCGGAAACAGGCAGTCGCTTTACCCTGGTGTGGCTGGCCGTGCATCGCAAACAGGCCCATTTTGCGTCGCTGTCCACCTTGGAATACGGTTCGTTTATCGAACGGGAACTGGGTGTGCAGCAGGCTGCAGCCTATCGTGAGCAGTTGCAGGAGCAGGGCCTTGACCCGGCAGATTATCTGTTCATGCCGACCCATCCCTGGCAGTGGTTCAATCGTCTGAGTATTGCCTTTGCAGCCGATATAGCGCAACGGAATATTGTTTACCTGGGCATTGGCGAGGATACTTACCAGGCCCAGCAATCGATTCGCACCTATTTCAACCACAGCGATCATGACAAATGTTATGTCAAGACGTCGCTCTCCATTCTGAACATGGGCTTCATGCGCGGGTTGTCTCCCTACTATATGGCGGGCACGCCGGATATCAATGAGTGGCTTAAGAGCCTGATCGATAGCGACACGTTCCTGCGCCAGAACGGCTTTGATATTTTGCAGGAAGTGGCCTCTGTCGGCTATACCAACCGATACTACGAAGCGGCGCTCAAAAAGGATAGTCCTTATAAAAAAATGCTTTCTGTCTTATGGCGTGAAAGTCCCGCCGCTAAGGTGCGCGAGGGGGAGCGGCTGATGACCATGGCCTCGTTGCTGCACCGTGATCGTGAGGGCACAGCACTGTTGCCGCTGATGATCGAACAGTCGGGCCTGACAGCCGAGCAATGGCTGTGCCGCTATTTCGACGCCTTCCTGGTACCGGTGGTGCATTGCTTTTATGCCTACGAACTGGTCTTTATGCCGCATGGCGAAAACCTGATCATGGTCATGGATGAGCACAATGTGCCGCAGCGCTGCATTATGAAGGATATTGCAGAAGAAAGCGCCATTCTGGACCAGAACGCCACCATTCCCGAACATATCGCCCGTCTGAAAGTGAGCGTACCTGAAGACTACAAAATCCTGGGTATCTTCATTGATATCTTTGATGGGGTCTTCCGTCACATGAGTGATGTTTTGCAAAGCAGTGGTCGTTGCACAGAGGATACGTTCTGGGCACTGGCGGCGCTGTCAGTCAAGCGCTACCAGCAGGCCCATCCCGAGTTGGCCGAGAAGTTCCGTCGTTATGATTTCTATTCGGATAGTTTCAGGCATTCATGCCTGAATCGCCTGCAATTGAAAAACAACCTGCAGATGGTGGATTTATCAGACACTGCAGGCAGTCTGACCATGGCTCAGGATCTGCCCAATCCCATGGCGCGTTTTCGCACCTTGTCGGTCGATGAACTGGAATCCTCCAGCCTTATACCGCAACCTGAACCTGCCTGATTACCTCCGGGAGCAAATCGCATGGACCTTGCCGATATTCTTAAACTGGCCTCGCCGCTGCCCGTCAGCGCCTATTTTGATCCAGAGGTTTATGAGCAGGAACAAGAGCGCATTTTTCGTTGCAGTCCGCTGTACATCGGGCACGAGAACAGCGTGCCGGAAGTGCAGGACTGGTACGCCCTGCCGCAGGAGAACGGCGGCCGGGTGCTATTGCGCGACGCAGAGGGTGTCAGGCTAATGTCCAATGTCTGCCGTCACCGGCAGGCGCTGATGCTGGGCAGCTACAGCACCAATTGCGAGTTGACTCAACACCGGGGTTCACTGGAACACAGTGGCGGCAATATTGTTTGCCCGGTTCATGCCTGGACCTATCGCCCGGACGGCCAGTTGCTGTCGGCCCCGCAGTTTGAAATCCGCCAGTGCAAGAAACTGGAGTCATCGCCGCTGTTGAACCTGGACGGTTTTCTGTTTGAGCATCCGTCTGGTATGTCACACGACATACCAAACCTGTTTGCCAATCTGGGGCACGATCTGTCCAACTACCGGCTCGATCACGTTGAAACTCACAGTTGCCCCTGCAACTGGAAAACGTTCATTGAAATCTACAATGACGATTATCATATCGGACCGTTTCACCCGGGCCTGGGCAAGTATGTGGAGTGCGCCGCCTTGCGCTGGGCTTATGGTGACTGGTATTGCAAGCAGACCGTGGGCGCAGAGCAAACACTTGAAAATGGCGGTACACCCGTTTATCGGGAATGGGAGCGGCTGCTCAAGGAATATATGGGCGACGAAACCCCCGAGTTTGGCGCCATCTGGATTGCGATTTATCCTACGCTGATGATCGAACTCTTTCCGCATGCACTGGTCGTATCCTCGCTGTTTCCGAAAGGTCCGGGCGAAACCCTCAACCTGATCGAGTTTTATTATCCCGATGATGTCCTGGCGTTCAGCCCGGAACTGGCGGAGTATCATCGCAAGGCCTATATGGAAACAGCCGAAGAAGATGACGAAATCGCTGTCAGGATCGACGAGGGCCGGCGTGCGTTATACCTTCGCGACCGCAGTGATCGCGGGCCCTATCAGATCCCGCTGGAAGAGGGTATGGCACAGTTTCATGCCTGGTATCGTAACCGAATGGGCACGTAAGCGGGCACTTTACCATTTTCTGCCGGCATTCAGAATACCGTCGTATTGCTGGCGGCGATGCACCTCATCAATCACCCAGCGGGGTGCGCCGATGTCGGCCAGCACGTGTGGGTCCAGATGGTCAACCTGATTGACAGCCGATGACCACGGGTCATACGGTATGGCAGGCTTGGCAGTAGCGGTATCAGGCTGACGCTGCGCACGCTGCCAAAAAGCAGCGAACCAGTGCCGTTTGGGTGCAGGGCGATTCGAGTGGCATTCAGGCTGGGCGACGGCAACGGGATTAATCGTATTCATGATCGGTTCCTCGGAGAGTGAGCTTCGTTAAAAAACATTGTGGTTTTCAGTAAACTTATGGTAAGTTTATCTATCCATTTGATCCCTGAAAATCAATGATTTTTAACTAATCTGGTCGGTTTTGCTGACCAGTAAACGACGCTCATATTCCGGTACCGCGATGCATCGAAGCGGGCCTGGCCGTCCCTCTGGTGACCCGTATGTCCAGACTTCCTTTAAATACGCTTCCGACCTTTCGTACTGTGGCTGAATTGCAAAATCTGCGCGCAGCGGCAGAGGCCCTGCATCTGACCCATAGCGCGGTCAGTCAGCAGATTCGTCAGCTCGAAGACAATCTCGGATTCGCGCTATTTGAGCGCGAGGGGCGCCGTATCGTGCTCAATGCGGCGGGGGCAGCGTTTTTATGTTCGGTGCATTCGGCGTTGACACAGCTGGAAGATGGGGTGCAGACGGCGCGCCTGGCCTCGGAAACGGTGGAGAAAAAGTTGCGCATTTCGGTCGTGCCGTCTTTTGCGCATCGCTGGCTGCTGCCGCGGCTGGAACGCTGGCATGCCCGTCATCCGGATATTGCACTTGAGATTATCGCTTCGCAGCAGGTGGTGGATTTGCAACGGGACGGATTTCATGCTGCTGTGCGCGAGGGAATCGGTCCCTGGCCGGGTGTGCAGGCTGACCGTCTGTTTGACGATCCCATGCCCCTGATTGTGGTCGGCTGTGCCGTCGATGCGCGGCGCCTTGTGGGTGCGGAACCCGCAATGTTCCTTAAAGAACCGTTGCTGGGCGACCGGCGCGCCTGGCAGGCCTGGTTTGCGGCGGCCGGATTGCAGGCGTCATTTAATACGGTGGCCGAATTCAATGACATGGGGCTGATGCTGCAGGCTGCGGAACAGGGGCTGGGTCTGACACTGGCTCGCGAACTGTTTGCTGCCGATGCCATCCGTCGGGGTAAATTGATCAGGCTCTCGCCGGTATCGGTCGAATATGACAGCGGTCATGCCATTCACCTGGTGTACCGGCCGGCCTTGCGTGACTGGCCCGTGCTGGCCGCCTTGCGCGAATGGATTACCGAAGAACTGGCCGCGTCCCGCGTGGCCATGTTGCAGGAGGCGGAGGCAGGACAGGATGTGCAAAAATCGGAACCTATCGTTTCAAAATGACAAGTGAAATTATCCGGCTGTTGTAGTAAGCTGTATTTCACACGTGAGAAAAGGCGTGTTTGATGGTTTAACCGGTCGCGTCTAACGATACGATCCGGGTCACCGGCCTTGCGGGAAGAGCACGTGGACACAAGGAGAGGCACATGGCTGAATCTGGCAAAACAACCGGTCGATATCTTGTATTGCTGCGGCAGGATCATACGGACGAGGGCATACAGGAACTACAGCGCATGACGGGCGCCTCTATTGTCAGCGCCGGTAGCACCAGCTACACGCAAGAGCGGCAGATAAACACACTTGAAATGAACTGTGCCGTTGTCTTTGATCAGATCGGCGTGGCACTGATTCGGTGCGAACTTGAGGTCGGTACGGCGTTGCAGGCTGCAGCGGCACAGGCCACGGGCAATGTGCTGCTGGTCGAAGCGGAGCGGACTGTGCACGCGATTGCGATCTCTGCAGAGTCGCCCGGTCATCCGCCTGCGTCCGATGAAGGACAGGGTGCCACCTGGGGCGTACGTGCCTGCGGCGCGGATCATGCCGATTTCACAGGTAAAGGTATCCGCCTGGCTGTGCTGGACACGGGGCTGGATCTGAGTCATCCGGATTTTGCGCAGCGCCCGATACAGTCACGCTCGTTCGTCAGCGGTGCCGAGGTTCAGGACCAGAACGGTCACGGCACGCATTGCGCCGGTATTGCGGCGGGTCTGCTCAAGCCGGCAGGCCAGCCCAGATATGGCGTTGCGGCCGATGCGCTCTTATATATCGGTAAGGTACTGGGCAACGACGGCAGCGGTGGCGATGGCAGCGTGCTGGACGGCATCAACTGGGCCATCGGACAGGGTTGCGAGATTATTTCGCTGTCGCTGGGCAGTCCGGCAGCGGCGGGGGATCATTATTCACAGATATTCGAAGAGGTGGCAAAGCGTGCGCTCGCAGCCGGGACGCTGATTATTGCGGCAGCCGGCAACGAAAGCCGGCGACCGGATTTTATCGCGCCGGTCTCCCATCCTGCCAATTGTCCGTCCATTGTGGCGGTGGCTGCCGTGGATGAGCATATGGCTATTGCGCCGTTCTCCTGCGGTGGACTGCAGCAGGATGGCGGACAAGTGGAGATCGCGGCGCCCGGCGTGGCTGTTTTTTCCTCCTGGCCGGCCCCCGATAATTACAATACGATCAGTGGAACCAGTATGGCCACTCCCTTTGTGGCCGGGGTGGCGGCCTTGTATGCCGAGGCCGGCGCGACCGCGCGAGGCAGTCTGCTACGGGACCAGATTCTGCAAAACGCCCGTCCGCTTCCTTTGCCGGTACGGGATGTCGGCAGTGGACTGGTGCAGGCGCCGGGTCGTCATGGTTCGGTCAATGGACACGGGCTGGATCATTAATCAAAAATTGAATCAACAATTACCCACACGCCCGCAAAGCGACGGGAGTAAATAATGGCACGTATTGCACTGACGGTCCTGGTCAAGGAAACCTATCTGAGCCGCTTTTCGGTTGTCGTGGACGGCTGTCGCCGCGAAGGGATGGCGGTGGAACGCGAAATGGTCGCGCTTGGCGTTTTTTCGGGTAATATCGAAGCCGAAAAGCTCACCGATCTGGAACTGGTCGAGGGAGTCGCCTCTGTTGAGCCAGAGCGGCCGATGCGCACGTGCTGATTGAATTGTCCGGTCACGCACGGGTAACGGAAAAGCCGGGTAGGTAAGCCAGGTCTTGCCTTGCGCGCTCACTGGTTCGGCGCTTAATCAATTTTAATGTCAGTGGAGTCAACGTGGACCGACTATTTGCCAAGTTCGCCAACGCAACATCCCAGGCCGCAGGCAGCCCGATCACTTTTATCATCTGTGTGCTGGCCGTCATTCTGTGGGCCATTATGGGGCCGGTTTTCGACTATTCCGAAACCTGGCAACTGATCATCAATACCGGCACGACGATCGTGACGTTTTTAATGGTCTTTCTGATCCAGAATACCCAGAATCGCGACAGCCATGCGCTGCAGACCAAACTGGATGAACTCATACGCACATCCGGCGCCGAGGACGAATTCATGGGAATAGAAAACATGACCGACGCGGAGCTGGAGGTCTTGCATAAAAAATGCCAGCGGGAAGCGGAGCATTCACAACGCAAACTGCAACGAACGCATAAAGAAAGAGAAGCGCGACGAAGTAAATCCAAATAACCCTGAACTACTTTGTATCTAATTACGCAAATACGTAACCAAAGTCATTGCTCACACCAGCGGCGTCGCTGGTTTTTTTCTGATGGGGGAGGTAATGTCGTTTTGCAAAATATTGTGAGCTTAAAACAAAAACCAATACAAACGACAATGAGAATAGTTTACATTAAGACGTTATTCAGTTACACTGCCGGGATATATCAACTTCTCTCGTACGGCAGGCTGTTCTGCGTATTTCGTCGTGCAGCCTTTCCGGCGGTATCCTATGAAAACTTTCTTCCCAATCCGGTCAGCGTTGTGTGCCGGCGTATTCCTCATTTCGACCCTGGCTATCACGCCAGCCTGGGCACACAATCCGGTTGCCAGCTGTCAGGCAGTGGGCGAGGACAAAGTGCGGTGCAAGGGCGGATTTTCCGATGGATCTGCTGCACCCGGCGTCACCCTGGATGTCATCTCTTATGATGAAAAGGTGCTGCTCCCTGGCAAGCTTGCGCAGGATTCCACGCTGGAATTCAAGAAGCCCGAGCAGGAGTTTTATATTCTGTTTGATGCAGGTCCGGGTCACGTCGTGGAAATCGACCAGAGCGAGATCACGCCATGACGGTACAGGCCATCCGGCCAGCCGGTGCGGGACATGAAACGGCCGCGGTACTGGGGGTATGTGCCCTTATTTTTTTGCTTGCAATAACCACTGTAATCCTGCGAACAACAACCGTTTCCGCGCCCGAAATTGCCGCCAGTCAGATAGACGCGCGGCACGGCCTGACGGCGGCCGAGCAGGGTATTTATGCCGATCTGCTGGTGGCCGCCGATGAGATAGCATTCGCAGACACCGCTCCTGACGTCGAAACGCTGGCCGGGCAGATGATTCCTCCGTTTGCCACCGATGCGTCCACCGCCCGCCGCGGCAGTCACGAGTGGCGCATGAGGCAGGCGTCGGCTGCAGTGGCTTATATCGGTATTACTCATGACCCGGACACAGCGGGTTCGCTGCTGTTGCTGATGACGCGTCCGTCCACTTCTGATGCTGCGTCCGACATGCATGACCACGCTACCGAACCCGTCCAGGTCTGGTTGTATCAGCCGGGGCAGAAACAGACGCCTGTTCCGTCTACGCTGGATCACGACAGTCTGACGCGCGATGGCTGGAAACAGATCGTGTCGCAGTTCGACGCCGGCGCGACGCGCCATTAACCATCGTGCCGCGGCACTTAACGTATTTTTTTCAAATCCCATGATGCTTTTCTCTCTGTCTGTATCTTCCGGCCGGATTCGCGCCTTTATTCTGGCGGGTGCCGTCGCGCTGCTGGGTATGTCTTCGGGCGCTCATGCAAAAATGCGGATCGGCATTACGCTGCATCCGTACTACAGTTATGTCACCAATATTGTGGGCGATAAGGCCGACGTCGTACCACTGATTCCCGCCGGTTTCAATCCTCATGCGTACGAGCCGCGAGCCGAGGATATCAAGCGCATCAATGATCTGGATGTGATCGTTGTCAACGGGATCGGCCATGACGATTTTGCGGACCGGATGATTCAGTCCAGCGACAACCCCAAGGTCGCCCTCATTGAAGCCAATGAAAACGTGCCCTTGCTGGCGGCCACAGGCTCTGCAGCACGTGCCGGCAGTGGCGCTTCATCCGGAAAAATCGTCAATCCCCATACTTTTCTTTCGGTCACAGGGTCGATTGCCCAGGTCAACACCATTGCGCGTGAACTGGCAAAAATGGATCCGGACAATGCCGATACATACAGGAAGAACGCGCGCGAATACACACGCAAGTTGCGCACGCTGCGTGCCAAGGCATTGAAGCAGCTGGCCGATGTGCCTGCCGGCGCGATGCGCGTAGCGACCATTCACGGCGCCTACGACTATCTCTTGCGGGAGTTCGGACTGGAAGTGACCGCAGTGGTCGAGCCCGCCCATGGTATCGAACCGAGTCCGGCACAGTTGAAAGGGACCATCGATCAGATGAAAAAGCTTGATGTAAACGTCATTTTTTCGGAAATGGATTTCCCTTCCACCTACGTCGACACGATCCGCAAGGAGACAGGGGTGCGGCTGTATGCGCTGACGCATATCTCCTATGGAGACTATTTGCCCGAGAAACTGGAAACCGAGACCGCAAAGAATCTGGATACGGTAGTCAGGGCCATTCAGGAGTCCGGTCGATGATGGGCCCTGCCATTGATCTGCAGCAAGTCGCGCTCACATTGGGCCAGACACGGATTCTGTATGACATTGATCTGCATGTGCCGGCGGGCAGTATTCACGCCCTGATCGGTCCCAATGGCGCTGGTAAAAGTTCCCTGATCAAAACACTGATGGGGCAGATGCCGCATCGGGGTTCGCTCACGCTGACCTGGCCCGACAAACCGGGTGTTATCGGCTATGTTCCGCAGGCGCTCGAATTTGATCGTACGCTGCCGATGACGGTAGACGATTTCATGGGGGTGATGACGCAGCGCAGACCCGCTTTTTTCGGATTGTCCTCGCGCAACACCGGCGCGATTGACGATGCCCTGACGCGCGTCGGCATGCAGCACAAGCGCAAGCGGCGCATGGGCGCGCTGTCCGGCGGCGAGCGTCAGCGTATCATGCTGGCACAGGCGCTGATCCCGGCGCCCGCCTTATTGGTGCTGGACGAACCCATGGCGGCGCTGGATGAAGCCGGCGTAGCCGTGTTTGAAGACTTGCTGGGATACTGGCGCAAACAGGAGGCGACCGTGCTGTGGGTCGAGCATGATCTGGACGCTGTCCGGCGACTTGCCGATCGGGTCACTGGCCTGAATCACCAGGTGATCTTCGATGGCCCGCCGGCCGAGATGCTGTCTGCCGGACAATTGCTGACGCTGTTCTCGGCACACCCGCGCCGGCGCGAGGCGTCCGGCGAGACGGGCGGGGCGGCAACACTGTCGAGGGCGGCAGCATGATATTCGATTCCATTCGCGTTCTGTTACAAGGTTGGGCCGAGCAAGAATTGTTGCCGCAGATGTTCACCTACGGTTTCGTCGTCAACGCCTTTATGGCGGGTTTGATTATCGGGCCCTTGTTGGGTGGTTTGGGCACCTTGGTTGTGGTCAAGCGTTTTGCTTTTTTTTCCGAGGCAGTCGGCCACGCTGCGATGACGGGTGTGGCTATCGGTATTTTAGTGGGCGAACCCTATACCGGACCTTACGGCAGTCTGTTCGGATTCTGCCTGTTGTTTGGCGTGCTGCTGAATTATTTGCGCAACCGCACCGGCCTGGCGTCCGATACCCTGATTGGCGTGTTTCTTTCTATTTCGCTCGCCCTGGGCGGCAGCCTGTTGCTGCTGCTGTCGGGCCGGATCAATATCCATATTCTGGAAAATGTGCTGTTTGGTTCCGTGCTGACCGTTAACTCGCAGGATTTGATGGTGCTGAGTGTCATCGGATTGCTGACTGCCGGCCTGGCCCTGTTTCACTACAACCACCTGATCCTGTCCAGCTTCAATGCACAATTGGCCGCTGTGCGTAAGGTACGCACGATATTGATGGATTATTTGTTTGTCATGCTCGTCACGCTGGTTACCGTGGCTGCGGTCAAGGTGATCGGCGCGATCCTGGTTGGTGCGCTGCTGGTCATTCCGGCAGCAACTGCCCGCATCCTGGCGCACTCCATGCGCGGTTTTTTCTGGCTATCCATTCTTATTGCCATTGTCAGTACGCTGGCTGGTATCTTGCTTCCGATCCAGTTTGCCCTGCCCGTTCCGTCGGGCGCGGCCATTATTCTGGTCGCCGGCAGTGTGTTTATCCTCTCTGCGCTGGCCAGAGGATTTGTCCCCGCTTTAAAAGGAACGACGGCATGAAGCCGCTTGCATTATCTCCCTCCGGTTTACTTCGTTTCAGCCTGACGGCGCTATCTTTGTGCCTGGCGGCTGCGCTGGTTCAACCGTCTTTTGCCCAGGACAGCGAGTCAGCTCCAGGTCGCTCCAATAGTGGCACTGCGCAGCAAGGCAGTCATGCCAAAGGCCAAAACACTGCGCCCGAACGCGCACGTTCCGGCAGGGCGGGCAGTGCCACGCGCAATGATGCGACCACGACCGTGGTCGCCGCGCACCCGGTGGTTTTCGGTTTGCTCGAGGTGTTGACCAAAGACACTTCGATCGCTGCGGTACGTGCCACACCAGGCAATCTGCCGCCGTCCCGTCATTACTCGTATCTGTCCGGACGCGGTGCGAAGGCATTCGACCGCGTCGTGCGCGGAGCCGATGCAGTGGCACACCTGCGTTCGATCTGGCCCGACGATCCGCTTTACCCGATGGCCCGGCAGCATAATATCCGCGTGATCGAAATTGACGCCGCCAATCCGGTTGATCGCAGTCTTCCCGGTATTGCGGCAAGTGCAGGCGCTGGATCGGTGACAGCCTATCCCTGGCTGAATCCGGTCAATTTGGGCCGAATGGCCGACATCATCGGCTCTGAACTGGAACGCCTGGATCCCACTGCCCGGCCTGCGCTCGAAAAGAACCTCGCCGGCTTGCGGCAACGACTGGTCAAGCTCAATGCCCAGGTGGAATCCGGTTTGCTGGATGCGCCAAGCCTGGCTGTCGTGGTCTTGTCGCCGCGACTCACTACACTGGCTACGGCCTTCAACCTGGATATGGTGCCCGTCAGGGAAAGCAGCCAGTGGAATGAACAGTCGCTTGCAGAACTGGGCAAGACGATTGCCGATAACGATATCAAGATCGTCCTGATGCATGAGGCCGCCGCGCCCGAAGTTGATTCAGCAATCACGGCGGCAGGTGCCAGGGTGGTGGTCGTCAATACCGATGGCGACGATCCTCTGGTCGTGCTGGAAGCGGCCGGCCAAAGTCTTGTACAGGCGATGGCAGCAGACGGCGCCGGGTAAGACGGAGCGTAGGCATGTTAATCACATTTGAATTACTGATCGCAAGTGAGGGCCGCTAAACCATGGCCAAGAAAAAATCCAAAGCCAAATTGTGGTTCCTCATCCACAGCTGGCTCGCGCTGCCCATCTGGGGGTTTATTTTTTTCGTTTGTCTGACAGGCAGTATTGCCACCGTCAGCCAGGAAATTGAATGGCTGGCCAGCCCGATGGTGCGCGCCAATCCGCCGCCGGGCAACCCACGCATGCTCACCTATGATGAAGTGCTCGCACGGGTGGAAGAGGCGCATCCAGGATCGGTGGTCAATTCAATCCGTCGACCTGTCAAGTCGCAGTTTGCCTTGACGGTCAACACGACCTATACAGATGGCAAATCAGGAAGACTTTATGTCAATCCGTACACCGGCGTCATTCAGGGCCAGATTTCCGGTTTCGATTTCCGGCAGTTTGTACGCGCATTGCATGGCTGGCTGCTGGTGCCGTTTACCAATGGGTTTGCCTGGGGCTGGTACGCCGTTTCATTCCTGGGTATTCCGATGCTGATCTCGCTCATCACCGGGCTGGTAGTCTATAAGCGGTTCTGGCGTGGATATCTCAAGCCCCGCTTGCGCATCGGCCAGGGGTCACGCATTTTCTGGGGCGACTTTCATCGCCTTGCGGGGATCTGGTCGGTCCCCTTCATCGCCATTATTACCGTGACAGCAATCTGGTTTCTGATAGAAGCGATTTTGTTCGACAACAGTATCTCCATTTCGACGGCGCCGCCGCCTGCCATGGTGAAGCGCCAGGACGTACCGACACGTGTTGATGGGTCGACATTGGCACTGCGCCTGTCACCGGATCAGGCGGTAGAAAAAGCCAAGGGCCGTTTCCCCGATATGCAGGCTGAATCCATTTTTCTGCCTGCCAATGCCTATAGTCATTACACCATTACGGGGCGCAGCAGCTATCCGCTCATTCTTGAGCGTGCATCGGTCAATCCGTATACGGGCAATGTCGATGTATCGCGCACCGTGTCAGACTACTCCGGCCTGGAACTGGTAACTGAGTCCATGCGTCCGCTGCATACGGGCGATTTTGCCGGACTGTGGCTTAAACTCGTTTATTTTTTCTTTGGGGTTCTGCTAACCATGATGGTGTTGTCCGGCATGTTGATCTGGACCAAACGCACTGCGAAAGAAACGGCAGGCATGATCCGTGAACACAAGCAATCGCGCCGCTCGCGCAACAGCCGCCGCGTCGACGCTGCCGGGACACCCTCGCATGCAGGTGCCGGGCATTTTTTGAAAACTGAAAAGGGTAACTCATGACAACCCAGAACCAGGCAATCCGTTCCGGCCAGATGACGGGCTTCAGGGTATGGTGGTATCGCTGGCGTTTTCACCTGAGCGTGCTTGCCATTCTGATTCCCCTGTGTTTTGTGCCGCGCTATATCAAGGACCAGGCTTTGTTTTCAGGCGATCTGGGTCTGGGTGTGCACGACCTGGGTGTGAAAAAGCTGGGTCCCTGGGAAGTGCATATGGCCGAGTTCAATGACTTGCCGCCGCGCCGGGACGGCACGGCCGGTTTTGTCAAAACGTTTTCTGTCTCTCTGTGCGAGTCTTGCCGCAATGAGGTGCGTGCCGTCTATTTGCGTATCGGTAAGCCCCGTAGCCTGCGCACGGCCGGCGCCATTGGGTTTGGCAGTGTGTATAACATGCAGATCGGCGTCCTGATTCCGAGAGATACACCGCCGGATGCGCAATTGTGGCTGACTGCCGAAGGCTGGGATGGCTCCATGCATTCCACTTCGTTTCCCCTGGCAGAGGCGTCTGCGGCGACGATGAAATGGCTCGGCCATCGCTAAAACCACAATCATCATGACCAATTTTCGCATGTTGCCGCAGGACTGGTTGCGCTATTATCAAGAGCTGGTCAGAACCTGGTCCCGCGGATCGGGATCCAGACATGACGCGGAGGATGCGACGCATGATGTCCTGACGCTGGCGCTGGAAGGGAAAATGAACCAGGCTCTTACTTACCCGAGGGGGTTTCTGCATCGTTGCGTGCGCAATCGCCTGACAGACATGCATCGTCGCACGCAGATTCTGGACACGGTGCCGCTGCATGATCTGCATGAGCGCGAAATGCCGGTGGCCGACAATCCAGACACGTATATGTACAATACGCAGCTGGCAGACAGCCTGACTGCAGCCCTGGCGGAGCTGCCGCTCAAATGCCGGCAAGTGTTCGTCTGGCAAAAAATAGAAGGGTATTCTCAAGAAGAAATTGCGCAGCGTCTGGACATTTCGGTCAATATGGTGCAAAAATACATGATCCGGGCCTTGCGTCACTTACGTGAGCGCCTGAAACACTTTTCTCCGCATTGAAGTCAGGTTTTTCCAAGGGCCATTCGTCCTCTCCAATAGAAGGGTGTACATGGTGTACTCACCCGCAGGAATGGGGCACATGGCCAGCCAACGCATGACAGATTCACAATTGACGCCCCCCAAAGATCCACGCGAAGCCGCTGCCTGGTGGTTTGCGCGTGAATGCGCAGGCACATTGACCGCTGCGCAACAGGCGGCTTTACAAGCCTGGCGCGAGGCAAATCCCGTACATGACCAGGAATATCGTGCCGTGGCAAGAGTCTGGCAATGGGCCGACGCGGTGCCGGCGTCGCAATTGCGCGCGCTCGCCCAGGCGCCCGATACCGGATCCCGTCGTTTATTGAGTTCGCGCCGTACTTTTGCCATGGCCGGCGGTGCCGCCTGTACGATCCTGGCGCTTGGTGCAGGCGCATTGCTCTACAACAACTGGTATGACGGCAAGAAAATCGAGCTGGCGACCGCGCACGGAGAGAGACGTACAGAAACCCTGCCTGATGGCACCCGCCTTGATCTGAATACCAACACGTCGCTGACCTATCGTGTGCGCAATGGCAAACGGGTGGTTGAGTTGGTGCATGGCGATGTGATGTTTGACGTCGTGCATGACCGACAGCATCCTTTTTATGTGATAACGGCGGCCGGTACCATAAAGGTGATCGGTACGCGTTTCAATGTCCGTGTGCAAGAGCCGCTGGATGTGCGGGTTGCGGTTGAGTCAGGTGTCGTGTCTGTACGGGCGGAGGCGACACCAACGGCCCGGTCGGTCAGGCTGACCGCAGCCATGGCGGCCCGTATCACTGAAGCGGGTGTGGGACCTCCGGCACAGGTGGACGTCTCGGAACTGACGGCCTGGCGCACCGGTAAAGTGGTCTTTCGTAACCAGCCGCTGGTTTCGGTAGTCAATGAAATGAACCGGTATCTTCCGGTATCGATCAGTATCGCCGATCCGGGTCTTGAGCGTCTGCCGGTGGCAGGAGTTTTCAATGTGGATGATGGGCGTGCATTTCTGGAAGCCCTTCCCAAAAGTCTGCCGCTACGGGTCGTTCGCAGCGAACGTGGAGATGTCCGGCTCTTCATGCGTTGACATTTTTATAAAAAACGGACATGCTCCTGTAAGACCGACAGCCGACGCATTGAAATTTTTTTGAAATACCGGTCAGGTTTTCTGGTTCGCCATTCGTCTTACCGAATATAGCAGCATTGTCTGCACTGCAGGCTGTCGACCATTGCAGATGTGATGAGAACAGCGCAGTCCGATTTTTTAATATTCAGGGTAAACGCTGTGGCTCAATTGAATTTGTCATTTTTTGAAGCGGCATCCGGCATGCGCGCATCTGTCTGTGTCCGTCAAACGATGCTTGCCGTGTCGGTGAGTGCCGCGTTTGTTTCGGTTACGCCGGCCAGCGCACAGCAAACGGCTGTCTCCATCGATATTGCCCCGCAATTGCTGGGCGACGCGCTACTGCGGCTCGGCCAGCAAACTGACTTGCAATTCATCTATCAACCATCGCTATTGAATGGATTGCGTACTTCAGGCGTCAAGGGCAGGCTGACGCCTGAGCAAGCGCTGAATCAATTGCTTTCCGCCAGTGCGATCCGTTATACCCGGCAGGGCAATACCATCACGCTGCAGCGGCGTACCGCTCCACAGGCTGCGGCAACGGCAGCGGGTAGCGATGTAGCGCAACTGGAACAGATCGTGGCAACCTTGCCGTCCGATCCTGCAACGACAGAAGGAACCGGTTCTTACACCAGTCAGGCCAGCAGTTCATCAACCCGTTTATCTCTTTCTCCGAAGGAAACGCCGCAGTCCGTCACTGTTATGACGCGTCAACGCATGGACGATCAGGGCATTACGCAGCTATCCGACCTGGTACAGCAAACCCCGGGCCTGTCGCTGGATGCCGGCGGCAATATCGGCTCGGACACCAGTACGATTTTCTCCCGGGGCTTCGAAGTGGATAATTATCTGATTGATGGCGTCGGGCAGGTCAACAGTAATTACAGTCGTATTTTCCAGTCCAACGACATGGTTTTGTTTGATCGCGTCGAAATTGTGCGCGGTGCGACCGGTCTGATGAGCGGACTGGGTTCTCCTGGCGGCTCGCTCAATATGATCCGCAAGCGTCCCACCCAGGAGTTTCAGGCGCTGGCAAAACTGGAAGCGGGTTCCTGGGACCATTACCGCTCCGAGGTGGATGTCTCAACGCCAATGAATGAAGCAGGCACGATACGCGGACGTATTGTGGGCGCCATTCAGAACAATCACTCCTACCTGGACCGCCTGCGGGAAAAAAAGCGGATTCTCTATGCGACGGTTGAAGCGGACCTGACGCCGTCGACACTTGCGCGGTTGGGCTTCTCTTACCAGGAACACAACGCAACCGGGCACGCCCGCTCGGGACGCCCCGGTTTTTATGCCGATGGCGGCAGGACCGAGTGGAGCCGCTCTGACAGCGCGGCTGCCGACTGGGCCTATTCGCGGCGTCGCAACCAGGCCTTCTTCGCTTCGCTCGAGCATCGCTTTGCCAACGACTGGCTGCTTAAAGGGACGTACAGCTATGCATCCAGCCGCTATGACGAGGTACTGGGTTACGCCGCTGGCGGATTTCCGGATCGGCAGACCGGCCAGGGGGTGATGCTATGGGCCGGACGCTGGGCGGGAACGCCAAAGCAAAACAGCCTGGATGTCTACGCGACGGGCCCTTATACGCTTTTTGGCAGAAAACATGAGTTAGTGGTCGGTGCGACCCTGACGCATACCGAAGAGCATACTCCCACCTATGGCCTATGGCGGTTTGATGGATGGAACAATGCCGTCGATAATATTTATGAATGGGATGGCAGCACACCCGGCGCGCCTCCCAATCCCCCCAACGGCAGAATGCATATTCGCGAAAAAACAAGCAGCGCCTATATGACCACTCGCTTGCGCCCGACCGATGCGTTGTCTGTCATTCTGGGCGCGCGGATCACGTCCTGGGAAAATGACAAGCGCACTTTTGACCTGTCCGGCACTCCCGACACCTCGGTGTTGCAGGCCGAACATGGCAAGCTCACGCCCTATGCGGGCGTGGTGTACGACGTCAACAAGATATGGTCTCTCTACGCGGGCTACACCTCTATTTTCAAGCCCCAGACGAATATGGATACCAGCGGCAATTATCTCAAACCGCTGGTCGGCAATAGTTACGAACTGGGCGTAAAGGGGAGTTTGCTGGATGATACGCTGAATGTCAGCGCCGCCGCCTTCTATTTGAAACAGGATAATCTGGCCGTGGCGCTGCCGGGCGAGTTCGCGCCAGATGGCAGCAGCGCTTACGAAGCGGTGTCGGGTGCCCGCACGCGCGGTTTCGAGCTCGAAGTGTCGGGCCAGATTCTGCCGCACTGGCAACTGGCAGCGGGCTTTACGCGCAGCGTCAGCAAGGATAAGGATGGCGGTGTTCTTAGCACCGAAGTGGCGCAGAATATTTTCAAACTGTTTACAACCTACCATATGCCTCACGTGGGGAACGGGCTGACCATCGGTGGCGGCGTACGCGTGCAAAGCAAAATCTACGACGATGATCTGGGCCCCAATAAGGAACGCTTTACCCAGAAAGGGTACGCCGTTGTCGATCTGATGGCCCGGTATGCATTCACTGATAAGGTGTCGGGCTATGTCAATGTCTACAACCTGACGGACAAAAAATATTATTCCGGCGTCGGCATGGCGTACTATGGCGCGCCGCGCTCGATACGTGCGGGTGTCGATATCCGATATTGATATTCAGGAGGGAGTCGGCAACTTATTGCGCAACGGCAGATTTTGGATGTGAAAGGGCAGTATGGGTAAAACGCAGCAAGGTAAAAGTCGCAGATGGCACCGGTCCGCATTGGTCGGGCTGGTGGCGATACTGGCATTGGCGATCGGCAGTTATGCGTTGAGCCGACGCGCCGTGGTCACTTACGAAACCGCGCACGTCGAGCGGCGTAATATCGAGGCGACTGTCGCAGCGACCGGCGTGCTGCAGCCGCGTCGTTATGTGGATGTCGGCGCCCAGGTCTCGGGGCAGATCACCCGGATCTACGTTGAGCCCGGCGATACGGTGAAAAAAGGCGACCGCTTGCTGGATATCGATCCCAGCGTGCAACAGGCGGAAGTGGACGCGGGGCGTGCCTCGCTGGCGGGCCTGCATGCGCAGCTGGCCGAGGAACGCGCGCAGCTGGATCTGGCGCAGAAGAAACTGCGCCGCCAGCGTGTGCTGGTGCGCACGGGTTCGACGTCGCTGGAAAATGTCGATATCGCCCAAGCCGATGTCGTTGCCACCCAGGCACGGATCCGGCGTTTGCAGGCCCAACTCGAACAGACCCAGGCGACGCTGAAAGCAGATGAAGCGCGGCTGGGTTACACCCGCATTTATGCGACCATGGACGGCACCGTGGTGACGCTGGATGCCCGCGAAGGGCAAACGCTGACGTCAACCTACCAGACGCCGAATGTCATGCGGGTGGCCGATCTGTCGGGCATGACGGTGTGGGCGGAAGTCTCCGAGGCCGATATCCGTCTTATCACGGTTGGCATGCCCGTGACGTTTACCACGCTTGGCGGCCAGCATGACCACGAACCCCGGCAGTGGCACAGTACGGTGCGCCAGATTTTGCCGGCGCCACCGAATTCCGGCGAGCAGACCGCCGACAACGGGAAACCTGCTGCCTCTACCAAGGCTGTGATGTATACCGTTCTGTTTGATGTGAGCAATGATGACGGCGCGCTGCTGCCACAAATGACGGCACAGGTCACGTTTGTCTCGGCCAGAGCCCGGGACGCGCTGGTTGTGCCGCTGGAGGCGGTGAGTGCAGAGCGGGATGCGACGGGCCAGTACTCGGTTCGTGTGCTGGATAAATCGCGTGCGCCGCAAACCCGTCCGGTACAGCTGGGCGTGCGCAGTCGCCATGAAGTTCAGGTACTGGCTGGTCTTGAGGCAGACATGATGGTTGTGACTGGCGAAAACGAAGAAAACAGGGTTCCGTGGTTCAAATGGTAACCACGCCGGATTCTGTCGCAATGGACTTTACGCGCGCCGTGCCTTTGATTCAGTTGCGTAGCCTGGGAAAATACTATGGCGGCAGCGACGGCGCTCCTAAAGCGCAAATCCTGCACGATATCAGCCTGAGCGTGTATGCCGGCGAATTCGTGGCGGTGGTCGGCCCGTCAGGATCGGGCAAGTCGACGCTGATGCACCTTCTGGGATGTCTGGATCGGCCCAGTTCGGGGCACTATTTCTTCGAGGGAAAGGATGTATCGGCCTTCGATGCCGACGACCTGGCGCGGTTGCGGCGCGAAGCCTTCGGATTTGTGTTCCAGGGCTATCACCTGCTGGCAGAGAACACGGCGAGCGAAAACGTTCAGGTGCCGGCAATCTATGCGGGCATGCCGGGGCGCGAACGGCAGCAACGGGCAGAGGATTTGCTTTCCCGGCTGGACCTGGGCGCGCGTCTTCATCATCGGCCAGGGCAGTTGTCGGGCGGACAGCAACAGCGGGTGTCCATTGCGCGCGCGCTGATGAACGGCGGACGCATTATTCTGGCCGATGAACCGACCGGCGCGCTCGATAGCCACAGTAGCGCGCAGGTCATGCGTTTGCTTAAGGAACTGGCGCAGGCGGGCCATACCATCATTCTGATCACCCACGACAGCAAGGTCGCGCAGCAAGCGGACCGTGTGATTGAAATCCGTGACGGAAGAATCCTCGGTGAGGATGGGGGGCACGGCACGGCAACAACGACTGCGCAGAACACGGACGTATCGTCGGACCAATCAGCATCACAATCGACACCGACACCGACATCCGCATCGGCGAACGGGCAACGGCATGAATCGCCGATGCCCGCTCCAGTGCACGGGCATCCCGGCGATCTCTTTGGCCAGCAGGAAGATCGCAATGCCTTCAGGGCAGAATTGTATGAAGCGTTGCGGATGGCCTGGCGCGGCATGCGAACGAACCTGGTGCGTACGGGACTGACGTTGCTGGGTATTATTATCGGGGTGGCGTCGGTCATCGTCATGCTGGCGGTGGGCGAAGGATCGCGTCAGACGGTGATGACCCAGATGGGAACCATGGGCTCGACCATCATGTATATGAGCAGCAGCTATCCTCCGGCAGGCGGGCCAATGGGACAGTTATCCGAAGCCGACCTGGAAGCACTGGCGGCCTTGCCGGAACTGCAGCACGTGATGCCGGTCATCGGTGATCCCACGATTGTCAGATACGCAAACGCCGCCAGGCAAAATTACGTCTATGCCGCGGCCGCCGTCATGCCCCAGGTGCACCACTGGAAAGTGCGCAGCGGGCGCTATTTCACTGCAGCGGAGGATCGTGAGCTGGCGCCTGTAGTCGTGTTGGGCCATAAGGCCAGGAAATTCTTCTTTCCCGATACGTCCAATCCGCTAGGCAAGCAATTGCTGATCGGCAGCGCTTCCTTCGAAGTCATCGGCATCATGTCCGAAAGGGGCGCCGATTCCGGCTTGCAGGACTACGACGATATGGTGTTCATTCCGTATCGGGCCGGCCGCGCCCGTGTATACCAGGCGCAAACACAGCCCGATTATGTTGTGTTGCAAGCCACCGCGCCGGAAGTGGTTCTGCAGGCCGAGCAGAGTATCAGAACTGAGCTGCTGGCCCGCCACGGAGGCCGCGAGGACTTTTCCATCGGCAATGCTGCCGCGCAACTGCTGGCCGAAGCGCAGGCGCGTGATTCCATGACCCTCATGCTGGGGTTGATCGCCGCCGTATCTTTGCTGGTGGGCGGCATCGGAGTGATGAATGTCATGTTGATGACGGTAAGCGAACGCACACGCGAGATCGGCATACGCATGGCCACCGGCGCAAGGCAGCGCGACATTTTGCGCCAGTTCCTGGTCGAAGCGCTGATGCTGACGGTCAGCGGTGGCGCGGCCGGTGTTTTTTGCGGCATTGCCATTGGCATGCTGCTGCTGGCGGTGGGCGTGCCGCTGGTCTTTTCTCTCACGGCTATCGCGGGGGCGTTCCTGTGCGCCGTCATTACCGGCATCGTGTTCGGTTACATGCCTGCGAAAAATGCCGCCCGCCTGGATCCGGTCAAAGCGCTGGAAGGCCGCTAGCCGACCAGTGGCCCCAAAAAAAGGATGGATAGTGGCGGGTCACATTTACCCTCCACATCCTCAATCTGTCTTATTTTTACCTCAATGAGCCAGGCCAATCCCGTCGCGACCTTCAATTTATTTCGTAATTGATAATGATTCTGATTATAATTACTGGTTTTTGTAATTAACTGAAATAGTGATCTGGATCAAGGGAAATAGTAAATGCATTGCCTGAACAGCAACCGTCCAAAAACAGAGGCCTGCGGTGTGATGCGCAAGCACGAGGTCGCAGCCGCCGTCCTGGTCGCTGTAACAATGCTGGCAGCCAGCCGCCCTGTAGCAGCCCAGACGCAACAGTATGCATCGCGTGAAGGCGAGGCCAAACCGGCACCTTCAGCACCCATTGCGCCTGCGGTGAAAGCGGATGCGGCATCGGTGGCGACGCTGCAGGCCATCAATGCTACGTCGGCAGCGGACGACACTATCACCGAAGGCACCCGATCCTACACGACGCCTGCCACCCGGGCAGGCACCGGCCTGTCTTTATCCCTTCGCGAAACTCCGCAGTCGGTGAGCGTGATCACGCGCCAGCGCATCGAAGACCAGAACATGCTGTCAGTCAGGGACGCAATGGCAGGCAGTCCGGGCATTTCCGTTCAAAATTATGATGTGGAGCGTTATAGCTTCAATTCCCGCGGTTTCTCCATCGATACCTATCTGTACGATGGCATCCCCACGACCGTCACGGGCGGAGGCGGATGGAGCGCCGGCGAATCTTCCATTGATCCGATCATCTATGATCGCATCGAGGTCGTACGCGGCGCAACCGGTCTTCTGACCGGTGCGGGCAATCCGTCCGCCGCGATCAACCTGGTACGTAAACGCGCAAGCAGCAAAGAATTCAAGGCAGATCTGTCGCTTGCGGCCGGTTCCTTCGACACGTACCGCAGTACAGCAGACCTGCAGACGCCGATCACCGCCGACGGTCGCATCCGGGGGCGGATCGTAGGTGTCTACCAGAAGAATCATTCCTACCTGGACAATTACAGCAATCGTAAAACTGTCTTCTACGGCACGATCGAAGCGGACCTGACTGACAGAACAACGTTGCGGTTTGGCTATAACTACCAGGAAAATGATCCGAAGGGCAGCGGATGGGGTGGATTTCCCCTGTGGTATGCGGATGGCAGCCGCACCGATTGGGATCGCAGCCTGAATATCGGCACAGATTGGTCCAAATGGGCGACCAAGACGCAGGGCGCGTTCCTGAATCTGGAACATCAATTCGACAACGGGTGGCGCGTTGATGCCATGCTCAATTACAGCAAGCACTCGGCCGATGAAAAGCTGTTGTTTCTGTCCTCGTTCCCGGATGCCACGACAGGCGCGGGGTTGTCACCCAGTGCGTCGCGCTATGTGGGTGATCGCACACAGAAAAGCGCTGACCTGAAAGTGTCGGGACCGTTCGAGTTGTTCGGACGCACCCACGAGCTGGTTGTCGGCGCCAGTCTGAGTCGGCAAAAAACGCTTTTCTATGGTGGTTCGGGCACCCGTATTACACCGATAGACAATTTCCTGGAATGGAACGGCGATTATCCGGAACCCGTATGGAACACCGATGCGGTCGCGCTGGATAATCGCACCAATCAGGCGGGCGTCTATCTGGCGACGCGCCTGAATTTGACCGATGACCTGAAAGTCATTGTGGGTGGTCGCTACAGCGAATGGAAGAGGGAGCAGGGGGGAACCAACCCCTTTCGCTTCGATAAATCGGCCTTTACTCCCTACGCCGGCATTCTTTACGACCTGAATGATAATCTGACTGCGTATGCGAGCTATACGAGTATTTTCAATCCGCAAGATTACCAGGATCGGGAAGGGCGCTGGCTGGATCCGCTGGAAGGCGACAGTTATGAAGTCGGCCTGAAGGGCGCATTCCTGGATGGACGCCTGAACGCCAGCGTTGCCTTGTTCCAGATCAATCAGGATAATCTGGCGCAGCAGGATGTGGGGTACCGCGTGCCGGGCACGACGAACCAGGCTTACTACGCAGCAAAGGGGACGCGCAGCCGCGGCTATGACCTGGAAGTATCGGGTGAGCCGCTAGAACGCTGGAGTCTCATGGCGGGTCTGTCGCACTGGACAGCAGGCGATGCCAATGGTAATGCGGTACAGACAAACCAGCCGCGCACCCTGTTCAAACTGTTTTCGACCTATCAGCTTTCCGGTGCCCTGCATGGCCTGACCGTGGGCGGAGGCGTAACCTGGCAAAGCGGCAATTACACGCTGGGTAGCGGTCCCAAGGGCAAGGAAAGAGTGGCCCAAGGGTCGTACGCTCTGGTCGACCTCATGACCCGATATCAGGTCAACGATCGCGTTTCCGTGCAGGTTAATCTCAATAATCTGTTGAACAAGAAGTACTACAGCCAGATCGGCTTCTATAATCAGGGGGCCTGGGGGGCGCCGCGCAATGTCATGGCCACGCTTAGCTATAAATACTGACGCGCCAGCCAGGATCGCTTTTATCGGCAGGACATCGGTCTCTGCCTAACCGGGAATAAACGATGAACACCACTAGCTCTTTCTCCGAACCCGTGCTGCGGGCACTGACGATTGCCCTGCTGGCGGCATACGGCGGTGCGTATGCGCAGACGGTATCGGCTCCGTCCGCGACGCAACCTGCCCAATTGGAAGCGATCGAAGCGACCGACGAGGCCGCGTCCGTTTCCGTACCTACGCCGCCCGCGTACGCTGGTGGACAGGTAGGCACAGGCGGACAGGCCGGTATTCTCGGCAATATGGACGCGATGAACACGCCTTTTATCGTCAACAGCTATACCTCCAAACTGATCGAAGACCAGCAGGCGCGTACATTGGGCGAGGCCATCAAGAACGATCCCACGGTCCAGGTCGGAAACGGATTCGGCAACTTTGCCGAAACCTTCGTGATCCGGGGTTTTCCACTGAACAACGACGACCTTGCATTCAATGGTCTGTACGGCATTTTGCCGCGCCAGGTGCTGCCGACTGAAATGATCGAGCGCGTGGAAATCTTCAAGGGTGCCAGCGCCTTTCTGAACGGCGCGGCGCCCGGAGGCAGCGGTCTGGGTGGATTGATCAATATCCAGCCCAAACGCGGCACCGACGAACCGCTGACTCGATTGAATGTTGACTATACAGGACGCGGGCAGATCGGGGGCGGTGTGGATATTGGCCGCCGCTGGGGTGATGCCGGCGAGTTCGGTATCCGTGTCAATGCGGCCCATCGCGATGGCGAAATGTCATTCCCGGATGCGGAAAGCAGAACATCCGTATTGACCCTGGGACTGGATTATCGCGGCGAACGACTGCGTGCTTCACTGGATGCCGGGTACCAGAATATTCGTTATGACCAGGCGCGGCCGACGGTTGGGCTCTCGGGCGATGGCGTGCCCGAGGCACCCTCCAATAGCATCAATTACGCCCAGCCCTGGGCCTGGTCCAAACTGCAAAGTACGTTTGCCGTGGCCCGGGTGGAGTATGATCTGACAGAGGACTGGATGGCCTATGCTGCGCTTGCCTACAGTCGTGATAAAGAAGACGGCTTGTATGCCGGCGCCAATGTCAATGGCGATGGTATCGGCTCCCATTCGCCGCTGCGCACGCCTTATATTCGGAACACGGTGACGGGTGAAGTCGGATTGCGGGGCCGTTTTCAGACGGGTTCAGTCGGGCATCAGGTCAATCTGGGTGTATCGGCCCTGCGCAGCAGCAATCACTCGGCCTATGAATTTTTCGAAGCGCAGGATCGCGATATTTTCAACCCTGAAGACTCTCCCTATCCGGAGACGGTCACGTTTTCTGGCGGCGACATCTACAACCCGGGCAAAGTCGATCGTTCATCCCTGCGCAGTATTGCCGTGTCCGATACCTTGTCATTCCTGGATGACCGGGTATTGCTGACATTGGGTTTGCGTCATCAGAACCTTCGCTATACGGCGTATGACTACAGCGGCGGCGCGACGTCTGACTACGATAAATCCATTATCACGCCGTTTGTGGGCCTGGTTTTCAAGCCCACGCAAAATGTATCCCTGTATGCCAACTATATTGAAGGTTTGACACGGGGCGAGACCGCTCCCCTGGATGCTGAGAATCGCAATGAGGTATTCAAGCCTGCGCGAACCAAGCAGATGGAGGCGGGCGTCAAAGTGGACATGGGCGATTATGGTGCCAGCCTGGCCGTGTTTCAATTGGAAAAGCCTGAATTCTATCTGGACAGTCAAACCAATATTTTCAGTGCGGCCGGCGAGCAGCGCAATCGCGGCCTCGAATTGAGCATATATGGCCAGCCTGCCGAGGGCGTGCGGCTTATTGGTGGCGTGACTCTGATGAATGCCCGCTTGCAGAAAACACAGGACGGCGTGAATGACGGCAACCATGCCGTTGGAGTGCCGCGCTTTCAGGCGACCATGGGGGCTGAATGGGATCCGTCCTTTGCTCCCGGCCTGACCTTGCAGGGCTATGTGACCCGGCGGGGCGCGCAGTATGTGAACAAGGAAAACGAAGGCCGCATACCCGGCTGGACGCGCGTGGATCTGGGCGCACGATACACCACGAAACTGGCGGGACGACAGACCACCTTCCGTTTCGGTGTTGATAATGTCTTCAACAAACGGTACTGGGCAACGGTTGCCCCGCAGTTTGGTCAGCTGACGGCAGGCAAGGGCAGAACAGTGAAAGCGTCTGTGTCATTGTCATTCTGATTGACATATTCGTGAGCGGCGGCAACACCTGCCCAGGTTGTTGTCGCCTATTTACGTAACAGGCGGGGGTGATGTCTGATGTGCAAAGCGAACCATCAGGATTTCATCGCTGTAACCTGTTTCATCTTTGAGTGCCCGTGGCTCCCTGCCGAAAACGTCGAACCCGGCCTGCTGGTATAGCGCCAGCGCGGCTGTATTGGTTGCGGTGACGGTCAGGGTGACCTGCTCATAGTGTTGGTCGGCCCACGTCAGGAGCGTTGTCAGTAACGCGCGCGACACCCCCTGTCCACGCACCTCAGGTGCGACAAACACGCCCCAGACAAAGCCCTTATGTTTTTCCCGGTCGCTCATGCCAGGCGCCAGGCAGGCAACGCCAACAAGGGTACCGTTCTGTCGGGCGGCCCACACCATGCTGGTGCGTAATCGTTCTTCGAAAAAGGACAGTGGTTTTGCGGACTCAACCGCATGGCTGGCGCCGAACGCTTGTGGCGCCTGGAGCAGGGCCGCCAGGCGAATATCACGAAACGCCGAGGCCTGTTCACTGGAGAGCGTAATGATGTCGGTCAGATTCATATTCCATTTGTGAAGAAAGCCGGGTTCCCGCTATCTTACCGCACCGGGCAAGCAGTATTGGCGGCGCCGCGCCAAACTCATATCCGGTTGATCGGAATTTTCATATAGCTGACGCCATTGTCTTCAGGCGGCGGCAGCTTGCCACCCCGCACGTTGACCTGGATGGCCGGCAACAGCAGGGACGGCGTGGAAAGCGTGGCATCACGCTGGGTCCGCATTGCGACAAATTCTGCTTCGCTCACTCCCTCGTGGATATGAACGTTATGCCTGCGTTCGTCGCCGATTGTGGTCTCCCAGGCAAACTCGTTTCGTCCGGGTGCCTTGTAGTCATGGCAAACGAAAACGCGAGTCTCATCCGGCAAACATAACAAGCGGCGAATGGACCGATACAACGCGTGTGCATCACCACCTGGAAAATCGCAGCGGGCGGTCCCATAGTCGGGCATGAACAGCGTATCGCCGGCAAACACACAGTCGCCGATTACATAAGCCAGACAGGCCGGTGTGTGTCCCGGAACATGCAGAACAGTCGCAGGAATGTCGCCGATCTGGAACGTGTCACCATCTGCAAAAAGATGGTCAAAGTCGGCAATACTGCCACGATGCATGCCTTGCGTATTATAAATGTGGGAAAAGGCCGATTGCACCTGTTGGATATGTTTGCCGATGGCCAGGCGTCCGCCGAGCGCTTGTATCAGAACCGGCGCAGCGGACAGGTGATCGGCATGAGCATGGGTTTCAAGAATCCATTGCACTTGCAATTGGTGGGTACGGACATAATCAATAATGGCCTGTGCGGACCTGTCGCTGGTTCTTCCTGAGGCCGCGTCATAGTCCAGAACGCTGTCAATGATTGCGCAATGCGGGTTGTTCCTGGTGTGAACCGCATAGCTGATGGTGTTGGTGGTTTCATCGAAAAAACTTTTCACCAGGGGAACAGATGACGGATTCTTGCGGACATATGCAATTTGTTGCGATGCTGCGTCGCATGCGGGATCGTGATGAGTATCGGGCATGTTGAACTCCGTAGACGAAATAAAGCGGTCAAAGCAGGTGCACGTAATGCAAATCAGTTAATTATTATTAGTAATATGTTTATTTCTTTAAATTATAACAAAATTTATGTCAGAAGGGGCAGGTGCGCAAACGCTTTGTTATTGTCGTTCAGGGATAGCGGTTTTGATTGGGGCGTGTAGCGTTGCAAATTGAGGTCCCGGTAGTAAACGGTATGCGCGCTGCCTGCCAATAAAAGCGTACCGATGACGGGTACCAGAAGATAAGACGCCCGCATCTGTTGCATGTCGCGCGCGTGATAGCGTGAACCCATGATGCACAGAATGCTTGTGCCGAGAAGCAAACCGCCCAGTACGTCGGAGAACCAGTGCGCGCCGAGGTAAAGTCGTGAAAAAGCGACCGTCGCCACGAATCCGCCGGTGCAGATCACGAGCAGTGTTCTGGCCGGTTTGTTGAGAATGGGATAAAGCACAATGCACAAGAATCCGTAGAGCACCAGGTTGGCGGTGGTATGGCCACTGGGAAAAGAATAGGCCGTAAAACCGCTATACATCATATCGCCGGGGCGGACGCGAACAATGGCGGACTTGACCACTGAATTGAGCACGGCGGCCGCAAGAATGGTCACCGACCAATAAATGGCGGTGCGCCAGACGCGTTTTACAAGCAGCCATATCGCAGTCACGATGACGAGCGCGGTCACCATGAACGAATCGCCCAGTTGGGTGATCGTAATGAGCAGTGTATCCAGCTGTGGTGTGCGCGCCGATTGCAACGTCTGAAAAATTTGCTGATCGAATGCGAACACACGTCCGTCCAATCGTACGTTGAGCAGCACGACCAGGAACAGGGCGCAAGTAAATGCTGCAAGATAATAAGGCCAGGTCGTGCGAAAATGGTTCTTCATATTAATCAATGGTGAGGCAGGGGAGTGGGGTTCAACAAAAAACGGATGACTTGCTGATCGATATCGACAAAGATAAAATTATCGTTCGTTTCAACTCTCTTTTTACTACACTATGAGTCATCTTTCATTCAAATCGTTAGTGCTTGCTGCGGCTATCAGTTTTGTGACGGCCACAGTCTCACACGCGGCAGATATATACCCTGCCGACCTGGCCAAACAAGATGCCAACATTGCCCGCGCGTTTTCTGATTTGGCCGGCAAGCTCAAGAAAAAGCACGCCTGGGTGAGAAAGTTCGGTGTGACAACACCCACCGAAGACATCACGGTGGGCTCAACGTCCTACGTCCGACTGAGCGGCTGCAAGCCCCACGATTGTCCTTCTGAAAAGTACGTGGTGTTCATATCAAAGTCTGACTACAAAGCGGTGGGCGCATTTGTCGTAAATCGCCTGGACAACGGGGCAAACCCAACCCGCAGCGACATCTATTGGCTGAGGCAGCCTGATACGGAACAAATGGCTGTGCTTGCGTCGTCCCTGTTCCAATAATGGTTTGTTCGAGTCTGCCCGCGTAACACGGGCAGGCGTTCCAGGACGAGGGTATGCGATTTAGCCTTGTCCTGGTTTTCTCAAGGTCGTTTTTTATCGGTACGCGCGTCCAGTTCGCTCAATATTTCATATGCAATTTTAATCCGGTCTTCGATTGGATAATTCTTGTTGGCCAGCAGAACAATTCCCTGTTTCCTGGCGGGGATGAAGGCAACATAGGCTCCGAATCCGTTGGTCGATCCGGTTTTATTTATCCAGACATCGTCGCGCGGCGCGGCGGGAGGAACGACCGGCGTGACCGGCTGGGGCTGCAGCGCGAACGCGGCGCTATTGCCTTTTAACAGGGCCTGCAACGTGACCGGATAGGGATAGTGCTCCCAAATCAGATCCTGAGTCATAGCGGCGGTCTGGGCATAAGCGATATGCGTGTCGGTAACGGCTTTCTGCAAGCGGCTGTCCAGCGCTACCATGTTCATATTGGCCTGCACAAAGCGCAGCATATCCCGGCTGGTGGATTTTGCGCCATAGGCTTGCGCCCACAGAACCGCTTTGCTCACGCGCGCCGGGGCGTCCTGTTTGGTATACCCTTGAGCGTAGTTGCGCATTTTCCCTGCGGGGATATCTATATAAGTGTCATGCAGGCCAAGCGGCGCATATATCGCGTTTTGCATCACGGTCGTAAAGTCCTGCTGCATAGCCTTTGCCGCAATCAGGCCAAGCATGCCAATGCCTGGATTCGAGTACGTTCTTTGCGTCCCCTGTTTGTACGGCGGCTTCCACTCTTGCATATAGCTCATGAGTTGCGTTTGGGTTTTTATTTCCTCGGGTACTTGCAGCGGAAAGCCGCCGGGCGTGTGTGTGCCCAAATGCACCAGCGCGACTTTGCCGAACGGCGTTCCCTGCATTTGAGGCAGATATTTCTCCGTCGTATCGGTCAGCTTCAAATGACCCAGCGCCTGGGCATAGGTGGCCAGCGTGGCCGTGAATGTTTTACTGATGGAACCCAGCTCGAACAGCGTCGCCGCGGTCACGGGCTGCTGAGTCTGTTTTGAAGCGACACCGTAATCGAAAAAATAACGCCGTTCGCCGTCGATAATTCCGACAGCCATGCCGGGGATGTGGTGGTGCTGCATGACCGGCATGACCGACGCATCTACCCGGTTTTTGACGGAGGCTTCTGATGGCGCCGCAGCGGCGGGCGTTATATGGCTGAAGAGGGCAGCGGTGGCGGTAACGAACGTAATGTATTGAAGCGGACGAGACAGGAGCATAACGTATTGGCAGGTGAGAAGTGCGTGGTGGGAAGGCGACGTCGATATTGTCGCTGAACCGTCTGCTTTCGTTAAGCGCGTATTGGTAACAAGACCGTTACGATCAAAACAGGCATCTCGCGCGGGCCAGCGCGCGCACCGGACTGGCTGAATGACTTTCCGGGTTATGAGTGTGAGGTGATCATCGGATACGGGAACAAACTGCTTACATTTTCGTTGATATCCAGCTCCTTGCCAATATAGGGAAAGGCCCGTTGCGGGCATTGCGTGCGCTCGCATACGCGACAGCCCATGCCGATGGGGGTCGGATTATCAGGGTTTCTGATGTCCAGGCCTTTGGCATAGACCAGTCGATGCGCATGTTCAACATCGCAGCCCAGTGCGACCGCGAAATCCTTGCCCGGCTGGCCGAATCCGCCGGCCTGGCGAAACACGGTGCGTGCAATCCATAAATAGACCCGCCCATCCGGCATGCGTGCCAGTTGCCTGAGAATCCGCCCCGGATTTGAAAACGCTTCGTATACATTCCAAAGTGGACAGGCGCCGCCGACGCGGGAAAAATGAAAGTGTGCGGCGGATTGCCGCTTCGAAATGTTGCCGGCTCTATCCACCCGGATAAAGAAGAAGGGTACCCCTGCGGCCTCGGGCCGTTGCATTGTACTCAGGCGATGACAGATGGTCTCGAAACTGACGCCAAAGCGCTGGCCCAGCAAATCAATATCGTAATGCAATTGTTCGGCCGATTCCAGGAAGCGGGTATAGGGCAAAATGAGCGCCGCCGCAAAATAGTTGGCAAGGCCCAGGCGAACCAGTCTGCGCACGGCGGCACTGGAAAACCGGGGCGTGTCTACCATGTGCTCGAGCATGTCGTCGATTTCCAGAAAGGCCAGTTGCGTTCCCATCTGGAAGGCTTGTTGGCCAGGTCGCAGATAGGACGGCAGGCTAAGGCGCCGGGTTTCCGGGTTGTAATTCCGTTGTACCCCCTCTCCTGGCGACAGGGTATCGACGATTACACCATGCTGCTGCCGCAAGCGCCTGGCCAGCCGCTCGGCCAGGCCCGATGGCGTCGCCTCGGAGAGTCCCCAGGCGGCATGACACTGCTCGGCATGTGTATCGAGGGCTGAAAAATGATTATGGTGGGTAAAGAAAAAATCGCGCGCTTCTTCATAGGGCTGCGTTGGCGTTACCAGCGGATTCTGGCGATCCTCCTGGTCTTGGTAGGTCATTTTTTCAGCCATTGCTTCCAGCCGGTCCACCGCTTCGCGGTGCCGGCGATGCAAATGAATCAGCGCCCGGCCCACGGCGGGCATGTTCGTTGCAATTTCCCGCATTTCGGTTAGTGAGATCCGCGCCTCTTCGTTGCCGCCGACCGCAGAGGCAGGCAAGGTGGCTGCCACTTCGCGCAGGGCGGCCACCATCCGGGTCTGCTCGTCATCCGAGAACGCATTGATATCCACGTCGAACACTTCGCTTAACCGTAACTGGACCGGCATAGTCAGGGGCCGCTGGTTCTGTTCGATCTGGTTCAGATAGCTTGGCGACAGGCCCAGCATGCGGGCCAGCCCGATTTGCGTCAACTTACGCTCTTCCCGCAGGCGCCGCAGGCGGACACCCATAAAAATTTTACGCATGGCAACCCGTTTGAGTGATATGGATTGCCTGATTGTAGTTCAAATATTCGCAAAATTTGCAAATTGCAGCTACGCACTTCACCGATATTCGCCTTACAGATGATGCAAATTGTGTGTGTCTTGCGTAAACTGCGAATGCTAATGCTTAGTGGAAGTTTGCAACATTCAAGAGGAAGGCAAGACTATGACGAACACATCCGAAGTAAAGGGGTTTAAACCCAAGAAAGCAGTGGCCCTGTCCGGCGTCGTCGCCGGCAATACCGCGCTATGTACTGTAGGACGTAGTGGCAACGACCTGCACTACCGCGGCTACGACATTCTGGATATCGCGGAAACCTGTGAATTCGAAGAAGTGGCCCACCTGCTTATTCACGGAAAACTGCCCAACAAAGCCGAACTGGCAGCCTACAAGGAAAAGCTGGGTCGCTTGCGGGGTCTGCCCGCTCAATTGCAGATTGCGCTCGAAGCGCTGCCGGCCGCCAGCCATCCGATGGACGTTATGCGCACCGCCGTGTCCATTTTGGGATGCGTGCTGCCGGAAAAAGACGACCACAATGTGCCCGACGCACGCGATATTGCCGATCGTCTGATGGCGAGCCTGGGGCCGGCTTTGCTCTATTGGTACCACTACAGCCATAACGGCAAGCGCATCGACATCGAAACCGATGATGACAGCATCGGCGGCCATTTCCTGCATTTGCTGCATGGTAAAAAATCGTCAGACGAGTGGGTGCGTGCCATGCACACCTCATTGATCCTCTACGCCGAGCATGAATTCAATGCATCCACCTTTACCAGCCGCGTTATTGCCGGTACCGGATCGGATATGTATTCGGCCATTACCGGGGGCATTGGCGCACTGCGCGGCCCCAAACATGGCGGTGCCAATGAAGTGGCTTTTGAAATACAGAAGCGCTACGAAACACCGGACGACGCCGAGGCCGATATCCGCAAGCGTGTCGAGAACAAGGAAGTGGTCATCGGTTTCGGCCATCCGGTGTACACTGTGTCCGACCCGCGCAACAAGGTCATCAAGGAGGTTGCGCGTACGCTGTCATCAACGCAGCAGAACATGAAAATGTTCGACATCGCTGAACGCCTGGAAAGCGTGATGTGGGAAATCAAGAAAATGTTCCCCAATCTGGACTGGTTTTCTGCCGTGTCGTACCATATGATGGGCGTGCCCACCGCCATGTTCACGCCGCTGTTTGTGATCGCGCGCACGGCGGGCTGGTCTGCCCATATCATCGAGCAACGTATCGACAATAAAATCATTCGTCCGACGGCCAATTACACCGGGCCGGAAGATCAGACCTTTGTTCCACTGGATAAACGCTGAATCGTTATGAACACTGCAAACCGCAAACCCCTGCCGGGTACCCGGCTGGATTATTTCGATGCCCGGGCAGCCGTCGATGCAATCAGGCCGGGCGCCTACGACACGCTCCCGTACACCTCGCGCGTGCTGGCCGAGAATCTGGTGCGTCGCTGCGATCCCGAGACGCTGACCGATTCGCTCAAGCAACTGATTGAACGCAAGCGCGAACTGGACTTCCCGTGGTTTCCTGCGCGCGTGGTGTGTCACGATATCCTTGGGCAAACTGCGCTGGTTGATCTGGCTGGGCTGCGCGAAGCCATCGCCGAGCAGGGAGGCGATCCGGCCCAGATCAATCCCGTCGTTCCGACGCAGCTGATTGTGGATCATTCACTGGCTGTGGAACACGCCGGTTTTGAAAAGGATGCGTTTGACAAAAACCGCGCCATTGAAGACCGCCGTAATGACGACCGCTTTCATTTCATTAACTGGACCAAGAAAGCGTTCAAGAATGTCGACGTTATTCCGCCGGGCAACGGCATCATGCACCAGATTAATCTGGAACGCATGTCGCCTGTCGTCCATGCACGCGACGGCGTGGCTTTCCCGGATACGCTTGTCGGCACCGACAGCCACACGCCACACGTTGATGCGCTGGGCGTGATCGCCATTGGGGTGGGGGGGCTGGAAGCCGAAAGCGTCATGCTGGGGCGCGCGTCATGGATGCGCCTGCCGGATATCATTGGGGTGGAACTCACGGGCCAGTTGCAGCCAGGCATCACCGCCACCGACCTTGTCCTGGCGTTGACCGAGTTTCTGCGCAACCAGAAGGTCGTATCATCGTACCTGGAGTTTTACGGGGAAGGCGCGGCCCGCCTGACATTGGGCGATCGCGCAACGATCTCGAATATGACCCCCGAGTATGGCGCAACCGCCGCCATGTTCTACATTGATCAGCAAACCATCGACTATTTGAAACTGACCGGCCGTGACGACGAGCAGGTCAAACTGGTGGAAACCTACGCCAAACAGGCCGGTCTTTGGGCTGATAGTCTGAAGACGGCAGAATACGAACGCGTGCTCACTTTCGATTTGTCATCAGTCGTGCGCAATATCGCCGGCCCGTCCAATCCGCATCGCCGGGTGCCGACCTCCGAGCTTGCCTCGCGTGGCATTTCCGGGACAGTGGAAAACGAACCAGAACTGATGCCGGACGGAGCGGTCATTATTGCCGCCATCACCAGTTGCACCAACACCAGCAACCCGCGTAACGTGATCGCGGCGGGATTGCTGGCGCGCAATGCCAACAAGCTCGGCCTGGTCCGCAAGCCATGGGTAAAATCATCGCTGGCCCCAGGCTCCAAGGCCGTTCAGTTATATCTGGAAGAAGCCAATCTCTTGCCTGAACTGGAGAAACTGGGCTTTGGTATCGTGGCGTTTGCCTGTACCACCTGCAACGGAATGAGTGGTGCGCTGGACCCGGTCATCCAGCAGGAAATTATCGACCGCGATCTGTATGCCACCGCGGTGCTGTCAGGCAACCGGAATTTTGACGGCCGTATCCATCCCTATGCCAAGCAGGCTTTCCTGGCGTCTCCGCCGCTGGTTGTGGCCTATGCCATTGCCGGCACTATTCGTTTTGACATCGAGAAAGACGTGCTGGGCACCGACCCGAATGGCAATCCCGTCACGCTCAAAGACATCTGGCCTGATGACCAGGAAATCGACGCCATTGTTGCCAGCAGTGTCAAGCCCGAGCAGTTCCGCAAGGTGTACGAACCGATGTTTGCCGCCAGCGTGGAGCATGGCGAAGCCATCGACCCGCTTTATGAATGGCGTCCGCAAAGTACCTACATCCGCTGCCCGCCCTATTGGGAAGGCGCGCTGGCCGGCGAGCGTACGCTGTCGGGCATGCGCCCGCTTGCCGTGCTGGGCGACAACATCACGACCGATCATCTGTCCCCATCGAATGCCATTATGGCCAATAGCGCAGCGGGCGAATATCTGGCCAAGATGGGTTTGCCGCAAGAGGACTTTAACTCTTACGCTACCCATCGGGGCGATCACCTGACTGCACAACGGGCGACTTTTGCCAATCCCAAGCTGCTCAATGAAATGGTGCAGGAAAACGGCGAAATCAAACAGGGATCGCTGGCCCGCATTGAGCCCGAAGGCAAAGTTGTTCGCATGTGGGAAGCCATTGAAACCTATATGGAGCGCAAACAGCCGCTGATTATCGTGGCGGGTGCCGATTATGGCCAGGGTTCGTCGCGGGACTGGGCTGCCAAAGGCGTGCGTCTTGCGGGTGTCGAAGTGATTGTTGCAGAAGGCTTTGAGCGCATTCACCGCACCAACCTGGTGGGGATGGGCGTGCTGCCGCTGGAGTTCAAGCCCGGCGTCAATCGCCAGACGCTCAATATTGACGGTACCGAAACTTACGATGTTCTGGGAACGCCGCAACCGCGATCCACCCTGACCCTGGTCATTCACCGGAAAACGGGTGAACGCGTTGATGTGCCCGTGACCTGTCGTCTGGATACGGCCGAAGAAGTGTCGATCTACGAGGCAGGCGGCGTGTTACAGCGCTTCGCACAGGACTTTATTGAATCGGCGGTTGCCAGCTAAGGAAATGGAAAGGATCAACACATGAATCACGCACCGCAGATAAAAATTGCCGCAACTTATATGCGCGGCGGCACCAGCAAAGGCGTTTTTTTTAATTTAACCGATCTGCCCGAGGCGGCGCAGCAGCCCGGCGCTGCCCGCGACGCGCTGCTGTTGCGCGTCATCGGCAGCCCGGACCCCTACGGAAAGCAGACTGACGGCATGGGCGGTGCTACCTCAAGCACCAGCAAAATTGTCATCCTGTCCAAAAGCAACCGTCCCGATCACGATGTCGACTATCTGTTTGGCCAGGTGTCCATTGACAAACCTTTTATCGACTGGAGCGGCAACTGTGGCAACCTGTCGGCCGCCGTCGGTCCGTTCGCCATCAGCAATGGGCTGGTCGGGCAAGCGCGTATCCCGCAGGACGGCATGGCGACGGTGCGCATCTGGCAGGCCAATATTGGCAAGACCATTGTCTCGCATGTCCCCATGACAAACGGAGCAGTACAGGAAACGGGTGACTTTGAACTGGACGGCGTGACTTTTCCCGCAGCCGAAGTGCAACTTGAGTTCATCGACCCGGCCGCTGAAGAAGAGGGTGCAGCAGGAGCCATGTTCCCGACCGGCAATCTGGTCGATGATCTGGACGTACCCGGTGTGGGCATGTTGAAAGCTACCATGATCAATGCGGGCATTCCCACGATTTTTGTTAATGCTCAGGACATCGGCTATACCGGCACGGAACTGCAGGACGCTATCAATGGCGACACTAAAGCATTGAGCATGTTTGAAACCATCCGCGCCCATGGCGCCATGCGCATGGGACTGATCAAAAACCTTGAGGAAGCCGCCCAGCGCCAGCACACGCCCAAAGTGGCGTTTGTCGCGCAAGCGGCCGATTACCTCGCCTCCAGTGGCAAGCAAATCGGCGCCGGCGATATCGATCTGGTCGTGCGGGCGCTTTCTATGGGTAAATTGCACCACGCCATGATGGGCACTGCTGCCGTGGCTATCGGCACGGCAGCCACTATTCCGGGCACGCTGGTTAACCTGGCCGCCGGCGCGGGCGAGCGCCAGTCGGTGACATTTGGACATCCTTCGGGTACGCTCAAAGTCGGTGCCCAAGCCATGCAGGAGTCCGGTCAATGGACCGTCAAAAAAGTATCCATGAGCCGCAGCGCTCGCGTATTGATGGAAGGCAACGTCCGGATTCCGGCAGATGCATTTTGACGTTCCTTCAGAAAAATTTTACTTTTATACCCTCATTCAGAAAGGATTTACCTTATGTCGACTCGAAAGCAACTCAGATCACTTGTTGAGGCGCGCCGCGGCATGATTGTTCCAGGCGCATTTAATGCGCTGTCAGCCAAAGTCATCGCAGACCTGGGATTTGAAGCCATTTACGTCACTGGTGCAGGTGTCACCAATATGTTTTTTGGCATGCCTGACCAGGGATTCATGGGCCTGCACGAGATTGCCGAGCACACGGCACGGATCCGTGATGCGGTCGATGTGCCCTTGCTGGTGGACGCCGACACCGGTTTTGGCAACGCATTGAATGTTCGCCATACCGTGCGGGTTCTGGAGCGTGCGGGTGCCGATTGTATTCAGTTGGAAGACCAGGTGGCACCGAAGCGTTGCGGTCACTTTTCAGGCAAAGAAGTCATTTCCACCGAAGAGGCTGTCAGTAAAATCAAAGCCGCAGTGGACGCCCGCCGGGATCCCGATTTTCTGATTATGGCGCGTACGGATGCGGCAGCTACCCTTGGCTTTGAGGCTGCCATTGAGCGCGCCGAGATGTTTGCCGAGGCCGGCGCAGACATTCTGTTCGTAGAAGCCGTGACCAAGGCTGAGGAAGTGAAGGCGCTGCCCCAGCGCCTTGCCAAGCCTCAGCTGATGAATATGGTTATCGGCGGCCGGACACCCATTTTCAACGCCGACCAGCTGGCTGAATTGGGATATGGCGTCGTCCTGTATGCCAACGCGGCCTTGCAGGGGGCGGTCGCCGGCATGCAGAAAGCATTGACTGTGCTGCGCGATGAGAAGGAAGTGCAAGAATCCAGTGGCCTGGTGACGCCGTTCGCTGAACGCCAGCGTCTGGTAGGCAAGCCTGAGTGGGATGCATTGGAGAAACAGTACACCTGAAGCATCGGCATGATGGGCAACCAGAGCGCCCGATAGTGCATCGAAAAGCCGAGAGCCGGCGATATGAGTCTTAAGTGGACTGATGTCGCCGGCTCTCGCTTTTTTTGATATTCCGATGGCATCTGTATCAGGTTACGTTGAAGGATCGGACGACGGGTGTAATCGTGTCATTTCAATCTTATGAGAAGACAGTCGAACCTGAATGCAGGCTGAATAAATTGTTATCATAAGACTGGTCTGGATTTTGAGCAGGGCGCAAACGTCTTGTTGCTGCTTACCGGTTTGTCCGGTTCCTGCTTTAAACCCAGGCCAATAGTAATCGACACAGGAGTATAGAAATTGGAAAATCGTTCACGCTCTGGATACGGCGCTGTTACAAAGTTTTTGCACTGGACCATGGCTGTGCTGGTGATCTGGCAGTTTTTGAAATTCTTTGACCGCATTAATGATGGCGAACACTGGGTAGGAGAAACACTTGTCTCGTGGCATATCTCTATCGGCACGCTGGCATTATTGCTGATTGTGTTGCGCACCTGTTGGACTCTGACTCATCGTCAGCAGCGCCCGGCACACGAGCAGAAAATGGCTTTCCTGGTCAATGCGGGCCATTTTCTTCTTTATTTGAGTCTGTTTCTTTTGCCGGTTACCGGCATACTGCGCATGGTGGGTGGCGGCTACGGCGTCAAGGCGTTCGGCTGGCAATTAATCGAAAAGGGGGATGAAGTCAGTTGGGCCGCTTCGCTGGGCAGTCTGCATTCTCCATTTGCGTGGGTGCTTTTAATCCTGGTGACCGGTCACATCCTGATGGCGGTATATCACCAGTTTGTTAAACGAGACGGCGCATTTGCGCGAATTGTGTAATGCTTAGGCCGCCTTGTAGGCGGCCTTCTGATTTCCATCGCCGAATTGCTTGCCACCTTGATAAAAACATGACGCCAGTTGCGTGCCGGTGGCATCGACAACGGTCCATCGTCTAAGCCGTTTTGATTTCCTCAAGCAGTTCAGGATGGTGGTTCAATAATTTCAGAAGTTTTATCAGAGCGAGCGGCGGCTTGGTTTTCCCCGTTTCATATCGGGAAAATGCATTGACGCCGCCGCCAAAAATAGCCGCGGCTTCACGCTGATCGAGTTGCAGTTTGCGCCTCACGTTGGCGACGAAGTTCGGATCCACCATGGACGCGTTGACCTGTCGCTGGAATGCTTTCATGAGCGCGCCCATTCGTCCAGTCTCTGTCTTGTCATGAACGGACTCTCCGCAGGCGTCGCAGTAATCGCCTTCAATAGAAGGCAGCAGGGTAGGTTCACCCTTGTACACATATTCGATATCACGACGATCGTGAAGTAATGTGGCAGCGCCACAAACCGGGCATTTCATCTTATAGCTCCTTAAACGACACGACCAGCACGCAGTCGATTACGGCCATTTTGAGGTAGACATTTCCTAATCGGGTACGAGGTCGGTACACGTCCTGCCATACACGATAATCAGCATGTGAAGTCATGCTTTTATAGAAATCAGCGACCGATAAACTGCACACCACCGACCATATTTCGGCTGGTTCAAAACCCATATTAATCGCACCCATCACCGCACTCCGCGTCGCTCGTGCGAACCCCTGTTCGACGAGTTTTATCAAATGTGAAAGCTTGGTGTGTGGGGTGTGTTTTTCCATGGCAATAATAACTTAGTTGGTGATATTTTGGCAAGTAGGTTAAAAAAGAATTGAGTTTCGGCCTTTTGGGCTTGCCTTTTGATGCAACGTCCAGTTCCGGGCAGCACGATGTGATTTATCAACAGACGATATTTTTATAAAAGAACCTGTTATTGGAAAGAACGTAGATTCCGAGGCCGGCTATCCTGGACACGACCAAAACAAATCGGGAAGGTATCTCCAATCGTGAATATTGCTATTCAGTCCTGCTAATAGTATTGAAGGCACCTGAGCGCGATAATGGGCGCCCCATGTCACATGTGCCCCCGCGACATACTGTTCAAGTGAAAGTGCTTCCTGTATGGTGTGATGCACCTTGCTGACAATACAGCCGCCGATTCCATATACCTTTACATGGCACCGAAAGTATCGAGTGGCAGCAATCAAAGTCCCGGCATTCTCGGCCTGCCCGGGCTGACTGTCAATGTCTGTCGCTGCCCGCCGGGCCAGGGTCCGAATCTTCATTGTCATGAGCGGACTATTGAAACGTTCATGACGTTGCAGGGGGAATTCAAATGCCAGTGGGGCGATCAGGGTGAGTACGAAATCACACTTGGGCAGTTTGATATGGTCTCCTTTCTCCGGAACGTGATGCGTCGTTTTGAAAACAGCGATACCCAGGAATCATTGTTGCTGGTACTGGTCCAGTATGGAATACAGCGGCTTCGTATGATGCCGGGTTTGCAAAAATCATCGCGGCATTCGGTCAGGACAGATGTCGGACTCCAATCTGGAGGATGTCAAGACTGCAGGGAACAACGCCATAGGCACGCAAAATGCTTTCAGCATCGGGTATACCTATGGCCTGTCAAAACGGACCAGTCTCTATGCTGTGGGGACGTATATGAAAAATGTGGCTTACATCAGCAATTCAAGTGCTCAGGAGTATTCGATCGGGCTGCAGCATAAGTTCTAGGGAAGAGAAGAATGGCTATGATCAGTTCTCGTACGTGTCGAGAAGCTTAAGGGCATTCCTGCGAATCGACGGCCACTTGCCCGACGTGGTCGTCAATCCGAAAATATCATTCAGTAAATTTTGACTGCCGGTTTTTCAATCGTCATCCGGGCTGGTCAAGTCAAATGCTTTGCCAGGAAATCAAGCGAGCGTTGCTGGGCAAGCTGGTAGGCCGATTCGTTATAGGAGCCACGCTGATCGCAGCCGAATCCATGGCCGGCACCTTCATAGACATGAACCTCAACATCCGGCTGAGCCGCTTTGATTGCGTCGACATCGGCAACGGGAATGGAGCCGTCCTTATCCCCAAAGTGCATCTGGACAGGGACCCGGGATGTCAGAGATCGGGCGTCGGCGATACCGCCGCCATACCAGCAAACAGCAGCTTTGAGTCCGTCGAGCTTGCAGGCAGCTTGCCAGGCAAGCGCGCCACCCCAGCAATAGCCGATGATGCCGACAGGTTTATTACCCAGCGCCTTGATGGCAGATTCGATGTCAAGGAGCGATTCTTCAAGCGTCACCCGGCTGCGCAGTGCCAATCCCTGCTGAACGTTTTCCTGTGTATAACCCAGTTGTACATTGGGTTCGACCCGGTCAAACAGGGCAGGGGCAATGACCTCATATCCTTGCGCGGCGAACCGTTCGCAAACGTTGCGGATGTGCGAGTTGATGCCAAAAATTTCCTGCAGAACAACCAGGGCGCGTGGTGCGTCGCCGGCACCTGTGCGATAAGCTGAAATCGTTTTTTTATCTGTTGTGTCGAGCTTGATATCCAAAATAGCCTCCTTGAAAAGTGAATAGGCGGGGTTATCGTACCTGTTGCTTGTCACGCCGGATGGTTCAATCTAACGGGCGCTGCGCAGCCAATAAGCAATTATATTACCAGTAGGCTGCACTCTGATTTTGTCGAACTCATGGCAGCTGTCAGGTAGAACGTGTCTCATCATACAGAACGCAGTTGTATCAAGTGGCATGCCTATATAGAATCTCCTCAACATTGAGTCACGGATTCTTGCCGAACGACTGTTCCAGCCGGCTTGCAAATCAGAATTCGCATGACGGTACAGTCATGGGATCGGCCAATATACAAAATTAACAGCATTGTCCTTTGGAGACCATAAATTATGAAAACGACAGTTTTAGGCGCGGTCCTGGCCGCCTCCCTTGTTCCGGCTATCGCAGCGGCGCAATATCCTGATCGTCCCATCAGTCTCGTTGTCCCATATGCACCGGGCGGGACTGCGGACGCGCTGGCGCGTGTCGTTGCCCAGGAATTGGGTAAAAAACTGAACCAGAGCGTTGTGGTGGAGAACAAGTCCGGAGCAAGCGGCATTATCGGTGAATCGTATGTCGCTCGCGCCAAGGCGGATGGTTATACCTTGCTGTATGATGCGACGCCATTGGCGATCAACCCGGCAGTCAATACGCTCAATTTTGATCCTGCTGCCGATTTGCATCCATTAACCATGGTTTCAGTCACGCCGAATATACTGGTTGTTCCCAAAAACTCAACGCTGAACAGTGTAGAAGATGTTGTCAGGCAGGCCAAAGCAGATCCGGGAAGTTTGACTTTTGCTTCGGGCGGAACTGGTACCGTTCAGTTTATGGCGGGAGAGCTTTTCAGACAGGGCTGGAAAATTGACATGCTGCATGTTCCATTCAAAAGCGGGGGGCCGGCAATTATGGCAACGGTCGGCGGGCAGGTGAATATGATGTTTACCAATATATCCTCAACCCTTCCCATGGTCAAAAACGATCAATTGAAGGTATTGACCATTACATCCAAAAAACGCAGTGATTTGTTGCCTGATGTGCCCACCGTCGCAGAATCCGGCCTGTCGGGCTACGAGGCATATGAATGGAATGGCATTTTTGTGCCGAAAGATACACCTGAAGAAATATCAGATAAACTCGAAGCGTCCATTCGGGAAGTCATGGCGGAGCCGAAAATCAAGGAAAAATTCAGTTCTTTGGGGGCCGATGTGGTCGCATCCAGTCAAGCGGAATTTAAGACTTTCCTCGATAAAGAGTTTGCCAAATGGTCCGACGTCGTCGGCAAAAGCAACATCAAAAAGAATAAGTGAGCGCCGATTGAATCAATGTCACTGTTCATTTTCCCGCTCGCAACATTATGATAAGCACATCCTCTGAATCCCCGCATCTTGCTATTCGTCCCGAGTGGCTTGCGTTGCGGCAGGAAGAAACCCTGTGGCCTGAACTTCGCATTATCGATCCACATCATCATTTATGGGACCGCCCCGGGTCGCGGTATTTGCTGGACGAGTTGAATGCCGACATGAATTGTGGTCACAATGTCGTGGCTACGGTATTTGTTCAGTCCCGCAGCATGTACAGTCAGGATAGCGAAGAATCTTTCAGGCCGGTGGGGGAGGTCGAATTTGCAAACGGTGTGGCGGCATGTTTTGCCAGCGGTCTGTATGGCAAGGCAAGAGGGTGCGCCGGTATTGTTGCTGGTGCTGATCTCACGCTGGGTTCTCAGCTTCATGATGTCATCGGCAAAATGCGGCAAGTTGCAGGGGAGCGCTTGAAGGGGATCAGAAACTCGACTGCATGGCATCAGAGTCCTGAAGTGAGAAGCAATCCGATTCTTCCTCCTGCAGATTTGCTGACTGACCCGCGCTTTATCACGGGTGTGCGCAGCTTGCAGGAATACGGACTGAGCCTGGATGTCTGGGCATATCATACCCAGTTGCCCGAGGTATTCGATCTGGCAGCGACCTGTCCGCAGGTATCCATAATAATTGATCATTTGGGCGGGCCCTTAGGTGTGGGGCCATATGCCGGCGCGCGTGATGATGTGTTCCGGGAATGGAAAAAGGGGATGCACAAACTGGCCGGACTTCCAAATATAACGGTCAAGATCGGCGGATTCGGATTGAAAGTGCTGGGTTATCAATATTTCGAATTGGAGTTGCCTCCTTCATCCGCGCAACTGGCGGCCGATTGGCGCCCTTATGTCGAAACACTGATCGAATTATTTGGTGCGGCACGTTGTATGTTCGAAGGAAATTTTCCGGTAGATAAAGGCATGTATTCTTACCATGCCATGTGGAATGCATTTAAACGGATCAGTCAATCCTGTTCATCTGACGAAATTGCCGATTTGTTTTATGGCACCGCCAATCGTATCTACCACCTTGGATCACCTTGAACGATACACCGCTGCAGTGCTGCCTGCATCATGGATGCCATGAGGAAGCAATGGCGGGATTGGAGGCAGGTCGTCTGCCCGCTGTTGCGTATGACAATTGCTGGGCTGCCGCGAGAATTTCTTCGACATATTGTTCCAGAACGGGTTCAGTCAGCCGGGAGAGCGGGCCTGAAATGCAGATTGCACCCAGCAGTTTCCACTGTAATCCAAAAACCGGCACAGATATGCTGGATACTTGCGGATCGCGCGCGCCCAGTGAAATGGCGTAACCCTGCCTTCTTATTGATTCGTAGGGTTCTCCTGGTTCACCCGAGAATGCCAGAATCACAAGTCCGGGGCCGCCTACGTCAAGGGGCAGGGTGGTTCCCATTCTTACATGATGGCGCACCGCCTGGGGTCCCTCCACACGCACGACGCACGTACGCTGGTTACCTTCCCGGATGTAAAAGGTGGCGCTTTCTTTGGTTTTTAACGATAGTTCCCGCAACACCGGCTCAATAATATCGTGCGCATTGAAAGTGGCCTGATAACATGCGCCCAGCCATCCTGCGGCTCGTCCAAGTCGCCAGTCTCCGCCATCTTTCTGAACCAGATAATTGTCCAGAGCCAATGTCCTGGCCAATCGTAGAACAGTGGAGCGGTGCAATGCCGTCCTGCGGCTGAGCTCTGCCAGTGACAGACTTTCGTCGTCCGTGCCAAACGCGGCAAGCACAGCCATGGCTCTTCTGACTGCGATAACGCCACCATCAGAAGTATCTTCGGAACCGCCTTCAGAGGCAATGGTTTTTTCGGTGGTATGTTTCATTAGTCAGCCTATGGTTCGTGTAATGAAACGCTATTGTACCAACCGGAACATTAAGAGACAATTGCCGGGCAGAAATAACAAACGAAATTGAATGCAAGGCGATCAATTTCCCGCTGTTTCCGGCGTCTGTGGTTGATCCTGCGACGACGCGATAGAACTGCCATGTCTTTCATTTATATGACTAATTTTTAGAAGGTAATTGTATGAGCTCGCCCAATATCAATAAAGAATTCGATCGCGTCCCTGCCGATGTTGTTGCAAAAGCAGCGGTATTTCAGCCGGCGATCTTGTCTGATGTAAACGGGCGCCGTGGCGCCTTTCACGGGCGTATCCGTGCATTGCGGCCAAATATGAAGCTGGCAGGGCCGGCATTCACTGTCGAGGTCCGACCCGGTGATAATCTGATGATTCACGCTGCTCTGGCATTGGCAAAACCGGGAGATGTACTGGTCATTGACGGAAAAGGAGACCAGACCTGCGCATTAATGGGGACCATCATGATGCAGGCCGCGCGCAAACGCGGGCTGGCGGGCGTGATCGTTGATGCCGCCGTTCGCGATTCGCTGGAAATTGAAGAAATGAATTTTCCGGTGTTTTCCGTTGGCACCAATCCCAACGGCCCGACCAAAGAAGTCGGCGGCAGAATCGGATACCCGATCTCCTGCGGGGGCGTTACGGTTCATCCCGGTGATTTTATTACTGCGGATGCCGACGGCGTGATGTGCATCGAACGCGAAAAGATCGGCACACTGCTTGAAAAGGCCCAGGAAAAAGAAACGGCTGAGTCGCGTCGCATCGCAGGCATCAAAGAAGGAAAGCTAGGTACGCCGTGGCTGTTGCCATCCCTGATTACAGCCGGGGTGCTGAAGGAAGGTGAAGAGCTGTGAGCAACAATCCCCCCGTTATTTTGGTGACTGCAGCTGACCTTGCGCCGCAAGCGGTTGAGCTGCTCAATGCATATGAGCTGGTTTTCGCGGGCAGGGCGCCACAGGATGACGAGATTGTGGCGCTGGCAAAAAAACACAATCCGGTTGGCATTATCGTTCGCTATGGTCGGGTTACTGCTGAGACCATGGATGCCGCGCCGAACCTCAAGGTGATCTCAAAGCATGGCAGCGGCATTGATACGATTGATCAGGCCGCGGCGCAGAGCCGTTCAATTACGGTCGTGGCAGCGCTTGGCGTCAACGCCGCTGCAGTGGCCGAACAGGCGCTTGCCCTGTTATTGGGGTGTGCCAAGTCACTGGTCCGGCTTAACGGGCGAATGCATGCCGGGTATTGGGACAAGTCTACGCACAAGACCCTGGAATTGCGTGGCCGCACAATTGGCATTATCGGACTGGGGGCGATCGGACAGCGGTTTGCCAAAATGGCAGATGCAATAGAAATGCGCGTCCTGGGTTTTGATCCCTATGCGAAGAATGTGCCCTCATACATTCGGACGGTGGATATCCAGACAATATGGCAAGAGAGCGATGTGATCTCATTGCATTGTCCGCTCACGCCGGAGAACCGGGAGCTGATCAATGCCGCCTCACTGGCCCAGTGTAAAAAAGGCCTGATTCTCATCAATACGGCGCGTGGTGGGCTGGTAGACGAAGATGCATTGCTTAAGGCACTCAATTCCGGTCACGTATTCATGGCGGGCCTGGACAGCTTTGCCGTAGAACCCTTTGCAGCACCGCATATTTTCCAGGGGCATGAAAGGCTGCTTTTAAGTCCTCATATTGGCGGGGTCACGAGTGACGCCTATATCAATATGGGCGTGGCAGCGGCCAGGAATGTGATTGCAGCCGTGGCCGCATAAACGCTCTCTTGTTTGATGCTCAACACAATAACCCGGACACAGTTCAAGTATGTTTTATACCAATCAACCCGAAGTACGCAGCCTGGAACATTTCTCGATCTTACCTGAACAATATCGTGAACAGCATCAAACGGCCTGGGCCGACGCGAACCAAGGAGGCCGGAAAATTGACAGCTTCCTGGAAGGGCCGGTCTTTGATGACAAAGGAAATTTGTATGTTGCAGACATTCCATATGGCCGGATTTTCCGTATTGATCCGAAAGGCAACTGGGACCTGGTCGTTCAATGGGATGGCGAACCGAATGGCATGAAGTTCGCCGCCGCAAATAATCTGCTTGTGACTGATTACAAGAATGGTCTCATGCAGGTTGACGTCCATAGCGGCGTGGTCAAACCCTTCTTTTCCCGCAGGCATTCGGAGCGCTTTAAAGGTGTCAATGATCTGACGATCAGTTCACAGGGCGATATTTATTTTACAGACCAGGGACAGACAGGGCTGCATGATCCCACCGGTCGTGTCTATCGCCTCAGCAAAACAGGGCGGCTGGATCTTCTTTTATCCAACGTTCCCAGTCCAAACGGGATTGTGTTGAGTGAAGACGGGAAAGTGCTGTATGTCGCGGTGACGCGTGGAAATTGCGTTTGGCGTATGCCGATTCAAGAGGACGGCAGCGTCTCAAAAGCCGGACAGTTTTTTACTTCCTATGGCCCGAGCGGGCCGGACGGACTGGCGCTGGATAAGCAAGGCCGCTTGCTGGTCGCGAATCCCGGCCTGGCATATGTATGGGTGCTGAACCCGCGCGCCGAACCCGTTCAGGTGCTGCGCGGTCCGCCCGGGCATTCGCTGACCAATCTTGCATTTGGTGGAAGTGATGGAAAAACACTTTATGTCACCGACTCGACCGCCGGCGACATTCTCACTGTTCAAATGGACGCGCCGGGGCTGCGACTTCATCAACTGGATTAGCATTCAGCACGGGCGTCGCCCTTGATCAATTGATTTTGATATTTGCTTTATTGATCACGTCGGCCCACAGTGCCGTATCCTTGCTGAGCTTTTCTTTGAACTGTGCAGGCGTGCCACCCAATACCCGGCTGCCTTCTGATTCGAATTTTTCTGTCAGTGTTTTGCTCCTGAGGACGGTGTTGACGCTCTCGTTTATCTTCTGAACGACTGCAGCCGGTGTGCCTGCGGGGGCGAGCAAACCAAACCAGGTGATGGCTACAAAGTCTTTCAGTTCAGGTGTCTCTCCCAGTGTTGTTGTGTCCGGCAGAACTTTGATCCGCTCTTCAGATGTGACACCGACCGGACGCAATTTTTTATCGCGGATATAGCCCAGCAGTGTTGGCACCGAAGATGCATACACATCGATACGATTGGCCATGAGGTCTGTCATCGCGTTTGCAGCACCCTTGTACGGGACCTGCATGAACTTCACACCGGCTTTATTGGCCAGATATGCGGCAGTCAGGTGGGAGACAGTACCGTTGCCTGAATACGCCATGGAAATTTCTCCCGGCTTCTTGTGCGCGGTGGAGATAATGTCAGCCAGTGATTGATATTTGGATGTTGCGCCCACGGCAAAAAGAACCGGTGAATCGGCAACCAGAACAATGGGGTCGAGATCCTTCTCCGGTGCGTACGGCAGATTTCCGTAAAGGGTGGGGTTCACAGCCAGATTGCTGGTCTGTCCCAAAACGAGCGTATACCCATCGGGCTTGGCATGTACCGCTGCCTGTACGCCGATGTTTCCGCCTGCGCCAGGCCGATTTTCGATCACTACATTCCAGCCGATTTGTTCGGACAGTTCTTGTGCGACCACGCGCCCGAACATGTCGGTGCCGCCGCCGGGAGGGAAGGGCACGATGATCTTGATTGGACGATTGGGGAAGGCGTCCTCGGCATGTGCCGAAGCAAAAAGCGGACCCAGGGCGAGTGAGGACAGGACACACAGCTTGATCAATTTGCCTGTTTTTGATTGTTGAAACATGATTTGTCTCCGAATAAAAATGTTTTTAATTCAGAGAGAGTCTAAAGAGCTATTTCATACAATACAATAGTGTTGCGCAGTGTGAAGCGTGTATCGGAGTTTGGTACGCGTTACAAAAGCAATGATCCTCTTATCTGGACCGTAAAACGCGTTCGTTTCTTAATCTGGCAATGATTTGCGCCCTGAATCGACCACATGAACTCAAGCTGCATATTCGTGGCGCGATTAACAACGGTTTGACGAAGGACGAGATCAAGGAAGTCTTTCTGCAGGCGGCGGTATATTGTGGCGCGCCTGCTGCAGTGGATTCATTTCGTATTGCAAATGAAGTGTTTGCCGAGATGGAGAAATAATCGCTGGGCTATATGTTTTGTATCACGCTCGATTTTTTAAGTTCGAACGTGACCGGCCAGCCAGACTAGAATGGAATGAAATGACCTTGGCGCTTGTACTGTCGACCTACTGTTTACTATATGCGTCGGCATAAGTGCCATTTGCAATTGAATTTTTCGTAACGCGCGTCCACGACAAGGGAGCTTTCATCTTAGGTACAACGTTAGCACTCGCTTCTGCAGTTTTGTACGGTATCGTAGACTTTGCCGGTGGACGTATTTCGCGGCAGATCAATGGTATCGCGCTTGCATTGTATGTCCAATTATCGGGACTGGTGACTATGCTCGTGTTCGCCCCGGCGTTGCCGGGGGCAATCAATATTGATGGGCTGTTATGGGGAGCCGTCTCCGGGATTGGCAGTGGCCTTGCAATTATGTTTTTATATACCGGCATAGGCAAAGGAAAAATCAGCCTGATCGTGCCTCTTGTGGCTGTCGTAGGTGCTGCCATACCTGTCCTCATTGGTATCACTTTATTGGGAGAGCGGCCGGCAATGATTGCCCTGGTCGGGGTAGGGTTGGTGTTTCCTGCCATTTTACTGGTCTCGGGTGGCGGTCGCACAGGTGACGGTAAATGGATGGCGGGCTTTTCTGACTGTTTGATCGCAGGGGCAGGGGTTGCACTCCAGTATGCTGCCATTGCTCATGCGCCAGAAAACTCGGGGCTATGGCCGCTTGTCACCAACCGGGCCGCTTCTATCGTTCTGGTATTGGCCTATGGCCGCTCCGTTGGCGCGCCGGGGTGCGTGCCAACCAGACATATTTTCAGTGCGGCGTGGATAGGCGCCGTCGCTTCGAGTTCACTTGCTTTCTACTTGCTTGCAACCAGACTGTCGATGATGACAATCACAGTTGTGCTTGCTTCCTTGTATCCGGTGATCCCTTCAATACTGGCTATTTATATACTAAAGGAGCGCATAACAACAAACCAGAAATTGGGACTGGGCCTTGCCGTAATCGCGGTCATGTTGATTACCATGCCTGAAAGCGTTATTTGAACCCCGTAATATAAAAATAAAAACTAGAGGTTATGTATCCGGTATCGAGCTCGAATCAAGTGATTTTGCGACATCGGCAATCAGCTCTAACGAACGCAAGCGTTTTTGAGGGTCGTATATATCGGACACGATCATCAATTCATCTGCTTGCGTGCGTTCAAGGAACTGCTGCATGCCTTTTCTTACGGTGTCCGGAGATCCAACGATACTGCAGGCCAGCATGTTGGTAGCCTGCATTTTTTCTGCATTGCTCCAATAGTCTTCAATATTATCAATGGGAGGGTGCATCAGACTGCGTGTTCCCCGGAACAGATCAGCAAAAGAAATTTGCTGCGAAGTGGCCAGGTAACGGGCCTCTTCATCGGTTTCGGCGGCAATAATATTAATTCCCGCCAGGGCATACGGCCTGGCCTGCTGGCTCGATGGCTTGAATTTGTCCCGATAGGATTGCAGGGCCATGTCCAGCATTTGTGGTGCAAAATGGGAGGCGAAGCCATAAGGCAAACCGAGCTCTGCCGCAAGATAAGCGCCAAACAGGCTTGATCCCAGAATCCAGATAGGGATATTTAAACCCGAACCGGGAATCGCTTCGATGCGCTGGCCTTCCTGAGCCGGTGCCAGAAAGGCCTGCAGTTCCTGTACATCATCCGGGAAATTGGCGGCATTGGCCGGATCGCGGCGTAAGGCGCGAAGGGTGACCTGGTCGGTACCAGGCGCCCGTCCGAGTCCCAGATCGATTCGTCCTGGATAAAGCGTTTCCAGCGTGCCAAACTGTTCGGCAATCACATAGGGGGCGTGGTTCGGCAGCATAATGCCGCCCGCACCAACCCGGATCGTTTTGGTGCCGGCAGCGATATGGGAAATCACCAGTGAAGTGGCTGCGGTCGTGACGGCCGGCATATTGTGGTGCTCTGCCACCCAGAATCGGGTATAGCCACAGGTCTCGGCGTGTTGTGCCAGGGCTCGTGCTTCATCAAGTGCGATGCGACGGCTGGAATTCTGGCGGACCCGCCCAAGCTCTAGAACAGATAACTGCACCATTTTTGTATTATCCAATTTGAGTCTCTTTAGGGGTCATCATATCATTTAAGCTATGCATACACAGTTGAGATGCAGTTCGGGATTGTGTTACCCCGACGTGCCAGGGGAGTGGACCGCCCTAACCATATGATGGCTACAGAATAAAATACCAATATCATATGCCCAGCAGATCAGGTAGAATAGCTCAACCAATAGGTCGGAATCCGGTATGTCCAAGATGCAAAATAAGATGTCACTTCAGTTCAACGCAATCACTCCATCGAGAGCGGTCGATGAAATCGAGCTACAAATTCGCACAATGATAGCCGATGGTATTCTGACGCCAGGAGACAGGCTACCGTCTGAGCGGGAGCTTGCGGCGCAATTTAACGTGAGTCGCAATACATTGCGTGAAGCTATACGTTCACTCGAGTATGCAGGAATCGTGCAGATGCGTAAGGGAGCGACGGGAGGAGCATATATCATGCATGGCAATTCTGGCGCAATTGTGGGTGGGCTGCGTGTGCTCTATCATCTCGGCGCAATTACGCCGCAACACCTGACTGAAGCACGCATATGGCTGAGCGAAACCATTGTCCGGGTGGCGTGTGAACGTGCTACACAAGAGGATCTGCAATCGCTGGATGCGAATGTCGCGGCAATGAGCGATGCGCACGACCGGGGCGCGTTCGATGAACGTCAAAAGTTAAACCGGGAATTTCATTTGATACTGGCACGCATTACCCGCAATCCGATCATGATCAGTATGATGGATGCGGTTATGGATGTGATGGGCTTGTTTATCGATCAGATTGGTCCGGGCGAAAATCCGTTCACGCTTCCATCCAGACGTCGTTTGATGAAGCACCTGTATAATCGCGATGCTGAACAGGCGGTGCAAGAAATGGACAAGTATCTCGTTCGTCTGCAAACTGGGTACTTGAATCGATGGGCACAACGGCAGGCCCGGCCGGATTTTAAAGCCTCAGGTGCAGAATAATAATTTACCTGCCTGCATGCCGTTTTTCTCTCTATTTACGCAAGCCGGATGTGCTACAGCAATAGCGGCAATTTAGTCGACCATGGTCATGGCCGGCTTTCTACTATGAAGCACGATGGGTTTGCCGCCTAGTCGGCTTTTGCACATCCAATGCGCCAGGGCCGAGTCCAGATAGTCGGCATGACCGGGAAACCAGGCTTGCAGCTCACTGACGAATGAGCGTCCTATGGACAAATTACCCTGGGAAACCAGTTGATAAACGTCCTCGGCAGATTGAAGCACTGCAGCATGTTCGTTTATGTGGCAGTCTTGCGCAGGAAAATTTGTTTCCCGCATCCAGCGGTCTTCCGCCCCGAAATGAGAATACAAATGCGCCTTGAGCAGTTCTATTTGGCATAAAAGATTTGCGTCCGGGCAAGATAATGCTTGAGCAATCAGCATGTCGAATTCTTCGTGAATGTCGTCCATTGGGGTAAATCCAAGCGTCAGGGAGTTCTTCTGATTTAATGATGCTGGTATTGCCATGTATATTCCTCGTTTAATAGCCGGATGCGAATCAAAGATCAAGGGTCAGCGTTTTTGAGCGGGAGCCCGAACAGCAAATCATCATGCTTTTATTCGCCTCACGCTGCTCGTCGGACAGACACTCATCACGGTGATCCGGGATGCCATCAAGAACCGTTGTTACGCACGAGCCGCATATGCCCTGACTGCAGGCATAAGGAACGTCAACGCCTGCATCAAGTAGCGTGTCAAGAATAGATTTACCCTCCGGCACCGATAATGTCCGGCCATCCCGGGCCAGTTTTACTTCAAATCCCCCATCTGTTGCGGCTGCGTTTGCTGCGGCAAATCTTTCATAATGCACCGTATCGGGTTGGCGGCCTTTTGCAGCTGCGATAAATGCCTCAAGCATGCCCGCAGGCCCACAGCAGTACAGATGCGCGGTAGATGCGGCGCTGCCAAAAATGGCACTCAGATCAAGACGCTTATGATCAGCCAGATTGTCAACATACAAATGTATGGCGCCTTTGCCACAATTTGCAAGACTCCGAAGTTCGTCACGGAATGCCATATGCGCAAAAGAGCGGGCGCAATAGTGCAGTTCCCAGCTACTGCCGAGCTCAATCAGCCTTGAAATCATTGAGATGATCGGCGTAATGCCGATGCCGCCGGCGATCAAAATCGTATGTGAAGCATTTTCTATTAATTCGAAATCATTGGAAGGTAATGAAATATCGAGCGTCATGCCCACTCTTGCGTTGTCGTGAAACCACGATGAGCCTCCACGACTCTCCAACTCTTTTTTGACGGCGATATTGTAATGGCGCGGTTCGCCGCCGTTGTTGATCAGCGAGTAGCTGCGTCTTAGCCCGCCCGGCAAATGTATGTCTATATGCGCGCCTGGCGTAAAAGAGGGTAAATATTGCTCTCCAACGGGCCAGAGTTCGAATGAAGCTGTTGCTTCACTTTCCAGTCGTATTTGACGAATTTGCGTGCGAATGATGTCAGCAGTCATCGTGTTTTTCCTTGTCCATGTGGCGGCCTGTTTTGATTCAGGTGCTGCCTGCTTCAAATTGATTTCTCAAATCTTTATAGACAGAATATCACAACCATGATAGATTGATTGAATGGTTGAACCTAATTTTCAAAAAAAGGAAACACGCTGATGCTTACAAAGGAAGATAATGAGCGCTTAGTGCGCGTGGGGCAGGGGACAGAGATGGGCCGGCTGATGCGGCTTTACTGGATTCCCTTTTTGCGCTCTTCAGATGTATTAACCAATGGACAACCTTATCGTGTCCGTCTTCTTGGAGAAGATCTGGTTGCGTTTCGTGACAGCCAGGGTCAGGTTGGTCTCATTGATCATGCCTGTCCACATCGTGGTGCGCCGTTGGTTTTCGGAAGAAACGAGCAGGAAGGTATTCGCTGCATTTATCACGGCTGGAAATTCGACGTAACCGGCAAGTGCAGGGAAATCCCGACAGAACCGTCCGAATCACCGATGGTAAACAAGGTGCGGGTGACTGCCTATCCGGTTCGGGAACGCAATGGCATTCTTTGGACATACATGGGACCGGACGTCGACGCATTGCCGCCCTTGCCGAATATTGAATGGAATCTGGTTCCCGAAGACCAGGTGGTCGTAACATTACGTGTCCAGGAATGCAATTGGCTTCAGGCACTGGAAGGAGAAATTGATTCAGCTCACGCAGCAATTCTGCATGGCAGGGTAGACAATTCAGGGACGATTAACCAGTGGAAGCAGGGCCAGGACAAGGCCCCGACGTTCGAATGTGCCCAGCATGATTCCGGTTTAAGTATTGCCTCCCGCAGAAAAATAGGGGAAAACCGAAATTACATACGTGTCAACCAATACATGATGCCTTTCTGGACACTTGTACCGCCCCAGTCCCAATATCCTGAACTCAGCGGCCATGCCTGGGTTCCGATAGATGATGAACATACACTTTGTCTGATGTTCTCGTATCACCCTTCAGAACCCTTCTACGAAAAAACCAAAAAACTATTCCGCGATGGTCATGCCGGCAGAGAAACCGGGCACGCATCAGAGGATTCATTCGAGCTACGGGCAATCACAGAACCTTATCACACTTGCTGGAGTAAATTTAATCGCGGCAATGCCTATCTGTTCGATTATCAAATCCAGGTCGAGAAATATAACGCGGGCCTGCCCGGGCTCTGGGTGCAGGACGCGGCATGCCAGTCTGGTGTCTCACCTATTTATGACCGTACGAAAGAGCATTTGGGAACGAGCGATAGCGGCATCGTGCGGGTTCGCAGACTACTGCTGAATACGCTGAAAGCGATTACGGCAGATGAACAGGTTAGACCCCGCTCGGTGGTGGATCCTGATCAGCTCATGCACCGTGCTGTTTCCATCACGATTCCTGCCGATACTGATTGGATGGTCGCCGGCAAAGAGTATATGCATGCACGCCTGGGAGACAGTTTCGGTTACGAGCCGTGACGGCCCGCAAGCAGCACGAGTTTTGATCAATGTCGTTATTAATGTTTACTGATACCTGAAAAACACAACGAGGAGACTGAATATGTCCTGTTTTAACATTGGATGGCGCTATGCGGTGTGCGCTATCGGCTTGTCAATCGCAGTAACCGCTGGTGCCGAAGACTTCCCTTCCAGGCAAATTCAAATTATCGTGCCCTATGCGGCGGGCGGTTCTACCGATCAACTGGCGCGATCAATCCAGGAGCCAATGAGCCAGGATCTCGGCCAGCCTGTCATCATTATCAACAAACCCGGTGCGGCCGGTACTATCGGTGTCGATTACGTAGCCCGGGCCAAGCCTGATGGCTACACATTGGTGTTCGGCAATACCGGGCCAAACGCGATCGTGCAACTGACGCGGGAGATACCCTACGATCCTCTGACAGACTTGCGTCCGATTTCTACGGTTGCATTGACACCCATGATCTTGGCGGTGCCTGCCAAGAGTCCCGCAAAAACACTCAAAGAATTTATCGCCTACGCAAAAAAGGAAGGCAATTCACTGAGTTTTGGCTCCACAGGGAACGGCGGCATTTCTCATTTTTCCGGGATATCTTTCAACAATATGGCTCACGTGAAGATGGTCCATATTCCCTATAACGGCGGTGCGCCAATGCTGCCTGCATTTGGTGGCGGACAACTGGATGCAGCGTTTCTGACCGGTCTTGACGGTACCACCATGTTGTCCTCCGGGTTGATACGCTATCTGGCGGTGGCGACAGAGAAACCGACAGACGTCGCCCCCGGACTGCAAACCATCGATAAGGATGTTCCCGGTTTTAAAAGTGTGGCATGGTTTGGCGTGCTTGCGCCAAAAGGCACTCCCGATAATGTCGTCGACCGAATCAATCAGGCAATAAAAAAGGCTGTCGCAACGCCGGAAGTCAAAAAACTGTTCACCAGCAGGTGGGTGGAACCTCACAGCAGTACGCCGCAAGAAATGGCTGACATTATAAAAAAGGAGGTGGCGCAATGGCAGCCGGTAGCCAAGGAAGTGCGCGGCCAATGAGGAATCAAATGTGCAATATAGTAAAACAATGAAGGAATATCCTGATGCTTGACAATCTGGAAACTGATTTTCCGCAGTACGAGCCCCGGCCCGACGCAGCACCGCTTGCTTTGGGAGGAATACGCGTCGTGGACTTTACGCATTTCATCGCCGGTCCATTTGCAACAATGATCCTGGCCGATATGGGGGCAGACGTCATCAAAATCGAAGCTCCCGAACGCGGAGATGATTTTCGGCAATACCCGCCATTTAATAAGGAACTGGGTTTGGCCGCACCGTTTTTATGGAGTAATCGGAATAAGCGTAGTTTGGCGATTGACCTGAAATCGGCTGAAGGGCTTGCGATTGTACGTGAACTCATCGCCTCGGCCGACGTTGTCGTCGAAAATTTTTCTACCGGGGTGATGAAGCGTCTTGGCCTGGATTATCAAACCTGCAGTCAGAACAATCCGAAGTTGATCTATTGTTCTATTTCCGCTTACGGGCGCGAAGGATCTTTTTCGGATCGTCTGGGTTTCGATCCGATTGCACAAGCTGAAAGCGGTTTTATTTCCATGAATGGCTATGCGGATCGCGAAGGAGTCAGGGCTTTGTCTCCGGTCATGGATATCAGTACGGCCATGATGGCCTGCAATGCCATTTTAGGTGCACTGGTGGCCCGGTCCCGGCTTGGCAAAGGCCAGGAAGTGGAAGTGTCTTTATTTGACAATGCGATCCTGATGACCGGATACGCCACGCTGCAGCACTTGTTTACAGGTACGGAACATAGCCGTCATGGCAACATCAGTCCTGATACCTGCCCGTCCGGGGCGTTTCGGGCAAAAGACCGGACGTTCTATATCAACTGTGGAAGCAATAAAATATTCCAGCGCTTGATGACACAAGTGATAGAGCGCCCCGAGGTCGCCGACGATCCGGACTATGCGACAGGAACACAGCGATCCAAACGGCGCGAAGCATTATTTTCTCTGCTGAATGATGCCTTTTCCCGGCAGCCGTGGTCATATTGGCAAAACCGCATGCGCCAGGCCGGCGTGCCATGTGGTCTGGTTCGGACGGTAGGCGAGGCGATACGTTCCGATGAAGCACTGGAGCGCAAGATTGTTACCCGGATACAGGATAAGGATGGGAAATGGCGTCCCAATGTGGCGATGCCAATTCGCTATGCCGACACCCCGTTGGCCGATCCGGTAACCGCGCCCACCGTCGGCGAGCACACAAGACAAATTCTGCATGACGTATTGGGCTACGATGAAGATCGCATAATGGCGCTCGTTGAAAAAGGCATCTTTGGTAGTTCAGGCAACCTCTTTGCAGCTGAAGTGTCATCATGAAATCAAAAACGTTGAGAGGTCAAGTCGCGGTTGCCGGCATCGGGGAGTCTGACTATTACCGTCATGGTCAATCACCGGATTCTGAATTCAAACTCGCATTACAGGCCATTCTGGCTGCATGCGACGATGCGGGGATACCGCCGGCACAAATAGACGGATTTGCCTCGTTTAGCGACGATCGGAATGATGCGTCACGGCTGGCTGCAGCGCTTGGCATTCGTCAATTGCGGTCAGCCACCATGCAGTGGGGCGGCGGCGGCGGGGGATGTTGTGCTGCCGTTGCCAACGGAGCGGCCGCCATTCACGCCGGAATGGCAGAGTGTGTGGTTGTGTTCCGTTCTCTCGCGCAAGGACAGTTCGGACGTTTCGGGCGAACAACGGGGATCAATACGATATCAGGAGAGAAAGCGTATCTCATGCCTTATGGTGTGCTGGCGCCGCCACAACGATTTGCGATGCGCGTACGCCGTTTCATGCACGAACATGGTGTCAGACAAGAGGCGATGCGTGCCATTGCAATGGCCTCTTACTATCATGCACAGGCAAATCCGCGGGCGGTGATGCACGGCAAACCCTTGGATGAGGAGCGTTATGATCAGTCCCGCTGGGTTGTCGAACCTTTTCATTTGTATGATTGCTGTATGGAGAACGATGGCGCAGCGGCGATTATCCTGGTTAGTCAGGAACGTGCCAGGGATTTCAAAAGTAAACCGGTCTACGTTCTGGGGGCAGCAGCGGGCTCCGGTTTCCGAGCGGGCGCAGATCCTCACAATTCTCCCGACTATGCCAGTGCAAACTTCGGGACACTGGCGCCGGATCTGTTTCGCATGGCGGGTATTGGACCTCGGGATGTCGGCGTAGTCCAAAGTTATGAAAATTTCACCGGAGGTGTACTCATGACGCTGGTGGAGCATGGACTTGTCGACGCGCAGGACATAAATCAATTCTTTACATTGGACAATCTGATAGCCCCATCTGGAAAACTTCCTCTTAACACCAGTGGAGGAAATTTGGCGGAATGTTATGTACACGGCATGGAACTGGTCATCGAAGCGGTACGACAGGTACGCGGTACGTCCAGCAGTCAGGCGGACAAAAGTGATATTGCACTGGTGGCCGGCGGGCCCATGGTCACGCCGGCAAGCAACTTGTTATTGGGATCGGAGAGTGTACTGTGAGCATAAAAGTCGCAAATAATTATTACCTGCCTGCCGGCCTTCCCATACCGGTGCCGGAATCAGACGGGTTATCAGAACCGTTCTGGTCCGGACTCAAAATGCAGCGGCTGCGAGTCCAACATTGTTCATATTGCCAAACCTGGCAATTTGGGCCAGAGTGGCTGTGTCATCATTGTCACCGCTTCGACCCCGAATGGGAAGAGATCGAGCCAAAAGGGATAATCTACAGTTGGGAGCGGGTATGGCACCCGTCTCATGATGCCCTGAAAGGTCACGGCCCCTATATTGCTGTGTTGGTTGAATTGCCGCATGCGGGAAACGTTCGTGTCGTCGGAAATCTGCTAGGCGATCCAATGCAGGAAGTCATTATTGGCGCTGAAGTTGCAGGTATATTTGAACATCATTTGGATGCCGAATCGCCCTATACGCTTTTGCAATGGCAACTTAAGGCGGATTAGCCCTATGGTCGTCAACAGGAGTGTGCAGACAGAGAAAAAAGATGTCTCTGATCTCATTGTTATCGGTGCCGGAGCCGGGGGAATGACAACCGCATTGGTTGCTGCGCTGCAAGGCTTAAGCGTTACGCTGTGCGAAGCGACTGAGCAGGTTGGTGGCACCACGGCAACGTCTGCCGGTACGATCTGGATTCCAGGCAATCATCAGAGTAAGGAAATCGGGCTGGATGATTCCCTTGAAAACGGGCGCGTGTATCTGGACGCGATACTCGGCAAAGAGGACCCGCATGGACGACGCAGTGCTTACCTGGGTACGGCTGACGAAGCGATTGCTTTTCTCGAATCACGCTCGGAGATCAAGTTTGTGCCTGCAGGGATCCATCCTGATTATCTTCAATTCCCTGGAGCTGCAGTATCCGGTCGAGCGCTCGGACCTGCCGAGTTCGACGGCCGGCGTCTGGGGAGTGAGTTCAGGCGCATCAGACCACCTTTGCAGGATTTGATGATTCTGGGCGGGATGATGGCCGGAAAAGCCGACGTCAAGGCGCTTATAGGGCGCTATCGCAATTGGAATAATTTCTTTCATTCCGCAAAAATTCTGGCCCGGTACGGGCAGGATCGTTTGAGTTACAGACGAGGCACCCGGTTAGTCCTGGGCAACGCCCTGATTGCCCGTCTGTATTACAGCCTGCGTCAGGCAGGTGTGATCGTTCGGTTCAACACCGAATTATGCGATCTTGTGCGCGACAGAGGCAGGGTGACCGGCGCGCTCGTAAATGAAGGCGGCACGCGTCTGCTGTTGCATACCCGCCTGGGCGTAGTGCTGGCTACGGGCGGAATCGGTCATAATCGCACATTGCGCAGCAGCCTCTGGTCAAATAATGCGTCTTTTCCTTCACTTGCATTTGAAAGAAATCGTGGCGATGGCATTGTCGCCGCGCAAAGGGCGGGAGCAGTCCTGGATCGGCACAAGGACAGTTTTTTCTGGCAACCGGTATCCCGGATACCGGAAAAAGGAGGCAGTGAGAGGCTGTTTCCTCATCTTTATCTGGACCGGACCAAACCGGGTATCATCGCCGTGGACGGTACAGGTAACAGGTTCGCCAATGAGGCAGCGTCCTATCATCATTTTGTTGAAGCGATGTGGGCCCGCAATGGCTCGGACAACGCAATTCCTTGTTACTTCATTTGTGATTCGCTGTTCGTTCGTTCCTACGGCCTGGGTATCATTGCACCAGGCACTCGATTTTTTCAGAGATACGAGGAGTCTGGCTATATTAAGACAGATCCTACTCTTGCTGGTTTGGCAAAGAAAATTGGCGTTGAGCCCCAGAGTCTTCTACTGAGCGTCAAAAAAAATAATCAATACGCGCTGACAGGGCATGATGCGGACTTTGGACAGGGCAGTACATTGCTGAATACTTTTAACGGTGACCCGGGTCATAAACCTAATCCGTGCCTGGGCCAGATTTCGGCTCCCCCTTTTTTCGCGCTGGCAATCTGGCCCGCCGATGCAGCCAGCAGCACCGGGCTGGCCACCGATGCGGATGGCGTCGTCCTGGATGAAAATGGGTCCCGGATATGCGGATTGTATGCCTGTGGCAATGATATGGCTTCAATAATGAATGGGGCGTATCCTGGGCCCGGTATCACTATCGGCCCTGCGATGGTTTTTGGTTACAGAATAGCACTTCACGCCAAAAGGATGTTAAGCCGGTCCCAAGAACACTTAGCCATGAGGAATTTTCATGAATCAAAATAACCGGAAAGCCAATAAAACGGACGGACATTCTGGGCCGCTAAGCGGACTCAGAGTCGTCGAATTTGCGGGTTTGGGCCCAGGACCATTCGCATGCATGCTGCTATCGGATATGGGCGCCGATGTGGTGACAGTCGACCGAATCGGAAACCAGTTCGGCGACAAGAATAACATTGTGAATCGTGGACGTACGCTTGTTCATGCAAATCTGAAGGATCCTGCTTCCCGTGAGCAAATTCTGGGTTTAATAAGGAATGCAGATGTTCTGGTAGAGGGATTTCGCCCAGGTATCATGGAACGCCTGGGGTTTGGCCCGGAAACGGTTTGGGAGGTCAATCGGAAGCTGATCTACGCCCGCATGACAGGGTGGGGGCAGAGCGGGCCATCGGCTAAAACTGCAGGCCACGATATCAATTATATTTCACTCACGGGTGCGCTGGATGCTATCGGACCAGCTGGCGGTCCCCCTGTGCCGCCGCTGAATCTTCTTGGCGATTATGGTGGAGGAGCGCTGTATCTGGTCGTGGGCATCCTTGCTGCCTTGCATGAGGTAAGAAATTCTGGCGCCGGCCAGGTGATAGACGCAGCCATTACCGATGGTACGCTATCAATGATGACGCATTTCGTGGCGGCTTCACTGAAAGGCACATTCGTTGAGCAACGAGGAAGTAACATGCTCGATGGCGGCGCACCGTATTATGGCGTATACGAAACAGCGGATAAGCGCCATATCAGCGTTGGGGCGATAGAGCCGCAATTTTTTGCAGAGTTGTGCAATCGTCTGGAATTAAAGGGCGATTGGCTCAGCGCCCAGAACGATCAGTCGCAATGGCCAGCCCTGCGAGCCGAACTTGCGCATATATTCAGTTCTCGCACCAGGGATGAATGGGCAGGAATTTTTGCAGAATCCGATGCGTGTGTTACGCCTGTCCTTTCGTTGAGCGAAGCGGCTTTACACTCACATAATACGGCACGGCAATCGTTTGTCACTATAAACGGCGTAACGCAGCCTGCGCCGGCGCCACGATTTTCCCGAACACCGTCAAAAATACAGGGGCCACCAGCGTCGCAACTTGCTTCTGTTGAAACAATCGTTGCCCGCTGGGGGTAACGGCTCTCCTTGGGATCATTCCTGACTAATCAGAAATGGCTCCAATGTCGAGATTGAACCGGCAGAATCCAACACTCAGATGACGGCACGAATTTCGCGTGCTGTATCTTGCAAGAGCGGCAATATGTGCTGGATTAAATATTTTTTCTTTGTTTTCGTTGTAGAAGAAACAATATTCAACGCCGCAATGACTTTCGCCGATTGCCCGTAAATAGGCACGGCCAGCGCGTGGACGCCCAATTCATGTTCTTCGCTTGAATAACACCAATCCTGCTCTTTGATATCATGCAGCTGCGCCAGAAAGGATGCATTGTCTACTTGGGTGAATTTGGTCATGCGCTGGAGCGGATAATGTTCCAGCCATTGGCGCTGCTCGTCGGCGCTCAAATGGGCAAGGAGGATTTTGCCTGCTGATGTCGTATGGGCTGGAAGACGATTGCCCAGTGTCAGGCCGTATGGGTTAACCCGATCAGTCTGTTGCGGTGCAGCGCTTCTGGCAATCGTGATTGCCTCGTACCCATCCAGCACCATCACAGAATAAATCAATGCGCTTTGATTTGTGAGCAGGTTCAGTAGGGGCTGCGATACTTTAGGCAGCGTTGCTCCCCCCATATACGAGCCCGAAAATCTCAATACTTTTGGGGTCAGATAGAAATAGTGCCCATCAGAGTCCAGATACCCCAAATATTCCAGCGTAAGTAAATGCCGCCTGGCCGCAGCGCGGGTCATACCGGTTTTTTCCGCTGCCATTGAGATATTCAGCCGGTGGCGATCAGATCCGAAACTATCGAGCACGGCCAGCCCTTTGGCCAGGCCCGCAATAAAGTCTTCATGCCGGATAGTTCTTTTATTCTGCGGGTTTTTAATCTGCTTTTTTTTGTCGGTGACGATTTCAGTTGTGATAGTCATAGTGGCTTTGCCAGAAACTCTTTATTTTGTTCGATATTACTACATGTTGTTCGATTATCGAACAAAAAGTGAAATATACCAGTAGATATTTCAATTGAAACAGCGACAATAATGGGTAAAGCATTTCAAATAGTATTTTCCGCCAGATGCTTATCGCGGTTGTGAGGAACTGAAATCATGAGTCAAATCTATGCAGGTTTGTTTTATCAGCGCCAGGTAACTGATATTTTCAGCGACCGATCGCTATTGCGATATTTGACGCGCGTGGAAGTGGCGCTTGCGAAGGCACAGGCCTCTGCAGGCGTCATTCCGCAGGCCGCAGCGATCGGCATCGAGAACAACTGCACTGAACAGGCCGTTGCGCAGATCGATCTGGAGGGACTGGCTGCTGAAAGCGGTTCCGCAGGCAATGTTGCCATTCCTTTTGTGAAGCGTCTGACCGCCATTGTCAGAGAGCAGGATGAGACTGCGTCGCGTTATGTTCACTGGGGTGCGACAAGCCAGGACGTGCTGGATACGGCGTGTATTCTGCAATGTCGTGACGCATTGGCGATTATCCAGGCGTTGCTCGAGCAGGCATACCAGACGGCACTGGTGCAGGCGCAGAACTACCGTGGGCATATCATGATGGGACGAACCTGGCTGCAACAGGCGTTACCCATTACCCTGGGTCATAAGTTCGCCCGGTGGGCAGCTGTCCTTCAACGTGATCTGGCTCGGCTGGAAAGCATGCAGTCAAGGTCTCTGACAGCGCAACTGGGGGGTGCGACGGGGTCACTCGCGTCGATGCAGAACGAAGGCTCGGCCGTGGTTCTGGCTTTTTCGCGCGAGCTGGATCTGGCTGCGCCGACATGCACCTGGCACGGAGAGCGTGACCGTATCGTGGAAATGGCTGGCGTGCTGGCGCTTGTTGTCGGCAATCTGGGCAACATGGCGCGGGACTGGTCACTTATGATGCAGACCGAAATTGGCGAGTTGTTCGAGCCAGCGGGCAAGGGGCGGGGAGGGTCTTCTACCATGCCTCATAAACGCAATCCTGTGGCCGCCGCCGCGGTGCTTGCGGCTGCCAATCGGGTGCCAGGCCTCATGGCCAGCCTGTACCATGGAATGGTGCTGGAGCATGAACGGGGTCTGGGCGGATGGCAAGCCGAGTGGCTATCGCTGCCCGAGATTTTTCAATTATGCGCGGGCGCTTTGGAGCGCACGGTGGACGTATTACAAGGCATGCAGGTCGATCCTGACGCCATGCGACGTAATATTGAATGCACAAATGGGCTGATCATGGCCGAAGCTGTGATGATGGCGCTGGCTCCGACAACAGGACGTCTCAATGCACATCATCTGGTGGAATCTGCATGCAAAATAGCTGTGCAAGAGAATCGACATCTGAAAGCGGTCATCAGCGACATGGATGAGATCAAACAAAAGTTTAGTGCCATGCAACTCGACAATATATTCCGGCCGGAAACCTATATCGGCAATATTCACGATCAGATTGATGCGGTGCTTGGCCAAGCCAGAAAAAGAGGGAAGCAATGACTATTGTGATTAGAAACCGCCAGGGTAAAAAACTGTCGGTAGAGATAACCGGTCCGGATGAGGCGCCGGTCGTCCTGTTTTCTAATTCCCTCGGGACAGACAAGGGAATGTGGGAGCCGCAGGTCAATGCCCTGAAAGCAGACTACCGGATTGTGACTTATGACGCGCGCGGGCATGGCGCCAGCCAGATTGTTGAAAATGCCAGCCTGGAGAATCTTGGCGCCGATGCAATCGATATTCTGGATGGTCTTTCAATCGCAAAAGCCCATTTCTGTGGTATTTCGATGGGTGGTCTGACCGGGCTCTGGCTGGGCATTCACCACCCGGACCGGTTCCATAGCGTAACAATCGCCAATGCGGCAGCCAGAATCGGCGTTCCGGTCGCGTGGCAGGAGCGCGCTGAAACGGTGACCGGCCATGGCCTTGCTCCCGTGGTATCGGGCACGCCCGCACGCTGGTTCAGTGACGATTTTGATTACAAGCAAGATGCGCTCGCGATGCGCACTATCCAGTCGCTGGCCGATACGTCGCCCCAGGGGTATGCCGCTGCCTGCCGGGCGCTGGCAGGCGCCGATTTGCGTGAACAGATAAGACAGATTCCCATTCCTGTCCTGATAATCGTGGGTACGCGCGATCCGGTGACGACTGTTGCTGACGGTCAGTTCATGCAGGCGCATATTCCAGACAGCAAACTTTCAGAGCTGGCGGCTTCTCATTTGTCCAACATCGAACAGCCAGCGGCGTTTAGTCAGGAGCTAAGGCATTTTATCGAATCGCTGGTATAGGCTGTGCGTCGGCAGACGATGCATTTTTCAGTGGCGCGAGCGCGCTTTGCAGGATGAAGTAATTTTACCTTCGGGTATTTGTCCATTCGTCGCGAGCGCCATGCAATTTAAACGAGGTTTTATTATGGATGACAAAGAACGTTACCAACAAGGCATAAAGGTGCGCACTGAGGTATTGGGCGAGAAACACGTCAATGCCTCGCTCACCAAACTCAATGAGTTCAATACCGACTTCCAGGATTTTATTAGTCGCTACGCCTGGGGGGAGGTCTGGTCTCGCCCGGGTTTGAGCCGGCACACACGCAGCCTCGTCACCATGGCGATTCTGCTGTCTCTGGGACGCGAGGCGGAGCTTCGCATGCATATCCGGGCCTGTTTCAATAACGGCGTGACCAGGGATGAACTGAAAGAGCTATTTCTGCATTGCTCCTTATACGCGGGGCTGCCGGCGTCAAATGCCGCCATGCATATGGCCGAAGAAATACTTGCAGAACTGAATTTGAATTCGAGTAATAACGAGTGATGGGTTTTCCCGCCCCGGAAGGAGAAAATATGTACAAAGCCAGTTTGGGTGCTTACGCCCAGCGCAATACCGATGATCATCCGCCCGCATACACCCCTGGGTATAAAACCAGTGTTCTGCGTTCGCCAAAAAACGCCCTGATTTCCATTGCGCAAACCTTGACCGAAGTGACATCACCGCATTTCAGAGAAGACCAATTGGGACCCAAGGACAATGATCTGATTCTCAATAGTGCAAAGGATGGCACGCCGATAGGCGAGCGCATTATCATTCACGGTTATGTGCATGACCAGTTTGGCCGTCCCGTTAAAAATGCATTGCTGGAAGTATGGCAGGCGAACGCATCGGGTCGTTATCGACATCCTAATGATCAGTACATTGGCACCCTGGATCCAAATTTTGGCGGCTGTGGGCGCATGCTGACCGATGAAAACGGGTTTTATGTCTTCAGGACCATCAGGCCGGGCCCTTACCCGTGGCGTAACCGGATAAACGAATGGAGACCCGCGCACATTCATTTTTCCGTTATCGCTGATGGGTGGGCGCAGCGCCTGATTTCCCAGTTGTATTTCGAAGGTGATACGTTGATTGACTCTTGTCCCATATTGAAGACTGTTCCTTCGGATGAGCAGCGTCGAGCCTTGATTGCGCTGGAGGATAAGACCAATTTCATAGAGGCGGACAGCCGCTGTTATCGTTTTGATATTCATTTGCGCGGGCGGCGCGCGACGTATTTTGAAAACGATTTGACTTGATGAGGGAAGAACAGGCTATGAAAAACCAGGCATTTGATGAATGGCGCGAAACCCCGTCGCAGACAGGGGGACCTTATGTCCATATCGGGCTCTTGCCGAAGCAGGCGGATATCGATGTATTTGAACACAATTTTGGCAACTCGCTGGTCGACGACAAAACCGAAGGCCAACGGATCCGCCTGGAAGGTCAGGTATTTGACGGACTAGGCATACCGCTGCGCGATGTGTTGATCGAAATATGGCAGGCCGACGCCAATGGCGTCTATGCAGGCAATGCAGATCCACAAGGCACAAGCGCAGATTCCGGGTTTTCGGGATGGGGCCGGGCAGCGGCGGATTTTGGCACTGGATTCTGGCATTTCGATACGATCAAGCCAGGCTGCGTCCCGGGCCGAAAAGGTAGCACACAGGCACCGCATATCGCATTGGTCGTCTTTGCCAGAGGCGTGAATATCGGTCTGAATACGCGCGTTTACTTCGATGACGAAACCGATGCGAATGCGAAAGATCCCGTCCTGAACAGCATTGAATGGGTAAAGCGGCGGGAAACACTGATCGCCAGACGGGAAGATCGCGATGGGGAACGGATATATCGATTCGATATTCGTATTCAGGGGGAGGACGAAACGGTATTCTTTGATATTTAATAATGCACGATGCCACGGTAACGATCTGTCTTGATCGTTGCCGTCGGCCTTGCGAATACCGATTCTGCCTGGATATCTTGTTTCATCGGTGTGACATGCACGCAGTGATGGGCAAGTTCAAATGTCGATTGCTATGTCGATTCGGATGTTGCTGCAGGCTCGGCGTTGAGCCCGATTTCAGCAGTGGAAACGAAGGCATCGCAATAAAACGCGTCACGATCCAGGCCGCGCTCGTATACAAAATCCTGACGGGCGGCACTGATCATGCCGGGCGCGCCACAGGCATAAACTTCAAAATGTGCGAGCGTGGGTATGTCGTCCATTGCGGCCTGATGTACAAAACCAGTACGTCCTTGCCATTGTTCCGCAGATCCCGGTTCCGACAATACGGGTACAAAACTGAACCAGGGCAGTTGGGCTTCCCACTTGCGTGGCAGTTCAATCCGATACAAGTCCTCGGCGCGTCGCGCGCCCCAATACAAAACCATCGGTCGGGCGAGCTTGCGCCTGACGGCGTCTTCCACAATCGACTTGATCGGAGCAAACCCGGTTCCGCTGGCCAGCAGCACGATAGGCTTATCGTGCTCTTCGCGCAGGTAGAATTCACCGAAAGGCATGGAAAGCTCAAGAAAATCGCCCTCAGCAAGCGCGCCGACAACCTCTTGCGAAAAACGACCTCCGGGAACCTGGCGTATATGCAACTCGACACCGTCGTTCTGATGGGGTGGATTCGCCATGGAAAAATGACGCAGGCTGCCGTCTGCCAAGCGGATACTCAGGTACTGTCCTGCCTTGAATTTCACTCTGGTGCCAGCCGGGAAACGCAATTGCAGCACCGTTACGTCTTCTGCGGCCTGCAGCTTGCGGTAGACTCTGGCCATGACAGTCTTGATTGCGCTGCGATCTATGGGTTTGATTTCACGGACGGCAATCATCAAGTCCGAACGGGGTTTTGCCTGGCACAGCAATACATGGCCCTCCCGCCGCTCCTGTTCGGATAAGCCTGCGCCAGTATCGCCCTGTACTTCACCGGAAACAAGGCGGCAGCGGCAACTGCCGCAAATGCCGGTGCGGCAGGAATAGGGAAGCTCGTAGCCGGCCGCAATTGCACTGTCGAGTACTGTCCTGCCGGCTTCGCCGTTAAATGCGACGTCGTGGTCCATGACCTGAATAGTATGAGACATCTTCTCTGTGATCCTTTATCTTGCTTGTTTATGCAGATATGCCTGCCAGCATCCTGACGGTACGGATTGTTGCAGCCGGGTCGGCCACGTTGCTGCCCGCGATATCGTATGCACACCCATGCCCCACGCTGCTGAACAGAACGGGGGAGCCGACCGAAAGTGCGCTGGCCGTCAGGGGACTCAGCAATTTGATGGGAATATGTCCCTGATCGTGGTACATGGCAAGATAGACGTCATTCCCGCGTTGCGACAGCATGACATCGGCGCCGGCGGGGCCCTCGACGCGATAACCCATGGCGCGCAAACGTGCTACGGCCGGCATGGTAATGCGCTGGTCATCATCACCGAACAGACCATTTTCCCCGGCATGCGGATTAATTCCGAATACGCCAAGCTGCGGCTGGGCAATGCCCAGCGCCCGCGTGGCTTCGATGACCGCCACGGCAGCATTAACGACACGCTCTGGCGTAATACGATCCAGCGCATCATGCAGTCGCTCGTGCAAAGTCACGTGACCGATGCGCAATTCCGGCGAGACGAGCAAAAGGAATACATTCGCCGCAGGTATGCCCGTGAGGGTTGCGATCAGGCCTGGATATCCTGAAAATTCGATCCCTGCCAGATGAATCGATGTTTCGGAGTGCGGGCAGCCAATAACGGCGTCGACGATCGCCTGATCTGCCAGTTCGACAGCGGCACGTACATATGCGATGGTTGCCGCACCCGCCGGCGCTCGCGTCTCGCCTGGTCGAAATTGGTCGACGGGTAGCGCCGGCACATCGACAAACCGGATATCGTTCGGCAGTTTCGCTGTATCCGGACTGAATGGCCGCAATCGCGACCGGGGCGCAATGCGTTCGAGATAGTGCTCCAGGACGAACCGGTCGCCCACCAGAACCAGGTCGACATTGCTATCCTGCAATGCGATTGAGGCTTTGATGGCAATCTCGGGTCCGATTCCGTTGGGTTCGCCAATGGCCACTGCAATTCGTTTTGCAACACCTTCAGTCATAACGGAATCACTAGTAATGTATCGATATTGCAGCTGTCGCAGACTACGACCCGTTCGGCAAACTTAAGCGGGTGGTCGGGTTGTGCGACGATGCAATCAATATAGCGTCCCGTGGCAAACACTTCTGTGCCGCCGTCGCGCATGATCCGCGCCACAATGAACGGGCTTTCTGCTTTTGCGGTATCGCCTTTCTGTTCCAGCAGCACCGGCGCACCGATAATATGACGGTAGCGCTGTTCTTCATAGATGTTGGCATCGCGCATGGCCATAACGCGATCCTGAAGCATTGCACGGGTATCTGCGTAAACGATGCCGGCTTGCAGGGCAGCTGCGTAATTGTCAGCGGTAGTCACCAAATAAAGACATTGGTCAAGGAAGAAATCGCCCAGTTGCTCCAGCTCATCATTGTCGATACACCGGGCATAGGCTGCATTCAGGGCAATCAGGCGCTCTTGGGTAAACACGCTCATCTTTTTCAAATCTCCATGTAGCTGCGATAGGCATTCCAGAAACCCCGCACCGACGCTTCAGTCGTGCGGTTATCCTGCGTTTCGATACTGTCTCCTCCCATCTCCAGAATGGCATTTTCATTCTTCGCGCCCGCAATTCCGCGCTGAACAAAACCGCCGACTGCGCCGTCTTCCATGGATATGAAGCCCGCCGGACCGGTCAGGTTCAATTGCTTGAGTCGCATCCGGCGCAATTGCGGGGAGTCATCTGCGAAGCCGATATACGTCCAGTTCAAAACCGTCTTGTCGGTACCCACGGGCAGGATTTGCCGGATTGCGAGTGTGTTCTGGATCTGCGCAATGACGAATCCGGGAAACACTGACAGAATTTGCAGTGTAATACCGTCTCCGAACTCATCGCAGCCATCAAGCAGGGTCGGATCGGCCAGCGCATATCCTTCTTTGTCGGAGCGCAGTTTTTCCGCGTTGTACTCGCTGCTTTCCTGTGCCTGATGATCGACTTTGGACCAGCTGATATGGTGAGCCCCTGTTTCGCTGATGATCACGCCACCTTTCTGCGACAGGCGGTTGATTCGGAATGTCGTGAAGAACACATGCAGCAGGCTGGCGTGATAACTGTCCTTCACATTCTCCATGTACAGCTTCCAGTTATTCGGAATGGTTTGCTTGAAGCGTCCCAGGACCTCTACAGGTTTGGGTAGTACGCGTTCGATTTTTTCCAGTACCGCATCTCCAAGGTATTCTTCGATTGACGGCACGTCTTCATCGAAGCTGCCGAACACCAGGCCGGCTACCGTTGCGGTACGCAATTTGCGCGGGCCGTGGTGTTCCTTGCAGAAGTCGGGTGGCATGCCGCCCATGCCGTTCACGCCTTGCTCGAATGCGACGCCTTTCAGATTGCCTTGCAAATCATAGCGCCATGCATGATAGACACAGGTAAAGTCCTGCGCCTTGCCGCTGTCTTTCAATGCGATCAGCGAGCCGCGGTGCGCGCAGCGATTTTCGAACGACTGCACCTGGTCTTCATCGTCTCGCACAACGATGACCGGCGTCTCTCCAACAAACGTGGTGCGATAGTCCCCGGGCTCGGGGATGTCCGCTTCCAGACACAGATAGTTCCAGGTCGGGCCCTGAAATAAACGCTGTTGTTCCGTGCGATAGATCGGCTGGTCGCTATATAACCAGTATGGGACCTGAGTCAGCCCGGGTTCCCACGTGCGTTCGATGCCGCGCATATCGTTAAGTTTCATTTCCACAATTTACTCCTCTTGCAGACAAGATCTGTTTTTAATTCGGCTGGACGCCAGCCTGCTCGATCACTTTTTTCCAGCGGACACGCTCGGCGGCAATGAACTCACCCGTTTCCTTTGGTGATTGGCCGACGACTTCAGCTCCCTGGCCAAGAAATTGCTTCTTCACATCCGGCATGTTCAGGATGTCGACGATAGCGGTATTGAGCTTCTGGATGATTTCGTCAGCTGTCCCGGGTGGGGCCGCTGCGGCAAACCATGTCGTGGCGCTGAAACCGGGCAAGCCGCTTTCCGAAATGGTCGGCACATCAGGTAGCAATGGGCTGCGATTGGTCCCGGCGACGGCCAGTATTTTGGTCTTGCCTGCGCTGTGATAGGAGTGCATGGAACTGATGTTGTCAAAGAACACATCCACTTGGCCACCTACCAGATCCGTGAGCGCGGGTGCGGTGCCGCGATAGGGCACAAAAGTAAACTTCGCGCCTGCCTGCTCGGCAAACATGGCGGCGGTCAGGTGTGATGTGGTGCCATTGCCCTGCGTCGCCACATTGACGCTTCCGCCTTTCTCCCGGGCATATTTGATGAACGCCTGGGTTGATGCCACAGGCAGGCTGCTTTTTACAGCCAGGACGTTTGGTACAGACGCCAGCACTGTGATCAACTCGAAATCTTCAGGGTCGAATGGCAGGTCTTTGTAAAGCTTTTTATTGATAGCCAACGGCGCCGGTGGTGTCACAAGCAGGGTGTAGCCGTCAGGCGTCGCTTTCGCAACATAATCGGTGCCGATATTGCCGCCGGCGCCGGTCCGATTTTGAATGACCACAGGCTGCCCCCATTTCTCGGACAACTTCTGCGCAACGATGCGGGGCAGCACGTCGGCAGTGCCGCCGGCAGGAAATGGGACGACGATTGTGATCGGCTTGCTGGGATAGCTGTCCGCCGGACTGGCTATCCCGGCACTACAGGTGCCGATAAGCACGCTCGCCAGCAATGGGCGGCAAAAAATACGAGGGTTCATTTCAATATCTCTTACTTGGTATGGAAGGGGCTTCTGTCGATACGCCTGGAAGAAGGACTGGACAGGAATCCTAGGTTTAACTTTGACCTTCGTCAACAAAATACGATAATATGTGCGCATATCGCACAAATAAATCCAATGTTTTCAGAGAGTGACTATGACTGTCCCTATAGATAAAGACTATGTTGCCGGCCTGGAAAAAGGCCTCGCAATCATCGAAGCTTTTGGTCTTCGCCATGGTCCTCTGACCCTCAGCGAGGCAGCCGACATCACCGGCCACTCGCGCGCTGCAGCACGTCGCTCAATGCTGACTTTGCAAAAACTGGGATATGTAGAATCCGATGGGCGCTATTTCCGGCTTGCGCCGCGAACGCTAAGATTGGGACATGCGTATGTGACTTCCAATTCGCTGTCGAAACAGGTTCAACCGATTCTCGAATCGCTGAGCGAACGTACTCAGGAATCCAGTTCGTTCGCAGTGCAGGACAACACAGATGTGGTATTTGTCGCGCGTGCCGCTACGCGTCGCAGCTTGTCGAATGGTCTGGGCCAGGGTTCACGCTTGCCTGCTCATTGCGCAGCGACCGGCCGCGTCATGCTGGCAGCGCTGCCCGCACAAGAGGCTGAATTATTATTGAATCGAATGCAACGCCAGAAATTGACGCCGCATACGCGTACCGAGATCCCGGCGCTGATGGCGCTGCTTGACGAAGTAAGTGCTTTAGGCTATGCGATCAGTAATGAAGAAATCGAGCTCGGGGTACGTTCGATTGCGATACCGATCCGCGATAGCACGGGCAAAACCGTCGCTGCCATGAGTCTGGTGGCGTCAACCTCACGCCACTCTTTGGAAAGCATGATTGCCGATTTGCTGCCTGAGCTGGGAAGCGCCCGGCAAAGACTTGGTACATTTTTGTAAACCTGCCGAATTCACATTTCCAGAAACAACTCGGCCAGGGTAGAGCGCAGCCAGCGGTTTCCCGGATCCTGATGATATCGTTCATGCCAATGCTGCTTGATTGAAAAATCGGGAAAGCGATAGGGTGGAATGAGTATCTTGACATGTGCTATTTTGGCCAGTGTTTGAGCCACCCGTTCAGGAACTGTCGCGATGAGGTCCGTATTGGCGAGCAGGTTGCCGACGCCGGGCAGCGTAGGCAACGAAAGCGCGACTTTACGTTGCATTCCCTGGCGTTTGAGCTCATGCTCGACGATCTCGTTTCCTGTGCCGGGAGCGATGAGCACAACATGCCTTTCACTTTTGAATCTGTTCTCCGTCAGTTTTCTGTCGATGCGCGGATGATCACGCCGTATTACACAGGCAAATCCGTCCTTGAATAATTTCTGTTGATAAAAGCCCGCTTCGAGTTCCGGCATATACCCGATTGCAAGGTCGGCGTCTCCCGATTCCAGAAGTTTGCCTGTCTCGGACGTGATGCGCAGCACCTTGATTTGAGTATTGGGCGCTGTTTTCGCCAATTTGTTCATCATGGCAGGAAGAAACTCAAGATGGCTGATATCTGTCATCGCGATACGGAAAATACGGAATGAAGAGGCAGGATCGAACTTGACCTGTTGCTGTGTGGCCGATTGCAAGAGTTGCAGGGCCTGACGTAGCTGGGGGACGAGCAATGCCGCTCGCGGTGTCGGGACCATGCCATTGGCGGTTCGCACGAACAGCTGATCGTCGAATTGTCGACGGAGCCGCGCGAGCGCAAGGCTGACGGATGTCTGTGGAAGGCCCAGGTTTTCGCCGGCACGACTGACGCTGCGCGTTTTGTAGATCTCGTCAAATACGGCGAGAAGTTTCATGTCCATTATTCGATTTCCCGTTAGCGTGTATTGCCCATCATCGATCGACGCAATGATACTCCCTCCCTAAAATAGGTACAAGAACCAGAAAAAAAACACGCTGGGACTTATATAAAACACCGGAGACTTGATTGTGAAATTGCTGCTGATTCGAATTTTTTGTATCGCCAGTCTGACCTTGACTGGCGCTAACGCCAGCGCTCAGGCATGGCCGACAGAGCCCGTAAAACTGGTCGTTCCTTTTGATGCCGGCTCTACGCCAGACCTTGTTGCACGCCTGATAGGCGGGGGTCTGGCCGAGAAACTGCGTCAACCCTTTGTCGTTGAAAATAGCAGTGGTGCGGCCGGCAATATCGGCACCAACGCCATCGCCAGAGCGCAGGCAGACGGACGTACGATTGGCGTCAGCATTGCCGGTCCGCTAGGCGTCAATTCACTTCTATTCAGAAAAATGCCATATGACGTGGATAAAGATATCGCTCTGGTGACGATCGCTGTGTCACAGCCCTCCGTCCTGGTGGTCGGCTCGACGCTGACGGCAACGACTGCAAAGCAGTTGGTCACTTCCATGAAAGGGGACTCGAAACTCAGCTTCGCTTCAATCGGGGCCGGCTCGATCTCGCATCTGGCGATGGCAGCACTGGTCGCGCAGACCGGCGGCGATGCGGTTCATATTCCGTACCGTGGATCGGGTGCTGCGGTAACGGCGATTTTGTCGGGCGACGTGGACATGGGGTTACTGCCTGCTGCGGCCGTCATGCCGCATGTGAAAGCCGGGAAGCTCCGGGCGCTGGCGGTCGCCTCGCCCAACAGGTCACCGTCGCTTCCGGATATACCGACCTTGAGCGAAAGCGGCTTGCCAGACATCAAGGGAGATGCCTGGATCGGCTTCATTGCGCCAGCGAAAACGCCTGATACTGTCATTAAAAGCCTCCATGACAATATTGTGCAAATCCTTGAAGAGCCTGCAGTGAAAGATAAGCTGCGTATGCAATACATGGATCCGGTCGGAAATTCGCCCGATGAATTTCGTACGCTTCTGCAGGCCGACCTGGCACGCTGGAAGGCAGTAGTGGAAAAAAACCAGATTAACAAGGATTAAAGCTTTGACAAAAATAGCGCACAATACGATTTCTTCGCAGCCGACGCTCATGGAGCCGGCACGTCACTTGCCGATTCGAGGCGAATATGACGTGGTCGTCATCGGCGGCGGCCCTGCAGGACTGGCGGCCGCGGCCAGCGCTTCCCGTCGTGGCGCCAGCACCTTGCTTGTGGAAGCCTATGGTTTTCTGGGCGGTATGGGAACTGCGGGAGGGGTAACGAATTTTGCAGGCTTGTATGGACGACATCAGGGCGAGATGCGACAGCTGGTGCGCGGTGCCGCCGACGAGCTGCTTGCACGTATTGGGGCCCTGGATGGGTTGAATGAACCTCAAGACGGCATGCAGGGACGTATTCGAGTTCGTTCTTATGATACGTCGGTTTATAAGTGCGCAGCTGATCAATGGATGCTGGCCGAGGGGGTCAATTTGTTGTTTCACGCTCGCGCCTGCTCGGTGCTCATGGATGGCTCGCGCGTGACGGCACTGATCGTGGAAACAAAATCGGGTCGCCAGGCGATCCGAGCGAACGTCTTTATCGATTGCTCGGGCGATGCCGACGTCGCAGTCTTTGCAGGTGTCCCCTATGAGGTGGGGGACGGTCATGGCAGCGGACTGTTTCCAACGACGATGTTCCGCGTCGGTCACGTCGACGCATCGAAAGCACTTCCGGCGGTAGGCGAGTTCAGGGCGATCAATGATGTTATGGAGCGTGTGCAACGTGAGCACCCCGGCCGGTATCGGTTCCCAAGGGACGGAGCAATTTTGAGACCGCAGATTCATTCGTCGGAATGGAGAGCGAACGTCACGCAAATCGCCAATGCCGATGGTAACGCAATGAACGCAGTGGACGCGACCGAGTTGAGTGCCGGCGAAGTGGAAGGGCGGCGTCAGATTATCGAATACTTCCAGTTTCTGCGCGAGCAAGTCCCCGGGTTCTCGGAAGCCCGCATTGTAGAGATTGCGCCACAGATCGGTATTCGTGAGACACGCCGCGTTCAAGGACTTTACGCATTGACAGGGGATGATATTTTGAATTCCGGGACATTTGACGATACGATCGGCATCAATGCCTGGCCAATGGAGTTGCATCGGTCTGGCGGCATCTCGTGGGGATTTCCATCTGATCCTGACAGAGCCTATAATGATCTGCCATGGCGGATGCTTGTTCCTGTTCATGTACAAAATTTGCTGATTGCCGGCAGATGTGCTTCGATGACCCACGAAGGTCAATCCGCAGCACGGGCCAGCGGTGGTTGTTTCGTGATGGGGCAGGCTGCGGGCACAGCCGCTGCGCTAGCGGGCAACACGCCGATGCAGGAACTGGATGTGGGACGTCTGCAGCGGGCTCTGGTGGAAGACGGTGGGCTCTTGAGGCCTTGAGAAGTAGAATCTATTGGTCTAGTCGTTCTTCTACTTTTTGTTTCCATAACTCCCAGGGGCGATGCATAACACCACAAATAGAGGCATCCGCCTTCTCTCCTTCCTCATCTTCCAAATAAATAATTTCGCCGCCCAGGTTAATCGCTTTCTCTTGCAACGATGCATTCAATTCCGTATAGATGGCACGATAAACGGCTACCGCCAGGCTGCTGCCGACCGCAACAAAGCCATGTCCCCGCATTAGAGAGATATTGGCGTCCCCGAGGATCCTGGATAGCTCCGCGCCGTGATCGCAGCACGTCACCAGTAAATCGGTGTTGCCGAACATTTTCCTGATATCGAATATGGGTGCGCCACCCGTCAGAAATCCTGCCATGTGATAAATGGGGCGCAGGCGTACGCTGGATGCTGCGAACGGTATGACAGAAGGGGAATGACTATGAACGATGGCCTGAACGTCAGGGCGCTGTTTATAGATTTCGCCGTGAATGTAGCGTTCCAGGTAGAGCCTCCTGGTATCTCCATGAAGGGGCTCCGAGTCAAGATTGAACTCGATGATGTCGTCTTGAGTGACCAGTTCCGGAGCCAGTGAGCGCGATAGAAAGTAATGTTCGGAATGGTCGGGATTGCGCATGCTGACGTGTCCAAAACCATCCAGGACGCCATGCTGTGCCAGAATCCGATTGGCCAGGACCAGGTCGAATTTGTCGAATTTCAACTCGTTGCTCATAAGTACATTTCCTTAGATTGTCGTTCTGCTTAATTGAGTGTGATATTGGATTGTTGGGCGAGTTTCTTGTATGTGGCCAGATCGTGGTCTACAAGCTGACTCATATTTTTCGAGTCCCTAATGTCGATTTCATAAAAGCGGCTTTTAAAATCATTTTGCAATGACGGTTCTTTCATGGTCAGCAGGACGGCAGCCTCGATTTTTTTCTGGATCGCCAGGGGAACGCCAGACGGTGCAAACAGTCCGAACCAAACGCTGATATCCATATCACCGAAAGGTTCTGTTTCCGATATGGACGGAACATCCGGCATAAAAGACAGGCGGTTTTTTGAGGCAATGCCCAGCATGCGCAACGTTCCCTCTTGTACATGAGGACCTGCATTGGGAATGGTGCTAAAGAGAATGGGGACCTGATTGCCTACACCGTCATTCACGGCGGGCGCGCATCCTTTGTAAGGCACATGCACGATATCAAGCTTTGTCAGCAAGTTAAATTTGGCTCCGGCAAAATGCTGTGGGGTGCCGGTGCCGCAAGACGAATAGCTGAGCTTGTCCTGATTTTTTCTTGCATAGGCCACTAACTCATCAACGTTGTTGACGGGCATTTTACTGTTGACTGCGAGCGCGATAGGAGTCGACACGAGGTTCGCTACAGGACTAAGTTCTTTCTTGATGTCCAGCCCTTTTGTCAGGCCCACACTGGCATTGATTGTCAGAGTGCTATTGGTCAGCAGCAGCGTATAGCCGTCGGGTTTTGAGCGGGAAACGTAGCTGGCTCCGATGTTGCCGGAGGCGCCCGCTTTGTTTTCTATCACTATCGGAGCATGGTCCAGATTTTTGGATAGTTCTTTTCCCAGCATCCGCGCGACCAGATCCGCACCGCCACCAGCAGAGAAGGGAACGACAATAGTGATGGGCTTGTCGGGAAAGGTTTGCGCGTAACTGCTCGCAGAAACCAGTGCCAGAGTGCAGATAAGTGCCGGCGCACTGAGCTTAAGAACGCATTTTCTACTGATCATTGTCATCTCCACATTGACTTATACTTTAATTTCAGTAAAGATTACTCGTAGCTTGTAAGTTGATCAATCTTGATTCAACTTTCAATGTTCAATATGCCACTTTCCAACCATCGAAGTTTTTTGCGCATTGCAAACAGAGACTATGGAAAAAGAAGAATCTCCAACAGACATCGGAAAACAAAGCTATCTGACAGCCAAAGAGGTGATAGGCATACTTGATATCAAGCCACAGACTCTATACGCATATGTCAGTCGGGGCTGGGTACGCACGATCGGACAGCAAGGCACGCGAGTGAAGCTTTATGTACGGGAAGATGTCGAAAAGCTGCAGGCGCGAAGCCAGGCCAGAGCCGGCCACGGCCCCAACGCCGCAGCGGCGCTGCGCTGGGGGGAGCCGGTCATCAACTCTGCCATTACGGAGTTGACACCGTTCGGACCACGCTACCGCGGCATGCTGGCGACGGAGCTTGCGCGAATGGAGTGCGCCTTCGAGGCTACTGCAGATTTGCTTTGGAGCGGGCTCTGGAATGAAAAGACTGCATCCTGGCCCAGCAATCGTCCCGGGCTGGAATTTATTAGACTTGCCCGCCCTTATTTCCAAAAAACATCAGTAGATTTGATACAGGGCAGATTGGCAATACTGGTGCAGTTTCTATCTGAAACACAGGAGGGTAATCCGGAGTTTGCCCTGGGCTCCATGCTCGCCGCCGGGCGTCAGATCATACATGTGGTTGCCGGCGCATTTGGCATGTTGTGCGGCAAACCGTTAGTTCTGGCCAATTCCGATGAGGCAGTGGCTGATCTTCTGATGCGGGCGATGGACTTGAGTGCAGAAGACAGAATACGGCGCGGACTGAACGCTGCATTGACGCTGGCTGCCGATCATGAACTCGCAGTACCCACGTTCACGACCCGGGTCGCAGCTTCAACCGGCGCTAACCTGAATGCCTGCGTTATGACCGGGCTGGTTACTTTTGACGGCCCCCTGACAGGGAACAGGGGTAATGGTATCGAAGAATTGGTATTAATCTGTAAAACAAAGGCTGATCTTAAGGAGAACGTGCTGCGCGCTTATAAGCAAGGGCGGCAGTTGGGCGGATTCAACCATCCGATGTATCCCGCGGGCGATGTGAGGGCTCAGGTCTTGATCGAGTATGCACGTTCGTTGCCGGCGATTCCGGCGAACGCGCATGCTTTGCTCGAAACGCTGGAAGAAGTTGCGAGGGACTGCCACCTTATGCCGTCGTTTCCTGCCGGTCTGGTTGCCCTGCAATTGGCATTGGGGCTTCCTCCGCGCTGTGGCAGCACATTGTTCTTTCTCGGGCGGATTGCCGGCCTGGTTGCGCATGTGCAGGAGCAGCGCATGGCCGCTTTTCTTATCCGTCCCAGGGCGAGATATGTCGGATGACGATATGCATTTAGACTACGCAACGGCAGAAGAAGCAATATCGCTGCTGAAAATCCGAGCGGAAACACTTTACACCTATGTAAGCCGCGGGCTTATCAGAAGCATCCCTCAGCCTGGTCTGAAAACAAAGCTTTACTTGAAAGAAGACCTGGAGCGATTGCTTGCCCGTTCGACAGCCCGCAATGGCCATGGCCCATCAGCCGCCTCGGCCATGAACTGGGGCGAACCCATTATCCCGACGTCAATCACTGAAATTACCCCGGATGGCCCCAAATATCGAGGGAAGAACGTGATTGAACTCGCACAGTCAGGCGCTTCTTTCGAAACAGTGGCAGATCTTTTGTGGACCGGGATCAGTACCGCAAGTCATTCTGCCTGGCCCGGCACAAGAAATCATCAAAACATTATCGCGTTGACAGAATTAATAGAAACCGAAATCAGTAATGAATTTCTGGAAGTGATGGCGTCTATCACATTACATTTAGGTTTGTTAGGCGGTTCGACTTCAGAACGCCTTCCTGGCGAAAACACCATATCCGCCGGGCGGGAAATAATCCAAATACTTACGGGATGCTTTGGATATATGACTCCAAAGCGCAGATACATTCCCTTGCGCGAAGGCCAGTCAATTGCGGCAGGCTTAATTCAGGCCTTAGGTCTGGAGGATACCGCCGAAAATTATGAAATATTTCAATCTATCCTGGTCATTCTGGCGGATCATGAGTTATCGCCGGGCACGTTTGCTACCCGGGTAGCAGCGTCCAGCGGCTGCACGCTGCATAGCTGTATTGCGTCTGCAATTTGCACTAGTTCAGGGGGCAGAATCGGCAGACTATATGAACAGGTGGATATTTTTCTGGCGAGAAACAGAACCGTAAAAAAAATGATCGAAAGCGCCAATCTTTTACAAAACAGAGGGGTAGTGGTACCGGGGTTCAATCACCCGCTCTACCCGCGCGGAGATCCGCGCGGACGCTATTTAATGGACCTGCTTCGGCGACTCAGGAAAGGCTATAAAGAAATCGACAGAGTATGTCTGTTTTCCGAATTTATGAATACAGAACATCAAAGTCATCCACGTCACGAACTTGCCATTGTCGCACTCACGCGGTCGATGTCGTTGCCGCCGCAAACGCCGGCCGCGCTATTTGTACTTTCACGAATTGCCGGGTGGGTAGCCCACGTGCAGGAACAAAGACTTTCGAGTATGCTGCTTCGGCCAAGAGCGAAGTTCAACAATGCTTAGGTTTCCAATACAGTGAAAAAAAGGCGCCGTACCAACCGGGCACGAAGCGTCCGAAGCTGACTCATGATGTCGCTTTTTCTACACACGTCGATTGAATATTCGTGATTGAAGAGGTAAAAAGTTCTCCGTAGAATGGGCTGGCCATAAAAAATAACGGAGACAAAAATGAAATACGACCGCCGTACAGTGCTCAAACTACTTTGTTCTACTACCGCCGTTGTCACTCTTCCTGAACTGGCGTATGCGCAAGAATTTCCAGCCAGGCCAATCCAGATAATCGTCCCGTTGCCACCAGGCGGATCCAATGATGTTCTGGCCAGGCTCCTGGGTCAGAAAATGTCCGAAGCATTTGGTCAGCCCGTGGTGGTAGAGAACCGACCGGGGGCAGCGGGCAACATTGCCACGAACGATCTGGCCAAATCCAAGCCCGACGGCTACACAATTGCAATTGCGCCGAATCAGACCGTTGCGGTCAATCCGGTGCTGTATCCGGATCTTCCTTATGATGTGCTGAAAGATATACAAGGTATCAGCATGCTGGGCCGTGTTCCAATGGTGCTCGTCGACTCGCCAAGCGTATCCGCCGCATCTGTTAGTGAACTCATTGCACTGGCCAAGTCCCGGCCTGCAGAGTTGACCTACGCTTCTGCGGGCTCGGGCAGCCCTCAACATATGGCAGCAGAGGTGTTCCAGTCGATGACAGGTGTGACCTTGACGCACATTCCATATAAGGGGTCGGTCCCTGCACTGGTTGATGTGGTTGCCGGCAGGGTCGACATGATGTTCTGTCCACTTAACTCGGCGCTGCCGCACATCGGCAGCGGCAAGCTGCGAGCCCTGGGAACAACCGGGTTAAAGCGGGTTGAATTATTGCCGGACGTGCCCACGATCGGCGAGACGGTTCCTGGCTTTGAAAGCGACATCTGGATAGGTATGGTGGCGCCGGCCAAGACGCCTTCATCGGTGATAAACAAACTTAATGCCGAATTGCGCAAGGCCCTGGACTTGCCCGATGTCCGCAAGACATTGGCTGAACAGGGAATTATGTCCGAGAGCAGTACTGCAGCCGATTTTAACAAACTGATCGCGGATGATCAGAAGCGCTGGGCTGCGGTCGTCAAGGACGCAAAAATCAAGCCTTAGTACACGCGCATCACCGTTTCAACATCTGTTTACAGCTGGTAGTTGCCAGCTGCCTATTTCAATTATTCTTGTTTTGGAGAAATCAATGACAGCTTCTTCCGTCGCCTCGGTGCGTCGCGATATTCCTTTGTCCTCCCCGGCGGATAAAACCGCCTGGTGCAGTGACGCGATTGCAGATACTCTGCGGGCCATGGATATTCCCTACGTGTTGTTGAATCCCGGCGCAAGTTTTCGCGGACTGCACGATAGCATCGTCAATCATCTTGGCAACGAAAGGCCGCAAATGATTGTCGTGCTACATGAAGAGCATGCTGTGGCAATCGCTCATGGCTACGCCAAAGTGGCGGGCAGGCCGCTGGCAGCAATTCTGCATAGCAACGTCGGATTAATGCACGGCTCGATGGCCATATTCGATGCGTGGGTGGATAGGGTACCGGTCATCGTACTTGGAGCGACGGGCCCGGTCGACGCAGCCAAGCGCCGGCCCTGGATTGACTGGATTCATACCGCACAGGACCAGGCCGCGCTGGTGCGCCATTTCATCAAGTGGGATGCGCAACCCGCATCTATCGGTGCTGCACAGGAAGCCATGCTACGTGCAAACCAAATTGCGACCACTGCGCCGCAAGGGCCTGTATATATTTGTTTTGACGCCGCGCTTCAGGAGTCCAGGTTAACAGAGAAGGCTTTCATGCCCGAGCTGTCACGCTACCGCGCGCCACCTTCGGCACGACCCGCCGACAAGTTGATTCTTCAGGCCGCAGCACTGCTCTCGAAAGCGCAGCGACCCGTTATCCTGGCGGGTCGGGTCAGCCGGGATGAGATGGGATGGCGTCAGCGCATCCAACTGGCTGAAACATTGAACGCTGAAGTGCTGACTGATCTGAAAGTAGGGTGTGCGTTTCCGACCGACCATGCGCTGCATGCGGCGCCGGCAGGGCATTTCCTGAATCCCGCGGCAAAGCAGGTCCTGCGCAGTGCCGACGTGGTGCTGAGCCTTGATTGGCTGGATTTGGCAGGCACGCTGAAGCAAGCCTGGGAAGGTGAGGTGGTCGGCAGCACGATCATCCAGGTTTCGGTAGATCACTATAGTCATAACGGCTGGAGCATGGATCATCAAGGCCTGCCGCCGGTTGACCTCTTTCTGCTGAGCGAGCCGGAGCCGGCAGTCGAGTTGCTTAATCTGCATGTCAAGCCTCGTTCCTCCAGGGTGCAAAACCGTCTGCCGAAGCCGGCTATGGATGTGCCGGCGCACGGAGCGTTGACGGTTCCCATATTGGCTGGTGTTTTGCGGCGCGCTATCGGCGGACAGAAGACCTGCCTGATGCGTCTTCCGCTGAGCTGGAGCGGTGATCTGTGGGACTTCCGGCATCCGCTTGATTTCCTTGGATATGACGGCGGTGGCGGCATCGGTTCCGGGCCGGGCATGGCAATCGGGTCGGCGTTGGCGCTAAAAGGCACTGATCGCCTGCCTGTGGCAGTAATCGGCGACGGCGATTATCTGATGGGTGTCAATGCGCTCTGGACTGCGGCGAATGCGCAAATTCCCATGCTCATGATCGTATGCAACAACCGTTCTTTCTTCAACGATGAAGTTCATCAGGAACGCGTTGCCGGCCAACGCAATCGCCCCACGGAAAATCGCTGGATAGGTCAACGTATTACCAATCCTGCCCCAGATCTGGCATCAATGGCGCGGGCGCAGGGCTGGACGGCATTTGGACCGATCGAAGATGCCGGCGAGTTCGCGCAGCTGCTTCCGGGTGCAATCGCGGCCGTCAAAAACGGGTCCATGGTCGTGATCGACGTGGTGGTGCAAGCCGGATACAGCCCGTCAATGACCGCGGGCCTGACCCGTTCGGACGACTAGCCGCCTCGGTTATCTACTTATCCATATCCAAGGAAATGTCAAATGCGAACCCATGAAATCCCTGATGGTATCCTGCCTCGGCAGCGTGGCCTTTACTACGGCGGCGCCTGGCACGAACCTTTAGCAGGCATGTATGCCGAAACCATTAACCCAAGCTACAATGAGCCCATTGCAAGCGCGCCAGTCGCCGACACGGGTGATGTTGATGCCGCAGTCCAGGCAGCGCACAAAGCCTTTCCCGGCTGGGCATCGACCCTGCCCGCAGCGCGCGGCCGGTTTCTTCGTGAGGCCGCTGCCGTGTTGCGCAAACATGCCATGCCGCTTGCGCAGCTGGATGCGTTGAATAATGGCAATCCGGTTTCCGCTCTGGCGAATGACGCTGTGTTTGCCGCCGACTGTCTGGAGTACTTTGCTGGCCTGGCGACGGAAATAAAAGGCGAAACCATCCCTATGGGCGATGGCAATCTGAACTACACGCTGCAGGAGCCGCTAGGCGTGATCGCCCGCATCGTTGCGTACAACCATCCATTAATGTTCGCGGCCGCGCGCCTGGCGGCACCATTGGCTGCGGGTAATACCGTCGTTGTGAAAGCGCCGGATCAGGCGCCCCTGTCCATTCTGCGACTTGCGGAGCTTATCGGTGATGTATTTCCGCCAGGGGTGGTCGCCTTTCTATGTGGTGGGAGCGAATGCGGCGAGGCGATGGGGAAACATCCACTTGTGAGGAAAATTACCTTGATTGGCGGTGTGCCCACAGGTAAGGCCGTCATGCGCAGCGCCTCTGATGGCCTGAAACCCGTGTTGCTCGAGCTGGGTGGAAAAAATGCGCTCATTGCTTATCCCGATGCCGATATAGAGCGCCTGGTCGACGGTATTATTGGCGGCATGAATTTTACCTGGTCAGGGCAGAGTTGCGGGTCCACGAGCAGGGTTTTTTTGCATGAATCCATTCATGATCAGGTTTTGAAGAAAGTGGTTGATCTGCTGCCTCGGCGGCACAAGCCGGGTATTCCAACTGATCCGGCGACCACAATGGGATCACTCGTGAGTCGGGCGCAGCTTGAAAAGGTGGAACGCTATGTCGGGGTTGGCCAGGAAGAGGGGGGACGGCTGGTGTGTGGGGGTAAACGGCCAGCCGATCCATCACTGAAAGATGGCTTCTTCTATGAGGCCACGGTCTTTGCTGACATGCAGCCACATATGCGTCTGGCCCGGGAAGAGGTTTTCGGACCCGTCATGTCCGTTTTTAAATGGGAAAATGAAAATACATTATTCGAACAGGTGAACGGCGTGGATTTTGGCCTTACCGGCTCGGTCTGGACGAAGGACCTCAACACAGCACACCGTGCAGCCAGACGGCTTAATACCGGCTATGTCTGGATCAACAATTCCAGTCAGCACTTCATGGGAGCGCCGTTCGGTGGTGTGAAACAATCGGGCATTGGACGCGAAGAGTGCTTTGCCGAGTTGCTGGAGTTTACTTACACGAAGAATGTGAATCTGAAGTTCGGTTGATTAATATCGGCCCAGTCTTTGTATATCCGGGACTGGGCCCCGGGCAACTTCACACAGGTTCTCTGCGATGGCACTATATCTTCATGGTTTCATAGGTTGCCGGATGAAACAGTTCATCTACCCCCATCAGGCGCTTGGACAAACCCTGGCTATGGTGGTGACGTACAAATGTTTCCAGCGTTGAGCGGTTGGGTGACACACCATATGACCAGTAGTCCTCGCCCATTAATTGCCTGGCTGCTTTTAACTGTTCCTCTACAAAGGGCAGGGTGACTTTGGTTGCCGACGTATCGGCCAGTTTATCCAGCGCGTAAGCCTTGGAACTCTCGAAGGCTTTAAGAACGGCTGCCGGCAACCAGGGGTGTTGCTCGGCAAGTCGCTTGCGTACGCCGACAACATGCATGATCGGAAAAACGCCGGAACGCTTATAGTAGTCTTTTGCTACTATCGTTGGGTCTGGAAACAGCCAGCCTACATTGGGGTTGTGTCTTGCCGCGCCGCCAGGAGGTCGCGGTCCGATAAATCCCTCTATCTCGCCACGGTCCAGCATGTCCGAAATTGTTACTCCGTCCGGTGCATTTTCAAGTCGAATATCGGATGGCAGTGCAAGCTTGATTTTTTCGGGCCGGCCGGGTTCGTCGATCCCCCCGCGCACCCAAATCACGTCCGACGGTTTTACGCCATAGTCGTCCTGAAGCAACGCGCGAGCCCAGACATTGGCAGTCAGCTGGTATTCGGGCAAACCGATACGACAGCCTTTCAAGTCCTCGGGGCGCTTGATTTTGTCAGTGCGTACATATATGGATGTGTGTCGAAAGGCGCGCGACAAGAACACCGGCACAGCGACATACTCGTTTTGCCCCTGCGATGCTTTGACCAGATAACTGGAAAACGACATTTCCGTGATGTCGAACTCCGCGTTTCTGAAGGCCCTGAAAAACATTTCTTCCGGCGCCAATGTCATATAAACAGGGTCAACACCATCAATTTGTACTTTTCCATCCAGCAGGGCGCGGGTACGGTCATAATCACCAACGGCTACGGATAATTGTAATTTGTTCAAAATATATTCCTTTTAATTAGCGGTTGTCTACGTTGTAGGAAGGCTCAAGAGCGGGCTCGTGTTCGTCCCACACATATTTGATGTCGACAGTTTTCCAGTCTGCCGTTTTCGGAATAATGGCCTGAAACGCACACACCTCGGGTGTTATGCAGGTATCCCCGGTCCCGATAGCCGGTTGCCCTGCCTGAAAGGCCTTGACAGCTTCCAGCATACGCCGGCGAAATTCCACAATTGCCAGGTCGCTGGCGCCAAGGCGTTCCTCGGCCCGGTTGGCAATCGGCCCCATCGTGACCCACATGGCGATGTCCTGATTCGGAAAGCCGGTAATTCCTGTGAAATTGCCGGCTTTCATTGCGTCGCGGTTCTGCCAGAATTTGTTTTCCCGGTTGCGCAGTGGTACGTAATTTTCATCCAGGTCAACGCCTACGCGCTGCCCCAGAAACGACCTCCAGGACTCTGTATCCGGTGTCGTCGCAGGATGCCCCCAGGCGATGAAGTAGAATGCGGTCGTGGTGTCATCCACAGGCACATTGATGTTCGCCACGTTATAAAGATTATTGGGCGGAATTAATGCGGTGGAAGGAGCCACGAATACCGTGGAACGAACATAGTCATTCGCCATCGAGTTTGTAATGGGCCGGCGCAGGGCTGCGTATCTGAATCCGTAAGGTGTATTGTCAATTTGAAGGCGAGGGGCTTTATCTGTTGAAGGACGCAACCAGGTTTTGTCCGTTGCCTTGGCGCTATCGACTCGCGCGGGAACCATGTCGGACGAATGCAGGCTTGAGCTATGCGCCGAGTCAATCGCTCCCTCTAAAATCTGGGCCCAGTTGCATGGAATAATCGCCTTGGCGATCGTGACCGTGACGTTTTCGTTCGGGGCCCAGACCGGCGGCCTGAAGTCCGGCATGGTCTCAATCGGTCCCATATATGCCCAGACAAATCCTCCCCATTCTTTTGTCGGATAGGCCAGGTGTTTTACCTTATCTTTAAAGCAGCTGGAAGGAGGTTCGGAGACCATTTCCAGCACCTGCCCCTTTGTATTCATTTTCCAGCCATGATACAGGCAGCGCAATCCGCCTTCTTCGTTACGGCCAAACACTAACGATGCCCGCCGATGTGGGCAGTACTCATCCATAACCCCGACCTGACCTTGCGTATCGCGAAAGACAACCAGATCTTCTCCAAATAAACGCGCCTTGACCGGTGCGCCGTCGGGGTCGCTGACTTCTTCAATTAAACAGACGGGAGTCCAATGGCGTCGCATTAACTGCCCCATTGGCGCATCCCCGACGACGCGGCATAACAAATCATTGTCTTCTGAGCTAAGCATAATATAAACCTCTGTTAAATCCAAAAATTACATTTGCTAATCAATGGAGATTTTTGCATGTTCAATCGCCTTTAAATAACGATCGGATTCTTCTCTGGTATTGGCGCCGTACGCCTTCGCGTCGCCGCCCACTGCTTCAATTCCCAGCGTGGCCATGTGCTGTTTAAATGCCGGTACTTTGGCAATCTCAGCAACAGCCGAGCCGATTTTCCGGACAACGGATTCAGGGCTGCCTGTGCGGGCAAGAATGCCCACGGAGACCGCGAAGCCGTAATTTGGAACCACCTCGGAAATGGTAGGAATGTCTTTGTCCAGTTCGCTTCTATGTAACGAGTTGGATGCCAGGATTCTGACTTTGCCCTGTTCAACATACCCTTTGAGGGAAGGCAGAGCAGCAAATGCGACCTGAATCTGGTTACCGACTAATGCCGGAATAGACTGGCTGGATCCACGGTACGGAACATGGGTCAAATTCAGACCCAGCTCTGACTTCAACGCCTCCATGGCTAAATGGTGGGTACTTCCGACGCCGGATGAGCCATAACTGTATTTATTCGGATTGGCTTTGACCAGATCTATGAACTGTTGAAGCGTCGTGACGTTCAGCGAGCTATGTACCGCCAAAAACAGGGGGGATGTCGCGATCAAAGATACAGGTACAAAGTCTTTGAACGGATCATAAGAAAGATTTTTGTAGATATGTGGATTGATGGAAATCATCGATCCGTCCGTGACCAGGAAGGTATAACCGTCGGCGGGGTTGTTTTTGATTGTATTGGCAGCGACCACGCCATTGGCCCCGGGCTTGTTTTCCACCACAACTGATTGATTTAGTTTCTTGCCCAACGCTTCGGCGACCAGGCGGGCAACCGTATCAGGTAAGCCGCCAGGGGAGTACGGTACAACAAACGTGATTGGCCTGACGGGATATTCCGCAGCGACGCTGGAAGCGGACAAACCCATCGCCAGGCTACCCGCTGCAATGCCGATACAGGACCGAAAAAGCGAATTAAATATTTTGAAATACATTGTATTGCCTCCTTTAATTTAACTTAAATGCAGCCGTTGAAGCTGATTAATCATGGATATAAATCATTTAAGTTAGTCATCTAACAATTATTGCTTGCCAAAATATTATTAGATATCTAATATTATTGCAATCTCTTTTTTCTGAAAATCAAAGCAGTATTCATAAATTGTGATAGGACAATCATGAGCACACATGAACTCACGTTGAAGTTGTACGTTGCCGGCAAGCAAGAAATCGCTAATGGGATTTTTGAATTTGAATTGCGCGATTCTGAAAATCAGCCGCTACCTGCGTTTACTCCAGGATCCCATATTTCAGTGAGAACGCCATCGGGAATAGTCAACAAATATTCACTAAGTAATAGTCCGTTAGAGTCGGATCGTTATGTCATTGCTGTAAAAAGGGATGAGCATGGCCGGGGAGGATCAGTCAGCATGGCGGACGACGTGGTGCAGGGGATGCAACTGAGCGTGTCGCTGCCTGAAAATGCGTTTGAACTAACGGACAAGAGGAAAAACTATATTTTTATCGCGGGAGGAATCGGCATAACGCCTATCTTCTCCATGATCCAGTACTTGCTCGGCACCGGAGTAGAAACATTCCGGCTCTATTATTTGACACGTAACGCGCGATCCACAGCGTACCTGGATAAGTTGAGCGCTCCGACGATGCAAGGTCGTGTCCTTATCCACCACGACGATGGCGAGCTTGAGAACTGCTACGACCTTTGGCCGGTGCTGGAAAATCCAGGCAATACGCAAATTTATTGCTGCGGACCGCGGGCTTTGATGGAAGAAGTGAAAGATATGACGGGGCATTGGCCCGCCGGAGGCGTCGTATTTGAAAGCTTCGGGGTGGAAGCCAAACAGGCAAAGAACAATGTACCTTTTGCTGTCATTTTGCAAAGGAGCGGTAAGACTGTTCAGGTGGATGAAAAAACCACCATTCTGGATGCGCTTGCCAAAAGCGGCGTCATTGTGCCCAGTTCCTGTGAAAGCGGGACCTGCGGAACCTGTAAAACAGGCCTCATTTCGGGCGATGTGGATCACCGGGACATGGTGTTGGACGAAAGCGAACATACATGCAAGATTATGGTGTGTGTCTCGCGTGCCAAAAGTGGCAATCTCGTTTTGGATCTATAACCTTCGCGTGTCATTCATGTTGAATCTATGCTACCTCGCTCGAGCATGAGTGGCGAAAAACTATCAGGAGAGAACAATATGGGCAAAAATGCCATCGGGCTGGGCGTCGTAGGGCTGGGGCGGGCATTCACACTGATGCTGCCGACGTTTACGCAGGACGAACGTATCAGGCTTGTCGCGGGAACAGATCCTCGCGAGTCTGCACGGTTAATGTTCAGTAAGGATTTCAATGCAAATGCCTACTCAACGATTGACGAACTATGTGCAGACCCGGCTGTCGAGGTTGTTTACATCGCTTCGCCTCATCAGTTTCACGCCGCGCATGTACGCATCGCAGCCGCCGCGGGTAAGCATATACTGGTCGAAAAGCCATTAGCCATCGATATTGAGGATTGCACTGCGATCGTCAACGCTATTGATGCCTCATCGGTCGGGTTGATTGTGGGTCACTCCCATAGTTTCAATGGTCCTGTCCTGCATGCCAGGCGTCTATTGCAATCGGGAGAGTTTGGCGCCGTGCATATGCTGAACTCATTGAATTACACCGATTTTTTATATCGCCCGCGCAGACCCGAAGAGCTGGATACCCGTCTGGGCGGTGGCGTCGTTTTTAGCCAGGCAGCACACCAAATTGATATTATCCGTCTGTTGGGAGGCGGATTGGTTCAATCTGTGCGAGCCTGTACAGGGCAATGGGATCCCGGCCGACCGACCGAAAGCGCATATAGCGCATTGCTGACTTTCGATAATGGCGCATTCGCCTCCGTTACATACAGTGGCTATGGCCATTACGATAGCGATGAACTCCTGGGCAATATCGGCGAAATGGGTATAGAAAAAAATGCTGCCGGTTACGGAGCGGCACGAAAAAAGCTGGCGCAAATCAGTTCGCCTGCGGCAGAAGCGACACTTAAGGCGGCTGGCAACTACGGAGGCGCAAACTACCAGTTTAAACCTGCAAATCCTGCCCGCTTTCATCAGCATTTCGGGCATTTGGTCGTGTCGGCATCCAACGCCGATCTGCGGCTGACGCCCGAAGGAGTGGTAATATATAGCGACGAAAAACGCTACCTTCTGCCCACGCCAAAGAGTCGTGTACCTCGTGCTGAAGTGATCGACGAAGTGTGGAATGTCGTTCGCGATAATGCTGCGCCGACCCATGGCGCTGCCTGGGCGCGGGCCACAACAGAAGTTTGCCTAGCTATATTAAAATCTGCCGAAACCGGGACCGATATAAAAATGCAGTTCCAGGTTCGACCATCTTAAGCTGCCGTGAGTCATAGCCGCCAATATTTATTGAGGTAATATCAAGTTGTCCGATAATAGATCCAAACCAAGCACTACATTCGACAAGAAAAGCTGGCGTGATATGATCCCCGATGATCGCCTGGCGCATTTAGTTCAAGATGCGCGGCGCGGCATGGAGCGAGCCCTGCAGATCAGGCTGATCGAGCATTCCATTGCATTTGGGCATTGGTCGTTTTTGCGAATATTGTGGGAGCATGACGGCCTGACTCAACGCGAGCTTAGCGAAATAGCAGGGGTAACTGCTCCCACCACGTCGTCGGCCATGAACGCCATTGAATCCCTGGGCTATGTCAAGCGGATGCAAAAGGTGCACAACAAAAAAAACGTCTATGTCTACCTGACTAAGTCAGGGAAGGCTTTAAAAGAAAAATTGCTGCCGCTGGCTGAAGAAGTCAACGCCATCGCTATTGACGGCCTAGATCCGGAAGAAGTCAGGATTGCCCGCAAAGTGCTGCTGAAAATCATCGGCAATCTTGTTGTCGACGAACAAAATTTGCTGTTGACAGAAAATAAGCGGCTGCCATCGAAACGTGAATTAGGGCGTTTGACAAGTGTTTAGATGTATACCTGTGGTGTCTTGCGTCCGCATATTACGAAAGTGCTGCCGCTGATGCGTTTTGCCGAGCCGGTGCGGCCGCTTGGCGATAGGGTAGGAGGCCTTTATCTGTAAGACTTATTCCCTTTTACGCAGAACTTCTTTAACGGCCTGGTAAGAGGCTTGGAGCAATGCTTTCGCAGCATTTTCAGCCTGATCTGCAGCGCCTTCGACAATATTAGAGACTACGCGCTCCCAATCGGCCGCAGATTGCTTGCGTCGCTCCTGCGTTAAAAAGCTGATAGCTTTTTCCCGAATAGCAAAACGCCACAATGCCTGATCGCTCAATGCTTCGTACATTGTGTGCAACCGCTTGATTCCGCTGGCCGACATTAAAATACGCTGCATGTTTACCGAAATCTCCATGTAATCCACGGGTTTTGTTTTGCGATCGTTAGCAAGTTGTTTGAGACGATCTACACCTGCTTCCAGTTGTTCTTTAACCTCTGGGGGGCATCGGGACGCCACTTGGCTTGCGGCCAAGCCTAATAATTGCGCTCGAATCAGAAAAATATGCTCGATTTCACGCGGATCATAGGCGGTCACTCGAACGCCATATCTCGGAATGCGCTCCACAACGCCCAGTTTTTCCAGAATAGACATTGCTTCGCGAATCGTACTACGGCTGACAGCGAAACGCTCCGAATAGGTTTCCTCCTTCATCCGTTCTCCCGGCTCTATGACACCTTCCTGAATGGCTTTCATTAGATGTTCCGCCACCTGTTCTGGCAATGTTTTGGCATAACGGCCAATTTGAATCGCTTCATTCTGAAAATAGGCTTCTTGGGATTTCATAACGGTTTTCCTTCTTCCTGCGCATGTTTGCATTCTACTGTGTCGAATGGGGTATGCGGAACTTGTTTATCAATTTTTATTACAACATTAATTGTCGACAAAATACAAAAAGCAGAATATTATCGGTTTACCGCTACAGCTTTTTGTTGGTTTATGGAGACTTTAATGAAAAAACTTACAGTGAAAAAGGTTGGTTATTCGCTGGGTGCGGAAGTATCGGGTGTTGATTTATCTGAACCTTTAAGTGAAGACCAACTGCGCATTATTCGGGACGCCTGGACCGAGCATCAAGTTCTTGTTTTCCCAAAGCAAGAATTAGGTCCCGAGACGTTATTGACTTTTAGCCGAAATTTTGGCGAGCTAGACAATTTTTCCAGCCAGCCTTTTAATCGCCATCCGGAATACGATGAAATTTTCATGCTCTCAAACAAGCCCATTGATGGGAAAATCCCTCCGGGTTCTACGGGCGGGCAAAACTGGCATACAGACTTGTCCTATACCACCCGGCCTGCCAAGGCAACGCTAGTCTATTGTGTGGAAAAGCCATTGGTTGGTGGAGATACGATGTTCGCCAATATGTACGATGCTTATGACACGCTCTCCCCAGTGCTGCAACAGTTTTTAGACAATATCGAGGCAGTGCATGACGTTAATCTTATTACTGCCAAGCGTCCGCCGGAAATCGTTGCAGAATTTGCGAGGCTGAACCCACCAGTCGTGCACCCTGCCGTACGTGTACATCCGGAGTCAAAGCGCAAGGCACTTTATGTGAATCCTCGTACGCGTTGCTTCGTTGGTATGACCGAGGCCGAGAGCGCGCCGTTGATTAAGTATCTGTCGGATCATTCTATTTCGCCAAAGTTTATTTACAGACACCGCTGGTCGGTAGGCGATCTTGTTATGTGGGACAACCGTTGTTTGACACATTTGGCTGTAGGCGATTTTGACCGTTCTGAGATCCGTCATATGTTGCGTACGTCCACCATGGGTGATTATTTTGGTCGTTATGAAGATGAAAATGCAGTTGCTGAGCAAAAGCGTACGGCTGGCGATAAAAAATTGGCTGTTGAGCTTTCTACACTTCACGACTAGATACATGTCTGAAGAGCAGAGATTTGTCCTACAGACTGTACTGCTCTTTTCGAATAACAATGCAGAATCACTAATATAAAAATCAAGGCAGGAGACTCATGAAGACTTTACTTTCCCGCACGCTGAGTGTGCTGCGAACAATCGTATGCGCTGCGCTTACCATTTTCTCCTGTTCAGTTGCACAGGCGCAAAATCCGATCCGGTTAATGGTTGGATTTCCTCCCGGAGGAACCACGGATGTCATTGCGCGCACTTTAGCAAATGAATTGTCAAAACGTATCAATCGGGAAGTTGTGGTGGAGAACAAACCCGGCGCAAGTGGCAATATCGCCGCCTCTTCGGTTGCCCGTGCGGCACCGGATGGCAGCACCTTGTTGTTTGTTGCTAGTACCCACGCGACTAATGCATCTCTATATCGTAATTTGAATTTTGATACGCGCGGGGATTTTAGTGTGGTGTCTATGGTGGCAACATCTCCTTACGTGCTGGTTGTTAATCCAACATTGCCGGTCAAGTCGCTAGATGAACTAACTGAATATTTGAAGAAGCATCCAGGTAAGGTAAATTTCGCTTCAGCCAGTCCGGGAACCGGTCAACACCTGGCGGGCGAAATTTACAAAAAGTTGGCCAAGGTTGACATCCTGCATGTGCCTTACAAAGGAAGTGCAGCGGCGCTGTCCGATCTCATCGCAGGCCGTGTCGAAATGATGTTCGACAATATTGCCGTCATGCTGCCGCATATTAAAAGCGAGGCATTGCGACCACTTGCGATCACTACACAACAGCGTTTCAATGGCCTGCCACAGTTGCCTACCATGGCAGAAAAAGGCTATGCTGAATTTAATGTCTCCAGCTGGTTTGCGGTGGTGGCACCAGCAAAGACACGTGGCGATTATCTTGATAAGCTTAACCATAGCATCAATGAAATTATCAAGAGTGATGAGTTCGTCAAGCAGTTGGCGGATTTCGGTGCGGCTCCAATGCCATCAACGCGCGAGCAATCAAGCGCTTACGTGGAAGCAGAAATTGAACGTTGGCAAAAAGTGATTAACGATCTTGGCATTAGGATAAACTGATCTTATGTTTAACGTCATGGATACAGAAAAATAGCTCAAGACCGATTGTAACTCCGGATTCGTTGTCATCTTGGTCTTGAATATTTTCGAACGCCGCGAAACATCCATTCTGAATGGTGTGCGCGGCAGCATTCACCCGGGCTTGCGGACCTGCGGTCTACAAGTGTAATAATCGCAGTCGCAACGGGCGCGTGAATAAAAGCGATATATTGTTTATACGATAAAGCGATAAAGCACCTAGAAAAAGCGGAATATTATTTAAAATAGCTTTGGCCATTTTTCATTGCGTAGAATTCAATTGACCATGAGGGTTGCCGATACAGTCGACAGCATTTCATTGAAAATGCTCAGAAATCCTTTAATAAACCTAAAAATATAGGTATTTTCATGAATTTGCGGCAGTTAAGATACTTCACTCGCATCGTAGAAACGGGCAATATTACGCGTGCCGCGGAGCAACTTTATGTGGCTCAACCCGCACTGGGAATGCAGGTTCGCCAACTGGAGCAGGACTACGGTGTCAGTCTGTTGGTGCGACATCCTCGCGGTGTGCGGACAACACGCGCCGGACAACTTCTGTACGAACGGGCTTGTGAGATTCTGCGTCTAGTGGACGATACCGAACGCTTGGTCAAAGCCCAAGGTCGCTTTGAAATGGAAGCGATCATGCTGGGATTGACCAATGGTTTCATGAATATAGTGGGAAGGGACCTCATCCTGCTGGCAAAAAAGGAGCTTCAAGGAGTCAAGCTTGGCGTGGTAGAAGAACGAAGCATCGTTTTGATCGACGCCCTGGAACGCCATGAAATTGATCTGGCCCTGGCGTACGAAGTTCACGAGCGCCCAGGGATGATCAGAGTACCTCTTCTGGAGGAGGAAATGCTCTTTGTGTACGGTGCTGAAAACAGTAATGGCCGACTGCACGATAAACCGATCGCATTTTCGGAAATGGCGAAATACGAGCTGGTGCTTCCGGGGCAGCGAGACGGCGTGCGGGAACAATTATTCACAGCAGCCAAACGACGGGCAATCGAACTGAATGTCATTCTTGACGTCTCGTCTGTTTCCATGATGAAGCGGATGGTAGCTGCGGGTGATGCTGCTGCTGTAATGCCCTACGGCAATGCGATCGAGCATGTCGAACTGGGCTTGCTAAACGCAAGGCGAATCGCCGACCCGGCTTTAAGCAGAACCTTATATCTTGTGCGCTCAATCACCAGGGCATCATTTAAGCACGAAGAGGCTTTGCTCGATCTGCTTGCGCAAATTGTGCAGGCGTATATTGCGCGCCTTGGCTCACTCGCCAATGGCTGCAGCGTTGCTGAGTCTTCGCTGGCCGGTGTGGTCGCTACCCTCAGGGACGAGTACCGCGCGCCGCGCTGATTTCCAATAGCTCAAAGGAAAAAATTAGGTCTGCCATATTTCGATCGTTTTGGACTTTACCGTCCAAATTCGTTGTAATAGTCCTGTGTCCGCGCTGTATCCGGTTCGTGATAGACCGGAAACACAGCGCTGTCACAGTATCAAACGAGAGGAACTGGCAATGAACAAAATAGAACAAGAGGGACAGGGCCGTATTGCGGTCGTCCTGGGTGGTGCGAACGGCATCGGTGCAGCCACCTGCCAAAAACTATACGACTATGGCTGGAAGCTGGTTGTTGCGGACATCGATTACCAGGCTGCCGAACAGCTGGCCGCGAGTATTGAAGGCGAGCCGATCAAAATAGACATTCTGGATGCGCAATCGATTGCTCAAGCTGCGCAACATATTGAATCGCAAATCGGGGCTGTACATGCTCTGGTAAATTCAGCAGCGGTTTTTCAGCCGCAGGTCAGACCTGAAGATCTGCCACTGGAGGTCTGGGAGCGAATTGTCAATTCCGCTTATCGGGGAACCTATGTCAGTTGTGTCGAGTTCGGCAAGCGTATGGCCTCACGTGGCGAAGGTTCCATTGTCAATATTTCGTCCATGGTCGGGCAGCGGCCCAATCACGGCCATGCGTATTACTCTGCCAAGGCAGCGGTCAACATGCTTACCGAAGGCATGGCTGGGGAATGGGGGCGCAGCGGTGTCCGGGTTAACGCGGTCAGCCCCGGATTCGTGGGTGTACCTCGGATGCTGGAGAATATTAAAAAGGGCGAACGATATGCCATCTCGCCGGTCGACGTCAGTGCGTTGGGCCGACTGGTGGAACCTCGGGAGGTCGCCGAAGCGATTGCTTTTTTGCTATCGGATCGGGCGTCTGCGATCACAGGCACCAATTTGCCTGTCGATGCTGGTGTCCTGGCGACGAATGGATGGATTGTCCATGGTGGCGTGCCGGCGGCACGAAAGGCAAGTGCTGTATGAAGGATGATGGCCAATTAAGAGTGGATGCTGCCGAACTACAGCGATTTATCGAGTCGATGTTTCAGGCGACCGGTTTAAATTCGGTTCATGCGGGGATGGTCGCCGACAGCCTGGTTATGTCTGATCTGAGAGGCACGCATTCGCATGGCGTCGTGCGAGCCCCGTTTCTAATAGAACGGCTCTTGAAAGGTGGAGCCAGCGTCAACCCGCAAATCAAAGTGGTGCGCGATGCACCTGCTACAGCGCTACTTGACGGTGATAGTGCATTGGGCGCAGTGACTGCAACCCATGCTATGCGTCTTGCAATGGACAAGGCGAAAACCTCCGGTATTGGGTTTGTTGCTGCGAATAACAGTGATTTTATCGGTGCCTGCGCGCATTATGCGCTTATGGCGATACCTGAAAACATGATCGGCATCGCCTGGACTAATGGTTACCCGGGAATGACGCCCTGGGGAGGGAGCGCCCACAACATAGGCAATAACCCGATAGCTTTCGCGGCTCCCGGGTTGACGCAGGGGCCCGTTGTGTTGGATATGGCGTTGAGTGTGGCTGCTGGAGGAAAGGTGCGGCTGGCAGCGAAGAACAATCTTCGTATACCCACAGACTGGATCATTGATCGCCATGGGAAACCAACCGATAACCCGGCCGATCTGGCGGCCGGAGGCGCATTGCTGCCTTTGGGCTATAAGGGATATGGATTGGCCGTATTTGGGGAAATCCTGTGTGGCGTGCTGACCGGATCCCGTATTTTGTCTGAAATACCGGCGTGGTTTATGGATACCCAGCGGGATATTGGCAATGGACATATTCATATGGCAATTGATATATCGGCATTTATAGAGCCCGATACATTCAAGAACAGAGTCGACCAGCTGGCCCTCATGCTTAAAAAAACCCCCTTGCTCGCCGGTATGCAGGAAATCCTGCTGCCTGGAGAGCGTGCATGGCGGGTCCAGAAAGAGCAGTCGGATGCTGGTATACGCATCTCAGATGCTGTATGGAACGATCTGCTGGTATCGGCAGATCGCCTGAAGATACCCGTACCGGCAGTGTTGCAATAGTTGCCCCTTTCAACGCTTGGACTGACTGGACACCATGCTGAATATAAAAGACCTTACTCTTGCCCATTTAACCATTGGCGCCACTCCAGCGCTCACCATTGAAGCCGCGGCTGTTGCTGGTTTTGGCGCCACTGGCATCAGAATTTGCGGCCGGCGCCCGGGCGATTCGTTTGCAACACCCGTTTTGAACAACCCTACGGCCATTCAAGCACTGCGGACTCAGGCCAGCGACCTGGGCGTCAGGCTATCTAACGTTTCGGGTTACCAGTTCTATCCTGAAACCCGTCTTGATGAGGTCAAGCCGGTGGTAGAGGCCACGGCAGAACTTGGCGTGCCGATTCTGGTGGCCAATAGTTTTGACTCCGATGAATCACGATTTATTGACACGTTTTCTGCCTATTGTGAACTGGCTGAAAAGGCCGGGATTCGGGTGGCGCTGGAATTTCTGCCATACAGCGGAATTCGTACGCTTGAAGCTGCAACGCGGGTTATCCAGGCCAGTAACAGCAGCCAGGCCGGACTGTTGCTGGATGCGCTGCATCTGGCCCGTTCCGGTGCTACGCCCGAACACATCAGAATTGTTCCTGCAGAGCGGATTGTTTTTGCCCAACTGTGTGATGCATGTGCATGGTCCGGGGATATGACAGACGATGCGCTGTTACAGGAGGCCCGAGGCGCACGGCTTCCGGCAGGAGAGGGCGTACTACCCCTGTTTCAGTTTCTCGATGAACTGCCTGCCCATTGTGAAATTGAGTACGAAGTGGCCCGGCAGGACATGAGAGACAGAACACCTTCGGAAAAGGCAAAAGTTGCGGCTGTCGATGCAGTCCGCTTCATGGTGCGATACAGCCAGTGGTCCGATGCAAGGGAGGCGCGTTAATATGTCGTCATCTGTAAATACGCTCCGTATCGGCATTATTGGCTGCGGCATGATCAGCGCCGATCATTTGACTGCCTGGGCCAACTGCCCGAGCGCAACGGTGGTTGCGGTATGTGATTCGTCGCCGGAACGGGGACGGGCAAGGGCCGCGCAGTTTGGAATAGAGCAGGTTTATGAGTCGGCTGAATGCATGTTCGAGTGGGAAAAGCTGGATGCGGTAGATATTATCACACCACGCGAAACCCACGAGGCTCTGGTTCGTATGGCGGCCAGGTACGGTGTGCACGCTTTATGCGAAAAGCCATTATGCCCCACCTATGACGAGGCATTGGCATTAGTCCAGGAGGTTGGCTCGTCCATTCGCGTTATGGTCAATGAAAACTGGCGATATCGCGCTTACTTTCAGCAAATTGGCGAATGGATAGATGCTGGCAAACTCGGTACGGTCACCCATGCACGCATTGCATTGTGGCGCTCCAGCATGTTGCCGCGCAAGGATGACGGGCAAATACATGCTTTCACACGTCAACCGTTCCTCCAATATGAGCAGCGCGTCCTGATTGCAGAGTCACTGATCCACGAGATTGACGTAATGCGGTCCCTATTTGGTGAACTGTCGTTGATAGCCTGCTGTACCGCAAGAGCATGTCCGGCTTTGAAGGGAGAGGATAGTGCAACGCTGTTGCTTCGTTCCGAATCAGGGTTTCCGGTCACGATTGATGGTGTCATGACGGCCGCCGGCCATGATACCCGTGCGCCTGACCGACTCGAAATAGCCGGCACGCGATGCAGTGTGATTCTGGAAAATGCAGTGCTTCGGTTGATTGGCCAGGAGTGCGATACGCTGATCTATGATGAGACGGAAATAAGGCAGGGGTGTTTTGATGCGTCGATCCGCCATTTTGCAGACCGATTAAACGATCATGGTCCGTTCTGGACCAGCGCTCAGGATCAACTTCGCAGTTTGCAGCTCATGGAGAAGGCGTACCTTACGGCAGGACCGCCGGTAGTAGTGTCAACGGAACTATAAAAGAGCGTTGGCTTATTGCATACCTATATTTACATCGTCAAAAATCTATAAAGGAATATGAAATGGCACTGGCAGGTGAAGCACTTATAGCGATCTGGAATGATATTACATCCGAAATGCGTGAAGATTTTTTCGAATGGCATCCCCGCGAGCACATGGTAGAAAGGCTTGGTATCGCTGGCTTTATGAGAGGGCGACGCTATATTGCGGTGGAGGCCGAGGTAGAGTTTTTGACTTTATACGAAGTTTCCAATGCGGAGGTTCTGGACAGTGATATATACAAGACCCGTCTGACTAACCCAACACCATGGTCGACAAAGACATTACCCGCGTTTCGCAATAATGTTCGCGGTGGATGCCGAATCCACTACAGCCAGGGTTACGCGATGGGCGGCTTTATAAAAACGATACGCATCAAGGCAAGGGAAGGGGAGCGATCATCGTTGATAAAAAATATTGTAAATGACATGTTGCCGGGGTTGATTGACTCGCCAAGAGTAACAGGTGTGCATTTTGTAGAAAATGATACTGCATTGACTGGAGGCAACTCCGGCAATCAGCGCGGGCGTGTCATTCAATTGCCCGATTTAATACTGCTGATCGAAGGGTCAGAGAAAGATGGTCTGTGCAATGCGTGTACTCAATACCTGCCGGAGCACGCGCTGCTCAGTGCTGGCGCTGAAGATGACATTATCAGCGGTTTGTATCAGTTGGAGTACAGCATACAGAACCTGGTCCAGCGGTCATGAAGTGAAAACTGTGGCGTAGTCCACATTCGTAAAGGAGCCAGTCAAGACGATAACAACATCATTTCGTTTTGACTGGCTCCTGGACAGTTGATCTGAAGCATTTTGGGGCGTATAGGCGATTATTTAATCTCTGAATTAAGCAGAACCTGGCCTGATTTTCGTCAATGCAGCGACCTTTTTGAATGTTTCTGATTCCCGGGCAATACGCTGGCTGAACGCCTCAGGAGTGCTTCCCCCGGCAGAAATCCCCAAGGTAACCAGGCCTTCCTGCACTTCTTTAGTTTTCAGCGATTCAACCAACGCACGATAAATTTTGTCGATAACACTGGTTGGCGTACCTTTGGGTGCATGCAGGCCGAACCAATTACTGGCTGTTTCCAGGTCAGGCAAGCCGGCTTCTCGCACAGTCGGTACATCGGGGTAGCTGGGATCACGTTTTTTACCAAAAAGCATTATCGGTCGCAGACTGCCGTCTTTGGCATGCGTGTTCATGACAATATTGCTCAACAGACTCAGTTGCACGCGGTTGGAGATCAAGTCGGGCATGATCTGGCTGCCTCCCTTGAAATGCACTGCGTCGATATCCAGACCGGCCAGCAATCTGAAATACTCCAGATAAAGATGCATATTACCTCCCGCTCCGGAGTCGCCATAAAACATCGTATGGGGTTTGCTTTTTACCAGTGAAATAAACTGCTCAATATTCATTGCTGGAACCTGTTTGTTGATCGTCAAAAACTGATCGCCTTCGCCAAACATTGAGATGTGTTCAAGATCGTTTTGCGGATTAACCTGCATCGTCATGGTATGTGGCGAAACGGTAATTTGGCCGATACTTGAGGCAAGTAGCGTATATCCGTCGGGTGCCGATCGTGCGACCAGTGCTGTGGCAATATTGCCAGCGGCTCCCGGTTTGTTCTCTACCACTATTGTCTGCCCCAGAATCCGGCTCATTTGAGTCGCAAAAAGCCGGGGCAGAGCATCGGTGGTACCACCTGCGGAAAAACCAACCACGATCTTGATAGGTTTATTGGGGAAGTTGTTTGTGTCGGCATTAGCGGGAAGCGCCGCAACGAGCGGTGCCATAGTGGCATATTGCAAAAATGTACGTCTATTATTCCTGGGCATCGTTTTGTCTCTCATTCCATATGTTTCGATCTAATGTATTTGCGCCTCAGCGTACTCATTCCCATGGGTATTTCGCCTGGAGACAACTGCATTACAACGGATCGACCCGTTAATGTCCAAAACGATTTTTATATATTAGATATAAGCATTCGCTTAGGGGAAAATAAAAGGGACGCAGACTGGTTCGTATCTTACTCCACACGTGCCCAGTGAGCGGACGCTTGCCCTGCTACATTCTTCGGGTGTACTCGATTGAGCAGGTCGTGAAAACAGATGAATTCCGCAGTCGTATGGAGGGCCAGGGGGCGGAGCCGATGGTGGTGGGTGTTGCTGGTTGTTTGCGTACGCTCCTGGAAGAGGACCAGGAGCGCTGGAAACAGATTATTGACTCGAATGGATAGAAGAATCAGTAAATCACGAATTTGCGGTTCGGGACAGCCAGGCGGCTGGAACGTTGATCGCTCCATGCATCTGGAGTCATTAGAATCGAAATATTTGTGGGGCTTACTTCTTCCTAATTTTTAACCAGCGGGCAGGTGCTCTCCGAAAGAGGGCGCCATGCCTTATCCGCAGGAATGACGGCATTAATCTTGAGCAGATCCCAAGGCCCGGTTGATTCCGACGGTTTTTTCGCCTCTGCCAGATAGATGTCGTACACCATTCGTCCATCTTCACGTATTTTTCCATTATGCGTATAAAAATCATTGATGGGGGTTTTCTTCATCTGGTCCGCGACGATCTGGGCATCGTCTGAGTTCGCTGCCTTGACTGCCTGCAGATAATGCAGGGTGGCCGAATAAGCGCCTGCCTGAACCATTGAGGGCATGGCGTTCTGTACTTCATAGAACCGCTTGGCGAACGCCCGGGTCTCGTCGTTTCGATCCCAATAAAAGCCCGTCGTAAATTGCAAGCCTTGTGCCGCTTCCAGCCCCATGCCTTTGATGTCGTTCAGAAAGACCAGCAATGTGGCCAGTTGCTGGCCGCTCTGAGTGATACCGAACTCAGACGCCTGGCGCACGGCGGTCTGGGTGTCGGTTCCGGCGTTGGCAAGCCCGATGACCTTGGCGCCGGACGACTGCGCACGTAACAGATAAGAGGAAAAATCGGTCGTGTTCAACGGTGCGCGTACTTTCCCGACAATCGTACCGCCGTGGTCCGTGATGACTTCGCTGGTATCTTTTTCGAGAGAATGACCAAAAGCATAATCGGCAGTGATAAAGAACCACGATGTGCCGCCGTGCTGGGTGATTGCTGAGCCGGTGCCGTGGGCCAGGGCGTAGGTATCATATACATAATGAATGCCATACGGAGAGCAATTTTCGTTGGTCAGGCTCGACGATGCCGAACCGGCAAAAATGGTGACTCTCTTTTTTTCACGTCCAAGTTTCTGCAAGGCCAGCGCAGAAGCGGAATCGGTGGACTCGATAATCATGCTGACATTATCCCGGTCATACCACTCGCGGGCGCGTGCAGCAGTGATATCGAGTTTGTTCTGGTAATTGGCGGACAGGATTTCGATTTTACGACCCAGAACTTCCCCACCGAAATCTTTTACCGCCATCTCGACTGCCTTGACGACGCCGGGTCCGCCATGGGCGGAATATACCCCGCTCATGTCTACAATCGCCCCGATGCGAAACGGTTCATTGACCTGGGCGTTGACAGTAGCGCTGACAAAGCATGCACTCGCAATGATTGTCTTGAACGCCAACTGTTTTTTGTTTTTCATATCATGTCTCCTTGTGTATTACGTCTTTTGTTGTGATGACAATACTTATTGTGGTTTGCCTGCACGCAGGCTCAGAACGGGCAGTCCGGATCAAAGCTGGCGGGGCGCTTTTCCAGGAAGGCGTCAATCCCTTCTTTTCCTTCCGGACCCGCAAAGCCAGTAAATTCAAATGCCAACGAGGCGTCAAAAATAGGCTGGGCCTGTTTGATCCAGTGGTTCAGCATCATCTTGGTCCAGCGCTGCGCGGCAGGAGCGCCTTGGGCCAGACGGTTGGCGATCTCCAGCGCGCGGGCTTCCACTTCTTCATCCGGCAAGGCGAGCGATACCAGATTCATCTTCTCGGCCTCTTCACCGGTGAACGTTTCAGCGGTCAGCAGGTAGTACTTCGCCTTGGACATGCCGCAAAGGATCGGCCAGATAATCGCGGCGTGATCGCCTGCGGCCACACCGATTTTGAGGTGACCGTCGGAAAACTTGGCGTCCTTGGCGACGATGGAGACGTCGGCCAGGAGCAAGGTTGCCAGCCCTGCGCCCACCGCCCAGCCGCGTGCGGCCGTGACAATGGGCTTGCGGCAGTCGAGCATATTGGTGACCAGATCGCGCGATTCCTTCATCGCGCGCATTCTCAGGGCGTAGTCGTCGCACACCGTGCGCTCGTGTTTCAGGTCGCCGCCAGCTGAAAATGTCTTGCCGTCGCCGGTGAAAATGACGACGTTCACGCTGTCATCGGCGTCGACGTCGCGCCAGATTTCAGAAATTTCCCGATGCATGAGCGCATCCATGGCACCCATTTTCAAGGGGGAACGCATGGTGATGCGCAAGACCCGAGGGCTGGGGCGATCAAATGATAGTCTTTCATAGCGTGCGTAACGGTCGGTCATAGTGTCCTTCTTTATGATGTGAAGAGGCCCCGAACAGAAGATGCCTCGTTAAACGGTTAAGGCGTCTGCGCGCCTCATGCAGGGGTATCAGCAAGAACCATGCCATCTGTTCAGAAAGGAGGGTAGGAGAAGACGCGGTCGACGCGGCCCGCTGTCCTCACGTCAGCGCGTCAGTGTCTTTAGTGTCTTCGGTGTCTTTTTTGAGTTCACTCGCCGCAAGCAAAGCGGCGAGCGGGCAGCCGGGATTTTGTGAGATCGGTGTCGCTGCTCAAAGGCCTGGGTCGAGTTCGCTCAGTTTTTTGTACAGGTGCGAGCGCGAGATACCCAGATACTCGGCTGCCTTTTTTTTATTGCCTTCGAATCTTCGCAGCGCGTCCAGAATCATGTCTGTTTCAACCTGGGCTTTGGCCTTGCGCACAGCGACAGGTCGTCCTGAAGAGGGTGGCGTGGTGTGATCGTCGGAAAACGGATCGTCTATACCTTCCAGTACGATTCCCGTTCCCAGTTCCAGCGGCACATCGCAATCGTCACAGCTTATCTCGTTTCGTTCAGAGAAAATGACGGCCCGTTCAATCGTATGCTGCAATTGGCGGATATTGCCCGGCCAGGGCAGCGATTGCAGGTATTCAATGACGCCCGGCCCGAAATACTTGTCCTGGATCTGATGGCGACGCATGAACCGTTCCAGAAAGGCGGTCGCCAGCAGTGGGACATCCTCCAGTCGCTCGCGCAGAGGCGGAACGCGTATCGTGACGGCACTTATTCGATAAAAGAGGTCCAGGCGAAAGTCATTGCTGGCCAGCATGCGCTGGAAATCCCGGTTGCTGGCGGATATCAGGCGAAAATCCGAGCGACGCTGCGTGCTGCTGCCGACGCGTTGAAAACTGCCATCCTGTAGCGTGCGTAACACCTTGACCTGAATGTCCAGGGGCATATCGCCGATTTCATCCAGAAACAGGGTGGTGTGATCTGCTTCTTCGAACTTGCCCGTGCGTCCGCGTTTCTCTGCACCGGTAAATGCGCCGCCATCATAGCCGAACAGCTCTGCTTCGACCAGGTTGCCCGGGATGGCGGCGGCATTGACCAGCACCATGTCCTTGATTCTGCGACGACTTAGCTGATGTATGGCGTGTGCCACGAGATCCTTGCCAACGCCGCTTTCGCCCACCAGCAGGACCGAGACGTCCAGTGGCGCCACTTTTTCGATGCGCTCCTTGAGTTTTCTGACGGCTTCACTCTGACCGATAATGAATTCCAGACCGGGGCCGGCTTCCCGCATGCGGGGCAATTCACGTTCGTAGAAGTTGATTTCCTGACGCAAGCGCTTGATTTCTGCGCTGAGTGTTTCCACAGCAGCCGGGCTTTTGAACATGACCTGTCCGATGGCGCCGACAATCTGTCCTTCGGGATTGGTAATCGGTGTGCGGCTGACGACCCGGCTTTTTCCCCGCATGGTCTGTATCTGGCCGACTTCGGTTTTGCCGGAGCGCAGAACCGCCGCAAGCCGGCTGTTTTCAATGATGGTATTGACGTCTGCGCCCGAAGCGTCGCCGCGTTGAATACCGAAAAATTTCTCATGAACCGGACTCATGTAGCGAACACGGGCCTCGTGGTCAACGACCGTGATGGCCTCATAGGGGTCCGTCACGAAATGCCGCAGGATGTCCGCAGAGAAGTCGACACTGCTGACAAATTCGTACAGCGGATCACCCCCGTCGTGGCGATACAGCACAAAACAGCCGGTTGCCGCCGCAGCAAATGACAGTACCGTGATGGGCTCACTGGTTCCTTTGAGAGTGAACATGGCGGGCAGCGGTCGCAAGTCGCGGTTTTTCCACAGCGTGCCGAGTTTTTCCTGCACATGGCTATCCTGGCCGGTGCCGGCCGCAAAAACGGCCACCCCATCAATACTGAGAACAAGAACACCGCTGCGGGTGCCGGAGTTTGTTTTTTTGTTAACTGAATACATGTCTTTGCTCTAAACACAGTGCGCCATTTGAGGACACTTTACCACTCCCTCCCCCGGAATCCTAGCAATAAATTTCTGGCATGAATCGTGCTTATGCAAGGTTATGAAAATAACGACAAGGTGATATCGATGTTGCAATATCAGGAAGATGCTCCATTCACTAAACTGCTGAAGATGGAAGAGACGGAAGGACACGCATTGTTAAAAGGAATGCGTGTCGTTGACTTGAGTACGTCCATTGCGGGGCCATACAGTACGCAGTTGCTTGCGGACCTCGGGGCATCTGTGATTAAAGTGGAGAAACCGGGAACGGGAGACGATGCACGGCACTGGGGGCCGCCGTTTCTTCATGGGGAATCTCCCTGGTTCCTGAGTGTCAATCGTAATAAACAGAGCCTGGCGCTGGATCTGACCCGACCGGAAGGCCGGGAGGTGCTGGAGAAATTACTGGCGCAGACAGATGTGCTGGTGCTCAATATGACAGATCGAATACAGAAAAAACTGGGGCTGGATTACCAGCGTCTGGAAGCACGCTTTCCGCGGTTGATTCATGCTTCGCTTACGGGTTTCGGTTTGCAGGGCAAACGCGGCGATCTGCCGTGTTATGACCTGATTGCCGAAGGATATTCCGGCGTAATGGACCTGACTGGAGAAGCAGAGAACGATCCACAGAAAGTGGGGACGCCGGCGGCCGACCTGCTTGCCGGCCAGGATGTTGCAATGGCCGTGCTGGCGGCCTACGCGGCACGTTCCAGTACAGGCAAGGGCATGCAGATTGATGTTTCCATGCAGGCAAGCATGACCCGGTTCATGACGCCGCGCCTGGTTTCCTATCTGAGTTCAAACGAGTTGCCCAGCCGCTCCGGTGGCAAGGATTCGGTGATTGCGATTTATCAGGTATTTGAAACCGCGGACAAACAGATTTCTCTTGGCCTGGGTAATGACGGTATTTGGCGTCGCTTTTGGGCCGCAGTCGGCCAGCCCGAGGTGGGCGCGGATCCCAAGTATGGGTCCAATAAGGATCGTCGGGTTCATCGTGAGGAGATTGTGAAAAAAATTGATGCGCTCTTGCGCAGCAAGTCCAGGGACGAATGGCTGGCCATTTTCGGCGAGCACAGAATTCCTGCCGGACCGATCAACAGACTGGATGATGTTGCGCAGGATGATGAACTCTTGCAGCAGAAATTTCTTTACCAGGCGCCGTCTGCCGGCGGCTTTGTGCCTCAGGTGGGCCTGGGTATTGCGATTGATGGCAAAACAGCGGTACATCGCAAGGCGCCGCCCATGCTGGGTGAGGACACAGACGCGATTCTGGCCGGTATGCTGCAGTTGTCGTCTGCTGAAATCGGACAGTTAAGAAACACGGGTGTCATATAGAAAGCGATGAAACCCATTTATGAATCATATTGAAGAAGGACAGTCATGAGTACCATCTTGACTTTACATGACCCACAGACCGCAAGGGAAAACTATTTGAGCGGTGTGTGGCACCAGGATACGCTATACACCCTGACGCGGGAAAACGCCCGCATGCGGCCCAATGTATGTGCCCTGCGCGATCCATACCGGCGCCTGACCTGGCGGGAAGTACTCGCAAGTGTGGATGCGATTGCGCATACGCTCTATCAGCAAGGTCTGCGCCAGGGTGATCGGGTGGCGATCTGGCTGCCCAATCGCATTGAGGCCGTCCTGATTTTTCTGGCATGTTCACGCAATGGCTATGTCTGTTGTCCTTCGCTGCATCAGAATTACACCAATGCCGAGATCGTCAAGTTATTGACGCGGATTCGCTGCAAGGCGCTGTTTGCCCAGCCCGGCTATGGCGCCGATTCAGACCAGTACTCTATTTTCGAAGAATCCAAAGCTATCCCCACCCTCAAGCAAATATACGCACTGCTGCCCCAGGGAGATGACCCGGGCGAGGACGCGATGCCGGTGGGAGCACTGCCTTTTCCGGATCATACCGGTGGTGCGAATATCACCAGCGCCCCGGTACTTGACCCGGACAAAATTGTGTATCTGGCTTTCACATCGGGTACGACGGGCGAGCCCAAAGGCGTCATGCACAGTGACAACACCCTGCTGGCCAATGGTAGAGCGCTGGTGGCCGACTGGAAGTACGACGCGTCTACCATCCTGCTGGCTCTCAGCCCGATGAGCCATCACATCGGTACGGTCGCACTGGAACAGGTCCTGGTGGCCGGCATGGAGCTGGTTTTGCATAACCCCGCTGCCGGTCGCACGGCCCTGGACTGGGCACTTGAGTGCGGCGCGACCTATATTATGGGTGTACCCACGCATGGCATGGATATGCTGGGCCAGTTGCGGGAGCGCGGCCTGAGTCGGCTGGGCAATGTCAGTGTTTTCTATATGGCGGGCGCCCCGATTCCCCGGGAAGTGGCCAAGCGTTTCCTGGACCTGGGCGTCAAGCCGCAAAACGTATATGGCATGACCGAAAACGGCTCACACCAGTACACGCTGCCCACGGACGATAGCAGCACGATCGTTGCGACTTGCGGACGTGCCTGCAAGGGTTATGAAATCCGGATTTTCAGACAGGATGACCCGGATGTGGAGGTGGCGCCAGGAGAAACCGGCGAGATCGGCGGCAGGGGTGGGGTGTTAACGCTTGGTTATTATGACAATCAGGATGCGACCGAAAGTTCGTTCAATGCGTCGGGCTGGTTTCTGAGCGGCGATCTGGGCAGGCTCGATGAAAATGGCTGTCTGCATGTCATTGGTCGCAAAAAAGATCTGATCATTCGCGGCGGTCATAATATTTATCCGTCACAGATTGAAGACCTGGCGCATCGACACCCTAACATTGTAAAGTCGGCCGCCTTCCCGATACCCGATGAGCGTCTGGGCGAGAAAGTATGTCTGGCCATTATCTGCGCGCCCGGACAACACATGGACGCGAAGGATGTCTTGCAGCATCTGCATGATGCGGGGCTGTCGAAATACGATATGCCGGAATATTTCATTGAAATGGATACATTTCCGTTGACCCCCAGCGGAAAAATTCTCAAGCGTGAATTGATCGTGTGGCAAAAGGAAGGGCGGATCGAGCCGCAAGCCGTACGGTGGAAACGGCCCGCAACAGCCAATAATACGGGAGCATCAGTATGACAGTCGGACTGGAATTTGAAGGCGAATTTGCCCATCTCACCCTCAATCGCCCGGAGGTGCTCAATGCGCTTTCATTCAGCGTATTAAAGGAAGTGAGCGAGGCGTTGGCCAGGGTTGCCGACTCGGATGCCCGGGCGCTGGTCATTACCGGCGCCGGTGAGAAGGCGTTTTGTGCCGGTGCCGATATTGCAGAATTGATGAATCGCAAGCTGATGGACGAGCTTGATGGCGCAGCCATGGGACAGGCGGTGTTCGATCAAATTGCAGATCTGAAGATTCCGTCGATTGCGGTGATTCACGGCTATGCATTCGGCGGTGGCCTGGAGCTGGCGCTGTCCTGCACGTTCCGGGTCGCCACCGAACGCGCCCGCATGGGGCTGCCGGAAGTCAAGCTGGGGCTGATTCCCGGTTACGGCGGGACGCAGCGTTTGCCGCGGCTGGTCGGCGAAGGCCGTGCGCTGGACATGATTATGTCTGGCCGGACCGTGGCGGCAGAAGAAGGGTTGCAAACGGGCCTGGTCAACCGGATCGACAGCGAAGGCACGCCTTTTGAAATGGGCAAGCGTTTCCTTGAGCCGATTCTGAAGCATAGCCTGTGTGCGCTTTATTTTGCGCGTGAAGCGGTGCAACGGGGTGGCCGGGTCAGCCTGGCCGATGGCCTGCGTCTGGAACGGGATTTATCGACGCTGTCATATCGAACGGATGATGCCGCCGAGGGACTGGATGCCTTTCTAAGTAAACGCACACCCACATTCAAGGATTGTTAAAACATGAACCGAAAACTTATTTACGTGACCGGTGCGAGTCGCGGCATCGGCGCGGTGATCGCTTACGAATTGGCCAAAAATGGCTTTGAGGTGGGATGCCTGTCACGGTCCGGCGACAGGCCTTCCGTCCAGGACATGTCTGAGGAGATTGCTGCGCGTCTGCATCCGATCGGCTGCGATGTGACTGATGGCGAGGCGCTCAAAGCGGCCATGACCAGCCTGCAGGAGAAGATCGGGGTTCCCGTCTGGGGTCTGGTGAATAATGCGGGCCTGCACACCGAGGGACCGACGATCGATTTGCAGATGGATGAATTTCGCAGATTGATGGACATTAACGCAGTGTCGGTTCTGCGAAGCTGCCAGATTGTGCATCCGCTGCTGGCTGAAAACGGCGGCGGCCGGATCGTCAATATCGGGTCCTTCTACGACAAAATGGGCGTCAAACGTAACGTCTCGTATTGCGCGTCAAAGGCCGCCGTCGGGGCCATTACCCGGTGTCTTGCGGTCGAGTGGGCTCGCGATGGAATCCGGGTGATGAATGTGGCGCCCGGCTATATTTCAACCGACCTGAACCGCGAGGCGATGGAAAGCGGGCCGCTGCGTGCCTATCTCGAAAAACGGATTCCCGGAAAAAATCCGGGAGAGGCCAACGATGTCGCCGCGCTGGTTGCATCGCTTTTCCAGGAAGGCATGGGGTTCATGAGCGGAGAGACCATCTATATCGACGGCGCTCAAAGCGTGGCGCTATGACCGATTTGGTGGAACTTGAATACGAAAATTCGAAGGAGTTGCTGTGAATATTTTAGAACGCCTGGATGAAAGTCAAACTTTCCTGGACGAAGAGCGCATGCTGCTCGATTCGGTACGCACACTGGCCACGACCAAAATCGCGCCCCGCGCGGCTGCTTATGACCGCGAAAGCGCGTTTCCCTGGGACAACATCAAGGAGATCAACGAGCTGGGCCTGAACAGCATGTTCATTCCTGAAGAATACGGCGGCATGCCTTTGTCATACCGGTGCTATCTGGCGTGTGTACGGGAGATTTCAAAAGCGTGCGCTGCCACCGGCATTATCTGGGCAACCAATTTTCACGCGATCAAACCGGTCATTCAGTATGGTTCGGAAGCGCTTAAATCGCGCATTCTGCCCCGCATTGTCGAGGGCGGGCTGGCGTCGCTGGTGATTACCGAAGCGTCGGCGGGTTCGGATGCGACCGGCATGAGAACGCAGTTTCGCGAAGAGGGCGATGAGATCGTCGTTGATGGTCAAAAGATATTCATCAGTAACGGTGATGTTGCCGATGTCTATGTGGTATTCGGCAAGTGGGCCGGTACGGAAAATGCCAAGGACGCGATCGGTGCGCTGATTATCGAAAAAGGCACGCCGGGTCTGACCGTGACCGGCACGGAACACAAAATGGGTACCCGCGCATCCGGTACGGCGTCGCTGTCCTTTGAGGGCTGCCGTGTACCACGTAGCAATGTGCTCGCGACGGCAGGCAAGGGCCTGCCGGTGCTGCTCGGTTCCCTGAACAAATCGCGTCCGAGCGTTGCCGCGCATGCGCTGGGTATTGCGCGCGCAGCGTTTGAAGACGCCGTCGCTTATATCAACGACCGGCGTCAGTCCGGCCGTCGCATTCTGGAGTTTCAGGGGATTCAGTTCATGCTGGCCGATCTGGCCTCAGAGCTGGCCGTCTGCGAAAACTGGCTGTGGCATGTGGCGGGGCTGGTGGATCAGGGCGTGGATGACATGGGTATCGAAGCATCCATATTGAAATTAAAGGCGACAGATCTGGCGATGCGGATCACCACCGATGCCGTTCAGTTGCATGGCGGCTATGGATATTGTCAGGATTTTCGTGTCGAACGCCTGATGCGTGACGCGAAGATCACCCAAATATGGGAAGGCACCAACCAGATCCACAGACAATTGATCGGCCGCAGCTTTTTGAAAAAGGAAAAAAAATGAGCAACATTAAAACAGTCGGTGTCGTCGGCAGTGGAACGATGGGCACTGGTATTGCGATTGTGATCGCCCGGGCGGGATTCAAGACAATCGTGCTGGATACGCGAGAAGACGCGCTGGCGCGTGCGCGTGATCAGGCCGCCGCTTTCCTGACCAAGTCTGTGGCCAGGGGAAAGCTGAAGGCCGGGCAGGATGAAGCGATCATGGCCAATTGGCATGGGACCACCCAGGTAGACGATATGGCCGAATGTGATTTGGTCATCGAAGCGGTGTTCGAAGATCTGGCCGTCAAACACACGTTGTTCTCAAAACTGGACAAAGTATGCCCGCCCCACACGATTTTTGCCACCAACACCTCCACCATTTCCATCACGGAAATCGCCGGTGGCAGCGGTCGTGCCGATCGGGTGGTCGGCATGCATTTTTGCCTGCCGGCCCAATTGATGAAGTTGGTCGAAATGTCTCCCGGATTGGTGACTTCCGAAGATACTTTCGACACGGCTTGGGCGTTTTGCGAGCAGCTCGGTCAGAAACCGGTCAAGACCCGCGACATGCCTGGCTTCATTCTCAATTACTTCCTGATTCCATGGCATAACGATGTCATCAACATGGTGGACCAGGGTGTCGCGGAACCTGCGGATATTGATCTGGCGGTCAAGACCGCGCTTGGCTATCCCTTGGGACCATTGGAATTGCTTGATATGGTCGGCATGGATACGCAAAAACTGTTGGCCGAGGCGATGCACGACCTGACCCATGAGCCACGGGCAGCTTGCCCGCCGCTGGTCAAACGCATGATCGGTGCCGGCAAGCTGGGCCGAAAATCCGGTGCCGGTTTCCATGTCTATGACAACAACAAAATTTTTGGAGCATGAGCATGAGTTATCAGATCATTGAGCAAGGCCAGAGCCGTTCTTTTCCCGAGCCCGATGGGTTCGTCAACGCAGCGTCGGGCAAGGGCGCGGAACAGAATGAGGGTCTTTTCCTCATCGGGGACCAGCTCGCGCAGTTGTGGCAGCAGGAAAGGGTGCGCATAAGCGATAAAGCCTTTGTGGCCATTGAACTCGACACCGAATGTCTGGGTGTATACACGGGTGAGGACACGGGGCCATCGAACGTGGTGGGCTTTGCGCGCTTTCGACTGGGGGATGACGCGCCCACCAATCTGGTGGAACTGGTCAAAAAACCCTTTACCGATACGACGGCGCTTGATGCCGTTCGTGCGGCATTTGAAGCGGCTGGTCTGGTTGTGGTGGTATGTAACGACTTTCCGGGACGGATTCTGAATCGACTGCTGCGACCCTACTACAACGCGGTGTTGCGCCGACTGGACGAAGGGCTGGCCACGGCATCCGATATGGATCAGACACTTTGTCTGGGCCTCGGGTATCCTGAAGGTCCCCTCTCGTTGCTGAATCGAACCGGTCTGCATCATCATTACCGCGTGACCCGACAACTCTATGAAGCACTGGGAGAAGCTCCTTATGCTCCAGCAAGGCGCGCGCAGGTGGCCTGGGCTCGCCATCAACAGGAACAGCAATGACACAACCTCTTGCAGGTATTCGGGTTCTGGACTTCAGCACGCTGCTGCCCGGACCCATGTGTACCTTGATTCTGGCCGAAGCGGGCGCCGATGTCATCAAACTGGAGCGCGCCAGCGGTGATGAAATGCGCAGCTATGCCCCCCGTTTTGATGAAGACAGCGTTAATTTCATAATGCTGAACCGGGGCAAGCGCTCGGTCTGCCTGGATCTGAAAGCGGAGTCCGACAGACAGGCCGTTCTGGCACTGGTCAGGGATGCCGACGTGGTGGTCGAGCAGTTCCGGCCCGGCGTCATGCAGCGGCTTGGCCTGGATTATGAGACGCTCTCGAAGATCAATCCGAAGCTGATCTATTGCTCCATTACGACGTATGGTCAGCATGGACCCAAGGCATTACGCGCGTCCCATGATCTGAATTTTCAGGCGGAAACCGGCATGCTGGCGCTGTCTGCCGGCGCCGATGGAGCGCCTCCGGTGCCGCCCGCGCTGACGGGTGACTTGGCCGGCGGCACCTATCCTGCCGTTGTCAATATTCTGCTCGCCCTGCGCCAGCGCGATGTTGACGGTAAAGGACAGCATCTTGATATCTCCATGACGGACAATCTGTTTACCCTGATGTATTGGGGACTGGGCAATGGCTGGAGCCAGGGTCACTGGCCGCAGCCCGGCAAGGAACTGGTGACGGGCGGCTCTGCACGCTATGCGATCTATCGCACGAGTGACGGACGCTACCTGTCGGCGGCGCCGCTCGAAGACCGGTTCTGGCAGACCTTCCTGACGCTGATCGGGCTGCCGGCGCTGCTGGATAATACCGATGCAGAACAGGTCAAAAGCGAAATCGCACGTGTGATTGCATCACAACCGGCTTCGCATTGGTTGCAGTGTTTTGAGGGGCATGACGTATGTGTGTCGGAAGTGGTGAATCTTGAGCAGGCTGTTGAAGACCCGCATTTCAAGGCAAGAGGGTTGTTTGACCGGGAGGTGGAAAATCATCTGGGCCGGTCCATGCCGGCGCTGCCCGTGCCGGTCTGCGCAGCCTTCAGGTCAGCACAGACGCGTGTTGCCGCGCCTGCGCTTGGGGAGCATACACGCGATATTTTAAATATCACAAAAAAAGGAAATCACAAATGAAAGCCGTCCTTATTCATGAATTTGCCGAACCGGAAGACTTGCCGGTAGAAGAGATCGCGGAACCGACCCCGGGGGAGGGTGAGGTTCTGATCGATGCAACCCACGCGGGAGTTAATTTTCCAGACATTCTGGTCATGACGGGTAAGTACCAGAACCTGCCGGCGCGCCCCTTTGTGCCGGGTAAAGACGCGGCCGGCACCGTTATCGCCGTGGGGCCGGGCGTGCAGCAGCCACGTGTCGGCGAACGGGTGGTGGCGCAGGTTGAATACGGCGCGTTTGCTCAACGCGTGATTGCACCGGCAGCGTCCTGCTCTGTGCTGCCTGACACGCTGTCCGATTGCGATGCTGCGGGCATGGGTCTTGTTTACCAGACTGCGTACTTTGCACTGGTCGAGCGCGGTCAGTTCAAGTCGGGCGAACTCGTACTGGTTAATGGCGCGGCTGGTGGTGTCGGGGGCGCTGCCATTCAGCTGGTCAAGGCGTTGGGTGGTATTGCATTGGCCGGTGTGGCTGGTGAAGAACAGGCCGAGGCAGCGCGTGCGCTGGGCGCCGATCACGTTATCGATCTGACGACGCCCAATCTGCGCGATTCGCTCAGGGAGCAGGTGTTCGCGTGCACGAACGGTCATGGCGCGGACGTGGTACTGGACCCGCTGGGCGACGATATTTTCGATGCCGCCATCCGGGCTGTCGCGTGGTGCGGGCGGGTGGTGTGTATCGGGTTTGCTGCGGGCCGGATTCCCACGCTGAAAGTGAATTATTTGCTGGTGAAAAATATTTCGGTATGCGGGTTGCAATGGAGCGATTATCGTGATCGCCAGCCTGAAAAAGTCAAGGACGTACAACAGCATTTATACGCTATGCATGCCACCGGTGCGTTGCGACCGCTGATTACCGAAGTCTTGCCATTGGAGCGCTTTGCAGAGCCCTTGCGCGTGCTTGCCAGTGGCAAAGGGCGGGGGAAGTATGTGCTCAAATTAAATTGATACTATGGTACATGAGAGCGCATCGCCAGTTGTGTTTGCGCGCTCTGCTTAAAAGAATAACCGGCCTGCCGGCAATTTTTTTAATGTCCTAGTAGATGTTGCTATTTTTGTGATGGCAAACGATGGCTTTGATAAAAGCAAATTGTGTTATCTGCTCATACGGACGACGCCGTTAAGCGCGTGAATGCATAAACCGAATTCATATTCAAGTTTTTTTTGCTAAAATGAATGATCGTTCATTCATTAATGCGTTCCAATATGCGTGTGAATGGGCCTTTCCCCGATATTTAAGAGTGACACTATGACCAAGTTTGACGAAAAAAGTTTGCGGCTAATTTTCCCCTTGTGGCAAGGCGGAGACAATCCTCCTTATTATCTGGGTTCCAAATTGCTTGCGTGGCTTGCGCCCGAGCCCACCGGACCGGTGGAAGAAGTGCCCGTCGAACCCTCAGGCAACGTCGCACTGCCAGTGGAAAACAAGATGCGCGGCCGCAGTGTTCTGGTCAGGCAGACCCAGGCCGCGCAGGATATTGTCCAGCGCCGACAACCTGATTCGGTTGTTGTTCTGGGCGGAGACTGTCTGGTTTCGCTTGCGCCTTTTGCCTGGCTTAGCGAGCGATATGGCGATAAACTGGGTGTTCTATGGATTGATTCGCATCCGGACGTCCAGAACCCGGAGCAGTACAGTAATGCGCATGCGCACGTTCTTGGCACGCTCATGGGGCAGGGCGACCCCGATCTGACCCGATTCGTGAGTCGTCCGATCAGCCCGCGGAATGTTATGATCGCCGGTATTCACAGCCCGTTGCCACATGAGGCAGCGTTCATCGCTCGTCATGGCATCCGGACATGTGCGCCTGAAGCGGTTCGGGAGGGAGCAGAGCCAGTGATGCAATGGCTCGATGAAAGCTGCATCGAAGTGCTGGCCATTCACTTTGACCTTGACGTGCTGGATCCTGCTCATTTCCGCTCGGTTCTGTTCGCCCGTCCAGGCAGGGGGCAGGACGACTTTGGCAATGTGGCAGAAGGTAAACTGGACATCTCCGATGTACTGCAACTTATCCGACAGGTCGCATCAAAGAAAAAAGTAGTGGGGCTGACCCTCGCCGAGCACCTGCCATGGGATGCGGTCAATCTCAGGACAATGCTTGCACAATTGCCGTTATTGTCTCATGAGGGAGAGTCAAGTTGATAGGTGCACGGGCGGCATAAAACCGCCTGTTTTTACAGGAATGAATAATGCAGAAGGACACCGAGACATTCCAGAAGCTGATTAAGGCTGCTGCCTGCTGTTTCTCGGAAAGAGGATTCAGCGCGACCAGTGTCAAGGAAATCGCTGCCCGCGCTGGGATCAGTCAGGGAGCGATGTATACCTACTTCAAAAGCAAGGACGATCTGATTGCCGCCATTGTGTTGGAAGAGCAGCACTCGGCACTGGAAAAACAGGGCCAAGATTATACAACGTCGCACTTTCAGAGGTTGTGTGACCTGGTCGTGTCCTGCATCAGTGATGTTGGGTATCCGGTGACGCATAACCTGTGGGTGGAAATTCTGGCCGAATCGGCTCGCAACCCAAAGCTGCGGGAGACGTTTGTGGAAAGCGATAAGGCCATGCGTAAAGGCATTGCACGTATTATTGATCAGGGTGTGAGCAATGGAGAGTTCCGCCCGGGTATCCGTTCGCGCGAGGCCACCCTTTATATTTTTGCGCTGATGGACGGGTTGATCGCAAGAAAGGCCATTGATCCGAATTTTTCCGTATCGAAATCGTTGCCGTCGTTTGTCAGGGTGCTGCGAAGCATACTTTCCTGATGCGGGCAGCGTAGAGCCGGATTATTCGTCTTGCCTTGAATAATTTCGAACGCCGCGATCAAATACTTCAACTGGATATACTTTTGATTCCATCATAGACTTTCTTCCATATTGTAGAAGAAGGCATACACATGTTGGGTTCGGCACTGAAGGGCATAAAAGTAGTAGATCTATCGCGCATACTGGCCGGGCCGTGGTGCACTCAGAATCTTGCAGACCTGGGTGCGGAAATCGTCAAAATTGAACGACCGGGCAGTGGAGACGACACGCGCGGATGGGGACCGCCTTATCTGGAATCCGCCGATGGCGATAGCATGTCCGCCTATTTCATGAGCTGCAATCGCGGCAAGAAATCGGTTGCACTGGACTTTACGCAGGAAGCCGACAGGCAGACGTTGCTGGCGCTTATTCGTGACGCCGACGTGCTGGTTGAAAACTTTCGTGTTGGTACGTTGAAGAAGTACGGATTGGATTACCACAGTATCAAGACCGTGAATCCGCGTCTGGTTTATGCGTCCATCACAGGTTACGGACAAACGGGCCCCAAGGCGCATCGACCAGGCTATGACTATATTTTCCAGGGCCTGGGCGGGTTAATGAGCTATACAGGTCGGGCTGATGGCGAGCCAGGTGCCGGGCCTTTGCGCACGGGTGTTGCCGTTGTGGATATCACAACCGGCATGTATGCGACGTCCGCAATCCTGGCGGCCCTGTTTCAGCGCACGCAGACGGGGCAAGGCGCCTGGCTGGATTTGGCGCTGCTTGATGTCGCTGTCGCCATGAACGCCAATCAGGCGGCCAATTTCCTGGTGTCGGGTAAAAGCCCGCAGCGCACAGGCAACGCGCATCCCAATCTGGCCCCTTATGAAGTTTTCCGGGCAAGCGATGGTTTTTTCATTCTGGCTATCGGTAACGATACGCAGTTTGCGCGCTTTTGCGATTTCTGCGGCCAGCCCGGGCTGGCGCAGGATGAGCGGTTCAGGACTAACAGCGGCAGGATAAACAATTTATCTGTACTGCGACAAATCCTGAATGAAATACTGGGCGCAAAGCCGCGCCAGTTCTGGACCGACGCGCTGGATACGCTGGGCATATCCTGGGGGGCGGTCAATTCGCTGGAGGAGGTGTTTCAGGATGAACAGGTCCGGCATCGCCTAATGCTTCAAAAAACGATTCATCCCAAGCTGGGTGAAATCAACCTGGTCAAGAATCCCATGTTGGCCGGAAATCCGCAGGCCGGCACTAACCCTGACGCTCCGCCGTTACTGGGCGAGCATACTGAGTTGGTGCTTGGATGTCTGAATACACATATTGAGTGATAAAAAATGCATAAAAACTTTAAAGTTTGTGCCGCGGCATGCCTGTTTTCATTGTCCAGCATTGCCGCTGCGCAATATCCTGATCGTACTGTTGAGCTCATTGTCCCGTATGCGCCAGGAGGAACAACAGACTTGATTGCACGTATCGTCGCGGCAAAACTGAGCGACGTGCTGGCGCAGTCCGTGGTGGTGGTCAATAAGCCCGGGGCCGGAGGAGCGGTGGGTAGCGCCTACGGTGCGAGGCAAAAGCCTGACGGATACACACTTGTCATGGCTGTCGAAAGCTCGCACGCTGTGAATCCTAGCGTACAAAGCAAGCAGCAATACGATCCCGTGAAGGACTTTACGCCCATCAGCAATCTGGTTAATGTGCCCGGGGTGCTAGATGTCAATGCCAAATCTGATATTAAGACTTTTCAGCAATTGCTCGCTGCCCTGAAGGCAGAACCGGGAAAGTTCTCTTTTGGCTCATCGGGATTAGGGGGGTACAGCCATTTATTCGGAGAGCGTTTCCTGAGCGAGACCGGCACCGATATGCTTCATGTTCCGTACAACGGGCTTGGACCTGCGTTGACTGCGCTTCTGGGTAATCAAATCCAGGTTGTTTTTGACAATCTTCCATCATCAACCGGCCAAATCGAGGCTGGCGCGTTCCGTCCGCTGGCTGTCGCGGCGCCCACCCGGGTAAAGAGCCTGCCCGATGTGCCCACTTATGCCGAAGTGGGTTATCCCCAGTTGAATACGCCGTCCTGGTTCGGCATTGCAGCGCCGGCCAACATTCCAGCTGATGTGCTCAGCACCCTTAATAAAGCCGTAGGCGAGACACTGGCCGATCCCAAGGTGATCGACCTGATCGAAAAGCAGGGCGGCATACCCGACCACACGTCTCCCGAGGAATTCAAGCAACTTATTGAGGAGTCCAATAAAAGATGGCAAGACGTTGTGCAGGATATCGGTTTTGAAAAACTTTGAGGTGAATAATGAACACAAATGCGAATTCTGAGTACTGCGATCTGTCAGTAGACGATAACGGCATCGGGACACTATGCATTCAGAATGCTGGAAAATTGAATATTCTGGGCACGCCTGTTATTGGCGCCCTGACTGATGCACTAGGCCATGTGGCTGAACGAGATGACATTCGTGTGCTGGTGGTGCGCGGGGAGGGCGATCGGGCGTTTATCGCCGGTGCCGATATCAAGGAAATGGCACATTTCGACATGCAACGTGCCGAGATATTCATTGATGGTTTACGCAAGTTATCCGATGCAGTGCGGCTGCTGCCCAAGCCTGTGATTGCCAGGATTCCCGGCTGGTGCCTTGGCGGGGGCATGGAGTTTGCACTCGCGTGCGACTTGCGCATCGGAGCCGATGCAGCAAAAATGGGGATGCCCGAGGTCAAGGTTGGTATCCCCTCCATTATCCAGGCCGCGCTCCTTCCCCGGTTAATCGGGACGGCTCGTTCCAACTGGATGTTATTGACCGGCGAAATTGTGGCGGCTGACAAGGCATTGAATTGGGGGCTGTTCGACAGTGTCGTGCCACTGGCTGAACTGGATGAAGAGGTCACTCGCGTGGCCGGTATGCTGGCTGGGCTGGCGCCTGCCGCGTTGGCTCAGCAGAAACGTCTGTTGCGCGAATGGGAAAACGAGCCTCTCGAAACATCCATTCTGAATGGTGTGCGTGAGTTTGCGCAGGCATTCAACACGGGCGAGCCGCAGAAGTACATGGGCGAGTTTATTAAGGCAAAACAGAAGTCCAGTTAACAAGCCATCCATCAATGTCGACTGTCCAGGGCAGTCTTTGGATGGTTAAAGCAGTCTATGTGCGTGTAGCCAACAGTAAGCAAAAAATAAATTACACTTACAGCAGTAACGGTAGCATGGTGATTGAGTGATGTATCGCTAAAATATGACAATCATCATTTTTAATCCTGGTCTTTGCATGCAGAGACCAGGTTTTGCCGTTCGGACGAAAATTATCTATTAAATAATTTATTATTCGCCGCTTAGCTGTTTGCGTCACGATCTACGGAACACATAATTTGCGCTACGAACTCAAAGATCTGAAGCTCTTTCTTGCGATTGTTCAGGCCCAGAACCTTTCGGTGGGGGCTGCCCAAATGCACATGACGGCCTCGTCCGCCAGCTACCGCTTGAAGAATCTGGAATATACAGTGGGCAGCGGGCTATTTGTGCGGACCTCAAAAGGCATGATAACAACGCCTGCGGGAGAGGTTTTGGCCCGTCATGCGAAGAAGCTATTGGCAAGTGTTGAGCTGATGCACACTGAACTCAATGAGTATTCCGGCAATTTGCGCGGTTCGATCAGGGTGCTTGCCAACAGCAGTTCGCTTAATGGTTTTCTGATTCCCAGCCTTGCCAGATTTCTGACGGGTAATACCGGTATTAATGTGGATCTGAATGAGAAAGAAAGCCTGAAAATCAGTCATGCAATCGAGGAGGGCGTGGCCGATATCGGGATTGGCGCCGATCTCGATCAGCTACCCAGTCTGGAACGCCATCTGTACGCGCAAGATAGACTGGTTTGTGTGGTCCCGCGGGATCACCCCTTGGCCGGTATGTCAGACACCTCTTTCGAAGAAATTCTGGATCATGATCTGGTGTCCGTACAACAGGCAAGCAGTAACTTTCTGTTCTTGTCCAACCAGGCGCGGTTATCCGGAAAATCCATGAAAGTACGGGTGCATGTGCATAATTTCAATTCGGCGCTCTATATGGTCGAGGCTGGAGTGGGTATTGCCATTGTTCCCGCCAGCATTGCCATTGCGGCGACTGCGCCGGGCCTGCTGGTCGCGCTTCCCATGACTGATGTCTGGGCAGAACGAACGCTGCATTTGGTAATGCGCGTAGATTCAGGCGAACAGACGGGCCTCATACGGGAGTTTGCCGATATTCTGTTGAATGATCCGCAGGTGGCTGAGGCACGGCCGGCGCAGATGTCGCCAGCATGAGGTGAAGCGCGAATGACATTGACGCCATTTGGGAGAAAAAATGAGTCGTGAACGATTAACGGTAGATGTTCCCGACGACATCGTAAATATTCCGGACTCAGTTTTGGATATTGCGGGGACAAATCGAGTCGAGCTCGTTTGGCGCAATGAACTGGGTGGCCTGACGTTTCGTTTCCATGGTAAGGAAGGAACCCGTTACATCAAATGGCAGTCTTCAGCGGAATTGAGTCCGGCAGAATATGAGGATGTGAACCTCATTACAGAGTCCGAGAAGCTGCGCTGGGCGGGGCAGTACGTGGCCGTTCCCAGAGTTATTGACTGCGGCAAACAAAATGGCGCGGTCTGGCTGGTCACCGAGGCAATCGACGCGATACCTGCTGTTGACCAGCGATGGCGAGACCAAGCGGAAGTTGCCGTGCGTGCCATCGCGACGGGACTACGCCGATTTCACGACGCTTTGCCGGTGGAAAGTTGCCCCTATCGGGGTGCATGGCTAAGAACGACGTCGGTGCCGGAGCCGGAGCGCCTGGTTGTTTGTCATGGGGATCCATGTGTGCCGAACACACTGCTGACCAGGCAGGGCGGGTTTTCTGCACACGTTGATCTTTGTCGGCTAGGTATTGCGGATCGGTGGGCGGATTTGGCGATTGCGACCTACAGTATCAGTTGGGAAGGGAATTTTGGACAGAGTTATGATGATCTTTTTTTCTCGACCTACGGCATTGAGCCTGACGCCGAGAGAATTCAGTTTTACCGGGACCTCTGGGACAAGGACTGACAGGTTGGTAGTCTGCTGATTTTGACCTTCCATACAGACCTTGGAATATATATTGAAAGAAGAAATCGGACCTATATTTGTCCGTAATTTCAGTATATGGATATCATTTCTTGAGGCCGACGGATGGTCTCTGTAGGGAGTTGTGTATACGCATCATGTCCCTGGGTCAATCAGTCTAGTTGTCAAGATCACCGACGGTGAGCACAACGGGGAGGTGACTATCAATTTCCCAATAGGACACACGCCTAAACACTACTGATTCAGTTGTGAGGCAACTGTCTGGAATATCCAACGCGTCCTGGAAGAGCGGCATGTCAAAGACAAACTTCTAGCACTTGGACTACAAAACGAATTCCACGGCGCTGTGAGTTTTCAGAAATATATTGCTTCAGAGCAGAGTCGATGGAAAAAGCTCATCGATCAAGCAAGAATAGCAGCTAAATATAAGCGTTTCTGCTCAATGCTCTCTCGATCACTATCATCATAACTAAGAGCAAAAAAATCCCCGGACGTGCGTATGAATACATGGATCATCTCCTGGGAGTCCGAGAAATTGTTCGTGCCTCCCAGGGGGCAAGGTTGAGTTGCCGTTGACATTATGTGATTTATGCCTGATTTGTAATGCTTAGATGTATGTTCGTCTCTCCCCGAGTCATCTGTTTGTCGCTGGTAAGACGCTACTTTCCAAGGGGCAATTTATCAACTCCTCGACGAAGAATATTGCAAAACCTTCCAAGGATCTGGCATTGATGACACCGGGACTTCGATAACGACAGGACCATTAATATTTATAGCTTTTTTTAAAGCGTGTTGTAGTTCACCTGGTGTTTTCGCGAAAAGATAGTGTGCGCCAAAACTGTCGGTCAGTTTCTTAAAATCGGGATTGCGCAATTCGCTTCCGATGCGTCGGCCTCCATATTTATTGTCCTGAATGCGCATTACGTTTCCGTAGGAATTGTCATTCGCCAGGATAGTGATGAAGGGGATGTTATGTTGAACTGCGGTTGCCATTTCTTGTACTCCAAACATAAATCCTCCATCACCGATCACTGAAACAACCGGCACATCAGGGCAGGCCACTTGTGCGCCAATAGCGGCGGACGTTCCCCATCCGAGGGTTCCTTGATAGCCTGGGGAAATATAAGTTCGAGGGTGGTAAACGGGAAATGCGGCTCGACTTACGTAACTGATTTGTGTCAAATCGTCTACAAATATGCCTTCATCGGGCAGTGCGTTACGTATTGCCTTCAGATATTCAATTTGAGGGGCAAGTGTTTGTAGTTTCTTTTGTCCCGAAGCGCGAGCGAGTTCGATTTCTTTGCTCTGACTGTGGGTGTTGTTAACCGCCGGAATTGATTCTATCAATTCGCGCAGAATTGTTTTTGCATCTCCAACTAGTCCTACCGTAGGCGCATGAATTCGTTCTAACTGGTCAGGATCTGCGTCAATACGTATCACTTTCAGCTTGTCGTCCACACCCCATGTCATCAGTTGTAGTTGCAAGCGAGTGCCGATGGCGAGGACGACATCGGCTTTCCCCCATAAAATATGTCCGGTAACCGCATCCACCCATAAAGGATCTCGGGCAGAGACTACCCCTTGTCCCATGCGATTCGCGGTAACAGGCGCATGTAACATGGTGGAAAGCTCTCTGACCTCTGCGCTTGCGTCTTGCGCTCCACCACCTACAACAATTAAGGGACTTTTCGCAGAGCCCAGAATTTCAGCTGCTCTTTTCACCGCATCGAAATCAACAGCATCACATTCGTGTTCTCGCATGGCAGGGCGACGCGCGACGCCTTCTTTCCCCCAAACGTCCATCGGGCATTCCAGCCCAACGGGACGGGAGGGTTTTTTCGTCAGTTCAAAAAGAGCGTCTGCGGCAATGCACGCGGCTTGGGACGGCGCTTTGATTTGGGCTGTCCATCTGGTAAATTGCTGCATGACTGAAAGCTGATCAGGGATTTCATGCAGTTGTCCAGTCATGCGCCCCATCAGAGACGATTTTATTTGACCTACCAGAGCCAATACAGGGGCACAACATCCATAGGCTGTTGATAATGCTGCGGTCGTATTCAAAAAGCCTGGGCCCGGAACTACTGCGTAGGTTCCTGGTTGGCCTGATGTCATAGCATATCCGGCTGCCATGTAGGCGGCACCTTGTTCATGTCTGGTGTGAATTGTTCGTAAGCCAGTCGTTTTATAGAGGGCGTCAAACAAATCATCATTTTGAATTCCAGGCAAAGCGAAAATATCTTTTACACCTCCCTCTACCAGGACCTTCAACATAATTTCTGCAGCCGTCCCTTTTAGCAGATCATCATCGGCTTGATCTTTTTTCGTCATGATATTCTCTTTAAGTAAATATTAGTAATTTAATTATTGCTATTGTCCGAACTGAAGATTATTTTCTTTTACCAAAATTGAATAACGCTCAAAATCACTCTTCATTCGTTTTGCAAGATCATCCGCTGACATCGGATCTGCATAAATATAGAACTCCTCAAGCTTTTTCTGTACATCAGGCATTGCAAGAATTTCGTTCAGTTCCTGGTTGGCTTTCGTAACGATCGCCGTTGGGGTATTTCGAGGAAACGTCATTGCATACCAGGTATCCAGCTCCCATTTTCCGGGAACGCCAACCTCATTCAGATCTGGAATATCCTTCAGATTAGGTACACGTTCGCGCCACATAACGGCTAATGCTCGCAGACGTCCGTCTGAACCAAGGAAGCTTCTTGCGGCCATTGGCGTATCTACCGTAAAACTTGTGTCTCCCGAAATGACAGCCATCACAGATGGAGAGCTACCTTTATAAGGTATGTGCTCACCCGCCAGGTCTGCATCTTTTTTAAGCATTTCCACCGCAAAAAGCATCGCTGTGCAGCATGAGCTAAACTGAAGTGATTCAGGTTTCTCAGTTGCGATATGTTGCAAATCCTTGAACGTCTTTATAGGTGAATTTCCTTTTACAAGAAGCAAGAGGGGCGTTTTACCGACCATACCTATTGGCGCAAAATCCTTGAATGGATCATATTGTTGTTTGGGGCGAATAATCAGGCTTTGGATAATGCCCATCGTAAATAAACCCATGGTGTAGCCATCGGGTTTGGCATTGGCAACTGCACCTGCACCTACCATAAATTCTCCGCCAGGCTTATTCTCAACGACAGTGTTTACCTTCCATTTTTTCTGCAGCTTCTCTGCCAGCAGGCGGGCAATTGAGTCTGCGGCCCCTCCTGGACCAAAAGGAACAACGATACTTAATGTCTTACCTTGCTCGGGATAGGCATCAGCCATAGCGATATGTGGTGTCACCGCTAATAGGAGTGCGCATATGGTATTACTTAATAATTTTGACTTCATTGTCACGTCTCCTCAAGAAAAGCTTGCTTACAAGCAAGGTTTCGTAAATTTGTTTGTTTAAAATCAATAGCTGTTTACTGAATATGCAGGCATAGAATTCGTGCAAACGAGCGTTCAAATTTCTCTTTAAAGTTGCAAAAGCATTTGCCGTCAAGGGCAAAGCGCTGTCGTCATTTCTAAATTTGCGTAATGAATTTGGTCACCAGGTAGCCCTCGAAGGTCTCGGTGCCGCCTTCGCTGCCGATACCGCTGTCCTTGATGCCGCCGAACGGGGTTTCCGGCAATGCCGAACCGAAATGGTTGATATTCACCATGCCGGCTTCCAGTTCATTGGAAACCTTGATTGCGGTTTGCAGCGACGTCGTGAAGACGTAAGAAGAGAGGCCGAACGGCAGGCTGTTTGCGCGTTTGATGACTTCGTCGGTATCCGAGAAACGCACGATAGGCGCGATCGGTCCGAATGGTTCTTCGGTCATCAGGCGTGCGTCGTCTCCGATATTGGTCACGACAGTAGGGGGGAAGAAAAAACCTTGGCCACCTAGCGCATCTCCACCCAGTTCAATGGTCGCGCCGCCCTTGCGTGCGTCTTCGACAAACGAAGCCATGGTGCCGACACGACGCTGGTGCGCCAGTGGTCCCATGTCGGTATCCTTGGCCGTGCCGTCGCCGACCTTGATGCCCTTAAGGGTGTCAAGGAAAACTGAGAGGAACTGGTCGTAGGCCTTTTCTTGTACGTAGAAGCGGGTCGGCGAAACGCAAACCTGACCCGCATTGCGGATCTTGAGTTTAGCCAATTGCTGGGCCGCCTTTTCGATATTGGCGTCGTCAAAGACGAGAACCGGCGAATGGCCGCCCAGTTCCATGGTGATTCGCTTCATGTGGGCGCCGGCCAGCGCGGCCAGTTGCTTGCCCACGGACACCGAACCGGTGAACGATACCTTGCGCACAATCGGCGAGCGGATCAGGTGGTCGGAGACTTTCGGCGGGTCGCCCCAGACGATATTCAGAACGCCGTTGGGAAGTCCCGCGTCGTGGAAAATGCGTCCGATCGCCATAACGGCACTGGGCGCATCTTCAGGGCCTTTCAGAATGATCGTGCAACCGGCGCCGATGGCAGCGCAGATCTTGCGGATAGCTTGGTTGTAAGGAAAATTCCAAGGTGTGAAAGCTGCGCAGACGCCAATAGGTTCGCGCACGGCAATTTGGCGCACGGCGGGGGTGCGCGGCGGGATGACCCGACCGTAGATGCGGCGGCATTCCTCGGCGTGCCAGTCGCAATGGTCGGCGCAACTGATGATTTCACCAACCGCCTCCGCCAAGGGCTTGCCCTGGTCGCGCGTCAGGTTCAGGCCGATCTCCTGGGCGCGTTCGCGCGATAGTTCGCCTGCCTTGCGCAAGATGGCTGAGCGATCCATGGGGGAGCTGTGCTTCCAGGTCTGGAACGCGCGCTCTGCCGCTTTCAGCGCGTGGTTCAGGTCCGCCTCGCTGGCGTGGGGCAACTGGCCAAGCACTTCGCCGGTGGCCGGGTTGATGACATCCTGGGTGGTACGACCGTCTCCTGACAAAAATTCACCATCAATATAGAGACTTAGCGCTTCATACTGGCTCATTACTTATCCTTCATTTTGAAATTGTTCAATCTGTTATTCGTATAAATCACGAGAATCCTTTTTATTGTTCTCGGGGCGCAAGCAATCCAGTTAGAAACGGGTTCGGCGTCGGCTCTGTGACCTGGATCTGGTAATACACTTTTCACGACGATTCCCGTGGGTAGGGCAAGTTGACCGACCCTTTTCCGCAACGCGTGATAAGTGCTCATTTCAAGGTTGGCAGGATGAACTGGTTGCCATGAAAATTGCGATACTTATAAATATCAAATAATAGGATTGTTGTTCTTAATAACAGGATTTAATTATCGAGTTCATAGATAAATGCGTCAAGTAGGGATAACCCAGCATATGTGTTCGAATTACTATTTTTTGATTATTAGTATGTATATTCCATTTTTCATTTACTATGAAATATTAGGCTCTGAACTTGTATTTGATTCGATAAAAATAAATGTGCTCTATTCCGCTCGGAAGCCGGCTAATTCCCGCAGGCGCGCCTATGCCATGCGTAACTGCAATAATGACTTTAACGCATTAAGAAGATGCTTTCGAGAGGCATTCTGGTATCTTCCCTGTTTACTCAGAGAGCCGGGATTACTTAATTTTAAATGCAAGATGCGCCGCCAGATAGCCCCATATGCAAGGACCAATTTACCGCCAGCGTGCGTATGTAATATATGCTGGCGGTAAGTAATTACACTTATTTGAAGATGAAATAAAGCTACTGCAGATTATCGACGTTTTCACTGCATACTTTCTAATTGTTCTTTTAAGGCCTTGCGATCAACTTTACCAACTGAATTTTCAGGCAGAGCATTAACAATATGAATCGATGCTGGTTGGTATATACGCGACAAATTGGTTTTGAGTAGTTCGCTCACTTCCTGAAGGTTCAGTGTGCAACCCTGCCTTGGAGAAACAAAAGCGATAGGAACTTCACCAAGATCCTCATCGGACTTGCCGATGACGCAGCAATTGGCGACATCCGGATGCATGGCGATGACGTGTTCAATTTGCGACGGCGAAATATTTTCCCCCCCTCGGATTATCACATCTTTAATGCGACCAGTAATGTATAAATATCCGTCTTCATCTATATAGCCAATGTCTCCGGTATGCAGTGAGCCCAATAGCGGGTCGAGCTGGCCCTCGGCCGAGACACCTACGTAGCCGAGCATCAGGCTTTCACCGTCGATACAGATTTCTCCATTCACGTTTGGCTCGGTAATGCGATCGCCATTCGCCGACAGTAGAAATACATCTTGATTGTCCAGCACCTTGCCGATCGAACCGATTTTCCTGCCCGTGGGAGGATTCATCGTAGATGTGCAGGTGGCCTCGGACAAGCCATATGAAATGACAAGCGGAAGCCCAAAGTAGTGCTCGATTTTTTTGTGTAATTCGGTCGTAATTGGAGCTGAACCGCAGCGTGCTAGCCGTAAATGAGCAACGGCCTCTGCCGGTAACGGGTGTGCCAGCATGCGTGAATACATCGTCGGCACGCCGGTAATAATAGTCGGCTTTACCGCCGCCATAAGACCCGGCATGGTTTTGGCGGAGAAGCGGGGTGCAAAATAAATCGTCGCGCCCGTGATCAGCGGACTGAATAACTGATTGTTCAATCCATTTGTGTGATAGATGGGCATCACATGCAGCAGAACATCATCCGGGATGAGTTCGGTCATAGAGATGACGCCTCGGGCATTGTTCAGCACGCCTTGGTGACTTTGGAGTACTCCTTTAGGCTTGCCCGTGCTACCCGACGTAAACAACATTAATGCAGGATGAGACGGTTGTACAGTCTGCGACCAGTGCGGCTCACTTGCAGGTAAAGTTGAAGGGTTCAATACTTGCACATTATCGCAGGGCGCAGTAGGCGCAGCCTCATCTGTCAGCAGCCATGTCAGTCCACCGCCGCGCAGGCGATCCATGCGCTCCGTAGCACCCAGTTTCGGTTCCAGTGGACACGGGCAGGCACCCGTAGCCATGACAGCGAGAAGCACAATGACGGCATCAAGCCCGCGCTCCATATCAATAGCCACACGCGCTTGTTCGCGAACGCCCGCCGCTCTCAGGCGGCCGGCCATGTCTGAAACGTCTTGATATAGCTCACTGTAACGGATATTTCTATTACTGTCCTGCAACGCGATCCGATTGGCAATGTCGATATTGCGCCAAGTTGATTGCCATATATTTAAGATAGTGTGGGAAGCTGTCATGTGTTTTTTTCTCCTACCTCAGCTTAACGCCAGCATCTTTTTCAAATTGTCCGTCAGGATCCAATGCGTGCAATGCAGCAATTTCTGCAGCGGTCGGTGGATCAGTAGGTTTTGCCTGCTGATGATCAAAAGTAAAACCGGTTCTGCTGATGACTTCCTCGACCGAAGATTCAGGATGGTAGGATTGCAGTGCGAGTCTATTGTCTTGTTTAACGAATACGGCAATCGGTGTGACCACACCATGAAAGCCACCCCAGGAAGTGCGGAAGTCCAGTTTGTCAACAAAGGTGCGCGTCGAATGTTCTGTTCTCCAGGTGCAGGCGCGTCGAGCGGTTGGCAGCATGACGGCGCCTCCGCCTCCGCCTGGCAGGCGAACCTTGGGCGAGTGCCAGTCGCCGATGCAGGAGTTGTTGGCATTGCCTTCGCCGTCGATCTGGGCGGCGCCCAGAAAGGTCAGATCCATTCTGCCGCGTGAGCATAGATCGTAGAAGTCTTCGTTCGCAAAGATGGATGCCGATTGCTGCGCAAGCACAGGATCGGAGCTGGACAGGGGGATCGAAGAAGGCTGCGGATCCACACCACCAGCCACGTTGATGTAGATAAAATCCCAGTCGTAGGCCTTCTTGGCCATCAGGCACGCCAACATGGGCATGGTGGAGTTGACGCCGCTGAATGTAATCTCATTGGGATGTATAAAACGCGCCAGATTGGTAACGATGTAAGAGAAAGGAGACCAGCTGTTTTCCATTATGCAACTTCCTTTGCTTCGGGAGCTTCGTTCATATGCGTTTTGAATGCGGTGTCGTCCGGATTCAGGTAGGCTTCCACTGCCGGATAATCAATTTCGTAATCGGGCCAGCAGGAGCCTGGCCAGGCGCCATTTTTGACGATAGAGAAAGCTTCCACCATAAAGTAGGGGATCAGAGTCGTCTCTGGGTTTTCCGTGAACACGGTGTCGTCGACCAGACGTTCCGCAACAACCAGTACGCTTTTGGCCGAACGGGACATAATCCGGTCCCAATGATAGGTGCCCAGCACACGCACATTGCCTTTGCTGTCAACTTCATTGGCATGGATGACTGCGTAATCGGGCTGGATCGCTGGAATAACCCATACATCTTTTCCTGACCCATAAGGATCGGGAATTTTTGCCCATTCGTTCAATTGGGCCAGCTCGCTGCCTTCAATGCCGGCGCACGGTTGGAAGGGAATTCCGAAAGCGGCAGCACGCAGTCCGGCCGTCAGCGACGCGCAAGCATGTTCTTCCAGTGCCAACCGCTGTTGCTCGACTGCTTTGCGATAGTTCTGGGCAAGACCGAAGTTGCCCTCCATGGCCACAATGCCGGCGCGCGCCCTGGTTGCATTGCCTGTGCGGCACAGAATATCAATATCGTAACCCGGCGACTGCTTGATGATCTCCAGGTCTTGTTTGTCCTGGCGAATGAGTTCGCGAACAAAAGAAAAGGGTCCGCGATGCAGAAAACTGCCGCCCAGCGCCAGCGATGCGCCATTGGGAATACGGCTGACCAGTTCCTGTAGGGAAACACATTTATCTGTTTGGTTAAATCCTGATGTCATGGTTATCTCCGGATTAATTGGGTTTCAGGTAGGCACGGATCCTTTCTTTGAGCCCTGGCGCTGCGGCTGATCGCACCAGGGCGGCCAGATTCTGGTCGGACTCAGTATCAGGATAAAGCACCTTATAAAGATTCCGGCGCGTGACATCAGACAGGATCGCGTTGTTGTTTTCTGCTTGTTCGATCAGGGACTGCCAATCTTCCGGCTCTCGTACCTGCTGGATAAGTCCGATGTTCAGCGCCTCACCGGCTTCGAACGTGCGGGTGCTGGAAAGAATGTCCAGGGCATTTTGCGTTCCAACAATGTTTTGAAAACGGCGCGTCCCCAAGATAAGACCGAACTTGATTCCGGGGAAGCGAAAGGTGGTGTTGGCGGTGGCGATACGTTTTTTGCAAGAAGCGATAATATCCACGCCGGCGCCGAAGTTGCGTCCGTGGCAAAGCGCTACTGTCATGGCTGGAGACGTGGCCAGCAGATCCAGCAGGATTTCGATATGGATTATTCGCTGCAACAAATCGCCCTCGCTGGCGGTATCCAGATCGGAAAAATCGAATCCAGCGCAGAAGTTTTTACCGCTACCTTTGAATATCATGAGCGGAATATTTTCCTGATGGGCGGCCTCTATGCCTTCTGTTAATGCCTGCACAAGCTCTGGCGCCAGTGCATTCATTTTCTGCGGACGGTTCAGTGTGAATATCCATGCCTGATTTCGCCGTTCAATTTCAAGCACTTCGCTCATGCATTTTCTCCCTGAGCGGCAATCGATGACAGAACTTCGTCATTATGTTGACCCAGCGCCGGAGGCCCGGCCGTGATGCGGCTGGTCTTGCCGTCAAAACGGATGGGCGAAGCAAAGGTGCTGGCAGTCAATCCATTGGGCAGGGGAATACTTTGTACCCATTCCATATGAGCCACCTGTTCGTCCGCCAGTATGTCTGAGTACTGGTTGATAGGCGCACAAGGTACGCCTGCACCCCGGAACTGCGCGAGCCAGTGCTCTGATGATTCGTCTGCAAAAATCGCTTCCAGTATTTCGAGCAAGTCGTGTTGATGTTGCGCTCGTAATGAGGTTGAGGCAAAACGTTCATCGTCAAGCAAATCAAGCCTATTCACCACTTGGCAGACGGACTTCCATAGAGAATTGTTACCCGCAGCCATGCCGAAATAACCATCTTTACAGCGAAAGACCTGATAGGGTGCGTTGCGGGGGTGGGCTGAGCCCATTTTTTTGGGATTATTGCCACTGCCAAAATACTCGGACGTTTGCAGGGCAGCAATACCTAGTGTCGCTCCCAGCATGGAAACATCAATATGCGTGCCTTCACCCGATTTCTCCGCCAATCTTAACGCCGAAACAATAGCGAATGCAGCATATAAACCAGCAGAAAAATCGCATACTGGCACCCCACATTTGACGGGAGCGCCGTCAGCTTCACCGGTAATGCTCATGAGTCCGCTCATGGCCTGAACCGTCAAATCGAATCCACCTTCCTGACTACGCGGGCCATTTTGCCCATAAGCAGAAATCGAACAATAGACAATTTTGGGATTGAGCGCTTTTATCGCTGCAAAGCCTAAACCTAGCCGGTCCATCACTCCGGGACGATTGTTTTCGAGAACAATATCTGCTTCACTCATAAGTTGCTGTGCAGCCTTGACATCAGCAGGATCTTTTAAATTGAGTGTTATCGATTTTTTATTCCGATTCAGCGAAGCGAAATTTTCACTATACCCATCGCTGATTGGCGGCCAGCTTCTCAACGTATCTCCACCATTGGGGTTCTCTATTTTGATTACGTCGGCACCCATGTCGGCAAGTAGCATACTGCAGAACGGGCCTGCGGCAACATTGCAAACTTCAATGACTTTGACGCCTTGTAGCGTGGATTCTTGTTTCATAAATATTCGCTCACAGAATGGTTTGTACTAATTCGATTCGCCAAAATAGCCCCGACGATATCCCGATTCCCGAGAAATTTCACGCGCAGCGTCCAGTACCACTGGCGACCAGCGTTTCATGTTTTCGATCGTGAATCGGTCCAAGGGGCCCGAAATGCCGAAAGCGGCGATAACTTTGTTATGCCCGTCAAAAATGGGCGCAGCGATGCCACCGACATTGCTGCGCCATTCCCCACGATTGATTGCATAACCAATACGGGAAATGTTGATCAGTTCTTCCTTAAGTGCAGATAATGTGGTGATTGTCGTTTCTGTATGACGGATGAGATCCGTGGCGTTACGTTCCAGGTATTCGCTGGGCTGAAAAGCCAGCAGGGCTTTGCCGGTGGCAACGGCGTAAGCAGGAGCTCGACCACCGATGATTGAGTAGGCGCGGACAGGATTGGGGCTGTCTATTTTATCGATATAGATCACGTCAAATTTATCAAGGACGGAAAGATGCACGGTCTCCTGTGTTTCTTGCGCCACGCTGCGCATTAAGGGCGCTGCAATTTTCCGCACATCCAGCCGGGCAAGGCGTTGAGCCGCCAGTTCGAAGACTTTCAGTGTCGGCCGGTAGCCGCCCGTATGGCTGCTTTTGCCTACGTACCCAGCCGCTATCAGCGTTTGCAATGTGCGATGGGTATTGCTTTTAGTCAGACCAGCGGCCACGGCAAGATCGTCAATCGTGTTCGGTTGATCTTCCTGCGCGCATATGATTTCAAACAATCGCAATCCTTTCAGTAGGGTCTTATCCATTTCTATCTCAAATATTGATATTTAGAATCCCATATTTTATATCAAAAATTAGAGACTCATTAGTCAATGGATTTGAACCAAATATTCGTTGACCAAGTAGCCATTATATGCGATTCTTTATAAAATACAACAAGTAGTATTTATGTCCTAAATATTAAGATTTAAAACAGGAGGTATAAATGAGATTATTTATCAAAATGGCCGCAATAGCATGTTTTGCTCTTTCATCAACAATTAGCTTTGCCGCCGACTGGCCAGCAAAACCGGTCACGCTGATCGTGCCTTATCCGCCAGGCGGAGCGAATGATTTTTCAGCCCGGATCTATGCGCAATATCTTCCTGAATTGATCGGTGCGCCGGTCGTGGTCGATAATCGGGCAGGTGCTGGAGGTGAAATAGGTGCTGAACTGGCTTCACGCTCCAAGCCTGACGGCTATACAATGCTTTTCGGCGCAATTGGAAGTTTGGCGATCAATTCAGTGTTGCCATCGAAACCCAAAACGTATAATTTCCCAGATGCATTTGAGGGAGTCTCCTTCGGCACGGCCGTGCCACTGGTCGTTGCCGTTCGCAACGGGTTAGGCGTGAACTCGCTAGATGAACTCATTAAGAAAGCGAAGGAGAATCCGGGAAAAATTTCGTACGGTTCAGCAGGTGTGGGTTCATCGCAGCATATGGCCGTGGAAAAATTCCAGCTGGCAACCGATACCAAACTACTGCATGTCCCTTATAAGGGTAGTGGCCCAGCAGTAACCGATTTACTTGGCGGTCAAATCGACATGGTCATTGAAACACTGACTACTTTGTATCCACAAATGAAAAGTGGCAAGATCAAATTGCTTGCCGTCAGCACGCAGGATCGGGTCAAGACCATTCCTGACGTTCCAACTTTGCAAGAATCTGGAGTTAAAGATTATGTGCTTACCACTAACTACGGTCTTCTAACTCCTGCCAGCACTCCTAAGCCAATTGTGGAAAAGATGTCTAAGGCAATGCAGGCTGTGGCAGCACGCAAAGATGTGGAAAATAAACTAATCGAATCTGGGGCGAACGCATATGCAACGACTCCTGAGCAAACTGACCGCTTGTTGCTGGACGAAGTCAAGAAATGGCAAGATGTGGCTACACGAGCCAAAGTAGAGTAAAAGGTCGACGGACAGATATATGAATAAGAATCATCATCTTGCTATCGTAGGAGGCGGCTCTGTTGCCGTCTCTTTTCTTGCGCAGTTCATCGCGCGGTTGCAAAACACGGAAATGGGAACATCCCGTCTTCGGATTACACTTTTCGAACCGACTGGCATCATCGGACAGGGAACAGCCTATCAAGCAGATCTGAACACGAATCTCCTTAATGTCCCTGCGAACAATATGTCCCTATATGATGAAAATCGGGGTCACTTTGTTAACTGGATCTCCTCCTTGAGTGAAAAGGAGCTCCAGGGGTACGGAATAGAGCGAGTTGATGGCAATGAGTTTTATCCCCGGCCTTTGTTCGGACGCTATGTAGGCGATCAATTTAACAGAGTCGTCAGGCAAGCCAATGCCCTTGGCGTGGAGGTTGAGGTCGTACACGAGTCAATCATCGCCATTGAGAAACAACCAAACAAAAATATCCTGCTTCGGGATGGCTCGGGTCACCGATATGAAGCTGACCGTATTGTTTTATGCAATGGGAATTTATCATCCGATAAATTCGATGCACTGTTGCCACACACAGGCTTTTTCAATAGCCCTTATCCTGTTAATGGATTACTCGAAACGATACCCAGGGATGCAGCTATCGGCATTCTGGGTAGCAATTTGAGTGCGATTGATGCCATTGTGGCATTAATGGCTGGAGGGCATACCGGACCAATTCACTGTTTTTCCCGGCAAGGGAAACTGCCTTCGGTCAGAAGCACGAGGCCCACAGCGGTAGGCAACAAGATGACCCGTGGGGCAGTCCTTGAACTGGTTGCGCAGCAAGGGGGGCATCTCAAAATAAACCATATATTCGAGAGACTACGGGAGATGATTCAGTATCATTCTTCCACCGTCGATTTTCAGGACGTAAGAGGACAAGGTGAGAATGCCAAAGAACAATTAGACTGTGAAATCCTGGCCTCCCTGAGCCAAGAGAGACCTTGGCAATCAGTGCTCGCCTCAACTAACGAGGTCATCGACTTACTTTGGTATTACCTGGCTCCTCCGGAAAAACGTGAATTTCAGGACAAATGGTTATCCCAATGGATGTCTCGTCGTTCCATGTTTCCGATGAAAAACGCACTGAAGATCCAGTCTATGATGGTCAAGGATCAACTGCATGTTCACGCTGGCTTCCAATCTTGCCGCCCGGGAGCTGGAAAGCAGTATTTTGATATGGACTATCGTGACAAGCTTGATGTTATCCAGTCGTTAAGGTGTGATTTCGTTATTAATGCCACCGGATTTTCGCAGAACGTGGAAAAGTCAACTGATCCCCTGGTAGTCAATTTATTAAAGTCTGGACTTGCAACGCCGTCTGAATACGGAGGATTGAAACTTGATTTTCCAACCGGAGGCCTACTGAGTTCTGACGGTAAGTTGACTGAAGAAATAACGGTTTTAGGTAGCCTGGCACGTGGTACCTATTTTTGGACGATTTCAATGGATGTCAACGCACGGCTTGCGAATCAACAGGCACGACAGATAATTGCAAAACTCGCATTCCAGAGCGAAAGTGTCAAGGCGTGACTAACGCGTCCGTGTTGTTTGTAGTTCGAAGCAGCGTAGCTGCAGCAGTGCGCAGTTCGCTGCTTTGTGCAGGAAAAAGATAAGACGGATGCTGTAATATACCTGGATCTTTTAACACTTACCTATTCGCAAGATACATCCATGTCCAAAGTCACTTTCCGACGAGCAATCGTCAATGATGCATCACGCTGCTACGAAATTGAAATAAACGCCTATGAGGGCGAAGAGGCAGCGACGCTCGAAAAAATCGCGACCCGTATCCGCCTATATCCCGAAGGGTTTTTAGTGATGGAGCAGGATGGCCGGATCATTGGTTTCATTAATAGCGGCTGCGCTTATGACGTAATCATGGCTGATGAAAAATTTAAAGAACTCATTGGGCACGATGCGTCGGCTCAAAATGTCGTCATTATGTCTGTCGTTATTGAACCTTTATGCCAGGGAAGAGGGTACAGCACTTTACTGATGGAGCATTTTATAGGCGAAATGAAAAAAAATAATAAGAAAACTATCCATTTGATGTGTAAGGAACATCATGTAGATCTATACAAGCGACTGGGCTTTCGATACGTCAGGCAGTCAGATTCGGACCACGGAGGCATGCTTTGGCATGAAATAGTTATGGAGTTGTAATGGCTCTTGGTAAAAAAAATCACTGCTTTTCCGATATTGTCATTTTTATGGCGTCGACTACTCTTTGTATCAGAAGATTGCTGCCCGTCGACAGATAGGTAATAAAAAAGTCAACACCGTCGACCTCTGGTTCTACCTCAAGAACTTTCAGTTTGCCTGCATTGATGTCAGGTGTGTAGTAGCCTTGAGGTAGCAGAGCGACACCCTGCCGTCTGACCACGAGTCGTGCCAACACATCCATATTGTTGGAGCTGACCGCAATTTGAAACGGAACACCAGCATCTGTAAACCACTTTTTAACAACGGGATAATGATGCGAATCTTCCGGAAATGAGAGAATGGGCCAGTTTGCCAGCCCTTTGGGGTTCAGGCAATGATCGGGAATATTCAATTCGGGGCTGGCCATCCAAACGAACGTGTCGTGGGCGATCAGGTCAAATTTCAAAAGAGGATCTGCAGGCGCACCGGCAACCAGCGCAAAATCCAGTCTTCCTTCGTGCAGATGCTGCAATAAGGTTTGCGTGAGCGCAACGTGGATGCGGATTCTCAAAGTAGGATAGCGTCCTCGCAAATTTGCAATCAGGATTGGTAGCCACGTACTGGCAATATACCCAACTACGCCAAGGCGTAATAGTCCCTCCATGCGATGCGTATCGCCGATTCGTTCTCGTAGATCGCGGGCTCTTTCGATCAGGTCGTGCGCTTCGAAATAAAGAGCTTGCCCTTGCTGGGTAAGTTGATTGCGATGACCTGACCGGTCGAACAGCGTGACGCCAAAGTAATGTTCCAGCTCCTTGACGCGGGCAGAAATTGTAGACTGGGTAATGTGCAGAATGCCCGAGGCAGCTGCGAAGCTGCCTGCATCGACAATGTGAACGAAGGTTTCAAGCAGCTTGATATTCATTGTCACCCATTATAGAAACGCCGGCCATTCTCCCGCAGCCACAAGCGAATCAAGTGTCGCTTACGTTCAGGTTCCTCGTGATCCACGAACCCGGTTCGCCGATGGCCCAGGCGCTTGTTATCAACAATCTGAATTTGCCCTGGCTCAAAGAAGAAATCGCGGCAAAACTGTGGCTCACGCATGATGGATTCCAATGTTTCCAGCGCTGCTTCCGTTGTTGTATCCATGTCATATCCGGCCATCCGATAGCCGTTCACAACGTGCCGATGAGAAAGACGACATGCGAGACGCCCGGCTTTTATTTCCATCAGGGGATGGCTGATGATAGACGGAGCGCTTGGGGAATGTTCTTTCTGTCTGTCAAACAGATAAGGTTCAAATAAGCGACGAACGAGTTCCGGATGTCGCTCAAGCATCTCGTTAAATACCGAATAAAAGCTGACAATGCTGCTTATACCGCCTTCTTTCGCCGGTTGCAGACAGAGTAATGAAACGTAGTCTGGAGGACAAAGATTATAGCTGTTGTCTGTGTGAAAATTTTGTTCCGAATTAGTGACATCAGGCCGCACCCCGTTTCCGGGGGGCCGGCCAAAATCGCGCACATCATATATGAGTTTGCCGTCCCAGCTTTGGGCGACGGGCCGGGACAGCAACTGGGATAGCAACCAATAGGCCAATTTTGCTTCATCTTTCGAATATCTATCGATAGGCAAGCGATCAATAATGACGAAACCAACACCTTCCTGAAGTATCTGGCGACATTCATTCATCATTGTTGTGCATGCAGCCAGCTGAAACATCGCAGGTTCAAGCACTTCCAGCGCTAACGGATTAGCGCGCCATGTTTCTATCGCCTGATTAAGTTCGGACAGACATGCCGCATTGAGGCGCACCAGTCCGTCTTCTGGTTTCAGTGTGTCCCAGCGCCAGACAATAGCCCCCGTTTGCGGTGCCAGTGAACCTTCATTTATTTCGGTGGCCGGGCTTTCATTCAAAATCATTGATGCTGTATCCATGCTTTGTCTCCTTGGTGGTTTGCGATACAAATTTCAGATTTGAAGGGTTTAGTCTAAAGGATGGGATGCCGGTATGTAAGCGGAATCTGTCGATCAATTTTGATCGAAATTATCGATGAATGAGCTATTTACCAGGGTGGAGGATGTCGATAAACGATTGACGATCTCGCCACATTTCTATAATATCCTATTTATCAATCTTTGTGTTTCATATAATAGGATTTTTATCTAAAACCTTCATTCAAATATTAAGATTGATCGGCGGGAAACAAAAAAATCGATATCTATAGAATCAGGAGAGACAAACGATGAGCAAATTTTTATCAACATTGACAACGGCATTTTTACTGCTGGGTGTTTCGCTTTCTGTGCCAGCTCAGGCTGCGGATTACCCTGAAAAAGGCAAAACAATCATGTTGACGGTACCTTTCCCGCCTGGAGGCGCTTCAGACGTCATAGGAAGACTGATTGCCCAAAAACTATCGGAAGCCTGGGGGGTTGATGCGGTCGTGGACAACCGAGCTGGCGGGGAAAGTATGGTTGGCGCATCCGTGGTGGCAAATAGCAAGAAGGATGGCTATCACATGGGGCTCTTCACGCTTGACTTTGTATTGAACCGAATTGTCCATGCCAAAAATCAGTCTTATGATGCAGCGAGGGATTTCACTCCGATCAGTCTGCTGGCCAAGTCTCCGTTGTATCTGGTTGTGAATGGCAAATCTGACATCAAAAATTTCGCAGATCTCAAGAAACTCTCAATAGAAAAACCGGATGGCGTTTTCTACAGCTCTTGCTGCAGCGTGATGAATTTTTCGACCGAAATGTTAAAAAACGCCAGTGGCATCAAAGGCGAACATGTTCCCTACAAAGGAAGCTCTCCGTCAGTAAACGCTGTGGTCGCTGGAGAGACCACGTATGCAATCGATACGCCAGTATCCGTACAGAGTTACATACAGGCAGGCAGGCTAAAAGGATTGGCCGTCACGTCTCGCAAACGTGATCCAAGCTTTCCAGACATTCCAAATCTGAATGAGGTAGGAGTGCCTGGAGATTTTGAGCTGGCGACTTGGTGGGGCATTTTGATGCCATCGGGCGTGCCGAACGACATCGTGCAAAAACTGAACGCGCAATTGCACAAGATTCTTGCACAGGATGATGTGAAAAAGAAACTTGCAGAGTTCGGTGTACAAGTGGCTCCCACGAGCCCCGCTGATTTTGCAAAGCTAATGGAATCGGACTATCAGCGCTATCTACAAGTGGCGAAAGACAATAACTTGTTGTTCTCAGAATAACAACTGAAACTTTGACCTGGAACGAAATTTAAAAATGAGCACAACGAGTCAGTCCTTTGACTATATCGTGATCGGTGCCGGTTCTGCCGGCGCTGTGGTCGCATCACGATTATCCGAAGATCCCAGCATCCGTGTCCTGCTGCTTGAAGCCGGACAGGCCGACACCAGCCCCTTTATCCATATTCCGCTGGGTGTTGGCAAACTGTTGGGAAAAAAAATAGCTATTTGGGACACCGAAACGGTCCCCCAAACAGATATGCACGGAATCAAAGTTAATTGGCCAAGCGGTAAAGTATTGGGCGGGTCAAGCTCGGTCAACGGTATGTTGGCCGTTCGCGGACACCCTGCCCGCTACGACGAATGGGACAGCGCCGGCTGCTCAGGGTGGTCTTATAAGGATGTGCTGCCGGCGTTTATGAAGCTCGAATCTTATGAGGCTGGCGACAAATTGGCTCATCGAGGCAACAGCGGTCCAATCACAATTGTGAAGTCGAAGCCCAACCCTCTGTCTCACGCGTTTGTTCAGGCTTGCGTGGAATACGGTATTCCTTTGACCGAAGATTACAACGATGCGAAATCGGAAGGCGTCTCGCATATGCAAATGAATATGCGCAATGGAAAGCGCTGCAGCACGGGGGTGGCTTATTTGAAACCCGCATCGCATCGGAAAAATCTGACCATTGTGACTGGCGCGACCGTTTCAAGAATTGTATTTAGCAACAAAGTTGCGCTCGGAGTCGAATATTCGACAACGACCGGCAAGGTTATGACTGTCGACGCTAAGAAAGAGATCATCTTGAGTGCCGGCGCCACACGTTCACCCCAGATTCTGGAACTGTCCGGTGTCGGTAACGGCAAACTGCTTCATGACCTCGGTATTCCAGTCGTAGTGGACAATCGTCATGTGGGCGAAAACCTTCAGGATCATTTGATGCCGCGGTTAAATTACCGTTGCAACATGCCCTATACGGTGAACGATTTGCTTCGACAGAAACATCGTTTGTTGGGTGAGTTGGGCAAATATTTCATAAAAAAAGAGGGATTGTTCACCACCACTGGAATAACGGGAACCGCGTTTGTCAGAACGCGCGATGGCTTGGGTTATCCGGATGCTCGCCTTCAGGTCGGTCTGACTAGCGGAACCCAGAGAACGGCAACAAGCATTAAAACAGGAATAGACAATTATTCTGGCTTTCATATCGGCGGCTATTTCCTGTACCCCGAGTCCAAAGGTCACATTCATATTGTTTCTCCAGATGTGAACGTCTCCCCGGCCATTGATCCAAGGTACCTCTCGGCTCAAGTTGACCAGGAAGTGATTGTCAACATTATGAAAATGCTGAGAAAGATTGCTGCTCAACCTTCTTTATCTTCTGTCATTAGCGAGGCAACGCGTCCTCCATTAAGCCTTAATTCTGACGAGGACTTATTGGATTATGCGCGCAGAAACAGCAGCACATGTTGGCATCCGGTGGGGACATGCCGAATGGGCGCCGAGCAGGAATCAGTAGTCGACAATCGAATGCGGGTATATGGGGTTACCGGACTGCGTGTCGTAGACGCATCGGTCATGCCGTTTCAAATGTCAAGCAACACGAATATTCCTTCGATTATGCTGGGTGAACGGGCTGCCGAGTTTATACGTGCGGATGCGTGACGGTTCGGTATGACGGGATAGGGCTCAGAGCAGCTCGTCAAGAGAATAACTTTTAATGGTGACCAAGCGTGGATGCTTATTTTGACTATATCGTAATAGGAGCGGGATCAGCCGGGTGCGTACTGGCCAACCGTCTTACAGAATCTGGTAAGCACTCGGTGTTATTACTGGAGGCTGGGCCAAAGGATACGTCCCCCTGGATTCACATACCGTTGGGTTATGGCAAAGCCGTATATGACGAACGTATCGCCCGGCAGTTTGAGGCGACCTCCAAAAATACGCTCGGCGAGCGCGTCATCATTTGGCCCAGAGGGGTTGTCCTGGGAGGTTCAAGTTCGATAAACGGTCAAATATTCATTAGAGGCCAGCCGCAAGATTACGATGAGTGGGCTGAGGCAGGCAATACCGGCTGGGCCTGGCGTGACGTGCTGCCTTATTTCATTAAATCGGAACATAATACAAGAGGAGAAGGGCCGCTACACGGTACCGGCGGGCCCTTATGGGCCAGCCATATGACTGAACACAATCCGTTAATGGAAGCTATTTTTGACGCCGCTACCGAAATGGGTTTGCCGAGAAACGACGATTTTAACGGGGCCTCTCAAGAGGGAGCAGGCTATTATCAGTTTTTTGTTAAAAATGGCAGACGTTGCAGCGCTGCAGTCGCCTATTTGAAACCTGCGATGCGGCGGGCGAATCTGCACGTGGAAACGGAGGCGCTGGCTGAGAAGATTCTCTTCAAGGACGCACAGGCCACAGGTATTCAGTATCGTCAGCACGGCAGGCTTAAGCACGCCTATGCACATAAAGAAGTCATTGTTGCCGCTGGAGCACTGCAAAGTCCACACTTGCTGATGTTATCGGGAGTAGGCGACGAACAGCAATTGAGAAAACACGGCATTGTACCCGTTCACCATTTGCGCGGCGTGGGTAAGAATCTGCAGGATCATTTCAATGCGAAGCTTGTCTATCGTGTTTCCCGTCCGCTGACGCTCAATGACAGTTTATCAACACTTTCCGGAAAAATAGGCCTGGGCATGAACTATCTGCTCCGGCGCCAAGGGGCATTAGCATGGCCGGCCGCCACGGGAGGGCTGTTCGCTCGCGCGTTGCCGGACTCGCTACGGCCGGATATCCAGTGCCATTTCGGCTTGTTGTCCGCTGAGGGCAAGCGGTACATTCCTCATAAATTTTCCGGAGCCACGCTTCAGGTCTGTCAACTTCGGCCCGAGTCGCGTGGCGAAATTACGCTTAAATCGAACAATCCAGCGGAGCCTCCGCTGATTGATGCGAACTATTTATCAACCGACCTGGATCGGCGATGCATGCTGGAGGGGTTAAAACTGACACGCCGGTTAGCGCAGCAAAAAGCCCTTCAAGAATACTTTACAGAAGAATATCAGCCCGGTAAGGACGTGATGAGCGATGATGATCTGCTCGATTATATCCGCGAGACGAGCGCCACAATTTTCCATCCTGCCGGAACATGCAAAATGGGGGAAGATAAAGAGGCTGTCGTCAATGCAAGGTTGCAAGTACATGGAGTAGCAGGTTTGCGAATCGTGGATTGTTCCATCATGCCTACGCTTGTGTCGGGCAACACAAATGCTCCTGTCATTATGATCGCTGAAAAAGCCAGTGAAATGATTCAAGCAGATGAAGGGAGCAGTGTTTTCGGTTGATGGAACGGGCGAGCACAAGGTGAAAGCGTTTTATATTTACACGAAAATAGGATCATAAGATGAGTCAGAGACGAAAACTACCGCTTGAAGAAGAAGCATTTGACGGAAAAATTGGTGAGACAGCGAAAGAGTCTGTTCAGAGCTTCCCGCAGGTTGTCGCGCCTCCCAAAGGGGCACCCAATATTGTGCTCGTGCTTCTGGACGATGTTGGCTTCGGTCAACCGAGTACATTTGGCGGACCAGTGGAGATGCCAACGTTGGATCGTCTGGCTGGTAACGGTTTGCGATACAACCGCTTTCATACCACGGCAATGTGTACGCCGACCCGCGCTGCATTGCTCACGGGGCGGAATCACCATAGTGTGGGCAACGGTTCCATTACCAATCTGGCAACGGGGTTTCCCGGATACAATTCCATTTGGCCACGCAACGCGGCCTGCATAGCAGAGGTCCTTCGGGCTAACGGTTATGGCACGTCAGCGTTTGGAAAATGGCATAACACACCGGAATGGGAAACAAGTCCTGCGGGTCCATTTGATCGATGGCCAACGGGACTGGGGTTTGATTATTTTTATGGGTTCTTGGGCGCTGATGCGAACCAGTGGGATCCCGTGCTGGTGGAAAATACGAGGCCCGTTAGCAGACCCGCCGACGATCCCCCGATGCATTTGGATGAAGACCTGGCTAATAAGGCGATTTCGTGGATCCGTCTACAGCGGTCCGTGACACCCGACAGGCCATTTTTTCTTTATCTTGCTCCGGGCACAGCTCATTCGCCGCTACATGCGCCAAAAGAATGGATTGACAAATATCGTGGCTGCTTCGATCACGGCTGGGATGAAGAGCGTCGTCGTACCTACGCGCGTCAGCTTGAGATGGGTATTATTCCTCATAACACAAAGTTGACCCCTCGCCCGGCCGAGATACCGGCCTGGGAGGACGGTTCTGAAGCGGAAAAGAGGTTGGGTGCGCGCCAAATGGAAGCGTTTGCAGGCGCTTTATCGCATTGCGATTATCAGATCGGCAGGGTGATTGATGAGCTGAATGTGCAGGGTATTGCTGATGACACATTGGTAATATTTATTGCTGGCGATAATGGTCCCAGTGCCGAAGGCACTCTGATTGGCCAAGTGAATAAGTGGAGTAATTTGAACGGAATGCCCGAGACGCTGGAAGAGCAGTTAGCCAGAATCGACGACATCGGGGGACCGAAGAGCTATAACAGCTATCCGGTAGGCTGGGCATGGGCTGGATCGTCGCCTCTGCAGTGGGTCAAGCAGATTGCTTCGCATCTGGGTGGGACACGTAATGGCATGGTCATGTCCTGGCCAAATGGGATTCTTGATCATGGTAAGCTGCGAGAACAATTCCATCATTGCATTGATATTGTCCCCACGTTGCTGGACGTAGCCGGAATCCCGATGCCGGAAGAGGTGAATGGAGTATCCCAGTGTGATGTGGAGGGGCTTTCCATGACTTACACATTTCAGGAGTCCGAAGTCAAATCTCAACGCACGACGCAATACTTCGAATTGCTGGGACATCGGGCTATTTTTCACGATGGCTGGATTGCGACCGCGCGTCACCAAGGACGCCTGCCGTGGCAGATCGGCGGAGGCAATGCGACCGGCGATTTCGACTCAGACACATGGGAACTCTACAATATAGAGAACGATTTCTCACAGGCAAACGATCTTGCTCAGCAATTTCCGGAAAAACTAAAAGAGCTTCAGGCACTTTGGCGAAAGGAGGCGGTTAAGCACAAGGTCTTCCCGCTGGATGATCGCTATGGTGAGCGATATCATCAAGGCCCGTCTCCGGCTCGCAATCGGACGCACTTTACCTATGCCTCAGGCGTATTCGGTATTCCGGAAGGTAGCGCCCCGAATGTAAAGGGCCGTTCGCACAAGATCACGGCCGACGTCGTTATTCAAGATGCGACAGAAGGCGCCATAGTGGCAGCAGGCGGTCGCTTCGGTGGTTATGCTCTGTACATCCAGAATCAGCGTCTGCATTATGTTTATAACGTTTCCGGGCTGGAGCGGCATCGGGTCAGTTCGGATCACGCGTTACCCGCCGGAGAGCATTGCCTGATAATGATATTTGAATCCGAACGTACGACTCCAGGTTCTGGCGGCGAGGTGATACTCCAGGTTGACGGACAGGAAGTAGGCCGGGGGAAAATTCCACGGACGGTACCAATCCAATATTCCTATACCGAAACATTTGACATCGGCAGGGACAATGGAACGCCTGTGGATGAAGCGTATCGTTCTCCGTTCGTATTCAATAGCGTTATACGTTCTGTGGTCATTGAAATATTGACCCCGCTGAGCGACAAAGAATGCGCGGTCGAAAATCAGGCTCAGATGCGCGCCAGATATGAGAACGAATAGTCGGTGCGGGGCAGGACGGTTCGATTGTAAGTGGTTCTATTGACATGTCATGCCCGTACCAGGGCGCTTGGACTCCAAGACCCGAACAAAGCGTAGACAACATGGATTGAGGTGAAACGGCTGTCTATTCATAATAATGGAGGAGAGAAATGCAAAGAACACTGAAATCGTCCTGGATAATGACAATGACGACAACGCTTTGTATGGCGTTGCCAATAAGCCCGGCATGGGCTGAAAACTATCCTGAGCCTGGCCGAACACTGACGATGGTGGTGCCTTTCGGCCCCGGCGGTGCCTCGGATGCGATCGGACGCGCCCTGGCACAAAAGTTTTCTGAGCAGTGGAAAGTCAATACCGTTGTCGAAAATAAGCCAGGGGGCGAGTTTATGGTCGGGGCTGCCGCGCTGGCCACTGCGAAACCAGACGGATACACGATGGGCTTATTGACGCTGGGGTATGTGCAGAACCAGATCGTCAAACCCAGCCAGCGATATAATCCGATGACCGACTTCGAAACGATAGGCCTGGTTGGCTCGACGCCTTTAGCCCTTGTGGTCAATGGCAAGTCTGATATTTCTTCGTTTAAAGATTTACAGAAACGTTCCGCTGAAGATCCGGCGTCACTGACATTCAGTTCGTGCTGCACTGCTATGTTATTTTCCGTAGAAATGCTCAAGCGTAACGCCGGATTAGCCGGAGCGTATATTCCGTATAAAGGGAGTGTGCCGTCTGTAAATGCAGTTTTGGGAGGCGACACCGTGTATACGATCGATACGGCATATAGCGTGAAGGAATTTGTGAAGGTGGGTAAATTGCGAGCCCTGGCCGTGACGATGCGCGATCGAATTGATGCGATGCCTGATGTGCCGAATCTGACTGAAGTCGGCGTGCCGGGTACGTTTGAAATGGATACATGGTATTACCTTGCCTTCCCAAAAGAAACGCCGTCGGAGTCGATTGAAAAAGCGAACGAGACGCTCAGGAAAATACTATCGATGCCGGATATCAAGAAAAAGTTCGAGCAATTTGTGGCGATTCCCACTTCATCAACTCCCGCAGAGGCGACAAAAAAAATGCGATATGATTTTGATCGATATTCGAAGCTTGCCCGTGAGAATCAACTCAAATTTGAATAACGCTGGAGACGTCTATGTCTGACGTTGTACTTGATGATAATGCCTTACGCAATATGGTCTGGATCGAGGGCGGGTGTTTTGCCATGGGCAGTGACAGCCATTATTACGAAGAAGCGCCTGCGCGCCAGGTAACCGTAGGTGGATTCTGGATAGATGTGACGCCAGTCACGAATGCTGCGTTCACTCATTTTGTGAACGAAACGGGATATATCACGGTTGCCGAACGAACGCCTGACATAGCCGATTACCCTGGAGCGGCCGTTGAAACGCTCATGCCTGGCGCGCTGGCTTTTGTTCCACCTGACGGGCCCGTGTCGATGGACGATCCGTACCGCTGGTGGAACTTTGTGGCGGGCGCAAACTGGCGTCATCCCTACGGTCCGGATAGTTCGATTGATGGACTTTCGGATCACCCGGTGGTGCAGATTGCCTACGAGGACGCGGCAGCGTTCGCTCAGTGGTCGGGTAAGCGTTTGCCGACGGAAGCGGAATGGGAGTACGCGGCACGTGGAGGCCTTGATGGCGCGACCTATTGCTGGGGGGATGAATTGATGCCGCAAGGAAAATTCATGGCCAATACATGGCAAGGTTCGTTTCCCTGGCAGAACCTGGCTCTGGATGGCTACGAGAGAACTTCGCGCGTCGGCGCTTTTCCCGCCAATCAGTATGGTCTATTTGATATGGCAGGCAACGTATGGGAGTGGGTGGAGGATTGGTATGTTGCGCAGCCGCGGGCAAATGCAAGATCCTGCTGCGTTATTGCCAACCCTGCAGGGCCCAAAAAGTCCGATAGCTACGATCCTGTTCAGTCTGACATTGCGATTCCCAGAAAAGTGGTGAAAGGTGGATCGTTTCTGTGCGCTCCTTCTTATTGTGACCGGTTTCGCCCGGCTGCCCGACAGGCGCAGATGATCGATACCGGGGCTTGTCATATTGGTTTTCGCTGCGTCGTCAGATGAAGGGCAGTTGCGATCACTAAATTTTGGTGTGTACGCACGCGTTCCGGCTGTCGCCAGCTCCAATAATGAAGCATCCTGTTTTTGCCTATTTAACCGCAGCTCATGGTTGACAATAAGCTGCCCATCTTCCATAATCCGTTTATTGTATTAATACAACCCAATACAACACAATTCATTGCATGATGAATGTCGCCTCTTGTTTTCTTTGGAAACTGTCTTTTAGTACCGTTTCAATGGCGAAATCGGGATCGATATCTCTTCACGCAAAAACCTTGGATCAGAAAGGGAGATAGCGCATGCGTCTTAACGAAGAGGAAACCGCCATGCTCAATGGCGAGCAGGGTAGTGTATTACAGCGGGCGCTCCAGCATCAGCTGGCGGTCGGCGATTTTTTTGGCGCCGTTGATTTTGTTCCGGTGACTCAGGCTCATATCATGGCCGATACAGAGAGTCTGGGGCAGGCTGGCGTAGTGTGGCTCGAGGGTCTGTCGGATAATTCCGATTCTGCTCGCTCCGTCCGTATTCCCACCATCACGGATCCGCGCGGCACCGATTTCGGTATGGCAAACGAGCTGGGCCAGCGGGACTGGATGCTTGAACTGGAGCGCCGGACAATTAATGCTTTCGAACGCCTTGGCGTCAGCATGACCGACACCTGCATTAATTATCAAACTGTGCTTGCTGCGACGCGCGGCGAACACGTCGCTTTTGGCGATACGGGCGTCGTGATCTATACGAATTCCGTCTGTGGTGCCCGTTCCAATTTTGAAGGCGGGCCTTCCGCGCTTGCCGCCGGCCTGACCGGACGTACCCCGCGCTACGGATTTCACCTGGATGAACATCGTCTGGCGACATTGCGGTTTGAAGTGGATTTTATCCCGCAAAGCCTGAACGAATGGGGGGCCCTGGGTGGCGTGATTGGGCGCGCTGCCGGAAACTATTGGCAGGTACCTGTGATTGAGGGAATCCGCGCCGCTCCGACCTCCGATGAGCTGAAGCATTTCGGTGCCGCGATGGCAAGCTTCGGCTCTATTGCGCTCTTTCATATGGTGGGGGTTACCCCCGAAGCCCAACGCATTGAGGATGTTGGCGGGCACCGTTTGCCGATTCATCAGCGAGTGACACGCAACGACATAGAAGCGCTGACAGCCAGTTACGCGGTGACCAGTGAAGTAGATGTTGTCGTGTTCTCTGCACCACAACTGAGTTTGTACGAACTCCGTTCACTCGCCGAACTCTGCGATGGACGTCAATTGAAGGTTCCCTTGCTCGCAGTGACGAGCCCGCAGGTCGCGCCCGACTCTGAAAGATTCGGATATACCCGGCGAATTGAGCAGGCAGGGGGAGCAGTACTGTCCGGTATGTGCTTTTATCAGTCATACGCGCGTGAAATGGCGGAAGCAAAGGGATGGAAAACCCTGGCAACGAACAGCGCCAAATTGGTCAACATTCTGGGTGGGTACGGATACACGCCCATGCTGGCATCAATGGAGAAATGCGTAGAAGCGGCTGAAACGGGAGAGCTGAGATGAGTGGATTAGTATTGAAAGCAAGGCATGGCCTAGGGGAAAAAGTGTGCGCAGAAGCGCTGGTTGCCAAAGATGGGTTCTCTGCGAGATATGATTTAAATCGCTGGGAAGGGGTTTTCTCGCGACCGGCGCATAAACTGGTGGGTTATTCGTATGTCGGGAGGATACTGGTTCTTGACACAGCCAAAGGCGGTGTGGCCAGCGCCTGGATGCTTCACGAAATGCAATCTCGCAATATGGCGCCTGTGGCGATTGTTTTTAACACTGTCAATCCGATCCTCGCACAGGGCGCAGCGCTTGGTGGCATTACGATGCTCGCGGGCTTTGATATTGACGTCACCCAGGCGGTTCCGCACGGAGCGACTCTTGAACTGGACCCGGCAAAGAAAACGCTGCGTGTTGTGCGTGAAGCTGATGGGGTACCGGTATCCGCTCAGTTTTCACACGGGCAAAGAGAAGCGTCACCCATACACATCTCACCCAGAAATTGATATTGGCGCGCCAATGGCGGCGTCAGCACTGGCGCAAATGAGAGAAGCCCAGGCAGGATGTATCTGCGCGATCAGGCCTGGCTACAATGCCAGGTTGGCTGATCACTGCATGGAATTTGTTATGATGATTCCTTACATCTTAATACAATGTGAGTAAATCCATGAATGCCAGGCCAGATTTTATCTCTACGTTAAGGCGGACGTCGCTGGACAGCAAGTCTTCCGAACCCCTATATATGCAATTGGCGACGTTAATTACCTCGGCAATTGCAGAAGGCGTATTCAGTCAGGGCCAGCAGCTTCCGACAGAGTCTGAATTAACGGAGGCTTGTGGGGTAAGCCGGGTTACGGTTCGTCAGGCGTTTCAGCTATTGATTCAGAATGGGCAAATTGTCTCCCGGAGAGGCAAGGGTACTTTTGTTGCACGCCTGAATGTTCAGCACGATTTGTCCGGATTGCAAGGTTTTCTCGAGGTGCTCAGAAGCCAGGGGGTAGAACCCGAGACAGAGTTGCTTGAATTCTCTGCTTCTGCCGGCAGGAAAGACCTATCCCGGCCGCACAATACGAACTTACCAGTGCGTTTGCGTCGTCGATATCGGGTCGATGGCGAAGCATTCGCAGTAGTGGAAGCCTACATGCCTCCGGCTGCTGGACAGGTCGGGTTTGAACGCGCAGAATATCTCTCCGTTTATGAGATACTGAAGAATTTCCTGGGGATATCGGTCGCTCGGGCCGATGTATCGATCCAGTGCGCCAGGCCGAGCTCCAGAATACTGAAGGAATTGGATCTCGACCCTAAAAGCCAAGTGTTGATCATGAGTCGCTCGTCGTTCAACGCTGCCAATGTAATATGCGAGCATATGAGAATTTATATCGTACCGGAGCGATACACCTTCAAAATGAGCGTGGCGGGGCCGTTGAATTTGGCAAGCAGCGTTTCTCCAAATATATTGAATGTGAGTGAGTAAAAACTGCTTTCGTTGCTACGCCGTCATGCGGTGCGTGAAAAAGCAGCGCGTTATTAAACGGGAGGAATTGCCATGGAAAAAGGCGATGAACAGCGAGTGCTCCGCTCCCTGAGAATCATGGAAGCAATCGTGGGCACCTCTATGCCGATGAGTCTGGCGCAACTGGCCGCAAAAACCAATATTCCTAAAGCGAGCGTGGCAAGAAATGTGGAGGCCCTGATCAATTCGGGCTACGTGGCGCTCATACCAGACAGACGAGAATTGATACCAGGCCCTCGGGCTGTGAGCATGAGCATAGGGGTATTGGGTAATGGCCATTTCCGGCGGGAATGCCGGGCGATTCTGCGCAAACTGGTGCAAATGACAGGTGAAACCTGTAATTTCACGGTCCTGGATGGAGATCAGGTCAAATACATAGAAAGAGTCCAGACAAAGATGCCTTTGCAGGTTCATCTTGAAGCCGGCACTCGGGCTCCGTTATATTGCACGGCAGGGGGAAAGTTGTTCTTATCAAATATGACCCAACCGGTTCGTGAGAGCATTCTCATGACGCTGCAGCTGGACGCCCTGACAGAAAGAACGATCACTGACCCCATTGCTTTGAACCGGGAGCTGGATCGTGTACAAAAACTCGGATACGGTGTCGATAACCAGGAATTTATTTTCGGGATGATCGGTATGGCAGTCCCCGTCAAAACGTCCAAGGCAGGAGTAACCGTTGCCGCCCTGGTATGTCATGCCACCGTTGCACGCACTTCCATAGTTCAGCTTGAAAAACATCTCCCCGCATTCCGGAGCGCCGCCTTAGAACTCTCCGCCTTGATTTTGCAATGACACTCTCCCTGTGTAGAAAATAGCATGACGAGTCGACGCTCGCTTCACCGGTAATGAGATGATATTGCAATGTTTTGTCCCATTAATTGCTAATAAAGCAGTAAACCCAAGCCTGATATTCCCGCACTCACTATAGTTTGGAAAAAACGAACACATAGGGCGTTTATCAGGAGACTCAGTTTTGAATAAAGAAGTGGATTACATTATTGTCGGTGCCGGTTCTGCCGGTTGTGTCTTGGCGAATCGCCTGACCGCCGATGGCAAACATACCGTCCTGCTGCTTGAGGCAGGACCTGCTGACCGCTATCCCTGGATACACATTCCTATCGGTTACGCGAAGACGATGTTTCACGAACGCTACAATTGGGGATTCAGGACCGAACCCGAATTGCATCTGGGAGGACGATCGATTTACCAGCCCCGCGGGAAGGTACTTGGGGGATCCAGCTCGATCAACGGGCTGATGTATATACGGGGTCAGCAGCAAGACTACGACCATTGGGCCAGGCTTGGCAATGAAAAATGGGGCTGGGACCAGTGCTTGCCCTATTTCCGCAAACTGGAACACAATGATCTGGGCGCAGGTGCCACCCGAGGCGCTAGTGGGCCGCTATGGGCGAGCACGGTGCCAGGCGGCGGAAAGCTTGCGGATGCTTTTATCGAAGCCGGTGCGTGCCTGGGTGTACCAAAAGTAAATGACTTCAATTCTGGCCCGCAGGAAGGCGTCGGATATTACCAATTGACGACCCGCAAGGGATTTCGTTGTTCTACCGCGACCGCTTATTTGAAACCGGTCAGAGCTCGTAAAAATCTGTCTGTTGAAGTCAATGCTCACGTTACAAAAGTTGTATTCGATGGTTCCAGAGCGGTTGGTATTGATTACTCTCAGGGGCGTTCCATGCATACCGTCAAAGCGCGCAAGGAGGTGCTGCTTTGTGCGGGTGCGCTTCAATCCCCTCAACTGCTTCAATTATCAGGTATCGGATGCGCGCGCCATTTAAATGAACTTGGTATTCCTGTTATCGCCAATTTACCTGGCGTAGGCGAAAATCTGCAGGACCACTTCCAGGTTCGGCTGATGTATGAGGTAAGCGAGCCAATCACGACAAATGACGCCTTGCGCTCCGTCGCAGGTCGAATTGGCATGGGACTGCAATGGCTTTGCAGTAGAAAGGGACCGCTGGCAGTAGGCATCAATGTTGCAGGTATGTTCTGTCGTGTCATGCCCGAAAGCGAAACGCCTGATGTGCAATTTCATTTTGGAACGCTTTCTGCTGACCATGCTGCGGGCAAACCCCATTCTTTTTCTGGATGCACCTATTCTGTTTGTCAGTTAAGACCGCAGTCGCGCGGTCAAGTCCGCCTCAAGTCTCGCGATCCTATGGAACATCCTGCGATTAAGTTCAATTATCTGGAGGCCGAATACGATCAGCGGGTTACTGTGGAAGCGGTCAAATTCGCCCGCCAGATGGCAAGTGCTGCTCCTCTTCGCAAGCTCATGAAGCAGGAATTCAAGCCAGGTGCGCAGGTTCAAACCGATGATGACATTCTGGCGTTTTGCAGGGAAAACGGCACCACCATATTCCATCCTTCCGGGACCGCGCGTATGGGAGATATCAATGATCCACAGGCCGTCGTAGATGAGAAGTTGAACGTGCTGGGCGTGACCGGCCTGCGTATCGTTGATTGTTCAGTCATGCCCACTCTAATTTCGGGAAATACCAATGTTCCTACGGTGATGATTGCCGAGAAGGCGGCTGACATGATTCTGGAAGACTCATGCTAGTTTGCGGGTGATTTTATTCGGGCAATCGTAATCAATATAAAAATCTTAAATCGGGAGACAAATATGCAATCTGACAAAAAGGCGCTGCGTAGAGTAGCAATGGCCAGCGTGATCGGGGCCACCATAGAGTGGTACGATTTTTTCCTGTACGGAATCGTTGCGGGAATCGTTTTCAATAAATTGTATTTTCCGGCGGGCGACCCCACGATCAACACGCTACTTGCGTACGCCACTTTTGCCGTAGGCTTTGCAGCAAGGCCTATTGGTGGCATTGTTTTCGGCCATTTCGGTGACAGAGTTGGAAGAAAGAGCATGCTGATCATTACGCTTGTCATCATGGGTCTGTCGACATTTGCGATGGGGGTCATACCGACTTTTGAGCAAATCGGGTATTGGGCACCGGCACTGTTGATTTTATGCCGGGTAGTCCAGGGTATCGGCCTGGGTGGCGAGTGGGGAGGAGCGATTCTGATGGCCTACGAGTTTGCGCCGACATCCAAACGTGGCTTCTATGCCAGTCTGCCGCAAGTTGGACTTTCGCTCGGCGTATTATTGTCCGCTGGCTATTTGGGTCTGATGTCGGCAATACTTACTGATGAACAATTTATGCTCTGGGGATGGAGGGTAGGGTTCATTGTATCCTGTGGCTTGGTTTTTTTCGGCTTGTGGATTCGTTTGAAAATAGTTGAAACTCCCGATTTTTCCAAGGTCAAGGAAAAAAATAAGGAAGCTGCCATTCCGTTCTTCGACATGATTAAGCGCTATCCGCGCAATACGTTATTGGGGCTGGGCGCAAGACATATCGATGGTGTATTTTTCAATATTTTCAGTGTCTTTTCCATCAACTATCTGACACAGACGCTGCACTTTCCGCGCGATACATCTTTAATCGGCGTCATGATCGGCGCTGTCACGCTGACCGTCTTCATTCCCGTCTTTGGGCATCTTTCCGACAAATTGGGTCGCATTCGTCTATATGGTTGGGCCTCACTGATCACCGCAGCCAGCTGTTTTCCGGCATTCTGGCTTATGCAAAGTGCAAACGGGAATATCTATCTAGTATGGCTGGCAATTGCTGTACCGTTTGGAGTGATTTACGCTGCAGTGTATGGGACCGTTTCTTCCTTTCTTTGCGATTTATATGATGCCAGGGTCAGGTACACCGGTATCTCGTTTGTGTATCAATTTTCAAGTGTAACGGCTGGCGGGCTCACGCCCATCATTGCGACGATGCTGCTTGCGACAGGCAACGGCGATCCTATTTATATTTGTGCCTATGTACTTGCAAGCGGGATTCTTTCGGCGTTATGCACCTACCTTATCGGTCGCGGAGATAAAGCGACACCTAGTCCCGAAGCGTTCAGTTCGGAGCCGGGTCAATATCGAATCCCGCAAGCAGACTCAACCCGCATTACGAATCCGACTTTATAAAGGAGAAGGTATACATGCACAGTCTCGACTCTAGATACTCAGTTGGCGCCACCCAATTCATTAGAACATTCAGGGAAAACAATATTCAGTTTGTGACAACCGTACCGGATATGCTGCAAATTGCTTTGCATCAGGAACTCGAGAACCCGATACATGAGATCAGAAGCATCAATTGTACGACTGAAGATCAGGCGATAGAAACGGCAGCAGGGATTTATGCCGGTGGCAAACGGTGTGCGGTGCTGATCCAGAATCAGGGTTTTTACGCCGCCATAAATAGCATTCGAGCACTGGGACTGGATGGACATATCCCCCTTTTACTTGTGATCGGACAATTCGGAAGAGAGTTTGCCAATCTGGGGCATGATCCTCGCCTGTCGAATCGTTTGATGGTCAGAATGCTCGAACCTGTCCTTGAAACGCTGGGCATCCCTTACCAACGCCTGGAGAGTGAGAATGATACAAACAATATTGATATCGCCTGCAAAACCGCGTTTGAACGTAATGGACCCTCGGCACTGCTCGTCGGCCATTTCGTCTCTTTCAGTTGAACCCAGCCTGGACTATTTACACTCGACTTAGGAATCCATGAAATGACAATGACCGCTGAACAAGTCGTCTCCATTACAGAATCTTTGCGCGTCGATGCTGTCGTCGTGTTCACGATGGGGGCCATGAACGAGTACGATCGACTACCTGCCAATGATCTGAACGTTGCTTGCGTGCCGTTGATGGGCGGCGCTGCGTCTTTGGGGCTGGGTATTGCTTTAGCCTGCCCGGACCGCAAAGTGGTCGTCCTGGATGGCGATGCGAGTCTGCTGATGGAACTGGGCGGATTGGTATCGGTCGCCACGGCAGCACCCCAAAATCTTATTCACATCGTATTGAATAATGGCGTTCAGTTTGCAGGCTTGGGCAATCTTCGCACACCGGGTGCTGCAAGCGTTGATTTTGAGGCAATGGCTAATGCAGCTCGCTACCACAGCACAGTGCGATGTTCGACGGCCGAGACATTCTCGCAAGAATTGAAAAATAAGTGGAAGCGACCCGGTCCGCATTTTATTGAAGCGATAACAGAGTATGGAGAAGCGACACTCGGTCGGAAGATTCATTCACTTGAAATGACCGATCACCGATTCAGCAGAATGGGAGAAGAGCTTAGGAGAATTCGGAAATTTATGGTGAATGAAATTTAAAACCAGTATCAAATCACACTAAAACGATTGACGATTATAAAGAGAATATTGCTCATGGCGGCGGCCAGTCCGATCAGCGTCACGCTTCTGATTGAGGCAATGGGCAAAGGGATTGGAAATAGATTGAGCGCCAGCCCTTTGGCTCGAAAGACGCCATATACGAATGTGATAATAGTGGCTATTAACAGTATGCCGGTTAAAATGGCAAGAAAAATCGATGCGTTCATGTAAGCCGAACGCATGGTGACAAATCCATTCAGCAGCAATACAGCGGAGGTACGTCGCCATGCCAGGGACGTACGTTCTGGCTGCAGGCCGGGGTCTTTAAGTGTCGCCATTATTTACACTCAAAGGAATGACTTTATTAGCAGGATGACCAAAACCAGAGCCGTCCCCATTCCACCCAGAGCAAGCAGACCCAAAGCAGGGGATCGGGGCAGCGTTCGTTTCAGTCGCATCGCTAATTCGACATCTCGCCAATGAATATATGCAACGATAAACAATACACCTGCTAACACGCATAAACCAAGTGCAATTGCGAAAATAATGACCGGAGAAGCTAAGTTATGCGCGAATTGGTCCAGTAGCACGCCAGCTGCCAATATTGCCAAAGCGGTACGGACCCACGCCAGGAATGTGCGCTCATTAGCAAGTGTGAATCGGTAGTCGGGCTCTTCACCCATTTCGCGCCAATTTGAGTTTTTCATTGTAAGTTACGTCTTAGAAAATATGAATGAAAGTGCTAGTTCAAAGTAGGATTTCGTGATTGCTTAGTAAAAGGTCGGTTAGCACTTAGTGGTTCTCCTGAAACTATTGACTTATTGAAATTAAGTCGGTATCTTAGCCGCACTAGCTAACAGAATTCTTAATCGCTGTTAGCTGATTCCATCACTCATTGGGTTGCATTTTAGTCTTGGGCTAATCCTTTTTCTGCAATCCAATTTTTTGCGGCTACGGCCGCTTTTTTTTGAATGACGAAATTAACTCTATAGTCCTAGTAGTCATCAATCCATATCTAAACCTTTGACGTTAATCTGTTAAATAACCCGAGATGTCGAATTTTGGGGAATAGATAAATGCTCGGAGAGCGAGCGAAACAGCCGCTTCTTCGTATGTCATTTTTGAAGACAAGATTGGAATTGCTGAATTTTCTGAAAATGATTTTCGCACACCCATCGAATAACTCTCCGATCGACCAAGCTGGCCGGCTAAAAAAATAATCTCTGGATCGGATACAGTGGTTAACGATTTTAGTGCTTTCCCTAGATGCTGACCTGCTGCGAATAAAATCTGAATAGCATTATCATTTCCTGTTTTGGCAAGGGCAATGGCCTCTTCAAGCAACTTAGCGTGTTCAACCTGATGCCTTGGTTTACGTCGATCTCGGGAGATCACATTGAGTTGCTCCAAGATAGCGTGACCCGAAGCGAGTGTGTCGAGACAACCAATTTTTCCACATGTGCAGACTAGTGTGCTTTCGCTCATCGTCAAATGACCGATTTGGCCCGCGCGATAGCTTTGTCCCCGCAGAATTCGGCCATCAGTCATGATTGCGCCACCTATACCTAGAGTGGGCAGAATCAGTGCTGCATTATCGATTTTTTGGTTTTTCAACGAATATTTTTCTGCTAGTAAAAGCGCGATCGGACGACTTTCAATTTTGGCCGGTATATTCAGTACCGTTTCAATCATCGACGCTAGCGGAACTGTGGGCCAGCCGAGATTGGGTGACTCAAGAAGCATACCTTCATTCGTATCCACCGGCCCCGCGACGGAAACCCCAACACCAGCCAGCCTCGGAAGAGGGATCTCGGAGGCTTGAATTAATTTTTTGATTTCGTTAGCGGCACAGGTGACGACTGTAATTGGATTGGCGACATCCTTCAAAGATAGGCTGTGCTTGGCGATCAATTCGCCTTTTAGATTAGCGATGCAAACCCATTGACTGTCAGCGCTCAAGTTTATTGCTGCGACATAGGCTCCGTCACCGCGTAAGCGTAGGCCAATGACTGGGCGACCGCGCCGTGAGGGCGCCGGATCACTTTCAACCTCTTCAATAATTTGGGCGTCAACAAGTTCCCGTGTTATGCGGGACACTGCAGGCTCGGTCAAGTTGCATAATCTGGCAATTTCATTCCTTGCTAAATCGGGTGTTCTTTGCAGCATTTCAAGTATTCGACATCGATTTTCCTTGCGAATATCTTGTGTCGAGGTAACCGGTATCTCTTTCATTTTAATGGATAACCCTTATTTACTTGTTGTCGGTAAGTATATCATTATATATTAAATTGCCGTCTGTAATTTATTAATAATCGAAGATGAAATGGCAAAAAAATGTCGCTGTTCTAAAGGTAGAGTCAGCGGATCAGGAGGATAAAAAGGGAGCTGCGTATATGTTTAAAAAATCAGTTGTTTATGTTATATCGTGTATCGCTTTGATATGCGGAACTAGTGCCTATGGACAGGAAGAATGGCCTGCACAACCGATTACATTGATCGTGCCATGGCCAGCGGGTGGCGTGGCCGATTTTGTCGGGCGGCTCGTTGCGCAGAAAATTTCGGCGCCACTCAAGCAGACTGTCGTAGTCGAAAACAAACCTGGTGCGGGAACAAATATTGGTATTTCAACTGTTGCTCATGCCAAAAAAGATGGATATACATTGCTGTTAGCCAGCAGTAACAATGTGGTTAACAAATTTCTGTTTAAGGATCTTTCCGTTGATCCGGTAAAAGAGTTCCGACCCGTTTCGTTGTTGGTTAATGTTCCGAATATATTGGTGGTCAATCCGAAGATCCCAAGTAAATCAGTGACCGAGATCATCAATTATGCAAAAAAGCATCCTAATGAACTGACTTATGCTTCCGCTGGGAACGGTAGTCCTGCGCATATGGCGGCAGAGTTGTTCAAGTCGCTAGCCGATGTAGAAATCCTGAATGTACCGTATAAAGGTGCATCACCTGCGGTCAGTGACGTTATGGGAGGCCGAGTATCAATGATGTTTACCAATATCCCAGCTTCGTTGGGAGCAATTCAGTCTGGCCGGTTATTGGCGCTCGGAATTGGTAGCAAGGAACGTTCTCCAGCATTGCCTGATGTGCCTACGGTTGATGAGGCTGGGTTGTCGGGATACGAGGCAAGTGCATGGTATGGTTTGATGGCGCCGGTCGGCACGCCCAACCAGGTGATCGAAAAGATTCAGCGTGCGCTGGATGCTGTTCGTACGACAGAATCACTGGACACTCTCCGGCAAAGGGGAACCGAGCCGCTCATTTCTACTCCGCAGGAGATGGATGTACAAATAGACAAAGATATGAAAACCTATGGCGATCTCATCAAGCGCATTGGGGTTACGATTCAATAGGCGAGGCAGGAATCAACATGAAGCGACCAAATATTATTCTGATCATGGCAGACCAGCTCACTGTGTCTGCACTGGCAAATTATGGCAATACTATTGTCAATGCGCCGCATATCAACTCATTGAGTGAAAAAGGTGTCACCTTTGATAATGCTTATTGCAACTTCCCGATATGCGCGCCGTCGCGATACTCGATGCTGACAGGCAGATTACCGCATTCAATCCAGGCATATGATAATGCGAGTGAGCTTACTGCAGATCAGCCTACGCTGATGCATTACTTGAGAAAGTTGGGCTATAGCACTACCTTGAGTGGCAAAATGCATTTCGTAGGTCCCGATCAGCTGCATGGTTATTCCGAGAGATTAAATACGGACATTTACCCGGCGGACTTCGCCTGGGTTCCAAACTGGAAAGAAGGGCCTCGAAATGCGCCGACAGGCATCAGTATGCGCGCTGTAGTAGAAGCAGGCTCCTGCTTGCGGAGCCTGCAATTGGATTATGATGAGCAAACGGCGTTTTTGACGAAGCAAAAAATATATGATCTCGCAAGGAATTCGCGTGGTCAGCCTTTTTTTGTGACGGTTTCGTTTTCTCACCCCCATTCCCCATACACCGCATATCAGGACCATTGGGATCGGTACAGACACGAAGACATCGACATGCCGCAAGTTCCGCCGATTCCGCTTGAGTCTCTAGATACGCATAGCAAATGGCTTTATTATTCGCATGGACGAGATCGGATTTCGGTAACAGAAGAGCATGTTCGGAATGCTCGCCATGCTTATTACGGAATGGTGAGTTATGTCGATGATAAAGTCGGCGAAATCATCGCGTTATTAAAACACACCGAGTTGTTGGAAGACTCTATCATCATTTTTACAAGCGACCATGGTGAAATGCTTGGCGAGCGCGGGATGTGGTTTAAACAGACATTTTTCGAAAGCGCTTCCCGCGTTCCGCTTATTATTAGCGGACCAGGTATAGCCGGAGCCCGCCGTGTTCAATCGAATGTGTCGCTTGTGGACTTGATGCCTACCATATTGGCGTTGGCAAATGATGGCGAAGCAACGCACACGACACCCATTGACGGTTGTAATCTGACAGAGTTGTTCGATGAAAAAGAGGTAGATAATAATAGGGTTGTGCTGTCTGAATATAGCGACATGGGCGTATGTGCTCCCTGCCGCATGATCAGACAAGGCAAGTACAAGTATGTTTATGTGCATGGGCACGAATCGTTATTGTTTAATCTCGAAAACGACCCTCTTGAATTGCATGATTTGAGCAGTGATACGACGCATCAGGAGATAAAGGCAAAGTTGCACTCAGCAGTATTGACTAATTGGGACCCCGAAGGGTTGAATCAGTTGATATTGGATAGTCAGGCCAGGCGTGAAGTCATCTGGTCGGTCGTCAAGGGAAGTTCCCATAGAGAGAATTGGTCATATGTCGTTTCCAAGGGAGATGAGCAGAAGTATGTAAGAGGAGGTGGCGATAACGAAGGGACTATTGCGGTGAAAGGACGAGCTAGATTTCCATATGTAGAACCGGCCAAGCTTAAATCTTTCTAGTTCGTTTAATCGACATTATCGCGCTTAATGTTTTGAGCGCACGCAGTTTCTTTTTTTACCCCTGTTCGCACTGTCTCCTTGTGCCCGAGGAGTTGTGCGATGGGGAATTTTTTTCTGTTTCATGCGTATCGAACCGTAATCAGCAGCAAGCACGAGCTTGGTATATTTGGTGTTGCATTCCTGAGTAGGTGTCCATTTTTTTTCAGATACGTGAGTCACTTTTGGATGTTGGTATCATGTCATTCCGTGCAGAAGTGCCAACCATTCCACCTCGCAGGACTGGCTTTTCACGGCCATTATACAGTTGGATATAACGCAGACAAGGCCAGTTAATCATTGAGATCACCCAAATAATCTGTCTGCTTCCCCAAGTGCATTGGATGGTCAGCACCTTTATGCCGTGGCAACCATCGTTTATCTGATGGTCCTGTCCGATGATCGTACTCTGTAGATGAAAGAATAAGTTGCGCATTTTTAGAAGCGCAGAGTTTCTCAAGCTCTGTCAGATATTTTGATAAATCTTCCGTATGGAGCTCTTGTTGTTTTGACGTATCCAGAATCAAAAATCTGAAAGGACGGGAAGGTTCCGAAATATACGTTTCAAAAAGGGCGGCATGGATAGCAATACCAATCTGATCTCGGTGCTGCCGGAAAAAAGATCGAGAGATTCATTGTTAAATTTAAATCGCATATCCAAATCGATATCAACATTTCTTGAGACATTTTTGGTTTCAAGAATATCCATCCATCTGACCGCCAGTTCACGCAACTGAGTACGAAGCTTGTTAAAACTATGATCAGATTTTCCCGTGTTGGAAAGGTTGAGGGCATTGCCCGACCTGGACATGAAGAAGAAACGCTAAATTTACATGCCACGATTCGTCAGGCTCAGATCCGGGCCGTAGGAAAAGTCACGCAGATACGAAAAAGCCGCTTAAAGAATCGCGCTCTTTAAACGGCTAAGTATTTGATATCACTATATTTTTAATGGTCGGGACAGTAAGATTCGAACTTACGACCCTCTGGTCCCAAACCAGATGCGCTACCAGGCTGCGCTATGCCCCGACATATTCACTAAATCAGCGAAGAAAAGGATATTAACATAAACTTCATTTTAATGACAAGAGGGGGCATCGCTAAAACCTGAAATTGTTGTATTAGCGATTCTGACCCGAGCGCATTTCTTTCAGTCGACGATCTGCATTGTGCAGATTGCGCATCGTTTCACGATTGCTTGGCCTGTTCCAGCTGTTGCCGCGGTCATGGTCTCGACGATCCCGCCAGTCATTGCGATCGCGTCGTGCTTCCCGGCGAGCGGCATCCCGTCGCGCATCCTGACGACGTTCCCAATCGCGGCGGTCATGGCGTCGGTAGTCAACATTGCGATAACCGCGATTATATCCACCACCGTAGTAAGTTGTGCCGGGACCGTAATTGTCGTAGCGGTCAGCGTAGCGTCCATAACCATCCCCCGCATAGCCGACACAGCCGGTCAGCGTACCCAGCGCAACGGAAATCATGAGCAATGTTTTTTTCATATCGACCTCCAGATTTTTGAAAGTGGTTAATTTCTATACAAAAGCTTATCCGCCATTTGTATTTGTGTAAATGACTGTTTGGTTTTGATTATTATCGTTCTTAAGCGTCGGGTGAGGTGTTTCTGAAATACGACAGATGAAAGCAAGGCAGCGGGTGCTGTTACAAATCGCCTAGTTTATTTATAACCTATTGAATTTAAATATAAAAAATCGTAATCAATAGAAATGTGTGCTTTCGTGGCGCAGCGGGGTGTCGTGTTTGCACGTAGAGGGCCTGTCCGGGCCATGCTCCATGAAATCACGCTCATACATCCCAAGCACTTGGGTGTCGCATTCGCGTCACGAAACAATGATTGAATAGACAGTTTTATGGCGATATCTACGCCTGCGTCTGGACGTTTATAAATTAGATGTGCTATATTCTCGTTTCTCCAGTTCACGCACTCGTGGTGAAATAGGTAGACACAAGAGACTTAAAATCTCTCGGGCATTGCGCCCGTGCCGGTTCGATTCCGGCCGAGTGCACCAGAGGTGGGTCTCATCAAAACAGGAAGCTTGGCAGAGTGGTTGAATGCACCGGTCTTGAAAACCGGCGAAGGGTTAAACCTTCCGTGAGTTCGAATCTCACAGCTTCCGCCAATAACCCCACGAACCGGTCTATGTAGTATGAGCTGGCACAGCAAGCCCCGATCATTTCAGCAATGACGGGGTTTTTTGTTGCCCGCTTTATTTTTCGCATGCTGTCTGTCATTCGGGTGCACCGAGGTTTCAACGTTAAAATCGATTGATTAACCGTGGCGCGTTCGCCCGAGACTCTATTTAATTTGCAGGAGAAGACAGATGAAGGCAGTTGAAATTTCCACTCCCGGTGGTCCTGAGGTATTGAAGCTTGTGGAACGTGAAAAGCCCGTTCTGAAAGCTGGCGAGGTTTTAATCCGTGTGACGGCGGCGGGGATCAATCGCCCCGACGTATTTCAGCGCAAGGGTGCGTATCCACCGCCGCCTGGCGCATCGGATCTGCCTGGGCTGGAAGTGGCCGGCGAGATTGTTGAGGGCGATGTTGGGGGTACGTCTTTCAAGATTGGAGATCGGGTGTGCGCGCTGACGCCGGGTGGTGGTTATGCGGAATATTGCGTGGCGCCTGCGGGCAACTGTCTTCCCATTCCCGAGGGGTTCAGTGATGTGGAAGCGGCTGCATTGCCTGAAACGTTTTTCACCGTCTGGACAAATGTGTTTGACCGCGGTGAGTTGGCTGATGGTGAGGTGCTGCTGGTCCATGGCGGTGCAAGCGGCATCGGGACAACGGCTATTCAGATTGCTCGTGCGCTGGGGCACAAGGTGTATGTCACCGTAGGAAGTGATGAGCGGGCTGCGGCCGTCGAGGCGCTGGGAGCGACCAGGGCAATCAATTACAAGACACAGGATTTCGTGGAGGAGATCAAGGTATTGACAGATGGCAAGGGAGTCAATGTGATTTTGGACATGGTATCGGGTGAATATATCAATCGTGATATCAAGTGCCTGGCTGATGATGGTCGTATTGTCATTATTGCGCAATTGGGTGGCAGTAAAGCAACGATTGATACGTCGCAGGTCATGCGGCGTCGCCTGACAATTACCGGCTCTACATTGCGTCCGCGCAGCGCAGCGTTCAAGACCCAAATTGCCCGCGCGTTGCAGGAAAGGGTTTGGCCCTTGCTGGCGGCAGGCAAGATCAGGCCGGTTATTCATGCGACTTTTCCGCTGGCGCAGGCCAGTGATGCGCATGCCATGATGGAAGGGGGCGAAAATATCGGGAAAATCGTCCTGACATTTTGAGTTTCCTTTTAGATATGAAAAGGTTATAATCTCTGGTTTTGTAAAAAACCTTATACCGGGAATAATATGAGTATGCGTCGGCGACTGGTCATCGGGAACTGGAAAATGAATGGCAACAGGGCTGAAAACCAGCAGTTGTTGTCAGATCTGGTCAACTTGCAGAAAGTCGGCGGCGCTGGTGCGGATGATGGGACTAAGGGGGCGGATGTCGAGCTGGCAGTATGCGCGCCGTTTCCTTACCTGCCGCAGGTCGCCGATGCGCTCAAGGGTACCGGTATTACATGGGGTGCGCAGGACGCCAGCGAACACGCCAAAGGCGCTTATACCGGCGAAGTGTCGGTCGCCATGCTTGCCGAGTTTGGTTGCTCATGGGCTCTGGTCGGGCATTCCGAGCGTCGCGCCTATCATGGCGAGACCAGCGATGTCGTGGCGCGCAAGGCTGCCGCAGTCATTCAGGGCGGCCTCACGCCGGTAGTCTGCGTGGGTGAAACTCAGGCTGAGCGGGAAGCGGGTGATACGCTGAAGATTATTGATGAGCAGCTGGCGCCTGTATTGGCGCTGGGCGCAGATGCAGTGAAGAACATGGTGCTGGCTTATGAGCCGGTCTGGGCGATTGGTACGGGACTGACGGCCTCGCCAGAGCAGGCGCAAGAAGTGCATGCACATATTCGCAAGCTGCTGGCTGCGGCCGGGGCGCCCGAGCAGCGCGTGTTGTATGGCGGCAGTGTCAAGGCGGCGAATGCGACCAGCCTGTTTGCCAAGGAAGATATTGATGGTGCGCTGGTAGGCGGCGCTTCGCTGGTTGCGACCGATTTTCAGGGAATTGCCGACGCATGATGGCGTGGCGTTTCCCTTATATAGAATTTTTCTGGAGTAATACTTAAATGCCATCGTTTATATACCCTTTACTGGCTGTCTTGCAGGTGCTGTCTGCCTTGACGGTAATTGTCCTAGTGCTGTTGCAGCAAGGGAAGGGCGCGGATATGGGGTCGTCTTTCGGTGGTGGATCGGCCGGGAGTCTTTTCGGTGCCACCGGTGCGGCCAACTTTTTTTCGCGCGCAACAAAATGGGTGTCGATTCTGTTTTTTGCCTGCACGCTGGGTCTGGCCTATCTCGGTAGCAATGTGAACCGCAACGCCAGCCCGGCGACTGGCGGTGGTGTCATGCAAGGGTACGAAGCGCCTGCGCCGTCTACAAGTGCGCCGGCACCTGCGCAGGCGCCGTCGAATGATTTGCCGTCCGCGCCTGCGACACCGGCTGCGCCATCAACGCCTGATATGCCGGCAGCCCCTGCAACTCAGTCTGCGCCATCGGCTTCTGGTGTGTCTGCTGCTCCTGCTGCTCAGCCTGAAACGACGCCGCCTGCAGAAAGTCCGGCACCTGCGGAAAATACAACACCGACAGCACCAAATACGGGGTCAGGTGAAAATTCCGACTCAAAACAGTAATTGTTTTAATTATTTGATGCTATAATCCTCTGTCTTTACAGATGCTCACGTGGTGGAATTGGTAGACACGCTATCTTGAGGGGGTAGTGGCGAGAGCTGTGCGAGTTCGAGTCTCGCCGTGAGCACCAACTGTTAAATCAAGTCGTATTCCGTAGTCATCAAGCCCTTGTTCAAATTAGAACAGGGGCTTTTTGGTTTTTGGCTTGTGCTTTTGTGTCTGTTTCTTGTTGTGGGCTGATGGCCCTGATGTGGTGGCTCAATCCGGTGAGGTGGCAGGGCAATATGGGTGGGTTGATATGGATCAGTTGCGGCTGCTGTATTCGTACCGTGGCATATACGAAGATGGTATAGTTATGTCGATTATTCTGTTTCAACAACCTAAGGGAGAGCATAATGGCTTTTACGTTTAAACTGAAACATTTATTGGTTGCAACCGCATTGTCTGTGGCTTCTCTGCCCGTAATGGCGGCGGAGTGCTCGGTTGATGTTGAGGCCAATGACGCCATGCAGTTCAATACCAAGGAAATTACTGTCAGTAAATCGTGCAAGGAATTCACGATTAATCTGAAGCACACGGGGCAGTTGCCTAAAGCGGCAATGGGGCACAATATTGTGATTACCAAGTCTGCTGATATGCAGGCTGTCGAAACTGATGGCATTGCTGCCGGCGCCGACAAAAATTACGTTAAAGACGGCGACGAGCGCGTGATTGCCCACACAAAACTGGTCGGTGGCGGCGAATCTGATTCCGTCAAGGTGCCTGTGGATAAGCTGACGGGTGATGATGTGTTCTTTTGCTCATTTCCTGGGCACGGCAGCATGATGAAGGGTACGGTCAAGCTCGTTGACTGATCGCCCGGCGTAGTGCGCCGGTCATGCTGGCGCACATAGAGTGCCAATGCTTGAGAGCCTCCCTTTGGGAGGTTTTTGTTTTTTTGAGGGCATTGTTTTTTTTGGGGGGGGGCTGATTTGGGTCAAGTAAATCGGGCGGCGATTTTGATCACTTCGCCGGCCGCTTGGGGTAGGGGAATGGGTTGTCTGTATTTGCTGATCAAATCACTGGCAGATTGTGTGTGTTTAAACAACGTTTTGTTTTAAAAAAACAACGCATTCCTGGTTTTGATGGCGTTATATGTGAAGGTGTGGATTTTTTGCTACGAGACTGCCGTATTATTACTTCAGGGAAACACAGTTTAGCTATAGGTATCTGATTTTTATAGGCTTCTGCAAGTTAAAGTAATTTCTAGAATAGTTGCATCTTTCTTTTGATTTTACAGTTGTTACTGACCCCGGAATTTGCTGTTTTGTTGCACACAGCCTACAGAAAAGCAAAAAAAAGGGTTCTTGATGCAGATCAAGGTAGCCAGATGCTTAAAAATTTGGTGCAATAACTACAACTTCCCTTCGCGGAGTTTTATAGAGCGGTAGAACATAACGTCTTGATCGCTGCTCTGATCACTCAAAATCTACGGAGATTTAACAAATGAAAAAGACTTTGCTTGCTGCGGCTCTGGTTACCGGCTTCGCTGGTGTGGCTCACGCAGAAACTTCAGTAACGCTGTACGGTCTGGTTGATGCTGGTATTGGTTACCAACAAACCAAAGTCACTCAGGGTGATGCGTTCACAAAAACACGCGATATCGGTCTGATCAATGGCGTTAAAAACGGCAACCGTTGGGGCCTGAAAGGTACCGAAGATCTGGGTAACGGTACAAGCGCTATTTTCCAACTGGAAAGCGGCTTTGATCTGGGTAATGGTCGTTCATCACAAGGTGGTCGTCTGTTCGGTCGTAAAGCAATCGTTGGTTTGACTGGTGACAACTGGGGTACGCTGACTCTGGGTCGTCAGTACAACGTTGCTGATGATTTCATCTCTCCAATCGATCCATTCGGTACAAGCTTCTTCCAGGCTGGCGTGACTGACGGTGCATTCGGTGCATCTCCATCTGCCCGTATGGACAACTCTATCAAGTACATGACACCTGATTTCGCAGGTTTCAAAGCTGCTGTTGGTTACGCTGGTAAAAACACCAAAACCACTTCTGAAGACATGTTCGGTAACGACTTCGAAGAGCGCGATACATCCAACTGGATCACAGCTGGTCTGGCTTACTACAATGGCCCGATCTCTGTAGCTGCTTCTTATGACCGTTTCCGCACAGACGTACGTGGTACAGACGGTGACTTCAAAGGTACTACACACATGTGGAACCTGTTCGGTGCGTATGACTTCGACGTTGTTAAACTGCACCTGGGCTACGGTCAGATCCGTGGTTCTGTAGCTAACGACGTAGTTGCTGAAGCTGGTGTTGGTAGCGTTGGTCTGAATGGCGCGCTGGCTGAGTTCACCGACGGTATGCGTACTGATGGTCTGAACTACACACAAACTAACGGCTATCGTCAACAGTCTTGGATGGCTGGTCTGACTGCACCTGTTGGTGATGATGGTAAAGTACTGTTCTCTTACCAGGGCAACACTTCCAAAAACACTGGCGACGCATTTGATGGTGTAAAAGGCAACCTGCACATCTTCAGCCTGGGTTATGTACACAACCTGTCTAAGCGTACAAGCCTGTATGCCATCGCTTCTTACGGCTCTGGCAAACTGAAGTTTGACGACAGCGACGTAAACGAAAAAGTTAAACTGAAATCAACTCTGGTTGGTGTAGGTATGCAACACCGCTTCTAATGAAACGCATCGCTTAGCGATGCTTTCATAGAGCAAGAAAAACCACCCTTCGGGGTGGTTTTTTGCGTTTCCGAGCCAATTTTCTGAGGACGCTCGTTGTTTCGTAGTTTGCTTTCGGGCAGATAAATCGATATTCGGGGGGTGATGATTTTTGCCGCCAATTGCTCTGTGTGCGGCGCCGCAATTCTAAAAAATACCGGTGTTAATTTGCTTGAAAGTTCAATCTATTAAGCTGTGATTCAGTTCCCCTCATAACTGTTGTATCAAGGTCCCGGCAAGGGGTGAATTATCTGTTTTTTACCGGATGAAACCGCGCGCGGTTGTTTGTGAAATGATACAATCTAAAAGTTTATAGAATTTCATCCTCAATCTTTGTGGCGGCGTTTTATGTCTATCGCTGAATACTTCCCGGTCCTTCTTTTCATTGTGGTCGCTGCCATTATTGGCGTTGCGTTGCTGGCCATGGGATCGTTTCTTGGCCCCCGTCAGCCTGGCGCTGAAAAAGACGCTCCTTACGAGTGTGGCTTTGATGCCTTCGAAGATGCGCGCATGCGCTTCGATGTTCGCTATTACCTGGTGGCTATCCTGTTTATTCTGTTCGATCTGGAAATTGCGTTCCTGTTCCCCTGGGCGATTGCCAACGGGCAGGTCGGTCTGGTCGGCTTCTGGACAGTCATCGTGTTCCTGACGGTGCTCACCGTCGGGTTTATTTATGAATGGAAAAAAGGTGCACTGGACTGGGATTAACCGATCCCCGGAGTGTAAGTCGCTATGTCTTCTGAACAAAACGTATTGAACAAGCAGGGCTTTCTGGTTACATCAACCGACGCCGTGCTCAACTGGGTGAAAACGGGCTCCATGTGGCCCGTCACCTTCGGTCTGGCCTGTTGTGCGGTAGAAATGATGCACGCCGGCGCCGCCCGCTATGACCTTGACCAGTTCGGTATTATTTTTAGGCCCAGCCCGCGGCAGTCTGACGTCATGATTGTTGCCGGCACATTGTGTAATAAAATGGCGCCGCCATTGCGCAAGGTGTATGACCAAATGGCCGAGCCGCGCTGGGTGGTCTCCATGGGCTCCTGTGCCAATGGTGGCGGGTACTACCACTATTCGTATTCCGTTGTCCGCGGCTGTGACCGCATTGTGCCGGTCGATATCTACGTCCCGGGCTGTCCGCCCACGGCAGAAGCGCTGGTTTATGGTCTGCTGCAGTTGCAGAACAAGATCCGTCGCACCAATACTATCGCACGCGAAGCGTAACCGGCTGATGGCCGCACCTCTTTTTGTAGAAGCGTCAATGCTATGACCCGTTTAGAAACCTTGGAACAAGCCCTGCGCGCACAGTTCGGCGATCAAGAATCGTTTGTGCTGACAAGCGCCTTTGGCGAGCTTAACCTGGACATTCCAGCCGACAAATGGATAGAAACCTGTCAGTTTCTGCGTGATGATGCTGCGTTTCGGTTCGAATCCTGTATTGACTTGTGTGGCGTAGATTACCTTACTTATGGCCAGCCCGGCGCACATGTCAAACCGACATTTCCGTCCCGTTTTGCGGTAGCAGTTCAGTTGCTGTCTGTGACGCATAACTGGCGCTTGCGGGTGCGGGCCTGGGTGCCGAATGATGAGTTTCCGGTGGTGCCAAGCCTGATCGATGTCTGGCCTGCGGTGAACTGGTTCGAGCGCGAAGCATTTGATCTGTACGGCATTGTGTTCGAGGGGCACCCCGACCTGCGTCGCATTCTGACCGACTATGGCTTTATCGGTCATCCGTTCCGCAAGGATTTTCCATTGTCCGGCTATGTTGAAATGCGTTACGACGAGGCTTCTCAGCGAGTGATCTATCAACCCGTTACGATCGAGCCGCGCGAAATTACCCCTCGCGTGATCCGCGAGGAAGGTTACGGAGTAGGACGTTAAAATGGCAGAAATCAAAAACTACACGCTGAACTTCGGCCCCCAGCACCCGGCAGCACACGGGGTGCTTAGGCTGATTCTGGAACTCAGCGGCGAGGTGATCCAGCGCGCCGACCCCCATATCGGGCTGCTGCACCGCGCTACCGAAAAGCTGGCCGAGCATAAGACCTATATCCAGGCGCTGCCCTATATGGACCGTCTTGATTATGTGTCCATGATGTGCAATGAACACGCCTATGTGATGGCGATCGAGAAACTGCTGGGTATTGAGGTGCCTCTGCGCGCCCAGTATATCCGCGTGATGTTCGACGAAATTACCCGATTGCTCAATCACCTGATGAGCGTCGGCACGCACGGTCTGGACGTGGGTGCCATGGCGGCCATGCTGTATGCCTTCCGCGAACGCGAAGACTTGATGGACTGCTACGAAGCGGTCTCCGGTGCCCGCATGCACGCGGCTTACTACCGTCCTGGTGGCGTATATCGCGATCTGCCCGATAGCATGCCGCAGCACAAGATGGATTCCAAATACCGCAGCAAGCGCGAAATCGAGCAGTTCAACGAAACCCGTCAGGGCTCGCTGCTTGATTTTATCGAAGCTTTCACGGAACGTTTCCCCAAATGCGTGGACGAATACGAAACACTGCTTACCGACAACCGGATCTGGAAGCAGCGTCTGGTGGGGATCGGGGTGGTTGATCCTGACCGGGCCATGGCGCTGGGCTTTACCGGCCCCATGTTGCGTGGCTCCGGTGTCAACTGGGACCTGCGTCGCATGCAGCCCTATGAAGTCTACGATCGCCTGGAGTTCGATATTCCGGTGGGCACCAACGGCGACTGTTACGACCGTTATCTGGTACGGATTGCCGAAATGCGCGAAAGCAATCGCATCATTTCTCAATGTGTGCACTGGCTGCGTAATAATCCCGGCCCGGTTATCAGTGATAACCACAAGATCACGCCGCCGAAGCGGACCAGCATGAAATCCAATATGGAAGAGCTGATCCACCACTTCAAGCTGTTTACCGAAGGCTTTCCGGTGCCTGCCGGTGAAGTGTATTCTGCGGTCGAACACCCGAAAGGGGAGTTTGGTATTTACCTGGTGTCAGACGGCGCGAACAAACCGTATCGCCTTAAAATCCGTCCGCCGGGCTTTGTACACCTGCAGTCGCTGGATGAAATGTCCCGCGGCCATATGCTGGCCGATGCTGTCACGATTATCGGCACTCAGGATATCGTGTTTGGTGAAATTGACCGCTGACTGCAGCGGATTACTGGATTAAAAAATGTTGCTTTCTCAACAGGCGTATACAAGGATAGACAAAGAGCTGGCCAAATATCCGGCCGATCAGCGTCAGTCCGCCATTATGTCGGCCCTGCGCATCGCGCAGGTGGAAAAAGGCTGGGTATCGGCAGACATCATTGCTGATGTTGCACGGTATATTGGCGTGGAGCCCATCGCGGTCCAGGAAGTAGCCACCTTTTACAACATGTTCAATACTAAGCCCATGGGCCGGTTCAAGATCAGTGTGTGCACCAATCTGCCCTGTGCCTTGCGCGATGGGGAAAAGACGGCCGATTACCTGAAACAGAAACTCGGTATCGAGCTGGGTGAAACAACGGCCGACGGCCTGTTTACCCTTCAGGAAGGCGAGTGCATGGGCGCTTGCGGCGATTCCCCCGTGCTGATCGTGAACAATCACCATATGTGCGTGCGGATGTCGACGGAAAAAATCGATGCCATGCTGGCTGAGCTTGCACAACAAGGAGATGCTGCATGAGCGTCATTCTGAGCAAGTATTCACAAGGTCTGAACGCCAACCCTGCAGGCGATCTGAATTCGTCCATGGCGTTGCACGGCCGTCATATCCAGCCACAAATCATGGCTGATCTGAACGGCGACAACTGGCGTCTTGAAGACTACGTCAAACGGGGCGGCTACGAAGCTTTGCGCAAGATTCTGACCACCGGGATGACGCAGGAAGACGTCATCGCCGAAGTCAAAGCCTCGGGTCTGCGTGGCCGTGGCGGTGCCGGTTTTCCGACAGGCCTCAAATGGAGTTTCATGCCCCGTAATTTTCCGGGACAGAAATATCTGGTCTGCAATTCCGATGAAGGCGAGCCCGGTACGTTCAAGGATCGCGATATTCTGCGCTCCAACCCTCATATCGTGATCGAGGGCATGGCGATTGCCGCCTATGCCATGGGCATCACGGTGGGCTATAACTACATCCACGGTGAAATTTTCGAAATCTACGAACGGTTTGAAGAAGCGCTGGAAGAAGCGCGCGCCGCCGGATTTCTGGGTGACAAAATCCTTGGTTCTGAATTTTCATTCCAGCTGCATGCGCACCATGGTTACGGTGCGTATATCTGCGGCGAAGAAACGGCATTGCTCGAATCCCTGGAAGGCAAGAAAGGCCAGCCCCGTTTCAAACCACCGTTTCCGGCCAGTTTCGGCCTGTACGGCAAGCCGACGACGATCAACAACACCGAAACCTTTGCGGCGGTCCCATGGATCATCCGTAATGGCGGCCAGCAGTATCTGGACATCGGGCTGCCCAATAATGGCGGCACCAAGCTGTTTTCCATTACCGGTGATGTCGAGCGTCCCGGCAACTACGAAATTCCGCTGGGCACGCCGTTTTCCAAACTGCTGGAGCTGGCCGGCGGCATGCGCGATGGTCGCAAGCTGAAAGCTGTGATTCCAGGTGGATCCAGTGCGCCCGTATTACCTGGCGATATCATGATGGACACCACCATGGATTACGATGCCATCGCCAAGGCCGGTTCAATGCTCGGTTCCGGCGCGGTCATTGTCATGGACGAAACCCGTTGCATGGTCAAGTCGCTGTTGCGCCTGTCGTATTTCTATTTCGAAGAAAGCTGCGGCCAGTGCACGCCTTGCCGTGAAGGCACCGGCTGGCTCTATCGCATGGTCAATCGCATTGAACACGGGCAGGGGCGCCAGGAAGATCTGGATCTGCTCGATACCATTGCCGGCAATATCATGGGCCGCACCATTTGTGCGCTGGGCGACGCGGCAGCAATGCCGGTTCGCGGATTTTTGAAGCATTATCGCGATGAATTCGCATACCACATTGAGCATAAGCAATGTGTGGTTCCTCAATATCTGTAGGTCAAAGCATGGTTGAACTTACCATAGACGGAAAACCCGTATCAGTGCCCGAAGGCAGCATGGTCATGCATGCCGCCAGCGAACTGGGGCTGTACGTTCCGCATTTCTGTTACCACAAAAAGCTGTCCATCGCTGCCAACTGTCGCATGTGTCTGGTTGAAGTGGAAAAAGCGCCCAAAGCGCTCCCGGCTTGCGCCACTCCTGTCACACAGGGCATGGTGGTGCACACCTGCTCGGCCAAGGCAGTCGCTGCGCAAAAAAGCGTGATGGAGTTTCTGCTGATCAATCATCCGCTGGATTGCCCGATCTGCGACCAGGGCGGTGAGTGTCAGTTGCAGGACCTGGCCGTCGGTTACGGCAGCGACGAATCCCGCTATCGCGAAGAAAAGCGCGTGGTGTTCCACAAGGATGTCGGCCCGCTGGTGTCCGCCGAGGAAATGAGTCGTTGCATTCACTGTACCCGTTGCGTACGTTTCGGCCAGGAAGTGGCCGGCGTCATGGAACTGGGCATGCTCAATCGTGGCGAGCACTCTGAAATCCAGACGTTTGTCGGCAAGGCCATCGAGTCAGAACTGTCAGGCAATATGATCGATATCTGTCCGGTCGGCGCCCTCACGTCCAAACCGTTCCGTTATACGGCCCGGACCTGGGAATTGGCGCGCCGTCGCTCTATCAGTGCGCACGACAGCGTCGGTGCCAATCTGGTGGTGCAGGTCAAGGGTGAACGCGTGATGCGCGTGGTGCCTTTCGAGAATGAGGAGATCAACGAATGCTGGATCAGCGACAAGGATCGCTGGTCTTACGAAGGGCTCAATGCCGAGGACCGTCTTGAAACGCCCATGATCAAGGGTGATGACGGTGTCTGGCGCGAGTCTTCCTGGAGCGAAGCGCTGACTGCCGCTGCCCAGGTGCTGGAACGCATCAATCAGACGCATGGCGATGGTCAGATCGGTGCCCTGGCCACTGAATATTCGACTGTCGAGGAGCTGGCTTTGCTTGCCCGTCTGACACGTAGTCTGGGTTCGCAACATATTGATTTCCGCCTGCGTCAGACCGATGTCGGCTTTGAGCGAGCCCTGGAAGGCGCTCCCTGGCTGGGCATGCCCATTGCCGAACTCAATACCCTTGATCGCGTGTTGATTATCGGTTCGGTGCTGCGTAAGGATCATCCGTTGTTTGCACAGCGCCTGCGCCAGGCAGCCAAGCACGGAACGCAAATTGTCATTATCGACACCACCGGTGAAGATCCACTGATTCCGACAGCGAAGCGGCTGACCGTTGCGCCCGATCAATTGCTGAACACGATCGCGCAGATTGCAGGCACGAGCGCCGAGGCCGATCAGAACGGGCAGGGTAGCGCCGTACAATCTGCTGACGCACCCCTGACGCCTGCGCAGATTGCAGACATCATGGGTTCCGGTACAAAAGCCGCAGTCTTTCTGGGCAATATGGCGGTGAATGCGCCCCAGGCGACACAGCTGGCCGTCCAGGCACAGGCGATCGCCGATAACGCCAAAGGCACGCTGGGCTTTCTGACCGCCGGCGCCAATACGGTGGGTGGTTATCTGGCCGGTGCGGTGGCGACGGAAGAGGGCATGAACGTTGTCAAAATGATGGACAACCCTCTGAAAGCCTATCTGGTTCTGCACGCCGAACCGTCGCTTGACATGAACGACGGAGACAAGGCCGAAAAAATGCTGGCTGGTGCATTCTCCATTGCATTGACGTCCTATAAGTCTGCCGCTGAAAAATGGGCACGCATTATGCTGCCGGTTGCACCGTTTACCGAAACATCGGGCACCTTCGTCAATGCCGAAGGGCGGGCCCAGAGCTTCAAGGGTGTGGTTGCCGGATTGGGCCAAAGCCGTCCTGCATGGAAAGTGTTGCGGGTGCTGGGCAATATCCTGAAACTGGCTGACTTCGAAGACGAGACTTCCGAGTCTGTTCGCGACAGCGTGCTGCTCAACGGCTTTACGTCACGCTTGTCCAATCGGGTCACTGCAACAGCGGTTGCGTCCGCACAAACAGCGGATGCCGCTGCCGGACTGCAGCGTGTCGCCGACTTGCCGATCTACCGCACCGATGCCATCGTGCGTCGTGCCGGTTCCCTGCAACAGGCGCCGGCCAGTGCCGTACCCGTTGCCCGTCTGAACGCCGCGACGCTGACCCGTCTCGGTATTCAGAGTGGTGAGGACGTGCAGATTCGCGGCGGCAACGGTAATCAGATCCGCATCCAGGCGCAGGAAGACAATCGCCTGGCAGACAATACAGTGCGCATCGCCCAGGGCTTTGCACAAACTGCCGCACTCGGCAGTGCTTTCGGTAACGTATTCGTGGAGAAACTTTGATGGATATCTGGTCCTGGTTTACCGATGGCGTCAGGGCAGTCAATGCCTGGGGAACAGATCTGCTTGGCCCGATCGTATGGCTTGTCATCTGGACGCTGGTCATGATCGTGGTCATTGCGTTGCCCATCATCATCTGTGTGGCTTTCCTGACCTTATGGGAGCGCCGCATGATCGGTTACATGCACGTACGGCGCGGCCCGAATCGGGTCGGTCCTGGCGGGTTGCTGCAGCCCTTTGCCGACGTGCTCAAGCTGCTGACCAAAGAGGTCATCGTGCCGGCTAAGGCGAACAAAATTCTGTATTTTGTTGCACCGGTGCTGACCCTGATCCCGGCGCTGGCCGCCTGGGCGGTGGTGCCTTTCGGTCCCGAAGTGGTGCTGGCCAACGTTAACGCGGGTCTGCTGTATGTGATGGCCATTACTTCTGTCGGGGTATATGGGGTGATCATCGCCGGCTGGGCGTCAAACTCCAAGTACGCTTTCCTGGGTGCGATGCGCGCATCTGCACAAATGGTGTCCTATGAACTGGCCATGGGCTTTGTTCTGGTGACCGTACTGCTGGTCTCAGGCACGCTGAACATGAACGGCATCGTACAAGGCCAAATGCAGGGCTGGTTTGCCTCGCACGGCCTGACGTTCCTGTCATGGAACTGGCTGCCGTTGTTGCCGCTGTTTGTTATTTATGTTATTTCGGCTGTGGCTGAAACCAACCGTCACCCCTTTGACGTGGTCGAGGGCGAGTCCGAAATCGTGGCCGGTCATATGGTGGAGTATTCAGGGATGGGTTTTGCCCTGTTCTTCCTGGCTGAATACGCCAATATGATTCTGCTGTCCGCCATCGCTTCGGTGATGTTCCTGGGCGGCTGGTCTGCGCCGCTCGATATCGTGCCCTTTACCTGGGTTCCCGGCTGGTTGTGGCTGGGTCTGAAGGCATTTTTTGTGGTGTCGCTGTTCATCTGGTTCCGCGCTTCTTTTCCGCGGTACCGCTATGACCAGATCATGCGTCTGGGCTGGAAAATATTTATTCCGCTCACAGGGATCTGGCTGCTGGTTGTGGCGATCTGGATGCAGACACCCTTTAATATCTGGAAATAGGCTGACAGAGACATGAGTGCAATTAAAGATTTTTTCGGCAGCCTGTTACTGACTGAGTTGCTGAAAGGCATGAGTCTGACGGGCAAGTACTTCTTCAAACGCAAGATTACGTTGCAGTATCCGTACGAGAAGACACCCGCGTCGCCGCGGTTCCGTGGACTGCATGCGCTGCGTCGCTATCCCAATGGGGAGGAGCGATGCATTGCCTGTAAGTTGTGTGAGGCGGTATGCCCCGCGCTGGCCATCACCATTGAATCGGAAGAGCGTGATGACGGCAGCCGTCGCACCACGCGCTACGATATTGATCTGACCAAGTGTATTTTCTGCGGCTTCTGCGAAGAGAGCTGCCCGGTCGATTCCATCGTCGAGACGCATATCCATGAATACCACGGAGAGAAACGGGGCGACCTGTATTTCACCAAGGATATGCTGCTGGCGGTAGGCGACAAGTATGAATCCGAGATCGCTGCGCGCCGCGAAGCTGATGCCCGGTATCGATAAAGGCAAATGAGAAGATAACCATGTTTACAACTGTTCTCTTTTATATTCTGGCCGTTATCCTGATCATTGCAGGGGCGCGGGTCATTACTGCGACCAGTCCGGTGACGGCGGTGTTGCACCTGATCCTTACGTTCTTTACGGCCTCCATGTTGTGGATGCTGCTGGGCGCGGAGTTCCTGGCATTGTTGCTTGTTCTGGTGTATGTGGGCGCCGTGATGGTGCTGTTCCTGTTTGTGGTGATGATGATCGATATTACGCCATCCGGTCTGCGCTCAGGGTTCAAGACCTATCTTCCCCTGGGGCTGGTGGTCGGTGGCGTCATGGTGCTGGAAATCGCCTTCGTGCTTGGCAATATGTACCTGGGTTCCGGCCCGTCCATCGCCATGCCGGCAGAGTACAACAACACCCGTGAGCTGGGCATTGCCCTGTATTCACAGTATTCGTATGCAATTCAGGTCGGTGCGGTGACGCTGCTGGTCGGGATGATTGCGGCAATCGCGCTGACCTTGCGTGAACGTCGCAACCGCAAGTACGTGACCTCCGATCAGCAACTGCATGTGAAGGCGAGCGACCGCCTGAAAATGGTCAACATTCCTTCACAGCGAGAAGTGCCGGCAGCAGACGCCGATGCCGCAAAACCAGTAGGGGAAGGCAAATGACCATATCACTTGCTCATTATTTGATTCTTGGTGCCATTATGTTTGCCATGGGCGTGTTCGGGATTTTCCTGAACCGCCGCAATCTGATCAGCCTGCTCATGTCGATCGAACTGATGCTGCTGGCAGTCAATATCAATTTCGTGGCTTTTTCCAGCTGGTTGCCGGGCGCCAATGGCATGCCCGATACCGCCGGACAGGTATTCGTTTTTTTCATCCTTACAGTGGCGGCTGCCGAAGCGGCTATTGGTCTGGCGATTCTTGTGATGCTGTTCCGTAAAATCAATTCAATCAATGTGGACGACATCGGTCGTTTGAAAGGGTAAGGATCCGGAATGAACAACGCCTTATCATCTTCACTGCTTCTGGTCATCGCCCTGGCTCCCTTGCTGGGCGCCATCATTACCGGCCTGTTCGGAACCGGTTTCGTCGGCCGCTCGATCGGCCGTCGGGCTTCCCACATGATCACCATCGTCCTGGTGGCCATATCGTTCTTCGGATCCGCCTACGTCCTGTATCAGGTGGCGGTCAACGCTGCGTACTACAACGACACGGTCTATACCTGGAGCCTGATCGGTACGCGGGTTGCGCAGGTCGGATTCCTGGTGGATTCGCTGACTGCGCTTATGATGGTTGTCGTGACCTCGGTCTCGCTGATGGTGCATATCTATACCATCGGCTATATGTCGGACGATCCGGGCTACCAGCGTTTCTTTGCCTATATCTCGCTGTTTACCTTCTCCATGTTGATGCTGGTGATGGCCAACAATATGCTGCAGCTGTTTTTCGGCTGGGAAGCGGTGGGTCTGGTTTCTTATCTGCTGATCGGTTTCTGGTATACCCGTCCCACGGCGATTTTCGCCAATATGAAGGCGTTTCTGATCAACCGCGTAGGTGACTTCGGCTTTGTATTGGGTATTGGTCTGCTGTTTGCCTATACCGGATCGCTGAACTATTCCGACGTGTTTGCCCAATCGGACAAACTGGCGGCAACAGCCTTTCCCGGAACAGACTGGCATCTGATTACCGTGGCATGTATTTGCCTGTTCATCGGTGCCATGGGTAAATCAGCCCAGGTGCCTTTGCATGCCTGGCTGCCTGACTCCATGGAAGGCCCGACACCGATCTCTGCGCTGATTCACGCGGCGACCATGGTGACTGCCGGTATTTTCATGGTAGCCCGTTTTTCACCCCTGTTTGAACTGTCGCCCACGGCACTGTCCTTTGTGATTGTGATCGGTAGTATCGGTGCGCTGTTTTTGGGTATTCTGGGCATTATCCAGAACGACATCAAACGCGTGGTTGCGTATTCTACACTGTCGCAGCTGGGCTATATGACTGTGGCGCTGGGCGCCTCGGCCTACCCGATCGCGATTTTCCACCTGATGACGCACGCGTTTTTCAAAGCCCTGCTGTTCCTGGGCGCCGGTTCCGTGATTATCGGCATGCACCATGACCAGGACGTTCGCAATATGGGCGGACTGCGCAAATACATGCCGATCACCTGGATCACGTTCCTGATCGGCACGCTGTCGCTGGTCGGTACGCCGTTCTTTGCCGGTTTCTATTCCAAGGAACATATCATTGAAGCGGCCGGTGCCGCGACGGTATGGGGCAGTGGTTTCGCATACTGGGCCACGCTCATTGGCGTATTTGTCACTTCGCTGTATTCCTTCCGTGTCTATTTCCTGGTTTTCCATGGCAAGCCACGCTTCAATACAGACGGTCACGCTCATGGTCACCATGATGAAGCGCATGCGTCGGCACACGATGCACATGCCCAGGATAGCCATGGTCATGACGACCATCATCACGGTGGTACACCGCACGAGTCTCCCTGGGTTGTTACCTTGCCGCTGGTGCTGCTGGCCATTCCTTCGGTCATTGCCGGTGCGTGGGCGATCAACCCGCTGCTGTTCGGCGATTTCTTCAAGGGTGTGATTACGGTATCCGAACATCACCCCGCGATGGAAGAACTGGCGCATGAGTTCCATGGCTGGTTTGCCTATGCAATGCATTCCTTCAGCACGATTCCGTTCTGGCTGATGATCGCCGGCCTGGTGGTTGCCTGGTATTGCTATCTGATCAATCCTGCCGTGCCTGCCCGGCTGTATCGTTCACTGTCGGGTGTCAACCGGATTCTGGAAAACAAATACTATGTGGACTGGGTCAACGAGAATATTTTTGCTCGTGGCGCACGCGCATTGGGTTCGGTTTTCTGGAATGTGGGCGACAAGGGGGTCATCGATGGCGGGCTGGTTTCGGGCAGTACGCGTCTGGTTGGCCTGGTGGCTGCGATCAGCCGTCATCTGCAGTCCGGATACATCTACCATTATGCGTTCGCCATGATCGTTGGCGTAATTGCCTTCATTTCAATATTTGTGCTGGTACTTTAAGATGGGCGAAATGACTTCTACCTTACCCTGGCTGTCCCTGGCTATTTTTGTGCCGATCGTTGCCGGTATTCTGGTTCTGATCATGGGCAGCGATGAGCGCGCGGACTTTACGCGCAAGCTGGCACTTTTCGGTTCTGTCATCGGATTCCTGGTTACGCTGCCGATTTATTTCGGCTTCGATGGGTCTACGGCACAAATGCAGTTTGTGGAGCAGACACCCTGGATCGATGCATTCTCTGCGACCTACCATCTGGGCGTGGATGGTATCTCGATGTGGCTGGTACTGCTGACCTCCTTTATCACGGTCATCGTTGTGCTGGCGGGCTGGGAAGTCATTACCAAGCGCGTTGCGCAGTACATGGCTGCATTTCTGATCCTGTCGGGCCTGATGGTCGGGGTTTTTGCCGCGCTGGATGGTCTGCTGTTCTATATCTTCTTTGAAGCCACGCTGATTCCGATGTATATCATCATCGGGGTATGGGGTGGTCCGAACCGGGTGTATGCCGCGTTCAAGTTTTTCCTGTACACGCTGCTGGGATCGTTGTTGACGCTGGTTGCATTTATCTATCTGTACACACAGACCGGCTCGTTCGATATTCTGACCTGGCAGCAGGCCAAGCTGGGCTATACGCCGCAGATGCTGATTTTCTTTGCGCTGCTGGCCGCTTTCGCTGTGAAAGTCCCGATGTGGCCGGTGCATACATGGTTGCCTGATGCTCACGTGGAAGCGCCTACAGGCGGTTCGATCGTACTGGCCGCCATCATGCTGAAACTGGGTGCTTACGGCTTTCTGCGCTTTTCATTGCCGATTGCACCTGATGCGTCGCATAGCATGGCGGGGCTGATGATTGCCCTGTCGCTGATTGCGGTGATCTACATTGGTCTGGTGGCGATCGTCCAGGACGATATGAAAAAACTGGTGGCGTATTCTTCTGTTGCGCACATGGGTTTTGTTACCCTGGGCTTTTTCCTGTTCAATACGGCAGGAATGGAAGGTGCGATCATTCAGATGATTTCTCATGGCTTTGTATCTGGTGCCATGTTCATGTGTATCGGCGTGCTGTATGACCGCCTGCATACCCGTCGCATCGCCGATTACGGTGGCGTGATTAACACCATGCCCAAGTTTGTGACGTTTTTCGTATTGTTCTCCATGGCCAATAGCGGTTTGCCTGCGACCAGTGGATTCGTGGGAGAGTTCTACGTCATCCTGGGTGCTGTGGAGCACAATTTCTGGATCGGCCTGTTAACTGCAACCGCACTGATTCTGGGGGCGTCCTATTCACTCTGGATGGTCAAGCGCGTTGCCTACGGTGAAATCACCAATGAAGCGGTCAAGCAGATGAAAGACGTCAGCTGCCGCGAATATGCAATATTGGCCATTCTGGCCATCTTCGTGCTGGTAATGGGTATCTATCCGAAACTGTTTACCGACGTTATGCACGTGTCTGTCCAGCAGTTGCTGGAGCACGTGGCCGTTTCTAAACTGTAAGACTGAGTCATCATGGAAAATCAATTTAATTTTGCACTTGCGGCGCCTGAAATCATTCTTGTGATTATGGCCATGGGCATTCTGGTTTACGATGCATTCAGTCATGAAGCTACGCGCAAAACCACGTATGTGTTTTCATTGTGCGCGCTGATCATTCTGACCGTTGTGTCACTGATGCAGTGGAATGGCGGCATTGCCGGTACCACGTTTTACGGCATGTATGTGGCCGACCCGCTGGCTCATTTCCTGAAAATTGCCTCTTACCTGGCGGTGCTGGTCACGTTAATCTACAGCCGGCAGTACGTGGTGGATCGCGATATGTCCAAGTCGGGCGAACTGTATCCGCTGACGCTGTGCGCGCTTCTCGGCCAGATGGTCATGATTTCGGCCAGCAGCATGCTGACTATTTATCTGGGCCTGGAATTGATGTCGCTGGCCCTGTATACCATGGTCGCCTTGCGTCGTGATTCGCTGGTGGCGACGGAATCGGCCATGAAGTACTTTGTACTGGGTGCCCTGGCATCCGGGTTCATGCTTTACGGTATTTCCATGGTTTACGGTGCCACAGGTCATGTGGATCTGGCAGGCGTGACTCAGGTCATTCGCAGCGGTCAGGCCGGCGAGATGACGCTGGTTTTGGGTACGGTGTTTATTGTGGCGGGTCTGGCGTTCAAGCTGGGCGCGGTGCCGTTTCATATGTGGATTCCCGATGTTTATCAGGGTGCGCCAACGGCGATTACCCTGACCATTGGTGCCGCACCCAAACTGGCCGCATTGGCCATTACGCTGCGCTTGTTGATCGAAGGGCTCAATGGCGTAGCGCTGAGCTGGCAGCCCATGCTGATTATTCTGGCGGTGCTGTCGCTGGCGATTGGTAACCTGACGGCGATCATGCAGACTAACTTCAAGCGCATGCTGGCCTATTCGACGATTTCACACGTCGGCTTCATCCTGCTGGGTCTGCTGTCCGGCGTGGCTGCCAATGGTACCGTGCAAAGCGGCGCCTATGCTTCTTCGCTGTTTTATATCGTGACCTATGTGCTGACAACGCTGGCCAGCTTTGGCCTGGTGCTGCTGATGAGTCGTCAGGGTTTTGAATGCGAGGAAATTGATGATCTGAAAGGCCTGAACCAGCGCAATCCGGTCATGGCCTTTGGTATGCTGCTCTTGATGTTTTCTCTGGCAGGCATTCCACCCCTGGTGGGTTTCCACGCCAAGCTGGTCGTACTGCAGGCAGTGATTTCTGCCGGGCACGTTTGGCTGGCTATTTATGCCGTGATCTGCTCACTGATCGGTGCGTTCTATTACCTGCGCGTGGTCAAGGTTGTGTACTTCGATGATCCGGCGCAAGGCGTTCCCGGCCCGGATACGTCCTGGTCTTTCCGCAGCGGTGTCATGTCGGTCAATGGGGCGCTGATCATTCTGCTGGGTATTTTGCCCGGTGGACTGATGGCGCTGTGTGTGCAGGTTATTGATGCTTCGCTGAAGTTCTGAGCAACGGACGATTATGTATCCCTCTGAATCGATCTGGATTTTTATTGTTCTGGCGTTTATGTTTGCCATGGCGCCGTTTCTGACGGAACGCGCTTTTATCTTTACGCCATGGCGGCAAACGGGTGAGCAGGAAAAGCCGTTCTGGTTCTGCACCTTGCGCGCCGTGCTGTCTTATGTGGTTATCGCCGCTGGTTGCTGGCTGTTGGCTACCCAGGCAGGCAATCTGGTCTATATGCTGGGTGGGGTGTTGCTGCTTGGGATTGCGTTGTACGCACCTGGTGCGATGGTGACGCCTCATGTTCCCGTCAAGCATGTCAGTACGCGTCTGATTGAGGTGCTCGTCGGCTACTTTGTTGTGGGGGCGATTGGTTTTGCAATCGAGGCCAATTACGCCAATCCCTCAGTAAAGAATTGGGAGTTTTACACGATTGCCGCTTGTCTTTATGTGGTGCTGGCGTATCCCGGCTTTGTATGGCGTCATTTGATGAAGCATCCGGTGCGTCGTCATAAGTCGGCCTGATCAGCAATCGGGGTGATATACGAACACCGGCCGTAGAAATACGAGCCGGTTTTTCTTTGGGCGTTGGCAACGCGTAGTCATGCCGCGGACGCATGTTTCGTTTTTCGTCAGAAATGGCGACACCCGTTATTGACCACGCACGAGTCGGTACTGTCTTTCAGCCGTGCCGAGTTCGTTGAGCGTGTGCCAGCCCTGGTTTTCACACTTTTTGTTCAGGCACAGAAACAGCTGTGCCGTGGCCAACGCATCGGCCACGGCATTGTGGCGTCGATGGTTGGTAATTTCAAACACGCGCATCCAGTCGTCCAGTGTCCGGTGGTTCAGGGCATGTTCACGATAGAGCGCAGGCGCCAGATAGGCCAGGTCAATCCATTGCCTTTTTTTCAGATTGGTCTGCAGCCAGATGGCGAGGCTTTTTTCCAGCATGGTCTGGTCAAAAGCCACGTGAAAGGCTACCAGCGGATCTCCGCCAATGTATTCAAGCAATTGCATAAGTGCTTCTGCGGGTTCGGTGCCGCTGCGCTGTTTGCCGCCGGCAATGCCATGGATCAGAATATTGCTTTTGCTGCTTGGCTGTTCCTGGCGCAGAACCATGTCAAAGCTGTCTTCCAGCATGATACGGCCGCCCGTGATGGCGACGGCACCGATGGCAATAAGCGTATCTTTTTTCATGTCCAGACCGCTGGTTTCGACATCCAGCACAACCAGTCTGCTGTCACGCACGCTCTGCCTGCCGTCGGTGGGTGCGAGCGCACGCCATGCTTCAAACCGCTGTGTCAGGGCGGCGGGGCGCGGATGTTGAACAGGCGTTCGCGTCAAACGCTTGAGCGCACCGACCAGTGCGTTACAGCGCATATTTGGCCCCCAGCATGCTTTGCAACGACTTAGCCAGTCTGAATGCTTCGCGCAGGATACGTTTGTCCAGCGCGTTCAGTGTCGCCGGATTGATCTGGTTGGTATAGGGTGTGTCTTTTGCTGCCGATGCGTGATGCAGCTGCATGCGCAGCAACTGTATATACAGGAATGATTCTGCATAGGCATTGATTTGTTCCGGACGCAGACCGGCCTTGGGACCTGCTTCTTTCAGACGCAGGACGGTATTGGTCTGTTCGCTGCCTGTTTGCAAAGCCAGTATGCGGGCTGCATCCACAAACAGCACGGCCGCCTGGGTTTTCAGATCCAGTGTATCGTCGTGACTGGTGACGAAGTCCCGGAAAATGCCCAGCGGGGGTCTGCGCGAGAGCGCATTTTGTGTCAGAAAGCGCAGAAAGACCGGGTGCTGACGCAGCGTCTGGTTTAACCATCGCCTTAAGTCAACCGCCAACTGGCTATCGCCGTCCAGTGATCTGAAGTCAAAGAAGATCGCTGAATGCATGATCCCGCTGGGGTTCGGGTTGCTGATCCAGCTCAAGAAGCGGTTGCGCCACTCGTCGGTGCTCAGGCACCATTGAGGATTGGATGCCATGATATTGCCCGGGCATAGCGGAAAGCCGCAAGTTGCCAGTGCCTGATTGACGTCCTGTGCGAATGCGAGCAGGATCTGGCGCTTTTCTTCGCGCTCTTGCTCACTGTCGGCGTGAAAAATAATACCGTTATCCTGGTCCGTATAGAGCGTTTGCTCCATGCGTCCCTCGGAACCCAGTGCCAGCCAGCAATAGTCCAGCTGAGCAACTTGCGGGTGCTGCGCACGTATCAGGCGCGACAGCTGGCACAACGTCACGTCGTTCAGGGTTGAAATAATCCGCGTAATCTGTTCGACCGCAATGCCCTGGGCCATCATATTGTCGCCAAGCTTGCGAATGTCCTGGCAGCAGGCCGCCACGTCGTCAATTGATTGCGCTGCCTGCAGGTGCAGGTTGATTTGCCGCAGACTGATCCGTTGCAGGGAGAACAGATCTTTTTCTGACACCATGCCATGCAGTTTACCGGTTTCCGGGTCGGCAACGATAATGTGCCTGAACCCATATTTGGCCATGATGAGGGCGGCTTCAGCGGCAGGTGCGGTGGGAGGCAGGGAAACCGGGTCGGACGTCATATATGAGCTGAACGGGGCGTCCAGATCAGCCTGGGCCAGCGCGACGCGGCTCAGCAGATCCTGAAGAGTGAAAATGCCCTGCACCTGATGGCTGTCATCAACTGCGATAATGGAACCGACCTGTTGCTCGTTCATACACTGCAATGCGTCGCGCAGTGTTGCTGTCAGGGTGCAGGTGACGGGTTCGCGACGTATGAGCGCCTGCAGCGGCATGGTGAGTGCGGGTTGTTCGGCGTGACTGCGGCTGTATTGAGCCTGGATGATTTGTTTGGAATATTCCAGGAGCAGGGCGGTGCGCTGTTCGCAGTAGTCGCGGAAAACCGGCGAATCATGACGCAATTGCTGAAAGCCGGCCAGCGTGAGTTCATAGACAAAGGTATCGGTCGCGGCAACGAACTGACTGCCGGCGGGTCGCCCGGCCAATATGGCGCCGAGTGGAAAACATTCGCCTTCATGCAATTCGAATGTATCGCGGTACTGACGGGCAGAACTGGCAAGCTGCTCGGTCTGCACAATACCCTGTTTGACGATATAAAATGTCTGCGGCGCGGGGGCGTTGGCCGGTATGATGACCTCATCCTTTTCAAAGTAATTGATGGTCAACTGGCTTGCCAGCCTGGCGAGCACGTCGTCCTGCATTGTCTGAAATGGCGGGAAAGCCTTCAGATGCTCAACAATGGCCCGGTTAAGCTCCATGTGTGTTCCCCCTGGTCGATATTCCAATGTGCTGGCTGTGGTCGATGGTGCGATGCTTCCTGTGTCAGAGATGCATCAGAATATTGACCAGGCGGCCGAAGGGATCGCGGACATAGAAACGGCGGACTCCCCAGGGTTCGGTTGCAGGGCCATACTCCGGTTCTATTTGAGCGGCCCGACAGCGTTGCAGGGCTTGCTCCAAATCGTCTACTTCGATGGATATGTCGGGAACGTCAGTGCCTGATCCGCCTTCGCTGGCGATACTGATCTGGGTACGCATGGTCTGATCGGTTCCGTAAGTGGCGATCCAGCCATGGTCCATCAGTAGCTCCAGGCCCAGTACGTCCTGATAAAACGTTTTGGCAGCGGACACGTTGGTGCAGGCAATGTTGGCAACAATACGCTTGACTTTCATTCGCATGGCTCCTGTGCTGGCCGCGCTGCGCACATTGAACCGGCATGATTGCCCGGTGTGATTAATGTGCCAACGCGCGCTTATTTGTCCTGACGCAGCGCCTGTATCGCCTCTTTGGTATCGAACCAGTTCAGGATCGCGTCAAGGCCGGCATAGTTGATTTGGAATGCGGCGGCTTCCCGCAGGACGGGCTTGGCGCGATAGGCAACCGAGTAGGCTGCGTGGCTCAACATGGCCAGATCGTTGGAACCGTCCCCGACTGCGATGCGCTGGTCGGGTGTCGCGTTCAATGTCTGGGCCAGAGCTTGCAGATGCGCTGCTTTTTTGTTGCCATCTACAATATCGCCATAAACCCGTCCGGTCAAGCGGCCATGATCCACTTCCAGGAAATTGGCGTGTGCACTGTCCAGCCCCAGGCGCGCACGCAGTTTTTCGGTGAAAAACGTAAAGCCGCCAGACACCACCATGACATGGACGCCGGCCGCTTTCATGGTGCGAATCAGTTTTTCGGCACCGGTATTCAGTTGTAATCTTTCGTTGTAAACGCGCAGAAGGTCAGCTTCGGCAACGCCCTGAAGCAAGGCGACGCGCCGCCGCAGGCTTTCGCTGAAATCGGTGATTTCACCGCGCATGGCTGCTTCGGTAATGGCAGAGACCTCGGTTTTTTTGCCGACCATATCGGCGATTTCATCAATACATTCGATATTGATCAGGGTCGAATCCATGTCCATCGCCAGAATTTTCATTTCATGCAAGGGGCGAATCCTTTCAAGCGGTCCGATGTCTACATGCTTGGCAGCCGCCCACTGCCGGACTTCGGGCAATGCAGCCGGGTCGATATCCTCCAGACGCATGGCGCTGGCGTTCAGCGGGGTGATACGATTGGCGCTGACCAGCGCTGCGGCCTGTTCGATCAGGTCATGACGGATGCCGGGCGCTTGAAGAACGAGATGCATAATAAAAAAATCCAGGTGCAGGAAAATAAAAAGAGTCTGAAGGTCAGGCTGCGAGCGTTTTGAGCAGCAGGCGAATGGTGTCGATCCGGCGATTGATATCGGGCATGTTGTTCAGTTCAATACGCAGTTTGTCGGCGCCTGAAAAACGGATGTGTTTCTGCTTTTGTACCAGCTCGATCATTTTGAGCGGATCGGCCGTGGTTTTGGGGCCGAAAACCAGCAGGGCCTGTTCGTCGCTGATATCCACTTTGATGATACCCAGCGCTTCGGCCAGAATCCGCAAGCGGTGCGTGGCAATCAGCATGCGGGCCGGGTCAGGCATTTTGCCGAAGCGATCAGTCAGTTCTTCCTGAATGGCCAGCAAATCGTCTTCGGTTTTGGCATGGGCCAGCTGTTTATACAGCGACAGGCGGGCGTGAATATCGGTGCAGTAGTCCGCCGGCAGCAGGGCCGAGGTGTGCAGCTTGACTTCGCAGACGGCATTGAACGGCGTTTCCAGATCGGGCTCTTCGCCGGCTTTCAGGGCGCGGACCGCTTCGTTCAGCAAGTCGCTGTACATGGTGAAACCGATTTCGTTGATGTTGCCTGATTGCGATTCGCCCAGCACTTCGCCGGTGCCGCGGATTTCCAGATCGTGCATGGCCAGAAAGAAACCGGATCCCAATTCTTCCATGGACTGGATGGCTTCAAGCCGTTTTTTTGCGTTGCTGGTAATGGCATCTTCACCGGGCGTCAGCAGATAGGCGTAGGCCTGATGGTGAGAGCGACCCACACGGCCGCGCAATTGATGCAATTGCGCCAGGCCCAGCCCGTCGGCACGGTGAATGATAATGGTGTTGGCACTGGGCACGTCAATGCCGGTTTCGATGATGGTGGTGCACAACAGGATGTTGAATCGTTGCTGGTAGAAGCCCTTCATGATTTCTTCCAGCTCGCGCTCTGGCATCTGGCCATGGGCAACGGCAATACGTGCTTCGGGCAACAGTTCTTCCAGGCGTGCGCGACGGTTTTGAATGGTTTCTACTTCGTTGTGCAGAAAATAAACCTGGCCGCCGCGCTTGAGTTCACGCAGGGCGGCTTCGCGAATGGTGCTGCCGTCTTCGCGTCGTACGAATGTCTTGATGGCCAGGCGTTTTTGCGGCGCCGTGGCAATCACGGAAAAATCACGGATGCCTTCGAGCGACATGCCCAGCGTGCGCGGGATGGGAGTGGCGGTCAGCGTGAGAATATCCACTTCCGAACGCAAGGCCTTGAGTGCTTCTTTCTGGCGCACGCCAAAGCGGTGTTCCTCGTCGATAATGACGAGACCCAGACGCTTGAATTTGACTTCCTTGCCCAGCAGCTTATGTGTGCCGATGACGATGTCCACGGTGCCGGCTTCCAGCCCTTCGAGCGCCGCCTTCACTTCCCTTGTGCTGCGAAAGCGCGAGAGCTCAGCCACGCGCACCGGCCAGTCGGCAAAGCGGTCGGCAAAGGTCTGGGCATGTTGCTCGGCCAGCAGGGTAGTGGGGCAAAGCAGGGCGACCTGCTTGCCATTGGCGACGCAAAGAAAGGCGGCGCGCAAAGCGACCTCGGTTTTGCCGAAACCCACGTCGCCGCAAACCAGGCGATCCATGGGCTTGCCCGAGGTCATATCGCCGATGACTGCGTCGATTGCGGCCTGCTGGTCTGCGGTCTCTTCAAAGCCAAAGCCTTCAACGAAAGTCTGGTAATCGGAGAACGGCAGCTTGAAAGAGAACCCTTCGCGCGCGGCGCGCAAGGCGTACAGGGCCAGCAACTCAGCGGCGGCATCGCGGATCTGTTTGGCGGCTTTCTTGCGGGCGCGGTCCCATTGTCCCGAACCCAGTTGGTGCAAGGGGGCATGTTCCGGGTCCGTGCCGCTATAGCGTGAAATCACATGCAATTGCGAAACGGGAACGTACAGCGTGCTGTTGCCTGAGTATTGCAGGTGCAATAGCTCGATATCGCCTTCGCCCAGGTCCATGGTGACCAGGCCATGATAGCGCCCGATGCCGTATTGCACGTGTACGACCGGGTCGCCTTCGCGCAGTTCTGACAAATCGCGCACCATGGCGTCGACATTGCTACTGCGTTCCTGTTTCTTGCGCCGGCGCTGGGCCACCGAGGCCGAGCCGGGGTACAGATCATTTTCCGTGACCAGGCACAGCTGCCTGTCGTGAATAATGAAACCGGTGTTCAGTGGGGCAATGGCAATACCAAAATCAATATCCGAATCGATAAAGTCCTGGAGATTGTCAAAGGCCGCTGCCGGTTCCAGATGCTGTTCGCGCAGCAATTGCAGCAGCGTTTCGCGGCGGCCGGCCGAGTCGGCACAGAGCAGCAGGCGCTGTTCCCCACGATCCAGCCAGCTGCGCAGGCGCTGGAAAGGATCGTCATGGCGTCTGAGTACCGCAATGTCGGGCGCCGGGGCAAACGCGGGGTTGGGCGTTTTTTCATCCAGGTGCAGGCGCGCAAAGGATTTGAGGTGCACGAAGAACTGCTCTTCGGAAAGAAACAAGTGTTCGGGCGGCAGAACCGGGCGCTCGCGGTCGCTTTTGAGAAACCGATAGCGACTGCGGGTGTCTTCGTAAAAGCGCAGGATGGCTTCTTCTATATTGCCGACCGTCAGCGTGATGGTTTCGGGGCGCAGATAGTCGAAGAGCGTGGCGGTGTCGTCAAAGAACAGCGGCAGATAATACTCGATACCGGCAAAGGCAATGCCATTGCCGACGTCTTTGTAGGGGACGGCACGCGAGGGATCGCCTTCGAACAGATCCCGAAAGCGCGAGCGAAAATGGTTGCGGGCCGCTTCGTCCATGGGAAATTCGCGACCGGGCAGCAATTGCACGTCGTTGACAGGGTACAGGCTGCGCTGGGTGTCCATGTCAAAGCTGCGGATCGATTCGATTTCATCGTCGAAAAGATCAATTCGGTACGGCAGCACCGACCCCATGGGGAACAGGTCGATGAGTCCGCCGCGAATACAGAATTCCCCGGGGGCCGCAACCTGGGACACATGCGCGTAGTTGGCCAGCGTCAGCTGGTCGCGCAACGCTTGTTCATCCAGCCGGTCGCCTTTTTTGAAGGAAAACGAATAGGCTGCCAGAAAGGACGTGGGCGCAAGGCGATAAAGGGCGGTGGTGACCGGTACTGTCAGGACATCTACATTGCCCTGCATGAGCGCGGACAGGGTTTTGAGCCTTTCGGAGATCAGGTCCTGGTGCGGCGAGAAACCGTCATAGGGAAGGGTTTCCCAATCGGGAAACTGACGCACCCGCAGCTTGGGGTCAAACAGCACAACTTCATCGTGCAGTCGTTGTGCCTGCAGCGGATCGGCGCATAACAACACCAGGGGTTTGCCGGCAGCGCGCGCAAGGGCCGCAGCCAGCCAGGCGTCACCCGAGCCGGGCGGGCGCGGATAGCTGTAGCGTTGACCGGGTTTGAGCGCGTTCAGAAGGGGGGCAAGGGTGGTGTTAGACACAAGGACGGAAGCTGGGAATCGAATCTGTCCATTTTATCAGAAGCGGGGATTCGTCGTCGCTACGCGAATGATGCAAGACAAGAGCGCCCACAGACGCAGGATCGGTGCTTCGGTGGCGTTTTACATGGGCAGACACTCGATGGAAGTATGTAAGTCCATACATACACTTAATAGTAAGGACTCACTTACACATGATATTATCCGCCATACGAAATACGATGAATGCCGGGCGGATCCGGTCTATTTTATGTCTGACACCCTCTTTGCAATTATTCCAGCCGGTGGCATCGGCGCGCGTGCTGTGACTGCTGACCGGCAGATTCCCAAACAGTACTGCACCATCAATGGTGTGGCTATGCTGGCGCAGGCGGTAGCAGCGCTGCAGAGGGATAGCCGGGTCAGCTCGGTGCATATCGGTGTGACGGCCGAGGATAGCTGGATCGATCAATTGGACCTGGGCGCTCGCGTGCATATCCATCGCGTTGCCGGTGCTACACGTGCCCTGACGGTGATCGGTACGCTACAGGCGGCACTGGCGCAGGAGGGCTTGCAGGAGGCTCGCGAACAGGCCTGGGCACTGGTGCATGATGCTGCCAGACCAGGTTTGCAGCCGGCCTCCCTGACGGCATTGATCGATACCTGCCTGGCGCAACAAAAAGGCGGCCTGCTGGCCATGCCCGTGCCGGATACCGTCAAACTGGCGACTGTGGATGAGCAGCAGCAGGTGTGTGCGTTGCGTACCGTGCCGCGCGAGGGCCTTTGGCTGGCGCAGACGCCGCAAATGTTTCCAGCCCGGGCGCTATTGGCGGCGCTCAGGGCGGGTGTGTGCGAAGGCCTGGACATCACCGACGAAGCCTCCGCCATGGAAGCTGCAGGTGTGCAGCCATTGCTGGTCCGGGGCTCGACAGAAAACATGAAAGTGACCTGGCCAGCCGACTTTGCCATGATGGAAAAGTGGCTGTAAGCAGGCAAGGTCGCGTTTCGATAGATTCAGTAGTGATCAGGACAAATCACATGCATAACCGGACCATGAAGCGATCAGGTGGCAGCTTGCGGTTTGAACAGGGATGTATTCAGGATAAAAAGAGGGAGTTCGTATGACAATTGGCTTACGGGTCGGGCAGGGCTTTGATGTACACGCGCTGCAGGAAGGGCGGCCGCTCATACTGGGCGGCGTGACGATTCCGCATACGCATGGTTTGATGGGGCATTCGGACGCCGATGCGCTGTTGCATGCAATCACCGATGCCATACTGGGCGCGGCCGCGCTGGGCGATATCGGCCGGTTGTTCCCGGATACCGACCCTGCTTTCAAAGGCAGCGACAGCCGGGTGTTATTGCGCGAAGCTTACCGGCGGGTGCGTGACGCCGGCTGGACGGTCGTGAACGTGGATGCCACGATCCATGCTCAGGCGCCAAAGATTATGCCGTTTGCCCAGGCCATGGTGGACAATATTGCCAGCGACCTGGGGCTGGATGTCACCTGCGTAAACGTCAAAGGCAAGACCAACGAACATCTGGGCTATCTGGGCAGAAAGGAAGGCATTGCGGCCACGGCCGTGGCATTGCTGACCCGCTAAAAAAAATGCCGTGACGCAATGGCCACGGCACAACCAGTTCGGGGTCTGGTTTATTTTCCGGTCGCCGTCAGGGCAAGGGCTGCAGCATTGACGACAGCGGCAATGCGTCCCGCATCGCGCAGTTGCTCAATGCTGAAACCCGCTTTTTTCAGATTGTCAAAATGCGACTTTACGCAAAAATGACATTTGCCGACGATAGAGGCAGCCAGGGCGAACAATTCAAAACGATCCTGCTCGATCCCGCCATGTGAAGAATAGGCATTCATGCGCAAGAGCGGGGGCAGTGTTTTGAGTTGGCTGTCGCCGGTCATTTCCACGTACGGATACCAGATATTGTTCATGCCCATCAGGGCAGCCGCAGTCAGTACGCCATTGGCATCTTCGTCCGACAGACCGGACTTGAACTGTTCAATCAGAAACGGATTCTTGGCCGCAAAGGCGGCGGCAAGCGCGACCCCGACCGCATCAGCGGGCTTGAGCGAGGAGCGGGCAATGGTGCCATCCAGATTCAGACGGATATCCTTGGCCCAGTCGGGGATCTCATTCTTAATCGCGGTTAGAAATTCCATAGTTTTTCTCTATCAAAAAGAGGTTTAAAAACCCGGCGAACCGGGTTGAATACAGATTACAGTGTATCGCCACCGGCAGAGCGGTTGCAAGGGCACAGTTCGTCTGTCTGCAGACCGTCCAGAATACGCAGGACTTCTTCAGGGCTGCGGCCGACGTTCAGGTTGTTGACGGAAACGTGCTGAATGACGTTGTCCGGGTCTACGATAAATGTGGCACGAAGCGCAACGCCTTCATTGCGTTCACGCACACCCAACTGGTCGATCAGCGAACCGGTAGAATCGGCGAAAGAGTAATGACCCAGTTTGTTCAGATCCGGGTGTTCACGGCGCCATGCCAGTTTGCAGAATTCGTTGTCGACAGACCCACCCATCAGGACGGCGTCACGGTCTTCAAAGTCTTTGGCCAGGTTGTTGAAGCCAACGATTTCAGTAGGACATACGAAAGTGAAATCTTTCGGATAAAAGTAGATCACTTTCCATTTTCCGGGGAAAGAGGATTCTGTAATGTCTTCGAATGCAGATACGCCGTTTTCTTCGTGGTTGTTGAAACCAGGTTTGACGCCGACAACTTTGAACGATTCGAGCTTTTCACCAACTGTTTTCATAACTGTTCCTCATAAGTAGTTGAACACCCGCCCGGACAAGCCAGGCCTGCTTATTGCCGGCGCCTTCGGCCGGCAAGAGAGACGTTCGGGCAACCGGGTTTCGGCGCCGCCCGTCTCTTAAATTCGTTCCACTAACATTTTACACTATCAAAATTAGCTGTCTAATTGATAATTTCTATCTCGAGCTTTGGGAATTTCTATGTGTCCGATGAGTCCGGTGGGCTGATTTGGCTGCAGTTTCAGGGTGCCGCCCACGTGCTGCAGAAGGCGCTCCACGATGGATAATCCCAGCCCGGCGCCAGAGACGCCGGTGCGGGCAGCTTCGCCACGTGAGAATGGGCGCAATAAGCGTTCCGTGTCCTTGGCATTGATGCCCGGACCGCTATCACAGACCTCGATTTCGATTATGCTGGCTTTTTCCCGGACCCTTACCAGAATATGGGGTTGTCCATCGGACATCGAACGACCGTAGCGCCGGCTGTTTTCAATCAGGTTGCTGACAATTCGCTTCAGGTTCAGCTCGCCGATACGCGCATACAGATTGGGCTGGATCAGTGTGCGCAAGGTGCCGCCCAGGGATTCGGTGTGAGCCCGTTCTCTTTCGGTCAGGTCATGCAAAATGCTTGAGACATCGATGGCCCTTTCGGGAAGCACGCCTGCGGGGCGGGCATATTCCATCAATTGTCCGATACTGTGATCGATTTGTCCCAGGTCTTCATCGATGGCGCTGCGGGTTTCGTCGCTGACATTGCTCAGTTCGATTTCCAGGCGCATCCGCGCCAGCGGAGTGCGCAGGTCATGGGAAATACCGGCAAGCATCAATTCCCGATCGGCCTCTGTCTGGCGGATGTCCCGAGCCATGCGGTTGAAGGCGTTATTGAGATCGCGGATTTCCAGCGGGCCCTGGTCATCGGGCAGTGGCGCCGGATTTTCTCCGCGCGCGACCTGCTGGGCAGCCTTGGCCAGCCGCGACAGGGGGGTGTTGACGAAGCGGACACTGATGGCCGCGCCAATGAGCGCCAGCAGCAGGGCAATCACGCCCCAGCCAATCCACTCGCGCATTTGCGGCAGCGTATCGCTGGAGGATTTGAGCAGCAACCAGTAGAGTTCGTCGCCCACATTGAAACTGATCCAGATGCCGGGTTCCCCGTTCATGCTGGAGGCGATTTTGATTTCGTGTTGCGTGTCCGAGCGCTGGATTTTGTCGGCAAAGATGCGCCAGAAAGTGGTGTCAGGCAGCGGCTCCAGAACGTCGTCCAGTTGCCGTGGAAAGACCTGGATGTCACCGGTGGTCGCCAGGTCGATCACCAGCGCATTGCGATCAACCGGCGGCACGTAGGCCAGTGACTTGCGAGTGATTTTGAGCGCGGTGATGCCGCGCTCGGCCATTTGTGATGCGCGTGGCTCTTCCTGCATATTGAAAAACACGACGAGCCAGCAGGTCAGGCTGACGGCCAGCAAAGCGGCGAGCAGGAAAAAAGACCGGCTGAACAAACTCAGCCGGATCTTTGATGAGAAGTCCTGCAGTCGCGGCACGGTAGCAGGGGCCATGGCGGCGCTATCTTTTAGTTACCGCCGTCCGGAACAAAGACGTATCCCAATCCCCAGACAGTTTGAATAAAGACGGGTTTTGCGGGATTGGGTTCGATCAGTTTGCGCAGGCGCGAGATCTGAACGTCGAGACTGCGATCGAAAGCTTCGTACTCGCGGCCACGCGCCAATTCCATCAATTTGTCGCGCGACAGAGGTACCTTGGGGTGGCGTGCAAATACTTTGAGCACGGAAAATTCGCCGGTCGTAATGGCCACCACTTCTTCGCCCTTGGACAGGGTACGGGTGGACAGATTCAGCGTATACGGACCAAAAGCAATGGATTCGTTTTCCTGGCTTGGCGCGCCGGGGTGTTCTTCAGACCCGCGGCGGCGCAAAATGGCATTGACCCGGGCCAGCAATTCGCGAGGATTGAACGGCTTGGACAGATAATCGTCAGCCCCCATTTCCAGACCCAGAATACGATCGATTTCTTCGGCCTTGGCGGTCAGCATGATGATTGGCGTGTTGTCGTTGGCCCCACGCAAGCGGCGACAGATGGACAGGCCGTCTTCACCGGGCAGCATCAGATCCAGAACGAGCAGGTCGAAATGCTCGCGCTGCCAGAGCTTGGTCATTTCCTTCCCGTCTTCGGCAACAAACACATTAAAACCCTGTTCAGTCAGGTAACGGCGCAGCAAGTCGCGAAGTCGAGGGTCATCGTCGACGACCAGGATTTTGCGGGGGGGGGTTGACGTTGCGGTTTGTGGTGTATTCATACTAAATGGTTGAGAGCTTCCAGAGAAGTGAGGAGACTATTTGAGCACATGTTACAGTTTCTGCCAGCGTCGATGGCTGAAAATTCACCATCAGTTACACTAAAAATATTTTTCTAGAAAAGTGCATATATTGTGATACAGCTGTATTCTTTATTTTACATTATGAAACGATATCAAGCGCAACTGCAAGCTGTTTGCGCATCGATTGTGGACGCCGAAAAGTGGGTCTGTAGCGAAATGATGCATTCTAGCGCAATTGTACCTGCTGGCAAGTGCCTTCCTATTTATTAGAGGCTTCCTGTTTATAATGACGGCATTGCCGGGCTGCGATGAACACGTTTCTGCTGGCGGCGATTCCTTCCTTTTCCTGAACAATTACGTAGTCGTATGAATGTCAATCTGATTTCTCTTGAAAGCTCGGCCACCTGTTCGTCGGCGGCCCTCTTGCGCTATCAGGATGGTTCGCCACAGATCACGGAAAAGGTCAGTGACAGCAGTCAGGGGCATGCCGAGCAGTTGCTGCCCATGATCGAGCAGTTGCTGAATGAGGCGTCGCTGTCGCGCAGCGACATTCATGGGGTGGTTTTTGGCCAGGGCCCGGGCGGGTTTACCGGCCTGCGAATCGCTGCGGGCATGGCGCAAGGGCTCGGACTGGGACTGGATATTCCCGTTTTTCCGGTGTCATCGCTGCTGGCGGTTGCCGAGGCGGTGCGCCCTGTCGCACCCTTCACGCGAATTGTCAGTGTGTTGGATGCCCGCATGCAGGAAGTGTTTCTGGCTGGCTTCAGGGAAACCGGTCAGCCCGAACTGGAGATTTTTCAAAATCCCTGCCTGGTGAGTGCCGAACAGGTGCCGCTGTGGCTGCGTGATGTGCAGGACGGTGCTGGCGAAGGCGATGACGCGTCGCATACGAAGACCCAGTCTGCGCAGGAGATTGTCGTCGCCGGTTCGGGTATTCATGTGAGCGCCGGTACGACGGCGCTGGCGGGAACGCGCTGTTACCCCGATGTACAGCCGCATGCGGCCGTCATGGCACGGATCGGACTGCGTGCCTGGCTGGATGGTCGTTTCATACCGGCAGATCAGGCCGCGCCCCTGTATGTGCGTGACAAGGTCGCATTTACGACACAGGAGCGGGCGGATGGGCAGGGGGGCAACCCCCGTGCAACGCCTCTGCTCACAGAGAACGACTCAGGGCAGGATGCGCAAGGTGGTACGGAATCGTCGGCAGGGCGCATGCGCCGGCACTGCATAGAGACCTTGCAGCAAACTCATTTGATCCGACCCATGACTGAAGAGGATATCGACGCGGTGGTGCGCATTGAATGCGCGGTACAGTCGTTGCCCTGGACAGCGGGCAATTTTCGTGATGCGCTCAAAGCCGGCTATGAAGCCTGGGTTGTGTGTCACGGGCAGCAGGTCATTGCTTTTTCCCTGCAACTGATGGCGCCCGATGTGGCGCATCTGCTCTTGATTGGCGTGCGCCCCGACAGCCAGGGCAATGGCGTAGGCACGGGCCTGCTGGCCTGGGGAGAAAACCAGTTGCTACTGCGTGATCTGCAGACACAGGTGCTGGAAGTGCGGCCGTCCAATACCGGCGCCATCGCCTTTTACCGACGCTGGGGATATGAGCAGATCGGTGTGCGCAAAGGCTACTATCCTGCCGGACGGGGTCAGAGCGAAGACGCGCTGGTTTTACAGAAAGCCGTGGTATCCTGATTGGCATGAATTCTTCATCAGTCCCTTCTGCGGCACAGCCGCCCATGCATCCTGTCAATGTGACGGTCAACCCCCTGCAACTTTTATGGTTGCAGGAAAGCGGCATTGATCGATTGTGGGGTCGCCCGCTGGCGGCCTCCACTGTGGCCGATGTTAGCAAAAAGGAGTCAGGCCAGCTCAGATCCGAAGCGACGCAGCCTCATCCCCCGGCAGGCCCGGCGGCGGCGGGCGTCGCGGTCACCAGCCCGCCGGCGCCCGAGATCGGTGCAGCCAGGGAGCCGGTGGTGCCAGCCAGTGCATCGGCACCCGGCAGCACGTCTGCTGCGCGCCAGGCCCTGGCGCAGTTGCGCGAGCAAATGGCGCGCCAGCGCGGGCGGCCTGCCCAGCGTGGCGCGACCGACTCACAGCGGACTGCGAACGTGCAGGAGACATCGGTGCCGACAACGCCGCCGGGCACCATGGCAGGCACAGCTGTGCAGACATCGCCACCGGCGCATGACCATACTGTTTCCGAAGCGGGGCATAGGGGGGATGTTTCTTCCCAGGCAGCCAATACACTGAATCAGCAGGATGCCAATCAGCAATGGGTGGATCTGGCCGCGTCCATCCGGCAATGCGCGGCTTGCGGCTTATCCGAACATGCGCGCCAGCCGGTGCCTGGTACCGGACCGATACCCGCGCGTCTGATGATCATTGACCAGGCGCCGGGCGCACGCGATGAGGTCAGCGGCGAGCCCCTGAGCGGGCAGGCCGGTCGTTTGCTTGACAATATGCTGGCGGCCATCGGCTTTGATCGCGAATCGGCATTTATTACGGATGTGGTCAAATGCAGGCCAATGGTGAATCGGCCGCCGGAGCCCAATGAAATAGAGGCGTGTGCCACTCATTTGCAGCAGCAACTGGCGCTGGTGCAACCGGCATGTCTGCTGTTGTTCGGCAATGCTGCCCAGTCGATCCTGAATACGACGCAGTCTGTGGGGCAGTTACGGGAAACGCCGGAACTGGCTATTGAGGTTCAGGGACGGCGGATTCCCGTGGTGGTGACGTTCCATCCGAACCATTTGATGGCCAATCAGGCGGCCAAGCCGCTGGCGTGGACAGATCTGAAGCGCGTCAGAAACATGCTCCAGGCGTAAACGAAAAAACAGGTGACAAGCCACGCAGACGGCGCAACCCGAGCGTCAGTGGCCCGCCTGCGCCCGGCCGTGCCCTTCCTCGCCGATCTCGGCGAATGTGGCCGGATAGCGGCGCTGATTGCGGTAGCACCAGATAATGACCAGAGCCATTAATACCGCCACAATAATGCCGAAAATGACAATAATGGTATTGATATGCAGGTTCATCTCGAGCATGAACCAGTACATGGCGACCATAAACAGAATATTCAGTTGTTCGTTGAAATTCTGTACGGCAATCGAGTGGCCTGCGGAAAGCAGCACGTGACCGCGATGCTGCAGCAAGGCATTGAGGGGAACCACAAAAAATCCCGAGAGACCCCCGACCAGGATCAGCGTCGCGTAGACGGCCCAGTCCTGCTTGACGATCGTCATGAGCATGACCGAAAAGCCCATCACGACCCCGATAGGCAGCACGTGCAACGCGCGCGTCAGGGGAACCTTGCCCGCCAGCACTGAACCCACGATGGTGCCGATGGCGGCAACTCCCATCAGATTGGCCGACTGGGCGATGGTCAAATGCAGATGATCGCGTCCCCACTGCAGCACGATGAGCTGAAGCGTGGCGCCTGCACCCCAGAATAGTGTCGTCACTGCCAGGGAAATCTGCCCGACCTTGTCATGCCATAGAATACGTACATAACTGGCGAACACGCTCAGCAGTCGAACCGGATTGGTTTCCTGTTTCGGATAGACAAAGTGGGTATTGGGAATCAGCAGATTGCAGATTGCCGCCAGGATGTAAATGCCGCCAATGACGACGATGGCCGCTTCAGCCGGCGTTTTGGCCAGAACCGACATGCCTGGCAGGGCCAGCAGAAAATCTGAAAGGGGCGGCTCGATGAGCTTGCCGCCCAGTACGACGCCAAAAATAATCGACAGAACCGTCAGTCCTTCGATCCAGCTATTGCCCTTGACCAGATCGCGTGGCGGCAGCAATTCGGTCACGATGCCATATTTGGCTGGGGAATAGGCGGCCGCGCCGATGCCCACCAGCGCATAGGAAAAACAGACGATATAGGCATGCAGACTTTTGTCGGCGGGCGCCAGCAGGGCGAAGCCAAACATCAGCAAACAGCCGGAGATTTTGATGGCGTTGGTCACGAACATGACCCGCCCTTTGGGGAAGGAATCGGCAATGGCGCCCACGAACGCGGCCAGGATCACGTAGGCAAAGGCAAAGAACCATTTCATGGCCGGCGTCATCCAGTCCGGTCCGGACAGTTCGGCGATCAGGGCGATGGCAGCGATAAAAAGTGCGTTGTCGGCCAGGGACGACAGCGCCTGTGCCAGCATGACAAGAAAGAAACCTTTTTTCAAACTGAATCCCGTTTTAACTGTTACCGCTTACCCGAATTTGGTGAATGCACCCGACAGTAGGGCAGAAATATGTCTCGGTTGTGAAACGAGCGCAGCCGACCCGCCGGCGCGAACATCGACGTACCCGTGGCGCTTAATCGCAACATAATATCAGGTTCGGCGGCGGCACGTAACGAATTGCGACGCGCAATCGATGATTTGGGCTCCGGACGATTTCTGCTGGTACGCCAGGATCAATGTTTTGCCTATGGCGCTATGAGTATGCAGTCGGATTGGTCTTTCGTATGGCGTTGTATTGACCTGAAATAATTGCCCGTCAGACGCAATTTGTCCTCTCCGCGCGCAGGTAGTGCATAGTCGGGAGGCCGGGCATGTTGCACGAAAACCAGGCCTGGCGGGCATTTGGCTGGCAATCAGGGGTGTCGGCTTTTCGGGGAGGCCCCGCTATTTGGGGCCACGCAAATATTGCTTTGATGACTTTTGTTTACCATCAAATCGGGTCGCCTGGGTTATCATACGGGGCTGGAGCCTCGCGCGCCGCGTCGGACGATTTTCCGGTTGCGTCGGAAGGCATTTTTTTTCTTTTGTATTGTTCCACACGTGCGCCTTACCCAACTCAAACTTGCCGGATTCAAATCATTTGTTGATCCCACCGTCATACCGGTGCCCAGCCAGATGGTGGGCGTGGTCGGTCCCAACGGCTGCGGAAAATCCAATATTATCGATGCGGTGCGCTGGGTGCTGGGCGAAACACGCGCTTCTGAATTGCGCGGCGAGTCCATGCAGGATGTCATTTTCAATGGCTCGGGCAATCGCAAGCCCGCGGCACGGGCATCGGTCGAACTGGTCTTTGATAATTCTGAGGGCCGTGCCGTCGGCCAGTGGAGCACTTACAGTGAAATTGCCGTCAGACGTGTGCTGACCCGCGACGGCACGAGCAGTTACTACGTCAACAACCAGCAGGTTCGACGCAAGGATATCCACGATATCTTTCTGGGCACGGGTCTGGGCGCACGCGGTTACGCCATTATCGGTCAGGGCATGATCAATCGCCTGATCGAGGCCAAGCCTGAAGAGTTGCGCGTCTATCTGGAAGAGGCTGCCGGCGTGTCCCGCTACAAAGAGCGCCGCCGTGAAACCGAGAACCGGCTGGGCGATACCCGGGAAAATCTGACCCGCGTCGAAGACATCATGCGTGAGCTTGAGTCGCAGCTGACGCGCCTCGAAGCCCAGGCCGAGGTGGCGCGCAAGTACCGTGACCTGCAGCACGACGGAGAAAAGAAACAGCATGTTCTCTGGCTGATCCGGGAAGAAAACGCCCGTGCCGATCAGCAGAAAAAAGCCGAAGAAATTGAAAAGGCGCAAACCGAACTCGAAGCATCTCTGGCCGAATTGCGCGCCTCGGAAAGCGAAGTGGAAAAACGCCGCCAGGCGCATTATCAGGCCAGCGACGCAGTGCACGCAGCCCAGGCAGCCATGTATGAGGCCAATACCGCGGTCAGCCGCCTGGAAACGGAAATTCGCCATGTGGTCGACGCACGCAATCGGCTGCAGGCACGCAAGGCTACGCTCAATACGCAAATGCAGGAGTGGCAGGACCAGCTGACCCACTGCACAGAACAGATTGCCGAACTGGAAGAAGAACTGGCCGCGGCGGCCGAGCGCGCCGCTATGGCGCAGGACGAGCTGGAAGCGCGCCAGGCCGATATGCCAGACCTGGACGACAAGGTGCGCAGCGCCTCGGGTGCACGCGAGACCATGCGCAGCGAACTGGCGCGGGTTGAACAAAAACTCGCGCTGACAGCGCAGGCGCAGCGCGACGCAGACCGTCAATTGCAGCAACTGGAACAGCGCCGCGAACGACTGGAACGGGAGCTGGGCGAAATTCAAAGTCCGGAGGCAGGGCGCCTTGAGCAGTTGACCGGTGATCGCAACGCCGCAGAAACGCAACTGGAAGAAGTGCAGGCCACTCTGCAGGACATGGAAGAGCGCCTGCCGCAACTGGACGATGCCCGTCGTGCGGCGCAGACCGCCTCGCAAAAGGAAACCCAGGACGTGGCCCGGCTCGAAGCCCGGCTGACCGCGCTGAGCGCATTGCAGGAAGATGTGCAGAAAAAGGGGGCGCTCGAACCGTGGCTGCAAAAGCACGATCTGGGCAGTTTCGGCCGTCTCTGGCAGCAGATTCATATTGAACCGGGCTGGGAAGCCGCTCTGGAATCGGCGCTGCGCGAAAGACTGACTGCGCTGCCGCTGCGCGACCTGGACATGGCACGCGCCTTTACCGATGACCCGCCGCCGTCGCGCCTGGCGTTTTACCAGAAGCCGACAGCCGAAGCGCTGCCTGCACCGCTGGCTGGCCGCACACCGCTGCTTTCTCTGATCCGTTGTTCCGATCCCGATCTGAAAAGCCTGCTGGGGCGCTGGTTGCAAGGCGTCTATACGGCTTCGTCGCTGCCCGAAGCGCTTGGACAAAGACAGTCCCTGCCCACCGGCGTGCAACTGGTCGTCCGCGAAGGGCATATGATTGACGCGCATGGCCTGTGTTTCTATGCGGCCGACTCCGAGCAGTCCGGCATGCTGGCCCGTCAGCAGGAAATCGAAAATCTGCGTCGTGAAATCAAGGCCCGTCAGCTGATTGCCGACCAGGCATTGACGCAGCTGGCACGCAGCGAAGCCGCCTGGACCTCGCTGTCACAGTCCATGACACCCGCCCGTCAGCGCTTGTCTGAGCTGACACGCCGGGCGCATGACCTGCAAATGGAACATTCCCGCCTGCATGCGCAAATGCAGCAGAGCGAAGAGCGGCATGCCCGCATCAACGAAGATCTGGCCGATATCCGCGTCCAGCAGGAAGAACTGCTGGCGCAAAAGGAAGAATCCGAGGCCGGTTTCGAGACGCTGGACAATGAACTGGCGACTCTGCAGGAAGCCTACGCCGAAGCCGAAATGGCCAGCGAGTCGCTGGCCGAAACGGCCGAAGCCGCACGCCAGCATATTCGCGAGCTGGAGCGCAGTGTTCAGGAAGCCGGTTTCACCCAGCGTGGCCTGACCTCCCGCATTGCAGACCTGACGCGCAACCGTGACCTGGCAGGCAATCAGATCAATCAGGCCCGCAACGAACTGGAAAACCTGGAAACCGAGCTGTTTGATTTTGATGAATCGGCCACACAGGCCGGCTTGCAGGATGCACTGGAGGCGCGGGCGATTCGCGAAGAGGCCCTGGCGGCTGCACGGCTCGAACTGGACAATCTGGCTGCCACCTTGCGCGGTGCCGATGAAACGCGCATGCGTACGGAACAGTCACTGGAGCCGCGTCGCAACCGGATTACGCAGTTGCAACTGGACGAACAGGCCGCCCGGCTGGCCGTCGAACAGTTCTCGGAACAGCTGGATCAGGCCGAGGTGGATCGGGCCGCACTCAAACTCGAAATGAACGATTTGCCGGAAGACTGGTCCAAAGTAACTTGGCTGCATGCGGAAGTCCAGAAAATTTCCCGGCAGATCGAAGCCCTGGGTTCTGTCAACCTGGCTGCGCTGGACGAACTGAACGAGTCACGCGAGCGCAAGGGCTTTCTGGATGCGCAGCACGCTGACCTGACCGAAGCGATCAATACGCTAGAAGATGCCATTCGCAAGATCGATCGCGAAACGCGTGATCTGCTCCAGGAAACATTCAACCAGGTCAACGGGCATTTTGGTGAGTTGTTTCCAAAACTGTTTGGCGGCGGTGAAGCGCGCCTGAGCATGACGGGCGAAGAAATTCTGGACGCCGGCGTGCAGGTTATGGCGCAGCCGCCAGGCAAGCGTAACAGTACCATTCACTTGCTGTCGGGTGGCGAGAAAGCGCTCACAGCCACTGCACTGGTGTTCGCGCTGTTCAAACTGAATCCGGCTCCGTTCTGCCTGCTGGACGAGGTTGATGCGCCGCTGGATGACGCCAACACCGAAAGGTACGCAAATCTGGTGGGCAGCATGAGCGAACAGACGCAGTTTTTATTTATTTCTCACAATAAAATAGCCATGCAGATGGCGAAGCAGTTAATCGGTGTTACGATGCAGGAACAAGGGGTTTCCCGTATTGTTGCTGTGGACATCGAGTCTGCCGTACAGCTTGTTGGCGAAGCGTAAACAAAAGGGTCAATCACACAATGAGTAATTTGCAACTGGCATTAATTGCGATCGGAATCGTTCTGATTCTGCTTGTGCTCCTGTTCAACTGGTGGCAGGACCAGCGTGTACGCAAGCAAATGCACGACCAGTTCAGCATGGGTGACGAGCATGAGACCGATGTTTTGCTCAAGGATCGCAAGCCGCTGGCCCCTGCCCAGAAAATTCCCGCAGACCGACAGGACCCTGTTTTTGCGCGCGACGCTGAACCAGTGTCAGCCGCAGCCGCCGCACCAGCACCCTTGCATGATGCTGAAGAGCTGCACGACGAAGAGCGGGTCGACGACATGACCGAAGGCGTGATCGACCTGCATTTTGCAGCACCGGTCAGCGGCGCAGACCTGCATCGCTATACCCGCAACGCTTCGCATGCCGGTAGCAAGCCGCTGCGTTATTTTGCCGAATCTGAAGAGGGTATCCATCGCGCCCAGCTGCGTGCCGATGAATATTATGTCTCCCTGCAAATGGCTATTGTACTGGCCAACCGCGCTGGTGCGCTGGGCGAGATCGAATGGTCGCAGGCATGGGCCAAGGCCGATGAAATCGCCCACGAATTTGATGCCAGTGTTGAGAGTCCCGACGTACCGGCCTTGTTGCGCCGTGCCGGCAAGCTCGACGAAGTATGTGCCAATCTGGACACGCAGGTGGGCCTGACTGTGCAACTGGCGCAGCCTCATCCCGTACGCAGCGTCATTGATGTGGCCCGCGCCAAAGGCTTTACTGAATATCGCAATGGGCTGGCCTGGATGAACCACGATGGCCTGCCTCGTTTTGTACTGCTGCTGGCAGGCGAACATGCGGACGATCCGGCCAATGCCGGCGTCAGTCGTGTGGATCTGCTGCTCGATGTGCCCTGCAGCCCGCCCGACGACACACCGTTTGCACGCATGATGGCCGTGGCGCGCGATCTGGCCCTGTCTCTGGACGGTCAGCTGGTTGATGATTCCGGCCGTCCCGTGATGGAAGGCTCTGAACATGCCATCGACGAACAGATTCGCGGTATTTATGAAGAGCTGGAGCAGCAGGGTCTGCAGGCCGGTTCGGCACGCGCGTTGCGAGTCTTCTCTTAAGAGGCGTGCGCCATGACGCAGGAAAAAACACCACAGTTGCAGGCTGAACTGGAAAACCTGCGTGCGCAGATCAATGCGCATAACCATGCCTATCACGTGCTGGATGCCCCGAGCATCAGTGACAGTGAATTCGATGGATTGATGCAGCGGCTGTTGACCATCGAGGCCGCGCACCCCGAATGGGTCAATCCCGACTCGCCTTCGCAGCGGGTCGGCAGTGCGCCATTACCCTTTTTTGAAAGTGTGCGCCACGCCGTTCCCATGCTGTCGCTGGGTAACGCCTTTTCCACGGAAGAGGTCGTCGCGTTCGATAAACGCGTCAGCGATCTGCTGCGGGCGGCCGGATTGCTGGAACCTGCTCAAAAAGTCGAATATAACTGTGAAGTCAAAATGGACGGGCTGGCGATCAGTATCCGCTATGAAGACGGCAAGCTGGTGCGCGCGGCAACCCGTGGTGACGGCCTGACGGGCGAGGATGTGACTGCCAATATCCGGACCCTGCGTTCGGTGCCGCTTACGTTGTCTGCCGGCTTCCCCCGGGTGCTGGAGGTGCGCGGGGAAGTGCTCATGAATCGCGCCGATTTCGAAAAACTCAACAAACAGCAGGCCGCTGCCGGCGACAAGGTCTTTGTCAACCCGCGCAATGCGGCTGCCGGCAGCCTGCGCCAGCTGGATCCCCGGCTGACGGCGCGGCGGCCCCTGCGATTTTTTGCCTATGGCTGGGGCCAGCTCGATGGCCTGGATGGTCCGTTGCCGGATACCCATTCCGGTATGCTGGACTGGCTGGGTTCGCTGGGTCTGTCGGTTGGCAAATATCGCAAGACCGTCCTGGGGCCAGATGCACTGATCGCGTTTTACGAACATATCGGCCAGACCCGGGAGGCACTGCCTTTCGATATCGATGGCGTGGTGTATAAGGTCAATTCGCTGAAGGCTCAGACCGAACTGGGATTTGTTTCACGCGCGCCGCGTTTTGCACTGGCCCATAAATTTGCGGCAGAAGAGGCAACGACCACTCTGCTGGATATTGAAGTGCAGGTTGGACGTACGGGTGCCATCACGCCGGTTGCCCGCTTGCAGCCGGTGTTTGTGGGTGGGGTCACGGTGACCAACGCGACACTGCACAATGAAGACGAAATCCGCCGCAAAGATGTGATGATCGGTGACACGGTTGTCGTCCGTCGCGCGGGAGATGTGATCCCTGAGGTATTGCGCCCCGTACTGGAGGCGCGCCCTGCCGATGCACGGCCTTTTGTCATGGTCACCGAATGCCCGGTGTGTGGTTCTGCCATCGAGCGTCTGCCCGATGAGGCAGTATCGCGTTGCACCGGCGGCCTTTTTTGCGCGGCACAGCGCAAGCAAAGCCTGCTGCATGCAGCCGGTCGCAAGGCGCTGGACATCGAGGGCCTGGGTGAAAAACTGATCGACCAACTGGTGGATAACGATTGGGTTCGCTCCATCGCGGACCTGTACGCACTGTCGGTGGAAAAGGTCATGGGCCTGGAGCGTATGGGGCGCAAGTCGGCTGAAAATCTGATTGCGGCGATCGAAGCCAGCAAGCACATGGAGCTGTCGCGGATTATTTACGCCCTGGGTATCCGTCATGTCGGCGAAACCACGGCGCGGGATCTGGCGCGACACTTCGGCTCGCTCGATGCCCTGATCGCTGCCGACGAAGAAGCGTATTTGCGGGTCAATGATGTCGGTCCGGTGGTTGCCGAATCACTGCGCGCCTTTTTCTCAGAACCGCATAATATTGCCGTATTGGATGCGTTGCGCGCAGCGGGCGTGACGGTCAAAATGCCCGAGTCCGTCAAAAGCACGGTTCTGCAGGGTCAGACGTTCGTGCTGACCGGAACATTGCCGACCATGACGCGCGACGAAGCGGGCAAGTTGATCATGGAGGCCGGCGGTAAGGTGACGGGTAGCGTCTCCAAGAAAACCAGCTTTGTGGTAGCAGGTGAAGACGCGGGCAGCAAGCTGGAGAAAGCCCGCGAACTGTCGGTACCCGTGCTGGATGAAGAAGGGCTGGTGGCGTTGCTCAAAGGATAGTACGGCGGGTGGACAGGGCGCTCTGCAAGGTGGCATGCGACGCCAGGCGTGCATAAAAAACTCCCCACATCGTGGACATGATGAATGTCCGGATGTGGGGATTTTTTTACCGCGCAATTGATCTGTCACGCGGCAACCTGTATGGTTGCCCCGCACATACTCAATTACTGCTTCGGTGCTTCAGTTGCCGGTGCGGCAGCAGGGGCCTCGGCCGGTTTGTCAGCTGAGGCGCCTTCGGGAGCGGATTTTTCAATCTTGGCTTCATCACGCAGTTTTTTCATTTGTTCCTGCAGTGATTGCTGGCTCAGCATCTGGCTGATTTGCGGCTTGGCTTCTTCCAGGGTTGGTACCTTCACCGGACGCGAATCGGTCACCTGAATGATGTGCCAGCCAAACTGGCTTTTTACCGGTTTGTCCAGTAACTGGCCTTTTTTGGCGGCTTTTACCGCTTCGGCAAATTCGGGTACGTAGTTCTCGGCAGGTGCCCAGCCCAGATCGCCCCCGTTTTTACCACTACCCGGATCAATCGAGTTCTTTTTGGCTGCATCGGCAAAGCTGATTTTCTTGGCCTTGATATCTTTCAGCAGTTTATTGGCTGCTGTTTCATCTTTGACCAGGATATGCTTGACCTGATACTCCTGTTCGCCAGCAGACTGGGCCTTGAAGTCGTCATAGGCTTTCTTGATATCGTCGTCGCTGACCGGGTGGGATTTTGCCCAGTCGCGCATCATGGAGCCGATCAGGATTTCCTGGCGGGCATTTTCGATGGCAAACTGCACTTCGGGATTCTTATCCACGCCTTGTTTCTCGGCTTCCTGAGACAAGACGGCACTGTTGATGAGCTGTTCTGTAATCTGTTCGCGCAATGCGGGACTGTCGGTCGCGCCACGTGCAATCAGCGTTTTCACTGCCGTATCAACCTGATCTTTGGTAATTTCCTTACCATTCACAGTGGCCACGTTCTGGGCCAGAGCCGGTACAGTCATGGCGCAAGTTACAGCGAGTAAAATAAAACGTTTCATAGTTTTCCTTTTGGTTAAGAAATAGGTTGTGTCTGAATGGACAATGCATGAATCGGGTAGGGGATCAGATCACCCAGCGCATCGTAAACCAGTCGCTGGCTGGCTATCCGCGACAGGCCGTTGAAGCGGGCTGACCGGATGCTCAGGCGATAGTGACCCGCACCATTGCTGGCGCCGGCGTGTCCCTTATGCAGATGCGATTCATCTTCAATATCAAGCGAGGCGGGTTCGAGTGCAGCAAGACGCTCGCGGATCAGGGCAATGCGATCGGTATCAGTCATTGGCTTTCTCCGGGACAGGAGGAACAGACGCCGAGCCTGCCGATGCAGGCAATTCCTGCATATGGCGACCCAGCCAGACAGACTGGCCAATGGCAAAAATGACGAGCAGGATTGTCATGCCGAAGGCCTTGAACGCGGCCCACTGATCGAGCGTAAAGTAGCCGGAAAACGCGACCACCAGATTCAGCGCACCGGCAAACAGAAAAAAGCCGGCCCATGTGTCGGACAGCCGATCCCAGATGCGATCGGGCAGGCTCATTTGCGTCGCCAGCATTTTGCGCAGCACATTTTTATTAAACAGCAGACGTGAGCCCAGCAAAATGAAAGCAAACATCCAGTAGAGCACCGTTGGTTTCCATTTGACGAACGTCTCGCTATGGAAATAGATGGTAGCGCCGCCAAAAATCACGATGATGATAACGTTCATCCAGTTGGTCGCTTCAATGGGACGGCCACGCAATTTGAGCCACAGGATCTGCAGCACGCTGCAAATGATGGCCACCCAGGTAGCGATAAAGATGTCCGCAACTTTAAATGCTACAAAGAAGAGGACAAGCGGGAAGAAATCAAAAAGCAGCTTTTTCATTCTGATGGTTCAAAGCGAAGGGACAGCGAATTGATGCAATAGCGCAGGCCGGTGGGTGGAGGGCCGTCGGGAAAGACATGACCCAGATGGGCGTCGCACACGTTGCACAGGATTTCGGTGCGCACCATGCCGTGTGATGTGTCGGTTTCTTCGCGAACGTTGTGTGGATTGAGCGGTTCGAAATAACTGGGCCAGCCACAACCAGCGTCAAATTTCGTATCTGAAGCGAACAGGGGGGTGCCGCACGCGACACAGGTATAGATACCGGGCTGGAAGTGATCCCAGTACTCGCCCGTGAAGGCGCGCTCGGTGCCTTTTTGCCGTGTAACGTGATAGCTTTCGGGGGAAAGCAGTTCACGCCATTGCTGTTCGGACTTGATAATTTTCAAAGGTGGCCTTTACATCTAAAGCGGTCGGCGCGATGAACAGAATCGGGCGCGTCGTACCGGGTTTCATATGAATCTGCCTGGCGCGAAGCGCATCAGACAGATCGCCTGGCGGTGCATCCTGATAACCTGCAAAGCAGGCTGCTCCCGATCTATTTTAAAGTATATTGGGGGCGCATTCCGGAATTACCATGACAAAACTGTATGATTACGCGTTCAAGTGTGACATATTATTGTCAGTATCCTGCTGACTATAGCCTGCATCGCAATGCGCCGATGGCGATTGTAATGAAGCGTAATCAAATTATATGAGAGACGAATAATGAAAAAGTTCCTGCCCTACCTGATCGGTGCTGCGATTACGGTGAACAGTCTTGCTGCGCTGGCTGCTGGAGAAACGGTCAATGTCGGCGTGGTGGTCTCGGCGACCGGGCCGGCTGCCTCGCTGGGCATTGCAGAGCGCAATACGGTGGCATTGCTGCCGACCCGGATTGGCGATGCCCAGGTCAGCTACACAATTCTTGATGATGCCACTGACGCAACGCAGGCAGTGCGCAATATGCGCAAGCTGATCAGTGAAAATAATGCAGATGTGATCATCGGCACGACTGCCACGCCGGGCTCCCTGGCCATGGTGGACGTTGCTGCGGAAAAAAAGATTCCCATGATCAGTCTGGCGGCCAGTGCGGCCATTGTGGAACCCGTTGATGGCGCTCGCACCTGGGCGTTCAAAACGCCCCAGAATGATTTTTTGATGGCCGGTGCAATCGTACAGGCCATGGAGAAGGCGGGGAGCAAGAAAATCGGTTTTATCGGTTTTTCTGATGCCTACGGCCAGAACTGGCTCAAGGAACTGAAAAATGCCTTGCAGGGTAAATCCATTGAAATTGTGGCTACCGAAAGCTATGCCCGTCCAGATACCAGTGTGACCGGGCAGGTACTCAAGCTCATTGCCGCCAGGCCTGACGCAATCCTGATTGCCGGTTCCGGCACGGCGGCGGCACTGCCGCAGCGCGAACTCAAGCAGCGCGGTTTCAAGGGCCAGATTTACCAGACGCATGGGGCTGGCAACAGCGAATTTCTCAAAATATGCGGCAGCGCCTGCGAAGGCCTGATTCTGCCGGCGGGTCCGATTCTGGTCGCCGGTCAGTTGCCCAATGACAATCTCATGCGCAAGACCGGTCTGGATTACACCCAGCAGTACGAAGCAAAGTATGGCAAGGGATCGGTTAGCGGTTTTGGCGGGCATATGCATGACGCCGGTGCACTGGTTGCTGCTGCGATTCCCGTCGCGCTGGCGGGTGGAGCTAAACCCGGCACTGATGCGTTTCGCCAAGCCTTGCGTGATGCGCTTGAAAAAAGCAAAGATGTTGTCGGCGTTCACGGGGTGTTCAATATGTCTCCCAAGGATCATTCCGGACTGGACGAGCGCGCACGGGTCTTGCTGCGGGTCACTAAGGGTCAATGGGAATTTGCCCAGGACCTGAACTGATCGGCTTGCGGTAAAGAAATAACGGAAAGACAATGGATTGGTCAATTGCAAAGATTCTGATGCAGGACGGGATCGTCACAGGCGTCATTTATGCCTTGCTGGCGGTATCGCTGGTTCTGGTGTTCGCAGTCACACGCATTATTCTGATTGTGCAGGGCGAGTTTGTTACCTATGGTGCGCTGTCTTTTGCATTGATGGCAGATAACCAGGTGCCCGGCAATCGCTGGTTGCTGATGGTCGGCGGGGCGCTGGTGTTCCTGCGTGAGCTGTGGCTGGTGTTTCGCGGCAAGCCGGCCGGCACCCTGATCGGGTCTGCGTTGTTCAGCCTGGCCTTGCCGCTGGCGGTATTCTTTGCCGTCCCGGCTGTTCTGGCGACGGAACCCTCCTTGTGGATCAAGGCGCTGCTGGCTTTGCTGCTGGTCGTGCCGCTGGGCCCGATGCTATACAAGCTGGCTTATGAACCGATTGCCGAAAGTTCGGTGCTGGCGCTTTTTGTCGTGTCGATTGCTGTGCACTTTGCTTTTGTTGGCATGGGGCTCGTTTTCTTCGGGGCAGAAGGGCGTCTGGTGTCCGAGCCGTTTTTCGACGGGCAGCTTGATCTGTTCGGGCTGACCTGGACGTATCAGAGCCTGTTTGTGATCGCGATGACGGTTGTGATTATCGTGGCATTGTGGCTGTTCTTCGGCTACACCCTGTACGGCAAGGCGCTGCGCGCGACTGCCGTCAACCGGCGCGGGGCGCGACTGGTGGGCATCAGCACCAGCATGTCCGGGGTCCTGACCTTTTTGCTGTCATCCATTGTCGGCGTGCTCTCGGGCATTATGATTGTGTCGTTTATTTCTCTTACCTATGAGACCGGCTTTATGATTGGGCTCAAGGGTTTTGTCGGCGCCATTATCGGCGGCCTGATAAGTTATCCGATTGCCGCTGCAGGCGCGCTGCTGGTGGGGATCATCGAATCGTTTTCGACTTTCTGGGCAAGTGAGTATAAAGAAGTGATTGTGTTTGGCCTGATTATTCCGGTGCTGCTGATTTTGTCTGTGACCAGCCGTCACGACGAAGAGGAGTAGGGCATGAAAAAATGGCCTGTACTGGTATTTATCCTCTTGCTGGCGGTAGTGCCGCTGATACCTGGCGTTCCCGAATTCTGGATCAATCAGCTTAACGCCATCGGGATTGCCAGCCTGGTGGTAATCGGTCTGGTGGTGCTGACCGGCGTCGGCGGCCTGACTTCGTTCGGTCAGGCGACGTTTGTCGGTGTGGGGGCATACGCGAGTGCGTGGCTCACCACTGTTCATGCGCAGTCGCCCTGGCTGGGCCTGATCCTGGGTATTGTGCTGACGTTGCTGCTGGCCTTTATCCTGGCGCAGATCACCTTGCGTCTGTCGGGGCACTATCTGTCGCTGGCCACGATCGCTGTGTGCCTGATCTTCTATTATCTGTACGGCAATATGCCATTTCTGGGCAGGCACGACGGAATCCCTGGCATCCCCCCGATTTCATTTTTCGGCTACCCGTTGCTGCAGGCGCAAAGCATCTACTATTTGATCTGGTTTGTGGTCTTGCTCGCGGCCTGGACAGGCATCAACCTGCTGAACTCGCGCAGCGGCCGCGCCATTCGTTCATTGAAAAATGGCGAAAAAATGGCCCAGTCTTTCGGCGTGCATACCTTCCATTACAAAGTGATTGCGTTTATCTATGCTGCGGTATTGGCTGGCCTGGCCGGGTGGCTCTACGCGCACGAACAGCGTGCAGTCAGCCCCAGTACCTTTGGCATCAATTACGGGATTGAATACCTGTTTATGATGGTGGTGGGTAGTGTGGCGTCGGTATGGGGCGGGATTTTCGGCGCCGCCGTTATTCTGACGCTCAAAGACCAGATTCAGGACATTGCGCCACGCCTGTTCGACACTTCTACCAATTTTGAGTTGATCGTATTCGGCGTACTGGTGGTGCTCGTACTGCACCATGCCCGTGACGGTTTATGGCCGATCGTCACCGGTTTTTTTTCCAGTCTGTTTCGCAAGGGCGGAACGCGGGTGACAGCGGCGTCATCGTGGTGGAGCGAAGCGCCTTTGCTGGATAAAAAAGAGAAACCTCAAAAAGACAGCACGCTGTTGCAGGTCAAGACCATACGCAAGCAGTTCGGTGGCCTTGTCGCGGTCAATGATATTGATTTTTCCGTCAACGCCGGCCAGATCGTCGGCCTGATCGGCCCCAATGGTGCGGGTAAAAGCACGACCTTCAATCTGATTACCGGTGTCCTGCCGCTGACTTCCGGTTCTATCGTGTTCCGCGGCAAACCGCTGGCCTCTGCCACGGCCGAAGAAATTGCACGCTTGGGTGTTGCCCGAAGCTTTCAGCATACCCAATTGTTGCCACAGATGAGTGTGCTGGAAAATGTGGCGCTGGGTGCGCATCTGCGCCGCTCCGCCGGCGCGCTGCGCAGCCTTTTGCGATTGGACCGGCAGGATGAAGCAGCGTTGCTGCGCGAAGCGGCGATACAGCTGGAGCGGGTTGGACTGGCCGAGTCGATGCATGAACTGGCGGGCAATCTGTCGCTGGGTAAACAGCGCATTGTCGAAGTGGCGCGTGCGCTGGCGCTGGATCCTTCTTTGCTGTTGCTGGATGAACCGGCAGCGGGCCTGCGCTATCTGGAAAAGCAGGAGCTGGCTGAGGTACTGTCTGCCCTGCGCGATGAAGGCATGAGCATTCTGCTGGTGGAGCACGACATGGATTTCGTGATGAAGCTGACCAATCATCTGGTGGTCATGGACTTCGGCACAAAAATTGCAGAAGGCTCCCCGGCGCAGATTCAACAGAACGAAAAAGTACTACAGGCTTATCTGGGTGGACTGGACGATGAGGTGGTTGTCGATGAACCGCCTGTGGGCAATGTAGGTAATAATGAGGTGCATGCATGAGCAGACTGCTTGAAGCACATGATATCAGCGCGCAATATGGCAAAGTGCGCGCCGTGAACAATGTGAGCCTGCATATGGATCAGGGGCAGGTGATCACGGTGATCGGGGCCAATGGCGCCGGCAAGTCTACCTTGCTCAATACGCTGATGGGCGCGCTGCCCGTGTCCGGACGCGCCCAGGGGCGCATCATCTATCGCGGGCAGGATATCTCGCGCATGCCCGTTGAAGAGCGGGTAGCAGAAGGGTTATGCCTGGTGCCCGAGAAACGCGAGCTCTTTACCAGTATGTCGGTACAGGACAATCTGTTGCTTGGCGGCTTTCGCCAGTATCATCGGCGTGTGGCCGGCTGGCGCGATACATTGGACCAGGTTTATCAATTGTTTCCCCGCTTGCTTGAGCGGCGTGATCAGCGTGCCGGTACGCTGTCGGGTGGCGAAAGGCAGATGCTTGCCGTGGGCCGGGCCATGATGTCAAAGCCTACGTTGCTGATGCTGGATGAACCCAGCCTGGGGCTGGCGCCACGTGTGGTACAGGAAGTCTTCCGCACCATTCTGCGTCTGCGGGAAACCGGAGTGTCGATTTTACTGGTGGAGCAGAACGCCCGCGCCGCGTTGCAGGCGGCAGATTACGGTTATGTGCTGGAGATGGGAGAGGTGGCCATGGCAGGCGAATCCGAGCGCCTGCGCGCCGATCCTGGTGTGGCACAGAGTTATCTGGGATTTGGGAATGCAAGTGCCGGGCAGGTGGAGCAGGCCGTAGAAAAGTAAATTTTTTAAAGACCCGCCACAAAACCGGTGATAAATTTTTTCATATTTTTTTCGGTTTATCTGCCTTGAAAATCGGGGTCGGCGCTGATGACTTTTGCAATACTTCAATGCTTATCTTTGCCTGTCGTCTTTTTTGCTGAGGTCCGTGCAGCCGGCGTTTTTTTGACCACCTTTCGCACAGACGCAGCCTTTTTTGCGGGTCGTTTTTTCGGCGGGGTGCCCAGGTTTTTTTCCTTGAACTCACACAAATCTTCAATACCGCACTGCAGGCATTTGGGTGCACGTGCTACGCAAATATAGCGACCGTGCAGGATCAGCCAGTGGTGCGCATCCAGTAGGTATTCCTTGGGAACGAATCGCATCAGTTTGTCTTCGACTTCGCTCACGTTCTTGCCCGGCGCCAGGCCGGTGCGGTTGGATACGCGGAAGATATGCGTGTCAACAGCCATGGCAGGCTGGCCAAAGGCGGTGTTGAGTACCACGTTGGCGGTTTTGCGTCCGACACCCGGCAGCGCTTCCAGCGCTTCACGGGTGTCGGGCACGGCACCGTTGTATTGCTCCTGCAGAATGGCACAGGTGGCCAGCGCGTTTTTGGCCTTGGTCTTGTACAGGCCAATGGTGCGCACTTTTTCTGTGAACGTATCCAGGCCCATATCCAGTATGTCCTGGGGCGTCTTACAGGTATCAAAAATATGGCGTGTCGCCAGGTTGACGGATTTGTCCGTCGCCTGAGCCGAAAGCAGTACGGCAATCAGCAGCTGAAATGTGTTCTCGTATTCCAGCTCGGTTGTCGGATTGGTGTTGGCGGCGGCCAATCGCTCGAAGATCTGGCGGCGTTTTTCTGCGTTCATGTCGGTCAGTCCTGGGGGCTGTTTTTTTGTCGGCGCGCTCGGGCGCGTTCAAGTGCCTGTGCGATGGCGGCTTTTTTAGCGTCGTCGGCCGAGGCGGCGCCAGGCGGCGTCGCAGCGGCGCTCCCTGCAGATATTGGCATTGTTGTGGGGGCAGCGTCGGCGGGTTCATTGGCCTTCGCTGCCTTCACGCTTGCCAGACGCAGGCGTTCTTCTTTTTCCAGTGCCTGCCGCTGCAAGCGTTGTGCGCGTTGTTCGTGGCGTGTGCGCGCGGCATCGGCATCCGCTTGCGTCCATTCCCGACCCGCGTCGACCATCGTTATGCAGTCCACGGGACAGGGGGCAATACACAGGTCACAGCCGGAGCATAGGTCTGGAATCACGGTGTGCATGAATTTATTGGCGCCCAGGATGGCATCGACCGGACAGGCGCGAATACACAGCGTGCAACCGATGCAGTGCGCTTCGTCGATGACGGCCAGCAACAGCGGGCCGGGCTGGCCACAGGATTCATCCAGCGGCAGCACGGGGGTGTCGAGTACTGCGGCCAGCTTTGCAACACCGGCATCGCCGCCCGGGGGGCAGCGGTTGATGAGCGTCTCGCCGGCCGCAAGGGCGCGCGCGTAGGGGCGGCAGCCTTCAAAGCCGCATTGGGTGCATTGTGTTTGGGGTAGGACCGCATCAATGCGGTCAATCAGCTGGGCGTGGTTCATAGGGGGCAATAAAAAAGGACGCAGCCTGGCTGCGTCCCTCTCATTGTACCGAAAATGGCAGCGCCAGTTGCTTTCAGGCGGCTGCAGCGCGCTGACTGTTGTACTTTTCTTCGGTTTCTTCGATAAAGGCCTGTACGACGGGGAAGATTTGTTTCCTCCATTTGGAACCCGAGAAAATTCCGTAATGGCCACAGCCTTTGGCCAGAAAATGCTTTCTGTCTTCTTTTTTCAGGCCGGAACACAGTTTTTGCGCTGCTTCGGTCTGGCCGTAACCCGTGATATCGTCGTTTTCACCTTCGATCGTCAGCAGGCGGCTGTTGTGAATATCCTGGGGCTTGACCAGCTCGTCGCGTACTTTCCATTCGCCTTTGGGCAGCAGATGATCCTGGAACACCACGCGAATGGTATCCAGATAGTATTCGGCGGGAAGATCCAGCACGGCGTTGTACTCGTCGTAGAAGCGACGATGATGGTCAGCTTCGGACAATTGGTCGGACATCAGGTTCATATAGAAGTCGTAATGCGCTTCCATATGTTTGTCCGGATTCATGGCGACAAAACCGGCATGTTGCAGAAAGCCCGGATAGACCTTGCGTCCGGCACCGGGATAGCGACCCGGCACCACATGAATCAGCTTGTTCTCGAACCAGGAAAACGGATTGTTATCGGCCAGACTGTTGACCTGGGTGGGAGACAGCCGTGTATCGATGGGGCCGCCCATCATGATCATGGAGCGGGGCATGATGTCGTTTTCGCCGGCCGAAGCCATGAGCGAGACGGCGGCCAGTACCGGTACGGTCGGCTGACAGACGGACATAACGTGCATGTCGGGCCCTACAACACGAATGAATTCGCGCACGTAATCAACGTAGTCGTCCAGGTGAAAGGGACCCTTGCTGAGCGGCACCATGCGTGCATCAATCCAGTCTGTTACATAGACATCAAAACGGGTCAGCATGGTTTTGACGGTATCGCGCAGCAGCGTGGCGTGGTGACCCGACAGTGGCGCCACGATCAGAACTTTGGGATCCCCCTGCGGGATGCAGCTGTGCTCGCGCTCGAAATGAATCAGATTGCAAAAGGGCCTGGCCAGGGTCGTGGTCATGGTAATGGCGCTTTTTTTGCCATTCACGGTGACCGAATCAATATTCCATTCGGGTTTCTCGTAATCCTTGCCCAAGCGGTGGAACAGCTCAAAGCCGGCTGCAATGTTTTTTGACAAGGGCAGGTAGGTATAGGGGCTGAAGGGATTGGTGAAGAGATTGGAGCCGATTTGAGTGAACGATGCCATCGGCGACAGAATGCTACGGGTGAGCTCATGAAGCTGGTAAAGCATAATCATAGTGGGTCCGTATCCGACGAGGGTCGGCGTTTTAATGTGAAAATTCTAACATTGCCCTGGTTCATTCATATGAATGCATCGCAACGTTCCGTTAAGAATCGTGAAATAAGGCGCAAAGTGTTGTTGCGATGCAATATATTGACGATGGTCGACTAATACTAGCAACAAATCTGACAAAATTCCATGCGGTTATGTACTGAGTTGCCTGTTTTTCGGTTTAGACGGCAGGCCACGCTGTCTGCCGGCGCGGTTTACCAGTAGTTTTCGACGGCGAGAGAGCCGGGGATGCCACGGCGGCCGGGCGCAAACCCCTTGTCGGTCAGAAGCTTGCGGGCATCCGTGACCATGGCCGGGTTGCCGCAGAGCATGACGCGGGCCACGGCCGGGTCCAGTGTTGCGTTGGCCAGGCTTTCCAGTTCACCGGTTTCAATGAGCGTGGTAATGCGCGCCTGCGGGGCGCCTGGCAGCTTTTCGCGTGAAGTGGCCGGCAGGTAGGTGAACTGGCCTTCATGACGGGCATGCGTGCGGGCAAAGCGCGCGATATCGTCCTGGTAGGTCAATTCGTTTGCCTCGCGCACGCCATGCACCAGAATGATTTTCTCAAATTGCTGCCAGGTATTGGGATCGTCCAGCATGGGCAAATAGGCCGACAGGCCGGTGCCGGTCGCCAGCATCCACAACTGGCCGCCCTGGGGGAAACGCTCAGGCGTCATAAAGCCGAATGCGGTTTTGTCGATATAGATGGCATCGCCGATCTGCAGGTCGCGCAGACGTGGGCTGAACAGACCATCGGGCACGACGATCGAATAGAATGCCAATTCGTTCGCATGGGGCGGCGTCACCATGGAATAGGCGCGCCAGAGGTCGGGCGCTGCATTGATCTGGGGGTTTTCCGGCAGGCCCAGGCGGGCGAACTGACCAGGCACGAACTGAAAGGCCGGATCTCGGGTGGTTGTAATGGAAAACAGTTTTCCAGGTATCCACTCGGTGCGGGCGGTGATGGTCTGTCGGGTATATTTTTCCTGTGTCATACAGCGGGTTTGGGCCTTGGTCAGCGTTCCAGAAATTGCAGTTTGTCTTCTTTCCCGTTCCACTCATCGGCGTCGGGCAGCGGTTTGACAGAGCGGCTGATGGTGGTAAATTCAGCGCTGAGCTCCGCATTGATCGCGATGAACTTCATCTGGTCCTGAGGCACATCTTCTTCGGCGAAGATGGCGTTGGCCGGACATTCGGGAATACAGACGGCGCAGTCGATGCACTCGTCCGGATCGATAATCAGAAAATTGGGGCCTTCCTTGAAGCAATCCACCGGACAGACATCGACACAATCGGTGTACTTACATTTGATGCAGTTTTCGGTCACGACGTGAGTCATTACCACTCCAGATAAAATTATTTATTTGTCAAATTAGGATTTTACCTAATCTTTCAGCCAAGATGCTCAAAACCCTATGGCTGTGATATGGTTATAAAAACACCCTTGACGTTATCATGATCATCCAATCTCTCCTAGACACCGACCTGTACAAGTTCAGCATGATGCAGGTGGTACTGCATCATTTTCCGGGCGCACAGGTCGAATATCGCTTCAAATGCCGCTCCAAAGGCATTGACCTGCAGCCTTATATTGAAGAAATCCGCAGGGAAATCCACGATTTGTGCCAGCTTCGGTTCACCGAGGGAGAACTGGATTATTTGCGCAATCTGCGTTTTATCAAGGGCGATTTTATCGAATTTCTGGGCCTCTTTCATTTGCCGGAAAAGTGCATTTCGGTCGCGCCGGGTGCGGAACCGGGCGAAATTTCCATTGAAGTCAAAGGGTCATGGCTGCATACGATTCTGTTTGAAATCCCCGTGCTGGCGATCGTCAATGAGGTGTATTTCCGCAACAAGGCGCCCGATCTGGATTACGAAGAAGGGCGGCGGCGTCTTGAAGAGAAAATCCGCCTGATTACCGATGCGCCGGATATGGATAACTTCAAGGTTGCCGAATATGGTACCCGTCGTCGTTTTTCCGGCGAATGGCATCACGAAGTGGTGCAAACGCTTCAAAAACAGATGGGGGCCAGTTTTGCCGGCACCAGCAATGTCCTGATGGCCCGCCAATATGGCGTCACTCCGCTGGGGACCATGGGTCATGAGTATTTGCAGGCCTGCCAGGCTTTGGGGCCGCGCCTGCGCGACTCTCAGGTGTTTGCGCTGGAAAAATGGGCCAACGAATATCGCGGCGACCTTGGTATTGCACTGTCTGATGTCTACGGCACCAACGCGTTTTTACGCGATTTCGACATGTATTTCTGCAAACTGTTCGATGGTGCCCGCCACGATTCGGGCGATCCGTTTGAATGGGGCGAGCGCCTGCTGGCCCATTATCGTAATAACCGGGTAGATCCATCCACCAAAACGCTGGTGTTTTCCGATGGTCTGAGTTTTCCGGTGGCCATGGATATTCACCGTCGCTTCAATGGGCGCTGCAAGGTCTCATTCGGCATCGGCACCAATCTGACCAACGATCTGGGTGTCAAACCGCTGCAGATTGTCATGAAGATGGTCCGCTGCAATGGGCAGCCGGTGGCCAAAGTGTCGGACGAGCCCGAAAAGACCATGTGCGACGATCCGGCCTATCTGAGCTATTTGCGTCACGTCTTTGACCTGCCTGCCGCCTGAGAAAAAATCATTTGCCGTTTGCGCCCGGCGTTTGCCGAGTGTGTGATAATGCACGCTTTTGACAATGTTCACACAGGAGTCAGTGATGAGTGATATCAAGCGTACCAACGTAGGCAGCCGCCTGTCCGATATGGCCGTATTCAACGGTGTTGTTTATCTTGCGGGTCAGGTGCCCGACGATGCCACGCTCGATATGCAGGGGCAGACCCGGCAGGTGCTGGGAATGATCGATACCCTGCTCAAGGAAGCCGGCACCAGCAAGGAACGTTTGCTGATGGTCCAGATATTCGTGGCAAATATGAAAGAATTCGACCAAATGAACAAGGCATGGGACGAATGGGTGTCAAAAGAAAACGCACCGCCGCGCGCAACCATCGAAGCGCGCCTGGCCAACCCCGACTATAAAGTGGAGATCGTGGCCACGGCGGCGCTGTAAAGGGTCGGTTGTCCCTGTTTTTGAGAGAGCGACGCTGCCTGAAGGCAATGCGCTCGCACAGACCAGACAGGGCGTGCCCGACTGGATGGGCTTAACAGTACAGGCTTGACACGGCAGACCTGACAGGGCGGGCAGGGGGCGACGTGATCGTCTGGCGTATGAAGCAACAACGTTGATCACAGCAGGGCAAAGAGTGTCGCGCCGATTTCTTCAGCCTGTCGGCGTTGTTCATTCGAAAGCGTTTTGGGCGCCAGAATGGCCGCTTCGGTATCGCTTTGCATATTCAGGATCAGGCCCGGCACACGTTCATTCAGTCGCCAGCCCTGGCAAATGCGCCGAACCTGGGTCAGCGCACCCTGGCCATCGCTGCCCGCCGTAATAATCACACTGAACAAACGGCCTTCGATACGATGCAGCAAGGGGTAGTAAAGCCTGTCGAAACACTCCTTCATTTCACCGGCCAGCGAGGCCAGATTTTCGGGCGCGCAAAACAAATAGGCCTGGGCGTCAAGCATATCCTGGGCAGTGACATCGGCGGCGCGTTTCAACCGTATCGTGTGCGTGTCATTGAGTTCGGCGCGAATGGCCATCGCCGCATCACAGGCGCATTGCGCTGCCTGCTCGGCTGCACCCGTGCGAGAGTGCCACACAATCAGCAACGAAGCAGACGCAATTTCAGTTGGCATAAAATAAATAAGTCAGCGTGTTGGATTATATTGTCTACTGGATAAACAAATGACGCAAGTCTGCTCTTTTGGACCGGGGAGCGTTAAAATACGGCATTATCCGACTTACCTGCCGCACTCATGAAAACCAACGATCCCGCATTCACACCCGATTCCCTGCAAGATAGCGCATGGATGGATGCTGTTTGTGCCGGCCTGGATGAGGCTGGCCGCAGCATGGTAGAGAAGGCAATCGACTGGTGCGCACCGATTTTGCAGCGTGCGGAAATTGCAACCGGCGAGCCATCCATTCAGCACGCCAAGGGCGTACTGCGTATCTTGTCGCTTCTGCAACTGGATGCCGCAACGCTTGTGGCCGCACTGGTGCTGGCGATTCCCATTGACCTGGAAGACGAGTCAGAGGTGGATCGTAAAGATGAGCTGATCAGTCTGTTCGGACTTGAAACGTTCAGTCTGATCAATGGTTCGCGCGCGCTGCTGCGAATCGGGGCGATCGCGCGCAACGCGTCGTCCAGGGGACGCAACGAATCGTCTGACCAGCGTGAAATGCTGCGCAAAATGCTGCTGGCCATGGCAAGTGACCTGCGTATCGTTCTGATCCGCCTGGCGTCGCGCCTGCAGACTTTGCGCTGGTATGCCGAGACCAAAAATCCATGCCCGATCGAACTGGCCGAAGAAACCCGCGATGTGTACGCCTCTCTTGCCAACCGGCTTGGCATCTGGCAGATCAAATGGGAAATGGAAGATCTGTCTTTCCGCTTTCTGGCGCCCGATACCTACAAAGAGATTGCCCGAAAACTGGAAGGCAGGCGCATCGAACGCGAAGCGCGGATTCAGGCGCTCAGTGATGAAATTGCGGCGTCGCTGGCCGAGATGGGCGTACAGGCCGAGGTATCCGGACGGGCCAAGCACATCTACAGCATTTACAATAAAATGCGTAACAAGCATTTGAGCTTTGACCAGTTATACGATTTGCTGGCCATCCGTATTATTGTGGCCAGCGAGCGGGACTGTTATGCAACGCTGTCGCTGTTGCAGGCACGCTGGACACCGGTCATGAATGAGTTTGATGACTATATCGCACGTCCCAAGCCCAACGGCTATCGTTCCCTGCATACGGTTCTGAAAACGGCAGATGGTCATAATTTCGAGGCGCAGATCCGTACCCGCAAAATGCACGACTTTGCCGAATACGGCATGGCAGCGCACTGGCGCTACAAGGAAGCCGGTCCCAAGGGTGGGCAGGTCGCTGCGGTTTCCATGTATGATCGCCAGGTTTCGTGGATGCGCCAGTTGCTGGCGTGGCGCAAGGAAGTCGGCCTGCCGGCTACCGATCTCACCGACGAAATGGTGGCTGCAAGCGGCAAGGACTCCGCTGCGGTGCTGGCGGCCCCCGAGCCCAAGGTTGCGCAGACCAGGCAGTCGCGCCAGCACAAAAAATCGTCAGAACGTATTTATGTCCTGACGCCGCAGGCGCGGGTTATCGAGCTGCCAGAGGGCGCGACACCGGTCGATTTTGCCTATCATCTGCATACCGACCTGGGACATCGTTGCCGGGGCGCGCGGGTGGACGGGCAGATGGTGGCCCTCAACACCAAGCTGCTGAATGGGCAGACCGTGGAGATTATTGCCGCCAAATCCGGCGGACCGTCGCGCGACTGGATCAATACCCAATTGGGCTATCTCGCAAGTCCTCGTGCGCGCGCCAAGGTTCGCCTGTGGTTCAATGCCATTGAATTGCAGAAGCGGATCACCACCGGCCAGGATATGGTTGAAAAGGAACTGGCGCGGCTGGGTAAATCGGCTGTCAATCTGGAACAACTGGCCGAGCGCCTGGGGTTTGCCAATAGTGACGACCTGTATGTGGCTGCAGCCAAGGATGAGTTCAGCCTGAGGCAAATTGCCACGGTCTTCCAGGAGCCCGAGGCCGATCCGGCAGCGGCTTACGATACCATCGTGGCCCGCGAGTCCGCAGCCCAAAGCGCCGTGAAAACCGGTAAAAGCGGGGTATTGGTGGTGGGGGTTGATTCTCTGCTTACCCAATTGGCGCGCTGCTGCCATCCGGCCCCACCCGATCCGATCAGCGGTTTTGTAACACGGGGGCGCGGCGTCTCAATCCATCGCAGTGACTGCCCGTCATTTGCCGTCATGAAAAACAAAAATCCCGAGCGTGTCATCGATGTGACCTGGGGGGACACCGGCGAGACGGTCTACCCGGTGAATATCGCGATTCATTCCCAGGACCGTGCGGGGTTGCTTAAGGATCTGACCGAGCTGTTCTCGCGCATGAAACTGAACGTGGTCGGGGTCAATACGCAAAGCAAGGCATCCATCGCCCATCTGCATTTTACGGTAGAGGTGCGTGACGGTGAACAACTGCGAAAGGCCATGAACGCCATATTGGATATCCCCGGAATTATCAGCGCTGCACGTTGTTAAAACATGTAAAATAGCCGTTTACGCCCGTCTTCCGCCCGAGGCCAGGAGCCAATTTGACTGCTTATTCCTTTCCCGACAACAGGGGCCATTTCGGCCGTTACGGTGGCGTATTCGTTGCCGAAACGCTGATGCATGCTGTTTCGGAACTGAATGAAGCCTACGAGAAATACAAAGAAGATCCCGATTTCGTTGCCGAATATCGCTATGAACTGGCGCATTTTGTCGGACGTCCCAGCCCGGTTTATCACGCCAGACGCTGGTCTGAACAGCTGGGCGGGGCGCAAATCTGGTTCAAGCGCGAAGACCTGAACCATACTGGCGCCCATAAAATCAATAACTGTATCGGCCAGGTTCTGCTGGCCCGCAAAATGGGCAAGCAGCGCATTATTGCCGAGACGGGTGCGGGCCAGCATGGCGTGGCCACTGCGACGGTTGCGGCCCGCTATGGTCTTGAATGCGTCATTTATATGGGTGCCGAAGATGTGCGTCGGCAGGCATCCAATGTATATCGAATGAAGTTGCTGGGCGCAACGGTCGTGCCCGTGGAATCGGGCTCGCGTACCCTGAAAGATGCGCTGAACGAAGCCATGCGCGACTGGGTTACCCATATCGACGATACCTATTACATTATCGGCACTGTAGCGGGTCCGCACCCGTACCCGGCCATGGTGCGCGACTTTCAGCAGATTATCGGCCAGGAATGCCTTGAACAAATGCCTGCATGTGCGGGCCGCCAGCCCGATGCCATTATTGCGTGCGTTGGCGGCGGCTCCAATGCCATGGGCATTTTCTATCCCTATCTGTCCCGCGGGAAGGTCCAGCTGATTGGTGTCGAGGCGGCCGGGGCGGGTTTGAATACCTCCCGTCACGCGGCCTCCATCAGTGCCGGCAAGGTCGGGGTGCTGCATGGCAACCGTACCTATGTCATACAGGACAGCAATGGCCAGATCCAGGAAACCCATTCCGTTTCGGCGGGGCTCGACTATCCGGGTGTCGGTCCGGAACACGCCTGGCTCCATGACAGCAAGCGTGCGACCTACGTAACTGTAGACGACAACGAAGCGCTGGCCGCTTTCGGCCAATGCTGCCGGCTGGAAGGCATCATGCCTGCGCTGGAGTCTTCACACGCCCTGGCTCACGCCGCCAGGATGGCGCCCACGTTGTCACGCGACGCTATTTTGCTCGTGTGTCTGTCTGGCAGGGGCGACAAGGATATGCATACCGTTGCCGAATACACCGGCGTGGACCTGTAAGGAACGGTCATGAGCCAGCAACGAATCAACAAAACATTTGCCAGATTGGGACGCCGCGCAGCCCTGATTCCCTACATCGCTGCGGGTGATCCCGACCCTGCGACGACTGTGCCCCTGATGCATGGCATGGTGCGCGCGGGGGCCGATATCATTGAGCTTGGCGTACCGTTTTCAGACCCCGTCGCGGACGGCCCCATCATTCAGCAGGCCGCCGAACGGGCGATTGCCAAAGGCGTGGGGTTGCGCGATGTACTGGACATGGTGGCTGTATTTCGTAAAATGGACCAGACGACCCCTGTCGTACTGATGGGGTACGCCAATCCCATAGAAGCCATGGGACAAGAAGCGTTTGCCCGCGCCGCAGAGAAAGCGGGGGTCGATGGTGTCCTGATTGTCGACTGTCCGCCGGAAGAATATGACGATTTTTCCGCAGATCTCCGTACGCGTGGCATTTCGCCCATTTTCCTGCTGTCGCCGACCTCGACCGAGGCGCGCATCCAGTCGGTTGCCAAGCGGGCAGAAGGTTATCTGTACTACGTATCGCTCAAGGGCATAACCGGCTCGTCCGCCATCGACATTAATGAAGTGCGTGAGCGGCTGGCCGGAATTAAAAAATATGTTTCCATCCCAGTCGGGGTGGGATTTGGTATTCGTGATGCAGCCAGTGCTGCAAAAGTGGCCGAAGCCGCCGATGCGGTGGTCATCGGCAGTCGTTTGATAGAAACCATTACGCAGGCCATTGCCCGGCACCCCGAGGCAGATGCGTCCGAGATGGCGGTGACGGCAGCGGGCGACTGGTTGCGAGAGATCCGGCAGGCGCTGGATCAGATCAAAAAATAAGTATTTGGAACTAAGGATAGACAATGAGTTGGTTAGACAAGATTCTTCCACCACGGATCAATAAAAAGACGGAACAGCAGGGAAGACGGGTTCCCGAAGGGCTATGGGTTAAATGCCCCTCCTGCGAATCTGTGCTTTATAACGACGATCTGGTGGAAACCGTTAACGTATGCCCCAAATGCAGCTATCACATGCGGCTGGGCGCGCGTGCGCGCATCGACTCTCTGCTCGATGCAGACGGTCGGGTGGAAATTGGTGAAGGCATTCGTTCCACGGACCCGCTCAAGTTCAAGGACAGCCGCAAGTATCCAGAGCGGCTGGCTGAAGCGACCCAAAAATCGGGCGAATCCGATGCGCTGATTGTCATGAGCGGCAGCATCTGCACGGTTCCCGCTGTGTTAGCCTGCTTTGAATTCGATTTCATGGGCGGTTCAATGGGATCGGTCGTGGGCGAGCGTTTTGCCCGCGGCGTTCGGGCGGCCATTCAGAACAAGACGCCCTTTATCTGCGTCGCCGCTTCGGGCGGCGCGCGCATGCAGGAAAGCCTGTTTTCGCTGATGCAGATGGCCAAAACCAATGCCATGCTGACCCGGCTGGCCCAGGAAGGGCTGCCCTTTATCAGTGTGCTGACCGACCCGACCATGGGTGGGGTTTCTGCCAGCTTTGCCTTCATGGGCGATGTGGTCATTGCCGAGCCCAAGGCGTTGATTGGTTTTGCAGGTCCCAGGGTCATTGAGCAGACCGTTCGTGAACAACTGCCTGAAGGCTTTCAGCGTGCGGAGTTCCTGCTCGCAAAAGGGGCGGTTGACATGGTGATCGACCGACGTGAGTTGCGCACCGAGCTGGCCAGACTGATGGCGCTGCTCACGCGCCAGTCCAGTGAAGCGGTTGCGGCCTGAACCCGGAGGCCAGAATGGATACCGATGCTTTTCGACTCGAAAAAACGCTGACCTATCAGTTGCATCAGTTATCCAAACTGATTGATCGACAGGTCGATTACTCCGATATCGAACGCATTGAGCTGAATGCCGGGGAAGGGCGAACGATTGCCGTTCTGGGCTACTACGGGACGGCGTCGGTCATCCAATTGGCCCGGCTGGCCAATCTGGACAAAAGCCAGGCGAGCCGGGCGATTGGCGCCCTGGTTAAAAAAGGCATTATTGAAAAGCGCAGCGACAGCCGTGACGCCCGCGCTTTCGAACTTTTCCTGACCGAAGCGGGTCAACAGGTCTACTCTGATATCGTTGACCTGATCGTGCAGCGCAACGAACTGGCGCTCAAATCCCTGACGCTTCGGGAAAAACAGCAGCTGTTTGCCCTGTTTGGAAAAATTCATCAGAACCTGTCTGGTTAGACAGCCAATAGCTCACAGTACATCAGCGGGTTCAATTCATTTTGTGCTGCTCATGAAATGTCAAACCGCAGGACACAGAACAGGTCTTTGGCAACCATAGAGGGCGCGCCACTCGTGCATTGATGTAATACGGGTATATCCGTATCTGGACGTGATTGTATTTAGTTGATTTTTCAATTAATATTCAGAAAAGGCCGTCACGCTTTGACGGCCAGTCCCATGAAAGAGTCTGGAGACCTTTATGCATCTTCCCCTTCGGGAGGCCCGTTCGTCCCTGTATCATCCATACACGCTTTACGCCCCGTTTTTCCCGGCGGCTGATCTCGCGTCGGCCACACCGGTCACGATTGTGGGTGGCGGTCCCATCGGTCTGGTGACTGCACTTATTCTGGCACGCCATGGCATCCGGTCATCCGTGCTGATCCCGGAATGCCAGGTCACCGAGGGCAGCCGCGCCATCGTTTTCACCAAAAGATCAATGGAGATCCTGCAGTTTGCCGGGGTGGCGGGGCGCGTGATGCAAAAGGCGCTGCCATGGACCAGTGGAAACTCGTACTACCAGGGTCAGCGCGTTTTTCGTATGGAAACGCCGGTCGATACAAATGACAGTTTTCCACCACTGAATAATTTGCAGCAGAACTGGCTGGAAACGTATCTGGTACAGGCTATACAGGCGCAACCGCTGATTGAGCTGCGTTGGGGCAATCGGCTGTTGTCCTTCACCCAGGACACATCCGGCGTTCAGATGGTGATCGATACGCCGAAAGGGGAGTACAGCAGTCGTTGCGACTGGCTGGTGGCGGCCGATGGCGCTCGTTCCACCGTGCGCCAGCAACTGGGGTTGGCGCTTGAAGGCAATAGCTACGAAGGCCGTTTTGTGATTGTCGATATCCGGATCGATCTGGATCTGCCGACCGAAAGACTGGCATTTTTCTCACCGGAATGGAACCCAGGCAATACCATTCTGATGCATAAAGAGCCCGACAATATCTGGCGTTTTGACTATCAACTGGCTGCCGACGTCAGCAGCGAAGAGGCACTCAGGCCCGAACATCTGGCGCAGGCAGTCAATGCCCAGCTGAAAATGATGGGCTATACGGATAAAGCATGGGAAATGGACTGGGCGTCGGTGTATTCAGCAAGAGCCCTGACACTGCCCGACTATGTTCACCAGCGTGTGCTGTTTGCCGGTGATGCAGCACATTTACTGCCGATTTTCGGGGTGCGTGGCGCCAATACCGGTTTTCAGGACGCCATGGATCTGGGATGGAAACTGGCTGCGGTCGCGAACGGTCAGGCCGATTCGTCCCTGTTGAAAACGTATAGCCACGACAGGGTCGGCGCTGCACGCGAAATTATTGACGAGGCCGGCAAAAGTACCCGCTTTATGGCGCCGCCGACCGACGGCTACCGTTTGTTGCGCGATGCCACATTGACGCTCTCGTTGCGCCATGATTTTGTACGCCCGCTTTTTCACTGGCGAACCTCGCGTGCGCACGCCTATCGCACGTCACCATTAAACAGTACGCAGGACGACAACAGCGTGATGCCCGTTGCATTGGAAAACGGAGTGGTATTTCCCAATCTGCGCCTGAACGGGGGTGGTTATTTGTACGATCAGTTTGACGGGCGATTCCAGGTCGTCTACATAAGCGCACAAGACACGCCCCAGGCGCACGTCGACGCCGTGCTGCAGGAACTGGCTTCACTCACGGCATTCGGTCAGCCTGTCGGGTTGCATATCCTGCGTGCTGCATCGGCAGCCCCTGTTCGGGAAGACGATGCCTGCGTGCATGAGGTTGCGCCCGAACTGCTGTCGCAGCGCTATGCCGCAGACGGAGGTGAAATCTATGTCATCAGGCCCGATCATCATGTGAGCGCGCGCTGGCGCCAATACACACCGGGTTGCCTCTCCCATTATTTTGGGTATCTGCCCGCGCGTGCTGCACAAAAGGAGAATTGACATGAGCATAGAAACACAGGCGCTGGAAACAGTCTATGACCACTTGGCAGAAACACTGGACTCAATTCCGCAGGCGCAGCAATCACTGATGCTGACCCGGCTGGCACTGCTGATGAGCGAGCAGATCGGCCAGCCGGATGTGATTTGCAGGCTGATCGATGAGGCGGCGCGCAACAGCTAATGGAAATTGCCAGTAGTCATTGACCTGCCAAAGTGGCAAGATATCTGTTCACGTGCCCGCGTGTTTGTGCCGGACAGGCGTTTGCAAACCGGGGCGTGAACCCCGGGTACCAAAATACAATATCAATGTGGAGAAAGACAATGACAATCAAACGATGGCTGGTCGTTACAAGCCTGGCGCTGTGTGCAACAGCTGCACACGCTGCCTGGCCCGAGGGGCCGGTGACCTGGGTGGTTCCTTATCCGGCAGGCGGCGGCACCGATGTGATTGCACGCACCGTTGCGTCCTCCCTGGAGAAAAAGCTGGGGCAGACCATCGTTATCGAAAACAAACCGGGTGGCGGCACGGCCATCGGCGCATCGGCCATCTCTCGTGCCAAGCCGGATGGATATATGGTCGGCACCGCTGATTCCGGTACGCTGGCATTCAATCCGTCACTGTATAAGCAATTGACGTACGACCCTTCCAAATTCACCTACATTGGCGGGTTGGCCCGTTTCCCCCTGGTGCTGGCGGTGCCGGCCAATTCGCCTTACAAGACCGTCAATGAACTTATCGAGGCTGCGAAAAAAACGCCGGGCAAGCTGTCTGCCAGCTCGGCCGGTGCCGGCTCTCCGCACCACCTGGCGCTGGAGCGCTTCAAGCAACTCACGAAAACAGATATCGTGCATGTTCCATACAAAGGGGCGGCGCCTGCATTGCAGGATCTGATCGGTGGACAGGTCGACCTGATGTTTGGCGACCTGGGCTCCTCATTGCCCAACATCAAGGCCGGCAAGGTGCGTGTGCTGGCCGTGACGGTACCTGAACGCCTGCCATTGTTGCCCGATGTTCCCACCATGGCGCAGGAAGGGGTGGGCGATTTTGTTGCTTATGCCTGGCAAGGACTGGTCGGTCCGGCCGGTATGCCTGAAGATGTTGTCAAGAAACTGGACAAGGATCTGAAAGACACACTTGAGTCAGATGAGGTCCGCAAGAAAGTGGAAGGCCTGGGCGTCGAGATCATGCCCATGTCGGGCCCTGACTTCAAAGCCTATTCCGACAAGGAGCGCGAAGATTGGGCCAAGGTGATCAAGGCGGGGAATATTACGCTGCAATAATCAATTCGTAAAAAAAGCCCCTTGTCGAATTCGCACCGTTTTCTTACGGCACCCGACAAGGGGCTTTCCTTTACCTTGACCAAGGTTGTCTACCAGTAATGACAGACAACCCCTCTACGCGTTACTCGCCGCGTGTTTCGATGATTTCCAGCGGTTCTTCCTTAGCCTGCTGACGTGCCTTGCGGGGCCGTCCAGCCGGTTTTGGAGGTGGTGCCAGCATTGCTTCTTCAGTCAGTCCGGCTTTGGTTTCCACCCATTCCATCCCCACTTCGGAAACAATCTCTTTGAGAATTTCCTTGCTGGCGACTGGCGAGGTGTTGGCGACCTGTTCCGGTTGGCTGGCTACGGTAACAGCCTGCGTTGTTTCTTCAACAGCACTCTCTTGCCCTGCAGGCTCGGATGGTGTTGTTGCCTGCTCAACGGCGGTGACGTGCTCATCGTGTGCAGCAACAGCAGTTTGCTCAACGACAGGTGTTGCCGGTTCCGCTTTATCGGAAACCGCCTGCGTTGTTTCTGCCAGTGCGGCGACAGGATGATCGGCAGCCGGCGTGCTTGCCTGTGCTGCGGGCTCGGCTTGTGCCGTTTGATCAGTTTGATCATCTTGCTGTTGAACGGGCGCTGACTCCGGCACTGCTTCGACGGCCGCTTGTGTGGCCGGGCTTTCGTTGGCATCTGACGCCGCTGATTGTACTGGTGCTTCGGAAGCAGCAGGCTTTGCCGTTTCGTCAGTTGCAGCGGCAGGTTGTGTCACAGTATTGGCGTTTTTTGCTGCAGCAGGAGCTACGTTTGCTGGTGCATGGGTATCGGCGTTGCGAGCGTTGGCTGCGCTTTCAGTACTTCCGGCACTATCCGTTGCTGCCGTTTCGCCAGCAGTGTCAGCAGCAGCGACAGATCCTGAGGCAAGCATCACCTCGTTGGGCACGAACGACGCCTTGTCGGTTTGCGTGCTTTCTGTCGTTTCGTTTTGACGGCGACCACGACGGCTGCGACGGCGACGGCGACGCGGTTCGGCATCACCGGTCTGTGCATCTTCGCCCTCTGCGGGCAGGGCGTTGTCATCTTCCGAATCGTCGTCAATCAGGCTTTGCTCCAGTGGAGTCGGGCGGGCGGCAGTTTCCGGGCTGGCCTGGCGACTGCGGCGTGATGCAGGGGCTTTTTCGGCCTGGGCTGTATCGGCTGTTTCATCGGTTGCGACGCTCTCGGCGCCGGTGGCCGCTGCAACTGCGTTCTCGGTTTCCTCGCCTGCGCCACGACGGTTGCGACCCCGTCCGCGACGGCTGCGGGTACGGCCACCGCTGTCTTCTGTGCTGGCGCTGTCCTGAGAGGTATTTGGAGTCGGGGTTTTATCTGCACCGCCGGCTGCCTGGGTCTCGGCGTCTTCCTGCTTGCGCTGGCGACCACGTGGGTTGCGGCGGGTTTCGCCGTCCTCGTCGGACTTGGCGGTTGTGCGCTTTTCACCGCGACGGTTGCGACCGCCGCGCTCGCCGCCGGCTGACTGGCGCGAGCCACCACGCGTGCCACGACCTTCTGATTTTTCAGCAGGTGCGGCCACTTTAGGTGTTTCGGCAGGGGCGGCTTCTTTCGGGCCACCCAGCCATGCCAGCACTTTCTGCAGGAATCCCTGGATGCCGGGGGCGGCTGCCGAGGTGACTGGCTGAGGTTGTGCCGGTGCCTGAGGTTTGATTGCGCTTGGTGCAGGCTGATCGGGCGAAATGCCCTTGACCAGTGCTTCAGGACGTTCGTTGTGCTCGGATTTGTCTTTGGTGGATTCCCACTTCACGGTGGTTTCCGGCGCTTCGATCAGATCGATACTGGCTTTGGGATCATCCAGGCGGGAATCATCGTAACGAATGCGCTCGATATGATGATGCGGCGTCTCGAAATGTTTGTTTGGAATCAGCACCAGATTGACTTTCAGGCGCGATTCGAGCTTGACGATATCGGAACGTTTCTCGTTCATGAGGAACGTTGCCACTTCCACCGGTACCTGCGCATGCAGGGCGGCGGTGTTTTCCTTCATGGCTTCTTCCTGCAGCAGACGCAGCACGTTCAGGGCACTGGATTCAACATCGCGGATGACGCCGGTGCCGTTACAGCGCGGGCAGGTAATATGCGAGCCTTCATTCAGGGCGGGTCGCAGGCGCTGGCGTGACAGTTCCATCAGGCCGAAACGGGAAATTTTTCCCATCTGGACCCGGGCACGGTCGACGTGCAGGGCATCACGCAGTTTCTGTTCGACGGCACGCTGGTTTTTGTTGTCTTCCATGTCGATGAAATCGATCACGATCAGACCGCCCAGGTCGCGCAGTCGCAACTGGCGGGCCACTTCTTCGGCCGCTTCCAGGTTGGTGCGCATGGCAGTTTCTTCGATGTCGGCACCGCGGGTAGACCGGGCCGAGTTCACGTCGATGGCGACCAGGGCTTCGGTGTGGTCAATGACGACAGAGCCGCCGGAAGGCAACTGGACGGTACGGGAATACGCGGTTTCGATCTGGTGTTCGATCTGGAACCGGGAAAACAGGGGGATGTCGTCCTGATAGCGTTTGACCCGGTTCACATTGTCAGGCATCACGTCCTGCATGAATGCAGTCGCCTGCTGGGTAATGGCTTCGGTGTCGATCAGGATTTCGCTGATATCGGGCGAGAAATAGTCGCGGATGGCACGGATGACCAGGCTGGATTCCTGATAAATCAGGACGGGAGCCGGATAGTCTTTGGCGGCCGCATCAATGGCGCGCCACAGTTGCAGCAGATATTTTAGATCCCACTGCAGTTCGGGAACGCTGCGGCCGATGCCGGCGGTACGGGCGATGATGCTCATGCCGGAAGGCAGATCGAGCTGTTCCATGGCATCGCGCAATTCCTGGCGATCTTCGCCTTCGATGCGGCGTGATACGCCACCGCCACGTGGATTGTTGGGCATCAGGACCAGATAGCGGCCTGCCAGGGAAATGAAGGTGGTCAGGGCGGCGCCCTTGTTACCGCGTTCTTCCTTTTCTACCTGGATGATGAGTTCCTGGCCTTCATGCAAGGCGTCCTGGATGCGCGCGCTGCGAACATCCACACCTTCCTTGAAATAGCTGCGAACCACTTCCTTGAAGGGAAGAAAGCCGTGGCGGTCATGGCCGTAGTTGACAAAGCAGGCTTCCAGGCCGGGCTCGATGCGAGTGATGACCCCTTTGTAGATGCTTCCCTTGCGTTGTTCACGGCCGGCGGTTTCAATGTCGATGTCGATCAGTTTCTGGCCGTCGACAATCGCAACGCGTAATTCTTCTTGATGCGTTGCGTTGAATAACATGCGTTTCATAGAGCAGTTTCTCCGTTAAACGAGGGCAACGAACGCCGTTGTCCTCACCACGAATGACTGTGAAACGTACGAATATACGACTGACTGCGCGTAACCTCTCGCAGGTCAGGGGCGCTTTATGTGGGACTGTCCGCCGTCGGATGTCGACGTGCAGCAGAGCCAGTCAGAAAATTAACAGAGTAAAGTAATATCAATTGTTTAATTCTTCTGTGTTTCCGTCCTGCCGTTGCCTTGCGGTGCCGTCAGGAAAGAATAAAAAACCAGGGCGCTTCGTTTATTCTGTACGCTTATGAACATGATGGCGGTGGAATCTGTGGGCAGATGATGTATGGCCTGCCGCGTTAATAACAGATCCAGCCGATGCCGTCATGTTCATGGGCCAGTCACTCAAAAGACTGAAATACAGATAGCGGATTGACGTTAGGACGGTACAATGCGTATTTGGCTGACGGGCGGAGACCTGCTTGCAGCTATATGACTGCGGGTTTCTCAACGCCGGACGGTTTTATTCAGTCTTTTTGTGGTCTCCGAATTATAAGGCTCTTTTGAGTATGTGCAAACAAACTTCTGATAAAAAACCCACTTTTTCTGTACGGCTGGTCCGTGCAGATGCCGGATCCGACGGTCAGCGCATCGATAATTTCCTGATCCGCGAGTGCAAGGGGGTTCCCAAGAGCCATCTGTACAAGGCCATCAGAAGCGGGCAGGTGCGTGTAAACAAGGGCCGGGTCCAGGCTGAATACCGGGTCAAAGAGGGCGATGAGGTCCGCATTCCGCCCCTGCGGGTCGCGCAACCGGATGAAAAGCGGGCGGTGCCCGCCGCTGAGTTTCCCATTGTTTTCGAGGATGACGCCTTGATTGTGATCGATAAGCCTGCGGGCGTCGCCGTCCACGGCGGCAGCGGCGTGTCGTTCGGCGTGATCGAACAAATGCGGGCGGCGCGACCCGAGGCCCGCTTTCTGGAGCTGGCGCACCGTCTGGACAAGGAAACCTCGGGGTTGTTGATGATTGCCAAGAAACGCTCGGCGCTGGTCGCCCTGCATGGCATGCTCAAGGAAAGTCGCGGCAGAAAATGCTATCTGGCGCTGGTGGAAGGTGATTGGGTCAATGACCGGCAGCATATCCGCCTGCCGCTGGAAAAATACCTGACCCGCGACGGTGAGCGGCGCGTGCGCGTGCGTCCCGACGGCAAGCCGGCGCATACCATTGTCAGCAAAGAAGCCCGCTATGGTCGCTATAGTCTGGTGAAGGCTGAATTGCGCACCGGCAGAACCCATCAGATACGGGTTCATCTGGCCGCTAGCGGTTTTCCCATTGTCGGCGATGAAAAATACGGCAATGACGACACCCGCGCTGCCTTCGCGCGCCAGGGTTTTGCACGCATGTTCCTGCACGCCCATACGCTGGATATACCCCATCCGCTTACCCAGGAGCCGCTGTCGCTGGTGGCGCCCTTGCCACAGGCATGCAGCCGGCTGCTCGATACCCTGAGCAGTCACCTTTAATTATTTTACGGAAACACCAATGCCTTATTCACTTGTCATTTTCGACTGGGATGGAACGATTATGGATTCGACCCATTCGATTGTTGCTGCTATTCAGGCCGCCTGTCGCGATATGGATCTGCCGGTTCCCAGCGCTGCGCAGGCCAGCTGGGTGATCGGCCTGTCGCTTGACGAGGCCCTGCATCGTGCGGTGCCCGACCTGAAGCCCTCGCAACTGCCACGGTTTCTTGAGCGCTATCGTATCCACTACCTGCTCAAGGACCCTGAGCTGCGCACGTTCGAGGGAATGACCCGGATGCTGGATGAATTAAAGGCCGATGGCGTGCGGATGGCCGTGGCAACTGGAAAGAGCCGCGTGGGACTGGATCGGGTCTTCAACGGGACGCAACTCGGGCATTATTTCGACGCCAGTCGCACAGCCGATCAGACGTTCAGCAAGCCTCACCCAGGCATGCTTGAGGAAATTCTGGATGAACTGGAGCTGCCGGTTGAGGAGGCGGTGATGGTGGGCGATACCTCGCATGACATCCAGATGGCCCAGGCGATCGGTATGGACAGTATTGCAGTCACCTATGGTGCGCACACCGAGCGGGAACTGGTTGACAGCAAACCGACCATGATTGTTCACAGTCCTGCGCAATTGCAGGCATTTTTAAAGGAACAATGTCGTAAAGTGGCGGTCTAACCGGAAAAAAGAGGGGTTGTTTCCACTGTTGTATTTTTGCTGCAATACTCACAGGAGTTCCGCATGTCCTCACGCCCGCGCTACCCATATATATCTTCTTCCCAGATTACCCCGGAACCTGTCTGGCGTGCGCGCCGACAATGGATGCAGCAGATGGCCGGTTTGGCGGCGGGTACCGGACTGGGCGGTCTGGGGGCGATACTGCCCGGTTCTGCTGCGGCAGATACTTTGCCTGCGATTGCCGGTATGCAAGCCAATCCTGAATATGCGGCGGCAAAAATCGATCGCAAACTGACCACTGAAAAAGATGTCACCTCCTATAATAATTTCTATGAGTTCGGGACGGGTAAGGGCGATCCTCTGGATTACGCTGGCAAGATGAGCACCTCGCCATGGCAGGTGCAGGTCAGTGGCGAAGTAGAAAAACCCCGCACTTTCGATCTGGACGAACTGGTCAAGCTTGCCCCGCAGGAAGAGCGGGTGTATCGGCTGCGCTGTGTCGAAGCCTGGTCCATGGTCATCCCCTGGGTCGGCTATCCATTGTCGGCTTTGCTCAAGCAGGTGCAGCCGACCAGCAAGGCCAAATTTGTCCAGTTCATTACCGATATGCAGCCCGAGGCCATGCCGGGGTTGCGCGATCGCATTATTCCCTGGCCTTATCGGGAGGGCCTGCGCATGGATGAGGCCATGCATCCGCTGACGTTGCTGACCTTCGGCCTGTACGGCAAGCGTCTGCCCAATCAGAACGGCGCGCCCTTGCGTATTATCGTTCCCTGGAAATATGGATTCAAATCGGGCAAATCCATTGTCAAAATTGTGCTTTCCGAAACCATGCCGCAGACCAGTTGGGTCGCCATTGCGCCGTCAGAATATGGTTTTTATGGGAACGTGAACCCCGATGTGCCGCACCCGCGCTGGAGTCAATCACATGAGCGTGTGATCGGAGGCGGTTTTTTCGATCCCAAGGTGCCGACCCTGAAGTTCAATGGTTACGGCGAGCAGGTCGCCTCGCTGTATAGCGGCATGGATCTGCGAGCCAATTATTGAGCAGGGGAGGGCGTGCATGTCTGAATCAATCAAATCATCCCGGGGGTCGGCGAGCCTGCGATCGGCGGCAACAATGCGCCGGCGCTGGACCGCGGCGCAGGTGGGGCGGGTCAAGCCCTTGCTGTTTCTGCTCTGTCTGCTGCCGTTTCTGCGCTGGTTTTACCTGGGATATAACGACGGACTGACAGCCAACCCGGTGGAGTTCATCACCCGGTCCTCGGGATTCTGGACGCTGGTCATGCTGCTGCTGACCCTGGCCGTCACGCCGATCCGGCAATTGCTGGATCAGCCGGCCCTGGTGCGTATACGACGCATGCTGGGCCTGTTCGCGTTTTTCTATGTCGTGCTGCACCTGCTGACCTGGGTGGTGCTGGATCGTAATATGGATATCTCATCCATGATTACCGATGTGCTGGATCGCACTTTTATTTTTCTGGGCATGGCGGCGTTTTTGCTCATGTTGCCGCTGGCGCTGACCTCGACCCAGGGGTGGATGCGCCGCCTGGGCAGAAACTGGAGCCGGCTGCATAAATGCATCTATGCGATTGGTGTATTGGGAATCATCCATTTCTGGCTGATGCGTGCCGGCAAGAACGACTTTTCCGAGCCTATCCTCTATGGTACGCTGCTGGTGATATTGTTGTTGTGGCGTATTGCGCGCGCCTGGCGGGCGCGCCGGCTGGCAGCAGCGTAGGCAGATGAGGGCGCCAGGGCTAACGGCGATGATGAATGACAACGACGAGCGCGAACCAGCCTGAGCTGATCCGGCTCATTTAAGGGATTGGGCATGGGAAGACGAGGCTGGTTGCTGTTTTGGGTGACCACATTGGCCTGGCTGGCGGGGTGTGCTGGTGGCCCGCCGATTGATCGATCACACCATGCCGCAGGCCAGGATAGTCGCGTGCGCTTTATTGTGTTGCATTACACCTCGGAAAATAACGAAAACTCCCTGCGAATTCTTACCCGGGACAGGGTCAGTGCACATTATCTGATTACCGACGAGCCGGTCCGGATTTATTCCCTTGTCGATGAAAATCGTCGCGCCTGGCATGCCGGGCAGAGCCAGTGGTTCGGCTATCGGGACCTGAATGCAACCTCTATCGGCATTGAACTGGTCAACCCGGGGCCGCTGGACGGCACCCGTACCCGCTGGGCGCCATACTCAAAGGCCCAGATCGGGGCGCTGTCGGCCTTGTTGCGTGATGTCCAGTCGCGGCATCATGTAAATGCCTGGAATATTGTTGCGCATAGCGATATTGCGCCACTGCGCAAGACGGATCCGGGGCCGGCTTTTCCCTGGCGCGAACTGGCGCGGCAGGGCCTGGGCCGCTGGTACGACGAAAACGCCGTGACGCAGCGCATTCCCCAGGTCACGGCCGTCGAACTGGGTTCGCCAGCTTATATCCAGTCGCTGCTGGCACGCATCGGTTATCCGATAGCGCAAAGCGGCGTGTGGGATGCGCAGACACGGCAGGTTATTAGTGCCTTTCAGATGCACTACCGTCCCGCAAACTACACGGGCCAGACAGATAGCGAAACCGTGGCGATTGCGCAAGACCTGGCGCGTCATTTTCCGGCGTCCACCCCTTAGGCCAGAAACAGAAACAGCGTGGGGTATTTGTCCAGATCCGGTGCAGGGCGCTTTTTCCAGGCGGCGATGGTATCGGTCTGGACCCATTCGTCTGATGTTGTGAGCGCCCGGGCAATACACAGTCGGGTGCCTGGATTCAGGCTCTCCTGGAGCGTGGCGAACATGGCCATATTGCGATAGGGCGTTTCAATAAACAGCTGGGTCTGGTTATGGCGCGCGGACAGCTGCTCCCATGTCTTGAGTTGTTTGCTGCGTTCAGCCGGCGCAATCGGCACATAGCCGTGGAAGGTGAAGCGCTGGCCATCCAGGCCGCTGGCCATGAGCCCCAGCAGGATCGAAGACGGCCCTACCCAGGGCACCACGCGAATGCCCAGTTGGTGCGCCAGTTGGACCACCCGGGCGCCCGGGTCGGCCACGGCGGGGCAGCCGGCTTCGGACACCAGGCCCATCTCGCCTGATGTTTCGGTCAGCCAGCGGCGCATGTCCGATTCCGATGTTTTGGCGCTCAGAGTATGGATGGTGATGTCCTGAATGGCGCCCTCGGTGCCGGTCTGCTTCAGATAGGCACGGGCGGTTTTGGCGTTTTCGGCAATATAGGTCTTCAGGGTGCTGGCTCGTTGCCGCGCCTCGGCGGGCAGCCAGCGTTCCACGGGGGCGGCGCCCAGGCTGACGGGCAGCAGATGCAGGACGTCGATCATAAGACTTGCGCCTGCAGGGTCGGATTGACGCCATAGCTGCGCAGCTGGCGGCACAGTTCGATCAGGGGCAATCCGATAATGGCCGTGGGGTCGTCGCTGTGCATGGCGGCCATCAGGCTGATGCCCAGCCCTTCGGCCTTGGCACTGCCGGCGGTATCGAAGGGTTTTTCCACAGTCAGATAATGGGCGATTTCGTCGTCTGTCAGGTCGCGAAAGACACAACGCGTAATCACATCGACAACCACCTGGCGTTCACCGTCGGTTAGCGCCAGGGCGCTGTGAAATTGCACTTCCTTGCCGGACAATTCACGCAATTGCGCGAGGGCGCCTTCATACGAGCCCGGTTTGCCGATAGGCTGGCCATCATGTGTTGCCACCTGATCGCAGCCGATTACCAGGGCGCCTGGATGTTGCTGGGCAATATGTTGCGCCTTGGCCAGGGCCAGTCGCTGGGAAAGGGCTGCTGGTGTTTCATCTGGCAGCGGGGATTCATCAAGATCGGGCGAAAAGGTCTCAAATGGCAGTCCCAGGCGCTGCAGCATGGCCTTGCGATAGACTGAGGATGACGCGAGAATAAGACGCGGAGGGGAAAATGACATGGTTTTCATTGACTTATCAGATACGAACAAGTTATTATCTTATGTTTTCCGGGGATTGTGTGGGTTGCGGTGAAAAAACCTGCAGTGAAACCTGAGTAATCGAATTTATATGAAACCCAGTCATCCTGTGATTGACGTGCTGGATTTTGTCTCCCGCGGTGCAGAGCAAAGCGGCCAGACGCCGCTGTCTGCATTTTCACGGGCGGCAGATCTGCTGCCAACTCAGGTTCTGCCTGTGAATACGGAAAGTCGCGAGTCGCCGGCAGATGGCCAGGTTCGCTGGTCTGTTCGCGGAGAGCGCACGCAGCACGGCAAACGTTATCTTTATCTGGATGTCAGCGCCCGGCCGGTTCTGGTCTGCCAGCGTTGCATGCAACCTTTTGTCTATGAGGTCGAAAGCAGCGTGCAGCTCGAGGTGGTTACCAATCAGGCGGCCCTGGACGAGGATACCGACACAGAAGATCTGGATATCGACGCGCCCGACCGTATTCTGGCTCAGCAGAGCCAGCCAATACTGGATTTGGTGGAAGACGAACTTATTCTGAGTCTGCCCTACATACCCAGGCATGAATATACATGCGTGCAGTATGAGGATCAGGGATCGCCTGACAGGGCAGACAAAAAACCATCGCCGTTCGCGGCGCTGGCAGCTTTAAAGAAGCAGTAACTTAACCTATTTCCTGCATAATTTTCGGGTTATGCAGTTTTATTATCGGAGTCATCATGGCCGTTCAGCAAAACAAAAAGACACCTTCAAAGCGCGGTATGCACCGTTCGCACGACTTTCTGACAACACCCCCTACAGCCATCGAGCCAACAACGGGTGAATTGCACTTGCGTCACCACATCAGCCCTAACGGCGTTTATCGTGGCCGCAAAGTTCTGAAAACAAAAAACGACGAATAATTCTCTGTTTAGTCGGTAAGGGTAGGGGCGTCTGCGGGTATGGTATCCTGCGAACGGCGTTAACCCCGGCTCACTAATACCGTTACGGAAATATTATTTATCGTGATCAGAATTGCAATCGATTGTATGGGGGGCGATCACGGCCTTCCCGTCACTGTGCCGGCGGCCGTTCAGGTCGCCGCGAAGTTTCCTGACACCTCATTTTTACTGGTTGGCTTGCCCGATCAGCTAGAGGTTGCGCTCAAACAGGCTGCGCCGGCCAATCCGGCCCAGTTTGAGATCGTCGCTGCATCCGAAGTGATTACCATGGACGATCCGGTCGATATAGCGCTGCGCAGGAAAAAAGATTCCTCCATGCGTGTGGCCGTTTCCTGTGTCAAGGAAGATCGTGCCGATGCCTGCGTTTCAGCGGGCAATACCGGCGCATGGATGGCTATTTCACGCTACGTACTCAAAACCCTGGATGGTATTGACCGGCCGGCCATTGCGACGGCCATTCCCAATCAGCTTGGGGGTGCCACCACCATGCTGGATCTGGGAGCCAACGTCGACTGTACGGCAGAACACCTGCTGGAGTTCGCCATCATGGGTGCGGCGCTGTCGCAATCGGTCGAGCATATCGACAACCCCAGTATCGGGCTGCTCAATATCGGGCAGGAAGCCATCAAGGGTAATGATGTCGTCAAGGAAGCGGCCGAGCTATTGCGTGCCAGCAACCTCAATTTCTACGGCAATGTCGAAGGCGACGATATTTTCAAGGGTACCACCAATGTGGTCGTCTGCGACGGCTTTGTCGGCAATGTTGTACTCAAGTCCATCGAAGGCCTGTCCAAAATGATCGCCAGCATGATCCGGAACGAGTTCATGCGCAATCCGTTCACCATGGCCGCCGGCCTGGTTGCCCGGCCCGTGCTCAATCGCTTTCGCAATGGAGTCGACTCGCGCAATTACAATGGTGCTGCGCTATTGGGCTTGCGCGGCGTGGTCATCAAGAGTCACGGTTCGGCCGATATTTACGCCTATACGGTCGCGCTGGAGCGCGCCCGGACAGCCGTTGCCAGCAAATTACTTCAAAAAACCTCCAGCTCTGTTCAGCAGATCAGTCAGCTCATTCGCTCCAAAAATAACGAAAGCAGCGCATAAAGCCCGTAAAAATTATAAAATTGCCTGCTTTACTCAATTCTTTGTCTTCGGAGCCATACATGACTTATTCAACCATCGTGGGGTCGGGCAGCTACTTGCCTCCAAAATGCGTCACAAACACGATGCTTGCGCAAGAAATGGCTCAGCGGGGGCTGGAGACGTCTGACGAATGGATTGTGACTCGCACCGGTATTCATCAGCGCCATCTGGCCGACGCTGGCGTGACCTCGAGCGAGCTGGGCTTTCTGGCGGCCGAAAAGGCGCTTGCCGATGCCGGTATCGCGGCCAGCGAGATTGATCTCATTATTGTCGCAACTTCCACACCCGACTTTATTTTCCCCAGCACGGCCTGCCTGATTCAGGCCAGACTGGGCGCCAAAGGCGGCGCCGCGTTTGATGTGCAGGCGGTATGCAGCGGCTTTGTCTACGCGCTGGCGACTGCCGACAGCTTTATCCGGGCCGGCAATGCCCGCAACGCACTGGTCATTGGCACCGAAGTGTTTTCCCGCATTCTGGACTGGAATGATCGCGGTACCTGCGTGCTTTTCGGAGACGGGGCGGGTGCCGTGGTGTTGACGGCCAGCGAGGAACCAGGCATTCTTGCATCGCAACTGAATGCCGATGGTTCCCTGCACACGATTCTGAATACGGCGGGACGCATTGAAAATGGCCAGGTCACCGGCGATCCTTTCCTGCGCATGGATGGTCAGTCCGTCTTCAAGCAGGCCGTCACCGTCCTGGACAAATCGGCTCGTCAGGTGTGCGAAAAAGCGGATGTCCAGGTGAGCGAAATCGACTGGATGGTGCCTCATCAGGCCAATATCCGTATTATTGACTTCCTGGGGCGCAAGCTGGGTATTCCGAAAGAAAAAGTCGTGGCAACCGTCGGTGAGCACGCCAATACCTCAGCGGCCAGCGTACCGCTGGCATTTGATGTAGCGCGCCGCGACGGGCGTATCAAAAAGGGTGATCTGGTGCTGATGCAGGGCGTCGGCGGCGGGTTTACCTGGGGCTCGGTACTGGTCCGCATCTAACATTTTTACATCAACAAAGAAAACCATGAAACTTGCATTCGTATTTCCGGGACAGGGATCACAAACAGTTGGCATGCTCGGCGGCTGGGGCGCAAATCCCGTCATCGCGGCGGTCATGCAGCGCGCCTCTGCTGCGCTGGATCAGGATCTGGGCGCGCTTGTTGAACAGGGCCCTGCCGAGGAACTCAATCTGACGGTCAACACGCAGCCGGTCATGCTGGCCTGCAGCGTTGCCATGTACGAAGCCTGGCGGCAAGCCGGCGGTGCCAAACCGGCGTTTATGGCGGGCCACAGCCTGGGCGAATATTCTGCCTTGACGGCTGCCGGCACATTCACGCTTGAAGATGCCGTGCGCCTGGTGCGCATTCGCGCCAGCGCCATGCAGGAAGCGGTACCTGTCGGCACCGGCGGCATGGCGGCCATTCTGGGCCTGGATGACGACACTGTGCTGGCCGTTTGCCAGGAGGCCAGCGGCGACACCATTGTCGAAGCGGTCAACTTCAATGCGCCGGCACAGGTGGTCATTGCCGGGCACAAGGATGCAGTCGAACGTGCCTGCGTTCTGGCTAAAGAAAAAGGGGCCAAGCGTGCGTTACCGTTGCCCGTGTCTGCGCCATTTCATTCCCGTCTGCTTGAGCCGGCGGCAGCCGTGCTGGAGAAAGCACTCAATGAGCTGACGCTGAACATGCCCGATACCGATGTCATCAACAACGTCGATGTCGCCATCGCCGATAGCACACAGGCCATTGCCGACGCGCTGGTGCGCCAGGCGTGGCATCCGGTGCGCTGGGTGGAAACGGTCAGGGCAATGAAAGCCCAGGGTGTCACGCATGTGGTCGAATGTGGCCCGGGCAAGGTGCTTGCCGGACTGATCAAACGTATCGAGCCGGAACTGGTCACCGTTTCCGTTTACGATCAGGCATCCCTGGATGCCGCACTGGAACAAATTAACGCTTAAGGAACAGGCATGTCAGAACAGAAAGAACTTTCCGGGCAAATTGCGCTGGTCACAGGCGCCAGTCGCGGGCTGGGCAAGGCTATCGCGCTGGAGCTGGCCCGTCGCGGTGCCACGGTTGTGGGAACGGCAACGTCAGAATCGGGCGCGCAGGCAATCACAGAGATGCTGTCGGACAGTAACGGCCGGGGCGTGGTGCTCAATGTGACCGATGCGGCGGCCTGCGATGCATTGCTGGCCGAATTGGGCAAAGAGGGCGGGCCGCATATTCTGGTGAATAATGCCGGCATTACCCGCGACGGTCTGGCCATGCGCATGAAAAACGAAGACTGGTCCGATGTGATCGGCACCAACCTGGATTCGGTATTCCGCCTTTCACGCGGTGTATTGCGGGTCATGATGAAGGCGCGTGCCGGTCGCATTATCAATGTCACGTCGGTTGTCGGCTCTGCGGGCAACCCCGGTCAGGCCAATTATGCAGCGGCCAAGGCAGGCGTGGCTGGCATGACACGCGCCCTGGCGCGTGAGCTGGGCAGCCGCAACATTACAGTCAATTGCGTGGCGCCGGGGTTTATCGATACCGATATGACCCGTGCGCTGGGCGATGAACAGACCTCAGCGCTGCTGGGACAGATCCCGCTGGGCCGCCTGGGTCAGCCGGCCGATGTAGCCAATGCCGTGGCCTTTCTGGCGGGTCCCCAGGCCGGATACATCACGGGCACGACCTTGCACGTCAATGGTGGCATGTTTATGCAGTAAGCCAGCCTGCCGACCGCCCGTAGCGAAGGTGATGGGCGGCTGGCGTGAAAAGAGGCAGAGTTATTTCAACTGTAATTGCGCTGCTACTGGGGCGCAGAACAGGGTAATTTGAGATGCCAGGGTTTTTTTTCTTATACGGACCTGAAATTTCACTAAAATGCAGGATACGTAAAAGAGCAGTTGTTTATTTTTGAACTGTATTTTAGTTTTATGGTTTTAAGAAACCAGTTTGGCTAAAATATTTTTTTCACATAAAGCCTTTTGCAATCGGTTTGTAGTTGGCTAAAATTGCGGGATTTTCCCCCTTTGGAGATTTACATGGATAGCATCGAACAACGCGTCAAGAAGATCGTCGCTGAACAACTTGGTGTAAATGAAGCAGAAATCAAAAACGAGTCTTCATTTCTTGACGACCTGGGTGCAGATTCACTGGACATGGTTGAGTTGGTCATGGCACTTGAAGACGAGTTCGAAACCGAAATTCCTGACGAAGAAGCTGAAAAAATCACAACCGTTCAGCAGGCTGTTGACTACATCAACTCTCACAAAGCCTGATTTGTGCGAGTCAGCCGGTAAGCGAGAGCACTCCGGTTGCAATAAAAAAAGCGGTTTTGGAAAGTGGCTCACGCCGGTATCGTTGCTGATACAGGCGGCATAAACCTTTTTCCAAGCCCTTTTTTTATTTCTGGGTTTTGATTCATACATATTTACTTCAGTGAAGGGTAGGAGCCAACCGTGAAAAGACGCGTTGTCATCACCGGACTGGGCATTGTGTCCCCGGTCGGAAATACAGTCCCGCAGGCCTGGGATAATCTTGTCAGCGGCCGTTCCGGCATTGACCGCATTACACGCTTCGACGCCTCCGGGTTCAATGCGCAAATCGCCGGCGAGGTCAAAGACTTTGACGTGACCAAATACCTGTCTGCCAAAGAAGCCAAGCAGATGGATACCTTTATCCATTATGGTATTGCCGCCAGTGTCGATGCCTGGAATGATGCCGGTCTGACCGTGACTGAAGAGAATGCCGAGCGCATTGGTGCGATTGTCAGTTCCGGTATCGGTGGTCTGCAACGCATCGAAGAGACGCAGACGGAATACCTGGCCAAGGGCCCACGCCGTATTTCGCCGTTTTTTGTTCCGGCCTCCCTGATCAACCTGATTTCCGGTCAGGTCTCCATCATGCTTGGGCTCAAGGGCCCCACTTACGCGGTGGTGTCTGCCTGCACCACGGGTCTGCATTCCATTGGCGATGCTGCCCGGCTGATTGAATATGGCGATGCCGATGTCATGCTGGCCGGTGGTGCCGAGTCCACGGTTTCGCCATTGGGCATTGGTGGTTTTGCCGCCATGCGCGCGCTGTCGACACGCAATGATGATCCTCAGGCGGCTTCGCGTCCCTGGGATGTGGATCGCGATGGCTTTGTCCTGGGTGAAGGCGCAGGTGTATTGGTGCTGGAAGAATATGAGCACGCCAAGGCTCGTGGTGCCCGTATTTACGGTGAATTTGCCGGATACGGCATGAGTTCCGACGCTCACCATATTACGGCGCCTGACCGTGACGGTCCTCGCCGCGGTATCCTGAATGCCCTGAAAAACGGCAAGATCAACGTCGACCAGGTGGACTATGTCAATGCGCATGGAACTTCTACGCCGCTGGGCGATAAGAACGAAACCGACGCGCTCAAGCTGGCGCTGGGCGAGCATGCCTACAAGACCGTAGTCAATTCTACCAAGTCGATGACCGGCCATTTGCTTGGTGCAGCCGGCGGCATTGAAGCGGTCTTTACCACACTGGCCGTTCACAATCAGGTTTCACCGCCCACGATCAATCTGGTCAACCAGGATCCGGAGTGTGATCTGGACTATTGCGCCAATGCGGCGCGTGAAATGAAAATCGATGTGGCGTTGTCCAATTCCTTTGGATTCGGCGGCACCAACGGGTCGATGATTGTCAAACGGGTCTGATTTGCAGAACGACCTGAACCGGCACTGGCAAGTCCGACTTCACGTTGGCCAGCCCGGTTTTATAGCGTATATGCGCGGCGGGCTGGCTGTGGTTGCGATGCTCTGCATTGCCGGCTCCCAGGCCGCGTTCGTGCTGGCCGCGCTATGTCTGGCCGTCAAACGCAAGGGCGCTGCTCTTCGAAATACCACTGGCGGGCAGTTGCTGGTCGGCCCCAACGGGTTTTACCGGTACTGGCGCAACGCCGTGCCGGCTTCACCCAAGAATGCGATGGAAACGACCATGCCCGCCGATAGCGGGGCCGTTCGTATTCTGAAGCGTTTCTGGCAGGGGCCGTTCTGGCTGACGCTGTCGTTGCAGGATCCCTATTTTCCCCACACACCTGCCGATACGGTCACTGTCTGGTCCATCGGGCAGCCGCCCGACGTCTGGCGGCGTTTTCGCGTACTGGTTCTATCGGCCCGCTGGGTCGATACCAGGAGCGCAGGGGGCAGGGTGGCCATATGAGCGAGCGCGAAGTTGACTGGGAGCTGGTGCAGCGGGTCCAGAACGGCGACAAAAAGGCCTTCGATCTGCTGGTGCTGAAGTATCAGCGCAAGGTCATGGGACTGCTGGCCCGTATGATCGGCAGCCAGAGCGAAGTCGAGGATATTGCCCAGGAAACGTTTATCAAGGCCTATCGTGCCATCCCCCAATTTCGGGGTGAAAGTGCGTTTTACACCTGGCTGTACCGGATTGCCATCAATACGGCACGCAACTGGCTTTCCTCGACGGACCGCAAGCTGAGCTATCCCGATACGCTGGAAAACAAAGACGGTGAAACTTTTTCCCATTCTGACAATCTTATAGATATTGCAACACCCGAATCCAGCATGGTGACGCAGGAAATCGTTCGGACAGTCAACGAGGCAATCGAAACGTTACCCGACGATTTGCGTATGGCAATCGTGCTCAGGGAGCTTGAAGGGCTAAGTTACGAAGAAATAGCACAGGCAATGGCTTGCCCGGTGGGAACCGTGCGTTCCCGAATTTTCCGGGCCCGGGAAGCCATCGCGGCAAAACTCAAGCCTGTCCTGGGACAGGCTACGGATCGCCGCTGGTAAGGAATACATATGGAAAACAAACTGACTCTTCCTGCGAAAGACTGGAACGAAACCATCTCTGAAATGGTCGATGGCGAATGCGACGCGTTTGACGCGTCCAGAATGGATACGCCCTATGGGCGCCAGACCTGGGATACGTACCATCTGATCGGCGATGTCATGCGCAACGAACATCTGGCCATCAAACCGTCCGATCTGTTCAATGCCCGCATCAGCAAACTGGTGGCGGCAGAGCGGACGCATCATGCCGCCCCGACCCGGGGTTATTTGCGCTGGGGCGCCTCTGGTGTGGCTGCTGCAGCCGCTGTCGCCGCGGTTGTCTGGTTCAATGCCCCCTATGAGCAGGAATCGGCGCCACCGGTCGCGCCTGCGCTGGCGGTCAGCTCATCCACCGTTCCTGCCGAGATGGCACGTAACGAGTTTCAGGATTACGTGGCTGCGCACAGCCAGATGGTCGGGGCGTACCCGGTGCGACACGTTTCATATGACCTTGGGGATGCGCAGTGATCAGCAAGCCTTGGCTGCCGTCCCGTTTTGAACGTCCGCGGCGCTTTGTGCTGGCTGCCTGCTGGACCGTCGTACCCTGCGTACCGGCTTTTGCCCAGACACCGGCGCAGCTGTTGATGCAGATCCAGACTGCTGCAGAAACTACCGACTATAGCGGCACGTTCCTGTACCAGCAGGGCAATGTCATGATCACCTCGCGCGTGACGCATGTCGTGGACGGCGAAGGCGTCAAGGAACGCCTTGAAGTGCTCGACGGCGATGCCCAGGAATACCTGCGCAATAATAATGTGGTGAAAAGCCTGATTCCGGCCAAAAAAATGGTGGTCATCGACAAACCGCGCAAAGACCGTTTCCCGGCCTTGCTGCTGGGACCGGTGGACAACGTCGATAAGTATTACGACGTGCGCGCCGAAAAGGGCAATAGCCGTGTTGCGGGCCGCGCCTGCGACGTGATTGAAGTGATGCCACGAGTGGACGACCGCTATGGTTTTCGCCTGTGCGCCGATGCCAAGTCCCGATTGCTGCTGAAATCGCAGACGGTTGACGGGCAGGGCGCGGTCATCGAACAGGTTACCTTTACCGGTTTGTCCCTGGGCAGCGATGTCGATACGGCGGGATTGAAATCGCCTCTGGACACGACGGACTGGAAGCAGGTAGAGCAGAAACCGGTGATGGTTGATCTGCCGCAGGAAGGCTGGCGTATCCGGTACCCGGCAGGTTTCACCCCCATCATGAGTATCGTTCGCCCCAAAGGAACTAAAGAGAACGTAAAGCAACTAATACTTACAGACGGTCTGTCGTCCATTTCGGTATTTATCCAGAGAGTGAAGGATTCTGAGAAAACCTTTAACAATCAAGGAGATGCCAGGGTGGGGTCGATGAATGTATTTCGTCAGCGTATTGATGATTACTGGCTCACAGCCATCGGCGCCATCCCGTTGATGACACTGAAAGATCTGGCCGTTTCAACTAAATTCATTCAACCTGTTTCAAAACAGTAAATACTGAAAAGGGAAACTCATGAATAACAAGGTCAAAAAACCGTTAACGACTGCGATCGTTGCCGCAATGATCGGGCTGGGCAGTGCTGGCATCATATTGCCATACAGCGGCTTTGCGCAGAGCACACCTGCCGCGCCGGTACCGACCTCCACAGCCGTCACGGCGCTGCCTGATTTCACTTCCATCGTGGCAGCCACCGAAAATGCGGTGGTCAATATCCGCACGATGGAAAAAGTCTCTGCCCGTTCAAGCCAGGGCTTTGGTCCGGGCGATTCGCCCGACGATTTGTTCCGCTTTTTCTTTGGCCCCGATTTCGTACCGCCGCGTGGTGACCGCGGTCCCCGCTCGCCCCGGGGCGGCGATGAAGAGCGCACCGTGCCGCGTGGCGTGGGTTCGGGCTTTATCATTTCCAAAGACGGCTACATCATGACCAATAATCATGTGGTCGATGGCGCCTCCAAAATTACCGTGACCATGAACGATGGCCGTGAATACCAGGCCAAAGTCATCGGTACCGATAAGCGCACCGATATTGCGCTCATCAAAATCCAGGCCGAGAATCTGCCCACTCTCAAGATCGGCGATTCCAATACGCTCAAGAAAGGACAGTGGGTCCTGGCCATTGGCTCGCCATTCGGACTGGATTCGACCGTGACATCGGGGATCGTGAGCGCCATCAATCGTGATACCGGCGAATATCTGCCGTTCATTCAGACCGATGTGGCTGTCAACCCGGGTAATTCGGGGGGGCCACTGATCAATCTGTCGGGTGAAGTAGTCGGCATCAACTCCCAGATCATCTCGCAAAGCGGCGGGTTCATGGGTATTTCCCTGTCCATACCGATAGACGAAGCCATGCGTGTCGTCGACCAGCTCAAATCTACCGGTAAAGTGACCCGTGGCCGCATCGGCGTGCAGATTGGCGAAGTCAGTGAAGAGGTTGCCAAGGCAATTGGTCTGCCCAAGGCGGCCGGTGCGCTGGTCAGCAATGTGGAGCAGGGTGGCCCTGCCGACAAGGCCGGCGTTCAGGCAGGCGATGTCATTACCAAATTCAATGGCGGAGAAGTGAAGAAATGGTCTGACCTGCCGCGTCTGGTGGGTCAAACCAAACCTGATACCGACTCTCCTCTGGAAGTCTGGCGCCGGGGCAAATACGAGACATTGAATGTCAAGGTTGCCGAAATACCGAGTGGATCGTCCGACACCGCCAGCGTCACGGAACCCGGTGAACAGGCCGGCAGCGCCGATCGCCTGGGCCTGGTTGTCGAAGCAGTGCCTTCTTCACTGCAAAGCAAAATGCGCATCAAGGGGGGGGTGCTGGTCAAGGATGTCAAGGGTGCCGCCCTGGAAGCCAGCATTCAGCCGGGTGATGTGATTCTTGCCCTGAACAATCAGGACGTCAAGGATGTCAAGCAGTTTGGCGAAATCGTCGATAAGCTGGAAAAAGGCAAAGCCGCGGCATTGCTGATCCGGCGTGACAATTTAACCCAGTGGGTACCCGTAACACCTGCAAAATAAGGCTACAATACGATATGCAGGCCAAAAGGGGCGCTTGATGCGTCCCTTTTTTGAGTCTGTACCGCTGTGACCGGCTGGCCGACTTCAATTTGGCCCCGCCGCTGTCCGGGTGCAGGATCTGCAGCCAAAAACCATTTCCGATGCCATTGGCATCCTTATTGTGGTGAGCTGGCGCGTACGCTTTTCCGGTTGTCGCCGACACTGCACTTTTGCACTTTTTATGCAACATATACGTAATTTCTCGATTATTGCCCATATTGACCACGGCAAATCTACGCTGGCGGATCGTCTCATTCACCGCTGCGGCGGCCTTGCCGATCGGGAGATGTCCAAGCAGGTGCTCGATTCCATGGATATCGAGCGGGAACGCGGCATCACCATCAAGGCGCAGACTGCAGCGCTGCACTATAAAGCCCGCGATGGCAAAATCTACAATCTGAATCTGATTGATACGCCGGGACACGTGGACTTCTCCTATGAAGTCAGCCGTTCCCTGTCCGCCTGTGAAGGTGCCTTGCTGGTGGTCGACGCCACCCAGGGCGTCGAAGCGCAGACGGTGGCCAACTGCTATACCGCGATCGAACTCGGCGTGGAAGTCATGGCGGTGCTCAATAAAATGGATCTGCCCTCGGCCGAGCCCGAAGAGGCACGCAAGGAAATTGAAGACGTGATCGGCATTGACGCCAGTGACGCCATCAAGGCCAGTGCCAAGACCGGCGAAGGCATTGACGACATCCTGGAAATGATCGTTGCCAAGGTGCCCGCACCTCAGGGTGACCCAGAAGCGCCGCTGCAGGCGTTGATCATCGACTCGTGGTTTGACAATTATGTGGGCGTCGTCATGCTGGTGCGCATCAAAAATGGCGTACTCAAGCCCAAGGACAAACTCCTGTTCATGGCCACAGGCGCTACGCATCTGTGCGAGCAACTGGGGGTCTTTTCTCCGAAATCAGAGCCGCGTGACAAATTGTCAGCCGGTGAAGTGGGCTTTGTTATCGCCGGGATCAAGGAATTGGCCAGTGCCAAGGTCGGCGATACGATCACGCTGGCCAGCAAACCGGCCCCCGCGCCGCTGCCGGGCTTCAAAGAAGTCAAACCGCAGGTTTTTGCAGGCCTGTATCCGGTAGAAAGCAGCGAGTATGACCAGTTGCGCGATTCGCTGGAAAAACTGCGACTTAACGACGCAGCGCTCATGTTCGAGCCCGAGGTATCGCAGGCGCTGGGCTTCGGTTTCCGGTGCGGATTCCTCGGATTGCTGCATATGGAAATTGTGCAGGAACGCCTGGAACGCGAATTCGATATGGACATTATCACCACCGCGCCTTCGGTGGTTTATGAAGTCGAGCGTAATGACGGGGAAGTGCTCACGATCGAGAGCCCATCGCGCATGCCGGATGTCGGTCAGATCGCGGACATACGCGAACCCATTGTCACGGTCACGCTGTTCATGCCGCAGGAATATGTCGGCGCTGTCATTACCTTGTGTATCGCCAAGCGCGGCAACCAGATCAATATGAGCTATCACGGCCGTCAGGTGCATCTGGTCTATGAAATTCCGCTGGCGGAGATCGTGCTGGACTTCTTTGACCGTCTCAAGTCGGTCTCGCGCGGTTATGCGTCCATGGATTATGAATTTCTGGAATACCGCTCGGCCGATGTCGTGCGGGTCGATCTGCTGATTAACTCCGACAAGGTTGACGCCCTGTCGATGATCGTACATCGCTCCAACGCCCGTTATCGCGGGCGCGAAGTGGTCACGAAAATGCGCGGCCTGATTCCGCGTCAAATGTTTGATGTCATCATTCAGGCGGCCATCGGAGCCGAAATTATCGCGCGTGAAAACGTCAAGGCTCTGCGCAAAAACGTGCTTGCCAAATGTTATGGCGGTGATATTTCACGCAAGAAAAAACTGCTGGAAAAACAGAAAGCCGGTAAGAAACGAATGAAACAGGTCGGCAGTGTGGAAATTCCACAGGAAGCGTTCCTGGCCATCCTTCAGGTTGAAGATAAATAAGGAAGTAGAAGATGAATTTTGCGTTAATCCTGTTTATATTGCTGGTTATCACAGGTGTAATAAAATTGTTCGATGCCCTGATTTTTCGCAAGCGGCGTGTGGCCGAATACGGCGCCGACGAACAGGCGCATCGTCCCTGGTGGATCGAATATTCACTGAGTTTTTTTCCTGTCATCCTGTTTGTGTTCGTACTGCGCTCGTTCCTGTTCGAGCCGTTCCGCATTCCCTCAGGCTCCATGCTGCCGACGCTGCAGAATGGCGACATGATTCTGGTCAACAAATTTACGTATGGCATCCGCCTGCCGATCATCGACCAGGAAATCATACCGATCAACACACCGCAACGCGGCGATGTGATGGTGTTTCGCTATCCGGTCAATCCCGACATGGATTTCATCAAGCGCGTGGTGGGTGTGCCGGGTGACGAAGTGGTCTATCAGAACAAACGCCTGACCATCAACGGGCAGGCCGTGCCTGTCAAGCGCGTGGGTCCTTATGTGAACCCGTCACAGCAAAGTGGTTCGCCCGAGGCGCTTGAAGAAAATCTGGGTAATCACGATCATGCGATCCTGAATATGCCGGGTATGGGCGCTTTGCTGGGCATGACTACATTCCCCGGAAAAGAAAACTGCCAGTATCAGGGCGCGGATTTTCGCTGCACGGTGCCACAGGGACAATATTTTGTGATGGGCGACAATCGCGACAACAGTGAAGACAGTCGCTACTGGGGCTTTGTGCCCGATCGCAATATTGTCGGCAAGGCCTTCTTTATCTGGATGAATTTTGGCGACCTGGGTCGCATAGGCTCGTTCAAGTGATGAATCTCTCAAGACTGGAACGTCTGCTTGGCTATGAGTTCAAAAATCAGCGCCTGCTGGTTCAGGCGCTGACCCATCGCAGTCACAGTGCGACTCATAACGAGCGGTTCGAGTTTCTCGGCGATTCCATCCTCAATTTCACCGTGGCGGCCATTCTGTTTCATCGTTTGCAACGGGAAGACGAGGGCGATCTGTCACGAATCCGGGCCAGCCTGGTCAAGCAGGCGACGCTGGCCGACATTGCCCATCGGCTTGAATTGCCGCAGTTCCTGCGACTGGGTGAAGGCGAGCTCAAAAGCGGGGGCTTTCGTCGCCCGTCTATTCTGGCCGACGCGCTGGAGGCCATTTTTGCGGCGATCTATCTGGACAGTGGCGTAGCGTCAGTACAAACGGTGATCGAAGGGCTCTACAAGCCGTTATTGGATTCGGTGGATTTCAACACGCTGGGCAAGGATGCCAAAACCCTGCTGCAGGAGGTATTGCAAGGGCGAAAATTCGCCTTGCCGGTCTATAACGTGGTCGCCACAACCGGGGCCGCGCACGATCAGCAGTTTGAAGTGGAATGCCATATCGCAGAACTGGATTTGCGAAGCCAGGCCAGCGGCAGCAGTCGGCGTGCGGCTGAGCAGGCCGCTGCGCGCAAGATGCTGGATAAGCTTGAAACGGCCCTGCCCAAGGCAGGCGCAAAAAAGCGCGTACGAAAAGTCGCGCAACTGACGTTGCCGGTTGCCGTTGAGCAGGAGAAAAAATGAGCCAGGAACCCAATATGCCCGCTGGTGCCGAAGCAGCCGGCCCTGCGAAGACAGGATTTATCGCCGTGGTCGGCCGTCCGAATGTGGGCAAGTCGACATTGACCAATGCATTGATCGGCAGCAAAATTTCCATCGTGTCGCGCAAGGCGCAAACCACCCGTCATCGCATTCATGGTGTGCTGACCCGTGATAACACGCAGTTTGTCTTTGTGGATACGCCGGGTTTTCAGACCCGCCATGGCGGTACGATGAATCGCATGATGAATCGTGTGGTCACGCAGGCGCTGGCCGATGTGGATGTCATCGTCCATGTGGTAGAGGCCGGGAAATGGTCTGCCGGTGATGAACAGATCGTGCCTTTGCTGCCAGCTTCCAAAAAATGCATTCTGGCCATCAGTAAAATCGATATGCTCAAGAGCAAGAATGATCTGTTCGATTTCGTCGGCCACATCATGGGTAAATTTTCTTATGATGCCGTTGTACCCGTCAGTTCGGTCAAAGGGGTGCAGCTGGATACCCTGTTGTCCGAAATCGAGCAGCGACTGCCCGAAGGCGAATTCATGTTCGAAGAAGATGCGCTCACTGACAGGCCGATCCGCTTTATCGCAGCCGAGCTGATTCGCGAGAAAATCTTCAGGCTGGTCGGTGACGAATTGCCGTATGCCTGTACCGTCGTCATCGAACAATGGGACGAAGACGAGCAGGCTGCGCGTATTGCCGCGTGTGTGGTGGTAGAGCGTGAGAGTCACAAGCCGATTCTGCTTGGCGCTAAAGGCACGCATATGAAACGCATTGCCACAGAAGCGCGCCAGGATATTTCAGCGCTGCTGGACAAGCCTGTTTTCCTGGAAATTTATATCAAGGTGCGCAAGGGTTGGTCTGAAAAGGAAAGTGCCCTGCGCGATCTGGGATATGAGTAGACAAAGCAGTCGGGTGCAGGAGACCAGCGCCTATCTGTTGCAGGCGACGGCCTGGAGTGAAACCTCTGTGATTGCCCGGCTGTTTGCCCGGGAGCACGGCATCATAACCGTCGTGGCCAAGGGTGCCAAACGGCCGTATTCAGTGTTGCGTCCGGTGCTGTCCGCTTTTGAGCCGTTGTCGGTATCCTGGTCGGGTCAGGGCGAGGTCAAGACCCTGACGCGTGCCGAACTCGCCGGCCTGCATGGCCTGTCCGGCAAATCCATGATGTCGGCCTGGTATATGAATGAGTTGCTGATTCGGCTGCTGCCGGGCGAAGATGCCCATCCGCAACTGTATGACGCCTATCGTCAGGCGCTGCAGCAATTGGCCGTAGGCGAGCGCGCCTCGGGTTCACTGCGGCGCTTTGAATGGACATTATTGCAGGAAACCGGTTACGGGGTCCCTGGCAACAAACCCGATTTTGATGAACCGGCGAGCGAACCCGAGTTGCGGCGCATGTTGCGAGAGCGTATAGATGAGCACCTGGAAGCCAGGCCGTTGATGACGCGCAATGTCCTGCTATCGCTTAAACAATATTGAGCCGGTTACCGTATTGAGTCGGTCTTTTCGCAGACCGCCAAAACGCAGACAGGAGCCAGGTTGGACATACTGCAACCATACGGGTTTGCCGCGGCTTCAACCTCGGTTATGATGCCAGGTATGACTTTGCGGAGATGATCCATGACCGAGCAGCCCGACCTGCATCCTTGCAGAAAATATGCATACCCTCTTCAGGCGCAAGCGCGCTTGCTGCTGCGCCCCTCGCTGGTCGCGAGCGCGCTGCTGCTTGCCTTGCACGCGCCGTTTGCCCAGGCCGATACCGTAAAAGCGGACTCACGTATCGACCGGGTCATTGTGTATCCGGACAGGGCGATGATTCACCGCGTCGCCAGTCAGTCCATCGCGGCAGGCGAACACGAACTGGTCTTTGCAAACCTGCCGGCAGATATCGACGAAAACTCACTGCAATTTAATGCCGACGCCGCCAATGCCGGGCTTCAGATACTGCATGTGTCCAGCACGCCGGACTACCAGCAAGCCGGGCAGTCTGACGGTGTGACCGAAGTCAATCGCCAGATTGAAGCGCTGGATCGGCAACTTGGGCAGTTGGATGATCAGATCAAACTGGATGATAACCAGATCGCATTCATTCGCCACTATCAGGATGGTCATAGCGTGCAGGGGCGGGATGTGCCGCCGCTGTCGCGCGACGCTTTTCTGGACCTCATGTCGTTTACCGGCGAACACTTGCTTGGGGCCCTGCAGACTCGCCGTGAGCATGCGCAACAAAAGGATCAGGTGCTGTCGCGCCGTAAAGTGCTGGAACAGCGTCGTGAGCAGATCGATCAGAACGGGACAAACGAAACTCGTAAAGTCATCGTGACACTACGGGCCGCGAAGCCGGCAACCGTCAATAGTGTGTTGAGCTACGTGGTGCCCGGTGCATCGTGGCGGCCGGTCTATGACGCGCGATACGATTCGGCCGACGGCAAACTGTCCCTGCAATATTTTGGCCAGGTCAGCCAGCAAACCTCCGAAGACTGGTCAGACGTGAGCCTGACCTTATCCACCGCCCAGCCGGTAACGGGGGTCGCTTTGCCGCATCTGGAACCCTGGCGTGTTGACGTTGCGGTACCCCGGCGTCCAATGCCCGCGCCCATGCGCAGCATGAGCGCCAGACAGTCGGCGATGGCTGAAGGCGGCGCACCTGCCATGGAGATGGCCGATGCCGCCAGCTATGAGACAGCCACCCCGCAAAGCAGTGCGACCAACACCACGTTCGAGGTGCCGGGCAAGCAGACCATTGCAGCGGGTGGGCAACAGCAGCGCGTGGCGCTCACGACGCTGTCAGAACCCGCCAAACTGTCCTACGAACTTGTTCCCTCCGAGGCTGCTGCGGTATTTGCTACGGTGAAAATCAACAACGACAAGGACTTTCCGCTACTGGCCGGCAATGTCAACGCCTTCTTTGATAATGAATTTGTGGCCTCGTCCGACATGAAAACCATTTTTCCCAAAGAGGAACTGGAGCTGGCGCTGGGCGTGGATCAGGCCATTTCAGTCAAGCGTGAGCCGCTGCAACGGTTCACCGAGTCTACGGGTCTGACAGGCAGCGGAACCCGTCTGACCTATGAATACAAAACCCTGATTCGCAATAACCGGGGGCAGCCTGTCGAGCTGGTCCTGCATGACCGCTTTCCGGTCTCCGGGGACGAGAAAATTGATATCAAGCGCCTGGAACCGTCGGGCAGTGATCTGGCGCTCAAGGGCGATGGTCGTTACGCGCAAAAGCTGTCGCTGGCGGCTGGAGAAGAGCGTGCCGTTCTTCTGAAATTCTCGGTCCAGTTTCCGAAAAACCTGGATGTAGAGGGATTGCCCTGATTGTTGAGGGATTACCCTCGCCATTGAGGCGTGCAGCAAAAAGCCGGAGATGAACTCCGGCTTTTTTCACTTCTGATACTGTTGGAGCATAGCCCGGAGGATGCAGGCAAAACCCTATGCCTTGTCCTCTGGCCGGCTTGGCAGGTTACTGAGGCTGAACACCTGCTTTTTTGAACAGTTCTGCCCATACGGGGATCTGTTCTTTGACTTTGGCGTCCAGGGCTTCAGGCGTTGCCTGGTCTGACAGGATCGTGGCACCCAGGGCATCCATGCGCTCTTTGAATTTGGGGCTTGCCAGTCCGTCCTTGAGTGCGGCCTGCAGTTTGGCGACGACATTATCCGGTGTTTTGGCCGGTACCCACATGCCGTGCCAGATGCCGACGTTGAAATCCTTGAATCCTTCTTCCTGCATGGTCGGCAGATCAGGCAACTGGGCATTGCGTTTATCGCTGGTAATGGCGTAGGCCTTGACCGTTTTTGCTTTGATATGCTGGGTGGTATTGGTGGTCTGATCGCACAGCAGATCGACCTGTTTGCCCAGCAGGTCATTCATGGCAGGACCGGCGCCTTTATAAGGGACCGTCAGCAGTTTGACGCCCAGCGTGTCCATCAGCATGGTGCCGCACAAATGACTGGCGGCGCCCACACCGGCGTTGGCCAGCGTGACTTTATCCTGATTGGCTTTGAGGTATTCCACCAGCTCTTTCATGTTATTGGCCGGGAAATCAGCACGTGCGACCAGGGTCATGGGAACATCGACCACCAGGCCTACCGGCCGGAAGCTTTTCTCGGGGTCATAGCCCAGGCGCTTATACAGCGACGGGGCAGTCGAAAATCCGATATGCATCAGCAGGACATCGTAGCCATCTGGCTTGGCGTTGGCAACCTGCGTCGTGCCGATGGTGCCGCCTGCGCCCGCCTTGTTTTCGATGACCACTGTCTGGCCCAGCGACTTTTGCATCGCTTCGCCCAGAGAGCGGGCAACGTTGTCTGTCGGGCCGCCCGCTGTGAACGGTATAATCATGGATACGGGATGGTCTGGGTAATCTGCCGCCATGGCGGTGCCGCCAGTGAGTGCAAAGGCCAGCGCCACATGGCGGAGCAAGCGAGCGTTTTTCAGTGTATGTAGCATCTCTTTCCTGTATTTGTGTTTATTGCATCGAAACGTTGGCGTATGAACCAGCCGCTAAGTCTAGTCAGGATACCGTCAGTCGTCACTAGATAATTACCCTTAAATCACTGATAACAGGGCATATTTTTGCCTGTAGCCAGCGTGGCAAGCCCGATCGGGTGCCCGCCGGACAACGGGAGCAGCGTCAGATGTGTCAGCCCTGCCGGAAATTGCCCCATTTTGGAGCATTCGTTATAATGAATTGGGATCAACCTCCCAAGTGGTACTGAGGAGTGCATAGCCATGGGTTCGTCGAAGCCGCACGCGCCGGAGGCCATCCGTTATTGGCATGCGAATGTGCTTGGCGGCATCGACCTGTTGAAGGCAGATTGTATTACACACCGATTCGCCCGCCACGCACATGAAGAGTTCGTCATTGCCGTATTTGAGCGGGGCGCAGAGCAAATTGAAACAGAAGGGCGCTGCCTCACCGCGTCGGCTGGCTCCACACTGCTCATACCGCCAGGTATCGCGCATACCGGACACGCAGCAGATACAGAAGGATGGTCATACCGTGCGTTCTACCCGCAACCTGGCCTGATCCAGGAACTATGCGCCGACACGTTTCGATCAAAGATTCAATTGGGAATGATGCGTGTGGGGCTCTACGATGACAGGGCGCTGTTCGGGCGCCTGACCCAAACGCATCGCTGCCTGTCAGCAAATAACTCCGGGCTTGATCACGCGGTAGCGTTGGTGGCTGCGCTGAGGTCTGTTTTTGTCTATGCCCACCCAGATTCGGAGATTAAAAAAGCAGGCAACGAGAATCGGGCTGTCTGCATCGCACGCGAATTCATCGACGTCCACTACGGCGATCCAATCAATGGCGCCGAGATCGCCGCCATGGTGGGCCTGAGCTTGCCCCATTTGATGCGGGCGTTCGTTGCCCAGATGGGCGTGCCCATCAACATCTACCTGACGTCGGTGCGCCTGGCTCATGCCCGCAAGCTGCTGCTCGCGGGTCACAGCGCGGCGAATGTGGCTGTGAGTGTCGGTTTCGTCGATCAAAGCCATTTGATTCGACGTTTTCGGGAGGCATTCGGAGTGACCCCCGGCAAGTATGTGCGTGATAGCGGTATATGCATACCTGGTTCGGGCTCCGAGCATAGCCGCGAGCGCGCCCATCACGAGCACGATGAAGGGCGGCGGCGTCTGCGCTTCGAGCGCAATCGCTGTACCTGAGATGCATGAGATGCAGCATCAGGCCGGCAGGGCTTCCCAGTCCAGAATCACCTTGCCGCTTTGGCCGGAAAGCATGGCGTCAAAGCCTGCCTGGAATTCCGACGCCGGATAGCGGTGGGTGACGATGGGACTCAGATCAAGGCCACTTTGCAGCATCGCCACCATCTTGTACCAGGTCTCGAACATCTCGCGGCCATAGATCCCCTTGATTTCAAGGCCTTTAAAAATGACCTGGTTCCAGTCGATGGCCGTGTTGGCGGGTGGAATACCCAGCAGGGCGATTTTCCCGCCGTGGTTCATACACGCCAGCATCGAGGTGAACGCGCTGGGTACCCCGGACATTTCCAGGCCCACATCGAACCCTTCGCTCATGTGCAGCGCTTCCATCACGCCACGCAGGGTCTCCCGGTTGACATTCACGGCGCGTGTCGCGCCCATCTTGCGTGCCAGATCCAGTCGATAGTCATTCACGTCGGTGATGACGACGTTGCGGGCGCCGACATGGCGCGCAATGGCGACTGCCATGATGCCGATGGGGCCCGCGCCTGTAATGAGGACATCTTCGCCCACGAGATTGAACGACAGTGCCGTGTGCGTTGCGTTGCCGAACGGATCGAAGATCGAGGCCAGATCGTCCGGGATGTCATCGGGGATCTTGAAGGCGTTAAAGGCCGGGATCACCAGATATTCGGCAAACGCGCCTGGCCGATTGACACCTACACCAACGGTGTTGCGGCACAGATGGCGGCGACCTGCGCGGCAGTTGCGGCAGAAGCCGCAGGTGATGTGACCCTCGCCGGAAACGCGATCGCCGATCTGGAAGCCACGCACCTCTTGACCTACCGCGACGATTTCGCCGACATACTCATGGCCGACGTGCATGGGAACGGGGATCGTTTTTTGCGCCCAGTCATCCCACTTCCAGATGTGGATGTCCGTGCCACAGATAGCGGTTTTTTTGATCTTGATGAGAACGTCGTTGTGACCGACGTCCGGCTTTTCAACGTCGGTCAGTGTGAGACCAACGGAAGGCGTCAGTTTGGCCAGTGCTTTCATGATGGTGATTCCTTGATTAGACAGAGTCAGGTGATCGCACCGATGGCCTTGCCCGCTTTGGCGAAAGCGGCCACAGCCCGGTCAATCTGCTCGGTGGTATGCGCTGCGCTCATCTGCGTACGGATACGTGCCTTGCCCTTGGGGACAACAGGATAGGAGAAACCGACGACGTAAATGCCATCTTTCAGCAACGCATCGGCCATGCGGGAGGCCACTTGTGCATCGCCCAGCATGACAGGGATGATTGGATGGTCCTTGCCGGCCAGAGAGAAACCCAGCCGGCTCATCTCCTTGCGGAAGTGCTCGCCGTTTTCGCGCACGCGGTGACGCAGTTGTGCGCCTTCCGGGCTGCGCAGCAACGCCAGCACCCTGATCGAGGCAACGGCAATGGATGGCGCCAGGGTGTTCGAAAAAAGGTACGGACGAGAGCGCTGGCGCAGCAGTTCGATGATTTGCTTGTGGCCCGACGTGTAGCCTCCGGAGGCACCGCCCAGCGCCTTGCCCAGCGTCCCGGTGATGATGTCCACTCTGCCTTCCACGCCGCAGTATTCCGCCGTGCCGCGCCCGTTCTCCCCGACGAAGCCGACAGCATGCGAGTCGTCCACCATCACCAGCGCACCATATTTGTCGGCCAGATCGCAGATGGACTTCAGGTCGGCAATAATGCCGTCCATAGAGAAAACGCCATCGGTTGCGATCAGCTTGAAGCGTGCTCCGGCCGCCTCGGCTGCCTTCAGTTGAGCTTCGAGATCGGCCATGTCGTTGTTTCGATAGCGCAAGCGACTGGCCTTGCTCAGTCGCACACCGTCGATGATCGAGGCGTGGTTCAGTTCATCGGAAATGATCGCGTCTTCCTCTGTCAGCAGGGTCTCGAACAGACCGCCATTTGCATCGAAGCAACTGCCGTAGAGAATCGTGTCCTCTGTACCCAGGAATCCGGAAATGGCGGCTTCCAGTTGTTTGTGTACTGACTGTGTGCCGCAGATGAAGCGTACCGACGCCATACCAAAGCCATAGCGATCCAGCCCCTCCTGGGCGGAACGCAGAAGTCTCTGGTCATCGGCAAGGCCGAGGTAGTTGTTGGCGCAGAAGTTCAGCACATCCGCTCCGCAGGCCAGGTGAATTTGGGCCGCCTGCGGACTGTCGATCACACGTTCGGCCTTGTAGTAGCCATCCGCACGGATGTGGTCGAGGGTCGTGCTCAGGTGGGCAAGGAAGCGCTCGCGCATAGGATCTCCTTGAGTTTTGCAATGCGAAAACTCAAGGATACCTGAAGGTGCGTTTGATGGATTGTACAATCATGACCCAAAGCGCCCGGCTGCATCCTGGGACTTGGGCCCGGCCGATTAAGCAGTTCGGTGATGCTCATTTCCGAGACGCTGCCTCGGAATTTTCCAGGCGCAGTCCTTGAACTGCTATGGTTTTCTTGGATACTCAACGGTAAAAAAAACCACCACAGCAAATGTGTGGTGGCAAGGTAAGATACGTGGCGCGAGCGCCGGATTATTCGCGGCTGCCGCCGAAAATACCCAGCAGGGCCAGCAGATTGGCAAAAACGTTGTAGATATCCAGATAAATGGCCAGCGTAGCCGAAATATAGTTGGTTTCGCCGCCATTGACCACGCGCTGCACATCCACCAGCATAAAGGCCGAGAAAATCACAATAGCCAGAATGGAGATGGTCAGGACCAGCGCTGGTATTTGCAGGAACATGTTGGCCAGTGCCGCCAGGAGCAGCACGACGGCACCAATAAACAGGGTTTTCTGCATACCCGTGAAATCACGCTTGCTGGTCGTGGCAATGGTGGCCATGACGCCGAAGATGGCGGCGGTACCGCCAAAGGCCAGCATAATCAGTTGTGCGCCGTTACGGAAATCAAGCACGTGGCCGATCAGACGCGAGAGCATCATGCCCATGAAAAAAGTAAACAGCAGAAGCAGTCCGACGCCCAGCGAGCTGTTCTTGTTTTTTTCGATGGCAAACATCAGGCCGAAGGCACCCACCAGGAAAACGATGGTGGAAATGCCGGGGGCCAGCATGGCATTCAGGTTCAGCTGCAAGGCAAGGGCTGCACCCAGAACGGTGGGGATAAGGGAAGCCGCAAGCAGCCAGTACGTATTGCGCAACACGCGGTTGCGCACCACCTGGCCCGGTGCATAGCCTTCCTGCGGTAAAGTCTGGCGCAAATCAGTCATGGTTTCTCCAAAAACATTTCAGGTTTCTTGAAATTCAGTATACATCAGACAGAAGATTTTTCTGACAGTTCCCTGAATTTTACCTGAAAAGAAAAAAATCCACAGAAATCAGTACTGTAAACTTAATCAGTTCTGGCGGTATTTTGCAATGATTTCGGGGATCTCTTCCAGAAAACGTCGCTTCAGATAGTCATGCGACTCGTCCAGCAATTCGGTTACCAGCGCATCAATCTCCGCCTGCATGGCAGTAGCGGGATCGGCAACGCTGGCGGGTGTAGCGGCGGAAGCCAGCGCCTGCGGGCGTGACGGGGCACGAAACAGTGATGCATCGAATGACGGGCGGCCTGCTGTGGGCTCGATCCGGTTCAGTGTGAAATCACGTTTGGCTACCTGGGCAAATGCGTCGTTTTCATCGTCAGACCAGACGTATAGCTCAGGTTTGTTATGCGGGTCCTGTCTGTTTTTCGCCGTGTTCAGAAACGGTGCATAATCCTGTGTCGTCGGATGTCCTGGCAATTCGGGTGCGGCGGTGGGGGAATGGATTTCAGGCGGGCGCTGCTGCGTCGCTGCAGAGACTGGGGGTTGCGCAGGCGGGACAGTGCGAGCAGGTGTTTGCGCTGTCGGGTGCGTTGCATGGGTTGCCTGCGTCGTGCCTTGTGGTGCCGCAGGAGCTGGCATATGCGCTGATGGGTGGGTGGATGCATGCTCAGGCGTTTGCGCGTCAGTATGCGCAGCGGCGCGACGGGGGACTGACGGTGGCGGGGGAATATGGACGGCGGCCTTCTCGCGCTTCAGAAACGATGCCGGGCGATCTGGCGCGGCATCATCATGCGGTGTAGTTCGATCCTGCATAACGTGATCCGGTAATGCGCGATCCTGAAATCTGCGATCCGGGTTTGCTGACGATGCGCCTGAGGTGGTGGCGCTGCGGTTTGGGTCCGGAGTATAAAGCGTGTGGCGAACGGCCTCGCGTGTCTTGTCGGGCTCGGCCGGCAGCAGGACCGGAATATCGTCGTCGTCCAGGGCATCTGCCTGCCCGGCGTCGATCGAATGCAGATCCAGATGCGGCTCTTTCGCCTCGGGCGTAGACAGGGTATGGTCAGGGCGTTTTCTGAAAGTGATGGACATGTGAGGGACTCCTTCCGGTGATGGCGCCGGGCGTTGTCAGTGACTGGAAATGTTGTGGGCCCGGACATCGTGACCTGCCGCCGAGTATTGCTTGTAACGAAGGCGGGCGGCGGCCTTGTCCTGGTCATGGTTAGAGACAATTTCCAGTATGCGTTCGAATCGCTCCGTATAGGGCGGGCAGGCCAGATCCAGATTCAACAGCCAGGGAACCGCAATCCCGTCTTGCAGCGCGTCGGCGGGACTGTGGCGGGTCACCCGGACCGGGCTGTCGGGCGGAGTGCCGGGACCCACTTCATCGTGCGGAATGAACAGAATATCTTCGAGCGCCCACAGCCGCCGTGAAAACACGGCAAGCCGTTTGGGGTCGGTGCAATAGATCAGCACTGGCTGACCCGCCTGGTATTGCTTGCGCACCACGTCGCAGGCCATGCCCAGGCGGTCGGCAGCACCGAAGGCAAAATCAATGCGCATTCGTCGCGGCCTGCCGCTCGATCAGAAACTGGCACAGCATGGGAACCGGGCGTCCGGATGCGCCTTTATCCTTACCGCCCTTGAGCCATGCCGTACCGGCGATATCCAGGTGGGCCCAGCGATAGGCCTTGGTATAGCGCGACAAAAAGCAGGCCGCGGTCACGGATCCGGCAGCGGGCCCGCCAATGTTGGCCATATCGGCGAAATTGGATTTGAGCAGATCCTGGTATTCGTCATCCAGCGGCATGCGCCAGGCGGTATCCAGTGCGCGTCGGCCCGCGCCCAGCAGATCCTCGGCGAGGGCGTCATCGGTCGCATACAGGCCGCTGTTGAAGTTGCCCAGGGCGACAATGCAGGCTCCGGTCAGGGTCGCGATATCCACGACCAGCGCAGGTTCGAAGCGTTCCGCGTAGGTCAGGGCATCGCACAGGATCAGCCGGCCTTCTGCGTCGGTATTGAGAATTTCAATCGTCTGGCCGGACATGCTGGTGACGACATCGCCTGGTTTGGTGGCTTGGCCGTTAGGCATGTTTTCGGTAGCAGGAATCAGCCCGATGAGCTCGGTGTCCAGTCCCATCTCGGCGACTGCCTTGAACACACCCAGCACGGATGCCGCGCCGCACATGTCGAATTTCATTTCATCCATGCCCGCGCCCGGTTTCAGGGAAATGCCGCCCGTGTCGAATGTGACGCCCTTGCCGACCAGCACGACCGGTCCTTCGGACTTGTGTTTTTTCTTGTCGCTGCCATGGGAATACTTAAGCACAATGAAGCGCGGGGGCTGATCGGAGCCGGCTGCAACCGACAGAAACGCGTTCATTTTGAGCGCTTCGAGCTGCTTGCGTTCCAGCACCTCTACCGTAATGGATTTATGCTCTTTGGCCAGCTGTTTGGCCTGGTTGCCCAGATAGGTGGGCGTGCAGATATTGGCCGGCAGATTGCCCAGTTCACGGGTCAGGCTCAATCCCTGGGCGATGGCAGCGCCATGGCGCAGGCCTTCGTCCACCTGTTTTGCGTTCGGTTTGTCAATTGTGAATGTCAGTTTTTTTAACGTTGCGGCGGCCGGGCGTTTGTCCTTGCTTAACGTGGTGGTGTATTTATAAGTGGCGTTGCCGGCTGCGGTTGCGGCCAGTTGCGCGCTATGGCGCAGCGTGGTGGCCGGGCAGGGTTCTTCAAGCAGGGTGGAGACCGCTTCGGCCAGCGATGCGTCACTGCAATAACCTGCGATGGCGGCATGGGCCCGCGACAGCGTATTGCCGCTGAACTTTTCCTTTGGTCCAAGCCCGACCAGAACAACGCGTTCGGCGCGCACGCCAGGCAGGGTGCGCAGGTCGATCATTGATCCGGCGGCCGCCTTGAATTCGTGTTTGAGCACGGCCTCGACGGCGCCATTGGAAGCGTGATTGATCAGCTTGGCCGTCTCTCCAAGGCCGCCTTCAGTGTAGACCCCGACGAATAAAGCAGGCGTTTTGATTTGTTGAATCGAGCGACTGGTTTGTGTGTTAAATTCCATGTTGTTTCTACCTTGAGGCGTCGAAAAGATGTTCTCATTATCGCCGATCTTTACCTATGTCGCTATTCAAACGGTCCGTTGTCGCAGAAATCACCAGTCACGGTGGCGTTGTCTTTTCCACGCTTATCATCGTTTGGCTCAGTGTCCTGCTGGTACGCCTGCTTGGCCAGGCCGCTGAAGGCCAGATCGGCGCAGACATCGTTTTGGGCATCGCAGCGCTCTCCAGTATTACGGCCTTACCCACCATTCTGGCGGTCGCGCTGTTTATTGCGACCATCACAACCGTTTCACGCAATTACAGAGAATCGGAAATGGTGGTCTGGTTTGCCAGCGGCGTCTCGCTCAAGGACTGGATCGCACCGGTATTGCGCGTGGCATTGCCGGTCTGTGCCCTGATTGCCATTCTCACACTTGAAGTGACGCCGTGGGCGTATCGCCAGATCGAGGAATACCGGCAACGTTACGAGCAGCGATCCGATCTGTCCAAAATTACTGCAGGCCAGTTCATTGAATCAGCTGGCGGCGCGCGCGTGTTTTTTACAGAAACCCCGAAGGACCCCGACGAAGAGATCGGCGCGGTTTTTGCCCGCGTGCTGGATAAAGACTGGTACACCATTGTGACCTCGAAAAATGCGCGTGTACGGCGTGAAGATAATGGCGATCGCTACGTTGTACTTGGTCCGGGCAACCGTTATGACATGAAAACCGACAGCGCAGAATTTCGCATGGTGAGTTTTGATTCTTATACGATGCGACTGGAGAATTCGTCGGGCGTCAGCGCTGATCAAGTAGCACGCGAGAATGCCCTGAACCAGATGAAATCGCGTCCGACCATCAATCTGGTGCAGGATCACAAGGCGGAAAGCCAGGCACAAATCATGTGGCGTATTTCACTGCCGATTGCGGCGCTCAATCTCGCTCTGCTGGCTATTCCCCTGGGGGCAGTCAATCCACGCCTTGGTCGCTCCGGTGACCTGCTGCTGGCCGGGCTGACAGGACTGCTTTACATGAACCTGATCAACCTCATGCGAGGCTGGATCAGCAACGGCAAGCTGGATTTTCTGACCGGCACACTGTCCTTGCATGTCATTGTCTTCCTGCTCTGTCTGTACGCATTTCACACCCGAATGCGTCTTAAAACGCCGAAAAAACAAACAATATAGTCACCATGGCCGGCTGGGCGCCCCGGTTCGGCCGGGTTTGACTATATGTATATATTAATTAATTATATAAAAACGATTCGTTATAACTTATAATCTATGTGATGGTGCGCTTCATGACTGCATCCATTACCCCCCGCGGTTGCGCGACGGTCCTGGGTCCCGGCCCATTGTTCTGTTGTCATTGTTCCGGATGTCCGGCTGCAGCGACCAGGTGGCTCCTATAGGCAAGGATAATGAATCTACAACAATTTCGTTTCATTCGTGAAACCATCAGGCGCAATTACAATCTGACCGAAGCCTCGCGCATTCTGTTCACATCCCAACCCGGCGTGTCCAAGGCGATTATTGAATTTGAAGATGAACTGGGCATCAAGGTGTTCGAGCGCCACGGAAAGCGGATCAAGGGATTGACCAAGCCGGGTCAGGCGGTGGCCAGTATTATCGAGCGCATCATGATCGAGGTGGACAATCTCAAGAAAGTCAGCGATGAGTTTGCGCGACGGGATGAGGGCAGCCTGGTGATTGCATGCACACACACCCAGGCGCGCTACTTTTTGCCCAAATTCATTCCCGAGTTTCGCCGGCGTTTTCCCAAGGTTCATGTTTCCCTGGCCGAGGGCAGTCCGATGCAATTGGCGCAGATGGTCTTGCAGGAGCAGGCAGATATCGCGCTGGCCACTGAATCACTGTCCGAAGTGACCGGCCTGGCGACCTTGCCGTGCTATTGCTGGGAGCACACCCTGGTGGTCAAACCCGATCATCCGCTCACCGAGCTGACCTCTTCTCAGGCCAGGAACCTGTCGCTGGAGCAGATTGCCGAATTCCCGATCATTACTTATGATCGTGCATTTTCCGGCAGAACCTCCATTGATCAGGCTTTTGCCGAAAAAGGCATCAAACCCGATATCGTGCTTGAAGCCATTGATGCCGACGTCATCAAAACCTATGTTGATGTGGAAATGGGGATCGGCATTATCGCCGGGGTCGCTTTCGATCCGCGCCGCGACGGCGGCTTTGTTGGTATTCCGGTGGGCCATCTTTTTGGCAAACATACGACTCGCATTGGTCTGAAAAGCGGCGTTTTCCTGCGTGACTACGTTTACGATTTTCTGAGCATGCTCACCCCGGAACTGAGCCGCGATGCCATCGAAGCTGCGCTCAATTCCAATGGCACTGGCGATACCGACGTTGACTACGTGCCTCCATTACGACGCGTTTCCTGACGACGGCCGGCGCAGCGCGCCAAACCCGCAAGTGCCGAATTCGTACAGGGTGTGACAGGAAAAAAGCAGGCCCGGCTACGGTCAGTTCACTGTGACAAACACGCCAAAGGCTGGATCAGGTCCAACTTTTGGGGTGCAGTTCATCGCAGGGGCTATTTATATCACTCGGGTTTTGTTTTCACGCCAACGCTGAAACAGATCAGCGAACGGCTTATTCCGGTTTTTTGGGCCTGTCTTTGAGTTCGCGCTTGAGAATTTTGCCTACCGGTGATTTGGGCAGCTCGTCGCGAAACTCAACAATTTTCGGCACCTTGTATCCAGTCAGTTCCTTCCTGCAAAAATCGATCAGTGCCTGTTCGGTCAGAGAAGGGTCCTTGCGTACCACCACGATTTTGACCACTTCGCCGGCCGCGCCATTATCGGAACCAATGGCGGCAACTTCGTTGACACCGGGGTGCGAGGCGACCACCTCTTCGATTTCGGACGGATATACGTTGAACCCGGAGACAATAATCAGTTCTTTCTTGCGGTCAACAAGAAAAATATAGCCGTTTTCATCAATATAGCCCATATCACCGGTGCGCAAAAAGCCGTCCGGCTCAAACGCCTTTTGTGTTTCGGATTCGCGCTTCCAGTATTCGCGCATGACCTGCGGGCCCTTGACGCATAATTCACCGGTTTCATTGATTCCCAGTTCCTCGCCCGCGTCATTGCGAAATGAAATGTCGGTGGAGGGCACGGGCAGGCCGATGGCGCCATTGAATGTCTTCAGATCCAGCGGATTGATGGTGACGGCCGGAGAGGTTTCGGTCAGGCCGTATGCCTGGGTTAGCGGTTTGCAGGTGATCTGTTGCCATCTTTCTGCTACCGGCCGCTGCACTGCCATGCCGCCTCCCAGTGTCAGACTGAGCGAGTCGAATGATACTGACTTGAACTCGGGGTTGTTCATGAGTGCATTGAACAGGGTGTTGACGCCGGTAAAGGCTGTAAATGGATATTTGCGGAGTTCTTTGATAAAGGCGGGGATATCACGCGGGTTCAGAATCAGAAGATTGGTCGCACCCAGCCGTATGAAGGTGAGGCAATTGGCTGTGAGTGCGAATATATGATAAAGCGGCAGGGCAGTGACGACAAAATCCTTGCCATTGGCTTTTACGTAGGGCTTGACCCAGGCATAGGCTTGGCACAAATTGGCGACCAGATTGCCATGGGTCAGCACCGCACCTTTGGCAACACCGGTAGTACCACCGGTGTATTGCAGAAAGGCCATATCCGAATGATTCAGGCTGACCGGGGTAAAGTCGGTCGCTTTTGACTGCTTCAATATGTGCGCAAACGGAATATGGCCCGGCAGAGACCAGGCAGGCACCATTTTTTTGATATGCCTGACGATCAGATTCAGAACCGTCCCTTTGAAGGCACCCAGCATGTCACCGAGTGTAGCCACGATGACATGCTTGAGCATGGGCAGGGCGGGTCGTGCCGCCTCAAGGGTATGGGCGAAGTTCTCCACGACAACGACGAATTCGGCTTCAGCGTCTTTCAACTGGTGCTCCAGCTCCCTTGCTGTATAAAGCGGATTGCAATTGACGACCACGCAACCGGCCAGCAGGGTTCCGAACAGGGCCACGGGATACTGCAGGACATTGGGCATCATCAGTGCAACCCGTGTGCCCGGTGTTGCGCCGTTGGCTTGCAGCCATGCCGCGAAACGGCAGGCGGCATCATGCAATTGGGTATAGCTGAGTGAGCAGCCCATGGAAATATAGGCGGTTGAGCCGGCAAACTGCTCACAACTTTGATTGAAGAGTTCCGCCAGCGACGCATAGTCGTCGATATTAATTTCGGCAGGAACACCGTTGGGATAATTTTTTAGCCAGATTTTTTCCATGTCTTATCCTTGGAGTGAAAGGACAGCAAACCGCTTTTGGACCGTGTTGTCAACCGGCGCCAAGCAGTGCGCGCTTGAGTGTCGACTGCGCCGGATCTTTACCCAGCCAGACGGCAAGCACCGCCTTGGCAAATTCGCCATCATTGACTGCACCCTGTTGCGCGCCCAATGCCGAGACAGACACCCGCGAACCTGAAAACAGGATATCGATGATACTGCCTCGCTTCAGGCTTTTCTGTTGAAGAAGCAGGCTGGCGAATTGTTTGGCAGAAGGCTGTATCGCCTGCCACTGACTGTCTGTGGTATTGTCGCGCAGGCCCTCGTTCAATGCATCTGCAAGAGACGTGCTATCGATATCGCGCAACAGCACAAGTCGCAAGGCGCGAGGCGTTGTGCTGTTGATAATGGTTTGTGCCTGGCTGGTTTTGGTACTAGTGTACAACGCAGCAAGGTAAACGTCGAATACCACTTTCTTGCGAATGCCGGCGCCGTTAAGAACCAGTTGCGTATTGTTCAGGGTGTAGGTATCGGGGACCGTGTGGCCGTCTACCGTCAGGGCGCGGGCATTAAAGGTCTGGGCCGACAGCGCCATGATGGCGGCGACCAGAAAAGATCGAGTCAGTTTCATTGCTTGTCTCCCAATGAAAATCTTGTTTTGGTTGAATCCGTCATGCCTGGCGCAGGTTGATCGAGCGTCAGGCATGACCGGGTTCACAGGCTGTCCAAGTGACGCGTCAGAACCGGTGCGAAACCTGTAGACCGAAGATATGGCCATGCGACTTGTAGCTGCCACTCAGACGGCCATACTGTGCGAGATTATCATTATTGGTATTGTCGATATGTGATTTTTTCAAATACATATAACTGTAGCCAACATCAATCGCTGTATTTTCCGAAGGTTTATATTGAGCACCCACGGAGAACCAGTAGCGGTCATTATCAGGCAACGAAGCAGGGCGATGTTCCGCCTTGCGAACCGGAGACTGATCCCATGCGACACCGGCTTTCAGCTTCCACTGTGGTGCAACCTGATACATGGCGCCGACGGCAATACGCCAGGAATCCTTGAACCTCAGGTCCAGGCTGGCGCTGGGCAGCGTATCGCTCTTGATGGTCAGTTCCGGCAGGCTGCTCCAGCCTGTCCACTGGATATCACCCAGCAATTCCCAACGCGGACTGACACGCTGATAGATACTGAGCAATGCCGTATCGGGAAGGGTGACGCTGGCGCTGGATGTCGACGTCAGGGATGCCGGCACAAGGCTATAGATTTCCTGCAATTGCGCGGGCATGGCGCCGATCATCGTGGCCGACGGACGATGAATGTCCACATCGGTGTCGCCTTTTGCAGTGTATTTGATACGTGAACGATAGGACAGGCCGACTCGCGTATCTTCGGTCGGGTGGAACATGACGCCAATATTCCAGCCCAGTGCCGTGTCGCTCATTTTGACTTTGGCATCACCGTCCAGGATCGGACCATATTGATCACCAACGGCCTTTCCCATGGCCGCAGCCTGCTGGGGCGGCACGCCGGCAGCGATATATTTCTGCGTGACGGCGCCGCTGACCTGGCTGCGCATATCGACGACCGTGCTCTTCTCATATTCTGCCTTGATATGCTGAATATTGATGCCCGCACCGATAGACCAGCTATCGTTCAGCCGATAGGCCAATGACGGATTGAAGTTCATGGTTTCAATTTCGAACTTCTTCGAATGATAGCGACCCATGAAACCATCGCCATAGTCGGTGGCCAGCCCGAAGGGCGCACCGATACCCAGACCGGCAAAGAAGCGATCCGTTACCTGCCAGGAAACATAGGCATTGGGTACGAAGGCGCCACCACCCGCATTGTCACCCTCATCGCCCAGCTTTGCGCCAGAGAACTGCGCGTTGGGGGTGCCAAAGGCGCCAGGCAGGCTACTGCGGTCATTACTGAACTTGAACGAGGGGATAATATAGTTGCCACCGATCGACACGTTCAGGCCGGGCAGATTGGTCATACCGGCCGGGTTGTAATAAATGGTTGAGGCGTTTTCCGCCACCGCGCCGCTTCCAGCGTAGGCGACGCCCAACCCGCTTGCGTTTTGTTCCAGCAAATTGAATCCGGCGGCGTGCACGGTGGAGAAACTTGTGGTTCCCAATCCGACCAATGCTGCGTTTATAAGTGTTCGCCGCAGTTTGTGTGTATGTCTCTTCATACGTCCATCCTAAGTGTAAAACTGGTGATGACACTGACAGAGCACGAGGTCATGTCAGGTGGTATCACATTTGTAATAAAACGCACTGCTTTTTTGGGATACTGTCTGTCGTCATGCTCCTCCTTTTTTCAACCTGTAATGAATGGGCCCACCGGTAAAGGGGGCGAATCCGGTGCCGAAAATGACGCCTGCGTCGGCCAGGTCGGCGTCCTCGACGATATGGTTTGCCAACTGCTTTTCTGTCTGGTCAATCAGTGGCTTGATCAGCCGTTGCGCCAGTCCTTGTGGAACGGGCTTTTTGCTGCGCTGGTCACGCTTCCGATCTTTCCAGACGTAGAATCCTTCACCGGTTTTCGTGCCGAGCTTGCCCTGGGTAATTTTGTCCTGCAGACAACGCGGTGGCTGCTGTCCATCTGAGAGTTGTTTGCCGGCGGCCATGGCGATATCCAGCCCGACCGTGTCGGCCAGGGTGATGGGCCCCATCGGCATGCCAAATTCCAGCATGGCCGTGTCGATGACTTCCGGATCCATACCTTCGTCGATGCAGCGCATGGCCTCGAGCATATAGGGGGCGAGCACTGCATTGACCAGAAAGCCCGGGGTATCCTGTACCGGCAGAGGCAGTTTGCCGATGCTGCCCACAAAAGCTGTCGCGGTATCTAGAGTGTCGTCTGCGATGCCATCGGCATGAACCACTTCGACCAGCGGCATGCGTGAGACCGGATTGAAAAAGTGAATGCCGACAAATCGCTCGGGATGCGCCAGTACCGTACGTAACTCGGTAATAGACAGGCTGGAGGTATTGGTCGCCAGGATCGCTCCTTCTTTCATTTTCGGTTCGATCTGCTGATAGAGAGACTGCTTGGCTTGTGGATTCTCGCTGATCGCTTCGATCACCAGATCAGCCGTGGCGATGCCATCGCCTGCCAGATCGGGAATCAGGCGGTCACGCGCAGCCTGCGCGGTATACCGATCTTTGCGGGCATACACCGATACCGCGTTCTTGAACGCGCCGGCGATTCTCTGTGCATCGGTATCCTGCAGCGTGGTTTTGATACCCTGCAAGGCGCACCAGGCGGCAATACCGCCGCCCATCACGCCGGCACCGATCACGTGAACGTGACGAACGGGTCTGGCGTTCTGTTTTTTACCGAAGGCCTTGAGGCGTTCCTGCAAGTGAAAGACGCGGATCAGATTGCGCGTGACGTCCGATTGCAGCAGCCGGGTCAGCGCTTGCGGATCGGCCAGCGGATCGCCCTCGTGTTTCTCCCATATATCCAGCATAGTGAGCGTTGCTGGATAATGGCCGTATGGGTCTTTCTGTTTGACGCTCTTGCGCGCCTGCGAGGCGACCAGTGACTTGAGGGGCGCGTGATTCAACATCCCTGCCAGTCCTTTGGCCTTGCGTGCCGGCTTGCCCGAAGTCACCAGATCCACGGCTGACTTCTCGGCGACACGTGGCGCCACCAGCAGATCGACCACACCCGCCGAACGGGCGCGGCGACCATCCAGGGTGCGACCCGTCAGCATCATATTCAATGCGGTTTGCGGACCGATCAGTCGCGGCAGTCGCATGAGCCCGCCCCAGGCCGGGAAAATACCCAGTTTGACTTCGGGTAATCCGATGACCGGCTTGGGAGAATCGACGGCAATGCGGTAGCGGCAGGCCAGCGCCAGTTCCAGGCCACCCCCCAGGCACGCGCCGTGAATCAGGGCCAGCGTGGGAAAGGACAGTTTTTCGATCCGGTTGAACAGGTGCCAGCCGCGCTCGATCAGCTTGCGGCCCGCATCGACGTTGTCAATGCTTTGAAATTCTTTCACATCGGCGCCAGCAATAAAGCCGTTGCGTTTGCCGGAGCGAACAATCATGGCGGCGGGCGGCGACAATTCCAGTGTACCGACAATGTCGGACAGTTCTTCCATTACGTCACTGGCCAGTGCATTCATGCTGCGATCGGGGCAGTCGATGGTCAGCCACGCGATATTCCGTGCGTCTTTCTGTACTGTCCAGTTTTTGTATGTCTTCTCTGTTGTCATGATTAATCCTTACCCGAGCGTTTCAACGAGCATGGCGCCACCCTGGCCGCCGCCGATGCAAATGGCTGCCATGCCGCGCTTCAGATTGCGTGCGCGCAGGGCCTGCAGCAGATGCAGGACAATGCGTGCGCCTGACGCGCCGACAGGATGCCCCAGGGCAATGGCGCCGCCGTCGACATTGAGTTTGTCCTGGTCCAGTGTCCCCAGGGCCGGCAGGCCGAAATGCGCCTGGCAGTATTGTTCGCTTTCGAACGCCCGGATGCATCCTAACACTTGAGCGGCAAACGCTTCATTGATCTCCCACAAGTCCAGGTCATTCAGACCCAGATTGTGACGTTGCAGAATGGGCACGCTTGCATGTACCGGACCCAGACCCATCTGTGCAGGATCCAGTGCGGCCCATTGTGCGTCCAGGATGCGTCCGATGGGCTGCAGATTCCATTTGGCGACAGCCTCTTCAGATGCTAGCAGCAGTGCTGCTGCACCATCGGTTACTTGCGAACTGTTGCCTGCGGTCACATTGCCGCTGGGTTTGTCGAATACCGGCTTGAGTTTGCCCAATTTGTCTACGGTAGAGTCGCGACGAATGCCGTCGTCTTCGGTATAGGCGTTGCCTTTGGCGTCGATAATCGCGGTGATTTCGTCAAACGCGTGACGGTTCTGTCCGGCGATGGCGCGCTCGTGACTGCGTACACTGAACGCATCCATTTCCTTGCGGGTGATGCCAAATTCCCAGGCCAGATTTTCAGCGGTCTGACCCATGGAAATACCAATGACGGGGTCCGTCAGTCCTTTGAGCAGACCAATGACCGGTGCCAGGTTGCTGAGTTTGAACTGGCGCAACAGTGCGAGTTTTTGCCCGGTCGATTTCGCGCCATTCCATTTGGCGAGCCAGTTAACCATGCCATCGGAAAAGAGCAGGGGCGCGCGTGAGAGGGCGTCGGTACCGCAAGCCAGTACCAGATCGGAGCGACCGGTCTGGATATTGACGCAGGCAGAATCCAGTGCCTGCATGCCTGAAGCGCAGTTGCGCATGACTGTCCAGGCCGGCACCTTGTTGCCCGTGCCCACGCGCAGGCCGACGACACGGCCGATATTGGTTTCATCCGGTGTGGGTGCGGCGCAGCCGACAATGACTTCAGACAGCGCAGTGGCTTCGACCGGCTGGCGCAGCAACATGGCGCGCGCGGCCTGTACCGCCAGATCGCCCGCGGAAAAAGCGCCAGGGCCGCCGCGTACTTTCAGAAAGGGGGTTCTGGCGCCATCGACGACATAAACAGGTTTGAATGTCATGTTCAGGATTCCTTGGTTGGGTTGGACGCTGAAGGCTCAGACGAATAGGGGGTTTTGGCGATGCCCAGATCAAACGGAAAATCATCGACATGAATGACTTTGTCACGCAGGCGATCGCGTTCGCGCAACAAGGCATATTCTTCGTCGCTGATCTGATCCAGTTGATGGGCCAGATCGGAAACGTCGCGTACATTGCCTGCCGGACGTCCGTCAAACACACCACGTTTTTCGGCGTCGCGAATCTTGGCGTCAATCGGTTCGGCGCGCAAGGTGGCGGCCAGTGCCTTTTCAATGACGCCGACCGGATCATCTTCGCTGTCAGGCAGATAACAATTGGCGGTCAGCCGGTCACGTGCGGCACCCGGTTGCATTAGTTGTTCGCAAATGGCACGGTCAAGGCGATCTTTGGGGCGTTTGAAGACGCGGCCCCAGGGGAACACAATCAACCTCAGAGCCGCGCCGATCCAGCGGTTTGGAAAGTTGCGATAGACATTGAGCAGGGCGGTTTGCGCTTTTTCAAGTGCATCCTGCACGGCCCAGTGAACAAAGGCTGCGTCGTCGGACTGGCAACCCTGGTCTTCAAAGTGCTTGAGTGTGGCCGACGCCAGGTAGAGCAAAGACAGGACGTCGCCCAATCGAGCAGAGATTTTCTCTCTTTTTTTCAGGCTGCCGCCCAGCACCAGCATGGACACGTCTGCGCTTAGCGCGAGTGCGGATGACAGGCGGGTAATCTGGCCGTAATAGGGGCGCATCTGGCTCGAATGCCCGGCCTTGATACCCAGGATGCCTGAACCAAACAGACCGCTCACCAGCGAGCGGAACCCGTTGCTGACGGCAAACCCGATATGGCCGAACAGTGCTTCATCGAATTTGTCGAGTGCGACCTTCTGGTCGTGTTCCTGCACGGCGGACATCTCGCGCAGGACATAAGGGTGGCAGCGAATCGCGCCCTGACCGAAGATAATCAGACTGCGCGTCAGGATATTGGCGCCTTCGACGGTAATGCCCACCGGAATCTGCTGGTAGGCCCGACCCAGGAAATTGGACGGACCCAGGCAGATGCCTTTGCCGCCGATAATATCCATGCCATCGTTGACCACAACGCGGGCCCGTTCGGTTACATGGTACTTGGCAATCGACGACACCACCGATGGTTTTTCACCCAGATCCACCGCACCTGCTGTCATGACACGCACAGCATTGGTCATATAAGTGTAGGCGCCCATGCGGGCCAGCACTTCTTCGATGCCTTCGAATTTGCCGATGGACAAATTGAACTGCTTGCGAATACGCGAGTAGGCGCCGACAGCGCGCACGGTCATTTGCGACATGCCGACATTGGAAGAGGGCAGCGAGATTGAGCGACCTGCCGCCAGACATTCCATCAGCATGCGCCAGCCGTGGCCGGCCATTTTGGGGCCGCCGATAATGAAATCGAGCGGCATGAAGACGTCCGTGCCCTGGGTAGGGCCGTTCATGAACATGGCGTTCAGGGGGAAATGCCGGCGACCAATTTGTACACCGGGATGGTCGTGTGGCACCAGCGCGCAGGTAATGCCGATATCTTTTTTGTCGCCGAGCAGACCGTCCGGATCGAACAGGCGAAACGCCAGGCCCAGTAATGTGCAGACCGGCGCCAGTGTGATATATCGCTTGTTCCAGGATACCTTCATGCCCAGAACCTGTTCACCATTCCATTCACCCATGCAGACAACGCCGCTATCAGGAATGGCGGCGGCATCCGAACCGGCCCATGGGCTGGTCAGCGCAAAGGCGGGGATGTCTTCTCCCCGGGCCAGCCGGGGCAGATAGTGGTCTTTTTGCGCTTCGGTACCGTAGTGGACCAGCAGCTCGCCCGGGCCGAGTGAGTTGGGCACCATGACCGAGACGGCCAGCGCGGAATTGCGGGTGGACAGCCGGGTCATGACTTCGGAGTGGGCAAACGCCGAGAAACCCAGGCCGCCGTATTGTTTTGGAATGATCATGCCCAGGAACCGCCTGGACTTGATGTAATCCCAGGCCTGGGCAGGCAGGTCAAAATCTTCGGTCGTGATTTTCCAGTCATCGACCAGTGAGCACGCATGTGCCACTTCGTTGTCCATGAAGGCCTGTTCTTCAGGTGTCAGGGTGGGTTTGGGAAACTGCTGCCACATGGCCCAGTCGGGTTTCCCGCTGAAAAGTTGCGCGTCCCACCAGACAGTGCCCGCCTCAATGGCATCTTTTTCAGTGTCCGACATGGCCGGCAACACCTTTCTGAATTTGGCCAGTAAAGGTTGGCTGATACGACGTTTGCGAAACGCTTTAATGTGTTGGGAGAGGGGCACGAAGTCCTCCTAGTAGGAAACTCATTAATCGGGGCAGGAGCAATTCGTCATAGACGTTTTCGTCGACGATGGGGGAGGTCACATTGGGTAGAACGCCCTGCAAAATATTGATGCCGGCAATCGCGTAGGATGTGGCGCCAAGCATGAAATGAAACCGCCAGATGATTTCCGCCTCGGGCACGTCGGGCATGGCACGGACAAAGGCTGCTTTGTAGCGGGAGACCACTTCAATATATTCCTGGGCAAACAGGGTCTTGATGAACGTTGACGGGTCGGTCATGGTGCGCTCGAGCAGGCGCATGAAAATATTGGCATCATGGTCCGGGTCAGACGCGTGTCGCAGCAGTGTGCCAAAGAAAGCATCAACCAGTTGCGAAGGTTTGACCGGGTTGGGATGCGCGCTTTTTTCCAGCTCGTCGAGCAGGCGGATACGTTCCCGGTTGATCCACTCCAGGCGACGTTTGAGAACGGCACGAACCAGTTCTTCCTTGCTGCCGAAGTGATAGTTGATGGATGCCAGATTGACGCTGGCGGCTGTTGTGATCTGACGCAGTGAGGTCGCATCGTACCCGGTCTTCACAAACAGGGTTTCAGCAGCGTTCAGGATGGATCTGCGGGTAACTTCACTGCGATTGGTGGCCATAATCAAACACACGATTTAAACAAGTGTTTTAATTTTATGGCGGCTTGCGAAAAATAACTATTCAGGAATAACCCTAGCACGTACACGATAGCGACAGATTTAACCAGAGTGCCATATAGAGTAGAGTAAGCGCCCGACTGCACGGTAAAGCGCACCGTGCTACCAAGGGGCTGGTCGCTTGTGATCGATTCAACGGTCGTTTCAATCAGATAGTCATAAATATATGAAAATATTTATTGCTAATAATAATGATTCTTATTTATAATCAATCCAGTTTCTTTGGAGATGACTATGATTGGAAATATGAGTGCAGTAGTGGTTGGCGCCGATCGTCTGGGCAATATCCCGGTGCTTTTAAAAGATCATAATATTGAAATCAAACAGCATATCAGCGGGCGGGATCCGTCCCATCAGAAGAAAACCTATCAGCTTCCGACCGGAACGCAAATGGTGATTCTGCTGACCGACTTCCTGGGGCACAATGTGATGAAATCGTTCCGGTCAGCCGCACAGAAAGCGGGCGTGCCTGTCGTGGCTTGTCGACGCTCGCTCTGCAGCATGGAGCAGGCGCTGACGCAATCGGGTTTCCGTTGCGCCGATTGTCCGCAGCGCAAGACAGCTGGCAAGCGTGGCTGATCATTTGCCCGGCTGCTGTCCCGGTTTTGGGGCAGCAGGGTGCGCAGGCAGGCAGATAGGCGCCCAGGTGGTCAGATAGACAGTGTCGTCAGACTGCTTGCGCAAAATAAAACAGACCGGATATTCCTCGTTAAGAATATCCGGTCTGTTTTGTCTGATGCGCAGGCGCGGTTGCCTGGGCAGACTTACACTGATCTGCGATCAGCGTGAAGCGACGCGTTGCCCTTCAAGCCGGCGCGCGCCATTGTAGCGTTTGTTCCAGTACACATTGTCCATTTTGTCGACACGTACGACAGAACCCGTACGTGGCGAATGAACAAATTTGTTTTCACCTACATAGATACCAACGTGGGAATAGCGTTTTCCGCGGGTATTGAAAAAGACCAGATCGCCAGGCTTGAGTTCATCGCGGCTGACCGACTCGCCAATCTGGGCCATCGAAGCTGCGACGCGCGGCAGATTCACACCCATATATTTGCTGGCGGTATAGTAGATCAAACCGGAGCAGTCAAAGCCGCCTTTCGGGGTAGTTCCACCATAGCGATAACGCACGCCCAGATAGTTGAGTGCGGCTTCAGCCAGTTCGCTGGATGCGGATACGGGTGAATCAATGGCGGCATCCTTGTTATTGCGGCGCAATTTGGCCTGTGCAATTAAGTCGCCGATCGGGTCTGAAATGCGGGGATCCCATTCTGATACAGGTTTTTCAGTCGCTGCATCGACCACGCCATTCTGGGTGATGATGAGTTTCTGGGTTTGTTCCTGATCAAAATCGTCGGCGAAAGCGACGTGGGAGAAAGTTAAACTGCTGAGGGAGATACTGAGGAGGGCAAGCAACGACCGTCGAAAACGGGAACGCAAATTGCCTGGACTGACAGGGTTTTGTGGGGGCATAGTCGTTACATATCGTTAAAAGTAGGGTGTCCGAACTAGCTTTTCCAAAAGCTGAGCAAATTCTACATAAAAATCAAGGCAGTCACAACCGTTTTCTAAAGATTTTCTAGGCGAAAATCAAGAAAAATTCACTTTCTGATCAAAAAACGAGCGATTTGAGAAGATGGTTCGATATTGACTCGATGTTGCTGGTTTTTGCCTGTTAGTTAAATTCATTTGCAGGAACTTCTTTGATTGTGACGTTTCAATATTCTGTCAGCTCAAGGCTGTGTTAAATGTAAAAATAAAATTCAATTGTGATATTTTGGTAGGAATGGCACACTTCACGTCGATCCCCCATGAAATGTTCTCTTGAACGGCATCGGATGCGATCGGTTATTCTGAATGCGTTTCACCGTCATGAGGCATCGTCTGTCAATATTTTTAGCATGCCCATCTGATCTGCCGCAAAATTAAATCGCATGAAATAGGCTACAGTGTACCGGGGAATGAGAAAACAACCTGAATAAGCGAGGTTGCTCATGGGCTGGTTAGAACCAGGGGTCTGCCCGGGCAGTCGGTCTAAGGTTGTTGCTGATTTCTATTTAATTTAATCTCGGATACTATATAGAGATATCGGCGACGCGACACCTGGCGCGATCCGGCCTGAACGAATTATCTGCTTTTATTTTTTATTCAAGGAGACTGCTTTTATGTCCACTTCAATCGAGTCCGTACTCGTCGAGAATCGCGTATTTCCACCTAATGAAGAATTCGTACGGAATGCGGTGATACCGGGTATGGACGCCTATAAAGCGCTCTATAAAGAAGCTGAAGATGACTTCGAAGGGTTCTGGCGGCGTCAGGCAAACGAGCATTTGCGCTGGACCCGTCCATTTACGCAAGTGCTGGATTCCTCGGGTGCGCCTTTCTATAAATGGTTTGCAGATGGTGAGCTCAATGTCTCATACAACTGCCTGGATAAGCACGTCGAAGAAGGACGGGGAGATCAGACGGCAATTATTTTCGAGGCAGATGACGGGGCAGTGACACCGGTCACCTATAAAGCGCTACTGGGGCGGGTGTGCCGCTTTGCCAATGGCCTGAAGGCGGCAGGATATAAAAAAGGCGACACCGCCATCATCTACCTGCCCATGTCTATCGAAGCCGTGGTTGCCATGCAGGCCTGCGCGCGTCTGGGTATCATTCATTCGGTTGTGTTCGGAGGTTTTTCGGCCAAGAGCCTGCATGAACGGATCGTGGATGTCGGCGCCTCTGTCGTGATTACGGCCGATGGTCAGTATCGTGGCGGCAAGGCGCTGCCCCTGAAGCCTGCCGTTGATGAAGCGCTGTCGCAGAGCAATACCGAGAAAGTGCGTTCGGTGATTGTGTATCGTCGCACGGGTGGCGATACACATTGGGTGGACGGGCGCGATATCTGGTGGGAAGATTTTGAACAGGGTCAGTCTGATGAGTGCGAGCCGGTAGTCATGAATTCGGAAGACCCGTTATTCATTTTGTATACGTCCGGCTCGACGGGCAAGCCCAAAGGCGTGCAGCATTCCTCTGCAGGTTATTTGCTGTGGGCCATGCTGACGGTCAAATGGACGTTTGACCAGAAGCCCGGCGATGTGTTCTGGTGTACCGCCGATGTAGGCTGGATCACCGGGCATACCTATGTGGCCTATGGTCCGCTGGCCGCCGGCCTGACGCAAGTGGTCTTCGAAGGTGTTCCTACTTATCCGAATGCGGGCCGCTTCTGGGACATGATCGGGCGCCACAAGGTCACCACATTCTACACGGCGCCAACGGCGATTCGTTCGCTCATCAAGGCGTCCGACGCCGATGCCAAAGTGCATCCCGATAGCTTCGATTTGTCCAGCCTGCGTATTATCGGCTCGGTCGGCGAACCCATCAATCCGGAAGCGTGGGTCTGGTATTACAAGAATGTGGGCAAGGAACGCTGTCCCATTGTCGATACCTGGTGGCAAACGGAAACCGGTGGTCAGATGATTACTCCGCTGCCTGGTGCTACCCCCCTGAAGCCCGGTTCATGCACCTTGCCGCTGCCTGGCATTTTTGCGGCCATCGTTGATGAAACCGGCGAAGATGTGCCCAATGGCAAGGGCGGCTTTCTGGTTATCAAAAAACCATGGCCGGCCATGATACGTAATGTTTGGGGCGATTCCGAGCGCTATAAAAACAGCTACTTCCCGGCGGAATATCGGGGTTATTATCTGGCCGGTGATGGTGCGCAACGCGATAATGACGGCTACTTCTGGATTATGGGGCGTATCGATGATGTGCTGAATGTATCGGGACATCGCCTGGGTACCATGGAAGTGGAGTCAGCACTCGTTTCACATGAACTGGTTGCAGAAGCGGCCGTGGTCGGCCGTCCCGATGCCACGACCGGCGAAGCGGTGGTGGCCTTTGTCGTACTCAAGCGTGACCGCCCGCACGGTGACGAGGCCAAAGAAATAGCCAAGCAATTGCGTGACTGGGTTGCAAAGGAAATCGGCCCGATTGCCAAGCCCAAGGATATTCGTTTTGGCGACAATCTGCCCAAGACGCGTTCGGGCAAAATCATGCGTCGCCTGTTACGAGTGGTTGCCAAAGGCGAAGAGGTCACGCAAGATGTCTCAACGCTTGAAAATCCGGCCATACTGGAGCAGTTGACCGAGTCTGTCTGATCAGACTGCGCCAGCAAAAAGCGGCTGCACTCCCGAAGGAGGCAGCCGCTTTTTTTTAGCCGGGCTGTGCTGAATGATTTGTCAGCACAGTCGGCCAGGCAGATCAGCGATTATAGACCGTTGTACACCGGGCCTTCTCCGCCCTGGGGGGCAACCCAGACAATGTTCTGCGTTGGATCCTTGATGTCACAGGTTTTACAGTGCACACAGTTTTGTGCATTGATCTGCAGACGATCCTCGCCCTGTTCGTTCTGAACGAACTCGTAGACGGCGGCAGGGCAGTAACGTTGTTCAGGCCCTGCATAAACGCGCAGGTTGGTCTGCACAGGAACAGAGGGGTCCTTGAGCGTCAGGTGAACCGGTTCGTTTTCCTCGTGATTGGTATTGGAAATAAAGACCGAACTCAGGCGATCAAAGGTGAGCTTGCCATCGGGTTTTGGGTACTCGATCTTTGTGCACTCGGCAGCCGGTTTAAGGCATTCGTGATCGGCTTTTTTGCGATGAATCGTCCACGGCATTTTGCCTTTGAAGACTAGCTGTTCGATGCCGGTCATCAGCGTGGCGATCAGGCGTCCTTTCTTGAACCACTGTTTGAAATTACGGGCCTTGTTGAGCTCTTCATACAGCCAGGACTGTTCAAAGGCAATCGGATAGGCCGACAAAATGTCCTGACTGCGCTCGGCGGTCAGTGCGTCGAAGGCCGCTTCTGCAGCCAGCGAACCAGTTTTGATCGCGGCATGGCTGCCCTTGATGCGGCTGGCGTTCAGAAAACCGGCTTCGCAGCCGATCAGTGCGCCACCCGGGAAGACCAGTTTGGGCAGCGACAGCAGGCCGCCGGCCGTAATGGCGCGTGCGCCATAGGCCACGCGTTTGGCGTTTTCAAAATAAGGACGAATGCTGGGGTGGGTTTTGTAGCGCTGGAATTCTTCAAAAGGAGACAGCCACGGATTGGTGTAATCCAGCCCCACCACCATGCCGACCATGACCAGATTGTCTTCCAGGTGATACAGGAAAGAGCCGCCATACGTATTGGCGTCCAGTGGCCAGCCTGCGGTGTGAACCACCAGGCCTTTCTTGAATTTGGACGGTTCGATTTCCCACATTTCCTTAATGCCGATACCGTAGCTTTGCGGGTCACGTCCCTGATCCAGCTTGAATTTTTCGATCAGCTGACGGCCGAGTTGTCCGCGTGAGCCCTCGGCAAAGAGTGTGTATTTTGCATGCAGTTCCATGCCCGGCTGGTAATGGGCGGTCTGGTTGCCATCACGATCCAGGCCCATGTCGCCCGTGGCGACGCCACGAATGCCGCCTGCTTCGTTATACAGCAGTTCCGTGGCCGCAAAGCCCGGGAAAATGTCGACGCCCAGGGCCTCGGCCTGCTCACCCAGCCAGCGTGCAACATAGCCCAGGCGCACGATATAGTTGCCTTCATTGTGAAAACAGGGGGGCAGCGCCCATTTGGGTGTGGATTTATGTCCCGTCTCGTTCAGGAAAAGAAATTGATCTTCGGTCACTTCGACGCCAAGCGGTGCGCCTTTTTCTTTCCAGTCTGGGATTAGTTCACTCAGAGCCTGCGGATCCATGACGGCACCCGATAGAATATGTGCGCCGATCTCGCCGCCTTTTTCCAGTACGCAGACCGAATAGTCCTGCCCTTTTTCCTGACAGAGTTGTTTTAATCTGATTGCGGCAGCCAGACCGGCAGGTCCGCCTCCGACAACCACGACGTCATATTCCATTGATTCGCGTTCTGACATTCGCGTGTGCTCCTGAAGATAATGTAATTCTGTAGTTAGTGTCGATTGTATTGCAATGCTAGTGCAATTGCAGTTATTTCTCGGTGAAGTCGTGGTTAACTGCGCTGAAACCACTGTTTGATCTGTCAGGCGGAACAACCTGCGGCAGATTTGTGATCACATTGCCGTCGCGATAGGTCTACCTAGTATAAGTACCAATACGCCGGGGTCGGTCAGGGTGCCTGTCATCAAAATCTGTTACAGTAATTTGGTTAAAAGGAGGCCATTTCAATGCCTGATAGCAGCATGCCCACCGGGGCTTCGGACGATGCCATTTACGGCGAGCACCGTCATATATTTGCCCTGCGTTGGGGGGATATGGACATCTTGCAGCACGTGAATAACACCGTGTACTTTCGTGCCATGGAAGAGGCGCGCATCCATATCTTCGCACCCATGCAAAATTTGTTTGCGGCCGGTACCGGTATCGTGCTCGCCCGGGCCGAGTGTGATTTTCTCAAACCCATGACGTGGCCTGCCAATATTGAAGTGGTGCATCAGCCCGTCAGATTGGGTCGTTCCAGTCTCGATTGCTCGGTTCTTATGCGCCGTGAAGGCGAGCCCGATACAGTCTACGCGCGCGCACGGTCAGTCGTCGTGCTCAGTCATCTGAAAACAGGTACATCCTGTGCCTGGCCGGCGCCGGTCCGGGCGGCGCTGGAAAAACAGTTTGCAGCAATCTCATCATCAACGGGCGTCACAGCGTAATGCAAGTGGTCCGCTGTTCATGTTTCATCATCAGGAAAGGAAGAGTAAATGGATAAGGTATTTGCAAATGCCAGTCAGGCGCTCGAAGGCATTGTGGCCGACGGGCAGATGATCGGCGTTGGGGGCTTTGGTCTTTGCGGTATTCCCGAGGCGCTGATTGCGGCCCTTCGGGATTCAGGGGTCAAGGAGCTTACATGCGTGAGCAATAACGCGGGCGTCGACGGCTTTGGACTGGGCCAGTTGCTCAATACGCGCCAGGTTAAAAAAATGATCGCCTCTTATGTCGGTGAAAACAAAGAATTTGAACGTCAATACCTGAATGGCGAGCTGGAGCTGGAGTTCACTCCCCAGGGCACGCTGGCCGAGAAACTGCGCGCCGGCGGCGCCGGCATTCCTGCCTTCTTTACGCGTACCGGCGTTGGCACCATCGTGGCCGATGGCAAGGAAATCCGAGAATTTGATGGTGATCAGTATGTAATGGAGCGTTCGCTCACACCCGATGTCTCGCTGATCAAAGCGCACATCGCCGATCGCAGCGGCAATCTGATTTTCCGCAAGACAGCCCGCAACTTCAATCCCAATGTCGCCATGGCCGGCAAGATCACCGTTGCCGAAGTCGAGAAAATCGTCGAGATCGGTGAACTGGATCCCGATCAGATTCATTTGCCCGGCATCTATGTCCAGCGCATCGTACTGAACGAGAATCCTGAAAAACGGATTGAACAACGCACCACACGTCCGTCCAAAGGAGAGTAAACATGGCATGGGATCGCGATCAAATGGCTGCACGCGCAGCCAAAGAACTGCAAGACGGTTTTTATGTGAACCTGGGTATCGGCATGCCGACACTGGTGGCCAATCATGTTCCCGAAGGCATGAAAGTCTGGCTGCAATCGGAAAACGGCCTGCTGGGCATCGGCCCGTTCCCGACTGAAGAGGAAATTGATCCGGACATGATCAATGCGGGCAAGCAGACTGTCACAACGCTGCCCGGTTCGTCCATTTTTTCTTCTGCCGATTCGTTTGCCATGATTCGTGGCGGCAAAATCAACCTGGCCATTCTGGGTGCCATGCAGGTTTCGGAAAAAGGCGACCTGGCCAACTGGATGATCCCAGGCAAAATGGTCAAGGGCATGGGCGGGGCCATGGATCTGGTCGCCGGCGTCGGTCGCGTGATCGTGCTGATGGATCACATCGCGCGCAAGAAAGACGGTACGACCGACATCAAGCTGTTGCCTGAATGCACGCTGCCGCTGACGGGTGTCGGCGTAGTGGATGTGATCATTACCGATCTGTGCGTAATGGAAGTGACAGACAACGGTTTGAAAGTCACTGAACTGGCGCCAGGCGTCACTGTTGAAGAAATCCAGGAAAAAACCAAAGCCAAACTGGACGTCTCTGCAGTTTCCTGAGTGTGCAGATAGCATGGCCGGCGGTGCGCATTACGTTGCGTGCTGCCGGCTTTTTCGTTATAAGCGGCGTGTTCGGATATGAGCAGTGTATTTGAGTTACAAGCGGCATGTCATGGTCTGCTCAAGGGGCTCACCAAACCTTAACGTATAGCGGTCTTGCTCGCAGCTAGCGCCAGGCACAACCAGCCAGCCAGAAAACACATGCCGCCGATGGGTGTGATGGCTCCCAACCATTTGATGTTTGTCAACACAAGCACATAAAGGCTGCCACTGAAAATCACAATACCGGCCGCAAACAGTCGGCCTGCCCAGCGCAGCGCCGTTTCGTTCACATGTGAGGCGAGTCCAATCAACAATAATATTGCCAGTGTGTGTATCAGTTGATAGAGTACGGCGGTATGCCAGACGGCCAGCAGGGCAGAGTCGACCAGGTTTTTCAGGCCATGTGCGCCGAAGGCGCCTGCGCCCACGCCGATAAAGCCGCTGATGGCAGCGCCGCGGATCAAAGCAGAGAAATTCGTCATAAGGGTATCGTCTTGAAGGTATGCGGGTATCACCGCCTGTTTTTTCTGCGATGATGGTGTATTGTAAATGTTTGCGCAGTGCCACAGCAGCGGTTGCGGTATTGCTTGTATGATTGCTTTTCCGGAGTGTCTCTTTACCATGTCTTTCGCATCCGAACGTCTTGCGCAATTGCGTGTTGCAATGGCGGCCCAGCACCTTGATGCTTATCTTATTCTTTCAGCGGATCCCCACCAGTCGGAATATTTGCCGGACTATTGGCAGGGGCGGCGCTGGCTCAGTGGTTTTACAGGCTCGGTCGGTACACTGGTGGTCACGGCCGATTTTGCGGGGCTGTGGGTGGACTCGCGCTACTGGGAGCAGGCAGAAAAACAGCTGCAGGGCAGCAACATCACGCTAATGAAACTTGGCCAAAGCGATGTGCCTGGTGTGAATCAATGGCTTGGTGCTCATGTCAGGGACGGTTCGGTGATTGGCGTGGATGGCCATGTCCTCAGTCTGAAGGCAGCACACGAACTGCAAAACGCGCTGGCCGGCAGCAACAGCAAGCTGGATACCGACACCGATCTGCTATCGGCCATCTGGCCGGACCGAGCGGCCTTGCCGGTCGCGCCCGTTACAGAGCACGCAGCACCTTATGCCACGCGCAGCCGCCAGCAGAATCTGCAAGCCATCCGTCAGGCGATGGATGAAGCGGGTGCGCAATGGCACCTGATTTCCGCGCTTGATGATATTGCCTGGGCATTGAACCTGCGTGGTGCCGACGTATCCTATAACCCGGTCTTTCTGTCGCATCTGCTGATCGGGCCAGATGACGCAATACTGTTTGTAGACAAAGCCAAAGTGGCCCCCGAACTCATCGCCCGGCTTGCGGCAGACGGTGTGGCCGTTCAGGGCTATGACGACATTCGGAGCAAACTGGCCTCGCTGCCTGCCCAGACCTCTGTTCTAGTGGATCCGGCGCGGACCACCGTGGGGCTGCTTGCCAATGCGCCCACAGTCACACTGGTCGAAAAACTCAACCCGTCACAACGCTTCAAATCGGTTAAAAACGACGCTGAAATTGCCCACGTCAGACGGGCCATGGAGCAGGATGGCGCGGCCCTATGCGAGTTTTTTGCATGGTTTGAAGCCGCACTTGAAAGCGGCGAGCCCGTGACTGAATTGACAATTGACGAGCGGATTACCGCGGCCCGTGCACGTCAGCCGCATTTTGTGTCACCCAGTTTTTCCACCATTGCCGGTTTCAATGCCAATGGCGCGATGCCGCATTATATGGCGACGCCCGAGGCCTTTTCTGTGATTGAAGGCAATGGATTATTGCTGATCGATTCCGGCGGCCAATACCTGAATGGTACGACTGACATCACGCGTGTGGTTCCTGTCGGTGATTTGACGGTGGAGCAGCAGCGTGATTTTACCTTGGTGCTCAAGGGCACGATCGGGCTGGCAATGGCGGTGTTCCCCGAAGATTATCCCGCACCGCTGCTCGATACGCTGGCACGCGCGCCTTTATGGGCGCAATTGCTGGACTATGGTCATGGGACGGGGCACGGGGTGGGCTATTTCATGAACGTACACGAAGGCCCGCAAGTGATCTCCCATCGCGCCTATCGTGCCTCCGATACCGAAATGAAAGCAGGCATGATCACATCCGATGAGCCGGGGCTGTATCGTCCCGGACAGTGGGGCATTCGCATTGAAAATCTGATCTGCGCCGTACCAGCAGGTGAGTCTGAGTTTGGCCGCTATCTCAAGTTTGAAACCCTGACGCTTTGCCCGATAGACACGCGCTGCATTGACCGTGATTTGCTGAGTGAACAGGAGCGGGTATGGCTCAATGGTTATCACGAAGAGGTTCGACGCCGCTTGTCCGCAAGGGTGTCCGGTCCCGCGCTGGATTGGCTGCAGCGCAGAACCGTCGCTATCTGACCTACATCTGGCCCATGGCGTATTGAACAATCAGACTGCTGACCGATACCGCCATCCACACCAGAAAGCCCAGTACGATCGGGCGTGGGCCTGTCGCAAATATCTTGCGCATGTCGGCTGACAGGCCCACGGCCACCAGCGCCACTACGATCAGAAACTTGGCGGCCAGATTCAGCCACTCCAGCATGGCATCGGGAAGAATGCCGGTGCTGCGGATCAGCGAGGCCATCAGAAACCACACAATGAACCAGGGGAAAATTTTGGTCAGGCTGACCGACTGTTCTCCCTGGCGACGATTGCGCATGCCGACCAGCACCACCAGGAACAGGCAGATCGGAATAATCAGCGTGGCGCGGGTCAGTTTCACGATGGTGGCAAAATCACCGGCAGCGTGGCTATAGGCATAGCCGGCGGCCACAACCGATGATGTGTCATTAATCGCCGTGCCGGCCCACATGCCGAAGCCGTAATCGCTCAGACCCAGCAAATGACCCATGGCTGGAAAGGTGAGGACCGCCAGAATATTGAAAAGGAAGATCGTCGAGATGGCGAACGCCGTGTCGTGCTCCGATGGCTTTAAGATCGGAGTGACTGCTGCAATCGCCGAGCCGCCACAAATCGCGGTGCCCACGCCAATCAGGGTGGTCAGATCAGACGGGGTGCGCAGCAGGCGACCCAGCAGCCAGGCGCTCAAAAAGGCGACGGTTACGGTCACCAGAGTGACGGCCAGCGATTCACCACCGGTTGCCATTACCTGCGTGAAACTCAGGCCGAAACCGAGCAGAATGATTGACACCTGCAGGATTTTCTTGGAAGAAAAACTCACGCCAGGCTGCAGTGTCGCGTGCAGGCCAAATGTGCTTCGATACACGATGCCAAAGAGGATACCAAAGACAGGGCCGCCAATAATCGGCAGGGCACGACCGGCAAATTCAGCCACGACTGCAATAACCACGGCCAGCAACAAGCCTGGCCAGAGTGAGTTTTTACGCGGTGCTGCGTCATTGCCGGCTTTGGCAGACGGGGTCATACTGCTGTTGGCTGACATCACCTGGGTGGGTGCGGCTGTGAGTGACATAATATATGAATTATCCATTAGCTTATTACTGATAGGTATGGATCATAGGCGTGGATATGGTATAAGTAAAGTTACAATAGTTTATAACTAGAATAAGGAAAACTGATGGCACTGTTCAGCCCAAGACAACTGGATGTTTTTATCAGCATCGCGCGCCTGGGTAGCGTCAAGGCGGCGGCCGATGTCCTGCATCTGACGCAGCCGGCGGCCAGCATGGCACTGGCCGAACTCGAAAAGCAGCTGGGTGCACCGCTCTTTGACCGCGACAAGGGGCGCCTTTATTTAAATGAAACGGGTCGGCGTCTGTTGCCGCTGGCGCAGGAAATCATTGAGCGTATGATTGAGTTTCGGCAGCGGGCAGATGACCAGGCCGATATTTTGACGGGCGAGTTCCGGATTGGTGCCAGCAACACGGTCGGCAACTACCGCGTGGGCGACCTGTTGAGTAATTTTGTACTCAATAATGACCGGGTGACCGTCCATCTGACCGTCGCCAATACAGATGAAATTGTCCGGCAGATTGTCGATCACACTATCGACGTGGCTTGCGTCGAAGGCCAGGTTCATCATGAAGCGGTCGAGTCGATGCACTGGATGGATGATTCGTTGTGCGTATGCACGCGTCCCGATCATCCGCTGGCAGCGATCGATCGCCTGCAACCGGCCGATTTTCTGGACGCCCGCTGGATCTTGCGTGAACGCGGGTCGGCTACCCGGGCTGTCAGCGACATCGAACTGGACAAACTGCCGCAGGCCAAAGTGGTCATGGAGCTGGGGCAGATCGAAGCCATCAAGCAGGCGGTCATTGCGGGGCTGGGCATCGCTTTTCTTCCCGAGGTGGCGGTGACTCATGCGGTCAGCTCAGGCAGGCTGGCCTTGCTGGATACGCCGTTTCTCAATCTGACGCGGCAGTTGTCGATCATTTATCATCGCTCACGCTATCAGGGCCGTCTGATGCGCAGTTTCCTGGATTCGGTCAACCGCGATGCCAGGAAGGCATCTGCATGAAACAGCCTGGCATGCCGGCGCTACGACGGGTTCGCATGACATTAAACAGGTAAACAAAAGCCCCGCGGTACCTGGCTTTCGATAAAGCAGGCGGCCGCGGGGCCGGTGTTGGGTGTTGCCGTGATTACTTCAGTTTTGTTTCTTTGTAATCAACGTGTTTGCGCGCAACGGGATCAAATTTTTTGATCAGCATTTTTTCTGGAGTGTTGCGTTTGTTTTTGGTCGTTGTGTAGAAGTGACCAGTACCAGCTGTGGATTCCAGCTTGATTTTTTCGCGAATGCCTTTTGCCATGATGGGCTCCTGGAGTTAATCGTTAATAGGAATGAATTAAACGCTTTGGCCGTTTGCACGCATTTCAGCAAGAACGACATCAATGCCTTTCTTGTCGATGGTGCGCAGGGCGTTTGTGGAAACGCGCAGGCGAACCCAGCGGTTTTCGCTTTCAACCCAGAAACGACGGCTCTGCAGGTTAGGCAGGAAGCGACGTTTTGTTTTATTGTTTGCGTGTGAAACATTATTACCGGACATTGGGCCTTTGCCGGTGACTTGGCATACTTTTGCCATGATCGTGACCTCGTTAAGTTTGAAGACCTGATTTTTGGCTCAGGCCAGCCTTCTGTGAATGTTTCGCAACGTATCAAATACGATTGGAAACCGAAAAATTTACCCGGACGCTTCGCTTGTGGCGGCTGTCAAATAGGCTTGGCGCCTGCCTGGCACCATACCGGCCAGATGATCAATCACGCCACTACTGCACCATCCAAGGTTAGCCAAGCATTATAGATCAAAAAAACAAATAAATTCAAGCGTTTATTCTTATTCCGTCAGTTTTTCCCCACGTAGCGCGCCGGCCGGCTGTCACCTGTCACTGGTTACCGAAATGGCGATCTGCCGGGCGCGCCAGTATCTTGCCGCAAAGCAGCGCAAGCAGACTGCAGACGGCCAGGCCGACAAACAGTGGCACGGGCGAGTCGGTCAGACTGCTGCTGACGGTGCTGCTGCTGACGGTTCCGAACAGGAACTGCAGGCAGCCCATGAGTGCGGACGCCACGCCCAGACGGTGTCCCTGGTCCCTGAGGGCCAGTGCGGTGGCATTAGGGAGGATAAAACCCAGGCTGGTGGTAAAGCCCATCAATGTAAGCGTTAGCAACGTAAGGTTGAGCATGCCGGCCAGCGCCAGCCCCAGGCCGATCAGAATACTGATGAAGCCGCAGGTGAGTGCCGTGCGCAGAATGCCCAGCGGGGTGTGAACCCGCAACAGGCGGGCGCCGATTTGCGAACCGGCAATCAATCCGAAAGCGTTCAATCCGAAAAACAGTCCGAAATGCTGCTGCGGCACGCCATACATATTGATGAAAATGGTGGGAGAGACGGAAATATAGGCAAACAGCCCCGACATGCCGATGCCGCCTGCCAGAGAAAAACCCATGTAGTTGCGACTGCGCAGCAGGGCAGCATAGTTATGTGCAATGGTGCCCAATTGCAGGGGAACAGCCTTATGCGCCGGCATGGTTTCCTTCAGGCGGAAGATGGCCAGGAAAAACATCAGGGCGCTATAGACCAGCATGATCGCGAACAGGCCCCGCCAGCCGGTCACAGGCGACAGATAGCCGCCCATCAGCGGCGCCAGTATCGGTGCAACGCCCATAATCAGCATCATCATTGACATGGCCATGGCGGAGTCGCGCGTGTTGAGCTGGTCGCGAATCACTGCGCGGGGAATCACCATGGCCGCGGCCGCGCCGCAAGCCTGAATGCAACGGAAAAAGAGCAGATAATCTACGCTGGTTGCCAGCGCGCAGCCGATGGTGGCAAGCATATAAATCATCAGGCCGCCCAGCAGCGGCTTTTTGCGTCCGTAACGGTCGGCGATAGGGCCATAAAACAATTGTGATAATGCCAGCCCCAGCAGATAGGTGGAGACCGTCAGCTCAACCTGACTTTGCGGAACACGCAGATCGGCAGAAATGGTCGGGAAAGATGGCAGGTACATATCAATGGTCAGGGGACCAATGGCCGTCATCAGTCCCAGCAGCCAGAGCCAGAGGGGCACCTTTTTATCAAGGGGCTTTGTATTGGGCGGTTGCGCGTTGGCGTTATTGTTTTCGGACATTCACAGACTTCCAGTACCAAATGGCAAGTGTAATGGCGCAAAGCAGCATACTGAAACTGCACATGATCCAGAGCGAAGCGACGCCTGGCGGAGCACCGGGGGTAAGCAGAGCAGCGACACCGTCAAGCTGGCGATAGCCGGGGCCAAAGCCAAAATACCAGCCGCCGACCAGTCCGATGCCGAACAGCGATCCGGTCTGGATCACAAATGGCATGGTCGCGATTTTGTGCGCTCGCAAAATATAGGAAAGCATGCATTGTAGCGCATCGCTCGTGTGTAACAGGGGCAGGATGGTCAGCAAAGCATAGGCCATGGCCGCGATGGCCGGATCCGACGTGTAAATCTGGATAATCTGCGGTCGGGCGGTCATGACAATGAGCAGGCTGAGCACGACGCCGGCCAGACCCAGGCCGATGCCGATTCGCGCCAGGCGCCGGGCCTGGTCGGGCTGACGGGCGCCCAGTGCCTGCGCCACCAGCGATGAGGTGGCAATCCCGATCGCCAGTGGCAGCATATAAAGCAGCGAGACCAGATTGGCCAGAATCTGGTGGCCTCCCGAGACGATGGTGCCTTCGCGGGCAGCCAAAAGAGCCATAAAGGTGAATGAACTGACTTCGGCCAGATAGGAGCCGCCCATGGGCAGGCCCAGTTGCAGAATTTCTTTTTGGGCAGACCAGACCGGGTGTCCCAGTCGCAATTTGAATGGATCATAAAACCGGTCGCGCGAAACCGCCAGCAACCCTGCAGCCAGGGCGATCCATGACACAATGGCCGTTGAGGTTGCCGCGCCCGCGCTGCCCAGTTCGGGAAAGCCGCCGTGTCCGAATATCAGCAGCCAGTTAAAGAGCAGTTTAACCAGTACCGATGCCAGGCTGATATACATCAACAAACGCGGCCGCTGCACGGCCGTGGCCAGAGCATAGACGCAGCGAAACATCAGGGCGGCGGGCAGGGCGACACAGCAGATGCGCAAATACACCGCCACTTCCTGCCGCACTTGTAGTGGCAGATCGCCTGAGTAACTCAGCCAGACGTCGGGAAACAGAAGCAGGGTGCCGCCGATGATGGAAAGAAAAAGCGACAGCCAGATCCCCTGGCCGATAAAGCGGCCAATCTCCGCATGGCGTAACGCCCCGAATAATTGTGCGCAAATGGGCACCAGCGCATGCACAATTCCCATCAGACCAATATGGATAGTCATGAAAATGGACACTGACAGGGCCATGGCCTGGAGTGAAATGGGATTGGTGTGTCCCAGCATCGTGCTATCCAGCACGGCAAATGCGATGCCCGCCCATTGGCTGATCAGCATCGGCCACGCCAGTCGCACAATATTGCGAACAGGGCCCTGCCTGGCCTGCGGTGTCATTCGGGACGGCATGGACGATTATCTGGGCGGCAGTTCAATCAGGCGGAACACTTCGTGTCTGTCCGGACGGCGCTTGCCCTGCCAGATCAGCCGAGCGTTATCGGGGTAGGGCTCCGCCTGGTCATCAATCTTTTCAAACGTCGTTTGCAGCAAAACATATCGGCACTGCGCGTCAAAGGAAAACTGCACCCCCTGGAAAACATAGAACGCGGCACGCTGGCCCAGCCCCACGCCATGCTGGCGAATGCAATCGGCAGGAATCTGATTTTCGGCAATGACCGTCGCCAGTTCCTGTGATACGGCCTTGTAACTGCGGTTGTAGTTGATCGAGGGCAGCCAGAGCAGCGCCAGCAGCATCCAGGTCAGAGTCAGGCCCGTCGCCGACAATACGATACCGCGCCAGAGCACGGCAGGATTGCTGCGCAGACGCCACGACACTGTCAACCCCCACGCCACGCAGACACCTGCGGCCAGCACGAGTGTGAGTGCTGAAATATGGGGTTCGAACCCGGTGAGCAGGCGGGTAATATTATGATGAATCTTTGGGGGCCATCCAAAGTTGAGTGCGATCCAGCCCAGCCAGGTTGCAATCATCGCCAGTGACATGATCATGATCGAAAACCAGTCCAGCGTATTCACAAACGAGCGACGCAGGGTTGGCAGGGACAGGGCAGCCAGAATGGCGCAGGGGACGGCCAGCATGGCATACTCGGATTCAAAGGCGTCTTCCTGGAAAATCACGGTAATGAAGGATGCTGCCAACAGCAGTAGCGGCATGAATATATGTGGTGAATCCATCCATTTGCGCCAGTTCCATAAGGCGATGATCATGAACGGCCAGGTCGGCCACAAAAACCACGACAAATCGCGCAGCGTCGAGAGCAGTTCCCTGAGTGTAGGCAGACTGAACAGCGAATTGTTCCAGAATAAATAACTACGCGCCCAGTATTCGTTTGTGTTCTGGGCGCACAGCAGCCAAAGCAGGCAGCAGGTGGCGGCAATGACCAGGCTCCAGAGCAGCCACCATTTTTGCCGGCGACCCATATTGCGAAAGAACACCAGCGCCAACAGCGCCAGCAGTACGGGGACGCCGCCAATGGCGCCGCGCGTCAGAAAAGCGGCGCCCAGCCCGAGGCCGGCCAGCGTACTGCCTTGTATCGGGTGGTCCAGCATGCGTACCATGCCGTAGAATGCGACCGCCTGGCACATCATGATCAGCGGAAAATTGGACGTTTCGTGCATGCGAATCACGATGCCGATGGTCGCGATAATAAAGAGTACGGCGGCATCGGCAATCATCCGCCCATAGTCCTGCGGGCTGGGCTCGCCGCCGAAGGGTAGCGCCAGTGGCTGGCATTCCTTGCGCCGGGCAAGAAGATACGTGCCGTACCAGGTGGTCAGGATAATCAGGAAAAAATAAATGAAAATGGGCAGGCGAGCCGCTGTGATCTGTGCTTCGAGCGGCGACTGAAATAGCGCAAAAAGCGGGCTGAATATCTGAATGAATAGCGCGCCAATCCAGGTCAGCAGCGGGCCTTCCTGGGCATAGGCATAATTGCCGATTTGCGGCAGCAACCAGGCATGCTCCTGTCCGCGCACCGCCGTGAGCATGGTCGCGATGCCGGTCAGGTCATCGGTTTTCCAGGGATCACGATAAAACAGCCCGGCAAAAATATACAGAACGCCGACCACGAGCAAGGCTGTCCGGGAAAGTTTGCGGGTGGCGATTTCGGTCAGGCGGGAGGGCGTTGTGCGTTGCATGGATGAGCGTTGGAGTTACAACTAAGGGATTTCGCGTATTTTAGCTGAAAAAGCCCTGTTAAAAGCCACGCTTCTGTTTTTGTTTTCCCCCGTGGTGCCGAAATACATGTCAGCGTGCTACCCGACTGAGGCATTTCTGTTTTGGGCCGGGGGTAATGGGGCGGCGGCGGTCTTCGGCTGCCATTGCGTGCAGAGAGAAAGCCAAGAACAAGGATAAGAGGGATGGGTGCAGCAGAAGAGACAGCCGTAAATGCACAATCGGCATAAACTGCGCAGCCGGGCTGTTCAGTGTATGCCGATTGTGATCATGCCGATTGCGAACACGGTCTGGGCTTGCGCATTGTTGCGCGCCAGACGGCGCTTCGGGATCAGGATGCTTTCTTGCGGGTGCCGGCTGTGCTGGCGAAACGGGCGCGGAATTTTTCAACGCGGCCGGTTTCAACAATACGTGTTTGCGCGCCGGTGTAGAACGGATGGGATTCTGAAGTCACATCACATTTGAAAAGCGGGTAGGTTTTGCCATCCAGTTCGATGGTTTCGCGAGAAGTCAGTGTAGAGCGGCTGATGATTTTTGAACCGGTTTGCTGGTCCAGAAACACGACTTCGCGGTATTCGGGATGAATACTATCTTTCATGATTATTCCTGTGGGTTGAGCGGGTCGCCAGCCTTATTACCCGGAAAATGCCTGAAAAAGCAGGGTATAAAGCAACGTATCCAAAAACGAATCAAAAATTTTAGCACAGAAGTCATTGAATACATAGCGTTTTCGGTGAAAATACCACAGGAACGGCTATGCGTTTTCGCGGGTAACGGCCGATTTCGTTGTCAAACCAGCCTTTGGTAGGCAAAAACAGGCTGGTTTGGCTTCAGGCTTTGACTGACAGGCCCGGCAAGTCTACCGTAACGTGACGTGATCCCAGGGCATTGACGCAATGGCGCGCCAGGGTTTCACGTTGTTCGTCGTGTTTGAGCAAAAAATCATAGCCCAGCGCGTCGGTGATGCCCAGGATACGGTCAAGAACCAATACTTTGCCGCTCGCGCGCAGCGGTTCGCAATCGAGTTCTTCCCACTTCTGCACGAGCCATTGCTGGGATTGGGCAGCCAGTGCAGCCTCGGGTGCCATATTCAGTTGAACATCGAGCTTGCAGGTCGGGGTGAAAATAAAATTGACGTCACAGCGCATGGCATCTCCACATCAGGCTGGGCAGGAACAGACGGCTTAGCAGCAGGTTGATTGAGTACTGTAGGGAAGAAATCGCAAAAATACTGTCACAATCATGACAATGTCGTAAGTACGGATTTCAATTGCATGACGGCATCCCATACGTCGGTATAGCGGGTATAAAGCGGGGCGAATCCGAAACGCAATATGTCTGGTTCGCGATAAGCGCCGATGACGCCGCGGGCGCGCAATGCCTGGATAATGGCGTGGGCCGCGCTGGGGTGTGTCAGGCTGACCAGGCTGGCGCGTTGTTCAGGGTCACGGGGCGATAACAGGCGCAGGCCGGAGCCGGCGCATTCTTTTTCGACGAGCTGGATAAACAGACTGGTCAGTGTCTGGGCCTTTTTATGAATTTCCGTCATGCCGCCGTAGCCCTGTGCCTTATGAAAAACATCCAGACCGCTCTCCAGTACAGACATGGACAGAATGGCGGGGGTGCCGCATAAATAGCGCAGAATGCCGGCAGCAGGCTGGTACTGCTGGTCGAATGCGAGCGGAGCTGCATGCCCCATCCAGCCGGCCAGGGGCTGGGCGATCTGATCAACATGGCGTGGATGTACCCAGACGAAAGCGGGGGCACCCGGACCGCCATTCAGGTAGGCATAGGTACACCCGACGGCAAAATCCGCATCGCTCCGTCCAAACTCTATCGGGATGGCACCGACGGAGTGGCATACGTCCCAGACGGCCAACGCACCGTGCAAATGGGCGCGGGCGGTCAGATCGGCCATATTGTGAACGGCCCCGGTTTGGTAATTGACATGGGTCAGCAGCAGAATGGCCAGATGATCGTCGATCGCCGCATGCAGCGTGTCGCTGTCGACCAGATCCAGGGTCATGCCGAACTGGGTGCACAGGGTTTGTGCAATGTAAAGATCCGTCGGCGCACTGTTTTTTTCGCTGACGATACGGCGTTTTTCGGGCGCACGCCGGCGCATGATGTCCATGGCCGTATAGAGTACTTTATAGAGATTGACTGAGGTGGAGTCGCAAACGACAATTTCGTCAGGTCCCACGCCAGCCAGAGGGGCTATTTTATTGCCCAGTTGCAGGGGAAGTGTAGACCATTGGGCCTTGTTCCAACTGGCAGTCAGATCATCGGCCCACTCCTGCAGCATGACATGTTTGGCACGAACGGGAGCGGCCAACGGCATGACGCCCAGCGAATTGCCGTTCAGATAAATCGCATCGACAGGCAGGTGAAATTCTGCGCGCAGTGGTTCCAGCGGATCAATGGCATCCAGATTCTCGTAGAAAGTGCGGTCAGTCATTTTTTTTCGGATGTAATGTATCTTTAATTTTCATTATGACGTTTGCAATTATAGCCTGCTATCACGTATGCAATATGACGCTGTGAGGACTGGTGGCGCCACAGCCTGTTTTGAGAGGCAGCGATCGGTCCGCATTCGGCCATTGCTCAAATCGGATAGAGCGCAAATCGGATAGAGCGGCCAGTATGGGTAGTCGGCAGAACCATAACCTAAAGTTTGCCCTGTTCCGCCAGCGAGATCGCAGCGCCGCCCGCCACGATAATATGGTCCACCAGGCGGATATCCAGCAGGGCCAGGCCTTTGCGCAACTGCTGGGTCAGCTGGATGTCTGCCAGGCTCGGTTCGGCCAGGCCCGAGGGATGGTTGTGCGCCAGAATGACGCCCCAGGCGTTGTGTTGCAGGGCCGAGACGGCAATTTCCCTTGGATAAACCGCTGTCTGGTTCAGGGTACCGCGGGACGCTTCCTCATGATGGATCAATTGGTGGCGGGTATTGACGAGCAGCAACAGGCATTTTTCGACTTTCTCGTGCGACAGCAGGCTGATGCAAAAATCGCGAACGACAGCCGGCCGGTTCAGTTCGATGCCGTACTGCATGGTGTCCTGCATGTGACGCCGGGCAAATTCGATGGCGGCCAGAAAGGAGCAGATTTTCGCGTCGCCCAATCCTTTGATTTTTCGCAGCCTGTGGTAGTTGCTGGCCAGCAGATTGCGGGGGCCGCCTGCCTCATCCAGGACGTATTGGGCAAACTGCAGGATATTCATGTTGACGGTGCCGGTGCGCAACAGGATGGCCAGCAATTCGGTATTGGACAGGGCGGCGGGTCCCAGGGCCAGCAGTTTTTCACGCGGCCAGGGCGGGGGCAGCAGGGTGTCGCCGTTTTTGGCGAGGCGGGCGGCCGGAACGCTGTCCTTGGCCGAATAAGGGGAATTGGCAGTGTGTTCGTACATTGTCGGCTAAAATAGGCGTTTTACAGAAAAGCCTTACGGTGACAGATTTTGACCGCGAATACTCAGTCCATGAATCCAATTGTCCATGCTGATTCATACTTAACCCTGCACTATCGTATTACGCTGATGTCCGGGCCCGGCGCCGGTTCCGTGTTTATTGACACGTTTACCGGCAAACCCGGTACCTTGCAGCTCAACGCCGGGCAGTGGTCTCCGTCTATGGAAACACCATTGCTGGGTCACGCAGAAGGCGAGTCGTTCAGTTATGAGTTGCCGGCGCAGGCGGCCTATGGCGATCGCAATCCCGAGCTGCTGCAACGGGTAACCCGCCAGATGCTGACGCGCGACGCCGGGGCCGATGCCACATTTGAACCTGGCGATATGGTCGAATTTACTGCGCCCAATGGTGGCCGGTATTCCGGTGTTTTCCGCGAGTGGAACGACGATACGGCCCTGTTCGATTTCAATCATCCTTTGGCGGGCGTGGATCTGCGGATTGACGTCAAACTGCTCGGAGTCCTGTAATGGCGCAGAACAGTGAGGTGATTCTGGCCGAACCGCGCGGCTTCTGTGCCGGCGTGGATCGCGCCATTGATATCGTGGAGCGGGCGCTGGAATTGCACGGCGCGCCGATTTACGTTCGCCATGAAATCGTCCACAACAAATTCGTGGTCGAGAGCCTGCGCGATAAAGGCGCGATCTTCATCGATGAACTGGATCAGGCGCCGGCCGGCGCCATCGTGGTCTTTTCTGCTCACGGTGTATCACGCGCGGTGCGGGCAGAAGCGCAATTGCGCGAGCTGCGTATCTTTGATGCCACCTGTCCGCTGGTCACCAAGGTCCATATTGAAGTGGCCAAGATGCATGCCGCCGGCCTGGAAATCGTCATGATCGGACATAAGGGCCATCCCGAGGTGGAAGGCACGCTGGGACAGGCAGTGGGCCGCATGCATCTGGTGGAAACGCCCGAGGATGTTGCCGCCCTGCAGGTGGACAATCCCGGCAATATTGCATTTGTGACGCAGACCACGCTGTCGGTCGATGATGCCAGACGGGTGGCAGACGCGCTGCGTGCGAAATACCCCGGTATAGTCGAACCCAAAAAAAGCGATATCTGCTACGCCACACAAAACCGTCAGGATGCAGTCAAAGTGCTGGCGCCTGAATGTGATGTCTTTTTTGTGGTGGGCAGTATCAACAGCTCCAACTCCAACCGCCTGCGAGAAGTGGCCGAACGTCTCGAATGCGAAGCGTATCTGATCGACAACGCCGATGCGATACGGCCCGAATGGGTGCAGGGCGCGGGCAAAATCGGTATTACAGCCGGCGCCTCGGCGCCCGAAGTGCTGGTGCAGCAGGTGGTAGAACGTTTGAAAGCCCTGGGCGCCATCTCGGTGCGCAGAATGAACGGTACAGAAGAAAATGTGACGTTTCCCTTGCCCAGGGAGTTGTCACGTAAACAACAGGCAGGGAGATAAGACAGATGAAGCTATATGGGTATTTCAGAAGTTCGGCGGCCTATCGGGTCCGGATCGCACTGAATATCAAAGGCCTGAGCTACGAGTCGGTGCCGGTGCACCTGATTCGTGATGGCGGCCAGCACCTGGCGCAAACCTATCGCGAACTGAATCCGACCGCGCTGGTGCCCACATTTATTGATCAGAACGTCAGCATCGGCCAGTCGATTGCCATCATGGAATATCTCGAAGAAGCTTATCCGCAAGTGCCGATTCTGCCGGCAACCCAAGCCGGCCGGGCGCGGGTACGTTCGTTGTCCCAGTTTATTGCTTGCGATATCCATCCGCTGAACAATCTGCGCGTGCTCAAATATCTCAAACGTGAACTGGGCGTGTCCGATGAAGTGAAAAACGAATGGTATCTGCACTGGATCCGCGAGGGCTTCGATTCGTTGGAAAAAATCCTGGCATCGTCTAACGATACCGGTATTTATTGTCATGGTGATACGCCCACCATGGCCGATTTCTGCCTGGTGCCCCAGGTGGCCAATGCCCGGCGTTTTGATCTGGACTTGTCGCCTTATCCCACCATTACGCGCATTGATGCCGCCTGCAATAAGGAAGAGGCATTTGTGAACGCTGCCCCTGGCAATCAGCCTGACGCGGAATAGGCGCGCGCCAGCAGACGGCAGGTTTCAAACAGGGGCAGGCCCATCACGCCGCTGTAGCTGCCGTTGATGGAACTGACAAAGGCTGAGGCCAGTCCCTGGATGCCATAGGCGCCGGCCTTACCGATGCCTTCGCCCGATTGGGCATACCATTCGATCTCGTCGCTGTCCAGCGACTTCATTATCACACTCGTAATAGATACGTCTTCGTACAGGCGATTTTGCCAGGCGAGGACGATGGCTGTATGCACTTCATGTTCTTTGCCCGACAGCGTACGCAGCGCATCGCGTACATCGTCGTCGGTATGGGCTTTGCCCAGAATCTGTGAGCCCAGCATGACAGTGGTGTCTGCCGTCAGGATCGGCCGTGGTGGCAGACCGCAATCTGCCAGATGGGCTACGGCCCGTTCCGCTTTGTCACGGGCAGTGCGCCTGACATAACTGGCAGGATGTTCTCCCGGCAGTATCGGTTCGTCTTCACCGGGCGGTGCAGGCACATGCAGCACATCGTGAACGATGCCCATTTGTGTGAGCAGTTCGCGACGGCGGGGGCTGGCCGAGGCCAGGAAAATCGGCTGCGTCTGGACCTGCGACATGATTGAATCGGGGCCGGGGATTGTGCCCGGGCCGGATGCGGCAGTTGGCGTGTAGCGGGTTTGGAAAGTCGCTGTCATGATCGAAAATAAGTCATGCCATGCATCGGTATCTCAGGCACGATGATAGGGGTGATTGGTCAGAATGGCCCAGGCGCGGTAAAGCTGTTCTGCCAGAACGATGCGTACCATGGGATGGGGCAGGGTCAGGGACGACAGACGAATCAGGCCGGCGCTGCGTTGTTTGAGCGAGGCATCCAGGCCGTCGGGGCCGCCGATCAGAAAGGCGACGTCCTGACCCTGACCGCGCCAGCCTTCCAGCCGTTGCGATAGCTCCACCGTGGTGAGATCACGTCCGTGTTCATCGAGTGCGATGACAATAGTATTGGGCGTCAGGGCGGCCTGAATGCGGCGCGCTTCGGCCTCCATCATTTGTGCCGGGGTTTTGCCTGATGTTCTGGGTTCTGGCTTGATTTCCCGCAGTTCAATCATGCAGTCGGCCGGCATCCGCTTGGAATAGTCTTTCCAGGCGGTATTGACCCATTCGGGCATGCGGGTGCCGACAGCGATGACATGAAGCTTCATGAGCGATTTACTCGTCTGTGTTGTCGTCGTCCATGGCGAGGCCTTGCATGGCAGGGCCTTTTGACTGATCCAGCAATCTGACGCGAACCGGCTTATCACCCCAGACCGCTTCCAGGTTGTAGTATTGGCGAATGGCCGGTTGCATGCAGTGAATGACGATATCGCCGATATCGACCAGGACCCATTCGCCTGACTCCTCGCCCTCCAGCGCAATAATGGGGATTTTGTGCGCTCTGGCCGCGTTGACTACGCTGCTGGCCAGCGCGCGCGTCTGGCGGTTGGACGTCCCGCTGGCAATCACAACCCGGTCAAACAGGCTGGTCAAATGAGTGGTGTTAAATACCCGGATGTCCTGGGCTTTCACATCTTCCAGCGCGTCGATGACCAGACGTTGCAGTTTTTGTATATTCATAAGTAAGAGAGTTTCCGGTTCAGTGAACGAGGCATAGCCTGTTAACGGTATAGTCCGTGAGTATTAATGTAATCCAGAACGGGCGCGGGAACAAATGCCGACACATCCTGACCCTGCGCGATACGGCTGCGGATCTCGGTCGACGAAATGTCCATGGCTTTGAAGGGCAATGTAATCAGGCCCTTGCCGTCCTGGCGCAAGAGCGCATCCAGTTCCGTGGGAATATGCAAGGGGTAGCCGGTGCGCCAGGCAACGGTCAGCGTCACATAGTTGGTGATTTCCTGCCAGTTCTGCCAGGTGCAGAAATTGTTGAGCTGGTCAGTACCCAGCAGCCAGTAGTATTTGGCGTCGCCGGGCAGGCCTCTTAACGTATCAATTGTGTAGGTGGCGCCGTCGCGGTTGATTTCAGTGTCGTTGATGACGATGCCTGGTTCATCGCGGATAGCCAGCGCCAGCATTTGCATGCGCTGGGCGCCACTGATACGTAGCGGCTGCTTCTGCCAGGGGTTGCCGGCAGGAATGAGCTGTACTTCATCCAGATTGAGTGCGCGCAGGGCGGTTCTGGCCATGGACAGGTGCGCCATATGCACGGGATTGAAACTGCCGCCCAGGAGTCCTATTTTTCTCATGCCTGCTTCAGGGCACGCCAGCCGATATCCTTGCGATACTGGCTGCCGTCAAATTGAATGGCATCAATGGCCTGATAGGCAATGCTGCGGGCTGCCGCCGGCGTCTCGCCCAGGGCCGTCACGCACAGTACGCGACCCCCCGAGGTTTGCAGAACACCGTCCTGCAGCCGGGTGCCCGCATGAAAAGTCACGCAGTCTGGCGTGGCATCGGGAATGTGGGTAATGGCGTCGCCGGTGCGGGGAGTGCCCGGATAGTTGTGCGAAGCCATGACGACGCCCAGCGCCGTGCGGGGGTCCCAGTCGATGCTGGCCTGATCAAGTGTTCCGGCGATGGCGTGCTGCACGACTTCTGAAAAATCGTTGCGGATGCGCATCATGATGGGCTGGGTTTCGGGGTCGCCCATGCGGCAGTTAAATTCCAGCACTTTGATGGGCCGGGTTGCGTCGGGTCCCTCGCCGATCATGACGCCGGCATATAAAAAGCCGGTGTATTCAATGCCATCGCTGGCCATGCCGCGAATGGTGGGCCAGATGACTTCGTCCATGATGCGTTGGTGCAGCATCTCGCTCACGATGGGCGCGGGCGAATAGGCGCCCATGCCCCCCGTATTGGGCCCTTTGTCGCCGTCCAGCTGGCGCTTGTGGTCCTGGCTGCTGGCCATGGGCAGAACGTGGTTGCCGTCGCACATGACGATGAAACTGGCTTCCTCGCCTTCCAGGCAGGCCTCAATCACGACGCGGGCGCCCGCGCTACCCAGCGAGCCGTCGCCCAGCATGCTGTCGACCGCGTCATGCGCTTCGACTTCGGTCATTGCGACAACGACGCCCTTGCCGGCGGCCAGGCCGTCGGCCTTGACCACAATGGGCGCGCCCTGGCTGCGAATATAGTCATGGGCCGCCTGCGGGTCGGTAAAGGTGGCATAGGCCGCAGTAGGAATACCGTGTCGCTGCATGAACGCTTTGGCAAAATCCTTGGAGCTTTCCAGTTGTGCGGCAGCCTGGGTGGGCCCGAATACGGGCAATCCCTTGCTGCGGAAAAGATCGACGGCACCAGCGGCCAGAGGGGCTTCCGGTCCGACCACGGTGAGCTCGATCTGTTCATCTTGCGCAAATTGCGCCAGTTCCTGCAGATCGGACAGCGGCAGGCTGGTGAGCGCCGGGTCGGTGGCGGTGCCACCGTTGCCGGGTGCGACAAAGACGGTTGAAATACGCGGAGACTGCGCCAGGCGCCAGGCGATGGCGTGTTCACGCCCGCCGTTACCAATGACAAGTGCCTTCATGGGGTGTTTTATCCTTCTTCGGTTTCATTGAAGACAGCGGTGGTATAGACCTCCTGCACGTCATCCAGGCTTTCGAGCTGATCCAGGATTTTCTGCATCTTGCGTGCGTCATCGCCGGTCAGTTCGGTTTCGTTCAGCGGCTTCATGATGACGCCTTCCATTTCGGGCTTGAGCCCGGCTTTTTCAAAGGCGGCGCGTACATCGGAAAAAACGGATGGCTCGCACAGCACTTCGATCAGTCCTTCTTCGTCGGTCACGACGTCCTCGGCCCCGGCGTCCAGCGCCACTTCGATGATCTGGTCCTCGGCATAATCGGGGCTGAAAATGAATTGTCCGCAATGCTTGAACATAAAGCTGACTGAACCGTCCTGGCCCAGATTGCCACCGTGTTTGGTCAGGGCATGGCGTACATCGGAAACGGTACGGGTCCGATTGTCGGTCATGCAGTCGACAATGACCGCCGCGCCGCTGATGCCATAGCCTTCGTAACGGATGGATTCGTAATTTTCACCGTCTGCGCCGCCTGCGCCGCGGGTAATGGCGCGCTGAATATTGTCCTTGGGCATATTGGCGGCAGTAGCCTTGTCCCAGGCCAGGCGCAAGGCTGGATTCGCATCCGGGTCAGGGCCGCCGGCTCTTGCGGCGACCGTGATCTCACGAATGATTTTTGTCCAGATTTTTCCACGCTTGGCATCCTGGCGACCCTTACGGTGCTGGATATTTGCCCATTTACTGTGACCTGCCATGGTTTGATTGACTCTTGAAGTACTGAAATAAAGAATTTTACCCTGAACCGTCACAAACTTTTATAGAATACGGCTTGGCTACGTCGTTTTACCAACCTGGCACCGGGGCCATGGTCTTCTCGCATGCTCCCTGTTTTGAATCGGGGCGCGCGCATTGCCCGGCCCGACTGTGTTGTGAACCGGCGCGGCAACGCACTCATTTGGCGCGAACGATACAAAAGGAACAGATATGGCAGATCCGATACTCATTGCAAAAAGTGGCCAGCAAGACGTGGTCATCCTGCCCAAAATGGCGAATCGCCACGGGTGTATCACGGGCGCTACAGGCACCGGCAAAACCGTCACGCTGCAGGTCCTGGCCCAGGCCTTTTCCCGTATCGGCACGCCCGTCTTCATGGCGGATGTCAAGGGCGACCTGACCGGTATTTCGCAGGCAGGCGCCGATAGCCCCAAATTGCAGGAGCGCCTGCAGAAATATAATTTGCCGACACCCTCATGGGGAGCGGCGCCCACGGTTTTGTGGGATGTCTTCGGTGAACAGGGCCACCCGGTGCGCGCAACCGTATCGGATATGGGGCCCTTGCTGCTGTCGCGCATGCTGGATCTGAACGACACGCAGACGGGTGTGCTGAACCTGGTGTTCAAAGTGGCCGATGACGAAGGACAACTGCTGCTTGATATGAAGGATTTGCGCGCCATGTTGCAAAACGTGGCCGACCGTGCATCGGAATTGCGCCAGAACTATGGCAATGTATCGACGGCGACGGTGGGTGCGATCCAGCGCGCGTTATTGCAACTGGAGTCGCAGGGGGCCGATCATTTTTTTGGCGAACCCATGCTGGATATCCACGATCTGATCCGCACAGATGCCAACGGCCAGGGTGTTGTCAATATTCTGGCGGCAGACCGTCTGATGCAGGCGCCCAAGTTGTACGCGGTTTTCCTGTTATGGCTGCTGGCCGAAATTTACGAAGCCCTGCCCGAAATCGGCGACCCCGAACAACCACGCCTGGTGTTTTTCTTTGATGAAGCGCACTTGCTCTTTACCGACGCACCGGCGGCGCTGCTGCAAAAAATTGAGCAGATTGTGCGTCTGGTGCGCTCCAAAGGCGTGGGCGTGTTTTTCGTGACCCAGAATCCGCTAGATATTCCCGATACGGTATTGGGTCAGCTGGGCAATCGGGTGCAGCACGCCTTGCGCGCGTTTACGCCGCGGGATCAGCGCGCGGTCAAAACGGCGGCGGAAACCATGCGGCCCAATCCCGACCTCGATATTACCCAGGCGATTGCCGAGCTGGGTGTCGGAGAGGCGCTGCTGTCGTTTCTCGATGCCAAGGGCAGTCCCAGCGTCACCCAGCGCGGCTGGGTGCTGCCGCCTGCCAGCCGGATCGGACCGGCCACAGACGCCGAACGCCAGGCGCTGCGCAACCAGTCACCCTTTGGCGGCAAATACGACAAGATTGTCGATCGGGAGTCGGCATTCGAAGTACTGGCAAAGCGGGCCGAGACAAAAAATACAGAACAGGACGGTGCCAAAACCGCGCCAGCCCAGGCTGGCGATGAAGGCATTCTGGGTATGGTGAAGGATTTGATGATCGGTTCGACCGGCCCACGTGGTGGGCGTCGCGATGGCGTGGTGCAACAGGTGGCCAAAAGCTATGTGCGTGGCGCTGCCCGGCAGTTGATCCGCGGTGTACTGGGTTCACTGGTCGGTAAAAAGCGCTAGTGTCCTGATCCTGCAGGCCCCGCTGTGAGGTGCGGGGCCAGGGCACAGGGGCACAGCGTGGTCGTTCTAGTCGCCGCTGCGGCTGGAGATATTGCACTCCGGATTGAGCTCAATTTCTTTGAGTAAGCGCTGATAGGCTTCAGGATTGCCGTTTTGTTGCATGCGCTGCAGAAAGCTGATCAAGAGCGTCGTCTCTTCCTCGGTAAACCCCTTGAGGTGGGCATTGAGCGCGCGCGAGACGGCGGGCATGAGCTTTTCTGTCACGGTGTGGCCTTTTTCCGTGAGTTCAAGTTGTACCACGCGCCGGTCATGGGTTGAGCGATGGCGTTTGAGAAACCCCTTTTTCTCCAGGCGGTCCAGCGTGCGGGTCATAGCGCCCGTATCGACTTCTGCGGTGCGAGCGACGCCAGCGGGCGTGTTGGCCTTGCCCAGGCCGATAATGACAATGGGGTGCCATTGCGAGGCGGTGAGCCCCAGGGGTTCCATTTCGGCATCAATCATCTGTGAAATCGAATGATTGTTCAGCCGGATCAGATAGCCGATGTTTTTCAACCCTTTGTTGTTTGCAGCATTGGTATACAAGGGGCCACAGGCTTCGCTGATCGCACTGGATGAGATCTCGGGATTCTGCGCGTCGTCGGCAGAGGTTAAGGGTGGATTGCCTGTATTCATTTTAATTACTGCCTAAGCAGATTTTGACTGTATCATTATAATTATTTTAACTGACTCCGTTGATTTAATACAGCGTATCGTCTTAAATACACTAATCTGTTTTATTCATCGTGATTTATGCCGACAACTCAGGAGGGTGGGGTGACAATGTTATCAAGAAAAGTACAGATCAACGAACATGGCGATGTAGGCGTCATGAAAGTGATTTCTGAAGAGGTAGGGGCGCCGGCCGATAACGAAGTGCAGATTGCACAGAAGGCGATCGGCCTCAATTTCATTGATATTTATTACCGCACCGGTCTGTACCAGCAACCTTTGCCGCATGGCCTGGGTTTTGAAGGTGCAGGGATTGTGCAGGCCGTGGGCAGCCGGATCACGCATCTGAAAAAAGGCGACCGCGTGGCTTACGGCCAAAGTCCGATCGGCGCCTATGCCGAGGTGCGCAATGTACCTGCCGCAAATGTGTTGGCGATCCCCGATTTTCTGTCGTTTGACGAAGCGGCCGCGGTTATGCTCAAGGGGCTGACAGTGCAATATCTGTTCCGCCAGACCTATCGCCTGCAGGGAACCGAGACCATTCTGTTTCATGCGGCCGCCGGTGGCGTGGGCCTGATTGCCTGCCAGTGGGCCCGGGCGCTTGGCGTCAAGCTTATCGGTACTGTCTCCAGTCCCGAGAAATCGGACCTTGCCCTGTCGCACGGCGCCTGGGCGACCATCGACTATAGCAAGGAAGACGTCGTTGAGCGTGTCCTGGCGCTGACCAATGGCAGGAAAGTGCCGGTGGTGTATGACGGGGTTGGCAAGGACACCTGGGAGCGTTCCCTGGATTGCCTGCAACCGCGCGGCCTGATGGTCAGCTTCGGAAATGCGTCAGGTGCCGTGACCGGTGTGAATCTGGGTATTCTGGCCAGCAAGGGCGCATTGTATGTGACCCGGCCGACACTGGGCCCGCATGTGGATACGCCGGAAAAACTCAAAGCCGCATCTGACGAGTTATTCGATATGATCCGCAGAAAGAAAATCAAAGTGCAAATTGACCAGCGCTACAGCCTGGAAGACGCAGGCGAGGCGCACCAGGCGCTGGCTTCGCGCAAGACAACCGGCGCGACAGTCATTACGCTTGACTGATAAGATGCAGGCGGCGCGGCAGAACAGCCGGTCGCCTGCATGACATACCCGGTCAAGGCAGGTTACGGGCGGGCAGTAGCTGGCGTGGCTTGCCGCTATTCATCGGCCATCAGCGCCTGACGCGTGTCACTGTCATTCAATTCATTCAGCCACCATTGCAGACCATTACCCAGCGTGCGGCCATGAGACGGCTTGCGCCAGGCATAGTTGCTTTGCACGACGCGCGGGCAGGCGGCCACTTTTTTGACAATCAGCTCGCCGGTATCCAGATAGGGCTTGGCATGCGAGTAGGGCAGAAAGCCGCAGCCCAGTCCCATGCGGTGCGCCAGTACTTTGGCGTGCAGGTTGGGCACGGTAAAGACGCGCTGCGTGGCCTGAATTCCATATGAAATACGCCGTGCATATCTGGCCGAATCGGCTGCCGCTACCGACTGGTATTGGGCGATCTGTTGTTCTTCCAGCGGTTCTGGTGCCGTTGCCAGTGGATGATCGGGTGAGACAACAAACACAAATGAAATTTTATTGAGCGGCAGCGACAGAATATCGGTGCTTTGCAAGGTGCTGCTGACGCCGATGGCCAGATCCGCATGACCGGCGATCAGGGTTTCCCAGGTGCCGTCCAGTACCTCTTCGCGAATGCGCAACTGCGTCGGCACGTTCAGGGCAAAAAATTTTTCACATAACTCGAACAGCACTTTGCGTGAGACGATGGTGTCTGCACTAATCGTTAATAATGGTTCCCATCCGGTGGCAATCCGTTTTACACGATGCGCGATCTGCTCCACCGATACCAGCAACTGGCGTCCTTCGTCGATCAGTTCACTGCCCGCCGGCGTAAGTACTGCGTGCCTGGACTTGCGATCGAACAACAATACATCAAGGGCATCTTCAACCTGTCGCACGCGATAGGTCAGGGCGCTGGGCACGAGGTTCAGCTCGCGCGCGGCGGCGGCGAAACTGCCTTTTTCGGCAATCAGTACCAACATCTGGATGGTTTCGGGGGTGAGCACCTGGTGGATTTCTCTGGTGGGCGGCGGGTTCATGATCCTGATCAATCAACGTTAGACGTTCTGATTATATGTTCAAAATATTTGATGCAGTCAACTGCATTACAATCGACGCTGTTCTCTTATTTTCTAAGGATAGTCATGCAGAAAGTCAAGCTGGGAAAGAGTGATCTGGAAGTAACCGATATTTGTCTGGGCACCATGACCTTCGGTGAACAGGTGAGCGAACCCATTGCATTTGAAATTCTGGACCAGGCCGTGGCGCATGGCGTCAATTTTCTGGATACGGCCGAAATGTACGCGGTGCCTGCCCGGGCCGAAACCTTCGGGGCGACCGAGACGATACTGGGCAACTGGTTCGCCCGCCATCCCGGCCAGCGCCAATCCCTGATCCTGGCCACCAAAGTGGCCGGCCCGTCGCGGGGCATGCCGTGGATTCGCGAAGGCAAGGGGATGCGGGCGCAGGATATCATACGTTCGTGCGAAGGCAGTCTGCGGCGCTTGCAGACCGATTACATTGACCTTTATCAGATTCACTGGCCGACCCGGCCCGTGCCTGCTTTCGGCAATCGCTATTTTGATCCGGAAAAAACCAATCCCGAGCAAAGCAGTATTGATGAGCAACTGCAGGCCATGTCGCAACTGGTGCAGTCCGGCAAAATCCGCTATATCGGCCTGTCCAATGAAACGCCCTATGGCGTGAGCGAATTTGTGCGTATTGCGCAGGCAGAAAATCTGCCACGGGTAGCAACCGTTCAGAATGCCTATTGCCTGTTGAACCGTTCGTATGAAAATGGGTTGGATGAACTTTGCCATCACCTGCATGTGTCGCTGCTGGCTTATTCACCCCTGGCATTCGGCCTGCTTACCGGCAAGTACGACGTCTCGGGCCTGACCGGCCCGCTTGCGCCACAGGAGGCGCGTATCGCGAAGTTTGAGTCGGTGCGCAAGCAGCGTTGGGGACGTGCGGATGCGCTGGAAGCTGCGCGTAAATACAACGCCCTGGCACGAACACACGGTCTGACGCCGGTACAGCTGGCATTGGCTTTCTGCTATACCAAATGGCAGGTTGCCAGCACCATCATCGGCGTGCGTACACCCGAGCAGCTCAAAGAAAATCTGGCTGTCAGCGGATTGACGCTGGACAGCCAGATTCTGGAACAGATTGATGCGATTCGCTTAAATTATTTTGATCCGGCGCAGTAATCTTTGACCCGCGCAACTTCGTTTTTCGAGCCCAGTACCACGCCGACCCGCTGGTGCAGTTCGGTCGGCTGGACGTCCATAATGCGATTGACCGAATCGGTCGCCATGCCACCAGCCTGCTCGATGATGAAGCTCATGGGGTTGGCTTCATACATGAGACGCAACTTGCCCGGCTTCTTCGGATCGCGGGCATCCCAGGGATACATGAAAATGCCGCCACGGGTCATGATGCGATGTACGTCGGCTACCATGGAGGCGATCCAGCGCATGTTGTAGTCCTTGCCCAGGGGGCCGGTGGAGCCGGCCAGGCAGTCTTCAATGTACTGTCGCATTTCGGGCGCCCAGTGCCGCATATTGGACATATTGATCGAAAATTCCTTGGTGTCTTCGGGAACGCGCATGTTTTCATGCGTCAGCACCCAGCTGCCCAGTTCGCGGTCCAGTGTGAAACCCATCACACCGTTGCCAATGGTCAGCACCAGCATGGTTTGCGGGCCATAGACGGCGTAGCCGGCCACGACCTGCTGGCTGCCTGGTTGCAGAAAATCCTGTTCGGTGACTTCACGCCCCGAGATGTCGCCCGGTGCTTTCAGGACCGAGAAAATTGTTCCGATGGAGACGTTCACATCAATATTGGATGATCCGTCCAGGGGATCAAACAACAACAGATATTCGCCTTTGGGGTAGCGATTCGGGATGTGATGGATGGTTTCCATTTCTTCCGATGCCATGCCCGCCAGGTGGCCGCCCCATTCGTTGGCTTCCAGCAGAATTTCATTTGACATGACGTCAAGTTTTTTCTGTACTTCGCCCTGGACGTTTTCGCTTTCCAGGCTTCCCAGTACGCCACCCAGCGCGCCTTTGCTGACGGCATGGCTGATGGCTTTGCAGGCGCGCGACACAACTTCCACCAGGAGGCGGACTTCCGCCTCGATCGCGTTGTTGTTGCGCTGTTGCTCAACCAGATACTGGGTAAGGGTTTTTCGTGACATAGTGTCTCCGCAAAAAGAGTATTAAATTCGCAAGGCTTTGGAAACAATCTCGCTGACATTGCTGGACAGGCCTTCATGATTGCGGACCTGTTCAAGCGAGGATTTCATTTGTGATTTCGATGCAGGAGTATAGCGCGCCCAGTTGTCCATGACCCGCGCCAGACGCGAGGCCACTTCCGGATTGATACTATCGAGCGCCAGCACCATTTCCGTCCACAGGCGATACCCGGCGCCATCTTCGCTATGGAAGCCTTCGGCGTTGTTCATGCAGAACTGGAATATCAGCGAGCGGGCGCGATTGGGATTGCGCAGGGAAAAGGCCGGGTGCGCCATCAGCCCGCGAATGGTGTCGGTGCGGGTGTCGGCGGCCGTCGCCTGCAGGGCGAACCATTTATCGATCACCAGCGGATTGTGTTGCCATTTTTCATAGAAATCGGCAATGGCTTCCTGGCGTTTATCGCCATGATGATAATTGACAATAGCGCCAAGGGCACCCATGCAGTCGGTCATATTGTGCGCAGCCTGATATTGCTGCAGCGCCTGTTGGCAGGCCGCCTGATCACCCGCTGCCATCAGGAATGACAGGGCCAGGTTCTTCAGGCTGCGTCTGCCTGCACTGATAGGGTCGGGCCGATATTCGCCAGGGGTGTCGTTGCCTTGCAATGCACCAGTCCATTCACTGGCCGCCGCCAGGCCCAGGCTTTCACGAACCGTGTGACGGGCCTTGGCCAGCCATACCGGTTCGATCGGGTCCATATGCTCGGCCAGGAATTTTTCCGAGGGCAGGGTCAGTAGACGCGCGCGGTAACCGGCATCCAGGCCGGCGTCCAGCAGATTGTTTTTCCAGACTTCGACGAACACATCGGACAAACCGGCGGACGTTCCCTGTTTCAGGGCCTGGGTGATACCCAATATTTCCCGGGTCGCCAGCGCCTGACCGGCCTCCCAGCGGGCGAAAGGATTGGGATCGGATTTGGCCAGCACGGCCAGCTCGTCAGCCGTCCAGTCATATTGCACAATGACCGGCGCAGAAAAATTACGCAACAGTGATGGGACGGGTTTATCGGCAATGCCGGTAAAGGTCCAGGACTGCTGCTCGGCAGTCAGCTCCAGCAGGCGGGTATGTTCACCTCCATTTTGCTGTTTGCTCTGGTCCTGGGTGTCTGCATCGGCTTCGTGCAGCGCCAGTGCCTGTCCGTTGGCAGAGAGCAGACCAATGGCAAACGGAATATGAAATGGCTTTTTCACAAAATCCTTGCGGATTTTTTCGATACCGACCAGCGGTGTCGTCTGCGCAAGGGTCAAGGTGACGGTGTGCTGAGAAGCATCGTGTTGCATTGTCACTTTGACGCGGGGTGTGCCGGCCTGGGAATACCAGCGGCGGAAAACTGACAGATCGCGCTGGGGGTGCGATTTTTCGTAGACATATTCCATGGCGTTGACAAAGTCGTCGCAGGTCACGGCCTGTCCGTCGTGGCGGCGGAAGTATTCGTCCATGCCATCGCGAAAGCCAGCCTCGCCCAGCAGGGTATGCTGCATGCGAATGACTTCGGCGCCTTTTTCATAAACAGTCGCGGTGTAGAAGTTGCCGATGGATTCGTAGCTGTCGGGACGGATCGGGTGAGCCATCGGGCCGGCATCTTCGGGGAACTGGCCGGCGCGCAGCACGCTTACGTCGTCAATCCGCTTGACCGCGCGCGCACTGGCTGCCGCCTGGTCGTCCAGGCCGGCGGCCATCATGTCTGCGGTAAATTCCTGGTCGCGGAAAACGGTCAGGCCTTCCTTCAGGCTTAATTGAAACCAGTCGCGGCATGTCACGCGGTTACCAGTCCAGTTATGGAAATACTCGTGTCCGATGACGGCTTCGACGGCGGAAAAATTGGCGTCGGTCGCGGTGTCGGGATCGGCCAGCACATAACCGGCATTGAAAATATTCAGGCCTTTGTTTTCCATTGCGCCCATATTGAAATCGCGCACGGCAACAATCATGAAGCGATCCAGATCCAGCTCCAGGCCAAAGCGTTTCTCGTCCCACACCAGTGAACGCTCCAGCGAAGCGAGCGCCCATTCTGTTTTGTCGCGGCTGCCCTTGTCGCTGTATATTTGCAGCAAAACGTCACGCCCATTGCGGGTCTGGACGGTCTTTTCGCGGATATCGAAATCGCCTGCGACCAGGGCGAACAGATAGCTGGGTTTATGAAATGGGTCGTGCCATACGACTTGATGGCGACCATCGGGCAGATCCTGTGATGACACCAGATTGCCGTTGGAAAGCAGATACGGGTATTTTTCCTTGTCGCCCGACAGGGTCACCGTATAGATACTCATGACATCGGGGCGGTCAGGGAAATAGGTAATACGGCGAAAGCCTTCCGCTTCGCATTGGGTAAAAAAGCCGCTGCCCGATTTGTACAGCCCCATGAAAAGCGAATTGGCCGAGGGATCAATGACGGTGCGAACCTGCACCTTGAATGAGCCGCTCAGTTGCGGAATGACCAATTGCGTGTCACTCAGCGTATACGTATCAGCGGCAAGTGCCTGGCCATTCAGGTGCAGGGCATCCAGCGTGATGTCTTCGGCGTTAAGCACCAGGTCTGCCGGTGCCGCGTCTTTGCTGGTGAACGTGAGCGTTGAGTTCACGACCGTGCGGGTTTCGTCCAGTTCAAAATCCAGCGCCACGGCATCCAGACTGAAGGGGTACGGCTGGTAATCTTTGCGATAAACGGTATGGTTATCTTTTTCGGGGGAGTCGGTAGGCATGGGCAGTCACTGTAATGCTGGTGAACGGGAGGCGAACCCCCGCAAGGCGGGCGCGGTTCACTTGAAAAACGGCAATTCGTTTATATTATGTTAATTATAGAGGCTCACCGTAAATTGGAACCTTAAAAGGGGAATTGTGTCAAAATTGAAGTACAGTTTGCGGCGCATGTCAGGCGGCGCGAAGCGGTGAATGGTCATGGTGTGTTTGGCAGGAGAAAGAAGCATGCGAAATCTGCAACAGCCCCGTTTTTTGAGGGTCGGGCTGACTGGTTTATTTCTGTTGGCATTGACCGCCTGCTCCACAACGAGTGAATTTACCACGCAGGTCACGTCATTTCAGCAATGGCCCGCGAGTGCCGCCGGGCAGCATTACCGGTTTGTCGATCGTGGCGCGGGCAATCTGGAGCAGGCAACGTACGTGGGATACATTCGCAACAATATGTTCCGTACCGGCCTGACCGAAGCCCTGGGACGACAGTCTGCCCGTTTTGAAGTGGGCTTTGCCACAGGCACCGAAGTACGACAGCAACTGGTGACGCGCGAAACCGGCAATTATGATGTTTACCCGACTTTCGGTCTGGGCATGGGCTTCCCTTATGGCTATTACGGTAATCCGTTTTACAGCAGCGTCGGGTTTGCCATGGCGCCGCGTTATCAGACCGTTCCCGTGCCGTACAACCGCTACTCGCTGACAGTTTATATCCGCGACAGGCAGCAGAATGGCAATGAAGTTTTCCGCGCCAGCGCCGTAGCTGACTCGCGTGAGCGCAGTCTGCCCGAAGTCATGCCTTACCTGGCCGCATCCGTGTTTGACCAGTTCCCGGGCAGCAATGGCCGGGTACGCACCGTCGAGTTTGAACGCAACAAAGGTAATGTGGCCGGCGCAGCGCCTCCCGTTACAATAAAGAAACCTTAAAAGATTAAAAGACATCCATACATGAAACCTATCGAATCCGATCTTCAGGCCGTTGCAACGGCAAAATCCCTGCTGCTGGACCCGTGGGATCTGAATGAAAACCATATGGCAGCTGCGCTGGCCGAAATTTTCACGCACAAGGTCGATTATGCCGACCTGTATTTTCAGTACACGCGCAGCGAAAGCTGGAGCCTGGAAGAGGGTATTGTCAAGACCGGCAGCTTTTCCATTTCCCAGGGGGTAGGGGTGCGGGCGCTGGCCGGCGAAAAAACTGCTTTCGCCTATTCGGATAAGCTGTCTCCGGAAGCCCTCATGGAATCGGCCGCCACGGTCAAGGCGATTGCGCGCCAGGGCGAAGGGCGCATGAAAGTAGTGGGCAACGGCAAAAACCGTTCGCACGATCTGTACGGCCAGGATGATCCGATTGCCGGTATGCCGGCCACCGAGAAAGTCGCCTTGCTGGGCCGCGTCGAAACCCTTGCTCGTGCCAAAGACCCGCATGTCATTCAGGTTATGGCCGGACTGGGTTCCGAATACGATGTGGTCATGATCGTGGGCAGCGATGGTCGGCTGGCTGCCGATATCCGCCCGCTGGTGCGCCTGTCCGTGACGGTCATCGTCGAGCGTAATGGCCGGCGCGAAATGGGCCATGGCGGTGGCGGCGGGCGGCTGGGTCTGAACTATTTCTCCGATGATTTGTTGCAGGAATATGTGGACAAAGCCGTTCATGAAGCTCTGACCAATCTGGAGGCGCGCGATGCGCCCGCCGGTGAAATGACGGTTGTGCTGGGGTCCGGCTGGCCCGGCATTCTGCTGCACGAAGCGGTCGGCCATGGCCTGGAAGGTGACTTCAACCGCAAGGGTTCCAGCATCTTTTCTGATCGTATCGGAGAACGCGTGGCCTCAAAAGGGGTCACGGTGATTGATGACGGCACGATCAAGGATCGGCGCGGCTCGTTGAATGTTGATGATGAAGGCAACGCTACGCAGCGCAACGTGCTGATCGAAGATGGTATTTTGCGCGGCTACATGCAGGATTCGCTCAACGCCCGCCTGATGAAGACCAGAGTCACCGGCAACGGCCGTCGCGAATCGTATGCGCATCTGCCCATGCCGCGCATGACCAATACTTTTATGCTGGGCGGCGATCATCATCCCCAGGACATCATCAGTTCCGTGAAAAAAGGTCTGTACGCCGTCAATTTCGGGGGCGGACAGGTGGACATTACCAGCGGCAAGTTCGTTTTTTCGGCCAGCGAAGCCTATATGATCGAAAACGGGCGCATTACTTATCCGGTCAAGGGTGCCACGCTCATCGGCAACGGCCCCGATGCCATGAATAAAGTGTCCATGATCGGCGATGATCTGGCGCTGGACTCCGGTGTGGGCACGTGTGGCAAGGAAGGCCAGAGCGTGCCGGTCGGGGTTGGCATGCCGACCATCCGCATGGACGGCCTGACCGTCGGCGGAACGGCCTGAGCAAGTGGTTGACGGTTCCCGCCTGCATGCTGTCTGACTGGGCAGCAATGTGTGGCGGGGCTGGCACAGTCTGGAAATATTTTTCAATTTGCCCCGGCTAGATATGTTGCTGCGCAAAAAGCTGTGCTAGGATTGCCTTTATGAAACAAGTCAGCCACGTTTTTTTCTATTTTTATTTTACATTTTCGACGCGATAGGCGGAGGAAAGGACGTTGCGTACTTAGCGAAAGCTGCAAGAAGCTACAAAACATCAAAAGGCCGCCAATATCTGGTGGCCTTTTTTGTTTTCCGGCACTGCAGGGCGCAGCGGACTGGTTTGCCGATTCGACCCATTGATTAACGATCTACCTGGAGTTTTCCGTGTCCTACAATACTGATGATTTACGTATCCGAGAAATTAAAGAACTGAGTCCGCCGTCCCATCTAATGCGTGAATTTACCTGTTCCACTCAGGTGTCCAGTCTGGTGCACGATACCCGCGAGGCCATCCATCGTATTTTGCACGCGCGCGATGATCGGCTGGTGGTCATTATCGGTCCATGCTCGATTCACGATCCGGCTGCTGCCCGCGAATATGTCAAACGTCTGAAGGAACAACGTGACCGTTTCAGCGAGGATCTGGAAATCGTCATGCGAGTTTATTTCGAAAAGCCGCGTACGACCGTGGGCTGGAAAGGATTGATCAATGATCCGGACCTGGACGGCAGTTTCAATATTAACAAGGGCGTGCGACTGGCTCGCGAATTGCTGCTCGAAGTCAATGAGCATGGCGTGCCGGCCGGCTGCGAATTCCTTGATATGATCACACCGCAATATATTGCTGACCTGGTGTCGTGGGGCGCAATCGGTGCACGTACTACCGAAAGCCAGGTGCATCGTGAGCTGGCTTCAGGCCTGTCCTGCCCGGTAGGCTTCAAGAACGGAACCGATGGCAATATCAAGATTGCAATTGACGCGATCAACGCAGCATCACAGCCTCATCATTTTCTGTCCGTCACCAAAGGCGGGCATTCGGCCATCGTCTCCACCACGGGTAATGACGATTGTCATGTCATCCTGCGCGGCGGCAAAGCACCCAATTATGATGCCGAAAATATCAACATTATGTCCGAGCAGTTGTCCAAGGCCGGTTTGCCCAGTCGCATCATGATTGATGCAAGCCACGCCAACAGCAACAAAAAATATGAGAATCAGCCTCTGGTGATTGACGATGTGTCACGCCAGATCGAAGCGGGCGACCATCGCATTTGCGGTGTCATGATCGAAAGCCACCTGGTTGCCGGACGCCAGGATCTGAAAGAAGGTGTCGAGCTGACTTACGGCCAGAGTATCACCGATGGCTGCATCGGCTGGGATACCTCAGTGCAGGTGCTGGAACGGCTGGCCCAGGCGGTGCGTACCCGTCGGGAACAGAAAACAGACATCAATACCTGATCCGGTCAATGTCGCGGACAACGTGTCCGCGCGCCTTTTTCAGTTGCATGTATCGGGGCCATTATGTGCCCCGATGTCATTTTGCTTTATCGCGCGAGTGAACAATCATTAGGGTTAATCACGCTTTTGTATTTGGGCCGGCGGAGTATACTTTAGTGTTTATACTGAAGTCCAAAAAAAGGGTTGTCATGGATGTGAGTGCCGAGTTGCAACATGCATCGCAGGCTGCAGAAAGCGCAACAGATTTTTCTGAACTGATTGCCGAACTGCATCGTGGTCTGCCGGCGCACTGTGTGTTGTCCCGTCCCGAAGAAAAGAAGCCATTCGAATGCGATGGCCTGACACTGTTCAAGGCCATGCCGGGACTGGTCGTGCTTCCGGAAAACGAAGAGCAAATCATTCATGTCCTGAAAACATGCAAGAAATTCAGTGTGCCCGTCGTGCCGCGAGGTGCGGGTACCGGCCTGTCGGGCGGCGCCACGCCCCATTCGCAGGGCGTGCTGCTGGGCGTCTCCAAGCTGAACCGGATCAAGCGCATTGATGCGCAGGCCGCAACGGCCATTGTTGAACCGGGCGTGCGCAATCTGGCCGTCTCGGAAGCGGCGGCCGCGTACGATCTGTACTACGCCCCGGATCCGTCCAGCCAGATTGCCTGTTCGATCGGCGGCAACATTGCAGAGAATGCCGGTGGTGTGCATTGCCTGAAATATGGCCTGACGGTACACAACGTCATTCGTTTGCGCATCGTCACCATCGATGGCGATATCGTTGAACTGGGGGCCGATGCGCCTGACGCGCCCGGCCTGAACCTGTTGCCCGCTTTCATCGGTTCCGAAGGCATGCTCGGCATTGTGACCGAAGTGAAAGTCAAGCTCATTCCCAAGCCGCAACTGGCCCGTGTCGTCATGGCCAGTTTTGCATCGGTCGAGGCGGCGGGCGTTGCGGTCAAAAACATCATCGGCTCGGGCATCATTCCCGCCGGCCTGGAAATGATGGACAAGCGTGCGACCCATATGGTCGAGCCTTTCGTGAACGCCGGCTACGACCTGGAGGCGGAAGCCATTTTGCTATGTGAGTCCGATGGTACCGAGGCCGAAGTGCAGGACGAGATCGGTCGCATGGAAAAAGTCTTTTCCGATTGCGGGGCCACGCGCCTGCAGGTTTCGCAGTCAGAGCAGGAACGCCTGCGTTTCTGGGCCGGACGCAAGAATGCGTTTCCAGCGGCAGGCCGGGTATCGCCCGATTACTATTGTATGGATGGCACGATTCCCAAAAGCCAGCTGGCTCATGTGCTGGGCGAAATGGTCAAGATGGAAGAAAAGTACCAGTTGGGCTGTGCCAATGTCTTTCATGCCGGCGATGGCAATTTGCATCCGCTGATTCTGTTTGACGCCAACGATCCCGACTCGGTCCGCCGTGCCGAGGATTTCGGTGCCGACATTCTTGAACTGTGCATCCGGGTAGGCGGCACGGTGACCGGTGAGCATGGCGTCGGGCTGGAGAAAATCAACCAGATGTGCTCGCAGTTTTCGCGTGAAGAGCTGGATGCGTTTAGTGCGCTCAAAAAAGCCTTTGACCCCGACATGCTGCTTAATCCGACCAAACAGATACCGACCCTGAACCGCTGCGCCGAATATGGCCGCATGCATGTACATGGCGGTCAGATTGCCTTCCCGGACATCGAACGTTTCTAGATTGCATATGAAATTTATCAAAGAAGATCTGACCGAACAGATTGCGGCGGCTGTGGCCGGGCGCAAGCAGATTGTGATCCGCGGGGGGGGCACCAAGGCTTTTTATGGCAACGCCATCACTCATAGCGACCAGCTGGTGGAGCTGGATGTTACCCCCTACGCGGGCATCTGCAGTTATGAACCGTCAGAACTGGTGATGACCGCGCGTTGCGGCACCTTGCTAAGCGATATCGAAGCTGTTCTTGACGAACAGAATCAGCGGCTGGCGTGGGAGCCCCCGCATTTCGGCGACGCGGCGACGATTGGCGGCGCCATTGCAACCGGCCTGGCAGGACCGGGGCGCATGGCTGCGGGTGGCGCCAGTGATTTTGTGCTGGGCACAGTCTTGATGAATGCCGAAGGACAGGAACTGCATTTTGGCGGCACCGTCATGAAGAACGTGGCGGGATTTGACATGTCGCGTCTGCTGACCGGCTCCATGGGGGTGTTTGGTCCGATCCTGGAGGTGTCTTTCAAGGTGCTTCCCAAGTCGATCGCGAATATTACGCTGCTGCGTCACTGCACCTTGCGTGAAGCATTTGAGTGTTTTGCACAATGGCAGGCGCGGGCGCTGGGCATCAGCGCGGCATCGTGGATCCCGCAGGATGATACCCAGGACGGTGCGCTGTATGTGCGCGTATCGGGCGCCGAGCCTGCCGTCAAACAGGCGCGCCAGGTCCTGGGGGGCGAGCTTGTCGAGGAGGCGCAGGCGCAGGCACTCTGGCATTCGTTAAGAGAACATACCCATCCGTTCTTCAGCGACACGGTCTGGCGAATCTGTGTGCCGCCGCTCGCCGACCCCGTGAATGAATCGATGCCGCTGGTGGAGTGGGGGGGTGCGCAGCGCTGGCTGCGTCAGGTCAGTGATGTGACCAATATCCGTCATGCGGCAGCCCAGCGTGGCGGTCATGCCACGCTGTTTCGTGCCGGCGCAGGTACCAGCCAGCCGGCCGACGGCGTATTTCACCCGTTGAGTGATGGCGTTGCCGGTATTACCCGCCGTCTCAAGAGCAATCTTGATCCGCTGGGCACTTTTTATTCGAACCGGTTACTCAGGAACATTTAACGTATCATGCAGACCAATTTAGCCGACTGGGCGAAAAACAGCAGCTATGGCGAAGAAGTCGATGCGATTCTGCGCAAATGTGTGCATTGCGGTTTCTGTTCGGCCACCTGTCCCAGCTATCAGATACTCGGAGACGAGCGCGACAGCCCGCGCGGCCGTATTTATCTGATCAAGGAAATTGTCGAAGGTGCCCAGCCCACCAGCATTACCCAGAAACATCTGGACCAGTGTCTGACCTGTCACAACTGCGAGACCACCTGTCCCTCGGGGGTGCAATACGGACACCTGGTGGACATCGGGCGTGAGCTGGTGGCCGACAGAGTACCGCGCACGCCGACGGATCGCCTGCGTCGTACGCTGCTGGCGGCGGGGCTGAACTCTTCAGCCTTTGCGCCGGCGGTTAAACTGGGTCGCATGCTGCGCTCCTTCATGCCGGCCACGCTGGCCGCCAAGCTGCCCGAATCCAGGCCCGCAGGCTCCATTCCCAAGACCCGGCACGAGCGCCGGGTGCTGGTGCCGCTCGGTTGCGTGCAGCCCGCGCTGATGCCGTCCATCGATGCCGCTACTATCCGGGTATTGGACGCGGCCGGCATTTCATCGGTCGATATCTCTCGCCAGACGTGTTGTGGTGCCGTCAATTTCCACCTGGACAAGGTGCAGAACAGTGTCGCCCAAATGAAAAGCAATATCGACGCCTGGGTTCCGCTGCTGGAATCGGGTGAGGTGGAAGCCATTATTATGAATGCATCGGGCTGTGGTGCCTTCGTCAAGGAGTACCCGTTTTACCTTCGCAATGAGCCTGAGTATGCGCAAAAAGCCCGTTACCTGGTTCAGCATGTCAAAGATATTGCAGAATTGATCGCACCCGAAGCGGCCCGTCTGAAAGCCAGGTTCAAAAAGCCGTTACCACAGCGGGTGGCGTTTCACCCGCCCTGCACGCTGCAGCACTGGCAGGGCCTGCGACCCCTGACTGAGTCCATGCTTGCAGAACTGGGATTTGGCCTCAAGGCGTTCGGGGAGGCCAATCTGTGCTGCGGATCGGCCGGCACGTATTCCGTTTTGCAGCCGCAGATCGCCACGGGACTGCGCGACCGCAAGCTTGCCGCGATCGACCAGGCCCAGCCCGAGGTCATTATTACCTCCAATATGGGTTGCATGTCCCATCTGCAAACGGGCACGCCCACCCCGGTGCGCCACTGGGTGGAAGTGGTGGATGAGGCATTAAGCGCCTAGATCGCCCGGATTCCCCCGTTTTTACAGCCGGGGCGGTAAAATGTCGCCCATGACTGAACAAACTTCTGTAAAACCTCGTGTCGTGGTCGGCATGTCGGGCGGCGTCGACTCGTCGGTCAGCGCCTGGCTGCTCAAAGAGCAGGGCTACGATGTGGTCGGTCTTTTCATGAAAAACTGGGAAGACGACGACGATTCCGAATACTGCTCGACCCGCCAGGACTGGCTGGACGCCGCCAGCGTTGCCGATCTGGTGGGGGTTGACATCGAGGCCGTCAATTTTTCGGCCGATTATAAGGACCGTGTCTTTTCCGAATTTCTTCGGGAGTACTCGGCCGGGCGCACGCCCAATCCAGACGTGCTCTGTAACGCGGAAATCAAGTTCAAGGCCTTTCTGGATCACGCCCTGACCCTGGGGGCCGATTATATTGCCACCGGGCATTATGCCCGCGTACGCGCCGTGCAGCAGGAGGGCGCCACCGCCTATCAATTACTCAAAGGGCGCGACGCCAGCAAAGACCAAAGCTACTTCCTGCATCGCCTCAATCAGGCGCAATTGTCCAAGGCCCTGTTTCCGCTGGGCGAGATGGACAAGACCGAGGTGCGTCAAATTGCCCATAAACTGGGCCTGCCCAACGCGGCCAAAAAAGACTCCACCGGCATCTGCTTTATCGGCGAGCGGCCGTTTCGCGAATTTCTCAACCGCTATCTGCCGACCAACCCTGGCCCGATTCTGACCGATGACGGCCAGCAGGTGGGTGAGCATCACGGTCTGGCATTTTATACTTTGGGCCAGCGCAAGGGCCTGGGCATTGGCGGGGTCAAAGGCCGCCAGAATGATGATGGCGTTGCCGACGCCTGGTATGTGGCGCGCAAGGACCTGAAAAATAATATTCTGTACGTGGTATCGGGTCATGACCATCCCTGGTTGCTGCAGCATGACGTGCTGGCCGACGATGTCAGCTGGGTAGCGGGTCACGCACCGGCGGTAGGGCGCTACGGTGCCAAAACACGCTATCGTCAGGCAGATGCGGCCTGCGAGCTGGTTCATCCAGACACTCCCGCGCAATTGCATTTGCGATTTACTCAGGCGCAGTGGGCCGTCACGCCCGGCCAGTCCAGTGTTCTTTATGATGGTGATATTTGCCTGGGCGGCGGCATTATCGTCTGATCCTGGCGCACTGCGTGCCAGCCTGTAACTTTTATTCTTCTTTTTCTCCTGGTTCATTATGAATATTTCAGATTCGATTACTCCTCTCAATGCGCTCTCTCCGCTGGATGGCCGTTATGCCTCGCGTGGCGCCTCGTTGCGTCCTTATCTGTCCGAAGCGGGCTTCATGGCGCATCGGGTGGAAGTCGAAGTGTCCTGGCTGATTGCGTTATCACAGGCCGGTCTGAGCGAATTGCCGGCTTTTTCACCCGAGGCGTTGCAGGCGCTGCGCAGTTGGGTCGACAATTTCAGCGAGGCCGATGCACAACGCATCAAGGATATCGAGAAAAAAACCAATCACGATGTCAAGGCTGTGGAATACTGGCTGAAAGAGAAGGCGGCGGGCAACGAGGAATTATCGGCTGCGGCAGAATTTATTCACTTTGCCTGCACCTCCGAAGACATCAACAATACTTCGCACGCCTTGATGCTGACACGTGCGCGTGATCAGGTCATTGTCCCGACCTTGCAGGGTTTGCTTGCTGTGCTGAAGGACTACGCCCGTCAGTTTGCACGGCAACCCATGCTGGCGCGGACCCACGGCCAGCCGGCCAGTCCGACGACGATGGGCAAGGAATTTGCCAACGTTGCTGCACGCCTGGAAAATGCCATTGCCGCCATCGGTGCCGTTACACCGCTGGCTAAACTGAACGGTGCGACCGGCAATTACAACGCACATTATTCTGCGTATCCGAAACTGGACTGGCCCGCAATCAGCAAAGGCGTATTGACCTCCCTGTCGTTGACTCAGAATCCTTATACGATCCAGATCGAGCCGCATGACTGGATGGCGGCACTGTTTGATGCGATTGCCCGCGCCAATACCATCCTGCTCGATTTCAATCGGGATATCTGGGGTTATATCGCGCTGGGCTATTTCAAACAGCGCCTGCGTGAAGGCGAGGTGGGCTCTTCCACCATGCCGCATAAAGTCAACCCCATTGATTTTGAAAATTCCGAAGGCAATATCGGGCTGGCCAATGCCGTGCTCAAACATCTGTCAGAGAAACTGCCCGTATCCCGCTGGCAGCGTGATCTGACCGATTCCACGGTACTGCGTAACCTGGGTGTCGCCCTGGGCTATTGCATGGTGGCCTGGGATTCCTGCAACAAAGGCCTGGGCAAGCTGGAGCTTAATCCCCAATCCATCGATCGCGATATTGATCAGTGCTGGGAGGTCCTGGCTGAACCGGTGCAGACTGTCATGCGCCGTCACGGGCTGCCTGAACCCTATGAACAATTGAAAGCGCTGACGCGGGGTCGCGGGATCACGCAAGAGGCCTTGCGGGAATTTATCGAAGGCCTGGCGCTGCCCGAAGACGCCAAACAACGGCTGTTGCAGATGACGCCGCGCAGCTATATCGGCCTGGCGGCAGAACTGGCCGGCCAAGTCTGAACGCGATTGTCCGCGAGAATGCACGCCCTGAGTGACGTGTCGTGGATGTCAGAGCAGCCGGTCATGCGTGCCGGGTCTATGTGATGCATTTGGTAAACAGTCGGTGTGTCACCGGCTGTTTTTTGTTTTGCGCTATCGTACAGTGGTTCTTGTTTGCGCTATGATAAGCATTCTGATTTTCCAGGAGCGTAAGACATGAAGAAAGTATCGTTGGTGATTGCTGCAGCAACCTGTATGGCCGTACTGTCAATGACGGCGCATGCTGAGTTTCTCAAACCTGAAGAAGCCCGCCACTATCGACATCATGGCATGGAATTCATTGGTGATAACTTCAAGCGCATGGGCCATATGGTCAAGGGTGAACAGCCCTACGAGAAGGAAGCGTTCATCAAATACGCCAGCCTGCTCAAGACACTGGCGCCGCTTCCGTTCGAGGCCTTTTATAAAGGCACTGAAGGCGGCGATGCCAAAGACGAAGTATTCACCGATCCGGAAGGCTTTAATAAGGCAAAAGACAAAATGCTGGTTGCGGTGGATAAATTGGCAACCGAGGCTCAATCCGGGGATATGAAAAAAATAAAGATTGCTTTCGGCGGGGTCGGGCAAAGCTGTAAAGCCTGCCATGATAATTACCGCAAGGACGACTGATATCAGTATTGTGATATCCAGAAAACCAGTGCGGCGCATGCCAGCAGTATGATTACCGCCCTCAGGGCGACCGGCGCGTTGTCCAGTGCCGGTTCAACAGCGCCGGCGTGATGATCCCGGGTGACAGGCAGGTCGCCGGTAACCATTGCCCGCAGCAGCGGCTGTCGGCGAAATAGCGTGTAATAGATAATTGCACACAGATGTAATATTACAAGTGAAATAAGAACCCATTCGCTGGCATGATGCAGTGAGTTGAATATGCGGCTGAGCGTCGGATTGAGGGAGCTTAGCGGACCGTCAAATAGGATATCGTCGCTGGCGAACAGGCCACTGACTGCCTGCAGCCCGAAAGCTGCGAGCATGGCAACGACTGACCATGCTCCCAGCGGGTTATGGCCGATCACTTGAGACGGGTTGCGCAAATATGTCAGGACGCGTGTGGGGCCGGTTATAAAATGACGAAATTGTGCGTAGCGCGGACCGAAGAGCCCCCAGATCAGGCGAAACAGGATGAGGGTGAGTACACCGTAGCCGAATCGCGAATGCCATGTCATCCAGTCCAGGCCGGTTTCGGACAGCCATCCTTCGGTGATGCCGGCGGATTTGACGCAGGCATAAGCGCCCAGCACACAGACGACAAGCGCCCAGTGAAACAATCGCAATGGCAGATCCCAGACCCTGATTTTTTCCACGTGTACTTTCCTGAATGTTGGCGACTATCACCATTGCCATAGCCCGAACTTTACAGTTATTCTATCATTTGATGTGAAATCGGCACCAAGTTGTTCTATGATAAGCAAACTACTTAAACAGGTTACCGCATAGGTATTTATGTCTCGTTCAATCAAAGTCATGTCGGCGATCATTGCAGCCGCAGTGCTGGCAGGGTGCTCGTCAACAAAAACGGGCGGCCGGGATCCTTCCCTGAGCCACTCCCCGCGCAAGCAGGTCGTGCGTATGGATTACAACGAAAGCGCGTATGCCGTGCCCGTCGGTCAGCCGACCATGCTGGTGGGGCGCACTTTCATTTATGACGCCATCAATGGCGGTGAACGCAGTGGCGGGTATGTCGACGTGGTGCTCAATCCGGTATCGGCCATGAGCAATCAATGGTTCGATGCGGTGTGCCGTCGCGGGCATATTCTGAAGGGCAAACCCGACCCGCGCTATGCGGCCAGAGCCTATGCGTCCAAAACCAATTCCTTTGGCCAGTATGCGTTTACCAATGTGCCCTCCGGCGAATACTATCTGACCACGCGTCTGTACTGGATGGATACCAAGCCTTTTTCCGGCGCCGTTCAGTATGGCGGTCTGCTGGCCAAAAAGGTCCGGCTGGTGCCGGGAACCAATACCATTAATTTGTCCGATAGCGATAAATGTCGCGGCTATTTTCATTAAATCTGCCGAACCGTAAGAGCAGGTGCCATCGTTGTGGCACTTCGTTCCGGTTTTGCCCCACACTTTGCAATCCTTTACCCAAACAAACCGCTACATTCACATTTTGCAATGAATTTACCCGGCTTTAATGATTAAATTAGGCAGGCGAAGGATTCTGTCTCTTGTTTATGCAGCATTTTTTATCTATATCTGAAAGGCAAACTATGAAACTAACCACCGTTGTGACCGTCGCTGCAGTGATGGCAGCGCTTGCTGGATGCAGTGTTTTTGAAAAGAAAGATACGTCGGGAACCGTTCCGGCAACAGAAGCGCGTCCGGGCAGTACCTCGGCAGGGGTGCAAAGAACCGGCGCCGGTAACCTGGAAATTTATGTTGGCTCGACTGAACAGCCGAAAACCACGATCCGCACCGGCGCACCTGGCAAGAAAACGACCAAGGTTGTGCCTGCAAAAACCACCCCACTTCAAGTGGGTGCCCAAACCTATCTTGCTGTCGGCCCGATTCTGACGAGTACCGATGTCAAAAAAGTGTTTGTGACCAAGGCGGGGGATCGTCCGGCGCTCGGGCTGCGTTTGACGCCGGAAGGTACACGCAAGCTGAATGCCGAAATTACAGGCAAGATCGCCAAAGGTAAAATGGTACTGGCCAGTCTGAATGATTCCGTGTTTTCAACAACAATCGCCTCGCCTGGCGCCGTCGACGATGGTGTTCTGCTGTTGCCTATGGCGACGCTGAACAATGCCAAAACGGCGGCTGATATTATTCGCGGCAAAAAATAAAAGCCGGGTGCCTTCCGCATTTATGGCTGTCGTTTTACCGTTGCGCTGCTGTTCATTATTGAGGCTTGATAACAACTGCACGTTGTTTTTTGTCTGAATATGTTGTAACGTAAAAGGACAGCTTTACGCGAAGTTGTTCTCAAATCCGTTTTAATTAGGAAAATACTATGAAATTATCCAGAAAAGTTGCGTTGGTTGTGCTTCCGCTGGCTGCCATTCTGGCCGGTTGTAACACAATGAAGACGGGGACCGAAAGCACACCCGGCAGCACAGCACAAACACCCGCCGCACAAGGTACGGCAGTTGATGTGTTCCTGGCTTCTGACAAAGTCATCAAAAGTTATCGTCCTGTTAAGCTGAGTGAGAAACAGACCATTTATGTCAGCAAAACGCCGATCATTACGCGCGCCAATCTGACCAGCGTTGATCGCGTTCGTGACAGCCAGGGTCGTTCGTTTGTCAAATTGTCCCTCAATCCTGCAGGCGTAGCCGCTCTGAATGCAGCGCCCAAGGAACAGGGTTACGCAACTACGGTTGGCGGCCAACTGGCTTCTCTGACCGGTATTCGTCAGAACAACGATTTCCTCTTCATGGTACGTGACGACCAGGTTGCGGGTTCCGTTGTCGAGGCGATTGCGCCCAAAACAGCTGCAAAATAATACCTGCTGTCGGTCAATCATTGACGCAAGTATGATCACCCCGCGTTTATCGCGGGGTTTTTTACGACCATCATTTTTTGCGTTGTCACAAAGCTATCGTAATCTTTGGTTGTTCAGTCTTGATAAATAGGTGTGCGATGCCTTCGTTATTTCATGTGCGCTTTCTGGCGTTTTTCCTCGTTATTTTTGGCTCAGTCGTATTTCTGGTTCTGGGTGCAATCGGCGCGCCAGGCTGGTATGTCGCGGCCATTGTCTGTCTGATGCTGACCCTGCTGGGCATTTATGACCTGATACAAGAGCGCCATTCGATCAAGCGTAACTATCCTGTGATTGGCAATATGCGCTTTCTGCTTGAATTTATCCGTCCCGAAATGCGCCAGTATTTCATCGAAAGCGACACTGATACCTTGCCGTTTTCGCGAGCGCAGCGTTCCATTGTCTACCAACGGGCCAAGCAGCAGATCGACAAGCGCCCGTTCGGCACGATCGAAAATGTGTATCGCGAAGATTACGAGTGGGTGAATCATTCCATGGTGCCAAGCCATATTCCGGATCGAAATTTCCGGATCCTGGTGGGCCAAGGGCAGTGCAGTCAACCTTATGACATATCGGTATTCAATATTTCGGCGATGAGTTTTGGTGCCTTATCCGCCAACGCGATCCGCGCCCTGAACCGTGGCGCGAAAGCCGGCGGTTTCGCCCATGATACCGGCGAGGGGGGAATCAGCAAATATCATCTGGAAGAAGGGGGTGATCTGATCTGGAATATTGGTTCCGGTTATTTTGGCTGCCGGGATGAGAACGGTCATTTTTCCGAAAGCGCCTTTGCGAAAAAGGCCACGCTACCCAATGTCAAAATGATTGAAATCAAATTGTCCCAGGGTGCCAAGCCCGGGCATGGCGGCATTCTGCCCGGGGCAAAGGTGACGCCGGAAATCGCCGAAGTACGGGGCGTCACGCCCGGCGTCGACTGTGATTCTCCGTCAGCGCATTCGGCTTTTTCAACGCCCGTGGAACTGCTGCAGTTTGTCCGGCGTCTGCGTGAGTTGTCCGGCGGCAAGCCGGTGGGATTCAAACTGTGTGTCGGTCACCCCTGGGAGTGGTTTGCCATTGTCAAGGCCATGCTGGAGACTGATATTACGCCTGATTTTATCGTGGTGGATGGATCCGAAGGTGGTACCGGCGCGGCACCCGTGGAGTTCGTCGACCATATGGGGGTGCCGCTCAAGGAAGCACTCCGGATGGTACACAATGCGCTGATCGGCGCCGGGCTGCGCGAGCGCATTAAGATCGGTGCGTCGGGTAAAATTATTTCGGCTTTCGATATGCTGCGGACGCTGGCATTGGGCGCAGACTGGTGTAATAGCGCGCGTGGCTTCATGTTTTCGATTGGCTGTATCCAGGCGCAAGCCTGCCATACCGACAAATGTCCATCGGGCGTGGCCACCCAGGATCCGTCACGGCAGCGAGCGGTCGTGGTGCCCGATAAGGCTGATCGGGTCAGGCATTTTCATCGTAATTCAATTGAAGCTTTGGCCGAACTGCTGCAGGCGGCCGGTCTGACCCATCCGCAACAATTGCGGGCGCATCACGTTGTACGGCGTGTATCTAGCGCTGAAGTCAAACTTCTGTCGGCCATTTATCCGGAACTGGAAAAAGGGGATCTGCTTCAGGGTAAATATCGGCTGCGGATTTTCGAGATATGCTGGCCACTGGCACAGGCCCATTCTTTTCTGCCGGCACGATCTATTGACCGGGTCGCCTCGCAAATCAATATGGGATATCAGAATATCGACACGCCAAATGGGCAGGGCGAACCCGCAAACGCGGTGAGCAGCCCCTGACCTGGCTCGGCCCGCGCACGCTCATCACTTCTTTAGGCCAGCACCCCCGGGAGCGACGCTGTCCTCAGGGTAACGGGGTCAATACCGCCGTCAATGTCGCCTTTATTGCCCTGCAGGCTTTTGTGGCACACCCGCTGCAGGGGCAGGTGCCTGCATCAGCTTCTCGCAGTTGGCAGAAAAGTCCTTGATAAACCGGGATTTGTCTGTGATTTTTGCCTTGGGCGTGGTCCACAACAACTCGACAAATTCAATGAAAGACGAGACGCGCTCATCAGGAATGCTGTCATTATTGCTGACCGCTTCGTTGGCCTCTTCCTGGGTTTTGCCATTAACCCGCATATCGTAAAGATTGCCGATAATTTTGCTGGCGTCGCCACATGTCAGGGTGCTGGGGGCGGTGTCGCTACTGGCATCGTCGCCCTGGGCATTCTGGTACGGGTCTTCCTGCTTTGGAGGAGGCGCGGGCTGGGGAGGCGGCTGATGGAGCTCCGACTGCTGGGGGGGTTCGACATCGTCGTCATTAAAAAGTGTTGTCTCAATAATTTTCCACGCTCCAAACGCAATGGCTGCTGCGACCGCCAGCAAAATGAGCAACTTTATGAACGATTTCATGTATATCCTTACGCGTGCGAACGGGTTCAAAGGGCCGTTCCTGACTTTAACGAATCAATATACTATATCTTATTTCCCCTGGTCGGAAAATTCGGTAACGCATAAACATATTTACGAAATTATACGAATAGGAGTCTGACCGTTGCCAGCGATCGAATCTGTCACAAATCGGCCCGTTCAGGCCACAGACAGGACAGCGAAAGAGCGGGCTGTGGCCCTTTGATGGCCTATTGAGCGCTCTATTGCATCGCCCAGTGCGTGGCCTGCTGCCTTGCCCGATGATTGGGCTATTGCGTTGCCAGTAACTGCGGGCAGCGATGATCCTGGAAGTCGCCCTCGGCCGAGGCGCCTATGCCCTGTGTCGCAAAGAGCAGAAATCGTCGTTCGGACAAGGGGTACAGGGCAAGGCTGAGCTGATCCATGTGGCGTTTTGCACCTGCCAGGGTACGGGTTGTCAGTGCGATCGCGCCGGGCGAGGTCAGTTCTTCCAGGGATATCGTGCGCACCCGATAGTCATGGCCACCAATACCGCCAGGTACAGGTTGCCAGCTGGAGTTGAAATTTGTGTGTCGGGCAGTCAGCCGATCGCGCAGCACAGGGCGAACGCAGGAAATATGAATATGCAAATGGTTCTGGCTGCGGCCCGTTTTTGAATTGATCGTCAGGGAATAATCCTGCAGCGGGACAGGCCTGCCGAGCAGGCGGTCCATATAGTCGCGGTTGTGCCAGGCCTGGGCAAAATACCGCGTGCGTGAAGCGTTGGCTACGCGCGGATCTTCCAGTCCGGTTACATGTTCGGTCGGCATATGCAGATATTGCAGGGGGCCGTTTTTGTCCTTGAAAATGACATAGCGATTATCCAGGTCAACTTTGATGCATGGCAGGGGCGGATTTTTTCCCGCCAGCGCATTCGGCACGCACTGGTCATGCACGAAATGCCAAAGAATATCGCCTCGTGCCACTGCTTTGGTCGGGACAGCGGCGCGCGGCTCGGGTACAACCGGTGTCTGACACGCGCTCAGCAGGCCCGACAGGGCAAGAATGCCGGCGAGAAGCCGGCGGCGAGGACGGTCAATCATATAGGCTCCTTCTCGGGCGAGTGCGCAGATTTGCGAATTATTCCATCGGCTCGCGCATTTCAGTAATGTAAGAATGATCCGAGCGCATAACCAGAATCACGAAGATTGCGTTGGCAATGCCCAGGAATAGAACAATCAGCGGAATCGTGCTATAGGCGATCAACAGGCCGGTGATGACGGAACTGGCGACCAGAAAAATGGCATTCATGATATTGTTGGCCGCGATCACGCGGGCAGAGTGCGTTTTCGGCGTCTTCTGCTGAATCAGTACATAGAGGGGAACGCTGTATAACCCGGCAGACATGCTCAGCAGAAACAGGCCGGCGATCAGTTTCCAGTTCGACGGCAGCGTGACAAATTCGTGCAAGGTCAGCAAATGGCTTGAGTGAAGGTGGTCGGTCGAAAAATACAGTCCGATGGAAAACACGGTCATGCCGGCTGCGCCAATGGGAACCAGCTTCAGGACGTTAAGTCCTTTTTTGCCTATCCATCCGCAAAGAACAGAACCGAAACCGACCCCGATTGAAAAGACACCCAGCAGCAGGGTCGCCACCTGCTCGTCACCACGCAGAATTTCCTTGGCAAAGACCGGGAATATATTCAGATAGACCGCGCCAAAGAACCACATCCAGCTGATCAGCAGAATGCTTTTGAACACATGCAGATCGTGGAAGGCATACTTCAAGTTTGCGATTGTGCCGCCCACAGGATTCCAGTCCAGTTCCAGTTCGGGCGATGAAATACGGGTGGGCGGCACCATTCCCGAAAAAAAACGTCCGGCGATTGCGATGACCACGCAACTGGCCGCCACATAGTAGTAGCCCACGCCCTCGATGCCAGCCAGGAATCCGCCGGCCATATTACCCAGCAAAATCGCCACGAATGTGCCCATTTCAACCCATCCATTGCCGCTGACCAGCGTTGTGCCGTGAAACACCTGGGGCAGATAGGCAAATTTCACCGGGCCGAATACGGTGGAATGAATCCCCATCAGCAGCACGCACAGCAGCAGAACATAGACCTGCTGATAGATGAGTCCGAACGCTGCGACGACCATAATGACAATTTCAGCCGTCTTGATCCAGCGCATGAAGCGTGCTTTTTCAAATTTATCGGACATTTGTCCACTGACGGCTGACAGCAGCAGGAATGGAATGATAAACATGCCGTTGATGACCACGCCCGCCATCTCGGGTGGCAGCCAGCTGACCGACAAATGATAGGTCAGCATGATCGTGACCGCGAACTTGAACAGATTGTCATTGGCCGCGCCCGATATTTGGGTCCAGAAATAGGGTGCAAAACGGCGCTGCAACATGATGTGGGTTGCTGGCGCAGGCTCGTTCGGCGTTGGCTCGGGGTCGTGTGAAGAGAAATTTGACATGAAAAATTTAGGTTACAGCGGTGTAATCAGCAGAAGACGACAACAGTCGCAACATTAAACCAATTTTGACGGCCGTGCTATGAAAAGTTGGCTTGTTCAAAATGTATCAATTCTGCTGGCAGATTTTCCTCATTCCGTCAAGACAATAGGCTACACTTTGGTCACCGAAAACATGTTTGCGAGTGGTCAAATGCAACGGTTACTGTTGATCCTGTTACTTGCCTTCAGCGTACCGGCTGGCGCCATGGGGTCGTCTGCCCCCACCACGGCCTCGGCATCGTTTAAAGGCATTGCCTTTTCCCCGACCGCAGGAGATCGATGCGAGATTGTGCTGGATATCTTCAACAAGAAAACGCTGGGGGGACGCATTGATCCGGCTCAGTTATCCGATATTGTGCGCTCGCTGGCCCGTCAACAGCAACTGCCCGGCTATTTTGTGACCAAGAGACAGGCACGGGAGGCGGGCTGGTCGCCTGGCCGCTATTTTTCCGACATTGCCGCCCTGCGTGGTAAATCCATTGGCGGTGACCGGTTCGGTAACTTTGAACGGCGTTTGCCCCAGGGACAGTGGAAAGAAGCCGACCTGGATTATCGTGGCAAAAAGCGCAACGCCAAGCGGCTGGTTTTCAGCCAGTCAGGACAGCAGTATGTGACCGTCGATCATTATGAGACATTTCACAAGGTACCCGCATGTCAATGAGAACCTCCAAACGCCGCCGAATGAAAACCGTGCGCATTGCGCCTCCGGCGGTCCGTGTCTGCGAATTGACCCATATTCATTCTATTGATGATGTTTATGACCAGTTGCAGATGTCGCTGCATTTGCCCCAGTACTTTGGACGCAATCTGGACGCGCTATACGACAGTTTGAGTACCGATGTCAAAGGACCTTATAAGATTGTCTGGTACAACCATGCGAGCAGCGCCATCGAGCTGGGTGAACTGTATTATGAAGGGCTGCTGGATATCTTCAGGGCCGTGGCGGCCGAACGCGCTGACGTGCAAATCGATCTGGACTGAGATTCATGCCCAACGGGGCGCTTTGCCCGAGTCGGCCTGCGATTCCCCCATGACCGTTTCATGACAAAATAACGATATAAAAAAAGCGGCTCATTGCCGGGACAATGAGCCTCCTGTCTCTGGCTTTGGCAGGTCTTGTTGGCCTGTGGCCCTTATAGGGCTTATCGGTCTCGCAGATATCTCAGGCCCGATAGGCCTGGTTGGATTCAGCCTGAAGGCAGACCGGCATCAGACCACCGCTTTCCGGCTGTCTGCTTGTTGTTCGCTTGCGGCCAGATCGGCGGCCGCCGTAAACAGCACATCGGTAGAAGAGTTGAGCGCTGTTTCGCACGAATCCTGCACGACGCTGATGATAAACCCGACGGTAATGACCTGGGCGGCTACATCGTTGCTGATGCCGAACAGGCTGCAAGCCATGGGAATCAGCAGCAGTGATCCACCGGGCACGCCCGATGCACCGCAAGCGCCGATGGTGGCCAGAATGCTGAGCAGCAGTGCGGTCGGCAGATCCACCGGAATATTCAGCGTATGAACTGCAGCCAGAGTCAGAACGCTGATGGTGATAGCGGCGCCGGCCATATTGATCGTAGCGCCCAGCGGAATGGACACGGAATAGGTATCCTCATGCAGCCCCAATTTTTTGCACAGCAACAGGTTGACCGGCACGTTGGCCGCCGAGCTTCGAGTGAAAAACGCCGTGACGCCGCTTTCCACCAGGCATCGGATGACCAGCGGGTACGGGTTGCGACGAATTTTCAGAAACACAATGAGCGGATTGAGCACCAGGGCGACCACCAGCATGCTGCCGACCAATACCAGCACCAATTGCCCGTACGCCCGCAGTTCGCCCAGGCCAGTGGTCGCAATCGTCGCGGCGACCAGACTGAAAATGCCGAACGGCGCCAGACGAATCACCCAGCGCACGACGTTGGTGACTGCCTGCGCTGCGTCGCTCAGGACAGACTTGGTGCCATCATTGGCGTGACGCAGACCCAAACCCAGCAGAATAGCCCAGCTCAGAATCCCTATGTAGTTGGCCGATAAAATGGCGTTGACCGGATTGTCAATCAGATTGAGAAACAGCGTGCGCAGCACTTGTGCGATACCGGCTGGCGCATTTTGTGTCACCTGACTCTCTGTCAGGGTGAGCGTAGTGGGAAAGGCAAAGCTGGCCAGCACTGCTACCAGCGCGGCAGCGAAGGTACCCAGGATATACAGAAACAGAATGGGTTTGATATGGACTTTGGTGCCGCTTTGGTGCTGCGCGATGGCAGACACAATGAGGACAAAGACCAGGACCGGGGCAACCGCTTTGAGCGCGCCGGTAAAGAACGTACCGATGATGGCACTGTTTTGCGCCGCCTGGGGCAAAAACAGACCAAATGCGATACCGAGGACCAGGCCGATCAGAATCTGACGGACCAGATTGCCGCGAAAATAAGCGGCAAAGAGGGACTGTAAAAACATAACGTAATTCCTGAATAACGAAGCTCCCGCGGCCCGGCCGGACTTCGTCGCGAGCATCGGGCGGGCAGGCTGCAGGAAAGCGAAAACGAGAGTCATAACGTCCCGCTGTCGATAAACAGCGTCCAGGCGTTATGGTCAGCGATGCCCGATGGACGATATGTTAGATGTTTTTTTAATTGTTGTGTTTCAAAACGATGTCAATCTGACTGCATCAGGGTGCTGTCGCGAAAGTGAGCTGTCAAATAAAAACGCCCCAGGCCGTGATCGGCGTGGGGCTCAGTAAATGCTCCAGGACAGGCCGCCGCAGCGATCCATCCGTCAGTGCATCAGTCTTCCTCTACGAACGTTTCCTCGCGTTTCTTGCGAATCGAAGGCAGCGCCACCAGAACCACAAGCGCCAAAGCGAATACCAGCAATGACAAGGACAGAGGACGCGTCACGAAGGTTGTAAAATCACCGCGCGACAGCAACAGGGCGCGACGGAAATTTTCTTCCATCATCGGGCCCAGTACCAGACCGAGCAGCAAAGGTGCGCCTTCGCATTTCAGTTTGCTCCAGATATAACCGATCACACCGAATGCCGCCATGATATAGATATCGAACACGTTGTAGTTCAGCGAGTAGACGCCGACGGTACAAAACAACACGATAGCGGGGAACAGCACACGGTACGGCACTTTCAGCAGTTTGACCCACAGGCCGATCAGCGGCAGGTTCAGAATCACCAGCATCAGGTTACCGATCCACATGGAGGTGATCAGACCCCAGAACAATTCAGGGTGGCTGGACATCACCTGCGGACCAGGCTGAATGTTGTGAATCGTCATGGCACCCACCATCAGCGCCATCACGGCATTACCCGGGATACCCAGCGTCAGCAGCGGAATGAACGACGTCTGTGCAGCGGCGTTATTGGCCGATTCAGGACCCGCCAGACCGGCCGGGTGGCCCTTGCCGAAGCGTTCAGGATTCTTGGACAGCTTTTTCTCAAGCGTGTAGGATGCAAACGAAGACAGTACCGCGCCGCCGCCGGGCAAAATACCCAGTGCGGAACCCAGCAGCGTGCCGCGAATACATGCCGGTGCGGCTTCACGCAATTCCTGAGCGTTAGGGTACAGTGCACCGATTTTGTCGGTGATGTCGACCCGGTTTTCTTTCTGTGCCAGATTGTTCATGATTTCGGCCAGACCGAAAACACCCATGGCCACGACGGCAAAGTCAATTCCGTCCTGCAGTTCAGGAATACCGAAGTCAAACCGCGCCACACCCGAGTTCACGTCGGTACCGATCATGCCCAGCAACAGACCCAGCAGAATCATGCAGATCGCCTTTGGCAGCGAGCCGGAGGCCAGCACAACGGCGCCGACCAGACCCAATACCATCAGGGAGAAATACTCAGCCGGACCGAACTTGAAAGCCACTTCGGCCAGTGGGGGGGCGAAGGCGGCCAGCAACACGGTCGCAAAACACCCGGCAAAGAACGAACCAAGCGCAGCGATAGCCAGTGCCGCGCCTGCTCGTCCGTTCTTGGCCATCTGGTGCCCGTCCAGCACCGTGACCACCGCCGAGGTTTCCCCAGGGAGTGCGACCAGAATTGCAGTGGTTGAACCACCATATTGAGCGCCATAGTAAATCCCGGCCAGCATGATCAGGCCTGCGGTGGGCGGCAGAATGTAGGTCAGTGGCAGCAGCATGGCAATCGTCGGAACCGGGCCGATGCCAGGCAGCACGCCGATCAGCGTGCCCAGAATACATCCGAGCAGGGCGTAGGCAAGATTCTCGGGTGTAAAGGCAACCGAAAAGCCCAACGCCAGATGTTGTAATAATTCCATCATGATTATTTTCCTTTGATCCGACGCACGAGCATGACAACCGCAATAATGAAGCCGACAGGAATCAGAATCTGGGCAAGCAGGCTCCATTCGCCAATGGGCTGAGGCCACAGCGGAAAGATCAGACCCAGTCCCTTGACGAACGCCAGCCAGGAGAAAATGGTCAGGAAAATGGCATTGCCGACAGCAATGACAAGGCTGAATTCATGACTGGCCAGGCTGCAGAAAATAACCAGCAGTGGGGTGGCAATGTACAGACCCAGGTGATCGAGCATCAGGGCGTACAGACAGATACTGCCGATGATCAGAAAAAGGATGTCCCAGTCGAAGTGCCCAATGCCGCTGTCCTCGACGTGTTCACCCCGGAAGGAGCCGAGGGCGACCACAGCGCCCAGCAGGGCCATGCAGATGGCGAGCCAGAATGGGAAATAGCCAGGGCCCATGCGGCTTGGCGTGCCCATGTCGTAGCTGACCGAAAAAATGGCAAACCCCAGTCCGATAGCCACGAACATCAGGCCGGACCAGAAGTCCTGTTGATTTTTTATGTGCATAAACTTTACCTTTTAAGTCTCCACTAAAATTGCAGGTGTATAGCCGAAGGATTGTAAAGAGACAAAAGTCTTTCAGTGGATGACGAAAACATTACCGTTTTGTCATGATTGCAATTGAAGAAGACGGTATATTGGTAAGCTGTCCGGATTACGGGGGGAAGGGGGCGTATTGTCCCTGCAGAACAGCAAGTCCGGAACGATTAAAAATGACAGGAAATACGGAGGAATGCCCATGTGGCACTGTCTGATCATCGAAGATGATTACGAAAACGCGCGCTATATCGCCAACGGCCTGAATGAATTGCGGCACGATGCCGTAGTCTGCGGCAATGGCGCCGATGGCATGCGACGCGCGACCGAGCAGCAATGGGACATCATTATTCTGGACCGAATGCTGCCTGGCAATATTGACGGCCTGACCATCCTGTCAACATTGCGCGCGCTTGGCAACAAGACGCCCGTGCTGGTGCTCAGCGCCTTGTCAGGTGTCGATGAGCGGGTGCGCGGTCTGAAATCGGGTGGTGACGACTACCTGACCAAGCCGTTTGCTTTTTCGGAGCTGGTGGCCCGCATCGAGGCGCTGGTGCGCCGCGCTGGCACCGACGATACCGTAAAGGAACTGCGGATGGCCGATCTGAAGCTGGATCTGATCAGTCGCAAGGTTCACCGTGCGGGCAAAGTCATCAGCCTGCAGCCCCGGGAATACCGTCTGCTGGTGCATCTGATGCAAAATGCAGGCAATGTCGTCACACGCACTATGTTGCTGGAATCGGTATGGGATTATCGTTTTGACCCGCAATCGAATGTGATCGATGTGCAGATCAGCCGCCTGCGCCGAAAGATTGACAGCGGCCAGCAGACACAACTGATTCACACCGTATGGGGCGAAGGTTACGTCTTGTCCGAGCACGCGACACCGGGTCAGGATATCGAGCCAGCATGATTGCCCGCTTAATCCGTTTTTTGAGCCGGACCTGGGATTCCATTTCCTTTCGTCTGACCTTCAATTACGGCCTGCTCGCCATCTTTTCCATTCTGGTGTTGATGGCATTCATTTATCTGCAGGTGGTGGGGGCATTGCATTCGCAATTGCAGCGTCAGATTGCGTCGACCACCCATCGCCTGGTGACCGATTTTGAAGCGGGCGGTTCGGATCGCCTGGTGCGCTCGCTTGCCTTTACCTTGTCCGATGAAGTCGATTCCGATCGCGAACTGTATCTTTTGCTTAACCAGACCGGCGAGAAAGTCATCGGAAATCTGGATGCGGCGCCGGTGTCGCGCCTGTCCGACATTGCCGAAGCAGATGTGATCAATAACGGCGTCCCGGTCACGGGCCGGTTCCGTGTGGTGGGGCTGGATGATGGCAGCACGCTGATCGTGGGGGTGGACCTGGCCGACACGAACAAAACTATCGCCCTGATCGGACAGGCCTGCCTGGTCACGCTTTTTGTGGCGTTGATGTTGGTCATCGTTGGCACCTTTATTTTCCGCAGGGAGCTGGATTATCGCGTCAGCAGCATCCACAAGACGGCGACCCTCATCAGCGGCGGCCAGTTGTCGTCCAGAATTCCGCTCTCGGAAATACAGGACGAGTTTTATCATTTGAGCCATGAAATCAATTCCATGCTCGACCGGATCGAGGTGCTGATGAATGGCGTGCGGCATGTGTCCGATACGATCGCGCATAATCTGCGCACGCCGCTGACGCGGATTATCAGCCGCTTGCGCACTGTGCAGAGACCTGGCCATTCGGCAGATGATGTGTTGCAGGCAACGTACTTTGCCGTCCAGGAAATCGAAAGCCTGAATCAGCTCTTTGAAAAGTTGCTGCAGATATCCGAAATTGAAGCGGGCGTGCACCGTCAGTCGTTTCGCATGTATGATTTTTCAATCATCGCTGACGATGTGATTGACCTGTACAGTGCATTTGCCGAAGACCGGCAACGCGAATTAACGCTGTCGGTGCAGGGCGATTGCCATATGTATGGGGACAGCGATCTGCTTGCCAGCATGCTGGCCAATCTGGTGGACAACGCGCTGAAATACACGCGGCAACATGTCTGGGTGAGCCTGGCAGGTGACGGCCAGCGGCTGACTATTCAGGTGCAGGACGATGGTGCGGGCATTCCGGCCAGTGAATATGACAATGTGGGCACGCATTTCTATCAACTGGATCCCAACGCGACGGGTTTTGGCCTGGGACTCAAAAGTGTCATGGCGATTGTGGCCATGCACGACGGTACCCTCACGTTCAGTGACCGTGCGCCAGGGCTGAATGTGACGATTGTGTTTCCGGTCGAGCAGGGATGATGGCTGATCGTGAGGCAACAAAAAAGCCGCAACGTGGCGGCTTGAATGTTTGATTTAATAAAGGTTTTGAAGTGCTCGACTGGTGGCTCTTCCCCGATTCGAACGGGGGACCTGCGGATTATGATTCCGTCGCTCTAACCGACTGAGCTAAAGAGCCATCTTGCACAACCCCTTATTAACACAGGGCAATGAACATCAAATAACGCTTTTCTTTACAGAAATCTGAAAAACCAATCGCGATTTGATGAAGCATGAAACTATATCAGGGTTTTTCTGCTTGTGCAAGCTTTTTTATTGCAGCGCACGCAGAATTTTTTGTCCTGCCCGGCCATCGGGCGTCAGTCCCAGTTTGCTTTGTTCTGTTTTGATCGCATCGCGCGTCTTGCTGCCGATCAGGCCGTCGGGTTCACCGATATCGTAACCTCTGGCCAGCAGCGCCTTCTGCAGCGTCATGCGTTCGGCGCGCGACAACCCTGGGTCATCGGTCGGCCAGGGCGTGGCAAACGCACCGCCGCCGCGCAGACGGTCGCTCAGATGCGCGATCGCCAGCGCGTAGCTTTCGGCCGCGTTATAGCCGTAGATGACATCGAAGTTGCGAAACACCAGAAAGGCCGGCCCCGTTGCACCGGCTGGCGTCAGCAGGCCCGCTTTCTGGGAGGGCGAGACCCGGCTGTCCAGGGGTTGTCCGTCCACCGTCACCACGCCTTTTGCTGTCCAGCTTGAGACGGATTTTTTATTGCGCCGGCCTTCCCCCGCGGTACTCATGCCTGCCGGCAGCCGCACTTCAAACCCCCAGGGCTGGCCTGTCTGCCAGCCGCCCTTGGCCAGGAAATTCGCTGTCGAGGCCAGGGCATCGGTCGCGTTGTCCATGAGATCGCGTCGGCCGTCGCCATCAAAGTCCACAGCCAGGCGCTCGAAGGTCGAAGGCATGAATTGAGTGTGACCGAACGCGCCGGCCCAGGAGCCGACCAGCCGCTGGGGCTGGATATCGCCGGATTGCAGGATTCTGAGCGTGGCGAAAAACTCCTTCTGGAAATAAGCCTGTCTGCGGCCATAGCAGCTGAGCGTGCCCAGCGCCTGCACCAGGGGATATTTGCCCTGGGTCTGGCCGTAGTTGCTCTCGACTCCCCAGACCGCCACGACCGTGGCCGGGTCTACGCCATACTGCGCCGACACCCGTTGCAGAATATTGCCGTAGCGCGACAGATTGCTGCGGCCTTCGCTGATGCGCTGTTCATCGACCAGGCCTGCCATATAGTCCCAGATCGGCTGGCGAAATTCCGGCTGGTAATCGAGTTTTTCCAGAATACTCATGTCCGGGCTGACCCCCTGGGTGAATCGGGCGAACGACTGAGCCGAAATGCCGGCACGGGTGGCCTGCGGCTGCAATTTCTGCATGCATGCGGCGAAGTCGCCGCTTTGGGCAAAAGCAGCGCACGGTATGCCAATTGTCATCATGGCGGTGAGCCGGTGCAATGAGCGAAAAGGGCGGTGGTGCGAACGGCTGATGGGCATGAATACGGCTCCTGGAGATGATTATCGCGTGTAATCGACTGAAGTCAAATTCTAACGTATGTGCTATTTTGTTTGTGATTTCATGTGATTGGCGTAAAACATGGGTAAAATTGACCGCAGTTCGTTAGAATCAGTATCCATTATCCTATTCATTCGTTGAGATTGCATTGTATGAAGTTGAAAGTATTGGCAACGGCTCTGGCGCTTTTAGCCACCTCGGCCTGCGTATACGCCGACTCGGAAGCGCTGAACCGTATAGAACGACTTGATCAGTCGCAATCGACGCATGCGTTGCTGGCTCAGAACAGCGACGCCGCAAGCGATAGTTCCAAAGCGCCGGTTTCATTGAAAAAGCCGGAGAAAAAAGAGCTGGAGCCCACGGTCGACCAGGCCAAGGCGGCCATTATCGTCGCCAATATCCTCACGCGCTTTGAGTATGACAAGAAGCCTCTGGACGAAACCATGTCTCATGCAGTCTTCAAAGAATATTTGAAGATGATGGATCCGGCCAAGATGTATCTGCTCAAATCAGATATCGACCAGTTCGAGCCCGTGCGCAACAATATTCACACCATGCTGATGACGGGTCGCCTGGCGCCGGCCTTTGTGATGTTTGAAAAATATCGCGATCGCGTCGAACAGCGATTCGATCACGCCATCGCCTTGCTGGACAAACCGTTCGATTTTGATGTTGAAGAGTCTTTTGACCTGGATCGCAAGAAAGCACAATGGGCCAGCTCTGAAGCACAGATCGATGATTTATGGCGCAAGCGCATCAAGAACGACTATCTGCGCCTGAAACTGGCGGGCAGCAAAGACAGCGTGATTGTTGAAAAGCTCAAAAAGCGCTATATCAATAATCGCAACCAGATCATGCGCATGAACGGCGAAGATGTCGCCGAAATGTTCCTGAATGCCTACGGCAACAGTACTGACCCGCATACCTCTTATTACAGCCCGAGCTCTGCCAAAAACTTCGATGTACAGATCAGCCTGTCCGTCGACGGAATCGGTGCCGTGCTGCAGAAACGGGATGAGTACGGGCAAATCCGCGAGGTCGTGCCGGGTGGCCCGGCTGCACGCTCCGGCAAACTTAACCCGGGTGACCGTATTGTCGCGGTCGGGCAGGGCGCATCAGGCCCCATGGAAGATGTGGTGGACTGGCGTCTTGATGATATCGTCAAACTGATCCGCGGCAAACGCGGGACCACCGTGCGCATCGAAATCATTCCTGCCGAAAGAGGAATGGAAGGCAAGCACACCACGGTGTCCATTGTTCGTCAGAAAGTGACCATGGAAGATCAGGCGGCGCGCTATCGGATATTTGAAGCCGGCGCAGAGGGTGCCAAGCGTAAAATCGGTATTATCACCATCCCAAGTTTCTATGAAGACTTTGATGCCAAGGCGCGCGGGGAAAGCAATTACAAGAGTGTCACGCGCGATGTGCGCACCATTCTGGAAAAACTTGAAAAAGAAGGCGTCGATGGTGTCCTGCTTGACTTGCGCAATAACGGTGGGGGTTCGCTGAGCGAAGCGGCCAATCTGAGCGGCCTGTTTCTGGGCGGACCGAACCCCATCGTACAGGTAAGCACGGCCGAAGGCACGGTGTCCAACGTTCGCAGTGCAAGCGGCAAGATTGTCTGGAACAAGCCTGTCGGCGTGATGGTCAATCGCATTTCTGCCTCTGCCTCGGAAATTTTCGCGGCCGTCATTCAGGATTACGGACGTGGTGTTGTCATCGGCGACCCAACCTGGGGCAAGGGCTCTGTGCAGACCATCCGTGGCCTGGACGAATTCCTGCGCCGGCATGAAGGCGAAGAGCTGGGCTCGCTCAAATGGACAATCCAGAAGTTTTTCCGTGTCAATGGCAGTTCCACTCAGGAAAAAGGTGTGGTGCCCGATATCGTGTTCCCCTCGGCCTTTGACCCGACCGAACTGGGCGAGTCCAGTTATGAAAATGCCATGCCGTGGAGCAAGATCGCGCCCACCAAATACAGTGGCTACGATTCGCTGGCCAAGATTATCGGCCCGCTGAAGACCAAGCACGAGCAACGGGCGCAAAACTCGGACAGCTGGAAACTCCTGCTGGATGAACTGGCCTATGCGCGCAAGACCTCAGAGAAAAAAGTTATTTCACTGCGTTATGCCACCCGTCTGGAAGAGCGCGAAAAAATGTCCGAAGAACAATCGCACTTTGAGGAGCGCCGCAAGCAGCTGGGTGAGTCCGATGTGAATTCTTTCCGTCTGGATGACGGCCTGGCCGCAGGCGAGGGGAATTTGACGCAGGAACTGGCCGATGAGAAAAAACGCAAGGAAAGTCTGGATATCGCTATCAAGGAAGCGGCCAATATCGTGGCAGACCTGGCAAACCAGAAATAGGCAAACATAAACCCGGTTACAACGACACACAATATAATCAGGCAGACGTATCGCATTTACCCATACGATACGTCTTGTTTTTTTGCAATCGAGCAGGCAGATACCCGTGCTGAACTTGTTTACAAAAGCGATGCGTTGTGCATTGATGGTGGTTTCGTTAAATGCGGTTCCTGTGAGCCTGGCAAGCAGCCAGGAGCCTTCTTCGCGCCCGGCACTCACCGTGTCGGTTCAGACTGTGCACATGAACACAGTCACGCCAGGGATCGGTGCAACGGGCAACGTTCGCGCCTGGAATGATGCCAGCATCAGTGCGCAAACCAATGGTCTGCGACTGAAGGCTCTGCATGCCGATGTGGGTGACCGCGTCAGCAAAGGGCAGGTGCTGGCCGAATTCGAAGATACTTCCAGCCGGGGCGATCTGACACAGGCTCAGGCCCGTCTGCGCCAGGCTCAGGCCTCGCTCGAGACGGCCCGCCGCAATGCCGACCGCATCAGAAAAATACGCAACACCGGTGCGATCAGTCAGTCTGAAGTGGACCAGGCGCTGTCCAATGAGAAAAATGCGCAGGCCGAGGTCAGTTCGGCCACTGCGGCATTGGAAACGCAAACCCAGCGCACCTCCTACACACAACTTGTTGCTCCATCGGACGGCACCATCTCCGTGCGTAACGCGGTGCTCGGCGCTGTCGTTAACCCGGGAGAAGAGATTTTCCACCTGGTGGTGGACAACCGGCTTGAATGGCAGGCCCGCCTGAGTATGCGCAATCTTATGCGGGTGCGAGAAGGCATGCCGGTTCAGGTATTTCTGCCGGATGATACACGGGTAAGCGGGCGCATTCGGCAGATCGGACCGACCCTGGATGAGGAAACGCGCCAGGGCATGGCGTATGTTGATCTTGAGGCCGCTCCGCAACTGCGGGCCGGCATGTATTTGCGCGGCACATTTTCATTACCGTCACGACAGGGTCTGACCATTCCCCGCCAGGCCCTTGTGCTGCGCGACGGGTTCAATTTTGTGTTTGTCGTGAAAGAGCAGGGCAGGGTCGCGCAGACCAAGGTGCAGATCGGCACCGCAGCCGGCAATACGCTGGAAGTGGTCGATGGATTGCATGGCGGTGATCAGGTGGTCATCGAGGGCGCGGCTTTCCTGAATGACGGTGACACGGTGCACGTGGTCGGGGCGCAGTCGACCCCGCAATCGGCGGAGCAAGCTCCCGGCAGCGATGCTCCCGCGTCGGGATCAGCGCCTGCTGTGCAATCCTCGACGAGTCAACCGGAAAGCTGAATATGAACGTTTCGGCCTGGTCGATTAAAAACCCGCTGCCCGCGTGCATGCTTTTCGTTCTGCTGACGCTGATGGGACTGTACTCGTTTCATGCCATGCGGATTCAGAACTTTCCCGATATCGATCTGCCTACGGTCGTGGTGACCACCGTACTGGAGGGCGCCACACCCAGTCAGCTTGAAAACGATGTGGCCCGCAAGATCGAAGACAATCTGGCGACCGTGCAGGGCATTGACCATGTCTTTAGTACCTTGCAGGACGGTGTGGCCACGACCACGGCGCAATTCGAACTGGAAAAGCCCATACAGGAAGCGGTCGATGATGTACGCTCTTCGGTCGCCTCGGTGCGCAACGAGCTGCCGGCCAATACGCAGGAGCCCATTGTCACCAAGCTGGATCTGGCGCAACAGCCGATTCTCGCATTTACCGTCAGTTCCACGCGGCGGGATGAAACCGACCTGTCCTGGCTGGTTGACAACACCATCGCCCGCAAGCTGCTGACCGTTTCCGGTGTGGGCAAGGTCAGTCGTGTCGGCGGGCGGGACCGCCAGGTGAGGGTGGATATGGACCCCGTGTTGCTGCAGGGGCTGGGCGCTACCGTGGCCGACGTGTCCCGGCAACTGAAGGCTGTGCAGCAGGAGCAGTCCGGAGGCAAAGCGGAACTGGGTCTGCAAAAGCAGCCGATTCGCACGCTCGGCGCTGTCAAAAGCGCTGATGAACTCAGGGATTTGCGTATCCCGTTGAACAATGGCAAAGTCATCACGCTGAGCGAAGTGGCAACGGTTCGCGACAGTTTTGCCGATCCTGTCAATGCTGCATTTCTGGATGGCAAACCTGTGGTGGCCTTTGAGGTGGCGCGCAGCCGCGGCGCTGGCGAGGTCGATGTGGGGCGCGGCGTGAGCGATGCACTGGCGCAGATCAAAGCAGCCTATCCGGATCTCACGTTCAAAACGGCATTTGATATGGTTGAGCCCGTTCAGTCAGAGTATGACGGAGCCATGCATATGCTCTACGAAGGCGCGCTGCTTGCCGTGCTGGCCGTCTGGCTGTTCCTGCGTGATGTGCGTGCCACGCTGGTGTCCGCTGTTGCCTTGCCCATGTCCATCATACCGGCGTTTGTCGGAATGTATTTTTTCGGGTTCACGATCAATGGGGTCACGCTGCTGGCGCTGTCGCTGGTGGTGGGGATTCTGGTGGACGATGCGATTGTTGAGGTCGAAAACATTGTTCGCCATCTGCAATCGGGCAAATCTCCCTATCGGGCGGCCATGGAAGCGGCCGATGAAATCGGCCTGGCCGTGGTGGCAACGACGTTTACGCTGATCGCCGTGTTTTTGCCCACCGCATTTATGAGTGGCATTGCCGGCAAATTTTTCAAACAGTTTGGCTGGACAGCCGCCATGGCTGTCTTTGCCTCGCTGGTCGTGGCGCGCATGCTGACACCCATGATGTGCGCCTATCTTCTGAAACCAAAGAAAGAAACCCCCAAAGATCCGGGTTGGTTGAAATTTTACATGACCTGGGTAGAGCGTTCATTACGCCATCGCTGGGTCACCGTTGTTCTGGCAGGCCTGTTTTTTATCGGCTCGATCGTGGCGATTCCGCTTTTGCCGACCGGCTTCATGCCTGCCGATGATATGTCCCAGACCCAGGTCTATGTAGAGCTGCAACCGGGAACACCCCTGACCGAGACCATCAGGACGGCCGAACGTGTGCGGCAACTTGTGATGCAAAACGATGCCGTGAACTCTGTCTACACCAGTATCGGCGGAGGCGCCGCTGGCGGTGACCCATTTGCCGGCGGACTCACGCAGGAAGAGCGCAAGGCGACGCTCACGGTTTTGCTCAAACCGCGAGGCGAGCGTCTGGTCAAACAGAAAATTGAAGCGGATATCCGTCGGCGTCTGGCCGACGTACCCGGCGTACGGTTCAAAGTCGGGCTGGGAGGCTCGGGAGAAAAATATATATTGGTGCTCTCCAGTGAACAGCCCGATGCGCTGATGCAAAGCGCCTTGCAGGTCGGTCGGCAATTGCGCACTATACCGGGGCTGGGCAATATCTCGTCGTCCGCCAGCCTGGTGCGTCCTGAAGTGGAGGTGCATCCGCGTTTTGACGATGCGGCCCAGCTGGGTGTCACCAGCGCTGCCATGGCCGATACGCTGCGTGTGGCTACGGCTGGGGACTTTGAAGTGCAGTTGTCCAAATTGAATCTGGATCAGCGCCAGATTCCGATTGTGGTAGCCCTTAAAAAATGGGCCATTGGCGATCTGGATTTTATTGAAAATCTGCATGTCCCCGGTGCGCGCGGGCCGGTGCCGCTGTCGAGCGTAGCCGATGTGCGCCTGGGCGGAGGACCGGCCGTGATCAATCGCTATGATCGCGCCCGTAATATTACATTTGAAATAGAATTGTCGGGTGTTGCATTGGGCGACGCGGTCAAACAGGTCAATCAGTTGCCGGCCATGAAAAATCTGCCTGCCAGCGTGTCGGTGATTGACATTGGCGATGCAGAAGTGATGGAAGAATTATTCCAGAGTTTCGGCCTGGCCATCGTGATCGGGATTATTTGCATTTATATCGTATTGGTGCTGCTGTTCAAGCAGTTCTTGCAGCCGTTGACGATTCTGGCGGCGCTGCCGCTCTCGCTGGGGGGTGCGTTTGTCGGCCTGTTGCTGGCCGACAAGAGTTTTTCGATGCCGTCGCTGATCGGGCTGATCATGTTGATGGGGATTGCAACAAAAAACTCAATCTTGCTGGTTGAGTATGCCATCCTGGCCATCAAGGAAAAGGGCATGAGTCGTCTGGATGCGCTCAGGGACGCCTGCCACAAGCGGGCTCGTCCCATTTTGATGACGACGCTGGCAATGGGCGCAGGCATGATTCCGCTGGCTGTCGGCTGGGGCTCGGCAGACCCGGCGTTTCGCTCGCCTATGGCGATTGCCGTGTTGGGTGGCCTGATCACCTCGACGTTCCTCAGCCTGTTGGTGATTCCGGCCGTGTTCCTGATCGTAGATGACGTCAGCGCCTTTTTGCGCCGCCATACTGGAAAATTGTTCAATGATCCTGAATAAGGGCGAGATGAAAATTCTGTTGTTCGGACGCAGCGGTCAGATCGGTCGCGCGATACTGGCATCGTTGCCGGCGTCGGCGCAGGTCATGGCACCCGACTGGCGGGACGGGCCTGCGGGCCGCAATGACGAGGCGCAGATGTCTGCACCTCTTCGTGAGAGGTGGCTGGCGGATTTTCAGGATCCCGCGCAACTGTACGAGTGCACGCTGGCGCGGGCGCCGGATGTCATTATCAATGCGGCCGCCTATACTGCCGTAGACGAAGCAGAGGACAACGAGACCGCCGCCATGCTGATCAATGCCCATGCGCCCGCGGTACTGGCGCAGGCGGCTGTCCGTTGTGGTGCCTTGCTGATTCACTTTTCGAGTGACTATGTGTTTGACGGATCGGGTACGCGCCCCTGGCGCGAGACCGATCAGGGCCGCCCCTGTAATGTGTACGGCCAAAGCAAACTGGCCGCCGACCTGGCCATTATGGGCAGTGGCTGTCGTCACCTGATTTGGCGAACCAGCTGGGTTTATGCGAGTGCGGGCAACGGCTTTCTTCAGACCATCATGCGACTGGCCAGGACACGACAGACCCTGAGCGTGGTAAATGATCAGATCGGCGCGCCCACTGACGCCAGGCTGCTGGCGGCCATCACGCTCGACGTGCTGGAGCGTTATGGCCAGCACCCGGAACACCTTGAAGACGGTTTATATCATGTGGCTGCGGCGGGTCAAACCAGCTGGTTCGATTATGCCAATCATATTCTGGCGCGAATGCGCACCCGTGGGGCGACGCTCACACTGGAGCAATTGCTGCCCGTCAGTTCACAAGACTATGGCAGCCGCGCCCGGCGACCGCTCAACAGCCGGCTGAACACGGCCAAGTTTCTGCGCACGTTCGCGCTGCCACTGCCCGCGTGGCAGGCGGGCGTCGATGCTGCTGTCGATCGGCTCTGCGAAGACTGGAGGCGCGATCAGTCCTGAGTGATGGCAGGCTTCAGATCGTAGTAGATTTTGCCTGCATCCAGGTGCCGGTAAAGCATCGCTTCCGCACATACCGGCTGACCCTGATCGGCCATCATACGCATCTGCGCGAGGATCTCTTGCAGTGAGGCGATAAAAGAGGACACCTGTGACGCATCCATACTCCAGTAATCGTTGGCAAAGCGCAGCGCCAGCGCACCCGTTGCATCGGCAGCCAGAGCGGCATTGGGAAATACGTAACGGCCCTGCACGTTATCGGAAAAATGTGTCGTACTTGCGGGTGAGGCCGTCAGTTGAGTCCCCGGCGACATTTTAAAGACCCGGCGAAACGACGCGTACAGGTCGTGATGCAGACCGACCTGCAAAAACCACAGCAGTCCGGTCAGTTCACTGATTGCGGCAATGGTCTGATGATCGGGAAGGTTTCGGTCAAACCCCTGGATCTGCTCGTTGCGTGAATAATCCATCAGGTAGTCCACGTGCTGAATCAGGGTATCGTGCTGGGCTGCAGTCAGGGGGTAGGCAGAATACTCTACGACAGCAATGCGCGCCTCGGGTGCATGAGTGCTGATACTATTGACCGTGGCAAGCAGCGCTTCAAATTGCGTGTTGTCCGTCTGGCCGGGCTGACGGGCGGGATAAGGTGCGTTGGTGGCACTGGTGATAATGAAAAGCGCGTTTGTGCTAGTATCTGTCATAAAGAATCGCGGCTGGCAGTGCCAGTCCAAATAAATCCGGATAAACCGGGTATTTTAGCAAGTAACCGGATGACAACGGGCGCGAGGGCGCCAAAGTCACCAATACCTCCGTGATCTGTTCACTTCTTGCGCCGAGTCGCGTGCGCCTGTTGGAAATTTGATATGAACACCAATGAAATTGCCTGCGTCGAAACGCGTGTGCGTCTATGGCTTGAAAAAGCGGTCATCGGGCTTAACCTGTGTCCGTTCGCCAAAAGCGTATATGTCCGGGGACAGGTACGCCTGGTCGTGAGCGATGCACAGGATGCGCAGGCACTGACCGCCCGGCTGTACGAAGAGTTGCAGTTGCTTGCTGCTACGCCTGCGCAGCAGATCGACACGACGCTGTTGATTATTCCCGCGATGTTCGAGGTGTTTGACGATTTCAACAATTATCTTGATATCGCCGATGCGGTATTGGATGAGTTGGAATTGGTGGGCGACATACAACTGGCCAGTTTTCATCCCCGCTATCAGTTTGCCGATACCGACGCGGATGACATCAGCAACTACACCAATCGCGCGCCATATCCCATCTTGCATTTATTGCGTGAGGACAGCCTGGATAAAGCCGCTCAGCAGTATCCCGATCCTTCTGTCATTTTCGAGCGCAATATCGCCGTGGTACGCGAGCTGGGGCCGCAGGGGTGGGAAAAACTCCTGCAGGATGGACAAGAGGGCGAAGTAACTCGTTGAAATAACACGGCTTTTACGCCTCTTAAGGTATTGTATACGGCGCGGCTTTATGGTATTATTCAACTCAAGCTGTATATCTGATTGACTGAATGTTTTTCGGACGCGGGTTCGACTCCCGCCGTCTCCACCAACAGCGTATTTTGGGCTGTTGCCAGCATGATGTGAAGTATGTTGTTGATGGGGACGCCATGGTTTCGACGGGAAAAGATAGGAAGATTGGCAGCCGGTAGGCGATGACCGTAAATCAAGCAAAACCTTTAAATGCAAATGACGAAAGTTACGCATTAGCAGCCTAATTTTGGCTCGCTAGGAGCTTTATCCACTTGGCAACAGAACGGATAAAAAAGGGAGCTTCGGCTCCCTTTTTCTTTTTCTGGCTCTCTTTTTCGCTCCTGTTGCAGTGTGGAGCCGGTGATGGGGGCTTCTATTGCAGTGTGGCGTCGCGGTATCGGGTGCTTATCAGGCACGCCGGGCATGCCGGATGTCATGGCCGGATTTCACTGTCTGCAGTCTAGCGAATCTCGTACAGATACAGTTCAATGCGCCGGTTGGTTGCGCGCCCTTGTGCCGTACTGTTGCTCATCAGCGGGTCAATCGAGCCCCGGCCCTCGAGTTCAATCAGCACGCTTTTGACGTCACGCCCGATCAGATAATTGACCACTGCCGTCGCTCGTGAGATGGAGAGTGTCTGGTTGGTAACCGAATCGCCTTGTGAGTCCGAATGGCCGACGACTTTGATGCGCAGATAGGGCGATTGGGCGAAGGCATTGGCGACCGTATTCAACACCGGTTTCATTCTATTGTCCAGGCGGGCATTGCCACCTTTATAAGTGTTGCCCCCTGGAAGGATGACGCGCAGGCTGCCGTCGCGAACGCGGTTCACCTGGATTCCCAGCTTCAAAGTGTCCGATGCGCGGATCTGTTTGATCAAATCGTTCCAGTTGCTGGGCGTGGTCACACTGCGTTGCGCGACCGGCAAGCCGCTGGTATCGACGGCAATGCCGCCGCCCGGCTGCTGTGCACCTCCCTGATTGATGGATGTGCAGGCCGATAGCAACAATGCGGCAAAAGCAGTGACAGCGGTCTGTCTATACGAAATTGGTTTCATGATTTCCCTGTATGCGCCTGTTTTTGATTTTTTCTACGGCATCCCAGATGTCTTCAGGTGCTTGTGCAATCTGGTCTGCGTGCCATGCCTGTACTTCGTCAGGGTTATTGCAATATCCATAAGCGGCAGCGACGGTGGGCATGCCTGCTGCCTTTCCGGCGATAATATCACGTTCATCGTCGCCGACATAAATGCATGTTTCAGGATCGACGCCTGCCAGCGTGGCTGCATGCAGCAGGGGGGCCGGGTGAGGCTTGGAAAACGCCGTGGTATCGCCACACACATTGGCAACACTGCGGTCGGTCAGTTGCAGATGATCAAACATGGGCAGCGAAAGCGCTTCAGCCTTGTTGGTCACAATGCCCCAACGCAGCCCTGAGCCCTCGATGCGCCCGAACAGGTCATCGATCCCGGGGAAAAGGGCCGTGTTTTGCGTCATGCATGCCCGGTAATCGCTCAGAAACTGCTTGCGGGTGGGTTCATACTCTTCATCTTCCGGCGTCAACCCCAGCGCTACCCGCAGCAGGCCCCGTGCGCCCTGGGAAGCGACGCAGCGCAACAGTTCATAAGCCATGGGTGGCATGCCACGGTATTGGCGTTGCAAATTTGCAGCATGCGCCAGGTCCGGTGCACTGTCCGCGAGCGTGCCATCGAAGTCGAAAAAAACAGTGGTGATCATTTATAGGTCGCCATCAGATAATTGACCGAGGTGTCGTTGTCCAGTGAGTACACATCGGTAATGGGGTTGTATTGCATGCCTTTCATGGCCATGGGTTCCAGGCCGGCCGCGCGTGCGCTGGCCGCCAGTTCGCTTGGCTTGATAAAGCTGCTGTGGTTGTGGGTATTGCGAGGCAGCAGATTAAGCACATACTCGGCACCGACAATGGCGAACAAAAATGATTTGATGTTGCGGTTGAGCGTGGAGAAAAAAACCAGGCCACCTGGTTTGACCAGCGTCGCGCAGGCGCGAACAATCGAACCCGGATCGGGAACATGCTCCAGCATTTCCATGCACGTGACGATATCGAACTGGCCGGGGCGCTCGATGGCGATCTGTTCTGCGCTGATGTTTTTATATTCCACCTGCACGCCGCTCTCCAGGCCGTGCAGCCGGGCCACATTCAGCGATTTCTGTGCCAGATCGATGCCGGTGACGTTTGCGCCCGCTACAGCCATGCTTTCGGCAAGAATGCCACCGCCACAGCCGACATCAATAATGGATTTGTTGCTCAGCCCCCCGGACAGGGCCGAGATCCATTCCAGCCGTAGCGGGTTGATCGCATGCAGCGGTTTGAATTCGCTGGTCGGATCCCACCATTTGGCAGCAAGATCGCCAAATTTATCCAGCTCGGCTTGGCTGGCGTTGGCGGGCAGGGCGGCGGGCGTACTGGTCTGGGACATGAGCGTAACTGAAGAGAGTGGCAGGACGGTATATGATAGCCCATTTTACACCTGTAACCCTGCCATGCACCCCGTGGGCGGGACAGATACGGACGTATGCGCGGCAAGCAAAAGAAAACCGGCGCATAAAACGAAAACGGGCACGTAAAAAAGGCTCCTTGAAGGAGCCCTTTTTACTGCTACTAGGAGCCGGATGGCAGGATACGCGCGATTAGCGGCGTGTACCTACGATTTCGATCTCAACGCGACGGTTTTTAGCACGGCCTTCGCGAGTCTTGTTTGATGCAACAGGTTGTGTTTCACCACGGCCGGAAGCGATGATCTGGTCAGCAGGAACACCACGGGAGATCAGGTAGTTCTTGACTGAAGCAGCACGACGCTCAGACAGTTTCTGGTTGTATGTGTTGGTACCGATGGAATCGGTGTGACCAGTCGCGATCAGAGATTCCAGGTTCAGCTGGGTAGCTTGCTGGGCAACTTGATCCAGAATATTGCGGCCTTCTGGTTTCAGGGTTGCTTTGTCAAAGTCGAAGAATGTATCAGCGTTGAAGGTTACTTTATTGGCAACGACTTCAGCTTGAGCGACAGGAGCGCCACAACCTTGAGCTGCAGTTGCGGGTGTCCAGAAATTGTCGCGCCAGCAGTGTTCGTTCGTACCGTTCATCCACACCAGACCGTATGGATTAACCCAGTTATCGACGGTTTGCGCTGATGCTACACCTGACGTTGCGGCTGCAACAACGGCGAATGCCAATGCGAATTTAGAGGGTTTGTTCATGTTTCTCCTCGTTGAGCTTGATAGCTAAAAGTTGACTCGCAGCGAAACCCGCCGCAGATTGAAATTCAGGGTCAGTATAGCAACGCTTGGATATGGATTCAAAGGGTTGCACTAGTTTTCCCTTGTTCGTGTTTCAATCTTAAGCGATTTTTGGCGTCTTTGCAGAGGCTAAGCCCTACATTTTTAAGGGAACTTTCCAATAATGTCGTATAAGCACCAAATTTGTTGGATTTGAGCAACATGGCATGTTTCAAATTTGCTGCAAACGCCCGCAATTCAACGCTCGCTTCTGAAAGAAATGAAAAATTAAAGGGCAATACTTAAAGTAAAGTCTTAAATGTTAAAAGTGCCGATAAATGTTCACAAAGCGCGCTTGGCGCTGCTCTGTGCGAGCAGTAACAATGATAGAATGACAGATTCGCCCCGCGTGCGAGACTGAACCCACGCCTGCCGGATTTTTGCTGTTTGTGTCTATCAAAATAAGTTATGAGTACTATGGATTCTTTTGCCAGGGAGACCCTGCCCATTTCGCTAGAAGAGGAAATGCGTCGCAGCTATCTCGATTACGCCATGAGCGTAATTGTCGGCCGGGCGCTTCCCGATGTCAGGGACGGGCTCAAGCCGGTGCATCGCAGGGTGTTGTTTGCCATGCACGAACTGAACAACGATTGGAACCGCGCTTATAAGAAATCGGCTCGTATCGTCGGTGACGTCATCGGTAAATATCACCCGCACGGTGATCAGGCCGTTTATGACACCATTGTCCGTATGGCGCAGGACTTCTCCCTGCGTTATATGCTGGTCGACGGTCAGGGTAACTTCGGCTCGGTCGACGGCGACAGCGCCGCTGCCATGCGATACACCGAAATCCGCCTGGCCAAGATCGCCCACGAGCTGCTGGCCGATATCGATCAGGAAACGGTCGACTTCGGGCCTAACTACGACGGCAGCGAGCAGGAACCGCTGTTACTGCCTTCGCGCGTGCCCAATCTGCTGGTTAACGGCAGTTCCGGCATTGCGGTCGGTATGGCGACCAATATTCCGCCGCACAATCTGAGCGAAGTGGTCGACGGCTGCCTGTATTGCCTGCGCAATCCGGGTTGTACCCTCGATGAGCTCATCGAACTTATTCCCGCGCCCGATTTTCCAACGGGCGGCATTATCTATGGCATTACCGGCGTGCGCGAAGGGTATCGCACCGGCCGCGGACGGGTCGTCATGCGGGCCAAGACCCATTTCGAGGATATGGAAAAGGGCAATCGCCAATCCATCGTCGTCGACGAATTACCGTATCAGGTTAATAAGAAGACGTTGCAGGAACGCATCGCCGAGCTGGTCAACGAAAAGAAAATCGAGGGTATCTCGGACATTCGCGACGAGTCTGACAAAGACGGTATGCGTCTGGTGATCGAACTCAAGCGTGGCGAAGTTCCCGAAGTCATTCTGAATAACCTGTTCAAGCATACGCAATTGCAGGATACCTTCGGCATCAATATGGTCGCGCTGGTCGAAGGCCAGCCGCGCCTGCTCAATCTGAAGCAGATGGTTGAGTACTTCCTGAGTCATCGCCGGGAAGTGGTTACACGCCGTACGGTATTTCAGCTGCGCAAGGCGCGCGAGCGTGGTCATCTGCTTGAAGGGCTGGCAGTTGCACTGGCCAATATCGATGAGTTCATCGCCATCATCAAGGGCGCGCCGACGCCGCCTGTCGCAAGACAGGAACTGATGGCACGCAACTGGGACTCCTCGCTGGTGCGCGAACTGTTGCTGCGCGCCGATGAAGGTGGCGTGCTGGGCGGCAGCGCGGCATATCGGCCGGAAACGCTGGCTGATATTTTCGGTCTGCAGAACGACGGACTGTATCGTTTAAGCGACACTCAGGCCCAGGAAATTCTTAATATGCGCCTGCAGCGCCTTACCGGCCTGGAGCAGGACAAAATCGTCAATGAGTACCGTGAAATCATGGACAATATTGCCGATTTGCTCGATATCCTGGCCAAGCCCGAGCGCATTACCGCGATTATTTCCGATGAGCTGACCGCCATCAAGGCAGAGTTTTCGACCAATGCCAAGGACATGCGGCGTTCAGAAGTGATCATGAATGCCACCGAGCTGGATACCGAAGACCTGATTACGCCGGCCGACATGGTCGTGACCCTGTCCAACAGCGGCTATATCAAGAGCCAGCCGCTGTCCGAATACCGCTCGCAAAAACGCGGCGGCCGGGGCAAGCAGGCTACCGCCATGAAAGAAGACGACTGGATCGACCAGTTGTTTATCGCCAATACGCACGATTACCTGCTGTGTTTCTCCGATCGTGGCCGGGTGTACTGGCTCAAGGTCTGGGAAGTGCCACAAGGCACTCGCGGCTCCCGTGGTCGTCCGATCGTCAATATGTTCCCGCTGATCGATGGCGAGAAAATTACGGTAGTTCTGCCGGTTCGTGAATTCACCGACACCAGTTTCGTTTTCATGGCGACCTCTCGCGGTACCGTCAAGAAAACGCCGCTGTCCGATTTCTCCAATCCACGCAAAGCCGGCATTATTGCCGTCGCGCTCGATGACGGCGACTATCTGATCGGCGCCGATCTGACCGATGGCGAACACGATGTCATGCTGTTTTCCGATGCCGGCAAAGCCGTCAGATTCGACGAGAATGATGTCCGCCCAATGGGACGTACCGCGCGCGGCGTACGCGGGATGAATCTGGAAGGGGATCAGCAGGTGATTTCGCTGCTGGTGGCAGGCGATGAATCTCAAAGTGTGCTTACCGCGACCGAAAACGGCTTCGGCAAACGCACCTCCATTGTCGAATACACTCGTCATGGGCGTGGCACCAAGGGCATGATCGCCATCCAGACCAGCGCCCGTAACGGCAAGGTGGTGGGGGCAGTGCTTGTGAATCCGTCCGACGAAATCATGCTCATTACGACGGGCGGCGTGCTGGTACGTACGCGCGTTGCCGAAGTGCGGGAAATGGGACGCGCAACGCAAGGCGTGACGCTGATCAGTGTCGATGACGGCAGCACGCTGTGTGGTGTACGACGGGTCGTGGAAAGCGATGCCGATGTCGATGAAGGTGAAGAGGAAACGGCAGGCAATGCCGGTGAGTCTCAGCCACCCGTCGACAACGGCAACGATTCCTCTGGCGAAGCAGGACCTGCTTCGCCGGACACAGACAACGAGTCCTGATTTTTCCGGTCTTTGACCATTATTTCAAGGTAGAACATGGGTATGCAATATTGGAATTTTTCGGCCGGCCCGGCAGTGCTGCCCAAGTCTGTGCTGGAACAGGCGGCTGCGGAAATGCTCGACTGGCATGGCAGCGGCATGTCGGTCATGGAAATGAGCCATCGCGGTGCCGAGTTTACGCAGATCTGTGATGAGGCCGAAGCCGATCTGCGCACGCTGCTGGGGGTCTCGGACGATTACGCCGTGATGTTCATGCAGGGTGGCGCTTCGGCCGAAAATGCCATCGTGCCCATGAACCTGATTGCACGCAACCCCTCAAACAGCGCCGATTACGTCCTGACCGGCAGCTGGTCGGTCAAGTCTCACAAGGAAGCGCAGCGCTACGGTACGATCCGCATCGCTGCTGCATCCGACGGCGAAAAGCAGATTGACGGCGTGACCTATCAGCCCTGGAGCTGGGTGCCGCCGCTTGATTCCTGGCGGGTTCAGGCCGATGCCTCTTATTTACATTACTGCAGCAACGAAACAATCGGCGGTGTCGAGATTGCCGACATGCCCGACATGCAGGCGCTGGGTGCACCCGACGTCCCGCTGGTACTGGATGCCTCGTCGCACTTTCTGTCCCGTCCGCTCGATGTTTCGCGCACCGGTATGGTTTACGCCGGTGCACAGAAAAACGCCGGTCCGGCCGGCGTCACCATGGTCATCGTGCGCCGGGATATGCTGGGTCATGCCCTCGCATGCTGTCCGTCGGCCTTCGACTATGTGAATGTCGCCAAGGATCGGTCCCGCTACAATACACCGCCGAGCTATGGTATTTATATTTGCGGCCTGGTGTTCAAATGGCTGCTGCAACTGGGCGGCCTGGCCGAGATCGAGAGACAGAACCTGGCCAAATCACAGGCGCTGTATGCCCAGATCGACAGTAGCGACTTTTATGCCAACCCCATTCAGCCGGCCTTCCGTTCCCGCATGAATGTCCCGTTTACGCTCGCCAGCGATGCGCTGACGGCGCAGTTCCTCAAGGAAGCCACCCAGCATCGCCTGCTGGCGCTCAAGGGGCATAAATCCGTGGGCGGGGTACGGGCGTCCATCTACAACGCGATGCCCATGGAAGGCGTCACCACCCTGATTGACTTTATGAAAGAGTTCGAGCGCACGCATGGATAATTCACTACAGGACGCGCTCAAATCGCTGCGCGACAAGATCGATCACATTGACCGCAGTATTCTGGACTTGCTCAATCAGCGCGCGCAGACTGCCATCGAGGTGGGCAAGGTCAAGCATGAGCACCAGGCCGACAGTGCAGTGCTCAAGCCCGAGCGCGAAGCGCAGGTTATCCGGCATCTGCAGGAACTCAATCGTTACGGTACGTTCACTGAAACGGGTGTGCGTGCGGTCTGGGCCGAAATCATCTCGGTTTGTCGCGGATTGGAAAAAGGTCTTACCGTCGCTTATCTTGGGCCGGAAGGATCGTTCTCAGAGCAGGCCGCCACGGAGTTTTACGGCCATTCCGTGCATTCCCTGCCATGTCCGTCTTTTGACGAAGTCTTCCGTGCGGTTGAAGCCGGACAGGCCGATGTGGGCATGGTGCCGGTGGAAAATTCCACCGAAGGTGCCGTCAACCGAACGCTTGATCTGTTTCTTAATTCTACGGTCAAAGTGCACGGCGTGCGCTCCATTCCCATTCGTCACTGTCTCATGAGCCTGCATGGCACCATGGATGGGGTCAAATGCATCATGGCGCATCCCCAGGCGCTCGCGCAATGTCAGAAATGGCTATCGCAGCATTATCCGACCCTGGAGATCGTACCGGCTGCCAGTAATTCCGAAGCCGCCAAACATGCCGCGCAGGACGAAACGGTCGCGGCGATTGCCGGAGAAACCGCTGCGGTCTTCTGGAACCTGGGCCTGGTGGCCTCGGGCATTCAGGATGACGCCAATAACAAGACCCGTTTTCTGGCCATTGGCAATATCGAGACCGCCCCCAGTGGTCGCGACCAGACCAGCCTGATTTTTGCCGTGCCCAACCGGGTGGGGGCAGTGTATGAAATGATCAGCCCCTTCGCGCGCAACGGCGTTTCCATGACCCGTTTCGAATCACGGCCGGCCCGTACGGGGCAGTGGGAGTATTATTTTTACGTTGACGTCCTGGGGCATAGCTCTGACGAGAACGTTGCGCGGGCGCTGGAAGAGCTGAAACAGCAGTCCGCATTTTTCAAAATTCTGGGTTCCTACCCAATGCAATAGAAGGTGATTTGAATGTCTGGTGCCGCCAATACAGTCGGTATATGTAGTAATGTGAATGACATGATGCCTTATCAGGCGGGCAAGCCCATTGATGAGCTGGCGCGCGAGTACGGGCTGGACCCGGCCAGCATCGTCAAGCTGGCCTCCAACGAAAACCCGCTGGGCATGCCCGAGTCTGCCCGTCAGGCCATTGCCGGGTTTCTGGACAGTGTGTCCGGGCAGGCGCTGGGTCGCTATCCCGATCCCAATGCCTTTTCACTCAAGCAGGCGCTGGCCACGCATTATCAGGTGCCGGCCGAATGGTTGACTGTTGGCAACGGCTCCAACGATTTGCTCGAAATCATCTCACTTGCCATTCTGGACGAGCATGCGTCCTGCGTTTATGCGGAACACGCCTTTATTGTCTATCAGCTGTCTACGCAGGCGCGCGGTGCGCGGCATATCAAGGTGCCGGCCGTCGATTACGGGCATGATCTGCAAGCCATGTTCGATGCCATTGCCGACGATACGCGACTGGTATTCATTGCGAATCCGAACAATCCGACAGGTACCTTCCATTCGGGCAAGGCCATCGGCCAGTTTGTCCAGAAAGTTCATGCTGCGTACGGCACGCGCGTAACGGTTGTTCTGGACGAAGCCTACAACGAATATCTGGACCCTGAACTGCGCTTTGACAGTGCACAACTGGTGCGGGAGTATCCCAATCTGATCGTCGTGCGCACCTTTTCCAAGGCCTATGGCCTGGCGGGTGTGCGTATGGGTTTTGCGATTGCCCGCCCTGAAATGACCGACTACCTGAACCGCGTTCGCCAGCCGTTCAATGTCAATCTGCTGGCCCAGGTGGCTGCTATTGCGGCACTCAAGGACAAAGACTTTCTTGAGAAAACCTATGAGCTGAACCGGGATGGCAAGCAGTGGCTTTGCGAACAGTTTGAGCAGATGGGACTGGCGTACGTGCCCAGCTATGGTAATTTTGTTCTTTTGCACGTTGGCGATGCGGCGGCGGTCAATACCGGCTTGCTGCAACGAGGCGTGATCGTGCGTCCCGTCATCGGCGACGGTTTACCGGAACATATGCGCATTTCCATTGGTCTGCCGCAGGAAAACGCCCGGTTTATTACCGCGCTCAAAGAGGTGTTGGGCAAGTGAGTAGGTATCCCGCCGACACTGACGCGCAGGCGTTCAGGATTCCGGTTCTGGCCGTTGTCGGTGTCGGGCTGATCGGCGGTTCGCTGGCGCTCTCGCTCAAGCGCCATGGCGTGGCAGGCGAGGTGCTGGGCCTCAGTCATGATCCGGTCAGTCTTCAGAAGGCGCTCGAACTGGGTATTATCGACAGGGTGGCCGACTTCGAAGACATCGTGCAGGCTGATGTGGTTGTCGTGGCCACGCCCGTATCGGCGGTTGAGGCGGTATTCAAGGCGATCGTGCCTTTTTTGCAACCGCATGCGCTGCTGACTGATGTATGCAGTACCAAGCAACAGGTGATTGCGGTGGCTCGACGGGTACTGGGTAAACGTATCGGGCAGTTTGTTCCCGGTCATCCGATTGCCGGAGCAGAAACATCGGGACCGCAGGCCGCGCAGGCGTTTCTGTATGAGCAGAAACAGGTTATTCTGACGCCATTGCCGGAAAACCACCCTGAACAGACCGATTTGCTGACCCGCCTGTGGGAAGCCTGCGGCTCGACGGTGTGCATTCAGGATGCCGCCACGCATGACCGTATTTTTGCCTCGGTCAGCCATATGCCGCATTTTCTGTCCGCCCTCTATATGTACAGTCTGCTGGATGCGGATCAGGCCGATTTGAAATTGAAGTACGCCGGTAGCGGATTTCGGGATTTTACGCGGATCGCCGCCGGCGCGCCGATTATGTGGCGAGACATTTTTTCCAGCAATCGTGACTGCATGCTTGAGGAAATCACCCGTTTTCAGCGCTGTCTGGAACAGGCCCGGCAACTGCTGGAAAGTAACAACACCGAAGCGTTCGAGGCATGGCTGACCGCAGCCGCCCAGGCGCGACGAGATTGGGAGAATTCACCAACATGAGCCAAGAGACACATTATCTGCCCCCGGCTGCCCTGGCCAGCGGGCAAATGACGTTGCCGGGTTCAAAGAGCATTTCCAACCGGGTGCTGCTGCTTGCCGCGCTGTCTGAAGGCAGCACGCGCATTGAGGGTCTGCTGGACTCGGACGATACGCGCGTCATGCTGGCGGCCTTGCGTACCCTCGGGTTGCAGATTGATGATTGCGGGGACAACCAGGTCGTGGTGCACGGCAAAGGGCATTTTCCGCAAGCGCAGGCCGATCTGTTCCTGGGTAATGCAGGTACGGCGTTTCGCCCTCTGACCGCGGCGCTGGCCGTAGCAGGCGGGCAGTATCGACTGCATGGCGTGCCGCGCATGCATGAACGCCCGGTCGGCGATCTGGTCACCGCCTTGCAGGCTATTGGCGCACAGATCAGCTATGAAGGGCAGGTTGGTTATCCCCCTTTGCAGATATCGCCCGGGCCGTTGCATATTGACGGCCCGATCCCTATTCAGGGCACCGTTTCCAGCCAGTTTCTGACCGCTTTTCTGATGGCTGCCCCCATGCTGGCGGCGAAAACCGGGCGGGACGTAGTGCTGCAGGTCCAGGGTGAGCTGATTTCCCGGCCCTATATCGCCATTACATTGCAATTGATGGCCCGCTTCGGCGTCAAGGTCGTCCAAGAGGACTGGCAGCGCTTCACCATCGCCGCCGATAGCCGGTATACGGCACCCGAAACCATCCATATCGAAGGCGATGCCTCCAGTGCCTCCTATTTTCTGGCACTGGGCCTGCTGGGCCAGGGTCCGGTACAGATCAATGGTGTCGGCCGGGACAGTATCCAGGGCGATATCGCCTTTGCGCACTTTATCGAACGGCTGGGCGCAAAAGTCACCTTCCGGGATCAGGCTCTGGTGGTCGAGCGTGCAGGCAGTGTCACCGAGCAGCCTTTGCCGGCGTTCGATGAAGATTTCAACCTGATTCCGGATGCCGCCATGACCGCAGCCGTATTGGCGCTATATGCCGACGGCCCCTGCACGTTGCGCAATATCGCCAGCTGGCGCGTCAAGGAAACCGATCGCATTCATGCCATGCATACCGAGCTGAGCAAACTGGGTGCGACGGTCGCCTCGGGGCCCGACTGGATACGCATTACGCCGCCGGCCCCCGGCCAGTGGCAGACCGCCAGTATCGGCACATACGATGACCACCGCATGGCAATGTGTTTCTCACTGGCGGTATTCGGCCCGGTCGGCGTCACGATTCTGGATCCGGGTTGCGTCAGCAAGACCTTTCCGGATTATTTCCAGGTGTATGCATCGTTGCTGGAGACGCAAAAGGTGGCATCATGAACGCTCAATTGCCGCAGGGTACAGTGCCGGTAATCGCAATCGACGGGCCGACCGCCTCCGGCAAGGGGACGGTGGCGGCCCGCGTGGCCGACGTGCTGGGCTGGACGGTGCTCGATAGTGGTGCACTATACCGACTGAGCGCACTGTCAGCCCTTAAAAAAGGCGTGGCCGACACGGATGAAAACGCCCTGGCCGACATCGCCCGCCAGCTGGACATCCGGTTCCAGGACGGTAAAGTGTTGCTTGACAACGACGACGTGACCGAACAGTTGCGCCAGGAACACATTGGCGAGATGGCCTCCCGGATTGCGCCGCTGCCGCCCCTGCGCGATGCGCTGCTGGAGCGCCAGCGGGCGTTTCGGCAGGCTCCGGGGCTGGTTTGCGACGGGCGGGACATGGGCACGGTCGTCTTTCCCGATGCATCGCTCAAGATTTTCCTGGTTGCCGACGTCGACGCGCGTGCCCAAAGACGCTATAACCAGTTGATCGAAAAAGGTTTTTCTGCTAATCTTGGCGACTTGTTGAAAGACTTGAAGACACGCGATGATCGGGATCAGAACCGGTCCGTGGCTCCGCTTAAGCCGGCAGCCGACGCCATCATTGTAGATTCTTCCGGTCTGGATATCAGTCAGACGGTGGATCGCATCCTCACACATTGGCGCAATCTGGGCTGATGTCACCAGGCAGCGCCACCCAAAGTGCAGTTTTTGTTCCAAAAAACGGTTTTTATTCCAAAAAGCGGTTTTTATTCCAAAAAGCAGTAAGGTTCGACAGCCAGGGCAAACCGGCAGGTTCTGCGTTGCTGTCGTTCATCAGGGCTTTCGTTTCATTCGGACGAAAGAATTTTTCCACTCCGCCGCGGCAGCCTGTTTTGTTGCCAAAGCGTGTTTTTAAGGCCAGGAGACCGTGACGGTCCCGGGATTTTTCTAATGTCATCCATTTCTTTACAAGACGCCACTGGTGGCGAAAGCTTTGCCGATCTGTTCGCTCAAAGCGTAAAAAACCAGGATATGAAATCAGGTGAAGTGATTTCAGCCGAAGTGGTCCGTGTCGATCACAACTTTGTCGTTGTTAATGCGGGATTGAAGTCTGAATCTCTCATCCCCCTCGAAGAATTCCTGAATGATCAGGGCGAACTGGAAGTGACCGAAGGCGACTTCGTTTCCGTTGCCATTGATTCACTCGAAAACGGTTACGGCGACACCATCCTGTCCCGTGATCGTGCAAAACGCCTGTCTGCATGGCTGTCACTCGAAAAAGCACTCGAGTCCGGCGAAATGGTCACTGGCACCATCACTGGCAAAGTGAAGGGCGGCCTGACTGTCATGACTAACGGCATTCGCGCTTTCCTGCCTGGTTCACTGGTTGATCTGCGTCCTGTCAAGGATACAACTCCCTATGAAGGCAAAACGATGGAGTTCAAGGTTATCAAACTCGATCGTAAACGCAACAACGTCGTTCTCTCACGTCGCTCCGTCCTGGAAGTGAACATGGGCGAAGAGCGCCAGAAACTGCTGGAAAACCTGCAGGAAGGCGCTGTCGTAACCGGTGTGGTCAAAAATATCACCGATTACGGTGCATTCGTCGACCTGGGCGGTATCGATGGTCTGCTGCACATTACCGACATGGCATGGCGTCGCGTGCGTCACCCATCCGAAGTGCTGTCCGTTGGTCAGGAAGTCCAGGCCAAGGTTCTGAAGTTCGACCAGGAAAAAAGCCGTGTTTCCCTGGGTGTCAAACAGCTTGGCGAAGACCCATGGGTCGGTCTGGCTCGTCGTTACCCGCAAGGTACACGTCTGTTCGGTAAAGTCACCAACCTCACCGATTACGGTGCATTCGTTGAAGTCGAAACCGGTATCGAAGGTCTGGTACACGTTTCTGAAATGGACTGGACCAACAAGAACGTTGACCCACGTAAAGTGGTCAGCCTGGGCGAAGAAGTCGAAGTCATGGTTCTGGAAATTGACGAAGACCGTCGTCGTATTTCGCTGGGCATGAAACAGTGCCGTGCGAACCCATGGGAAGATTTTGCCACCAACTTCAAACGTGGTGACAAAGTTCATGGCGCGATCAAATCCATTACAGACTTTGGCGTATTCATCGGTCTGCCTGGCGGCATCGATGGCCTGGTTCACCTGTCTGATCTGTCCTGGACAGACTCTGGCGAAGAAGCTGTGCGTAACTTCAAGAAAGGCGACGAGATTGATGCCGTGGTTCTGGCCATCGATACCGACAAAGAGCGCATTTCTCTGGGTATCAAACAGCTCGAAGGCGATCCGTTCAACAACTACGTTGCAACAAACGACAAGGGCGCAGTTGTTCCTGGCGTGATCAAATCTGTTGAAGCCAAGGGTGCGGTTGTGACCCTGTCTCTGGATGTCGAAGGCTATCTGCGCGCATCTGAAATTTCAGCCGGCCGTGTCGAAGATGCCACGACTGTCCTGAAAGAAGGCGAGAACATTGAAGCCATGATCCTGAACGTTGATCGCAAGGCACGTTCAATCCAGCTGTCGATCAAGGCACGTGACAATGCTGAAACAGCAGGTGCACTGCAACGCATGAGCGATACCAGTGCATCTTCCGGTACGACTAACCTGGGTGCTTTGCTCAAGGCGAAGCTTGACCAAGCTAAAGACGATTAAGCTGTGACTAAATCAGAGTTGATTGAAGCACTAGCGGCAAGCTACCCCCAGCTTGCCGCCCGTGACACCGACTTCGCAGTCAAAACGATGCTCGATGCCATGACCGTGGCTTTATCAAAAGGTCAGCGCATTGAAATTCGCGGTTTTGGCAGCTTCTCGCTGTCAACGCGTGCTCCACGGGTTGGACGCAATCCCAAGTCTGGCGAACAGGTGATGGTACCCGGCAAACGGGTGCCTCACTTCAAGGCAGGCAAGGAACTGCGCGAGCGCGTTGATTCTGTTTTTACCTCTGCTGCCGATACGAAGCAGGATACATCCGAAGAGGGGCATTTTGACGCTCAGGCGATCAAGGTTGCCAATCTCTGATCTGTCCCGAGAAATCTTCGTTTCAGGTTGTCTTAAAACCCCGATTGCAAAATCGGGGTTTTTGCTTTTTGGGCCCCAATTCGCATTACAATGGCGGGTAAATCAATTTCAGGAGCAGGCTGATGCGTTATCTTGTCTGGGCATTGCGAATCGTACTCTTTCTATTGGTACTTTTATTTGCACTCAAAAATACCGATCCGGTTACGGTCCGCTTTTTTGGCGACTATGTTTTTGCTGGCGTACCACTCATCGTGGTGCTGCTGTTGGCGTTTTTTGTCGGCGCGCTTTTTGCATGGCTGGTCAGCATTCCCACCCGGGTGCGTAAAACCCGGGAGGTCAGTCGCCTGAAAGGGGAGGTGGATCGCCTTAACCGCGATGTGGCCGATACGCGCCAATCACTCAATGCACTCAAGGCAGAAGAATTGCGCCTGCGTAGTACAGTGCCGGCCAGCGGTAGCGCTTTGCAAACGCCTGTTCGGGAGACCGCTGTTGGACTTTGAAGCCTGGTGGCTGATTCTGATTCCCATTCTGTTCGGGCTGGGATGGATTGCAGCCAAAGTAGATGTAAGGCAGCTGGTTTCTGAAAGCAGGAACTTGCCCGACTCTTATTTCCGCGGACTCAATTTTCTGCTGAATGAAGATCACGACAAGGCGATAGATGCCTTTATCGAAGTGGCCAAGCTCGATTCTGAAACAACCGAGCTGCACTTTGCCCTGGGCAGTCTGTTTCGTCGGCGCGGAGAAATCGAACGCGCCATCCGGGTTCATCAAAGCCTGCTGTCGCGCTCAGATCTGCCTCGTGCAGACAGAGAGCATGCCTTGCATGAAATCGCCCAGGACTACTTCAAGGCAGGCATGTTTGATCGTGCCGAAAACGCTTTCAAGGAAGTGCAGAATACAAGTTATGGCGTGTCGGCGACCCGCGCGCTGATTCGTATCTACGAAGCCGAGCATGATTGGGAAAAGGCAATCGCGGTGGCCGCGCGCCTGCGCGAACTGACCGATGAGCCACTGCCTCAGCAGGTGCACTATCATTGCGAACGGGCCCAGTCGGCACTGACGGCCAAAGAGCCGGATTTTGCCCGTGTTGATGCCGAATTGAATGCCGCTGAACGTGAAGCGGCACAATCCACAGGACCGGCCGCGTCGCAGGCTTCCTACGCCCGTATCGCCATGTTGCGTGCGTACCTGGCCCGGCGCCTTGGCGATGGCAAGACAGAACGCCAATGGCTGCTCTCGGCACTGGAGCGCGCGCCCGAGTTTGCGGGCCTGGTGGCGCGGCAGATCATGGATAATTTCGAAGCGACGGGTGAAACCGAACAGGCCGTTAACCTGCTGCGGGATCACTACTTTGCACATCCTTCGCTGGATGTGTTTGAAGTGGTGTTCGCCGCTCTGCGTGAACAGGGTTTTGCGCCTGCCTGGCAGTTTGCCCAGGAGTCGCTGCGGCAGCATCCGTCGTTGCTGGGCTTTGACAAGGTGCTCAACAGCGAATTGACGCATGAGCAGGGTTCGGGCGAACAGGGCGAACTGCAACAGCGCATGCCTGATCTGGACCTTGGCCTGTTGCGGGCCATGATCGACAAACATACCCGCCGTTTAGACAAATACGCTTGCCGGGTCTGCGGATTCCAGGCGCAGACCTATTACTGGCAATGCCCCGGGTGTAACTCCTGGGAAAGTTATTCGCCACGCCGTCCCGAGGAATAGTCGTATGCCGAAGTTTCCAATTGAAAAAATCAGTCAGATCCGGGTGCTGGTGGTGGGCGATGTGATGCTTGACCGTTACTGGTTTGGTGAAGTCGACCGTATTTCACCCGAAGCGCCCGTGCCGGTGGTCAGGGTTGCCAAACGGGAAGACCGTCTTGGCGGCGGCGCCAACGTGGCAAGAAACATTGTCGCCCTGGGCGGGCAGGTGACCCTGCTGGGCATCGTCGGTGACGACGAAGCGGGCCAGCAGATTGCCAGACTGGCAGACGAAGGTGGCATTCGTGCCCAGCTGCTGCCCGATCCCCAGATGCATACCACATTGAAAATGCGCGTGCTTGGCCGTCAGCAGCAATTGATTCGGATTGATTTTGATTATCTGCCCGGCGAACAAACCCTGCAGAATCTGGAGCAGCATTACCAGCGGCTGCTGGACGAACACGACATCGTTGTGTTGTCTGATTATGCAAAAGGCGTGCTGACCCATTGCGCGCCGCTGATCGAGATGGCCCGTAAGCGCGACAAGCCGGTTCTGGTAGACCCCAAGGGCGACGAATACGATCGTTACACCGGCGCGAGCCTGATTTCGCCCAATCGCATTGAAATGCAGCAGGCGGTGGGCAAGTGGAAAACCGAAGACGAGCTGACCCGTTCAGCGCAGGCGCTGCGCCAGCGGCTGGAGCTGGAAGCGCTGCTGATCACGCGATCTGAACAGGGCATGACGCTGTATACCGAAGCGGGGCGGTTCCATGTCGATGCCGCTGCCCATGAGGTGTTTGACGTATCGGGTGCCGGCGACACCGTTCTGGCCACGATGGCCGTGACCCGCGCCGCCGGACTGGACTGGCAGCAGTCTGTCGAATGGGCGAACAAGGCTGGTGGTATAGTAGTAGGTAAACTGGGCACATCTATTGTAAGTGCAGAGGAATTGACATGATTATCGTAACCGGCGCCGCCGGCTTTATCGGCAGCAATCTCGTTCGTGGCCTGAACAACAGGGGCATCACGGATATCCTGGCGGTCGACGACCTGACCGATGGTGACAAATTCGTCAATCTGCGCTCGGGCGTCATTGCCGACTATATGGACAAAGACGAATTTCGTACCCGCATCAACAATGGTCAGTTTGGTCCTGTCACGGCCATCTTCCATCAGGGGGCATGTTCGGACACCACCGAGCGTAATGGCCGGTACATGATGGATAACAATTACCGGGTCACCCTGGAATTATTCAATTTCTGTCAGGCACGCAGCATTCCCTTCATCTACGCCTCGTCCGCCGCTGTGTATGGCGCCGGGCCAGACTATGTTGAAGCGCTGGAGAACGAAAAGCCGCTGAATGTTTACGGCTACTCAAAGTTTCTGTTTGACCAGGTCGTGCGCCAGCGTTTTGAGCATCGTACTGCGCAGGTCGTGGGGTTGCGCTATTTCAATGTGTATGGTCCCAACGAACAGCACAAGGGGCGCATGGCCTCGGTTGCTTTTCATAATATGAACCAGTTCCTTGCCGAAGGACATGTACGCTTGTTTGGCGGCTGGGACGGCTATGAAGACGGCGGACAGCGACGCGACTTTATTTCGGTGGACGACGTCGTGGCGGTCAACCTGTTTTTCCTGGATCATCCGGAACAATCGGGTATTTTCAATTGCGGTACCGGGCGTGCACAACCCTTTAATGATATTGCCTGCGCGGTCGTCAATACACTGCGCGAAGAAAGAAATGAAGCGCGCCTGTCGCTCGACGCTCTGGTGCGTGAAGGCCTGATCCGTTACATTCCGTTCCCGGATGATCTGAAAGGGCGCTATCAGAGCTTCACGCAGGCCGATACGACCCAATTGCGTGCCGCAGGTTTCGATGCCGATATGTACGACGTAGAGCGCGGCGTGTCGCAGTATGTCAGAACGCTCAGGAAGCGTATAGCCTAGGTTGCGTGGCGTTTGAGTTGCATGGCTTGAAGTGACGTGGCTTAGTGTGATGTGACGTGGAGTGGCGCGACGTTGAATGCCGTGGCTTGTCTTGGTTTGGGCCTTGACGGTTTGATGCGGCCATGTTTACGCGTGGATAAACCTGTCGCAGCAGCCAGGCAGCAGGACGTGGCTTTCAGGCATACTGACGGTTTTCGCTATCGCTTGGTGTCAACGTCATGATTGTCTCCTTTCGTCATTTACGGATATTGCTTGCCTGGGGCGTGCTGTCATTGTGTGCGATGCAGGGCGGATTCGCCGTTGCGCTGGATCTGAACCAGGCGAGTCGCTCGCAGCTGCTTGCCGTCAAGGGTATTGGCGTCAAAACGGCAGATCGCATTCTGTCGGCCAGAAGTCAGGGAGCCTTTGTCTCCATGGAGGACTTTGCAGCACGGGTACCGGGCTTCGGTCCCAGAAAACGGCAAGCCTTGCGTGAGCAGAATGTCACGGTGAGCACGCCGCCCATTCAGTCGGCAACAGGCAATCGGCCGGCCGCGCCATCTGGTGTGGCATTTGAATCACCGTCTGACGTAACAGCTGACAGAACGAAATCCCTGCGAAACCCAGCCGCGGGCGTAGCCCTGCCGGCCCTGCCCATGTTGATCCGGCCTCGCCCGCGGCAGCCGGCCCGGGAGCACGACAAGGGGACCCACGCAGACCGCCGTGTCCAAGCCGTGGCGAACACACGGAATGGAACCGACAGCGCCGGAATTCGCGACAAAATCCACTAGCGGGGCAGGGTATAAATCCGGGCGACCAGCCAGGAGTGCTATGATGATCGGCACCAGGCACCGATGAAGTCGTTTTTGTGAAAGGCAGCTGCGCCGGTGCTACTGACCGTTATTTTCCGGATCGCCACATCGGTTGTCCGGCGTATTCCCATACTTTCAGAGCCATCATGACAAAAACCTATCCCACCATCGAAGATACGATCGGCAACACCCCCCTGGTACGCCTGCAACGCATTCCGGAACATCTTGGCAAGGCAAAAGGCAATGTGATTCTGGCCAAGCTTGAAGGCAATAACCCGGCCGGTTCAGTCAAGGATCGTCCGGCCGCTTCCATGATCAAACACGCAGAAGCACGTGGTGAAATCAAGCCCGGCGACACGCTGATCGAGGCGACCAGCGGCAATACCGGCATCGCCCTGGCCATGGCGGCAGCTATTCGCGGCTACAAAATGATTCTGATCATGCCTGATAATCTTTCTGTAGAGCGCCGCGCTTCCATGAACGCCTATGGCGCGCAGCTGATTCTGACGCCGGCCGATAAGGGTGGCATGGAGTATGCGCGGGATCTGGCCATTACCATGCAGGCAGAGGGCAAGGGCAAAGTACTGGATCAGTTCGCCAACCCGGACAATCCACGCGCCCATATCGAAGGCACGGGTCCGGAAATCTGGAATCAGACGGACGGGCAGGTGAGCCACTTTGTCAGCGCCATGGGCACGACCGGCACTATTATGGGTGTGGGTTCCTATTTGAAATCGCGCAACGCAGATATTCAGATCATCGGCGCTCAGCCGGCACCGGGTGCCTCTATTCCCGGCATCCGCAAGTGGTCGGAAGCATATCAGCCTGCCATTTATAATGCCGCAGGCGTGGACCAGTTTGAACTGATATCCCAGCAGGAAGCCGAAGATATGGCACGGCATCTGGCGGCCAGCGAGGGCATCTTCGGCGGGATTTCGTCGGCGGGTGCGCTGGTGGCAGCGCTGCGGACAGCAGAACGGGTGAGCAACGCGACCATTGTGTTCATTGTCTGTGACCGCGGCGACCGATATCTGTCGCAAGGCGTCTTCAATCCTGTCTGATTTTACAGGCAGATAGCTGGTTTATTGATTTAGATCAAGAGTGTATTCTCCGATCAATATTATGATCGGGGAGTATGAAGCCGACATCCATCTTCTCGATCCCGCAAGGCCTGAGCACGCATGAACGCATGCGGCGCCGGCATATGCTCGCACGTCTGGGGCTGGCCTGGCTGGTCATGATGCAGGTCATGATGTTTGCCTTCCCCGGGTATTTGCGCGACGGTTACGCTGATGCCGAAACCGTCGATACACTGGATACCGCGATTGTGGTCATGAACTGGTGCAGCCTCGTGCTTACCGTTCCGGTTCTGCTTTACTGCGCGTGGCCCATCTGGCGCGGCTTTCTGTCCAGCAATCAATCCGATAATCATCAACGTTCCATGAACTGGCCCATCGGGCTGGGGATCGTGGTCGCTTTCATTCCCAGCGCCATCGCGACGGTCCGGCAGTCCGGCGAAGTCTATTTCGAGTCCATCGCCATGTTCGTTGCCTTTGTGCTGACGGCGCGCTATCTGGCGCTGGCGGCCAGACAATCCGCGGGCGTCGCGGTCGACGCGCTGTTCGAGCGGGAATCGGCGCTTCTGTCAGAAACGGCTGATCGCGTGGGCCTGTATTTCGTGATCGCGCAAATCATTCTCTCCATTTTGTCGGCCCTGGTCTGGTACTGGTATATCGACGCTGCGCATGCGATTCCTGTCCTGGTAGCGCTATTTGTCATGAGTTGCCCCTGTGCCATGGCAATGGCCGTGCCTTCTGCGCAGGCGGCTGCGCGCGGCATCATTCTGGCCAACCCCGGACTGTCGCCGTCTGCATTGGCCACCCTGCGCAGGCAAACAGTCAGCGTCGCGCGTCGCTGCCTGTATGGCTCGCTTTTCTGGCATCTGCTCATGATCCCATTTGCCATGATCGGCTGGGTACAGCCCTGGCTGGCCGCAATCACCATGTTTGTCTCGTCGCTGGCGGTCGCCGTCTGCGCTTGGCGCTTCTACCGAAATTATCCATTGGCGCAGCTCCTGTCCCGGGACGAGGCCATCCCTTCCGGTCTGGCTTAGGCGTTGACCATGGATGTTTTTTTTCTCCTGATTTTTCTGGCCTTTGTCTTTGTCCTGTTGATCGGCGGCGTACTGTACTGGGCCATTATGGCCGGCCAGTTTGACAACACCGAAGAAAACGCCAATGCGATTTTGCATGATGAAGACAGCCTGACGGTGCAAGCGGGTAGTGAGCAGAAAACGGCAAATAGAAGAAGTTAAAACCCGGTGGTTTCGACGCACAGGCCGTGAGGATAAAACCGGTGTCTATGCTATCGAGGTTGTCTTGATGCGTTGCGCAAATTGTTGTTTTCCGATTCCTGAAAAAGGTGAAATTTTGCGATTTTTCGGGAGTTTATGCGATGTCTCCAAGGGTCTTGATATTTGTCAAATCGCCTGGCAGAGATCGCTTTAAGATGGCAGAACAGGTTTTTTTTAGAGGAATAGCTATGCGTACCCAGAATGCGCTTCCCGCAGACGCGGAGGTGTTCAATTATAAAGTCGTACGACAGTTCACCATCATGACCGTCATATGGGGAATTGTCGGTATGTTCGTGGGCGTTTTCATCGCTGCACAACTTGTCTGGCCGGAACTCAATCTTGTTGACTGGCTCAGCTACGGGCGCCTGCGCCCCCTGCATACCAATGCAGTCATTTTTGCCTTCGGGGGCAGTGCGTTGTTTGCAACGTCCTATTATGTCGTCCAGCGTACCTGTCAGACGCGGCTCTTTTGCGGGCCGCTGGCATCGTTCACGTTCTGGGGATGGCAGCTGGTCATTGTCTCGGCCGCGATTACACTGCCTGCCGGCTTTACGTCCAGCAAGGAATACGCCGAACTTGAATGGCCTATTGATATCCTGATCACACTGGTCTGGGTTGCCTATGCGATCGTCTTTTTCGGCACAGTTGCCAAACGCAAGATGAAGCATATCTACGTGGCCAACTGGTTCTATGGCTCATTCATTCTGACCATTGCGATTCTGCACATTTTCAATAATATCGAATTGCCTTACAGCTGGTTCAATTCCTATTCGGCCTATGCCGGTGCGCAAGACGCGATGGTGCAATGGTGGTACGGTCACAATGCCGTGGGCTTTTTTCTGACCACCAGCTTTTTGGGCATGATGTACTATTTCGTTCCCAAGCAGGCCAATCGTCCGATCTACTCCTATCGCCTGTCCATTGTGCACTTCTGGGCGCTGGCCTTCACCTATATGTGGGCAGGTCCTCATCACTTGCTGTACACCTCATTGCCTGACTGGACCCAAAGCCTGGGCATGGCGTTCTCTCTGATTCTGCTGGCGCCATCCTGGGGTGGCATGATCAACGGCATCATGACCATGTCCGGCGCCTGGCATAAACTGCGCACCGACCCGATCCTGAAATTCCTGGTTGTGGCGCTGTCGTTCTACGGCATGTCCACCTTCGAAGGTTCCATGATGTCGATCCGCACGGTGAACGCACTGTCCCACTACACCGAATGGACAGTGGCGCACGTTCACTCCGGCGCACTGGGCTGGGTGTCCATGATTACATTCGGCAGCCTTTACTACATGATTCCCCGCCTGTACGGCCGTGAAACCATGTTCAGCAAATCTCTGGTTGAAGCGCACTTCTGGATGGCCACCATCGGCGTAGTGCTGTACATCGCTTCAATGTGGATTGCCGGTGTCATGGAGGGTCTGATGTGGCGTTCTACCGAAGTTGACGGCACGCTCACCTATGCATTCGTGCAGGCGCTTGCCTCCAAATATGTGCTGTATATCATCCGGATCCTGGGTGGTATCTGCTTCCTGAGCGGGGTTCTGGTCATGTTCTATAACACGATCATGACGATCAAGGGGCGCCAAGGTGTGAATCCGCCGGTTCCCGACTTCAACGGACATGATGCCCGTGTTCCCGCTCAACCCGCTACTGCTGTTTAAGAGAATGATCATGGCGAATTCAAAAAAGCGTTTCTTTACACATGAAACACTGGAAAAAAACGTCGGACTGCTGATTATCTTTTCGATTCTGGTCGTTTCATTTGCCGGCCTGGTGCAGATCGTGCCGCTGTTTTTCCAGCATTACACAACCAAAGTGGCCCCCGGGGTTCAGCCGTTGCAGGCGTTGCAGCTGATCGGCCGCGACGTCTACATCAAGGAAGGCTGTGTGGGCTGTCACTCACAGCAGATTCGGACGCTGCAGTCCGAAGTGTCCCGTTACGGTCCATACTCTGTCGCCGGCGAGTTTGTTTATGATCACCCGTTTCTGTGGGGCTCAAAGCGGACCGGCCCGGATCTGGCCCGCGTGGGCGGACGCTACTCAGATGAATGGCACCGCGTCCACCTGCGCAATCCGCGCGATCTGGTGAAGGAATCCAATATGCCTGGTTATTACTGGTTGCAGCATAAAGATGTCTCCGAGGAAAACATCCAGGCGCGCATGAAGACGCTGCGTACGCTGGGCGTACCTTATACCGACCAACAGATCGAGGATGCGCCTGCCGCCCTGAAGGGTAAAACCGAAGAAGACGCCGTTGTTGCCTATCTGCAAAGTCTGGGTGTGGGCTATATGTCTGCATTTCGCGAGCAGCAGAGCAGCACGGGATCCAACTAGGTGACGTACGGGGACAGGTGAAATTATGGACATCCTTGTAGGGATCATGACCGTTGTATCTATCGTGACGTTTTTTGGCATTGTTGCCTGGGCCTGGTCCCGGCAACGAGTCAAAGACAACGAAGAGGCTGCACGGCTTCCGTTTGCCGTCCCCGACGAAGAAACGACAACTCGTGGTAAAGGGTAAATAAAATGAGTGATTTTTTCAGCAATACGTGGAGTTACTATATCGCCACTGTGTCCCTGGTTGGGGTGGCGTGGTGTGTCTGGCTGTTGTTCTCACAGCGCCGCTGGCTCAAGCAGCGTCCCGAGCAGGTGCAGGACACCGGCCATGTCTGGGACGGGGATCTGACCGAACTCAATAATCCGGTTCCGCGCTGGTGGACAGTCATGTACCTGGGCCTCTGCGTCATCGCCCTGGGTATCATGGTCCTGTATCCTGCACTGGGTTCTTATCCCGGTCTGCTTGAATTTACCTCGGCCAAACAGGTGGTGGCCGAGCGCGAACAGCAGACTGCCGAGATGAAACCGCTGTTTGACCAGTTTGCGTCCATCCCGGTTGAGGATCTGGCCAGAAATCAGGAAGCCCATGCGATCGGCAAAAGGCTGTTCCTGAACAACTGTGCGCAGTGTCACGGTTCAGATGCCAAGGGCTCGCCCAACTTCCCCAATCTGACGGACAGTGACTGGCTTTATGGCGGCACACCCGAGGTCATTATCAAAACCATTACAGAAGGTCGCCATGGCGTTATGGCACCGTTGGGGGCTGCGATCACGCCGGCTCAGGCCAATGAGATTGCCCACTACGTACGCTCACTGTCCGGTCTCACCAGCGATCCGACGCTGCTGGCAGCGGGTCAGGCCGGATTCAAGAAGGTCTGCTTTGCCTGTCACGGCATGGACGGCAAAGGAAACCAGGCGCTAGGCGCGCCGAATCTGACCGACTCGGTCTGGCTTGGCGGCAGCTCCAGGGATACGATTGTAAACACCATTCTGCATGGCCGCCAGGGAGTCATGCCTGCACAGAAGCACTTCCTGACCGATGATCAGATCCGCATGCTTGCCGCCTATGTATGGGGCTTGTCCAACAAGTAGTTTTGTAGAGAACTATTATTATGTCTGGTAATCAATCAGAAAAGCCGGCCGGTCAGGATGGGGTCCCTGACTGGCGACCGCCAAGGCTTCAACCTGCCACCAGAGCTGTCTCTGCAGATGACAGCAATACGCAGGTAGAGGAAATACGCGCGAAAATCTACCCGCGCTCGATCACCGGCGTGTTCGCCAAATGGCGGATTATGCTGGTGCTGGCCACTCAGCTGATTTTTTACGGATTGCCGTGGCTGCAATGGAATGGCAGACAGGCGGTACTGTTTGATCTGACTGAGCGCAAATTCTATATTTTCGGTATCGTGTTCTGGCCCCAGGATGTGTTCTATCTTGCCATCATTCTGATCATTTCGGCCTACGGTCTCTTTCTGTTTACCGCCCTGGCCGGCCGGCTGTTCTGCGGGTACGCCTGTCCGCAGACGGTGTATACCGAAATTTTCATGTGGATCGAGCGCAAGGTAGAAGGGGATCGCGTCGCGCGCATCCGTCTGGACGAGTCGCCCATGAGCCTGCGCAAATTGCGTATCAAGGGAACCAAGCATCTGCTATGGATCATGGTGGCATGGTGGACGGGCTCGACGTTCATTGGCTATTTTTCCCCGATACGGGAATTGGGTTCCGAGCTGATTCATCTGCAACTGAGCTTCTGGCAATGGTTCTGGATGATTTTCTATTCCTTTGCAACCTGGGGGAATGCCGGTTTCCTGCGTGAATCGGTTTGTAAATACATGTGCCCTTATGCGCGCTTTCAAAGCGTCATGGTCGACAAGGACACCTTCGTGGTCACGTATGACAAGATTCGCGGCGACCCGCGCGGTAGGCGATCGAAAAAAATCGTACCCAGTCAGGCCGGGCTGGGAGATTGCGTGGACTGTACCATCTGTGTGCAGGTCTGCCCGACGGGTATCGACATTCGTGACGGCCTGCAATATATGTGTATTGGCTGTGGCGCCTGTATTGATGCCTGTGATCAGGTCATGGATAAAATGAATTACCCGCGCGGCCTGATTCGGTACACATCGGAAAGCGGCATGCTGGATGGTCTGAATAACAAACAGGCTCGCCAGCGCCTGTTCAAGCCACGGGTATTTGTTTACTTTGCGCTGTTGAGCGTGTTCATCATTGGCCTGATTGTGTCGCTGTCCATGCGCACGCCATTGCGGGTGGATATCGTGCGGGACCGTGGCGCGCTGGGGCGTGAAATCCCTGGCGGCATGATCGAAAACGTGTATCGCATCCAGTTGATCAATATGTCCGAGAACGACCAGACATTCGCGCTCACGGCGCGCGTCAACGATATCGCACAGGTCAACGTACTGGCCGGAGAAGAGAATGCGAGGGAGATCAAGGTGCCCGCTTTTTCAAGCCAATGGTTTCCCATGGTGATCCGCGCACCGGCAGAAGGATCGGCGACAGGATTGCATCCGTTGACGCTGCGGATTGAAAACACGGATCAGAAAGCGGGTGCCTTATCGGCAGAGCGGGACACCACCTTTTATGTCCCCAATTGACAAGGAGTGAACATGCAAGTGCAGGAACGAGATAGCGGACCGTGGTACAAGGAGCCCTGGCCCTGGCTGCTGATGGCGGGCCCCTTTGTTGCCATTATCGGTTGTGTCATCACCATCTTTCTGGCGTTTCAAAACAATCCCGATCGCGATATGCGACTGGACGCGCGCAAGCAGGGGCTGGTCGTGATCCGCGAGGGTAAACTCCCCGCCGCGCCAGCGCCTGCGACCGGCACAACGACACCACAGGAATAATAATGCGTATCTTGATGTGGATACTTTGGCCATCGTTTCTTGCTGCAGGGATTGCCAGCGGTGTGGTGTTTGCGCTGATCGACCCCAGGGATATTCCTTTATTCGGCTATATCCGGGTTTCCAGTGAACTGGCTTATGCAGCAGGTTTTTTCCTGTTCTGGCTGATGGCCGCTTTTTCAAGCACCCTGAGTTTTTTCATGGCCAACAGCGGTAATCAGATGTCGCTTTTTTCAAAGCGTGATGCAGAAGATTGAAGCACGCTCTTTCACGCCCTTAAGGGGGCATACATCGTGACGTCGGGCGCGCGTCCTGGATCGGATGAATTTGACCGGATCAGGCCGGATTTGGCCTTGCCTTAAACAGATCTGGCCGGTTCCTGAACGCAACCAACGGCTGGAACAACGGCCTAGTTACAGGCCGTCAGTTTCGGGAATTCGACCCGATGTACCGGATCATTCTGGATCAGCGTCTGTAGACCGTTGAAATCAAGAATCTGGACTTCGCGCTGGTGAATGCGGATCAGGCCTTCTTTGGCAAATCGCGATAGCAGGCGACTGACCGTCTCAAGCGTCAGGCCCAGATAATTGCCGATTTCCTCGCGACTCATTCTGAGCACATATTCGCTTCCCGAATAACCAAGGCAGGTAAAGCGTTGCGACAGATTGATCAGGAACGCGGCGAGCCGCTGTTCGGAGCGCATGGCACCCAGCGAGAGCACCATATTGTGTGAACGCGATATTTCCTGGCTCATCAGCCGCGTAATCCGGTAGGCCAGGGCAGGAATTTCTTTGGACAGAAAATTCAGATCGCTCATGCGAATGACACACACTTCTGTGTCTTCCATGGCGATCGCGTTCGAGATATGCGCATTTTCAGCCAGCGCATCCAGCCCGATGATTTCCCCGGCAAAGGCAAAGCCGGTTATCTGCATATGGCCGGATTCGTTTTCCAGCTGCAATTTCATGGAACCGGAGCGGATGCTGTAGAGCGCAGTCAGGCGGTCTCCGGCTTTGAAAAAGAGGGTGCCCTTGGGAATACGGACGCGCTCCTTGACCAAATCATTCAATCTTGCCGTATCTTGCACGTTCAGCCCTTGCGGCACGCAAATATGCCCAAGCACGCATGTGTTGCAGCGAACAGAATCCTTGTCGAGTAGCTGATGCTTAATCATCTTATGGACCGTGACCTTATAACACTCCAAAATGCCAAATGGCGGCAATGGCTCAATGAACGCTCCGGCTGGAGAACCGGAATACGGGCTCGAAGTGACACGATAATGACTTGAATTGCGAGGCAGGCCTGCATTGTAAATTGAGCAGGCATGGCCAGCAAATTTTCCCAATTTTTACATATATCTTTCCTGCAAATTATACCATAGCCAGCCAGCCGTCAGCCCTGGGCTACGCGCAATCCGGTCGTGGTAAGCGGGCAGGCGCAGCAGGGCGCGCGCCACACGTGTGTGCTGTCAGTGCGCTGTCATCAAGCCGGCGGCTGGTAAGGTCGTTCTGCCGATTTTTACAGCGAGCTAAGTGGACCGCTCAGACGGCCAGATAAGCGGATCGGGCCTGCTCGTCTTTGCTGAGCGCCGCCATGCTGCCTTCGTACTTGATCTGGCCTTTTTCGAGCACGTACACCCGGTCACAAACCCGTCGGGCAAAGTCCATGTTCTGTTCGGACAGCAGAATACTGACCCCCTGTGCCTTGAGCGCAAGAATCATGTCCGCCATCTGTTCGACGACAATGGGGGCAACGCCTTCCGAGGGCTCATCCAGAAGCATCAGATACGGGTTGCCCATAAGTGTGCGGGCGACGGCCAGCATTTGCTGCTCGCCGCCGCTCATTTGTCCGCCTCGTCGGGTTTGCATGGTCGCCAGATTGGGGAAGAGGGCGAACACCGATTCAGGTGTCCAGTGTGCGACGGGCTGGCCGTCCGGCCAAAAGCGCGGTGGCTGTCTGCCGGTGTCCAGATTCTCTATCACACTGAGATCCGAGAAAATACGGCGCTCTTCGGGTACGAAGCCCACGCCCGCCCGGGCGATCTGATAGGGCTTCCATGTGGATATGTCCCGGTTCATGAAACGGACGGTACCCCTGCGGGATACCAGGCCCATCAGGCTTTCGATGGTCGTGGACTTGCCGGCGCCGTTGCGACCCATCAGCGCCACCACTTCGCCTTTGTTGACAGTCAGGCTGAGCCCGAACAGAATTTGCGCGGCGCCATACCAGGCATCCAGTGCGTCGACTTGCAGCAGGACGGGCATCGATTCGGCGGCAGGGGGTAGCGTGGTTGTGTTCATCTTGTACCAAAATACACTTGTTGCACTTGCGGGTCCTGGCGGATGTCCTGTGGTGTGCCCTGGGCAATCAGCTGACCGCGCGCCAGCACCAGAATTCTGTCGGCAAAGCCGAACACCACATCCATACTGTGCTCCGTAAACAGCACGCCGGTATTGCGTGCCCGGGCAATGTCACGGGTCAGTGCCATCAGCTCCTGGCGTTCCTGCGGCGCCATACCGGCGGTGGGCTCATCCATCAGCAACAACCGGGGTTCGCTGGCCAGTGCCATGGCCAGCTCGACACGTTTGACATCGCCGTAGGCCAGTTCTGAACAGTGTCTATCGGCCTGGCCTCGCATGCCGACCTGTTCGAGCAACGCGTCGGCCTGATCGCGATACAGACGGTCTGCCGTTTGCCAGAATGAATAGCTGCGGCCATGGTGGGAAAGCAGGGCATTTTGTACGTTCTGCGCCACGGTAAACGAGCCGAATGTGGCGGCAATCTGAAAGGTGCGGCCTACGCCTTTTTTCCAGATCCGTCGCGGCGCCAGGTTTGTAATCGGTTTGCCTTCGAGCAGAACCTGACCGCGGGTCACTGCCAGTTGTCCGCCAATCATATTAAAGGTGGTGGATTTGCCGGCTCCATTGGGGCCGATGAGCGCGAGCAGCTCACCGGCCTGCAGGCTGAAACTGATATTTTCGACGGCGATAAAGTCGCCATAATGCCGGCTCAAGTGGGTGACTTCAAGCAGACTCATGAAAGGCTCCTGCCGGCATTGTCCTGCCTGCGCGATTGACCAAGCCAAGTTGCGATACGATGACCCAGGCCTCCCAGGCCTTGTGGAAAAAGCAGAACCAGCACAAGAATGATCAGGCCGAACAGACCCCGCCAGTATTCGGTGATCCCGGTGATGTAGTCGTGCAGAACCGTGTAAAACGTAGCGCCGGTCAAGGGGCCGCTGAGCGACTGGATGCCGCCCAGCAGAACCATCACCAGGCCGTCAATGGATTTGCTTACGTAGAGTTCTTCGGGCGAAATGCTGCCTTTGGAAAAGACGAACAGGGCACCGGCCAGCCCGGCGAAAAAGCCGGCAATGATAAAGGCGATCCATTGCACACGCATGCCGTCAATGCCAATGGCATCGCTGCGCTGCATGGAATCGCGACTTGCCCGCAGCGCATACCCGAGCGGCGAAAACAGCAGCCAGCGCAAAATGAATACGGCCAGTACCACAACAATCAGGGTGAAATAATAGAAATGGCTGGGATCTTCGAGCCAGGCCGAAGGCCAGATGCCGATCAGCCCGTTGGAGCCGCCGGTCACCTCATCCCACTGGTAGGCAACAGACCAGGTAATCTGCGCGAAAGCCAGTGTCAGCATGGCCAGATAGATGCCCGACAGTCGTACACAAAACCAGCCATAGATCAGGGCCGCCACCGCGGCCACGAACGGCGCCAGCATGATAGCCAGCGGCATGGACAGCGCATAGCGCTGCAACAGCAAGGCAGCGGCGTAGGCACCCACGCCATAATAGGCGGCATGGCCAAACGAATGCATACCGCCGGGTCCCATAATAAAGTGCAGGCTGGCTGCAAAGAGGACCGCGATCAGGATGTCCTGAATGAGTACTGGCAGATATGGAAAGGTATCGGCAAGCAGCGGCACAGCGGCCAGGGCGATCACGATGGCAAGCCCGAGGATTTTGACTGGCGGGCCTGCCGGACGGTAGGGTGCTTCCGGAGCCGCGACATTGCGGGGGGCACCCGTGCGTGCACCGAACAATCCCCAGGGACGGAAAACCAGGACCACAGCCATGATCACAAATTCAACCACCAGCGTCAGCTGGGGAAAAGCAATATCGATACCCATCAGATGTACCGTACCCAGGCCGATGCACATCGCCTTGACCTGGGCAATCAGAAACGCGGCGACAAACGCGCCGGGAATCGAACCCATACCACCAATGACGACCACGGCAAAGGCGTCACCAATCGTGAGCAAATCCAGATTCAGGCTGGCCGGTTCAATCGGAAGCTGCAAGGCGCCGCCCAGGCCGGCCAAAAAGGCACCCAGCGCGAATACACTGGTGAACAGCCAGCTTTGGTTGACGCCCAGGGCTTCGAGCATCTGCCGGTCCTGCGTCGCTGCGCGAATCAGCGTGCCCCATCGGGTATGGGTCAGCAGCAGCCATAGCGTGAGCAGCAACGCGGGCCCAATGAAGATCAGCAGAATATTGTAGGTGGGAAATTGGCGTCCGAATACGGCAATGGAACCGGAGAGCGCAGGCGCTTGCGGCCCCAGGAGATCTTCAGGGCCCCAAATCCATAATGCCAGATCGCTCAAAACCAGGACCAGTGCAAACGTGGCCAGCAACTGGAAAAGCTCGGGCGCCCGATAGATGCGCCGCAGGATCAGCAGTTCAATTGCAGCGCCCAGCACGCCTGTCAGCGTGGCTGCCAGCAGGATGCCGGCCCAGAAGCCACCGGGTGTGGCCGGCAAAAATCGCATGGTCAGACTGTAGGCAAAGTACAGGCCAAACATATACAACGAGCCGTGCGCAAAATTGACGATGCGGCTGACCCCGAATATCAGGGAGAGGCCGCAAGCGACCATAAAGAGCGACGAGGTGCCTGCCAGGCCGTTGAGGAACTGGACGGCAAATCCGGTCAGATCCATTGGCGGTTCCGCTGACGGTTCTGTTGGCAGGTCTGTTTGCGCTGGCGTCGATGCGACATGCTAGGGTTCATTTGAAGCGGGTAGGCCGGATTCACTTTGCCGGCCGCATCTTGGCAACCTGCGCGTCATCGGGTTGGACGGTGGCACCATCAACGTATTTGATATCTGTCATGATTCCGCGTCCGTCCTTGACATCGAGTTTGCCGACATACGCGCCCAGCGTCGATTGATGATCCTGGGGGCGATAGGAAATGGGGCCGAAAGGCGACACCACTTCCAGTCCGGAAAAGGCTTTGGTCAGCGCCTGCGTATCGGTCGTGCCGGCCTTACGGAATCCTTCAGCCAGTGATTTGATGGCCATATAGCCGACGATAGATCCCAGGCGAGGATAGTCATTGAAGCGCTTTTGGTAGGCGTCAATAAACGCCTTGTGTTCGGGCGTGTCGATAAACTGCCATGGATAACCGGTCACGATCCAGCCCTTGGGTGTGTCGGCACCCAGCGTGTCCAGATATTCCGGCTCGCCGGTCAGCAGGCTGACCACAGGAATAGTCTCAAAAAACTTGCGGGTGGTTCCGGCCCGCACGAACTTGGTAATGTCCGGTCCGAACAGCACATTGAAAATGGCATCGGGCCGGGCGTCGCCCAGGGCCTGAATGACACTGCCGGCATCGACTTTATTCAGAGGTGTTGCCTGGTCTGCCACGAACTCCACATCGGGCTGCGCCTGTTTCATGAGGGTTTTGAATGTGGCGACGGCAGACTGGCCGTATTCGTAATTGGGATAGACCAGCGCCCAGCGTTTTTTATTCAGTTTGACCGCTTCGGGCACCAGCATGGCCACTTGCATGTAGGTGGATGCCCGCAGGCGATAGGTGTAGTCGTTGCCATCAGCCCACACCAGTTTGTCGGTGAGCGGTTCGCTGGCCAGATAGAACACCTTTTTGTGCGCGGCAAAGTCAGCTAGGGCCAGGCCGATATTGGAGAGGAATCCGCCCGTCAGCGCATGTACCTTGTCGCGGCTGATGAGTGCTTGCGCTTCTTTGATGGCGTTGCCCTGGTTGCCCGCATCGTCGCGCGTGATAATGGTCAGTTTGCGGCCGTTAATGCCGCCATCCTGATTGGCCTGTTCGGCGGCCAGCAGCATACCGTTCTTGTATGGCTCCAGGAAGGCCGGGAAAATTTTGTAGCTGTTGATTTCGCCGATCCGGATTTCATCGTTGGTCTGCGCCTGGGCAAGGGGCGCGATACCCAGACCAGCGATCGCAGTTGTAATGACAGCCAATAACCCCTTGCGGGCACCTTTATGCATGGTATCTCCTGACAATGCTTGTGTTTTCTGTATAGATGCAAGTGTAAATTAGTTACCGAAAAATAAATAAATTTCGGGACTGTCGGTGTGCAATTTATCCATGGAATGTGGCGTGTTTGAGCCGTCTTGTTCGCATGGCTGGCGCTGCACTGCAACAGACAGGCGTATAATAATATTCATCATTATACGGTCGGGCTTGGCGTGACACCGCTGCTTTTGGGTCGTACCGGCATCACGTGCCTGACGGATCTGCGCTTGCCGTTGGCGTGGTATTTTCTTTTTTTTCGGGGTCGTTATCTATGTCATGGCAATTATGGTCAGCGTTCTTCCTGGCGTGCTGGATTATCAGCTTCTCGCCTGGTGCGGGCGCCATCGCGTCCATGTCAACCGGACTGAACCACGGCTTGCGCCACGGTCTGTGGAATATTCTGGGCCTGCAAATTGCCCTTGCAGTCCAGGTGACTATTGTCGCGGCCGGTGTTGGCGTGCTGCTGACCACCACCAGCTGGGCGTTTTCGCTTATCAAGTGGTTTGGCGTAGGCTACCTGCTTTATCTCGCATGGCAGCAGTGGCGGGCACCGGTCAAGCTCATCCAGATCGAGACCCGTGCGCCTGACGTCCCCCCGCACAAGCTGGTTTTGCGCGGGTTTCTGGTGAATATGAGCAATCCCAAGGCCATGGTGTTCCTGCTCGCGGTATTGCCGCAATTCATTGACCCGCGCGGCCCGCTGACTCAGCAATATGTCGTGATGGGCATTACCATGACGGTCGTGGATGTCATTGTCATGAGTGGCTATACGTGGCTGGCGGCAAAAATTTTACGCCTGATGCATACAGCCAGACAGCAGAAGATGCTTAACCGCGGTTTTGCCGGTCTGTTTACGCTGGCCGCGGGGTTGTTATCTCTGGTTCATCAGGCCGGCAAATAATGCTGCCGGCTATATCGGCGGCCCGGTCTATTTCGCCGCTGCCAGTCCGGCCTGCCGGATAATGGCCTGATTATTACGGGTTTCTTCGTCCACAATCTCCTGAAAATGGCTGGCGGTACCAGCGGACGGGATATTGCCAGATTGCCGCAGACTGTCGGCAATATCCTGATCCTGCAGTGCTGCATCAAATGCCTTGTTCAACGTTTCAATCACGGGCGCCGGCGTGCCGGCCGGTGCGAAAATCCCGAAATTCGATTTCAGATTCGCTTTAGGCTGATCGAGCTCCTTGAATGTGGGCACATCGGGCAGGCTGTCCAGACGCTGATCGGCACCGATGGCCAGTGCATGTAACTTGCCGGCCTTGATGTTTTCAATGAGCGTTGCCGAGACATTGGTGGAGAATACCTCGAATTGCCCACCTAGCGCGTCGTTCATCTGCTGGCTGCCACCTTTGTATGGCACCAGTGTCATTTCCAGTGCGTTGTCATGTGCAATCTGCTCAAACATAATATGACCGATAGTACCCATGCCGGACGTCGCCCAGCGTACAGCACCTGGCGTCTTTTTGGCCGCCGGGATGAACTCGTCGTAACGGTTTGCATTCAGTGCTTTTGTACCCAGCAGCACGACAGGTGAATACATAACGCCAATGACGGGCACGACGGCTTTCTGCGGGTCATAGGCGACCTTGGAAAAGAAAGGGGTGAGTGTCAGCGGACTGGTGGCGGAAAATGCCAGTGTGTAGCCGTCTGCCTTTGCCCGTGAGACCTCACCAATGTTAATGGTGCCACCCGCACCGGGGCGGTTTTCCACCACCACAGGCACCTTGAGGGTGTCCGATACCTTTTCTGCCAGCTTGCGCGCCACCACATCGCTCAGGCCGCCTGCGGGGTAACCGACAGACAGCCGTATGGTTTTGTCGGGAAAATCGGCTGCGTTAACCGCAGGCAGCACGGTGGCGCTGATTGCGAGCAGAGTCAGGCAGGGTAAAAACCGGGGAGAGGTCAAAAGCGTTTTCATAATGGCAAAAGAGAGAAGGAAAGGAACCGCAAGCGGCGGGCGTTGTGAAGATTATATGACAAGCGCCGGTGGGGCCGGTCCGATCACGACCCGCAGATCAAACCGGTTGTGGCGTTTTTTACCAAACCGGATGTGGCGCCTTTTTACAACAATCCATTTGATTTACCCTGATTTTTTAAAAGAAATGTGTGCGGTACTGGCTTTTTTAATTCAGACTATATATAATCTCTTTCTTAGCTCTTAAGCGGTAAACAACGTAGTGTGTTTCCTGCTTATGCCCAGGTGGCGGAATTGGTAGACGCGCATGGTTCAGGTCCATGTGCCTTCGGGTGTGGGGGTTCGAGTCCCCCCTTGGGCACCAAAGCTTTTATACCTGTTGATCGCAACGATCAACTGTTCACTCTCCTTCTTATTAGGCGCTGTGGTTCAACCCGACAGGCCAGCCCCGCCCCGCAAACGAAGGACGAGTATTCTCAAATAAGCTCCCTCTGCGCTTAATCTTACTTCATTCAAACTCTGTTTAATCCTGCCTCATTTCAACCGCATTGAGCCGGCATACGCATGCAGCGATGGTCGTGCGTAATTGGCCTTGTCTGCACGAATCCCGCAAGATGCCCAAGGCAATTGGTGTATAAAGAAGCATGTCGATTTAAAGGAGTTTCCATGAAATCCATTTTTGCCATTATTCCTCTGGTCATGTTTGCGGCGTGTCAATCGCCTTCTACCAGTCAGGGTCAACGTCCGGTCCACACACAGGCGACGGACGAATGCGGTGCCGCGAGCCGTCAGAATCTGGTCGGAACGGCAGGCGCAGCGCTTGATCGATCCGCATTGCCCAAAAATACGCGCATTATTCATCCTGACACAGTGGTAACCATGGATTACTCGGCGCAGCGTCTGAATGTATATGTAGGCAAGGACAGTAAAATCGAGCGGATCACCTGCGGGTAAAAGAATGAACGGGATACAGGTATGATGACACTGGCAGAGGCTCTGGCGCTGCGCGCTGATAGCCAAACGCGGTTTACATCGCACGACATACAACCATGCGTTGGTCGTTCACCGGTGAGGGCTGGTCAGGGGATTCAACGCTGTCCGGGCGTTGGGTGTTTTGTCAAATGGGTCCCGCTGGCGGGTCGACAGGACTCAAACCAGCGGGCAGCCGTTAAAGCGCCGGAACGTTAAAGTCCCAGAAATTTGAACGGTTTGGCCGGTTTGAATTGTTCATTGGCCATACCCGAATATATCGTCGATTGGTTTTTCCCCAATTGCAGGGTCATCACCTTGCCTGTTTTTTCAGACAGATCCAGTTTTTTCAAGTCTACCCAGAAAATATTGGGATTGACTGCCGATTCAAAAAAATACCGCAATCGTTTCTGGTCGGCAACCGTGCGCCAGCGTGTTGATGAAATATTCGGCTCATTTGGCGTTGTCAGGCCAAAGGGCACCGACACATTGCGAATAACGGAAAACACGCTGGCAATGGATTCGACTTCATTCTCGCTCTTTGGGATAGCGTTGACGTAGAACATGGCACGGGCATAACGATCCGATGCGCGATTGGTGCCGGGCAGCATCACGGTCCCGCCGATCTGTTTCCAGTATTCTTCCATGGCAAGCTGTTTTTCGAATATCGGGGAATTGGTCATGACCTGATAGTCGCGGCTGTGATGGATCACTTGCTTGCCATCGATATACTCGATAATGGCGCTATCGCCCGAGGCATCGGACAGGGACAGGTGCAGCGTGGCCAGCCGGTTCTCTCCCGGTACATTATCTGTTACCAATGTGAAAGGCTCTGTCTTCAGGGTATCGACGACTTCCTGGACCGTTGCAAAATTATCCAGGACATATTGCGTCCAGACGGCTATGGATAAACCGGGGGTTTTGCCATCGTATTCAGGATAAGTCGATTCGGCCAGCCACAGCAGATTGGCCACCAGTCCGGCGTCATTCATGCCGTCTGTGGTCGAAAAATCGTAACCCGAGGCAATGACACTGCCGTATTTGGATGTCCATTTAACCGAATTGGGCCCGGCTTCTCCCGAGCGCTGCATGCCGCGCGGGAAGACCCATAAATTGGTGCCCACATCCACTTTCCAGTCCATTGACCGTGCCGTGATAATTTCGTCGCCGTGACCGTGATAGACGAACCGGGTGCAGGCATACACCGAGGTCGCAAGCATACTTGCGGTGACCGCCATGGCGGTGCAGAGCGTCTTGAGCGAATGTGGTTTCACAAGCATGCTTCTTTCCTTAAAAATATTTGGAATAATTAAAAAATGAAACTACAGTATACTTAGATTATCCGACAGCGGTGAGGGGGAATTTGGCCGGTCCGGGCCAGGGGTTTGTGTCGTCCCTGTAGCGAATGATGCGAATGCATCTGAGCGCACCATTTACCATAGAGGTTGTCTTGAACAGATTTGTCCCGGCTTTGGCCATTGCTCTGGCGCCATGGTGCGCACTCCCGGCCCATGCTGCCGAGCCGCTTTCAACCGAAACCGCCGGCGATCCTGCCCTCGAAACGCCGGGACTGATTCGCAATGCTGACGGGGCGCTGCAGATCACTCCCTATCTCTGGGCAGCAGAACTTCACGGGCGCATTTCGCCGTTCCGGCGCGGGCCGACAATTGGAGTAGATAAATCGTTTTCCAAGGTTTTTGATGATCTTCGGCTTGGTGGATTTATCGATGTGTGGGGGCGATCCGGCCGCTATGTCTTGTCGGCAGACCTAGCCTATGTGGATACACGGGAAATTCGGGGGTCTGGTCCTTTGCCTGGTATCGGGCCCGTTCCGCCAGGCACGAAGCTGGAAGGTCAGGTCGATTCCAAGTTGTTCATGGCTACCCTGCTGGGCGGTTATCGTGTGGTCGATACGCCGGAACTGACGCTCGATGCGCTGGCCGGTATGCGCATCTGGCACGTGTCGAACAAGCTCAAAGTGAGTGCGCTGGGACGTTCGCGCAGTTACAGAGAAAGCTTTGGCTGGGCTGAGCCTGTCATCGGAGCACGCGTCTTCACGAATGTGACGGATAAACTCTCGGTTCAGGGGCTGGCCAGTATTGGAGGCTTTGGAGCCGGCTCGCGGTTTGCCTGGTCTGCACAGGCCACCCTCAACTACGCTTTCAGCGATCATCTCTCGGTTTCGGCGGGTTACAAGGTGCTGGACGTGGATTACGACCGCAACGGCCACGTATATGACACCCAATTGCGTGGCCCGGTGCTGGGTCTGACGTATCGTTTCTAGATTGACAGTGAGACGGCGGCATCGCCTGGGACAGGCGGGCAATTTTCCATGATATTTTCAAATGACACCGTACCATGACAAACGGGGCATTGCGCCCCGGTTACGGATTCGTCGTTGGTCAGGTAGCTGCTTTTTCTTTCAGCATGCTATAGAGCTGATCCTTGAGCTGCAGTTTTTCCTTTTTTTTCTTTTCTATTTCAGTGTGTTTGTTACTGAAGTCCTGCGTTTCAAGCGTTTGTAACTCCTGATCCAGATCATTATGTTTGTTGAAGAGACGTTTGAAATTGGCATCTTCCTCTTTGAGCCGGGATATTAAATCACGATATTCAGGGAACATAACGACGACCTCCGTCTGTTGTGGTTGAAAAATTCATTATACAGACAAAGAATGCCGCACCCAAGGATTCGGGCGCGGCGTTTTTTTCTCAATGGAAACAGGCTATTACGCAAACTTTCCAATTATTCCGCGGGTGGGGGCGGGCGCCGGTGAGTGGCCGGCGCCGCTTTGTTTTTGTCATTCAAATTGACCGCAGCAGGAAACAGATCCCAAATGGCAATGAACATGGCGGCAATCAGCGGGCCGATGACAAAGCCGGTCAAACCGAAAAGGCTCAGGCCGCCCAGCGTGGAAATCAGCACCAGATAATCCGGCATTTTGGTATCCTTGCCGACCAATAAGGGGCGAAGGATATTGTCCGACAGGCCAATCACCAGGAAGCCGAAAAGAATCAGAATAGCGCCATTCCAGACATTGCCTGTCACCAGAAAATACACGGCCACAGGCAGCCAGACTATGGCTGCGCCGACTGCGGGCAATAATGACAGAAATCCCATCACGACCCCCCACAGCAGGGCACCCTGAATGCCCAGGATCCAGAAAATCAGCCCGCCCAGCAGACCCTGCACGGCAGCAATGACCACGTTGCCCTTGACGGTAGCACGCACCACAGTATTGAATTTTTGAAACAAAAACTGCTTGTGTTCGTCCGTCAGGGGGATCAGATTCTTGATACGATGCGTCAGGGCCGGGCCGTCCTTGAGCAGGAAGAACAGCAGATAAAGCATAATGCAGAATTCAACCAGAAACGCGAAGAAGTTCTGTCCGATGTCGAATGCCTGTGTCGCCAGATATTTGCTGGCCTGCATCATGCTGGAGGAGATTTTGGCGTACAGTGAAGACAAGTTATAGATCTCGAATTGCGCCAGAAAGTTGCGGACCGACTCGGGTAGCGCATCTGAAATCTGCCTGATATATTCGGCCATGTTGAACTGGCCCGATTCCACGCGCTGGTACAGCATGACTGATTCGTTGATCAGCGAAATGGAGATCAGGATCAGCGGGATGATGGCGATCAGCAGACAGATAATCAGTGTGATAATGGAGACTGTCGTGTTTCTGCCTGGCAGTCGTTCCAGAATCCACACTTGCAGGGGGCGAAACAGTACAGCCAGGACGATCGCCCAGAAAATCGCGCCGTAAAACGGAACCAGCAGCCTGAAGAATGCGAGGGAGGCCGCAATCAGGATAATGATAAACGTATTGAAGTAAATACTGGAGCGGTTCAGATAGGCCATAATGGGCGTCAGCATGATGAAGGTTGATGCCATTCTAGATGATTTTGTTCAGATTCAAGTAGATATTCTTTACAATGGTGGCAAATTTGCAATAGAGGTGACAGGTCCGTGCTGCGATTGAAAACACTCCTTACACTTGTGATATTGGCTGGCGTCGCAACGCTGGCAGGATGCTCTACGGCGCCGCCGAAAAACGCCGAAGATCTGTGCGAAATCTTTCGGGAGAAGCCGCGCTGGCACACCGCCGCTCTGGAGATGCAAACCAAGTGGGGCGTGCCTGTTCCCGTACCATTTGCGATGATGTATCAGGAATCTTCCTATCGGCATGATGCCAAGCCTCCCAAGAATTATGTCCTGTGGTTTATTCCATGGGGCAGGGTCAGTTCGGCTTATGGCTATGCCCAGGCCAAAGACGAAGTCTGGAGCGATTACGAGCGTGAAACCGGCCAAAGTGCAAGTCGCGATGACTTTGAGGACGCCCTGGATTTCATGGGCTGGTATATGTCAAAGGCCCAGGTGCTCAACGGCACATCCAAATGGGATGCTTATGGGCAATATTTGAATTACCACGAAGGATGGGGCGGCTATCGCAGAAAAACGTATCAGTCCAAGGCGTGGCTGATGCGTACCGCCGAGATTGTTCGCAGCCGGGCGGCGCGCTATACAGCGCAATATAACCAGTGTCGTGATGAACTGATGTAATGTGTTGCAGGGATGGATGGTCGTTGCGGTGTTGGTCAGTGTTGTCGCGTGGGGGCGAGCAGTTACGCAGGCAGACGCGACTGCGTAAATCAGTGTATCTGCGCAGATCGGCCAGCCGCGCGGGTCAGTCCGGCTGTAAAGCCTTGCGCTTCCACACCAAAATCGCGTAGGCAACGACCCCGGCGATCAGGCCCCAGAATGCCGAGCCGACGCCAAAAAATGACACTCCGGAGGCGGTCATCAGAAACGTGATGACACCGGCCTCGCGTTCTGATTCATCTGCCATGGCGCCTGCCAGCCCTGACGACAGTGCCCCCAGCAATGCCAGGCCCGCCAGCGAGGCGACAAAGGTTTCCGGAATGGCAATGAACAGGGTGGTGACCACGGTCGCAAACAAGCCGAAGAAAATATAGAACACGCCGCAAACCACCGCAGCGACATAGCGTTTCTGGTGATCGGGGTGGCATTCGGGCCCGGTGCAAATGGCGGCCGTAATGGCGGCCAGGGTGGTGCCGTGCAGGCCAAACGGCGCAAACAGAATGGTCGAGATGCCGGTCGTGGTAATCAGGGGTGAAATGGGGGTATGGTGGTAACCACTGGATTGCAGTACGGCAACGCCCGGTGCGTATTGGGATGCCAGGGCAACAAAGGCCAGCGGGACTGCGACGCCAATTAACGCGGGCAGGGACAGCCCCGGCAGGGTCGCTTCTGGAATCACAAACGTAAAGCGCAGCACCTGGGTGTTGAGCTGGCCCAGCAGAAGGCAGACGATGACGCCTGTCAGCAATGCGGCAAGTACCGCATAGCGTGGAATCACACGCTTGATGATCAGGTACGCAAGGATAATCGGCAACACCAGTGTCGGCGCCTGTTGCAGCGAGACAAACAAATGTGCGCCGAACACGAACAGAATGCCGGCCAGCATGCCAGAGACGATGCTGCGCGGTACGTGCTGCATCAGGCGGGAAAACAGGCCGCTGGCTCCCAGCAGCACAACCAGCACGGCAGCAAATATATAGGCACCGATCACATCGCTGTAAGCGTATTGCGGCAGGGCGTCGATCAACAGCGCAGCGCCGCCGGTAGAAAAAGCACAGACAATGGGAGTGCGATATCGCAGACTGAGCCAGAGTCCGCAAGCGCCACTGGTAATGGACATGGCCCAGATCCAGCTGGTGAGCTGCGCCTGGCTCAGATCGCCCATTTTGGCGGCCTGGATGATGATGGCGACAGGTCCGGTCAGGGAGACCAGAACCGTAATAAAACCCGCGATGAACGCCGAAGCCGAAAAATCATATTTGAATTGTTGCCAGACGTTCATGACCGCACCAAAAGAGAATCAGTGCAGATTATGCGGCCTGATCAATCCGACTGCAATGCCTTCGATCGCGAAGTCATTCTCATTGGTCACGATAATGGGCGAGAATTCGTCGTTCTCGGGTAGCAGTTCAATGGTGCGACCCTTGCGGTTAAAGCGTTTGACTGTCACTTCGTCATCAATTCGGGCCACGACCACCTGGCCGTTGCGCGCTTCGTGAGAACGCTTGACAGCCAGAAGATCGCCATCCATGATGCCGATGTTCTGCATACTCTGGCCTTTCACCGTCAGCAGGTAATCGGGTTGTTGCTCGAACAGCGACGGGTCAATGGTCAGCTCGCGATGAATATGTTCGGTTGCCAGAATAGGGCTGCCGGCAGCCACTTTACCCACCACGGGCAGCAGCAGCTGGCGCAGGCTGTCTGCCAGCGACACGCCCGTACTGGATGGGGAGGATCGCGTGGTCGGGCTTGTCATGGCAGTATTATCGGGTTCGTCGACAAGCCGAATGCCTCGGGAAGCGCCCGCAGTAAGTGTGATGGCGCCTTTTCTGGCCAGGGCGCGCAAATGGTCTTCTGCTGCGTTCGGTGATTTGAACCCCAGCGCCGTGGCGATTTCAGCACGGGTAGGTGGAAAGCCGGTTCGTTCAACGGCAGCTTTGATCAGATTGAGAATTTCCTGCTGGCGCGCGGTGAGTTTAAGGCTCATGGTTTCCCGTAACGAAAGTGGCGGATAAATAAAAAACGGACTGTATGTATATACAGTCCGTATTCTGCCGCATTCGTTACCGGTTGGCAAGCGTTTTCAGTTGAAAAACGCCTGTGAGCCGCGAATTTGCCCGTTGTGGATCAAAGTACCGCGGCGATGGCCTTGACCACGCTGTCGATATTGCGGCTGTTGAGGGCGGCCACGCAGATCCGGCCGCTGTTGACAGCATAGATACCGTGCTCATTGCGCAGGCGTTCCACCTGTTCTTTGGTCAGACCGGAATAGGAGAACATGCCGCGCTGTGCCATGACGAAACTGAAATCCTGTTTGACGCCTGCTGCGTTCAGTTTGTCGGTGAGCTGCTTGCGCATGTCGCGGATGCGATCACGCATTTGCGCCAGTTCATTTTCCCATTGCTCAAACAATTCGGGCGTATTCAGGATTTGTGCAACCACCATGCCGCCGTGTGTGGGCGGGTTGGAGTAGTTGGTGCGAATCACGCGCTTGATCTGGCTGAGCACGCGGGTGGCTTCATCGGCACTGCCGGTCACAACGGTCAGGGCGCCGACGCGTTCGCCATACAGCGAGAATGATTTGGAGAAAGAAGAGCTGATAAACATGGACATGCCCAGATCGGCAAACAGGCGCACCACGGCAGCGTCTTCCTGCAGGCCATCGCCAAAGCCCTGATAGGCGATATCCAGGAAAGGAACCAGCTTGCGTTCCTTGATAATGGTTGCGATCTGCTGCCACTGTTCCACGGTCGGATCAACGCCGGTAGGGTTGTGGCAGCATGCATGCAACACAACAATCGAGCCTTCCGGCATGGCCTTGACCGAGGCGGCAAAGCCGTCGAAGTTCAGGCCATGGGTTGTGGCGTCGTAATAGGCGTAGGTTTCAACCTTGAAACCGGCGCGTTCAAACAGCGCGCGATGGTTTTCCCAGCTCGGGTCGCTGATATGGACCGTTGCATCTGGCTGCAGCTGCTTTAGGAAATCGGCGCCGATTTTCAGCGCACCCGTGCCGCCCAAGGCCTGGAAGGTGAGCGCGCGACCTTCGGTAATGACGGCTGAATCTTTTCCAAACAGCAGTTCCTGAGCACCCTTGTTGTAATTGCCGATACCTTCGATAGGCAGGTAGCCGCGTGCGGCGTGCGCCTGGACGCGCTGTCTTTCGGCTTCCTGCACCGCTTTGAGCAGAGGGATCTTGCCATTGTCATCGTAATATACGCCCACACCCAGATTTACCTTGGTATCACGGGTATCGGCATTATATTGTTCATTCAGGCCCAGAATGGGATCACGGGGGGCGAGCTCGACGGCATTGAAAAGAGTGGTCATCGTTTTAAAGGAAGGTAAGGTTGCAGGGAAGGTCAATAAAAGTGGATAATGGATGATTGTACGCCGAAATCAGCGGCAATTTAACCCCTGGATGCACAATCTATGAGCGAAGCCGGATTTATCGAATTTGCCGACAGCCCGTTTCAGCTTTACCAGCCATACCCGCCCGCCGGCGATCAGCCGGCCGCCATCGAGGCCCTCACGCAAGGCGTGGACGACGGCCTGATGTACCAGACGCTTCTGGGCGTGACCGGTTCGGGCAAAACCTACACGATGGCTAACGTTATCGCGCGCCTGGGACGGCCAGCGCTGGTGCTGGCCCCCAACAAAACGCTGGCAGCGCAGCTGTACTCCGAGTTTCGCGAGTTTTTTCCCCGCAACGCGGTTGAGTATTTCGTGTCCTACTACGATTACTATCAGCCCGAAGCGTACGTGCCAACGCGCGATCTGTTCATCGAAAAGGACTCTTCCATCAACGAGCATATTGAACAGATGCGCCTGTCGGCAACCAAAAGCCTGCTGGAGCGACGCGACACCATTATCGTCGGTACGGTCTCCTGCATCTATGGTATCGGTAACCCCGGCGATTACCATGCCATGGTCCTGGTGTTGCGCACGGGCGACCACACCCCGCGCCAGGAAATTCTGGCCCGATTGGTCTCCATGCAGTATGAGCGTAACGATATTGACTTTACCCGCGGCACCTTTCGCGTGCGTGGCGAAGTCATCGATATCTTTCCGGCGGAAAGTGCGGAACTGGCGGTGCGCCTGTCATTATTTGATGATGAGCTGGAAAGCATCGATCTGTTCGATCCGCTGACGGGCAAAATACGCCAGCGGGTACCCCGGTTCACGGTATACCCGAGCTCGCATTATGTCACGCCGCGCGATACGGTATTGCGCGCGATTGAAACCATCAAGGAAGAATTGCGCGAGCGCACCCGTTTCTTTGTGGACAATAATCAGCTGGTTGAGGCGCAGCGCATTGAACAGCGCACCCGGTTTGATATCGAAATGCTGCAGGAGCTGGGTTTTTGCAAGGGAATCGAAAACTATTCGCGACATTTGTCAGGCGCTGCGCCAGGCGAGCCGCCGCCCACGCTGATTGATTACCTGCCACAAGACGCCCTGATGTTCTTCGATGAAAGCCACTGGATGATGGGGCAGTTGCGCGCCATGTATCGCGGTGACCGCTCGCGCAAGGAAACCCTGGTGCAATTTGGCTTTCGCCTGCCGTCGGCCATGGACAACCGGCCACTCAAAATGGAAGAGTTTGAGCAGCGCATCCGGCAAAGCATTTTTGTCTCGGCTACGCCCTCCGACTATGAAAACGAGCATTCCGACAATGTGGTGCGCCAGGTAGTGCGCCCAACCGGTCTGGTCGATCCCATGGTCGAGGTGCGTCCGGCGCTCACCCAGGTGGACGATCTCCTGGGTGAAGCCAAGCAGCGTATCGCTGTGGGCGAGCGGGTGCTGGTCACCACACTGACCAAGCGTATGGCAGAAGACCTGACCGATTACCTGACCGAAAGCGGCCTGAAGGTGCGCTATCTGCATTCGGATATCGATACCGTGGAACGCGTGGAAATTATTCGCGATCTGCGACTGGGCAAGTTTGATATCCTGGTGGGGATCAACCTGCTGCGCGAAGGACTGGATATTCCCGAAGTATCGCTGGTTGCCATTCTGGACGCCGACAAGGAAGGTTTTCTGCGTTCAGAACGCAGCCTGATCCAGACCATCGGGCGCGCCGCCCGAAATCTGAATGGCCGTGCGATCCTGTATGCAGACCGTATTACCGACTCCATGCATCGCGCCATGCAGGAAACCGAAAAGCGGCGCAATCTGCAGATTGCCTTCAATACCGAACACGGTATCACGCCGCAGGGTGTGCGCAAGTCTGTCAGGGAAATGATCGATGGCGTCATCCAGGATGGGTCTGAGGAACAAACTTCGGAAGACATCCGCCTAGAAGCGTTGTTGGTGGACGAAAAGGCACTGGCCAGGGAAATACGCAAGCTGGAGAAACAGATGCAGGATCATGCCCGCAACCTGGAGTTCGAGCAGGCGGCGGCGGCGCGCGATCAGCTCACAAGGCTCAAGGAAAGGGTATTGTTGCGGTAAGCGGCCGTCCCTTTTGCTTTATGACGGAACGGATATTCAATATTCATTCTTTACCTACCCGCCGATTAAGGTCCTTATAAATCAGGTTATGATACAGTCCGTTTTTCAACAAGTTCGATCTGACCCAAAATGCGTGTGAACTCCTTCAGTAAACAATTCATTGCGCTCATAGCCCTGGTAACGGTTCTGAGTGTCATTATTGTCGGATATATAGAGAAACAGGTTGTCGAGACGGTCGCCGAACCGGTTCCGGCCAAACAGGAAGCCGAACAAAAGCATAACGAAGCCCTGATCAATTCGCTGACCAATATGACTCAGAGCGTTCGCTTTCCGCTGAACGAACACTCCATCATGTATACCGGCTATATATTGGGTGCAGGTTACTCGTCATACCAGTTCCGGGCATTCAAGGATCAGAAACTGAAGGTGAATCTGAAGGGGGACGAGTCCATTGAGCTCACGCTGTTCGGTCAGGAAGCTTATTCCCTGCAACGCGATACAGAATATGTCATCCCTTCCGAAGGGCTATATGAACTGCGGGTTTTGTTCAAAACAGATATGGAGTCCCGCCAGGAGCAGGCGGCCATCGCACATAAGGCAACGCCGGTGCCGTACACCGTTACCATCAATTTGCAATAACCTGGCTGTTGTCGCGCACGAGGACCGGTGGCGCAAGGAATGTTGAGCAGGGGCTAACTTCCCGGGAAGGAAAATGACAGTTGTGGAGTACGGGCAATAAACGAATCGAAAAAAATGGCGATCTGCGTGGGCAGGTCGCCATTTTTGTCTGGGCAGTACCGTATTTCTGAGCAGTACCGTATTATTTGGCGGTTTGCTTTTCGCCACCCAGCGCCTCGACCAGTGCCTGCAGCAGTCCGGCCAGTTCTGCAGTCATCAGGGTCATGTCCGCATCGAACCGTTCTTCCTCGTCCATGGCATTCATATCCTGGTTTTCCTTAAGGATGTCAAGCGGCGCAATGCGCTTGATGATCAGGTTTTCACTTAACACGAATGAAATACGGTCGGACCAGGTCAGTGCCAGCTTGGTGCATTGCTTGCCCGATTGAATGTGCTTTTGCACGTCTTCTTTCTCGGGACTTTGACGCACGTAACGAATGGTCGCTTTGTTTTCCGATGATGATTGCAATTCAGTATCCTGGTCGATCGAAAACATGGCCGGCGCTTCGTCGGCAAGCAGCCACTCGGTCATGGCCGCAGCGGGGGACTGTTCGGTATACAGGCTCTTGAGTGGCAGCGGGTCGATGACCTTGGCCAGCGCGCCGATCACTTCATCGGCCTTGCTAGCAGAAGCCGCATCGATGACCAGCCAGTGGTTTTGCGGGTCGATCCAGACGCGTGTATCGCGAAAAATGCTGAATGCCTTGGGCAGAAGCGAGTCGGTGACCTGTTCCTTGATTTCGCGCATTTGTTTGCGACCGGGCTTATAGCCCTGTTGTTCTTCTATTTCCAGCGCACGGGCACGAGTGAACTGGTTGATGACTGTGGCCGGCAGCAGTTTCTTTTCGATGCGCAGGGAAACAAGATACTGGCCGTTAACCGCATGGGCGAGCAAACCGTTTTCCCGGGCGGGCACCCAGCCCATGCTGTTCATGTCGGATTTGTTGCCGGGTACGAAAGCGGCTTTTGCCAGCTTGTCCTCCAGCTCTTCCTGTGTGGGTTTCCAGTCGGCAGCCAGCCGGTAAACGCTCAGATTCTTAAACCACATACTTTTACGCCAAAAGGATTCATTGTACCGGCTATCGTCGCTTGCAGCGCGGTGGTGAGGCACCGGGCTTCGTAAAAGTTTGCGCTTTTGAAGGCGCCGATGCGTGTTGCGTTTCCCGGGAAGCCGACGGTGGGGAGCAAAGGAATGCAGGCGGGCGCGGGAATTGCAGCGGCATATGCGGACGAATGCCCGATGCACAAAAAAGCGTAAAAAAAACCTGCCCGGAGGCAGGTTAATACGGGTTTCAGTGCTATATAAACTTACGGGGTATAGCACTGACAATGCCGAAGACGCGCCAAAAGGGGATTGAAACTTGCCGCATCAACAGCATCACGCGCCATACTAATAGCTAAGCTCTGACAATGTCCTGAATTGATATGGCAAAGAAGGCACAGCGTGGCGAAAAATTTTAGACAATATCGTTATACTGTCTAAATATACAGTATAATTGCTGTCAACACTCCTGACAGGCACAAGATCAGCCCGGTCTGCACGATGGGACAGTATGGAAGGCAATGCATCGGAATGAAAGTCGCCGGGGGCGGCACAAAGTATCCACCCTCACGCTAAAATGTCGGTACTTGCGGTATCCACGCCTTTAATCAGATGCAGTTTGGGCTTATATTGCAATATCAGGTTTTTCTATTCAGTCACAAGGACCCTCCATGGACGACAAGCAATCCAAAGCCGCCAGCGCAGAACGCGCCAAGGCACTCAGCGCAGCACTCTCACAAATCGAAAAGCAGTTCGGCAAAGGCTCTGTTATGCGCTACGGCGATAACGAGGTTGAGCACGATATTAAAGTCGTCTCTACCGGGTCTCTCGGATTGGATATCGCGCTGGGCGTGGGTGGATTGCCACGAGGCCGTGTCATTGAAATCTATGGTCCGGAATCGTCTGGTAAAACCACGCTCACGTTGCAAGTCATTGCCGAAATGCAGAAAATCGGCGGCACCTGCGCCTTTATCGATGCCGAACATGCGCTGGACGTGCAGTACGCGTCCAAGCTGGGTGTGAATCTGTCCGATCTGCTGATTTCGCAGCCTGATACGGGCGAACAGGCCCTTGAAATTACCGACGCGCTGGTGCGTTCCGGTTCTGTCGATCTGATCGTGATCGACTCGGTCGCCGCTCTGGTGCCGCGCGCCGAAATTGAAGGCGATATGGGCGACAGCCTGCCAGGCCTGCAGGCACGCCTCATGAGCCAGGCGCTGCGCAAGCTGACGGCCTCTATCAAGCGTACCAACTGCATGGTCATTTTCATCAACCAGATCCGCATGAAAATCGGCGTCATGTTCGGCAGCCCCGAAACCACAACGGGCGGCAACGCGCTCAAGTTCTATGCTTCCGTGCGACTCGATATCCGTCGCATTGGTTCCATCAAAAAGGGTGACGAAGTCACTGGCAACGAAACGCGTGTCAAAGTGGTCAAGAATAAAGTGTCGCCACCTTTCAAACAGGCCGAGTTCGACATCATGTACGGCGCGGGTATTTCCCGGGAGGGCGAAATCATTGACCTGGGCGTGCAGGCCAATATTGTAGACAAGGCCGGTTCCTGGTTCAGCTATGGCGGTACGCGCATCGGGCAGGGCAAAGACAATGCCCGTGAATACCTGAAAGAGCACCCCGAGATGGCGATCGAAATCGAGAACAAGGTTCGCGACAATATGGGTATCATCGCCCGGGCGCAGGAGTTCGTTGCTGACCCTGAAGATGCTGCGCAGGCCGCACAGGCAGATGAGTGATTTTTCTCAAGGGCAGGGCAGACGCGGCCAGGGCCGCAGCCTGCTTGCCCGTGGTATCGCTTATTTGTCCCGCCGTGAATATTCCGAGTACGAGCTCAGAAAGAAGCTGGCGCCTCACGCAGACAGTCCTGACGAACTGGATACAGTGATGGCGCGCCTGAAAAAAGAAAACTGGCAGTCTGACAGCCGTTTTCTGCAGGCAACCACAAATGTCAGCGCGCAAAAATGGGGGGCGGTTCGCATTGCTGCGAAACTGCGCCAGCATAAGCTTGCTGAAGAAGAAGTGAATGCGGCCTTGCAAAGCCTGAATGACACGGAATACGCGCGCGCCAAAGTGGTCTGGGAAAAAAAATTCAAGGGACAGGTGTACAGCACTCCTCAGGAGTACGCCAGGCAGACGCGATTTCTGCTCAGCCGCGGCTTTTCCGCGGACATTGTCAGAAAAATTATCCGTTCACCATCAGAAGATTAGCCAGGCCGCATTGTCGCTCGGCTGGCTATATGGCGGCGCCCTGCAGGGCCGGTTGCTATTTGTCGGCTGCTACAAGGCCAGTCTGCTGGAAGGGCTGGTTATAACTTGGGACGCCGGTACCCGCCTGGCACCCCTTTGGGCGAGAGAACAAACTGCCATAGCTGGTTGTCCCGTGCCCGAAAGGAGCCGGCGCAAATCAGCAGATAATAGCGCCACATACGATAAAAGCGCTGGGAATACTGAGGCGCGTGTTTTGCCCAGTGTTTTTCGAAGTTGGCATGCCAGGCCATGAGTGTTTTGTCGTAATCGGCACCAAAATTATGCAGGTCCTCAATAATGAACAGACCTTCGGTATGATCGGCAACCTGACCGATGACCGGAATTTCACCGTTGGGGAAAATATACTTGTGAATCCAGGGGTCGGGATCATGGTCGCGGTATAGGCCACCGATTGAATGCATCAGAAAGAGTCCGTCCTCTTTCAGGTTTTTTCGGGCCGCTTCGAAATAGGTTCGATAGTTTTTACGACCCACATGTTCAAACATGCCCAAACTTACAATGCGGTCATATTGACCCGACAGGTCCCGATAGTCTTGCAGGACAAATTTGATAGGCAGTCCTTCGCACATTTTCTGCCCGTACTCTGCCTGTTCTTTGGAAATGGTAATGCCGGTACATTGAACGCCGTAGCGCTCTGCGGCAAATCGCATGAAGCTGCCCCAGCCGCAGCCGATATCCAGTACGGTCATGCCCGGCTCAAGTCCCAGTTTCTGGCAGACCAGATCCAGCTTGGCTTCCTGTGCTTCATCCAGTGTGGTGGCCTGGTCCCAGTAACCGCAAGTGTAGGTCATGCGGGCGTCCAGCATATCCCGGAAAAATTCGTTGCCCAGATCGTAATGCTTTTCACCGACCTCCCAGGCTTTCGATCGCGTCTGATTATTGATGTACTTGGCGCGCAATACATGCCACAGGGTCGAGGCGGTTTTCACTTTTTCATCAATGCGATGTCTTAGCAGGCGGCTGATCAGTTCGTCGATCTGCTCGCATTCCCACTGCCCATCCATATAACTTTCACCCAGACCCAGGCTGCCCTGGGCAAGAATGCGGTCTGCTGCTTTGTCGTCAATGAGACGCAGATCCCACGGTGCATCCCCATTGATCGTGATTCCTGCTGATGCAGCAATTTTGCTCAAATGATCCACGGATGCTGAATGTTGACTGCCCACGGCCATTGTCCTGCTCCTGTCTGATTTAGAGAAAGAGAAGTGCATGAAAACCATCACAATACGCTACTGCATAGGAAAAATTCATGTCCTTGCGCATTACAATATTTTTTCCCTAAAGGAAATATATATCTTTGGTGGCCTGCTTTGCAACCCTAAAAGCGGTTGCGTATGCAATTAACAACGCTTGTGAAAAAGACGCTTAGGCCATGCGAATCCCTGCCAAATGTTTGAAGGAAATCTCCCGCGCCAGTTCGACGAATGCCTGCACATAGGGTGTCTGCAGGTCTTCGGTGCGAATGGCTGCGTAAAGCGTGCGCCAGATGCCGGGCGCTTCTCCCAAATGCACAATCCGTAACCAGTTTTGTTCCTGGTACTCGGTCAGCGCCCAGTTTGGCAGGGCGGCAACGCCGCGGTTGCTGTTGACCAGCTGGATAATCATGGGCGTCAGTTCCGACTTGCGAATGGAGGCCGGTTCAACGCCTGCCGGATCCAGGAAAGCCGTGAAAATGTCCAGCCTTTCTTCTTCTACGGGATAGGTGATCAGCACCTGGTTGGCCATATCCGCAGGCTTGATGAACCGCTTGCGCGCCAACGGATTGTCTGAGGCCACGGCCAGGACCAGTTCATACTTGAACAAGGGCACGTACTCCACGGCCTCGTTGGGAATGGGGTCGGAGGTAATGACCAGGTCAAGGTCGCCGCGTATCAGGGCCGGAATGGGTGCGAACGAAAAGGCCGCTGACAAGTCCAGGGAAATGTCCTGCCATTGCAGGCGAAACGCATCCAGGGTGGGCATCAGCCACTGAAAACAGGAATGGCATTCGATGGCCAGATACAAACGCCCCGTGCTGCCCGAAGCCAGTTTTTGCATATCGCGCTCGGCACTGCGTACCCGGGGCAGAACGTCATCGGCCAGCTTCAGCAGTCGCAATGCGGCGGTGGTGAAACGGGCAGGGCGGGTACGACGGTTCAACAGGTTCAAATTCAGCCTGCCCTCCAGTTCGCGAATTTGATGGGACAGGGCAGACTGGGTGACGGACAGTCTTTCCGCGGCGTCCTGAAGGTTGCCGGCTTCGCGAATGGCGACCAGGGTTTCCAGATGTTTAATTTCAATCATGATATTGCTTATTGGCGTGAGTTTATTTCATTTAATGAATTCATCTTACCAAGAAAGTGCGCGACCGTTGTCTGAGTCGTGATTTCGTCTTGTTATAACCATATTATTTATAAAAATAATCATAAAAAACAAACAGATATAAAAGTGTATGAATTTTACTAATATTAATTGCAAGAATTCGAAGCCCGCTTTTGTTGCTGCCGGGGCACAATCTGGTCACTGACAGATTCAGCCCACGTACGTTGTCGCCCCACATCCTTGCACAGGGGCGGCAATTTTGAATGATTACCAAGAGAGTTAAGAAATGGCATTGACACACAACCTAGGCTTTCCACGCATCGGCGTGAAGCGGGAATTGAAAAAAGCACTGGAAGCCTATTGGGCTGGTCAGTCAAACGAACAAGAGCTGGTTGAAACCGGCAGGCAGTTGCGCGAACGGCACTGGGCGATCCAGCATGCAGCAGGCAATGCATTTGTCACTGTCGGCGATTTTGCGTGGTACGACCACATCCTGGAATGGTCCACCACGCTTGGTGTGGTGCCCACTCGCTTCAATCACCCACAAAATGCCTCCGTCGATCTGGACACCCTGTTCAGAATGGCGCGTGGCCGTGCCCCTACGGGTGAGCCCGCAGCCGCATGCGAAATGACCAAATGGTTCGATACCAATTACCACTACATCGTTCCCGAACTGGCTGCCGATCAGGCATTCTATCTGGCGCGCACCAGCTTGTTCGACCAGATCAGCGAAGCGCAGGCCCTGGGCTATCAGGTCAAGCCGGTTATCCCGGGTTTGCTCACGTATCTCTGGCTGAGCAAAGGGCCGGCGTTTTCCAGCGCTGAAGATGCGGCCAAGCTGGAATTGGTGCCGGCATTGCTGGCGGTTTACAAGGATGTGCTGGCGCGTTTCGCGGCTCTGGGTGTGAAGTGGGTGCAGATCGATGAAGCGGCATTGGTGCTCGATTTGCCTGCTGAGTGGCAACAGGCCTATCGTCAGGTATACGCCGAACTCAGCGCCCAACCGGTAGATATTCTGCTGGCCACTTATTTTGGTGACGTGGGCGACAATACTGAGCTGGTGACGTCGCTGCCGGTGGCTGGCGTGCATTTTGACCTGGTGCGCGGACCCGGGCAGCTTGACCGGGTGCTGTCATCCTGGCCAGCAGACCGCGTTCTGTCAGCGGGGTTGATCAGTGGTCGCGATGTATGGCGAACCGATCTTGATGCCGCCGCAGATCGAGTGAAAGCGGCTGCCGATAAACTGGGCGAACAGTTGTGGCTGGCGCCCGCATCGTCTCTGCTGCATGTGCCGGTTGATCTGGCCGAAGAAACCGTGCTGGACGAGGAAATCAAAAGCTGGTTGTCGTTTGCGGTGCAAAAACTGGATGAACTGGCCCTGCTGGCCGCGCTTCTGAACAAAAACGCGACCGAAGCACAGCAGAATGCACTCGAGGCACAGCGTAAGGCGCTGGCCGAACGTAAGGTGTCGCGACGCATCCACAATCCGGCGGTAGCCGACAGGCTGGGCCAGGCCGCAGTGGTATCGCGCGTGCGCACGCCGTTTGCGGAGCGCATTGCGAAACAGCGCGAAGCGCTGGGTCTGCCCGATTTTCCCACGACCACGATCGGTTCATTTCCACAAACACCTGAAATCCGCAAGGTGCGCCGCGACTGGAAAGCCGGTGCGATCAGCGACACCAAATACGAAGAAGCCATTCGCGAAGAAATCCGTGAAGTGGTCAAGTTCCAGGAAGAAGCCGGCCTGGATGTGCTGGTTCATGGCGAACCCGAGCGCAACGACATGGTGGAATACTTCGGTGAATTGCTTGCCGGATTTGCCTTCACACAGAATGGCTGGGTCCAGAGTTACGGCTCACGCTGCGTCAAACCCCCCATCATTTATGGCGACGTGGCCCGTCTGATCCCCATGACCGTCGAGTGGACGGCCTATGCTCAGTCGCTGACCGACAGGCCCATGAAAGGCATGCTGACCGGGCCAGTCACGGTCTTGCAGTGGTCATTCGTGCGTGATGATCAGCCACGCCAGACAACCTGCCTGCAATTGGCTCTGGCCCTGCGCGATGAAGTGCAGGACCTGGAAAAGGCCGGTATCCGCGTGATCCAGATCGACGAACCGGCGTTCCGTGAAGGGCTGCCGCTCAGGAAAGCGCAATGGCAGGCTTACTTGGACTGGGCAGTGGATTGCTTCCGTGTAAGCACCTCGGGTGTCGAGGACACAACCCAGATTCATACTCACATGTGCTACTCAGAATTCAATGACATTATTGAATCCATTGCAGCCATGGACGCCGACGTGATTACGATCGAAACGTCCCGTTCCAACATGGAGTTGCTGGAAGCGTTTGAGCGCTTCAATTATCCGAACGATATCGGCCCGGGCGTCTATGATATCCACTCTCCGAATGTGCCTGATCGGGAATGGATGATTCAGCTGATGAACAAGGCTGCGACGCGTCTGGATCGTAAGCAGTTGTGGGTCAACCCTGATTGCGGGCTGAAAACACGGCAGTGGCCGGAGACCCGCAGCGCGCTGATCGAAATGGTCAATGCGGCGCAGGCTCTGCGGTCAGCGGTATAACGCAGTTTAAAAGTCAGGGCCCGGATGGGGCCTGACGGTTTTTTCATCACGGGCGCGCCGTATCATGGCGTCCCGTGTTTTTTTTGGCCGATCGCCGGATACAGCAGGACCGGATCTGCTTGGTACGCGGTTGCTGCAGAGCCGGGCCAAAGTCGTCGGTCGACACGTCCCGGCGCGTGCATACTGGTTTTGCTTTGCAGCAAAATTTCGCAAAAACGGCCTTTTTGAAAGCAGGCGCGCAGGGTAGTACGCTATACTTTATCGGTTTACAGACCAAATTAATCAACAATCCTTCGAACATGTCCCTGGGTACCTCGGCACGAAAGCCAATTCACACCCGTAGCATTACCATGAATTCCTATCTCCGAGAGGACGCCCTCTGGGAAGTAGAGGCACATCTGGTGGATGTCAAGGCTTACGATTTTCCGACCTCGCGCGGGGGCATGCACCTGGCAGGCGACCCGGTACACGATATGACAATCGTCTTGCTGGTGACGGCAGAAGGATTAATTACCGATGTGCGTGCCAAATATGATTCGGCGCCGTATGATGCCGCCTGTATGGCCATTGAGGACGCGTATCGCGGGCTGGTCGGTTTGCATCTGTTGCGCCAGTTCCGGGCTGCAGTGCGGGAGCGTTTCGGCACCATCGATGGCTGTACGCATATGTCGGAGTTGGTTGTACTGCTGCCCACCGTCTTTGTGCAAAGCCTGTCGGCTCAACGTCGTGAGCGTGCGCAAAGGGCGGGCAAAAAGCCGTTCCAACTCGATGGATGTCATGCCCTGGCGCTGACCTCGCCTGTAGTCAAAGAGTACTACCCGGAATGGTATGTCAGGCCGGAAGACGGCGGCAAGCGCAAGGCAAGGCAGTAATTTTCGTGTCACCGGCATCAAATAGTATTATTTCGTGTGCTCGCTGTGTGCGGAGCATTTGTTTTTTTATCCTACGCTAATAGGTAATACATGAAGATCCATGAGTATCAAGGCAAAGAGCTGCTGAAAAAATTCGGCGTGACGGTGCCTCGCGGCATTCCCGCATTTTCCGTAGACGAGGCGGTCGCAGCCGCCGAGAAACTCGGTGGCCCCGTCTGGGTTGTCAAGGCGCAGATTCACGCAGGTGGCCGTGGCAAGGGCGGTGGTGTGAAACTGGCTAAATCCATTGATGAAGTCCGTCAACTGTCTTCCGAAATTCTGGGTATGCAACTGGTCACGCACCAGACCGGCGCCGAAGGCCAGAAGGTCAATCGCCTGCTGATTGAAGAGGGCGCGGACATCAAGAAAGAATACTACGTGGGTATCGTGACGGATCGCAACAGCCAGCGTGTCTGCGTCATGGCCTCCAGCGAAGGCGGCATGGACGTCGAGGAAGTGGCAGAAAAAACACCGGAAAAAATCCTCAAGGTGTTTGTCGATCCGGCCAAAGGTTTTACAGATGACGAAGCGCGCGAACTGGCTCGCGGCATCGGCGTTCCCGATGCGTCCGTGGACAAAGCAGCCGTCGAATTCCAGAAACTGTATCAGGCGTACTGGGATACCGATGCTTCACTGGCCGAAATCAATCCGCTGATTCTGACCGGTTCAGGCGACATCATCGCACTGGACGCCAAATTCAACTTTGACTCCAATGCATTGTTCCGTCATCCCGAAATCGTGGAATACCGCGATCTGGATGAAGAAGATCCTGCAGAAGTGGAAGCCAGCAAATTCGATCTGGCCTACATTCAGCTCGACGGCAATATCGGCTGCCTGGTCAACGGCGCAGGCCTGGCCATGGCTACCATGGACACGATCAAACTGTTCGGCGGCGAGCCTGCCAACTTCCTGGACGTCGGCGGTGGCGCGACAGCAGAAAAAGTGACCGAAGCGTTCAAGATCATGCTCAAAAACAAGGAAGTCAAAGCGATCCTTGTGAACATTTTTGGCGGCATTATGCGCTGCGACGTGATTGCCGAAGGCGTCATTGCCGCCTGCAAGGCCGTTAACCTGTCGGTCCCTCTGGTTGTGCGCATGAAGGGCACCAACGAAGAGATGGGCAAAAAAATGCTCGCAGAGTCCGGACTGCCAATCATCAGCGCCGATACCATGGCCGAAGCCGCGACCAAAGTCGTTGCCGCCGTTAAGTAAGCAAGGAATTTTTCATGTCAATTCTGATCAATAAAGACTCCAAAGTCATCACCCAGGGTATTACCGGTAAGACCGGCCAGTTTCACACACGCATGTGTCGTGATTACGCCAACGGCAAAAATGCGTTTGTCGCGGGTGTGAATCCGAAACGCGCCGGCGAAGATTTCGAAGGCGTACCGATCTACGCGTCTGTCAAAGACGCCAAGGCGCAGACCGGTGCCAACGTATCTGTTATTTATGTACCGCCCGCAGGCGCGGCCGACGCGATCTGGGAAGCCGTTGACGCTGACCTGGATCTGGTCATCTGCATTACCGAAGGTATTCCTGTTCGCGACATGCTGGCCGTGCGCAATCGTATGCGCGAAGAGAACAAAAAAACCCTGTTGCTGGGCCCTAACTGCCCGGGTCTGATTACACCAGACGAACTGAAAATCGGCATTATGCCGGCTCATATCTGCAAAAAGGGTCGCATTGGTGTGGTCAGCCGCTCAGGCACCCTGACCTATGAAGCGGTTGCTCAGCTGACAGAGCTTGGCCTGGGTCAGTCCAGCGCCGTCGGTATCGGTGGTGACCCGATCAACGGTCTGAAGCACATCGACATCCTCAAGATGTTCAATGACGATCCTGAAACCGACGCGGTTGTCATGATCGGCGAAATCGGCGGTCCGGACGAAGTCAATGCTGCCGAGTGGGCCAAAGACAATATGAAAAAACCAGTCGTCGGCTTTATCGCCGGTGTGACGGCACCTCCAGGAAAACGCATGGGTCACGCCGGTGCACTGATTTCCGGCGGCGCCGATACAGCCGATGCCAAATTGGAAATCATGGAAGCTTGCGGTATCCGCACGACACGCAATCCATCCGAAATGGGTAAATTGCTCAAGTCTGTTCTGTAAGTCTTCACACTTATGATCGTCGCTGACGATCAATAGTGCTATGCCCCTGAAGGTCACAACACAGTTGTGATTTCCAGGGGCATTTTCTTTTGGCAAGCGACCTTCAGTCAGGGGGCTGTAAGCAAATATTCATAGAATGGTAAGCGCAATAAAAACGTGCCGGTCCGGCAATCGGGCGGGCGATAACACAGACATCATTTTCTAATTTAAAAGTTTTTTTGGAAGGTTCACTATGGATGTAGGTTCTTCGGCGTTCTGGCTCGCCCTGCTGGAAATTATCTGGGTCAATATTCTGCTATCGGGTGATAATGCAGTTGTGATAGCACTGGCAGCCCGAACACTGCCGGAAAATCAACAGAAAAAAGCAATTGTGATCGGTTCCGGCGCCGCGATCGTTATGCGGATTATTCTGACACTCGTTGCTGCTAAATTGCTGATGCTTCCTTACCTGAAAATTATCGGTGCGATTCTGCTGGTCTACATCGGTGTGTCGCTGGTCAATTCCGATGATGAAGGTGAAGGACAAGAGAAGCAGCACGCCTCGCTGATGAGCGCGATTCGCACCATTCTGGTTGCCGATCTGGTCATGAGCCTGGACAACGTCGTTGCCGTTGCGGCAGCTGCGCATGGCGATACCACGCTACTGGTTATCGGTCTTGCCCTGAGCATTCCGCTTGTGATTTTCGGAAGTACGCTGCTATTGAGTGTAATTGAAAAATTCCCCGTGATCGTATGGCTTGGCGCCGCACTGCTGGGCTATATCGCAGGTGAAATGTTCGTAGGAGACCCGGTGATCGAGCCGCGCTCCGAGGCCTGGGCGTCCCTGGCGAATATGACGCACCACCAGTTTGGGATTACCATGGGAATTATTGGTGCGCTCCTTGTTGTAGTGCTGGGTAAATTTTTCGTCAGTCGGGGTAAAACTGACTAATGACTGAATACTCTGTTTTATAATTGCTCGCAGTCTGGAGCAGTCAAGGGGCGCTTGAAGTGTCCCTTTTTTTATGCCGTGGCTCGCTCCACGGGCTGAACGGCAAGGCGCCGGCTGCCCACAAACCCATGACCCAACATTAACCAAGGCGATCAATCATTATGCTTGAGTTTTTTCAGACCCTGAGCTGGACTGCAATTTTCCAGATTATTCTTATCGACATACTTCTGGGCGGCGATAATGCTGTCATCATCGCACTGGCTTGCCGCAATCTGGAAAAAGCGCAACGCATGAAAGGGATTTTGTGGGGCACATTCGGTGCTATTTTGATGCGGGTAATTTTGATCGCATTTGCGCTCAAGCTCCTGGAAATTCCATATCTTAAAATCGTCGGCGGAGCGCTACTGGTCTGGATCGGTATCAAGTTGCTGATCCCCGAAGAAGATGAGCACGGCAATGTGGCCGGAGGCACTTCTGTCTGGACAGCCGTCAAAACGATTTTGATCGCCGACTTTGTCATGAGTCTTGATAACGTGATTGCGATTGCGGCGGCAGCACAGAAAACCACGCCCGGACACGAAGTCGCCTACGTGGCATTCGGTCTGATCGTCAGTGTGCCGATTATCATCTGGGGCAGCACCCTTGTCCTGAAGCTGATCGACAAGTATCCGCTGGTCATTACGCTGGGCGCCGGTCTGTTGGGCTGGCTCGCCGGTGGCATGCTGATTTCGGATGTATTTACCGAGAGAACATTCTTCAACGGCGAAGCTGCTCCGCAAACTGTTAAGATTGCGGTAGAAGTCATCGGCGTGATTGTCGTTGTCGGGCTTGGAAAATGGCTGGCTGCCCGTAAAGGCAAAACAGCGGTATCCGACGCGCACTAATCCGAGCTCATTGAATCATCCGGTTCAATCGGGCCGGTTCCTATCGGCAAGGCAACCCCGCCAGGCTTTCGGCCCCCGGCGGGGTTGTTGTTTTTGTGTTCGCAGACAGTTGGTCTGCTACTCGTAAGAAGGTCTGACATCATGGAAGAAAAACCCAAGCGCAGCATATTACAGGGTCTGTTTATCCTGGCAGTCATTGGTATTGTTGTGACCGTTGCGATTCATTATTTGCGTTAACCCATACTTTGCAGGAGCAGTACGTGACGGAACCTAAAAAACTGACCATTGCCACGCGGGCCAGTCGCCTTGCACTCTGGCAGGCATATCACGTTCGGGATCTTTTGATCGAGCGTTTTCCAGGGTTGCAGGTGAACTTGCTGGAAATGACGACCAAGGGTGACCAGATTCTGGATCGCACCCTGTCAAAAATCGGAGGCAAAGGCTTGTTCATCAAGGAACTGGAAACGGCGCTGGTCGATGGCCGGGCCGATCTGGCCGTCCATTCCCTCAAAGATGTGCCCGTTGACCTGCAATCGCCCTTTACCCTGGCCGCCATTCTTGAGCGGGCCGATCCGACCGATGCGTTTGTGTCGCCCAATTATCACCAATTGAGTGAACTGCCTGCCGGTGCCGTCGTCGGGACCTCCAGCCTGCGCCGTGAGTCGCAGATTCGTGCTGCCTATCCGGAGCTGGTTGTCAAACCGCTGCGAGGCAATCTGGATACACGCCTGTCCAAGCTGGATAAGGGCGATTATGATGCGATTGTGCTGGCGTCAGCCGGACTTGAGCGTCTTGGCCTGGCTGATCGCATTGCGTCGCGGCTGGATGTGTCCGAAAGTCTGCCGGCAGCCGGGCAGGGCGCACTGGGTATTGAGACCCTCGAGTCCCGCAGCGAATTGATCGAGATGCTGGCTGGTCTGGCCAATCCGGCTACAACCGCCTGTGTGACGGCCGAAAGGGCGGTGTCCCGGGCGTTGGGTGGCTCATGCCAGGTGCCTATCGCCGCTTATGCAACCCTGACCGACAATGCCATTACATTGAATGCCCTGGTGGCAACCCCGGACGGGCAACGTGTCTTGCGCAGCCCCCGTACGGCGGGCGCCGAAGGCGCCGAGCAACTGGGCAATGACGTAGCACAGGCGCTCAAAGAGCAGGGGGCAGATGAGATTCTGGCGGCCCTGCAAGAGCCGACGCAGCCCGACGATAAGAAGGCGTAGGCCAGGGCCGTGTCTTTATCCCAAGCCACGGTCGTCCTGACCCGACCTGAAGGAAAAAACGAGTCGTTGCAACGACAGTTTGAGGACGCAGGCCTGGCGGTGGTAGTCCTGCCTGCGCTCACGCTCAGCCGCAAGCCGGTGAGTGAGCCGGTTCCCATGCTTGCAGCATATGATCTGATCTTTTTCGTCAGTGGCTATGCCGCGGACTGTTTTTTTGATTTGCTGGATGAGCAGGGTGTGAGGTGGCCTGCTCAATTGCAGGCGGGTTGCGTCGGGCCGGGCACGGCAAGGACGCTGCAGGCCCGGGGTGTGCCGGAGCATGATATCCTTTCACCCGCTGCCGGTCAGGCGCGCGATGCCGGCGGCTTTGTGACGACGTTGAAAGACAGCGGCGTGTTTGCCACGCTGCAGTCAGTGCTGATTGTGTGTGGCACCACCGGCAATAACTGGTTTGCCGGGCAATTGCAGGCGGCTTCAGTCGCGGTTACGCGATTGCCGTTATACACGCGGCAGGCCCGGCTCTGGTGCGAGCAGGAGCAGCGGCAAATGGCTTTTCTGCTCAGAGAAGGCACCGGTCCGCTTTATGTGGTGCTGACCAGCCCGCAAGGCGTCCAGTCCTTCATACGAAATGTAGCAGATACAGGCTGGTTCCCGGCGCAGGCCACCCGATCCATCACTTTTGTGGTCACGCACCCAGGGCAGCAGGACAGCCTGATCCAAGGGTGGCAGCAGGCGTTTTCAGGTTGCGACCCGGCAACATTGCGTATTGTGCAGGCCTCGCCCGAGGATGCTGCAATTTTCCATGCGGTTACAAAGTCCGATTAAAAGCCTGCTGTAATCCACTACAATGCACATATCTTTCATGAACGATCACCCTGCGGTGTATTGGTTTTCTGGATAGCAAGGAATTAAAAAACATGGAAAAAAAACGGGACGACGCGTCAAAGACGGACAGTGAAAAAAAGCCGGATGCGACTGCACATCAGGAACGCGCTACGCGCACAGCCACAGATGAGGTAACTGATGTCAAGCTCGCTAACGAAACATCGACCGGGCCGGCCGGCAGCAGCGATACACCGCGTGATAGCAAGGCAGGCCAACATGCCGGCGCAACGCCTGTTCCGCCCCTGACCGACAAAGACAATCCCGAAGCGACCAAAAGCACCCGTGGCCCCATTATTGGTGCGATTGTGGTGGTGGCCGCCATTGCAGCGGGCGGTTATTATTACGCCCAGAACAATCAACTGGTTTCTGCTGACAATAGCAGCCAGTCCAGTAGCGAACCGGCGTCCCCGACATCCGATGTGTCCGGCGCAGACAATGCGCCCGGAACAGACAGCGCATCCGGCGCAGACAGCAACGGGCAAGCGCCATCGGCATCCTCCCCTGATGCGAACACCTCTGGTGGCACCGAAAACGAGACATCGTCAGATTCATCATCCGGCGCGGCTGGCAGTGGCGATACTTCTACGGATACGCAGCAGCCGGCTGATGCGACCGCAAGCACCGGTGCCGAGACAGGGGCAGAGACGGGTGTTGCAGGCAGCACCAGCGACATACCGGCGGGACCGGCAGCCGACCATAGCGATGGCACCGGCACAGATGCCGCAGGCGCCAAAGACAACAGTGATACGACACAAGATGCCGTCAGCCCGGCTGCAGACTCCGGTTCCACAGCACAAGAAAAGGCCGGGAACGATAGCGAGGCCCCGCATGATGAGGCTGCCGCTTCCGGGTCGGCCAGCCATACCGATTCGACTTCTTCTGTTCAGGCCGGCACGGCCTTAACGAATTCCGCGGCCCCGGCTGCTGCGGGTGGCACAGGCTCATTGCCGGCCGACATTCGCGATCAGCTGGATCGCCAGTCTGCACAGATCATCGCCTTGCGTGACCAGCTGGAATCCTCGCAGAAGCAGCTTGCGCAATTGCAAAACACTCGCCTGCAGGCATCTCGTCATGAAGCCAGTGTATTTGTGCTCAATGATGTCAGCCGTCTGGTGACGATGGCGCAAAACGAGCTGTCTATTTCCGGTAATCTGGACAATGCCGTCGCTTCGCTCGAGACAGCCCGAAAAGCCATTGACCAGGCAGATGCGCCTGTGCTGGCCGGACTGCAGGGCGCGCTTGCCGCCGATATTGTGGCGCTCAAGTCAGCTCCGGTGGTTGGTGTCGACGCACTGTTTTCCCAGGTATCGGCACTGTCCGAGCGCATTGATGCACTGCCGATGATTGCGCCTGACCAGGCCGGCGCGCGTCCCATGGCTGCGTCATCCACGGTGACGAACAGTGACGGGCAGGCAACTCAGCGTGCAGACGGCGGTGCCGTCTCAACCGGTTCAGACGCCTGGTATGAGCGGGCGTGGAACGAGGTCAAAACCTGGCCAGCCTCTGCCTGGCACGGATTACGTTCCGACCTGGGCGGCATTGTTCGCGTGGAAAAACTCGCCGATCCCAATCAGGTGCTGCTGACAGTCGATCAGGCTGCCCAGCTGCGCGCCAATCTGAAACAGAACCTGCATTTTGCGCAACAGGCGCTGCTCAACGGTCAGCAGGGCATCTGGACCGCCTCGCTGGAGACCGTGGTCAAAGGCTTGAAGCAAAGTTTCAATCAGGATTCGTCCGATACCCAGCAGGCGCTGGCGCAGATTCAGCAATTGCTCAAAACCGGGGTCCGGCCGCAAATGCCAGCGATCACACAAAGCTTGAAAGCAGTGGACGAAACGCGCAATCAGCTCAAATCCATGAATCCCGGACAGGAGTAGTGCATGCGAACCAGTTTGAAATTACTCGTCCTGCTTGCCATTGCCGTTGCGGCCGCGCTGCTGCTGCGTGATTCCAGTGGTTATTTTATGGTGGTGACCGGCGACGAACGTCGCACGGTTTCGCTTGCGGCGGGCCTGGTCTTTATCGTCATCGCATTTTTTGTGTTTTACCTGGTGTTCCGTCTTATCGGTTTTCTGATGGATGCACCCACGCGAATTCGAACCTGGAACCAGCGCCGGCACACGCGCAAGGATTACGATTTGCTTGAGCGTGGCTGGGTTGAATTACTGGAGGGACGCAGCAGCCCCGCCGAGAAAGATTTGACCCGCCTGCTCAATCGCAGTCGAGATAGCGGTCGCCAGGCCCTTGCCAGCCTGGCCGCAGCCAAGGCGGCGCATAACCAGGCACGCTATGCCGAACGGGATGCCTTATTGCTGACCGCACAATCCAAAGCCGAAGGCAATCCAAGAATGCAGGATGCAGCGGCCACCATACGGGCAGAAATGCTGCTGGAGCAGGGCGAGTCCAAACAGGCCCTGGCCTTGCTGGAGCCGTTGGCCAAAGCCGGCGGCGCAAACCAGGACCATATCCAGAAACTGCTCTTGCGAGGCTACAAGCAGATCGGCAACCAGGACAAGTTGCTGGATGTGGCGCGTACGCTGACCAAGAAAGGCGCCATTGACGACTTCGAAGGCCGGCGCCTGATCGAACACGCAGGAGCCGCCGTCATGAAGGCGACCACGCGCGACAGCTGGGCCAACACCTGGAAATCGTTCAGTTCGGCAGAAAAGACCATGCCGCTGATCGCATTGGCTGCGGCTGAAAAAGCCCAGGCTGCGGGCCATGCTGATACAGCAGGTCAGATTCTTGAAACATCGCTGCGCAATCAAATTGATGCCCGCCTGCTGAATGCCTACGTGCAATGTCCGCAGGAGCAGGTCAATGCCCGTCTGACTAAAGCCCAGCTATGGCTTGAGAAAGACGAGAACAATCCGGATCTGCTCAATGCGCTCGGCTTTCTGTGTCTTGCTGCGCAACTGTGGGGCCAGGCCGAACGCTATCTGACGCGCAGCCTCAAATTGCGCGAAGACCCGCGCACCCATTCGCTGCTGGGTGCGCTGTATGACCGTCTGGGCAAACCCACGGAAGCGGTCAAGCACTGGCGCTTTGCCTCGGCATCCATTTCCATGTTGCCGGTGGTGGCCGGAGAAAAATATCTGCCTGCGGCCGATACCCGCATGGACCCGGATGGCCCTCCTGATCGCAAGCGCAACGATGCGCAGGCCGAAGCGGAGGCTGAGCAGGGCGATGCAGCGCCCGCAAAAGCCATTTACGCCAGGCGCCCCGAGACAGACGAAGAGTACTTTGACAGCGCGCCGATTCCCGGCATCCGTGCTGAAGAACTGAATGAAAAACCGTAACCACAGTAACCCGAAGAGTTGATTATGAGCTTGAAAAATATCCCTGCCGGTTCCAAGACACCGGAAGAATTCAATGTTGTCATCGAAATTCCGATGAATGCCGATCCGGTTAAATACGAGGTGGACAAAGAGACGGGTGCGATCTTTGTCGATCGTTTCATGATGACCGCCATGCACTACCCATGCAATTATGGCTATGTTCCTGATACGCTGTCCGACGATGGCGATCCGGTGGACGTCCTGGTGATCACGCCGTTCCCTGTTGTTGTGGGCTCGGTCATCAAGTGCCGCGCCCTTGGCGTTTTGCAAATGGATGACGAGGCCGGTGGCGACGCCAAACTGCTGGCGCGTCCGGTAGATAAACTGTACCCCCCGTACAGCAATATCAATGCTCACACTGACCTGCCTGAGCAGGAATTGCAACGTATCCAGCACTTCTTTGAACACTACAAAGATCTGGAAAAGGGCAAATGGGTCAAGGTCAAAGGCTGGGAAGGCATTGACGCGGCACACGCGGAAATCACCTCCAGTATCGAGCGATTCCAGAAAGGTAAATAATCCTTTCGATTCCAGCGATTAAAAAAAAGGGCGCGGTACAACACAACCGTGCCCTTTTTTGATGGGTCCGGCAAAAAGCAAGGCGGAGTGCTGCGACGATTGCCTGATAAATGATAATCAAGACTATTGAAGAGACTGCTATGACATATGTATTTCCAGCCCCAGAGCTTGTTTCGCTTGCGATTGCCGGCAGCGATGCGCGGTTCCCCGTGCGTCGTGTTTACTGCGTAGGGCGCAACTATGCAGAACACGCCAAGGAAATGGGCTTCACCGGCCGTGAAGACCCATTCTTCTTTTGCAAGCCCGCTGATGCCTTGTTGCCGGTCGCAGACGGACAGACAGGACAAATGCCGTATCCCTCCAAAACCGCCAATCTGCATTATGAAATGGAACTGGTTGTGGCAATTGGCAAGAGCGGCAAAGACGTGACAGTCGAGCAGGCAGCAGAGATGGTATATGGCTACGCGCTGGGGCTGGATATGACGCGGCGCGATCTGCAGGGCGAGGCAAAAAAGCAGGGCAGACCATGGGAAGTGGGCAAGGCATTCGATTTGTCCGGCCCTATCGGACCCGTGCATCCGGCTGACAGTGTGGAGAATATTGAGTCGGCAGCCATTTCGCTGGACGTCAATGGCCAAACCCGCCAAAGCAGCACGATTGCCTCACTGATCTGGTCTATTCCCGAATCGATCGCCTATTTGTCAGGCCTGTTTGAACTGCAACCCGGCGATCTGATTTTCACCGGGACCCCTGAAGGCGTGGGTGCGGTAAAAACAGGAGATGAGCTGGTTGGCAAAGTGGCGGGACTGGGACAATTGAACGTGCGCATCGTCTGAGCCGGGCGCGATTGACGCTGCTGTGTCGCTCTATCGTAGAGCGACGCATCACAGCGACAGGCCGTTCAAAACGTTAAATAATAAGACACCGTCAAAACGGTGTCTTATTGCTTTTGCAATACAAATCAAGCAGATATCGAAGTTGACGATCACCTGAAAAAAATACGAATGTTACAAATATAAGCACTTTATGGCCGTTCTGTAATGATCTTTGGGCCGAAAGTGCGAATAATGGTTTGTACTGATTTCGCATTTCAAATAAAGAGGATAAGTCATGAAGCTTAATACGACACGATCAATCGTTCTGACAGCAGTATTTGCAGGATTGCTGGGTCTGGCCGGATGTGACAATGGGTCCGATTCAGCCGAACCGGCAGCACCGGGCGCGACTTCCGAAGCACCGGCATCACCGGCACCGGCGGCTGAGCCCGCTGCACCAGCGGATTCCTCTACTGCCCCCGCTGATTCCGGTACAACGCCCGCGCCATCTGGCGACGCTCCTGCTTCTGGTTCCGGTACTCAGCCACAATAAAAAGGGCCACGCATGAAACCTAATATGACACGTTCATGGGTTCTGACGGCCATTTTGGCCGGGGTACTGGGTTTGGCCGGGTGCGATAAGGGGTCAGATTCGTCTGCGCCGGCAACACCGGGTGCGACGTCCGAAGCCCCCGCCGCGCCGGCAGCTGAACCGACTGCACCGGCAGAATCAGCACCGGCGCCAGCCGAGTCTGCGCCTGCTGCTTCATCTGAGGCACCGGCTCCCTCGACCGATGCACCTGCGTCAAGTGAGGCACCGGCTGCAGCCAGCGGTTCGTCTACGCCCGCCAGCGAAGACAGCAGCCTTCCGCAAGCATGCCAGGACTACTTCAAGAAAGCTGAAGACATGGTCACCAAGGCAGGAGGTTCTGCGGAACAGATGAACCAGATGATTGAGCAGCAACGCACACAGATGGCCGCCATTAAAGATCAGGCACAACTGGAGTCAAGCTGCAAACAGGCACTGGATATGTTGGCTCAGCAGGAAAAAAACATGCCGCAATAAAAGTCGGCCGCAGCCTTGACCGGCTGCGGTTGCAGAAAAACGGATGAAGCGCTGGCAGTTGCAGGTTGCTTCATCAGAATTACTCTCTCTGGGCGACCCCGCAAGTCACATTGCAGGTCGCTTTTTTTTGTCTGTTATTTCAATTTACGTCGCCCGGCGTTGTCAGGATTTTTTCAGGCAAGAGGACATAAAGGTTTTACGCGCGTCTCCGGTCAGTGATTTTGTTTTGGCGTCGCGATTGCAGTCGGCCATGCGCTGCTGTGAACTGCTCAGTGGCTTGCCATCCTTGCCAGTGGCGTTGCCGCTCAGGCACGATTTCATAAAGCTTTTGCGCGCATCGCCCTGCAGACTTTTGGTTTTGGCATCGGCGTTGCAGGTCGCCATCCGGGTCTGTTGGCTGTTTTCTTTTTTCGTGGTTGCAGTGGTTTGCGCCATCGCGCCGACACTGAAAAAACTCAGGGCGATAGCGGCTGCCCAGGCTGATTTGCTGACGATTTTCATTTTCAATCCTTTTCGACAGATAAATAAGGCAATCAAGGCATGGCCGAGCGCCATGCAGCACATAGCATACGCTCTATCGGAGGAATCCGGAATGTGTCCGAGTGCGCAATGTGTTAAAAAACGTCAGGAAAAACCGGTGGTTCACCAATAATGGTCGCATCCAAAAAAAATACCTTCACACGTAATGTGGAAGGCATTTTTCCGATGAATGTCTGCGATTATTTTTTCATCATGTCGAAGAACTGATCGTTGTTCTTCGTCGATTTGATCTTGTCCAGAATAAATTCCATTGATTCGATCTCGTCCATGTCGTGGATGAATTTGCGCAGAACCCAGACGCGTTGCAGCTTCTCGGGTTTCATGAGCAGCTCTTCACGGCGGGTGCCGGATTTGTTCAGGTTGATCGCCGGGTAAATACGCTTCTCGGCCAGACGACGTTCAAGATGAACCTCGCAGTTACCGGTGCCTTTGAATTCTTCGTAAATGACTTCATCCATGCGGCTGCCGGTTTCGATCAATGCGGTACCGATAATGGTGAGTGAGCCGCCTTCTTCTATATTACGGGCCGCACCAAAGAAACGCTTGGGGCGCTGCAGGGCATTGGCGTCCACGCCGCCGGTCAGCACTTTGCCTGAAGAGGGCACCACGGTATTGTAGGCACGCGCCAGACGGGTAATGGAATCGAGCACAATGACCACGTCTTTTTTCAGTTCAACCAGACGTTTGGCTTTTTCGATGACCATTTCAGCAACCTGCACGTGACGGGTCGCGGGCTCATCGAAGGTCGAGGCAACGACTTCGCCGCGTACCGTGCGCGTCATTTCCGTGACCTCTTCAGGCCGCTCGTCTACGAGCAGCACGATCAGGGTCGCGTCGGGATAGTTGGTGGTGATGGAGTGGGCAATGTGTTGCATCATGACCGTTTTGCCCGATTTGGGACTGGCGACGATCAGGGCACGCTGGCCTTTGCCGATGGGAGAGAAAATGTCAAGAATACGGCCGGTGTTGTTTTCTTCGCTTTTGATGTCGCGCTCAAGAATCAGCGGATCATCGGGATGCAAGGGGGTCAGATTCTCGAACATGATGCGGTGTTTCATCAGCTCGGGTGACACGCCGTTGACATTTTCCACCTTGACCAGCGCAAAGTAGCGTTCGCCGTCCTTGGGAACCCGCACTTCGCCTTCGATGGAATCACCCGTATGCAGGTTGAAGCGGCGGATCTGGGAAGGGGAAATGTAGATGTCGTCTGTACTGGCCAGGTAGGAGGTCTCGGGCGAGCGCAGGAAGCCGAAGCCGTCGGGCAACACTTCCAGCACGCCGTCGCCGAAGATTTGTTCTCCCATCTTGGCGCGCCGCTTCATGATGGCAAACATGAGTTCCTGCTTGCGGAAGCGGTTGGCGTTTTCGATGTCCAGGCCTGCAGCCATTTCGAGCAGCTGCGACACATGCAGTGCCTTTAATTCATTAAGGTGCATTATTTAATTAGTACGGATAGATAAGATTGGAAAATATGAGTCAGGGTGGCGGGCTGACGAATGAGCCCGCGCGAGAAAATGACTTAAATGGATTCGTCGATAAACCCGGTAAGCTGGGTTTTATTGACTGCGCCGACTTTGGTACCAACAGCTTCGCCGTTTTTGAAAACCATCAGAGTAGGTATGCCGCGAATGCCGAAGCGGGCAGCGACTTCGGGGTGATCCTGAACGTCGACCTTGACGACCTGGACACGTCCTTCGTAGTCACGCGAGACTTCTTCCAGCAGCGGCGCAATCGCCTTGCACGGACCACACCACGGCGCCCAGTAGTCTACCAGCACCGGCAGCTCCGAGTTCAGCACATCGGCTTCAAATGTTTTTTCGGTTGCGTGTTTGATCAGATCGCTCATAATGTTTCAGGAGAAAGTAGCCAAGAATAGTCAGAAAGGAAATTAACGTATTTGGAATGCCCTGACAGGAGGGCGATCAAAGCGGACAGGTTTTGATGTGAGCTGCATCGAAATGGATTTGTCAGTTTGAATTCCGATGCCGGCATGATCAAGCCGGGCCTGGGTGAGGAGGGGTACTCCTGACAGGCAAACAGCAGCCAAATGCGTCTGTAGTTAAATGTAAGAATACCATTTATCGATAGAGATTGTCAGAAAGCGTGATTTTTGAGCGACAAAAAACGCTTTGAGCACGTAAAATGTCTGTTTTTTTGAACAGTATCGAGAAACACGTGGCCGCCAAGCAAAGCTATGACGAAGCATCCATCCGGGTCCTGAAAGGACTGGAGCCTGTGCGCGAACGCCCGGGCATGTACACCCGTACCGAAAATCCGCTGCACATTATTCAGGAGGTTATCGATAATGCTGCCGACGAAGCCCTGGCGGGTTTCGGCAGGCAGATTGCCGTGACCGTGAACACAGATGGCAGTGTAATGGTGGAAGATGATGGCCGGGGTATCCCGGTCGGATTGCACCCGGAAGAAAAGGCGCCCGTGGTGGAAATTGTGTTCACCCGGCTGCACGCCGGTGGCAAATTTGATAAAAAGGCCGGCGGCGCATATGCCTTTTCCGGCGGTCTGCACGGTGTGGGCGTGTCAGTGACCAATGCGCTGTCGACCCGTATGGAAGTCACCGTCTGGCGCGATAGCAGCGAGTATCAATTGGTCTTTGCCGACGGCGGACGGGTAGAGACGCCTCTGAATCGCCTTGGCGACGCGGTGCCGCGTAAAAAGACCGGTACGCGCGTGCGTATCTGGCCTGATCCGAAGTATTTTGACACCGCCCAGATTTCGACGGCTGAGCTGGTGCGCCTGTTGCGCAGCAAGGCTGTGCTTATGCCAGGGGTCACGGTCGTCCTGAACAACGAAAAAACCGGCGAACAGAAAAAATGGCTTTATGAACGCGGCCTGACAGGCTATCTGGCCGAATCGCTTGCCGGCGAAGAACTGCTGGTGCCCATTTTTTCCGACAGCCAGTACGCTGACAAAGGGCACGAGTATTTTGCCGATGGCGAGGGCGCAGAATGGGCCGTCGCCTGGACGGCAGAAGGGCAGGTGGTGCGTGAATCCTACGTCAACCTCATTCCAACCTCGGCCGGCGGCACCCACGAAGCAGGCCTGCGCGAGGGCTTGTATACCGCCTTGAAAAGCTTTATCGAAATGCACAACCTGTTGCCCAAGGGCATCAAGCTGCTGCCCGAAGACGTCTTCTCCCGCGCCAGCTTCGTGCTCTCGGCCAAGGTGCTGGATCCCCAATTTCAGGGCCAGATCAAAGAACGGCTTAATAACCGCGATGCCGTCAGACTCGTAGGGGGCTTTGCCAAAACCTCATTCGAGTTAAGGCTGAACAGTAACGTGGAGGCCGGTCGTAAACTGGCGGAACTGGCCATCCGCCAGGCGCAGGTCCGTACCCGTTCGGCGCAAAAAGTCGAAAAACGCAAAAGCTCCGGTGTAGCCGTCTTGCCCGGCAAGCTGACCGATTGCGAGTCTTCCGACAGCACCCGTACCGAAGTGTTCCTGGTCGAGGGCGATTCTGCGGGCGGGTCTGCAAAAATGGGCCGCAACAAGGAATTTCAAGCCGTGCTGCCGTTGCGCGGCAAGGTCCTGAACTCCTGGGAAGTGGAAAAAGACCGCCTCTTTGCCAACAACGAAATTCACGATATTGCCGTGGCCATCGGCGTCGACCCGCATAGTCCCACCGACAACCCCGATCTCTCGGGCTTGCGCTACCGGCGCATCTGCATTCTGTCGGATGCCGATGTGGATGGTTCGCATATCCAGGTATTGTTACTGACCTTGTTCTATCGCCATTTTCCGAAATTGGTAGAGAACGGCTTTGTGTTTATCGCCAAGCCGCCACTATTCCGTGTCGACGTTCCCGCCCAGGGTAAGCGCCCCGCGCGCAAGCTGTACTGCCTGGATGAATCCGAGCTGGAAGCGGTGCAGGACAAACTGGTACAGAAGGACGGTGTCAAGCCCACGGCTTTGAGCATCAGCCGCTTCAAAGGCCTGGGCGAAATGAGCGCAGAGCAACTGTGGGAAACCACCATGAATCCCGATACGCGGCGCCTGTTGCCTGTCGGTTACGGCGAGTTGACGTCCGACGAAACGAAAAAAATGTTTGATATGCTGATGGGCAAAGGCGAGTCTGCCCAGCGACGCAGCTGGCTCGAAGATAAAGGTAACTTAGCGGAAGTGGATGTATGAGTGATCAAGACCAGACCGATCTGTTTGAAGCAGAGCGTCCCGAAGACGAAACCATCACCCTGGGGCTATACGCCGAGCAGGCGTATCTGGACTATGCCGTGTCGGTGGTGCGCGGCCGTGCCTTGCCCGATGTAGGCGATGGCCAGAAGCCGGTCCAGCGGCGCATTCTATATGCCATGGGCGAAATGGGCTTGCGGGCCGGTGCCAAGCCGGTCAAATCTGCAAGGGTCGTGGGCGATGTACTGGGCAAGTTCCATCCCCATGGGGACCAGGCTGCCTACGATGCGCTGGTGCGCATGGCACAGGATTTCACCCTGCGTTATCCGCTTATCGACGGGCAGGGCAATTTTGGCTCGCGCGATGGCGACGGGGCTGCGGCCATGCGATACACCGAAGCACGGCTGACGCCGATTGCCGATGTCCTGCTGGGTGAAATCGACGAAGGCACGGTCGACTTTGTTCCGAACTACGATGGCAGCCAGCAGGAACCGCAAATGCTGCCTGCACGCCTGCCCGTCATGCTGCTGAATGGTGCTTCGGGCATTGCCGTGGGTATGGCAACCGAAATACCGTCGCATAACCTGAATGAAGTGGCAGCAGCAGCGGTGGCGTTGCTGCGCCATCCGCGCCTGTCCGACGAGGAACTGTACACGCTGATTCCCGGCCCGGATTTTGCCGGCGGCGCGCAAATCATTACGCCAGCCAGCGACATTGCCGCGATTTATTCGTCGGGCCGGGGTTCGCTCAAGGCCCGCGCGCGCTGGGAGTTTGAGGAAATGGCACGCGGCCAGTGGCAACTGGTCGTGACCGAACTGCCACCCAATACCTCCGGCCAGAAAGTGCTGGAAGAAATCGAAGAGATTACCAATCCCAAAGTGAAGGCGGGCAAGAAAACGCTGACGCCCGACCAGCAGGCAAACAAATCTGCCATGCTGGCCCTGCTGGACGCGGTGCGTGATGAATCGGGTCGCGAAGCAGCCGTGAGGCTGGTGTTCGAGCCCAAATCCTCGCGCATTGATCGCAACGAATTTGTGAATCTGCTGCTGGCGCAAACCAGCATGGAAGGTACGGTATCAGTCAACCTGGTGTGTATTGGCATTGATGGTCGCCCACGCCAGCGCAATCTGCGCACCGTACTGGAAGAATGGCTCAGTTTCCGCACCCAGACCGTGACGCGACGCACGCAGCATCGTCTTGATAAAGTCATCGACCGGATCCATGTGCTGGAAGGGCGCATGGTGGTCTATCTCAACGTCGATGAAGTCATCCAGACCATACGCGAATCCGACGAGCCGCGCGCTGCGTTGATGCAGCGGTTTTCGCTGACCGAGAGGCAGGCCGAAGACATTCTGGAGATGCGCCTGCGCCAGCTGGCGAAACTCGAAGGGTTCAAGATAGAACAGGAACTCAACGACAAGCGTGATGAGCAGAAAAAGCTGCAGGAATTGCTGGACAACCCGTCGGCCCTGAAGCGCATGATCGGCAAAGAAATCGAAGCGGACGCCAAAAAATATGGCGACCCGCGGCGTACGATCATCGAAGAGGCCGAACGGGCTGTGCTGGAGACGCGCATTGTCGAAGAACCTGTCACGGTGATTGTGTCGGAAAAAGGCTGGCTGCGTTCACGCCAGGGACATGGGCACGATCATACCCAGTTTGGCTTCAAAACCGGCGATCGCATGTATGCAGCCTATGAGTGCCAGAGCACCGATACGCTGATCGCGCTGGGCAGCAATGGGCGTGTGTATTCCGTGGCCGTCGCAACGCTGCCGTCTGCGCGCGGAGATGGCCAGCCCATCACAACCATGATCGATCTGGAGCGTGGTACGCAAATCACCCATTTTGTTGCGGGCGCTGCCGACACTCGCTGGCTGCTCATGCAGAGCAATGGCCTGGGCTTTACCGCCAAACTGTCGAATATGACCAGTCGCCAGAAAGCCGGCAAGCAATTCGTGACCGTCGAGGCCGAACAGCATTTGCTGCGTCCGGTCCCCGTCTTTGGCAATAGCAGCCATCTGGCCATGTACACCGGCAAGGGTAAAATTCTGGTGATCGATCTCAAGGAAGTCAAGGCGCTCGCCGGCGGTGGACGCGGTACGCAATTGATGACGCTGGATGCGAACGACAGCCTGGCGCAGATTATTCCGGTGGGCGAAGAGGGCATCGTGGTATCAGGTATTTATCGCAACAAGCACACCGAAGATACCTTGTCGCTGCAGGCGCTGGCCGACTATATCGGCAAGCGCGCACGCAAGGGTCGCCTCTTCGATGTCCGAATGAAAAACATAACATTGCTGCCGGTGATGGCAGCGAACAAGGAGTAAAGTCGTGGGCTATAAAGTGACGGTGCATCCCAGCAACCATCAGTTTGAAACGAAAGAAGGACAAACCATTCTGGATGCGGCGCTGGAGGCCGGGTTCGTGCTGCCATACAGCTGCCGCAGCGGATCCTGCTCGACCTGCAAGGGCAAAGTCATGTCGGGCACGTTCGATGCCGGCCCGGCACCGGCCCAGATCCTGTCGGCTGAAGATATCAGCGCAGGCTATACCCTGTTCTGTCAGGCGCATGCGACCAGCGATATGGATATTGAAGTGCGCGAAGTGCGGATGGCCAGCGATATCCAGATCCGCAAGATGCCTGCACGTGTCATGACGCTGGACAAGGTGGCCGATGATGTGATGGTTATCAGCCTGCAACTGCCGGCGACCGAACCCTTTCGCTATTATGCGGGCCAGTACATCGAATTCATCCTGAAAGACGGCAAGCGCCGCAGCTTCTCCATGGCGACCGCACCCAACGGCACAGAGCCGGTGCAATTGCATATACGTCACCTGCCGGGCGGCGTGTTTACCGATCACGTTTTCGGCGCGGGCGCCACGCAAATGAAAGTGCGCGAAATCCTGCGTGTGGAAGGCCCGCTGGGATCATTCTTTCTGCGTGATGACAGCGACAAGCCGATTATCTTCCTGGCCAGCGGCACCGGCTTTGCGCCGATCAAGGCGATGATGGAACACATCATCCAGAAAGGCATTACCCGTCCGGTCACGCTGTATTGGGGCGGACGCCGTCCTCATGATCTGTATATGAACGAACTGGCCCAACAGTGGGCGCGCGATCTGCCGTTTTTCACCTATGTGCCCGTCATCTCGGACGCGACCCCGGACGACGCCTGGACAGGCCGCAGCGGCTTTGTGCACAAGGCTGTCATTCAGGATCATCCTGATCTGTCAGGCCATCAGGTGTATGCGTGTGGCGCGCCGATCGTGGTCAATAGTGCGCGCACGGAATATACCGGCCTCTGTGGCCTGCCCGAAGAAGAGTTCTTTGCCGACTCGTTTACATCGGAAGCAGACGCCATTCATAATTGAGTGTGCGACCGCAACTGAATAGTAACGGCGCTTCATATTGATGCGCCGTTTTTTTGCCAGATTGCCTATCGGTTTGTCAACCTCAGGTGGTTGTAACTACATCCAGATTTGGATGTGCAAAAACAGACTCAACATTTTTTGAATATTGGTTTGCTTATGACGACTTTCAAAAAAACAGCAAAGCCCATGCCGTACTGCGCTCAATGGGTGTCTGCCGATTTGATTAAAGGTTTTTTGTCAGGAGAGATCGACGCTGCGGATGATCCAAAATGGGGGGAGTCTGGGGCCAGGACAAGGCAGGAGTACAAGCTTTGGAGCGGACATATTTGCGGTATGGCGTGCTTGCGCATGGTGCTCCAATATGCGCGTGACATTGACGTTCCGCTGTTTTCACTTTTGTCTTTGTGTTTAAAGTATGGCGGCTATAAAGTTGAAGATGGAACGATCAAGGGTCTTTTTTATTTTCCCTTCGTGAAGTTTATCAACGCAGAGTATGGATTTGAAGCCTGTGTTGTTGAAGATATTTCGATCCAGGAAGTATTGCCGCGCCTGAATGATGATTGTCTTTTCATCGCTTCAGTTCACCCGACAATACGGCATCCGGAAAATAAACCGCCGCGTAAAGGTGGACATCTGGTGCTGGTGCATCGTTTCGAGCCGGAAACAAACCGCCTGGTCTTTCATAATCCGTCCGGGACGGATGAGTCGAATCAGGCGAACGTGGTGATGGACATTGAGCTGTTTGATATGTTCTTCGCAAATCGCGGAATTCTCATACCCCTTAATCTCAGCTGATACGACCCTTGTGGTCGCCGGCCTGTTGCAAATGCGAGCGGAGTGCTGCGGCCAGAGCCGGCAAAGGCGGATTCCGGGACTGTCAATACATTGCCTTGTGCATTCCTTTGGCTTTTATGCGACGGACTCACGCAATTGTCAAAAGACCCCTTATAATAACGGGTTACCAAATTTTTCTTGCATTTCACACAATGAAAGTCGCTGACATCCGCCACAAATTCCTGCACTTTTTTGAATCGAAAGGGCATTCCATTGTGCCGTCCTCGTCACTGGTGCCGGGGAACGACCCGACGCTGCTGTTCACCAATTCGGGAATGGTGCAGTTCAAGGATGTCTTCACGGGCAAGGAAACCCGCCCCTATTCGCGTGCGACCACGTCGCAGCGCTGTCTGCGCGCGGGCGGCAAGCACAACGATCTGGAAAATGTCGGCTACACCGCCAGGCACCATACCTTCTTCGAGATGCTGGGCAACTTCAGCTTTGGCGATTATTTCAAGCAGGACGCCATCCGCTACGCCTGGGAACTGCTGACCACCATTTATGGTCTGCCGGCAGAAAAACTGTGGGTCACGGTTTATCAGGAAGATGACGAAGCCTACGATATCTGGCTCAAGGAAATCGGCGTGCCGGCAGAGCGCATTATCCGTATCGGCGACAACAAGGGTGCGCGCTACGCGTCTGACAATTTCTGGCAAATGGCCGACACCGGCCCTTGTGGCCCGTGTTCCGAGATTTTCTATGACCATGGTCCCGATGTCTGGGGTGGTCCGCCGGGATCGCCTGAAGAAGATGGCGATCGTTATATCGAAGTGTGGAATCTGGTGTTCATGCAGTTTGAGCGCGACCAGCAGGGCAATATGACGCCGCTGCCACGTCCCTGTGTCGATACCGGCATGGGCCTGGAGCGGATTGCCGCCGTCCTGCAGCATGTGCATTCCAATTATGAAATCGATCTGTTCCAGAGCCTGATCAAGGCAGCGGCACGTGAAACCGGCACCACCGACCTGGGCAATAATTCGCTCAAGGTGATCGCCGACCATATCCGCGCCTGCAGCTTTATGATCGTGGACGGCGTTATTCCCGGCAACGTCGGGCGTGGCTATGTGTTGCGTCGAATTATCCGTCGCGCCCTGCGTCATGGCTATCAGTTGGGCAAGTCCACACCCTTTTTCCACCAGCTGGTCAATGATCTGGTGGCCGAAATGGGCGAGGCCTATCCTGAACTGGCTGCCAATGCCGAGCGTGTCGCCGCCGTTATCCGTCAGGAAGAAGTCCGTTTCCAGGAGACGCTGGTCAATGGCATGCGCATTCTGAACGACGAATTGGGTAGCCTGGGCAAGGACGGCATACTGGATGGCCAGACCGCCTTTCGTTTGTACGATACCTTCGGTTTTCCTTTCGATCTGACGGCAGATGTGTGCCGCGAGCGCGGGTTCGGCGTAGACCAGAAGGGGTACGACGAGGCAATGGCGCAACAGAAGGCACAGGCCAAGGCCAGCGGCAAATTCAAAATGGCCGCCAATCTGCAGTATGAAGGTGTTCAGACCCGCTTTGAAGGATATGATCATTTGCAGGCCACCGGCAAAGTGCAGGCGCTGTATGTGGACGGCACGGCAGTCGATGTGGTTCACGAAGGGCAGGATGCCATCGTGGTGCTGGATACCACCCCGTTTTACGCTGAGTCGGGCGGCCAGGTAGGCGACAGCGGTGTGCTTAACGGCTTTGGTTCGTCGTTCGAGGTGGTGGATACGCAGAAAATCCAGTCCAGCGTGTTCGGTCATCATGGTACGGTCAGCCTGGGCAGTCTGAAGATCGGCGACGAAGTGCAGGGGCAGGTGGACACTGCGCGACGCCAGGATACGATGCGCAACCACTCGGCAACCCACTTGCTGCACAAGGCGCTCAAACAGGTGCTGGGCGAGCACGTGCAGCAGCGCGGTTCGCTGGTTGATCCCGACAAGACCCGGTTCGACTTTTCTCATGGCGCACCGGTTACGGCCGCCCAGATCCGTGAAGTAGAAGCCATTGTCAATAATGAGGTACTGGCCAATCAGGCTGTGGCTTCGCGCGTGATGTCTTTTGATGACGCGGTTGCCGAGGGGGCCATGGCGCTTTTCGGCGAAAAATACGGCGACAGCGTCCGGGTGCTCGATATCGGTTTTTCACGAGAGCTTTGCGGCGGCACGCACGTCGAACGCACCGGTGATATCGGCTTGTTCAAGGTCATGTCCGAGAGTGGCGTAGGCGAAGGCGTGCGTCGGGTAGAAGCCATTACCGGTCGCCATGCCTTTACCTGGGTTCAGAATCTGAATGCCTCGGTCCAGCAGGCTGCCGCCATCCTCAAGAGCAATCCGGCCGATCTGGTGGACAGAACCCGTTTACAGCAAGAGCAATTGCGTGTTGCAGAAAAGGAACTGGATCGTCTTAAGGCCAAGCTGGCCGCGGCATCCAGTGCAGATTTGTCCTCTCAGGCAATTCAGGTCAAGGGAACGCGTGTGCTGGCCGCGGTGATTCCCAATGCGGATCCGAAGTCGCTGCGAGGCCTGATTGATAATCTGAAAAACACCCTCAAAAGCGGGATCGTGCTGCTGGCTGCCGAAAGCGACGGCAAGATCAGTGTGGCCGCTGGGGTGACCGCTGACCTGACCGATAAAGTCAAAGCCGGCGATCTGGTTTCACATGTCTCTGCGCAAATTGGCGGCAAAGGCGGTGGCCGGCCCGATATGGCCATGGGTGGAGGCAGTGATGCTACTGCCTTGCCCGGGGCGGTGGCCGGTGTGCAGGAATGGGTGGAATCGCGGCTGTAAGCGTGTCGCGGTTTTAAGGATGGGTCGATGAGTTTGTTCGCCATCCTCCAATGACGGGTGTGTGAGCAGGGCAGGGTTATCGCTCAGCAACGCCGGCATTCGCTCGATGAGGCGTGAACGCAACAACAGGAATAAGAGGTAGCTACTATGTCAGAAGATGTCGCATTCGTTCAGGTCGTTGATGCCTCTGGCCTGACCTGTCCGCTGCCCATTTTGCGGGCGAAAAAGGCGCTGGCCACGATCCAGAGCGGTGAGGTATTGAAAATCATTACGACCGACCGTAACGCGATTCGCGATTTCCAGGCCTTTTCCAAACAGACCCATAATCCGCTTTTATCGCAGGAAGAAACCGAGAGTGGCGCGGTGCATTATCTGCAAAGACGCTAAGTCTGTTGTTTTAATTCGGTTTTTCTGGTAAATGCTGACGAATTTTCTTGGCAGAAGAGGGTAATTGGTGCTATCATCTTCTGTTTTAAGAATTCCTGAACTCATTCACAAAGGTCTACCTATGGTGGTTATTCGTCTGGCCCGCGGTGGCTCAAAAAAACGCCCGTTCTACAATCTGGTTGCTGCTGATTCGCGCAACCGTCGTGACGGCCGTTTCATTGAGCGCGTCGGCTTTTACAATCCTGTGGCAAAAGAAGGCACAGAAGCCCTGCGTATCGCGCTTGACCGTGTAACGCACTGGACTGAAAACGGCGCTCAGCTGTCACCCGCCGTTGCTCGTCTGGTCAAAGAATACTCGGCTAAAGCAACCAACGCTTAATTTCTGGCGTTCAAAGCGGCCTGATCCAAAAGCGGAGCCTGCTTGAAGGTTGGCTTTTGAATCAGGCGACGGCGTTGCTTTGCCTGTACCCAACGGGTAAGTAGAAGATCGGCTCTGGCCCTGGCTTTTCGCCAGGGCTTTGCCATTTTCGGCTGCCAATATCCGGCTGCCAGTGTATCTTCCTCGTGTGCAGTCATGGTCTCGTCCGTAAACTGCATTTTTATCAATTATCTTAGTTTTCCCTGCCTGGAGCTGGAATGAGCATGGTCCCCGAAGATCTGGTCGAGCTTGGTCGCATTGTATCTGCCTATGGCGTCAAGGGCATGGTCAAAATCCAGCCCTACACCGATGATCGCAGCGTGCTGCAGGATATTGAGCAGTGGTGGCTGGCCCGCGTCTCGCCGCGCGACGGCAAATTGCTGTCTGCCTATACGGCAGTTCAGGCGCGGCGTGTGCGAGAGCAGGGGACCGATCTGGTTGCTGCGCTTGACGGCATTAATGATCGTGATCAGGCTGAGGCCATGAAAGGCACTTCGGTTTTTGCCAGCCGCAGCCAGTTTCCATCCGCTTCAGATGATGAGTACTACTGGGTCGATCTGATCGGCAGCCGTGTCTATTTTGAAGACAGCGGCGAGCTGGCTGGTATTGTGCTCGAAGTCATGGATAACGGCGCGCACGGTGTTTTACGCGTGGCGCGTCACCAGGCAGATGCTCAGGGTGAGCCTGCTCCAATTCTCGATGCTAAAGGCCGGGTCAGGGAATGGCTGGTTCCCTTTGTGAGCGAACACGTTCCCGAAGTGGATGTTGCCGGCCGACGTATTGTCACCCGATTCCCTCTGGATTTCTGATGCGTTTTGACGTCATCACGCTGTTTCCGGAGCTCTTCACTGCCGTGAGTGATTCCGGTGTGACGGGCAGGGCGCATCGCCAGGGCGTCTGGTCTCTGAATACCTGGAATCCCAGAGATTACACCAGCGATGTGCACCATACGGTCGATGACCGCCCCTACGGCGGCGGACCCGGCATGGTGATGCTGAGCCAGCCACTGGAAAGTGCACTGCTCGCGGTGCGTTCGCATCAGCAAACCGGCGGCGCGGCGCGCCTGCCTGTCATTCTTATGAGTCCGGTGGGCCGCCGATTCGATCAGGCCCAGGCGCAACTGCTTGCTCAGGGGCCGGGAGCGGTGTTGCTCTGTGGTCGTTACGAAGGCATCGACCAGCGCTTTATCGACCAGTACGTTGATGATGAATTGTCCTTGGGTGATTTTGTACTGTCGGGCGGTGAGATCGCCGCCATGGCGATCATGGATGCAACCGTGCGGCTCTTGCCTAATGTTTTGCATACGGCCGATTCGGCGATACAGGATTCTTTTCAGTCTTCATTGTCAGGCCTGCTGGACAGCCCGCATTATACGCGTCCCGAGGTGTTCAATGGGGTTCCGGTGCCTGCTGTTTTGTCGTCCGGACATCACCGCAATATCGCGCGCTGGCGGCGCGAAGCGTCCTTGAGATTAACCGCGAATCGTCGTCCCGACCTTATTGTTGTTGCACGGGAAAAAGGTTGGCTAAGTAAAGAGGATGAAGCCTTTTTACAATCGCTGTCGTCGCCCGGGGAACGTTAGTTCACGACCGTATTAAGGGTAGGGGGTTTTGCCTTTTTTGTTTCCTGCCTGTATTATTATTGCTTAGTCAATTATTTTCCGCCAGATTAACAAATCCGCAACGCCAGACGTCGCCTGCGGCCTGCTGCCAGGCCCTGTTTCGGTTTGTGTCATCCCCGGCGGGTGCTGCGGACCATTGGCCTGCGTCCCTTATCTGTATAGTGAGGTTGTTGTGATTCCATTTTCAGTGCTTGATCTGTCTCCCGTCAATGAAGGTGAAACCACCCGTGAAGCGTTGCATCACTCGCTGAAGCTGGCGCAAACCGCTGAAAAGCATGGCTATCGCCGCTTCTGGATGGCGGAGCACCACAATATGCCCGGTATTGCCAGCGCCGCGACTTCGGTGGCGCTGGGGTTTATCGGCGCCGGCACGCAATCGATCCGCATAGGTTCGGGCGGCGTCATGTTGCCCAACCATTCGCCATTGGTCATTGCCGAGCAGTTTGGTACGTTGGCCTCGCTATATCCGGATCGTGTTGATCTGGGGCTGGGGCGGGCACCGGGTACCGATATGACCACCGCACGGGCGCTGCGGCGGGATATTCACGCTGCGGCCGAACGATTCCCGCAGGATGTTCAGGAGTTACGGGCTTATTTTGAGGATGAGCAGCCCGGACAGGCTGTGCGGGCGGTGCCCGGCGCCGGTTTGCGCGTCCCTTTATGGCTGCTGGGCTCAAGTCTGTATAGTGCCCAGCTGGCAGCGCATCTGGGCCTGCCTTTTGCATTCGCATCGCATTTTGCGCCGACTGACCTGATGCCCGCGCTCTCGGTTTACCGAAGCATGTTCAAGCCATCGGCCTATCTGGACAAACCGTACGCCATGGCCTGTGTCAATGTCATCGCAGCCGATTCCGACGAAGAGGCGCGTTTTCACTATACCTCCATGCAACTGGCCTCGGTTCAGCTGTTTCGCGGCAAACCCGGCAAAATGCCGCCGCCGGTCAAGGACCTGGATGCGCTGGTCACCCCCATGGAAAAGGCGGGCGTTGAGCAGAAACTGGCGTATTCAATGGTGGGTTCGCCGGCCACGGTCCGGCATGGCGTCGAACGTTTTATCGAGGCGACCGGCGTCAATGAGCTGATGATCACCGCGCGCATCTACGACGTGCAGGCCAGGTTGCGCTCTCTGGAACTGACCGCGCCCATTTTTGCGCCAGCTGCCTGAAATTAGTGCGTTTGGCACGCAGGCAAATTGTGCAGTTTTGTCAGTTTTGTGTGCGTTGCACAACTGTTTTTGTCAAGCTGCGCGATCGTGATGCGCAGAAGGCATCAAAGTTGTGCTGCGCACTAAATATTTGGCTTAATGCTATTTTCACTTGAATTTAAAGCGTGTATGATTTAAGTATCGTTCGCCGGCGGCATTTTGTCCGGCTTAGCATCTTGATTTTTAAGAAAAAAACGCTATATAACTCATACCGAAACGTAAATATTTCTTGCCTTTCTTAGGGTTTTCCATCACACTATATGGCTATGGTCACTAAAGTTCTTTTTGTATGCATGGGCAATATCTGTCGCTCTCCCGCTGCGGAGGGGGTCTTTCGTCGCCTGGTCGAAGAGGCAGGCTTACAGGATTCCATTACGACAGACTCGGCCGGAACTCAGGACTACCATCTTGGTGATCCTCCGGATGGTCGCGCCCAATTGGTTTCCCGAAAACGCGGCTACGACATTTCGCAATGTCGTGCGCGGCAGGTTACTGTCAGCGATTTCAAGGAATTTGACCTGATCCTCGCAATGGATTGGGAAAATCTCTCTTATTTGCAGCAAATCTGCCCCAAACCGCAGCAGCACAAATTAATGTTGCTGATGCGCTTTGCCAACGACTACGAAGAGGCAACCGTTCCGGACCCTTACTATGGTGGTCTGGACAGCTTCACGCGTATGCTCGATTATCTCGAAGACGCCTGTCAGGGGGTTTTTGAAATCATCAGCAAGCGGGTCAAACAATATCAGGCTGCCTAAGCGCAGTACACGCCGGGTTGGATCTGGTTCGCCGTTCCAGCCCCCGAGCAAACCCGTTCACTACGCAAGAATTCAGGCCAGGCAATAGGGCGCCACGCTATTGTCCTCAACGCCCCTCGGCGTCCATGCTCATGGAGCAGCTGCCCGCCCCGGCGCACTGACCTGCAGCGATCCTTCTTCCGCCATTTCGGCCCCGCTGCAACACCTTTTATTTTGCATTGCATTAATCCCTAGTAATTTACTAGGGATTTTGCTATACTTGAGTAAATTACTCGGTTTACTGGCAAAGGATTCGCTATGCGTCTTACTACAAAAGGTCGTTTCGCTGTTACCGCCATGATTGATCTCGCTTTGCGCCAAAATGGCGGGCCCATCACGCTTGCGGCAATCAGCGAGCGCCAGAACATTTCTCTTTCCTACCTGGAACAGCTTTTCGGCAAATTACGCCGTCATGAGCTGGTTGACAGTGTGCGCGGTCCTGGCGGCGGTTATTCGCTGGCCAAATTCGCGCGCGACATCACCATCGCCGATATCATTTTTGCGGTTGATGAGCCGATTGATGCGACCAGCTGTGGCAGTAAAACGGACTGTTCCACCGGTAAAAACGGCGCGCTCAACGGCAAATGCATGACGCATGATCTTTGGACGCGGCTGAACCGCACGGTGGTCGATTATCTTGATTCCGTTTCCCTGCAGGATCTGGTCGACCAGCAGCGCATGCGCCAGCTTGAACATCAGGCGGATGCCCCAGTTGTACAAATGAAAAAGACACCGGATGCCCTGGCATCTGTCATCGCTTAATCAGTGGAGTATAGAATGCTTAAATTACCCGTTTATCTGGACTATTCAGCAACCACCCCGGTTGACCCTGAGGTAGTTGAGAAAATGGTGCCATGGCTTTACGAAGAGTTTGGTAACCCGGCTTCCCGCAGCCATTCCTTTGGCTGGACAGCGGAAGAGGCCGTCGAAAAGGCCAGAAAGCAGGTTGCTGATCTGGTCAACGCCGATCCGCGTGAAATTGTGTGGACCTCTGGCGCAACCGAATCAGACAACCTGGCCATCAAAGGCGCTGCCCAATTTTATAAAGAACGCGGCAAGCACTTGATTACGGTAAAAACCGAGCACAAAGCGGTGCTGGATACCATGCGTGAGCTGGAGCGCCAGGGCTTTGAAGTCACCTATCTGAACGTTCAGGACAATGGGCTGATCGACATGGACGTGCTTAAGGCTGCGATTCGTCCCGATACAACGCTTATTTCCGTCATGTATGTCAATAACGAAATCGGCGTGATCCAGGATATCCCCGCCATCGGAGAACTGTGCCGCGAAAAAGGCATTATTTTCCACGTCGATGCTGCACAGGCAACCGGCAAGGTTGATATTGATCTGGCCACGCTCAAAGTGGACCTGATGTCCTTTTCTGCACACAAAACTTACGGCCCCAAAGGCATCGGTGCCCTGTACATCCGCCGTAAGCCACGGGTTCGCATCGAAGCGCAAATGCACGGTGGCGGTCATGAACGCGGTTTCCGTTCCGGCACACTGGCAACCCACCAGATCGTGGGCATGGGCGAAGCGTTCCGTCTGGCCAAGGAAAAAGGCCACGCCGAAAACGAACGTATCCGCGCACTGCGCGATCGCTTGTGGAATGGCCTGTCGACCATCGAAGAAGTGTATTTGAATGGCGATATGGAAAAACGCGTCCCGCATAATCTGAATGTGAGCTTCAATTATGTCGAAGGCGAGTCACTGATCATGGCGATCAAGGAATTGGCGGTCTCCAGCGGCTCTGCCTGTACCTCTGCCAGTCTTGAACCTTCTTATGTATTGCGGGCACTGGGTCGTAACGACGAACTGGCACACAGTTCCATTCGCTTTACCATCGGCCGGTTTACCACCGAAGCCGAAATCGATTATACGGTCGAACTGATTAAATCCCGTGTCGACAAACTGCGCGATATGTCACCCTTGTGGGAAATGGCCAAGGAAGGCATCGATCTGAACAGTGTTCAGTGGGCAGCGCATTAACAGTTTCAGGAGAAATTATCATGGCATACAGCAACAAAGTTCTTGATCACTATGAAAATCCCCGTAACGTCGGTTCGTTCGAGAAAGGCGACGAATCGGTCGGTACCGGTATGGTGGGTGCGCCTGCCTGTGGCGACGTGATGAAATTGCAAATCAAGGTCAACCAGGAAGGCGTGATCGAAGACGCACGCTTTAAAACCTATGGTTGCGGTTCTGCGATTGCTTCCAGCTCGCTCGTGACTGAGTGGGTCAAAGGCAAGACGCTGGATCAGGCGCTCGACATCCGCAATAAGCAGATTGCCGAAGAGCTGGCGCTGCCGCCCGTTAAAATTCACTGCTCCATCCTGGCTGAAGACGCCATCAAAGCGGCCGTTCAGGATTACAAAGACAAGCATACGGTTTAAACGTTATGGCCATTACCTTATCCGAAAAAGCGGCGCAGCACATTGAACGCTACCTCCAAAAGCGTGGTAAGGGCATTGGTTTGCGCCTGGGCGTACGCACTACCGGTTGTTCCGGCATGGCGTACAAACTGGAATACGTAGATGAACCTGACACGGCTGACGAAGTCTTTGAAAGCCATGGTGTGAAGGTGTTTGTCGATGCGAAAAGCCTGCCCTATATCGATGGCACAGAGCTTGATTACGCCCGTGAAGGATTGAATGAAGGCTTCAAATTCACCAATCCGAACGAAAAAGCCAGCTGCGGCTGCGGCGAATCATTTACGGTGTAAACGTGACAGAGCAGGTTGCATCGCATTTCGCCTTATTCGGTTTACCGCAGCAGTTCGCCCTGTCCCTGCCGGAACTGGAGCAGGCATGGAAGACCGTGTCTGCCCGGGTTCATCCGGACCGTTTTTCGACTGCCTCGGCGGCTGAAAAGCGGGTCGCCATGCAGTGGTCGTCCCGTATCAATGAAGCCTACCAGGTGCTAAGCAATCCGCTATCGCGCGCCCGCTATTTGTGTGAACAGGCGGGTGGCGATGTCGGCGCCGAGAACAACACGGCCATGGCGCCGAAGTTTCTCATGGCCCAGATGGAATGGCACGAAGAACTGGACGAACTGCGCGACAAACCCGATGCGGATCGTGTGCGCCAGTTTCTGGGCACGCTGGAACAGGCCGAATCCGAACTGTACGCGCAACTGGCAACCCTGATCGACGTCGAAAAAAATATTCCGGCAGCCACCGCAAAAGTGCGCGAAGGCATGTTCATTTCGAAAATTCACCAGGACGCCAAAGCGTTGCTGCGTCACTCTAAATAAAGTCTCAATTAGCATGGCACTCTTACAGATTTCCGAACCCGGAGACGCTCCGGTTCCTCATCAGCGTCGGTTCGCCGTCGGCATTGATCTGGGTACAACGCATTCGCTGGTCGCGGCCGTTCGCAACAGTATTCCCGAAACACTGGCCGATGAAGAGGGCAAGGAGTTGTTGCCTTCTGTCGTACGTTATCTGGATGGACAGAGCGTTGAAATTGGCTATCCGGCCGTGCGCAAGCAAAACAGCGATCCCCTGAATACGCTGGTTTCCGTCAAACGCCTGATGGGCCGCTCGTATGATGAAGCGGTCAGTATGAACCTGCCTTATGAATTTACGCCGGGCGAGGGCACAGTCCGTATCCACACCCGACAGGGTGACAAGACACCGGTTGATGTCTCTGCACAAATTCTGGCCAAACTGCGCCAGCGGGCCGAAGACGCGTTGGGAGATGACCTGGTTGGCGCGGTGATTACCGTTCCTGCCTATTTTGATGACACCCAGCGCCAGGCGACACGTGATGCAGCCCGTGTGGCGGGCCTCAATGTGCTGCGTTTGCTGAACGAACCCACAGCAGCTGCCATTGCCTATGGGCTGGATAACGCATCAGAAGGCGTCTTTGCCGTTTACGATCTGGGTGGCGGTACCTTTGATATTTCCATCCTGCGCCTGAGTAAAGGTGTATTTGAGGTCGTGGCCACGGGCGGTGATACGCAACTGGGTGGCGATGATTTTGACGAAGCCATTGTGGCCGATATCATGAAGCATCACAGCCAGGAAGCATTGACTATGTCAGACCGCCGGCTGCTGTTGAGCCGGGCCCGCCAGATGCGTGAGAAACTGTCGGGCACCACCAAAGCGGCATTTGAAGTGTCGCTGTCAAACGGACTGAACATCGATCAGATGTTCCCGCAGAATCATTTTGAAAATATCACGCGTCACCTGGTCAGCCGTACGCTGACGCTGGTCGATGATGTACTGCATAGTGCCGGCCTGACGCCAGAGCAAATCAACGGTGTTGTGCTGGTGGGCGGTGCGACCCGCATGCCCGTCGTGCGTAATCGCGTGCGTGAATATTTTAACCAGCAACCCCTGACAGACCTGGACCCGGATAAAGTGGTTGCGCTGGGCGCCGCCCGTCAGGCCCACCTGCTCGCAGGCAACCGCGCGCCCGGCGAAGACTGGCTGCTGCTGGATGTGACGCCACTGTCGCTGGGTCTGGAGACCATGGGCGGTCTGGTGGAAAAAATCATTCCTCGTAACAGCACGATTCCCGTGGCACGAGCTCAGGAATTTACCACCTATAAAGACGGCCAGACTGCCATGAGCATTCACGTGCTGCAGGGTGAACGCGATCTGGTGACGGACTGTCGCTCGCTGGCGCGTTTTGAGCTGCGTGATATTCCTCCAATGGTGGCGGGTGCGGCACGTATTCGCGTCACGTTTCAGGTGGATGCCGATGGCCTGCTGAGTGTGACTGCGTCCGAGCAAAGCACGGGCAAAGAAGCGCAGATTACCGTCAAGCCGTCCTATGGCCTGACGGACGAGCAGATCACTGCCATGTTGCAGGAAAGCATGCAGAACGCCGGTGAAGACGCACAGCAACGCATGTTGCGTGAGCAACAGGTGGATGCACGCCAGTTGCTCGATTCGGTCAAGGCTGCCATGGATAAAGACCGCGATTTGCTGAGCGAAGACGAAATCCGCGAGATTACCGAACACATTGAATCGCTGTCTGGCCTGTCCGACAGTGATGATATTCAGGATTGGCGCGATGCGACCGACAGGCTGGCCAAAGCGACCGATGACTTTGCCGCGCGCCGCATGGACAGAAGCATTCGCGATGCGCTTTCCGGCAAATCGCTGAATGATATTGCTTAAAAATACAGTATAACGGACCCCATTTATGCCCAAGATTACAGTCTTACCGCACCCCGACGTCTGCCCCGATGGCGCGGTCATTAATGACGCGCCCGAAGGTACGTCCATTTGCCGCATCCTGCTGGACAATCATATCGAGATCGAACACGCCTGTGAGCTGTCCTGCGCCTGCACGACCTGCCACGTGGTGGTCAAGGAAGGCTTTAACTCGCTGGAAGAGGCGAGCGACGACGAAGAGGACCTGCTGGATAAGGCCTGGGGCCTGACCTCGGTGTCTCGTTTGTCTTGCCAGGCTTTGGTGGCTGATCAGGATCTGGTTGTGGAAATTCCCAAGTACACGATTAATCATGCTAAGGAAAATCACTGATTACCAAATGGATACTTTCCTGGCTAGTTAATGACGCGACCAAAAAAATAATGCCCCTTAGGTAGCCAGATACTTATGTGTTGGAAGGCGGCAGATCAGTAACTCAAGGCCTGAGCAAGGTATAGTACCGGGCTCAGGCCTTTTCGTTTTATCTTGATATGGTAATGCTAAGAGCAATGGCTATACCAATATAGAAAGTATGTTGCTCTTAGCTGGCAGATTTGCGAATAATGACGCCGTCCAGCGCTCGTACTCCCTGTCCTTGCGGTAATGCAATAATGGGATTGATATCAATCGACTCTATCCGGTCACCAAGCGCATATGCCAATTGTGATAGGGCAGCAAGGGTGTCGGCCAATGCAGCAATGTCAGCGGCGCCTTGTCCTCGTTCCCCTTTAAGTAGGGAAACTGCCTGAGTCTCATGGATCATTGAAAGTGCTTCTGCCTGATCGAACGGAGCAAGCCTGAAGCTGACATCCTTGAGAACTTCCACAAATATTCCGCCCAGACCAAACATCACTACCGGTCCGAAAACCGGATCGCAATACACGCCCATAATGCACTCGATGCCCCCGCTGTGCATGGGAGCGATGAGGATGCCTTCAACGTCGGCCAAAGGTTGAGCGCGCTGCACTGATGACAGAATTTCGAGATACGCATCTGCCACGGCGTCATCTCCGCTGATTCCCAGTTTGACACCGCCAATATCACTTTTGTGCAGAATGTCGGCGGATACAATTTTCATCGCGACAGGACAACTGAATTGGCGCGCAATATCCTGTGCAGCTGCTTTCGTTGTTGCCACTGAAAATGGAGTGACAGCGATTCCCGCATTTTTCAAAATAGTGAGTGAATCGGCTTCATTTAACGCGCCTGTACCCCCTGGCAGGTTCACGTTCGTTTTTTGCGCAACGGCTTCTTTCCCACATGATAGTGCGGCACGTTTTCCCGGTCGGTGGTGCATGATTCTGGATAACGTGCGGATCGCTGTGCTTGGGTCGGCGAACACCATCGATCCCTTTTCCTGTAGCGCTGTGATACGTTCTGGTGGCAGCAGCGCGCTGATCGTAATCGGGGTGTTCGGGTATTCGGCGTGCAGCACGCTGACCAATTCCTGCAAATGCGGCCACAATGCTTCAGATGAGCCCGCAGCAGCCAGAAAAATAGCAAGCGCACCATACTTGCCTGTTGCCAGCAGATCACGGCTGGTATCCAGAAGGATAGAGAGGTCCGTGAGGGCCTGGCCGGTGACATCGACTGGATTGTTCGCGCTGGCAAAGGGAATTCGCGCCAGTAGCCTGGCTTGTACATCATCTGGCGGGGCGGGCAGACTCAGATGATGGTCATCGGCTTCATCGGCCATCAATGCGCCGACGCCGCCTGATATGGAAATAATCGCCAAATTTTGGCTGGCTGCGTGGTGAGGCCATTTGCTAAGTGCTTGTCCCACGTTGAAAAATTCGTCGATTGTGTAGGCCCGGATTGCACCGTATTGTTTGAACAATGCATCGTAAACGGCATCGTCACCCGCCAGCGCAGCCGTGTGGGACGCCGCAGCCTGAGCGCCCGACGCGGTTCTGCCAATTTTGGTCACAACCACAGGCTTGCCTGCACTGTTCGCTGCTGACAGGGCGCGCTTCAGTTTGTCGCCGTCTTTGCATCCTTCGATATAGGCCATGATGACACGGGTATGAGGGTCCTCTGTCAGCCATTGAATGCAATCGGCGACATCAATATCACTTTCGTTTCCTGTACTAATCCAGAATGACAGTCCGAGATTGCGTTCCCGTGCCAGGCAATAGGCGTAGGCGCCGAAAGCGCCGCTTTGAGTGACCATGCCGACGTCGCCGGCAGGTAGCCGGCCGTTGAGCGGAGCAGGGGAGAAGGTTGCATAGGTATGATCGCGGACATTGATAAAGCCAAGACAGTTTGGTCCCAGCAACCGTATGCGCCGCTCGCGCGCAAAGGCGTGAAGTTGTTGTTGCAATTGACTGCCGGCATCGCCGACCTCGGCAAACCCCGAAGTAAAGGTCACCGCGTTTCTGATCTGGCCAGGCCGGGATTGTTCAAGGGCAGCAAGTACATGAACGGCTGGAACAGCAATAATGACAAGGTCAATCGTATCACTGATATCGTTCAGGCTGGCGTGGCAGGGCAGGCCATAAACCCTATCCTGCCGGGGGTTGACCGGATAAATTTTTCCGGTATATCCGGCATCAAGAAGCAGCGCAATGGGGACGGCTCCGGACTTGCCTGTTGCGTTTGATGCACCCAGAATTGCAATGCTCTTGGGGGAAAAAAGTGAGTTCAGGGTCTGGCATGTATTCATATTAAGTACATCGAATAAGGGTTTCAAAGTGCCATGTCGATGACATTGCGGCCGGTTGTTTTGCGTTCCAGCATTTGTTTCGTGACTTGTGGCAGGCTGTGCAGTGATATCACCTGACATATATCATTCAGATGATCAGGACGATATTCTATAGCCAGCTTGTCCCAGATTTTCCTGCGTAGCGCCATCGGGCCACCCGCGTTGATGCCCAGCAATTTCACGCCTCGCAGAATGAAAGGAAAGACGCTCGTAGAAAGGTTGGCACCACCAGCGTTGCCGAAGGCGGTGATCACGCCTTCCGGTTTTGTCGTCCGAAGCAGCCAGGAAAGAACTGAACCGCCTACCGAGTCAATGGCGCCGGCCCATTGGCCGGAAGCAAGCGGTCCGCTCGGTTCAAGATCGGGAACCGCAATCACTCTGGCCGCGCCAAGCTTTTTGAGATAATCATGTGCAGCGTGCTTGCCGGTAATGGCGACAGCCTGGTAGCCGCAATGATTCAATATGTCAATCGCAATGCTGGCGACGCCGCCTGTCGCACCGGTGACAGCGATTTCGCCCTGGTCGGGGCTTAATCCGCACATTTCCATCCAATGTAGTGCCAGCGCAGCAGTGTATCCGGCAGCACCAAGTGTCGCTGCCTCACGCAGGCTAAGTCCGTCAGGCAAGGGCAGAACCCAGTCGGATGACACGCGCGCATATTGTGCATGTCCGCCGTCATGCTCAACGCCCAGCCCGAAGCCATGGACAACCACGGGATCACCTTCTTTCAGTTGCTGATTCGCGGATGAGACAACGTGCCCGCTCAAATCAATGCCGGTGATGCGCGGGTAATCCCGAACAATTTTTCCCTGACCGTTTGCGGCCAGTGCATCTTTATAATTTACCCCGGCGAAAGCCACTTTGATGATGGTGTCGCCCGGCGACAGGTCATCAAATTGAAGTTGCCGGACATGACATTCGGGTGGTTTTCCCGCATCTGGAGTTTCCACGCGAAAGGCTGAAAATGTTGTCATGCTGATTTCCTTATGGAGTGATAGACGCCTGCAAAATACGCCGCGCCAGGAAGGCCCGGTGCAATTCATTGGCGCCGTCGTATATGCGAAAAGGGCGGGATTCCCGCCAGATGCACGAGACGACGGTGTCATCCGATACGCCAAGCGCTCCCATCATTTGCACGCATCTATCGGCAACCCGGCCAACGGCTTCCGATACGAATATCTTTGTCATTGCTGATTCATTTTTTACCGATATTGCCCGATCCATCAGCATGGCGCATTCCCGTGTCATCAGCCGGCTCGCATGCAGGTCTATATGGGAATCGGCAATCATGGCCTGGATTTGCTGCAGCTCCGATAATCGATTGCCGAAGGTATGTCTTGTTTGCACATAGTCTTGTGCAATTTCCAGGGCGCGCCTGGCCCGGCCGATAAATCGCATGCAATGTGAAAGGCGAGCCGGTTCCAGGCGTAGTTGAATGTGCTTCATCCCCATGCCAATCTGGCCTAGCACTGCACTATCAGGAACGTGACAGTTTTCAATGAGAATCTCTGCATGCCCGCCGATCTGATAGCCAGTGACCGTCGGAATATCTCTCGTTACTCGGTATCCTTTCGTGTCGGTATCCACGATAAACAGCGTCACACCCTCATCTGTTTTTGCAGGCACAATGGCGAAATCGGCAGCAACGCCGCCACTGATGAATTTTTTGTGTCCATTAATCAGCCAGCCATTAGCGCGCCGGGTTGCACGGGTTTGCAACATATTCGGGTCAGAGCCTGCGCCAGGTGCCGGCTCGGTCATTGCAAAACATGCACGCTTTTCACCCCGGGCCAGAGGGCCCAGATACGTCTGTTTCTGTTCATCGGTGGCCAGGTGTAAAAGGGTAAGCATGTTCGGCTGATCCGGTGGCGCGCAATTGAGTGCAAGCGGACCGAGCATACCGCGGCCAGCCTCTTCAAAAATGTGGGCGCACTCTGCCCAGTTTAATCCGAGCCCACCCCATTCGAGAGGTAACTGCGGGCCGTAAACACCGGCTGTTCTGGCTTGTGCACGCAGCTGCCTGCAGACGGCATCCAGTGCTTCAACATCTTTTTCCAGCGCCGGGTTTTCAAGGGGTATTGCAACCGTATCGATAAAGTGCCTGACTTTATTCCTCAGGGTCTCCGTTTTTTCATCCAACATAGGTCAAAATATCCTGGTTCAATTTTCAAGATGCAGATTGGCATCACGAACAATGCCGTCCCATTTTTCAGCTTCGTCGTGAATATATTGTGCAAATTGCTCTGGTGTTCCGCCAACGGTATGAATGCCCTGTTGGAGCAGATAGTCTTGTACCGCTTTCTCCTTCAGTACCTCATTAATCTGTGTATTGAGCGTGTTGATGACTGCTGGTGGAGTGCCTGTGGGCGCAAGAACTCCCCACCAGGAAGCAGCGATCACAGGAATGCCCAATTCCGTGAGCGTCGGTACGTTTGGCAGGGCAGGGCTGCGTTTGTCGGCGGCGATGGCCAAAGGCACCAGGCGAGCCGCCTTCACTTGCCCGTATGCGGGCGCCAGATTGTCAAAACTCAGAGGGACTTGATTGCCGGAGGTGGCCACGACCGCCTCGGCACTGCCTTTGTAAGGCACATGCTGTAAATGCAGACCCGTTTTACGGTTGAAAATTTCTGCTGCCATGTGCGGAATGCTGCCAACGCCTGCAGTGGCATACGACAAATCTCCGGTTTTTTTACTTCGGTCCAGAATGTCCTGGACCTTTTTAACGCTGCTATCAGGGCTGGTAAAGATGTAAACCGGTACGTCGGTTGCCAGCACGACCGGAACCAGATCTGTTTCAACGTCATAAGGTAGTTTTTTATAAAATGCAGGATTGGTAGCCAGGTTGGCGGTACCCATCAGCAAGGTATAACCATCGGGTTTGGCTCGCACCACATAGCTGGTGCCAATCTGTGTTGCGCCGCCAGCCTTGTTCTCGACAACGACTGGCTGTTTCAATTTTTCGGCGAGTTTCTTGGCAATAATCCGGGCCGCCGTATCGGTACCGCCGCCGGCAGCGTAAGGAACGACAAGTGTAATTGGCCTGTCCGGATACTCGCTGGCAAGCACCGGCGCAGAAAAACCGGCCGCTACAGACAAAGCGATGAGGGGGATCATATTTTTCATATCATTGCTCCGGCGGTTTTTTAATTAATACTGATATTGGTCTGTTTGATCATATCGGCCCACCAGCGTGTTTCTTCACTGATCTGATTGGCAAAGGCCTCTGGTGTATTGCCTTCGGGCTCGGCGCCCAGTTCGGTCAGGCGCTTGCGGATGTCAGGACGTTGCAACACTTGTACTGCGGCATTATGTAGTTGCCGGACAATGGGTTCAGGGGTGCCTTTGGGCACCATCAAGCCCTTCCAGGCCATGATGACGTAACCGTTTAGTCCCTGTTCTTCAAATGTCGGAACTTGGGGCAGGGCCTCGGCTCTCTTTGAGCTGGGAACACCCAACGCGCGCAATTTCCCGCTGATCACATGGGGCAACAGCGGCGGCATGTTGTCAATCATCACATTAATATGGTTGGCCAGCAGATCACTAATGGCCGGGCCCGAACCCTTGTAAGGTACATGCTGCATTTTCAGACCCGCCATTTTGTTCAGGAGTTCGCCTGCCAGATGGGCAGGACTTCCCGTGCCCGGAGAGCCAAAGGAGATTGTTTGTGGATGATTTTTTGCATATGCAATGAACTCTTTCAGATTTTTGGCGGGAATCTCAGGGTTGACGACCATCAGGTTATGCTCGCGGGTCAGCGCAGTCACCGGCTGCAGGTCCTTGCCGGGGCTGTAGTTCATGTTCTTGTACAAGCTGGGATTGATAACCGTTGGCCCTGCCGCGGCAAGAAGAACGGTATAGCCATCCGGTTTTGCAGTGGCGACAAAGTGGCCTCCTATATTGCCACCGGCCCCGGGTTTGTTTTCGACCACGATCACCTGTCCCAGAACAGGACGCATGGCCTCGGCAAGCAGTCGTCCCAGAATGTCGGTTGATCCACCTGGCGCAAATGGGACAATCAGTCTGATGGGCTGTTCGGGATAGGCTGCATATGCCAGTACGGGCGCGACGCTGATGACAAAAGCAGCAATCATCGTTGTTATCGATTTTTTAAACATGATGGTCTCCTTTGTTTAATGGGCCTTCTTGTGAGGCATTTTTGTATTGCGGTTGAATGAAAATAGGGGCTTTAACGGCCGGGTTCGAAGCCGGCGTTTTTCAACGTCAGGCGGGCGATATTGAGCTGGTGAATCTGGCTGGTTCCTTCATACAGGCGGAACAGGCGTACATCGCGGTAGAAGCGTTCAATACCAAAGTCTGCGATATAGCCGTAGCCGCCAAACATCTGTACACAACGGTCCGCAACCCGTCCGCACATTTCCGAGCAAAAGTATTTGCAAATGGATGCATTCATCGCGACGTCCTTGCCGTCGTCGCGCTCTCGAGCTGTTTGCATGACCAGCGCTTTTGCCGTTTCAATGTCGGTTTTGCAATCGGCGATCATCGCCTGAATCAATTGAAAATTCATCAGCGGCTGGCCGAACTGAGCACGATTGCCCACAAACTTCATGGCTTCGTCCAGCATGCGGATTGCCGGACCAATACACAGTGCCGCCAGGTGAATGCGCTGCTTGTTCAGTACCTTCATGGCGGTTTTGAAACCCATGCCTTCGACGCCCCCAATCAGATTGCATGCGGGAACGCGACAATGATCAAAATGCACTTCCGACACAGGCGAGCCGGCCTGTCCCATTTTTTCGTAGGGGTGTCCGGTGGACAGCCCAGGCGTGCCGCGTTCCACGAGAAAGGCCGAAATGCCGCCTGCCTTGGGATTGTCAGGATCCGTGCGTGCCATCACGGTAAATAGATCAGCTATCGGAGCATTGGTAATGAAGCATTTTGTCCCATTCAGCACGTAATGATCCCCTTCGCGGCGCGCGCTGGTCTGTAAGGCAGTGGCATCTGAGCCGGCTTCTGGCTCGGTCAATGCAAATGAACCGGTCATTCGCCCGCTTGCCAACTCCGGCAGATAACGCTGCTTCTGCTCGGGTGTGCCATCGGCCACCAATCCTTCAGATCCGATCCCCGTGTTGGTGCCTACACGTGCTCTAAAAGCGACCGAGCATTGCGATAACTCCATGGCGGCCAGGACCAGTTCTTCAGTGGTCATTCCGAGTCCGCCGTATTCTTCGGGTATTGAATAGCCGAACATATTCTGGTCTGCCATTTCTCTGACGAGATCATCAGGAACCAGGTCGGATTGAGCGACCTGTTTTTCCTGTGGTACCAGGCGTTCATGGACAAACCGCCGCAGTGAATCCAGAAATAGGGTGAACGATTCAGGGTCCCGCAGCATATTGATTCTCCTTCTCTGCTTTCGTTGGTATTGGGGTTGCATGCGTGTGATTGTCCAAAAAGCATAGCAATTTATCGTTAATATCGATATTATTGTTTCGATATATTGAATTTAAAATTTAGGCATTTTGTTTTGGATGATATTTTTCTTGGGAATCAGTATGAAAAATACCGGTACACACAGTGATCCCCGTTTTGCAACAACCGTCGCGCACGGCATGGCCGTATTGCAGTGTTTCAGGATGGCCGAGCCGGCGCTCAGCAATAAAGATCTGGCAGAGCGAACTGGCCTGTCCAAAGCCACCATTTCCCGGCTGACCTATACGCTCGCGCTCAAGGGCCTATTGTTGTACGACGGGCAGTTGAGACGATATCGGCTTGGAGCCGGTATTCTGTCTCTGGTGCATCCCATGCTCAGCGGTATTCGATTACGTCAAATGGCAAGGCCCTTCATGCGGGCGCTCGCAGACCGATGCGAAGGGTCCGTGTCGCTGGGCTTGTATGACAATCTGCATATGGTGTACCTCGAGACCAGCCGAGGCCACGAGGCCATCGGCTTTCGACCGGATATTGGTGCCCGGCTGCCATTGCTGGGTTCTGCAATGGGGCGCGCGTGGCTGGCGAACGCATCGTCGACCATGCGCAAGAGCGTACTTCAGCAGATCCGCAGTGAGGACGATTGGCAAATGCAAACGCACGGGGCTGCCTGGAGAGGGGCTCAACGTGACTGGAACAACAAAGGCTATTGCCTCTCATTTGGCGACTGGCAGGCCGATGTGCATGCGGTTGCGGTCGCGTTACCGGTCCCCATCTTTGGCGAGCACCTGGTATTCAATTGCGGGGTACCCGTGTCACGGTTGAAAGACAAATCCATCGAGGATGTCGCCGCCGGTCCATTGTTGGCGATGGTTGATGACGTTGTACAGTGCATGCAACGGGAGAGGCCAGATGCCTGAGCAAGAAAAGAAAACAGCAGATCCGCAATTTGCGTCCACACTGGCTCAGGCCATTGACCTGCTTGCATGCTTCAGATCGGGAGAGCGCACGTTGGGGAACAAACAGATTTCGCTGCGTACCGGACTGTCTCCGAGCACGGTCGCCAGACTCACCCATACACTTGTACAACTTGGATATTTGCGCCGCGCACAGCAAGGCAGACGTTATCTGTTGGGGCCGACGTTGCTGACGTTAAGCTATCCACTGCTTGCCAGCCTGCAGTTAAGGCAGATGGCCCGCCCGCTGATGCTGAGGTTGGCGCAGGAAATCAATGGCGCCGTCTCACTTGTCATTCGCGATCGTTGTAATATGGTTTATGTGGAAACGGCACGTGCCAACGAAACCTTGCAGGCTCATCCCGATATCGGCGCTGCCTTGCCCATGATGTCAACGGCTGCGGGCAAGGCGTGGCTCTGTCGCGCTTCTGCAGAAGAGCGTACTGCGGTTTTGAATCAAATTCGTGTGACTCAACCGGACTATTATAAGGGCCATGAACACAGTCTGGCGGAGACTTATCGCCAATTCGAACGCTACGGTTATTGCTCCAACAATGGGCAGTGGTTACCGCATTCGTTTGGCTTTGCGGTGCCGTTTGCAAAGCCGGTTGACGCAAATATTTTTATACTCAATTGCGGGGTTCCTGTTACTGACGGGGGCTTTGCCGAGCGTAATAGAGAAATTCCCAAGCGGCTGCTTGTACTGGTGAACAGCGTACAGAACACGCTTGGGTTGTGAGTGTTTTTATGGGAGGGCATTTAGTATTCTTCCGGATAGCCGGAATAAAAGTAAGCGACTTCCTTTTGCCCTGCGAACATTAATTGCGCTTCTTTGAGTTCATTCGGCCCAGGAGGCCATTGTTACTGTGGGTTGGCATGCGAACCAAAAAAACGCCTCACCCTGAAGAAGGTGAGGCGAAAGTTCGGAGCGAGATGAAGTAAAAGCGATCGCTTACGCCTTGACGGCTTTTTCCTTGCCGGTCAGATAGCCCACGGCGGCGCTGAAGCGATCATGATATTTTTCGTCGATCAGCGGGGCCACTTTCTCTTTCACGACATCGTGCAGGCCAGGCTTGCCGCCTTTGCCTTTTTCCCAGTCACCTGCGTGTTGGAAATTACTCATGATGTACGTCCAGCCGTTCAGCTCGTCCACCGACTGCAGGCCGGTTGATTCTGCACCGGCGGGGCAGGACAGCAGACGTGCCAGCTGTTTGGTGTCTACGTTGTAAGCCCACAGGAAGTTGTTGACGTGCGTACCGCTGTCCTCGCCGATGAACAGGGTGCGCAGTTTTTCGGAGAACTTGATGTTATCCGGATTGGCAATCTTGTCTGCATTGGCGGTATTGCCCAGCGCGTCAGGGGTTTTGAGATCTTCACCGACCAGTTCTGCTGGCGGCTTCATGTCCACAGGTACCCATTCACTGTTGATCTCTTTACCGGTATTATCTTTTTGTCCGCCTTTCAGGTTCAGGGCGTATACGGCACCGGCGTAGGGGCCTTCTACCTTGATGTCGGATGAGCCATCCAGCATGGCGTCGCGTACATAGGACATGGCCGAGTAGGCAATCTTGTCCTTGGCGTTGACGGTCGTACCTTCCATTTTGGAGAAACCCATGCTGCCGCCGGCAACGGCTGCATGACGGTGCGTTTCCAGGAAGGCCGCTGCTTTTTCCATACCTGGCTTGAGCTTGACCCAGTTCACTTTCTTGTCGAACACAATTTTCTTGAAGGAATCATCCTTGGGGTCTTCGTACTTGACTTCCATGATGTCCTGGGGCTTGAGCTTGTTGGCCAGCGCTTCGATTTCATCGCTGGTGGCGTGGCCCAGGTGAACCCAGGTCAGATCTGCGGAGCCAGGGCCTTCGCCGCTGGTCTGGTGCCATTTGGCGACATACAGATTGCCGGCAGACAGATCGGCTTCCTTGTCGGCCACAAACATGAACAGACCGCCATGGTTGGCATCGTCTCCCATGAGGGCAGTGCGCTGATCGGGCATGACCTGGATCAATTCATGCGAAATCCGGCCCAGGTTGTAGTGTTTTTTTACGGTACCCGTGCCATCCGGATTAACAGTTACTTCCGGCATATGGCCGTAGTGGTAAGGATTGGCTTTGGTTTCGTCGCCATACAGCGCCTTGCTGTAGCCTTTGAATTCGTCGTTCTTGTCGATCTTGAACGCATCGGGCTCATACTCTTCGCTGGACAGGTGCGTGTTCCATGGCGAGAGCGAGGCGCCACAGGTAATCCACAGGCCGTGCACGCCGGAGGTATCAACGTTGTGATATTTCACCAGTGACAGATGACCGGTTTCCGGATCCTGGTCCAAAGTCAGTACGGCGATGGGAGAGGGCAGTTTGCCGTACATATCGTCGCCGTTCAGATTGCGTGTGGTGTATTCGAACTGCACGACGGCAAATACGGGGTTGCCTTTGACGCCATCTACCTTGGCATTGTCCAGCTTGAGCAAGGACGTGCCGTCGGGACTGTCGGAGAAAATCTGACGCTCTTTACCGGCGACAGAGGTGTCCATGATGGGTTTGTTATTGATGTCGAAATAGCCGCCGGCAATGATCTCGCCGCCTTTGCCGTCGGGCACTTTATCGCCGGTCAGGAAAAATGGCTTGTACGCCAGTTCAAGGGTCGTATCGGTATTGTCTGCCCACTTGATTTTCAGGGAAGAGCCAACGGTGGTGTCAGCCAGCGCGGCGGGATTGTCCAGCGTAGGCGCTGCCATCCCGATAAATTCAGCAGAGGCAAAAGCCTTTTTCACCGCGTCTGTTGTTTGGGCAGTCGCAAAACCGGCAAAACTGCCCAGAACGCCGGTTGTAAGCGGCAACATAGGCGCGCCGGCCAATGCTTTCAGACTGCGACGGCGCGATGGAGAGAAAGTAGCGGATTTCATGTTACGTGATCCTGTTGACAATAATGCGGGCATATTACAGGTTTAATATGACAGGAAATCGTATGGTGGATGGTCTTTGTGGAGGGGCTCAAGATTGCGGCCATATGTATGTATCCATCGCCTGGTCTTTGGCAGCGTAATGGCCGGGAAAGACAATTCGCAGTTCACTTTTAAGTATCAGTCAGATCGTTTTTTTGCAGTATATAGTGGCTGTCTTTACATTTAATCTGTCTCCAGTTTTTTATTGTTCTGAAAAAATTATAAGTCAGATCAAAATTCAGAATACGACAACGCGGGCCGATTGTGGCACTCTTGTGAAAAATCACGGAGAACGTATGACAGAATTTGATCTACTGATAACCGGCCATCTGGTACTGGCGCATGGCGAGATTCCCAATGGGTATGTCGCGATCCAAAACGGAAAAGTGGCTCATGTGGGGGCGGTCGACAGCGGCCTTCCTGCAGCGCGCCAGACTGAACACTATTCTGATTGCTATGTCTTTCCTGCAGCGATAGACTCGCAGGTACATAGCCGCAGCCAGAAAGGGCAGGAAGATTTCATCTGGTCCACCCGGTCCGCGGCGGCAGGCGGTGTCGGCACGATTGTCGATATGCCTTATGATGCGGGCAGGCTCATTTGCGACGCTGAGCGCTTTGAACTGAAAAAAAAGGAAGCCCGGGAACAGGCCAGGGTGGATTTTGCTCTTTACGGCACGGTTCATCCGGACGACGGGGCCGCCAAAATCGATGAAATCGTGGCCGCCGGCGCAATCGGCTTTAAATTTTCCACATTTGGCACCGACCCCGAGCGTTTTCCCCGAATCCCGGCCTATACCATGCATGATTGCTTTGCTGCCATCAGCGGGTACGGCTTGATTGCCGGCGTGCATAATGAGGATGATGAAGTCGTCAAGCATTTGATCGAACGCGTCAAATCCCAGGGGCGGACAGATTATGCCGCCCATTCTGCCAGCCGGCCGGTCTACGCCGAGAACCTGGCCGTGCTCCAGGTATACGAATTGGGTGCTGACACGGGTTGCCGTGCGCATGTAGTGCATTGTTCCAATGGGCGTGGCTATGAAATTTGTGCCTCGTATCAACGGCAGGGCTACCCTGCGACGATGGAAGCCTGTCTGCATTATTTGGTGCTGTCTGAAGAAGACGATGTCAGCCGTCTGGTGGGACGCGGTAAAGTGAATCCGCCGATTCGAGGCAAACGCGAGCGCGAAGCGCTCTGGCAGCATCTGGCGGCAGGGACGCTGACGGTTGTGTCAACTGACCATGTCAGTTGGTCCCTGGATCGCAAGTCCAACGCGAATATGTTTGACAATGCGTCCGGCGCAACCGGCCTGGAAGTGCTGCTGCCCATGATGGTGTCCGAGGCGTCAAGGCGCAACGTGCCATTGAGCCGGGTGGTGCAGGTACTGACGTATAACGCGGCACGACTGTTCAGCATTCAGGATACCAAAGGCGCACTGGAAGTCGGGCGTGACGCTGATCTGGCGATTCTGAAAAAAGAACCGTATGTCTATGACGGCAAGGCCAGCGGACAGAACTTCTCTGACTGGAGCCCGTACGATGGCCGCACGATTGACTATAAAGTCAAGAAGACCATGCTGCGCGGCAACTGGGTATTCGATGGCAGTAACGTGACGGCCGAACCGGGCAGTGGCCAATTTATCCGCCCCTTATCAACTGCAGGACTTGCGTCATCATGATGAAAGCCAATCAACAACGCTACTGGGATGCCCTGATGGAACTGGGCACCATTACGGACGAGGCACTGCCCTATACCAGACGATCTTTTAGCGAGACATTTCTGAAAGGGCGCCAGTGGATCACTGCGCGCATGGAGCAACTGGGCATGGCGGTGCATGTGGATGCGGCCGGCAATCTGGTCGGGCGCCTGGAAGGGGCTGACAAAAACAGCGGTGTCATTGCTGTTGGTTCGCATAGCGATACGGTGCCGGGCGGTGGACGGTTTGACGGCGTCGCGGGCGTTGTAGCCGGGCTCGAATGCGTGGCCTCGCTGCAGGAACGTAATATCAAGCTGAAGCATACGCTTGAAGTCATCGATTTTCTGGCGGAAGAACCCAGTGAATGGGGCCAGTCTTGTATTGGCAGCCGGGGTATGAGCGGTTACTTGTCGGATGACATTCTGCGTAGTGCCCACCCGCAGACCGGAGAGCAGCTTGCCGATGCGATTGTGCGTATGGGCGGCAAGCCGGATAATTTGATCAAGCGTGACGATATCAAGGCTTTTTTTGAGATTCATATCGAGCAGGGTTGTGTGCTGGAGAACGAAGCCACGCCGATCGGCGTGGTCAGCGGCATTGTCGGTATCATCCGGGTGCGCCTGGCTTTTCGTGGACAGGCCGCGCATGCAGGCACCACGCCCATGAATATGCGCAGTGACGCACTGCTTGCAGCAGCACAAACCGCCTGTGATATTCGGCAGTGTGTCGCGCAAATGGCCAGTGAGACGCCGGAGCATTATGTTGTCGCTACTTGCGGTCAGTTCAATGTCAAACCCAATGCCAGCAATGTTGTACCCGGGTTTGCAGAAATTTCAGTTGAAATGCGTTCGGATCATCGTCCCAGCATGGAGGCCTTGCACAAACAATTGGAGCAGATTGCCGCCAGGGCAGCCGATACCTATCAGGTCACATTGCTGTCCTGCGATACCGTCACCGACACCCAGCCTGTTGTGTGCGCGCCGGCACTGATGACGCATATTCGCGATGCGAGTGACAGCCTTGGTTTGCCGTACAAAGTCATGCCCAGCGGGGCCGGGCACGATGCCGCATTTTTAAGCCATATCAGCCCCTCAGCCATGATTTTTGTGCCCAGCAAGGAGGGCAAGAGCCATTGCGCTCACGAGTGGACTTCGGCAGAAGAATTAGGGCAGGGAGTGAGCGTGCTGATTGATGCGATAGAGCGGTTCGACGCGACAGCAAAGAACTAGATCGATCCGAATGACAATTGTTGTTCGGGGTAAAAGGACAAAATATGGAAAAAATTCAACAGTACCCGGAGACAGGGGTGCCCGATAAAAGTGTGCCTGCCGGCGCAGCCGGCACAACTCAAAGCAATAGTAAAACAGGCAAGGCGGTCGCGGCAGCCTCCATCGGAAATGCGCTGGAGTGGTATGACTTCAGTGTGTTTGCGTTTTTTGCCAGCTATATCGGACACAGCTTCTTTGTCGCGGGTGATGAGGTATCGGCGCTCATCAGCACGTTCCTCGTCTTTGCCGTCGGTTTTATCGCCAGACCGATCGGGGCGTTGTATCTGGGGTCCTACGGCGATCGCGTCGGGCGCAAGGCAGCACTGACATTGACGATCGGCATCATGGCATTGGGCACACTGATCATTGCGATTGCACCACCGGTATGGATGATCGGGGTGGGTGCGCCTATTCTGCTGCTGGCCGGACGATTGTTGCAGGGCTTTTCGGCAGGCGGAGAAATCGGTGGCGCGACAGCTTTCCTGGTGGAAAGTGCACCCGTGGAAAAGCGCGCCAGTTACGCCGCCTGGTTGCAGGCCAGCATGGGAATTTCGAATATCCTGGCGGCATTCATGGGCATGATGATTACAAGCTTTTTCGACGATGCCACCATCTCGCAATGGGCCTGGCGCCTTCCTTTTGTGGTCGGATTGCTGATCGTACCGCTGGGATATTATATTCGTCGTACGCTGGATGAAACACCCGAGTTCGAAGCGCAACAAAAACAGACCCGGCCCGCAGATAAAAAGCCGTTGCTGGATATCGTTCGCCGCTATCCGCGTCATATGATCCTGGGTATTCTGTTTTCGATTCTCTGGACGGTGTGTGTCTACGTGCTGGTGATCTATATGCCGACCTACTATGCCTCACCGGTTATCGGTCTTGGGTTCACCCGGAATCAGGCTTTTACGGCGTCGCTTGTGGGCAATATTTTCATGGTCATCGGATGTGTCTTTGCCGGACGCATGGCAGATCGTATGGGTGCCTATAAAGTCTTACGTGCCGGGTGCGTGATACTGATGTTTATTTCCTGGCCATTGCTGACCTGGTTGCATCATTCGCCCACCGTGACCAATTTGATTATTGTCCAGATTTTAAATTGTTTTGCCGTGGCGCTGTTTGCCGGCGTTGCGCCTTCGGCCCTGGCGCAATTGTTTCCAATTCAGGTCCGCTCTACCGGTATGGCTGTCTCGTATAACGTGGCCGCCATTTTCTTTGCCGGTTTTACGCCTGCGCTCATGACCTGGGCGACCACGATTGATGTGATGGCGCCGAGCTATTATATGTTTATTGCATCTGTAATCGGTTTGCTGGCAACGGTTGGAATGTCCAGACTCAAAAGGTGAGTCATAATAGCGTCATGACGCTTAAACAAAGGCATATCCTGCAGCAGCTCGAATTCAGGAATCTCATCCGGTTTTGCCATCTGTGCCAGTCGCGAAGTCTGGCACAGACTGCCGCGCAATTGGGTATTGCAAGATCGGGCATCAGCGAGTCGATCAGCGAGCTGGAACAGCTTTGCGGGCTGCCTTTGTTTCAACGCGAATTCCGGCAATTCATTCCTGATGATTCGGCGCTTGTTTTAAGCCATCATTTTTTGCGGATGTGCCTGCTGGAAGACTTTGCCTGTCGATACACACAGGCGGCCTGTCATGAGTTGGGCTGGATCAGGGTTCGCTTTCCGTATGCGGCATATCGCGGACAAACCAGCGCCGTTTTCTTTGATGCGATCCTCAGGACCCAGCGTCAGTATCGCGATACCCTTTTCTGTATCGAGTTTTACGACGGCTACCTGCAGGACGCCGACAGTCAGGCCGGCTGGACGCCCCCATGGCCACGGCTGGCCCAATTTGATATTGTCATCAGCCCGATTCTGGAGAATCCGGGCGCCAATTCCTTTATTAAGGCAGGCGGCTGGCTTCTCTTGCATTCGCAATCAGTCGAGAACCAGCCCGCCAGGCAAGCTGTGGACGGCAGATACGAGGGAAGGGTATGCATACCACGCATGCCGTGGGCGTTGCTGCAGCAGGCCATGCAGTTGTGCGCACAACTGCAGCTGAATTATGAATATGATGATCGCGATTATCTGCAGATTATGATGCGCCCGCCCCAGGATGACCGCGTCTTCCTGGTCAATCAGCTTTGTCTGGATACAACATGCGATGCCAACTGGCAGCTGAGTCCGGTGGACAGTACACTGATGTCCGCCATCGAGTTGCGGGACTATGACAGCCATCCAGCCTCCAAACTCCTGTTGCACAATCTGCGCCGCGTTGTGGATCGGCCTGCGTCGGATCCGCCGCTCTTTTCGCCAGGCACAACGCTGAAGCAGTGGCGGTATTTCGGATTGGTCGCGGAACAAGGTTCGGTTCGCAAGGCTGCCACCCAGTTGTATATGGCCCAGCCGGCCATTACCACTCAGCTCAAACGTTTTGAATCCTCCCTTGATACGGTTCTGATCGATCGGCATCAGGGCGTACGACAGCTGTCTCTCACGCCTTCGGGCACGTTTGTTTTTCAGTTGCAACAAGGTTTGCGACACATGCTGGCCGATATACAGTCCTTTTTGCAGACACAGCGATTGCAGCAGAATCAACGGTTGTCGCTCGGCGTGGTGCCCAGTACCGACGTCAATAGCCGACTCAGTGAACTGATCGTCAACCAGGTCGCAAAATGGCAGGCGCGATACCCCGATGTTCGACTGGAAATTGTCGAAGACAAGCAGCAGGTGCTGGTGGGGTTGTTGCGCAGCCAGCATATTCATCTGGCTTTTGTGGAAGACAATGTCTCCTGGCTGATTCAGGAAGCGGTCTCTGCGCCGGAGCCGATTGGGCTGGTCGTTGCGCCCGCGCTGGCAAGCCGTTTAGGTATTGCGCAGGACCAGCCCCTATCGTGGTATTCGTTGCACGACTGCCCGCTGGTTTTGCCCAGACGCGAATCTGGTCTGCGCAAGCTGATTGATAATCACTGCGTTGCACAGGGTGTCACATTGGTCGCGGATGTCGAGTCCGACAGCCTGAACATCAATCAGCGCTGGATTGACGAGGCCAAGTATGGATCGCTATTGCCCCGGTCCGCAGTAGAAGGGTTGATTTCGGCGCAGAAGGCGTGGTTTATTCCGCTGGTCCCGCAGTTGCATAGGACGATCCGTTTGTCGTATCTTAAAAACCGGCAGCTTAATTCGGTAGAACGCAATCTGATTGATTATCTGCGGCTCAAACTGGATGACGGTGGAGACATCGCCGCCACCTGACATGCCTGAAAGCCGCTATTGCGCAAGGGTGTGACCTTCCTGGCCTTTCTTGCGCAAACGCGCAACCGTTCTAATCTTCCTTGCGCAAATGCGGGAACAGCAGCACATCCCGAATGGTCGGGCTGTCAGTCAGCAGCATAATATACCGGTCGATACCAATACCGCAACCACCGGCGGGCGGCATGCCGTATTCGAGTGCGCGAATATAATCGGCATCGTAATACATGGCTTCCTCGTCTCCGGCGTCCTTGGCAGCCACCTGAGCCTGGAAACGGGCGGCCTGGTCTTCGGGATCGTTTAACTCTGAAAAGCCGTTGGCAATTTCGCGGCCGGTAATGAACAGCTCGAAGCGTTCTGTGATTTCAGGATTGCTGTCCGAGGCGCGTGCCAGGGGAGAGACTTCTACCGGATAGTCGATGATGAATGTCGGGTTCCACAATTGTGATTCTGCTGTTTCTTCAAACAGGGCCAATTGCAGCGCACCCACACCCGCACGGGCCAGAACCGGACCATCCACATCGGCCCCCAGCCGGCGCAGCTCGGTGCGCAGAAACTCAACGTCCTGCAGTTGGGCTTCGGTATAGCCCGATGCGTATTTCATAATGGCTTGCGTGATGGTCAGGCGGTCAAACGGCTGGCTCAGATCCAGCGGCTTGCCCTGGTGCGTCAACACCGCGCTGCCAGTCGCTTCTACCGCGACGTCACGCAGCAATTGCTCGGTAAAGTCCATCAGCCACTGATAGTCGGTATAGGCCGCATAGAACTCCATCATTGTAAATTCAGGATTGTGCCGCGGACTGACGCCTTCGTTCCTGAAATTGCGGTTGATCTCGAAAACACGTTCAAAGCCACCGACGACCAGGCGCTTCAAATACAGTTCGGGTGCGATCCGCAGGAACATTTGCATGTCCAGCGCGTTGTGATGTGTCACAAACGGCTTGGCCGCTGCGCCACCAGGAATCGGGTGCAGCATGGGGGTTTCCACTTCCAGGAAACCGGAGTCGTTCATGGCCGAGCGCATGGCGGCAATGGCCTTGCTGCGGACTTTGAAAGTGTTGCGTGATTCCTCGGTCATGATCAGATCAACATACCGTTGCCGGTAACGCAGTTCCTGATCGGCAATGCCGTGGAATTTGTCCGGCAGGGGACGCAGGGATTTGGAAATCAGGTTGATCGATTCGGCGTGAATGGACAGCTCGCCTTTGTTCGTCTTGAAAACCCGCCCGCTGACGCCGATGATGTCGCCGATATCCCAGGTTTTGAACTGTTCATACACTTCATCGCCCACGCCTTTTTTATCCAGATAGACCTGAATGCGGCCACTGACATCCTGAATGGTGGCGAAACTGGCCTTGCCCATGACGCGCTTGAGCATCATGCGACCGGCCACCCGTGCCGGGTTGGCCTGGGGGTCGAGCGTTTCCTTGTCCAGGGCGCCGAACTGTTCATGCAGGGCCTGCGCCTTGTGTTCGGGCTTGAAGCTGTTGGGATAGGCCACGCCGGCTGAACGCAGGCGGGACAGTTTGCCGCGTCGCTCTGCGATGAGTTTATTTTCGTCCACGTCGGTGGCGGCGTCTTTCTGGGTGTCGTTCATAAGGTTGCTGATCTTTTGCGTTGCCGGTCAGGGATGGCTATTCCAACCCGGCAAATGGGTTGCGACATGTCGGGGCACGGGCGAAACAATCGTCCGCCGTGGCGACATATCATGAATGTTAATTGTGTTGACGAATATCGTCGAGTTCCTTGCTGGCAAACTCCGCGCTGTTCAGGTAACGGATGATTTTCTCTGCGACAGATTGGGGGCTGGCCAGCGCTCCTGTTTCGTTCAGCGTGGTGAATCGGGCCAGATCGGGAAAGTCGTCGGGTTTGCTGGCACGAATATCGGCCTGCATGTTCGTGTCGATGACGCCCGGGGCCAGCGATACCAGTCGTGCATGCGGCGCCTCGAGTCGGGCGACGCGCGTGTACATGTCAAGCGCAGCCTTGGTCGCACAGTATACGCCCCAGCCTGCGGTCGGAGAACGGCCGGCTCCGGACGAGATGTTGATGACGCGTACATCGGCACCCAGGCCCTCGGTGGCGCGCAGCAGCGCAGTGGTCAGCAGCATGGCGCTGGTCACATTCAGATTGAAGGTGGCCGAGACGGCGTGCGCATCGCTGAGTGTGTCGTACTGGCCGACAGGGCCCAGAGAACCGGCATTATTGATGAGCACGTAGCGGTCGGCGGTTTTGTTCAGCACGGCAAAGATGCCCAGCGCTGCAGCTTCGATATGCTGCACGTCGGACAGGTCGTGCGCGTAGTGGTCGTGCTGACAGCCGCTGGCCTGGGCCCGTTGCGCGGTCTGTTCGTCCTGATTGCGCGACACGGTAATCAGTTGCTGCACGTTGCCGGCAAGCTGGCGCGCCAGTTGCGCTCCCAGGCCGCGCGAGGCGCCCGTCACAATGGCGATGGTTCCACTCATATCAGACTCCCTGTTTCAGGCTGGCTTCGATGAACGGGTCGAGGTCGCCGTCCAGCACCTTCTGGGTGTTGGAGATTTCCACGTTGGTACGCAGATCCTTGATGCGGCTGTTGTCCAGCACGTAGGAGCGGATCTGATGGCCCCAGCCCACCTCTGTTTTGGCGTCTTCCAGCTTTTGCTGTTCGGCCAGCCGGTTGCGCATTTCCAGCTCATACAGTTTGGAGCGCAGCATGGACATGGCTTCGGCACGGTTGCGGTGTTGCGAGCGGTCATTCTGGCATTGCACGACAATCCCGGTTGGTACGTGCGTAATACGAACGGCCGAATCTGTTTTGTTGATGTGCTGGCCGCCGGCGCCGCTGGCGCGATAGGTATCCACACGCAAGTCGGCCGGATTCACGTCAATCTCGATGGAATCGTCGATTTCGGGATAAACGTAGATGCTGGCAAATGAAGTATGACGGCCATTGGACGAGTCGAACGGGCTTTTGCGCACCAGCCGGTGCACGCCGCTTTCCGTGCGCAAATAGCCAAAGGCGTACTCGCCTTCGACCTTGATGGTGGCCGACTTGATACCGGCGACGTCGCCGTCGGACTCTTCCAGTACTTCAGTTTTGAAATCCTTGCGTTCGCAATACTTCAGGTACTGGCGCAAGAGCATGGAGGCCCAGTCCTGGGCCTCAGTACCGCCGGCGCCGGCCTGAATGTCCACAAAGCAGTTAAGCGGGTCAGCGGGATTGGAAAACATGCGGCGAAATTCAAAGCCGTCGATGATTTTGCCATAGCTGTCGGCGTCCTCTTCGATAGCAAGCAGGGTTGCGTCGTCATCGTCGGCGCTGGCCAGTTCGAAGAGTTCCTGGGTGTCCTGGATATTCTGGCGCAGCTCGTCCAAAACAAGGACGACGTTTTCCAGCGTCTTTTTTTCACGGCCCAGTTCCTGGGCTTTTTCGGGATCGTTCCAGACGTCGGGATTTTCCAGTTCCAGATTGACTACCTGCAGTCGTTCCGATTTGGATTCGACGTCAAAGATACCTCCGAAGTGCATCCTCGCGTTCTGCGTAGTCGGCAAGACGGGCAACGAGTTGGTTCTGACGTTCTGCTTCCATGCGAATATTTTCCTTGCTGATTGATTTTTTAACCCTTTATTTTAACGCACGCGGCGCATTCGCTGGCGCTTGAGCGGAGTTGACCGGCAAAACCTTCGCTTGGTCTGGCCAGTGAAGCAGAGCAGGCGATGGCCGCACGAACGTCTTTGTTGCGATCAGGGGGCTGGGCGCTGACCCGAAACATTGCCAAAGGCGCCACCGACCGTGCCGACGACGCCATCGATGTGCTGTCCCGGTGTGCCGGTCGTGGTGCAGGCGGACAGTGCCATAAGCGCAAACAACAGAAGGGCGGTAAGGTATTTCATGTTGACATTGGAAGAAGACAAAAAGGCAGCGTAACAAATTGCGCCGTCTTTGCCTTTAGTGTGACGGTAACCGTTGTAACAAGAATACCGGAAAACGGCAGGTTTGATAGCAATCGTAATAGATCGCGCGTCTGAATCGTCTGCTAGAACGCGACAGGCTCGGCGTGGCGTACCATCAGTTGCACATTTACAACGCCATTCCAGGCATTGGGCGCAATCTCATAGATCAGGTCGATATATTCCGGCAGCGCCTCGGCGTGGTTGAACCAGATTGCATCATAGTGCTGGTTCATGCGCTCGACGCGTAATTTCAGATGTTTTTCCTTCAACAGGCGCTGGTTGACGATCCTGAACGTATCCCGAAAGAGCGGCGGCGGAAAGCCGGCGCCCCAAACATGTTCCTGCAGCATTCCGGCTATTTCTGCAGTCGTATAGAGGGGATCGAGCGAGCCATCGGTTTCGATAAGTGGTTCGAAACTGTCCTTGCCGCTGATGCGCCGAACCGCCAGATCGAAGGCCTCTTCAAACTGCTCGAAGGCATCTTCGCGCAGCGTCAAGCCCGCCGCCATGGCATGGCCGCCGAATTTGAGGATCATGCCCGCATGGGTTTTGGACACCAGATCCAGCACGTCGCGCAGATGCACATCAGGTACCGAGCGGCCCGATCCGCGCAGCTCGCCGGGGTCTCCCGGGGCAAAAGCCAGCGTAGGCTTCCAGAACTTTTCTTTGAGCCGTGAGGCAACGATGCCGACGACCCCCTGATGCCAGTCCGGATGATAAACGCAGACGGTGGCATGGCGGGCTTTGCCAGGTGCATCCAGACTGGCCTGGGCCTGTTCGCTCATATCGTGTTCGATGGAACGGCGTTGATGGTTGATAGCGTCCAGCTCCCGGGCCAGGGACAGCGCCTCGGCTTCGTCATCGGTGGTCAGGCAGCGTATGCCGATACTCATGTCGGCCAGGCGGCCGGCGGCATTGATGCGCGGGCCGATACGAAAGCCCAGGTCCAGTGCCGTGGCCTGCCGGTGGTCGCAACTGGCGACCAGGAACAGGGCCTTGAGGCCGACCTGTAATTTGCTGCCACGGATTTTTTTCAGGCCCTGCGCAACCAGCAGGCGATTGTTGGCGTCCAGTCTGACGACATCGGCCACAGTGCCAAGCGCGACCAGATCGGCCAGCGTGTCCAGACGCGGACCGCCGTTTGTTTCGACCAGGCCGCGGCGACGCCATTCGGCGCGCAAGGCCAAAAGGACATAAAAAATAACGCCGACACCAGCCAGGTTCTTGGAAGGGAACGGGCAGCCCGGATGATTGGGATTCACAATGGCAAGCGCATCAGGCAGGGTATCGCCCGGCAAGTGGTGGTCTGTCACCAGCACCTGCATGCCGAGCGCGTTGGCGGCGGCCACGCCCTCAATACTGGCAATACCATTATCTACGGTGATTAGCAGATCCGGCTTGCCAGCGTGATGGCGGCTGGCCAGTTCGACCACGGCGGGAGACAGCCCGTAGCCGGTCTCAAACCGGTTGGGAACAAGAAAATCGACATCGGCGCCAAAGGCGCGCAGACCACGCAGGCCAACGGCGCAAGCCGTGGCGCCATCACAGTCGTAATCGGCAATAATCAAAAGTTTCTGCCCGGCGACGATGGCATCGGCCAGAATCACCGCAGCACGGTCTGCCTGGCTCAGTTGCGAAGGATTGAGCAGGTCAGCCCAGGATTGCCTGGTCTGTTCCGGGCAGGTGACCCCGCGCGCAGCCCATAAGCGGGCCAGCAGCGCGTGTGCACCGCCAGCCAGCAATTGCGATTCATAGTCCGGGTTCAGCGGACGGCTTGTAATTTTTACTGAGACCACCATTGCTTCCATTGCTTGCGTTTGCCCGGCAGCCATTTCAAGAGTGCCGGCGTGGGTTCCAGGGTCAGGGTGACCCAGCGGTCGGTGCCGGTCAGGATCAGTTTGACGGGCCTGGTAACAGGATTGCCCGATAATTCGGGTCTGAGTGCGGCATCCAGCTGTTGCGTCAATTCCTGTTCAACGCCCGGCAACTGAGCCAGCCAGTGTCCCCACTGGTGCTGTCGGTGGGCAGCCTCCAGTGCGCGCAGGACGAATGGCAGGGCGCGCTCCGGCGCTGACAACTGCTCGGGACGCGCCCCGCCAAACAGCCAGCCGCCATTGATTACAGGCATCCGGGACTGACGTCGAATTTCGTTGACAGGATGGTGATGCCAGGCAATCTGCAATTCGCTCAGCAGGCGACGCAGCGGTTTGACGGCATCGTCCTGGGGCCAGACATGCGACAGATCGGCGCCGGCGATCAGGGACGGGCTGCGTGAGGGCAGGGTGAAACCATCCGGTACGCCGACGGTCCATCCTTGTGGCGTATGTACTTTTAATACGAAGGGTGTATCGGTAAAGATGTCAGCCGCGCTTTCATATAACGCGAGGCTTTCCTGTTCGGTCACGACAATATCATCCGCCGTCAGCATATGCGCGCCGCTCTGGCTCAGGCCGAAGTGAGCCAGCTGGAACAGCCATACCGGTTCGTCGGCCGGACCACCGGGGGCCAGGATGGGCGCCAGTCCTGCACATAATGTTTGCGCTGGGTCAGGGACAAAGCGGTGTTGTCCGAGCAGCCAGGCCTCATAAGCCGTACAGCCTGTCTGGTCAGGATCGGCCAGATGAACCTGTGCGACGGCGTGCTCAAAAAGGCGTTGCAGCAGGGGGGCCGCATTGGCCAGGTGACGGGCAGTTTCGTCAGCGACTGAAGCGGGGGGCAGCGCCCCCGTAATGATCAATTCCATTCGGGGATTATACGCGTAATCCGATGCCTTTTCCGGTGCGCCGTTGCAATCCGGCTGTGGCGTCGACTTGCGTCGCGCCCCCGATCATTTACAGCATGGCACGTACCTGCTCGACGATGGAAGGCGGCAATGGTACATAACCCATATCGAAGGCACTTTGCTGGCCATGACTGAGCGCCCATTTCAGAAAGGTGCGGGCGCGGCGGTCGCCGCGTTTTTTATTCGCCGCATTCAGAATGGCCAGTACGGTGGCCGTGATCGGGTAACTGTGTTCGCCAGGCGCGTTGACCAATTGGGGCGGTTCGTTTTTCAGCGCGATCTGCCGGGCAGCGCCCTGTGCTGCCGCTTCAATGGCCGCTCTGCCGGGCGTGACAAATTGACCGGCTGAGTTGGCCAGTGCGGCGATATTGAGTCCTGTGCTGGCCGCCTGAACCGCATCCAGGTAGCCGATACCGCCCGTTCGGGCCAGCAGCGCCTGCGCCATTCCGGAACTGCCACGCGCCGGCAACCCGACCGGCCAGCGCACGAGGGCGTCGACACCCACATCCCCTGGCCATGCGCTGTCCTGGGTTTCCAGGGAGCGCGTCAGGGTGTAGGTTGTACCTGAGCCTTCGGTACGATAGATGGGCTTAATCGTCAGGTCGGGTAAATTCACGTCCGGATTAAGCGCTACAATCGCCGGGTCGTTCCAGCGCGAGATGCGACCGCGGAAAATAGAAACCAGCGTGGCGCCGTCCAGGCGCAAGGGGCGGGTCAATTCCTGCAAATGGGTCACAATGGCGACGCCGCCCAGCACGATGGGAATCTGGATCAGGCCGAGCCTGGTCAGCGTTTTCTGCGACATGGGCAACTCGCTCAGGGCAAAGTCCACCGCCCGGGCCTGCAGCCGCTGCAGGCCCGCCAGTGAACCTGCCGCTTCATAGTCCAGTGCGGCCCTTCCCCACAGGTCGGTATCGAGCCCCGAATTGTGCGCGGCAAACTCTGTTCCGACGCCGTCCTCGCGGTACTCTTTTGTCCAGCGCTGAACCAGCGGCATGACGAAGGTTGAGCCGGCTCCTTTTAACAGGCTGTCTCCAAAGGTATTGGCCCGGCACAGGGGTGTCATGATACCGACAGCCACGCCTGCGGCAGCCGATTGCACCAGGCGGCGTCGCATTCTATTCTGATTGTTGAAAGACGTATCCATACGCGACCTCACAGCGGGTTGGCCAGCATGCCTGAGGCGGGCTGGCTAGTTGCCGGCTTGTTCGTGTCAGACCCCAGTTCGCGTGACACTGACTGCCGTTCTTCGGAGATGCGTTGCACCAGATTGAAAGCACGCTCGGCACTGCCAAGCAGGGTCAGGATTGCGCCGCGTTCGTCCCAGCTCAGCTTTTGTTCGGGCTGCAGTGCACGTTCACGCAGCGCCAAAATCTGGCTGGCATGGGCCTGTGGCAGATAGACGCCTTGCGGGCCTTTTTTGACGGCATCTTCAACCATGTCCAGGATGGCCGACACAATGATTTTGCCGTTGTCCGAGAATAATTGCCGTTCAACCCGGCGCGAAATCTGTGACAGATTCTGCGTGAGACTGGCGCAGAAATCTTCCTCTTCGATCAGACTCGCAGCCAAATTGGCCTGCTGCATCGTCAGATTGTTGTTGAACAGGCCTGCCGTATACGCGCGGATTTCCTGATTCAAAGTGTTCAATGCCAGTTCGTGTTCGGCAGAATTTTTCAATACCTTTTCGTTGCCGCGTGCGCTGGCCAGCAACAAGCCGGCGCCCTCAGTGTAACGGGCGAGTTCCTTACTGACCGCGGCCACACCGGTGTCGAACCGGCTTTGTGCTTCTTTTGCAAGATAACGGGGAACCGCATAATCTTCTTCGTCCTCCCGGCTGGCGCCGATGCGGGAAAGGACACGATCAAAGACTCCGATGAACGGGAACAGCACCGCGGTATTGAATATATTGAAACCTATCGAGTACAGGCCCACGGCGACCGGCACAAGAGGGAATGTTTCCTTGCCATCCACGATGATGGCTTTGCCGACTTCCATGCCGAACAGACCCATCGCCCATTGCAGAATGTCCATAGACAGAAAAAACAGGGGAAACATGATGGCCACGCCGATAAAATTGAACGAGATATGCGCGTAGGCGGCGCGCTTGGCGTTCTTTGACAGGTTGAGCGAAGCCATCCAGGAGGTGATGGTGGTGCCCAGGTCTGCGCCTAGCGAGAAGGCCACTGCGGTCTGCCAGTCCAGTATGCCCGCGGCGCCCAGGCCCATGACGATGCCGATGGTCGCCGAAGAGGAATGGATCATGGCGGTGATGCCAGCTGCGGTCAGCACACAGACCGCCAGACCGCTATAGGTTGCGGCAGACAGCGAAGAAATGGTTTCCATTACTTCAGGCATGTTGCGCAATGGCTTGAGCCCGCCGGTCAGCAGATTCAGCCCATAGAAAATCAGCGAGAAACCAATGATGGCCAGCGCAATATTGCGAGTCCGGTCAGAACGGCTGAACACGTAGAGCAGGGCGAAGATGCCTGCGCTGATCAGGCCCAGCGGTCCAAGTGGCAGCGCAATCAGGCCGTTGCCCAGTGTAGTGCCGATGTTGGCGCCCATGATGACACTGATCGCCGGGCGCAATCCGACTACGCCAGCGTTGACCAGACCCACCACCATCACGGTCATTGCCGTGCTCGATTGCAGTACGCCGGTGATCACTGTACCGGCCGCCAGGCCTTTGATCGGGGTGCCGGCCAGCTTTGCCAGCCAGGCACGCATTTTGTTTGCGGCCAGATTATTGATGCCGTCGGACATGAATTCCAGCCCGAGCATAAAGACGCCGAGTCCGCCAATGACGGGCACGAGTAGTTCACTAAAAATGTCGATGTCCATAATTTTCGAAATGGTTAGTTAATTACGTAGCGGGTATTGAATTACGGGGGTTACTTGAGGTTGTCTATATCGCGGTGTCGTGTTCTTTGGGACCGGCAACGTCGTTGTCTGCCGGGATGAGCCGGATGGGTGGGCATCCATCCGACCGCGATAAAGTGTAAAAGCGTGCGGTTACAATATTGTTACAATTGGGCGGACGGCGATTTGGCAGATCGCGCGAGCAGATGTTTGCGCAGTCGGGAACAAATACACTGAAATACAATCTTATTTCTGTACCCGGGCCTGCCTTTGAGCCATAACGGTTTTCAGCTATCATCAGGGGCTCGACTGTTTTGTCGTTTTTAATAAAGATCAAACTACGTGAAAATACCTTTTGAATTATGGATTGGCGCCCGGTACGCCGGCCTGACTCGCACGCGGGGGCGGGGCAGGAAAGGCGACCGTTTTGTTTCTTTCATTGCCGGCACCTCCATGGTCGGGATTGCACTGGGTGTAGCCGCCCTCATCATCGTGCTGTCGGTCATGAATGGTTTTCAGGTGGACGTGCGCGACAGGATGCTGTCGGTACTGCCTCATATCCAGTTAATTGTGCCCAATGAAGATCCGGTCGCAGTCACCGACGATTGGCAAAAGCTGGCCAAGGAAGCGCAACAGAATCCGGAAGTGGAAGGCGCCTCGGCCTTTGTGGCGGCCGGTGGCATGCTGGCTCGCGGCGATGTTCTGAAAGGCGTGGAGATTCGCGGTGTTGACCCGGCCAACGAAGGCAAAGTATCTGAGTTGCCGCAGCAAATGGTGAATGGCTCGCTTGACAGTCTTGAGCCCGGCAGCTTTCATCTGGTTATCGGCACCAACCTGGCCCAGTACATGGGGGTAACGGTCGGCGACACGCTATTGCTGATGACGCCGCAAGGTTCGATCAATCCGTCGGGGTTTTCTCCAAGGATGCGCCAATTCACCGTGTCAGGCATTTTTAATTCCGGCCATTATGAATATGATTCGAACATGGCTTTTATTTCGGTGAAGGATGCTGCGGTACTTTTTCGTGACGGCGGCGCTGCCGGTGTCCGCCTGAAAATTCACGATATGATTCGCGCGCCGGAAGTGGCGACGCAATTGACCAATTCACTGCCGCCCGGTGTGGTGGCGCGCGACTGGACGATGGACAACCGCACCTGGTTTGCGGCCGTCAAAACCGAGAAGCGCATGATGTTCCTGATTCTGGTGCTGATTGTGGCGGTGGCGGCATTCAATTTGTTGTCTTCGCTGGTAATGGCGGTCAAGGACAAGCAATCGGATATTGCCATTTTGCGAACCCTGGGGGTCAGCCCTGTGCAGATTGGCAAGATTTTCCTGGTGCAGGGCTCTCTGATCGGTTTTATCGGCACTTTCCTGGGCGTGTTCTTCGGCTGCCTGGTTGCCTACAATATTGATATCGTGATTCCGTTTATTGAACGGCTGTTCGGCATTCACTTCCTGGATCCGAGTATCTATTTTGTCAGCACCTTGCCCTCCCATCCCGAAGTGAACGACATTACATTGATCGGGATAACATCGCTGGTGCTCTCGCTGCTGGCGACAATTTATCCGAGCTGGCGGGCTTCCCGTCTGCAACCTGCGGAGGTCCTGCGTCATGATTAATCCTGAAAAAGACATCAGGCCGGCAGACGGCTATGCCCTTGAAACACGCGATGTCGTGAAATATTATGACGATGGAGATTCGCGGCTGGATATTCTGAAGGGCGTGTCCCTGCAGGTTCGTGCCGGCGAAATGGTCGCCATTATCGGCGCATCGGGCTCGGGCAAAAGCACCTTGTTGCACATGCTGGGGCTGCTGGACAAACCCACCTCGGGCGACATTCTGATTAATGGGCAACAAACGCGTTCCCTGAGCGAAAAACAGATCAGTCATATCCGCAACGAAAGCCTGGGTTTTGTGTATCAGTTTCATCATCTGCTGAACGAATTCAATGCACTCGATAACGTGGCCATGCCGCTTATTGTGCGACGCATGAACCGCAAAGAAGCGCGTTCCCGCGCCGAGGCCGTGCTCGAACGGGTCGGCCTGAAGGCGCGTATTCATCATACGCCGGGCCAGTTGTCAGGCGGAGAACGTCAGCGCGTGGCGCTGGCGCGCGCGCTCGTCACCCGCCCGGTGTGCGTACTGGCCGATGAGCCGACCGGTAATCTGGACCGGGAAACCTCGGCCAGCATGTTTGCGCTGCTCAAGCAAATGAATGAGGAATTCAAAACCGCATTTGTGATTGTGACGCATGATGCCAAACTCGCGTCGCTGGCTGACCGGCAATTGCTGATGGACCGTGGCGTATTACAGGCGGCATAAGCCGTGAAGCGTTAAGATGAAGCGGAATGCATTGCGCAAGGTCGCCGCTCATGGTGATCTGGCGCAATTGTTCTGTCGAAGGAGAGATCATGTTTATCGATACCCATTGTCATCTTGACGCATCCGAATTCAATGACGATCGTATTAGTGTGATCGCCAGAGCCAAAGCGGCCGGGGTTGAACGTATTGTGATCCCTGCCATCGGGCGCTGCAATTTTGCTGCGGTCCGTGATCTGGCCCATTCCTTTGCCGGTGGCTATTATGCCCTGGGCATTCATCCGCTTTTCGTTGCCCGCTCACTTGATGAAGACCTTGATATACTGGCGCAAGAGGTCACGCAGGCCTTATCCGATCCGCGATTTGTGGGCATTGGCGAAATTGGCCTGGATTTTTTTGTCAAGGATATCGCCGAAGGCGAACCCCGTAAGCGCCAGGAGCATTTCTATTACGAGCAACTGAAGCTGGCGCGCAAACATGATTTGCCGGTGTTATTGCATGTGCGTCGTTCACAGGACATGATTCTGAAATACCTGAATCGTGTGCCGGAGGTGGGCGGCATTGCACATGCCTTCAACGGCAGTGACCAGCAGGCTGACCGGTTTGTCGAGCGTGGCTTTGCCCTGGGGCTGGGCGGGGCGATGACGTTTACCCGGGCGCGCCAGATCCGGCGTCTCGCGACGCGTGTTCCCATATCGGGTCTTGTTCTTGAAACGGATTCGCCCGATATTGCCCCAGCCTGGCTGCAAGGTGCGCATCCCCGCAATACCCCCGAACAGATTCCGGCCATCGCACAGGTGCTGGCGCAGTTACGGGGCATGAGCCAGGTCGAAGTGGCACAGCAAACAGGGGCCAGCGCCTTGCGCATTTTGCCCAGGCTGGCCATGTGACTGCCGCGGGCAGTGACGTCAATCGCAACAATCCACAATAAGTCCTGTGTATCCGGGACGGTCATTACTCACTGACATAACCGTCTCCCGCAGCTTGTCCCGTCGACTGTCGTCGTGAACAATGGTTGCATTTTACCCATTCGTTTTCAGACTGACTCATGCATTCGCACGCTGTTTTATTACGATTGCCCGCGCCCCTCTGGCTGTTCTGTCTCTCGCTGGGGATTGCCGTGGTGCAGTGGTGGCCGTCGCTGCCGTCCATCATCTGGCTCGGTGCAGGGTGGGGGTTGTGCCTGTTTGCCTGCTTATTGTTGCAGACGCGTTCATGTCGTTTGCGTGCAGCGGGTAAAAGAGGCGACGGTAAGTATGTCCGTCGCCGTTTGCTGCGGTTCGTTCTGGACAGCATCGTTGCCGAATGGTTGCCCGTATTCAGCCTGCTTGTCCTGTGCTTGCTCAGTGGCGCGCTGTATTCTGCGTGGCGGGCGCAGCTGCGGCTGGCCGATATTCTTGATCGACAATGGGAGAATCGTGCTGTTACCATCCGGGTCAAAGTCACCGGCTTGCCGCGAGACCTGGTCAATGGCTGGGCCTTCGAGTCGCACATCCTGCCTGACAAGTACATCAGCGGTCTGCCTTCCCGGGTGCTGTTGCGCTGGTTTACGGGGACGCGCGGTGGGCCTTACACTAAACCACAGCGTCCACTCGACGGTTTGCCCGATGTTCGTCCCGGACAGGTTTGGCAGATGACAATCAAACTGAAGCGACATCGCACGCCGCGCAATTTTCATGGCTTCGATTACGACGCATACTTGTTCGCGTCAGGCATTCGCGCCAGCGGTTCGGTCAGCGGTGCGCCGCGTCTGTTGTGGGATGAACCCTGGCGCCAATGGGGCACCGCCATTGAACGATTACGTTTTGATCTGCGACGTACCCTGAATCAGGTGCTGCATGGCAAGCGATATGGTCCGGTGATGATTGCACTTGTCATGGGCGACCAGAACGGTATTAATCAGGACGACTGGAAGATTTTCAATCTGACCGGCATCACGCATCTGGTCTCTATAAGCGGCTCGCATATCACCATGCTGGCGGCGCTTGGTAGCCTGGGCGTATTCCGGTTGTGGCGGCGATTGCGCCTGCAGGGAAAATGGCTTGCCGAGCGCAAGCCTGCGCACATTGCTGCGGCGGCCAGCGGCCTGGTTGTTGCGGGCACGTATTCGCTTCTGGCTGGATGGGGCATTCCGGCGCAACGCACGTTTGTCATGCTCGCCATTCTGTGGATATCGGTTACCTTCAGGATACAGACAAAAGGCATGACGCTTCTGATGCTGGCCGGCCTGCTGATTTTGGTGATCGATCCCTGGGCCGTGTTGTCGATTGGGTTTTGTCTGTCTTTTGCTGCCATCGCGGGTCTGATGCTCTGGGGTGTACGTGGTGAACAGTGCCTGTCGGTTTCGACGGCGTGGTGGCAGCGCCTGGCGCAGAGCGTCGCACGGGCAGCGACATTGCAATTGTTTATGAGTGTTGCGCTGTTGCCGTTATTGGTCGGTCTGTTTCATCAATACGCCTTTGTGTCGCCGATCGTCAATGCCTTTGCTATCCCGATCATTGGCGGCCTGGTCACGCCGCTGGCGCTGCTCCTGGCTGTGCTGTGTGCCAGCGGCGTCTGGCCGCAGGCCTCGTTGTGGCTGGCCGGGTTCACGCATCGCCTGTTGCAAGGCGTGATCGACGCTGCCGACGTCTTGGCCAGACAGGATTGGGCTGCAGCGGTTTTTCCTGCTCCACCCACGCACTGGGTCGTAGCTGGCATGATGGGGCTTGTGATATTTGCCCTGCCCAAAGGATTTCCTGTTCGCGTATTCGGGTTGATGTTGCTGATCCCCGTTCTGGTTTACCGGGCGCCACGGCCATTGCCGGGAGACTGGTTCATGACTGCGCTGGACGTAGGGCAGGGTGCGGCCGTGCTGGTGCAGACACGGCATCACACGGTACTATTTGATACGGGCGTGAGACACAGTCATGACAATGACAGTGGCAGCCGCGTCGTCGTACCGTATTTGCAGGCGCTTGGCATTTCGGTAATCGATGAACTCATTATTTCCCACTCCGATCTGGATCACGCAGGTGGCGCTGGCAGCGTGCTGCAGCAGGTGCAGGTGCGCCACGCATATACACCGTTTGCACTCAATTTTTATCTGGAAAAAGAGCAACAGGCATTGCAGCGTGATCTGCAAATAAAAGATCCGCAAGCCATGTTCGACCTGTGCCAGCGTGGTGTTGCCTTTGCATATGATGGTGTCCGGTTTGAGTTTATTCATCCGTGGCCGGTGCAAGGCCTGCCAGCCAAAGCGGACAATGATCACAGTTGTGTTTTACGGATTGACGGTAGGTACCATTCGGCACTGCTGACCGGTGATATCGGGGCATCGGTTGAAAAAGAACTGGTGACAGCCCGGCCTGGCTTGCTTGCAGTCGATGTGGTGATGATGCCGCATCACGGGTCGGCCAGCTCATCGTCTCGGATGCTGGTCGAAGCCGCGCAGCCGCTGGTCGCGTTTGCCCAGGCAGGCTATCTGAATCGATACGGGCATCCTGCAGCCACGGTCATGGCGCGCTGGCGCGATACCTCGCGCCTGGCTATGGACACGATACAGACCGGCGCGATACAGTTGCGTTCGACCGCCGAGGGGTTGTGGGTAAATAGTGCAAGGGCTGCCACGCGACGGTATTGGGACGGGTTTTAGCTTATGATGAATGGGATCGTAAACGCAGCGGCGCGGCGGTCGCAGCCTCTTTCTGTCATTGTGTCATTCAAGGAGTTTTTATGGAATCGCCCCGTTTGAATTTTATCAATTGCATGAGTCCTGCCGGTATTCATCGCATGGCCTACAGGGAGTGGGGTGATCCCGATAACGGGCAGATTCTGTTGTGTGTCCATGGCCTGTCGCGTAATGGTCAGGACTTTGATGAGGTCGCCCGGGCAATGTCACGGGAGTATCGTGTGGTGTGCCCCGATATTGCAGGCCGGGGCGCGTCCGATTTTCTGGTCAATCCGGCCAGCTACGTGGTACCCCAGTACGTGTCGGATATCATGACGCTGCTGGCGCGCCTGCAGCCCACCACGCTGGACTGGCTGGGTACGTCAATGGGGGGCCTGATTGCGCTGGCGTTTGCGGCCGTTGTGGGCGCCAAGCAAAAGGCCATCGCCACGGGTGGCAATACTAACTTGCCTGCCACGACGGGTCTGTCGCTGCGCAAACTGATTCTGAACGATGTGGGGCCGGCCATCGAACCTGCCTCTATTGCGCGCATTGCAGGCTATGTGGGCGTACCCATGCAATTCGATTCCTTTGAAGACGCCGTGACACATATGAAAACCAACGCCGCCTCTTTTGGTCCGATGAACGATGCGCAATGGGAGGCCTTCACCCGGGCCGTGATTATACGAAAGGCGCAGGGGTGGGGGCAGCATTATGATCTGGCTATCGCCCAGGCCTTTGCCGGGCTGCAGGACGAGAATATGCTTAAAGCCGGAGAAGCCATGCTGTGGCGAGCATTTGAGGCACTCACATGCCCTATTTTGCTGATTCGAGGCGAACGTTCTGACCTGCTGAGCAGCGACACTGCCCGGCAGATGCAGGCGCGCAACAGTCATTTGACAATGATCGAAGTTCCGGGAGCCGGACACGCCCCGTCGCTGCTTCCCGAGTCTCAGGTACAGGCAGTCCGGCAGTTTCTGCTTGCCTGAAACCCTTGCCTTACACCTGCCATTACGTTACAGATCACTGCACCGATTTGTACTGAGTACAGCGCAGCGCTTTGCGCTGCTAAATGCGACCGAAGAGGAACTGGCCGCGCAGAACGCGTAAAATGTCATTAAGATGACCGAAATGCAGGCACCATCACTACTGTGGTGGGGGCTGAGTTCTGTTCAACAGGCAACCTGGAAATAGCATGATCGAATCGCGGACATTCAAGGCGGATTTGCACTGCCATTCTTCTGTATCGGACGGGGTTCTGACTCCGACCGAGGTGGCAACGCGTGCGCATGCCAATGGCGTGACACTCTGGAGCCTGACCGATCACGACGAAATCGGTGGTATCGCTGCGGCCCGCAAGCAGGCCGAGGCACTGGGCATGCAGTTTGTTTCGGGCATTGAGATTTCGGTGACCTGGGCCGAGCGTACCCTGCATGTGGTGGGCCTGAACATTGATGTCGAAGACCGGGATCTCAACGAAGGGCTGGAAAAGATCCGGCGTGATCGCGAGCAGCGCGCGCATGCCATGGCCGATAAACTGGCCGAGCTGGGCTTTGCGGGCACCTACGAGGGTGCGCTGGGCTATGCAGGTAATCCCAATCTGCTTAGTCGTACCCATTTCGCACGCTATATGGTCGAGCAAAAGCATTGTTCCAGCATGCAGGCGGTGTTCGATCAGTATCTGGCCGATGGCAAACCCGCCTATGTAGCCGGGGAATGGGCGCAACTGGATGAAGCGCTGGGCTGGATCCATTCGGCCGGTGGAGTGGCGGTCATTGCCCATCCTGGCCGATACAAGTATTCGCGTCGTGAGTTTACGACGCTGTTTCGTACTTTTAAACTGATGGGTGGCAAAGGGATAGAGGTGGTCACCGGTTCTCATACGCCAGATCAATACCACCAATATGCCAATGTCGCCCGGCAGTACGGTTTTCTGGCCTCCTGCGGATCGGATTTTCACAGTCCACAGGAAAGCCGTGTCGATCTGGGCGGCCTGCCAGGCCTGCCTTCCGATCTTGTCCCCGTCTGGAAAGCATTTAACTGAGATTATGAATAAAGCATTTGTCAAAGAAAAGGAAGACGACGACGAGGACGATCAAGGTCCTGAGGCCGTTGCGCTGCCACCCGGTACCCGCAATTACATGACGCGGCAGGGCTATACGGCGCTGCGCGAGGAACTGACGCAGCTGATGAATGTTGAGCGCCCCGATGTCGTGCAGATTGTGTCATGGGCCGCATCCAATGGCGATCGCTCGGAAAACGGCGATTACCTTTACGGCAAGAAGCGGTTGCGCGAAATCGATCGTCGCATCCGTTTCCTGACCAAACGGCTGGAACTGGCCGAGGTGGTCGATCCGGGCAGTCAGCCCGAACGCGACCGCGTCTTCTTTGGTGCCGAAGTGCTTTACTGTGACGAATTGGGCGAAGAGTATCGGGTCACGATTGTGGGGGTCGATGAAGCCGAACCCCTGCAGGGGAAGATCAGCTGGATTTCACCGGTCGCCCGGGCGCTGCTCAAGGCGCAGGAGGGCGATACGGTGACGCTGCGCACCCCCTCTGGCGTGAAGCAGCTTGAGGTGCTGGAAATTATTTATCCTGATGCATAACGGTGGCTTGTGCCTGATCATCCTGGGCCAGCCGGGATTCCAGAACCGGCATGGCTTCGCGCAGTGCGGCAGCCAGCGTATAGGGCGGGTTGATCACAAACATGCCGCTTCCATATAAACCATAGCCATTGTCGGGCGGACGCTTGACCGCCAGGCGTGCGTGCACCCAGCTGACATCGGCCAATTTTTCCAGCTGCTTTATCATGTCGTGCACTTCCTTGCGACGGACCAGCGGGTACCAGACGGCAAAGCAGCCCGTGGCGAACCTCTTGAGACCTTCCCTGATCGCAGTCAGGGTATGACGATAGTCATTCTTGTCCTCATAAGACGGATCGATGAGGATAATGCCGCGCCGGGGTGCGGGTGGCAACTGGGACAGCAGGCCGGTGAAGCCGTCTTTTTCGAAAATACTGACTTGTCGTGCAATGTCACGCGATTGCATGTGGATGTTTTCGTCCAGATGCGTAATCTCCGTTGAATGCAACTCGAACAGTCGCAGCCTGTCTGCCGGGCGCATCATTTGCAAGGCAATCCAGGGAGAACCGGGATAGACATTCAGCGCACCGTGATCGTTCAATTGGCGCACATGTTCAATATAGTCGGCCAGCAGCGCGGGCAGTTCAGGCTGAAGCCAGAGCCGCTCAATGCCGTCGCGAAATTCCGCCGTTTTTTCTGCCCACGCGTCGGTCAGGTCGTAGACCCCCGCGCCGGCGTGCGTGTCAATGACCCAATAGGGCGCCTCCTTGCGGTTGTAATATTCAAGAATATGCAGCAGCACGGCGTGCTTGAGCACATCGGCGTGATTGCCTGCATGAAAGGCGTGACGGTAACTGAACATAAGGCAGGACTTCTATTTAATAAGCGCCGATATCGGCAGGAATGCGGACAAGTTCGTCCGTAAAGATGGCGTCGCAACCCCAGGCAAGCAACTGGCGGGCGCGTCGATAGTCGTTGACTGTATAGGCGCACACCCGATAGCCGGCCGCGTGGATGCGATCGATGGTGGGTTCATCAAGATATTTCTGATTCACATTGATGCCCTGGCAACCCAATGATTGCAGAATGCTTTCAAAGTCTTCGGGGACCCTGTCAATCAGAAATGCGCGTGGTATGGCCGGAGCAATCTCGGCAAAGGCGGCCAGAGCCTCGCGCGAAAAAGAGGAGATCAGGGGCGAGACGCCGCCGTCGGCCCAATATTTCAGCACGGCGTGGGCCACGGCCACGCCGGTTTCGACTTCCCGGCCAGGGCAGGGCTTGATTTCGATATTGCAGAACAAGCCGTTTTCAAGAATAAAGCGGGCAAACTGACTGAAGGCAGGTAGCGGCTCGCCGGCATACCAGGCCGAGTGCCAACCGCCCATGTCCAGCTGCGCCAGTTCATTGTAGGTCAGGGCCGCGGCCGCGCCGCTGCCGTCCGAGGTGCGATCGACCGTGTCATCATGCAGTATGATCAGCAGATTGTCCTGACTGAGTTTGACATCGAACTCGGACATGAGAAACCCATGGTCAAAGCCGCAGCGCAGCCCGGCAAGCGTATTTTCGGGGGCGATGCTGCCGCCGCCACGATGGGCGATGACAGACGGGTAGGGCCAGGGCTCAAGGGGTTTTGAAGACATGCGGACACCTGAAGAATGATAGACGGTGAAAGACGGGCACGGCGCCGTCCCGCGCACAAAAAGAGGAAAGTAACCGGCCGGCACGGTAGCCAATTGCCTCATTTGACGCTAAAGTTTTATTTTAATTGAAAAAACGCTTAAAATAAGCGGTTGTTCTGGGAAGCTGCGCCTTTGGCGTGCCTTTTCGGTCTGCATCAGACATTCATTTTGGTCGGGAACACAATGCTAGAATCCTTTCGCACGCATAAACGTATATTGCTTATTGTTCTTTTCGTTCTGGTCGTGCCTTCATTTGTTTTTTTGGGGATTGCCGACTATCAGTCGTTTTCCAATAGTGATGTGCCGCTGGCTTCGGTTCGCAAAAACGACATCACCCAGTCACAGTTCGATCAGTCCTGGCGCGAGCGCCTGAACCAGCTGCGTGAACAGAATGGCAGCAATTTCAATATCAATGCGGTCGATACGCCGGCCAATCGCCAGATCTGGCTGGACCAGCTGGTAGATAACCAGGTGCTGCAGCAGGAAATGGTGGATCGCCATTTCAATGCTACCGACAATATGGTTCGTCAGGCTATTGCCAGTACGCCCGAGTTCCAGGATAACGGCAAGTACTCTTTCCAGAAATACAGCCAGTTCCTGGCCGAGCGCAACATCCGCGATATCGATTACGAGCAGTACGTGCGCCAGAATCTGGCATTTGCCCAACTGCTTGAACCGGTAGCCAATACGGTAGCGGTGCCGGCGCAGACGGCGGCCTTGCTGCAGACGGCCATGACACAGGAGCGCACAGTCAGGCTCAAGAATTTCGAAGCGGCCGCTTACGAGCAGTCAGTACAGGTTACCGACGCAGAGGTGGCAGCCTGGTATGAAAAGAACAAACAATCGCTTGAGATTCCTGCCCACGTTAATGTCGATTATATTGTGCTCAACCAGGAAGCCGCGCTCAAGACCGTAGCCGACGTATCCGATGCCGATATCGAGAGTTATTACAAGTCCAATATCGCCAAATACACGAAAAAGGAACGCCGCCAGATCAACCATATCCAGATTCAGATTCCTGCCGGTGCCGACGAGGCAGCTCAGAAAGCAGCCCAGGACAAAGCCGCTGAAGTGGCGCAAAAAGCCCGGGAGAATCCTGATTCCTTTGCCGAATTGGCCAAAACCTACTCCGATGATGCGGGTTCCAAAAACCAGGGAGGCAGCCTGGGTACCCTGTCCAAGGGTGATATTGCGGCCCTGGATGCAGCGGCCTTTGGTCCTGCCGAGCCGGGTATCACCGATCCTGTCAAAATTGACAACGCCTGGCATGTTCTGCAGATCGCCCGCATCGAACCGGGCGAGGTCGAGCCGCTGGATCGTCTGAAGGATTCCCTGAAAAAGGAAATTCAGCTGCAGCAGGCATCCGAGAAGTTTGCAGATCTGTCCACCAAACTGACCCAGCTGTCCAGCACAGAGCGCGATTCGCTGCAGCCGCTGGCCGATGCGTTGCAACTGGAAATCCGTCATGTCAGCGGCGTGGGCGAGTCTGCGCTGCTGCCAAAGGAAGAGGCGGGTGACAATGCGGCCATCGACAGCAAGGACGCGGCTTATTTTGAATCGGGCCGGGTTCGCGAAACGCTGTTTTCAGACGAAGTACGCAGGCAGAACAAGAATTCGGGCGTGATTGAAATTTCCCCTTCTGAACTCATGGTCGTGCATGTGGCCAAGGATATTCCGGCTGCGGTTCCCGCACTGAATGACGTCAGGGAGATTGTCCTTGACCGTATTCGCGATGAAAAAGGCAGACAGCAGGCAGCAGAAGATGGCGCCTCAGAGTTGGCCATGCTCAAAGAAAAGGGGCCGGGCGAGCTGACCGGTTTTGGCAAGGAGCAAACCATCAGTCGCCTGACTCAGTCCCAGTTACCGCCCGCCATGCTGAACGCAATCATGAACGCGCCGTCTGATGCTTTACCGGCCTTCGTCGGTTTTGATCTGCCCAATGGTTATGCCATCGCCCAGATTGAGAAAGTGACCGAACCTACAGAGCAGGCACGCGGCATGTTCGACCAGTACCTGCGTCAGGCCATGGTGGCGGGCACAGGGGCGCAGGCGGCCCAGAGCGTGACCCGCATGATTCGCCAGTCGCATGATGTCAAGATTCATCCGGAAGCGGCCAAGGTCATTAACGACGCTGCCGGTAATCAGTAAGCGCCTGCTGCAGAACAGGCCAGACGGTTTGTGCCATCAGTGGCTGGGCCTGTTCTGCCGGATGAATGCCATCATCCTGGTACATATTGCGGTCCAGCGCAAATGAGGCAAAAAGAAAGGGCACCAGATAGGTGTCCTCTTCTTTGGCCAGCGAACCGAACATCTCCTGAAACTGACGGGCATAGTCCGGGCCGAAATTCGGCGGAATTTGCATGCCGATCAGAATGACACGGGCGCCCGCGGCTTTGACTGAGCCGATCATGTTTTTCAGATTATCCTGGCTGGCCTGCAGGGACAGGCCGCGCAGGGCATCGTTGGCCCCCAGCTCCAGTATGACAATGGCAGGCTGGTGTTTTTCAAGTAGCGGCGCAAGGCGGCTGCGGCCACCTGCCGTGGTGTCGCCGCTGATACTGGCATTGACCAGGCGGGCATCACCCAGGGCTTCTTTTTTATTGTCACCCAGCCACTGCACCCAGCCTGCGCCGCGTCTGATACCATACTCTGCAGACAGGCTGTCACCCACCACCAGAATGACCGGCGCGGCAGCCGATTTCGGTGTTTCCTGGGCAGTCGTGACCGTCGGCCAAATAAACACGCACAGACTGATTAGAAGGGATAGAACACGCATGATGGATGCTGACGTCGTCATTGAAGTTTCTCATTTGAAAAAAAACGTTGCCGAGGCAACCGGTACCCTGCACATTTTAGATGATATTTCACTTGTGCTCGAACGCGGTGCAACGCTGGCCATTACAGGCAGTTCCGGTTCCGGCAAATCCACGCTGCTGGGCATTCTGGCCGGGCTGGACACGCCTTCATCGGGGCAGGTGCGGCTGATGGGTGAGGATATCTTCGCTATGGACGAAGATTCCCGTGCCCGGCTGCCCCCCCGCCATATCGGCTTCGTGTTCCAGTCATTCCAGCTGCTGCCGAATCTGACTGCACTGGAAAATGTGATGCTCCCACTGGAATTGCAGGGGCAGCCGGCCCGCGATGCGGCGCAGCAGATGCTGGAGCGGGTGGGGCTGGCCTCGCGCATGCATCATTATCCCAAAACGCTCTCGGGGGGAGAAAAGCAACGCGTGGCCCTGGCAAGGGCGTTTGTGGTGACGCCCGCCATTTTGTTTGCGGACGAGCCAACCGGCAGCCTGGACACTGAAACGGGCCGGCGAATTGCCGAGCTGATGTTTGATCTGAACCGGGAGAAGGGCGCCACCCTGGTGCTGGTGACGCATGATGAAAAACTGGCCGCAAGGTGCGACCAGCGAATTACCCTGGTGTCGGGACGTTTGGCCGCTACAGTGCCGGATCCTGATTTGGTCTGACCTTCAGGCGCGCCACTTTCTGCACTTGCGATACATGGCGCACCATGCGAATGACCCGGGCCAGATGCTTGCGGTCATGTACCTGGATGGTCAGATGCACCACGGCCAGATTCAGGGTGTCTTCGTTCATGGACATGGTCAGGATGTTCGCGTCGGCTGCGGAAATTTGCGCCGCGATCCTGCCCAGCACCCCTTTTTCATTGCGAATGACAATTTCCATGCGCACCGGCAGGTGTGAAGCCGTTTCTTCATCCCAGTACACCTGTACCCAGCGGTCAGGTTCCCGTGCACGCAGGCGCTGGGCGGTAGGGCAGTCATCAGTGTGCACGACCAGTCCGTGCCCGGGGCGGATCAAGGCGATCAGACTGTCGCCAGGAATGGGGCTGCAACAGCCGGACAGTTGCACAGCCTGGCCTTCATTGCCCTGAATGAAAATCATACCGGCATGCGCAACAGAGACTTCATCGATCACCGCTGCACTGGTGGCCAGCATGGCGTTTTCCACGGCGAAGCGGCGTGCGACGACCGCGGCCAGGCGGCGACCCAGGCCGATATCGGCCAGAATTTCTTCCCGCGATGAAGCGCCCGAGCTGCGAGCCAGCTTTTCCCATTCGGCATTATCCGGGTCGGGCAGGGGAATATTGAGTTCCTGCAGTGCCTGCTTCAGCATTTTTTCGCCAAAATGAATGGAGTCTTCGTATTTGACCGTTTTCAGGAAATGGCGGATTTCCGAGCGGGCTTTACCGGTGCGCACATGGTTGAGCCACTGCACATTGGGTTCGGAGGCTGGCGAGGTCACAATCTCGATGGTGTCGCCGCTCTTGATTTCCGTTTTCAGGGGCACGAATTCGCCATTGATCTTTGCGGCGACGGCCTGATTGCCGATATCGGTGTGAATGCTGTAGGCAAAGTCGATCGGCGTGGCGCCGCGAGGCAGCGAGACGATTTTGCCTTTGGGGGTCAGCACATAGACGGCGTCCGGGAACAGGTCAACTTTTACATGTTCCAGGAATTCGCCCGAGTCGCCGGTCTGGCTCTGGATGTCCAGCAACGACTGCAGCCAGCGATGGGTCTGCTTTTGCAGATCGTTCAGCGAGATGTCGTCTTCTTTGTACATCCAGTGCGAGGCCACGCCTTTTTCGGCGATATGATCCATATCGCGGGTACGAATCTGAAACTCGATCGGTGTGCCATAGGGGCCGACCAGGGTCGTGTGCAGCGACTGGTAGCCGTTGATCTTTGGGATAGCGATGTAATCCTTGAATTTGCCCGGCACCGGCCTGTACAGCTGATGAATGGTGCCCAGGGTCAGATAACACTCCTGCAGCGTGTGGACAATGATACGAAATCCGTAAATATCCAGCACATCGGAAAAGGATTTTTTCTGTTCGCGCATTTTATTGTAAATGCTGAACAGCGATTTTTCCCGCCCGCTGATTTCCGCTTCAATGCCATTGGCCGGCATGGCAGACGTGATGTTTTCCGCGATGCGCGTCAGCACTTCACGGCGATTGCCGCGTGCCGCCAGCACCGCTTTTTTCAGCACGTTATAACGGTTGGGATGGCTGGCTTCAAAGCACAGATCCTGTAATTCGCGAACCAGCGCATTCAGGCCGAGCCGATGGGCAATCGGCGCATAGATTTCCAGCGTTTCGTTGGCTACCCGCCGGCGCTTGTCCGGCCCCACTGCATCCAGCGTGCGCATATTGTGCAGCCGGTCTGCCAGTTTGATCAGAATAACGCGCACGTCCTTGGCCATGGCCAGCAGCATTTTGCGAAAACTTTCAGCCTGCTGTTCGGCCTTGGTCGCAAAGTTGAGTTTTTCCAGTTTGGTCAGGCCATCGACCAGGTTGGCCACATCGGGGTTGAATTTTTCAGCCAGCTCTGCCTTGGAAACATTCTGGTCTTCGATCACGTCATGCAACAGGGCAGCCATCAGTGCGTTGGAATCGAGTTTCCAGCCTGCGCAAATTTCAGTGACGGCAATCGGGTGGGTGATGTAGGGTGCGCCGGAAGAGCGGAACTGCCCAAGGTGAGCCTGGTCGGCGAAGCGGTAGGCTTCACGGACCTTGTCGATTTCTTTGCTGTCCATATAGGTGGACAGCATTTCGGTCAGGTGCGCCAGCGAGGCGATGACCGGTTCATGGCGGGTCGAACTGTTCGGGATGGCCTGGGGCGGAATGCGTTGTTCGTCATTTTGCTGCTTTGACGCGACCCCAGGCGCTGCGGTGATTTTCTGTGTCTGGCTGTGGCTGACCCGATTTTTTCGCCGGAAAGGAGAGCCGGCACGCAGTGCATGCAGCAGCGAAGAAGAAGCGTCCTTAAGTCCCATATCAGCCAGCCTGCACCTGAAATCAGGTCGGCACTTTGCGCAGCATTTCCGCTCCGGTCAGGCCTTCGGCAATTTCGCGCAGCGCGATCACGGTGGGTTTGTCCTTGTCCGGATCGACACGGGGTTCGTGGCCCTGGGCCAGTTCACGGGCGCGGTAGGTTGCGGCCAGTGTGAGGTTGAAGCGGTTGGGGATGTGCATCATGCAATCATCGACAGTAATACGAGCCATGGTTTTGTCCTTAGCGGTTGGGCAAAAATAAAGTTAACTTACCGGACGGAATCAGAAATTCCGAGCTGTGAGAAGAGTTGCGCATGCCGGGCTGCCTGAGACTGGTATCGGAGCCTTGCGGCTGCAACGATTTTCTGTAATTCATTCAGGGCTGTGGCAAAGTCTTCATTGATGATAACATATTCGCACTCTGGGGCGTGGGCGATTTCGTTTCCGGCCGCCAGTATCCGCCGTGTAATGACACTGGGAGCGTCTTGCCCGCGCTGCGTCAGCCGGGTTTCGAGCACGTCAATGGAGGGCGGCAGGATAAAAATGCCGGTGACGCCGGGAAAATGCTGGCGCACCTGGCGCGCACCCTGCCAGTCGATCTCAAGCAGAATGTCCTTGCCCTGGGCAATGGCCTTTTCGATCGGCAGGCGCGGTGTCCCATAATAATTGTCGTGCACTTCTGCCCATTCGAGCAGCTGATCCTGCTCGCGCAGTTCAATAAATTTGTCTTTGGAGGTGAAATAATATTCGCGACCTTCCTGCTCGCCCGGCCGCGGATCACGCGTCGTGCAAGAGATGGAAAGCGAGATATTGGGGTCCTGTGCAAGCAGTGCATTGACCAGACTGGATTTGCCCGCGCCGCTGGGGGCGATAATCATGAAGACATTACCGGGAAATTTAAGCATAATGATAACGGTGGCGGCAAAAGAAAATCATAGCAAAAAACGTCGGTGTTTTCGTCAATCCTTCGTCTCTGGCGCGTTTTTGTCCAGGAGCTGACTTTTTTTTCGGTGCCTGGTTTGTTGCTGACCGCACTCTGACCGTACCGGCAGCGCTTGAAACAGCATGAAAAGTCTGCGGCCAGCCGTCATGTGACGATGATTCCAAACCTGATAGCATAGCGGTTCCGTTTCCAAAGGAGTAATAAGAAAATGAATACCCCCTCTCTGAAAGTCGCTGTGGTCACCGGTGCCGGTTCGGGCATCGGACGCGCGGTTGCGCTTGAGTTGCTGGGCACCGGCTACGCGGTCGTGCTGGCGGGTCGACGCGCCGAAGCGCTGGAGAAAACCCGTACGGCGGCCGGAGCAGACGCGACGCGGGCCTTGGTAGTGCCCACCGATGTGACCAGTGAGCAGGAGGTGCGCCGTTTGTTTGACACGGCGCAGCGAGAATACGGACGAATCGACGTGCTCTTTAATAATGCCGGCCGCGGCGGTACCCCCGTACCGGTAGATGAATTTTCGGCACAGGAATGGCGCGACATTGTCGACGTTAATCTGACGGGCATGTTTCTCTGCGCCCAGGCTGCGTTTCGGGCCATGCGCCATCAGGACCCGCAGGGGGGGCGCATCATCAATAACGGCTCAATTTCAGCCCACGCGCCACGGCCGATGAGCATTGCGTATACCGCCACCAAGCATGCGGTCACCGGATTGACCAAATCGCTGTCGCTCGATGGCCGTGCCTACAATATTGCCTGCGGCCAGGTAGATATCGGCAACGCCGGCACCGATATGACGCAACGCATGCAAAAAGGCATCATTCAGGCCAATGGCGAGGTGCAGGTCGAGCCGGTCATGGATGTGGCCCACGTGGCGCAGACCGTACGCGCCATGTGCGAGTTTCCGCTGGAAACCAATGTGCAGTTTGTCACGATCATGGCAACCAAAATGCCTTTTGTCGGACGGGGGTAGGCTTGTCTTTGCCGGTGCCTGGATGTTGCTGGCCGGTGCCGTTTTCAGCTCAGGGCCGCCAGGCCCGACGGTGTGAAACTTAACATAGGGAGCATGATATGACGATTCAGATAATCAATCCCCGGCTGGCTGATGTCGGCGGTATTCCGGTTGCGCGTGCCTTGCCCAACCGGGCACGGCGCACGATCGGCTCCTGGTGTTTCCTGGATCATGCCGGGCCGGCGCGTTTTGAGGCCGGCAATCCCGGCATGCAGGTCGGCGAGCACCCGCATATCAATTTGCAGACTTTTACCTGGATGCTGGAAGGTGAAGTGCTGCACAAGGATAGCCTGGGCAACGAAAAGCTGATCCGCCGCGGACAGGTGAACCTGATGACGGCAGGGCACGGCATCGCGCATACCGAACAGACCCCGCCCGGAATTGATGTGCTGCATGCGGTGCAGCTATGGATTGCGCTGCCCGAACTGGAAACACCCATTGCACCCGCTTTTGACCATTATCCTGAATTGCCACAGTGGATGGAAGACGGAGCCACATTCACACTGCTCACCGGCGAGTTTGCCGACCGCCGTGCGCCCACACGCCAGTACACGCCGTTAGTGGGTGTTGATATTCAGATGCAGGGGCAGACTCAGGTTGATCTGGCGCTGCTCCCGGAGTTCGAATACGGTGTGTTCGTCATTACCGGTGAACCGGCCATCATTGACGGGACACGCGTTGAGCTGAACGACGTTGCCTATTTGGGAACGGGCAATCATACTGTACAGATCAAGTCTACAGCAGATACCCGGCTCATGTTATTGGGTGGCGCACCGATTGATGTTCCCGATTTCCAGATATGGTGGAATTTTGTCGGCTCGCGTAAGGACATCATTCAGGCGCAAAAAGACTGGAACGCCCACGATCCGCGTTTCGGTAAAGTCGATACCGACATGAAGCGCCTGATCCCGCCGGACCTGCCCTGGGCGTAAAGACACAATCGGAAAAACAGACCTGCTGATCTATTCGATATTCTGCGCCTGTTCCCGTAGTTGTTCAATCAACAGCTTCAGATCAATGACCGACTGCGTGATTTCCAGGGAGCTGGATTTAGAACCAAGCGTATTGACTTCCCGGTTCATTTCCTGGAACAGGAAATCCAGTCGTTTACCCAGGCTGAGCGTCTTGGCGGCTGATTTTGATTCTGATTTGCCGGTAGACAGAATGACGCTGAGTTCCTGCAGGTGTGCGGCAAGCCGGGTCAGCTCTTCTGCGACGTCAATGCGTAGCGAAAAAAGGGACGATTCGGCTGCAATCCTGGCTGAAAGTTCTGACCCGCTGATCTGTTCGAATCCACCAGGGCAGGCCACCTTCAGGCTATCGGTCAGTTTTCCTGCCAGCTTTTTGCGATATTCGTCCAGTATTTCAGGCAGCCGCTGCTCAATGACGGCAATGACCTTTTTCATTTCCTCGGCCGCTTCCAGCATGGCGCTCGCCAGTCGCTGTCCTTCCCTGGCACGGGCCAGGATGAGTTCCTGAAGTGCGCTGCGGCTGGCCTGCATGCACTGGTTCAACCACATGGCCGGCGAATCGTCCTCATCGTACTCATTGGGGGCAGGCCAGTGCAGCAGGTCGCTCATGCCTGGGGCTGTCAGATCGGGAATGATTTTTTTGGCCGCCAGATAGCGTTCGTTGATCAGTGTCAGTTGCTCGTCTTCAAATGCGTGCTGCTGCAGGCTGCCCGAGCGGGCGAATGAGACCCGCACTTCAAGTTTGCCGCGCTTCAGGTGGCTGGATAGCAGTTCCCTGATGGCCGTTTCTGCATGACGCAATTCATCGGGTATTCGGAAGGCCAGATCAAGATAGCGGCTGTTGACACCTTTGAGTTCGACGCTGACGCTGCCGAGAAGAAATTCGGAGCGGGCACTGCCAAAAGCCGTCATGCTGTGAATCATATATTGTCCGGTATGATTAAGATTATTGAGCCTGCGCAAATACGGGGCAGCAGACCTTTCGGAAAAGCCAGTCATTGACTGATCAGATTATAAGTGATGCAAATGACCATTTTGTGTGCGCGGCGCACTACAATGTAACGATTAATAATCAATGAGGATATTATGCCCAGCGCAGATCTCAAACTGAACTTTGCCCGACCGTCCGGACGCGAACACGATATGATTCGGCCACTTTCTGTTACGCGCAGTTACACTCGTTATGCAGAAGGCTCTGTCCTGATCGAGGCGGGTAATACCCGTGTGCTGTGCAATGCGTCGGTGCTCGACAGCGTGCCCCCGTTTCTGCGCGGAAAAGGGCAGGGCTGGGTCACCGCCGAATATGGCATGTTGCCCCGTTCTACGCACACGCGTTCCGACCGCGAAGCCGCGCGTGGCAAGCAAAGCGGCCGCACGCAGGAAATCCAGCGACTGATTGGACGCAGTCTGCGTGCAGTCATGGATATGCAAAAGCTGGGCGAGCGCACCATCCAGATCGATTGCGACGTCATCCAGGCCGATGGCGGCACGCGCTGCGCCAGTATTACGGGCGCCTGGATTGCCATGGCTGATGCGGTCAGCTCGCTGCTCGGCAAGGGTCTGCTTACCTCCAACCCGCTGAATGATCGGGTTGCGGCCATTTCAGTCGGCATGTACAAGGGCCACGCCGTGCTGGATCTGGACTACGAAGAAGATTCGGCCTGCGATGCCGATATGAACGTGGTGATGACCGGTTCCGGGCAATTCGTTGAAGTGCAGGGAACAGCCGAAGGGCAGGTATTCAGTCGCCAAGATCTCGATAGCCTGCTGGCGCTGGCCGAATCAGGTATTGCGCGTTTGTTGCGTGAGCAGCAATCGGCCTGGCCTGTGTAATCGACAATACCGGGCGAACACGTCCGGCAATAATTTTTTGGATATAGAGTAGAGATATGGATGTTGTACTGGCTTCGGGAAACAAAGGCAAGTTGCGTGAGTTCAGCGCACTCTTCGCGCCATTGGGTATGCGCCTGATCCCGCAACAAGAGTTGAATGTGTCTGAGGCGCCCGAACCGTTTCATACGTTTGTCGAAAATGCACTGGCCAAGGCACGTCATGCCAGCCGGCATACCGGCCTGCCTGCGCTGGCAGATGATTCGGGCCTGGCAGTCCAGGCGCTGGACGGCGCGCCCGGCGTGCTGTCCGCTCGCTATGCCACTCTGTTTGGCGAAGAAAAATCCGACGCAGCCAACAACCGGCGTTTACTGCTTGAGCTGGAGCAGCATCAGAACCGTCGGGCGGCCTATATTGCGGTACTGGTCTTTGTGCGATCAGAAAACGATCCCTGTCCGATCATTGCACAAGGAACCTGGCCGGGAGAAATTGCCCATGCGCCTGCCGGCGAAAACGGCTTCGGCTATGACCCGTATTTCTATCTGCCTGAACTGGGCAAAACGGCTGCGCAACTTGATCCTCAGGTTAAAAACAGCGTGAGTCACCGGGCCATGGCGCTGCGGCGTCTGCTGGCTGATCTGGAAGCGTCGTGATCGAAACTGCCATTCCCCTGCAGCGTCTGAAGCCGGCTATCGGTTTTACCCAAGGGCTGCCGCCACTGTCGCTGTATATTCACGTGCCCTGGTGCGTGCGCAAATGCCCCTATTGCGATTTCAACTCCCACGAAAGAAAGCAGGAGATCCCCGAAGCACGTTATCTGGCTGCGTTGCGCCGTGATCTGGAGGCGACACTGCCGCTGGTCTGGGGGCGTACAGTCTATACCGTCTTTATTGGCGGCGGCACGCCAAGTCTGCTATCGGGTGAAGCGATTGAGCAGATGCTGGCCATGGTGCGTTCTTATCTTCCATTGACGCCCGACGCCGAAATCACCATGGAAGCCAACCCGGGCACGGCAGAGGCCGATCGCTTTGCGCAGTACGCCGCTGCGGGTGTGAACCGGATTTCCCTTGGTGTGCAAAGTTTTGACGATCAGGCCCTGCAGCAACTGGGACGGATTCATAATGCTGCGCAGGCTGAACAAGCGATTGCGCTGGCCATGAGTGCCGTTGATCAGGTCAATATCGATCTGATGTACGCATTGCCCGGCCAGACCGTCGGGAAAGCCCGTGCCGATGTGCAGCGGGCATTGCAGTTTGGAACGCAGCACCTGTCGTTATACCATTTGACGATGGAGCCCAATACGGTGTTTGCCAAATATCCGCCCAAAGGCCTGCCTGACGAAGACAGTGCTGCCGATATTCAGGACATGCTGCTGCAGGCAACGCAAGAGGCCGGTTTTGAGCATTATGAGATTTCAGCGTATGCACGGCCAGGCTGTCGTGCCCGCCATAATTTGAATTATTGGGAGTTCGGCGACTATATCGGCATCGGTCCGGGCGCCCACAGCAAGCTGTCGTTCCATGACAGGATTATCCGCCGCGCCAATATCAAGCATCCGCAAGGCTGGATGGATCGTACGCTGGATGGCGATGGCTCGGCTCGCCTCATGTCCGAGCAGGTTCTGACGGTAGGCGACCTGCCTTTTGAGTTCATGCTCAACGCCTTGCGTCTGGTCAATGGCGTGCCAGCTACACTCTTTCAGGAGCGTACCAGTCTGTCGCTACTGACGGTAGCACCAACAATCCGCAAGGCGGTTGAACGCGGCTTGCTCAAGTCCGACCCGCTGACGATCTGCCCCACGGAACAGGGACAGGCCTTCCTGAATGATCTGCAGGCCATGTTTCTGCCGTCGGAATGATCATATGGCGGCACGAGGCGAGTTGATATGACTTACTCAGCCACTCGGCCGCCACCGTCGTGCAGCAGCGATGCTGTCTTATTCTGGTGCGCTCCGGCACGCAAGCACAAAAAAGGTGCGCGACTTGCACCAAAAAGCACTAAAATGGTGCGATATGGCGCACTCATGCCTTGCGTCCGGTCATTTATTGTTGGCACGATATTTGCTCTATCAACAGGCATAAGGCCGGCCAGGCCCTGTCATTGGACATTACTCATGGAGATAGTATGACAACCCCTCAAGACGTTCTTAAGCTGATTGGTGATCGTGAAGTGACTTTTGTCGATTTCCGGTTTACCGATACCGTCGGTAAAGAACACCACATGACCATTCCATCCAAACTGCTGGACGAAGATAAATTCGAATCCGGTCAGGCATTCGATGGTTCCTCCATCGCCGGCTGGAAAGGCATTGAGGCTTCCGACATGCTCCTGATCCCCGACGCCAAATCGGCGCGCCTGGATCCGTTCCGTGAAGAGCCCACCCTGATCATGACCTGCGACGTGGTCGAGCCGTCCGATCTGAAAGGCTACGATCGCGATCCGCGCTCTCTGGCCAAACGCGCCGAAGCGTATCTGAAATCCAGTGGCCTGGGCGATACCGCCTATTTTGGGCCGGAACCTGAATTCTTCGTTTTCGATGGTATTACCTGGACAGACGATATGTCCGGCTGCTCATTCAAAATCAAATCCGACGAAGCCCCCTGGTCTTCAGGTACTGAGTCCGAGTCAGGCAACCTGGGACATCGTCCGCGCGTCAAGGGCGGTTATGTGCCTGTGTCGCCTGTTGATTCCTTTGCCGATCTGCGTTCTGAAATGAGCCTGATCCTGGAAGAGCAGGGCGTGCCTGTTGAAATTCACCACCATGAAGTGGCCGGTGCCGGCCAGCTGGAAATTGGCACCCAGTTCTCTACGCTGGTACAACGTGCCGACTGGAACCAGATTCTCAAATATACCGTCCATAATGTGGCGCATATGTATGGCAAAACGGCGACGTTCATGCCCAAGCCCCTGTTTGGCGATAATGGTTCAGGCATGCACGTGCATCAATCCATCTGGAAAGATGGCCAGAACCTGTTTGCCGGCAACGGCTATGCCGGCCTGTCCGAATTCGCGCTGTTCTACATCGGCGGTATTATCAAGCACGCGCGCGCACTGAATGCCATCACCAATCCGGGTACCAATTCCTATAAACGCCTGGTGCCGCATTACGAAGCGCCGGTCAAACTGGCTTACTCCGCCCGTAACCGTTCCGCCTCAATCCGGATTCCTTACGTGGGTAATCCTAAAGGTCGCCGTATCGAAGCCCGTTTTCCCGATCCGCTGGCCAACCCTTACCTGGCTTTCTCTGCATTGATGATGGCCGGTCTGGATGGCGTGCAGAACAAGATTCATCCTGGCGATCCTGCAGACAAAAACCTGTACGATCTGCCGCCGGAAGAAGACAAGAAAATCCCGACCGTTGCTGCTTCGCTCGAAGAGGCGCTTGCTGCGCTGGATGCAGACCGCGAGTTTCTGACACGTGGTGGGGTGTTCAGCAATGACATGCTGGATGCCTATGTCGAACTGAAAATGCAGGAAGTGACCCGTCTTCGCATGACGCCGCACCCCGTTGAGTACGATCTGTACTACTCAATATAAGCAACGTGCCGGGCCGCTGCGGTTCAACCCAACCCTTCGGCCCGCGACTGATTGGTATGCGGCAGGCAACGTGCCTGCCGACTCAAGGCTGAATCCGGCAGCATTGCCGCTTCGGTCCGGAATGATGACGTATCATCAATAACGACGCTGTTCGCGCCGTTGACACTCCAGGACCCACAATGGCAGCGAAACTCACAGACGCATACGATCTTCTTGCCACTTCGGTATTGCTGGCCGATGACGACGGACGTCTTTTGCATATCAATAGCGCAGCGCAGGACTTGCTGGAACGCTCGCTCAAATCCCTGGACGGCACCTTGGCGGTCGATTTGTTTACCGATCCGCAGGCGTTTAACAAGGCACTGCACTATGTATCGGGTCGAAAACTCTCCAGTGTGCGCCTGACGCTGACCTTGCGCAAGCCGCTGGAGAACATACCGGCCAACGTGACACTGACACGGCTGGAGGCCATGCCATGGCGAATTCTGATTGAAGTGCGCGAATTTGAACAGCACGCACTGGCAGAGCGCAATGAACGGCTATTCCAGGAAATCGAAATCTATAAGGACACTTTTCGCAATCTGGCGCATGAAGTGAAGAACCCATTGGGCGGATTGCGCGGAGCGGCGCAGTTGCTGGAAATGGAATTGCAGGATCCGTCGCTCAGGGAGTATACCCAGGTGATTATTGCCGAGGCAGATCGCCTGCAGGGCCTGGTCGATCGCCTGATTCGGCCCAGTCAATCACAATTGTCATTGTCCATGATCAATATCCACGAAGTCTGTGAGCGTGTGCATGCCCTGATCAAGGCCGAATACCATGATCGCATTACGATCGTAAAGGATTACGATGCATCGGTCCCGGATATGAAAGCGGACATGGCCAAGCTGGTTCAGGCTTATCTGAATCTGGCGCGCAACGCCGCGCAGTCGCTGCTGGGCGATCATTCACCCATTGCGTCGCGTGGTAACAATCCGCGCGATAACGATACCTATACCGATGGCGATGCCGACCGGACCGGTATGCCAAATGATGAGCACCCCGTGCCCGTCGCACCCCGTATTACGCTGCGGACCCGGATCCTGAACAAATTCTATTTGCTGAACAAGGTTCATCGTCTGGTCGTGGTGGTGTCGGTGGTGGATAACGGCGCGGGTGTGCCGCCACCGTTGAAAGACAGAATTTTCCATCCCCTGGTGACCGGTCGCGCGCAGGGCACCGGACTGGGCCTAAGCCTGGCCCAGGAACTGGTGCATCAGCACGGGGGACTTATCGAATTTGATTCCGAACCAGGTCATACCGAGTTCAGAATGTTGTTACCGCTGGAGCAAGCATGAAATCAATCTGGATTGTCGACGATGATCAGGCTATTCGCTGGGTACTGGACAAGGCACTGCAGCGGGCGGGCATGACACCTACCTGTTTTGAACGGGCCAGAGATGTCCTGGACGCGCTGGAACAGGACAGGCCGGATGTCCTGGTCACGGATATCCGCATGCCCGATATTTCCGGGATCGATCTGCTCAAGTCCATTAAGCAGCGGGCCACGGATCTGCCGGTGATTGTGATGACGGCCTATACCGATCTGGATAGCACGGTCACGGCTTTTCATGAAGGCGCCTTCGATTATCTGGTCAAACCTTTTGACGTGAACGAGGCCGTTGCCCTGATTGAACGGGCCTGCGAACATGGTCGGTTGCAGGCGGGCCAGGCGCCGGCCGAGGTAATCGCGCCGCCCGTGGCCACGGCCGACTATGACAAAATGATGACGCAGTCGTCGTCGCGGCAGATGCAGGAAATTTTCCGCGCGATCGGCCGGCTGGCGCCGTCCAAGGTCACGGTGCTGATTACCGGAGAGTCCGGCACAGGCAAGGAATTGATTGCGCGGGCGGTGCATAAACATGGCACCCGAGCCAGCAAACCGTTCGTGGCGCTGAATGCGGCAGCCATTCCCCGCGATTTGCTGGAAGCAGAACTGTTCGGCCATGAGCGCGGGTCTTTTACCGGTGCCAGTGCGCAGCGTCGCGGCCGCTTTGAAGAAGCCAATGGCGGGACCTTGTTTCTGGATGAAATCGGCGATATGCCGCTGGAATTGCAGACGCGCCTGCTGCGGGTCCTGGCCGAAGGCAACTTCTATCGGATTGGCGGCGCCCAGCCGGTCAATGTGGATGTGCGCATTATTGCCGCGACCCATCAGCCGCTGGAAGTCAGGGTAGAGCAGGGAGCCTTTCGCGAAGATCTGTTTCACCGCCTGAATGTGATTCGCCTGCGGGTCCCGCCGTTGCGTGAACGCAAGGAAGACATCGGCCAGCTGGCTTCCCATTTTCTCAAGGTGGCCGCCAACAGTCTGGGCGTGCCTCCCAAGCAACTGAGTACTGAAGCGCTGGCGGTGTTGCAGCAGTTTGATTTTCCGGGCAATGTACGTCAGCTGGAAAATTTCTGCCATTGGCTGACCGTCATGTCGCCCGCGCAACGCATAGACAAGAATGATCTGCCGCCTGAATTGATGGCAAGCCTGAGTTTTTCGTCGGAACCGGGCAGAGGCGGCGAGGCTCCCACCTTGACTTCAGGCAGTCTGACTGGTACTGCCGAGGCGGGGAGTGCCTACCCCTCTCAGCAACCCGTGTACACACCAGCCACGCCTCAGGCCGTGGCCTTTACAGGCGACGATCAACAAAACTGGCTGGACAAGCTGGAACAGGAAGTGCGCCAGCGTTTGCAGGCCAATGAAAGAGACATCATGGATCATCTGACGCGGGAATTTGAGCGTATTGTGCTGACCACAACGCTGGAGAACTGCCGGGGGCGGCGTATTGATGCGGCTGCGCGGCTGGGTATCGGCCGCAATACCGTAACACGCAAGCTCAAGGAATTGGGAATAGAGCATATTTGATCGTGGCACCCATGCAAGATGGGCAAACCGGCGTGAGTTCAGCCTACGCAGCGATGTCCGCCTGAGTTCGGCGTTGCCAGGCGCATAATCGGCCGTCTTTCATTGTGCCGATATGGTCGGCAATGGCTTGCGCTTCTTCCAGGTTATGCGTAACCAGAATGGCGCTGATCCCGCTTTGCTTCAGGATACTGCGAACTTCCACCACCAGCTTTTGACGAATTTCAGTATCCAGATTGGAAAACGCTTCGTCCAGCAACAGCAGCCGGGGAGCGGGTGCCAGCGAACGGATCAGTGCCACCCGTTGCTGTTGTCCGCCTGAAAGCTCGTGCGGATAGCGTTCACGCAGGTCTGACAGACGTACCAGTGCGAGTAACTCATCAACGCGCTGTCTGCGCTGCTCGGGCTTTGCCTTGCGCAGGCCAAAGCCGATATTCTGTTCCACCGTCAGATGCGGAAACAGGGCGTAATCCTGGAACATCATGCCGATACGCCGATGCTCGGGTTCAACCATGCGGTCAGGTTCGGACAGCACCTGGTCTTCCAGCACGATGCGCCCGGCGTAGACCGGTTCAAAGCCGGCAATGGCGCGCAGGACAGTCGTTTTGCCGCAACCGGAAGGCCCGAGCAGGCAGGCGATTTCGCCCGCAGGCACCTGCATGCTGAAGTCATCGACTACCGTCTTGAAATCACGGCCCTGTTTGTAGCCAAGTCGAACATTGTTGATTTGCAGGATCGGCAGGGTAGACATCAGTAATTTGCCTTCAATTGTGTACGGGCCAGCAAGATGACAGGGATCAATCCGGCAAAGACGATAATCAGCGCGGCGATCGCGCCTTCGTCGTAAGTGCCCCTGGCGGCCTCGGCATAAAGCCAGGTGGACAGCGTTTCAAAATTCAGGGGACGCAAAAGCAGCGTAGCCGACAATTCCTTCATGGCATCGACAAAAATAAGCAGCGCAGCCGCGCCAAGCGCCGGTCGCAACAACGGAAAGTGAACTCGTACAAAACTCTGAAAGGCAGAATGGCCAAGACTGCGCGAGGCCTGTTCAAGAGACGGGGGGATGCGGGCCAGCCCCGATTCCACACTGCCGACCGAAATGGCCATGAAGCGTAAGGTGTAGGCGCACACAATACCTGCGGCCGAGCCCATGATAAACAGTTGTGGTGGAATACCGGCCAGTGTGTTCATGACACTTGAAATAATGCGGTCCAGCCAGGAATAGGGAATAAGCAAACCGGTGGCCAGCACTGTTCCCGGGATGGCGTAGCCCAGACTGCTGCAGCGTGCCAGCACACGCGCCGTGCCACTGCGTGCATAACGCGCCGACCAGGCGATGATCAGACCAAAGGTCAGGGTCACAACGGTGGCAGTCAGCGACACCGATAACGTGTTCCAGGTCGCTTTCAACAACTCTGCAGAAATGGCCTGCAGTGAAGACAGGCGTTTGAAGGATTCATTGACCAGAAACCAGAATGGAATAATAAAGCCGGTGACAATCGGAAACCAGCCTAGCACCATGGCAACCAGCGCCGGCAGTCCGCGCAGCTGCACCGGCTGTATCGGATGCATGCGCTGGGTGATTGCATAGCGCTGGCGGCGTCTGGCATAGCGTTCCATGAAAATCAGGAAGGTGACCACGGCCAGCATGACGATGGCGATTTGCGCTGCACCCTGCAGGTTGGAGCGCGTAATCCAGGTGGTATAAATGGAAATCGTCATGGTCTGGATGCCCAGAAACTCCGAGGCGCCGATGTCATTCAGGGTTTCCAGCAGCACCAGACTCAGGCCCACCGCCATGGCAGGCCGGGCCAGGGGAACGACAATACGCCAGAATGCTTCGCGGCGGGAACACCCGAGGGTCCTGGCCGCTTCAAGCAGGCTGGCCGCCTGGGTCATGAACATGACCCGCACACTCAGATACACATAAGGGTAGAGCACCAGTCCCAGCAGCATGATGGCGCCGGGCATGGAACGCAGGTCGGGCAGCCGGAACTGTCGCGGAGAGGTATAGCCTAGCAGATCGCGGATAAGCGTTTGCACCGGGCCAAGCGGATGCAGCACATCCAGATAGGCGAACGCCATAATATAAGTGGGGACCGCCAGTGGCAACAGCAACCCCCAGGTCACCAGCTTGCGGGTCGGAAACAGATAAGCGCTGGTCAGCCAGGCGCTGCCTCCGCCGATCAGGGCCGTCAGAACGCCAACACCCAGCAGCAACAGGGCCGTGTTTGACACCGACACGGGAAGGACATGTTGCAGCAGATTCTGCCAATGGCCGAATTCACCCGAGAATGCCAGCGCTGCCAGCACCAGCACCGGCGCCAGCACACACAGGGCCAGACAGGCAGCGACCCACTGGCTGGGGGGCCAGCGGTGGGTCGATGAGAGAGCAGCTTGAACAGGAACGGTCATACCGGAGAGATGATATCGGAAAAATCCAGCGCAAGCTGCGGGTTAGCGGTTATTGATCGAAACCGACTTTATCAACCAGTTCGCTGGCCTGCTTGCGATATTTGGCGATGTCTGCCAGGGGCAGGGTATCGGCCTTCAGCGCGCCAAAGCTGGCTACGGTTGCATCAGGTTTGATGCCCGCGCGCACGGGGTATTCGTAGTTGGCGCTGGCATACAGGCCCTGCGCTTTTTCCGAAGCCAGGTATTCCAGCAGTTTGACGGCATTGTCCTTATTGGTCGAGTATTTGGCAACGGCTGCTCCGCTCACGTTAACGTGGGTGCCGCCATCCTTGCTGTTGGCAAACGTGGGCAGAATGACCTTGATCGCCTCACCCCATTTGCGCTGGTCAGAGTCGGGTGCCGCGTTCAGCATTTGGCCGACATAGTACGAATTGGCAATACCGATATCGCAGATGCCGCCCAGAATGTCCTTGGCAACGTCACGATCACCGCCGGCCGCCTTGCGTCCCAGGTTGACCTTGACCCCTTCCAGCCATGCCTGCGCTTTTTCTGCACCATCGTGGGCGATGACGGCAGCAAACAGGCTGGTATTGTAGGGATGCTGTCCGGAACGGATGCACACTTTGCCTTTCCATTTCGGATCGGCCAGTTCTTCATAGGTGAATTTATCCAGGTTCAGATCTTTTGCTGCGTAAAGCACCCGTGCGCGGGTAGACAGCGCATACCATTGATGGCCGGGATCCCGCAGGCTGGCAGGAATGGCGCTTTCAAGGGTGTCGGACTGGACCGGCTGGGTCACACCGGCATTGACCAGGTCAATCAGATTACCGTAATCCACCATCATCAGCAGATCGGCCGGCGAGCGCTCGCCTTCGCTCTTGACGCGTTCGATCAGACCGTCCTTGACGAATACCGTATTGGCTTTGATGCCGGTTTCTTTGGTGAAGTTTTCCAGAATGGGCTGGATCAGTTTGGGCTCGCGGGTCGTATAGATATTGACTTCGCCGGCGGCATAGGCCTGGGCTGAAAAGAGAACGCCGGCGCACGCCAGAGCCTGGGTCAGAGCAGAGAACGGTTTCATGACTTCCTTTTTTCCGATGAGAGTGGCAACACGCACGTCATTTCATTGAGAACTGGCCGGATGTATACCGAATGTTGCTTAGAATAAGAATGATTTTCAATATAATACTTCAGGTAAAAGTAAGGAATGAAACATATCAAGCTTTCATAAAATTTTTGTGAAATTTCCGGCTTCGTGCAAAAATTCAGGTGCGCCGGATGTGAAGACGGGCGCAATCTTAGTACAAGCCCCGGACACGCTTATAAATACGCCGTCAGCAGGGAGCAGGCACGGTTCTGTTTTTGCGATGAATGTGTATATACTATTACTATTGTCTATAGCAATCGGTTCATACATTGGAGAATTTCATGACCAAACAAGTGATACAAACAGATAAAGCGCCCAGTGCCATCGGCCCTTATTCCCAGGCAGTGGTCGCGCCGGCAGGCAGCACTGTTTACCTTTCCGGCCAGATCGGGCTGGATCCGGCGACCGGTGATCTGGTTTCAGAACAGGTCGAAGAGCAGGTGCGCCAGGCATTCAGCAACATGAGTGCAGTGATTCATGCTGCCGGCGGCTCGCTGCACAGCATTGTCAAACTGACGCTGTTTCTGACCGATCTGACTCATTTTGGCATTGCCAATAACGTCATGGCCGAGCTGATTCCTGAACCCTTTCCCGCCCGCTCCACGGTAGAGGTCAGTGCCTTGCCCAAGGGGGCGCTGTTTGAAGTCGAGGCGATCATCGTCGTTTAATACCCAGCATTGCCCCCACATGCCCACCGCGTTTGCAAAAAAAGAAAGCCTGGCAGCCATCGACAAAAAATTTGCGTCGCTTGGACTGCTTGAGGACTTCGATTTTGTATTGCATCTGCCGTTACGCTATGAAGACGAAACGGCCGTGCATCGTATCGGCTCGCTTTATCCAGGCCAGATGGCCCAGGTAGAAGGAATCGTGCGCAAGTCCGAGGTGCAGATTCGTGGGCGGCGCCAGCTGGTGGCAACGATCGAAGACGAGTCCGGTCAATTGTCGCTGCGCTGGCTGCATTTTTATCCCAGCCAGATCAAAGCGGTTGAAGAAGGGCGCCTGATCCGGGTTCGTGGCGAGGTGCGCGGCGGGTCCTTCTGGGGATTCGAGATGGTGCATCCCAAAGTCAGTCGCGCCGGCGCGCCGCTTTCAGACCGGCTGACACCGGTCTATCCGGCCACCGAAGGATTGAACCAGCCGCAAATCCGCAAGGCGGTCAATGCCGCGCTTGCCCGTGTGCGACTGGACGATACGCTGCCCGAAGCCATCCAGAAAAAATATCATTTGGCGCCGTTTGCCGATTCGATCCGGCTGCTGCATAATCCCCCCAAGGATGCGGATACCCAGTCGCTGATCGAAAAAACGCATCCGGCATGGGAACGGGTCAAGTTCGACGAACTGCTGGCCCAGCAACTGGCCATGTCGGTTGCACGCGCCACCCGACAAAACAAAAAGGCCTATGCCATGAAAGGCAAGGGCAGCGGCCTGGTGACGCGATTGCTTGCCCAGGTGGGCTTTGCCCTGACCCCGGCCCAGGAAAAAGTCAGCCGCGAGATTCTGACTGACATGAAGCGCAGTTATCCCATGCAGCGCTTGCTGCAGGGCGATGTGGGCAGCGGCAAAACCGTGGTCGCCGCCATTGCGGCAGCGCACGCAATCGATCAGGGTTTTCAGGTGGCGATCATGGCACCCACCGAAATTCTGGCTGAACAGCATTACAGAAAACTCAGTGCCTGGTTTGAACCTCTGGGCATTGCGACGGGCTGGCTGGCCGGCAGTCTGACGCCGAAGAAAAAACAGCAGGCTGCCGCCCTGGTCGCCGACGGCGTCACGCAATTGGTGGTGGGAACGCAGGCGCTGATTCAGCAGCATGTGACCTTTGCCAAACTGGGTCTGATGGTGGTTGACGAGCAGCATCGCTTTGGGGTCGGGCAGCGCCTGAGTCTGGCCCGCAAGGGTGAGCAGGAGACCATTGCCCCGCATCAGTTAAGTATGAGCGCCACCCCCATTCCGCGTACACTGGCCATGACCTTTTTTGCTGATCTGGATGTGTCGGTCATTGACGCCTTGCCTCCTGGACGTACGCCGGTGGTGACCAAACTGTTTGCCGACTCAAGGCGCAGTGAATTGCTGGCACATGTGCATGATGTCATCCTGCAGGGACGACAGGTCTATTGGGTCTGCCCGCTGGTTGAGGAAAGTGAGGCGCTGCAATTGCAGACGGCAACCGACACCTTTGACCGGCTGCAGCAGGAGCTATCCGGCCTGCGGATCGGCCTGTTGCACGGACGTTTGCCGACGCAGGAAAAAACGGCCGTCATGACTGCTTTTCACCGGCACGAGCTGGATCTGCTGGTGGCCACCACCGTGATTGAGGTGGGCGTGGATGTACCCAATGCCTCGCTGATGATTATTGAACATGCAGAGCGCTTTGGACTGGCGCAACTGCACCAGTTGCGGGGCCGCGTCGGTCGTGGTCAGAACGAATCGCTCTGTGTCCTGCTTTATATGGCACCCTTATCCAGTGTGGCTACTGCCAGGCTGAAGGCCATGTACGAGACACAGGACGGGTTTGAAATCGCAAGACGTGATCTGGAGCAGCGCGGGCCGGGCGAGTTTCTTGGCTTGCGGCAATCCGGCATGGCGTTGCTGCGTTTTGCGGATATTGATGAAGATGCCCCTATCGCCGAGCAGGCGCGCGATACGGCGCAGGATCTGCAGTCGGTCTATCCGGAAGCGGCTGCGGCCCATCTGCAGCGATGGGCGCGCCAGCGGGCAGACTTGCTTCGTATGTAAGATTTTTTGTGTTTGTTGAATGTTGATGGTCGTATCAATGCTGTTGCGTTTCCAAAGGACTATCGTGTCCAGGGCCGGTGTTTCAGGCCTGACTGAACTTATTTTTTGCGGAGCCCGGCGTGACGCTTACCGAACTTAAATATATTATTGCAGTAGCCCGCGAGCGGCATTTTGGTCGCGCCGCGGAAGCCTGCTTTGTCAGCCAGCCCACCTTGTCTGTCGCCATCAAGAAACTGGAAGATGAACTGGGTGTGGCGATATTCGAACGCGGCGGCAATGAAGTGGGCGTGACGCCGATCGGCCTGAGAATTGTGACGCAGGCCCAGAAAATTCTGGAAGAAAGCGCGAATCTGAAAGAGATCGCCAGACAGGGCAATGACCCGTTGACCGGGGCCCTGCGGGTCGGCGTGATTCACACGATTGGCCCGTACCTGCTGCCCAAACTGATTCCACTGCAATTGCGCAAGACGCCGCAAATGCCGCTGATCCTTCAGGAAAGCTTTACGGTACGATTGCTGGAGCTACTTCGGCAGGGCGAGATTGATTGCGCCATTGTTGCATTGCCGCTGCCTGAAGCCGGTCTTGAAATTCGCCCCCTTTATGAGGAAGATTTCATCGCGGCCATCCCGCGCAATCATCGCTGGGCGCACGAGACGCAAATCGATCCGCGCATGCTTAAGCAGGAAACCATGCTGCTGCTGGGCGCCGGCCATTGCTTTCGCGATCAGGTCCTGGAAGTATGTCCGGAAATGTCACGTTTTTCCGCCGCTACCGACGGAATACAGCGGTCATTTGAAGGCTCATCGCTGGAAACCATTCGTCATATGGTGGCGGCCGGATTGGGTATTACCTTACTGCCCATGACAGCGCTGCCCGAGAAGCCCCCAGCGCCCGATGACCTTGTGCGTTATGTGCCGCTAGCGCACCCGGTTCCAAACAGGGAAGTGGTGCTGATCTGGCGGCGCAGTTTTCCCAGGCTGCAGGCCATTGAGGCGCTCGCCGACTGCATCTACCAGTGCGATTTGAATGGCGTCAGAATGCTGAACAGTAAACTTAAATCGGCCGCACAGGCTGGTTAAATCACGACAGGAAAGCTGCCTGCGTCGTCTCCCGTGGCCTGATGGCAAGGGAAATCAGGGTTTACCTTGAGCATTCTGCGAAATTTGCGCCAGCGCATTCAAAAAATGCGAGAATAACAGCGCTAATACGTTTTTACGTATTTTTACAATTACCGGAGTATGACAAATGAAATATCTGAAAGCATCTGCAATTTCAATGGCCATTTCTGCCGGCCTGATGCTATCTGGCCAGGCTCTGGCTGCCGACACCATCCAGATTGCGGCGGTGGGACCGGTAACCGGTCCTGTCACGCAATACGGCGACATGGTTCGCGAAGGCATCCGCACGGCGATTGAAGCAGCCAATGCGGCTGGTGGCGTAGACGGCAAGAAACTGGAAATGGTTGAAGTCGATGATGCCTGCGAACCCAAGCAGGGCCCGATTGCCGCCAATAATGTCGTCAACAAGGAAATCGGTTTTGTTGTCGGGCCGGTATGCTCCGGCGCAACGGTTGGCGGAGCCTCGATTTACAATCAGGAAGGCGTCGTCATGATCACGCCGTCTGCCACGGCACCCAACGTCACCGATGGCAAAAACTTTGAGTTCGTATTCCGCACTATTGGACGCGACGATCAGCAAGGCCCGGCAGCGGCCAAATATATTATCGACAGCATCAAACCCAAGAAAGTGGCGATCCTGCATGACAAGCAGTCTTACGGACAAGGCATTGCCGCTTCTGTGCAGGACAATCTGAAAAAAGCCAATGTTGATGTGGCGATGTTCGAGGGGATCAACGCCGGTGAAACCGACTACTCTTCTGTCATCACCAAAATGAAATCAGCCGGTGTCGACTTCGTATACTACGGGGGCTATCATCCTGAAATGGGTCTGTTGATGCGCCAGGCGGCCGAACAGGGCCTGAAAGTGACATTCATGGGTCCCGAAGGCGCCGGTAACCCCGAGATCAATGCGATCGCCGGCGCGGCGGTTGAAGGCATGCTGCTGACGCTGCCCGCCGATTATTCGGCGCTGCCCGAGAACAAGGCCGTGGTCGAAGCATTCAAGGCCAAAAAGCGTGATGCGTCCGGCGCCTTCCAGTTGACCTCTTACGCCGCGACCCAGGCCATCATCGCAGGCATCAAGGCAACCAAGAGCACCGATCCTGAAAAAGTGGCCCAATGGCTGCATGCCAACACTGTTAAATCGGTTATTGGTGACTTGTCCTGGAACAAGCAGGGCGATCTGAACACCTTCAAGTTCGATATCTACACCTGGCACAAGGATGGCAGCAAAACGGCGGTAAAGTAAGAAGGCAACGACCCGCTGCGGCATGGTTTGCCGGTGTTGCCGGACAACAATAAACCTGCCTTGCAGGCGGTGCGACGCCCATTGTGTTATTTATTAATAAAAGAGACTGGACTCCTATGCGGGATTCAGTCTTTTTTTTGTGCCAGCCAACGAAAAAATCACTCCAGTTTGATTTTTCTCAAACAGCACTCGACTTCTTGTCGGCACGTGATAGAAATTTAAAACCGAACTATTTAAGATACGCCGTCAGTTCAAGATGCGTGATCATGCGTTTATCGCTCAGTCAGTAGGAAGAGTTCATTGTTTCGGTTCAAAAGTGCGTTGCGGTACGCGTTACTTTTATGGATGGTGCAGTTCGGTGCAACTGCGCAGGGTGCTTACGTGTCGGATCACGTCAACGTTCAGAGGTCCGCACAGCGGGAGCTTGACCGCATCCGGCACGAGCAGCAACAACGCAGGATTCTTCAGCAACAGTATCAGCCGCTGCAGGCATCTGAACAGCCCACATTCCAGGGCCGGGGACAGTCGTGCCTGGACTATCAACAACTTTTATTGGTCGGCAAGACACGGGTTGACATAGAAGCGCTGTTGCCGCGTGCCGGGGAGTGTCTGAACGCCGACAGACTGAATCAGTTAAGTCGCGATATCACCACGGCTTATCTGAATAAAGGGTATCTTCATCAATCCCTGGCGTTCGAACCCAAAGGACAGATTCTGTACTTGCGTATCACAGAAGGTGTGGTCAGATCGATCAGCGGCGCAGATGCCATTGTCAATCCGCAGATGCTTTTCCCCGGCTTGCAGGGCGATGCCCTGAATATCCACCGGCTCGATCAGGGCCTGGATCATACCAACCGGTTTTTATCCAACAGGGTCACGGTCGATGTGCTGCCGCAAGAGGATGGCAATATTGACCTGCTGTTACGCAACACGTCCGCCGGGCGGGCAAGCGGTTACATCGCACTGGACAATAGCGGCAGCCAGGGAACCGGGCAATGGGTGGCCAGAACGGGCCTGATCATCGACAGCCCGTTTGCTTTATCCGATTCGCTGACCTTCAGTGCCAGCCACTCCTTCAAGAACCGGCATTTTGATCCTTATAGTCGCAGCCTGGCGTTCCAGTACTCGGTCCCTTATGGTTATTGGGACTTCAGTGTATTCGGATCAATCTCCCAATATCGGACGGCGCTGGCCATCAATAACAATCAATATGAACTGGACGGCAGAACCTGGCAGGCAGGGGGCCGTGTCAATTATGTTTTCTCACGCGGGTCCAATCATGTCTCGTCGATTTACGGCCAGCTGGAGCGGATCGCGGCAAGAGGACGTTTTGAAAAATCCGTTATCTATCTGCAAAGTCCGAGTATCGTCAACGCCCAGCTTGGCTGGAGTCATTTGCAGGTGATGCCCTCGGGGGTGCTGATGAGCGATGTGGGGTTTGAACAGGGACTGCCCTGGGTGAGCGGGTATGCCGACGAATACAAAAAAGCCTACCGAAAAGTCAATTTGAACCTGAACGCGCAATTTCATCATCGCAGCGGCCAGACATTGTGGCGACATAATCATGAATTGATAGCCCAGTACAGCCCGGATTTTTTACCGACGATCAAGCAGCTCGAACTGCTGGATCGCTACGCTATTCGCGGACTGGGCCGATATAGTGCTGCTGCGGAAAAAGGTGCCGTGCTGCGCAACAATCTTTATTTGAGCGTCTCTCGCGGTGACTGGGATATCGAACCGTATGTCGGGTTCGATATCGGCGTGATTAAACCGACGCCCGCCACGGATACCGTATGGGGACACTCGTGGTCCGTCGGATTGAAACTAAACCATCGCCAGGGTGCAGAGGCGAGGGTGGAGTTTTCAAAAGGTCGCTTCAAGGAGGACAGGGAATCTTTGAGCGACAGTTCATTGAGTCTGAAACTGATGTATTGGTTTTAGCTGTCTCTCTTCGCACTTTACGTACCTGTTTTATTTAAGGAGGTCATCTTATGACAACTTTGCAGCCCACGTTGCGTTTATCTTTTCCCGGCCGCCTGGCCGTTGTGCTGGCCTTGTCCTATGTCTCATCCGTAGCCTGGGCCGATATTGTCGGCGAGCGCAATGGCGCTCAGAAAATTTATAAAAAGGGCGACGTTGAAATTGTTGATATCGTGTCACCCAATTCAAGGGGTTTGTCTCATAACAAATACTATAAATACAATGTGGACAAAGCGGGCGCGGTGTTGAACAATTCGCTGACAAGCGGCTCCTCTGTGCTGGCAGGGGAGCTGAACGCGAACGCGAACTTCAAGGGCGCTACGGCCAAGGTGATTCTAAACGAAGTGATCCGGCATAATCCATCTTTGCTGTTGGGCAAACAGGAAGTGTTTGGCATGGTCGCTGACTACGTGCTGGCCAATCCCAGCGGAATCACCTGCCAGGGCTGCGGCTTTATTAACGTGCCGCGTGCCAGCCTGGTGGTGGGCAAGCCGATTGTTGAAAATGACGACCTGAGCGGTTACGAAATCACGTCCGATAAAAAACTGGCGCTTGAGGGTGAGCTGAATGACGCCCGGGTGCTTGATTTACTGGCGCCCGCCGTTGATATTAACGGCGATGTGAGTGCGCAGGATGAGGTTAATATTGTGATGGGGCGCAACCAGGTGTCGCGTGATTCCAGTGGCAATGTGGTCGCAAACAAATTGAAAAAACACCAGCACAGAAGGGTGCTGGATGGACATCTGCTGGGCAGTATTCAATCCGGGCGTATTCGCATTCATTCGACCGATTCACGCGCCACGGTGGTCGGCGAAGGCCTGGCGCTACGAGCCGGACAGGTTCAGCTGACGGCAGGCAATGCGGATTTGCGCGGCAAGATCGACACGGTTCAAAACAAAACGGCCAAAGTCGACAAGCTGGGCGATGGCGTATTTTTGCGCACTGAGACGTTCGATAAAAAACAAGCCTACCGTGCTTCAGAGCTGGTGGCAGATAATGCGCAACTGAACGTTGAAAACAAATTGAATATCAATGGCGCAAAAATCAAAATCAGGGAGCTGGATATTGCTGCCGGCAATGCTAATTTTGATGCGCAGGTAACCAAAGACGAATCCACCTCCAGCGCACGACGCTATAAGGGATTGTGGTTCCATACCGACGCGCAAAAGCAGCACCAGGAAACCGTTCACGGTACACAGATTGAATCTGATATCGTCCGGGTGGCCGCAGCGTCGGATCTGACAGGAAAGGCGTTGACCATCCAGGCACAGGGGGTTGAGTTAAAGGCGGGTCGTAAACTCAGTTTGTCAGGAACGACACAGGAAACATTGGCCGAAAAGTCCAAGAAATTCCGCAATGAAATTGACCGCACTGCAACCACGGCACGTGACAGGATAAAAAACGGTGATGCGCTGGATCGCGCAATGAACCAGGCACACATTGCGTCGACCCTGAGTGCCGATAAACTGGTCATCGATACCGGAGGCGATATGTCGTTGTCAGGCGTCACCATCCAGGCTGATTCGCTGGTGGCCAAATCGGGCGGCAAAGTCAATATCACCGCCGACGAAACACAGCAGGAGACGATCAAAACCGATATGCTCAAATACTGGGCCGGATTTGGCGGTTCTAATTCTGCGGGCGATACGCTTCGTCAGAAACTGAAAGTCGGTTCGGATATCAATACGCGTCAGCTTCTGGTGCTGGAGGCACAAAGGGGGGTTGCCATTTCAGGAAGTCGGGTCAAGTCTGACAAGGGCGCCTTTGTGTACACAAAACAGGGCGATCTGACGATTGATTCGGTTGTGAGCCAGTCCGACCAGCGCCAGTACAAGCGCATCGGCGCGATCTTCGATATCACCAAAGATAAAATCGTTACCGATCGCCAGGACAAAGAGAATAAGGGTTCAGTTCTGGCGTCCGACTCCAATCTGGTTCTGCTGAGCGAACGTGATATTGATATCGTCGGCAGCCAGGTCAAGGCCAACGGCTTTCTGGACATCAAATCGGCCGGCAAGGTAAACGTAGCCGGCGCCAAAGATACGAAACGGGTGTCGGTCGCAAATACCGGCATCAGCGCCGAAGCGAAGATCGACAAGCTCAGCCTCAAGGATAAAGAGATAAAAGGGCACCTGGCACTGATTATCAAAAACAATAAAGTCATCAACGAGAGCGGCACCCATCAGGCTGCGCAACTGAGTGGCAAGAAAGGCGTGCAGATCGCAGGTGACCATATTGCCGTGGCTGGAAGCCGGATTGAAAGTTCGCAGGGTAATGTCGGATTGCAAGGTTCCTCCATCACAACGACCGCCCAGCATGATATGGAAAGCACAAGGAAAACGGATACCGGCGCTACGCTTACGTTGTCTGGCGGGGTTAACGAAAAAGGGGTCAGCATCGGCCTGGCACTGGATGTCAAACATAAGGACGACACCGCAACCGACTCCACCGTCAAGGGCACGCAGATTGCAGCCGGAAAAGACGTCAGCCTCAAAGGACATGAGATCGCTCATCAGGGCACGCATATCAGTGGCGTGACGATCAACGAATCGGCCGATCATATCTCGCATCAGGCCGCCGCGGGTGGTCGAACGGGGTCAGCCGTAGATGCATCGGTACATGCTGGCGTTGACGTGAACCTGGGCTTTGACAAAGGCCTGGCCGTCGGGGTCGGTATCAGCGGGCAGGGCGGTCGCCGCGACAGCAAGGATACCGTCGTCCAGGGGACGAAACTGGATGCCACGGTTGTCAATGTGGATGCCAAAAACAAGTTGCACGATGAGGGTACAATCTACAACGGCAAGGACGAGGTCAATTTGAGCGGCGGCAATCTGGAGCTGGGCTCTGCTTACAACGAACAGGGCTTTGTGGACAATCACGGTGGCGGCAGTGTGGGCATCAACGCCTCCACCAAGGATTACAACTCCGTGAACCTATCGCTGGATGTGGCTGCCAACTTCCAGCACGAGAAAGAAAATTCGGCCAAGGCAGTCAAAACCGAGATCAATAGCGCCAGCGTCAACGTCCATGCGCAGGATGATCTGCACAGCCAGGCGGATATCAACTCGTCCGGCACGGTCAATATGACCGCTGGCAAAAATCTGGTGCTGAGTCAGGCCGACAATACGGACACCAAGCGCGCCGGTGGTTTCGATGCCAAGGTGGGTATCGGCGGGCTGGTCATTCCGGCTGCCGGTGCGGCAGTGCCGTCCATTCATGTTGCCGTGTCTGCGAACGGCCATAACAGCCGCCAGAAAACGGGCATCGCGCCGGCCATCCATGCCAAGGAGCTGAATCTGGGTAGCCAGGGCGATCTGCATATTCAGGGAACCGAGATCAATGTCGGTTCATTGAACGCTAAAGGCGACAAAATCGTGCTGACCGGCGTTCAGGAGCAAGGCAAGCATGTCAGTGTGGATGTCGGCGCCAACGTCGGCATCGGCGCAAATGTGAGCAGCCTCAATCTGGGCGGGCACCTGAATGTTGCGCACGGCAAAAAGCTGGCTCATAAAGTCAGCACTGTCAATGCCGATACCATTAGGCTTGATGGCAAGAACGGGGTCGATATTGTGGCGACCAAGGTCAATGGCCAGGACGTGGCTATTCGCACCGACGGCAATGTGTCTGTTTCTGCCGGCGCCAATGTTGATCATCATACTAATACCGGTTTTGCTTTGAATTTGTCGGGCGGTGTGAAGGATCAGGTCTGGACACCGGCTGCGGGCAGCGCCTCGCTCAATATCGATGTTGCCCGTAACGAGTCAAACACGGCAGGCCATTCAAGCGCCGGTCATCTTGATATTCAGGCAGGCAAAGACCTGACGTTCAAGGGCGATAGCCTGACGGCGAATCAGGTGACAGGTCATATTGCCGGCAACGTGACTACCCAGGGTACACAATCGGTCACGCATGAAGGCACATTGAATCTGGCCGCCTCTGGCGCAGGCAGCTTCACTCCGTACGAACCCGGCAAAGTGCTGGAAGGCCTGAAGAAGGACTGGGAAAACGGGACGATCGCCGGTGTCAGCGCGCAGGCCAAAGGAGATGGCTACTACGTGCATAAGATTGAAAACGATCAGGGTCCGGTCGGGCTCACTGCAAACCATTCAGCCCTGAAGATGGATGGCAAGCAGATCGTCGCACCCGACGCGCCTGAAAAGCACATTCAGGCGGGGTTTGAATTTGATGTCGGTACGAACATCAAAGAGCGACTGGAAAAAGGCCAGCCTTTGGCCTATGGTGATGTTTATGTGGACAGAGATACCAAATAAACGCTTAGCCTGATGGCCGGCAATAGGGGGGCGGTTCATTGAGCTGCCCCACTAAAGCTTGACTGTTAGGCCTGATTAGTTGGTTAAGGACTGAGTTTGGTATTGAACCAGACTCAGTCCTTTTCGTTTCCGCTCCATCCGCTCCTGAGTGTTTGAACGTTTGCTGGCGCTGGTGGTTGTTTGTTGTTATGTGCCATGGTTAGCATTGCTGCCTAGTCTATTCGCCGTGTTGTTTCCGGATCGAACCAATGCAGCGGATGACGGGTGTCCGGTCCGACATCAATGGTGTCGCCTAGCGTGTAATGGGTCGACCCCGCATCGTGCACATCGCAGCGAATCACGACCAGTGTCTCGCCCACTCTTGCGTGAATGAGTTTTTCCGAACCCAGAATTTCGATCATTTCAATCACCAGCGGAATACCGGGTTGATTAAGCGTAACGTGTTCAGGGCGAAATCCCAGAATGATGTTTTTGCCACGCGCGCGTTCGGGAATCTGTCCGGCGGGAATGGACATTTGTTGTCCGTCCATGGTTTTAATCAGACCCTCGGCTGTCACCGAGACGGGGATCAGGTTCATCGGCGGGGAACCGATAAATGCCGCCACAAAGGTCGTGGCCGGTTTTTCGAACACCTCGATCGGCGTGCCGATTTGTTCCGCGACGCCCTTATTCATTACCACCATGCGATCGGCCAGCGTCATGGCTTCGACCTGATCATGCGTGACATATAAACTGGTCGTGCGCAGCCGGCGATGCAGTTTCTGGATTTCCAGTCGCATCTGCACGCGCAGTTTGGCATCCAGATTGGACAGCGGCTCGTCAAACAGAAAGACCTTTGGATCCCGCACGATGGCGCGGCCCATGGCTACGCGCTGGCGCTGGCCGCCCGACAGCTGTTTGGGCCGGCGTTGCAGCAACTGGCTTAGTTCCAGAATTGCAGCAGCCTGCTGTACGCGCTCATTGATCTGTTCTTTGGTCAGCTTGCGGATTTTCAGCCCATACGCCATGTTCTCGTATACCGACATATGCGGATACAGGGCATAGTTCTGAAAGACCATGGCGATATCGCGCTCGGCCGGCTCCAGCTCATTGACCACGGCGCCGTCGATCAGGATCTGGCCGGCAGTGACCGTCTCAAGACCTGCAACCATACGCATGAGGGTGGACTTGCCGCAGCCTGAGGGACCGACGATCACAATGAATTCGCCGTCCTGCACATCGATATCTACCCCGTGAATCACGGCGACATTGCCGGGATAGGTTTTCCTGATATCGTTCAATTGAAGTGTTGCCATCTAAGTAATCCTTTATTTCTCGGTGTCCACAAGACCCTTGACGAACCATTTTTGCATCAGCACAACGACCAATCCGGGCGGGATCATGGCCAGCAGCGCTGTGGCCATCACAATATTCCAGTCGGTCACGCTGTCGCCGCCGCCGATCATGGTCCGGATGCCCACGACGATCGGTGTCATGTCATCTGTGGTTTTCATGACCAGAGGCCACAGGTACTGATTCCAGCCATACGTGAACTGGATTACGAACAGGGCAGCGATGCTGGTTTTTGATAAGGGGAGCAGAATATCGCGGAAAAAACGCAAGGGTCCGGCCCCGTCTATTCGTGCTGCTTCGATCAGTTCATCGGGCACGGTCAGAAAAAATTGCCGGAACAGAAAGGTTGCCGTGGCCGAGGCAATCAGCGGCAGCGTCAGGCCTGCATAGGTGTTAGTCAGACCCAGCCCCGCGACTACTTCAAACGTAGGCGAAATACGTACTTCCACGGGCAACATCAGGGTGATGAAAATCATCCAGAAACACAGCATGCGAAACGGAAAGCGAAAATAGACCACGGCAAAGGCCGACAGCATGGAGATTGCGATTTTGCCTACGGCGATCGTCATGGCGGTCACGAAGCTGACCCACAGCATATGGCCCACGCTGACCGGTGCGCTGCTGGAGCCGCCGAGCAGGGCAGTCTTGTAGTTTTCAATAAAGTGACTGCCGGGCAGCAGCGACATCGGCGCATTAGCCACTTCCTGGGCTGTCTGGGTCGAGGCCACAATGGCAACGTAAAGGGGGAATGCAACCACCACCAGTCCGATAATCAGAATCAGGTGGGCCAGCATATCCAGCAAGGGGCGTCGTTCAATCATAGTGCGTCTCTCCTTAGTACTGGACCTTGCGATCGACATAGCGGAACTGGATCACTGTCAGCAGAATGACAATCATCATCAGGATCACCGACTGCGCGCCGGAGGAACCATAGTCGAAAGATTTGAATGCAGTTTTATAAACGTTGTAGACCAGAATGTTGGTCGATACACCCGGGCCGCCCTGTGTCGTCGTATCGATAATCGCGAACGTTTCGAAAAACGCATACACAATATTGATGACCAGCAAAAAGAAGGTCGTTGGCGACAGTAAGGGAAAGACAATGGTGCGAAAACGCCGGAACGGGCTGGCCCCGTCTATGGCAGCAGCCTCAAGAAGCGATGTCGGTATTGACTGCAGCCCGGCCAGAAAAAAAAGAAAATTGTAGGAAATCTGTTTCCACACTGCGGCTATCACAACCAGTGTCATGGCGTCGGTGGAGTTCAGACGCGGGTTCCAGCTGATGCCCAGATTGCTCATATACACTGCCAGCGTTCCCACGGCGGGCGAAAACAGGAACGCCCACAACACGCCCACTACGGCGGGCGCGACGGCATAAGGCCAGATCAGCAAGGTCTTATACGCGCCAGCGGCACGGACGACGCGATTGGCCATGACTGCCAGCACCAGCGAGACGGACAGTCCGATGATCGCGACCAGCCCCGAAAACAGCAGAGTGACCCAGAAGGAGGAATGATAAGTGCTGTTGCCGAACAGGCTGGTGTAATTGTCCAGACCGACGAATTGTTGATCGCCGCCAAAGGCCGATTCGATAAAAAACGATTGCCAGATGGCCTGGCCGGCAGGCAGAAAGAAAAAAACAATCGTGATAATCAGTTGCGGGGCAAGTAACAGGTAAGGCAGCAGTTTATGGTTGAAAACAACGCGTTTTTCCATGAGAACATTCCGATGCAGTGGCGGGAGGACGATCCGACCCAATCCGTAGCAGTAAAAAAAACAGCGAGGGTGATGTGTCAGCCCTCGCTGTTTTGCTACTTACCGCCGATTATTTATTGCCGTTTTCAAAACGAACCAGCAGTTCGTTGGCGCGTTTTTCCATGTCCGCTGCGCCATCTTTGATTGAGACTTTGCCGCCAAACATGGATTCCATCACACCTTCCTCGATGTCACGGATTTGTGGCAGGAAGCCCAGGCGCACGCCACGTGACTGGGCGGTCGTTTCGACGTTCAACTGCTCGAACGGCACGTCGGTACCAGGGTTCTTCTCGTAGTAGCCGGATGCCTTGGTAGCGTCGTAGGCAGCTTTGACCACGGGTACATAACCGGTATCCTGGTGCCATTTGGCGGCCACTTCGGGTTTGGTCAGGTAGTGGAAGAACGCAGTGACACCTTTGTAGACCTCAGGTGATTTTTTAGAGAACACCCACAGCGAGGCACCACCGATCACGCTGTTCTGAGGGGCTTTGACGACATTGTCGTAATAGGGCAGTTTGGTCACGCCGAATTCAAACTTGCCGTTTTTCAGGATGTTGGCGCGAGAGCCGCTGGAACCCGTAAACATGGCGCATTTGCCGGACGTAAAGAGTGCATTGGCATCATCGCCGCGACCACCGTAAGTGAATGTGCCTTCCTTGGACATTTTGCTCAGGAATTCGAAGTGCTTCAGGAATGCGTCCGAGTGCAGATCGATCCGGGTATCCAGGCCGCCAAAACCGTTGTCCTTGGAGGCGTAAGGCACATTGTGCAGAGCGGCGAAGTTTTCAATCAGTACCCAGGCCGGCCATGATGTCGTGTAGCCACATTCGACGCCAGCCGCTTTGAGCTTCTTGCCAAAGGCTTCGATATCGGCGTAGGTTTTCGGTCCTTTTTCCGGATCCAGGCCGGCCTTCTTGAACAGATCCTTGTTGTAATACATGATAGGCGTGGAGCTGTTAAATGGCATGGAGACCAGTTTTCCATTGGTATCTGAATAGTAGCCCGCGATACCGGGGACAAAGGCTTTTGGATCCAGTGGGTTGCCGGCTTTTTCGGCCATTTCCTGAACGGGTACGATGGCGCCTTTGGAGTACATCATGGTCGCCGTGCCTACTTCGAATACCTGCAGGATATCCGGTGCCTGTCCGGCACGGTAGGCGGCAATACCGGCGTTCATGGATTCTCCATAATTACCCTTGTAGGTTGCCTTGACCACATAGTCCTTCTGGGATGCATTGAAATCCTTGACAATATCGTTGACTCGTTCACCCAGCGGCCCTTCCATGGAATGCCAGAACGTGACATCGGTGGCCGCGTGGGCGCTGATGCTGGCAAGGGACATGATGCAGGCCAGGGATAGGGTGCGGATCGTGAAGCGCATGATGGAGTTCTCCGAGAGATGAGTGCCGTGGTTTTAAAAGCAGGCAGTGATAAACGGCATTATAGTATGACTCGTTTGTTACAGAATAGTGACTATCCCTAAGTCATAGGGGTGTCGTGATTTTGTGGTGAAAGCCCTATAAAATCACCCGTTTGCATGTTTTTTTGTCTGACTTAGCGTATTTTCGGATGTGCGGGCAGGCATTAGCAGAGTACAATCGCTGACCATGAAAAATTCTCTGACTATCGCTTTTATCGGCGGCGGCAATATGGCAGGTGCCATGCTGGGCGGTTTGCTTGGTAATCTTTGCCAGCCACAAGACCTGCTTGTGGTTGATCCCAATCCGGCCACACGGGCCGCCTGGGAAGAAAAAGGTATACCCACAGCCGAGCAGGCTTCGGAAAGCCTGAGCCAATACAAAATCTGGATATACGCCGTCAAACCCCAAATCATGCAGCAGGCAGTACAGGCCTCGCGCGTGTTTTTGCGGGACGACACGCTGGTAATCAGTATTGCGGCCGGCCTGACAACCGCGTTGTTGTCTGACTGGCTGAACGGGGCCGATGCCGCTCGCAGCGCCCGCCTTATTCGTTGTATGCCCAATACGCCTGCGCTGATCCGTCAGGGCGTAACCGGCCTGTATGCGGTGCCAACCGTTCCCGAAGCAGATCGGGAACTGGCAGAACGCGTGCTCAGTTCGGTCGGCGCAGCGGTCTGGGTCGGGCAGGAGTCGCAATTGGACGCCGTGACGGCGCTCTCCGGTAGCGGCCCCGCCTATGTGTTTCTCTTTATCGAATCGCTGATGGCGGGCGGTATACAACTGGGCCTAGACCAGGATCAGGCCCGCCGCCTTGCGCTGGCGACCCTGAAGGGGGCCAGCCTGCTGGCCGCTGACTCAGAGGACTCACCAGCGCGGTTGCGTGAAAAAGTGACCTCGCCCGGCGGAACGACCGCGGCCGCATTAGCCCGTTTCGAGCAGGGCGATTTTACAGGATTGGTACAGGCGGCCATGCAGGCAGCCAATGACCGGGCAGCCGAGATGGCGCGGGAGTCCGCAGCCGGCTCGACCGTTACGGATACAGGAAAGAAATAAGATGATGATTGCCAGATTTGACAAAATGACGACCAATCAAACCTTGTTGGCGGTAGCCATCATGGGATTGATTATCGTTTCCTCCAACGTCCTGGTTCAGCCGCAGTTTCATATTAACGCGTGGTTGACCTGGGGTGCCATTACCTATCCGGTCTGTTTTCTGGTCACGGATCTTCTGAACCGGCGTTTTGGCCCCGGGCCCGCCCGGCGAGTCGTCTCTATCGGCTTTGTCTTTGCCGTCCTGGTGTCCTATGCGCTGGCCGATGCACGTATCGCTCTGGCTTCGGGCAGTGCATTTCTGGTTGCCCAGCTGCTTGATATCTTCGTATTCGACAAACTGCGCAATGGGTCCTGGTGGAAAGCACCCTTCATTGCAGGTTGGCTCGCAGCCATTATCGATACGTTTCTGTTTTTCGCGGTCGCGTTCGCAGGCACCGATGTACCCTGGGTCACACTGGCAACCGGAGACGTGGGTGTCAAACTGGCCATCAATGCCATGCTGCTTGCACCATTTCGCATCCTGATGTGGAATCTCGGTCAGCCACGCAGTGTTCAGGCATGATCTGCAATAAACACCTGGTGCGGAAAAGCAGTGCAGACGCAGCGGTTCACTGCGGTTCCGGTTTCAACACGATTTACATTCACACAGACGTCATCCAATAAGAACATCGCGACCAACGCCCTGTCGGGACACAATCCCATCAGTGCGCGGAGCGGCAAGGGGAGCGCATAATGCAGGAATTTCTACCTCAGTTTACTCAACAGATGATCAACGGGCTATCGCTCGGTGCTATCTATGCCCTGATCGCCATTGGCTACACCATGGTGTACGGCATTATCGGCATGATCAATTTCGCCCACGGTGAAATCTACATGATCGGTGCCTATGTCGGTCTGGTCACGCTGTCGGCGATGGGAATCAATAACGGTATTCCGATACCGGTCGTGATTATCGCCATGCTGCTGATCTCGGCCGTGGTTACCGGGTTTTATGGTTATGCGGTCGAGAAGATCGCCTATCGGCCCCTGCGCGGCAGTCCCCGGCTGGTCGCTCTGATTTCCGCGATCGGCATGTCTATTTTTCTGCAGAACTGGGTCGCCATCGGCCAGGGCTCGCGCGACATGGCCGTACCGAACCTGCTGTCGGGCTCTTTCCAGTTCAACATGGGCGGGGACTTTGCGGTCACGCTGACCTATTCGAGATTGATGATCATGGGCGTCGTGCTGGCGCTGATGATTGCACTCACGCTCTTTATCCGCCATTCCCGCATGGGGCGCGCCTCGCGTGCGTGTTCACAGGACATGCACATGGCCAGCCTGCTGGGGATTGACACCAATCGCGTCATTTCCTTTACTTTTATTCTGGGTGCGGTGCTTGCGGCGGTAGGGGGAGTGCTGATTGCGTTGACCATCGGCAAACTGAATCCCTTTATCGGCTTTATTGCTGGTATCAAGGCTTTCACGGCTGCCGTCCTGGGCGGGATCGGCAGTGTGCCGGGCGCCATTCTGGGCGGCCTGCTGCTGGGTGTGGCAGAGACGCTGGCTGCTGCTTATATTGGTTCCGAATACAAGGACATTGTTGCTTTTGGGTTGCTGGTGCTGATTTTGCTGTTCCGGCCAACCGGGCTGCTGGGTAAGCCGGAGGTGGAAAAAGTATGATGCGCAATCTAAATAATGCCATTATTGCGGCGCTGGTGGCAGGTATTCTGCTGACGCCAATTTTCGGATTGGACCTGGTGCGCCAGGGCATTCGTACCACCCTGGTCCCCAACTGGAGCCTGGTACTGATCGGCATGGCCATCGTGTTTGCCGTGCAGCTGGTCAAGCCACTGCTCTTCAAGGGCAGGAAGATACAGACGGCAAAGAAGCTGCGCTCGGACAAAGACGCGGTCATCGGGCAAAAAGGGATGTTCGCGCTCTTTACCCTTATGCTGGTCATCGCGGTGGTCTGGCCTTTCTTTGGTGACCGTGGTCAGATCGATATTGCCACGCTGGTCCTGATTTACGTCATGCTGGGACTGGGCCTCAATATCGTTGTCGGATTTGCCGGACTGCTTGATCTGGGGTTTGTCGGCTTTTATGCGGTGGGCGCCTATACGTATGCCTTGCTGTTTCACTGGGCAGGCTGGGGTTTCTGGCAGGCGTTGCCGCTCTCGGGCCTGTTTGCTGCGCTGTTCGGCTTCGTGCTCGGGTTCCCGGTGTTGCGCCTGCGGGGGGACTACCTGGCGATTGTGACGCTTGGGTTCGGTGAAATTATTCGTTTACTGCTGACCAATATGACCAGCTTCACGGGCGGGCCTGACGGTATTTCGGGCATTCCCAAGCCGTCTGTGTTCGGCTATGAAATGACCCGCAGCGCACCCGAAGGAGAGCAAACCTTTCATCAGCTCATGGGCTGGAAATTTGAAACGGTCGACGTGGTTATTTATCTGTATCTGATGGCGCTGGTGCTGGCGGTTATTACATTTATCATTTCAGCCCGTTTGATCCGCATGCCGGTGGGGCGCGCCTGGGAAGCCTTGCGAGAAGACGAGGTGGCGTGTCGCTCGCTGGGCATGAACCCGACCAAAATCAAGCTGTCAGCGTTTACGCTTGGGGCCATGTTTGCCGGTTTCGGCGGCGCCTTCTTTGCGGCCAGGCAGGGCCTGGTCAATCCGGAATCGTTTACCTTTATTGAATCTGCGCTGATTCTGTCTATCGTGGTGCTGGGAGGCATGGGCTCGCAGATCGGCGTGATTCTGGCCGCGATTGCCCTGACCGTGCTGCCTGAGCTGGCGCGTCAGTTTGCCGAGTACCGAATGCTGATCTTTGGTCTGGTGATGGTGCTGATGATGATCTGGCGTCCGCAGGGCCTGCTGCCTGTGAAGCGCCCGCATGTGGAGGTAGGCAAATGAGTGCAACGGTTCTGCGTGTCGATTCTCTGAAAATGCGCTTTGGTGGTTTGCTTGCCGTTGATTCGGTCAGTCTGCAGGTGCAACAGAATGAAGTGTTTGCCATTATCGGCCCCAACGGTGCCGGTAAAACCACGGTTTTTAACTGCATCAGCGGTTTTTATAAACCCACCGAAGGCAATATTGATTTGCATGGCAAGCCGCTGACGGGACTGCCCAGTCACAAGGTGGCCCAGCGTGGTCTGGTGCGCACGTTTCAGAATGTGCGCCTGTTCAAGAAGCTGACGACCCTCGAAAATCTGCTGGTGGCCCAGCATACTCAGCATGAGTCCAATTTTCTGGCCGGGTTGCTTAACTTACCGTCCTATCGCCGTGCCGAGCGCAAGACGATGGAAGCTGCGCTGTTCTGGCTCGATTTCATGGGCATTCGCCAATACGCCAATCGCGAGGCCGGTACCCTGGCCTATGGTCACCAGCGGCGGCTGGAGATTGCGCGCTGCATGATCACCAAGCCTACGCTATTGTTGCTGGATGAACCCGCCGCGGGCCTGAACCCTCAGGAGAAAAAAGATCTGGCCGGCTTGATCAACCGTTTGCGCCGCGAATTCGATATGTCCGTGCTGTTGATCGAGCACGATATGAGCCTGATTATGGGAATCTCCGACAGGATCCTGGTGATGGAACACGGCAAACCCATTGTGACCGGCGAGCCGGACGTGGTGCGTGCCGATCCGCGGGTGATCAAGGCCTATCTGGGGGAAGAATAAGATGCTGACGCTGGATAATGTAAGTACACACTACGGTGCCATCCAGGCGCTTGATTCCGTGTCGCTTGAAGTGAAGGAAGGGGAAATCGTCACCCTGATCGGCGCCAACGGTGCCGGCAAAACAACGTTGCTGATGACGCTTTGCGGCAATCCCAGGGCGTCGTCGGGCTCAATTCATTTTCTGGGTGAAGAGATTACGGCCGAACCCACCTCGCTGATCATGCGTCGGGGCATTGCCGTGTCTCCCGAAGGTCGGCGGGTTTTCCCGGACCTGACTGTGCTGGATAACCTGAAGATGGGTGGGTTTTTTCTGTCGCGCGAGCAGATCGAGCAGGGTATTGAACATGTATTTGGATTGTTCCCGCGTTTGAAGGAACGAGCCTCGCAACGCTCTGGCACCATGTCAGGCGGTGAGCAGCAAATGCTGGCGATCGGTCGTGCGTTGATGAGCCGACCCCGTCTGCTGCTGCTGGATGAACCGACGCTGGGTCTGGCGCCGCTGATCATTGCCCAGATTTTTGAGATCATCCAGACTATTCGAGAGCAGGGCGTGACCGTCTTTCTGGTAGAGCAGAACGCGCACAAGGCCCTTAAAGTGGCTGATCGCGGGTATGTGCTGGAAACAGGTCGGGTGGTTCTGGCGGACACGGGCGCGAACCTGCTTGTGAACGACGCGGTGCGCAAGGCCTATCTGGGCCACTGAGAAAGTGAGCGGGGTGGGATCCCCGCGGCCTTTGAAGGCCCGGGCTCGACGGATGAGACCCAGGACACATGGAATGCTACGTCAATTCATTTACAGATGGCTGCTTCAGTTCCCACATCTGGCCGGACGCGTACTGCGAGCCGGCTTTTTTAACGCTTGCTATCGTCCGCCGGCGCCGTAGCCGTGCTGTCGGCAGACGGCTGCGCAGGTGCAACGGTGGGTTCCTGAAACTCATTCTTGCCCGGCAATGAAAGCGTGAGCAAGCCTGCTTTTTCTTTGGCACGCTGGTAAGCCGGGCGCAGGCGAATAGCTTCAAGAAAGGCCTTGATATTGCTCAGATGATCACCCACAAGGCCACGACCATGCAGCACCTGCAGCGCGAATCCCATTTGAATATCAGCGGCGCTGAAGTGGCTGCCACAGAACCAGCCTGTCGTGCCCAGTTCCGTATCCAGAAAGTCCAGTTTTACATTCAGATCGGGGATGACAAAACCATCGAGGGTCGCATTGACAGTTTTTTTCACGATGGAACGTGCAAAAAACGGCACCCGTGCATTGGCCATTTTGTTGAGCACCAGTGTGAGCAGAGCTGGCGGCATCAATGAGCCTTCGGCAAAATGCATCCATTGCGAATAGCGCAGGTAGTCTTCCGAACAGATGGGTGGACGCAGGCCGCGATTGTCGTAACGGTTAAGCAGATATTCGATAATGGCGCCGGACTCGATCAGTGTAAAGCCATTGTCATGCAGCACCGGCGCTTTGCCTAGTGGATGAATCGCTTTGAGCGAGCTTTGCGCACGCATGGTTTCGGGATGTCGCTCGTGTCGCTCTATTTGGTAACTCAGTTCGAGTTCTTCCAGCAGCCAGATAATGCGGAACGAACGCGAGGCTTCCAAATGGTGTAGTGTGATCATAGCTTTCCGATAAAATGAGAATGGAATGACAAGTGAGATTCAGTTTAACAAAATGTCCGGATTGATGCCTGCGAACACGCGACCTGCCCGAACAGGCGCGTGTTTTCCAGATGTGGGGCCGCTGGCGCGACGATGCAGTGTCAGAGCAGGCTGCGGATTTTGTCTGTGAGTTGTTCCGGCGTTTCGCTGTCTGAGGCCAGATAGCGGGCATGACCTTCTTTGTCGAACACATAAATACCACGGCCATGCATGACTTCATAGGATTCCGGGTTGCTGGAATCCTTGGGTTTGCTGATCTGATAGGCCACTCTGTAGCGACGCGCCACGGTGGCAATCTGCTGCTCTGATCCGGTCAGGCCGATGGCGCCGTTGTTAAAGGCGTTGACGTAGGCCTGCAGTACTTCCGGCGTATCGCGATGCGGATCCACACTGATAAACAGAATCTGTACTTCGCGGGCCTTATCGCCCAGCTGCTGCATGACCTCAGACAGTTGCGCCATGGTCGTGGGGCAAATGTCCGGGCAGCTTGCATAGCCGAAAAACAGCATGACCACTTTGCCTTTGACGGCCTGTTCGGTCAGCGTCTTGCCCTCGCTGGCATTCAACGAGAATGACAGATCGGGCAGGTGATTGGCTATCGGATAGATTGTGGTCGGGCGCTGTACCTGCGCCGCGCCCGGCACCATTGGAATGGACTGGGCGAGGGCGCTGTGAGCGGCAAGGCTGCTGGCGACGGCCAGCAAAAGGGTTCGGCAAACACGCATGATACTTCCTGTCATAACAATCACGCGGTCGCGTCGGCAATCAGCCCACTGTGACGCAACAGCGCTTCCGGGGATGGGCCCCGGCCACGAAATGCTTCAAAGGATTCGGCCGCAGGGCGCGAGCCCCCAACGGCAAGAATATTATCCTTGAAGGATTGACCAATTTGCGGACTCAATGTTCCGTGTGTCTCATCTGCCTGTTCTTCAAACAGACTGTAGGCATCGGCCGACAGCACTTCGGCCCATTTGTAGCTGTAATAGCCTGCGCCATAGCCGCCGGCAAACAGATGCGAGAAATTATGCGCAAAGCGGTTCCAGGATGGCGGCATAATGACCGATACTTCCTGACGCACTTGCGTGAGAATCTCCATGACTGCTGTAATGGACAGCGGTTTCTCGCGGGTATGGATCAGCATATCGAATAAAGAGAATTCGATCTGGCGCACCATCTGCATGCCGCTTTGGAAATTTTTGGCGGACAGCAGGCGATCGAATAAGGCCTTGTCCATTTGTTTGCCGGTTTGCCAGTGAATCGCCATGCTGCGAAAGACGGGCCATTCCCAGGTGAAATTTTCCATGAATTGCGAAGGCAATTCGATGGCGTCCCATTCGACGCTGGCAAAAGGCGAGGCAGCCGGCTCATCGACTTTGGACAGCAGCGCGTGCAGCGCGTGGCCCGATTCGTGAAACAGCGTAATGACGTCATCGTGCGTGAGCAGGGCCGGTTTGTCGCCCTGCGGGCGTGAAAAATTGCAATTGAGATAGACAACCGGCATGATGTTCAGAGTGTCGGTCACGTGCCGGCTGCGCTCGCTGTCTACCCACGCACCGCTTTGCTTACCCTTGCGGGCGTACAGGTCGGTGTACAGGAAGCCGATGGAGCGGCCCTGTTCACGTACCTCGAAGACGCGCACATCGGCATGCCATACCGGTGCATCAAAAGGCACGAGTTCAATATCGAACAGGGTACGGATCACACCAAACAGCCCGTTCATGACATTGGCTTCGGTCAGGTACTGGCGCACTTCTTCGTCGGAATAAGCATAGCGGGCCTGTCGCAACTGTTCGGACACATAGGTGTAATCCCAGGGCTGCAGCTCGTTCATGCCCAGTTCTTTGGCAGCAAATTCGCGCAGGGCGGCGACGTCTGCCTGTGCGAAGGGCCGCGCTTTTGCAGCCAGATCACGCAGGAAGGTAATGACTTCGTCGGCCGATTGCGCCATGCGGGTTTGCAGCCGCATTTGCGCGAAATTACCATAATCCAGCAATTGGGCGTCTTCCAGGCGCAGGGCCAGCAGTTTTTCGATCACGGCGGAGTTGTCGTACTGTACGTCGCCCAATTCCGAGGCCAGGGTGGCATAACCACGGTAAAGCGCTTCGCGAAGCGTGGGGTTTTTGGCGTACTGCATGACAGGAAGATAGCAGGGCATCTTCAGCGTAAATCGCCAGCCGGGGTTCAGAGTATTACCAGCGGTCTGAGTATTATCGGTCCCCTGGGTATGCTCGTGGCCCGCCGGTTTTTCTGTTTCGGCGGCCGCGTCGCGAGCGGCTTGCGCCGCCGCATCAATCACGTCCTGGGGCAGACCCTCAAGCATGGCGGCGTCGTCAACCTGATAATGCCAGTTGTCCATGGCGTCGAGCGCGTTTTCGGAAAATTTCTGGGACGTGAGCGCAATCTCTTCGTTCAGTTGCGCATAGCGTTCCCGCTTTTGGCCTTCGAGTTCGACACCGCTTAAGCGGAAGTCGCGCAAGGCCAGTTCGATAATCCGCTTGCGGGTGGGGGTATAGTGTGCAAATGCCGCACTCTCGGAAACCGCCTGATAACGCTTGAACAGATCGTGGTTCAGGCCGATCCAGCTGGAGAACTCGGTGATGACCGGCAGCATCGCGTTGTACGCTTCGCGCAGCGTTGCGGTGTTGATGACGGAATTCAGGTGCCCGGCGACCGACCAGGCGCGCCACAAGCGGCTTGACAGCGTTTCCATGGGTTCGATGAAATTGTCCCAATCGGGCTCGCGCTCGGCACTGACCAGCGTTTCTATGCCCTGGCGTGTTTCTGCAAGAAGCTGACCGATGGCGGGTTCAATATGCTCCGGGCGGATGGATGCGTAATCGATCAGCTCGGTAATCGGGGCAAGTAAGGGGTTGCCGCAAGCGGTCTCGGTCATGGTCTGGACATCCTGAATGTGGGTCATAGTGAAGCGTGCTGTTTTTTGTGCTGCTCTTCGGCTGCATGAACGGTATTGAGCAGCAGCATGACAATCGTCATGGGGCCGACGCCGCCGGGAACCGGCGTAATGGCCGAGGCCACTTCCCGGGCTGTATCAAACTCCACATCCCCTCGCAGCTTGCCGTCTTCGCCCCGATTGATGCCCACGTCAATGACGACGGCGCCGGGTTTGATCATGTCACCTGTGATCATGCCGGGTTTGCCTGTCGCTACCACCAGTATATCTGCGCGCCGGGTCTGGGCGCCCAGGTCCCGGGTCTTGGAATTGCAGATGGTCACGGTGGCGCCTGCCTTTTGCAGCAGCAGTGCCATGGGTTTGCCGACAATATTGCTGGCGCCCACAACAACCGCTTCCGCACCGCGAATGGTCACCTGCTGATCTTCCAGCATTTTCATGACGCCAAAAGGAGTGCAGGGAATGAACGTCGGTTTACCGATCATGAGCGCGCCGGCATTGCTCACGTGAAAACCGTCAACGTCTTTGGCCGGAGAAATCGCTTCGATGACTGTGTCCGCATTGAAATGCGGTGGCAGCGGCAGTTGCACCAGGATGCCATTGACTGAGGCGTCGTTGTTCAGTGTCTGAATACGGGCAAGCAGTTCGGTTTCGGTCATCGTGGCCGGGTAGGTTTCCACCGAGGACACAAGACCCAGCTTATTGAAGGTATTGGCCTTGTGATTGACATATACCTGCGAGGCAGGGTCGTCGCCGACAAGAATGACAGTCAGTGAAGGAACGATTCCCTGTTCCTTCAGGCTGGCCAGACGGGGAACCAGTTCCAGCTTGAGTTTTTCGGCCAGCTGTTTGCCATCGATAATACGTGCTGTCATGTTGTTTCTGTTGTCCTACTTGACCAATGCGACTTTCATTAAATCGGCGACCGTGGTCACCTCGAGTTTTTCCATGATATTTGCACGATGTGCTTCGACCGTCTTGATACTGATGTTCAGGTCGTCGGCAATCTGTTTGTTCAGCCTGCCGGCAACAATGCGTTCCAGCACTTGCTGTTCACGGGCAGTCAGGCGGCCGATCAGTTCTTCATGATTTTTACGGGCCTGCTGTTCAGAGGCGTTGTTGATCGCCTGTTCAAGCATGCGCGCAATAATTTCGCGCAGATCGGCTTCATTAAATGGTTTTTCCAGGAAATCGACTGCGCCTTTTTTCATGGTGGATACGGCCATCGGCACGTCGCCATGACCGGTGATGAAGACCACCGGTATGGTGGCCTTGCGCGCCACCAGGGTTTCCTGCAACTCCAGGCCCGACATGCCAGGCATGCGCACGTCGGCGATCAGCACGCTGACGATGTTCGGGTTGTAGCTTTCGAGGAACTTCTCTGCGCTGTCAAATGCGACAACCTGATAGCCGTTGGCTTCCAGAAGCCAGCGTAACGAATCCCGTACCGCTTCGTCGTCGTCTACGATATATACAATGCTGCTTGAGTTGTTCATACGGTTAATTCCTCTGTAATGGGTAATTCATTGGGCTCTTGTGGAGCGCAGGGCAGCGTGAAATGAAAGAGAGTACCTCCTTCGGGATTTGCCTGTGCCCAAAGTCTGCCGTGATGCGACTCGATAATGGTCCGGCATATATTAAGCCCCATTCCCAGCCCCTCTGATTTGGTGCTGAAAAAGGGTTCAAACAAACGTTCGGGTTCCTTGATTCCGTGGCCGCGATCCGTGACGATGAATTCGACCAGCGGACTTTGCAGTTTGATTTCCACGGTAAGCAGATCGTATTCCGTATGATTCATGGCTTCCAGGCCATTTTTGACCAGATTGAGCAAAACCTGCTCAATCAGAATGGGGTCAGCCAGCACATGGGGAATATGATCGGGAATAATGGCGTCAATGCGGATCTGGCGTTTGCGCGCGTCGATTTCCGCAAAATCCAGCGCATGCTCGACGATCTCTTCGACCGGCACGCGCTGGCGGCGCGGCTCGCTGCGCTTGACGAATTCACGGATACGGCTGACGATCTTGCCGGCGCGTTCGGCCTGGTTGGCCGCTTTTTCAAGTGCCGAGAGTAACGACTCATTGGTGGCGCGACCTGACTTGACCATGGCGACGGCGGCCATATTGTAGTTGGCGATGGCCGTCAGCGGCTGGTTCAGTTCGTGCGCGAGTGAAGAGGCCATCTCCCCCATGGTGGTCAGGCGGCTGGTGAGCTGGATTTTTTCCTGCTGGTTGCGCGACTCTTCTTCGTGCTTGCGCCTTTCGGTAATATCGCGCGCCACCTGCAGGCGCACGCGCCGGCCATCTGTCCAGACCAGCATGCGGTGCTGAACCTCGAACCAGCTGTTGACGCTGGGCGCATACTGTTCGATTGAGTCTTCGGTAAAACGGCCGCGGCGTCCGGCCAGCAGTTCGGCATGCCCCTGTGGCTGCGAGCCGAACAGGCGCCGGTAGGTCCGGTTGGCAAACAGCAGTTCGCGTCCGTTGACGGTATCGGCCACGACAGAGATGGCGTCATCCAGGCCTTCGAGCACCGTCATGAAGCGCTCATGTGCGGCAGCCAGCGCTTCGCGCACGCGCTTGGGTTCGGTAATGTCGGTCATGGAGGTCATCCAGCCGATTTGTTCACCGTTGGGATCGCGCAGGGCCGACACATACATGCGGGATGTAAAACGTGAACCATCACGCCGTTGGGCTTCGACTTCCAGTCCGGTACTGGGGGTTTTGCCTGACATGAGAATATCCAGCGTGCGCTGGTGTTCGTCATAGCGGCCCGGCACCCAATAGGGAAAAGGGGTGCTTTTACCCAGCAGATCAGCTTCGTTCCAGCCCATCATGCGGCAGAATGCCGGGTTCACGTAAGCGATGCGTCCCTGCATGTCCAGCACGCGCATGCCGGTGGACATGGAGTTTTCCATGGCGCGACGAAAGCTGGTTTCAGCCTGCAGGGCAGCTTCGGCATGTGCGCGAAAACGCGTATAGCGCCACAGAGCGAGCAGACTGATAATAATAATGAGGGAGAGGGCGATGACAAAGAATAGCAGGCGCTGCTGCCGGGTTTCTTCGTCCATGGTGACAAACATGACGCTTTCGCTATGCAGCCGCTGGAGCCAGAAAAAACCGGCCATGACCAGCAGATACAGCACCAGAACAAAAACGGGGGTGATCCAGTACAGGCCGCGTTTCCTGAATTTTGCACTATCGTAAAAAGACGAGGTCAGCAAAGATTTGCTTGGTAATTCGGGCATGCTATTGGTCACAATTCATAACGCTGACATTTTAAAGGAGTTAGATGCAAAATCACAGCAAGAGCGTCAGTTTTGTCATTAAATGCATGTTGCGCTGCAATGCAAATTTCATATTATAAAATTCAATATCATTATATAAAATATTCCTTGTCACAGGCGCGAGGCTCTTTTAGAATGGACAGCAGTCCCGTGTACACCGGACCCAAAAGGGGTGTGCGCGACACCGAAAATGGTATGGTTACATAAACACGAAGCGTGCGGTGGCCAACATAGAAAATTGATATGGAGAACTCAATGTCTACGTCAGATAAAGCTCAGACAGGCAAATCCACAGATGTGGATACCGTAGAAACCCAGGAATGGCTCGACTCTCTGGAAGCCGTGCTGGACAGGGAAGGCCCCGAACGCGCACACTTTCTGCTGGAGCAGCTCACCGATCTGGCGCGCAGGTCCGGCTCGAATATCCCTTATTCTCCCCATACCGCGTATGTCAACACCATCCCTCCGGGGCTGGAGCCGCGTCATCCCGGCAATATCGCCATGGAAGAGCGTATCCGTTCCTATATCCGCTGGAACGCGATGGCCATGGTTGTCAAGGCCAATAAGCACAACCCTGAAGATGGCGGCGATCTGGGTGGTCATATCGCCTCATTCGCTTCGCTGGCAACCATGTTCGGTTGCGGACAGAACCATTTCTGGCATGCTGAAAGCGAAAACCATGGCGGCGACCTGGTGTATTTCCAGGGGCATTCATCTCCCGGCGTATATGGCCGCGCCTATATTGAAGGCCGCCTGAGCGAAGATCAACTGGACAACTTCCGCCAGGAAGTCGGCGGCAGAGGTCTGCCGTCCTATCCGCACCCCAAGCTGATGCCGGAATTCTGGCAGTTTCCGACCGTCTCCATGGGCCTGGGCCCGTTGATGGCCATTTATCAGGCCCGCTTCCTTAAATATCTGCATGCGCGCGGTATCGCGGATACCAGCAACCGTAAAGTGTGGGTCTTTTGCGGCGATGGCGAAATGGACGAACCCGAATCCCTGGGTGCGATCAGCCTGGCGGCACGCGAGAAGCTGGACAACCTGATCTTTGTGATCAACTGCAACCTGCAGCGCCTGGACGGTCCGGTGCGAGGCAACGGCAAAATCATTCAGGAGCTGGAAGGCGAGTTCCGCGGCAGCGGCTGGAACGTCATCAAGCTTATTTGGGGCGGCTATTGGGATCCGCTGCTGGCACGCGACAAGGACGGTATCCTGCGCAAGGTAATGCAGGAAACTGTCGACGGTGAATACCAGGCCTGCAAGGCAAACGATGGCGCTTACGTGCGCGAGCACTTCTTCGGCAAGGATCCTCGCTTGCTGGAGATGGTCAGCCGCATGAGCGACGAGGAAATCTGGCGTCTGAATCGTGGGGGCCATGACCCTTACAAAGTGTACGCGGCCTTTGATGCGGCGCAGAATACCGTGGGTCAGCCTACGGTTATTCTGGCCAAAACCATCAAGGGTTATGGGCTTGGCTCGGTCGCGCAGGGTCAGAATCCGGCGCACCAGCAGAAAAAACTGGATATCAATTCCCTGCGCGATTTCCGCAATCGCTTCAACATCCCGGTCACTGATGAGCAGCTCGAAGACCTGCCGTATTACAAGCCGGCTGAAGATTCGCCGGAAATGAAATATCTGCGCGAACATCGCGAAAAACTCGGTGGCTATTACCCGCGTCGTCGCCCACAGGCCGACGAAAAACTGAAGGTCCCTGCGCTGGACGTATTCAAGGCGGTGCTGGAGCCAACCAGCGAGGGTCGGGAGATTTCCACCACTCAGGCCTTTGTACGTTTCCTCAATCAACTGTTGCGTGACAAACAACTGGGCGAGCGGGTGGTACCGATTCTGGCCGACGAATCACGCACCTTCGGAATGGAAGGCCTGTTCAGGCAAATCGGCATTTATGCGCCTGAAGGCCAGAAGTACACACCGGTAGACAAGAACCAGGTGATGTACTACAAGGAATCGGCTAACGGCCAGTTGCTGCAGGAAGGCATCAACGAGGCGGGTGCCTTTGCTTCATGGATTGCGGCGGCGACATCGTATTCGACCAACAACCGGATCATGATTCCGTTCTTCATCTATTACTCGATGTTCGGATTCCAGCGTGTCGGCGATCTGGCCTGGGCCGCAGGCGATATGCAAAGCCGCGGCTTCCTGCTGGGCGGCACGGCGGGTCGTACCACGCTCAATGGCGAAGGTTTGCAACACGAAGACGGCCACAGCCATATTCTGTCATCGACCATTCCCAACTGCGTCAGCTACGATCCGACCTTTGCGCACGAAGTCGCTGTGATCATGCAGCATGGCTTAAAGCGGATGGTGGAAGATCAGGAAAATGTGTATTACTACATTACACTGATGAATGAGAACTACGCGCAACCCGGCCTGAAAGAGGGTGACGCCGAAGGCATCATCAAGGGAATGTATAAACTGCAATCGACCACGGGCGGCAAGCAGCATGTCCAGTTGATGGGTTCGGGTACGATTTTGCGCGAAGTCATCAAGGCCCAGGAACTGCTCAAGCAGGATTGGGATATTTCTTCCGATGTCTGGAGCGTGACCAGCTTTACCGAACTGCGTCGCGAAGGGCTGGATGTGGATCGTCACAACCTGCTCAATCCAGACGGCAAACCGCAAGTGCCGTATATCACGCAGCAACTGAGCGCGACCGATGGTCCGATCGTTGCCTCGACCGATTACATGAAACTGTTTGCCGACCAGGTGCGTGACTTTATGCCTAAAGGGCGCACTTACCGGGTGTTGGGTACGGACGGCTTTGGTCGTTCCGACTTCCGTTACAAGTTGCGTGAGCATTTCGAGGTGGATCGCCATTTCGTTGTGCTGGCAGCGCTCAAGGCGCTGGCCGACGACCGCACCATCGACAAATCGAAAGTGAGCGAAGCCATTCAGAAATATGGCATTGATATCAACAAAGCCAATCCTCACCACGCATAAGGCAGATCATTATGAGCAATGTAATCGAAATCAAGGTTCCGGACATTGGCGACTTCAGTGAAGTTGAAGTCATTGAGCTGCTGGTTGCGCCGGGCGATACCATCAAGGAAGAACAAAGCCTGATCACGGTCGAGTCTGACAAGGCTTCCATGGAAATTCCATCGTCCGCTGCCGGCGTGGTCAAGGATATCAACGTCAAGGTCGGCGACAAAGTGGCCGAAGGCAAGGTCATTCTGACCCTGGAGGCGGCAGGCGATGCCGGCTCAGATAAGGGCGCGGATCAGCAGGCTGCAGCCAGCCAGGAGAAAGAGGCCGAAACCCAGGACGCTGCTGCGCAACGCTCGGATGACAAGGCAAAGGCGGCTGACGATTCTCATGACGCTGACGCTCAAGAAGATGCGCAGAGTGCTCAGGCCAGTCAGAGCGGCACTGTTGAAGTGACCGTTCCCGATATCGGCGATTTCAGCGAAGTCGAAGTCATCGAAGTGCTGGTAGCGGCGGGCGACAAGGTTTCGCAGGAGCAAAGCCTGATTACGGTCGAATCCGACAAGGCATCCATGGAGATTCCGTCTTCCGATGAAGGCGAAGTCGAGGCGGTGCTGGTTAAGGTCGGCGATAAAGTCGCCAAAGGCACCGCAATAGTCACCCTCAAAGCCAGTGGAGCGGCGGGCAAACCGGCGCCGGCACCGGCTGGCGACAAAGCACAAAGTCAACCGGCAGACAGCAAGGCTGACAAGGCAGAGGGCGAACCCGCCGCTGCCGCCAAAGCGCCAGCAGCCTCGGCTCAGAGCAGCACAAGCCACCCGCGCGTGTCGCCAACGGCTGCCTTCGGGTCTGCCGTTTCCTCGCGCAGCCTGCCGCATGCATCGCCTTCCGTTCGCAAATTTGCCCGTGAGCTGGGCGTTGACCTGACCCAAATTACCGGGTCTGGAGAAAAGCAGCGCATCACGCAGGATGACGTTCGCAAATTCGTCAAGGCAGCGCTGTCTGTGGCTACCAGTTCATCATCGACTACGACAAGCACGCAGGTCGGTGGCGGCGGGCTGAGTGTGCTTGACTGGCCCAATATCGACTTCACCAAGTTTGGTCCGATAGAAAGCAAACCCTTGTCGCGCATCAAGAAAATCTCCGGCGCCAATTTGCATCGCAATTGGGTCATGATTCCGCATGTCACCAACAATGAACAGGCCGACATTACCGAGCTGGAAGCATTCCGTGTGTCCATGAACAAGGAATATGAGAAGGCCGGGGTCAAGTTCACCATGCTGGCGTTTCTGATCAAGGCGGTGGTCTCGTGCCTGCAGAAATTCCCCGAGTTCAATGCGTCGCTCAGTGGCGATAATCTGGTCCTCAAGCAGTACTTCCACATTGGTTTTGCGGCGGATACGCCCAATGGCCTGGTGGTGCCGGTGGTTCGAGATGCGGACAAGAAAACCGTCAGCCAAATTGCCAAGGAAATGACCGAACTGGCAAAACTGGCGCGCGACGGCAAGCTGTCACCGGCGCAGATGCAGGGCGGATGCTTCTCAATCAGCTCACTGGGCGGTATCGGTGGCACCAGTTTCACGCCGATTATCAATGCGCCTGAAGTGGCGATCCTTGGCGTATCCAAATCATCCATGCAACCGGTCTGGAATGGCAAGGAGTTTGCACCCCGGCTTATGCTGCCGCTGTCGCTTTCCTACGATCATCGCGTGATTGACGGCGCAGCCGCAGCCCGCTTCAATGCCTATCTGGCGGCGATTCTGGCGGACTTCCGTCGTGTCCTGATCTGACCGGAGAAACAGATGAGTCAAATTGAAATCAAGGTACCCGATATCGGCGACTTCGATACGGTGGAAGTGATTGAAGTGCTGGTTGCCGAAGGCGATACGATCAAGGAAGAGCAGAGCCTGATCACCGTGGAGTCGGATAAGGCGTCCATGGAAATCCCGTCGTCTGCCGCAGGCAAGGTCGTGTCGCTGGCGGTCAAGGTGGGTGACAAGGTGTCCGAAGGGACAGTCATCCTGACGCTGGAAGGCGCTGCAGCCGGCGCTGATGCGACTGCTAAAGATGCAGCCGCTAAGGATGCGGCCGGGAAGGGCGCGGCACCAGCTTCGGACACATCAGATGCGGCCGTCGGCATCTCCGACAAAAAGGCGGATCGTACCGCCCAATCGAGCGATACGAAAGCCGAAAAAACCGAGGAACAGAAGCAGCCTGCGGCTCAACGCAGCAGCAGCGGCCAATCCGGCGAGGCCGAACAGGGTAAATATTCGCCACCAGCCAACGCGCCGGCAGACGGCTGCGATGTTCTCGTGCTGGGCGCGGGGCCGGGCGGTTATTCGGCCGCTTTTCGCGCCGCAGACCTGGGGCTCAGTGTCGTGCTGGTCGAACGCTACGCCACGCTGGGAGGGGTCTGCTTAAATGTCGGGTGTATCCCGTCCAAGGCTCTGCTGCATAACGTGGCCGTGCTCGAAGAGGCCAAACACCTGGCGCAGAACGGCATTACTTTTGCCGAGCCGACTATTGATCTGGATAAACTGCGCGAGGCCAAGGACAAAGTTGTGTCGACGCTGACCGGTGGTCTTACCGGCATGGCAAAGGCCCGCAAGGTCAAGGTCGTTCAGGGTCTGGGCACATTTGCCGATGAACATCATCTCTCCGTTAAAAAGGATGATGGTTCGACCGAGACAGTCGCGTTCAAGCATGCCATCATTGCGGCTGGCAGTCAGTCTGTCAAATTGCCTTTCCTGCCACAGGACGAACGGATCGTCGATTCGACCGGCGCGCTGCAGCTCAAAAGCATTCCGAAAAAAATGCTGATTATCGGCGGCGGCATTATCGGCCTGGAAATGGGCACCGTTTATTCTGCGCTGGGCGCACGCCTGGATGTCGTCGAAATGCTCGATGGTCTGATGCAAGGCGCAGACCGGGATCTGGTTAAAGTCTGGCAGAAGAAAAACGAAGGACGTTTTGATCAGATCATGATCAAAACAAAGACCGTTTCAGCCGAAGCCAAGCCGGACGGTATCTGGGTCAAATTCGAGGGCGATGCCGCGCCGGCAGAGCCACAGCGTTACGATCTGGTTCTGCAGGCGGTGGGGCGCTCGCCCAATGGTGCGAAAATCGGCGCTGACCGCGCCGGCGTCAACGTAACCGAGCGCGGCTTTATCGAGGTAGACGAACAGATGCGCACCAATGTACCGCATATTTTTGCGATCGGCGACATTGTGGGGCAGCCCATGCTGGCGCACAAAGCTGTGCATGAAGCGCACGTCGCTGCAGAGGTCATTGCCGGACAGAAAAGCTATTTCGATGTCCGCGTGATTCCTTCCGTGGCCTACACCGATCCTGAAGTTGCGTGGGCTGGGCTGACTGAAGAGGAAGCCAAAAAGCAGGGCATTAAATATGAGAAGGGGGTCTTTCCCTGGGCAGCCTCGGGACGCGCCATTGCCAATGGCCGATCCGAAGGGTTTACCAAACTGCTGTTTGATGCTGAAACCCACCGCATTATCGGCGGCAGCATTGTCGGCACCCATGCCGGCGATCTGATCTCAGAGGTGGCACTGGCCGTGGAAATGGGCGCGGATACGGTCGATATCGGCAAAACCATTCACCCGCATCCGACTCTGGGTGAATCGGTGGGCATGGCAGCCGAAGTGGCTCACGGTACATGTACCGATCTGCCGCCGGTTAAACGCAAGTAGTGCAAATATTGCGGTAACGGTTACGCACCGTCGCTTCAAGACACTCTTATTTAAGGCATACGCCGAAAATAAGAGTGTTTTTCATTTTGATGACTTAAAATTCGTCTTTCGGGTATTTTATTCCTATCATGTCTGTTGCCCCTACAAGTACGCATTCTCTGGCTGACTGGCTGGCCTATCTTGAATCCCTGCATCCTGTTGCGATTGAACTTGGTCTGGACCGGGTCAAAGCAGTCGCGCAGCGTTTGCAAGCAGACCAGGGAGGCGGTGTCAAGATCATAGTGGGCGGCACCAATGGCAAGGGGTCAACCTGTGCCATGCTCGAATCCATCTATCTTGCTGCCGGTTATAAAACCGGCATGTATACCTCGCCGCACTTGATCGACTTTAACGAACGCATACGCATTCGTGGCGAACTGGCAAGCGATGAACAAATTGTCGAGCAATTGGCGCGTATTGAAACGGCACGCGGCGACATTTCACTGACGTACTTCGAATACACCACCTTGGCCGCGCTATTGTTGTTCAAAGCGCATGAGATTGACGTGGCCATTCTGGAAGTCGGACTGGGTGGACGGCTGGATGCCGTCAATATTATCGATGCCGACTGTTCGATCATTACCAGCGTCGATATCGATCATATTCAGTGGCTGGGCAATACACGGGAAAAAATCGGCTGGGAAAAAGCCCATATCTTCCGCCAGGGCCGTCCGGCCATTTGCAGTGACCCGGAACCGCCGCAAACGGTAATCGATTACGCCCGTGAAATTGGCGCCGACCTCTGGCTGTTCGGCCGGGACTTCAATTATTCTGCAGACAAACAGCAGTGGGCCTATGCCGGCCGCGGTCAGCGGCGCAATGCGCTGGCCTATCCGGCCTTGCGCGGCGCCAACCAGTTGCTTAACGCCTCGGCTGCACTGGCTGCCATTGAAGCGCTGCGGGACAGGCTGGCGGTGCCGCAGCAATCGGTGCGCCAGGGCCTGTTGCAGGCGGTGTTGCCAGGGCGTTTCCAGATTATCCCCGGACAGCCGACGGTGGTGCTGGACGTCGCGCACAATCCTCATGCGGCGGCGGTGCTGGCGCACAACCTCAATAGCATGTCGTATTTTCCCTATACCCATGCCGTGGTTGGCATGGTCAACGATAAAGATTGTGACGAGGTGATCGAAAAGTTCGGCCGCAAGATTGACCACTGGTATTGCGCCACCCTGCAGGGGGAGCGTGGCCGCAGCGGCGAGGATATTGCGCAGCGGATACGGCAATTGCTGCCGGCCGACGCAGAAGGGTTACCAAGCGTAACGGTTTACGATTCTCCCGCCGCCGCCTATGATTCTGCGCGTTCAAAGGCCTCCGACAATGATAGAATAGTCGTGTTTGGCTCCTTTTTAACAGTGGCCGAAGTCTTACAGCATTTGGGGCGTCCAGCCATCTGAAGCTTATCTTCATAAACAGTCAGGAATACGTTATGGGTTTGTTCAATTCACAAGACAATAATCGGCCAGGGCAACGTCGCACACAGTCTGGAGAGCAGGCCAACGACCTGCGGGCCAAGGCGCGAAACCGCTTGATCGGGGCGATTATTCTTGTTCTGGCGGCCATCATTATTGTACCGATGGTGCTCGACACCGGTAGCAAGGACACCACGCCGGCCCCTGCTCAAACGCCACCGCTGGTATCCGGTGGCGGCAGCGATAGCAACTCGCTTTCGGTCACCACCACGCCGGGCGTCGAGTCCAGCGGCCCCACTTCCACCTCGCAATCGGCCACCACCGATGGCAGCGCACCCCAGACGCCACCGGTAAACGGTTCAGTCGCCTCGGGAACCGCCGAACAGCCAACGCAACCGGGTACAACAGACCCGGCCCTCTCCGGCATGCTGCAGGCGGCTGATCCCAATCGTTCCATCGCTTCGGGCACGGCGAACCAGCCCGAGACGCCGGAAGCCCAGGCTGAACAGGAAAAACGCGATGCTGCCGCACAAGCCAAAGCTGACGCCGATGCCAAAAAGGCCGCTGAGCGCAAAAAGGCCGCCGCCAACAAACCGGCTGAACAGCCCAAAAAGCAGGGCGGCATCAGGGATAGCAATCGCACCGATGACGGTTCGCGCGCCCTGGCAATCCTGGAAGGCCGCGAGCCCGAGGCAGTCGAAAAAAGCAAACCCAAGGTTACTTCCGGCGATTACTCGCTGCAGATCGCTTCCTATGGGTCAGCCGATGACGCGCAAAGTCGCCGCAGCAAGCTGGCCGGCGAAGGCGTCTCCAATGTCTATGTCCAGAACTCTGTGGTCAATGGCAAACAGATCTACCGCTTGCGTGTCGGTCCGTTCAAGTCGCGTGAAGCTGCCCAGGCTGCCCAGACGCGCCTGCGTTCGCTGGGCTATGACAATGGTTTTATTTCGTCAAACTGATTTTGTCCATGCACAAACGTGACTGAGTTTGATTACACCTGCCTCGGGATTATCGCAATCTCGGGGTTGCTGGGATTAATGAGAGGGTTTCTCAAGGAAGCCTTCTCATTAATCGCTTATGCCGCTGCATTTATCGGCGCCATCTGGTGGGGCCCGGTGGTGTACCCCTGGGTCATGCAGTACATCAACAATGCACTGATCAGTATGGGTATCGGCTATGCGGTGGTATTTATTGCCATTTTGCTGGTGGTGGGCCTGGTCAATGTCACGCTGGCGACCATGATCGAGGCTACCGGCCTGGGGCCAGCCGATCAGGGGCTGGGCATTTTATTCGGCATTGCGCGCGGTGTCATGATTGTGCTGATCCTGGTGGTCCTGGCCGGTTATACGCCATTCCCCAAAGAACCCTGGTGGGTCAACGCAAGATTTTCACCCATGGCTGTCATGGCCGTGCATGAAATCAAGATGCGCTTGCCGGACAGTATCGGCTCGTACCTGCCTTATTAATTTGATTTTCCTGTTATTTTTTTTCGTTTTTACTCTCGTCTTTTCAGAATAGGCTTTTTATGTGCGGAATTATCGGTATCGTCGGGCGTGGTCCAGTGAACCAGCTGGTGTACGACAGCCTGCTGCTGCTGCAACATCGTGGGCAGGACGCGGCAGGCATCGCCACCGCCTACGGTAACCACTTTAATATGTACAAAGCGCATGGACTGGTTCGCGATGTCTTTCGCACCCGTAATATGCGTGACCTTCCCGGACATGCCGGTATCGGCCAGGTACGTTACCCGACGGCCGGCTCCAGTGATTCGCTCGAAGAAGCGCAACCCTTTTATGTGAATGCGCCTTTCGGCATCACGTTCGCCCATAACGGCAATCTGACCAACTGGCGGGAGCTGCGCGAATCCCTGTTCAAGGTCGACCAGCGGCATATCAATACCAATTCGGATTCCGAAGTTCTGCTGAATGTGCTGGCACATGAACTGCAGTCCGCGGCAAAAGGCACCTCCCTGGATCCGCAAGCCATGTTCAACGCGGTTGCCGCGGTTCATCGCAGGGTCAAAGGCGCCTATTCCGTCGTTGCTCAGATCGCAGGGTACGGGTTGCTGGCATTTCGCGATCCGTTCGGCATCCGGCCGCTGTGCCTGGGCAAATTCGAGTCCGAGCTGGGTACGGAATGGATGGTTGCTTCCGAGTCGGTTGCGCTCGAAGGCAGCGGCTTTGATTTCGTACGTGATGTTGACGCCGGTGAGGCCATATTCGTTGATCTGGATGGTAATGTGCATGAAAAGCAATGCGCAGACAATCCGGTCCTGACGCCCTGCATTTTCGAGTATGTTTATTTTGCCCGTCCCGATTCAACCATCAATGGCGTCAATGTTTACAATGCGCGCCTGAAAATGGGCGAATATCTGGCCGATAAGGTTGCCCGCCAAATTCGCCTGCAGGAAATCGATGTTGTCATGCCGATTCCCGATTCTTCCCGCCCTGCGGCCATGCAACTGGCCTCCAGGCTGGACCTTGAATATCGCGAAGGCTTTATCAAGAACCGCTACGTCGGACGTACCTTTATCATGCCCGGCCAGGCTGTAAGGAAAAAATCGGTACGCCAGAAACTGAATGCCATGAGCATGGAATTCAAGGATAAAAATGTGCTGCTGGTAGATGACTCGATTGTGCGTGGTACCACCAGTCGCGAGATTGTCGATATGGCCAGGGCAGCGGGAGCCCGCAAGGTCTTTTTCGCGTCGGCCGCGCCGCCGGTATGCTTTCCCAATGTGTATGGTATTGATATGCCGACGCAGGATGAACTCATTGCCAATGGCAGAACGCCGGAAGAGGTGGCCAAAGAAATCGGCGCCGACGCGCTGGTGTATCAGGATCTCGAAGACCTGAAGTCGGCGATTTCAGATTTGAACCCGGCCCTGACCCAGTTTGAATCGTCCTGCTTTGACGGACAGTATGTAACTGGCGATGTCGACAGTGCCTATCTTGAGCGCCTGCGGCTGACCCGCCATCAGGCCAAGGAAGGCCAGGCAGTGGGCGGCCTGCAGTTCAATATGGGTTACGCTGCCAACGCTTAAAGCAAGGTGCCGCCTTCGTTTTGCCCTAGAAGGTAATGTGGGGCGGCATGTGTCGTCGCCGGCTCACAGCGCTGGCGCTACAGACAGCCATTTTTTAAACCTGCCCGGTTGGGGATTAACCCGGGCAGGTTTTTTTAACGCCGGGCGATCATTGATTAACCCGCTCTTTTCTGCACTTTAATAGCCTATGCGGCCACATGTGTTGCGATGCAACATTTCAAGGTATATAATTGATATGTCATCTATTGATATACCAACTATGCCTAACTTACATCCCTTAACTCATCAAACCGATACCCGACGGCTGGTCTTGTCGCTGACGGGTCATCTGAACCGTCAATGGCGGCGGCTGGTGGATCGTCGCTTGCAGCCTCTGGGTCTGACAGAAGCGACCTGGCTGCCCCTGTTATATATCTCGCGTGCCAAAGCGCCACTGCGTCAGAAAGACCTGGCGGCGCTGATCGGTCTGGATAGCTCGTCTGTGGTCCGTCTTCTGGATGGACTGGAAACGGCCGGGTACGTTCAGCGCCTTGAGGGCACAGACCGTCGGGAAAAATTGATTCATCTGACGCCAGCAGGACAAAAAACCGTGGCGACTGTAGAGAGGGTGGTGCAGGAAGGGCGTAAACGTCTTTTTCGCGACGTGAATCCGGACGAGCTGGGTGCTGCCTGTTCGGTGTTGCAACAATTATTGGGAACCATGGAATCGCTAGGCGAAAACTTGTGGTCTGAAGAAGGTCGTCATGACTGAAAAAATCGCAATCTCCTCAAACGTAGTGCGGGCACCCCTGTGGTTACTCGTGCTGGTGACGCTCAGTGGCACGCTGGCCATGCATATGTTTGTTCCTGCCATGCCCACGGCAGCGTATGATCTGCATGCCAGCATGAGTGCCATGCAAATGACAATCAGTCTGTATATTCTTGGGCTGGCGGTGGGGCAACTGGTCTACGGTCCGTTGTCGGATGGCTTTGGGCGGCGGCCGCTGCTGATTGCCGGGTTGTCGATCTATGTACTCGCGGGCGTGGCTGCGTCGCTGGCGCAGAGCGAATCGACCCTGATTCTGGCAAGACTGTTCCAGGCGCTGGGCGGCTGTGCCGGGCTGGCACTTGGCCGCGCTATCGTGCGCGATACAGCGGCGGGCGATAGCGCGGTCAAAGACCAGGCGCTTCTGAATTTGATCATGATGGCCGGACCCGGTCTGGCTCCGTTGCTGGGCTCGCTGCTCACGCTGCATTTTGGCTGGCGCGCGGTATTTTATGCATTGGCGCTGCTGGGCCTGGTCACTCTGTTGTCGGCCTGGCGGCTGTTGCCGGAAACCGGCGCGCCGGCAGGAAAGGTTAGTCCGGCGGCGCTGGCTAACGATTATAAGTCCCTGTTGAGCACGCCATCCTTTCTGGGGTATGCCTTCGGCGGCGGTTGTGCCACGACAGCGATCTATTCTTTTATTGCTGCGGCACCGTTCATTATCACCGGTGATCTGCACCGTCCTTTGCAGGAAGTTGGCATTTATCTGACCCTTCTGATCGTGGGACTGTCGGTGGGCAATGCGGCAACGCGGCAATTGATCGGTCGCTACTCCCTGGAGCGATTGCTGATCGGGGGAAATGCGCTAAGCGTATTTGCTGCAGTTCTCCTGCTGGCCTTTACGCTGACGGGCCATCTGCATATCGTGGTGGTCACCGGTCTGATGTTTGTGTTCGCCATTGGTGCCGGTGTGGCCAGTCCTGCTGCACTCACCAAGGGACTGAATGTCGAGCGGCATCTTGTGGGATCGGCTGCAGGGCTTTACGGATTTACGCAGATGTCGATCGGCGCCCTCTGTACGGCGCTGGTCGGGCTGGGGGATAATCCTGCGCTTACTGCGTTTACCGTACTTGCATGCGCTGCCATTCTGGGCCAGGCCGGTTTATGGTACGGCATGAAACAGGATCGCCGGCAGGAGCATAATGTGCTGGTGTCCGAAACCTCAACCCATCCTCATTAGGCTAATCAGGTTGCACACGCCATCGGGAGCGCCGTGTGACTGATGGCAAGAGAGGTGGCGCCGGCGAAGATCTGAGAGCCGCGGGCTCCAGGATGGTTAGCCGAAACGGGGAGCACGCTGTGTACGGCCGATCAGCGCATAGCAACTGATGACCAGCAGCACAACGAACAACAGCATCGCCCACAGTACATATTCGACACCCAGGACGGTAACCTTGGCATCCATGCAGGTGGCATAAATGCCAAAGAGCCAAGGCGCCATGCCATCCAGACCTGTGGTTTTGGACATGAAAATATCGGCAAACGTGCGGTCGCACGATACCATTTCGGAGGCAACGGTATATTGATACCACGCCGCGACCAAGCCTGCGATTGAGAGTGCCGCAGCAAGCGCCGCTACAACCCGTTTTGCCACGCCTGGCAACAAATTGCCTAGCAGGCATACGACCGCCGTTACCAGCAGAATCAGCCGTTGCAGTACACACCAGGCGCAGGGCGGCATATCGAAAATATGCTGACTGACAAGGGCGACGCCCAGAGCAACAAGGCAGAGCAGAGCAATCAAATTCAGGCGAGACTGGGTCATAACGTAGTCCTGGAGTAGGTGGAAGCGATATCGGCAAACAGGCTCATGATCAGTTCATGCGCGCCATCCCAGATAATCTGGACACCGATACATAAGAGAATAAAGGCCGACAGGCGCATAAACACGGCCGTGCCGGACTTGCCCAAACGGGCCAGAAAGCGTGCGGCAAAGCGCAGGCAGAAAAACAGAATTGCGCTCACGCTAAGCACGGCAAGCAGCATGCCGCTGACGTTCAGCACGCCCGATGCCGCGCTGATAAAGTCAAACGATGCGCCGACGGTGATGGCCGCCGAAATGCTGCCCGGTCCGCAGGCAATGGGGAAGGTGAGTGGATAAAACGCGCTGGCCTTTACTTTTTCCTGGGAATAGTTTTCCACCAGTTTTTCATGGGCATCGGTATCGGGATCTTTGGCGTTGACCAGTTGCCAGGCGCTGGCTACCACCAGCAGACCGCCACCCACGCGCACGATCGGCAGCGAAATGCCGAAAAACCGCAGCACCATATTGCCGAACAGGGCGGCCAGGGTGAGCATGACAAACGCATTGACCGAAATGCGTTTGGCAAGTTGCTTGCGGGTCGTGGCGCTTGCGCCTTCGGTCATAGTCAGAAAAATGGGCGCTACTGCAGGCGGATTGACAATGGGAAGCAGTGTCGCCAGGACAAACAAAAAACTGCGGCTGAAGATCAGGATATAGTCGTTGATGCTCATACGGGCTATTTCTGTGCGGTCAGGTTATTGATGGCGGTCAGAAGATCACGTTTAAACTGCATTTGCGTTCGCGGATTATCCAGGGCACTGCCGCCCAGAATAAAAATATCCTCGACCCGATCTCCCAGCGTCATGACCTTGGCCATTTGCAGATTGATCTGGTGACGCTTGAATGTATTGGCAAGCGCATACAAAATACCCGGGCTATCCATGGCAGTAATAGATAATCGCCAGTAATGACTGTTCTCGTCGGGTAAAAGTTCAATAATGGGCACCAGCGGAAAGGTACGCGAGCGGCGCACATTGGCCCCGACCACATAACGGTTGCCGCTCAGGGTGAGCGGTTCGTTTGGGGACGGCAGCGGTTCATTCAGGCGCTGGCGCAGGCCATGTTCAATCAACGGCACATTTGAGCGGATGTCAGCGTCGATCGCAGCGCTGTCCACCACGAAACTGTCCAGCGCATAGCCCTGGCGCGTGGTGTGAATGCGGGCATCCAGAATATCGATGCGCTGTTCGTAGAAATAAGAGCAGATCTGCTCAAACAGGTCAGGGCGGTCATTAACGTAGACCATGACCTGGATGCCTTCGTTGTTCTCAGTGGGACGGGCACGCACCTGCGCACCCACTTGCGGCAGCATGCGATACAGCAGCCGCGTGTGCCAGGCGATGTCGCGGGCTTCGTGTCGCAGAAAATAGGCGACATCAAGCGTGTTCCAGAAGCGGTCGCGATCCTGATCATTGATGCCCGAAAAGCGCACCAGCGCCATCGCATCGTTCTTGCGCTGTGTCAGGACCGTTTGCCGGTCAAAGACGTTGCTGCCCAGTGCGGTCAGTGTGTAGTTGTATAAATCTTCCAGCAACTTGCCTTTCCAGGCGTTCCATACCTTGGGGCTGGTGCCGCGGATGTCGGCGACCGTGAGCAAATAGAGTGCCGTCAGTCGTCTTTCGGTACCGACAATGTCGGCAAATTCCTGAATGACTGCGGGTTCCGACAAATCGCGCTTTTGGGCGAAGGACGACATGGTCAGATGATGCAAGACCAGAAATTCAACCAATTGGCAGTCGTCTGCGTCCAGGTTGTGGTCGCGCGCAAACCTGCGCACTTCGAGTGCGCCCAGCGTGGAGTGGTTGCCGCCGCGGCCCTTGGCAATATCGTGGAACAGGGCGGCGACATACAGCAGCCAGTGCTGGTCCATATCTGCTATCAGCCTGCTGGCCAGCGGATACTCCTGAGCGTGTTCGGGCATGGTGAAACGCCGGATATTGCGAATCACCATCAGGGTATGCTGGTCAACTGTGTACACATGAAACAGGTCGTGCTGCATCTGCCCGACAATTTTCCGGAATACCGGAATGTATTGCGGCAGGATGCTGAGCATGCTCATGCGGCGGAAGGTATGAACAATACCGGTAGGCTGTTGCAGTATTTGCAGAAAGAGCCATTTGTTCACCGGGTTACGGCGAAATTGCCCGTCGATACGATGGCGCGAGCTCCAGATCAGTCGCTGCAGTTTGGCCGACATATCGTTCACTTCCGGATGCTGCTGCAGCACCAGAAACGCCTTGAGCAGCAACTGGGGCTTGCGCTCGAAGGCATCGTCTGCCACCAGATCAAGCTGCTGGCCTACGCGACAGAAATCCTCGTCGATCATGGCCCTGCAGTCCTGAACCGGGAAAAAATATTCCCGAAAACTCTGCATCATGATGTGATTCATCAGATACACAATACGGGCTGCCCAATAGTAACGCTGCATCAGCACTTCACCGGGGCGCCGTCCATCGGTTGTCCTGATCCGGTAGACTTCCGCCAGTTGGGGCTGCATGTGAAACAGCACGCGATCATCGCGCTTGCCGGCCAGGATATGCAGATCAATGCGCAGGCGCTTGAACGCCTGTTCGGCCTTGGCGCATTTGGCGGCTTCATCGCGCGTCATCATGCCGTGGCTGACCAGGTCGCGCCAGCTGCCGGACAGTCCGGCGGCGCGGCTGATCCACTGGATAGTCTGCAGATCACGCAGGGCACCGGGCGATTCCTTGCAATTGGGTTCCAGAGAATAGGGCGTTTCGCTATACCGCGCGTATCGCTGCTGCAATTCGAGCTGCTTGGCCAGGAAAAAATCCTGCGGATTCAACTGTTCCCGAAAGCGTTTTTCAAGTTCCGTTGCCAGCTTGCGGTTTCCCAGAATGTAACGCAGCTCCAGCAGCCCGGTTTCCACCGTAATATCGCTCGCGCTCTCGCTCAGGCAGTCGTCGATGGTGCGTACGCTATGGCCGATATCCAGTCCCAGATCCCACAGTGACGAAACAAACCGTTCCAGCATGGTCTTTTCACCAGCTTCAGGAGGATGCTGCAGCAGGATGAGCAGATCGATATCCGAGTAGGGGTAGAGCTCACCCCGGCCGTATCCGCCAATGGCGCATAAACTGGCACCGGCGGGCAACGGAAAGTGGGCGACCAGGTCTTTCATGGCCTGGTCAGCCTGTTTTCTGAGCGTGACCAGCAGCGAATCAGGGCGTGAGCGGGTCTGGCGATAGTTTTCCAGCGCCAGCGCTTTTTGTTCAGTGAGGCGGTTCCGGATTGCAAGAGCCGGGCTGACTGTATTCATGAAACTCCTCTGCGCCGCGTCTGCCATCGAACGGCCTTTAAGGCAGGCCTTTGACAAAAGCGGGCGCAGCGGGCATGCCTGGCGAGCGGGTCAGTACGTCATAACCGCTTTCTGTCACAATCAGGGTGTGTTCCCACTGGGCGGACAGGCTGTGGTCGCGTGTCACGACCGTCCACTGGTCTGCCAGAACGCGGCTTTCCCGACGTCCGGCGTTTATCATGGGTTCAATGGTAAAAACCATGCCCTGTTCGAGCTTGAGGCCTTCGCCCGGCTTGCCGTAATGCAGCACCTGGGGATCTTCGTGAAAACGCTGGCCGATGCCGTGCCCGCAATATTCGCGGACCACCGAAAACCCTTGGCCCTCGGCGTGCTTCTGGATGGCATGGCCAATATCGCCCAGGGTGGCCCCGGGGCGTACCTGTTCGATACCGAGCCACATGCATTCGTAGGTGATATCGGTCAGGCGACGCGCTAAAATAGAAGGCTCTCCTACATAGAACATGCGACTGGTGTCGCCAAACCAGCCGTCCTTGATGATGGTGACGTCAATGTTGAGCACATCGCCTGACTTGAGTTTCTTATCGCCGGGGATGCCGTGGCAAATAACGTGATTGACCGAGGTGCAGACCGCGCCGGTAAAGGGAGGATATCCCGGTGGCTGGTAGCCGATGGTAGCCGACTCAACACCGCGCTCGATCATGAAATCATGACAGATTTTGTTGATTTCACCCGTTGTAATGCCCGGCTTGATCATGGGTGCGACATGATCCAGTACCAGGGCGGCGTCTTCGCAGGCGGCGCGCATGGCACGAATGTCTTCTTGATTTGTGAGAGTAGCCATAACTGCTTGAGTATATGAGTGAAATAATAGTAGAATTATAGGCTTTCCCGGAATTGTTTGGTGTATTTGCGGGCAATTTCGGAGAACGGGCTTCTGAAAAAGAAGTCTTAGCGGTGGTTTTTAAGCGTATTTTTAGCGTGGCTTTCGTGGGGCTGGGAATGGTAAAACCCATGCAGAACAACCTTCTGTACAGCCTGCAACGCCTTAATGAAAGCGCTTTTAAACACATTGGAAAACGGGCTCTGGAATCGATCAGAGTCACAGAAGTGAAGGGTGCTGTTTACCTTTAAAATGCATATGTAAAGTGCAATTTAATACGTGAATGCAGACCATTTTTTATTTTATTAGCGCGCCGTTTTTCCTAGGGTGTTGATTATATACAACAAAATCAATATCAAAGCGGTGCAGGAACCTAACCCTCTGGAGTTAAGAATTATGTCATTGATGCGTGAAATGCTCGAAGCCGGTGTCCACTTTGGTCACCAGACCCGTTACTGGAACCCTAAAATGTCACAGTACATTTTCGGTCATCGTAACAAAATCCACATCATCAATCTGGAAAAAACCGTTGCCAGCTTTCTGGAAGCCCAGAAGTTTGCCCGTCAAATCACGGCGCGCGGTGGCAACATCCTGTTCGTCGGCACCAAGCGTGCTGCCCGTGAAATCGTTGCCGAAGAAGCAGCCCGTTGTGGCATGCCTTTCGTAGACAGCCGCTGGCTGGGCGGCATGATGACCAACTTCAAAACGGTCAAAACGTCTATCAAACGCCTGAAAGACATGGAAGCGGCGATCGCTGACGGCAGCAAAGAGCGCATGAGCAAGAAAGAAGGTCTCATGTTTGATCGTGAACTGGACAAGCTGAACAAGTCCATTGGCGGTATCAAGGATATGAACACCTTGCCTGACGCGCTGTTCGTCATTGACGTGGGTTACCACAAAATCGCCATCCAGGAAGCCCGTACACTGGGTATTCCGGTCATTGCGGTTGTTGATACCAACCACTCTCCTGACGGCGTAGACTACGTTATCCCCGGTAACGATGACTCTGCCAAGGCCATTGCCCTGTACGCCAAAGGTATCGCCGATGCGGTGCTGGAAGGTCGTGAACAGAACCTGAACGGTGTGGTTGAAACCATCGTTGAAGGTGAAGAAGAGTTCGTCGAAGAAGTGCCTGAAAGCAACTAAGTTTTACGGTCGTATCATGCGCCCGTCCTGCACGGGCGCATTCATCAAATTTATCAACGTAATACGCAGTACGGATTGCCGCCAGGCTGTCATCCGTGCCTGCTATTGTCACTGTTTCTAGTGGCGCCGGTTGTGTTCCGGGCCGCTTTCTTTCCTGTCCTGCAGGATCGTTTACTAAATTTAACTGGAGTTATCATGGCTGAGATTACCGCCTCAATGGTCAAAGAGTTACGCGAAAAAACTGACGCCCCCATGATGGAATGCAAAAAAGCCCTCTCCGAAGCAGAGGGCGACATGGCGCGTGCAGAAGAAATTCTGCGCATCAAGCTGGGCAGCAAAGCCAGCAAAGCGGCCTCGCGTGTGACTGCTGAAGGCCTGATCGGCTTGTATATTGCATCTGACGCCAAAACCGGCGCTGTGGTCGAAATCAATTGCGAAACCGACTTTGTTGCCAAAAACGAAGACTTCATCAACTTCGTCAACAACGTTGCTCAACTGATTTCTGAAAAGAACCCGGCTGACGTGGCTGCCCTGGCTGAACTGCCCATGGACGAAGGCACGGTTGAAACCACGCGTGCCGCTCTGGTCGGTAAGGTTGGTGAAAACATGGCGATCCGTCGCTTTACCCGCTTTGAAACCGAAGATCAGCTGGCCAGCTATGTTCATGGCGGACGTATTGGTGTTCTGGTGGACTACCAGGGCGATGCTGACGTCGGCAAAGACCTGGCCATGCATGTTGCGGCCACAAAACCCAAGGCGCTTGACGCCTCTGGTGTCGCGGCGGCTGATATTGAAGCCGAGCGTTCTGTTGCCGAGCAGAAAGCGGCTGAATCCGGCAAACCCGCCGAGATCGTGTCCAAAATGGTAGAAGGCTCTGTGGCCAAATTTCTGAAAGAAGTCACACTGCTGAACCAGCCTTTTGTCAAAAACGACAAGCAAAGCGTTGAGCAGATGCTCAAAGAGAAAAAAAGCCGTATCAACCGCTTCTCTCTGTTTGTTGTTGGTGAGGGCATCGAGAAGAAAACAACTGATTTTGCCGCAGAAGTGGCTGCCGCTGCTGCAGGCAACTAAGCAGTGCTGCGCCGCTTGCGGCAATCATGATGCCGGCCAGGCGGTCATCGCCTGCTGCGCATCGTGCACATCAGACAGTCGGCCAGACAGGGTCGCAAATCCAAAGAATCCCCTTTTAAGGGGATTCTTTTTGAATTCAGTAAATGTCGGGGCCAGAGTGGTTACAATAGCGTGTCAATTTTCTAAGGTAGTTCGGCCATGAGCAGCAGATACAAACGTGTGCTTTTAAAACTTTCGGGTGAAGCGTTAATGGGCGACGATGCCTACGGTATTAACCGCGCAACCATCAATCGTATGACAGGTGAAATCGCCGAAGTGTCACGCATGGGCGTGGAACTGGCGATTGTTATCGGTGGTGGCAATATTTTCCGCGGCGTCGCGCCTGGCGCACAGGGCATGGATCGCGCCACTGCCGACTACATGGGTATGATGGCCACTGTCATGAACGCGCTGGCCCTGCAGGATGCCCTCAAGGGCCATGGCGTGGTCACACGGGTACAATCGGCCCTGAATATTGATCAGGTCATTGAGCCGTATATTCGCCCCAAGGCGCTGCGCTATCTTGAAGAAAAGAAAGTCGTTATTTTTGCCGCCGGCACTGGCAATCCGTTTTTCACAACCGACACTGCGGCTGCGTTGCGCGGCGCGGAAATCGGCGCGGAAATCGTCCTGAAGGCGACCAAGGTGGACGGCGTCTATTCTGCCGATCCCAACAAGGACCCGACCGCTACGCGTTATTCGCGCATCAGCTTCGACGAAGTCATCACGCGTCGTCTGGAAATCATGGATGCGACCGCTTTTGCCTTGTGTCGCGACCAGAAATTGCCTATCAAAGTGTTCTCCATCAATAAAACCGGCGCGCTGGCTCGCGCAATTTGCGGCGAAGATGAAGGCACGCTGGTACACGTATAAAGGAATGTAATGAGTATCTCCGAACTGCAGAAATCGGCCGAAAGCCGTATGAATAAATCGCTGGACACCCTCAAGACCAATCTGTCCAAAATTCGCACCGGGCGCGCCCATGGCGGCATTCTGGATCATGTGACGGTTGAATACTATGGTTCTCCGGTGCCGATCAGTCAGGTGGCAGCGGTCAATGTCGTCGATGCCCGTACCCTGAGTGTGCAGCCCTGGGAAAAACAGATGGCAGGCCCGATCGAAAAAGCCATTCGCGAATCCGACCTGGGTCTGAACCCGGTCTCCATGGGTGAGAGCATTCGTGTCCCCATGCCGGCACTGACTGAGGAGCGCCGTCGTGATCTGGTCAAGGTCGTCAAAAACGAAGGTGAAGACGCCAAAATCGCCGTGCGCAATCTGCGCCGGGATGCCAATGACGGTTTTAAAAAGCTGCTCAAGGACAAGGATATTTCCGAAGACGACGATCGTCGTGCCCAGGATGTCATTCAGAAGCTCACAGACCGGTTTGTGGCTGACATAGACAAGATCGTGACTCAGAAAGAAGCCGAAATCATGACGGTCTGATCGCGCAGGCAACGACATTGCGGCACGATTTTTAACAGAATAGATCAACTCATGAACCATAGTTCCACACTCTCCATCCCTGAGACAGACGGTACGCCCCGGCATATCGCAATTATTATGGATGGAAACGGACGCTGGGCAACGCGCCGGTTCATGCCCCGTACAGCGGGGCATGCCAAGGGCGTACAGGCAGTGCGTCGAGTCGTGGAATACTGCGGCAGCAACGGCATCGATTACCTTACACTGTTTGCCTTCAGTTCGGAAAACTGGCGCAGGCCGCAGGAAGAAGTCTCGTTGCTGATGAAGCTGTTTGTCCAGGCGCTGGAAAAGGAAGTCTCCCGCCTGAACAGCAATCAGGTGCGACTGCGCGTTGTCGGCGATTTGTCGCCGCTTGAACCCTATCTGCAAAAGCTTATTGCGCAGGCTGAAGCGACTACGGCGGGCAATACCGGCCTGACATTGACGATCGCGGCCAATTATGGCGGACGCTGGGATATCATGCAGGCGTTTCGTGCATTGATGAAGGCCAGGCCGGACCTGTCTGCAAACCCCGATCAGATATCCGAAGCAGAATTGAGTCCGTATCTGTGCATGAATTGGGCACCCGAGCCGGATCTGTTCATTCGCACCGGCGGCGAAAGCCGCATTTCCAATTTCCTGATCTGGCAACTGGCGTACACGGAGCTGTATTTTACCGATTGTTACTGGCCGGATTTTGGTGCGGCAGACATGGATCGCGCCATCCAATGGTATCGTGGACGTGAGCGACGCTTTGGCCGGACCAGCGCGCAAATCGCGGACGAATCGCCATCTTCCTGAAAGGAGAGCGCATGTTATTGCAGCGCGTCATTACTGCAGTCGTTCTGTTGATCGTTCTATTGATGGTCAGCGTTTTTCTTTCACCCGTCAGCTTTCGTGTATTTGTGGCGCTTGCCAGTGCCATCGCCCTGTGGGAGTGGCTGCGTATCACGGCAACGGGCAGTTTTTCACGTGTTATTGCTGGGCTCTATTTTGTGCTGGCAGTCTGGGCAAGTATTGCAGGTTTCCACGGCGCGCCGGCGAGTGGGTCTGCCGCACCGTGGAGCAGCTGGATCGACATCCTGGCTGCCGTCCTGGCGGGCGTAGGACTGCTTTTCTGGACGATACTGGTGCCGGTCACACTCAAGCGTGCCGATACGGGCAGTTCCCCAGTGAGTGCACTGGGCAGCGCCATGGGCGTGATCGTGATTGGCGCCAGTGCACTTGGGTTGTCCATGATGCATCAGCAATATGGCGCATGGTTCATTTTCTCTTTTCTGGGTGTGATCTGGTGTGCCGATACCTTCGCCTATTTCGGCGGGCGCCATTTTGCCGGTCCCAGGCTGGCGCCAGCGATCAGTCCGGGAAAAACACGCTCGGGTGCCGCTTGTGGACTGCTAGCTGCCGTGCTGTGGATGGCCATCACCATGTATATTGACGGCAGTTTTGCCGCGTTTCTCGGGCAGTCGCTGCCGCTGCCGGTGGTGTTGCTGATCGGTGCGATTCTGGCAATCTATTCCATGATCGGCGATTTGTATGAGTCACTGCTCAAGCGTCGTGCCGGCATCAAAGACTCGAGCCAGCTGTTGCCCGGCCATGGTGGCGTGTGGGATCGCTTCGATTCCATTCTCGCGGTGACGCCCGTGGTGCTCGCCTTGTGGCTGCTGATTCGTCATTACCATTAACGGGACCCGTGCCCGCTCTACCCGGAAAGTCCATGCAGAATATTACGATTTTCGGCGCAACCGGTTCGATAGGGGACAGTACCCTCGATATTGTGCGCCGACACCCCGACCGGTTTCGCGTCTATGCCCTGAGTGCACAACGCCGCATGAAAAAACTGGCCGAGCTGGCGCTGGCATTCGCGGCCAAAGTCATCATTGTTCCCGACGTAGAGGCTGTGGATGCTTTTCGCGAGCACTGGCCTGCCGATCACGCCTTGCCCGAGATCCGGCTGGGCGAGCGTGGTTTGTGCGAAACCGCCAGAGATCCCGAAACCGATTGCGTCGTGGCTGCCATTGTCGGCATTGCAGGGCTGGCGTCAGCGTTTGAAGCCGCCCAGGCCGGCAAGCGCATTCTGCTGGCCAATAAAGAGGCGCTGGTGGCGGCGGGCGAGTTGTTCATGCATACCGTGCAGGCTCATGATGCCCAGTTGTTGCCGGTGGACAGCGAGCACAATGCCATTTTTCAGTGTCTGCAGGACGGCCGGCAGAGCCAGCACATTCGACGCATTGTGCTGACCGCCTCGGGCGGACCGTTTCGCAATACCCCTTTGCATGAACTTGAAACGGTTACGCCGGCGCAGGCATGTCGCCATCCGAACTGGAGCATGGGACAGAAAATTTCGGTGGATTCGGCCACCATGCTGAACAAGGGGCTGGAAGTCATCGAAGCCCATTATCTGTTTGGCCTGCCTGCCGGGCAAATTGATGTGGTGATCCATCCGGAAAGTACCGTGCACTCCATGGTGGAGTTTATCGACGGTTCGCTGCTGGCCCAGTTGGGCAACACCGATATGCGCATTCCCATTTCCTATGTAATGGGGTACCCTGAGCGTATCGAAAGTAATACACCCGCCTTTGATCTGAGTAAATTGCACCAGTTGAATTTTTCGGTGCCCGATTATCAGCGCTTTCCCTGTCTGAGACTGGCATTTGATGCGCTTGCTGCCGGCCAGGCACAGTGTATTGCCCTGAACGCGGCCAATGAAATTGCCGTGGCACATTTTCTGCAGGGCAGGCTGCGCTTTCCGCAGATTGCCCAGGTAATCGAGCGGGCGCTGGATTGGCAAAGCGGACAGTCCGGCAATATTGCCCACATTGATGACGTATTCCAGCTTGACCGTCAGGTGCGTGAACGCGCCACGGCGTTTTTACCGGCCTCTGTCTGATTATTATGCTTTCCAGTATTCTTTTTTTCATTATCACGATCAGTATCGTGGTGGTCTTCCACGAGTTGGGGCACTATCTGGCGGCACGCGCCTGCGGTGTTCATGTCGAGCGATTTTCTCTCGGTTTTGGCAAGGTCTTGCTTAGTCGTCGTGATCGTCGTGGCACAGAATGGGTGGTGTCGGCCCTCCCACTGGGTGGCTACGTCAAGCCTCTGGCCGAGCCCGAAGCAGGTGCCATGCCGCAGCAGGGCAGAGGTGCCATGAGTGAAAAAAATCCCTGGCAGCGCATGCTGATTTTTGCAGCAGGGCCGGCATTCAGCCTGCTCTTGGGGATCCTGATTTACTCGGGCATGAACATGGTAGGCTCCAGCGTTCCCCAAGCCATTCTGGGCGCGCCTGCTTCCGGTACGCCGGCGCAGCTGGCGGGTGTCAAAAAGGGCGACAGGGTGCTTGCGCTCAATGGCGGCGATGTGCGTTCCTGGACGCAACTGCAACAGGGATTGCTTGAACCCATGATACTGGGCCAATCGGTCAGGCTGACCCTGCAAGAGGGCGAGCAGGCACCCCGTGATGTTACGATTGCCTTGCAGGCAGCGCCCAAGGACCTCGAAAATGTCAATCTGTCCGGTCAGAATGGACTGGTGATTGATGCACCGCCGCCCCGCGCCGCACAAATTATCGCCGGCGGCGCCGGTGAAGCAGCCGGGTTAAAGCAGGGTGACGTGATCCTCCAGGCCGGCTCGCTCACATCACCTGATGCCCCAGCGTTCATCGCCGAAATTGAAAAAAATCCCGGCAAAGCGGTGCCGCTGCTGGTATTGCGTGATGGTCAGCGTCTGACCCTTCAGGTCATCCCGAAACCGACGCCGAACCCGGACGGGGTCGTGCAGGGCAAGATCGGCGTGGCTCTGGATGCACGTTATCCGATGACCTTTGTTCGCTACGGCGTGCTCGAGAGCGTCAGCCTGGCAACGACCCGAACATTCGATACCGCCTGGTTTTCAGTCAAAATGCTGGCAAAAATGGTGACAGGGCAGGTTTCCTGGAAAAATATCAGCGGGCCCGTTACCATTGCTGATTATGCAGGTAAATCCGCCAGCCTGGGCGTTGAGCGCTTTATTGAATTTGTCGCGCTCATCACCATCAGTATCGGTGTGCTGAATCTCGTGCCCATTCCGGGTCTGGACGGCGGGCAGATGCTGTTTGCATTGTTTGAAATCATCCGTGGCCGGCCCTTGCCCGCATTTGTGCAGGAAAAAGGACTGGCGGTGGGCTATATGCTGCTGCTCGCCCTGATGGTCGTCGCCTTTCTGAATGATGTGATGCGAATCACGGGATAAGAGTGGCGCAACAGTCGCTAACGTATTACTACACAAGGAAATTTGCTGACAAGACGCTGGGTTCTGACATACAATTTAGCGCTTATGCATATCCGTATCCACAAGGAAAGTCCGAATGTCTCTGAGACAGCTCAGTTCAATGAAAAAGAAAGCGATTCCGGCCCTGGTCGCCATGCTCATTCTTCCGTCAGCATCTTTTGCATTTGCGCCCTTCGTGGTGCAGGACATCCAGGTAAAGGGCCTGCGCAGCACTGATCCTGCCACCCTGTTTAATTATGTGCCCGCCCGGGTGGGCCAGCAGTTTACCGAAGCACAGGCCACAGATTCGGTTAAACGCCTGTATGCAACCGGTCTGTTCAATGATGTCGATATTTCGACACGTAACAATATCGTGTACGTGAATGTGGTAGAGCGTCCGGTTATTACATCGGTCACGTTCGATGGCATGAAGGCATTTGACAGCAAAACCATCACGGAAACCCTGCAGGGGGTTGGTTTTGGAGCGGGCCGCGCCTATGACGAAGCGCTGCTTGAACGCGCCAAAAACGAAATCCGCGCGCAATATGTACAGAAAGGCCATTACGGCACGGAAGTCAATTCGGCCATTACACCCTTGCCCAATAACCGGGTCGGTATCAGTTTCACGGTACAGGAAAGCAGTATTTCCAGGATCCGCGATATCCATTTCGTCGGCAATGAAGCCGTGTCTGAAAGTACGCTGCGCGACCAGATGGATATGACCACGCCCGGATATATGACATGGTACACAGGCTCTGACAAGTACTCGCGCGAAAAACTGGAAAAAGATACCGAGTCCATCCGCAAATATTATATGGACCGCGGCTACCTGGATTTCTCCATGGATACGCCCCAGGTCAATATCACACCAGATCGCGAAGATATTTCAATCAATATGACCGTCAATGAGGGTAAACCGTACAAATTGCGCAAAGTGCAATTGGCCGGGAACCTCATGGGCCTGAATAATGAATTGCAGGCGCTGATCAAACCAAAAGCTGGCGAAACGTATAGCGAAGAGCGCGCCAAGGAAACCACCGACGCCATCAAAAACTATCTCGGCGGACTGGGCTATGCTTTCGCCAACGTCAATGCCAATCCGGTGCCTGACAAGGAAACACAGGAAGCCGATCTGACATTCTTTGTCGATCCGGGCCGTCGCGTCTATGTAAATCGCATCAATATCGGCGGTAACGTGCGTACGCGGGATGAAGTTATCCGTCGCGAAATGCGCCAGCAGGAAGCGGGCTGGTACGATGAAAACCGCTTGTCCCAGTCCAAGGACCGGGTCAATCGCCTTGGCTATTTCAACGATGTGAACGTGACCCAAATGCCCGTGGCCGGTACCGATGACCAGGTCGACGTGAATGTGGACGTCAAGGAAAAGCCCACGGGTCTGATCAACCTTGGTGTGGGTTACGGCACCACCGACAAATTGTCATTTACTGCCGGCATCAGTCAGGAAAACGTATTCGGTTCAGGGACCGATCTGGGTCTGCAGGTCAATACCAGCAAGCGCTACCGCAATATCAGCCTGACCCATACCGATCCGTACTGGACCACCAGCGGCATCAGCCGGACCACCTCGCTGTATTACCGTACAGAAAGACCGCTGAATTATAACGTCGAGCAGGACGAGGATTCCTACCGGACACGCACCATCGGTCTGGGTATGAACTTCGGCGTACCTATTTCCGAAAATGATCGCATCATCCTGGGCGCGACCTTTGAAAACAGTAACATCAAGTTGCCGGGTGAGGACTCAGGCTACCTGATTCCGAAGGCTTACCGTGATTTCGTTGACGACTATGGCTCATCCACCAACCTGCTGATGCTCAACCTGGGCTGGAGAAAAGATACCCGCGACAATGCACTGGCACCGACGCGGGGCTATCTGAGTTCGGTTCAGGCAACGCTGGGTGTGGGCGATCTGAAATACTATATGTTCAGTGGCCAGCAGCAGTATTACCTGCCGCTGGGCAAAGACTATACGCTGGCGTTTAACGTCAGTGCCGATTATGGACGTTCGCTTTCCAGCGACAAACCATTCCCTATCATCAAAAACATTTATGCAGGTGGTATCGGTTCGGTTCGTGGCTATGAGGGCGCGTCGCTGGGTCCAAGGGATCTGGTCACGGGTGACTATCTGGGCGGCTCAAAACGCATCGTCGGTAATGTGCAGTTGTATCTGCCTTTCCCGGGCACGCATAACGACCGCACGCTGCGCTGGTTCGTCTTTGCCGATGCAGGCAAGGTGGGCACCACGGGCAAGGCAAGTTGTACCATTGGTAACGACAACGAAGGTGGCTTGGTAGAGGATCCGTGCGGCTGGCGTTATTCCACGGGTATCGGCCTGTCCTGGCAGTCTCCGTTGGGTCCGCTGGAAATTTCCTATGCACATCCGATCAGTCCAAAGCCGGGTGACAACAAACAGAAATTCCAGTTCCAGATCGGTACATCGTTCTGATTCATTCGCCATAAACGTAGTCTGTTGTAACACGTCTGCAATTACCCTTACAGGGCTGCAGGCGTCACAGCCTGCTTTTTAACGCTATAATCAATTTTTTCACTGAAGGTTAACGTATATGAGTTTTAGCTTGGCAAATACGAAGTTCAACAAACGCACAATTAACCAGTTGCTTGTGGCTACTGTGCTCGGCGTTTCTGCATCTTCTGGTGCGTTTGCACAAACTGCCGGCAAAGCTGCAGACAAAAAGCCGGCAGGTACGTCGACAGCTTCTGAAACTGCGCCCGTCAGCAATATCAAAATCGGCTTCGTCAATACAGAAAAAATTCTGCGCGATTCTGTGCCTGCAAAAGACGCACAGACGAAAATTGAAAACGAATTCAAAAAACGTGACGCCGAACTGCAAAAACTGGCCGGCACACTGCGCACCAAGTACGAAAATTTCGACAAAAATGCGCCTGTCATGTCCGACTCAGATCGCACCAAGGCACAGCGCGAACTGTCAGACCTTGATACCGACCTGCAGCGCAAGCGCCGTGAATTTCAGGAAGATTTCAATCGTCGTCGTAACGAAGCGTTTTCAGGTATTGTTGAAAAAGCGAACGCAGCGATCAAGAATATCGCCGAAAAACAGAATTACGACCTGATCGTACAGGATGCCGTAACAGTCAGCCCGCGTATCGATATTACCGATACGGTCATCAAAGCGCTCGATAACGGTAAATAACCATGGCGCAAGACCCGCAAGCTGTTCAGGCAGTCATGCTGGACGAGCTGCTTGGCGCAGCCGACACGCAGGGTCTAACGTGGGAAATCAAAAACCCGCAGGGCAGGGCGATGCCACGTATCAGTGGCATCGCCTCGCTGACTAACGCGACCCCGCAATCCATCAGTTTTCTCTCCAATCCGAAATTCTTTGGCCAACTGGCGTCGACCCAGGCAGCGGCTGTGTTGCTACCTGCGCGTGCGCTTGAACACCTGCCCGAGCAGACGCCTTTTCTGATCGTCTGTTGCGAAGACCCCTATCTGCTTTATTCCCGGCTGAGCCAATGGTTTGAAAAACAAAGGCTGGCAAGACTCTCGCGCACAATCCACCCGACTGCCGTGATTCACGAGAGCGCGCATCTGGGCCAGAATGTCGCGATCGGGCCGCATGTTGTGGTCGAAGAAAACGTGAGCATCGCTAGCGGCGTGACCATCGGCCCTGGTTGCGTGATCGGCCGTGATTGCCAGATCGGCAGCGACAGCCTGTTGCATGCCAGAGTCACTTTCTACGCAGGCGTGAGCATCGGCGAGCGTTGCATTATCCATAGCGGTGCCGTGCTTGGCGCCGATGGCTTTGGTTTCGCCCCGGATGCGACCCATGAGCCAGGCGGCTGGTCCAAGATTGTCCAGTTCGGCGGAGTCGTACTGGGCAACGACGTGGAAGTCGGCGCGAACACCACGATTGATCGTGGTGCGCTGGACGATACCATTATTGGTAACGACGTGAAGCTGGATAATCTGATCATGATCGGACATAACGTACAGGTCGGCGACCACACCGCCATGGCCGGGTGTGCGGGTATTGCCGGCTCCACGATCATCGGCAAGCGCTGTACCATCGCCGGCGCGGCCATGCTCGCAGGACATATCCGCCTGGCCGATGACGTGCATATCTCGGGCGCGACATCCGTCATGTCGGATATCACCAAACCGGGTCGTTACACCAGTGTCTTTCCGCTGGCCGAGCACTCGCTCTGGCAGAAAAATGCAGCGGTCCTGCTGCAGCTGGCACAATTGCGTCGCCGGATTCGCGATCTGGAAAAGTCCTAATATCGGATTCCTTGTGCGCAGGAGGGTATTTTCCGGCGAAATTGTCTAAAATAGCGCCACTACCACCATCATTTATTTATATACAGGATTATTCATGCAAGTAGATATTCAAAGCATTATGGCGCGGCTTCCACATCGCTATCCGATGCTGCTTGTAGACAGAGTCCTGGAAATGGTGCCGGGCAAAAGTATTGTTGCCCTCAAGAACGTGACCATTAATGAGCCCTTTTTCAATGGCCATTTTCCTGGTCGTCCAGTCATGCCTGGCGTGCTGATTATTGAAGCGCTGGCCCAGGCCGCAGCCATTTTTTCATTTGCGGACGAAGACGGTTCCTGCAATCATGATATTTCGCGCAAGGCGTACTATCTGGTCGGGGTCGACAATGCACGTTTCCGCAAGCCGGTGGTGCCTGGCGATCAGCTCAAGCTTGAGGTGACTGCTGATCGCATCAGTAAAGTCATCTGTAAATACAGTGCACGCGCTACCGTTGATGGTGGCGTCGTAGCTGAAGCTGCGATCATGTGTGCCATTCGCGACCTGGACGAACAATGACTGAGCTTATCCATCCCACTGCTGTCATCCATGACGGCGCAAAAATCCATCCCTCTGTCAAAGTAGGGGCCTATTCTGTCATTCACGAAAATGTCACCATTGGTGAAGGCAGCATTGTCGGTGAGCATTGCGTCATCGACGGGCTGACCACGATTGGCAAAAACAATGTGTTCTATCGTTTTTGTTCCATCGGCGGCAACCCTCAGGACAAAAAATATTCAGGTGAGAAAACATCGCTTGAAATGGGCGATGGCAATACCATTCGCGAGTTTGTGACCATCAATACCGGTACGGTTCAGGACGTTGGTACGACGCGCCTGGGCGACGATAACTGGATCATGGCGTACGTGCATATCGCGCATGATTGCCAGATTGCCAATCACACCATTCTGGCCAATTCCGTGCAACTTGCCGGCCATATCCATATCGACGACTGGGCCATTGTGGGCGGCAGCTCGGCAGCGCATCAGTACATCCATATCGGCGCGCACTCCATGACGGGCGGAATGAGCGCGATCCGTCAGGATATTCCCCCTTATGTGCTGGGTGCAGGGCAGCCCTATCGGCCCGCCGGGATCAATTCCGAAGGCCTGAAACGTCGCGGCTTTACGCCCGAGCAAATTCACGCCATCAAGGATGCCTATAAAATCATCTATATGCGCAAGTTGTCCTCGGCCGATGCAGCAGAGGAAATTGTGCGCTATCAGCACGACCATCCCGATACGGCGAGCGTGCTTGATCCTTTCGTCGCCTTTTTTCAGACCGCCTCGCGCGGCGTCAGCCGGGGATGAGCCTGGTTCTTTCAATGGTGGCGGGCGAACCCTCCGGTGATTTGCTCGCTTCACGTATTATTCAAGGGATACGCGCAAAAGATCCTCAGCTGTCAGCCAGTGGCATCGGTGGCCCGGATATGCAACAACAGGGTATGAACATCCTGCATCCGATGGACGACCTGTCCGTATTCGGATATGTTGACGCGCTCAAAAATCTTCCCCGGCTTATCCATACCTATCTGAGTTTTCGCTCATCGGTGCTCAGGCTGCGGCCGGATGTGTTCGTAGGGGTTGACGCCCCCGATTTTAATCTCCGGCTGGAGCATCATCTTCGCAAGAAAGGCATTCCGACGGTGCATTTTGTAGGGCCATCCATCTGGGCATGGCGCTATGAAAGAATACACAAGATTCGCGCCGCGGTTTCCCATATGCTGGTGCTGTTTCCGTTCGAAGAGGAAATTTATCGCAAGGAAGGAGTGCCGGTTACGTATGTCGGCCATCCGCTGGCCGCGCAGATTCCTGAAAATCCCAGTAAAGCACAGGCGCGCAAGCGTCTGGGCATCGAAGAGGGTGGTCGCATCCTGGCCATCCTGCCGGGCAGCCGCGCGTCTGAAATCGCTCAACTGGCGCCGCGATTTTTGCAGGCTGCGACGCTGTTGCTAAAAGAAGATCCGTCACTGCGCTTCATTGTGCCTCTGGTCAACGAGGCCCGAGCCGCGCAATTCAAGGCGATTCTGGCTAATCATGATTTGCCCAATCTGCGCTGTTTTTCCACGCGTGTGGCCGAACATCCCATCGCCTGGGATATCATGGAAGCATGTGACGCAGCATTGGTTGCCAGCGGCACCGCGACATTAGAGACCGCATTGTTTCAACGCCCGATGGTTATTTCCTATGTGCTGACGCCGCTCATGCGGCGGTTGATGGAGTGGAAAGCCGGCCAGGATGGGCCCACTTTGCCCTGGGTCGGTCTGCCCAATGTCTTATTGCGCGAGTTTGCAGTGCCCGAGCTGCTCCAGGAAGCGGCCACGCCGGCGAATCTGGCGCAAGCCTGCGTTAAAGCATTGACCGATACCACGTATATCGAACAGACAGAAGAAAAATTCCGCCAGTTGCATCGTACGCTTAACCGCGATACGGCAGCGCTGGCAGCGGAGGCGATCCTTGCCACGGCAAACGCCTGACCTATCCCTGTTTGGCAATTTGCCTTTGCCTCGCATGACCGCCGGTATTGATGAGGCGGGCAGGGGGCCGCTGGCCGGAGATGTCTTCGCGGCTGCCGTCATCCTGGACCCGGCTCGTCGCATCAATGGCCTGGCTGACTCCAAAACCCTGACCGAAGCGAAACGCGAAAGCCTGGCGCACCGTATCCGTGAAAAAGCGCTGGCCTGGTCCATTGCCAGTGCAACGGTCGCGGAAATCGATCAGCTCAATATTCTGGCCGCCACAATGCTGGCCATGCGGCGCGCTTTTGAGGGGCTGGCTGCAGCCAGCGGAATACCGGTAGCCGAGCTGGTACTGGTCGATGGCAATCAGGTGCCACGTGGTCTGAACGTGCCATGTCATGCGATCGTCAGGGGCGACGCCCTGCATGCCTGTATTTCTGCTGCTTCCATACTGGCCAAGACCGCCAGAGATGCGCAGTTGCGACAGCTACATACCCAATACCCGGAGTATGCTTTTGATCAGCATAAAGGGTACGGGACCGCCTTGCATCTGGCCCGCCTCAAAACCCATGGACCCTGTCCGGTGCACCGTACGACTTTCAGGCCGGTGCGCGTGCTGATCTGCCCGCCTGCAGGCGAGCCTTTTTTGGCGTAAAATAAGTTAATCACTTTTGAAATTAAAAAGTCAATTGGCTTGATTCTGCCGATAATATCGGTAAACTGAGGCCAGATCGCGCTGAAAATCGGCTTTTTCACCACAACGACTCAATAAATAAAACATTGTCCCAAATTGACATGTACCTGACGCCGATTGGAAGTACAATACGCCTTGCCTATTTGCGGGGATCCCCGACGTGAAACTCAAATAATGGAAACAAAATTCACCCCTATTGCGCCTGATGCAGAATTACCGCACCGGAAAATCATACGTAGCTGGCTGATTCCAATCTCCCAGCAGAATACGTTCCGGGCGTTTTTGCTGCTGTTTGTCGACTACAGCCTGCTGCTGGCTCTGCTGGCCGGTACATTGTTCCTGTCGGCATGGTGGCTCAAACTTGCCTGCGCGCTGGTCGCGGGCTTTGTCATTGGTCGCCTGTTCATTATCGGACACGACGCGTGCCACCAAAGCCTGACCCCCCATCGCAAGCTCAACAAATGGATCGGCCGCATCGCCTTTTTGCCGGCTGTGTCTCCCTATAGTCTCTGGGATGTTGGCCACAACGTAGTGCACCACGGCTTCACCAATCTGAAGGGCATGGACTTCGTCTGGTGCCCCAAAACTAAAGAAGAATACGACGCCATGTCACCCATGCGGCGTTTTATGGAACGTGTCTATCGCGGTCCGCTGGGCGCCGGTATCTATTACATCATCGAAATATGGTGGAACCGCATGATGTTCCCGAGCAAGGGTTATATGGGAACTCAGCGCAAGGTGTTCTTCTGGGATGGCCTGCTTGTCAGTATTTTCGGCCTGGCCTGGCTGGGTGGCGTGATTTATGCCGCAACCGCCACCGGTCAATCGGTGCTGATGCTGGTGGCGTTCGCCTGGCTTATTCCGCTGCTTTTCTGGTTCTACATGATCGGTTTCGTGGTTTACATTCAGCATACGCACACCCGTGTGGTCTGGCATGACAACCGGGCCGTCTGGGCCAAGGCGCAGCCCTTTGTCTCGACAACGGTCCACATGATGTTCCGCTTCAAGTTTGGCTCGCTGATGCATCACATCATGGAGCATACTGCACACCATGTGGATATGAGCATTCCGCTCTATAAACTCAAAAAGGCGCAGAAGACGCTGGAAGACATGCTGCCCAGCCGTATCGTGATCCAGATGTTCAGCTGGTCCTGGTATTTCCGTACCATCAAGGCCTGCAAGCTGTACAACTACCAAGAGCGCTACTGGACCGACTTCAAAGGCAACAAATCGCCTGACGTCGTTTAAGGTTGTCGGCGGGTGCGCGTCACTCGCCTGCGCTTGAAAATACGTTACTATCCCTGCTCAGGCAGGGTTTTTTTATGAAACAGATTCAGTCCAAAGAAAACGCATTGGTGCGGCAGAGCATGAAAGTGGCGGCGGGACGGGACAAAGCCCGGCTTCTGCTCGAAGGCGTGCATTTGTGTCAGGAATGGCTTGCCCGCTATGGTCAGCCCGAGTCTGTTCTGCTACGGTCCTCAAGCAGCGCACAGCCCGATATCCGTGCGCTGCTGAATCACACCGATGCTTCGCTGCACTATGAACTGACTGACGCGTTGTTCAACGCGATTGCCACTGTGCAGGCGCCGCAAGGCGTTATGTTCGTGGCGGCGCGGCCGATTCCGGCGCCAGTGGCTCGCTTTGACGCAACGGCGCTTTGGGTGGATCGTCTGCAGGATCCGGGCAATCTCGGCACGATTTTGCGCACGGCTGCTGCTGCCGATGTTCGGCATGTCCTGCTCTCTACGGGCTGTGTCGGAGCCTGGTCGCCCAAAGTGCTGCGCAGTGCCCAGGGCGCGCATTTCGCGCTGGATATTCATGAGCATCAGGATTTTTCACAGATCAGGCAAAAACTCGACATGCCCGTTTATGCCTCTTCACTCGCACCGGGTGCGCGCAGTCTGTATGAAGGGGTGTTGCCCGGTGCCTGTCTGTGGGTGGTCGGAAACGAAGGGCAGGGCGTGCATCCGGATATACTGGCGCAAGCGGATCAATGTCTTTTTATCCCGCAATCTGCAGCGGTTGAATCGCTCAATGTCGCTGTGGCGACGGCTATTTTGCTGTTTGAACAGCGCCGCCAGCATCTCACACCTTGTTAAGGGCACGCTCCGCAGCGCGCGCAATCGAACTGCCGACCTTCTCCCTAGGACAGCGTCAGTAATTGGCCGAAGAGTGTGACTTGAGCCCCAGGATCTGAATCACGGTCGTGGAAATTTCTTCAATGGACTTGGTTGTGGTCGATAGCCACTCAATGCTTTCCACCCGCATCAGGCGCTCGGCTTCGGCCACTTCGTACAAACATTGTTTGATTGATGCATATTTGCTATCGGGGCGGCGTTCATTCCGTACCTCGGCAAGCCGGTCGGGCTGGATCGACAGGCCGAACAATTTGCTGCGATAGGGATGCAGCGTGCTGGGCAGCGTACCTCGTTCGAAATCTTCAGGAATCAGCGGGAAATTGGCCGCCTTGATGGCATACTGCATGGCCAGATACAGGCTGGTCGGCGTTTTGCCGCAACGCGAGACCCCCACCAGGATCACATCTGCTTCCTTAAGGCCATGTACGAATTGCCCGTCGTCGTGCGCCAGGGTGAAATTAATGGCTTCGATCCGGTTGCGATACTGTTTGGAGCTGGCGCTCAGGTGCGACAGGCCAATCGTAGGCCGAGATTTGGTTTCCAGCGCGGTTTCCAGCTGATTGACGCAGGCGCCGAAAATATCCAGAAAAACACAATTGGAATTTTGCACCACGCTCAGAATTTCGGGTTTGACCAGCGTGCTGAACAAAATCGGCAGGGTGTTTTCTGCCTGTGCTGCGGCGTTGATTTTGTCGGCGACCTTCGTGGCTTTTTCCACAGAGGTGACAAAGGGCTCACGTAACAGCGTGAAATCAAAATCGGCGCTAAATTGTGACAAGACCGAATGACTGAAGGTCTCGGCCGTAATGCCCGTGCCGTCTGATACGATAAATACCGTCCGCTTTTTTTGTGATTCTGACATGTTCTAATTTGATCCTGTGAGGGTGGAAAAAGACGGTACAATCATGTTACTTTGCACCTGGCCTTGCTGTGTCAGGCTTATTTGCTCAGGAAAGCGGGCTTTTCTGAGCAAATAAGCTTTCATTTTAATCTAAGGGTGACTTAAATGTCGTATGTTGTTCCATTCGAGAAACTCCGCATGTCGGATGTTGACTCTGTCGGCGGGAAAAACGCCTCGCTTGGCGAGATGATTAGCCAGCTGGCCAATGCCGGGGTTCGTGTACCCGGTGGTTTTGCCACCACAGCTGACGCTTTCCGCGATTTTCTGAAATCATCGGGCCTGGACAAGCGCATCGCTGATCGCCTGTTCACGCTCAATCCTGAAGATGTGCGCGAGTTGGCGCTGGCCGGTTCCGAAATCCGCCAGTGGATTACCGAAGCACCGTTTTCCGAAGCGTTCGAAAAACAGATTCGCCAATCCTACGCCGAACTGGACGCCGATGGCAATGGTTCCTTCGCCGTCCGCTCCTCTGCGACGGCAGAGGATTTGCCCGACGCGTCATTCGCCGGTCAGCAGGAGACCTTCCTGAACGTTGCCGGTATCGATGATGTGCTGGATAAAATCCGTCACGTTTTCGCCTCGCTATACAACGACCGCGCCATCTCCTATCGCGTTCATAAGGGCTACGCCCACGCCGACGTGGCCCTGTCTGCCGGCATCCAGCGCATGGTGCGCTCCGACAAAGGCAGTGCCGGCGTCATGTTCACGCTGGATACTGAATCGGGCTTTAACGATGTGGTGTTCATCACGTCTTCTTATGGCCTGGGCGAGACCGTGGTGCAGGGTGCCGTCAATCCTGACGAATTCTACGTTTTCAAAACCACGCTGGCTTCTGGAAAATATCCGATTGTCGGTCGCCGTATCGGTTCAAAACTGCTCAAAATGGAGTTCAATGGTGAACGCAAGCCGGGCGAGAACGCGGTCAGCACAGTTGAAGTACCTGTGTCTGAACGCAATCGATACTCGCTGACAGATGACGAAGTGATCGAACTGGCACGCTACGCCGTCATCATCGAGAAACATTATCAGCGCCCCATGGACATTGAGTGGGGCCGTGACGGTATCGATGGCAAGCTGTACATTCTGCAAGCCCGTCCCGAGACCGTTAAATCGCAGCAGTCTGGCAACGATGTCCAGCAGCGCTACAAATTGAAGGCCACCGGCAAGGTGTTGATCACCGGTCGCGCCATCGGCCAGAAAATCGGTTCAGGCAAAGTGCGTATTGTCTCTGATATCAGCCAGATGGACCAGGTCCAGACCGGTGATGTCCTGGTGACCGACATGACCGACCCGAACTGGGAGCCGGTCATGAAACGTGCTGCGGCAATCGTGACCAATCGTGGCGGTCGTACCTGCCATGCGGCCATTATCGCCCGTGAGCTGGGTATTCCGGCTGTCGTCGGCTGCGGCACCGCAACCGAAGACCTCAAAGAGGGCGCCGAAGTAACGGTCTCCTGCGCAGAGGGTGACGAAGGCCGTATTTACGACGGCTTCCTGGAAACAGAAGTCGAAGAAGTGCGCCGTGGCCAGATGCCCGAGATCCCCGTCAAAATCATGATGAACGTGGGTAATCCTCAACTGGCATTTGATTTCTCGCAAATCCCTAACGGCGGTGTCGGTCTGGCACGCCTGGAATTTATCATCAACAACAACATCAACGTGCACCCTAAAGCGGTGCTGGACTATCCGAACATTGATGCCGAACTGAAAAAGGCTGTTGAATCCGCAGCCCGCGGCTACGCCAGCCCACGCGCCTTCTTTGTTGAAAAATTGGCCGAAGGCATTGCCACTATTGGTGCGGCATTCTATCCGAAGCCCGTTATTGTGCGACTGTCCGACTTCAAGTCCAATGAATATCGCAAGCTGGTGGGCGGGTCTCGGTATGAACCCGAGGAAGAAAATCCCATGCTGGGATTCCGCGGCGCTTCTCGCTATATTGCCGATGATTTTGCTGAATGCTTCCGCATGGAATGTGAAGCCTTGCGCTTTGTCCGCGACGACATGGGTCTGACCAACGTTGAAATCATGGTCCCGTTTGTTCGTACACTGAATCAGGCAGAAAAGGTCGTCAAACTGCTGGCAGACAATGGCTTGAAACGAGGCGAGAACGGCCTGCGCCTGATTATGATGTGCGAAGTGCCGTCCAATGCGATTCTGGCTGACCAGTTCCTTGAATATTTCGATGGCTTCTCTATCGGTTCCAACGATATGACCCAGTTGACACTGGGTCTGGACCGTGATTCAGGCATGGAACTGCTGGCTGCCGATTTCGACGAACGCGACGAAGCCGTCCAGTTCATGCTGCAGCGTGCAATTGCCGCATGCCTGAAAGCCGGTAAATATGTCGGTATTTGCGGGCAAGGCCCCAGCGATCACCCGGATCTGGCTGTATGGCTCAAGGAACAGGGTATTCTGACCATGTCCCTGAATCCGGACACGGTGGTTGATACCTGGCAGCAACTGGCCAAGTAATCGGCGGCCTGTTTGCTTGGGGATGCCGGTGGGTCTGCCAGGATTGCACCGGCTCTACAAGCGCTGCCTTGCGGGCATCTTTGTCTGGCTTCGGTCAGGTGAAGATGCCCGTTTTGGTATCTGTCGCCAATGCAGGCCATTGCCGGACGTTTTTACCGGTGGTGGATTTCTTACGGTACACTTAAGTTTTAACAGGTATCAAGGAAAATATTCGTGAGCGACCTTATCATTGAAGATGTCACCGTTGGCAGTGGCGACGAAGCAAAAAGCGGTCAACAGGTTTCGGTTCACTACACCGGCTGGTTGAAAGACAATGGCCAGAAATTTGACTCCAGCAAAGATCGCGGGCAGCCGTTTTCCTTTCCGCTGGGTGCGGGTCATGTCATCAAAGGCTGGGATCAGGGTGTGCAGGGCATGAAAGTGGGCGGTACCCGCAAGCTGACCATCCCCGCCGAATTGGGCTATGGCGCACGCGGCGCCGGCGGCGTGATTCCTCCGAATGCCACGCTGGTATTTGAAGTGGAATTGCTTGGCGTTAACTGATCGTTATCGTAAAGCCCGGTAGCGATCCTGTCGCTACCGTGTTTTCATACGCGTGCCATGGTGGCTCGCGTCTCTTGCAGGAAAGCGAACATGTGGATCTGGTTTGTTGTTGCGGTTATCGCGCTCATTCTCGAACTGCTGACAGGTACTTTTTTTCTGTTGCTGGTCGCTGTTGCCGCCGCCGGCGCGGGGGTCGTATCCTGGCTTGGCGGTGAACTTGCCTGGCAACTGCTGGCCTTCAGTGTCCTGGGCATCGCCGGTTTCTTCATACTCAAATCCAGCGGCGTCATCAGGCGCGGCTCGCGCAATAGCGCCCGCCGCAATACCGATGTCAATCTGGATATCGGCCAGACGGTGTATGTGGCCGAATGGTCGCCCATGAAAACAGCAGTCATTCAATATCGGGGGGCACAATGGCAGGTCAGGCTTGACCCTGCCGAAACGGGCAATCCCACACCAGGCAGCTACCGTATCACAGACGTTGACGGTATTGTTTTTGTGCTTGCACCCGTCTCGGTGCCCACCACCCACACCAGTCTTTAGTTCAGGAGTCATATCATGGATACCTCAATTATTTTTCTAGCCATACTGATCGTACTGGTGCTGGTTTTTCTGGTCAAATCCATCGCCATCGTGCCGCAACAGCACGCCTGGATTATCGAGCGACTGGGCCGATATGACCGCACGCTGTCACCTGGTGCCCGTTTTATCATTCCCTTTGTCGATCGCGTGGCCTACAAGCATTCGCTCAAAGAGATTCCACTAGACGTACCCAGCCAGATTTGTATTACCCGGGACAACACGCAGTTGCAGGTCGATGGCGTCATCTACTTCCAGGTCACTGATCCCATGCGCGCCTCTTACGGTTCGTCCAACTATATCTCGGCGATCACGCAACTGGCTCAGACCACATTGCGGTCGGTTATTGGACGCATGGAGCTGGATAAAACCTTTGAAGAGCGCGAGGCCATTAACAGCACAATCGTGGCCTCGCTGGACGAAGCGGCGACCAACTGGGGGGTTAAAGTGCTGCGTTACGAAATCAAGGATCTGACGCCGCCTAATGAAATTCTGCGCGCCATGCAGGCCCAGATTACGGCTGAGCGGGAAAAACGTGCCCTGATCGCCGCTTCCGAAGGGCGTCGTCAGGAGCAGATCAATATTGCTACCGGTGAGCGGGAGGCGGCGATCGCCCGTTCAGAGGGTGAGAAGCAGGCTCAGATCAATCAGGCGCAAGGTGAAGCTGCTGCCGTGATTGCGATTGCAGAAGCGACGGCACAGGCAATTAAACAGGTGGCCCATTCCATTGAACAGCCAGGCGGCATGGCGGCGGTCAATCTGCGCGTCGCAGAAAACTATGTGGACGCCTTCGCCAATGTGGCCAAAAAGGGCAATACGCTGATTCTGCCGGCCAATCTGGCCGACGTAGGTGGTCTGATTGCATCGGCCATGACGGTGGTCAAAGCAACGGGACAGGGCGCTACGGGTGATTTGGCCAGTTCCGGACTGGCTGATCCGCGCAATACGCGATAGCCCTCACAAAACACAGCGATTCTATCGGGATTGAATTGATCCGGATTTAATTGGTTCAGATTCGTATTGCTCAAACCGGGTAGCCACAAGGACTTTGTATTGCGCGGCTTTTTTGCAGCTGCGTATCCCCAGCAAAAGGATGCCTGTCCATGAACAGCGCAGGACGGCGAGATACGTGCCGGCACGTAGAAACGAAGTTCACGCGTCCCGTCGGCGCGTGTCGTGTTTCATAATGCGTTCTTTCTCGCGCTGCCAGTCCTTGTCACGCGCGCTATCGCGCTTGTCATGCAGTTTCTTGCCTTTGCCCAGGCCGAACTCAAGCTTGATCTTGCCGTTGCGAAAGTGCAGATTTAGCGGCACCAGGGTATAGCCGCGGATTTCCACCTTGCCGATCAACTTGTTGATTTCATTTTTGTGCAGCAACAATTTCCGCGTACGCGTGGCGTTCGGATGGATGTGTGTAGAGGCCGTTGCCAGCGGACTGACATGCATATTCAGCAGCTGCAGTTCGCCGTTACGCACGATGACGTAGCTTTCGCCCAGTTGTACGCGTCCGGCCCGGATTGATTTGACTTCCCAGCCTTCCAGAACGATGCCAGCCTCAAAGCGCTCTTCGATAAAATAGTCGTGCGTTGCCTTGCGATTGTCGGTAATGCTCATGTTTGATTTTATAAATGGATTTGACCCGTTAAAATAGGGTCTGTTTAATCGCGCAAAATGCAATGATTTCACGCAATTGTAATTGAATCAACCTGCTTGTGCTGCAGGTTGATTACACTGTTGGCGTATTTTGCCTGTTCCCTGTCCACCGCCGTAGCCAAATTATTCATGTCCACTACTGTCCATCGCTCCGTTCTGCTCCCGTACTCGGCCGCCAATATGTTCAATCTGGTCGCCGACGTCGAGAAATACCCCGAATTCATGCCCTGGTGCGGCGGGGCCCAGGTGCTTGAAAGGGATGAAGAGGGCATGACGGCCTCTATTATCATCAGTTTCGCAGGCCTGAAACAGACCTTTACGACACGCAATACCCATCATTTCCCCAATAAAATTCATTTGCATCTGGTGGATGGACCCTTTTCATCGTTGAATGGTACCTGGGAGTTCATCGAATTGGCGCCCGACGCCTGCAAAGTGCAGTTCGCGCTTGATTACGCCTTCAACAGCCGGTCTCTCGAAATGCTGGTGGGGCCGGTATTCAATCGCATCGCCAATAGCTTTATTGACTCATTTACCAAACGGGCTGAGCAGATCTATGTCTGAGCAGCTGATTTCGGTCACAATTTGCTATGCGCGTTCATCCGGTGAAATATGGCGGACTGCGGTCGCGCTGCCGGCGGGCAGCACCATCGAGCAGGCCATCGCCGCATCAGGTGTGTATGCCGCGTGTGCAATTGAGGGTACGGATATTGCGGGAACGGGCATCTTCGGTATCCGCAAGCCAGCGGATCATATCGTGCATGAGGGTGACCGGGTTGAGCTGTATCGCGCATTAACGTTCGACCCCATGGAATCACGCCGCCGCCGTGCTGCTCACCGCAAGGCGGGAATACTGAAGCGCAAGCATTTGAAGAAAAGCAAAGTGGCGTGGCAGGAATACCTGGAAACGACACCGGCGGGGCAGGCCACCAGTAAGTCCGATTGACCCGATCCGGCACAGGGCTATAATGACCGGGGTTCATGCGCGGGATGCCCGAATGCATGACCCAGGATCTGGTAGCGCTGCCTGAGCTTCACAGACACGGCTGGCGGCGCACCCATTTAATATTCTATAACAACAGGAGATACGATGACCGCCCCGGTTTTATTTCAGGAAAAAGTGCTGTCCCATCAGGGAAACTATGGCATCGCCACGTTGAATCAGCCTGCCAAGCTCAACAGTCTTTCACTGGAAATGTGCCAGTTACTGACCGACCAACTGACTCGCTGGGCGGAGGACCCCGCAATAGCATTTGTGATTTTTGAAGGCGCAGGCGAAAAAGCATTCTGCGCCGGCGGTGACCTGCATCAGTTGTACGCCAGCATGCAGGAGAATGCCGGCAAACCCGCCGCGGACAATGCCTATGCGGCGCACTTCTTTGATGTGGAGTATCGCCTGGATTATCAGATCCATACCTATCCCAAGCCCATTATCTGCTGGGGACATGGCGTGGTGATGGGCGGGGGTATGGGCCTGATGGCGGGCGCTTCGCACCGTGTCGTCAGCGACACATCGCGGCTGGCCATGCCCGAGGTGACCATTGGGCTGTTTCCCGATGTAGGGGGCAGTTGGGAACTTGCGCGTCTACCCAGGCGCCTGGGACGCTTTCTTGCTGCGACCGGCGCTATTCTGAATGCCTCGGACGCGCTGTTTACCGGCATGGCCGATTATTGTGTGCGCCATGCAGACTGGTCAGCCGTGTCTGCCGATCTTGAGCAAATAGTCTGGAATCCAGATGCCGGAAAACGTGCGCTTGAGCAGCAGATTCATGAAGTTTTGAACACACAGAGTGCAGCCGCGACGCTGGAGGTTGGACCGTTACAAATGCATTATGCGTTTCTGTCCATGCTTTGCGGTACGAGGGACATCACGACGTTCTATCGTGATATCGCCGCACTGGCCGATCATGAGGACGCGTGGCTGGCCAGGGCAGCGCAGACCATGCTTAAAGGCGCTCCGCTATCGGTCGTACTGGGCCTTATCCTGCAGGAGTCGGCAAGGCATTTGTCATTGGCCGACGTCTTCAAGCTCGAATATAACGCGGCACTCCATTGCTGCGCGCATGGACAATTGCAGGAAGGCATTCGCGCCTTGCTGATCGACAAGGATAAAACACCGCGATGGCAGCCGGCCACGATCGAGCAGGTCACCCGGGATGACGTGCAGGCCATACTGGCCTCACCGTGGCAGGACGCGGCGCGCAGCCCCCTGGCAAGCTTAGGCTAGCGCAGGTTTATCCAGCAGATAAGGCATGGGCAACAGGGTGATGGGCGTGCCATTCTCATCGCCCAGCACCAGTTGATTGTGCTCGGCCGCTTCAAGCCGGACTTCAAACAACAGAAACTGCTTGTCCGCCAGCGTTGCTACGTTGACAACCTGACCGCTAGGCTCACGTATGTTTGTGATGTCTGTAATATCGGTCCCGGCGGCGGGGGACGTTTCACCAGCCACATCGCAAAACCCGTTGAGCATGCGGCGTTTTAATTTGCCGCGATAATGGCTGCGGGCAACCACTTCCTGACCCGGGTAGCACCCTTTGGTGAAACTGACCGCGCCTATGGCATCCAGATTGACATCCTGCGGAATAAACATCTCCTGATTGGCCTGCTCAACCCAGGGTATACCGGCCAGAATATCCAGTACTGCCCACTCGTCAGGTTGACCAGGTTGAGCGGTACCTGCGTCAATATCATGATCGCCAATCAAAAGGCCGCGCTGTATTCCGGTGCCGGCTGGCAGGCCGATCTGCACTGCGGAGCCGGTCACCACGACTTGCCAGGGGGCCGGCGTGCCAAGTTTGCCGGCGGCCAGATCAACATTTTCGCCGGCCCAATAGGCGGTTGGCGTCATTCCGGTATCTTCGATGGTGACTTTGGCACGCAGGACGAACATGCGCAGGCGTTTGGCAAAACTCTCGGCAATATCGCTGCGCACCAGTACATGGAAGGCCTTGGTGCCGTCTGTCGCCGGTGTGCCCGATTGCCAGAAAATGAAACTGGCCAGCATGCGGCCCTTGGCCGTGCAGTAGGCAGATAATCGAGCTGTCTGCTCGGTTGCTGCCGCGACGTCCTGGGTGAATTGGCCCTGCAGGAAAGTCGGCGCATCGGCGCCGTAGATCGTCAGTACGCGATAATCGGACAGTGACGTCATGTGTAACGGCGTGTCGGCGGAAAAAGGGGTGGAGTCCGTGGAAAAATCAACAGTGGACATGGCAAATTTCCTTTTCAATACGGCGGAGTCGACGTAGTATGCCGTCGTACTCTATGCAAAATTCTCTGTCTGTATGGTAACGCATTGAATAGGTTTTTTCCGGGTAAACACTGAAAGCAACGCGGATTCACGACAGCCCGGGCGCACCGGCAATGGGGTGTGCCTGATACAATAGACGGTCTGTGAGCGCCGTACCCGGCATATCCTTATTTCATTCATGAAACTTTTCAAATATATCGTTTTTTCGTTCATCATCTGTGTTCTGCTGCTGGCGGCCGGCCTGGCAGGCAAGGTATGGCACTGGACGAGAACACCCGCGCCCATGAGCGCCGAGGTGATCGACTATGCCGTGCCGCGCGGCAGCACGATTGCCACCGTTGCGCAAACCATGGCAGCCGCGGGCATTCAGATCGAACCCTACCTCTTTGTGATGTATGCACGATATACCGGGCAGGACCGCCAGCTCAAGGCTGGCGCGTACGAAGCCAAGCGGGGCGACACGCCGGTGGATTTGCTGGCGCGCATGGCCTCAGGCCAGACCAGCAAAAGCCGGTTCCTGATTATCGAAGGCTGGTCCTATCAGCAGATACGCAATGCGCTGAAAGCCAATCCGAATATCACGCAGACGCTGGACAAACTGAACGACGCCGATATTCTGGCCCAGCTCGGCTCGTCTCATGACAGCCCGGAAGGTCTTTTTTTTCCGGATACCTATGTCTTTGTGCCCGGGGACTCCGATATGGACATTTTGCGGCGGGCCTATCATGAGGGTCAAAAGCATCTTGCTGCAATCTGGGACCAGCGCGATAACGATCTGCCCTTGAAAACGCCCTATGAGGCGCTGATTCTGGCGTCCATTATCGAAAAGGAAACCGGCCATCAGGAAGATCGCAACCGCGTCTCGGGGGTTTTCATCAATCGGCTCGAGAAAAAAATGCTGCTGCAAACCGATCCGACGGTGATTTACGGGATGAAAGAGGCCTACCAGGGGGCCATCACCAGAAATGACCTCACGACCGACACGCCCTGGAATACCTACACCCGGGTCGGCCTGCCGCCTACGCCCATCGCCAGCCCCGGACTGCTGTCGCTGCAGGCCGCCGTTCACCCCGAACGTCATCGTTACCTGTACTTTGTTTCGCGGGGCGATGGTTCCAGCGAATTTTCCGAAGACCTGCGCGGACACAACCGCAACGTCAAGACCTATATCCTGAAGAAAGGCACAGAATGAAGGGCTTTTTTATAACACTCGAAGGCGTGGACGGGGCGGGCAAAAGCTCTCATATCGGCCACCTGCGCGATCTGTGCGAATCGCTGGGACATGATGTGGTCATGACTCGCGAGCCAGGCGGCACACCCGTCAGCGAAGTGCTGCGGACCATGCTTCTGACCGAATCCATGCATATGGAAACCGAAACACTGCTGATGTTTGCTGCCCGGCAGGAGCATATCCTGTCGGTCATCCGGCCCGCACTGCGCGCGGGCAAAGTTGTGATCAGCGACCGGTTTACCGATGCGACCTACGCCTATCAGGGTGGCGGGCGCCATTTTCCGGCGGCACGCATCCGGGTTCTTGAAGACTGGGTTCAACAGCAATTGCAGCCCGATCTGACCCTTCTTTTTGATGTTCCCCTGGAAGTCGCGCGCGAGCGCCTGCTCAAAAGTCGCGAGCAGGATCGTTTTGAACGGGAAGACAGCGAATTTTTCGAGCGCGTGCGCAATGCCTATCATGCGCGCGTGAACGCAGAGCCTTCACGATTTTATGTGGTTGATTCAAGCAGGCCCAAAGCGGACATTACCCAACAGCTGCAGGACAAGCTTACGGCAGTGCTGGCGCAGCACGCCGCACAGGATCAATCCCCATGAGTGCAATCACGCCTTTTTTCCCCTGGCAAACGGCAAGCGCCAGCCAATGGCTGGGTGATCGCGAGCGTTTCGCCCATGCCTGGCTGATATACGGGCCGCCTGGAATCGGCAAGCTCACCTTTGCGCGGGCCGCGGCCACCAGCTTGTTATGCGAACGTCCGACAGGCGGCATTGCCTGCGGCACCTGCGAGTCGTGCTCGTGGATTGCCAACGACAGTCACCCCGATCTGCGGCTGATCATGCCGGATCGGCTGGCACAACAGTATGGTCTTCAGGAAGCAGCGACCGTGACGGATGCGCAGGAAGGCGCAGCAGCCAAAAAAGCCTCGGGTGAGATCCGCATCGACCAGGTTCGGCAACTGGATTCATTGTTGAGTGTGACCACGCACCGTAGCGGAATGCGTGTGATTATTCTGTTTCCCGTAGAAGCGCTCAATAGCGCGTCGGCCAATTATTTGCTCAAATCGGTTGAAGAACCGGCACCCGGTACTGTTTTTCTGTTGGTGTCGCATGCCCCCGACAAGGTTTTGCCCACGCTTTTATCGCGTTGCCGACGATTGAGTCTGCCCATGCCGGCGCGCGAGGAAGGGCTGGCTTGGCTGCAAGCGCAGGGGCTGTCTGAAACCCAGGCCGATACCTGGCTGCATGCCAGCGGCGGGGCGCCTGTCGGAGCGCTGACTTTGAGTCAGTCCAGCACCGAACCCGTCAGCTACTGGCTCGGTTCCTTCACACAAAGCCTGGCCGACCGTGCCATGCCGGATATGGCCGACTACACGGCCCGCCTGGATAAATTGCAGCCAGCTGAGTGGCTGGGCACATTACAACGTCTGTTCACAGATCTCATGCTGCATAGTCAGGGCCTGCCGTTGCGCTACTTTCCCCGACTGATGCCTTTTATCAAAGCGATTGCCGAGGAACTGAGTGCGCCGAGAATCAGCCAGACCGCCGTCTGGCTTGCCGCCCAGCAACGAATTGCAGACCACCCGCTCAACAGCCGACTGTTCATCCAGTCTGTGCTGCAGCGCGTGTGCGTGACCTGCCTGTCAAAAAATGGATAAAACGGATTAGCTTATGTATGTCGATTCCCACTGCCACCTTGATTTTCCGGATCTGCAGGAAAACCTGTCCGAGATCCTGGAGAATATGAAACGCAATCAGGTCACTCATGCGCTCTGTGTCAGTGTCAATTTGCCGGACTGGCCGCGCATCGTCAATCTGATAGAGACGCACGCCAATCTGTGGGGCTCGGTTGGCGTGCATCCGGATTACGAAGACACCCCGGAACCGGATGTGGATATGCTGTGCAAACATGCACAGCATCCCAGGATCGTGGCGATCGGGGAAACCGGCCTGGATTATTATCGCCTGTCCGAGCCGCTGGACTGGCAGCGCGAACGCTTCAGGGTCCACATCCGGGCTGGTAATCAAAGCGGCTTGCCGCTGATAATTCATACGCGTTCGTCTGCTGAAGATACGTTGCGGTTGATGCGCGAAGAAAATGCGGCCGGCTGCGGTGGCGTCATGCATTGCTTCACCGAGTCCTGGGATGTTGCAGAGCAGGCGATGGAACAGAATTTCTATATCTCGCTGTCGGGTATTGTTACTTTCAAAAACGCCACTCAGTTGCATGATGTGGCTCGCCGCATGCCGCTGGACCGTTTGCTGATTGAGACCGATTCTCCCTATCTGGCGCCGGTTCCGTACCGCGGCAAGCGCAATGACCCGTCCAAAGTCATCCACGTAGCCGAAAAAATCGCAGAAATCAAACAAATTCCCGTTAGTGAAGTTGCAGAGGCTTCTACAAATAATTTTTTCAATTTATTCAAAAAGATACAGTGATTATTTGTTATATTGCTTTAAGTTTAAGTTAAAAGCTGATTGCCCGCTCAATATATCAAATAATTGAATTATTTCATAAAGTTAGGAGAGATATATCATGTATAACATTAGAAGTAGTTCGGTCCTGAAGAAAAGCATTCTTGCTGCCAGCCTTGCGGTTGTCGTCAGTGCGTGCGCTGCCAATAGCGGCAGCAATAGCAACTGGTGGAACGATGTCAAAAATGATCGCCCCAGCGATGTGACCCAGGCCATTTCCCAGGGCGCCGATCCCAATATGGTCAATCAGAACGGCGAACCCGCACTGATTCAGGCGATCCGTGACCAATCCATGGGTGTGTTCGATGCGCTGGCGGCCAATCCCAAGACCGATGTCAACGCCGTCAATCGCACTGGCGAGACACCGTTGATGTATTTGGCCATTATTGGTGACGTGCCTCGTGCCGAAAAACTGGTCGCAAGGGGCGCCAAGGTCAATCGCCTGGGGTGGACGCCGCTGCATTATGCCGCCTCCAAAGGGCACGTTGATATGATCAAGTTTCTGCTGGGCAAGGGTGCCTATCCGAACGCGCCGGCACCTGATGGCAGCTCACCTGTCTTGATGGCAGTCACCTCGAAAAATGCCGACGCTGTGCGTGCACTGGTTGCGGCCGGCGCCGATCCTCGTGCCATCAACCAGAAAAACGTCAGTGCCCTCGATATGGCCAAAAAAATGGGCAACAGCGACGTCCTTCAAGCGTTGAATCAAAAATAAGGAACACCAACCATGAACCGGTACCTTGTCTCTCGTTCAACCGCTCTGAAACCGTTGATCGTACTGCTTGGCCTGGCGGGTATACTGGCCACAGGCACAGCCCGGGCCGATCAAAGCTACTGCGACAGCCCGTGGCTTAAACCCAATGCACGCCTGTCCGGTTCGGTCGATGGGGCCAAGGCGCGGTTCGCTGTTCGGGTCGATCAGGTCAACAGAATCAGTGCCGACGAATGTACTGCCAGCCTGACCGTCGATGCTGACGCGCCGATCGCGGGGCAAAGAGTGCAGGGGACAGGGCCGTTTACCTTGACCGTGCGTCAGGGACAATCGTCACTCAATGGCGCTTTTGATGCGTCGGGCCTGATGAACACCTTGATGAAAACCACCGTGGAAAGTGCGCTTCAGGGGTATTTTCTCAAGCCCGCCAATACAGTCAGTCCTGGCGAGACCCTGGCTCCCGTATCCGGTCATTCGAATGTCAATCTGACCGTGACCCTGCAAAATGGTATCCCGCTCAATCAAATCAACGTCAGCAATGCTTCAATTTCCACCAGTGCCAGAAAAGTAGGCAAGCTGCAAAGCCACGCGACCGCCGTGGGCACTTTGCAATGCATGCCGGTTACCTATACGGCGACCACTTCTAGTGGTAATCTTAGCGGTGTCGCGGGCAATAACGGGAATGCGGCAAAAGCAGGGACCTCGCAGGTGACCGATTGGTACTGCCCGGAAAAAGGGCTGACCATGGAATCGGTCATTACCAGCGGCAGTAAAAAGACGAAGGTGATCATCAATTCGGTGCAATAAGCCGGATGGTTGACTGACCGGCAGGCGTGTTGATCAGAACAACACGTTTGCTATGGCCTGAAACAGACATTTGATATGTCCCTATTTAATTTTTAATACAAAAAAATAGGGACATATCATATTAACGTTACACTTGTGCTTTGTCTGATCATCTCAAGGAGAAGATTTTGAGTCAGGATACAAACAGCAACGGCCAGCACGCCTTACCCTCTTACCTGAATTCAGAAGATCTGGGTGCGTGGGGGATTTATCTTAAACAGGTGGACCGTGTTACGCCCTATCTGGGTTCTTTGCAACGCTGGGTTGAAACACTCAAACGACCGAAGCGCGCTCTGATTGTTGATATTCCTGTTGAACTGGACAACGGCACGATTGCGCATTTTGAAGGTTATCGCGTTCAGCATAATACCTCCCGTGGTCCGGGCAAGGGCGGCGTGCGCTTCCACCAGGACGTCTGCCTGTCTGAAGTCATGGCGCTGGCGGCCTGGATGTCGATCAAAAATGCTGCAGTCAATCTTCCGTATGGTGGCGCCAAAGGCGGCGTGCGTATTGATCCACGCAATTATTCCAAGGCCGAGCTCGAAAAAGTCACGCGTCGCTACACCAGCGAAATCGGCGTGATCATCGGCCCCTCAAAAGACATTCCGGCGCCTGATGTCAACACCAACCCCCAGACCATGGCGTGGATGATGGACACCTATTCCATGAACGTGGGTGCGACGGCCACCGGCGTGGTTACCGGCAAGCCGATTTCACTGGGTGGCAGCCTGGGACGGGTAGAAGCCACCGGTCGCGGTGTTTTCGTCGTAGCGTGCGAAGCTGCTCGTGATCTGAATATCTCGATTGAAGGCGCCCGCGTCGCCGTTCAGGGTTTCGGTAATGTGGGTGGAACGGCTGCGCGCCTGTTTTTCGAATCCGGTGCAAAAATTGTCGCCGTACAGGATCACACCGCCGCAATTCGCAACACCAACGGCATCCAGGTGCACGAGTTACTGGCGCACGTTGAAAAGCATGCCGGCGTCAAAGGATTTGCGGGTGCGGAAGAGGTGGATGTTGACGATTTCTGGTCGGTCGAAACCGATTTCATGATTCCTGCTGCGCTGGAAAACCAGATCGATGCGCGCGTGGCGGATATTGTCAAGGCCAGGGTAGTTGTAGAGGGCGCCAATGGCCCGACGACACCGGAAGCCGATGACATCCTGACCGAAAAAGGCGTCTATGTCGTACCCGACGTTCTTGCGAATGCCGGCGGTGTGACGGTCAGTTATTTTGAATGGGTGCAGGATTTCTCCAGCTTTTTCTGGACAGAAGAAGAAATCAACCACCGTCTGGAACGCCTGATGCGCGAAGCCTACCGTGCCGTTTCAGAAGTGGCCAGACAGCACTCTGTCTCATTGCGTACCGCTGCGTTTATTGTGGCTTGCTCACGTATTCTGGAGTCACGCGAAGTTCGCGGCCTGTATCCCTGATTTACGGCCAATGAACATGCTATGATTTGTCCTGGTGGAGATGGCTATCCTCCCGGGCACTGCCCGAACCGCTGTCCACAGGACAGATAATGATACCTGCGCAACCGGCTTTCTGTTTTGAACAGCGAGCCGGAGTCGCGGGTATTTTTGTGCCCGCAAAAACAGAACGGAAACAATTGGGGTCACTGCATGCTTCTATCCATATTCATGATCAGTATCGGCGCGTCCGGCGGGGCCGTTTTGCGGTGGGCGCTCGGACTGGCACTCAATAGCACTTTTCACAATATTGCCATGGGCACGCTGGTCGCCAATCTGGCCGGTGGCTATCTGATCGGTCTGGCGCTGGGGGTCTTCGGTGCTTTTCCTTCTTTTCCCCCCGAGTGGCGGCTGCTGATCGTGACCGGGTTTCTGGGCGGGCTTACCACCTTTTCCAGCTTCTCTGCCGAAGTCACAATGTTGCTGCATCAGGGCAAGGCTCAGTGGGCATTGCTGGAGATCGGCCTGCATGTGATCGGGTCTCTGTTACTGACCACGCTGGGGCTTTATACCGTGACTGCGATCCGTCGGCTTTACGAATAAAAGTCGCGGGAAAAGAGAAGGGACTGATCAATGATCAGCCCCGTCGATTCAGTCAGGCCGAGCCGGCATCATAGGCAAGCCGTCTGCAAGAGTTTCATAACGCCTGCCGCGCCGGGCAATTTGAGCCGCAGCGCTTAAGCGTCGTTGGGATCATCCAGCCCGAACAGAATTTTTTTCGCTTCGTCATTGTTGGGTGGCTGACCCGGATTCACCTGTTCGACCAGGGCATAGGCGCGCTCAGTGGCAGGGCGGGCGGCAATCGTATCGAACCAGCGTTTCAGATTCGGGAAGTCGTTCAGATCCTGTTGTTGGCGTTCGTGAGGCACGACCCAGGGGTAGCAGGCCATATCTGCAATGGAGTAGTCGTTGACAATGAACTCGCGGTTTTCAAGGCGACGATCCAGCACACCGTACAATCTTGCCGTTTCCTTGACATAACGCTTAATGGCGTATTCAATTTTCTCCGGTGCATATTGACCGAAATGATGATTCTGGCCAGCCATGGGTCCCAGGCCGCCCATCTGCCAGTTCAGCCACTCCAGCGTCTGGGTTTTGAGCCGTAAATTGTCTGAAAGAAATCGACCCGTCTTTTCGGCCAGGTACTGCAAAATGGCCCCGGATTCGAACACGGAAATGGCATCACCATGATCGTTCGGATTGTTGTCGACGATGGCGGGGATCCGGTTGTTGGGTGAGATTTTCAGAAAATCGGGTGCAAACTGGTCGCCTTTACCGATATTGATGGGGTGAATGGAATATTCCAGCCCGGCTTCTTCCAGAAAAAGGGTGATTTTATGGCCGTTAGGGGTCGTCCAGTAATATAAATCGATCATTTCAATGCGTCCTTGATATCCTGTTCAATGTCCTGCGGTTTGACCGTTGGCGCATAACGCTGCAAAACATCGCCATTGCGGCCGACCAGAAATTTGGTGAAATTCCACTTGATCGATTGTATACCCAGCAGACCGGGTTTTTCTTTTTTCAACCAGGCGAACACCGGATGGGTGCCGTCGCCATTGACTTCGGTCTTGCGCGTCAGCGGAAAGGTGACGCCAAAATTGAGATTGCAGAACTGTCTGATCTGCTCGTCGGAGCCTGGCTCCTGGCTGCCGAACTGGTTGCAGGGGAACCCCAGCACCACCAGCCCCTGGTCCTTGTATTGTTCGTACAGTTTTTGCAACCCGGTATATTGAGGCGTAAAGCCACATTGGGACGCAACATTGGCCACGAGTACGACTTTATCCCGTAACGAAGACAGCGCCAGGGTCTCGCCGTTTTGCAACATAACGGACATGGAATAGAATTGGCTCATTTAATTCTCCCGATCAGTATCGACAACGGGCGGCGCCGGCGAGGTCATGGCGCAGCCGACAGAAGCGGCGACAATAAAGGCGATGGCCAGCCATTGGCCGGTCGTCAGTTGTTCATGCAGTATAACCAGTCCTGCCAGGGCTCCCATGGCCGGCTCCAGGCTCAGCAGAATACTCATGGTTTTGCGCGGCAGCGAGCGCAGGGAAATCATTTCGAGTGAATAAGGGATCGCACTGGACAGCACAGCGACGAGCAGGCCCGATACGATGAATGCAGGCGTCAGCAGCGCGGCACCGCTATGACTGATACCGAACGGTAAAACAAACAGGGCGGCGACCGTGATACCCAGCGACGTTGCCTGTCCTGGATGAATATTGCGAGTACGCTGTCCAAATACAATATACAGCGCCCAGAATACGCCCGCACCGATGGCATACATAACGCCGATCGGATCAATCGAAGATATGTCCTGTTGTGATTGCGGGATCAGCAGATACAGCCCGAGCGCCACACAACCAATCCATAAAAAATCGATCTTGCGCCGGGAAGAAAAAATAGCAAGCGATAGCGGTCCAAGAAACTCAATGGCGATCGCCACCCCCAGCGGGACGGTGCGAATCGCCATATAGAACAGGAAATTAATCAGTCCGAGACACAGGCCATAACTGGCAATCGCCAGCGCATTTTTGCGCGACAGGGGAAAGCGCCAGGGTCGCCATACGCACCAGAGCACAAGGGCGGAAAATCCAAGGCGGTAGCTTGTCGTGCCCTGGGCGCCGACAGCATCGAACAGCGATTTGGCAAACGACGTGCCAATGCACAAGGAAGCCATGGAACCGATCAGTGCGACGATACCAAGAGTCTGAGAATATGTACGTATTGTGTTGCCCGCTGCCATGCCTTTCATCCTTTGCGCCATTCTACCCGAAACCGAAAGCGAATTTAGGGTTTATACGGGTAAATGACGCTCGGGAAAGAGGCCAGCCTGACGGGGCGGAAATGCCAGTCCGCCACCCGTCCGGGAGAAGGTCAATTGCGCTTCATTTGCAGATTGCCTTTTTTCACAATCTCTTTGGCAATATCGTATTGTCGTTTGATTTCTTCGGCGAAATGCTCAGGCGAGCCAGGGTCGGGAATGGCCCCCTGTTTCTGCAGCGCCGCCACGACATTGGGTGCCTTGAGCGCGGCTGTCGCGGTTTCGTTGAGTTTGGCGATAACATCCTTGGGCGTGCCGGCGGGAGCCAGCAGACCATAGAATACACCGTTATTCAGATCAGGATGGCCTACCTCGGCGTAGGTCGGCAGATCCGGCAATTCCTTGATGCGTTCCGGCCAGGCCAGCACGATCGGTTTGAGCTTGCCGCTCAGGATGTTTGGCATGGAAGAGGGCAGATTGTCAAACATGACTTTGACCTGGCCGCCCACGACATCGGTCAGGGCCGGACCCGCTCCCTTATAAGGCACATGGCTGACCTGCACGCCCAATTGCTGTTTGAACGCCTCGCCCATCAAGTGAGCAATGCTGCAAACCCCGGGAGATGCATATGAATACTCTTTGGGATTTTTTTTCAGCTCTGCAACAAATTCCTTGAAATTGCTGGCCGGAAAAGATGGGTGCACTTCTACGACGTTTGGCGTGTTGACAAAGTTGGATACTGGCGCAAAATCCTTGATCGGATCATAGGTCAGGTCGTCCGGGCGGCAGGCCGGATTGACCGCCATCGTAGATACCGTGGCGATGCTCAGCGTGTAGCCGTCCGGTTTAGCCCGGGCGGCATCTGCAGCACCAATAGCGCCACCGGCGCCTGCCTTGTTTTCTATGACCATGGATTTACCGATAATTTTCGACATTTCCTGTACGACGATCCGGGCCACGATATCGGTGGAGCCACCGGGAGCAAAAGGCACAATCACCCGGATCGCCTGGGTCGGATAATCGCTTGCAGCCTGGGCAGACGTGACAGCAAGGCTGCCGAATACGGCAGACAGAACAATATGGGGCCAGCGTTGCATACGCACTCCTGAAACAGATCAATGAACAGAGCAGCAGGTTATTAGAAATTTGATATGAAATATATGAGTAAATACCATTACCATACTGGCTGAACGAACCTGCGTTCGGCAGACGTACTCAGGGAACCGGGTCGGTAGAGACTTGTTTTGCCTGAGATGAGGCACCCGAACTGGCCAGCAACACCCCGATCACGGCCAGGGTCATACCCGTCCAGCCTGCGGGCGGCATGGTCTCTCCCAGCATGAACATGGCCACCACCGACGCGCAGGCCGGCACCAGAAAAAAGAGCGCGGAGACCCGGGCAGCCTGTTGTCGCCTGACCATGGCCAGCAGCAGGGAAATGGTAATAATGGAATTGCAGAAAACCAGATATGCCAGCGCACCGCCGAACTGCCAGCTCAGGTCGACTCGATTGGTTTCCATCAATAACGCCAGCGGCACGCAGAAAATCAGGCCGATCGCACATTGAATAATGTTGGTCGTGACCGGATGCGGACCGACGATGCCCGCGCTTTTTGTACGCTCATATAGCACACCACCTGTCAGCGCGAAAAGAGAAATGACGACCAGCACCAGACCGGTCCAAGTACCTGTCTGCAGGGATGATCCCGAGACGATGACGATTAGTGCCCCGGCCAGGCCCAGTGCCAGACCAACCCATTGCTGCCGGCTCTGACGCTCTCCTGTCAGGTACGGCGCGCAGATGCCGACAAGAATCGGCTGTAAAGACACAATCAAGGCGACCGTACCCGCGCTCACGCCTTGTTTCATGCCGACGTAACTGAAACTGAAATAGACGAACTGAATCAGCAGCCCGACAACTGAAATATTGAGCCATTCGCGGCGGCTTGCGGGCCAGCGCAAACGCAGCGCGTACTGCACGGGCAGCAGGGCAATCACCACGCAGGCATAGCGCAGCGACAGCAAGGTAAGTGGTTCTGCATATTGAAGGCCGATCTTCCCGAAGCTGAAGCCCGAAGACCACAGCAGGATAAATACAATGGGGGCTCCCCAGGACCACCACAGGCCGGGCCTTGTATGAATTACAGTTGTCATTTCAGTTGAACAGTTCCCTGGCATACATGGCAATGGATTTGCTGATAGTAACGCGCGGGTTCTGATTTGACCATATCATGCCGATTTTTCTGATCTGAGTTCGACCGGGCAGCGGCACCTTTCTGATACTTTTGCCCAGGCTTTCCAGTGAAAACGAGTCGGGCACCAGCGCCACGCCAACGCCGCGCGCCACCAGAGAGGCAATGGTCAGCAGGCTGTCGATTTCCAGCCGTTGGTTGGGCACAATGCGGTTATCTTTGAGATAACGATCCACCAGTTGCCCGCTGTATGAGCTTCGGGCGTAGCGGATAAAGGGTTCGGTTCGCAAAAGATCATGGGCGTGTTTGGTTGCACACCCGGGCGGCACAATCAGCGTCAGGGGTTCGTCCTGGATTTTCAGCCACGAGCAATTTTTATAAATGGCAAATTGCGGCTCAATGACCAATGCAATATCCAGCACGCCAGTATGTACCTGCTGACACAGTTCGACTGAAGGGGCATACGAAACGAAGACGCTCAGCTCCGGGTGCTGTTCATAGGTTTTTTCCAGCAGCCGCGGCAGATGGGTAGTGAGGCCTGAAAAAAAAGAACCCAGTCGTAGCTCGCCCAGCACATTGCCGCTCTTTATCATGGCGGTCATATCCCGTGAATCCTGGATCATCTGGCGTGCCTTATCGCTGATCAACAGACCGTGCTCGGTCGGTCTGACGGTATGGCCGGAACGTCGGATCAGCGGCTGACCCAACTCCTCCTCCAGCGCGCGGATCCGGGCCGAAACGGCGCCAGGCGTAATGCCCAGATAGCGCGCCGCGTCGGAAATTGATGCGCAATCGAGCGTCTTGATAAAGGTTTCCAGATAATTGGTATCCATCCTGTTTGTTCCCTGGCGAAAACGGTTGTTACCATAAATGCAATATTTTTGCTTTTTCAAAGTAAAAATATTGATCAATATCAGCGATTCTAACCCCTAAAATCACCTGAACTTTAATCTGGAGACACGATATGGTAGAAATTAAAATCCGTACCCGCCGTCGCGCTGTAGAGGCCGCGCTGGTCAAATCATTTGCCGATATTCCCGTTGCCAATATCAGCGATGTCATGCTTCGATTGACTGCCGGAGGTCCATCGTTGCGTCCGATGCATGCGGGCGGGGTAATGGCCGGACCTGCACTGACCGTGAAATCGCGACCCGGCGACAACCTGTTTGTACACAAGGCAATTGAGATGGCGGCGCCAGGTGACGTGATCGTGGTCGATACGGGCGGGGATACGACAAATGCCATTATCGGCGAGTTGATGGTTCGCACCGCCAGTCGCAAGGGAATTGCCGGTTTCGTGATCAACGGCGCGATCCGGGATATCGATACAATCAGCCAAGGCAATTTTCCCGTCTATGCGGCGGGCGTCACGCACCGAGGGCCGTACAAGAATGGCCCCGGGGAAATCAACACGACGATCAGTCTTGACGGAATGGTGATCGAGCCGGGCGATCTGATTATCGGAGACGCCGACGGATTGCTTTGCGTACCTTTTGACGAGGCTGGCGATATTCTCAAATGGGCGAGTGAAAAAAATGCATTGGAAGCCAGCATCATTCGTGATATCGATAGCGATCGCCTGGACGTAAGCTGGATTGACATCGAATTGGCCAAACTAGGCTACGACCCAAAAAAAGCCGACTGACCAGGGACTGATATGAGCGAAAAGGTATGTGTTGTCCGCACGAATTTGTGGATCGATCCGGTATTCGATCAATTGATGACAGCGCACGACAACGTCGAACTGAAAATCATTGATGTACAGGCACCGCCTTCGGAGTGGCACCGCACATTGAGCCAGGCACATTATTATCACGTTTCGGCGGCCAAAGACGAATTGCCCAAGGGCTTATTCGTGACCGAAGCATTGCTGGAACAATGTCCGAAACTGCAAGCCGTGTCATCGTCCGGTGCTGGCTATGACACGATTGATGTGAGTGCGTGCAAGGCACGCAATATCACTGTGGTCAATCAGGCCGGCGGTAACGCCAATTCAGTGGCCGAAATGGCATTAGGTCTGGTGTTGGCCGTGTCTCGCCGCATCGTGGAGTCTGACCGTGTTCTGGTGGCGCAGCAGGCGAGCAGTCGCGAAGCGTTGATGGGTCATGAAGTCGCGGGCAAAACACTGGGGCTGGTCGGTATCGGCCACATTGGTACGCGCTTTGCACACATCGCTGCAGCACTGGGGATGAAAGTGCTGGCTTATGATCCGTATCTGACCGATCAGGACATCCTGTTGAGGCAGGCAAAGCCTGTATCGCTGGCTGTCCTGCTGGCTGAGTGTGACATTATCTCCTTGCATTGTCCGCTCAATCAGGACACGCGTGAACTGTTCAATGCCGATGCGTTCGGCGCCATGAAAAACGGCGCCATATTTGTCTCAACTGCTCGCGGCGGCATTCATAACGAAGACGATCTGTATGCGTCGCTGCAAAGTGGCCATCTGGCCGGGGCGGGGCTGGATGTCTGGACACAGGAACCGCCTGGGCCCGACAATCGACTGCTGGGCCACCCGAATGTGGTGTCCACTTTCCATACGGCAGGCGTATCTCATGAAGGTCGTCATAATGTTGCGAAAATGGCGGCCCAGCAGATATTGCTGATGGTCGACGGCAAACCCCCGCTACATGTTGTGCAATCCTAGCAGCAAGTCATACGGGATGCCTGGATTGCCAATGTGCGAACAGACATTCCATTCTTACTAAAAAACGGAGACAATCCATGAAATATACATTTACGCGGGTGCTGGCGGTTGCAGCGCTGACAGTGGGCGCTGTTCAGGCCAATGCCCAATATCCCGAACATGCCATCAGCATGGTCGTTTCGTACGCACCCGGTGGCGGGACCGATCTGGTAGCGCGTGCCATCGCCCCGTATATCCAAAAATATCTCGGTGATGGAGCCAATATCGTAGTGCTGAATCGGCCGGGTGCCGGTGGCGCCATCGGATTTTCGGAAATCAAACGGGCCAAGCCCGACGGCTATACCATCGGCTTTGTCAATACGCCCAATATGCTGACCATTCCCCTCGAACGCAAGGCCAATTATCACTGGAGCGATTTTGACCTGATCGGCAATCTGATCGATGATCCGGACGGTTTCGCCGTTAGTGGCAAGGGCGATATCAAAACCCTGAAGGATCTGGAAAAGTATGCCAAAGAGAATCCAGGCAAAGTGACGGTCGGCACGACCGGGGTTGGGTCCGATGATCATCTGGCCATGATGAAATTTGAAAAACTGACCGGAACACAATTGAACCATGTTCCGTTCAAGGGAGCAGGAGAGGTACGTAATGCCATTCAAAGCGGGCAGATCATGCTGGCGGCCATGAATGTGGGTGAAGTCCTGGCTTACCAAAAAGGCGGAACCGATATTCGGCTATTGGGTTCAATGAGCCAGGAACGCAGTACGTTGGCGCCTGATGTGCCGACATTCAAGGAACAGGGTTATGATGTCATCATGGCTTCATTACGGGGCATTGCCGCACCCAAAGGGTTGCCGGACGATATTGCCGGCAAACTTCGCGTCGCAGTGCAGAAGGCGTCAGCCGATCCCGAGTTCATCGAGAAAGCGAAAACCATGTTCGTTCCCTTACGCTATATGGACAGCAAAACCTATCACGCTGAACTGCAGGAAGCCGAAAGCGAGTTCAAGGACCTTTGGCAGCAAAGTCCCTGGTCAGAAAAAGCCCAATAAAGAGTAAGGACACCAGTCACATATGGCACGAACAGATCAGGCGCTCAGTCTGGATGACTTTGAAGCGTTGGCGCAACGACATTTACCCCGTCCCGTTTTCGAATATATACGGGGTGGGGTGGAAACCAACGCGTCTGTCGACGATAACAGGCAGGCTTTTCAGGATTTTGCGTTTATCCCCAGAGCACTGGTGGACGTCTCAACGATCGATACAAGCCTGTCGCTGTTCGGCAACCCATATCGCTCTCCGGTCGGGATCGCGCCGATGGGGCTCAGTGCGCTGTCTGCCTATCGCGGGGATATCGTGCAGGCGCAAGCCGCTTCTGCTGCTGGCATTCCCATGATAATGAGCGGCTCGTCCCTGATTCGCATGGAAGAGGTGGCGGCCGTCGCGCCGGCAACGTGGTTTCAGGCCTATCTGCCGGGCAACACGCAGGAGATTGAGAAGCTGGTTGCACGGGTTGCACACGCCGGATTCGGTACATTGGTAATTACGGTAGATACGCCGGTTGCGGCCAATCGCGAAAATAATATCCGCGCCGGGTTTTCTACGCCGCTGCGCCCCTCGCTGCGTTTACTGTTCGATGGCATCACGCATCCACGCTGGGTTTGCAGCACGTTCCTGAAGACCTGTCTTAAACATGGCATGCCGCATTTTGAAAACAACTATGCTACGCGTGGCGCCCCGATTTTGTCGAAAAACGTGTTGCGTGATTATTCCGATCGCGGACACATCAGCTGGGACCATTTGCGTGCGATCAGGGCACGCTGGCAGGGCAGGCTGGTGATCAAAGGCATTCTTAACGCAGAGGACGCCCACACAGCCATTTCCAACGGCGTTGATGGCCTGATCGTCTCCAATCACGGTGGACGTCAGCTGGACGGTAGCATTGCGCCCTTGCGTGTACTGCCCGAGATTGTGGATATTGCAGGAAACGTGCCCGTGATGCTCGACAGCGGAGTACGACGCGGCACCGATGTGATTAAGGCCCTGGCGCTGGGGGCAAAATGTGTATTTGTCGGTAGACCGTTCAATTATGCTGCGGCGGTGGGCGGGCGTATGGGCCTGGACAGGGCCATACAGTTAATTACAGCTGAAATATCCCGCGACCTGGGCCTGCTTGGCGTTCAACATATCGGCGCCTTGTCACAGGACCATATCCGAAAAAAATAAGAAACGGGCGTCCTTTGCATGCGTGCTACGTTGCAGGTTCATGTGAGCAGCTATGCCACAGAATCTGCAACGCGAATCGTCAATCGGCATCAGCCTGCAAACCGGTGTTCGGGCAGGCCACGAATACCCAGGCCCGTGATGGCAAATACACTGCCGCCCAGTACGCTATCCTTGGGAAAACGGGGGAGCGGGGGTTTTGACATGCAGGTCACATAAAGCACATCCAGATCAGGCCCGCCAAACATCACACTGGTGACATTTTTTACCGGCATGGGTATAGTGCGTTCCACCGAACCGTCAGGATTGTACCGAACAAGTATCCCTTCGTAGACCTGCGCATTCCACAAGCAGCCTTCCTCATCGACGGTCGAGCCGTCTGAAGATCGGAAGTGCTTGCCCTGAAGGGTCGTGAAAACGCGTTTGTTGGAAATATTCCCTGTCTTCTGATCATAGTCATAGGCCCAAATATCGCCGGACCAGGTATCCGAAAAATAGAAAATGCGACCATCCGGACTCCAGCATGGGCCATTGGAGACAATAATGTGATCGTCCAGCTTGCGCACAGACATATCGGTATCCAGACAATACAGGGCGCCGTTGGGGCCTTCTTCCAGCGTGTCCATACTGCCAAACACAAACCGCCCCTGCGCGTCCACCTTGCCATCGTTCAGGCGATTGTTCAGCAATTCGGGCTCGGGGTCCGTAATGAGCTGGATGCCTCCAGACTCGAAGTCCAGTGTATGCAGACCCCGAGCCAACGATACAATGGCACCACCGCCTTTGCGCAAAGCCATTGAGCCAATTTTCTGCGGTACCTGCCATGCGCGAAGTTCATTTCCCTGAGCGGTGGCACGAAAGACTCTGCCGTCCGCACTGTCTATCCAGTACAGGCGTTGCTCCTGCACATCCCATAATGGTCCTTCTCCCAGGGTTGTCTTGACATCCACCAACACTTCGATTTTCATACCAGTCTCCTGTTCATAAACGTTTTGTTGTTTTGTCTCCGTACACCACAGTCTTCAAGTCCCCTGCATCGCCTTGGGGTTACCTCGCCTTTTCCCGAAGCAGGGCGACTGCAGCAAGCAGGACAAAACCAAATAAAATAGGGCGTACTGCGTAAGGCAGACCGCTTCCGGCCAGCAGGATTTGCAGGGTTGTCAGCAGCAATACACCTGCCAGAATGCCCAAATAATGTCCGCGACCTCCCGTAATCAGACCGCCACCAACCACAATCACTGCGATGGATGGCAAAAGGTAATCATCTCCCATTCCAAGACTTGCCTGTCCTGAAAAACCCGTGAGCAGGACCCCAACAACTGCAGCGGATAGCGAGGACAATACATATACCAGGATGAGGATCCGACGGGTAGGCACACCAGACAGGTAGGCCGCATGCAAATTACTGCCCGTCGCATAAACATGCCGGCCAAAACGGGTCTTATTCAGCAGAAATACAGCCAGGATCACAAAAATGATCAATAGGAATATAACGGGTGTAATACCGGCGATCCGGGCGGTCATTAGCCAGCTGATGAGTGGCGACGGGTAGGCGCTGGGCGTGCCACCCGAATAGAGTAGGGCAATGCCTTGAAGTATGCCATTGCTGGCCAATGTCGCGACGATGGGGGAAATACCCAGGACGGCAACCATGATCCCGTTTGCAAATCCGATGAGAATACCAATGAACAAAATCAGCGGCAAAGCATAGATCAGCGCTTCATTTGTGCCCTGAGTCAGGCCGGTGAACAGTATGCCTGATAGCGCAATCGTCCATGGAAGGGACAAGTCAAGGCCGCCCGTAAACACGACGACCCCCTGGCCCAGGGCGAGGATTATAAGAAAGGTCGACAATACGAGCATGGAATTCCAGTATGACCATTCGAACACATTGCGGCCGAGAAAAATCTGGGTTGCGATCAACAGGACGATCAGGCCACAAAGTGCGGGCAGTGAAATACGCAAGTCTTTCTGGTGTTTGCGATTAAACGCAATATGGCTGTCCGGTGATGCTGACGCGCCGGCACACGCATCAATATATTTAGACTCCTGATTCAGCTGTGAAGCGAGCCGTCGCTGACGCATGGCTTGTATCCTGTGCCTGAGCAACCGGAGGAACTTTCTTAGTTCGGCTTCCTTGCCAAACCCGCTGATCATGACCGCCATAATCAGCACAACCCCCTGAGCAATGGTAGAGTAGTATGCCGAAATGTTAAACAGCAGCAGAATATTGACAATAAGCATGAGCACGAATGCACCGATGACGGAGCCTACCGGCCCGCCCTTGCCTCCGCCCAGACGGGTGCCGCCAATGACAATAGCCGCAAACACGGAAAGCAAAAGCGAATTGCCGACCAGCGGATCGCCCGCACCGGTTTGGGCGCTCAGAAAAAAACCAGCCAGCCCGTAGAAAGCACCGGCCAGTGTATAGGTCAATAAATAGCTGCGTGCAATCGGTATGCCGACAGCACGGGCGGCCTCTGCATTGCCACCGGTCGCATAGAGATGCAGGCCAAAAGGCGTTCTCTTGATCCAGGCCCACACCAGCAGGGAAAGCAGAATAAGAAATAGTGAAGCCGGGAATAATTCAGGCAGAATATCGCCCATCAAATAGGTTCCCAGGGACGACGGGACCGTTCCGCCCGGCGAATTCATGACTAGTAAGGTAATGCCCTGGATAATAAACATTGTTGATAAAGTAACAACAATGGGCTGAATGCGGGCATAGGCCACCAATACACCATTGACCAGCCCGCAGGCGGCACCCACCAGTATTGCCAGTCCGAAAGACAAGGCAAAGGCGGCTGGTGTGTTGTCGTCAATGTAGCCTGCCGCCAGAACGACGTTTACAAGTGAAATCACCGCGCCCACCGAGAGGTCAAAACCTCCGCTGAGTATTACCAGGGTCCCGCCAATGGCCGCCAGTGCCAATGTCGTTCCACCACTGGCCAGCAGAGAAATATCAAAATAGCTGAAGCCGGCGCTTGACGCAATAATGACAAGCAGCAATATCAACATCACGATAAAAGCAGCCATCAAGGTCCCATACCGATGAAAGACGGTATATTGAGCATTCATATCAGTGCACTCCCTCGTGTCTGGTATTTCCCATCGCAATGTCCATAATGCGAGTCTCGCTGATATCGTCGCCATCAACTGTATCTGTGATTTCCCCTTTGTACATGACATGAACCCGGTGACAGAGGTTGACCACCTCGGGGATTTCAGTCGAGTAAAACAGAACGGCGCCGCCCAGATTGGCGAAGTCGGCGATCAGTTCATACAATTCGTGCTTGGTGCCGACATCAATGCCGCGTGTAGGATCGAACAGCAACAGGATGCGGCTGCGTGCCAATAACCATTTGGCAATCACAATTTTCTGCTGGTTTCCGCCTGAAAAAGAGCCTGCATCCATCCAGAGCGCCCGCCGGTCCAGATCAATCCGCTTGAAAACAGTCGCGGCCAATTTTGCTTCTTTTTTTTCGTCGATCGCGCCCCACGCGCACAATTGCGAGAGTACCGGTAAGGACGTATTTTTCAGGCCGCTTTGATTAAGCAGCAAGCCCTCTGTTTTTCTGTCTTCTGGTACAAATCCGATACCAATATTCGGTCTGATGGCGTCGACCGGCGATAGCAGGGTGAGGGGATGTCCGTCAAGCAATAATGTTCCGGAATCCGGCTGTTCGATTCCAAAACACATTTGAAATACATCCAGCTGACCCATGCCTTGAAGCGCCGCGAGTCCGAGAATTTCGCCTTTTCTCAGATCGATGCTGATGTCTTTCAGTTTAGGCGAACATATGTTCTTCAAGCTTAATACGGACTGGGCAGCCGCAGGCTGTCGCTTTTTGGGAAACACCTGGGAGATGGAGCGGCCCATAATGGATTCGACCACTTCGGTATCAGAAAACGCATTTGCTGCACGGGTTTCGACATGACGACCATTGCGCAGGATAGAGAGATCATCGCAAAATTGACGTACCTCTTTCATGCGATGAGAAATGAATATTACCGTGACCCCCTGGGCTTTGAGCCTGCCGATAATATTGCCGAGCCAGTCTACATCGGCGGCCGTCAGCGTCGATGTAGGTTCGTCCAGCAGCAGTATCTGTGGTTTGCGAAATAATGCGCGGGCGATTTCGAGTTTTTGCTGTAATGCCAGATTGAAGCGATTGACCGGCAGATCCAGCGAAACCGGGAAATCCAGTGTCTCGAAATGGTGCTGCAATTGCTCGCGAAGCTGCTTGCGTCTGAACATGCCAATCGGGTCGGTTGACGAGTAAGGCAGCAACATATTATCGAATACCGACAGATCGGGCAGCAACGTCATTTCCTGAAACGCGGTCTGTATTCCTGCTTTCTGCGCCAGTGCGGGCGAAGCAAGGTGGATAGGACGGCCAAATATCTCAATCGAGCCTTTCGTTGGCGTGATCAGACCCGATAGCAATTTCACCGTGGTGGATTTTCCAGCACCGTTTTCTCCCAGCAAGGCATGGACCCGGCCACGGCTGACCGTCAGCGAAACGTCGCTCAAGGCGTTGACAGGACCATAGTTCTTTGAAATATCCGACAAACGTAATGCAATGGCAGACTCATTCATAAGTCGCGATTCCGGTATGAGTTTGGATCAAGCGCACGCAAGAGGCGCGCCTGATCCGGTTGACATTGTTTATTGCTGGGCGTCAGGCTCGGAATTGAGCGCTGCATTGATGCCCAGGCCTTCTGTTTGCTCGGAGTAAATGGATGCAAACCAGCCGGGTTTGCTGACCAGTTTGGGTGAAAAGACATTGCAGCCGTCTTTCAGGTCGGTCCAACTTCCGTCTTTACAAAGTTTGATTGTTTCATTTGTTACTTGTGGCAGGGGAAGCGTGATTTTTTCCGGAAAGGTTTTACCTTCAATTGCTTGTACGGCCAGTTTTAACGCCAGCGCGCCCGAATACGGAGGAGAGGCATAAGAAATTCTGGGAGCACCCAGGGGCCGGTAGCTTCCGTTCGCACCGTCTATTTTTGTATCGGCAGGCAGCATCTGCACGCGTCCGCCATTGGAGCCTTCACCTGCGCATGGAAGCAGATCCTTCGGATCCTTGCCAGCTTCCAGTTGCATCGAGTTTGCTGTATAGCAGCCAACCTGAAGCCAGAGTCCATCGATCTTGTCCCAACTTCTGACAGCCACAATTTTTGATAATTCGGTACGGGCGACTGCCTGATTCCACATGCCCGGTGTTTCTGCCACGACTTTCATTTCCGGATGTTTGGCAAATACCTGCTTAGCGGCTTCCGTCCGATACTTGTCAACCGACGTGCCCGGCACACCGGTCAGCATGACGACATTACCCTTGTAATTCATTTTTTTGGCCAGCCACTCTGCCGTCACACGACCCGCTTCATGCTGGTCGATCGCTACATTATGCGCGCATGACTCGGTCACTTCGCCGTCATAGGCAAACACCTTGACCCCCTTATTGCAGGCATTTTTAATGACACGATTCAAGGCAGTAGGGGAGATCGGGAAGACCACGATGGCCTTGGCGCCTGCCTGCACCATGGCATTAATCTGTTGAATTTGCTTTTGTGCGTTTTCTCCAGATACCTGGACTTGAAGATCGACCTTGTCCCTGAGCGCCGGTGTTTTGGCCATGGCCTTGACCATGTTGGCCGCTTCGGCCTGCCAGTCATTACCAATGAAACTCATGCTCAAATAGATTTTGTATTTCTCGGCAGCCTGTGCGTGGGAGGCAGGGCCGAAAGGGGTCATGGTAACGGCCAGCAGTGAAGCCAGCAGTATTGATTTTGGTTGCATCTTATGTCTCCGGTAAGATCCAATTTCAAATGAATAGAACAATCGTTGTTTTTAAATTTGCCCATTATTATCAGGCTATTGTATGATCTGTGATCACACTATGATGGCACGTTAGCACGACATTTATGCTACTGTCAATCATGAAAAAGGAAGCCATTTAATGATTAAAATGAGCAGCAAATTGAAAAAAGTAGACCGCAGCACGCTCTCGGATCGGGTGCATAACGAACTGAGTTCACTACTGATTTCAGGCCAGCTTTTGCCAGGACAAATGTTCAGTTTGCGCAGCCTGGCCGATACGCTTGGCACCAGCGCCATGCCCGTGCGGGAAGCGGTCGGCAGACTGGTGGCAGAGCGTGCACTGGAGATTCTTCCCAATCGTGCCATTCGTGTTCCGCTCATGACGGTCAGCCGATTTCTGGAATTGCGTACGATCCGTATTGAGCTCGAAGGGCTGGCGACGGCCCAGGCGGCCTTAAATCGCAACCAGCGACAATTAAACCGGATGCTGGATCTGCAGCGACTATTCGAAGAAGCACGCCAATCGAAAGAGCCGAACGGGCAGGTTGCTGTGAGGCTGAATAAAAACTTGCATTTTTGTGTATATGGAGCTGCAGGCATGCCGATCCTCTTCGATATGATTGAGGCACTCTGGCTGCAGATCGGACCAGTGCTCAATTATGATCTGGCTATCAACTCCGAGAGATTGATGAATCGCCAGGCACATATCCATCATAAAAATATGGTGCAGGGCATTAAAATGAAACGTCCGGAGCAGGCCGCCGCTGCACTGGTGCAGGACCTGATGAGCGCTAGCGAACTGATCATGGAAAAAAACGTCTTGTCGCCGGATTAATGTCGGTAATTTGATTGCGTTCGTTGCTCATGCCAGGCGATCTGTTTACAATCATTTTTATTCCAGACAGGCACTCGATATGCAGATCTTTCAATACGGCGACACCGAAATAAACTGGCTCAGCAAGCGTGACAAGCGCCTGGCCCAGGCTATCGAGCAGATCGGCAGGATCGAGCGTGCAACCATGCCCGATCTGTTTCCTGCTTTGATACGCTGTATTGTTGACCAGCAGATTTCAACCGCCGCGGCACGCACCGTTAATGCCCGTATTGTGCAATTATGCGACGGTCAGCTTACAGCCGATTCGCTGCTGGCAGCCGGGGCAGCGGATCTGCAGCGCTGTGGAACCAGTATGAAAAAAGTTCAATATATGCTGGGGGTAGCCGAGGCGGTGAAATCAGGGCAACTGGATCTGACGGCGATTGCGACCATGGATGACGCGCAGGTTATCCAAACGCTTACCGGGTTGAAGGGCATAGGTGTCTGGACGGCGGAAATGTTGATGATATTTTCTCTTGGCCGTCCCAACGTGCTCAGTTGGGGGGATCTTGCGATTCAGCGTGGCATCATGCGCCTGTATCGCCATAAAACCCTGCCGCGTGAGCGGTTTGAACGCTATCGGCGCCGCTATTCGCCGTATTGCAGCACGGCATCCCTGTATTTGTGGGCACTTTCCAAGTAAACGCGCTCATCTGAGTCTCCTTGGGCTTCGGTAAAATCCCTATATTGACGATCTCAAAATAAATCCTTTAATATAGTTAAACGTTTAACCTAGGTTGTTTTGCGGCGCGTCGGCGAACCTTTCATGCTTGTTGAATGAATCAGGCGATCCGTGCCGCATTTAATCATCACGAGGCAGGGACATGAAAAAAAAGCAGTTCGATTTCAACACGCTGAAAACAAAGTTATATACCGCAGTCCTGTCCGATGTACTGGACAGCATGGGATATCGCGATCAGGCCATGTTGCCGTTTATTCGGCCGCTGTCGGAAGAAAGTGTGATTTTTGGCAGTGCACGGACCGGTTATTTTATGAATACCTTTTCAGTCGCACCTGGCGAAAATCCCTACGAACATGAAATCGCGCTGATTGACGATCTGAAACCTGATGATGTTGTCGTGCTGGGGTGTGATGGTCCGACCACCCGGATCGCACCGTGGGGCGAATTGCTCAGCACGGCATCGCAGCATCGCGGTGCGGTGGGCTGTATTACCGACGGTCTGGTGCGCGATATCCGATATATCCGCAAGCTGAATTTTCCGGTATTTCATGGCGGGATCGGACCGCTGGACTCGCAGGGCAGGGGCAAGATGATGAACTACGATCTGCCTATCGAGTGTGGCGGAGTAACGGTGCATTGCAACGACCTCGTGTTTGCCGACGCCGATGGCGTCATTGTGATCCCCATCGATATTGCAGAGCAGGTAATCGAAAAATCGCTTGAAAAAGTAGAAAGTGAAAATCATACACGTGAAGAACTGGCTAACGGCCTGTTGCTGAACGATGTGTATCGAAAGTACGGTGTACTGTAGTTTTCTTCATAAGTCGCGGTTTTCTTTGACAGGATACCAACATGAAAGCGCAATTTTCCCGCCGACAATTTTTGACCACGATGGGCGCCGGCGCCATCATCACCACAGGCGGCATGCTGACCGGAATTCAAAGCGCGCAGGCGCAAGCGGCAGATGTACTTGCCGATATCAAAAAAAGGGGATTCATGCGGGTCGGCGCCTTCAGCGTGCCACCTGAGTCATGGGTAGATGTGGCTTCGGGAGAGTGGAAGGGCGTCGACGCCGATTTTACGCTGGCCATTGCCAAGCAGATCGGTGTGCAGGTCGACCCGATTATTCTGACCCATTCGGCCTTCGCGCCATCGCTGGATTCCCAGCGGGTCGATGTGATTGCCATGCTGTATCGGACACCGGAGCGTGAAAAAGTGGTGGCCTATAATGAACGGCCGACCTGGTATGGAATCGATGTTCTGGTGGCGCGCAAAAATGATTCCATCAAAAAGACGGCTGATCTGAAAGGCAAGGTCATCGGTACTGTGAGGGGCTCTGCCCAGGAGCTTGAAGCGGCGGCCATTCAAAAGAAATTCGCGACCGGCGATATCCGCAAGTACGATACAGCCGATCCCATGCTCATGGATTTGAAAGCAGGCCGGATTGATGGGGCCATTTGGTGGGGCTATACCTTCGATTATGCGCAACGCCAGAATCCGGACTATGATTTTGCGGTGCTGGAAGCACTGGCGCCGTCCTATCTGGGGAGTGATACGCTGCCGGCCAACTACTATGTATTTTCAAAAAACGGGACAGCCAATCTGATCAAGGCGTTCGATGACGGTATTGAAAAAATCATCGCGGCCGGTGACAGCAAAAAAATTCTCGCTAAATATGGCATGACCAACCCCTCGTACCTCACCGGAAAGTTCGGGTAGGAAGTCCTGCCGACCATTTCGGTTTTATCTGACGCAGGCTTTCAGGAATATCATGACGGATTATGTTGCGTTGATTGAAAAATATTTTCTGTACATTCTGCAGGGCGCCGTCATTACGGTGGAATTGACTGTCCTGGCGTTGATCCTGAGCGTCGTGATCGGGCTCACGGTGACGTTTACCTATATGTCGCGTGTTCGATGGCTCAAAAGAGTGGCAGCTGTTTATATCGAATTGGTGCGTGCCACGCCCGCTTTATTACAGCTATTTATCGTGTATTACGGGCTGACCAATATCGGTATCCGTTTCGATGCCTTTACCGCAGCGGTTCTGACCCTTGGTTTCATTGGCGGTGCCTATTCAGCTGAAATATTCCGTGCAGGCATTGAAGCCATTGATTTTGGTCAGGTGGAAGCATCGCGCTCACTGGGCATGACAGCTTTCCAGGCGATGAAACGGATTGTGCTGCCGCAGGCTTTTGTAATTACGCTGCCACCTCTGACCAATTTTGTCATTGCCATGATTAAAGACACCTCGCTGGCGTTGACCATTTCCGTGCCGGAAATCATGTACCGTTCTTATGATGCGGCCACTCAGTCCTATCGCAGTCTTGCCGTTTATATGATGGCCGGAGTTATCTATTTGGCTATTTGCATTCCGTTATCGCGCCTGGCTAAACGACTTGAGCGAAAAGGGGATGCGTCATGAGCAAGGAGATCGTCCGACTTGAGGATGTGCGCCTGTCATTCGGCAAGATCGAGGTGCTTAAGGGCATCAGCCTGTCGGTCCAGGAGGGCCAGAGTGTTACTCTGATCGGCCCGAGCGGCTCTGGCAAAAGTACATTGCTCCGATGTATCAATCGCCTGGCGGTCATCTCGTCCGGAGAGGTATTTTTTGATGGTCAACAGGTGACTGCCGCGACCAATATCAATCAGTTGCGCACCAAAATCGGCATGGTGTTTCAGCACTTCAATCTGTTCCCGCATATGACGGTCCTGGGTAATGTGATCGAAGCGCCTGTTCAGGTATTGAAATTGACGCCAGCGCAGGCGAAACAGGAAGCAATGTTGTTGTTGCAGCGTGTCGGGCTCGCGGACAAGGCTGACGCATTTCCGGCACAGCTATCGGGTGGTCAGAAACAGCGCGTAGCGATCGCGCGATGCCTGGCGATGAAGCCGCGTGTGCTGCTGCTGGATGAGATTACCTCGGCACTGGATCCCGAATTGGTCGGTGAAGTGCTGGCCGTGATTCGGGAACTGGCGCGCCAGGGCATGACCATGATTCTGGTCACACACGAAATGCAATTTGCGAAAGAGGTATCAGATAAAGTGATCTTCATGGATGGTGGGAAGATAGTCGAGCAGGGCACGCCCGATCAGATGTTTGTCAATCCGAAAAACGAAAGGCTGCGACGGTTTTTGCGAGCCGTGATCGAACAGGTCGCCGATTAGAAAGTATCTAGTATGCAAAAGAAACAATCAGGAATGAATCGTATGTAGAGAATCAGTCAGTCAACAATGTCGTGCCACTGACTGGCGTGACAGGCAGGGTGATTGAATCTGAGTCGAACCGGCCATGTTCCAGTCTTGCAAGCAGTGCTTTTCCTCCCGTTTCACCCAGTTCATAGGCAGGGGATCGTACTGATTCCAGTACCGGCCTGAGGAAGGCGTTTGTGTCAAATGCATTGAAACCGGTGATACCGATCTCCTCTGGTACCCGATAGCCGTTGTCGGTAAGATGCCGGTAGGCGACATAGGCCAGATGATCATTGGCGCCCACAACGGTGTCTGGCGTGCCATGCCTGGCGATGGCCGCTTCCAGTGAAAGCAGGGTGGACGATGGTTGATTTTCATCACTGGCAATAACATGATAATTGCACTTGTGTTTATCCAGCACCTTGCGCAATCCTTTCACACGGCTCTCGATTGCGTGCCAGGGCAGCTCCGGTGTGAGTATGAAAACGCGTTTCGGGTGGCGGGCTACCACCTTCATTGCCAGTACCTGTGCGCCGCCCAGGTCGTCCTGGTTCACAAAGCAGCAGTCTGTGATTGTCCGGCGAGGCTGTTCCTGAAAGACGACCATGGGATGGCCACTGGCACGCACCAGATCCAAATGCCGCCGCCTCTGGGTCGCAGTCCCCGAGAGCATCAGGCACATTGCCACGACAACAGATTCTTTCAATAGAAAGGACTGTTCCACCATTTCAGGTGAAATACCATGCAACAGCAGGCCATAGTTTTGCGCGCCCAGATAGTTGGACAGGCCCGCCACCAGCTGGGTGATATAGGGATCGGTCAAAAAAGTCGGTGAGTTATCGACGATGGCCATGCCGACAATATAGTTGCGTTGCGTGCGCAGTTCGCGACCCATTCTGTTGGGCCGGTAGTTCAATTCGTGAATAATGCGCTGGACCCGTGCAACGGTCTCCGCAGAAATGCCTTTATTGATACCGTTGACGACCTTGGACACTGTGGCGATGGAGACCCCGGCCTGTTGGGCAACTGTTCGTAGAGTAATAGGCTTCATGTTCAGCTCAATATCCAGATTGAAAAATTATAACGCACTCAACGTGCTGCTCATAGTCTGAATATTGACTTGCACCGGGCTTGCTGCGGCTCTGGCGGGTTGGGGTGAGCGTTGAATAGGAAGTGCAGTTTTCGGTTGCAGTAAACATAAAGGTCATTAAACTGGACTATTGCATTTATATCCAGGCTGGATTATGCTTCGGTAAAACAATTGGAGACAAAGCAATGATTCAAATTCGTCGTCTAGCGAGTATCGTCACGCTCATCGTCAGCGTCGGAGCGAGCGCCGCCTACGCACAGGACTATCCGGTGAAACCGGTGGTATTGATCAATCCGTATGCGGCCGGGGGCCCGGCCGATGTACTGGCCCGCAAACTTGCATCCGAGTTGCGCACGGAACTGGGTAAACCGGTCATTGTTGAAAACAAGCCGGGCGCGGCAGCGGCATTGGGAACCGCTTATGTTTCCAATGCGAAGGCTGATGGCTATACCTTGTTAATGGGTACATCAGCCGGTCACGTGGTGACACCCTTGTTGCAGAAGGTTGCCTACGATGGCATTGGTGATTTCAGCTTCATTGGGATCGTGACGCGCCAGTCCAATATGCTGGTTGTCAATCCGGGACTGAAAGTCAATAACGTCGATGAACTCGTTCGGTATGCAAAACAGCATCCGGGCCAGCTCAACTTCGGCTCTGCCGGCGCGGGCGGTGCAACCCATCTGAGTGGCGAGCAATTCAAGCGCAAAACCGGAATCGATATCGTTCATGTTCCCTATAGCGGGGCGGCCCCTGCGTTAACCGATCTGATGGGTGGGCAGGTGCAGCTCGCGTTTTTGAATCTGTCTGCTACGCTTCAATACGTTAAGGACGGTCGCGTCAAAGCGCTGGCATATGGCGCCAAGTCACGGTCCCCTTTGCTGCCGGATGTACCGACAATGGAGGAGGCCGGTGTGCACGACGCGGAGGTTGCGACCTGGTACAGCCTGGCTGCGCCCAAAGGTACGCCAAAAGCAATCATAGACCGGCTGAACCAGGCGCTTCTGAAAATTGATCGCAAGCCAGACTACGCGTCTTTTTTGCGCCAGGTGGACGGTGAAATCCTGGCCCTGACGCCTGAACAGACAGACGCTTTCGTACGCCAGGATCGGGCTGCCATGACAGAACTGCTGCAAGCCATCGGGCTTGCGAAATGAACTAGACGCAAAACAGGAACAAGTATGTTTGAAGATGACGGCGATTTCACCTATATAGGCAAAGAGCGCCTTGATACCGAACTGAGCTACAAACTGCTCGTCGGTTGTGTCGTGCCCAGACCCATTGCCTGGATCACTACACTGAATGAAGACGGCACGGTCAATGCAGCCCCTTTCAGTTCGTACAACTATGTTTGCACCAGCCCGCCCATGCTGGCGATCAATATCGCCACACGGGAAGGAGAACCCAAAGACACGGCCCTTAATATTTCGGCTCGAAAGGAGTTTGTCGTCAACGTGGTCAATGGTGCATCAATGGAAAAAATGCATCAGACTGCAGCGAATTTTCCTAATGGGGACAGTGAAACCGCGGCACTTGATATCAACCTTCTGCCAAGTCGCGTCGTTGCGCCACCTCGTATTGCCGGCACGCCAATACAGATGGAATGTCGGCTGGACCAGAAAGTGGTACTTGGACGAGGCATTAATACCTTATATATCGGCGAAGTCGTCGGCTTTCATTTGTCCAGCCTTGTGTATGACGGTCATCGTCTGGACAGTCACCGTATCGACCCGGTAGCGCGCCTGGGCGGGCCTTTTTACAGTACGCTGGGCGAAATCATCCATAAGCCCATGTTGCAGCGCCCGCCAGGTGGCGAGGGATGGATCGGTGAAAAGCAGGGTGGAGCTTCTTAATAATTTTGAGAGGCCCGGATTCAACCCCACTGCAGGCGTGCGACCAGTGCAGCGAGCGTGATGAGAAGGACAGGGACAGTCAACACGATGCCGACACGGAAATAATAGCCCCAGGTAATTCTGACCCCCTTGCGTGCCAGCACATGAAGCCAGAGCAGGGTAGCCAGGCTTCCTACCGGCGTGATTTTGGGTCCCAGGTCGCTGCCGATGACGTTGGCGTAGATCATCGCCTCGCGAGCCAGGCCGATTGCCTGGCTGGCTTCGATAGAGAGCGCGCCGATCAGGACGGTGGGCAGGTTGTTCATAATTGAAGAGAGCAGGGCAGTCAACACGCCCGTACCCAGGGTGGCCGACCAGATGCCCTGCTGCGCCAGCCAATCAAGCACATTCGTGATATAGCCGGTCAGGCCGGCATTGCGCAGGCCGTATACAACGAGATACATGCCAAGTGAGAAAAATACGATTGACCAGGGCGCTTCGTGAAGGATCTTTCGGGTATGAATGATGGACCCGGTGCCTGCCACAATCCATAAAATCAACGCGCCCACAGCAGCGATCACGCTGACTGGGATGCCCGTGTCTTCCAGGAAGAAAAAGCCCATCAGCAACAGAGCCAATACCAGCCAGCCCGCAAAAAAAGTGCGCCGGTCACGAATCGCCTGGACGGGGACCTTCAATGACCCGCCGTTGTAATCCTGGGGAATGTCTGCGCGGAAGTAAACCAGCAACACGAGCAGCGTTGCCGCGACGGACACCAGATTGACTGGGACCATGATCTGGGAGTAACGGGCAAAGGAAATATCGAAATAATCGGCAGACACAATATTGACCAGATTCGACACAATCAGCGGCAGACTGGCGGTATCGGCAATAAACCCGGCTGCCATTACAAACGCAAGGGTGGCGGCGGGCCCAAAACCCAGTGCGACAAGCATGGCCATGACAATTGGAGTCAGAATCAGCGCGGCTCCGTCGTTTGCAAAGAGAGCAGAGACGGCAGCCCCCAGTAGCACAACAAAGCAAAAGAGCAGGCGGCCGCGTTGCCGGCCCCAGCGTGCAATGTGCAGGGCGGCCCATTCAAAGAAACCGGCCTCGTCCAGCAGCAAACTGATAATGATAATGGCAATGAAAGTGGCCGTTGCATTCCAGATAATATTCCAGACCACGACAATATCCGTCAGATGAATCGCGCCCGTGGCCAGCGCCAGAACGGCGCCCAGCATGGCGCTCCAGCCCACACCCAGACCACGGGGTTGCCAGATGACCAGCGTCATGGTTAGGACAAAAATAAGGGCGGAAATCAACATATTGGCAGGCTCTTGCGGTTATCCGGCGCAAGGCGCGGATCGGAAAGTGTACCGATTTTACTGTGTTAATGAGGGGGTGTGCTGCCAATCTGCAAAAGAAGCCGACGTGGAAAGCTATTGAAGTTTTGCATTGAATTTTCCGGCTGCTGTAGTGATGTTTATACTGTAGCTAGCGTTAGCTCGATTGGACTTGTGCCAGTTTTGGTATCCAGCGCACATAAAGCGGCAGAAAAACCAGTTCCACAATAGTCTGCGTGAGAATCACCGCAGGCAATAGCGGCACACCGCCCGGCACGGCAAAGGCCAGTGGCAGTATCACAAGTGAATTTCGATATGAAGCGGAAAAAGAAACCGCCCGGGCCGCGGCGGGTTCAAGCCGCAAACCTTTGCCGACAAGCTGGCCGGCCAGCGGCGCGATCATGGCGTACAAAATATAAATCGGCGCTGCACTCAGGGCCGCTTGTTGGGCATTACCGATTTGCGGCATGACCGAAATCAGCACAATAAAGAGCACAAGCGCAGTAGCGGGTACCGGCAATAAATTCAACCATTCAAGCAACTGAGCGCCTGCTCTGGTTCGTCTGGCAACGAACTGGGTGATCGCCGCCAGCAACAGTGGAACGAAAATCAGCCAGACGAACGCATGGAGAAACGGACCAGCCTGTACTAGGTTTGAAACTTCGCTACCCAATATTGCGCTTAAATAGACCGGCAACAAAAGCATTTGCAAGAGCAGGAGAACAGGGGTCATCGCCAGCAGTAGTCGGGCATTGCCTTGTCCCAAATGTGTAAAGGTAATCACATAGTCGATACACGGGGTTAATAATACAAATAATACCGCCAGGCGCAGCATTGAATCGTCTGGCAATAGTTGCACCAGCCCCAGTACAACCGCGGGCATGACAATGAAATTGGTCGAAAGCAGGGCAGTGAGAAATCTGACATTGCGCAAGGCGGTACCAATTTGCGCCAGCGGCACTTGCAGAAATGTGGCAAATAGCATGACAGCGAGTGCCGGATTGATGGCGGCTTCCAACTCATCTGTGCCAGGGATGGCAAAACCAAGTAACGCGCCGCTGATGAGGGTAAAAAAATAAATCCGGACCTGATGTGCTTCCAGCAGCGATCTAAGATGCTCAATCATGAGTGTGATGTCTCAACTTAGACTATTGGCCTGTGGCCCGGTATTGAACCGTCGGCGATAGTCTCCGGGCGTCAATCCGACAACGCGGACAAATACCTTGCGAAAAGCCGCTGGGTCGCTATAGCCGACATTCCAGGCGATCGTCTCAATGGGTGCCGATGTTGCCTGTAGCATTTCGCGCGCCCGACCCACGCGCAAACGCTGGATATAGTCTGTCGTCGTCATGCCCGTGGCTTTACGGAACCGTCGAAGAAAGGTGCGCTCCCCCATGCCTGCGCGTTGCGCCATGTCGGCAAGTGAGTTGTCCTTTATTCCTGTTTCTTCAAGCCAATGCTGAACTGCCAGGACCGCGTCGTCGCCGTGACACAGGCGCGGAGCAAAGGCGCTGTAATACCGTTGTTGCCGTCCGGGCGGATCGACCAGCAGTGTTCTTGCTGTATCAATCATCACGGCAGCGCCCAGGTAACGATCAACCAGGCGCAGACCCAAATCTGTCCAGGCCATGATGCCACCGGCGGTCACAATGTCGTCGGCGTCGATAATGAGGTGATCGACATCCAGGCGAATGTCCGGAAAACGGGCATTGAACTTTTCCGCGTAATGCCAGTGGGTGGTGATCGTGCGCCCGGATAGCAAACCCGTTTCAGCAAGCAAAAAAGCCCCGGCACAGACAGAGGCCAGCGTGACCCCCGCCTTGTGTCTGGCGATCAGCCAGTCCCGGTACGGCGCTGCGGCCTGAGCCGAGATGGGTTCTTCGAGGCTGGGCGGCAGAATCAGCACCGCAGGTGTGCCGGTTTCAGAGGGCAATGAATCGTAGACACGGGCAAGGGACTTTTCGGAGCCATCCCATTGCCAGTGAGTCAGCCGTAACATCGGTTCAGCACCGCTGCCATGCCGGATGGCGATTTTGTCGGCGAGCGCAAACAAATCGGTCAGGCCGAGTATCGTGGCCATCTGGGCATGGGGATACAAGACAATTCCGATCTCAATCTGCATGTTCTTCCGCATGTCTGTGGAACACCTTTAAATACCCATTTCGTTCAAGCATTAACTTGCCATTATACATAGGGCACACGTTGATGAAAAAATAAGCAGGTACGGGAAGACAGCAAACTGAGAACACCGGTTGATTCGTCAATCAAACTGCAGACAGGTAGTCCTGAGTGGATTTGACCGTGCCATAACCGAATTCGAAGGCGGCCATCATTGCCGCATGGACGTGAGCTGCGGGCACATTGACACCTTCAAAGGACAGGTCAAGCGTCGCGCAGGCATCATGCAGAACAGTCACGGGATAACCCATGTCGACCGCAGCGCGTACAATTGCATCCACGCACATATGACTCATTGCACCAACGATGATGAGTTCTTCAACACTTTGGGCGTCCAGTTGTTGCTTAAGGTCAGTATCCCGGAACGCATTAATATGATGCTTGATAATGACGGGCTCGTTGTCGGCAGGTGCCACGCCTGGCTGGATCTTGACGCCGTCGGAGCCTGGCACAAAGATCGGCGACTGATCGTTGGTCGCTTCGTGGCGGATATGGAAAACAGGGATATTCTTGTGCCGGGCGTCGGCGATTACTCGTGCGGCGTTGGCGCTGGCGACTTCAATTTCCGACAGCGGCAGTTTGCCGGTAGGCAGGTATTCGTTTTGCAGATCGACAACGATCAAACCACGCTTTTTCATCAGATTCTCCTGGAAGTGATTAATAGAAGTGATATGCTCGCCCGAGCAGCAATTAATGCAAAGAGGCGGAATTGACAATTTAGATGGCGATATCGACACGATGGTTGTTAGACCCATGCGGCATCAATAGAAACCAGTGGTTTTACGGAAAGGGGCAATCACAAGAGAAGTCGCCTATAGTGGCTGGTAAGTTAGTTTTTCTGTGAGATAAAATACGCATAATATATATTATGTAAAGTTGAGTATTAGAACATCTAGGATTGAATGACGCTCGCCCATATTAGATAAAGAAGCTGAAATTCCAGCCGCTAAATCTCCGAAACCAGAATACTTTGAGTTTTAGCAACGTAATGCCACTCCATCACGCTGCGGGTCTGCCCCTCCCTGCAATACGGCATCCTTCTTTAATATCAAATGAGGTGCGGCAAATGCATAACTCTGATGAGAACGGGAGACGCGTTGTCCATTTCTGGCCAACGCGTCCGTTACGTAAGTGGGTATCCGATTGGATACTTCAACGGTGTTGCTTGCGACGGAAATCCGAGGCGCAGCAACCGACTCGAACGCGCTCATGCCAAAATCGATCACATTCACCATAACTTGTGTTAAAGCCGACAGTATCGCGGTACCGCCCGGCGCCCCTAGTGTCATACACACTCGGCCATCCCGGAAAACGAGAACCGGGCTTTGGGAACTGGTGCGCCGCTTTCCTGGCCCAAGGGATGCGGGCCGCCCTGGACGGGGGTCAAAGCCGCTTAACAGACCATTATACAAGAAGCCAAGCCCATCACTGATGATACCGGAACTCGTACCGAGACTATGTGTAAGCGATACGGCATTGCCGCCAGCATCCATGACGCAAACCTGGGTCGTATCGGCAGGCTCGCTCGCCACGTTTCCATTGCTGATACGCGACACATTCACGTTGAAGCCTTCACGAATATTTGTGGCGATCTTGGCTGCATGCTGATCCGAAGAAAGGCGATGCACTGGCACATCAACAAATTCGGGATCGCCGATAAAATTGTCTTTATCGACGGTGACCCACTTTAAGGTTTCTGCGAGTACGTTTAAATATGCTGCACTGTTATGCTCCAGAGCAGCAATGTCAAAGTTCGATAGAACATGCAACGCTTCAATTAACGAAAGACCGCCTGCCGGTGGAGGGAAACCCGCGATTTTCCAGCCACGGTAATCGCCCCAAATTGGCGTCATCTCCTGAACACTGTAATTTTGCAAATCCTGAATGGATAGCAGCCCACCGTTAGCCGACATATCATTTGCAATATGTCGCGCAATATCCCCATGGTAGAAATCGTCCGCGCCGCGCCGAGACAGGTGCTGTAAAGTTTGCAATAGCGCCGGGTTATCAATGCGATCGCCCGGACGCTTGAACGTGCCGTCTGGGTTCAGGAAGACTTCCCGTCCCGTTTTCGAGAGCGCCAGACGATCGCAAGTTTCCAGCATTCCGCCGGGAGCCACGTCGAGCGCACCATACTGGTACATATGAGGTCGCACCACGACACCATTACGCGCATGAGCGATAGCTGGCTCAAGCACGTCGGCAAATGACCATGTCCCGTAGCGCGACAGCGCATAATCTAGACCAGCCAATGTGCCCGGCGTGCCAATAGACTGGTAACCCGCTTCATTGACGTTCCCTTCTACCACAAATGCGTAACCATCTGGAGTCTCATTGATATTACGTCCTGCCCAGATATCGTCGCTGGCGGCCGCCGGAACGCGAGCGCCAAAATCGATACACGTATGAACACCATTATCTGGCATCGCAAGCTGTAGTGTTCCGTACCCTGCTATACCGGCCATTAACGGGTCTACAACACACTGGGTAAAGGCCGCGGCAATGGCGGCGTCCACGGCATTGCCGCCTGCCATCAGAACGCGGGCCCCCGCTTCCGCTGCTTCCGGCTGGGCAGCAGCGATCATCGCTTCTCTAGCGGGCATGACCAATATCCATCCGATCGGAGACGGCTGCAATCAATGCATTAAGCTCCTTATCTCGATCAGGTTCGTATTCACTTACGTATCGGGGCTCCGGATAGACCGCCAATTGAATTACGACCAATTTCGCTGTCCGGTCAATGAAGATTCGCTGCCCCGAATGCCCCATCGCCAGCATGGCTCCGTCGTCACGCAACCACCAGCTATAGCCGTAGGACCGCAAACCGAGTGCGCTGCGATGCGAGGCAAGCTGATCCTCAGGAATGTAAAATGCGGGCTCGGCAGCCTGGTCGACCCAGGATTCGGGCAAGATCCGATTGCCCTCCACTATTCCTCCGTCGATGACAAATTGCGCAAAGCGGCCCATGTCTCTTAGGGTCATGCCGGCACGACTCCCACCGATTTCTTGGCCTTCTTCCGATTCCAGGGTGTAAAAACCATTGAACTCCATGCCACAAGGTTGCCATATGCGCTCTGACATATAATCGGCCAACGTCCGGTTTGTTGCCGCACTCAAAACTGCCCCAAGCAGATATGTGTCGCCCGTGTTGTAATGCCACACGGTGCCTGGCGCATGCGCACGCGGACATGTGCGCAAAAGTTGCAGGACTCCTCCTGGAACCTTGTCCGCCAGCGACTTGCTATATCTGTTGACATCCGAGTGCTTATCCGCATAGTCTTCCACCCAAGCGATGCCTGAAGACATTGTGAGCAAATGCCTGATCGTCACAACGTCGTAAGGACAATTTTTCAGTTCGGGTATATAGCGTGATACCTGGTCGTCAATGCTTGAAATAGACCCGTCCTGAATCGCGGCACCAACAAGCATGGCAGTCATCGATTTCACAGTGGACATCGTAGACCAGCGGTCTTGCGGTTGTAGGCCAAGACCGTAACGTTCCATAACAATTTCGCCGCGGTGAATAACCAAAAGTCCGGCGACATTATTGATATCCATAAAACGGTTCAAGTTTCTGGTGTCGTCGCCAATTTCATAGCTAATGTCTATCTCGGTCCCTCTGGGAAATGGCTTAGGGCTCGTGCCTTTATTTATTGTCCGAGTGGCGAACAGCTGATCTACGATGCGGTAGCCATAGGATTGAATACATGGTGGCCAAAGGAGAAAATCCTCTGCCTGCGGCAGATGGACAGAGGGCTGGGCAGTGGGTAGTGTTGATAGTTTCTGCATCTTTGTCTTTGCAATACTGTTATATGGAAGAGAATCGGTAAATCAGTTATTGCGAATACCCATACTTTTTACAATGGGTCCCCAGATCCTGGTTTCCCGCTTCATGGTTTCGAGCACTGGTTTCGGACCAAACGCCTTAGGCCCCACCATATATAATTCTGCAACCTGTTTACGTGCATTCTCGTCGGCCCAGAACTTGCGTGTGGCCTCTGTTAACCGATCGATAACGTGCGAGGGTGTTCCTTTGGGAGCCATTAAGCGATACCAGCCACTACCAGGAAAACCGGTGACACCAGCTTCGGCAACTGTTGGCACATCCGGTAGTTCCGGCAGGCGCTCGTCACCGAAAACAACTAACGGAATCGCCTTCCCTGCCCTGATTTGCGGCAACGCGCCTGATTGTGCATCAGCGGCAAAATTTACCTGGCCGCTTACCAGATCGACCATTGCCGGCGCAGCACCTTTATAGGGTACATGAGTCATCTCAATACCAAAATGTTTTGCCAGGAAAGCAACATTAAGATGAGTCGAATTACCGATGCCGGCCGAGCCGTAAGTGAATTTACCCGGATTGGCCTTGGCCTGATCAACCAACTCGTTGATGGAACGAATGTGAGTTGAAGGATTGGAAACCAGTATTTGAGAAGTCACAGCTATTTCTGTGACCGGATCGAAATCCCGGCCGGGATTGTAGGCTAGCTTGGTGTATGTAAACGGGTTGATCGACATTGTGGACGTGCTCCCGAACAACAGCGCGTAACCATCGGGACGCTGTTTTGCTACATAGGCGGCTGCGATGCTGCCGTTTGCACCCGGTTTGTTTTCAACCACCACCGTACCTCCGATTTCCTTCGATACATAGGCTCCCCAGACTCGCGCCAATGCATCCGCGGCACCGCCGGCAGCAACCGGGACATACACTGATACAGGGCGTGTCGGCCAAGTTGCTGCCATGGAACACGTTGCGCTCAGCAATAAAGTCATCGCAGCTCCGATACCGACTAGCCTTCGTGGATTGAGTTTTTCATGGAAAGCATGAGTGGTCATGAGAAAATTGCTCCGGAAATAAAAGGATATATGACTTAAGCAATAGTAGAAGCAAATTTTCATAACGTCCAATGCATAATTAGTTAATTACGTATAATAAATTTTTATATTTTTTTGATTGCGTCATGAACATACAGCAACTTGAGCATTTTTTGGTTCTTGTCGAAACACAGTCGTTCAGTCGCGCTGCTGCCAAGCTGCACCTCACCCAGCCGGCATTAAGCCGCAGCATCCAAGCCTTGGAGGAAGACTTGGGCGGACGTCTCTTGGAAAGGGACAAAGGAAAAAGGCTCACTCCGCTGGGTGAATTGGCTTTGGTACGTGCTCGAAGAATCCGTGTAGAACTCTCCGAACTACGTCGTAGTGCCAGCCTGCTGGCAGAATGTGCCGTAGGCACGATCAAACTCGGGCTCGGCCCGACTCCCACGGCGATTTTGTCGGTGCCTTTGCTGAGTGCAATGATGCGAGAATTTCCCGGAATTAAACTGCTGCTGAGCGGGGGAACACCTGCAATGCAGCTCCAGGAGTTACGTGAAGGTACGATAGATGCAATGGTTGTACATCGCAACCGCATTCCCGCTGATTCAGATTTGCACTTGGACCTTTTTCCACCGACTCCACTGGGTTTTTCCGTCCGCGCGAATCATCCTTTGATTGCAGCGTCAGTCATCGACTATGAGTTGCTGGCTCGCTATCCGCTTGCCGCTACGGCAAGAGCAATCAGTGTTGAAGTGATGCATAGTTTAAATTCTTATCTAGGAGCAGATGCACATTTCGCAGACCTCATACAGTATCAATCGAGCAATATGGAAGCGCTGATCGAGCTGGTCCGGACCAGCGACACCGTATTTTTTGGCGTACAACATGCAGCCCAGCGCTTCATCGATACTGGCGAACTTGTTCAGTTGAAAATAGGTTCGGCGCTCAAATTATCTTCTCAATTTGCTTTTATTACTCTCGAAGCTAAGACAATGCCACCCTCATTGGTTCAAATTAGATCATTGTGTGCACAATATCTAGCTTCACAATCAACAGTCGCTTAAACCATGAACGGTCTTCCGTCCTTGAATTGAACTGCACCACCATAGCACCCAGAAGGATAAGCGCTGCGCAATATCGCGACACCATGCGTCTGGTTACTGTTCCATTGGAGGAACCCTGGGCCATACGGGAGCGCAGTCTGCTTGTGCGTGAGTTGGATGCGATGCCTGGTTGTGTGAAAGAGTTGATAGATTCGTTCATCAAATCACAAGTCGATAAGATTAGCGATGGCTGTTAAGCGAATCTAGCGGCATACGGATGTCTCCAACAGTCCCGAGGTCAATAATCGTACGCGCGACGCCACGAGCTTTGCTCCGTCCGATAGCGGGCGCTGGCGCGTCACGCTCAGTGCGATTGTTCTCCGAATCCGCGGCTTTGTAACGAGGCTTGCCTCCAGTTTTCCGGCGGCCACTTCCTGAGCTACCGCAGCCATAGGCAATAACGTGAAGGCATGACCGCCTGCGGCGACGTCTTTCATCGCCGTCGCGGTTTCGACCTCCATCACGATATTCAATTTAGTATCGTGGCGACGGGAAAGCACATCCAGTGTCGCCCTCAAACCGTTGGGTACGGCGGGCAATACCAGCGGAAGTCCGTCAAGCGCATGAAAATCCAGACTCTCAGCCGCCAGTTCTGGACGACCTGCCTTGCCGATCAGAAAAGTATCCAGTTTGCCAAGAACATCTTCCCCGCGCGCCGCAGAGGGACCGTAGCGGTTGACCACAATCATGTCCAGACGCCCGGAGGCAAGCTGCTCATCCAAAGATCCGCTGAATCCTTCGGTGACATGCATGCGAAGTAGCGGCGCACGTTCGCTGATATCGGCCAGCAATAACGGTAATAACTGTCGGGCCAGCGAGGGCAATACACCGATATGTACGGTGCCCGTGAGTATGCCGGCGGCCTGATGTGCAGTTGTGTTGAGCTGATCGATTTGGTCGAGAACCCGCTTGACTTCTGGATACATGCGTCGCCCAAATTCGGAAAGCACCATGCCCCGCCCCGTTCTGTCGAACAGGCGTTTACCCCATTCTTTTTCCAGCATGGCGATCTGGCGACTGACCAGAGATTGGGCCATGTCAGATGCAATAGCTGCACGGGAAAGCGACTGCATGTCTGCCACCAGCAGAAAAGTACTCAGTTGCTTTAGGTTCATGATTTCACTTAAATGGAAATCTGAAATTATAAACTGTGTATTTATATAAATCAGAATTATCGCTAAGCTTGTCGCCAGGACATACAACACCGAAGGAGACAACTGTGAAATTAGTCCAATACTTCACGGCGACATGTGTCGCCGCCTGCCTGCTGGCCCCAACGCTAGTTCACGCGGATGACTCCGCCTATCCGAAACGTCCGATCAATCTGGTTGTCCCATTTTCTGCCGGGGGGCCAACTGATGCAATGGCGCGTGTACTGGCTCAGCATCTGGGTCAGCGCCTTGGGCAACAGGTGATTGTGGATAACCGAGGCGGCGCCGGCGGCAGTATTGCCGCAGAGTTGGTGGCACGTTCAAAGGCTGACGGTTACACGATATTTTTTGGCACCACCGGCACGATGGCAATTAATCCGAGCCTTTACGCCTCGTTACGCTACGATCCCGTTAAGGATTTCGCTCCCGTCAGCCTGATGGCCACGACAATGAATGTGCTGGTTGTGAATCCGCAATTGCCCGTCAAAACACTGGGTGAGTTGGTAAAGCTGGCCAAGGATAGGCCGGGTGAACTCACTTATGGCTCTGCCGGCAATGGCAGTTCAAATCATTTGTCCGGGGAGCTCTTTCGCACCTCCGCCGGCATCCAGATCAACCACATTCCATACAAGGGATCGGCCCCAGCATTGGTTGATCTGCTTGCCGGCCGGATCTCCATGATGTTCGATACGATTGCCCAGCAGACGCAAAATATCTCGGCCAAGAAGGTGAATGCCCTTGCCGTGACAGGACCGACCCGCTCTCCGCTGCTGCCAAATGTCCCAACCGCTGAAGAAGCGGGGCTTAAGGGTTTCGATGTCACGATCTGGTACGGCGTGCTGGCCCCAAAAGGAACACCAGAGTCAATTGTGAACCGCTTGCAGCGTGAAATTGCAGCTGTGATGTCGACCGATGAAATGAAGGCGCGTATGCAGACCGATGGTGCGCAGGCACAAACGACAACGCCGGCGGAATTCGCCAGGCTCATAAACAGCGATATCGAAAAATGGGCACCCGTTGTCAAGAACTCAGGCGCCACGTTGAATTAACACGAGTAGCATTCATGACTTTTTCTTTTGATCCTGTTCTGCAGACAACCCTTGCCCCCGGCAGCATCGCCGTGATTGGCGCTACGGAAGATCCCAACAAAGTGGGCGGGCGACCACTTCATTACCTGCAGCGGTTCGGCTTTGCGGGTACGATTTATCCAGTCAATCCGCGTCGCGATACCGTCCAGGGCCTGCCTTCATATGCTTCGCTCACCGAGCTTCCAGACACACCCGATGTCGCCATTGTCGCGGTGGGCCAGGATGCTGTCCCGAATGTAATTGACCAATGCGCTGCGCGTGGTATCCACTCTGCTATTGTCATGAGTTCGGGTTTTGGTGAGACAGGAAATGCGGGTGTCGAACGGCAAAAATCATTGGTAGACCAGGCCAGGCGACTGGGCATCAGGCTGGTCGGTCCCAATGCGCAAGGCGTAGCCAATTTCCATACCGGCGCGGTCATGAATTTCAGCACCATGTTTATGGAGATCGAACCAGAAGATGGGCCGGTTGCAATTGTCAGTCAAAGCGGCGCAGCCAGCGTGATGCCCTATGCCATGCTGCGTGAACGCGGCATAGGCGTGCGTTATCTGATCGCATCGGGCAATGACGCGGATACATCGGTGTGTGAATTGGCGCTAGCATGTGCGGCCGATCCGGACATCCAGGTCATTCTGTTGTATATCGAGTCGCTCGCGGACCCTGATATGCTCTCCCGAACTGTTCGACTGGCTCGTTCGCACGGTGCTGCTGTGATTGCACTAAAGGCTGGCCGCAGTGCGAACGGCTCCAAGGCAGCAGCCTCGCATACCGGTGCGATTGTCAATGATGACGTGGTGGTCGACGCTTTTCTGGAGCGCCATGGTATTTGGCGAGCCCCGGATGTACATGGTCTCGTCAATGCGGTTGAACTCTACCTGGCTACACCGCCACGGCCTGCCAACGGCCTGGTCGTGATGAGTCATAGCGGCGCAGTCGGCGTGCTTTGCGCAGATGTGGCTGAGACACTGGATCTGCCGCTGACGGAACTGCACCCTGCTGTCATCCGGGATCTTTCCGGGATCATGCCCAGCTTTGCAACTGCGCAAAATCCGGTAGACCTCACAGCGACGCTCATGACACAAAGTGGTATGTATGCGTCCACGCTTAACGTATTGGCAACCGATCCACATGCAGATATGTTTCTTATCGGCGTACCGGTCGCCGGTCCGGGTTACGACGTACCCGGCATGGCCGCGGACACCGCGCGCTTTGCCGCAGCCACCGGCAAGCCTGCGATCGTGTGCGCGCCTCAGGTATCTGTGCGCCAGCACTTTCGCGACGCAAATATACCGGTCTTTGCGAATGAAACCGATGCCATTCACGCATTGCACCAATGGAGCCGTCATGGCGCGCTGATCCAGCAGGCTGAAAGGCGCGACGGTCTGGAAACAATCGGCGTGCCTGTTTCGCGCCTCGGCGCAGGCCATGATCGCTTTCTGAGCGAAGATGCAAGCCTGGCCATGCTTGCCGCTGCGGGTATTCCGATCGTGCCGTATGCTGTTTGCAATAGCGCTGACGAAGCCGTGGCGGCATGGCGCGACCTGGGGCATGAAGTTGTTGTCAAAGCCTGCTCTGCCCTTATCCCACATAAATCGGAACATGGCCTGGTGTTCCTTGGACTGGACAGCGAAATGCAAATTGTCGAGGCATGGAATCGGTGCGCACAAGGCGTCGCTGCCCTGGACGTTCCGTTCGATGGCGTCATCGTTGCCAGGCGTGTACGGGGCAGACACGAATTTGCACTGGGTGTTCGGCAGGATCCTATCTTTGGCACCGTCGTAATGATCGGTGATGGCGGCAAGTATGTCGAAGCCTTGCGTGACTTCGTCGTATTGCTCTACCCTTTTTCGGAACAGGACGTGATCGCCAAACTGCGTACGCTGCGTATCGCGCCGATTCTGGACGGCGTACGAGGCGAGGCGCCAGTGGACCTTGTCGCGCTGGCGCGCGTCGCTGTCGCACTCGGCCGGTTATCAGCCACATATCAACACGACATTGCATCCATTGACCTCAATCCGCTCATTATTGGCGATATGGGCTCCGGAGGCTGGGCTGTCGATGCCGTTATCGAACGAACAAAGGAGGAGTCATGACTATCCAAAATACTGTACTGACGGAATATATCGACGATATTGCAATCATCCGGCTCAATCGCCCCGCAAGCATGAATGCCGTTAATGCACCCTTGCGTTCGGCGCTTACAAAGGTTTTATATACGCTCGATGCCGATCCCGGCGTTCGGGCGATGGTATTGACCGGCAGCGGTGAGCGTGCGTTTTGCGCAGGCCAGGACCTCGACGAGTCGGTCACAATCGATACCATCAATCTGGCCGATTGGCTCAATCGACAGCACGCCATGTATCAAGCGGTGCGTGACATGAACAAACCAATCGTTGCGGCACTCAACGGCACAGCCGTGGGCGCCGGATTTCAAATTGCCCTGATGTGTGATTTGCGAGTCGCTCACGCCACACTACGCATGGGACAGCCAGAAATTAAGGCGGGACTTGCAAGCATTGTCGGATCGTATCTGATGTCCCTGCAGATCGGACACTCACTGAATCAGGCACTCTCGCTGACCGGAGAACTCATCAGCGGGGAGCGGGCACATGCCCTCGGCCTGATCAACGATTTGGTGCCGATTGATCAAGTTTTGCCAAGCGCATTGGACCGTGCACGCAAATTGGCTGCCCTGCCGCAAACTGCTATGCGCATGACCAAGCAGCGTTTCAGGGAATGCACGCAGGCAGGCTTCGAACAAGCATGTAGCGCCGGTATCCGCTATCAGCTTGAATGCTATGCCACAGGTGAACCGCAGCAGGTCATGCGCGAATTTCTCTCCCGACGCACTCACTCTGCCCTCTCTCGTTCCACCGAGGATTGAATACTCATGCTCAAACATAATCATTTATTTATAGACGGTGCAATGACCATCGCGCAGGGTGAAGACGAATTGCCGGTAACGGACAGTTTTACAGAGGAGGTTTTTGCCCGCTATCGTTCGGCATCGCGGGAAGATGTGCAGGAGGCTGTGGCTGCAGCGCGCAGAGCCTTTACCGGCTGGTCGAATACTCCGTTGAATGAACGCATCGCAGCGGTGCGTGGTGTGGCCGCAGCGCTATCGGTTCACTCAGAGGTGCTCGCGAGCGCAATATCCCGCGAGGTTGGCATGCCCTGCAAGTTGTCGGCCCGCATCCAGGTCGGCGCACCCATTGCGGCCTGGGAAAGTTATGCCGAACTGGCTGCTGATGTGGATTGGGAGACACGAGTCGGCCATTCTCTGGTGCAAAAAGTACCCGTTGGCGTGGTGGCTTGTATCACACCATGGAATTATCCCTTGCACCAAATTACCGGAAAAATCGTACCTGCGCTATTGGCTGGCTGCACCGTCGTTCTAAAACCATCTGAAATTGCACCTACCAGCGCATTTATGCTCGCAGAGGCAATTCATAAGGCTGGCTTGCCGCCAGGCGTTTTTAATCTTGTACATGGCAGCGGTCCTGATGTTGGCGAAACATTAATATCCCATCCCGACGTGGACATGATTTCTTTTACAGGCTCCACGCATGCAGGCAGGCATATCGCGTCTGTTGCCGGCAGGGATATCAAGCGCTTGGCGCTGGAACTGGGTGGGAAGTCAGCTGCACTTGTGCTGCCCGGCGCAGACCTGTCTTTAGCCGTCAAAGCCACCATGGCCAGTTGCATGCTCAACTCGGGGCAAACCTGCTCGTCCATGACCCGCCTGCTCGTACAGCGCAGTATGCTGCATGAGGTTGAACAGCTCGCAAAGGAGTTGCTGGCAGGTTATCGTATGGGCGATCCGGCAGACGCGGGAACAAGACTGGGTCCGCTGGTTTCCAAAATGCAGCAACAAAAAGTGCAGGCCATGATAGAAGCAGCACTTGCCCAAGGAGCTCAGACTATAGAAAGCTATCAGCCTGTTCCGGATCGTGGATTTTTTGTGCCTGCGACTGTCCTGTCCGAAGTCTCGCCTGATATGACAATTGCAAATGAAGAAGTCTTCGGCCCAGTGCTCAGTATCATTTGTTATGACGATGTAGAAAACGGAATCGAGCTGGCAAACGGGACCGAGTACGGTCTTGCGGGCGCAGTATGGGGGCCGCCAGATGAGGCTACCCTGTCCGTAGCGCGCCGTATTAGAGCTGGACAGGTCGATATTAATGGCGCCCCTTTTAATCCGGCGGCGCCATTCGGTGGTTTCAAGAAATCTGGCATCGGGCGTGAAAATGGCAAAGATGGAATAGAAGAATTTCTTGAAACCGTTGCCATACAGCTTCCTGCCAAGTTTTTCGAATTATCTTCTCTTTGAATTTTTATATCATGACATACGAAACACTGAATTATATAGTAGACGACGCGATAGCCACTATCATCCTGAATCGCCCGCAACGCATGAACGCGCTCACCAAAATTATGGAAGCGGAGCTGCGTTCAGCCGTCGAGGCAGCGGGACGCGACGAGAATATTCGCGCGATTATCCTCACTGGAGCTGGACGTGCATTTTGTGCAGGAATGGACATGGACGAGCTCGAAGTGCTGCCACCCGAAGACATTCAGGCCGAGCAATGGATGCGCCCCTATGACATGAACCGCCGCGCAGATTATCAGACTCGTTATTCATATTTCCCTGCCGCACCCAAGCCCGTTATCAGCGCTATCAACGGCGCCGCGGCCGGGTTGGGATTGATTATGGCGCTCTATAGCGACTTTCGCATTGCGTCTGACAAAGCGGTGTTTGCTACCGCTTTTGCCAAGCGCGGCCTGATCGCCGAGCATGGAATCGCCTGGATGTTGCCACGTATCATCGGCCACGCGAACGCAACGGATTTGTTGCTGACTTCGCGCAAGATTGATGCTACCGAAGCCTTGTCGATGGGACTTGTTAACCGCGTCGTGTCAGCCGATTTACTCATGGATACCGCCAGGCAACTGGCACGTCAGCTCAGCGACGAGGTCTCGCCGCGCTCTGTTCGCACCATGAAAAAACAACTATGGGAAGCACCGTTTCAATCACTGGGAGAATCGGTAACGCAAGCCAATACAGAAATGGTCATGAGTTTGCAAAGCGAGGACTTCAAGGAAGGGATCGCGCACTTCGTGGAGAGGCGCCCTGCCCGTTTTACGGGATGTTGAGCGGCAAACGGCCTTATTGGTTCAAACTGGATTCGGTGCTGAAAATCACAACGGTTTAGGATCCAGAACCAGATCTCCCAGACTCGCCATCACCCGCCAGAGCTCTGCATCACGCTTGCGTTGCATCTCCTGTGCGGATTTACCCTGATAATCGTAAAACCCTTTACCTGTAGAAATGCCGAGTTCACCCCGCTCAACCCGATCTTTCAGCGCTGGCGGGTTCAGATCCTGAGGCGCATCCACCATAGCCTTATCCTCCAGATTGCGCAAGCTCAGATTCAAACCGGTAAAGTCATAACGCTGCATCAGGCCAATAAGCTGCATGCGCGGCGCAAGACTGGTTCGTACCGCATCTTACAGTGCTGGATCGTGTTCGGTGGACAAGGGAGTCGATCTTCGATCAACTTTTCGTAGCGCAACGAGGAGCCCCGCGACTACGAGCACAATAGACATCAGCAGTTGCCATGATGGAAACTGACTAGCGTTGAATAGTTCGATAGTAGCCGCTGTCACTGGTCCCAGCGCTTGAAACGCAACGACCCGGCTGGCATCCATTCTTGCCAGCGCCCAGAGCCAGCAAAAGTAGCCCAGGCCGCTTGATAGCCCGATGAAAATGACGTTTCCCCACTGTGCAGTTGATAGGTGAGGGACGAGAGCTTGCGACATACCCCAACAAAGACAACCAAGGAAAACGACAGCGGCACACATTGCTAACGCACTGGTCGGTAATGCGGGGTAACGCTGCAGATATGGTCGATACAGAATGCTGCAGAATGCACCTATCAACGTTGCGGCTACCAGCGCAATAAGCGCGGTCGGAGCGGCAGGACTGGCGGTATGTACCATGGAAGGTGAAGCTGCGGGGCCAAGCAGAAAGCCAATACCGCAGAAGGCGAGCAGCAGTCCGATCAGTTTGGTCGGGTGGAAGCGCTCACGCCGCAATACGACAGCAAGTGACATAGTAAATAGTGGCATCGTCGAGAAGACGAGTGCACATGTCGCGGCTGATATAGATTTCAGCGCGTAATTGAGCAGCACAATCAGTATCGCGAACTGGAAGATACCAAGAGTAGCGATGCCGACTGCGTCTTTTAGCGAAAATCGCGTACGTGGGCAAAACAACAGTGGCACTGCGAGAACGCATAGACCGATCAAATATCGATGAAATGCGAGTGTTTCCGGTGATGCATGGCTGGAAACCGCTCGAGTGGATACCATTGCCGCCCCGACCAGCACGCCTGTTGTTGCCGCCGCAAGTGTCGCTTTGCCCCGAGGGCTCACAGGTCGCGCGCCCAGATTTGCCCGACCAGATCTTTGCCGAAGCTGTGATGCGGTTCCTCCTCAATGAGCTGGAACCCGGCTTTTTCATAGATCCTGCGTGCATCGGTAAGCACACTGTTTGTCCACAGCACCATCTTCGTGTAGCCGGCAAGGCGAGCAAAACGCAGACATTCGTCTACTAAACGGCTGCCGATACCCATACCACGCGCACTGGCCTCAACCGAGAGCAGACGTAATTTTGCGGTCGTGTCATCCTGTCGAACGACAAATACCGATCCCACCACTTTGCCGTCTTTCTCTGCAATCCAGCAACGCTCCGAGCTGGAATCGAACTCTTTTACGAATTTAGCGACAATCTCGGCCACGAGTGCCTCGTATTCGATGTTCCATCCGTATTCCTGCGCGTATAGAATCGCTTGCCGGTGAATAATCCAACCCATGTCACCCGGCTGTGGATCACGTAATATGTAGTCTGTCTCGCGATCACCAAGTAGCATTCGAATTTGTCGCATCGCATCGATTAATTGATGCTGCGCGACTTCTGGCAGAGCTTCCAGCATAGTGGTGACTTCGCGTTGCGAGGCGTCGTTCAAAGGTTCAAAAGCCGCGCGCCCCTGTTCCGTTAGCTCCAATTGGGATACCCTTGCGTCCGCAGCCGATCGCGTTTTGACGAGCAAGCCTTTCTTTTCGAAACCAGTAATAACCCGGCTCAAATAGCCAGCGTTTAGGCTCAACTCTTGACAGAGATTCGATGAAGTCAACCCCGTACGATGAGCCAGTTCATAAAGAATACGGACTTCTGTCAGGGAAAACTCGCTATTCAAGAGATGCTCGTGCAGCACACCAATTTGGCGCGTGTAAAAGCGATTGAACCCGCGAACCGCCAGTGCACGCTGCTCTATCGTCGTCGTAAGCATGTTTTATCTCATTTGGTTGCCTGAAGCACATTATTATTTGCTTTAGGCAACAATGTCAAGGTGATATTTGAGCGATTAGGGCCGGGTGCGGTGGTTATTGTGCTGCGCCGCAGACACACGCCAGTCTTTGCGGCATCCTCAAAAAATGACATCATTCAGCACTGCGCTTCACCATGACGGGAACGGATTTATATGACGGTGTTCCGCTTTCTTTATCTATATAATCCAGCGGCACGAGTACATTCGCTTCGGGATAATAGGCACCGACCGAGCCCGGTGCAATGTCATAGGCGATTACCGTAATGCCGGTCATGCGCAGCTTTCTATCCGACACGGCGGTTTCTATATCCACCAGATCGCCATGCTCCAGACCCAGTCTGTCCAAATCAATGTCATTCATGAACAACACGTCTTTACGTCCAAATACGCCCCTGTAACGGTCATTCAAAGCATATACCGTTGTGTTGTACTGATCATGGCTGCGCAGTGTGATAAGACGCAATATATGATCGCCCTCGTCTTTTACCGCTGCATCTTCCCTGACGCCCTCGAATACCGAAAACATGGCCTTCCCGGTTTTGGTGGGCCACTTGCGTTCAGTGGGCGGCAACGGCATCCGGAATCCGCCAGGCACTCTGATCCTTTGGTTATAGTTATCAAACCCCGGGATCGTTTTTTCGATCAGATCACGGATGGCGTCGTAATGACTTACCAGATACTGCCACTGAATTTTACTTTCCGGCAGAGTTGCTTCGGCCATGCCGGCAATGATGGCCGGTTCTGATCTGAGGTGCTCGGAGGCTGGTTTCAGTTTTCCGGAAGAAGCATGAACCATGGACATGGAATCCTCAACTGTAACGGACTGGTGTTCTCCGGCCTGAATGTCAAGCTCGGTACGCCCCAGACAGGGCAACACGAAAGTCTCTTTGGCCACAAGAAGATGCGAGCGATTCAATTTCGTCCCGATATGTACGCTCAAATCCAGTTGCTGCATCGCCTGGAATGACTGCCCCGAATCGGGCAGTGCTACGGCGAAATTGCCGCCCAGACAGATTAAGACCTTTGACGTTCCGTCAATCATGGCCTGCATCGCCTGTACCGCGTCATGCCCATGCGCCTTCGGCGGTATAAATCCATATACCTGCTCCAGATTTTGCAAAAATGCTTCAGACGGCTTTTCGGTAATGCCGACGGTGCGGTTCCCTTGAACGTTGGAATGCCCGCGCAACGGGCAAATACCGGCTCCCGGTTTTCCGAAATTGCCTTTCATCAGAAGCAAATCTGCAATCAGCCGAACATTGGACGTGCCTTTATTATGTTGTGTCACACCCATTCCATAGGACACAATGGTGGCATTGGATTTGGCATAGGCGCTTGCTACTTGCTCCAAATCTGAGCGCAATAAACCACTCTCCTGCTCAATGCTTTCCCAGGGTGTGTCGATCAGATTTTGGGCAAATTCGGTGAATCCCAATGTGTGTTCTGCAATAAAATCACGATCAACGACTTTCGGATCGGTTTGTTCCAAGGCAAGAAGCGCTTTCATGATCCCTTTGAGCGCCGCGGTATCACCCCCTGATTTGACCTGGTAATAGGACGAAGCGATTCTGGTCGAGCCGTAGGTCGCCATCTCAACCATATTCTGCAGATCGGTGAAGCGTTCAAGCGCCCTTTCCCTCAACGGGTTCAGAACAATGATGGGAACCCCTCTGCGGGATGCCTCGTGCAGTGTTCCCATCATTCGCGGATGATTCGTCCCGGGATTATGTCCGATTGAAATAATCAATTCCGTGTGGTCAAAATCCTCCAGCGATACCGTCCCTTTGCCGATACCGATTGACTGCGGTAATCCTACGCTGGTCGCTTCATGGCACATATTTGAACAATCGGGAAAATTGTTGGTGCCGTATTCCCGGGCAAAAAGCTGAAACAAATAGGCCGCTTCGTTGGAGGCCCGGCCAGAGGTATAAAACTCCGCCTGATCGGGCGAAGGCAATGCCCGCAATACTGTGCCGATGCGCTCGAATGCCGCTTCCCAGGTGACGGGCCGCAATGTATCTGTCTTGCGGTCATACGCCAGCGGTTGAGTCAATCGGCCATAGTTTTCCAGTTCATAATCCGTTTTTTCCAGCAGCGAGGTCACCGTGTTTTGGGAGAGAAACTCTGCTGTGACGCGTTTATTCGTTGCTTCCCACGTGACAGCCTTTGCACCGTTTTCGCAGAACTGGAAGGTGGAACGATGCTCTTTATCCGGCCAGGCACAGCCTGGGCAGTCAAAACCCGTGGGCTGGTTGGTGCGCAGCAGGGTAATCGGTGCCTCCAAAGTATCCATTTGTGTTCTGACTGCCACAGCCGTCGCCCTGAGAGCCCCCCACCCTCCTGCCGGTGCATCGTAAGGACGAATGCCGGGTACTTCACGTCTATTTATGGTCATGATAGGTCCTGAATCGTTATATGCAGAATATAACCGGGTGGGAGAACAGGAAAAAAATCGAAAATGAAATATTTCTTCCTGAAGTCAGCTCTTTAAATATAACGCATGCGGACAACGAATTGTTTCCTTCAGGTGAGTCAAACCGGTTTAACTAACGACGACACTCGCCTCAGAAAATCGGGCTGCAGCACTCAATACCGCCAGAATTGACGCAGTAGTGATGTTTGGATGTCGCCCCACGCCGAAGCGCGAACCGGGCACACCCGGGCATGCCGCCTCTACTATCGCCAACGCAGCGGCATCTGCGCCTGCACCCAGGCTACGCTCCTCGTAACTGTCGATACGCAACGGCAACCCCAATGCGGCCACCGTCGCAGCAATCGGGCCATTTCCGATACCCTGGAAGCGCTCCAGCTCTCCACCAGCAGCGATCACATCCAGTTCGATGTTTTGACCATCGGCATGTTCAAAGAGTCGGTGAGCGCTATAGATAAAACCGGGCTGCTCGCGTACCGGCGTCAGATAGGTTCGTTCAAACACTTCCCATAACTGCGCGCTGCTCAATTCAGTTTCGCTATCGTCCGCCAATGCCTGGACAATGGCACTGAACTCAACCTGCATACGCCGCGGCATGACGATACCATGGTCGCGTTGTAGCAAGAATGCGATCCCGCCTTTGCCCGACTGGCTGTTGACACGCACGATGCTGTCATAGGTGCGGCCAAGGTCTTGCGGATCGACTGGCAAGTACGGAACGCGCCAGAGTGCATCAGGTTGTTGCGCGGCAAAGCCTTTACCGATGGCATCCTGATGGGAGCCCGAGAAAGCCGTAAACACCAAGTCGCCAACATAAGGATGACGTGGATGAATAGGCAACGCCGTACACTCTTCGGAAACACGCGCAACGGCGGCGATATCGGAAAAATCCAGCCCCGGAGCAATCCCCTGTGTGTACAGATTCAGTGCCAGGGTCACGACATCCAGGTTGCCACTGCGCTCGCCATTACCAAACAGGCATCCTTCCACCCTCTGGGCACCGGCCAACAAGGCCTGTTCGGCGCAGGCAACACCGGTACCTCGATCATTATGGGGATGCACGGACAGCACAATATGCTCGCGCCGTTCCAGCGTCCGATCCATCCATTCAATCTGATCGGCAAACACATTAGGCGTGGCAACCTCCACCGTCGTCGGCAGATTGATAATCATGGGGCGTGCTGGCCCGGCATCCCAGGCACGAATGGCGGCATTGCACACGGCCAGGGACACATCCAATTCGGCCATGCAAAAGGTTTCGGGAGAATACTGAAGCACCCATTGGGTTCGTGGGTAAGCTGCCGTCAACCGCCCGAACAAGCTAATGTGATACTCAACCATTTCGATGATTTGCGGCACACTCATCTGGAATACGATTTCCCGCCAGGCAGGTGCAATCGCATTGTAGAAATGCACAATCACGCGTCGCGCGCCGGCTACGCTGCGCACCGTTTCTTCAATCAGATCTTCGCGCAACTGTGTAATGACCATAGGCGTCACATCTGCGGGAATCTGATCATCGTCAATCAAATGACGCACGATGTCGAAGTCGGTGCGCGATGCAGACGGAAAGCCCACCTCAATTTCCTTGAAACCGATACGCACCAGTTCATGAAACAAACGCAGCTTGCGATCGCGGTTCATCGGCTCGAATAAGGCTTGGTTGCCATCACGCAAATCGGTGGACAGCCAAACAGGGGCTTGTGTCAAGGTACGCGACGGCCATTGTCGATCCGTCAGATTGACGGGTGGAAACGGGCGGTATTTTCGGGAAGGATCGGTCAGCATAGCAATACTCCAAAGTGGTCATTAACACCTGACTCCCCTGGCTCAAGCAAAGCTGACGATGGTCGGGGTCAGGGGGAATCAGGATGGGTCGTGGTGCGAGCGAATGCGTACCGACCCCGACCAAAGGTCAGTAGTCGTAGCAGACACGCAAGGCGAACGGACGGCGACATGAGGCGGATGAGTCCTGATTGAAAATGTCTTGTCATGTTATGTTTGTACGTTTTGTCTATCTACATTAAAATAGACTTTTTATTTATATTTTTAGACAAAATAGAAACATGAGGGCCTCATCCCCAGACCAGCCTGCTAAATCATGCGAGCCAGATGCAATGGCAGCATCGGATTTGCCTGTCACCGGAGTGGCCATGCACTACCCTCAGGGACATGTCGTACCTATACATCAACATCAACACGGCCATCTGATTTACGCGAGCCAGGGACTGCTACGTGTTGAAGCGGAAACCGGACAATGGCTGGTTCCCCCCACCTCTGCCGTGTGGCTGCGCCCTGAGGTTACCCATCGTCTGGTCATCCCCGTTGCCTTGCAGGCGCACGGCCTCTTTGTTCACAAAGACATCTGCGCGAACCTGCCTGCTACGGACTGCGTCGTGCAAGTATCCGGACTACTCCGAGAGATCATTACTCAGTTGACTTGCGTAAATTACGCGGTACCTATCTCGCGCCGCACCCATTTATTGGGCGAATTGCTGCTGGAAGAACTCAGCACACCATCCGCGTTGCCCTTTCATCTGCCCTGGCCGCAGGACGCACCGATACAAAATGTTTGCTACAAACTCATGGGTGATCCAAGCCATCCGTCAACCGCCGGAGACTGGGCATCGATGTTAGCCATTGGCGAAAAAACCTTTCATCGTCGATTCGTTAAAAGCACGGGCATGACATTTGGCAAATGGCGCCAGCAGTTGCGCCTGATGTCGTCGCTCGCACAACTGATGCAAGGCGCACCGATCACTCAGGTTGCACTCAATAGTGGTTATGACAGTCACAGTGCCTATGCAACAGCGTTCAAAAAACAGTTTAGACAATCGCCGTCGGAGTTCATACAACGTTACCGAAACACGAACGCAGTCAAATTACAAACCTAAATGTGCCAATTTCCGATCAGGCCAGAGGTCTAACCAAAAAAATGACCAAAACAACCACACACGACGATTGGGTGCTACAAGCCATCAAGCCTCGAAAAATAGAGTGTATTGAAGCCTATTTTGGCGGGCATGGTTACGTTCCACATCGACACGATACGTATGCCATTGGTCTCACCCTCGCTGGGGTGCAGAGTTTCCGATACCGCCGCAGCCAGCGCCATAGCCTGCCGGGGACGATTCTGGTGTTGCATCCCGATGAGCTTCATGACGGTGAGGCCGGGACTGAAGCCGGATTCCGTTACCGGATGGCGTACATTGAGCCGTCCATGATTCAGCAGATTCTGGGTGGCAAGTCGCTACCTTTCGTCGAAGGTGGACTCTCCAGCGACATGCGGCTTCGGACAGCATTGCTGCCGTTGCTTCAGGCCATGGATGCCGACATCGATCCGATGGAAGAAGACGATGCACTGCACGACCTGGCACACGCGCTAGTCGCTGTGGCCGGTCAGCGCCGTATCCGGCGTTATCCTGACTTCATTGCCGTGGAGCGCGCTCGGGCCTACATTCTCGACCAACTGGAGCAGTCCATTACGTTGGACAAACTGGCAGAAGCCAGCGGCCTGGATCGCTGGCAACTCTGCCGGGACTTTCGGACACTGTATGGCACCAGCCCTTATCGCTACCTGATCATGCGCCGCCTGGATGCAGTCCGCAGATTGATGATGTCAGGCCAGAGTATTGCCGAATCAGCACTGTCGGCAGGTTTCTTTGATCAAAGCCATATGGCACGCCAGTTCACCTCTGCGTATGGCGTGTCCCCTGCGCGATGGTTCAGACGCATCAAGCATTCCCGATAAAAGTGCCGCGACAACCTGCACGATCGTACAAGACCTGAGCGTGGCAGCTTTTATAACATGGAGCTTTCTGGCTCTCATCAGGATCTCCGCATGACACCGACACCCGATACAAATCATCGACAAGCCATTAACTTTGCACAAAAGTTTGGCCTTTTTTATGAGCAATGGACCCCCAAAATCGTAGCAGAGATGAACGACTATCAGTTCAAAATCGTTCGTCTAGAAGGTGACTTCATCTGGCATACTCATGTCGATACCGACGAAGCATTCCTTGTGCTCGAAGGTGAGTTACGCATTGACTTCCGCGATGGGAACGTTTTGCTGCGGCAAGGCGAACTATACGTCGTACCCAAAGGGATTGAGCACAAGCCCTATGCCGAACATGAGGTCAAACTGATGCTCATTGAGCCGCGTGGTGTGTTGAATACGGGCGAGGAGACCGGACAGCGAACAGCCCGGAATGATGTATGGATATAGTGTTGGTGCCGAGTGCCACGGCACCGACTCACTGCTACGCTAGTCTGCACAGCGCGCAATGAATAATGCAGGGGTAGCTCCCAGGTACGAATTCATTACTAAGGGATATTGACGGATCTACATGATCGGTGATTCTCTGAATATTGAGAGAATGAGAGGACCCCTATTGCTTCAGGCCTAATTGTTCGACCATTTTCCCCATCGTGTCGTATTCATGTTCGATGTACTTTGAGAACGCTTCACGTTTAAGAATCGTCTTTGTAACACCAGCAGTTTCGAAAAATTTTTCTATTTCAGGAGAGCTCGCTGCCTTTTCAAATGCATCTTCGATTCGTTTCACGGCCTCATCCGGTGTACCTGACGGAGCGATAATACCGTGCCATAAAAGCGTTTCGTTCTCTGGAATCCCGATATCTTTCAGAGTGGTCGCATTCGGTAGCGCGCTAACCGGCTTGGCGGATGTCACCAACAGACATTTGGCAGTCTTGGCCTTTTCCATTGTCACCGCCGGCGGGACGGATCCAACATACACGTCTACTACCCCGCCCAGCAAGGCAGGCATTGTCTCCCCTGCTCCACGATATGGAACGTCTCGAGCCTTGACCCCAAAGTGCTGGAAAATGCGCTCCGCAGCGAGCTGTCCTGGACCAGCAACACCATCGGTGCCAAACGTATAGGTGTTTGGTTTGCTTTTAAGTACTTCGAGAAGCTCTTTGCCGTTGCGTGCAGGAAATTCCGGTTTCACGCAAAGCACATAGGGTGCGCTATCCACCATAATTACGGGGATGTAGTCTTTCATACTGTAGTTCGTTTTGATCGTATGCGGGGCGACAGTAATCGGCCCCATCCACACGCCAGCAATGGTCAAGCCATCTGGTTTTGAACGCGTAAGTTGGCTGACACCAATTGCACCACCCGCGCCGCCGGCATTCTGAACAACAAGTGTTGCGTTCAGATGCGGTTCAGCCTGCCGGGCAATGGCTCTGAATAGCGAGTCAGTTCCGCCACCCGGCGAGGTCGGTATGATCAGTTTAATTACATCTTGAGCAGTTGATACCTGTGCGATAACCATCAGGAATGCTGCACTTAAATACTTATATTTGTTCATCAGATTGTCCCCCCTGTCGATCGAAAATATATACGCGGTATATAAACTATGTTTTAGTTGATCCGAATCCAAAAAGGCCGTGCGCGTTCTCTACCAGAACGCGATCCCTTGCTGTTTTATCCGGGACCCAATCAAACAGCCAATCGATGCAATCGGCATAGACCATATCGTTTTCATGACCTACCCATGGCCAATCTGTTGCCCAGACTGCACGTTCGCCGTTGGATTGAGCAAGAATTTTTCTTGCCAGTGCCGCCGGATCACTACACCGTAAACGAAATGGCGCTGAAAGTTTGACCCACGTATTACCAGCTTCAATGGCGTCAAGTAGTACGTGGAATCCCTGGCTATGAATCCCATCCTTTCCTTCTGGATGTCCGAAATGGTCGACCACCGCGCGGGCACCGCTTTTGTTAACCGCTTTGAGGACAGGAGGTAAAAATTCGCCTTCCAGATAAATCTCTATGTGAAGTCCAAGATTTTTTGCCTTTGAAAGTAGCCGCTGATATCCACGAGATTCGATGTCGGGCAAAGTATCGCGCCGAATCCAGTTGAATCGAAGTCCGCACACACCATTGTCCTGTAAATTCGAAAGCTCGGTTTCAGAAATCTCCGGCTCTACAATGGCCGTACCACGCAAACGGCCATCAGCCTGGGCAAGCGCATGCAAAAGTACGTCATTATTGGCTCCGTAAAAACTGGGGGCCGTCAGCAGTCCATAGGTGATTCCGTGCGTATCCAGTACTTGCAGATAGTCATCGACACTTGCGTCACGCGCAGGCTGAGAATGGCGGTTATCGGAAAGGGGCATGTCTTTTTTTATGACATGCGCGTGACAGTCGGCTGCACCTTCAGGAATACGAGGTATGGTATCAGGCCGCTCAGTCATTCCTGCCTCCGCCCGTGATCGAACCTGCTCCTTCGGATCCGTATTTGGTCATTTTCTGGGTTGGTGTCAGATAACGCTGCTCCAACACTTCAATCTGAGCCATTCCCATAATCTCGTTCAGCTCCTCAAAACTTAACGCAACGTCAGGCCGGTCCGCTGCCTGACCGCTGGTAATCGATTCGCCCAGAATTTCGAGGCCTTTTTTCATACCGGCGAGCGCGCAGGCAGTCAATAGTCGGGGATAAATCACAACGGCAACGCCAAGCTCCTGAAGCTGCGCTGCCGACAATAGCGGTGTAGTTGACCGTTGCCGGATCCCGAAGCCCATATTCACACAAAGCGGTTTGGGTACGTTTGCTGCGACCGTGCGAATTTGTTCAGCGTCAAGAAGCGCATCGGCGAAAAGCAGATCAGCCCCGGCTTCAGCATATGCGTTCAGTCGTCGCAATACCTCATCCAGCCCGTGGGTGGCGAGCGTATCTGTACGGGATTTAATAATGAAATTCTTATCTTTGCGCGCGTCGCAAGCTGCCCGAAGTTTCTGGACCATCTCGTCTTGCGGTATGACTTCCTTGCCGCGCATATGTCCGCAACGCTTTGGCCAGACCTGATCCTCCAGCATCACACCTGCTGCACCCGCCTGTTCAAAAAGGCGCACAGTGTGATAGGCATTGATGGCATTACCGTAGCCGGTGTCGCCATCGGCGAGAAGGGCAAGATCGGAGCATGCGGCAATGCTGCGCACAGCGGCAATGTTTTCTTCCAGGCCCATGAGGCCTACGTCGACCTGGCCGATGCGAGATTCGCTTACTCCGCTTCCTGTGATAAATGCACTTGTGTACCCCAAATGTTCGACTAGTCTGGTACTGAAGCCATCAAACACACCGGGTTGGATCAGAATCTCCGGCGCATAAATTGCGTCGCGTAGTTGTTTGGCCTTGCTCATTTGTTTCCTCTTCAAGTGGTTTAGGTTATGCTATCAAGGCCCAATTCATTAGACAAATTAAACTTTTAGCGGGACTTCTATAGGAAATTCCAATGCGTCATTATTCTCTGGCTCAGATTGAAGCGCTCGCTGCCATTGCCAGACTCGGCTCGTTCCAGGCTGCAGCAGCACATATCAATGTCACACAACCCACTATTTCACTTCGAATTCGTGATTTGGAAGAAGCACTGGGAACGACTTTCTTTGATCGTGACGGCAGATCTGCAAAACTCAATGCAGACGGTGTGGTCGCTACGCAATATGCTGAACAGCTCCTTAAACTGCTGAACGAGATGGAAACACGCTTAAGAACGGGTGACCCCCTACAGGGAACCCTGCGTGTAGGATCGTCGGAAACGATTGCGATTGCAGTGCTACCGCAGATCATCTCATTTTTCGGAGAGCGTTACCCAAGAGTCAAAATTGAACTGACGGTCAGTAATAGTTACGTGCTTTCAGAAGAGCTGGCAGCCAATAAACTGGACGTCGCTTTTCTTGCTGATCCCGGCTACCCGCCACACGTTCATATCGAGCCACTGGCGACAGCACCGGTGGCATGGATGGGAAGCAGGACCGCACCCGTTCACCTCAGCATGGCCAATCCAGACACACTGGCAGACGTTACCATTCTGGGTATGCCAAAGACGTCGCCTTTACATGAGATGATGCTCGACTGGTGGGAAAATGAAGGCGGCGGAGAGCTCACCTCCAGTACTTGCAACAGTCTGGCCATGCTCGCACGTCTGGTGGCTGGCGGTGTTGGGGTGGGCGTTCTGCCAACCTGTATACTCAGAGAGGAGATTCAAAAAGGGTCAGTTATTAGCTATAGACAAAGGACGCCATTCTCAGCACTTCACATTTGCGCAGCCTATCCCAAGGCAACGCGCTCAGAAGGCATTATCGCTTTGGTAAATATTGCCAGACGCGTAATGCTTGAATCCCGTTGCTTTATGCCGTTGGATTCCGAGAAAGTCTGAAAAACTAGGCTATCTCAATCGAGTACGTTGCATTGATAGAGTTTGACCAATAGTGTTGATCTATATTTAGTTCCATTATTTGGCCTGTGTTACCTTAACGAAAAATAAAGGTTCGTGAGCGTATCTTCAACTAACGACTAGGAAATCCCGGCTCGGACGTTTGCTTTAGTCGCGTAAATTGAGCAGACAATGCTGGGGCATTACATGAATTCCGTCCCTCCCCGGACCATTGGAAGACGTTTCAAGGCCAACGGAGACAGTGCTCAACAGGCAATCGTAGTAGCGCCACTGCACATTATGCTCATCGCGTTCTTGTTCGCTGATCTGCCCCGCGTCAAAATTTGCGCGATAGAGCAATGCATATCATTCTTTGTAGTCTTCAAATTCCCACTCGAAATAGCGCGAAAGCTTTTCTGCTGTTTCTAGCCATGTATTGCTTTTGCATTTTTCCATGCAAGTAGTGATAATTTTTTTATTTCCTCAATGTCATACTTTCGAATAATGAGCGTATGTCTTACTATTTCAGGATCCCATATATTTTTCAAAAGCCATTCAAGAGAACAAACAAACAGATCAAAATTATCACCACCAGAACTATCCTTAACTCCAATGGTAACGGTTAAATTTATAGCCAAATCTTCTATCCCGCTAGGAATATAGGAGATTGGATCATAGTCAAAGCTATCAATACTCTTAATTATGATATTTGACATAAATGCACCTATTTTCGATACTAGGTCTGTTCTTTAATCCGCATTCACGCGACTTGATAGAGCGACCTTCGTTCCCCAAATGCGCGCGTCACGTAGTCAGCCGCTCCGAACCGCTTACCGCCGAACCCTTCAATTTTTTCCGTAGAAATTACTAGCCGCGAAAAAATCTGCTCGCTCGTCGATCGTGTTCAGATACTGAACAATAATCACCGTCGGAGCGTGTCATTTCATTTCCGAAGCAACGTTTTTGCGCGGTGCTTCTCTTTCTCTTGCCAAATAAAAACCTACTTTTAAATTTAACCTAATTAGCTTAGGTTGTGCTTCGCGTGAGAAATCGGCGACGGATATCTCAAATACCTCACTGATTTCTCCATCAACCATGGATAAATCAAACCCGACTATCACTTTTCCGTTAATTAATATTCTATATAAATCTTCACCCTGCTCCGGCGTCTGACATCGAATGAATGCTGTACTTATGTATCCGTAACGGGCGTTTAAAAATCGCGAAATTCGTTCATGTTCATTAACATAGGACTCTGAACCTAATAACATGTTTCTTGTTATGGACTCTCTCTGTTTATTGTCTAGTCTCATTTCACATTAAGTCCATTCCTCAAATCCGTCTTCATATAACCAGACAAAACCTCCTTCGGCCCAATAGTAAACAGCACCGTCTTGAGGGTCTTGAATCAACTGAAAATCTGCCTTGAACAGGCGGCTTTCGTCCTTCGGCCAACGGCTCGAATAAGTTTCAAGCTGTTCTTCTATCGTTCCTTCCCAAAATGTCCCTTTGGATGCCAACTTCAATCGTCCCTCTTTCATCAAGCAGTACATCACTGATAAAAAAAATTGCTTTCGATTTTCGTAACAAACAAATGTTCCTAGTATCCTCCTACAAATAAAACCCCACAAAGCATTGGCGCTTGAGCCTTCGACTGCTTCTATTATTTCGTTGTATATATGATCTTCAATTTGTTGGTATTTCATTTGAATTTCGTCTCACTTTTTTTGCGATTAACTACATGCTCACTTACGGGATATGCGACGCTAAAGGCACCCAAAACGCATACGCGGGCAATGGAGCTTCACGACCCGAATATGACGGACAGATTTCAAAAGATATGCAAAATGCGAGAATTATGTAAGAGTCTTTGGGTTCAGAGCTGGTTTTACAGGTTTGCGTAGATAACGTGCCCAAGCAAACGCACCACCTGCCAATATTAATTGGCCAATAGCAAACAGAAAATAAACAACTTGAGTTCCTCCGATGTTATCTACGTAACCGGTAATACATAAATAAATGCGAGTTAGTGCGGTCAGTGCCCAGATGACTGCATGCACGTACAGAATGATGCCAAATATTTTTTTCACTGTTTACTCCTAGTGAATTCATTCATCTAACTACACTAGCCTGTTCGCTTTCTCGCATCGCTATTCATATGATGTCAAGTTCATTCTAATTTTGGTAGACTGAAATGCATAGGCCGTCTCAGAACCGGGCTGAAGCCTATGGGACACCCATTTTTTCTGATTCAACGTTAACTACCGGAAACGTTAAACGACCACTCATATAGGAAGCGCAAAATCCCAATCCCGCAAACATCAACCAGACAGGCATGGAACCGTGCTCAAACAGTAAGGTGGCTTGTAGAAAACTTAATATTGCTCCAATAACTGAAATTAGCGCAAGAGAAAACAGTTTTCGACGTAATCTAAAAAGCGCGGCAATCAAGCCTGTTACGAAAGCTGAAGGGATAAAAAAACATCCTGAAATTGCGCTTATCGGTGACCAAATTAGATCCGTGAGAAGTGTCAAAATATCCATCCGTTCTTTTGTGAAGAAAGAATAAAAACTGAATCCATAATAGAGTAACAGTCCGCCTATCCACGGCCCAATAAACGTAAAAACCGAGACAATTAAACAGTATCTATACTTTGTCCCATTACTCATGGCCTACAACCTTGTTTTTCACTTAAGCCGAACACGGAGCATCCGTATTTAACCCGCGCTTCATAATCTAAAATATTAAAATCTTTATTCTGTTCTATAAGCCATCTGAAGACTGTTCTATCAGTCAGATACCTAGTATGGACATTTTGAAGTGATTTCTGTTCATTTCGTAATTGGTCGACATCCCACTTGATCGGGTTATCGGTACTATGAATGTAAAGATTTTGAAAATTTGGATAGCCTGCTTTCAAGAGTGTATTCCCTGCTACTTGTCGCCACTCATAAATTGATGGAGTATTAGTCCATGCAGAGAGCGAACCTATAAAAAATGAATACTGCGAGCCGTTACCATCAGCACCTAAGCCTCCATCAAATGCGCGCGATACGTCTTCAGCCGCTCCGAACCACTTAACACCGGTCCCTTCATTTTTCTCATAGAGATTACTAGCACCAAAAAAGTCCGCTCGATTGTCGATCGTGTTCAGATACCGTACAAAGTTATCCTCCCCTTCCGGGGTTTTATACAAATAGTCGAAGGTCGATTTCGCTGATCGTTTCACATCCTTGTCCATAATACGCCAAGTATCTTCAATCGCAATGTAACGAATCGCTGTAATCACTGCCGTTCTACATGCGTCGCCAGACTGATTGACTGAGCACACGTTCCGCAGTTCCCGATCCAATAATTCTCTCATGCGTTCCGCTTCGGCTTTTGCTTTTGTCTTCTCGTCCTTAGTGACGCAAGTTTGCCCATAAATGCAGGCGGATAACTTGTTAAATTTCAGTCCGGTAAAATAGTTATTCTCGAACGCCGTGCTACCGACCATACTGCCACTGACACTATCCATTTTTTTTCGGGGGTCCGGTGGCTGATGTGTTTTCCGGAGATCAAATTCGCTGTAATGGATCTAATCGCATTGCTTTCCGCCCCGTCAAGCACTCCACCTGCGACGTCGTTGACGGTTGTCGTCCAGACGTAAATTAGTCCCGACAGAAAATTTAATTAGAAAGGTACAAATGCTAAATGCTAAGCAGCTTAGTTTGTCCATTCCTCGAATCCATCTTCGTATATCCAAACAAAACATCCCTTAGCCCAAAAATAAAGCCCACCGTCGTCCGGATTCTCAATCAATTGAAAATCTGCTTTGAACAAACAATTTTCGTCGTTCGGCCATCGATCCGAATATCTCTGAAGCTGCTCCTCTATTGTGCCCTCCCAAAAGGTGTTATTAAATGCAATCTTCAACCGACCCGCCTTCATTAATTGATACATGACTGATAAATAATAGTTCCTTCGCTCGTCGTATGTGCATGATGACACACCGGGTATGTCCTCACGGATATAAGTCCACATAGCATCTGCAGATGATCCCTCCACAGCTTCCAAGAGATCGGTCATTACATTTTCTGGAATGTCTTCATATATTTTCATCTGAATTTCATCTCAATTTTTTTCCGATTTACTACACGCTCACCTACGGGATACCCTCTTACCCCACTTATCTCTATAGTCCATTTCGCTCTTGTCTTATCGACTGAGCTAGAACCGCTCCTCAATGTATACGTAATTTTTCCCTTTTCCACCGTGTATAGAATTCCGGGATTACCGTAAATATCTGGTGTTTCTGTCATTAATTGTGGGTTCGGCAGAAACTCAATTCCTGCGAGTTTCTTATAGTACTTCACGACTTTGGATCGCGGTACATTATCAAATACCATTGCGTTCTTGCTAAATTCACCGTTGGCCTTAATCGCTTGACCATCCATCGTTATCTGACCTTTCTTCAGACGGCTAGCGCCGCCCGTAAAACTGTCAAAAGCTTCCAAATTTAGGCGTTCAGACTCGCTCAGCTTGGAATTTGACTGCTGTTTCGATAACGCAGTTGACGCAGGTGTCTTGATAGAGCTTTTACCTGCGACACTATTATCCTTATCCGCTATCTGCATTTTATTCGGTTCAGGCTGAACGCTTACCTTTCTTCTTCCAGCCTTTCGTCCGCCGGGAGAGCCGAACATCGAAGGAAGTTCCGCAGCTATTAACTGTGCCGTTTCCTTGTCGACCCCCATCTCCTCAATACGCTTAGCCCATCCATCCTCAACCGCAAGGCCGCGGGCTTCGCTATTCAGCATATAAATCGCGATCAGGTAATTGCGAAACTTGTTGGACAAGGTTTTGTCGATATCCAGCTTTTTGATCAACGCAATTGAAGCATCCATCTCGTCAAGCAAGTGGCCATATTTTGTTTGACACTGCTCGGGCGAGGCCGCACAAAAGGGCTGGATTTCTTCTTGTTGCCGAATATTGGTGTCCACCATCTCCCGGATAACTTTATCGCACTGATCTCCAGAACAATTCCTTATCTGTTGTGCAAGGTTCTCCAGTTGAGCGTTAGTCAAATAGTTATTTTCGACTGCGGTGCGCCCCACCACACTGCCGCTGACTAGGTTTTTACCGTTTCCACCAACAGCTCCTGCCAGCCCGGCTCCGGTCAGGCTCGCAATCGAACTTACCGTTTTTTTCTCTTCGGGCGTCAGCTGAGTGACGTCTTTATCGAAGAGCAGTTTGGCAGTAATGGGGGCAATGGTTTCAGCCCCTGCCCCAGCCAGCGCCCCGCCAGCAACACCATTGCCGGTCGCACCCGCCACTAGCGCGCCCAGTGCCGCATGGGCGAAAATGTGCCCTGCACTACCCTCCTTGCCAGCCTGTTTGAACTGCTGCCCGATTTCCCGGGCAATCGTGGGGCTGGCTGCTGCGACCAGAGATCCAGCCAGACCGTTGGAGGGTGTGGCCAGACCAGCAGAGACAGTGCCCAGCAGCCACTCAAGGTTGCGCAACTGCGCATTGCGCTCATCGCGTTCTTTTTCGCTGATCAGTCCCGCTTTAAAATCGGCGTCGTTGCGCGCCATGCGTTTTTTCAGCTCACCCGAGGCCTCCTGGGTGTTTTTGCTGAACTGCTGCGAGATATCTCGGTCCAGATCGATTTGTTTTTGCACCTCGTCTTTGTCGAAGGTGTTGTCCAGTCCGCGAATGGCCAGGGCTTCATCGTTAGTCAGTGAGGTATGAATGCTTGCGATGGTGTCTTGGGCCGTCTTGCCGGTCAGGGCTTGTTGAGCGTCGGGCCGCGTAATGGCAATGTTGGCGGTGTTGATGCCGCTGTGGAATACGCTGCTCTCGTTGCTGCTGAATGACCCATATCCAAAGCTGGCCGTCAGCCCCGAGCTGCTTCCACCGAAGACGCCCATGGGGTTGCCATCGCCGCCGATACCCACGCTGGTGGCCTTGACCTTGCTGTGGTTTTCGATATGGCGCGCGTCCAGCGTGCCGGTCGTGAGGCGGTTTAGCCCCTTTTGCTCCGCAGCGGCGCTGGAGGTGATGATGGCACCTGTCAGATCGGTGTGATCCGCCACGTCAATCTGATACCCCTGATCCTGCGCGAATATACCAGACTGCTCGTTCACGCCAGCATAGTCGGCCGAGATTTTAGAGCGTGAGATGCTACCTGAGCCAGAGGCCCCATAGCCAATCGTGATTTCACCCCGAGCATCGTCCTGCTTGCCCTTGAAGGTGGCCTTGTCCTGCAGGCTTTCTATGGTTAGATCTGAAGCCTTTAACCTCACTCGCGAGCCAGCCACCTGTGCGCCTTTCAGGGTGGTTGCGCCGCCACTTTGAATCAGGGTCGCGCTATCGCGATCGCCAACATGGGTATTGATGTAGCAGATTTCATCACCAACGCCCTTGCCTTTGCCTACATTTGCGCCCACAGTGATACCAAATGCCGCCGAGCCATTTTCATATCCGATTGAGACGCCGATTTTGCCGCCCGAAGAACTATTTTTGCTGCGCTCGCGGGTAGTTTGCTCTGCAGCCTGCAGGGTGATGGCATCGTCCGCAATCAGGGTCGTGCCCTTTTTCCCTGCGATATCGGAGCCGATGACGGTGATGTCAGAGTCGGTGCCTGCACCTGTGGCCAGTATCGTTACGGTGTTTTGCGCACGGACCTGGCTGCCGCTGGTTTCGGTCTGCTGCACTTCGGTACTGCTGCGGCTGCGCTGGCTGCCGTAGGTAATGGATAGCTTGACGCCAGCGGTTTCGGCTGCGCCCTTGGCATCGCCTGCCTGTAACTGGCCCATGGCCTGATCCACATTGGCTCCCTGCTGCCCGATCTTGTAGCCCGACCAGCCGACGTTGGCAAGCGACATGGCATTGACGCGGGCGTTTTTGCTTTTGCCAGCCTGTTCGGTTGCACGGACACCTGCCTGCACGGCCTGTATGATGGGCGCATCGACCCCGATGGTCAGGCCGCTCTGACGAAACTCAGTCACGTGTTTTGACTGGCGCTGGTCTGTGCCCGGATCGATCGTCACCGCTTTACCGGCGATCAGAATGTCATCGCCCGCCAGCACGTCAGAGCCGCGAACAAGCACCTGTTCGCCGGCAACAAGCCGGGTGTCGCCTTTGATGCTACCCACGCTGCTGCGCGCCTGGCTTTGGATCGCGCCCTGGCTGTCGGTTTGTTGGGTAAGGCTTTGCGTACCCACGGTAAAGCCCAGGCCCCCGCTGCCGCCAAGCAGACCGGATTTGGTGGTGTTGCGGTATTCGTGTTCGCGATTGTTTTCGGTACCCGCTTCGATCCGAATGTTGTTTTGGGCGATCAGGGTGGTACTGTTGTCTGACACCACGTCGCTGGCTACGACTTTCAGGTCGCGCCCCGCCTGAATGCTAACGGTTTCTCCACTAACCGCACTGCCCACCAGGGTTTGCCGCTGCACGTCACTTCGGATCTCTGTTGTTTTGGTCGCCAGGCCGGTACGTTTGCTTCCCTTATGACGCAGCTGGCCGCCGCTTTCGGACAATCCGGCTTCAATACGGACATCGCGCCCGGCCTGCAAATTGACGGCGCCCTGCTGGCTCGTGACGTCTGCGCCGCGTAAGCTCAGGTCGTTGCCGGACCGCATGACAATGTCGCCGTTGCTGGCGATGTGCGTGCCTTTTTCTTCTGACCCAATCCGTTTGACGTAGTTACTGGCATCGCTCACCACAAGCTCGCTCATGCGCGTGGTCAGGGTTTTCAAGGCCAGATTATTTCCCGCCTGCAGCACAGTGCTGCTGTCCTTGCCCTGGCCTGCATTACCAAGAGCAGCGGCCGTTAAGATCAGGTCCCGGTCCGCCTGCACCTGCAACTGGCCGAGGCCTTTGGACCCAGTCACATATAGCCCGGCCAGTCTATCCAGGTCCGTGTATTCGTAATTGTCCTGGTCCGAACGTGTCTGTATGTGATTCAGGGTGCTGGCTACTTCAATGTCGTGGCCGGCTTTGAGGTTCAACGCCTGCTCTGCAGAAATCTGCCCGCCCACCACCCGGATGTCGTCTTTGGCGGTCAGCGCAATTTTATCGGCATTCATGCGACCGCCCGCCATATTGGCAATGCTGTCCGCCGTGATATCCACAAGCTGTCTGCCGGCGACGGTGCCGCTGTTGTATACCGTATCGTTTGCCTGCAACTTGATCTGGTCTGCCGAGACCAGTGCGCCATCGCCGCGCAAATCGCCCTTGCGCACTTTAACGTATACCTGCGGCGCCAGCACACGCTGCTGGCTGCCGTCCGGCAGGGTCACGGTTTGCTCGACCAGCCAGACAATATCGCTGGTCAGTTGTGCCATCTGCTCGGCGGTCAGCGCGATGCCGGGACGCAGATCGAATTTTTTGGCGAAGGTGACCGCGTTGTTCATCAAGGCGCGGTATTGTTCTTCGTCATTCTGATAGCCGTCCAGGAAACGACGGCCGGTTAATTGGCCGATCTGTTCGTTGATCAGATTACGCTCGTAGAAGCCGTCGCCCAGGCGCTTCAGGGTGTGCTGCGGGTCCAGGCCCAGTTGTTCAAGCATGTAGTTGGAGGTCAGCCAGTTGCCGTATTGGGTAAACTGCGGATCGGTTTCAATGAGCGGTCCGCCCTGCCCATCGGGGCGGATAATGAACAGGCTGGCTGAGGGCAAATCACGTCGTGGCGTCGTGGTGCGGATGACCGGTGCCGGTTCGGACGAGCCTGTCACGGTGCCTTCCAGTGGCTTATCTGGACTGACTTCGATAATGGCATGACCCGTGCCAACAAGATCGCCCGGTTTGACCGGCGCAGCGCCGCCGGCCGAGATTTCGGCTGTCTGGTCTGGAACCGGTACAATATCGACACTTTGGCTTTGAGCGCCCTGGCCGATCTGCACGACGGCCACCGACGCCGGAATGTGTTCTTCACGGGGGATTTCGTAATCGTGCCAGTCGCCGTAATCGTCATCATCGTCGTGCTCGCGGTGGCGTCCACGTTCCGTGATTCGGCGGATGGCATTCTCATCATCGATATTGTTGATGAACTGCACAGTCCCTGTCATCGCGCCGCCAATAGCTACCCGGCTTTTATCGTTGGTGAAGGCCCCGCCAGACAGGGCGAGATTCTTGCCGATCGAGATCTGACCGGGCTTGCTATGCGTGATACGGGTTTCTTGCGTGGTCACCTCGTATTCGTACTCACGGAACATATCCTCGTGATAGCCCTGGATGGCATGGTTGTATTGCGAGATGAGTTCATCAAGTTTGGCGTAGCTGGGATTGTTGTCTATATACCGCTTCATCTCGGGATTGGGCTTGGTTTGGCAAACCTCGTTCCACGAGATTCCTGAGCAGACCTTGATGGTGGATGGCGGAATATTGCGGTCAGGCGCGGGAATACCCGTTTTTTCCCATATCGGATCGTCTGGGGAGTAGACCAGAGAGTAGACTTTCTTACTCTCATCAATAATCCACGGAAAAAGAATGTCTTCGTCATCCAAGCGAGACACGTAATAGCTCGGCGCTATGCCAACCCGCCGGTCATCAATATATGCACTTGGAAAACCGCCACCTCGATATCGCTTACCTATCTTGAGCGCGTTGGGCTTACCCCAGAAGTCCCACAATTTGTCGTCAGGCCCTTCGTAATACAGCATCGATTTTTCCATTGTCAGCACCACAGCCGAATCGCTGTCATACCGCTTATGCAAGCTAGGGTCCCAGGAACTGTGTTCCGGAATGGGCTCGTAGTCCTTGCCCTTTCGAACGGGACCCACCTGCTGTAATTCGGTGCGATAGTCTGCGTTCAGATTGCGCAATTGTTCGGTTTTTATCTGCGCTGAGCCGGCGATATCAATCATCGAACCGTTGTTTACGATCGAAGAGGCGGTGCCTGTGACTCTGCCGTCTGGATCCAGTGTGCGCCCGAAGGCCGCATCACCACCGCTGTAGATCAGCGCACCATCCTGATTGGACAAGGTCTGGGCGCCGATATCCAGCCGGTCGCGTGCCGCGATGGTACCGGCCCGAGAGGTATCGTCCTGTTGTTTCCCGCCATTTGACAGTTCTCTGGCCTGAAGTCCCAGCCGGATGCCATAGATGCGGCCTGTGCCAAGGTTGTGAATGCGGTCCGCGACCACCACGGTATTCTGTCCGTTGATCAGGCCCTCGTTCCGTATGGTATCGCTTGCCTGTAGACGAGTGTGTTTCGCTTGTATCTTGCCTTGTTGCGTATTTTTCAGGTTGTGCGCTTGGATCGCCAGCGCGTTGGCCGATTCGAGCTTGCCCTCGTTGTACACATCGCCGGTGGTGCTCAGATCCAGCCGCGTGTGGCCAATCAGGGAATGGGCATTCTGGTAATCGCCTCTGAGATCCAGTGACAGGTGATCACCTGCGAAGGTGCCGCCCTGCCCGGTCAATTGTGCGCTTTGAACCTGCGTCTTTTCTTTGCCGCTGATATAGCCCTGTTCGTTGTTGACGAGCAGGTTGCCCTGCGGATCAAGAATACGTGTCGTGCCAAGGGAGGTGATATACCCACTCTGGTTATTCAGGCTGTCGGATATGTTGAATTCGAGGTTTTGTGTGGCCGCTATAAAACCGCTATGATTGAACAGCGTACCACCAGCCAGTGTGATCGTATTGGCCTGAATGCCTTTTTGCTGTTGCGCTGCCCGATCACCATCGAACGTGTCGTCATTATTGATCGTAGCCGCAGAGATGTGCAATGTGTCTCCGGCGCGGATCAGCCCCGAGCGCGTATCCAGGCTTGCGTTGCCCAGGTCCAGCGCGATGTTCTTGACGCTTTGCAGATTGCCTTGCCGATTGTCCAGGTCCTTTGCCTGAATACGAAGATCATCAGTTCCCACACGACCTTGCCGGTTGTCTAACGTGCCGGTTTGCAGCGTGGCTGCTTTGGCGGCGCCGATAAACCCTTCGCGGTTATCCAGTTTTCCGGTGGCAAGTTGCAGCGTACCGCCACTGATCACGCCTTTGTCTTTACCCGTGTTTGTATTGATCAGTTGATGCCCATCGGTATCAATGGTCATTTCCTGTACGGCCTGTATCAGACCCGCGTCATTGTTTATAGCACCACCGCGCAGCTGCAATCGCTGGGCAGCGATGCGGCCGTTCTCGTTATGCAGCGTTGAGGCGTTCAGCGCCACGTCGCCATTGGCCAACAGTTTGCCAGCCTGATTATTGACCGTATCGCCGCGCAGCACCATATCCGTTCCGGCAGATACGTTGCCGTTCTGGTTGTGCAGATCGCCATCCACTTCAACGAAGAGGGTCTGATCACTTACAACCTTGCCGCCGTCGTTGTTCAAACCGGACGCGCTATGGATTCGGGCGTTCCGTTGAGAAGAGACCACGCCCTGACGGTTGTCCACATCGCCCGCCTGAATGTTTAATGACCCTTTGACCGCTATGATGCCTTGCTCGTTTGTGAGCAGACCGGTCGTGGCCAGCCACAGGCCGGTTTCACCACTGACTTCGATTCGGCCTTCCCGGTTATCCAGCGTGCGGGTGTTAAATCCGTCAAGCGTTTGAGCCGCGATTTTTCCGCGACGATTATCCACGCCCTGCCCTTGCTTATCCAGCTGCAACTGCAGGCGCTCACCCGCGAGGATACGACCCGCCTGGTTATCGATGCCGCCTGCACGCAATGTCAGGGTCGTGCCGCTATGAATCTGGCCGGCCTGGTTTGTGAGCAAGGCATTGTCTGCCAGCGCAAGATTCACTGCCCCGGTGTTGTTACGGATCGTGCCGCGCGTATTGGTCAGTGTCCCGCTATTGATACTCAGCTGATTGATGTTCAATCGATTGATATTTAGCGCGTTGTCGTCCGGGTTGGCCGAGGTCTCGGCAGCAGAGGTTTGCAGGATCGTCCCCTCAGTGTTATTGATGCTGTCGCTCTTGATAGTCAGGTTTGCTGAGACGGTCGCAATCAACCCGCCCTGGTTATCCAGGGCACCGGTTTGCAATACAAAGGGATTTGACCCGGTATGAATCAGCTTGCCCCGGCGGTTGCGAATACTGCCAGCGTTCAATTGCAAGGCTTCGGCCTGGATCTGCGCCTCCTCGGTGGAAAGCTGCCATGGCGTATTCACTGCCAAGGTGTGCGCATGAATCTTGGCTTTATTGGCCAGCAGATCGCCCTGACGGGAGGTTAGACGGATGTCTTGCGCCACCAGTTCGCTGCCCGATACTGACAGCGTATCGGCCTGCGCAAGCAGGCTGCCGTCGACCTGTATCGTACCGGCTACTATTGCTTGATCTTTGGCGTTCAGAGAAATCGATTGACCGGGTTTTAAGGAACGACTGTCTTTGTCTTTTAAGGAACGACTATCTTTGCCAGTCGTGGCGCTCGATTTATCCGACGTGCCAGGTTGTGCCTGGTTGGTTTCCGATAAATCCAGACCGGCAGCCAGTCTGCTTTCTGATCCCAGCGTCAGACTTCCGGTCGCACCGTTCGCTGTCAACGCAATATTGCCGCCCGACAGGATCTGTTTATTGTTCTTCAGGGAAGTGACGGTCGTGGCGGCGGTGTTTTGTCCGCCATAGAGTGTGCCATCGTTCAGCAACGAGTCGGCTTGCACGTTTAATGCCCCATCTGCCGCCAGGGTACCGCGATTGTGCAACTGCCCATTGGCCGAGAGCGTCAGATTTTCTCCGGCGCGGATGTTGCCCAAATTGCGTACGCCCACACCGTGCTCGGTCGCGAGTAACGTAATCTGCCCGGCATACATGCCGCCCAGTTCGGCGATGTCGATAGCGACTTCTGGCTGATCGCCCCGTCCGTCCGAGGCTGCCGAGGCATCGGAGGCGGCAGTGACTTCAGTCCTGCCGGCAGAAGCGCAAACAGCGCCAGTATTGGCATCGATCGTATTGATGCCGGTTTTGATATCTAATTGTTTTGCGCGAATGGTACCTGTCACCTTCGCCGCACGAGCGAGCACGTCCACATAAGGTGTCTGGCTGGCGTCCATATTGGCTATATTGACCGTGCCGCTGCGCACCACATAATTGTCCAGTGCTCCGGTAGAAGGATTCAGGCCGACCTGCCCGGTAGTCAGGACCGCGCGGTCCGCATGGATAAAACCGCAGCCCTCGCAGCTGATACCAGCCGGGTTGGCCATCACTACCTGGGCGCGCTGGCCCGCCACTTCAATATAGCCACGCAACAGGCTCGGATTGGACGACTGGATCTGGTTGACGATCACGCGCGCGCTGTCCGTTGTCAGCAAAGGATTACCCTGAATCCAGCCTGCCAGCTGCGTTTGGGTGCTGGTACGGGAATTGTTCAGAATGGCGCCGCTGGGCTGCACGTCAAACTGGCTGTAATTGTTCATAGAGACACCGGCGCTATTGGGGGTCTGGATATTGACCTGAGGCAGCCCGTTGGCTGTGGTGACGATTGACGGCTGCGTATGGGTCGGCATAGCTTTGTTCGCCACGATCTGGGCCTGCGCTGTGTGATCCGGCACAAAAGCAATCAGGCCCGTGACGCCCGCCAGCACGATCGCCTGCATGATCAGGCGCAATCGGGGCAATGCGGGGATCATCGCAATACCCCATTTGTTTCTGGCGTTCACCTGGTCTTGTGAGCCAGCCGCGCCGCCCGAGCGGCCTGCATGACTTTTACCCGGGCCGACCACAATATCGGCAACGGCCATCCACTGACCGCGAACGTGATTGAATCGCAAACGATAGCAGCGCTTATTCATACTCTTCCCCTAACCGACGTTCTGATGGCCCGCTGCGCCCATGCCGCAAGGAAACGCGAAAAATTTCGACATGACAGGCCCATCCGTCTTACAACGAAAAACTGATACTGAAGCCACCTGTTGTGGCTGGTGTTTTAAACCCGTTGGGTTTATTCAATGGCTTGCCAATGAAAAAATCGTAGTGCACGTATTTGGATAGACTGCCCCGCAGACCGACGGCCGATCCGATGAGCGAGCGCACCACCAGTCGGTCGGCATGCTGTCCACTGACATGGCCCGCATCAACACCTGCGTACAGTTCATGCCCGGCAATACCCAGTGTGGAAAGCGAGAATGCCAGCTCGTTGCGCCAGAACCAGCCGCGGTCGGACATGAGCACATACTCGCCGCTGAAGCCGCGCACGGTATAGCGACCGCCAATGCTGAATTGGTCTTGTGCAATCAGTGGTGATTTGTTCCATTGCGCCTGCCAGGTACCGGTGTAGCGAACCGGTTGTTTGCCTAGCGTAAACGGCGCGCTCAGATTGACCGACGCGCGCCAGATGCGCGGCCGTGAAGTACCCTCGTCGTATTTTTCTTCCGGCGCTTTAAGTGCATTACCCGCCCCGGTGCCGCGCCGATAGGACAGATTCACGTCGAGCGTGGCCGCGCGCAGGTACTCGCGATGATTGACCCCCGCTTCCCAGCCGGCCATGCGGCGCCGCTGGACAGGGATTTCCACTTCATCAATATAGTTTCGGGAATGACGCGCCCAGCCTTTCAGATAGACGCTGAATTTGCGTTTGGCGTCGCGATACACCTGGCGGCTGAGACTCAGGTCCAGCGTGCGACTGCGTCCGCTGTAGACATAGCTTTCATGAATGTCCGCCACAGGCTGGCGATAGTTGAATGTTGAAAAGTTCGCACTCAGCAACCAGTAGCCAAACGGGACGGAATAATGCAGCGCGCTGTCTTTGGCGCGTCGAGAATGGCTGGTGGGGTGACCCAGACTTTGGGTATGACTGGCATAGAAAAGATCGTTCAGTGTCAAGGGGTTATCAAGCGACACGGTCAGGTTTCCCTGATAGCGTCCGGTACTTTTGCTGCCCGCATCGTCAAAACTGGCCATCAGGCGAAATGGCCGGGACTGATTCCAGTTGATCAGCAGATCGCTTTTGCCCGGCTCATTCGCAGGTGCAATCTGGATATCGGCGTTTACCGTTGGAATGCGTCGAAAGTTCTCCAGTCCCTGTTCAAGATCGCGGATATTGAGAATCCCGCCTTCCCTCACAGGCAACGCGTTCCAGCGGCGAGCCCGTGACTCGGATGAGTCTGTAAAGCGAATATCCTGCACACGCCCTGGGATAACCGACAAATTCAAATGGCCGCCGCCGATATTCTGAGAGCCGACCAGCACACGCGTCGTCACGTATCCGGCCGCCATGATGGTGTTCTGCACATGATCGGCCACGAGTGCAATACCTTGCACACCCAGGCACTGCCCGACGGGAGAAGGCAAATGCATTGGAGCTTTTTCTGGAGCAAGGAGCGAATTCAACGCCCAGGCGAAACGCTCTGCCGACTCTCCCGTCAGTTCAACCGACGTAATGGGAAAACACGGTGTCTCCGAGGGATATTGAGTGCGATCCGGTGGCGCAACAGCCGACGCACGGGACACGCTTTGGGGCGCAGGCAACTGGCTTTGAAGAAATTGTTGCTGCTGTTGCTGCCGTTGAAAGTGCTGCGCGTCCAGCATCTCGGGGCGAAGCGCCTGTGCCCGCGCAGAGGTCTCCCAAATGCATCCGAGCACGAGCAAGATAGAAATCACAAGCTGCCGAGACGACCGACTGCATTGCGTGAGCGAAAATAGTGGGCGCACCCGCCTTTGCGGCAACCGCCCATCGCGTGCATTGAAAATTGCCTCTTCCAACATCACTTTCTGCCAACCCCATTTTTATTGGGCAGCATTGTAGAGAGGTCTTGCCGAAATGTAATTTACCTAGATCAAGAAAACCCTAAATTAGGCAAAAAAACTCCTTTGTCTGCGAGTCATGACTCACGGTGACGTTCTCCTACCTGGGAGTGCGTTCGGCACAGCGACCCCTCCTCTTTTCAATTCACTCTGCCCTGAAAAAAAACGTTCACGTCCATTGATTGTCTTATCGCCTCATCAAATTACTTGCATTTTTTTGAGGTTGTTTTATGAGTTTGATATTGAGATTGACGGCGGCCGCATGCGTGAACATCGGGTAAACGCCTATCTGAACTGGCGTTTCTGAATAATGCGCGAAAGCAGTATGACCGATGAACGGCGTCACACCCTTTTCTCCGGTGCAAAAATATACAGTTGTGATTTTCCGCGCGATGTAACAAGCCTTTCAAACGATTACGAAAATGCCGCAAATTGCCGTTTTTATTAGATAAAGTGCAATTTGGCCGTGTGATACAAAAGTTTCAACTGAAATACTGTGTAATCATGCTACTATTTTCGCGTTTCGCCTGTTTTGTCCGACATCGCCGGTAAGCGCCGGCGCACCCGACGCGCACATTTTCTGCCCGAATCGGGGAAGCTGACATTGCGGCAAGGGGGCATCGAATGGTGTTCGTCCCCTGCTCCCGTTTATATACGATGCCATGATTAAATTTGTCAGTCTGTCTACAATGAAAAAGCAACATCGTTTTTTTTCCATGCCAGCGCTATTGCTGCCGGCATTGCTATTGGTCGTCCTGCTGGTCTCGGGCTGCTCCAGGGACGAGGATCCCGCACCGGCGCCCAAGGCCGACGGGCCGCCCGAAGTCGGCGTCATCACGCTCAAATCACAGCGCATTACCTTTGACACCGAGTTGCCCGGGCGTACCGTGTCTCCGCTGATTGCCGAGATTCGTCCGCAAGTGAATGGCATTGTGCAGAAACAGTTGTTCACCGAAGGATCCATGGTCAAGGCAGGACAGGTGCTGTATCAGTTGGATCCGGCGGTGTACGAGGCAGAGTACGCTGCGGCCCGCGCCAGTGTCAGGAAAGCCGCGTCCACGCTGGCCAACGCGCAAACGGTGGCCAAACGCAATCGTTCGCTGGTTCGTATTGATGCGATCAGTGAACAGATCAATGAGGCTTCGCAGGCTGATGCGCAACAGGCCGCGGCCGACCTGGCTGTCGCCCGCGCACAGGAGCAGCGCGCCAAGATCAACCTGGACTATACCCGCATTGTCTCTCCCATTGACGGCTGGATCGAACTGTCCAACGTGACGCCGGGTGCGCTGGTGACCGCGAATCAGACGACGGCATTGACGACCGTGCAGCAACTGGATCCGGTATATATACACGTGTCGCAATCGTCAGCTGAAATACTGCAATTGAAGGAAGATATCCAGGCCGGCCGTTTACAGGCGACATCGGAAAACGATGCGGTTATTCGCATCAGGCTCGAAAATGGACTGATGTATTCTCATACGGGCCGCCTGACTTTCAGCGGCGTGACCGTCAATGCCAGCACCGGTTCGATTACGCTGCGTGCGCAAGTGCCCAACCCCGACCGGATTTTGATGCCCGGCATGTATGTGCGGGCCGTGCTGCAAAACAATACGGGCGACCAGTCTGTCCTCGTACCGCAGCAAGCGGTCACCCGGCGGCCCGACGCCAGTACGGTTGCGCTGGTCGTCGATGCTGAAAACAAAGTGCAGGAACGCTCCGTCGTAGTCGGACGGGCGATCGGCGACAACTGGCAGGTGCTGGACGGGCTGGCGGCAGGTGAACGGGTGCTGCTGACCGGGTCGCAACGCGTGCGCCCCGGCGTACTGGTTCGGCCGGTGGAAACCACACGCCAGTCGGGCTAGGAATCGGGATATGGCACAGTTTTTTATCAGCCGGCCCATTTTTGCCTGGGTATTGTCCATTGTGATTATGCTGGCAGGCCTGGCATCCATCCATACCTTGCCGCTTGAACAGTATCCCGATATTGCGCCGCCCCGCGTGGCCATTACCGCCACCTACACCGGTGCCTCTGCCAAGACGGTAGAAGACTCGGTGACCCAGGTCATCGAACAGCAACTCAAGGGGCTGGACAATCTGCTGTACATGCGCAGCACCAGTAACGCTGCCGGGCGCGCGCGCATCACCCTCACTTTTGATGCCGGCACCAATATCGATGTGGCCCAGATGCAGGTGCAGAACCGTCTGCAGCAGGCCATGTCGCGGCTGCCCCAGCAGGTGCAAAGCCGCGGGGTGACGGTCACCAAAGGCGGGGAAGAATTCCTGATGGTGGTCTCGCTGTATTCGGACGATGGCAGTGCCTCGCCGGTGGATGTGGGCGATTACATCACCAGTAATCTGGTGGATGTGATCAGCCGAATCGACGGCGTAGGCGAAGTGCAGACCCTCGGAACGGGCTATGCCATGCGCATCTGGCTGGACCCCAAAAAACTGCTTGGCTACAGCCTGATGCCCTCGGATGTGACTGCTGCCATCGAAAAGCAGAATGTGCAGGTATCTGCCGGCCAGCTGGGCTCTTTGCCAGCCGTCAGTGGCCAGCAATTGAATGCGACCATTACCGCGCGCAGCATGCTGCAGACCGAAGACGATTTTCGCAATGTGGTGCTGCGCGTGGCACCCGATGGCGCCGTCGTCCGCATTCGCGATGTGGCCCGGGTTGAACTGGGCGCTGAAAACCTGACGATCCGCTCTGCATTGGGAGGCCTGCCAGGTGCCGGTATGGGGATTATTGCCGCTGACGGCGCCAATGCCGTGGAAGTGGCCGATCTCGTGCGCGCGAAGCTGGCAGAGCTTGAACCGTTTTTCCCCAACAACCTGAAAACCTTTATCGGCGTCGACTCGACTCCTTTCATCAGTGCATCCATTGACGAGGTCGTCAAAGTCCTGCTGGAAGCCATGGTGCTGGTGGTGCTGGTCATTTATCTGTTCTTGCAGAACCTGCGTGCCACGCTGATTCCGGCCATTGCCGTACCGGTGGTTCTGCTGGGTGCGTTCGGGGTGCTGTCGGTCGCCGGATTTTCCATTAACACTCTGACACTGTTTGGAATGGTGCTGGCGATCGGCCTGCTGGTGGACGATGCGATCGTGGTGGTGGAAAACGTAGAACGCGTAATGCATGAACAGGGGCTGCCGCCGCGCGAGGCCACCCGCAAGTCCATGCGGGAAATTACGCCGGCGCTGGTCGGGATTACACTTGTGCTGTCTGCCGTGTTCATTCCGATGGCATTTTTTGGCGGCTCTACCGGCGTGATTTACCGGCAGTTTTCCATTACGATCGTTTCTGCGATGGTGCTCTCGGTTATTGTTGCGCTGACCCTGACCCCTGCCCTGTGCGCCAGCCTGCTCAAACCGGCGAAAAAAGGCGGGCATATCGACCCGACCCTGGCCCGCAAGGGGCCGCTTGGTTACGTGGATCGTTTTTTCATGGGGTTCAACCGGCGTTTTGACCGGACCGCAGACCGTTACCAGACAGCCGTCGCCGGTGTATCAAAACGTCCCCGGCGCGGCCTGATTGTCTATGTCATTATCGCCGTGCTCATGGGCTTTCTGTTCTTGCGTTTACCCACCTCTTTTTTGCCACCCGAGGATCAGGGCGCCGTCAGATTGCAGATTACCCTGCCCGCAGGGGCGACCGATGCCCGGCTGCAGCCTGTCATGCGGGAAATTGAAAAATATTTTCTCAAGCAGCCCGACGTGCGCAGTATTACCAGTATTACCGGTCGCAGCGGCGACCAGAGCTCGGCACGAGCGTATGTAATGCTCAAGGACTGGAGTGAACGCCCACTGCCCGAGCAATCCTCTGCCGCCATTGCCAGAAAGGCGACCCAGGATCTGGCGTATATCAAGGACGCACGCATTATTGCGACGCTGCCGCCTATTGTGCGCGGTCTGGGCTCGAGTTCGGGCTTCAATTTCTTCCTGCAGGACATCAATGGACTGGGCCATGACGCCCTGGTCGAAGCCAGCCGCAAGGCCCTGCAACTGCTGTCCGAGCGACCGGAGCTGATGAACGTGCGGATTGATGCACCCGAAGATACGGCGCAATTTACGATCAACATTGATGATGCCCGCGCCGGTGCATTCAGTCTGAATACCGATGCCATAGACAGTACCCTGTCGACCGCCATGGGAGGCACTTACGTAAATGATTTTCTGGACCGAGGCCGTGTCAAGCGCGTTTACGTTCAGGGTGATACGCCTTTTCGCATGCTGCCCAGCGATATCGACCAGTGGAATGTAAGGAATACGCTGGGCGAGATGGTGCCCTTCCCCGCGTTTTCCAGTTCAAAATGGAGCTTCGGTTCGCCCGAACTGAGCCGTTATAACGGCAGCCCCAGCCTGGAGTTTCTGGGGGATGCCGCACCCGATGTGAGTTCCGGTGCCGCCATGCAGGCCGTGGAAGACGTACTTAAGCAAATGCCGGCAGGCATCGGCTTTGAATGGACCGGCGCCTCGCTGCAGGAGCGCATTTCCGGTGCGCAGGCCCCGCTGCTTTACGCGGTCTCCATTCTGTTCGTTTTTCTGTGCCTGGCGGCGCTCTATGAAAGCTGGTCCGTTCCCTTTGCCGTCATATTGGTCGTGCCACTGGGGATTGTCGGCGCATTGCTCTTTACCGCCTTGCGGGAGCTGCATAATGACGTCTTCTTCCAGGTCGGCTTGCTGACAACAGTCGGCCTGACTTCCAAGAATGCGATCTTGATTGTTGAGTTCGCCAAGCAGTTGCAGGAGCAAGGCCGTTCTGTTCTGGAAGCCACTTTGATCGCCGTGCGTCAACGCCTGCGACCGATCCTGATGACGTCGCTGGCCTTTGGCTTTGGCGTTCTGCCCCTGGCAATCGGGACCGGTGCTGGCGCCGGTGGCCGGCATGCTATCGGTACCGCCGTGCTGGGTGGCATGATGGTCGGCACGGCGCTCAGTCTCTTTTTTGTTCCGCTATTTTTTGTGCTGGTGCGCAGTTTCAGACGCAAGCGCCATTCGCATAATGATGGCCACGGCACTCATTCCCCGGACAGCAATCAAACGGGTCACACGGTATGACAGATTTCAAGACTTCCGCGCACAAAATCGCCATGCTCGCCCTGCCTGTTCTGGGACTGGCAGGCTGCGTGAATCTGGCGCCCGATTATCACCAACCAGCCGCGCCGGTGTCCGCAAGCTGGCCCCAGGCACCGGCGTCGGCCGGTACCTCAGTGTTACCAACGGCCAACGACCTGGACTGGCGTACCTTTTTTACGGATCCCCGCCTGCGTGAGGTTGTACAGTTGGGTTTGCAGAACAACCGCGACCTGCGGATTGCCACGCTCAATATTGAACGGGCCCGCGCGCAATATGGCATTGCCAGAGCCGATGGCCTGCCTGCGGTAGGCGTAGATGGCGAGGTCAGCCGCAGCCGTACCCCGGCCAGTGTCTCCAATTCCGGCGAAACCACACTGTCGACACGCTACAGTGTCGATCTTGGGTTGACCAGTTACGAGATTGATTTTTTCGGGAAAATTCGCAACCTGAAGGCTGCGGCCATGCAACGCTATCTGGCCGCCCAGGAAAGCCGTCGCAGCGCCCAGATCAGCCTGGTCAGTGAAATTGCTGCCGCCTGGCTGCAGCTTGAGGCCACCGGTCAACAGCTGGCGCTCGCGCGCAGCACGCTGGCAAATCAGCAAAAGTCACATGAGCTGGTTCGCCGCAGTCATGAACTGGGTGCCCAGTCCGGTCTCACGCTGGCGCAGTCCCAAAGCACAGTGGATGCCGCCAGGGTCAAGGTGGCGGAATATGAATCACAGCTGGCTCAGGATAAAAACGCCTTGACGCTGCTGACGGGTGCACCGGTGCCCGGCAATTTGCTTCCGCCCGCGGACTTTGCCCTGCAGGGACGGGCCGCTTCGCGTCTGGTCATGCCGCCTGCCGGGTTGCCCTCCAGTGTGTTGCAGCAACGGCCGGACGTGCTGGCCGCGGAGCACGATCTGATCGCAGCTCATGCCGATATCGGCGCAGCCCGCGCCGCCTTTTTCCCAAGTATTTCGTTGCTCGGTTCGGCAGGAACAGCCAGCAGCAGCCTGTCGGGCCTGTTTGGAAGCGGGACGCTGGCGTGGAGCTTTGCCCCGTCAATCAGCCTGCCCATCTTCGATGGCGGTGCCAACCAGGGCAATCTGGATCTGACCAAGGCACAACGCGATATTTTGCTGGCGACCTACGAAAAAACCATTCAAACCGCCTTCAGGGAAGTGGCCGACGCGCTGGCGGTGCGAACCAATATTGCAGCGCGACTGCAAGCCCAGCAATCACTGGTTGACTCGACTTACCGCAGCTTTCAACTTTCGAATGCCCTGTTCTCCCGGGGCGGTGGCAGCGGCTTTCTCGAAGTACTGGACTCGCAAAGAACCTACTATACTGCGCAGCAGGACATGATCACGCTGCGGCTGGTGGAACAGATTAACCGCCTGGCCCTGTTCAAAACGCTGGGTGGCGGCTGGCAGCCCTGAACGGCAGGCCCGGGCCCGCAACTGGACCGCGCGCCATTCCCTGTCCGGAATCAGGGTCATTGGGCCGATGTCTGCCATAGGGATGCTATAACGGGAACTCACGATCTGTTAACCTGTAACATTCATCAGGAGTCAATCATGGCAGTTGAAAAAGTGCTTTATGTCGCCCATGCCACCGCAACCGGCGGTCGTGACGGGCGGGCTGTGTCTTCCGATAACGTGCTCGATGTCAAACTGACCACTCCAAAGGAGTTGGGCGGGGCTGGCGGAGAGGGAACGAACCCTGAGCAGCTGTTCGCCGCAGGCTATTCGGCCTGCTTTCTGGGAGCCTTGAAGCTGGTCGCCTCACGAGAAAAAGTCAAGCTGCCTGATGAAACCAGTATTGAAGGCAGTGTCGGCATTGGTCCGATTGCACAGGGATTTGGCATTGAGGTCGAGTTGAAGATTTCTGTGCCCGGCGTAGAGCGCAGTGTCGCGCAGGAACTGGTAAAAAAAGCCCATGTGGTATGCCCTTACTCAAATGCCACACGCAGCAACGTTGACGTCACCCTCACTGTCGTTTAACGTCTTATCTGCTTCGGACTGCCCTGCTGCCCCGCATCATTATGGCCACAGCAGTGGCAGCCTGTGAGCGCAAAACAGGACATCAATAAGACTCCAATGTCGCATCAATGCCGGATGATTGTCCGGATGCGTCCTGTTCGCATGCGCTGGCTTTGACCGCCTTTGATCACCGAGGTTTTTTCAATGCGTCCGATACCGGCAGCTCCCTGACCCGTCAGGGGATTGATGGCATGATCGTTATAGCGTATTTCATAATGCAAATGCGCGCCCGTGACTTGTCCCGTATCGCCCAGCGCACCAATCACTTCGCCTTTATCGACGATACGACCGACAGCCAGCCGCGGAGCGAAATTGCGCAGATGCGCATAACGGGTTTCGTAACCGGATCCATGGTCAACAACCACCATGTTCCCATACCCCCCCTTTACACCTGCAAAAGAAACCTTGCCGCCCAGGGTGGACTTGACCTGACTGCCCATGGGTGCAACCAGATCCACGCCGGCGTGAAATCGCAACTGGTTATAGATGGGATGCATACGCAAGCCGTAACGCGAGGACACATAGCTTTTATCGAGCGGCGACGACAGAAAGCCCATGATCTTTAAATCCAGCTTGAGCGACGGGTCGCAACCCTTGCTATTGCAGCCTTTGGGCGGCGCCAGATCGTCTGCGAGGCCCCGTATGGTTTTGACGTCGGAATCGACCGTGGGTGCTTCGGGGATGATGTCCAGATCCTCATCGGATTGCGCGTGCGCCACCGGGCATTGCATAAGCGCAGCCAGACTGCCAAGCAGTACCAGACCGCGCCAGCCTGCTAAACCCGACATGGCTCGCATCGAAGGAAAGAGATGAGTATGATCATGAGAATGCATTTTACTTATTTAAGCTCAATTACGCCCCGAATCCGTGTATAGTTTTCGTTTCTACCCATTTCCGATATCGCCCGATCTCGTCGACCACCCTTGCTTGTACACGCCGGGATTGGCTGCGATGGCTGCCAGATGCTCAGACTGACTCTTATTATTCCCGTGCTTTTGCTGTTGAGCGCGTGCTCGGACAGACAGGCTGACGAGCGCTTGCGATTGTCCCTGCAGTCCGATTGCATTGTGACCCGCGGTGCCCTGCTGCTCAGCTCGCAATACGTGGACAAGACCGCATTATCGACCATCCGGAAGGAGTGTCATGCGGCTTACGAGACATTGCTGCAGCAGGTGTCGACCAAGGCATTGCGTGCCCAGCAAACCGAAGTGTACGACAGTTTTCAGCGTGCCTACAGAATGAAATATTCACTGCACGATGTCTTTGACAGTCTGCCGCCGAATGCGAAAAACACCTACGAAACACTGGCGACTACCTTATTCGGATTGAAAAAGGACGAGACGGGATTATGAAAGATACTCGTGGCCGCATGCGTTTTATCAAGTATCTGATTGCGGCACTGTTTGTGCTGGTGGCGCTGATCTATCTTGGCATCAGTCTGAACGGGCTGAACGATGACACAGCCGACTACACCCAGTTCGATAAGGAACGGGCCATCATTACCTGCATGACTGCGGAATACGCGACCCGCTACGCGGACGATCCGGCCGAATCGGATATGTTTCCGGAATGCGAAGCGCGTTTTGAAAAGCTGAAGGCAACGCTGCCCTACGCCGAGTACGTCCGGATCCAGCAGACCCCCGTCTCGACTGAGGCCGGGCCCAACGAAATGCAGCCGTATGAAATATTTCTGCATATCATGACAGGTCAGGACCGCTGATTTTTATCGAGATCATTATTTATATTGTTCCAAAGGATATTGTTGCAAAATGAAAAAGAACAAAAGAAAAACGATGGTGAGACTGGCACTGGCCAGCCTGACCGTCAGTTCACTGATGCTGGGCATGCTCCCCGCACAGGCCAAAGACAGCCAGTGGCCTGAGCATCCACTCACGCTGATCGTGCCTTTCGGCCCTGGATCCACACCCGATCAGATTGCCCGGATTATTGCGGGCAGCGCCGAAAAAAAACTGGGCCAGACCATCGTGATCGAAAACAAGGCCGGTGCGGGTGGCAATATCGGCACGAATCAGGTAGCCAAAGCCAAACCCGACGGCTATACCTTCGGTATTTCCATCACGGGGCCGCTTGTGAACAACCAGTTCATCTACAGCAAGCTGCCTTATAACCCAGAGAAAGATCTTGCGCCCCTGACTATGGCGGTGACTCAGCCCAATGTCATTGTGGTCACTAAAAAATCGGGTATTACCACCTTGCAGGAACTGATCAAAAAAATTCAGGCCGAGCCGGACAAATTGAATTTCGCCACCTCCGGTACGGGCACGGGGTCACACCTGTCCATGGAGCTGATGCTTCAGGCCGTCAATGGCAAGGCGACCGCCGTGCCTTACCCCTCTTCACCCGCCGCGCTCAATTCTCTGATCGCGGGCGACACCCAATTCACCGCATTGGCGCCGATCGCTGTGTTGCCGCTGGTCAAGGAAGGACGCCTGGTCGCGTTGGCGCAGACCAGCGCCCAGCGTAACAGTTCACTGCCCGATATCCCGACGGTCTCTGAAGCGGGCGCGCCTGGCATCGAAGGCGCAGCCTGGTCCGGCTTCATCATTTCGTCTGAAGTACCGATCGAAATTCGCAATACGCTGACCGATGCACTGCTGACCGCACTCAAGGATCCGGAAGTCGAGAAGAAACTGAAAGCGCAATATATGGATCCCATCCCGACCACACCCGAAGCCTTCAAAGAATACATGGGTCAGGAAAAAGCACGCTGGCAGCCACTGATTGAAAAGCTCGATCTGAAAATCAATTGAGTATCAGAACAGCACGGACAGGCCGCCATCCACGGCGATGACCTGTCCATTGACATAGGCTGAAAGGTCCGAAGCCAGAAATACGGCCAGACCGGCAATTTCCTCGGGCTGGCCCCAGCGACCGGTCGGATTTCGCCTCGCGAGCGTTTGGCCGGCTTCAGACTCAATCATCTGCCGGTTCGTCTCTGTTGCAAAAGTGCCGGGTGCAATCGCATTGCTCGTAATCCCGGCCTGTGCATGCTCGACGGCCAGCGCGCGCATCATGCCGGTCAGTCCCTGTTTGGTCACCGGATAGACGGCATCGCCAGGACGGGCGACTTCGCCTGCGACCGAGGTGATCGTAATCAGACGTCCCCATCGCTGTCTGTGCATGAGCGCCGCCGCTTTTTGCGACAGATACATGGCTCCCAGCAGGTTGACTTCCAGCATTTGGCGCATCTGTTCGATATCAAATGCAGCCAGCGGCTGGCGAATGCGAATGCCCATGTTATTGACCAGCACATCGCAGCGGCCGTGCCTGTCTTCCAGCGTCGCTATGCACTGCTCGATATCCTGTGGAACGGACATATCGCCGGCAATCCCCTGAACGCTTACACCCTGTTCAGCAAGCATGGCACAGGCTTGCGCCGTTGAGGCGCTAGTGCGGCCGTTAATGTACACCTGGGCACCACAACGCGCCATGGCCGAGGCCATTTCCAGGCCCAGCCCGCGCGTCGAACCACTGATAAACACGATTTTGCCCTGCAGGCTGAATTGATCTGTGTATGAACCCTGGTGTTGCATTGCCTTCCCTGAAAATGTGTTGTCAATTAATTTGTAACGTGGCCTGACAAAAGTCAGATAGTTGCATCAGGCCGGTTTGCGGTAAACTTGAATCTATTTTCACCCAATTTCCTGGAAAAAGTACATGTTTGCCAGAAACACCCCTTTTAATTACGAAAAAATCTTAAAAGCGTGTGCAAAAAAGCAGAAGAGCGCATTACAGACTCTGTTCAAACATGAAGGACCGCCAATGATGGCGCTCTCGCTCAGAGTGTTGGGCAACTACAACCTGGCCGAACAGGCGGTGGTGTCCACCTTCGGGCTCATCTGGAACAATGCCGAAGCCTACGAAGATGATATGGGTCCGGCGCGAGGCTGGATTTACTCTATCCTGCGCTATCGCATCAGCCAGATTTTCAAAGAGCATTATGATGCGATCCAGGCCGCCAGCAAGGATCAGGACGAGTCCGTACTCAATGAAGTCAGCAGCAATTTGCATGCAGACGTGCGTGAAGATCTGCCGGCCACACCCGCTTTTTATCTGCATCTTGAAGAATTGCCCGAAGAGCCGCAAAAGGCCATGATCAATATGTACTTCAGCGGCATGTCGCAGGCGCAGACGGCAACCAAAATGGGTATGCCACTGGGCCGGTTCAAAGAAAACCTGTTTCTCGGCCTGCAACATTTGAGCAAGCATCTGCCCGAGTTTTCCCCACCGCACAACGCGACGGAAAAAATAGGCGAATATGTTCTGGGGGGCCTATCGGAAAATGAAGAGAAACTCGTCTATAAATTGATGAACGATGACGCGGGTGTTTCACGTATTGCGCTGCTCTGGGAAGCGCAATTTACTCACTTTCTGAGCCAATTGCCTGCCCAGGTGGCCAGCAGCCGCGTCTGGGAAAAAATAAAAAAAGCGACATTTGTCAGGCCCGCTTCACCGGAAGCCGCCACGACCATTTCCGAGCCGGACGACGAGGATGCATCTGAACCGTCTTTTGTATCCGGTCTCAGAAGCAGTGCGCGAAAACTCTGGTTCATGCTCCCCTTCTGGCGCATTCTGGCGCTATTACTGGCTATCGCCGCGCTCGTCTCCTGGTATATGAGCACGCCTGCCTCTGCGATTCCATATAAAGTGGCAGTGCTGGACTCATCCATGAGCAAAGCGCAGACCGGCTGGGTGGTTCGATTCAATGCCAGGGGTGACGCACAATTTTCACCGGTGCTGCGCCAGACGGTCTCCGAAGGACTGGTGTTACAAGCCTGGAAACGGTCAAACGGAACCAGCGTACCATTGAGCCTGATTCGCGACAGTCGCGCGTTTGCGCTTGCTGCCGACAAGGTAGGGCCAGTTGCCGCGGGCGACCAGATTCTGATCAGTCTTGAGCCCGAAGGCGGATCGCGCAACGACCGGCCGTCCGGTTCTATTCTTTATCAGGGAACCGTGGCAGATCTGCAGCGGTAATTTTCCTGGTCTGAGTTTGCCGCCTGTGAATCGGGTACGGCTCCCTGGTGACTGTTGTCGTTTTGCACGGGTGTATTCATCGCGTTCATGATGCGTTCATAACACTCCGTTCGACCATCTTTCAACGATACAAGTCATTGTTGTGTCGTGAAAGACCGATTTTTTCAGCTCAAATTCAGCGAGATTAAAAAATTTAATCGGTATGCCGAAAAGATAAAGTATCATTGTAATAATTCGCCATAAATCCTCATAACTAGCACTTAATGTCATTAATCCTGCTTCTAATTCTTCCGTTTCTGGGTAGTGTCCTTGTCGGATTACTGCCCGATCACGCCAGATCGCCAGAAAGCTGGATGGCAGGAATTATTGCAATAATCGGCGCAATTATCACGCTGACCTTTTTGCCCGACGTGCTGGCCGGCAATACCGTTATCCAGACCCTGCAGTGGCTTCCCACGTACAAACTGAATCTTGTATTCCGCATGGACGGTTATGCCTGGCTGTTTTCGATGCTGGTCACTGTCATGGGTGCATTGGTGGTGCTTTACGCGCGCTACTACATGTCGCCAAAAGACCCGGTTACCCGTTTCTACTCCTTTTTTCTGGCCTTCATGGGGTCGATGCTTGGGGTGGTTTTATCGGGAAATATTATTCAGCTGGTCATTTTCTGGGAGTTGACCAGCCTGTCTTCGTTCATGTTGATTGCTTACTGGAATCACCGGCAGGACGCCAAGCGCGGCGCGCGCATGGCACTGACAATCACGGCAGCGGGCGGATTCTGTCTGCTCGCGGCCATGCTCATGATCGGTCACGTAGTGGGCAGCTATGACCTGGATGTGGTGCTGGGCTCCGGCGATACCTTGCGCAGGCATCCCTGGTATTTGACCATCCTTATACTGTTTGCGCTGGGCGCGCTGACCAAAAGCGCGCAGTTTCCATTCCATTTCTGGCTGCCGAACGCCATGGCCGCGCCTACGCCGGTGTCGGCCTATCTGCATTCGGCCACCATGGTCAAGGCGGGCGTGTTCATTCTGGCGCGATTCTGGCCGGTTCTTGCCGATACCGCTGCATGGTTCTGGGTCATCGGCATGGCCGGGTTGTGTTCACTGTTTCTGGGCGCCTTTGTCGCGACCTTTCAGCGGGACATGAAGGCGGTCCTGGCCTACTCCACCATCAGCCATCTGGGTCTCATCACCCTGCTGCTCGGGTTGAACAGCAAGCTTGCGCTGATTGCGGCCCTGTTCCATATGGTCAATCACGCTACGTTCAAGGCCTCACTCTTTATGGCGACCGGCATTGTCGACCATGAAACCGGCACGCGCGACCTCGTTCTGCTGTCGGGTCTGCGTAAGGCCATGCCGATTACCGCGACGCTGGCCGTGGTGGCCGCTGCAGCCATGGCCGGGGTTCCGCTGCTAAATGGGTTTATTTCAAAAGAAATGTTCTTTGCCGAAACCCTGAACCTGCCGGATTATCTTGAAGTATCCACCTGGCTACCGGTTTTTGCCGTGCTGGCCAGCGCATTCAGTGTCGCCTATTCGGTGCGTCTGATTGTACAGGTCTTTTTTGGTCCCAAAGCGACCGATTTGCCCAGAGAACCGCACGAACCGCCCCGATGGATGCTGGTGCCCAGCGCGGTTCTGGTATTGCTTTGCCTGCTGATCGGCATGATGCCCCAAACAGTGATTGGCCCCATTCTTGCCTCCGCCGCCCAGGCCATCCTCGGCCCCGCGCTGCCCGACTACAGCCTGGCGATCTGGCATGGCTTTAATCTGCCGCTCACCATGAGCCTGATCGCCATGGGAGGCGGTATTTTGCTGACGATCATCCTCAGGCCGCTGCAAAAACGCATGCCGGGCCAGACGCCCTTGCTGTATCGCCTGGACGGACGTGCCTTTTTTGACGGTCTGATGAATACGATTGATACGGTCGCCTATCAGGTCATGAGTCTGTTTTCGACCAGGCGATTGCAACCCCAGGTGCTGTGGATTGTGGTCATTACGGTTGTGGTCACCATCATGCCGCTGCTTCTTTTTGAAGCCTGGCCAAAGCTCGTGATGCGCAATATCGACCTCCCCTTCACTCTGCTGTGGATTATCGGAGCGTGTTGCGCGGTGGGCGCAGCCTACCAGGCAAAATATAACCGCTTCCGTTCTCTGGTTTTGCTGGGCGGCGCCGGCCTGTGCTGCAGCCTGACATATTTATGGCTGTCTGCGCCCGATCTGGCGCTTACGCAATTGGTGGTCGAAATGGTGACCACGGTGCTGCTGTTACTCGGTCTGCGCTGGCTGCCCCGCAGGATGACAACCGAACCCGCCTCCGACAAAGGGCGGGCAATGGTGCGCCGGCTGCGGGACATGATTATTGCCGTGATAGCCGGGATGGGTATGACCGTATTGACCTATTTGCAGTTATCGCGCCCGCGGCCCGAAGGCGTGTCCTCGTTTTACCTTGAAAAAGCCCTGCCTGAAGGCGGCGGGTCCAATGTTGTCAATGTCTTGCTGGTCGATTTCCGCGGCTTTGATACCTACGGTGAAATTACAGTACTGAGCATTGTGGCGCTCACCGTCTACGCCCTGCTTCGGCGTTTCCGTCCGCCGCGCGAAAGCCTGAAGGCACTGGAAGATCGGCGTTTCCGACAGAGTGGCGACACCGCAGCGGTTGACGAAGATGCAGAGCTGCCACGCGGCACGATGCTGGTGCCTACGGTGATTTCGCGTTTCATTATGCCGATCTCGACGCTGATCGCCCTGTTCTTTCTGCTACGAGGTCACAACCTGCCCGGTGGTGGTTTCGTCGGCGGCCTGATATTCGCCGCGGCGGTGATCCTGCAATATATGATGGGCGGCATCCGCTGGGTGGAAGATCGTTCGCGTATTTTCCCTCAATACTGGATTTCGGCCGGATTACTGATGGCCGGCGCCGCATCAATCACCGCCTGGTTCGCAGAATTGCCATTTTTGTCCGCCCTGGCGGCCGACCTCGACCTGGGTCCGCTGGGTCACCTGCATTTGTCCAGTGTCATGCTGTTTGATCTGGGCGTATTCGCAGTCGTGGTGGGCTCAACGCTGTTCATGTTGGTTGCGCTCAGTCACCAGTCTCTGCGATTCTACAAAAAAGCGTCGGCAGAAACCTCAGATGAAAATCAGGCAGGCAACCCCATTTCGGGCAATACGCCCGAGGCTGATTTAAAGCGGGATACCGCTGATCCGCCGTCACCATCTGCGACACCGAATGACCAGGGAGCCCCATCATGGAACTGATTCTTTCAATCGCCATTGGCATTATGGTGGGTTCGGGTATCTGGTTACTGCTGCGGCCCCGGACTTATCAGGTCATTATCGGGCTCACGCTGGTGTCCTATGCGGTCAACTTGTTTATTTTCACCACCGGCAAACTGACGACGGGCGCGCCGCCGATCCTGAAAAAAGGCGTGGCAACCACCCTGGCCAATTATGCGGATCCGGTACCTCAGGCACTGGTGCTGACGGCGATTGTGATCGGCTTTGCCACAACGGCCCTTTTCCTGGTGGTCATACTGGCTCTGCGCGGTCTGTCCAATACCGACCATGTTGACGGAACGGAGTCGCAATGAATAGCTGGATGACTCATCTTCCCATTCTGCCCGTGGTGATTCCCATGGTCGTGGGCGCACTCATGCTTGCCTTGCGGGATCAGTACCGCACGGCCGGTGTGGTGGTGGGCGTCATATCTGTACTGGCACAGTTTTGTGTGGCGGTGGCGCTTTTTGGAATTACAACCGGCCGCATCCCGAACGATTATGAAAACCATATTATGGTTTATCTGCTGGGCAACTGGCGCGCGCCTTTCGGCATCGTGCTGGTGGCGGACCAGCTCAGCGCCATTATGCTGATGCTGACTGCGATCCTGGGCTTGTGTTCTTTGTTGTATTCGACTGCCCTTTGGGATCGAGCAGGCGTGTTCTTTCACCCGCTTTTCCAGTTCATTCTGATGGGCCTCAATGGCGCATTTCTGACCGGCGATTTGTTCAATCTCTTTGTTTTTTTCGAGATTTTTCTGGCGGCCTCCTATGGGCTGGCGTTGCATGGGTCCGGTATGGCACGGGTGGCTGCAGGGCTTCATTACGTCACAGTCAATCTGATTGCTTCGTTCCTGCTGCTGATCGCCATTTCGGTGCTATATGGCATTACCGGCACGCTTAATATGGCTGATCTGGGTCTGCGGGCCGCCACTCTGGCGGGCGACGACCGCCGCCTGTTTGAAGCCGCATGTGCTATTCTTGGCGTCGCGTTTTTGATCAAGGCTGGCGCATGGCCCCTGAATTTCTGGCTGACCAGCGCCTACTCGGCGGCGGTGGCGCCGGTCGCCGCACTGTTTGCCATTATGAGTAAAGTCGGCATCTACGCACTGCTGCGCATCGGCTCACTCCTGTTGCCTACGGGCGCGCCCGCTGCCTTCAGTGGCGACTGGATGTACGTCATCGGGCTGGCAACCCTGCTCTTTGGCACGCTCGGTATCCTCTCGGAAAAAAACAGCGGACGCCTGGTGGGCTATTGCATCATCATGTCGTCGGGTACGCTGCTGACGGCGCTGGGTATGCCAAGTGTCATCCTGACCGGACCGTCGCTGTTTTATATGCTCAGTTCTGTTCTGGTCACCAGCACATTTTTTTACCTGATCGAACTCATCAAACGGACCGAAACCTTTGGCGGCAACGTGCTGGCCATCAGCCTGGAGGCCTTTAGTGCCGAAGACCAGGACAAGTCCGATTATTCCGGTACCGTGGTGGGTAAACCCATTCCGTTCGCACTGGCCTTTCTGGGATTAGCGTTTTTTATCTGCGCACTGGTGATCGCCGGCATGCCGCCATTCTCGGGCTTTATTGCCAAATTCGCGCTGTTATCCAAGGCGCTGGATTTGTCAGAAACCGATGCTGCCTCCACCACTAGTGTCTGGTTGTTCGTGATTGCCATGCTCATTTCAGGTATGGCCACCGTGATCGCGCTGGGCCGCGCCGGTATCCGGATGTTCTGGAGTGACGAGCAGTTAAAACCACCTGTGCTGAGCCGACGCGAAGCCTTTCCCATTACGCTGCTTCTGCTGCTGTGCATCGGCCTGACCGTTTTCGCCGGCCCCGTCATGGACCAGTTATCGCTCACCGCCAAACAGCTGGATGATCCTGGCGCCTACATGAAAGCCGTGCTCAACACGCGACCCGCATTCGCACTCCCCCACGGAGGCACCCAATGAAATCCTGGTTCTCCTGGTTGCCACTCACTCTGTTTCTTGCTGTCATCTGGATTCTGCTGGCAGATATCCCATTGGGTTTAGGCACACTGGTCTTTGCCTTGGTGGCTGCCCTGATTATCGTGCTGATGTCACGCCGCCTCAGACCGTTTCTGGCCAAACCGCGCCGATTATGGGTCATGTTGAAATTGGCCGCTACTGTACTGGCCGATACGTTCCAGTCCAATACGTGGGCGTTGGGTCTGATTCTGAAGTATCCCAAAACACATATCAGACCCGGCTTTGTAACGATTCCGTTATCGCTGCGTGATCCGCACGGGCTGGCCATCCTGGCCTCCATTATCAATTACGCGCCAGGTACCGTCTGGGCGGGCTTTCCGGAATCAGGAGACTCGGTCGAACTGCACATTCTGGATCTGGATCCGAACACGGATTGGGTCGCTTATATCGTTGAGCGCTATGAAAAACCATTGAAGGAGATATTCGAGTAATGGAAACCCTTCTGATCTGGTCGTGCTATTTCACGCTGTTCTGCTTTGCCCTGGCAGGCGTGATTATCAGCCATCCCTTGTTTGTGGGCCCCACTCCCCAGGACCGTGTGCTGGGTATCGACGCGTTGTATCTGATCGGCATGATGATCGCCCTGACACTGGGTATGCTTTATCGCACGTCCTGGTATTTTGATATCGGCCTGCTGGTCAGCCTGTTCGGCTTTCTGAGTACGGCTGCAATGGCCCGCTTTCTGTTGCGTGGCGAGGTAATTGAACCATGATGGCATCCCTGTCGCCATTCATTATTATTCCGGCCTGCATTCTGATGGTGGCCAGCGGCCTTCTTGTGCTGGCCGCCAGCATCGGTATCGTGCGCGTCAACAACTTCCTTCCGCGTGTCCATATCCAGGCCATTATTTACTCCAGCGCCCTGTGGTGTTTGTTGCTGGCCTCGCTATTGCTTACGTTCAGTCTGAAGGATCGCACGTTTCTGCATGAAATCGTCATCGGCCTGTTTATTTTCATCACGTCGCCCGTCAGTACGATCCTGCTGGTGCGTTCTTTTGTGTTGCGCGAAGAGCGATCCCATCTTCCGCCCGAAGAAACATCACGACAGGATACCTCAACGGATCAGACGGCATCTGAAGAGGAAAATGAACGGGTGGCAGCGCAGGATGTGGCCTCAATAGAAGCCGAACTGGAGATGGAGCCCGAAGAGCAGAAGCCGGTAGCTGAGCAGCCGCGACCAGCCGAGTCTGGCCCACAGCCCGGGAAACAGGTTGAAAAACAGGCTGGGGAACAATCGGATAACACTGCCGGCTCGGATCATGCCGACGGCTTGTCTGAGAACACCGACAGTTTGCCGCAGAACGACGATAAGCCTTCTGCGATACGAGATAAAAAAGACACACATAAGCCGCCAGATCGGACCTGACGGGCTCGTGCCTCGGATCATTCGCCGGGGACAGCCCGGGCAGTATCAGCCGGGGCGACAGCTCCGTATATCGTAAAGCCGACGATTAAAGACGTCCTCTCAGACGTCCAGCGGTTCACTCCACTCTTCTGTGAACTGGGTATAGTCCGGACGTTTCTTGGGCGGGATCGGCATTTTGGGTGTGCCGATCGCTATGAATCCAAGAAACCGGTAATCGAGCGCATCGAAGCCCAGGCCGCACTGGAACTCATCGATATAAGTTGCAATACCGGTGCTCCAGAATGCACCATAACCCAGCATATGAGCTGCGTTCAGGATATTGGTGACGGCTGCTCCTGTGGCCAGCATTCTTTCCGTTTCGCTGATTGCCGTATTGCCGTAATCAATGTGGCAGGCTACGGCAATGATCATTGGCACTTCGCTCAGCCAGGCACGGGTCGCTGCCTCTTTTTGCGGAGTGAACGGCGTATCGCTGCCTTGGCGCAATGCAATGGAAAAATCAGCGAATTTCTGAATGGCCTGGCCGCGAATAATTTTAAAGCGCCACGGTTGCAGACCGCCGTGGTCGGGGGCTGCCATGGCTGACTGCAAAATTTTCGCCAGGTCTTCATCACTGGGCGCAGGCGCTGTCACCAGTTTCATCGAACTGCGGGATAACAGAAAATCAATAGGTTGAGTCATGGGAAAATACCTGTATTGCATAATACATTAATTGCGATAGGCTATATGATAGCCGAGCGCACGGCCAAATTGCCGGATGACCCCAGAGCCAGTGGTGATGTGTCAGTGCCGCAATAACGCTTTCATATCACGTACTGCTTTTTCCCAACCATCAAAGATGGCCTGTGCAACGATGGCATGCCCGATATTGAGTTCGGTGATGCCTCCCAGTGCGACGATCGCCTGTACGTTCTGATAGTGCAATCCGTGACCGGCATTCACTTTCAGTCCTTGGCGCAATCCATGGGCAATCGCGATCCGAATGCGCTCAAGCTCGGCCTGTTGCGCCTCACCTGTGGTTTCCGCATAAGAGCCAGTATGCAGTTCAATAACACGTGCACCGGCGTTCACGGCGGCGTCAATCTGCGCGGCATCGGGATCTATAAAGAGCGAGACACGGGCATCGGCATCATGCAATTTGGATACCGCCTGGCTGACGGCGTCAAAGTGCGTGATCACATCCAGTCCGCCTTCGGTGGTCAGCTCCTGCCGCTTTTCCGGCACAAGGCAGACATCCTGGGGGCGAACCCGACAGGCGATATCCAGCATTTCTTCGGTAACGGCACACTCCAGATTCATCCGGGTTTTCAATAACGGCCTGAGGGCGAATACATCTTTATCCTGTATATGCCGTCGATCTTCGCGCAAATGCAGTGTAATCGCATCGGCGCCGGCCTGTTCGGCCAGCAGCGCGGCGCGTACCGGATCGGGATAGTCACAGCCACGCTGCTGGCGCAGCGTGGCCACATGATCAATATTTACACCCAGATCAATCATGATGCCTCTGCACTACTGTTGCGTGGTCGGTGTGATTTGTGTGGCATTGCCTGTAGCGGGAACCGTATTCGACGCGGGAGCGGTGTTCGATACCGGTGCATCGGGATTTGGTCGCATCACAGTATCGCGGCTCCAGCCGCCACCAAGCGCCTTGTACAGTTCAACTTTATTCAGCAACGATCCAAGACCTACTTGCACGAAGCTCTGTTGCACGGTGAACAGATTGATCTGCGCGGTCTGGACTTGCAGGAAGCTGTCTATCCCGTTTTTATAGCGCAGGTCTGCCAGATTGAGTGACTCATAGGCCGATTTCTGCTGATCTCGAAGCGCATCCAGCTGGGCACCGTAGGTCGATTCGCCCGCAAGCGCATCGGCCACTTCCTTGAACGCGGTCTGAATGGATTTTTCATATTGCGCCACGGCAATATCCTTGCGCACTTCCGTCAATTCCAGGTTGTTGCGCAGACGACCGGCGGTAAAGATAGGCAGATTGATCACCGGATTGAACGACCAGGTGCCCTGCCCGCCATCAAACAGCGAGCTCAGGCCGAGACTGGTCGAGCCGATCAGACCGGTAAGCGAAATACTGGGGAAAAATGCCGCTCTTGCTGCACCAATATTGGCATTGGCCGCCAGCAAATCGTGCTCGGCAGCAATGATGTCGGGGCGTCGTTCAAGCAGATCTGAAGGCAGGCCGGCAGGAATTTTCGCCATCAGGACATCGCCTGCAAACGGGCTGGCCGGCGGCAAATCTGCCGGTAACGGCGCGCCAATAATGAGTTGCATTGCGTTCTGTGCCTGCTTCTCGCTGCGATCCAGTTCTGCCGATGTCGCACGAGCCGCATCCAGAGAGGTTTTGGCCTGGTTCACGTCCAGTGCAGATGCAACGCCGCCACGGAAACGGGTCTGAACCAGGTCATAGGTGGCCTGACGCGACTTCAGCGTTTTGGCCACCAGGTCTTTTTGCTGTTGCGCGGCGCGTAAATTGTAATACGCGGTGGCCAGCTGACCGATCAGATTGATTTGCGCGGTTTTGCGTCCTTCCACAGTCGCCAGGTATGACTGAAATGCCGCTTCTGACAGATTGCGTTGCTTGCCAAAGAAATCCAGTTCAAAGTCGGTGATGCCGATACCGGCCGAAAAATTGCGGGTAACCGACGGACTGTCCGGGCCTGCCATACGCATGTTGCGTGGCAGGCGCTGGGCTGATTCCTGGGCGGTTGCCCCGATTTGCGGAAACTGATCACTACGGGTAATACCATACTGAGCGCGCGCCTCGTCAACCCGTTTGACCGCGATACGCATGTCACGGTTGTTTTCGAGCGCCAGTCCGATCAGCGCTTTCAGGCGTGGCTCATGGAAGAACTGCTCCCAGCCAAGATCGGCAGCCGATGCCTGGGTGGCACCATTCTGTCCGGGATAGTTCCCCGGGACCGGTGCGTCGGGCCGGGTGTAATCCGGACTGAGCGAGCAGCCAGCCAGTAAAACCGCGATAAATACAGCAGACAAACGGGGCAATGTACGTTGTGACCCTTGCATGATTATTCGTTTCCTTTCGAAGGTGATCCGTCCGGACGTGTCGGTTCGTCCTTCGTGGTCATATCATCTGCCTCAGCCACATCTTTATAGATATGCTGAGATTCTTTTTCAGCTTCGGACGCTTTTTCGTGCTCATCGGCCTGGCGACCCAGCAAACGTGGTTTGACTTTGAAGAATGTCATGACAACCACAAAGAATGTCGGAACGAACAGGACGGCAAATGGAGTTGCGGCCAGCATACCACCAAACACCCCGTAACCAACCGCCTGCTGGCTTGCAGCACCTTCGGCGTTCGCCAGCATGAGTGGGACAACACCCATAATAAAGGCGAATGAGGTCATCAGGATCGGACGGAAACGCAAGCGTGCGGCTTCGAGCGTCGCTTCAATCAGGCCTTTTTCGCCCGATGCGTAGGTATCTTTGGCGAACTCGACAATCAGAATCGCGTTCTTCGCCGACAGACCGATAACGGTAATCATACCCACCTGGAAGTAAATGTCATTCGACATACCCACCAGCGAGACCAGCCCGACGGTACCCAACATACCCAGGGGCACAATCAGCACTGCCGATAGCGGAATCCACCAGCTTTCGTACAAGGCGGCCAGCACCAGGAACACCACTGCAAAGGCCAGGGCCAGCATGATCGGTGCCTGGTTGCCTGCCTGCACTTCCTGATAGGACAGACCGGTCCATTCATAGCCGATGCCGGATGGCAACTGACCGATCAGTCTTACGATTTCATCCATGGCTTCACCGTTGGCGTAGCCTGGATTGGCTTGTCCCTGAATGGTAATAGCGTCATAACTGTTATACCGCTGGACCTGCGTCTGACCCTGTACCCAGTCCAGCGTCACAAATGATGACATTGGAACCAGTTCGCCGCTGGTGTTATGAACCCGCAGTTTCATAATATCGTCAGGCGACATCCGTTGACCTGCTTCAGACTGAATCCAGACGTTCTGCATCCAGCCCTGGTTCGGAAATTGCCCCAGATAACTGTTACCTATGGTGCCAGACAGGACAGCACCGACCTCGGCCATATTCACACCAAGGGAGTAGGCTTTGACGCGATCAACGGTCACTTTCAATTGCGGACCAGGACCCAGCCCCGAAATACGGACCTGGGACAGGATCTTGCTTTGACCTGCCAGTTGAATCAGCTGATTGGCCGCTTCGCGCAATTGGGTCTGTCCCATGCCGCCACGATCCTGCAGTCGCAGGTCAAAACCGGTAGCCGTCCCCAGGGATGGGATTGACGGCGGCACAATGGACAGCACCATCGCATCCGGAATGCCGAAAAGCAGTTGCCCCGTTGCACGACCGGCTACGGACATGGCACTATGCTCGTCGCCCTTGCGATCCGCAAATTTCTTGAACGGCGTAAAGGCAATCGCAGAGTTCAGACCGGACCCGTTGAAACTGAAGCCCTGGACGGTAATGATATTTTCCACCTCGGGTTGTTTCTTGTAGTAGTCCTCGACCTGCTTGATGACATCTTCCGTCCGTTTGGCCGATACGCCTGCCGGCAATTCGATGTTGGTCACGGCATAGCCCTGGTCTTCCGTTGGCAGAAACGAACTGGGCAAGCGTAAATACAGAAAGCCGAGCACGATGACCAGCGCCAGATAGATCAGCATCATGCGCCCGCCCCGTTTCAGCAGCGCACCCACCAGACCGGTGTAATTATGCGTAATGCTTGAAAACGTACGGTTGAACCAGCCGAAAAAGCCTTTTTTCTCATGATGCCCTTTAGGCACCGGTTTGAGCAGCGTCGCGCACATGGCAGGCGTAAAGGTCAGGGCCAGGAATGCCGAGAAGCCGATAGAAATAATCATGGCTGCCGCAAACTGGCGATAAATCACCCCCGCCGATCCGCTCATGAAAAACAGCGGCGCAAACACGACCATCAATACCAGAGTAATACCGACAATGGCCCCGAAAATCTGCGGCATTGCCTTCACCGTTGCCTCTTTGGGATGCAACCCCTCTTCGGCCATGATCCGCTCGACGTTTTCGACCACCACAATGGCATCATCCACCAGAATACCAATGGCTAGCACCATCGCAAACATCGTCAGCGTATTTATGGAATACCCCATGTACAGCAGGGTCGCCATCGTCCCGGCCAGGGCGACCGGCACCACAATGGCAGGAATCAGCGTGTAGCGGACATTCTGCAAAAAGACGAACATCACGACGAACACCAGCAGCATCGCCTCGATCAGAGTATGAACCACCTGGTTAATGGACGCATCAACATACGGTGCCGTGTTATATGGGACGGTGTATTTGATATTGTCTGGGAAATACTGGGCCAGGCTTTCCATTTCGGCCTGAACCAGTTTCGAGGTTTCCAGCGCGTTGGCGTTAGGCGCCAGCGACACGGCAAAAGCAGCCGACGTTTGACCGTTCAGACGGGAGCCAAACTGGTAAGAGTCAGCGCCCACTTCAATACGGGCAACATCGCGCAGCTTGACTGTCGAGCCACCACTGGTGGCGCGCAAGACGATATCGCCGAATTCCTTGACCGTACTCAGCTGGCCGTTAACGATAACGGTCGCGCTGGTGGTCTGGTCGTCGGGTGTGGGCGGTGAACCCAGCGTACCACCCGTAATCTGCGCATTCTGAGTCTGCAAGGCGGTCTTGATATCGCTCGTGGTCAATCCATACGAGGTCATTTTTGCCGAATCGACCCAGATGCGCATGGCGCGTGGCGACGCGAACAGCTGGAATTCACCGACACCCTTGATACGGGAAATCGAGTTCTGGATATTCCGTGTGATGTAATCGCCCAGGCCAGAATCATCCAGCGTGCCATCAGTCGAGGTCAGTGAGACAATCATCAGGAAGCCGGCCGTACTTTTCGAGTACGTAATGCCCTGCTGTGTCACTGCCTGAGGCAGCTTTGAGTTGACGCTGGCAATCCGGTTCTGTACATCCACCTGTGCCAGATCGGGATCAACACCTGGTTCAAAGGTGACATCAATCTTGGCAGCACCGTATGAGTCACTGGTGGAGGCATAGTACAACATGCCTTCCGCACCGTTCAGCTCGTTCTCGATCAGACTGGTAACCGAACGTGCGACCTCTTCAGCACCCGCACCTGGGTAGGTAGCGCGTACCGTAATCGTAGGCGGAGCCACTTCCGGATATTGCGAAACCGCCATATTGGGAATGGAAATCACACCCGCGAAGAATATGATGATGGCAATAACCCAGGCAAAAATGGGCCGGTTAATGAAAAAATTTGACATGTTTTATACTCACTGTGCCGGCTTGTCGCCCTGCGATTCAGGCTTGCTTTCATCTGGCGCAGGCTTGTCGCCTTCCTGTTTGGGCGGCTGCTGGGCACCGGAGTCAGGTTGCTGGCCGCCTTTTGCGGCAGCGTTGTCTCTTTTCCAGGGCTGGGGTTTGACTGGTGCACCAGGACGAATCTTCTGGAAGCCTTCGACAACAACTTCATCACCCGCTTTCAGCCCTTTGGTGACAATCGTATCGTTCTTCACGTCCCCACCCGTTTCGATGGCGATCGCTGACACTTTACCCTCGCGAACCACCATCACGTTGCTCAATCCGTCTGTGGAACGCTGGATCGCCTGCTTGGGAATCAACAATGCTTTGTCGTCTTTGCCCTGCTCCAGCTTGACATTGACGTACATACCCGGCAACAGCAGTTTGTCTGAGTTGGGGAAGGTGGCACGCAAAGTGACCTGACCCGTCGTGGGTTCGACACTGACGCCCGTAAACAGCAACTTGCCGTTTTCTGCGTACTCTGTGCCATCTTCCAGCTCAAGTTGCACCAGCGCCGTGTCTTCGTCGACTTTGGTCAGCTGACCGTCGGCCATGGCTTTACGCAGGCGATACAGTTCGGCGGTCGATTGCGTGAAATCGACATAAACCGGATCAAGCTGCTGCACGTGCGCCATCTCGGTGGCTTCGGTACCGCTGACCAATGCGCCTTCGGTAACCAATGCCCGGCCGATAATCCCGTCAATGGGAGACTCAACGTCGGTATAAGATAAATTGATACGGGCTGCGTCCAATGCAGCCTTGGCCGACGCGATGGTGGCATCGGCCTGATTGGCCTGGGCCCGGGCATCGTCATATTCCTGACGGCTGACGGCGTTGGATTTGACCAGTGTCGAGTAGCGGTTAGCCAGTTGACGCGCACTGCCGGCCGTTGCCTTGGCCTGGTTCAATGCCGCTTCAGCCTGGGCAGCCTGTGCCTGATAGGTAGCGGGATCGATACGGAACAGTACCTGCCCTTTCTTGACTTCACGACCTTGCTCGAATTCGATTTTCTGAACAATACCATTGACCCGCGCACGTACCTGCGCATCACGCACAGCGTTGACGCGGCCTGGCAGGCTGGTGAAAATGGTTGTTGGCGTCTCGGTGACTTTGATTGTGCTGACGGGGGTCGGAGGCGGACCATTCTGGGCACCAGCCTGTTGGTCTTCCTTACCGCAACCACCAAGCGCAACCAGGCACGACAGCAAAATTGTTGCAATATAGCGCTTGCGTAAAATGAGTCTGTTTGTCATTGACTGGGTAACCTTGAGAGCGAGGGCTGATCCTGATGGATAGCAGATTGAACGGTATTGAAGAGAGGATTATAACCAGAAATTAATTGCCTAAGCAAATACTATTTAGTATAAACCCTAAAGCAAGAGGGTCTTTTCTGGCTCGCAGCCGATATCGTGTGCACCGCATAAAAATAACACGGTGACACGACCGACGGCCCTTTTCACAGTAAATTCACGTAAAAAATGGACCTATGACCGTGTTTTGCGTCAATCGAGCAACAGGGCATCATCACTGATCTGCTCTCCCCTCACTTTTTCAAACATCTGCAGCAGATTGGTCACCGTCATGTTGCTGCGCTGCTCACCCGATACATCCAGCACGACCTGTCCCTGATGGAGCATGATTGTGCGCTCACCGATTTCCAGCGCCTGTTTCATACTGTGCGTGACCATCATTGTCGTGAGTTTTTGTGACACCACAATTTTTTCGGTCAGCTGCAGTACAAATTCGGCCGTGCGCGGGTCAAGCGCGGCGGTATGCTCGTCAAGCAGCAGAATTTTACTCGGCTGTAGCGCCGCCATCAGCAGACTGACGGCCTGACGCTGGCCACCAGACAGCAGGCCGATGCGATCGGTCAGCCGGTTTTCCAGTCCCAGGCCCAGAATCGACAGTCGCTCGCGAAACAGATCGCGCAACGGGTTGCGTAGCGCCGGGCGCAGACCGCGCCGGGTCCCCCTGCAATAGGCCAGCGACATATTTTCTTCAATGGTCAGATCCTCACAGGTGCCGGCCATCGGATCCTGGAAAACACGCGCCACATTGACCGCTCGCTGCCATACGCTTTTACGTGTCACATCTTCGTTATTGATCTGAATGGTCCCTGAATCAACCATCAGCTCACCGGACACGGCATTCAGAAAAGTCGATTTGCCGGCCCCGTTTGAGCCGATGACGGTCACAAACTGTCCGTCAGGGATGGTCAATGACAGCCCGCGCAGCGCCCGGGTTTCAATCGGAGTGCCAGGATTGAAAGTAATAAACAAGTCTTGTGCGTTCAACATATCAGGCACCTCCACGATTGCGTCGCTTGCGGCGCAGTTTCGGAAGAATAAGGGCAATGGCGACCAGCAAGGCGGTAATCAAGTTCAGATCCTGCGCTTTGAGGCCGATGAAGTCGCTATTGAGCGCCAGCGCGATAAAGAATCGGTACAGGACGGCGCCGATGATGACAGCCAGGGTAATCAGCAGAAAACGTCGTGCCGGCAGAATACTTTCGCCCACAATCACCGCTGCCAGGCCAATCACAATGGTACCGATACCCATGGAGATATCTGCGCCGCCTTGAGATTGGGCAAAGAGCGCACCGCCCAGGCCCACCAGTGCATTGGACAATGACATGCCGATCAGAACCATCCGGCCCGTGGCCACACCCTGGGCGCGGGCCATTCGCAAATTGGAACCCGTGGCCCGCATGGCAAGCCCGGAGCGCGTCGAAAAATAGGCATCAACCAGAATTTTGATGACAATCACAATAATGCACAACAATGCCGGCCGCCATACAAAATCGTCGATGGACCCCGGCTGCGTCAATGTAAAAACCGTATCGCTCGTAATCAGGGGAATATTGGGACCATCCATGATACGCAAATTGATCGAATACAGCGCAGTCATCATCAGGATACTGGCCAGCAGATCCATAATGCCCAGTTTTACATTCAACCAGCCGGTGACCATGCCCGCGAATCCGCACACAAGCATGGCAGCAAGACTGGAAACAAAAGGATCATGTCCACCACTGATCAGCAGTGCGGCGACTGCGCCACCGGTCGCGAAGGTACCGTCCACGGTCAGATCGGGAAAGCGCAAGACGCGAAACGAGATAAACACACCCAGTGCGACCAGGCCATAGATAAAGCCGAGCTCTAGCGCACCAAGAGAAGAAAAAAGTGACATGTTTAAGAGAATTTCTGATGAAATAAAAAAGCCTGAGTTGCCCCAGGCTGGTGTAAATGTCGTCTTGCGTTATTTGACGACGACCTTGGCGCTTTTGATAAATTCGTCGCTCAACTTGACACCCTGCTTCTGTGCCGCAGCGGGATTGACAAATAGTTCGAGTACCTTGGCCGTTTCTGACGGTATATCGCCCGGCTTCTCGCCTTTCAGAATACGCGCCACAATCACGCCCGCCTGCTCGCCCAGGCCTTTATAGCTGACGCCCAGCGCCGCGATCGCACCACGTTTGACGCTGTCGGTATCGGCGGCAATAAGCGGAATCCTCGATTCATTGCCGACCTTGGCCAGGGCTTCATACGCAGACACCACATTATTGTCGGTATTAGTGTAGATCACGTCTACTTTGCCGACCAGACTACGCGCAGCCGAGCCCACATCTACAGACCGGGGGGCCGAGGCTTCAACCAGCGTCATGCCCGATTTGGGCAACAATTCCTTCAGTTGTTTTACCACGACGCTTGAATTGGCTTCACCTGGATTGTAGACGATGCCAACCCGTTTGGCCTGGGGTACGACCTGCTTGATGAGATCCACCTGCTTTTCCAGCTCCAGCGCATCGGAAGACCCGGTGACGTTGGTTCCGGAACCATCCAGGGATTTGACCAATTGTGCGGCAATGGGGTCGGTTACAGCGGAATAAACGATCGGAATGGTTTTGGTTGCTGCCACCAGCGCCTGGGCAGAAGGAGTGCCGATCGCGACAATGGCATCGGGTTTTTCACCGATGAACTGGCGAGCGATCTGGGCGGCGGTACCCGTGTTGCCCTGCGCGCTTTGATAGCGCCACTTCAGGTTTTTGCCTTCTTCAAAACCCTCTTTGATCAGGGCTTCTTTGACGCCATCGCGAACAGCATCCAGTGCGGGATGCTCGACAATCGCGGTTACCGCCACGAACTTGTCCGCTGCAAAAGTAGTGCCTGTCGAAAGCATGGCCGACAAAAACGCTGCTGACAATACGGTGGTTAATTTGGCCTTCACCATAACAACTCCTGAATGACATAATTCAACCCCGGCGATTTTGTCACAGCTCAACGGGATGTGCCAGTGGTATTAACGAGAATATTGCGGGCGCTTCCTGGCGCTCAGAACTCGAGCACGTCCCCGGTCCGGCCGTTTTCCCTGAGCAGGGTTTTAAGCCATCCGGTTGCCGGCAGCCGGTAAAGGCTTTGCACCTGGTGGGCACGTTGCTGCAATGCCTGCCGTGCTACCCGCAAGGGCGGACCCGTGAACGCAATCACGATACGATTGCCGTCGATCGTTTCAGGAAACAGTATCATACGATCATCGAAGGCGCTGCCAATGTGACGGATATTCTTGCGAAAACTGCCGTGATGGCCGAAAAGATTGATGGTGACCACGCCGATATCACGGCAGACCTGGCGACAGCCGCGATAGAATTCAGCCGACGAACAGACCGGCCCCTGCGCTGTGTAATCGTACAGATCCACCATCAGCACACCATAACGATTGTCATTGTACGGCTCCTGTACCCAGTCATGTGCATCCTGGTGCACCACCTGGGAGCGGTCCGTCTGACGCAGGGCAAAAGCCGATTCGCAGAGCGAGGTCACTTGCGGATTCCATTCCACTGTCACGATATTGCTGTCAAAATGGTGCTGACAGAAACGCGTCAGCGAACCCGCTCCCAGACCAAGAATGCCGATATCGCGATCAATGGGAGGCGCCAGAAACAGCAGCCACGCCATCATTTGCTGTGTGTACTCAAATTCCAGCTTTTCGGGACGGGACACCCGCATGGCGCCCTGTATCCATTCGCTATTGAAATGCAAATACCGGACTCCCTCGGACTCGGAGATGATCGGATCATCAAAGTCGGGGTGCGGCTCTCGTCTGCGCTGTGACATCGTTCATTAGACCCGTTCGAAAATCGCAGCAATGCCCTGCCCGCCGCCGATACACATGGTTACCAGTGCATAGCGGCCGCCAATACGCTGCAGTTCATGCAACGCCTTGACGGTAATAATGGCACCGGTAGCCCCGACCGGATGACCTAGGCCAATGCCGCTGCCATTGGGATTGACCTTTGCCGGATCCATACCAAGCTGCTGCGTGACCGCGCAAGCCTGGGCAGCGAACGCTTCGTTGGCTTCGATCACATCCATATCGTCGATTTTCAGGCCCGCACGAGCCAGCGCATTGCGTGTTGCCGGAACAGGGCCGATTCCCATCAGGCGCGGGTCAACCCCGGCATGACCATAGGCGACAAGGCGCGCAAGAGGTTTCACGTCACGCGCTTTGACAGCATCGCCATTCATCAGCACGAGCGCGGCAGCGCCGTCATTAATGCCGGATGCATTACCCGCCGTCACGGTGCCCTCTTCCTTGACAAAAACCGGCTTGAGTGAGGACAGATTCTCCAGCGTGACATCGCGCCGCACGTGCTCGTCCGTGTCAAAGACCACTTCGCCCTTGCGTGATTTCATGGTCACGGGCACGATCTGCTCTTTGAAATAACCGTTGTCAATCGCATTGGCGGCGCGCTGATGCGAAGCCAGGGCCAGTTCATCCTGCTGCTGGCGGGAAACGCCGTATTCACGCGCCACGTTTTCGGCGGTCACACCCATATGCATTTTTTCGAAAGGATCCGACAGTGCGCCTGTCATCATATCCTGCATCACGCTGTCACCCATGCGGGCGCCAAAACGGTGGGCCGGCGCGATATAAGGCGCCCGGCTCATGCTTTCAACACCGCCGGCAATGGCAATCTGCGCATCATCCAGCAGCAATGTCTGGGCTGCCGACACAATGGCCTGCAGGCCCGAGCCGCAAAGGCGGTTCACGTTGAAGGCCGGCGTGCCCTGGGCTACACCCGCGCTGACCGCGGCATAACGCGACAGATACATATCGCGGGGTTCGGTATTGATGACATGCCCGATTGCTACGTGACCGATATCGTCGCCCGCCACGGCTGCACGTTTCATCGCCTCGCGGATCACGGTTGTGCCCAGCTCACCCGGGCTTACATTTTTCAGACCGCCGCCAAAGCTGCCAATCGCAGTACGAACACCGGAAACCACGAAAACGTCAGACATGATAATTCCTTTTTTTGATTGAAGAGAAACGAATCATAACGCATCCGGCTTACAATGGCCGTGCGCTGTTTGTGTTAAACGGAAATTCAGGACCGCTATGAAAATTGCTACGTGGAATGTCAATTCGCTCACCGTCAGGCTGCCCCAGGTACTGGCCTGGCTGGATCAGCATAGTATCGATATACTCTGCATACAGGAGCTCAAACAGGTTAACGAGAAATTTCCACGGGACGCTTTTCAGGAGCTGGGTTACGACGCTGTCTGGACGGGTCAGAAAACCTATAACGGCGTGGCCATTCTTTCACGCAGTTCGCTGCAGGACGTGGTTATCAATAACCCACTCTATCCGGATACCCAGCAGCGGCTGATCAGCGCCACCTGCGAGACCACGGCCGGCCCGTTACGTGTCATCTGTGCCTACTGCCCGAACGGCAGTTCGCTGGACAGCGAAAAATACCTCTACAAGCTCGAATGGTACGCGGCGCTCAACCAGTTCGTGGAAGCACAATTGAAATTGTTCCCGAATCTGGCCATTTGCGGCGACTACAACATTGCGCCGGAAGATCGGGACGTACACGCCAAATATACGGGTGATATCCTTATTTCCCCCAAAGAACGGGAGGCCTTGCAGTCGCTCAGCGGCCTGGGGCTGACCGATTCCTTCCGACTGTTCGAGCAGGACGAGAAACTGTTCAGTTGGTGGGACTACCGTATGATGGGTTTTAGAAGAAATGCAGGACTGCGCATCGACCATATCCTGCTGACACCGTCGCTTGCCGCACAATGTACCGCCTGCGAGATTGATAAAGTGCCCCGCGGTAACGAACAGCCATCCGATCACGCGCCTGTCGTGGCGACATTGTCGATGTCTTTTGCCTGAACCTGGCTTGATTGCCTTAAACCAGCAGACCCGAAAGCAAAAAGGCCGGTGATGAGCCGGCCTTTTGCTATGCGAGGGTTCACAAACACGCTGCCTGCGTTATTCTCCGTCCAGGATCTGGTCTTCAAAACTGGTGGCGGCCTGTTCGCTGGACATGGGGACATACAACACCCCTGACGTAATGGGTTTACCGATATTGATAATGGAGACAAGACGGTTTTTCTGTGTCACAGCAAAACTTTTACCAATATTATTGCTGGTCAGCGTTGACAGGCGGTCTCTGCCCGACGCAGAAAACTCCAGTTTGACAAATGCCTTGCCGGCGCTATTGCGGGTGGCGACAGCATTTTGCAAATCATTGCGGGTCAGCGTTTGGCGGGGATCGACATAAACCAGCACACCGTTCTGGCGCACGGCCGTGTAGCCTTCGGTAGGCGTGCGCGTCGCAACATACATGATCAGTGACGACGAGGCCACAGAGGACGATGGAGCCGGCGGCTTGGAAACCGGGGCTGAAGATGGCGGCGGCGTGGTGGGTACGTCACTGACCCGTGTACCACTGCCGGATGAACGATTCTTCAGCATGTGATCCATGGTGTCACAGCCCGACAGAGCCAGGGCAGCGACAATGGCAGCAAAGAGTAACCCTTTATTGGTGTGCATGATCGGTTTCCTTCATTCAGGTTGAGTGCGTATGGCGGACATTATAAGATATTGTGGAAAATCCGCATCAAGACCGCCCGACCGGTTATAAAAAGCGTTCGTGATTTTTCAGATAACGCCACTTGCCGGGCGGCAAATCGGCCAGTGTGACATTTCCCATGCGTACCCGTTTCAAACCGATGACATTGAGTCCCACCATCTGGCACATGCGACGGATCTGGCGTTTCTTGCCTTCCTGCAGGATAAACTTGAGCTGATCATCGTTCTGCCAGGACACCTGCGCGGGTCGCAGCACATCACCGTCCAGCGACAGGCCATGATTAAGCAATTGCAGTCCATTGCCGCTGATCTTGCCTTCGACGCGTACCAGATATTCTTTCTCCACCTCGGAGTCTTCGCCAATCAACTGGCGCGCCACCCGCCCATCCTGCGTCAGCACCAGCAAGCCCTGCGAATCTATATCCAGCCTGCCAGCGGGAGCAAGCCCGCGCAAATGGGATGAATTGAAGGTATGCTTGTCTTTGTCATACTGACGATCCGGCGTCACGAGTGTGACTGCCGGGCGGTAGCCGTCTTCTGCCTGGCCCGAGACGTAACCTACCGGTTTGTTCAGGATAATGGTCACGCGTGCGGTCTGCCGGGCCTGGGCTGACTTGTCCAGTGTAATGGCCTGATTGGGCCAGGCTTTTTCGCCCAGCGTTGCCACCCGTCCATCGACCCTGACCCAGCCTCGCTCGATATAGGCATCGGCTTCACGCCGGGAACATAGTCCACGCTCTGCAAGCAGCTTTGATATTCTTGTCTTTTCCATTTGATTCCGTTTGCATTCGCAAATTTGCTATAGTGTCTGTCTTGTCCGGCTGGTCCGGGCGTTTCTGTCCGCTTGCGATCAACACGTTGACGCAAGCCTATCCGCAGTTCCGCATGTCGTCACTCATGAAGCCTGAACCTCTTTCTCCCGGCTGGCTGAATCGCCCGCCGCCCAAGCTTGATCCGATCCAGAAATACTGGCTGTTTCGTCCGGGTCCGTTGACCCAGGGGCTGCGCCGGCAAGGCGAAGTACGCATCCAGGTCTTGGGTGAGTTTGCCGAGGCCGTCAGCCAGGATGAAAGACTGACGATCAGACAGGAAGTTGGCACGGTCGTATGGGTACGGGAAATCTGTATGTCGATTGACGGTACGCCTGCTGTGGTCGCCCGCAGCATCACGCCATTGTGTGCTGCAAGATCGGTCTGGCAGGCCGTTCGCCGGCTGCGTACCCGACCCCTGGCCGACATCCTGTATCACGATCCGGCTATTGTACGATCAGTGTTCGAATCGTGCATAGCGAAATCCCCGATGCCGATATATAAAGCGGTGATTCGCGCCGGCCAATTGCCCTTCCCAGCGCCCGCCAGGTTGCCGACCCGCCGCTCGGTATTCTGGAAAAATGGCCAGCCGCTGCAGGTCACTGAATGTTTTCTGCCTGCATTCTGGTCCACGTTACTGAAGCACCCCCGGGCCTGATTGCCGGTGTCGCGTAGTTTGATTTTACAGGGCGTTATCGTCCTGCTCACCGGTTCTGATGCGGATCGCGCGCTCTACCGGTGTAACAAAGATTTTACCGTCGCCTATTTTACCGGTGCGGGCCGCTTTGATAATGGCTTCAATGGCCGAGTCAACCAGGCTATCTGCAATGACAACCTCTACCCTGACCTTGGGCAGAAAATCCACCACATACTCGGCACCGCGATACAGCTCGGTATGCCCTTTCTGACGGCCAAACCCTTTTACCTCGGCTACAGTCAGGCCACTGACGCCGATGTCTGCCAGAGATTCACGAACTTCGTCAAGCTTGAAGGGTTTTATAATGGCGGTTATTAATTTCACGTGGTTTCCTTTTCTTTACGAGGCCATGACCCCGCTTTTACTGGAAAAGAATAGCATATTTTTTGGAAACATCATCTAGAATCGATAGCCATTGGTTATCGGAAACCGCCAGTCCCGGCCGAAAGCGCGTGTCGTAACCTTCGGCCCCGGCGCACCCTGGCGCCGCTTGTATTCATTGATGCGCAGCAACCTGGCCACCTTCTCTACGTCTTCACGTGCAAAGCCCGCATTGACGATGGCTTCCACAGAGTCGTTGTGCTCCATCAGGTGTTCCAGGATTGCGTCCAATACCTCGTAATCCGGCAGGCTATCCTGGTCAGTCTGGTCTTCGCGTAATTCCGCGGACGGAGGACGCGTAATAATTCGCTCGGGTATGACCGGCGATTGGGTATTGCGCCAGCGTGCCAGACTGAACACCAGTGTTTTGGGAATGTCTTTCAGGGGAGCGTAGCCACCCACCATATCGCCGTACAGCGTGCAATAGCCCGTGGCCAGTTCTGATTTGTTGCCCGTGGTCAGAACGATAGCGTTGAATTTGTTTGAGAGCGCCATCAGGAGCACACCGCGAATCCGCGCCTGCAGATTCTCTTCTGTCGTATCTTGCGGCAAATCGCCAAATAGCGGCGACAAGGCGTCCAGATAAGTGTTGAACATCGGTGAAATGGCGATGTCATCGTAGCGCACGCTCAGGCCTTGCACCATCTCTTGTGCGTCCTGTAACGAGATGTCGGCCGTGAAGCGCGAGGGCATCATGACCGCATGCAGGTTCTCGGCGCCGATCGCGTCCACGGCGACAGCCAGGACAACCGCCGAATCAATACCGCCGGACAGTCCCAGGACCGCTTTCTGAAAGAAGTTTTTGCCCAGATAGTCCCGTGTTCCCATGACCAGGCCTCGCCAGATTTCAGCTTCCGGTGCCTCATTATTCCGGGGCGTGAGCGGCACCGACCTGGTTTTGCCAAACGGCAGCGGCGCCTGGCTCAGCAACTGGCCCGACTGACTGATGCCGACGCTGCCGATGGCTTCGCAAAAGCTATTGAGTTCAGAGACGACCTCACCCTTCGCATTCAGGACAAACGAGTGACCATCAAAGACCAACTCGTCCTGACCGCCGACCAGATTACAGTAAATGGCCGACATGCCGGTGTCGCTGACATTTCGGCGTACGATTCCCAGGCGAATATCATGTTTGCGAACGACGTAGGGCGAGGCATTGAGAATCAGCAGCGTTTGCGCCCCGGCCTGCCTTGCCGCGGTGGCGGCACTGGCAAACCAGACATCTTCGCAAATGGCCACGCCAAATGTGTGTTGCCGAACGGTAAAGACCAGCGACTTGCGACCGGCTGTGAAATAGCGTTTCTCGTCGAACACGGAATAGTTCGGCAGTTCCTGTTTCAGATATGTGCCCAGATTGTCGCCATTCAGAAATACACTGGCCGCGTTGAACGTGCCCTTTTCCGTGCCGGCGACATGGCCTACAACGACATGCAAATCCTGAAAGCGGGACAGCGACTCCTGAAGCGACGTCAGGGCTGCTTGCTGATCTGCCAGAAACTGGCAGCGCAAAAGCAGATCTTCCGGCGCATACCCCGTGAGGGCAAGCTCTGGAAGCAGCAGGATGTCATGGCCCTGCTCGTGCGCCAGTGCGGCAGCTTCAATGATGCGACTGGCGTTGCCGGCCAGGTCGCCGACCTTCTGATTGATTTGTGCAAACGCGATACTGACCGACGGTTCCATTTTCTCGCTCTGTTTCTTTCGCAAACTACCGATTATCACACAAGCATCTGAAATCAGCGTCTAAAATACCGGGAATGTTTACAAATACCGAGACCGGACAGATCAGCACACTATGACAGAGAGCCTTCCCCCAAGCAATCAATTCGACAAAAAAGCCCAGGCCTGGTCGGCCCGTTTTTCTGAGCCCGTTTCCGAACTGGTCAAGCGCTATACCGCTTCAGTAGATTTTGACAAGCGCCTGGCGCGCTTTGATATTCAGGGCTCGCTGGCCCATGCAACCATGCTGGCGACAGCAGGCGTCATTTCCCAGGACGATCGGGCAGCCATTGAACAAGGCATGCAACAGATTCTTCAGGAAATCGATGCGGGCACCTTTACCTGGCTGCTGGACCTGGAAGACGTTCACCTCAATATCGAAAAGCGACTGGTCGAACTGATCGGTGACGCCGGAAAACGCCTGCACACGGGGCGTTCGCGCAATGATCAGGTGGCCACGGACATCCGGCTTTGGCTTCGCTCGGAAATCGATATTTCGCTGGAACTGATTGCGTCGCTGCGCCGCGCACTGGCGCAGGTCGCCCTTGAACATCACGACACCATTATGCCCGGCTTTACGCACCTGCAAGTGGCCCAACCGGTCACGTTCGGTCATCATCTTCTGGCCTACGCAGAAATGTTTGCCCGCGATGCCGAACGCTTGCAGGATTGCCGCAAGCGCTGCAATCGCCTGCCGCTGGGCGCTGCGGCACTGGCCGGCACCTCCTACCCCATTGATCGCGAACAGGTCGCGCAATTGCTGGAATTTGACGGCGTCTGCCGCAACTCACTGGATGCCGTATCCGACCGGGATTTTGCCATTGAGTTTTGCGCCGCGACCGCGCTGGTCATGACGCATATCTCTCGCCTGTCTGAAGAACTGATCCTGTGGATGAGCCCACGCGTCGGTTTCATCGACCTGGCTGATCGCTTCTGCACCGGCAGCTCCATCATGCCGCAAAAGAAAAACCCCGATGTACCGGAACTGGCGCGCGGCAAGACCGGCCGAGTCAACGGCAATCTGATCGGCCTGCTGACGCTGATGAAAGGCCAGCCCCTGGCCTACAACAAAGACAATCAGGAAGATAAAGAAGGCTTGTTCGACTCCGCCGATACGCTCCGCGATACGCTGACCATTTTTGCTGACATGATTGGCGGCATTCGCGTGCGCAAAGAGGCAATGCGCGAGGCAGCGCTGATGGGGTTTTCAACCGCAACCGATCTGGCTGATTATCTGGTCAAAAAAGGCCTGCCCTTTCGCGATGCGCACGAAACGGTCGCACTGGCGGTGCGCCATTGTGAAGACAAGCAATGCGATCTGGCCGATCTGACGCTGGAGGAAATGCGCAAGTTCAATGCCTCCATCGATAGCGATGTATTCAGTGTGCTTACCCTTGAAGGCTCGGTTTCTTCTCGCGCCCATATCGGCGGCACAGCACCGGCGCGTGTCAAAGCCGAAGCAGAACGCGTACTGGCTGAGCTCGCCTGACGCACGAACATCGAACATCAATCAGAAAAATAGCGGCGCCTGATATATCGGCACCGCTATTTTTTTGCATCGTATTTGCATGGGCAGCGCACGCCGCCCCTGTTCTATCACGAATGTGTTTGGGTGAACCGCACGCCGCTATTGTGTATCCAATTGCGAATCGTCTACTGAATACGGTTGTGGCGCTGGCCCATTACCACGCTCAAAAACTGCGATGGACTCTACATGCCCGGTGTGCGGGAACATGTTCACCACACCAGCAGCATTCAGACGATAACCACCTTCATGAACCAGTATTCCGGCGTCACGGGCCAGCGTAGAGGGATTACAGGATACATAGACAATTTTTTCAGGACGCTCATGTTGCTCCAATTGCGCCAACGCCTGGGCCACGGCCTGCGCACCCTCGCGCGGTGGATCAATCAGCATGCGATCAAAATGCCCCAATTCCCGCAGCCAGGCCACATCGACTTCAAACAGATTCAGCGTAGCGAAGCGGGTTTTGTTTTGCAGGCCATGCTGGCTGGCAGCCTGTAAGGCACGGTCCGTGAGCGCACTGCTGCCCTCAATACCGACCACTTCGCGTGACAATGTCGCCAGCGGCAATGTGAAATTGCCCAAGCCACAGAACAGGTCCGCTACCCGGTCACCGGTCCGAACATCAAGCAAATTCAGGGCTTTGGCGATCAGAGAACGGTTGATGAAATAATTGACCTGGGTAAAATCGGTTGGCTTGTAAGGCATGGTCAGGCCAAATTGCGGTAACCGGTAATATAAGGAATCGGCCTGTTCCGCATGCAGGGGCTTGACGGTATCGGGGCCTTTGGACTGCAGCCACCACACGACATTATGCTGATTCGAGAACGCATCCAGTTTTTGCAGATCCTGCTCAGAAAGCGGCTCCAGGTGCCGCAGCAGCAGAGCAGTAGTTGCATCACCGACGGCAACTTCGATTTGCGGTATTTTTTCGTCAATACTCAGGCTGCCGATGAGTGCCCGTAGCGGCACCAGCATATCGGACACATAAGGCGGCAGCACGTGGCATTCGGTCATGTCGGTGACATATCGGCTCTTGCGCTCGTGAAATCCCACCAGCACCTTACCCTTTTTTATGACTTTGCGCACAGACAGGCGGGCACGATAGCGATAGCCCCAGGACGGACCCTGCAACGGCGGCAATACCGTGGGTACCCGCATTTTGGCAATATGAGTAAAACAATCTTCCAGTGCACGCTGCTTGATGGCGACCTGGGCAGTGACGTCCAGATGCTGCATCACGCAGCCGCCACAGGTGCCAAAATTCGGACAGCGCGGCGTTACCCGCTGGCTGGATTCCTGGCGGATCGAGGTGACGCGCGCGATCTCGTAAGACGGCTTGCGCCGGACAATATCGGCTGTCACTATTTCCGAGGGCAGCGCACCTTCGACAAAAATGGCCTTTCCGTCGCGCCGGGCAATGCCGCGCGCGTCCAGATCAAGGGATTCGATGGTAAATATTTCCTGCATGGCTGGCCTCTGTATACTGAAGGCGTTATTTTAATGAGCCTGTCCGCCAAGTTGGTCGGAAAACGCAACATTGCAAAACAATTGTCATGGAACCAGCCACTTTCGCTATAGCTGCCCGGTCATCTACCTGCCCGTCAGGGAAAAAAAAGCCCGTCAGCACATACTGACGGGCTTGTCGCAGTGGCGCAATCGCCGTTGCAACCTGTCTCACTTCCCGAAAGACAGACCACAACCGCGCCTGTGCTTACTGTTTGGTGGGTGCTTCTGCTGCAGGCTTGTCGTCGGCAGCTGGTGTTGCAGCCGAGTCGGTTTTTTCCGCTGCTTTCATCGCGGCGCGTTTTTCTTCGAACTGCTTGCGGTGCTCTTCCCACTTGGCTGAGCGCTCCTTGAAGTATTTCACGACAGTGGCTTTCTGATCAGCGTTGAAGGTATCCCAAAGGCCAAGCCATTTGGTTTCCTCATCTGCATGTTTCTTCTCAAAACCGTCGCGCATGTCCTTTTGGGCAGCCAGCAGGGCTTTGGGATCGATATTGCCCGAATCCAGCTGTTTGCGACGTTCTTCCTGATACTGGCGGAACGCTTCACGATTAGGCTCGCGGGCGGCTTTCTGTTCATCCTGAATGGTTTTGAGTGTGGCTTTCTGCTCGTCGGTCAATTTCAGCTCGTCGACAAGTTTCTGGCTGCCGCCACCCAGACCAGGAATGACGATCGCGGCATGATGCATCTTACCCATGCGGTGGTGACCACGTTTGTGATCTCCCTTATGGTGTTTGCCGGTATGATGAGGTTTGCCGTCGCCAATGCGATGATGTTCCATCTTGCCGGCCGAATTGTTTTCAATCTGCACCGAAGGACTAATCGGATTGGATTCCGTTTCGGGTTTGACGGACTGAGCCATTGCGCTCGTTGCAACGGCAGCAGACAACGCACTGGCCAGAAGGGATTTTACAAAAAAAGAACCTGAGAAATGAACAGCCATTTTTATACTCCTTGATTAGTCTGTCAGTGACATCATTCTGAGCGAGAAGCTATTACAAGTGTGTTTCTAAATAATGCTGAAATCTTTCAGTGCGTTTCCTGCTTGCGTGTTGTTGGTGACGCATCACGCTCGGCATATCGGCCTTAATCGATCAAGGCCAGGGGGTGCCGGGCATTCCGGCGGGTCAGCCCCAGGCAGCCAGATATTCCTGCCAGTGTGGCTTGTTCAGTGCACTCAGACTGCTGCGCACAAGCGCCACTTCTTCATCATACGCTGTTTTATCGAGTTCGCCTTTCATGAGGCGAAAACGGCAATAAACCAGCCAGGTATTGACGACATCGGTTTCACAGTAGGCGCGTACTTCGTCCGCCTGTCCATCGCGCCAGGCATCCCATACCTGACTGCCGTCCATTCCCAGCTTGCCCGGAAAGCCGCAAAGTTTGGCCAATTGGTCCAGGGGTGCATTGGCGCGGCCGTTGAACTTGGCCAGCAGATCCATCAGATCGATATGACGGTTGTGATAGCGGCTGATGTAATTGTTGTACTTGAATTCTCGATCATCTTCACCCATATCCCAGTAACGCGGTGCAGACAGCCCATGGATCAGACAACGGTAATGCAAAACCGGCAGATCAAAGCCCGAGCCATTCCAGCTGATCAGTCTGGGGGTGTAACGCTCAATGGTTTTGAAAAATCCGGCAATGAGCACCGCTTCGTCATCACCCGCTTCACCAAGCGTACGCACCCGAAAGCCATTGTCGTCGCGAAAGACACAACCGATGACGGCAATTTTCTGTAAATGCAGCGGGAAAAAATCATTGCCGGTTTGTTCGATGCGCAGCGCCCTTGCCTGTTCGATCACTTGAGCGTCGGACAGGCTGTCGTCCCAGCCGTTCAACGCCCGCAGGCCGTGGGCATCTGGAATGGTTTCGAGATCAAATACAAGCGTGGGAGTCATGAATACGTTTCTGCCGTCAAATCGTGCCGACTATCTATATTAGCGGCGTGGCAGGTAGGACAGCGGATTGACCGGTTGACCACGCCTGCGGATCTCAAAATGCAGCCGTGGCGATGACGTATCTGACTGGCCTACCTCTGCGATCTTTTGGCCTTTGGTGACTTTTTGCCCGTTTTTAACCAGCAGCTTGCTGTTGTGAGCATAGGCGGAGATAAAACCGTTGCTGTGGGAAATCAGGATCAAATTACCCAATCCGCGCAAGCCATTGCCTACATAGGAGACCGTGCCGGCAGCCGCAGCGGAGACCGAATCGCCCAGCTTGCCTTCGATATCAATGCCACGGGTGCTTGATGAGAACGGTGTAATGATTTTCGTAGAAGCCACAGGCCAGCCCCAGGACACGGATGTCGCATCGCTTGCCGGTGTTGCATCAAGAGACGCGCCGGCAGCTGCGCCTGGTGTGGCACTGCCCGCTACGTTGGAGTCGGTGCTGGCTGAGCCGGAAGAGGCAGACGAGCCGCCGGCCGCGACACGCAGGCGCTGTCCCACTTCAAGCGCAGGAGAAGACAGATTATTCATGGACATCAGCTGGGACACACTGACGTTATTGGCGCGCGAAATTTTGTAAAGCGTATCACCACGCTTGACAATATATTCACCCGGTCCCGCTGGCGCACTGCTTCCCGCGCGACCCGAACCAAGCTCGGACACTGGCGCGCGTGAAGAGGTTCCACAACCGGCCAGAGCGATTGCCAGGACCAGGGATCCAATTAAAACGGGGGATTTTCTTTTCATCATGGAATGAATCTGCATATGTTTTACCTACCTGTTCAATGGAAGCGCAGTATGTACGCGAAACGGGTATTTTCTCCTGTCACAATTGTATGCCTGAACGCAATGGTACAAAGCGCACAGGTTCAAGTTCCTTACGATCCCAGCTGTTTGGACCGGTTCGTTCGATCAGCACCAGTTTCTGCTGATTCGAACCTTCGGGCGCAATCAGGCGGGCTCCTATATCCAGCTGGTGCAGCAAGGCGGTTGGAATCTGCAAGCCTGCCGCGGCAATAATGATGGCATCGAACGGTGCGACCGACGGCATACCCAGCATGCCATCGCCGTGGACCAGGCGCACCCGCGAAACCAATTTGAGTTCACGCAATGTACTCCGGGCCATTTCATACAATGCCTTGATACGTTCGATTGTATACACTTCACGACACATGGCCGCCATTACGGCTGCCTGATAGCCGCATCCGGTGCCGATTTCCAGCACTTTCTGCGGATTGCGGTTCTCGGCCACCGCCGCCAGCATCCGTGATACCGCCCAGGGTTGGGAAATGGTTTGCGAAAAGCCAATGGGCAGGGCCGCATCGTCATAGGCTCGGCTCGCCAGCCCCTGGTCGATAAATACGTGCCGAGGAACGGCGCGCATGGCATCGAGCACCCGCTCGTCGGTGATGCCCTTCTGCCGCAACCGCTCGATCATCAGTCCGCGCAAACGTTCCGAATTCAAACCGATATTCTGTCCGCCCCTTGACGTATCGCTGGCAGGCATGGCCGAAGCGGGCCTGCCAGCATGCCCGGCAACAATGATCCGGGTGTTGCTATTGGTTGGGGTAATTTTAATTTTGTTGGATGGAAAAGACAGCCGTGTCCGGCTTTCGTTAACATCATTTACATTTCCGGCGGAGGAAGCTGGTGCAAAAGGCGGTTTACGCATTGCTCAACTCCACCCAGCTGCGTGCCTGATTCAACTGCTTATAGTGTGTCAGGTCCAGTTGCAGGGGCGTGATCGAGATGAGCCCCTGGCTGGTCGCACCGAAATCCGTGTCGTCGCCAAAATCAGCCACTTCTCCCACCATGCCAATCCAGTAGATCGGCTCACCGGCCGGGTTGCTGCTTTTGACCACAGGCTGGGAAGGATGGCGCCTGCCCAGGCGGGTGACCCGTAGCGAGCTCCAGAGATGCTCGGGCCGCGGCGGAATATTCACGCTGAGAAGCACAGGTGCCGGAAATGGATTGGCCAATTGATGCTTGACGATATCCACTGCAATTTTGGTCGCCGCTTCCAGTTCAGGCCAGTTTTTTTCTGTCAGGGAGAAGGCGATAGAGGGGATGCCGAAAAGAAATCCTTCGGTAGCGGCGGCAACCGTGCCCGAATACAGGGTATCTTCTCCAAGGTTGGCGCCGTTATTGATGCCCGAGACCACCAGATCCGGTCGGAAATCCAGCAAACCGGTCAGCGCGACGTGTACGCAATCGGACGGCGTTCCATTCAGGTAGTAGTCTCCGGCAGCCGTGCGCCGTACTGACAATGGACGATTCAGGGTGAGTGAGTTGGAGGCACCGCTGTGGTTGACTTCGGGCGCCACGACCGTGACCTCGGCGATGCCGCGCAAAGCCTGGGCCAGAGCCTGCACGCCCTCGGCATTGTAACCATCATCATTCGATACCAGTATTCGTTTCATTCAAATCGCAACCAGACATTATTCCCCCTGTATTGTACATGGATCAACCGATACGCGGCATCCGATATTCGGTTCGGCAATACGAAACGGGAACTGTATATAATCGTGGGATTCCGATAATGATGATGACAACGATGAACACCCTTCTTGCCCTGATTGCTGCTTACCTGATTGGTTCGGTCTCCTTTGCCATGCTATCCAGCCGTCTGTTCGGCCTGGAGGATCCCCGCACTTTTGGTTCGGGCAACCCGGGCGCCACCAATATGCTGCGTACCGGCAATAAGAAAGCGGCCTTGCTTACCCTGGTGGGCGATGCCTTCAAGGGCTGGCTGGCGGTATTTCTGGCGCGCATGCTGGCCCCGGACCTGGGACTGACAGACGAAGCTATTGCAGGGGTGGCCGTAGCAGTGTTTCTTGGCCACATCTATTCATGTTTTCTCAAATTCAAGGGTGGTAAAGGTGTGGCCACCGCAGTGGGCGTACTGCTTGCACTGCAGCCCTGGCTGGCGCTGGCGACCGTAGCGACCTGGGTCATTGTCGCTGTCTTTTTCAGGTATTCGTCTCTGGCCGCACTCGTGGCCGCCGTTTTTGCCCCCTTTTATTATTATCTGGGTGGACAGCTGGTCTGGCCGTTTTCACTGCCGTGGTTCCTGGCCATCTGCTTTCTGGCGGTGGTATTGATCATCAAGCACAAAAAAAATATTGCCAACCTGCTGGCCGGCACCGAGTCGCGCATCGGCCAAAAGCAAAAATCCTGAAGGCGCGTATCGCCCCTTCAGAGGCTGATGTCGGCCAGATCCCAACGAGGGTGAACTGCGGCCTCATTGGGGCGGCGTATTTTATCCAGCAGACCCGCCTTGATCCGTTCTGCAGCGGCATGGGCAATCATAGCGCCGTTGTCGGTACATAAGGCCAGCGGCGGAAAAAACACTTCTCCGCCACGCCGCTGCATTTGCTGTGTCAGATAGGCGCGCAGCTGACGGTTGGCCCCCACCCCGCCGGCGACGACAAGCCGGTTGCTGCCACTTGCCGTCACAGCCTTGATCGCCTTGCGGCCCAGCACTTCCACAATCGCATTTTGCACCGACGCTGCAAGGTCCTGGCGCTGTTTTTCTGTCAACGGTCCTTGCTGCTCCAGTTTACGCAAGGTGGTCAGCACCGCCGTTTTCAGGCCTGAAAAACTGAAATCCAGGTCACCGCTGTGCATCATGGGTCGAGGCAGATCAAACGCGTTCGGATCGCCCTTCTCAGCCAGTGCCGCCAGCGCAGGTCCACCCGGATAGGGCAAGCCCATGAGTTTGGCCGATTTATCAAACGCTTCGCCTGCAGCATCGTCCAGCGTTTCGCCCAGAAGCTCATACTCTCCGATGGACTTTACATTCATCAATTGCGTATGCCCGCCTGAAACAAGCAGGGCCACATAAGGAAACGCAGGAACCGCGTCTGCCAGCATGGGCGACAGCAAATGGCCTTCCAGATGATGTACGGGAATGGTCGGCACATTCAGACTCCAGGCCAGTGACCGGGCCACTGAGGCCCCCACCAGCAGCGCGCCCGCCAGGCCGGGACCGGCGGTATAAGCTACGGCGTCGATATCCTTTAGGGTGAGGTTAGCATGCCGCAAGACTTCCCGCGTCAGCGGCAGCACACGCCGGATGTGGTCGCGCGACGCCAGTTCGGGTACGACGCCGCCATAGGCCTGATGCATGGCAATCTGGCTGTGCAGGGCATGTGCCAACAGGCCTGATTCCGTACTGACCAGCGCGACACCGGTTTCATCACAGGAGCTTTCAATACCGAGAATGTTCATAAATACCTGACAGGATGCCACGTTGTCTGCGCTCATGCCGGCCGGACCGTCGGGTCGGCGAGATAGTGGACAAACCTGCCGTATAGAAAAGATGTTGCAGATTAAAGACGATCTGACGGCGTTATGGGTCTTTTGCCAATCCCGCAGTATGTGCGCACGTCAATAGTCGTAAAGAATACGCTAAAGTTGCAATTGTACACACGTATCTGAAATTTAGGAGTTATGTCCATGCTGGAATCACTGTTCAAACTCAGGGAGCACGGCACGAATACCCGTACGGAGATTCTTGCCGGTCTGACCACCTTCCTGACAATGTCATACATCGTTTTCGTGAATCCCGATATTCTGGGAACCACGGGCATGGACAAAGGTGCCGTATTTGTCGCGACGTGCCTGGCCGCCGCGCTGGGATGTCTGATCATGGCCTTTCTGGCCAACTGGCCTATCGGGATGGCCCCGGGCATGGGGCTCAATGCCTTCTTTGCCTTCGGCGTGGTAGGCGCCATGGGCTATTCGTGGCAACAGGCGCTTGGCGCCGTTTTTGTTTCGGGCATCATCTTTCTGATTCTGTCCGCCACCGGCATACGCAAATGGCTGATCGAAGGCATCCCCAAATCCCTGCGCTCTGCCATTGTTGCCGGTATTGGGCTGTTCCTTGCGCTGATTGCGCTTAAATCTGCGGGTATTGTGGTTGGTAATCAGGCGACGCTAGTGGCGCAGGGCGACCTCAAATCGCCCACCGTATTGCTGGCCGTGCTGGGGTTCTTTATTATCGTCTGCCTGGATGCGCTGCGCATTAAAGGCGCGATTCTGATCGGCATTCTGGCTGTTACCCTATTATCCGCCCTGTTGGGCTATAGCGCGCCGATTCACAGTATTGTGTCGACACCACCGAGCATGGCGCCGACTTTTATGCAACTGGATATTGCCGGGGTATTGAACCAGGGCTTCCTGCATATTATTCTTGTCTTCGTACTGGTTGAAATCTTTGATGCCACGGGAACCCTGATTGGTGTTGCCCGGCGAGCCAATTTGCTGCCCGAAGGCAAGCCCAACCGGCTTGGCCGCGCGCTGTTTGCAGACAGTACTGCCATTCTGGCCGGTTCCGCGCTGGGCACCAGCAGCACGACCGCATTCGCAGAAAGCGCAGCAGGCGTGCAGGCTGGCGGTCGCACCGGACTGACTGCGCTGGTGGTCGGCGTTCTGTTCCTGCTGTGCCTGTTCTTTGCACCGCTAGCGAGCGTCGTGCCATCCTACGCCACTGCCCCTGCCCTGCTTTATGTGGCCGGGCTCATGATGCGTGAACTGGTTGAGGTAGAATGGAACGATATTACGAATGCCATTCCTGCTGCGCTGACGGCTATCATGATGCCATTTACCTATTCGATTGCTGAAGGCATTGCATTCGGTTTTATCAGCTACGTTCTGATCAAGGCATTTACCGGTCGTTTTCGCGATATTCATATCGCAACGTTTATTGTCGCCCTCCTGTTCGTGCTGCGGTTCGCGCTCGAATAGTGCCGGTTCCGCCCCGGGCGCCGCTGCTTCGCTTATCGGCAGCGGTGCTTTTCTCAAGAGGCGCATATAAATCAAACGCATGACCTCAACCGCAAGCGCTCGCTTGTGGTTTTTACGTTCAGGTTTATATCGTTAACAATTGAATTACACTTATTGGCGATAGGCATTCATAATGAAGTCAATAAAAATATTCAACTAGTCATTTGCGGTTGTCGTCCCTATATTCAATAGAACACAGCCCGCAACTTTACCTGGAGAAAGAATTATGCCCATTACCGAATTGACCAAAGACACCTTCCAGCAGGCAATCAAGGAAGACAACACCCTGATTATCGATTTCTGGGCTCCCTGGTGCGGTCCATGCAAACAATTTGCGCCGACTTTTGAAAAAGCTGCGGAAAGTCACCCAGGCATTGAATTTGCCAAAGTGAACACCGAGGAACAGCAGGAATTGGCCGGTGCGCTGGGTATTCGTTCCATCCCGACACTGATGGTATTCCGTGAACGCGTCATGCTGTTTTCTCAAGCGGGAGCGCTGAGCCCCGGACAGCTGGACGAATTGCTGGAAAAAGTTCAGGCGGTTGACATGGAAAAAGTGCACCAGGAAATCGCGACTGCGGAAGCCAAAGCTGCCGAAGAAAACGCCTGATAACGTCTGTCTCGGACACTGGCCACCGCCGCGGCGGTGGCTCATTGCCTGGCAGAACAGCGCCAAAGTATCAGATCAAGGGACAGTCCACTGTCCCTTTCCTTTTGTCTGGTCGGTATACACTTGCTGCACAACTGCCAGCTGACTGACCGGTACATCCAGGGTCCACGTGACTCCCTCGGCCCCGAAGTCCTCGTCAACGATCGAGGCGCCCGCCTGAAGCAGTCTGACCTTGACCCGCTCGACGTCCGAATAATTGCATGTGCAATACACCGTACGTGACGGCACGATCACCGTTTTCGGCGCAGCATCCAGGCACTTGGCGGCGCAACCGCCATAGGCCCGGATCAGCCCCCCGGTCCCCAATTTAACGCCGCCAAAATAGCGAATCACCAATACGGCCACACCGGTCAGCCCCTTACCTTCAATCGCCTGCAAAATGGGCCTGCCTGCCGTGCCGCCCGGTTCCCCATCGTCATTGAAGCGATAACCGTCAGTGATTTTATAGGCCCAGCAGTTATGCGTGGCATCCCGGTCGCCTTTGGACGCAAAGAAAGCCAGCGCAGCCTCCGCACTTTCTATCGGCGCGGCGTGCGCGATGAAACGGCTTTTCTTGATTTCTTCTTCAAAACTGCACGCGGCCGTCAGGGTAGACAGCAAATCGGCCATGAAACAGCGTCCTTATTCTTCAATTCCCCGGGAACTCAGGTAATCATCGTAACTGCCATGATAGTCATTCAGCGTACCGTCGGGCATGATTTCTATGATCCGTGTTGCCAGGCCCGAAACAAATTCCCGGTCATGCGAGACAAAAATGAGCGTACCGCCAAATTTTTCCAGGGCAAATTGCAGCGACTCAATGGATTCCATATCCAGGTGATTGGTCGGTTCATCCATCAGCAACACATTATGCCGCCCGAGCATCAGCCGACCAAAGGTCATACGGTTTTTTTCACCGCCGGACAACACGGGAACATCCTTGACAATATCGTCCGCAGAGAACAGCAAACGACCCAGTACCGAACGAATGGCCTGATCTTCGTCGCCGGGCTTGCGGTGTTCGCCCATCCAGTCAAACACGTTGACGTGCTTTTTGAAATCCTCGGATACGTCTTGCGGCATATAGCCCATATCGGCATTCTCTGACCATTTCACCGACCCGGCATCGGGCGCCAGATCTTCGGCGAACAGGCGCAGCAAGGTCGTTTTACCCACCCCGTTGGCGCCGATGATGGCAATTTTCTGACCGGCTTCGACCATGGCTGAAAAATTGCTGATGACTGGCCTGTCATAGGCTTTGCTGACTTTTTCCATAGTCACGGCAAGACGATGCAGCGGTTTGTTCTGCTCGAAACGGATATACGGATTCTGGCGCGAGGATGGTTTGACCTCGACAGTATCGGCCTTGATGCGGTCAATCTGCTTCAGACGCGAGGTGGCCTGGCGCGATTTGGACTTATTGGCGGCGAACCGGCGCACGAAGTCCTGCAATTCGGCAACACGTTCCTTGGCTTTGGCATTGTTGGACACCAGCCGCTCACGCGCCTGGGTGGACGCCAGCATATAGTCGTCATAATTGCCCGGATAGAGGCGGATTTCACCATAGTCCAGGTCGGCCATATGCGTACATACCTGATTCAGAAAGTGCCGGTCGTGACTAATGATAATCATGGTGCTCTGATACCCGTTGAGCACGCCTTCAAGCCAGCGAATAGTATTGATGTCCAGGTTATTGGTTGGTTCGTCCAGCAGCAGTACATCGGGATTGGAAAACAGTGCCTGCGCCAGCAGGACACGCAGTTTCCAGCCGGGCGCAATTTCGCGCATGGGCAAATTATGCTGCTCTACCGGGATGTCCAGGCCCAGCAGCAGTTCGCCTGCCCTGGCTTCAGCGGTGTATCCGTCGTACTCGGCAAATTTGGCTTCCAGTTCGGCAGCCCGCATATAATCGTCGTCAGTTGCTTCCAGATTGGCGTAAATGGCATCGCGTTCATGCATGGCCTGCCACATTTCCGTGTGACCCATCATGACCACATCCAGCACCCGCATATCTTCAAAGGCGAACTGGTCCTGACGCAACTTACCCAGTCGCACACCCGGATCCAGCGCAACGTTGCCTGAAGAGGCCTCCAGATCGCCACCGATGATTTTCATAAAGGTGGATTTGCCGGAGCCGTTCGCACCGATCAAACCGTAACGGTTGCCACCGCCGAATTTGACACTGACGTTTTCGAAAAGAGGTTTGGGGCCGAACTGAATGGTTAGATTAGCGGTAGAAATCACGACGGTATTTGATGCCTTAAATAGGGTTATAAAAAATGCCAAACGCGTTCATGACAGCAGAACGCGTTGGTCGTATACTGGATGCGCCGTCTTGCGGCAACGCAAATTTATTTATGCGAATGATCGTGGCCGTGGTGGTCATGATCATGGTGATGATGATCATCAATCACCAGATAGGCCATGTCAGCTTCAGTAGCCAAACCCACTTTTTTGCCAATGGGTAGCGTAACACGAACATCTCCATGCCCGTAGGGCAGACCGCTGACCACGGGCAAACCGGTGTTGGCCCGCAACCAGCGCACCACTTCGGGCATATCAAAGCCTTTATCCTGCGCACTGAGCTTGTATTCAGTAAAGTGCCCCAGGACAATCGCCTTTTGACGTGCCAGCACGCCCGCATGCAACAATTGCGTGAGCATGCGCTCCACCCTGAAGGGATATTCGCCTACATCTTCCAGGAACAGAATGCCGTTCTTGATTTTCGGCAGAAAAGGTGTTCCCACCAGCGATGCAATCATGGCCAGATTGCCGCCCCACAGCGTGCCGCGGGTGTCAACCGCGTCTGATCCTTCGGATTCAAAACTCAGAATCTCCAGCTCACCGTGCATGACTTCCAGAAAAATATCATAGGTCAGCTCATCAACCGTATTCTTGCCAAAGTCCAGCAGATTGGGGCCGGTATAACTGCTCATGCCGGTTTTGGCCAGCAGCGCCAGATTGAACGCGGTAAAGTCGCTGAATCCCACGTAACGTTTTGGGTGACGCTCCAGCAGCTTCCAGTCTATGCGGTGCAGGATTCGGCTCAGGCCATAGCCGCCACGCGTAGGCATCACAATGCCGCTTGCATGTTTGGCTGCGCGCGCAATTGCCGCGACCCGGTCTTCATCGGCACCGCCAAACCGCATGTCCTGATGCAGCGCAGCCTTGTCGACCGTCACTTTGACACCCGATTTTTTCAGATTTTTGACAGCCCGCTTCAGGACATCTTCATCCTGCACATAGCCGGAAGGAGACAGCCCGTAAACATTCAGTTTATTCAAATAGCGGGTTGGCTGATACGCCACATCGTCTGCCTCGTCGAACAATATCTGCGCATCGTTCAACTGTTCCTGAATACTTTCCTTTTTACCACTGGAAGAAGCATTGCTCATGATGACGGTTTCCTGCGTTCCTGAAAAAAACGGCGCAGCAATTGGCCGCATTCGTTCTTCAACACTCCCGAGACGACGAGGGTGTGATGGTTGATCTGTTTGTTATCCTGTACGGCAATTATACTGCCACAAGCACCGGTTTTCGGGTCTGCTGCGCCGTAAACCACACTGCTGACCCGTGCATGCGTGATAGCACCCATGCACATGATGCAGGGCTCCAAAGTGACGTACAACGTAATACCAGGCAGCCGATAGTTGTCCTGGGCAACCGCGCACTGACGCAAGGCGATAATTTCGGCATGAGCCGTGGGGTCGCTGTCCGTAATCGTTCTATTGTACCCTTTTCCGAGTACGGTCCCGAGCGAATCCACTGCGACGGCGCCAACAGGCACCTCGCCAAGCTCATAGGCCATGCGGGCCTGCTCCAGCGCCAGGGCCATGAACCTGGCGTGATTCAGTTCGGTGATATGCATGTGTGTTCGGGCATGTATCGCCCTGATTGAAATGCTGCTATTTTATCCGGGTATGCATCACACTTGAATAAAATATTGATTTTCTGCAAAGGCAATTGCGCCCGGGCGCTGTTTTTGGGGTATTGCGAGGCGATAACGACCATGGCGATGGCACGCTATTGGCAACAGCAACAGCAACAGCAACAGCAACAGCAACAGCAACAGCAATAGTAATGACAAGGGCAAGGGCAAGGGCAAGGGCAAGGGCAAAAATCATATAACTGCCGAGTGATCTCCAGGCAGCGACAGCGCCCTTTTCAGCAGATCAACCCGGGGATTGATTGCCCCTTCTCGATAAATCAGGGCCACGACACTGGACGGCGGCTCGGGGACGACGCGCACCGGCCGGATGACCCCGGCCTGTACATGCGTATGCTGCAGCAGTGCGAGGTCCGGAACAATCCCCACACCCAGACCGGCAGCAACGAATTGGACACTGGTCGTCGGGCTGGTCGACTCGATGATCGGCAAAGGCACCGGCACGCCTGCATGGGTAAAGCACTCTTCCAGCAATTTGCGCCCCATGGCCCCCTCGGGCGGCATGACCCAGGGCTGCTGCGCCAGGCGTGTCCAATCGACCCGGGGTGAACGGACCAGGGGGTTGTCGGAAGAGGCAATCACGGCAAACTGTACCTCGAACAACCGGACGTATTTGAAGGCATTGATGTCAGCGTCCAGCATTTGTAGCGGAAAGGTCGTGACAAGCGCATCCAGTTCGCCCCGCTGCAGGGCCTCAATCAACGCCGGTACCCTTTCTTCCAGTAACCGGACGCGCACCGGCGGCTGCTGTCTGACTAATGCTGCAATGACCTCGGGTAGATAGGTTTGCGCCACGAAAGGCGGCGCGCCGATGCGAATCGTAACGGGAAAGCGCTCGGCCGTGACCGCTTCAGCCCTCAGATGCGTAAGTTCTTCAAGCAGTCGGGCAGCGCCGCGCAGCACTACCTCGCCCTGCTTTGTGGGCGTGAGGCCACGCGCAGAACGTGCGAATAGTGCAAAGCCGAATGCGCTCTCGATTTCGGTCAGAGCTTTGCTTAGTGCCGGCTGCGTCAGGTTAAGGGCCTGTGCAGCCGCCCGCAGACTGCCTTTGCTCTGCACTTGCATCAACAGACGCAAATGGCGAAAGCGCAATCGGCTGATAAGGTGGTCAGGCAGGAGGGGGTCTGGCTCGATTACGGCGTGCATGCAAAGAGATCAAAAAGATAGTTATCACTATATGAAAATATATCACTTTTTCTATTCACTGCAATGCTCTATGCTGCATCTACATTACAAGGAGAAGACAAAATGCAACGTCGAGATTTCTGTCTTGGCATGCTGGGTGCCGGCCTGATGTTCAAATCCGCTGCCCAGGCTGCCGATAACTGGCCCACCAGGGCTGTACGCGTGATTGTCCCCTACCCTGCAGGCGGCGGACCGGACATCATGATGCGCCAATTCGGCCCCGCCCTGGCGGCCACACTTGGCCAGCCGCTGGTCGTCGAAAACAAGGTGGGGGCCGGCGGCGTGCTGGCCGCCCAGTATGCCGCACATGCCACAGCAGATGGCTACACGGCTTTACTGGGTTCCAATTCCCATTTGATTCAGAAGATCTTGCAACCCAAGCTGAAGTTTGACCCAATCAATGACTTCGCGCCGGTTACGCTTATTGGTACTTCTCCCAGCGTACTAGTCGTATCGGCAACCTCGCCCTACCAGACCGTGCAGGATCTGATCTCCGCGCTGCGGGCTGCACCCGGGAAAATGAATTACGGTTCCGGAGGCATCGGCTCGGCGGCGCACCTGGGTGGGGCCACCTTTGTGTCGCTGCTGAAGGCCGACGCCAAACACATTCCATTCAAGGGTTCGGTCGAAATCCCCCTGTCACTCTTTCGGGGGGACACTGAATTCGCTTTCACCATTGCGGGAACGGCCATTCCTCAAGTCAAAGGCGGCAAATTGCGCGCTCTGGCGGTCACCAGCAGTCAGCCCGTGGCGGAACTGCCCGGCGTTCCGACGCTGCAAAGCGTGTTGAACAGTGACTTGGCCGTACAGGAATTCTGGTTCGGTTTCTGGTTTCCACTCGATACACCTAAACCCGCAATCAACACGCTATATGGTGCAACAGTCAAGGCCCTCAAGGACGACAAGGTCAGACGTGAGTTCGAGGCCGGCGGCATCAGTGTCGCCCATAGTGCAAGTCCGCAAGCGCACGCCGAATTCATTCGCAGCGAATATCGCAAGTGGGTCGACATCATCAAACTGGCCGGCGTCACAGCGGGCTGACTGGAGTCTTCATGTCAAAACCACTTGAGGGCGTACGCGTTTTGGATCTGTCCCACGTGATCGCCGGCCCCCTCACCTCATTCTATCTTGCCCAACTGGGCGCCGAGGTCATTAAAGTCGAACCACCCCTGGGCGGCGAGGTGTTGCGGTCAATGAAAGATGGCGTGAATGGCGATACACCCACCGGGTTTTCCACGCTTAACGCCGGAAAACAGTCATTGGCACTGGACATCAGAACCCAGGAAGGCGCCGATGTGCTGCGCACCCTGGCCGCTTCTGCCGATGTCTTCATTGAAAACTTCCGGCCCGGCGTCGTGGCGCGTTACGGTCTGGACTATGCCCATATCAAAAAGATTAAAGAAGATATTGTTTACTGCTCCATTTCCGGATTCGGCCAGCATGGCGCATGGGCGCAACGCGGCGCCTATGACCATGTCGTGCAGGCTCTGACCGGCATGATGATGATGTCGGGCGAAGGCGACGACGGCCCGCCCATCAAAGTCGGTTTTCCCGTGATTGACGTCGCCGTGGGCATGCTGGGTGCGTTGTCCATCGTTTCCGCTTTGCACCGCCGCTCACGTGAAGGCGTCGGCCAATACATCGACGCCTCCATGATCCAGGCCTCTATCATGTTGATGTATCCGAACGCCTGCGCCAGCCTGAGCGATGGCACGCCCACGCGGCGCGTGGGCAACCGCGGATACACGGGCAGCCCCGCAGCGGACACGTATCGATGCGCCGATGGCTGGCTGGCCGTTGCCGCCAATACGCCGGCGCAATTTCGTAAACTGACCGTGGCGCTGAACATTGAGGATTTATGCACCGACGCCCGGGCACTGGATCTGGCAGCGTTCAACCTGCCCAATGGCTTTGTGGTCCCGAATGACCGTGATTATGTCGTTTCGCGGCTGCAGCGCGCATTCGCAGAACATAATGCAACGCATCTTGAAGAGAAATTGACCCGTGCAGGCGTGCCTGCGGCTCGCGTGCGCAAACTCGAGGAATTCCTGCAAGAGGTCGATGAGACCGACTGCGTCAGACTGCCTGATTACCGGTTCTGTCAGGGCGAACGAGAGGTGCGTACAAGAGGAATTGGTTTCTCGGTAGACCAGGACGGCGGCCCCACCGATGCGGGCGCGCCTTCGCTGGGCCAGGATACGCGCACGTTGCTGATGAACGCAGGCCTGGATGAAACGCGCATTGCCGAACTGGAACGCGCTGGCGTTGTGCGAACGCAAACCCGTCTGGCCGAGTCTCTGTTACCCTGACGTAAGTATTTTTAATAATTAGGAGGATCCATGACAAGATTACTGGAAAACCGCATTGCCATTGTGACCGGCGCCGGCCGTGGTCTGGGCCGCTCCCATGCACTCGAACTCGCGCGTCACGGCGCACGCGTCCTGGTCAATGACAAAAATGCAGAGCAGTCCGGGTCAGACGCACAAACCGTTGTAGACGAGATCCGCGCTTTAGGTGGTGAGGCCTGCCTGCATGGCGCGGACGTTACCGACCCCGGGCAGGTCCAGGACATGGTGCAACTGGCGGCATCGCAATGGGGTCGGGTTGATATCCTGGTCAATAACGCAGGCATCCTGCGCGACAAAAGTTTTGCCAAAATGACACTTGAAGACTTCAGGCTCGTCATGGATGTTCACCTGATGGGTTCTGTGCACTGTACACATGCCCTGTGGGAACGCATGCGCGAGCAGAAATACGGCCGTATTGTCATGACGACCTCTTCTTCAGGCCTTTATGGTAACTTTGGACAAGCCAACTACGGTGCCGCAAAAATGGCGCTGGTCGGTCTGATGCAAACGCTTGCGCTGGAAGGCGAACGCTATGACGTGCGGGTCAACTGTCTGGCCCCGACCGCCGCCACGGCCATGACGGAAAACCTGCTGGATGCGCAGGCACTGGAAATGCTGTCGCCCGATTCTGTCAGCCCTGCCCTGGTCGCACTGGTTGTAGAAAATGCACCGAATCGCACCATCCTGCTGGCTGGCGCGGGCAGCGTCGAACAGGCGAATATCACCATGACTCAGGGAATTAACGTCGGAGCAGCAGCGTTGACAGCGAACCAGGTCATCGAGAGCATGAGCGACATCGCCGATCGCCAAATGGAAATGGTCCCCGTGACCGGCTTTGATCAATTGCGTCATGAGATTGCCAAAGCCCAGGCAAATCGACACGCCGGTGTCATTCATTCTGAGGCCAACTAAACCGTGCCTTTTAACCTGAAACGATTGTAGCCATCATGACAAACCCGATCTACCCCGCCCGCGCTGCGCCAAGAACATTCGACTCCGTTCAGTCTCTGACTGCCTTTGTGGGTCAACCCGGGATTATTTCACCTGCCATACAGGTGGACCAGGAAACAATTACGCGTTTTGGTTGCGTCACACACGACTCCCAGTGGATTCATGTCGACAGGGAGCGGGCACGAGCCGAATCTCCGTATCAGGACACCATTGCTCACGGCTTTCTCGTTCTTGCATTGCTTACGCATTTGCAGGCCGGTTGCATTGCGTTTCCAGGCGCACGCATGGCGCTGAACTACGGCTTTGATAAAGTGCGATTTACGGCACCGGTACCGGTCGACTCGTTTGTATCTGCTACCTTTTCATTGACAGACGTCACTGAAACGGCGCCTGGCGAGGCACGTTGTTGCTGGCATGTAACGCTGCAGGCAGACAAAGCTGATCGGCCATCACTCTATGCCGACTGGTTGATTTTGATTCGATTTGACAAGGCGGGACAGACGTAATACCCACTCTCCTGTTCAATCATCAACTATCGGAAAAACCTGGCCTCAATACTATTGAGCAAACCCTGCACTGCTGGAAAATGACGGCAGCAGCAAGTACGCCGCCCTATCCAGTCATAAAGGCACATATCCGCGAGGGTTCGCTTTCTGACGGGCTGGTTCAGCCGTCAAACGGCCGCTCGCCCAGCGATTCGATCACATAGTCCAAAAAACACATAATACGCGCTGCCAATGAGGTGTTACGGTAGTAAACCGCATTGATCGGTTGGCGCACATCCAGCGTCTGCTTGCTCAAGAGCTGCGACAGATTTCCATGACGTCGGTCTTCGTGCGTCATGAAATCCGACAAGCACACTACGCCAAGACCGGCTAACGCCATCTGTCGCAGCGTTTCACCACTGGATGACGCAATGGCAGGCTGGATACGCAAGGTATTACCCGCTGTATCGCGTAAAGGCCAATCATTCAAAGTATCGGGCTGGGTGAAGCCCAGCAATGCATGCGCCTCAAGATGCTCAACCGTTGTCGGCGTGCCATGTTTCTTAAGATAGCCCGGGCTGGCCAACACTCTGATCTTGCTAAAGCCTACAAACCGCGCATGCAAAGTGGAGTCTTTCAGCGCACCAATGCGAAACGCCACGTCTGTACGCTTTTCAATCAGGTCAATAATTCCTTCGTTAGAATTGAGCTCCAGCTCTATCTCGGGGTAACGCGTACGGAAACCTTCCAGCAAAGGCACGAGCGCATGCAACATGAACGGAGTCGCCGCATCCACCCGCAAGCGTCCTGCCGGGCGCAAGCGCCGCGTGGCCATCTGCTCTTCAGCCTCATCCACCGAGGCCAGAATGGCACGGGCATGCTGCAAGAAAACTGCCCCTTCTTCAGTCAACTCCAGGCGTCGGGTAGTCCGCCTCAGCAACGTTGTCTGCAGCTTTTCTTCCAGTCTTCCAAGCGTGCGGCTTGTGGCAGAGATTGTGAGATCAAGCAATTCCGATGCGGCGGTCAGCGATCCCGTATCCACAACAGCGACAAATGTCTGTAACTCGTCCAGCGTCGTTTTCATTATTGAATGTAAATCAAAAGAATTTGTTTAATAAAAGGCTTAATTTACAAAAATCAAACAAGCATACTACAGATTATGAAAAAAGCCTTATGGATCTAAGCAAATGCCTTGGCTGATTGCAACATGGTTGCAAAACAGGTCGTAGCGCAAGCGCTTGCCGCATTTGGCAGGCTGGATGACGCTTTCAAGGCAGACTTATATTTGATTTTAATTCAAGTATATTTATTAAATAAAGGGCTTAATTATCAAAGATTAAAGCGGCAAACTACACGCTATAGCAGACCATTTATCACCACCAAGCTCACAAAGCTTGCACATTCTATTTTTTAGGAGCCTCACTATGAGCACTATAGCTTCCTTTGGCGTTGGCACTTTCCGACTGCAAGGCCAGACCGTCATCGACTCGGTTCGCACCGCCCTTGAACTTGGCTACCGCGCTGTCGATACCGCACAAATCTATGGCAATGAAGCCGATGTTGGCCAAGCTCTTTCGGAAAGCGGTGTCAATCGCGCTGAGTTGTTCGTGACCACTAAAATCTGGACCGACAACTATGCGAAAGACAAGCTGGTTCCCAGCCTGCGCGACAGCCTGCAAAAACTGCGCACCGACTACGTAGACCTGACTTTGATCCACTGGCCTGCTCCTGCCAATGACGTGGCACTGACTGAATATATGGAAGCGTTGGCTGAAGCCAAGGCACTGGGCCTGACGCGCCAGATCGGCATTTCCAATTTTAATATAGCGCTGACCAAGCAAGCGATCGCCGCAGTTGGCAAGAAAGAAATCGCAACTAACCAGATCGAACTGAGTCCTTACTTGCAAAATGACAAGCTGACGGCTTTCCTCAAGGAACAGGATATTGCAGTCACCTCGTACATGACTCTGGCCTATGGCAAAGTACTGAAAGACCCGGTCCTGGTCAAGCTTGCCGAAAAGCATCAGGCGACGGTGGCACAGGTGACTTTGGCCTGGGCACTGCAACTGGGCTACGCGGTGATTCCATCCTCAACCAAACGTGAAAATCTGGCCAGTAACTTGCTTGCACGAGACCTGAAGCTTGACGCCGACGATATGGCCCAAATCGCTGCACTGGAACGCAATGGCCGTGAAGTCAGTCCCGACGGCTTGGCTCCTGCCTGGGATTAACTGGACATCAGCAATGATGACTGCTCTGGCGCGCATCAACTGAGGCTTCAGGCTGGCCACACAGCAGCCCAATTTGTCTGATACCAAAGGTGTATCGCGCACGTTTTTGATGAGGGGGTGTGCGCGCCACGGAAAACGCCATTGACAATATCAAACGCATCATCAATGGCGACTTCTACTGACCCGATAAACTCAATCCGTTGGAAAGAAAACCTACTCCCACTCAATGGTCGCAGGCGGTTTGCTGGATACATCGTAAACCACGCGATTGATCCCGCGCACCTCATTGATAATGCGCGAGGACACCCGCGCCAGCAGTGAATACGGCAATTGGGCCCAGTCGGCCGTCATAAAGTCGGAGGTTTGCACGGCACGTAGTGCGACCACGTAGTCATATGTGCGGCCATCACCCATGACGCCCACGGACTTGACCGGCAGAAAGACCGCGAAGGCCTGGGATGTCAAGTCATACCAGGTCTTGCCGGTTTCTTCGTCAGTGGCATTGCGCAATTCTTCGATGAAAATGGCATCTGCCTTGCGCAACAAGTCAGCATATTCTTTCTTCACTTCACCCAGAATCCGTACGCCCAGGCCCGGTCCGGGGAATGGGTGACGATAGACCATATGATGCGGCAAGCCCAGCGCCAGTCCCAGTTCACGAACTTCGTCCTTGAACAGTTCGCGCAGCGGCTCAAGCAGTTGCAGGTTCAGCGTATCGGGCAGGCCACCCACGTTGTGGTGTGATTTGATTGCAACGGCCTTGCCGGTTTTGGCGCCGGCCGATTCAATAACATCAGGATAAATGGTGCCCTGGGCCAGCCAGCGGGCGCTTTTGCGTTTGCCGGCCTCTTCCTGGAAGACTTCTACAAATTCGCGGCCAATAATTTTGCGTTTCTTTTCCGGATCGGTTTCACCAGCCAGCTTACCCATGAACGCATCAGTGGCATCCACGTGAATCACGTTGACGCCAAGATGTTCGCCGAAAATCGTCATGACCTGCTCGGCTTCATTCAGACGCAGCAACCCATGATCAACAAAAACGCAGGTCAGCTGATCGCCGATGGCTTTGTGAATCAGCGCAGCTGCAACGGATGAATCCACACCACCTGACAATCCAAGGATAACGTCGTCTGTTCCAACTTGCTCACGAATGCGTGCCACGGCTTCTTCAACATAATCGGGCATGTTCCAGTCGTTACTGCAACCACAAATGTCGTTGACAAAGCGATTCAACAAGGCGCGACCCTGCGTTGTGTGTGTCACTTCGGGGTGGAACTGGACGCCATAGAAGTGGCGTGTTTCATCGGCCATACCAGCAATCGGGCATGAAGGCGTTGAGGCCATGAGCACAAAGCCTTCAGGCAATTCGGTCACCTTGTCGCCATGACTCATCCAGACTTTCAGCATGCCATGCCCTTCGGGCGTGACAAAATCAGCAATATCCTTGAGCAGCGCGGTGTGGCCATGCGCGCGGACTTCAGCATAGCCGAACTCGCGATGATCAGACCAACTGACCGTGCCACCCAGTTGTGACGCCATGGCCTGCATGCCGTAACAGATGCCCAATACCGGTACGCCCAGTTCGAACACCTTTTGTGGCACCTTCAACGATGCTTCGTCGTAGGCAGACGAGTGACTGCCTGACAGAATAACCCCTTTGAGGCCCAGACCTTGCTGTTCCTCAAGAAAGGCCGCGTCGACATCACCGGGATGTATTTCACAAAACACCCCTGCTTCGCGCACGCGTCGTGCAATGAGTTGGGTAACCTGTGAACCGTAATCGAGAATCAGAATCCGCTGATGCATGCTATATCCGCCTGAGGACAAAAGAAAAGAATGGAAAGACGACATTATAATGGTTGTGAAGCCCGAAAACCCGCGAATGGCAGGCAATCCATGAGACACACAGAGACAGAACCCGAGCAATCCCCTTTCCATCCCCCTAAAACCTTCATGCTGGTGCATGGCGCGTGGCACGGCGCCTGGGTGTGGAACGAGGTCGCCAGAATACTGCGCAGCCAGGGGCACACGGTATATATCCCCACATTGACCGGGTTGGGCGAACGTGCTTCGCTGTTATCCAACAGCGTCACACTCGATACGTTTATAAATGATATTGAACAGGCGATTTTGCATCCGCAATCTTCGCCCGCCCTGCTGCCTATTGAAAACGCCGATACAGCCGGCACCCGCCAGTCGCCCTGCGCACCAGAGCGCCCATTGACACAACACCCCGACAAGCCACTGACCAATGTGATCCTGGTTGGCCACAGCTTTGCCGGTCTGGTAATAACCGGCGTAGCAGATCGGATCGCTGCCCATCTGGATCGCCTGATCTATCTGGACGCATTTCTGCTGCCGTCCGGGCAATCTACATTTGATACCCTGCCTGAAAAAGTCGTCGATGCCATCACCATGTCAGCGGGTGCAGGCGCCGGCATTCCGCCACCCGATCCGGTCCATCTGGGTATTCCAAAAGAGAGTGAAAATTATGCATGGGTTCAACAACGCCTCACACCTCATCCGCTGGCGACCTATGCCAGCGCGTTGAATCTGAAGAGTACGCCGGGCGCGGGTTTGCAATGTTGCTACCTTTCCTGCACCGAACCGGCATACAGGCCGGTAGCCGCTTCACGCGACTGGGCGCAGATGCAATCAGACTGGCTGCACATGAGCTTGGCCAGTTCGCATTCTGCCCCCGTGCTGGCACCGGACCTTGTGGCAAGTGCGCTGGCCGCATGCGCCGCAAAATAACAAAAACCCGGGCCTGCTGGTACAGAACCCGGGTTTCAATTACAAAACCGGAACGCTTAAACAAATACCGCGATATCCGCAGATCCTATTAAGTGAACTTAATCAGCGCGATAGTTTGGCGCTTCTTTGGTGATTTGCACGTCATGGACATGCGACTCGCGCACACCAGCAGAGGTAATTTCCACAAATTGCGGGACGGTGCGCATTTCATCGATGGTTGCGCAACCGCAATAACCCATCGAAGCGCGAATACCCCCCACAAGCTGGTAAATAATGGCCAGCACACTACCTTTGTAGGGTACACGACCCTCAATGCCTTCAGGCACCAGTTTGTCGGCGTTATTGGCCGGATCCTGGAAGTAACGATCTGCCGAACCCTGCTCCATGGCGCCCAGGCTACCCATGCCACGATAGGATTTATAGGACCGCCCCTGGAACAAAACGACTTCACCAGGCGCCTCTTCCGTACCGGCAAACATGCCGCCCATCATGCAGGCGAATGCGCCGGCAACCAGCGCCTTGGAGACATCACCCGAATAACGGATGCCGCCGTCTGCAATTAATGGCACACCAGTGCCTTCCAGCGCCTTGGCAACATCAGAAATCGCCGTGATCTGCGGAACGCCGACACCGGCAACAATACGGGTGGTGCAGATTGAACCTGGCCCGATCCCTACTTTGACGCCGTCGGCACCCGCTTCAACCAGCGCCTTGGCAGCCTCCGCGGTTGCTATATTGCCGCCAATGACGTCAATATCGGGGAAATTCTGTTTGACCCAGCGCACTCGGTCAAGCACACCCTGTGAATGGCCATGTGCGGTATCTACGATGATAACGTCGACATCAGCCTCCGCCAGCTTGCGCACGCGCTCTTCGGTGCCCTCGCCGACACCGACCGCTGCGCCCACGCGCAACTGGCCGAATTCGTCTTTGCAGGCATTGGGATGTTCGGTATTCTTGACAATATCCTTGACCGTCGCCAGGCCACGCAACTCAAAATCGTCATTGACGATAAGCACACGTTCCAGCCGGTATTTGTGCATCAGCGCCTGCGCTTCACTGAGCGTGCCGCCTTCGTGCATGGTAATCAGCCGATCTTTGGGCGTCATGACTGATGTCAGGGGCACATCCAGGCGGTCTTCGAAACGCAAGTCCCGGTTTGTTACGATTCCAACAACCTTGCCGTTATCAACAACCGGCAGACCGGAAATGCCATGCTTTTTCTGCAGGGCAATGGCATCGCGCACCTTCATATCAGGTGTCACTGAAACCGGATCAATCACAATACCGAACTCGTGGCGCTTGACGCGCGCCACCTCGGCAGCCTGCTCGTCTGCCGTCATGTTCTTGTGAATAATGCCGATTCCCCCTTCCTGAGCCATCGCAATCGCCAGACGCGCTTCGGTGACCGTATCCATCGCAGCGGATACCAGCGGAATATTCAGTGTGATATTTCGGGTGAGTTTGGTTTTGAGAGACGTGTCGCGTGGCAACACATTTGAGTACGCAGGTACCAGAAGAACATCGTCAAAGGTAAGCGCTTTTTGAATGAGACGCATGAAATAACTCCGGGCGCAAAGCAAAATTATACGCTTGCGCCCGCACCGAATCAACCGGGTTGCGCAGATCGCGGGAAATTTAACCTTGATCTGCGAAACCCGTCACGCATTAACCCAACGATTTACGGGCGTTCATGAACATGCGCATCCATGGCGTGTAATCACCGCCCGTGTCTTTGTCGCCCCAGCGCTCGGGATGCCAGGACATCATGACATTGCGCGTCACGCGCTCGGGGTGCGGCATCATGATGGTAAACCGGCCGTCTGCCGTGGTCACCGACGCAATTCCCCGGGGGCTCCCATTAGGATTGGCAGGATAGGCTTCAGTAATGAATCCCTTGTTGGACACATAGCGGACCGCCGTTTGAACAGCGTCGATTTTCCCCTGTAAGCCGAAATCGGCAAATCCTTCCCCATGGGCAACGGCGATGGGCAGTCGACTGCCCTGCATGCCCGTAAAGAAAATAGATGGGGAGTCGGTAATTTCCACAAGACTTAAGCGTGCCTCGTATTTGGCTGACTGATTGTAGGTAAAACGCGGCCAGTCCTGGGCGCCCGGAATCATGTCGGCCAGCGTGGCCATCATCTGACACCCGTTGCAGACACCCAGGGCGAAAATATCAGATCGCGAGAAAAACGCCGCGAACTGTTCTGACAGCGCTGTGTTGTAACGAATGGTGCGTGCCCAGCCTTCGCCGGCACCCAATACGTCACCATAACTGAAGCCTCCGACAGCGACCATGGCCTGGTAGTCCTTCAGCGAAGTGCGGCCGGACAGCAGATCGGTCATATGAACATCGTAGGCGTCAAACCCGGATTTGTCGAATGCCCAGGCCATTTCTACCTGGCTATTGCACCCTTGCTCGCGCAAAATGGCGATCTTGGGCCGAATGCCACTTGAAATATAAGGCGCCGCGACCTGCTCTTGCGGGTCGAAATCAACCACAGCATTCAACCCCGGATCATCACGGTCGTCCCAAATATTGGACTCGGCCAGCGCACTGGCGGGATTATCACGCCGTTTCATGATTTCATAAGTAACCTGGCTCCAGGCCTTGCCCAACTCGACGCGATCCAGGCCGAAAATACGGCGGCCATCGCGATAAAATTCGATCTGATCGGACGTATTGGGTGCGCCGATCACATTTGAAATGCGCGAGAGCCCTGCTTCACGCAAGGCCTGCAGCACTTCGTCGCGCTGTTCTGCACGCACTTGAATAACCGCGCCGGCTTCCTCATTGAAAAGCGCCTTCACAGTCAGCTCATCGCGCTGAACAGCAACTTGCTCGGGACGAATTTTGTAATCCCCCCAGTCGGCAGACGCTTCATCAAAAGTGAGCATATCCAGGTTGATGGACACGCCCACATGGCCGGCAAATGCCATCTCGGCGACCGTCGCCAGCAGCCCGCCATCAGAACGATCGTGATAGGCCAGGATCAGCCCACGCTCCACCAAATTACGGATTGTCAGAAAGAACGTTTTAAGCAGCGCCGGGTCGTCAATGTCGGGAACAACTGAGCCATATTGATCAATTACATTGGATAAGACAGACCCCGCCATTCGTTGCTGACCTTGCCCCAGATCAAGCAGGATCAGGGTCGTCTCACCCTGATCGGTCATGAGTTGCGGCGTCAGCGTTTTGCGCACATCGGTAACCGGCGCGAAGGCAGATACGACCAGCGACACCGGCGCAACCACTTCCCGACCCTGCCCCTCTTCATCCCAACGCGTGCGCATGGAGAGCGAATCCTTCCCGACCGGGATAGACAGTCCGATGTCCTGGCACAATACAGAAACAGCCTGTACCGTATCAAAAAGATCGGCATCCTGCCCCTCAAAACCGCAGGCAGCCATCCAGTTTGCAGACAATTTGATTGCTTCAAGTGAAGCGACATCGGCTGCCACCAGATTGGTCAGCGCCTCTGCGACCGCCATGCGGCCCGATGCCGGCCCATTGCCGATCGCCAGCGGCGTGCGCTCGCCCATGGCCATGGCTTCGCCGCGCACCGATTCATAATCGGCCAGAGTCACCGCGCAATCGGCTACGGGCACTTGCCACGGACCAACCATTTGATCCCGGGAGCATAAGCCGCCGACCGTGCGGTCACCAATGGTGACCAGAAACGATTTATTGGCGACCGTGGGGTGTCGCATGACCTGAGTTGCCACGTCGGCCAGATTCAGTCCTGTCACGTCCATATCGACCAGTGTGCGCGGCGCGTGGGTTGCCTGGCGCTCCATGCGCGGCAACTTGCCCAGAATGACATCCATGGGCACATCGACTGGTGCAATAACACCAGCTGCGGCCGCTTGTACCTGCGTATGTCCAGGCAGACCTTCGCCATCGGAAACTTTCAAATGACGGTCAGTCGTGGTTACGCCAACCACGGCAAAAGGACAACGCTCGCGAGCGGCAATCGCTTCGAAACGCGGCAGGTCTGCGGGGAGTATGGCCAGCACATAGCGTTCCTGCGCCTCGTTGCTCCAGATCTCGGCCGCAGACAGGCCCGATTCTTCAAGGTGCACCTGTTGCAGATCGAAAATCGCGCCACGACCGGCATCATTCACCAGTTCCGGGAACGCATTGGACAAACCGCCTGCGCCGACGTCATGAATGGCAATGATCGGGTTGTCTTCCTTTAATTGCCAGCAACGGTCAATGACCTCCTGCGCACGGCGTTCCAGCTCGGGGTTGCCCCGTTGTACCGAATCAAAATCCAGTTGTGCAGTATTGGAACCCGCACTCATGGACGAGGCAGCACCGCCGCCCATGCCGATACGCATGCCAGGCCCGCCAAGCTGAATCAGCAGGGCTTCGCCAGGGATGACGTCTTTGTGGGTGAGCGCCGCGTCGATGCTGCCCAAACCACCGGCAATCATAATAGGCTTGTGATAGCCCCAGCGCACGCCATCGACCGTCTGTTCAAATGTTCGGAAATAGCCCAGCAAATTGGGACGACCAAATTCGTTATTGAACGCCGCCCCGCCAATCGGACCCTCGACCATGATATCGAGCGGGCTGGCAATGCGATCAGGCATACCATAGGGCGTGGCTTCGCGTGACTCGGCGATCTCCGGCAAATTCAGGTTGGACACCGTAAAACCGGTGAGCCCGGCTTTCGGCTTGGACCCGCGGCCTGTCGCGCCCTCATCCCGGATTTCCCCGCCTGCGCCGGTGGCCGCACCAGGAAACGGTGCGATGGCCGTTGGGTGATTGTGGGTTTCCACTTTCATTAGGGTATGCGTCAAGCGCGTGTGGCTGCCGTATTGAGGCGCCGATACTGCCTGTTCGTTACCACCGTATCCGGCAAAAAACCGGCTGGCCGATCCGCCTTCCATAACAGCTGCGTTATCGGAATAGGCAACAACCGTTCCCTGGGGCTGAGCCGCATGTGTGTCGCGAATCATGCCAAACAGAGTCTTATCCATTTTCTGGCCGTCGATTTCCCAACTGGCATTGAATATTTTGTGCCGGCAATGCTCGCTATTGGCCTGGGCGAACATCATTAACTCGACATCGGTGGGGTCTCGCCCCAGCTCTTTGAAAGAGGTCAGCAAATAATCAATTTCCACCGGCGACAATGCCAGACCCAGTGCTTCATTGGCCTCTTCGAGCGCAACCTTGCCCTTTGCCAGTACAGCAATTTGCGATAACGGCTTGCCCGGCAACGTTTTCATCAGCACAGACGCATCAAAGGCCGCATCCACCACGGTTTCCGTCATCCGATCATGAATAAGGGAAGCAATCAGCGCATGCTGTTCGGGCGTGATTTTTTTTGCACCCAGCAGACCTTTTTTGAGCACAAATCGATATTCGATACCGCGCTCTATACGACGAACAGCTGACAGGCCGCAATTGTGCGCGATGTCGGTCGCCTTGCTCGCCCATGGCGAGAGCGTGCCCAACCGCGGCAGCACGCGAAGAACCAGCCCATCCTGCGCCAGCCCTGCAGTCGGCGCAACGCCATAGTCCAGCAATTGCGTCAAGCGTTGCTGTTCCTGCTCGTCCAGGGCTTCCTGGACGAAAATATGGTGTTCATAGCGTGCGTTTACGTCCTGCACGGGCAGCCCGGCCTTGGCAAAGGCCGCCAGCAGGCGCTCTTTCTGAAAAGGGGTCAACGCGGCGCAGCCGTATGCAATCTGGTGTTGATGTTGAGTGTCTGACACAATAAAAACCGGAATAAATGAAAAGGGCCTGAACGGGAATGCATTATTTTATCGCTCCGGCCCTTTTATATGCGCAATAAGCTGCAAATTGCGGTATTTACCTGGCGCACTTCCCATCGAAGACGACATTCCTGCCGATTTTTTGTCTCTGAAAATTTTTGATACAAATTAGCCACAAATCACCGAATTTAGGTGATTTTGTCTTTATATTCTGCCTTCGTCTGCCATTCTAATATCAATTCAACGAGATCCCAGATCTCGCATCACTTAATAAGGAATTTAGATATCGCGCCTAACCCGTTAATAAATATATTTTTTTTGAAATTTTATTTATAATTGCAGCGACCCTGATCAAAATTTTTGTCCGTGACGATCCTATGCAAAAATATCTTAAAAAAACGCTGACTGCGTGTCTGGCCGTCGTGCTGGCTACGGGCTCTATTGTACCCGTTTCCGGTTTCGCTCAGGAAGACGACAGCGCTCAGGCTTATGATGCCCTGCCGCTGGCCAGTACAGTGGTCGGCCAGGCCGACAATGGCGGTATTGTACGCTCCCAGGTAGCCTATGTGGTTGACCTGACTGATAATCGAATTCTTTATTCCAAAAATGCCGATGTCATCCGGCCTATCGCCTCCATCAGCAAATTGATGACAGCACTGATCATCACGACCGCCAACCTGAATATGAACGAGCAAATTGTCGTAACGGCGGACGATATCGACAGAGTCAAAAAATCCTCGTCCCGCCTGTCAGTGGGAACCGTATTGACGCGCAGCGAGCTGCTGCATCTTGCACTCATGTCTTCAGAGAACCGTGCCGCTCACGCCCTGGGCCGCACCTATCCTGGTGGCATGAATGCGTTTGTGCGCGAAATGAATGCCAAGGCACGCCTGCTGGGCATGACGCGCACGCGTTTTGTTGAACCGACAGGCCTGTCTCCGCAAAATGTGTCCTCGCCCCGCGATCTCGTGCGACTGATGCAGGCGGTACACCAACAGCCCCTGATTCGCGAATACACCACCAGCGACAAATATGAAATTGTGACCAGCAATGGTCGCGAACAGCGCTACAGGAATACCAATCGGCTGATCCGCAATAATAACTGGAATATACAAATCTCAAAAACCGGCTACATTCGTGAGGCGGGAGACTGCCTGGTCATGATGACCGAAATGGATCACCGGCCGGTAGCGGTTGTGCTGCTGAATGCAGACGGCGGACTGACGCGCTTTGCCGATGCGGTGCGCGTGCGCCATATGGTACAAGAGGATTACCCAACCTTGCTGTAAACAAGTTTGCAGCAGGCGATATGCATTGCCTGCTGCCCGCTTTTACCGATCAATGTACCGGTGCGCGCGGCGCCTCGCCCTGAGCCTGATCGTCTTCACCATCCCCCTCCCCTGCATGACGCCAGTACCGCAGTGGTACGCATGTTTTCAGGCGCTCAAACATTTTTCCGATCAACACTTCGCTGAACGATTGCGCAGAATTCATGGCGATATCAATCGTGGCGTCAGCCTGCAACAGCGCCATCCTTTCGTGCGCCTCGCGAGCCATATCAGAAGACACCGTCGGATCACGGTCGGCATGGAGCAGATGAATCGTTGTATCCAGTGACAGTTCCAGCGGATACGTAGGAAACTGCGCGCCAAAGGTAATCAGTCTGCCGGCGATGGGCACATCCAGCAAAGTCAGTCCCAACACCAGGCTTCCCGCCCTTCCCACGCCGATCACCGCCGTGGCTTCGCTCAACACGCCATCAGCATGTTGAGCAGTCTGGATGTCATGCTCCAGTGATTTCAATTGCGCGGCCAGTTGCGCCGCGTTTTGTTCATCCGCTTCGCTATCGTCCGTGTTCAGCCAGGCCTCGTTTTCGTTCAGGCTGATCGTGGCAATCCGAATGACCGATTGTGGAAATTCAGTACGAATCGCACCCAGCAGAAAAGGCAGATTCGACAGCTGTGCATTCTCATCATGCAGAATATAAAATAGCTGTCCGTGCACTTGATCTTCCGGAAGTAGAATCTGGGAAGTCTTTATTTCCGTCATATATGTCTCCGAAAAAGTTGTGCCATAATATACGATCAATCTTACCACTCCCGGAATAATTCCATGTCTTCTTCTCTTAAAGTCGCCATTTCAGATGCTGTCAAAGAGGCTATGCGCGCCAAGCAGACAGCCCGCCTGGGTACATTGCGTTTTCTGCAGGCCGCTATCAAACAAAAAGAAATTGATGACCGCGTCGAATTGAGCGACGATCAGGTACTTGCCATCATTGAAAAACAGGTCAAACAGCGCAAGGAGTCCATCGCTGCGTTCGAGAACGCCGGCCGGACAGAAACGGCAGACGCTGAAAAAGCCGAGCTGGACGTACTGAAAGAATTTTTGCCCGAAGCCGCATCCGAGCAGGAAGTGCAGGAAGCCATTGATGCTGCACTGACCCAGGTCACGGCAGAGGGTGTGACCGGACCGGCCATTATGGGGAAAGCCATGGCCGTTCTCAAGCAAAAGCTGGCGGGTCGAACCGATATGGCTGAACTGTCCAAACGCCTCAAGGACCGCATCAAGCCTTAAGCTCAGTCATCCCGACGGCGGCATCGGATGCACGACACATGAACACAAGCATGAACACAATTTATCCCGCGTGCGTGCACTGCTGCCGTCCCATCCCTCACAGCAATGACATCTGCAATTCATCCTCGGCTACTTCGGCAAACGTACTGACGCCCAGGCCAATCAGCCGATAAAGCATCGAACGCTTCTCCAACTCTATCCGATCCAGCAACATCGCCGCTGCCTGCCGGACGTCGTCCAGCGAGTAAAGCGGGTTCGAATACGTTTGTGAGCGCGTGACAATCCTGAACGATGCTGTCTTCAGCTTGAGCGTGACGGTACGCCCGAACTTGCGCTTGCGCAACAATTGATCCCACAGTTTTTGGGCAATCGCATCCAGCGGCGCGCTCAATTGCGCAAAGGGCAAATCGCGATCGAACGTGGTTTCGGTCGACACCTGCTGCGATTCCTGGTTGCCATCGACTTCACGCAGGTCGATGCCGCGCGCCAGTTCGTACAGGCGCCGCCCGTAACGGCCAAAATGATAGGACAACTCCCACTCGCTTCGCTGTCGAAGATCGCCCACCGTCTTCATCTGCAGTCGATGAAATTTCGCCAGCGTGACGCGACCTACCCCCGGTATTTTTTCCAGCGGGAGATCCTGCAAAAACAATTGCACTTTGGAGGGCGGGATGACGCACATGCCATTGGGTTTGTTCCAGTCCGAAGCGATCTTGGCCAGAAACTTGTTGGGTGCCACACCAGCAGATGCAGTCAGCGATGTTTGAAGAAAAATGTCTTCACGTATGCGCCGGGCTACTTCCGTTGCCGACGCAATATTCTTGTGATTGGTTGTGACATCCAGATACGCCTCGTCCAGCGATAGCGGTTCGATGCGGTCGGTGTATTGCTGAAAAATGCTGCGCACCTGGCGGGATACTTCGCGATACAACATAAAATTCGGTGCAATATAGATCGCATGAGGACACAGCTCACGAGCCCGCCTGACGGACATTGCAGAACGCAAACCATATTTGCGTGCCTCATAAGATGCAGCCACGACCACGGACCGAATGCTATCCCATGCGACAACCACAGGCAAGCCTCGCAGTTGCGGATTCTCGCGCAGCTCGACAGAAGCATAAAACGCATCCATATCAATATGGACAATTTTTCTTGTCATGGATCGGGAGGCCCAGTTCGTATTACAATGATATTGTAGCGATTCCCGCCAGCCCCTCCTCCAGGTACTTTACCATTATGCAAAAATTTGTAGCATTGTCTGCTATCCTCATCGCGCTTTCCGGCTGTGTTCACCAAGGTCATTACAAAGGCGCACCCGCCGTTCCGGCCGATGCCCCTCCTCCTACCTCACTGTTATCGCAATAAATCATCATGGGTGAACCAGGTATTGAAACCAGCCCCGTCCGGGCGATACATAATGGCATTCAGGTCCTGACTCAGGTAAACGGTCTGGCACTGGATATTTACCTGCTGGTGGCGGATGTCGACTTTGACCGTATCCCTGAGATTGTGCCGCCGGAGCGCTTTGAGCAGGATGGACAAATTCATATTGCCAGCCTGGGCCTTGAAGACGAGCCGATAGAAGATGAAATGGAGGCGATCCTGGCCAATATGGATTCAGGAGATACGGTTCTTTTCTTCTGTGCCGATATCGAGGCCTACCATATTGCGCTGGATTTTATCAATTACGCCGGTGATCGTCAGTTTCTGCACGTGAGCTAAAACTCGATCCCTGAGGTACTTGGTGACAGGCCATCTGTCGAAGCAACGCGCCAACATGCCAATTGTAATATTGCAAGGGGGCACGTCGCCTGGCGATCTGTGCAGAAAATAATCCCGGCGAATCGCGAAGCGTGCGCTCGCATCGACAACGGATCGATTGTCGCGCAACAGCTCCTGAACAAAAGCAGATCTTTTCGCTTTTTCGTCGGGCACCAGCAGCCACACGTGTTTTCTTGCGCGCGTCAATGCCACATAGAAAAGCCGCCGTTCGTCTGCATCCTCAAATTGCTCCGACTCAGGCAGAAAGGCTTCGCGCACGTTATCGGTCACCTTGGCCGCCGGAAATCCGTAAGGGCCCTGCTCCATATTCAATATGAACACATAATCCGCTTCCAATCCCTTGGAAGCATGAACCGTGCTGCTCATAATACTTAAAGCGGGATAATGCCGCTTATATTCCTGTAGCAGAGATTCATCCGGCAACAAATGCACAAACCGCGCAAGCAGCAGTACCGACCGTCTGGCCTTGTTAGTGCAAGTGTGTACGGGCTCAGCCATAGACGCTGCGTTTGACAGACTCAATCCACTTTCACCTTCGTCATTATCAGACGGTGCAATCCAACAGGACTGATGCAAACGCGACAGAAGTACAGCCAGCCCTGACCTCTGACGAACTACCGAGACCACCGCACCATCTTCATGACGAACAGCATGTAGCTGCTTTCGATTCTGACTGGGGTTCTTCATGAGAAACCGACTGCTCACGTTGCACAAGGCCTGATTAAATCGAAACGTGCGACTAAGCGGGACCACACGACACTTAGGGTGAACACGTTCGGCAAATTGGGTGCTATAACGAATATCGCTTCCTGCAAACCGGTAAATGGCCTGCCAGTCATCGCCCACACAGAACAGGCGCAACCCCGGCCTCTGCTCGATCATGGCTGCAATTAATGCAAAACGCGCAGAGGAAATATCCTGGAATTCGTCGATCAGAATGTCCTGCCACGGGATGGCAAAGCGTCCTTGCCTGACATATTCAGTCGCACGCGCGATCATGTCATCAAAATCGATTTCCCCTCGTACCTGCAGATGAGCGCTATAGGCTTGCGCCAGTGGCGCCAGCAACGCCATGATGATAGCCTGCCGGCGTGAATGTACCGTGCGCATGGGAACCTTTAGACGAGCGAAATTTTCTGCCGATGCCACACCGCTCGAATCAGACTGCATGCAGGCGCCGCTCATACCCTGTTCCAGTCTGATCCGCTGGCGGTACAAAGGGAGCAAACCGGCAAGCTCGTTCATTAACAACGACCACCGATCGGAGCTGCTCAATATCTGAATGAACTCACGATGCCGCTGCGCCCGGTGTCGTTCAGTCAGCGACGGTACGCAAACATCAAACTCGACCAGCTTCCGCTGCAAGGCACCCATCAGAGACTCAATATTTTTCACATAGCCGGCATCTTCCCACAGCACGATATGACGGCTGCCATAGTGCCGATGAATACGGGCATACAGGCGGGCGTGTCTGGCGGCTTCGCTTGTGCCGGCGCCGCCAGCGATGCAGTCAAAAGTATCAATATAAATGTCGCCATCGGGCAGATAAAACGTACTGCGATACGGCCGTCGCTTCGCAATAAACACGGGCTGTGGATAATGGCGTCGATAATGATAGGTCATGCCCATCAGACTGAGCGCATTGGCGACCAGACAGTCAAAGGGTGTTTTGACCGATTCTCCCCGCAGCGTTCTGATCAGGCGCAACGCAATCGCTTCTTCATATTGATCTCGATGGGCGTATTCACAAGAAAGCACAACAGCCGGCTCGATCAATGCAAAATAATCGAACAGCACTTGAGCATACTCGGTCGAAGCGCTTGTCAGTTTCTGTATCTGTGTCTGCACGAATTCGTATAAGCTCGCGCAATCATCACTGAGCTTCGTTAAGGCAGGACGTCGGTTATCAACCTGTTCAACAATACGCAGGCCCAGGCTGTGAAACGTGCTGGCGGTAAATCCGCCCAGCGCAAGGCGGCCTCCCAGGCGTCTGTGCAAACGATCCTGTATTTCCCGCGCCGCTTCGCGAGCAAATGCCAGGCACAGAATATTTTCAGGCGCGGCAAAACCGTGCTCAACAAGAAATGCCACGCGGCCGGTGAGTGTACTTGTTTTACCGGTACCTGCACCGGCAAGAACCAGAGTGGCGAGAGAATCGGAAACACATGCGCGCCGCTGTTCCTGCGTCAATGGCGTGCTTTCGATCGTATCGAACAACTCAGAGTATTGCGCCAGCCACTCTCCTTCGCGCTTGCCCGACCTTGCCTCATTGACCGTGTTCATTGCTACTCACCAAAAGACAAAATGATAAGCAGATGAGCTCATTTGGCCGGGCTGCCTGAGATTAAAAAATCGCTGCGTTATTTCCGATCCGTTGGAAAAACGCCACGGTTTGTGATGAATTTGAACCATCCACGCCACACTTGCCTGTCCGACAGGCGACAAAAAAACGGTAACGCGTCAACGTTACCGTTTTCGATTTCGCCAGCCACCCGCTTTGGCAGAGGGTAGCCTCAGATCATACAATCGCAGCAATCAGGGCCGCGCTTTGAACTCTGGTGAATCAGCGTGCACTCACACCGGAAGTCATCAGGGTTGTGGGCGTGACAGGTCCTGAACAGGCGCACCGTTATTACCTTGTGCAGGCACGGGCTGGCCATTCGGTCCGATGACGGTTGTCTGGCTGGTACCGGTCGCGGGCACTGAGCCGGCTGGCACAGCCTGTACGTTCATGTTTTGCTGTTGAGCCTGATCGGGCGTGACTGGCACGGTTGTTTCTGTCATGCGCAGAGTAGGTTCAATATACATGTCCTGAGATTTCGCCCAGGCCGAACGGGTATCTTTTGCCTCGCCCAGCGCATGCCGGGACAGATTGTCAGAAGGCTTTGCAGCTTGTGCATTTACTGAAGCTGCAGTTGCGAGAACGATCATAGCGGGAACGAGAAATTTTTTCATGAAAGAACCCCTTTAAGAAACGATAAACAAAACTTATACGACTCTCATAATAACAACAGAACGACAGTTGAATGTAACGGAATGCATAAAAATCAAACATATCACTTCCCGCAATAGACAGAATGCATACGTTCAATTCAATGCGTTACAGGATATTCTCATACTACTATAACTGAATTTAATTAAAATAAAAGTGCAGGATTCATAATCCGATACAATACAGCCACTATAGGAGTCGTTGAATGAAAAAGTTGCTAATGCTTCTTGTGCCCGTCGTTCTGGCCGGTTGTGCGTCCAGCGGACTGGATGTGGTCGACCGGGGCAATTACGGGGTCAAATGCTCACCCAATGCGAACACACCGCCAAATTGGGAAATGTGCATGCAGACCGCACAGAAAACCTGCGGCTATCAGAAGCCTGTCAATGTTTCACAACACAATCCAACTGGCACCGGTACAGCAGAAGATACGTACTTCATCAATTTTCAGTGTCAGTAGGAACCAGGCACCACAAATGCGTGGTCTCCTGAGCGCGGGCCTCATGCAGTGGATCTGATGAGTCGTATGCACGCCCGTGCACAGGCCTGGCGCAATAATCTGCCACCACCCGCAAGCCGCTGGCCGCAAAGCGCTGGTGTATCGCATCCGCCTCGCGCAAGCCAAGCAACTGAGCCAAATCCGACATGATGAGCCATATCTGCCCGCCGGGCGCCAAATGTTGGCTCGCTTCCCGCAGAAAACCATTCAGCATCTGTTCCTCGGGGTCATACACAGCGGCATCCAGCGATGAACTCACCTTGCCTGGCAGCCAAGGGGGATTGCATACCAGCAGGTCTGCCTTGCCTTCCGGAAAAAAATCTTTTTGCTCAATGGTGATTTGCGATTGCAGACCCAGTCGCTCGACATTTTCTTGCGCGCAAGCGACCGCGCGTGCTGAACTGTCGGTCGCAATAATATGAGCCACCCCCTTGTCAGCCAACAAGATTGACAGCACCCCGGTCCCTGTACCAATATCGAATGCACGCTGACAGCCATCGGGCAACGGCGCCTGCCTGATCAACGTCAGATATTCACTTCGAGAAGGCGAAAAAACGCCGTAATGCGGATGAATTCGCCAATCGCAACCCGCGATCGCCACGCCCTTGCGGCGCCACTCGAACGCGCCAACCACGCCCAATAGTTCCCGCAGAGACACCAGCATCGGCGCATGCGCCTGGCCATACACCTGAGCCAACGCTGCCTGCCAGGCGGGTGCCCGCCGTAGCGCAATCGTATTATCCGGCTCGATTCGAATCAATAATAATCCCAATAACCTGGCGCGTTGCGACTGCTGCAGACGATATTGATGAAAGCGTTCTTTCAGTGACAATGTGCGACCATCCCGACCAGGCTTTTTTTTCCGGTCCAGACGCCTGCCCAATGCCTGAAGCAACTGGCGGGCATTGTGAAAATCTCCACACCAGAGCAGGCCAATGCCATTGCGCATTTTTCTCAGAGCTTCATCGGCCCGTAACGTATCGTCCACTCGTTCCAGCCGAGACGGTTCGGCGAAGCCTGCTTCAGAGTGCCAGATGGGCGACGTCTGCCCATTAAGCGAGGTCACGCCCGACTCTGGGGAACTGGCACGGGATAATTTGTCATTCATAAATTCTGTGTTCCTGACTTGTGCGTGAGAGACCAACGCCACCTGGATGGGTCAGGTTGAAACGAGACATTGTGCCATAAATAAGCGTCCGTTCCTGCCGTGCTCACCACCACATGCAAAGCGTCAATCAAAACGTATTCTGACAAATTTCTGAATGAAATCATGATAAATTAATAAGCAAGGCAAGTCATCCTTCAGGCGTCGCGCTTGCCAAAGATCTGCCTCGTTTAACACTTTATCTCGGGAGTTTCGAATGACCTCTGTATTACGTAATGCCGCCATCGCTGCCGCACTCTTTTCCGGGCTGTCCGGCATCGCTCATGCCAACACTGCAAACTACGAGGTCGAACCGAGCCACACGTTTGTCACTGTTGAAGTCACTCATTTCAAAACTTCCACCTTGCGGATTCGCTTTGATGACATTAAGGGAACCATTGAAGCTGATCCCCAACAGAATAAAGGAAGCGCCAATATCAAGATTGACACCAACTCAGTCAATTCCGGTACAAAAGATTTTGATGATCACTTGAAATCCGCAGACTTTTTCAACGTCGAAAAATATCCGGATATTACTTTCGCGGGAAAAACGTTTGATTATCAAAACAATAAATTGGCGAATGTCACCGGTGATTTGACCTTATTGGGCAAAACCCATCCGGTGACGCTGAAGAACACCAATTACAATTGTTATTTCCAGCCCGTTCTGAAAGAGAACATTTGCGGAGGCGACTTTGAAACGACAATCAAACGCTCCAATTGGGGTATGAACTGGGGAATTGATATGGGCATTCCCGATGAGGTCAAAATCCTTGTGCAGATCGAAGCCATCGTGAAAAAATAATTCTGGCATCCTGGCTCTGGACTCCGGGCACCGTAAATGCCGGACCCGGGGCCCTCGAATGGTCATTCTGATGCGGTGTCGCGGCGGAAAGACGGTCAGGATACCGGGCTGCGAATATTTCTATGTGAATAATCTGAAATTGTTTATACTCCTGCACAGACAGGTTCCGAATAAAAATAGCGGTCTTTCTCCAGGAAATACAAAAATGATTTCAGCCCTGAAAAAATCGGTCGGCATCGCACTCCTTGCCCTGATTGCAGCCTGCTCCTCTACCCCGCCCGATCCTTTCGCGCAATACACAGCCCAGGAACAGAAATCAGACCAGACGCTGACTGCGACAGCCGCAGCGTTTGCTGAAAAATACCCACCTTCGGCTGTTAGCCGTTGTGAATCGTTGACACATACGTCTTATGAAGAAGGAACGCGCTGCTATCGTGTGATCAATCGCAATTGGGAGCGGGACTATAAAGAAGCGTACAGCCATGCTGACAAGCGTACCCGCGTCGTGTTAAAACGGTATCACACCAGCTTCTCGGCTTATTACCTGGCACCCTCAACGACTGCCAGACGAAGCGCAGCTGACCGGGCTTACCAGCAATTGCTGCGACGCATCGGCTCCTGAAATATAAACCCGACAGGCTGCACGTGCTGCCCGGTTCCCCGGGTATGAATAACGAATCAACCAGGAGTGTGATATGTCTTATCAGGGAAGCTGTCATTGTGGCGCCGTTGAATTTGCCGTGAATGCGGATTTACCGACCGAAGCGATCAGTTGTAATTGTTCCATTTGCAGACGCACCGGCTCATTGCTCACTTTCGTGCCCGCTGAGCAATTTGAGTTAAGTAGCGGTAAAGACCAATTGAAAACCTACGAATTCAACAAGCACCAGATTCAACATCAGTTTTGCCAGACCTGCGGGATCGAACCCTTTGCCACTGGCCGCAAGCCTGATGGCACAACCATGTATGCCGTCAATTTGCGATGTGTGCCCGCAGCTGACCTGGACACCCTGCATATCCAGAAACACGACGGCGCGGCCGCTTAATACAAATTTTTGAGGCAGTGGCCAGGAATAATTGAAAAAAATTCGTCACAATGATATGATGCTCGACTTAGCTGGAATCATTTACTAACACACCGCTTTCCCCAGGTGCCGCAGCAAATCATTCCGAGAAACAAGCTAAGCGACAATTAGTCGGGGCGTAGCGCAGCCTGGTAGCGCACTTGCATGGGGTGCAAGGGGTCGAAGGTTCGAATCCTTCCGTTCCGACCAACAAATTCAAGGACTTACGAGAAATCGGCAAGTCCTTTTTTGTTGCCCCCCCTCTTCACCCATTGCAATCGTCGCAGGACATTTGCAACAATCCGGTCGCAATATGGTCACCTTCTAGCTCAAACACATCACGAGCACTCAGATCAAGGCCACGGGCCAGCAACGTGCGCGATATGGCGTTTGCACGATGATGGCGTTCCGGCTTTCTTTTATTTTAAAAATATTTCAGCGCGCATCAGAGCACCGAGATTGCCATTTTTTTTGCGTACACTAAATCGGCTATCCAAATTCCAAAGGACGGATGAAGGTTTATCCGTCGGGATTGCTTTACAAGGAGTATCTGATGAACAACAATCACTTTTCAATCCGTCATATCCAGAATTTTCTGGCCACCTCTGCGCTGGCGCTGGGTCTGACAATCGGAAGTGTGAACGCCGTACTTGCCCAAGTACAGGCCCAAACCTACGAATCTGTGCAATATATGACAGGTGGCATTGGCAATGCCGAACAAAATGAAATGAAGAGCGCCGAGAAGGATTACAACCTGCATATGACATTTTCTGCCCTCAAGGATCAGGCCTTCCTGTCTGATGTCGCCGTGCAGATTGTTGATAAAGACAATAAGAAAGTATTTGATGCCTCCAATACCGGACCTTATTTGAATGTCAAATTGCCAGACGGCAAGTATGAGCTGACTGCCAGCTACAAGGGCGAGTCGCGCAAGCACGCCTTTACACTTAAGGGCGGCAAAACCGAAACTGCAGTACTGCGCTGGCCTGCCGAGTAACCCCGACGCACTTTTTCTTTTTTGATTCTGAGGGTGAAGAGACTGTGGTTTCTTCACCCTTGTCCGTATAATTGAGCCTATTATTCGATTGTATGGAACTGTAATAATGGCCGATCTTAGCAAAATAACCTGCCTGGATGATCTGCAGCGTATCGCGCGCCGTAAAGTCCCGAAAATGTTCTATGATTACGCGGATTCAGGTGCATGGACGGAGTCTACCTATCGCGCCAATCAGGAAGATTTTCAGAAAATCAAATTTCGCCAGCGCGTGGCGGTCAATATTGAAAACCGGAATCTGCGCAGCAAAATGCTGGAACAGGATGTCGCGATGCCAGTGGCTCTGGCGCCTACCGGCTCGACCGGCATGCAGCATCCCGATGGCGAGATTCTGGCTGCCCGCGCTGCCGAGAAATTCGGCGTGCCTTTTTGTTTGTCGACCATGAGCATTTGCTCTATCGAAGACATTGCCGCCCATACCTCTGCCCCCTTCTGGTTCCAGCAATATATCATGCGCGATCGTGATTTCAACGAACGTCTGATCGACCGCGCCAAGGCCGCCAACTGCTCTGCCCTGGTGGTTACACTGGATCTGCAGGTGCTGGGGCAGCGCCATAAAGATATTAAAAACGGCTTATCCGCACCACCGAAACCGACCATTCCGAATCTGCTCAACCTGGCCCTGAAGCCTGAATGGGTCTGGAAAATGTCACGCACCCAGCGTCGCACATTCGGCAATATTGTCGGTCACGCCAAAGGCGTAGACGACTTATCATCACTGTCTTCCTGGACCGCCGAGCAATTTGATCCGAGCCTGAACTGGAACGATATTGAGTGGATCAAGAAACGCTGGGGCGGCAAACTGGTGCTCAAGGGTATTCTGGACCCGGAAGACGCTCGTCTGGCCAAAGAAACCGGCGCCGATGCCATTGTGGTATCCAACCATGGTGGCCGCCAGCTGGACGGTGCGCCGTCTGCCATTTCCATGCTGCCCTCAATTGTGCAAGCCATTGGCACCGACGGTCCAGAGATCTGGCTCGACAGCGGCATCCGCAGTGGTCAGGATGTGCTGCGTGCGATTGCATTGGGTGCGAAGGGAACCATGATCGGCCGCGCCTTCCTGTACGCGCTCGGCGCCTACGGAGAACAGGGTGTAAGCCGGGTTCTGGAGATTATCCGCAATGAACTGGATATCACGATGGGCTTCTGCGGACAGACAGATATCAACGCTATCAATACAGATATTCTGTTGCCTGGCCAGCATTTCTAGCATGTAGTACGAGGTGCCGTTGCCGGCATCTTCGTCATCAGAAAGCAAAAAGCCGTGTTCACATTGCGTGGAACACGGCTTTTTAGCGGATATATCTATATCAACACGCAACCAGGGCTGGCGACTGAGCCAATAGTTGTACCTGACTCCACCTCAATACCTGACTGCACTTCATGCTGTGGATCAGGGCGCCACCATTTGGTCGAAAATTTTCATGACGCTGTTCAGTTCAGAGCGAATGAACTGCAAATCCTGCGGTGACAGCCGGACTGCTGCATCATGATCGTGCTGAGCGTCACGTCCGTCACCCAGGCGATTGCGAGCCCCACTGATGGTAAAGCCCTGTTCATACAGCAGATCGCGGATTTTACGAATGAGCAGCACTTCATGATGCTGATAATAACGGCGATTTCCCCGACGTTTGACGGGGTTCAATTGCGTGAACTCCTGTTCCCAGTAACGCAGAACGTGCGGCTTGACGCAGCAAAGTTCAGATACTTCGCCGATGGTGAAGTATCGCTTTGCCGGAATCGGGGGCAACGCAGTGATAGAAGGTATTTCAGTCTGATTCATGCGCAGATTGTAAACCCAAACCGTCTTTTAAGGAACTACTTTAATCGACGAGCGTAAGATCAGGATTATATTCATCACCCTGCTCGACAATGCCCTTGAGTTTCTGGCTGGCATGAAAAGTCACCACACGCCGGGCGGAAATCGGAATGACCTCGCCCGTCTTTGGATTACGGCCGGGGCGAGCCGGTTTGTCCCGCACCTGAAAATTGCCAAAACCCGACAGTTTGACCGAATCGCCCTTGGCAAGCGACTCGCGGATTTCCTCGAAAAAGGTATCCACAATGTCCTTGGCTTCGCGCTTATTCAGACCTACTCGCTCAAACAGCAATTCCGCCAGTTCCGCCTTGGTTAAGGTATTGTTTTCTTCCAACATGCTCTCTTTCCCTTCCTGTTTTATCTTTTACGAACACCATGCTTTTCTACCAGCAATGTCAGCACTGCATTCATGCACTGGTCCACGCGTGTGTCTTCCAAGGTGGCCGACGGATCCTGCAGCGTAAACCGCAGGGCCAGACTACGCTCCTGGCTATCGGACTTGGGGTCCTTCCAAACGTCAAATAGTGCAATATCTTTAATAATATCAAGGAATTGCCCATCTTGCTGGTTATTGCGGACCGTGTCAAGCAAGTCCTGCACATTCAGTTGCGATGGTGCCCACACCGCCAGGTCACGAAACACCGCGGGCTGCCTGGATACTTCCTGATAGTCGGGGAAATGCATTTGTTGCAAGGCTGTCACATCCAGCTCGAACAACACGGGAGGATGAACCAGTTCGTTATCCTGCACCCACTGGGGATGCAGCTCTCCAACGAAGCCGATAACCTGCTCGCCCAGCAGCACGTTTGCACTGCGCCCGGGATGCAGCGCAGGATGCACGACGGCCTCGAAACGCAATTTCTGTGCCTGCTGGCTGCACAGCCGCTCAATGTCGTTTTTGACATCAAAAAAATCAGTCTGGCGCACTGGCAGGCCCCATTGCTCGGGCTCTGCCGGACCCCAGGCAGCCGCAGCCAGGTGCAACGGCTGACGCACCCCTGCAACAGACAGATCCCCGTCGGTGACCGAAGGATCACGGCGGAAAATGCGTCCCAGCTCGAACACGCGCACCCGGCTCTGCTGGCGCTTCTGGTTGTATTGAATATTGGCAATCAGCCCGCCGATCAGACCGGAACGCATCACCTCCAGCTGGCTGGCGATGGGATTGAGCAGCCCGATAGGATCGGCGTTGCCCATGTAGTTGGTTTCCCAGGCTTTTTCCACAAAACTGAAATTGACCACTTCCTGGTAGTCCAGCGCGGCCATCAAGTGACGCAGATCGTGTTCGGAACGCCGGGTTTCATTGGTATGCAGCATCACGGCAGGCGCGGACGGCGGATTGCCTGGAATCCGCTCGAAGCCATAAATACGGGCGACCTCTTCGATCAGGTCTTCTTCAATTTCCAGATCAAACCGGAAAGATGGCGGCGTCACAGAAAACACATCGTCTTGTTCTGTAAAGCTGAAATTGAGTTTGGTGAAGACATCGCGCACATCGTCGGCCGTAACCGGTATGCCCAGCACCCGGCGACAGCGAGCCAGACGCATGCTCACAGGCTGACGTAATGGCAATGCCAGCGTCTGGTCATTTACCGGACCAGCCTGCCCGCCACAAATCTCCAGGATCAGGCTTGAAATATAGTCAATGTGCTCGGGGATGCTCTTAAAATCCACGCCGCGCTCGAAGCGATGGCTAGCCTCGGAACTGAATTTGTAACGACGCGCGCGGCCCGCGATGGCTTCGGGGAACCAGAATGCCGCTTCCAGATAGATATCGGTGGTCTCCAGGGACACCGCCGTGGCTGCACCGCCCATGATGCCAGCCAGGCTTTCAATCGTCTCGCCTGCTGCGATCACACCCACATCAGGACTCAGATCCACCGTCTGATCGTTCAGCAATGTCAGGCTTTCCCCTTCCCTGGCCCAGCGTACGGTCAGACCGCCCGTGATTCGGGCCAGATCAAACACATGGGTGGGGCGTCCCAATTCCAGCATGACATAATTGGAAATATCGACCAGCGCCGAGACCGAACGCTGCCCTGCGCGTTCCAGACGGCTTTTCATCCACTCGGGCGTAGCCGCTTTGGCATTGACCCCACGGACAATCCGGCCGGCGAAACGGCCACACAGATCAGGTGCTTCAACGGTTACCGGCAAGGTGTCCTGGTGTGCGACAGCGACCGGCTGGCTCGCTGGCACGGTCAGCCCTGCGCCCGTGAGCGCGGCCACTTCACGCGCCACACCCAGAATTGACAGGCAGTCTGCACGGTTGGGGGTAAGCTTGATTTCAAAAATCGTATCGTTCAGGTCCAGCGCGCTGCGAATGTCCTGGCCTACTTTGGCATCCGCGTTCAGCTCTAGCAGACCACCATGATCCTGTGACAAACCGAGTTCGCGCGCCGAACACAGCATACCAAATGAATCTTCGCCGCGCATACGCGCCTTACTGATTTTGAAGTCGCCCGGCAGAACCGCACCAATACGCGCCAATGGCACTTTCAGACCCTGGGCAGCATTCGGTGCACCACAAACGATCTGCAGGAGTTCGCCCGAGCCGTCATCGACAGAGCAAATGCGCAATTTGTCTGCATTGGGATGCGGACGTACCTCATTGATATGGGCAACCACAATCCCGGAAAACGGGGGCGCGACCGGCGCGGTGCCTTCGATTTCCAGACCGGCCATGGTCAGCATATGGGCTAGCTCATCGGTGGACACCGATGGATTAACAAAGGATCTTAACCAGGATTCAGGAAATAACATGATGTGTTTTTTCTAGGCTCAAATAGGGAATGGAAGCGGAAAATATCAACGATTGAACTGACGCAGGAAACGCAAGTCTCCTTCGTAGAACTGTCGCAAATCATTCACGCCATAACGCAGCATGGTCAGACGCTCAATGCCGGAGCCGAACGCAAATCCAATGTATTTTTCCGGATCCAGACCGAAATTGCGCACGACAGTCGGATGCACCTGACCGGAGCCTGAGATTTCCAGCCAGCGGCCCTGGTTGGGCCCTGATGTAAACATCATGTCGATTTCTGCAGACGGCTCGGTAAAGGGGAAAAAAGAAGGACGAAAGCGTACGCTCAGGTCGTCCGTTTCAAAGAATGCTTTCAGAAAATTGGTATAAACGCCTTTCAGATCGGCAAAGGAAATATCCTCGGCAATCCACAAGCCTTCTACCTGGTGAAACATGGGTGAATGCGTCGCGTCGCTGTCCACCCGGTAGGTACGCCCCGGTGCGATGACTTTAATGGGTGGCTTGTTCATGCGCGCATAGCGTACCTGCATGGGGCTGGTATGCGTACGCAATAGAAACGGCAAGCCGCCGGCATCGTTCATATCCACATAAAACGTATCCTGCATGGAGCGGGCTGGGTGGTTTTCGGGATTGTTCAGGGCGGTAAAATTGGTCCAGTCATTTTCGATCTCAGGGCCATCAGCGACATCAAAACCGATACTGCGGAAAATGTCCTCAATGCGCTGCCACGACTGGATGACAGGATGAACACCACCCATGGAGCGACCCCGGCCGGGCAAGGTGACATCAATTGTTTCCGCGGCTAGGCGCTGATTGAGCTCATCCCGGGCAAATTGTTCACGACGCGCATTCAGCAGGGTTTCGATTTCCTGCTTAGCCCGGTTGATGCGGGCGCCTTCGGCTTTTTTCTGATCAGGCGGTAACTGCGCCAGCCCCTTCATAAAACCGGTAATGACTCCGTTTTTTCCAAGAAATTTTGCTTTTTCGTTCTCAAGCGAAGCCGAATCGGTCGCGAGTGCGAATTTGTCTTTGGCCTGAAGAATCAGATCGTCCAGCGATTGCGTCATGAAATTACCATTCTTGAAATAACAAACGGGACCCGAAACGAGCCCCGTTTGTTGTACAGCACAAATTTAAATCGTCAGTGGATCAGGCGCCCAGGGCAGATTTGGCCTGTTTGACAACGGCAGCAAAACCTGCCTTGTCGTTGACAGCCATGTCGGCCAGAACCTTGCGGTCCAGTTCAATGGCGGCCTTTTTCAGTCCGGCGATAAATACACTGTATGTCATGCCGTTTTCACGGACTGCCGCATTGATACGGGTAATCCAGAGAGCACGGAATGTACGTTTCTTGTTGCGGCGGTCACGATATGCATACTGACCAGCACGCATGACTGCCTGTTTGGCAATACGGAATACATTGCCGCGGCGGCCACGATAACCCTTGGCTGCTGCGATAACTTTTTTGTGACGAGCACGTGCGGTAACACCGCGTTTTACGCGAGGCATAGTTTAACTCCTATCAAGCAAAAGGCATCATGGCTTTTACGGAAGCCACGTTGGAATCATGAACGGCTGTTGTGCCGCGCAGTTGACGTTTGTTTTTCGTGGTTTTCTTTGTCAGAATGTGACGTTTGAAAGCATGACCACGCTTGATAGAACCACTACCGCGTACGATAAAGCGCTTGGAAGCACTTTTCTTGGTTTTCATTTTGGGCATAACTGATACCTGCAAATGTGGATAAAAGGTGCCTAATAACCATTTATTAAGACTTTGCTGACCCGTATCCTTTTCCCCTGCATCTTCCGCTCGAACGGCCCTGTTCCTGTCGGAATCCATATTGCACAAATCATTCTGCACAAATACGTATTCAAAGCGCGCCTACGGCATGCGGGAAACCATTGATTATACAATGATTTTTCCAGGATTGTCAGTAATAAATACCCTGTTTGCCCAGGCGCGCGCCGGATTTCGCAATAAATGTGGCCGGCAGGCGACGGATTTGCATCCGGGGTCGGTGCTATTTCGCCTTCGTGTACCCCTGGACACTAGCCGGGCTAATGCCCCAGTTCCTGCCGAAACGCCATCGCTTCATTCAGATCTTCAGCGCGAATCTGGCCTGCCCCCGCCATATCGGCAATGGTGCGTGCCACACGCAAAATCCGATGGACCGCTCTGACAGACCACCCCCAATGTCTGTCCGCACGCTCCAGCATGTGCTGCGCGGCCTGATCGAGTTCGCAGAAAGTCGCCATCTGCGCTGACCCCAATTGCGCGTTAAGCCTGCCCTGGCGGCGCCGCTGCTGCTCGCGACAGCGCACGACGCGCTGGCGAATGAGATGCGATGCCTCGGCTGGTGCCGATTTGGCCCAGCCCAGTCCTGGCGGTGTGAGACGCAGGACCATGTCGATGCGGTCCAGAAACGGTCCCGATAGTCTGGCCTGATAGCGTTCGATTTGATCCGGCGTGCAGCGGCACGGCCGCTGCTCGCTGCCCTGATACCCACAAGGACAGGGATTCATGGCCGCAATCAACTGGAAACAACAAGGGTAGGTCACCGAACGATGCGCACGTGCAATGCTGATTTCCCCGGTCTCCATCGGCTCGCGCAGCGACTCCAGCACTCGCCGCTGAAATTCGGGCAGCTCATCCAAAAACAACACCCCGTGGTGTGCCAGGCTGATTTCACCAGGACGGGGATTGCTGCCGCCGCCAATCAGCGCTGCTGCCGACGTGGAATGGTGTGGCGCACGCATGGGCACCTGGCGGGAAAACAAAACCGAGCGCTCCCGCAAACTGCGTATGGCCGCCACTTCGATAGCCGAATCCGCATCCAGCGGGGGCAACAATCCAGGCAGCCGTTGGGCCAGCATGCTTTTGCCCACGCCCGGCGGGCCTGACATCAGAAGGCCATGGCCCCCGCTGGCGGCCACTTCCAGCGCCCGGCAGGCCAATGGCTGGCCACGGACATCGGACAGACAAAGTGGCGACACGCCAGGGTCGACAAGCTCCGGTGCTCCGGTGACCGGTGTTAACGGCGCTGTGTCAGTCAAATGCGCCACCACCTCCTGCAGGGTTCTGGCCCCCAACACTGTCAGGCCGGGAATACTGGCCACCATTTTCGCGTTTTCAAGAGGCAGTATAAGGGTAAACTGCGCACCAGAACGGGCCGTGGCAAGCCCAATCACCAAAGGCGCCGCCACAGGAACCAGCGCGCCGGTCAGCGACAGTTCACCGGCGAACACCATTTTGGGCAAGCTGTTTCGCGCCGCGCTATCGGGCAGCACCAACTGGCCCGAGGCCAGCAAGACCCCCAGGGCGATGGGCAGATCAAACCGGCCCGACTCCTTGGGAAGGTCCGCAGGAGCCAGATTGGCCGTCAGACGGCCGGCCGGAAAGGTGTAACCACTGCTTAGAATGGCGGATCGTACCCGCTCCCTGCTCTCTCGCACCCCAGTGTCCGGCAGCCCGACGATCGTAAATGAAGGCAGGCCCTGAGCCAGATGCACCTCAACCCTTACCTCGGGCGCGTGCATACCGCAAAGCGCGCGACTGGCCAATACCGCTAAAGACATCTGATTCTCCTGAAAACAGATGCATTCTGGCCGAAATAAATCGCCCGCAGGGAGCAATGTAGAGAACTTTATCTATCGTGCAAAGCACGCCAACGCCCAGACAGAAACGCGTCAACCACCAGGCAGAAGTAGATCAACACCTAGGCAGAAGTACATCGACATCAAGCAGGTACGTAATTATTATTGTTCCCGCTCAGGCTGGCGCACCAACCGCCCGGCTTAATCTGCCTGATTAATCGACGATGGGGCCGATGGGGGCTTTTTCAGAATCTGTTGTCGTGATACCTGCCTGCGCTTCGAGTGCCCTGACACGCCCTTCCAGTTCAAACAGGCGTTCACGCAGTTTGGCCGACAGCGCCACTTGCACATCAAACTCTTCGCGCGTCACCAGATCCAGACGGGAAAATCCCTGTGCCATGAATGCCTTCACATTCTTTTCAATATCGGCTGCGGGGCTGTTTTTAATCAATTCCTGAATATTCTTTTGAAAATCTTCAAATAACTGATTGGATTTCATCATGCTCATTCCTGTAGTGAAGACGGGCACCATTGCCGTACCCCATACTGCGTATTGTACACATATCACGCTGCCGGATCGGCAGCGCTGCCATCGCGCAGCGTAGCGCCCCGCCCAGACAAACAACCCGCCTTGCTGGCGGGTTGTTGACAGGCAATTTACTGAGGCGTGGTCTCGCCTGATGCCGGCGCCGTTGAGGTTCCATCGGCAGGAGCGCCGGCCGATGAGTCGCTGGCCGGTGCAGTCGAGCTGTCCGGCGTGCTCGCGGCGCCACCGCTACTTTCAGTGGTGCTCTGCTTCAGAGATTCCGTTGCCTCGGAGGCTTTCTCTTTTGCTGATTGCATGGCATCGGATGCGGCCTGTTTGGCTGATTCAGCTGCTTCTTTGGCGGAGTCCATGGCGGATTGTGCATGCTCCTTGGCAGCAGCAGCGGCATCAGAGCCAGCCTGCTTGGCCGATTCCATGGCGTTGCTTGCCGCTTCCTTGGCAGAATCCATGGCATTGCCTGCCGCCTCTTTGGCTTTCTCTGCTGCATCCTGAGTCGCATCGGCCGCGTTATTGGCTGATTCTTTGGCAGCTTGCGCAGCAGAATCGGCAGCCGTCTTGGCTTCCTCGGCGGCTTTATCTGCCGCTTCTTTGGCCTGATCGGCCGCACTTGGCTCGGTTGAAGGCGTTGCTGGCGTTTCGGTCGCAGCCGGCTCGGTTGCTGCCGGTGTCGTGGTGTCAGCAGTATCTGAACTGTTATCGCAACCTGCAATAAAGGCAGCGGCGGACAACATGGCTACTAAACTGAGTTTGGATACGTTCTTCAAGGCAATACCTCTCAAAGTAAAAATGAAATGTGTCCACAGATTCTACTGTAATTTTGTTACGAATAGCAGCTGAATGCGATCTGAATCGCTATGCAGGCATTCCGCTCTGTTACAAGTCATGCACTCAGTCAATGAAGAGCGGCACCGTTACAGCGCACGGTACCGTATTTTCAAACACGACACTTTCCAGTGCACCAAAATAAAGCACGAGATTGAAGCAGATCAGCAGTTTCTGCGTCATCCGCGTGCGTGACGACCCGTCATTAAGCCAAAAAAACTGGCACGACAATTGCTTTGACAACGCCATGGACTACCGGTCCGTTGCCAACGACATGTTATTTCAGGGAGAACATTGTGAAACTGATCACTGCGATTATCAAACCATTCAAGCTGGACGAGGTGCGGGCAGGTCTTGCCGACATCGGAATCCAGGGCCTGACCATTACCGAAGTCAAAGGATTCGGACGCCAGAAAGGCCACACCGAACTGTATCGCGGTGCAGAGTATGTGGTGGATTTTCTGCCAAAGATCAAGCTGGAAACGGCTGTGGCTGACGATCAGGTTGAACAAGCGATCGAAACCATCTGCCAGTGCGGCACCACAGGCAAAATCGGCGATGGCAAGATTTTTGTGACCGACCTTGAACATGTTATCCGCATTCGCACAGGCGAAACCGGCAACGCGGCGCTGTAAGCCCGTCGCTCCCTCTTACGATATTTGAAAGGAAACTTAAAATGCAAAGCGCCGATTTAGTCTGGGTAAGCATGTCGACCATTCTCGTCCTGTTCATGGTTGTACCGGGTCTTGCCATGTTCTATGGGGGCCTGGTTCGCAGCAAAAACATCCTCTCCCTAATGAGCCAGGTATTGGTGACATTCGCCCTGATCACCATCCTGTGGTTTGTATTTGGCTACTCACTGGCTTTTTCTGATGGCAATGCCTTCTTTGGCAATCTCTCCAAGGCCTTTTTGTCGGGGGTGCTGGATTTGCCGGGTGATTCATATGCGCTGTCAGGCACCATTCCGGAACTCACCTTTGTGGCGTTTCAGGCGACGTTCGCGGGCATTACCTGCGCGCTGATCGTGGGCGGGTTTGCCGAACGCATCAAATTTTCTGCTGTGCTGATTTTCATGGCCATCTGGTTCACTTTTTCCTACATTCCCATCGCGCATATGATCTGGGCCGAGAAGGGCCTGCTGTTTGGCGACGCACTGGATTTTGCCGGCGGCACGGTCGTTCATATCAATGCCGGGGTGGCTGCACTGGTCGCGGCTTATGTCGTGGGACCACGGATTGGTTACGGCAAGGAAGCCATGCAACCGCATAATCTGCCTATGACCATGATCGGCGCGGCCATGCTGTGGGTCGGCTGGTTCGGTTTTAACGGCGGCTCTTCCCTGGGCGCCAACAACCAGGCAGCCCTGGCGGTCTTCAATACACTTTTGGCTACCGCCGCCGCCATTGTCGTGTGGGTACTGGCTGAGTGGAAGTTCAAGGGGCAGCCATCACTGCTCGGTGGCGCATCCGGTGCGGTCGCCGGACTGGTCGGCATTACACCTGCTGCCGGTCTGGTGGGTCCGATGGGAGCACTTGTTATCGGGATCATCACAAGCCTGTTCTGCGTCTGGGGGGTCAATGGACTTAAGCGCCTGCTCAAGGCCGATGACTCGCTGGATGTGTTCGGCGTGCATGGCGTCGGGGGTATTGTGGGCGGACTGCTGACGGGTATCTTCAATGCCAAGGCGCTGGGTGGCCCAGGCCTGGAATCAGCCGGGATGATTCCAGGGCAACTGTTGGGCCAGCTTGAAGGAATCGTGATTGCGATTATCTGGAGTGCGGTGGTCAGCTTTGTTGCCCTGAAAATCGCAAGCCTGGTAACTGGCGGACTGCGTGTGGACAAAGACGAAGAACGTCAGGGCCTGGACATCAGCTCCCATGGCGAACAGGCTTATCACAGCTGACATAAAAATCGCGCCTGCCAATTGCGGAGGCAGGCCAGGAAAAGAAAAGGACACCTCTGCGGTGTCCTTTTTTAATCGTGCTTATGGTGCGCAATCAATGCAGGTATGTCCGTAATGAATCGAATCAGCGGCCTTTAAGTGCTACGATTTTTCTCGCAATCAGATACCCAGGCTATTCAAATCGATGGATTCAGCGCGGTTCAATGCCGTGGCAATCTTGGTGCGCAAGGCATTCGTATGCGACGTGCGAACCAGTTTTTTGACATCCAGCAACTGCTGCGGGTGCATAGAGAACTCGTTCAACCCCAGGCCCAATAGCAATTTGGTGTAACGGGCATCGCCTGCCATTTCACCGCAAATTGCGACGCTTTTGCCGACCCGCTCGCCCGCCTGGATTGTTTGTGAAATCAGTCTGAGTACTGCTGGATGCAAGGGATCGTATAAATCAGAGACCTCATTGTCGACGCGGTCAATCGCCAGGGTGTACTGGATCAAATCGTTGGTCCCGATGGACACAAAATCCAGCGCGTTCAGAAAAGGCTCGATGGCAATCGCAATGGCCGGTATTTCCACCATGGCGCCCAGTTCAATATTATCGCTATATGCCCTGCCCGCCAGGTCCAATTCTTTTTTTGCTGACTCGATCGCTTCACGTACGGCCAGCAGCTCATGCATATGCGAGAGCATGGGAATCAGAATCCGAAGCTTGCCAAAAACCGATGCGCGCAACAGGGCCCGCAATTGCGTTGCAAACAAATCCGGACGCGACAGACAATAGCGCACAGCACGTAAGCCGAGCGCCGGATTGACCGCGACCGTGGCCTCACCGTCCAGTGTTTTATCGGAACCCAGATCCAGCGTGCGGATCGTCACCGGTTTGTCAGGCATGGCACGAAGCACGTGGGCATAAGCCTCGAACTGCTCTTCCTCGGTGGGCAGGATTTGCCTGCCCATGAACAGAAATTCGCTGCGAAAAAGGCCGATGCCATCGGCTCCCATTTCCACTGCCTGTGATACTTCGTGCGGCAACTCGATATTTGCTTCCAGACGAACGCGTTTGCCATCCAGAGTGATCGCAGGTTCATCCTTGGACAGAATCAGTTCTGCACGTTCCTGGATAAAGGCTTCCTGTTTCTTCTGGTAGAAATCCAGGATTTGCTGCGTGGGATTGACATACACCAGTCCGCTTTCGCCATCCACAATCATCATATCCCGATCATGGACCAGCGCGCGGACGTTGCCCAGGCCCACTACGGCAGGCACATTCATACTGCGTGCCACAATGGCTGTGTGCGAAGTTGGGCCACCCAGATCGGTAACGAAAGCCGCAAAGCGCCCGCCCCGCAATTTGAGCATATCTCCCGGTGAAATATCATGGGCCACAACGATGAGCGAATTGACATCCGTGTCATTGGACATGTCGGGCAACATCAACTCACCCGAACCAGCCAGAATCCGTATTACACGTTCAATTACCTGGTGGATATCAGCCACGCGTTCACGAATGTAATCATCGTCCATGACCGCAAACTGTTCGGCCAGAATCTGGCCCTGGGTGCTGAGCGCCCATTCGGCATTGTATTGACGGGAGGCAATGACTTCTTTAGTCTGTTCAGCCAGGGCCGGGTCTGAGACCAGCAGACTGTGAACGGTCAGCAAAGGCACCAGTTCTTTTGGCGCATCGGCAGGCAGCGTCTCGATCGTATGCTGCAACATGTCATACACAATTTTCAGCGCATGATCCAGGCGGGCACACTCGGCAGGAACATCGTCGGCCGCAATCCGGTAATGGCTCACTTCGAGCGTTGCTGCGCCCATTACCACCGCGCGCCCGATTGCAAAGCCGCGCACCACACCTTTTCCCTGAAGCGTAAAAACAGTACTGTGTTTTGTTGGTGTGTGCTCGGTGTTTAGCATCGTGATCGTGTCCCGTCCCTTGTTTTACATGTCTGTTCTGGCTTTGCTGCAAAAGCGAATTTGCTCAGGAAATTCGCTTTTCGATCGGCCGCCCTTACTCGGGCTCACCAAATTTGTTTTCGAATAAAGCTTCTATCTGCTCCAGCGCCTGATCGGCATCGGCACCCTCGGCTTCGATATGCACCGTAATACCCTTTCCTGCCGCCAGCATCATGACACCCATGATGCTCTTGGCATTCACACGCTGGGATGCGCGGGTGATAAAGATTTCGCTATTGAATTTGCTGGCCAGCTGGGTCAGCTTGGCAGCGGCTCGGGCATGCAGACCTAATTTATTACTTATGACAATATCAGCTGAAGGCATAGAGGCGCAGTCTTTATTATAAAGGTTAATCGTTGGGAGCCAGATCGACACATTTCATGCCTTTCTTGCCACCCTCAAAAATGGATTGGCATAACTGATCCATAGGCTGCTCCCGATATCGTACCGCATTGAGCAACATACAGGCATTGGTGCCGGACAGAATATGTGCCTTGACACCGGAGTTTTGCAACTCGCGCACAACACGGGCCCCGATATTGGCTGGCGTCGCGCCACCCAGATCAGACAGGATCAACACCTGGCGATCCGGGCCCAGCATCGGCTTCAATTTTTCGACAATTTCCTGCACCTTATTTTCTGGTTCGACATCGGGTTCGATATCGAAGAAAATATAATTGTCGATTTGTCCCAGCACATGCTGAGCGCATTCCGACAATGCGGAAGCCAGGGGCATGTGCGCGATGAGAGCAAGGGTGGTCATTTTCTTACCTTCAGACTGCAACCGCTTTTTCAAGCGCCGCAGCAAAATGGTCAGCAACGTCAAAATCAGTCTGTTCTGTAATTTCAACAAAACAGGTCGGACTGGTCACGTTGATCTCGGTAATATAGTTACCGATGACATCGAGCCCGACCAGCAGCAAACCTCGCTCGCGCAAAATCGGGCCAATACGGCTGGCGATGGACAGATCGTGGTCCGACAGCTTGCGCGCCACGCCGCGTCCGCCTGCCGCCAGATTGCCACGGGTTTCACCCGCAAGCGGGATCCGTGCCAGTGCATAGGGGACAGGTGTACCATCGATAATCAAAATCCGTTTATCGCCTTCAACGATTTCAGGAATATATTTTTGCGCCATGATGGTCTGCGTCTGATCAACCGTCAGCGTTTCCAGAATGGCATTGATGTTGGGATCGGCAGCCGTCACTCTGAAAATGCCGGTGCCGCCCATACCATCGAGCGGCTTGACGATGATGTCACCGTGCAGCGCATGAAACGCTTTCAGGCGTGAGATGCGGCTGGTAATCAGCGTGGGCGCCGTAAATTCGGAAAACTCCGTGATTGCCAGTTTTTCCGGATGATTGCGTATCGCATTCCCGGAATTGAAGACACGTGCGCCCTGCTTTTCTGCCGTCTCAAGCAGGTGGGTTGAGTACAGATACTCCATATCAAACGGAGGATCCTTGCGCATCACGACGGCGTCAAAATGATTGACTTCGGTTTCGACCGCTTCGTCTTCCTGCGTCCACCAGCTGTGTTCATGCAGGTCTGCAGTCATATCCAGACGAATCTGCTGGGCACGTACTTTGACCCGGCCCAGTTCAACATACAAATCGGACTGCAACGCAACACTGATGTCATGGTCCCGTTTTTGCAGGGCGCGCATCATGGCGACTGAACTGTCCTTGTATGCCTTCAGGGTTGGCAGCGGATCAATGATAAAAAGTATGTGCATCTGATTACATCCCACATGAACAACGCAAGCGTATTGTTTGTCCGAGTTTATTTATCGTCTGATTTGCCGGAGGTCACTGTCTTGCGCTTGGGCGCCAGAACCATGACCATTTGACGACCTTCCAGCTTGGGCATGGCTTCCACCTGAACCAGTTCAGCCATATCGTCACGAACCCGTTCAAGCACCCGCATACCCAGTTCCTGGTGGGCCATTTCACGCCCGCGAAAACGCAGCGTGACCTTGGCTTTGTCACCATCTTCGATAAAACGCTTCAGGTTACGCAATTTAACCTGATAGTCGCCTTCATCGGTCGCCGGGCGGAATTTGACTTCCTTGACCTGGATGATTTTCTGCTTGGCCTTGGCTTCCTGCTGGCGTTTTTGTTCCTGGTACTTGAACTTGCCATAGTCCATGATACGGCATACCGGTGGCTCGGCGTTGGGGGCGATTTCAACTAAATCAATCCCTTCCTGCTCGGCAAGACGCAAAGCTTCAACGGTTTTGACAATACCCAGCTGTTCGCCATCCACGCCGATGAGTCGGACTTCCGGAATACGGATTTCGGCGTTGATACGATTGGTTTTTTCGGTTGCGATGTTAAGATCTCCTGAAATTAATAAACTACGCTGCGACATCCTGACGTGTTGTCACGTCGTGACGCAAGCGCTCTATAAATGCGTCTACAGACATGGTGCCCAGATCGAGGTTGCCACGGGCGCGAACGGCGACAGCACCACTTTCACGTTCTTTTTCGCCAACAACCAGAATGTAGGGAACCTTCTGCATACTGTTCTCTCTGATTTTACGGGTGATTTTTTCCCCGCGCAAATCGGATGATGCACGAAAACCGTGCTTTTTGAGCTCATCTACGACTGAACGGGCATAGTCGGAGAAGGACTCTGAAATGGTACAGACCACCACCTGTTCGGGAGCCAGCCATGGTGGCATGGCGCCGGCATGGTTCTCGATGAGCATACCGATAAAGCGTTCCAGCGAACCCAGAATCGCCCGGTGCAACATGACAGGCGTTTTACGCTGATCATGCGGATCGACATATTCCGCGCCCAGCCGCACAGGCATTGAAAAGTCTACCTGGATGGTGCCGCACTGCCAATGGCGACCGATGGCGTCCTTCAGGGTATATTCCACCTTCGGACCGTAAAAAGCACCCTCTCCCGGTGAAATTTCAAATTCACAGCCGGAACTGCGCAGGCTTTCCATCAGCGCATGCTCGGCCTTGTCCCAGACTTCGTCGTCGCCGATCCGTTTTTCGGGACGGGTAGCCACTTTGTAGAGCACTTCGGTAAACCCGAAATCTTTGTAGACCTGCTGTAAAAGTGTTGTGAATTGGGCACACTCTGCCAGCAATTGGTCTTCGGTACAGAAAATATGACCGTCGTCCTGGGTAAAACCGCGTACCCGCATCATCCCGTGCAGGGAGCCGGAAGGCTCATTGCGATGGCATTGTCCGAACTCACCATAGCGGATAGGCAATTCACGATAGGAATGCAAGCCGGCATTGTAAATCTGCACGTGTCCGGGGCAGTTCATGGGCTTGAGCCCGTAAACCCGGTTCTCGGACTCGGTGATGAACATGTTTTCTTTGTAATTGTCCCAGTGTCCGGTTTTCTTCCAGAGGGACAAATCCAGAATTTGCGGCGCTTTGACTTCCTGGTAGCCATTGTCGCGATAAACATCGCGCATGTACTGTTCAACCTGTTGCCAGATCTGCCAGCCTTTGGGGTGCCAGAAAATCAGCCCCGGCGCTTCGTCCTGGAAATGAAAAAGATCCAGCTCGCGGCCCAGCTTGCGATGATCGCGTTTTTCAGCTTCTTCAAGCATGGTCAGGTAGCTGGCCTGTTCTTCCTTGGTGGCCCAGGCTGTGCCATAGACACGCTGCAGCATTTCATTTTTGCTGTCGCCGCGCCAATACGCCCCAGCGACTTTCATCAGCTTGAAAACCTTCAGCTTGCCGGTAGACGGTACGTGGGGGCCCCGGCACAAGTCTACGAAATCGCCTTCGCGATAAAGGGAGATTGTCTGGTCCTGTGGAATGGAAGCGATGATTTCAGCTTTATACGCTTCGCCCTGCTCACGGAAAAACGCGACAGCATCGTCGCGTGACCACTCTTCGCGAACCACTTTTTCGTCTTTTTTGGCCAGTTCCGCCATTTTCTTCTCGATTTTCTCGAGATCTTCAGGTGTAAACGCGCGTTTATACGAAAAGTCGTAATAAAAGCCATTATCGATGACCGGCCCGATGGTGACCTGTGCGTCGGGAAACAGCGATTTGACGGCATAGGCAAGCAGGTGCGCAGTGGAATGGCGAATAATATCCAGACCGTCGGCGTCTTTGGCGGTCACAATGGCCAGGTCTGCGTCCTGGTCAATCACAAAGGAGGTATCGACCAGCTGGGGTTCGGCGCCATTGATTGTTACTTTACCGGCCAGCGCGGCCTTGCCCAGACTGGGGGCAATGGTCGTCGCAATTTCCCCTACCTGGACAGGTTGGGAAAACTCACGCTTGGAACCATCGGGTAAAGTAATATGAAACATGCTGTTGCCTTGAAATGAATAAAAAAACGCGACTTCACCAAGTCGCGTTCGCTGTTCTTCTGAAAAATACGGTGGGCAAGAATCACGAGCGCGCTGGGTGACCGATACACGTATCGGACGTGGTCAGGCGTTGGGTTCGTGAAGCTTGGGACATCATCAAAACAGTCTCACCTTTAGTAAATTACGCGACAATTTTACACCAGCCTTGAACCAATAACCAATAAATGGTTGCAATTAGCGAAAAATCAAGGGATAAACCGGCGCCATGGCGGCGATCTTTTCCGCTGTTTGTCTGGCCGACCGCTGGCTTGTGGTCAAAACATCTGTTGCAGTATATTGGATATTTGCGGTTTTTGGTCTGGCACATGTTAGGCTATGAACCCGATTTTAATGACTCCGGAGCTGAAACTATGTCTGTACACCGCCTGTTGCGCCTTGCACTTGCTGCCCTTGCCCTTGGACTGCTGGCCGCTTGTGCCGGTATGAACGGCGACCAGCGAGCACAGCTGGAAATAAGCCAGGACCCGCGTGGTGTGGCCATTGCGTCGCGGGACAGCAATCTGTTCCAGCCGGGTTCTGCCACGCTGCAGCCCGAATCGGCTCCGTTTTTTGACCGCGTCAGCCAGTTGCTGCGCGACAGACCCGAGCGCAAGGCCCTGATCGATAGCGTATCGGACAATACCGGTTCAGCCGAATACAACCAGGAGCTGCAGGAAGTGCGCGCGCTCTCAATCATGAAAGCCCTGATTACACGCGGCGTAGACCGTTCGCGCCTGGCGTATGTCACGGGTTCATCTGCCTCCCCTGCCCCCGGCGCCATGACGCCTGTCGAACCGGCCGTCCCGCAATCAAAAATTATCATTCTGGGCGCCAGCACCGCCGATATGAATGTCAACACCCTTGAACGATTCTTTGACGGCATCTCCAATTTCGGCAAAAGCCTGTTCAAGTGATTCGCGTCACAGCCAGCGCATATATACTATGGGTGAACAGTTGTCCTGTCTCGCCTGAATCCTGCATTCGGGCACACTGGCCCGGATTCGAAACCGATTACCTCTGAGCTTATGTCAAAGTCCTTTATTTACAACCTGATCCTGACGATTGTCGCCATTGTTGTCTTCATTTTCATTGGCGCCTCGGTGTACGACGCGTTTACCCGCAATCCGGTCAATCGCGGCCTGGACGGCACCGCCGCCAGCACCGTCAGCGGACAGATCGAGGCGGCAACGCCGACAGCCACGCAGCCCGGCCAGCCTACCCCAGCCGACAACGCTGCCGGCGACAGTACCAGCAGTGGTACGGATGCAGCCTCCACAACTCGGGACAAAAAACAGGCCGATGCCGCCTACGATCAGACGAATGACCCCACGCGCAGTGCCCCCCCTGCCGAACGGACAACGTCGGATGCACCCAATACGAATGAGCCCGCCGCTGCCGCTTCTTCCGCACGCCCGGACGAAGCACCCGCCCCAGCGACCAGCCCGGCCCGGACCGCACCTGCTCCCCGCCAGGAACCGGCTCCTTCACCATCCACGAGCATTGACCCTGCCGCGCCGGCCGGTACAAGTGCACCCGCAGCGCGCAGCAATCCTGACCTGCGGTCTGTTATCCCACCTGTTCCTACCGCGCCGCCACGTGCCGAAGGAACCCGGCCACCCGTCACAACCGATCAGGACATGTACAACGCAACCGATTCAGGCCAGGATAACGGTAACATTTCCGACAGTTTCCCGGCACCGGTGTCCAACTTTCCCGCTCCTGTCGGATCGGACATGCCTGACAACAACAATACGAATCCACGCAATACAAACCCGCCTATGGGCGCAGCCCCCGGCAGCCCTAGCCCGGAACAGCAGCGCCTGGAAGAACTACGTCGCCAGAAAGAACAATTGCGCCGGGACATGGGTTTTTAACGATCATGGGGATGGCTCAGACGCATGGGTCTTTCATGGCCATGGGTATTTAAAATTCGTAAGCACCATCAACAACAAAGCCCGGAAAATCCGGGCTTTGTTGTTGTGTTTCACTGCTTGCGTGACCCTTGCCAGGGAGTCACGCGGGGATGACTACAATCAGTGTTTCACTGATTTAACAGTATTGTCCACTGCCGGTTTCGCAGAAGCGACAGCGGCCTCTTCTGCCAGTTTGGCAATTTCAGCTTCGGACAAAGGTGTCAGTGGCCTTTCGAGCGCCACTTCCAGCACGCGATCAATCCATTTGACAGGAATGATTTCCAGCTGGTTTTTCACATTGTCCGGAATCTCGGTCAGATCCTTGACATTCTCTTCAGGAATCAGCACGGTCTTGATTCCACCGCGATGAGCTGCCAGCAGTTTCTCTTTCAAGCCACCAATGGCCAGCACTTCACCGCGCAAGGTGATCTCACCGGTCATAGCAACCTCTGCCCTGACGGGAATACCGGACAATGCCGACACCAGTGCAGTCGTAATCGCAATACCGGCTGACGGACCATCTTTGGGTGTTGCGCCTTCCGGTACGTGGATATGAATATCCTTTTTCTCAAAGATACTGTCGGCAAAGCCAAGCGCATGTGCGCGCGAACGCACGACGGTACGGGCTGCCTGCATGGACTCTTTCATCACATCGCCAAGCAGGCCGGTATGCTGAATATTGCCTTTGCCCGTGACCACGGCCACTTCAATCGTCAGCAAATCGCCACCCACTTCGGTCCACGCCAAGCCAGTAACCTGGCCAACCTGGTTTTCTTTCTCGGCCATGCCAAATGAATACTTGCGCACGCCCAGATAGTGGCTCAGATTATCGGCAGTCACATGGATTGCTTCGGCAGTCGCTGCCTTGCCTTTACCTGCAGCTTTACCCGTTGTGGTCGTACTGCTGAGCAGTTCCTTGATCACCTTGCGGCAGATTTTGCTGGCTTCGCGTTCAAGTGCACGTACACCGGATTCACGTGTGTAGTAACGCACGATATCGCGCAATGCAGACTCTTCCACCACCAGCTCACCCTCGCGCACGCCATTATTCTTCATGAGCTTGGGCAGCAGGTGGTCCATCGCAATATGTACTTTTTCGTCTTCGGTATAGCCTGACAGACGAATCACTTCCATCCGGTCCAGCAATGCTGGTGGAATGTTCAGTGTATTGCTGGTCGCAACAAACATCACATCCGACAGATCATAATCGACTTCGACATAGTGATCCTGGAAGGTGTGGTTCTGTTCGGGATCCAGCACTTCCAGCAATGCAGAGGCCGGATCGCCACGAAAATCCATGCCCAGCTTGTCAATCTCATCGAGCAAGAACAGGGGATTGCGTACGCCAACACGATTCATGTTCTGCAGAATCTTGCCTGGCAATGCGCCAATGTAGGTGCGCCGGTGGCCGCGAATTTCGGCTTCGTCCCGCACACCGCCCAGTGCCATCCGCGTAAATTTGCGATTGGTTGCGCGCGCGATGGACTGGCCCAGCGAGGTTTTACCCACGCCCGGAGGGCCAACCAGGCACAGAATAGGCGCCTTGACCTTGTCTACACGCTGCTGTACCGCCAGATATTCAAGGATGCGTTCCTTGACTTTTTCCAGACCGTAATGATCATCGTCCAGCACTTTCTGTGCATTGATAAGGGAGTTGTTGATACGGCTTTTCTTCTTCCAGGGCAGGCCGATGACGGTGTCGATATAGTTGCGTACCACCGTTGCCTCTGCCGACATGGGAGACATGAGTTTGAGTTTCTTCAGCTCGCTATCGACTTTCTTGCGCGCTTCCTTGGGCAGTTGCGCCGCTTCTATTTTCTTTTCGAGCTCTTCGATATCCGCGCCCTCTTCACCCTCGCCGAGTTCTTTTTGAATCGCCTTGACCTGCTCGTTCAAATAGTAGTCACGCTGGCTTTTTTCCATCTGCTTTTTGACGCGCCCGCGAATGCGTTTCTCGACCTGGAGAATATCAATTTCAGTTTCGATCTGAGCGAGCAGCGCTTCAAGACGACCGGACGCATCCAGCTCTTCAAGCAGTTTTTGCTTCTGTTCGAGTTTGAGCGGCAGGTGTGAAGAAATGGTATCGGCAAGCCGGCTGGCTTCTTCAATACCATTGAGGGAACTGAGAATTTCCGGAGGGATTTTCTTGTTCAGCTTAACGTATTGATCGAATTGCGCAATAATCGTGCGCCGCAATGCTTCGAGTTCGGAATTGCGGGTGTCATTCTGCTCGATAGGCAGAATTTGTGCCGAAAAATGCGACTCGGTTTCGATGATTTTTTCTACACGCGCGCGCTGCTGGCCTTCGACCAGTACCTTAACGGTGCCGTCGGGCAGCTTGAGCATTTGCAGGATAGACGCAACGCACCCGATTTCATACATATCGTCAGGACCGGGCTCGTCCTTGCTGGCCGATTTCTGGGCCACAAGCATGATCTGCTTGTCTTTTTCCATCGCCAGTTCCAGCGCGCGGATGGACCGGTGCCTACCGACGAAGAGCGGGATGACCATATGTGGGAATACCACTACGTCGCGAAGGGGCAACAGTGGCAATTCCGTTGATTCTGCCGGCAAAATCTGACTCGCTGACATAAGCTGATTCCTTGAAAAACGTTGTACTTCTACAGTAATTAGGCTGTAGATGGAGCCTCTGGAGGCAATTTCAAGGTCGCCTGGCGCAAAATACCGGCGGTTTTTATGCGGGCGGCGCGTCAGGCAACATCCGGCAGCAATCTATCCTGCCTGCCCCGTGGCGCCACCCGCCCAGGCTAAACCTGACCCCGTCAGGCCGCTGCATCTTTAAGCTTTTTCTCCTTGGTTGCCGCACTGGCGCTTTCCTTTTCTTCAGCAAAAACCAGCATTGGCGGACCGGAGCCTTCAATCGCCGCTTCATCCAGCACGACTTTTACAACATTACCTTGCGATGGCAAATCAAACATGGTGTCCATGAGCGAGGCTTCCAGAATGGAACGCAGGCCACGGGCACCGGTTTTACGCTTCAGGGCCCTGCGAGCGATGGCCGCAAGCGCAACCGGGCGCACTTCAAGTTCGACATCTTCCATCGCGAACAGCTTCTGGTATTGCTTGACCAGTGCGTTCTTGGGCCGGGTCAGAATGGTGATGAGCGCGGCTTCGTCCAGCTCTTCGAGCGTGGCCACGACAGGCAGACGCCCCACCAGTTCGGGGATCAACCCGAACTTGATGATATCTTCCGGCTCCACATCGGCAAACACTTCACCCACGCCCTTGGCAGATTTACCCTGCACCGAAGCGCCAAAACCAATACCTGATTTTTCGGTACGATTGCGGATCACCTTGTCGAGACCGTCAAATGCGCCACCCACAATAAACAGAATATTGGTGGTATCTACTTGCACAAAATCCTGATTCGGATGCTTGCGACCACCCTGGGGCGGCACCGAAGCGACGGTGCCTTCGATCAATTTGAGCAATGCCTGCTGTACGCCCTCGCCCGACACGTCGCGTGTGATGGACGGGTTGTCGGATTTACGTGAAATTTTGTCAATTTCATCGATATAGACGATGGCACGCTGCGCTTTCTCTACATCATAATTGCAATTTTGCAGCAGCTTTTGCACAATATTTTCGACGTCTTCACCGACATAGCCAGCTTCGGTCAGTGTGGTGGCATCGGCCATCACAAATGGGACATCAAGCATGCGTGCCAACGTTTGCGCCAGCAGCGTCTTGCCCGAGCCGGTCGGCCCGATCAGCAGGATATTGCTTTTGGCCAGCTCGATATCATCTTTCTTGTTCAGGTCGCTGTGGCGAATACGCTTGTAATGGTTATAGACCGCCACGGCAAGATTGCGCTTGGGCTGATCCTGACCGATCACGTACTGATCAAGAAAAGATTTGATTTCGGTGGGCGTTGGCAATTCAGTCTTGATGGCTTCGCGGGCTTCGTCCTGCGCACTGTCATGAATGATTTCATTGCACAGCTCGATGCATTCATCACAAATGAAAATATTTCCGGGGCCGGAAATCAGCTTCTTCACCTCGTTCTGATGCTTGTTGCAGAACGAACAATGCAGGTTTTTGCCGTCGGTAGAACTTGGTTTATCTGCCATATTTGTAATTTGGTTAATCTGATAAAAACAGGCCGAACCTCGTAAAAGGCCGACCTGAACGAAACCTTTAAAAACAGTATATCAAATACTATGCAGCGTCTGCCCGCGTCGCCAGAACTTTGTCAATTAATCCGTAAGTCTGGGCATCTTCAGCAGCCATATAGTTGTCGCGCTCGGTGTGCTCGCGAATGCGATCAATCGGCTGACCTGTATTTTTGGCAAGAATCTGGTTCAGGCGTTCACGCAGGCTGAGGATTTCCTTGGCCTGGATTTCAATGTCGGAGGCCTGACCCTGCGCGCCGCCCAGCGGCTGGTGAATCATGATGCGTGAGTTAGGCAGGCTGAAACGCTTACCCTTGGCACCCGAACTCAACAGAAACGCACCCATGCTGGCCGCAAAACCCGTGCACAAAGTAGATACATCGGGTTTGATGAACTGCATGGTATCGTAAATGCCGAGACCAGCATATACGCCACCGCCTGGTGAGTTGATATACAGGGAAATATCCTTGTCAGGATTTTCCGACTCAAGAAACAGCAGTTGCGCCACGATCAGGTTGGCGGTCTGGTCGTTGACCTGCCCGACCAGAAAAACCACCCGTTCCTTGAGCAGGCGCGAGTAGATGTCGTAAGACCGCTCTCCGCGCCCCGATTGTTCGATAACCATCGGAATATAGCCCAGCGCAGAGGGGCGCAAGGACTCATCTCCGTGGACAGACGCGTAAAAGTCGGAAAAACGATTCATCATACAGTTCCCATAAGTTCTTCGAATGGCACTTTTTCATCAGTGACCTTGGCTTTGGATAAGATATGGTCAACCACGTTATCTTCAAGTACCACAGATTCAATTTCAGCACGGCGCTGACGATCGGTCAGATAATACGTAATGACCTGTTCAGGCTTTTCGTAATTCTGGGCAAATTCTTCAATGCGGGTACGAACCTGCTCGGGGGTGACTTGCAGCTTGGCGCTGTCGACCAGTTCGGCAACGATCAGACCCAGACGCACACGGCGTTCGGACTCTGACTGGAAGGCGTCTGCCGGAATGTCCATGGTGTCGGCGTTAGGCATGCCGCGCTGTTTCAGATCTTCACGGGCGGCAGCAATGCGGCTTTGCACATCATTGTCTACCAGTGATTTGGGCACGTCGAATGTGGCTGATTTGGCCAGGGCATCCATCACGCTGTTTTTGGTGCGCGCCTGTGTACGGTTCTTGACTTCGCGTTCGATATTGCTGCGCACTTCGGCCAGCAGTTTTTCGGTATCGCCTTCAGACTGACCCAGGGATTTGGCAAATTCGCTGTCTACTTCAGGCAGGACGGGAACGGCCACTTCCTTGACAGTAATCGTAAATTCAGCCGTTTTTCCGGCAACGTCTTTACCTGGATAATCTTCCGGGAAGGTCAGGGAAAAGGTTTTGCTTTCGCCCGCTTTCAGACCGGTTGCGGCTTCTTCGAACTCGGGCAACATGCGCCCCTGGCCCAATTGGAACGGGAAGTCTTCTGCCTTGCCGCCATCAAATTCTACGTCATCGATCTTGCCGACGAAATCAACAGTGACACGGTCATCTTTCTGGGCAGCGCGTTCTGCGTCTGCACTGAAGGTGGCGCGCTGCTTGCGCAGGATGTCGATAGTGTTACTGACTTCCTGTTCGCCCACATCGGCCGCAAAGCGTGTGACTTCAAGCGCAGACAGGTCGGGTACGGACACTTCCGGGTAGACTTCGAATTTTGCAGCAAAGCTCAGCTGGCCGTCGGTCGAGTCTTCGTTGGGCTCGATGGAGGGTGCGCCGGCAACGCGCAGTTTGGCTTCACGAACTGCCTCGTCAAACAGCTGGCCCACTTTCTGGTTGATAACGTCGTAACGAATGCCGGGGCCATGACTGCGCTCAATAACAGACACCGGGGCTTTTCCGGGACGAAAGCCCTGTACTTTGGCGGTACGGGCGACACGCTGGAGCTGTGTTTTGACGTCCTTTTCAACGTCCTCAATGGAAATAACCAGATTAACTTTGCGTTCCAGACCTTCTAGAGTTTCAACCGTTGGCTGCATTCGTGGACCTTACTGTATGAAATAATTTAAGAATAACCTCGTATTCTACCCAAAATTCCCAAAAAACAGGTTCCGTGGCTGGGGTTTGAAAAAATTATGAACCCCAAGGGCAGGCGTTTTTTGGTATATTTTCATGTGAATGTTCGTCCGTTAAGGCGAACACCCATCCCAACTGGTGTAATTTGGTAATCTCATACTGACATAATGACAGGATACGCCTTAACACGCATCTTGCCTGTTATACCAGCCCATTTAAGGAGTTTAAGATGTCCGACCCCATTCATGAGCCCGGCCACGACCACGACGGTCACCAACCGGCCGACGCCGCCCACACCCAGCAAGACAGCATTCCAACCGGCAAACCGCCCGGCAAATCGCTGTTCAGCAATGGCGGGTTCGTCATCGGTCTGATCATTTTCGGACTTTTTACCGCCCTGATCACCTGGTCGGTCAGTTTTTCCGCCATGTTTTTTGGCGCTATCGGTACGCTGCTTTCGGTCGCCACCTGCTTTCTGGATCATGAACAGCTGCGTTTTGCACGGGCAGGACGTGACTGCAAGCTGGATGACGAAAACTGGGCCTACCTGGTTATTCGTGCGGTATTCGGCATGATCTTTGGTACCGCTGCCTACGTTGTGACCTTCCAGGGTGTATTGAGCGATACCTCATGGGCAGCCGTCGCTGCCGTTGCAGCGTTTTCGGGTTTTGTGTTCGATCAATTGCTTTTCAAGCGAGGCAAAAACCGGTAATTCCGCGACAGCTACGTCGCAACGGCGGGCAGGTTCCGGCATAACGGGCTATCCGCACTCATCCTAAGCACGACTACACGAAAGGCTTGCGGTTCACGACCAGCAAGCCTTTTTGACGTTCTGGGCAGTTTAAGTGTTCGAGCTGCGAGCGATGGGCCCCAGCCGGAATATCAACGCAGTGGTGCACATCATTGCACCGCATCCATGCGTATTGCGCCCTTTTTTGGTTCAAACGCACCAGTGACGATAAAACCCCGAGCAATCCCGATGCTTGCGGTTTTCCTCTTCACTCTATTTGTGCACCGTTTCCTTCCCTGCAGGCCTGCAAGCCATCTCAGACTGCCGCTCAGGCTAACCGCCCGGACGCGTACTGCCGTTTTGATGCCGTCATACATGACCATATACACGCCCCGCTTTCAACTGGCATGACTCTTGCTCAAGCTCCTGTGCTTATCGCGTCAATGCGATCGCCCTTATACCTACCGGAGCTAAAAAATGAAACGTCGCAGTGTACTTAAAACGATGGTCTGCAGCCTTGCCCTGGCCTTTGGCTCGGGTGCGGCCAACAGTAGCTGGGCCCAGGGACAAATCGACCCCTCCAAGCCACCGATTAAGGTAGGCATTCTGCATTCTCTTTCCGGCACCATGGCCATCTCTGAGACCGTACTAAAAAATGTCGCATTGATGCAGATCGATGCAATCAATAAGGAAGGTGGCATTCTTGGACGCAAGGTAGAGGCGGTTGTGGTTGACCCTGCTTCCAACTGGCCCCTGTTTGCCGAGAAAGCCCGTGAACTGCTCAGCAAAGAAAAGGTGGCAGCGGTATTCGGTTGCTGGACTTCCGTCTCGCGCAAATCGGTTCTGCCGGTGTTTGAAGAACTCAATGGTTTGCTCTTTTATCCGGTTCAGTACGAAGGCGAGGAAATGTCGCGCAATATCTTCTATACCGGCGCCGCCCCCAATCAGCAGGCGATTCCTGCCGTGGAATATTTGATGAGTGAAGAAGGCGGCGGGTACAAGCGCTTTTTTCTGTTGGGTACGGACTATGTGTATCCGCGCACCACGAACAAAATCCTGCGCGGCTTTCTTCACAGCAAGGGCATTGCCGATACCGACATCCGCGAGGTCTACACCCCGTTCGGACACAGCGATTATCAGACTATTGTGAATGACATCAAGAGCTTTGCCGCCGGTGGCAAGGCGGCGGTGATTTCGACCATCAACGGCGACTCTAATGTTCCGTTTTACAAAGAGTTGGGCAATGCGGGTATTAAAGCCATTGATACGCCTGTCGTCGCGTTCTCGGTCGGAGAAGAGGAGCTGCGCGGCATCGATACAAAGCCGCTGGTCGGGCACCTGGCTGCCTGGAACTATTTCATGTCACTGGATAATCCGGCCAATACCGCTTTCAAAAAACAGTGGGCCGATTATGCCACCGCGAAAAAACTGCCGGGTGCAGACAAACCGCTGACAAATGATCCAATGGAAGCCACCGTCGTGGGCATCAAAATGTGGAAAGCCGCAGTCGAAAAAGCAGGCAGGACAGACGCAGACGCCGTGCGCGCTGCCATGATCGGCCAGAAAATCGGCGCCCCGGATGGGTTCGAAATGGAAATGGGCAGCAATCATCATCTGTACAAACCCGTGATGGTCGGCGAAATCCAGCCCGATGGCCAGTTTGACATTGTCTGGCACACAGAAAAACCGATACGCGCACAACCGTGGAGTCCGTTCATTACCGGTAACGAAAACAAACCGGATGAAGTGAAATAAGCCAGCATTCGGTTCCGGGCCTTCGGGTCCGGCCGCCAAGCCCGGTCACGTGAAACAATCAGGAAACCCACATGAAAATCAATCGCTCCTTGGTATGGATCGACGTCGGCAGGCTGGCCATGATCGTTAGTCTGTGGCTGCTGTCGGCAATCGCCTCTGCATCAACGGTGCTATCTCCCACTGAGTTGTCCAGTCTGGTGTCAGGCCGGTATGGTGAGCGCAAAGCGGCCATTGAAAAACTGACGCAAGCCGATCCGGCCGTTGCCGGTCCGCTGCTGCAAAGCCTGTCGCAGGGAACGCTTTTTGAACTACCCGATGGCAATATTGTCATTAAGTCGGGCACGGGATATATCCAGCCCTTGAACGGCCAAACGTTCCCTGCTCACATCCAGCCCGTTCGGCAGGCAACGCTGAATAATGCATTGCGCAGACAGGTCCAGAACGCCCTGGCGTCGCTCAGTCTGTTCTCGCAGGATATCCGTTCCCGTCGCATGGCCATCGACAATTTACTGAGCCGGCCGGACAGCCTGTCTGCCGAACAGCTGGCCAGGGCAACCAGCACTGAAACCGATCCGGCCCTTAAAGCGAAACTCGGTATCCTGCACGCGTTGTCCGTCGCGGATGACCAGGCAGCAGGCAACGCGCAGCGGCTGCAGGCGATTGTTTCATTAGGTGCGGTGAATCTCTCGCAGGCTCGCGCCGTCCTGAACACGGTCATCGATGAAGAACGCGATAAAAGCGGTGAACTTTCTCTTGCCGCAGGCGAAGCGCTCGCGCGCATGGATGCCCGCCAGCGCAACTCGGCACTCGCCAGCAACGCATTTACCGGCCTGAGTCTGGGAAGCGTGCTGGTGCTGGCAGCGCTGGGACTGGCAGTTATCTATGGCCTGATCGGGGTCATCAATATGGCCCATGGAGAATTTCTGATGCTGGGCGCTTACGCCACCTATCTAACCCAGCGTGCTTTTCAGACCTGGTTGCCGGACTGGTTTGACTACTACCTGATAGCTGCATTGCCCGTTGCATTTGTGATAACGGCTGCAATCGGCATGATGATCGAATGGCTGATTATCCGTCACCTTTACGGCCGGCCATTGGAGAGCCTGCTGGCCACGTTCGGCGTCAGCCTGTTGATGATGCAAACCGTACGCCTGGTATTCGGCGCGCAGAATGTGGATGTCAGCAACCCCAGCTGGATGAGCGGCTCGGTAGCTCCGCTGGCAGAGTGGTTGCCCGCCTTCGTCATTGCGTACAACCGGCTTTATATTCTGGGGTTCTCGCTTGTCGTGGTTTTCGGCCTGTATCTGGTACTCAACAAAACCCGACTTGGATTGTTTATCCGGGCATGCACCCAAAACCGCAGCATGGCCGCCTGCGTTGGCATACGAACCCGCAAGGTCGACGCCTACGCCTTCGCACTGGGTGCCGGTATCGCGGGCCTGGGAGGCGTGGCCCTGTCGCAGATCGGCAATGTCGGTCCGGATCTGGGTCAGGTTTATCTGATCGATTCATTCATGGCCGTCGTACTTGGCGGCGTCGGACAGCTCATTGGCACGGTCGTTGGCGCCTTCGGTCTTGGCATCCTGAGCAAATTGGGCGAACCCCTTATGGGTGCAGTACTGGTGAAAATCGTCATTTTGCTGTTGATCGTCGCCTTCATCCAAAAACGACCCCAGGGCCTGTTCGCCCAGAAAGGCCGCAGTGCGGCGCAGGCATAATAATCATGAAATCATCTTTTGAACTGACTGTCCCCGAACGCCCCCCCCTGCTTTCACGCAGCGGCTGGCTCGCGCTGATGACGATTGTCATCGCCGTTGTGTTTATCACTTTACTGGGCACGCAATGGGCTGCTGCAGACAGTCCGCTGCATATCAGCGACTACACGCTGACCCTGATCGGCAAGCTGCTCTGCTATGCCATCGTGGCTATGTCCCTGAACCTGGTCTGGGGTTACTGCGGCATTCTGAGCCTCGGGCATGGCTTGTATTTTGCCCTGGGCGGCTACGCCATGAGTATGTATCTGGTGCAGGCGCCCGCGCCTGGCCAGCCATCCGGTGGCTTGCCCGCCTTTACTTTTCTGCTTAACTGGACTGAACTGCCATGGTATTGGGCGGGAACCGATACGCTGGTCTGGGCGATTATGCTGGCCGTTCTTGTTCCTGGAATCGTTGCGTTCGTGTTCGGTTACTTTGCCTTCCGCTCACGTATTCAGGGGGTCTACCTGTCCATCATGACGCAGGCGGTGACCTACGCGGCCATGCTGCTTTTCTTTCGCAACGAAACCGGCTTTGGCGGCAATAACGGCTTTACCGACTTCAAATCGATCGCCGGCTATCCCATCAGCTCGACCGACACCCGCACTGTGTTGTTTCTTGTCAGTTTTGTCATACTAGTGCTGGTTTTCATCCTGGTTCAGTGGATCATGACCTCGCGATTCGGCAAGGTCATTACAGCCATCCGCGACAGTGAAAGCCGCGTGATGTTCATCGGCTTCAATCCATTGCACTATAAGCTGGCCATCTGGACTCTGTCGGCGGTGCTTTGCGGTATCGCCGGCGCACTCTATGCCCCACTGGTCGGTATTATCAACCCAGGCGAAATGTCCCCTGTCAATTCAATTGAAATGGTGATCTGGGTCGCCGTCGGCGGCCGGGGTTCATTTGTTGGCAGCATACTCGGGGTCTTCACGGTCAATGGCGCAAAAACCTTCTTCACCGCGTTTATGCCAGAGTATTGGCTTTATGTCCTGGGCGGCCTGTTTGTCGTCGTGACGCTGTTCATGCCCAAAGGGCTGATCGGATTGTTTGGCCGGCGCCGCAGGCCGGCAGAAGAAGCGGCACGCCCTGCGCATCCTGTCACGGAGTCTGTATGACAGCTACTCATTCTGACGTCGGCGATGCCGGCGGAACAACCACCCACCTGGCTCATATTGCACAGGCCGGAACAATCGATACATCACATGGCGTCGTGCTGTATGTCGAAAACCTCACGGTGAAATTCGATGCCTTTCGGGCGATCAACGATTTATCGCTGTACATACAGGAAGGCGAACTGCGCTGCATTATCGGCCCCAACGGCGCCGGCAAGACCACACTGATGGATGTGATCACCGGCAAGACGGGTCATCGCAATGCCAGTATCGAGGGTCAGGTCTTTCTGGGCCAGACACTGGATTTGCTGACCATGCAGGAACCCCAGATTGCACAAATGGGAATCGGACGCAAATTCCAGAAACCATCTGTCTTCGAAAATCAGCCTGTATGGGAAAACCTGTATCTGGCCGATGCGGGCGATCGACGCTGGCAGGTCGCTTTGCGCGCCCGCATGACAGCCGACGTACGCGCTCGTATTGCCGACACCCTGACAATAATGAAACTTGAAGAGGTTGCCTATCGCGCTGCGGGCGAGCTCTCCCATGGCCAGAAACAGCGGCTGGAAATCGGCATGTTGCTGATGCAAAAACCTGCCCTGCTCCTGCTGGACGAGCCTGTCGCCGGTATGACGGACCGGGAAACGGCCGAACTGGCCGATATTCTTCAGGCTATTGCCGGAACATGCTCAATTATCGTCGTGGAGCATGACATGGGTTTTGTGTCCACACTTGCCGGAGACCGTGGCATTGTCACCGTGTTGGCCGCAGGCAGTGTGCTGGCTCAAGGCACGATGCAACAAGTGCAGCAGGACCCCGATGTTATTGAATCTTACCTTGGACGTTGATAAAGGAAAACCGCCATGTTGCTTAGCGTAGAAAACGTCAATCAGTATTACAGCGGCAGTCATATTCTGCGCAATGTCTCATTTGGAATCAAAGAAAATGCGCTGACCGCACTTTTGGGTCGCAATGGCGCCGGAAAAACAACCCTGCTGCGCAGTCTGCTTGACCTCGTTCCCATTCGTGATGGTTCGATTTTGTATGAAGGCAAAAATATCGTGCGGCTTGGCACTGCTGATCGTATCGCACGGGGAATTGGCTACGTGCCGCAGGGCAGGGATATTTTTCCGCGACTGACGGTAAAAGAGAATCTGCTGGTCGGCGCGGCCGCCCGAAAAACCCCAAAAGGCGTTCCGGCATTTATTTACCAGCTGTTCCCGGTACTAAAGGAAATGGAACATCGCAATGGTGGCGATCTGTCGGGCGGCCAACAGCAGCAACTGGCGATCGGCCGGGCACTCATGGGAGAGCCACGCCTGCTCATTCTGGACGAACCTACCGAGGGGATTCAACCCAACATTATTCAACATATTGGTCGAACCCTGACTTCGCTGGTCGCAGATCATGGCATGACGGTGCTATTGGTAGAACAGTATCTGGATTTCGTCAAGCTCATTGCAGACGATTATCTTGTTATGCAGCGCGGAGAAATGATTGCCAGTGGAAAAGGCGCCAATATCGACGCAGATGGCATTGAGCGTCACATCAGTGTGTAGCCCGTTATGTCAACTGCAATAGAAACCGACACATGGACAGCCACGCTCGAATTGGCTTTTGCACACGTGAGCAACGGCCGAACGGCATTGACGCGCAACGTACATACCGGACCTCTTCTAGTGCAAAAAGCGCTGTACCCGGAAGGATCCGACATTTGTCACGCCACAATTCTGCACCCGCCCTCCGGAATTGCGGGCGGCGATGTTCTGGAAATATCAGTCGTGGTCGAGGAATCGGCACATGCGGTCTTGACGACGCCGGGTGCGACCCGCTGGTACAAGGCCAACGGCAGGAATGCACGCCAACACATTGACATTCAGGTGAAAGCACAAGGCAGACTGGACTGGCTACCCCTGGAAAACCTCCTGTTCGAACAGAGCCAGGCCATCAATCAGACGCATATCCGGCTGGCTGCCGGCGCCCGGGCCATTGGCTGGGATTGCTATCAACTGGGCAGCGCGGTTACTGCAGGACACTGGCATGAAGGCCGGTTGAAACTGACCACACTATTGCATTATGACGGCAAGCTGGTTTGGGCCGAAGCGGGCGAGGCCAACGCCCGTCAATCGCTCGTCGGCAGCCTGGCCGGACTGGCCGGCTTTCCTGTCATGGCCACAGTGTGGAGTGTCGGTCCGATACTGGATGCACTACACCTGGAGCGGCTGACTGACACCTTGCCGTGGACTGAAGAGTTGCGTGCCGGCGCCAGTCAAATACCGCTGGACGCATCCCACAGTCTGGTGATGATTCGGCTGCTTGGCTTGCATGCGCAGGCGGTGCGGCTTTTGATGATTGAATGCTGGCAACAATTGCGTCCGCTGCATCTGGGCCGCCCGGCCAGCCCGCTGCGGTTGTGGCGTACCTGATCCGGCTCGCAGCCCCTCGCCATTGAATTTACCCCTGATTTCGGAGACCCCCATGGATTTGACCCCAAGAGAAAAAGACAAACTGTTGATCTTTACCGCTGCGCTGCTTGCTGAGCGCCGCCATCAGCGAGGATTGAAACTCAATCACCCCGAGTCGGTTGCTCTCATCACCGCCACGCTTCTGGAAGGCGCCCGCGACGGAAAAACCGTTGCGCAACTCATGCACGAAGGCACGCAGGTGCTGACCCGCCAGGACGTCATGGATGGCGTTGCCGAAATGATTCCTGACATTCAGATCGAGGCCACCTTTCCTGACGGCACCAAGCTGGTTACCGTCCACCATCCTATCGTGTAAGTGACCGATGCCCGCTTGCACCTCCATTTCATATCTATAAAGGAATTTGCCATGCCTTCCGTTTCTGCCTCTGCAATTGGACGTTCGCTGTCAGCGCTGATGAACTGTGCGCTACCCGTGCCGGTCCTGGCTCACCCGGGTCACCCGGCGCATCCTGATACCCTTTCCATGTTGACCGAAGGTCTGCTGCATCCGCTAGCCGGCGTTGATCATTTGCTGGCTATGCTCGCAGTCGGCCTGTGGAGCGCAACGGCGTATCCATCGCCGAAGCGGGCCATCACCGTCCCGCTCTCTTTTTCGCTGATTCTGCTCCTTGGCGCGCTGATGGGCATGGCAGGCCTGCAAATTCCCCTGGTCGAACCACTGATCATGGCTTCACTGTTCGTTCTGGGCCTGATGCTGGCCGGCATGGCGCGATTACCGGTTCAGGCCGCAGCGACTCTTGTCGGCTTCTTTGCATTTTTTCACGGCGCCGCCCACGGCATGGAACTGCCTGAAGGCGGCGGTGCAATGCTGTTTATCCTCGGATTTATGATCAGCACCTTGCTCATTCATTGCACCGGCATGGTCGCCGGCGCCATCCTAACCCATCGACACACCTGGCCCGCCCGACTTGCCGGCGCAGGCATCGCTTCCTATGGCGCCGTGCTGATGGTTGCCGGACAATAAAGACAGGACGACATATTATGATTCCAGGCGAAATTATTGCTGCTGAAGGCGAAATCACCATCAATAGCGGGCGCCCTACTCTTGTCATGGACGTGAGCAATACGGGCGATCGCCCCATCCAGGTCGGCTCTCATTATCACTTCGCAGAGACAAATGCGGCCCTTGTTTTTGACAGAAACCGGGCACGCGGCTACAGACTGAACATTGTTTCAGGAACAGCAATACGGTTCGAACCAGGACAAATTCGCACCGTCGAACTGGTGGCGCTGGCCGGAGATCGTCGTGTGTTCGGTTTCACTGGACAGATCATGGGAGCGCTGGAATGACAGGAATATCCAGACAAGCCTACGCCGAGATTTTTGGCCCGACCGTCGCCGATGGCCGCCCCGACCGGGTGCGGCTGGCTGATACCGGACTCCTTGTCGAAGTCGAAAAGGATTTGACCATCTACGGCGAAGAGGTCAAATTCGGCGGTGGCAAAGTGATTCGCGACGGCATGGGCCAGAGCCAGCGCTGCACCGCAGATTGCGCCGATACGGTCATCACCAATGCACTGATCATCGATGCTATAGCCGGTATTATCAAAGCCGATATCGGCATCAAGAACGGCCATATTTGCGCCATCGGCAAGGCCGGCAATCCTGACATCCAGCCAGGTATCACGATTGTCATCGGTCCCGGAACAGAGATCATTGCGGCAGAAGGGCTTATCGTCACTGCCGGTGGCATTGATACCCATATTCATTTTATTTGTCCGCAACAAATCGAAGAGGCCCTGACATCCGGCATTACGACCATGATCGGCGGCGGTACCGGCCCGGCAACCGGCACCTTCGCGACCACCTGTACGCCGGGGCCGTGGCACATCCATGCCATGCTTGGAGCGACCGACGCTTTTCCAATGAATATCGGCCTGCTTGGCAAGGGCAATGCGAGTCAGGCGGCGCCCTTGCTGGAACAGATTCAGGCAGGCGCTCTGGGACTGAAACTGCATGAAGACTGGGGCACTACACCACAGGCTATCGATACCTGCCTGAGTGTTGCCGAACAGACCGATACCCAGGTCGCCATTCACAGCGATACCCTGAACGAGTCAGGTTTCGTAGAGGCCACGCTGGCCGCCTTCAAAGGACGCACGATTCACACCTTTCATACAGAAGGCGCGGGCGGCGGGCATGCGCCCGATATTATTCGCGCTGCCGGCCTGCCCAATGTACTGCCCGCCTCCACCAATCCGACCATGCCCTTTACCCATAATACGATTGATGAACATCTGGATATGCTGATGGTGTGCCACCACCTGGATCCGGCAATCGCCGAGGATCTGGCCTTTGCCGAAAGTCGCATCCGGCGCGAAACCATCGCCGCCGAAGACATTCTGCACGACCTTGGTGCATTTTCCATTATGAGTTCCGACTCGCAGGCCATGGGGCGCGTGGGCGAAGTGATTCTTCGTACCTGGCAGACGGCAGACAAAATGAAGCAGCAACGGGGCAGTCTGGCCGGGGACACGAACCAGGCCGACAATAACCGGGTCAAGCGATTCATTGCCAAATACACCATCAATCCCGCGATCGCGCAGGGCATCTCCCATAAGGTCGGTTCGGTCCAGGCGGGCAAGCTGGCCGATCTCGTGCTATGGCGTCCGGCATTTTTCGGTGTCAAGCCCAGTCTGATTATCAAAGGCGGCATGATCGCGCACGCGGTGATGGGGGACCCCAATGCGTCTATTCCCACACCCCAACCGGTCCACTACAGAAAAATGTTTGGTGCTTATGGACGTGCCCTCAATAACTCGCTGTGCTTTGTCTCACAGGCGGGCTTTGACAACGACGCAGTACGTACGCTGGGGCTGACAAAACCCTTATGCGCCGTCAATGGGTGCCGCAATATCGGCAAGCAGGATATGGTGCGAAATGACTGGCTTCCCGACATTCAGGTAGACCCGCAAACCTATCAGGTCTTTGCCGACGGCCAGTTACTGCATTGCGAACCTGCACATACACTGCCCCTGGCGCAGCGCTATTTCCTGTTTTGAACGCAAAGATACTTTACCCGGGAGCCATTCCAATATGACACGTACGGTCCAGAAATACTTGCGCCAACCCCGCCTGGCAGCTTCGCTGCTGCAAGCCGCGCCGAAAGCCCGAATGACCTTTGAACAGCGCCGTCGCAGCAGACAGCAATTGCTGCTAAGTAACAGCGAAACCATTCACATGCACATAGAACGGGGTCAGGTTCTGATTCCGGGCGACGTGCTGGTTGCAGACGATGGCGGGCTCATTCAGGTAGAGGCACAGTGCGAAACGCTGATGCGGGTGACGGCCCATTCAGCGACTGACCTGATACGCGCGGCCTATCATCTGGGCAATCGTCATGTCACGGTGCAGGTAGAGGCCGATTACTTGCAGCTTGAACAGGACACTGTGCTGAAGGACATGCTGCAGCAGCTGGGCCTGCACACGGTAATCGTCAACCAGCCGTTCAATCCCGAACAGGGTGCCTACGGCGGCGGACATAAGCACGGGCATGCTGACTCATTCGAGGAAGATTACTCGCTGGCGCAGGCCGCCTTTGAAATTCACAACCCTGCCTCAACACACGATGCGCAACATCAACATCTCACAGATACCGCCCCTCATGCACATCGACACCCATAGACAGCAACCCATGACTGCGCAGCAATACGCGCAACTGATGCGCCTGTCCTCACCGGCATTACCTGTTGGCGGCTTCAGCTATTCGCAGGGACTGGAGTCGGCTGTGGAACTGGGGGTGATCAACAATGAAGCGACCACCGGCGAGTGGATCGGACAAACGCTGAACACCGTCATGGCTCACGGTGAAGCCGTTTTGTGGCTGCTGCTCTACCGGGCGTGGCGTCTTCAAGACAGACAGCAGATTCACCAATGGAACCAATGGTATTACGCCAGCCGGGAAACCGCGGAAGCTCGCGCCGAGACGACCCAGATGGGCGTCTCGCTCATCCACCTTGTACAGGCGCTGGTTTGGGGCCACGAACAGGCACGTTCCTGCCTCCATGATCTGGACACGCCTTGCTTTCCTACCGTGCATGCCTATGCGGTCGTCGCGCTTGGGCTGCCTGAAGACGCTGGCCTGGCCGCATTATTATATTCCTGGATCGAAAACCAGATCATGGCTGCCATCAAAACCGTACCGCTGGGACAGACTGCCGGCCAGCGACTGCTGTCCTCGTTAATTGTTCAACTGGACCCGGCCATTGCCACAGCCCGGCAAGGCGCAGCTTGCCAGCCGCCGGAAATTCTCACACTGGCGCCCCACTATTCAATTATTGCGGCACGCCATGAACACCAGTTCTCCAGGCTGTTCAGGTCATGACATGTCCCGCGCGTTGTCCCCTGCCACGCCACAGTCGATCCTGTCGGACATCTCAGGCGGGATTGGTAAATGCCATGAAGCATTTCATTCTTAGTAGAAAAGGACTCAAATCATTATGAACACAACAGTCAGAACAGAAAAATTGCCCGCGCTTCGCGTGGGTATTGGCGGTCCCGTCGGATCGGGAAAAACCACGCTACTGGAAGTGTTATGCAAAAAGATGTCTTCCCGGTATGATCTGGTCGCGATCACAAATGACATCTATACGAAAGAAGATCAACGACTGCTGACCATGTCCGGCGCCCTTCCCCCGGAACGGATCATGGGAGTGGAAACCGGCGGCTGTCCGCACACCGCCATCCGTGAAGACGCATCGATCAATCTGCGCGCAATCGACCTGATGCTCAAACGTTTCCCCCTGGCCGACATTGTCTTCATTGAGTCGGGCGGCGATAATCTGGCTGCAACCTTCAGTCCCGAACTATCGGATCTGACAATTTATGTCATTGACGTTGCCGGTGGAGAAAAAATTCCCAGAAAAGGCGGGCCCGGCATTACAAAATCCGACTTGCTGATCATCAACAAAACCGATCTGGCCCCTCACGTGGGCGCCTCACTGAGCATTATGCGGGAAGATACCGAACGTATGCGCCAACACCGGCCGTTTGTCATGTGTAATATGAAAACGGGGGAAGGAGTCGATCCAATCATCCAGTTTATTGAAAAAGCAGGAATGTTGGGGCACTAAAACCGGCGTTAAGGCTGCATGGAGCGAGTACTGGCAGCATTTGCGCAAAATGGCATCACTGCACCGGCAGGCAACAGATAGACCTGTTGCCGCCCGTCTGCGAAATAAGGCGTCAGATCCTTGAGCCAGGCAAATTCGTCTATCTGCCTGGCGTCGGCCAGCAGCCAGCGTGAAAAAGCCTGGGGTACGCACACAGACTGCCTGAACGCATCCAATTGCAGCAGATGGCTTCTGCCACCCTTATCGGCCTTGAATCGGGCTGCATCCCACAGTTCTTTTTGCCAATTATCCTTGGTAGCCAACGCGCTTTCATCCCAATCGCTGACGACAAACAGATCCGGATTATTACCCATATAGAATCGAAAATCGAATGGGTAATAATCAAGACTGTAATACCGGGCCGGTTCGCTCGTCGGCTGCGAACCTTGGGCAATGGCATGCGCAATGCGACTGCTGCTTCGCAGCGAAGTGTTGGAAAGATACACCAGCGCAGCCAGACCGAGCGCAAAACAGACGAGCATGCGGATCAGAAAACTGCGCTGTAATCCGACTACCTTCCGATAGTTAAAGCGTTGTGGTTTGTCATCCTTTTGCACCGCAGCCATATTTGTCTGCATTGGCCGTCGAGGGGTAATAAGAACCCGCTTGAAACACTCGGCAAACAGGAAGGCCAATGGCGGCAGGACCGGCAAGATATAACCGACCAACTTGGACTGGGGAATCGAGAAGAAAGCCAGGATCAGAATCAGCCAGGTCCACATCAGCCGGCGTACACTTGCGTCCCGTTGGCGTGTCCAGTAACGCCGGGTAAACACGGCAAGCATGCCCTTGCCATACCAGGGTGCCATGGTCGCCAATAAAACTGCAACGTAAAACCAGACCGGCATGACATTATTGAACCCGCTTTGCGCAAATCGCTCAAACTGTTGGTACACCAGATAGTAATACAGAAAATCCGGAAAGCGGGCCTGCATCAGGTACAGCCACGGCAAGGTCACCAGAAGAAAAAGCGCCACGCCCGACGGACGCAGCAAAAGTCTGATCGAAACATAGCGACGTTCGGCAAGAAGCCAGAACAACAGCACGCCGCCGGGCAGCACAAAGCCAATCAGGCCTTTTGCCAGAAAACCCAGACCGGCAAACAGATACATCGCCAGTACCCACTGACCGCCGCCCTCGCCTTGCTGATCAAGCAGGACTGCGGTCGCCCCGCACAGGATCGTGGTACTGATCATGGCGGCGACAAGCAAATCAAGGTTGGCATAATGAGCCGCGCCGAACATCAGCGGGGTGACCGACAGGATGAGGGCTGCGATCAGCGCACGTCCCGGATGCACAAAGCGGCGCAGAAACGCGAACAATCCGGCCACCATAAGCAATCCGGCCAGCGCCGGCACCAGTCGGGCCGCAAACTCATTTTCGCCAAACACAGCCATGCTGGCTGCGGTAAGCCAATAGAAAAGGGGCGGTTTGTGAAAATACGGCATGCCGTTGAGCAGCGGCGTACTCCAGTCCTTTGCATGCAGCATTTCCAGGGCAACCCCGACGTAGCGTCCTTCGTCAGGATGCAGCAATGGCCATAGTTGATTGCCGCCGATAAACCAGACGGCAACGGCAAGCAGAAGAACGGGGAAAAGCGCGGGTCGGGCTGCCAGCGAATACAGCCAGTCGGCCCGAATCATACGGGATGAAAGACGAGGAGGATCAAAGGTCGGAGAGTGCATGAAAATAACGATCAATAGCAATGATCGTCATCATAGCGACGGCAATATCAAATATTCATCAAATCAATTTTTCAGATCAATTCAGCCGCTCGACCGCCATTAGCACTCGATTACGTTGACCGCCAGCCCGCCGCGTGAGGTTTCCTTGTATTTGGATTTCATATCGGCCCCGGTTTGCATCATCGTGCGGATGACCTTATCCAGAGAGACGTAATGGGTGCCGTCACCCCGCAATGCCATGCGCGCGGCATTGATCGCCTTGACCGCCCCCATGGCATTGCGTTCGATGCAGGGAATTTGCACCATCCCGCCCACGGGGTCGCAGGTCATGCCCAGATTGTGTTCCATTCCGATTTCCGCGGCATTTTCCACCTGCGCGACCGTACCACCCAGTACAGCGGCCAAGGCACCGGCGGCCATGGAACAGGCCACACCCACCTCTCCCTGGCAGCCCACTTCAGCGCCGGAAATAGAGGCATTTTCCTTATACAGAATACCAATAGCCGCAGCCGTCAGCAAAAAGTCAATTACGCCCTGCTCGCTGGCGCCCGGGATGAAATCCACGTAATAATGCAAAACGGCAGGAATCACGCCGGCGGCGCCATTGGTCGGTGCCGTCACGACCTTGCCACTGGCCGCATTTTCCTCATTAACCGCCATGGCATACAGATTGACCCAGTCCAGCATGGACAACGGATCCTTCAATGACTCATGGGGACGACTGCACAAACGTTCATGCAGCTGACGGGCGCGGCGCTTCACATTCAGAAAACCGGGCAGCGTGCCGGTAGCCGAGCATCCGCGCGCCACGCAGGCCTTCATGACCGCCCAAAGATCCAGGATTTTGCTTCTGACCTCGGATTCCGGCCGATAGTGTTTCTCGTTTTCCATCATCAGACCGGCGATAGTCAGATGATGGCGCGCGCATGTGTCCAGCAACTGCTGACCGCTGTCGAAGGGATAGGGAATGGACACATCTGGCGTCAGATTGACGCGGACCCGATCGCAATTCATCACAAAGCCACCGCCAATGGAATAGTATTCTTTCTTCATCAGCAGTTCATCGGCCGCATCAAAAGCGCGAAACCGCATGCCATTGGGATGCTGGGGCAATACCTCGCGACGGTTGAATGTGATGTCGGCACTTTCGTCAAAGGCAAACGCGTGGCGTTCAAGCAGATTGATCGTGCCGCTGCTGCGCACCTGCTCAATCAGACCTGGGACCTGATCCGGGTCCAGTGTTTCGGGGCGATAACCGTGCAATCCGATAATCACCGCCATATCGCTTTTATGCCCCTTGCCCGTGGCGCCCAGAGAACCGAACATCTCGATATGAATCCGCGCGACCTTATGCAGCAGATTTGCCTCGTCCAGACGATTTGCAAAACGCAGTGCCGCAATCATCGGACCAACGGTGTGGGAGCTGGACGGGCCGATTCCCACCTTGAAAATATCAAATATGCTTAAAGACATGTTCACTCCTGGACAACAGCGTCAATGCCACTGCTGGCATTGAGACCCATCACCGATACAGATCATCGATTTTTTTATCGGCTTCACGGTTTTTCAGTTCGGCCTCGCTGGGTAGCGCCACATCGTTAAGCAAGGGGTCGGCCCAGGTGCCGGTGACATGATAACGCACCGTCATGGCCCGTTGCAACGGTGCCTGCAAAAGCCACTGCGTAAGGAATGCACCCACGCCCACCGCCGGATTTACAATGGTGCCGGCCAGCACGGAAGCACCGCTGACATCCAGCTTGGGCACCACCACTGCCTGAAAATTCAGGCTTTCACTTTTCAGATTGGTCGTACCCGAGGCCACAATGGCCGACGAAGGACCGTTCAGCCGGAAATCATCCACAATCAACCTTCCTGATTCAAGACGCATGCGACTGCGAACCGTATCGAAAGTCAGCCCGGCCTGTACCGAATTGCCCAGCGTTTCTCCAAACCGGGGCAAGCGGCGAAACGATTGCAGCGATAACAGTTCAAGCGCCTTGACGGCAGACGACTTCACACTTTCAAGGCGCCCCTCCTTGAGATTGCCGCTCAAAGTACCATTGAGTGTCGCCAGATCCAGATCCTGAAAGCTTTTCCAGTCAATATCAACATCAATCTGGCCGCTGCCATTTTTGATCACGCCGCCCAGCGCGTAGGTTTCCAGAAACCGCCCGAGATCCGATACCACCACCTTGCCTTTGAGCTGCAGGTCTTTGGCTGCACCCCGCTGATTGACCGTCCCGTCTGCCGCCAGCGATCCGCCCTCATTCACCAGGCTGAAGTAATCCAGCTTCCAGTCGTCCGATTCGCGTGGCTGGTAGCCTTTCAGAATCATCTGGCCCATTTCCATGCCGTATACGGTCAGCTTTTTTACTGAGAGATCAAGGCGCGGCAAGGGGTCCGTCTTTTTCGAACGCGCATCGCTTTTTTGCTTTGCCGGCTGGACATTCTGTATCCCGGCAGCAGGGTCGGCTGCGGGTTTGATGATATTGAGGGTATCGAGCCGGACCACCAGGCTGCTCTGCCCGCTTTTGCCGGTCGCCGGTTTCCATATGCCATTTCCCTGTGCCTGATCGGCGTTCAGTTGCAAATCCCATTGCCCGCCGGTCCTGGCAGCGGTCAGGCGGGTACCCGTCAGCGTCTGGCCCTTGACCACAAACGCGGGTGTGTCAATCTCCACCCGGGAAACGTCGGGCAGCGTCTGACGACCCCTGTCTGATTTTTCTGATGGAGAAAACTCGTCTACCACATCCTGCCAGGCTTGCTCGTCCACGGTCGGGTTTGCCGCCAGCACAGTCAGACCCGGCGCGCCCAATTGCACAGGTTTGCGCACACCGATCGTACCACGATTGAAATAAGGCCCTGTGCTGCGTTTGGTGTCGTGTTCAAGAATGGCCTGGCTACGGTCGCCGTCGATATGAATTTCCAAATAGCGCTTGCCATCGTCCCTGGCGCCGTCGTTACCGCGCCAGACGATTGTGGTGGGCCAGCGCGCGGCGCCAGGTTTGGAAACGCCATCCGGAAAGCGCGTCGCCAGTCCGACCAGGTCTGATTTGAAATCCACCCTCACCCGGCCGCCCCGTGCAAAGTGAACCAGGCTGGAATAGCCGGTACTGCCGCTGACGCGCTGCATACCGCGTACCGGTAACATATCTCGCAAGCCATCAGCCGTAAGAACGCCACGAATGGACAAAGGCTTGTCAACAGACCCGATCGGCCCGTCCAGAACGACTTGGCCGCCCAGCATCACGCCGGTCACGGCATCGGCCTGCAACTGCTGCTCGGTAAAGGTCATGACGCCATTGAGCTTGCTTGCCCAGGGGAAATCGGGGGTGAGTCGAAAGCGACTGTCGTCCAGATGAATGGAACCGGAAATCGTCGAATTATCTGCATCCAGCACTGGAATATGCAGCGACAGCGGAATGGTCCAGTTGCCGCTGGCCTGCGCTTCATCCAGGACATTATTGATAAGATTGCCCAGCGGACTGATACGGGAAAAATGCAGAAAATCCTCGGCCCTGCCTTTGGCCTTGGCTTGCAGATCGACCGTTGTGCCCTTCTCCAGACTGGACACCACGCCATGGAATGTATCCAGATCAAGACGCTGCCCATCGGGCATCGCATAAAAAGCCTGAGCCGAATCAATAATAATTTCATCGTTCTGAAAATGGATTGCGCCCTTATCCGAATTGACTACCGGCCAGCGTTTGCCACGGATGTCTTTCTGATGATAATTGAGCAGCAGGTTCTGGTAACTCCCGCGCAACAAAAAACTGCCCGCATCCGGCGCCAGGCCGAAAGGAAACTCGTCCACGACGCCGGTCAATTTAAATTCGGCCGCCGACAACTCGCCCTTCTGAAACGCATTCTTGAGCCATTGACGTGCATCTGTGTCCATGACATTCGGCAAATAATTATGCAAATTGGGCAGGGACACCGAATGCAGGGTGCCGGTCAAGTCGACGATCCCATTATCGCTGTGCACATCGGAATGCCAGTTTCCTTTGCCTTCCAGTTTCAAATCCTTGTTGGAGACAGAAGCACGTCGGAAATTCACGCGTGCTTCCTGCGCAGTATTGCGACTGAAATCACCGGCCACATCGGCCTCATCAATCGACAGCGGGTTTTCAAATGCTACCGGGTCTTTGTAATAAAAGCCCTTGACGCTGGACTCAAATTGCACCGGTGGATAAGTGCGATGATCCGCCGGAATTTCGTTCTGCGGCAAACGCCATCGATTGAATTCATTAATCACACTTGTGAAGGATGAACTAAGACGCGATGTGAGACTTTTGGCGGCAATGGCAAATTCGTGATTGTCTATGTGGTCTTCGATACGCATATCTTCAAGCCCATACGCAACCACCATGGTATCGGGCACATTTCGGCTGATCCCCAGATCCACAACCGCGTGTGACAAGATGCCCGACTTGATTTTTTGTGGAATGTCAAACCATGGTCTCGCAGCCAGAATATCCAGATTGAGCACAGAAACACGCAGCTTGCCCGACCATTCGGGCGCATGCTCCTTGGCCACAGCCCCCTGCAGGCTGCCGAGTATCTGGATCGAATGGCCGACCTGCCCTGGCAAACGCGCACTGGCGCTCAAAACACGTTTGTCGCCGTTCCTGGTCAATTGCAGGGTGAAATCGGACAGCGTGAAAGGCCCGGCCTGTGGCCGCGACGCATCATGCCAGCTTAAGCTGCCATTGAGCACAGACAGTTCGGGCAAGGCGTAGAGCAAATCCGACAGCGGCTCAAGGCTGACATTGGCGGCATCCAGCGCCTGCGGTTCCGTGCGCGGCTCGTCACTGTCCAGACGTCGTCCCAGCAGCCATATCCGATCTTGTTCATCCCTGGAGGCATGCAGATGGAGATCACGGATTTCCACCGCAGACGGCTCCAGTTGCAACCGCAATGCCTGTCCCCAATCCAGACGGGCGACGGCTTCACCCACGGTCAGGAGCGGCACCTTTTTCTGATCCTCAATTTTCAGCGCCTGCAGTCGCAGGCGGGGCACGATACCGCTCCAGTCCACCGCCAGCGACTGCATCGTGACATGCTCGCCCGTCTCGGCACTCAGCCGCTGCTCGACCTGCTGGCGAAAATGATCAATATTGGGTGCCAGAACGAAACGCACGGCGAGCGCCGCCGCCATGCCCAGAACAATAAGCGCAAAAAGGATAATGCCGGCGGGTTTCAGCAGTCGATACAGCAAATTCACTCAGCGAGTCTCATTGATCATGGGTGGCGAAATAAGGGTGACGTCATGTGGCGGTCAGGTTCGGTTATCATTATATACAGCATCCTGTCACCACACCGGCAACTCATGAATTGTATCCAATCCCTGCAAAGCGCCCTTTCCTGGTCCGGCTATCTGCGCCGGCGTCTTCAAGTCAGACCTGAACTCCAGGCGCAAATACTGACTGATGCGGAACACCCCCTGACGCCCGACACGATTGCAGAATGGTCGCAGCAACTGGCCGTCGCCGTCGGGGCGCCCGCCACCGATGCCTGGAACGTCGAGCACTGTGGCGCCATCTTGCGCAAATTGCGCAGCCGTGTGTTCGACACATTGATGGTCAGGGATGCAGGGGGAGAAGCAACACTGGAGGAAGTGACGGGCACCATGTCCTGCATGGCTGACTTTGCGGTGCGTCAGGCATACCGCACGGTCATGAATGACATGGTCGAGGTGCACGGCGTGCCGATCGATCCGGCCACCGGCAAACCTATGGAAATGATTATTCTTGGCATGGGCAAGCTGGGTGGATGCGAATTGAATGTGTCGTCGGACATTGATCTGATCATGCTCTATCCCGATGAGGGTGAAACCTCGGGCCGCCGCCCCTTGAGCCACCATGAATTTTTCGGACGCCTGACTCGTCGCATGATGCCGATTCTCTCGGACCAGGACGCCGACGGGCAGGTTTTTCGCACCGACCTGCGCCTGCGCCCCGACGGAGACGCCGGTCCGCTGGCGTGGAGCCTGGACGCGCTGGAGAACTATCTGATCGCCCAGGGACGCGAATGGGAGCGCTATGCCTGGCTCAAGGCCCGGATCATCAAGGCGCGGGCCTTTGCCGACAGCGCCCCGGAGCCCTATGAACAACAGCTTGAAAGTCTGCGGCTGCCGTTTATCTACCGCAAATATTTCGATTTTGATACGCTGGCCTCGCTAAGGCAGTTGCGCGAACGGATTCGCCAGGACTGGCAGCGGCGCGCCCTGTCAAAAAATGGCGTGGACACGATCCACAATATCAAACTGGGCGAAGGTGGCATACGTGAAATCGAATTTGTGGTGCAATTGTCGCAGTTAATCAAGGGGGGACGCCTGCCGACCATTCAGGAGCAATGCCTCATCAAAGCCCTGCACGCCGAAGTGCGCGCCGGACTCATTGCCCAGGACATTGGCGAACAGCTTGAGGCTGCCTATCGCTTTTTGCGCCGTGTCGAGCACTTCCTGCAATACCGGGAAGATGAACAAACCCATCTGCTGCCCAATGACGATGAGCGCATGGCGTTGCTCGCCACTGTGCTGGGTTTCACAGCGCAGGAATTAACTCATCAGCTCTCGACACACCGGAAATTTGTCGCCAATACTTTTCGTGACGCCTTCAGAATTGCCGGGCTCAATGACGATCAAAGCAATGGCAATCAACCTCAGGCAGCCGATTGTGAAGAGACGCAAGACCGAGATCTGGAAGAGATCATCCGACAGCAGTTTGCAGAGCATGACCCTAATGATGTAGAACATCGCCTGGAAGCCCTGCTGGACAGCTCGCGCATCCGCAGCCTGTCTAACAGCAGCCGGGCTCGTTTGGAAAAACTGCTGCCCGCCGTCATTGAAGCGGCGTCGCGCACGCCGCTGCCCAATACCGCCTGCGCCCGCCTCTTTGACCTGATTGAAACCATTGCCCAGCGCAGCGCCTATATCGCCTTACTGGCCGAGTTTCCCGACACTCTGAGCAGAGTGGCGCGGATCATGGCTGCCAGCCCCTGGGCGGCCAGCTACCTGACCGCCAACCCGATTCTGCTGGACAGTCTGATTGAATGGAACAGCCTGATGGAACCGGTCAACATCGTGCAGACCGCGGCGCATCTGGAAAAGGAACTGGATGCCTGCGTTTTGCACGATGGCACGCCCGACGTCGAGCAGCAAATGAACGTGATGCGCGATGTGCAGCGACAAGTCAGTTTTCAGTTGCTGGCCCAGGATCTGGAAGGAGAACTCACAGTAGAAAAACTGGCCGATCAGCTCTCTGCCCTGGCAGATGCGCTGTTGCAGGAAAGCCTGCGGCGGGTCTGGCCCCTGGTGCGCCCCAAACAGATCCAGGCAGACGACCCGCTCTACGCCATGCCGAAATTTGCGGTCATCGCGTATGGCAAACTCGGCGGCAAAGAACTGGGCTATGCCTCGGATCTGGATCTGGTTCTGCTGTTTGATGACCCGGGCGACTACGCCCTGGAAGTCTACGCAAAGCTGGGCCGACGACTGAGCACATGGCTATCGAGTATGACCTCGTCTGGCAGACTATACGAAACGGACCTGAGACTGCGCCCCGATGGAGACGCAGGCCTGCTGGCGGTGTCCGTTGATACCTTCGAGAAATATCAGCGTGAACATGCCTGGGTTTGGGAGCACCAGGCACTGACCCGCGCCCGCTTTTCTGCAGGCGACCCCGACATTGGCAAGACGTTCGAGCGCATCCGGCGCGATATCCTGCTGATCGAACGGGAACCTGAAAAATTGCGCCAGGAAGTGGTTGAAATGCGCGCACGCATTCGCGCCGGGCATCCGAATAAAACAGAACTGTTTGACGTCAAACACGATCACGGTGGCATGGTGGATATCGAATTCATCACCCAGTATTGTGTCCTTGCCTACGCGCACCAGCACACGCAGTTGCTGGAAAACCTGGGTAATATCGCCCTGCTCAATATCGCCGGCGAGGTCGGCATCCTGAATGCGGAACACGCCCGCAAGGCCGCAGACAGCTACCGTGTTCTGCGGCGCATGCAGCACGCGGTACGCCTGAAAGGAGATGAAAAGGCCCGGATTGATCCGTCGTTGCTGACCGAAGAACGGGCAGCTGTTTGCACGCTATGGGTCGAGGTGTTCGGTGAAAACACTTGAAAATAAAGGCAATTTTATAAAAAACCAGTCATTTTCAGATGAAATATCCTAAAATACCATATTAAGAATACGACTTTACTCATTTGCCATGGTTACCGTTACCGATATTCAACGCCCTGCGCTCAGCCTTCCCAAGGGCCACGACAAGGTCCTGCTGCACTCGTGCTGTGCGCCCTGTTCCGGCGAAGTCATGGAAGCGCTGCTTGCCTCGGGCATCAACTATTCCATTTTCTTCTATAACCCGAATATTCACCCGGTTCGCGAATACGAGATCCGCAAGGAAGAAAACATTCGATTCGCGCGTCAGCATGATATTGAATTTATCGACGCCGATTACGATGTCGACAACTGGTTTGACCGGGTCAAGGGTATGGAAAACGAACCCGAGCGCGGCATTCGCTGCACCGCCTGCTTCGACATGCGTTTTGAACGCACGGCCCTTTACGCACACGAGCATGGCTTTGACACCATTACCAGTTCCCTGGGCATTTCCCGCTGGAAGGATATGAACCAGATTAACGGTTGCGGCGAACGCGCCGCAGCGCGTTACCCTGAACTCGTATACTGGACATATAACTGGCGCAAAGGCGGCGGCTCCGCCCGCATGATTGAAATCAGCAAGCGTGAAGAATTTTATCAGCAGGAATATTGCGGCTGTGTTTATTCATTGCGTGATACCAACCGCCATCGCCGCAGTCAGGGCCGTGACCGTATCACAATCGGGGTCAAGTTCTACGGCAAGGAAGAAGAGACCCTCTAAGCCGGTTTGCCTTAGCAGCATAAGCGGCCAGCCTGCTCGCAACGAGCCTTCAAACTTCACCTCCCCCCAGAAAAAAGGACTGATTACCGGTTGCCCGGTTTCAGTCCTTTTATTCATGCAGGCGCGCCGCTCTGCCGATCCGATTCGGCCAACAGGCCGACCCCTTATTTGGTCAATTGGCCGGAGCGGGCGTGCTGTTAGCGGGAGCACCGTTAGCTGGTGCAGCGTTGCCACTGCCTTGCGTGGCACCGCCTGTTGCCGGGCTCGCTTCAGATGCCGGATTACCGCCAGCACTCTCACTGCCGGGTTGGGTGATAAATCCCAGCTTTTTCAGTCCGGACCCTTTGGCCATGGAAAGAATTTGCGCCAGCTCTTCGTAGCGGGTATCAGCATCAGCGCGGATGCGCAATTCGGGCTGGGGATCCTGCTTGCCCTCGTTAACGAACATTTCCCGAAGATCATCCATTTGCACCGGCGTATCATTCCAGTACAGTCCGCCGGTTTTATCCATCGCCAGATCAATAATGACCGGCTCCTGCTCGACCGGCTTGCTGCTAACCTGCGGTAAATCGATTTTGATGGAATGCGCCATCAGCGGGGCCGTGATGATAAAAATCACCAGCAGCACCAGCATCACATCGATAAGCGGCACCATATTGATCTCGGTCATGGGACTGGCCGAACCGCCCTTTTGATCAAAACTTCCAAAAGCCATGACTATCTCCTGTCTTTCTTAACGACCGCCGCCATTGCCACCGCGCAGACTGCGTACTTTCGGATTGTGGCTCTCGAACTGCTGCCCCGTCGTAACGAACGCGTACAGATCATGAGCGAACGCATCCAGGCGGGCGAGCATCACGCGATTACGGCGCACGAACGCGTTATAGGCCAGCACAGCTGGAATAGCCACGGCCAGACCCAGCCCAGTCATAATCAGCGCTTCACCAACCGGGCCGGCAATTTTGTTGATGGTCACACCGGCCTCGGCCATGCCGATACCAATCAGCGCATGATAAACGCCCCACACGGTGCCGAACAAGCCAACAAACGGCGCGGTTGAACCGATGGAACCCAGTACGGACAAACCATTTTCGGCCTGGGCGGTTTCCTCATCAATGACTTTTTTCATACGCCGGGCGACAAATTCTGAATTGCTGCCCAATTCCGCCAGGTTGCTGGCGCCATAACGGCTATGGTGATCGCGGGCATGCAATGCCTGGTCGGCCAGGCGTGAAAACGGATCACGGGCGCCATATTTGTGCAGATCCTGGTCGACTTCGTCCAGCGACTGGGAATTCCAGAAGCGGTTCAGAAACTTGTTGCCCTTGCGTGTACCACTGATGTTGAGCAGCACTTTGACAACAATCAAATACCAGGTAACCAGTGCCATCAGCACAAGAATGCCGAACAGCGATTTGCCCACAATATCACTTTGCATCAGAAAATCAATAATGCCGGGGCTATGAGCTTCGGTGCCGGTTGTGGCTTGCGCCAGCGCGATGAATGAGGATGACAGCCAGGGGGTAGTCATGATGAATAAATTCCTTTATTGAAAAACAATAGGTATGTCGGCAATGGATTCGCGGGGAACGCCATTCTCTGTATAGGGACGGAAACGGGCGCGACGTACCGCGCTCAGGGCAGCTTCATTGAGCGAGTCATAGGGCAATGCCTGCCGCAAGGATGCGCTTTTCACCGTTCCGCCTGTCGTAATATGCACCCGCACGATGACCGTACCCGATTCGCCACGCATTCTGGCAGCGCGCGGATAGGTGGGTTTGGGTTTGACAAGGTAACTGACCGAAGAAACGACCTTGGGAGCCTGATTTACCTGCCCGCCGGACGGTCGAGTGCTTGCACCATTATTGACACCTACAGGTTTGATTGCGATATTGCGATCAATCTTGATATTGGACAGATCGTTCGCAGGCTTGGGCTTAGGTACGGGTTTAGGCTTGGACTTGGGCTTGGGCTTTGGTTTAGGCTTGGGTTTCGGTTTGGGTTCCGGTTTTGGCTCCACCACGGGCTTGGGCTCGGGTTTAAGCTCGTAAACAGGCTCCGGCACAGGCTCGGGCGGCGGAATGACTTCTTCCGGGACAGGTTCCGGTTCTGGCTCAGGTTCGGGTTCCGGCTCAGGTTCCGGCTGCACTTCGGGTTCAGGCGGCGTTGCGATCTCCTCTCCTTTCGGAGGGGGACGAACCGGCTCATCGATAAGGGTAACCATTACCGGCGAGTCTTGCGCCCTGACTACGGGCGGCGACAAATCCAGCGTTCCAAGCCAGGCAGTGCCTGACAGGATTGCCAGTGCTGCAGCCAGGCCGGTGAGCCGAAAGCCAAGGGGAACAGCCGAGGATGAATTTGATACGTTAAACATGCTCAAAATACGTGCCTTGTGCAGGCAGTTACAGCAGACAACACCCGAGGCAAAAAGCCAGACCGGGCTGAACGTCTTTGCAGGAATCAAAAAACGATTGCTATCCGCAGATCAGCCTATCATTGTAATAATAACTATTCTCATTAGCAATGAAAATTTTTAACTGGTGCAAATGAATTGCCAGGATCCCGCTTTTCTCGCCGGTCGTCCGGTTGATGGGCTGACGATACCCACCCTCTGCGCAACGATAGTACGTACGTTTATCTAAAAGCATGAATTTTGAAGATGGTTATTTTTCTTTTTATTTGTAACCAAACACATCGACTCTCTTGTTCTATGCTCATTTTGTTGTCATTCGACCACACAGGCAAAAAAATACCGCCCGAAGGCGGTATTTTTCAGGTCAGACCAAATAAATTACTTGGCTGAAACTTCTTTGGCTTGAGGTCCTTTAGGGCCTTCAGCAACCACGAAAGTCACTTCCTGGTTTTCCTGCAGTGATTTGTAGCCTGTACCGATAATGTCTGTGTGATGCACAAACAAATCTTTACCGCCTGAGGCTGGCTTGATAAAACCAAAGCCTTTCTCGTTGTTAAACCACTTTACAATTCCTGATTCTGTCGACATGTCGATTTCCTGATATATAAAAAACTGAGATAAAATCCTATCTCTTGGGACAAGACTTCAAGGACGACACATGCAAACAGTACCGCTGTAACCAGAAGCATATTTCGTTTCACCGAAGCACGGCTTCCTTTAACTTGAATATCTTATAGGTGACACTATGTCGGCAAATGCAATCTGTGTCAATGAATATTTACGCTTTTTCAACGATATAAACGTCATCAAATTTACACATTAATAAAAAAAGCCCGGGAGATACCCGGGCTTTGGTTCAGCAAATGCGCGGCTTTACCCGGCAACGTCACTATTTTCACGACTGAACACGAACTTCTCGTCCTTTACATCCACCAAAATTGTGTCGCCAGGACCAAATTCTCCCTGGAGAATTTTTTTGGCCATGCCGTTTTCCACATGTTGCTGGATTGCACGTTTCAAAGGTCTTGCTCCAAAAACCGGATCGAAGCCGCTTTTTGCCAACTGGGCCAGCGCCGCATCCGACAGATGCAGATGCATATCCTGACTGGCCAGCCGCGTTGCCAGACGATCCAGCTGAATCCGGGCAATGGAGGAAATCTGTGTGCTATCGAGTGAATGAAAGACGATCACTTCGTCAATCCGGTTCAAAAATTCGGGCCGGAAAGCCTGTTTCACATCTTCCCACACCACTTCCTTGATGGCTTCGTAAGACTCGCCCGCCATGCTCTGGATATGATGTGATCCCAGATTCGATGTCATGACAATCACCGTGTTGCGAAAATCCACCGTCCGGCCCTGACCGTCGGTCAGGCGGCCATCATCCAGCACCTGCAGCAGAACGTTGAATACATCGGGGTGCGCCTTTTCCACTTCATCCAGCAAAATTACACTGTATGGTTTGCGGCGAACGGCCTCGGTCAGATAGCCGCCTTCTTCATACCCAACGTATCCGGGCGGCGCACCAATCAATCGCGCGACGGAATGCTTCTCCATGAACTCGCTCATATCAATACGCACCAGGTGCTCGTCCGAATCGAACAGAAAACCAGCCAGCGCCTTGGTCAACTCGGTTTTACCGACACCCGTCGGACCCAGGAAAAGAAACGAACCATAAGGCCGGGACGGATCGGACAGCCCGGCACGCGAGCGACGGATGGCATCGGACACCAGCGTGACCGCTTCGTCCTGGCCTACCACGCGTTTGTGCAGATAGTCTTCCATTCCCAGCAGCTTTTCACGCTCACCCTGCATCATTTTTGATACCGGAATACCGGTGGCACGGGACACCACTTCGGCAATTTCCTCTGCACCCACCTCGGTGCGCAGCAGGCGTGGTTTGGTCTGCTGGCCGGTTTCTTCGGCTTCAGCTGCCTTCAGGCGACCTTCCAGCTCCGGCAGACGACTGTATTGCAGCTCTGCCAGCTTCTCATACTGGCCCTGACGCTGGAATTCGGCCATTTGGGCGCGAACTTTTTCGATTTCTTCCTTGATAGACTGGGCACCTTGCACCGCCGCTTTTTCGGCCTTCCAGACTTCTTCGTAATCGTTGTATTCGCGCTGCAATTTCTCAAGTTCGTCTTCGATGGTCTTGAGCCGGCGCGCAGACGCTTCGTCGGTTTCCTTGCGCACGGCTTCACGCTCGATTTTCAGCTGGATGATGCGGCGATCAAGCCTATCCATCACTTCGGGCTTGGAATCGATTTCCATGCGGATTCGGGCAGCGGCCTCGTCAATCAGGTCAATCGCCTTGTCCGGCAGAAAACGGTCGGTAATATAGCGGTTGGACAGTTCGGCCGCCGCCACAATAGCGGGGTCGGTAATATCCACCCCGTGATGCAGTTCATACCGTTCCTGCAGCCCGCGTAAAATGGCAATTGTGGATTCAACATCAGGCTCGTTGATCAGCACTTTCTGAAAGCGCCGTTCCAGCGCCGCATCTTTCTCGATGTACTTGCGGTACTCATCCAGCGTGGTTGCGCCAATGCAATGCAGCTCGCCGCGCGAGAGCGCCGGCTTGAGCATATTGCCCGCATCCATTGCGCCTTCGGCCTTGCCTGCGCCAACCATGGTGTGAATTTCATCAATGAACACAATGTTGCTGCCATCGTCCTGGGCCAGTTCCTTGAGCACGGCCTTCAGGCGTTCCTCGAATTCACCGCGATACTTGGCACCTGCCAGCAGCGCCGCCAGATCCAGCGACAGGACACGCTTGCCACGCAATGTTTCGGGCACCTCGTCGTTCACGATGCGCTGCGCCAGTCCTTCCACAATCGCCGTTTTGCCCACACCGGGTTCACCAATCAGCACCGGATTGTTTTTGGTACGCCGTTGCAGGATCTGGATCGAGCGGCGGATTTCATCGTCGCGGCCAATCACTGGGTCCAGCTTGCCCTGACGCGCTCTTTCGGTCAGATCGGTGGTGTATTTTTTGAGCGCCTGCCGGTTGCTTTCGCCTTCCTGGTCTTCAACCGCAGCCCCACCGCGAACCGCTTCGATGGCCGCTTCCAGCGCTTTTTTCTGCAGCCCGGAGTCGCGCAGAATACGGCCGGCCTGACCCTTGTCGTCGGCCAGGGCCAGCAGGAACAATTCACTTGCGATAAATGCGTCGCCACGTCGGGCTGCTTCCTTGTCGGTCGCGGTCAGCAACGCGTTCAACTCGCGGCTGATCTGCACGTTTCCATCGGATCCCTGCACTTGCGGCTGCGATTTGATTGCGCTGTCCAGCGCCGGACCGACACGATTGACCGCCACGCCGGCGCGCGCCAGCAGGCTGCCAGCGCCGCTGTCCGCATCGCTGAGCAGTGCGGATAAAACGTGGACGGGTTCAATATACTGGTTATCGTTGCGAGCAGCGAGACTCTGCGCATCTGCGAGAGCCTGCTGGAATTTTGTCGTTAATTTGTCAAATCTCATGATTCTTCCCATGTCATTCATTACGGCCGTACCACATACGGCCAGGTTGGGTAATACATAGTGACAATCACCAACATTTCAAGATATGAAACGCAGCGGTTTTTGATGCAGAGCAAAGACGAACGCCGATGGACAGTGTCCAGCCGGTACAATCCAATTTTAACCCCATCCAATGATCTGTCCATGACTCCAGGTTTTTCCAGCCTCCCGACACAGGCCAATGATCCGAGCATCCGCCCTGATGGCCCGTTGCCGCACTATGCTGTCATCGATACTTGCGTGCTGATGTCCACCATTTTGAAGAACCTGCTGCTGCGCCTGGCACAGAACAATCTGTTTGAGCCGGTATGGGCAGACTATATCGGCGAAGAATGGCGTCGCAATGCCAGCCGTGTCTGGGAGGTATCCGAAGAGGACATCGCGGCCGAGTGGCAGGCCATGCAGGACGCCTTTCCCCACGCCAATATGGGGGTGGTCAATCAATTCGAAACAGGTTTGTCCAGAAGCGATCCCAAGGACTGGCATGTCATTGCCGCCGGTCGCGCCGCGCTGTCCCTGTATCCGGGTCGTTCTGTCTGTATTCTGACTCGCAACCTGCGCGACTTCAACCGCAGCGAGTTGCGACAGTTCGGCCTCTCGCTCTATAGTCCGGATGAATTTCTGGTCAAGTGCTATGAGGCGGAACCGGATCTGCTGATGCAACTGCTGACCCTGATCCCCTCAGACGCCGCCGCCATCGGTCGACCGGCCGAACCACTGGAGGCGGTGCTCAGGCGGGAACGTCTGTTTCGCCTGAATAATCTGATTTTGCAGGATGCGAACGCCGCAGCCTGAGCAACCCGTTACATGGAGCAGAACCTGACTCATGTGCATCATCTATCTTTCCATCGCCAAAGATCCTGAGTGGCCCCTCTTTATCGCCGCCAACCGCGACGAATTTCATGCGCGGCCGGCCCTGCCCGCCGCCCCATGGGATGCCAATCCTGATATTTTTTCAGGCCTGGACCAGAGCGCCGGCGGCACCTGGCTCGGAATCAACAGAAACGGCCGCACTGCGATGCTGACCAACTTCCGGGATCCGGCAGGCTTTGACCCACAAGCACCCACACGGGGCCTGCTTGTCAGCGATTTTCTGGATGGCGATATGACAGCAGCCGAGTATGCCACGCAAGTGTGGAAGACTGCCGACCGATATAATGGCTTCAACCTGATCGTTGGCGATATCAACGCGGTGTACTACACCGGGAATCGTCAATCGGCCCCGCCGCAAAAGCTGGCGGCCGGCAGTTATATTCTGTCCAATCACCTGTTGGACACCCCCTGGCCTAAGGCTGAACGCCTGCGTAGCGGCCTGGATGCACTAACCCCGAACGGCGCGCCCGGCGCGTTGCAGCAGGTGTTTAAGCTGCTGCGCGACACCACCCCTGCCCCGGATGAAACTCTGCCCTCGACCGGCATCCCGCTGGAACGCGAGCGCCTGCTGAGCAGCCCGTTTATTATCAGCGATAACTACGGCACGCGCTGCTCATCCATTATCGCCGTCGATCAGGAGGGCGAAGCAATCTTCAGTGAGCTGACCTTTGATGCCCGGGGCTGTGAGACCGCACGCCGTGACTGGACATTCAGCATGCACCAGCCGCTGCGCTACTAAGTACGCATCACCCGTTGCTTCGCCTTTCGAGAGTACAATGGCGGGATTGTTTCTACACAACCTGCTTTTGTACGCTGAATTCATGGATCGTTTCACCCAACTGGAAAGTTTTGTCGCGGTCGCCACGCTTGGCACTTTATCGGCCGCAGCCAAGCAGCAAGGCATCGCGCCCGCCATGATGGGTCGGCGCATCGATGCACTTGAAGAACGCCTGGGCGTCAAACTGCTGATTCGCTCCACCCGCAAGCTCACGCTGACGCCCGAGGGCCATGCCTTCGTCGAAGAGGCACAGCGCATTCTCAAGGATCTGGCCGAAACCGAAAGCCAGATCACACAGGGCAAAGTCAAAATTGCCGGGCCCTTGCGTCTGACCGCGCCAGCCGGTTTCGGCCGCCAGCATGTCGCGCCGCATATTCCGGATTTTTGCCGCGATCATCCGGACATTCGAGTCACCCTCGATCTGACCGACAGAATCATCGATATGTTTGAAGAACAGTACGACTGCGCCATCCGTATTGGCGATCTGCCCGATTCGCAGCTCATTGCCGTAAAGCTGGCCGACAACCGCCGCGTCGTGGTCGCTTCGCCCGCCTATCTGGCACAGCATGGAACACCTTCCACGCCGGCAGACCTGGTCAATCACGAATGTCTTTCCTTTGGCCCGCAAGGCAGTCAGAGCAAGGGCTGGCTGTTCCGTGAAAAAGGCAATACGCAAGCATTCAAGCCAGCCGGACGCCTGGTCTGTTCAGACGGCAGTGTCCTGCATGAATGGGCGTTGAGTGGGTTCGGGTTGTCCTGGCGATCATTATGGGAGGTGCAGGCCGACCTGAATGCAGGTCGCCTGGTCACTGTCCTGGACGACTACGCAGCGCCGCCCAATGGCATCTTTGCCGTATTGCCTAACCGCAAGCACCTGCCACAGCGTACGCGCAGCTTTATCGAAATGCTCAAACAACACTACGCGACAGACAGCTACTGGGATGCGCTCCAGTCGCCCCGCACCGCTGCGGACTGAAGCGCCGTGCCGGGTCAGGGCCAACCCGGGCAGAACAAAATTATTTGCCTTCCGCCAGCACATCCTGCGGCAAATCGGTACCGTGATATTTTTTGAAGATGGTATTTAACTGACCATCTTTCAGGTTCTGCCGTACCAATTCATTGATCTTATCTTTCAACTCGGTATTGTTTTTGGCCACGCCAATACCCATTTTCGATGTTGACATGACAACCTTGATATCCAGCGCCTTGGCCGGATCTTTCTTGTTCAGCGCGGCAATAATGGACGGCGCTGTCGAAAAAATATTAGCCTGTCCGCTGGTAATCGCCGTGATGGCAGTGGCATCATTCTCGAACCGCACAATGTTGGTTCCCGGCGGCGCCAGTTTGGTCACGTTCTGATCGTTGGTCGTACCTCGCGCCGTCACAACCGTCTTTCCGACCAGGTCTTTCATATCCTTGATCGGCGCATCCTTGGGCGCACCAATCACAGACTGAATCACCGCATATGGCACTGAAAAATCAATCACCTTTGCCCGCTCCGGCGTAATCGACAGACTCGAAATCACGATATCGGCCTTGTTGGTCAGCAGAAACGGAATGCGATTGGCCTGCGTGGTCGGTACGATTTCCAGCTTCACGCCCAGCCCCTGTGCCAGCAGATTGGCGGTTTCCACATCGGAGCCGACTTCTTTCATTGTTTCATTTTTCATACCATAGGGCGGCGCATTCAGATCGATGGCAACGCGCAATACTTTCTGCTGCATTACCTGCTCCAGTGTGTTGGCACAGACCGGCGTCGTGATGCCGAAAAGTAACGTTGCACATGCGGCCACTGCGGCGGCAGGTTTCATCAATAAGGTCATGCTGGTCTCCTGATAAATATTGTTTTCAATTGCATTGATAAAATCGGCCAGGCGCGCGAACGCATGGCCTGAAACTGATTACAGGCCGTTGTCCAGAAACTGCTTCAGTTCCGGCGTTTGCGGATCGCGCAGCATTTGCGGCCCGCCCTGTTCGTGAATCTTTCCCTGATACATGTAGACGATACGATGCGCCACCTTCATGGCAAATGCCATTTCGTGCGTGACCAGCACCATCGTCATGCCCTCGCGCGCCAGCTTTTCAATCACGCGCAATACTTCACCCGTCAGTTGCGGATCCAGCGCCGAGGTCACCTCATCGAACAGCATGAGTTTCGGCCCCATCGCCAAAGACCGCGCGATGGCAACACGTTGCTGCTGGCCCCCGGACAACTGTTCCGGGTACATCCGGCTTTTCTCCTGCAACCCGACCTGCGCCAGCACTGTGTTGGCGATTTCCTGCGCCTGGCTGCGCGACATTTTCTTCACCGAGGTCAATGCAAGTGTGATATTGCGTTCGACCGTGAGATGCGGAAACAGGTTGTAGCTTTGAAAAACGATTCCCACATCCTGACGGAGCATTTTCAGATCAGATTTCGGAATATTTTCGCCAAAGGTGTGTCCGCATACGGTAACGGACCCTTTGTCGATGTGCTCCAGATGATCCATGCAGCGCAACGCCGTACTCTTGCCCGAACCGCTTTGTCCGATAATGGCAATAATTTCACCTGGCTTGACGCTCAGATCAATACCCTTGAGCACATGGTTGTCGCCAAACCATTTGTGTACATTTTCCAGGCGCACGATATCATCGGCAACCGCCGCGCCACCCACCGGCCACGCAGACGTATCCGCTACCCCATCCGGGTCAGTTGATACCGGACGATACTGACTGCCGCCGGCGGAAGATTGCTGCAAAGAAACTGCGCTCATGTCATCTCCTTGGTATATGTTTTGAAGTCAGCCTCGGGACACGTTCAGTCGACGTTCCAGTTTCAGACTCAGTCGTGACAACGGGTAGCAAATAATGAAATACAGCACGGCAGCCAGACCGAAATAGAGAAAAGGCTGGAAGGTGGCATTATTAAGAATCTTGGCGTTATAGGACAATTCGGCAAAGCCGATCACCAGAGAGGCAATCGACGTGTTCTTGACGATCTGCACCATGAAACCGACGGTTGGAGGTACAGCAATACGCAATGCCTGTGGCAAAATCACCTTGAACATGCGCTGGGTACGACTCAAACCCAGGCACTCGGCTGCTTCCCACTGATTTTTCGGCACCGACTCAATGCAACCGCGCCAGATTTCGCCCAAAAAGGCAGACGACTGTATGGTCAGCGCCAGTACCGCCGCGGTCAGGGCGGGAACCGAAGTAAAACCCAAAATGGTCGGGCCGTAAAAACACACCCCCATCAATACCAGCAAGGGTGTACCCTGAATCGCCTGGATGTAGGTAAACGCGACACCACGCGCAATTGAATTGGCCGACACACGCAACAGCGCGATCAACAGCCCCACCATACTGGCAAAGATAAAGGTCAGGATGGACAACAGAAATGTTCCCCAGGCTCCCTGCAGTAAAAAGATAAGCTGTTCATGATTCATTTCTGCCCCCTCCTCAAAGCAATGTGCCCAGGCGACGCCTGCGTACAAAAAGCACCTTGCCCAGGAGCCAGAAAAGGGCCCTGACAATCAGCGACAGGGCGAGATAGATCCCCCAGAGAATGATAAACACCTCGAAGTTGCGGAATGTCATGGACTGCACCTGACCCGAGACGCCAAACAGATCTTCGGTGCCAACAGCCGACAGTACACTGGTGACCAGCATCAACAAAATGAACTGGCTGGTAAGTGCCGGATAGACCCGCTCCAGAGCAGGTACCAGAATGATATGCCAGTACACCTGTAGCGGCGACAGCCCCAGGCATTCGCCGGCCTCGCGCTGGCTGCGCGGCACCGATTCAATACCTGCGCGCACGATCTCACAGGTGTAGGCTGTAATATTAATGACAAGTGCAAGAATCGCACCTACCAGAATTGGCATGGTCAGCCCGATGCTGGACATGCCGAAAATCAGAAAATAGCTTTGAATGATCAGCGGCGTATTACGAATGATTTCTACATAGGCACCCACGGTTTTACTCAGCCACGCAATGGATGAGCTGCGTGCAACCGCGCACAGAACGCCCAGAATAAAACCCGCCAGGGTAGACCAGAACGACATGACAACGGTCGTCCGGGCGCCTTCCAGAAAGAACTGCCAGTAGGCAAAAACCGAGTTGAAATCGAACTCATAAATCATGTCTGACCCGCTTTCATCGCAAGTAAAGGTAAGTCATCCTACACAAACTAATTGGTAAAACCACTTATAGAAAACCCTATAAATAGGGTCTTAAGTCAAAATTGGTTTGACCACCTCAAATGAATCCCCTATATTTGTTCTAATTTCAATTGCATTAAAGAAAATGACTTCAGACATATCCGATCCGTCACGCAAAGGCGCAGTCAGGTCCTACCTGCAGACCGCATCGCAGCTGCGTGCAGTGATTCATCAGTTGCAGACCGAACCGGGCGCACGCTTGCCGCCGGAACGTGAGCTGGCGCAACTTCTGGGCGTATCTCGCCCCACCCTGCGCGAAGCCCTGATCGTTCTGGAACTGCATAACGAAATCGAAATTCGCGTCGGTTCGGGTATTTATGTGACCGGCAAAGCGACAACTAAGGAGCGGCCTGCACAAAACGTTGCGTCCCCGGATACGGCTTCATTTAACCCAGCGGAAGCGGCGGATCCTGCGCAGCAGTATGGGAACGGCCACTCAGACAGCGCTCAAGTGAAACTGCCAGAACATGAACAATTCCAGCCACGCGCGGCCAGCGCCGCCCTGACCCTTCACAGCACGGCCGAGGACAGCCCCAAGGAAGTCAACCAGTTGCGCTATTTCCTGGAATCGGGCATTGCTGCCGATGCAGCCCGGTTCATGACGGCTTCCTTGCGCAAAAAACTTCGCAAAAGTCTGGCGGATATGCGCGATGCCCTGGCAGACAGCGACGCCGTTATCAATGTTCGCATGGCAGAAGCCGACAGGCTATTTCATACAACCCTGGCTCAGAGCACAGACAATCAACTCATCATTCAGACCCTGACCAGTCTGTTTGACCAGCGCTATCAGCCGATTGCCAGCACCATGCATCGCCATTTTGACGACCGCCAGGCATGGATGGCTGCCCTGCAGGAACATGAAGAAATCTGTCAGGCGATCGAGGCCGGCGATGCTCTCCAGGCCCAGGCCGCCATGCAACGCCATCTGGCTCGGGCTCACCAGCGCCTGATGACCCTGATTGGCTGAATTCCCTTTCGACATTGACACCTATATCCGGAGACTTTCCATGAAAAAAACCATACGACTGCATGCCAACGACAATGTCATTATTGCGACCGAGCAGCTGATGCAAGGCTATACCGCAGATGGCGTCACCGTTTCGGGACTGGTGCCTGCCGGGCACAAGATTGCCACCGAGGACATTCCAAAAGACAGCCCGGTACGGCGCTACAATCAGATTATCGGCAAGGCGACGCGTGATATCCGGGCCGGTCAGCATATTCATACACACAATATGACCATGATGGATTTCGAACGTGATTACGATTTCGGCTCCCACACTAAAGAGGTTACGGTCAACAATCAGGCTGACCAGTTCATGGGTTATGTCAGGCCCGATGGTCGCGTGGCCACCCGCAATTTCATCGGCATTCTGACCTCGGTCAACTGTTCGGCCACGGTAGCCAAGGCCATTGCCGATCATTTCCGTCGCGATATCAATCCCGATGCGCTTGCCGGTTTTCCTAATGTAGACGGTGTGGTTGCACTACCCCATGCGACCGGCTGTGGTCACGCCGCAGAAGGACTTTTTGTGGAAACACTGCGGCGTACACTCGTCGGCTATGCCCGGCATCCGAACTTTCATTCCGTGCTGATGGTGGGACTGGGCTGTGAATCAAACCAGATCTCGGCCATTCTTGCCTCCGGCAATTTGAAAGAAAGCGTCAACCTGCAGACCTTTACCATTCAGGATACCGGCGGCACGGCCAAAACCGTGGCCAAAGGCATTGATGTAGTCAAATCCGTGCTGCCAGCCGCCAACCAGGTTAAGCGCGAGCCAGTGTCTGCCTCGCATTTGACTGTCGGTCTGCAATGCGGTGGTTCTGACGGCTACTCCGGCATCACTGCAAACCCGGCGCTGGGCGCCGCGGTGGATCGCCTGGTGCGCGCCGGTGGTACCGCCATTTTGTCCGAAACGCCCGAAATATACGGCGCCGAGCATTTGCTGACCCAGCGCGCCGTCAGTCGCGAAGTCGGCGAAAAGTTGGTCGCCCGTATCAAATGGTGGGAAGATTATTGCGAACGCAATTTTGCGGAAATGAACAATAATCCGTCTGCAGGAAATAAGGCCGGTGGCCTGACGACGATTCTGGAAAAATCGCTGGGTGCTGTTGCCAAGGCTGGCACCACCAATTTGAATGATGTCTATGAATATGCCCAGCCTGTGACTGCCAAGGGCATGGTGTTCATGGACTCCCCGGGTTTTGACCCGGTCTCGGCTACCGGCCAGGTCGCTTCGGGTGCCAATATTATCTGTTTTACGACGGGCCGCGGCTCTGCCTACGGCTGTACGCCCTCGCCTTCCCTTAAGCTGAGCACCAACAACGCCTTGTGGGAACGTCAGGAGGAAGATATTGATATCAACTGCGGCACGGTCATTACCGGTGAAGAAACTGTCGACAGCCTGGGCGAAAAAATCTATCGCATGATGCTGGACACCGCATCCGGCACACGCACCAAAAGCGAGTTGCATGGGTACGGCCAAAATGAATTTGCACCATGGCCACTAGGCGTGACCATGTAAGCAAACCGCTCAGTCTGACCACTCCTGGCAGGCGCAACGGACAATGCCCGTACGTCCGGTTGCGCCAGTGATAAAACGCCAGAATTAAGTCGTTGCATCATCCTGCACCATGCGTTGCAAATCTTTTTTGACGATTTTCCCGTAACCCGATTTGGGCATGGAATCCCAGAAATAGTATCGGGCCGGATGCTTGTAGCGCGCCACTTTACCGTGCAGATGATGGTTCAAAGTCGCCGCATCGATCCTGTTACCCTTCTTGCAGACGACCACGGCTACACCGGCTTCTCCCCATTTGGCGTCCGGTACGCCAAATACCGCCACTTCGGATACCGCCGCGTGGGTAAGCAACACCTCTTCAATTTCTCTCGGGTACACGTTCGAGCCACCCGAAATATACATGTCCGACTGGCGACCCGTGATATACAAATAGCCCCCGGCATCCATATACCCCAGATCGCCGGTATGAAACCACCCGTACTTAAAGGCCTTTTCATTGGCAGCCTCATTGCTGTCATAGCCCATACAGACAGCTGGCCCGCGCACGCAAATCTCGCCAGTGACCCCAGCATCACAGCGCTGCCCCTCCTCGTCCAGAATGGCAATATCCATGCCTGTGCGGGCATAGCCGCAGGTGCCGACCCGGGCATCAGCCGCGTCGTCATCCTCCTGATGCATATGCGCCGGTAAAACCGTGATATTGCCCGTCACCTCGCCCAGGCCATAATATTGCACCAGTACCCTGCCCAGTTTGCGCAAGGCATGTTTCTGGTCAGCACGGTACATGGGTGCACCTGCATAGATCACGTATTTGAGCGATGAATGGTCGAAGCGATCCACTGCCGGATCCTCGGTGAGGCGTTTGACGATCGTCGGCACTGTAAACATATTGTCCACGCGATACTGCTGCACCAGTTGCCATGCCTCCTCACAATCGAGCCGTGCAGACACCGGCAGCACACTAGCCGCGCCCCGGGCGGTATTGGCGATCGCGTGAATGCCAGCACCATGCGACAGCGGCGCCACCACAAGCGAGCGTGAATAGTGATCAATGCCTGGCAGCAAATCGGCCAGGTGATTGGTTATGACAAATGCCATCTGGCCGTGCGACAAGACCCCCGCCTTGGGAAACCCGGTCGTCCCGGACGTGAAAAAAAACCACAAGGGGTCTTCGTACTCCACTTCCACCGCCTCGAAGCGGCCGTCATTTACATGTCGTTCCAGTAGCGCGTCATAATGCAATTCACTTGCGGCCGGTTCGCCAATAGCAATGACATGCCTGACGGAATCGGCCGCCTCGCAACAACGCCTGGCGTGAGTGGTGTAGCCCTCATCATAAATGACCACCGAAGCGCGGCTGGCCGACGCCAGGTAGGCGATTTCCGATTCTGTGATCCGTACATTGGTTGGAACCCAGATCGCACCCAGCTTGAACGCAACCCAGCAACTTTCAAAAAGCTGCACGTTATTGGAAGAATGAATCAGAATACGATCACCCTTGCCTACGCCAAGGCTGGCCAATCCGTGAGCAAGCGCATCGACACGCGCATTGAGCTGCGCCCAGGTGTAGCTACGATCACCCTGTATAAAACCGGGCGACTGCGCAAAGCGCTGACTGACGTCTGTCAGAAAATTACCTAAATTTTTTACCGGCTTCAGCATGACTTCATTCCAGATTATTCACCGATCACACGGGTCACACGCGCACTCAGGCGCGCTCAAGAAGACTCACATAATTGGCAACGGCCGAACCACCCATATTGAATACGCCGGCGCGATCGGCGTTTGACAGTTGCATATCGCCCGCCTGTCCGCTCAGTTGCAAAGCGGCCATCACATGCATGGATACGCCGGTTGCCCCGATCGGATGTCCTTTAGATTTGAGGCCGCCTGACGGATTAATGGGCAGGCGTCCATCCCGGGCGCAGATGCCATCCAGAATCACGCGTGCACCCTCGCCCGGGGCAGCCAGGCCCATGGCTTCATATTCAATCAGTTCAGCGATCGTAAAGCAGTCATGCGTTTCAACAAATGACAAATCGTCAAGCGTCAGTTGGCTGTCGCCCAGGGCCTGTTGCCAGGCGCGACTGGCGCCTGCAAACACAATGGGGTCGCGACGACTCAATGGCAGATAGTCATTGATCTGCGCCGTCGCCAGAAAACGAACGCGATTGGCGGGTGTGGAGACATCGTCATCGCGGCAAATAATAACGGCAGCCGCACCGTCAGACACAAGAGAACAATCGGTGCGCTTGAGCGGTCCGGCAACAAACGGATTTTTCTGCGACTCATTGCGGCAGAAGTCAAAACCGAAGTCCTTTTGCATATGCGCATAGGGATTGGCCAGCCCGTTGTGATGATTCTTGGCCGCAATCATCGCCAGCGCATCGGATTGATCGCCGTAGCGGTCAAAATATGTTTTGGCAATCACATTGCCGAACAAACCTGCAAAACCACCGGCGATGCCCGCCTCTTCTTTGGCATAAGAGCACTTGAGCAGCACATCACCGATTTCAGGGGTCGACAATTCAGACATTTTCTCAAAGCCCAGAACCAGCGCATAACGACTGCGACCGGCCGCCACTGCATTCAATGCGGAATGAATTGCTGCGGAGCCCGTCGCGCAGGCATTTTCCAGGCGGACCGCAGGCACATAACGCAACTGTGGAATGGCGTTAAAAAGCAGTGAAGATGGAAAATCCTGATACAGAAATCCGCCGTTGTAATGACCCACATGTACAGAGTCAATGTCTACTGCATCCAGTCCGGCATGTGCGATCGCCTGCTGCGCCACATCACCAATCATCTGTTCCGGATCGATGCCGTCCATTTTTCCGAATTTCGAATGGGCCCAGCCCGCGATCGATGCATCCATTGCTATTGTCTCCTCTGATTGAATCTGTTCACCACACCGTACGCAATTGGCCACACGAGCCTTTGACCACGCGAGACATTGACCGCAAGGCCCCCGCTTTAGTGGCCCGTAATTCCCGCCGCCAGAAAGCCACCATCAACGGGAATTACCTGACCATTTATGTAAGAAGCCGCCTCAGACGCAAGGAAAAGGGACACGGCCGCAATTTCCTGCGGCGTGCCGTATCGTTTCATGGGTATCGCGCCTGTAAACGCTTCCCGCGCCGCCTGCGTATGCAGCGCCTGGGTCAGTGGCGTGTCTACCGGACCAGGCGCAATGCCATTGGCCGTAATACCAAACTCCGCCAGCTCCAGCGCCATCTGGCGCGTCAGGCCGAACACTGCGGCCTTGGAGGTACCGTAAGCAGCACGACCCCAACTGGCGCGCTCCGCGCTTATCGACGCGATATTAATGATACGCCCGCCGCCCTGTCTGCGCATGAGCCGGCCCGCATGCTGCGACATCAAAAACGGCCCTGTCACATTAACCTGCATGACCTTCTCCCAGTGATCCCTGGGATAATCCAGATAGGGCACCGTTTTGGCAATCCCCGCATTGTTGACCAGGACATCACAACGACCATAATCACGATCAACATTTTCGAAAAAATGCGCAATGCTATCTGCGTCGGCCACATCCAGTTGCGCGTATCGGGCCTGCAATGACTGGTCGTTCAGCGCGCCGGCCAGTGCCTGCGAATCCGCTTCATTGACGTCCGCAATCACGGTTGTGTATCCGGCCTGCGCGAACGCCTCTACGATCGCCCGGCCGATCCCATTGCCACCTCCGGTGATGACGGCAACGGGAACGTCATGTGCGGTTGTCTCACTCATACAGCACCACCTTTATCAAATAAAAGATCAAGCCGGTCCGCTTACAGAAATCCGATAGAGAACCAGGGTACGAAAGCAATAACAAATGTCATCACAAGCAAAACGGCAAGATACAGCCACATTTTGGGAATGACACGATCAGGGTTGACTTTACTGATGGCGCTCGCCGAGTAAAAACCCACGCCCAATGGCGGCGCGAACAGGCCGATGCCCATGGCAAGGATAATCACGATGGCGTAATGCACCTCGTGAATATGCAGCGCCTGGGCGGCAGGAAAAATCAGCGGGCCAAACAGCACAATAGCCGGAATGCCTTCCAGGACACTGCCCAGCAGAACGAACAATATAATGCTGACTGTCATAAACCCGAATACGCCACCGGGAATATGCGTCATGAAATCCACCAATGTGGTCGAAAAGCCCGACTGCGTCAGCGCCCAGGCCATGGCGGTTGCCACGCCAATAATCAGCAGAATGGCGCCCGACAGTGATGTGGCCTCGACCAGCATGGGATAAATTCGGGATGTTTCCACACCGCCGGCCAGAATCTGCAGGATGACCGCATAAATAATCACATAGACAATGCCGATCGAAGCGACTTCGGTTGCCGTGGCCACGCCCTCGACCACACACACGCGGATGATCACGGGCAAAATCAGAACAGGCAGCGCCCACAGAAACGTTCGGCCGATTTCCGCCGCGGCCGCCCGTTTGAGCGTGCCCTGTTGCGCGCTGCGAGACTTCAGATAGCAGACCAGTGCGATCGCCAGCGTGCACACCAGCGCGGGAACCAGTCCGCCGATAAACAGTGCACTAATTGAGACGCCACACACCGCGCCGATTGTAATCAGAACAAGACTGGGCGGGATGGTTTCCGTCATGGCCCCGGTGGCCGACAACAGCGCCGCCAGATCATTCTCGTCCGCACCCTTGCGTTTCATTTCAGGAAACAACGCAGGCGCCACAGCCGCCATATCGGCCACCTTGGAACCAGAAATGCCTGACACCAGAAACATGGCGCCCAGCAATACGTAATTGAGTCCGCCGCGAATATGCCCTAGCACAGATGACATAAAATCAATCAGCTTGCGCGCCATGCCGCTGATCTGCAGCAGTACGCCCAAGACCACAAACAGCGGGACAGCCAGCAGCACCAGATGCGAAGCGCCTTCGTCGATCCGGGTCACCACGATAGACGGCGGGACCTCTGCAATATTAACGATATAGGCGAGTGTCGCAATACCGAAAGAAAATGCAATAGGCACCCCGCACATCACGCAGGCACCCAGGACAATGACAAAAAAGACGATCAGATTCAGGTTATCCAGATCGTACAGAAAGTCAGCGAAATACCAGAGCGCGTAGCCAACGATGGCAACGGCCAGGCATGAGGTCAGGATATCGAGCCAGCGCGAGTATGCCAGCAGGTGACTTAACGCGATAAAGGCAAAAAGACACAATCCAACCGGAATCGCAAGCGCCCTATAGCCATCGGGAATATTCAAGGCGGGCGAGGTGACGATCATCTGCCCCGACGCGTGATGAAAGCCCGGACCAATCAGATAAACGGCAAACGTCAGAATAATGACCAGGCCCAGAGTTTCAAACCAGGCCTGAGCCCGCTGCGAGAACCGCGCGACCACCGCAGTCAAGCGCATATGTTCGTGCCGGTCCAGCGCCAGCGCAGCACCGAACATGCACAGCCAGATAAAAACCGACTGCGCCAGCTCGTCTGACCAGATGATGGGCTTGTGCAAAAAGTAGCGAAAGATCACACCCGTAAACAAGAGCGTCGATTCGAACACCAGCATCAGCACCGCAAGCAACGCCACCAGCTTTAATACGGCGGTCTTGATGACCACCACGCTCCGGCTCAACAAATGAGTATTGACGCCAGCCGGCTGACTGGCGATGCTTACATTCAAGACAGAGCCCCGGTAAATTTCTCCAGCTTGCCCCAGAGTTCGTCACCGAAGGTTTTTTTCCATTCTTCGTAAAAACCAGCTTCCTTCAGCTTCCCACGGAACGCATTGGTATCGACATCGTTAAACGCCATGCCTTTGCCTTCCAGCGTCTGCTTGACGGTCAGGCTCAGTTTGGCCAGATCGTCCCGCTCGCTCAGGCTGGCACTCATGACATGCTTGCGAATAATCTCCTGCATATCCTTGGGCACCTTGGCCAGATTATCGCGGTTGGCGAGAAACCAGAACCCGTCCCACATGTGATTGGTCAGGGAAGCATACTTCTGCACCTCATACAATTTGGCTGTTTCTACCAGGGTAATCGGATTTTCCTGGCCGTCCGCAATATGCGTCTGCAACGCCGAGTACGTCTCGGCAAAGTTGATCGTTGTAGGCGAAGCGCCCAGGCCCTTGAACATGGAGGTCCAAAGCGGACTGGGGGGAACGCGCAATTTGACGCTATTGAGATCATCCGGCACTTTGATGGGTTTAGAGCTGGTGGTAATAATCCTGAATCCGTTATCCCAGATCTTGTCGAATGCCGTCAGATTGGAACTCTTTTCAATTTCCTCTCGCACTGCCGCGCCCAGTTCGCCATCCATGGCCTTCCAGACCTGGTCATAATCCTTGAACCCAAAGCCGATGCCCGAAATTTGCGTTTTAGAGATCAGCGTACCCATGATAATGGGAGAGAGGGTAAAAAAATCAACGGCGCCGGCGCGGATCTGCGACAGCGTGTCGGTATCATTACCCAACTGGCTGCTTGGATACACACGAATATCAACGGCGCCATCCGTGTCTTTCTTGATGGCCTCGACCATTTCCTTGGCGCGGATATTCATGGGGTGGGAAACGGGCAGATTATTGGCAAACTTGAGCCGGAAATCGGCACGCCGCGCAAATATCACATTTGAATAACCCAGCCCGAAAGCCGAGGCCGCGGTAACGGCAGATACCGATTTCAGAAAACTCCTGCGTTTTACAACTGCCATGGTTCCCTCCTCCAGGAAAATTTAAGCGTCGCTCTTCAATTGTCTGTCTGTTTTAAACTGCAGCCTATTACGTCGACGCCCGCCCGTCGACCTGCCTGCTTGTCTGTTGTGTGATCACATTTATGCTATCAACGCATATTGCAATTATTTAAGTGATTTTTCAACAGGGGTATGCCCGAATAGCCCAAAAAGAATGCTCCTGCCCGTGTCAGGAACCCGCATTCGCAACAAAGCCAGAGGTCTGTACCTGCTCGCCTGAATCGAACATGAGCGTGCGTTGCGGCCAGCGCAGCGCGGCCAGGCGCGTCTGGCCGGGCGCCATGACGCCTTTACGTTCCAGAAAACGCGCACCCACGCAATAATCTACGCAAAAAACATTCCTGCGCGCCCCATGCCAGGCAAACGGCGCGATACCGGCAAACAAATCGCGGCCACGCGCCAGCGCATCCGATTTGGACTCCGACTGAGGGTTGCGCCAATAATGACCGATCAGCACCGGCACGGGGTCCGTATAACTATCCCACCAGCGCACCCGTTGGACAAAACGCCACTCACCGCCACTGAAAAACGCATCGCTATCTGGCGCTTCGACGCCGGACGTCAACACCCTCACCGGATTGGCCATCTGCCGCAGTTCGCGCATATAGGCCGTCGCCTTCAGAAACGGGACTGCCTGTGATTGATCAGACACATGCACACGCCAGCGCTGCTGCTCGGCGACATAGTCCTGGAAAAAACGATCCCGTTCCATCACAGCGCTGGTGTGCTGCTCACGTTCATTGAAAAACTGCAAAAGAGAGGGAAACGGTCCCGCAGCCAGCGCCTGGGCCGATGCGGTATGCCAGCCTGCGTGTACAACCCGCAGTTCTGCATTGCAGGCGATGATGGGCAGGCGGGCGAAAAAATCCAGAATGGGCTGGCGCTCGGCTTTCGTGATACTGCGCACCACACCGAATTTCTCGTCGCCTTTAGATGTCTCGTTCCAGAACCAGCTATTTCCGTCCTTGCGCTGTCCACGCAATATATTCAACTCGTGATTGCCCAGAATACAGACGGCATTGCCGAGATTGACCAGGTTTTGCACCATTCTGATCACAGCCGGGCTGTCCGGCCCACGATCACACAGGTCTCCGACAAAAACCAATTTGCGTCCTTCGGGATGCCTGCCGGCAGCGTCATACCCAAGATGCTCCACCAACTGGCACAAGGCCTCAAATTCTCCATGAATATCGCCGACAATATCCAGTTGACCGGATGGAAGGGACGCAATGGCCTGATAACTCGAAAGCGTGCTCATTCTGCAATGTTGCCTGTAGAAGAAAAACAATGAGGCTATTGTACCGGGTCGATTGGATTTCCCTTTTGCTCACAACACGGCACATGACGCCGACAAATGTAACACATTGATACCCTGCGTAACCCTTAAGAAAGGTTTTCGCCCTCTTCCTGTGTTTAACTGAACATTCACGGACCTCAAAAAGGAAAGACAATGAAAGTGAAAGGCATGACTACAGGTGCAATAATCGTTTCGTTGGCCGCCCTGGCAGGATGTGGGATGCATGGGTCAAACGACCGCTACTCTCACCGCGACCGCTCCGACTACCAGCAAGACCGTCCGGGATACAACAGAACAGACAACAATCAACGACCCGGCATGGATGGTCGACATGATGGACGGTGGAACAGCAGCGACAAAAATAATCGCGAACGCGATTGGCAGAATCACAATCGCGATGGTAGCTGGGACAATCGCTCCAACCGATCCTGATTTATCGGCGGGCATGGTGGCACAAAGAAGCTGGTATGCCTGCCTGCAAGCGCACCCGACAGTCGGTATTTACAACTATTAAACTGGCCAGCGCCGAAACGAGCTGAAGCTATTTTGCCCTTTCCGGGCCACCGGCGGGTAACCCATTGAAATTGCGGTAACCATTCAGCAAATCTATCTGTTGACTGTTCAAATAATATGGATAGCGTGACTAACCTGTGTTCGGGGGTACGATATGAAACTACTTAGCACAACCGCCATTTTTCTATCACTTATTCTGTTGTCGGGTTGCATTATTCATGATCATGGGCGCGGTGGGCGCTGGAATGATCGCGATGGTTATGGCTATCGTGATCGTCATCACTATTCAGATTATGGCCACTACGGACGTGGTCGTCATCGCTGGTAGGTGGAAGATCCGGGAGCCTGGCTCCCGGCCTTCTGACGACGTGCTCGAATACTGAGCCTTTATCGCTTATTTTTTATAAAAATGACGGCCGAGCACCAGTCCGATCGCGGCTGCGCCAAGCAACGCGCCCAGCGGATTACTTCGAGTACCATCGACGATGCAATCAACAAATGAATTGACCGCATAGGAAGCCGAACCGGATGCCTGGCGCACCCTGCCCTCGGCCTGCATTTCGGGATCGTCAAGTACATCGCCCAGGGCAGACTGCCCTTTTCCTACCATTTCTTCTGCTTTGCTTTTGATCGTGTTCGCACTGGTCATTCGATTCACCTTTTAAGCGGAAAAATAGAGGCGCTTTATCCGCAGATTGAGTAAAAATGCCTCATGCCTTATCTTTAACATAGACCGGCCAACATTAGGACGAATTTATCGATTTTTCCTTTAAAAACCGTTCCTTGTCGTTCTACGGCCAGCACAAATGCGAATCATATTTATGGAATATCCCCAAGGATGAGAAGATAAGTGCAAAAAAACAGGCCGACTCGCCCTGATTCCTGGCAACAGTCGGCCTGTTATGACAATCACCGGTTTATTTATCTGCCGGCGTATTTCCTGCTCCCGTGACACGCAGCGTAACCCTGCGATTTGGTGCGAAGCAGGCAATCAGAGCAGTCTTGCCCATCCGTCTGTCGCATTGTGCATACGCGGTTGTTGCGCCAGCGCCCCGAGTGGTCATCCGCTCCATCGGGATGCCCTGACTTCCAAGGTACTGCCGGACCGTTTGTGCCCGCCGCTGCGACAAGGCACGGTTGTAGGCGTCCGAACCTAGCGGATCGGTATAACCGGTGATTTCGATCGACTCGACCGTTCCGATCTGTCCAATCCGACGGACCAGGTTGTCCAGTCTGGCACGTCCGGTTGACGTCAAGTTTCGCAAATCCGATTTATCGAAAGCGAACACCCCGTCGGTATCCAGGTCGAACTGCCGGATTTTTTTTGATTGCCCAAGTGTACAAATTTCATTGGGTTCACCGACAGCGCGCATAAAGAAGCTCTGGGCACGATAGTGTTCATCGAACAACACCTTGAACTGGCAGGTCGCAACGCTATTTTTACCATTTTTAGGCGTGTGAAAATGGAACAGGTAGTCCCATTCCTTGACTCCAAAGAAGCCTTCCTGAAAATGCGGACGGCCAAGCAGGTAATACAACTGGTCCTTGGTCATGCCCGCTTTGACCTCGTTTAGGGAATCGCGATTAGGGAACGTGCCCTGTTTATCATTAAATGTCACGTTCTGCGGGTCCGGAAACACGGGTGTGTCCGTCGTACCGTTGGAGGTAACATGACTGAGCGAGCCGCATCCGCTCAGCACCATGGCGGCAACAAGGGCGCTCGCCGACATTACACTTTTACGTATCGAATATTTCATAATCATCCAAATTCTTCAATCTGATCAATCACCGCCCCGGCTTGCGCCGGGGCCCGCACTGAATTTAACGACTTACCACTGATAACCGATGCCGGCACCAATCATGGTCTTGCCACGCGTGTTGCCACTTACGCTGCCTTTGATAATCCAATTTCCATTATCGGAAACTTTGGACAAACCAGCGGCAAAGCCTTGCTGGCCAACGTATCGGGCGGTTGCCAGCGCAAACATGCTCTTGCCTGGCAGATAGGCCTGAGGCAGATTGGCCATGGCACCGGCAGTCGCACTACCTGCATTGGCATCCTTCGCAACACGATCCAGATTGCCCTGCAGATTGTTGATTGCAGAAGCCGTGCCGCTGGCCAGGCTATGCAATTGACCACCGTTGACCGCATCGGTACTGCCCTCAGCAATCTCACCTGCCTGGACATTGGTGATCCGTTTGCCGGCGGCATCAATGCCAGATTGAGTCAAGGCCGGACCATCAATCACACCGAGGTAGGATTTGGCTGAAATCGAATCGCCCTCGAGCTTGCCGGTTTTGACAGACTCGAATGTCACATTCGGTGCAGTCGCGATGGTGACTGAATTACCGTCGCGCGTCAGCTGAATGTTGCTACCCTGATTGAAGCCGACAGTAGAGCCAGGAGCCACTTTTTGCGGATCATCGTTATTGACTTGCAACTGCCACCCTTGAGAAGCTGTCGCACCAATGCCGTTCAACGCGTCCGTAACGGTGTTGTAGGAATCACCTCCAACATTGATTTTCGTTTCCAGCTTGCCGGTTTCGGCATTGAAGCGAGTATCACCGCCCAATGTGCTGGCAATGCTCTGACCAAGGCCGTGAAGCTGCGAACCGTTGACTGCCTGCAGGCTGTCTTCAGACAGCGTGGCTTTGGCTACATTGTTCAGGCTGACTGGCGCTGCGCCATCCTGACCAACCAGCGTGACGGAATTGGTTTTTCCAAACGGATCGGTCACAGGGTCGTTTTTACCGTTAGCATTTGCAGTCTGTGAATATTGCAATGGCGAAGCCGCTGCAGATACGCTTACCTTGGCAATACCGTTTTCCTGGGTCACATCCACTTTCGTGTTTGTGTTGCCGGCAACGAACTGGACCTGACCACCGGAGCCCACGGTTCCGACAATTCCTCCTGCGTCTGCAATGTCCCAACCACGGCGAGCCACGGCGCCTACATTGGTGTTGATCGCGTTCAATGCATCATTCACATTCTTGTAGGTCTGGTCATCGATTTTCAAACCAGCGATCACAGAACCTGTTTCAGCATCGAATTTGCTATCACCACCCAGAGCGGCTGCTGTACTGTTACCCACAGCAAACAGCTGGCTGGCGTTGACACCGTCTGTACTGTCAGCAGACAAAGTGCCGGCACCGACATGAGTGAGCTTCTTACCGCTCATATCAAGGCCTGTGCCGCTCAGGGCCGGACCACCGTTGTTGATCGTCAGGCTGTCGGCCGTCAGATCTGGTGACGTTGCAATAGTGAGCACATTGCCATCGCGGGTGATATCGATATTGGTTCCATCCAGGAACTGGACAGTATCACCAGGGGCAACTTTACTTGCGGTATCACCATTAGCCTGCAGGCTCCAACCCTTGGAGGCAACTGCCGTAGTCTCTGTCAGGCTCGTATGCAGATCACCCAACGCATCGTTGACATTGGAGAACGTGTTCTCACCCACTTTCAGCGATGCCGTTACGACACCCGTAGCCGGGTCGAATGCGCTATTGCCGCCCAGTGAGTTTGCGGTGCTATTACCCACAGCAAACAACTGGCTGGCATTGACACCGTCCTTGCTGTCAACAGACAAGGTACCGGCACCGACATTGGTGATCTTCTTACCGCTCATATCAATGCCCGTGCTGTTCAGGACAGGGCCACCATTGTTGATCGTCAGGCTATCTGCGGTCAGATCCGGTGACGTTGCGATAGTGATCACGTTTCCGTCGCGGGTGATATCGATGTTGGTTCCGTCCAGGAGCTGAACCGTATCACCAGGCGCGACCTTACTTGCAGCGTCACCATTAGCTTGCAAGTTGAAGCCTTTATTGGCCTGAGTGTTGACCGCGTTCAGTGCGTCGTTGACGTTATCGAAGGTCTGATTGCCTTCGGTCAACTTCAGCGCCGCAGTCACCGTCCCTGTTTTCGGATCGAACCTGCTGTCACCGCCCAGTGAAGAAGCGGTGCTATTGCCTACCGCGAACAACTGGCCGCCATTTACACCGTCCTTGCTATCGGCTGACAACGTGCCTGGCGCAACATTGGTGAGCTTCTTGTCACTCATGTTGATGCCATCTCCATTAATAACCGGACCGCCATTGTTAATGGTCAGGCTGTCAGCCGTCAGATCAGGCGTTGTCGCAATCGAAACCGCATCACCGTCTTTGGTAATGCTGATGTTGGTTCCATCAGCCAGTTTGACGGTATCGCCCGGTGCCACTTTGCTGGCCGCTTCATCGTTCAGTTGCAAGTTCCAACCCTTGGCCGCTTCCGCAGTGGTTGATGTCAGAGTGGAGTGGAGATCATCCAGTGCATCGTTGACATTGGTGAAGGTGCTATCACCCACTTTCAGCGACGCTGTGACAACCCCTGTAGCAGGATCGAACGCACTGTCGCCACCCAGTGACGAGGCGGTGCTGTTTCCTACAGCAAACAATTGGCTTGCGTTTACGCCATCCTTGCTATCGGCAGACAGTGTGCCAGGAGCAACATTGGTGAATTTCTTGTCACTCATGTTGATGCCAGTGCTATTGATCACAGGACCACCATTATTGATCGTCAGGCTATCGGCCGTGAGATCAGCAGTAGTTGCAACTGTAATGTTGCTGCCATCGCGGGTGATGTCAATATTCGTTCCGTCAAGGAACTGAACGGTATCGCCAGGAGCAACCTTACTTGCAGTGTCACCGTTAGCTTGCAGGTTGAATCCCTTATTGGCCTGGTTATTAACCGCGTTCAATGCATCGTTAACATTATCAAAGGTTTGATTACCTTCGGTCAGTTTCAGCGATGCTGTAACGACACCGGTTTCAGGATTGAACGTGCTATCGCCACCCAGTGAAGAAGCGGTGCTATTGCCCACTGCAAACAACTGGCTGGCGTTTACGCCATCCTTGCTATCGGCAGACAACGTGCCTGGCGCAACATTGGTGAGCTTCTTGTCACTCATGTTGATGCCATCTCCATTAATAACCGGACCGCCGTTGTTAATGGTCAGGCTGTCAGCCGTCAGATCAGGTGTTGTCGCAATCGAAACCGCATCACCGTCTTTGGTAATGCTGATGTTGGTTCCATCAGCCAGTTTGACGGTATCGCCCGGTGCCACTTTGCTGGCAGCTTCGTCGTTAAGTTGCAAGTTCCAGCCCTTGGCCGCTTCCGCAGTAGTTGATGCCAGGGTGGAATTGAGATCATCCAGTGCATCGTTGACATTGGTGAATGTGTTCTCACCGACTTTCAACGACGCTGCCACGACACCGGTTTCGGGGTTGAACGTGCTACCGCCGCCCAGAGAAGAGGCTGTGCTGTTACCAACCGCAAACAACTGGCTGGCGTTGACACCATCCTTGCTATCAGCAGCCAATGCTCCTGGCGCAACATTCGTGAGTTTCTTGTTACTCATGTTGATACCATCAACGTTGATAACAGGACCGTCGTTGTTGATCGTCATGCTGTCTGCCGTCAGATTAGGCGCAGTCGCCACCGTGATATTGTTGCCATCGCGGGTGATATCGATGTTCGTACCATCGAGGAACTGAACGGTATCGCCAGGAGCCACTTTACTTGCGGTGTCACCATTGGCTTGCAGGTTCCATCCCTTATTCGCCTGACCGTTGACAGCATTCAGTGCATCGTTGACGTTGTCGAAGGTCTGGTCGCCTTCGGTCAGCTTCAGCGCAGCAGTCACGACACCTGTTTCTGGATTGAACGTGCTGTCGCCACCCAGCGAAGAAGCGGTGCTATTACCTACCGCGAACAATTGGCTGCCATTTACACCGTCCTTGCTGTCGGCTGACAATGTACCAGGCGCAACATTCGTGAGCTTCTTGTTGCTCATGTTGATGCCATCGACATTGATAACAGGCCCACCATTGTTAATGGTCAGGCTGTCAGCAGTCAGATCTGGCTTTGTCGCAATTGATACTGCGTCACCATCTTTGGTAATGCTGATGTTGGTTCCATCAGCCAGTTTGACTGTATCGCCTGGTGCCACTTTGTTGGCCACCTCGTCGTTCAGCTGCAAATTCCAACCCTTGTTGGCCTGCGTATTGACAGCATTCAGTGCGTCATTGACATTGTTGAAAGTCAGGTCGCCTTCGGTCAGCTTCAGCGCAGCGGTCACCATGCCTGTCTCGGGATTGAACGCACTATCTCCCCCCAGAGAAGAGGCGGTACTATTGCCCACTGCGAACAACTGGCTGGCATTCACACCGTCCTTGCTATCAACAGACAATGTACCTGCAGCAACATTGGTGAGCTTTTTATCGCTCATGTTGATACCATCGACATTGATAACTGGACCGCCCTTGTTAATCGTCAGGCTATCTGCCGTCAGATTCGGAGCCGTAGCCACCGTAACGTTGTTACCGTCTCGGGCGATGTTGATATTGGTTCCATCGAGAAACTGAACCGTATCACCAGGAACAACTTTGCTTGCCGTGTCACCGTTGGCTTGCAGGTTCCATCCCTTATTCGCCTGACTGTTGACAGCATTCAGTGCATCGTTGACGTTGTCGAAAGTCTGGTCGCCTTCGGTCAGCTTCAACGCAGCAGTCACGACACCGGTTTCTGGATTGAACGTGCTGTCACCGCCCAGTGATGAGGCGGTGCTATTGCCCACCGCAAAGAGTTGGCTGGCATTTACGCCGTCCTTGCTGTCAGCGGACAGTGTTCCAGGCGCAACATTCGTGAGCTTTTTATCGCTCATGTTGATGCCGGTGCCATTGACGACAGGACCACCGTTGTTAATCGTCAGGCTGTCTGCCTTGAGATCAGCAGTAGTTGCAACCGTAATATTGTTGCCGTCGCGAGTGATGTCAATGTTTGTACCGTCAAGGAACTGAACCGTATCGCCGGGAGCGACTTTACTTGCGGTGTCACCATTGGCTTGCAGGTTCCATCCCTTGCTAGCCTGGCCGTTAACTGCATTCAGCGCGTCATTGACGTTGTCGAAGGTCTGGTCGCCCTCGGTCAGTTTCAGAGCAGCAGTCACAACCCCCGTTTCAGGATTGAACGTACTATCGCCACCCAGAGAGTTTGCTGTGCTATTGCCCACCGCAAAGAGTTGGCTGGCATTTACCCCATCCTTGCTGTCAGCGGACAATGTACCCGGTGCAACATTCGTAAGCTTTTTATCGCTCATGTTGATGCCCCCGACATTGATAACTGGACCGCCGTTGTTAATCGTCAAGCTGTCTGCCGTCAGATTAGGCGCAGTCGCCACCGTGATATTGTTGCCATCGCGGGTGATATCGATGTTCGTACCATCGAGAAACTGAACCGTATCGCCAGGAGCCACTTTACTTGCGGTGTCACCATTGGCTTGCAGGTTCCATCCCTTGCTGGCCTGACCGTTAACTGCATTCAGCGCGTCATTGACGTTGTCGAAAGTCTGGTCGCCTTCGGTCAGCTTCAACGCAGCGGTCACCATGCCTGTCTCGGGATTGAACGCACTATCTCCCCCCAGTGAAGAGGCTGTGCTGTTACCCACCGCAAACAGCTGGCTCGCATTTACGCCATCCTTGCTGTCGGCCGCCAGTGTACCGGGCGCAACATTGGTGAGTTTCTTGTTACTCATGTTAATGCCAGTACCGTCGATAACAGGCCCGCCATTGTTAATGGTCAGACTATCAGCCGTCAAAGCGGGCGTTGTCGCAATTGAGATTGCATCGCCATCTTTGGTGATGCTGATGTTGGTACCATTAGCGAGCTTGACTGTATCGCCCGGTGCCACTTTGCTGGCTGCTTCGTCATTGAGCTGCAAGTTCCAACCTTTGTTAGCCTGCGTATTGACAGCATTCAATGCATCGTTGACGTTGTTGAAGGTCTGATTACCCTCTGTCAGTTTCAGTGCAGCTGTCACGACACCCGTTTCAGGATTGAACGTGCTGTCACCACCTAATGATGAGGCGGTGCTGTTACCGACTGCAAACAACTGGCTGGCGTTGACACCATCCTTGCTATCAGCAGCCAATGCTCCTGGCGCAACATTAGTGAGTTTCTTGTTACTCATGTTGATACCATCAACATTGATAACTGGACCGCCGTTGTTAATCGTCAAGCTGTCTGCCGTCAGATTAGGCGCAGTCGCAACCGTAATATTGTTGCCATCGCGGGTGATATCGATGTTCGTACCATCGAGGAACTGAACCGTATCGCCTGGAGCGACTTTGCTTGCAGCATCACCGTTGGCTTGCAGGTTGAAACCTTTATTGGCCTGGGTGTTGACCGCGTTCAATGCATCGTTGACATTGTTGAACGTCTGATTTCCCTCAGTCAGTTTCAACGCAGCAGTCACAGCGCCAGTCTCAGGGTTGAACGCACTTTCACCACCCAATGAGGAGGCTGTGCTGTTGCCTACTGCGAACAGCTGGCTGGCATTTACACCGTCCTTGCTGTCGGCCGCCAACGTACCAGGCGCAACATTGGTGAGTTTCTTGTTACTCATGTTGATGCCTTCGCCGTTGATAACAGGCCCACCGTTGTTAATGGTCAAACTATCAGCTTTCAGATTTGGTGCGGTCGCCACCGTAATATTATTACCATCTCGGGTGATGTCAATGTTTGTTCCATCAAGGAACTGAACGGTATCACCATGAGCGACTTTGCTTGCAGTGTCACCGTTAGCCTGCAGACTCCATCCCTTGGATGATTCGGTCAAGGCCTTATTGGCCATTGTACTCACTGCATTCAGTTGCGACACGTTCACAGCGTCGTGGGCGTCTACCCCATCGGCCAGACCGACGATTTTCTTGCCTGCCATGGCTACACCGGTTCCACTAATCACCGGGCCGCCATTGTTAATAGCCAGGCTGTCTGCGGTCAGATTGGGCGAAGTCGCGATCGTGATATCGTTACCCTCTCGGGTAATATCGATATTTGTCCCATCCAGGAACTGAATCGTGCCGCCGGGAACCACTTTGCTGGTGGAATCCCCGTTCGCCTGCAAGTTCCAGCCTTTGGATGCTTCAGTCAATGCCTTGTCAGCTACGGTTTTAACACCTGTCAGCTGGGAGACATTCACAGCATCATTGGAGTCAGTCCCGTTAGCCAGACCAGTAATTTTCTTGTCGCTCATTGCAATGCCGTCGGCATTGAGCACCGGTCCACCGTTATTGATGGTCAGGCTGTCCGCCTTCAGATTGGCGGTGGTGGCGACGGTGATATTATTGCCGTCTCGCGTGATATCGATATTGGTGCCATCTAGGAACTGGACCGTGTTGCCGGGCGCGACTTTGCTTGCAGCATCGCCGTTGGCTTGCAGGTTCCATCCCCTGGTGGCCTGAGTTAACGCATTGTCGGCCGCGGACTTGACACCGCGCAACTGCGACACATTCACCGCATCATTCGGATTGGTACCATTGGCCAGGCCGGTGATTTTTTTGTTACCCATCGCCAGACCGGTTCCGTTAAGGATCGGACCGCCGTTGTTGATGCTCAGGCTGTCTGCGGTCAGCGCAGGTGACGTAGCAATCGTCACGCTGTTGCCGCTACGGGTAATGTCGATATTCGTGCCATCTAGAAACTCGACCGTGCCTCCAAGAGCGATTTTGCTCGCGGCGTCGCCGTTGGCTCTGAGATTCCAGCCTTTGGCGGCTTCGGTCTTTGCACTATCGGCGATTGTTTTTACCGCACCCAATTGTGAAAAATTCACGGCGTCGTTCGGATTCGTACCGTTAGCCACGCCTGTGATTTTTTTATTGCCCATCGCCAAGCCAGTCCCGTTAAGTACGGGTCCGCCGTTGTTAATCGTCAGGCTGTTTGCAGTCAGTGCCGGAGACGTTGCAATTGTAACGTTGTTGCCATTGCGAGTGACATCGATATTCGCACCATCAAGGAACTGTACGGTCGCACCGGATGCAATTGTGCTTGCAGTATCGCCATTAGCCTGAAGTTTCCATGACCCTGATGAACTTGCCGCCTGATTCATTGCGGCATAAAGCTGACTGCCGTTGATAGCATCGGTACTGGAAGCGGAAATCTCACCGGAGGCGACATTTTTCAACTGACGCTCGGCACCAGCTGCACCGACTGAAACCACCCGATCTGCACTAGTGGCAACACCAGCAAAGCCGCTATAGGTTCTGCCTCCTACCGTTGCTTGCGTCACTGCAGTAGCGGCCAGATCGGTCGTGGACCCGCTACCAAGTGCCACGGCGTCCATCCGTGTTACTGTGGCATCTTTACCAAGTGCCACGCCCGACACCCCTGATACTCTGGCACTCGTACCAATCGCTACCGCGTCTTTCGACTCATCCTTGCCGATTGTTTTGGTTGCGCTACCAATGGCGATGGAGGATGTACCTTCGGCCTTCGTCGCCATTGCTTCAGTATAGCGGCCCGTTGGCACGTTTGGGTCACGGGCTGCAGCACCCAATGCAATAGACCTGGCTCCGGTCGCAGTGGCCGAGTAGCCTATTGCCTGAGCACCCAGGCCGGTCGCCGCAGAAGTAGCACCAATTGCCTGTGATAGAGCGCCATTTGCCACCGCCCCGCGTCCAACGGCCAGGCTGGCATTTCCTTTTGCGTGAGTGCGCATACCCAAGGCAACGCTTGATGGACCTTCACTATACGCCCATTCACCGACTGCCACAGAAACAGGCCCTTTCGCTTTCGCACCACCACCCACTGAAATGGAGCTCACGTTTGAATATGCATCATGACCAATCGCTACTGCACCCTTTCCATCCAATGCACGGTCAGGCCGGGTGACGTCGTCACGTTGTTCGTGGGGATTCTCGCTGCTCGAGAGAGCGGCATTGGTCGTCTCCGCCTTAGCCCCGCAACCAATCGCAATCTCATCCATTGATCCAGGCCCGCTAGCAGAGGCCATGGTACTGCAAAGGGAATCGGCCGGGGAAATTTCAATACCGGAGGTCGTTCCAGCGACGAGATCCCCCGCTGCTATGTTCCCCAGTTTTTGCACGGCCGAGGCAGGAGACGAAACACATATTAGCCCAGCGATGCAAAGGACACTGGCGATTTCAGTCAGTCTGAAATGATCCGCTCTCACACGAGCTGCCCCTGATGGTAAATCTGACACGCAAACGCTGCGAGATTTTCCAGATACCGTTTTGGCAATTTCCGAAACGACGACCCAGCTCGCAGTCGCCGCATTCCAAATGACGCGATATATTTTATTCACAGACAAATCCTTAACACAAATGTAAACCTGATAAATCGTTCAGTCTTACCGTTAAGCCTTTGTTTTCGGACGGTTACTGTTTTGAGCGCGCGCAACGCGTCCAAAAGGTGGCTTGGTAGTAGCCACATTCTATTTTTATGAGGAATTTCCAAAAATGATCCAGATCAATTTTCTGGCCTGCAATTGTCAAGAATTGACAATTTTTTGGAAGGTGAATTTTTTGTGTCTGTGCATGTCTGCATGCGAGGGGAATATTTTCACTGTGAGAATTCGTGGCAATGACTCGCGTCGGATAGTTTTGCACACACAGCGATTTAGAGTTAGATTCCTTCTGAGCGCTACTGACTGTTCATTCAACGATAAGCCCACCTGAGGTGGGCCATACATTTGCGTGCACACAAAATAACGCCCTGCCGGGGACTAACCTGAACAGGGCGATGCAAACAAACCTGGGTTACGAATTTAATTGCATAGGCAGATATTAACCAATCAAATATAGTGTTGTCAAAGCGATCAGCGTTTTAAAGAATATTTAAGCGCCCAAAAATACTCCCATTCACAATATTGTGACAATTTCGCGTGCGGCGATATGTCGGCCAGCAACTGCTCTCGGGTAGGAAAGTTCTTGAGCACCCGGTGCGTTGAGCCATCTTGTAAAGCGCGTCGCTGATAGGTATTTCCTGCAGCGTCCTGCTCTGCAATGGGCGTACTGCTGCCTGGCACAAAACGATTGTCCAGAAAGATGATTTCGGCGCCAGGCTCCAGCGAACCATGCAGGCCAGTCAGGAAGCGAACAATGTCTTTTCGCGAAATATGCGACCACCAAAAACCCGCAAAAGCAGCATCAAAAGACATATCGAACGCCGGAAGGTCAAAGGCGTCTCCTTGCAGGAGCTGCACATTAGGGGATACTCGTTCGGCCGCAATGACGAGCGTTTCATCCGCAGCGTCTACCGCCACCACCCGCTGCGCCGACGGAGCATAAAATTGCGTCCAGTAACCCGTGCCACAGGCAATTTCCAGAACCTTGCGCCCAGTCAACTCCGCTGTGAGCCATGCACGGATGTCTTGAAGATCATCCTGCCGCTCGGGTTTTAAATAGATATTGTCATATTCATTTGCACGTGCAGCGTAATAGTCTTTCATTTCTAACCTTTAAAAGGCTGGCAGGAGCATTACATTTGACAACTGAAATATTTTCTTCTCAAGTAACAATATTTTATTTATGTTATTTAAATGTTAATATTTGAACAAAAAGAACAGCGGGATTCAGGGGCGAAAAGCTATTTAAGGCGATAGATAGAAAAACGTATATCAGGAGAAATACAAAATGAATGATTTGAGCCGTCAGTACTTGAATGTGCCACTCACATCAGAAAAGGACTTTCAACAAGAGGAAGCCGAACTTCGCCGTTGGCTGGATGAAAATGTAACGGATTTAGGGATCCGCAAACAGCATCTGGAACGGCTTCGCGAGGATCACGCGGCACGCGGGAGACAGTTCTTTTGAGTATTGAGGCCGCACGAGTTTGAGCGATAGCCGTTCCCACGACTGCAATATCGTCAACCAACTCGCCACAACCGTTCTGATTTGGGGTAGGACGAAGCGATCGGGCCGCGTAAACACGCGCGCCTGAACTCACAAAGGCTTATATGCAACCCAACCTTTTAACGAAAATCCAGCATAAAACATCTCGATATTCTCGAATCCCACGGCACGCAATAATGCCTCGTCCTCGCGTACGGACAAAATCGGCAATCTTTTTCTCATTTCCGACACCCCCTTTTGGATCTGCTCATCAGGAAGCATGGAACGATTAGCAAATTGAGCGTTCCGGGAAAGCCATTTTTCCTGATCAGTACATTGGTCTGGAAAGCTGTAATGGGCCAGGACGAATGGCGCGCCAGGCTTGAGTCGAAGAAAGACTTCCTGCAGCGTCTTGCGCCGTTCACGTTCGGATAAAAAGTGAAGCGTCAGAAAGCACGTGGCACCATCAAAAGACATTTGTGGAACATCATGTATGTAACCCACCCGGAAATCGACCCGGGACGCTACAGGCCCCAACTGCTCACGAGCGAGATCCAGCATCTCGGCAGACGGGTCTACACCTTCGAACGTCCAACCTGGACGCTCTTCACAGAACGTCTTCAGCTCCAGTCCCCCGCCTGCTCCAAGCACCAAAATATGCGCATCATCGGACACGCACTCATCCAATAACACAATTGCCATTCTGTGCAGATCAAAAAATCCTGGCACAATTTTCTGGGTTCTTGATGCGTAATTTTCAACCAGCTTGGGGTCGGAAAACACTGTCATGAGATCAGGCCTTTTCGTTCTAAATAAAGTGTGGGTTAGAAGATTGCGGGGTATTTTCAGATATTATCGTACCGTAGATTGCCAATCCGATTTGGGCAGTCACAGACACGCGCGCAGCATAATAAGGAATGAAATGAACGAATACACCCTGAAAATTTCCAACGGACGCACCATTCGGGTGCTGGCAAAAAGTGGCGGCGAGGCGATGAAGAAAGCGATTAAGCAGGAAAAGTGTACACCCGATGATATTACCGTGGTGGATGTGCGGAAAGTCGAAGTGTATCGGCGTCCTGCGTGAATGCGACGTGGGCGATGTATCATCGCCGGTTTTCAGAGCATCAAACTATGATTCGAAAAAGCTCAAGAGCGCAGCATGGCGTTTTATTTGACTGCAGGCAGTGTGCCGATCCACCCATCCAGCGCCTCGGCCAATTTCTCAGGCTGCTCTGGAACCAGAGCGTGGCTCGCATCGGGGATCACCACAGTGGTGATCCGATCTCCAAACTCTTCCTTCATTTCTCCGCGTGTTTCCTTCGGTTTGAACGGATCTAACTCGCCCTGTATTTCCAGCAAGGGAGTGTCGCCGCCCGACCACCATTGTGCCTGGGGCGTAGCATTGCCGGCAGCACGCTGGCTTTTGCTGACCTCAGCGTAACCGCCACCCAGCCAGGCGCGTGCGTCCTTTTCCCTGACAAAAAAACCATATTTGAGCGCAGCCAAACGATCCGCCTCAGGCACCGTCATATCGGTAGCGTGCCTGACCTTTTCAACCAGCTCAGGCATAGCGCCAGGATACTTCTTGGCGGCGGCGGCAATAATCACCACGCCGCGCACATGTTCGGGGTGTTCTACGGCTGTCATGCGCGCTACCCAGTTTCCGAATGCATGCCCGACGATTACGACTGGCTTACCCCCTGCCACCTGCTTGAGAACTTCATCAATATCGCCGGCCAGATCCTTCAGGGTAATGTCTTTCATGGCGCCCTGGCTCTTGCCGATACCGCGTGGCTCGGGCCGAATAACCTGATAGTTACGCTTCACCAAATACGGCACAACAGGATCGAAATCCTCCGCGCCGCGTCCGCGAGATGGCAGCAGAACAATGGGCGTGCCCTGGCCGTTAACAAAGACTTCCACCTTCGAACCCTGCGGAGTACTGATAACCTGTGTTCGAGTGCCTTCGACCCTGCTAGCGCTTGAATGCGTGTCATTACTGTGCAATGCATGATTGGCTGTGCTTGAGCCCGTCGCTGCCCACACACCGGTGGCAGGCAAAATGGCCGAAAATGCCAGCGCAAGGTTAAGCGTTCTTCGTCGTAAATTCATATTCATCTCCTACGAGGTCAGTTCATTTTATGTGTAGACCTCTGCATCATGCCGTATTCTTCTACGGCAAGCGATGAGGAAAGCACGATTTCTGTTATAGCGAGAGTGAATATGAGATCATTTTTGCCGGCATGTTTTCGACCAGGCAAGTAAGCAGTGCCCGCACCGACGCTAGCGTCGGTCGGGAATACAACGCCTCGGCCACATCCCCCGACAACATCGGAAGAGTGAGAAAGTTTTACGCAACGCGTCTCTTTTCCACAGGCGTTTGCATCCAGTTTGCGCGCTCAAGAAGTTTTGCCCTAATTGCCTCAACAGTCGGGCCCTTACGCACGACAGTCAAGCCGGGTCTGTCGGGTCGCCCCGGGGCCGGACCGAAATCTGGATTCATTGCCACCTCTGCGGCATTCTGGAACATATTGCGATTGCCGGTATCGACATAAGACTCTGCCGGCAATCCCTCAGCCAGCAGAATATCGAATCGCTCCAGCTCAACATGGAAATACTGGAACGCGTGCAATTCAAATTGCTGCACGATCGTTTTATCGTTCACCAGACACATGGCAGGAACCAGGTTACCGTCAAAGCTAATGTGATGCCCAGGGGACATTAACAAATCCCGGTGCGGCACATTGTTGGCGATGCATCCCTTTTTAAACAGAATCGGGAAGGCGCGATAGGCGTCTTTTTCGGGGATTCGGCTCTTATATAAAATGCGAAAACCAAGCCATTTGACGGTAGCGACTCTTCCATCGGCCGTTAGCACCTTGTCACCTGCCTTCAGGTGCTCAACTTTGGTTTCACCATTAGGCGTGGCGATATGGGTGCCCTGCAGATAGCACGCATAGTAAACTGTGCCGCCATCAAACCCTAATTGGTCCGGATCCGTGTAACGGGTATCGATCGTTGCGCGCCCAACAATATCACCATTGCTGTCTTTAAAAACCAGTGAATTCTCAGAAGGGGAATATTCACTGCTGGTTGCATTGGCAAACGTGATTTCAGAACCCTCGGCATCGGGGCTGAACGATATGTTCAAATTATCCGGCGATAAACCGGCAGTATTGAAAACGACCTCTCCTCCAAGCCCTTGAATCTCGAACACGTGTTGGTCCGGTGCTTGGGAAAGAAATTCCGGGGTAATTTCCAATTTCGAATTACCATAGACACCATAGTGGTGATGGTAGAGACCTTCTGGCGGGTTGATTGAAGACAATAGTTTGATATTTACATTCTCATTCACAGTCAAATAATCATAGATTTCCGACGGTTCATGTGAAGTATATGTATGCTGAATTTCCAGTACGTCCGGCGTATGCTCGCTATTGATAACGACAACGTTCAAACTGCCGTCTGTTATAAAATTTACAACAGTGTCGCCATCGTAATCCGGCTGATCTATTACTACATAGGAATTCTCCGACAAATCGATGTCTACGGTAGCCATGGTTCACCTATCCTGTAATTGAATATTTCTTCTTTTTAATGAGGTAGCCAGCTCATTCACCTCGATCATTTGTAAATATTTGAAATATTTACAAACCGATTATTAACAGATATCAGGTGAAAATCAACGTTTTTATGACTTTTTTCAAAAAAAACGGATATTTTTTAAAGAAAACAAGGCATTAAGAAAATTCAGGCAATTGCCAGAAGTGAGCAGAACAAGCAGAATCGGTCTGCTGCTATTACTTGCTCACTTGGCCGATAAACCCTGCCGACGGATGATCAGTGATATAAAGTCAGTTTTCACGGTTGTTCCTATGACCCGAATCAATTGCATTCCAGTAGAAGAACTGTCGGGCCCGCACTTAGTCGCCGAATACCGCGAACTGCCGCGTGTATTTCGACTGGCCGAGAAGGCGGCGCTGCGTGGCAGCTTTACCCAGCCCGGGCAATATACCCTGGGGCCTGGCCATATTCTGTTTTTCTATACCCGCTTGGGCTATCTGGCCAAGCGCCACGGCCAACTCGTTAAAGAAATGCGCAATCGAAATTACAAACCTGCCTTTGAGGGCGTGCAACGCGAAAACTTTCCAAACATCCCCGACCAGTATTGGAACGACTGGGAGCCAACCAGCGAAGCGATGGCAATAAACAGAGAACGGATATTGCAGCGCAGTTAAACAAAAACGCGCCGAAGAATCGACGCTTTTCATTTCCCGGGCGACCGCTGAATGGACATGATTGTCCATTTGGTGCATCCATCTAATCAGGCAGGATAAACTCCACTCGCCTATTTTTTTGTCGGCCGCCAGGATTATCTTTGCCATTCATTTCATTCTTGGCAATAGGATCTTTTTCTCCGCGCCCCTCAGGTGACAGCCTCGATCGGTCAACTCCTTGTTTAACAAGAAATTCGGCTACCGATTGCGCACGTGATTTTGATAATTTCAAATTATATTGATCTGTACCCTTTGCATCTGTGTGGCCAATAACCTTCACCACCCCTTCAGGAATTTCGTTAATTATTGTTGCAATATCTTTTAAGTTGGCTTCAGCCTTGGTCGACAACTGAGCGCTGTCGAAATTAAAAAGCACATCGCTGGCAATATACAAAACTTTGCCCTGCTCAGAATCACGGACACTTATGTTGCCATTCTTCTTAATAATTGCCGAGGCATTTGCAGAAAGATCTTTAATCTGGGCATTCAGTTGGTCTGAACCAGCTTGTAGATCAAGTATTGTCGGGACCAAGTCTAGAACGAAAGCGCCGTTGTCAGCACTATTCTGCGCTCCTACGAGATTGGGCGAGACAGTCGCAGCAAGTAGAATCCAGCTTCGAATGGAGCGCTTTAAATTACTCATTGCAGGCGATCAACTATCGGAGAGTGAAAACGGACCCAGGGGCTCAACGTTCGGCAGGAACAACATGATGTCTTCATTTTCTGGTGGCGCTGGAAATGTTCCATACCACACGCCCCGAACTTTACCTTTCGCTGCCAAATGGACGTTTCCCGGAGCCAACGGCTTTCCAGCGGAATCTTTGAACAAAAGGTATTTCTTGTTGCCTGCGAGCAGATAAATATCGTTTTCGTAGGCCTTTTTATCCAAATTACCATACAGCATGTAAATGCCCGTCACGGCCGGATCGGATTCCACGAAACGCACTTTGACAGTCACTCGATCTCCGGATTTCGCTACTGTCGTCAACTCTGCAGTTGATCCGCCATTTGCGACAAGGCCACTCGCTTTAGAAACCGATTTCGGTGCTGAATCTACACTCTGAGAAAATGCAAACCCAGACGTCGCAGATGCAAGCAATACCGAGATAACCTTCACTGCAGCACGAATTTTCATATGAGCTAATCCTTTGAATAGCTGAACATTGAGGAAAGACCGTTAACTAATTTACGCAGGCGAATTATATATTTATAGAAATGTTTATATTCCTACATTTCGTTTCTTACGTGACAATTTTATGTACTGTTTATGAATACTTGTGCCGCTTGTGTGTGACTCAGCACTGTCTTTCCGGCTTATGTCTGGCGCCCCGGCGCTGAATATGTTTTTCATATGATGATGTTTTTTTGTTGATTATTCCCATCTCAGTTTTGTGGATCACGATAGGCCGCGCTTTCTCAAAAAACAGTGGTAGAGTGATCGATCAAAGTAACTGACAACGGATGGCATCGTTTATTATTGTTTGCTTCGCAGCCTCTTTGATTCATGGGCTTGTATTAAATATGAATTAAAGTATCTTTCGCATTACAGCATTTGAAATACTGATCCCGCGTCGCATTACCGAAGTTCGCTCAACAACGTTGAATCCGAAGGCAGAAAAAAATGGCTCTGCGGTTTTACTCACATTCGAGGACAGTACCTTCAGTTCCAGCAAGGCGGCTTCCTCAAAAATTCGCGCCATTAAACATCGCCCTATCCCTTGTCGTGGGTATAAACCGGATACAAAGAAATGGTCTATATGTCCGTCTTGTTGAAGATCCGCATAGCCTGCGATTTGATGATCAACCTCAACGACAAAAGGCCGAATTTTTTGGATGAGATCTGACCAGCGCTGGATATCAAAATCGGCCGGCGCCCAGGCATTTATTTGCTCCAGCGAATAGTCACGACATGCAATAAGGTGAACGGAGGAGTAAAACACTTGGAATAATGAAACCTCATCGCCTGGTTCAAAATTACGAATTTTCATAAAGCCCTATCAAAACATGCTAGGTAAGGTTGCCCATAGGCGCGGGAGTGTCATCCAGCCCCGAAAGCGTCATCGCTATGGCGTTATGACCGTTTTCCGCAAGTATATCCGCCAGCGGCGAAGATAATGTTTTGAGATCAGGGGGATTGATCGCTTTGATCTTTGCTAACGATCTGTTCGCTTATTTTTTACGGTATTCTTGGACACCCAAACACGCCCACCGCGATACCTCGCTCACAAATCCAGATAGGCTAGTACATCGTCATATTCCGCTGGATTAGCAGCCTGGATTTTTTCAAGTTTTCTTTCAATCTCATCCAGCTCCTTGCCAGCGGATTCAATGTAACCGTTTTGTTTGAATCTCTTATACGCCTCTACCTGGACTTTCAACGATTCGCGATCAATTGGCGCTATCAGTTCTGGGCTCGTCATTTCATTCTCCGTGGAAACAATGTGATTTAAATCCAGGAGAAATTCTATTACATAGACAAGTCATATTTATTGCACCGTCATTGCGCGTTTAATTGCCGACAGGCACTCAGGCAGCCTTCTCGTGACCTGTCAAACGACAAACACGTTCCAACAGCATATTCCTGATTGCGCTGATTTTGGTCCGGTCTCTAAGAACCGTAAACCCGGGGCGGTCTGCCAGACGCCGTTGCATGTCAGAGGGACGCAGTGCGGTGACGTCCACATTTTCAAAGAAGTCCCGGTTTCCACCATCGGCCCACGATTCAGAGTAAACGCCATGTGAACGCACAACGTCAAACTGTTCCAGTTCGATGTGGAAGTAATGCACCTGTTTTACATCGAGCTCTTGAATAATCGTCTGCCCATTGACAAGATCATTGGCGCGGACAAGCACATCCTCTATTTGAATATGGTGCCACGGAGACACCAGCAGATCCATGCTGGGCACATTATCTTTAATGGCATCGCGTTTGATTCGAACCGGCGCTGATTTTTTGCGCAGATCTTCTGACAGTCTGACATTATTAAGAGTGTAATTGCGCCATCCAATCCATTTGACTCGTCCCGTCCCCATGGAACCAATAACCGTATCACCCTCTTTCAGTTGCTCAACAGGCATAGGTCCTTGCGGCGTATCAATAAGCGTGCCTTTTGTGAAACACACAGGTAGACCCGGGTGATCAGTTTCATCCGTTTCCAAAGACAAAGTGGTACCTGCGTCGTAACTGGTATTTGAAAAAAAGACATACCCGCCATCAGCAAATACTACATATCCGTCGTCATGAAAACCTTCTATCGGTGCTTGTAGCTGATTGGAATTCATATCAGTATCAATAGTGACCTCTTCGCCTGTCTGCAAAACCCCATCATCAGTCGCTTCGGTTGCGACGCTATTTGATGGAGAGACGGCCAGCACTGTAAAAGTGTTATCACCATTTAACTGAACGGCGCTCGTGTATGACGTTGTATAAGTTGACATTGACCCACCCAATTTATTGATTATTTAATATAAATTTATGTTTTGTTACTTATACTTATATGTTTTAAAAAAATCAATAAATACTTAATTTCTAATTGTATTCTTTTGTAATACAGAGAGTATGAATGACTACCCGGACTAGGATTCCCCATGACCCGAATCAATTGCATCCCAGTAGAAGAACTCTCCGGCCCGCAGATGGTGTGCAACCGGAGACTTTTCCAGACATCGCTGATGAATATTGGAATGACTGCGAACCTGCGAAAGAAGCGATGGCCATGAACCGTGAACGTATCGCGCAGCCGTAGTCAGGGGGGAACATTTACCGTTTGGCAGATACCAGTAGCATCATCGGCCGTTCCAATTCTTCCGCGAGCACGGGATTGTCATTGACCTGGATTGCCGTCGGAGCAAACTCTTTTATGTGGCAGATTGAAAACCCCGCAGCGATCAGCGTATTTAATGTGGTACCTATCGTTCTATGATATTTAAGAACGCCATCAGTAAACCAATGGGTACGTCGTTCACCTTCCAATGCATAACGGTTCACCGGCCACGTTTTTCGCCCGTCTTCGTCATTCCACCAGCGAGGATGAGTAGCCGCCATGTAGATCGGATGTTCGATGGAAAACACAAAGTGTGCGGCTGGTTTAAGGGCTCTATGCACCTGGCGTACCAACCGACTGAAATCGTCGACGTAATGCAAGGCCAGAGAACTGTAAGCAAGATCAAAGGTGTCCTGCGATAATTCAATCACTTCGAGATCTGCCGCTCTATATTCAATAGCAGAATCGTCGGTGCTCTGGATTGCTCGGGCAATCATTTTTTCCGAGATATCCAATCCCAGTACCGACCGGGCGCCCTCTTCTCTGGCCCAACGGGAGAACCAGCCAAATCCGCAGCCAAGGTCAATTACTTTTTTGCCTTTAATAGCGGGTAACATTGCGCGTGTGGCAGGCCATTCGGGCGCGCCGGAAAGACCGTGAATTTGCCGCGGAAGTTGGCTATAACTGTCGAAAAATTTCTGATTATCGTAGATATTTTGTGCCATCGCTTTCTCTTTGAGTTTTGGGAAGACGATCTGATACCGTTATACAATAACACTGTTAGAAAATGGGGTTAAACCATGAATAACATTCTGAGTATCGATGGCTATAAAGCCGTCATTTCTTTCGATCCCGAAACTGAAATGTTTCGAGGAGAGTTTATCGACCTGAACGGCGGCGCGGATTTTTACGCCTCCGATGTAACGAATCTCAAACAGGAAGCAAATACCTCGCTGCGCATCTTCCTGGACGAATGCAAAAAACGCGGCATTGAGCCGAAAAAGCAGTTTTCAGGAAAATTAAGCTCCGGCTCAGGCACGTGCTTTAGCCGCAGAAGTTGAGGCTCTACACTCTGGCCTACGCTACTTTTTCAGCATGACCTGAGGGAATGTCCCCGGCCAAGCCGGGAACAAACGTTGTGTGTTAAGCAACGTATTTCATATCTGCAGGGACTGGTATCCAGTTCGCTCGTTCAAGCAGTTTCGCACGAATTGCCTCAAAAACCGGGCCCTTGCGAATCACCATAATGCCAGGGATGTCCGGACGCCCTGTCGCCGGTCCAAAGTCGGGATCCATTGCGACTTCATGGGCATTCTGGAACATGTCCCGGTTGCCCGTGTCTACATAGGATTCAGCCGGTACCCCTTCGGCCAACAAGATATCGAATTGTTCGAGCTCAAGATGGAAATACTGGAACGAAGGCATATCAAACAGCTGGATGATCGATTTACCGTTCACAAGATTCATGGCAGAGATCAGATTGCCATCGAAGCTGACGTGATGGCCAGGAGACATCACCAAGTCACGGTGCGGAACGTTATCAGCTATGCAGCCTTTTTTAAACAAGACAGGGAAGGCACGCTTTGCGTCTTTATCACGGATGCGATTTTTGAAAAGCGTGCGATATCCGATCCATTTGATTGTTGCAACCCCGCCAGAGGCCGTCAATACTTTATCTCCGCGCTTGAGCGTTTCTATTTTGACCTCGCCGGTCGGTGTCGCGATGTGTGTTCCTTTAAGAAAACAAGCAACCACCAATGTATCGCCTTCCATTTCAAATTTGTATGAACTAATCCACGGCGCATTGAAATTGCCCACCGTTTGTCCCTGAGCGTCTTTGAACGAGAGTTTTCCATCCGCGTATTCATAAGTGCTTGCCCCCATAACCTGAAACTCGGCACCTGGCTGCAAGTGCAATAGAAATGCAGGATCGGAATGATCTATCGTCACTCCGGTCGTGTCATATATGAACTTTGAATTGGTATACACACGGATATCGAGATTTGATGGAGCGTCGATGCCATTTCGGGGGTGAATCGGAGCGTGGAGTTCTCCGATACTTGAACAATCATTCCTTGCATATCGACCGAATCCGGCCCTGACATACTAGACAATGCAACGTTTGCGCCACTTTGGAGTTCAAGCACGTAGGGGGATGGCTGATAATTCATGACTGAATCGTTGACCAATTTCAGCTCAAGCTCATCTGATGTACCCGTTGGATTTGTTATATTGAGGTAAGTGAGAGAACCGAGCATTCCTACATTGACACTGAGTGTCGTGTCTCCGCCGTAGTCAGCCTGATCAATCTCCAGATCTCTGGTTGCACTATCAATATTCACGTCTACTGTAGCCATATTTCACCTATCCTATTGATTCTACGATTATTTTTTTCAATTTCGGGTGAACCATATGATTGACCCACACCGGCTGTAAAATTTTGAAATATTTTATAGAGCGATTATTATCAGATGTCGTATGAAAATCAATGTTTTTGTTTGCAAAAGGCTACTGCTGAGGAAAAAAGCAGGAAATGGTAGCGCTGAAAAACGCCCGCGAATAATATTTGATAAAAAGTATAAGTAAAGTTGCCTATTCGTTCAGGATCGCCCATCTCTCATGATCCCGCCATTTCCCATCGACAAAAAGATATTTGGGCGAGAAACCTTTGATTTTGTAATATTACGTTTGATATCAGAAAGCGAATAGAATCTTCTTTTACTTCTTTTCTAAATCGTGTTGCACGAGTCCGTCCGATATTTCATGCCACGACGCTTTATCACTGACGAAAACGTGGAACTCAGGCTTTACGCCCGGATCGGTATCCAGTGCGCCAAGTGGTAATCCGTAGCTTGATTTATCGTCATCAAAACGACTAAATATTGGAGACCCACAGACACTGCAGAATCCTCGATGCGTGCCTGGCGACGATTCGTAGAACTTTACCAAATTCTCGCCCAGTAAAAATTCAAAATCCCTCGCTTCTACCCTTGCCCGACTCCTAAATGCTGCGCCATGGGCTTTGCGACACATTGAGCAGTGACAATTCAGGGCCCCGGTTAATGGCCCGTTAATCTGAAATCGCACGCCTCTGCAAAGGCAGCTTCCGAGTATTTTGGTCAAAACAACCTCTTCTTGCACAGGAGCATTACAAGTAATTGGATGAACAAGCCACGCCAGACAGCTGCTTGCGGTTTCATTGTTGCTTATGATCCCGGCGGTAGAGTTCCCATTCTTCTATTTCGCTTCCGTCAGGCAACTGGCAAATTCCGATTTGGCCTTTGTCAGTGTTTTTGATAACGAGCGTACCGCCCTTCTCTGTGCAGTACACGGAGGCGGGATTCGCCATGCCGACGGATTGTTGCGCACAGGCAGTCAGGAATAGTCCAGGGATGAGTAATACAAGCACGTGTTTCATATCGGCCTCCGATAGTATAGGGTTTAACTCTACGTAATGAACGGATTGGTATCACGCTATTTTTGGGTAACAGTATTATGGCTATGGCGAAGGTTTGGCTGTGGAGCGCGTCGTATGTTCTGAAATCAAACGATTCAGCAATTCATTCATTTTATCGATCTTGGAGTCGGACTGCGAAATCCTTGCAAGCAAATTGCTTATTTGATTTGCCGCTTCATTTTTCACCACGCCAGTGAGCGATTGCCCTAAGGAGAAAGAGGCAGTTACGTTCTGCACCAGAGCATAATTGAGCATGGCAAGACCAAGCACCGCGCCAACAGCTATCGAAATAGCCTGAATTCTCAGATTTGATATATAGCCGCGGATGTCGTTGTTGATTTCCCTCATCTCTGCCGTTGTCGCTTTAAAAGAAGCATTATTTTCATCAAGCCGGGATTTTAAGTTTTCATTGGCGACCCTATTTGCTTCAACATTATTTGCAACAATCGCTTCCATACGGGCGAGGTTATCCGACATTGTTTTTTCCAACGAGGCGATATTTTTGTCGATATAGATGTGTGTTGGAATGGTGTTCATGTCTTAAATACAATGGCGTCCTCTCACTTTATTTTCAACGATTTTCGAGATATGCGCAACCGAGTCAGACGCAATTAAGTCACGCTGCCTGATAGCAGTGTGACTTGTTTATATAGGACCTGGGAAGGCACATGATTGTATATATGCAAAAGGCTGAATCGCGACATCTTTTGCTAAATCAGCTGGCTCGGTATACACTCCCACATCTTTAAAAATCACTACCAGAAGTAAACGCTATGAGTGCATTTTGTGTATATGGCATGACAGATGCCATTGCCAAACTTTCGGCAAGCAAAAAATCACCTCCCCTTGTTTGGGAAGGTTCCACCGAAGAATTCTACGAAGAATATCAGGAGCGCATATACAAGGCAGGCCCGCACCGGCAAGTGTCGCCTGCCTATGACGCGCCGCAATTCTGCCACGATTGGATAGAACTCGCAAAACGAACAATGAAAACGCGTGGCCTGAAAATAATGTGTCATGGTCAAAAGACCGACAAGCATGGCTCGCCTCGAATAGATAGGAAAACCAAACAGCCTGTGACTGGATGGATTCCTTATGAGCAGGATAGCGTCGTACGTGGCCGTCCCCTCGGTACTGGCAATAAATCAAAAGTTCATCGACCGCTTGAATGATGACATTCTTGCCTCATTCAAAGTAACTAGCCTCGTCCAGAAGAATATGAAGCAGAAATATATGCCTCTGAGGCCACTGCAAGATTCTCAAAAATGAAGCAAAATCTGATCTTTATACAATACTGTACGGACTACTGGATCTTTGCCAATGGCAAATATAATTGCATTTTGAGCGTATTTGGACAATAAAAAAGCCGCTACGAAAGCGGCTAATTTATTGATTCTACTACAGTTTTCTGGTCCCCCCGGCTGGACTTGAACCAGCGACCAAAGGATTATGAGTCCTTGAAATACTAAGCTAAACTGAGCTTTATTGGATTTCATTGGAACTCTCAATAACCGCATAAACATTGACTTTAATTTCCAATCTGATAAATTAGCGACATAAACCCATCCAACGCAAAAGGGTAACCAAAGGGTAACCAGATAGGCAAAGGGATTGGGAGTAACCGTTCACCCGATTGGATAACGCGCAATGCACAAGGCAATAAAGGATTTAGAACCCGGGAAGTTTCGCAAGCTCTGCACCATACAAGTGGCCGGGAGTCTTGAAGCGCGCCTGCTATCTACTGGCGCCATCCAATTCTATTGGCGTAGTAAATTGAACGGCAAACAGGTTCGCGTGCCGATTGGCTTATTCGATGACCGCGCGCCGCCGAAATCCCTGAAGCCCACGGTCATGGGTTACAGCATCCCTGCTGCCATCCGCAAAGCCGAACAAATTGCACAGGCCCACCTGGACAATAAGGATGCCGGCGGCTATCCTGCCCTGCTGGATGATAAGAAGGAACAGGAACGCCGGCAATATCAGTCAAAGGTCGAGGCCAGAGAATGGACGGTAAAGAAATTGTGCCTGGCGTACTGCGACTATCTGGACAAGTTGGGCCGTGTGTCCCATCGTGAGGCTCGCAGCGCCCTGTCCCTTCACGTTATCGATGCCTGGCCCGATCTGGCTACCCTGCCCGCCGCATCCCTGACCCCTGATGATGTGGCAGACATTGTTCGTAAAATTCACGAGGCCGGCAAAGGCCGTACCGCCAATAAGGTCCGGTCCTATATCCGCGCTGCTTATCAGGTGGCAAAGGATGCCCGGCTGGATGCGTCAGTACCGGTCACATTCAAAAACTACAAGATTACCGTCAATCCTGCGGCTGACACGCGGCCAGACCGCAAGGCCAATAAGGCAGATAAGCGCCCATTGCACAAATCCGATCTGATTACCTACTGGCAGACAATAAAAGACGTTCCGGGCCTGCGTGGTGCCGTGATACGGCTACACCTGCTAACCGGTGGCCAGCGCATTCAGCAACTGGTGGCCCTGCTGACGGCAGACATTACGAAAGAACACATTACGCTATACGATGGCAAAGGCAGACCAGGGAGCGAAGTACGGCCGCACATTGTGCCGCTGATCCCCGCAGCAAGAAAAGCACTGGACGATGCCAGCCCGATTGGACTGTACGCCCTGAGTACTGGGAATGGGAAAACCCATATCAGTAATGCTACCTTGTCCGGATGGGCGCAGGAGGCGGTGGCAGATGTCTTGCCGTCATTCCAGCCCAAGCAGATCCGCAGCGGCGTGGAAACGTTGCTTGCCAGCCTGGGAGTCAGTAAGGAAATCCGGGGGCGCTTGCAATCGCATGGCATCGCTGGAGTACAGGATAAGCATTATGACGCCCATGATTATTTGCCCGAAAAACGCGCTGCCCTGCTCAAGCTGTACAACGTTCTGGAGCAGAAAGGCGCTGATTTGATCCATTTTAATGCGGTCTGACCGGTATTGGCCTACCGATCAGACCTAACCACAACCCTACTTATAAGGAGTAGAACCATGGCTAATATGAGTATAAGTCCGATTCATCGTATTGGGTCAATCAAAACCCTACTGGATGAAATAGAAACCGAAGGAGCCAAGCAATATACGATTGCTAGTCTGCTTAGAGAGCGTTTGGAAGTCGAGGATGAGGATGGCGCGAATTACTATTTGTCATTGACTCTCGCGGATTTGCTGGAAGAAGCGTCGAAATTTTATCTCATGAAAAAATATATCGACGAACTTGAACAATCACTGATAGCGCAAGCTGCGTAAGGAGTAGATCATGGCCGAATATGACTATACGAAAATGTCCGAAATAGAATTGATCGATCATATTGACTGGACAAGCAAATTCATCGACTCCATGCTTTGCATGTGTACAGGCGCTGGCTTTGATGGATTCAAAGATCAAAACGATGAAATCCAGCATGACTATCTATTCGCGATAAACAATCTGTCTATCGAGATGCGGCGCGCCATCAAAGAACAAGGTCGGCGCCGATCATTTGTCAGCAAGAAAGCAGCATAGCCAGCCAAGCCCAGCGCCTACCGCGACGGCGGGAAAAGCCGGGTTAGTCCACCGGCCTGGCGCTGGCACCTATTGAACGGACTTTGTAGAGGACTGAGAAATGACAGATACTCAAGCATTAGCCGAGCGGCGTAGAAATAACAAACGCGATCTGGATGCCTTTAGACGAAAGCGCGATGCCGAAATAAAGGCGGCGGTCCAAAAGTTGGAAGAGATGTATGCTTTTTTGAAAGTAACCCTTGATATTGATACTCTCAAAAAAATAGCGGCTCAGCAAACTCTTCACGTAAATCAACTTGTAAAAGAAAATGAAGAGCTTGTGGAAAAACTCAATAAATTTCATAAGGATCATCATTACGTTACTGCCGCTCATGTCCCCCCGCATATAAAACGGAATATTGCTCGCATGTCACTGGAATTTGATAAAGGTCCCAGTATGTCGAGCGCATTCATGGCTGGTATGGATGTTCAGAAATCTTTAGCTGGCTCTAAAGCTGCCGCGAAGCGTTTATTGAATGATCCTAAACAAGAAGAGAAAAAATTTATTTATGAATGCTGGAAAGAATGGAAAAAAAACAGTATCAACTACAAAAGCAAAGCCGCATTTGCAAGAGATATGATTGAAAAATGCGAATACCTTACCAGCACGAAGAAAATTGAAGATTGGTGTCGAGAGTGGGAAAAAGAAACCACCACCCAACCAGCACAATGAGCATTCAACCGGTATAGTGCGCACCATACCGGTTCAGCTATCTATCTGATTTATCTACACAAATACATAATTCGTTCCGTAGTGATTTCCATTTACATACTAACGGAACTTAATTATGAACCAAACCAATCCGACCAGAATCTCCGCGAGCAATATCCCCCTAGGTGAAATCCTTCTGACCATTGCCGACCTCAAGAAAAAAATCGGCTACCGCTCAACGCAAACGATCTACGACAAGATGGCAAGTGATGGGCTGCCTCGGCCTATTTCTGTTGGTGATCGTTCCAAACGCTGGTTGCTGTCCGAAGTGGAAGCCTGGGTACAGGACCAGATCAAAAAAAGCCGTGGCGAGGTATGACATGGCTACCATCACAAAAAAAGCCGCCATTCTGGCCGCACTCCATAAACGCAGCCTAAACCGCTTTGAGGCCGAACGGATCGGCGATCACTGTTTACACAGCACCATTTCCGAGCTACGCAATGACGGCCACAGTATAACGTCATCGTGGGAAACGGTGCCGAACCGCTTCGATGGCGAGACACGTGTAAAACGTTATTTTCTGCTGCGGGGTGCGCGATGACTGATATAGAAAAACACGAAATGTTCATTAAGGACATTCTGTTCCCGGTAATTTTTGATCACGCGAACGCAATGGAGTGCTCAGCCAAAACCGCAGCTCTGGCAGCTTGGCTTGGATTGGCCGGTGTACTGCTCATGGACTTGTCCACCGCTGAGTTAAAAGAAGTTCTGCAAACATATGCGGACGGCATCGATCCTGCTGGGGTGGTCCGTCCTGAGGGGGTGTTGCAATGACTCAGGTTTGGCACTATACGACGGGAATTCATTTGCCTCGTATCGCAGCGAGTGGCATGTTACTGCCCAGCAATGCGGGAGCACCGGATGAGTTGCCCATGCTCTGGTTCTCATCAAATCAGGCGTGGGAGCCTACTGCAACAAAAATGGTGCGTGATGCTTTGGGCAACCTGAAAAACCTCACATTTGAAGAGCAATTTAAACTGATGGGGTGCGTCCGATTTGGGTTAGATGCTGATGACGGAAGGCTGTTGGATTGGAGGGCAGCATGTAAGCATGCCCGTACCCCGAGAAAATTACGCGAAGCAATGGAGCGCCTCGGAGCGCGTATGGGTGCATTTCCCGGCCATTGGTTTGCCACTCCCGTATATATTCCGCTCATCGCTGTCAGTTATGAGGTTTGGGATGGCAATCAGTGGCTTCCTGGGTCTGAAACTGGCTTTCTCGAAGTACTCCGCGAAATAACGGGTGAGGCGAAATGAATGGCGAGAAAAACTACTTCGCCTCGCCAAAATCGCGACGGGAGCCGGTTTCTTGCCTTGCCCCATGTCGTGCTGGAATCAGAGGCCTTCAAATCATTGACCGGGCACCAGATCAAACTACTACTCGATATTGCCATGCAATTGAACAAGGGAAATGTGAACAACGGACGCCTACAAGCGTCCTGGCGCTATTTATCCGAGGACCGCGGGTGGACATCAAAGGACACGATAAATCGCGCACTGGTCGCGCTGCAAGAGCGGGGTTTGATATTCTGCACCAGACAAGGCAGCTTTCCCAAAAGCACAAGTTGGTTTGCTGTAACTTGGATGCCTTTATATCATCATTCAGATATGCATTGCGGACCCCAGTCATTGCCCAGGGGAGCGTACGCGCACTGGCAGGAAAAAATTACGTCCTCTTGTACGGAAACCGGGCCTACGAAGTCCCCCATAGGACCGAAATTCGTACAAGAGAACTCAATCATAGGACCGAAAACCGTACCTATGGAAGGCAAAATTGCAATTTCTTAGGACCGATTTCCGTACACCTTCTAGATATACCATCTGCAATAGATAAATCTTGCAGTTCTACTTATTGCTTTAAGTGGCGGATGGGTCAAATTTGGCCCCATTCAATTCAAAACGGCCCGACTACTTTACCCAAATATCCATACAGAATTTATTTCCCATTTCGGAAAAAAGGGGGCGCTCATGGATAAGCGGGTAAGAAATCCATTTGGGCATCTGCTGGTATGTCCTTCAAAACTGAATCATCTGGAGCGGTGTCAGGAACTTGCCCGATGTGCTGGTTTGCTACTGGCTCAAACCGGTCCGAATCAAAAGACATATACCTGGCTTGGGGATAACATTTTGAAAGCATTGAACAACGATCAGTCCCTTGATGAAACGCTCGGCATCAGGCCCCCACGTGGCTCCAGGCAGACATACGCGAACTGGAAGCAACAAACCCAGCGGAACAACCTGATTCTGCGCTTTGCAAACGAGTGTGGCAGCGATGGGAAGGCAGAGGCGGTATTCCATGGCAAGCAGCCTTGCCCGGAGAATTTGGTGGGTCTGTACTCCCAATTGAAGGCATTCGGACGGCTGCCAAACTCGCCTGGGTCTGTCTCCCGCCTACGCAATTTGAAGTCAGATACCCGATGAAATGCTGAAATGTAGACTGAACTCCAGAACGATTTTTATAGGAGTTCGAAATGTCAGATCAAAAGATCAGGACCGGCCTTCAGTCCGGACGGTTTCTGAAGTCATTGGCAGTTTGCGACGGTGATCCATTCGCCGCTCAAGAGTATGCCATTTCCTCAAACTGGCTGGGCGCCGACGTGCTGAAAGATGCTCTTGGCGCCATTACCACCGACGACGAGGGCTATTCAGCACGGCAAGTACAGCGCGACTTTGTCAGCCTTGTTTATCCCCAGTCCATTTTAGGCAAGCTTCCCAAGGTCCGTAAGGTTCCTTTTGCCTTAATCACATTGCAGCAATTGTCGCGTGCCGGGACATACTGGGTACGAGAGCAAGGGGCCACTCCGATTACTTTGCCGACCACTCAACGATTGGCCGGGTTGCGGCCATACAAACTGGGCGCGATCATTGTTGCTTCAAAAGAAAGTGTCAGGTTCGATATGTCCGAGGAATGGATTTCTGGAGACCTCGCTCATGCCCTCGTTGCCGGCGTCGATAGCGCCTTTATTGATCCTGCCAATGACGGCATCCCTGAAGAAAAACCGGCGTCAATCACTAATAACGCAATTTCGATTCCGGCTACTACTGACCCCGTCGCTGATTTCAAAGATGCGATCGCGGCATACAACGGCTCGCTGCTCAGTGCAGCTTGGGTAATGCATCCTGATGTAGCGGCCAATCTGGCACTTCGGGGAGAACCATTCAACAAACTGACTGTGTTAGGCGGCGAGATTATCGGCATCCCCGCTATCACATCAGAGGCGGTGCCAAATGATTCAAACGGAAGCATAGTCACTTTACTGGATCAGAGCGCCATCCAGGTCAGCGGAGATGAATCAGCTCGCTTGCGCAAAAGCGGAGAAGCCATGATCAATATGGTGACCGACCCAGAAAATGACACGCCGCAGCTTGTTTCCATGTTCCAAACCAATAGCCTGGGTTTCCAGGGCCAGATTACCACTGCTTGGCGCAACGTCCGCCAGGCTGGATCTGTGATTGTGATCGAAGGAGCGAACTATGGCTAAGTCAGAAATTTCATTCGATCCGGTGGATTTCGGCACGGCTGTAGGCGAGCAGATCAATAAGGCGGAGTCCAAATTGTCACGCAGGATTGACGCTTTGGAAAATCAGATGAATGAACTTGTTGGTGATGGATTTAAAAGCAGGGACGAGCGCCTTCGCAAAATGGTGCAACGTGTACGTGAACTTGAACGACAACTGGAGATTAGCCATGATTGATACGAACGAAATAAAACCGATATTCGCCTGGCTGATGCAGGTAGCCAATGAAGGGGCACCCGTCGGCATACACGATGTTCAGTTAAGTGATGATGACGAATTTCCCAATAAGACAAAGGTATTGGTTACGTTGACCAATGGGCAATACAACATTGCTATGGCGCCCTTCATCCCAGAACACGAGCGCGACACCACAAGAACCAGTGTTCTCATCACACTGTCGGGTTTCTTGGAGTCAGTGAAGGCTGTCCGGATGGTATTAAAAGAGCTTCAGGGGGCATTCAATGAATAAGGCTTTCGTTACTCTGAATGTAAAGGCTATAGACGGCGAGCAGCGCGTTGTGGAAGGCTGGGCAACGCGCGCGGAACAGGACCGTGTCGGGGATATTGTCCTCCCGCGTGGTGCTGTCTACAAACTGCCTCTGCCCTTCCTATTGGATCATGACCACTCCAAGGCCGTTGGACAGGTTGACCGGGTGGAAGTGACAGATAGTGGTATTCGATTCTGGGCACATATCCCCCGGGTGGAAGAAGATGGCGAGCTCAAGAGGCTGACTGACTATGCCTGGTCACTTGTGAAAACAGGATTGCGAAAAGCTGTATCGATCGGCTTTCGTGTGCTGGAGTCAGAGCCAATTACCAATAGCCGTGGGATCAAGGTGCGGTCGTGGGAATGGCTCGAACTCAGTGCGGTATCTGTGCCGTGCCTAGCGTCTGCTCAGATCACAGGCGTCAAGAGCTATGGATCGGACTATGTGACCGTATCACATGATTCCGTTGGCGCGGTGCGGCTTATCACCCACAAGCCCGGCGAGGGGTCGGTGAGGCTCGGTCGATGATCAGGGGGGGGCATGATTTTGATGAAAATCGACTCGATGGGGGAACCCACACGGTACCCACACGCGCGGAAAATTTTCACTTTTTCAAATAAATCAACAAATCGGTTAACCAAATGACTGGCAAAAAAGGACGATCAGGCGGCGCAAGACCCGGGGCAGGACGTCCTAGGAAGCCTATCGCATTGCGCTCGTACCCATTCACAGAAGATTCAAGGCAGTTCCTGCTCACGGTTATGAATGATCCTACAAATGATATACGCATGCGTCTGGAGGCCGCCAAAGCGCTGATGCCTTATTTTCACAAACGAAAGTCCTTTCATTTATTTTAGGAGAAACCCATGGCAGCACATACTGTTGGAGTTTTAAGTATTGATCTGATCGGCAATATTGGAGGCTTTGAGAAGTCGATGCGACGGGCCAACATTAAGGCTAATGAGTTTTCAAAGAAATTGACCATCGGCATTCGCAATACGCATGCAGAATTGGTTCGTTTGGCGGGACCTGCCGCCGCATTCCTCTCTGTGCGCCAGGTTGCTCAATACGCCCAGGCTTGGACGGAACTGAATAACCGGTTGAAGTTGGTAACGGCAACGAATCAAGACCTGGCCCAGGCCAGTAAAGATATCTACGCCATTTCTCAGCAAACGGGGCAGGCACTGGCCGGTACATCTGAGGTCTACAGTCGGATAGCAAAAAACGCCACGACTTATGGCCTGTCGCTGCAGGATGTAGCGAAAATCACTGACACCGTATCGAAATCAGTAGCCATTTCGGGTACTTCCGCTGAATCTGCTGCGGCTGGCCTGATGCAGTTCGGTCAGGCTCTAGCTTCCCAGCGGCTGGGCGGCGAAGAACTGAACTCGATCCTAGAGCAGACGCCGGGGCTTGCTCTGGCTATTGCCAAGGGTTTGGGCGTCCCCGTCGGCGCACTGAAGGAAATGGGAAAGCAGGGCAAGCTGACCGGCGATGCGGTTGTGGCGGCCTTGCAAAAAGCGGCTGGGTTCATTGATACACAGTTCAGTAACATTACTTTGACCGCTTCACAGAACCAGCAACGCCTGAATAACGCTCTTGAGCGATATATCGGCATGCTGGACACGGAACTGGGCGGGTCTGTGGCATTCGGCAATATGATGAACTCGATTACCGGGTATGTAGAGGACCAGACTGAGAAAATCGATGAATTAGTGGCTGATATTGACTGGCTGGCAGATCAATATGAGCGTGTAGCCGGCGAAATAAATGGTTTTTGGGCAAACATCACTGATGGTCTGCCTGCACTCGGAAATGAGACAGATGCGACAGCTGCGGTCATGGAGCGAGGCTTTGCCGACTTCGTAGAAAACACTATTTCCGAGTTGCAGTGGTTTGCAAATTTCTTTTATGGAACTTACCAATCGATCAAGGCCGCCACTACTGCGGTCGCCGATAACCTCAAAATAGCCTTCAATAATGGTTTTGAATTCCTTAAAGAAAAGGCAACGTCTACCATTAACGAGGTCATCAAGGCTCTCAACCAACTGGGCAGTGTAGAGGTTTTCGGCAAAACCATTGGCATAAGCTTAAAGCCACTCGATGACTACAAGGCGGTATATAAGGATTTTATAGATACAACCGCCGCGCAGAACAAAGCCTTCGAAGATGGAATGAAGCGGTTTACATTCGGAGACGATGCGAGGGTCGCCCGCCAATTGGGCGCGGCTATCCGCGAAAACATCAAACTGGCCGACGAATATTACAAGGCCGACGAGAAGTTGAGGGATATCGACACCGGCACACGAGGCGGGGACACTGCTACGGGCGGCGGCGGAAAGGGGCGAAAAGGCCGTACTGGCAAATCCGATGCGGAAAAAGCTTACGACCGGGAACAGAAACAATTTCTCGACTGGATGAAGAACCAGCGAGAGCGCATTGCCATGCTCGGCACTGAAACTGAACTGGAGAAAATCAACGCCGAGTTGAAGCTTGGCAATTGGGAAAAGCTGTCGGCAGCCCAGCAAGAAGAAATGAAGGCACTGGCCGATCAGGTGGACAAGGCCCAGGAATATCATGAAACCTTGGATCGCCTGGAGGAAATCACCGGCGATAAGCTCATGAAAGAGCACTTGAAGGACGCCCAGGCGTTGGGGATGGCCTGGCAAGCCGGGGCGCTGTCCCTTGATGCCTATACATCCCGACTCAACAAATTGAACATGGAAGGTGCCGAGGAACGCATCAGCCGCGGAATGGGTTCGTCTCAGGACATGATGCAGGTCATTCTTGGTAAATATAGCGATGGATTCAAAAGCACCCAGGAAGCGATAGCGGATTCGCTCGGGTCTTCCTTTGCCAGTCTTTCTGATAGCGCAGGCGACACCCTGGGGCAAATGCTCTTCTATGGCAACGAGACAAAGGCCTCATTCGAAGATATGGCTAAATCGATCGGGGTGGATGTAGTGCGAGCATTATCAAAAATGGGCATTCAGATGCTCGCTCAGAAGGCCCTTGGTACTGCTATTAATACCGCCAGCACGGCAGAAGCCACAGCGACCGGTGCGGCGGTTACATCGGCTATGGCGCCTGCTGCAGCTACGGCCTCGGTGGCTACCTTCGGCGGGGCCTCTGTAGCCGGTCTGGCTGGCCTCATGGCGGTTGTTACCATGCTACCCATGCTGTTCGGCAAAGGGTTCGCTGAGGGCGGGTTTACAGGTCCTGGCGGCAAATATTCGCCCGCTGGGGTGGTACATGCTGGGGAATATGTGTTCAATGCCCAGAGGGTGCGGGAAATAGGACTGGATAATCTGCGCAGGCTGGATCAGATGGGCGGCTTTGCCGAAGGTGGCTATGTCGGTGGGGATAAGGTAACCGGAAACATTGCCAGTCTGTCATCTGGCGCCAGCACCGGCGAATTGAAGCTGAATATTCAGACCCACACCAGCAAGCCACTCACTTTTGAGGAGAGCACTACGCCGGCAGGGGAAAGAGTGCTGATCGTTAAGGAAGCGGTCAACGCAGTGGCTGCCAGCTTGGGTAATCCGAACAGCAGCGTGAGCCGAGCACTCAGCAAAAACACTCACTCTCGGCGTCGGTTCTGATCGTGGCTGAAGGGGTCTCCTTGAAATTCAGGAGATTCCCACCATTGGTGGATCACTACGAAAATTTCGTAGTCGGTGTAACCCGTTACTCCGCCAAAGGGACATAAGCCAAAACAAACACGGCATTTGTCCCTAAAACAACAGTCAATTTTTCCATACCCATCCATTCCGAAAGGGTAACCAGAGGGTAACCAGCGGCAGATACAAAAATGCCCCACAAACATAAATTTGCAAGGCATTGATTTTATTGCTATTTTGGTCCCCCCGGCTGGACTTGAACCAGCGACCAAAGGATTATGAGTCCTCTGCTCTAACCAACTGAGCTACAGGGGGTGTTCCACTTACTGATTTTCGAGAAAGCTTTTAAGTTTATCAGCTCTGCTTGGATGGCGCAACTTGCGCAGGGCCTTGGCTTCTATTTGACGGATCCGCTCACGCGTAACGTCAAACTGCTTGCCCACCTCTTCCAGCGTCTGATCAGAACTGATGCCGATACCGAAACGCATGCGCAGCACTTTGGCTTCGCGTGGTGTCAGGGAATCCAACACTTCCTTGAAGGCGTCGCGCATGGAACCATACAACGCATTATCTGATGGTGCCAGGGTGGCATTGTCTTCAATGAAGTCGCCCAGGTGCGAATCATCATCGTCGCCGATCGGCGTTTCCATGGAGATCGGCTCTTTGGCGATCTTGAGGATTTTGCGGATCTTCTCTTCCGGCATATCCATTTTCTGCGCCAGAGTTGCGGGATCGGGTTCGGTTCCGGTTTCCTGCAGGATCTGGCGATTGATACGATTCATTTTGTTGATCGTTTCAATCATGTGCACAGGAATACGGATCGTGCGTGCCTGGTCGGCAATCGAACGCGTAATGGCCTGGCGAATCCACCACGTTGCGTATGTGGAGAATTTATAGCCACGACGGTATTCGAACTTGTCTACGGCTTTCATCAGGCCAATGTTGCCTTCCTGGATCAGGTCCAGGAACTGCAGGCCGCGGTTGGTGTATTTCTTGGCGATAGAAATCACCAGACGCAAGTTGGCCTCGATCATTTCACGTTTGGCTTTCTTGGCCTTGGCTTCGCCGGTTACCATGCGCTTATTAACGTCTTTCAGGTCTTTCAGCGGCAGGACAACGTCGTTTTCCAGGTCAATGAGCTTCTGCTGGATCTCGTGAATGTCAGGAATGGAACGTTCAAGTGTTTCTGCGTAAGCAGCGTTCTTGTTGACTTCTTCCTGTACCCAGTTCAGGTTGGTTTCCTGACCAGGGAAGACTTTGATGAAGTAGGAACGCGGCATGCCGACGCGATCGACGCAGGTATGCAGAATGGCGCGCTCGAGCTGGCGCACTTCTTCTACCTGATTACGCAGCGTGTCTGCCAGGCGCTCGACCATTTTCGCGGTAAAGCGCACGCCCATGAGTTCTTCAAGGATAGCTTCCTGTGCACGGATGTAATCCGGCGTGCGATAGCCGCCCTGCTCGTAAACAGTACGCATTTTGCCAAACCACTTTTCGACCGAGTCGAATTTTTCCAGTGCCTGTTCGCGCAGCATTTCCAGCTGTTTGCTGCTCATGCCGCCGGCCGGGCCGTCATCGCCCTCTTCGTCTTCCTGTACGCCAGAGCCGGCATATTCTTCGCCGTCTTCGGTAACCAAGCCATCGACGATTTCATCGATCTGCGCCTGGCCATCGCGCACACGCTGGATATGATTCAGGATTTCCTGAATGGTGGTCGGGCACGCAGCAATGGCCATGACCATGTGCTTGAGGCCTTCTTCAATACGCTTGGCAATTTCGATCTCGCCTTCACGAGTCAACAACTCAACCGTTCCCATTTCACGCATGTACATGCGGACAGGGTCGGTGGTGCGCCCGAAATCGGAATCTACGGTGGTGAGCGCAGCTTCGGCTTCGTCTTCAACGTCGTCGTCAGAAGAAGCAACGGGTGCGTTATCGCTCAACAGCAGGGCTTCAGCATCGGGGGCCTGATCGTAAACCGAAATGCCCATATCGCTGAAGGTACTGATAATGCCGTCAATGGCCTCAGCGTCAACCAGGTCATCTGGCAGGTGGTCGTTGATTTCGCCATACGTGAGGTAGCCGCGGTCCTTCCCCAGCTTGATGAGCAATTTGAGCCGGTTGCGGCGAGCTTCCTGTTCTTCAGGCGAAACGGGGCCGCGACTGGAGACCTCTTTGGTATCTTTCGCACCGCGTTTACCGCGCTTGGCCGGTTTAAAGTCGGGTACTTCTTCTACTTCATCGCTATCGGACTCGAGAAAATCATCGTCGTCGTCGCTGTTTTTGTTTTTTGACGGACGGCCCGGCTTACGGCCTGTACCTACTTTGGGTTTGCGTTTACCGGCTTTTTCCTGATCCTGGTCATCCAGGTCGAAATCGTCATCCAGATCATCTTGCGATGTATCTTTGGCCTGAGCGGCTTTGGACGCTACTTTTCTGGCAACGGGCGTCTTGGTGGCAGCCGGACGCGCAGAAGCCGATTTTGCAACCGTGCCGGCCACTTTTACGGATTTGTCTTCCGCCTGCGAAGAGGCCGCCGTTTTGCTGACTGGCGTTTTTGTCCCGGGTTTAGCCGAAGACGCTGACTTGGTTACTTTTGCAGCAGTATCTTTCACATTCATTTCCGGTTTGGCGGCTTTACTGACTTTGCCTGAAGCCGCCGTTTTTTTCACTGAAGAACTTGCTTTGGTCTCTGCTGGCGCCGCCTTGCCCTTGGTCTGGACACGACTGGACGTCGCTGTGGTTTTTGAAGAAGACTTTGCGGTCACTTTCTTAACTGCTGTCTTGGAAGGAGTTGGTTTACTACTGGATTTGGTCATAGTCAGTTCCGGCAATCTCAGATCAACACAAACAAAACAAAAACAACAAAACCACGCACTGCTCTTACCGCTTGTTATTTTTTATTTAAGCAGCAAAAGGAGGCGCAATTATAGAAACGAGCAAACTTTACATTATACACGAGTTATTTAAAAACCCCTTATTTTAACAGTCTGATACGGGCATTGATGGCTTTGTAGCGATCCTGATCTATCGCGCTTTTGAGCCCGCCCGCCACCAACTTCTCTTTTTCGAAGTTGAGACGTTCGAATTCAATTTTGCGCAGTGCATCATTCCATTCTGCAGCAGGGTCAGGCAGGGCCTCTTCGTAAAAAGAGTCAATTGTCAGGCCAGTCAGCATATTGGCTATTTCGGAGCCAGGTTCGGCGCGTTGGATAAGCGCTGCGAGGTGGGTTGCCTGAGTGGTCTGGGCAAATGCAATAAATTCCCTTACATACGAGAATTGGGGGCTAAACCCCAAAACTTCAAGCTGTTGGTCGGTAATTTTGTGTACCAGTTCCAGATTGGAGGCCAGCAGCTTGATTAAACGACGCGCCAGAGGCGTTACTTGTCGCCCGCCACGACGACCGGAGCCCCGATTTGTGCGTGCCGCTGGCTGTGCGTCGGTCGACGCAGCAGAGGCGCCTTCAAACGGCGACACATCATGGGACGCACCGGGGCCTTTGGGTGCCGCCTCAGGTAACGCTTTTTGCCATTCCTGGCGTTTTTGCACGGTTTCTTCGAAGCGTGCCAGATCGGCCAGCAATTCAGCAGAGGTAAGCGAGACCAGTTTGGCGAAGTCGTTTTCGATCTGCGTGCGAATGCCCGATGCCGGGATGGCGGTAATCAAGGGCCTGGCTTCATGCAGGCACGCTGCCCGGCCTTCGGCTTCGGACATATTGTGACGCGAAGCCAGCTCTTCAAGCAGGAAGGTGGACAATACTTTTGACTGAGCGACTTGCTTGCGAAAGGCCTCCGGGCCTTCTGCACGAACGAAGGAATCAGGGTCGTGATCGTCAGGCAGAAACAGAAACCGCAGGGAAATATCGTCGCGCAGGAACGGCAGGCACACATTCAGCGCCTTCCAGGCGGCGCGCCGCCCGGCGCCATCCCCATCAAAACTGAAGACGATCCGATCGCTTGTACGAAGCAGTTTCTGGATATGTTGCGGCGTGGTGGCTGTTCCCAGCGTTGCCACTGCAAAGCCGATATCTTGTTGCGCCAGACCGACCACGTCCATATAGCCTTCGACAACCAGCACGCACCCTTCCTGACGGATACCCTGGCGATTTTCCCAAAGGCCGTAAAGCTCCTGGCCTTTGTTAAAAAGCGGGGTTTCCGGCGAATTCAGGTACTTCGGTTCGCCTTTGCCGATGATGCGTCCGCCAAAACCGATCAAGTTGCCCCTGGCGTTCACAATCGGGAACATGATGCGTTCCCGAAAGCGGTCGTAACGCCGCCCGTCATCGGACTCGATAACAAGACCGGCTTCGGTCAGCAAGGGATCTTCGTAATGCTCAAAAACCTGCTTGAGGCCGCTGCGGTCATGTCCGGCCCAGCCCAAACCAAAGGTTTTGGCCGTTTTGCCGGTAATGCCCCGCTGCTTGAGGTAAGCAATGGCTTCCTGGCTCTCCCGGAGCAGCGACAGATAACGCGCCTGTGCTTTTTCAAGCACCTGCTGGTGTCGGTTGACTTCGGCTTTTTTCTCGCGGGCACGCACCTGCTGTTGCGGGCTGCGCTGCTCTTCGGGCACGACCATGCCCACGTTCGCAGCAAGAGACCGCACCGCTTCGGGAAACGAGGCCCCGGTGTGCTCCATGAGGAATGTGATGGCAGTACCATGCGCGCCACAGCCAAAGCAGTGATAAAACTGTTTGGTCGGACTGACGGTAAAGGAAGGCGATTTTTCGTTGTGAAAGGGGCAAAGGCCGAGAAGATTGGCTCCGCCCTTTCTGAGCTGAACGTACTTGCCAACCACATCGACAACGTCGACCCGGGCCAGCAAGTCCTGAACAAAGCTGTCAGGAATCAACTTTACACATTAATACATGCGTGGAGGCAGTTGCTGGCTACGGATACGTTTGTAGTGACGTTTAACCGCTGCAGCGTGCTTGCGTTTGCGCTCTGCTGTTGGCTTTTCATAGAATTCGCGCGAGCGCAGTTCTGTCAGCAGACCGGTTTTTTCGATAGTGCGTTTGAAGCGACGCAGAGCGGCTTCAAATGGCTCGTTTTCTTTTAAGCGTACGTTAGGCATGAATTGTAGGCGTGTTCTTTAAAATTGGAAGAATAAATCTTGGATAATCAGGGATTCTAGCACAAAACTCTAGGATTGTGTACCTTTTCTGACCCAGGCTTCCAGCTGATGAGGGCGTAAACTGTCGTAATCTTCAAACGGCTGGTGGATCCACGGGTTGGTCGGCAGTTGATCAATGTAATAATCAGGCTGAACCTTGGCGTGGCCTTTCCACCACAAAACCGCTGAGCGCAGCTCTGTAATGGCAGGATATTGTGTCACCAGGTGCTCCTGAACCCGGGCAAATGTAAGCCCGGTATCGACCATGTCGTCAACCAGCAACACCCGACCGTCCAGCGTGCCGCGGGTAATGGTGATGAATTTGGCAATATCCAGCTGCCCCTGCACGGTCCCGGCCGCTTCCCGGTAGCTGCTGGTGGCCAGAATACCCAGCGGCACGTCGAAAATACGGGACAGGACATCGCCCACCCGTACGCCACCGCGGGCCAGGCACAATATTTTGTCGAATTTCCAGCCTGACTGGTGTACCGTCAGGGCCAGGCGCTCGATCAGCCGGTTATATTCGTCCCAGCTGATCCACAAGTGTTTGTCAGAGCTTTCCGGCATACTCATAGGATATCGTCCTTTCAGGCGGGCTGATCGTGGAACGGATGGCGACGCAAGATGGTTTCCATCCGATCCGGGCCGGTAGAAATAATATCGACCGGCACTTCGCAGATCTCTTCGATACGCGCCAGGAAACGACGCGCGTTTTCCGGCAGTTTATCGTATTCTTTAACACCTACCGTGGAATCGCTCCAGCCGGGCATGCTTTCAAGAATAGGCTCGGCTTTTTCGACTGCTTTGTACCCTGCGGGAAGCAAATCGATTTTCTTGCCGTCCAGTATATAACCGGTACACAGGCCGATGCTTTCCAGACCGTCAAGTACGTCCAGCTTGGTTACACACAACCCACTGATACCGTTGATAATGACCGAACGCTTGAGCGCAGCGCCATCGAACCAGCCGCAACGACGCGGACGTCCGGTAACGGCGCCGAATTCGTTGCCGACCTTGGCAATGTGCGCACCCACTTCGTTCATCAATTCCGTCGGGAACGGGCCGGAACCCACGCGCGTGGTGTAGGCCTTGGTGATACCCAGGACATAATTGAGTCGTTGCGGACCGACGCCGGCGCCAGCCGAGGCCGCACCCGCGATACAGTTGCTGCTGGTCACAAAGGGATAGGTGCCGTGATCGATGTCCAGCAACGCGCCTTGTGCACCCTCAAACAGCAATTGCTGCCCTTCTTTCTGGGCCTGGTAAAGCAGCGCAGAGACGTCTGCCACCATAGGCTTGATGACGGGGGCCAGGGCGAGCGCCTGATTTTTGACCTCGTCAAAAGAAACCGGTTCGGCGTTCAGGTACTGGGTCAGGATGAAGTTGTGGTACTCCAGTACTTCCTTGAGCTTTTCGTCAAAGAGTTCCAGATCATACAGATCCTGGACGCGCAGCGCGCGACGTGCGACCTTGTCTTCGTAGGCAGGACCGATGCCGCGACCGGTGGTACCGATCTTGTTGTCGCCCTTGCGGGATTCACGCGCCTGGTCAACTGCGACGTGGTAAGGCAGAATCAAGGGACATGCTTCGGAAATGCGCAGGCGGCTGCGGACATCCAGCCCGGCCGCTTCCAGCTCTTCGATTTCCTTGAGCAGCGCTTCTGGCGACAGCACCACGCCGTTGCCGATGTAGCAAATGGCATGCGGGTGCATAATGCCTGACGGAATTAACCGCAGCACGGTGCGCTTGCCGTTGATCCAAAGGGTATGCCCAGCGTTGTGACCACCCTGGAAGCGGACAACGCCCTGGGCTGACTCAGCCAGCCAGTCGACGATCTTGCCCTTTCCTTCATCACCCCATTGGGTGCCGATTACCACTACGTTCTTGCTCATAAAAGTGACTTTGTACAAAAGTTCGTCTTATTCCCGCCGGGCGATGCCCGCGAGACCCGATTAGTTGGTACTTTTCAGTACCCATTGACCGTTGTCACAAACCAGTTCACGGTCGAAAACAAATTCATCAATACTTTGCGTGGTGCCCGGAAAAAACTGAACGACCACATGGCCTTCCTGGCGCAATTGCCGGATTTTGGCAGTCAGCGCCGGCTCGGCCAGCCAGGGCGCGCGTACGGCGCGCGAGGGCTCCGCAGGCGCCAGGCCTGCCGAGACCTTGCGCAGATCCAGGCTGAAACCCGTCGCCGCTCTGGCGCGACCGAATGAGGTAGCGGCACTATCGTAGCGGCCACCGCGCACAATGGCCTCGGGCCAGCCAGCGCCGAAAATGGCAAAGCTCACACCCGAGTGATAATCGTAGCCCTTGACATCGGCCAGATCAATGCCCACGGCACTGACCTGCAATGCTTCAACCAGGGTGCGCAGCGCCTGCAGGGCGGCACGGATTCCCGGCAAATCAGGCAATACCGAGGCCGCTTCATCCAGCACCTGTGCATTGCCATAGAGCGACGGCAGGCGAATAAGTGCAGTGGCGATATTGTCCGGCACGCCCTTTGCCGCATCGAGCAATTGCCGCAGGCCAGGCACATCTTTTTCTTTGAGCAACGACAGCACTTCAGCTGCCTGATCCTGCATGCCGGCCGCTTCGATCAGCGCGCGCGACACACCCGGATGATTCAAATCCAGACTTGGGTCTTTCACACCCGCCAGCGCTAGACTTTCCAGCGCCAGTTCGATAACTTGCAGGTCTGCTTCGTAGCCTGCGTAACCATAGATCTCGGCACCTATCTGCAATAACTCCCGATCAGCCAGCAACCCCGATGGACGGGCGTGCAGGACACTACCGCAATAGCAGAGACGGGCAACGCCTTCCCTATTCAGCAGATGCGCATCAATACGCGCCACCTGGGAGGTCATGTCGGCGCGCACACCCATGGTGCGGCCCGAGAGCTGATCGACCAGCTTGTTGGTTTGCAGCGTCAGATCGTGACTATTGCCTACAAACAGCGATTCGGTATATTCCACCAGCGGTGGCGCGACCAGTTCAAAACCGCAGTTGCGGTAGAGGTCCAGCATGGCGCGGCGCAATTCTTCTATCCTGCGTGCCTCGGCAGGCAGGATGTCCGAGAGGTGTTCGGGGAGGAGCCAGTTGCTTGTTGTCATGTCCGAAAAAGGAGAAACCAAACAAAAATGCGACCCGGTTGCGTAAGCAGCCGGATCGCATTGATAAAGTGACTTAAAACTTACAGGATATTGTACTCTTTAATCTGCCGTAAGTCGCGCAATTGGGTAAATTACGGATTATTGTACCGGCAACGGCTGACGCGCCGCACCGGACGCACCGCCCTGCCCGGCACTGCCGGATTGGTTGAAGTATCGGAAAAACTCAGACTTTGGATCCACTACCAGCAGGTCGCTGCGGTTGCTGAACGCGCTGCGGTAGGCATCCATACTATTGTAGAAGCTGAAGAATGCCGGATCTTTGCCATAGGCCGCTGCATAAATATCTGCCGCCTGGGCGTCGCCCTGGCCCCGCAGCACTTCGGCTTTGGCATCCGCTTCAGCCAGTTCTACACGCACCTTGCGATCGGCCTCGGCCTGGATGCGTTCCTTTTCGGCTGCACCGTTGGCCCGCAGGCTGTTGGCTTCTTCCTTACGCTCCGCCTGCATCCTGGCATAGACCGACTCTGAAACTTCGGGCGAAAATTCGATGCGCTTCAGACGCACGTCAACTACCTCAATACCCAGGGGCTTGGCGCGCTGTTCTACGTTTTTGACAATCTCGTCCATTACGACATGGCGTTCCTGGGAAATCACATCACGCACGGTACGGGTATTGACCGAAGCGTTCAACGCGTCGCGGATTTGCGCGCCCAGGCGGTTTTGTGCCGCGTCAAGACGATCGCCAAACGAAATGTAGTAACGCAGTGGATCGATGATGCGCCATTTCACATAGGAATCGATGATCAGGTTTTTCTTCTCGGATGTCTGGATGCGCTCAGCATCACCGGATTCGATGGTCTGAATACGGTTATCGAGCTTGACGATGGTCTCCAGCGGCGCAGGCCATTTGAAATGCAGCCCGGGTTCCGAGACCGTGCGTTTCCATTGCCCCAGTTTGAAGACCAGGGCGGTGTTGCGCTCACTCACGGTATAAACCGATGAGGAGAAAAGAAATGCGGCTATGACAAAGACGACCGCGCCAAAAATAGTTTTATTCATGATGGGTCCTCTTATCTGCTACGGTCAAAATTATCGCGGCTCAGACGATCATTGCTGCGTGTAGCCGTGTTATTGACGGGTGACGGATTATCTGTCGCCGCATTTGACGAGGATGGATCATTGGCAGGCTTGCGTGGCGCAGGCCGTGGCGTCTGCCCACTCTGTCCTTCGAGGATTTTGTCTATCGGCAAATACATCATATTGTTGCCGTCCTTGGTATCAAGAAGGACTTTCGATGTATTTTCAAACACCTCTCTGAGTGTCGAGATATAAATACGCTCGCGTGTAATCTCGGGCGCCTTCGCGTATTCAGTCTGAATGCTTTCAAAGCGAGAAGCCAGACCACGCGCTTGCGTCACGATGGCTTCCCGATAGGCTTCAGCGTTCTGGATCAGACGCGATGCACGTCCGCGCGCTTCCGGAATGACCTTGCTGGCGTAAGCATTACCTTCATTTTTCTGGCGCTCGTTATCCTGACCGGCCTTGATGGCGTCTTCAAATGCGGCTTGAACCTGTTCCGGCGGCTGTACGTTCTGGATGGCGACCGAGGTCACTTCAATACCTGAGCGATAACGGTTCAGAATCTGCTGCATCAGCTTCATCACGTTGTTGGCCGCAGCTGTACGACTTTCGTACAGAATGTTGTTCATGGATTCCTTGCCCACGATTTCGCGCATGGCCGTTTCACCGGACTGGCGCACCGCCTCGGTAGGATTGACCATTGAAAACAGGAAGTCGGCTGCCGGCGAGCGCTGTGTCGCTTCGTTCGGTGTGAGCTCGGATTTCAGGCGATAGTGCACTGCGAACTGGACCTCTACGATGTTTTCGTCTTCGGTCAGCATCAGCGATTCGGCCGGCACCTTATTGTTCAGATCGGTTTTATAGCCGAACGTGAAACTGCGTACATTGGCAATATCGACTTTTTCTACGGTCTGGATAGGGGTAGGCAGATGCCAGTGCATGCCAGGCAACACCGTGGTCTGATAGCGTCCAAACTGCGTGACAACACCCACGTAACCTTCACGTACGATATAAAAGCCGCTCACCAGCCACAAGGCCACGACCGCGATCAGGATAAAGATAATGCCCAGGCGTGTCGCTTTTGGAGAAGGAGAAAAGCCGTTGTTCTGAGGAGGACGGTTAAACCCGTTGTTGCCGCCACCCTGCTTTTTACCAAAGATGTTTTTGACCCGTTTGTTGAAATCATTCCAGACCTGGTCGAGATCTGGCGGGCCATCGTTGGGCCTGCCAGGGCGTTTGGACGGATCCTCCGAATCATTGTTGTTCTGGTTTCCGCGTCCCCAGCCTGGATCGTTAAGATTGAATAGATTAAAGAATCGCAACTTCGTTTCCTATTGAAGGCCTGAACTGTGCGATTGCCCCGCGCAATCCGTCCAGACCGGTTCGTTGTAGTGCACTGACAAATATGCGGGCTGGAACGCCCTCTTCGTTTCTTTCTACTTGCGGTTCATAGCCCGCTTGATCTATTTTATTGTAAATAAGTATGCGCGGGACCTCACTGGCCCCAATTTCTTCTAAAACTTTATCAACTTCGGCAATCTGCTCGTCTCTTTGCGGGCTGGCGGCGTCAACGACATGTAATAAAAGGTCCGCATGGACCGTTTCCTCAAGGGTCGCCTTAAAGGCCGCAATCAGCGTGGTGGGCAGATCGCGGATGAACCCGACCGTGTCGGAAATGACCACATTGCCGGCGCCTTCGATCCAGATGCGCCGGGTGGTTGTATCCAGAGTGGCAAAGAGCTGATCGGCCGTATAGGCGTCGGCCCGCGTCAGTGCATTAAACAAGGTACTTTTTCCGGCATTGGTATATCCCACCAGTGACACGGACAACGTATTGCCACGGGCGCGCGAACGACGCTGGGTTTTGCGCTGGCGTTCGACGCGCGCCAGGCGTTCTCGCAAGACTTTGACCTTGGCGCCGATCATCCGGCGATCCATCTCCAGTTGGGATTCGCCCGGTCCGCGCATACCGATACCGCCGCGCTGCCGCTCCAGGTGGGTCCACATGCGAGTCAGACGGGTCACGAGATGCTGTAGCTGGGCAAGTTCGACTTGCAGTTTGCCCTCATGGCTCTTGGCACGCAGGGCAAAAATATCCAGAATCAGCGCCACGCGGTCTACCACGCGTCGCTGGAAGGCGCGTTCGAGGTTACGCTGCTGCGCCGGGCTCAGCGGCTGATCGAAAAGGATAAGATCGACGTCTTCGGCTTCGACCATTGCCACCGCTTCTTCAAGCTTGCCTTTTCCGATGTAATAGGCCGCGTCGGGCCGGTCTCGCTTGACCGTCAGCGTAGCGACTATTTGCGCCCCTGCCCCTTCGGCCAGCATTTGAAATTCTTCGGCATGAGCCGCATGATCCAGGTCACCTGAATCCACACTAATAATTAATACGCGCATAGCGTCCTGAAAAACAAAAGGCCCGCGCAAGACGGCTTGGCGGGCTTTTGCATAGACCTGAAAGAATTATTCCTGTTCTGCAGGGGCATCAATTTGGAAACTGACTGCTCTTGCCGGAACAACCGTAGAAATGGCGTGCTTGTATACCATTTGGGTAACGGTATTGCGAAGCAGTACCACGTACTGATCGAACGATTCGATTTGTCCTTGCAGCTTGATTCCATTTACCAGGTAAATGGAAACGGGAACGTGTTCTTTACGTAATGCATTAAGGAAAGGATCTTGTAGTGATTGCCCTTTAGTGCTCATTGGCTAGGCTCCATATGTTATTTGGGTTTGCAACTAAAAACGGCTTAACCGATTATCCTGTTCACTGCTCAGCCACACATGACAATACAGGAATAATCGGAAAAAGCAGCAATTTACTATCTTAGTTTAAGAAACTATTTCAGACAATGACTTAATGAGCGTTTCGCATTGTTTTTTTGTGCCAATCGTAACACGTAGAAATGAAGCGATACGCGGATGGCGAAAGTGACGCACCAAAATGGCGTGCGAACGCAAGGATGCCAGCAACTGCGCTGCATCGTATTGGGAATGCGAAACAAAGATGAAATTGGCTTTGGACGGCAGGACGGTAAATCCAAGCGCGCGCATCGCCTCGCTCAACTGCTCACGAGTTTGGACAATCTCACGGGTCGTTTGTTCAAAATAAGACTGATCTTCGAAAGCGGCAATCGCACCCGCTTCGGCTAGCCGGTCAACGGGGTACGAATTAAAACTATTTTTGACGCGAACCAAACCTTCAAGCAACTCGGGCTGTGCAAATGCAAAGCCTACGCGCAGACCGGCCAGGGAGCGCGATTTTGAAAGCGTTTGCAGCACGACGAGGTTTTTGTATTTTTTGATAAGCGGCACGCAGGATTGCGCACCAAAATCAACATAGGCCTCATCGACGGCGACAACCCATTGCGGACGCTGGATCAGCAACTGCTCAATCTCGTCACGCCCGATCGCCATGCCCGTCGGCGCATTCGGGTTCGGAAAGATAACCGCACTGACCGTTTCGGGCGGCAGCGCCAGATAGTCCTGCAGGCGGATACTGAAGTCATCGGCCAGCGCCACGTTCTGATAATCAATATCATAAAGCCGGCAATAGACGGGATAGAAGCTGTAAGTGATATCGGGAAACAGAATCTGCTTACCCTGATGCCGAAACAATCCCAGAAACAGATGCGCCAGTACTTCGTCGGAGCCATTACCCGGAAACACCTGATCTTCCGACAAATCGTAATATCGAGCCACGGCGGCACGCAGACGATCGCTTTCAGGGCTGGGATACAAACGCAACTGATCGGCAGTCGCCTGGCGGATGGCGTCGAGCACGGCAGGCGACGGCGCAAAGGGCGATTCGTTGGTATTGAGTTTGATCAGATCGGTCTGTTTAGGCTGCTCCCCCGGCACATAGGGGTCCAGCGTTTTGACGAAATCACTCCAGTACGCACTCATTGTTTCTCTGCTTTCTTGTAGGGATTTTTGGAAGACTTGAATTCGATCCTCAAAGGGGTGCCCTGCAGCTTGAAGGCGCTGCGCATCCGCGATTCAAGATACCGTCGATACGATTCGGGAATCGCATCCAGCGCGTTGCCATGAATGACAATAAGAGGCGGATTCTGGCCACCCTGGTGCGCGTAACGCATCTTGGGCCGGAATATGCCCTTGCGCGGTGGCTGCTGCTGCTCAACAGCGGCATGCAGTTCGCGGGTCAGACGAGGCGTGGACAGTTTGGCGAAGGCAGCGGCGTGGGCCTCATGCACCGAACGCATCAATTGCGTAATGCCCGCGCCTTTCAGTGCCGAGATGGTGTGCATTTTTGCAAAGGACAAAAAGCGCAGCTTGCGTTCAAACTCACGTTCGATCCAGTCGCGCTTGTCGCGATCGAGTCCATCCCATTTGTTGATAGCCACGACCAATGCGCGCCCCGTCTCCAGCACGAACCCGGCTATGTGGGCGTCCTGTTCCGATATCTCACTTTGGGCATCCAGCATTAACACGACAACGTTACTGGCCTCAATGGCCTGCAATGTTTTGATGACTGAAAATTTTTCTATCGACTCGAATACCTTGCCGCGCTTGCGCAAACCGGCAGTATCAATCAGCGTATATAGACGGCCGTTACGTTCAAAGTCAATCTCGATGGCGTCGCGGGTGGTGCCCGGCATATCGAAGGCAATGACCCGCTCCTCTCCGAGCAATGTATTGATGAGCGTGGACTTGCCGACGTTGGGGCGACCTACAATAGCCAGCTTCAAGCGGTGATCGGTAAAGGTTTCTTCGACCGGAACCTCGACGCCCTCTTCCCTTTCTGTCTCGGCAGCAGCCAGGACCTGCGCAATTTGCTCGTCGGACAATTCCTCGTCGTCGACCTGTTCTTCATCGACAGATTCGAGCGAAGGCGCACTTTTCTTCAATACGTCGGCCAGGGCCGTTTCGATCAGGTCGACCACGCCATCGCCGTGGGCTGAAGAAATCGCATACGGCTCACCCAGCCCGAGTTCATGAAACTCGGCTGTAGCCACGCCCCGATTCATGCCTTCGGCTTTGTTCACCGCCAGAAATACATGAGCGCGGGTTTTGCGCAAGAGGCGTGCGATTTCGTGATCATGCGCATTGACGCCTGCCCGGGCATCGACCAGGAAGATCACTACATCAGATTCTGAAATCGCCAGACTGGTTTGCCTTGCCATTTCCATCAGGATGCCACTTTTGGCAACGGGCTCGAAACCACCCGTGTCTACGACCAGAAACGGGATGTCACCCACCCGGCCTTCGCCATAGTGACGGTCGCGGGTCAGACCGGCAAAATCGGCCACCAGCGCTGCGCGTGAACGCGTCAAGCGGTTAAACAGGGTTGATTTACCCACGTTGGGTCGGCCAACCAGCGACACCACGGGTTTGAAGGAAACGGAGTTCAACGCACACCAAGCATAACAAGATTACCCGCGCCGGTTTGAACCAGAATACCCTGGGCCGTCGCGGTCAGAGGCGAAACAATCGATTCGCCGCCAAATTCGGATCTGCCCAGCAGATGCCCATCGGCATCGGACAGATAATGGATATAGCCTTCGTAGTCACCCACGGCAACGATGTTGCCATTGGATATCGCATTGGTCAGTCCACGGTTTTTCAGTACCTGATTAACCCACTGCTGCTGACCATTCCCCAGAGCCATGCGTGTCACTTCACCATGGATGCCGGTGGCATACAAGGAATTGTTATTGAGCGTCACGCCGGTCGCACTGGAAAAAGGCTGTGACCACAACGCCTGTGCATTACCACGGCCAGGGGTGTAGCAGCCGGCATTGCCCTGATAGGTCGCAACGCAAATACCGTTGTTCACCAGCACAGGCGCGCCCACGACATCGGTCACGCTGTCCAGATCCGTCATACCACGAATCGGACCGGCCAGAATATCCCATTGCAGCCTGCCTGTCTTCAGATCCAGGGCAACCAGGCGTCCACTCGGAACCGCGACCAGCACATTGCCTTTGTCGATAATCATGCGGGTAACGGCACGCAATGCCAGGGCAGCGTTGGTACGCTGATAGTTCCAGAGCAATTCGCCGCTGGCGGCATCAAAACCCTGTACCCGGTAGTCATCGGCACGGACAACGACCACGCCCTGTCCAACTGCCGGTGGCGTTGATACACGCGTGCTGGCCTTGGCTGTCCATAGCTTCTTGCCCGCGGCATCCAGCGCGATGATGGTGCCATCACCCGCCGCGACCACGGCAATATTGCCATCGCTTCCCACGCCTGCGGACAGATTTTTTTCCGTTGACGTTTTCCATTGAACAGCACCATTGGACAACGCCACCTTGACGACCGATCCATCGGGCGTGGCCGCATAGACGCTGTCGCCCACCACGGCAGGCGCAAAGCCCACCCCGCTGCCGGAGCCAATTGTTGCACTCCAGGACGCGGCCGGGACGGTGGTCTGGGTGTATTCAGTCAAATCAACCGGCTCAAACTGGGACGGCGTGGAAAACAACCCACATCCACCAAGCGCCAGCACGCCGGCCAGGACCGTAAGTTTCAGAAAGCGACGGGAAGTACACTGAATCGTCATGGTTATTCTCCACCTAAAGCGCTGATTTTCAATTGAATGGTGTTGACAAATGCGGGGGGCAACTGCTGGTCACCCAGCGCCGCCTTCCAGGCAGCGACCGCTTCCGCTTTTTTGCCCTGTGCAACCAGGACATCGCCCTTCCGGTCATCGTACAGGGCCTTGAATGGCTCCGGCGGGTTGTTCAACTGGGCCAGTGCTTCGTCAAACTTTTTCTGATCAGCATACACACTTGCCAGACGCAGCTTTGCCACGGGTACCAGCTCAGGGAAATCACTGCCGCGTGCAGCCAGCCAGTTCAGCTCTTCTGCTGCTTTCTCATAATTGCGGCCACGAATATAAAAATCCGCGGCCAGCAAGGCGCCCCTGGCAGCATAAGCCGTGTCGCCATATTCCTTCTTGAGCTCGGCCGCCGCCTGTCCGAGGCGCGCTTCACCGTCCGCGTCCGAAGAGATTGCAGATGTCTGCACGATCTCGTAGTACCCCAAAGCCTGCTTGACTTGCGAGGACTGATACCAATTCCATCCATACCAGCCCAGTATGCCAAGCATTACAACAATGATTGCAGTCAGAATCATGCTGCCGAAACGATCCCACCACGCCTTGAGCGTATCGATCTTTTCCTGTTCTTCAAGGTCAAAAGCCATATTCTTCCACTATCCTATACTGATTTTTCAAACTACAGGTCGTGTCAAAAGACTGCCTGTTGATTGTTGGTTATTTACTGATCCTGGAGTTTATCCAGAAGCGCGTCTGCCAGCCCGTCCTGTGCTACGCTGAACTGCTGCGCTGTTGCCCCGTCTGCGCCTGCGCGCAAAAATTTCACCGACGCCGTGCCATCGGCCATTTCCGACTCACCCAGAATCACAGCCAGCCGTGCACCACTGGCATCGGCACGTTTGAACTGGGATTTGAAGGAACCCGAACCCGGATGGACGATACAACGCAGTCCCCGATCACGCACTCCTTCGGCCAGTCTGGCCGCTGCTCTGGCCGATTGCGCATCGCTATGGACGAAATATACATCACATTCGTCGCTCGGCTGGGATTTCGCCTCATCCAGCCATAATGCCAGCAAGCGCTCCAGACCGATAGCAAAGCCGATGGCCGGTGCCGGCTTGCCGCCAAGCAAGTCAATCAAGCCGTCGTAACGTCCGCCACCGCATACCGTTCCCTGGGCGCCCAGTCTGTCGGTCACCCATTCGAACACGGTCAGATTATAGTAATCCAGCCCGCGAACCAGCCGCGGGTTGAGTGTATAGGTAATGCCGGCATCGTCCAGGCGCTGGCACAGATTATCAAAATGCGCCCTGGAGTCATCCCCCAGGAAGTCGAAAAGCCGCGGCGCCTCGTTGGCCATCTGCTGCATGGCCGGATTTTTGGTATCCAGCACGCGCAAAGGATTGGTGTACATGCGCCGTTGTCCATCGGCATCCAGCACATCTTTGTGCTTTTCCAGGTGCGCGATGAGCGCTTCCCGGTGGGCTAGGCGCTCTTGCAGTTGTCCCAGCGAATTGAGTTCCAGCCGGATATCATTGATTCCCAGACGTTTCCAGAGTCGTGCCAGCATGATGATCTGTTCGGCATCGACATCCGGCCCGGCAAAACCCAGGGCTTCGACTGAAATTTGGTGAAACTGGCGATAGCGGCCTTTCTGGGGACGCTCATGACGAAACACCGGTCCCATCGTATACAGGCGCTGGGGCCGTTCGTAAAGCATATTGTGTTCAATGGCCGCCCGCACGATCCCCGCCGTGAATTCCGGGCGCATGGTCATCAGGTCTTCCCGGTCTGCCGACATACTGAAGGTGTACATTTCCTTCTCGACAATATCGGTGACTTCACCGATGCCACGGGCAAACAGGCGGGTTTGCTCCAGCACAGGGGTGCGCACATTCTGATAGCCATATAGGCTCAGCCATTGGCGCAGACTGGCCTCCAGCTCTTCCCAACGGGCCGACTGGCCCGGAAGGATGTCGTTCATTCCCCGCAAAGCGGTGACCTTCTGGAATGCAGGTGTGTTACTCAAAATTGTTACTCTTGTCAGTTCAAATTATTACCATTGCGTTCGGATGCCGCCAAACCCGGTGCGCCGTAACGCTTTTCAACGTAATTGCGCACAATTTCCTGGAATTCGTCGGCAATCGTATCCCCTTTCAGGGTAACGCTGCGTTCTCCGTCAATAAATACCGGCGCCGAAGGCACTTCGCCCGTACCCGGCAGGCTGATGCCGATATCGGCATGACGACTCTCGCCCGGTCCGTTCACGACGCATCCCATCACCGCCACATTCATGGTTTCGACGCCCGGGTATTGCGCCTTCCACAACGGCATCTGCCTGCGCAAATAGGATTGAATACTATCGGCCAATTCCTGGAAAAACGTACTGCTGGTGCGTCCACAGCCGGGGCACGCTACCACCATTGGCGTAAAAGCGCGCAAACCCATGGTTTGCAGGATTTCCTGGGCCACGATAACCTCGCGGGTACGATCTCCGCCAGGCTCTGGCGTCAGCGAGATCCGAATGGTATCACCAATTCCTTCCTGAAGCAGAACCGACAGCGCTGCCGTAGAAGCAACAATGCCCTTGCTGCCCATGCCCGCTTCGGTCAGCCCCAAATGCAGCGGATAATCGCAACGGGAGGACAAGTTGCGGTACACGGAAATCAGATCCTGTACGTGGCTGACCTTGCAGGACAGAATGATGGCGTCACCGGACAGCCCCAATTCCTCGGCACGCTGTGCGTTGGAAATGGCAGACACCACCAGCGCCTCGCGCATCACCGCCGACGCCTCCCAGGGCGCGCTGCGCTGGCTGTTGCTGTCCATCATGCGCGCCATCAGTTCATGATCCAGGCTGCCCCAGTTGACCCCGATGCGTACCGGCTTTTCATAGCGACAGGCCACTTCAATCATCTGGGCAAAATTGTCATCGCGCTTTTTGCCCCCGCCCATATTGCCGGGGTTGATGCGATATTTGGACAACGCCTGGGCACAATCGGGAAATTGGGTCAGCAGTTTATGGCCGTTATAGTGAAAATCGCCCACCAGCGGAACTGATACACCCATCCGATCCAATTGTTCACGGATGGCAGGCACTTCCCGGGCTGCTTCCGGCGTATTGACGGTGATGCGGACCATTTCGGAGCCGGCCATGGCCAGCTCTTTGACCTGGATGGCAGTGGCAATCGGATCGGCCGTGTCCGTATTTGTCATGGACTGCACGACAACCGGCGCCCCTCCACCGATTTGCACCTGCCGGTCACCCCATGCCACACGGGCGCCACGGGTCTGACGACGCACGAGCGAGCCAACAGGAAAAGGGGTTTGTTCTTCGATGGTCATGATTGTGTCTGTCTTAAACAGGTTGGTTATTGGCGACGCACCCAGGGCACCTTGGCCAATGCGGTACCGGCCGGTCCCTTACTCAAACCAGCGCTGGAGGCTTTCAAGCCCGATATCCTGCAAGGTGTACCAGCCACGGGTGAAACCGTAGACGGCGATAACAACCAGTACGAGCAAAATCACGAACAGCCATAAGCCGGTGCCGTTGGATCGGCCGGAGCGACTGTCCCGAATTTCGTAGTCGGTACTGCGTTTGAGGTTGATATTTGTGCCGGCAGCGGTGTTGGCTGCGGGCTGCTGTCCACTTTCAATGCCGGGCTGCTGGCCCAGCAATTGCACCAGCGGTTGCTCGTCGGTTTCCAGAACCTGGGCGTATTTTTTGACCATCCCGCGCAGCATAAAGCCCGTTGGCAGGGAGGCCCAGTTCTGGCTTTCCAGGGCTCGCAACTGCGTTTCGGAAAACTTGATGCGACTGGAGATCTCGGCCAGCGTCAGACCCCGTGCCGTGCGTAACGAGGCGAGCGTCTCGCCCAGCGATTGGACGGGTGCCTGCACTTGACTGGGGCTATCAACAGCGATATCTGTTTCGTTGGTCATGAAGAAATCTCGGTGATGGGGATGGATTTGAAGGCCTGCATGCGTTCGCTGATGCGGGTGCGATCTTTCACGTCGCCCGCCAGCTGACCACAGGCGGCGTCGATATCTTCACCTCGCGTTTTGCGCACCGTTGTAATTACGCCGGCATCAACAAGCAGACTGGAAAACTGGCGAATGCGCGCATTGCTTGAGCGTCCTAGCCCGGATTCCGGAAACGGATTGAACGGAATCAGATTCAGCTTGCACTTAACCTGGCGCGTGATATCGATGAGCTGACGGGCATGTTCGTCGGAATCATTCACCCCATCGAGCATGACATATTCGAACGTAATGAAATCACGCGGTGCATATTCGAGGTAGCGATTACAGGCGGCAATGAGTTCGGCCAGCGGGTATTTGCGGTTCAGCGGCACCAGTTGATCGCGCAGTGCGTCATTGGGCGCGTGCAGCGACACGGCCAGGGCGACCGGGCAATCGTGGGCGAGACGGTCCATGAAGGGCACCACGCCGGAAGTAGACACCGTGACGCGACGGCGCGACAGGCCGTAGGCGTTATCGTCGAGCATGAGTTGCAGCGCCGGCAGCAACTGATCGTAATTGAGCAGTGGCTCGCCCATACCCATCATGACCACGTTGCTGATCACGCGCAGGTCCTGGTCGTGTGCCGCTGCTGCGACCGCCCCCTCGCCCTGGCCTGCCGCCAGGCGCGCAGCGGGCATATCCTGCATGATGTCGTGACGCGCTTTCCAGAGCTGGCCGATAATTTCAGCCGTGGTCAGGTTGCGGTTGAAGCCCTGATGGCCTGTGGAGCAGAAACGGCAGGCCACGGTGCAGCCGGCCTGGCTGGAAATACACAAGGTACCGCGGTCGTCTTCGGGAATGAACACCGTTTCGACCGCATTGTTGTTGCCGACATCGAACAGCCACTTGCGTGTGCCGTCGCTGGAGACCTTTTGTGTAATGACCGATGGCGTTTCCAGCGTGCAGCGTTCCGTCAGCGTACTGCGGAAGGCCTTGGCCAGGTCTGTCATCTGGTCGAAATCGGAGACGCCGCGCTGGTGTACCCAGCGCAGCAGCTGTTTCGCGCGAAAAGGCTTGTTACCCCACGCACCCACCTGCTTCGCGAGCATATCGGACTCGACACCCAAGAGATTGATGCGTTGATTGGTCGTTGTCATACAAGCCTTTTACGGATAGGAGAACAGAGTGCAGCGAAGCTGTTACTTCTTGAAGAAGTAGGCAATTTCGTTGGCAGCTGTTTCTGGCGCATCGGAGCCGTGTACGGCGTTGGCATCGATGCTGTCGGCGAAGTCGGCGCGGATCGTACCGGCTTCGGCTTTCTTGGGATCGGTTGCACCCATGAGTTCGCGGTTTTTGGCGATGGCATCTTCACCTTCCAGAACCTGGATGAAAACAGGACCGGAAATCATGAATTTGACCAGATCGTTGAAAAAAGGACGCTCTTTGTGCACAGCGTAAAAGCCCTCGGCTTCGGCCTGGGACAGCTGCTGCATGCGGGCTTCGACCACTTTCAGGCCGGCTTTTTCAAAGCGGGAAACAATTTCGCCAATTACATTCTTGGCAACAGCATCGGGTTTGATGATAGAGAGCGTACGTTCAACAGCCATTTAATTACTCCAAATATTCAATGAAAACAGTTACTTCAGCGTAGTTTTAACTAACTGGCCATTTTAACATGCAAAAACCACGCGCTACACCTTAAAATAAGGGTTTTCGATAAAGACTCACCATTTTGCTGACCTTTCGGGTCCGGCGTCAGACGCCGCATGCCAATCCACTGCTGACACTATGACTCAAACACCTGCCTTCGACGAATTGCCCAAAAGTTTTGAACCCAAAGAACTGGAAAGCACCTGGTACCAGGAATGGGAACGCATGGGCGTCTTCCGGGCCGGGCGCCACACCTCCACGAACGCACCGGAAAGTGGCGAACCCTACACCATCCAGTTCCCGCCCCCTAACGTCACCGGCACCCTGCATATGGGCCATGCGTTCAACCATACCATTATGGACGGGCTGATCCGCTATCACCGCATGCTGGGCTGTGACACGGTTTTCGTGCCAGGCACCGACCACGCGGGTATTGCCACCCAAATTGTCGTCGAGCGCCAGCTAGACGCCCAGAAAACCTCCCGCCACGATCTGGGGCGCGAGGCCTTTGTCAAACGCGTCTGGGAATGGAAAGAACAATCGGGCAACACCATCACCGGCCAGGTGCGACGCCTGGGCGCCTCAGCCGACTGGCCCCGTGAATATTTCACCATGGACGACCAGATGTCACAAGGCGTGATAGAAACCTTCGTGCGCCTGTTCGAACAGGGCCTGATCTACCGTGGCAAGCGGCTGGTCAACTGGGACCCGGTACTGGGCACCGCCGTGTCTGACCTGGAAGTGGAAAGCCAGGAAGAAGACGGTTTTCTGTGGCATATCCGCTATCCACTGACCGAACCGGTAGATGGGCTGGAGTATCTGGTTGTGGCCACGACCCGGCCCGAAACCATGCTGGGCGACGTGGCCGTCATGGTCCACCCCGAAGACGAACGATACAGTCATCTGGTCGGCAAATCGGTGCGACTGCCCCTGTGTGACCGGGCGATTCCTATCATTGCAGACGACTATGTCGACCGCGAATTCGGTACCGGCGTGGTCAAAGTCACCCCCGCGCACGATTTCAACGACTATGCCGTTGGCCAGCGCCATGGCCTGGACATGATCAGCATTCTCACCCTGGATGCCAAAATCAGCGAAGAAGCGCCTGCCCAATACCAGGGCCTGGACCGTTTCGAAGCGCGCAAGCAAATTGTGGCCGAACTGGAAGCCCAGTCACTGGTGGAAAGCATCAAGCCGCATAAGCTGATGGTGCCCCGTGGCGATCGCACCAAATCGGTCATCGAACCCATGCTGACCGATCAGTGGTTTGTCGCCATGAGCAAGCCTGCCCCCGAAGGCACGTACAATCCCGGCAAAAGCATCACCGACGTCGCACTGGACGTCGTGCGCGACGGAGAAGTCCGCTTCTTTCCGGAAAACTGGAGCAACACCTATAACCAGTGGCTGGAAAACATTCAGGACTGGTGTATTTCCCGCCAGCTCTGGTGGGGCCACCAGATTCCCGCCTGGTACGCCGAAGACGGCCAGATTTTTGTCGCCCGTACCGAACAGGACGCTCTGGTCCAGGCCAAAAAGGCTGGCATCACAGGCCCCTTGCGCCGCGACGACGATGTTCTGGATACCTGGTTCTCTTCTGCGCTGGTGCCATTCACGACTATGGGCTGGCCCGCTGAAACAGCCGATTTCAAGCGCTATATGCCGTCCAATGTCCTGGTCACGGGTTTTGACATCATCTTTTTCTGGGTCGCGCGCATGATCATGATGAGCATGCACCTGACCGGTCAGGTGCCGTTCCGTCATGTGTATGTGCACGGCCTCATCCTGGACGCCTACGGCCAGAAAATGAGCAAATCCAAGGGCAATACGCTGGACCCGGTCGACCTGATCGACGGCGTTGACCTGGATACGCTTGTGCAAAAGCGTACATCCGGACTGATGAATCCGAAACAGGCCGGCAAGATCGAAAAAGACACCCGCAAGTCGTTCCCCGACGGGATCGCCCCCTTCGGCGCCGACGCCCTGCGCTTTACCATGGCAGCCTATGCCACCCTTGGGCGGAACATGAATTTCGACCTGAAGCGCTGCGAAGGCTACCGCAATTTCTGCAACAAATTGTGGAATGCCAGCCGGTTTGTGTTGATGAATGTGCCCGATGCAGAAGCGGTCAGCCACAAAGACAATGAACTGTCCTTCGCCGACCACTGGATCACCAGCCGTCTGCAACAGACGCTTGCCGATATTCAGAAAGGGTTTCATGAATATCGTTTCGACATGATTGCAAACGCAATTTACCGATTTGTCTGGGACGAATACTGCGACTGGTATGTGGAACTGGCCAAGGTACAGATTCAGCGCGGCAATCAGGCGCAACAGAATGGCACACGCCGCACACTCATTCGTGTACTGGAAACCATCTTGCGCATGGCGCATCCTGTCATTCCATTTATTACGGAAGCCCTGTGGCAAAAAGTCGCAGTCGTTGCCGGCAAAAAATCGGCCGATGCGACAGCCAGCATCAGTGTTCAACCTTACCCGCTAAGCAACAGTGAATTGATCGATGAGGCCGCCGAAGCACAGGTCACCGCACTTAAGGCCCAGGTCGAAGCAATCCGCGCATTACGTGGTGAAATGAATCTTTCACCCGCCCAGAAAGTGCCTTTGTTTGCAGAAGGCGATGCGGCCATGCTCAATCGCAATGCACCCTATCTGATGGCCCTGGCCAAACTCAGTGAGGTGCAAGTGGTAGAGGCCCTGCCCGATCTGGGCGCGCCCGTTCAAATTCTGGACAATATACGCCTGATGCTGAACGTGGAAATCGACAAGGACGCGGAACTGGCGCGGCTGTCCAAAGAATCGGCACGCCTGGAAGGCGAGATTGCCAAGGCGCAGGGTAAATTGTCCAATGAAAGCTTCGTGGCACGCGCCCCTGGTCATGTCATTGAACAGGAAAAAGCGCGCCTGGCGCAATTTACCGAACGCCTGGAAGGCATCCGCGCGCAACAGGCCAAATTGCAATAATTTCCGGGGTAATCCCATATGTCGATGATATGGGTTCCCCGTCTTTGCGACACTCATCGAAAAGGGAATCATATGAGTACTGAAGAGAAAAAATATTTGCGCCCGATTGACCGGGCGGGTCTGGAAAAATTTTCCGAAATGGGCCGCAGCAATCCCGATCGTCGTGGCACCAACAAGGTCCAGACCATTTCCGTTGGCCAATATCGTACACTCAGCTACCTGACCAATCGCGACCCCAACCACCCCGCTGTTGTTGTCGATGAGCCCTACCACCTGATGGGCGAAAATACAGCGCCTGCTCCTGGTGAAGTCGTTCTGTCTGCTCTGGGTGGGTGTCTCGCTGTGGGTATTACCGCCGTTGCCACCTGGCGCAATGTCAAACTGAGCAAACTCGAAGTCTTTCTTGAAGGCGATATCGGCAATAGTGCTGCCTGGGGTGCCGGCGGCGCCGAACGCGAACCCGGCCAAATGGGCTTTCAGGCCATTCGCGTCAAAGTGGATATCGAAGGCGATGCAACACGCGAAGAACTCGACGATATCGTTCAACACGCCAATTATTACTCACCTGTTGCCAATACCATGCGCAATCCGATTGCGTTTGAAATTGGGCTGAAGGAAGACTGACCCGGTCATAAAGTGCCTTGCGTCCCTGCCGATCAGACCGGCGGCGCCAGCACTTAGAACGTCTCGCTTCGGTGAAATAATAAACAGCACTCCCCGAATTGCACAGCAATATCTGGCAGTGCTGTTTTCTTTTGTCACAGAATTTTCTATCCAGCCGAATCAATCGCCGCACAAACTGCAGCTGTTTTTGGTATGGTAACTATCATATTCTTCAAACACTTCCAGTATCACTGTCATATTCTACGCACGCCTTCCAGGTCAGCAGCTTCTCCATCATCATCGTCGAACAAGGAACCACAAATGTCATTGAAAGCATTCTCTTTGAATAATGGCCAGACTATTCCATCGCTGGGTTTCGGAACCTGGGAGCTGGACAAGGAAGAGGTCTGCGTGCCGGCCGTCACCCAGGCGCTGGATAGCGGCTATCGCGTCATCGATACAGCAGCACGCTATATGAACGAGGCGTTTGTCGGCAAGGCGCTGCGCGAATCGGGGTTCAAGCGCGAAGATTATCATCTGACCACCAAGGTATGGGTCACCGATTTCGGCTACGAACAAACCCTGCGCGCCTTTGACAAATCGCTGCGCAAACTCGGACTGGATTACGTGGACCTGTACCTGTTGCACTGGCCCGTTGAAGGATTCCGGGAAAGCTGGAAGGCGTTGGAGAAACTGCAGGAAGAAGGACTGACCAAAGCCATTGGCGTCTGCAATTTCGAAATCGACCATCTGCAAGCACTCGCAGCCAGCTCCAATAATAAGCCGGTGCTGAACCAGGTAGAGACCCACCCGCTCTTCCAGCAACGTGAGCTGCTGGCGTATATGAACGAACAGGACATTCTGCTCGAAGCCTGGTCACCGCTGGGGCGCGGTGATGCCAGTCTGCTGTCGAATCCGGCCCTGACCGACATCGCCACGGTTCACGGAAAAGATGTGGGTCAGGTCATTCTGCGCTGGCATCTGCAGCGCGGCACCCTGGCCATTCCACGTTCCAGCAAGCCTAGCCGCGTTCACAGCAATTTCCAGATTTATGATTTTGAGCTGAGCGATGGGCAAATGGCCGCAATCAATGCGCTGGATACCAACCAGCGCAGCGCGGGCGATCCCAAGGACCCGGAATGGATTGCAAAACTGATGAGCATGCCTATCCCTGATTGAATGATCGATTGACCGATTGCTCAACTGTTCGATTGGTTCACGCAGCGCTCCAAATCCGGCCTTCGGAAAAAATAAAGCATAAAGCCGTTTCTCCCATGAAATCGGCTTTATCTTTATCCACGTTCCCGCCCGCGTTCGGTATCGACATCCTGCATTAAATGGTGCGACCGCCATCTACCGGCAATTCCACACCGGTAAAAAAGGCGGCGGCATCACTGCCCAGGAACACCGCGGCGGCAGCCACATCGGCGGGCGTGCAAAACCGTCCCATGGGAATCGTCGACATGAACTTCTGCCGATTCTCCGGCGTATCGGGCTGACCCATGAACAGTTCGAACAAGCCCGTGACACCCATGACCGGGCAGATCACATTGACCCGGATATTTTCCGGCCCCAATTCGACCGCCATGGACTTGGACAACAGATTGACTGCCCCTTTGGTGGCGTTGTACCAGGACAGTCCGGGTCGCGGCCTGATACCCGCAGTCGAACCGATATTCAGAATCACGCCCCTGCCCTGCTTGCGCATCACCGGCAGCGTTGCCTGCGTCATCAGATAAATGGACTTCACATTGATGGCCAGCAGGCGATCGAAGGTGTCCTCATCCACGTCCAGCATGGGCTGGTTCTTGTGCGTAATGGCGGCGTTGTTGATGACAATATCAATTGCGCCAAACGTGTCCTGACAATATTGCGCGAGTGCATTCACCTGCTCGCCCCTGGATACATCCACGGTGAAGGCCCGCGTCTGCGCGCCCAGCTCCCCGACCACCCGCTGCGCGGCAGATTCATTAATATCCGCCACGACCACTTTCGCACCCTGCTTCACATACTCGCGGGCGATCCCTTCGCCAAAGCCACTACCCGCGCCGGTGATGATGGCCACTTTATCCTTCAATACTGTCATGCTGTCTCCTTGTCATAATGTGATGTTGATGCTGCAGCCTGTCGCATGCCAGACAAGCGATCCCGGGTGATATAGCGACGGCAGGCGGTCGTGTCCTTATTGCATCTGTCCGTGAAAGTGCACAACCGTCTTGGTCGTACTCATTTCTTCCATCGCCACGAATCCCTTTTCACGGCCATGTCCGCTGCCCTTCATCCCGCCGAACGGCAGTTCTACGCCACCGCCGGCACCAAAGCCATTAATGAACACCTGTCCGCATTTGATGCCTTTGGCCACACGCTGCTGTACGCCGCCATTTTCTGTCCAGATCGCGCCCAGCAGACCGTAGCGGGTGTCATTGGCCAGTCTGACCGCATCGGCCTCGGTGTCAAACGGCACGGCCACCAGCACAGGCCCGAAAATCTCCTCCTGCAGCAACACACTGTCATGTGAACGGGCACCGAACAAGGTCGGACGCACATAATATCCGCCCTCGGGTACATCGCTGTCGATGCTGCCTTCGGCCAGGACCTGCAACCCTTCCTGCCGGCCCAGATCCAGATAGCGGTTCACGCGTGCAAATTGACTCGCGTTGATGAGCGGGCCGCAGTCGGGGTTGGCCGAAGGCGACCCTGCGCGGGTTTGCGAGAACGCCGCAGTCAGTTCCTGCATAAAACGATCATAGACGCCGCGCTGAACCAGCAGACGACTGCCCGCCGTGCAGGTCTGGCCGGTATTTTGCAGAATACTTTTGATGACAGCGGGAATGGCAAGCTGCATATTCACATCGTCAAATACGATGTGAGCCGATTTGCCACCCAGCTCCAGCACGCACTTGACGGCATGACGCGCCGCCGCCTGTTGCACCAGTATCCCGACCTCATTGGATCCTGTAAAGGTCACAAAATTGATATCCGGATGCGCCGCCAATGCGGCACCGGCTTCCTCTCCAAGGCCCGTGACCACGTTGAGCACGCCCGGCGGAAAACCGATGTCCTGGGCCATCGCTGCTACACGCAGCACAGACAGGCAGGCGTCTTCTGCCGGTTTCACCACGCAGGCATTCCCCATCGCCAGGGCAGGCGCGACACTGCGACCGAACATCTGCGCCGGGTAGTTCCACGGAATAATATGCGCCGTCACCCCCAGCGGTTCACGCAACACCTGCACCGTATAGTCATTCAGGTAAGGAATGATCTGGCCATGCACTTTGTCGGCGCCGCCTGCATAGAATTCGAAATAACGCGCCATGACCCGGATGTCATTTTCGGCGGTCACCAGCGGCTTACCCGTATCCCGCGCTTCGAGTTCGACCAGTTCGTCGAAATGGTCCAGGATGGATTGACTCAATTTCATCAACAGGCGGCCCCGCTCCAATGCCGTCACCTTCTGCCAGGCACCGTCCAGTGCATGACGTGCCGCCTGCACGGCCACATCTACATCGACCCTGTCGCCACGCGGGATTGTCGTAAAAACCTGTGCGTCCACGGGGGAAACCACATCCAGTGTCTTGCCGGACGCGGCATCGCATAGCGCGCCGTTGATAATCATGCTGGGCATACAGTGTCTCCATTTATAGGGGTTTAATTCAATCAGGCCGATACGATACGCATGACCCAAAAGGCCACGCATCATCGTGTTTGAAGCCGATTATTAGACACGGTTGCCGCCTGATCTGCTGTACGTGATTACCCTTATTTATAGAATCTATGCGGGAAATGTGGCGAGAATCAAAATAGGAGACAGGAGTGTGAGACGTGGAGAAAAGCTATTTGTGCTTGATATGACGTTCGCGACGACGCAGTTCAACGGGAATGGCCTGCAACGCCCAGGCTGGCAAGGACTTGCCGACGTACTTTAACCGATGACCTTCACGGATTAGCAGCGTGCGTCGCCCTCTTTTACGATTATTGTCGAATACCCAGGCGCGATCGGCAATCTGCAATGCGCACTCAAGATTGTCCATACTGCGCTGGTAGCGACGTTCAATGGCCTCAGGGGAAACGGCGTGTCCACCCTCTGCGATGCGGGATTTGACCATCAGCAGCCCGACGTCGTCAACGCCCACGAAAACAAGTATGACTTTGAAACCCCGTTTGCGGGCATACCGCATGAGTTCAATTTCCGAATGGCCCAGATCTATTTCAGCCGCAATATCGTCCGGATTGACAACCGGCAGGTGACCTGTCAAATGACGACGTGTCAAGGTTGTCTTGCCCGCCCCATTCGGACCGGCCACGACCCAGAGTTTTGGCGCACTCATGTTACTGAAGCATTGTTCACCGTTTGTTCAACACCGTTGACAAAGCGCACAAGCTCCCGACGTCCATTGGGAAATTCCTTGATGACCAGCCCGCTTGGGGTAGTGTCCTCCCGGTAATACACGGGGCGACCGGCCTGAAGATGACCCCGTGCGGCGGCACCGTCATCGCGGACCAATTGCACATCAAACATTCTCCAGAATACCCGTTCTTCCACGTCTGTCATGGCTTCCAGATTTTCAAGCTTCATTTCCATACATAACCTCAACACACTATTGTGACCAGACCCGTTTCAATTGAATCCATGCGCCTGGGTGCACGATTGTCATCTGCGTCGAATCGAAAAGACACTAGTGTTATACCTTATACGGAGATTATAGACAATTCATCAGCTGATATCATCCTCGCGTAGTCTGTTCTGCAGTTGTCGAATGGACATGCGCATAATAGAAAAAGCCCCGGTTCGTCGCAACCGGGGCTTTGGGGCGTTCCTGCCGTAAAGGCAACAGCGCCGAACTGACGTCGAACCAGAATGCGTTTCAGATACCGAATCACATTACTGGCACTGACTGTCAGGCAACTTCCTGCAGCGCATCCAGCGGTTCGAGCACCGCCATTTTCTCGCGAGTCGCAATATATTCCGGACGCGGCGCCAGGCCGTATTTCGGTGCATTCAAAGTGTTTTCAACACTGTTGTAAACCATGAATACATTGGCACGTGGCCAGGGCGAAATATTGCCGTTTGAGCCGTGCATGGTATTGCAATCGAAAAACACCACTGAACCGGCCTTGCCGGTCACCGCTTTGATGCCGCCCTGCTCGGCCAGCAATTCCAGGCTCAGCGGATCAGGCACACCATACTCCTGTATCTTCAGCGATTTTTTGTAATTATCTTCAGGCGTAATGCCACGGCACGAAATGAACTGTCGATGTGAACCTGGCACGACCATGAGCGGGCCATTGCATTCGTTATTATCTGTCAATAACAAAGAACAACTCAGGGCACGCATTTGTGGCATACCATCTTCTGTATGCCAGGTTTCAAAATCAGAGTGCCAATAGAACTCCTTGCCCTTGAAACCCGGTTTCATATTGGCGCGCGACTGATGCAAATATACTTCGGAGCCCAGAATCTGGCGGGCCACATGGATCAGACGGGGGTCGCGTGACAGTCGATCGATCGCCTTGTTCAGGGCATGCACCCTGAAGATGGAACGCACGGCATTGCTGCCGGGCTCCGTAATCGCTTCATCGCTGGCGGCGATCTTGCTGTCATTTGACATGGCATGCACTTCATCCATCAGCGCCTTGACTTCCTGCTCGCTGAATAGATTGTCCATCACCAGAAAGCCATCGCGTTCATACGAGGCAACCTGCTCGGCAGACAATGCATTGGCATAGCTGCCCTCTTCGTACACAACCGGTTCCTGTCTCGCGATGATCGCGGCAGTACCGCTGGTTCGTGATTCATAAATGTCGGTTACGACCATGTTGTACTCCTTGTCGGTTTACAGTTCAGGCGGTTTCCTCGGTCATGGCCGGGTACACGCCATCTTCGTCATGAACTTCAAGGCCGGTCACAGGCGGGTTAAATACGCAGATCACACGCAGCGGTTCTTTGCCACCTCGCAGCCAATGTTCGTCGTTTTCATTCAGGGCGTAGACCACACCGGGGCCAAGTGCATACTTTTTGCCGTCTGCAATGGTCTCGACCTCGCCATCGCCCTCAACACACCATACGGCTTCCAGATGATTCTGGTAATGGATATGGGTTTCGGTGCCGGGAAAGATCACGGTCTCGTGAAAGGAAAATCCCATGCCATCCTTGGCCAGCAGCACGCGGCGGCTCAGCCAGGTGTCGGTTTTCACTTCCAGATCGGTGCCGATGACGTCTTTCACATTTCTTACAATCATATTACTTACGCTCCAAATTTGAGAACTTTGGTTTTCTTACCTTCCTGCTTGAGGACCTCTGCAACGCTGCGCTCGATCAATTCCAGACCGTGCGTCAGTTGCGCGTCCTCGATAGTGAGGGCCGGCAGGACCTTCAGCACCTCATCCTGAGCACCGGATGTTTCAATCACCAGTCCGTACTCAAAAGCCTGCTTGGCAATTTTGTTTGCCAGTTCGGGTTTATCCTCGCTGACCAGTCCCTGGATCAGGCCGCGTCCACGCACGCTAAATCCCGCTTCGGGAAAGCTATGTACTAGATTTTCAAGCCAGTCGCGCACAATCCGTTCCTTGCGTCGCGTCTCTTTCTCGAACCTGTCATCGCTCCAATAGCTGTCCAGCGCCTGAGCGGCCGTCACGAATGCAAGGTTATTGCCGCGGAACGTACCACTGTGCTGACCCGGTTTCCACACATCGAGTTCGGGCTTGATCAGCACCAGTGACATGGGCAGGCCAAAGCCCGATAGCGATTTGGACAGTGTGATGATATCGGGCTTGATGCCGGCCGCTTCAAAACTGAAGAAGGTGCCGGTGCGTCCGCAACCCACCTGAATATCGTCGACGATCAGCAGCATGTCGAATTTGCGGCACAGTTTTTCCAGCTCGCGAATCCAGCGCCAGCTGGCAACGTTAACACCGCCTTCTCCCTGTACCGTTTCGACGATCACAGCGGCCGGCAAGTCCAGCCCGCTGCTGGGATCTTCCAGCATGCGTTCAAAATAAGCGATGGTATCGACATCAGGGCCGATGTATCCGTCAAACGGCATAAAGGCCGTGTTGTGCAACGATACGCCGGCGGCATCCCGAAACTTTTCGTTTGCCGTGACAGCCAGCGAGCCACCGCTCACACCATGAAAACCATGAGTGAACGAGACCACATTGGAACGGCCCTTGACCTGTCGCGCCAGCTTCAGTGCAGCTTCAACTGCATTGGTACCGGTCGGCCCGGTAAATTGCAGAATGTACTTCATGTTGCGCGGGGTCAACAGCACACGCTCAAACGTTTCCATGAAATATCGTTTTGCCGATGTGGCCATGTCCAGACCATGGACGACGCCATCGGTATTCAAATATTCAATCAGCTTTTTCTTGAGAATCGGATTGTTGTGGCCGTAGTTCAGAGTACCTGCACCACTGAAAAAATCAATATATTCCTTACCTGATTCATCAGTCAGTACAGAACCTTTGGCCTGATTGAATACAACGGGGAATGAACGTACGTAACCACGCACTTCAGACTCCATGCGGTCGAAAATTTCTAAATCCATGATTTTTTCCTATATGTTGAAACATTAAAAGGACAATGCCGTTAATGGCATTCGGGCGCCGGATACGCCCTGAAGTTGGCAGAAGATCAGCCCGGCATTCGCCTGAGCGGTCCGATCTTCAGAAGTCGTTCGTCATCATGCGCTTCGGGCCCGAATAATTCTGGTTCAAATAAGGGGCTTTCATCGATGCCGGTGCCCATGTTGTGGGCCACCGCAGCGAACATATGACGGGACGCAGCGTTGTCCGGACCAACGGTGGTTTCCAGAAAACGAATATGCGCCAGATGAGGCCTGTCCAGCAGGCTGAGCAGCATTTGCCGACCCAGTCCATGGCCGCGTCCACGCTCGTGCACGGCGACCTGCCAGATAAACAGAACGTCGTCCCGATCCGGGGGCAGATAGGCAGAAACAAATCCATCGATTTGTCCATTGGCCTCGGCAACGACGCAGGTATTACGAAAATGCTCACACAAAAGCAGATAGCTGTACACCGAATTCAGATCCAGCGGCGGGCACTGGGATACCAATTGCCAGACGGGATAACCATCATCTCTGGCGGGTATTCTCAGCAAGTGCGCCTGTTTACCAGGTGCCCCCTTTGCCTGAGCACGTTGCGTATTCGTTCTGGAGGTCGGCAGGACAGTATCAATCAAATCAAAATTCCGGATTCTGGGTGAGAGGCATCGACAATCGGAACATCCAGAATTGGCGACGCGGGTTCTTTGGAAACTTCAGGAGCCACGGCACTGTGCGTCTCCATCAGCATGACAATTTTTTCGAGCGACGTCGTAATCGCAGCCTGCTCGGCTTCGGGCAGGTCTTTCAATGCGTCCGACATCGTCGTTTGAATAGGCGACGGCGTAACCCGAACCAGTTCAACACCAGCCTCGGTGGCCGTAATGAACACGATGCGGCGATCTTCCTTGCCGCGCTCGCGACGGATCCAGCCCTTATCTTCCAGGCGATCCAGAATGCCAACCACCGTGCTGGGGCTGACATGAATTTTGCGGCTGATTTCCGTTGCCGTAATGGGGCCGTTTTCTACAATGGCACCCAGGCAGATCAGCTGGGGCGTGGTCACGTTGTTATAGGCAGCCAGCTGCCGGGAATGAACAGCGATGGCCCGTGTGATACGGCGCAAGGCGCTGAGAATTCGAATGTCATATTGAGTGTGCATATTAATTGTTTTACTCATCCTGTTTGAAGAGAAATCATTTCTCTTAAAAATCATTTCAGCACTAATCATATGCGATCAAATAATTGGTGTCAAATACGTTGATACCATAATCATATGAATAATAAAGATTGGTTTAGAAAGAGAAATTAGTCGGTCGAAAGCAAATAGGCAGTCATTATTATTTTTATCAATCTCTGTCTATTTACGATAAAAAATACTGATATTACGACAACATCAGTAAATTAGAAGCCATTTTATCTGGCGAATTTCAGCACAGGAATCTCATGCGAAAGCGCAGGTTAGAGCGATATCACGGGAAAGATCTACGCAGGATCCTGCTCGCAATTTCACTCTAAGAAAAGTAACGAAATGTACTCGACTAAACTCGCCCTTTTAGAGGATGGTTAAAGGAGAGAAAATGACGCACTCGTGGCTTTCCCTCCCCCTTGTGAAACCGTAACACCTCAGCTTGAACATCCGCGTCAGCCTTAGAGACTCGATGGTGTTGACGCAGGTGCTCTGCCCAGGATTCGACCAAAAACCATTCAAGTATCAGTTCGGGGTCGGATGCATCTTCGGTAATACCCCATGCATAGGCACCATCACGCCTGCGCTCAAACGAGAGTCTGGCGAGAGACTTCAGGAATTCGCCGCGCTCTTCTACCAAGATACGATACTCGATCAAAATGAGCACGGGTCCCCGGTCGTTTTCCACCGGCGCGGCGGTCAGCGGTTCGGGCCAATGTCTGGAAGGCACTAAATCTTCGTCACCGCCGGGTAATTTGATACGATGCGCTACGAGCCCCACAATAACCAAACCAACAGCACCCGCCACCAGCGTCAGCGGCACGCCGATTGCTGAAGCAACACCCCCCCAGGCCAGGCTGCCCGCCGTCATAGCGCCATTAAATACCGTAAGGTAGATCGCCAGCGAGCGCCCGCGCACCCAGTTGGGCAAAATTGCCTGCGCCACACCATTCAATGTAGTCAAGGCACTAATCCACGCAGTACCAAGCAATAGCAATGCGACCACCGCCATCCACTGCGCCGGCGCAAAAGCCAGAAACACCATGACCGATGCGGTCACAAAGGCGGCTAACAGCAGCAGCCCATCCGCTCCAAGGCGATCACGTATTTTCGGAATAAAAATAGCGCCAATGATCGCGCCTAGCCCCACAGCACCGAGCAACATGCCGTAAAATCCCGCTCCGCCTCCCAACACGCCGCGTGCCACTAACGGCAATAATGCCCACACCGAACTTGCCAGCGCAAAGAACAGGAAAGCGCGCAACAGCACAATATGCAAATCACGGCTGGCGCGCGCATACCTCAGTCCGGCCCTGAATGCACCTCCAAATTTTTCAGAAAGTTCATCCTGCTGCGTCACCGGCCTGGGCCACCAGATCAGGGCGGCAATAACGAAGAGGTAACTAATCACATCGATACCATAGGTAAACGCGGCGCCCAGGCTGGCAAGTACCAAACCGCCAAGGGCCGGCCCTACGGCCCGGGCAATATTGATCCCTAACGAGTTGAGTGCGACTGCACTTTTAAGATTCTCTCTATCGACAAGTTCCGGTACGATGGCCTGCCAGGTCGGCCCCATCAGCGCCGCGCCGATACCCCCAAGAAAAGTCAACGCCACTAAAGAGGCGATCGATTGCAAGCCTGCCGCTTGCAACAGCATCAGGCACGCGCTGGTGCAAGCCAATAAAAGCTGTATCCCGATCAGAAATTTTCGTCTGTCAAGAATATCGGCAAGCACCCCTGCCGGTATAGCCAGAAGAAAAATGGGTAACGTTGCAGCTGCTTGTACTAACGCAACAGCGGCGGGCGATGTTGAAAGATCGGTCATCAGCCAGGAACTGGCCACATCGCGTACAAAGCTGCCGGTATTGCCAATAACAGTGGCAACCCACAGCACCGCGAACAAGGTTTGCCGTAAGGGTGCAAAACTGTTGGAATACTGGTTCGCCGATGGCTTTTTGTCAACGTTCATCAAAGTCCCCTTTTCTTATGTCGAGCCACGCGACAAGCAGCAGACCACCAATTATCGCAATATGTTCGAAAAACGAATTTGCAGCCATAAATCGTTCGTTCCCAGCTGGTAATTCCCAAAAACGTAACGCCAATAATGTTGCCAGCAGAGTAAATGCCGCCAGTGCCAATGCTCCCAGCCAACGGAACAATCCGAAAATAATCATTGCGGAGGCAACTAATTCCAGCACAATCACCAGCACCGCGAAAACAGGGGCCGGTACCAATCCAAAATGTGTCATTTCGTCAATCGCCCCCGGAAAATCAAAAAGCTTGACCAGACCTCCCTGGATATACGGTGCACACAGCGCTAGCAAAACCGCTGTATGTATTGCAGGAATGTCCAGTAGCGGCTGTATTGATCGGGTCAGACGACGATTGACCGAAACGAATGTACGCATGACAGTCACCTCTTTACACAGCCCAACATGAACAACCCAGCGCGCCGAAGAATCCTTTCAGATCCGAGGCGGGGATCTTCGCTGCCCAGGCGCGGGCATGATCATGCCCATGTAAGCCGCAGCTATTGGCGCACCCGCAAGATGCAATCGCCTGATAGCGCAACGGTCCCAACGAATGCTTGCCTGCGCCTTCGGGCTCTCCCCATGCACCATAGCCGCCGAACAGACGTGCCGGCGACCATTCAGGCATGGCAGGAGGCAAGGCATTATCATCGAGTTCGGTAAACTCGCCTGCGCCATAAACAACACGACCGCCAACAACTGTCAAGTCCGAGGTCAAAAAGGAAATCTCGTCTTCCGGCACATTAAAGAAATCTTTGTTCGGCACAATCATATCGGCGAACTGACCCGCCTCGATGCGGCCACGCCGTCCCTCCTCGTTGGAAAACCAGGCGACTTTTTCTGTCCACATGCGCAGCGCCGTTTCCCTATCCAGGCAGTTTCTTTCCGGATACAGGCGCAGTCCGCCCACGGTTTTACCGGTAATCATCCAGGAAAGGGACACCCAAGGATTATATGAGGCCACTCGCGTTGCATCGGTGCCGGCAGAGACATTCACTCCCTTCTCCAGCATGCGCGCTACAGGAGGAGTGGCCTGCGCGGCCGCAACGCCATAACGCTCGACGAAATACTCTCCCTGATAAGCCATGCGATGTTGTACGGCAATACCACCGCCCAGCGCTGCAATTCGGTCAATGGACTCATCAGAAATGGTTTCTGCGTGGTCGAAGAACCAATTCAGTCCTTGCAGGGGTATGTCCTTATTCACCTTCTCGAACACATCCAGCGCCCGCGATATGGTTTCATCATAGGTGGCATGCAAGCGCCAGGGCCATTTGTTTTGCGCAAGAATGCGCACCACTTCTTCCAATTCATCTTCCATTTGCGCTGGCATATCGGGCCTGGGCTGGCGAAAATCCTCGAAGTCGGCAGCCGAGTACACCAGCATTTCTCCTGCCCCGTTATGGCGAAAATAGTCATCGCCCTGCTTATATTTCACGCTGGAGGTCCATTTGAGGAAATCATCTTTCTCTTCCTTGGGTTTTTGCGTAAACAAGTTATAGGCCAGGCGCACGGTAATTTGACCTTCTTCTGCCAGCTTCTGCATCACAGCGTAGTCTTCCGGATAGTTCTGCGACCCGCCGCCCGCATCGATCACGCCTGTCACCCCCAGCCGGTTCAATTCGCGCATAAAATGTCGCGTCGAATTGAGCTGATACTCAAACGGCAGTTTGGGCCCCTTGGCCAATGTCGCATAAAGAATGGTCGCATTGGGTTTGGCCAGCAGCAAGCCCGTGGGATTGCCATTGGCATCGCGCGTAATCTGGCCACCGGGTGGATCCGGTGTATCTTTGGTATAGCCTACGACACGAAGTGCGGCGCCATTAAGCAAGGCGCGATCATATAGATGCAATAGGAATACCGGTGTGTCGGGCGCAATGGCGTTGATTTCATCAATGGTCGGCAAACGCTTTTCAAAGAACTGATGCTCGGTAAAGCCCCCTACCACGCGCACCCATTGCGGTGCGGGGGTCAGTGCCACCTGGCGGCGCAACATATCCATCGCGTCGGCCAGCGATCGAACACCATCCCAGCGCAACTCCATGTTGTAGTTCAGGCCGCCGCGAACGACGTGGGTATGATTATCGAATAGGCCCGGCAACACGCACCGGCGCTGTAGATCGATAATGCGCGTTTGCCTTCCGGCATGACGCAAAATTTCTTCATCCTCTCCAACGGCCAGAAATGTGCCGTCTTTAATGGCAACTGCGCTCGCGGTCGGTTTTGCGCGGTCAAGTGTCGTAATTCTGGCGTTATGGAAAATAACATCTGGATCTTTCACGATTGCTGCTCCCTTGCTGATCACGCGGCCCAATGCTCTACGTCCGAACAACGTATCGAATGCCACGGCAGACGCTACACTCGAAGCCACTCCAAGAATTTGACGGCGATTTGTCATACGGGTTTCCTTCAGGCTGTGAATGAAATAGCGTACTTTCAGAAAATAGTCCGGCAGCGCTGTATCTAACCGCCGGCGCAGGTTCACGAGGTCTCTTTTTCAGTGGCTTTCGGCGGAGCATGCCGGCCAGGTAAATGGCCGAATACATGACTGGTAGCCTGTTCCTTATCACAGGCCGCCAGGAATGAGCTTCCTGTCAGCAACTGTTTACTGACAGGAATGAGCTGCTCACCAATGAGCATTCCCAATAGCCCAAGAATCGCGATGACGGGTGGTGCCGGAGATCGCACATTCATCAGACTATAGATCACACCCACTAAAATGCCGACAGCCAACGAAATCAGGTACGGTTTCATTGGCCTTCTCCTTTATCCCTCTTGTGCCCCAAACATGGACTTGGCATAGTTGATGCCGATTCCGTAACCACCTCCTACTTTTCTGGCAATGCCTGTCGTGAGATCATAGGTCTCGGTTCGCGCCCAATCGCGCTGCAACTCCAGCAAGTACTGCAAGGAAGTCATGGGGCGACCACCTGCCTGCACGATACGGTCCACAGCCCGCTCATGCGCCTCAATCGATACATCGCCGCATGCATCGGTTATAAAGTAAACCTCATACCCTTGTGCCAATGCAGACAGCGCCGGCCCCACGATACATACGCTGGTCCACAAACCGGCAAGCACGATACGGTCCTTGCCAATCTTATTTACATTATCGATAACGGCTGCATCTTCCCAAGTATTCATTGACGTGCGATCCAACAACGCCTGACCTGGGAAAGGTGTAGTCACCTCTTCGAACATCGGTCCCGAGAAGCTTTTTTCCGCGACAGTGGTAAGGATGGTCGGCACGCCAAACCCGGATGCGCCCTGGGCGATCAAGCTGGCATTATTGCGTAGACTGACAATGTCTATTGAATGGGTCGCAAAAGCCATTTGCGATTGATAGTCGATCAGGATCAAGACGTGGTCCTTGGGCGTCAACAACAAAGGACTTGGCGTCGGGGTAGCGCTAATAGGCATATCTAACTCCTGCAATCAATGGTGGATGAAGAAAACATTGGATAAACGCGACAAACTTGCGACTCAAATCTGCAAACATTATGGAAGTCGTCCGGGCGCAAGAGCAGAGGTTGTCGCCACCCTGTCCGCTCTTGTTTTTTTATCAGGCCGCCGTGTCGACAAGAATCAGCTCGGCGTCTTCTATTGCGGTAATCCGCAGGACTGTTTCATCTTTGATGGCCGCGCCATCACGCGCCTCTAGCTCAACGCCATTGACTTCTATCTTGCCGGTAGCCGGCACCAGATAACCATAGCGCCGCGCATCGGCAAATGAATATTCCACGCTTTCACCAGCTTTAAGCGTTGCACCCAATACAGAGCCGTCGGCGCGAATAGGCAATGCGTCCTCGTTTCCCTCCCCGCTGGCCAAGACCACAAATTGACCTGATCGGTCATCCTTTGGGAAGGGTTTCGCCCCCCAACTAGGAGGATCACCGCGCCGATTAGGCACAATCCAAATCTGGAAGATTCGAGTGGTGTCGGACTCATAGTTATATTCCGAGTGCCGGATACCGGTACCCGCACTCATCACCTGTACATCACCCGCCTCTGTGCGACCCTTGTTACCCAGATTATCTTCGTGGCTAATTGCGCCATCCCGAACATAGGTGATAATCTCCATATCGGCATGCGGATGTGGTGGAAAGCCGGAGCCAGCTGCTATCGTGTCATCATTCCATACGCGCAATGCGCCCCACCCCATGCGAGTGGAATCATAGTATTGAGCAAAGGAAAAATGATGTTTGGCATCAAGCCATCCGTGATTGGCGGCACCCAAACTATTGAAAGGACGGCGTTCGATCATTGTGTTCCCCAAATAACAGTATCATCGGAAGAAAGTATAGGAAACACCACATATATTGAGAATATCAAGAACGTAATTTCAGACTTTCCATTTCTTGCATGCTGAACAATTGCAATTGAAATATCATTTGATATAATTTTTTCCATCAGCTAGCCTTATTCAAAAAGAATTTCAGAAATGTCGAAAAATCTACCTGATTTTGAAGCATGGGCGATTTTCGCCAAAATAGCCGAAACGGGTTCTTTTGCGAAAACTGCAGCCGAAATCTCGCTATCACAAGCGACGGTTTCCAAAGCCATCACGCGACTTGAAGCGCGTTTGAAAACGATCCTGTTCCATCGTTCGTCTCGCCACATGACATTGACTGAGAGTGGTTACGCTGCCCTGGAGCGGGCAACTCGTATCCTTGAGGAAGGCGAAGCAATCGAAGCCGAAGTTGTTGAGCAAGCAAGAAGCTTAAGCGGGCTTATCCGAATATCAGCACCCATGTCGTTTGGAATCCCTCGGCTTTCTCCAATGCTGCCCGAGTTTATGAAGACTCATCCGGATATCAGGCTGGATATAGACTTTAGCGACGACCAAGTGGATCTGATCGCCAATCGGTTTGATTTAGCCCTGAGAATCTCTCACATGGTCGACTCCAGCCTGCTTGCGCGAAGTCTGTGCACGGTACGCATTCTGCTTGTCGGCGCTCCCGCATATTTCGAGCGCTACGGTCGGCCCAAGCATCCCAGAGATCTGGCTCATCACAAAGCGCTGCACTATAGCTATTCGCGCGGCGGCAGAAGCTGGCATTTTCAACATAAGCGGCATGGCCGTTTTTCTCAAGTCGTACCTTGCCCCTTAACGGTCAATAACGCCGACGCACTGGTACCCGCATTGAATGCCGGCCTCGGGTTGGCGCTTCAACCCGAATTTATTGCATGGCAAGGGCTCCAATCCGGAGAGCTCCAAACCGTGATGGATGATTGGGAGGTAGAACCGATCACCTTACATCTTGCAAGTCCGCCCGGACGCAACCGTCCAGCACGGGTCAAGGCATTGATAGATTACTTGGTTGTACAATTTGAGAATCAGCCATGGGCGCAAATCATTCCCGATATTGGCGAACCGTAATACACCACGGTATCGCCAACCAGATCGTTGACGATACCGTCTTGTTTCTGCGCAAATATTTCCCGGGCATGTCCGAGCGATTGCGGTCTTGCGGCAACAGAATGTTGGACACTCACGATCGACATTGCTATCATTTGCCGATACCAATCCTTTTTTCTCCTTTGGAGTGTGGATGGAATACTGCCTTGCCCCCCTGGAACACATCGCGCCTGCGGGCTTTTCACTGCCTGCCAATGCCTGCGACACACACGCGCATGTGGTGACCGACGACACCGACGCCTATCCCTTTGTCACGAACCGCAGCTATACGCCGCCGGCCGCCCCGGAAAAACGCTATCTATCCATGCTAGAGAAAACAGGCATGCAACGCGGCGTGCTGGTGCAAATCAGCGTGTACGGTGATGACAACCGCTATATGTTGCAAGTACTGAAGCGCCATCCACACAATTTGCGTGGAATTGGCGTTGTTCGCGAGACAATCACTGACCAACAATTGCGCGAAATGCACGAAGCCGGCGTACGCGGACTGCGGATCAACGTTCTGTTTGGCGGTGGCACCGGTTTTGACGCAATGGAAACGCTTGCCCGAAAAATTGCCGATTACGGTTGGCATATGCAGTTTTTGCTGGACGCACGGCAACTGCCTGAACTGCTGCCTCGGCTCAAAAAACTGCCGGTGCCGGGCGTGATTGATCACATGGGCCATATGCCCGTCGCCGAAGGCACAAATCACCCTGGCTTTCGGGCCATGCAGGAGCTGATTGAACATCACGGCTGGTGGGTCAAGCTCTCTGGCGCCTACCGCATCAGCGAAGACTTCCCCGAATTCAAAGATGTCGTGCCCTGGGCACAAGCCTTGATAGCCACCAGCGAAGACCGCATGCTTTGGGGCAGCGACTGGCCACATGTCTCCATCACGCGCATGCCCGATACCGGTCATTTACTGAGCCAGCTGACAACATGGGCGCCGCAAGCTGCCATACGTAAGAAAATTCTGGTGGACAACCCGGCAACGTTATATGGTTTTACATCCTGACGTAGTACCTCTTTGCAGACCATACTTGAAGTGAACCGCTCCAAGGGAGAAGTATCATGAATTGGTATCGACAGCTGAACCGGACAGAAAAGAATACGTTTATTGCGGCCTTTGGCGGCTGGGCGACCGATGCCTTTGACTTCATGGTGTTCACATTTGTCATTAGCGCGATTATTCAGCTATGGGGCATCAGCAACGCTGAAGCCGGTGTTCTGGGTACCATCACACTGCTGTTTTCGGCTATCGGTGGCTGGGGTGCCGGGATTCTGGCGGATCGCTATGGGCGTGTACGGATTCTGCAAATCACCATTCTCTGGTTTTCCGTCTGCACCGTGCTGATCGGCTTTGCGCAGAATTTTGAGCAGTTCTTCGTATTGCGGGCGTTGCAAGGACTGGGTTTTGGTGGCGAGTGGGCGGTGGGTTCAGTGCTCATGGGAGAGATTATTCGCGCCGAACATCGCGGCAAGGCCGTCGGTACGGTGCAAAGCGGCTGGGCCATCGGCTGGGGCGTCGCTGCCTTGGTCTACACCCTGATGTTTTCCATTTTGCCTGTGGATCTGGCCTGGCGCAGTCTGTTCTGGATTGGGGTGCTGCCTGCCCTGCTCGTCCTTTTCATCCGCCGCCATGTCCCTGAGCCGGAAATTTTCAAGAAAAAGGTTCTGGAACAAAAAAACGTCTCTAATATCTGGGGGATCTTTGCACCTGGCGTTATCAAAACAACCCTGCTTACCGCGCTGCTTTGCACGGGTGTACAGGGCGGCTATTATGCCATTACCACCTGGCTACCCACCTTTCTGAAAACAGAGAGACACCTCTCCATTATGGGGACCGGCAGCTATCTGCTGGTGATTATCGCGGGCTCATTCTGCGGGTATATTGCCGGTGCGTACTTTGCGGACCGTTTCGGGCGCAAGGCCAATTTGGTCCTGTTCTCGGTTCTGTCGGGCATTTGCATCTATCTGTACACCGAGCTGCCCCTGACCAATACACAAATGTTGATTCTGGGCTTTCCATTGGGTTTTGCCGCCTCGGGTATCTTCAGCGGCATCGGCGCTTATCTGACGGAATTGTTTCCGTCTGCCATCCGGGCCAATGGCCAGGGGTTCGCCTACAACTTCGGACGTGGGGTCGGGGCACTCTTCCCCGGACTGGTAGGCTACCTAAGCCAATCGATGGGCCTGGCCGGTGCAATTGCGACATTTGCCACCGGCGCATATGTGATGGTCTTGCTCACGACCTTTTTGCTGCCGGAAACCAAAGGTAAGGAACTGGTGGACTGAGGGAAACCGGCGTACCTGAATACGAATCATGCAAAATGAGACAAATCTGTTCCGAAAATGCAACACATTTTATGAAATTAGGTGTTTGAGTGTATAATAAACAACGTGAAATCCACCTATAAGAACACAAACCAACACGCCGTGGACGCTGCGCTTGCTGACAGCCTCCATACAGGCGTCCTGCTCACCGTCGGTATGACCTTGTGAACCATACCTTTCCCAAACGGTTAACTTCCCTCACTTGATGACAGCAGAAGCACCGTTTTCTGCGCCTTTTCATCATTTTTTCACGGCTGTGTTATCGCCTTTAGTCCGGTAATGCAGATTCAGCTTTCTGCGAAAGCGCCTGGCATCCGCATTTGCATCTTCCGGCACCCTGCCGTGGTCTGAAGGTTCGCGCTATTTGCGTGATGTCTGCCACTGCGCCTGCCGTTGATTATCATTTTTACAGGAGAACACTATATGGCAAAAGAAGAACTACTTGAAATGAGTGGATCTGTCACAGAAGTATTGCCCGATTCCCGCTTCCGGGTCACGCTGGATAATGGACACCCTATTATCGCGTATACCGGTGGCAAGATGCGCAAGCATCACATCCGCATTCTGGCGGGTGATAAAGTGACGCTGGAAATGTCACCCTATGACCTGAGCAAGGGTCGTATTACGTTCCGACATATCGCTGGCCGCGCACCCACGGGTCCTGCCCGTCCACGCCGCCGCTAGAGCCCGGTGCCGCAACACCGGCAATCGGCAGTATCCTGCCGGCAGATTTTTTTATCGTAAATTTGCCCGCATGACCGAAATAGAAAATTTGTGTTAGAATTTCCGACTTCGTCAGTACGCCGATATAGCTCAGTTGGTAGAGCAGCGCATTCGTAATGCGAAGGTCGGAGGTTCGACTCCTCTTATCGGCACCATATTTTAATAATAAAAATCAATAAGTTAGTGGTTCTAACAGATTGCAAAACCAACCAAAAATACACAGCGGTTACAGTTAACCCGCTGTGTATTCTATTCTACGCCTAAGGGCTCTACCCATAAACGGGGGATGAACACGATCCTTGATACTTAGCGCATTAAGCGCTAACATAACACGCATGGATAACGCCCATCGCGCAGTCCGAGAACCCGAAAGGAAGCCCTGAATGGAAAGAACATTGAACATAGTCAAGACAGAAGCGGAAATCGCCAAGCTGATGGCTGAAACCGTTAAGCTGAACGCAGAAGCCGCCAAAATGCAGCGCGAGCGTAACTGGCACCCTCTGATGGTAGGAGCTGCACTGGCCACAACGATCATCGCCCTGAGCAAACTTTTTACTTAAGGACTTGATACCCCGCCATAGCGGGGTTTTTCATTTATGGAATATACCCCCCCAAGCGCCGACGATTTACAGCACCTGAAAATTGACCTTGACTATACGGGAAAACAGATGGCCGCCCTGGCTTGTGTCGGTGAGCAACATTGGCGCAAATACACAGGCGGGTCCGACCCAAAGTCTATGCCTTACCCAAACCTTTTCCACCTTGCCGCCCATCTATCCCTTACACCAGCGGAGCTTGAGCGCATCTATCGCCGCATGCGTACGATTGGCGCTGAACTGTCAGACATGCCGGAATAATTGCAAGCGCGCTACCCTTTACCCGGGGAGCATCCATGTAAAGCTAATCTCCCCCCGTTTTTCAGCCCAAAACGATTCGGCTGGATCAATAGGTGCTTGTACACCGGATTCAGTGATCATGAGTTTGAATTGTGCGCCTGGAGGTTCGCCATAATTTTTCCAGTCAAATTCGTCCAATCACTCGCACAAGGTGCTGCATACTATGATGGAGTAAGTCGCATGTTAATTTATCCAGTCACGTTAACACCAGACGATAATGGTACGTTTTTAGTTGGCTTTCCTGATATTCCGGAAGCGAATTCAGTGGGAGACGACGAGCAAGAGGCTCTGTTAAACGCAGAGGATGCGCTGGAAGCTGCGCTTGGAATTTATTTTGAAGAAAAACGTAAAATTCCGCTTCCTTCTAAACCCCAAACAGACCAACGAACAATCACTCTGCCTGCCCCGGTAACTGCAACAGTTCTGTTAATGAATGAAATGCTGGAGTAGAAAGTACGCTATTTAACCTGACACCCGACACGCACACCTTAACGCTTGCTCAACCAGATACGCAGACCAAGTGCAATAAACGCAGTTCCCACGACGCGGTCAATCCAGACACGGATTTTCTCGTTACGCGACACGGCGCCTGCTGCGCTTCCCGCCAGCCAGGCAAAGGCGGCATCACTCAGAAACCCGATTAACGCATAAGCCAGACCCAGTAGCAAAAAAGAAACGGCCTGATTTTCACCACCCACGGTGACAAACTGCGGGAAAAAGGCAATAAAGAACAACAACACCTTGGGATTGGTAATTGTCGTCAGAAAACCGCGCAGCAAGAGCGAATGCGTATTGGCAACCGGTACGGGTACTCTGACAACAGCCCCACCGTTACGACGCTGCATACTACCTGCAATCATGCGGATTCCCAGCCAGATCAGATAAACGGCGCCCAGAAAACGGACCATCGTAAACAGCATAGGCGATGCGGCCAGCAGCGCGGTCAGACCGACTGCGCTTGCCAGGGTATGGGCACAGCCGCCGATTGCCACCCCGGCTGCAGAAACGACGCCAGCCCGGCGACCATTGGCGATGCTTTGCCCGACGACATATGCCAGATCCGGCCCGGGCGTGACGGAAAGCGCCAGGGCAGAAATTGCAAAAAGTGGAAAGTGAACAATATCAAACATGAAAGCACCCGCAATCGTGATTGCCAATAATAATTGCATACAGCATATCATTTTGCCGCGGTATCTATTAGAGCGCTCGATATTGGTACATTCGAAAAAATCACATTTGAATGAAAGACTGCGACTATTGGGCCGGACCGGGTTTAACATAGGAGATTCTTAACATTCAACGCGAAGGTCTTATGAGCAGCCTGGAAAACGAATTGATCCGTGTGGTCTCAAAACCCACCGGCATCCCCGCCCCCGAGAATTTTCAACTGGAAAAACAGGTTGTGCCGGAACTGGAGGCCGGTCAATTGCTCATTCGTAATGAATGGCTTTCAGTAGACCCCGCCATGCGCGGCTGGCTCGCCGACGCCAATAATTACGCCAGTGTCCGCGTGGGCGATGTCATGCGATCACTGTGCGTCGGCACAGTCATCAAATCCACCACAGACGCTTTCATGGAAGGTGATCGTGTCATGGGCTGGTTTGGCTGGCAGCACTATGCGGCCATCAAGCCGGCGGCGGTGGTGCAGAAAATCACAGCGACCGATCTGCCTGCTTCTTTGTATCTGGGTGTATTGGGCCTGAATGGCGTCACGGCTGCGACTGCACTGGATAAACTGGGCGCACCCAAAGCCGGCGAGACCGTGGCCGTGTCCACCGCTGCCGGGGGCGTTGGATCGTGCGTCGGACAGCTTGCCAAGGCGCTGGGTTGTCGCACCATCGGGCTGACGGGTTCACCCGAAAAACTACGGACCTGCCTTGAAGAATTCAATTATGATCATGTCATAAACTATAAAACGGATGACATCGACGCAGCCCTGAAAACGCAATGCCCCGACGGCATTGATGTTTATTTCGACAACACGGCTGGCGCGATTTCCGATGCAGTCATGCAGCATCTGGCAATCGGAGCCCGGGTCATTGTTTGCGGAACTGCTTCCATTCCCAGCTGGGATCCACCACCTGTCGGGCCGCGTGTTAATCGCATTCTGCTGACACGTCGGGCGCGCATGCAGGGGTTTATTCTTTTTGATCACAAGGATACTTACCCGACGTACGTCAAACAGCTTGAAGATCTCATCAGAGCGGGCAAGATGAATTATCGTGAAGATGTCACAGAGGGTCTTCATACCGCACCCGGCGCGATTGGCGAACTGTATCGCGGCGATAACCTGGGTAAGCGGCTGATTCGGCTGTAAGGCAAGTGCGAAAGTTACGCATCCGCCAACGGTTGCGTAACTTGCCTGTTTCATAGCTACAAAACTGAAATATGCACGGATTAGCCGTGCGGCAACAGAATTTGGCGAACCACTTCGCCGCGGTCAAGCAAATCAAGATTGTGATTGAGTTCGTCAAAACCCATCGTGCCGCTTTTGAGTTTGTCGACCGGCATCTTGCCGTCCTGAAAAAACTTCAGGTAGCGCGGCAAGTCCCGTTCAGGAATGCAGCTTCCCATTAACGATCCCCGCAACACTTTTTCTTCGGATACCAGAGAGGCATGATCATATTGATACATGTCACCAAAAGCCCCCAGCCCTACGCAAATAACCTGCCCTCCCTTGCGGGTCAATGCAATCGCCGACTGCATGGCATTTTTGTGTCCAGTCACTTCAAAGGCAAAATCGACCCCGCCATTCGTCAGCGCCCTTGCCTGTTCAACCAGATCTGGAGCAGTGGCGGACAGCGTATGCGTACAACCGAGTTCCTTGGCAAGTGCAAACTTACTTTCATTAATATCGATACCAATAATTTCTGATGCTCCTGAAATTCGCGCAGCCATTACGGCGTTAAGACCGACCCCTCCCAAACCGATGACCGCAACCCGTTGCCCTGGCCTCACCTGGGCCGCATTAAAGACGCTTCCCGCACCCGTCAGGACAGCGCACCCAAACATTGCGGCCACATCCAGAGGCACTCGCGGATCCGCCTTGATCAGGGAACCTGGCAGCGTGACGGCGTACTGCGCGAAAGACGACACCCCGCTATAGTGATAAATAGGCTGTCCGTTTCGACTCAGCCTGCGCGCACTATTGGCAAGCAGCCCCTGCGAACGGGAGGCGGTCACCCCGTTACAAAGCACAGGGCGCTGCTCAACGCAAAAATTGCAGCACCCACAACCGGCCACCAGGGTCATCACAACGTGATCGCCCTCCTTGAACTGAGTTACCCCCTTGCCCACTTCGCGCACAATACCCGCCCCTTCATGGCCACCAACAACAGGCAGGGTACGTTTGCGAAGGCCCGCGACCTGAGACAGATCCGAATGGCAGAGACCCGCCCCACGCACCTCGACCAACACTTCCCCTTCTCCCGGCCCTTCCAGATCTACTTCTTCGATCCGAAACGGGCCGCTATTGGCATACGGTGTGGGTAATCCCTGCTCATACATCACTGCAGCGGTCATTTTCATTCAACATTCTCCTCATTCACATATATCAATTGAAATACGACTTTCTGCCGTCAGTTAAAGACGACAAAACGCTCTTCGGTCATATCCTGTGTGGAATAGCGCGATCCTTCACGGCCCATGCCGCTGTCCTTGACGCCGCCATAAGGCATCTGATCGGATCGCCAGCGCGACGTACCGTTCACAATCACGCCTCCGGTCCGGATATTCCTGACCGCCGAGAGCGCCAGATCAAGCGAATTGGTAAATATTCCGCACTGCAGCCCGTAAGGGCTTTCGCTAATCGCCCGGAAATGGGGCTCAATCTCCCGATAGGGCCGGATAGACATGACGGGACCGAATATTTCCCTCGCAATAACGTCCATGGTGTCGTTCACATTCGCCAGCACCGTGCCCGGCAATTGTGAGCCATTGCGCGGTCCGGTACGTAAAGGCCTGGCCCCCTGACCGATGGCGTCATCAATCATGGTCTGCACACGCACAGCTGCCGCTTCGTCAATCAACGTACCCACATCGGTATTCATATTCATGGGGTCGCCAAAGCGAATCGTATCCAGTTCCCGGCATACCGCCTCTGAAAAAACCTCGTAAAGGTCCTGGTGAACAAAAACGTTCTGGACCGACACACAACTTTGCCCGGTGACCGCCACGGCATTGCGTGCACATGTCCGCGCAGCCACTTCCATGTCGGCATCCCGGTGTACAAATGTAGGACCGATGCCCCCAAGTTCCAGCGTCACCCGTTTCATACCGACTGAATTTCGAATCAACTTGCCTACCGCAACAGAACCGGTAAAACTGACAAAATCCACCCGTGGGTCTTTGACAATCTGCGCAGCGGCGTTGTCACCATATACCGTGTTGATCGCACCTGCCGGAAATCCGGCTGCGGCCACTGCTTCCACAAACAGATGGAACGACAGCGGCGCCTTGGGTGAAGGCTTGAGCACAATACTGTTGCCCGCAGCCAGGGCCGGCCCCAACTTGTGGGCGGTCAGATTGACCGGTGCATTAAACGGCGTAATGGCGGCGACCACCCCCACCGGAAACCGTAATAGCATCCCCAGCTTTCCCGCGCTGATCGCAGTGGCATCCATGGGAATATGCTCTCCCTGTATGCGCACCGCCTCTTCAGCAAACAGCCTCAGTGTATCGGCAGAACGCTTGACTTCGACCAGACTATCCTTGAGTGCCTTGCCGCTTTCACGCGTCATGGCCCGTGCCGCCGGCTCAGCAATTGCTTCGACATTCAGCGCCGCCTGGCGCAATAGAGCCGCCCGCTCATGACCAGGCATAGCCGCCATGGCGGTTTTGGCGCGAAATGCAGCTTCAAGCGCTGCATCACAGTCAGCATCGCTGCAGATGGGGGCGTAGGCCACGACGTCGCCACGATAGGGATCGCGGACTTCATGTTGTTGCTGTGATTCCCTGCGCTCATGTCCAATGATCAGGGGAATGAACTGTGGTGCTTCCCTTGAATCGCTGTTTCTGAGTGGGTCTTCGTGTCTGGCATTGCTCAAATCAATCTCCTGATCGGGCCGCAGTTAACGGCAACATGGCGGCAACATAGGGTCCGCACGGACAACGGACATGGACAGGCGACCGATGCCTGCGCAGGTGGTTAGTGGTTAGTATTTTTGCTCGGATTACTGCACCTTGATATTCGCTTCCTTGATCAGATTCTTCCACCGCACGATTTCAGAACTGATCAATTTGCCGAGCACATCGGGACCGCCCGGTGTCGGCGTGGCGCCTTCATGCTCCAGCATTTTCCGGACTTCTTCGCTTTGTAGCACGGCATTGAGTTCGTGATTGAGACGCTCAACAACTTCGGCAGGCATACCCGCAGGCCCCAGAAGTCCAAACCACGCTTCCAGCTCAAATCCCGGCAAGCCGGCTTCCGATACAGTTGGCAGTTCCGGGAGCAAAGGCGAGCGTTTGGCACCGGTCACCGCCAGACCGCGCATCCGCCCGTCGCGGATCTGTTGCACTGAAGAGGCGACCGTCGGCAGCAACATTTGCAGTTCGCCGCCGGCAAGATCGGTAAACGCCAGCGAGATGCCTTTATATGGAATATGCGTCAGCGTGATTCCTGCTTCGTGCGCAAGCAGTGCCGTGCCAAGGTGATTGATACCGCCGACCCCGGCCGAACCGTAGTTGATACTGCCCGGTTTGGCACGCGCCAGGTCCACGAATTCCTTAAAGGTTTTTGCCGGTACGCCATTGGCAACTACCACGGCAAACGGACTCGTGGCAATGGTGCCTATCGGTTCGAGATCTTTTTCCAGGTCATACCGCAGCACTTTGCTGGTCGCCAGATTGGTGGTGATGGAGGTTGAGGCAAAAAGCAAGGTATAGCCGTCCGGCCTGGATCGCGCGACGTATTCGGTACCGATTGTTCCACCCGATCCACCCTTGTTTTCGACGACCACCGAGGTCGACATGCGGGGACCCAATTTGCTTGCGATCAGGCGTGCCATAATGTCATTGCTGCCACCGGGCGCAAAGGGAACCACTATTTTGATTGGCTTATCCGGCCATGCGGCCTGGGCTCGCGCGCTAAACAGCAGTGGCAAGGCAACCGTCACGGCGGCCAGTATCCGCAATATTTTTGTTCTGCGATACGTACCTGCACGGGCAATATCTGTCATATCTATGTCTCCTTTATGAGGTCTTCTTTTTGATGGCTCTATTGAAACAGGCCATTTTTCATTAATAAATTCAGGTTGTCTGCGTCACAACGCTCAATACCTTTTCTATGTCATCCACGGCATCCAGATCGTTGATCAGGCGGCTCAAGGCATCTGGCGCATTGTCCGCAAGTGGACAGGCAGCCGCTTTGAAGCAGTCGCGCGCTTTTGCCGCCGCTATCGCTTCCGACATGGGTCTGTCCGGATGCCCCAGAGGAATATCAACGCGCTGACGACTCGTACGCCCATTGGCAAGTTCAACATCAATGACAACCGGCGAGACATTACGTCCGTGGGAGCGTTCGATTTCTTCGTCTACATAGGGTTCCACTTTTTGCGCCAGGGCAATAATGTCTTTACGCTGATGCAGGTCCGCAGCAAAATGTCCGAGGCCGACTTGCCCGTCTACCAGGGCAGCGGCAACGGTATAGGGAATGCTGAACTGGGCCTGCACCACGGTCTGGGGTGACCGGCGCACCTCAATAGGCGTGCATACGGCCTGATATGCCTGTCGATTCAAACCGACCCGGATACGCACGATCTCCTTGATACATTCGCCCAACTCTTCACGCAGTTCTAGTGCTGCTTCGATGCCGCAATGGTTGAAACGGCAGCATGGATAGGGCTTGTAACTGAGCCGGGTAAACGCATATCGCGCGCCAAGACCATCGCGAAGAACGGCAGGATCGTATTGATTATGCAGGTAGACACGGAAAAAGCCGTCAATACCTTCGAATGTCGCCTGTGCGCCCCGAATGCCCTTTTGAGCCAGTTGTACTGAGACCAGTGCAGCCATCGCGGCAAAACCCGGCTGCATACGCTTGGTGAGCGCGGCATCCCGCGTAACCTGGTGGTTGCCCGCCACTTGGGAATAGCCGATGCCCAGTGCGTTGATAATCTGACTGCGATCCAAACGCAAAATCGTCGCCGCAGCCGCGGTTGCCGCAAAGTGGCCAAAAAGGGAGGTGTACATAAAACCACTTTCGATAATGCCCACTTTCGTCGCCATGCCCAGCCGGCTGATCGTCTCCAGGCCAGCCGCCACGCCTGCAATGAGTTCGGCACCGCTGATCTGACCACGGAGCTGCGCTGCGGCCAGGGCGGCAGGAACCACAGACACACCGGCATGCAACACCGCCGCATCATGTGTATCGTCGTAATCGCGTGCATGCGCCATCATGCCGTTAATCCACGCAGCCTGATGGGCAGGTATCCGGTTGCCAAATACCAGGACAGAAGCCTGTGGCGCCCCGCCCCAGCCGGTGACCAGATCACGGACCTCTTCGACGCCCTGAGCACTGGAGCCGGCGACAGCACACACCAGCGTGTCAAGAATATTTGCCCGTGCCGCCCGCCTGACGTCTTCCGGCAGGCTTTCAGGGTTCAAACCACAAATGAAATCAGCAAGAACCGAAGAAAAGTCACTTCCAACTTGTTCCGCAAGGTGAGGATCGCTGGTACGCATTTGCTTTAATACAGTTGTCATTTCTCTCTGTCTCATGAAATCAGAATGTCAGCGCGCGACCAAATAACACATCGGGAACGCTACCAAAAACAAATAACCATGCACTCAGGGAAAATCAGGCCACAGGGCAATCAATGTGCTGCGGACGCAGAAATTCACGCAAGCCGTCTTCCCCCCACTCGGATCCGATACCACTATGCTTATATCCAGTCATAGGCGCATCCGGTCGCAATGGACTGCCACCATTGATCTGAACAGTACCCACGTTCAGTTTTGGAATAATCTGCAGACATTGCGCAGTCTCGCCAAACACATACGCCTTCAGTCCCAGCGGCGAATCATTGGCAATGGCAATAGCCTCTTCCACATCCCGATAGGTCAGCACGACCGATACGGGGCCGAAGATTTCCTCTCTGGCCAGTGTTGCCGTGTTATCCAGACCACCGATCAACGTCGGATTCACATACCATCCTTTCGCGATGTCGGGGCGTCCGCCACCCGCAATGACTTGCGCGCCTTCCTGCACTGCGGCCTGAATACCTGCTTCGATCCGGTCACGCTGCGCAGCGTTGATCACCGGCCCCAGCAACGTTTCCTTATCACGGGGATTCCCTACTTTAAGACGGGAATACGCCTGGCGACTGATATCAACAAACTCGTCATACCGTGACGCTTCCACCAGAATGCGTGTGGGTGAGCCGCAACCCTGCCCTGCGTTGCGCGCGTAACGGGCATGCAGGGAATAGGCGTATTTTTTGAAATCCACACCGGGTAACAGAATGGCTGCAGATTTTCCACCCAACTCCAGAACGACACTGCGCAGGCCGTCCGCTGCCTGCTGCATGACCCGACGTCCGACATTGACCGAACCGGTAAAACTGACTTTAGCCACGCGCGGGTGTGTGGTAAGCCTTTCTCCTACTTGTGCCCCCCCTGCCAGAATATTGATCACCCCCGCAGGAAAACCGGCGCGGCGAACGAGTTCGCCCAGTTGCAGCACAGCCAGGGGAGCCTGTGGCGAAGACAGCAGCACGGCAGTGCAGCCCGCTGCCAATGAAGCGCCCAGTTTTGTCAGGCCGATCAACAGCGGATAGTTGAACGCCGTAATCGCGGCAACGACCCCCACCGGTCGGTAAACAACCGTACTGACTGCGGTACCTGTCACATTGAAACCCAGATGACGGGTGCGATCGCACACGGCCTGGTGTGCAAACCAGCGCAAAAACGCCACCGGCGTATCAATGTGATTGGATGTCAGATTCACCGGCGTTCCGATTTCCTCGATGAGCGTATCCATGAGCGCCTCCCGATTCTCCTCTACCAGATCAGCGAAACGCAGCAGAACCTCTTTGCGAAACTGAGGATTTTTCCAGCGCTCATCTTCAAAGGCCACCGCGGCGCTGTCGACCGCCTCGTCCACCTGGGCAGCAGATGCACCGGCGACTTCGGCAACAAGCGATTCCGTTGCCGGGTTGACGACCGCTATAGACTCGCCTTCTCCCGTCCGATCCTTGTTATTGATAAAAAGCGCGGTATGAACAGTATTTACTGCCCTGATCTGCTGCTGTTGCGTCGACATGTTCAATGTTCCTCCTGGCGTTGATCTGTTTCATTGAGTTTAAGAATTCATGACAGCGACGTCCATGTCAAATTTCAGTTGACCGTATCCCGATTACCGAAACACAAGAATGATAGGGGTTTGATTCGCAAAACAGGACGCCGCATCCCGGAAAACGCCATGGACATTGAGGCGATCTCATCGCACTATTTTAAAAAAATGGAGACATGATATGAGTCTGACTCGCCGACAATTTCTTGTCACGGCGCCCGCCGTGGCCGTTACCGCAAACACCGCATGGGGACAGACGCACTTCCCTGGAAAGCCGATCCGGATCATCGCCCCTTTTGCACCGGGCAGCTCCGATATGATTGCCCGCCGCCTGGGTGAGTCGGTCAGTGGTACGTTGGGTCAGCCTGTCGTCGTCGAAAACCGGCCCGGCGCCCAGGGGGTGGTGGCGTCGCGCGCCCTGGCTAAAGCGGCCAGCGATGGGTATACGCTGTTGCTGGGCACCAATTCCACCCACGCCGCCAGTATTTATCTGTTTCGTGAACCCGGTTACGATCCGATCAAAGACTTCACGCCTATCATGCGATTTACGACCAACCCCCTCGTATTGTGTGTCAGAACAGACAGCAAGATTGATTCGCTCAAAGCCTTCATTGATTACGGCAAGGCTCATTCGGGTCAGTTGAACTACGGCGCAGGCAATACCGGCAGTCTGGTTGCAACGCATCTGCTCACCACACAGGCCGGTTTCGACGCACAGGCAGTTAACTATGCAGGTAATGCCATTGCGGTCAACGATTTTCTGGCCGGCAGGCTCGACTTCATGGTGACGGACCCCATGATCATCAAACAGTTTGTGCAGGCCGGACAAGTCCGTATGCTGGGCCTGACCTCACGTCAGAAACTGCCCCTGTTTCCTCATCTTGCACCGATAGCCGATCAGGGACTACCGGACTATGAATACGCTTCCTGGATTGGCCTGTTCGGTCCGGCTCGCTTGCCAGACGCGGTGACGCAAACACTCTATACCGCTTTTTCCAAAGCCATGGCCAGCGAGCCGGCGCAGCAATATCTGAACAGCATCGGCATGATTGCCGCCGATCTGCCGCCTGTGGCCTTTGCCGATTACGTGAAAGATCAAATTCAGGTGTGGGGTCGTCTTACAAAAGCAGCCGGGCTGGTCGCCCAATAACCTGCCAGCGAACCAGACAGTGCAGCCTTTTCAACAGCGATCACATTGAAGGAACCAGAACATGACTCTCCAACGCAGAAATCTGCTCCTTGCTGCGGCGGCACTTCCACTGGTCCGCGCTCGGGCCGAAATTCCCACCTTTCCGTCTCGCCCAGTGCGCCTGGTCATTTCGTTTCCACCCGGTAGCACCTCGGATATGCTGGCCCGACACCTGGGAGAAAAACTCGGCAGCGCGCTCGGGCAACCCGTTGTGGTTGAATCCAAACCCGGCGCGCAGGGCGTCATTGCCGCCCGTACCGTCATTCATGCGAAGCCGGATGGTCATACCCTGTTTCTGGGAACAAACTCTTCGCATGCGGCCAACGTCTACCTCATCAAGAACCTGGGATACGATCCCATAAAGGACTTCACGCCCATCAGTCAGGTCACGACCAACCCGCTACTGCTCGTGGTGAATGCCAAGCTGCCGGTCAAGACGGTCGCGGAACTAATCGACCACGCCAAAGCCCATCCTGGAAAATTGAACTATGGCACGGGCAATTCCGGCAGCCTCGTTGCTGCGCAGCTACTTAAGGCTCAAACCGGCATACAGGCACAGGCTGTGAATTATCCTGGCATGCCCCAGGCCACCACGGATCTGGTTGCCGGACGGCTGGATTTCATGATGGTCGATCCTCTGGTCATTGAACCCTTTGTGAAGTCCGGTCAAATTCGCGTTCTGGGACTAACCTCGCCGCAGCGCCTGGCCTCCATGCCGCAAGTAGCCCCCCTGGCCGAACTGGGGCTGGCCGGGTATCGCTATGAGTCATGGAGTGGCCTGTTCGGACCGGCGGGACTGCCAGCCGACATCACCAGAAAACTGAGTGAGGTCGTGATGACGACACTCAACAGCGCCGCCAGCCAATCTTATTTGTCCCGGCTGGGCATGATCGCGACGGCATCTGATCCGCAACATTTCGGACGATTCGTCCGCGAACAAATCGTGCTGTGGCGCACTCTGTCCCGGGATGCAGGGCTGGCCGTCAATTAACACGCCGTCCACTTACCCTCCCAGATAAGCGCGTACGATATGGTCGCTCTGGAGCAATTCGCTGCTGGCGCCCTCCAGTCGAAGCTCCCCTGTCTCCAGGACATAGCCATAATCGGAGATTTTCAGTGCCAGTTTGGCATTCTGCTCAACCATGACAACTGCAATACCTTCCTGTCTGACCGTCCTGACCAGCCTGGCGACCTCATGAATCAATTTGGGTGCCAGACCCAGCGTCGGTTCGTCCAGCATCAGAATCCGGGGCTGGCTAATGAGGGCCCGGGCAATGGCCACCATCTGTTGCTCGCCACCCGACAGACTGCTGGCAAGCTGCCGCCGGCGTTCTGCGATACGGGGAAAGATGGCATACAGCATATCCAGGCGCCGGCGAAATTTCGCAGTGTCACGATTGCGATAGGCGCCTACCCTGATATTTTCAAATACCGTCATTTCCGGAAACAGCCTGCGTCCTTCGGGACATAGCGCCAGCCCCCGGTCCAGTCGTTCGTGAGGCTTTAATGACGAGATATCACTTCCGTCCATCACAATTTGCCCTGCCACCGGCCGGGTCAACCCGGCGATGGATTTGAGCAATGTTGATTTGCCTGCACCATTAGCCCCCACAATCGCCACCACGCCGCTTTCAGGAACGGAGACGGAAACATGACTCAGGGCGCTGACGCTCCCATAGGACACGCACAGGTTTGTGATCTTAAGCAAAGTCATACTCTTCCCCCAGATAAGCGTCAATCACGGTCTGATCCGCCTTGATCTGGGCCGGATTGCCCAGTGCCAATGGCGTGCCCCGGTTGAGCACCAGGATCCGGTCGCATACGCTCATTACAAGCGGCATATCATGTTCGACCAGTACAATCGTGATACCCAGCTCGTCACGCAATCGCCGGATAAGTTGTGCCGCCTCTTTCTTTTCCGACGTATGCAACCCGGCAGCCGGTTCATCCATGAGCAATAACCGGGGCCGCCCCATGAGCGCCATGCCGATGCCCAGCATCTTCTGCTGGCCATAAGACAGACTGCCTGCGCGGTTGTCCAGGACCGGTTCAAGACCCGTGAATTGCGCCATTTTCTGTATAACCTCAGATCCATCGCCGGCGTTGCGACTGGAAAAATACACGAGTGGATTGTAGCGGCGGGACACCATGGCAGCGCGACGCAGATTTTCTCTGGCGGTGTGATCCTGAAAGACCGTCACCGCCTGAAATGTGCGCCCGATGCCCCTGCGCGCGATCCTGTCGCTCGACTGCCCTGAAATGTCGGTTCCATCAAAAACAACTTTTCCCGAACTGGGCGGAAAATAACCCGCAATGACATTGAAAAGCGTGGTTTTACCCGCGCCATTAGGCCCAATAATGCCGAATATTTCGCTCTTGTTTATATCTGTGCTCACGCCGGCAACAGCGGTCAGGCCGCCAAAACGGCGTGTGACGTCATGCAGCTTCAATAACACGTCTGTCATTACGTCCTCCGTTTGCGCTGCAGGAAAACCACCAGCCCCTGCCTGAAAAACAGCAGAAATACAACCAGGCATACGCCATAGATGAGCAGTTGATACTCGCGCGCATCCCTGAGCAGCTCCGGCAGCGGCAGAATCAGAATGGCTCCCACCACAGGCCCCAAAGCCGATGCAACGCCACCGATTGCATTAACAACAATCAGATCCACGGACATCAGGAAACCAAACGTCTCCGGAGACAGAAAACCGATGTAAAAGGCGTATACGCCTCCACTGACGCCGGCAATGAACGCGCTCAATGCAAACGAGCCAATCCGCCACCCGGGAGCATCTGACCCCATGGAGCGACTCAGCATTTCATTTTCATTCAGTGATTCAAAGATGGCACCAATGTCCGAACGTTCGATCCTGCGCATCAACGCATAGAACAGCGCCAGCAGCAGCAAACCGAGCGCATAATAATGCGGGCTTTGCGTCAGTCGAACGCCGAATATCGAAAATTTCGGAATCCCATAAAGCCCGTTGTTTCCGCCGAACAGTGCGGTCCATTCCTGAAAGACCAGGTTGACAATCTGGCTGAATGCATACGTCAGCAACACGAAGTACACGCCCTTGATGCGAAGGAACAGCGGCCCGACCACAACCGCGATAGCGGTTGCAATGAGCGCGCCCGCCAGCAACGCCAGCGCCGGTGGAACGCCCAGACGCATCGCAAGCAGTGCGCTGCCATACGCGCCGATTCCCATAAAGGCTGGCTGGGCAATCGACAGCTGGCCGATCTTGAGCATGAGATTCATACTCAACGCCATGGGAATCATAATCGTAATCATCGTGGCAACGTGAAAGACATAGCGATTGTCCAAGAACCAAGGTACCAGGGCAAGCACGAGCAATATCAAATAAAGGTAACGGTTTCTCATCGCGCTCCCCTTCCGAGCAAGCCAGTAGGTCGCACTACGACAATCATCAGCACGAGAACAAATGACACAATCAGCGCAATGGTCGAACTGAACAGCGTTGTCACGACCGATTCGCTCAGGCCGATCAACAACCCGCCCAATACTGCACCGGGCAGGCTGCCGAGCCCGCCCAGGATTACCACGACAAACGCCTTGAGCATGGGCAGCTCTCCCATATAAGGGCCAACTGTGTAAACAGGAGCCATCAGTGCACCGGCCAGGCCTGCCATCAGGCAAGCCAGTCCGAAAGCCGAGGCATAGACGGTGCCAGGTTCGATGCCCACCAGGCTGGCTGTCTCGGGATCCTGAGCGACTGCCTGCATGGCCAGCCCCAGTCGCGCATATTTCATGAACAAATAGAACCCCCCCAGAATCAGCAGTGCACAGATGGCAACAACAGTACGATCCCAGGGCACGGCAGCTGAGAAAAGATGCCAGGTTCCAGAAAAGGGCCTTGTGACCGACTGCTCGGCCGGACCGAACATCAGCAAAATGGCAGACTGAAGAATAATGCCGATCGCCAGCGACATGATCATGCCGGCCAATTCATCACCCACCAATGGCCGAAACAGCATCCGCTCTGCAACGATGCCCAGCAACCCACTCAGCAGACCGGCTAGCAACACAGCAAGAAAATACGGCAAACCCATGGCGCCGAACAGCATGAGCATGACCATCGCGCCGATCATATAAAATTCGCCGTGCGCAAAGTTTACGATGCGCATGATTCCGAAGATCAGCGTAAAACCTAGCGCCATCAGAATATAAATCAGGCTGGCCAGGATACCGTTGACAATGATTTGTTCGATCATATAAGCGTGTCCCCCCGTCAATGGCAGTTGCGGCCGACCGTATATGGGCCGGCCTGTGGCAGATTATTTGGCTTTACCCACCACTACGGCTTCGCCGTCCTTGATGGCCGCGATATACATCGGCGTGAGAAACTGGTTATCCACACCCCACATCTGCTTTCCACCAAGCGTAATACTGCCGCCCTGGGCTGAGTCCATGGGCAGCACACTGGCGAAAGACTGCGCTACCTTGGCAGTATCATTGATATCTCCTGCTTTCTGAATAGCGCGCATCAGGATGCTGGTGGCATCGTAGTAGGCGATAAGAATCTCATTGGGTTCCTGCCCATAGACCTTTTTGTACTCGTTGGCCAGACGGCGATAGCCGGCATTGTTCGGATCAGCGTAAAGCGTACTGATCATGCCTTCTGCGGCTTCTTTGCCGGCTCCGGCGACAATGTCGCGTGGTCCCGAACCGCCTGTTTTCAGGAATCTGCCTTTGAATCCGATATCCCGCGCCTGACGGATCATGATGCCGGCCGTTGCCGGCGAGGTGCTGCCCAGGTCAATGATTTCCGGGTTGGTAGCCATAATTTTTGTAAATAGTGGCTGGAAATCTTTTTGATTGCGTTCGTAGAGATCCCGCCCTACGACCTCATAGCCTCTTTCTTTAAACAGCCTGGCAGTCAACTGATCCTGATCCCAGCCGGTTTCGTCATTGGGATTGGCCAGAAAAACGCGTCTTTCCTTATAATGTTCCTTGAGCCAGTCGATCAGAGACGGAATATAGTTGGCTGATATGCTGAAGACGCGAAACATGAATTTCGTATCGGCATCAATCGCCTTGCCCGAAAAGGATGTGGTCAGGCCGATCACCTGATCGTCTTCAACCTGATTTTTGACGGCCAGCGTGCCTGAAGAGCCCATGATATAAACGTATTTGACGCCGTCCTGCCTGACCAGGCGGTTATAGGCTGAAACGGCATCCGCCGCCCGATATTTATCATCATAGGCAATCACCTCCACCTGATGTCGCTCTCCGTCAACGTCAAGACCGCCTTGTGCATTGACTTCGTTTGCCTTAATCTTGACCGCCTGTACAGCGGCCAGCCCCCAGGGCGCGCCGCCGCCCGTGGTCGCGGCAATGACGCCGATTTTGATGGGTTCGGCGGCCCATGCCTGCATGACGCACAGGCCCAGCGCTACAATTGCACTACGTAATGCGTTGCGATATCTCATGTCTCTCTCCTTGATGAACGACGTTCATCGTAATCATTATTAAGTATTGCGATTTCGCGAAATAATCACGCTAAGCGCCATGCGGCAATAAAATCTGGCGTACGACATCTCCTTTGGCCAGCATATCCAGATTGCGATTCAACTGCTCAAATCCCATGGTGCCGCTTTTGAGGCGATCAACGGGGAGTCTGCCCTCCCGAAAATAATCAACATAGACCGGCAGATCGCGAGCCGGCACACCACTGCCCAGAAACGACCCCCGAATGACTTTCTCCTCGCTCACCAACCGGGCATGATCATAGGCATACAGATCACCAGAAGCGCCCAGTCCGACACCGATCACTTCTCCTCCCTTGCGCGTCACTGCAATGGCAGTCTCCATAGCGGGTTTACTACCAGAAACCTCGAATGCAAAGTCCACGCCGCCGTGGGTCAATGCCTGGATCTGCTGCACAATGTCAGGGTCCGTTGCCAGTACGCAATCGGTACAGCCAAGATCCCGTGCAAGCGCAAACTTCCCCTCATGAATATCGACCCCGACAATCCGGCCGGCGCCAGACAATTTGGCCGCCATGACCGCATTCAGACCGACGCCGCCCAGCCCGAAAACCACCACATTCTGCCCCGGCCGAACCCGCGCCGCATTAAAGACGCTGCCGGCACCGGTTACCACGGCGCAACCGAACATGGCGACAATATCCAGTGGAACGCTAGCGTCCACCTTAATCAGCGTCTGAGGCATGGTGACCGCGTATTGGGCAAATGACGACACCCCGCTGTAATGATTCAACGGTACACCCTGCCTGCTGAGCTTGCGATTACCATTAGGCAACAAACCCTCGGAACGTGACCAGGCAACGCTATTACAAAGCACCGGGCGTCCTTCAATGCACATTTGGCAATGCCCACAATCGGACACGCCCACCATGACCACATGATCGCCTTCCTTAAGAGTCTTGACACTACGCCCCACTTCTCGAACGATGCCGGCGCCCTCATGTCCGCCGACCACGGGTAGCTTGCGTTTGCGCAGCCCGGCTACCTGGGACAGATCGGAATGACACAGGCCCGCAGCCCGTATTTCGACCAGGACCTCATCGTCGGCCGGACCTTCCAGCTCCACTTCTTCGATACGAAAGGGCTGGCTTTGCTCATACGGAGCCGGCAGACCCTGGTTGTACATCACAGCTGCAAGCATTCGCATTGCGTTTATCTCCCTGACGTCATTGATGTGAATACATACGGGTTCCTTCAGCCAAGCCTTCTGCACGAAAGATCATGGAACCCTTACCACCGATTTCGTCACGCGCAACAATGACCATTTCACGCGATCCAGGACGAAACGCCATACTGGTCAACTTGAGAAAATGGTTATTCCACTGCCCCGGCAGCAGAATCTGACCGATAGGGATACCGAAGGGATTGAATACCAGCACACGCCCCTGCAGATACATGGCCACATAGACATTGCCATCGGAATCGGTGCGCATCGAATCCGGCGCCCGGCCTGTGAAGCGATACGGCACCGAGGTGCCAAACGGCCTGGGTAAAACGGGCGTGGCGAGTTCCACCCTGTGCAGGCGGCTGTTGCAAAACTCAGTCGACCACAGAACCTGACCGTCTGGGCTGAGCGCCACGCCGTTTGCAGATGCCATATCCGGAATGACCGGAATAGTCATGGAAAAATCAGGCGTGACATAGTAAACACCGCCACAAGGCTCGGTACTGCTTCCCTTGAAATCGGTAAAGTAGATTCCCCCGTGACGGTCAAAAACCAGATCATCCACTACATAACCCGCAGCGGGTGGCACAATCACTTGCGGGTCAGAGCCATCAGCGGCGATACTAACAATGGCACCTGACGACAGATTTCCGATACCACCGAGGAAAATGCGACCGTCACGATGGACAGCCACACCAGCCGGACATAAGGCCTTGTCGGTATAAAGTGTGGAAAGCTGACCGTCCAGTGTCAGCTTCATCACGTTTCCATCGTAGACGTCGACAAACAACAAGTTTTCATCACGGTCAAAGGCCGGGCCTTCGAGTGCCACCAAACCGTCGGAAACCTGAAAAAACGGCTCGGCGACGGCCGTCGGCAACGTGCGTTCCGACGGAGGAATCGGCGCCAGTCCACGGGTGCGTTCGGTGTAGTCAAGGCGAGATTGCACATTTGAATCTTCAGGGTCGTCGCTTAAAATATTTCTCATCTCATTTCGTCCACCGTGGTGTTCGATCCGTTCCATTGGTCACGCTCCCTTGTGGCTCATGCCACCGTCGACCGGAATCAGGGTGCCCGTAATGTACCGGGCCAACGGTGATGCAAGAAACACCACGAGATTGGACAGATCGGCTGGCTCACCAAAATAGCCGGCAGGAATGTAACGTTCAATAAAAGCGGCGCGCTCAGATTCAGGATAAAGACGTTGAACCTGTTCACTTTCGATTCGCCCAGGTGCAATGCTATTAATCGTGATGCCTTCTTTAGCCAAATCCCTTGATAAGCCTTTTGCCCACAAATGCAGGGCGGCCTTGGCTGCCAGCGCTGCATTCAGAAAATGGGGTTCCATCAAACCGGTGATATTAATGATACGACCCCAGCGTGCCTCTCTCATGGCTGGCAACACGTGTTCTGCCAGTCGGCGGCCCGCTGTAAAGTTCAGGGACATGGCTTCCTCCCATACCTCTTCGCCGTCCTCCAGCGTGACAGGACGCGAGCCGCCGGCGCAATTGATCAGCACCTCGATGGGACCAGCGAGTTGAGCCGCCTGGCAAGCGATACGGCCAATTTGCCTTGCGTCTGTCATATCACCAGTGACCGTCAATGGTCGCCGCACTCCCGCGGCTTCCAGCCCTTCAGCCCATTGATCCAGAACATCCTGCCGTCTCGCCGTGGCTACAACAGTGGCGCCTTCTCGAGCAAGCCCTTCGGCAATGGCAGCGCCTATGCCCGCACTTGCACCTGTCACCAGACAACGGCGCCCTTCAAGCATCAAGTCCATTTGTCTCTCCTATTTTTAAATGACGTTCGACCTTTCATCACGGCACGAGCACAGCGCTACGCATGAGCACTATTGCGGTTGCAGATCGGCAATTTTGACCAGTTTTCCCCATGTTGCAATCTGATCTTTGACGAACGCGGTCAAGTCTCCCGGGGTTGATGTTTTTTTGATCATGCCCATGCGTTCAAAGTAATCCGTTGCTTCTTTTGAGTTGATGGCTTTAATCAGCGCATCGCGCAGGCTGGAGATCACTTCTCCAGGTGTGCCCTGCGGCGCGAAGTAGCCCAGCCAGGAAGCGTATTCGTAGCCCTTGACTCCCGCCTGTTCCATGGTTGGCACATCCGGCATCGAACCCAGTCGCTCTTTTGTTGTCACTGCGAGCGGACGCAATTTGCCTTCCTTGATAAAAGAGTCCACTACGACAGGATCAACAATCATAAATTGCAACCTGCCGGCCACCAGATCCAGCGCCGCCTGGGACGCGCCTTTGTAGGAGATTTCCGTCGCATCCATGCCTGCCAGGGATTTGAGCAGCGCGACAGAGACTTTCCCTCCGGAATTGCCCGCACCATAATTGAGTTCTCCTGGGCGCGCCTTGGCATAATCAATCAGTTCCTGAACCGATCCGATCGGCAGGTCGGCACGAACAACCAGAACCAGGGGATTGATGGTCGCCAATGTGACCGGAACCAGATCTTTGACAGGGTCGTAGGGTAACGATTTGAACAAGTGCACGTTAGCCGCCATCGTCGTATTCCCACCCAGAAGCAGGGTATACCCGTCAGGGCGCGCCCGTGCCACCTGGCTGGAGGCCACCAGACCGGACGCGCTGGCCTTGCTGATCACGACCAGCGGCTGGCCGGTCGCCTCCGTGAATCCTTTACCAATAAAGCGTGTCAGCACGTCGGATGTAGAGCCCGGTGTGCTCGAGATGACGACTTCGACCGGTTTTTCAGGGAAGGCCCCAGCCAGAGCAAAAATGGGAATCCCATTGAGGACCATCAGCACCAGTGCCTTGAAAAAAGTGTTCATATCTTGCCTCCTGTTTCTGTATGACTGCCGGTAAATGGCTTATTTTGAGAATCGCGTAAACATGGAAATACCGTCAGGGAGACTCCTTCGCTACGCTTGCGCAAGCGTCCTGGCCCAGACACAATCCACTCATGGCGTGCCTTCCTCCTTGAAATGCCCAGGCCAGCGCATCTTAACCACCTCTCTTGTCGCTGCGTACGCATAGCAACTATCAATCTTCAGCGGCCGTCCCTGCCCGTCCGTCTTTTCTGGTGCGTCTTTGCGCATCCGCCAGAGCGCCTGGATGGCGACCGTTGCGAGCGGCCGCAGCAATTCGCTCAGGTGCGTGCATCCGCGGCGCCCCGTAAACCGGTTTTTGAGCATGCTCGACCACCCCGGGCCAATGGTGAAACCAATCACTTCTCTGACTGCTAATGCAGCTTCGGCACACACCCGATAGGGAGACGCATCAATACAGGCAACGGCATCGACAATGCATAGATTCTGATCAACGACCAGACGGACCGCCATATCGTGCAGCGGTTCCCCTGGGGCAAGGCGCCGGCCGTCGGCGAAGACCAACTCCTCAGGTTTGCGATCCAGCATGTGAGCCTCAACATCCACCAGCCCGTCCGAGCGCAGATAGCCATGCATGGTAATGGAGCGGGTATGTAGAATGTCCCGTGAAGAAGAGTCGGGCAATGGCATCACGTCCCTCAAATCACGCCCTGAGCGCGCAGTTGAGCCAACTCTTCCGCAGAATGACCCAGCCACTCTCCAAAAATCTGGTCATTGCTGGCCCCAAGCGGCAGGCTGGGTTCTATCGGCCTGCGCTCCACGCCTTCGAAAACCAGCGGCGAACCCGGCAACACGACGCTACCCAGCAAAGGATGATCAACGGTCTGCAAACTGCCCCGCGCGTGCATATTCTTGTCCTGCAGCACCTCCTGCAACTTGCGTACCGGCGCGCAAGGGACTTTGCCGTTGAGCATCCGCTCCGCAACCTCATCTTTTTTCATTTTCCGTGTCCACGATTCAATCAGATTGTCGACGTCTGCCGTATGGGCGACACGCGCCGAACGGTTTGCAAAGCGTGGGTCATTCTTGAGTTCAGGACATCCAATGACATCCAGGATGGCGTAGAAGTGTCGATCACCGGGGGCATTGAGCACCACATAGCCATCCACTGTCGGATACACGTTATAGGGAGAAATGCCCAGCCCTCCATGACGGTTGCCCGTACGTGCCGGTGCCGCGTCACCCCGGGCATGCAACATGCCCAGGTTGGAAGCCAGGGAAGCAAATGTCGCGTCCTGCATGGATACTTCAACCACCCTGCCCTGGCCGGTTTGTGTTCTTTCATACAAGGCGGTCATGATGGCTCCATACAAATGGATCCCCGCCATGAAGTCACAGATCGCCGCGCCGGCCTTCACCGGCGGCTGGTCGGGGTAGCCTGTGGAATCGATGACGCCACACATAGCTTGCATAACCAGGTCCATCGCCGGATAATCACGATACGGACCTGATTTGCCATAGCCTGAACTTGATCCGTAAATGAGCCTCGGATTGATTTCAAGCAGCTGCGCGGCCCCGACACCCAGGCGATCCATCACACCTGGTGCGAAATTTTCAACCAGAATATCAGCCCGCTGGACCAGCTCGGTCAACAACGCACGACCAGCCGCCTCTTTCAGATTCAGCGTTACCGGTTTTTTATTGGAGTTGAGCATGGCAAAAGGCAAATCGGCCCCGCCCATATCTCCACGACTGCGCAGATGTTCTCCGCCAAGCGGCTCAACCTTTATGACTTCTGCGCCGGCCATCGCCATCAGAAAGGTGGCATAGGGCCCGTTGTAGACGTGCGAAAGGTCGATGACAACAATGCCATCAAGGGGTAATTTTTGCGGTGCTTTCTGCATGCTGCCTCTTTCATTCATAATGGATTTGCGCTGACTGCCACGTTAAGCAGGCGGCAGGCAGCCACGTAATGGGGTCGGTCAACCATTTGCCCATCTATGGAAACGGAACCGGCCTGGGGTGCTGCCTCGAAGGCAGCCACCACCTGACGGGCATAATCCAGTTCTGCCGATGACACTTGAAATACTTCGTTGATGATCGGAACCTGGTCAGGATGTATCGCGGCCTTGGCCTTGAAACCGTCGCGTCGAGCCTGCTCGGCTTCCGCACGCAGTCCCTGGGTATCCCGAAAATTCGTATAGACGGCATCCACCGCAACCGCACGCGCCGCAGCGGCGGCGAGCAAGGTCATGGAGCGCGCCATTTGAAACAATGCCGTGTACTGCCCTGTCTCGCAACGATTGGCGGGTACGCTCATATCGGTTGCCAGATCTTCGCCGCCCCAAAGCATGCCCCACAGGCGGCTTTCGGTCTGTCGTGGATAGGTGGGTAAATTGAGAACAGCAATCGCGCTTTCGGTCACCACCGGCAGCACCACGATAGAGCCGGTCTGAATCTGTTCACTTGCTTCCAGCTTGGTCAGGGCCGCATCCAGCGTGGCCAGGTCCTGGCCCCCCTCGCATTTGGGCAACATGATGCCATAGGGGCGCGCAGCCACCACCGCCGCCAGATCGTCCTGCAGCAGACCGGACGACAGCGAGTTGACGCGGACAAAAATCGGCAGCTCACGGTGGGCACGAACAAAGGCGCAGGTCACTTCACGTGCTTGTGCTTTTTCCGCTGCGGGTACGGCATCCTCAAGATCCAGGATTAATGCATCGGCTCCGCAAACAAGGCCTTTTTGCAGCTTTCGCTCATCGTGACCTGGAATAAAAAGCAGTGATCTCATATCAGAATGTTCCCTGGGACAGAAAGCCATCCACCGGATCAAAATCTTCCATCAATTTTTTTCCGACCAGATCTTTCAGCGTTTCCGTAGCGCCGCCACCAAGCGTACCGTAACGCACGCCGCGGTAAAACCGCGAGACCGGATATTCGTCGGTGAAACCATAACCTCCATGCACCTGCAGTGCTTCACTGGTGACGCGAATGGCCATTTCGTTGACAAACATTTTGGCGATCGCCGCTTCATGCGGATCAGGAAAAGGATTGGCGGTCAGGCAGGCACGGTACAGCAGGCTTCTTCCGGCTTCGATATCGCGGTACATTTCGGCCAGTTTCCAGCGAATACCCTGAAACTCGCCGACAGTTTTGCCAAAAATCGTACGATCTCGCACATACTTGATCGCTTCCTGGAAAGCGCCCTCGGCCAGTCCCAGGGATACGCTAGGGTTAAGACAGCGCTGCGTATTGAAGGCCGACAGCAGTTTTTTGAATCCACCCTCACGAAGGATCACGTTTTCCGCCGGCACTTCACAATTTTCAAAACGAATTTCGGCCAGGTTCTCTCCACCCATGGTGTGATATCGCGCCGTCACACTGAATCCGGGCGTATTGCGATTGACCAGCACACATCCGATACCATCACGGCCCGGCTGGTTGTCGATGCGACTGAAGACCACGAACCACTCGGCTTCATCTGCACGGCTGATCAGCGTCTTGACACCGTTCACCACCGCACGATCACCCTTCATGGTGGTATTTGTTTTGTAATTGGGTACATCGGTGCCGGCATGCGGCTCCGTCATGCAGACCGCCAGCAACGCCTCGCCGGTGCACACTTTGGGAAGAATCTCCTTCTTCATGCTTTCCGGTGCAAAATTGGTAATCACGCGGACCTGTACGCCGACCTCACCCATCAGGGCCATGGCGGTCACATAACATACCTTCGACACTTCCTCGATGACCAGGGCAGTATCAAAAACAGACATATCCGAACCGCCGTATTGCTCGGGAATAGACATGCCCAGAACTCCAATATCGGCCAGGTCTTTCATGTTCTGCATGGGGAACGTACCATCCAGGTAATCCATCGCCCTCCCCTGGAATTTGTCGCGAGCCAGTTCCCGCACCGTACCCACCAGCGCACGCTGTTCAGATGTCAGTTGTAATTTCGGATTTGTCATGTTGTACTCCCCTGCTTGAAAATAAAATATTGAAATCTCTGCCCTCACAATTGAGGCAATGTGTTTTAACGATGTGTAATAGATAAAGAGATCACTCGACCACACTCGTAAATGTGGGAGGACGTTTTTCGGCAAAAGCGGCCAAGCCTTCAGCGTAATCTGCCGAACCGAGGATTGAAGGCAGCGCTGCTCGCTCCATGCGCAATGCATCTTCCAGCGGTCGCTCTATCCCGCGATATACCAGTCTTTTGATTTGATCCATGGCCGGCGCAGACCGTCCTGCCAGCAGGTTGGCGAACTCGTGGGCTCGCGCTTCCAGTTGATCCTGTTCGATAACTTCGTTGACCAGCCCAATCGAAAGCGCATACTCGCTGCTCACGGGCTCGCCGCTGAGCATCATTTGCAGAGCGCGACTGACGCCCACCAGTCGCGGCAACCGTTGTGTGCCGCCCGCTCCCGGGAACGCGCCGACCCGGCTCTCGGTCAATCCAAGAGAAATACCGCTGGCTGCAAAACGCAGATCACATCCCATGGCAAGCTCCAGCCCGCCACCCAGCGCCACGCCATTCATTACGGCGATGCTGACAAAGCGTGCCTCTGCTATGGCGTTCACAACATCGTTGATACCTGCGTTATGATCCAGACGCTCGTAAAAATTCATCTCGGCTCGTTGCTTAAGATCGGCGCCGGCGCAAAAACCACGCCCACTGCCCCGTATCAGGACGACGCGCGCATTTCGTCTTGCAACATCGCGAATCGCCAGCCTGAATTCGATCACTGTTTCTTTGCCAAGCGCATTCATGCGATCCGGACGATTCATCCAGATCTCATAAACATGCTCGCCAAGATTCTTAACAACAATTTCGCTGCTCATTGAAACCCCTGTGCTTTTTTCATTTCCTGTACTTGCGCCAGTAAGGCGTCACGGTGCGCCGGATGCGCAATGGCGATCAGACGCTGCACCCGCTCCTGCAGGGAACAACCCTGTAAATGCGCCACGCCGTACTCGGTCACAACGATGTCCACATCTCCGCGCGAAGTGGTCACCGGCCGCATACCCAATGAAGCGACCAGTCTGGAATGTTTGCCGTCCGACGTCGCGGATGGGATCGCGATAATGGAACGCCCGCCCGGCGATAATGTGCCAGCCCTGACAAAATCGGCATGCCCGCCCAATGCGCCCAAATAACGATTTCCAGCAACCTCTGCATTGATCTGCCCCGTCAAATCGATTTCAATCGCCGAGTTAATCGTATGAAAACGTTGCAGCGCCTCGGCAGTTGTCAGGCTATGCGTATACTCTGCACTGCGCAACGACACCAGACCGCTCTGTTGCGCAAAATCGCGCAGGCGTTGTGTACCAAACAGGCCGCCAGTCACGCTCAGACCTGCATCGCATCCCTTATGGGCGTTCGTGACCACCCCTTTTTCAACCATCGTGACCAGCACATCGGAAACCACGCCACTGTGTACGCCCAACTCCCGATGATCACAAAGCGCATGCGCCACTGCGGTCGGCAACGTTCCGACACCCATTTGCACGGTGGCCCGGTCGGGAACCAGTGCAGCAACCTGCAGCGCCACTTGACGTTCCACCTCGGAGGGTTTCGGATCCGGCATATCCAGAATGTGATCATCGCCGTCGACAAGAATGTCGATATCGGCCGCGTCAACCAGCGCATCGTTGCCCATCCTGGGCAGTGCGGGGTTGACAATGGCAATGACCAGCCGCGCGCGATCAATCATGGCCTGGATAAAATCAGCGATGACGCCAAGCGAATACTTGCCGCCCGGCATCGGAACCACTTGAATAAGGACAATGTCAATCCGTAGCGCTCCCGACCTGAACAACCGTGGAAGCGCACTGACATGCGATGGAAAAATGCGGGCACATCCCGTCACTTTGCGGGCCGTACCCGCGCCGTTCAGCGCATGAAACTGGAAATTGTCAGATAGCCCCTGGTCCAGCGTGTCAGAGACACTCAGTCCGAAAAGCAGCGCACATGGAGGCAGCCCGGCACGCTGCGAAACCAGCTTCTCCGTTAATGCCCGTGGTTCTCCCGGTCCTTGGGGCCACCCAATCACATCGTCGGCCCGGACATAATCCGCAAAACGAAATTGCGCCAGCGACTGCTTTGACACTTTCCCGCTGGCGGTGGCACGATTTTTGTGGGACATAATGGCTCTTGAAATTCTGGTTCTGGATCAATAAGCAAACACCGGGTTCCTCATGCCATACGGCAATTGAATCGGACGCTTTGCAAGTTTGATTTAGTGTAGAATCAAGTTCGCATACTGGTCCATGGCGATTTTTAGGACGCCGTGTCCTTGTTTTCCGAACCCTGAAAATTTCGCTTGTGTTTCAACAGACCTGACTCAGAAATCAGTGCAGCACGACCAGTATTTGATATTTATAGAATCATTAAAATAAATACAGGAGTCATGACCTCATGCTGATTGATCTCGCTCAGTTGCGCACGTTCGTTGGAGTCGCAGAGGAAGAGCATCTCACCCGCGCTGCAGAGCGACTGCATATGAGTCAGTCTGCCGCGAGCGCACACGTGCGCGCCATAGAAGAAAATCTGGATATCGAGCTGTTCATACGAACCAATCGAAGTCTGAAACTGACCAGCGCGGGCGAGCTTCTGCTTGGTCGGGCTCGTGATTTGTTGAATGACGCGAACGCATTTAACGCGTTTGCCCGCGAACTGCGCGGCAAAATGGAAGGCAAGCTCGTCGTCAGCTCCAGCAGCGATCCAAGTGTCAGCCGTGTCGCACAAATCGTAGCCGCCATGCATCGCCTGCATCCGCTAGTGCAAATTGATCTGCGCGCCAGGCAGTCCGCTGGCACGCGCCAGGAACTCAAAACTGGCGAACTGGACGTGGGAGTTATGCTGGGCCCTTCTCTGGACCCAAGCCTGATCCATTACGAACTGACAAAAATCAGCTTTCGGATTGTGGGACCGGTCGAATGGAAGGAACAGATTCAGAGTGCGGACTGGAAAACGCTTGCCGCCATGCCCTGGATCACGCCCATGGATAGTAGCAGAGCCTATTCCGACATGCTTGCCGGGCTTTTTGAAACGCGCGGGCTGAAACTGAATACGGCCGTTCGCTTTGACAACTCTTCCCTGGCCCGCTCCATGCTGCTTTCCGGTATGGGCCTCATGCTGATGCGCGAGGAACACGCGCTTGAAGATGAAGCTGAAGGTATTCTTACCATTTCACCGCTGGGCACTACAGAACTTCCCCTGTTTATTGCGCATCAGGCCAGCCGTAAAAAGGACCCGTTGATTGTCGGGTTTATGGAAGCAGCAAGGCAGGTCTGGCCGGGTCTGAAACCTTCAGTGGTGTAGCGTAGTCACGCCTTCAGCATGGAGGCTGTTCGTTCACTGGACGGGCTGCACGATCGCGGCAATGTCGCGACCGATGTCATTTGATTGCTCAATATCAAGAATCAGAGCGAGTAATTTTTTCAGACTGGTCTCGTCCATTGCATTACGCCCTTGGTTCAGGTACTTCTCCTGAAGTGCCGAATCGCTGAGCGACATTTCCGCCTGATCTTCCTTGCTTGCACGCAGCACCTGCTGTTGCTGTTCTGCGTGCTTTATCGTGATGACACAGTCGGTAACCTCCAGCATATCATCAGCCACCAGCGCTATTTTCTGTCTCATCGCCCGTATCTCGGGGTCATCGATCTGCTTTTGCTGCAAACCATCAATACCCAATGGCAGACCCAGAATTGACAATGCAATCCAGTGTTGGGCACTCACAATCGCAGCAAACATATCCTTAGGTTGCGGATCATCCACCAGTGTTTTTGTTTTGGAGCTCACCTGCACCTGAACCTCCTGTACTTGATTATTGGTCATAGTCGGCAACGCTGCGCGGCTCAGAACATTCAACAATGGATGAATTACCACCCCACACGGATACGGTTTATAGGACACACGTTCAATTTCAAAATCCGTACCCAGGCTGGCGAAAGCCGCTCGCCAGTCGGCACCCGGCGCATAAGCGGCAATCAATCCGCGCTTGCCGCTTATCACGTCGGCGGTGCAGGTGAATCCCGCCTGTGCAAGCAATGCCGCATGCAAACCGTCCCTGGCGGCGAATGCAGGCACGACCATTCCTGACATGGCACCATGTGTCGCCCGCAGACCCGCAGCTTGTGTCGCAGCCAGGCCAATGGCCCACCCTGTCACGGCACGATTCGCACGCAGCACCATGGCGCCCGCCGCTGCTGCGCCTACCGGCCCTGTAATTCCCGTCAAATAGAGGCCAAAGTTGGGTTTCGGTGCATAGCGCGTTAAGGCATTAGCCAATTTGCACGACACTTCCAGCCCTGCCGTCAATGCGGTCAGAAAATCTTTTCCTGAAATTTTGTGACCATTGTGCGCAAGCGCCAGCAATGCAGAAGCGACCGGCCCGGTTGGATGGGTAATCGTCGGGACGTGAGTATCGTCAAAGGCATAGACGGCAGAACTCAGACAAGTCAAAAATGCTGCATCTGTTGCAGATGTCAGTGTCTGCATACCGTATACCGGCGTCATTCCGGCCGCCACTGTCTGCGCGGCAAGACCCACCGGATCGGACCGAGCGGCACCCAATGTACAGCCAAACCAGTTAATCAATGCTCGCTTGCTTTCATGTGTGATTGCCGCGGGAAGCTCTTCAAAGCGTCTCTGCCCAATTCCATCCAACACCATGTCGGTTGCAGTCGCTCGCTCATCTGAATTCAGATATTTAGTTTTATCCGATTCTGACCGCATGTTGTTGATTTTGGAGGTTTGCGCACCAGCGGAATGGGCAACGGAGAAAGGGAGCGCAGCGGCACTCAGTAATAAACTTCTGCGGTTGATTTTCATGTATGTCCTTTGGATAGAATCAATTGCGTCTCTGTTTTTCACAAATGACGCTTATCTGTCATCACAGCTCGAACAAGCTCGTCGCGACTTTGCGTTACCCGGGAGTTTCTGGTGTGCTTGCTGCTTCCTATCGCATCTGCCAGTTGCTGGCATTCTCGGTGCCCGCTTTTCAGAATCCGTCGAGGTTCTGAATATGCTGCTTGTGATTTATGCGGTCAATTTCGGGAAAACCATCATGTGCCATACATACTGCAGTTCAGCAATTGAAATACTCTTCTCAAGTGCCTGAAATAACAGGATAAAAAAATGACCGTTCTCGCGAGAAAACGATTGTACGGATTATCGGGACACGGAGAGCACAAAAGGCGCATGGACGGCAACGCTTTAGGTTTTTAGAATCAGTTCGTTGTTTCCCACTGAGCCGTCCACTTTATCTCGAGTCCACCTCTCAAGCCACCACTGTGAAAAATCAACAAACTAAAAGTATCTTGCGTAACCGTGTCCTGTAATTGAAATATTCGAAAAGTATGTGACTAAATTTACTAAAAGAATTAAAGGAGACTATACATGTCCAGATTGATCAATACAGATTTTTGGTGCCGCTGCCTGAGCACTATGATTTTGGCGACGCTAACCGTATTGGCAGGAACATCGTCAGTTCAGGCCAAATGGCCAATGGATAAACCCATGACGCTGATAGTGGGATGGCCTCCCGGTTCAAGCTTTGATGTGGTTGCACGAATTATCGCAAATGGCATTCATAAAAAATATGGCAATACCGTGGTTGTAGAAAACCGTAGCGGCGCGTCAGGCAATATTGCGCAAAGCCATGTAGCTCGCTCCAAACCTGATGGATACACATTCATCGTTACTACACCTGGACCCGCCGCTAACAACATACTGACGTTTAAGTCGCTCCCATACGACCCACTGACCGACTTTACTTTTATATCTGTCACCAATAAAGATCCGTCTGTTCTGGTAGTGCGCAACAATTTGCCGGTAAACAATCTCAAAGAGTTTATTCAGTATGCAAAAGCCAACCCGGGAAAGGTACAAATGGGCAGTCCGGGCACCGGATCATATTCGCATATGACCCAACTGGCGTTACAGGACATGGCAAAAGTCGAGTTCAATATTGTTCCTTACCGGGGCCCGCCGCAAGTACTCCAGGATCTTTTGGGTGAACGGCTTGATGCCGGGATGGGATTGGTAGGCAATTACATGCCTCAAATCAAATCAGGAAAACTGAAAGTTCTGGTGGTGTTCAGTGAACATCGAGACCAAAAATTGCCCGACATACCCACAGCCATCGAGGAGGGATATGCTTTCTCTTCTCAGCCATGGACCGGAATAGAAGGTCCTAAAGCGCTTCCGGAAAATATCGTGAAAGACATGAACCAGACGCTCAGGGAAATTTTGTCAAATAAAGCGGTAATAGAGAAATTAGCTGCGCTTGGCATGACTGCCGCCCCATCAACGCCTGAGGAATTTGAAGCACTGGTGAAGGCAGAGGTAGATAAATGGCGTCCCATCGTTAACAAATACAAGATATCGGCAGATTAATACGAATCCATTTGCAGACGGCGTTCTACTACGGGTCTGCAAATGCGCGAGCGTAAATCTGAACATTCTAACCAGGAGAAGATTACATGACCGACAGCCCATTACGCGTAAAAGGACGTGAAATGCGTCGTAAACTTGTTGGGAAAGCCTATGCGGACAGACTGGACAAAGAAGTTTACGATGATCCTGTCATGGAAAAATTTGGTGAACTGACACAGGAAATGCTCTTTGGCACGCTATGGTCTCGACCGGGCATTGATTTGAAAACCCGTACTCTTGTATGCGTCGTGTCCGATACTGCCACCGGGAGATTTCCCGAGTTGAAAGTGCACATACGGTTTGCACGTAATCACGGCTGGACAGAAGATGAATTGGTGGAAGTGCTTTTGCATCTGCTTGGCTATCTCGGCGCGCCGCTCGTTCGCGAAGCTCTCATCGCAGCCCGGGAAGTTTTCGCGGAACTGCATGCTGAATCAGGTGACACGCCGAAGTGAATCTGGCAGTACAAAGGGGCACACTGTCATGCGACACATCGAGTTTTTTCTGCAATAACAGTAAACCTTACCGGATGGAATGAACGACATCCGGATGGTACGCTTTCACAGTGGCAATGTTCTTTTTCTGTTTCAGGTATTTCACAACCAAATCTTGTAGGGACTGGGACTGGCCGGCATTCGCGCCAGTGTTATTGCCATTACCACCCGAAGAATCTAACGGTTCTTTCGCGGCCTCCGACTTTTCTTTCCTTTCCTCTACCCGATCATTGGCCGCCAGGTCCATCTCGCTTTCAAGCGACCGCTGTGTTTGCGACTCAAATTTCACCGATACGCCCCATGTGACCACCTTATAAAAACCATCCGACTCCAGGGGTTTATCCTCAATCATTACATTCGTAATACGCCGACCTTTCGCTTGCCGCGGATCAATTCCATATGTCACCCCCCCGGTTCTCAGCATATCTCTTTCGGTGCGCTTGTAGGCGTCAACGTTGAAACAGTCATCAGCCGCCTCTTCGAGCAATTTCAAAATATCGTCGCCACGCAGCAGTCCGTATGTAATATTCTCTTCGCCCAGCGCAGTCTGGTTAATGACATCCTCCCGGGTCAAGGTTGTGCCGGCCGGTACGGTGGCGCCCCAGCGGTATCCTGGGAACAGCGCCACCTGCGAGCCGGTTTCCTGCAACATGGCCTGCAGCAACACCTCGTCCCAAGTGCCGTTAAACATGCCTCGTCGATACAGCAAATTTTCAGAAACCGCTAATTTTTCCGCCAGCTTATCCTTCGAAGCCAAATAGGCCTGGTCAATCAGTGCGGCAACACGTCGGTCCGGCTTTACAAAGCTTTCCACCACTGGCAGCAAGTTATAGCGGAAATCTGTCATTCCCTTTTTTCCGACCTTCATATCCAACACCGCCAGAAAACGGCCCTGCGCACCGGCATTGGTGACCAGTGTTTTGCCTGCTTTGTTCGAAACTGAAATGGGTTCCGGAAGCGGCGTGACAGAGCGGCCGCCAAGAATCACGTCGATACCGGTAATGCGTGAAGCCAGTTTCAAATCAGCCTCGACACCCGCGCGCGACAATAGCAAGACGGCGCGCGCTCCCTTTTGTCGAACCTCGTTGACGATCTGTTGCAAACCGGCAGCATCCAGTTTGGCAACAAAGTCAGACCCGGGTGTCGATACAGGATCCGAGACTGGGTCAGGCTTGGAGCCCGAATCGGACTCAGATTTCAACTCCGATGCAGACTCCAGTGCAACCACGCTGTGCTCTTGCACTTGATTCGATAATTCATTATGCGCAACCTGGCCAATCACAGCAACAGAAACACCATTCATCTGCGTCAGCGTATAAGGTGCAAACGGGGCCTTGCCGGCATCCTTGTCGACTAAATTATGGGCGATATACTCAACGTCGTGCACAGGCTCAACCTCTTTCACAGGTATGCCCGTTGGCAGTGCAGCGTTGATGCCCAAGGCAGCGATGATCGGATCCGAGACATCTGCACTGGCCCATGGTGCCGACGAATGGAGTCGGCCATTGCCACCATCCAGGAGCCAGGCATCCTTGCGGGACTGTCGAACAATCCCGATCAGCGACATCAGATACGCTGCGCCACCCAGCTTGCCATAATCGCTTGCGGATGCTTCATAATCGACATTGCTGAAAGCATAGGCCTGAGCCGAACCGATCATCAGGTTGTAATATTGCAGCAAAGCGTCGCCGGTCACATACGGAGGGCGATCCCTGCCCTTGCCGCCGCCCAACTGCAAATCGGGTTCCCGATAATAAAGCGACTTCCATTGCGCCTGCAGGTCGCTGATATGCAGAATACTGACATTACCAAACGCCGGCAAGTCATAGAACTGCTCCATGCCCTGCTGGGCGCGTAGCGCGGTCGGTGCAAGGGCACTGTATCCGGCCATGGCCATGAACTGAAGAAATTTCCTTCTGCCTGTCATGTCATCTCCCCGCGTTGCCTGCCTCAAATCGTCTGTAAATGCCGCCTGGCCAGCACTGGACCGGTTCGCCTGCTTTATTTGGGACGCGTGGTCGCGATACTTGGGCGCACCGAAAATTTGTCATACCAGGCCTTGAGCGCCGGAAAGCGCTTCTGCCAGTTAAAGTCAGGCAGACGGAAGTCCAGATAGTCAAAGGCGCAAGCCAGCGTAATCGTGACAATATCTATTCTGTCTTCCAGTGTCGCGGCCTTATCTTCAAAGTACTGCAGTCCAGTGGTGATTTTGTCGGTTTGTCCGTCTATCCACTCGTTCCATTGCAAGGCCTCGGGGCGGGCCAGCAACTCGTAGCGCACCAGCAATGAGGCTGCGATCACTCCGTCAGCCGCGGCGTGATCTGTCAGCACAGACCAGCGTGTATGTTCATCTCCAAACAATTTGCCACCGAACTTGTCATTCAGATATTCACAAATGACCTTGCTATCGAACAAAACCTGTTCGTCATCGGTCATGAATGTAGGTACCTGACCCAGCGGATTGAATGGAATAATTGTCCTGTCACGGGATACGGGACTGGCCGCTGCCGGCAGGCGCTCAATGCGATCTACGATTCCCAGTTCTTCGGCAACGATCATGGTTTTGCGCACGAAGGGCGAGGCCGCTGAGTAGAATATTTTCATTGATTTGTCTCCTTGTTGATTAAAAAACTTAGGTAAAAGATACGGCAACTGTCATTGAAGCATGATAATCGTCACTGCCCGGTCGCCGCAGCAGGCAATTTATCGTTCAACATACGTGATTTGACATAGCGGTCAGTCACTGTGGCCGCGCCTGCCAGGATGGCCAGAATACCGCCCAGCACACAGGTACCCGCCCACCCTCCATACGTCCATGCGACGGTTCCCAGCGTTGAGCCCGACGCTCCGCCGATAAAATAACTGGTCATATAAACGGCATTCAGTCGTGATCTTGCCTGCGGCGACAGTGCAAATATCACGGTCTGATTATTGATATGAATACCCTGTAGCGCCATATCGATGACCAGCATGCCAGCGATAAACCACCATAGATTATCGTGCCCCAACCATAGCAACACCCAGCTGACCAGCAGCAGTATGACGCTGACCGAAGTTACGGTGTCGCCCAGTCCGCGGTCGGCCAGTCGGCCGCCCAAAGACGCCATCAATGCACCCATGACACCGGCAAGGCCGACCAGGCCAATGGCGACATCGCTAAGCCCATGTGCGGGCCCGGCCAACAACAGCGCCATGGTTGAAAACAGCGCACTGACCGAAGCAAACCCCAGCCCGCCCATCAACGCCCGCGTGCGCAGGCGCGGCTGCTCACGCAACAACGTGAAAAGTGAAGCAAGAATATACGCATACCCCGCCGTGTGCGGATTCTTTGAGGCCGGCAACTTGCGCCACAACAATAGTGCAATGGCAAGCATGATGACGCCTGAGACCAGATAAACGGTCGACCATCCGCCAATGCCCGACAATAACCCTGCCACGCTACGAGCCAGTAAAATACCGGTAAGCAATCCACTCATGACCATGCCAACCGCCCGCCCACTGCGGGACGGCGCAGACAGAATCGCCGCCATCGGCACCAGCACCTGCGCCGCAACTGAAAACAGGCCCGCCATGCCTACGCCGGTAAACAGCATCGCGCTGTTGACGGCAAAACCACTGATAAATTGTCCGATGGCGGCCAATGTCATTAACCCTACCGCCAGCTTTCTGCGTTCAAATTTGTCGCCCAGCGGCACAATGAACAGTAGTCCCAGCGCATAGCTGACCTGCGCCACCGTGACCGTCATTGCCGCCTGTGTTTCTGAGATGCCCAGGCCGACTGATATCGAATGAAGCAGCGGCTGATTAAAATAGTTTCCACCTGCGCAAAGCCCGCAAGCAATCGCCATCAATAGGAGGATCGGAGTTGAAAGATAGGAAGGCTGTGGCGTTTTGTCAGACATGGGGAATCACATATTAAATACTATATATTTATACAGTATAATTTACCAAGCGGGGGCATTCCCCGGGCAGTGTGAATATTAAACCACAGCCAGCATAGGCTGTCGCACCCTTGTGCTTCATCCGCTGTATTGCTGCGATGCCCCATATGCCCCGCGATATCATTTAGATTTGTTTTCGAACTGTTACTGACATGAGCAATCATTCTCTCTTCGCACCTGACGCTTTGCCCAATCCAGCCCTGTCTGCCGCTGATCAGCAATTGGGGGAAGGCGCGTGGGTATTGCGGGAATATGCAAGTGCTCATGTCGATCCGATACTTGAAGCGCTTGGCCAAATTCGCCGGCACTCTCCATTTCGACACATGATTACGCCCGGCGGCTACACGATGTCGGTCGGCCTGACCTGCTGCGGCCTGGTCGGATGGACCGCCGATCGCAAGGGCTATCGGTATGCGGACATTGACCCTGAAACCGGCCAGCCATGGCCACCCATGCCAGATGTTTTTCTGGCACTCGCTCAGGCTGCCGCCCGCCGATGTGGTTACGACGGTTTCGAACCCGACTCCTGTCTGATCAATCGATATGTGCCTGGTGCCCGGCTCAGCCTGCACCAGGACAAAGATGAAACCGATTTTTCTGCGCCCATCGTGTCAGTTTCGCTTGGCATGCCCGCTCTGTTTCAGTTTGGCGGACACAAACGCAGCGACCGTCCCGAGAAAATTCCGCTCTTTCATGGCGATGTGGTTGTCTGGGGCGGCCCAGACCGTCTGCGCTACCACGGCGTACTGCCGCTCAAAGACAACCCCCACCCCCTGCTCGGCTCGAATCGCATCAACCTGACCTTTCGCAAAACGCGCTAAAACAGTTAACGCATTCAAAACCCCACGGCAGCATCACTGCCCCGGATAATCAGGTGCGTCAGTCTACCGTCGCACCTGAATCGGTAACCGCCTTGCCCCACTTTTTCACTTCCGCTTTAATGAACGCATCGGCCTGCTCCGTGGTTTGCGGCATGGGCACCGCGCCACGGTCTGAAATAAAGGCAGACAGTTTCGGACCTTTCAGTGCCTTGACAATTTCAGTGTTCAGTTTTTCAACGATATCGGCTGGCGTGTTTTTCGGTACGAATACGGCCGCCCAGCCAATGGCCTCGAACCCAGGAACCGTTTCGCCAACGGTCGGCACATCGGGCAAGGCCTCCAGGCGTTTGCTGGTTGTCACCCCCAGAGGAACAGCCTTTTTATCTTTGATGTAAGGCAGGGCCGCTGTGACCGAATCGACCATCAATGGAACCTGGTTTCCGATAAAATCCGTTTGGGCCGGGCCGCTGCCTTTGTAAGGGATATGCCGCAGCTTGATACCCGTGCCAGCCTGGAACATTTCCGCGGACAAATGCTGGGTTCCGCCAATCCCCGCGCTGGCGTAGGCCAGTGATTCAGGTTCTGCTTTCGATTTATCTACGACATCTTGCAGGGATCGTATTTGCGTCTTGGGATTGGCAAGGAATATCAGAGGCACGGCAAACACGCCCGATACGGCTTTCAGGTCTTTCTCCAGACCGTAGCCCGGGTTTTTATAAAGAGTCTGGTTAACTGCTGCCGCACTGCCACCAACGACAATCGTGTAGCCATCCGGTTTGGCTCGTACCGCCTGTTGCATGCCGATATTGCTGCCCGCCCCTGCTTTGTTTTCTGTAATCACAGGCTGCCCGACCGCCTTGCCCAACTCATCGGCCAGCGCACGCGCAAACGTATCGGTCGCCTGTCCCGGTGGAAAAGGGATGATCATGGTAATGGGCTTTTCCGGATATGCCGCCAGCACGCTACCCGATGTCATGGCCATCATGATGGCCAATAGGCTGTATTTCAATTTTGTCTCCCGGTCGGTAAAAAAATATGCCGATATCATATATGCATTGCAGGCCGGGATATAGAATGTGTACCGTTGCAACGAAAGATTTTATGTCAACTGTGGTGCACAGCGTGCCTCTGCAAAAGTATGCAGAGGCACGCTTGGGACAAATCAAAGTACTTAATTACCGCCCTTGATGCCCGCCGCATCGATCACTTTTTTCCAGCGAACCAGTTCCTCACCCGTATAGGTTCCCAATTGTTGCGCGTTCATATATTCGGCGGTGGCACCAAGCGTCTCAGCCTTCTTTTTATATTCCGGCGTAGCCATAATCTTTGCGATTGCAGTATTGAGCCGGTTCACAACGTCTTCTGGCAATCCTTTGGGTCCATACATGGCAAACCAGGACGACACCAGCAAATCGGGGTAGCCCGCAGCACTGGCGGTCGGCACTTCAGGCAGCGAAGGCAACGGGTCCTTGCTGGTGACAACCAATGCCTTGAGCGCGCCCGACTTAATATGCGGCAGCAACGGTGGCGGTGTGGTGATAGTCATATCCACGACACCCGCCAGCAAATCGGTCAGCGCAGGTCCCGTTCCCTTATACGGAACATGCGTGGTCTTGATGCCGGCCATCTGGTTCAATTGTTCCGTTGCGACATGCTGCAGCGCGCCCGTGCCTGAGGAGGCGTAGTTGAGCTTGCCCGGATTATCCTTGGCATATTGCACCAATTCTTTCAGGCTGTTGACCGGCAAATCCTTTTTGACGACCAGTACCTGCGGTGCGGACAATACATTTGCGATTGGCGTAAAGTCCTTGACCGGATCCCAGCTGACTTTTTCAATGCTCGGCGTAATTACCTGATAGCCTGAATACTGCAGCAACAGGTTGTATCCGTCGGGTTTCGAGCGCAGAACCTGTTGGGCGGCAATGCCACCCGAGGCGCCGGGCTTGTTTTCCACCACCACCGGCTGACCCAGCTCCTTGCTGAGAGGATCCGCAATCATGCGGGCGGCAAGATCAGTGGTTCCACCGGGCGCAGCCGACACGATCAAAGAAATGGGTCGTTGCGGATATGCCGACTCCTGGGCCATTGCCTGCGTGGCAGTTGCCGCAGCGATGGCCAGCGTTAGCAGCGGTAATTGGATATAGCTACGTTTCATAAAAGTCTCCGTTGTTGTCTGTAATTTGCTCGATCACTGCGAATGCTGCAATTGCTGCACATATTCAGGCACCGGGTGCAGCGACATGCGGGTCCCCGCTGCCAGCGTCTGACTGTTGACGTCATGACCGATCAGCGGCGCCAGCGTACGACTGATTGCCAGAATGGCGGCCAAATCCACCCCTGTGTCATAGCCCATCAATTCGAGCATATGCACCAGGTCTTCGGTCGTCACGTTGCCCGAGGCGCCGGGCGCATAGGGGCATCCGCCCAATCCGCCCAGCGAGCTGTCGAACCGCTCTACACCAGCCTGCAGCGCTGTCACGGTATTGGCCAGCGCCATGCCGCGTGTGTTGTGAAAATGAGCGGTGATCTGCAAGCCGGAAAAGCGCTCGATCACAGTTGAAAACAGACTGCCCACTTGTGTCGGATAGGCCATACCGGTGGTATCGCATAGCGTGACGCCGTTGACGCCCAATTGCGCAAACCGGTCGATCCAGCCCAGCACGTCAGATTGTTCTATGTCCCCCTGCATCGGACAGCCGAACACGGTTGATAAGGACACGTTAATGGCCGTATCTGTGTTCCTGACTTCCTCAATCACAGCGGCCAGCTGTTCAAAGGAGCGCTCGCGGCTCATGCGAAGATTCGAAAGATTATGCGTTTCGCTGACTGACATGACCAGATTGATTTCATCCACACCGCAGGACATGGCCCGTTCTGCTCCTCGCATATTGGGCACCAGCACCGTGTAGACCACATCCGGGTTTCTGTGAAGACGATGCATCACCGCTTCTGCATCCTTCAATGCCGGGATGGCCCGCGGAGACGTGAAGGAAGTGACTTCGATTTTCGCGTAGCCGCACAGGCTCAACTGATCGACAAATGCAATTTTGTCTTCCGTATCGATAAAACGCGCTTCATTCTGAAAACCATCCCTGGGCGCTACTTCCTGAATAAACAGTTTCTTCATGTCGTTCTCCTGACGCCCTTGCGTCGATCCGTATAGTCTGTACGTCAGATGATGCCGCGCGCACGCCATTGCTCACGCGTGGCTGCATCAATGCCGAGCCGGTCCAGGATGTCCTGTGTATCCTGGCCAAGCAGCGGTGCGCGGCGTCGCACATCGCCCGGCGTCGCGCTCAGTTTGGGCAGCACACCCGGCAGCGTCACCGGCGTGCCGTCTTCAAGCTCTCCATCTATCAGCATCTGACGAGCCTGGTAATGCGGATCCTGGGCAATATCGGCGGCATCATAAATCCGGCCGCCGGGAATACGGTGTTCGTGCAATTGGCTAAGCACCTCGTCCAGCGTATGCTGCGCCGTCCATTGTCCGATCACGCCGTCGATATAATCGGCCTGAGCGGCGCGACCATCGTTGTGTGCCAAAGCGGGATCATTGCCGATATCGTCACGGCCGATCAATGCCATCAGACGCTTGAATATGCTGTCGCCATTGCCGGCAACCAGCGCATATTTGCCGTCAGCGCACCGGTACGCGTTGCTGGGAGTAATACCGGGCAGACTGCTTCCCGCAGGCTGACGTACGTGTCCAAAAACGGAGTATTCGGCAAGAGTACTTTCCATCATATTGAAGACAGATTCGTACAAGGCCACGTCGATCACCTGGCCCTTGCCGTTGAATTGATCCCGATGACGCAAGGCCAGCAATACGCCGATCACGCCATGCAATGCAGACAGCGAGTCGCCAATTGAGATGCCGACACGCACTGGTGGCCTGTCGGGCTCCCCGCTCAAATGGCGCAGCCCCCCCATAGCCTCACCCACGACGCCAAAACCCGGCAAATCCTTATAAGGACCGGTCTGTCCATAGCCCGACACTCGCAGCATGATCAAGCGCGGATTGATTTTGCGAAGATCCTCGAACCCCAAATTCCATTTTTCCAGCGTACCGGGGCGAAAGTTTTCGACAATGACATCCACATCAGCCACCAGTTGGCGGATGACGTCCTGCCCTTCCCGCTCATGCAAATTGAGTGTGACCGACTTTTTATTGCGCGATTGCGAGGCCCACCATACCGAGGTGCCTTCGTGCAGCATGCGCCACTTGCGCAGGGGATCGCCCGTGCCGGGCGGCTCGATCTTGATGACCTCCGCGCCGAACTCGCCCAACATTTTGGTGGCAAAGGGGCCGGCAATCAGTTGCCCGAGTTCCAGGACCTTGATTCCATCCAGCGGTTTTGACATGGCGTGACCTGTATATGTATTTCAGTGCCACCATCATGACCGTAATTTGATTATTTGAAAATTGCTAATTTTCTGACAACCCTTTCCTGATTTTCAAGGCTGACAGATATTCGAACACATATTCGGGTCGCAGACCGGCACTGCATATGTTCGCCGCTTATCGTTCGGCGGAGGACCAAACCCTTATTTGACCTGAGCGTGAGCCTGTTTCAGAAAATCGAGCAATCGCTGTGCGTCCGGCTTGAGCCCGGCGGCGTTGCGAACACCCACATAAAGCGTGCGCTGCCCCCATTCGTCTTCCAATGGCAAGGCGTGCAGGCCTTTACCGATAATTTCAGAGCGCACCGCTTCCAGGGGCAATAGCCCCACCCCCAAGCCCGCTTCAATCATCCTGCAGATCGCGTCAAAGCTGCTGACCTGAACACGCAGTCGCAGCGTTTTTCCGGCAGCCAGCGCGGCGTCCTGCATCCTCACTTGCAACGAGCTGCCATCGGACAAACCCACAAAGTCATTGTCCAGCACCTGGGCAAATCGAATGCGCCTGCGCTTGCCCAGAGGATGACCGCGCGGTACCAGCACCACCAGTTGGTCATGACGATAGAAATATTTTTCAACCAGGCCGCTTGGGATATTGTCGGCAAAGATACCAATATCGATCCGTTCCTGCGTGAGCGCCGTAATAATCTCGTGGCTCAGCTTTTCGTCAAGGCTCAATCTGATCGCCGGATGCGCACGGGAAAACGCCGCCAGATCGCCTGGCAGAAACTGAATCACAGATGACGTATTTGCCCAAATTCGCACCTGGCCGCGCAGCCCGGCAGAATAGGCATTCATATCCGATGTCAGGCGTGAAACAGCAGCAATGACCAATTGTGCATGTTCCACCAGCGCGTGGCCCGCAGGCGTCAGTTCCAGCCCGCGTGCGCGTCGGATGAACAGCTCACACCCGATCTGCTTTTCCAGTTCGGAAATACGCTTGCTCAACGCCGACAGCGTCATATGAGCATGATCGGCCGCACGGGTCAGATTCAGCGCACGCGCTGCCAACAGAAAAAGGCGGAGGGTCTGGGGGTCGAAACGCGACAGATTAACCGGTTCAGAAATCATGAGACACAATCCAGTCCAAGGGCCACTTTTTTATCGAGCAGCTTTCGACTATGCTCATCGGCCGGAACGTAGACCAGCAGCCGATCGCCAGCCACCGGCATGCTCCACCAGTTGGTCTGCAATACTTCAAGCGTCCCCAGGCCGGCATATTTATAGCGAACAATATGATCGACCGTCGCACACACTTGATTGCGATTCCAGAGATCAGCAAATTGTGCGGAACATCCAAGCAGGCGCTCAAGCGTGCGTTCCCATGCCGGATTCCCCAGGTGCGCCGCCATTTGAGCTCGCAGTCGTGCCGCCATATGTGCAATGATCTGCTCCTGGTCATGCAACACCGCCCTGACCCGGTCGTCGGTCAGCGTCAGATAAATACAATTGCGATCCTGGATCGCGACCTGGTTCAGGTCGCGATCAATCATGCAGCAAAAGGCGTGATTAAACGCAGTGATATCGAAACGCTCACTTTGCAGGACAGCCGGCAGCGGATGCAAATGGTCCAGGATAGTCTGTACCGCATCCGGCATCATACGGCAAATTTTCCCTGTCACTTCCGATGCCGGACTGGCCAGACCGGCCAATGTGAACAAATAACGGGTTTCCGTATCGGAGCACTGTAGTGCCGACGCAACAGCCTGCAGTACTCTGGACGACACCCGAATGGGTCTTCCCTGCTCCAGCTTGGTATACCAGGTGATGCCGATGTCAGCCAGTTGTGCCACTTCTTCCCGGCGCAACCCCGGCGTTCGTATTCGACCATAGCGAGGCAATCCCAAGCGAACCGGGTCCAGGCATTCGCGGCGATTACGCAAAAATGCACCCAGTTCCTGCGCCCTGTCTTCCCTGTCGTCAACAGGTTCTTTCGGGGGTTCGCCTGCGCGAGGCGTTATAAATGCGGATATGCCCTCTGTCATTTTCATTTTTTCATCCTGATCATGAACCTTTTCTACACCAGCCTGACACTTTTTATACCAGTCTAAACAGGCTCTGGTACCCGTTTAAAAGAATCTTCATAATACCGCATTGATCACTTTTCTCCAGGGTTTTTCCATGGCTGATACAACCCATGACAACGCTCAAATGAGTCGCGCCGGACTAGCAGTCCTGCTTGCCGGTATGTTTCTCCCGCAGATTGATTTTTCCATTATCAATGTGGCGCTGGATTCCGTTGCCCGTTCGCTGCACGCAAGCGAATATGAACTTGAACTGATGGTGGCCTTGTATGGTGTCGCCTTCGCCGTCGTGCTGGCCATGGGCGGCAGGCTGGGCGATATATACGGACGCAGGCGTCTGTTCAATATCGGCGTGCTGCTCTTTGGCATCGCCTCGTTGCTTTGCGGTATAGCGCCTGCCATATACTTTTTGCTGCTGGCCCGCACCCTGCAGGGCATCGCCGCCGCACTCATGGTTCCACAGATTCTGGCAACCATTCACGTCTGCCTGAAAGGGCACGCGCATTCGCGCGCTATTGGTCTGTATAGTTCGATTGGCGGCCTGTCTTTTATTATTGGCCAGGTGCTGGGAGGGTTTCTCGTTCATGCAAATATTGCCGGATCGCAGTGGCGCAGCATCTTTTTGATCAATCTTCCTGTCTGCGCGGCTGTGCTGTTGCTGTCACCCCGTTTCATTCCCGAAACGCGGCGCTCGAACCCGGCCGGAATCGACTGGCCTGGAACAATTTTGCTGGCTTTGCTGATTATCAGCATTCTGGTGCCCGTTGCCGTGGGCCCTTCTGTCGGATGGTCGTGGCCCTGGCTGCTTGCGATGGCCGCAGCGCTGCCGCTTGCAGTGGCACTTTGGAAAACAGAAGTCAATCAGGCAAAACGAGGTACGCTTCCCCTGCTGCCCCCATCCCTGACGCGGCTGCCAACGGTGCGTTTCGGTTTTTTCATGGCCATCCTGTTTTTTTCTTGCTGGAGCGGTTTCATGTTCGTTCTGGCGCTGACACTGCAGGCAGGCGCGGGCCTCACCCCGTTACAATCGGGTAATTCTTTTATTGCGCTGGGCGTCGCGTTTTTTGTTGGTTCGCTGCTGAGCACGCGCACGGTTGCACGAATCGGGTTGCTTCCAACGCTGATCCTGGGCTGCGCCATGGTTATACCGGGTCTGCTGTGTCTGCTTTGGATCTTGCGGGTGGTCTGGCCCGCTCCGGACCTGCTATCGCTGACCATTCCTTCCTTTCTGATCGGTATCGGACAGGCCTTTATTGTCGGTGCATTCTACCGGATCGGTATGTCGCAAATTCCTGCTGAACAGGCAGGCGCCGGCAGCGCCATGCTGTCGACTATACAGCAAGCCTCCATGGGATTCGGCCCGACCCTTTTGGGTGCCGTATTCTCGCAGGCACTGCTTCACGGACATGATTATCAACACGCGCTGGGCGCCAGCCTGCAGCTCGAAATGGTGCTGATCGCGATTCTGCTGGTTGCTGCAACAGGCTATTATTTCCGCACACGCAACCAGTCGCGTCTGGCTGTTCAGGGCAACAGCTGAATGTCGGAACCGGCGCTCGCCAGGAAGGTGCTTGACGAGCGCGTATTGCCCCAGGCCCGCACGCGCCGGAAACGACAGTGTCATTTGTGATATTGGCAACACTTTGAAGCGGAACACGGCAGCGGCGGCGCCATGCGCTGGCATTAACAGAGTAAATCCTCTACCATAGGAATCAGGGCTTTCCCCAGTATCATTTGCCGGAACGCTGCGCCCCAGCCCGGCCGCCGTTTTTCCGGAAACACATGAATCAGCCGACCGCATCCGTCTCCAGCCCCCTGCCTGGAATTATTTCACTGCTTGTTGCGATGTCGGTTCTGTCCATGCTGGACGCCACCGGCAAATGGCTGATGTCCGTGGGCGTTCCGTTGCTCTTGCTGTGCTGGGTCCGGTACTCGGTACACCTCATATTGATCACGTCGCTTGTCATACCAGCCAAAGGCTGGCAGATCCTGAAAACGAAAAAACCCGTAGAACAATTGCTGCGCGGTGTGTTCATGCTGACCTCGACCATGGTCTTTTTCACCACCTTGCGTTATTTGCCGCAAGCGCAAGCGACCGCAATCAACTTTATCGCCCCGCTTATTCTTCTGGCCGTCGCGCCCTGGATTCTGAAGGAAAAAGCCATGTTGTCGCGGTGGATTGCCGCGATTGTGGGATTTCTTGGCATTCTGGTTGTTATCCGTCCATCGGGTGGCCTTGACCCGATCGGCGTCATGTTCGGCCTGTCCAATGCCGTGATTTTTTCCTTGCAGTTTATCGCCAACAGGCGCCTGGCCGGCGACAACCCGCTGACTACCGTGATCTGGAGCGGCTTTTTCGGCACTGCTGTCCTGACGGGCTACACACTGTTTACCCTGGACGAAGTCGTGTCAGTCATGGCAACGCTGGATCTCAAACAATGGCTGCTGCTTCTGTCTACCGGTATCACGGGCGGCATGGGCCACTTGCTGCAGATTCAGGCCTACCGCCACGCACCTGCTTCGCTGCTGTCGCCCTTCGTTTATCTGCAGATCATCAGCGCCACGGTTCTGGGATGGCTGATCTGGAATCAGTTTCCCGACGCAATTACGTGGCTGGGCATCGGCATTATTTGCGCCAGCGGTATCGGCATCACCCTGTACGAGCTGCGTGCCCGGCCAGTGCCCGTCGCTGCCTAGTGCTGTCGTACGCCACGTACTTCATTCACCACGAATAGGGATCAATTTCCTCATCGGAATCCATTTCTGAATAGGATTCAATGCCGGGAAGGTCATTGAATTTTTTTCGAATCAGAACATATTCCTGCAATGACATCCGTGAAAAAACCACGTATACCTCGTCATATTCTTCGTCTTCGCCCGGCTGCACGATGAATTGCTTGACCCGGTTGGCGCTCACGCCCAGCGCTTGGTTGAACGACCCCAGGGTCAATTTCCCCCGCTTGACCTTGATCGTGACATGACGCCGACGGTGATAGGCAATGAAACGTTTTTCCAATGGTTTGACGCCCGCCAGAATAAGCAGAATGATCAAGGTGGCGGCAATAGATGGCGTATACAGTCCGCCTCCCACCGCCAGACCGATACCAGCCACAGACCACACGCTGGCAGCGGTGGTCAGGCCGCGGATAACCTGCCCGCGCGCCAGAATGGCGCCTGCACCCAGAAAACCGATCCCTGAAACAACCTGGGCGGCCACCCGGGATGGGTCCAGGGTCACATGGTCGCCCAAGGTGTCGGTAAACCCATAGATGGAGACGATCATCATGAGGCTCGAACCCACACACACCAGCATATGCGTGCGCAAACCTGCCGCCCAGGACAGTCGCTCCCGCTCAAAGCCGATCAGGCTTCCCAACGCCGCTGACATGACCAGCCTTCCCACCAGTTCCATTTCTGACGCCATTGTCGGTTTCCTCGTTTTTCGTTGTACAAACAACCAGTGTGGCAATCGGCTTCGTCGTCTATCACAGACGTAATATCGACTTTGTCGGCAACCATGCTGATCATATTGGCAACGCGGGTTTTGTTATATTTCAATTGCAGTATAGCAGGGACCTGCCGCAGCACCATTTCACGCCCTGCCCCCCCCGCCAATGCCATCATCCAGATGACCAGAACCTGAATGCAATACAGGGTAAAACCCACGCTAAAGCCGGACAAACCCCAGCGTGAAAATAGTCAGGGTCTGTGTTCGCAAGACGTATGCTATATTTTGCTCTTTCCGATCAACTTCCGCATCTCAATTTATGAAAGCAGAATCCGTACTCGATACCATCGGCCATACCCCACATATTCGTTTTTCCCGCTTGTTCCCCGGCACGCAAGAAGTCTGGATCAAGGCAGAACGCGCCAATCCGGGCGGTTCTCTGAAGGATCGCGCTGCGCTGGCCATGATTGAAGCAGCCGAACAATCGGGCGCACTCAAGCCTGGTGCGACCATTATTGAACCCACCTCCGGCAATACCGGCGTGGGTCTGGCCATGGTCGCTGCAGTCAAGGGTTATAAGCTTATTCTGGTTATGCCGGAGAGCATGAGTATCGAACGTCGCCGTCTGATGACAGCCTACGGCGCCTCGTTCGACCTTACGCCCAAAGAAAAGGGAATGAAAGGCGCCATCGCGCGGGCCATTGAGCTTGCAGAGCAAACCCCCGGGGCCTGGATTCCCCAGCAATTTGACAATCCGGCCAACCCACAAGTGCATGCCGAGCGCACTGCCCAGGAAATCATCGACGATTTTCCCGAAGGACTGGATTATCTGATTACCGCAGTCGGCACTGGCGGCCATATTACCGGCATTGCCCGCAGCCTGAAAAAAACGTGGCCGAATATCAAGGTGCTGGCCGTCGAACCAAGTGCCTCGGCGGTGATCGCGGGCGGCGAGCCAGGCCCTCATGCGCTTCAGGGGATCGGCGCCGGATTCATTCCCACCAATCTGGACGTGGCCATGCTCGACGGCACTATTTCGGTAGAAGTTCCGGAGTCGCTGGACTATGCTCGCCAGGCGGCGACAAAAGAAGGCCTGCTGGTAGGCATCAGCAGCGGCGCGACGCTGGCTGCGATAGCGAAAAAACTTCCGGAGCTGCCTGCCAACGCCAAAGTACTGGGTATCAATTACGATACCGGTGAGCGGTACCTGTCCGTCAAGGACTTTCTGCCTGAATAAGCAATTCGCTACGAACAGGCACAACTGCCCTGTTGTCCGGCTCATATTTCAATCGTCCGACACCAGGAGGAACGGGCCTGTTGCCGGACCCCACCACCATGCAGCGCCCCGTCATAAGTGGTTCTGAAGCAAAATCGGTATCAAAACAAGGAGACAACAAATGAAGCCATTCTTCCGTTTAAAACCGCAGGTCCTGGCCGTCTTTACGCTAAGCATGGCCGCCAGTCTGGCCCATGCGGCCAATACTGGCGAGCTGCCCTGCAAAACAACAGCCGAATGTGAACAGCAGGCCATCAAGGCCGGCGCTGTAGCCAAACCCGTATCAAGCAAGGCCACCAGTAAAAACGATGAGAAAGAGGATCAGTTTTACTGGCTGGGCAAAATCAACAAGGCCTCGGCCGTGATGTTGACTGAAGAGAAAATTGTGTCGCCGGAAATGGGCGCCAAACTCGCCACCGGTGTCGCTTACTCGCTGGACCAGTCGGAAAAACCCGGGGGCAAGCGCCCCAAAGATGTATTGCAGATTGAAAAAATTATCACCGACGACATTGGTCCCGATGCATCATTGATTCATACCGGGCGCAGCCGCCAGGATATGTACGCAACCTATCGCATGGCAAAGTTGCGCAACCAGGTGCTGGACTATTCTGATGCACTGGATGCGCTGCGAAGCCAATTGCTTGCAGTGGCCGCCAAGAACGTCGACACGATCGTGCCCGCTTACACCAATGGCGTCCAGGCCATGCCGATCAGCTATGCACATTATCTGCTAGCCTATGAAGCCTCATTTGCCAGAGATTCACAACGTATTCACGAACTGTACAAGCGTATGAATTTGTCTGCCATGGGCACGGCGGTTCTGGCCAACTCCAGCTGGCCGCTTAATCGCGAACGCATGGCCGAACTGCTGGGCTTTGACGGCATCATAGAAAACTCCCTGGATTCGAGCCAGGTCGCGCCTTCTGACGTGTCGCTGGAAGCCACGGGCATCCCCTCTTCGTCGGCTATCCGACTGGGCGTTCTGCTACAGGACATTCATACACAATACCACCAGACCCGTCCCTGGCTGTTGCTGGATGAAGGCAGTACCTACACCAGCAGCGCCATGCCACAAAAACGCAATCCGGGTGTGATTATGCGTGCACGCGAGGCTGCCTCCAATGTCGTCGGACTGGCCCAGACGGTTGTCTTCAGGAATCATAACGTGACGACCGGCATGACCGATTACAAATCCGCATGGGACGATATCGGGATCTTCCCGCAGGCCATTTCAATGATCGATAAAGTCAATGTCGTAATGAAGGCGCTGACCGTCAATCCGAAACGCTCTCTGGAAGAACTCGAAGACGACTGGACCACGTCCATGGAACTGGCTGAAGCCTTGCAAAAGGAACATAAAATCCCGTTCCGCGTCGGCCATAGCTTTGCCTCGTCGATTGTGACCGAAGCGCGCGCCAATGGGTTCAAGCCCAAGGATTTTCCGTACGAGAAGGCAGCCGAGCTTTACACAAAAGCACTACAGAAATACAAACTGCCCGAAGAAAAATTTCCGATTAACGAAACGCATTTCCGCGAAGTGCTGTCGCCCGAATTCATGGTCAAAACCCGTGTTGGTACAGGCGGACCGCAGCCGGCCGAAGTCAAGCGTATGCTGGATGAAAGTAAAAAACGGCTGGATGAGGACAAGGCCTGGATGAAATCGACCCGCGATAAATTGGCACAGGCTGATCGCAAGCTGGATGAGGTTTTCGTCAAACTGAAGGATTCAGCAGACAAAGAACCCAATGCAGGGCCAGCCGAAGACAAGGCAAACAAACCCGCGGCGGAGTCGGCCCAAAAACCCAAGGGGTAATTGCAGTGACCGCGTGACGTACCTGCCACAAGCGATACGCTCCGACCAGCGAGAAAGCCACTCCAAGGAGGGCTTTCTCGTTGTTTATTTAAAAACGCAGTAATTAAAAGCGTTATATGTGACGGGCATGGGCATCAGAAGCGATGCCGCAGACCAACGCCTAACTGGGTGGATCGCAATTTCGCATCGCGTTTTTCCGGGTCGGCAAACGCCAATTTGCCAGCCCCATAAGACACGACTGCATTGAGATTGGTCCGTTTGGACAACTGATGGGTATAGCCCAGGCTGAACACATTCAGACGTCCTTTGATACCCTGGTATTCGTCATCCGTATTCCTGGACCTGTTTCCCTGGTAAGAGAACATGATTTTTCCCGCATCTCCCACAGGCGCCGTCGCGCCCAACAGCCAGGCGTGTTGGCGAAATCCGGCAGTCTGGAAGTAATTGCGCGAACTGACCGGGTCCGTTGCGTAGTGCGCGAGCTCGCCATTCAGGCCGGGCCCCACATCGGCTTCACTCACGACTTTGTGCGCCAGCGAACCGTGAATTCGGCCATATCCCGCGTACAACTTAACGACCCCCAGGTCATAGGCACCAAAGAGGTTCCATATCACTGTGGTGCCGCTGTTTTTGTTATCGAAAGCCTTCCCGGCCTGATCGACACCACTGACGCGCGCATCGCTGCGGAAACGGTCATATGAGGCACCCACTGACACCGGGCCACGTTCATAACCAGCCCCCGTTGAGACCCAGCGAGACATGTCCCGATCCTCCTTGGTTACGGCGCCATTTTCAGAGGATTCTGCAGAACGTTTATGCGACCCGGTATACGACAGGCCAAACTTGAAGCCACTCATTTCGGGTGACTGGTATTTGATGGATTGTTCCATGTAGGCGCCAAAATCACCGAAAGTGGTATTCATTCCAGCCTGGCGAAACCCGGTGCTGAACGGGTCAAAACTCCCGGTGAAATCGTCGGCGACGTTCGACTGGCGACCCACGGTCACCGTACCCCAGCTCTCGCCTGTCAGCCCCATGATCGCTTCGCGGCCGAACAGACGACCTCCCTGCCGCGCGTGGCCGGTGCCCAGGCTGAATCCATTTTCCAGTGAGAAGATCACGCTGGTCCCGTTGCTCAGGTCTTCTGATCCACGCAACCCCCAACGATTACTGCTCTGATTGAAATCGGCCAGGTGAACCTGCCGTTCACGGCTCCATTCGTCTCCGTGTGACACTTTGATATCAGTGTAGCGGATGCCCGCTTCAACCAATCCGTACAGCGTAACTGAGGTCGTCGCGTGCGCCACCCCGGTGGCAGTGCCAAGCAGCACTAGGCATTGCAGTGCCTTTTTCATATACAAACTCCTTTAATCATACTCATTGAATCCGGCGTGTCGGATTCGTTGTCTCCTTTCAGCCAGCGGATGGATACCCGCTGGCAATGGCCGGTATTTACCGACCCGTGCCGACAACGCGACCAGATTCACGTCAATAGCGTGATGTCAATCGCGTATGCCGTCACGTCGCTGCTCCGGCGCTCGCTTGCCAATGCAGTCAAAACGGGCGCCGAAGCGGCGTGAGGCGTATCATATTTTCAGAATCGCAATGACGCCTTGATCTATGTAAAGGACAAATGTGAGGACTGTGTATATGGAGAATGAAGAAGGAACTCCGGAGCGCAAAAAATGCGCCTTAAGCCTTGTTTTATAAATAAAAATAGCTTTTTCCAGACACAAATAAAACCGGAAATTCGAATAGAAAAAAGCCTGAAAAATGTCGTATCAACATCAATCAGGCTTTTAAAAAGGTCAGATCGCTTTTGCTTGCGTGTATGCATCGCCAAAGCGATGCATCGCATTAGAAGCGGTGTTGCAGACCAACACCAATCAGAGTGGCTTTCAGTTTGTAGTTACCCATATGGTATTGTTCACCAAACTTCATTTTACCCACACCGTATGAAGCAGCAGCGTATACACGAGTACGTTTAGACAGACCTTGTACGTAGCCAACACTGAAGATGCTCAGCTTGCCTTTGATATCCTTGAACGCGAAGCTTGTATTTTTGGACTTATTACCCTGGTAAGAGAACAATAATGTTCCACTGTCACCCACAGGAGCGCTCAGACCAACCAGCCATGCTTGTTGGCGGAAACCGTCGGTTTGGGTGTAGTTATACTCTCTGGCAACAGTCCCAAATGCGCCCCTCTCTTTGTGAGTATAGACATTTGCCAGGCTACCATTCAGACCCACACCACCGACTTCACCTGCCACGGCACCACGAGTCTGGCCATAACCCAGATGCAGTTTAACGACTTCAAAGTCGTAGGCACCGAACAGGTTCCACATATGCGTAGTGCCAGCACTTTGAGTTTCTGTGTCATTACCGTTGGTGCTCGTTACATTGCGAACATCCGTGCGATAGCGGTCATATGACACACCAACTTCAATCGGACCATTCGCATAGCCCAGACCGGTAGAAATCCAGTTGGAAGTATCACGTTTCTCGGACTCGGTGTCGCCATCATCAGAAGTCACTTTACTGTTAACGCCAGAATAGGCCAGACCGAATTTGAAACCACCAAATTCAGGGGACATGTATTTGAAGGAATTGTCCATGCGAGAAGAAAGAGAATCGCCGAATGCGCCATCGGTAGCACCTGCGAAAAGAACGCTTGTACCAAATGGATCAATTCCGGAAACCACGTCGTCAGCGACGTTGTATTGGCGACCCAGAGTCAGCGTACCCCAGCTGTCGCCAGTCAGACCGATGATCGCTTTGCGACCAAACAGACGGCCACCTTGGGCTGATTTACCGTTACCCAGATTAAAACCACTTTCTACCTGGAAAATCGCACTTGTGCCATTGCCCAGATCTTCAGAGCCTTTCAGACCCCAGCGGTTACCATTCAGAATGCCGTTGACCATGCCGACATTGCGTGTCTTAGTCCAGCTTCCGGCTTGATCAGCGGTTGCATCCTGTGTCACTTTGGTTTGGGTGTAACCGATACCTGCATCAACCAGACCGTACAGCGTAACGGAAGTTGCAGCATGAGCCGCCCCGGTAGCAGCACCGAGCAGCACGATAGATTGCAGTGCCTTTTTCATATTGAATACTCCATTCATATTACAAATTTCATTCCGGCGTACCGGATTACTTCACCACCTGCATGAGCATCCGCTTATCTTTTCAAATCAAAGGTTTACGGAAGCAGCTTGAGGAGTATTGTATTTTTGAGGGGTAAAGTGCCGCCTTGACCCAGGTTAAGGACAAGAGGAATGAAAAGGTGTATATGGAAAAGGCCGGCCGGGTGACCGCAGAATGCCGCTCCACCCTGATTTTCCGGGGAAAACGCTCAAAGGAGTGGACAATGAAACTGCAAAAAAACCGGGCAAAAGAAATGCCTGAAAGGTGTCGCTTTTTTGCACCAATCAGGCTTTTTTACAACATTTTGAGCGGGTGTTTAGAAGCGGTGTTGCATTCCTGCAGCAATCAGCGTGGACTTGAGTTTCACTTTATCTTCCAGTCCGTCAAAGCGGATACTTCCACTGCCATAAGAGGCTACCGCATACAGCGTGGTGCGTTTCGACAAATCCTGGCTGTAACCCAGGCTTCCAATATGCAGTGTTCCTTTGGCATTGTCGAACACGGTATCGGCGTTTTTCACCCGGTTGCCCTGATACGACATCATCAGGTGCCCTGCCTCGCCCACAGGAATGGTCAGGCCACCCAGCCAGGCCTGCTGACGATAACCGCTAGTGCCACTCAGAACAGAGGCAAAGCCGTCATCGGCCAATGCATTGTCGATAGAACGCACCAGGCCGGGAGATAGGCCGGTGGCAGGCAGTGCACCGCGTGTCTGGCCATACATCAGATGGGCTTTGACAACGCTGAAGTCATATGTCGCACCCACGTTCCACATATGCGTGGTCGATTTTTCACTATTGTCTCCAAGAGTGATGTCGGTGCGGAAACGGTCATAAGTTGCCGCAATCACAAGCGGCCCATTTGTGTAGGCCAGGCCCGTCGTGATCCAGTTAGAGGTATTTCTGTCAACTGACCGGCCCGTGGCGTTGCTGTACTCGGTCTTCTCATTGCGACCCGCAAAGCCCAGGCCGAATTGAAAGCCGCTCCATGAAGGACTCATGTATTTAACAGCATCGGACATATTGGCTGATACAGAATCACCAAAAGCGCCGCCGGTCACGCCTGCCTGACCGAAATTGGTGCCGAAAGGATCCAGCGGCGACAGCAAATCATCCGCGATATTGAACTGGCGCCCCAGCGTCAATGTTCCCCAATCAGCGCCGCTTAATCCCACCAGTGCACGCCGATCAAACAGCGTGCCTTCGGACAGGGAATGACCCGTCCCCAGGCTGAACCCGCTTTCCAGCTGGAAAACTGCGCTGGTGCCGTTGCCTAGATCTTCAGTCCCTTTCAGGCCCCAGTTGTTGGTTCCGCCCAGACCGTCGACCAGTCCGATATCGCGTGTTTTGACCCAGCTATCGCCGTAGCTGACTTTTGTTTGCGAATATCCCACACCCGCATCGACCAGTCCATACAGCTGTACCGATGTTTCTGCATGCGCCAGACCTGCAAATGCAGTCAGCAGCGCCAACGGGAACAGACTTTTATTCATATTGATTTCTCCAAAGACCGATAGGCTGTTGCGGCCATGCCGGCAAAATTGATTTGTAGTTGGAACAGCTGCACCCGATATACGCGGGACTCATCGATCGATGGATGCCGGATATATCATTCGTAATGAAAGCAAGTACCGTGCCGGAAAGAGTATGCCGCAGAATAAATGTCGGTCCGTCTAATCCCCTGATGACGCATCGGCTGTCTGCAAGCTGAATCAGGCCCGGCACGCTATAGCGATTGTGATATATGTGCCCCATACCGAGTACCCTGCATGGATGCGTTCGAGCCGCCCGGGCCGCAACCAATCAAAAAACAGGCACGCAGGCCTGTTCTTTGTTATTTCCGGTTAAAGGCGATATGAGCCGGAGTGGTGCTTTTCCTGCTCCCGAATGATGCATGTCCGTAACACACTGGGTCGCTGGCTTGCAAGTCACCGTTGCTGCTTCAAAAAGTCCCTACCTGCGTGACTGCTTGCCCGGCGTTAAATTCTTATGGAGCGTTAGCTACTGGCCTTATGCAGCATGCAGTAGTCGTATGCTTCCTGGCCGATTCCTGTCTTATTCACATCACTTTCGTAGGCGACATCGATCGCATAAACAAACATGGGTTCGCCGGCTTGCTTGCCCAGTTTGGCTTTATCCCCTTCCCTGTCGTTATGGCCGGATTTGCGCGCCGCCAGTGTTTCCTCTGCCTTGGCCTGGACCTGTTTGCAGACCATGGAGGCATGCTGAAAAGCCGGTTTGACCGGTTCGGCAGCGTATGCCTGCAATGATGCTGCGGCACACAATGAAGCAAAGACAAACGTCATTTTTTTCATTTGAAGACTCCCTTTGCAAGTTGAGAACTTAAGCATACCGGAAATTGCCAACCCGGATGTTTCGCACTGTCATACTTATTTTATCGCTGGCTTCCTGCAGAACTGCATTATGATACAAGGCATGCATCATACCGGCTATCGCATCTGCAATCATAGCGCGCAGTAGTTCCCCGCTTCATTACAGACGTAATAACATCCCATCCCGTTCTTCCTATCCAACCTGTTGACCGCCCGATTCATTATGAGCACGATTCAATCCATTACACCGATCCCCTTCAATGTTTCTGCCAAAACAAACTGGTTTTTTATCTCGGTTCAAATGAGCGACGGCAGGCATGCCTGGGGCGAAGCCTCTCTGAACGGATGGGAGGCAGCCCTGCAGACAGCAACCCCGTTGCACGCCCAGCCGCTGATCGGTCTGTCGGCAGAATCGGCCATTGCCCAACTGCGCCCCTCACCAGCACTGCCGGGTGGACTGGTATCCAATGCAGTTATCAGCGCACTGGCACAGGCCTTGTGGACCATTCGTGCCCAGGAAGAAGACATGCCTTTGCATACCGCGCTGGCACCGCTGCAAAGAAAAGCGGTACCGGTCTATGCGAACATCAATCGCGCCACCACCGACCGCACACCCGCCGGGTTTGCCGCTACCGCCAAGCGTGCTGCGCAAGCCGGTTTTGAGGGCTTCAAAGCCGCACCGTTTGATGGCGTCACGCCGGCACAATGTGCAACCGGCGATGCTGAGCAACACATACAGCATGGCATTGACTGTCTTTATGCGATCCGCGAAGCGGTCGGGCCGCAAGCGAAGTTGATGGTTGATTGCCACTGGCGCTTCGACGAAAAAAGCGCGCTGAGTACGTTACGGCGGCTGGAAAGCATCGGGCTGCACTGGTTTGAATGCCCCATGGCCGAAACCTATGACAACTGGGATAGTCTGCGTCGAATCAAGGACCAGGCCAACCAGCAGAATGTACTGGTTGCCGCCGCCGAAACGCAGGTGGGTGTCGCCGCCTTTGAAATGCAAATCCGGGAAAAGCTGCTGGATGTGGTCATGCCGGATATCAAATATTGCGGCGGCCCGGCCCAGATGCTGGGCATCGCTGAAATGGCCGCTTCGCACGGCGTGATGTTTGCCCCTCACAACCCCACCGGCCCGATCTGCACTGTTGCCTCGCTGCATGTTGCCTGCGTGGCGCGCGGCGCGCACATGCTGGAATTGCAGTTTGACGAAAGCCCGCTATACGATGCCCTGATCGGACATCAACACCCGGTGCTGCGTAACGGAAAATATCAGGTTCCCAACACCACCGGCCTGGGCGTCGATCTGGACAAAAAAACGCTGGCTGCCCATCCGTTCAAGCCGGTGCCATTTGGCATTGAAACCCTGCTGGCAAATTGATCATTCATACCGTTAATCGTCTGGCGCGCGTCCTCGCCCTGTCGATCAATCGGCCTTGATATTTTTTTCCTGCGCCAGTTTTTTCCACCGGCTTACATCGCCTCGCACGCGTTCGGCGAACGCTTCGGGACTGCCAGCGGCAGGCGCACAACTGACGGCCTTCAGACGTTCCTGGATCTCGGGAGATGCCAGCGCCTTATTGATTTCGCTATTGACCCGGGCAACAATGTCCGGCGGCGTACCTGCCGGCGCCAGGACACCGAACCACGCGACGGTTTCAAAGCCGGGATACGTTTCAGCCAGGGTCGGCACATCAGGCAATTCCGGCACACGTTCCTTTGTCGTGACTGCCAGCGCCTTGGCTTTGCCGGAGCGGATCTGACTTAACCACGGCGGCAGATTGCCGATCATCGTGACCACTTCGTTGGATAGCACGGCCTGAACAGCCGGCGTGGCGCCACGATAGGGAATATGCACCAGCGGAACATCGGCCAGGCTTTTGAACAGCTCCGCGGACAAATGGGCGGAGCTGCCAATACCGCCCGAAGAATAATTCAGCGACGTTTTGCTGTTTTTCACATACGCCACAAATTCCTTGACATTGTTAACAGGCAGATCGCTGTTGACGGCGAGCACGTTTGCCGTTGTACAAAACAATCCGACAGGCTGAAAACTTTTAACTACGTCGTAGCGCAGCTTGCTGTAAATAGCGGCATTGATGCCATGTGAGCCCGCGTTGCCGACAATCATCGTATAGCCGTCAGGCCGGGCATTGGCCACGGCCTCCGAGCCGATCACGCCGCCCGCGCCTGGTTTGTTCTGGATCACGATTGTCTGGCCCAGAGCGTTGCCGACCTTATCGGCCATCAGACGGCCAATCGAATCAGAACCATCGCCGGGCGGGCTGGGAATCACCCAGGTAATCGGACGTTCAGGATAGGCGGCCAGTGCGGAAGTACCCGCGGCCACCAGAGAAAAGGTTATAGCAAGCGTCGAGATACGATTCAACATCATTCTCCAAAAAAAGGACCCAGTGTATTGACCGGCGCCCGTGAAATGAACGACTTTCTGATTGAATTGTTATTTCCACCAGGTATAACGATGGTGATATATTGCCCTAGTCAGTGCAATTTGTGGTTTTCTGGCAGATTTTAAGGGTATTTTCCGCGTAAAAAACGCGCACTTGACATATTTTCTTTACGTACAGCAGTAAACCCTACTATAATCCACGTTCTTTGATGCGAGCGTGGCGGAATTGGTAGACGCACTGGATTTAGGTTCCAGCGCCGAAAGGTGTAAGAGTTCGAGTCTCTTCGCTCGCACCACAGTATTGAAATGCCTGTTGGTTATAAAAACCAGTAATTATAAAAATCAACATGTTGCTGTATATTCAAAGTGAGAAAAAGACCCCTGGTGTCACATCCCTACTCACGCTGATAGTAGAAGACACTCCGCCTGTTTGCTAAAATTTTTGTATGTTCCCGTTTTCTTCTACAGCCTGAACATATGACCAGAATCATCCTCCATCAAGTCGACTCCAAACTGCAAGCCGCCGAGGCCCGCACAGAAGCCCGGGTTGCTCACATCGAAACAATGGTACAAGCCAATATTCAGGCGCTGAATGAGTTTAAAAAGGACACAAATGAATTCAAGAAGCTAATACATGCAGAGGTTCAGGGGCTCAGAAAGGATATGTCAAATCTGAAATTCCAGGCAGTCCTGTTCTCTCTGGCGATGGTCGCGACCATTATTTTGGGGGTCGCGGCGTTCAACAGCGCCATCGTGTCAAACGTCATTGGGTCTTTTGAAAAGGGATTGGTGTCCGCAGATCGGGTAAGAACGGAAGTCTCTGCGCAAACAAGAAACCTGGCCGAGGAAATCGCAAAACTATCCGACACAATCAACAGACTACATCTGCGCGACCAGCATCAAACCGAGCCGCAGGAAAAGCGTCGCTAGCATCGTCGTGCCTGCAACAAGACCTGGGACCCAAATCCAGCCGCTACCAGAACCACCCGCCCCCACCCAGTCTGGAAGACTGGCGGCGATTCAACCGCGCTGCCTCACGTTCGGCATAATCCCGCTCTCCTTCCTCATACGAGCCTTCATACTGGCAACTGCTGCGATACCAAGCGCACTCGCCTCCCAGCCCAGAAGATCGCCCGCCTCCGCCGCATCCGGCCAGCAGGGTTGCCAGCGCCAGTGAGAGTGTTACTTTATAGAAAATCGTGCGCGTCATTCCTGCTCCTGTGTCAGATGGTTGACCCCTATTCTATACCAACTGGTCAACTCCACGTCGCCGGGCGAAAACCTGCCGGGTTCGTGAACCCGGACAGCAAGCACAATCCGGCGCTGTTGTGCCGTTGACTCCCCTATAAATGGTAAACTTGCACATCTACGCAAGGTCTGTCATGAATCCCAAATTACGTCTGCTGCAACCCTATCCGTTCGAAAAATTGCGGGCGCTGCTCGCCGCTGCGCCTACGCTGCCAGCCGAATACGCTCACATCAACCTGTCCATTGGCGAACCCAAACATGACGCGCCCGAATGCGTGAAGCAGGCCATCGCCGACAATCTGTCGGGCCTGTCGACCTATCCGCCTACCAAAGGCGATGCAGCGCTGCGCAACGCCATCGCGAACTGGATTGGTCGCCGCTATAACATCCCGACTCCAAACGCAGACACACAGGTTTTACCGTGCCTGGGTTCGCGCGAGGCACTCTTTGCCTTTGCGCAAACCGTGCTGGACGACGCCAGTGACAGTCTGGTCATCTGTCCCAACCCGTTCTACCAGATTTACGAAGGGGCTACGCTGCTGGGCGGGGCGAAGCCTTATTACGTGAATGCAGTGCCCGAACGCAACTTCAGCCCCGACTGGTCGGCCATTCCTGCCGAGGTGTGGGAAAAAACACAATTGCTATTCGTCTGCTCCCCCGGCAACCCCGCCGGCAATGTCATGCCGGAGTCTGAATGGCAACTGCTGTTCGAGCTGTCGGATCGCTATGGGTTTGTAATTGCGTCCGATGAATGCTATTCCGAAATCTATTTCGACGAACAACGACCACCGGTCGGCATTCTGCAGGCGGCGCACCGCCTTGGCCGGCACGACTTCAGGAACTGCATTGCCTTTTCCAGCCTGTCAAAACGCTCGAACGTACCGGGCATGCGCTCGGGCTTCGTTGCGGGCGACGCCGCTTTGCTTGAATCCTTCCTGCTTTATCGCACTTATCATGGCAGCGCCATGAGCCCGGTCTTCAGCGCGGCCAGCATCGCCGCCTGGAACGATGAGGCGCACGTCAAGCAAAACCGGGCACTCTACAAGGCCAAATTCGACGCGGTCTATCCGATCCTCGCTGACGTGCTGGACGTAAAAATGCCCGATGCCTCGTTCTATTTGTGGGCGGGCACGCCTGTGGCAGACCCGGACTTCGTGCGGGATCTGTTCGGCTCGCAACACGTCACGACGCTGCCTGGCAGCTACCTGGGGCGTGAAGCACATGGTGTCAACCCGGGCGCCGATCGCATCCGGCTGGCCCTGGTGGCGCCGTTGGCGCAATGCGTGGAAGGGGCCGAACGCATTGCGCGGTTTGTACGTGAGCGCTATTGATCTTGACCAATATGCAAGGGCGCAGCCCAGTGACCTTGCAACCCAGGCATAAGTAAAGGGCGGCCACCGCCCTTTGTTTCACAGCAACGCCGGGGATTTTGTTAAGCTTCGGTATCCTGAAGAAAATGCGTATCGTCCGGTTACCAGCCGGCCATGGCCTGTCCGTGAAGACACCCTTTTCCCTTGAACCCTGTTTTTATTATTTTTGAAATTATCCAATGACTATGACTACTGATCTTCAAGCCGTTCTTGAAAAAGCGTGGGACGACCGCGCCGACCTGTCTTCCTCTGCCGTTTCAGCCGAGGTGCGTGAAGCCGTTGACACCGCCCTGGCCGGTCTGGATGCCGGTACGCTGCGCGTCGCCCAGAAGCAGGACGACGACTGGATCGTGAATCAATGGCTGAAAAAGGCAGTGCTGCTGTCTTTCCGCCTGAATGACAATGTCGTCATGAATAACGCACCCATGCAGTTTTTTGACAAGGTGCCACTCAAGTTCCAGGACTTCAGTGAAGATGACTTCAAAAAAGGCGGCTATCGCGTAGTACCAAACGCCGTGGCCCGCCGTGGCGCCTTCATCGGCAAGAACGTCGTGCTGATGCCGTCTTATGTAAACATCGGCGCATATGTTGACGAAAACACCATGGTCGATACCTGGGCTACTGTCGGCTCTTGCGCACAAATCGGTAAAAACGTACACCTCTCTGGTGGCGTCGGCATCGGTGGCGTACTCGAACCCCTGCAGGCAAACCCCACCATTATCGAAGACAACTGCTTTATCGGCGCCCGTTCCGAAGTCGTCGAGGGCGTGATTATCGAAGAAAACTCCGTGCTGGCCATGGGTGTCTTTATTTCCCAAAGCACCAAAATCTTCAACCGTGAAACGGGCGAAGTGACCTATGGTCGCGTGCCTTCCGGCTCTGTTGTCGTGCCCGGCTCACTGCCTGCCGCCGATGGCTCGCATAGCCTGGCCTGCGCCATTATCGTCAAGCGTGTAGACGCCAAAACCCGCGCAAAAACCAGTATCAACGATCTGCTGCGGGCCTGATGATGGCGGACGGAATTTCTTCACCGGTCCTGGCGCTCACGCAGGCATTAATGACCCGCCCCTCGGTCACACCGCAAGACTGCGACTGCCAGCAGATGCTGGCAAGCGAACTGGCCGAATCAGGTTTTGTTGCAGAACACTTGCCGTTTGACGATGTACAAAACCTGTGGCTGCGTCGTAACACTGCAGCGCCGCTGCTGGTTTTTGCCGGACATACCGACGTGGTACCTACGGGGCCGCTGGAGCAATGGGAGAGCGATCCTTTTGAGCCGACGATCCGTGACGGCAAACTGTATGGCCGTGGCGCGGCTGATATGAAAAGCTCGATTGCTGCCTTTACTGTTGCCGCCCGGCAATTTGTAGCGGCGCACCCGGCGCATCGCGGCTCGATTGCCATGCTGATTACCTCCGATGAAGAAGGCCCGTCCATTAACGGTACGGTCAAGGTGTGTGACTATCTCAAGCAGAAAGGCATACAGCCTGATTACTGCATTGTGGGCGAACCCACATCCACAGCTCAATTGGGAGATGTCATCAAAAACGGGCGGCGCGGCTCGCTCTCGGCCAAAGTGGTCGTCAAGGGTCTGCAGGGGCATGTTGCCTATCCGCATCTGGCGCGCAACCCCATCCATTTGTGTGCGCCCGCGCTGCACGAACTAGCCAGCACCGAATGGGACCAGGGCAATGAATACTTCCCTCCTACCACGTTCCAGATTTCCAATTTCCATTCGGGTACCGGCGCCACCAATGTAGTGCCCGGCAGTGCCGAATTTCTGTTCAATATCCGCTTTTCGACGGCCAGCACGGTTGACTCGCTCAAATCGCGTGTGCAGGCGATTCTGGATGCCCATCAACTGGAAACCAGCATTGAATGGACATTGGGCGGGGAGCCCTTCCTGACGCCCCGTGGCGATCTCTCCGAGGCGCTGTCATCCGCTATTCGCGATGTGACCGGCGTCGAAACAGCACTGTCCACAACCGGTGGCACGTCCGACGGGCGGTTTATTGCGAAAATCTGCCCGCAGGTGATCGAGTTCGGACCGATCAACGCCACTATCCACCAGATCAATGAGCATATCGAGGTAGACAGCCTGGAACCGCTGGCCGCCATTTATCGTAAAACGCTTGAAAACCTTTTGCTTTAAACTGCGCAGGTAGCGGCATATCATTCATTTAATATCGGATATATCATGGCTTCGAAAATCCACAATGAACTGAAAACGGTACGCGACGTGATCCGTTACGCCGTTTCCCGATTCAATGACGCGCAACTGGCTTTCGGCCACGGCAGTGACAATGCCTGGGACGAAGCCGTTTACCTGGTGCTCTCGACGCTGCACCTGCCGCTGGACACGCTGGACCCGTTCCTGGATGCCCGGCTGCTGGAGGACGAGAAAAAGAAATGTATCAGCCTGATCGAGTTACGTATCAAAAAGCGGGTCCCCCTGGCCTATCTGACCGGTGAAGCCTGGTTGCAGGGCCACCGATTTCTGACGGACAAGCGGGTCATTGTTCCGCGCTCCCCTATTTCCGAGTTGCTGGCCGACCAGCTTGAGCCCTGGGTCGACGAGCCCGACGCCGTCCAGGAGGTACTGGATCTGTGCACCGGTTCCGGTTGCCTGGCGATTCTGGCGGCGCTCGCCTTTCCTAATGCCCGTATCGACGCGGTCGATCTGTCCGAACACGCGATTCGTCTGGCCCAACGCAATGTGGAACTGTACAAACTGACCGATCGGGTCTCGGTGCTGCAGGGCGATTTGTATACTCCCGTAGCTGACAGGCAATATGACGTGATTGTCTGCAACCCACCCTACGTCAACAGTCACGCTATGGCCACGCTGCCCAGCGAGTATCAGCATGAGCCTGCTCTGGCGCTGGCCGGCGGAGAAGACGGCATGGATACCATTCGCGATATTCTGGGACAGGCTGCATCCCATCTGGCACAGGACGGTTTTATCATTCTTGAAATCGGCAATGAATACGAACATTTCATGAATGCCTTCCCGACGCTAAATCCGGTCTTTCTTGAAACAGAGCATTCCGACGATTCACTGCTGCTGCTTACCCGCGAACAGTTGCAGACCGTCTAAAATTGCAGACTCTTTAAAGTTGCACGCCCGTTAATCAAACGGGCCTTTCCTTTTTATCAGGTTATTTGCTGTGATCCGCTCTACTGGTCTTACTTTACGCCGCGGCACCAAGGTGCTGCTTGAAAACGCCGATTTTGTCGTTCATCCCAAGGAACGCGTCGGCGTGGTTGGCAAAAACGGGTCAGGTAAAACGACGCTGTTCGCCGTGCTGCAAGGCAAAATCGACGCCGATGCCGGCGATCTGTTCATTCCCGAGTCCTGGCGTATTGCGACCGTCGAACAGGAAATTCATGCTACGACGCAGCCGGCCAGGGAGTTTGTGATCGATGGCGATCATCATCTGCGCGAACTGCAGCAGGCACGTGCGGCCACGCCCGATAGCGAAGGCACCCGCATTGCCGAACTGGAAGCTGCGCTGGTCGAAGCCGATGCCTGGAGCGCACCGTCACGGGCTGAACAGTTGCTGGCGGGCCTGGGCTTTACCCCGGAACAATGGACGCAACCGGTCAACAGCTTTTCGGGCGGCTGGCAAATGCGTCTGGCACTGGCCCGCGCCCTGATGGCGCCATCCGAATTGCTGTTGCTGGACGAACCGACCAATCACCTGGATCTGGATGCCATGTTGTGGCTGGAAAAATGGCTGTCGGCATACGACGGCACCGTGATCCTGATTTCCCACGATACCGAATTTCTCAATGCAGTGGCACGGACCATTCTGCATGTGGATCAGCAAAAACTGGTGCGCTACAAAGGCGGCTATGATGATTTCCTGACCCAGCGCGCCGAACGGCTGCGGCAATTGCAGACTGCCATTGATCGTCAGAGTCGTGAAACGGCCCGGCTGCAATCCTTTATCGATCGCTTCAAGGCCAAAGCCACCAAGGCCAAGCAAGCACAAAGCCGCGTCAAGGCTCTGGCGCGCATGGAAAAACTGGCGCCCCTTCAGGCCGAGTCGGGAATCTACATACATATCCCCTCCCCCCCATCCATGCCCGACCCGCTGCTGCGGCTGGACAAGGTAGCCACCGGATATGTGGACGCACAAGGCAAGCAGACAACCATTCTGACGGATATCGAACTGATGATCCGCGGTGGCGCCCGCATCGGCGTGCTGGGGGTCAACGGTGCGGGTAAAAGTACCCTGATCAAAACCATCGCCCGCGAACTGGCCCCGCTGGCCGGTCACTATAAGCCGTCGAAGGGCCTGGAAATCGGTTATTTTGCCCAGCATCAGCTGTATATGCTGGACATTGACGCCAGTCCGCTTCAGCATTTGCAACGCATTGCGCCACTTGCCCGGGAACAGGAACTGCGCAATTACCTTGGCGGCTTCGGCTTTGGCGGCGACAAGGTCAATGACAAGGTGGCGCCGTTTTCCGGGGGAGAAAAAGCCCGGCTGGCGCTCTCGCTCATTGTGTGGCAAAAACCCAATTTATTATTGCTGGACGAACCCAGCAATCACCTGGATGTCGACACCCGGGAAGCCCTGGCTACGGCGCTGGCCGAATTCGAAGGCAGCATGCTGATGGTCTCGCATGACCGCCATTTGCTGCGCACCACAGTCGACAGCTTCTGGATTGTGGCAGACGGCCATGTGCAAACCTTTGATGGCGATCTGGACGACTATCGCGACTGGCTGAACCAGCGTGCGCTTGCGCAACGACAGGAAGCACGTGATGCCTCGGCCGCAATCGATGGCACCGTAATCGCACCGGACCGCAAGGCGGTGCGTCGGCAGCAGGCAGAAGAGCGCCAGCGTATCGCGCAGTTACGCAAACCGCTGGACAAGCGTCTTGGCCTGGTTGAAAAAGCGATCGAAATCGCACAAGCCAGGCTGGGCGAGATGGATGCGCTGATCGCGGATGAAGATTTTTATGCTGACGCACGCCGCGACGAGCGGGTTGCCGTACTGGCCGAGCATGGCGAGCTGAGCGCCAAAATGCAGACACTGGAAGAAGAATGGCTGCAACTTCACGAATCCATTGACGCCCTGTCAGCATCGGCCGACATTGACTAAACTGCGTTGCTTGCGGCTGACGGTGCCTTATAGCAATTTGCACCGCCTTCAGCGCTTTATATGATATATGGCAATATCGACATTCTTTTAATGTATTTCAGTCATAAGTAAATACTTTCTATACTGACCGGCATGCATGCATTAAGTATAGGATAAGTATGTCTGCCACCGAAATTTCCCCCTCCGCAAGCAGTGAGACCGCTCAACGATTCGAAGCGATTGACGCGCTGCTGGCCGCCAAACTCAAACCGCTGGTCCAGCAAATTGACCAGGAAGGACTGTATCCCGAAGCAGTGATCCGCGAGCTGGGTCAGCTGGGTGCGTATGACGCAGCCGTGACTCGTCCTTTCGGTGGGCGCGAGACCGGACTGGCCGAACAGATCGAAATTACCCGCCGTATTGCGGGCTACTGCGCATCCACTGCGTTTATCACCTGGTGCCAATCCACATCAGCATGGTATCTGCAGCATGCCCCCAATGCAGCGGCACGGGAGAAATTCCTGCCCGCAGTCGCCAGCGGGCAGTTGCTGTCTGGCACCGGCATGTCCAATACTGTCAAGCACCTGGCCGACATTGAGCGCATCCATCTGACGGCAACACGCAACGGCGACAACCTGATTGTCAACGGTAGTCTGCCCTGGGTATCCAACCTGGGCCAAGGCCATATCGTCATTGTCGCAGCGCGTGTCGAAGACGAAGGCTATGCCATGTTTGCCGTCGATTGCGACCAGCCGGGGCTGACACTCAAGCCTTGCCCTGAATTTTCCGGCTACGAAGGCACACGCACGTTCAATGTGCGCTTTGCCGATGTGCAGGTTCTAGCCGATCATGTGCTGGCCCAGCCCGCCCAATTCAAAGAATTCATTCGACGCATCAAGCCCGGTTTCATTCTCGGGCAGATCGGCATTGGCCTGGGTGTCATTGATGCGAGCCTGAAGATTATTCGCGACAGTAACCTGACGCACGAACATGTCAACGTCTTTCTGGATGACCAGTTTGACGAGTTGAAGTCGGAACTGGATGCTTATGCTTCTGCGACAGGCAATATGTCTGCATTGGCCGATACGGATCAGTCCGAACTGCTGCCTGTGCTGCAAGCGCGCGCTGCAGCGTCGGAGCTGAGCCTGAAAGCCACGCAATCGGCTGCGCTGCATGCCGGCGCAAAGGGTTACCTGATGCGCCACGCTGCCCAGCGCCTGTTGCGCGAAGCCCTGTTTGTAGCCATCGTGACGCCCGCGCTCAAACATTTGCGCAAGGAAATCCATGCGCTGCAGAACGAGAAACAGGCGGCATAATGAAACAGTGGATGTGCGCGCCCTGTGGTTTTATCTATGACGAGGCGGCGGGCCTGCCCGGAGAAGGCATTCCCGCCGGCACCCGTTTTGAAGACATTCCGGATAGCTGGGTTTGCCCCGACTGCGGACTGAGCAAAATGGACTTTGTCCTGATTCCGGACTGACACCATGAAATCATTTCTGCCGGACGACTCGCCCGTTTACCAGAATAGCGGTACGCTGTCGAGCGTCGCACAACCGCAGGCCAGCGCAGATGGTCGGCACACGCTGTTGCATGCCGAGCACATTCGTATCAGCTACCAGCGTGATGGTACTGAGCGCACCATTTTGGATGATTTTTCGCTGTCGCTGCACGAGCAGGAATTTGTGGTCATTATCGGGCCCAGTGGTGTAGGCAAATCTTCCCTGCTGCGTATTTTGTCCGGTCTGCAGGCGCCGCAGGCGGGGCAGATTCTCCTGAAAAACCAGCCTGTTACTCAGCCCCACCCTGATATCAGTTTCGTCTTTCAGGATCCGAATCTGTTGCCCTGGCTGAATGCGTCACAGAATATTGCATATGGCATGAATTTCAAACGTCATAAAAATCGCAGCCGGCCTGAAATTGATGCGGCCGTCAGCGAAGCCATTGAGACAGTCAAACTGCGTGGCTTTGGCAGCCACTATCCGGCTGATCTGTCGGGCGGGATGGCGCAGCGTGTTGCCCTGGCCCGCAGTCTGGCACGTCGGCCACGCATCCTGATGCTGGATGAACCCTTAAGCGCCCTGGATGAAATTACCCGTACCCAGATGCAACAGTTGCTGCTGGATACGATCGCGCATTATCGCGCTTCAGCCGTGATGGTCACCCATGATATTGATGAAGCGCTGACCCTGGCGGATCGCATCATTCTGCTGGATAACAACGCGACCGGTCACAGGCAGTGGCAACTGAATCAGGCCCATCCTCGCGACGTGGCCAGTACCGAATTTCTGCAGCTTCGCGCCGACATCATCCATACGCTGCGCAATGCTTTTGGCGCCCTCGCCTGACTTTTCCTACCGTGTTTTTTCCATCCCTATTCTTTCAATCGAGTCATTGTTCATGAATATCCGCTCCCGCCGTGAATTTCTTCGTCTGTCATCCATGCTCACGGCTGCGGGCGCCCTGCCCCTGCTCAATGCCCAGCAGCGCGCGTTTGCCGCCGAGCCTGACGCGCCTGTGCGTATCGGCTATCTGCCGATCACCGACGCCACGCCGCTGCTGGTGGCCCATGCCAATAAACTGTTCGAAGCAGAAGGTCTGCAGGTGGATAAGCCGCGGCTGTTTCGCAGCTGGGCACAGCTTGCCGAAGCGTTTCTGAGCGGTCAGGTCAATGTGATTCATTTGCTATCGCCCATGACGGTCTGGACACGCTACGGCAGCCAGGCCAAGGCCAAAGTGGTGGCCTGGAACCATATGTCGGGCTCAGGGCTGACCGTCGCGCCCAATATCAATGACGTGAAGGACTTGGGTGGCAAAACGGTAGCCATTCCGTTCTGGTATTCCATACATAACGTGGTCCTGCAGCAATTGCTGAGCAAAAACAATCTGACACCCGTCTCGCACGACAAACCGGCCGCCAATGAGGTCAAGCTGGTTGTCATGGCGCCCTCCGACATGGTCCCGGCCCTGGCCAATAAAACCATTGCCGGCTACATTGTGGCGGAACCGTTCAATGCCCTGGCCGAGGATCTGAAAGTCGGTAAAGTACTGCGGTTTACGGGCGATGTCTGGAAGGACCATGCCTGTTGCGTGGTCCTGATGCATGAGCGCGACCTGACCGAAAGGCAGGATTGGACCCAGAAAACCGTGAACGCCATCGTCAAGGCGCAGGCCTGGATTCGGGATCACCGTCAGGAAACGGCCGATTTGCTGAGCAAGGACGGCACTAACAAGTACACCCCGCACAGCAAACCCACGCTGTCGCGCGTGTTGGTGCCCGAGGCGAATTTCGAGACCCAATATGAATCCACCGGTGCCATTCGTCATGCCGACTGGAAAACCGCGCGCATCGATTTTCAACCGTACCCGTTCGCCTCTTATACCGAAGAGCTGATCCGTCAATTGAAAAATACGCATATTGAAGGCAATAACGCCTTCCTGAAAGACCTGGATCCCGCGTTCGTTGCAGGCGATCTGGTCGATGACCGCTTTGTCAAAAACGCGCTTGCCGCAGTGGGCGGTTTGAAGACATTCGGGCTGGATGACACGTTTACACGCACCGAACAGGTCGCCGCCTAGGAACGCTTATGACAACGGCTAGCATCGCCCCCTCGTCCGCTTCGTCGACCAAACCCCGTCGTACCTTTCGATCGCCGTCAGTGCTGGCTGGTATTGCGGGCCTCGTGGTGCTCGTATTGCTGTGGGGGATTGGTGCACACAGCCTGAGCGGTTCCATGCCGTTGGCAGAGCAGCTATCACCACAAAACAGTTTTGCGGCACTGGCCCGGTTGCTGGGACAAAGCGAGCTACCCGCACACGCGCTGACCAGCCTGCGGCGTGTTTTTGTCGGACTGGCCCTGGCGCTGGTGATCGGTATTCCGATCGGACTCGCGGTAGGCAGCTCGCGCTGGTTCGACAACAGCACGCAACCGGCGTTTCAGTTTCTGCGCATGATTTCGCCGCTTTCGTGGATGCCTATTGCCGTGATGATTTTCGGCATTGGCGATGCGCCCATCTATTTTCTGCTGACCTTTGCCGCTGTCTGGCCCATCATCCTGAATACGGCCGCAGGCGTCAGGAACCTGAATCCACAATGGCTGCAACTGAGTCGCAGCATGTCGGCAACCCGATTTGAAACGCTCAGGACGATTGTCCTGCCAGGCGTGCTATCGCATATCCTGACAGGCTTGCGACTGTCTATCGGCATCTCCTGGATTTTGCTGGTGCCCTGCGAAATGCTGGGTGTCTCCTCGGGCCTGGGCTATTTCATTCTTGATACCCGGGACCGGCTGGCCTACTCAGAACTGATGGCAGGCATTCTGTTTATTGGTCTGCTTGGCTTTGTTCTGGATTATCTGGCACAGGCGCTGTATCGCCATTTTACTTACGGCAAGCAGACCAGTTAAAGCTCAACGGGTCTGTGCTGCCGGTCAGCATCGGTCAGCGCCAGCATGAACGAGCGCATTTTGCCTGCGCTTTTTTCACCCGGAGCGATTTCAATTCCGCTACTCAAATCAACTGCATACGGGTGATACTCGCTCACCAGCGAGGCGATATTGCTCGCGTTCAGCCCGCCTGCGATCATAATTCTGTGCGAATCCAGTCTGCTGCGAGCCTGAGCCAGCAATGTCATGTCAAATGAAATCCCCGCGCCGCCATAGGCAGGCGAATAGGCATCAAACAGGAAGGCCCTCGCGTTCGGGTACGCTTCTATTGCAGTTGCAATTTCCTGAGCGGTCGTCAATCCAGGCGCGCCGACCCGCAAGGCACGAATATACGGATAGGAAAACTGTTCGCAGAACTCGCCGGATTCATCACCATGGAACTGGATGAAATCCGGTGCAATATCACGCATGATCTGTTCAATGTTCTGTGCGCTTTCATTCACGGTCAGCGTAACCGCGCTGACAAAAGCCGGGACCTCGCGCCGCAAAACGGCTGCCCGTGCCAGCGGCACATAGCGCTTGCTCTTTGCATACAACACCAGTCCGATGGCATCGGCACCGGTCTGGACTGCGTCGTGGATATCTTTTTCCGACGACAGCCCACAAAATTTAACGCGGGTTCTCATTACCGTATCCCATAGAAAAAACCCTGGCAAAAGACCACTGCCAGGGTTTTGAGTGTACCGAAATTCCCAGGTCCGTGTCCTGAAATATCCGATAGCGACCGATCAGGCGCGCGGGAACGGCACGCCCGCCTGATCAGCGTATGCTATTTGAAGGCATTGGCCGGGTCGTCATAAGCATCGCCCGAGCCCTGCTCGCTCTTGTCTCCTTTGTCGCCACTGCTGTCCGAACCATACGGGTCGGTGCCATAGCTTGTGCCCGTATCAAAGGTTACCTGGCTCGGGTCGATGCCCGTACCTGTTCCCTTGTAGTGCATGACCAGACCCGGGAAAGCCATGACCGCAGCAACCATGCACAGCTGGATCACGATAAACGGAATAGAACCCTTGTAGATCTCGCCGGTTGTGACCCGTTTGACTTTCTTGCCAGTGACGCGATCAATGTAGTCTTGCTTGGGCGCGACCGAGCGCAAATAGAACAGCGCAAAGCCAAATGGCGGATGCATGAAAGAGGTCTGCATATTGACCGCCAGCAGGACACCGAACCAGATCAGGTCGATGCCCATTTTGTCGGCCACCGGGCCCAGCAAAGGCACGATAATGAAGGCCAGCTCGAAAAAGTCCAGGAAAAACGCCAGAAAGAATGTCGCAACGCTGACAACGATCAAAAAGCCCACTTCTCCGCCCGGCAGGGACGCGAACAGTCCTTCAACCCAGTGCTGTCCGCCAAAACCCGTGAAGGTCAGTGTAAAAATGGTCGACCCTACCAGAATGAAAACCACAAAACTGGTGAGCTTGGTTGTTGTGTCCATCGCCTGCTTGAGCAGTGACATTGTCAGGCGGCCACGAATCAGGGCCATGATGATCGCCCCCACCGCACCCATTGCCCCGCCCTCGGTTGGTGTGGCAACACCGATAAAGATGGTACCCAATACCAGGAAGATCAGGAACAGCGGCGGCACCATCACGAAGACGACCCGTTCGGCAATTTGCGAAAGCATTTTCAGGCGCAGCAGACGATTCAGGCCTGCGATGACGAATGCAATGACGCCCCAAAGCAGCAGATTCAGAACGATGGTCTCGTCCGCTGCACTTTTTTCGGACAGGAACACTTTGCCCAGCAACCACGCGCCTACGCTGGCAACAACGACCAGCACGGCGAGCGACGCCAGGCCATTGCTGCCATTAGGTTCACGATAAACGCGCGCCTCGGGCGGCAGAGCCGGTGCATAGGAGGGCTTGATCAGCGAAGCGATCACGACGTACAGAATATAGGCGCCGGCCAGAATGAAACCGGGTATCATGGCGCCACGGTACATATCGCCGATAGAGCGTCCCAACTGGTCTGCCAGAATAATCAGGACCAGTGACGGCGGAATGATTTGCGACAACGTACCCGAAGCCGCGATGACGCCGGTCGCCAGTTTGCGATCATAGCCGTAGCGCAACATGATGGGCAGGGAAATCAGACCCATGGAAATCACCGAAGCCGATACTACACCCGTGGTGGCGGCAAGCATGGCGCCCACGAACACGACGGCGATTGCCAGCCCCCCGCGAATGGGGCCGAACAGCTGGCCAATGGTTTCAAGCAGATCCTCGGCCATCCCCGATCGTTCGAGAATCAGCCCCATCAAGGTGAAAAACGGCACCGCCAGCAGTGAATCATTCTGAACAATACCAAATACCCGGTCAGGCAGCGCCTGCAAAAACGGGAAGGTGAATTCGCCGAACGCGATGCCCAGCAAGGCATAAAGAATACCGTTGGCCGCCAGCGAAAAAGCCACCGGAAAGCCCAGCAGCAAAAAGCAGATCAATGTCGCGAACATGATCGGCGGCATATTATTTATTAAAAACTCCATGCTCAGTTACCTGTCTGCAGTGATTGTTGTCGTTTCAGTTCGGCTTCGGCCGCGATTTCTTCGGCGAGCAGTTCTTCGGCTGTCTTGCCGCCCATAGGGGCCAGCGGGTCCGGACCTTTGCCAGTCAGATAGGCAACGCATTTAATAAGGTGGGATATGCCGGCCAATACCAGTAAGGTGAAACCGATAGGAATCAGCAACTTGACAGGCCAGCGCACCAGCCCTCCCGCATTGGATGACTGTTCATTGGTTTCGAACGCCAGCATAAAAAAGGGCCACGACAGGTAAATCAGCAACAGGCAGGCCGGCAGCATGAAAAACAGCACGCCGATGGTTTCGATAATGATTTGGGTTCGCTTGGACAGTCGCTGCGAAATAATATCCACGCGAACGTGTTCATTTTTCAGGAACGTGTAGCCCGCAGCAAGCAGAAAAATCGCGCCAAACAAATACCACTGGATTTCCAGCCAGCCGTTTGAACTGTAATGAAATAATTTACGGACCACGGCATTTGCCGCACTGATCAGCACCACCACCAGTGTCAGCCAGATAACGATCCGGCCGATTGTCAACATGAGCGCGTCAATCGCCCGGGAAAGAGTGAAGAGAAACTTCATTAGCTTTCACACCAAAGTTTAAGGAAAAGAAATACACGCCCACTTTACCGGCAAAGGTGCTTGCACAGAAGCGCTTTTTGCCGGTAAAGCAGCGATTTTACATGGTGTTTTATTTTTTATTTCTCAGCGCGTCCAGCATGAACGCATCGTAGCTGAACTCGGCCACGCCGAACCATGGATAAACGTCATTGCGGAACGCCATATAGTCGTCATGGATTTTCTTGAACAGCGGGTCTTTTGCCGACAACTCTTCATAAACTTTGGTAGCTTCGGCAAACGAGGCATCCAGTACTGACTTTGGAAACCGCTTGAGCACACCACCGCCGGCAATCAGCCTGCGCAGGGCGCCTGGATTTTTTGCATCGTACGTACCGATCATTTCTTCGGTCGCCAGCGCGCTTGCCTGCATAATGGCGGACTGGTAACGTTTTGGCAGTTTTTCGTACTCACCGTCGTTCACGTACAGCGATACCTGGAATCCGCCTTCCCACCAGCCCGGATAATAATAGTATTTGGCTACTTTATTGAAGCCCAGCTTTTCATCATCATAGGGGCCAATCCATTCGGCCGCGTCGATCGTACCTTTTTCGAGCGACGGGTAAATGTCGCCGCCGGCCACTTGTTGAGGAATGACGCCAAGACGCGAGAGAACCGCGCCGGCAAAGGCGCTGCAACGCATTTTCAGACCTTTCAGGTCTTCAACGCCATTGATTTCCTTGCGGAACCACCCGCCCATTTGCGTGCCGGTATGTCCGCAGGGAAAGTTCACGATGTTGAACTTTTTGTACACCTCGCGCGTGAGCGCCAGGCCATTGCCTGAGCGCATCCAGGCGTTATATTGGCGGGTATTCAGACCGAAAGGGACGGCCGCATCAAAACTCAGGGCCGGGTCTTTGCCATAGTAGTAATAGGCTGCACTGTGGCCGCACTGTACTGTATTGTTCTGGACTGCATCAAGCACCTGAAGCGCCGGTACGACTTCGCCGGCGTGGTGGACACTGACCTTGAATTTGCCGTCGGTCGCTTCCGCCATGTGCTTGGCAAAATTGACACTGCCGTTATAGATTGCATCAGCACTGGTGGGGAAGCTGGAAGCCAGACGCCAGCTTATGCTGGGCGCATCCTGCGCAAAAACGGGTGATGCCAGAACAGCACCACCCGTTGCAGCCACACCTGCAGTGGCCTGCTTAAGGAAGGAACGACGTTTCATCGTTGGTGTCTCCAATGGGTATTGTGAGTAGGGAAAGAATCGAAACTTTTGGTTACCGTCCAAATCCTACAGGATTTGAGGCGACATTACCCTTAAGAATTACCCTTATCCTTGCGGCAGGCACGACCACTATTGCCGCAGTCACGCTGTAACCACAAATATATTTGGAGTGACATTACAAGTGTAATTACTTGAGTCTGTTGAATTGAACTGTTGTGAATTGACATCAGGCAACCGATCGCTTTCTGTCGTCTTGTTGTGCGCAATCGGCAGAGACTACACGTCAAACAGGAGCGCCTGCAACGGCCTGTTCACGTCAAAATAGTCCAGTGAGTCAAGGCCGAAGTGGCCAGGATAGCTGGCCTGGGCAAAATACAGCCCGTCGGCCATAAACGTCGGCGCCGCCATCTTGCGATCGCATTGCGCAAGCACCTGCGCGATCCAGTCGGGCTCATGACGTCCCTTACCCACAAACAGCAGGCATCCCAGAATATTGCGTACCATATGATGCAAGAAAGCATTGGCACGCAATGTAAACACAAAAAAGGCGCCTTCCTGCACAATGTCCAGATGCTCGACCGTCCTGATGGGATTGGCCGCCTGGCATTGCGATGAGCGAAAGCTGCTGAAATCGTGCTGCCCAACCAGGTATTTTGCAGCCTGCTGCATGGCGTTCAGATCCAGCGGATGAAAATCCCAGCCCGCACGCCCATGCCAGTGTGGAGACAAAATGCGTTCATTCCTGAGCAGATACACATAAGTTCTGGATTGGGCAGAGAAACGGGCATGAAAATCCTCAGGCATCTGTCTGGCCCAGCGCACGGTAATCTCGGGTGGAAGGTGCGCGTTCACACCACGCACCCAGGATTCCATACGCCGATCGACCAGGGTATTGACGTGCACGACCTGGGCACGGGCATGGACGCCTGTATCCGTGCGTCCCGCGCATATTGTCGGGGTGGGTTCGCAGGTGAAGGCGGCCAATGCCTTTTCCAGCGTATCCTGCACCGTGCGTCCCCCCGGCTGCGTCTGCCAGCCAAGATAAGGCTTGCCATTATAGGCAACGCCCAGCGCGATGCGCCGGGTCGGCGGCTCGCCATCCGTTACTGCCGTGTGTTCAGGAACGGGTTGATGCGTCGGAGTCGGGTGCATCAAGATCCAGATTGATTGATTTTAATTTTTGCTGGAAAGCGTCATAGCCCGGGCCGGAAGGAAGCCGTGCACGGCGGCGCTGGTCGCACCGCTGCATGATCAACAGACCCACGACGATGACCGCCAGTACAGCCAGCAGCCATAACGAAATATAGTTCGCGATCCAGGCGGGCAGTTCCATGATTTACAGTTCTCCAACACTGATACGCAGCATGCGGCGCAGTGGTTCGGCGGCACCCCACAGCAACTGGTCACCGACGGTAAAGGCGCTCAGATACTCGGGCCCCATCGACATTTTGCGCAGACGGCCTACCGGGATATCCAATGTACCGGTGGTGGCAACCGGGGTCAGGTCCTGCATGGTTTCATCACGAGTATTGGGAACCACTTTGACCCATTCGGTGCCTTCCTTGAGCATGTCGGTGATCTCATCGATCGACACATCTTTTTTCAATTTGATAGTCAGCGCCTGGCTGTGGCAACGCATGGCGCCAATCCGAACACACAGGCCGTCGATTGGAATAGGCGCACTGCCAAACCCTTCGCCGCGCCCCAGAATTTTGTTGGTTTCAGCTTCGGCTTTCCATTCTTCGCGGGACTGCCCGTTGCCCAGGTCTTTGTCAATCCAGGGAATCAGACTGCCGCCCAGCGGGACACCGAACATGTCACGGGGCAGATTTGCGTCCTGCTGTTTTGCCAGTACCTGACGGTCAATTTCCAGAATCGCAGATGCAGGATCATCCAGCAATGGCCGGACGGCTTCGTTAAGCAGGCCGAACTGTGTGAGCAGTTCGCGCATATGCTGGGCGCCACCGCCAGAGGCCGCCTGGTAGGTCATGCTGGTCATCCAGTCGATCAGATCGTGCTTGAACAGACCTGCCAGCCCCATAAGCATGCAGCTGACCGTGCAGTTGCCGCCTACGAAATCCTTGACGCCTTTGGCGACGGCAGTATCGATAACACTGCGGTTGACCGGATCCAGCACAATAACGGCATTGTCTTTCATGCGCAGGGTGCTGGCCGCGTCGATCCAGACGCCGTCCCAGCCTGCACTGCGCAGTTTGCCGTGCACCTGTGTCGTATAGTCGCCCCCCTGGGCGGTCACAATAATTGGCAGCTTCTTCAGTGAGTCAATATCGTTGGCGTCCTGCAGCGGACCGGCACCGTCGGCCCAGGCGGGTGCCTTGCCGCCGGCATTGCTCGTGGAAAAAAAGACCGGATTGATAAAGGCGAAGTCGCCCTCATCGCGCATGCGCTGCATAAGCACGGAACCCACCATTCCGCGCCACCCGACAAAACCCACTGACTGTGACATGATTTCCTTACCTGATTCTGTGAACTGATTCTATAAACTGGTTATATCAAGCTGGTATATATAAATGAGGTTGATATAGGTTGATATATAAAGCTGAAAAACAAAGTCGAAATAAAACGATTTCCTGAAAATCAAAAAACCGCATTTCCTGAAAATGCAAACTGCCATAGCGGATCGCACGACTGATCGCGCGATCCGCCATTATGACGGCCATATAAGTGACTGAATCTTATAACTATATCAGTTTAAAGCCTTTAATACGGCATCACCCATTTGAGAAGTGGAAACTTTTGTGGTGCCCGCTTCGAAAATGTCGGCTGTGCGCAACCCTTGTTCCAGCACTGCTTTGACTGCATTTTCTACGCGGTCGGCCGCTGCTGCCTCGTTCAGGGAGTAACGGAGCAGCATGGCCGCAGACAGGATCGTCGCCAATGGATTGGCAATATTTTTGCCGGCGATGTCCGGGGCTGAGCCGTGGCTGGGTTCATACAGACCCTGATTCGAAGCATTGAGTGAGGCTGAAGGCAGCATGCCGATCGAACCCGTCAGCATGGCAGCTTCATCGGACAGGATATCGCCGAAAATATTGCCGGTGACAATAACGTCAAATTCCTTGGGCGCGCGCACTAGCTGCATGGCGGCATTATCGATATACATATGGGACAGTTCCACATCCGGATAATCTTTGGCCACATCAATCATGATGTCACGCCAGAACTGCGAGGTTTCCAGTACATTGGCCTTGTCCACGCTGCACAGCTTTTTGTTGCGCTTTTGTGCTGACTCAAACCCGACGCGCGCAATGCGACGCACCTCGGATTCAGCGTAACGCATGGTGTCGAAACCTTCCCGTTCTCCCTTGAACTCACCTTCCTGTACTTCACGCACGCCGCGTGGCTTGCCGAAATAGATGTCACCGGTAAGTTCGCGAATGATCAGGATATCCAGGCCCGAGACGATTTCGGGCTTGAGTGATGAGGCATTGGCCAGTTGCGGATACAGAATGGCCGGACGCAGATTGGCGAACAGGCCCAGATTTTTGCGCAGTCCGAGAATCGCCTGCTCGGGGCGGTGTTCGCGGGGCAGCGAGTCGTATTTCCAGTCTCCGACGGCACCAAACAGAATGGCGTTGCTTCGCTTGGCCAGCGCCAGTGTAGCTTCAGGCAAAGGATGACCGTGCTGATCATAGGCGGTGCCGCCGACCGGGGCCTGCTCCATGGTCAGATCCAGATTCAGCGCCCCCAGGACGCGCTGCGCCTGTTCGACGATTTCGTGACCGATGCCATCACCGGGAAGAACTGCAATTGTGTGTGTCATAACGCGAATGTCTCTGTTGATTGGGATTTAACGGGACAGGCCAGTGCTGCCTTCGAGCCAGGGATGGCGGGCCAGTCGCTCGGCCTCGAAGGCCCGGATCTGGTCGGAGCGGCGCAAGGTCAGGCCGATATCGTCAAACCCGTTAAGCAGGCAGTATTTGCGAAACGCATCCACATCAAAGCCCAGCTCCCGTCCTTCGGGCGTAATCACGACCTGGCGTTCCAGATCGATGCGTAATTTGTAGCCGTTGAACGCACGCACCTCATCAAACAGTCGCGCCACCTCCAGTTCCGACAGCACAATGGGCAACAACCCGTTTTTGAAGCTGTTGTTAAAGAAAATGTCGGCATACGAAGGCGCAATAATGGCCTTGAATCCGTATTGAGTCAGGGCCCATGGTGCGTGCTCGCGGCTTGAACCACAACCGAAATTTTTGCGGGCTAGCAACACGCTGGCACCCTGGTAGCGCGGCTGGTTCAGCACGAACTCGGGGTTGACCGGGCGCTTGCTGTTATCCATGCCCGGCTCGCCATGATCCAGATAGCGCAATTCGTCAAACAGATTGGGACCAAAGCCGGAGCGCTTGATGGACTTGAGGAACTGCTTTGGAATGATCAGGTCGGTGTCCACATTCTCGCGATCCAGCGGTGCGACCAACCCTTCATGAATGGTAAATGCTTCCATGATGTTATCCTAATTTTCTGACGTCGACAAAATGACCGGCAATGGCGGCAGCCGCAGCCATGGCGGGGCTGACCAGGTGGGTGCGCCCCCCCTGCCCCTGACGGCCTTCGAAGTTGCGGTTGGAGGTCGAAGCGCAACGTTCACCCGGCTCCAGGCGATCGGCGTTCATGGCCAGACACATGGAGCACCCGGGCTCGCGCCACTCGAAACCGGCGTCGACAAAAATTTTGTCCAGGCCTTCCTTTTCTGCCTGTTGCTTGACCAGCCCCGAACCGGGCACCACCATGGCCTGGATCACATTGGACGCAACGCGGCGTCCGCGTGCCACCTTGGCCGCAGCACGCAGGTCTTCTATACGCGAATTGGTACAGGAACCGATAAATACACGATCCACGCGCACATCGGAAATGGGCGTGTTGGGTTTAAGGCCCATATATTCCAGCGCCCGTTCCATGCCGTTGCGCCTGACGTCATCTTTTTCACGGTCAGGGTCGGGAACGCGGTCTTCAATGGACAGCACCATCTCGGGCGATGTGCCCCAGGTGACCTGCGGGCGTACCTGACGCGCATCGATCTCAATGATTTTGTCAAATTTCGCGCCCGGATCCGAATGCAACGTCTTCCAGTACGCCACGGCCTGATCCCACAACACGCCTGAGGGCGAGTACGGACGGTTCTTGAAGTATTGGATGGTTTTATCATCTACGGCAACCATGCCCGAACGGGCGCCGGCTTCAATCGCCATATTGCAGACCGTCATGCGCCCTTCCATAGACAGATCACTCACGGCCTTGCCGGCAAACTCAATAGCATGGCCCGTTCCGCCCGCCGTACCGATCACGCCGATGATATACAGAACCAGGTCTTTGGCGGTACAGCCAAAAGGCAGATCCCCATTAACGCGGATCAGCATGTTCTTGTTTTTCTTCATCAACAGTGTCTGAGTAGCCAGAACGTGTTCGACTTCAGAGGTACCGATACCGAAGGCCAGCGCGCCCATCGCGCCATGGGTGCTGGTATGCGAATCGCCGCAAACCACGGTCATGCCAGGCAAGGTTGCACCCTGCTCGGGCCCGATCACATGCACGATGCCCTGGCGCAAATCATTCATGCGAAACTCGGTCACGCCATAGGTTTCGCAGTTCTTATCCAAGGTATCGACCTGCAGTTTAGATACGGGATCACTGATACCCTGTGCGCGACCCAGCGTCGGCACGTTATGATCGGCGACCGCCAGATTGGCAGAGAGCCGCCAGGGTTTGCGCTCGGCCAGCGTCAGACCTTCGAAGGCCTGGGGGCTGGTCACTTCATGCAGTAAATGACGGTCAATGTACAACAGACAGGTGCCGTCCTCTTCCTGGTGCACCACATGGGCATCCCAGAGTTTATCGTAAAGGGTCTGAGCCAAAATGTTCTCCTGAAAACGAATAAGCGCATTCGCCCGCCTTTGCATGCTAACGTGATGACTGGTGGTTGATGTCGATTACCGGTCGTTGCCGCTGGCTGGGCGTTGCTGTTGCCCCCCGGTATGGCCAGGAGACAGCGTCAATTGCCATACCTGTATTATGGACAAATCCGTTGCGTTAACAAGCCCATATATTATACTGGTATCAATACTACTATATTAGCCGTATTATCCGGTGCAACGTGCCAGGAAACGTCCGGATCAATCTGTCACAGGGGCTTACCCGCACGATTCCTTACAAAGCAGAAAAATATCCATATTGTGAGTAGAATAGGCTATCCATATGGAGAAACCTATGACGACCGAGACCCCCGACCTGACCCATTTGTGGATGCCTTTTACGGCCAACCGACGTTTCAAGGAAGCGCCGCGATTGCTGGCTTCGGCAAAAGGAATGTATTACACCAGCACAGACGGCCGCCAGATTCTGGACGGTTGCGCCGGCCTGTGGTGTGTCAACGCCGGGCATTGCCGCGAGCCCATCGCCCAGGCAATCGCCACGCAAGTGTCCACGCTGGATTACGCACCCAGTTTCCAAATGGGCCATCCACTGGCATTCAAGGCAGCCACCGCCGTCGCTGCGCTCATGCCGACCGGCATGCAACGCATTTTCTTTACCAACTCCGGGTCTGAATCGGTCGATACCGCACTGAAAATCGCCCTGGCGTACCATCGGGCCAATGGCCAGCCCCAGCGTACCCGGCTGATCGGGCGCGAACGCGGCTATCACGGCGTTGGTTTCGGTGGCATTTCGGTCGGGGGAATCAGCCCGAATCGCAAGGCCTTTTCCAACTCCCTGCTGCCAAACGTCGATCATCTGCCCCACACCCATAACCTGGAGCATAACGCCTTTAGCAAGGGGCAGCCTGCCTGGGGCGCCCATTTGGCTGACGAGCTGGAACGCATCGTTGCCCTGCATGATGCATCCACCATTGCCGCCGTGATTGTCGAACCCATGGCCGGCTCGACAGGCGTGCTGATTCCACCCGAGGGCTATCTTCAACGCCTGCGTGAAATCACCCACAAGCACGGCATTCTGCTGATTTTCGACGAAGTCATCACCGGTTTCGGTCGCTTGGGCGCCAATACGGCCAGTGATTATTTTGGTGTGACGCCAGACATACTGACCATGGCCAAGGGGATCAGCAACGCAGCGGTGCCCGCTGGTGCGGTTGCAGTCAACAACACTTTATACGATACCGTCATCAACGCAGGCGACAATGGCATTGAGCTGTTTCACGGCTATACCTACTCCGGGCACCCCCTGGCCATGGCGGCTATTACTGCGGCACTCGAGTTATATCAATCAGAGCATATTTTCGATAACGCACGCACGCTCTCTCCTGCGTTCGAAGCGGCAGCCCATGGCATGAACGGCCTGCCCAATGTCATAGACGTGCGCAATCTGGGAATTGTGGCAGGCGTCGAACTGGCGCCGCGCAAAGATGCACCGGGCGCACGTGCGGCCGAGGTGTTCCAGCGCTGTTACGACGCAGGCGTTCTGTTGCGCTACACCGGCGACACCATTGCGATTTCACCGCCGCTGATTATCAGCCAGGAACAAATCGGTACCATTTTTGATGTGCTCGGCAAAGCCATCAGTGAAACGGCATAACGTGCGCGGCACGCATCGTTTGACAACATCCCGTCACTGCGGGATTCTGCGAATGGGCTGCCGCTGCGATTCACGTTACACTCATCAACCAGCATTTTTATACTTTTAATTGAAACATGATCACTCTTAACGATACACATCAGGCGGACCTTACCAGTTGGGTAGACAGCGCTAACGTCACCGGCAATGGTTTTCCGATCCAGAACCTGCCCTTTGCCTCGTTTCGCCGACGCGGATCGGGCGAAGCGTTCCGCCCCGGTGTCGGCATCGGCAATCAGATCGTTGATCTGTCCCGCCTTTATGACCTGAACCTGTTCACCGACAAGGCGCAACAGGCGCTTGAAGCCTGCCAGGGCATTCAGCTCAATGGCCTGATGGCATTGGGACAGCCATACTGGTCGGCCTTGCGCCTGGCGCTGTCGCAGGCGTTGCGCGTCGGTTCCGCGCACGAAGAGGCCATTCGTCCCCTGCTGGTTGCCCAGGATGAAGCCGAATTTATCACCCCTTCACGCATCGGCGATTACACCGACTTCTACATTTCCGTGCATCACGCCACTGCCGTCGGCAAACAGTTCCGCCCGGACAACCCGCTGCTGCCCAACTACAAATGGGTGCCTATCGGTTATCACGGCCGGGCTTCCAGCATCGCCGTATCCGGCCAGGCGTTCCCGCGTCCGGTCGGTCAGACCAAACCCAAGAACGAAGGCGATGCGCCCGATTTCGGTCCGTGCAAGCGGCTGGACTACGAACTGGAACTGGGCATCTTCGTGGGCGAAGGCAACGAACAGGGTCAGCGCATTGAAATCGAACAGGCCGACAAGCATATTTTCGGCTTCTGCATTTTGAACGACTGGTCGGCCCGTGATCTGCAAGCATGGGAATATGTGCCATTAGGCCCGTTCCTGGCCAAGAATTTTGCGTCCACCATTTCCCCCTGGATCGTGACCCAGGAGGCACTGGAGCCGTTCCGCTGCGCGTTTGCCCACCCGGCCGACGATCCCCAGCCCTTGCCCTATCTGAGCTCACAGGCCAATGCCGAAGGCGGTGCCTACGATATTCAATTGCAGGTGCAACTGACCACGCAACAGTCGCGCGACAGCGGTCAGCCCGCGTTTACGCTGGCCGACAGCAATTTCAAGGAAGCTTACTGGACCGCTGCGCAACTGATTACGCATCACACGGTCAACGGCTGCAATCTGCAACCGGGCGATCTGCTGGGCTCCGGCACGCTTTCCGGCCCGGATGCCGCTCAGGCGGGTTCCCTGCTGGAACTGACAGACGCAGGCAAAAAGCCAATCACCCTCCCCTGGGGTGAAAGCCGCAGTTTTCTTGAAGACGGAGATGAAATCATTATGAAGGCCGTCTGCAAAAAAGAAGGCTACCCCGATATTTCGTTTGGCAGCGTCTCTGGTTCGGTGCTCAAGGCCAATTTCAAAACGGCTTAAGCGTAACGGCTCTTATCAATGCTCAACGATAGGCTTGCTGGCGCAAGGCGTGGTCAATCAGCACCAGTGCCAGCAATGCCTCGGCGATGGGCGTGGCGCGGATGCCGACGCAGGGATCGTGACGACCCAGTGTTTGCACCATGACCGGCTCGCCTGCGCGGTTGACCGACTTGCGCTCAATGCGGATGCTGGAAGTCGGTTTGATGGCCAGCGATACCGTGATGTCCTGCCCTGTTGAAATGCCGCCCAGTATGCCCCCGGCGTGATTGCTCAGATAGCCTTCGGGCGTAAGTTCATCGCCGTGCTCGGAACCCCGTTGCGTAACGCACCCGAACCCGGCGCCAATCGACACGCCTTTAACAGCATTCAGGCCCATCATGGCGAATGCAATATCGGCGTCCAGCCTGTCATACAGAGGTTCGCCCCAGCCGGCTGGCAGACCCTGTGCGACCACTTCAATCCGTGCACCGATGGAGTCGCCGTCCTTGCGCAACTGATCCATAAAGGCTTCAAGTTGCGGGACAACCGATGCATCGGCGGCGTAAAACGGATTATGTCCGACTTCATCCCAGGACTGGAATGGAATCTCAATCGGCCCGAGCTGGCTCATATATCCACGAATGACCGTGCCGAATTTTTCACTCAGCCATTTTTTTGCAATGGCTCCGGCCGCTACCGTAGGGGCTGTCAGGCGTGCCGACGAACGGCCGCCGCCACGCGGATCACGGATGCCATATTTTTCCCAGTAGGTACGATCAGCATGCCCGGGACGAAAGGTGTCGGCAATGGCCGAATAGTCCTTGCTGCGCTGGTCCTGATTGCGGATCAGCAGACCAATGGCGGTGCCGGTCGTTTTGCCCTCATACACGCCGGACAGGATCTCGACCGTGTCGGGTTCCTGTCGCTGCGTAACATGACGCGAGGTACCGGGGCGCCGCCGATCCAGTTCAATCTGGATATCCTGTTCAGACAGCGACATACCGGCCGGACAGCCGTCAATGACACAACCGATGGCCGGTCCGTGGGACTCACCGAAATTGGTGACCGAAAAAAGTTTGCCTAATGTGTTACCCGACATCGCTTATCCAGGAAAAATGAGATGCAAGCCCGTTACAGAACGGAAGAAGTACGAAAGAATACCAGAAACTGCCGGTCAGGATGAACAACTGACTTCGAGTTCGCGTCCCCACTCAGGTGGCGGTTCAGCATAATGGGCCATGCCGGACTGCTCGGTATATGGATCGCGCAACAGAGGCAGCAAGGCATCGATGACGCTCATATCGCCCTTGGCCGCCGCCTGGATCGCCTCTTCTGCCAGATAATTGCGCAGCACATACAGGGGGTTGACGCGATTCATCCGGCGGGCGCGCGCTTTGGCATCCGCATCAGCATTGTCCTGCAGGCGTTCCCGATATCCGGCCAGCCACTCATCCAGTCTCGTTGTATCGGCAAACAGGCTGCGCAGCGGATCTTCATCCTCGTCGATCAGCGCCAAATGACGAAAACTCAGCGTAAAATCGGCCGACTGCTCGTGCAGCGTGCGCCACCAGCCGTCGATGAGTTCATCATCGCCCTCTTTCCAGACGTCCAGCCCCAGCTTGGCCGCCAGGCGCGCCCGATAGGCATCGATAAAGATGCCTTCGTACCGCTCCAGTCGCGCCTTGAGGCGCTCCGGATCAGCGCCCAGCGCCACAAAGCAGTTGGCAAAGCGATACAAATTCCACAAGGCGACCGACGGCTGCGCATTCCAGGCGTAACGGCCCTGTGTGTCGGTATGATTGCAGACGTGATTGATGCGAAAATCATCCATAAAGCCATAGGGACCATAATCCAGCGTCAGGCCCAATACCGACATATTGTCGGTATTCATGACGCCGTGATTGAACCCCACCGACTGCCAGCCGGCCATGAGCGTCGCGGTGCGCGCGACCACGACATCGACAAAGCGCTCGATCACATCTGTCAGGCTATGCGTGCTGTCCTGCTGCGGCACTTCGTCGGCAAAGAAATGCGAAACAACATAGTCCAGCAACTCCCGCAATCTTTCGGTATTTTTTGCCGCATACCAGTGCTCAAACGAACCGAAACGCACAAAAGACGGTGCCACGCGCGCCACAATGGCGGCCGTTTCCACGGTTTCACGATAGACCGGATCGTCGGACCCGACCAGGCACAAGGCCTGCGTCGTCGGGATACCCAGGCCGGTCATGGCGGCACTGGCCAGATACTCACGCACCGACGAGCGCAACACCGCGCGCCCGTCACCCATGCGTGAATACGGCGTTCGGCCCGCACCCTTGAGCTGAAGTTCCCAGTCTGCGGGCTGGTCTTGTTCGTTGGTGCCCCGAATGGCCCCCAGCAAATGGGCGCGGCCATCGCCCAGTTGCCCTGCCCAGATGCCGAATTGATGTCCGCTATAGACGGCCGAAAGTGTGACCCCGCCCGGCAAATCGGCATTGCCGGACATGATCGACAAAAATTCCTGCGAGTGCGCATCGTCCATCGACAACCCCAGCAACGCCAGCACGTCGGGATTGACATGCAACAGTGTGGGGTCGGTCAGGCCCTGCATTTTGAGCCGCGTGAAAAACGCCGGTGACAAGGATGCAAAGTCGTTACTGACGATCAGATCAGATCGCATATTTATTTACCCAGTTTTTTGGCGCGTTTGGCAGCCTGTTTGGCGGGCCGCACATACAAAATGGCAGCAAGAAAAAAGACGAGCGCCAGAATCGTCTCGATGCCGCCCAGCATGGACGAGGTCACGCTGATATCGGAATACCAGCGTACCACACCTTCGGTAAAATACAGCAGCACCAGCATGGAGGACCATTGCAGGGTATACAGATTGCCCTTGTAGACGCCATACAAGGGAAACAGCAGGGGCAAGGCCTTCAGGACATAGAGACTGCCGCCAGGCACCAGCGGGTCAAGAAACAGCTCCCAGGCAATACACAGCAAAAACAGCAGCAGAAGGGAAATAAACGCCAGGACCCGATAGCGGGGGTTCAATGCAATCTGGGTCGGACGATGGACCGAGGCCGCTGTCAAATCGGTTGCAGAGGGAGTAGGAGAAGGCTTTGTCAACGTCGTATTCCAATCAATCTTGTCAGACTGAACATTATATTCGTTGTGCCCTCGCCCGTTCCGGTAAAACACAAAGGCACCGTCGGATTACAATTTGCAACCCAACGGCAACAGCAGGATGACGGCCTGGACGGGCGGTTTGTTATACTGCCCTTAACCTGAACCGATTATCATTGATTGATCTGCGCCACGCGGCAAACCAGCAAGCTGACCATGACAAAACATCACGATTTCGAACTCGCCCAGCAAAAAAAACAGGAAACCCAGGAAGCGATCGAAGCACAGGAAGAATTGCGATTGAATATGGGCGATTCGGAACTGGGCTTTCAGTTTTACAAAAAAGCCGTCATGTTCGGCATCCAACGGCTGCTGCGCGACAAGCTCACGCAGGTTGCCTCCAGCCTGACGTTTACTACGGTGCTGGCCACTGTCCCCATGCTGGCCGTCATTCTGTCGCTGTTTACCGCGTTCCCGCTCTTTACAGACTTCAAGGTGTCGCTTGAACAGTTTCTGACGCACAACCTGATGCCCGAGACCGTGTCCGAAACCATTATGAGTTACCTGAACATGTTCGCGCAGCAGGCCTCGAAACTGACGGCCATTGGTGTGGGCTTTCTGATTGTCACCTCCATCATGCTGATGATGACCATAGACGAAGTGCTCAATGATATCTGGAATGTGACGCGTCGCCGCCCGCTGGGGCAGCGGGTGCTGGTGTATTGGGCCATTCTCTCGCTGGGCCCGATTTTCCTGGGCGCCAGCCTGTGGACCTCTTCTTATATTGCGCAGGAAAAGCTGGGATTGGTGACGCAGTTTTCGATCATCAAAAGCCTGCTGTTCACGCTGGTGCCTGTCATCGTATCCGGGCTGGTCTTTGCCCTGCTTTATTATCTGGTGCCCAATCGCAAGGTGGCCTGGAAAGATGCCATGATAGGCGGCTATACGACCGCGATTTTACTGGAGATCATGAAGGCCGGGTTCGCCTATTACATTACCCAGTTTCCTTCCTACACACTTATTTACGGCGCTTTTGCGACCATCCCGATCTTCCTGCTGTGGATTTACCTGTCCTGGCTGGTGGTGCTTTTCGGCGCAACGGTAGCGGCGCTGGCACCCCAGATCCGCAGCGGACAGATGCGTGATAAAGTCTCGCCGGGCGTGCACTTTGTGACCGCACTGTTTGTCCTGCGCCTGCTGCACGGCGCACGCGACCACAACCCGCCAGGCTACGGCACCCCCTATATCGCCCGGCAGATCAAAATGAATTATAGCGAGACGCTGGATATTCTAGAGCCGCTGGTGTCCATGGGCTATATCGTCAATACGGCCGGCAAGCGCTCCGAACGATGGGTACTGGCCAGCAGCCTGAATGCCAGCCTGGATCCGCTGGCCGATTGCTTCCTGTTCGACAGCAAGGTGATCGAAATCGGTCACGACCCTGCACTGCGCCAGGTGATCGCGCGACTGCTGACCGAAGACAATACCGTGAAATTACGCGACATTCTGTATCAGGATGAGTCAGTAACGGGGCCGGATTCAACCGGGCAGGACAACAGAGACACAGTTAGCACGTGAATCGCTTTGCATGGCAGGTGATTTCAGGTACATTTCCATATAACCAGATCATTGTCCGGTAACGGTATCGGACGGCAGAATAAAGCGACAGGAGGATTGCCATGTTGAAAATCAGTGAAGTCTTGCGGGTCAAGGGCAATATCCTTTACACCGCCACCCCGGACCAGTCGGTCGCCGAAGCCATTGCAACCATGAGTGAGCGCGATATCGGATCGCTTGTCATCATGGAACAGGGCGAACTGACCGGCATGCTCACCTTCCGCGAAATTATCCGTCACCTGCACGAAGCACCCGGCTCAACAGAAAACACCACCATCCGCAAAATCATGGATGATGCACCGGTCAGCGTGTCTCCCAATACCGAGGCCGAAGAAGTGCGCCGGCTGATGCTGGAACATCATGCCCGCTACGTGCCGGTCATGGACGGCCCGGTCCTGATGGGGGTGATCTCCTTTTACGACATGGCGCGTGCCATGCTCGAAGCCTCCAAATTCGAAAACAAAATGCTCAAGGCGTACATCCGCGACTGGCCAGGTGAAGCTGAAGAAGACAAAGAATAGCTCAACGGGGCCGGGCACAAAAACCGGCCCTCAAGACCGGTGCCATAAAACCGTCACTGCAAGACCACTCCTGATCAGGCCAAACCACGCCAGACCACTCCGGATCCAAGCAATCCCTGCACCCCCTTTACACTGTCTTCCACATATCCTTTTCCGCACACGTAAAACGATCGGCATGCCCGCTGTCTTTGGACTGATACGTCCAGGTCGTGATGTGGATTTTCTTTTCCGGGTACAGATCCAGCACGTTCAGTGAATTGGGAATATGGCGCCGCACCCGGTACGACGTCGTGGTGCCACCCTGCACGACCAGTGTCGGATTGGGCAGATCCGGATAACGCCGGGTCAGCGGGTAGACATAGGGTACATGGATATGCCCGCCTAGGATCAGATCTACGCCCGCCGCGGACCAGGCGCGAATCGCCGCCTCGTGATTTTCAACCAGCTGATCCTCATCGGCCTCGTCCAGCACATGGAATGGATGATGAGCCACCACAATAACACCCTTGCCCGCCGCATTATCAAGCGCCAGTTGTTCCACCCGCCGGATTTGCGCGTCGCTCACAATGCCGCGTTTATGGCGAAATGGTGTGGTGGTATTCACCCCGATCACAATCGCCCTGTCGGTCTCAAGTAGCGGTTCCACTTCTTTGTGCAGATAGCGGCGGTAGCGGCCATAAGGATGCAGAAACCGGGTCCACAGGGCAAACAGCGGGATGTCATGGTTGCCCGGAATGCACAGCACCGGAGCAGGCAGCGTTTTGAGCCAGGCGTTGGCAGCCAGAAACTCACTGCGCCGGGCTCGTTGAGTGATGTCGCCCGAGACAATGCACAGCGATGGCGACAACTGGCGAAGCGTATGCACCAGCGCATTCAGCACATGCGCATTCACAGTGCCGAAATGAAGATCCGAAAGCTGGATAATCCGATGCATGCGCGGCCCTATTGCGGCGGTTGCTGTGCCGGCTCAGACATTGGCATCAGCACCTTGAGCAGATCTTTATTGGCTTTTACGGTAAAGGGCGCATCCAGCGTGTGAACCTCCCCATCCATGGCGACCTCGATTGTGCGACTTCCCCGCTTTTTATCGATATCCAGCGATTCAAACGGAAAGCTGATGATCTGCCGATCCTGATTCAGGCGCTTGAATATGAGCTTTAGCGCAAGCAACATCATGCGCTTGCGGCTGGACGGCTTGAGCACAATACCGTACAGATAGCCTTGCCCCATTTTTTCGTCATATTCAACGCCAGCCTGCTCTGCCTGCAAATTATTGTTGCAAGCCATAAAGCTCACCGTTTTCACCAGTTGCTTGCCATCCCCACGGTTAAACTGCAGAAAATAGGAACGGCCGTATTTCATGATCGTGGAAAATGCTGCGAAAATCGCCACGCCCCGACGCCGGCCAAACTGATTTTTCCATTCCTCCCGATCGGCCAGCAACTGGGAATACAGACCCAGCGTGGCATTAACGATGAAATGGACACCACCGATTTCTCCGGTCTGAACCGGCCGGATCTGACCGGTCAGCAAGTCACGCAAGGCCGTATCGGTATCAAGCGACAGGCCGTGATCGCGGGCAAACATATTGAAGGTGCCAAACGGCACGATCGCCATGGGAAACTGTTCACGGATGGCGTGATTGGCCATGGCGCTGATGGTTCCATCCCCGCCGGCCACGACCAGAATCGCGTTGTGTTTTTTGACCAGGCTGACCGCTTCCTTCTGTCTTTGCTCGTGACTGTCTTCGGGATAGACACACACGATATGATACGGATGCCCTTGCATGACCACCGCTATTTTCTCCAGAAATTGTTCGGTGTCCTGATTACCTGAGCTGGAGTTGGTAAAAAACACAAAAGTGCGTGCAGGCTCGTGACCCGCTGGCGCCTGGCCCTGCGCATTTGGGTCAGCGCCCTCGTTCTTGCCGACGCCGTCGGCTGTCTGCGTCGTTAGCTCAGATGAGGTCATATTCATTCCACTGATGGCGTCAACACTGCCCGGCCGATGACCTTGCCGTCGTGCAGCGCCATCAAGGTGTCATCGGCCTGGTCAAGAGGATGTCGGCTCACGGGAATCGGCCGAACCTTACCCTCTTTGACAAAGGCCATTAATTCCCGCAACTCGGCGAGATTGCCCACATAGGAGCCCTGCACGGTGGCGGCCTTCAATGGAAACAACGCCAGAGACCATTCACTCTGGCCGCCGAACAGACCAACGATGACCAGTTTGCCGCCCTTGACGAGTAAATTGAAGGCCTGGGTCGCGGTGGCGGGCGCACCGACGTAATCGATGACAGACCAGATATTGCGTGTACCCGCAGCCGCCTGGATATCGGCAACCAGGGTGTCGCTGTTGCCATCGATAGCCGCCAGTGCTCCGGCCTGCAGGGCTGCCTCGCGCTTGGCCGGATCCAGATCGACGACGATCGCGCCCTTGCCGCCCATGGCATGCAACCACTGCAGGCACATCAGGCCCAGCCCGCCCGCGCCGAAAATAACGACTGGTTCATTTTGCAGGACAGCCGGATCAAACTTTTTGAGTGCCGAAAAGGTGGTCAGGCCCGAACAGGCATAGGGCGCGGCCAGCACCGGGTCCATATCACCGATGTCCACCAGATACCTGGGATGCGGCACCACGATCTGCGTGGCATACCCGCCATGACGATGAATGCCCAGGCAGGCCGGCGCCGCACACAGATTCTCATCACCTCGCTGGCAAACGGCGCATTGGCCGCACCCGATCCAGGGATAAATCAGATAGTGCTTTGAGGTGTCCAGCGCAGGGGCGTCCGGGCCCATGGCCCGGACTACACCGACGGTTTCATGACCAGGCGTGAGCGGCAACGCCACCCCGCGGTCTTTGAGTTCAAGCCGTTTGCCGTGCCCCAGATCGTATCCGCCTTCCCATAGATGCAAATCACTATGACAGACACCGGCCGCTTTGACGTCCAGCACAACCTGTGTTCCCTGCGGGACAAAGTCCTCTTTTTCCATCATTTGCAAGGGGGCTTTAAAATCGCAGATGCAATAACACTTCATGGTCAGGCGGCTCCTGGGTCAATGAATGGCATCGCTGATAGGACGATCAGCGAGAGTGTACTGAAAAGGTTATTGTATATGAGTGCTTGCGACGGTCGCGCAAGGCAGTGGCCCTGCCGGTCAATTTGCTATCTGAACCTGAGCAATATAGACATAAGTATTTGATATTTCACTCGCAGGCTACATCCATTTAAACTGAATTTTACACTGGCACTGTGCGCCCGGTTCGAGCAGAACAGATTGCACTAGGCTGCATAACAGGAAGAATTCATGAAACCCGATCCGAAATGGTCCTTCGTACTTACCGTCCTGCTGTTTTCCAGCATGATGATCGGATTGTCCATATCAGTGCTCAATGACCTGATGGCGCAAACTGCGGCCCTGAGCGGACGCGATATGTTTGTGATGACCATGCATGTGATCTGGCTCTTGTTATGGTCCGTTGCCACCATCTTTGCATTGAAGGTCGCGTTCCTGCCTTCTCACAAAAAACAGGGCAAGAACCTCACTCAGACGGCTCGTTCGGCCCGAAATCCAGCGACGACTGAATATTGAACTCTTCACCCAGCACGGGCTGTTCGGGTGTATGCGCCAGCCGGGCCTCAAGTTGCACCGGTCCCTGCGGGACGCAGCAGCAAGGCAGAATTTCATCCCTGGCAATGTAGGCCAGCGGATCGGTCAGATACCGCACCTTGCCCGAGACCAGATGGGTGCGGCACGATCCGCAATAACCCGCCCGGCACTGGAACTCCACTTCATGATTGGTGCGTTCCAGTCCTTCAAGCAGCGTTTCTCCCTCCAGCAATTCAAACCTGCTGTCGGTCGTGACGACTGAGGTCATAGCTCAAAATGCTGCAGATCGTCAGTATTCATTTGTGAATCAATCTGTCCGATCAGATAAGAGCTGATTTCAACCTCTTGCGGCGCCACCTGGACATTGTCCGATGACAGCCAGGCATTGATCCAGGGGATCGGATTCTGACGCACACCTGCAAAGGCCGGTTGCAAGCCGACAGCCTGCATGCGCAGATTGGTGATGTATTCCACGTACTGACACAGAATGTCCTTGTTCAGGCCAATCATGGAGCCACCCTTGAACAAATATTCGGCCCACTCTTTTTCCTGCAGCGCAGCCTGTTTGAACAGATCGAAACACTGATCGCGTGTTTCAACGGCGATTTCGGCCATTTCCGGATCGTCTTCCCCACTGCGCAGGATATTGAGCATATGCTGCGTGCCGGTCAGATGCAGAGCCTCGTCGCGGGCGATCAGCTTGATGATCTTGGCATTGCCTTCCATCAGTTCGCGCTCGGCAAAAGCGAAAGAGCAGGCAAAACTCACGTAGAAGCGGATGGCCTCCAGGACATTGACGACCATCAGGCACAGATACAATTTCTTCTTGAGTTCACGCAGCGAGACCACCACTTCTTTGCCGGCCAACTGGTGCGTACCTTCGCCGAACTGGTGGTACAGCTGGGTATATGAAATCACGTCGTCGTAATAGAAAGCAATATCGCGCGCGCGCTTCAGAATGTATTCATTGGCTACGATATCGTCAAACACCAAAGAGGGATTGTTGACGATATTGCGGATAATATGCGTGTACGAGCGCGAATGAATAGTTTCGGAAAACGACCAGGTTTCAATCCACGTTTCCAGTTCCGGAATGGATACCAGCGGCAGCAGCGCCACGTTGGGACTGCGCCCCTGGATCGAATCGAGCAATGTCTGGTATTTCAGATTGCTGATAAAAATATGCTTTTCATGCTCGGGCAGCGTCTGATAGTCGATCCTGTCCTGGGAAACGTCCACTTCTTCGGGACGCCAGAAAAAAGACAACTGCTTTTCGATCAGTTTTTCAAAAATCTCATATTTTTGCTGATCGTAGCGCGCCACATTGACCGACTGACCAAAGAACATGGGTTCTTTCATCTGATCGTTCGGTACCTGACAAAATGTACTGTATGCCATTATTTTCTCTTACTTGATTGCTGCCTGATCAGATCTTGCACGCGCCGCTTTCGCAATCGTCCTGTGCCTGATCTTCCTGTTTGTCTTCTGCACCGTCACGGGTGTTCTGGTAATACAGGGTCTTGACGCCCAGTTTGTAGGCCATCAACAGGTCCTTGATCATCTGGTTCATGGGCACACGGCCGCCTTCGAAACGAGCAGGATCATAATTCGTGTTGGCCGAAATGGATTGATCCACGAATTTTTGCATAATGCCCACGATCTGCAGATAGCCTTTATTGCCGGGCATGCTCCACAACAGCTCGTATTTATCCTTAAGACGATCATACTCCGGAACGACCTGTTTCAGGATACCGTCCTTGGAAGCCTTGACCGTGACCAGCCCGCGTGGCGGTTCAATGCCGTTGGTGGCATTGGAAATCTGCGACGAGGTCTCGGACGGCATCAGCGCAGTCAGCGTTGAATTGCGCAGGCCATGCGTGGTGATTTCCTTGCGCAATGCTTCCCAATCCAGATGCAGCGGCTCATTGCAAATGCCATCCAGATCTTTTTTGTATGTATCAATGGGCAAAATACCCTTGGCATACGTTGTTTCATTGAACGCCGTGCAGGGGCCGAATTCTTTGGCCAGACCGACAGAGGCTTTGAGCAGATAATACTGAATTGCCTCAAAGGTCCGGTGGGTCAGCCCATTGCCGCTGCCGTCTGAGTATTTGGCGCCGTTCTTGGCCAGATAATAGGCGAAGTTGATGACACCGATACCCAGCGTGCGGCGTTTCATTGAGCCGATATACGCAGCTTTTATCGGATAATCCTGATAGTCCAGCAGGGCATCCAGGGCACGGACCGCCAGATCGGACAGGCCTTCGAGCTCATCAAGTGATTCGATCGCGCCCAGGTTGAATGCAGACAAGGTACACAGGGCGATTTCGCCGTTCTCGTCGTTGATGTCTTCCAGGGGTTTGGTCGGCAAGGCAATTTCCAGACACAGATTGCTCTGGCGTACAGGGGCCACGGCCGGATCGAACGGGCTGTGCGTATTGCAGTGGTCCACGTTCTGGATATAGATGCGGCCTGTTCCTGCACGCTCCTGCATCATCAGGGAAAACAGTTCCGTCGCTCTGACCGCACGCTTGCGAATGGTCGGATCCTGTTCATATTTCGCATACAGTTCCTCAAAACGGTTCTGGTCTTCGAAGAATGCATCGTACAGCCCAGGAACGTCGGAAGGCGAAAACAGCGTGATATCGCCGTTTTTGATCAGACGCTGATAAAGCAGGCGGTTGATTTGTACGCCATAGTCCATATGTCGAACGCGGTTTTCTTCCACGCCGCGGTTGTTTTTAAGCACCAGCAGCGATTCGATTTCAAGATGCCACATCGGGTAGAACAAGGTGGCCGCCCCGCCGCGCACACCGCCCTGCGAGCAGCATTTGACCGCGGTCTGAAAATGCTTGTAGAACGGGATGCAACCGGTATGCTGGGCTTCGCCGCCGCGAATCGGACTGCCCACTGCGCGAATGCGACCGGCATTGATGCCGATACCCGCACGCTGCGACACATAGCGCACAATGGCGCTGGTGGTGGCGTTGATGGAATCCAGGCTATCGCCGCACTCGATCAGCACGCAGGAGCTGAACTGACGTGTGGGAGTACGCACGCCCGACATGATCGGCGTGGGCAGGGAAATCTTAAATTGCGATGTTGCGTCGTAGAAACCCTTGATGTAGGACAGACGAGTTTCTTTCGGGTACTTGGAAAACAGGCATGCCGCGACCAGAATGTACAGGAACTGCGGGCTCTCGTAGATTTCGTGGTTTACCCGGTTCTGCACCAGGTACTTGCCCTCAAGCTGCTTGACGGCGCCGTAGGAAAAACTCATATCACGGCTGTGATCAATATAGCTGTTCATTTCGTCGAACTCTTCCCGCGTGTAGTCCTGCAGAATATGTTCGTCGTATTTGCCCATTTCGGTCAGCCGGGTGACGTGATCGAACAGCGTTGGCGGATCGAAATGCTGGAAGGCTTTCTTGCGCAGGTGGAAGATGGCCAGGCGCGCCGCCAGATACTGATAATCCGGCGTGGCCGTGGAAATCAGATCGGCCGCAGCCTTGATGATGGTCTCGTGGATGTCTTCGGTCTTGATACCGTCATAGAACTGAATGTGCGACTTGAGCTCGACCTGCGACACCGACACATGATCTAGCCCTTCTGCTGCCCATGTAATTACACGGTGAATTTTATCCAGATCGATGGGTTCTTTTCGGCCGTCACGTTTGGTGACCAAGAGTGTGCTGTTCATTGCGTATCCGTATCAATGGTGGTTGACGGACCCGTTGGGCGGGACCAAATGGAAACTATATATAGTGTTTTATTTTGTATTTGGCACAATATATAGTATCTAAATGGATATTTCAAGCGCTTTCAGGTTCGTGCAAAACCTTGAAAAAAGACGCAACGCATTGATTAATATAATTATTTTTTCGATTTAAAAAAAATGTAACGGTGTGGATTTTACACGATGCGGGTCCCACCGGGTTGCCCGCGCCGCCGGGTTTTGATCGACGGCTGCCCTACTACACTTGAATCACGACACTTGAATCAGGATGCCCGATTCAGGGCAGCCACTCAAGACATTGCCTCACGCCACCGATTCAGGCGCTGCGCCTTCAATAAAGGCAAAGGCTTCATGCAAGATGGCCGGGTCCTGCGTCGCCAGCGGGGCCGGGTCAGACAGATGCCGACGCCATTGCCGTGCTCCTTTACGACCATTGAACAGGCCCAGCATCGGCTTGATAATGGACCGTAGCGGTGCGCCATGTGACCGCTCAGACGTTGCGTACCGGACCATCTCCTGCACAATCTGCGCATCGTCGGGTACCGCGGTGTCCGGCCACAATCGTTGACTGATCTGGCGCAGCATGTAAGGCTCATGCCAGGCGATCCGCCCCACCATGGCGCCATCGAATGTGGTTGCGGCCTCAATGATCTGTTCAGCATCGCTCAACCCGCCATTGAGGACAAAAAGTGCATCGGGAAAGTCGCTTTTCAGCCGCGAGACGACACCATACCGCAAGGGTGGTATTTCACGATTATCCTTCGGTGAAAGCCCCTTGAGGACGGCATTGCGTGCATGAGCAATGAATACCCTGCAGCCGGTATCGTAAAGTTGCCCCACAAAATCCCGAACAAAATCGTAGGATTCATCATAGTCCAGGCCCAGCCGGTGCTTCACTGTGACCGGCACACTAACCGCGTCCTGCATAGCCTTGATACAATCAGCCACCAGTGCAGGCTCGGCCATCAGGCAGGCGCCGAATGCGCCTTTTTGCACCCGCTCTGAGGGGCAGCCGCAATTGAGATTGATTTCATCGTACCCCCAGTCCTGGCCCAGTCGGGCACAGCGAGCCAGGGCATCGGGTTCGCTGCCGCCCAGTTGCAGGGCCACCGGATGCTCCTGCGCACTGAAGCGCAAATGCCTGGGCACATCGCCGAAAATCAGGGCGCCTGTGGTAATCATTTCAGTATAGAGCAAGGCGTCAGGCGCCAGCAGACGATGAAAATAACGGCAGTGCCTGTCGGTGACATCGATCATGGGGGCCACACTCAATTGCCAGGGCCGGCTGCCGCTGGTTTGAGTGTAATCCAATGCGGCAGCCGCAGCCGGGCCAGGCTGAGCGGCGCCTATGCCGTCAGGCGCTTTCAAAAGAGGATCGGCCTGTGCAACAGCCGTATGGGACGAAATAGCAGAATAGGTCATGATTACTTATCGCGGGATATGCGAAAATCGATATGCGGCGGCTGGTGTCGGTCCTGCAGTTCGCGTTGTGCTTCAAGTTGCTGGAGAATGGCGGATTTGCGCACCACACCCAGCAGCCTGGGCTCATCTTTGGACAACAGCACCGGCAAACGTTCACCCATAAATGTCAGGAACAGCTCCAGCCCCTGACCCAGTGTCATGTCCGGATACAGCACCGGGATAAAATGCGGTTGTACCATAAGCTCGGATATGGGCGTTGTCATGGGCGATTGCGACAGCAGCCAGCGGGTGACTTCCTGATTCGACAGCACGCCCTGGTAATGCTCGTTTTCGTCCACAACATAAATATAACGTACAGGATACGCCTGAAACATGGCCACGGCCTGCTCCAGCGTCTGATCCTGGCGCAATACGGTCTGCGCATCCAGAATCAGGCCCTTGACCGTGGCGCTCTCCGCCTGGCGTTTGAGCCTTGCTGTCTGCTCGCGTGACAATGTCACGCCATACATGGCCGGCGTACTGTACAGGCTGCCAACCACATTTGCAATCACGCAGGCAAACATGAGCGGCAATACCAGATCAATGCGATGCGTCATTTCAAATATCATCAGTATGGCCATCAGGGGTGCATGCGTACCGGCAGCCAGGAAAGCGCCCATTCCGATCAGAATATACAGGGACGGCTGGCCGGCAAACTCAGGAATCACAAGTGAAATGATCTGGAAAAACAGCATGCCAACGCTGGCGCCTACCATCAACATGGGCGTAAATACCCCGCCCGTGGCGCCCGAGCCCACGGTAGCCCCGGTGGCAAGCACCTTGTACGCGAGTATCAACAACACGGCGGGTATGGTCCAGGACTGCGTCAGCATATCCTCTATCGGCCCATAACCATTGCCCGCGGCATTGGGCTGCAAAATAAGAATGCCACCCAGCAACGCGCCCCCCAGGGCCAGACTCAGGGGCAACGGCAGCTTGGTTTTGCGAAACAACTGGCGCACCGCATCCAGAAAACGCAGAAACAACGGAGCCAGCAGACCGGCAAATATGGCCAGCACCATTAACAGCAGCAAAGTGCCATCAATGGACAGCGAGATGGGTTTGACGTCATACGTGATCCGATAGTAGCCGGTCAATTGCATGGTGACATTGGCGACGCCGGCTGAAATAATCAGCGGCCCCAGAGTGGTCACAGACAGGGTGCCCAGCACGATTTCGGCGACAAACAGCGCGGCAGCCAGCGGCGCGTTATAGGCCGCCGAAACACCGGCGGCTGCGCCGCAAGCAACGAGCAGCCGTATGTCATTTGAATTGAATGCGAGAAACCGCCCGATTGCCGATGCCGCCATCGCCCCCAGATGCACCATGGCGCCCTCGCGACCAATCGAGCCGCCGGTGACCACAGTCGACAACGAAGAGAACACCCTGAGTGCGCCCTGGCGCAAAGACAGGCGCCCGTCCGAGAGCGCGACCGCTTCCATATAGTCGGCATTCATGTCCTTGCGCACTTTTGACGACAGCCACAGCAAGGTGCCGGCAATCAGCCCGCCTACAGTGGGAAACAGCACGCGCTCGGTGTCCGTCCAGCGACTGGCTACCGTCTCGATTTCTCCCGGCACCGACCCTGTCAGCAGTTGCCCCCAGTGAATTGCCATATGAAACAAAATGGTCAGACCCGCTGCCGCCACACCCACCACAATCGCCCAGACGAAGAATGCCGGGCGGTTTGTCAGCCAGGCAAACTGCGTGAGTTTATTGCGTGCCTCAAAGGGAGAAAATAGAGCCATAGGCGGTCTCAGGGACTCAAAGGAAGGAGCGGCCAAAAGAGGACGCGGGTGGCAGATTGGCTGCAAACCCGCAAAAGTGCCTCATTGTAGCAAAACTCACTTGTGATTCTTTTGCGCATGACCCATTCCCCACGCTTATATGACGCCAACCTGAACTAAAATGATCGGCATTCAATGATTCTGTGTGTCGCATTTATCCATGGCCGTCTTTACTCCTGTCACTAATCAGCAAGCCACTGACTATCTGGCTCAGTATGCACTTGGCGATTTCGTTTCCCTGCGCGGTATTACCGCCGGTATTGAAAATACCAATTTTTTTCTGAACACCAGTCAGGGAGAATATGTACTGACGCTGTTCGAGGTGCTCAACCACGAGCAATTGAACTTCTATATCGAATTAATGCACACGCTGGCCAGCCGCGAGGTCAAAGTGCCCATGCCGCAAACCCGGCGCGATGGTACCCGGATCGGAACGCTGAACGGCAAACCGGCAGCGATCGTTGATCGCCTGGCCGGCGGATACGAGTCCGATCCCGGCATTCAGCATTGCATCATCGCCGGACGTACCCAGGCGCAGGCGCATCTGGCCGCGCGCGACTTTGCGCTTTACCAGCCGAATCTGCGCGGGCTGCCTTGGTGGGAAGAGACCTATCCGGGCATCCGCCCGTTCCTGACCGACAGCCAGGACCGGTTGTTTACCGCCAGCCTTGAGGAACAGCGCCAGATTCAGACCGGTGACGACTGGAAAAGCATGCCGGCCGGGGCCTGTCATTGCGATCTGTTTCGCGACAATGTGCTGTTTGACGGCACCTACGATGAACCGCGCATGGGAGGCATTATTGATTTTTACTTTGCCGGCCACGATGCGTGGCTGTTCGATGTCGCGGTCGCCGTGAATGACTGGTGTATCGAACGGTCAACCGGCGCGCTGCAGCCCTGGCTGGTTCAGGCGTGGCTGCAGGCCTATGCACAGGAGCGCCCTTTTACCGAAACGGAAAAGAAATTATGGCCGATCGCCCTGCGTGCTGCCGCCCTGCGCTTCTGGACCTCAAGGCTGAACGATTATTTTCGCCCCCGCCCTGCGCAAACGCTCAAACCGCACGACCCGACCCATTTTGAGCGCATCCTGACGCTGCGCGTACAACAACCGGTTCCACCACTTCCTTAAAAACATGATTGCTGCGACTCTTCCCGCCTCGTCGGGCTGGCAATGGCTCAAAGATGCTTTTCTGATCTTCCGCAAGCAACCTTTTGCCCTGCTCGCCCTGTTGTTCGTCATCAATATGATGAGTCAGATCCTGCTACAGATCCCCGTGCTGGGCGCGGGTTTGTTCATTATCACCATGCCCATCGCCAGTCTGATCGTGGTCAGCGCCTGTCGCGATATCCAGGGCAAACCGGCAGGATTCAACCAGCTTGATCCGAAAACCTGGGTCGCCAGTCTGCAAAAACCCAAGGTGATTTCCCGGCTTGCCTTTTCCGGTTTTGTATACGCAGCCCTGATTCTGCTGCTGAGCGTGGTGCTGCTCTATCCGCTGCTGGATGAACAGACTATCGCGCAAATCAGCAGTGTGCTGTATGGTGCACAGGGTGGCGCCACGACAACGGCCGATGCGCTGCCCGACGGCAGCACACTCGTTCTGCTGCTGGGCTGGGCCATACTGCTGTTTATTGTAACACTGATGTTCTGGCACGTGCCCCAGCTGATCGGCTGGGAAAATCAGACCGTCGGCAAGGCAATTTTCTATTCCTTTGTTGCTTCCTGGCGCAACAAGACTGCATTTTTGATGTATTTTCTGATCTGGTTTGTTTTCTTCATTTTCCTGCAATTTGTGATTGTGCCCTTGCTGATCGGAGTGGGACTGCCCGCGTTGTTTATCGCATTTCTCATGCAGGTCATACTGATGATTATGGTCGCAACGATTTATTGTGGCTTTTATTCCAGTTATGCTGCAATCTTCGGCACCCAGCACAGGGCTTTACCTGAGGAATAAGCATGTTAAGACAATTAGCCCTTGTCACCCTTGCCGCCAGCACCCTGACTGCCTGCCAAAACATGAATGTGGCCGGCATGGTGGGTGCGGCCTCTTCCCTGTTTCAGGCCGCCACGGTCTCCGACGAGCAGATCCAGGCACTGGCGGTCACCTCCCAGCAGGAGCTGGATTCGCAAAATAATATTGCCTCGGCCAACAGCAAATACACAACGCGACTGGCCCGGGTAACGCGTAATCTGAGAAGTTACCAGGGCGTTCCCCTGCAGTTCAAAGCGTACATCAACCCTGAAGTCAATGCCTTTGCCCTGCCCAATGGCAGCATTCGGGTCTATTCCGGCCTGATGGATAAAATGACTGATAACGAGCTGTTGTTTGTCCTGGGCCATGAAGTCGGGCATGTGATCGAAGGACACTCCAAAGCGCAGGCGCGTTCGAGTCTGCTGACGCTGGCCGCTCAACAGGCGGGTGCCGCCAGCGGCGTTCCTATTCTGTCTACCCTGTCGGGCAGCCAGCTGGGAGCCCTGGCCAATGGCCTGGTCAACGCCCAATATTCCCAGTCGCATGAATATGCCGCGGACGCCTTTGGCCTGAAAGTGCTCAAGGAACAGGGGCACGATAAATCGGCAGCCGTCTCGGCCCTGCGTAAACTGGAATCCCTATCGGGCGGTGGGTCAGGGGTTTTCTCCAGCCATCCCGATTCAGGCAGCCGGGCGGATCGCATCGAAGCCATGTAATTGGTCTTGCGCGGGTTCAGATACGACGCTCGAATACGACGTTCAAGTGCAGCAGTCAAATACAGCGCTCGAATACAACTCACCCGTCATTGCGGCGAAAGCATATGCCGCAATGACGGGTGAAATTTTTTCTGTTTGTCGTTCAGACTGCGTGCAAATGAGTGCAACGCATGCACCCATTCACATTTGCCCAATTTTAAATGGCTTTTTCCAGCTCAGGCACTGCAGTGAACAGATCCGCAACCAGGCCGTAATCGGCCACACCGAAAATCGGTGCTTCCGGATCTTTGTTGACGGCAACAATGACCTTGGAGTCTTTCATACCGGCCAGATGCTGGATGGCGCCGGAAATACCGATAGCAACATACAGTTGCGGCGCAACGATTTTGCCGGTCTGACCGACCTGCCAGTCGTTGGGCGCAAAACCGGCGTCAACCGCAGCGCGTGAGGCACCCAGGGCGGCGCCCAGTTTGTCAGCCAGCGGTTCGAGCAGTTTGAAGTTTTCTGCGCTGCCCATGCCACGACCACCAGAAACAACCACCGAAGCGGCAGTCAGTTCAGGCCGGTCATTCTTGGCCACTTCGCGGCCGATGAAAGACGACAGGCCGGAATCGCTCACGGCATCCAGTGTTTTGACTTCGGCACTGCCACCTTCTGCAGCAACGGCGTCAAACGCGGTGGTACGAACGGTGATGACTTTTTTCTCGTCTGAAGACTGCACAATGGCGATCGCATTACCGGCATAGATGGGACGCTCGAACGTATCAGCGGAATCGACGGCCGTAATATCGGAAATTTGTGCCACGTCCAGTTTCGCAGCGACGCGGGGCGCAACGTTTTTACCGGACGCTGTCGCGGGGAAAAGGATATGGCTGTAATCGCCGGCTACGGCCAGGACCTGTTCGGCCACGTTTTCAGCCAGGAAATCTTTCAAATGATCGGCATCGGCCAGCAGGACGCTGGACACACCGGCGACCTTGGCAGCCTGGGCAGCCACGTCCTGTGCGCCACCGCCGGCAACCAGAATATGAATATCGCCGCCGATTTTCTGGGCAGCAGCCACCGCGTTCAATGTCGCGGGTTTCAACTGCTGGTTATCATGTTCTGCAATAACAAGGGTCGTCATCTTAAATCACCTTCGCTTCATTCTTGAGTTTATCTACCAGCGCTGCCACGTCAGCCACTTTGATACCAGCCTTGCGTGAAGGCGGCTCGCTGACTTTCAGGGTCTTGATGCGAGGGGTAACGTCAACGCCCAGCTCTTCGGGAGTGAGGGTATCGAGCTGTTTTTTCTTCGCTTTCATGATATTAGGCAGCGTGACATAGCGTGGCTCGTTCAGACGCAGGTCGGTTGTCACGATGGCAGGCAGTTTCACGGAAATGGTTTCCAGGCCGCCGTCCACTTCACGCGTGACCTTGGCGGTCTCGCCTTCGATGACCACTTTACTGGCGAATGTCGCCTGAGGCCAGCCCAGCAGTGCGGCCAGCATTTGGCCGGTCTGATTGGCATCATCGTCAATGGCCTGTTTCCCCAGGATGACCAGATTGACCTGCTCTTTCTCGGCAACCGCCTTGAGCAGCTTGGCCACAGCCAGAGGCTGCAGTTCTGCATCAGTCTGCACCAATGCCGCGCGGTCAGCGCCGATGGCCATGGCTGTGCGCAGGGTTTCCTGGCATTGCGCCACGCCGCAAGAAACAGCGATCACTTCGGTGACCGTACCCGCTTCTTTGAGCCGTGTAGCCTCTTCAACTGCGATTTCGTCGAACGGATTCATCGACATCTTCACATTTGCAATATCGACGCCAGACTGATCTGACTTGACGCGCACTTTGACGTTGTAGTCAACAACGCGCTTTACAGGCACTAAAACCTTCATCCAACAATCTCCTTGATTTACGGGGGCAGACGCCCTGATTTATGACTGAATCCTATTTATTTTACATGCTTGCTTCAGGCGATTTGACTAATTCATTCAATCCCCTGAATTTTGCGCCAGGAGCGTTCCGCGAGGCAAAACAGACTCGATTTTAAGAGGACGTGCAAAACCGGTGGCGCACGCCGTACCCCGATCCTGCAGGCAGGACAAACAGATGGATGCAAATGATGTTATAAACCGGCCAGTGCGCGGATATGTGCTTCGGCGCTACGCCCCAATGCTGAGAGTGCGTAACCACCTTCGAGCATGCTGATAATCCGCCCATCGCTGTAGCTGGCAGCGATTTCCTTGACCTTTTCGGTGAGCCACACATAATCCTTTTCGACCAGATCAAGCTGACCCATATCGTCTTCACGGTGCGCGTCGAACCCGGCAGAGATAAACACCAGCTCGGGCTTGAACGCGTCAAGCGCCGGCAGCCATTCGCGCTCGACCAGCTCCCGGATTTTCTCTGCCTTGGTATAGGCGGGGACCGGACTGTTATGCATATTGGCAGCCGGGTGATCCACTCCGCTGTTGGGAAACAGCGGATACTGAAAGAAACTGCACATCATGATCGAATTATCATTGGCAAAGACCGCTTCCGTTCCGTTGCCGTGATGCACATCGAAATCGACAATCGCAATCCGTTTGATGCCATAACGTTGCTGCGCATAGCGTACCGCAATCGCCAGGTTGTTGAAAAAGCAAAAACCACTGGCACGCGATGGCTCGGCGTGATGGCCGGGCGGCCGCACGGCGCAGAACGCGTTTTTGGCGTGACCGGCCAAGATCCGGTCAACCGCCTCCAGCCCTGCCCCTGCCGCATGCAACGCGGCCTGCCAGGTATGGGGATTCATGCAGGTTTCTTCGGTATCGACATTGAAATACCCTTCCTGCGGCGCATTGTCACGCAGATAATGCACATGCGCTTCGGTATGGACACGCAACAGATCGGATTCCTGCGCTTCCCGAGCCGGAATGTGCTGCAGAAAATCGGCCAGACCGCTGGCAACCAGCCGGTCATTGATGGCATCGAGTCGGGCCGGCGACTCGGGGTGCCAGGCGTGCATTTCGTGCCGGTGGCACGAAGAATGCGTAATGAATAGTGTCTCCACAATATTCGTCCTGCTTTTAAATAACTGAATTACGCTTGATTGATCTTATTTTATCTGCCTACAATCTACCATATTTTGCCATGGGACAAGCCGCCCCGCATTTGCCGGGGACTCAGTCGATCGTCCTGTTGCCCGATCACTTGTGGCATGATGCTGTTCATGTCCTGCTCAGTTCCTGGTCATATCCGCGTTTGCCGCGCCCATTCTGTCATCTTCACGGGGTTCCTTTTGAAACGATCATTTGCACTGCTTCTCCCAGTCCTGCTGCTGTCACTGTCTGCCTGTTCTTCAACTGGCCAGTCCGTCTCTTCCACTGGCCGCCAGGATGCCGTTTCCGCGGGCAGTAACGGACCCGCAGGCTGGGCGGCCGAGAACCGCAAGCTGAGCGCAGACCGGAACACCTTTATTACCCAGGTAGCCGAGCGCCATGCCATTCCCAAAGCCCATATAGAAAAACTGATGGCGACGGCCACGGTCGATGATCGCGTGATTCGCCTGATGACGCCCAAGGGCAGTGGCGGCCGGGTCACGCGCGCCTGGCAGAGCTACCGCAACCGGTTTGTCGAACCCATTCGTCTGCGCAAGGGCACGGCTTTCTGGGACGCCAACCGCCAGGTGCTGAACCGGGCAGAAAAAACCTATGGCGTCCCGGCGGCGGTCATTACCGCGATTATTGGCGTGGAAACCGTATATGGCGAACAAACCGGATCGTTCCGTGTCATGGATGCCCTGTACACATTGGGCTTTCATCATCCTGAACCTAACCGGCCCGAGAAGAGCCAGATGTTCCGCAATCAGCTAGCCGCCCTGCTGGATCTGGACTATCGCGATAAAGTGGATGCCAACGCAGCCACCGGTTCCTTTGCCGGCGCCATCGGCCTGCCCCAGTTCATGCCTGTCAGCATTGAGCACTACGCGGTTGACGGCGACAATGACGGCCACATCGATTTGCGCTACAGCACCCAGGATGCCATTCTGTCTGTAGCCAACTATCTTGCCAAACACGGCTGGCGCGCCGATACCCCAGTTTTTGCTCCTGTGACGCTGCCGGCTGGCGCCGCTGCTTTAGTGGATGGGGGCCTTGAACCGACCTTCACCTGGAGCCAGTTGCAAAGTCGGGGAGCCACATTACGCCCGGGCGCACAAGGCGGCAACTGGCAAACCGGCAAGGAATTGGGCGTGATTGATTTGCGTGACGAAATCCGCGGCAGCAATGAGTATCGCACCGCCACACGCAATTTTTTCGCGATTACGAAATACAACCGCAGCTATTTCTATGCCGCGTCGGTCGCCGATCTGGCTCACGGCCTGGCTGAACGCCAGCGCAGCAGCGGTCATCAGGTGACTATGCCTTATTGATGTTTCGGGTGTGCGCCAGTAAAAAAGCGCACATCGAAAGCACAACAACAACAACAACAACAACAACAACAACAACAACAACAACAACAACAACAACAACAACAACAACAACAACAACAACAACAACAACAACAACAACAACAACAACAACAACAACAACAACAACAACAACAACAACAACAACAACAACAACAACAACAACAACAACAACAACAACAACAACAACAACAACAACAACAACAACAACAACAACAACAACAACAACAACAACAACAACAACAACAACAACAACAACAACAACAACAACAACAACAACAACAACAACAACAACAACAACAACAACAACAACAACAACAACAACAACAACAACAACAACAACAACAACAACAACAACAACAACAACAACGAAATTCCGGCAAAAGAATAACGGCCATGCCGGGCATGCGTGAACAATTCATCACACTTGCCCGACATGGCCGATTTCGTTACTACACGGCAGGCAAGGCTGTCGCCTCGCCAACCGCCCTTTGCCTTAACCGTGAGAGAACTGAGCCTCTTCGGTTGAACCGGTCAGGGCTGTCGTTGAAGAACGACCGCCTTCGATTGTCTGGGTCACGGCATCAAAGTAACCCGTACCTACTTCGCGCTGGTGTTTGACAGCCGTAAAGCCCTTGTCCGCAGCCGCGAATTCTTTCTGCTGCAATTCGACAAACGCACTCATCTGGTTGCGAGCGTAACCATGGGCCAGTTCGAACATGCCATAGTTCAGTGCATGGAAGCCGGCAAGCGTGATGAACTGGAATTTGTAACCCATGGCGCCCAGTTCACGCTGGAATTTGGCAATGGTGACGTCATCCAGATTCTTCTTCCAGTTGAACGATGGCGAGCAGTTGTACGCCAGCAGTTTGCCCGGGAACTGCTTATGAATGGCTTCGGCAAATTTCTTCGCGTCTTCCAGATTCGGCGTCGAGGTTTCGCACCAGAGCAGGTCGGCATAAGGAGCATAGGCCAGTCCGCGGGAAATCGCCTGATCCAGGCCGGCTTTCGTACGGAAAAAGCCTTCGGCCGTGCGCTCGCCGGTCAGGAATGCCTGATCGTTCTCGTCCACGTCGCTGGTGATCAGATCGGCCGCGTCGGCGTCAGTCCGGGCCAGCAGCACTGTCGGTACCCCCATGACATCGGCTGCCAGTCGGGCAGACACCAGTTTGGCAACGGCTTCGCGTGTCGGCACCAATACTTTGCCGCCCATGTGGCCACATTTTTTCACGGATGCCAGTTGATCTTCAAAGTGAACACCTGAGGCGCCTGCGTCGATCATGGCCTTCATCAGTTCAAAGGCGTTCAGTACACCACCGAAGCCGGCTTCTGCATCGGCAATGATCGGGGCGAAATAGTCCACATAGCCTTCATCGCCCTCTTCCTTGCCTTCCATCCACTGAATCTGGTCACAGCGCGTCAGCGAGTTGTTGATGCGACGCACGACCTGTGGAACGGAGTTGGCGGGATACAGGGACTGATCGGGGTACATTTCACCAGCGATGTTGGCGTCGCCCGCAACCTGCCAGCCCGACAGATAGATTGCCTTGAGGCCGGCCTTGATCTGTTGCATGGCCTGGTTGCCGGTCAACGCGCCCAGCGTATTGACGAAAGGCTCGTTATTGAGCAGGTTCCAGAGTTTTTCGGAACCGGTACGGGCCAGTGTGTATTCGTTCTGACGTGACCCACGCAGTTTGATGACCTCCTCGGCACCATAACCCCGTTTGATTCCCTGCCAGCGGGGATTTTCTGCCCATTCATTCTGAAGATTACGGATAGCGGTTTCGCGTTTAGACATGATTCACTCCTAAAAAGAAAAGTAAGATTCCATGGAGAAAATTCTATCGGAAGATCGCAGTGCAATATACACTTATGTCTTATATAAGACTAATTATTAATTTCATATAAATCAATTAGTTAGTGATTTTATTTTATAATATGAAATAGAATTTGCGATGATGAAATGAACAATTTGCAGGTGCAACATGCAAAATTCACGTTATGAAATGGCAATCCCATAATGTGAAATTTACCTCATTCATGAATCTCAGGCAGCGTATGCGCCGCACCGTTCAAAACGCCCCGAAGCAGGACCAGAATAAATTGGAGACCGAAATATACAAGTCCGGGTTGATGTACAGGGAAAATACAAACAGCAGTACGACCACGGCCAGACCGTATCCAACAAGGCGTTTGACGTTTGTCATTTGTAGCTCTCCTTTCCGAAAAGGCATGCGATCTACCGCGTTGCGGTTTAGTCCGGGTTCGCCGGCTGGCAGCGGTTTCCCGTTTTAAATTTATGCCTTAAGTATACGCCGCTGCCAGCGACAAGAGTAACCGGAGAGGCAATCTCGGCCGACGACCGGAATCAACGAATCGACCCTGGTTTGCTATGGCGTCAGGCTGATCCTGGCTCGGCGACGACTCGCTGGTTTTCCTGACGCTGTGCGCACCAGGCCACCCAGAACGCTGCCAGCACCGCGCCAAACAGAGCCACACCCGATACCAGCCAGGGGCCGCGCACAGTTTGATGATCCAGCATAAAACCGTATAACACCGGCCCCAGTGCCGAGCCCACATCCATGCCGGAGTATACCAGTCCGTAGACGGAACCCAGCGCACCCTTGGGCGTCACGCGGCGCACCAGCATATCGCGCGATGGACCCGCCATGCCACTCAGAAAACCAGCCACGCACAGCCCGGCGATCGCCAGGCCAGGCGGCAACACGCCCATGGCCAGTGCAATGAACACCAGTCCGGAAGTGGCCAGCGAGCCGGCCACAATGCGTTCCGTCCTGTCGGTGCTGCCCGCAAGAAAACCGCCCAGCAGCAGACCCGCGCCGGCAGACAGCATATACAGAGAAAGCGCCGAGCTGGCCCATTCCTTGCCGACATCATACAGCGAACCCAGGATCGGAATAGTGAAGTTCTGTACCGATGACATCGCACCCGAGGTGAAGGCAAAAAACAGGAATGCCCCCCATAGCGCAGGATTTTTCAGAAGCATGCGCAACTTGGCGCCCAGGCCTGGCCGCGCTGCCCGACTGCGTTCCTGCGCTTGCACATCGTTCTGCGCGACCGGTGTGGCTAACAGGGAGGCGCCGATAAAGGTGGACAGAAAGAGGCAGAACAACACCACTGCGGCAGCCGCAGCTGCGAAGCGCCAGGAACCGGTCTGCACGATAAAGAACGTGATAAAAACCGGCGTGAGCGCCCATCCCAGATTGCCCGACACGCCATGAATACTGAAGGCGTGCCCCAGACGTCGCTGGCTCACATTCTGATTGATAATGGAAAAGTCGACCGGGTGAAAAACCGAATTGCCCGCACCACCGATCAACGCCGCCAGAACAAACACCCAATACGCATTGGCAACAGAAATAAGCAAAGCAGATACAACCATGCAGGCCAGCCCGAAGCGCAGCACGGGGCGCGCGCCCAGTTGATCGACTACGAATCCCGATGAGGCCTGCCCAAAACCCGAGACCACGAAGAACACGGTGGCAAGAAAGCCCAGTTCGGCAAAGCTGTAGCCAAAGTCCCGGTTCAGGGAAAGATACAGGGACGGCAGTACCAACTGATAGAAATGCGAACCGCCATGCAGCAGCCCGATCAACGCAATGACCTTCCAGTCTCTGGCGTTGCCGCCGGTCTCAGGTCCCCTGAGAGGCGTGGTCATGGTTTGGGCGGTCATAGGGTACCTGTCATTACGGAATTTTTTCGTAGAAAGAAAACGTTATTGCTGCCGTGGTTCGCTACTGTGGTTGTTCATGAGTGGTTGTTCATCAGCGGTCACTCATTACTGCTGCTGTCGCTTGATGATCGGCCAGGCTTTCTTCATATAGTAAAACATGGACCAAATGGTGAGCACGGCGGCAATATAAACCAGCACCTGGCCGATGATGGTGAACGGGATGGAGCGCCACTCCTGGTGAAACAGCAGACACGGTATCGCCGTCATTTGCGCAGCTGTCTTGAATTTGCCAAGCCAGTGCACTGCCACGCTATCGCGCGCGCCGATGGTGGCCATCCACTCGCGTAATGCTGAGATCGTGATTTCCCGCCCGATAATGATCAGCGCAATAAAGGAATCGAGTCGGCTCAGATCCAGCAGGATCAACAAGGCTGCACAGACCATGAGTTTGTCCGCGACCGGATCCAGAAAGGCCCCGAAAGAAGAAGTCTGGTTCCACCGACGAGCCAGCCAGCCATCGAACCAATCAGTGAGCGCCGCAAAAATAAACGCCAGCGCGCCGATGGTATCGCGCACAGGAACATCAATCCAGTTCACCGGCAAATAATAAAGCGCGATGATCAGCGGAATCATGGCAATCCGCATCCAGGTCAGAATAATGGGTATGTTCAGTGGCATAGGGGCTTTAATACGCAAAAAAATCAGCAAGGCATAATGCGTAATCCTACCACTAACGTAAAGACTCATAGATACGTTCCGCCAGTTCCCGGGAAATACCTTCGACTGAACGCAAGTCATCGATGCTGGCCGAGGCCACACCCGAAAATCCGCCGAAGCGCGCCAGCAACTTCTGCCGACGCTTGGCGCCTACGCCCTCGATTTCCTCGAGCCGCGAAACATTCCGCGCCTTGGCACGACGGGCACGCATGCCGGTAATCGCGAAGCGATGGGCCTCATCGCGCACCTGGGCGACCAGCATCAGGGCTGCTGAACCCAGGCCCAGGGCCACCGGGGCCCGCTCATCGGTAAAGACCAATGTCTCCAGCCCGACCTTGCGCCCTTCTCCCTTTGCCACGCCAACAATCACACGCGTATCCAGGCCGAACTCGACAAACACCTGACGGGCAATTTCTACCTGACCCTTGCCGCCATCGATCAGTACAACTTCGGGTAGCGGCGCTTCACCATCAGCCACTTTGGAAAAGCGGCGGATCAGCACCTGGCGCATGGCGGCATAATCATCCCCTTCGGTAATACCGGCAATGTTATAGCGGCGATATAAGGAGGGCTGCATATCATGATGGTGATAAACCACACAGGATGCCTGGGTGGCTTCGCCCGCCGTATGGCTGATATCAAAGCACTCGATCCGCAGCGCGTCCAGCGATTCATCATCGGTATCCAGCGCCAGCAGTTCAGCCAGCGCCCGTGTGCGCGCGGCGCGCGAGGCCGATTCGGACAGGGTGCGTGCCAGCGAAAATTCGGCGTTGCGCATGGCCTGGTCCAGCCAGGTGCGGCGCACCCCTTGCGGGCGGGTTTGCAGGCGGGTCTTGATGCGCGTGGGTTGCTGTTCATTCAGCAAGGCCAGCAGGTTCTCGTCGGCCAGGGTTTCGGAACAGACCAGGACAGGCGGCAACGGGTTTTCCAGATAATGCTGGGCGATAAAGGCCGTCATCACATCGGAACGGCTCTCGCCATCGGCCTGCGTAGGGAAAAAAGAACGATCGCCCAGGTGCCGGCCACCACGCACCATGGCCAGATTGACACAGACCTTGCCCGCAGCCTGCGCTACGGCGATGATATCGACATCGGTTTTATCCACTTCCTCCATGGATTGCTGGTGCAGAACGGTTGCCAGCGCCTGCATCTGATCACGCAAAGCCGCGGCCTGTTCAAAACGCAGTTCGTCCGAGGCCTGCTGCATGCGGTTTTGCAGATCGCTGACCACATCATCGGCCTCGCCATCCAGAAAACGCACTGCCTGGTCCACATCGCGCTGATAATCGTCTTCGCTGATGAAATTGACACAAGGTGCGGTACAGCGGCCGATCTGATACTGCAGGCAAGGACGCGAACGGTTAGAAAACACCGTATCTTCACAGGTGCGCAGGCGAAATACTTTCTGCAGAATCTGGATGGTTTCGCGCACCGCCCAGGAGTTCGGATACGGTCCGAAAAAACGGCCACGGCGACTGGTGGTGCCACGATAGTATGCAATGCGCGGATAGTCATGCGCACTGATCATCAGATACGGATAGGACTTATCGTCGCGAAACAGAATGTTGTAGCGCGGCCGCAGGCTCTTGATCAGGTTGTTTTCCAGAATCAGCGCTTCGGCTTCCGAGCGTGTCACGGTCACTTCCACCCGCCAGACCTTGGCTACCATCAGGGCGATGCGGGGGCTGTCCGGGGTCTTCTGAAAATAGGATGAAACGCGCTTTTTCAGATCCCGGGCTTTGCCCACATATAAAACGGTGTCTTCCGCATCCAGATGGCGATATACACCGGGCAGATGCGGCAGATCACTCAGAAAGGATTTGAGATCGAAAGTCTCGGGCATACTGATACCGTGAGTCTGATTGCAGGGTACGCCAGTCCATGAATGGCCGGGTCGGCTTCAGGGCGCGAATGCGGGCGACCGATTCAGGCGACTGTTCAACCGCCAGCGACGCCAGCAGGTCATCGGCCAGGTCGGGGCGGTTGCATACCAATACCATATCACATCCGGCATGCAGTGCTGCCTGGGCGCGGGCCGTAATATCGCCTGCAACCGAGGCCCCTTCCATGGTCAGATCATCCGAGAACACCACCCCATCATAATGCAGGCGCTGCCGCAGGATCTGCTGTACCCAAATTTGAGAAAAGCCGGCGGGTGAGGCATCTACTTTCGGATAAATCACATGAGCCGGCATCACGGCCGAGAGTACGGGGTGCCCCAGCCAGCCATAGGGCATAGTATCTTCAGACAGAATCTGTTCCAGCTCGCGCTCATCGACCGGGATAGCGACATGGGAATCGGCATCGACAAAGCCATGACCGGGAAAGTGTTTACCACAGGAGCCCATGCCGGCCAGGCTCAGGCCCTGAATCAGAGCCCGCGCCAGCATGGCGACGACACGCGGATCCCGGTGAAAAGAGCGGCTGCCCACGACCGAGCTGACGCCATAGTCCAGATCCAGGACCGGCGCAAAACTGAAATCCACACCGCAGGCGCGCAATTCGGCAGCCAGGACATAACCCATTTCGGTCGCGGCGCGCATGGCCTCCAGAGGACGACGTTCCCAATAACGGCCCAGCTCCTGCATGGATGGCAAATGCGTAAAGCCCTTATCCCGAAAACGCTGAACCCGCCCGCCTTCGTGATCGACAGCGATCAGCAAAGGCTCATTTCTGGCGGCATGGATCTCGGCAGTCAGGTCTGCCAGTTGCTGCGGATTTTCATAGTTGCGTGCGAACAGAATGACAGCGCCGGTTAGCGGATGGGCGAGCCGATCACGCTCAGCCTGGGTAAGGCGGTGACCGGCGACATCGAGCATGACGGGACCCGGCGCCAAAAATGACGACTGTGTTGACGAATGTGCAGATGCTTTCATTGAGGTATTGAAGGGCGGATTGAAGGGAGTATTCGGGGGCCAATCGGCAGTCAGGCCGTTTTTACCGGATTGAACGGCATACGGAAGCGGCCCGGCCGATTTGAGCACGCCCTGAAGTATTTGACAGTACAAGTTAAATAAATAGAACATACCGACTTACACCGGCTTGCGTTCCACCATGGCAAATGCCATGGCCAGGTCTGCTTCATCGGTCAGCGAAATATGAGCGGCGCCAAACCGTGCTTCATACCAGTCTTCCAGCGGCGGGGCCAGCACGACCTGAGGCTGGCCGCTGGGCGCGTTCAGCGTTTGCATGCGCGACCAGGCCATGGGCTGGCGCATACCCAGACCGACAGCCTTGGAGAACGCCTCCTTGGCGGCAAACCGGGTCGCCAGAAAGCGGATGCCCCGCTCCGGATCACGGGCCTGTCGGCGCAAAAACTTTTCCCGTTCCTGAGGTCCGAGAATACGCGTGACAAAACGATCACCAAAGCGCTCATAGGCATGACGGATACGATGGATATGAATCAGATCCGTACCGATGCCGGCGATGGCCGCCTGGGCTGTGACTTCCTGAGGTGTGACTTCGTTCGCCATGTGCAATTCACCGTGAAGCGCTAAAGCTTGATAAAATGTTCCCGATAGTATTTGAGTTCGTCAATGGATTCGTAAATATCGGCCAGCGCCTCGTGTCGGCTTTTCTTGTCGAATCCCTTGTACACTTCTGGTTTCCAGCGGCGGGATAATTCCTTGAGCGTGCTGACATCCAGGTTCCGGTAATGAAAATGGCTCTCGAAACGCGGCATGTATTTGTACATGAAACGCCGATCCTGGCTTATCGTATTACCGCAAAGCGGGGAAGCCCCCTTGGGAACCAGCGGTGCCAGAAACGCCAGAAGAATATCTTCGGCCTGGGCTTCGGTCAGGGTGGAGGTACGTACTTTATCAGTCAGGCCGCTGCGGCCATGCGTGGAAGTATTCCATTTATCCATGCCCGTCAGCACCTCGTCGGATTGATGAATGACCAATACCGGTCCTTCCGCAACCAGCGTCAGATCAGGTTCGGTGACAACAACGGCCACTTCCAGAATTCGTTCTTTTTCCGGATCCAGGCCACTCATTTCCATATCCAGCCAGACCAGTCGCAGATCATTCACAGCCATTTTCGATCCTTATTTTTCAGAAACATTATTTTCGCACAGAGCACACAATAGAAATGTCCCCAACCCCGTTTACGCTTTTATTTGTCCTTTTCCTTGTCCTGGAGACGGTAACACACTTGTGGCTGGCTTCCCGTCAGGCACGGCATGTCACCCGTTATCGCGGCCAGGTGCCGGACGAATTTGCCGAAAAAATCGGACTGCGCAGCCATCAGCGCGCCGCCGACTATACGGTCGAGCGCATGAAACTGTCGGTGACGCAGCGCGTATTTGACGCGATGGTGCTGATTGCGTTCACTCTGCTGGGCGGATTGCAGGCCATCAATGAATTTCTGATCGGCGTGATCCCCAATGATTTCTGGCGCCAGCTACTGTTGCTGGGTTCAGTCCTGCTCATCTCCGGCGCGCTGCATCTACCCTTCAGCCTGTGGAAGCAGTTCAGGCTGGAAGAAAAATTCGGCTTCAATCGCATGACCCTGAGTCTGTTCATCAGTGATACGATCAAGGGTCTGCTGGTCAGTGTGGTGCTGGGCCTGCCCCTGGCTGCCGTCACGCTCTGGCTGATGGCGGCCGCCGGTCCGCTTTGGTGGCTCTGGGCCTGGCTGGTGTGGGTGGTCTTCAATGCCTTTATCCTGTTTGTCTTTCCGACCTGGATCGCCCCGCTGTTCAATAAATTTACACCACTGGACAATCCAGAACTGGCCGAGCGCATCAACAACCTGGCGCAGCGTTGCCACTTCGCGCTGCAGGGGCTGTTCGTGATGGACGGCTCCAAACGCTCGGCGCATGGCAATGCCTATTTCACCGGTTTTGGCAAATCACGCCGTATCGTCTTTTTCGACACGCTACTGAGCAAACTGAATCCGGAAGAGATCGAAGCAGTCCTGGCACATGAGCTGGGACACTTCAGCCACAAGCACGTGCAAAAACGCATGATTTTCAGCTTTTTGCTGGCATTGGTCTTTTTCGCCATCCTGGGGTACCTGAAAAACCAGATCTGGTTCTATCAGGGCCTGGGCGTATCGCCCGTCATCAACGGCTCCAATGACGCCATGGCGCTGTTGCTGTTTTTCATGGCCATGCCGGTTTTCACCTTTTTCTTTGCGCCGGTGTTCAGCTTCTTTTCCCGCAAGGATGAGTTCCAGGCTGACCATTATGCCCATACTCAGGCCAGTTCCGATGCGCTGATTTCCGCCCTGGTCAAGCTGTACGATGACAATGCATCAACGCTCACACCCGACCCTGTGCATTCGGCGTTTTACGACAGTCACCCACCAGCGTCGCTGCGTATCCGCCGATTGCATGAATTGCAGGCAATGAAAGGATGATCCGCGGCCGCGTTATTGCCGCTCACGGCCGTCATTATCAGGTCGAACTGGACGATGGCCAATTACGCCAATGTTACACGCGCGGCAAAAAATCCGGCATTTGTGTCGGTGACTATGTCGATATCGAAATCCAGGGACAGGAAGAAGGCCGGATCGAACGCATTCATGAGCGCCGCAACCTGCTGTACCGATCAGACGAGATGCGCGCCAAGCAGTTTGCAGCCAATGTCGATCAATTACTGATTGTGGTGGCGGTCGAGCCGCTTTTTTCCGACGACCTGACCGGAAGAGCCCTGGCTGGCGCCTTCAGCGCGGACATCAGCCCCGTGATCCTGCTCAATAAAAGCGACCTGAGCAAGGGCCTGCCCCTGGCCCGGGCGCGACTTGCAGAGATGGCAGCACTGGGGGTACCCGTCGTTGAGACCAGCACCCTGCATCCCGACGCCCTGCGCGATACGTTGCTACCCCTGCTGGCCGGCAAAACCAGCCTGTTGCTGGGTCAGAGCGGCATGGGCAAATCCAGCATCCTGAACATTCTGGTACCCGATGCCAGGGCAGACACTCAGGCCCACTCTTTGGCGCTGGGCACGGGCAAACACACCACCACCTCGTCCCGCCTGTACCATCTGCCCGACAGTCAGGGCGATCTGATAGACTCTCCCGGCTTTCAGGCGTTCGGCCTGAAGCATCTGGGGCAGACAGAGGTTGAACAGGGGTTTCCGGAGTTTGCGCCCTTTAGCCAGCATTGCCGGTTCTATAACTGCACGCATCGACACGAGCCGGGCTGCGGGGTACTGGAGGCGCTGGAAAAGGGACTGATCAATGACAAACGTCATGAGCTTTACATGCGGATTCTGGCCGAATCGACCGCGCCGCAGAAATATTGATTGCGCACGCGGTTATCAGAGCAATCAGACAGGCGCCACCGCCAGCATGCGGTGGTAAAAATTGCGGATGACGTTTGCGGTTGCACCCCAGATAAAATACCCCTTCCAGGGCATTGAATAATAATAGCGCTCCTTGCCGTCAGGCTGGATGGCATGATGCAAACGGTGATTGGCCGGATCCATCAGAAACGCCAGCGGCACCTGGAACACTTCGGCCACTTCCACCTTGTCTGTTTTGATTTCAATCGTGCCGTCGAGCCACCCGACATAGGGGCGTAATAAAAAACCGGTACCGGTATAAAATTCCGGCAACTGACCCAGCACCGTGACCGACTGGGTAGGCACCCCAATCTCTTCAAACGTTTCGCGCAAGGCGGTGTGCTGGGGATTGATATCACCCTCTTCTACCCTTCCTCCCGGAAAGCTGATCTGGCCGGGATGGTGATACAGCTTTTCTGAACGCTTGGTGAGCAGAACTGAAATTTGCCCGCCATCGTTAACCAGCGGCATCAGAACAGCGGAATCGATATACGCTTCAGACTGGTATTGCACAATTTTGGCTTCGTTCCATTCCTGCACAAGCGCATCGGCCGACCAGACCAGTGAATGCGCGAAAGCCTGTTCGATCAATGCCGGCGTGAGGGCAGCAGGCGCGATGGCATGCAGATTTTCATTGGCCGTTGTCCATTTTTGAGCCTGTACGTCAAAACCGGGGGTGATGGGCTTTCTTAATGGTTCAGTCAAAACAGCGTCCTATGGCAATCGATAACATGATCAACCCGACCATTTTACGGCACGGACGATTGTTTCGGGGTATTCGGAATAAAATGAAATGGGAAGTGGGGAAAATAGAGCGCGAGGCAACGCTGCAATTGATTAGAGCCGGCAGTGCCGGCTCTAATCAACCCTGTTGCCACACCCGCAAATGCCGGGTGGCAACAATCAGGGGAACACAATAAATCAGTCGCGCAAGGCTGCTTATGCCGTTGCCTGTTTATCGGCCTTGCGTACCAATTTTTCTTTGATACGAGCCGCTTTACCTGAACGGTTACGCAGGTAGTACAGTTTCGCACGACGTACATCACCACGACGTTTGACGACGATAGATGCGATTTGTGGAGAATACAGCTGGAATGTCCGCTCAACGGCTTCGCCTGAAGAAATTTTACGGACAATAAAGGAAGAATTCAGACCACGGTTGCGCTTGGCAATAACCACGCCTTCGTACGCCTGCGCACGCTTGCGGGTGCCTTCAACCACATTCACGCTGACCACAACAGTGTCGCCTGGCGCAAATTCGGTTACGGGATTTCCACCAGTCAGACGCTGGATTTCTTCCTGCTCGAGTTTTTCGATAAGATTCATTAATAGACTCCGGTTCATCATGAACGGCTGTTTAGAATAACGTCACATTATGTGTGATTGCACCGACCCATTCAGGTGCGTTTGCCGACAGAGGATAAATAGAACTCGCAAGTATAACGTATTTGATGCGTGAGCGCCAGTCTTTGGCGCTGCCTGGCTTGAATCGAGGGATTTAAGTTGTTGAATTCAATGAAAAAACAACACCAGCGGCCGAAATAGCCCGAACGAAGCACTAGCGGTACGCAAGCACAGTGACGTCGCTCAGCAAGCGCAAGGCACCTGCACGGCGCCAAACAGACATGCGCAGCACACACCACACCTGGCCCTGGCTCGCATCAGGCCAGTCCGGCAGCGCTACCCAGGAGATTCATGACGGGGATCAGCGCAAACCAGGCGGCGACCATGCAGACATCGGCCAGAAAGTGACCGCTACGATGCATTTTGGTGTCTTTTTTACGATAAAGCGTGGCAAAGGACTGGTCGTACTGACGGCAGGCTGATATAGTTGAAGCAGGAGCACCAGGCTTGCGGGTTTGGGTTGTCATGATGAAAATCTCCAGAAGTTAAGAGGTGCCTGCCCCGGCCAAATGACAATCTGAATGCTGGAAAACACCAGACTGGAACGATATTCAACAAGGGCAGGCGGATAACTAGGACCCTAATCTAGTTATATCGCGACTATGCATTGCGATAAGAGATACTGTACATTTATACAGTATTTTTTGCAAGCGCTTTTTTCTCAACTTTTCCGTTTTGTGGTATTTGCTTCCTACCCGCGGCGCGAACGCATCACCCATAAAAAAACCATGACACAGGGACAGTATCTGGCTGCGGGCGGACCGAGTCGTCGCTTCAGGCAGATACCATTCAATGGCATCATGGTTTTGATCGAACCCCCGCAAGCGCGGCGGTTCGCTTTACTGCACCGGTATCAGCCGGATTATTTATTTGGCTGAGGCGTTGTACGCAGGTATGGGCGCACTTCCGTATAGCCTTTGGGGAATTTCTGCTTCAGTACTTCGGGATCTTTCAGAGAAGGCACGATAATCACGTCCTGGCCATCTTCCCAGTTGACCGGTGTTGCCACGCTGTGCGAGTCGGTCAGTTGCAGGGAATCGATCACGCGCAGAATTTCGTTGAAATTGCGGCCCGTGCTGGCAGGATACGTAATGATCAAACGCACTTTTTTCGCCGGATCGATGATGAAAACCGACCGTACGGTCGCTGTTGCGCTGGCGTTGGGGTGAATCATATCGTACAGCGTAGACACTTTGCGATCGTCGTCAGCCAGGATCGGGAAGTTGACAGTCGTGTTTTGTGTATCGTTGATGTCTTCGATCCATTTATTATGCGAATCGGCATCGTCAACAGATACGGCCAGGACTTTTACATTACGCTTGGCAAATTCATCTTTCAGCTTGGCGGTAAAGCCCAGCTCTGTCGTGCAGACAGGCGTGAAATCGGCCGGATGGGAAAACAGAACACCCCAGCTGTCGCCCAGATATTCGTGAAATTTGATCGGGCCCGTGGACGAATTCTGTTCGAAATCGGGGGCATCGTCGCCCAAACGCAGTGATGTGCTCATGGTATCTCCTTGGTAAGTGTGAGGAATGTCCGATGCCGCGCATCGGACGGTATACCCGGATTATGTCAAAGATTATTTATTCCCTAAAAGAATAAATGATAATGTTGATATAGCCCATTTGAATATTAAAGCAAATCCCGCAAGCTCCTGGGCAATTTACGAGAATACCGCTGAAAACGCTTCCTGTACCTGGTCCCCGGCTTTGACGGCAGAGGACAGGGCCAGCGATTTTGGCAGCAGATGCGCGGCATAAAAGACCGCCGTGGCGATCTTCTGGCGGCCAATGTCGGACGTACCTGCCCGGCTTTTAAGTGCGGCGTTGGCCAGATGCCAGCCGGCATGTACATAACCTGCCAGCATAAGGAAAGGCACGCTGCCAGCAAAGGCGCTGCGCAGATTGCCCTTGCCGGCAAATTCAAGAGTCGCATCCAGCGCGTTCTGATACGCCTGCACGGCAATTTCCAGTTGTGCGCCGATAAAGGCGAGCGCGGCGTCATCCTGGTGCTGGTTCAGTGCGTTGACCGTATCGCACATGGCGGCGATGAACCCGCGGCTCACTTCCCCCCCGTCCCGCAAGGTTTTGCGTCCGATAAAGTCATTGGCCTGAATGGCGGTGGTACCTTCGTAGATCGGCAGAATGCGCGCATCGCGGTAGTATTGTGCCGCGCCGGTCTCCTCAATGTAACCCATACCACCATGCACCTGCACGCCCAGGGATGCCACTTCGACCGCATTTTCGGTAGAAAACGCCTTGACGATGGGAACGAGATATTCGTACTGCGCAAGATGCTGCTTGCGTGTTTTTTCATCGGCATGCTGATGGGCCACATCGTTGCACATGGCCGCGTACAGGGCAATGGCGCGGGCACCTTCGGTCAGCCCGCGCATGGTCATGAGCAAGCGCTGGACATCGGGATGGTGGTCGATGGTCACGGGTCCGGGCGAGCCTTCGAGCAAATTGCCCTGCACCCTATCGGCCGCATAGGCTGTTGCCTGCTGGAGCGCGCGCTCTGATACGGAGATGCCCTGGATGCCCACGTTATATCGCGCCGCGTTCATCATGATGAACATGTACTGCAGGCCGAAGTTTTCCTGCCCGACCAGATAGCCGATGGCGCCTTCGCCCACTTCGCCCTTGTCTGCGCCGTACAGCAATACGGCCGTCGGGCTGCCGTGGATGCCCAGTTTTTCTTCAACGGAGGCGCACCAGACGTCATTGCGTTTGCCGAGCGTGCCATCTTCATTGACCAGGAATTTGGGAACCACGAACAGGGAAATGCCCTTGACGCCTTTGGGCGCGTCCGGTGTGCGCGCCAGCACCAGATGAACAATATTTTCCGCCAGGTCGTGCTCGCCATAGGTAATGAAAATTTTCTGGCCGGAAATGCGATACGTACCGTCGTCCTGCGCAATGGCCTTGGTGGTGAGCAGCGCCAGATCGGACCCGGCCTGCGGCTCGGTCAGATTCATGGTGCCTGTCCAGCGGCCTTCGAGCATGGGCGGTACAAAGGTTTTCTGCAGCGTTTCACTGCCGGCCTGAGTGACCGCCTCGATAAAACCATCGGTCAGCAGCGGACACAAGGCGAACGACAGATTGGCCGCGTTCAGGTTTTCGGAAATGGCGGCGGAGATCAGCTTCGGAAAGCCCTGTCCGCCCAGCTCGGGAGAATGCTGCAGTCCCTGCCAGCCACCTTCGCCAAAGGCCTTGAACGCCTGGGCAAAGGAAGCCGGTGTGGTAACCTGCCCGTTATCCCATTTGGCTCCCTGCTGATCTCCTTCTTTATTGGTAGGCGCCACCACCTCCTGGACAAACTTTGCGTTCTCATGCAGGACCGCATCAACGATGTCATCACTGATTTCTTCGTAACCCGGCAGAGTCAGCACCTGTTCAAGCAGGCCCATATCTTTAAGGTTGAAGAAAATATCGTCAAGAGGTGCTTTATATGTCATGTTTGTCTCGTGCAATTATGTTGAAGAAAATAAGGACGAGCGATGCAGCAACGACATAGCACATGCGCCGGGCATCGATCTTTTCAACTCATATTACACCATCCGCAATACCGGCACTAGACAGCGCGCTTCAAACCATGTTTGAAAGCATTATTTCAGTCCGTACTCCCGGTTGTGCTCACCGAAAGCCGGTGGCAACGAGCGTAAACCGCCAGGCGTGCGCGATAATTTAATGGGCGTGTTGATGGCGCGATAGCTACCCTGCTCGATCACCATTTGACGATGGCGCGTATGAGGGTGCGCAAGCAACTGAGCCACATTGTTCACCGGTGAGGCCGGCACGCCGGCCTTCATCAATTGATCGGCAAGCGGCGCTGCGTCATGCTCGGCAAGAACAGAGGACAGGGTATCGTGCAACTGTGTCCGGTGTGCCAGACGGTCGGCATTATTGGTAAAGCGCGGATCTGCTGCAATATCGGGCCGACCAAGTTCGGCACACAGCATCGCAAACTGCCGGTTGTTTCCGATGGCCAGAAACAGCTCGCCGCTGGCTGTCGGGAAACTTTCATAGGGAGCAATATTGGGATGCGCATTGCCGGTCAGCCCTGGTACCTTGCCGCTGGCAAAATAATTGGGCGCATGCGGATGCAACAGAGAGACAGCGCAATCGAACAATGAGATATCCAGATACTGCCCTTTGCCGCTGGAGCGACGTTCGTTCAAGGCCAGTAAAACCGCGATCGCCGCATTCAGTCCGGTCACCATATCGACAACCGGCAGCCCTACCCGCGTCGGACTGCCGCCTTTTTCTCCGTTGACACTCATCAAGCCGCATAACGCCTGAGCGCAGGCGTCGTAGCCAGGCAGACCGCCCAGCGGACCATCTGCGCCGAAGCCGCTGATGCAGCAATGAATGAGCTGCGGAAAGGCTTGCTGTAACTCGTCCTTGCCCAGGCCCCATTTCTCCAGTGTGCCTGGTTTGAAATTTTCGATGAGTACATCGGCGTTAGCCAGTTGCGCCCGCAAAAACTGCCGCCCGGCCTCTGTCGTCAGATCCGCCGTCAAACCCTTTTTATTCCGGTTCACTCCCATAAAGTAGGCGGCGGTATCCTCAATAAAGGGCGGCCCCCAGGCGCGCGTTTCGTCTCCGGTCGGCGGTTCGATTTTAAGTACCTCGGCGCCATGATCGGCCAGGATTTGCGTGCAGTAGGGTCCGCCCAGGACGCGGGTCAGATCCACCACCCGAGTGCCGGTCAGTGAAGCTGGCTGGGCAGGAACAGGGCTTGCAGTCATAATTAATTCAACTCGATTGAAGCGTTACTGATGACGTCATGCCATTTGTTCACTTCGGCATGAATAAAGGTCGCCAATTCTTGCGGCGTTTTTTTATCGGCTTCCACAATACCCTGGCTGGTGAGCGTGGCCTGGATATCGGGCTCGGCCATGGCGTTGCGGAAAGCGTCATTTAACTTTTTGACTACCGGTTCAGGCATGCCGGCAGGACCGACGATGCCAAAAAAGACACTCACGTCGTACCCCTTCAGCCCCTGCTCTGCGATAGTAGGCAAATCGGGCAGCGCCTTGGAGCGCTGGCCGGCGGCCAGGCCCAGCGCGTTCAGCTTGTGGTCGTGAATATGCGGAAGCGCAGTCAACACATCGGTAAAGGCCATGGATACCTGCCCGCCCAGCAAGTCATTGAGTGCCGGACCGGTTCCTTTGTAGGGCACATGCAATATCTGCGTGCCGGCCATGGAATTGAACAGTACGCCAGCCAGATGCGAAGACGCGCCGGTGCCTGACGAGGCGTAGGTCACCTTGTCGGGATTGGCCTTGGCGTAAGCGATCAGTTCCTGCACATTTTTTGCCGGCACTTTGGGATTGACGACCAGGATATTGGGCAAATGCCCGATCTTCATAATTGGTGTAAAACTTTTCTCCGGCTGGTAGCTCAGCTTCTTGTACATGCTGCTGTTGATTGCCAGCGGGCCGGACGTACCAAACATAATGGTGTAGCCATCGGGTTTGGCCCTGGCAACGTATTCGGCGCCGATATTACCGTTGGCGCCGGCCTTGTTTTCCACTACGATAGTGGTCCCCAGTTTTTTACCCGCCCCTTGCGCCAGCCTGCGCGCGAGCGCATCCGTCGGTCCGCCTGGCGGATACGGCACCACCAGTTTGACGATTTCTGATGGATAGGTGTCGGCGGCGTTTGCCACCTGGGCGGCTGCCAGACCGGCCAGCAGGCTCGCCACACTATAGGCAAGGATTTTTCTCATTGCTTGTCTCCGGGTTGCACGCCCCTCTTATCAGGATCGGGCGTTTTTTTTAAAATAAGTGAAATGGACAGATCACAGGGCGTAAGCCATCAGTGCCTGCAAGTCTTGTTCTTGCTGCATTGGCGCGAGCGGATCGCGCGGCGCCAGGCGATGCAGCAGCACCTGATCGGCCAGGACAGCCCGTGATTCGAGGCCGGCATGAGCCGCTTCCCAGCGCATGCCGGCAAGCGAGATCACGTGATACAACGCCGAGGCCACCTGGCGTGCCATGACAGCACTATCATCATCTGCCACCTTTTGTGCCAGGGCGAAGGCGCTGTCGATGCACTGCCTCTGTAAGGCCTGCAGCGGCTGTGTGCATGCGACACCTGTATCCAGCAAACGCTGAACATGCGTCTGCAGGGCAGCCAGCCCATCACTCTTGCGAATGGCGCGCAAGACATCCAGCGCCACAATATTGCTGGTGCCTTCCCAGATCGACCCCAGGTGCGCATCGCGCATGAGACGCGGCTCCGACCATTCTTCGATATAACCGCAACCGCCGCGCACTTCCATGGCATCACCGGTCACCACCCGTGCGTCGCGGCACGCCCGGAACTTGATCAGTGGCGTCAGAATACGCACCAGGTTTCGGGAAAACTCATCGCCGCCATCGGCCTTTTCCAGCGCAACAGCCGTCTGGAACATCACGGTACGGCCCTGCTCGGCGCGCATCATCATCTTGGCTAATTGACGCTGCATCAGGGGCATCTCTATCAAGCGCCGGCCGAAGGCTTTGCGGTTGCTGCAAAAGTACACCGCCTCGCTCACCGCCCTGCGCATCAGACCTGCCGCACGCATACCGTTGGATAACCGGGAATTGTTGATCATATCGGCCATTTGCTGAAAACCTTTACCACGCGAGCCGATGAGCCAGGCGAATGCGCCTTCGAGCCTGATTTCACCGCTGGCCATCGAGCGGGTCCCCAGCTTGTCTTTCAAACGCAATATCCGGTATTGGTTTGGCGTGCCATCGGGACGTTGTTTGGGCAACAGAAACAGGGAGACGCCTTTGAGTCCCTCTGTCTGTTCGCTGCGGGCCAGCACCATGGCAAAGCCGGCATCTGGGTTGGAGCAGAACCATTTGTCGCCGGTAAGCCGCCAGTGCCCGTCTTCATGCGGCTCTGCCACGACCTGCGTGGCGCTGACGTCTGACCCGGCAGCCTGTTCAGTCATAAACATGGCGCCTTGTTGCAAATCGGCAAAATCGGTGGCCGTCACTTGCGGCAGGACCTGCTCGACCAGGGCCGGGTCACCGAACCGTTTCAGTGTTCTGGCCAGAGAGTCTGTCATGCTCACCGGGCAACACAAGCCAAATTCTGCCTGTACGAACAAATGCGACAACGCATATTTGGCCACGGGCGGAAAGGGCTGATCCCAGCCCAGCACACCGGGTCGGTGCGACATGGCGGCCAACCCGAGTTTTTCATAGGCTATTTTTTCCAGCTCGACATAGGCCGGATGCTTTGTAATGACGCGAGCATCCTGCCCCTGGCGATCGCGCACGGACAGCTGGGGCGGGTTCTTGTCCGCCGTATCGGCCAATTCATCCAGGCGGGATCCGACCGCTGCCCCGAGTTCGTCAAAAACCGGAAGCAGATGCGCATACAGCGGCGCGGGCAGATACGCCTTGAGCAAGGCACTGGAAAACGGATCCAGTGTGAAAAAATTGCTGCCCCGGCTGTCGGGAATATTGTTGTTGTCCATGTAACTACCCTCCTGAATCCAAATTCATGTGCACAGCGTAAGTAAAACCATGTATATTTGGAAATACTATTTTTATTTAGATCTATATATTTAATGTATAGATACTGCCATGGACCTGGATCTTCGCACGCTTCGATACTTTGTTGCCGTCGCCGAAACGCTCAATTTCAGCAAAGCGGCGGCGCGCCTGAATATGTCCCAACCACCACTGAGCCTGGCCATCCGTCAGCTCGAAACCCAAATGGGCACGCGTTTGTTCGAGCGCAACAGCAGGCATGTCAGTCTCACGGCGGCAGGCGCCATGCTGTATAAGGAAGCGCTGTTTCTGCTCAGTCATGCCGGGTCATTGAAGAATCGGCTGCAACACACAAGCGACCATGGGCGTCTGCGCATCGGGTTTGTCGGATCAATGGTCTATCGCGGCCTGCCTGCGCTGCTGGATCAATTGCGCGCGGGACGGGAAGACATCAATATTGAACTGGCCGAATCCAACTCGGGCGACATTGTGGACAAAGTCGCCATGGGGCATGTCGATCTGGGATTCATCCATAGCAACCAGGTTCCGGCAGAGTTGCAGGACGAGATCATTTTTACGGAACCCTTTGTGCTTTGCGTTCACAAAGACAACCCGATACTGAAAAAACCAGCGCCCACGCTGACTGATTTCAGCGACCAGCGGTTTATCTTTTTTTCCCGTCATGTGTCGCCCGTTTATTATGAAATTCTGCTGTCTTTGTGTATCAGCGCAGGGTTCTTTCCCCAGGCCGTCGACGAAACGCGTCACTGGCTCAGTATCCTGAGCCTGGTATCTCAGAATATGGGCGTCTCGCTGGTGCCGGCCTGTATGAAACAGTGCGGGCTGCCTGACCTGCGCTTTATCGAATTCGAGCATTCGCAGCGGTCAATTACATCTGTGATATGGGCGAAACAACGCCGCGATCCGGTTGTGGACCAATCACTGGAAACGATCCGCAGGTTCTATGAACTCGAAAGATGACAACGGTCCTGTGGCATTGCGGAAATACCAGGCAGGTTGGGATTAGGCTGCGTAGTAGTCCGGACTCAGGATTGGGATTGGGCATTAGCATTGACTACGGTCAGGAGCGGAACCAGTAAACAGCGATGCAACAAGGTCCTGCGCCTGCGATGCCGGGATGGTTCCCGCTTTCAACTCAAGCACGGAACGGGCGCGCCAGTGCCATGCAACCCGGCATGGCACGAGCGCTTCTATCATCCTGAGCACGCGCAATTGATCGTCCAGGAAAATCACGGACAAGGGAAAACGCATGCCGAACGTGTGGACGGCATTGCAGGGAACCAAATGAAAAACACGGCCAGAATCAATTGCCGGCTTTCCCATCAGCCCCAGCAGGCGCAAGGAAAAACGATCCAGCGTGATAAGTGACCAGGTATGCATCTATAGGCCCGATTGCAGTATTTTCATGGCGACAGGAAAGGCCAGCACGATAAAGGTGCAGGGAAAAATACAGAAAATAAGCGGCAACAGCATTTTTACGGGCGCTTCCAGTGCCCGTTTTTCGGCCCGATTGAAACGCTCCCGCCTGCGTTGTTCGGATTGCGAACGCAATAGCGGACCGAGACCCATCCCCATTTTTTCAGCCTGCGCAATCGTGGCCACCCAATGACTGACTTCGACTACACCGGTGCGCAGGCCCATTGCCCTGAGCGCTTCGACGCGCGGCCGTCCGGTACGCATCTCACTCAGGCAATAACGCAACTCGTCTCGCAAAATACCGGGCGGGCACAGTTCAGCAGTTTGATGCAGTGCGCCCTGAAGGTTCAGACCGGCTTCTACGCACAAGGTTGTCATATCCAGGAAAAACGGCAGTTCGCGCAATACCCGATCCTGCCGCTTTTGGGCACGATCACGCAGCCACAACAGGGGCAGAGCCGATCCCGCTGCCGCCATCACACATGAAATAAACAGGACGAGCAGCGGATCCCCGAATACGTGATGCCGTTGAAACACAACCGCGCACACGAAAACAATGCAGCCAGCCAGACCCTGTATCCCGGCAATATGATCGATCTGCGCGTCGCGTTCCAGGCCGGCGTGACGCAAGAGCGACAACAGACGTGTGCGATAGGTCCATGGCATCCATGGCAACAGGGTTCGGCCCAGTCCGTGTATCCAGGGCCACAGCAATACCAGCGCCCTGCTTTGCTGATACGCTTGGGGCGTCGCGATGACGCGGCGGGCAGGCGACAGGAGCAGATAAAGACAAAGACAGAATGACAGACCGGTCAGTATGCAACTTATCCAGACGATCACGTTTACTCCTATACATCAATATTCACAATTTTCAGAATGAACCAAAGGCCCAGTGTTTCCAGGAAAAGAATGAGGCCCAACACCAGCCATCCTGCCGGGTGGTGCCACATCATTGCCATCGCCGCAGGATCCAGCGCATTCAGGACCAGCATCAGCACCAGAGGCAAGCCGGCCATGACCCAGGCCTGCATCTTGCCCTGCGATGTCAGGGAACGAATTCTGTCCTGTATCTGCAAGCGGGACTGCAGTGTTGTGGCGATGCGCTCCAGCGCTTCGGCAAGGTTGCCGCCGCTCTGGCTGGCAATCTTCAGCGCCGACACAAACAGGCCGCTCGCCTCCGAGGGCATGCGCAGCAACAGATGATCCAGACTTTGCTCGAACGGCACGCCCAGCCTTTGCTGTCGTTGCATGAGCGCGAACTCCTGGGACAGCGGCGGCACCGCTTCTGCAGTCACCCGCGCCAGCGCGGCATGCACGCCCGCACCAGCGCGCAGGGCTGCAGCCAGTGCCAGTAACATGTCCGGCAATTGGCGATCAAACTGTGCAAGGCGCCGCTGGCGCATCCTGTGCACCAGGCGATTGGGTAAAAGAAAAACCAGCACGCCGACCATTCCGGCCAGCCACCACAGCCCGCTTATTGCCCAAACAGCGAGCGCCAGCAAAAACGACAGCACGATATGGCCCGACCACAACGCGGACGGATCGATAAACACGAAAAAATCCTGCAGACGCTGCGTGGTCTCCGTTTTGATGCGCATCTCCCGGTCCTTCAGCATTTTGCCAAATACCCTTTGCAGCAAAACAAAGACAAGTGCAATAAAAATCATGATACAGATCAGCGCCACCCAAATCATGATGCATGACCCTCTGGAAACCCTTTACCGGTGATTGTCGCGTGAGCAGACGACACGAACGTATTGGCGCCCGGCGTAACCGCCGTACGCTGGTTGAACATGGACATATCGATGTTCACACCCTGATCGCGCAAGGCATCGAAACAGTCCGGCATCATCCCCTGTCCCACGAACGCACCCGTTCCCTTGCGATCAAATCTAAAAATTTCCTGCGATTTAATGATGCCGCTTTCCAGTCCGCATACTTCCGTAATCGAGGTGATGACTCGCCGACCGCAAGACAGCCGGCTTTGCTGGATGATAAAGTCAATGCTTGAGGTAATTTGCTCGCGAATGGCAGCAAGTGGCAACGCCATGCCCGCCATCAGAATCATGGTTTCCAGGCGGGCCAGTGCATCTCTGGGGCTGTTCGCATGCAGGGTTGTCAGAGAGCCTTCGTGGCCGGTGTTCATCGCCGAAAGCATGTCGAAGGCCTCAGCGCCCCGGCACTCGCCCACCACAATTCTGTCGGGGCGCATACGCAGAGCATTTCTGACCAGGTCCCGAATCACGATCTGGCCTTTACCTTCCGTATTGGCGGGCCGCGCTTCAAGCGAGACCAGATGTTCATGATTCAGTCGCAATTCGGCGGCGTCTTCGATCGTAATAATGCGCTCGTGTTCGGGTATGCAGTTGGACAGAATATTGAGCAAGGTGGTTTTACCTGAGCCCGTTCCACCGGAGACAATCAGATTCATGCGATTGGCCACGCACAGTTCAAGAAACTGCTGCATGGCCGAATCCAGCGACCCCAGACGCAACAGGTCGCTCATGCCCGGCCGAAAATCGGGAAACTTGCGGATAGTCAGACTGGCTCCGCGCAAGGCTATAGGGGGAATAATCGCGTTGACCCGCGAGCCGTCTTTGAGTCTGGCATCGACCATCGGCGAGCTTTCATCAATCCGCCGCCCAAGGGGCGCCACAATACGTTCAATCACACTGAGCACCGATTGTTCGCTACTGAAGGCACCGGCATGACGCGTCAGCCGGCCCGATTTTTCAATATACAGTTCATCGTATCTATTCACCATGATTTCAGTGACCGCCGGATCGGCCAGCAAGGGTTCCAACGGCCCCAGGCCGATCGCTTCGTTCAGCACATCCTGCTTGAGACGTTCCCGGTTGATATCAGGCGACAGTGTCAGATCTTCTGCCAGGATGCGATCAAGCATACCGGCCGCTTCCAGGCGCAACGCTTCATCGGACATCTGCGATACATCCTTGCGACGCAAATCCAGCGCCTGCAACAGGCGCGAATGCAGTTGCAACTGAAGATGCCGGGCACGGACAGCAGGCAGCTGCGTGTCCGGGATTGCCGCTTGATCAGCGCGAACCCTGGATAAAGATAGACTACCCGTATCAGCTTCGCCGGCTTGCCGCGCTATAAGTTCAGATGTCGCCGCTGCCTCAGCGACAGCCCCCTCCCGTGATCGCTGTAACCGTGGTTCTGAAGGATCCAAACCTGAAGGATGCATGGCAGCAGTCTCATCGCTTTTGTTGCTACCCAGCAGGTCCGGAGGGTTGCACTGCATGTCGGCGCGATCACCCCATCCTATATCCTGAACGATCATACGACACGGGCCAATGAGTATTTCATCTCCCAGGGTCAGCGGCCCGTACTCCGTGATACGCAGGCCATTGACAACCGTCCCGGCCAACGATCCCAAGTCCTCAAGAAACACCCCGACGTGCCGACGAAGCAGACGCGCGTGCTGCTTGGCCACACGCCAGCTGCGCAAATGGATCGCGCAGTCCTTTTGCCTGCCGATCATGGCGGGCAATGCGAACTGTTGACGCTGACCTGCGCCGTCTTCAAATTGCATGTCCAGAATAATCACTTTGCACTCCCTCTGACAATGTCATCGAAATCAGGCAAGCGCAAACGCAATACCGGCTTCCATCGGGACTGCCGTGCGCGGATGGGTACAATGGCCCTGTGTGGATTACGCTGCTCATGGATGTCGGCCGGTCTTTCCCGAGAAAAATGCCACGACTGCCCCGGCGGCACCTGTATCGGATACGCTTGGGGCGACGAGCCGTCAGCAGTATTGGACATCGTCGGCGTAACGGCATTTACTGGCATGTTCAGCACGGGCGTCTGCCCGAAGGTCTTATCAATTATGGCCCGCGATCGTGCCGCGCGTTGCTGCAAATCATGATGGTCGGCCGACACCACTACCGGTCGAACAAAGATGGCCAGTTCCGTTTCGTTACGCTGAAAGCGGTTGGAACGAAAGAGCGCGCCAAGAATAGGCAGATCACCCACGCCGGGCAATTTGTCGGCATTGCGGAACTGGTCACGAGATATAAACCCGGCCAGCACCAGTGTCTGGCCGGACTGCACGTTGAACTCGGTTGAGGTGCGTCGGGTTTTAAGCGCCGGACCGCCATTAACGGCCATGGAGGCATCCACCGAACTGACCTCGACATCGATTTTGGAACGCACATTACCGTTTTTCTGGATGCGTGGCGTGATGTGCAGACTGACCCCGTACGGTTTGAACACGGTCTGATTCTGTCCGTTCCTATCCGTTGTGACGTAAGGCACTTCGCCCCCGGCCAGAAATTCTGCGGTGGCGCCACTGCGCGCCATCAACTGGGGCTGCGCCAGCACGACCGCCTGCCCTTCCTGGGCCATGGCCTGTAAAGAGGCCGACAGCAATGCGTTCAGACCGAAGTACCCCGCCGGTGCGGTCGCCTTGAAAGGAATGGCCAGTACGCTGTCACCGGGACGGGCCGCAAACCGTGACGATCCTGTATCCCAAACCGCCCCCATGGCAAGACCGCCGGCGCTGCCGCCCCATTTGACGCCCAGGTCCTGCAGGACGTTGCGCGGCAACTCCAGAATTTGCACATCAAGCAATACCATCTGATCCCAGCCGATCTGGCTGGTCATGTCGACGATTTGCGGAAAATGCCGGGCCAGTACCCGTAATCGTTCGCGATCTGCATCGCTCAGATCGTCTCCTTCGACAATTATTTTGTCGCCCACCTGCGTACTGCGGATTCTGCCGATAGAATTGAGCATGCGCCGGATCTGATCCTGCAGTTTCTGCTCGCCCGCTGCCCGCACCTGTACGTGAAATTGACGACTCTGATTGTGTTTGTCCCAGATATTGAGCACGGTCTGCCCCGCTTCGCGGGCAAACAGCACCAATTCATTTTCCCCATCGGTCACGGCATTGATGATTTTTCCGTCCCCGACCGCCACCCGCGCCAGATCGGTAAATGGCAAGACTTTGACGTCACCGGCCTGCAAAACAATGTCAGAACTTGCCTGAGCGTAAGCGCCCGACGGGAGCACGACGCCGCTGAGTATAGCCAGAGAAAAGGGAAGAACAGAAGATGATTTCATGGCGTATCCTGCGTGCGAGTGGACTGAATGGCACCTTCGGCGTTGGGCAGCGACTTGATCCAGGCGCTGACAATCTCTTCGCTGTCGGGCAGTTCAAAAAGGCCTCTGGACTGATCCGGCACCACCACTGTGGTCGCGCCGGCGAGTGTAGGCAAGATTTGTTGCGGCTGATTGCCGTAGATCACAGCAGGACGCTGCCGCGACATTGCCAGGGGCCTGGCGATGCCCAGCAAAGTAGCCAGATCGCCCTGCACACCTTTGTTGCTGGCCTGTGCGTCTTGTGGATGGCGCAGCAATGCCGTCAGCGTGCCGGCCTGCCGCGCGGCCACCAGCCTTGCTGCTTCTTCAGGCGAGGTATCCAGCGTGACGGTCGAATAGCCCGTGCCGGCAGCATCCTCTGCCGGTTTATTCATCTGGCTTTCCCCGCCTGTCGCCAGCACCAGCACGCCCTGCAGCAACGGTGCGGTGATTTTTTTCCTGCGATATTCGAATGACACATACAGATCAATCAGATCGCCGGGCACCAGCATGCCCGACACCGAATTGATGGCATCCACCGGAATGGTAATGGCGCGCCGACCCGCCCGCACTTTTTGCGAAAAAGCCTGGTGCCTGGCCGATGCCACGTTCGCGCGCAGCAGAATATCGCCTTTGCGAAGCGCCGTGGTAATCACTTTGCCTTCGATGCTGCCGGCCTCTTCCGGAGGCACACTGCCGCTGGGCGCCCAGCGGACCGGCACTTGCGTGACCGCCAGGTGCAATGATTCCAGTCGCAGCCCTTCGGGTAAATCGTAATCGGCCACGATGCGGCTGACCGTAGTCACTTTGGCCTGTTCATCCAGGGCCCGGATATGGTCCTGGATATAGCGGCGCGCAAACCAGGCTGCCGCCAGCCCAGTCGTGATTGCAGCAATCAGAAGCACCCCGTTGCGGCTGAGTTTGAATAAACGCATGTTTGATCTCCTGCCTTACCACAGCTCATCCGGCGCCGTCAGATAGAGGGCCGTATCGGCGTTCGCGCGGTCCAGAAAATACTGAAGCGTACGACCATGGCGGGCCCAGCTTGAAAACCCGCTGCCCGCGTGCTGTCTGACCCAGTGCGCCGCAACCAGCTCAGCCTCCAGGACATTGGCAAGCTGCTTTTTCTCACGCTGTGGGTAGAGATAAATCTGATGACAGTTGCGCTGTCCATCGACATAGCAGATGTCCATTAGCAGACGCCCGCCTGCGGGGAGCAGGGGCAAATAACGAGGCCGGGTCGGCACCCATGCGTTTGGATCCGTCCCCAATCGAGTGCCCGGCGCCAGCTTTACAGCGCTGAGCAGGACCTGGCTGTGACGGGTATGGACCAGATCAATGACCAATTGCAGGTGCGCTCCAGACTGCTCGCCGCTAAAAAAAATCTGATTGCCGACACGGGTGAAACGGGAAAAAGGCGCAGGCAGACTGTGCAACTGCTGCATGAAGGGCTTGATCTGATCCTTGATCTCCAACACAACAAACGCAGACGGCATACCGAACAGACTAAACCGGGTTGGTGCGTCAAGCGGACTCAGGTGCAGTTGCCGGGTCACGTCGAGCAATACCTGCACCAGCTCACCGTCTACAGCCGCACTGACCGCAGCGTGAGCGCAAGGCATCCACGCAGTCAATACAAAGAGCGTTTTCATCCATACATGCTTCATGTCAGCTTCCGTCTATTCATTTCAACAAAGTGATCTGTCAAGGCTTTTTCCCCGCCCAGGGCATAAACCAGTCAAGAACGGGTCGCGCACGATGCCAGGGCGAATCGACCGGCATGGCAGCCGCTGCGATGCGCTCGGCAGCGGCATACGAAGCCTGGGCCGCCTGGCGCCAGCCTGATTCGGAACCGGCAGCCCGCTCATGCGCCCCGTTCGTATCTGTTGAATGGCCAGCGTCAGTCAGAATGGCGGTGTGTCTGCGCAATAACAAAGCGATGGTGTCGATGAATCCCAGGGTAAGGTCTGCACGTTCTGCGTTGGCCGACCGCTCTGCCCTGGGCGTGCCAGCTTGCGGGCTGATGTCGAGGGAAACTTGCGCAATACCCGTATCTTGCAATCCCCATTCCTGACGCAGGCGGCTGGCATGCCGCTCACTGACACCGGGCTGGCCTTGCGGGCCCAATTGCATCGATCTGCTTATGGCCATATGCACCTGCCCTGGCGGCACAAGTGCCCTCGCATGCCGATTGCGCCAGCTCGCGTGGGGTCCGGCAAAAAAGCGGGGTGTCACACGGTCTTCAGACAGGCTGCCAGCCCGCGCCAGTTCAAAGGCGCCGAACCGGCTGGCATGCTGGCCGGCAAGCGCCACATCCTGCAATCGGAGCAGCCATGTGCCCCCAATCCACAAGGTAAGGATGCCAAGAAGCACGATCAGACCTTCCACCAGCGCCTGTCCCTGTTGCTGTTGCTGTTGCTGTTTCATATCAAAATCCCTTTGTTGTGCGTGGCGCGATGAGACGCGCCTGCCAGAACGGGTGCCATGTGCCCGGTTGCTCATGGATATAACGCCCATGATCACTGGCCGGTTCAAAGAAAGTATCGGCCGACGCCGCAACCGACAGGGCTGGCTGGTCGGAAAACGCTTGACTGACATGGAGGGTGAACCCCAGCGATTGATCGCGATAACCGTGCCGCAAGTCGTAATAGGGAACCAGACCGCCCCCTTTCCATTGCCGTTTGCCCATCACCGCCCGGGTATTGGCCAGCGGATTGGCGGTGCCGGTCAAAATATCCCAGTCGGTCGCCTGAGTTACCCAGCGCCAGAAGTCGACATCGGCAAAATCGTCGGGGGCGTCTGACGCGTGCGGCATGTCGGCACCGGGCCGGATGGCACGCCCGGGAATCCAGCCCCACCCCATGGGGTATTCACGGTAATAGCAACCAATGTACTGATTGCTTCGAAGCGCGTGGTAGGACAGCGTGTCGCTTGACTGCCAGTTGCCGCTGGCGTCCAGCCGCGTCCGGCCACGCCGCCGCAGTTCATGGCGCAGGGTCGGGCATTGATAATGCACCTCCCAGTTATTGCGCACGGTCTGGTCCCGCACATCCAGAAAATCGTATAGCGAGACAACATCTTCGAGAAAGCGACGATAGTGGGCGGATGGCATCTGCCGCATCGTGAATGATCGGTCATGATGGTTTTCGACTACCCAGTTCAAGGGCGCGGTCTGGTCTGCGGGATAGCGCAGCGGAACAGGTGACTGGCTGTTTCCGGCAGCCGTCTGCGGCAACTCACTGCCCTGCCATACCGCGCTGCGGGGATAATTTGCCTGTAGCACCCGGGTCATCGCCTGGTCCCTGCTGCTGTCCATATTGTCATGGATGGCGCGCGCGGCCGCCAGCAGCACCTGTCGGACAATACGATCATGTTGCGCAAACAAACGGGACAGTTCTCCACCCGAACGCGCCATGCCACTCAGTGCCATCCCCCCGGCAGAGGCAGCGTAGCCAGACAGGTGCCGCGCGCCGAACATCATGCCGATCACATGAGCGGGTGGATTGAATGTCGTAAATTGCCGCCCCTGCGCAGACGCAAACAGGCTCCAGGACCCCAGCGTCACCAGATGCGCCATCGCAACCTGATGGGCCGTCTGGGTCAGGTTGATGTAGGCCTGCATATTCAGCGCCCGGGCCTGCACCAGCGCGCCGGAATAGGCGGCCGCATCTGCCGCATGCAATAATCGGGCCCGACGCCCGACCACCTGGCCGACGCCAAACTGATAGATCATGGCAACAGCCAGCAACACGACAAGCAGCAAGCCCAGTACCATGGCTTGTCCCTGCTGGGACTGCAGCGCCCGCAATTGCCGGGGATTCACGGTCAGCGTTTCCATGACAATTGCAATCACTGTCCGGCGGCCGCTGATCCGGCCGCTTCGGCATTGCCGGTGAAGTTTTTAAGTGATTTCGCAGCGCTCTGCCCTGCCGCCTGTTCCGCCGCCGCACGCGCAGCCTGCGATTGACTGGCGCCGTCTTCCCCGGCCAGTTCTTTGGCGATGGCGGCGGTTTGCGAGCGCAGGGTCTGGCCGAAGAGTTGAAAGACGGCAATAGCAGAAATAGCCACCAGGGCAACAACGATGATGTACTCGGTCATGCCCTGCCCTTGCTGCTTTTTTAAACGATCCCGCATGGTTTTCCTCCGGTTGATTGATGAGGAAGACAGTGTGCCGCGACCTGCCGGGCGGCACAATTGGCAGATTCCGACTGCGATGATTTCGCGGGCGGGCGCTTGCGAAGGCTCACGACCCTGACGGTTTATACGTTTTGCGCATAACAGAATTCAAGGCACGGCCATTGCGCCCGCGCCGACGGGCGGCTAAGATGAACCATGAAAAAAACAGCCTGTCAGCAACCTGTCCACAAGCAGAAAGTCATATGAGCAGCAAAAAGGATTCAAGCATGTTCGATTGTGCACCGGCCAAAAAACACACCGAAAATATCACCTTCGATGTGCCTGCCGATGCCTGTGACAGTCATTGTCATATTTTTGGTCCGGCCAGCCAGTTCCCCTTCGACCCCAAGCGCTCCTACACGCCGCCCGATGCCGGCTATGACGACCTGAAAGCCAAGCAGAACAACCTTGGGTTGCACCGTGCCGTGCTGGTCCAAGCCAATTGCCACGGCTACGATATGTCGGCAATCACAAACGCCATTTCCCGGAGCCAGGGACAATATCGCGGCGTTGCCCTGCTGCCGCCCGACGTAACCGCCACCCGGCTGCAACAATTGCACGAGGAAGGAATACGGGGCGTTCGCTACAATTTTGTATCGCACCTTGCCGGCGCCACCATCGACGAGCTGCAGACCATGGCCCAAAAAATTGCGGGGCTGGGCTGGCATCTTTGTATCCATGCCGACGAGACTTCATTGCTTCGTCTACTGCCGGATCTGCAAAAACTGACGCTCCCTTTTGTCATCGATCATATGGGACGAATTGATATCAGCAAGGGACTCCAATCCGATGCGTTCACTGCGCTGCTGCAGTTATGCCATCACCCGCAAGCCTGGATCAAAGTTTCCGGCGTGGATCGTTTATGCGGCGGCACCGAGCCCTACACCGCAGGGCAACCCTTCATGCGGGCCATTATCGATGCCATGCCCGAGCGCACACTCTGGGGCACAGACTGGCCGCATCCCAATGTCACAGGGCCAGTGCCGGACGATGGCCAGTTGCTTAATATTTTCGGCGCAGTCTGCCCGGACCCCGCGCTGCGTCAGCGGATTCTTGTCGACAACCCGCAGGTGCTCTATCAGTTTGATAGCCAGCCCACGCGTCACTCAGGATAAATAAACGATGCCCACCGTCATTGTCATACGCATTCCCAACAAACACCTGGACCGGCAGCAATGTGAAACACTGCTGCGTCCTGTCATCGATGCCCGGCACAACCGTCTTCATCTGTGTCACGGCGCCGAGACAGAAGAGACCTATATTTATTTGTCTGACTCTCTCGGTCAAGCAATAGCCCCGGATACGCCCCAGGCCGGCTCTGCGAATGAATCGACAGACCGGCTCGCCACGCACGTCTTGCGCCACTACCCCGACGCCTGCGCTGACCTGATGGATGTCACGCTGGATTTGGCTGGCCAGGCCCAGGGGCACACGCCCGCCTGGCATTATGTTGTTGAAACCGATGTGGATGCCGAAGCCGAGAACGACTTCAATCATTGGTATACGCAAGAGCATATGCCTGGGCTGGCCGCCGTGCCCGGCACCATCCGCACCATGCGCCTGTTCAAGCGTGATGGCGCGCCCCGGTACCACGCGCTATATCTGCTGCAAAACAGGGAGACCTTCGGCTCTGCCCCATGGCTGGCCGTACGCGCAACCGACTGGAGCAGCCGCGTGCGCCCGCACTTTCGCAATACCAAACGCACCATGTTTACCATTATCGATGAAGGAATACGATGACACGCCTCACAGCGCCGGATCCGGCTACCCTGAACGAACATCAGCAGCGCGTCTATACCGCCATTGCGGCCGGACCGCGCGGGCAGGTACGCGGACCGCTGGCCATCTGGCTGAACCGACCCGGCCTGGCGGAACACGCACAGGCTCTGGGACAATATTGCCGTTACGACTCCAGCCTGTCTACCCGCCTGTCTGAACTGGCGATCCTGACCATGGCCGTGTTCTGGCAGGCTGAATTCGAATGGTGGGCACACAAGCCCATTGCCCTGAAAGCAGGCGTGTCCGCACACGTGATCGATGCCCTGATGACCGGTGACCAGTCCATTCCCTTTGAGCGCGAAGACGAACGGGTCGTCTATGAATTTGTAAATACGTTGGTCAATACACGCAATGTGCCCCAATCGCTTTACGACACGGCAATCGCCGTGCTTGGCCAGGATAACGTGGTCGATCTGGTCGGACTTGCCGGATACTACACACTCATTTCCATGACGCTGAACGTATTTGAAGTCGGCTTGCCGCCGGATGCCCGCGCCGAACTGACCGTCAACTATCGTAAGTCCTGAGCCGTTCAGGGTCGGGAATGGTCACGGCCCTGCCGTCGATCAGGATTAGTTGTTCCGCGGCTAATTCGCGCATGATGCGCGAAAAATGTTCCGGCGTAATATTCAGCAGCGATGCAATCAGCGATTTGTTGGTCGTGAAGCGGTATTGGTTGCCCTCTTCCCGCTCCGCGTTCTTGAGAAAATAGTCGACCACGCGTTGCGTGGCTGATTTAAGGGTGTAGGCTTCGATATCCTTCAACAAAAGATACACCCGACTGCTGATATGACTGAGCATGCGCATGGCAAAGGCCGGATCCCGCTGCAGAACCGCAAGCACACTATCCCTGGAAACGTGCAATAAAAAGACGTGGCTGGTGGCCTGTGTCGTGACAAGCGTATCTATTTTGTCCAGAAACAGCTTTTCTTCGCCGAAGCTGTCGCCCGGCCCCAATGCACGAATGACTTTTTCGCCCCCATTTTGCGCGACGCACAGTAATTTGACTGTGCCGTTGACCACCACATGGAAACCTTCACGGGGTGCGCCCTTTTCAATGATGTCCTGAACCAGTGCCCCTTTTTGAAAAAAACGTTGTGTGACCGATCGGGTGATGATTTTCATGCCTGTCGATGACAGGCCTTCAAAAAAAGGCAGACGCCCCAGAAACTCCTGAACAGATAAGCTGCCTCCATCCATACGCTGAATCCTTATTTGACGAATTAGCGCTATTGTGAAAGCATTCTGAAAAAAACATCTTGATACAAATCAATTTGACTGCATGATTCCGATTAAATGTCGCTTAAACCTGCCAATCAATGGGGGGGAAACCGTGCTTTTCGAGATAGAGATTGGCTTTGGAAAAATGGCCACAGCCAAAGAATCCGCGGCTTGCGGACAGGGGTGAGGGGTGAACGCCGGTCAGTACCAGATGCCGTTTCCGGTCGATGAATTCCCCTTTCTTTTTGGCGTAGTTGCCCCACAACATGAACACAAGATGTTCCCGTTTATCGTTGAGCGCCCGGATGACCTGATCGGTAAAGGTTTCCCATCCCCATGCAGCATGTGAATGGGCCTGGCCCGCCTGAACCGTCAAAACCGTGTTTAACAGAAGAACCCCCTGTGTGGCCCATTTTTCCAGATAGCCATGATCGGGCATCGTAAATCCCGGAATATCGGTTCTGAGTTCTTTGTAGATGTTCAGCAGGGAAGGCGGAATCCGCACCGATGGCTTGACCGAAAACGCCAGCCCGTGCGCCTGATTCGGCCCGTGGTAGGGATCCTGCCCCAGAATGACCACCCTCACCTGTTCCAGCGGCGTCAGGCGAAACGCACTGAATGTGTCGGCCTCCGACGGATAAATGGTCTGTCCGTTTTCCCGGGCCTGCCGAACACGTGCACGCAAAGCACCAAAATAGGGTTTCTCTTTTTCGGAGCCGATGGCGTCGGCCCAGCTTTGGACAGTCTCGTTCATGGTATGGACCTGACATGCAGGACGGGGCGGTTGCACAGAGCGCCCATTGTACCAATTATTGCCCCAATCGCTCCAGAAGGTTGCCCGATTGAACCGGCAGCCCCGGGACAGGCCGTTCCTGCGCAGGTTGGGAATTGCCAGATGGCTGTTGTTGCTGTTGCTGTTGCTGTTGCTGTTGCTGTTGCTGTTGCTGTTGCTGCAGCTGCTGTTGCGCCTGTTCCTGTTCAGGAATATCGGTCGATCCATCGAAGGAGTGCCCACCGTAGAAAGGTGGCGCAATCACCGTAGCCGCGTCCTGCCACTGGCTGCCATTCAGACGCAAGGCCGCATATTGCTGGATCCAGCGGTTGTCGCCGGCCTTTCGCGCGTACAGCATCACACCTTCAGCGGTTTCGACCAGTGCGGGGACCGAGGCAAACGGTCCCTTGATCCGCTGTTCGGCTGCATCGATTTGCGTCCAGATCGATTTGCCCGTCCGGCTCATGGTCGCCACCACCAACTGGCCCGCTGCGGTTTTCAGCAAGGCCGGCGCCCCCTGGAATTCGGGCCCCTCGTCCTCAATTGAAGTCCAGTTCAGGGTGGGCTTCTGGCTCGTTCCACCCAGCGTGCCGGTGGCCAGATACAAACGTCCGTCCGGCCGGTTGCGGTAATAGGCGAGCAAGGTGTTGTGGTCCATGATCAACGCGGTGAGCCCGCCCTGACCGTCTGGCCCGTTTACAGGCCTCCAGGGGCTCCAGCCCCCTTTTTCATCACGCGCACTAAGCTCGAACTCGCCCTTGAGCGTTTGCGCCAGCACAAACTGTTGCGTCCCGTTGGCAAGGTATGCAAAGGTCTGGCTTGCTGTTTTCAATACAGGCAAGCGCGTTTTGCGCCAGATGAGCATATCGGAAGAGCGCAGATGATAATAGTAGCCATCGGCGCCCAATGCCACCGCCTCGATCTGCCGTTTTCCCGCTAGCACCTGGGGCTGGGTGGTGAGCAGTAGCGGCAGGCGATACCAGGCCGTCCACGAAGCGGGGCCGTTGGGAACCCGGGACGTTGCATGCCGGAAATAAAGTTGCCCCTGCCCGTCACGGGCAAAGACGGCCGGGCGGCCTGCAGGATCGGCAAACGGTTTCACCGACGTAAATACCAGCCCACCCAGCACCGTCCAGCGTTGCTGGCTATCATTCCAGTACACCACGGCGTCGCTGTATTCACCACGGGCAAACAAATTCAATCCTGTCGCTCCGGTATAAAAAGGGGCTACCGGCGCATCGGACTGGCCGGCATAGTACATGCGCTCGGCCCAAAGCGCGGCAGGGCCCAACGGCTCTTTGCAATTTAGCGGCACGCTGCAATAGCGATAGTCATACTGCGCATATAAATTGAAAATACGTGATTTTTCGGAGAGCTGTCGCAGCGTCAGGGTCAGAGGGCGCTCCTGGTTGGGATAATTGACGTAGGAAACCGCTTCGTAGTTTCCCGTTGTGATCGCCATGGCATCGCGCACCAGCCGTGCGGAGGCAATATGGTCCGGATGATCGTGCCCCACGCAGCGCCAGCACAGTTTGCTGTACGGCGTTTCCACGCTATCGTCCATCAGCCGGATCTTGCCCGGCTCGAAGCGCAGAATCAGCGCCGACAAGGTCTTGACCAGCGAATCGCGCGAGTAGGTTTCAAAATAATCCCCCAAAGACTGGGCCCTTTGTTCCGGCTGAATATCCAGGCGGGACAGCGGCGTCAGGTCGCCCCACCCTTTGTCCAGCCAGGGGTCCCGGATTCTCATGAAGACCAGCGAGACGCGCGGGTTTTTCCATAAGGAATACTGGGCGATTTGCACCTTGTTGACCAGCAGCGCTGATGGCACCCAGGTATTGGCTGCGCCCGCCATCAGCGCATAAGCCGCGCGCACCCCATTCTCGCGCTGCGACATATACCCCACGCCCTCACCCCGCTCTCCCGCGGTCAGATACACCACCTGGACACACCCGCCCGCGCGAATGGTATCGTGAATATCCGGATTCATGAAAAGCAGATCGTCGTCTTCGTGTGCGACAAAGATCTGATCACGCCTGCCATGGCATTGGGTCTGTGTTTTGTTTTTGTCCGCCGGTGCGACCGCCGCCCTGAATTTGATTGCGGGCGCCGGCGACGATGTCTGAGCGTGCTCAACGGCTGACGGCGACTCTGCCTTGAGTTTTACGGCAGGTATCGCCACGGCTGCCGGGCTGCGCTTGGCTGCCGATGCTGCCCCGGATGCGTTTGCTTCAACCGCCTTTGCGGTCGGCATGGTAAGCGGCAGACTGATCAGTGCCACCAGAACAATCCGGCACAGCCACCCGGCAGGCAGAGACGATGGAAACACGGTCAGCATATGAACAAAATGATCATGAGAGAGAAGTCGACGCCCGGATCTCGACCTCGCGCAATAGCGTGGTGCAGCCGGGCAACGCTGGCGAGCATCGATTGTAAGAGAAAACGCCCTCTTGTTTGTGTCGCTGCATTTCAATACTGCCCCGCGTCGTAAAAATAAGACAAATCGACGCGGTTGCGCGTTCGAATCAACACCTCTGTCTGCAGTAATTGTTGGATTTCAGGCTGTTTTAAGCCACTCGATGGCAATTATGTTTAAAGTGGGAGTCCCGCGTTCTGCCACGACTCCCTTAAGGCGAGCCGTCGGATCCGCCTATTTTTTCGACCTGCCCGGCCACCCGAGTCCGCTTTTGTCTTGTGATGGCAGCGCCTGATGCCCCTTGATCTATGACCGCCCAGCAACACGATCGTGATAATGACACTCTTCAGACGGCCTGGAAGCAGAATCTGTATGTGTGCCTGTTTGGTTCCTTCACCACCATTCTGGCCATGACGCTGATCCTGCCGATCCTGCCTGTCTACATCCGCAACCTGGGCGTGACCGACCCCGAAGAAATCGTCAGCTGGTCCGGCTGGGTATTCAGCATTACCTTTCTGGCTGCCGGCCTTATGGCCCCCGTCTGGGGCCGCTTTGCTGACCGCTACGGCAGAAAAATCATTCTGATCCGCGCCAGTCTTGGCATGGCGATTGGTATCGCCCTGATCGGATGCGCGCAAACCGTGTGGCAATTGTTCTGGCTGCGCCTGCTGGTGGGACTGCTGGGCGGTTACGCGTCCGGTGCCACCATTCTGGTCGCCACCCAAACGCCTCGTGAACACACCGGCTGGGCGGTCGGCATGCTGGCGTCGGGCACGCTGGCCGGCAATCTGCTGGGGCCGCTGGTGGGCGGCATTGTTCCTGCATTCCTGGGAATCCGGCTGACGTTTTTTGCGGCCGGCGCCATTATTCTGATCGCCTTTTTCTGTACCACATTCATGATCAGGGAAACCCACAGACCACGCACACCCGCCTCCGACAACACCACACCCTACGCATTCTGGAAGGCGGGCCGACAGCGCAACCTGGTGTTGCTCATGCTGCTGTCGGGTACGCTGCTAATGTTTGCCAATATGTCGGTCGAGCCGATCATCACGCTTTATCTGGGCTCGCTGCAAACCCTGACCGACCAGATACCGCTGCTTGCCGGTATCGCCATGTCAGCCACGGCTTTTGGCAGCATGCTGTTTTCATCCAGGGCAGGACGCTGGGGTGACCAGCATGGTCATATAAAACTTCTGGTTATTTGTTTTATTTCAACTGCAATTTTGCTGTTCCTGCAGGGTCTGGCACGAGCAGACTGGCAATTTATTGTTCTGCGTTTTCTGATGGGCATGACCCTCTGCGGTATTATGCCTGCACTGACGGCAATGATCCGGCACAATGTACCGGCCGGCGCGGCTGGCGGTGTATTGGGCTATGCCACCTCAACGCAATATGCGGGGCTGGTACTGGGACCGCTGGCGGGTGGTTTCGTTGCCAACCAGGCCGGTTATGCTGCGGTATTTGTCATGACCGGGGCTGTCATGCTCCTTGCGGCAGTATTATTGTTCAGGCAAATGCGCAGAACGTCCCGGTCACAGGCAGCCTGAAGCGGCTGCCACTTGGATGCCGGCGATCTACTTGAAACGACCGCCAAACACCAGCGACAGGATGGCCAGCACGATAAAGACGACGAATAGAATTTTTGCGATGGATGCCGCGCCAGCCGCAATGCCACCAAACCCAAGGACGGCGGCAATAATCGCAATAATAAAAAAGACAACGGCGTAATGTAACATAGGCTTCTCCTGCTGAGTCATTGATTATTAATGATAAAACAGCAGGTCCGCACTGCATCACGGTTGAGTATTCTGATCCTTAATTCAACTGAAATCGGACACTGCTGATATTCACGATTTAATTTAATAAGAGATACTACGGTTCAAATATTACCATACGTAGCGGGAGCGGTCATAACGATGACGAGCGTCATATCGACGGTCCCAGCGATCATACCGATTGTATCTGTGATGACGATCGGAATAATGATGCTTTCTGTGCCAGCCATGCTTATGGCTGTAGCGACGATGATGATCACGATAATAGCGACGGTCGCCGTGGTGGCGATGATCGATCTGCATTGCGTAAGGATGGACGCCATACCGCGATTCGTGATGATGGTCGCTTGCAACGGCGGATGTCGCCAGCCCCATTGACAGGGTAGTCAGTACAACGGCAAGCAGTTTTTTGACGGTAATCATTTCGTACTCCTTTATATTGACCGGTTCAGTAATCACCGGCCGGCAGTCTGTTTTGAACAGCACGGTTTGATCTTAACCCGGTGCCCAACCCAAATACCATTACCAAATATGACTGGGATTTCGCCCGGTTTCCATAACGCCCCTGTCAAATTTCACCCCATTACAAAACCCGTTTTCGGGCCTGAAGCCCGGGCTTTCCGAAGCCCAATGCCGGGGCTAATTCGACTGCACTTGATTTTTATCAACGGCATTTGCTCCTGAAACCCGCACAATACCAGTCTTGCCTGCCTGCATTCGCGCCATACTTATTCACTCGCTGCACTGCCGTCATTGGCGTCATGCGCAAGGCTCACATCAACCCTGGATTATTTCATGCACGCCTTCCCTTCCCTGCAGATCAGAAACCGCAAGCTCTTGCCCATCGTACAGGGCGGCATGGGCGTGGGCATTTCCGCCAGCCGTCTATCCTCTGCGGTGGCACGTGAAAATGCAATGGGCACCATCGCCAGTATTGATTTGCGGCATTTGCATCCCGACCTTCTGGCGCAATCCAAAGCCCGCCCGGAACAAGCCAACTACGATCAGCTCAACCGTATCGCGCTGGATCGGGAAATCAAAAAGGCGTTATACGAAGCCGGGGACCAGGGCATGATCGCAGTCAATGTGATGAAGGCAGTCAATGACTATGCGGCGCTGGTACGCCAGGCATGCGAATCGGGCGCACACGCGATTGTGATGGGCGCAGGCCTGCCCCTGGAGTTGCCCGATCTGACGCAGAACCACCCGGACGTTGCCCTCATTCCCATTCTGTCCGAGTCGCGCGGCATACACATTGTGCTCAAGCGCTGGATGAAAAAAAACCGTCTGCCCGATGCCATTGTGATTGAACATCCGAACCACGCCGGCGGCCACTTGGGGGCCACTACCATCGAAGACCTGGGCAACGAACGTTTCTCTTTTCGCCGGGTGCTGGAGGAAACCGCAAACGTGTTTCGCCAGCTAGGACTGGAAAGCGAAAAGATTCCGCTGATTCTGGCCGGCGGCATGGCCAGTTTCCGCAAGATCAGCACGGCCCTGAAAGACTGGGGCGCCTCGGCCGTGCAGATTGGCACCGCCTTTGCAGTCACGCGTGAAGGCGACGCTCATGAAAACTTCAAGCAGGTGCTGACGTCCGCAAGACAAGAAGACATCGTGGAATTTATTTCTGTCGCCGGCTTGCCGGCACGCGCCGTCATGACACCCTATCTGAAAAAGTATCTGCAGAATGAACAAAAACTGCAATCCGCCGCCAAGGCCGATCCGCGCCGCTGCGTGCAGAATATGAATTGTCTGCAGGTTTGCGGCTTGCGCGATGGCATTGCCAAAATCGGCCAATTCTGCATCGATCAGCGCCTGACCGATGCACTCAACGGCGATGTACGCAAAGGCCTGTTTTTTCGTGGCCGGGACCCGCTGCCCTTTGGCGAACAGATCCGCAGCGTGTACGACACCATGCAATATCTGTTAACCGGTGTTAAAAACCCGCCGCCCGCTCAGGCTTTAGCATAACGGGCCAGCAGCTTATCCAGCTGGCCGGCAAACGCCCGGGTATCCGCCTGATCAAATGAACGGGGGCCGCCAGTATCGATCCCGGCGCTACGCAGCTCTTCCATCATGTCCCGAATGGCGAGCCGCTCGCGTATGGTTTCTTTCGAATACAGTTCGCCTCGCGGATTCAGGGCCTGCACACCTTTTTCAAGCACCTCGGCCGCCAGCGGAATATCGGCTGTAATCACCAGATCTCCAGCCACGGCATGCTGACTGATATAGGCATCGGCCACATCAAAGCCGCGCTGCACCTGGCGGGCATGAATATACATTGAAGGCGGAATCGTCAGCATCTGATTGGCCACCAGTGTCGTGGTGACCCGCCAGCGCACGGCGGCCCTGAAGAGGATATTTTTGATAACCACCGGGCACGCGTCTGCGTCTACCCATATTTGCATGTTCCGCTCCTGAAGGCAATTCATGTAATACAAACGCTACGGCCAGCAGATCAGCCACCCGGCAGTCGCCGCAACACCACGCGATTATACGATGCCAGCGACCTGTCTCACACCAATTGGGCGATCAGGCCAGGGCCAGCGTCGCTTCCTTAACACCCACCAGCTTGTCCCGGTGTTTGACCAGAATGCGATAGGTATCGCGGGAGAAATCGCCTTTGCCGTCGGACAGCAGTTCTTCCAGCTCCTGTTCATCCCTGGCGGTGCCCAGATAACACCAATGATGGATGACATGCACCAGGCTGCCTTCGCGCAGGAGCGCGGCTCCTTCGAACGGCCAGTCGCGCAATTTCAGGCTGGTCAGGGCAGACATAAGACGGGCCGAATGGGCAATGGCCGACTCCTGCCCAACACAGGCGCCCTCGCAGCATTTCAACTGACGGGCAAAGCATGAGCTGCCGGCCCGGACTTTTTCGAGTCCCAAAGTTGCCTTGCAGAGTTTTTCGCTCTTGATGATTGCGCTCAGCACCTCACGGGCATCGCGCGCCGATGAAAATAAACCATAAAGATACTGGCCCTGGCCGATTGCAATATCGTTTCCGCCCAACAGTACAGGCACCCACAAGCCCGGCGACTGTTGCACCAGTTGCCAGGTAAACACATCTTTTTGCCTGCGCAATTGACGGTTCAGCGTTGGCATGCGTTCCTTGATCAAGCGTGACTCGGTCAGCAATGCATCCACTTCGCCGGCGCAACAGATATGCTCAATACGCCTGATTTGCATCGAAATTTTCATTTCCTTGGGCGCAGTATGATCGCTGGCAAAGTGCGACAGCACCCGCTGGCGCAGCCGGTTGCTTTTGCCGATATAAATGGGCAACTCGTTTTCACCATAAAACACATAAACCCCGAAACTATTGGGCAAGGCATCGATCAGGGCCGGATCGATATGCGCGGGCAGCGATGGGCGCGCCACCAGTTCCCGCACCGTTTTCTGCAGCACAGCCGGGTCATGTTCTGCACACACAAGCTGCCAGAATTGCAACAAGGCATGCGCATCGTCATATGCGCGATGCCGGTCTTTCATGTGCAGTCCGTGACGAGCAATAAGCTGATCAAGCCCATGACGCGGATACTGTGGATACAGGCGCCGTGAAAGCTTGACCGTGCACAGCATATGGGCCCGGAAATCCTGCCCGGCCCGCTTGAAAGCATTTTTGACAAAGCCGTAATCAAACCGCGCGTTATGGGCCACAAACAGATGGCCTTCCAGCAATTGCTGCACATGCGCGGCCACATCGGCAAAGGTCGGTGCATCCACCACCATGCTGTTGGTGATTCCCGTCAGCCGTTCAATATAGCCCGGAATGCGGCAGCCCGGATTGATCAGGCTTTGCCAGGTATGAATGGTCTGGCCGTCGAATCGTATGATGGCGATTTCGGTCAGGCTGTCGGTCGTGGCAGAGCCGCCAGTGGTTTCCACATCGACAAAAGCGAAGGGCTTATCAACGGGGTGAACAGATTGTGGGAGGTGCTGGCTGGACATGAAAGAAGGCCGATTACTGTAAATTTATACAGCATTTATACACGATTGCCGGCGCTTTTGCCAATGTCGTGGCGCCTTGTTGCAAAACCATAAGCCACAAAAGCCTGTATTTACCACACTTTCCTGCATATCTATACATTTTGTAACTTTTGTTTCGTATAATAACAAGCGATCACAGCGCTTATATCCAGACTCTGAATATGAAAAGACTCCTATGCGCCCTGCTGCTGTCGGCAACATGTGCGCCCTTGAATATTTATTCCGTTGACAGGTCGGCAGAACCCAGGTTCGGCACTGCGCACAGTGTGGTCAAGCCCGTTGAAGTTACCGGCGCCCGGGGTTGATCACCACGGCCGCTTTTGCCGGATGCCCGAACCGGGGCCACCGGCCAAGAGCTCGTGCGATATCGCCGAATATCCATCGATATCGCCGAATATCCATCGATATCGCCGAATATCCATCGATATCGCTGCCAATGCTGCCCGATGCCCCCTAATGCGCCTGGCCATCCGGCCTGTTGGCACGCCAGGCGCGAAGATCGTCAAACGCGGGGGTGCAGGAAATAATGACCAAAATGCACGCTAGCGGCACCGTGGCAATGTATCCAATATGGGCAAATCCCCAGGCTCCCATTGCCCCGCCAGAGAAAAAAGCCAGCAACAGCGCGCAGTGCAGACGCAGCCGAGCCCGATCTGCCACCACAAAATTACCGTCTTCACGTTGTCGGCCACGGTTCCAGTAAATGAGTTTCCCCAATTCAATACCGATATCCGTCACGATACCCGTTACATGAGTGGTGCGGATAACCGAACGGGACAGCTTGGTAATCAGGGCATTTTGCAAACCCATCAGAAAAGAAAGAATCATGGCGGTCAGCGGCACAAACAGGCCATGCAACAGCTCCATGCGCGCGCCGAGCATCCCGAAACATAATAGCAACGCCGCCTCAAGCAACAAGGGCGAGGCATATTCACTGCGCAACTGATGCACCCGCGCATAGTTGACCATGATCGTGGTGCAAATCGTTCCACACAAAAAACAGATCAATGCCGCGAACCCGGCCAGCACCAACTCGTAGGCCCCCAGAATAAGCTGATCGGCCATAGTTGAAACAATGCCGGTCATATGCGAGGTGTATTGATGGACAGCAAGAAAGCCGCCTGCGTTGACTGCACCGGCGACAAAGGCCAGAAGGACACCGATTTGTTTATCGGCTTTTTGCGTCCGGACGGGGCCGGTCAGGGTTCGGGCGTATCTAAGCGGCATAAAAGGCGATGACGGGTTTGCACCAGCAACTTGCGAGGTTGAAGCATAGCGTGAAATGTCACCGTATTATAGGCCGTTTGAAGCGTGTTGGCGTTCGACTGTCCGCGCGCCACACTTACATCGCCGCCACGACCTGATACAGACCCAACACAATCAGACTGACAAAGAACACTTTCCTGAAGGTCGCAACCGGTAACTGCTGCCTGAACCGTTGCCCCAGCGACATACCCACCAGAGCAGGCACCAGCATCAGCAGCGACGCCCCCGCCGCATTCATGGAGTAGCTTTGGTTTAGCCATAGGCCAAGGGCCAGCGCAATAGTCGAGACGGTAAAGAACACGCCCATCGCCTGAATCAGGGCATCCCGGCTCAGACCCAGTGCCTGCAGAAATGGTACTGCAGGAATAACGAAAACGCCGGTTGCCGCCGTAATGAAGCCGGTCACAAACCCGGTCAGCGGGCTCATCCAGGATTCCATGCGCGGGGGAACATGAATTTTTCGACCACTCAAGCCCCAGCAGGCATAGGCAATCAGCGCGACGCCCAGCGCCAGGGTGGCGCCATGACCCGCTGGCGCGCCCAATACCCACGCCCCGACCAGTGTACCGGCGAAGACCCCGACCTGCATCGTGCCAATCCGGCGCAGCAAACCAGGCACGCCGGCAAACGGCCGCATCTGCCAGACGTTAGTAAATAATGAGGGGATCACCAGCAGTGCCGCAGCTTGCGCCGGTGCCATCATGAGCGCCAGCAGAGCCATGGAAATCGTCGGCAGCCCCAGTCCGACCACACCCTTGACGGCTCCGGCCAGGATAAAAACAAGCGTAATCAGCAAAAATAACATGACCGACTGGTTTTGCAGACCGGTGAAAAACGAAAGAAAAGAAGTCAATAAATCCATAACGGCAATCCTGCAATGGTTGACGCACTGGCACCTGCTTATGGAAATGCCTGATGCCAGCTATATGACGACAAAAAACGCGTCGAAGAAAAAACAATGCATTAAAATGAGTCGTGCAGCCGCCCTACTACGTTGAAACACACGTTTGCAGCGGTACATGACTGTATTCTAGTGATGGATCAACCCTCCGGATATCAGGATATTTCAATCGCCATTTAAGGATATTCCTGAATCACGACTGCTATACTGCCACCATGCGCTTTGACCTGACCGACCTTCGTCTTATGCTAAACGTGCACGAAACCGGCACCATCACAGCGGCTGCGCGTCGCTGTCACATCACGACAGCCTCTGCCAGCGAACGAATCAAAGGGATGGAAGACGTGCTGGGCGTGTTGCTTCTGAACCGTAGCGCCAAGGGTGTGGAGCTGACCGCCGCCGGGCGAACCCTGCTGCATCACGCCACCGTAGTGCTACAGCAAATGGAACGCATGCGTGGCGACCTGGGTCAGTACAGCAGCGGTATTAAAGGACATGTGCGGCTGCTGGGCAATACCTCTGCCTGCAACGAATTTCTGCCCACTCGGCTGGGAACCTTCCTGCAGCAGAATCCCGATATTTCGGTCGATCTGGAAGAACGCTCCAGCACAGACATCACTGACCTGATCCGTCAGGGCATGGCCGATATCGGTCTGGTGGCCGACTCTGCGGATCTGCATGACTTGCAAACCTTCCCGATCGGTGCCGATCAGCTGGTGCTGATTGCCTCTGCGGATTACCCTGAAGATCTGACGGGCCTTACCAGCCTTGCCCAGGTCAGTCATCTGGACTTTGCGGGCCTGGTGGCCGGCAGCCCACTGCAGGAGCACATTGCCGCCCACGGCCGCCAGTCCGGCAGACATCTGCACTATCGGGTCCGGGTGCGCAGTATTGACGCCGTCTGTAAAATGGTCGGCAATGGCGTAGGCATTGCCATCGTCCCGCAAGCGGCCGCCCGGCGTCATCGCCGTGCGCTGCGTTTGCAGGTGATTGCGCTGACAGACCCGTGGGCCAGACGCAAGCTGGTACTGTGCATTCGTGATTCGGAACAATTGCCTGCCTATGTGCAGGCACTGATGACGCATCTTTTAACAGACGAATAAAAAATGTTCGTCAATGCCTGACTGCCTACTTTCCATAAGAATATGACCATGCCCGCTGAACCGACAGATAAATCGCAACCCTCACCCGATGACGCCTGGGAAATTGATGGCGCGGCCATGTACCGTGCGGTCAGTTTTGCGATCGCTCTGCCCGCCTTCATGGTGGGTACGGCATTGTTCATGCTTGGATTTTCCCTGACAAACTCAACGGTACTGCACATTGCCTGCGTGCTGTACAGCCTGGCGTTTGCGGGCTTTACCAGCCGGATTATTGTTGGCAGACAGCCTTGGTGCACCACAGCACCCTATATCGTCTGCATCGCCGCGGCAGGCCTGTTCTGTTACCTGATGTTGCGCGTCACATTCTGGCTGGTTGCCTGACTCAATAGCAGGAAAATTCCGAAAAACCCGGGGTGTTACATGTTTAATTAAACCGTACACGCAAATCATTGCAATAAGTCCTTAAAAACCGTGGAGATTGTGCAACATATAGTGGTTTTCACTGAATGCATCAACTTGTAATTAAAATGTAAACTGAGTATGTATTCACATGGAGGTACACTGTATGAACGCTGCATATCAACAGATTCATATCGGTCTGATCCGCAAGGCTATTAATAATTATAAAACTGCCCGTTCCAGCGGCAATAAAAATGTGGCAAAAGGCTACATGCTGCAGGTTCGCGATCTGATTCGTGCATTCAAGGCTATCAGGTAAGCACCGGCCCCTGATCGTCTTTTCGTAAGGCGTCATCCCGCATGACTCCCTTTGCTCCCTTGTTGTCGCCACCGTTTTCATCCAATATCTTAAATAGCGCCTTATTCCGCCTTGCGTGCTGCCAGTGACCAAATGGTCATAAGACACTGATTTTTTATACAGCAAAATACCCCATATCGGGCCCTGGTATGCTATATTTAACTGTAAGACTCGTTCCTGGCTGCGTTGCTCTCCGGCAATTGCCATCCCGCCCAGATTCAACGGCTTGTTCGCATTCACAACTCAGGAGGTCAACATGGAAATTCAAGCTGCTTCCAAATTTTTTGGCCGTTCACTGTCTTCTCCCGGCAAGGCCGCCCCATTTGTCATCGTCAATCCTAACGGCAGCGTTAGCATGAACCTGGACAATGCAGAAACACGGCGAAAATTCGTAGACGGCATCGAAGCCATCAAGGCCCTGCAGGCCGCCCACCCGCTCAAATCATCCGGTAAATAGTCGGCGTGACGGGCCAATGAGCGCCATTATTATCGCCGTGGTGCTGTTGGCCGGTTTCCTATACTCCCAGTTACACATCAAAACGCAGTACAGCCTGTTCAGATCTACAGGGTGGCATACCTATTTTCTGGCCGGCATGTTCGGAACCGGCTTTGCATTGCTCGCCGGTCTGGTCACATTGCCGCTGGCCATCTTTCTGCCCATCAGTCACCTGGCACTCCTGGCTATCTGGGGTGGACTGACCGTTCTCTTTGCGTATATGTGGGGGCAGCGTTACCTGGCACTCTATTTATTCCGGCCCGCAACAACCCGGCTGCGAAGACGTACCCGGCAAATGATGAATGCGGTCGGACCGCTATCCCGGATGAAGATAAAACTGCGGGCCTTGCGACTGCGATATGAAACGCAATCAAAGCAGGAAGCGGCGATTCTTTTAGCCCGAAAAAACCGATTTGAATTTATGCTTTACCAGGCAGCAAAGTCTGTACAAATGGTCCAATTCACGCTTAAAAGCAATAAAGTCTATATTGGCTATATCCAGAACACCTCAGATCATGATCATTTCGAAGATACCGAATATATTACGATTTTCCCGCTAATCAGCGGCTATCGAAACAGGGACGACCAAACCCTGACGTTTACCACTTACTACACAGAAGCCTACAGCAGAATCGATAACGAAAATCCCGAGGGCGCTACGCTGGCAGAAGAATTCATTACACTGATCCCACGCTCGGAGATTGCGACCATGGCTTACTTCAGTCCCGACTATTATGGAAAATTCGATACGGTGGACACACCGGTCAGCCAGGATGCGACAGACACCGTCTCCTGGCGAACGCAGCCGTAGCCTGTCCGACCGATTGCTCTCTTGATCTCGTATAATCCGACAGAGACTTTTCACATCGCCTTGTTCACTCATCAAACAATCACAGAGCATGACTACAATTGCTGAACGCATTACCGCAAGCTTTAACAAACAGGGATTAATGACCACACTGGGCGCCGAGCTGTCCCACGTTGCGGACGGTGAGGTTCAGATCACCCTGCCGTCCTCCCCGCATCTGTCGCAGCAGCACGGTTATTTACACGCAGGGGCCATTACCAGCATTGTAGACAGCGCTTGCGGATACGCCGCCCTGACCAAAGCGCCCGACGGGTTTGAAGTGGTGACGGCGGAGTTTAAAATCAATCTGATGCGGCCGGCCCTGGGCAAGGCATTTATTGCCATCGGAAAGGTACAGAATGCAGGGCGACTGCTGACTGTTTGTACCGGAGAAGTGCACGCACTGAACGACGATGGCACACCTGGCAAACCCATCGCGCTGATCCAGGCCACAATTGTCAACATCCGCCAGGATGGCTAGCAAGGCAGGCGTCTCCACGACATGAGTGAACCGATACAAATTCAGGCGTCAGACGGTTACCTGCTTCATGGCAAACTATGGCGCAGCGAGCCTGCTCTGCAAACCAGTCCCGTGGTCATTATCAACTGCGCCACATCCGTTCGATCCCGCTACTATGCGCGTTTTGCCGATGCCTTGCATGCTGCCGGCTGCACGGTGCTGACCTACGACTATCGCGGCATCGGCGACTCCAGACAGGGTTCGCTGCGTTCCTTGCGGGCAGGATGGCTGGACTGGGGAGAGCTGGACTTTGAAGCCGTGCTGCGTTATGTACACAGTCGGTTCGATGGAGAACCCATCTACGTGGTCGGGCATTCGGTCGGCGGCTTTCTGATCGGACTGGCACCCTCCTCGCACCGCATTGCGAGAATATTTACCATGGGCGCGCAATATGCCTACTGGCCGGACTACAAACCGCAATCGCGCGCCAAAATGTTCATGCAGTGGCATATTGCCATGCCTTTGCTGGCACGCCTGTTTGGTTTCGTCCCGGCCCGGCGCCTGGGGTGGATGGAAGATACACCCAAGGGTGTGGCGCTCGACTGGTCGGGCATGGGCCCCCGTTTTGAAATATCCCTTGGACGCCGCTACCGAAAAGAACTCGCGCCCGCGAGTATGCTGCTGGCGCGCTTTGCGCAGGTCAACGCGCCCATTCTGGCGCTGGGGATTGAAGATGACCCCTTCGGTACACCAGCAGCGCTGGATCGGCTGCTGGATTATTATGTCCAAAGCGAACGGCATCACTTGCGCATCGCACCGGACACCATTGCGCAAGAAGAAATCGGGCATTTTGCCTTTTTCCACGATCGGTTCCGCGACTCGCTGTGGCCGATTGCGTTTCGCTGGTTGCTGCAACAGGAGATTGATCCGAAGGTGGGGAGTGTGACGCGCAACTGACCACAGCGGCGCACCACTCTACATTACACCACGACGGCAGACGACTGCCTGCGCATCGCTACCCACAATGCCACAACCGCCAATGCCAGCGGAATAAAGGACACCCACAGTACAGTATCCCAGCCATAGGCGCTCAGCAATCCGCCAGAAGAGAATGACCCGACCGCCATGAGTCCGAAAACAATAAAGTCATTCAGCGATTGAACGCGGGTTTTTTCTTCCGGTCGATGACATTCCAGCACCAGGGCCGATGCCCCCAAAAAGCCGAAGTTCCAGCCCAGGCCCAGCAACACCAGCGTCACCCAAAAATGAGCAACATCAATGCCCGTCAAACCCACGGCAGCCGAAATACCGGTCAGCAGCAGACCCGCAGTGGCAACGCGTCCCGCGCCAAAGCGCGTGATCAGGCTGCCTGTGAAAAAGCTGGGCGCGTACATGGCGATCACATGCCATTGCAATCCCAGGTTGGCTGCTTCTTGTGAGTGACCACAAAGATGCATCGCCAGCGGCGCTGCCGTCATAAGAAAATTCATTAACATATACGACACCGCGCCACTGATTGCAGCGGCAATAAAACGCGGCTGTCGGGCGATCTGAGCAAGAGGTCGCCCGCCGGCAATCTCAGTGACCGTCGGCATCGGCAGTTTGACGCCAAGCAAAATAAACGCAGACAAGAGCGCAACCAGGGCCTGTACAAGAAACGTGGCGGCAAACATATGAGGTGGCCACCAATCCATTGTCCAGGTCACCAGTTGGGGACCAATCACACCTGCTGCCACGCCACCGGCCATCACCAGCGACAAGGCACGCGCACGCCTGGCCTTTTCCACGCCATCTGCTGCGGCAAAACGAAATGAAAGCACGACGGCGGCGTAACCACCACCAAAGAACGTTGCCAGGCAAAACAGCCAGAACGAACCCATCATCACGGCGAGCATGGCCAATAAGCCGGTCAAGACCCCTGCTCCGGTACCGACCAGAAAGGCTGCGCGACGTCCGTGACGCTGCGCCACCTTGCCCACCGGCAGAATGCAGGCTGCCATACCAACCACAAAGATTGAAATAGGCAGGGTCGCCAGCATGGGCGATGGCGCAAGTGCCTCCCCTACGATCGCGCCCGTTGCATAGACCACTACGGAGTTCGCTCCTGCCAGGGCCTGGGCAATAACCAGCCTCCAAATATTTCCTCGTTGAACGTTTTCGGGTAACAGGGTTGCAAAATCCTGGGTCGCAGCGGTTGTATTATTTGACATGTCTCTTGAATGTTGTTGCGTATACTGGAGTAATTAAATAGAAAGGTGCCCGGTTTTCAGATAAAACATGGTATTGGCATGGCCTGTGATCAGGTCAGGATATGATCCTGGCGGCAGCCGAACCCAACTGCCCTGCTCGTAGATTTGCGAACCTTCCTGCAGGCTGCCTTCGAGAATGAGAATTTCGGCGCCATCGACCTCGCCGCTGAAAACGTGAGTACGCGCCGGCAAACGCTCCATTGAAACCTTCTCGGTCTCGCTGGCAAAAAGCGGGCACGACTCTCGGTCTTTCAGGGTAATCCAGTTGGCCGGGTCATGCGTGTCGATACGAACAGATTGCTTTTCGCCGGGGTCCATTTGCCGCAGCTTCACGAAAATCACCGCGCCCTCGTCGCTGAATGGCACGTGGCTGGAGCCCGGCGGACTGCGCAGGTACCAGCCGGCCGGGTAGTGGGAATTGTCTTCCGAGAAGGTCCCGCTCAGGACCAGGATTTCTTCACCGCCCGGGTGATGGTGGCCCGGAAATCGTGATCGGGCCGCATAACGGACAATACTGGTCGCGCGCGCTTTTTCTTCTCCAATCCGATCCAGCATGACGCGCTCAACGCCCGCCTGTGGTGACGCGACCCATTCATACTGGTCGGGTGTCACAAGCGCACGTGCAGAGAAGTCGGCATTGATCAACATAACAAAATCTTCTTAAGATCAGAGTAAACCAAAGTATCGATTATGACAGTTATTATCTGATTATAGAGCGCCGTTTACAAACGGCCTGTTTTTTACTGATCAGGAAATATATAATTCGTCTGTTTCTTTCGATTGTGCATTCAACATATACGCCCAGTCTGAGGTTGTTCCCAATGCCAAAACCGAAAGAAGACTGACGCCAGCGGCAATCGAGAAAATCACGAGTCGACCTTTCACCTCGCACATGAGTGCGCACTTACAACATGCGGAGACTGCCCCCTATAATGAAACAGAACACAGTGGAAAATTGCGACGCCAGCGTTTTGGATATGGGCCCCTTTTTTCATGGGACGAAAGCAGATTTGCAGATCGGGGATAGGCTGACTGCTGGGTTTACATCAAATTATCAGCCCACGGTTTTGATGAATCATATTTATTTCACCGCCCTGGTCGATGGCGCCGGCTTCGCTGCTGCGCTGGCCAAAGGTGACGGAAAAGAACGAGTGTACATTGTTGAACCTATGGGACATTTTGAAAACGACCCTAACGTCACGGACAAAAAATTCCCAGGTAATCCCACCCGTTCATATCGTAGCCAGGCGCCATTGAGGATTGTTGGAGAAGTGACGGAGTGGGTCCGAAAGACGCCGGAAGAGCTTCAGAAAGTCAGAGCGTATCTGAAGACCCTGACGCCGCAGGATATTATTAATTAAATTTTTGAACGCCAGATATTACAGCTGTGATGAAGGGCGGCTGAACCTTAACATGCAGCCCACCCTCCGTGTATTTCAACACGCATTTTAAAAATGCGGTCGGAGATATGGACGTTGTTTACTTTCTTCTTTATTGTGGTTTATCGGTTGTACCGATTTTTGCCAGTTCGTGGTGAATAGCCGCATGATCCAGAACATGAAACGGCAGGCTCACAAATAGTCTTACCCGGTTCAAGATATGACGAAACGTTTTATCGAACGCGCGCCTTTTCTCTTCTTCGCTTCCTTCGACAGCCGCTGGATCTTCAAACCCCCAATGTGCAGAAATGGGCTGCCCCGGCCAGACTGGGCACACTTCCCCTGCTGCGTCGTCGCAGACGGTGATGATGAAATCCATAATCGGTGCATCCGACGTCGCAAATTCATCCCAACTTTTGCTGCGCAAATTCTCTGGGGGATAGTTTATCGATATCACTTTTTCAATTGCAAAGGGGTTGACTTTGCCAGTAGGATGGCTACCAGCACTGCAGGCCTTGAAACGCCCCTGTCCCATCATATTGATCAGGGCCTCCGCCATAATGCTGCGTGCCGAATTTCCTGTGCAAAGAATAAGCACGTTATAAATTCTGTCTGTCATGACGTTTCTCCCTCAGTCTCGGTTTGAGGTGCAATTGCAATAGAAGACAGATCGGTAGTGCAATCAATTGTTCGCCCCTGCACTTTTCGCTCAGAATATCGGTCAGTCAGGGTTTCCTGATGTGGGCGCAGCAAAACAGTGAAACGCACCAGCTCTTCCATCACATCTACAATCCGGTCATAGTAGGAAGAGGGTTTCATGCGGCCTGCTTCGTCAAATTCCTGATAGGCTTTGGCCACACTTGATTGGTTCGGGATCGTGAACATGCGCATCCAGCGCCCCAGCAATCGCAGCGTGTTAACCGCATTGAAACTCTGCGATCCGCCGGACACCTGCATGACTGCCAGTGTACGCCCCTGGGTCGGTCTGACCCCTGCCATCTCAAGCGGCAAATGATCGATTTGCGCTTTCATGACACCGGTAATTTGCCCATGTCGTTCGGGGCTACACCACACCTGCCCCTCAGACCACTCGGACAGGGCACGCAACTCCTTGACCGCAGGATGGTCATCGCTTTGAACCTGATCAGGTAAAGGCAAGTCCGAGGGATCAAAGATCCGGGTCTCGGCGCCAAAATAGCGCAGAATTCGAGCCGCTTCTTCCACCGCCAGACGCGAGAATGAACGAGGTCGAAGGGAGCCATACAACAGCAGGATACGAACAGGCGACGCATCGGAATCCAAGGCAAGCGCCGGTCTTTTCATTGCAAACGATCGATCCAGTGCGGGCAGATTATCCATGTCGGATACATTACGTAGTCTCATCTTGCTTCCTTAACATCATTATTCTCGGCACAGGAAAAATCACACTCCAGACCACTGCAGCAGTTTTCAGTCAAAAACGCAACCAGCCTGGCGGCGGCAGAATAATCAGCCGTATAGATCACAGAGCGACCCTCTTGCCGGGCCTGCACCATACCTGCGTAGGTGAGCTCTTTGAGATGAAATGACAAAGAAGATGGCGCAATGCCTGTTGTCTCACTAATTTTCCCTGCAGCGATACCAGAGCTGCCTGCCTGGACAAGTAGCCGAAATACCGTCAGTCGGGATTCGTGGGCAAGGGCTGCCAAGGCGGTAATTGCGTGTTTATTTTCCATATTTCAATAATATTAGAAATATGGAAAATAAACAAGATGTTTTGAGATATCAGAAATTCATGCTTACGCGCACGCCCACATTTCGCGAGGTACCTGCCGTCAGCTCATTCTGTGATAATGCACGCGTATAGTAATGGGCGTTGCCCAGGTTCTGCCCATACACGCCGATTGCGAACCTGCCGTTTGTATAAGTGACATTCGCATCGACCAATGTATAAGGCTTATTCATGAAATCGCTGTTGGTTGCCAGCGTCGATCTACCGTGACGAACCACATTAACCCCAAGGCTCCACTGGAAATGAGGCTGCCATGAAAGACTCAGACCGTAGCTTTGGCGCGGCGTCGTGCTGAAGCTCTGACCTGCGTAGTCGATACCATTAAGAACAAACTCGTCCCATTTGGCATTGACAAAACCCGCGAACGCATTGAGTTCAAGTTCTGGCAGCGGGCGCCACATGCCCGTGAACTCGAGCCCCCGGCTATGGGCCCGCTTGGCGTTGTTCGTTACGGTCAATCCCTTGAATGACCCTACTACCTGGTGATCGTGCAGAATCGTGCTAAATGCCGTGGCACCCAACTCCCATTCCGCGTTCCGGCCACGAATTCGATAACCCAATTCAATATAGTTTGCCAGAGTCGGAAGATACGCGTACTGGGCCCGTTCACGCTTGGTGGCATACAAGTTATAACCTGGCGCCTCGTATCCCCGCGACAGTTTGATCCAGCCAAAATGACGCTCATTTGGATGATATTGAAGTGTAAGACTGGGTAGCAACACAGTTTTGATAACGCTTGCGTTTTTCACGGTTTCCGTCATGCTGAATGGCATATCAGGGATTCCATCGCCGTTCGAATCCATGTAACCGCTCTGATTGCTGCGCCAATTCAGACGCTGGCGATCATGCTGGATACGCAGACCTGCCGCGAGCCTCCATCCGGGCGCAAAAGTCCATCCCGCTTGCCCATACAATGCCAAGGTATTGCCCCTGCGTCTTGCTTGCGTATTGCTGGTGAAATACGGCGACATATCGAACCGGTAAGGTGCATCACGACGGGCCTGCTGCGCAAACACGCCGACCATCCAGTCGCTCACACTCATGCGCCTGCTCAGGCGCGCGTCTGCGCTAAGCTCTCGGGTCGCCATATCGAATCCCGCCTGCGCCTTGAACAGGGAACGAGGCAGCCAATAATTCCATTCCGAACGGCTTGCCCCCAGGGTTACGGCAAGGCGGGTATCGGTGGCGAACTGTCGCTGGTAACTACCCGATAGCAAAGTGTACTTGGTATTGTTTACTCCTTTCTCGGTTACCCTTGATGCGTGCCGGCGGCTTAGATATTCCGGTGCAAAGTAATCGTTGCCGCCACGTAAGTTCATGTGATATAAACCCAGGCGCCATTGTCCACCAGCATCGTCTTTGTGCAACAGTTTCAGTTTGGCCAGCGTGCTTTTCCACCCGGCCGTATCCTTGCGTTCCATTGTCCTGTTATAGGTATCGCCATCGGATTGCTCGCCACCGATTGCAATACGCAAACCCGTGCGCGCCGAAAGCGGCACATCACCGCTGACCGTAGCGCGTTGCCGATTATGACTGCCATATTCAAGAGATACGTTACCCACTGCAGTGAGTCCCGGATCCCGGGAGTGCATATTGACCAGGCCGCCCAATCCATTTGGGCCTTCCAGCAACTGCGGGCCGTGCAGAACCTGCACCTGGTCCAGATCAAACAGCAGGCCCACGAAGTTAGACGGAACCGGCACGCCATCCAGCAGAACCGGGATATTGGTACTGTCGGACTCATCCACATGGATGCCCAGCCCCCGGATCGTAATCACCGGATTGGCATGGGTATAGCTGGTCAAATGCATATTAGGCTGGCGATGCGCAATCTCTCCAAGCGTGTCCAGATGCTGCGCTTCCAGGGTTTTGCGACTGATGATCGACACACTGGATGGCATAGTGAAACGGTTGTCGTTATCTTCTGCTGCCGGGACGGCGAACACAGGAGGCAATAATGACGCGGCTTGTTTTTCAGTCGCCTTTTGCTGGGCAAATACCGGCGTCTGCCATATTGGCAATGAACACAGGCCGGCGAAAACGAGAGTGGTTGTGAATTGACGATAGGCTGGATATCTAAGGAACAAAAGCGAAGTATTCATAAATGGCAACAAACAAAACAATATGAAACATATCATTTCAAAGAGTAAAATTACTCCTGCTTGCATACCACCCTGAAAAGATCCGTATTCCCCATAAGGGAATTATTTATCCACCAATTGCAACCTCGGCAGGCAAATTGCCGTAATCAGCAAAACGCCTGCGGCGCTGGCCCAGGCAATGGCGAAGGCATCACCGTACCCATAAGCCTGGCCCAGGCCGCCGATCATGCCGGCTGCAATCGCGTTGCCGAACCCCTCGCAACATTGCATCACGGTAAAATCGGTGCCTGGACGGTCTTTTGAGGACCAGTTCATGAACAGTGCCCAGATCGTCACAAACATGGCGCCTTCGAACAACGACTGCAATGCGAAGGCAGCATAGAGCGCCATCGATGAAAAGGCCCCCAGGAACTGCAGCATCCAGGCGGTCCCCATCAGCAAACCGGACAGAATCATGGCAACAAGGACCGCCCGACGGTTCCCAGCGTAGCGTAACAGGGGAATGCCGATGCATGCCCCTCCGATCGCCACAAACACCAGATTGCTCATCTGCAATCGGCCGATCTGTTCGAGGTCGAATCCCTTGTCCAGCAGCCAGGGCTGGGCAAGCGTGGAGACTGCCGTGCCTGCAAACTTAAAACTCAGCGCCAGCAGCAACGCCCAGCCCAGGTCACGATGTTTCGCCAGATCGCGTAATCGCACCCGTGATGCCGTTGCCGTCGTCGCAGCGGCCGTGTTGCGCCAGCCCGGGATGAGCAAAAGCGGAAGATAAACCACCGCCATAAGTATCGCCAGGATCAGCATCGTCACCGTCCATCCCAGCGACGAATACACTTGAAGCAACCCGCCTCCGCCGATCAGCATCCCCCCGATAAACCCGGCGATCTGGATGGCGTTGGCAGCGCCAGCGCGGCGTCCCTGGAAACGCAGGACAGCATAGGAGTTTGTGACGATATCCTGCGTCGCGCACAACAGATTCAGAAGAACGATCAGGGCGATGACGGTATACAGCGACGCCGAGGGCGGAAATGGGATCATGACCAGACATGTCGCCACGATCATCGCTTGTGTACTCCACAAAAACCGGGGCATTCCCCAACGGGCGCACGCGTTTTCGACCGGGCCGGACCACAGGAATTTGAGCGCCCAGGGCAGAAAGGCCAATCCGGTCAGCCCGACTGCCGCCACGCTATGTCCGCCATGCCGGATCATGGCTCCCAGAGCATTGAATGCCAGGCCGATGGGCACGCCCTGCGCAAAATACATCAGGGCAATCGCCAGATATTCGCCTGAAGGCGAGGAGCTCGCCTGCGGACGAGTCGTCGCGGTTTGAGTTGTCATTGTATCCATCAGAAATTCATGCTCATGCGCACACCCACTGTGCGCGAAGCGCCGGCCACCAGCAAATCCTGCGACAATGCACGGGTAAAGTAACGGACATTACCCAGGTTCTGCCCGTACACACCAATACTGAATCGACCTGTCGTATAGGTCACATGTGCATCAACCAGGGTATAAGGTTTATTTTCGATTTCACTGTTGGGGGCCAGCGTCGTCCTGCCGTGCCGCACGACATTGACACCAAGATCCCATTGCGCATGGGGCTGCCATGACAGGCCGGCGCCATAACTTTGCCGCGGCGTCATACTGAAGCTCTGGCCGGCATAGTCGACACCATTGCGCACGAAATCATCCCATTTGGCATTGACAAAGCCGGCAAAGGCATTCAGTTCAAGTTCCTGCACAGGTCGCCACCTGCCGGTGAGTTCGACTCCCCGGCTGTGCGCCCGCGCAGCGTTGCTTGTCATGTTCTGACCATTGACCGAGCCCACCACCTGCTGATCGTGCATGATGGTGCTGAAGGCGGTAGCGCCCAACTCCCACCGATCATCCTGGCCACGCAGACGGTAACCCAATTCGATGTAATTTGCCAGCGTCGGAAGATAGGCCTGCTCAGCCTGTTCGCGCATGGTGGCGTACGTGTTGAAACCGGGGGCTTCGTATCCGCGCGCCAGCCTGACCCAGGCAAAGTGACGGTCATTGGGACGATACTCCAGCGTGAGGCTGGGTAACCACGCCGTTTTGTTGACGCTGGTATTCTGAACGGTTTCCGTGGTGGCAAATGGCATGTCGGGCATACCGTCACCATCTGAATCAACGTAGCCGCTCTGGTCGCTTCGCCAATCCATGCGCTGACGGTCATGCTGTATCCGTAAGCCGGCTGCGAGACGCCAACCTGGGGCGAAAGTCCACCCGAGCTGTCCGAACAAGGCGGTCGTATTTCCCTTGCGGGTTGCATCAGTATCGCTCGTGTAATAAGGCGCCATGTCATAAAGATAAGGCGCGTCGCGTCGGGTCTGCTGCGCAAACAGACCAACGCTCCAGTCGATCGCCTCTTTTTTGCCGGTCAGACGGGCATCCGCGCTCAGTTCGCGGGTCACCATATCAAAACCGTTGCGCGCATTGAACATGGATTCCGGCAACCAATAATTCCATTCTGAGCGGCTGGCTCCCAAGGTCACCGACAACCGCGTGCCACCGGCAAATAGCCGCTGATAACTACCTGAGACCAGTGTGTACTTGGTATTGTTCTTTCCCTCATCGGTTGCTTCCGATTCGTGCTCGCGGCTCAGGCCTGCCGGCGCAAAGTAGTCATTCCCGCCCCGCGAATTCATGTGATAAAACCCCAGCCGCCATTCACCACCCGCCTCGTCTTTGTGCAACAGTTTCAGCTTGGCCTGCGTGCTTTTCCAGTCTGCCGTATCGTCCCGATCCAGGGTCGTATTCTTTGTTCCGCCATCGGACTGTTCCGCGCCGACCGCGATACGCAGTCCCGTGCGGTCAGATAACGGCACGTCGCCACTGATGGTTGCGCGCCGCCGGTTATGACTGCCGTACTCCAGAGAAACATTGCCCGCGGCAGTGTCACCGGGATCACGCGAACGCAGGCGAACCAGTCCACCCAGTCCATTGGGTCCATCCAGCAGTTGCGGACCACGCAGTACCTGCACCTGATCCAGGTCGAACAGCTGGCCGATTGACAGCCCCGACACCGGCACGCCGTCCAGCACAACCGGAATATTCGTGCTATCGGCCTCATCGGCATGAATACCCAGTCCTCGAATCGTAATAATGGGATTGGCATGGGTATAACTGGTCAGGTGCATATTGGGTTGACGATGCGCGATCTCCCCCAGCGTGTCCAGATGCTGGTCTTCCAGCGTTTTTCCGTTGACAACCGTCATACCGGTCGGCGCAGTAAACAGCGATTGCTCATCGTCTGCGACGGACGTGGCAAGAATGGATGGCAAGACCGGTGCCTGCTGCGTCCCGATCGTGGCTTGCTGCGCCGCTGCCTGATTTTGCCATACCGGCAATGTGTACAAGCCGCTGAGGATCAGTGCAAAAATCAGTTGACGGTTACCTGAACGCTGCTGGGGAAAGGACGAATTTTTCATTGAAAATGAGCCTGTAAGAATATCCGACAAAGAGTAAAGGCCGACCACCTTTCAGACCACCCCAAAAAGATCGACACTCCCCGCAAGCGAATTATTTGTAACAGCACGCTTCTAAGCGCGTTTTCACCCATCGCAGGAATTGTTACGTTGCGAAGAAATCATCATTCTTATTGCTAATGGAAATGATTATCATTATACTTTTAGGCGCCCTGCTCGCATTCATACTCCAGGTTATATGGAAAGAATGGAAATGGCACACAGAGCGCATCTTCCCAGGCTGGAATTCTCGCCGATGGCAGACGCCAATGACGCGGACGCAGCATTCATGCAGATTTAAGGTAAGAATATGCAAGTAGTAAATTCAACAGAGTTTTTCGATAACCACAAAGCGGCAGCATCAGGTACCGCTGTCAAAACACTGGATTTGCAACCTGGGCTGGCGGTGTCGCTCGTGCGGTTCGAAACCGGTCAGAATATGGATGCGGTCACGGAAGACGACGCGGATGCCCGGGTCCATTTCAATTGTCTGCTACGGGGAACGACCAGCATCCGGTGTGATGGTCGCAGTTTCGAGCTTGACAGCGACGACGTTCTGGCAACCTTCACGCCAGGCAAACGATATCAGATCGACTGCAGCGCAGGCTGGTGCAATATCGAACTGCGAATTACCCCGCAACTGTTGTGCGAACTGGCCGGTGAAGAATCAGAAGCGCTGTATCAAGGTTGCAGCAACGACTTTTGCCTGATGCGCAATGCCAGTAATCTGCGCATCCGCGATGCGACAGACCGCCTGGGGCGGCTCCTTGCCGAAGACAATAGCTCACCGTTGCTGGTGCATGCCGCTGCACTGGAATTTCTGGCATGGCAGCTCAAATCGCTGCAGCCTGAAGCGATCAGTACGGGGCTTGCTCCGCGTGAGCGCAGGCAGTTGCTGGCAGCCCGCGAACGCCTGTTGGCCGATCTGAGCAATCCGCCCACAATTGAACAGCTGGCTCGGGAAACCGGATTAAATCAGCTCAAGCTCAAGAGAGGTTTCAAAAGCCTGTTCGGCGTCAGTGTGTATGCGCTGTTTCAGCGTGAGCGCATGGAGCACGCACGCAGATTGCTGTTGCAACATAGCGTGACGGAAACCGCGATACAGCTAGGTTACAGTAACTTCAGCCATTTCAGCACAGCGTTTCGCAAGCAGTTTGGCGTCCTGCCAAGCGAAGCCCGGCGTTTTGCCTTGACTTGATTCTCATCGCACATTAGCGCATTCGATCAAATGACAGTACAAGCTGCCGCGTGACGATTTCCCACGGCATGACGGATGCATACGCCAGATGGGTATTTGAATCCAAATGCTCGTGACCGGCATGCCAATGCCGTTCGCCATCTGTGGCGTGGTACCGGTGACGCAGCCCGCCTTGTGATCGCAGGCACAACCGCCGGAAATCCATCATCAGCCCTTCCCCGCTGCACTTGCTTATCGCTTCCTTCAATGTCCAGGCGGTCAGGAAGGATCTGCCATTATCGGGCGCGGACTCGCCGGGATGGGTGATATCCGGCCACGAGGCCGGATCCATCGTCGCGCCGTGCCCTGCCTCAACGTCAACACCCACCGCCGCCTGACGGTATAACGCAAGCACGACCCACCCCGCGCTATGACTCAGATTGAAATGCAGTGCCTCGTCAAGCAGGGCCGGCTTCCCCCATTCACCAACCGTAAATCGCAACTTCCGTGGCGCCACATCCAACAGATAGCCGATTGCCCACCGCTTCAGGCCATGTGCGAGCAGATGCCGTTTGCGGTCTGCAGCGAACCGATAGGCCTGACATCGGTCATGCTCGTGCGTATCCAGCCAGGCAGGCGGAACAGCCCCGGCAAGGGAAAACGGTGCACACAACAATCGCAACTCGCTCTTGCCCAACGTTTTTTCGATCTCTGCGTTGTGAGTGCAAAAGCCCCGGGCGACCGTGCACGACAGATTATCGGGATTCATTCGTTGTGTCATTGCAAACGTCAACGTGAATGGCCACCTCTTGCCGGCGCCATAACTCCGCATAAAGCCCGTCCTGCTCCACGAGTTCTTGATGAGTGCCTTTTTCACGCACGCGTCCCTGGTCAAGCACGAGAATCTGGTCTGCGTGACGGACGGCATTCAGGCGATGCGCAACCATCAGCACAGTCTTGCCTTTGGCAAGATGCGCCAGCGCCTGCTCAATGTCATGCTGGGACTGGGCATCCACCGATGCGGTCGCCTCATCCAGCAGCAACACCGGCGCATCCCTCAGGATCGCGCGTGCGATCGACAGGCGCTGGCGTTCCCCGCCTGACAATTGCTGGCCGTTTTCGCCTATCGGCGTGGCGTAGCCTTGCGCAAGCCGCTCCACGAACGAATCACAACCCGCCCTGCGGCAGGCTTCAATCACCTCGCAATCAGGCGCGCCGTCCTTGCCGATACGGACATTATCAAGTATGCTGCCCTCAAACAGTTGCACGTCCTGAAACACAAAACCGAAATAGTGATAAAGGCTTTCGCTGCACCAGGCGCGCAGGTCCGTGCCGCCCAGGTAAATGGTGCCGGCTTGCGGATCATCGAAACGGGCCAGCAAATGCAGCAAGCTGCTTTTGCCTGCCCCGGACGGCCCGACAATGGCCGTGACCGTTCCCTGCGGTACATCAATGTCAATGTCCTGCAAAACCGGTTTGCTGTCAAACGCAAAACTGACATGCCTGTACGCCACACTGAAGTTGCGCGGCGGCTCGGTACGCTCTCCTTCCCTGAGAACCGGCGTGTCCAGCAATCCCTGCAAACGTGCCTCGCCCTGCAGCATGGCGCGCAACTCCACCAGATAGGCAGCGGCATCCAGCAACGGATCCAAAACTTTGTACGATACAAGCGCAAACAGCAGCCACGTGGCCGGTGTCAACTCGTTGCCGCTGACGAGCCAGCCCGCCACAAGCAGCATCATCAGCAAGCCGAGCTCCAGAACCGCCCGATAGACCTGCACCGATCCGCCACCCCAGGCTTCGGCGCCCATGCTGACTTGACGGATATGCGCAAACCGCTGGTCCAGCCGGCCGATCCAGTCTTGCGCGCGGCCAAACAATCGCAATGTCCGAAGACCAGATATGAATTCTACGATCAGGCCGCTGGTTTCCTGCACCGCCATCTGCTTGCCCCGGCCAAGCTTCAGAAACATCCGGTTGGCGCCATTCAATGCCAATAGCGCCACAGGCCATGTGATCAACAACGCCAGAGCCAGCCGCCAATCTACCCAGACCAGGCAGGCCGCAAAAAGAACGGGAACCGATACTGCTGCCAGCAATTCGGCAGTCAAGTGGGTGAAAACATCTTCCAGGCGCTTCACATCATCGGTCATGACGGATGATAATTGCCCTACGCGCTGACGGGCAAAAATGCCCAGAGGCAGTTGCCGCAAGTGATCGATCAGACGTTCTCGATAAGACAGTGTCAGGTCATAGCTGCCCAGAAAACTGTTCATTTGACTGAAGTAGGAAAATACCATCTGGCCAACCAAAGGCACGACCAGAATAACGGCGGGTTCAACCCATGAAAACGTCTCCGGCTGCGCGGCAGCAAAAGGCGGCATATCCAGCAGCCAGTGCCAGGCAAGAAAATACGGTGCGATGGAAAAAGCGCGTTCCACAATACGCAGCAGCAATCCCAGATAGATTTTTACAGGCGAGTAGCCGCTCGCCACGATCACCCGCCTGCAGGCGCGTACAAATTCAGGCATGCTCTTTTTCTCCTGGCAACACGGCAGGCCGTGTCTGATTAACGCTCCCTGATTGCTGCGGCGCCTGTGCCTGCCACATCTGTCGATACAAGGTACAGGTTTGCATCAGACTGGCGTGATCCCCGGAAGCGACAACACTGCCGTGGTCCAGTACCACAATATTTGTCGCATCTTTCACGGAATAAAGACGATGCGCAATGGTCAGCACGGTCAAGGCGGGATAGGTCCTGTGCAACGCTTCATAGAAATACTTTTCCGTTCTGCTGTCGGCAAATGCCGTGCTTTCATCCAGCACAAGAACCGGTGTATTTGCCAGCAGCGCCCGCGCCACGGCAAGACGCTGGCGCTCACCACCGGACAGTGTCAGACCCCGCTCGCCAACATGCGTATGCCAGCCTTTGGGCAGCGCGTCAACAAATGCTTCGGCCTGGGCAACGCGCAGGGCCTGACGAATCTGGTCCTCGCCGGCGTCTGGCCGACCCAGCTTCAAGTTTGAAAGCAGCGTTCCACGAAACAGAAAAGCGTCCTGCGCAACCACGGCAATCGTGGCGGTGCGCTGCACATTGTCAATGTCTGCCAGCGGGCAATCACCAACCAGGATGCGGCCCTGATCCGGTTCGACGAGGCCACCCAACAGACTGGCAATGGTGCTTTTACCTGCCCCCGATGGCCCCACCAGCGCAGTCACGCGGCCTGCAGGAATCGCGAACGACACCTCGCTCAGCACCCGCCGGTTGCCATAAGATACGCTGATCCCCGACAATTGCACAGCAGACGACGTGAGTGTTTGCCGCGTTTTTGCCCGGCCCTCCCGCATGGACAGAACCGGTTGCATACGCTTCACGCCATCGAGGATTTCGCGGATCTGTGTCTGGAACCGCATCAACTTCATCAATGGCCTGACCATACCATTGCCAAGCACAATCGCAATCAGCATGCCCGCCAGATCGATCTGTTGTTGCTGCATCAGCCAAAGCCCGATTGGCAAAACGACAATATTGGCATTGAGCATCACGACGAACAGGGACCAGCCCGGAACGGTGCCGCGGGTGATGTGTCGGACCAGTTCGTGGTATCGCGCCAACCCCTTGCGCATGCGGGCAAAGGAATGCGCGCCCTGGTTGAATGTTTTCATGACGGGCATGCTGCGCAGGTATTCAACTGACGCCCCGTTCAGTTCCCCGATGGCCTGCTGGTATTCGGTCATGTATTGGCCCACGTTCCGCATGGCAATGGCCTGAATCACGATAGCCAGCAAGGGTGCTGCAATGGCCGCCAGGGCAAGGCGCCAATCGACCCACCAGAGCACTGAAATAACGAGTATCGAGGCCGCAAATGCCGCCATCATTTCCACGAGATGGTGAGCAATGAATTGTTCTATGCGCTCCACATCCTGCATGACAAGCTTGTTCAGTACGCCAGAGCTATGTTGCTGCAGCCAGGGCAGTGGCGCCCTGGCCAAAGCCCGGACCAGCTTCTGGCGTGTGTCCATCAGCACACGATAGGCTGTCTCGTGGCTCAGGAAATAGGCCAGGGAATAAACGATGTACTTTCCCGCCAGTGCCAGCGCCAGCCAGCCAGCCAGTTGTAAAAAACCATGGGCATCCGGCAGCCGGGGCAACAACGCAACCGAATAGCACAGAATCAGAAAAGGAACCAGTTCCAGCACCGCCGCGACCGCCGCGAGCAGGATCGCCATGCCTAGCGGTTTGCGATGGCCACGCAGCAGCGTATTCAGAACTGACCAGGATGCGCTGTTGCGAGTGTTGGACATGTCGCCGTCTCCCTCAAAAAATGACAAATAAAAACCTTCAGGACCGTCTGTCGTACCGGTCTTGCCTGTGTCCTGCCCGAGAAGAAGGATAAAAAAAGACCCGTGAATTTCTCTACCCGATTCAGTAAAGCCACCCCCCGCATGCGAACCATTTTTCGGGCAGACAAAATATCCAAGTGAAAATATTCTTGTTTCAAACTTGAATACCGATCGGGGCAATACGGGTCTATTTCGGGTAGTGGGCTTTTTCCCAATAGATAATGATTCTTATTCATTATTTTTGTGCAATGCGCAAGCAGGGAGCAACTCATGACAGCAGAGACCGTCCTGGCAGATGACGTGGTTACCACGCCTGATCTGAGCGAAATCTATCGGCGTGAAGGTTATTTGCAACCCATCACATTGGGGCAGCATCTGAGACGCTGGGCCCGACAATACGGCCCCAGCGTGGCCTTGACCGACGCGACAGGCCATTACACCTACGCCGATCTTGACGCCTGGGCGGATCGACTTGCCACTGGTTTTCTGGGCCTGGATATTCAGCCACGCGATGTGGTGATTGTTCAATTGCCTAACTGCGCCGCTTTCGCAGCAGTGTTGTTCGCCCTGCTGAGAATCGGAGCGATTCCCCTGCTGGCCATGCCGTCCCAGCGCCTTCATGATCTGGAAAAACTGGCCGAACAGGGCCGGCCGGTTGCCTGCGTCATGCCCGATCGTTTTCTGGGATTCGATTACCGGCCCATGGCCGAATCCCTGAAGCAGAGCTGCACTCAATTGCGACATATAATTATTGACGGTGATGCTGCAGGTCATTTGGAATTGGATGCGCTGGAGCAGCAGCCAATCCCCCCAAAAAACGAACCAGACCCTTTCGGTACGGCGCTGCTGCTGCAGTCGGGCGGAACGACAGGCACGCCGAAACTCATTCCGCGCACTCACGCCGACTATGCCTACAACGCACAGGCGTCGGCAAATCTGTGCGGACTGACCGCAGAAAGCGTGTATCTTGCTGCCCTGCCCATCGCCCATAACTTTCCCTTATGCTGCCCGGGACTGATCGGCACCCTCTCCGTGGGCGGACGCATCGTCATGTCCAGAACGCCGAGCACCGACGACGCTTTTGCGCTGATCGAACGCGAAAAGGTCACCGTGACCGCATTGGTGCCGGCACTGATACAGTTATGGCTGCAATCGGGCGCGCAGGACGATACCGACATTTCCAGTTTGCAGTTGCTGCAGGCAGGCGGGGCCCGTCTTCCGGCAGATATTGCAGAACAAGTCGCACCGACGCTGGGCTGCCGGTTGCAACAGGTATTCGGAATGGCCGAAGGACTATTGTGCTATACACGTCTGGATGATCCCGACAACGTGATTTTCAACACGCAAGGCAGACCTTTATCGCCCCACGACGACCTGCGGATTGTAGACGCTGACGGCAATGATGTACCCGCCGGTGAAGCCGGTGAACTGATTACCCGCGGCCCCTACACGATCCACACCTACTACTGCGGAGAAAAATACAACACCGGTGCCTTCACGCCCGACGGGTATTACCGCTCCGGAGATATCGTGCGACGTACGCCGCAAGGCAACATCCTTGTCGAAGGACGGCTGAAAGAACAGATCAACCGGGCCGGTGAAAAAATTGCCACGGCGGAAATCGAGCAGCTATTGCGCGATCATCCCGATATCCAGGATACAGTTGTCATCGCCGTCCCGGACGCTGAGCTGGGTGAGCGCAGTTGCGCCTTTATTATCCCCGGGGCCGACACGCCCAGCCTGCAGCAATTGCATACATTTTTGCGCGCCAGAAATCTGGCACGGCATAAATTGCCGGATCAACTGGAAACAATTTCAGCGTGGCCCCTTACAACCGTCGGCAAAATCAACAAGAAGCGCCTCTTGCAGCTGGCCGGCCAATCAGTGGCGCGCCAACGCTATCTTGAAAGAACGCTCCCCATTGATCGTACGCCGCTGGAGACGGCGGTGAGCATCGCACGCGATCTCAACGATGCCCGTTACATCGTGTACGAACATCGCGGACAGTGGTCTATCGGCATTGGTTCGCTGGCGAATATTGCAGTTTATGCAGACCATATCACTCTCGACAGCCAGGGTTACCACCAACGCTGGCCGATGCCCGGTTTTGCCACCTCGCTGCCGCAAGCAATTGACGCCCTCCCTTTCGAAGACTTCAGACTGTATGGCCTCGCCCATTTCGAACTGGCCAGGCTGATTCACGGCTTGCCGGTGTCCGACTCGCAGCCTTTGCTGCAACTGACAGTGCCCGCCGTCGAATTGCGAGTGGAGCAGGAGCGCGTGGTCATACGCGCAACGGAGCAAAGCCTGCTGGACGAGTGGGCAACGCGCCTGACCCGCCTGCCTGCCAACGAAGACATCCCGCAATCAACCGGCCCGTTGCTGGCCGATATCCGCAACGCCGATGCCGACGCCTACAAGCAGCGCGTTGCAACCGCTGTGAAGCACATCCATGCCGGCGACTACGAAAAAATCATTCTCTCCCGCGCCGTACCGGTGACGGGCCCGATTGACATCGCCGCCAGCTATCTTGCCGGTCGTCGCGCCAATCAACCGGCCCGCTCGTTCCTGCTGCAACATGACGATTTGCAATGCGCCGGGTTCAGCCCTGAAACGGTCGTCGAAGTCGCTGCCGATGGCTGGATCAGTACCCAGCCGCTGGCCGGCACACGCAAGATCGGCGACAGTGAAGACGACACCCGGCGCCTGAGCAATGAACTGCAGAACGACACCAAGGAAATCGCGGAACATGCCGTTTCTGTCAGGCTGGCCCTCGAAGAACTGCAGCAAGTCTGCGCGAACGAAAGCGTCCATGTCGCACAATTCATGCAAGTATGCCGGCGCGGTACAGTCCAGCATCTGGGTTCCCGGGTACGGGGCCGGCTCGACACCGGCAAAACGGCCTGGCACGCATTCCAGGCTTTGTTTCCTGCCGTCACGGCGTCCGGCATACCCAAACACGCAGCCATTGATGCCATCGGTCGGCTGGAGCCCGTCGTCCGCGGCCTTTACAGCGGTTGCGTCCTGATCGCGGACAGTGACGGCGCGCTGGATGCCGCCCTGGTATTGCGCTCGTTGTTCCGCCAACAGGATCGCACCTGGCTGCATGCGGGCGCCGGCGTTGTCGCCCTGTCCACACCCGAACGCGAACTGGAAGAAACGTTTGAAAAACTGACCAGCGTTGCGCATTTCCTCGTTGAAGCCAAGAGACCGGCATGACCCGACAACAAACAGAAAGACAGATGAACAGCAATGCCAGACACCTGGCCCCCGAGCAGATCCGCGACCAGATACGGGCGTTGCTCACCGAACCCGACGCCGCGTTCTCCGATGACGACAATTTGATTGAGTTGGGGATGGATTCGCTGGGCCTGATGAAACTGGTCGGACAATGGCGCAAGGCCGGCAAAAACGTCAGTTTCGCCGAACTGATAGAAACGCCGCGGCTGGCGGATTGGTGGCCGGCTCTTGCGGGCGCACCAGGCGCGGACGACACAGTGACTCCCGCCAGCCCTGATCCATTCGACGTCACAGCGCCCTTCCCTCTGACCGACGTACAGCACGCTTACTGGATCGGCCGGAATGACGAACAGATACTGGGCGGAGTCGGTTGCCACGCCTATCTGGAACTGTCGGGTCGCGATATTGATCCGCAACGTCTTGAGAAAGCGTGGGAACGTCTGCTTGCCCATCACGGAATGCTGCGGGCCCGCTTTGACAGTCTGGGCGCGCAGGTGATTGCAACTGAAGCGCCGGCAGAAGTGCGTCGCGTTTTCATACAGGATCTGCGACAGCATACGCCTGCATCGGTCAGGGAGCAGCTTCTGTCCTTGCGTCAGCGTTTGTCTCATCGTCGTCTGAGCGTGGAACGCGGTGAAGTCGCCGGACTATCGTTGAGTTTGTTGCCGGATAATATGACGCGGCTGCACTTTGACGTTGACTTGCTGGTTGCTGATGTCCAGAGTCTGCAAATCATTCTTCACGACCTGGCCGTGCTCTATGAACTGGATGAAACCCCTCGTGCACCACTGGAGTGGCACTTCGGCCGGCACCTGCATAATCGCAAACACAGTCAAACAAGTGCGCAAAACGAAGCCCAGAAATATTGGCAGGCCCGTTTGGCTACGCTACCCGGGCCACCTGGCCTGCCATTGCGCTGTGCGCCGGAAACGATTGAACATCCCCGTTTCACACGTCGCCAGCACCACATGCCGGCGCATGAATGGTCACGAATCAAACGCTTTTGCGCTGCTGCGCGGGTGACACCGGCCATGGTCCTGGCCAGCGCCTATGCGGAAACACTGGCAGCATGGAGCGGCACATCGAATTTTCTATTGAATCTGCCGCTGTTTGATCGTCACGGAGATACGGCGGGATTGGACCACGTAGTGGCCGATTTCACCAATCTGTTACTGCTTGCCGTCGATTGCAGCCAGGCCATGTCCTTTGCCGATCGCGTACGGGCGCTGCAAACGCAATTTCACGCCGACGCAGCACACAGTGACTGGTCCGGTGTCCGAGTACAACGCGACTTGGCGCAAATGCGCGACGGTGAGCGTACATTCGCGCCGGTGGTGTTTGCCTGCAATCTGGGCATGCCGCTGGTAGACCAGCAGACGCAAGAGGCGCTTGGCCAACTCCATTACATGATTTCCCAGACGCCGCAGGTCTGGCTGGATCACCAGGTCTACGACAAAGACGGAGGCGTTCTGCTGGCCTGGGATGCCGTGGACGACTTGTTTCCCGACGGCATGATAGAGTCCATGTTCGGCGCCTATTTGCATTTGCTGACGCAACTGGCCAATAGCGAACAGGCCTGGGCGGAACCTTTGATAGTACAACTGCCGGCCGGGCAACGAGCCGTGCGCGAGGAGGTCAACGCCACCGACGCGCCCCTGACGCCTCGCACCCTGCATCTGCCGGTGTTTGAACAGGCCCGCACGCGGCCCGCGCATCCGGCCCTGATCGACAGCGCCACCGGACAGACCCTGGACTACGCGGCGCTGAATCGTCGCGCACTGCAAGTCTGCACGCTGCTGCAACAGCATGGCGTGCAGCCCGGCGAGCCCGTGGCCATCACCCTGCCCCGCGGCATCGACCAGGTCGTGGCCGTGCTCGGTGTACTGGCGGCCGGCGCCTGCTATGTCCCGATCGGCATCGCCCAGCCTGCTGCACGTCAGCAGCGCATTCACCGCCGGGCAGGCATCCAACTGGTCCTGACGCAGCCCCTCGTGATGACCGCATGCGAGGCGGAGATAGAAGCAACCATGGTGGACATCGGCAACGCAACTGCGTTCGCGCCAGCTCAGGCGCTAACGCCTGTCCCGCCTTCGGCCCTGGCCTATATCATCTTCACCTCCGGCTCCACCGGCGAGCCCAAGGGCGTGGAGATCTCGCATCAGGCCGCCGCCAACACCCTGGACGATCTGAACCAGCGCTTTTGCGTCGAACCCGACGATCGTATCCTGGCCCTCTCGGCGCTGGACTTCGATCTATCGGTCTACGATCTGTTCGGCCTGCTGGGCGCCGGCGCCACCGTCGTGCTCCCGGCTGAAGAGGAACGGCGCGATGCTGCCGCCTGGCTTGACCTGGTGCATCGCCATCACATCACGCTGTGGAACAGCGTGCCGGTCCTGCTGGACATGCTGCTGATCGCCGCCGAAGGCGACACACGTCCCCTGCCGCTGCGCCTGGCCATGGCCTCCGGCGACTGGATCGGACTGGATTTGCCCGGCCGACTCGTGCAGTTGGCTCCTCAGGCCCGCTTCATCGCCATGGGCGGCGCCACCGAAGCGGCCATCTGGTCCAATCTGTGCGAAGTGCCCGTGCCGGTACCGTCCGAATGGCGCTCGATTCCTTACGGCACGCCGCTGGCCAACCAGCAATATCGTGTGGTCGATGCCCTGGGCCGCGACTGCCCCGACTGGGTCCCCGGCGAGTTGTGGATCGGCGGCGCCGGTGTCGCCAACGGCTACCGCGGCGATCCGCAACGCACCGCTGCCGCCTTCGTCACCTACAACAACCAGCGCTGGTACCGCACCGGCGATCTAGGACGCTACTGGCCCGATGGCACACTTGAATTTCTCGGACGCCGGGATCATCAGATCAAGTTGCGCGGACACCGCATTGAACTGGGTGAGATCGAAGCGGCGATACTGACCTGCAACGGGCTGCGCCAGGCCGTCGCCATGGTCGTCGGACAGCCGCCCGCCCTCGCAGCCGCATTCGTGGCCAACCGTCCTCTGCAACACGACGCCTTGAACACGCAGTTGCGACGACTCTTACCCGACTATATGGTCCCCACTCACTGGCTTCAGCTCGATAGCCTGCCACTGAGCGCCAACGGTAAAATCGATCGCAAAACGCTGGCCGATCAACTGGATCTCCTGACTGCCACTCATACTGAAACCACATCGTCCGGCAATCACGCGCCCAGCGGGTCAGCCGAACAACAGGTGGCCGCGATCTGGCAGAAGCGACTGGGTCGCTCGTCCCTTAACCGTGACGATCATTTCTTTCAGCTCGGCGGCGACAGCCTGCTTGCTACTCAAGTCGTCGCCGATATGCAACGGGACGGCTGGCAGGCACAGCAGCCGCTGCGTCGGTTGTTCTCTCATCCTGTCCTGTCGGACTTTGCTGCCATCTGGCAACAAGGCGATGCAACGTCGCAAAAAGCAGCAACATTCCAGCATGTTTCTGACAATCAACACGATCCTTTCGAACTGACCGAAATCCAGCGTGCATACTGGATGGGCCAGTCCGACGGACTACCACTGCATTGCGGCACCCTCTATATGCTTGAACTCGATGGCGCGGCCCTGGACCTGGCACGCCTTGATACCGCCTGGCGCAGGCTCTGGCAGCGCCATCCGATGCTGCGCGCCTGCGTGGACGAGAACGCACGCCAATATGTTCCCGGGACGCTCCCCGAAAGCCGCTTGCAGATTGAAGCGCCGGTTGCCGATCTGCATGCGGCACGCGAGCGTATTGGGCTGCATTGGCGTTCGCTGAGCCGCTCCCACGCTACGCCTGCGTTGCACAGTTTCATCGCGGTCCCCTATTGCGGCGACCGCTGTCGCCTCGGCCTGTTTTTCGACTACCTGACCCTGGACGGCTACAGCATCAAACTGCTGCTCGCAGACCTCATCAAACTGTACGACAACGTCGTTCTCCCGGATCCGCCGCAGTTGACTTTCCGCGACTATCTTACACAGAGAACACAAAACACGGAAGCATACGAAGCCGCCATCCACTTCTGGCAGGAACGTCTCACCACGCTGCCGCCCGCACCGTCGCTACCGCTGGCGCGCGAGCCGGGATCCCTCGGCCAGGCCTCGTTCTATCGTTTGTACCGGCGTATGCCTGCCGGGCAATGGCAGCGTATTCGTGACACGGCGCAACGCTTTGGGCTGACTCCTTCTGTCGTCCTGCTTGCGGCTTACGCTCATGTGCTATCGCAATGGAGTACCGACTCGGCACTTACGCTGAACCTCACGCTGTTCGAACGACCGGATGCGCATCCTGATATCGCCCGCGTTCTCGGAGATTTCACCGCGCTTGCACCGATTCCGTTTGAACCCGCAAGCCAGACCAGTCTGCTCGCGCTGGGCGGCCAGACCCAGGACCGTGTCGCAGAAGTGCTTGAGCATCGCGCTGTCTCATCCATCTGGGTACAGCGCGAACGGGCACGCAGCATCGGTTTGCAAGCGGCTGCCTTGCCCATCGTCTTTACCAGCACACTCGGTCTGGCCGATCAATTTTTCGACACCCTGCCACAGGGTTTTCCGGATCTGGTGGATGGCGGACTGTCTGAAACGCCGCAAGTCTGGCTGGACTATCAGGTATTTGAACACCGCGGCGAACTGGTGATGTCATGGGATATCGCAGAAGGCCTCTTTCCCGAAGGCATGATAGAGTCCATGTTCGACGCCTATTTGCATTTGCTGACGCAACTGGCCGGCAACGAACAGGCCTGGACAGACCCACTGCCTGCACTGGTGCCTCATGAACAGCAGGCCGTGCGCAAGGAGGTCAACGCCACCGACACGCCCCTGGCATCTCGCACCCTTCATCTGCCGGTGTTTGAACAGGCCCGCACGCGGCCCGCTCATCCGGCCCTGATCGACAGCGCCACCGGGCAGACCCTGGACTACGCAGCTCTGGCTCGTCGTGCCCTGCAAGTCTGCGCCCTGCTGCAACAGCATGGCGTGCAACCCGGCGAGCCCGTGGCCATCACCCTGCCCCGCGGCATCGACCAGGTCGTGGCCGTGCTCGGTGTACTGGCCGCCGGCGCCTGCTACGTCCCGATCGGCATCGCTCAGCCTGCTGCCCGCCAGCAACGCATCCATCGCCGCGCAGGTATCCGGCTGGTCCTGACCCATTCTTCTGCCGCTTCCGAGGCCAAGGTCGACACAGCTACACCTGCAGCTACAGAGTCAGAGACAGAGACGATGCTGCTGGATATCGGGGACGCAGTTTCACTCGCGCCAGTCTCTGCGCCCGTGAGTGTCTCACCTTCGGCCCTGGCCTATATCATCTTCACCTCCGGCTCCACCGGCGAGCCCAAGGGCGTGGAGATCTCGCATCAGGCCGCCG
>NZ_KI650981.1:0-47106 GCF_000506985.1 Advenella kashmirensis W13003
CCAGCGCATCAAAACAAAACTAAATGGCCTGAGCCCGGTGCAATACCGAACCCAGGCCTTCAAAACCTAGCTTTAATCGTCCAACTTTGTGGGGTCACTTCACTGGACGCCCGTTGTCTAATTCAGGTATGGATGAGCTGGTTAGCTGTTACGCAGCGCGCCGAGCGCACGCTCCAGAATCTGGCGGGTCCTGAACTGAACCAGCGCCTGCCAGTCTGGGTCGGCGGGAAAGAAAAAGTCCAGCAGGCGCTGCTTGATTGCCTGCCCCTCGGCGCTGGTCGGATCGCCGTACAGATGCAGAAAATGGTCGGCCAGCAGCGCGGGTTGCCCCACTTGCTGGCTGTTATAGGTGCCACATTCTACGACCAGTTGCGTGAATGTACGATCCTGGAAAAGCTTGACCATGGCGGCCGACGTGTAGCCGGTCGCGGCGGCAGAGATGCCGGTGTCGCTGGCATTGCCGGCGCCGGTGATGACTGTATACAGCCAGGGTCCATAAATGGACTGGGCGCGCGCGATCCCGGGATACATTTCAGGGGCGATAGCCATCAGCATGGGATGCCCGAAATCGCCGGCACCGGTGTGCAGATCGAAACTGATGATCTCGCGAGCATGGGCGGGCAGGTGATCCTGCAGAATGCGGTGCAGTGTCAGATTGGACCAGCTCGGCTTGTCGCCACCATAATACAGCCCATCGCGGTGCAGGTACTGGCCGGCTTCCACCACATTCATGAGTGCCGCATAGCCTTTTTCCTGGACCGCCTGGTGCCAGCGCTGATCCCGTGCCTCGCGGTTTTGCGGGTCACGGATATCGGTGGAAAACAGGTCATGTACCGCTTCATAGCCCGGATTGGCCGGCAAGGGCTGGCTGAAATCCAGGTAGTTGCGATTCAGGTCCATATTGTCTTCGTTGACGCGCCGTTTCCAGGATGTGCCGTAGGGATTGATCAGGTGGATCAGCAGAATACCGACGCCGGCGGCAGGGCTGACGTCCTGTTCCAGCAAGAAGCGCGTCTGGCAAATGGATCCGTAGTAGCCTTCCACGCCGTGCGTGCCCGATACCACGACGAGCCATTTTTCTGCATCGGGGTCGCCGGCGATGGCGACATCGGTACAAAGGTTCTCATTTTCCACGCCCTTCAGCGGATGCGGGTAGGCATGCAGCCGGGCACCCTGATGGTGGGCAGCCTTCAGGAACGACGCCCGCAGCTGAGAGTAGGTCAGCTGGCTTGGGGCCAGACGGAAAATAGGCAAATCGGCGGGATCGAAGGTAGTCATGGCGCAAATATCGGCAGGAAAGGGCAGGAAAAACAAGGGTTTCGGGCAAAATCGGCGAGCGGAAGGCAAATTTGTGTAAAAATCTCGTGTCCGCGCGTTGTAACCTGCTTGCAATCACAGATGTGAAGCAGGAACAAGGCGTTATACTACTTCAATTGTTTACGATATGTTTCCCGGGGTGAGGAATGAAAAAACTTTTTGTTGCGGCCATACTGGCGGCATGGGTGCCGACGATGGCATATGCAGCTCCAGCCAAACTGCGTTTTGGCATTGATCCCACTTTTGCGCCGTTTGAGTCGGTCAACCCGCAGGGTGAACTCGTTGGTATCGATGTTGACATGGGTAAATCCATCTGTAAGCGCATTGAAGCGGACTGTGAATGGATTCGCATGAATTTCGATGGCGTGATTCCTGCCCTGAAGGCAAAGAAAATCGACGCTATTCTCTCGGGCATGACCATTACCAAGGAACGCGAGAAACAGGTGCTGTTTTCAGATGTGATGTACGCCAGTTCCACGCGTCTGATGGTGCCGGCCAACAGCGAAGGGCTGGATACGACGGCCGAGTCCCTGAAAGGCAAAACGATCGGTGTTGTCCAGGGTACTACCCAGGCAGCCTATGCCGACAAGCACTGGAAAGGCAAGGGTATTGATCTGGTGTCCTACCAGAACGATGATCTGGCCAAGCAGGACCTGGCGCTGGGACGCGTTGATGCTACTCTTCAGGACGCTGCGGCAGCAACGATTTTCTTTGAAAGCGCCGATGGCAAAAATTTCAAGCTGGTGGGCACGCCCGTGTCTGACGCCGAGGTGTTTGGAAATGGTAACGGCATTGGACTGCGCAAGGACGATACCGAACTCAAGGGTAAAATCGATAAAGCGCTTGCCGATATGAAGCAGGACGGCGAGTACGCAAAAATTCTCGAAACCTACAAAAAATACGGTATCAAGGAACACGAATAAGCGCTTCCTTACTGTGCTGCGCGGTCCGGCACATTGCCGGTGGCCGCGCAGTTTGCATTTCAGGGTGCATATGACCGCGCACCTGGCCCGACCGGTCGCGTTATAGCCCGACCACTTCATAGATAACGATATTTAAGGAACCCGATGCTGTACGGATATGGATCCCAGATATGGGCCGGTACGCTCGCCACCTGTCTGCTGACTGTCCTGACGCTGCTCTTTTCGATCATCATCGGTATGATTGGGGCCTTGTGCAAGCTGTCGCCCAATCCGCTCTTGCGCTGGCCCTTTACTGCCTACACCACCCTTATCCGCAGTGTTCCTGATCTGGTGATCATGTTGCTGGTTTTCTATAACCTGCAGGAACTTATCAATTTTATCTGTGCCTGGGCGGGCTGGGCGCAATATCAGATGGATGCCTTTTCGGCAGGCGTGACCACGCTTTCATTCATCTACGGCGCCTATATGACGGAAACATTCCGCGGTGCCATTCAATCTGTTCCCAAAGGGCAACTGGAAGCGGGCTATGCGACGGGGATGAGTCCGTTGACGGTGTTCCGCCTGATCCTGCTGCCCCAGCTCATTCGGTTTGCGCTGCCTGGTCTGAACAATAATCTGCAGGTCATCATCAAAGCCACGGCGCTGGTGTCTATTATCGGCTTGCTTGATATCGTGACGGTTACCCAGCAGGCTGGCCGCAGCACCCAGCAACTGTTTTTCTTCAACCTGGTTGCCGCGGGCATTTATCTTTGCATGACGGCGGTCAGCCTGATCGTGTTGTCCTGGCTGGACCGCCGTTACTCTGCCGGGGTGCGGGAGGTTCGTCTGTGAGCGAGATCCTTGAGCGCTACTGGCAGGCTTATCTGGGGTTCGGCATTCCCATCACCGGCCTGGCCATGACCATCTGGATTCTGTTGCTGGCGGTGCTGTTTGGCACCGTGCTGGCCATTCCCATGGCGATCTGGCGCTGTTCGTCGAATCGATGGGTGAGTATGCCGGTGCGGATTTACACTTTTGTGTTTCGCGGAACCCCGCTTTATGTGCAGTTGCTGCTTGTTTACACGGGCCTGTTCAGTCTGAGCATCGTGCGCCAGACACCGTTGCTGGCTACGTTTTTCCGGGATGGTTTCAACTGTGTTATTCTGGCCTTCACCATCAATACCTGTGCTTACATGACCGAAGTGCTGGCGGGAGCGATTCGCGCAATCCCGCATGGTGAGATCGAAGCCGCGCAGGCTTTTGGCTTTTCCCGCTTCAGGCTGTACACAAAGATCATTTTGCCCTCTGCCTTTCGGCGTGCCTTGCCGTTTTACAGTAACGAAGTCATTCTGGTTTTGCATTCCACGTCCCTGGCATTCACGGCAACCGTGCCCGAATTGCTGAAAGTGGCGCGCGATGTCAACAGCGCGACATTCAACTCGCTGCCTGCCTTTGGTATCGCCGCTATTCTGTATGCAGCCCTGGCAATGGTGCTGGTGGCGCTGTTTCGCAAGGCCGAAAAAAAATGGCTGGGTTTTCTGAAACCCGCCGCGCACTGATATGACAATTGCCATGGAAAATTTACGCGTCCAGGATATTCACAAACGTTTCGGCAGCAATGAGGTGCTCAAGGGCGTATCGCTGTTGGCCAACAAGGGTGACGTGATCAGTATCATCGGCTCCAGCGGCTCCGGCAAGAGTACGCTGTTGCGTTGTATCAACTTTCTGGAAACACCTGATTCTGGACGCATTTTCGTACACGGTGAAGAGCTGCGTACAGTGCAACGCAATAACACGCTGGTGGCGGCGGATCGCCGACAACTGCAATATATGCGCACCCGCCTGTCCATGGTGTTCCAGCATTTCAACTTGTGGTCGCATATGACGGTGCTGGAAAATATTACCGCAGCGCCGGTCAATGTGCTGGGTATATCGCGCCCGGAAGCGCTGGCGCGTGCGGAAAGCAATCTGCTCAAGGTTGGCCTGAACCTGGATACGCTCAGGAAATATCCCATGCATTTGTCTGGCGGGCAACAGCAACGCGTGGCTATTGCGCGTGCGCTTGCCCTGGAACCCGAGGTGATGCTGTTTGACGAACCGACTTCTGCACTGGATCCGGAGCTGGTGGGTGAAGTGCTGCGGGTCATGCAGAAACTGGCTGAAGAAGGCCGCACCATGATCATCGTGACGCACGAAATGGCGTTTGCGCGTGAGGTGTCCAGTCAGGTCATGTTTTTGCATCAGGGCGTGGTGGAAGAGGAGGGCCCTCCCGGGGAAATTCTCCTGAAACCCCGAAGCGCCCGCCTGGCAACCTTTCTGGCCGGCAATCTGAAGTAGCATGGCGGCAGGCGCATGAGCGTGCCGCTGCTTGCTATCAGTCCGGCTGGGCGATGGCCGTTTCCTGAATGGGAATAATAGTCTGCCTGTTATTCGCAATGGCTTCAGGTTGTGACTGCTGCTCCAGCTCAATCAGGCGTTGGAGTCCCTTGCGGAACTTGATCGGGCCGCCGTCCAGCTTAAGGTTAATGAACGGCGTGCGGCGATTATCCATGCCTTTTTGAACCGCACCCAGCACGATCCTGTCCTCTTCAAACGCCTTGCGCACGCCTTCGGCGAACTGGGCAGAGATGGCCTGATCATTCGGACTGAAATTCCGTAGCTGGAACCAGAAGTAGCGAGTGGTTTTGTCGTCGACCGGCGTCAGGAAATTATAGGAGTCCATCAGGAACACGTCGGGATGCCGCGGCGCATCGTCACCGCCCGTTCCGGCCGGAGTGAAGACTGCCTTGATAATGGCGTGCGATGGATAGCGTACTTCGTAATGCTGCTTGCGATCGCAATTGCCCGAAAACCTGACAAATTTGGCGTAGAAGGGTGCGACCTCGGTGTCGTGCATCCAGCGTGACACGATGACGCCATTGTCCATGACAGTCGTGGTCAGCGGCTCGTTTTCACAGGCGCTGTTGCCAAAGGAACTGCGATGCACCCACGCGACGTGGGACGGGTCCAGCAGATTGTCGGTCATGTACAGGTAATTGCATTCCACAATCATGGCGTCACCCTGATTGGTGCCCCAGTCGGGGTCGCCGTACTCGGCAATGTGCGGAATGAGAGCAGGATCGGCCTGTTGCGCATCACCCATCCAGACCCAGACCAGCCCGTATTTTTCGGTCACGGCAAAGTGCCTGACCGTGGCGGCGCGTGGGATTTTTGCACCGGGCGCGAAAATACAGGTGCCCTGGCCGTTGAAGGTGAGGCCGTGATAGCCGCACTCGATCGCATCGTCGATCAGCCTTCCCATGGACAACGGCAGCTTGCGGTGCGGACAGGCGTCCTCAAGGGCGACAACCTGGCCATTTTTCTGACGATAGAACACCAGGTGTTCGTTAAGCAATTGCAATGGGAAAAGCTCATGGCTGATGTCTTGGCTCCACGCCGCGACATACCATGCATTCTTCAGAAACATGAAAATCTCCGTTTATTCCGGCCGTTTCAGGGCTGCCATATAGCGTTCGACATATTCGTCAAAGCTTTCGTTGTCGGATGCCTCTATTTTAGCCTGTTCCTCAAGCGATACTCTGACGCTTTGCCGCAATTTCTGCTCTGCTTCGGCAGACAGTTCGCCAAAGCGCAACTCATCGGTCAGGCGCTGACTTTGCACGCGTGTGTAGTCGGCAAAGCTCAGGCCGCTTTCCCGCAGTTCCTGCAGGATACGCGCCGATGGGGTGGCCGATACATCGTCCAGCTTGTGGCGCTGTTCCTGAATGGCGGCACTGTATTGGGTGGTGCTGAATACGATATCCAGTTCCTTGGCATACAGGGCGATCTGATCCAGCAACTGGTTGCCCCAGTCGGGAATCGAAATGTCTTCGCCGTTGCTGCTCAACCTCAATGAGGGATCGCGTCCGCGATTGACCACATCGGTGAAGTTGGCCTGGCTTTCTTCACAGAAACCGTCGTAAGGGAACAGGCGGCTGTCATGCACGGCACAGAACAGCAAAAACGCGTCCATAAAATGACAGGTTGCATTTGAAATGCCGACGGCACTGAAGGGGTCGACATCCAGGCAGCGGATTTCGACGTACTCGATGCCGCGTTCCATCAGAGCGGTGATGGGCCGTTCGCCCCGGCCCGTCGTACGTTTGGGGCGAATGGTCGAATAATATTCGTTTTCGATCTGCAGGACATTGGTGTTCAACTGGATCCACTGGCCATCGCGATGTGTGCCGATCGCCTGATATTCCGGCCAGGGCTGGGTGACGGCGTGGTACATTTTTCTGACGAAGGTGGACAGATCGTTGTAGCACATCTTCAGTCCGGACTGTGCGTCGTTCTGGTACCCCAGATCGCTCATGCGCAGGCTGGTGGCATAGGGAAGATACAGCGTGTCGTGATCCAGCTCGCGCAACGGGTGCGGGCGGTCTCCCAGAAACGAGCGGGGAACCGCGGGCGATGCGCCAAACAGGTACATGAGCAGCCAGTTATAGCGAGTGAAATTGCGGATCAGACCCATGTAGCCGATGGACTGGCGTTCTGTCTCGGTTTCGCCCTCAAGTCCGAGAACCTCCCAGAGTGAACCGGGCAGGGAGAAGTTGTAGTGAAGTCCGGCAATGCATTGCATGGCGCGTCCATAGCGTTCGGCCAGGCCGCGACGGTAGACATTACGCAGCGTGCCGCTGTTGGACGTGCCGTAGGTGGCGATAGGAATTTGCGCATCGGGCGGCAAATGGCCCGGCATGGATTGCATCCAGATGCTTTCTGACGGAAACTGGCGCGTTGCAAAGCGGTGTACATCGGTCAGCTCTTCAAGCAACGCATCTATCGAGGTATGCGTGCCTGTGATGAGTTCGATCAGCGATTCCGAATAATCGGTCGTGATATTCGGGTGGGTCAGCGCCGAGCCCAGAAGGGTGGAGTGCGGCGTCGTGGCCAGCGCGCCGTCGCGGTCAATCCGCAGCCCTTCGCGTTCGATTCCGCGTAGAATATGAGTTAGCGAGTCTCGATGCTGCTGTAGTGTGGTCATGCGCTGCACAAGTCGTCCTGAGGTATCTTGAAATCAATAATTGCTGATTTTAAGGGAGTTCCGCTGCTTTTCAGTTTTAAACGGTTTGTTTCGGATTAATTAATTTAGGTGATGCAGGTGATCAAACGTCTGGCTCTTGTTTTTTTCGTGGTCCTGTTGGCAGGATGTTCGCCAAAATACGATTGGCGTGAAGTGACGACGGCGGGTGGGCACCTGAAAGCCATCTTCCCGGACAAGCCCCGCAGCGAGTCGCGCACCACTGAAATTGAAGGGGTGAATTATCCGTTTACCATGGACATGGCGCTGGTGGACGACCAGGTCTTTGCCGTCGTCTACAGCGTGCTGCCGGAAGGAAAACAGGACGAGGCCAGTTCGCAAAAAGCGGGCGAGGCACTGTTGCGGTCGGTCTATATGAGTATGAATGAACCGGCACCCGAACCGCTGCCGGCGTTTGGCGAGAAGCTGACATTCAGAAAGGCGGTCGGCAACCAGAATGCCAGTGTGTATGTAAAGGTCTTTGCCGGCAAGGGCGTGATCGTGCAGGCCTATGCGGCAGGGCAGGACGACACGCTGAGCGAACCGGTGGCAGACGAGTTTTTGAACGGTATGGCGCTCCAGTAGCCGTCTGCCCGATGTTTTTTTAAATGATACAATGTCGTAAAGGTTGGCGCCGATTTGTCTGATCCGCTTGCGGGCGCCTCAAAAATCCCGCTAAATAGGTCCGTATGGTCTCACAAAATTCTACTTCACAGCAGTCTGTGGGCGTGGTGACGCCCCAGTTTCTTCAGTTCGATGAACCGCTTACGCTCAGCAGCGGCCAGATTCTGCCCTCGTATACCCTTGCCGTGGAAACCTATGGCAGGCTCAATGCGCAACGCAGCAATGCCGTGCTGGTCTGCCATGCCCTGAACGCCTCGCATCACGCCGCCGGCGTGTCAGCCACCGATGAAAAAGATATCGGCTGGTGGGACAATATGGTGGGACCGGGCAAACCGCTAGATACCAATATTTTCTTTGTGATATGCATCAATAACCTGGGTTCGTGCTTTGGTTCGACAGGCCCGGCCTCCATTGATCCTGCTACCGGCAAACCCTGGGGCGCTGCCTTTCCGGTCGTCACTGTTGAAGACTGGGTCAGCGCCCAGACGAGAGTGGCGGATCATTTCGGTATTGCGCGGTTCGCTGCGGTCATGGGCGGGTCGCTGGGCGGTATGCAGGCGCTGAGCTGGGCCATTGATCTGCCTGAACGCATTGCGCACTGCGTGGTCATTGCCAGTACGACGAGCCTGTCGGCACAGAATATCGCGTTTAACGAAGTGGCCCGCCGCGCTATTATCAGTGATCCGGATTTTCACGGCGGAAATTATTACGAATACGATACCGTGCCTGCCCGCGGCCTGTCGGTCGCACGCATGGTCGGGCATATTACCTATCTGTCCGATGATGATATGGCAGAAAAATTTGGCCGCACTCAGCGTAATCCTGCTGAAGATGGCCGCTTCCGGTTTGGCTATGATGTCGAATTCGAAGTGGAATCGTACCTGCGCTACCAGGGCGAGAAGTTTTCCCGTTATTTCGATGCCAATACTTATCTGCTGATTACGCGCGCGCTGGATTATTTTGACCCGGGCGGCCGGCACGGCGGTGATCTGACCGAGGCTTTGCGGCCGGCACAGGCCGAGTTCCTGACGGTATCTTTTACGACCGATTGGCGTTTTCCGCCAGAGCGCTCCCGCGAGCTGGTCAAGGCGCTGCTGAAAAATGGTCAACAGGTCACCTATGCCGAAATCGATGCACCGCATGGGCACGATGCATTCCTGCTGGATGACCCGCGCTATCATGCGGTGGTCAGGGCCTACTATCAACGTATCGCGGCCAGCCTGAACCTGGAATCGGCAGAACTTGTGCAGGACGCAGCATGACGACACACACTGAACAGAAAAAAGTACGGGCAGACCTGTTGCGTATTGCGGGCTGGGTTCGCGATGATTCCCGGGTACTTGACCTGGGTTGCGGCGATGGTGCGTTGCTTGCGCATTTGCAGAACCGGCGCGGCGTGACCGCCGTGGGCGTGGAAAAAGAAGATGCGCTGGTCATCGCCTGCGTCAACAAGGGTGTGCGAGTCATACAGCAAAACCTGGAAGACGGGCTGGCCATGTTCGATGACGGCCAGTTCGATACGGTTGTGCTGTCGCAGACGTTGCAGGCAGTGGTGAACACGGAACATATCCTGAAAGAGATGGGACGCGTTGCGCGCTATGGCGTCGTGTCGTTCCCCAACTTCGGTCACTGGACGCACGGCCTGTCCATTCTGAACGGACGCATGCCCGTTACGGGCCAGATGCCCTACGAATGGTATAACACGCCCAATATTCACTTGTGTACGCTGAAGGATTTCGAGGACCTGGCAACGCGTCTGGGTTTCCGAATTCTTGAACGGGCCACGTTCCGCGACGAGACCGAGATTTCACTGATGCCCAGTCTGCGAAGCACCCTGGCGGTCTATCATTTTGAAACTGACAGAAAGCCGGCATCATGATCAATCTGATCCGCCCTTACCTGAGTCCGCGTGTTTACCCGCTACTGCTGCTGGGTCTGGCCAGCGGATTGCCCCTGGCCCTGACGGGCGGTACGCTGCAGGCCTGGGCCACGGTTGAAGATGTACCGCTCAAGGAAATCGGCTTTCTGACGCTGGTGGGAGCGGCTTATACCTTCAAGTTTCTGTGGGCACCGCTGATTGACCGTTATATGCCGCCCTTTCTGGGACGGCGGCGCGGCTGGATGGCGTTGTCGCAGATTTTCCTGGGGTTGGCGATTTGCGGCATGGGCCTGTTGGACCCGTCCCGGTCTTTGTTCTGGCTCGCGGCGCTGGCGACACTGGTGGCCTTTCTGTCGGCGACACAGGATATTGCCTTTGATGCCTATAGTGCTGATGTGCTGCGTCATGAAGAGCGTGCTGCCGGTGCGGCGATCCGTACCCTGGGCTATCGTGTGGGAATGATTGCGTCGGGCGGCCTGGCGATTTGGCTGGCTGCAGTATGGACGGGCTGGGGCAGCATGTATATTCTCATGGGCCTGCTGATGTTCGGCGCGGCCGTCCTGACCTGGCTGGCGCCCGAGCCGGAGGTGACGGGTGCCAATGACGCACCGCGCACACTTTATGATGCTTTTACCGTGCCCTTTCAGGAGTTTTTTTCACGCAAGGGCGCACTCAGCATTCTGGCGTTGATTGTGCTTTACAAACTGGGTGATGCCTTTGCCGGTGCGCTCTCGACCACATTTCTGATTCGCGGGGCGGGCTTCTCACCCGAAGTGGTCGGCACGGTCAATAAAATACTTGCTGTGATCGCGACCATTGTGGGGGCACTGATCGGCGGTGGAATCATGGGTAAACTGGGGCTGTATCGGTCGCTGATGCTGTTTGGCCTGCTGCAGGCGCTGTCAAATCTGATGTATACGATGATCGCGTTGCACCCCCAGCACTTGCCGCTGATGGCGCTGGGCGTGGGTTTCGAAAACCTGTGCGGTGGTCTGGGCACGGCTGCGTTTGTGGCCTTGCTGATGGCGTTATGTCATGTGCAATTTACCGCCAGTCAGTTTGCGCTGTTGTCCGCCTTGTCTGCAGTGGGACGGGTGTTTGTGGCCGGACCGCTTACGCCGCCGATTGTAGAGGCCTATGGCTGGCCGCTGTTTTTTGTGTTTACTTTTTTTATTGCGCTGCCAGGACTGCTTGTCCTGTGGCTGATGCGCGCCGAAATCAAAGGGCTGGAAAAAGACCCTTCGCCGGCGGTTCGGACATCTGCAGCGGATTGAACGAGGTCAGTAATGAATGTGACGATCAAAAGAGCGGCTCAGGGAATGCTGGCTTTGTCCTGTACGCTGACCCTGTCGGCGATGGCGCAGACCCCCTCGCAGCCGGAACCCGCTGCGGGCGGGCAGCCGACTGAGTCGATCTCGACGACGCCGGCAGGGGCAGCCGATCCGGCCAGGATACCCGGCGCGGACGGCGCCACGGTTGAACCCAAGGTGACGCCTGCCATGCCGGCCAACCCGGATAACGGTGAAAACCGGGTTCCGGTGGGTGTGCCTGGATCCCTGCAGGCACGTGTCGCGGCTTGTACCATGTGCCACGGCGCGACTGGTGTGCAGGGCGCCGACGCCTTTTATCCGCGCATTGCCGGCAAGCCCGCAGAATATTTATATCAACAGTTACTGCGTTTTCGGGAAGGGCGGCGCGAGTATCTGCCCATGCAGCGGCTACTGGTGACCCTGTCCGATGCCTATCTGCATGAAATCGCGGTCTGGTTCAGCCAGCAGAAGCCTGAATATCCACCCTCTGCTCCTTTGAACGTGTCTCCGGACATTCTGAAGCAGGGTGAGCAGTTGGTACGCCATGGCGCTCATGATCGCAATATCCCTGCCTGTGTTGCCTGTCATGGCGAGAACCTGAAAGGCATGCAGCCGGCGATTCCGGGGCTGACCGGCCTGACCAATGAATATATTACGGCACAGATGGGCGCCTGGCAGTATGGTATTCGTCATTCCGTAGACCCCGATTGCATGGGAGAGATTGCCAGGAAAATGACCTCTGCCGAAGTACAGGCGGTGTCGGCCTGGCTGGCTGTGCAGGACCCGGGCACGCCAGACAAGATTAATGCCGCGGCCAGGACGCCGGTCGTCTGTGGTATTCAGAATGAATCGGGAGCACGGCAATGAAATGGTTTATACGCGCAGTGGCCGCGATCGTGGTGATTGGCATTCTGGTAGCCGGCGGCCTGTTCTGGCTGGGCTCGCGTGACGGCGTGCTTGTCGCCTCGACCCTGACCGGTGGCAAAGCCTCTTCCGAAGTGGTTGCACGCGGGAAGTATTTGACCCAGATTGGCAATTGCGTGGGCTGCCATACTGCGGTGAATACCCCCGAATTTTCCGGAGGCAGCGGGCTGAAAACCCAATTCGGCACGTTCTTTGCACCCAATATCACACCTGATCCGGAAAAGGGCATTGGCCGCTGGAGCGCCGATGACTTCTGGCAGGTACTGCATAACGGCAAGGCTCCCGATGGCTCGCTGCTATACCCGGCTTTTCCGTACCAGAGCTACTCGCATTTGAGTCGTGCCGATTCGGATGCGATTTTCAGCTATCTGAAAACGCTGCCTGCAAGTGATCGCCAGGCGCCGGCGCACGATCTGCGCACACCGTTCAATATGCGTTTTCTGCTGGCGTTCTGGCGTGCGCTGTATTTCCGGCCTGCCGATGCCGTGGCGCAAACACCGGCCTCCGACGACGCGCCCTTGCGGGGGCGCCACCTCGTGGACGGCATTGCCCATTGCGCAGAGTGTCACACTCCTCGTAATCGTCTGGGGGGAATGGATGTAAGCCGGTCGCTGCAGGGTGGAAAAATGTCCGACGGCATTTGGTATGCCCCTGCGCTGACAGGCGATACCGATGGTGGCCTGGGCCACTGGAGCGAGCAGGATATTGCGGATCTGTTGTTGACGGGCTTATCGGCGCATGGCGCCGTTGTGGGGCCCATGAGTGAGGCCTTGCGTGGGGTGCAGTATCTGAACGGGCAGGACGTGAGCGATATTGCTGTCTACCTGAAGTCGCTGCCGGCCGCGGGCTTGAAGAGCGGCTCGACGGGAGAAGTCAACGATACCCTGTATTCAATGGGTAAGAAAATCTACGGGCAATACTGCGCTGCCTGTCATCAGGCCGATGGCACCGGGCTGGATAACGCCTGGCCCTCGCTGGATGGCAACAGCCTGGTGCGCGGCCAGGATGTGACCGGCCTGCTGCGCGTCATTATGGATGGCGGCTTTACGCCGACCACCGAAAAAACGCCGCAGCCTTACGGTATGCCGCCCTTCAGGCACTTTCTGAACGATCTGGAAATTGCGGCGGCGGCTACATATATTCGCAATACCTGGAGCAACCAGTCAGGCGGCGTCAATCAGCGCAGCGTCAACCGCGTGCGCAATATCGATTGACGTTCGGGCTATTTGGCGACGAAGGGCGCCAACTTCCAGTCGTAATCGATGGTCAGCGGCGCGTGGTCCGAGAAGCGCTCATCTTTGTAGATGGACGTTGCCATGGCTTTGTCGGCGATGCCCGGCGTGGCGATCTGGTAATCAATACGCCAGCCTACGTTCTTTGCCCAGGCCTGTCCGCGGTTGCTCCACCAGGTGTACTGGTCGGGCTCGGCGTTCACCTTGCGAAATACGTCCACAAAGCCGCGCCGGTCAAACACATCTGAAATCCAGGCACGCTCTTCTGGCGTAAAGCCGGAGTTTTTCAGATTGCCTTTCCAGTTTTTCAGATCGATTTCCTTGTGCGCAATATTCCAGTCGCCACAAATAATATAGTTGTGGCCCGTTTTTTTGTAGTCTTCCATCATGGCGTCGACCCAGGGACCGAAGTGATCCAGGAAACGGAATTTGGCTGCCTGCCGTTCTTCTCCGCTGGACCCTGAAGGCAGGTAGGCGCTGATAATGGTCAGGTCCTTGAAGTCGGCGCGCAGGATCCGGCCTTCGCGGTCGAATTCCTCGCAGGCCATGCCGGCGTTGACCTGGGCATCGTGCCTGAGATACAGGCCCACGCCGCTATAGCCTTTTTTCTCGGCATGGCAGAAGTAGCCGGTGTAGTTCAGCGGATGGCGCAGTTCGTCAATCAGGTCGGCATCCTGGATTTTGATTTCCTGCAGGCAGACGACATCTGCATTATGTTTTTCAAGCCAGGGCGCCAGGCCCTTGCGAAATGCAGAACGCAAACCGTTAACGTTGAGTGAAGTGACACGAAGCACGGGGAATCCTTTTAATAGAGTCGGCGTATGGGCTATTGTACGCGCCTGGCGCCCGCGGCTTGCGGTCAGGCGGCATGTCCGGGCTGTTTTCTTGGGCACACGGCGGCGGCAATAATCAGTATCGCGCCCAGCGCCATGCGCAGTGTGGGCTGTTCGTTGAACAGGATCATGGCAAATGCAATGGCATACACCGGTTCGAGGGCAATGATCAGCCCGGCACTGCGGGCGGTGATGCTGCGCAGGCTATGGACGAACAGAAAATGCGATAGCGCAGTACACATGACGCCAAGTACGATCAGCCAGAGCAGGCTGTCACCGGACAGGACGAACATACCGCTCAGGCCCAGGGGCAGGCACAGCAGCATCACGACCAGATTCTGCCAGAAGGCGACCTGGATGGCGTTCAGCCCGCCAAGCGTACGATTGATCAGGGCCAGCGTTGCGAACGTGATAGCAGACAGAATGCCCCAGAACAGGCCGATCGTGCCTGCATTGTTCAGGTCAATCGCCGGGGTTACCAGGATCAGGCCGCTGATGACCAAGATTACCAGAAGCCAGTCGATGAGATTGACCTGGTCTTTGAGAACCAGTCTTTCAAGCAGTGTGATAAATGCGGGGAAGCTGGCAAACCCGAGGGTGGCAATCGCAATGCCGCCGGTTTTGACGGCAATGAAAAAAGTGACCCAGTGGATGGCAAGGGCGATCCCCGAACACAACAGCGAGACAATGCTGCGTCTTTGCAACCCCTTGATGAGAGGCGTCTTCAGGTAGAAGGCAACTGCCCACAGAGCGATAATGGCAAACAGTGCCCGTCCGAAGGTGATGGTCATGGCCGGGGCGACAATGATATGCCCCAGTACGCCGGTAAGTCCAAAAAAGACGGCGGCGATATGCGCGCTCGCCAGCCCATGCTGCCGCGGTGTCATGATGTTTCGTTCAAATAGGAAAAAACCGTATTGTGGAGGTCAGGCCTGTATTTGGCAAGCGAACCGGGGCGGGTGCTGTCACAATCCAGGTGAGCACTGTCATCAGGCGACCGTCAAATGCCGACGATCACGCTGGTGTCGCGATCGGAACGATACAGCCCGACACGGAGTGACCTGGCCTGTCTTATGCGTCTGGCTGAGCGAAGCGGAAGCTGGATGCGGTAATGGATCCAAAAGCGTGACGTTCATGGTAAGACAGCGCTGCGGGGTCGCCACCTGCGGCGCCGACCGCGACCATCAGGGGAATCAAATGGTCTTCGCGTGCATGGGCGAGTCGGGCCGATGGCGCCTGCTCCCAGTCTGCGAGGCCCTGCACACGCTCCTGGGGAGTGCTCTGGACAACGATGCGTTGCAGCCAGGCGTCAAATTGCGCCGAGGGCTGCGCGCCGCGTTCATCCAGCAGCCGCAAATTGTGATAGCTCAGGCCGCTGCCGATGATGAGCACGCCTTCGTCTCTGAGTGGTGCCAGCAGTGCGCCCAGTTGCAGATGAAACTGCGGGTCAAAGTCTGCGCGAATCGAAAGCTGCACCATGGGAATCGTAGCCTGGGGGAAGGCCACTGCCATGGGCACAAATGCACCATGATCGAAACCGCGCTGCGCGTCCTGCCTGACAGATACATTGCCCGCCTGCAGCAGCGCTTCTACGCGTGCTGCCAGGGCCGGATCGCCGGGTGCCGGATATTGTACCGAGTAGGTATGTTCCGGAAAGCCGTAATAGTCGTAAAGCATTCCGGGCTGCGCGCCCGTGCCGACGGTTATTTCGTCTGTGATCCAATGGGCGGAAACCATCAGCACGGCTTTGGGGGTGGCTGGCAGTTCTGACGGTAAGTGCTGGAGCGATTGGTTCAGCGCGGCATACATGGACTGCCACTCCTCGACCCAGGGCCAGGGACCGCCGCCGTGCGAAATAAAATAAACTGGCATTGTCATGATGACCTCCGTAACTTAAAAATGGGCAGACCGGCAATCGACCTGCTGTGACGGATTCTCCGTCAGTGAAAAGGCCGCTGGTGGGGCCGCAGGCCGTCGCACCCGCAAGGGGCGTAACACGTTAAAAAAGGGAGAGCATGTTGCTGCGCTATTTGCCGGCAGACAGCCGGGACAGGTATCGCCAGACTGATTTGTGCAGGAAGGGCGCACGCAACAGGCTGTTGCCTGCGCCCGATTGTTCGTTTACAACAATGGCCGATTACAGCTTGCGACGATTATTGTCGATGCTGAAGGCGCCAGAACCGGCTGCGGCAATGAACAGGAAAATGAAGGAGTACAGCACGACTGTTTCACCACCATTCATGAGCGGGAACAGGCCGTTGCCCTGCGGGGCATGGGCATAGAAATAAGCCACGGCAGTCATGCCGGAAGCAATAAAGGCAGCGGAGCGGGTAAACAGACCGAGAATGAGCAAAATGCCGGCAACCAGTTCGATCATGCCTGCAATGCCGGGCATGGAGAGCGCCTGCAGGTTGTCGAACATCTCAATATGGGGTACGTGGAAATATTTGGCCGTACCATGCAGCATGAGGGTGTAGCCTGAGACGATACGAAGAAGGGCAAGGGCGTAGGGAACGAGATGGTCTGTTTTCATGAGTAATCCTTTAGTGATCTGATAAGTACCGATACGGCGGACGCCTCATGTGACTGTATATGTAATTGCAGAAAATCACAATTGAACGATCAATTTGCAGCATTGGGCGGCATCGGATAATGTGTAAAACAGTTTAATCGTATTCGATAGGGAAATAAATACTGATATTATTGATGATATGTTTCCTGTAAGGAAATGATCGTTGCTGCTCATTTGCGACGTAAGCGCTGCCTGTCGGGCGCATGGGATGGTCTTTTTCTATTTCAGGAGTGATACGTGGATACTTTGCTAAGCATCAGAGTGTTTTGTGAGGTGGTCCGTGCAGGCAGTTTTGTGGCCGCGGCGCGAAGCCTGGGCCTGTCCAGCCCAATGGCCAGCAAGCATGTGATGCATCTGGAACAACGGCTGGGTGCGCGGTTGCTGCATCGAACCAGCCGCAAGCTGAGTCTGACCGAGGCCGGACAGCAATATTATGACAAGTGTATTTATGCCCTGGATATGCTGGATCAGGCCGAAGCGACCGTGGGTGATGGCGCAGATGAGCCCAAAGGGGTGTTGCGGGTGACGGCACCGGTCTGGTTTGCTAGTGATCGCATCGCAAATATGCTGATGGCGTACCAGAACCTGTATCCCGGCGTGGTGCCGGACCTGTATTTGACCAACAGCAAGGTAGAGCTGGCTGAAACCGGCATGGATCTGGCTATCCGGGTCACGCACGAACCCGAACCGCAATTGATTGTGCGTAAAATCGGGACAGTTCGCCTGGTGCTGGTATCAAGTCCGGCTTACGTTCGCCGGATGGGCTTGCCGCAGACAGTGGACGATCTGGACCGGTTTGGTGCGATCACGCCTAATTATCGCGACCGCAATGATTATGTTCTGCACGGACCGCAGGGCGAGGTGAAGTTCCTGCCGCATAGCCTGATGAAGCTGAGCGATACCACGCTCAGCCACAAATTGGTCTGCGCCGGGCTGGGCCTGGCCATGCTGCCCGAATGGCTGGTCGAGGAGGATCTCGTCCAGGGCCGCCTGGTGCGCCTGTTACCAGACTATGAAAGCCCGCCGCTGGATATCTACGCCAGTTATATCAGTCGCCAATACCAAACCGGCAAGGTGCGCAGCTTTATTGATTTTTTTTCGGCCGCCATGGCGTCATAGGCGATGCTTGCTTTATCATTGCGGGGTCAACCCAATACCGATATTCAGCAGGAACATTATGTCTTCTCAGAACCGTCTTGATTTTGTCCGTTTCGCCTCTCAGGAAGGGGTGCTGCGTTTTGGTGAGTTCAAGGTAAAGTCGGGCCGCATCAGCCCCTATTTCTTCAACGCAGGTCTTTTCAACTCAGGCAGGTCAGTTGGTACGCTGGGGCAGTTTTACGCCCAGGCTCTGCTCGATTCCAGCCATGACTTTGACATGCTTTTCGGGCCGGCCTACAAGGGCATTCCCCTGGCGGCGGCCACCACCATTGCCCTGGCAAACCACGATGCCGATGCCAGGGATGTTCCCTTTGCCTTCAATCGCAAGGAAGCCAAGGCGCACGGCGAAGGCGGCACGCTGGTCGGCGCGCCGCTGCAGGGGCGGGTGGTCATTATCGATGATGTAATTACTGCGGGGACGTCGGTGCGCGAGTCGGTGGAAATTATCCGGGCGGCGGGGGCCACACCTGCGGCCGTGCTGATCGCGCTGGACCGGATGGAACGCGCGGGTGCGGATGACGCCCTGTCGGCCCATTCAGCCGTGCAGGATGTACAGCAAAAATACGGCATGCCCGTCATCAGTATTGCGTCGCTTGACGACATTATGCAATTGCTGGATGAGGATGCAACCTTTGCGCAGTATCAGTCTGCGGTATCCGCGTACCGGGATCGCTACGGAATCAAAGGGTAACGCCTGCAAGTTATATGTGGGCGAGGGCGGGGTGTGCACGCACCCTCAATCTGCACCTCCTCCCTGTTGTCTTGCGGCCCCCGGATATGCAACAGCCGCCTTTCATGGCGGCTGTTGCATATGGCGGATTAACGCAGTAGGTCAGCCCAGCTTTTCCTTGAGCAACTGGTTGACCTGGGCAGGATTGACCTTGCCCTTGCCGGCTTTCATGACCTGACCGACAAGCGAGTTGAATGCTTTCTGCTTGCCCGCGCGATACTCTTCAATAATGGCCGGATGCGCAGCCAGCACTTCGTCGATCAGGGCGCCGATGGCGCCGGCGTCGCTGACCTGCTTCAGGCCGCGCGCTTCAATGATGGCATCGACATTCCCGTCGTTTTCACCGGCCCATAAGGCCGCAAATACGTCGCGACCGGTTTTGTTGGACAGGGTGCCATCGGCAATGCGCTGCACCAGCCGGGCCAGGATTTCGGGGCTGACGGGGCTGTCGACAATGTCGCGTTCCTCACGGTTGAGCGAGGCCGCCAGTTCGCCGGTGATCCAGTTTGAGGCCAGCTTGGCCTGCTCTGCAGGCAGATGGGCCATCGTAGCTTCGAAGAAATCCGAAATATCGCGCGTGACCGTCAGTTGGGCCGCATCGTAGGCGGACAGGCTCAATTGCGTTTCATAACGTTCGCGGCGCACGGCGGGCAGTTCGGGCATGTCGGCCTTGACCTGTTCGATCCACGTGGGGCTGATGATAAGCGGAGGCAGGTCGGGGTCCGGGAAGTACCGGTAATCGTGCGCGTCTTCTTTGGTGCGCATGCTGCGGGTTTCATCGTTCACGTCATCATACAGGCGGGTTTCCTGAATAATGGTGCCTCCGTCTTCCAGAACGTCGATCTGGCGGCGAGCCTCGAACAGGATGGCGCGCTCCAGAAAGCGGAAGGAGTTGACGTTCTTGATTTCGGTCCGTGTTCCAAATTCCTTTTGACCGACAGGACGCACCGAGACGTTGGCATCGCAGCGAAAAGACCCTTCCTGCATATTGCCATCGCAAATGCCGAGCCAGACAACCAGGCCGTGCAGTGCGCGGGCGTACTCGACGGCTTCGGCCGCAGAGCGCATTTCCGGTTCTGAGACGATTTCAAGCAAGGGGGTACCGGTCCGGTTCAGGTCGATACCGGTGGCCGGCTCGCCCTGGGGGCCCTTGAAGCTGTCGTGCAGCGATTTACCCGCGTCTTCTTCCAGATGCGCGCGGGTCAGGTTCACGGTTTTTTCCTGGTCGCCCACGAAGAAGCGGATTTTGCCGCCGACGACAACCGGGATTTCGAACTGCGTGATCTGGTAGTTCTTGGGCAGATCGGGGTAGAAATAGTTCTTGCGCGCGAAGATGGAGCGGGGCGATACCGTGCCGCCTACGGCCAGACCGAAGCGGATGGCGCGATCGACCGCGCCGCGGTTCATGACCGGCAGGCTGCCCGGCAGCGCCAGATCAACGCAGTTGGCCTGTGTGTTGGGCTCGGCGCCGAAGGCGGTGCTGCTGCCAGAAAAGATTTTGGATTGGGTGGACAACTGGGTATGGGTTTCCAGTCCGATAACAATTTCCCACTTCATGATTGGATATCCGGTGTGCGTGTGTGCCAGTCGGTGTGCTGCTGGAAGCAGTCGGCCACAGCCAGCAGACGACCTTCGTCAAAATAGTTGCCAATGATTTGCAGGCCGATGGGGCGGGTGCCGTTTCTGCCGAAGCCGCAAGGCACCGACATGGCGGGCAGACCGGCCAGGCTCACGCCCAGCGTATAGATGTCGGCCAGCCAGTCGGAGGTCGGGTCTTCGTTGTTGTCGCCGATATTTTTGGCAACATCCGGTGTGACCGGCCCCATGATGACATCGCACTGGGTGCTGAGCGCCTTGTGGAAATCGTCGACGATGAGGCGGCGGATTCGCTGGGCCTGCAGATAGTAGGCGTCGTAGTAGCCGTGGGACAGAACATATGATCCGATCAGGATGCGGCGCTGCACCTCGGGGCCGAACCCTTCGGCGCGCGAACGACTGATCATGTCGTCGATGTTGCGGTAGGCGGCAGCCCGGTGGCCGTAGCGAACGCCGTCGTAGCGCGACAGGTTGCTGGAGGCTTCGGCCGGGGCGATGACATAGTAGGCCGGGATTGCCAGTTCGGTATTGGGCAGGGAAATGTCGACCCGTACGGCGCCGAGTTTTTCCAGTTCGGCCAGTGCGGCCTCGACCGCGGCGGCCACTTCGCTATTGAGGCCGGCGCCGACGTATTCACGCGGCACGCCGATACGCAGTCCCTGCAGCGGTTTGTCGCCGCCTTCACGGTACCCGGCGCTGGCCTTGTCGAAAGCCTGTTGTACGCGACCCACTTTGTTGGGGGTGCCCAGGCAGTCCTGCAGACTGGTCGAGTCCATGGGATCAAAACCGCTGATGGTGTCCAGAACCGTGACCAGATCTCTGGCGTGGCGGGCCAGCGGACCGGCCTGGTCCAGGCTGGAGCCGAAAGCCACCATGCCGAAGCGCGAGACCGTACCATAAGTGGGCTTGATGCCGCTGACGCCGCAAAGTGCAGCGGGCTGACGTACCGAGCCGCCGGTGTCGGTGCCGGTGGTGATCGGGACAATACCGGCCGCAACGGCAACAGCCGAACCGCCAGAGGAGCCGCCTGGCACCGCCTGGGTGTCCCAGGGGTTGCGGCAGACGCCGAAAGCGGAGTTCTCGTTGCCTGAGCCCATGGCAAATTCGTCACAGTTCAGTTTGCCGATGTTGACGGCGCCGGCGTTGGCCAGGTGGCTGACAACCGTGGCGTCAAACGGACTGACATAGTCTTTGAGCATCAGGCTGCCGGCCGTGGTGCGCCAGTCGCGCGTCACGAAGACATCTTTGTGGGCGATCGGGATGCCGGTCAGGGCATGGACGTCGCCCCGCGCGATGCGTTCGTCGGCCGCGCGGGCCTGCGCACGGGTCATTTCGGGATCGATATGCAAAAACGCATTGAGGCTGGTGTACTGGCCGGCGCGATTGAGCGCGGCTTCGGCAAGTTCGACCGCACTGACTTCTTTGCTGTCCAGCGCCTTGCGCAGCCCGGACAGACAGAAACTGGAGATGTCGCTCATGGTTACTCGATTACTTTTGGAACTAGAAACAGGCCGTTTTCCTGTGCGGGGGCGTTGGCCATCAGGCGCGAACGGGTCGTTTCGGATGGGGTTTCGGTGACGATGTCTTCACGCAGACGCAGTTCAATATCCTGAATGGCCGACAGTGGGTGGGCCAGGGGTTCGATCCCCTTCGTGTCGACGGCCTGGAGTTTTTCAATCAGGCCAAGAATGCTGTTCAGATCGGTCAGTGCCTGCGCCTTTTCTGCCGGATCCAGTTCGAGCCGGGAGAGACGGGCAATGCGGGTCACGTCGTTTTCGGTAAGGGCCATAAACGCTTGTTTTCTGGAAATTAAATGGGATCGCCGAAGCGCTCGCGCGACGGTGTTTGAAATTGGTCGGGAGTTTGCAAAAAACAGTCTGCAAATTCGATAAATCACGCGATCAAAGAGTGATTATACGTTATGATTACGTGTTCACGCGTTCAAACCCCGTGTTGAGCCCTTATGCGCTCCGCGAAACCTCCCTCTGACCCTATTTCAACTGAGCGATTATGTTCGGATTTCTAAGAAGCTTTTTATCTACCGATATGGCCATCGACCTGGGTACGGCCAACACCCTGATTTACGTGCGCGGCAAGGGCATTGTGCTCGACGAACCTTCGGTCGTGGCCATTCGTACGGAAGGCGGTTCCAACGGCCGTCAGATCATCCAGGCCGTAGGCCATGCAGCCAAGCAGATGCTGGGACGTGTGCCCGGCAATATCGAGGCCATCCGTCCCATGAAAGACGGCGTGATCGCCGATTATTCCGTGACCGAACAAATGTTGCGCCAGTTCATTCGCATTGTGCATCCGCGCAGCCTGCTGACCATGAGCCCGCGCATTATCGTGTGTGTGCCTTGCGGCTCAACCCAGGTCGAACGCCGGGTTATCCGCGAATCAGCCCAGGGCGCCGGTGCGCGTCAGGTGTTCCTGGTCGAAGAACCCATGGCCGCGGCCATTGGCGCCGGCCTGAATGTGTCCGATGCCAGCGGCTCCATGGTCGTGGATATTGGCGGTGGAACGACCGAAGTGGCGGTTATTTCCCTGGGCGGCATGGTCTACAAGGGGTCGGTTCGGGTGGGGGGTGACAAGTTTGACGAAGCCATCATGAACTATATCCGGCGCAATTACGGCATGCTGATCGGCGAGCCGACCGCCGAGGCCATCAAGAAAAACATCGGTTCCGCTTTCCCTGGCACCGAAGTGCGTGAAATGGAAGTCAAGGGCCGCAACCTGTCGGAAGGGGTTCCGCGCAGCTTTACCGTGTCTTCCAATGAAATTCTGGAAGCGCTCACCGATCCGCTCAACCAGATCGTGTCTGCTGTCAAAATCGCACTGGAACAGACGCCGCCCGAACTGGGCGCCGATATTACCGACAAGGGTATTGCCCTGACCGGTGGCGGTGCGCTGCTTAAGGATCTGGATCGCCTGCTTCAGGAAGAAACCGGTATTCCGGTGGTGGTGGCCGACGATCCGCTCACGTGTGTGGTGCGCGGGTGTGGCGAAGCGCTGGAACACATTGACAAACTAGGCCAGATTTTCATCGACGATTAGAGACGTCGGGTGGATGCGGCCTGTTGAACGTCGCATCTCTCTCTTCTGCTGTTATTTCCAGATTCTTCCGTTCCAGTTTACGGTTGCCCTATGCAGCAAAACAGTTCATTACGTTTTTTCACTCACGGGCCGGCTGCAGAGGTCAGACTTTTTTTTCTGGCCATTTTTTGCGTGGGCCTGATGATTGCCGATTCGCAAACCCGCTATATCGAGCCGGTGCGAAAAGTCGTGTCCGTCATGCTTTATCCCTTCCAGCGAACCGCCATGTGGCCGCGCGATGCGGTCACGCAGGTGTACGACTGGTCTAATGCGGTGACCATCGCCAAGCAGGAAAGCGCTGCGGTGCAGCGCCAGCGTATCGAGCTGGCGCAGCTGTCTACGCATGCTGCCCAGATGGCGGCAGAAAATGCCCAGTTGCGCCGCCTGCTGGCGGTCAAAACCACGGTGCAAACGCCTTCTGTGGCGGTTGAAATCCTGTACACCTCGGTCGATCCCCTGAACCAGACGCTGGTATTGACCAAAGGCAGCAATGACGGTATTCGTCCGGGCATGCCGGTCATCGACGAGGGCGGGGTGGTCGGACAGATTCGTCGCGTCACGCCCATGACCTCGGAAGCGACCCTGATCACAGACAACAAGATTTCAGTGCCAGTCATGGTCCTGCGCAATGGTCTGCGGGTGATTGCTTTCGGTTCGGGACAGACCGGCAAACTGGATGTGCGGTATCTGGGGATGGGCGCGGATATTCAGGCCGGCGACGAGCTGGTGACCAGTGGCATTGGCGGCATTTACCCGCAAGGCCTGTCGGTCGGCAAAATTGCGACGGTCGAACGCAATTCGGCAGAGGGCTTTATGCGCGCCCACGCTTTGCCCTCGGCGCACCCGGAACGCTATCGCCACTTTCTGGTCCTGCTGGTTCCCACTGACACGTTGCCGGAAATTCCGGCCTCGCTGTCCGATGCGCGCAGCCAGGGCAGCGGCACGTCGCGGCGGGTGAATTGAAATGATCAAACGCAACCTGACCGCGCTTGAGCCTTTGCAGCGCACCGATTATTTCTACGGTTCCAGTCCGGTCTACGCCTGGATCACCATTGTGTTCACCTGGCTGGCGTCGTTGCTGCCGTGGCGTGACTGGGAAGGTTCACCCGATATTCTGATTCTGGTCCTGGCATTCTGGTGCGTTCAGCAGGTGCGTGGCGTCGGGCTGATCACGGCCGTGGTATTTGGTTTGTTAATGGATGTGCATGACGCCAATGTACTGGGCGCGCACGGGCTGGCGTATGTGCTGGTCATCTATGGGGCCAAGGTATTTCGTCGTCGCATGATGCAGTTTGGCGGCTTCAGCCAGATGTTGCAGATGTTGCCGGTATTTTTCCTGGCGCCGTTTCCCGGTCATTTGCTCAACGCCTGGTTGCAGGGTGCCTGGGGCGGCTGGACCTGGGTGCTGTCCGGATTGATCACCGGTGTCATGTGGGTCGTGGCCGATCTGATTCTGAAACTGCCGTTGCGACCGGTAGACGATAACGAAACACTGAACTGACGGGACGCGGGCTATGTTCGAATTCCGTAAGCGTTCTGCCATTCAGAGAAAAAAAATCCGCCTGCGCGTGGTCGTGGCCATCGTGTTCGTGCTGGGTTGTTTCGGGCTGCTGATTGACCGTTTATGGGTGCTTCAGGTCGAGCGCTATCAGGGCCTGGCCGAGCGCGCTGATCGCAACCGCATTGCCCTGGTGCCCATTTCGCCCCGGCGCGGCGACATTGTCGATCGCAACGGTACGGTGCTGGCGCGCAGCTATCGGGACTACACACTTGAAATTGTGCCGGCCCAGGTTAAAAACCTGGATGAACTCATCAACCAGATCAGCACGGTGATTACGCTGACGCCACTGGATGTGCGCCGCTTCAAGCGACGCATGGGACAGAATACGCGCTATGCATCGGTCATGTTGCGCGGCAATCTGACTGACGATGAAGCGGCCGTTTTCGCCGCCCATTCCTTTCGTTTTCCCGATGTCAATTTGCGTGCGCGCTGGGTGCGCGAGTATCCTCAGGGCGAATCGGCTGCCCATGTCGTGGGCTATGTCGGGCGCATTTCAGAGAGAGATCAGGAACGCCTGGAGCAGGAAGGGACCGAAGGCAATTATCGTGGCACGGATGTGATCGGCAAAAAAGGGATCGAAGCGAGCTACGAGACAGTGCTGCACGGCAAGACCGGATGGGAAGAGGTCGAAGTGGCCGCCTCGGGCAAACCGGTGCAGGTGCTCAAGCGCATCGACCCGGTACCCGGCGACACCTTGCATTTGTCCATTGATATGGGCCTGCAGAAGATGGTAGAGGACTTGTACAGCAAGGGGTTTGTCAAAGAGGGCGTTCCAGAAAAAGGCGCGCTGGTGGCGATCGATCCGCGCAACGGGCAGGTGCTCGCTTATGTCTCTGCGCCGTCTTATGATCCGAATTTGTTCATCGACGGCATTGATGTCGAAAACTGGCGTCGCCTGGCCGATTCTCCTGAGCATCCGCTGATTGACCGTCCTGTATCGGGCACGTTTCCGATCGGCTCGACGTATAAGCCGTTCGTGGCGCTGGCTGCCTTGAAGACCGGAGTGCGTGATCCCAATGCGCGTATTCCCGATCCCGGCTATTTCGAGTACGGCAATCAGCGTTTTCGCAATGCTGGGGGCGCAGCGTACGGCCCGACGAATATGCACCGGGCACTGGTGGTGTCTTCCGATACCTATTTTTTCAGCCTGGGTCCGCTGATCGGCGTGGACGCGTTGCATGACTTTTCCAAGATGTTCGGATTCGGCCGCAAGACGGGCATTGATCTGGAATATGAAAAAATCGGAATTCTGCCGTCACGCGAATGGAAGAAAAAAGCCTTCAAGGATCCGCGCCAGCAGCGCTGGATTCCCGGCGAGACGATTTCGGTTGCCGTCGGCCAGGGCTACAACTCGTTTACGATCATGCAACTGGCACAGGCTACATCTACGCTGGCGGCTGACGGCAAGTACATACGGCCCCACCTGGTGAGTGAAATGGAAAGCCCGATCAGCAAAGCGGTGACGCCGACGGTGAAGCAGCCGGATTATCAGATTCCGGTGAGTGAAACGTCGATCCGACTGGTCAAGGATGCGCTGGTCGATGTGACCAAGCGCGGAACGGCGAGGCGCAGCTTTGTGGGTGCTGCCTATGACTCGGCAGGCAAAACCGGTACGGCGCAGGTCTTCAGCCTGAAAGGATCAAAATATAACTCGCGCACACTTAAACGCAGCTTGTGGGACCACGCCTTATATATGGGCTTTGCGCCAGCGGAAGAGCCGAAAATTGCCGTCGCACTGATTGTGGAAAACGGCGGCTGGGGTGCCAGTATTGCGGCACCTATTGCCCGCAAGGTATTCGATTACTGGCTCTCGCCGACCCGTTCAGCGCAGGTCAATTCCGCTCCCGTGCTGGAGATCGGTAATGACGAGCCGGCAGAAGACACCTCGCCCGATGTCATGGTGCCGCAGAACGTGCCCGACAATCCGGAAGACCGGGCGCCGGAACATTTGCCGGATATTCTTGCCCCGGTAGGCAATGGCAATGGCCGCAATGGCGATGAGCGGAGGCAGGATAATGAATAAACTGATGGACTGGATCCTGCGCGCCTTCCGTGCCTTTGACTGGCCGCTGTTGCTGATTCTGGTTATTTTCTGCATTCTTGGCATGACGGTCATGCATTCCGCGGTCGGAGACACCGACTGGCGCTTTGCCAGCCAGGCTCGCAATTTTCTGCTGGCTTTTTTTGTGATGTGGGCGGTGGCCATGATTCCACCGTCTCGCATCATGAAGTTCGCCATTCCTTTTTATGTGATCGGTGTTGCCATGCTGGTCGCCGTGCTGCTGGTTGGCATTACCAACAAGGGTGCGACGCGCTGGCTCAATATCGGGATCACGGTGATTCAGCCGTCCGAGATGATGAAGATCATCGTTCCGCTGATGCTGGCCTGGTATTTCGACAAGCATCGCTCCGAATTGCGGATCCTGGATTTTCTGATCGCGGCAGTGCTGCTGCTGGTGCCCTTTTCGCTGATTATTCGTCAGCCCGATCTGGGTACGGGTCTGCTTGTGCTGAGCACCGGCTTTTTCATTATTTATTTTGCGGGTCTGTCATTCAAGCTGATTGCACCGGTGTTTGTGCTGGGCGTTGCGGCCATCCTGCTGATTCTGCATTATGAGCCGGTGCTGTGCAGCCCCGACTTCGATTGGGTGGTGCTGCACGAGTACCAGAAACACCGGGTATGTACTCTGCTCGATCCGGGCAGCGACCCGCTGGGCAAGGGGTTTCATACCATTCAGGGGATGATCGCCATCGGATCTGGCGGGTTGTACGGTAAAGGCTATATGCTGGGCACCCAGACGCATCTGGATTTCATTCCCGAGCGCACGACGGACTTTATCTTTGCGGTGTTCGCCGAGGAATTCGGGCTGTATGGCGGTGTGATGCTGTTACTGCTGTATACGCTGCTTCTGGCCCGCGGTTTTCTGATCACGGTACGTGCCCGCACCCAGTTCGGCCGCTTGCTGGCAGGGGCAATGACAATGATGCTGTTCATGTATGTTTTCGTGAATATGGGCATGGTCATGGGTATTCTGCCCGTTGTGGGGGTGCCACTGCCGTTTATGAGTTACGGCGGTACCGCTCTGGTTACATTGGGGTTCGCCTGCGGGCTGCTGATGAGCATTTCCAATTACGTTCCCACCCGAAAGTCGTCCGAGTCGGGTGAATAACGTGTCGATGATCAGAGCAGGCGGGGGTTTTGCGCGTCTGTTTCAAAATAGCCACTGAGCAGGGTGCGCAACGGCGCGGGCAGTGCGGCCTCAGCAAGCGAATTGATGTCGATCCACTGCCAGCGTTCCAGGTGGTCGGCATCGCCGCCTGGTGGCAAGAGGGTAGGTGCTGCATTGATATGTGCCAGCATCGGCTCGATATGCAGACGGAAATGCGTAAAGACATGCTCGAATGCGGCCAGGGGCAAGGGCTGGACGTCATTTCCCAGTGACTGCTGCAACCAGTCGGTACAGGCGCGCCGATCGGCAAACTCGGGCAGGGTGAGCAGGCCACCCCAAATGCCCTTGTCCGCCCGGCGGTACATCAACACTTTTTCATCATGCTCCAGCACCAGCATGCATACCTGGCGTTGCGGCACCACCTTGCGCGCGCGCGGCGTCGGCAACTGGAATTGACGGCCTTCGCGTCGCGCGACGCAGCCGTCGGCCAGCGGACAGGTCTCGCATGCCGGTTTGCTGCGCGTGCATACCGTGGCGCCCAGATCCATCAGGCCCTGCGTGTAGGCGCCCATATCGACCTGGGCAGGCGCATCTTCAAGATGCTGCCAGGCCAGGTCCCACAGGCGCTGTTCGGTCGCTTTTTTCTGCGGGTCCCCGTCAACGCCGTAATAGCGGCAAAAAACACGTTTGACATTGCCATCCAGAATGGGCTGACGGGCGTTGTAGCAAAACGCCGCGATGGCGTTGGCGGTAGACGGGCCGATGCCGGGCAGGCTGGCAATATCGGCCGCTTTTTCAGGAAAACGGCCCTGCCAGTCGCGCGCGACGGTCTGTGCGCAACGGTGCAGATTGCGTGCCCTTGCGTAATAGCCCAGGCCTGCCCAGTAGGGCATGACCTCTTCCTGGCTGGCGTCGGCCAATGAGGCCAATGTGGGGAAGCGGGACAGAAAACGCAGGTAGTACGGGATGACCGTGGCCACTTGGGTTTGCTGCAGCATGATTTCAGACAGCCATACCCGATAGGGGTCACGGCTGTTCTGCCATGGCAGGTCGTGCCGGCCACGTTCGCGTTGCCAGTCAATGACGGAAGTGACAAATGACATGGGTCAGAAGCGCGAGTTTCGGGTCATGGACCATTGGGCCGCCAGGGCGGCAACGATCATCACCAGCACAATTGCCGTGCCCAGCCAGATGGGATCGGGCAGGCGAATGACAAAATCGGTGCCATAACTTTCCGACAGCCGGGCGATGGCGCCATTGAGCGAGCCCAGTCCGAACGTGGTCAGTAAAATAGAGAGCACACCTGCCACCAGTCCGGTCAGCGCGCCCAGATACAGGAAGGGGCGCCGCACAAAGGATTCGGTGGCACCCACCAGTCGGGCAACGGCAATTTCTTCACGCTGCACGAGGGCCTGCATGCGCACGGTGTTAAAGACGGTCCCGATTACCACCACAGCCACGCCGATGGCCAGCAACAGCAGCACGCCGCGGGTGAAAGACAGGATGGCTTCCAGTTTCTGCACCCAGGCGCTGTCAAATTGGACAGTATCGACATTCTCAAGGTTGCTCCATTCCTGGGCCAGTTCCTGGGCCTTGTTGGCCCGGTTTTCGGTTTCCTTGATGGTCACAATAATGGAGTTGGGCAAGGGGTTGCGTGGCAGTACCTTGAGCGCATTGGACCAGGACTCGGACGCCCGCAGGCCGGCCAGCGCTTCCGTTTTGTCAATCACTTCCAGTTTGTCGATGATGGCGGTGTTCTCCTGCTGCAGTCGCTCACCCAGCTCACGGGTCTCTGCAAGCGGAACATCCCCTTTCATGAAGAGGGTGATCGCCGGATTGACAGAGACCGTGCGCGCTACCGGTTCCATGGACACCAGGATGGAGCTTGCCAAAAGCGGCAGGGCCAGGACCAGGGCAATAACCACGATATTGGTCAAAGAGGAAAAGGGCGTCGAAAGCAGTCGCCGGATGGCGATATGCATGGCGTAAAAATGGTGGCGTATCCAGGTTTTCATGTGTTTTTTCCCAGGTCTCTGAAGCGGCCCGGTTCGATCAGCAGGGTGCGGTTGGCATGACGACGCAGCAGTTCCAGGTCATGCGAGGCGATCAGTGTCGTGACGCCGACGCGGTTGAAATCGCGGAAAACCTCAAGAATCTTTTGTGCGCTGGCCTGGTCGAGGTTGGCTGTGGGCTCGTCGGCGATCAGGATAGACGGCTTGTTGACGATGGCGCGGGCGATGGCCAGGCGCTGTTGTTCGCCACCGGACAAGGCGATCGGGTTTAGTCTTTCCTTGCCGGACAGACCCACTTTTTCAATGGCGGCGCGGGCACGGGCGGCGGCCTTGTCTGAGCTCAGGCCGATGACGGCCAGCGGCAGCATGACATTTTCGAAGGCACTGCGATCATACAGCAGATGCATATTCTGCAAAATGACGCCGACGGCGCGACGCAGATAGGGGCGCGCGCGCTGGCTGATCTGGTCCATACGCTGGCCCTTGACGATCACCGAGCCACGCGTAGGGGCTTCCAGCCCACCGATCAATTTGAGCAGGGTGGATTTACCCGCGCCGGACGGCCCGGAGACGAAAACGAATTCGCCGGGCGTGATATCGAAGTTGATATCCGCCAGGATATTTGCGCCCTGTCCGTAGGATTTGAAGACATGCTGAAATTGAATCATGTGGATCCGGTTGTTCAAAATTCGGTTCTGTTAAACCGCATTTTAGAGTAATTGCAATCGTATTAGGGTGTTTGCGATTGTGTGAGTCCGAATGGATGTGGCGGGCCGGCCCCGATAGCGCATCTGTTTCAAAACAGGTACGATGGCGTATTTGCACGCGAATCCATATTGGCGGGCACTGCGACGGCGTTTTGCCGCCCTTTGATTTTGCCGCCATTTGATACAGTCACGCATGAAGAAATACAAATCCAAAGGCCTGGCCTTTTCCTGGAATGATCCGACCTTTCGCGCCATTGTCTATCAGATTGTGGTGCTGGGTCTGCTTGCGGGTGCGGTCTGGTATCTGGTATCCAACACCATGCACAATCTGGAGGTGCGCAATATCCGCAGCGGTTTCGGCTTTCTTGATCGTGAGGCCGGGTTTGCCATCGGCGAGTCGCTGATCGAATATTCCCCCACTGATACTTACCGTCGGGCCATTCTGGTGGGCTTGCTCAACACCCTGTCTGTGTCGGCGGCCGGCATTGTGCTGGCGACGCTGCTGGGGGTTGTGATCGGGATTGCCCGGTTATCCGGCAACTGGCTGATTTCCAGACTCGCGGCTGTATATGTCGAACTGCTGCGCAATGTGCCGTTGCTGATCCAGCTGTTTTTCTGGTATGCACTCATCGTAGAGATGTTGCCGGGTCCGCGCCAGGCTGCGCATCCCTTGCCCGGCGTTTTCCTGTCCAACCGGGGGTTGCGATTTCCTGTAATCGAAGGCGGCAGTGCGTTATGGCTGATGGTCGGCGTATTCGTGGCGCTCGCGCTGACCCTGATCGCGCACCGTCGCATGCAGACCAGACAGCGCAATACCGGTGTGCACAACGCCACCTGGCCGCTGGGGGTGGTGCTGTTTGTGGTGTTGCCGCTGGCAGGGTACTTTCTGGGCAGCGGACAGCCGGTGCTGAGCGTGCCCGAGCTGCGCGGGTTCAATTTTGCCGGTGGGGCCAATGTATCCCCTGAACTCACTGCGTTGCTTTGCGGTTTGGTCATTTACACCTCGGCGTTTGTGGCCGAAATTGTGCGCTCCGGGATTGCGGCGGTGCCCAAGGGCCAGTGGGAGGCTGCCGGTTCTATCGGGCTGGGTCGCAGCCGGGCGCTGCGGCTGGTGGTTCTGCCTCAGGCGCTGCGGATTATGATTCCGCCGCTCACCAGCACCTATCTGAACCTGATGAAAAATAGCTCGCTGGCTGTTGCCATTGGCTACCCGGATATCGTATCGATCATCAATACGACCCTGAATCAGACGGGGCAGGCGATCGAAGGTGTTTTGATCGTCATGGCCGCGTACCTGACGGTCAGCCTGTCCATTTCGCTTTTCATGAATTGGTATAACCGTCGGATTGCACTGGTGGAGCGATGAGCATGAATACACCGTCCCCGGATACCGGGTTGATCGCAGCGCAACCGGCTCCCGTGGGGAAAGCCGGCGTGATCGGCTGGGTGCGTACGCGTCTGTTTGCCTCGCCGCTCAATATTCTGATGACCGTGCTGGTTGTCTGGCTGCTGATGATGGGACTGCCGCCGCTGCTGGAGTGGGCGCTTCTGAAGGCCAACTTCACCGCCGGCAATGCCCAGGAGTGCCGCGCCGGTCCCGGCGGCGCCTGCTGGGCATTTATCCGTGAAAAATACCGGCTTATTCTGTTCGGCACCTATCCCTATGACGAGCAGTGGCGGCCGCTGCTGGCCACCCTCGTATTGCTTGCCGTGATCGTTTGCAGCGCGATTCGCCGTTTCTGGAACCTGTGGCTTGTGGCTATATGGGTGGTCGGGCTGGCCTGCGTGGCCTGTCTGATGTGGGGCGGACTTGCGGGCCTGACCTATGTTGAAAATACTCGCTGGGGTGGCTTGCCCCTGACCCTGATTTTGTCGACCTTCGGGATTGCATTTGCCTTTCCGGTCGGTGTGATTCTGGCGCTGGGGCGTCGCTCAAACATGCCGGTTATCAAGGCGCTGTGCGTGGTCTATATTGAAATCATCCGTGGCGTGCCGCTGATCAGTCTGTTGTTCATGTCGTCGGTCATGCTCCCCTTGTTTTTGCCCGAAGGGATGTCCATCGACAAACTGCTGCGCGCGCAGATCGCCATTATTATGTTCGCGGCTGCCTATGTCGCAGAGACCGTGCGCGGCGGCCTGCAGGCGATTGACCGGGGGCAGATCGAAGGCGCTCAGTCTATCGGCCTGACCTATTGGCAGACCATGCGCAAGATTGTCCTGCCCCAGGCGCTGCGTATCGTCATCCCGCCGCTGGTGAGCATTTTCATTGCACTGTTTAAAGATACCTCCCTGGTAGTGGTCATCGGTATTTACGATTTGACGCTGTCAGCCAAGGCTTCGCTGTCCGATCCGCTATGGCGCGGTTTCAGTATCGAGGCATATCTCTTTATTTCCCTGATTTATTTTATATTCTGCTTTGCGATGTCCCGTTATTCCAAACAGCTGGAGTCCCGGCTGGATACGGGATATTCGCATTAGCCGCCAGAGCCCGGAGCAATCTGTGACAGAACCCATTATCCGTATGGAAAACGTAAACAAATGGTATGGCCAGTTCCATGTCTTGCGCGACATCAATCTGGAAGTGGCGGCAGGAGAGCGGATTGTGATCTGCGGCCCCTCCGGTTCGGGTAAGTCCACCCTGATTCGCTGTATCAATGCACTGGAGTCTCATCAGGAAGGCACGATTATTGTTGACGGCACGCAGCTGACCGACAATCTGAAGAAGGTCGAGCAGGTACGCAAAAATGTCGGCATGGTGTTTCAGCACTTTAATTTATTCCCTCATCTGACCGTGCTTGAAAACCTGACGCTGGGGCCTGTCTGGGTCCTGAAGCAGTCGCAGGCCGAGGCGCAGGCCAGGGCCATGCAGACTCTGGAGCGGGTGCGCATACCGGATCAGGCCAATAAATTTCCCGGACAGATCTCGGGCGGGCAGCAGCAGCGCGTCGCCATCGCCCGCTCGCTATGCATGAATCCCAAAGTGCTGCTGTTCGATGAACCGACCTCGGCTCTGGACCCAGAGATGGTCAAGGAAGTGCTGGATGTCATGGTCAACCTTGCCAGCGAATCGGGCGTCACCATGCTGTGCGTGACCCATGAAATGGGTTTTGCCCGCAAGGTGGCCGATCGGGTTGTGTTCATGGATCAGGGCAGCATTGTCGAGCAAAATACGCCCGACGCGTTTTTTGACCATCCGCAGCATGAACGCACCCGTCATTTTCTGGATCAGATTCTGCACTAAGCGCACTCGTCACATTTGAAGCTGATTTTGCATTAAGTGTGTCCGTCACTGCACGGGTCAGATTCTGCACTAAGCCTGCCGCCGGTCTGCCCCGGGAAATTCCAGTGTAAAATGGCGGCAGCAAGCAGCCATTTACGGCCATTTACACCAACGGTTACAAGATCATGGCAGAAAATTTCGAATCCGATATCACCAAGTTTATTAAACAGTACAAAGACCAGCATCCGGGTACGGAAGAGCGCCAGCGGCAGGGCCGCGGGCTCCTGTGGGACAAAACACTGGACACCGACCTGCTTGAGGGGTTCAAAAAGGCCAAAGTGCCCCAGAAGCCCTACGTGTATTCAAACAATAGCTGACCGCACGCATGACGGTTCCTGCCGATCAGCTTACAGCGCTGGTCTCACCTGAAGTGGATTCCACACCCGACACCATCGACTCGGTCGCACTGGCGCGCCTGTATGGTGAGCCGTTGTTCGATATCCCGCAGGATTTGTACATTCCGCCAGACGCGCTTGAAGTGTTTCTGGAAGCCTTCGAAGGCCCCCTGGATCTGTTGCTCTACCTGATTCGCAAGCAGAACTTCAATGTGCTGGACATTCCCATGGCGGAAGTCACGCGTCAGTATTTGAACTATGTCGAGCAAATCCGCCAGCACAATCTGGAGCTGGCCGGCGAGTATTTGCTTATGGCGGCGCTCTTGATTGAAATCAAATCGCGCATGCTATTGCCGGTGAAGAAATCCGATACGGGTGAAGAGGTGGAAGATCCGCGTGCAGAATTGGTCCGTCGTCTGCTGGAGTACGAGCAGATGAAGCTGGCGGCCCAGAAGCTCAATACAATGCCCCAATTGGGGCGCGATTTCGAGCGTGCGCGTGCTTTCATGGACCTGAACACGGAAAGGGCGCTGCCCGACGTCAACGCCGAGGATCTGCGTCAGGCGTGGCTGGACATCATGAAGCGGGCCAAACTGAATGCGCATCATCACATCACACGCGAGCAGCTGTCGGTACGTGATCATATGACGCATATTCTGCGTCGCCTGTCGGATGTGCGGTTTATGGAATTTCGCGATCTGTTCATGGAACGGGTCGAAGACGGTGATCCTGCCGCAGTGGTTGTCGTGCATTTTCTTGCCATGCTGGAGCTGGCGCGCGAAACACTGCTGGAAATTACGCAGGCCGAGCCTTACGCTCCCATTTATATTCGTCTCTCATACAGTAGTCAGGCAGTGGCCTGACCGTCAAAGGAACAAGATTGAAAGTCGTCCATACCATTGAAGAACTCCGTGACCAGATGCGTGGCCAGTTGCGCGCTTCTTTTGTGCCAACCATGGGCAATCTTCATGAAGGACATCTGGCGTTGATGAAAATGGCCCGTCAGCATGGGGATCCGGTTGTTGCCAGTATTTTTGTCAATCCGTTGCAGTTCGGGCCGAATGAAGATTTCGACAAGTATCCGCGCACCCTTGAAGAGGATATTCGCAAGCTTGAAGAGCGGCGCGATGTCTATGTCTTGTTTGCGCCGGCGGTCAAGGAAATGTATCCCGAGCCGCAAAGTTTCAAGATCCAGCCCCCCGATGATCTGGGCAATATCCTGGAAGGCGAGTTTCGCCCCGGTTTTTTCACCGGCGTGTCAACAGTGGTGCTCAAACTGTTTTCCTGTGTGCAGCCCAAAGTGGCTGTATTCGGGAAAAAGGATTATCAGCAGTTGATGATCGTGCGCAAAATGTGCCGTCAATTCCAGTTGCCGGTCACCATTTATGCCCATGAAACCGTACGCGAAGACAGCGGCCTGGCTCTGTCATCCCGCAATCGTTTTCTTTCCGATAGCGAGCGCAAGGAAGCGCCTGTACTGTTTCAGACACTGCAGGCCGTTCGTGAGCGGCTGCAGGCGGGTGATGCGTCGGTCGAATCCCTGGAGGCTTTCGGCCATCAGTGCCTGGCTGACCGGGGCTGGCAGGTTGACTATGTCTCGGTGCGCCGACAGCACGATCTGAATCCGCCTACGCAGCAGGAGATGCTTGCCAACGAGCCCCTCATTGTTCTGGCCGCTGCGAAACTGGGCGCGACCCGTCTGATCGACAATCTCGAATTCGCATATAAACCATAAACTATTACCGCTAATAGTTTTTGGGTGTTGGCAGGATTACTATAATCAGTTCCCTCTCTTTAGAACATGTGAGGTATTGAGATGGGAACAGGAGAAAACATCCCGGGACTGGAGCCACTGATCCAGTGCCTGACGCCGCGCGAAAAAGAAGTCTTCTTTTTTGTCTCTCGCGGGCTGCCGAACAAGGTAGCGGCCGCGGAACTTGGCGTGTCGCAACGTACGATCGAAGCGCATCGGGCGCGGATTTTTCGCAAGATGAATGTACGCAATGCCACCGAACTGGCGCGACAGGTCTTTACCCAATTAAATGCCCATATTCCCGACCGTCCTCAGCCCTGAATGCACAACAGCGGGCAAACCGCCACAGTGGCCGATGGCAGCCATCGCAGGGGCGTTAAGGTGGTTCGGTGACCGCGCTTCCTCGTACAGGCGCACTTGCGTGCTCAGCCCTGCGCGGGGCAGAAAAACGAGGTGTCGTTTTGCAGGGCGCGGATTGATTCCGTATCGGCCTGTATGTTCAGGGTATAGCGATGCGCCAGTTTCTGGGTGCCGAGTGTCTGCACACTGAGAACGGCAGGACTTTGCATGCGCAGCGTGGCTAAATCGCTTTGACCTGAACGAGCGCTTTGACCAGAACGGTCACTGGCCTGGGCAGTCGGTTGCAGATGGATATAGGGTGGCGTGCCGGCCTCTGCGGTCCAGCAGCCCGACTCTGTACGGATGGCACCTGCTGGCGACAAGGGCTGTGAAACCTTGCGCCAGCGGCCGTCTGGCAACAGCGTGAGCGTGACGCGCTGGACCGAGCATGCTGCTGTTTCGCACGGGATGGAACCCAGATAAGCCCGACCTTCGGGTACGAGGCCCTGTGTGGTGGACTGGCGCTGGCGTTCCGCACGACGCTGTGCTTCTGTGGGCTCATTGCTGCCAATAGGAATAAGCAGTTGCCCCCGACCGTCGCGGTTAAGGATCGAAGTCGTGTTGCGTTCTGTTGTGGCCGTGTCGCTGGCCGCGCCGGCGGACACCGAGGATGACGTCGGGCTGCTGCAGCCGGCCAGGAAGGCCAGGAAAAGCGCGGACAGCAGGGCGGTTGCGGAACGACATTGAGCAAGACGCATGACAGGGTTTTCCATGTTTGGCAGAATTCAGGGGTGGGACAGGGATCGGATTAGCGGCATCTTACCATGCCTGTGCGTCGGTTCGTACCCTCGGTTTGCTTCACGAGGGTCTTCGGATTTCCGAGGGGCTGAACCAGCATGATGTCCGGTATTGTAGTCAGTTTCGTACTGGCGCTGAGTCTGTGGCCTGCGTATTTTCTGCTGGTCAGGGTCTTGTGCTGGCGCTACGGCAGCACCCGGATCGTGGCCTGTATCGTCATGGCGCCGGGCTCCTTTTACCGTGCCCGCCTGCAGCTGACCGCCGTGGCGCTGCCGGTTTTTCTTCTGGTATGGCTGCGTGGCGAAGCGCCGCACTGGCTGATATTTTGTTATGGGCTGGCATTGCTGACGCTGGCCGATATGCAGATGCGATTGTTGCCGGACTATCTTCTGGTCATTCTGCTTTGGGTGGGGCTGATTGCGCTGGCGTTGCGCCTGCCGGGCATGCCGTCTTCCGGTCCGGCGCTGCTGCTGTTTGTTCTGATCTGTTTCGGTGCCATCCTCTTCATGAAGGCGCAGCTTGCGTTCTGTGGCCGCGTCGGCCTGGCCTGGGGCGACCTCAAACTGATCGCGGTACTGACTGTGTGGCTTCCTTACGAACAGTTACCCTTGGCGTTATTAGTGGCGAGTTTAACGGGACTGGTGTACATTCTAGTCAAACGATGGGTGGTGGGCGCTGACCTGCGCGCAATTGCGTTCGGTCCCTGTCTGGCATTCGGTGCGCTGACGGTTCATCTGTCTGCGCTCGGCCCCACGTCCATTTAAGAACAAGTTGTTCAGAAAGGTCCAGGCCTGGCGTGGCGCGCCCGGCCTTGTTTTTCACAGGAGCCGGGGTTGTTCAGGATAGGATTGACAGGTGGCATTGGCTCGGGCAAATCAACCGTTGCTCAGTTTCTGGCTGCGCGAGGTGCGAGCGTGATAGATGCCGACGCATTGTCGCGGGCTCTGACTCAACCGGGTGGCCAGGCCATGCCGGCCATTGCCGCCGAATTCGGACAACGGGCAGTGCAGGCGGATGGCGCCATGGATCGTAGCTATATGCGTCAGCGGGTATTTGACGATGTGAAGGTACGCCATCGTCTGGAGCAGATCCTGCATCCGCTCATCGGCGCGGCGATGCAGGCGGCAACGCAGGCAGCCACGGGCCTTTATCTGGTCTACGACATTCCGTTGCTGGTCGAGTCGCTCGCCCGATACCGGCCGTTAATGGACCGGATCTGTGTGGTAGACTGTGAAGAAACCGAGCAGATTGCGCGGGTCCAGGCGCGCAGTGGTCTTTCCGCGCAAGCCGTCACAGACATTATGAACACCCAGGCGTCGCGCGGTCAGCGACTGGCGGCGGCGGACGATGTAATTTTCAACGGCATCGGCATTTCGACAGCCATGCTTGAAGAACGAGTGCAGCAAGTGCATGACAGCTGGCTGCAGTTGATGGCGCAACGCAAGGCATCGTGAAGGGTGGCCGCACGCAGTGCGCCCAGGATCAATAGCAGCAGCGCAGCGGGGATGGCGACGACGCCACATACCGGACGCAGGCAACGGGGCCAGCCGGTCGACAGCCGGTGATGTCGCTTCTGCCAGATGTGATAGCAAAAAACAAAAGGGTCAGTCAATTGGTTTTATACGAATATCCCATTAACGAACGTATACGCTCCCTGATGCGGCTTGAATATCTTTTCAAGCGCCTGTTTGCATTTATCAGTGGCACCAGTCCCATGCACCAGCATGTGGCGTTGTCGCTGCTGTTCGAAATCATGGATACTTGCGATCGTGCTGAAGTGCGCTCCGGTATTCTGCAGGATATCGACAAGCAGAAGGTTAATCTGGAAAGTTATCGGCATCATCCCAATATTGATTTGAATGCGCTTGATGCCGCCGTTGCCGATCTGAGCCGGGTGTCCGCCGCGCTGATGGGCAAAGGCAGGATCGGCCAGGCGGCCCGCGAAAATGAATGGCTGATGAGTCTGAAAAACCGTTTTGCCGTGCCGGGCGGGACTTCGCAGATTGATATTCCGTCCTACCATGCCTGGCAATTGTCGGCCGACGAGAACCGGCAGCGTGCGATCAAAGAGTGGGTGGAACCCTTCATGCCCCTCTTTGACGGTGTCAGTGTGGTGTTGAAAATGCTGCGTGAATCGGGAAGCCCTATTGATGCGAGCACGCAGGAAGGCGGCGTGTTCCAGGAAATGCTCGGCGGCAAAATCTACCAGATGGTACGCGTCTGGGTGTCGGACGAACGCCTGATCTACCCCGAAATCAGCGCCAACAAATATGTGGTCTGGGTGCGGTTCTCCGAATTGGACGCCCAGTATAAAACGCAGCTCATCACGACACCGACCGTTTTCAAAATGTCTTTTTGCAACGTGTAAGCCGTCATGCATTGCGGCTGTCATGCGGATGCGGACCGGCTTTCTGTTACAACTGGCTGGTTGCGATTTATTACAATCATCAGCAAAAGGATGCCAGCCCTGTGTAAATAGGTAAAAATAGGGGCTTCTCGATAAGAAGCGAATTCTAACCTATGCCGGATCCCGCAAGTTCAAACAAAAAGTCCCGTAAGTTCCTGTTCTTGCTTTTGATTCTGCTGCTGATCGGCGGCGGGTATTATTTTTGGCATCAGCGCGGCGACAGCGCCGGGACGGATCAGAAAACCAGCGCGCAACAGCAGGCGAAGCCGGCCGCAGGGCAGGCAGAGCGCGGCGCCGGACGTTCCCGGGGCGGGCGCGGTGGCCAGGCCACCGCAGCAGCCACACCGGTCAGTGTCGTGCCGGTCATGAAAAAATCGCTGACCGTCAGTGTCACGGGGTTAGGTACGGTGACGGCGTTCAATACCGTGACCGTGCGCAGCCGGGTTGATGGCCCGATACAGAAAATTCTTTTTACCGAAGGCCAGAAGGTCAATGAAGGCGATGTGCTGGTCGAGATCGACCCACGCTCCTTCGAAGTCGCTTTGCAGCAGGCAAAGGGCACGCAGGCACAGAATGCCGCGTTGCTGGCCAACGCCAAGCGCGATCTTCAGCGCTACCAGACGCTGTTCAAACAGGATTCGATTGCCCGTCAGCAAGTCGATACCCAGCAGTCATTGGTGCGTCAGTATGAAGGTCAGGCCCAGACCAATCAGGCTGCCGTGGACGATGCCAGACTCTCGCTGACCTACACCAAGGTGCGTGCCCCCATTAGCGGTCGTCTGGGCCTGCGCACGGTTGACGTAGGTAATTTGATTACGGCGAACGCCACAGAGGGCATTGTCACGATTACTCAGGTGCAGCCGATTGCCGTGGTCTTTTCCATGCCCGAGTCCTGGTTGCCTGATGTTGCCGGTCCGTTATATCAGGGAAAGAAGCTCAAAGTCATCCTGCGGGACCGGGATAACAAGGTGCAACTGGCCGAAGGCGAGTTGTCGTCCATGGACAACGCGGTGGATACCACGACGGGCACGGTCAAGCTGAAGGCCACATTCGCCAATGAGGACGAGACCCTGTTTCCGAATCAGTTTGTGAATACAGAACTGAAAGTCCGCGAGATTCCGGACGCGCTGGTGGTCATGTCCGACGCGATTCAGAACAGTTCACGCGGCGCCTATGTTTACGTGGCCAAAAAAGACAACACCGTCGAGACCCGCCAGATTGAACTGGGCGTGGTCGACAGTGGCTATACCCAGATCACCAAGGGTCTGGCCGAAGGCGAACAGGTTGTGTCCGAGGGCGTAGATCGTCTGCGCAACGGCGCCAAAGTCGAGATCGTCAAGTGAGTATTTCCCGGACTTTCATCCTGAAGCCGGTGGCCACGACGCTGGCCATGATTGCAATCCTGCTGGGCGGGCTGGTGGCCTACCGCCTGTTGCCGGTCTCGGCGCTGCCGGAAGTGGATTATCCGACCATTCAGGTCGTCTCGTTATACCCGGGTGCGGGGCCCGATACCATGGCCTCGCTGGTGACCTCGCCGCTGGAGCGGCAGTTCGGGCAGATGCCGGGGCTGTTGCAGATGACCTCGTCGAGTTCCGGCGGCGCATCAGTCGTGACGCTGCAGTTCGGTCTGGACGTGGAGATGAGCGTGGCCGAGCAGGAGGTGCAGGCGGCCATCAACGCCGCTTCGAACCTGCTGCCCTCGGATATGCCGATGCCCCCGGTGTATAACAAGGTCAATCCGGCAGACCGGCCCGTGGTGACCCTGGCCATCACCTCTGAAAATATGCCGCTGCATGAGGCGCGTGATCTGGTCGAAACCCGGATGGCGCAGAAACTGTCGCAGATTTCCGGTGTCGGGCTGGTCAGCATTGCCGGCGGGCAGCGACCTGCCGTGCGGGTTCAGGTCAATCCCACGGCCCTGGCTGCCAATGGCCTGACGCTGAGCGATGTGCGCACTGCCATTACCGCGGCCAATGTCAACCAGCCTACAGGCAATATCGACGGTCCGCGGCGCGGCACGACCATTTACGCCAACAGCCAGGTTAAAACCCCCGAAGAATACAATGACCTGATCCTGGCATACAACAACGGTGCGCCCCTGCGGCTGAAGGATGTGGCCAATACCATCCAGGGTGCAGAAGATGTACGCCAGGCGGCGTGGATCAACGATCAGCCGGCCATTTTGCTGAATATCCAGCGTCAGCCCGGCGCCAATGTAATCGATGTGGTCGACAATGTAAAAAAATTGCTGCCGCAGCTGCGCCAGGCACTGCCGGCCTCACTGGATATCAATACTGTCGCGGACAGGACTGAAACCATTCGTGAATCCATCAATCACGTGCAGAACGAAATGCTGATGGCGATTCTGCTGGTGATCGTCGTGACCTATGCATTCCTGCGCAGCTTCAGCGCGACGGTCATTCCGTCCATTGTCGTGCCGCTTTCCATTGTCGGCACCTTCGGCGTGATGTATCTGCTGGGATTCAGTCTGAATAATCTGACCCTGATGGCGCTGACCATCGCTACCGGCTTTGTGGTCGATGATGCCATCGTCATGATCGAAAATATTGCCCGTCATATCGAGAATGGAGAAACACCGTTGCAGGCGGCATTGAAGGGCTCGGCGGAAATCGGTTTTACCCTGATCTCGCTGACCGTCTCGCTCATCGCCGTGCTGATCCCGCTGTTGTTCATGGGTGACGTGATTGGTCGATTGTTCAGCGAATTTGCCATCACGCTGGCGACGGCCATCATTATTTCACTTGTGATTTCGCTGACGCTCACGCCCATGATGTGCGCGCGCATGCTCAAGCCCGAATCGGCCTACGAAGGCAATCGTCTGCACCGAAAAATGGGCGAGGCGATCGATCGTGTAATTCACGGCTATGACAGGATGCTGACCGTAGTGCTGCGTCATCAGCCGCTGACACTGCTGGTGGCGCTGCTGACTTTTGTGCTGACGGTCCTGCTGTATATGTGGATACCCAAGGGCTTCTTCCCGCAGCAGGATACCGGTATGATCCAGATCATTACCGAAGCGCCCCAGTCATCGTCATTCAAAATGATGTCCGAGCGTCAGGTGGAGATTGCCCGGGCCATCAAGGATGATCCGGCCGTGGCATCCGTTTCGTCCTTCATTGGGGTGGATGGTTCCAATGCGACGCTCAACACAGGCAGAATGCAGGTTGAACTCAAGCCCGCCGCAGACCGTGATGCCATTACCGATGTGATGCAGCGACTGGAAGACAAGGCGGCGCAGGTCAGTGGCATGAAAGTCTATCTGCAGGCGTCGCAGGACCTGACCATTGATGCCCGGGTATCGCGCACGCAGTATCAGCTCAGCCTGTCCAGTCTGGATACCGACCAGTTACGCAAATGGGTGCCGATATTTGTCGAGCGTCTGGCTGCCGATAAGGCACTGGCCGGGGTGACCGACAACTTCCAGTTCAACGGGTTGCAAACACTGGTCAAGGTCGATCGCGACGCCGCCGCACGCTACGGCATTACCATGACGCAGATTGACGAAGCCTTGTATAACGCCTTTGGACAGCGGCTGGTGTCGACGATTTTTACCCAGTCGGCGCAATACCGCGTGGTCATGGAAGTGGCGGAGCATTTTCGGGATAATCCGGCAGACCTGGATCATGTGTATATCAAAACCACAGAAGGAACGCCGATCGCCCTGACGCAACTGGCGCAGATCGTGCCGGGGCAGGAACTGCTGGAAGTCATGCGCGTCGATCAATTTCCGTCTGCGCTGGTCTCCTTTAACCTGGCTCCGGGTACTTCGCTGTCCGAGGCCGTGCAGCGCGTCAATGACATTCGCACCGAGATCGGGCTGCCGTCCATTGTGGATATGCGCTTCCAGGGTGCCGCGCAGGCATTCGAATCCTCGCTGTCGAGCACCTTGTGGCTGCTGCTGGCCGCTGTATTTACGATGTACATCGTGCTGGGCGTGCTGTATGAAAGCTATATCCATCCGGTAACGATTCTGTCGACTCTGCCGTCGGCGGCCGTGGGCGCGCTGCTGGCGCTGATGCTGTCAGGCAATGAGCTGGATATGATCGGCATTATCGGGATTATCCTGCTGATCGGTATCGTCAAGAAAAACGCGATCATGATGATTGATTTTGCGCTGGATGCCGAACGCCACCAGGGACTGCCGCCGGTCAAGGCGATCCACCAGGCCGCGCTGTTGCGCTTTCGTCCCATTCTGATGACGACGCTGGCCGCGTTGTTCGGCGCGATTCCGCTGATGCTCTCGACCGGTACGGGCGCCGAGCTGCGTCAGCCTTTGGGTCTGACCATGGTGGGCGGGCTGATCTGCAGTCAGTTGCTGACCCTGTTTACCACGCCTGTGATTTACCTGATGTTTGACCGCCTGGTCAAAAAACGCAAGCCGTCCGATGTGGCGGCGCAGGCTGAGATATGAGTCTGTCCCGTCCCTTTATCCTCAGGCCGGTCGCCACTTCGCTGCTGGCGCTGGCGGTGGCGGTCATGGGCATGGTGGCTTTTTTTCTGCTGCCGGTCGCGCCGCTGCCCACGCTGGACTCTCCGGTCATTGTGGTGCGGGCTTCGCTGTCCGGCGCCAGCCCCGAGACCATGGCCTCCAGTGTGGCAACGCCGCTGGAGCGCTCGCTCGGTAATATTGCCGGTATCGATTTGATGTCCTCCAGCAGTTCCGAGGGGTCCACATCGATTTTCATGATTTTCGATCTGAACAAGGATGTGCATACTGCCGCGCGTGAGGTCCAGGCGGCCATCAATGCCGCGCGCCCCCTGCTGCCCAGCAGCATGAAGCAACCGCCCACTTATCGCAATGTGAACCCGTCTTCGACCCCCATCATGGTCCTGGCCCTGACCTCGGATCTGCTGGGGCAGGGCGAGCTTTATGATCTTGCCTCCACCATCCTGGCGCAGAAACTGGCGCAGGTGCGCGGCGTGGGGGAAGTGACGGTCGGCGGCAGCTCGCTGCCGGCGGTACGGGTCGATCTGAACCCCAATATGCTCAACAATATGGGCATTTCTCTCGATACGGTGCGCACTGCGCTGGCGGCGACCAATTCGGTCAATCCAAAAGGGTTTCTGGAAAACGATCAGTATCAGTGGCAAGTGGCCACCAATGGACAATTGCGCTACGCAAAAGATTTCGAAAACCTGATCGTCGCCTGGAAAGACAATACGGCCGTGCGTCTGCGTGACGTGGCCCATGTGTACGATTCAACCGAAAGCCTGTATAACAAAGGGTTCTATAACACCAAGCAGGCCGTGGTGCTGCTGGTGCGCCGCCAAGCCGATGCCAATATTATCAAGACCGTCGATTCGGTCAATGACATGCTGCCGGAGCTGACGCAACTGCTGCCACCGCAGGTGAATCTGGATGTGGCCCAGGATCGTACGCCCAGTATTCGCGCCACGCTGCATGAAGCTGAGCTGACCCTGATTATCGCGGTGTTGCTGGTTATCGTCGTGGTGATGCTGTTTTTGCAGCGTCTGCGCGCCACGCTGATTCCGGCCATCTCGGTACCCGTGTCTCTGATGGGCACGTTTATCTTCATGTATTTTCTGGGCTATTCGCTCAACACGATTTCGCTGATGGCGCTGATCGTGGCAACCGGCTTCGTTGTGGACGACTCCATCGTGGTGCTGGAAAATGTCATGCGCTACATTGAGCGTGGCATGCATCCCATGCGCGCGGCCCTGGTCGGTGCACGCGAAGTGGGGTTTACCGTGGTCAGTATGAGCCTGTCTCTGATTGCCGTCTTTATCCCGCTGCTATTTATGGGCGGTCTGATCGGCAGGCTGTTTCTTGAGTTTGCCATGACCTTATCGATTGCGATTGTCATGTCGCTCATCGTCTCGCTGACGCTGACACCCATGATGTGCGCGCAGTGGCTGCGTCATGAGCCGAATCTGAAGAAGAATCGCCTGCAGCGCGCCTGGGATTCGTTCTTCGACAAACTGGTCGGCGCCTACGGCCGCCTGTTGCGCTTTGCAATCCGTTTTCGATTCCTGACCCTGCTGACCTTGCTGGCGACCGTGGTGCTCAATGTCTATTTGTACATTGCCGTGCCCAAAGGTTTTTTTCCCGAGCAGGACACCGGCATGATCCAGGGTTTTTTCCGTGCCGACCAGGGGACCTCGTTTGCGGCCTCGGTGCCCAAGCTGGAAGCCTTTCGCAAGGCCATCGTGCAGAATCCCAATGTGGATACCGTCTCGGGTTATTCGGGCGGCCGCGGCGGCAGCAATAGCAGTTTCTTTCTGATCCAGCTCAAGCCGTTTGCCGAAAGAGAACAGTCGGTCACCGAGATCATCAATGATATGCGCAAGTCCCTGCCGACCATCGCAGGTGCGAGGCTGTCGCTGGTGCCGCAGCAGGATATCCGGGCCGGGCGGGGCGGTGATTCTGCCGGGTCCTATCAATACGACCTGCAGTCGGGCGATCTGGATACTTTGCGTAAATGGGTACCCCAGGTCAGACAGGCGATGGCGGCGTTGCCGGAACTGGTGGATGTGCAATCAGAGGCCGAGGAGAAAGGGCGGCGTATCGAACTTGTGATCAACCGGGAAAGTGCAACCCGCCTGAATGTGAATATGTCGACCATTGCGGGCGTACTGAATAATCTGTTCAGCCAGCGGCAAGTGTCCACGATTTACAGTGCCCTGAACCAATATCAGGTGGTCATGGGCATTGATATCAAGTATGCCCAGGATCCCGAGGTGCTCAAAACGGTGCAGATTATCGCCTCGGATGGCAAGCTCGTGCCTTTGTCGGCGTTTGCCTCTTTTCAGGTGGGGACCTCGCCGCTGTCGGTGTCACATCAGGGGCTGATGGCATCCGACTCGGTCTCGTTTTCGCTTGCTGACGGTGTTTCCCTGGAAGAGGCCAGTCAGGCGATCGATAACGCGGTGGCCCGCATCGGCTTGCCGGCCAATGAGGTTCAGGCGGGGTTTGGCGGCAACGCGCAGCTTTTCCAGCAATCATCTTCACAGCAACCACTGCTTATTCTGGGGGCGCTCGTGGTGATGTATCTGGTGCTGGGCATGCTGTATGAAAGCTATATGCATCCGCTGACGATTTTGTCGACGCTGCCGTCGGCGGGGGTCGGTGCGTTGCTGGCGTTGCTGATGTTCAATATGGAATTTACGATCATTGCGCTGATCGGCGTTTTTCTGCTGATCGGTATCGTCAAGAAAAATGCCATTATCATGGTGGACTTTGCCCTGGCGCTGGAGCGGGAAAAAGACGTACCTCCCGAGGAGGCGATTTATGAAGCCTGCATTGTGCGTTTTCGCCCCATCATGATGACGACGATGGCCGCCATGTTCGGCGCGCTGCCGCTGATCCTGGCCACCGGCGCCGGGGTGGAAATGCGCCAGCCGCTGGGTATTGCGATTGTCGGTGGTCTGTTCCTGAGCCAGATTCTGACCCTGTTTACCACGCCGGTCGTGTATATTTATCTGGACAGGCTGCGCTTTACGTTCGAGCGCCGCCGTCAGAAGAAAAACCGAGAG
>NZ_KI650981.1:47121-545027 GCF_000506985.1 Advenella kashmirensis W13003
GCACGATATCGTGCCTGGCCCGGGCCGTTAAACAAAGTGTGAATCCTTCGCCGTGAACAAAAATCGTTGTCAATCATCCAGCACTCCAATGTCCGCACAGACTGTACCTTTCTCCTTTCGAACCCTGCGCCTGGCCGCAGCCGCAGCCTCTTTACTGCTACTGGCGGCCTGCGCTGTCGGGCCGGATTATGTCGTACCGCCACAGGACACCGGTGTCGCGTTCAAGTCGGCCCAGGGCTGGGTGCAGGCCCGGCCCGGTGCGCCGCTGGCCAGCGACAGCTGGTGGCAGCGCTATCAGGATCCTTTGCTAAATAGTCTGGTCGATCGCCTGAACGAGTCCAATCAGACGCTGGCGCAGTCGATTGCGCGTTACGACCAGGCGGTGGCCACCAGCGCCCAGTCGCGTTCGGGGTTCTTTCCCACTGCCGGGCTGAGCCTGTCGGGTGACCGCAATAAAACCGCCAGCGGTATTGCCAATAGCGTAAACGGGTCGGTGTCGCTGCAGTGGGAAGCCGACTTGTGGGGCAAGTTGCGGCGCCAGTATGAAAGCAGCAAGAGCGATGAGCAGGCCAGCCGGGCCGATGTCGCTGCTGCGAGACTGAGCATGCAATCGACCCTGGCCCAGAACTATTTTGCCCTGCGCATGCTGGATGAACGCAAGCGCCTGCTGCAGGCCAATGTGCGGGCATATGAACGCTCGGTGCAGGTCAACCAGAATCGTTACGAGCAGGGTGTTGCCGCGCGCGCCGATGTGGTCAGTGCGCAGGCGCAGCTTGAAAGCGCCCGTGCCTCGGCCATTGCCATCGAGGCCGATCGCAGTCTGCTGGAGCACGCCATTGCCGTGCTGATCGGCCAGCCGCCGTCGGCCTTTGCCATTGAGCCCAAGGCCTATGAAGTCCAGGTGCCTGCCATTCCTGTCGATGTGCCTTCCACACTGTTGATGCAGCGTCCGGACATCGTGGCGGCAGAACGGCGCGTGGCCGCTGCCAATGCCCAGATCGGCGTGGCCCAGGCGGCCTGGTTTCCCGACCTGACCCTGGGCGGTTCAATCGGCAATACCACATCGACGCTGGCGCAATGGCTGGCCTCGCCGTTGCAGTTCTGGTCGCTCGGGCCGTCGCTGGCCATGACCTTGCTCGATGGCGGCGCGCGTGCCGGCGCGGTGGACTTTTCAAAAGCCTCCTATCGTGCTGAAGTGGCGACCTATCGGCAGACCGTACTGACCAGCCTGCAGGAAGTGGAAGACGCGATCAGTACCCTGCGGGTGCTGGAGCGGCAGCAGGCGGCGCAAATGCGTGCGCTGACTGCAGCACGGCAATCGCTGGCGATCACGCAGAACCAATATCTGGCCGGGCTGGTGGATTACCTGAGCGTAGTGCAGGTGCAGTCAAACGCTTATTCGGCAGAACAGACTGCCCTGCAACTGGAAAGCCAGCGTCTTCAGGCCAGCGTCCAATTGATTGCCGCGCTGGGCGGCGGATGGGACCGGGCGCAATTGGCAAGCAAGAGTGCACCGTGAACGGCTTCTGCGCATGGCGGTCAGTAAGTGCAGAATACTAACAGGCGATGGCATCAGATCCTGACTTGCACATGATCGGGGCGGGGGCAGAGCAGGAGTCGCTGCCGGCGGCGTGACGCCTTAGCCCTGCTGGCATCAGGGTTCCTGCGGCGCCTGAGCGATAATATGGTAAAAATCGTTATATCCATATTGCCATCAACGCTGATTTTTACACAGGTTTTACTGCTATGCCAATTTACAAATGCGAGACTTCCGCAATCAACCCCCAGACGTTCCCGCTGGATGAAATCGTGATGGGCCTGCGTGATGCACGCATCAAGTGGCGCACCGACCAGAAGCGCCTGGACGAGAAGGGCGGCCGCCATCTGCCGTCGCCGCATATCATCAATGAGGCGCTGGAGCTGTTGATCGGCGCGCTGTTTCCCATGCGCCTGGGTCCCAACGACCTGCTTCAGGAGAACGAAGATTTTTACGTCGGCCATACCGTCGGCGTTGCGCTGAACACCTTGCTGACCCAGGTGAAACTGGAGGTGCGGCACCAACACCGTCATGATGCCTGTGAACCGGCAGACCTCGAACAGCGGGCCGTGACCATTGTCCGCGAATTTGCCCGCAAATTGCCTAACGTGCGGGCGCTTCTGGATACCGACGTCTATGCCGCCTATTCAGGCGACCCGGCAGCCAAGAGCGTGGATGAAGTCCTGCTGTGCTACCCGGGTGTCCTGGCGATGGTGTATCACCGACTGGCTCACTGCCTGTATTCGCTTGGCGTGCCGCTGGTGGCGCGCATCGCGGCCGAACTGGCGCACGGCCAGACAGGGATCGATATTCATCCCGGGGCGCAGATCGGCGCCGGTTTCTTCATTGACCATGGCACTGGCGTGGTCATCGGTGAAACGGCCATTATCGGCGAACGGGTGCGTCTGTACCAGAACGTGACGCTGGGCGCCAAGAGTTTTCCGACAGACAGCAACGGCGATATCAGCAAGGGTATTGCACGTCACCCCATCGTGGAAGACGATGTGGTGATCTATGCCGGTGCAACGGTACTTGGACGGGTCACGATCGGCAAGGGTGCCGTGGTCGGCGGCAACGTATGGCTTACGCACGATGTTGAGCCCGGCTGTTTCGTGCGCCAGGCGTCTTCCAGCAACAAGGAAGCGCTGTTTAATGGCAATTGTGATTAAGTCTGCGGGCGCGGTCGTTGTGCGAGTCGGCAGATCCGGGTAGAACCCGGTTCTGACCGGCTACACTTTGCTGCCTGGCTGTACACGGGTTGTGGTGCGTCGGTTCCGGCTTGCCCTGGTCAAGCCAGGCCGCGGATCGCCGCAATCCCGTGGGCCCCGTGTTCCTGCGCTGTCGCCAGCGTCGCCGCCGATTGCCCGCCGATGGCATAAACAGGCAAACCCGCTTCATGCGCAATGGCAGCAAACGCTTCCCAGCCTAGCGCAGCCTGATCGGGGTGCGATGGCGTGTCCAGCACATGGCCCAGTACCACGAAATCAGCCCCCAAGACCTGCGCGTACAGCACGTCCGCCGTGTTGTGGGCTGATACCGCCACCAGATAATTGTCTTGCGGCAAGGGGCGTGCTTCGGCCAGCAGCGCGTCCTGCGCCCGCAATTGCACGCCATCGGCCTGTTTCCACCAGGCTTTGGGATGCACGCTGTTGATCAGCACACGTGCGCCGGCGGCATGGCAGATCTCAATGGCCTGCCCGAAGACGGCTTTCAGGCTTGCGGCAGCGGTGCCATCGGGCCAGGCCGGTTCACGCAGCTGTACGAGCCGGATGCCGTTGTCCAGTTGCTGCTGCAGGGTTGCCAGCCAGGATTCGATGTTTTCCGGGCTGCCGATTGCCGAGAGCGCATAGTGTTCCGGCAGGGTCAGCCAGCGTAGCGGCGGCAGCGAGGCCGGCAGCAGTTCGCCCAGTTCCGCTGCCCCGGCGGGCGTGGTCCAGGCCAGCCTTTGTTCTTCCAGCGATGTGGGCGTGCCGGTCCAGCCGGTCACGCGCCAGAAAGCCAGGTTGACAACGGTTTTCGGATATTCATAGGTGAAGGTGACCCAGGGCGTGCAGGTATGCACATCAATTCCCAATTCTTCCTTCAGCTCGCGCACCAGGGCCTGCTTCTCGGTTTCGCCCGACTCGATCTTGCCGCCGGGGAACTCCCACCAGTCTTCCCAGGGCTTGCCCTTGGGGCGCTGCCCCAGCAGCACTTCACCGGTTTGCTGGTTGAGGATGGCGCCGACCACGACTTTGATATACGGTTTGGCTTCGCTCATTTGTCTGCTCCGTGTTCAGTTTGTGCCGCCGCTGCTGCTGGCATATGGCGGGCGGCCCAGTCCCGGGCAAAATGGCGCGCCACGCGGCCCGACCGGGAGCCGCGCTCCAGTGTCCATTGCAGCGCCTCGGTACGGCTCGGTTCGATAAATTCCGGCGGGCATCCCAGTTCGCGCAACCAGTGGGCCACGATGTCCAGGTAATCGTCCTGGCGGAAAGGGTAGAACGATAGCCAGATCCCAAAGCGTTCGGACAGCGAGATCTTTTCTTCGACGGTCTCGCCCGGGTGAATTTCTCCGTCCGACTGGTGCTTGGTGGACAGGTTTTCGTTCATGTATTCGGGCATCAGATGCCGGCGGTTGGAGGTCGCGTAGATCAGCACATTATCGCCCGCCGAGGCAATGGAGCCGTCCAGAACCGATTTGAGCGCCTTATAGCCCGCTTCGCCTTCTTCGAACGACAGGTCATCGCAGAAAATAATAAACCGTTCCGGCCGGCCGGCGACGATATCGACCAGATCGGTCAGATCGGCCAGGTCGGATTTGTCCATTTCGACCAGGCGCAGCCCCCGTGGCGCATACTCGGCCAGCATCGCCTTGACCAGCGAGCTTTTACCGGTACCGCGGGCGCCGGTCATGAGCACGTTATTGGCCGGTTTGCCTTCCAGAAAATGAAGTGTGTTGCGATCGATCGCGTCCCGCTGGCGCTCAATGTGCAACAGGTCGTCCTTGTGGATTGTAGAGATATGCCTGACCGCCTCCAACCACCCCGTAGAGCCCTTGCGACGCCAGCGGAACGCGTGGGCCTCCCAATCGATGGGCGGGGGCGCCGGCGGCAGCCAGGCTGCAAGCTGGCGCAGAACCAGGTCGGCGCGTTCAATCAGGGAGGTCAGGTCGGGGGTCGGGTCGGAGCGGCTCACTTGCAAGTCCTATGTCGTCAATGGCAGTCAAAACGCATACATTATCATCAAAAAAAGGCCTTTGTCTGTTTCTTGCGGCGGGCTGGAATATAATCGGGAACTGCCCTGCGTTAACTTTCTTTTATGCTTCAGGATCTGCCTTGAACCTCCCAGAGATTATCCGTCCCATCAACGAAGATATGCGCGCCGTGGATGGCGTAATCCGCAAGAAACTCGACTCTGACGTGGTTCTCATCCGCACGATCGGGGAATATATCATCGGCGCGGGCGGCAAACGCATGCGCCCCGCGCTGGTGCTTATGGCTGCACGCGCCTTTGGTTATCAGGGCGAGGCCCATCACACCCTGGCTGCAGTCGTCGAGTTCATTCACACCTCAACCCTGCTGCACGACGATGTTGTCGATGAATCCGACATGCGACGCGGGCGCGATACGGCCAACGCGGTTTTTGGCAACGCGGCCAGCGTACTGGTAGGCGACTATCTTTACTCGCGTTCCTTCGAAATGATGGTCGAGCTCGATTCCATGCGCATTATGCAGGTGCTCTCGGCCGCGACCACCGTCATCGCCGAGGGCGAGGTGCTGCAACTGCTCAATGTCCATGATCCTGATGTGTCTGTCGAGCGCTATCTGCAGGTCATCCGCTATAAAACCGCCAAGCTGTTCGAGGCTGCCATGCAAACCGGGGCATTGCTGGCCGGTGTGACGGCGGAACAGGAAAATGCAGCAGCCGATTACGGGCGCTATGTCGGCACCGCGTTTCAGTTGATTGATGATGTGCTGGACTACACCGGCGATGTTGACTCCCTGGGTAAAAATGTGGGCGACGATCTGCGCGAGGGCAAGCCGACCCTGCCGCTGATTCGCGTCATGCAGGTGGGTACACCCGAGCAGCGTACCCTGATTCATAAGGCAATCGAAACCGGCGAAGCCGATTTTGCGCAAGTGGCTCGTGCCATTAATGATACCGATGCTCTGGAGTACACCCGCAATGTGGCGCGCGAAGAAGCGGAACGCGCCCGGCGTGCACTGGACGTCTTCCCCGATTCCGATTTCAAACAGTCGCTGCTGGCATTCTGCACGTTTGCAACGGAACGCGACCGCTGATTCGCCGGCGATGCCCGCCGGCATCGCGTCATTTGCCATTTTTCAGACACGATTTGTTGCGATCAGGGTTTACCTGAATCGCAAATCTGCCTGTGTGCGCCTCTTCATTTTTGGGTTATAGTTGCTCGGTAAACCTGTATTCATGGTCTGCCGAGTGGCGGCCGGCCGGAATTTCAAAAAAATTTTCAAGAGGTTAAGATGATCAAGAGCAAACTGAAAGCAGCCTTACTGGGATTTGCCGTCACGTTGGCCGTGCCGGCAGCCACCGTTGCCCACGCACAGGACAAAGAGCTTGTGGTTGCCACCGACACCGCATTTGTGCCCTTCGAATTCAAGCAGGACGGCAAATATGTCGGTTTTGACGTTGAATTGTGGGATGCGCTGGCCAAGGACATGGGCGTCAAATACCGTCTGCAACCCATGGACTTCAACGGCATTATTCCCGGCCTGCAAACCAAGAACATCGACGTAGCGCTGGCAGGCATCACCATCAAGGACGAGCGCAAAAAGGTCATCGATTTCTCTGATCCGTACTATGAAAGCGGGATTGCCATTCTGACTTCTGTCAAAAACAAGGACAGCATCAAAACCGCCAAAGACCTGGCCGGCAAAGATGTCGCTGCCAAGACAGGCACCGCCACAGTGGATTTCCTGAAAAAGGAAGTGCCTGACGCCAAAGTCAAACTCTTCCCCAATATCGACAACGCGTTTCTTGACCTGGCCACCGGCCGTGTCGATGCCGTGGTTCATGATACGCCCAACGTACAGTATTACGCCAATACCGGCGGGAAGGGTAAAGTGGTCGTGACAGGATCCGTGCAGAGTGGAGATTTCTACGGTATTGCTTTCCCCAAAGGCAGTGATCTGATCGAAAAAGTCAACGCGTCTCTCAAGAAGCTCAAAGAGAACGGCGAATACGACAAACTCTACACCAAATGGTTTGGTCAGGCTGTCAAGTAAAAGCCGGCGCTCCCGATGTATGACAATACATTGCGGAACGTGACATCGCCGTCTATTGCAATCCGGTGATTGTTTCCATGCGGACACAGTCACCGGATTTTGTTTTTAGCGGTCACCTTTCTCGAACAGGGTTTATGTATGGATTTTGACTTTTCCGTTATTCAAGACGCCTTGCCCAGCCTGATGGCCGGAACCTGGGTCACCATCAAGATCACCTTCTGGGGATTGCTCGGTGGTGTGCTCCTGGGGGCGCTCACCGGCGTGATTCGCGCCTATATTCCGTCGCTGTTTTCAGGCGAAGCGATCCGCCGCAATCCCGTGGCCGGCATTCTGGGGCCGCTGCTCAGCCTCATCGCCCAGATCTACGTGCTGGTCGTGCGCGGCACGCCGATCGTGGTGCAGGTCATGTTTATTTATTTCGCCTTGCCGCTGCTGATTGATGTGCGCGTGGACGGCATGTCGGCCGCCATTGCCACGCTGATCATCAACTCCGGCGCCTATATTGCCGAAATCGTCCGCGGCGCACTGCAATCGGTGCCGCGAGGGTTGTTCGAGGCGGGGCAGTCCATGGGGCTGTCCTTTCACCGGATCCTGCTCAAGATCATCTGGCCCGTGGCGTTTCGCCGCATGATCCCGGCATTGGGCAACCAGTGCATTATCAGCCTGAAGGATTCGTCGCTGTTCATCGTGATCGGTGTGGCCGAACTGACGCGTCAGGGCCAGGAAATCATGGCTGCCAATTTCCGCGCGGTGGAAATCTGGGGCGCGGTCGCCGTCATTTACCTGATCCTTAACGGGCTGATTGCCCTGACCCTGAAAATCATGGAACACAGGATGCGTAACGTATGAGTATGGTCACATTTCAAAACGTCGTAAAAAAATTCGGCGACAACACAATTCTGAACGATATCAGCCTGTCCATTGACAAGGGCGAGGTCGTGGTGGTCGTGGGTCCGTCGGGCTCGGGCAAATCCACGTTTCTGCGCTGCATCAATGCGCTGGAAACCATTCAGGAAGGCGATATCCGGGTGGGCGAACTCAGCGTGCGCGGCACGCCTGCCGAAGTGCGGGAACTACGCCGGGAAGCCGGTATGGTGTTCCAGCAGTTCAATCTGTTTCCGCAACTGACTGCTCTTGAAAATGTCATGTTCGGTCCGCTGGAGTCGCGCGGGGTGTCCAAACAGCAGGCCCGTACCGAAGCCATTGCACTGCTGGACAAGGTGGGCCTGGCCGAGCGCATGAATCACTATCCCAGTGAATTGTCGGGCGGGCAGCAGCAGCGCGTGGCCATTGCCCGGTCCCTGGCGGTCAAGCCCTTGCTGATGTTGTTTGATGAGCCGACGTCGGCACTGGACCCGGAACTGCGCCACGAAGTGCTCAAGGTGATGAAGGACCTGGCCGAAGAGGGCATGACCATGGTGGTTGTTACGCACGAGATGGATTTTGCCAGCAAAGTGGGCAGCCGTCTGCTGTTCATCGATAACGGCAAAATCGCGCACGACGGTAAGCCGACGGAACTGCTAACTTCACCCCCAAGCCAGCGTTTGAAAGATTTTCTGCAACATGTGGTGTAAATTAACGGGTTCCCTCGTTCTTTTCCAGGAAGCAGTCAGAAATGCCCCAATATCGTTCCAAAACTTCGACCCACGGTCGTAATATGGCTGGTGCGCGTGCCTTGTGGCGCGCCACTGGTATGAAAGACGGCGACTTCGGCAAGCCGATCATCGCGGTGGTTAACTCCTTTACCCAGTTTGTACCGGGGCATGTCCACCTCAAGGATATGGGGCAACTGGTAGCCCGGCAGATCGAAGCGGCCGGTGGTGTGGCCAAGGAGTTCAACACGATTGCGGTGGACGATGGCATTGCCATGGGGCACGGCGGCATGCTGTACTCGCTGCCTTCACGTGAACTGATTGCGGATTCGGTCGAATACATGGTCAACGCGCATTGCGCCGACGCCATGGTCTGTATTTCCAATTGCGACAAAATTACCCCGGGCATGCTGATGGCCGCCATGCGCCTGAACATCCCCGTTGTTTTTGTCTCGGGCGGACCGATGGAAGCCGGCAAGGTACAGGCGCCGGAAACCGGCAAGGTCATCAAACTGGATCTGGTGGACGCCATGATCAAGGCGGGCGATCCGACTGTTTCAGATGCGGAAACCGAAGAAATCGAGCGCAGCGCCTGTCCGACTTGCGGATCCTGTTCCGGCATGTTTACGGCCAATTCCATGAACTGCCTGACTGAAGTGCTGGGGCTGTCCCTGCCCGGCAACGGTACGATTGTGGCCACACATGCACGTCGCCGTTCACTGTTCGAGCGCGCCGGCCATCTGGTCGTGGAACTGTGCAAGCGCTATTACGAGCAGGATGATGCCTCTGTTCTGCCGCGTTCCATTGCCACCAAGAAAGCCTTTGAAAACGCCATGACGCTGGACGTCGCCATGGGCGGGTCCACCAATACCGTGCTGCACCTGCTGGCAGCCGCCCAGGAAGCCGGTGTGGATTTCACCATGGCTGATATCGACCGGATTTCCCGTCATGTACCCTGCGTCTGTAAAGTGGCGCCGGCGACAAATAAATTCCATATCGAAGACGTGCACCGCGCCGGCGGCGTGATCGCCATTCTGGGCGAGCTGGGTCGCGCGGGTCTGCTGGATCTGGATGTGGGCAACGTACACAGCGGTACACTGGGTAAAGCCATCGATGACTGGGATGTCAACAGCGGTCACGCAACCGAGGAAGTCAATACCTTCTACAAGGCATCGCCTGGCGGTATCCCCACCCAGGTCGCCTTCAGCCAGGATCGCCAGTTTGCCGACCTGGATCTGGACCGCAGCGAAGGGTGTATCCGCGACAAGGCACATGCCTATTCGCAGGATGGCGGTCTGGCCGTGTTGTACGGCAATCTGGCTGAAAACGGCTGTATCGTCAAAACAGCCGGTGTGGATGAAAGCATTCTGAAGTTCACCGGTCGCGCCATTGTGTTCGAAAGCCAGGAAGATGCAACCGACGGCATCCTGGGTGGCAAAGTCCAGGAAGGTCATGTTGTCATCATCCGCTACGAAGGCCCCAAGGGTGGTCCGGGCATGCAGGAAATGCTGTACCCCACGTCTTATCTGAAATCCAAGGGACTGGGTGCCAAGGCAGCCTTGCTGACCGATGGTCGATTCTCGGGCGGCTCGTCGGGCCTGGTGATCGGACATGCGTCTCCCGAAGCCGCCGAAGGTGGCACGATCGGTCTGGTGCATGATGATGATGTGATTGAAATTGATATTCCGAATCGCACCATCAATCTGGTTGTGGATGAAACGGAACTCACGCGTCGTCGTGCCGAAATGGAAAATCGCGGACAAAGCGCCTGGCATCCGGCGCATCGTGAGCGCCTTGTGTCTCAGGCGCTCAAGGCATATGCTGCGATGGCCACATCGGCTGATCGCGGGGCCGTGCGCGATATCAGTCAACTGATCAAATAAAGCGAAGCATGCCAGCGGCCGGTTGATCCGGCCGTTTTTTTGCCGGCGCAGTTCATGTCTGCGCTGTTGTTATAGAGCACTCGGTGAAGTGCGTATGCAGTCGATGCAGGTTGCAGGTTATCTGTGGGTAATTGACAGGTAATTTGTCGATAGCGTGTAGGTAGTCTGTAGGTAGTCGTAAGCATCATCCGACTGGTTTTCTACGAGGAGCATGATATATGACAACTGAACGTAAAGTTGCAGCCTCGCCCCGCGTGGGCTCCCGCGATCTTCCCAAAGTAAGGAAACGCGATTTCCCTGTAAGCGATGCCCGGCGCTATCTGGAGCCGGGGCCGATTGTCCTGGTGTCGTCACACTGGCAGGGCCGCGACAATATCATGACCATGGGCTGGCACTGCATTCTGGAGTTTTCGCCGTCGCTGTTCGGTTGCCTGATTTCCTCTGGTAATCACAGTTTCGATATGATCCGTCACAGTGGAGAGTGTGTCATCAACCTGCCCACGACGAAGCTGACAGACATCGTTGCCCGCATCGGCAATTGCTCCGGCAGCGAGGTTGACAAATTTGCCGAATTTGGGCTTACCGCAAGTCCCGCAGAGCGGGTGAGTGCGCCGCTAATCGACCAGTGCCATGCGGCATTTGAATGCAGGTTATATGACGATGTACTGGTCGACAAATACAATTATTTTATTTTTGAAATCGTCAAGGCGCATGTCGCGCCCCGGCCGGCACATCCGGAAACGTTGCACTATACGGGTGATGGTGTGTTCATGGTCGCCGGCAAAATCATCAGCCGCCGCAAGCTGTTTACCAAAGTACTGTAGCGGTCGTTCAATGCCGGGATCCCTGGCAGTGGTGCGCGCTGCCGGCGTTGCGCACCACTGCAAGAGCATATAGCGATGAGGATATCGCGGTGAGGATATCGCGGTGAGGGCAGCCCGATCTGCGCCAGAGCTTACCCCGAATTGCGCAGGCCCGTGGCGATACCGTTAATGGTCAGGTGAATCGTGCGCTGGCTGCGCATTTGCTCCAGTTTCGATGGTTCGGCCCCTGCATCTTCCAGCGCGCGCTGGCGCCGGATAACTTCGACCTGAAGATAATTGAGCGGATCGGTGTAAGCAAAGCGTTCCTGCAGGGCTTCTTTCAGGGTCGGGTTGTCTGCAAGAAGCGCCTGTTGCTTGATGGCGTACATGGCGTCGCGCGTCAGTTTGAATTCCTCTTCGATCATGCCGAAAACAGTATGACGAATGTGTTCGTCTGCCACCAGCTCACTGTATTGGCGTCCGATATCCATATCGGTTTTGGCCAGCACCATTTCCATATTGGACAATACGCTCTGGAAAAAAGGCCAGTGTTCGGCCATGTCCCGTAATAATTGCGTACGTGATTCCTGGGTGCTGCCGTCGTCCCTGCCCGTACCCAGGCGGATGAATGAATCAATCGCGGTGCCCACGCCATACCAGCTGGTAATCATCAGCCGGCATTGCGCCCAGGAAAACCCCCAGGGAATGGCCCGCAAGTCCTCGATTCGCTGACCCTTTTTACGAGACGCGGGGCGCGAGCCGATATTTAAGCCTGCGATTTCATTAATCGGTGTCGCGGCAAAAAAGTAATCGACAAATCCCGGCGTATCGTACACCAGCTTGCGATACGCGTGCTGGGCGGCATCGGACAGCCACGCCATGGCGCTGGTATAGCGCTGCAGTGTTTCGCTGTCCTTGCGGGTTTCTTCATGCGGCGCGAGACTGCCCAGCAGGGTGGCCGAGACCAGCAGCTCAAGATTGATCAGGCCACTGTCGGCGTTTTTGTATTTGCTCTGGATGACTTCGCCCTGTTCAGTCAGTCGGATCTGGCCGTCCACGGTGCCGGGAGGCTGCGCCAGAATGGCGTCGAAGCTGGAGCCGCCGCCGCGGCCCACGGAGCCGCCCCGTCCATGAAAGAGACGCAGGCGCACGTCATGCCGGCGGAATACCTCAAGCAGCTTCAGTTCAGCGTTGTACAGGGACCAGTTGGAGGTCAGATAGCCACCATCCTTGTTGCTGTCGGAATAACCCAGCATGACTTCCTGGACGCCCTGCTGGGCGTGGAGAATGCGTTCGCGTACCCGTGCCAGCGACAGCCAGCGATCCATAATCGCGGGGCCTGCTTCCAGATCGGGAATTGTTTCAAAGAGGGGCACGACAATCAGGCCATCGCCGGTCGTCACCGCCAGGCGCTGGCCTGTTTCATCACGCTGTTGCGAGATCAGGCCGGTTTCCTGTTGCAGCACCAATACTTCCAGCAGATCGCTCAGCGTTTCGGTATGGGACACAATATATTGCGTAATGGCGTCTTTGCCATAATGATGGCGTACCGAGGCGGCCGCATGCAAAATGGCCAGCTCCTTGCGCGTTTCTTCGCTGTACTGCTGCCAGGATGACACCAGCGGCCGGCTGTCTTCAAGCTCAGCCAGTAGCAGCGTGATTTTTTTCTCTTCCGACAATTGATCGTACTGAACAGGCTGACCTTCATATTTGATGGCGGCTCGCTGATAGAGTTCAGTCAGCACGCGTTCATGCACATCGGAACTTTGCCGCAGATCCAGCGTGGCCAAATGAAAGCCGAACACGGCCACCGCCTGCTGCAGTTCCTGCAGGCGCAAGGGTACCACGGCAGCGGCCTGATTCTCGCAGAGCGAACGGGCAATGACATCCAGGTCTGCCGCGAAATCGGCCGGCGCATTGTAGGGATCGGCGCTGGCCGTATTGCGCAAGGCCAGATCGTGATGAGTGAGGTGCCGGGCGGTCGCGGCCAGCCGGGCATAGACGCCGATCAGGGCGCGGCGGTAGGGCTCGTCCAGGCGGTGGCGCGATTGATCGGGGCTGAGGTCGGACAGTTGGGCCAGATCGGTTGACACATGGGTGAGCGAGGTGCTCAGGGACAGTTCCGAGCCCAGCAGATGCACCTGGGCCAGATAATAGTCGAACAGCGTTGTGGCGTGACGGTTGATGGCGTGGGTCAGCGTTTCGGCATTGACATTGGGGTTGCCGTCCCGGTCGCCACCGATCCAGGAACCCATTTTCAGAAAAGGCGGCAGAATGGCGGCGCCATCGCCCGGCTCTCCCAGGCTGCGATTGAGGCGGTTGTATAGCGTCGGAATGGCTTTGAGAAACGTGGTATTGAAGTAGGCCAGGGCGTTTTCGATTTCATCATTGACGGTCAGCTTGTTGAAGCGCAACATGCGCGTCAGCCAGAGCGTCTTGATATGTCCCGTCAGTTCCAGGGCCAGTTGATGGCTTTCGTCTTCGGTCAAGCGACTGTCGATGGCAACCAGGCACTGGCTGATATGCCGGTGCAGGTCCAGCGTGCTTTTGCGCTGCACTTCTGTCGGGTGGGCCGTCAGCACCGGGACGATCGTGGCACCGGACAGAAAATCCCGGATCGCACTGTGACCGACGCCATGCTGCTCCAGTTTGGCCAGCGTATGTCCGAGCGTTCCCGTCTGCGCTTCATTGCTGCTGAGCAGGCGGCGACGTTGTCGCTTTTGCTGGTCGCGGTCTTCGGCCAGATTGGCCAGATGCAGAAAATAACTGAACGCGCGCGACAGGGTATTGGCCTCGTCGTCGGACAGGGCCGTAAGCCTATTGAGCATGGTATCGCGTTCCTGCGCCAGGCCTTCCCGCTTGAAGCGCACGGCGGCGCGACGAACCGTTTCAATGACATCAAAAATCGGCTGGCCGTCTGATTCACGGATGGCGGCGCCAAGGATCCTGCCCAGCAGTCGAATGTCCTGCTGCATTTCATTTCTGTCTGTGCTTGCGTTTTCCACGTTGTCTCTTACTCCGGTTGGTTGCGGGGTTCCATTCATTGTAGGGCCTTCTGGCATGTTGCGCATTTCGCTTATCGGAACGCTGTCTTTTGTATTTGCCGCAAATGGGTGGGTTCGATAATACTGCTGCCGGTAAAGGGGCGATCATTGACCAGAATCAGGAATGAAATACTGGCAAAACTCAGGGAAATCAGCACCACGGCCTTGCGCAGTTCCGGACGGGTGTGATAATGAATATCATAAATGACATACATACAGACACTCAGAAGAATCAGCAGCACCAGCCATTTCTGCGGATTGATGTGATACGTGGCCACATTCAATCGTTCATCGCGCGACTTGCGCACCTGGATCAGATAGTCGTTCAGTAGCTTCATCTGGGAGCTGACATAGGCATCTGTCTGCACTTCGCTGGTGATTCTGGCTGTGTGGATAGTCAGCACATCCAGAGCTGCCTCGGTGCGTTCGCTGACCTGATCGCGGTTCATGCTGGGCCATTCGTCGTCGACAGCAGCGTTAACATAGGCCTGCAGACGGGCTCGCAGATCGGCATTGATTTCGGGCGGCAGAAATTTCAGCACCCGCAGTGCATCGCTGACCGCGCCCGCTTCGGCTTCCGTGGCAGCCTGTCCCTTCTCGTTTTCCTTCCAGACGTCGCTGGCCATGAACGCCATGTTCAGGCCAATGGGAACCAGCAGACCTGAAATGAGCGTATGGCTCAGGGCGCTGCTGCGTGGCGAGGTGCTGTTGCGGCGTTGCAGCCGAATAATCACTACGATGATGCCGGACATGCACAGGAAAAAAACCGTACACAAAATCCAGGATGCAATAATCGGAACTTCGAACAGCAAATTGTAAAGGTGCATGACATCCTCACGGGAGACAAAGCTGAAATAATGCTGACCATCATGTTTAGCCTCATAACCCGGCGTCAGTCTGATGTTATGGACGTTTCGTATTCTACCTTCTGTCCGGTCGGCCCATCGGGGTCGGTAACGTCCCGGACAAAAAAGGGGGGCGGGGCCAGGTTATCTCCTTCGGCCAGGCAGAATGAAAACCGGTGGCGATATTCCGGATGGAGACAAAGGGTGCCTGCGATGGGTGATAATAGAATATTGATCCTTTTATGCATCCGTCAGGACCAGCCGTAATGAACCACTCGACGACGCCGCGCTTTATATTTGACCGGTTTCTGTATTTGACGACCGATCCGCATGAGATCGAAGTTTGCCTGCAGCCAGGCGCATCCACCGCGCCAGCGCCCGGTGCCGAACTGGCGCTGCGGGATGATATTTCCACCGACGAAATCACGCCGGTCGCCATCATGTCTCATTACGACGACAAGCTCGGCGGATTCGCCTATACCGGTGTGCAGGCTGCCGGTATCACGCCCATTGCGCGCGATGCCGTCAGGCTGGCAGGTATCCAGGTGGTCGTGGCGGGCAGCCGCTACGGCAAGGGGTCTTCCCGGGAACACAGCCCGGCCGCCGAAAAGCATGCCGGGATCAAGCTGGTATTTGCCCGCAGCTTTGAACGGATATACCGTCAGAACGCCGACAACATCGGTCTGCTGACATCGACCAACTTTGCGCTGCTGGCGCGATTGCAGGCCGGTCAGTCCATCACGCTTGACGAGATTCTGGCCGAGCGCGACGAGCTGACACAAGCCATTTTGCGCAGTGGCGGCCTGCTCGCGTACGGTAAATCCTATCTGGGCAGAAGCCGCCCTGAGGCGCCCCAGGCGAGTGACCAGCCGCAAACGCTTTTTGAGAAAATCATGGCCCGGCACGTGCTGCGTACGGATCAGACCACGACGGACCTGACGCCGGGCGCCGGTATTTTTCTGCGTGCCGACTGGCGTTTCATTCACGAGTATTACACCGGTATGGCCGCGCATATGCTGCACCAAAGCTATGGCGCGCCATTGCAGTTGTTCGATGCGGAAAAAATCATCGCTTTCGAGGATCACACTTCCTATCTTCAGGAAAGCCCGGCTCATTTGCGCCAGGGGCTGGTGCCGAACATGCTGCGGATGTGCCAGGCGCACCGCGATTTTGTGCAGGAAACCGGTCTGCGTTCGCACCGAACCCTGACCGAAGCGCAAGCGAGCGCCGATGATGGCAGCAACGTAGCCGGTATTTCACATGCCATGATGGCGGAACACTATGCCTTGCCCGGTCAGGTAGTGGTGGGCACCGATTCGCACACCCCGCACAGCGGCGCACTCGGTTGCGTGGCGTTTGGCGTGGGCACCACCGACATGGCCAATGCTTTCATGACCGGCGCCGTACGGATCATCATGCCCGCCGGCATTCTGGTCAAGCTGAATGGCTCGTTGCCTGCCGGGGTAAGCGCCAAAGATATTGTTCTGCATCTGCTGGCCTTGCCGCAAATTCGGGAGGGCAGAGGCGTAGGACGGGTGTTTGAATTCACCGGTACGGTCATTCATGCGTTGTCAGTGGATGAACGGGCTACCCTGACCAATATGTGTGCCGAGTTAGGCGGTTTTACCGGTATCGTCGCACCTGATGCGAAGACGGTACAGTTTCTGAGTGAACGTCGCGGCGTGGATTTTGAGCTGGAAGACTGGATGCAGAGTGATCCGGGTGCTCGCTATGAGCAGTGCATTGAGGTGGACTGTTCCGGACTGGATGTGCTGGTTGCCGCGCCTGGCGATCCAGGCAACGGCCGGCCGGTAGGTACCCTGCATGATCCCGTATCGATCGATATTGCCTACGGCGGCTCCTGTACTGCGGGCAAGCGTGAGGATTTTGATCAATATTACGCGGTGCTGGCCTGGGGATTGCAACAGGGCCTGCAGTTGCCGTCACATGTAACGCTTTATCTGCAGTATGGCACGACGGCGGTTCGCGACTATTGCGTGCACAAGGGGTATGATCTGGTGTTCGAACGCATGGGGGCGCATATATTGCAACCGTCATGTGGCGCTTGTGCCAATTGCGGACCGGGCTCGTCGGTTGATGCGGGCCAGGTGACGATCAGCGCGATCAATCGCAATTTTCCGGGACGGTCGGGCCCGGGGCAAGTGTGGCTTGGCAGTCCTGCGACCGTGATGGCCAGTGCGCTGGCCGGTCGTATCTGTTCGTTTGCGCAATTGCAACAAGGCCTGCACTAGGCCTGGCGACGCAGGCCTCGACATTCGAGATACGAATGGTGGTCTACGATTGTTCTCGTCGACTGTCCCCCTGAACAGGCACGGACGGTCATCAGACCGGAAACGTATGGGCCTGTACCAGTGCTTCCGCGATCTGTCCCATTCGGCGTTGCGTCTGCATGGCTTTTTTGCGCAGCATCCGATAGGCTTCGTCTTCACCGATGCCATGCTGCTTCATGAGGATCCCCTTTGCTTTTTCAATGATCTGTCTTTGGGCCAGGCGTTGTTTTGCGTCGACCAGTTCGCGGCGGCGCGAATGGTCCAGGGCAAAGCGCTCGATGGCAACGTTCAACAGGGACAGCATGCGCGACGACGGCACCTCGCCGACCACATAAGCGGCCACACCGGCCCGGATGGACGCCTGCATGAAGGCGCGGTCATTATCATTGGTGAACATGACCACGGGCAGGGCGCTGTTGTGCGATGTCATGCACAGGCCTTCCAGCGTGTCGCGGCACGATGCATCTGCACTGACCAGTACCACATCCGGCCTGATGCCCGCCAGGGCCGCAGCAAAGTCGGCCAACGGCGAAATCTCGGCAATCACGTGGATACCGGCAGCGCGCAGGGTGTTGCGCAGCGTGTCATCCTGCTCGTCACGAATCAACATTACGTTCAGCATATTTTCTGTCCTCTTGCGTAGACCTAAGCAAAAGGCATGCCGGATTCGCTCACCCTGGCGTCGGCGCAACATGCCCATTTTGAGTGCGCGCACGCCTTGCCGGATGAGCACATGCGCTGCGGCACGAATGTGTGCACTGTTCTAGTGCGCTCACATGGGATTCATCTCTTCCTGGTCATCTGTGGCAAGGCCCGCGTATGGCGCTGCGTCCTTTGAATACGCGGCATTGCGAAATGTATTCTGGTAGTTGGCATGTATATTGCTTTAGTCTTCGTGAAGGCCAATGGCGGTCGTCATCCATGACAGCATTCAGGACAACGGCGTCCTGCAGATACGCGTAACAGCGTGTCCGCAGGACGCCTTTTATTTTGGGGTAATGATGAACAGTCGGAAAAAGACGGATGTGACGGGAAACGTGGTGGGTACGCCCGCTTCAGCTGATACGGCGCAAGACGCCATTGCGTTGGGCAGTGTGCATCGGCGGCAATGGATGCTGTCGATGGCGCGGACAGCAGCGGGCATCGGAGCGCTGGGGATAGCTGACCCGTTCCTGCGGGGTGGGGCCTGGGCCGCAGGCTCGGATGCGCCGGAAAAAACCGAAGTGAAGATCGGCTTCATCCCGCTGACCGATTGCGCTTCGGTAATCATGGCCGCAGAACTGGGTATAGACAAAAAATACGGCGTCAAAATCATCCCCAGTAAGGAAGCCTCATGGGCGGGCGTGCGCGACAAGCTGATCAGCGGCAACCTGGATTGTGCCCATGCCCTGTACGGGATGATTTATGGTCTCCAGGTCGGCATAGGCGGCCCGAAGACCGACATGGCCGTGCTGATGGGATTGAATCAGAACGGGCAGGGCATTACTCTATCGCGGCAACTGAATGAACAAGGTGTGACCGATGGCGCATCGCTCAGGAAAGTCATGGCCACGCTGGATCGGCAACTGACATTTGCCCAGACCTTTCCCACCAGCACCCATGCCATGTGGCTTTATTACTGGCTGGCTGCGAACGGCATTCATCCCTTGCGCGATGCCCGGGTCATTACGGTTCCGCCCCCGCAGATGGTCGCCAATATGATGATCGGCAATATGGACGGCTATTGTGTCGGCGAGCCATGGAACGCCCGCGCAGTCATCGACAAAATTGGCTTTACCGCCGTAACGACGCAGGAGATCTGGCAGGATCATCCCGAGAAAGTGCTGGGTACTACGGCAAGATTTGCCGATCAGTATCCCAATACCGCCAGGGCGGTGACTGCAGCCATTCTGGAGGCGGGCAAGTGGATAGACAGCTCGCCGGCCAATATCGAGAAGACGGCGCGGGTGATTGCCGCCAAATCCTATGTCAATACGCAGGTCGATGTGATCCTCGACCGCATGCTGGGTAAATATGACAACGGAATCGGCAAGACAGGCGACAGCGCACATCCCATGCGTTTCTTTGGTGACGGCGCTGCAACTTTTCCTTATCTGAGTGACGGGACGTGGTTTCTGACGCAACAGAAACGGTGGGGATTGCTCGAATCCCATCCGGACTACGCAGCAGTGGCGCGTGCAGTCAACCGTATCGATATATACAAAGCGGCCGCTCAGGCCAGTGGCACACCTGTGCCCGCGAACGAGACCCGCTCGTCCACATTGATAGACGGCATTGTGTGGGACGGCAGCAATCCTGCAGCATACGCGGACGCGTTTGCAATTCACGCCTGAATCGGGAGAGAAGGATGAACACAGCAACCAGAACCGCCACGATCAATCCAATGACCGCAGGTACGCTGGCCGCGCAGCTGGGGCGCTTGGGATACCCATTGATCGGGCTTATTTCAGTTGTCATTATCTGGGAGGCAATTGCAGGAAAAATTCCCGGCATTCCTACCCCCTATGACACGTTGCTCGCGGCAATTGTGTTGTTTGAAGACCCGTTTTATCGCAATGGTCCGAATGATGTGGGAATCGGGTGGAACGTGCTCGCCTCACTGTGGCGCGTGGGAGTCGGCTTCGGGCTGGCCGCACTGGTCGGCATTCCGGCAGGATTCGTTATCGGTCGCTATGCACCGGTACGTAAAATGGCGGCGCCGGTGATCAGCCTGCTACGCCCGGTGTCGCCGTTGGCATGGCTGCCATTGGGCCTGCTGTTGTTCAAGGCAGCAGAGCCCGCGGCCATCTGGGCTATCTTCATCTGTTCCATCTGGCCGATGATCATCAATACGGCGGACGGGGTCGCACGCGTGCCTTCAGACTATTTGAACATCGCTCGTGTGCTGAATTTATCCGAACGCAAGGTATTAACCAGCATTCTTGTGCCGTCAGTCCTGCCTTATGTTCTGACCGGGGTACGCCTGTCCATCGGGACTGCCTGGCTGGTCATCGTGGCAGCGGAAATGCTGACCGGCGGTACCGGGATCGGTTTCTGGCTTTGGGATGAATGGAACAACCTGAATGTGCAGCACATCATTATCGCGATTGTCATTATCGGCCTGGTGGGCATGTTGCTGGATGCGGCCTTGCTTGCGCTGGCCAGACGTTTTGCATTTGCCGAGGAGTAATTCATGGAAAAGTATGTTGCCGTCGAATCAGTCAGCCAGGTATTCAATACTGCCAGGGGACCGTTTACGGCGCTGGACAATATCAATCTTGCCATCCGCAAGGGCGAATTCGTATCGCTGATCGGTCACTCAGGTTGCGGTAAATCCACGTTATTGAACCTGATCGCTGGCCTGGCCAGCCCGAGCGCAGGCGTGCTCATTTGTGATCAGCGTGAAATCGCCGGGCCGGGACCGGATCGCGCCATGGTCTTTCAGAATCACTCGCTGCTGCCGTGGTTTACCTGCTTTCAGAATGTATATCTGGCAGTCGAGCGTGTTTATGGCGCGAACGAAAGCCGCGCGCAACTGCGCGAACGGACTGCTGCTGCGCTGGAACTGGTAGACCTGGCCCATGCCAGCGGCAAATACCCTCGCGAAATTTCAGGTGGCATGAAGCAGCGCGTGGGCATTGCCCGTGCCCTGGCCATCGAACCGAAAGTGTTGTTAATGGACGAGCCCTTTGGCGCGCTTGATGCGCTGACCCGCGCGCACTTGCAGGATGCCCTGTTGCGGATTGTCAAACGTACGCAAAGCACGGTTGTGATGGTGACCCATGATGTGGATGAAGCCGTGTTGCTGTCCGACAGGATTGTCATGCTGACCAACGGACCGGCGGCCACCATCGGCGATATTCTCCGCATCAGTCTGCCGGCGCGGCGCGATCGTGTTGCGTTGGCTGCCGATCCGCGCTATCTGCAATACCGGGCTGCGGTGATGGCATTTTTGCATCAGCGGTATTCAAATCCCGAACAGGGAGGGCGTCTTGCGCTGGTCGGGGCAGAACAGGCAAAGTCTGAACAGGATTGCGCGAACGTAGCGTAGTCCGACTCGCGTCAATCACAAACGAAAACAGGCAATATCATGAAAAAACGCAAATTGGTTCTGATCGGCAACGGAATGGCAGGGGTTCGCACCATCGAAGAGTTGCTTAAACTCGATGATCAGCTTTACGACATTACCATCATCGGCAGCGAGGCCTATCCCAATTACAACCGCATTCTGCTGTCGCCCGTCCTGACCGGTGAACAGACGATCCAGGACATTATCCTGAACGATCTATCCTGGTACGAAAGCAACGGAATCAACCTGTTGATGAACCAGTCGGTGGTCAACATTGATCGTGTGCGTCGGCAAGTACATACGCATGACGGAACGAAGGTCCCTTACGATCGCCTGCTGCTGGCGACCGGGTCCAATCCTTTTGTGCTGCCCGTGGACGGCCATGCGCTGGAAGGGGTGGTCACATTTCGCGATATCCATGATGTGAATGTGATGATCGAAGCGGCCGGTGTGCGCCGTCGCGCGGTGGTGATCGGGGGTGGACTGCTGGGGCTGGAGGCCGCCAATGGGCTGGCCGTTCGCGGAATGGAGGTAACGGTGGTGCACCTGGGTAACGCACTGCTGGATCGCCAATTGGATGGGCCGGCAGCAGCCATGTTGCGCAAAAGCCTGGAGGGCCGGGGCTTGCGGTTTTTGATGGCGCATCAGACAAGTGTCATCGTCGATGATGGGCACGGTCGCGTCGGCGCGATCCGTTTCTCCAATGGACATGAACTGCAGACTGACCTGGTCGTCATGGCGGTCGGCATACGACCCAATTTTGCGCTCGCGCAAAAGGCGGGCCTGCATGTGGACCGCGGGATCGTAGTCAGCGATACCATGCAAACCTACGACCCCAGTATTTATGCAGTGGGTGAATGTGTCAGCCACCGTGGAACGGCTTATGGTCTGGTTGCTCCGCTGTTTGAACAGGCCAAGGTCGCGGCCAATCACCTGGCTATGCACGGTATTGCACGCTACGAAGGCAGTGTGACTTCGACCAAACTGAAGGTCACCGGTATCGATGTGTTTTCTGCCGGCGATTTTATCGGCAATGCAAATACGGAATGTATTACGCTTGCGGATCCCGAGGGTGGCGTATACAAAAAACTGGTCGTGCAGGACGACAAACTGGTCGGCGCCTGCCTTTACGGAGACACGGCAGACGGCGCATGGTATTTCAGGCTGATCCGGGAAAGCAAGTCCATACACGAAATTCGGGATCAATTGATGTTCGGCGAAGGTGCTGTCGGCGATGCCGGGCACGCAGGTGAAAATACCGTCGCGGGCATGGCGGACAGCGTGGAGGTCTGCGGCTGCAATGGCGTATGCAAGGGAACCATCGTCAAGGCAATACGGGAGCAGGGTCTGTTTACCGTCGACGATGTCAGAAAGCACACCAAGGCATCCAGTTCCTGCGGCTCCTGCACGGGTCTGGTGGAACAGATCCTGATCAACTGCGTCGGGGGCGCAGCCGATGTCAAGCCCAAATCGGCCAAACCCATTTGCGGTTGCACCGATGTGACACATGGGCAGGCCCGCAAGGTCATCCGCGAACAGCATTTGACGACGATTGCAGATGCCATGCATTTTATGGAGTGGCGTACCACGGACGGCTGCGCAACCTGCCGGCCGGCGCTCAATTATTATCTGCTGTCGACCTGGCCGGGAGAAGCGCGGGATGATGGCGCATCCCGCCTCGTCAACGAACGCATGCATGCCAATATCCAGAAGGACGGCACGTATTCTGTCGTTCCTCGTATCTGGGGCGGTGTGACCAATTCGGCGGAGTTAAGGCGTATTGCAGATGTGGCTGACAAGTATGCGATTCCCATGGTCAAGGTGACCGGCGGTCAGCGCATCGACTTGCTGGGCGTACGCAAGGAAGATCTGACCGGTGTCTGGAAAGATTTGGATATGCCCTCGGGGCATGCTTATGGCAAGAGTCTGCGTACGGTGAAAACCTGCGTGGGCAGCGAGTTCTGTCGCTTTGGTACGCAGGACTCAACGGGCATGGGCATCGCCCTTGAAAAAGACCTGGTCGGCATGTGGAGCCCGCATAAGGTCAAGCTGGCGGTCTCTGGTTGCCCGCGCAACTGCTCCGAATCCGGGATCAAGGATGTGGGCATTATTGCAGTCGATTCCGGCTGGGAAATCTATGTTGGCGGCAATGGCGGCATTAAAACGGAAGTCGCACAGTTCTTTGTCAAGGTGCCCACGCACGACGAGGTGCTGGAGTATTGCGGTGCCTTTCTTCAGCTCTATCGGGAAGAGGCCTTTTATCTGGAACGCACGGTGCATTATCTGGCGCGCGTCGGTCTGGATCATGCAAAAGAACAGGTCATCGCCAATGCCGATAATCGGCGTGCCCTTTACGCTCGCCTGCGCTTTGCCTTGTCTTTTGAACAGGACCCGTGGCAGGACCGTGTGGAAAAGCGTATATCCGCTCCCGAATTTGAAACCCTGAATGTCTGAGGTCACGATGAAAGTCTGCGAAAAATGGACGCCTGTGTGCGCCGTCAATGATATCCCTGCACGCGGGGCCCGGGTTGTACGCCGTCAGGGGCACGACGATATTGCTGTTTTCAGAAGCGGGGAAGGTCGCGTGTATGCGATCGCCGATCGCTGCCCGCACAAGGGTGGCCCCTTGTCTGCCGGCCTGGTGCATGGCGCGGCGGTGACGTGCCCGTTACACAGCATGGTGATTGATCTGGCGACGGGGCAGGTGCAGGCGCCCGATGAGGGATGCGTCAACACGATTGCGGTGAAAATTGAGCATGACCAGGTGTGCCTGGATCTGGAAGCGAGGTAGGGATCATGGATGCCCCGTCGCCGCTTCAGTTCATTCGTGATATGCCGGATGAAATACGGGTTACGCGCTCGATTTGCTGCTATTGCGGCACCGGCTGCGGGGTGCGTGTGCGCAGCAAGGGTGAGCAGGTGATCTCTGTTGAAGGCGATCCCGATCATCCGTCCAATATGGGGCGGTTGTGCAGCAAGGGATCTGCGCTGGCAGAAACAGTCCGACGTGACACGAGTCGGGTGTTGCGTGCCCGCGTGCGCGACAGAGTAACAGGCGCATACCGGGAGCTCGCATTGTCCGACGCGTTTGACCTGGCAGCGGAAACGATAGTCGATACTGTGCGTGAGCACGGGCCGGATGCCATGGGTTTCTATCTGTCGGGCCAGCTCCTGACCGAAGACTATGCCATTTTCAATAAAATGGCGCGCGCTTTGATCGGAACCAATAACATTGACACCAATTCCCGCCTGTGCATGTCCAGTGCCGTGGCGGGCTACAAAATGACGCTGGGCGCCGATGCGCCGCCCGCCAGCTACGAGGACATCGAGCTGGCCGATACCGTGCTGATTGCCGGCTCCAATATGGCCTATGCTCATCCTGTCCTGTTCCAGCGGCTGATGCGGGCCCGGCAGGCACGACCGCATATGAAAATCATTGTGATCGACCCGCGCAATACCGATACTGCACAGGCTGCCGATCTGCATCTGGCCGTGACGCCCGGGGGCGATGTGGCATTGTTTCACGCAATGCTCAACGTGATGGTCTGGGAGGGCCTGCTGGACCAGGACTACATTGCACAGTCTACGGACGGGTTCGCTGCGCTGAAAGAGCGAATTCGCGAATTTACGCCGGCCGCAGCCCAGGATGTATGTGGTATTGCCGCAGACGATATTGTGACGGCGGCGCGATGGTTTGCGCAAAGCCCTGCTACCCTGTCGCTGTATACCATGGGATTGAACCAATCCAGCAGTGGAACCGCCAAGAATATGGCGCTCATTCATCTGCATCTGGCGACGGGGCAATTGGGGCGGCCCGGCTCCGGCCCGTTTTCTCTGACAGGACAGCCCAATGCCATGGGCGGACGGGAGGCGGGCGCCATGGCGACACTGCTGCCGGGCCACCGGGATCCGGCCAGTGCCGTTCACCGCAATGAGGTGGCCGCCCTGTGGGGCGTCGATTGCCTGCCCGACGCGCCCGGCGTGCCCGCGATTGCCATGTTCGATGCGCTGCTGGACAAGCGCATCCGGGTGTTATGGATCGCGGCAACCAACCCCGCCCAGTCGCTGCCCGATCAGAACCGCGTTCGCAAAGCGCTGCAGCAGGCGGACTTTGTCATCGTGCAGGAGGCCTTTGCCGATGCGGAAACACTGGCGTTCGCCGACCTGATCCTGCCGGCAGCGACATGGCCGGAAAAAAGCGGCACGATGACCAATTCGGAGCGGCGCATCAGCCGTGTACGGGCGGCCGTGCCAGCACCGGGCGAGGCGCTCTCAGACTGGAAAATCGTGCAACAGGTGGCGCGCCGGGTCGCGCAAAAATGGGCGCCACACAAGGCGGCGCTTTTCGAGTATCAGGCTGAAGCCGATATTTTTGCCGAGCATGCCCGTCTGACCGCTGGTCGGGACCTGGATTACAGCACGCTTGATTACCCGCTGCTGGAGAAAACGGGTCCGGTACAGTGGCCCTACCGAAACGAGGGTACGGTGCGCCTTTACAGCGAGGGCCGGTTCCCCACCGGCAACGGGCGCGCACACTTCATTGACGTGGGCTTTAATGCGCCGGCCGAAACGATCTCGGCACATTTTCCGCTACGCCTGACGACCGGCCGCCTGCGCGATCACTGGCATACGATGACACGCACCGGCTTGTCAGCAACACTGATCCGTCATGTGGAGGAACCCGCTATTTACCTGCATCCGTCGGACATGGCGCGCTACCGTCTGGCAGATCAGGCCCTGACCCGGGTCAAGTCCCGTCGCGGGCAAATAGTATTGCCGGTGCAGGCAGATGATTCACTTACCCCAGGCTGCGCCTTCCTGCCCATGCATTGGGGAAGCCGTGCGATGGGCGGCGGCGGAATCAATGTACTCACACATGGCGCGACCGATCCATATTCCTTCCAGCCGGAACTGAAGCATTGCGTGATTGCAGTGAACGCTTTTCGGCCGCAATGGGAGGCGGTGGCGTGGATTCGGGGCGACGCCGCCGCACTGCAGCGCACCCTGTCTGGCTGGCTGGACGAATTTGACTACGCCGTTGCCGTACCAGTGGCAACGGGCGGCGGTGGGCTTCGCCTGCGGTTCGCCGCCAGCACAACGCCCGCGTCTGCGCAACTTGAACGTCTGCTGATTCAACTGGGCATTGCCGATACGGATGTGAGTTTCGACGATCCGGCACGCGGCATTTATCGGCGCGTTCGCTGCCAGGATGCCGGCGTGACCGTTTATTTACTGGCGGGCGCCGGCCTGGGCGCCGAAGCGGCGCTCAATCACTGGGCCGACACCGGTGTGCGGCCTGAACCGCTGCTGGCTGTGCTGATGGGCAAGTCAACGCTCACCCCGCGTACGCGGACGGTGTGTGCCTGCAACAACGTGACCGATCAGGCCATCATCGATGGCATCCGCCGCGGCCTGGATCTGCCCGCCCTGAAACAGACGCTCAATTGCGGCACCGGTTGCGGGTCCTGTGTCGTGCAAATCAACCGCATGATCAGCCAGTACGCTGGCACGGAGGCATGATGACGATTTCTTCCAGTCAAACGAATAATACGGTGGCCGCAGGCAAAGTGTGGCTGGTCGGCGCCGGCCCCGGCGACGCGGAACTGCTGACGCTCAAAGCCTATCGCACCTTGCAGAGTGTGGATGTCTGGCTGGTCGATGATCTGGTCAGCGACGACATTCTGGCACTGGCGCCCACACATGTCCGCATCGTGCCGGTAGGCAAGCGTGGTGGCTGCGTGTCTACGGCACAAGGGTTTATTCTGCGTCTGATGGCGCGCTATGCCCAATCAGGTTTGCAGGTTGCCAGGGTCAAGGGAGGAGACCCTTTTATTTTCGGCCGTGGCGGAGAAGAGCTGGCGTGGCTGCGGGATCGAGGCATCGCAGTTGAGGCGGTGGGCGGAATGACGGCAGGACTGGCGGCGGCCAGCGCCTTGGGCCTGCCTCTGACGCATCGCGAAGTGGCGCGTGGCGTGGCTTTTGTGACGGTGCATACTGCCGATGGCACCACCCATGACTGGCAGACCCTGGCGCGCAGCGGGCTGACGCTGGTGTGCTATATGGGCATGGCCAGAAAGGAACAATTGCAATGGGAGATGCTGCAAGGCGGTTTTGCCGCCGACCTGCCGGTCGCTGTTGTTGAGCGCGTGACCTGCCGGAATGAACGCAGTCTGGTGACAACCGTGGGTGCCATGGCGGCAGATATCAGCGCGGCGGGACTGGGCAGTCCGGCGCTGTTGATTATTGGCAAGGCGGTGGCGCATCGGGTGTCGATGCAACGGGGATCGGCGCAACCAGGATGTACGGTGTCAGGCGTGGCCGAAGCGGTTGAGATACTTGCGGTATAACACCCAATCCGGTCCCGCCGTGTTGATAAATCGTCAGAAGTGCATAACGGAATAAACAAGAATTGGCATATTCAGATCCATCCAAATGCCTGCCCGATCCGCAGTGATATTGAGGCCAGAACGATACCGATGACTGTACGAATGATCCAAATGACAATCAGGCGAATTAGATTCAGAGGAATCCGTGTCGCCAGCATGCAAGGAATGCTTCCGGAGAAAAATATAATACTGCTTACGGATACCACAGCTGCGATATATCGAATGCTCAGATCGGTATTCTTCAATAAAATGGCCGGTAGAAACATTTCTGCCAGGCCAGAGGCCAGCGCGTCGCTGTATTGCGTCATATGTTCAAAGCCGGTCAACCATAAGGCGGGCTTTAAAACAATCCCTATGACATCAAAGACGAAGGTATATTTGGCGAGGATAAGACCAATAAAGCCAATCGCCAAAATAGACGGAGCCACAATTGCAGCCATGTTCACGCCATCTTTAAAATCGGATAGAAACAGCTTATGCCAGGGTGGGAGTTGATCGTAATGGCGTTGTGTTGCCTCAATAGCTTCGACGAGCCGATTTTCCGGTTTGGGTTGATCAACACGGTTCTTCGCATCATTGCTCAGCCCTCTTATGGGAGGCAAATGTGCACAAATCGCCGTGATGGCAAAGGTGACGATCAGTGTCGACCAAAAGTAAAAATTCCAATGATCGATCAGGCCCAGTGTTTTTGCCACGACCAGCATGAACGTTGCCGATACGGTAGAAAAGCCGGTTGCGATAATGGTGGCTTCTCGCAGCGAATATTTTCCGGACCAATATACTCTGTCTGTGATTAACAATCCGATCGAATAGCTCCCGACAAATGACGCAACCGCATCAATGGCAGAGGTGCCGGGGGTTTTGAATACCGGGCGCATGAAGGGTTCCAGGAATACGCCAATAAATTCCATCAATCCGAAACCAACCAAAAATGTCAGCGCCAATGCGCCGATTGGAATCAGGATGCCTACCGATAAGGACAGCTTTTCAAATAAAAAGGGGAGCATATCGGCTTGCATGGCCCATTCTGGCGCTATCCCGAACAAGTAGGCTACACCGAGCAACAAACCAAATCCTTTAAACAATGTAAATATCTTCTCGCTGGTGGATGCTTTGAATCTGCCGTTCAGGAACGGACCCAGCACGCCGTAGACCATAAGCAGCATCAATAACACCAGAGCTATCGGTCTCAAGTTTTTAATTAAATAGCCGCTGGCATGGTCGACCAGGATGGTGGATTTGCCCGCCAGGGTAATGGGCACAAAAAACAAAAAAATGCCTATTGCGCTTAGAATAAAAATTTTTGTAATGGTTGAATAATTGGTTCCTGAAGTCTGTTCCGTCATAAAGCACCCTTGCTAAAAAACCGGACCCCTTCTGATTCACTCATAGAAGGGGTCTGCATTTTTGCCCGTTATTTGATCATTGGCAGGTTTAACCCCTGTTCTGTAGCACAACGAATGGCCAGGTCATAGCCGGCATCGGCGTGACGCATGACTCCCGTAGCGGGATCGTTATGCAATACCCGACCGATACGTGCAGCTGCCTCCGTTGTCCCGTCACATACGATGACGACGCCCGCATGTTGAGAAAAGCCCATGCCCACACCGCCTCCATGGTGCAGGCTCACCCAGGTCGCACCGCTCGCGGTATTGAGTAAGGCATTCAGCAGCGGCCAGTCCGATACGGCATCGGATCCATCGCGCATGCTCTCGGTCTCACGGTTAGGGCTCGCGACGGAACCGGAGTCCAGGTGATCCCGGCCAATGACAATCGGGGCTTTCAATTCGCCGTTTTTTACCATCTCGTTAAATGCAAGTCCCAGGCGTGCCCGGTCCTTAAGGCCTACCCAGCAAATACGTGCAGGCAGTCCCTGGAAGGCAATCCGCTCTTTAGCCATATCCAGCCAGTGGTGAAGATGGGCATCATGGGGGATGAGCTCTTTCACTTTCTGATCTGTTTTGTAAATGTCATCGGGATCACCTGATAGCGCGACCCAGCGGAATGGACCAATTCCCTGGCAAAACAGTGGGCGAATATAGGCGGGTACAAAGCCAGGGAAGTCAAAGGCATTTTCGACTCCCATTTCTTCGGCCATTTGGCGAATATTGTTTCCATAGTCGAATGTAGCAGCGCCGCATTTCTGAAATTGCAGCATCGCACTCACTTGTTTTGCCATACTCTGTTTGGCTGGCAGCGTAATGCTATCCGGTGCGTGTTGCTGGGCACTTTTCCACTGCTCCAGCGTCCAGCCTGAAGGCAGATAACCATGAACAGGATCGTGTGCGCTCGTTTGGTCAGTGACCACGTCAGGTGTGATATTGCGTGCGACTAGTTCAGCATAAATATCCGCCGCATTGCCTAAAAGACCGACAGATACGGGCCGGCCTGTGCGACGGGCCTCGTCTACCATGGCCAGTGCTTCATCCAGACGGGTTGCTTTTTTGTCGCAATACCGTGTCTGAATACGAAAATCAATACGCGACGAATCGCACTCCACAGCAATCATACTGAACCCGGCCATGGTGGCAGCCAGGGGCTGTGCGCCGCCCATACCACCCAACCCACCTGTCAATACCCAGCGACCTTTTGCGTCGCCATCAAAATGCTGTTTGGCGACCGCGACAAAAGTTTCGTATGTTCCTTGTACGATTCCCTGGGAAGCGATATAAATCCATGAACCAGCGGTCATTTGACCGTACATCATCAACCCTTTTTTATCCAGCTCATTGAAGTGGTCCCAGTTCGCCCAATGCGGGACAAGGTTGGAGTTGGCGATGAGTACGCGTGGCGCGTCGTTGTGTGTCTGAAATACTCCGACCGGCTTGCCTGATTGCACCAGCAATGTCTGGTCTGCATCCAGGTTTTTAAGTACATCGAGAATTCTGTCGTAACATTCCCAATCGCGGGCCGCCCGGCCAATGCCTCCGTATACAACGAGTCTGTCCGGATGCTCGGCGACATCCGGGTCCAGATTGTTCTGGATCATGCGCCAGGCTGCTTCGGTTTGCCAGTTCTTGCAATTTAACGTGGCCCCGCGAGGCGCTTTGATTTTTCTTGAGTGATCAACACGAGTGGTCATTTTTTCTCCTATACAACATTGAAGTAAAAGCCGTTACGTGAGTTAAGCCAGGGTTGATTTCCCTTTGAAGTAACGCTGTTTCAAAAAATTCTGTCCTTGTTCGTAAACAATGTCGGCAGGGTCCTGCGTCTGCCAGACCAGTAAATCTGCCTGATATCCCGGGGCGATACGCCCGATTCGGTCTGCCCGGTTCAGGGCAAGGGCAGCATGGTATGTCACACCAGCCCAGACTTCCTCGACAGTCAGTCCAAATTGAACGCAGGCCATATTCATTGCCCAGCGCAGACTGGCGAAGGGAGCCGTGCCGGGGTTAAAGTCGGTCGCTACGGCAATTGGGACGTGATGTTCGCGGAGTAAGTCAACCGGAGGTTTTTGTGTTTCGCCAAGAAAATAAAAGGCAAAAGGAAGCAGGACTGCAACAGTACCTGCCCGTTGCAATGCGTTAACGCCCTCAGAATCCAGGTATTCAAGATGATCTGCAGACAGGCCATGGAAGGCCGTGACCAATTGGGTGCCCCCCGAATTGCTAAGTTGCTCGGTATGGCCTTTCACGGGAAAGCCCAGGGCGCGTGCCGTTACAAAAACGCGACGTGTTTGCTCCAGATTAAATCCGACCGTTTCGCAAAAAACGTCGACACTCTCAAAGGCCTTTTCCCGCGCCAGAGTGGGGATGATTTCAGTGCATATCAGGTTGATAAAGTCGTCAGGCCGGTTTTTATATTCAGGGGGCAAGGTATGAGCACATAGTAGTGTTTTGACGATTTCGACAGGAAATTTTGTCTGGAGCAGATCCATCACCTGCAGTTGCTTGCGCTCATGTTCCAAAGACAGTCCGTATCCTGTTTTGGATTCCAGAGTCGTCACGCCTTCACTCATTAAGTTGCGCAGGCGAGGGACCGCGGCGCGCAGGAGTTCGTCTTCAGTTGCCTGGCGTGTTGCGCGCACGGTGCTGTTAATTCCACCCCCCTGTTCGGCAATGTCCTGATAAGAAACACCACGTTGTCGTTGACTCCACTCCGCAGCACGATTGCCTCCGAATACAAGGTGTGTGTGGCAATCAATCAGTCCGGGTGTGACAAGTTGTCCTTGTACGTCAATACGGGCAACGTCATCAGGATGAGATGGTCCGGTCGCAGAGGGGAGCACCGAGCGGATCAAGCCGTTTTCGATATGAACATCGTGTAAATCCCTTACGGAAAACCGCCCCTCCTGCCATGTTGCAATTTTTGCTCGTTCCAGTACAAAAGAATTATGAGTAGACAAATGCATTGCAAATTAATTTAAATGTGTATACATTTGGTATTTTATGTTTTATCGGCAAAGGATCAATTAGTGACTTCCCTGATTTAGACTGTAAACGAAACTTGAGCCACCAAGGGGGTGGCTCATTCATGTTCTGGCTCTCAGGCTGCAGACAATTTTATTTTGCAGAAGCAAGATATCGTGAATGCATTTTATAGCGTCCGCCTACTGCAAATAAATTCGCGTGGCTGATGAGCTGGTCTTTTGACCAAGTCCGGCGGGAGATACGCAGGCAGGCCTGGGATGGATTGATTTGCAATAGTTGTGCGATCGATTCATCGACATTTACGGCTTCTATACTTTGCTCAATTTCGCTTAAGGGATAATGGTCCAAAAGGTATGCTGTCGCTGTTTTTTTTGTAAAGTCCTGCCGGAGAAACTGTTTGGCATAGTCCGCCTTGACATAGCGCTGCTCCAGTAGGGTGGGCACATCATTGTCAAAGTGAAGGACTTCCAGATAGGCTACAGAATGCCCTGCGGGAATGCCCAACCACCATGCCGCGTCCCCATAAATGGTTCGGTATTCCTGATGAATAATTTCGGCGTGGTAGTGTCCACCGTTATTCTTTATTTCTTCATGCAGGTCGACAATATCCATAATGGGAACTTCAGTTTGCCGGGGTGTGACAAATGTTCCCAGCCCGGCGGTTCTGGTCAATATCCCCTGTTCTCGCAAGAGGGTAATGGCTTTGTTGGCAGTCATCCGGCTGACATTGAACTGATGCGCGAGTTCAACTTCGGTTGGGACTTGATCGCCCGCACCCAGCACGCCCTGATCGATCAGGCCGCGGATATATGTTTCCATTTGACGGTAAACAGGTTGGTGTTTTTTCGGCGCGCTTCTGGACATTGGAATTGTCTTTACATTCAAACGAGTGTTGACATTATAAATGAGTGAGCTAAATAAAAGCGCGGGTGCGTGTGCTTGAGGTACGCCTGCTTGATTAAGGGCAGTGATTGCAGACTTGCGAAAAAGACGGAGTGACATATTGGATCAAACCGCATTCACTGACATCGGGTAAAACTGCAGAATATCTGCGCTGTGCTGATGGGCAGTGCAGACGGTAAAAGGGCCCGACCGAAGCCGGGCCCTGCCTGATAAGGAGGATACGATGAAGAAGATCGTATTACAACTTATCCTGGTCAGCATAGTGCTGGTGATGCTTTTGTATAGCACGCCAGCTTACTGATCAGGGACCGGTGGGTCTCCCCCCCACCGATTTCGGGTTTCAATTTACTTAATCGTGATGGTTATGTCAATACCGTATTTTCCGGGTCATCAAGTCAGAAGAAATGAATGATTCTCAGAGTATCTTCATGCGAAGAATCTGTACGAATTGATCCATTCAATCAACTCATGCATCTACTTTTCAGAATCAAGGCGTCACACCGGGCGGCTGGTCTGATCGCGTCGAACACGCGATCGGTATACGGTTATTACGAGGGGATCAAATGGATCACAGGCTATCCTCAGACCCTGAACGGAAAGGCAGAATATTTGTACTGTGCTGATGGGCAGTACAGACGGTAAAAGGGCCCGACCGAAGCCGGGCCCTGCCTGATAAGGAGATTGCGATGAACAAGATCGCTTTACAACTTATCCTGACCGGTATAGTGCTGGTGGCGCTTTTGTATAGCACGCCAGCTTACTGATCAGGGACCGGTGGGTACGGCCCCACCGGTTTCAGGTTTCAATTTACTTAATCGTGACCGTTATGTCAACATCGTATTTTCCGAAGTTGACCGATCGCGCTCGCCTTGGCTACCTGAGCAAGGGTTCCCTGAACCCTCGCTTTCTTACAGAAAAAATGCCTCAGGTTTTGTGATAAAGTTCGGCGCCTTTTTTCATGAACTCAATGGATTTCTCCTGCATGCCCTGATGCAAGGCCTTGTCTGTCGACAGTCCCTGTTGCTGCGCATATTCCCGTACGTCCTGCGTAATTTTCATACTGCAGAAATGCGGTCCGCACATGGAACAGAAATGCGCCACTTTCATGGAATCCTTGGGCAGGGTTTCGTCGTGAAACTCCTTGGCCGTATCGGGGTCCAGACCCAAATTGAATTGATCATCCCAGCGGAACTCGAAACGGGCCTTGGACAGTGCATTGTCGCGTATTGCCGCCCCAGGATGGCCCTTGGCCAGATCGGCGGCGTGCGCGGCGATCTTGTACGTAATAATCCCGTCCTTGACGTCTTTTTTGTTTGGTAATCCCAAATGCTCCTTGGGCGTGACATAGCACAACATGGCGGTACCGTACCAGCCGATCAGCGCAGCGCCGATGCCGGACGTAATATGGTCATAGCCGGGTGCGATGTCGGTCGTGAGCGGGCCGAGCGTATAGAAGGGCGCCTCGTCGCAGTGCTCCAGCTGCAGGTCCATGTTCTCCTTGATCATTTGCATGGGTACGTGACCCGGACCTTCGATCATGACCTGTACGTCGTGTTTCCACGCGACTTTGGTCAGTTCGCCCAGTGTTTTGAGTTCAGCAAACTGGGCCTCGTCGTTGGCGTCGTAACCGGAACCGGGACGCAGGCCGTCGCCCAGCGAAAAGCTGACATCATAGGCTTTCATGATGTCGCAGATGTCTTCGAAATGCGTATAAAGGAAACTCTCTTCGTGATGGGCCAGACACCATTTGGCCATGATGGAACCGCCCCGTGACACAATGCCGGTCATGCGGTCTGCTGTCATGGGGATGAAGGGCAGTCGAACGCCGGCATGGATGGTGAAGTAGTCCACCCCCTGTTCGGCCTGTTCGATTAGGGTGTCGCGGAAAATCTCCCAGGTCAGTTCCTCGGCCTTGCCATCGACTTTCTCCAGTGCCTGATAAATCGGTACAGTGCCGATAGGCACGGGCGAGTTACGGATGATCCACTCGCGTGTTTCGTGAATATGTTTGCCGGTGGACAGGTCCATGACGGTGTCGCCACCCCAGCGGATGGCCCAGGTCATTTTCTCGACTTCTTCATTGATGCTGGAACCCAGCGCCGAGTTGCCGATATTGGCGTTGATCTTGACCAGAAAATTGCGGCCGATGGCCATTGGTTCGATTTCCGGATGGTTGATATTGGCCGGAATAATGGCGCGTCCGCGTGCGATTTCGTCGCGCACGAATTCGGGGGTGATCTTCTTCGGAATGGCGGCGCCAAAGGATTGGCCGGGGTGCTGGCGCAGGATGCGTGTTGCCAGTTTTTCTCCACCGGGTCCGCTTTGGCGAACGCTTTCAATATATTGCTCGATGCGCATGTTTTCGCGGATGGCCACGTATTCCATTTCAGGCGTGATAATGCCTTTGCGCGCGTAATGCATTTGCGTGACATTGCGTCCTGCCAGTGCTCTGCGTGGTGGGCGTTGCAGTTCAAACCGCATGGCCGTCAATTTCGGATCGGCCAGACGCTCCTGGCCATAGACACTGCTGGGGCCCGCCAATACCTCGGTGTCCTGGCGCTCGTCGATCCATGCGCGCCGCACTTCCGGCAGACCCTTGCGAATATCGATGGACACCTCGGGATCGGAATAGGGACCGCTGGTATCGTACACCGTCAGAGGTGGATTGGTTTCTCCGCCGAACAGCGTGGGCGTATCGTCCTGGCTGATTTCGCGAAAAGGCACGCGAATGTCGGGACGGGAGCCCTGTTCATAGATTTTGCGTGATTGGGGAAGGGCCTGGATGGCGGCCGAATCAACCTGTGCCGTGGCGGCCAGGAATTTTGGGTTTGCACTCATGTTTGCTCCAAAACAATTGAAATTGGAGCCGAATACGGGACAGCCTTCGTGTAGACGAATGATCTCCCAGCATCGGCATTATCCGTACTGGTACAAAGGGACTCTCTCAACCACGCCGACGGCGCAGTACCCCTGCTTGAACCCCGAAGTATAGGAGCTTATACGGATCCAGACAAGTCAATCCGGTGGATCCAGAGATGATGTAGCTGTTTTTGGACTGTTATCTGCGAGCCATTGGTCGAGTGATTGGGCTGCGGGAATTTATGTTGTAATGCAGCAATATCAGGCGGCGTGAGGCAGTTTTGCTGTCGCTTCATTGATGAGATTGGTGTAGCCGATAACGCCGGTTTCGTGCTGTTGCGCAGCAACTTCGCCAATGATGAACAGCGCGGGTGCGGCCGCCTGCGAAGCCAGCACATCCAGATCGGTGAGTGAACCGGTGTAGACTTTTTGCGACGTACGCGTAGCATGACTGATAACGGCGACCGGCGTTTCAGGCGAGCGACCGCGTTGCGTCAGTTCGCGGGTGATCTTCGCTGCGTTTACCGTGCCCATATAAACAACCACCGTCTGGCGCGGGCGGGCCAGGGTCTCCCAGTCTATGGCGTTCTCGTCACGACAGGTATGGCCGGTAACAAACAGGACCGATTGGGCATGATCGCGATGGGTCAGGGGAATGCCGGCACTGGCTGATGCGCCCAGTGCAGCAGTAATGCCGGGTACAACCCGACAGGGGATACCCTGGCTGGCGACGGCCTGCATTTCTTCGCCGCCGCGACCGAAAATAAACGGATCCCCACCTTTGAGACGTACCACCCGCAGTCCCTTTTTGGCGTGTTCAATGAGCAGGTTGTTGATATCCTGCTGTGGAACCGAGTGATGGCCGCCACGTTTGCCTACCGGCACACGCTCGGCATCGCGGCGAATCAGCGACATAATTTCATCTGAAATAAGCGCATCATGAAAGACAATGTCGGCCTGCTGGATGGCCTGCAGGGCGTTGAGCGTAAGCAGGCCCGGGTCACCAGGTCCCGCGCCGACCAGGGTCACTTCACCATGTTGGGGAACGCCCTGCGCCAGTTGTTCGCGCAGCAGCGCTTCGGCGCCCGAAATGTCGCCTGCCAGCGCTGCACCGGCGAAACGGCTGCCAAACAGAGTCTCCCAAAAACGTCGCCGCTCCGAAATTGAACCCAGCTGTTTTTTGACGGCACTGCGCCAGCGGCCGGCGATGTCGGCCATATTGCCAAATTGCTGGGGAATGAGTGTTTCGAGTTGCTGCCGCAATTGCCGGATCAGGACGGGAGCCGTGCCATTGCTGCTAATGGCGATTTGCACCGGTGAGCGATCGATTACCGATGGAACGATATAAGAGCAAAGCTGTGGGTTATCCACGACGTTGACCAGCTTTTTGCGCGCTTCGGCTGCGTCCGATACTGTCTGGTTGACGCTGGCGTCATCCGTGGCTGCGACGGCGAGAAAAACATCATCGAGCCAGGCGGCCTCAAATGCGCTTCCCCGCAGCAGCATCTTGCCTTCTTCCACCCATGATTGCAGTTGTGGTGTAAGCGCAGGGGCACCCAGGTGGACACAGGCGCCGGCGTTCAGCAGCGCATGTGTTTTGCGCTCAGCGACTGTGCCGCCGCCAATCACCAGGACGGCACGCCCTGCCAGATTGGCAAATAAGGGAAAGGTCTGCATAAAATTCAAATGAAATAGGAAAGGTCGGTTATATCGTTATTACAAGTGTAATCGTAGCGTTTTTACAAATAATGAAAAAATATATATCTGCTTATAGCTTACTACTTTGAGTTATAAATCCCATTTTATCGTCTCTGCGCGCCTTATATAGATAGCGGTAATGTGGACATGACATATCTGTTGTTCGTGCAGTGCGCAATCATTGCTAGGATGAAGTCCGTATAAATACGTATAAATAGTAAACCAATGAGTGGCAAGCCGCGCAGGATGCGGATCTGATGATCCCAATGCTGTTGTGAGTATTGTCCGTGCGCAGGGAAATTAGACATATGAGTTATCCACCACTATCGGGATTACCGATAAATTCGGATACGCTTTCCGAATTACAGAAAAACCTCTCGGGGTTGAACCCGCTACAGACAGCCTGGTTGTCCGGCTATTTGTGGGCGCGCAGCCAGCAAATGGAGTTGCTGCCGGCGGCTGCCGGCACAGCAGCATCGGCACCTGCCGCGGCAGAGGCGCTGGCTCCCGTTTTGATTCTGTCCGCCTCTCAGACAGGCAACGCCCGTCGTGTTGCGCAGACATTACTGGAGAAGCTGACGGCAGCAGGGGTTGCGGCGGTTCTGAAAAACGCGGGGGACTACAAGAGTCGCCAGCTTGCTTCCGAGCGCCTGGTGCTGATCGTGGCCTCGACGCAGGGAGATGGCGAGCCGCCCGAAGAGGCACTGACCTTGCACAAGGCACTGTTCGGCAAGAAGCCGCCCGAGGTCAAGTCATTGCAGTTTGCCGTGCTGTCGCTGGGCGACAGCTCGTACCCTGACTTTTGCCAGGCAGGCAAGGATTTCGATTCCCAGCTGGCGCAACTGGGCGCGCAGCGCCTGTTCGATCGAGTTGATTGCGATCTGGATTTTCAGGCATCTGCGGATGAGTGGGTGGAAAAAGCAGTCGCGTGGCTGGTGGAGCACGAAAGCCGCAATGCGCCTGCCGCTGATGCGGCAACCTCTGTTCAGGCGCTGATCAGCGAGCCTCAGGTCCACGAGCAGATCTACACGCGCGAGAAACCTTTTACTGCGACGATTCTGACCAATCAGAAAATCACCAGCCGGCAATCGCAGAAAGATGTACGCCATCTGGAGTTTGATCTGGGTGACTCCGGCATTCGCTATCAACCCGGAGATGCACTGGGCGTCTGGTTTAAAAATGATCCTGCTTTGGTCGACTCGATCCTCTCTTGCGTCAGTCTGGAGGGCAGTGAAATGGTGACGCTGGCCGATGGTACCGCACTGGAGATTCGTGATGCGCTGAGCAGCCATCTGGAAATTACCCAGAATACGCCAGCGTTCGTCAAGGGCTATGCCCAGATCGCGCAGGATCAGGATCTGCTTGATCTGGTTGCCGACAGTAAATTGCTCCAGGACTATATCGCAAATACGCCGATTGACGTCGTGCTCAGGCGGGCGCCGACAGCCTTGACGGCCGATCAGTTGCACGGGCTTTTGCGTCCGCTTACGCCACGCCTGTATTCGATCGCGTCCGCACAGGAGGAGGTGGGTGAGGAAGTGCACATTACCGTCGGGCTGGTCGAGTACGAACAGGATGCGAAACAGTATCTCGGTGGCGCGTCCGGTTACCTTAATCGACGGCTTGAGTCAGGCGATGAAGTAGACATTTTTATCGAACCGTCGGCGCATTTTCGCATGCCGCAGGATCCTGCAACGCCGATCGTGATGATCGGCGCCGGTACCGGTATTGCACCGTTTCGCGCATTCATGCAGAAACGCGACGCCAATGACGAGGCCGGAGAGAGCTGGCTGATTTTTGGCAATCAGTCATTCAAAGATGATTTTTTATATCAGCTCGAATGGCAGCAACTGGCCAAATCCAACCGACTGTCGCGCTACAGCTTTGCCTGGTCGCGCGACCAGAATGAAAAAATATACGTACAACACAAGCTGCTGAAGGAAGGTGCGCAACTGTGGCAATGGCTGCAGAACGGGGCTCATCTGTATGTGTGTGGTGATGCCAGCCGCATGGCCAGGGATGTCGAGGCGGCCCTGCTGGAGGTCGTTGCAAGGGAAGGCGGCCTGAGCGCCGATGATGCCGATGCCTATCTGGACGAATTGCGCGAATCGCACCGCTACCAGCGCGACGTGTATTGAGGATTAATGATGAGTGAAATCAAAGCACCGGCGGGCAAACTGTCGGATAACGAGCGCCTCAAAGGCAACAGCAACTATTTGCGCGGCACGATTGCCGAAGATCTGCAGGATCCGCTGACCGGCGGTTTCAGGGGGGATAATTTTAATATTATCCGTTTTCACGGAATGTACGAGCAGGACGACCGTGATATTCGTGCAGAGCGTATTGAGCAGAAACTGGAGCCATTGAAAAATGTCATGTTACGCTGTCGCATGCCGGGTGGGGTGATTACACCCGCGCAATGGCTGGGGATTGACGAGTTCGCCTCCAGCCACACCATGTATGGCAGTATTCGCATCACCAACCGCCAGACGTTCCAGTATCACGGCGTGCTCAAACATAATATCAAGCCTGTGCATCAATGGCTGCATCAGCTTGGCCTGGACTCGATCGCCACGGCCGGCGACGTCAATCGCAATGTGCTCTGTACATCGAATCCGGTCGAGTCGCAATTGCATAGGCAGGCCTGGGAATGGGCGAAAAAAATATCCGAACATTTGCTGCCAAAAACCCAGGCGTATGCGGAGATCTGGCTCGACGGCGAGAAAGTGCAAAGTACCGATACCGATACGCTGGAGCCGATTCTGGGCAAAAGCTATTTACCGCGCAAATTCAAAACCACGGTTGTTATTCCCCCGCAAAATGATGTGGATCTGCATGCCAATGATTTGAATTTCATTGCCATTCAGGAGGATGGAGAACTGATCGGATTCAACGTGTTGATTGGCGGTGGTTTGTCCATGGAGCACGGCAATACGGCGACCTTTCCCACCACGGCCTACGAGTTTGGTTTTGTGCCGCTTGAGAAAACCCTGGATACGGCTGCAGCCGTGGTCACGGCGCAGCGCGATCTGGGCAACCGCAGCGATCGCAAGGCCGCCAAGACACGCTATACCATTTTGCGGGTGGGTCTGGAGGCGTTCAAGTCGGAAGTGGAAAAGCGCATGGGGTTCTCCTTTGAGCCAATTCGTCCCTATGAGTTTACCGACAGGGGAGATCGCATCGGCTGGGTTCATGGCATCGATAAAAACTGGCACCTGACCTTGTTCATTGAGAACGGGCGCGTGCTCGACTATCCGGATAAAGCGCTGAAGACCGGCTTGCGCGAGATTGCACGCATTCACAAAGGTGATTTTCGTCTGACTGCCAATCAGAATCTGATCGTGGCGAATGTGGCGCAGCGCGACAAGGCAAAAATTGAGAAGCTGGCGCGCGATCATGGCCTGATCAGCGACAGTGTTACTTTACAGCGACAAAATTCCATGGCCTGCGTGGCATTGCCAACCTGTCCGCTGGCCATGGCTGAAGCCGAACGCTTTTTGCCCGCTTTTATCGATCATATTGATGCGATTATGGCGCGTCATGGGCTGACAGATGATTTTATTATCACGCGTGTGACGGGCTGCCCGAATGGCTGTGGACGAGCCATGCTTGCCGAGGTGGGGCTGGTCGGAAAAGCGGTCGGCCGATATAACCTGCACCTGGGTGGCAACCGGATCGGCACACGGATTCCTCGTTTGTATAAGGAAAATATTACCGAAGAGCAGATTCTTGAGATTCTGGATGAGCAGATCGGTCAATGGGCGCAGGCGCGTCATACAGACGAAGGGTTCGGTGATTTTCTGATTCGGACCGGTGTGGTCAAGCCGGTGATCAATCCGTCGGTGGATTTTCATGACGCCAGCAAAGTGCCGGATGAAACCGTAGAGGCGTAAGAAGGGCTGGCTGGTTGATATCCGGGATAGTTGACGGTCCTGGGGCGGCAGAATGCTGACCAGGGCAGGGTACGCGCTGACGTATCCGTTTCCTAATGCCCTGCCAGATACAGGAATGGCCACGCGCGGCAAACGCCGCTCGTGGCCATTTCTCATATTGAACGCTATCGGCTCAGTCGTGAATCAGATGTCCTTGAGATACGCCTTGATCTGCGCGCTGAGTTCCTTGCGCTGACGGCCGTTGAGGGCGATCAGGGCATTGTTCTCTTTTTTGGTCAGAGATTTGAACAGAGCGTCACGCACAGCGATTTCCGGAGAAACATAGTTTTTTTCCGGAAGGATGGGCAATGTGCCGTTGATCAGCCAATCAGAATTGACGCCGAAAAATACAGCCAGTCGGCTGACAATTTGCGCTGATGGACTGATTCTGCGATTACCCATTTCATAATTGGCGATTGTGCTTTGCGATACACCGAGTTCAAGGGCCAGTTCGTTTTGATTCATGCCATGATGAATCTTGCGAAGATAGTGAAGTCGTTCCGCAAAGGTACGAAGTTTTGCGGCGGCACGCAGGTCTGGCGTGGGGTCGATATTTTTGCGAGTAGCCATATGTGATAAAACCATAAAAATGTTACATTCGGTAAACTGCAGCACTAAATGATAGCCGGATTTCTAATAATTGCATTAACAATTGTCATGTTTTTACGTTTTTTGAAAAAAATTTTCAGTTGTTAACGCAAGGCGTTTGTCATAGACCTGACAAACAGGGGCTATATTCGGCATACAGGCTTATTTGTGATGCGTCTGTTTATTGGATATTGAATATGCCGCTATCAATACCAACATCCGGATATTGTTTTCGTAATATTCACTTTTGAAATCAGCCCGGTGTAGCCCGGAAATTGATCGAGACTCTGATAATGTCTGATTTCCTGATCAAGCGGCCGTCAGCCAGGAAAGTGCGCTGCGGACGCTTGTGTTCTAAACAGCTGTGAGCTCTTACAATCGGTTGTGAACCACCATATTATTGCGATGAATCAGTTCTTCGTCGCGGCAGTTACCCAGGATGCTTTCAATTTCCCGGGTAGGGTGCCGCATGATCCGGCGTGTGTCGGCTGAAGAGTAATTGACCAGCCCTCTGGCCACTTCCCGATGCTGGCTGTCGGTGCAGGCAACCACATCGCCGCGTTCGAATTCACCGATGACATCGGCCACGCCGACCGCCAGCAAGCTCTTGCCCTGTTCCGTCAGCGCTTTGAGTGCGCCGTCGTCGAGCACCAGTTTGCCTGGCAGGCGCAAATGGTCGGCCATCCACTGCTTGCGGGCTGAACGCAGGGTCGCAGAAGCGCGCAGCTCGGTGCCGATGGCCTCACCGCGGCCCAGCCGCTCAAGCACCCGTTCTTCACGGCCTGAGGCAATGACGGTGGAGGCGCCGCTGCTGGCAGCCCGCTGCGCGGCCAGCACTTTGGTCAGCATGCCGCCCGTACCCACGTGGCTGCCGGCGCCGCCGGCCATTTTCTGCAATTGGGGATCACCGGCCGTGGCCAGATGAATAAAGCGTGCATCCGGATTGTGACGGGGGTCACTGTCATAGAGTCCGCGCTGGTCTGTGAGAATTACCAGGGCATCGGCTTCGATCAGATTGCTGACGACAGCGCCCAGCGTGTCGTTATCGCCTAATCGAATTTCATCGGTCACCACGGTATCGTTTTCATTGACGATCGGAATAACGCCCAGTTCCAGCAGCTTGAAAAGGGCGGAGCGGGCGTTCAGATAGCGCAGCCGATCAGTCAGGTCTTCGTGGGTCAGCAGGATTTGCGCCGCGCGTATATTGTGTGCGGCAAAAGCCGATTCATACGCCTGGACCAGCCCCATTTGACCGACGGCTGCTGCCGCCTGCAGTTCGCTCATGACTTTGGGGCGGGTCTTCCATTTGAGCCGTGCCATGCCTTCGGCAATGGCGCCGCTGGAGACCAGAATAACCTGCTTGTTCTGGCGGCATAATGCAGCAATTTGCGATGACCATTCTCCAATGGCCTTCGGGTCCAGACCCTGGCCGTTATTGGTCACCAGGGAGGAGCCCACTTTGACCACGATGCGTCTTGCGGTGGCCACTGAAGAAACGAAATCGCTCATTATTGCAAAAATCCAGTTCAAGAAAAAGGGTAGGAAAGTCAGCCGGTTATTGCCCGGCGTCCGTTAGATCACCGCGCGATTCGTCAAAGCGCGGGTCTTCGGGCATATAGATGCCTTCCTTTTTGTCCTGTTCGACCATCTCACGGCCTTTTTCTTCATCCAGATAATCCTGCAGCGCCCAGATCAGCGCCTGGGTGCCTTCGCCAGAGAGCGCAGAAATAGCAAATACGGGGCCCTGCCAGTCAAGCTCGCGGCACAGTTGCGCCTGGACGTCTTGCGGGTCGCTGACCACATCCAGTTTGTTGAGGACCAGCCAGCGCGGTTTGGCATACAGGTCAGCGTCATACTTGCGCAGCTCTTCGGCAATCGCCCGTACATTATTGGCTGCTTCCTGTACCGGGTCCTGGTCTGGGTCGACACTGGATACATCGACCAGATGCAGCAGAACCCGCGTGCGGGACAAGTGTCGCAGGAAAAGATGGCCCAGACCGGCGCCTTCAGAGGCGCCTTCTATCAGGCCGGGAATATCGGCCACGACAAAACTGCGCGATGGAGACGTCCGGACCACGCCCAGATTCGGGTGCAGCGTGGTAAACGGATAGTCTGCAATTTTGGGCTTGGCGTTGGAAATGCGGGTGATCAGTGTGGACTTGCCGGCGTTGGGCATGCCCAGCAGGCCTACATCGGCCAGCACTTTGAGTTCCAGCCGCAGCTTGCGCTGCTCGCCTTCTTTACCGTAGGTGAACTGGCGGGGCGCACGATTGACGCTGGACTTGAAGTGCAGGTTGCCCATGCCGCCCTGGCCGCCAGCCGCCAGCGTGACTTGCATGCCGTGGTGGGCCAGGTCGAACAGTTGCTCGTTGGTGTCGGCATCATGAATGACCGTGCCGACTGGCACACGCAGTGTGATGTCTGGCGCAGCAGCGCCGTACTGATCGGAGCCGCGTCCGTTCTCGCCGTTCTTGCCACGGTGCAGGCGGGCGTAGCGAAAGTCGATCAGCGTGTTGATATTTCTGTCGGCCACGGCATAAATGCTTCCGCCCCGGCCGCCATCGCCACCATCAGGACCGCCTTTGGGAATAAATTTTTCGCGACGAAAACTCGCCGCCCCGTTGCCGCCTTTGCCGGCGATGACTTCGATCGTCGCTTCGTCAACGAATTTCATGATGGGTCCTGTGGTCTTTAAGTGAATAACGTCGCCGCATAATAATTATTATTATCCATGCGTACAGCCCTGAATGTATCAGAGTTTGCTGCAGAATAAAAAATGCCGTTCACCTGGCGACAAGTGAACGGCACTGCATGTGGTGTCCGGGAAAGGTTTATTCAGCCTTTGTGATGGAAACGGTATGCTTGTTGAGTGCGCCTTTGTGTGCAAAGGAAACACTGCCGTCTACCAGTGCGTACAGGGTGTGATCTTTACCCATACCGACATTGGTACCCGGGTGAAAACGTGTGCCACGCTGACGAACAATGATTGAACCGGCTGGAATAACCTGACCGCCGAAGGCTTTTACGCCCAGTCGTTTGGATTCCGAGTCGCGGCCGTTGCGGGTTGAGCCGCCGCCCTTTTTCTGTGCCATGATTAAGCTCCTGTTATGCTGTTAACGAACGGATCAAGCAGTAATTGCTTCGATGACGATCTGGGTGTAATTCTGGCGATGGCCCTGGTGACGCTGATAATGCTTGCGACGGCGCATTTTGAAAATTTTCACCTTGTCATGACGTCCATGTGCAAGAACTTTGGCTTTAACCACAGCGCCAGCAACCAAGGGAGCACCCACTTTGAGTGTTTCGCCTTCGCCCACTGACAGAACCTGGTCTAGCGAGATTTCTTGCCCGATGTCTGCCGGTATCTGTTCTACCTTGAGTTTTTGACCTTCGGCAACACGATACTGCTTGCCTCCGGTTTTTATGACCGCGTACATTTGGGTTAACCTCTAAAATAAATTCGAAAAATTAGCAAATTTCAACGCTAAGCCCGCTATTCTACTCCGAAACGAATTAAAAAGTCAAAAAAATCAATCGCTTGTTTGTAAAAACAGGACAATGACCGTTCCCGAAAGCCTCACTGTGGTATTTCTGCCGTCAATTTTCCGGGTCGGGCGCCTTCATGCTACCTTCAGGCCAATCGTCGGCTACGACGAAGCCACGGTGAATCTCGTTGTAGATCGGTTCCGCGCCAGATGTAAGGGGCCCCCATTGATCTGCCACAGCGCTCGAATTTCCTCTGCGCTCATGGTGCCGGGCTTCTGTGTCCGATGGTGCCATGGCTGCAATCAACAGCCCGGGGCGCGGATCAGTCTGTGCGGCGCGCGCAGTGCGCCAGGCAAGCAATAGCGCCAGTAGCGCCGAATTGTCCAGTGTATCGGCTGCAATGGCCTGCTGAGGCGCAAGCCATTGCAGGCGGGGGACGACTCGCCAGCGCCATGCAGCGGCTCCATGACGGGGCTGGCTTTGGTTCAGGCGTTCTCTGAATGCCGTCTCGGTCAGCCACCACCCCTTGAGATGCTGGGGATTGAGCATGCGGCGTGTCGCGCAATCAGGCAACGCGTAATCATCCCAGTATGGTCCTGACAGGGGGTAAAACAGCCAGCCCTTGAGATAGGCTGCTGCCTCATTGACAGGCGCCCCCAGCATTGCTGATACCGTTGGCAGCGAGCTCAATACAAGCTGGTGATCACGCAGCCTGGTCGTTTTGCGAGCCAGAGTGTCGCGTCGTTGCAGCCCTGCAAATTGGTCGAGCCCGCCGCTGAACGTGACTGTCGCGGGTAAATAAAGATAGAGCTTAACCGCCAGTTCCCAGTGCCAGATCCGTTGGCTCAGTTCGTCGCGCCAGACATAATCGAGTTCCCCCACGGTCTGGCGCGCGCTTTGTGATCCTTTGTGTGGGTTGACCAGATGAACCGCGGCGTGTTGGGCCAGCAGCTGCACAGGGGCGTGTTTGAGCGCTTCACCAAGCAAAGCCTCTGCATACAGGCCGAGCCGGCGATAGGGGGACGAAAAAGCGTGATCGATCACACAAGGCGCATCGCGTTCCTGGATCAGCCATTGCTCGATCGCCTTCAATACGGCATCAGGCCATTTTGCAAGCGGCACGCCGGCATCCGCAGAAAGCAGATCAGGCGAATGAATCAACCATTCAAGATCACGCCAGACCTGATGGATGCTCACGTGTGCCGCTTTTTATCAGGAACGGTAGTCCGCGTTGATACTAACGTATTCGTGGGAAAAATCGCAGGTATAGACGGTTTCGGACGTCTTGCCGCGTCCCAGGGCAACCCGCACGACGATTTCAGGCTGCTGCATGATGCGCTGGCCGTCTTCTTCACGGTAATCCGGATTGCGGCCGCCCTCAGAGGCAACCAGCACGTCATCAAGCCACAGGCGCAGGGCGCCGACATTCAGATCATCGACCCCGGCATAGCCAATGGCGGCCAGGATCCGGCCCAGATTCGGATCAGAGGCGTAAAACGCAGTTTTGACCAGGGGAGAGTGGGCGATGGCGTAGGCGATTTTCAGCGCTGTCTGGCTGCTTTCTGCCTCGTCGACCTGAATGGTAATGAATTTGGTGGCACCCTCGGCATCGCGGACGATTTTTTGCGCCAGCTCCAGGGCTACAGCGGTCAGCTCTTCGCGGATGGCCTCGTAGTGAGGACTTTGCGCGTCCTGGACCTGCACGCCGCTTTGGCCGGTGGCAATAACAATGAACGAGTCGTTTGTAGACGTGTCGCCGTCGACCGTGATGCGGTTAAAGGAGCGGTTGGCGATGTCCTTGACCAGTTCCTTGAGCAGGGCGGGGGCGATTTCTGCATCGGTGGCCACAAAGCCGAGCATGGTGGCCATATTCGGTCGGATCATGCCGGCGCCCTTGCTGACACCTGTGATGGTGACCTTGCGTCCGTCCAGCGTCAGCTGTCTGGAGCAGATTTTGGGCAGCGTATCGGTGGTCATGATGCTGTGGGCCGCCTGGAACCAGGCGTTTTTGTCCAGAGCACGAATGCATTGGGGCACGGCAGCGGTGATCTTTTCAACCGGCAGCGGTTCCAGAATCACGCCGGTTGAAAAAGGAAGGATCTCTTCTTCAAGCAGACCCAGTTCCTTGGACAGCGTACGGCATGTCTCGAATGCACGTTCCAGGCCATCGGCACCGGTGCCGGCGTTGGCATTGCCGGTATTGATAATTAATGCACGAATAGCGTTGCTTGCCGCCAGGCGGGACTCGCAAATTTGCACAGGCGCAGCACGAAACCGGTTACGCGTGAACACCCCGGCCACAGAGGTCCCCGGCGTGAATTTGAATAATGTGAGGTCGTCGCGACCGGGCTTTTTTATCCCGGCCTGGGCAATGCCGATTTCAACTCCGGCTACCGGATAGATAGCGGATTCGTCAGGTATATTTAAGTTTACAGCCATACAGCTTCAACACCTTTAACATATTATGGATAACCCTGAGTGTAGCTTTTTTTTTATTTCACAATGAGAAAACGGGTTTATCCGGAAAAAATTTCCCCTGCCGGGCGGTCTGTTCGACTGATGCCCGGTTTTTCATTGCAAGGCCGTGCCTGGCTGCACGGCCACTGCCTGATTACAGAAGCGCAAAGGCCCGGCCAGCGGCATCAAGGGTTTTCTCAATGATCTCGTCGCTATGGGCGGCAGAGACGAAACCGGCTTCGTATGATGACGGCGCCAAGTGTACACCATTGTCCAGCATGCCGTGGAAGAAGGTTTTGAAGGCCTCGTGATTGACCTCGGACGCCTGCGCGAACGAGGTTGGCACCGTATCGCGGAAATACAGGCCGAACATGCCCCCGACCGAGTCGGCGCAGAAAGGCACGCCAGCCGCTTTGGCTTTGTCCTGCAGGCCGGCGACCAGTTTGGCCGACTGGGTTTGCAGATGTTCATAAAAGCCAGGGCGCGACAGAATCTCCAGCGTGGTCAGCCCGGCAGCCACCGATACCGGGTTGCCCGACAGCGTGCCTGCCTGATAAACCGGCCCCAGTGGCGCGATCTGGTCCATGATGTCGGCCCGGCCGCCAAACGCGCCCACGGGCATGCCGCCGCCGATGACTTTGGCCAGGGTGGTCAGATCAGGCGTGACGCCCGACAGGCCCTGTACGCCTTGTGGACCTACGCGAAAACCGGTCATGACTTCGTCGAAAATCAGCAGGGCGCCGTGTTCACTGCACAGGCTGCGCAGGCCCGCCAGAAACCCTTCCGCGGGCTTGATCAGATTCATATTGCCGGCGATGGGTTCGACAATAATGCAGGCGATCTCCTGCCCGTATTCAGCGAATGCAGCTTTGACCGCGTCCAGGTCGTTGTAGTCCAGCACAATCGTATGGGCCACGAATTCGGCGGGAACGCCGGAAGAGGTCGGGTTGCCGAAGGTCAGCAGTCCTGAGCCTGCCTTGACCAGCAGACTGTCTGCGTGACCGTGGTAGCAGCCTTCGAACTTGATGATTTTGTTGCGGCCGGTGGCGCCACGGGCCAGGCGGATGGCGCTCATTGTGGCTTCGGTGCCGGAGCTGACCAGTCGTACTTTTTCAATGGACGGGATGCGCGCGATAATGGCTTCGGCCAGCTGGGATTCGGCTTCGGTCGGTGCGCCGAACGACAGGCCGGATTCGGCGGCGCGCTGCACGGCCGCGACGACCTCGGGGTGGGCGTGGCCGACAATGGCCGGGCCCCAGGAACCCAGATAGTCAATGTATTGCGTGCCGTCGGCATCCCACAGATAGGCGTCTTTGGCACGCTTGATGAAGCGCGGCGTGCCACCGACCGAGCGAAATGCCCGCACCGGCGAGTTGACGCCTCCTGGGATGGATTGAAGGGCGCGTTTAAAAAGTATTTCGTTCTGGGACATAATCAAATCTTCTTCGGGAAAAATGAAAGGAGTAATTGGCGGGTGACCGGCACCTCGCTATATATGACTGCAATCGGCTGAGACACGTTGCCGGGTCGTCTGTCGCGGTAAAAAGCGGAGCGTGCCGGCGGGTAAAAGCCGTGAGGGCGATCACGATGGCGCTGCGTGTTCATTGAACAGAGCCGAATACCATTGCGCAGCGCCGAGAATATCGGACTCTTCAAAAAGACCCGTGATGACGGCGATACTGTCGGCGCCCGCCTCTACGGCCAGGCGGGCATTCTGGCGGTTGATACCGCCGATGCCTACGAGAGAGGGCATATAACCGGGCTTGCGAAGTGTTTTCGCGTCCTGGAATAAAGACAGGGGGGCGCGCACCGCGTCGGGTTTGACCATGGATGGAAAAAGGGCGCCAAAGGCGATGTAATCCGGTTCGTCCTGCATGGCGGTGGCGGCCATGTCCAGACTGTCATAACACGACACGCCTACCAGCAGCGGCGGGTGATTCTGCTGTTGCACGTGGGCGCGCACGGTGGCAACGGCGGCATCGTGCCTGCCCAGATGCACACCGTCGGCGCCCAGCTCAAGGGCCAGCTTCCAGTCGTCGTTGACAATAAACAAGACGCCGGCCGCGCCGCAAATGTCGCGCAGCGATGCAGCGATGGGGCGAACCTGGTCTGCAGGCATGGTTTTTTGCCGCCACTGCAGCACCCGCATGCCGCCCTTGCAGGCCTGGCTGACCGCCCGCCGCAGACGGTCGCCGTCATGCCATTCGGGGGTTATACCGTATAGACCGAAAGGGAAGGAGTGTGCTGTCATAAACCTGATGTGCCCGATGAAGGGCTGTAAAGAGTGTGTGGTGAGAGCTGCGCAGTTGTAGTGAGTATAGCGAGAAAGCGCGGGCAGGTGCCAGCCAGTGGAGTTTAGCCGGCACGATCAGGGTTTTTGCAGTCGTTGTGCGACCAGCTTGCTCATGCCCAGTTTACGCCCGTCGGCTAGCGCCTTATGCGCATAGGTGATGGCTGTTTCGCAGGCGGTGGTCAGCGCCTTGCCCCGGGTCAGTTCGCATGCCAGCGCAGCACTGATCATATCGCCGGACTCGGGTTGTCCGGCCAGCGGAAAAAAGCCGAAGGCCATGCGACGGCTCTCGCCCTCGAGCAGGATATGCTGATGGGCTTCGTCTGGTGAAGGATAAAACAGGGCGAGACAAGATTTGGCGCCGGCAGCCAGAATGGCTTGCAGGATAACGGGGATCGAACTGTCCGTATCATGTTCGTCTTCGGGGGCCCACAGGTTCAGATAACTGCAATCGACCACCACGCAGGCGGCCTGGGGGATCAATGTTTCCCAGGTCGCCAGCAACAGAGCCTCGATGTCGTCATCGGTACTGTCTTCGATGACGGACGCGTATTGTGGCCCCAGATAGAGCACCAGCGGTACGTTGTCGTAATCGGCGGCGATTTGTGCAATGACACTGGCGTGGTCTGCGCTATACAGGCCGCCCGCCCGGATAGCGTGAACGGGAATGTCCTCGAGCAGGCAGCGTGCCTGGTTGTCGAGCGTTTCGTCGTTTACCGGATGGATCTCTTCAATGACCCCGGTGTCCTGAACAGTGTTGGCGGTCAGCACGGTCACCGCCTGGCAGCCGAATTGAGTGGCAGTCAGGATATCCCCGCCCAGGCCGGAGCGCCCGGTGGGGTCCAGATGATTGAAGAACAGAACGGCAGGAGCAATGGTAGGAGACACGGGCAGTACAAAATGCAGGAAACAGAACGGTGAAAACAGTAGGCGCAAAAAGGCGCTGCGCAGTTTTCTTGGGAAACCGGGTCAAAGCCACTATTTTAAATTAAAATGGTGACCAAAGCGTGCATAGGCATGTTTCCGGAACATGCCGCAGCGCAGGTCCGGTCAATTCGTGAAGTTACATTTGAATGTTAGGAAATAACCGTATTATGCGTACCTGGATGTGTTTAATTTGTGGTTGGGTTTATGATGAGGAAACCGGCGTTCCCGAAGAAGGGATTGCGCCCGGCACCAAATGGGAAGATGTTCCCCCCAACTGGGTCTGTCCGGAATGTGGTGCGCGCAAGGAAGACTTTGAAATGATGGAAATCTGACAGGCATCAACTAAAGGAAGGACCATGACTGAACACGACGACAAAAATGAATCTGCCTTTGTCAGTATGGCGAACCAGTTCCTCATGGCCATGCCTTCGCAGACATCCGATATTTTCGAAGGTGGCGTGGTATATGTTTGCGAGCACTCGCAAGAGGGTGCACTCGGTCTGTTGCTGAACCGCCCGACAGACTTGTCGGTCGAGCAATTGCTCGAACGCCTGGAGCTGGAAGTCAATACAGATCTGGCTGCGCAAACCGTTTTTTACGGCGGACCTGTTCAAACCGACAGGGGCTTTGTCCTGCATCATCCCGCCGGTCACTATCGTTCCAGTGTTGTCCTGGGCGATATGGCGCTGACGACCTCGCGTGACGTCCTTGAAGACCTGGCACGCGGCGATGGTCCGCAGCAAATTTTCATCACACTAGGCTATGCGGGCTGGTCTGCCGGTCAGCTTGAAGAGGAAATTGCGGCCAATGCCTGGCTGAACGTCGGGGCAGATCGCAATATCATTTTCAACAAGCGCCCGGCCGATCGCTATACGGCGGCGCTGGCGCTGCTTGGCATTGAGCCCTCTGCGCTGTCCGGTGACGCGGGCCATGCCTGACGAGACCCTGCTGGCGTTTGATGCCGGCATGAAGAAAACCGGCGTGGCACTGGGCAATACCCTCACGCGACAGGCGCGTCCGCTTTGCATTATTCGCGAGGCCACGCGGGATGCCCGTTTTGCCCGCATCGCCGCGCTGGTGCAGGAATGGCAACCGGAACGCGTTGTGGTGGGGCTGCCGCTCACACTGTCCGGCGACGAGCAGCCTGCGTCAAAATTTGCCCGGCGTTTTGCCAATCAGTTGCATGGCCGCTTCGGCCTGGTGGTGGAATTGGTCGACGAGCGCGGATCCAGTCTGGAAGCACAGGCGCTTTTGGGAAATAACCAGGAAGATGATGCCGTGGCAGCCGCAGTTATTCTTCAACGCTATCTGGATCGCTTAAAATAACGGCACCTTTGCTAACAGGATAGGATAAACATGACAGGCAGCCTGCCCAGCGCCGAAGAACTCTACGCGCATCTGAAGCACGCCCTGAGCGAAAAGCTCAGGGACACCGACCCGGCCAGCACATACCTTGTCGGTATCTATTCGGGAGGCGCCTGGCTGGCGCGCCGGCTATGTACCGATCTGAATCTGCCGTATCAGCCCGGCACCCTCAATACCAGCCTGCATCGCGATGATTTCAGCCGGATCGGCCTGCATTCGCAGGTGCTGCCAAGCCAGGTGCCGTTCGAGATCGAAGGCAGCCATATTTTTCTGATTGACGATATTCTGTTTACCGGCCGCACCATTCGGGCCGCCCTGAACGAACTGTATGACTACGGCCGGCCAGCGTCGGTGCGTCTTGGCGTGCTGATTGATCGCGGCGGACGTGAGTTGCCGATTGCGCCCGATGTATGCGGAGGTGTGCTGCCTCTGCCGCGCGGTCGCAATTACGTGCTGGCCACCGACGACGCATTGCGTTTTACCCTGACCATGGAAGAGGAAGTTCGCCATGTTTAACCCGCAACTGAACCGTCACGGCGAGCTGACACACCTGTTGTCCACTGAAGGCCTGCCACGCGACATTCTGACCCATATCCTGGATACCGCCCAAACCTTTGTACCCATGGCCGAGCGCGACATCAAGAAAGTACCGCTGCTGCGTGGAAAAAGCGTATTCAACCTGTTTTTTGAAAACTCCACGCGTACCCGTACCACATTTGAAATTGCCGCCAAACGCCTTTCGGCTGACGTCTACAATCTGAATATCAATGTGTCCTCTACCGCCAAAGGGGAATCGCTGCTCGATACCATCAGTAATTTAACGGCCATGCAGGCCGATATTTTTGTGGTGCGCCATGAAGCCAGCGGTGCCCCGTATCTGATTGCCCGCAACGTCGAACCGCATATACATGTGGTCAACGCCGGCGACGGACGCCATGCGCACCCGACCCAGGGCCTGCTGGATATGTATACCATCCGGCATTTCAAAAAAGATTTTTCGGGCCTGACGGTTGCGATTGTGGGCGATATTCTTCACTCGCGCGTGGCGCGCTCCGATATCCATGCCCTGACCACGCTGGGGGCCGCCGAGGTGCGCGCCATCGGCCCGCTGACCCTGTTGCCAGGTGGTCTTGAACAAATGGGCGTGAAGGTCTTTACCGATATGCGTGAAGGCCTGCGTGATGTCGATGTTGTCATGGTGCTGCGTTTGCAGAATGAACGGATGAAAGGGGCCCTGCTGCCGTCTTCGCAGGAATATTTCAAGCATTACGGTCTGACGCGCGAAAAACTGGCTTACGCCAAGCCGGATGCCATCGTGATGCACCCCGGTCCCATGAACCGTGGCGTCGAAATTGATTCGGCCGTGGCCGACGGACCACAGGCGGTCATTCTCAATCAGGTCACATTCGGGATTGCCGTCAGAATGGCAGTCATGAGCATCGTTGCTGGAGCATCGCAGTGAAAATAGTCATCAAAGGGGGTCGGTTGCTCGACCCGGTATCCGGTACCGACCAGATCGGTAATCTTTACATTGCAGCCGGACGCATCGTCGGCCTGGGACAGGAACCCGACGGATTTGAATCGGCGCGACAGATCGAAGCGAGCGGCAAGTGGGTGCTCCCCGGATTGGTGGACCTGTCCGTGCGCTTGCGTGAGCCCGGCTTCGAACATCGGGCCACGCTGGAGTCGGAAATGCAGGCGGCACTCGCCGGCGGTGTGACCAGTCTGGTCCTGCCGCCTGATACCGATCCTGCTCTGGATGAGCCAGGCCTGGTGGAAATGCTCAAGCATCGCGCCCGCCAGCTGCATCAGGCCAATCTGTATCCGCTGGGCGCCATGACCAACCAGCTTGAAGGCAAAATCATTACCGAGATGGCCGAGTTGACCGAAGCAGGATGCATCGCCTTTTCCCAGGCCTCTCTGCCACTGATGGATACCGGCGTTCTGCACCGCGCCATGCAGTATGCCAAAACCTACGGCTATACCTTGTGGCTGACACCGCTGGAAGCGGCGTTATCAAAAGGGGTGGCCGCCAGCGGACCGTTTGCCTCGCGGCTGGGCCTGACCGGCGTGCCCGAACAGGCAGAAACCATTGCCTTGCATACGCTGTTCGAATTGCAGAAAGTGACCGGAACGCGGCTGCATTTGTGCCGCCTGTCCAGCGCCGCCGGAATTGAACTGGTACGGCAGGCCAAGGCAAAAGGGTTGCCGGTCACCTGCGATGTATCGCTCAACCATTTGCATCTGACGGATTTGGATATCGGATTTTTTGATAGCAATTTCCGGCTTGATCCGCCATTGCGCGGCCAACGCGATCGCGATGCCATTCGTGCCGGCCTGCTGGACGGCACCATTGATGCGGTGTGCTCCGATCATACGCCGGTTGACGACGATGGCAAGCTGCTGCCGTTTTCAGAAGCGGAGCCTGGCGCTACCGGGGTCGAGCTGCTGTTTTCGCTGATTGTCAAATGGGCGCAGGAAGAAAAAATACCGGTTGTACAGGCGTTGGGACGGATCACGGCGGCGCCGGCCGCCATCCTGAAGGCGGGCGCGCCATCATTGCCGGGCTGCGGGGCGCTGTCTGTGGGGGCACCGGCCGATATTGCCATCGCGGATCCGGAGGCAAGCTGGACTGTCGGGCCGGACTCGCTGCAGAGTCAGAGCGCGCATACGCCTTTTTCGGGGTATGAGTTGCCGGGCAGAGTGGTCATGACTCTGGTGGGTGGACGCAGCGTCTGGGAGTGCGTGTGATCAGGTCTTTGCGGTTTGTTGTCAGGGCGTTTTTTCTGATTCTGCTGTTGCTTTCGGGCCTGATGACGGCCGCGATTGCATTGCCGTTCATGAATCGTCGGGTGCAGGATGCCGTGACCAAAGCCTGGTCATGTTGTCTGATGCTGGTATGTGGTGTCAAAGTGGTGCGGCACGGCACGCCCGTGATGGATGGCCCGGTATTGTGGGTCGCCAATCACGTTTCCTGGATTGATATTTTCATCCTGAACAGCTGGCGGGCGACGTCATTTATCGCCAAACAGGAAATCCGCAAGTGGCCCGTGATCGGGTGGCTGGTTGCCCGGGTCGGGACGGTGTTCATTGATCGCGGCCAGCGGCAAGCCATTGGCCGTGTCAGCGAAAGTATGAAGTCGCTGTTCGAACGCAATATTTGCGTCGGGCTCTTTCCCGAAGGCACCACATCGGACGGGCTGGACGTTAAGGCGTTCAGCACCAGCCTGTTTGAACCGGCGATGCGTGCGCAAGTCACCATTCAACCGGTGGCGCTGGTGTTCTGGTATGAAGGACAGCGTAGCGGCAAAGTCGCATTTATCGGTGATCAGACCCTGGTGGGCAATATTGGCGTCCTGCTGAGTGCGCGTCAGGTATGTGTTGAGGTCTTTTGTCTGCCACCGGTCACGCAGACTGGTCAGGAGCCGCCATTGAGCAGGGCGGAGCTGGCCGCTCGGGTGCGTGACGCCATCCGCAGCAAAGTCGTTGTGCAATAACGGTCATACACGCCATTGCGGCCGGCAATGGTTAATGCCGGCCGTGTCGCTTGCAGTCAATCTGGATGAGTTTGCGGTCGCTCAGGCGCAAGGCGGTGAGTTTGCCGCCCCATACGCAACCGGTATCCAGTGCCAGCAGGTTCTTGCGTATCAGTAGTCCCAGCGTTGACCAGTGCCCGAAAATAATCGGGATATCGCTGGTTTTGCGGTCCGGCACGTCGAACCAGGGCACCAGGCCCGGCTGGTTGCCCGGCGAATCTTTGGCGACGAAATCCATTTCCCCGCTCGGGGTACACAAGCGCATGCGGGTAAAAGCATTGATAATCACGCGCAGCCTTTTTGACCCGCTCAGTTTATCCTTCCATTGAACGGGCTCGTTGCCATACATTTTCTGCAGATTTTTTTGCCATTTATCGCTGATAAGCGCCTGATGTGCTTCTTCGGCCAGAGCCAGGGTTTTGTCCAGATCCCATTTGGCCATGACACCGGCATGCACCATCAGGTGCCCGGCGTCGTAATGGGCCAGCGGACGGTGCCGCAGCCAGTCGATCAGCTCGTCGACATGTTTATCCTTAAGGATGGCGTCAAACGTGTCCGACTTGTTCTGGTTGCGAATCCCGGCATACACGGCCAGCATATGCAGATCATGATTGCCCAGAATACTGACGGCACGATCGCCAAGCCGAATGACCTGTTTGAGTGTCCGCAGCGATTGCGGCCCCCGGTTGATCAGATCACCGGCAAACCAGAACCGGCAGTCGGGGTCTTTCTGAATGAGCGGATGAGCAAGCAGTTCATCCAGCGCCCCACAACATCCCTGCAAATCTCCTACAGCCCAAATATTCATGACGCAGCAGCCTCTCCCGAAAGTGACGAACGCCGCCCGCGCGGTGTACGTCTGGCTTCCATCAGATAGAGTGCAAGCATCGCAATCAGCATTGCAATCGTATTGGGCATCAGTGCAGTAAACCACGGTGGCAGATTTTTTAACATGCCCACATTCAGGGCCAGTTGATTGATCATGTAGAACGCGACGCCAAGCAAAATGCCCAGGAAGACTTTGCCGCCCACGCCGCCCTTGCGGGTCTGCATGAAACCGATAGGCGCAGCAATCGTAATCATGACAAGCAGGGTGAAGGGGTAGCTCAGCTTGCGCCACAACGCGACCACCTGGCGGTTGGTCTGCAGGTCGTTTTCCTGCAGATAGGAAATATAGTCGAGCAGGGAGGTCGTTGACATGCGATCCGGTTGCATCTGGCCGGCAAGCAGGCGGCTGGGCGTCAATGTTGTTTTCAGTTCAAGCGTGGGCAGGATGGTGCGCCTGGCGACATCGGATACCGGTTTGCCAGGGTCTTCAAGCGCGGCCTTGGCATCAGTCAGGCTCGTGATATGCACGACATCGTTTAGCGTGATATTTTTCTGGCCGAAATGTCCGGTCTTGGCATGATCCAGAGAGATAAAACGGCCATTTTGCGCGTTATACGTGATGATGCGGATGTCTTCGACGCTTCCCTTGTCAAGCAGCCGGGCGATATTGATTGTACGGATATTGCCGTCAACATCGGGTTCGCGAAACCAGTGGCCTGAATTCATTTGCCCGCCACTGGCCTTGCCCAGAAATTTCAGGCTGGCTTCGCTGGTCATGAGTTCGGCACGCGGAGTTACAAACTCTGACAGAACAAATGCGCCCAGCATGAGCGGAATGGTAATTGTCCAGAGAAGGATCAGCATGGAAATGCCGCTGACCCCGGACACCCGCAGGATGACCAGCTCGTTGCGCTGCGCCAGGCTGGCCAGTGCCAGCACCGAGCCGATCAGTAAACCCACCGGCAGCAGATCGTACAGGCGCGTTGGCAACTGTAATACTTGCAGATAAAGCAAAGACAAAAGCGGGAACTGGTCGCTGATGCTGTCGAGTTCATCGATGAGTGCAAAAAAAGTGAACAAACCCACGAGCGCAATCAGAACGCCTGCGGTCGCCCGATAGATTTCTGTCCCGAGATATTTTCTTGCTGTTTGCATAGGTTTTTTGGGGAAGTCGGTCACGCGCCATGTTTACGCGTATCAAGCCCGAACCGACGATTTTACTGTTGTTTGAGAGCTGATGCCAGAATAACAGGTAATGAATAGTAAATTGGCTTTGCTTTCCCGGGCGGGCGAATATCCGTCTTTATCCTCATGCGAGGGGTCGGCCTAGTCGGGCAACTGGGCGCTGCGCATGCGCGCGGCAATGGTGCGGCCGCGCGACTGCACGAAGCGCGATTGCATGTTTTTTCCATAGACACGGGGATTGGGCAAAATAGCGGCCAGACGCGCCGCCTGGGTGACCGATAGTTGTCCGGCCGGCACGCGATAATAATGTCGGGCCGCCGCCTGTGCGCCAAAGATGCCGGTGCCGTATTCAACGACATTCAGATAGAGTTCCAGGATTCGTCGCTTGGACATCACCGCTTCTATCATATATGTAATAACCAGTTCCTGGCCCTTGCGAATATAGTTTCGGTCGGCCGACAGAAACAGGTTTTTGGCCAGTTGCTGAGTCAGCGTAGAACCGCCCCGGCGCCGGTTTCGTCCGGCTTCTTCCTGTCGTTCGTTGTATCGCCAGGCGCGCCGGATAGCTTCCCACTCGACACCGTCATGTTCGGTGAACCGAGCATCTTCGGCAGCAATAACGGCTTTTTTCAGATTGGTACTGATGGCGTCGTATGGTACCCATTCATAACGGATACTCACGGGTGGATCCAGGGCGGAAAGACGACGGGCTTCGGCACGCATATAGGCGCTGCCGCCAGGGTTGAACGCACTGTACCAGAGCACCCAGGCAAACAGATAGGCCTGATACAGCGCAATAACGGCGATCAGCAGTACAAGCAGATCAACAACCGAGCGCAGCAGCGACTGGGATTTGACCCGGTCGGCGATACGGATGACGAACTCGCTGAAGACGCGTCCGACGGTTTCAAGCATTAGGCGGACTCCGCCAGTTCCGCCCGCAAGGCGGCCAGAACAGGAGCCGGCTCCGGTTGAATCTGATTCCAGATGCGGAAACTCTCGGCGCCCTGATAAACCAGCATTCCGAGGCCGTCTGATGTTTGCCCGACACCGGCACGGCGTGCCTGCTGCAGAAATGGGGTGTCTGCATCGCGGGTATATAGCATGTCATAGGCAATATTATCGGGATTGAACAGGGCATCAGGCAGGGGGAGTGCCTCGCCGGCCAGACTGCTGGCGCTGGCATTGACAATAATGTCCCAGGCGCCCTCAAGAGAGGCGAAACCTGAAGCCGAGACATGTATGCCGGGGTTGGCCAGGGGTCTTGTCAGTTCCGCGAGGGCGTGGGCTTTGGCTTCGGTGCGATTCACAATATGCAGATGCGCACAGCCGGCCTGCAACAGCGGCAGGATGACCCCTCGCGTTGCTCCGCCGGCGCCGATCAGTAAAATCCGGCTGCCGTGCAACGCGAGCTGTAGCCGCAGCAGATCATTGACCAGCCCGATCCCGTCGGTATTGCATGCATGTACCTGTCCGTCTTCGAACCACAGGGTATTGGCCGATCCGGCAGCTCGCGCACGTTCAGAGATACGAGGTCCGGCCAGGGCGAAAGCGTCGGCCTTGAAGGGCAGCGTGATATTGAGGCCCACTCCGCCATCTTCAAAAAATTGTGCGACAGTGCGACTGAACGCATCCGGTTCGACGCAGTGTTTTTCGTATTGAATGTTCAGGCCGGTTTGCTGCCCAAACAGGGCATGCAGGCGGGGCGACAGGCTGTGTTTGACCGGATTGCCCAGGACAGCGAATTTGCGAGGTGAACTCATGCCGTTGCCTCTGTTTCGCTCTGGGCCACGCCGGCATATTCGGCATCGATCTGCAGCGACAGTTCGTCGGTGCCGCGCACATTGACCACGATACGGGTATGGCGTTCGAGCTCCGGCACCCCATTCACTTCGATCACAAGTGGAATTTCTTCAAGGCGTACAAGGTTGTCGCGAATAAATGCGCCATGCAGGGTGGTGCGTGCCTGCTGGGTCAGCCAGCGCAGGCACCAGTAACGCTCCAGTCGGCTCTGGAATTCATGCCAGAGCGTGTACTGTGAGTCGAACGCGCCAATAATGGCGTACAGATCGGCGTCCTTGGGCTTGAAGGGCGCAACGAGGCGCGCCGAGACGCCGTGTTCTGCCGCAGCGAGAATCTGCCGCTGGTTGACCAGGTCGACATAACGGCGCAAGGGTGAAGTGGTCCAGGCATATTGCGGTACGCCAATGGCTTCATGCGGTAAGGGATGGGTGGACATACGTGCACGTCCCATTTGCTGCGAACGGTACACACCTGGCAGGCCATGTTCGTTCAGATAGCCCCCCCAGCGGCTGTTGGCAAGAATCATATATTCGGACACGATTAAATCCAGTGGCGCATTGCGCTGGCGCGGAATGAGCTGGATAATTGAATCGGGATCGTTGGCCGGCCCATGCAGGCGGAACGTATATTCGATGCGGTTATTGTTTTCCGGCTTGCCTCGCACCTGTTCACGCGCGGCTTTCAGGTGTCCGGCCAGTTTCCACAGCGGCCGGAAGAGGTCTGCATGTGGCAGCGGTGCCGTTTCATCATCCAGGGCTTGCACAGTCACCTGTTCGACCAGATCGTCAATGCGCAGATTTTCGCGGACCGTGATGGTTTCGGCCCGCGTCTCGGTGTTTTTTATTTCACCCGTGAAGATGTCGGCAGTGACATAGAGCGACAGGGCAGGCACCGGCTTGCCGGCATCCAGCGAAAACATATTGATCAGCGCGTCGCTTTGCATCGGAACTTTGTCGCCGGGCATATAAAGAGTGGACATGCGGCTGCGGGCCAGCGCGTCCAGTTCCGAATCGCGGGTCACAACCAGGCCCGGTGCGGCGATATGCACGCCGAACCGGTAAAGGTTGCCTTCGATCAGCGTGACGGATAGTGCATCGTCAATTTCGGTGGTGCTGATGTCATCAATCGAATAGGCTGCGACATCGCTGTGCGGCAGCTCGGGCAGGGGCGGCAGCGCAATCTCGGGAATGGCGGTGCCTTTGGGAAAATGCTGCTTGAAAAACCGCTCCAAATGCAGTGCCAGCGCATGTGGATATACGCCCAGCTCCAGCAGCAGGGCCTCGGCCGTTTTGCCGCTTTCAGCCAGCGCTTTCTCAAATGCTTTCCATTGCAGGGTATTTTTATCGGGGCGGACCAGGAATGTGCGTGCGGCTTCGCGCAGTTCATCTGGCAATACACCGGCCAGCATGGCATCGACCCAGGCCTGTTGTTGTTCAGCCTGCCGCTGTTTTTTCTCCAGTGCCGCCAGGGCGGCCTGCAAAATGTCGGCGGGCGCGGCCTTGTAATGACCCTTGCCCTTGCGATGAAAATAGGCAGGCGCACCGTGCAGTCGCAACAGAATGGCCATTTTTTCGCTGATGGACGGCTCGTGTCCGACGTATTCGCGGGCCAGGTCTTCGGCGGAAAATTCGTCCTGTGGCGCGCATTCCCACAGAAACTGCAGATCAAGCTCGTCGCTCAGGGTCCGTGCCTGCTCCAGCATGGCTTGGGGTTCGATACCGTCAAAAGTAAAGATGACCGCATTGCGCTTGATCTTGCTGCGTTTGCCGCTGGCCGATTCCACCTGGAGGGTCGAATCGGCGTCGGAATGAATTTTCTCAGCCTTGAAGCTGCCGTCGTCTTCAAAAACCACGTACATGAATATGAGTTCCTACTTAGAGGCGGGTGAAATCGAGAATGGAAGGCAGGTGGGTCTCGAACATCGAAAATGCATGATCCCCTCCCTGTACCAATGTGAGGTGGGCGCCGTCGTAGCGCTGCGTCATTTCCTGCCAGTCCAGCACTTCGTCTGCGGTGCACGCCAGCAGGTAATAACGCTGCATCCGTGTCAGAACGGGGCGGTACAATGTCGCGAGCGCGCGCACTGAGCGGGCAGTAAACGAAAAGGGGGCGTCGTTGTGAAACTTCTGCGTGTGCCCCAGCTGTGTTGACAGATCACGCACGGCATATACCGCCGGGTTGATCAGGATCGCCTTGCAGTCCAGTTCTTCTTTGAGCCAGGTTGCGTAGTAGCCGCCAAGCGATGAACCGATGACTGTCAGATCCTGCATATTTCCGGAAGGACAAAGCTGTCTGGCACAAGCCAGGGCCAGTTCGATCGCCGCGCGGGGATCATCGGGCAAATCCGGCGCTGCCAGTTCGCCGGCGCGCCCCGCCGCAGCCATGACTCGCTGCAGCTGCTGCGATTTGGCAGAGAGGGAAGACGAGCGAAATCCGTGCAGATAGAGAATCATGAGACCGCTTGCGCTGCGATCTGCTCCAGTGCCTGCAGCAGTTTTTCATGGATGCCGCCGAAACCGCCGTTGCTCATGACCAGAATGACATCATCGGGCTGCGCCTGTCTGCTGACATCCTGAACCAGGGTATCCAGATCGGCATAGCCCCGGGCCGGCACGGTACTGTCCCGGAACACCTGCTCCGGGTCCCAGCCCAGCGCATGTTTTCCGGTTTTTTCTCCGAAACAATAGATATAGTCAGCCTGGGCCAGTGCCTGGGGCAGCCTGGCGGCCATGGTGCCCAGCTTCATGGTATTGGAGCGCGGCTCGAGTACGGCCAGAATGCGGCGCGTGCCGATTTGCTTGCGCAGGCCGTCCAGCGTGGTCTGGATGGCGGTGGGGTGATGTGCGAAATCGTCGTACACCTGAATGCCATTGACCGTGCCGCGCAGTTCCATGCGGCGCCGGATACCTGAAAAACGCGACAGCGCGGCGATGGCGCGGGAGGCGGGCACATTGACGTGACCAGCTGCGGCAATTGCGGCCAGGGCGTTGCTGGCGTTGTGTGCGCCGGTGAGCGACCAGGCCACTTCGCCTTGGGCGATGCCGTCGCACATGATGGTAAAGCGGCTCATGTCGGCTTCGCCGGCTACAACGGTCCAGCGTCCGCCCGGGCCGAAGTGATCTTGCTGCGACCAGCAGCCTTTCTGGATAACCCGGTTCAGCGCTTCGTCCTGTTTAGGGTAGAGAATGCAGCCGCTTTGCGCCACCGTCCGGACCAGGTGATGAAATTGTGTCTCAATGGCTGCCAGATCGGGGAAGATGTCGGCATGATCGAATTCCAGGTTGTTCAGAATCGCCGTGCGGGCATGATAGTGGACAAATTTGGAGCGCTTGTCGAAGAACGCCGTGTCGTATTCATCGGCTTCAATGACAAAGTAACGCTGCGACGGATCATAGCGGGCAGAAATACCCAGATTCGTGGCAATGCCGCCGATCAGGAAATTGGGTGCCAGGCCGGCATCCTGCAGGATCCAGGCCAGCATGGAACTGGTTGTCGTTTTACCGTGCGTGCCGGCAACCGCCAGCACGTGCTGGTTTTGCAGTACATGGTCGCCCAGCCACTGCGGCCCGGAAACATAGGGCAGGCCCTGGTCAAGAATGGCTTCCATAAGCGGATTGCCGCGCGTGACCACATTGCCGATCACGAACAGATCGGGTGACAGGCTGGTCTGGGCAGCGTCGAACCCTTCGATCAGCTCGATGCCCTGTTCCTGCAGCTGTGTGCTCATGGGGGGGTAGACGCCGGTATCGCAGCCGGTGACCTTGTGTCCGGCCGACCGGGCAATCAGAGCCAGACCGCCCATGAACGTGCCGCAAATGCCCAAGATATGTAAATGCATAAATTTCTCCTGACCGGTATTTTAAGCGGAATCGGTCACATCGCGGCAAATGCATCGTGCAGTAGGTAGAATTAACAGGAGGTATGTCATGAGCGCCTGTCGCAAGGGGCGTTCACGCAGTCCTGACGTCAGCGCGGTCACCTGCGTAGCGATCCGCTACGAAAGAGGCATAGCGCCTGTCTGTCGGGGGGCCTGTTATTTTCATACCACGTTTAAAACAAACCGAGTAAACCTAGGATGAACCGTAGACAGTTTGTCGGCGCAGGAATGCTGTTGCCCTTTACCTTCCTGATGCCTGAAATCGCCCGCGCCGGGGCGAAGCTGAATGAAGACACCTCTGCTGTCCAGGCAGAAGCATTGAATACATTGCTGGATCTCTCACTGCCCGATCTGCATGGTCAGTCGGTCACGTTGCGGCAATTGGGCGCAGATCACCTGACCGTTGTCAACTTCTGGGCCTCCTGGTGTGCGCCCTGTGTCCGGGAAATGCCGGCACTGGACGCCCTGCACAAGGAAAACCAGAAGGTGAACGTGGTGGGCATCAGCCTGGATACGGTTGCCAATATTGAAGCCTTTGCGCGCAAAACCCCCGTGTCGTATCCCTTGCTGACTGCGGGAGCCGGGAAAATCAGCCTGATGCGCCAATTGGGCAATCCGAAGGGGGGGCTGCCCTATACGCTGGTGCTGGATAAGGACGCCCGACCCGTGGCAACGGTTCTGGGCGAAATCGACATGGATAGTCTGACGGCTTTTGTCAAAAGGGCGGCCTGATGCCGTCGCTCACTTGCGGAATGCGAGATTTTAATAGACAAAAGCGGGAAATTGCCGTTAAATACGAGTTTATTTGCTAATATACTGGCGCTCAATGACGCAAAAGGTACTGGTCCTCAATGGCCCCAATCTGAATCTGCTGGGTACGCGTGAACCGGAAGTGTACGGAAAACAAACGCTGCAGGACATTCATGATGCACTCGTGAAGACTGCCAATGAGGCTGGCGTCGCTTGCGAATGCTTCCAGAGCAATCACGAAGGCGAACTGGTTGAAAAAATCCAGGCAGCCCGCACCGACACCGCTTTCATTGTCATCAACGCCGCGGCGTATACCCACACCAGTGTGGCGTTGCGCGATGCACTTGGTGCTGTCGCCATACCGTTCATTGAGGTGCATATTTCCAATGTGCACCAGCGCGAACCATTCCGTCACCACTCCTATCTGGCCGACAAGGCGGTCGGTGTGATCTGCGGTCTGGGCATCGATGGCTACCTGGCGGCCCTGCAATACGCAATAAAACATCATTTGAAACAGAGCCCTCAGACGGTCTCTGTTTGACACTTAACTCCAAGCATGGAATCAATATGGATCTCAGAAAACTGAAAACGCTTATAGATCTGGTTGCCGAATCGGGCATTGCAGAACTGGAAATCACCGAAGGTGAAGGCAAGGTCCGCATCGTCAAGTTCTCCCAGACAGTGCAACCGGTCGCCGCAGTGCAGCCTGTCGCCGTTCAGACTGCCGCTGCCGCTGCCGCGCCGGCCGCCGCTGCTGCCGCGCCCGCTGCACCAGCTGAACCGGCAGCTCCTGCAGGTCACGTCGTCAAGTCTCCCATGGTCGGTACGTTCTACCGCGCGCCCAATCCAAGCTCTCCTCCTTTTGTTGAAGTGGGCGCCACGGTTGCCGAAGGCGATGCGCTTTGCATTATTGAAGCCATGAAACTGCTCAATGAAATCGAAGCCGATAAATCAGGCGTGATCCGGGAAATTCTGGTCGAGAATGGTGAGCCCGTGGAATTTGGTCAACCACTTTTCGTGATTGCGTAAGTATGTTTGAAAAAATCCTGATCGCAAACCGGGGCGAAATCGCCCTGCGCATCCAGCGCGCGTGTCGCGAACTGGGTATCAAAACCGTTGTCGTGCATTCCGAAGCCGACCGCGATGCCAAATATGTACGCCTGGCAGACGAATCAGTCTGCATCGGGCCTGCCCCGGCCCAGCAGAGTTATTTGCATATGCCGGCCATTATTTCTGCTGCAGAAGTCACCGACGCCGAGGCGATTCACCCGGGCTACGGTTTCCTGGCAGAAAACGCCGATTTCGCCGAACGTGTCGAGCGCTCCGGTTTCGTGTTCATCGGACCGCGTCCGGAATCGATCCGCATCATGGGCGACAAGGTTAGCGCCAAACAGGCCATGATTGCGGCCGGCGTGCCTGTCGTGCCCGGTTCGGAAGGCGCCTTGCCTGACGATCCCGCCTATTTGATCGAAACGGCGCGCAAGGTCGGTTATCCCGTGATTATCAAAGCCGCCGGTGGTGGCGGCGGACGCGGCATGCGTGTGGTTCACACCGAAGCGGCGCTGGTGAATGCGGTCAATCTGACCAAGGCGGAAGCGCAGGCGGCATTCAACAATCCCGAAGTGTACATGGAGAAGTTCCTGGAAAATCCGCGTCACATCGAGATTCAGGTACTGGCCGATGGAAAAAAGGACGCCATCTGGCTTGGCGAGCGCGATTGCTCCATGCAGCGCCGCCATCAGAAAGTCATTGAGGAGGCACCGGCTCCCGGGATCAATCGCAAGCTTATTGAGCGCATTGGTGAACGATGTGCCGACGCCTGCCGCAAAATGGGTTACCGTGGCGCGGGCACATTTGAGTTTCTGTACGAAAACGACGAATTCTATTTCATCGAAATGAACACCCGCATCCAGGTCGAACACACCGTGACCGAATGCATTACCGGTATTGATCTGGTACAGCAGCAGATTTTCATTGCGGCCGGCGAAGAGTTCAAACTGCGTCAGCGTGACGTCGTTATCAAGGGTCACGCCATCGAGTGCCGGATCAATGCGGAAGATCCGTACAGCTTCATGCCTTCACCTGGCCTGATCACTAACTGGCACGTACCCGGCGGTCCGGGTGTCCGGATCGATTCCCATGTGTTCAATGGCTACCGTGTGCCCCCCAACTACGATTCCATGATCGCCAAACTGATCACGTTCGGCGACACGCGTGCGCAAGCCATTGCCCGCATGAATCTGGCTTTGTCCGAAATGGTCGTGGAAGGCATCCAGACCAATATCGCGCTGCATCGTGAGCTCATGGCCGATGCCCGCTTTGTCGAGGGCGGCACCAGCATTCATTATCTCGAACACAAACTGGAACAACGGGCCAAATAATCGTCTTAGCAAAAAGGTCTTCGGACCTTTTTTGCAATGAGGCAAGAGGATACGTCATGCGGGAATTGGTTTTATCATGCTCGGAAGAGCGCGCGGAAGCGCTGTCCGACATCTTGCTTGAGCTCGGTGTGCTGTCCGTGTCCGTTGAAGACGCAGACTCAGGTACCGAGCGCGAGACCCCGCTCTTTGGAGAGCCGGGTGGCGAGCCTGATGTCCAGGCCTGGCATCGCAACCGTGTTGTCGCGTTGCTGCCTGACGATCTCGCGCTGGACGAATTGCTGGATGCGCTGCTGCAACAGACTGGCGAAGATTACTCAGACCTGGCTGCAGTGCGCGAAGTGGTCGACACCGATTGGGTCAGACTGACGCAGTCGCAATTTGATCCGATTTCCATTACCGACCGGATCTGGATTGTGCCCAGCTGGCACCGGGAAAATCCCGAGGTGCCCAGTGCAGAAACAGACCAGAACCTGATTCTGATCGAGTTGGATCCCGGTCTGGCCTTCGGTACGGGCAGCCATCCGACCACACACCTGTGCGCACAATGGCTGGCCGAACACCTTCAGCAGGGCCAAACCGTGCTCGATTATGGTTGCGGTTCGGGCATTCTGGCCATCATCGCCGCCAAGCTGGGTGCGCGTGGTGTAGTCGGGGTCGATATCGATGATCAGGCTGTTCAGTCTACCGACTATAACGCGCAGAATAACGGGGTCGAGCTCACCGCCAGCCTGCCTGATGGTTTGCAGCCGGGTACGTTTGATGTGGTGGTCGCCAATATTCTGTCCAATCCGTTGAAGGTGCTGGCGCCCATGTTGTGCGGCCGGGTTGCACCAGGCGGCCGGTTGATTCTGTCGGGTGTACTGGAGCGCCAGGCGCAGGAAGTAGCGGCCGCTTACGCCCCCTGGATCGATATGTCGGTATGGCGTAGTCACGAAGGCTGGGTTTGTCTGGCCGGTACCCGCAAGCAGGCCTGAGGGATCAATATGAAGACGTGTTGCCCCGGTTGCAGTACCCGTTTCGATGTGACGTCTGCACAGTTGAACGCGCGACAGGGCAAAGTGCGTTGCGGTGTCTGCGGTTCTGTGTTCAACGCATTTGATCATGCACAGGATGTTGAGGCGGATCTGCCGGTTTTGCAGAGTGCGCAGGCACAGCCCGATCACAGCCGGCATCGCCCTGAACCCGATGCTGTCTATTACGAACCCAGGGTGCGCGACGACGCCACCATACGAGATCGCAAGCGGCACGAATCTGAGAGCGGGGCGCTGCGTGAGCCGGCTTCGGGCCGGTATCGCGATCCGGCTGCCGACACACCGGCTTCAGGCAGTGAACGAGGGGCGAGCGAGCGTTTTATCGTGGATGCGCCCAGCCTGTCCGGCAGTGGCGCCTATTACCAGGATCATCGGCTCGACGGGACCCAGATGCACGTTGAAGGGCAGTACCGTCGTCGCGTGCAGCGTGACACTGAATATGATGATCCCGAGCACAGCAATGGCAGTGGCCTGATCTGGTTTCTGGCCGTATTGTTTGCGCTTATCGTTCTGTTCGCTCAGGGGGCCGTCGTATTTCGCAATCAGATCGCCAATGTGGCGCCGACCTTGCGCCCGCAATTGGTACAGCTGTGCAGTTTCGTCGGCTGCCAGGTGGGTTATACGCGCTCCGTGCGCAATCTGGCCATCGTCAAGCCTGCATTGCGTGAGGTTGCCAATCCGGCGGCCGCAGCCGAGACACGCGGATTCACGCTGCATGCCATCATTAAAAATAACGATACCATCGCCCAGCCCTGGCCATCGCTCGTGCTCAGTCTGAAAAATGCGTCGGAATCTGTCTCGGCGCGACGTATCATCAAACCCGAAGAGTACCTGCTGCCAGACGCGCTCAAGCGCACATTCGAGCCCAAAGACGAGATTGCCATTGATTTGCCGGTGACCGTAAGTCGTACCGACGTGGCTGGTTTTGAGTTGAGTTTGTTTTACCCATGAAGGTTTTTCAATGAATAATGCAGTTTTAATTTGCGGCTCGGTCGCTTTCGACACGATCACCACCTTTGAAGGCTATTTCAAAGATCATATTTTGCCGGACAATGTCAAATCCCTGAGCGTGTCCTTCTTTGTGCCGACCATGCGCAAAGAGTTCGGAGGGTGTGCGGGCAATATCGCCTACAACCTGCGATTGCTGGGAGGCCATCCTGTGCCCGTGGCAACCATCGGACCCGATGCCAGCGATTACCTGGCGCGCATGCAAAGCCTGGGCATCGAAACACGCCTGGTGCGCGTGCTTGATGATATGTTCACGCCGCAGTGCCATATCACAACTGATCTGGACGGAAACCAGATTGCTGCGTTTCACCCGGGCGCCATGACGCGTTCCACAGAGAATGACATCGCGGGTGAAGCGGCTGTATGGGGTATTGTCGCGCCGGACGCCAAGGCGGGGATGTTCAAGCACGCCCGGGCCATGCATGCGGACAAAATTCCATTTATTTTCGATTTGGGCCAGGCCATGCCGCTCTTTGAGCGCCAGGACCTGGAAGATATGCATGCGCTGGCGACAGTCTGGACATTTAACGACTACGAGGCCTCGGTGGTCGAGCAACGCATGGGCAAGTCTGTCCAGGAACTGGCAGCCGGCTTGCGGGCAATCGTCGTCACACGAGGTGCTGACGGGGCCACATTGTACGAAAACGGGAAGACGACCACGATCGCGCCGTGCAAGGCTGCCAGTGTCACCGATCCTACTGGTTGCGGAGATGCCCACCGGGGCGGATTGCTGTACGGTCTGACGCAGGGCTGGTCATTCGAGGATGCCTGCAAACTGGGCAGCATCATGGGCGCGATCAAAATCGCATCTCAGGGGCCACAGAACCACCAGCCTTCACGGGCGGACATTTCCGCACAATTGCAAATGGCATATGGCCTGCAATTGCCAGCGACGGCGGCATAACAATAAAAAAGCCAGTCCTGAACAAGCAGGACTGGCGATCAGCGCCGGCCGGGCCGCCCAATCTCCTAAAAGGGCATCACGCTGCTCACCGCAATCTGCAGGACCTGCAGAATCAGAATCAGCACCAAAGGCGAAAAATCGATCATACCGGTACGCGGCATATGGCGGCGGATGGGATCGAGCAGGGGAGCTAGCAGCGTATTGAGTACGGGCATAATGGGCTGCATGGGGTTGAGCCAGGACAGGATCGCCTGGAATATGCAGACCCAGGTTGCCAGGCTCAGGGCCCATTTGACGGCCATCAGCAAAGCGACAACCGGCAGGCGCAACAGAATACCCTCGGCAAAGCCATAGCCGCTGATGGACATCATCAACAGCAGTTCCACCACCGCACATAGAAAGGCCATCAGTAACGAGGCCGTATCGACTTTGTTGCCGGTCGGCAAGATTGCCCGCAGGGGTGTGACCGCCCAGTCGGTAATGTTATTGATCAGTCGCGCATAGGGTGTGAAGGGGTGGATACGCACCCAGTACATCCAGGCCCTGAGCAGGAATACGGAAATGAGCAGGGAAAAGACTGTCGAGATCAGAAAGGTGAGGATCGAAGGAATCATAATTCAGAAGCCCGGCAAAATAAAAAAACCGCCCAACCAAAGGTCGGACGGCTGGCTGTGGCGCAGTTCTGGTCTGGGCCGGTCTTGTGCAACTGAACCGGTCACACCAGAAAAACAGGGTGCGGCTGGCGCACCCTGTATCCCGGAAATCAACGCGCTGTCCGAAAGGGCAGCTTCATTATAACCGGACTTCTGCTGTGTCCTTATGGACGACCACCCGTTGGGAATGGCCATGCAGCAGATGTATTGCTCGTTGTTTTCGCATCATCGGTTGACACAGTTTCTGCTACGGGTGCAGCCGGTGCTTTTTTCACGACTGGTTTTTTAGCTGCAGGTGCCTTCCTAGCGACGGGCTTTTTTGCCGGTGCCTTTTTCGCTACCGTTGTAGCAGGTGCCTTGGGGGCAGCGGCTTTTTTAGCGACCGCTTTTTTGGCTACTGCTTTCTTGGCAACAGCTTTTTTAGCAACGGCTTTCTTGGCTGGTGCTTTTTTAGCGACCGCCTTTTTAGCGGGTGCTTTTTTAGCAACGGCCTTCTTGGCGGCTGCTTTTTTGGCAGCGGCTTTTTTAGCGACCGCTTTTTTGGCTACTGCTTTCTTGGCAACAGCTTTTTTAGCAACGGCTTTCTTGGCTGGTGCTTTTTTAGCGACCGCCTTTTTAGCGGGTGCTTTTTTAGCAACGGCCTTCTTGGCGGCTGCTTTTTTGGCAGGGGCTTTTTTAGCGACCGCTTTTTTGGCTACTGCTTTCTTGGCAACAGCTTTTTTAGCAACGGCTTTCTTGGCTGGTGCTTTTTTAGCGACTGCCTTTTTGGCGACAGCTTTCTTGGCTGGCGCTTTTTTGGCTACTGCTTTCTTGGCAACAACCTTTTTAGCTACCGCTTTTTTGGCAGGCGCTTTTTTAGCGACGGTCTTTTTGGCGGGTGCTTTTTTGGCTACGGTCTTTTTCGCGACGGCCTTTTTGGCTGGTGCTTTCTTAGCTACTGTTTTTTTAGCGACGGCTTTTTTGGCCGGTGCTTTTTTCGCTACAACTTTCTTAGCAGGTGTTTTCTTCACAACTGCTTTTTTGGCAGGGGCCTTTTTGGCAACTGCTTTCTTGGCTGCGGGTTTGCTCGCAGCTTTCTTTACAGCTTTCTTGGCGGTAGTAGCCATGATATTGCTCCTTAGAAAGGGTCCTAATCACAAATTTGAAAATACATCTACGTAGATATAATTCAAGACAAGCAACGAAAGAGCTTGGCTTCACTACCATTTGATATGTTCCCCACTCTTTGTGCGAAACATCTCAAATGGATCTGGTGAATTGAATTCAATTTTCACCATAAGCGTAAGGGTAACGCATAACGTCGTATAACGAAAGAATTTCTTATTGATATTATTGGCTTAACTCAATTTAACGCGTCCGTTAACGAGTCAATCAGCGTGTTTGTATTCACTTGAAATTCTTATCAGAGCACTTGGCGATCTGCTTTCAGGCTGCTGCGACCCATTTCAATCGCGTCATTCCCGAATCATTTCTACTGTGTCTTTTCATCGCGACTGGCGTACGGATCTTTGCGTTTTATCTGGCTTTCAAAGAGGGCGAGAATTGCGCAAAGCTCGTGTTTATAAGGCTTTCAGAGCAACGGCGCATAAAGGCGCAAGGACTGTTTTGTCAGCAGCCACGAGATCATGCTGCGTTTTTCAAGAGCAGATCCGGTTCAGCAATCAACGGCATTGAATGAAGATTGTGTGTTGTGCACGCAAGCGCATCGGTTGCTGCCAGATATGTTGGCGCATGCGTCGTTGAACGTTTTGTTAAAAACCAACATTTTCACGACAGATGTGGGCGTATAAAGAAAAAAAAGCTGCATCAGCAATGATGCAGCGTTGTGATTCAAGCGATGTTCAACAACATCCGAAGGTCTGTTTCAGCTTAGATGGCAGCCAAGCGTTGCAGCACAAGATCGCGACCAAGGATGGCCAGAACGGCATCGATGGCGGGTGTCTGTTTTTGACCGGTGACCGCGACGCGTAGCGGGATGCCAAGTTGCGGCATCTTCAGGCCGTTGTCGGCCAGAAATTGTTTGACCAGCGCAGCCAGTTCAGGCACATCCCAGGTTTGAACACCGGCAACAGCCGTCGCAAATTTTTTCAATGTCGCACGTGCTTCGTCAGTCAGCACCGTGGCCGCAAGTTGTTCATCGGCGGGCTGGAAGGGGGCGCAAAATAGCATTGCACTATCGGCCAGCTGTTCCAATGTTTCTGCTCGATCACGGAACAGATTCAAAATCGCGGCAAGATCCAGGTTCTCGGTGTTGCCACCGCGTGCAGCGATGCGTGGCGCCACGTGCGCGATCAGTGCTTCGTTATCCAGTTCACGGATGTAATGCGCGTTGACCCAGTTGAGCTTCTTCGGGTCCCATTGTGCTGCCGATTTGGACAGATTGCGGGTATCGAACCAGTCAACGAACTCGTCGCGCGTAAACAATTCCTGGTCGCCGTGACTCCAGCCCAGTCGGGCCAGGTAATTGACCATGGCTTCGGGCAGATAACCCTGCGTGTCGTATTCCATGACGCTGACGGCGCCATGGCGCTTGGATAGCTTCTGGCCGTCGGGACCCAGGATCATGGGCAGGTGACCATACTCGGGTACAGGCGCACCCAGCGCCTTGAGAATATTGATCTGGCGTGGCGTATTGTTGACGTGATCATCGCCGCGAATGACATGAGTGATCTGCATGTCGTGATCGTCCACAACGACGCAAAAATTATAAGTCGGCGTGCCATCGGGGCGGGCGATAATCAGATCGTCAAGCTCGGCGTTATCAATCGAAATGGGGCCCTTGAGCATATCATTCCAGGTGACGGCGCCATCCTGGGGATTGCGGAATCGGATCACCGGCTTGCGTCCTTCGGGCACGGGCGGTAAAGTCTTGCCCGGTTCGGGCCGCCAGGTGCCATCATATTTTGGCTTGCGCCCCTGTGCCTTGGCCGTCTCGCGCATTTGATCGACTTCTTCCGGACTGCTATAGCAGTAATAGGCCGTGCCGTTGTCCAGCATCGAAGCCAGCACTTCCTTGTAGCGATCTATCCGCTGCATCTGGTAAAACGGTCCTTCGTCGGCGTCCAGCGAGAGCCATTTCATTCCATCCAGAATGGCCTGAACCGCAGCGGGGGTAGAGCGCTGCACATCGGTATCCTCGACACGCAGCACGAAAGTACCCTTGTGATGACGGGCAAAGGCCCAGGAAAACAGGGCGGTGCGTGCGCCACCCAAATGAAGATAACCGGTAGGAGACGGCGCGAAACGGGTGCGCACCGCGGTCTGGGCAGAAGGGGACGTATTCATTGTGAATGCTCGGCAATTGGATAAATCAGAAGAGAGTCAGTTTAAAATGTTATGAATGACCAGAGCAAATGAATCTGCTGTTTATATAAAAAGATCTGGCCCGTTCAAATTACCCAACTCCGAGAGGATATATGTTGCGTCACCGTCTCGCGGCATTTTTTGAACCACGTTCGTTATGCGTGATCGCCGACACAGAGCTTCCCGTCTTCACCCATCTGCCTTCCTATTTGAAGTCAAGCTCCGACCAGTTGCGCCTGGCGGACGATGCGACCCAGGCGCGCCAGCAGTTGCGGCACTTTGCGCCGACTCCAGGTCGCGATCTGGCCATGCTGTGCATCCGATCCAGTCTGTTGTCTGCCGCGTTGCAGCAACTTGATGCGGCACCACCCCGCGCCATTTTGCTGTTGCCTGGCGAACATGTGGATGAGGCGCCTTCGGCTACGCGCGAGCTCATCGAGCGCTGGTGCCGAAAGCACAATGTCATGTTGCTGGGGCCGCGCGCTTTCGGTATCTATCGTCCTCATCTCGGCTTGAATCTGAGCCTGGCTTCAATGCAGCCGCGAGCCGGTCGCATTGCGGTGGTGTCGCAATCGCGCATGTTGTTGCGCTCGATCATCGACTGGGCCGAAGACGTCAACCTGGGATTATCGGCGGCGGTTTCTCTGGGTGAGGTGACCGATGTCGACCTGCCCGAGCTGATTGAGTATCTGGCAACTGATGCACGCACCGATAGCATTGCCTTGTATCTGGATAAACTGACTTCCGGCCGGGAGCTGATCAGCGCCTTGCGTGCGGCATCCAGTGTGAAGCCCGTCATCGTCCTGCGTGCGGGCCGCGCAGACCCGATACTGGCCGGCAGCGATGCTGTGCTGGACGCTGCGTTACGGCGGGCAGGCGCGATTCGTGTGAATTATTTTGTCGAGCTTTTCGCGGCGATCAAGGCCATGTCCTATGCCCGTCGGCCGCGCGGTGGAAAAATTGCCATGCTCGCCAATGGCCGCGCGTCGGCCCAACTGGTCCAGGATGCGATTCCTGCCGACAGTTCGATGTCGATGGCATCCCTGACCCAGGCGACTGCCAAAGGCCTGAGCGAGATTTTCGGTGTCGGCACCCTGACCGAAAATCCCGTCATTCCTTACGTGCCACTGACACCCGATGCGTTGATCAACGGCTTGCGCTGTCTGGTGGCCGACTCGCAGGTCGATGCCGTCATGGTGATCCTGGCACCCGACGAATTCTGCGATATGCCGCAAGTTGTCACGGCACTGGCGGCCTTTGCGCCCGGCGCTCAAAAGCCGATCGTCACCTGCCTGCTGGGCGAAGCCAAAATGCGACCCTTGCGACGTCTGCTTGACGAGGCGGGCATGCCGGCTTTTCGCACACCTGAAACGGCGTTGAGCGCGGTCCTGTCGCTGACCTCCTATCACTATAACCAGCAACTGCTGCAACAGACGCGCTACGTGCATTCGGGCCAGCGCCCGGCCGAACTTGAAACTGCGCGAGCCATTCTCGAGACAGCTTGTCGGGACCATGCCGGCGTGTTGACGCGCGAGCAGTGCATTGCGCTGGTCGAATGCTTTCATCCCGACGTGCGCTGGGAGCCGGACGAGGATGATGAGCGTTTCAGCGCACTGGATGATGTCCCTTCGGTCATGATTCGCGTCAGTCGCGACCCCGTATTCGGCCCCTGGATCTGGTTTGGAGAAGGCGGGCATATGGTGCATTTTTCTCCATCGGACCGGGGCGTGGATCTGCCGCCGCTGAATCTGAACCTGGCTGGTAAGCTGATCGAGCGCAGCCGGGTCTGGCGCCAGGAATTGCAATCCTATGTCGAGCCCCAGATTCTGCGCAAGCTGCAGGGTCTGCTGGAAACCATGAGCGAACTGGTCAGCGAACTGCCGGCAATTGAATCGCTGGAGGTCGATCCCATTATATTGGGCTATCGGGATCTGCATATTCGCGAGATCCGAATTTCGCTTATGCAGCCACTGCCCGCTGTCATTCCGCAGGATAATGGCTTCAATCACATGGCGATTTATCCTTATCCGACCCATCTGGTGCAAAGTCGTGTCTTTGCCGACGGAACACCCTGGATATTGCGACCCATCCGTCCGGAAGATGCCGACGCGCTGCAGGAGTTTATTCGTGCCCTGTCCGAGAAGTCACGCTACATGCGTTTTGTTTCGATGATGCGTGAGCTGACGCCGAAGATGCTGACGCGCTACACCTATGTTGATTATCACCGTGAGCTGGCACTGGTGGCCACCACCCAGGTGCCCAACCCCGCCAATCGCGGCCTGCCGCAGGAAATCATTATCGGCCTGGCCCACTATCTGCGCAACGCAGATGGCGTGGGCGCTGAATATGCCCTGGTGATCAGTGACGAGTGGCAAAAACGCGGCCTGGGAACCAGTCTGATGCAGGCGCTTATCGCGGCCGCGCGTCAGCAGCAACTGGCTTATATCGAAGGGGTGGTGCTATCGGGGAATCGTCCGATGCTGCATTTAATGACCTCTCTTGGTTTTATCAATGAAGAAGATCATGAGGATCCGTCTATGCGCCGGGTCTGGTTGCCGCTGGATGCGGGCGATCAGGGGGTGTGATCAGGAATCGGGTCGGCAGGTCAATACGCCGGATGCGGTCGGTACACAACCATGTCGATGCGCGGGATGCTATTTCAATTGAAATAGTGCGGATGTCGTGGGCAAATGTATTAGGCGCAGATGTATTAGGTGTAGATCTGTCGGGAGCGGACCTGTCGGGAGCGGATCTGTCGGGGGCTGTCTGCGACGGCCAGGGAGTGGTCTCCCTGGCGCTCTTTCAGGCCGCGCCTGTGATTGACTGCAGGAATGCCGAAATGTCGTTGATTTCGTCCAGATTGACTGAATGCGCCATCGGATAGGTATGCCACTGGGTGCGGGTATAGCCTTGAGCCGCCAGCCAGTCGCGTGTCTGTTCGCCAAAAGCGATATTGACCACTGGATCATACGTACCATGCCCGATAAAGATCGGCATATCCAGATGCGACTTGTTATGTTCGTTCGCCGTTTTGTCGGCCATGGGCAGATAACCAGACAGACAGATCAGCCCGGCCAGTCTTGCTGGCGAACGCAGCCCTGTCTGGTAGGCCATGGCGCAGCCCTGCGAAAAGCCGGCCAGTATAATGCGTTCAGTGGGCACCCCACGCTCGTTTTCCCGCCGGATCAGCGCTTCGATGGCTGTCTGCGATGCGCGCAGGCCGGTTTCATCGACATCGCGGCTGACGCTGCTGAGTGCGATAATGTCATACCAGGCGCGCATGGGCATCTGATTGTTAATCGTGACGGGGCGAACCGGGGCATTCGGAAACACGAAACGGATGCGTCGGTCTTCAGGCAGTCGCAGTTCGGGAATGACCGGAACAAAATCATTGGCGTCGGCGCCCAGACCATGCATCCAGATCACCGAATATGATGGCGCAGCCGTCTTGTCGCTGCCGTGTTCGATTTCCACGCAGTCCAGTAAATTCTCCATGTGATTTATTCCTTGTTCAGCAAAGTCTTGATGGCCTGGAAGAGGGCCCGGTATTGTTTGCGCTGGTGATCCTGGCCGGCCGGCAGTGCGGCGTTCTGCTCGCGTTCACGGCGTGCTCCGCGAATCAGCGTGCGCAGCACCTGTATGTCGGCGTCGGGATAGTCATTCAGCAGGCGCGTGAGCGCATCGTCGTCGTCCATCAGGCGATCGCGCAACGTTTCCATGTGATGCATATGGGCAGTTTGTTCCCGCGAGCCGTTTTCCCATTCGTCCATCTTCTTTATAATGGCCTCGGTATCGGCGGTGCGCAGCAGCTTGCCGACATAATGAATCTGTCGGCGACGTCCCTCGCGTCCGGTGATTTTCTGGGCCGTGCGAATGGCTTCGAGCGTTTTTTCATCCAGATCCAGCTGTCTGACTTTGTCCAGCGGCAGCTCCACCACCTGCTTGCCCAGCTCGGTGATGGCCAGCAGTTCGCGCTTTATCTGGGATTTGCTCGGACGATCATAAAGCGGTTCGTCATCGTTCTGATCTGCATTCTGCATACATCGATATCAATAAAATGGTTAATATGTCAGTATGATAACCGCCTAATGTGAAGCCGTCATAATGAATTCCCGATTGAATCCGAAAACCTCCATGCCCCAAACCCAACCCGATTTTGAAGAACTCGTCCAGCTGGCGCTGTCCCATGCCAAAAAACAGGGCGCGAGCGACGCCGCCGCCGAAATCTCCGAGTCGGGCGGTTTGTCCGTTTCAGTACGCAAGGGCAATATCGAAACCGTTGAAAAAACCCAGGATCGCTCGCTGGGCGTGACGGTCTACGCCGGCAAGGCGCGCGGGTCGGCGTCAACGTCCGATTTGTCGGCCGCGGCCATCAGAGAAACAGTTGATGCTGCCTGGAATATCGCCAAATATACGGCAAACGATGAAGCGGCCGGGCTGCCCGACGAAGGCGATCTTGCGGTCGAGCAGCCTGATCTGGAACTCTACCGTCCGTGGGATATTTCGTCCGAGCAAGCGGCAGAACTGGCCATCGAGGCTGAGGCGGCTGCCCTGGGCTACAGCAAACAGATTACCAACTCGGAAGGCGCAGGCGTAGATACCTATCAGGGGCGTTTTGTACTGGCCAACTCCCGTGGGTTCATGGGTGGATATCCGTACTCCCGCCATGGTATGTCTGTTGCTGCCATTGCCGGTAAGGGCAATAATATGCACCGCGACTATTGGTATACCGCTGATCGTTATCCGGAGCGGCTCGCCAAAGGCACGGACGTAGGCGTGTATGCCGCACAGCGAGCCCTTTCCCGGTTGTCCGCCAGACGCATCGCTACCGGCAAGTATCCTGTTTTGTTCGAAGCGCCGCTGGCGCTGGGTCTGCTCGGCGCGCTCACCCAGGCGATCAGTGGCGGGGCGTTATACCGCAAGTCCACCTTTTTGCTCGATTCGCTGGGTAAACAGGTCATGGCAGGCCATTTACAGATCAGCGAGAATCCGTTTATCAAAGGAGCGCTGGGCAGTTCGGCATTCGATGATGAAGGCGTACAGACTCGTGCCCGCCAGTTGCTGACCGATGGCGTGCTCAATGGCTATTTATTGTCAACTTACACCGCCCGCAAGCTGGGCATGCAAACCACCGGTAATGCCGGCGGCTCGCATAACCTGCTGCTGAGCTCGTCGCAGACCGACGCGGCTGACGATCTGCCCGCTATGTTGAAAAAGATGGGCACCGGCGTACTGGTGACCGAACTGATCGGGCAGGGCGTCAACTACGTGACGGGTGACTATTCGCGCGGAGCCTTTGGCTACTGGGTCGAAAACGGTGAAATCCAGCACGCGGTCACCGAGTTTACGATCGCCGGCAATCTGAAAGACATGTTCCTGAATATCGCCGGCCTGGGTAGTGATGTCATTACCCGAGGTTCCAAAACCACGGGCTCCATTCTTATCGAATCCATGGCTGTTGCCGGACAGTAAGTCAGACCCGCCCGAAAGTGCCCCCCCATCTCGCCAGATCAGGCTTGGGGCGGCGGCGGATGCCTTCAGGGAAAATACTAATTCTGCTTCAGCGCACTAGGTAAACCGGCGTGCGGCGTGTATATTTAGCAAGTCAAATTTTCAAGAACAACTAAATATACCGGAGTAAATTCTATGCAACGTCGTTCCTTCCTTAAAAAAGCAGGCCTGGGCGCAGTGGCGGGTACAGGCGTTATTGCCGCACCGGCCATTGCCCAGGAAAGCCCTTCAGTCAAATGGCGTATGGCGTCCAGCTTCCCGCGCAGCCTGGTGGCGCTTTTTGGTTCGGGTGAGAATTTTGCCAAATACGTTAAGGAAGCCACAGATGGCAAGATGCAAATTGACGTGTTTCCGGCGGGTGAAATCGTCCCGGCCCTGCAGGTACTGGACGCCGTCTCTAACGGCACCGTGCAGGGTGGTCACACCTGCGGCTATTACTATTTAGGCAAGAATCCGTCATTTTGTTTCGATACGGCGGTGCCTTTCGGCCTGAATGCCCGTCAGTTGAACGCCTGGATGCTCGAAGGCAACGGCAAGAAGCTGATGCGCGATTTGTTCGGTACGGTCAATATTGTCAACTTTCCCCTGGGCAATACCGGTACCCAAATGGGCGGCTGGTTTCGCAAGGAAATCAAATCGCTTGATGATCTGAAAGGCCTTAAAATGCGTACCGCCGGCCTGGCAGGCGAAGTCCTGGCCAAGCTGGGCGTCGTCCCCCAGCAAATTGCCGGTGGCGACATCTACCCATCGCTCGAAAAAGGCACGCTTGATGCGGTTGAGTTTGTCGGCCCGCTAGACGACGAAAAGCTTGGCTTTAACAAAGTGGCCAAGTACTACTACTATCCCGGATTCTGGGAGGGCGGTGCTCAGGTGTCTGCCTACTTCAATAAAGACGCTTTCGAGAAGCTGCCCAAACACTACCAGGCTATTGTGGAATCCGCGTCACTTCGTGCCCATACTGAAATGATGGCCATGTACGATTCCATGAACCCAGGGGCGCTGCGTCGCTTGATCGCCGGTGGCGCTGTGCTCAAGGAGTTCCCAAAAGAAATGCTGGATGCCTCCTTCAAGGCCACGGCTGAAATCTACAAAAAATACTCAGACAAGGACGAAACGTTCAAGGCGATTCTGACCGACTATATGTCTTATCGCGACGATCTGATCCCCTGGTTCAATGTGGTGGAAGGTTCCTATACCCGTTACGTCGCGCACGCCGTTTCACAGGCGCGCAAGTAAACCATAGCGCCGGGCGGTCAATGTCGGCCGCCCAATGTCGACCCGCCCGATTGCGAGTTCTGCGATGCCTGTTGTCGCAGGCACGAGACATATTTTTCTCCCTTTCCCCCTGGTTATCATCAAAATCAGCGCTATTTCATTGTTTTGTTTGAAAAAAATGATTCTGCGTGTTAATATCACGGGCTTATCTGTATCTTTGCACTGTCGCGGAGCGTCGTCTCTTTTTTATAACGTTCAGGCAAATCAGGTAAACCGTCGGATAACAAGGCTGGGCGCCTGCACTTTTGTTGTACAGGGTGCGGGGCTGTATCCCGTCTCTTGCGGTCCGCTTCAAACTCAAAATTTAGGAAATACATCATGAAGACCTTTGTGGCCAAGCCCCATGAAGTCAAACGTGACTGGTATGTTATTGATGCAAAAGGCAAAGTCCTTGGTCGTGTAGCCAGCGAAGTTGCACGCCGTTTGCGCGGTAAACATAAGCCGGAATTTACCCCTCACGTTGACACAGGCGATTACATCGTCATTATTAACGCAGCTGATATCGTTGTAACAGGCGCCAAAACGGAAGACAAAAAATACTTCCGTCATACCGGCTATCCTGGCGGCATCTACGAAACCAACTTCCGGAAAATGCAAGAGCGTTTCCCTGGTCGTGCGATCGAAAAAGCCGTTAAGGGCATGCTGCCAAAAGGTCCCCTGGGTTACGCCATGATCAAGAAGCTCAAGGTGTACGCGGGTGCCGAGCATCCTCATACTGCCCAGCAGCCTAAAACGCTGGAATTTTAAGGATAAATCATGATCGGTAATTGGAATTATGGAACGGGCCGTCGTAAAACGTCAGTTGCCCGTGTGTTTCTGAAAAAAGGTTCAGGCAATATTGTTGTCAACGGCAAGCCGGTTGACCAGTATTTCGCTCGTGAAACAGGTCGCATGGTTGTACGCCAGCCCCTGGTGCTCACCGAGTTGAATGAATCATTCGATTTCCACATCAACGTACACGGCGGCGGCGAAAGCGGTCAGGCCGGTGCAGTGCGCCACGGTATCACCCGTGCACTGATCGACTACGATGCGACGCTCAAACCTGCGCTGTCAAAAGCCGGCTTTGTGACACGTGATGCTCGTGAAGTTGAGCGTAAGAAAGTGGGTTTCCACAAGGCACGTCGTCGCAAGCAGTTCAGCAAACGCTAATTGTTTCGGGATATGTCGAAAAGGCCGCTTTTGCGGCCTTTTTCTTTTGGATTCTTTATAATAGTTTTCTGCACGAAAAATTAAACGAGATACGACAAAATGGCTTCTTCCTCTTCAACCGTAAAAGTAGGTATTGTGGGTGGCACGGGTTACACGGGAGTGGAGCTGTTGCGACTGCTGGCTGCGCATCCCGGCGTCAAGCTGCATGCCATTACATCGCGCAAGGAAGAGGGCATGCCGGTATCCGATATGTTCCCCAATCTGCGTGGGCATGTTGATCTGGCGTTTTCGACGCCGGAAAACGCCGCGCTTACCGAATGCGATGTCGTCTTTTTTGCCACCCCGCATGGCGTGGCCATGGCTCAGGCACGTGAACTTATCGACGCAGGTGTCAAGGTCATTGATCTGGCTGCCGATTTTCGCCTGCAGGATACCGCCGTTTTCGAAAAATGGTACAAAATGCCGCATAGCTGTCCCGATATTCTGGCCGACAGCGCCTATGGCCTGGTTGAGCTGAACCGCAAGCGGATCGCCGACGCGCGGGTCATCGGTAATCCGGGCTGCTATCCCACCACAGTCATTCTGGGGCTGGCGCCGCTGCTGGAGAAAAAACTGGTCAAGCTCGACAACATTATTGCCGACTGCAAGTCCGGTGTGTCGGGCGCGGGCCGCAAGGCCGAGGTCAGCACCCTGTATTCCGAAGCCGGCGACAATTTCAAGGCGTATGGCGTGGCTGGCCATCGGCATCACCCGGAAATCACAGAGCAATTGACAACACTGGCCGGCGAACCTGTCAAGCTGACGTTCGTGCCCCATCTGGTGCCCATGATTCGCGGCATGCTGTCTACAATCTACGTGACCATCAACGACGAAGCCCTGCAGACTGATTTCCAGGCGCTGTACGAAAACCGCTATGCCAACGAACCATTCGTTGATGTCATGCCGGCCGGCAGCCAGCCCGAAACGCGTTCCGTTCGCGCGTCAAACACGCTGCGGATTGCCGTGCACCGGCCCGGCAACGGCAATCAGCTTATTATCATCGTGATCCAGGATAATCTGGTCAAGGGTGCCGCAGGCCAGGCTGTGCAAAACATGAATCTGCTTTTTGGTCTTCCCGAACAGACCGGACTCGGCGGCGTGGCCATTCTGCCTTGATTTCGCGGATATGAGCATGATCGCGCGCGGATTTCTGTTTCTGGTGGGTGTCACGCTGGGTGCCAGTGGCGGGTATTACTATACCCATAACATGATGCAGCGTGAAATGCTCAGCCAGAAGTCCGAGCTGTCAGACGAGCTGTCGCATGCGCTGATGCAGGAAAAAATCAAACTGACCGCGCTGCAGAGTCGGCTGGATACCTCAGAAGCACAGCTCACGATAGACAAGGCGACCATTGCCGAATATGGCAGCCAGGTCAAGAAGCTGCAGGACGATTTGTCGCGGACCTCCGAGCAATTGTCGTTTTACGATCAGCTGGTGCCTGCCGGGCCGCAAGGGGCAATCAGTGTGCGTGGTTTTGATGCGGTCGTTGAAGGGCGGCGGGTGCGTTTCAAAGTGCTGGTGTCGCGCCAGGCGCAGGCGGGAACGGTCTTCAAGGGCGAGCTCAAGTTCACGGCAACCGGTATGCTGAAAGGCAAAGAGGCCACGGTAGACCTGATCCCGGACACCGTGGAGCATGCCAGCACCGGCTTAGACAGCATTCCGCCGGTTACCGACTTGAAAAAAATTCCTCCTGCTCCCATATTGGAATTGAATTTTGAAACTATTCAGCGAATTCAGGGCTTGTTGATGTTCCCCGAAGGATTCGTTCCCCATAAGATCACCATGCGCGTGCTCGAGGGCAAGACGGTACGCGTCTCGCGTACCTCCGAATTGTCGCCCTGATTGCGCCCTATGGTAAAATGAAGTTCTGCTAACGGTGGCTGTATCCCACCAGGAGTCTAAAAATGAGTACTGTTCTCGAATCTGTCGATCTGCAAGCCCCTCCCGTGCCATTGCTTTTTACCGAAGCGGCAGCCACAAAGGTCAAAGACCTGCTGATCGATGAAGGTAATCCCGAGCTGAAACTGCGCGTCTTTGTGCAGGGTGGCGGTTGTTCCGGCTTCCAGTATGGGTTCACGTTCGATGAGGTCGTCAACGAAGACGACACCACCATTGATAAAAACGGGGTGCAACTGCTGGTTGATCCCATGAGCTTCCAGTATCTGGTGGGTGCCGAGATCGACTACAAGGAAGATATTGAAGGCTCGCAGTTCGTGATTCGCAATCCGAACGCAACCACAACTTGCGGTTGCGGCTCTTCATTCTCGGTTTAAGTCAGTCAGAAACGTGTGCGTCGGCAGATTCACCCGCCGACGCTGGCTTGATCGTGCGGGACAAAAGCCCGCGCTATCTGCATGCGCAACAGCCACAACAGCCAGTCAGCGGATGTCACTGACATGCGCTTAAGCGATGTGTGGTGGCTTTGCTGTTCAAATGGGCCTTCCCAAAAAAACCGGTGCACTGAGTGGCCGGTTTTTTTGCGTCTTTTTCCTGTCTTGGTAACCGCTCAGGCGGGATACAGACATCCCAGTATGGTTTTTTTGCGAGCACCGGTCACTGATGGCGTCCCCGCGGCGTGTCCGGACATAAATGCATGGGCGAGCCAGGCAAAGGCCAGCGCTTCCATGGCTTGCGAGGGAATCCCGTGCTCGTCGCTGGTACTCAGCGGGATGTCGGGCAGGTGCGCCTGCAGGTCGTCGAGCAACGCCCGGTTGCCGGTGCCGCCACCGCAGACGATCAGGGCGCGCGTATCGGCGGCATGGGTGCGAATGGCCTGAGCGACGGTTTCCGCAGTAAAAGCGCGCAGCGTCGCCTGTACATCCTGCGCTGAAAGACTGGAAAATCCGCCCAGTCGCGCCTGCAGCCACTCAAGGTTGAACAGATCACGTCCCGTGGATTTAGGTGGCGGGAGCGCCAGCCAGGGCTCATTGTTTATCAGTGTTTGCAACAATGGAGTGTCCACCTGACCGCCGGCAGACCAAGCGCCTGCATCATCATATGGCTGGCCGGTATGCGCCTGGCACCACATATCCAGTAGCACATTGGCCGGCCCCGTATCGAATCCGATCACTTCGTGCCCGGGACGAATCACGCTGATATTGGCAATGCCACCCAGATTGAGTACCGTAACCGTCTGGTCGGACGCAAAAATGGCTTCGTGAAAAGCGGGCACCAGTGGCGCGCCCTGACCACCGGCTGCCACGTCGCGGCTGCGAAAATCCGCGATCACAGCAATGGCCGTCGCCTCGGCAAGGCGGGCTGGCGCATTCAATTGAATCGTGAATCCCAATTCGGGGCGATGCCTGACCGTTTGTCCGTGCGCGCCGATGGCAGTGACCGCCGAGGCGGGCAGTTGCGCCTGCGCCAGCAGGTCGTGTACGACCTGTGCATACAGATCGGCCAGCGCGCAGGCGGCCAGTCCGGCCCGCTCCAGCTCGTTGGAGCCGGCGCGGTTTAAATCCAGCAATTCTTTTTTCAGATGATCAGGCAAAGCGCGGGATGCCTGCGCGATGATTTGCGGCGGCTTGGCATCGGAAAACGCTGCCAGCACGCCGTCAGCGCCATCGGTGCTGGTGCCCGACATCAGGCCAATAAAATAGCGGGGTTCGTGCGCTTGCGTCATAAGCATCTGCCTGGCCGAAAAGGGTATAATTTAACATTGAAATATGCGCAAATGGGTTGAAATAGGCTGTTGTATGCCTTGGTTTGTCGCCAACCCCGCTCATTCGCCCATCTGTCCGCGCCCCAGGAACCCGAAATTTATGTCATCACCAGAATTACCAATCAGTCCGGAAGTTGAAAACGACCTGCAAACAGTCCTGCGCGGCTGCGATGAATTGCTGGTCCAGTCAGAATTTGCCGTCAAGCTGCAAAACAGTCGCAACACCGGTACGCCGCTGCGCATCAAGCTGGGTCTGGATCCCACTGCACCCGACATCCACCTGGGGCACACGGTAGTGCTCAATAAAATGCGCCAGCTGCAGGACATGGGCCATAACGTCATTTTCCTGATTGGCGATTTCACATCCATGATCGGCGATCCCAGTGGCCGCAATGCGACCCGTCCGCCACTCACGCGCGAGCAGATCGAAGTCAACGCCAAAACCTATTACGAACAGGCCAGCAAAGTCCTGGACCCTGCACGCACCGAGGTGCGCTACAACTCCGAATGGTGCGACCCCCTGGGCGCCCGCGGCATGATCCAGTTGGCGTCCCGCTATACGGTCGCCCGCATGATGGAGCGCGACGACTTCACCAAGCGTTTCAAGGGGGGTATTCCCATTTCGGTTCATGAATTCCTTTACCCGCTCATGCAGGGCTACGACTCGGTCGCGCTCAAGGCTGATCTCGAGTTGGGCGGAACCGACCAGAAATTCAACCTGCTGGTCGGGCGCGAACTGCAAAAAGAATATGGCCAGCCGGCCCAGTGCATTCTGACTATGCCGCTGCTGGAGGGCCTGGACGGGGTCGACAAAATGTCCAAGTCCAAGAACAACTATATCGGCATTACAGAAACCCCGGACTCCATGTTCGGCAAGCTCATGTCCATTTCCGATACATTAATGTGGCGTTATTATGAATTACTTTCATTCAAGTCGCTGCAGGACATTGCTACACTTGCGCAGCAGGTCAAAGAGGGTAAAAACCCGCGCGATGTGAAGGTAGAGCTGGCCCAGGAAATCATCGGGCGTTTTCATTCCAAGGCCGATGCCCAAAGTGCATTGGCCAACTTCGAGGCGCGTTTCCGCGATGGCGCCATTCCGGACGACATGCCCGAAATCAATCTCGGACCCGCGCCGCTTGGCATTCTGCGCATTCTGAAAGAAGCCGGCCTGGCCAGTTCGGGCACCGAAGCCGGCCGCAATGTGCAACAGGGCGGTGTGCGGGTCGATTCCCAGCGTGTGGAAGACAAGAATCTGCAGTTGGGCGCAGGAACATATGTGGTGCAGGTCGGTAAACGTAAATTTGCAAGGGTAACGGTAAATGCCTGATGGATATTTTTCCATCATGAGCGGTCAGCGCGGCAGATTGATGTCGCAGCTGGCAAAGAAAACGACAGGCAACACAAGCCACGTTGCCTGACGTGCCTTGCCGCGCCAACAGCGCGGTTTTGATCTGTTTTATTGAATGTGAGGGGATGTCATGAAACTCAACAGCCAGTCATTTGAGAACGAAAAAGCAATCAGTCCGGTCAATGCTTTTGCCAAACCAGACGCTCAGACGCACATGATTCTGTCGGATAACAAGAATCCGCATCTGGCCTGGTCCGATATTCCAGAGGGCACCCGCTCTTTCGTGGTTTTGTGTGTGGACAAAGACGTACCCAGCAAACCCGATGACGTCAACCAGGCCGATCGCGAAGTGCCTGCCGATCTGCCTCGGGTAGATTTCTATCACTGGGGCCTGATCGATATTCCCGCCTCTGTCACCGAGATCGCCGAAGGCGAGTTTTCCAGCGGCGTGACACCAAAAGGGAAAAGCGGCCCGCTGGCAGCCAAAGACATGCGCCAGGGTGTGAATGACTTCACCAACTGGTTTGCAGGTGATCACGATATGGAAGGCGACTACTTCGGTTATGACGGTCCGTGCCCACCCTTTAACGATGCGCTGGTACACCGCTATTACTTTACGGTCTATGCGCTGGACATCGAATCGCTGCCGCTGACCGGTCGTTTCACCTGCGCCGATGTCGCCCAGGCCATTGAGCCGCACGTGCTGGGCCAGGCGACGGTCATGGGTCTGTACTCGCTGAATCCCAAGGTTTCATTTTAAATTTTATTCATCTAAGCGATTTATTATAGGATACGTTATGTTTGACCGCTCTCTAACTCTTGACAAGGTAGATCCTGAACTCTGGAGTGCCATTCAAAAGGAAAACACACGTCAGGAGCAGCACATTGAGCTGATTGCTTCTGAAAACTACACCAGCCCGGCAGTCATGCAGGCGCAGGGTACTCAACTGACCAACAAATACGCAGAAGGCTATCCTGGCAAGCGCTATTATGGTGGTTGCGAGTTTGTGGATATTGCAGAAGAACTGGCCATCAGCCGCCTGAAAGAGCTGTTCGGTGCAGAAGCGGTCAACGTACAGCCTAATTCCGGTTCGCAAGCCAACCAGGGCGTTTACATGGCCGTGCTCAAACCCGGCGATACCGTGCTGGGCATGAGCCTGGCCGAGGGTGGGCACCTGACACACGGCGCCTCTGTCAACGCGTCGGGCAAACTGTACAACTTCATCCCCTATGGACTGGACGAGAACGAAGTACTCAACTACGCCCAGGTAGAACAACTGGCCAAAGAACACAAACCCAAGATGATTGTGGCCGGCGCTTCTGCCTATTCACTGCAAATCGATTTCGAACGCCTGGCGAAGATCGCCCGCGACAATGGCGCATACCTGATGGTCGATATCGCTCACTATGCAGGTCTGGTCGCAGGTGGGCAATACCCGAACCCGGTTCCTCATGCTGACTTTGTGACGTCCACAACGCACAAATCATTGCGTGGCCCTCGCGGCGGCGTCATCATGATGAAGGCCGAGTACGAAAAGATCATCAATTCCGCCATCTTCCCCGGCATTCAGGGTGGTCCGCTCATGCACGTGATCGCCGGCAAGGCCGTCGCATTCAAAGAAGCACTCAGCCCCGAGTTTTCGACCTACGCGGCACAGGTCGTGGCCAACGCCAAGGTGCTGGCCGACACACTGGTCAAGCGCGGCTTGCGTATTGTGTCCGGCAAAACCGAGAGCCACGTCATGCTGGTGGACCTGCGCGCCAAAGGCATTACCGGTAAAGTTGCAGAAGCCCGCCTGGGTGATGCGCATATCACGGTCAATAAAAATGCCATTCCGAATGATCCGGAAAAACCATTTGTGACCAGCGGTATCCGCCTGGGAACACCGGCCATGACAACACGCGGATTCTCTGAAGCCGAAGCAGAGTTGACCGCCAACCTGATTGCCGATGTCCTGGATAATCCCGATGATGAAGCCAATATCGCGGCGGTTCGTGCTAAAGTGAACGAACTTACTGCGCGCTTCCCTGTTTACAAATAAATCGCGCGTCAACCTCTACGCGATAACGCCATTGCCCGGCACAGGACTTCTGCAATATGAAATGCCCGTTTTGTTCACACCACGATACACAGGTTATGGACTCGCGGGTATCCGAAGAGGGCGACACGATTCGTCGGCGTCGCCGTTGCCTGTCCTGCGACCGGCGTTTCACGACTTACGAACGGATCGAATTGGCCATGCCGGCTGTGGTCAAGCGCAACGGCACCCGTGTTGAATTCGATCCTGCCAAGCTGCAGGCCAGTCTGCGGCTGGCGCTGCGCAAGCGTCCGGTCAGCACGGAATTGCTGGAGCGTGCCGTTGCACGTATCCAGGAAACCCTGCTCAACATCCCGGAAAAGGAAGTGTCCACCGACCATATCGGTGAACTGGTCATGAATGAGCTCAAGCAGTTGGATCAGGTTGCCTATGTGCGATTTGCTTCGGTCTACAAGAGCTTTCAGGATATTGAAGAGTTCGTCAATGCCATCAAGGAAATGCAAAAGCCGGTCAAGCCACACAACGGTGGTCGCGCCGATTCTTCCGGCGCAGCCTGAGGGCGCGTATGGGTATGGCGACAACAGGCGGCTCTGTGCTATGCGTCTGCGCCAGAACGCGAATCGTTCTCTGACTATCGGAAACCTCATCAATGACTGACCAGGATTATATGAATCGGGCGCTGGAACTTGCCCGAAGCGTGATGGTGAGCACCAGTCCCAATCCGCGCGTTGGCTGCGTGATCGTCAGTAACGGGCAGATTCTTGGCGAGGGCGCTACCCAGCCGCCAGGCGGGCCGCACGCCGAAGTCTGCGCCATTCGTGACGCCCAACAAAAGGGCCACGAGCTGCGTGGTACCACCTTTTATGTCACCCTTGAACCCTGCAGCCACTATGGCCGCACACCACCTTGCGTCGATGCTCTGCTGGCCGTCGAACCGGCGCGGGTCGTGATTGCTGCCCGCGACCCCAACCCGTTGGTAAGTGGCGCGGGAATCCGCAAGTTACAGGAAGCTGGCATTATCGTTGATCTTGGGCTGGGTCTGGAACAGGCACTGGAAATCAACCCGGGATTCGTCTCGCGCATGAGCATACAGCGCCCCTGGGTGCGCATGAAAATCGCCAGCACTCTGGATGGCAAGGTCGCGTTGAATAACGGTCGCTCCCAGTGGATTACCGGCAGCGCCGCCCGACTCGACGGTCACCACTGGCGCGCCCGTGCGTGCGTCATTCTGACGGGCTCAGGGACGGTTCGCGACGATGACCCTTTGCTCACAGTGCGCGGCGTCGACACCCCCCGACAGCCGGTCCGCGCGGTCATCGACAGCCAGTTTGCTATCGACGAAGACGCTCGGCTGTTTGACGGTGGCCCTGTCTGGATTTTTGTGACCGAGTACAACGCTGACAAGGCAGCACGTCTGGCAGCCCGCAATGTGCGCGTCATTACAGTGGCAGAGAAAAACAATCATGTTGATCTGAAGGCCGTCATGGCCTGGCTGGGTCAGCAGGATATCAACGAGGTGCATGTGGAAGCCGGGCCGGGTCTTAACGGCGCATTGTTGCAGGCAGGCTGTGTTGACGAATTGCTGGTCTACATGGCGCCGAAGATCCTGGGCGAGGCCCGTTCGGCTGTCGCACACCGACCGTTTACAGTCCTGGCCGATGCCTATCAATTTGCCTTTTTCGATACCACAGCGTGTGGCGATGACCTGCGCCTGCGCGCCAGACTGCCCATGCGCTGGAATCAATTACAATTGCAATCTGGCGCAACACCGACGTCAGACACGGAGTAAGCATGTTTACAGGAATCATCAGCGGCGTGGGCCGCATCAGCGAAGTCAAGCCGGCCGGGGCGAGCGCCGACGATGGCGTGCATCTGACCATCGAAGCCAATAATTTTGATATGTCCGGCATCGGGCTGGGCGATTCAATCGCTGTGCAGGGCGCCTGCATGACAGTCGTATCACAGGAGCAGGGCACCTTCCAGGTTGACGTCTCACGTGAAAGTCTCGACAAAACCACGGGGCTGGATGCCGTGGGCAGTGTAAACCTGGAGCGTTCGCTCAAGCTGGGCGATTCCCTGGACGGGCATCTGGTCTCGGGCCATGTGGACGGCATGGGTGAAGTCACTCGGTTTGACGAGGTCGGGGAATCGCACGAGTTGCGGATTCAGGTACCGACTGAATTGTCGAAATACCTGGCTTACAAGGGTTCCGTGACGGTCAATGGGGTGAGTTTGACCGTCAATTCAGTTGAAGATAATGCGAATGGCTGTGAAATCAGCATCAACATCATTCCGCATACGTTGCAGGTCACTACACTCGGGCAACTGAAAGCGGGGTCTAAAGTGAATCTTGAGATTGATATGATTGCGCGTTATGTCGAAAGGATGCTAAAATAGCAGGCTATGTCGAGAACGGGGTCGTGGCTGAGTGGTTAATAAGGCAAGGCTCGCAGTAGCGTTCTGAATATCAGGGTCGGTGGCCGAGTGGCTGAAGGCGCACGCTTGGAAAGCGTGTATACGGTAACGTATCGGGGGTTCGAATCCCCCCCAACCCGCCAGTGTTACACAGCAAATCCAATAAAATCAATAAGTTATAAAATTTGGATTTTGCCTGATTGTGCTGGATTATGGCTGTTTGTGGTGGGTTTTGCCACTATTACGCCACTCATGAAAATGTGTCCACAGCCTTTTCACCCGCGGCAATATTGGCATCTGGCATCCACTTGCCGTACACTTTCGCAATCATTGTCCAGTCTGCATGTCCCATTTGATCAGCAACCCACATCGGATGCTCTCCAGCCGAGAGCATCATACTGGCGTAGGCGAAGAAGCCACATCAGTTTGTGGCTGTGGTGTGGGGTTTGCGAAACGGGACGGGAAACGTAGCTATTTTGATCGAACTCTAGCTAGATCGGCTTAAAAATTATTGAAATCTACTTCAATGCAAGCTGCTCTGAGAACAACTCCCAGTTGTTTTCGTGGGGCTCCAAATCACTTGCATAGTATCTATTGTCCAGGGATCTAAAGTTCCGCGGGCGGCGCCAGGAATGTTTAGATATAAATTCTCGGTAATTGTTTGCGCAAATATTTTGCAAATCACTTTTCTTCAAGATGAAGAACCTATCTTTTTGATCCGTATCGGGCATTGCAAGCAATACGCAAACGTATATTAAATCTGGATTTGGTATTGAGTGGTTTCCACCATCGATTTGACGCCTGTTCTCTTCATCAATTTCTATATTAATCCATAGGTTCGCGGATGTTGGCCAACTGATGCCTCGAGATGTTTTTACTTGGACGGGAAGGGTTTTGAGTGAATTGTCAGCCACGATAAGGTCAAACTCTGGTACGTTACCTGTAAATGATGTGGCTATGTATCCTCGCCGCCCTAATTCGGCACAAACCAGAAATTCACCGACTTGCCCTGCAAGTTTATTGTTGAGTCCTTTGCTCATATTTTTATCCTAATTTATTCAGCCTCGATTAACGTCCAGGAGACTCGTTACGCATTTATTGCTCAACAAGAAGGACAGTTAAATAAAACCCGCCGGAGCGGGCAGGGCACAGTCTATATTGTTCAATGTGCGATTAATTTCTACCTATTACTACTTTATATACGGTACTAATCACTGTGCCACAATGTTGTACGAATGCGTCGTCCACTTGAATAAGAGTGTCTGGCTCGGAAATATCTCCTTCAAAGTAAAATGCTTCATTCGGCTGTTTCACGCGAAAGGGTAATTTTTTTGCTTTCGCAACGAGCTTCTTATAGCTGCGACCTTCTCCGTGTTTGAGCGCATTGATAGCATCTATCAAGTCTTCAAAGCCCTCTTTCAAGTCATTTTCGCCTTGTCGTTCTAATTCACTTTTGGCCTCGCGGAAGCCGTCTCTGCAGTCCAAACGACTCTGTAAGCTTGCCTCGAAAATTGAGAACATCCCAACCGCCAAAATTACTTTCTGCAGCTGTATCATCTTGAGTGTTTGAACGAGCCGTGTGGCCCCGCTCGTATGTAGAGCTTCTACTGTGGCCTCATTTGCAATTCGTAAGGCATCGAGAGTGAAAATTGCGCAATGTTCAGCAAGTTCGTCAAATTCATGCATATCGTTTCCAAGCTTGTATCAATTTAGGCTTCGAATTGTTGACTAGATAGTTAGGCCGAGATCTCACGGAAAACCTTCGACTTTAGTCCTTGATATTGCCGCCCAGTTGATCAAGACATTTTTTGGCTTAGTGATTGGTTCTTCCTTATCTTTGTCCCATTCAAAGTTACTCTCTAACAATGGACCTGGGATGTGTTGTTCAACGTCAACTGTCTTGGCCGTTGCGCGTCAATTAACTTGGCCGGTTGACGCGGAGTAGATACCACATCGTAACGCGCCCATTACTGAGGGGCAATCCTTATCTCTGTGTCACGGCTCCACCTTAGCCGCGTGCCCTCGATTTGAATATGTTTAGCAATAATAAATTCACACTTAAGTTTGTTAGCAACGCAGGCGCCAATCTTCTGGAAATAATCTAAATTCGCGTCAGCTTGAACCAAATTCAACAACTCACGACCAGCCTGTGTGAATAACTTGGTGTGTACTTCGGGCGTTTTGTCTCCTTTATTTTTGATTACAATTGCCTGACCTCCACCAATATGAAACCAATACCCATCTTTAAATCTTCGAACGCTTCCCGCTGATAAAAGCAAGCCTAAATCTTCCAATTCGAGCTGCGTCAAATATGGAACACCGTATTCATAAAATATATTATCTTCTGTAATGAGAAAAGCCCGCTCGGTTTCCCAAGTAGCCAAGGAAGCGAGATTTAAGAATATTTCCGCATCATTCTTGCCTAGCCGACTCATCACATGGAGAGTATTAAAAGAAAATCTTCCTGGCCTCTCTAATTCACCAGCTAAAATTTTTCCCCAAAGCATCCTCATTTCGTCGGAAGACACATGGCTGGCATAATCTTTCCATTTAAAAGACCAATCTGGATCGATTTGCTCTTCAGTCGGCTCAGATTTCGATTGTTGAAGCACCTCAAGCGCATGTTGCACGCTTTTCGACACGTTCATTTCTTTCTGCAACGCATCTGCCTTCTGATTCAAATCTACCAATTCCAAACCGTAAATGTACGGCTCTTTTCTTCCATCTGGCTTCAGTTGTTCTTCAATTAGTCCTTGTCTTAACCTCTCAACATGGTCCTTTGCAGCTTCCATTGCAATATAGTTTGCGACGTTGTGTTTAATCAGTTCCGGCGAATCTCGTCTAATTTTTGCTGCGCTTCCGAAGTAATCGAGTCCCTTTGCTGCAGTTCCGAAAATTGTAGCGATTATCCCGCCTGTTGGATCTGATGCCATATCCTCTCCTTAGGAAAAGGATATTGTATCTATAAGTTACTTCAACTTCGGTTCGTACTTATCAAGCATGTCCAAAAAAATAGCGACATATTGCCATCATGTCTGAACCCTTCTCCTCATCGATTATCGCCTTTAATACATTCAGTTTTTGCTCACTTTTGATTTTTGCTACATCGGAAAGAGTGGAATAGGCGTAATCAGCCATTGCACGTAATGCTAGTTGCATATTTAAAATCTTCTCTTTGCGTGAGTGTTTTCGCCAATCGCCTTGCTTATCTTGGAATTGGGGTTCGCTACCTGTGGGATCAAATATCACCCAGCAAAAATTTTCGAGGCATTTGCGCAAAAAACGTCCCGTGGAAGATACCGTATAGTATGTATTGAAAGAGGTTGAGCCTGAATTAGACAATTGAAACTATCTATACCTGAATCAGATATTTGAGTATTCGATATGTAGGAGGTTTTCGAAATGTCGCAGGAAAAATTAAAAATAGTGGCTAGTATATCCGGGATGAACTGCATTCGAACCGAGTGCCGGGTATTATCAAATAAGGTAATGACAGACCATCCAATGAACCACCATATTCTCAACCTTTTCTCACAATGGTGAATAATTATTGTTATTTGCACTCTCATGAAGAGTCGGTATAGTTTTAGTAAGTGAGACATTGATGATGAACGTATATAAGGAGATTTATAAAACCCCGGGTAGCTTTGCTTTCTCATCTGCGGCCTTCATTGGACGGATGCCGAGGGCAATGACAGGGCTGGGAATCATCATCATGCTTTCACAGTTTCGTGGCGAGTATGCACTTTCGGGAACGGTTGCTGCGATATTTTCGTTATCTGGGGCCGTACTGGCCCCTCAGGTATCCCGATTGGTAGATCGTCACGGTCAAAGAAAAATTTTGCCGATCGCAGCGATTGTCAGCGCGTCTTTCATGTTGGCTCTTTTATTTTTCGCGCGACAGAATGTGCCGGCATGGGCGCTTTTGGCATGCGCTGCTTTTGCCGGATGCATGCCAAGCATGTCGGCCATGGTAAAAGCGCGATGGACACCTTTGCTTCGAGGCCGACCGCAATTGAAAGCTGCATATGCCTTGGAGGCTGTCCTTGATGAAGTTAGTTTCATTATTGGACCGCCCTTAGCTATTGGCTTGAGCGTGACGTGGTTCCCGGAGGCCGGATTGCTTTGTGCAGTACTGCTCCAACTGCTTGGAGTGGGACTGTTTGTCATGCAAACGCGCACGGAGCCGCAGATTGATCAGCGAGTATCGCACTACGATAAATCCCCACTCGGAATAGCGGGCGTTCGGACATTGTTAATCTTGTTGTTGTCGATGGGCATCATTGTTGGAACCATTGATGTAGTGAGTATTGCATTTGCGAGTCAACACGGCCAGGCGGCGTCAGCGAGCGTTGTCTTGTCTGCGTACGCACTCGGCTCATTTATTGGCGGATTGCTGTTTGGCGCAATCAAGATAGACATCCCACTAGGACGGCAGTTGCTGTATTCCGGTATTGCAACTTTGCTCACAACCTTGCCTTTGTTTTTTGTCGGAAATATCACAAGCCTGGCCATCACCATGCTTCTCAGCGGGGTGTTTTTCGCGCCAACCCTGATCGTAGCCATGTCATTGGTAGAGCGCATAGTGCCAGGAAACCAACTGACAGAAAGCTTTGCCTGGTTGGGCAGTGGCTTGAATGTTGGGATCGCTATGGGTGCGGCCGTCTCGGGGTGGCTTGTGGATGGTTTGGGTGCGCACAGCGGTTTTGCAGTTGCCCTTTGCGCGGGGGGCGCTGTCCTTGTCACAGTCTTGGTTGGGCAGCGGTATTTCAGCAACTGTTGAAAACGCGATATATGATGAAAATACTTTTGCTAGTATCCACATGTCCAATAATATCGCAGTCCATTCCATCGACGTGAAACCGTAGGATTTTTTAATGGATCTTTCTTAAATGTGCGTTGCACCCATCCATCCAACGTATTTTTGTGGGGCTTGAGCTGCTTCATGATTGCTTCGATCTGCGTCCTGGTCCAAAAATCTGTCTTCGGGAGTGGATTCAAAACCCTAAAATTTCTTATAAAAAATGGACCGGTTTCGTTGACTACGATGCTTTTCAGGTTCTGAATAACCCATCGGTGCTACGTTGGTTTAACACTGCTCCGTTACTTTATGCGTCCGAAGCCAATCCTTAAGAGCATCGTTCACACGGGTTTGCCAGCCTGGGCCAGACTTGCGGAATACTTCCAGTACTTCATCGTCCAGTCGAATGGAAATTTGGGTTTTATGCCCACTTCCGACCGGGCGACCTAGTTTGCGCGGATCGACTCGGACCAAGTGATCAAAACCGTCTTTCGGATCGAAAGTATCAGGGTCAGAGGCAATCGCTTTGTTGATTGCATCGTTCTCTTCAATGGACGGTTTTAACAGTTTTTTCATAACGCTCAAGCTCCCGATCGTTGGCCTTCCGCAAGCTGATGATTCGATATGCATCATGGCGGACGGTGAAAATAACGTAATACAAGCGGATGTTCAGCGGCGCATATCCGATATAACGGGCTTCGCTGTAATCTATGCGCCTGTCCTCATAAATGACAATCGCATCCCAATCCAGTTTAGAAGCTTTCGTAAAATACACGCCATGTTTAGCGAAATTAATTGCGTTCTTTAGTGGATCAAATTCGATTTTCAATTTATTTGATTACCTTGTTGTAGATATAATTATATATACGTTAAATTAAAAATTCAAGAAATTAATGTATATATATTAATTGGCTGATTCCGATATCAGGGTGGCATTTTTTAGCGGCTGTCCTGGTAGAGCGTACTCACAAGCCGAGATAAATTCTGACTTACCTGACAAGCAGATGAGTCAGATACAGGTACGGGCTTGGGAGGCAACGTCTAACGCTAAACGATTCTAGTCGAATGTGAATAGATATCGAAAGCAGGAGGCGGGGCATTTCCGCCACGCTTGACGTCTCATTTTTTGCAAGACAAGCTGGAAGAGGCTGCGTAAACTCTATCGATGTTTGGTCAAACGCAAGGCATCAACAACCAGTGAAAACGCGGGCGACGACTGGCGGCGGCTCGGATAATACAAATGATAACCTCCAAATGGAGCGCACCAGTCTTCCAATACCCGGATGAGCTCCCCACTATCCATATAAGGCATCAATTCATCTTCGGGTAATAAGACAAGTCCAAGGCCGGCCAATGCTGCTTCAATCTGCGGCTGGGTGGTGTTGAAAATCAATTGGCCATCAACCCGTACATTTACTTGTCGGCCATTGTGTTCAAAATCCCACACATAGAGGCCCCCGGAACTTTGCATCCGCTGGTTGATGCATCGGTGCTTCATGAGGTCCTGAGGTTTCCTTGGTACTGAATTGGCGGCAAAGTACTCCGGTGAGCCGACCACCGCCAGGCGCATGACGGGACCGATGGGGATGGCGATCATGTCTTTGTTAATGGTGTTGCCCAGGCGCACGCCCGCATCAAATCGGTCGGCCACAATATCGCGCAGTCCGAAATTCACGTCAAATTCCAGATTGATATCCGGATAGTCGCGTACCAGCGGCATGAGTTTGGGCAGCAGGATGCTATGCAGGGCAAAGTCACCACAAGTAATGCGGACGGTGCCAGCCGGTTTATTGCGCAGCTCTGTCAACTCTTCCAGTTCGGACTCGATTTCATCGAATCTGTGGCCAATGGCATTCAGCAGGCGTTCTCCTGCCGCTGTTGGCGAGACACTGCGGGTGGTACGTGTCAGCAGGCGGATATCCAGCCTGGTTTCAAGGCCCCGAATGGCTTGGCTCAGCGCAGACTGCGTGACCCCAAGCAGGGATGCCGCGCGCGTGAAACTGCCTTCCCGTGCAACGGTGACAAAGTATAGGAGATCGTTGAGGTTGCGCTTTACCATTTTTCCAGTGTCTCACAGATTATTAATTAGTATAGCTTATAAGGCTATTAAGAATTAATTAGCTAGTAATGAGGCTCGATCTGCCTCACAATTCCCCTAATGAAAACACTCAATTTCAATTGCAACCCATACCTGAGATGGGCAGGTAGAACCTTGCTTGTCTGCGTAAATGCGTGGTTGCTTAGCGGTGCAGGCGCGGCATTAGCCCAGCGTGCACCGAACACTGTCCAGCCATTCTCAAAGGAATTTCCCATGAAAATTCGTCTTGTCGCCGGTGCGCAAACCGCCACCGCCACACTGTATGACAATGCCACTGCAAGGGATTTTGCAGCGTTGTTGCCTCTTACCCTGACATTGACTGATTATGACCGTATCGAGCGGGTTGCCGATCTGCCTCGCAAGCTGTCTACGCAAGGGGCTCCGGAAGGGATGGCGCCTGTCGCTGGCGAGCTGACTCATTACGCGCCCTGGGGCAATTTGGCGATCTTCATCGAACCGCGTTCGTATTCGCGTAGTCTGTTACCACTGGGTAAGGTCGATGAGGGCCTCTCTGTCCTTTCGCAGCCAGGGCCATACCAAGTGCGGATCGAGCGCGCTGAGCCCTGAGTCAACTATTTGTATGCAAAGAAATCTGAATCCTGCACAGTTCACAAAATTTGAAATCACACGATCCTCTACGCAACATTTTCTGTTGGTACTAGATGGAAAAAAATAGTCTATGACAACTACCATTATCGACGAGTCCATGAACACGAATAAAAATGAAACGTCAGCTTCCTGGAGTGGTGTATTCGCCATGTCGGTTTGCGCGTTCGCGCTGATCGCATCAGAGTTTCTGCCTGTCAGCCTGCTGACGCCTATTGCGAATGAATTGAATATCTCCGAAGGCATGGCCGGCCAAGGCATTGCCATTTCGGGTGCCTTTGCCGTACTGACGAGCCTCTTTATCTCTGCGATGGCGGGTGGTTTGAACCGCAAGATACTTCTTCTAGGGTTGACTGCCGCCATGGGCGTGTCTGGCGCAATTGTGGCGTTGGCGCCTAACTATCTGACCTATATGCTGGGTCGTGCACTGATCGGCGTCGTCGTGGGCGGGTTCTGGTCTATGTCGGCGGCCACTGCCATCAGGCTCGTTCCTGCGCGTGACGTGCCGCGCGCGCTGGCCATCGTCAACGGCGGCAACGCGCTGGCCACTGTGGTGGCTGCACCACTGGGCGCTTACCTTGGCACTGTTGTCGGGTGGCGGGGCGCGTTTTTGTGCCTTGTGCCGATCTCGTTGATCGCATTGCTCTGGCAATGGAAAACACTTCCCTCTATGCAGGCAGCATCTCGTGTGACGGGCATTGGGAGTGCCTTCAAGGTATTCACATTGTTTAAGCATCCTGGTGTTGTTGTCGGTATGCTGGCAAGCAGTCTGTTGTTTATGGGGCAGTTTTCGCTGTTCACGTACGTGCGGCCGTTCCTGGAAACAGTAACGGCCGTGCACGGTTCCACCATCTCCGTCGTTTTGCTCATAATCGGTGCTGCAGGTTTTATTGGTACTGTGTTGATTGGTAAAGTCCTGCAACGCGGTTTCTATCAGACATTGGTGATCATCCCGATATTAATGGCGATGACGGCTTTGGCCTTGACCGCATTTGGTGGATTGTTTGCTGCCGTAGTCGTATTGCTCGGTTTGTGGGGTTTGACGGGGACGTCGGCTCCTGTGGGGTGGTGGGCCTGGATCGCCAGGGTTTTCCCACAGGATGCTGAAGCGGGCGGTGGTTTGTTTGTTGCTGTAGTCCAGATGTCCATTGCACTGGGTTCGACTTTGGGCGGGCTGCTTTTCGACCATAGTGGGTATCAAAGCACGTTTATCGTAAGCGCCGTGCTATTGGCGATGTGTGCTGTGCTCACAATGTTGACGGCACGAAAAACAAGGCATGCCGCATGAACTGTATGGTCCACGCGCGGCTGTGAAGGAGCAGCGGGCTGAACTCAAGGCCGTGGATACCAGTGTCGTATGGGATTGTGATTCTAAATATATTTAAATGAATCATTTTTGATTCAAATTGTCTTAATTTTATTAAAATAAGTTAAAATTATGTCATTGATAACTGAAGAAATTTCCGGATTCAATGACATCTATGGAACCTGTAAAGACTAGAGCAAATACGCTCGAAGGCAAGGCACTCAATGCACAAGGTGCGACAAGAAACGATGAGAAGTTTCTTGCCTCGTTGGCGCTGGCGCTGCTTGAGAACCCAGCGGCCACCTTGCAGGAACTGGCTCGTGCTTTAGGGGTCAGCAAGGCAACACTTTATCGTTTCTGTCCGACGCGCGATCAGCTTGTCGAGCGCCTGATGGAACACGCGACGCGCTCTCTTAGCCAGGCCATCCGCAGCGCCGAACTGGGGCGTGATCCTCCGCTGGAGGCACTCAGGCGACTGACCGTCAAGAGCCTGGAGAATCAGGAGCTGACACTTTTCCTGACGTTTTTCTGGAGACCCGGCGCGTCGATTGAGGAACAGGCGTACACAGACTGGATGACTGCGCTGGACGCCTTTTTCTTGCGGGGGCAACAGGCCGGCGTGTTTCGCATCGACATCTCTGCCGCGGCCATGACGGAACTATGGATTTCTATATTGATTGGGCTGCAGGATGCCGAGCGGCGCGGTCGAGTCGCGAGGGTGGGTCTGCCTGCCCTGTTTGAGTTGTCGTTCCTGCACGGAACCACTCAGGTTTGAATGCGGTTGGAAGTACAGGCAGTCATGTTTGGTTCCGAATGACCAGGGTAATGCTCTGTGCTTCTTTGTCAATTGTTGGAAGAAGGACATTAGATGGTTCAAGGAAACCGTTGGCTGATTCTGGCCATCGTCTCGAGCGCGCTGCTGCTCATTGTCATCGATATGACGGTACTCTACACGGCGCTGCCGACACTCGCTCACGACCTGAACGTGAGCGCCAGTGAAAAGCTCTGGATCGTCAATATTTATCCGTTGATCGTTGCGGGGCTGCTGCCCGGTCTGGGTACGCTTGGTGACCGCATCGGACACAAGCAGACTTTCCTGGCTGGCCTGCTGGTGTTCGGGTTGGCTTCATTGTGGGCCGCCTATTCGCCCACAGCAGCATCGCTGATCGGTGCGCGCGTCATGTTGGCGGCCGGTGCCGCCCTGATGATGCCGGCGACCCTCTCGCTCATCCGTCTGACGTTCACAGATGCCCGGGAGCGGTCCTTCGCGATCGGCGTCTGGGCGGCTGTTGCATCAGGCGGCGCGGCGCTTGGTCCAGTGGTCGGCGGTTTTCTGCTGGAGCATTTCTGGTGGGGATCCGTCTTTCTCATTAACATACCGGTCGTGCTCGTCGCGCTGCTGGCAGGGGGGCTTCTTCTGGAGAAGCGGCCTGGCAATCCCGAGTTGCAGTGGGATCTGGTTGGCTCGATACTGATCATGGTTGGTCTTATCGGCATGACTTTCGCGATAAAGGAAATCGCAAAGATCGATCCGTCGTCCATCATTGCGGCTGCCGCGCTGGCTATCGGTGCCATTGCGCTGTTCGCGTTCGTGCGCCGTCAGAGCCGTCGCGCCAGCGTACCGTTGATCGATTTTTCCCTGTTTTCCAACCCCATCTTTGCGGGCGGAGTGTTGGCCGCAATGGTGGCCTCGGGTTCGCTGATCGGCGTTGAACTTGTCTATAGCCAAAGACTGCAGCTGGTGCAAGGATTCTCGCCGCTCGAAGCCGGGCTGCGCATTCTTCCCATCCCGCTTGCGGCCTTCGTTGCAGGCCCGCTTATCGGTCTGCTTCTCCCGCGCCTCGGAACGAAGCTGCTGCTATGGTTGCCGTTAGGCGTGATCGCGCTCGCGCTGCTTGTCTTTCTGTTGACCCGCGACATGGCGCCCGTCTACTGGATGACTTCGCTTGTTGTCATGGGCTTCGCGGTTGGAGCTGCGGTGACTACGGCTTCGAGTGCGATCATGCTATCGGCGCCAGAAAAAAGCGCAGGAATGGCTGCCTCCATCGAGGAGGTGTCGTACGAGCTGGGAGGTTCGCTCGGCATTGCCGTGCTCGGTAGCGTGATGTCGGCTTTTTACACGCGAAGTCTGGTCATTCCGGAAGGAGTCGCCGTGCCCGATCAAGTGCGTCAGGGGCTCGATCAGGCCCTGCTCTATGCAGAGCGACTGGAGGAAGGGCAACGAGAGGCCGTCGTTAATCTTGCGCGCGCCGCCTTTGACCATTCCTTCTCGGCTGTTATCGTCACGACCGCCATCCTGCTGGCTGTCGCCTCGCTGGTGCAATGGCTGATTGTTCTGCGACGAGCTTGCGATCCGCCACTAACGGGCGCGGGACATCATTAGGCAGCATAACGACAGGCCGCCGGGCGGCTGTAGCGTTCAACAATTAAGTTGAATGAAAAAGCTCAAGAATAGGGTAGTCTCATAAAGCTGGCGACGGAAGCGATTGCAGCAAAGAGCGCGCCGAGCCAGATTGCGTTTATTGCACCGTAGGTCGACGACATGGTAAAGCAGGCTGCCACGAGTGCCGCGCCGGTCGACTGGCCCAGCAGTCTGACGGTGCCTATCATGCCGCTGGCACCACCGCTGCGCTCTGGCGGCGCCGAGGACATGATGGTACGCACGTTCGGGGACTGGAAGAATCCGAATCCGGCGCCACACAGCGCCATGCGCCAGCCTATATCAAGCGGGGTCGGATCGGCCGGCATGAGCGCCAGAAAAGCCATTCCGGCGCTTAGCATGATCAGTCCGACGCCGGCCAACAGGCCGGCCGGATAGCGGTCGGATAACCGTCCCGCGACAGGGGCCATCGCTGCAACCAGAATGGGCCACGGCGTAATCAGAAAACCTGTTTCGATCTGGGTATATCCCAGCACCTGCTGGAGCATGAAAGGCAGAGAGACAAAAGCCAGGGCTTGCGTGGCAAATGTACAAACGGCGGTCGCCGCCGATAATGCAAAAATCGGTTTGCGAAGCAGGTCCAGCGCCAGCAGCGGTGCCGGAACGCCGGCCTGACGGCGAAGCAGAGCGAGCAGGCACAGTAGGGTCAGCGCACTGGTCAGCACCAGTGTCCAGCCCGTATTGCCTTGTGCGCCTGCATTCAGTGAATAAACGAGTAATCCAAAAAAACCGGCGCACAAAAGAGCGGCGTGTGGATCATAGGATCGGCTGCTCTGCGGCGTCGCGGGCAGTGCCCGCAGGCCCAGCGCCATGGCAACAAGGCCTATCGGTATATTGATCAGAAAGAGCCAGTGCCAGCTGCCTACCGATAAGATCAGGGACGCCAGGGTAGGCCCCGCTGCGAATGAAATCCCGACCACAAGCGAATTCAAGCCGACTCCGCGTCCCAATGAGCCGGATGGATAGATAAAACGCACCATGGCGCCATTGACCGCCATCAGTCCTGCGGCACCCAATCCCTGTACGACGCGGGCAAACACCAGCCACTCCAGCGAAGGGGCCATGCCGCAAGCCAGAGAGGCCAGCGTAAACAGAACAAGTCCTGCCATTAAAATGCGGCGGTGCCCGATGATTTCGCCCAGTGAGGCGGCAGGCAATAATGCGGCGACGACGGCAAGCTGATAGGCGCTGACGATCCAGACAGATAACGCTTGCGTCGTACCCAGATCTGATGCCATGGTGGGCAAAGCCGTATTGGCGATCGCCGTGTCCAGACTGGCCATTGACACGCCCAGCATGACGGCCAATACTGATTTCCAGCGCTCGTTCTGGGGAACACCCTGGCTGATGGGATAAATTTCTGTAGAAGCGAAGCGAAACAGCATGCGGTCACGGCCTGGTCGGTGATTTGAAACGTCTCAAGGAGCGTTTGAAAAGAGAAGCTAACCTTCTTATTCTAACCCTCTAACGCTGACGAATAACTGAGGAGGACCGTCACGGGCAATTTGCCAGGGGTGCTATAAATTTTTCGTTTTTCTTCACAACCGGTCACGCAGGGTCGAATTTACGTTTGTATAACTTGCGAAGCCAGTCGATAAAAACGCGCAGTCTCTGGGGCATATGCTCGCGATACGGATACAGCACCGACAGCGGTAAATCCGGGCTCGACCATTCAGGCAGGACTTCAATAAGCGCTCCCTGCCGCAACGCTTCTTCGACATGAAAGCGCGGCACCTGAATCAGTCCGTAGCCATGCAGCGCGCTGGTGACATAGTTTTCTGCGTCATTAACGGATATCCAGCTCTCCAGAAAAAAGTTTTCCGTTTTGCCCTTGATGGTGAACTGCAGCGGATAACGAACCATACCGCTACGGGAAAAGAACCGGACTTCTTTGTGCTTTGAGAGTTCTTGCGGATGACTGGGTGTTCCAAACGTATCAATATAGCCCGGACTGGCGCAGACAACTTGCGGCAACACGGCCAGTTTTCTGGCGATCAATGTAGAGTCCCTGGGCGTTCCTGCGCGTATGACGCAGTCAATCCCCTCACGAACCAGGTCGACCAGCCTGTCGCCACTGCTGATCACTAATTCAATATGGGGATATTTCGCATGAAATTCATGGATATTGGGCAATACGATAGTGGTGGCGTGCGTACCATGCATATCGACGCGCAATACGCCCTGCGGGTCCCGAGTGCTCTGGCTAACCGACGTGAAAGCGTTGTCCAGCTCGCCGAGCAAACGTACGCATCGTTCATAAAACGCCTGTCCGTCGTGGGTTATGCGCACATGCCTCGTAGTCCGGTCCAGCAGGCGTGTGCCCAGACTGGTCTCCAGTTCCTTGATGGCATAGGTCGCCGTCGCGCGCGGTATGTTCAGGGCGCTTGCTGCCTGGCTGAAGCTGCCCATTTGCACAATGCGGATGAATAGTTGGAGGGAATTTAGGCGGTCCACGGTTCGATTGTTGAGATTTGTTGAATTCAGATGCCAGGCTTGCGGTATTTACTTGGCCAGTATATACAAGAATAATGTTTCATCAGAATGGTTTTTTCAATCAATCAGTTGGAGCATGTAATGAATTCAGAAAATATGAAAGCGGCGATTGTGACCGGCGGTTCCAGAGGGATCGGTCGGGCCATCGCCAAACGCCTGGCCAAAGACGGCTTCGCGGTCGTTGTCAATTATGCCGGGAACGTTGGCAAGGCGCAGGAAACTGTCAGCGAAATAGAGCAGGCTGCGGGCAAAGCCGTCGCCGTTCAGGGCGATATCTCGAATCCCCAGGATGTACTGGCGCTTTTCGAGTTCGCACAAAAGACATTCGGACGGGTTGATGTTGTTGTCAATAGTGCGGGTGTGATGCCCATGGCATCGATCGATGCGAAGAATCTGGCTGACTTTGATAAAACGATTGCGACCAATTTGCGCGGCGCTTTTCTGGTGCTGGCACAGGCCGCGACCGCTGTTCGGGAAGGTGGCCGGATCATTGCATTATCCAGCAGCGTCATCGCCAAATCATTTCCGGGCTATGGCCCTTATATTGCGTCCAAGGCCGGCGTAGAAGGACTGGTGCGCGTGTTGGCCAATGAAATGCGAGGTCGTCATATTACAGTGAACGCCGTGGCGCCCGGACCGGTCGATACCGAGCTTTTCCGCCAGGGTAAAACGGCGGCACAGATTGAGCAGATCGCCAAACTCGCGCCCTTGGAGCGATTGGGGACGCCGGAAGATATTGCCGCCGTGATTTCATTTTTGGCGGGAGAGGGCGGGGGATGGGTGAACGGGCAGATACTGCGGGCCAACGGCGGGTTTGCCTGACGTTCTGTTTTCTTCGTCCGAAGAACAGCCAACACCGGCGCTGTCCCTTTACGCCGTTTGGCTTCTTCATAAAGATTGACGGATTCACTTTTTAAATGTTATGTTATAACATAACTTTTTAAAACCAGCCCAATGCTGTCGCGCCTTGTTGAGCCGAGCCCGGGAATTGCAAGTGAATTCGTAATATGAATGAGAGATTTACAGCCATCGTCAGCTTATTGGCGCTGATGGCATGGAGCAGTTCGGCCGCGCCCGGCCCATTGGAGGAAGAATCGGAGAGGCGTGCACGTCCGCTTGTTTCGGCACCTCCCGGCGACTATGTCATGACCTTGCCGACTGTGGTGGTTACGGCGACTGATAATGAGCGGCAACTGAGTCATGCGCCCGCCAGTATCACCATTGTCGACGGAGAGCAGTTACGCCGGCGACCCGTCAATGATCTGGCAGATGCCCTCAAAGACACGGTCGGAGTCAGTCTGGAAAATGTCGGACAGGGACGCAGGGGAATATCTATTCGCGGCATGAGTGGGGAGCATACGCTGATGCTCGTTGACGGACAGCGGATCAGTTCTTCTGCTTCGGCAATTGCTCATTCCGATCTCGAGTTAGGCTGGGTGCCTGCAGAGGCAATCGAGCGCGTGGAGGTGGTGCGTGGGCCGATGTCGTCGTTGTATGGGTCAGAAGCCCTGGGCGGGGTTGTCAACGTGATCACGCGCGATGCGACTGATCATTGGGCGGGGTCGCTCAGCAGCTATGCGCTTGCCAATGATCATGGTCTGGGCGGTAACCAGTACAAAAACGGCTTTTATATTGGTGGACCGATTGTGCCCGGTCAACTGGGGCTGACCGCCTGGGGGGAGTTCAGGCAGCGCAGTATGTTGCACGATGCCACCGATACCGCATTAAGCGCGCTTGACCGGCAACGCGCCCTGACCGGGCATCTCGGACTGAGCTGGACGCCGGATTCCCGGCAGCGTATCGACCTGACCGCAGATGCCGTCAACGAAAAACAGGCCGGCGTGCATGGCGGATCTCGCGGGGTCCCATACCGCAGCGAAAACGAAATCCAGCGCCGTCGTTATGCTTTCTCTCACACAGGGGACTGGAATTGGGGGACCAGCCGGGTCCGTTTGTATCGCAGTACCCTGGACCGGCAGATCTGGCGTAGTGATGGCGATGATGCCAGTGGTCCCAATCGTTTCGTCGATACGGTGTTGGATACGCAGGCCAGTTTCCGCGTGGGCCCGATCCATAGGCTGACCGTCGGGGGCCAAGTCAGGCGCGAAACCCTGGAAGATCCGAATGTAAATCGCAAAGGCAAGCAGTCCCAAAATCATTACGCATTATTTGTGCAGGATGAGATGGCGCTGGGTAAACACTGGGAATTGGTACTGGGCAGCCGCGTCGACCGGCATGAGGATTTCGGCTGGGAGATCAGTCCTCGCGCGTATCTGCTTTTCCATCCCACGGAACGCCTGACATTGAAGGCCGGGGTAGGGCGCGGCTTCAAGGCGCCGACGCTCAAGCAACTGTCTCCGGAATTCGAGTCCTGGGCTGCAATGGGTGGACGAGGCGTCATCAGGGGAAATCCGGAGCTGCAGCCCGAGACCAATCGTTCCTTTGAGTTGGGGGCGGCTTATGAGACGCAATCGTGGTCGGCCAGTGCGACCTTTTTTCACAATGATGTACGCAACCTGATCGATACAGTCAGGCAGCCTGCCTGCTTTGTTCCTGGCCGCGTCTGCCTGGCGTACGAGAATGTCGCCAGGGTCCGCCTGCAAGGCGTGGAGTTGACTGGCGGCGTGGATTTGTCGCCCCGGTGGCGGCTGGATGCCAATTACACTTATCTGGATGCCCGCGACCGCGTTAGCGGCGGGCCGATGCCTGATCGCTCCCGGCATCGCGCGAATGCGACGCTGGCCTGGAAACCGCTGGCGTCCCTGTCTACGCGGGTGCAGCTTGAATACATCGGCGCTCAGCAGCGGGCGGACGAAGCGGGCAAACGCCCGGGGTATACGCTGTTGCACTGGTATCTGGACTACGCCCTGAATCGCAATCTCAGTGTGCAGGTCGGTGTGGAAAACCTCAGTGACAAGCGTCTGGCCAATGACGACCTCGCTCTTTACAGTCGAGCCGATGAAGGGCGGCGCTATTTTGTCGGATTAAAGGCACAATTCTGATGCGGCTGCAATGTATAAACAGGAGGGTTTGTCAGCAACAGTCGCAGCAATGGGTCCGCCTGATATGCAGTGGCTTGCTGGCGCTTTATTTCAGCCTGATCGCTGCTAATGTGTATGCGGGACCGGTGGTGCAGGTGCTGCACAATCATTTCGTTTCGGCAGACAAATTTGCGCATTTGCAGCGTATTGCTGCTCAGGAAGACGTGACGCTGCAGGCGCTGGATGTAGAGACGGCATCGTCGCAGGAACTCAAAGTAGCGCTTGCCAACGCGGCGTTGATTGTGCTTGATGCGCCCAGGCCGGGTGATCGTGCAATGGTCGAGGAACGGCTGGCACAGGCGCGGCAATCGCCGGCTCGCAATAATGACACGCCGCAACTGACGGTGGGCGGTGGCCGACCACAATGGCAGAATCTGGAAGCGCGCGCGGGAGCCGTCCTCGCCGGGCTATACAGTGTGGGTGGAGAAGACAATTTCCGACGCTTCTTTGCACTGGCCCGTTCTGCATCTGAAGGTGAAGAGCCCTCCATTGAACAGTTGAAGGCGCCCGAGCGTGCTGCGGATATCGGTTTCTATCACCCGCAAGCCAGTCGGATTTTCGACAATGTAGAAGCCTATCTGGACTGGCATGCCACGACCTATTCGCTGGTGGCCACAGGGCAGGGATATTCAGGTCGTGTCGCTTTCCTGATCAGCCGGCAAGTGGTGACGGATTTCGTCACCCGCGAGGTGGATGAGCTGGTTCGCCGCAGCGAAACCGCTGGCCTGGTACCGATTGTTTTCTGGGTGGATGCGGACAAACCGGCAGGACTGGCCGGCGCCCTGCAAAACGCCAGGGTAGACGTGCTCGTCAACCTGACGCATATGCGCGACGGCGCCGCGCGGGCACGCGATTTCAGGACGCTGAACGTGCCTGTGATCCAGACCCTGAGTTTTCGGGAAGGTGAAGCGAGCGCATGGCCCGCTGCTGCCAGCGGCGTGAATGCCCGCACCGCTGCCATCTTCCTGGCTGGCCCGGAAGGCTGGGGGATCAGCGACCCGCTGGTTTTATCGGCCGCCACTGCAGGTGTGGATAATTTGCTGCCGCTGCAGGCAGACGCCCTGATTGCCAAATTGCAGAGCCTGGTGGCCTTGCGACATACGCCTGCTGCCGACAAGCGCCTTGCATTGATGTTCTGGAATTATCCCGCCGGTGAAAAGAACCTGGGCGCATCCAATCTGAACCTGCCGCGCAGCGTTGTGTCGATCCAGGTAGCGCTGGCGGCGCAGGGTTACGCGGTCGGTGAGCCGTTAAGCGAAAAGCGCGTCATTGAGACCGGACAGCGTATGCTGGGTGCATTATACGGTCGTGTATCCCTGGACGATCTGCTGGCAGACGACCTGGCTGGCCTCTATCCGCTGGCCGATTACGAGCGCTGGCTGGCGACGCTGCCTGGCGAACGGCAGGCACAATTGCGTCATCAGGGCCCGCCGGCGCGTCATCATTCGGTGCGCGAGATCGACGGGCAGCGTTATTTCGTGATTCCCCGGTGGCAGATCGGGCACCTGCTGGTCATGCCGCAAATGCCGCGCCACGCCGATACGGCTGCGCACTATCATGACACCGCCAGCGCGCCCGACCATCTGTACATGGCCGCGTATTTGTATTTGCAAAAGCAGTACCGTGCCCATGCGCTCATTCACCTGGGCACGCACGGAACACAGGAATGGTTGCCGGGCAAGGATCGTGGCCTGGCTGCGACAGACTATCCCTGGCTCGCTGCGGGAGGTCTGCCCATATTCTATCCGTACATCCAGGACAATATCGGCGAAGCCATTCAGGCCAAGCGGCGCGGCCGGGCGGTCACCATCAGTCACCAGACGCCGCCCTTCGCACCAGCCGGACTCTATGACCAGTTGCGTGACCTGCATCTCATGATCCATGAGTACCAGCAACTGGATGAGGGCATGGTACGGGATCAGGTAGCGACGCGTATTCGGCAAGCCGCTTTCGCGGCCAACCTGCACCAGGACCTGGGATGGAGCAGGGATCAGGCCGAAAGCGATTTTGCGGGCTTTCTGCAGGCGGTCCACGATCAATTGCATGAGTTGGCGCGCACGGCCATGCCGCTGGGGCTGCACACCTTTGGCCAGCCCGCCAGCGCCGCGCATCGTGCAAGCACCATCATGCAGCAACTCGGCGAGCCTTTCTATGCCGCACTTGGTGTGGACCAAAACGAGCTTTTCACCGCAGACCACGACGCACTGTTGACGAACCCGGCATATCGCGCTGTGCAGCAAATGCTGGACCCAGTCGAAGCGAAGATGCCGCGCGGCCCCGTCGCCGATTTTGCCCAGCGCGTCAGGGAGCAGGATCGGCGTCTGCGCGACACGCAGGAGAATGAGGCATTGCTTGCCGGGTTGGCCGGTGGGTTTGTTTTGCCAGGTGCGGGGGGCGATCCGGTTCGCGATCCGAGCGTGGAGAGCGGGCGCAATTTATACGCCTTCGAGGCAGATAAAATTCCTTCCCGTGCTGCCTACGATGCGGCAGCGACGGCGTACGACCAGTTGGTAGAGACGTTTCGTGCCCAGCACAATGGTGAATGGCCGCAAAAGCTGGCGTACAGCTTGTGGTCATCCGAAGCAATCCGTCATCTGGGGGTGACAGAAGCGCAGGTTCTGCATGCCTTGGGACTGCGTCCTGTCTGGGACAGCGGGGGTCGGGTCACCACTCTGGAGATTATTCCCGTCAAAACGCTGGGCAGACCGCGCTCTGATGTGGTGATTCACGTGACCGGTGTGTACCGGGACCAGTTCGACAGTTTCATGCGACTGCTTGACGATGCATTGCTGCGGCTGGCAGCGTTGGACGAACCGGGCAATCCCATTGCCGCGAATAACCGGCGTGTCGCAGCGGTGCTGCGGCAACAGGGTATGACGGCGGATCAGGCCGATGTCGCAGCCCGGTATCGTATTTTTGGCAATGAGCCTGGCGCGTACGGCACCGGTGTACCCGATCTGGCGTTGCGCTCAACCGAGTGGGACGATGATGCCGGACTGGCCCAGCGCTTTCTGGATAGTAGCGGCTATGCCTACGGCACCAGGCAATTGACACAGACATCGACCGGAACCAATTTGCTGGCCGAGCAACTACGGGGAACGCAAGCCGCGATCATGTCGCGGTCGTCAAACTTGCACGGTGTGCTTTCTACGGACCATCCGTTCGAGTTCATGGGCGGTCTCTCGGCGGCCATTCGCCACCTGGACGGCCAGGCGCCGCAATTGCTGATTTCCGATCTGCGTGACAGCCGGATCAGAACTACCGGCCTGGCCCGCTTTCTTTCCGACGAAATGCGTGGTCGCTATCTCAACCCGCAATGGATCAGCGCCATGCAGCAGGAAGGATATGCCGGCACGCTGCAAGTGCTCAATGTGACCAATAACCTGTTTGGATGGCAGGTCATGGATCCCTCGACTGTGCGCGACGATCAATGGCAGGCCATGTTCGATACCTATGTCAATGACACGCGCGAGCTGGGCACGCACCAATGGTTCGAACAGCACAATCCCACGGCCCAGGCGCAGATCATGGAACGAATGGCTGAAGCCATTCGCAAAGGATACTGGGACGCACCCGAACAGACCCGGCGTGACCTGGCTGCGCGCTGGCAGCAACTTGACGAGCAATTGGACGTGAGTACCGGCGCACAGGTGACGCGTCAGTACCTCGCCGATTTGGCCCAGGGGTTTGGCCTGACCTCCGGCCAAGCGCCGCAACGTGATTCCGCGCCAGCCCATCCAGCCCCGCCTGAAAGCTCGACATCAGCGAAACAAACGACGCAATCTGTGCAGGGACCTGTTCTGACCCGAGTGGAGACGTCTGCCGAATCGGCGCAGGACACGGTGCTGGATACGGTGCTGGCATTGCTGGTGCTGCTGGCGGCAGGCGTAGCCGGCGGTGTGAGGCAGTGGCGGACGGGTCGCCTCTCGGGCCACGGTAGCAGCATGGGTCCGTCAGGATCCAGCCCGGACGCCGTTTGACGTACGTCGCTTAAAGTACCTCGCTTAAGGTACGCCGCTTAAATTAGTTCATTCAGTTTTTTCATTAACTCCTTCTTTATCGACATGACCCTTATGGACTATTTTGCCAATATCGAACATTTGCTGTATGCAGTCTCGCGTGTTTTTCTCATGCCGGTCCTGCTTCTGATCGCTTTTTCTCTTTTGTATGCCATTGCCATGCTGGGTGCTTTTTTTGTCGAAGGCTGGCAGCGTCGGCGGCAGCCTGGCACGGAGCGATTGCTCAGGGCGACCCGGCAAAAGCTACAGCGCATGGACATATCCTCTGGCGATATGGAACTGTATATCCTGAAGCGCCTGGAGTGGTTGCGGGTGGTATCACGCACGGCGCCGATGCTCGGATTGATTGCGACCATGATCCCGATGGGACCGGCACTGCTGGCACTGGGCAATGGCGATGCCACGGAAGTAGGTAAAAATATGGTGGCCGCGTTCTCGGCGGTCATCCTCGCATTGCTGGCGGCCAGTGTGAGTTTCTTTATTCTCACCGTCCGCCGCCGCTGGCTTTTGCAGGACTTGCAAGAGGCCGAACGGGCCCTGTTATTGCAGACGGAGTCGGTATGACGCGTTTTCTGGAAGATGATGATACCGATCCCATGTTGTCAGTGGTGAACCTGATCGATTTGTTTTTAGTTATTATCGGGTTGCTGATGATCGTCATTGCGCAGAATCCGCTGGGTCCCCTGTCACGGGATAACGTGACTGTTGTGGAAAATCCCGGTAAAGAGGACATGCGCATTACGGTCAAGGAAGGCAAGGAGCTGACACGATACGAATCCAGCGGCGAAGTCGGAGAGGGAATGGGGGCACGTGCGGGGGTAACGTATCGCCTGGATGATGGTCGCATGATTTATGTACCTGAGAAAAATTAATCTATTCGTGCTCAATCCAGATGTTTTTCAGCGATGAAATGGCGGCGTCAGGTTCAGCCCCCACGCCATGCAATTTGCTGCTGTATAGCGTGAAGTGCTGAATTTCAAACAAGGGCAGTACCGGAAGATCGTTCATGCCAATCCGCTGCAAGTCGTGAAACAGCCGGAATCGTTCTTCCGGGTCATTCGAAACCTGGATTCTTTCAATAATCTTGTCTGCTCCGGGATTCGAGTAGTTGGATGCGTTGGTCCAGGGCACTCCTTTCGCAATACTTTTCGACCAATAGTGGCGTATACCACCAATTTGCGGATCCAGGTAAGGGGAAATCTGGCCGGTATTGATATCAAAATCGTAATCGGTATAGACACGCTTGATAAAACCGGGCAGATCCTGATTGCGGACAGTCACGGCGATACCGATTGCCTTCAGGTTCTGGCGCAGGTACTCCGAGTGAAATTTGTATGCTTCATTAAATGGCTGATAATCCAGCTTCAGGGAAAAGCGGACGCCGTTTTCCTTGCGAGGATAGCCTGCTTCGTCCAGCAGGGCTTCTGCGCGTGCAGGATCAAAGGGGTATTGAGGCACGCCGTCAGTGGTATAAAAATCGGTCAGGCTGGAGGGGATCATGCCCGTTGCCGGTTTGCCGAAGTCGTACCACACTGTCTTGATCAGGCTTTTGACGTCGATTGCATGTGCAATAGCCTGGCGAACTTTGAGTTTTTCCAGAATCGGGTTGCGCAGATTGAATTCGAGAAATACATTCTGCGCCTGCCAGCTATATCCGTTGGTTGTGACCCGTAAATTGCCGGTTTGTTCAAGACGCTTCACGTCGGCATGCGCGACGGCATCGTAAGGGGCATATTGTACTTCTCCGGTTTCCAGCGCAACGGCGCGCGATCCTGCGTCGGGGACGATGCGAAATATCAATTTGTCCAGATAGGGTTTGCCGCTATCCCAGTAGTCAGGGTTGCGCTCCAGTTCGATATATTGCCCCTTGTTCCATTGCCTGAATTTGAACGCACCGGTACCGATAGGGCGAACGTTGGCCGGATTCTTGTTGAAATCTGTTCCTTCATAGATATGCTTTGGGATAACCTGGGATTCGACTGCATTCAATGCACTTAATATGACGATTGAAGGATGGGCCAGGTGCAGCACCACGGTATGTTCATCCGGTGTGTCCACCGAAGTCACGGGGGCAAACGTGACCCGGCCCCGGGTATGCAGTTTTTTCCATACTTCGAGCAGACTGAATTTGACATCCGCCGATGTGAACGGTTGTCCGTCGTGCCATTTCACGCCGTGCCGCAGATGAAAAGTGATGGTCAGCCCGTCCGGGGCGACTTCCCATCGTTCCGCCAGGCCTGGCTGGGGTTTGCTGTTCTCGTCATAGGTAAGCAAACCATCGAAAATATTTGCAGAGACGATCAGGTTCGGGAATGTATTCTGAAAGGAGGAGGTCAGCGCCGTAGGCTCCGGCTGTACGATTGCCTGCAAAGTGCCGCCTCGCACTGGCGTGACGGTCGCGGCCTGCGCGGGGAAGTAAAAGGCAAACACGAAGAGTGCCGCGCTTAAATACTTTTTCATGAACTATATTCCATTTGTAATTTGAGGTTTTAGTTGACTCTGTATATCGGATAAGGGTCTGAGGACTGCGTGGCTAAGCTGATCGAGCCGGGTCGCGACAAAGGATAAAGAAGGGGGCGGCAAATCGGTGTTTTGGTTCATGGCGTGCAACAGATCAGCGGTCAGCGCCGGATAAATGTGATTGGTGGCGTCAAAAGAATCCCTGGGCCGGTAGCGAAACACCATTGACGCGCAGGTTTCCCAACGCATAGGCTTTATGGCTGGCCGGATTATGACTCGACAGCGTGCGTATGTTGCGCCAATGCCGGTCGAGATTGTGATGTGCCAGGGTGGCAGAGGCGCCGGCAATATCGAACAATGATGACGCCGTGTGCTGCGCAATGCGATCGACCGTAATTTTTGCCTTGGCGGCGGCCGCAGCTGCTGCTTGCAATAATTGGCCGGCTTGCGCATCTTCCGCGATCAAAGCAGCGTGAGCATGATCGGCGACGCTCGCGGCCGCAAGGACGATGGCCCGGACCGCAAAGGCATCTGCCTGCTGTTCGCCCAGGGCCGCAAGCAATAGCGGATCCTGTGCGCCCGCAGGGTGCGGGGCATAGTAAAAATTACGTTTGCGTTTGCCTAGCAGCTCAGCGGCATCCCTGGCCAAAGCAGACACAATGCCGGCAACGATGCTGGTCAGGTAAAGCTGGGCAATCGTCGAGCCAAACGGACCGTATTGCTCAGGAATATCTGTTGCAAAAAGAATGTCGTCCGGTTCGACATTCACGTTATCAAATATTGTGGTACCGCTTCCTGTCAGGCGCTGTCCCATCCCCATCCAGTCGTCAATGGTGTGCAGACCCTTCCGGTCTTTAGGCAGAATGACCACAACGCGACTGTCATCTTCCAGGGAGACCGGCGCGTAGATCCAATCGGAATAAAGTGCCCCGGTCGAATAGAATTTCTTGCCGTTCAGTACGTATTCTGTGCCTTTTCTGACCAGTTTGCTGAAGAACGGCGTGTTGCCTCCGATCTGGGAATGGTTCAGTTCGGTATTCGCCTGGCCGATCAGGTCGCCGGCAAGAACCCGGGCACGCAGCTTCTTCACCAGGGGGTGTTGTGATGGCGTATTGAGCAGCCGTTCCAGCACTACATGGTGGTTTCTCCAGATATGGGCCAGATTGGGGTCGGCTTCTGCAACGACAAGTGCGGCAGAAAATGTGTCGGCCAACGTTATTCCTTCGCCGCCGAAAGCACGGGTCAAACGCTGGCGGCCGAAGCCGCTGGTTTTCATTTCTTGGATCAGCCCAAAAGGCTGATCGCGTTTGGCATCGCGCTGCGCTGCTCCTTGCGTTATGCGTTGCAATAGTTCATCCGGAATAAAGGGGGGGATCGTGTTGCTCATTTATTTTTCGGGCTGTGCAAAAGGGTAGGACAGGGATGGCGCATTGGCGACACATTGGCTTTTCATTGGAAGATACCGATAGAATTGCTGCGCGACTGCGCCGGCGCCATAGATGTAAATACGGATCATGGCAGTCTGAACCCGGCTTCGGAGGCCGCACCGATCTGCCGCGGCAGGTCCGCCTCCCATTGGAGGTAGGCCGCGCTGGCTTCCAGGTTGCCGGCATGTCTGTCATGGAGCCAGAACAGATAGTCAATACGTTCGTGATTGGCCAGTGCCTGGCGCTCAATCACAACTTCAAGGCCCGCGCGCTCCCAGGCATTGAAGCCGCCGTCGACGATCGCCAGGTTCGTCTGTGCACCGGATTTGCTGGTGAGCTCCTGCAGGGTTTGGCCCAGCAGACGCGCGACCGTATTGTCATCGGCCAGAATAACGGCTCGGCCCGCCAGCGCGATTTTTTCAACGAGCGCGGGAGATACAGCAGCCCGGTTGGCCCAAACGGCGCCCCGGGCATGTGATTGCAGATAGCGTTCGCTGCTGCGTGCATCGACAAGGATGGCGCCTTTCGATGTCCATTCCGACGCCGCCCTTGTATTGATGGCGGGAATGCGCTCCCAGTCTGGAGTGCCGGGCTGTGTATCGGAAACAGAAACGGTTGTGGGCAGTATCCCGTCGGCTGGATTAAATAGCGCAACCTCTGCGCCCAGCCGATGCAACCAGTTCGCGACAACGACAGCGCGACTGCCATCGTCATCGACGAGCACGACCCGCGCGTGACGCACGACTGCGTGTTCGTCGAAACACTGAATCAATTGCACGCCCTCGGCCCAGACGGCATCGGCCAGCGGGGCGTTTTCGAATTCTTCGCGACTGCGAATGTCAAACAGGTAAGTGGTTCGGGCCGGATCCGCCTGCCACGCCTGCAATGTTCCCGCATCGATTCGTACAAGACCGGCGCGCTTTTCCAGTTCGCGGGCGCGGGTCCTGGCAGTTTTCTGTGCCGCAGGGCTTGCGGAGTTTGTCTCTTCGCCCGAGCCGTAGTGCAGGTCAAATCCTGCAAGACGCCAGCCCTGCGTTCCGCCCGCCAGGGCAACGACACGATTGGGCACGCCCGCATCGATCAGGCTTTGAGCGCCGATAATACCCCGGGTGCGCCCGGCGCAAGTCACAACCACAAGCGTATCGGGCGAGGACACAACATCCGCGAAGCGCGTGACAATTTCGCCACCGGGGCAACTGATGGCGCCCGGTACGTGGAATTTGCGATGTTCTTCCAGAGTCCGGGAATCCAGCAGGACCACATCCTGCCCTGACTGCTGTAGGTCTGCCAGCGTTTCAGCGGTCACTGACCGGGTTTCAAACGCGTGCTCCACATATTCAGAAAACGCTTTGCTCGGAACGTTCACGCCCTGGAAGGTTTTGTAGCCTTCCTGCTGCCAGCGGTGCGTACCGCCCTCCAGCCAGTGTACATATTGGTATCCCAGTTCGACAGCCCGTGCGGCGGCAAGCGGTGCAAGTTGACCGTCGAATGAAGTCAACACCAGACGGGTGCCGCTGCGAGGCACTTTATCCAGCAGTGCAGGCTCAAACCGGCTGTAAGGAAAATTGGAAGCCAGCAATAAATGTTGCTCGCCGAACTGGCCTGCCTCGCTGACATCGATCAGGGCGATTTCCTGACCGTCCGCGAGCCATGTGCGTAGCGTTGTCGGCGTGATCGCCCGGGCAGCTTTGGGGAATGCAAGTGTCATGTCGTGTATACCTATATAAATCTGAAAAATTAGGGTGTCGGTGCGTGCGGCTGGGCTATCGGTTTGCGTAAGCCGGCCTGTTCCAGCAGCGGAATGACGCGTTCGCCGAAATAGGCCAGTTCAGGTTCGTAGTCGAAGAAACAGATTTGGATGCCATCGCAGCCGGCGGATTTGAGTTGCTGCAATTGGTCGACAATCTGCTCGGGCGTGCCGATCAACTGGATGTTGCCGCCGACCGTGCGTTCATCCCGTTCGTGTCCCCGCCATGACTTGCTGTCGCCGGTTGCATGGGAGTGGAAGAAGCCGTCTATTGCGCCCTGATCCGCCTTTGCCAGAATGGAGCGGTATACTTCCTGTGCTTCCCGTTCCGTCTCGCGGCAAATGATCATCGGGTTAATCAGCGTGCGCACATCGCGCCCCACGATTGCAGCCTGCTCCTTGACGCTGGCGTTCAACTGGGGCAGGGCACCAATGGCTTTCTCGAACCGGGCGCCTGTCGGGCTGGTAATGAAAATCAGGTCGGAATGCCTGACCGCGCTGGCGATACCCGCAGGCGAGCTTGTGGCGCTGACCAGTATCGGACGGCCATATTGCGGTTTTGGGGTAACAAAAGCCTGCTGGAGTTGCCATCTCGCACTGTGATAATCCAGATTTTGCTCATGAGTCCAAAGTTTGCTCAAGATATCAACGTATTCATCTGCAATCTGGTAGCGGGTATCGTGCTCGATCTGCTGCTGGCCGAACATGGCCCACTCATCCTTGCGAAAACCGGTGACGATATTCAGGCCCCAGCGTCCCTTGGCAATGTGATCAAGGGTTGCGCCGAACTTTGCCAGGTGCAACGGATGCCAGGGTCCATAAAGAATATGGATGGTCGACACCAATAGAATCCGGTTTGTGATGGCAGCAAGGGCGCACGTCGCGATAAAGGCGTCAAGAGATTGCTCGCGATATTTTGTTTCTCCGCCGAAGCCGCCTTTGGATAACCAGTGTGCCGGTCCGAAGGCCAGGTCAAAGCCTAATTGCTCCGCCTGTTTCGTCAACGCGGCGTTATAGTCGAAGGTCCAGTCCGTATCCCGTGGCAATGTCGACATGGTCCATCCGCCATTATGAATGGGAAGGAACAAGCCCAATAGCAGAGGTTGTGCAAGCGCGTGTCCCAAAGGGCTGTGGCTGGGCAGGGAAGCCAGAGGCAGGATGTGATCGGTCATAATTTGAAGCGTCAGATTTTGGTGTTGATGGGGGGAAGTACGCCGTTCAGATAGTAATTTCCGACGGCTTTGGCTTTGTAGGCGACCGGATCGTGTGTCGTATGCGTACGCGCATTCCGCCAATGACGATCGAAATTCCAGTTGCGTGTCGTGGCACTCGCGCCGCCCACCTGAAAAAGCATCTCGCTCACGCGCAGGCAGGCGGATGTTGCCGCGATCTTGGCCTCGGCGACGATGATGGAGGCGTGACCCAATTCGGTATCAGTTGCCGGTTCGCCGATTGCGTCGGGTACGACCGATTGCAATACGACGGCTGCGCGTTCCACCATTGCCTGTGCGCCATGGGCCAGCGCCGCCATTTCGCCGACTGCCTGTTGCAGGTAGGGATCGTCACTGCCCCGGGAAACCCCGGCCTCCGGTACCGGACGGGCACGGCTGCGTCCATACTCGCACGCGTCCGCGAAGGCGGCCAGAGCGATGCCGCTATCAATGGCAGCATGCAATAATTGTGCGTAAGCGCCCTCATAGGTCCTGACAGTACCCGGCGCAGGAAGCAGCATCTGCTCGTCATCGGCCACTGCGACGCTGCGCAAGCGCACAGTGCCGGATGCAGTCGTGCGCTGCCCCATTCCATCCCAGTCGTCCATGACCTCCACCCCTTGCCGGTTGCGCGGCACCAGGGCGATGCTGCGCATGCCGTCGTCACGCTGCGCCAGAATATAGAAGTGGCTTGCGTACAGGCTGCCGGTGCAGTAGTGTTTGTCGCCGCTCAGTTCCCATCTGTCTGCATTGCGGGAAAGCTGCACTTTGATCTCTCCCACAACGGCACCGCCTCGTTCGGCCGATGCGTTTGTGATAATTGCACCCTGCCGGACGAGTGAAAAATACTTTGCACGCTGGTCCGGTTTACCATAAATCCGGATTTTTTCCAGGCCGCAAGCATGCGGCTGCAATGCCTGCGCGATATTGGGGTCCGCTTGCGCCAATCGGGAAAATAGCCTGACTTGCTCGGTGATGCCGATACTTGCGCCGCCATATTCGCGGGGAACGCGGGCCGCCGCAAATCCGAGATCGATGAGCTTGCGAATCTCCTGATAGGGCAACTCCCGCTCCCGGTCGCGTTGGGCGGCGCCGCTCGCCAGTTCAGCGAAACACGCTGACAGTGAGTCTTTCATCGTGCACCAGTCGGAGCGTTGTTCGTGCGCTGGCGCAAGCGGTTTAGGTAATAGCGAGTCCACGGTGCTCATGATGCATAATCCGGTTCGCGTTTGTCCAGCAGGCGGCGCAATGCTTCGAAGTGCAACTGGCTGGCCGGTTTGTGGCCTGCAGTGTCCTTGCTGTGCAGTGCCGTGTTGCGAATTTGATGCTGGACCTTGGCCACTTGTTCCGGTGTCAGCGTTTTGGTGGGCAGGCCGGTCCATAATGCGTGCAAATGCACGCGCGCGTAGCGTTCCAGGCAATAGAGTCGATCATAAGCTTCAGCCACGGTACTGCCTGTGACAAGGACACCGTGATTTGCCATGAATAAAATGGTTTTTTCTCCCAGCGCTGCTGCAACCCGCTCTCCCTCGGACCAGTCGCGCGCCAGCCCTTCATATTGATCGTCGTAGGCAATTTGATCGATGAGCAGCGCTTCGGTTTGCCCAAGAGCCTGCAATCTTTGATCTTGCAGGCGCACCAATGCACTGGTGTATGCCATATGAGTATGCAGAACAACCGCGTGTTTGGGGTGGGCGGCATGCACGGGTGCATGAATACAGTAAGCGGATCGCTGTAGAATGCCTTCGCCTTCCAGTATGCGGCCGGCGAAATCGATGGTGAGCAATTGGCTGGCCCGTACCTCGCTCCAATGAAGCCCGAAGGGCGGAACATAGAAGCGGTCGGTGAAACCCGGGACACGTGCGGTGAGATGATTGTAGATACCTTCAGTCAGATCGTGCCAGACAGCCAGGCGGTGCGCGGCTGCAAGATCCTCTCGTTGCTGTTGCGCCTGCTGCTGAACGGCTGAAAAATCGGGATGGATAAGTGATGGCATGATGTATGTTTGCTATGTGAATTTAATATGTTGCGTGGGTGACCTGCGTGATTACTTGCCGTTTTGCTGCACACGTGGATTGAACAGGTCATTGAGGCCGTTACCCAGTAACATCAGGCTAATGACCGTAACAAATATCGCAGCGCCGGGCAGCGCTGTCATATACCATGCGGTCCGCAGCGTGGAGCGACCCATGCCGATCATGCTGCCCCAGGAAATGACGCCAGGATCGCCCAGGCCCAGAAACGACAATGATGCCTCGGTCAAAATGGCATGAGCCATCAGCACCGATGTTGTGACCACAACGGGCGCCAGACTGTTGGGTAAAACGTGCGAGAGCAGAATCCGATAGCCGGGGAGGCCTATGGTGTGAGCCGCCGTGACGAATTCTGCGTTGCGCACACGCAGGGCTTCGGCGCGCACCAGGCGGGCAATCTGCGGCCATGCCGTGATGCCAATGGCAAAGATAATGCTGTAGATTGACGGTTCGAGTATCACGACCAGCACAACGGCAAACAGAAAACTGGGAAACGTCTGGAACATCTCTGTCAGACGCATCAAAACATCATCGATCCAGCCGCCTGCGTACCCGGCCACTACGCCCAGAGCGATACCGATGGTCACCGATAGCAGCGCGGCGAAAAAACCGACAGCCAGCGACACGCTTGCTGCGTGCATCAAGCCTGCGCCCATGTCGCGGCCCATCATGTCCGTGCCAAGATAGTGGTCGGGTGCGCCCGGCCACAGATTCGCGGGCGCGACGATATCCAGCGGGTCCTGCGGGTACACGACATTGGCCAGCAGTGCACACAGGATGATCAGTAACAGCAGTCCCGATCCCAGCATTAACGCCCGGGATTGCCGGAATTTTTGAACAAGACGCAGGTTCATGAGCGTTTTCCTGCAATTCTGGGATCAAGCAGGGCGTACAGAATATCCACAAGAAGATTCATAAAGACCACGAGTAAAGAGCTGAACAGAAAGACGCCCATCAGCAGATTGATGTCACGGTTGAAGACGGCGTCATAGGCCAGCCGGCCCAGTCCGGGCCAGGCAAAAATGGTTTCGATTACGATCGACCCGCCCAGCAGGGATGCCAGTTGCAGGCCCGTTAATGTGACCACGGGCAGCAGCGCATTGCGCAGAACATGTTTGACGGCTATGCGCGATTCGCTCAAGCCTTTGGCGCGCGCGGTGCGCACGAAGTCCAGTCCATAGACTTCAAGCATGGCCGAGCGTGTCACCCGAACGTAAATAGACAGATAGAAAAACGCCAGTGTTGAAGCGGGCAGGACCAGATGACGAACAAGCTCGGCCATCCCGGCCCAACTGGCCAGGGGCGGGCCGCCGATGCTGGTCATGCCGGCGGACGGAAGCCATCGCAGGTTGACCGAGAAGATGACGATCAATACAAGTCCGACCCAGAAAACAGGCGTGGCAAATCCTAGTGTCGAGACCAGGGAAATGGCTTCGTCCAATAGGCTGCCCCGGTACCTTGCCGACAGCACACCTAACGTCACGCCGATGACGGTGGCCAGCATAATACTGGTCAGCATCAGCACCAGAGTCGGTCCCACGCGGTCAACAATCAGATCGGCCACCGGCATGCCATGGCGGAAAGAGAAGCCGAGATCGAAATGGAGCAAGTTCTTGAGGTAATTAAAAAATACCGTGCTCGCTGGCAGATCAAGGTTGAATTGACGACGCAACTGTTCCATATACTCAGGCGTGGCCGACCCTGACTCGCCCGCAATGACATCGGCCAGATCACCCGGTGCAAGGCGTAGCAGCACATAGGTAACCAGAATAATCAGAAGCACGATGGGGACTAATTGAAGCAATCGGCGCGCGATATAGGTAAATAAGGAGTTGTTCATGTTTGACAATATCCGCTGCGTATGATCAGATGACCGGCGCGGCGCCGCCGTGGACGGGAATAATCGCGCCGACGACATAACTGGATCGCTGGCTTGCCAGGAACAACGCGACCTGTGCAATCTCCTCCGGTCTGCCGTAACGGCCCAGCGGAATCTGGGACGCGCCTTCCGCGAATGCCTGCTCGCGCGTGATACCCCGACGCTGGCTCTCAAGTGCCAAGGCCTGTTCGATACGGCCGGTCAGGGTGAATCCCGGGTTGATTCCGTTGATGCGAATGCCATAGGGTGCATAATGTGCCGCGAGTCCGACAGTGGCCAACATCAGGGCGGCATTGGCCGAGCCGCCTGCAAGGTGGCTTGATGTCGGCTGTTTACCACCCGTGCCGATAATGTTGACCACGACGCCGATTGACTCTTCGTTTCGAGCCCGCTCCGGCGCTTGGGAGGTCCAGCGTTGCAGCACGGCATGCAGTGTGTGCAGATTAGGATAGAATTTGGCATCAAAAGTCTCGCGCCACAGTTCGGGTGTCAACGTTTCAGGCGTATGGCGCTTGGCCGCGCCTGCGCTATTGATCAATATGTCTATGGGGCCGAGCTGGCTTTCGATGCTTTCCAGGGCGCGTTGCGATTCGACGACGTCCAGTAAATCTGCTGCTGCAGTCGCGACAGGTAATCCGTCGTCCGCCAGGCTACGTACCGCCTTGTCCAGATTTTCGCGCGACCGCGAAATAATGCCGACCCTGGCTCCTTCCTGGGCGAACAGGCGCGCCGTTGCCAGACCGATTCCCTGGCTGCCGCCGGTCACCAGAACGACTTTATTTTCAAATTCCTGTGACATCGTCACTCCGTTTCAAGGGTTACTGTTGCTTGTTGCGACAATTGCACAATGCTTTTATGGTTCGAGCCAAAGCGTTTTCAGTGAAGACAGTGCGCCGTCAGGCGCTTTGTTCAGGCCATGCAGCCTTTTGCTGTACACAGTGAAATTGGCTTGTTCAAACAAGGGAATCACTGGTAGATCCTGTTGGGCCAGGCGCTGGAATTGATGAAAGCCTTCCATTCTTTTGTCGCTGCCGGCTTCTACCTGTATCGCCTCGATGATTTTGTCCATTTGCGGATTGGCATATCCCGAGGCGTTGGTCCAGGCGATTCCCGGCGCAATTGACTTTGACCAATAATGACGGAATCCGCCCACCTGAGGATCCATGGTTGGCACCCAGCGCCCCGTATTGATATCGAAATTGTGATCGGTGTATACGGCTTTAAGATGTCCTGGAATATCGCGATTGCGGATGTTGACGTCGATACCGACACGCTTAAGCGATTGGCGGATAAATTCCGCATTGTTTTTGAACGCTTCGTGAAAATTCTGATATTCCTGATTCAGCGTAAACCTTACGCCGTTCTCTTTGCGAGGATAGCCCGCAGCATCGAGCAATTGCTCCGCCCGCTTGGGGTCGAACGCATACTGGGGCACATCTTTTGTCGTATAAAATGTTTTCAGGCTGGATGGCACCGGTCCGGTGGCCGGCTTGCCCAGTCCATACCAAACGACGTCCACGAGCGCCTTGCGGTCAATTGCATGGGCGATCGCGCGACGCACGTCGGGATTCTGCAAGATCGGGGTGCGCAAATTGAATTCCAGGAAGACGTAAGCCGATTGCCATGCGTAGCCATCCAGGCTGACGGCAAGGTTGGGATTAGATCGGATGCGTTGGATATCCGACAAAGGAACCGGATCGAACGGGGCGTAATCCGCCTCACCTGTTTCCAGCGCCGCTGCACGAGAGCCTGCATCCGGAATGAATCGAAAAACGAGTTTATCCAGATAGGGCTTGCCGGTATCCCAATAGTTGGGGTTACGATCCAGCACGATATATTGACCTTTCTTCCACTCCTTGAAAACAAAGGGGCCGGTTCCGACGGGTTTCAGATTATAGGGATTGGTGAGAATATCGGTTCCTGCATATAGATGCTTTGGAAGCACTTGTCCTTCGATGGCATTAAGAGAGCTGAATACAACCAGAGAGGGGTGACTCAAATGAAATACGACGGTGTGCTCATCAGGTGTATCGACCGATTCAATCGCTGCAAAGGTATTGCGGCTGCGGGGATGGGTTTTTTTCCAGACCTCCATGGCGCTAAATTGCACATCAGCCGATGTGAACGGCTTGCCGTCGTGCCACTTGACGCCCTTGCGAAGTTTGAAGGTAATGGTTTTGCCATCTTCGGCGACTTTCCAGGAGGTAGCCAACGAAGGCTGCAACTGCTGTTTTTCATCAAAGCTGAGCAAGCCTTCCAGAACATTGCTGGCGACCACACCGATCGAAAAACTTGTATTGAATGCATTGGTCAACACATTGGGCTCAGGCTGTGCGATAGCGGTCAATGTTCCGCCTCGTACAGGTGTTTCCTGTGCGTTGAGGGCAGGGGATCCGAGCAGGCCGAACGCTAGCGCGATGCCAGTCACCAAACGCAAAGTTAAATGTTTATTCTCAATTTGCTTCATTCCGGTTTATCCAAAAAAAATCACTAATGTGATATTCGAGTGAACTCATGATAACGATTCATTTGTTATGCAAAAAATACAAATTAAGAATTTATTTATGTGATTCGGTGAGGGTAGCGGCCTGGGACGCCCGTCGTGTCTGTGTTTCCGTACTGCGCCAACCCATGCGGCGCACACTTAGTTTTCTTTTGATATTTGATAATAAGAAAGCTGTCTTTTGATCGGTTGACGACCTGTGCCAATATGTGAACCGATTCATTCTCGGTAGAAATTTTTTCGTATGTCTGTGACGAGTTCCGCAAAAAACAAGGTCAGTCGTACGACTGTGCGAGATGTGGCCAGGTTGGCAGGCGTGTCGGTCGGAACCGTGTCGCGTGTCGTCAATCGCGTAGACAACGTGACGCCTTTGATTCGTTCACGAGTCGAAGCAGCGATGATTTCTCTGAACTGGAAACCAAGCATGCTAGCCCAAAACATGCGAGACCAGTCCTCCCGCATGGTCGGATTTATCTTTTCCGATCTGGATAATCCGCTGTTTGCTTCCATGGTCAAGGGAGCAGAGAGCGTGCTGACCAAAGCCGGTTACCAGTTGATTGTTGGCAGCAGCAATGATTCAGCCGAACACGAGCGCAGTCTGATTGAGCTTTTCGGACAAAGACAGGCAGATGGGTTGATCTTCACCATGACGGACGAAGGGAATCCCGATGTGCTGGCAAGCCTCTCGCGTGCGAGTTTTCCTGTTGTCATGATAGAACGCGAAGTGACGATTCCTAGCTCAGGAAAAGTCGTGGCGGATCACTATGAAGGCACCTTGCAGGCGACGCGTTATCTGATCGGCCTTGGGCACAGGCGGATCGCGCTGATCACCGGCGGACAAAACAATTTTGTCGGACGTGCGCGAATGCGGGGCTTTATGCAGGCCCATCGAGAACACGGGTTGGAGCCTGTGCTGCGATTGATCCGCTCCGATGATCGCATTGCCGATGCAGCCTTTGGCTACCGTGAAACCCAGTTGCTGCTTTCGATGAACGGCAGGCCAACTGCCATCCTTGCATTGGGACGGAAATTGCTGCGGGGCGTATTGGCGGCCTGCCGCGCTACCTGCACCCGGATTCCCGAGGATATATCGCTGATCGCCACGAACGACAGTGAACTGGCAGAACTGGTGCAGCCCGCCGTCACTGTCGTACGCTACTCTGCATTTGATCTGGGCAGTGAGGCAGCCCACTTGCTGCTGCATCGTCTTGGCGCCGGGAACGACTGGAGTCCGAGCACCATCGTGGTGCCTACCGAGATCGTGATCCGGGGATCCTGCGCCGGTCCCGGACAAGGGTCAAAAGGGAGCGCCCTATGAAGTATACCTGTCAGGAATATTATGAGTGAACCATTGTTAAAGATAGAACGATTGGATATACGCTTTGGCGATAAGCAGGTTGTGCACGGGGCGACGTTCGACATATCGGCGGGAGAAAAGGTCGCGCTGGTCGGCGAATCGGGATCCGGCAAAAGCGTCATTGCACTGAGCATACTGAAATTGATCGCAGGTGCTACGATCACAGGCAAAGTCGAATTGGACGGGGAAGACCTTGTTCTTTTGCCTGAACGCGACCTGACGGCGGTGCGAGGCCGGGATTTTGCTGTCATATTCCAGGAACCGATGACTGCCCTCAACCCGCTGTATAGCGTAGGGGAGCAGATCGCCGAAATATATCGTGTGAAGCATGGCCTGGACGCCAGGCAGGCCTGGAACAAGGCGGTAGATCGACTGGTCGAAACCGAGATTTCTGACGCCGCGCGGCGGGCACGGGCATATCCGCATCAGCTGTCAGGCGGACAGCGGCAGCGCGCCATGATTGCGATGGCACTGGCATGTGAACCCAGGGTATTGCTTGCTGATGAGCCGACCACGGCGCTGGATGTGACCTTGCGCGTGCAAATTCTGACGCTGCTGGAACGGCTTCAGCGAAAGCGCAATATGGCTGTATTGCTGATCACGCACGATCTGAATCTGGTGCGCCGGTTCGCAGATCGTATCATCGTCCTGCAAGCGGGGAACATTGTTGAAGCGGGAACGGTAAACGAGGTATTTGCGGCACCGCGCCACGCCTACACCCGCAAATTGCTGGATAGTACGCCGGTCAGGAATGTCATCGAGGTCGACGCTGACGGAGCGTTGTCTGACACAATTCTGCGCACGCGCGACGCGGGCGTGGATTACCGCATTGCGGCGCGTTCATTGAGCGAAATGTTCCATCGTAATCTTTTCCATGCCGTGCAGGATATTTCTTTCGACCTGGGTCGTGGTCGAACATTGGGCATCATCGGCGAATCGGGCTCGGGCAAATCGACACTGGCGCAGGCTGTGTTGGGACTTTTGCCTTTCCGGGGAAATATCGAGATAGGCGACGTCTCGTGGCGAGATGCGACAAATCAGGGGTTTGACGCCCGGAAACGATGGCGGCGCCGGATCCAAATGGTTTTCCAGGATCCTTACTCCTCGCTGAGTCCGAGAATGACGGTGCTGCAGATCGTCGGAGAGGCGTTATCATTTCACGAACCTGCCCTGTCAACCAAGGTTATCCGGTCGCGAGTGCAGGTGATGCTCGAAAGCGTCGGGCTCGCCGAGTCCCGGTTTCCGAACCTGTTGGCGCGGTATCCGCATGAGTTTTCGGGGGGACAGCGCCAACGCATTGCCATTGCCCGGGCCCTGATTACCCATCCCGATATTCTGGTGCTGGATGAGCCGACCAGCGCGCTGGATGTCACCATTCAGAGACAAGTGCTCAGTTTGTTGCAGTCGCTTCAGAAACGGCTCGGACTCAGCTATTTGCTGATTACCCACGATATGGACGTGATCCACGCCATGGCGCACGACGTCATCGTAATGAAGGACGGCAGGGCAGTGGAGTATGGCGGTGTGCACGATATCTTGCGATCTCCGCAGCATGACTATACACGCAAGCTGATCCAGTCGAGCAATACCATTTCCAGAGACGACGAGAAGAAGCCGTTGACAAGAAGCGTCAGCACGGTGCCGCATTCCATAGAAATGGCGTTCACGCATGCTTGACTGCGATGTGACTTGATTTGACGTTGACTGTCTTGATGGCACTTGACATTTAAGTACGGGCGTGCTGCTCGGCCAGCGAGTTGGTCCTTGCCGCCTTTTCAAGGCACGAAACAAACAGGGCCAGCGCCGGAGGCTGTGTCCGGCTTTTGTTCCAGATGATGCCTAGCGGTCTCATCATCCTCGGGAAATTGAAATGAAGCAGCGCCAGTTGGTTTCGTTGACGATAATAGTCGGCAATGTCCCGTGTCGTGGTAGCGATCGAATCGGTCAGTTGCAGGTAAGCAATCACAAACTGTATTGACAGCGCCTCGACAAAGTCAGAAGGCATCGGCAGTCCTTGCTGTTCGAAGGTTCGCTCCAGCGGCTCGTGCAACAAGCCTTCGGAGGATGGCAGGACCCAAGGGTATTGCATGATGTCCGCCCAATCCAGTCTTTCGTGTTGCAATAGCGGATGGCCGGGACGGGTGACCAGCACGATCGGTTCCTGCGCAAGCACTTTGGATTCCAGATCGGGCAGGGAGTGCTTTTCCGCCAGGCGGCCGACGATAATATCGATGTCTCCTTGCAGCATCTGCGGAAGCAACCGTTCCATTGTGCCTTCACGCAATAGCACATTTGTTTCGGGAGACTGGCGTTTTAACAGGGCTACGCTAAGCGGCAGCAATGCAGATACGACATTCGACAACACCCCAACTTTCAGCCGGCTTTTTCCTCCCGCCATCAAGTCCTTCAGGTCGTCACGGGCGTCGTTGTATCCCTTTAGAAGATGCCGCGCATGCTTGATCAGGCTTTCGCCGTAAACCGTCGGCGTGACTCCTTTTGGCGTGCGATCGAACAGTTTCAGTCCCAATTCCTTTTCCATTTCCGACAGCATTTTTGACACGGCCGGCTGGGTCACATTGACATGTGACGCGACCTTGCCCACATGGCGCAGATCATCAAGCGCGACCAGTAAACGCAAATGGCGCGTCTTGAGTTCATTACGGATAAACCAGTCTAGCGAAGTCATAAATGCCAATCAATTGCGCGTTTTTTTGACGCTCTCGCTACGGCAGAAATACCGATAGGCGTCTTTTAACGCAGCAGAAAATTGCGAACAAAGCAATCATAACGCATGGCGGGTTCGTGCTGAACGGCATAGGAGAAGGGGCCGCAATTTAAACGGGCAGAGCGTGTGCGAGGCATGAGAAGCCTCTCCTATGCCAGCCATGCTTATTGCGATGCATCATGAGTGTCCGGTAATGATAGTGCCCCTAAACTTCATTGGACGCGTCCAACAGACAAACGCATAATACGTTCGCCGGTGGACATGCCGGCGGCGGCAAACCTGCAGCAAGCGCCGATCAAAATTTGCCAGGGAGACAACAATGACTCGTACAAAAAAATCAATCGCCCCCAATACTGTTTTAGTCCGAAGACGATATCGCCCCGAATCCAGGAGTGTCATTCACTTGCTGGCCTGTGCAATGCTGGTATTCGGCACTTTACTGAATTCGGTGGCCGCTAGTGCCGACAGCTCATATCCTCATCAAGCTATCCGCATGGTTGTACCATTCGCAGCAGGTGGGGCTGCGGACGCAATAGGTCGCTCTGTAGCCGATGAGTTGCAAAAGGAACTTGGGCAACCGCTAGTCGTTGTTAATCGTGGCGGTGCAGGAACTGTCATCGGTGTGAATTATGTTGCAAAGGCGCCAGCGGATGGGTACACCCTGCTCTTGAGTGGCGATGCCGCCACTATCAACACTGCGAGTGGCCGCGCCCTGCCATACGATCTCATGAAAGAGTTGGTACCCATTTCCACACTGTTTTCCGGCGCACAGTTTGTGCTTGTGAACAAGAACAGTCAGTTCAGGACGCTGGACGATCTCGTCAAGCGCGCGAAAGCCCATCCGGGTGAACTGAAATACGGCAGTTCAGGCATCGGGACCTCCATTCATCTTGCTGAAGAATCGTTTAATAAAGCCGCCGGCATCAAGGCAACGCATGTGCCTTATCGCGGTGTTGCGCCGGCGATCAATGATCTGATGGCGGGTCTGGTCGATTATGTCATTGCAGGATCGTCCGTAGCAACACCCGCTGTCCAGGGTGGCAGCCTGCGTGCGCTGGCGATTAATGACGCAAAAAGATCGGCGCAGTTGCCCGAGGTTCCTACTGCCATGGAACAGGGCGTTAATGTGCAGACCAAAGGCTGGTATGGACTGTGGGCGCCGTCGGGCACGCCCCCTGACGTGATTGACAAGTTGAATAGTGCGACGCAGGCGGTCCTTAAGTCCGAGGCGCTGTCGTCAAAATTTGAAGCACTGGGAGGAGAGGCCAAGGGCGCCTCTCTGGCCGATACCAGAAAATTTGTTGCGAATGAATTGGAAAGCTTTCGCAAGCTTATTCGTGACGCGCATTTGAAACTCGATTAAAAACGACCAGGAATGACTATGCCTAATCATCAATTGAACGATTCCAGACCTGTACTCGTGAACTGTGCCGACGGCGTTGCCCATCTATCGTTGAACAGACCGGATTCGCGTAATGCCTTGAATCAGGAGATGCGCGATGCGTTGAAAGACGCGTTGCTGACGGCTGAGGCAGACGATCGGATACGAGCGATTCTTGTGACGGGAGAGGGTGCGAATTTCTGTGCCGGCGCGGATATACGCCAGCTTGAGGCACGCTCGACGTTAAGTTCAAGCTGGGCGCCGGAGCGGCTTGACACCGTTGTCGAGTCACTGAGCAAACCCGTCGTCGGGGCATTGCACGGGTATGTCCTGGGCGGCGGCATGGAGCTGTCGCTCACGTTTACGATACGGCTGATCGCGGACAATTTTCAGGGCGGATTTCCTGAGGTCAAACTGGGTGTGTTTCCTGCATTGGGCGGAACGCAACGTCTTCCGCGTCTGATCGGCGAGGCGCGCACGCTGGACCTGATGCTAACCGGAAGAGTGTTCGACGCAAACGAAGCGCTTGCACTTGGTATCGCTGCCGAGGTGGTCGCCGCGGATCAGTTGCTTGAGCGCGGGCTGGCGCTGACCAGGAAACTCGCGCTTGGTCCTCCCGTTGCCATGCGCGCGATCGTCGAGTGCGTGCGTCGGGCAAGCGACCTGAGCCTGAGGGACGGGCTGGACTATGAGCGCAGGCTGTTCGGCATTGTTTGCGGCACGGACGATAAAAACGAGGGCATCCGTGCGTGGCTGGAAAAACGCAAGCCGACATTTACAGGGAAGTGACCGACACGTGATTTCCTCAAGCGAAAAATATCATACGCCAAGCTGGCCTGGCAGGAGCGGTACATTATGAATTTGAAAGGTCTGTTGTGCCCGGAGTCTGTCGCCATTGTCGGCGCATCCGGCGATACGAAAAAACTGTCAGGGATGATTCTGGATTTCCTGGCCAAAAGCGGCTACGAAGGTGCCGTATATCCGGTCAACCCGAAATATGACCATATCGGAGACCTGGAGTGCTATGCGTCGGTCCAGGCGCTGCCGTGTACTGTCGATCTCCTGGTGTGCGTGATCCCCGTGTCTTTTGCTATGGAGGCGATTGAAGCTGCGGCGCTGCGTGGCGTGCGGTATTGCCTGCTCATGACCGGTGGATTCGGGGAAGGGCGCAGCGGCGACGAGGGGCTGGCCAGGCTGGCCAGGTTACAGCAGTTGTGCGAAGAGACGGGTATGCTTGTTGTCGGTCCGAATACGGTCGGCATGGTCAATTTCCGGAAACATTTGCCCCTGACGTTTGCGGATTGGTACAGCCGGGATACCGGGCAGAGAGGCGGGGTCGCGATTGTGACACACAGCGGCAGCGTGGGCGGACTGATTTTTTCGGCTCTTCAGTTGAACCGCATAGGCGTGGACTATTGGTTCGGCCTGGGTAACGAAGCGACACTGGATACTGCAGACTTTATCGATCACTTCGCTGATGATGCCGACGTCCATACTGTGGTCTGTTATATGGAAGGGGTACGCGACGGGCGCAAATTCATTGCGGCATGCGAAAAAGCGCGCGCCCTCAACACACGTGTTGTCGTCCTGAAGTCGGGCCAGTACCCTGAAACAGTAAGATCCACTGCGGCGCATACCGGCAAGCGGCCGTCTTCGAGCGACGTCTACGCTGGCGTGTTCAAGCAATTTGGCGTGATCCAGGTCGTGTCGCTGTCGGAACTTACCTATGTCATGATGCTCCTGAGCAGTCTGGGAGACCGGCTTGGCAGCCGTGTCGGCATTCTTTCGGCGTCGGGTGGAGCCTGTTCGGTGATTGCCGATCATGTTATTCAGGCCGGACTGATGCTGCCGGAGCTGCCCGAGTCGTTGCAAACGATGCTCAATAGTGGTATTCCCGTTTATGGTTCTTCGTCAAATCCAGTGGACCTCTCCGCCGACGTGGTGGCGCGCGGCGACATTCTGGATGCCACGTTGGAAACGCTTAAAGAAGACGACTGTGTCAATGTCTGGATGGTGTTCGGAAGACCGGTTATCGATCGCTATCACCAGAAATTGGCTGATTTCGTACACACCACCGGCAAGGCCTTGATCGCATGTTCCGGCGTCCCGTTAACGGCGGAAGTATCCGGCGCGCTGCGTGAAGGCGGTATTGCTGCGCTTGCCGACCCAGAACTGTGCATGCGGGCCATTGCACGGATCGCCGCGGTCAGGGAAGAGGACAGTCAGGAATCGGCGCTGACGATGGTCAGCGGTACGGGAGTGCCCGATCTCGGCACGATCGACCCGAAGCCGACGCCGGCGTTGTGGCAGCGACTGGCCATGCAGACCTCGTCGACGGCTCGTCCGCTGCTGCGTGTCGAGGTCAAGTTCGATTGCGATTTCGGGATGGTATTGGCCACTAGTTGGCTGCCTCTTCTGGCGGCCGGGCGATCCAGGGTCGTCAGGGCCTTGCCGATACAGGGGCAGGATCTGTCTTCTATGGTCGCCGACCTGGCTGCCCAGGGTTCTCATTGTCCATTGAATCCGGTTCAGTCGTACGACGCGATGCAAATGATGCTCAGACTGCACGGCGACAGCCGCAATGAGAACGAGAGCGAAGGATCGGGTTCTTCCGTTGAATTCGGGAGTGAAAACGGTGAACTGGTGGTTTGCCTGGCCGAACCGCGAGTGGAGGCAATATGAGCGCAGGTATCTACATCAGCGGAGTGGGTGAACTCGCGCAGGGCCGTTCGGATTTGCCCAACACCATGAGCCTGCATGCGGCGTTGTGCCGGCTGGCGCTGGCTGACGCCGGACTCGATTGGAGCGATATCGATGCTGTGCTCACCGTGTCGCCGCGTTCGGATCCGTATCTGATCCACGCTACGGCATTGAGCGAGTATCTGGATATTCATCCGGACATTACGTGGACGGTCGAGGCGGGCGGCGCGGCGCCCGCTGCCATGCTGGAGATGTCCCGTGGCTTGATCGGCACAGGGACGTGTTCCAACGTGCTTATCGTGGCCGCCGATATGCCCCTGGGAGGCGTGTCCCGGCAGGCTTACGTGAAGAACTTGTCTGAGATCGGACCGGTCCACCCCGAATACGAAGTCCCCTATGGTCCGAGCGTGCCGTCCCTGTTCGGTCTGGTTGCGCGAAGCTATGGAAACCGCTGGGGGAATCTGGAGCAGGGGCTGGCGGCGGTGGCATTGCAGAATCGCGCGGCAGCGTGTCGCCACGAGAATGCGCATTTTCGGGAAATGTTCGATGAGACGGACTACAGCAACAGCCGTTATATTTCCGCACCTCTCAAGCTGCTCGACTGCGCGCCCGTTTCAGATGGCGGTGGCGCCCTGGTCGTTACCGGAATACCGGGAACCCGTAGCATACCGGTAACTGGTCTGGGATTCAGCTACAACCATATGCATTTGTCGGCGGCCAGCGATGTCAGTTCCTTTAACGCGGGCAAGGCGCTCGATAGCGCGTTGAGGCAGGCCGGCGCAAACCGGAACGACCTGGACCTTGCCCTGATCTACGATTGCTTTACCATCGCCATGCTGGTCAATCTTGAAGACATGGGATTGGCAAGCCGCGGCCGGGCAGGAACCGATTTTGCCGAAGGCCGTTTTTCTTCTGAGGGCGAGCTGCCCGTCAATACGCATGGGGGGCTGTTGTCGCATGGTCATCCTGCGCGCGCCGGTGGTATCGGCAATATTGTCGAAGGTGTAACCCAGTTGCGGGGCGAAGCCGGCGCACGCCAGATAGCAGGGGCAAAACTGGCGCTCGCCCATGGCATGGGCGGCGTCTTTGCCACGCACGGCGTGGCGCTTTTGGGAGTTTCGTCATGAGTCGCACCGATTTTGCGCATCCGTTGACGGCCGGTTTCTGGGAAGGCGCCGGCGCCGGGCGTCTGATGATTCCCCATTGCAATGGCTGCCGGCAGTGGCAATGGCCCGTGAAGTATCGATGTACCCGATGCGGCGGCGAACTGGCCTGGAAGCAGGCGACCGGACGCGGCGTGTTGCTGTCCTGGAGCACTGTCTTGCGGGCGCCCCGGCCAGAATTGCAACCCCTGGTGCCTTATATCATTGCCTTCGTGCGACTGGATGAAGGCGTGGTTCTTATGACACATATCAAGGACGCTTCAGGCCAGGGACTGGCAGCGGACAAGCCCGTCGTGTGTTCGTTCGAGTTGATGCCGGGCGAGAGCGGCGCAGCCCGGCTACCGGTATTTTCTATAGTTGAAGGTTGATATGAATTATGCGATTCCTGAAGAGTTTGTTCAACTTGCAGAGTTGACCAGACAGTTTGTCCAGAAAGAGTTGTGGCCGCAAGAGGCGGTCGTCGAACGGCTTGATGAAATTCCAGCGGATATCCGCCAGGCGCTGCGCGCGAAAGCGCGTGAGCTGGGCCTGTTTGCATTCAATATGCCCGAGTCGGCAGGCGGACCTGGTCTGCCTTACTTTGCACAGGTGCTGATACGCGAGCAACTGGGCCAGGCAGGGGTAGCGCTGGCCAACCTGGTCGGCAGGCCTCCAAAGGCACTCATGGCTTGTTCGGCGCAACAGCGCAAGCAGTTTCTGGAGCCCGCCGTTCAGGGAGAAAAGATCTGGGCGTTTGCGTTGAGCGAGCCCGGCGCGGGGTCAGACGCGATGGCCCTGAGCAGCAGGGCCATTCGTGACGGAAATGGATGGCGGCTGAACGGGACCAAGCATTTTATCTCGCACGGCAATGAAGCCGATTTCGTTCTTGTTATCGCCAATGTGCAGACGCCGGAGGGGCAGGAGCCTACCGCGTTCATCGTTGGCCAGGGCCAGCCGGGGTTTATAGTCGGGCGGGTTCAGCAGAAGATGGGATGGCGCGGTTATCCGATCTGCGAATTGTTCTTTGACGATGTTTTCGTACCTGATGAGAACAGGCTTGGAGACGTGGGGCAGGGTATCAAGTTGGGCTTATCCAATATCCAGGATTCCCGTATCGGCGTTGCCGCGCATTGTCTGGGCATCGCCCAGCGGGCCTATGATTATGCGGTAAACCATCTGCGCATCCGGAAACAGTTCGGCAGGCCGCTGGGCAGTTTCCAGGGATTGCAATGGAAAGTCGCCGACATGGCGCTGGATCTGGAACAGGCGCGCGCGCTTGTCTATGCCGCCGCAAGAGAAATGGATCTGAACGCCGATGCCAGACAGTCCGTTTCCATGGCCAAGCTGTCGGCCACGGAGATGGCGGGTCGGGTAGTCGATCAGGCATTGCAATTATTGGGAGGCATGGGCTATACCACCGACGTTCCGCTGGAAATGCTATACCGTGATGTCCGCGCGTTCCGGATCGGGGAAGGGACAAGCGAAATTCAGAAAAATCAGATCGCCCGCGCCTGCCTGGGCAAGGAGGTATATTCATGCCAGTAAGCGCATTGAGCGGTCATGAACTGGCAGCGGAAGGGTGGAGCCTCGGCCGATTTATCGATGAAATAGGCGATCGCTACGCAGCATACGAGGCGATTGTCGCCAGCGACCAGATGGCGGGTGACACGCCGCGACGGTGGCGCTATCGGGAACTGGCCGCTGATGTCAGGGCATTGCAGTGGGCGTTGATGCGCGAAGGCATCCGGGCGGGCGACCGGGTTGGCGTCATGATTTCAAGTTTCCCCGAGTGGATCCTGTTTCTGTTTGCAATCACCCGGCTCGGTGCAACGTTCATCCCCATCAATCCCCGATTCAAAAGCCGGGAATTGCGATATGTCATGCAGCACTCGGGCGCGGTCGCCATGGTCGGGATGGGACAATACCTGGGGACCGATTATCCGGCATTGATTGCCGACGCCGTTGGCGAACCGTTGGCACATGGGTATAGTCAATTGACGTCGTTGAGAAAAATAATCGGCGTGCATGACATGGCGATGCCAGGTGCTGTGGATGTGCGGGAAATGCTGGCGTGGGGGACGCAGCACGCGGCCAGCCATGGGAAACCGCCGCGCGAGGACGATGATCATCAGGTCGCCATATTGTTCTATACCTCCGGCACCACTTCTTTTCCCAAGGGCGTGCCGTTGACATCGGCCAATATCCTGCCTCATTCCGTCCAGGCAGGATCACTTATCGAACTGGGTCCTGGCGAACGGGTATTGACGCTTTATCCTTTTTTCGGCATCTCCGGCGGCGCCAATAAAGTGTTATCCACATTCGGCGCTGGAGCCTGCCTGGTCTTTCTGGATACCTTCCGTCCCGCCCAGGCGTGCGAACTTATGCATGCAGAAAATTGCAGTGTCATTCATGGGGTGGATGTACATATCCGTGAGCTGATACAGGCGAATGCCTCCCACGGAAATCATGAAAAGCAGGTGAGACGGGGAACCGTGGCCTTCACGGCCGGCGTCGACGAAAAACTGGCCCGCGACATGGGACCGGCGCTCGGCCTGTATCGGTTTATCCATCCGTATGGCATGACCGAAACCAATCCCATGATTCTGCGAAACCATCTGGACGACCCTTTTGATATTGCGGTCAAGGCGGGAGGCCGACCGGCGCCCGGCGTCGAGATCCGCATCGCGGACCCGGAAAATGGAGAAGACATGGCGCCTGATCAGGAGGGCGAAATTCTGGTCCGGGGCCCGACCGTCGCGGGCGGTTATCTGAACGATCCCGAAGTCTCGGCAGTCGCATTTGCTGATGGCTGGTTTCATACCGGGGACCGTGGCATCCGCACCGGGGAAGGTTTTGTCTTTTATACGGGACGCTTAAAGGACATGCTGAAAGTGGGTGGGTTCAACGTTGCTCCGCAAGAGATCGAGAGCGCGCTCAAGTCGCATGACATGATAGAGGACGCTGCGGTGACGTCGCGTCCGGATGAGCGGCTGGGGGAAGTGCCGGTTGCCTTCGTCAAACTGCGAGCAGGGGCGCTGGCAAGTTCTGCTTCGCTGGGCGACTGGTGCCGGTCGAGTATGGCCAATTTCAAGACTCCGCGTGAAATATATATCGTGGAGGATTTGCCGTATCAAACGGCGGCCCACGGCGCAAAACTGCAACGCCATATATTGCGCGAATGGGTTCGTCGATTTGACAAAGAACATCAACCCGATAGGAAATGATTATGCGTATCTGGCATCAAAGCTTCACAGTCCTGCAGGATTTGCCTGCGTACGAACTGGGACTTAAAAAACGAATCGACGAAGTCATCCGTCCGGACACCGACGTTGTTCTGCATGGCCAAATACCGGGCACCTATACCAACGATTACCCGGGATCTGATCTGGCTTACGGGGTCCTTTACTGGATGCACGGACTACAGTGGATCGCAGCTGCCCGCGAAGCAGAAAAACAGGGGTTCGATGCCATGGTGCTGGCAAGTATCGCGGGTCCAATGGCCAGGGAGATACGCACCATTGTCGATATTCCTGTCGTCGGCTATGGCGAAGCGGCGTTCAACCTGGCGGGTCTCTATGGCCGTCGTGCAGGCATGCTTTTTTTTATCAAGGAGCGCCTGGATTTCTGGCCTGAACAGCTTCGGCACTGGGGCCTGACGGAACGCTTTGCCGGCATCGAGCATGCCGGTGTCCGGTTCAATGATGTGCTGGCGGCGCATATGGATGACGCGCGCATGGGCGAGGTGGTGGACAAAATCGTCGAGCAGGGCGAAAAGCTTGTCAGGGAGACGGGTGCAGATGTGATCGTGCCCGGCGAAATGCCGATGAATCTGCTGCTTTCAAAAGCCGGGGTGACAGAAATCGCAGGGGCAACGGTCATTGACGGCATCGCTGCTTCATTCAAAATGGCCGAGTTGCTGGTGGACCTGAAGCGCGTCAGCGGCATGCGACCATCCAATCATGGGTATTTCCATCAGGCGCCGGACCGCGGTCGCTTCGAACAGGTGCTGGCATTTTATGGATTGGACGATCTGGGTAGCCGCATTCCATCTTCATGACCGACTGTCGTAAGGCGAAAGAAATAAATGGGCCTGTATTCAGCGCCCGGTGATAACAAGAGTGAATTTAGGGTAAGTGGTGACAATGATGAATTTTTTTTCGAATTTTTCCAGCAAATGTTTTCTAACGTGCGCCAAGGTCCTGACGCTGGCGTATTCCTGCGGCTTGCTTGTCAATCCGGCGGCGGCTGCCAGTTATCCGGAACGGCCCATTACCGTCATCAATCCGTGGACTGCCGGGGGGCCGGCCGATACCGTGGCCCGGCCGGTTCTGGAGCAACTGTCGGCCCGGCTGGGTCAGCCGGTTGTTCTCGAGAACCGGGCCGGAGCAAACGGGACCATCGGCAGCGCCTATGTCGCGCGGGCCAAACCCGATGGATATACTTTGTTGTTCTCGCATGTCGGTCCTATCACGATCAGCCCGGCCGTGCAAAAAAACATGCCTTATGACTCGACCAAAGACCTGGCGCCCATTACCCAGATTGTATCGGCGCCCAATGTGCTGGTGGTGCGGCCGGACCTGCCTATCCATAGTCTGGGGGAGTTTGTCGCGTATGCGCGGTCCCACCCTGGCGAACTTTCCTACGGCTCGGTCGGTCCGGGAAGCACAACGCATCTGGCAGGCGAGATCCTGTCTCACCAGGCGGGTATCGAACTGCTGCATGTCCCCTATAAAGGTGCCGCGCCGGTGATCACCGGACTGATGGGCAAAGAGATCGATGTAGCCTTTTTGAATGCCGCAGGCGTTAAAACGTATATTGAATCCGGCAAGCTGCGGGGCTTGGCAGTGACGACGCTGAAGCGCTCCACGATGCTGCCCGAGCTGCCTGCGATTGCAGAGGTCTATCCGGGGTTCGAAGTAAATTCCTGGTATGGCCTGATGGCCCCGGCGGGAACGCCTGCGCCTGTCATCGATCTGCTGCAGAAAAATGTGGCGCAGATCCTGAAAACGCCGGAGATGGTGACGTTCTTCGAACAGCGCGGGCTGGCGCCTGAAGGCACAACGCCGCAAGAATACGCTGCCCAAATCCGGAAAGACCTGCAGCGCTGGCAGGAGGGAGTGCAGCAGGCGGGGCTGGAGCCTCAATAACGCAAGGCGGCTTCTTGTCCCGGATTGGCCGCAATCTTGAGCGCACGGGTGATGATCGCCGTGCTCACATTGGCAAAATAGCGGGCACCCAATGCGGCGTATTTCTCTTCATCTTCTGGCGTGAGCGCAATGATGCCTGGACACTTGCCGGCGCGCGCAATGGCAGCGAGTCCATCACGGATGGCTTGCTGTACCGGCGCCGCGTTCCAGTCGCTGCCATGACCCATGGCATGGGCCAGGTCATTCGGACCGATGAAAACCGCATCGACTCCGTCCACATTTGCAATATCGTAGGCGCGGCTGATGGCCAGTGGCGTTTCAATCATGACAATCAGGCTGACGCCGTCGTTGCTGCGCTGGGTGTGGCCTGCGCCACCGAAAGCACCGTAGCCGGCTGCGCGTGTACTGAACGCGCTGCCGCGCAGGCCCCTGGGCGGATAGAACACCCGCGCTGCCAGTTCCTGCGCTTGCTCGGCAGATTCGACCATCGGAATCTGCACTGCGCTGGCGCCCATGTCCAGTATGCGGGGCAGGTCATGCGCGAGGCAACGCACGACAGGAATAATGCCGCTGGCGCGCGCCGCGCGCAGCATGTTTTCCGTCACGCCCAGATCTGCACTACCGTGTTCGTTGTCGATAATAATGAAGTCGAAACCGGCGTAGCCGCACATCTCGACAATGGCCGGGCTGGGCAACCCGTTAAATACGCCGCGTACGCGGCCGGCTCCGCGTAGCAGGTCCGGCAGCCGATTGTCCAGTGGATGATGAAGTTCTGTCATGGCAATGTCCTTTGAATGTATTGTTAGTTGGCCTTTATCCCGGCTTCTTGAACGACTTTGCGCCATTTTTCGACTTCGGCTTTCTGAAAAGCGGCAAATTCCTTGCTGCCGCGGCCGTCGGGTTCGACACCCAGCTGGCGCAGCTTGGCGGCAAACTCCGGCATTTTGACGGCAACGGCTACTTCATGCGCCAGTTTGTCCACAACAGGTTGTGGTGTGCCTGCGGGAGCAAACACACCTTGCCATGACTGCATTTCAAAATTCGGTACGCCAAGCTCGGCCAGCGGTTTTACACCCGGCAAATCAGCCAGTTCAGTCGAGGACGTGACACCGAGCACTTTGACGCGTTTTGAATCGATCATGGGGCGCGCGGCAGCCACGGTTTCGAATATCAGATCGATCTGGCCGCCGATCAGATCGACCATTGCCTGCGATCCGCCTTTATATGAAATCTGCTGCAGGGTCGTTTTGGTGATGGACTGGAATAGCTGGCCCGACAGGTGCTGCGATGTACCTGGTCCCGCTGTGCCGTAATTCAGTGCACCGGGCTTGGCTCGGGCTGCGTCGATCACATCCTGTACCGTATTGAAGGGGCTATCCGCGCGCACAACAAGGGCGTTGCTCACCATGCCGACCAGTGCGACGGGTGTAAAGTCCTTGACTGGATCGTAGCTGAGCGACTTCACAAAAAAGGGATTGACTGCATGCGTGGTGATGGTGCCGCCCATGATTGTGTAGCCATCGGCCGGGGATCTTGCCACGGTCTGGGTGCCCAGGATGCCGGATACTCCCGGCTTGTTTTCAATAATCATGCTTTGCCCGAGCTGTTTGGATAACTGCTCGGCGAGCAATCGCGCGACGCCGTCCGATACGCCGCCGGGCGAGAACGGCACAATGTACCTTACGGGTTTTTCTGGCCACTTCGTTGCATCCTGTGCGTGAGTGACCGGGCTGAGCGCCAGCAGCGCTGCGGCGCAGAATGCGCCCGTAAACAGATTAAGTTTCTTCATTTTGGAGACTCCATTTCTACTGCTAGCGGAACGCTCGCGTCCGCAGTTTCAAATTTCAATAAAATGTGGTTATGTCGCGGCTCGGACTGTCTTTCGCTCTATCAGCGTGCAGGGCACAACGATTTCCCGTGCATGCACTTCTCCACACATTTGCTCTAGCAGGAGTGCGACCGTTGCATCCACCATGGGTTGCACGCGTTGCGAAACCGTGGTTAGCTGATAAGCGCCCCAGGCCGCTTGCGGGACATCGTCAAAGCCGATGATGCCTACCTCGTCCGGTACCTGCAGCCCCAGTTCCAGGCGCAAGACATCCATGGCGGCAATCGCCATATGATCATTTGCGACAAACAGGGCATCGGGTCGATCGGCACGATCAAACAGCCGCCTTACGGCGTCTTGCGCACACTGGAAACTGTAATGGCCGGTGTCACGGTACGCCAGGTCACTGCCGAGATCGGCCAGTGCTTCAGTGAAGCCGCGTTCCCGTTCCAGGCTGGTGGACGAGTCCTCCAGCCCGGCCAGAAAAGCAATGCGTTCATAGCCGCGGGCCACGAATAACTCGGCCGCCAGCCGGCCGCCGACTGCATTATCGGAGGTCACCGAACTGGTTGCGTAGCGCGTCAACCCGGCCAGGTCCGAAATGCGGTTGAACTGGACCACCGGCACGCCCAGATCCGAGCAGCTTTTTGCCAGCGTGGGTGACAGCATGGTCGATGCTAGGACAATCCCATCCACCTGATATTGCAGAATGTCGGCCAGCACGCCGTCTGCACCTTCGTCGATATCGGCGATAAACATCAGCACGTGATAGCCTTCTTTTTGCAGCTTTTGCGACAGCTTCTCAATCACCAGCGGATAAAACTGGTTTTCCAGATAGCTCATGACCAGGGCCACGATGCGACTCTGACGCGTGATCAGGCTGCGTGCCAGCGCATTGGGCCGGTAGCCCAGGCGCTGAGCGGCTGCCAGCACTTTGCTGCGCATCTCCTCGGATACGCTGGCGCCGGGCGTGAAGGTGCGGCTGACGGCCGATTGCGATACTTGCGCAAGATCGGCCACGTCCTGCGCGCGAGGGGCGGATTTCATGCTGCGGTCCAGCCTCCATCGAGCATCAGGGCGCTGCCTGTCATCAGGCTGGAGGCATCGCTGGCCAGAAAGACCACCGCGCCCATCACTTCGTCGATACGACCGACCCGGCCCAGGGCGATCCGTTCGCATACCCATTGACGGAAACCCGGTTTGTCGAACATCGGCCGTGTCAGCGGCGTATCAATAAAGGTGGGGCAGATTGAATTGACGCGGATGCCATTGGCGCCCAGTTCCCAGGCCAGGGCCTTTGTCATGCCTTCCATGGCATGCTTGCTGGCGCAATATAGTGCTCTGCGCGGGCTGCCGACGTGTCCCATTTGCGAGGACATATTGATGATAGAGCCGGGCAGCTCCTCGCTCAGCAAGCGGCGCGCTACCGCGCGGCTGGTGTAAAACGCGGCCTTGACGTTCAGATCGAATACCGCATCGATATCCTCGTCGGTCTGTTCGATCATTGGGACCGGCCGGTTCATGCCCGCGTTGTTCACCAGAATGCGATAGGGCGGCGCATCCGCCACGACAGCATCCACATCAGCCGATTGTGTCACGTCCAGCACGACAAAATCACACGATAGCTGTTCGGCGCGCAGGGCCGAACAGGCTGCTTCCAGCTCGGTGCGCCGGCGTGCCGCGAGCGTGACATGGGCGCCGGCGCGGCCAAGAGCGACCGCGGCGGCCAGTCCGATGCCGCTGCTGCCGCCGGTGACCAGGGCGCGTTGTCCATCCAGCCGGAAGTTTGGGCTTTGCGGTAATTCGATCATGCTTGTTCCGCGACGGGTTCGTACCAGGGCAGATCGGGACGGTTGCCATAACGGCGCACGCGGATATTGGCCTGCTCGCCATGGCCCGCGAAGTTCTCCATATGGCACAGGCGTGAACAGTATTCGCCCATGGTTGCGCTGGCTTCGTCTGTCAGCACGCGCTGGTAGGTGCAGGTTTTCAGGAATTTGCCGACCCACAGCCCGCCGGTATAGCGTGCGTTACGGTTGGTAGGCAGCGTGTGATTGGTGCCGATGACCTTGTCGCCGAAACTGACGTTGGTGCGCGGTCCCAGAAACAGCGCGCCATAATTCGTCATGTTGTTCAAGAAGTAGTCGACGTCCTCTGTCATAACCTGGACATGTTCAAAGGCCAGGTCATCGGCCACTTGCAGCATTTCCTCTTTGGTATCGCACACAATGATTTCGCCGCAGTCTGCCCAGCTTTGCCGGGCGATGGCCGCCGTCGGCAGGATTGTCAGCTGGCGTTCGACTTCGGCAAGCGTATCGCGTGCGAGTTTTTCGCTATTGGTCAGCAATACTGCAGGGGAGGTCGGACCATGTTCGGCCTGGCCCAGCAGATCAACGGCGCATAATTGGCCGTCAACGCTATCGTCCGCAATCACCAGCGTTTCTGTCGGGCCCGCAAACAGGTCGATGCCTACGCGTCCGTATAATTGGCGCTTGGCTTCGGCAACAAACATATTGCCGGGACCGACCAGCATATCTACCGGGGCGACACTGGGCGTTCCAACGGCCATGGCAACCACCGCCTGTACGCCGCCCAGCACCAGGATCTCATCGGCGCCGGCCATATCCATCGCAGTCACAATGGCTGGATGCGGCTTGCCCTGATAGGGCGGGGCAGTGGACACGACACGCTTGACGCCGGCAACCTTTGCGGTCAGTACACTCATATGGGCTGATGCCAGAAGGGGGTATTTGCCGCCCGGAATATAGCAACCCACCGCATTCATGGGAATGTGTTTATGTCCCAACACCACACCAGGATAGGTCTCGACTTCGACATCTTTCATGGAATCGCGCTGGATCTGCGCAAAATTGCGGACTTGTTTCTGGGCAAACGCGATGTCTTCGATTTCGCGCGCGGACAGTTGCTTGTGCGCCGCCGCAATGTCGTCGCGCGACAGGCGAAAATCGGTCGGGTCCCAGTTGTCGAATTTCCTGCTGTATTCACGGACGGCATCGTCGCCATCCTTTTCGATATGGCGAATAATGTCTTCGACAGTGGCCCGCACTTTGGCATCATCGTCGGATTTGACTTCGGCCGTCCGGCCGCGTTTCAGGTATTGGATCATGGTAAAGGGCTCAAGCGTCAACGGTTAAAAAAACAGAAAGTACGGGTATGGTCAAGTCCTTGCATAGGTATGCAAATAGGGGTATACCCGTAATTACGCGGTCCTGACACCGCTGTCATCTTGCTGATTCTTTCTGGCCCGGCACCATAAACCATGGTTGGATCGGTTAGCTCCGGGCACCGGGCGATGGCTTATCAGGCCGCGCGATGCGACGCTGTATGCCCCCGGTTGTTATTGATTTGCTTCCGAGCGGGCGTACTGCAGATCGATATACTTTCCTGCTTCCGTGATATCCAGCCTGATGCTGTCAGAGACACGCGCTGCCTCTCGCGATTTAAGAAAATTGAGCGCCGCCTGATGATAATCCTGCTGCTTCAGATTCGGGACATAGTCGGGCAGCACCGCGTTGAGCGCCGGGCCGCAACGCAGCCAGAGTATTTCCGTTATATCCAGCACAACGTCCATCCGAGCGTGCTCGTACAGCGAAAAATGGAAACTCCGGTGCAGGTCAAGATATTTGCTTTTGCTGTCGCTATCAATGCAGCGGCTCATTTGCCGGACAATATGTTCGAGCTTGTCGATGTCCTTGTCATTGATATGGGCGACGGCTGCGTAGGCCAGTTTCGATTCGAGCTCCGCTCGCAAAAACATTAACTGCCTGATCTGGTCGCGACTGAGCACGGGGACCGATGCCCCCCCTTTTTGTCCACCCGGGCCACGGTCCAGAACCCGTTCGGCGATCAGATGATTGATTGCGTCCCTGACTGGCGTGAGACTGATCCCGAGCTTGCCTGCCACGTCCCTCAGGATGAGCCGCTCGCCTGGTTTGAAATCGCCCGAGAGCAGGGCATTTTTCATGGCGAGATAGGCAAGATCGGACAGGTTGTTTTTTTCAAGCGGGGACAGCGGAGCGAACATAGCGGCGGAAAATGATTGAAATGTTGCCGCCATAGTAACCGATTTGCGGGCGGCATCAAATTAATTTATTTGTTGTTTGTTATAACAAACTTCGTTAGAATGCGGAAATGTGGAAACGGTACGACAACAAACCACCTTTCTGGAGACATGCTATGAAACGAATGCACTTTGCGGCCTGGGCAATGACGGCCATGCTCGCCGGCCACCTTCCTTCTGCCGTCGCACAATTCCCTGAAAAAGACATTCAGTTCGTCATTCCTTGGAATGCGGGCGGGTCCAATGATATTGCCGCCAGGCAATTGCAAAAAATCGTTGCGGATCAATCCGGCGTCACGTTGATTGTGGAGAATGTACCCGGCGCGACGGGTTCCATCGGCATGACCAAAGTTGCCAGAGCCAAACCCGACGGCTATATGGTCGGTATGGGAACCAGTTCGACATTGGCGCAGATTTCCCAAAAACTCACGCCGCTGACCAACGATCAGTTTGTGCCCATCGCCAGAGTATCTGTGGACCCGTTGATGCTGCTCGTACCGGCTGACAGCGGACCGCAGGACTTGAAAAGCTTCCTGCAACACATAAAAGATAATCCAGGCAAAGTGTCAATCGGCACGCCGGGTTCTCAAAATCTGAATCATATATTTGCCACGATGACGGCGCGCGCAGCGCAAGCCTCTTATATCAATGTTCCTTATACGGGCGGCGCCAAGGTGATTGCCGACCTTGCCGGTAAACAGATTGCGGCGGCCGTGCTCAAGCCGTCGGAAAGCAAGTCGCAAATTGACGCGGGAAAAGTCAAGCCTATCGGTTTGTTTGCCACGGAAAGACTGGCCATCATGCCCGACGTGCCGACTTTCAAAGAGCTGGGCTATGACGTATTTCCATATGGACCGCTGGTGCAGATGGCCTATATCGTTGCGCCCGCAAAAACGCCGGAATCCGTCCGTGAAAAGCTGATCGAACTGTTTTCCAGTGCGATCGAAAGCGCGCAGTTCAAATCGTTTGCCGATAGCAATGGCGTGATTGTCAGTCCGCTTAAAGGAGACGACCTCACACGTGAAATCAATGCAGTCCAGAAAACCCTGGACAGCGCCAGTGCCAAAGTATTCAACAAAGCGGAAGAAAAGAAATGAGTGTCATCAAGAAAGTTACCTGCCATGTCGTGAGCACCCCCATAGAACGTCCCTTTACATCATCGCGGGGCTGGCTGTATAAGACGCGAGGCTCATGCATTGTGGAAATAGAAACGCAAGACGGTACGGTGGGATGGGGCGAATGTTACGGTCCCTCTCACGTTGCCCGCAGTTTTATCGATACGCAATTTGCCCAACGCATTATTGGCCGCGACCCGTTTGATGTCGAGGTCATATGGGAGGATCTCTATAACCGGATCAAGGACTATGGCGCCAAAGGCATGGCCATTGCTGCAATGAGCGGAATTGATATTGCGCTCTGGGACATTATTGGCAAAAGCACCGGCAAGCCGGTGCACAAGCTGATCGGCGGCGCGTTCAGGGATACGGTGACAGCCTACGCGACCGGCTTGTATTTTATTGATATGGACCGGTTGATCGAAGAAGCAGTCGAAGAAGCCCAGGCGTATGCGCAAGACGGTTTCTCCGCCATCAAAATGAAGATCGGCCTGGGTTCGCCGAAACTGGACCTGGCGCGGGTGGAGGCCGTGCGCAAGGCGATCGGCGACGATATTCGCCTCATGGTGGATGCTAATCATTGCTTCACCGTGCCTGCCGCAATCCGCCTGGGACGCGAGCTGGAAAAGCTGGATGTCGAATGGTTCGAAGAACCCATCTCTCCCGAGGATATCGATGGCTACGTGCAGGTGACGCAGGCCCTGGATATGGCGGTGGCCGGAGGAGAAAACGAGTATACCCGGTGGGGATTCAGGGATATTGTCAGCCGTAAGGCCATGGATATTATCCAGCCCGATCTGTGCGCGGCCGGTGGGTTCAGCGAGTGCAAAAAAATCGCCGCGATGGCCACCGCACATGGCGTGGAGTGTGTTCCCCACGCCTGGGGTTCTGTGATCGGCGTTGCCGCGACCCTGCATTTTATTGCGGCCTTGCCCGACCAGCCGCCAAGTTTCAGGCCCATGCCTGCGCTGTTTGAATTCGAGCAATGCGAGAACCCGTTCAGGGATCATCTGGCGACCGAACCCATACTGCTGGTGAACGGCGCGGTACGGATTCCGACCAAGCCCGGACTGGGCATCGATATCGATCGAAGCGTCCTGAAAAAGTACGCTGTGTGAACCCGCCATGCGTTTTGTCACATTTGAACATGATGGAGTCGCACGGGCAGGCGTGATTGCAAAGGCAGGACGCAGGAGGCCCGGCGACTATGTTATCGATGGCGCGCATCCGCTCAGGCCTGCGCCTCTGCGGGATCTGAAACCGACCATGCAAGACTGGATCGGATATGGACTGCAGGCGCTGTCCGTGGCGCTGCGTGCGGAGCCGCCAGCTGATTCGTGTCTGTTGCCGCTTGCGGATGTGAAGCTGTTGGCGCCCTTGCCCGATCCAGGAAAAATTGTCGGCGCCGCTTTCAATTACCGGGACGGGCTGGCACAAATCAACCGCGCTCCTTCGCCGCAGCCGGTTATTTTTATTAAATCGGCCAGCACGATTATCGGTCCGGCAGACGTCATCAAAATCGACCCGGACAACCGGATAACCTACGAGGCCGAGCTCGCCGTGATCATCGGTAAACAGGCTTTAAAAATCAGCAGGCAGGACGTCGCGGATTATGTTTGCGGCTATGCGATTTTCAACGATGTCAGCGTCACCAATTATGTGAAGCAGGATGGCGGATTCGTACGCGGCAAGAATCAAAGGACCTCGGGACCGCTTGGTCCCTGGATCGTGTCGGTCGATGACATATCCGATCCCCATGATCTGGCCGTCACGCTGGATGCCGACGGAATCCGCCTGCAAGACTCGAACACAAGCCAGATGCTGTTTCGTATTGACGAACTGATCGAATATATATCTGCGCAAATGCCGCTGGAACCGGGAGATATCATTGCCACAGGCACGCCGGCAGGTGTGGCCGCCACGCACGAGCCGCCGGCCTGGCTTGCGCCGGGAATGTCGCTTTCGATCTGTATCGACCATTTGGGCGAACTGCGCAACCAAGTAGAAAAGGAGTGCCCGCATGACCGATAGCAAACCGACCGTGCTGTTGACAAACGATATCCTGGCCGATGAAGCCGCCCGTCTTCAATTGCATGCGAACGTGATTGTCGCACCTGCGACGGATCCGGACACCTTGCGTCGTTTGATTGTCGATGCCGATGCGCTGATCGTCCGGGCCCGGCTTCCCGATGATATTTTCAATGACGCGCGCAGGCTGAAGGGCGTGGTCAGGCACGGCGTGGGACTGGATATGATACCCATGGCAAGCGCGACGTCCAGAAAAATACCGGTGGCGAATATTCCCGGGTGCAACACCGCTTCGGTAGTGGAATATTGCGTGGCGGCGATGTTGCTGGTCCGGCGCCAGCTCGACCGGCAATGCATTGATCACGGTGGATCGGACTGGCCGGAAAAGCGGCAGCTGGCTGATCAGATGAGCGAGCTTGGCGGCCAGACGCTGGGCATTGTCGGGGTCGGGGCCATCGGCAGTGCGCTCGCCCGTGTCGCCACCGCCCTGGGCATGAGGGTGATCGGTCTGTCCAGGCGTCGGGAAGGACTGCCTGTCGAAGTCACGTACGCAGATAAAAAGACGCTTTTTTCAGAGGCCGATGTGATTGTGTTGTCATGTCCCTTGAATGCGGATACGACCGGTTTGGTGGGGCAGCCTGAATTCGACAGCATGAAAGCATCCAGCATACTCATCAATGTCTCGCGCGGGCCGGTGATTCAAACGGCCGCCATGCTGGATGCGCTGCGCCATGAAAAAATCGCAGCTGCCATACTGGATGTCCATGATATCCAGCCGGTCCCGGCCGGCATGTATCCGCCAAGTTTGCGAAACCTGTATCTGACGCCGCATATCGCCGGTATCACCACGGACAGCATGAGGCGCATGAGCCGGGGGGCTGTCGATGAAGTCCTGCGGCTCTTGCAGGGAAAACGGTTCGCCAATGTCGTCAATCCTGAAATCTACAACTAATCCATTCGCTAAAGGTTCAATATGAAAATTTCCAGTATTCAGGCCCACCCCATTTCCTTTCCTGTTCCTGAAAACAAATCCGTACGTCTGGGTATCGGCAGAAGCGTCAAACGGGACGCGGTACTGGTGCGGGTGCAAACAGACGACGGGGCAGTCGGTTGGGGTGAGGCGCATCATGGTCGTTGTCCCGGGGCCATTGCCAGGTTGATCGATACCACGATGGCGGAGCTGGTGGTCGGCATGGATCCCATGGATGTGTCGGGCGTCTGGTCAAAAGTATATAAGATGCAAATATCGAGCCATGGAATGGGTGCAGCAGCGGCACTTGCGCTCAGCGGTCTTGATCTGGCCCTCTGGGACATTCGTTGCCAGATCGCCGGCTTGCCTTTGCATACGCTGATCGGCGGCAGGAAAAAGCCAGTCAGGGCATATGCCGGCGGCATATCGCTGGGCTGGCAGGCGCCCCAGGCGCTCGCCGAAGAGGCCGCAGGCTATGTTGCCCAGGGCTACCGCGCACTGAAACTTCGCGTGGGGGATAATATAGAACGGGATGTCGCGCGAGTGACCGCTGTCCGCAAAGCAGTGGGCGAGCATATTGATATCCTGGTGGATGCGAATACCAATTACACGCTGGAAGATGTGCGTCGGGTGCTACCTCATTATGACGACCTGAATGTGGGTTGGCTGGAAGAACCGTTTCCTGCACACGATCTCGGTCTGTACAAAAGGGCGGCGCAATCCGGGCGGACACCCCTGGCCGCCGGCGAAAACCACTATACCCGCTACGAGTTCGAACCGTTGCTTGAAGCCCAGGTGCTGGGCTTTGTACAACCCGATCTGTCCAAGGCCGGCGGGGTCACGGAATCATTGAAAATTGCGGCCATGGCCAGTTGTCACGGTCTTGGCGTCAATCCGCATACCTCTGCCACGGCGATTAATATGGCCACGTCCATTAGTTTCATGTGCGCCATCGATAACCCCGGCTATTTTGAAGCGGATCTGACGGCATATAATCCTTTTCGCGACCAGTTGACGAACACCTTGCCCTATGTGCTTGATGCCGACGGCTGCGTTACTGCCCTCGATGGCATTGGCATCGGGCTGGTCATTGACGAAAAATTTGTCGCGGCCCATCCATTGATAGACGGTCCGTGCTATGTGTAGATTGCGAAGCGGGAGCGTCAGACTTGCCCTGTGTTGCAGTGCTGGTCACCACAATCCCAGCACCTTCCACCACGCAACCCCCAGCGTTGCGTAGATTGCCAGCTCGATAACGCACATGACGAATCCTACCCGCCACCACAGGCCCAGCGTAACGTAGCCGCTGCCGAAAATAATGGGCGAGGTGCCCGTGGCGTAGTGGGTCAATGTCATCATGATACTGGATCCGGCGACCATCATGAGTATGAACGGAACGACATACTCCGGTGGTACCAATGTTACGCCGACACTCAGGAACGCCAGCATCATGGCGCTGATGTGGGCGGTCGTGCTGGCGAAAAAGTAATGTGAAAATACAAACAGCAGCACCAGCAGGGCGGCGGCCCATTCCCAGCCGAGACCCGCGGAGACGATGCCGTTTTGCAGCATGTCCGAGAACCACTTGATGACGCCTGTTTTGTTCAGCTGTTCGGCCATCATGACCAGTGCGCCGAACCAGACCAGCGTATCCCAGGCGCTTTTTTCCGAGAGAACATCGTCCCAGTCTATCGTGCCGGTGATAATCAGGATGAACAGGCCTACAAAAGCGACAACGGTCGGGTCAAGTGTATAGGCGGGCCCCAGTATCATGGCCGGGACATTGGCCCAGAGCAGAAGCAAAATGCCGAATGTGCCGATCATGACCTTTTCGCCACCGGAAATCGCGCCCATGTTGTTAAGTTCGGTGCGGGCGAAGTCAATCGCGTGCGGGGTTGCCTTTATTTCGGGCGGCGCCAGCAGTGCGACCAGCAGCGGCATGAGTGCAAGGCAAATAAGGCCAGGCACCAGCATATACAACGTCCACGCAGTCCAGGATAAATGAAAGGTCTGGTTGGTCGCCCGCGCGACCAGGTCAACCACCAGCGGGTTGGGGGCAGTTGCCGTAATGAACATGCCAGAGGTGATTGGATTGGCATGCATGTTCACCAGGGATAGATAGGTGCCGATCTTGCGTTCGGTGTTCGTGGCTGGATCGGAATCAAACGCGGCCGCGATGGATTTCATGATCGGGTGGACAATGCCTCCGCCGCGGGCCGTGTTGCTGGGGGTAAAAGGCGCCAGCACCAGTTCGCACACGGCCAGCCCGTAGCCGATGCCAACGGTGCGACGTCCCAGCAGGGAAATGAAAAGAAGGCCGATCCGCTTGCCAAGCCCGGTCTTTTTCAGGCCGCGCGAGACCAGAATTGCCACGACGATCAGCCAGATAAGCGGGTTGGCAAAGCTTGCAAGTGCATCGGCGATCGCGCCTTTGGACGATGTGGAGGTGACTTCGGTCAGGGCGACGATGGTAATGGCCATCATCGCCATGACGCCGATCGGCATCACTTTGAGAATAATCGCCAGGATAGTCGTCAGAAAAATCGCAACCAACGCCCAGGCTTTGGCTGTGAGGCCGTCCGGCGTGGGCAACAGCAGCATGACGGCAAGAAAGAGCGTGGTGACCAGTGCGGGGAAAAACCGGAAGGGCACATGTTTCTGGAAGTAGATCAATGCGGCTTTGAGTGAATTTATCACGTTTCATTCCTTGCTACTTGAACAACGCTCCTGGCGATCGGGTCCGGCACGAGAGCGGTGCACTGCCTGTACCCTGAATATGCGTCGCGGGTCCGATTTGCGACGCTGTTCCCGTGTCTGACTGCAGTTTATCGCATTTGTGTGTGACAAATCCGTGACCAATTCTTGCTTCCACAAAGCATTGTCGAGTGCAAGGTCAAGTTATCGGCACGATGACATTTGCTATTTTTTCAATCTCGCTGCTTTGACGGGCATGGTGTGATCCGGCAAGAGAGTGCTACACTTCATTCGGTGCTCGCGTATCGGCGATTGACCGCCCTAACGCACAGGCCGGAAATAGGGCAGTTACCGACGATCAAGTCTAACCACAACAAGAGATAACTATGAGTTCCGAAGCGCATTCGATCAGCCTGTTGTCCCCAGTCGTTTTGCTGGCTGCCGCAGTGATTGCCGTTCCGCTTTTCAAGCGCATCGGCCTGGGATCTGTACTGGGCTATCTGGTCGCAGGTCTGGCCATCGGGCCCTTCGGTCTGGCCTTTTTCTCAGATCCGGCTGCTATTTTGCAGATCGCCGAATTGGGTATTGTCATGTACCTGTTCGTCATCGGTCTGGAGATGCAACCGTCCCATTTATGGGGACTGCGTCGCGAAATATTCGGTCTGGGCACGCTGCAGATTGTCGCATGCGCCCTGGGGTTGATGGCGGTCGGGCTGCTTTTCGGCTTCACATGGCAGGTGGCCTTCGTTGCCGCAGCAGGGTTTGTGCTGACATCCACCGCCATTGTTATGCAACTACTGGGTGACCGCGGCGATATCTCCCAGCCCCGGGGGCAGAAAATCGTTGCGATACTGCTTTTTGAAGATTTGCTGATTGTGCCGTTGCTGGCGATCGTGGCGTTCATGGCGCCCAATCAGGTTATCGAAACGACGTCGGCGCGTCTGGCGCATATCGGTACAGGATTATTCGCGATTGCGGCGCTGATCGCGGCGGGGCACTGGCTGCTCAATCCGCTGTTCCGGGTATTGGCAGCGGCAAAAGCCAGGGAAGTCATGACAGCGGCGGCACTGCTGGTCGTGCTGGGCGCAGCACTGCTGATGCAGGTCAGCGGCCTGTCTATGGCAATGGGCGCGTTCCTGGCGGGCGTGCTGTTGTCCGAATCAACGTTTCGCCATCAGATCGAGGCCGACATCGAACCGTTCCGGGGCGTTTTGCTGGGGTTGTTTTTCCTGGGCGTCGGCATGTCCCTTGACCTGGCGGTCGTCGCGCAACACTGGCCACTGATTGTCGGCGGCGTGCTGGCCCTCATGCTCGTCAAGGCGGTGATGGTCTATATTGTGGCGCGAATCACGAAAAGTTCCCACGGCGAGGCGCTGGACCGTGCCCTGCTGATGGCTCAGGGGGGTGAATTTGCCTTTGTGCTGTTTTCGGCTGCGGCCGGCGCGCAAGTGATCGACGACGCCATCAAATCAAACCTGACGGCCATCGTAGTGTTATCAATGGTGCTGACGCCGGTGGCCGGTATTCTGTTCAAGCGGTTTACCCAGTCCGGTCAGCAGGTGTCAATGGATGGCGTGGATGTGGCCGAGGGCCTGACCGGCAGCGTGCTGATGATCGGTTTCGGCCGGTTTGGCCAGGTGACCAGTCAATTGCTGCTGGCCCGCGGCGTGGATGTCACGATTATCGATACGGACACCGACATGATCCGTAATGCCCAAACCTTCGGCTTCAAGATCTATTATGGAGACGGCACACGCCTGGATATCCTCCATGCGTCCGGCGCCGATACCGCACAGGCCATCATTGTTTGCGTGGACGATAAGGAAACGACTAATCGCATTGTCGATCTGGTCTCCAATGAATTCCCCCTGGCCAAGCTGTTGGTCAGGACTTATGATCGCGAGCACGCGCTGCATCTTGTTAAAAAGAATGTCGACTATATGATCCGCGAAACCTTTGAGTCCGCGATGACGTTTGGCGGCGCGATTTTGCGAGAGCTGGGCGTTGATCCCGATGAAGTCGAGCAAATCAGCCGGGAAATCCGGGACCGCGATAACGAGCGTTTCGAGACGGAAGTCGCCGCCGACGATGTGTATGCCGGCGTGGATATGCAATATTCTCATGCCCGTCCGCGTCCAACCTCGCCGCTGGTCCCGCCGCGGCAGACGGGACAGCTCATGAACGAATGCGACGGACTGGAGCCGGCGGCGAAGTCAGAATAGTGCAGTATGGCGCCGCCTTTTGGCGGAGCGTCTCCAATGCACCCCTTATGACGAGAGTTTCATCAGGACCAGTCCGCCTATGATGAGGGCAGCGGCCAGAATGCGCATCGCGCTCATGGGTTCATGCAGGAAGACAATACCCACCACGAAAGCGCCCACTGCGCCGATGCCGGTCCAGACCGTGTACGCAGTACCCAGCGGTAGTGTTCGCATGGACCAGGACAACAGGCCGAAGCTCAAAATCATGGCCACCAGTGTGATAGAGGTCGCGCCAAGTTTCGTAAAACCTTCCGACTGCTTCATGGAGAACGCCCATACGATCTCCAGCAGACCCGCGATAAATAATAGAATCCAGGCCATTTGGGCCTCCTTTCATAAACGGGTCGTCCCGAACAAGGTTCCCAAATGGGCGGGGTCGTCCCCGGCGAAATTATAGCACTTGTATTAGTGCGATGCGGCATGGATTCGGCTGCTTTTGCAGGTGTCAGAGCCAGCCGATATATGAGGAGTAGTTATGAGGCAGTCGAGACGCCGGACAGGAAGGTAAAGGTCATTGTGTTGTTCTATAGTCCTATGTCATATATGATGTGGACGGTAAGAATAATACGCCTCTAATAACAGCCTATATCAGGAGATTACATGAATTTTTTCACCCGGACCTGCCTGCGGGTCCTCACATTATCCTTAACCGGTCTCACACCATTAGCTGGCCAGGCGGCGGCCCCCCAGGGCAGACATATTGCTTTGCCAGGCGTCAATCTGTGGTATACGGACACAGGGGGCGATGGCGAACCGCTGGTGTTGCTGCATGCCAATACTGGCACCAGCGCAAGCTGGGAATACCAACAGGACGATTTTTCAAGGGCCGGATACCGGGTGATAGCCTTCGATCGCAGGGGGTCGGGCCAGAGCACCCCGGATTCCTCCAGCGGTGCCCAGCCGGGCACCGTGGCGGATGACCTGGACGCGCTGGTCAAACAACTGGGAATCGACCGGTTTCATTTGCTTGGCATAGCGGGCGGAGGCTTTATCGCCCTGGATTATGCCGCGTGGCATGGCGACAAGCTGCAAAGCCTGACAGTCGCCGCCAGTACCGGGTCGATTCAGGAAGACGAGATCCAGCAATTCATCAAGCGCATTGAAATTCCGGGCATACGCGAGCAATCGGCAACTTATCGCGAAGTAGGGGCATCTTACCGCGGCGCCAATCCCGAGGGCCTGAAAAAATGGCACGATATTGAAGAAGGTGCCCGGCAGGCGGGTGTCCCTTCGCAACCATTGCGGTCACCCAATACCTACCAAAAAATTTCACAATTGAATATGCCCGTATCCGTGATCAGCGCTGGCGCTGATCTGCTGGCACCGCCCGCGTTAATGATGTTATGGGTTAAGCACCTTGCCCAACACGAATGGACGCTGATTCCGGATGCCGGCCATGCCGTCGCGTGGGAGCGTCCTGAGCAATTCAATAAAACGGTGCTTGCGTTTCTTGCGAAGCATAGGGTGAAGCGCAGCGGGTGAAAAGCCAGTGCTACCCACCGTCCGTCGTTACTGTTTGCCTTTGCAGCGACGGATGACGGAAACCGTTTGAAAGTGCTTATTTTCGTTTCTGCGTTTCTCTGCAAGCAATTGAAAAACTTAGCTGCCTGCGCCGCTATCTGAATATCAACCGGGATATTACACTTGGGGTAATTCAATTGTGGAGCAAGTGATGAAAAGCATATTGACGTTGCTGCTTGCCAGCTTAATGGCACTTCCGGCCAGTGTGTTTGCGCATGACGATGATGATGACGACGATTATCGTGATTATTATCATCACCGGGAGTATAAGGAAAAATTCCGCGACGGCCCATGTAAAGTAGAACGCAAGTACAAGCGCAACGGTGACTACGAAGAGAAAAGAAAATGCCGGGGCGATGACTATCGCGATGATTATTATTCCGGTCCGCCCCAGCAGCCGCTTGGAGACCTGGGCGGGATCGTCAGGCTGCTGGATAATCTGTAAATACAGAAAACCCGCCGTAGCGGGTTTTCCTTTGTTATGTTGACAGGCGGGCGATCAGCAGTTGCCTTTTTTGGCCTGTCCGGGAGGACAGAAGCGACCGTGCCCGTGTCCATTGGATTTTTTACCGTGATAGCCATCGCGGTAGCCGTGATGCCTGTCGTGTACAACACAGCCAGACATGAACAGTGTCAGTAAGCTTGCGACAATAATCATTTTTTTCATACATTTCCCCATCTGGTTCCAGTCATTCACGAATCTTAATCACAAACGTGATCAAAGTCCATTGCCTCATGTAAATCGGATTTCAATAGACTACACCGGCTTCAGATGGGTAGCCCGGTTGCGAGACTGGGCATCCTGTGGGATATGGGCATAACCACAGCCTGCTCAGGCCGCCTGTGTGTACAGATTTTCGATCCAATGACCGCTTTGCAGTTCATTCGGTCGTTGTGCGGCACACACAATTGCGTTGTCGGGCCAGAACTCTCGCATCACACGCGTGCCTGCAAATATCCCATAGCCGGCACCACAACGAATTTCATCCGCGGCAATAATACTTTCGCCGGCCATGATCGATCCGGTCGCCACGATCGTGCTGTCTGCCTGAATACCCCAGTCGGCTTTGATATGCATGCCGCTTTTGATTTCACCTCTGGCAATAATGCCTTCCCCTACAGTCAAATTGCCATCGACGGAAATATTGCCGCCCGCGCGCACGCTTTTACCGCAACGCAGCGTTTCGGCGCAGACAATTTCTTCGCCTGCGACAATGGCGCCGCCAACGTCCATGCCCGTGGCGCAGGTCAGTGACCAGCCGGCGCGAACATCGCCCTCGCACTGGAAGCAGCCTTGCACGTCGATGCCCCAGCCTGCTTTGATCGACCCTTCGACAACGACCTTGCCGCTGCAGCTCAGGTTTCCGTCCACAAACAGATCGCCTTCGATATGAATATCGCCACCGACCCGCACGCTTCCCTGAACATGCAGATCGCCCGCTACGCGCAGTACGGAGTCACTATGCAGGTTCCCGCCGATGGTCAGGCTGGCTGCGGCTACGACCGCTTCGCTGTCCAGGCTGTCAATGGATTGTCCGTCCTTGACCGGACCAAACTGATCAACGAGCCAGCAGGCATCGGTGACCCGGCCCTCGGCAAGCAGGGTGTCGATGAGGTACTGATAATCGGCCCCGTCCGGGGTGTTTTTCAAAAACCAGCGGAAACCGCTGGAGCAGGGCTGTTTTGAGCGTATTGTTTTTTTACTGAGGTCCATTTTTTACTCTCGTCAATATAAGGGGCGGCATTGGCATTGCGGCTCACGAAGCACACAATTGCAGGCGGACATCCAGATCATGAAACCGTTTGTCCCGTTCTGAAATCGGTAGCGGCTCGATGGCTTCCGGGCTGATTCTGACAATGTTGAATCTCATGCGTCGCCCAAGCGATTTCCAAAGAGCATAGGCCGCAAGTGACTGGCGGGCGCCACTGACCAGAACAAAGCCGTCGGACAGCACTTTGGTGTACAAGGCGGTGGCAATGCCGCGTCCCTGATAGTTTGTTGCGTAGCGCGAGTGGACACTGCGTACCGTTCCATGCAGCTTGCGTGATCCTTCGGGAAGAATATCGAAAACGGAATACCCAACCAGACGCTGGCAGCGCGTGTCGATGGCGTAAACACGCTGCTCGCGTGCGATCTTGCGGACGCGAAACTCGATATCCGGAAACCGCATATCCAGAACGGGCAGCTTCATCAGCGCATGGCGGCCATGGGCCATTCTCGCCTGCAGGGTGGCCAGTTCCTGGTCGATTTGTTCATTCGCGATGCGAACGTCGAATCTCATTGTGAACCTCCCGACGCTCGGTGCTGCTGCATAGAAGCGTGGTTCATTTCGCGGGGCAAGGTGGATGCATCCGGCAGCACAATGGCGCAGCAAGGCCTGCGACGCAACAAAAGCGCGTCTGTTGTACGTGGCGTTTGTGGTATCAAGCGCAAGAGGTAATTATTCAGTTCCATTTTCACTTCCATGGCGAGGCATCCGCATGCGATTGCGGTGCGTTTGCCGGACAGTTGTGTACCAGGGAACCCGGACCAGAGAAATGTGCTTAAGGGCGCATGCAACGGGCAGGCGCTATAGAATGATCTGGTGGGGGACGTTCTGGGCAGTTAGGCCGTTACGCCGTGCGAAAGGAAGTCGGACTGAGGATCAGTTGCCGTGTCGTTCCTGACGCACGGCCAAGAAAAGTACGGCGAACCACCTCAGGAACTGGGGAGCCAGGCGGGCAGTGGGACGAACGGCTGCGAGTACGCGAGACAGCACAACCCCTCGGGCAGAATCCCGATAGCGATCGTGTCGTGCGAATGCAGAAGCGTTCATGAAAAAGAATGATATTGAAGATGCCGCCCATTGTATCACAAATGTGCTATTTTTCCAGCGTATTCAATGAGATACGGAAAATGGCAGCATGCAAATGAGCTGCGGTGCCCGTCAACGGTGCCTGCGGGTTCGCCTGCTCGTCCACTTGGGCCCGCGCTTTAGTTTGGCCGCAGGCCGTTAAAGATCAGTTTAAGACCAAAGCATGTCAGTACAACACCCACCAGTTGCTCCAGGCTGGACTGCACGCGCATGAAACCACGCCGCACCAACGGACGGGAGAACGCAAGCGCAACGATGGATCGCCACAAGAGCGACGTTAGGAAAATGCCAAGCCAGATGGCCAGTTTTGTAGAAGAGGGCGTATCGGGTGTAATGGTGACAGAGAAAATGCTCACGAAAAACAACACGGTCTGGGCATTGGCCAGGTCGGTGATCATGCCCCGACGAAAATGTGCTTTGGTATAAGGCGCAGCAGAAGGGGGCGACGCTGTACCCAGGACGGCTTTGGTCCGGCCCCTGGCCTGGCGAAATAGTGTCAGACCATACCAGATCAGATAGGCGCCCCCCAGTATCTGAATGGCAGAGAACACCGTGTGGCTGGTGGAAATTACGGTGGCCATGCCCAACAGGCCGAGGGCGGCGTAAATGGCGTCACCGGTCGCAACACCGGCACCCGCAGCCAGCCCCGCCGCCTTGCCCTGCGACAGGCTGGTCTGGACAATCAGAAACAGATTGGGGCCCGGGCTCAGAAAAGTCAGCGCAAAAAGGCCGATGGCGGCAGCAACAGCATGGTATGACATTTGAATAATCCGGAAAAAGAGTTTGCAACGCTTGTGCTGTTTACTATAACGCGGGATTGGCTGCCGACGCCGGTGTCAGCGCCGATCTGCTCACGATTGTTCCTGCGTCACGGCCTCGGTCAGCCCGCAGCGGATCAGAAACGTCTGGATGCTGTTCAGGGTGCGCTGTTCGTCTTCCCGGTAGGGGACATGACCAATCCCACTCAGAATATCGGCGGTACCGGTGTTGCCGGCAATCACCCGGGCGTGTTCCGTTGAACCGTAGGGGTCGCTATCGCCATGAATGGCCAGTATCGGACACTGCACGCCTGGCAACTGGTCGCGGGCATGCCAGGTGGAGAAGGCCTGGGAAAGCCAGGTGTCGGTCCAGGCGTCGACTACCCAGCGGCTTTTCTGACCGTGGTATTTATCGAGTCGGGACAGGTTTTCCGGGTCGGCGAAGTCTATTTTCGCCTGTCGGATGCCATTGAGCGTGTGCTCTTCGACGAATACCTGTGCGCCCATGGTGATCAGCGCCTTGCAGCGGTCCGCATAGCGGGCTGCGGCCTCGACTGCCATCGCGCCGCCCACGCTGTGCCCGCAAGCGATGAAATCACCGATTTGCAATGCGTCGAGTACCTGCGGAAATATCTGTTCAATTTCCTGGGCAATAAAATCGGCCGACAATACGCCGGGATGTGGGTCCGAGCGGCCGAAGCCCAGACGGTCATAGGCAATCACGGGCTGCCCGGTGAGGCGCAGCAGGTTCTCTGGAAACTGGCGCCACAGCGGCACGCAGCCAAGCGAGTCATGTATCAGGATGATGGGAACGCGAGCAGGACCGACTGATGGTTCCCAGTCCCAGGATTGCGCAAACAGGCGTCCCTGTTCGGTGGATATTTCATGCGTGGTTATTGTTGTTTGTGTCGCTTGTGTCTCGTTCATGGCCTGCGTCATTGCTATCAGTTAAGAGGGGGCTCATACGGATTCCGGCACCCCGTTTGTCTCTGATTATTATAGGGGGTTCACGTCATTTTGCCCCTGAATTCACTCTGGGTGCTTAATTATGCCGGCCGGGGCAGTGTGGCGTCGTGTGAAACCGGGAATCCATTTGCCGCTAATTTTTATAGATAAAACAAAAAATAATTTTGCTTTCATTCGTCCTTTTCTCTGCATACTGGTCGCTTCGCAAGCCGGCAGGGCAGGGGCTTGCGAGCTCATATAATAACGGGAGACACGATTATGTTTCAGAAGCAATTTTCTTCTCGCACGACTGCCGCACTTTGCTGCTTGCTCTTAGGCAGTGTCCTGACTATTTCCCCCTTTGCAGACGCGCGCGCCGATCCCTATCCAGACAAGCCGATCCGCCTGATCATACCCTATCCTCCGGGCGGTGCCACAGATGTGATTGGCCGTATTGTCGGGAAAAACCTGAGTGAGCAGATAGGCGGCCAGGTTGTCATTGAAAACCGAGGCGGGGCGGGTGGCAATATCGGTGCCGCCGAGGTCGCCAAAGCCCGCCCCGATGGTTACACCCTGCTGATGGGCGCATTGACATCACACTCGGTCATGTCCATTCTGGAAAAAGGCAGTCTGACCTACGATTTGCAGAAAGACCTGACACCGGCAGGCATTGTCGGTTCCGTCCCGTTGGTCGCTGTGGTCAACCCATCGCTGAAAGTTTCTACCCTGAAAGAGCTCGCCGACAATGCGAGCAAGAACCCCGGCAAACTCAATTTTGCCTCTTCGGGGGCAGGTGCGCCGCAACGCATGGCGATGGAACTGTTCAAGCAAATTGCAGATGTGAATATTGTTCATGTCGCGTATCGCGGCAGCGGCCCGGCCATGACCGACCTGGTCGGCGGGCAGGTTCAGGTCATGACCGAAACCGTGCCGGCCGCGATCAGTTTTATCAAGTCAGGTCAGTTGCGACCGCTGGCCGTACTGACACCGGAGCGTATTTCCATGTTGCCTGATATTCCGACAGCCAAAGAGCAGGGTTATGACAATTACAATGTCAGTTCGCTGTTCGGTGTGATGGCGCCAACGGGAACGCCGCAAGAGGTGCTGAACAAACTGAATGCTGCATTGACCGAGGGGCTGAACAAGGATGACGTGAAAAAACAATTGCTGGAGCAGGGGGTCTATGCCGCTCCGCTGACCATTGATGCGTCCCGGGACCGCCTGGCTGCCGAGATCGAGCTGTGGGAAAAGGTCATCAAGGCAGGCAACATTACCACCCGTTAATCACAAATGAGGTAGAGCAATATGTCAAAACCCAATCGGCCGGATGACAAGGCAGAAGCGACAGGATTGAAAAAAGGCCTGACCAGCTATGGAGATAATGAGTTTTCACTGTTTTTGAGAAAGGCGTTCATCAAGGGAGCAGGCTATTCCGATGCGGCGCTGACCCGTCCCGTGATCGGCATTGCCAATACCGGCAGCGCCTACAACCCTTGTCACGGCAATATGCCGCAACTGCTGGAAGCGGTCAAGCGCGGCATTATGCTGGCCGGCGGGTTGCCGCTGGACTTTCCCACTATTTCCATTCACGAAAGTTTCGCTTATCCGACGAGCATGTATTTGCGCAATCTGATGTCAATGGATACCGAGGAAATGATCCGAGCCCAGCCCATGGATGCCATTGTCCTGATTGGTGGTTGCGACAAAACGGTGCCTGCCCAGCTGATGGGCGCCGCTTCTGCCAATATCCCGACGATCCAGTTGGTGACCGGCTCCATGTTGACGGGTTCCCACCGCTCCGAACGCGTGGGCGCCTGTACGGATTGTCGTCGGTACTGGGGAAAATTTCGCGCCGAAGAAATCGACAGCAAGGAAGTGGCCGATGTGAATAATCAGCTGGTGGCCAGTGTCGGTACCTGCTCGGTAATGGGAACGGCCAGCACCATGGCATGTCTGACCGAAGCCCTGGGTATGAGCCTGCCAGGTGCGGCCACGCCGCCTGCAGTGACATCGGATCGCATGCGCATCGCGGAGCTGACCGGTGCCCAGGCGGTACAAATGGCGCATGACCGGCTCACCATTGACCGGATTCTGACTCCTGATGCCTTCGAAAATGCCATGCGGGTGTTGCTGGCGATCGGCGGCTCAACCAATGGCATCGTGCATTTGGCCGCGATTGCAGGGCGTGTCGGATTGAATATCGACTTGCAGTCACTCGATCGTATGGGTCGCGACACCCCCGTACTACTGGATCTGAAACCCTCGGGCCAACACTATATGGAGGACTTTCACAAGGCAGGGGGCATGGCTACGCTGCTGCGCGAATTAAAGCCATTACTCAGGCTGGATGCGATGACGGTCACCGGTCGCACGCTGGGCGAAGAGATCGAGCTTGCGGGACCGGGATTTGCCCAGAGCGTGGTCAGAAGCGCAGACGATCCGATTTATCCGCAAGGCGGGATCGCGGTCTTGCAAGGCAATCTGGCGCCCGGCGGTGCCATTATCAAACAGTCCTCGGCGGATGCCTCGCTCATGGAGCACGAAGGGCGGGCCGTGGTGTTTGAAAACGCAGCCGATCTGGCGCAGCGCATTGATGCGGATGACTTGGATGTCAAGGCCGATGATATTCTGGTTTTGAAAAATATCGGACCCAAAGGCGCGCCGGGCATGCCCGAGGCGGGATATATTCCCATCCCCAGAAAGCTCGCCGTGCAGGGCGTCAAAGATATTGTGCGCATTTCTGATGGCCGCATGAGCGGAACTGCCTTCGGCACGATTGTGTTGCACGTCACGCCCGAATCGGCTATTGGCGGGCCGCTGGCGTATGTGGAGAATGGCGATCGAATCCGGCTCAGTGTGAGCAAGCGCGAGATTGCCCTGCTTGTATCCGAAGCGGAACTGGCACAACGACGAGCGGCCGCACCCATGGTGGCGCCGACCGCCGAACGCGGTTACCAGAAACTGTTTCTGGATACGGTCACACAGGCCGATCAGGGCGTGGACTTTGACTTTTTGCGGGCAACGCAGACCCGTGGGACCATACCGCGCTAGCGCCGTCCGCTGGTCACTGACAGCATGACCGGATGCTGGTGTGGCTCAGCCATCGCAGCAGACGCCGCAGGTCACGGCAGGCATCGGCTCGGGTCTGCGCCTTATGGCGGCGTTTCGAATACCGCGCGGGCCTGCTCGTAGATACAGGCAGCCAGGGTTGCATGGTGGCCGTGTTGATTCCAGATCAAGCCGTTGCGGCGCACCGGCGCTCTTTCGGGCAGGGGTATTTGGACGATATTGAGCGACTGCCACATGGCGGACCAGTCCGGCAGCAGCGACACGCCCAGTCCTTCATGCACCAGGACTGCAATCGAGGCCAGGCTGTTGATTTCCAGGCGCTGTCTGGGGTGCAGTCCCTGGTCGCGCAGATAGCGGTCGGCCAGCTGCCCACCATAAACGCTGCGGTCATAACGGATAAAGGGTTCGCTGAGCAGGATCTCGTGTGCTTCTCGGCCCTTTAAATGCGCCGGCGCGATCACCAGCAGGGGTTCCTCCATGAATTTTTGCCAGATGCAGTGCTTGGCCACGGCAAATTGCGGTTCGACCACGATGGCCGCATCCAGGTCACCCGTCGCTACCTTTCGGCACAGTTCGATGGAGGCATCGGGCGTGACAAACAACGACGCGTCCGGGTGCAGACGATAGACGCGTTTGAGAATAGGCGGCAGGACATTGGTCAGGGCCGAGGCAAAACAGCCCAGGCGAAACTCGCCCTGACTATTGCTGTCAATCGCCGTGGCGCGCATGTCCCGAACCTGCCTGACGACCGAGCGTGTACTGTCCAGTATTCGCATGCCGCTTTCAGTCGGTTTGACTGATCGGCCCGAACGTTTGACCAGTGCCACACCCATATCGTCTTCCAGCGCCTTGATGCGCGCCGCGACGGCAGCGGAAGTCAGATCCAGCCGCCTGGCGGCCTCGGCGAAAGAGCCGGCCTCTACAACCGTAATGAAACTGTGCAGATAGTTGATGTCCATCAGCGTGCTTTCCTCCAGGGGTATTCCAGTTGCATGGCCACGACTTGTGCTGTCGGCGCGCCGTAACGGGCAGCGATCGCCTCAAGTGTCTGCTTCAATGTGTCTGCCGGATGCGTCATATCCACGGACGGCAGGGCGCCATTGTTATCCTGCTGGTCACCGGTCTGATCGGCAAGCAACGGCATGCCGTTGCCGGACACGACCGGGTTGCCGTTGATGCTGCGGGTGGTCACGCGGGAGAGGTACGTGCGTGACCAGGCGTCGGCGACCAGGGCCAGTGCCGCTTCGTTCACGCCGGGTTGCAGTTGCAGGGTAAATTGTTCCTTGCGCCAGAAGGACATCGTATTTTTCATGACGGTCAGCGCAAAGGGGCGGGTCAGTTGAAATGCCTGGCTGTCGTGTCCGGCATGCCACTGCGCGACCCCCAGGCTTTCACCCGCTTGTTGCGCTTTATCGCGGCCAGCAATGGCTTCGATCAGCGTGAGCATCATGGGAATAGATGCGGTAATGCCCGTTGTGGTGGCAACGCCGTCATCGACGACCCACCGCCTGTCGGGCACATAGCGGATGTTTTTGTAATCGCGCAACAAGGTTTTCAGATAGTACCAGTGGGTAGTGGCGCGTCTGTTCTCCAGCAGGCCGGCGCCGGCCAGTACTTTTGCGCCCGCGCAGATCCCGATGATGATGGCTCCTTTTTCTCTCTGGCTTCGCAGCCAGGCAAGGACAGTGGGATCATCATCCCGGCTCATGGCGGGTACGATGACGTAGTCCGCTCCTTGTGGGTTGCGCTGGTCAAACTGCGCCACCGTTGCCTGCGCCCGTACCGTGAGCGCCGGATACAGCCGAACCGGTCCGTCTCCGGTGGACAGTGTGACGACATCGGCGACATCGGCGTTTCTGAGTACACCGTAAGGCACGAGGTAGTCTGTGGTCTCGGTGGCATCGTTAATACCGACAATCGCAATCAGCGGACGTTTTCGCTTCGGTGGTTTCAGCGCGTGGAGCACGGATGTATACTCGCCGTCCGCGACGGGCACCGGACCGGTGCGATGGGTGGGCGAGGGCAGGGACAGGAACCAGATCACGCCTGCGAGCAGTGCCAGGGCACCAATACCCGTAAGGGCGAGCAAAAGAATACGGCATGTCATGAAAATCACCTCTCTTCGGAAGCGTGCTGCCTGAGTCAAAACACGGATAAATGTAGTTAATATCGCCAGCCAGGAGGGCGACTTCATTTTTTTTGCATTAATTGGGTTTTTATTGCAAAAAATTAATATACATCAATGCAATCGTGTTGGCTCTGGTCTACTATTTGTCTCGGCCTTTAATCTCCGGTCAGACGCAGATCCCATACGCAGCAAGCACGTCTGGCCACACGGGGGTTAAAGGCTCTTTTTTATTTAGTCAAACTCTATCACGGCTTCGCGTGTCTCCTGCAGATAGCGCACGCTTACGGTATTGCCCTTTTGTATCTGTACCATATGATAAATCGGTACAATCTGACTGGCGATTGTTTCGAATGCCGGGCCGAAGGTCGGGGTGATGCGCAGCCCGACATTCAATACGAAATGATCGTTGATCCGCGTTCCGGAATCTGCCACGGATAGGACTACCGCATTGCCCTGCTCGCCGGTTTGTCGAACAGTGTCATTTCTCCGGGTTCTGGCCGACAGTGAAAACAAAATCAACACAATGCCGCCAATCATCATGCTCAGCGACAAAACCAGACAGACCACGGAGACGGGCGGCAGCCATTCCTCTACGGGATAAAGCACATAAGAAAAAATGCCGATAAACGGAATCCAGGATAAAGCGAAAAGTCGCCAGCCCAGGTCAGCTGCTTTGTCCCGGGTCAGCGTGAGAGGGCTTTGCATGGCGATGTCGTTATGCGACCAGTACGATTTTCGTTGAACATGGTTTTCATATTACGTTGATCATATGACAGAAATAATATATGAAACGTGTCGTGCCTGACTCCCGCAGCAACGGTGCAGTATCGTATGGCGGAGCGATCTCTGATATTAGAGTCGGTTGTTGAGCTGTATTCATGGTGGCACACCGGTAACCAGACATTCAATGACTGAGGCTTTCACGCATCACTCTGATGTAAATATATATTTCATATGTAAAAAAACAATTGACATCGGTCTGGCTGATCGCCCCAGAACACCTTATACCGTCATTTGCCGCCACTGTCTCAGTGTGAGTGTTGTTGCGAATTTATTCAGGTCATTAACCTGACATATAGCATGACTATGATTTTTTCAACTGTGATAGATCAGACAAAGCTCGATGACAACGCGCCTGCCGCGAGAGATGACCATGGATATCCCCCAGCTACAGAACCGTCCCGTTATTGCCCATACACCCATGCCCGAGGTCTTGCTCTTCAAAAGCATGACCGGCCATGCCGGGTTGTCCGAACTGTTTGAGTTCAGTGTGGAACTGGTTGCCAATACCTACATGCTGGATGTTCGTGATTTGTTGGGCAAACCGCTTACCCTGCAGGTGGAAACAGCCGGTGGCGCACCTCATTTTATCAATGGTCAAATTATTAAATTTGAACTGGCGGGGCGGGAACTCAACAATTCGCAGTATTACACCTATCGCGCGACGGTAAGGCCCTGGCTCTGGTATCTGACCCAATCGCGGGACAACCGGATTTTCCAGAACAAAACCGTGGTGGATATATTGAAGGAAGTGCTGGGCAACTATAGTTTTCCGGTGGAATATAAACTCATCGAATCCTACCGGAATTGGGAATATTGTGTCCAGTATCAGGAGTCTGATTTCGATTTCGTCAGCCGATTGATGGAGCATGAAGGCATTTACTACTGGTTCCGTCACGAGAACGGGCAGCATACCCTGGTGCTGACAGACGACGTGTCGACCCATGAGCCTGCCCCGGGCTACGATACCTATACGTATTACGATGAGCAGCGTCACATGCTTGCGCACGAGGAATTCGTGTCGGACTGGCATGTGCAGGCGCAGATTACCTCCGGGGGATACGCGACAGTAGATTACGATTTTCGCAAACCCGGTGCGCGTTTGAATTCCATGAGTAAAAACGCCCAGGCTGCCAACACGGACAAACTGGAAGTCTACGAGTGGCAGGGTGGTTATCAGGAAGTGGACCATGGCGAAAAATATGCCCGTATCCGGTTGCAGGAGATTCAGGGCGCGCGCGAGCAGGTGCGGGGCATTTGCAACATCCGGGCGGTCGAGCCTGGGCGCACGTTCACGTTGCGCAATCATCCGCGACGGGTCGAAAATCGCGAGTACCTGTGCGTGTCCGCCACCTACAGCATGAGCGTGGCGGGTTATTCAACCGGCACCGATCAGAAAGATCGCTTTGAAGTGATTTTCAATGCGTTGCCTGCCGACATTCAATTTCGCGCGCCAAGAGTAACACCGCAACCCAAGACCAGCGGGCCGCAAACGGCCCGCGTCGTGGGACCGGCGGGTGAAGAACTCTGGACGGACCAGTACGGTCGCATCAAGGTGATGTTTCACTGGGACCGTCAGGCCAAGGGGGACGAAAACAGTTCCTGCTGGATTCGCGTGTCCAGTCCCTGGGCGGGCGGCGGCTTCGGTGGCCTGCAATTGCCGCGTATTAATGACGAAGTCGTGGTCGATTTCATCGGCGGTAATCCGGATCGGCCGGTGATTCTGGGGCGCGTCTATAACGCCCAGAATATGCCGCCCGTGTCGCTTCCGGCCAATGCGACGCAAAGCGGCTTCCGCAGCCAGTCGGTCTTTGGCGATCCGAGCATGCGCAACCAGATGATCTTCGAAGACAAGCTGGGACAGGAACTCGTGGACATGCGGGCGCAACTGGATATGCTGCTGACTGTCGTGCAGAATATGACAGTGAACATAGGTTCAAACCTGAAGACGACAGTGGGCGAAACGGAAACGCGTGATGTGACCGGAACCCGTACCACGCACATTATCGGGCATGAAAAAGAAACGTTCGATGCGGGTGTTCATCGCGAAATCACCAGTGGCGGCCTGGTCGATAATATAAAAGGTGGTGCAACCACAAAGATACTGACGGGAAACAATGTTTTCCGGGTTGAAGCAGGCACCAACACCGTTTATGTCAAGTCGAATGAGACGCATACCATCGACGGCACCTTGCACCAGGATGTGAAGGAAGCAGCAACGCTGCACTATAAAAACAAGCTCACGCGCACGGTCGCGCAGACCGAGGATGTTACGGTAACGGGCGCAGCCACGCATAATTATGAAAGTACATTTACTTCCAATCATGGGGGAAAGGTGCTTTTTGATGCAACGGGCCAGGACTTTGAGATCCTGTGTAAAAAGTATTCGATTACCGCGTCCAGCGGCGAGATAAAGAACGTGACCTCGCACGCGATCAATAACTACAAGGCCGGCAGGGACACCACCGTGACCGGCGTCGATACCAAAGTGGTTTCGGTGCTTGGGATAGACGTGATGCCGCTCAAAATGTCGATAACCGGGGCGGTGAATTTTTCGTATTCGACCATTGCGTATCAAATACAGCCGCTACGGCTCGCGCTCCGGGGGATCGCCATGCAGGTGGATGGTTTGAATCTGGCCGCAACGGGGCTCAAGTTCAGCAATCAGGCGGTTAAGGTCGATATCAGCGGGGCGAGTTGGAAAGCGGACGGAATCGATCTGCAGACCCGCGGCGCGCAGACCAAATTACAGGCCCTGGGCGTGACCCTTGCCGGTTTGAAACTATTTGCTTGACGGAGAAGAATCAAATGCCAATTTTGCAAGGCCGAATCGGATCAAGTGTGACGCTGGTCGATGTGATGATACTGGGGCCTCGCCCCAATTTTGGTCCTAAAATCACCATGATCCCCAATCCGCTTTCCCGGGTGTTTACGCCCGGCCTGGATCTGGAGTGCTGCCCCATGCCTACGATGATAACCTGGGCCAATGAAACCGGGATATTGGGTGTGCTGGTGCCCGTGGTCAAATGCTTTGCGACCAAATTCATCAATGTCAGCTTCCGGGTTTTTTCCGGTGCCTTGCCGGTTTGTCGCTGGATATCCATGGGATTAAGCAATATTATCAATGGTCTTTTATCCACCAATCTGATCCCATCGCCTAACCGGATTTTTGTTTTTGCCTGAGTAAAGTCCGTGCCGGCCCCTGTTGTGCGAGCCCTGCCGTGAGGCGTTGCGTTATGGTGCTCTGACGATCACCGGGTGATTTCACCGGGACCTTGCCTGCTGCGTCCAGAGTTCGGCCTCATGCAGGTAGTCGCGCTGCGGTAGAGCGCCAGGTTTGCGCAGCAATGCGCCGTCGGAAACCAGAGCTCGATGAAACAGCGTGTCATGCAGTGTGACTGATTCAAACTGAGTATGGCGTAGATTGGCTCGGGAAAAATCGGCCCGGGTCAGATCCGAGCGATTCCACCGGGCATGTTCACAATCGGCCTCATGCAAGATGCTTTCTGTCATATCACAGTCTGTGAAGCGTGCGTCGGTGGCCACGGCCTGTATCCACATGCTTTGCGACAACTGGGTGTCCGAAAACCGGACGGACAGCGCGTCGGACTCGATGAATATGGCATTGGTGCAATCGCATGCGCTGAATATGGCGTTGTTCAGCCGGCTTTCCTGGAAATTGCATCCGGCAAGGTAACAGTCCTGGAACATGGCCTGCTTCAAATCGCTCTTGACGAAAGGGCATTGCTGAAACGTCAGTCCGGTGAAACGCTGCCCGCAGAGCTGAGTTTCGTTCATCACGGTTTTTTCGAAATAGCAATCGTCGAACCGCGTCTGTCTCAGGTCGTTGCGGAAAAAAACGCTGATTTCAAACGTACTGCCGACAAAATCGGTCTGCGCCAGATCGGTTTCGAAAAATGACGTTTTTGTGCATTGCGTTTGCGACAGAATGGCGCCGCTCAGGTTCGTCTGGCCGAAGGTGCAGCTATCCAGCGTTGCCTGTGAAAAAATCGCCTTTGCCAGGTGGCTTTCGATAATGGAGCATTCCCTTAGCGAGGCATCGGAGAAGCGGCTTGCGGTTAACTCACATCCGGAAAACAGGCAACGCTGCAAGTCTGCGCGTTCAAAAACGCTGCTGTCAAAGCGGCAGTTGGTGAAAACGATGTTATCCAGGCGCGATCCGCTAAAGTCGGTTCCGGTGAAATCGACCTTTTCGAAAACGCGACCCGACAGCGCTGTATTTCCAAGGGATAGACCGGCAAAGTTTTTTTCTTGTATCGGCTCGTAACTATCGAGGCAGTCAAAGAACTGTTGGCGGGTTGAGGGCGACATCATGGGCGTACGGCATCCTGTTGCGGGAATGATTCCCGGTATAGCGGATAGCGCTTGGTATGCTCGGTGTAGATATTTTGGATCAAGGTTGTGTTATCCATGCGTACTTCGGAAATGTCGGCTGTACAAAAGTTCGCATAACGCAGATCCGCGCCGCGCAAATCCGCCTTGGTCAAAATAGCGGAGGTGAAGTCGGCCTGATTAAAAAGACTATCGCGAAGATCGGCCGATTTGAGCACGCAATGATGCATATCTGCGCCGGTAAAGTCGGCGTTGCGCAGATCGGCCAGTGTCAGGTCGCAGTACTGGAGACGGGCCTTCTGAGCCTGGATGCCGTGCAGGACGGTCCCCTTGAAGCTGCATCCTTTTAGTCTGGTTTCCCGAAATGCACAGTGGCGAATGTTCAGCTTGTATATGAACGACACGCCATCAAGCCGCGCCTGCGAAAAGTTAATGGTGTCCATATCGCAGGCAACAAAACCGGCGCTTTTTTGTTGCGATTGTTCAAAATTCACATTGACCAGTGTCGTTTGCTGGAAGATGGTCTGCGAGAATTTGGCCTGGTAAAAGCTGCTATTTTCAAAGTGGCACTGCACGAAAACGGTTTTGTCGGCGCTGGATGCATCAAAGCGACATGCCGAGAATCGTGCATGCGTATTGTTCAAGACATCCTGCCACTGGGTTTGCCGGAAATCGCAACGGGAAAATTCGGTTTTGTGCAGAATGACTTTTTTCAGTCTGGAGCCCGAGAAATTGCTTCTTTCAACTTGGGTCTCCCCCAGGTTGGTGCCATTCAATTCGCAATCTGTAAAGCTTGCGTCCTGGATAGAGGCTCTGCTGAGGATGACATCTGTCAGATTGCAACGCCGAAAGACAGCACCGTTCAGATTGGCGCCGGATAAGTCCGAACCCGAAATGTCCGCATCGACAAATGCCAGGCTTGACAGATCTGCGCCGGCAAGATCCATGTCCTGAATGGACTGTCCGTCAGCATAACGTCGTTGCGCTTCGAACCTTTTTTTGTCGGCAACATGGCTGTCGACAATGATTTTTCCGCCGATCAGATGCGCCGAATACAGATTGATTTTCCCCAGTTGCTTGCGTGCCTGCTCACGCTGCTGCGTCATATTTTCCAGTTTTGCCGTCGTATTATCCGGGTCACCGTGTTGCTGTGACCATTTTTCCCATTCGGCTTCGAGCTTTTCCTGCTGTTTCGCCAATTCACCGAAGGCATCGCGCAATTTTTGACGATCTGCCGGGGCGGGTGAATCAATGTGCCTGCCTATTTCTTCAATCTGCGCGGCGTCCAGTGCAGGCGCTGCACCTTCGGTGTCCGTCGATCCGGCGTGTTGCGGGTCGACGGCATTCAGTTCCGACAATTGTTGGCGCGTGCTTTGTTTTTGAGCTTCCAATTGCTCCATCGCATCGGCCTTGAGTTTTTGCATCCGTTCGTGCAATTCGGGCATATGCTCCGGATCCGCGGGAAAGGGCGGACCTACAAATTCGGGGACCAGGGCATTGAGCTCATTGCGTTCGCTGTCCGGAAGGTTCGTGCCATGTTTATCCAGAAACGCACGGATCTGCGCTCTTTTGCGCTGCTCGAATTTATGCGCGTTGTCCAGGAAAGGGCTTTGCAACTGGGGCTTTGTATCCAGCCAGTCTCCCATGATGGACTTGGGAACCAGGTCGCGATCACGCAAGGTATAAAGGGCGCCTGTTTCCATGTCATTGCGCTGGTCAAAAACCTTGCGGTAATAGGACTGGTTTTTTGGCTGGTCCGGCAGCTCCATGGCTGGCAAGATGGCAAGCGCGTCTTCCGCGTAGGACTGTGCAACGGGCAACGCGCCATGATACATCAGAATGGCGTGCCGGATATTCGGCAAGAACCAGACTGTGGTCGGCCTCAGGTCGACCTCCAGGAATACTTCGTGTTCCGGTTCTCTGGCGCTGGCAATTTGCTGCAATACGAAGCATCTTGCTTTCCAGTCAGGCAGGGTGCCGCTCCAGCAATGCTGTTCGGGATGCATATTCCATATGCGAAACGATGAGCCTAAAGGCAGGCTATCGCGCTCTGGCCAGCGCTGATCGGGCTCGGCTGCATTGAACAGCCGAGGGTCCATATCGTGGAAGAATGCGTTCATGTCGGTTTGCATCCATTCCTGGCTGAACGTACCTACCTGCGAGTAACGACGCGGGCGAGTCAAAAGGACCGGACCGAAAGAGGCAGGAAGTATTGCCTGGTCCGGCCGCTGCATGGTGCTGGTGGGCACTTCCACATTGGGCAGGCGGCGCACCCAGCTGCCATTGATCCACTCGCGATCGCGCCCCTTGCCGCCCGGGTTTTCGGCAAAATCCGCACCCCCATATGCATGGTTCCAGCTAACAGGCATTTCATCGAATGTCTGCGGTGCGGTCATGGTACCGTCCAGCCAGTAGCGCTCGCCGGAAACCAGCAAACTTTTTTCCAGCTTGTCTACCTGTACCCGTACCGCGCAGCGCGTTTTGTCCTGCTGATGTGCGGTGTAGGCCTTGCCGCTGACCAGAAATTCCGGTACAGGTTTTGGCAGGACGAGATCCAGAATACCTTCGCAATCCATATCATGCAAAAGGTGGGTGGTCAGTTCGGCATCGGGCACGAGTTTCGGAGATTCGCCGTTGAAATCCACCAGCGCATACACGACCACACCCAGGTAGCTTTTTTCTTGCAACCCGAATGGGCGGGTCAAGACACCCAGTCGCAGAGGTTTGACTGTTTTCATTATTGCTTATCGAACCACGTACATGGGGATCAACTCATGTGAATCTGATCGCCGTTGATTTTCATGACTTCCTGTGCGGTCAGGGTGGTATAGCCACCATGTACCCGGGTCAGTTTCTCTGCTTCGTAATCGATGGTTTGTGCCCTTACGTGATCGACTTCCTTGACATGTCGGAAACAAAGGCGTGCCACGCTTTTGAAGCTGTCCGACATCAGTCCGATCACATTCGAGAAAAAGTCTGTGCTACCGACGACGGCGTCGAGTTTCTTTCCCAGATAGCTCATCTGGCCGATCTTCATGATGGCCGAATCGTTTTCCTGCTCATGGCTTGGGGCTGTCAGCTTGACCGCCTGATTGCTGTGGATATGGGTCAGCCTGGCTGAATGCACGCTCACGGCGCCCGCTTCGCTGCGGATCGCCATATCTCCGGTGACCGAGAGCGTGACGGTCGTGTTTTCAGGGCGAGCGATGATGGCGAGCAGAAAAACGCGATCGCGATCCGGGCCGCTGATCAGGACTTCATCTCCGATTTGCGGCTCTACCAGACAACTCAGCGCCCGGGCGCAATGCCAGTTGGCACCGTCGCACTGTACCGTACAAATGCCGTTATCAATACTGAGGACCTGGCCCACGAGCTGTATCGGATCATAGGCCGGTAGTTGGGGGCGGGTCACCAGCATTAATTGACTCCTGTTCGGGTAAATGGGTAATGCCGTCTATTGTCGCAAAGCATTACGACACCGATATGACAATTTGATTTCAACCTGCTTGTTGTTGTTCTTCACGAATGAATCGGGATAAAAAGCCCCAGTCCTGTTGCGAGGACTGCGGATCCAGTCCCAGTCGTAATTCGCGTCCGTCGTCCAGAAATAGCACCGGCACCGCCTTGCCCTCCTGCAGGTGACGCAATTGGACCGCGGAAACGGGTTCGGTGATTTTGTATTGTCGATGCGGCGCTTGCGGGTCGGAAAAGATCAGGCGCAATACCGGCTTGCTGTTAATGACATGATGCGTGTCCTGTATGCTGACCAGCAGCAAGTTGCGCATTTCGCTATTTTTCAGTATCCGAGTGTTGCGCGCATTGTTCAGCTGCAGGGCGCGTTGCGATGCGCGCAATCCCAGACAAAACAAAAGCGCGGCCAGGACAAGCGGCGCGCACAGGAGCAGAATGGCCGCGTAAACGGATTCCCCCGGCTTGACAAGGACCGGATACATGCTTAACAGGGAAAAAGGGATCGCTGCGATACCCAGCCAGATCATCCTGCTGGCGCGGTGCTGTAAATATTCGATATGCGATTTTTCGTCTGTCATATTCATTTGCGGGTCAGCCGATCCTCGGGTGAGGTCTCTTGCGTATGTAACGGCGCTGTTTTTCAGTGTAGAAATAACCCGCCAAAATGACATCATGAAGACAATACCGATTTTTTACATTTTGCAAAATCTCAGGAGTCAGCTGGTCGGGGGACGACGTGTCCATGCATGACTCACGCCGGGTTATGACACCTGTACCACGGCATGCCGGACGCTATGACGTATTTTACCCCGGAACTTGACGTATCAACCTATACCGAATCCCGCGGTTTTTGTTCATACTATGCACGTAGACAGGCCGAGTCGGTCGATCACACTTTTACGGAGATTACACATGAAATATGTCGATGGTTTTGTGGCGGCGGTGCCGACTGCCAATCGTGAAGCGTACATCAAGCATGCGTCCGAGGCAGCGGTTATTTTCAAGGAACTGGGCGCACTCAGTGTGGTCGAGTGCTGGGGGGATGAAGTGCCGGAGGGTAAAGTGACCTCTTTTCCGATGGCCGTGCAGTGCAAGCCGGATGAGACGGTGGTGTTTGCCTGGATTACCTGGCCGTCCAAAGAAGTACATGATGAAGGCATGAAGAAAATGATGGAGGATCCGCGCATGCAGCCCGACGTCAATCCCATGCCCTTCGATGGAAAACGCATGATCTATGGCGGCTTTGTGCCGGTCGTCAACGAGTGATATCTGTATCGATCATTTGTATCATTCATTTCGCGGGTCGTTGTCTCTCGGGCAGGCCCGCGTGATTTTTCTGCCTGCTGGCGGGCCCGTTATGTGACACGACAGTCGTCAGCCGATAAAATACCAGATACTTAATCCTTGCTCGCGCCTCCCGCAATGCTGTCACACGGCAGACATTGCAAAGCTTTCGGGCAATCTGTCTGGATATTGCATCATGAGAAAATTACTGTTTATGCTGGTCGGTACAGGTGCGCTGCTGGCCGCTTGCGCGAAACCGCCAGTTGCGCCACCGCTCACCGAATCGCAATTGCAGGCCTTGAACTGCAAGCAGATCGGTCGTGAAACCGATAAATTGAATTTGCAGGTCAACCAATTGCGCGGCAACGATGCGTTGTTCGGGCCCGATGAGCGCGATAAGCAGGCCGCCATTTCTGCAGCGGAGTTCCGCCTGCAGCAATTACGAACACAAAGCGTCAGAAAGCTTTGCGTGTTTGGCTGAAATAAGGACCAGGATGATATATAAAACAGCAGGATATATGGTGTCGGCAGCGGCGCTTGTTTTGATGACGGCATGTTCCACCGGCACCGATCATTCAAAAAGCGCCGAATGTGGTCGTATCAATTCACGCGTCATGATGGCCCCGGCGCCCGGTGCAAACGATAATTTCCTGTCCCGTAACAGCGCCGATCAGCGCGCTGATGCGCAACGCGAACGGGCGCGTCGCATGGGGTGTGACTGACCCTAGACGGGTACCTTGTTCTTCCTGACCAGCTCGACGCCCTGATTGGCCAGCTGGTCTGCGCGCTCGTTACCCGGATCGCCTGAATGGCCCTTGACCCATTTCCAGTCGACATCGTGGCGGCCGATTTCTTCGTTCAGCAATAACCATAGGTCAACGTTTTTGACCGGTTTTTTATCGGCGGTCTTCCAGTTGCGTGCCTGCCATCCCCGCATCCATTCGCAGATGCCTTTCTGAACGTATTGTGAGTCTACATGCAGGGTTACCCGACAGCTGCGTTTGAGTGCGCGCAGTCCTTCAATGACGGCTGTCATTTCCATGCGATTGTTGGTGGTTTCGGGTTCGCCGCCGAAAAGCGTTTTTTCGTGCGGGCCCTGGCGCAGCAAAACACCCCAGCCACCGGGGCCGGGGTTGCCCTTGCAGGCGCCATCTGTCCAAATATTGACTTGCGGTTTATCCATGAGGTTCTTTAAAAAGCTGACGTATATCGCGGCGGGAGACGGCTGCTTCGCCGCGAGCGAATTTTTTCTTCTTCTTGCCTTTCCACGATGGCCCGATCAGCGTCATGCCATGGGTGCGCTTGACTGCGGCAAGCAGATAGGCCGCCCCGGCAACGGGCCACCAGCGGTCGCCCGCGCGGTTCATGAAATCCCATCGTTTCAGCCATCGTTCTGTGCGGCAGGCGGGAGTGTAGCAGCCAAAGTATCCCCGGTCCACCTCGAATGACAGCAGTTTCATCCAGTCTTTCAGGCGGGTGACCGATACCTGACGCGTGGCGGCTACCGGCATCCACGAATGACCCCAGGGCATACGGGTGCGTAAGCCCCACAGACTCCACGGGTTGAACCCGGAGATAATCAGGCGGCCCTCGTGAACCAGCACACGCTCGGCCTCACGCAAAACCACATGCGGGTTATCGGCGCATTCCAGGATATGGGGCAGGATCAGCAGATCAACCGAATTGGAGGCCAGGGGCAGGGCGTCAAATTGCGCCTGAACAAAATGGGTATTGGGGTAGTCCGTGCATTTTTTGAAGCTGTCATCGGTCAGAATGATTTTGGTACGCATTCTGTTATGATGCAAAAAATTCCAGTCGGGCAAACCTACTTGGACGGCGTTAAAGCCAAACGAGTCGGCCACGATCTGATCAAATTTTGACGATTCCCATTGTATGACGCGCTGGCCCGGGTCCGTATGGAACCAATCTGCCAGATTGATGATTCGCGAATGTATTTGTTTCACTGATTCCTCGGTATAAATGCGGCGCCCAAGTAGAGAGACTATCTGATGACAATTAAAATCTGGCCGATCAGCGCGTTCAGCGATAATTATATCTGGGCAATTGTACAGTCTGAGCAGGCAGTTGTCGTGGACCCCGGTGACGCAAAACCGGTCCTGGCGTATTTACAAGAATACGGGTTAACCCTTAAAACAATCCTTCTGACCCATCACCACGCGGACCATGTTGGCGGCGTGGCTGAACTGGTGGAAAAAACCGGTGCCACTGTCTATGGGCCTGCTGGTCCGGCGATTCCCTGTCGCAATGTGACCCTTAAGGAAGGTGATCACGTCAATCTGAATTCCCTTGGGCAGTTCTCTGTTCTGGAAGTGCCTGGCCACACACTCGATCATATTGCCTATTTCGGGCAGGTCGATGGCCGTAATGTGCTGTTCTGTGGCGATACGCTGTTTGCCACCGGCTGCGGCAGATTATTTGAAGGAAATTCTAGACAAATGCAACAAAGCCTTGATAAATTTAAAAAAATGCCCCACAATACGTCCGTCTATTGTGCTCACGAATACACCTTGAGCAATATCCGCTGGGCACGTACCGTCGATCCGCACAACCCTGACCTTGAGCAATGGCAGCGCGAAGCAGAAACATTGCGCAACAACAATCAGGCGACTGTTCCAACATCGCTGGAACACGAACTCAAAACCAATCCGTTCATGCGAACGGATGAACCGGTTGTCATTACCGCAGCCGAACAAAACGCCGGTCGTTCTCTGGCCCACCCCGAGAACGTACTTGAAGTATTACGTGAGTGGAAAAACCATTTCTGAGACAGACTATATGAAATTAGTACGATTTTTTCTACTGGGTTGTGTCGTCGCGCTGACCGGCTGCGCCTCTTCCGGCGGGGGCAAATATAGTGATAAGGTCAGTTACCACGGCCCCAACCGGGATGTCTGGGATCGCGTGCGCAAGGGCTTTGACATGCCGACCCTGCAGGATGAAAAAGTCGCCTATTGGACCAATTACTATGCCGCAAGGCCAAGTTCGGTCCAAACGATGGCCGCCCGCTCAGGCAAATACATCTATCACATTACCAAAGAGCTCGAAAAGCGCAATATGCCCACCGAACTGGCACTGCTGCCGTTCGTGGAAAGTGCATACAACGCCCAGGCGCTGTCGCGTTCCCGTGCCGCCGGGCTATGGCAGTTCATTCCCAGTACCGGTACCCATTACAAGCTGAAGCAGGACTGGTGGAAAGATGACCGCCGTGATCCGGTTGAATCAACCCGCGCCGCGCTCGATTACCTGTCTTATCTGTACACATTCCAGGGTAACGATTGGCATCTGGCGCTGGCCTCCTATAACTGGGGCGAAGGCGCCGTGCAGCGCGCCCGTGCGCGTGCAGGCGGTGGTGGTTATCTGGACTTGAGAATGCCGTCCGAGACACGTAACTACGTGCCCAAGCTGATGGCCATTCGCAATATCGTGTCCAATCCCCAGAAATATGGCATTACCCTGCCTGCCATCCCGGACAAGCCTTATTTTGAGCAGATCAAGCGTAGCAAGGATATTGACGTCGCCGTCATGGCACGCCTGGCGGGCATTTCCGTGGCCGATTTCAAGGAGCTGAATCCTTCGTATAACCGGCCGACCCTGCTGGCCTCGCAGGACCCGAATATTCTGCTGCCGGTGTCAGCGGTAAAGACGTACAAAAAGAATCTGGCCAATTACAACGGGCCCCTGGCGACTTACAAAGGCTATGAGCCGTCCCCAGGCGAATCGCTGGCCGCGATTGCCCAGGCGCATGGCATCTCGCTTGCCAAGCTCAAATCCCTGAACGGATACTCATCACGTCAAAGCGTCGCCTTGTCTTCGCGTGCACTCATGATTCCGGTACAGCGCGATTTCAATCCTGATTCCATCGTTCCTCGCGGCCTGCCGCCAACAGCACCGGATGGCAATCTGCGCGAATCCGACAGCATGCTGGCTGACAATACACCGCCTGCCGTGGCACCTGCCGCACCGACGCCTGTTGTCGAGCCGCGTGCTTATGCCGTCAACGCACCTACTTCCTCGTTACGTCAGACCTCCGGTCCCTCAGGTGGTGTCGTTCGTCAGGTCGCCAGCAACACACCTGCGCCGAGCAATACCGTACGACATGCCGTGGTCTGGGATACGGGCGGCAATCAGCCTGCACCACGTAGCGCTCCGCCGGCCAACGATGATCCACTTGCCGCCCTGGTGGCGGAAAACGAGATCCGCAATCCGCCGGTTAACCGTGGATCTGCACAATATGTTGCGCAGTCTGCCGGTTCTGCCAGCCAGGGGGCAGTCCGTCCGGCCAGCGTAACGGCACGAACCGCTGCTCTGGTTCCACCGGCTGCGCCGGCGGTGCGGGCGGCTGCTTACAGCCCGCGTAGCGGCACGGCAGGACGTCCACCCGAGCATTTTGTGTCACAGGGCGAAACCCTGTATTCACTGGCCAAACGCTATGGCACGACAGTGGAGGATCTGAAGGCGTTGAACAACATTGGTGCCGAAGGACTCAAGGCGGGACTGCGCCTGCGCCTGCCTGGAACGGGGTTGCGCGGCTGACACATGGCGGCCGCCGCCTAATTATTCCCGAAACCCTGCGCAATGCCTTTGCATTGCGCATTTTTTTTATAATGTGCCACATTGAATAATAAATAGGACTGCAAATGGGCTTTCTTGCAAATAAACGAATTCTGGTTACCGGCGTTATTTCGAACCGTTCTATTGCTTACGGTATTGCTGCTGCATGCCGGTCGCAGGGTGCAGAACTGGCTTTTACCTACGTGGGCGACCGTTTCAAGGACCGTGTGACTGAATTTGCCGCCGATTTCGGCAGTTCCATTGTGATTCCCTGTGATGTGGCCGAAGATGCACAAATCGATGCCGCGTTCGAGACGTTGGGCCAGCACTGGGACGGGCTGGACGGGCTGGTGCATTCCATCGGCTTTGCGCCACGCGAAGCGATTGCCGGCAATTTCCTGGATGGCCTGTCGCGCGAAGGGTTTCGCATCGCCCACGATATTTCCGTCTACAGCTTTCCGGCCATGACCAAAGCCGCCTTGCCTTTGCTGAAGGCGCGCCAGGGTTCGGTGCTGACACTGACATATCTGGGTGCAGAAAAAGTCGTTCCCAACTACAACACCATGGGACTGGCCAAGGCATCGCTTGAGGCCAGTGTCCGTTATTTGGCGACGGCACTGGGTGCCGAAGGCCTGCGCGCCAACGGTATTTCGGCAGGCCCCATCAAAACGCTGGCGGCCAGCGGAATCAAGGATTTTTCTGCAATCCTCAATTTCGTCTCGGCTCATGCGCCGCTCAAGCGCAATGTCACGATTGAAGACGTAGGCAATACAGCTGCGTTCCTGCTGTCGGACCTGGCGGCGGGTATCACGGGTGAAATCGTCCACGTTGATGCCGGTTTCTCCACCGTTGTACCAGGTATGTCTTAAGTCATCAGGGTTGAATTCATATGCGACAGATTATTCTTGATACCGAAACCACGGGCTTTGACCCGGCCGAGGGTGACCGGATTGTTGAACTGGGTTGCGTCGAGCTGATCGATCGCCAGTTCACCGGCAATAATCTGCATATTTATTTCAATCCCGATCGTGACAGTTCGCCCGGCGCGCTGGAAGTTCACGGGCTGACCACCGAGTTTCTGTCACAGTTCAATCGTTTTGAAGACGAAGCGGCGCGCATTTTCGAGTATCTGAAAGGCACTGAAATTTATATTCACAATGCCGCGTTTGACGTGAAGTTTTTGAATGCGGAATTCGGGCGCCTCGGCATGCCGCAGATCGAGACTGTTGCTGCCATTCATGACACACTGGCGATGGCGCGCGAGCAGTATCCGGGCAAGCGCAATAGTCTGGATATGTTGTGCGAACGCCTGGGTGTGTCCAACGCTCATCGCACATTGCACGGCGCCTTGCTGGATGCCGAATTGCTGGCTGAGGTATGGCTGGCCATGACCCGTGGTCAGTTTGGCCTGGTCATGGAGCACCGCGATCAGCCGAGCCAGCGGGAAGGGCAGACCGAAGTCATCCGTTTTGACGCGTCTGTCTTGCGGGTTGAGGTGGCGAGCGAAACTGAGCTGGCCGAGCACGCAGCCTATCTGGAGGCGCTGGACCAGGCAGCCGGCGGAGTCAGTCTGTGGCGAAAATTGACAGAGCCGGCGCCAGCCGCCTGATCTGATCGGGCATACGCCTGCTGTACATTCTGAGCCGATTTGCCGCGATTGTGCTCATGACACGAAGCATAGCCACGCGCTTTTCCCTGCGGTCTGGGCTGCTCGCCGATTTCACGCAAATTCCACACCCACCGTCGTATATTCTGGTTTTCATTTATATGATCAGACAGGCATGACGACTGTGCACCTTAGTCCCGTAGCCGGGCCTCTCCATTCGCGTAATACTCATATTGACGATGCGTTTGCCGGCGGCGTCCTGGCTGCATCCGGGGCGCTTGCGGGGACCCGGCGCGACGCCCGTACTGCTTCGGTCAGTTGCGTGGTGCCGGCGCTGAATGAAGCGCGCAGTCTGCGCATTCTGCTGCCCATGCTGATTGTATTGCTGCGCGACGTATTCGCCCGTTGGGAGATCATTGTCGTCGATGACGGGAGTACAGACGATACGCCGGTTTTCATGAGCGAGTTCTGCCAGCGTGAAGAGCGCGTCCGCTATCTGCAACTGTCGCGCAATTTCGGCAAGGAGTCGGCCCTGACTGCCGGACTGGAATTGGCGCAGGGAGACGTCGTCATCACGCTGGACGCAGATCTGCAGCATCCGCCGGCACTGATTCCCCGTCTGATTGCACAATGGGAGCAGGGGGCGGATATGGTTTATGCCGTGCGCGAAGCACGCGATGATGAACGTCTGGTCAAGCGCATCGGCGCCCAGCTTTTTTATTTCATGATGAAAGGCACCGGCAAAGTCCGGATCGAGCCTGATGCCTGCGATTTTCGCCTGATGGATAGAAAAGTGGTGGATGCATTGTGTCAACTGCCCGAACGGACGCGTTTTATGAAGGGGCTGTATGCCTGGGTCGGTTTTCGCACAGAAGCGGTCCACTACCAGCCTCACGAACGGCGTTTCGGCAAGTCCAGCTTCAGTCTGTTGCGGCTGGTGACGCATGGTCTGGAAGGGCTGACTTCATTTACCACCTGGCCATTGCGTGTGGCGATGTTTGGCGGCGTGCTGCTGGCCAGCTTGGCGATCCTGTATGGCTTGTATGTCATCTTTGAATATATGATGATCGGCAATCCTGTGCGCGGCTATTCCACCCTGATTGTGGCGCAGGTTTTTCTTGCCGGCATTATTCTGATTGCGCTGGGCATGATTGGCGAGTATGTGGCGCATATTTATGAAGAAGTAAAGCAGCGACCGCTTTTTATTGTGAATCAGACCTATGGAAACGGCCTCGCTCAGGCGGCATCGCCCGCTGATCAGGGGCATCCAGCCGACCTCTCACCCCGGGCCGTCCACGCCGCCCGGCATGTCGGAATGGGTAAATAGTTTTGATGATCGCCGCACTGTCTGTTACGATGCGCCTGTGGGCATGAACCTGTGGGATATGACCCTGGGCAACAGGACGCATTGATGGGACGCAGAAAAAAACATATCGTCATGTGCGCCGATGATTTCGGCATGAATGAGCACGTCAATCGCGCTGTACTGGAACTGGCCACGGTGCGCCGGCTCAGCGCAACCAGTTGCCTGACCCAGGGCGCCGCCTGGCCGTCCGGGGCAGGCCGTTTGCGCGCGCTTGATATCGACGTGGGCCTGCATATCAACTTCACCGAAGCGCTCGATTCGGACAATCATTTTCACCGCCCCCTTTCGCGTCTTATGCTCAAGGCATGGTTGCGCCAGCTTGATGTCGCCATGCTTGTGCGCGAAATCGAACGACAGTGCGATGCGTTCGAGCAGCATATGTTGCGTGAACCTGATTTTTTCGATGGCCATCAGCATGTGCATCAGTTCCCGCAAATTCGCGATGCATTGATCGAGGTGCTGGTGCGTCGCTATGACTGTGATGATGTCTGGGTTCGATCGACGGCCATGCGGCACGCGTCTTTGAAAGGCGGTCTGCAATTGAAGGGACATCTGATCGCGTTGCTGGGCAGCGCTGCCCTGTGCAGACGGTTACGGCGCGAAGGAGTTCCCTTCAATGCGGATTTTGCGGGCGTCTACGATTTCACGGGAGGCGCTGCGCGTTTTGCCCGGAATATGGATGGATGGCTCGCTGCCGTGGAAGATGGTGCGCTCATCATGTGCCATCCCGCACAAACCGGCGACCCGAATGACACACTCGGGGAACAGCGCGTGGCCGAATACGGCTTTCTGAAAGGCGAGGCATTCGGTGCGCTGCTGCAGCGCCATGATTGTCGCGTGACCCGCATGCAAACCTGAGCCAGAGCAAAGGCAATCAGTGTGCGTCGGCGCCGATTGGCTCGACGGAATCGGGCGGGGTGAGGCTGCCGCTGGATAAGGCACGCTGCATCAGGACGGTATCGACCCATTGACCATGCTTGAAACCGGTAGCAGGCAGCGTGCCGATCATATCAAAGCCGGCCTTGCGGTGCACCCCGATAGAGGCCAGATTGCCGCTATTGCCGATCACGGCAATCATCTGCCGCCAGGGCCCCGCCTCGCACAGGCGGATCAGCTCGGCGAGCAGCAGCGACCCGGTTCCCCTGCGCCCCAGATCCTGGCGCAGATAAATGGCATTTTCCACGGTATAGCGATAGGCGACGCGAGGGCGATAGGCAGATACATACGCGTACCCCAGTATCTCGCCTTGTTGTTCAGCGACAATATAGGGATAACCCTGTGTCGTGATGTCATGAAACCGTGCGTGCATCTGTGCACAGTCGGGTACGGTTTCTTCAAAGGTTGCGATGCCATGCAACACATGCCAGGCATAGATTTGCTGGATGGCGTCAATATCCCGCTCAGTGGCAGGCCGAATATGGCAGGGTTCAGTCATTTACTGTTTTAAATCAGATCGTGGTGGAATTACTGATGCTATTTTATAGAGAGTAGGGTAAATTTGTGGCAGATACCGCGTTAAACTGGCATAAAATAATTTTGGGCCATCACGCTGCGGCCCGTCTGGCCGTTTCATATATAAAGTAACGGTGACAGCAGGCGGACGGCGGTGCTGGCAATCATCAATCATGGTGCCCCGGGCATCGAACGGTCGCAGCAGTTTTTCGTTTGCCGTGCGTGAGCACGGACTGCTGGACGGCCTTCAGAGAGGATCTATGTCAACACCCATTACTCCGTTAAGCGATACCCTGGCGGTTGCGCCCCAACTGGGGCCTGAAGACATGGCCGCGCTCAAGGCGGCCGGTTATCGGAGTGTTATTATCAACCGTCCCGACTACGAAGGCGGTGAGTCGCAGCCAACGTCGGCCGACGTCATCAAGGCGGGCGAACAGCTTGGTCTGACTGTTGTCTATCAGCCCGTCGTCAGCGGTGCAATGACACCTGAAGACGTCCGGACCTTTCGTGAACATCTAGACACACTGCCTTCGCCGGTTCTGGCTTATTGCCGCTCCGGCACTCGTTGCACGCATCTGTACAATGCGGCCAAACAGGAATCATCCAAGTCTTAAGGAGTCCCACCATGTTCAATAAAATTCTTCTTCCAATCGACGGTTCGGACATTTCTGCACGTGCGGCCAATTCGGGTATTTGCTTTGCACGCCAGAACAGCGCCGAAGTGATTGCGATCAACGTCACGCAGCCATTTTCCACGCTGATCGGATTTGATGGCATGGCCGCGTCCTACGCGATCTCTGACGGGGATTATGAGGATGCCGCGCGCAAGGAAGCCGAATCTTATCTGAAACCGGTGCTGGATCGTGCCCAGACGGCCAATGTGAAAGCCACCTCGCTGGTTATCTCCAACTACAGCGTGGCGGATGGCATCGTCGAGGCCGCCAAGGAAAACGGCTGCGACCTGATTTACATTGCCAGCCATGGCCGTAGCGGTTTGTCCCGGCTGCTGCTGGGCAGCGTGACAACCAAAGTGCTGTCTCTGGCGTCCACGTCGGTGCTGGTGTATCGTCTGAAAGATCAGACCGCCACTTAAAATCGCGTTCGACAACTGGTCGGGAATTGTTCGGGCGCGGCTGGAAACTGCAGCGCAAATATATCGCCGGCGCTGCAGATGCGTCGGCGCAGTGCCGTCAGGCCACCTGCAGGATGAACCGTGTCATTGATGCGCCAGGCTGGGTGGATGACTCGACCTCTATGCGCCAGTGCTCCAGTTCGCAAATGTGCTTAACAATCGCCAGACCCAGCCCGCGCCTTTTCAATGGCACGTTCGACGGTAGCTGCATAGACCCCTGTGTATCCCGTGTATGGCTGCTGTAATAGCGTTCGAAAATCCGCGGCAGGTCGGCCTGCGGAATCCCTTTGCCATTATCTTCGAAATATAGCCGTTGCCCCGACGAGTAGACCGTCAGGATGGTGGCGCCCGCATGCTCCATGGTATTGCGGATCAGATTACGCATAATCATTTGCATGGCATAACGATTGACAACCAGCACCTCGCCGGGCAATAACTGGTTGACCAGTTGCAGGCTCATGCCTGCGTCGTCGTTGGTGCTGGTCTCCCAGGCATTTTCCAGACACTCCCGCAAATTCACCGGCTCCGGTTCCTGGCGTGCTTCTGTTTTCAGATGCACTGTGCTTTCCAGGGTGTCGGTAATCAGGTCGACATTGCTGATGGTGCGTTTAAGCCGCATGGTGGTGTCGGGGTGCAATGAGGCGTCCTCCAGTGCCAGTTCGGCGTCGGTGCGAATCGTGGTCAGTGGCGTGCGGATTTCATGGTTCAGATTGGCGGAAAATTCCTTTTCCTGGGCAATGGATTTTTCCACCTGGCTCTGCATTCGGTTGAACGCTTCAATCAGTCGGCCGACCTCGTCATTGCGGCTGGCAGACAAATTGGATGCACCTGGCGCCCAGCTCGAGAGCGTCTGGGTCAGGCTTTGTACAGGGTCGGTAATGCGCCGGGATACACTGCGCGCCAGCAGCCAGGACAGACCGATGCACAACAGGCCGGCCATGATGACGATCAGGGCAAAGTCGTGTACGCGCTGTTCATTGACTGTGGCGTCGTACAGCAGGATGGTTTTGGTCGCACCGCGTTCAAAGACCAGAATATGCCAGGTTTCATTGCCGGGGTGCATGAAATAGGCACCTTCACTCAGATTGCGCAATTGCCGGGGCAACATGTTTTCGTCGGCGGGGCTGGCAACGTTCCAGCGCCTGATCGGCTGATTCAGACTCTCCTGGATGTCTACGCCGGTGCGATTTGCGGCGCGGGTATCCAGCGCGATAATGCGGTCTTTTTCAGCCAGCAGGGTGGTGTCCACCAGATTGTCTTCCATGCTGTCGAAGGCCCACAGCGACAGCACGCACAGCACGATCACAAACAGGGTGACTGCGCCTGTCAGCGCCAGTGACATCCGTTGGGCCAGTGACAGGTAGCCACTGTTATTCATGATTGTTCGTCCGTCCTGCCCAGTCGCCATCCGGTGCCATGCACCGTTTCGATGACATCGCATTGATGCTCCGAAAGCGCCTTGCGCAGCAGATGGATCTGGCTGCGCAGCGCATCCGATGATTTGGGGTCATCGGCCCATAACAGGCTTTCAAAACGCTCCTTGGAAATGACTTCGCCGGGATATTGCATGAACGTGCTCAGAATGTCATAGGACTTGCGTGTCAGGTGAACAGGCACGCCCTTGATCGACACAATATGTGAGCGCGTATTGATTTCGATATCGCCCCAGCGCCTGACCGGGTTGGCGACACTGCCGGTGGCGCGCTTGATCAGAGCGTTCAGCCGGGCGTCCAGTTCGCTCAGAGAAAACGGTTTGGTCAGATAATCATCGGTGCCCAGGGAAAAACCCGTGAGCTTGTCCTGCAGGCCGTCGCGGGCGGTCAGGATGACAACAGGGGTGCTGAGCATGGCTACATCACGGATGTGTTGCAGGACATCGAAGCCGCTTTTGCCGGGCAGGCCCAGGTCCAGAATGATTGCATCGAAAGCGTACTGATCAAGCAGGGAAATCGCAGCGTGGCCATCGTAGGCGACATCGACCATAAAGGATTTTTTTTCCAGATAGCTGCAAATGTTGGCGGCAATGCTGATTTCGTCTTCGACAACAAGAAGTCGCTGATGGGTGCTCATGAAGGATCCTTGAACAGGGGCGGGCCGTAAGCGGGAGCGGAAAGATGCACCCATTATAAAAAAACGCTGCGTGAAGCAGCGTTTTTTGCCGGTTGAAACAATATTTCCCGGCAATCGCGCGCTGCACGGTTATGCAGCGGCGTTCCAGGCGGGCCGCAGCGAAGGGTTATTTGAAAAGGGCGGCGGCCGTAATGATGGTATTGGATACGCCCCAGATGAGCGGGATGCCGACCAGAAGCCAGAAAGCGACGACCAGTCCGACCGGTGTTTTATTTTGAGAAGGTGTTTGCATATGTGATCTCCCTGTTATTTGGCTGCAGCCGGAACCGGTTCGCCTGCCGTGTTTTCCACGTCCATATGATGCTCTGCGCTGACCGGGCGAATCATCATATTGCAGATGAAACCAATCACCAGAAGACCTGCCATCACGTACATGGTGTAGATGTACACATCAGATTTCGGAATACCCATCTTCAACTGGTAATCACGAATGTAATTGACCAGAACCGGGCCGAAAATACCGGCAGCAGACCAGGCGGTCAGCAGGCGTCCATGAATGCCGCCCACATAGCGGGTGCCGAACAGATCAGCCAGATAGGCAGGGACGGTAGAGAAGCCACCGCCGTACATGGACAGAATGATCAGATAGAACAGCACGAATAGCGCAACGTGTCCTGCCGTGCCCATGCCCGGCACCAGCAAATACAGAATGGTGCCCAGCACGAAAAACGTACCGTAAGTCATTTTTCTGCCGATATAGTCCGAGACTGTGGACCACAGAAAGCGTCCGCTCATATTGGCCAGTGAAAGCAGACCCACAAAGCCGGCTGCTGCCGCTGCGGTGATCATACCCTGGAAGCTTTCCTGGATCATCAGTGAAGCCTGGCCGAGCACGCCGATGCCCGCTGTGACGTTCAGGCACAGCGCCCACCACAGCAACCAGAACTGCGGTGTTTTGATGGCCCGGTCAATGTGCACGTGATTGCGGGAAATCATGGCATTGTTCTGCACCGGTGGCGTCCAGCCCTCCGGCTTCCAGTCTGCGGCGGGAATACGCACGGCCAGTGCACCGATGCACATATAGATGAAGTAGACCACGCCCAGCACGATGAACGTTTCAGTGACGCCCATGGAGGTATCGGATTTGAACGCGTTCATCAGTTTGAGCGACAAGGGGGAGGCAATCATCGCGCCCCCGCCAAAGCCCATGATGGCCATGCCGGTTGCCATGCCGCGCCGGTCAGGGAACCATTTGATAAGTGTGGAGACCGGCGACACATAACCAATGCCCAGACCGATGCCGCCCAATACGCCGTAGCCGAAGTAGACCAGCCATAACTGATGCAAATGCAAACCCGCTGCCGCTACCAGAAAACCTCCGCCAAAGCAGCAGGCGGCGGCGAACATGGCCTTGCGCGGACCGACTTCTTCCAGCCATTTGCCGGCAAAAGCGGCCGACAGACCGAGAAACACAATGGCGATACTGAAAATCCAGCCCAGTTGGGGAATGGTCCAGTCCCCCGGGGCCGACTCGGAAATGCCCAGCAATTGGGTCATGGGTTTGTTGAATACGGAAAATGCATAGGCCTGACCAATACATAAATGAATGGCCAGTGCGGCAGGCGGCACCATCCATCGGTTGAAACCGGGACCGGCTGTAATCCGCTCCTTGCTGAAGAATCCGCCACGGGTAACGGCTTGATTCATGAATGTCTCCTTGGATTATGAATTATGTATATCGGTTCGTGATCCCTCAGGAGGTCACGGATGTTGCGGGTGTTGCAGGTGCAGCGGCGGGCCTGAGATCCGCCTTGTGGTTATTGATGGCTTCCAGTGCGAATGCAGACAGGCCGGTTTCGCCGTCCTGTCCGTCGGGGTGCTGTTCCAGAAAATCGAGCAGGGCGGCACGCATGCGCGGCTCCCAGAACTTGCGGATATGCTCGTAGACACTGCGCAGGCCTTCTTCACGATCCGGCAGGGCTTCAAAGAAGCCGGCGATCTGATTGGCCATTTTGATGAGCATTGCGGTGGTGTTGACCAGGTGTGGCGTTGTCATGATGTCCTGCCTTTGTTCGATAATTGAAAGCGGTGTGGATGAGCGTACAGGGTCGCGTGTTGTGCGCGGGTAAAACCAAGCAGGGTGACGCCGGTTTCCCGGGCCAGTGCGACCGCAGCGGTGGTGGGCGCAGATACGGCGGCCAGAATGGGGCAGCCGGCCATTGCTGTTTTCTGTACCATTTCAAAGCTGGCGCGACTCGACACCAGCAGGGCGCCCTTGTCCGGGTGCTGATCATGGCGCATCAAGGCGCCGATGGTTTTATCCAAAGCGTTATGGCGGCCTACGTCTTCGCGAATAAATGCGGGGACCTCGCTGTTGGCCGGTAACCAGGCCGCAGCATGGGTTGCGCCGGTTGCCAGATGTAATGTCTGCCGCTCGCGCAGCGCTGCCATGCCATCGAGCAATTGTGGCAGCGTCAGGCTTGCAGGAATATGGGATAAGTCGTAGCGGTTGTCCGCAGCAGAAGCGACGCTGTTGTTGAGTGTTGCAGTACTGGCGGGCGCCACGAGCGGCAGTCGCCGTACGGCATCCAGGGTTTCCACGCCGCACAGGCCGCAGGCCGTTCGCCCTGCCATCTGGCGTCGTCTTTCCTTTAGAAACTGCATGCAGGCGGGGCTGATCTGCACATGCAGAATAATGCCCTGTTCGGTGTGTTCCTGCTCGATATCACGGATGTCATCGGCTGAGCGCACAATGCCTTCGGTCAGGCAAAATCCCCAGGCAAAATCTTCCAGATCATTTGGTGTGGCCAGCATTACGGCATGATTAATGCCGTTAAATTCCATGGCGATCGGTGTTTCAACAGCAATGGCGTCGTTCTCTGTGTGTTCAAGCGCGACGCCATTGCGCACGCGTGTCACTTGCCGCAAGACGCTGCCTTGCGCGTCCTCGGGCGGGGCTAGCGGTTCCGGCCTATCGGGCCGGTTGCGCACGCCCGTCTCATTATGTTCGGCCGCAGGTCCAGGGGTCGGCCCGGTACCTTGCATGCGGGCCGTAGCTGCGGATATGACGACCTTATCCATCACAAGAAAGTCCTGGTGTTAATCTGTCACCGTTGTTTCGTCCATTGTGACACGATTGTGCAGCAACGCGCGTTGCTTGCGGTTGAACTCCGACCAGTTGTTCTGCCAGGAGGATGGTTGTGTGACACGTGTCACCTGCACCGCCGTCACTTTATACTCGGGACAATTGGTGGCCCAGTCGGAGTTGTCAGTCGTCACCACGTTCGCGCCGGATTCAGGAAAGTGGAATGTGGTGTAGACGACGCCTGGCTGTACCCGGGTCGTGACGTTGGCACGCAATACCGTTTCGCCGGCCCGGCTCTGAATGCCGACCCAGTCGCCCTGGCTGATGCCACGGTCTTCTGCGTCGACCGGGTGGATTTCCAGTACGTCTTCGGAATGCCAGGCCACGTTGGGCGTGCGGCGGGTCTGTGCGCCCACGTTGTATTGGGACAGGATTCGTCCTGTGGTAAAGAGCAGCGGGTATTTGCGTGTGCTTCTTTCGTCCGTCGGAATATATTTGGTGATCATGAATTTGCCTTTGCCGCGTACAAATTCGTCAATGTGCATGATCGGCGTGCCTTCGGGCGCTTCATCGTTGCAAGGCCATTGGATACTGCCCATTTCAGTGATGCGATCGAAGGTAACCCCTTTGAAGGTCGGTGTCAGGGCTGCAATTTCATCCATGATTTCCGATGGATGTGTGTAGTTCATGGGATAGCCCAGCGCGTTCGAGAGCGCGCAGGTGATTTCCCAGTCGGCCATGCCGCTGGCCGGCTCCATAACCTTGCGTACCCGTGAAATACGCCGTTCTGCATTGGTGAACGTGCCGTCTTTTTCCAGAAAGGTCGAACCCGGCAGAAATACATGCGCGTATTTGGCTGTTTCATTCAGGAAAATATCCTGGATGACGACGCATTCCATGGCAGCCAGCGAGGCGGCCACGTGTTGCGTATTGGGATCCGACTGCACGATATCTTCGCCCTGGCAATACAGGCCCTTGAAAGTGCCTTCCTGCGCGGCATCGAACATATTCGGAATGCGCAGTCCGGGTTCCGGTTGCAGCGTGACATTCCAGGCTTTTTCGAATTCGTGCCGGACCACGTCATCGGAGATATGACGATAGCCGGGCAGTTCATGCGGGAACGAGCCCATGTCGCACGAGCCCTGCACGTTGTTCTGCCCGCGCAATGGATTGACGCCGACGCCTTCGCGGCCGATATTGCCGGTGGCCATGGCCAGGTTGGCGATGGCCATGACAGTGGTCGAACCCTGGCTGTGTTCTGTTACGCCCAGACCATAATAAATGGAGCCATTGCCGCCGGTGGCAAAGAGGCGGGCTGCGCCGCGGACTTGATCGGCAGGTACGCCGGTTTCCGCTTCTACGGCTTCCGGCGCATTTTCGGGCAGGCAGACAAAATCAAACCATTCGCGGAATGCCTTGTCTTCACAGCGCGTGCGTACAAAGTCCATATCGATCAGATTTTCCGTGGCGATCACATGTGACATGGCTGCCAGCAGCGCCACGTTGGTGCCGGGACGCACTTGCAGATGGTAGTCGGCGCGAATGTGAGGAGAGCTGACCAGTTCCGTCTGCCGTGGATCAATGACGATCAGGCGAGCGCCTTGCCGCAGCCGTTTTTTCAGTCGGGACGCGAACACCGGATGGGCCGCGCTCGGGTTGGCGCCCATGACAATCACGACATCGGTAAACATGACCGAATCAAACGTTTGCGTACCGGCCGATTCGCCCAGCGTGGATTTCAGACCATAGCCGGTGGGTGAGTGGCACACGCGTGCGCAGGTGTCTACATTATTGGTGTTGAACGCTGCGCGGACCAGCTTCTGGACCAGCCAGGTTTCTTCATTGGTGCAGCGGGAAGAGGTAATGCCTCCTACTGAATCGCGCCCATATTTGCCCTGCAGGCGCTTGAATTCGCTGGCAGCGTAACCAATCGCCTCGTCCCAGGACACTTCTTGCCACGGATCGGAAATGCTCTTGCGGATCATGGGCTTGGTGATGCGCTCTTTGTGCGTGGTATAGCCCCAGGCAAACCGGCCTTTGACGCAGGAGTGGCCGCGATTGGCCTTGCCGTCTTTCCATGGCGTCATGCGTACCACGGTTTCCCCTTTCATTTCGGCCTTGAAGCCGCAACCCACGCCACAATAGGCGCAAGTCGTAATCACTGCGTGGTCTGCCTGGCCCAGCTCGATCACACTATTGTCTTCCAGCGTGGCGGTTGGACAGGCCTGGACGCAGGCGCCACATGAGACGCACTCGCTGTCCATGAACGGTTGATCCTGGCCGGGCGAGACGCGCGAGGCAAAGCCTTTTCCGGAAATCGTCAGGGCAAACGTACCCTGTGTTTCTTCGCAGGCGCGCACGCAGCGGTTGCAAACAATACACTTGCTTGGATCATAAGTGAAATAGGGATTGGAGGTGTCTTTCTGGTCTTTCAGGTGGTTGGCACCCTCGTAGCCATAACGCACGTTGCGCAATCCCACGACGCCCGCCATATCCTGCAGTTCGCAATCGCCATTGGAAGGGCAGGTCAGGCAATCGAGCGGGTGATCGGAAATATACAATTCCATGACGCCGCGGCGCAATTGATGCAGCTTCGGTGTCTCGGTGTGAATGACCATGCCTTCTTCCACCGGTGTGGTACAGGAGGCCGGATAACCGCGCCGTCCTTCGATTTCCACCAGGCACAAGCGGCAGGAGCCAAAAGCCTCGATGCTGTCGGTGGCGCACAGTTTGGGAATATTGACGCCGTTGAGCGCAGCAGCGCGCATGACTGACGTGCCTTCGGGGACGGACATCTCGTAACCGTCAATGGTGACGGAAACCCATTTGTCGGAGATGATTTCAGGCGTACCCAGATCGGTATCACGTTTGACGACGGTTTCTAACATGAGAAGCTCCTTGCCTGCTTTGGGCAGCGGATAATAATGGTGTTCAGGACGAATGGCTTTCGGCAGACTGCTCAATGCCGAAATCGGCCGGGAAATGCTGCAGTGCCGACAGAACCGGGTAGGGCGTCATGCCGCCCAGGGCGCACAGCGACCCGCCCAGCATGGTGTTGCACAAATCGCGCAACAACTCAACATTCTCTTCGCGGTTTTCATTCGCACTGATGCGATCAATGACTTCGGTGCCGCGCGTCGATCCAATACGACAGGGCGTGCACTTGCCACAGGACTCGACGGCACAGAACTCCATGGCGTAGCGCGCCAGATCATTCATTTTTGCAGTGTCATCGAACGCCACGATGCCGCCGTGACCGATCATGGCCGACACCTTCATATAGGCTTCATAATCCATGGGGACATCCCATTGCGATTCAGGCAGATAGGCGCCCAGCGGGCCGCCGACCTGCACGGCCTTGATGGGACGACCACTGGCACTGCCGCCGCCGTAATCGAACAGCAGTTCGCGCAGCGTCAGTCCAAAGGCCTTTTCTACCAGCCCGCCCTGGCGGATATTGCCCGCCAGCTGGAAGGGCAATGTTCCTTTTGAACGACCCATGCCGTAGTTGGCATATGCCTGGCCGCCGTGGGCCAGGACATATGGCACCGTGGCCAGCGAAATCACATTGTTGATAACCGTCGGTTTGCCGAACAGGCCTTTGATGGCCGGCAGCGGTGGCTTGGCGCGCACCAGGCCGCGCTTGCCTTCAAGCGAATCGAGCAGTGAGGTTTCTTCCCCGCAGATATACGCACCCGCTCCCTTGCGCACTTCAAGCGCGAAGGCCTTGCCGCTGCCGCGGATATTGTCGCCGAGCCAGCCGGCTGTGGTGGCCGCATCAATGGCGCGGTTCAGCGCCAGGATGGCATGCGGATATTCCGAGCGCACATAGATGTAGCCTTTGGTCGCACCTGTTGCCAGTCCGGCAATCGTCATGCCTTCGATCAGGCAGAGCGGATCGCCCTCCATGAGCATGCGATCGGAAAACGTGCCCGAGTCGCCTTCATCGGCATTGCACACAATGTATTTCTGGTCGGCTGGTGTGCCCAATACGGTTTTCCATTTGATGCCGGTGGGAAAGGCTGCGCCGCCCCGACCGCGCAAACCGGACTCGGTCACTTCCTGCACAATATCAGCAGAAGCCAGCGTCAATGCCTTGCTGAGACCGGCAAAGCCACCGTGTTCAATATAATCGGGAACCGATAGCGGGTCGGTAATGCCGACGCGTGCAAAGGTCAGGCGTTCCTGTTTTTTCAGGTACGGGATGTCTTCGGTCAGGCCGTGTGCCAGTGGATGATCACTTCCTTGCAGAAAGTCGGCCTCAAAGAGCGAAGCAACGTCTTTGGCCTTAACGGGACCGTAGGCGAGGCGACCGCGTTCGGTCTCGACTTCAATCAGGGGCTCAAGCCACAACAGACCACGCGAGCCATTGCGCACGATCGTCACGTCCTGATTGCGCTGCGCCGCCTCTTTTTGCACGGCGGCCACGACACGCTCGGCGCCGCAGGCAATGGCGGCGGCATCAGCGGGAATATAGATGCGAATAGTCATGCGGACAGGGCCTCCGTGTGCTCACGATACAGCTCGTCAAATTCCTGCGGCGTGACATGCGCATGGGGTTCGCCATTGAGCATGATATTGGGCGACTGGGCGCATAGTCCCAGGCAATAAACCGCATCGACCGACACCTGGCCATCGGCACGCGTGGCGTTCAGGTCACAGCCGGTGGTCTGGCGGATATGGGCTTCGAGCGTTGCCGAGCCCATGGCCTGACAGGACTCGGCCCGACAGACTTCGATATGGATCGGGCCTTTGGCGCTGGTATGAAAGTGAGGGTAGAAAGTGATGACACCGTGCACTTCCGCACGCGACAGATTCAGCGCCTGCGCGATCTGGTCAACGCATTCTCCGGGAATCAATCCCAGCGTGTCCTGAATGTCGTGCAACAAAGGCAGCAAAACGCCGGGTGCATTGCCGAGTTTGGCCAGACTGGCCGAGACGGCACGCGAGTGCGGTGTCTCGGGTGTGAGCGGAATCATCTTTCTGATTTTGTTATCGACAGACTGGATGAAGGGCGAGGATATGCCTGATTTGGGCATGACTGTCTCCGGATTCGGGTTGCCAGGTTTCTTTGTTATAGCGTTTAATAGGTTTTTAAAAACCTATTAAAATGCTGCAGTACCGCATAAATGCCTGGCGAAAATATCTATTTGACAAACGTGGATATAACCACAATAGTAGCTAATTCACATATAAAATCAATATGAAATTAATAACACATATTTCGGCCTGCAAATACCAAAGGAGAATTGCGTATGTACCCTTTTTCCATCAGGATTAACCCCGAGTGGACGATTGACACACAAGAGGGTAAAACGCTGTCATTGTCCATGTTGCTCGGCTTGCTTGCCGAAATTGACGTCAGTGGCAATATCGTGGCAGCCAGCGAGACCTGTGGCCACTCGTATCGTCATGCCTGGGGGGTATTGCGGCAATTCGAAGATATTTTCGGGGTTCCGTTGCTGATCACCAAACGGCGCAAGGGAACCGAATTGTCAGAGTTTGCCAAAAGGCTGGTGTGGGCCAATCGCCGTATTCAGGCCAGGCTCTCGCCAACTCTGGAAAGTCTGGCGTCCGAATCGCAGGAAGAACTGGAAAAGCTGATTCCCGAGCATACCCCGAACATCCGGCTGCATGCCAGTCACGGTTTTGCCGTTGAGGGACTGACACAACGCATGAACTCACCGCTGCCGATATTGGAATTGCGATACCGCACGGCGATCGAAGCGCTGGCGGCACTGGAGCAGAATGAGTGCGATGTGGCCGGTTTCCAGGTGCCAATCGGCAAATTTGAAAAACCCATTCTGGCGCGCTATTCGCCCTGGCTCAATAGTGAGACACACCTGTTGATTCATCTGGCCGTGCGCAATACAGGACTGTTCGTCAAGCCGGGAAATCCAAAAAGTATTCAGTCTGTTCGCGATCTGGCGCGTGGGGATGTGCGTTTCGTCAACCGCCAGCCCGGTTCCAGCACGCGTTTTTTGGTCGGCCTGATGCTGCAGGAGGAAAATATCGCCACCTCGGCCGTCAGCGGCTTCGAGGACAGCGAGTTTACTCATATGGCCATTGCCGCCCATATTGCAAGTGGCATGGCCGATGTGGGTATCGGCGTGCAGACTGCAGCGCATCGTTTCGGACTGGAATTCATTCCTTTGGTGCGTGAGCGCTATTTCTTTGCCCTGAATCGCAGCAGCCTGCAACAGGTCAATGTAGAAAAATTCATTCATTTCATGCGCAGCCAGGACTATCTGGAATTCCTAGGCCATTTGGTAGGGTATGATGCAAGTGAGGCAGGCAAAATTCAGACCATAGACGAAGCCTTCAATGACTAAAATTATTCCGATAGCCGATATTCGCAGAATCACCCCAGCGCCATTGCCACGCGTGGACTATACGCCGGGCAGGCCCGTGGTAGATGCATTCGGACGTGCCTTGCGCGATCTGCGTATTTCCATTACCGATCGCTGCAATTTTCGCTGTTCCTACTGTATGCCGCGCGACCAGTTCGGCAGCGACCATGCGTTTCTGCCGCACGATCAGATTCTTTCGTTCGAAGAAATCACACGGCTGGCGCGCCTGTTTGCGCAACTGGGCGTCAATAAACTGCGCATTACAGGCGGGGAGCCGCTGCTGCGCAAGGAAATGACGCGGTTGATCGGCATGCTGGCGCAGATCAGGGATCTGGATGACAAGCCGCTGGATATTGCACTGACCACCAATGGCACGCTGTTGCAGCGCATGGCGGGCCCCCTGCGGGATGCCGGGCTGCAGCGCATAACAGTGAGCCTGGATGCCCTGGATCCGCAACTGTTTGCGAGCATGAGCGACAGCAAGGTTCATGTCGATCAGGTGCTGGCAGGCATTGAGGCCGCACGAAGTGCCGGCATTGAACCGGTCAAGGTGAATATGGTGGTCAAGCGCGGAGTCAATGAACACCAGATTCTGCCCATGGCCGACTATTTCCGGCATAGCGGTCACATTTTGCGATTTATCGAGTTCATGGATGTGGGCGCGACCAATCACTGGGATATGACTGATGTGGTCAGTGGCCGGGAAATTCTTGAAATATTGCAATCGAAATTCGAACTGGAACCGGTACACGCCAATTATCCGGGGGAAGTGGCAAGGCGCTGGCGCTACAAGGACCGGGCTGGCGAAGTGGGTCTGATCACGAGTGTGACGCATGCCTTCTGTGGGGACTGTACCCGGCTGCGTCTGTCGCCGGAAGGCAAGCTGTTCACCTGTCTGTTTGCCGAAACCGGCAGCGATCTGCGCCAAATGCTGCGTTCATCTGCCAGCGACCACGAGATTGCCAGTGTGCTTGCCGGCATCTGGAACGTCAGGAATGACCGGTATTCAGAGCAGCGAGACCAATTGCATGACCGGCGGGAAAAAATAGAGATGAGCTATATCGGAGGCTAGGCATGACGGTTGTTCCTTCACCGGATCGGCTGTTGCCGCGTGATCTGACGGCGCTGATTCTGGCGGGTGGCCAGGGCAGGCGAATGGGTGGCCAGGACAAGGGGCTCATCAGACTGCATGAACGGCCGCTGATCGAATTCGTCCTGCGGGTGCTCTCGCCTTGCGTGGACCGCGTGCTGATCAGTGCCAATCAGCACGAAGACGTTTATGGCCGGTATGGCCAGGTCGTGGCCGATCCTGCCGGCTTCGAGGGCAGCCAGGGGCCCCTGGCGGGATTGCTGGCGGCAGCGCCTTATCTGCAAACACCGTGGCTGGTGGTGGCCGGGTGCGATATGCCGGCGCTGCCGGGCGATTATGTCGCGCGATTGTATGGTGCGCTGATGGCGCAGGGCGGGCACATTGCCTTTGCGCACGCGGGTGCGCGCGATCACTCCATTTGTCTGCTGCTGCACGTCGGTGCGCTGGCGACCTTGCGCGACTACCTGCTCAGCGGACGACGAGCCGTTCTTCCATGGCTCGAAGCACAGCATGCATTACGCGTGGTGTTTGATGATGCCGACGCTTTTCTGAATGTCAATACACCGGAAGAGCTGGCGCGGGCCGTCACCGTCGTCCCTGTCGGGCGCTAGCCGGATGTCGGCGGGTACGCTCATTCAACGGATCCAGTCTTCCTTGGGATAGACCCAGACCCGATCGCCGCCCGTGTACTTCTGCACGGCAGGTACGCGTGCAAAGCCGTTGGCCCAGGGGAGTGATGAACTCATGCCCGATCCTTGCCTGTCATAGGGCTCGACCATCAATTGGCCGGTCTCTTCATCCTGGGACATGCGTACACGCAGAAACTCATCCCGGGTTTCGTTGAAAATTTTGTCGGTTTTCAAAATGGCCTGTATGCGCGGCGGCACGCACTTCCTGCGACCCTGCAACTTGCGAATCAGCGGCGAGACCAGGACAGCCAGCACCGTATAGGCAGACACGGGGTTGCCGGGCAGGCAGATCACAGGTGTATTATTGACGCTGGCCAGGGCCACCGGTTTGCCCGGTTTCATGCGGACCTTCCAGAAATCCAGGCTGGCGCCCAATGCCTCCAGTGCCGGCTTGACCAGGTCTTTTTCTCCGACCGAGACGCCGCCCACGCTGATGACCAGATCGCATTCACTAAAAAGTGTGTTCAACGCTTCATGTGTGGCGTTCAAATCGTCCCGGGCATGCAGCACCTGGCTGACTTGTGCCCCCAGCGTGTGAAACAGGGCAGTCAGCATAGGCGCATTGGAATTGAAAATTTGCGACCCAAGCCGTGGCTGACCGGGCGGCACCAGCTCGTCTCCGGTAGTCAGGATGCCCACCTTCAGTTGCCGGTATACTGCCAGCGAATCAATACCTTGCGTAGCGATCAGCCCGATTTCGGCCGCGCCCAGTATCGTGCCCCGTTCCAGCAGGACGGAGCCCAGGCGTGTATCTTCGCCCTGGCGGCGAATGTTCTGGCCGGCGACGGGGACCTCGTTGATGGTGACCTGTTCGTCGGCTTCAGTGCACACTTCCTGTATAACGACGGTATCTGCGCCTTCGGGGATGAGACTGCCGGTGAAAATGCGAGAGATTTTACCTGCCTCCTGTGCGGCAGGCGCTTCTCCGGCGAAAATGCGTTGCTGTATCGGCAGTGCGTTGCCGGCAGTGTAATCCTGCACGCGCAGCGCATAGCCGTCCATGGAGCTGTTATCTGCGGGTGGCATATCCAGCGTTGCCACGACATCCTGGGCCAGGACCCGGCCTTGGGCCTGCTCCAGGCTGACGGTTTCGACCGGAATGTCGGCAATGGGCAGATCCAGCAGGCGCTGCTGGGCTGTATCGAAATCAAGCATGGTATAAATTCCTGTAGGCAGTATGTGCTTGCCGGCTGTTAATCACGTTTGGCATAGGCCGACGCGAAATTGCAGGGTTGGTGGTGGCTGTCGAGTTGCTCGCGCAGAATTTTTTCCCAGCCCAGCCGGCAGGCGCCGGTGGACCCGGGCAGGCAGAAAATCAGCGTATTATTTGCCTTGCCTCCCACAGCATTGGACTGCAGGCCCGAGGAGCCGATGTCGGCAAAGGAATAGGCACGAAACAGTTCGCCGAAGCCCGCAATATCGGTATCGAACAACGGGGTCACGGCTGCGAGCGTTGAGTTTTTATCACGCATGCCCGTGCCGCCGTTGGTGACAATGATGTGTACATCATCGCGCAGGATCCAGTCAGACAGATACTTGCGAATGGCATAACGGTTGTCGGGACAGATGGCCCTGTCGGCAATCACGTGGCCGCTCGCTTCGATCGCCCCGGCCAGATAGTGGGCTGATGTATCTGTCTCCGGCTTGCGGGTGTCGTGTATGGTCAGCAGCGCGATGCGAAGCGCAACCTTGCTGTCATTGTCGGTAAGCGATTTCATTTGTGATCTTCCAGTTGCTTTATCACGGGGTCGGATATCTGGTCCGTTTTCGTCCATTTCTCAATGCGTTGGGTGTCGCTCTCGCGTGCCTGCACCCAGAACGCCTTGCCGTCGGCCAGTGTCTCGCGCTTCCAGAAGGGCGCGCGGGTTTTCAGGGCATCCATGATGAATTCACAGGCATGAAAGGCATCGCCCCGATGGGCGCTGGCGACACCGACAAAAACAATTTGCTGCTGTCGCGTCAGGGCGCCGACACGATGCACAATGGTGCTGTCAATGACGTTCCAGCGTTGTGCGGCCTGCGCTTGAATATCGTTCAGCTCCTGTTCGCACATGCCGGGGTAATGTTCCAGAAACAGTTCCTGCGTCGGTTGCGCGGGTGAATAGTCACGTACGTAGCCGATGAAAGAGGCCACGGCGCCTGCGTGGCCCTGGCTGCGCTCATGCAGTTGCCGGATCAATTGGCCGGCATCGAAATCAGCTTCTTGTATGGTGATCATGTCAGCCTCCGGTGACCGGCTCAAAAAGTGCGACTTCATCGCGATCATGAATGAGTGCGTCGGGCAGGGCGTGTTTTTTGTTCACTGCCACTTTCAGTACCCGAATGTCCTGGAGCGCCGGATACGTTGTATTCAGCTGCGTCAGCCATTGGGCGACAGACACGGGGGCCGGCAAAGGCATTTGCTCGGTGCGTTTGCCGGTGAGTTCCGCCACTCGTGCGAAATATAAGATATCAATCACAGCGCCATTCTCCACTTTTACCGCCGGCTTTGTATTCCAGCCGGGTATCTTCAATGATAATGCCTTTGTCGGCCGCCTTGCACATATCGTAAATGGTGAGTGCCGCAATGGAGCAGGCTGTCAGCGCTTCCATTTCCACGCCGGTTTTATAGTCGCTGCGACAGGTGGCGCGCACGGTGACGCAGAGCGTGTCCGGGTCCAGCGTGAAGTCAATGCCGGCAAACGTCAAAGGCAGGCTATGGCACATGGGAATAAGCTCGGCACACCGCTTGGCTGCGAGCACGCCCGCGACGCGGGCGGTATTGAGCACTTCACCCTTGCTGTTTTCGGCGGCGTTCAGCGCTGCGAAGGAACGCTGCGTCATGCGTACGACACTTCGTGCAATCGCGGTGCGGGCTGTGGTCGATTTGTTCAGAACGTCTACCATGCGTACCTGGCCAGCCTCGTCCAGATGGCTCAGTGTGGGCGCCGGGGCGTTGTCGGCAGTATCGGAGCCGGTAACGGCAGAGATGTTTTTCATGCGTTATAAGCGGCCAGGGGCCGCGGGAAAAAGGGTAAGGGCAGTGCCCGGAGCGGCAACGGGAATGTAAATGCCCGGGCGGCGACGGCAAAGAATACTATACCTGTATTTGCCGGGGTTGTGAAAAGGTCGGCAGCGGCTGGCCGCATTTGTGTCATATCGCAATGGTATGGTGGACACGCAGGCAAGCGCAAGTGCCCCCAAACGCGGCGCTGGAATGATGTGCGCCCGACGAGCCTGGTGTTACACTACACAGGAACGCATTTTATCAATCAGTCAGGAGTCAATATGACAATCAGCATCGGAGATCAGGTGCCCGAGGGCACACTTACAGAATTCATCGAAAAAGGCACGGATGGCCAGGATGCAGGTCCTCAGGCGTTCAAGGTGTCTGAACTGGTGAAAGACAAAAAAATTGTTCTGTTTGCCGTGCCCGGTGCGTTTACGCCCACGTGCACGAACAAACATGTGGTGGATTTCATACGTGATGCAGAGAAAATCAAGTCAAAGGGCGTGGATGAAATCTGGTGCGTGGCCGTCAATGATGCGTTCGTGATGGGCGCCTGGGGCCGCGATACCGGCGCGACAGGTACGATCCGCATGCTGGCCGATGGCTCTGCCACCTGGACGAAGGCTATGGGCCTGGAGCTGGATATGATTGCCCGGGGTCTGGGCGTGCGTTCACGACGTTATTCGGCCATCCTGGACAATGGCGTAGTCAGCCAACTGAATGTTGAAGAGGGCGGCGAATACAAAATCAGCGGTACCGAAACCATTCTTTCACAGTTGTAATTAAATAAATAGCGGACACAGACTGGCGCTGTGTCCGGCACTCCCGAAGCTGCTCTTTTGCATATGTCATCCGCCCGTTTCGCTTGCGGCCCATGTGCAACAGGCAGTTTCATTGCATTGAATTTACCGAATTTTTATTGTTCGTCTTTTTTCGTCAGACCAGAATGATCAATCTTTTCCTGTCGTTTTTCTCACTGTATTTTGCCACCTTGCTGATGTCGGTGGGTACGGGGCTGTATAACACCTTTATTGCGTTGCATCTGACGCAGGAGGGGGTCAGTCAGGTCTGGATCGGTTTGCTGATTGCTGCGTTTTATACGGGTCAGGTACTGGGCGCGCGCTTTGGCCATAAGCTGGTGCAACAGGTAGGGCATATCCGGGCGTACGCGATTTCCGCCGCCATGGTGACGGTGCTGGTTCTGGCCCAGACGATCACTCCCTTGCTGCCGGTGTGGGTATTCTTGCGATTCCTGACTGGCGCGACGATGGTCACGCAGTACATGGTGCTGGAAAGCTGGCTCAATGACCAGGCGGATCAGAAGCAGCGCGGCAGTGTTTTTGCTTTCTATATGGTCATGTCCGGACTGGGTCTGGTGGTCGGGCAGATGACCGTGTCCTTTTTCTCGCCGGAAGATCTGACTACGCTCAATGTCGTGGCCATGTCCATGGCGCTGTGCCTGATCCCGGTGGCCATTACCCGGCGCAGTCACCCGACCCTGCAGGCGCATACACCGATCAAGCTCAAAGTGTTCATTCGTCTGGTACCCATGTCCATGTTTGTGCTCTTTGTGGCGGGCAGTATAACCGGTTCGTTTTATGGTCTGGGGCCGGTCTATGCAAGCAAAGAGGGGATGGATACGGATCAGGTCGCCTTGTTCCTGTCAGTCTCGGTGATGGCGGGTCTGCTCTCGCAATGGCCGATGGGCTGGCTGTCCGACCGGATCTACCGCCTTAACATGATCCGCTTCAATGCGCTGTTACTGGGCCTGTTGACGATTCCGCTATATGGTTACTGGCATTTGCCTTATCCGCTTATGCTGGTATTGGTGGCGATATTCGGCGTGCTGCAATTTACCATTTATCCGCTGGCGACCGCGTTTGCCAACGAGCACGTGGATCCGTCGTTGCGGGTCGGCTTAAGCGGTGTGCTGCTCATGACCTATGGAGTCGGTGCCAGTCTGGGTCCGTTGCTGGTCGGTAAGCTGATGGACATCGGTGGCCCGCATATGTTTTATATCTATACTTCACTTGCCGCCTTTTCACTTGTCATCTTCGTACGCAAAGAGAAAGTCAAGGGAACCTACAAGGTCGACCCCGAGCCGTTTGTACCCATGTCGGTCAGTGTTCCGGCTTCGCCGGTGGTGACGGTCATGGACCCGCGCGTGGACGAATCCATCGATATTTCCGCTGATGCCGAAGCCATGGACAAGGTGCTCGATATCATTCAGGCAGGCGATCCGATCAGCGAACTGAATCTTCCGCATAAAACCGATGCGGATCATACTGTTGCTGACGAGGATCTGGCGTTGGCCGGTGAGGAAGCGGCAGATGCGGCAAAGGATGCGCCGCCGGCAGACGATCCGACTGGCGAGCCGACACCGGTTGAACCGACACCGGTTGAACCGACACCGGTTGAACCGACACCGGTTGAACCGACACCGGATACGCCCAAACGGTAGCGGGTTGGGCGCCGGATCGCCTGTCGATTGCGGCAGGCGGATGGGAGGCCGGAAATTTTGCAAAGTGAGCCTCTTAACAGGAAAAGTTATCAGATAACCTGATATATTTACGCCATGCAAATGACAAACCTGACTTTGACCGACCGTGTGGCGCAAGCGCTGATGCAGCGTATTGCTGACGGTACATACCCGGTGGGAACGAAGCTGCCATCGGGCAAACTGCTGGCCGGCGAGTTCTCGGTCAGCGCTGCCGTGATCCGCGAGGCCACCGAGCGTCTGCGGACAAAAGGGCTGGTGCGTACCCGGCAGGGAGCCGGCTGCATGGTGCTGACACGGGATCTGCACGACGGATTTCAACTGCCCGTGCCCGAGACCGTAGATCGGGACGCGTTGCGTCATATTTATGAATTGCGCTTCGAAATAGAAGGCGGTGCGGCGGCGCTGGCAGCCATCCGGGCCACTAAAGAAGATGTAAGTGGCATGCGCCATATCCTCGCATCGCTGGAAAAAAGCCTGCACGATCCGGAGCAGGCGCTCGAATGGGATGTAGGGTTTCACCGGGCGATCGCCGATGCAACGCATAACCCGCATTATCGGGAGTTGCTGTCCTATCTCACGCGGCAATGGCGCGAAAGTGTCCGGGTTGCACGTTCGCACACCTTGCTGGCGGAACAGGCGGCCCGGCTGGGCATGGCACAAGAGGGCGATGCTGCGCTAAAGGCTGGCGCCACGCTGTCGCGTCAGGTGCATGCCGAGCATGAGCAGGTGCTGGACGCCATCGAGCAGGGGGACGCGTCGCTTGCGCGGGCGTGCGCCCAGGCGCATTTGCGGCAGGCAAGCGAGAGGCTGGGGCTGGACACCCGGGCCTTTGGTCCGCATAAGGACACAGTGAACAAAGCATAAATCGCTGAAATCGTATTTTGATCATGACACGTGACTGCTGCATATATAGGGGGTGGCAGTCGGATTCAATAAACTTTGGGATAAAACAATGCAGGAATTTCTTGATAGCTTGCTGGCGGCACTGGGGCCGGATGTGGTGCAGACAAACGCTGCCGATATTGAACCGTGGCTGACCGACTGGCGCGGTGTATATAAAGGCGCCGCCCAGGCCGTGGTGCGTCCGGTGTCGACCGCCCAGGTATCTGATTGTCTGCGTCTGTGCAGTCAATTTGCGGTGCCGGTTGTCACCCGCGGTGGCAATACGGGTTTATGCGGCGCCGCTACTCCGGATGCATCGCCGAATAATATTATCCTGTCGCTGGACCGGATGAATCATGTGCGTTCGATTGATACGATCGCCAACACACTGGTGGCCGATGCCGGATGTATCCTGGGTAATTTGCGTCGTGCTGCACAGGAACAGGACCGATTGCTGCCGCTGAGCCTGGCCGCGGAAGACTCCTCGCAGATCGGTGGCAACGTGGCGACCAACGCAGGCGGCGTCAATGTCGTGCGCTACGGCATGGCACGCGAACTTGTGCTGGGGATTGAGGCCGTGTTGCCCGATGGGGAAATCTTCAATGGTTTGCAAACGCTGCGCAAAGACAATACCGGCTATGACCTCAAGCAGCTTTTTATCGGCTCCGAAGGCACGCTGGGCGTGATCACCGGTGTCGCCCTGCGTTTGCACGCGCCGACCCATGTGCGCAGCGTGGTGCTGGCGGCGGTGGACAGCGAACAGCAGGCGCTGGAGCTGTTCCGCCTGGTTTTTGGTGCTTGCGGGCCGCGCCTTCAGGCGTTTGAGTTCTTCACGGACGCCTGCCTGGATCTGGTGCTGACGCATGTCGAAGGCGTACAAGTGCCATTCGCAGACCGACATCCGGCTTATGTGCTGATCGAGCTGGCCGACACGGCTGACGAAGAAGCGTTGGGGCAATTGCTGGAAAATGTGATTGGCCAGGCGCTGGAGCAGGAGCTGTGTGTCGATGCCGCGGTCTCTTCTTCACTCGCGCAATTGCAGGCCCTCTGGCGCCTGCGCGAAGAAATTTCCGAAGCGCAGCGTGCGGATGGTCCGCACTTGAAGCACGATATTTCACTGCCGATCGAACGGATACCCGAGTTTGTGAAAACCGCTGAAGTGCAATTGCGCAAAGTCAGTCCCGATTGCCGTCTGTTCATTTTCGGTCATTTTGGCGACGGCAATCTGCACTATAACGTATCGCGCCCTGCGGGCGCCGACAAGACATGGGCGGCGGAATGGGAAACCCGGGTGGCCGACACCATCTTTGAAGAAGTCATGGCCTATGGGGGCAGCATCAGCGCCGAACATGGCATCGGGCAGCTCAAGCGCCATGCTTTCCTGCATCACAAGGACCCATTGCAATTGAAATTAATGCGGCAGATCAAGCAGGTGTTTGATCCGCAGGGCCTTATGAATCCTGGCAAAGTGCTGTAATTTCGCCAACCGGATTGAGCAAGAAAGCATGGGGGCTGCCGGTTGCCGGGCAGCCTGCCGTACGATCAGCCGCTAATGACCGTCCAATAGTAAAGCGTGAGCACGGCGATAATGGCAAGCGCAATACCCAGCAGGTTGATGCGGCTGATTCTTTCCCGGAATGCCACGGCTCCGACGATGGTGCCCAGGCTGATGACGCCGATATTCATGACCGTGAATACCAGAGTGGGGTTCTCATGAAAAGTCTGATGGGCGCGTATATAAAACAGGATGTTGCAGAAATTGAGCAAGCCCAGCAGCAGGCCGCCCAGCACACTGCGGCCATTCCACTGCGTGCGACGCAACAGCAAATAAGCAAACATAATGACACCGGCCAGGGCAAAAGACAAAAACAGCCCGCTGGAAAAGGCCGTGCCGGTTTTGGCGATCTGCTTGAACAGCATGTCCACGACGCCATAACCGAGCCAGATCAGAAACAGATAAAGCGCGCCCTGACGGATATTGTTATTTGCAGTCGCGTCCGCCGGCTTCCACAGCAGGCAGAACAGGGCAGCAAACGCCAGCACAAGACTCAGGCCGCGATTGACCGACAGGGCTTCGCCAAACAGAACAAAAGAGGCCAGCACAGTCAGAAACAGCGACAGTCGCTGAGCCGCATCTGCCCGTACAATACCGGCGTATTCGACGCCACGTGACATGATCATGAACAACACGGGCAAAATCACGCCCAGTACCGCGAAAAGAAACCATGGAAAGTCATGACCCGCTTTGGGTTGCAGATCGGGCGAGAGCACGAACCAGGTCAGGCCGCAGGCCATCACATAATTGAAGGCGATGGCCTGGCGGATGTCGATCCCCTGACGGCGGGCGACTTTCAGCAGCACCGAAACCGCCACACTGCACAGAATACTGAGAATGAGGTATGTCATATTGCAACCATTAAAAAGAATAAATCAGGGGATGGGCGACGCGCCTTGATCAGGCCATGCTTTGGGTGCGGCAGCTGCAACCGCACCCGCCACCAGGATTGTCAGTGGTGGGCTGTGGGGTATGCATGCTGGCAGCCGGCTCGCCCAGCGGTTTCAGATCCAGCCTTGAAAAAAGCGCTTGGTCCGCGGCCAGTTGGGGGTTGTCGGTCGTAAGCAGTTTTTCTCCGTAGAACATGGAGTTGGCGCCCGCCATGAAGCATAGCGCCTGCAGGCTGTCATCCATGGTTTCTCGCCCCGCAGACAGGCGCACGAACGTTTTCGGCATAGTAATGCGTGCCACGGCGATGGTGCGAACAAATTCAAACGGATCGATCTCTTCGTTATCGGCCAGCGGCGTGCCTTGTACCCTGACCAGATTATTGATGGGAACCGACTCGGGGTAGGGTGACAGATTGGCCAGCTGGGCGATCAGTCCGGCGCGTTCACGGCGTGATTCTCCCAGGCCGACGATGCCCCCGCAGCATACATTAATGCCCGCATCGCGAACGCGTTCCAGCGTATCCAGCCGGTCCTGATAAGTGCGGGTGGTAATAATTTGGCCGTAGAATTCGGGCGACGTATCAAGATTATGATTGTAATAATCCAGCCCTGCGCTTTTGAGCTGTTGCGCCTGGCCTTCGCGCAGCATGCCCAGGGTCACACAGGTTTCCAGTCCGAGATCCTTGACCGCCCGGATCATATCGGCAACGGCATCGATCTGATGCGGCTTGGGGTTGCGCCACGCGGCGCCCATGCAAAAACGCTGGGCACCCGCTGCTTTGGCCTGTTGCGCCGCTTCGATCACTTCGTCCAGTGGCAGCAGTTTTTCTCGTTCTACCGAAGTGTCATAGCGCGACGATTGGGGGCAGTACGAGCAGTCCTCGGGGCAGCCGCCGGTCTTGATGGACAACAGGCTGGACAGTTGCACGGCATTGGGTTCGTGGTGCGCGCGGTGAACTTGCTGGGCCCGGAATATGAGGTCCATGAAGGGCATTTCGTATAGGGCGAGAATGGACGGGATGGTCCATGTGACTGTTGTTTCTGGCGTGAGGTGGGTTGAGAGCGTATCCATGGAAATCTTCCTTTTCGTTGCGATGGCGTCTGGTTGATGGCAACAGATGGCAATTGATCTATGACGATCCGGGATATGCTACGGAAGGGCGCAAGGCTGTGCAATTTAAATTATTATGAAAATAGGCGTGATTTGACAGACGTTGGGTGATTTTAAGTCAATTAATGATTTTGCGCCCAATCTGAATACATTTCCGATATCTGCATCACTTTTCGATGTGACTTGTTCTGTTATGCGGGTGCCCGCCGTATCCACGAAGCCAGTTGCATTTGATACGGCGGATCTGGGTGCTCAACCCGCCAGGTGCTTCAGGACTTCTGGTGCCGACTGCACGGCAACCAGCCGGTGGTAAAAGCGCAAGGCGCGCAGGCCGCCGAGCTCTTCGCCGCCGCCGGCGCGTCCAGGTCCGCCATGATTGGATTGGGGCATGACATTACCGTGCCCTGTGTGTATCCTGGAGACGGCATCGGTGACCAGATGCACCCGTCCATGACTGTCACCCAGCGCAAACGCCGCCTGTGCCAGCAGCGCCGTGTCTTCGCTATAAACCGACGCGACCAGCGAGCCCATGCCGCGCCGTGCAAGCTGCCATGCGTGGTCGATGTCGCGATAAGGAATGAGGGTCGCAACGGGTCCGAATACTTCGACATCATGTACCAGGGGGTGCTCATCCGGCTGGCGCACGCCGAATAATACGGGTGGGAAGCAAGCGCTGTCGGCGGGGGCGTCGATGGTCAGTTGCCGGCGGCCATCGAACAGAATATCAGCATGTTTTTCCAGTGTTGCAACGCCGGCCCTGACGGCCTTCTGTTGCGCCAGATTCACCAGGCTGCCCATGCGTATGCCGTCCTTGCGGGGATCGCCGACGGTCACCTTGGCCAGGCTCAGGGCGAGTGACTGCGCAATGGTGTCGTAAGTACTTTCTGGCACGAAAATGCGACGAATAGCAGTACATTTTTGCCCGGACTTGATGGTCAGTTCGCGAACGACCTCACGAACCAGCAACTGGATGCTGGCCGGATCGGCATCGGGGCCGAGGATGGCGCTATTGATGCTGTCTGTTTCGGCATTCAGCTTTGCCCCGTCGTGCATAATGCGCGGGTGGCTGCGCAATGTCGCAGCGGTGTCTGCTGATCCTGTGAACGAAACAATATCCAGCCCATTGAGTGCATCGAGCAATCCTTCAGGGCGTCCACATATCAGGCTGATGGCGCCCGGCGGCAGGATCTTTGCCTCTACGACGTCGCGGATCATTTCATAGGTGAGCAAGGCGGTGGACGTTGCCGGCTTCACGACAATGGGCACGCCCGACAGCAAGGCTGGAGCGGCTTTTTCCCAAAGCCCCCAGGACGGAAAGTTAAACGCATTGATCAATAATGCGAGACCCTGAATCGGGACCTGGATATGCTGCGTCGCAAAGGCGTTATCGCGCGCAAGCGGCACGGCCTCGCCATCAGTCAGGAACGCCTGGCTGTTTAACTTTGCGCCCGCTTTTGCATACCATGAAAGTGTGTAAATACCACCATCAATGTCAATGGCGCTGTCCGATTTCACCGTACCGCTATTGCTGAGCGCGATATCGTAATACTTCTCTTTATTGACCTGCAGGACGTCGACAATCCTGCCCAGCATGGCCGCGCGTGCACTGTATCCCATACTGCGCAAGGCGGGCCCCCCGGTTTGCCGCGCCCAGCCATAGGCCGCATTCAGGTCCAGTCCGGTGGCGTCAGCGCTGGCCAGGGCGGTACCCTGGATTGGGTCATAAAGGACGATGCCTGTGCCGGTACCTTCTATCCATTGATCATGAACGTAATTACTGATTTTTTTCACTGTTACCTCTGCTTTGTGTGTCACTCCATCGCAAAACACAACGGAGTATGTGTTGTCCGGGGTCGCATCAAAGGGCTGGTCTGATGCCTGGCTCTTTGTTGTCCCTTTCTATGCCGGTCGGGCTGGGATGGCGAAGTGCTTTTGAAAACGTTAATGATTGTATGCATTATTTTGCATGTAAATAAGAAGATAGGCAGGCGATGTGTATCGGTCAAGTATTTTGCGAAATGTTTAGGGTAAACACCAGTTTTAATGTGTCCAAAATGGCACGTCCTGGGTGAGTATGAATCAGACTCCTGCGGCTATTGTTGTCTTGATGAGTGTTGTGCTGGCCGGTTTTGTCTGGATCAAATTGTCGTCTGCTGCGACGGTGTGAGCTGACTGACAACCGGCGGGCCGCATCTGTGGGTGTATAGAGTCGTCTTAAATAGAACAGGGTTAACCCCTATTCGAAATAAATTGACGATTGATGATTGATGAAATATAGTGCTTTTAACGAAATTAAAATGCATTGAATTGCATAATTTAAATGGAGCCCTGCCATGAGCGAGCTGAAAGTCAATTACCAGACCGATCCTTCGCAGTACAAACACATTCAATTGAAAACCGAAGGCGCCATTGCACGCCTGACCATTGATATAGATGAAGACAGCGGGATCCGTCCCGGCTATAAACTGAAGCTCAATTCGTACGATCTGGGCGTGGATATCGAATTGCATGACGCGCTCAATCGCATCCGGTTCGAGCATCCGGAAGTGCGCAGCGTGATCGTCTCCAGCGGGAAAGACCGCATTTTCTGTTCGGGTGCCAACATCTTCATGCTGGGGCTGTCAACGCATGCGTGGAAGGTGAACTTCTGCAAATTCACCAATGAAACCCGCAACGGTATCGAAGACACCAGCGAACATTCGGGCGTTAAATTTATTGCTGCTGTCAACGGCGCGTGTGCCGGAGGTGGTTACGAGCTGGCGCTGGCATGTGATGAAATCTATCTGGTTGACGATCGTTCCTCTTCCGTTTCCCTGCCGGAAGTGCCGTTGCTGGGTGTGCTGCCCGGTACGGGCGGTTTGACACGGGTGACCGACAAGCGCAAGGTGCGCCACGATCACGCCGACATTTTCTGCACACTGGTCGAAGGCATTCGCGGACAGCGCGCCAAAGACTGGAAACTGGTCGACGAAGTAGTGAAAACAGCCAGGTTCGAAGACACGATCAACGCTCGTGCCCAGGAGCTGGCTGAGCAAAGCGGTATCGCCGTGGGCGCGACAGGTATTTCTCTGACATCGCTTGAAAAACACGAAGCGGCCGATAGCCTGAACTATAAATATGTCAGCGTCGATATTGACCGAAACAACAAACACGCCACCTTCACTATTCGTGGCCCCGAGGGCGATCAGCCCGACACGATCGATGCAATCGTGCAGGCAGGCATGAACTGGTGGCCGCTGCAAATGGCGCGTGAACTGGATGACGCTATTCTTTCGATGCGTACCAACGAACTCGATAGCGGCCTGTGGCTGATCAAGACAGTGGGCAATGCGCAGGATGTTCTGAAAAGCGATGACGTTCTGCTGGCCAATAAGGATCACTGGTTCGTGCGCGAAACCCTGGGGCTGATGCGCCGTACGTTTGCGCGCCTGGATGTGTCTTCACGCTCTATGTTTGCATTGATTGAAGAGGGTTCGTGCTTTGCAGGCTCTCTGCTTGAGCCGGCGCTGGCCTGCGATCGTATTTACATGCTGACGCTGCCCGACGATGAAGAGCGGTCGCCGCGCATTGCCGTGGGCGCCATGAATTTTGGTTTTCTGCCCATGGTGACCCGGCAGTCGCGGCTGGCCCGGCGTTTCTATGACGATGCCACTATTCTGGAAGATACCAAAGCTCTGGCAGGAACCATGCTCGATGGCGATGAGGCGGAAAAAGCCGGTTTGGTCACATATGCCCTGGATGACATTGACTGGGCTGACGAAGTGCGGCTCGCCATCGAAGAGCGGCTGTCCATGTCGCCCGATGCGCTCACCGGCATGGAAGCCAATCTGCGTTTCAATGGTCCGGAAAACATGTGGACCCGCATATTCGGTCGCCTGACTGCCTGGCAGAACTGGATTTTTATCCGGCCCAATGCGGTGGGTGAGAAGGGCGCGCTGAAACTGTACGGCAAGGGTGAAAAACCCAATTTCGACTGGAACCGCGTCTGATTGTCGGCTCGCGCTCTATTTATCAAGATTACGGAGTGGGTTCACAACTGAAATACCCGCTCTATGACCCCGGAGAAATCTATGTCAAGCATCAATTACACCGATAAGATTCCCAATAATGTGAATCTGTCGCAGGACAAGACGCTGCAGCGCGCGCTGGAGCACTGGCAACCCAATTACCGCAAGTGGTGGAATGATATGGGTCCCGATGGTTCGCAGGACTTCGACGTATATTTGCGCACCGCCACCAGCGTTGATCCGAAAGGCTGGGCCTCATTTGGCTATGTGAAAATGCCCGACTATCGCTGGGGTATTTTCCTGAACCCGCGAGACGCCGATCGCCAGGTCAATTTCGGCGAGCACAAGGGAGAAAAAGCCTGGCAGGATGTACCGGGTGAGCACCGGGCCAACCTGCGCCGCATTATCGTGACCCAGGGTGATACCGAACCTGCATCGGTCGAACAACAGCGGCATCTGGGATTGACAGCACCGTCCATGTACGACCTGCGCAACCTGTTCCAGGTGAACGTGGAAGAGGGGCGTCACCTGTGGGCCATGGTGTATTTGCTGCACAAACATTTCGGTCGTGATGGGCGCGAAGAAGCCGAGGCGCTCCTGGAGCGCAACAGCGGCGACGAGGACAATCCCCGCATTCTGGCGGCGTTTAACGAGAAAACGCCGGACTGGCTGGCCTTTTACATGTTCACTTATTTCACCGATCGCGATGGCAAGTTCCAATTGTGTGCCCTGGCCGAATCCGGTTTCGACCCGCTGGCCCGCACCACCAAATTCATGCTTACCGAAGAAGCGCATCACATGTTCGTAGGCGAATCGGGCGTGTCACGTGTGATTCAGCGCACCTGCGAGGTGATGAACCAGTTGAAAACCGATGATCCGGCACGTCTTCGCGAAGCCGGTGTGATTGATCTGGAAACGCTCCAGCGCTATTTGAATTTCCATTTCAGCGTGACCATCGATCTGTTTGGTGCAGACGAGTCAAGCAACGCGGCCACGTTCTATAACACGGGTCTGAAAGGACGTTACGAAGAAACCAAACGCGACGACGATCATAAACTCTATGATCGCACCTATAACGTACTGGTCGTGCAGGACGGTCGACTGGTAGAGCGTTCGGTACCCATGCTTAATGCGCTGAACGAAGTGCTGCGGGACGACTATATCAAGGACTCCGTCGGCGGGATCAATCGCTGGAACAAAGTGATCGAGAAAGCGGGTATCCCTTTCCGTCTGAAAGTGCCGCACAAGGCATTCAATCGTCGTATCGGCACGCTGTCTGTTGTGAGCGTTTCTCCCGAAGGGCAAGTGATGCCTGAGGCAGAATGGGTCAGACATGAACGCGAATGGCTGCCTACTGCAGAAGATCGCGCATTTGTGGCGTCGCTGATGGGCCGAGTCGTAGAACCCGGCAAATTCGCCAACTGGATTGCCCCCCCAGCGATGGGTATCAACCGTCAACCGGTCGATTACGAGTACGTGCGTTTCAACTGATGGGTACCGCCCGAAAGGGCGGGCAATGAAAGAAATTGGATTCACGATGGAAACAGTGATAGCGATGAGCCAACCCGGCCAGGCAACGAAACAGCACCTGATCGATCCGGAAATCTGCATACGTTGCAATACGTGTGAAGAGACCTGCCCGATCGATGCAATCACGCATGACGGAAACAATTACGTAGTCAGGCCGGATATTTGCAATCACTGCATGGCCTGCGTGGCGCCATGCCCCACGGGTGCGATCGATAATTGGCAGCCGGTGCTGGCAGATCAAATGTATACGCTCGACGAGCAATATACTTGGGATGAATTGCCGGCCCTGCAGGCGCTTGAGGTTCCGGCGGACGACACGCCGGTTGCCGCCGGCACGGACAGCGACGCCGAGGTTACCATTCAGGGCAGCAATTATGTCGCCGGATCGCAGATTCCGCCGTGGTCCGCCTCACACAGCTATACCAATCTGTATGGCACTCGTAATTTCATTACCGCGACGGTGTCGGGCAATTACAGGCTGACGGACGAATCATCCGAAAGCGATATCCGCCACGTCGTTTTGGATTTTGGTGAAACGCCGTTTCCGGTGCTGGAAGGGCAATCCATCGGCATCATACCGCCGGGAACCGACGCCAGCGATCGTTTGCATCACGCGCGCCAGTACTCGCTGGCCAGTCCGCGTGATGGGGAGCGCCCGCGTTACAACAACGTCTCGATCACGGTCAAGCGCGTGGTGCAGGATTATGATGGCAACCCGGTCCAGGGAGTCTGCTCCAATTACGTTTGTGATTTGAAGAAGGGCGACAAGGTTCAGGTCATCGGTCCTTTTGGGCATACATTCCTGATGCCGAATCACCCGGGTTCCAATCTCATTATGATCTGCACGGGCACCGGTAGCGCACCCATGCGGGCCATGACAGAAAGGCGACGACGCAAGCGGCAGGATCCGTCCATGGACGAGCGCGGCAAGCTTATGCTGTTTTTCGGTGCGCGCTGCCCGGAAGAGCTGCCGTATTTCGGGCCGCTTAATAAGCTGCCCAAAGATTTCATTGATGTTAACTTCGCTTTCTCCCGCAAGCCGGGGCAGCCCAAACGGTATGTACAGGATGTCATGCGCGAGCGGCTGACGGACCTGCTGGACTTATTGAAAAACGAGAATACTTACATTTATGTTTGCGGACTGAAGGGCATGGAAACTGGTGTGCTGGAAGTATTGCAAGAGGCCGCCGCAGCGGGCGGCCTGGACTGGAGCGAATTGCATACGACGCTAAGGCAGAAGGGCCGGCTGCACCTGGAAACGTATTGATGCGGGTCCCAGGAAGGTGATGTTCACACCGTCCCGACCACAAAAAAATAGCTCCAAAGCGGTCGTCTTTAGTCCGCTTTGGAGCGGGCGCGAACTTGCATTTATCGCTTGTCGCCGCTATTGGCCAATACTGACCACTGCTTACCCACCATAAATATCATATTTGAAATATTTATCGGCAATTTTCTGATAGGTGCCGTCCTTGCGGATTTCATCAAATGCCTTGTTCAGCGCATCTTTCAGCTCGGTGTCGTTCTTGCGTACGGCAAACCCGGTGCCTTTGCCAAAAATTTCCTCGTCGGCAGAAGCCAGAATCGGGTCACCGACCAGCTGGAAGTCTTTGCCTGCAGGGCTTTCCACAAAATCGGTGGTGACGCCGCCATCGGCAAACACAACAGCGATGCGGCCGGTGGTCAGGTCGTTATAGGCATCTTCCAGTGTTTTGTATCGCTTGATATTGGTGTCTTTAAAATATTTGGTGGCGTATTTGTCCTGAATCGTGCCCTGCTGAACGCCCAGGTCCACGCCTTTGAGTCCTTCGGCTGTCGATTGATAGGTAGACCCTTTCTTGGCGATAAACATATTGGGCGTGGTCCAGATCTTTTGCGTGAACAGCACCGCTTTTTCACGTTCCGGCGTGATACTCATGGACGAGGCGATCACATCGAATTTCTTGGCGCGCAAGGCGGGGATAATGCCATCCCAGCCTTGATTCTGGAAGGTGCACTTGGCCTGCATTTTTTCACACATGGCCTTGGCCAGATCAATATCGAATCCGACAATTTCACCGGATGGGCTGGTGGATTCGAAGGGGGGGTATGTGGCGTCCGAGCCGAAGCGGATGGTTTTGCCGGCCGCAACAGCCGAAGCGGATACAGCCAGCGCGATTGCGCACAGGCCGATACCGAAAACTTTTTTTTTCAGGTTCATGGATGTTTCCTAAATGACGTAAGCCTATGTTGCAGCCTGAAACCAGTCGGACCGGGCATCCTTGATTCGCTAACTGCATGAAAGGGCGTGCAGCGACCCATTTCCTGCTGCAACGTGTAGCACCGCTGCGGGCGGTGGCCGATTGGGGATTATGACAGCATTTGCCGAAAAAGGTACAGGGAATTTCCCGCAGACCGGTACTGGCTAAGGGAAAACCGGCGGTTTATTTCGTCTGCGGGAACGATATAATGGCGGCACCTGCCCTCGGGATGGCTAAAATCACGCAGACCTGCCGCCGTTACAGGCGATCGCGGGCCTTGCATGGCGACAAACCGTGATGTCTGCTATCAGACCGCTTTTTGGCTACGCGGGGTGGGTAGTGTTATAAAACGAGGCTGTGCCATGCCAGAGAGGTCGGGCCGGGCCACGTAACAGGATGGAAGAATTAAATCTGATTGGTCAGTATTTGCCCCGTATATTGCAGGGGGCCGTACTGACGCTCGAAATCGCAGTGTTGTCGCTGGTTATTTCGATACTTATCGGGCTCGTCGGAGCCAATATGCGCCTGTCGCGCAACCGGCTGCTTGCCCGGCTTGGGCAGCTCTATTCCAGTGTCGTGCGCGGAGTGCCAGACCTGATCTGGATGCTGATGGTGTACTACAGTGCACAAATCGGACTCAATGCCCTGACCGAAGCCTGGGATCTGGATTATTTCGAAATCAGCCCTTTTGCTGCAGGTGTGCTCACCTTGTCGTTTATTTTCGGTGCTTATTTCACTGAAACATTTCGCGGGGCCATTATGGCTATCCCCTATGGCCAGATCGAAGCCGGGCAGGCGTATGGCATGCGCGGGCTGCAGGTCATGAGACGCATTACCTTTCCGCTTATGATGCGCTATGCCTTGCCCAGTGTCCGTAACAACTGGCTGGTGCTGACCAAGGCGACGGCGCTGGTGTCCATTATCGGCCTGGATGACATGACACGCATTGCCCAGCAAGCGGGCAGTGCAACGCATTTGCCGTTTGTTTTCAATACCATATCTGCGCTGCTGTTCCTGTTGCTGACCACCGTTTCACTGTACGTATTTCGCTTTCTGGATCGGCATTATCAGCGTGGTTTTGTAAGAGAGGATGCCCATGTCTGAAACCCTCTCACTCTTTCTGGATGCCATTGTGACTTGCCTGCGCGCCGCGCCGCTCACACTGGTTCTGACTGCGCTGTCGGTCTCCATTGGCCTGTGTATGGCCATTCCTCTGTCGGTTATTCATCAACGGCAGAAGACGGTAGCCGCCAGGCTTGTTCACGCATTTACGTATTTCTTTACCGGCACACCGCTGCTGGTGCAAATCTATATTATTTATTACGGTATTCCCAGTTTCGGTTTTATCGGACACCTGATGATGCAACCCGGTTTTGGTTTTCTCAAGGAAGGCTTTATCTGGGTGCTGGCTGCGCTGACCCTGAACACGGCGGCCTATTCAACTGTGATTTTTTCCGGTTCCATCAGGAATACGGATCGCGGCGAAATCGATGCGGCGCGGGCGTTCGGCATGAATCGCCGTAATGCGATGCGCCGTATTATTCTTCCTTCAAGTCTGCGTCGTGCGCTTCCCGCCTACAGCAATGAAGTGATTATGACCCTGCATTCCACGGCGCTGGCCTCAACGGTGGCCATGATGGAAATTACCGGCGCAGCCAGCCTGTTTGTCACCAATACCTATCAGCCGTTTATTGCCTATTCGGCCGCGGCGTGTATTTATCTGGTGCTCAATTTTGTACTGGTGTATGCGTTCCGGAAAATAGAGCAACGGTACCTGGTCCATCTTAATTTTCGACATCTGGCAGAAGCATAATGCGGCAGGAAAAACACGTTCTGACACTCAGTGCGCCGGGCACATCCCATGAAATCAATGCGTTTCATTTCGGGCCTGCCGACAGCGGACGCAAGGTCTATATGCAGGGCAGCCTGCATGCCGACGAATTGCCGGGTTCGCTTGCGCTTTTTTATTTGAATCGCCGGCTGCAGGTACTCGAAGCGCAGGGTGCGCTGAACTGCGAAGTCGTTCTGGTACCGTTTTGCAATCCGTTAGGATTGACCCAAACCGTTTTCTATGACCACATCGGCCGGTTTCAGCTGTCAACGGGGCAAAATTTCAATCGTCTTACCGGCATTGCTTTATATGAGAATTTACTGACTGCCCTGCAAAAAAGTGCAGAGCAGCCGGGAGCAGATGCCCAGGCCAACCGTAAGCTGATCCGCAGAGCGTTGCGCAATGTCCTGGACGCTTTCGAGCCGTCGCGCCTGATTGATGAGCTGCATGTGACCTTGCTGCGCATGGCGTGCGATGCCGATATCGTACTGGATCTGCACTGCGATATCCGGGCCGTGATGCATGTTTATTCCCTGCCGCAGGTGTGGGATCGCTGCGAACCGCTGGCCCGCTATCTGCAAAGCGAATGTCAACTGCTGGCTGAAGACTCGCTGTCCTGTTCTTTCGATGAAATGGTGTCCACGCCCTGGCTGAAACTACGGAATGTATATCCCGAGGCGGATATTCCGTTAGCGTGTTTTGCTGCGACGATCGAACTTCGCGGTGACCGCGATCTGACGCACGCAAATGCAGAGCGGGATGCCGAAGCGTTCATCCAGTATTTGAACGAACAGGGCTATCTGCAGTTGCCCCAGTCAGAGGTTTTGCCCATGCCGCCGTTGCGCTGTGAGCCCCATCCGCTGGGGGGCCTGGCGTATGTCGGTTCGCCATGCACCGGCATCGCCGTGTATCACGTAGCGGCCGGGCAGTGGGTAGAGCAGAACCAGTTGCTGGTTGAAATTGTGGATCCGGTCAGGCTGGCAGTGACGCCGGTGCTCGCACCTGTTCGTGGTTTTATTTTTGCCACTGCAGGCGTGCGTCTGGCGCAAAAGGAATCCAAGCTGTTGAGCTTGTCCAGCCCCGATGATATTGGCAGCGTGGGGTTGTCGCCCTGACTTTTTTCGGGGGAGCAAGTAATGCAGGCGTTATTGTTCCAGTAGCCAGGATTGCAACGCCACCAGCGTTTTGGCGTCACAGATCTGCTGGCTCGCAATGGCTTGGCGCACCTCGTCCCGGCTCATCAGCACCGTTTGCACAAATTCGTCGTCATCGGCATGAAGGCTGCTGTCCTTGCGAACGCCTTCGGCTCTGAATACATGCATCAGCTCGTCGCAAAAGCCCGGTGCGGTATAAAAGCTGTGGATGAGTGTCATACCACCCGCTGTATATGGCGTCTCTTCCGCCAGTTCACGGTACGCGCATTGCTCTGGCGGCTCATTTTCCACGTCCAGCTTGCCGGCGGGAATCTCCAGCAACGGGCCGCCGGTGGGGTGGCGAAACTGCTTCACCAGAATCACTTTGTCCTCGGGCGTGATGGCCAATACTGCGACGGCGCCGCAGTGACGCACCACTTCGCGGGTCGCGGTCTTGCCATTGGGCAGGATGACCGTATCAACGGTGACTTTAATGATTTTTCCTTCGAAAATGAAGGTGCTGTCCTGTAGGGTTTCGGTCAAGTCTTCGTCGGACAGATTGTCAGCGACAGACGGATCGGAGGAAGTTGTTGACATAATATGACCATCTCATGCATGGAAAGGGACAGTATAGGTTACCACGGTGACGGCAGGCTTACAGCGCCTTGCCTGCCTGGCAGCCATTTCCGAATGTATTTACAGGTGCCGACGCAGAGATGCCGGCGCGGTCAGAGCAAAGGGGAAAACAGTCGCGCAACGGCCTTGCTTAATCGCGAAAAGAAACACTGGTGCTCCAGCTGGACTTCCTGCGCGTACTGCATCGAGGCATTGAACTCTTCCAGCAACGCTTGATTCGCTTCGCGCTCATAACACAGGACGCTAACCTCGAAATTCAGGTAGAAACTGCGGTTGTCGAAATTGGCCGAACCGATAAACGAAATATCATCGTCCACGATCAGGGTTTTGGTATGTAGCATGCGGGGGCCGTATTCGAATACCCGGATGCCTGCGGCGACCAGATCGTCAAACCACGACTGGGCAGCCTTGGTGACGACATAATTGTCTGTTCGTTTGGGTAGCAGAATGCGTACATCGACACCACGCAGGGCCGCGGAGGTCAGGGCCTGTGCTGATGTCGCGTCGGGTACGAAGTAGGGTGTGGTCAGATAGACGCGATGGCGGGCGCGTAGAATGGCTTCCACGGAAACGCGAAGAATGGACGCGTAATCGAAGTCCGGGCCCGACGGGATGATCTGGGTGCGTATCCAGCGCGGGCCGTCCTGGCCCGAAACCGTTTCTTGAGGCTTCTCGTCATTGGCCAGACGGTCCGTGGCCGGCTGGGTGCGGGCATCTTCCTCCGCCTGCGCCTGCAGGCGCTCCAGGCGTTCGCGATAATGCTCACGCAGCATGTGGCGTACCGACAGGTCATGAGTGGAGTAATGCCAGTCTTCGACAAAAATCGTCTCCAGCCACGACACGACGGGACCCGTCAATTCCAGGTGAACGTCATGAAAAGCGCGTTTGTTGCGGCGGCGATCCTGTTGATCGCTGATGTTGATGCCGCCGGTGAATGCAACAGTGCCATCACAAATGACAATCTTTCGGTGATTGCGCAGATTCATGAACGAGAGCAGGTGCCTCAGGTTGATGTCATGAAAGAAGGCGAGTCTGGCACCTGCCTCGATCAGGGGCCGCATGAAGCGCCGGTTCAACCGCAGTGACCCGATGGCATCTGCAATCAGATAAATTTTTACACCGTTCTTGGCACGTTCAGTCAGCAAATCACGCAAGGTGGTGCCGGTCTGATCCTGCTCGAAAATGTAGTACTCAAGAAAAATGTAATATTTGGCCTCACGCACCGCCTCGAAAATACGGTCATAGGTTTTCTCGCCACCCGAGAGCACTTTATAACTGGTTGCATAACTCAGGGGGTAGTGGGTGATCTGCACAGCCAGATCGTGAATCGCTGCCTGATGCTCAGTCAGATCTGAGGGCTGGATGCGCACGTTCCACAGCGTATCGTCCCGTTCGATCAGGTGTTTGCTGATGCTGCGGTTGATTTTGTTTCGGGTGATTTTTTTTGGCCCGAAAAAGTAATAAATCACAAAGCCCAGAACCGGCACGAAGCTCAGAAACAGGATCCAGCTGAGCGTGGAGATGGGCGGGCGCTTTTGCATGACCACCCAGGTGCCGATAATGACAATATAAATGGCCCACAGGGCGTTCCAGAATGCATCGCTGCCCAGCCAGTCCAGGTTCATGAGCGATGCGCCTGTTCAGACAGAGTGAAGAAGGGCAGGGCGGAGAGTGGCCTATGCATGAAGGCTCTCGAATTCAAGAAGCCAGCGCTTGCGTGGCAAGCCTCCGCCATAACCGGTCAATGAACCATCAGCGCCGATGACCCGATGGCATGGAATGACGATGCTGATACGGTTGCGGTGATTGGCCGAACCGACGATGCGTGCGTGGGCACCATTGCCGATGTCTCTGGCCAGATCGCCGTAGCTGCAGGTCCTGCCGTAAGGGATGCGCTGCAAGTGCGCCCATACCGTTTCGTCGAAGGCTGTGCCGGGCGCATCCAGGGGCAGATCAAATTGCTGACGCCGGCCTGCGAAATAATCGTCCATCTGCGCTTGCACCGCCGTCAGGTGCGAGTGATCCTGGCCGCTCAAATGAAACCCGTAACGCGTACGCAGATCGGTGATTTCTTTGTCGATGGTACTGAAGGTGTCCAGAAACTCCAGCAGTATCACGCCTTTCTCTGAGGCCATGGCGATCATGGGTCCAACCGGGCTGTCCAGATAACGGTAATAAAGCGCTTTGCCTTGCACAAGCCGGTCAGGCGCATCTTCGCAAAGCGACTGAATGCTGTGCTGTATTTCCGCCTGCCTTTCGGGGGCCAGCGTAAATTCGTTGTGTGGGAACAATTCGTTATTGAGCATGAACCAGGGCAATAGAAAAGGGATCGACAAAAATCGGAACGGGCTCAGACACGGCTCATCTTAATGTGAACGGATGTCAGTACTGCGAATTTTACAGAAATTACGTGTGCAATTTCTGTAATGAGGCTGAAACCACTTGTCTGACATGAACAAATGAAATAAGATGTCATACAACATAGACGATTACAAGGTTGTCATGCGGGCTTGCGGCACATGCGCTGCGTTTTTCATTCATTCTCAACGACAGGGTATCCATGAATCCACAGGAATTAAAAGAAATTGTCAGTGAGGGGCTGTTGTCCTTTCCCGTCACCGATTTTGATGAACAGGGCGATTTCAACGCCGAGCGCTACGCGAGACGGCTTGAATGGCTGGCGCCCTATGGTGCGAGCGCTCTGTTCGCGGCGGGGGGCACCGGAGAGTTCTTTTCTCTGGAACCACAAGAATATTCTGATGTCGTGCGTACAGCGGTCGAAACCTGCAGGGGCAAAGTACCGATCATTGCGGGCGCAGGTGGCGGCACCCGGCTGGCGATCAATTATGCGCAACGGGCGGAAAAAGCCGGCGCGCAAGGCCTGTTGCTGATGCCCCATTACCTGACCGAGGCTGATCAAAATGGCGTTGCGCAGCACGTTGAGCAGGTATGTCAGGCCGTCGGACTGGGCGTGATTGTCTATAACCGGTCGCTGTGCCGGCTGAATGCCGATCAGCTGGAACGACTGGCTGAGCGTTGTCCCAACCTGGTAGGGTACAAGGACGGGGTGGGCGATATTGAGCTGATGGTGACAATACGGCAACGCCTGGGCGATCGCTTGTCGTACCTGGGCGGCTTGCCGACTGCCGAATTCTATGCTGCGGCTTATCGTGCACTTGGGGTACCCGTTTATTCGTCGGCGGTGTTCAATTTCATTCCGAAAACCGCCATGGAATTTTATCGTGCTATCGTAGCAGGTGATCGGCCGACGGTTGACCGGTTGATCACCGAGTTTTTCATCCCCTATTCGGCGATTCGTAATCGTCGTAAGGGGTATGCCGTCAGTATTGTCAAAGAGGGCGCGAGAATCGCCGGATATGATGCCGGGCCCGTACGTTCGCCCTTGACCAATCTGACCGGTGAAGAAAGCGATGCGCTGGCCGCTCTGATTTCTAAGTTGGGTCCGCAGTAGTTGGTTCTATCACGTCCTGAGCGTAATGCGGTGTAGCGGACGATGCATTGTCATGCAGATCTCATCGCTCGGGGTCGTCTGTTTATCAGGTGAAAACCATGTTGGAAGAAGAAACGCATACGCCGTTATATATACGAATCAGCCCCAAGGATAATGTCGCGATTGTAGTCAATGACGGCGGCCTGCCTGCCGGTGCGTGCTTCCCCTGTGGCCTGACGCTGCAGACAGCGGTTCCGCAGGGGCATAAGGTTGCTTTGCAGGATCTCGCGCGCGATGAGGCTGTCGTGCGTTATGGTGTGGTGATTGGTTATGCGCTTTGTGATATTGCGGCAGGAACCTGGATTAATGAATCCATGCTGCGCATGCCGCAAGCGCCTTCTCTGGATGCTCTGCCCGTGGCGACTCAGGTCTCTTCGATGGGTACACCGCTGACGAATCTGACCTTTGATGGTTATCGCAATGACGATGGCACGGTCGGCACACGCAACATTCTGGCCATCAGCGCGACCGTGCAGTGTGTCACCGGAGTGGTCGAGTTTGCAGTGCGGCAGATTCGCGAGCAGTTATTGCCTCGCTACCCGAATGTGGACGATGTCGTCTATCTGGAACACGGTTATGGTTGTGGGGTGGCCATTGATGCGCCCAACGCCGAGATTCCGATTCGCACCCTGCGCAACCTGAGTCTGAATCCCAATTTTGGCGGCAAGGTATTGCTGGTGAGCCTGGGGTGTGAAAAGCTGCAGCCGGCAAAAATGTTTCCCGCAGGCAGCATTCCGATTGCCCAGGACGATCCTTATCTGGTCACGCTGCAGGACGAAGACAATGTCGGTTTTGCGAGCATGATTGATTCCATCCTGGAAAAGGCCGAAAGGCGGCTGGTGCAGTTGAATGCGCGAAAACGCGAACCCTGTCCGTTGTCGGCGCTGGTTGTGGGGGTGCAGTGCGGCGGCAGCGATGCCTTTTCAGGCGTGACCGCCAATCCGGCAGTCGGCTATGCCACCGACCTGCTGGTACGCGCGGGCGCAACGGTCATGTTCTCGGAAGTGACCGAGGTGCGTGACGGCATCGCCCAACTGACCGTCCGCGCCGCGACGTCCGAAGTCGGTCAGGCGCTGTTGCGTGAAATGCAATGGTATGACAACTATCTGAAGCAGGGCGGGGCAGACCGCAGCGCCAACACCAGCCCGGGCAACAAGCGCGGCGGCTTGTCCAATATCGTGGAAAAAGCCATGGGCTCGATTGTCAAATCAGGTACGACGCCGATTCAGGGCGTGGTGGCGCCAGGCGAAAGGGTCATACACAAGGGGCTTAACTTTCTGGCCACGCCGGCCAGTGATTTCATTTGTGGCACACTGCAACTGGCCGCCGGCATGACGCTGCACGTCTTTACGACGGGACGCGGTACCCCATATGGACTGGCTGCAGTGCCTGTGATAAAAGTGGCTACCCGTAACAGTCTTGCACGCCGCTGGTACGATTTGATGGATATCAATGCGGGCAGGATTGCCACCGGCGAGGCCAGTATCGAAGAAGTCGGCCAGGAAATGTTTGAGCAGATGATCGCGATTGCCAGTGGTCGCCAGAAGTCTTGCGCTGAGCAGCTGCGACTGCACAATTCGCTGGTCCTGTTCAACCCCGCACCCGTCACTTGAAGATGGGGTGGCTGATGCGATAAGACAGAATTGACTCTGTTGATTCCGGCTGCCAGGGAACATTACCGGGAACTGGGGCCGTTCCTGACGATTTAGGGAAAAAACGTTTTAAAATCAAACTTTTCGTCTTTATACACATAAAGTATTCCGGTGACCACAGAACCTATGCCAACCCGCCTATTGATTAACACCGGCCCGATCAAAAAAAGAGGCAGAACCCTGTCCGACGAAGTCGTCGAGCAGCTGACCGAAAAGATTCAATCGGGCAATCTGGAAGTGGGGAAAAAACTTCCGACAGAATCCGAGTTTGTCGAGGCCTTTGGTGTCAGCAGAAGCGTGATCCGCGAAGCCATCTCTCAATTGCAGGCGCGCGGACTGGTTGAGACGCGGCACGGTGTAGGCACCTTCGTACGCGAGCCAACAGTCAAAGACGTCATTTTCGATCGCAGTACGATGCCGCCCGGCACGGCCGAAGACCTTGCTTCTGTGCTTGAAGTTCGCGCGTGTCTTGAGTCAGAAGCGGCCGGGCTGGCCGCGCAGCGGCGCACCGATGAGCAACTGGCCGAACTGGAGCGGATTTTGCGCGCCCTGGTCAAGGAAGATATTTCACGTGACATCTCGGTCGACGTTGATTTTCAATTCCATGAACAGATTGCCAAAGCCACACATAACACCCATTTTCTGGATCTGCTCAGGCAATTTGGCAAACACGCCATTCCGCGCAGCCGCCTGGCTATTTTCGATCAGGAAAAAGCCATGTACCAGCAACGCCTGAATATGGAGCATGAAGCCATCTTCAATGCGATCGCCGCACAGGATGCCGATGGTGCACGGGCTGCCATGCGCATGCATATTATCAACAGTCGCCAGCGCATGAGATCGGCCGGCAAATAGTCCTCGCGCTCACGGCGCGAGCATGCTTAGCTGTCCTGACATCCGGTTTTACTGAAATGAAAAAGGAGCACGATGACAGTCGAATATGCACAACGACATTTCCCGGCGCTATGCCGTCCCCGTCTCGTTGAGAGTCACAAGGGCAGCTTTGGTACCCTGGGGGTCATTGGCGGCGCGCCAGGGATGACGGGAGCGGCCTTGCTGGCCGCCCGGGCTGCGCTGGTTCAGGGGGCTGGTAAAGTCAAAGTCGGATTTGTGCAGGACTTGCCCTTTGCTGTCGATACGCTGCACCCTGAACTGATGCTGATGCGCGCCGACCAATTATTGCGCAGTAGCGACATGACGGTGTGCGTGGCAGGCATGGGGATGGGCCTGGATGAAAAATCACTTGGCTTGCTGTTTCAGGTTTTCAGGGCGACCATCGATATCCCCCTGGTGCTGGATGCCGATGGGTTGACGTTGCTGGCGCAAGGCCAGATTGGTGCCGGCAGGCGCAACCGGGCACTCGTATTGACACCCCATCCGCAAGAGGCCGCCAGACTGCTTGATTGTGACGTCGGAGAAGTGCAGGGCGCCCGCGCCCGTGCTGCCGTGGCCATCAGCAGAAAATATGATGCGTGGACTGTTCTTAAGGGGCACAAGACCGTTATTTGTTCACCGCAGGGTGACACGCAAACCAATTGCACGGGAAACCCGGGGCTGGCCTCTGGTGGCACCGGCGATGTGCTGGCCGGCATGCTGGGCGCGTGTTTGGCGCAGGGCATTGAAGCTGCCCAGGCTGTGCCTGGTGCGGTCTGGCTTCACGGCGCGGCCGCCGATTTATTGGTTGATGAGGGCGTGGGTCCGATTGGCCTGACTGCGTCGGAAGTGTCGCTCGCTGCCCGTCGTGTACGAAATTCACTGGTGATGACAGAAGGGTAACGGTCTGGATTGGTTCAAATCGATCGTAGAAGACGTTTGAAAAGTGTTGGGACATTTTCGTCAATATTGTTGTATTTTTATTACGTTGCCGAAAAAGCTTGCGCAGTGCCGTAAAAACAGTCATAATTCCGCTTCTTCGCTAGACAACATTAGTTGAGACATGTGGGGGTATAGCTCAGCTGGGAGAGCGCTTGCATGGCATGCAAGAGGTCAGCGGTTCGATCCCGCTTATCTCCACCAAAAATTTTCAATGAAAGTTGTTGGCAAGAAACCAGAAAGTGTGTTAGAATCTTGGATTCTTAAATTGGCTGGTTGGTAGTTCAGGCGAAGCTCACATGCCAACGTGTGCGAAGTTTGAGAAATGTTTTATGTCCTGTCCCCTTCGTCTAGAGGCCTAGGACACCACCCTTTCACGGTGGGTACAGGGGTTCGAATCCCCTAGGGGACGCCAGGCGCTCTGCTTATATGTATAAGCCCGATTGCTTGAAAAATTTATCGCTGCGGAGCGGTAGTTCAGTTGGTTAGAATACCGGCCTGTCACGCCGGGGGTCGCGGGTTCGAGTCCCGTCCGCTCCGCCAAAGAATTCAAAAGGCTAGCTCAATTTGAGGCTAGCCTTTTTTGTTTTTTTGCGCCCGTATCCCCAAAATCTTTGATTCCCGACCTGTGGCAGAAAAGTCAGTCGAGTCGATCTGCATATCTCTATGAGTTACTATGGACGCTACAAAGATCGTTGCTCCTTGCGTAGGCATCACTGCGTCGCGGTGACCATGTCGCTCATGAAGAGAACATGAAATAGAGGAAGAAGGGGAATTATGATTGGCTATACGATGGTTGGAACCAGCGACCTGGACAGATCGATTCGGTTTTATGACCCTTTATTCAACGAATTGGGGTTAGAGGTGTGTTGGCGGGACACGCTTTCAGTGTCGTGGGGGAAAGCCGAGGACACGACATATCCCCGGTTCTTCACCGGTTATCCGTTCAACGGGCAGGAAGCCAACGCAGGAAACGGATGCATGACCGCATTCTGCGTGGATGATCCTCGGAAGATCGAACGCCTGTACGAGCTTGCGATGCAGCATGGCGGAAAGGACGAGGGCAAGCCTGGCCCGAGGCCGCAGTATGGCGAGAGCTTCTATGGGGCATATGTTCGCGATCCTGACGGAAACAAAATTGCGTTCGTTCACTACTAGAGATTGATCCGGTTCTGGGCACATCCAATCAGATAACTGCGCCGCTTGTCGTATAGGCGCGCTAATCTTCCTCCAGAACATCAAAACGCTGTACGAGATAATCAATCAGTGCGCGGACAGAAGGTATCTGTCCCCGACGCGATGAAAAAACGGCATGAATAATTTCGCGTCTGGGGGCCCAGTCTGGCAACGGCCTGATCAGCGAACCTTCGGCAAGCTGATCACATACCATCAACGTCGGTAATTGGACAATGCCCACGCCTGCCATGGCGGCAATACGTAATGCAATCATATCGGTGGTGAGCAGTCGCGGGCTGTGGTGGACGATAGCCTGGGCAGCATCCGGCCCGAACAATGTCCACTTGTATTGCTGTTGCGGCGAGCCCAATCCCAGGCTGGGCCAGTCAGCCAGATCGGCCGGTGCTGCCGGGGTGCCCAGGCGGGCAAGTAAATCAGGACTTGCAACCAGGCACTGACTACGATCCGACAAGATCCGCATCACGAGATCGCTATCCTGGATGGGAGGTGGGCGCACACGGATGGCAATATCAATGGCTTCAGCGACAGGATCAACGCGTCGATTGGTTGCATCCAGATGGACCATCACTTGCGGATATTGCAGCATGAAGTGGGTGAGCATGTCGGCAACATGCGTTTGCAGCAGAGCGGTGGGACAACTGATACGAACTACGCCGCGTGGCTCGGCCCGCGTCATGTCAATAACGTCTTGTGCGGCCTCGGCCTCGATCAGCATGGCCTTGCAATGTTCGTAGTAAGACTGGCCAATATCGGTCATTCCGAACTGGCGGGTAGAGCGATGGATCAGTCGTACGCCCAGTTCTTCTTCCAGGATGCGTAGCTTGCGGCTGAGCGTGGATTTGGGTATGCCCAGCGCCCGGCCTGCCGGTGCCAGGCCCTTGTGATCGACAATTTGCACGTAGTAATAAAGATTGTTGAGGTCCTGCATTGCTTTTATTGTTCCATATATGGAACTCTGACTCCAATTTTTAGATCTATCGGAATATTTGTTCCAAGTTTATGATATCTCTACTGTCACTACAAGGAGATGACAATGAAAAAAGTACTTGGTCTCTACAGCGCACCTCGCCCACATTGGGTGGGAGACGGGTTTCCCGTCAGGTCCATGTTTTCGTATCAAAGCCACGGCAAACAACTGAGTCCGTTTCTGTTGCTGGACTACGCCGGTCCGGCCGACTTTACGCCGACAACGGGAAAACGCGGTGTCGGCCAGCATCCTCACCGCGGGTTTGAGACGGTAACCATCGTTCATAAAGGCGAGGTCAGTCATCGCGACTCAACCGGTCAGGGTGGCACGATCGGCCCTGGCGATGTGCAATGGATGACGGCTGGCTCAGGCATTCTGCATGAGGAATTCCATTCCGATGATTTTGCCGGCAAAGGTGGAGCTTTGGAGATGGTGCAGCTTTGGGTGAACCTGCCTGCCAAAGACAAAATGGCTGCGCCAGGTTATCAGGCCATACTGGATGGCGACATTCCGGTTGTGGCGCTGCCTGGCGACGTCGGGTCCGTGCGCGTGATTGCGGGTGAGTATGCGCAACACAAAGGGCCTGCACATACGTTTACACCGATGCATGTCTGGGATATGAGCCTGAATCAGGGTGGTATCGCCGAGCTCGAGGTACCGGATGGCTGGAATACCGCATTGGTGGTATTGCGTGGAACAGTTCTGGTTAACGGTGACACAGTGGCTCGCGAAGCGCAGTTGGTGGTGCTGGATAAAACCGGTAGCCATTTGACCATCGAGGCAAACAGCGATGCAGTTCTGTTGTTGCTCAGCGGTGAGCCGATTGATGAGCCTATTGTGGGTTATGGCCCGTTTGTGATGAATAGCCAGGATGAAATCGCCCAGGCCATTACCGACTTCAATAGTGGTCGGTTTGGCCAGATGGCCGAGTCAACAGCAGGGTAGCGCTGTTTTTGAATGCGATGGGCATTGTGCCCATCGCACCGTTAATGGCGAGCCGCTTCGTCAATAACGTTATTTGCCGGATGCCATTTTGGCACCGACCTGAACTTCATGGAGAATGGATATGACTACGCCCTATAAACGTTTGGATAAAAGCCAGGCCGCAGTTCTGATGGTTGATCATCAAGCTGGTTTGTTGTCGCTGGTTCGGGATATTGATCCGGACAAATTCAAAAATAATGTGCTGGCCCTGGGTGATTTGGCAAAGTACTTTGAGTTGCCAACTATTTTGACGACGAGCTTTGAGGATGGCCCGAACGGACCCCTGGTGCCAGAACTCAAAGAACGCTTCCCGGACGCCCCTTATATTGCCCGTCCTGGTCAGATCAATGCCTGGGATAATGAGGATTTCGTCAAGGCAATAGAAGCCACTGGCAAGAAGCAGCTCATTATCGCCGGTGTTGTGACTGAGGTCTGCGTTGCGTTTCCTGCATTGTCGGCCATCGAAGCCGGATACGACGTATTTGTCGTGACCGATGCGTCGGGCACCTTCAACGAAATCACTCGTCATTCTGCCTGGGATCGTATGTCGTCGGCAGGCGCGCAATTGATGACGTGGTTTGGCCTGGCGTGTGAGCTGCATCGTGACTGGCGTAACGATGTCGAGGGCTTGGGTACATTGTTTTCCAACCATATTCCCGATTACCGGAATCTGATCACCAGCTATAACACATTGACCTCAGGGAAATAAAACAGCAGGCAACGCGAGTAATCCATGATGCGATTGCCCGCGTTGCCTGATATCCGGTTCTGTTCCCGACGGGTTTACCAGGCGCAAGCTTGCTTACGGCCGTTTTAGCATGCCTGCTGCGTTGACCCTGATTTAGTGATGCATCAGATCATGTGCAATGGCCTGGCTATCCCATCCTGAAGGGAAATAAGTCGGCCAGTTGGTGAGCTCTTCACTGAGTTTCTGGTGGCCATCATTGCCAAAATAGATATGAAAGTGGCTGACTTTTTTCGGGGCAATCGTGTGATCGCTAAATTGTATGAAGCCGGGCGCTTGCGCGTCGCCCTGTGTCTTGGTGAACAAGTAACGCACGCCGCGATTGCCCGCTTTGTACGTCAGGATTTTATAACCATCGTATTTGTATTGAGCGCTGGTGCTTTTGCCATGCCGATAAAAAGTGAATCGATCATCTTGAATGACCAGGCGATCGATGTCGGTTTTATAGCCTGCGTCGTAATATTGTTTATATCCTTCTGCGGTTCGGTCTTTTTTGTGGTCGGCCTTGTGCGTCATGACCGTATCCAGCGAGCCGTTTTTCAGTAGAGGGTAGAGTGACTGCCAATCTCCTTCCCAGTCCGACAGGCTCCGGTCTTTTACTTCTGCATCCTTGAAATAGCCCTTTGCGGCAGTCTTCTTTATTGTTTCGGATCCATGGTCATGCGTGTGATTATGCTGATGGGTGTGCGCATGAGCGGGGGCCGTGAGCGCGAACGATAAGATTGCAGTCCGGAGCAGGTTGGTCGGCATGTTCATCACGTTGGCTTCCTCTTGTTTAAAATAGTTATGTTATAACATAACATTTATAGGAGTCAATGAATGATTTTTTCTTTGGCTGGTATGGGGACGAGCCGTTTTCGGGTTCAGCCGGGTGCCTCAGGAGGAAAGATTCTTTTGCGAAGCTGCGGGCCTCGCAAAAGAATGTGATGGTTGTGTGTGCCGGTTTCGGCGGCCAATAGATTTGTGTGGCTTATTTTTTATGTCGGGCAGCTTCGTCGCGTTGCATGCGGTCCAGCGAATGCTCTGTCTCGTTTTCATCGAGCGCCTGCTGCTGCAGCATGCATTCATCAAAATGCGCGGAACCGGGTTGAATACCCAGTGTTGCGCATTGCTTGCGGTAGCCGTCCGCTTGCCAATCGTCCAGTGTCTGACATCCGCCAAGTAAACCCGAGACTGCCATACTCATCGCCAGAAGCGCTTTCGCTGATGATTTTTGCTGCATCTTGTCTTATCCCCTAAATATGTCAAGTGAAATGCTATTTAACCATTGATGATTGTTTCTGCATAGCCGGGCGCTACGAAGCGTGGCTTTGCTGGACGGGGATCTCGCTATTTGGTGGTATAGCCGCCATTGACCAGAATCGTTTGTCCGGTCATCCACCATCCCTCCGATACCATGAAGCGGACCCAGGGAACGATGTCTTCGATATCGGTCAGGCCGGTTTTGGAGAAGGGAGAGAGCGCTGCTGCTGTCTTGTGGTATGCCACCGCGTCTTCGCCTTCTGCCGGATAAAAGAAAGGCGTATCCATGGGGCCGGGCCCGATGGCAGTGACCGAGATGCCGCGTTCTCCGAATTCCTTTGAAGCGGCACGAGTGAAATGTTCTACAGGCGCTTTTAAGCCTTCGTATGCAGAATAGAAGGGCGTATAGGCACCCAGCAGCGATGTGACCAGGGTACAAATTTTGCCGTTATCGTTGACGGCTTTGCCTGCTTCCTTCAGGAAAAAGAAGGCCGACTTGACGTTCACAGCGCTTGATTGATCAAACTCTTCTTCTGTGACCTCGGCCATGGGCTTTTTGAGCACCATGCCGACTGTGTTAATGGCGATATCGGGCCGGCCTACGGCGGCAATGGTATCGGCAAACAGTTTTTCCACTGCCGCGGCGCGGGTCAGGTCGGCCTGGAAAGCAACGCCTTTGGCGCCCGCCTGTTCAATGGCTGCAAGCGTTTCATCGGCAGCTGCCTTGGCTTCGTTGCCGTGATAGTGTATTGCCACTGCTTTGGCACCATGCCGGGCGAACTCGCGCGCCAGCAGACCACCCAGGTTTTTCGCGCCGCCTGCGATAAGGACTGTTTTTCCTTCGATTGTGTTTCTGGACATTTTCGGACTCCCGTTAGTGTTTGTTGAACGAAGTGCATTGCCACGTTTGTGATAAAGAATAATTGATCGTCATTTCGAGATAAAGCTGCTATTCTTGAATTCTTACGTCGAAATTTTCGAACAATCAATATTCTTATGGACCAGATCCGACAGATGCAGGTTTTCATCCAGGTGATGGAAAGCGGCAATTTCACGCGAGCGGCAGAAGCGCTCAATGTCCCCCGTTCCACTGTCTCCACCCTCATTCAGGCGCTGGAGGACCGGTTGGGTGTGCAGCTGTTGCGTCGAACCACGCGACGGATGATTCCTACCGTTGAGGGTCTCGAGTTTTTAAAAACGGCGCGGGAGATCGTGGAGGCGATTGAAGCCTCCGAACAAATGTTCCGTTCAGTGTCCCCGCGTTTGAAAGGAAGGCTGAGAATCGATATGCCCAGCCGAATTGGCCGCCGGATCATTATCCCTGCGCTGTCTTCATTGATTGAGATGCACCCCGACTTGGAGCTGGAGGTGAGCATGACAGATCGCATGGTGGATATGATTTCTGAAGGAATCGATTGCGTGATTCGTGTGGGAGATCTGAGCAGTTCTGATCTGATTTGCCGTAAGCTGGGAGAGGTCGATATCATCACATGCGCCAGTCCTGACTATCTGGCGTGTCGCGGTACACCGGAATCGCCTGATGATTTGTCCGGGCACCTGCTGGTCAATTATGCTCCCCGATTTCAGACCGGCCCGGCGGCCTGGACATATATCGCGCACGGCAAATTGAACGTGGTGAATATGAAGAGCATGATTTCAGTGAATAATGTAGAGGGCTATTTGGCCGCTGCCAGGGCGGGGATGGGATTGATCCAGATTCCTGCTTTTGATGTGCAGGATCTCATCGAGCGCGACGCGCTTGTCGAAGTGCTGTCCGGATTTCGCGCGGCTTCTATGCCGCTGTCATTTCTGTATGCGCGACGGCGCAATGTCCCGGTGCGTATTCAGGTATTTCAGAACTGGGTGTCTGATTTATTGCGGCGTGAAGGCGTATTCGGACCGGTATTGTGAAGTGAATGAGCTCGTTTTTTCTCTGAGGATGGTGCAGCCCCACTCGGACAAAGCAATGACGAGTCTGCGTCTGCTTACTGTAGCGGCGGTTTAGCGGAGGTGATATCCAGTACTGCCACCCCGCAGTCACGGCTGTTGTGCAGTGGCACGACTTCATAGTCTCTGCCCGCTTGCGGAGTGAACACTGCAGTATTGCTCCTGCATGAGGCTTCGTAATAATACGATGCATAGTGAGGGGCGGAAGACCCTAAGCCCACAAAGGCATTGTTCACACGTACCGGCACGCCTGCTGGAATGACAAATTCCCGATAGAATACTTTCGAAAGAATTCCGTCATAGTTGTGCATTTCGTTGAGCATGGGTGTTTTAGGCATACCCAAGCTGACATTTTCGGCTGTACCCACAAGAGACGAGAATGCGTCACCAAGGCTGCCGCCCACATTCTTCTCGACCTTTTTGTTGCCGATACTATATTCCATAATGGAAGGTTTCTGATTTTGGCCATAAAGCCGGATGCGCGCGTGTTGCTGCGGGTTGTAGTTTTCGGTGCTTATTACCGTGGTGCTTTGGCACGCGGTCAGCACGACCACGCATGCCAGTGGCGCAATGAGTTTACATATTCTCATGCTTTCAATCGATCCATCTGCAAGTTTTCAAAATGGCCTGGGCAAGACGCATGGACGGTCAGGCATCTATTGCCAGCCGATGGCATTATCCGATGAATTGCAAATAATGACCTTGATGTAATGCAACTTTTCCCGCCGATCTTGTCAATTTCAAAAATCCGATTTGACCAGGACAGGCATATGGATGCTGCGCCGGGCAGGCAGGTGGAGTTGGGACGGGCTGGCGGTTACTGTCGTGGAATATTGACGATAGGCGTGGCTTCGAGCAATTTGTCCAGCTTGGCGTTCAGTTCTCTGGTTTGCTCGTGCACTTCTTCGCGGATGCTCTTTCTAATGGAAGTGCCGACATCGAATATGGATATCATATTTTGGCTTAGCGCATAAACCAGGCTTGCAATACCAATAAGGACCGTAATGGCAGCCGTCCAGACGGTGTGGCGAAACGTCTTGCTCTCAGACACGAACTGCTCACACATCTTTTCAATGCGTACAATCCGTTCATCCATCCTTTGTTCGATGGATCGAATACTTTTATCGATATAGACATGGGTGGTGACAGCGCGCATAAGTCCAATATGATGCAGTCATTAGAAACGAAATCTTATGCATAACCTGACCGTGCGTCAATATATGAGTAGGCAAAAGAGTCCGGGACGTGTCTGTGTTCTGTCATATATTTTTACACTCCGTTTTTGGGTTGATGCGGTCAAGCGTTTGCCGGAGAATTGAAAGTCCACAGGTAGCTCAAATGGTAGAGTATCCGAGTACTTCACGAGGAGGGTTACGGTTCGAGCCCGTATCTGTGGAAGATTTCTACTACTACGTAACCGGACGGGAACAGCTTCCTGGCTGGCTTCGCCCGGTTGCCGTTTTGTGTCGCATGTAGTAACTACGGATGCTGTAGCGCGGTAAGATGATCCGAAGCAGGCAACGCTGTTTTGATTGATCAGGATCAAATATAAAAAAGCCTGTGGAGTCAGATCATCATGTCATGGACAAGACTTCAAAATAGAAGAGACATACCTGAATGCAAGCGTGTGCATGCAGTGGCGGGTTCCGGGCGCCGACAACGGTACGCCTGATATTTTTATAAAATGGAGTGTCCAGAATGCTGGTATCAAAGATACAAACCTCGCTGGCGTATGAGGTGTCGTCGGCGAGTGAGTTTTTTCTGAATATGCTGGTCTCCAAAAAAAGCCAGCTTATTCTGGATGAACGTTTGCATGTGGGGTATGTCAATCGTCATGGCGTGGAATCCGTTATTCATTTTCAGAAGAATATCGATGCTGTAGGCGGGCGCTTTGCATCGTTTACTGCGCAAGAGGGCACCGTGGGTGTCGAGTACACGGCTCGTGTTGTGACCAATAATGAACGACGCCCGGCCGATGCGGCGATTTATTCGATCAGTCGTCTGCCAAAGAAAACCATTCCCTGCTTGCGACCAAGCCGGTATTGTGAATCGGATGTTCTGTCCGCCCAGGTGCAGTCCCTTTTCCGGGCACAGGGCGACGGGATTGCGCTGGTTGAGTCTATCATTGACTGGATCCAGGACAATATTCAGTACGAAGTAGGGTGTTCGGACTCCACGACATCAGCCTGGGATGTGTTTGAAAAACGCAAGGGCGTTTGCCGGGATTTTGCTCATATGGCCATTACGTTTTGCCGCGCCCTGAATATCCCGGCCCGCTTTTGCGTGGGCTATATTTATTTTGATGAACCGCCTCAGGATTTCCATGCGATATTCGAAGCGTATTTGGGAGGGCGGTGGATCAAGTTTGATCCGACGCGATTGGCGCCACCCGATCACCTGGTTGTGATTGCGCGCGGCAATGATGCCAAGGACACGCCCTTTGCCACGATTTTTGGCAGTATCAGAACCACGCGCATGCGCATCAATATCGTGCAGGAGGATCCTTATTCTGATTTTCGCGTCGCGGCAGGCGATGAGCAACAGGCGATTATCGGCCGCTAGGCTGTGCGCGGATTGTATCGCGCACGCTGCCTGACAGATCTTACTGCTTTTGTTCTTCCTTGCGGGAGATGACCTCGCCGGTGCTGGCGTCAATAAAAAGTTCATATTTGGTGCCAGGCTTGAGCGTGGTCACTTCATAACCCCAGACATTCTTTTCACGGTCGAAATCGACTTCGACCGCTTTGGCGCCGGTTTCTGACTCGGCAGTTTGCACCGCCTGCGCCAATGTGACTTTGGCCTCATTGATCGCCCGGGCTTCCTGTTGATGATTTGACTCGGCTGCCGCCACGCCTGGCAAGGCGATGAGCAGGGAGAAAAGCAGAGGAGAGGTCATTTTCATTTTCATAAGTCATCCTGAAAGAAAGAGAGGATGTTTCAGTGTAATGCATCCGGGTGCTTCTGTAACCCGTGGCCGTCCCAATCTCGGTTTTCCGCAGATAGGGTGTTCTTGAAAATACTGTATACTTATACAGTATTTAAAGGAATTGCCATGATGGAAACTATTGTAGAAAGCCACGGAAAAAGGGCTGTGCTGGAGGCGCCAGAACGTGTTCATCCCGGCCTCTGGCGTGCTTCGCAAATGGCGCATGCGCCCGGTTTATATGCGCATACCGGCCATCCCGATCTCTCGGCTCAACTGCCGGGGGGCGGCTGGCCGCTGGGTAATCTTATCGAGGTTATGACACCGCGTGCTGGGATAGGCGAGCTGCAGTTGTTCAGGCCCGCCTTGTGTCACTCAACCAGGACGGGTTTGTCATCTGCTCTCACCGGCTTGGCTTCTCCTGGTGCGCAGTTGGACGATTCACGGCCTATTGTGCTGATTCAGCCGCCTTATGTCCCTCACATCTGTGCCTGGGCGCAGTGGGGAATCAACCCTGCCCGGTTGCTCTGGCTGTCTCCGCAAAGCAGCGCAGATGCCTTGTGGGCGGCAGAGCATATTCTGAACAGCGGTGCCTTCGCGGCCCTTGTGCTCTGGCAGCATGCCCTGCGCGATTCGGCCTTGCGTCGTCTGCAATTGTCAGCGCAAAAGGGCGACACGCTTTTCGTGCTGGTTCGGGGGCTGGCGGCGGCCCGGCAGTCTTCACCGGCGCCCTTGCGGCTTGCCCTTCACCCCGCGCATGCCGGTCTTCTTGTCCATATCGTCAAGCGTCGCGGCAATATAAGCGAACACCCCGTGCATGTGGCGCTTTATTCCGATCCTGCCGGCAGGTATGGGCATTCGGCCGTTGTGACCGAGCGTCATAGCGCTTTTTCCACTCATTCTGGTGTTTCTGATCCCGTTTCAGCCTCTTTTACAGAGTCCCATCATGCGAACATGGATAGCCGTCCATTTACTGCACCCCACGCTGGACACCCTTTGTCCTGACTGGCGCAGGCTTGCCGCAGTGGTCATGGATCATGATCTGGTACGGGTGTGCTCGCCGCTTGCCTGGGAAACGGGCGTCCGTCCAGGTATGCGTGCCGGTGGGGTCAACGCGCTCTGTCCCCAGGCGGTGCTCACTCAATACGACGAACACATACATCAATCGGCCATGCAGGCGGCAGCGCTGGCGTTGCTGCAATACACGCCCGAGCTTGCGCTGGATGAGCAGGACACGCTGTTGCTCGATGTCACCGGCAGTCTCAGCCTCTTTGGCGGTATCCGCCGGCTTTACCGTCGCATCCAGGGCACGTTGCAGGGGCTTTGCCTGAGCGCACGTTGCGCCATTGCGGCCACGGCCGGAGGAGCCTGGTTGCTGGCCACCGTTCCGACCGTTGCATGTGTTGCGCCGTCTGGCGCGATCACGGCTTGCGCTCATACAAGGGGGCGCCGGTGCCTGAAGCTGCACTCCTTGTTTGGCCGCCTGGATACCTTGCCTGCAAACGCGCTGCCTGCCGCGCGTCCCTATGAGGCGTGGCTTGACAATATTGGTTGCGGCACGCTCGGTGCGTTGCGACAGCTGCCCCGTGCCGGCTTGCAACGCCGTACCAGCAAACAGCTGTTGCAGGCGCTGGATGCCGCCTATGGAAAAACGCCTGAAATCTTTGAATGGATCACCGCTCCTTTGCAGTTTCACGGACGCATCGAACTGGTCGAGCGTATCGAATCAACAGAAGCGGTCGCACGCGTGGCCGGTCGACTGCTTGAGCAACTCTGCGGCTGGCTGACCGGACATCAACAGGCGGTCACACAGATGGCGTTGCTGCTGGAGCATGAGCGGGGTCGTCACGCCCGTCCTCCTACCCCGCTGGCACTGGCTGCAAGCACGCCTACCCGCGATCCAGCCCATCTGATGCGGTTATTGCAGGAGCATTTGCATCATTTGAAACTGGAGGCCCCTGTTATTGCCATGGCCCTTGAGGTTCATCGGGTGCAGGACCTTGCCCCGGTGCCCGACGACTTATTCCCCGACCCCGGGGGCACCCCTCAGGATCGACAGCGGGTCATCGACATCATCCTGGCGCGACTGGGACATGATCGGGTGTTGCAACCCCAGCTACATGCCGATCACCGTCCTGAGATGGCAAACCAGTGGGCAGCAGCAGGCCCTTCGCGCATTGTCGGACACACTGTGCAAGGCGGTGAGCGGCCGTGCTGGTTGCTGGAAAAGCCATTGCCGTTGGCGGTTCGTCGAAACCGGCCCTGGTACGGCACGCCTTTGCACATTCTCCATGGGCCGGAACGAATCGAAGATGGATGGTGGGACGGCTGGACGCAAAGAGACTATTTCTTGGCAGAAGACGAGGCAGGTATACGCTACTGGCTGTTTCAGGATCGTCGTAAAAAGTTGCGCTGGTTTTTGCATGGTGTTTTCGGGTAAGGGGATGCGCCTGTGACTGAGCCTTTATTTTCTTCATCTTCTTCTTATGAACTGCCGAATTATGCGGAACTGTATTGTCAGAGCAATTACAGTTTTTTGCAGGGGGCCTCGCATCCTCGTGAGCTGGTTCAGGCGGCGTTCAGCCTCAACTATATGGCTCTGGCCATCACCGACGAATGTTCGGTGGCCGGGGTCGTGCGTGCATACGAAGAAGTGACAAAACTGAATCAGCCCATCCTGGAACAGGCCGAACGCAGTAGAAAAGCGGCACTGGAAAAAGCAGGTTGTACCTTATGGCCGAAGGCGCTGGTGCCAGCGATGTTCCCAGCGCCCTCGTCGCTGGTGTTGTCTGCCAGCGCATCCGTTGAGTCCGGCGCCAAGTCACGTGCTGCGTCAGGTGTCAGGTCAGATGCTGAGCCAGGTGATAAGTCAAGTGCAGAGTCGCCGGAAGCGTCTGACGAGCCGCCATTGCGTTTGCCGATGAAACTGATCGTAGGGTCTGTTTTTTCGCTGCGCGCAGCAGAAGCATCTCCTGCGTTAAAGCTGATCGTTCTGGCTCAGACCCGCGACGGATATGGCAATCTGTGCGAGTTCATTACATTGGGACGGCGTCGTGCCCCCAAAGGGGATTATTATCTGACCACAAAAGACATTACCTGCCCAGAGAGCGCAGATCCGTCTCTGCCTCACTTGCGGTTTTTACCAGAGTGCCTGGGTCTGCTTGTGCCCGAATACTGTGCCCCCTATGAACAGGTGCTGGCGCAGGCGCAATGGCTTGCCCAGGCCTTTGCCGGACGGTGCTGGCTGGTGCTCAGTCTATTGCACCAGGGGCAGGATGCCGCGCACAAGCGCATGCTCATGGCGGTATCCGAAGCCACAGGCGTGCCGCTTGTGGCCGCCGGACATGTGCAAATGCATGTGCGTTCGCGCAAACCCGTGCATGACACACTGACGGCCATCCGGCTGGGGAAAAGTGTCCAGGACTGTGGATTCTCACGCAGTTCCAACGGCGAACAGCATTTGCGCCAGCGGGTAACGCTGGCCAGGCTGTATCCGCTGGCTGCGCTCCAGCAAACCATTGAGGTCATGCTTCAATGCTCATTCAGTCTTCACGAACTCAAGTATCAATACCCTGACCATATCTGCCCCACGGATATGACGCCAACGGCCTATCTGCGACAGGAAACCTATGCGGGAGCGCAGCGACGCTTTTCCGAAGAGGTGCCGGATGTTGTTACCCGCCAGTTGGAGGTTGAGCTGCAATTGATTGCCGAATTGAAGTACGAGGCCTATTTTCTGACGGTCTACGATATCGTGCGGTTTGCACGTAAACAGGGCATTTTGTGTCAGGGCAGAGGCTCGGCTGCCAATAGTGCCGTCTGCTACTGCCTGGGAATTACGGAAGTGGATCCGGCCCGGAGCAATAGTCTGTTCGAGCGGTTTATCAGTAAAGAACGTGATGAGCCACCCGATATAGATGTGGATTTCGAACATCAGCGTCGCGAGGAAGTCATCCAGTATATTTATGCCACTTATGGTCGCGACCGGGCGGCACTGACGGCAGTTGTCATCACCTATCGGGTCAAGAGTGTGCTGCGTGATACCGGCAAGGCGCTGGGCGTGGATCCGCTCATTATCAATGCGGTAGCACGCGCCTATCATTATTGGGACGGCCGGGCCAACCTGATGGCGCGCTTGCAGGAATGCGGCCTCGACCCGAATTCTCCGGTCGCTTTGCAATGGGTTTATCTGGCTGAAAAAATCATGAGTTTTCCGCGCCATCTTTCGCAGCATCCTGGCGGGTTCGTCATGTCGCGAGGTCCGCTTTCCAGGATCGTTCCCATTGAAAATGCGGCCATGGAGAACCGCAGTGTGGTGCAATGGGATAAGGACGATCTGGACGTCCTGCGTATTCTGAAAGTGGATGTACTGGCGCTGGGCATGCTCAGCATGATCCGCCGGGCGCTGGAGTTGGTGTCGCAACGATATGGCGAGCATTTTCAGATGCAGGATATTCCTGATGAAGACACGGATACTTACGACATGATCTGCAAGGCCGATACCATTGGCGTGTTTCAGATCGAATCCCGTGCGCAAATGACCATGCTGCCACGCTTGCGGCCGCGTTGCTACTATGATCTGGTTATTGAAGTGTCCATTATCCGCCCGGGGCCGATACAGGGTGGCATGGTGCATCCTTATCTGCGGCGGCGCCAGAATCTGGAAGAGGTGGACTACCCTGGCCCAGAGGTCCAGGCGGCCCTGGAACGTACATTAGGCGTCCCGATTTTCCAGGAGCAGGTCATGCAGATTGCCATGACGGCAGCCGGGTTTACCGGGGGCGAGGCCGATTCCCTGCGCCGTTCCATGGCGGCCTGGAAGCGCAAAGGGGGGCTGGAAAAATTCTATGACAAAATTATCAATGGCATGGTTGGCAATAACTATAAACGGGAGTTTGCCGAACAGATTTTCCGCCAGATCCAGGGTTTTGGTGAATACGGTTTTCCTGAAAGCCATGCGGCCAGTTTTGCATTGCTGGCCTATGATAGCAGCTGGCTTAAATGTCATGAGCCAGAAGCTTTCCTGGCGGCGCTGCTCAACAGCCAGCCCATGGGCTTCTATAGCGCCTCGACACTGATCCAGGACGCCAGACGACACGATGTTGCCATCGCACCTGCAGATGTGCAGGTCAGTGACTGGGAAACAACGCTGCAATTGCCCGAAGGTAGCCCTGCAGAGAGTGAGGTCACACATGACAGGCCAGATCAGACGCTTTCCGCAACAGCACGCCTTTGCATGGCCCAGTGTAAAGCCAGACAACAAGGTAAACGGCCCACTGTCAGACTGGGGCTGAACCAGATCAAGGGAATGCATGAGACCGTTGCCCGACGGATTGTCCAGGTGCGTGAGCAGGCACCTTTTGTGTCTGTGGCCGATCTGGCCCGTCGCGCCGATCTGAGCCGGCATGACCTGAACGCGCTGGCGGCAGCAAATGCGCTGGAGAGCATCGCCGGACATCGCCGGGCGGCCTTGTGGGACGCTGTTGTCAGCACGCCCGACAAAGATATGCTGCGAGATGCGCCTGTTTATGAAACCTCGACCCCGCAACTGTCATTATTGACAGAAGGCCAGTCTTTGGTCGCCGATTACGATTCGCTGGGTCTGACGCTGGGTCGCCATCCGCTGGCGCTTTTGCGGGACAGGCTGACAGCAATGCGCTTTTTGTCTTCTGCCGTCCTGCGTGAACAGCCTGATCGACGTCTGGTGCGTGCGGCCGGTATTATCACCGTCAGGCAACGGCCGGGAACGGCAAAAGGCGTGGTTTTTGTCACTATTGAAGACGAAGAAGGACAGATTAATCTGCTGATACGGCCGACGCTGGCAGAGCGTCAACGCAAGGAGTTGCTGACCTCTCGCCTGATAGGCGCTTATGGCCGGTGGCAATCCCAAAGCGGTGTTCAGCATGTGATCGTGGAGCGTCTGGTCAATCTGACGCATTTACTGGGAAAATTGCAGACGCGAAGCCGCAATTTTCACTGAAAACCCCCATGCCTGCTGATTGCTGACTGGAAAAAGCGGCGACGCAAGCGTTCTGTTCACCGAGTTGCATTGCTGTGCGTAAGGCGCTGCGGGCAGCCGCTACAAGTGTATTGCTCAAGCCTGGGTTGATTTTTTCTTGCAAGATCGGCGCTTCTGGATCCATCCGGCGACCAGACCCAGCAAGCTGATGATTACGATCAGCCAATTGCCTGTCCGGGCATAGAGTGTCAGCCCCTGCGTACCCTGTACCTGCACATCCAGGATATTGGCGGTGGCTGTCGGCAATTGCGCCAGTACGCGGCCTTCTGCATCAATGGCCGCGGTTGAACCGGTATTTGTTGCGCGAATCATGGGTCTTGCTGTTTCCATGCTGCGCATGCGTGAAATCTGCAAGTGTTGTCTGAGCGCCCAGGTATTGCCAAACCAGCCCAGGTTGCTGACATTGAACAGGATGCTGGCGCCGGGTGCCCCGTCAGCCTGCGTGTGCAGGGAAGGCAGCAGTTCTTCGCCAAAGACATCTTCGTAACAAATATTGGGTGCAAACTGCTGGCCGTTGACGACAAAGCTTTTCTGTCCCTGCTGACCCCGGTCAAAGTCGCCCAGCGGAATATTCAAGGCATCGACAAACCAGCGAAAACCGAAAGGCACGAATTCGCCAAAAGGCACAAGATGACGTTTGTCATAGACGGGCAACTGGGCCTGCATCAGCGCCTGCACAGAGGTATTGGCGTTAATGGCGATCACACTGTTGGTATAGCGGTCTTTGCCATTCTCGACAGTATGCATGGGGCTGCCCAGGAACAGGGTGGCCTTCATCTGATCAGCTAGGTCCACCACAGATTGCCAGAATTCAGGCGCCATTCTGTCCTGGAACGTCGGCAGAATGGTTTCGGGAAAAACAATGACAGAAGGTGCGCGTTGCGCGTCCGTAGCCGGACGGGTGGCCAGGCCAAACTGTGTCTGCAGTGAGCTCATCAACTGGGATGGATCGAACTTCATCTGTTGGGCAATATTGCCCTGCACCAGTCTGACCGTCAGGGGCGGCCCCTGATTGTCGAACCAGACAATGCGGCTGAGCGCCAGGCTGACGATGAACATGCCCATCAGCGCACTGGCCATGGCGGCCATGATGCCGGTGCGGTTGTGCTTTACATAATAGACAATGCAGGCAGTCAGCCCGCTGGCCAGTGCCGCCAGAAAGGCAACGCCATAAACGCCGAAAATGGGGGCCCAGGCAGACAGCAGGCTGCTGGTGTGGGCGTAGCCGATATTATTCCAGGGGAAGCCGGTAAACACAAAGCCGCGCAGCCATTCGCCCAGTGTCCAGGCGCAGGCCCACAGCAATGGTCGCCCCACTGCCAGTGGTACACGCATGACGTTCATGTCACGGCCCAGCCAGGCTGTGCAAGCGCCCGCCAGGGCGGCATACAGGGACAGATAAAGCGCGAACAGAAAGACAGCCAGCGCCGCAAGCGGCGCGGCCAGTCCGCCGAAATGATTCATGCTGATGTACAGCCAGTATATGCCGACGCAGAAACTGCTGGTGCTGAAAACAAAAGCGGCCAGTGCGGCTCGTCCGATATGGCGTGTGCTGAAGACAACGAAGGCCGGCATCGCCATGGACAGGACCTGGACATAGGCCAATGTCCAGTCGGGCAGGGGATCAGGCGCAAAACTCAATGCATGGAGCGCCCCGGCCACAATGAGAAGAAGCCAGACCATGGATCAGGTTTCTGATTTGCTGTGGCTGCTGCTCATGGCAGACAGCCGTTTGACATGCAGCCAAAGAGCGCGGCGGGCATCTGCGCGCAGGACCTGGAAACGCAGGCCCTGGAAATCATAACTGTCACCTCGTTGCGGAATATGGTCCAGTTCCGCGGCCAGCCAGCCGCCGATGGTGTCGTAATCGTCTTCGGGGATGGCAACCTGCAGCGTCTGGTTCAGCTGCTTGATGTCGGTAACGGCCATCACGCGCCAGGAGGAGTCTGTTTCCGGAAAGATGGTCATTTGCGCATCTTCGTCGTATTCGTCCTCGATGTCGCCCACAATCTGTTCGAGCACATCTTCCATGGTGACCAGGCCGGCGATGCTGCCGTATTCGTCAATCACGATCGCAATATGATTGCGGTTTTCGCGGAAATCGCGCAACAGCTGATTCAGCCGTTTGGTTTCCGGAATATAAATGGCCGGGCGCACCAGGCTGCGGATGTCCGTTTCGGGATTGGTAATGAATCGCAGCAGATCCTTGGCCAGCAGAATACCGATAATATTGTCTTTTTCTTCTTCAAATACCGGAAAGCGGGAGTGCGCTGTTTCAAGAATAATGGGAAGCAGCTCCTGCAGCGGCTTGCTGATGTCCAGCACGTCCATGCGTGAGCGCGGAATCATGATGTCGCTGACGTTTTTTTCGGTGAAGGAAATGGAGCCCACAATCATGGAATAGGAATCATCATCAATGATGTCCCTGTCATGGGCGGAAGAGAGGATCTCCTGGATGTCTTCCCGGTCTTCGGGTTCGTTCTGGCCCAGCAGGCCTTTTATGCGCTGGATAAGTGAGCGGGAAATCTGTTTTTTGCCGGGCTGACTGTCGGGCTCGGCATCGTTGGAAGGGTATGGATCTGACATCTCTGGACGTCTAGTTAAGGATTTATAAGGATAACGCAAATTTGCGTAAATTTGATGAAAAGTTAAAGACTTAGCGTAAACCCGAGCCGGTCATGGGGTCTTGGGTTTTAACGTGGTGTGTAAGGATCCGGAAAACCTAGCCCCGCCAGAAGGGCGGTTTCAATCGCCTCCATATGGGCGGCGTCGTCTTCGTTTTCGTGGTCATAGCCCAGCGCATGCAGCGCGCCATGAATAACCAGATGCGCAGCGTGCTGCTGCAGCGTTTTGTGTTGTTCCTGTGCTTCCCGCCTGAGGACAGGCACGCACAGGATGATGTCGCCTCGGGCAATGCCATCCGGATCAATGCCATATTCGAAGGTCAACACGTTCGTGGCATAATCGCGGCCGCGAAACTGACTGTTCAGTTCATGTGCTTCGTCGGTATCGACCAGTCGCAAGGCCAGTTCCACTTCGATGATGTCGGGATTTTCCGCCATGGCGGCATCCACTGCGCGCAACATCCAGCCACGGATACGCTGCCGGGTAAGAGAAGGTTCCGGTATCACATGTTGCACGGATGTGCGCAAATAAGAGGTATCGCGCGTGCGGCGGCGGCCGATGGGGGCAGAGTCAGGCATGGGGGCTGCGGCCTTCCGCCAGGTCGTATGCATCGATGATGCGGGCCACCAGCGGGTGGCGTACGACATCTTCACTGGTAAAACGTGAAAATGCGATGCCCTGCACATGATTGAGGACACGCACGGCGTGCTCCAGTCCGCTTTTCTGCCCCTTGATCAGATCAATTTGAGACGGGTCGCCGGTAATGACCGCTTTGCTGCCAAAGCCGATACGGGTCAGGAACATTTTCATTTGTTCCTGCGTGGTGTTTTGCGCTTCATCCAGAATAACAAAAGCGTGATTCAGTGTGCGGCCCCGCATATAGGCCAGCGGCGCGATCTCGATGGTCTGCTTCTCGAACAGGCGCATGACCTTGTCAAACCCCATCAGGTCATACAGGGCATCGTAGAGAGGCCGCAGATACGGATCAACTTTCTGGGCCAGGTCGCCCGGCAAAAATCCCAGGCGTTCGCCCGCTTCGACGGCAGGACGGGTCAGGATAATGCGCTGCACATGTTCCCGCTCCAGGGCGTCAATGGCGCAGGCAACGGCCAGCCAGGTTTTACCGGTGCCGGCCGGACCTGTGCCAAATGTGATGTCGTGCCGCAGGATGTTGTTCAGGTAGTCACGCTGGCGTGGTGTGCGCGGGCGCAGGTCGTTGCGTCGGGTGCGCAGGGCAATGGAGCCGCTGTCGTCATCCAGCGGAGGAAGGTCGGGGAGTGCCTGCCTGCCGCCGGGGCGCGCTTGAGATTGATCGTCGCTGCCATTGGCGCTGGGCCGGACGGGAGTGGCCGGTCTGGCATTGGCCCGCAATTCGACCAGCCCCAGCTGAATGTCATCAATGGTCAGGTCGCGATGGCGGGCACGACGATGGAACAGGTTGACGGCGCCTGCGGCATCCTGCGCCTGATCGCCTTCTACGATGATACGGCTGCCGTTGCGGCCAATTGTGACATCATAGGCCTGCGCAATTTGCTGCAGGTTTTCGTCCAGCGGTCCGCACAGATTGGCCAGCTGGGTGTTGTCGCCTTCCAGGTGAAAAACGACGGGCAGGGTCCGTTTTCCCGACATCAGGCGGCGTCTCCGTTGGCCAGTTCGCCACGCAACGAGTTGGTATAGACGTTGGTAATACGGACTTTGACAATCTGACCGATCAGGTTCGCTGGTGCGGCAAAGTTGACGATGCGGTTGTTTTCGGTACGTCCTGTCAGTTCGCTGGCGTCGCGACGGGAGGGGCCTTCGACCAGGACCGGCTGCAAAGTGTCAAGCATGGCGTGGCTGATGGCGCTGGCCTGAGCCGAAATCTGCGCCTGCAATCTTTGCAGCCGCTCAAGTTTGACTTCGTAGGGCGTATCGTCTTCAAGGTCGGCCGCAGGCGTACCCGGGCGGCGCGAATAGATGAATGAAAACGACGTGTCGAAGTTGACGTCGGCGATCAGCTTCAGTGTTGTTTCAAAATCGGCCTCGGTTTCGCCCGGAAAACCAACGATAAAGTCGGAAGACAATGTCATGCCCGGCCGGGCAGCATAGAGGCGGCGGGCGATAGATTTGAATTCAATACCGGTGTAGCCCCGTTTCATGGCCGCCAGAATGCGATCACTGCCGGTTTGAATAGGCAAATGCAGGAACGGAACCAGTTTGGGCAGGCGGCCATGCGCTTCGATCAGCCGGCTGGTCATTTCCTTGGGATGCGATGTGGTATAGCGGATGCGTTCAATGCCCGGAATGTCATGCACATAGTCGAGCAGCATGGCAAAGTCGGCCAGTTCCGTAGTGCCCCCCAGTGTGCCGCGATAGGCGTTCACGTTCTGTCCCAGCAGATTGACTTCCTTGACGCCCTGGTCGGCCAGATCGGCAATCTCGGTCAGCACATCTTCGAACGGGCGGGAAATTTCCTCACCACGCGTATAGGGGACGACGCAGAAGCTGCAGTATTTGCTGCAACCTTCCATGATCGAGACAAAGGCCGACGGGCCGTCAATCCGGGCAGGCGGCAAGGCGTCGAATTTTTCGATTTCGGGAAAGCTGATGTCTACCTGGGCGCGGCCGGTGCTTTTGCGCCGCTCGATCAGGTCAGGCAGGCGATGCAGCGTTTGCGGACCGAAGACCACGTCGACATAGGGTGCACGGCGGATGATGGTGGCGCCTTCCTGGCTGGCTACGCAGCCACCTACACCAATGACCAGATTGGGGTTTTTCTTTTTGAGCTGATTGATGCGGCCCAGATCGGAAAAGACTTTTTCCTGCGCTTTTTCCCGGATGGAACAGGTGTTGAGCAAGATGACGTCGGCGTCTTCCGGCGTGCTGGTCAATTCCAGCCCCTGGTTCTCGCGCAGGACGTCGGCCATTTTGTCCGAATCGTATTCATTCATCTGGCAGCCGAATGTCTTGATATACAACTTCTTGGCCGATGGATGGATGCGGATGGGGGTTTCCTGTACAGGTTGTACGGGCGTTGCGGCAGTTTCTGCTCCGCGCTTGAGTGTCGTTTCGTGCATGTTATGGGTACCGTGGCGGGTTTTTATCCCGGGGGTAAATTTGAAAAACGTGATTGTAACGTGTTTGCATCAATTTGGACTTATCTTGTTGTTTTTTCAGATAAAAAAAAGCACCCGCAGGTGCTTTTTCAGGCTTGTGCGCACCAGGGTGTGGCGCGCAGGGTACAGTTTCATGATCAGTAGATCACTTCGCTGGCCGGGTCTTCCTTTTTAGGCGTCTTGATCATGTCTTCGCGCTTGACGCCCAGCCACATGGCGATCGCTGCGGCCACGAACACGGAAGAGTAAATGCCAAACCAGATACCGATGGTCAGGGCCAGGGCAAAGTTGTGCAGGGACGGACCGCCGAAGAAGAACATGGACAGTACCATCATCTGTGTCGATGCGTGGGTAATGACCGTACGGGAAATGGTTTGTGTAATCGCGCCGTCGATCACATCACGCACGCTGGCACGACGCTGCTTGCGAAAGTTTTCACGGATCCGGTCCATGATCACCACCGATTCATTCACGGAATAGCCGAGCACCGCCAGCACGCCTGCCAGCACGGGCAGGGAGAACTCCCACTGGAAGAAGGCGAAGAATCCCAGAATGATGACCACATCGTGCAGGTTGGCGATCACGCAGGCGAGCGCAAATTTCCATTCAAAGCGTATGCCCAGGTAGATCATGATGCCGATGACGACGAAGGCCAGCGCCTTCAGGCCGTTGGACAGCAGTTCACTGCCCACCTGCGGACCTACGAATTCCACCCGGCGCAATTCAACGTCCGGGCTGGCCTTCTTGAGTTCGGCCATCACGGTGTTGCTTTGTTCTGTCGATGACAGATTCTTGTCTACCGGCAAACGGATAATAACGTCGCGCGATGTACCGAAATTCTGCACCTGAAAGTCGCTGTATTTGAGCGCGCTTATGCTGCTGCGGATTTCGTCCAGCTGGGCCGCCTGCTGATAATTGACTTCCATGACTGTTCCGCCGGTAAACTCAATCGACAGATGAAAGCCGCGGGTCACAATGAAAAATACCGCGAGCACGAAGGTGATGGCGCTGATCGTATTGAGGACCAGCGCGTTCTTCATGAACGGGATGGTTTTATGAATTCTGAAAAATTCCATATTTATTCCTGCTCTGTCCGGTCAGCCCGGACAGAAAAAGTGTTCTGCGTGATTCAGTTTTTCGCTTTGTCGACCTGAGTGCCGGTTTCGGGGCGCCAGACTGTGCCGATAGACACCGTCTTAAGTTTTTTGCGCCGTCCGTACCACAGATTGACAATCGCTCTTACGCCGACGACCGACGAGAACATGGAGGTCAGAATGCCGATGCAATGCACCACAGCAAAACCCCGTACCGGACCGCTGCCGAAGGCCAGCAGGGCAATACCCACGATCAGTGTGGTCAGGTTCGAGTCAAGAATCGTGGCCCATGCCTTGCTGAAACCGGTGCTGATGGCCTGCTGTGGCGAAGCGCCATTGCGCAGTTCCTCGCGAACCCGTTCGTTGATCAGCACGTTCGAGTCAATGGCCATACCCAGCGTGAGCGCGATGGCCGCAATACCCGGTAGTGTCAGCGTTGCCTGCAGCAGCGACAGGACAGCCAGCAGCAGCAGGACGTTGAACGCCAGGCCCAGTGTCGAGAAGATGCCGAACACGTGGTAATAAATGACCATGAAGATGGCGATCAGGATGAAACCGTAAAGGGTGGAATCAAATCCCATCCGGATATTGTCGGCGCCCAGGCTGGGGCCGATGGTGCGCTCTTCGATGATGGACATGGGCGCGGCCAGGGAACCGGCGCGCAGCAGCAGGGCGGTGTCGGCTGCCTGGGTGGCATCCATGCTGCCGGAAATTTCGACTTGTCCGTTCGGAATTTCACTACGGATAACCGGTGCGGTCACAACTTGCCCCTTGCCATTTTCAAACAGAATAATGGCAAGGCGCTTGCCGATATTGTCGCGTGTGGTATCGCGGAAAATACGTGCGCCTTTGTCGTCCAGTGTCAGATTGACAGTCGGTTGCTGTGTCTGCTGATTGCGGCCCGACTGGGCGTTTTCCAGGTTTTCACCGGTCAGCAGCACCTGGCGGCGTACCAGCACGGTACGGCCATCTGTATCCTTGAAGCTTTCCAGGCCGAAAGGAACGGTGCCGTTGGCCATGGCGGTTTGGGCTGCGGGCGAATCGTCTACCATACGCAGTTGCAGCGTGGCCGTACGACCCAGGATTTCCTTGGCCTTGGCCACATCCTGAATGCCGGGCAATTGAACGATAATGCGGTCGGTGCCCTGCTGCTGGATAATCGGCTCGGCAACGCCCAGTTCATTGATCCGGTTATGCAGCGTCAGAATATTCTGTTTGAGAGCGGTGTCCTGAACGCGGGTAATTTCGGCCGCACGAATGGCGCCGGTCAGTAAAAATTTTCCGCCGGACTGGCTGGAGGTGAAGTCCAGTTCGTTCGTCCGGGTACGCAGGGTGTCGAGCGCCTTGTTGCGCTCTTCTGCCGAGGCGAAGGTGGCGACGATGCTGGCGTTGGCGGTGTTGACCGATTCCACGTTGACGCGGGCGTCGCGCAGAATGGCGCGCATGTCTGTCGTCAGGGATTCATAGCGCGCAGTCAGGGCGCCCTGCATATCAACCTGCAGCAGGAAATGAACGCCGCCGCGCAGATCCAGACCCAGATACATGGGGTTGGCGCCGATGGCGCTCATCCAGTCGGGAGAGCCGGAGAGCAGATTCAGCGCCACGGTATAGGCTGGATCATCCTTGACAGGGTTGAGTGCATTGTCCAGGATATCCCGGGCCTTCAGCTGCGTGTCGGTGTTGGCCAGTCTGACCCTGACCGTGCCGGCCGGGCCGTTTTGTTGAAAATAGGCGCCCGAGTAGGCAATGTTGTTCTGCTTGAGTATGTCCTCTACCTGACCCATGGTCTGATTGGTGACTTTATGCGTCACCTTGGCGCTGGAGACCTGGACTGCAGGAGATTCGCCAAAAAAGTTGGGGACGGTGTACAGGATGCCGATGATCAGGGCAACCAGTACCGTAATGTACTTCCATAGAGGGTAGCGGTTCATACCGTGGCCGTTATCGATAAAGAGTTAAAACAGAGAGCCGGAAAAAAAGCGGGGCGGTGTATGCCGCCCGCCTGTCAGTCCGGTTTACAGTGACTTGACTGTACCTTTTGGCAATACCGTGGTGACGGCAACGCGCTGTACCTGTACTTCGACGGGTTTGTCGGCCAGCGCAGACACTTCCAGCGTCAGGTAGTTGTCGGTGACTTTAGTGATTTTACCCAGAATGCCGCCTGCAGTAATGACTTCGTCGCCTTTGGCAAGCGCGTCAATCATGGCTTTGGTTTCTTTCTGACGTTTCATTTGCGGGCGAATCATGAGGAAATACAGCACCACGAACATCAGGATGATAGGCAGGAAGCTGGTCAGGCCTCCCATGACGCCGCCGGCCGGAGCGGCCTGCGCCAGGGTCAGGGCAGATAAATTGCTAGTCAGCATAAAAAGAACTCCCGTAAGTGTAAATTAACCGAATATTGTAGCCTTTTCTTGGCTAATCAATGCCTTTTGACCGATCGCTGAAAAATTGTTCCTTCCATTGAGCGAAGCGGCCCTGTTCCAGCGCTTCCCGGATTTCTTCCATCAAGTGCAGATAGAAATACAGGTTGTGCAGGGTGTTCAGACGTGCGCCGGTGATTTCATTGGCCTTTTGCATATGGTGCAGGTAGGCTCGTGAAAAGTGACGGCAGGTGTGGCAGGCGCAAGTCGGGTCTAGCGGTCGGGTATCGTCGCGGTAACGCGCATTGCGGATCTTGATATCGCCAAAGCGGGTGAACAGCCAGCCGTTGCGGGCGTTGCGCGAGGGCATGACGCAGTCGAACATGTCCACGCCCTGGCTGACGCCTTCGACCAGATCTTCGGGCGTACCCACCCCCATTAGATAACGCGGCGCGTTCTCGGGCAACTGGTGGGCAATATGATCGAGAATCCGCAGCATATCCTGCTTGGGCTCACCCACTGACAGTCCGCCGATGGCATAGCCGTCAAAACCGATGCGTTGCAGTCCGGCCAGGGACTCGTCGCGCAGATCCTCGAACATGCCACCCTGGACAATGCCAAAAAGCGCATTGGGATTCTGCAGACTGTCGAAGGTGTCGCGCGAACGTTGCGCCCAGCGCAGGGACATTCGCATGGAACGGGCCGCTTCGTCATGCGTGGCGGGGCGTCCGTCAACGGTATAGGGTGTGCATTCGTCAAAAACCATGACGATGTCCGAGTTGAGGGCGCGCTGGATGCGCATGGATTCCTCGGGCGTCAGAAACAGGCGCGACCCGTCGATGGGGGAGGAGAACTTGACGCCTTCCTCGGTGATTTTGCTGCGCAGATCGCTCAGGCTGAATACCTGGAAACCGCCCGAGTCGGTCAGGATGGGTTTGTTCCACTGCATGAATCCGTGCAATCCGCCATGCTTTTCAATGACTTGTGTGCCGGGCCGTAACCACAGATGAAATGTATTGCCCAATACGACCTGTGCGCCGATTTCGTCCAGTTCGTGAGGCAGCATGGCCTTGACGCTGCCATAGGTGCCGACCGGCATGAACATGGGGGTCTGCACTGTGCCGTGGTTCAGTGTAATACTGGCCCGACGGGCTTTGCCCTCGGTTTTGATTAATGAAAAGGAAAGTCCTGACATGATGATTGACTGGGTTATCTAAACTCTAAAGACAAAAGGGCAACGACGGGGAAGGGCAGAAGGACAGGCCGAAAAACGAAGCGGCTAAGTACACAAGAACCAAGTATGACAGAATCGGTCCCGTTTCGTTCCCTGCCTGGCCGTTGACGCTGCGATCGCCCGCATATGCGGGCGATCATGCGGACCGCGGATCAGCGCGGGGTGATAAACATGGCGTCACCATAACTGAAAAAGCGGTAGCGCTGTTCAATCGCGTGACGATAAGCCCGGTGCATGCGTTCGCGACCCGTCAGCGCAGACACAAGCATCAGTAGGGTTGACTGGGGAAGATGAAAATTGGTGATCAAACCATCGATGACGCGAAACTCGTAACCAGGCGTAATGAATAGCTGTGTATCGGCACTATGAGCACGCGGACAACGCAGGTCGTCCACTGTGCCTGCCTGCTGCGCGGCCGATTCCAGGGCCCGCACACTGGTGGTGCCCACCGCAATGACGCGGGCGCCGCGGCTGCGGGCCGCAGCAATGGCGTCCACTGTTTCCTGTGGCACGGTATACCACTCCGCATGCATAATATGTTCGCTGATTTTGTCTACACGCACGGGCTGGAAGGTTCCGGCGCCCACATGCAGCGTGACCCAGGCCGTGTCGATGCGCTTGTCCTGCAGGTGTTGCATCAGAGCCTGGTCAAAATGTAGGCCTGCCGTGGGCGCAGCAACGGCGCCGGGGTGACGTGCATAAACGGTTTGGTAGCGGGTTTCGTCTTCCTGGTCGGCATTGTGTTTGATGTATGGAGGCAACGGAAGGTTGCCGTGCCGGTCCAGCAAGGGCAGAATATCGGCTTCGAACTGTAATTCGAACAGGTCTTCGTGCCTGGCCGTTACCTGGCAGCGGACTTCACCGTCAAAAATCAGGGTCGTGCCCGGGCGCGGCGATTTGCTGGCGCGGACGTGAGCCAGGGCGCGTGTCGGTTCAAGAATGCGTTCGATCAGGGCTTCCACTCGTCCGCCGCTGTCTTTTTGCCCGTATAGTCGAGCTTTGATGACTTTGGTGTCATTGAAAATCAGCAAATCGCCCGGCTGCAGCAGATCGGGAAGGGCAGAAAAGCGCAGGTCCTGCAGACCGCCGTCGGCTTCAAGCAGCAGCAGGCGACTGTCGGTGCGGGTGGCGGGGGGTGTCTGGGCGATCAGTTCTTCGGGAAGCTCGTAATCGAAATCGGCAATACTCAGCGAGGGATCTATGGGTAGCATGTATGAGAAAGCAATAGGGGCAATAGAGGGCGAGGGGTTCGGTCGTGGCAGTCAACTGCGTCGGACGCCGAACCAGGGTGTGAGCGGGTTGGCAAATCAATTTGTCCGGTTTTAACCGGATTGTCGTATTTAACCATTATAAAGTGTCTTTTCCATTCCGGACCGCAACAGGAGAGCCAGGCCATAATGATCCTTCCTCCGCTTTTTTCAACCAACACATGCGAAAGCGTTGTGGATCCCGGTCGCGCAGGCGAGCGACGGTTGTGCCGGACGACGGTTTTGTCTGACGGCAGTCGATGCTCATCGTGACTTTAGTGACGACCTCGTGCCTAAAGTGACTTCAAAAACGGTGACTTCAATAACCATTCCGATAACGACCTCAATAGCGACGTCACGTGCGCACTGTCTGGCGGGTGGCCTGGCCGCACTGGTCTGTCTTGCCGTGTTCGGTGTGTCGCTGGTCGCTCCGGCACAGGCGCGGGAGCCCGCGGGCAAGAGCAGCGTCGCCGGCAAATCGCAGGTCAAGGCCAAAACAGCATCGAAGACCGGTCGCAGCTCGTCCGGAACTTCTGGCAAAAAGAAAGGCAAAGTTGCAAAGGGTAAAACCGCCAGGATTCGGGTTGCGCCAGGTGAGACCTTCGAGTTTCACCGGCCAGGCTCGCTTGATGTGAAAATTGTGGAGCCGAATAAAAAAGGTGCGACAGGCTTGGGCACGGCGGCGGCTGCACAAAGCCATGCCGATACGGCCGAACTGCTCAATACTTACGGGTTTCCCATTGCGTCCATCCGCTCGGCCGATCATCTGCCCGAGGCCATCCAGGCGCGCTGGGACAGGACCGGAGTGCCGCTGTCGTCTTTGTCTCTGCTGATCAAGGAAGCAGGCGGTCCGGTGATTCTCGCAATCAATCCCACCACGCCGCGCAATCCGGCCTCGGTCATGAAAACCCTGACGACCTGGTCAGCGCTGAATCGATTGGGCGGCAGCTTTACCTGGAATACACGAGCGTACATCGACCGCCGGGCCCGGTTCGATGTGTCACAGGCCATGCGCACGCCGCTTTACATAAAGGGTGGCGGAGACCCGGCTCTCAATTACGAAGGACTCAGGGAAATGATTCGCGCGATCCAGGCTAAAGGATTGCGACATCTGTCTGACGTGGTGGTGGACCGTTCCCTGTTCGCGCCGATTTTTACTGACCCCGGAGAATTTGACGGCTCACCGGAACGGCCCTATAACGCAAATCCGGATGCCATGATGGTCAACCTGGGCGCGATTATGCTCAATTTCAAACCGGACCGGCAGGCAGGCAACTGGACTGTGTCATTTGAGCCGGACATACAGAACCCGCCGGTAACGGGACACCTGGGACTGACCTCGGGTGCTTGCAGCAAATCGCGCACCGGCTCGGAACTGACCGATATGATCGAGTCGGAAGAAGGGCGGTCGCTGCATCTGAAGGGCAATCTGTCGTCCGCTTGCGGGGCGTTTTCCTTCTATCGGCTGGTGGGCTCGCAATCCTATATGTTTTCCAGCATATTTGAACGGCTCTGGACGGCCGAGGGCGGAACCATTTCAGGTGTGATACGCGACGGCCTGGTGCCAGATAGGGCGGTCATGCTGGAGACACGCAGGTCTCCGCCACTGGGGCAGGTGATACAGACTATCAATAAATACAGCAATAATGTGATGGCCAAAACGCTGCTGCTGACACTCGGCGAACAGCTTTATGGCGCACCTGCGACGTTCGAAAAGGGTAGCCAGGCCGTTCTGGATACGCTGAAGAAACAGGGTGTTAATATTGGCGGATACACCGTGGTCAATGGCTCGGGCTTGTCCCGCGGCGGGCGCATTACCGCCGGCGGGCAGGCGCAGATGCTTGATTCGATCTGGTCCTCGGCATTGCGCGATACCTTCATTGATTCGTTGTCAGTCACGGGCGTGGATGGTACTATGCGTCGCCGTCTGACGGATCAGGCAGTCCGGGGGCGAGGGCATTTCAAGACAGGCACCCTGGGCAATGCCAGTGCGCTGTCCGGATTTGTGACCGCAGCCAATGGCAAAACCTATATTCTGGTCAGCCTGGTCAACGATGCTGCCGCACTGAACACCAAATCGTTTGTCGACGCCATTGTTCAGTGGCTTATTGCGCAATAATTTTTCGGAGAAAAAAATCATGTCCGTCCACGAAATCGATCATCCCCTGATCCAGCACAAACTGGGCATCATGCGTCGTGCCGATCTGAGCACCAAAAGCTTTCGCGAGCTGGCCCAGGAAATCGCCGCCTTGCTGACATATGAAGCCTCCAAGGATTTTCCGCTGGAAGATACCCAGATCGAGGGCTGGTGTGGCCAGGTGACTGTCAAGAAAATTGCCGGCAAGAAAGTCACCGTGGTGCCGATTCTGCGGGCAGGTATCGGCATGCTTGACGGGGTTCTTTCCCTGATACCCGGTGCCAAGGTGAGCGCTGTGGGCATTGCCCGCAACGAAGAAACGCTTGAAGCGGGCACCTATCTGCAGAAGCTGGTGGGTGACCTGGACCAGCGTCTTGCGCTGATTATCGACCCCATGCTGGCCACGGGCGGCTCAATGGAGGCGACTATTGCCATGCTCAAACAGGCCGGCTGCCGGGAGATCAAGGCGCTGGTGCTGGTCGCTGCGCCGGAAGGCATTAAACGAGTGCTGGATGCTCATCCGGATGTAAAAATTTACACCGCCTCGATTGATGAGCGATTGAATCAGGACGGTTACATCATGCCCGGACTGGGTGATGCAGGTGATCGTATCTTCGGGACAAAACAGAAAGAATGAACTACCGGTTTTTGCCAAATGTTGCGGTAGTTTCGGTGCCCGATAGAAAATGCAAGTATCTGATTTGAAATGTAAAAAATCAAAAGTATGACGTGTTGCAGGGTTGTCTGAGAATGGTAAAAAAATTGATCAAATGAAAAGAATTCTGAAGTTTGATAGACAAACGCACGGAATGCGATATGATAGGCTTGAAATTATCGACAATGGAATAATATATAAAAAGGCAAGTCCCGGTAAAAGCGGGTTCGCTTTCCGGATATCCAGATAATCTACGCAGGAGAGTCATATGGCTAGTAAATCTAATCTTGAACAATCCCAGGAACAGCTGCTGAACAATTTGCGCGCCAGTATTGCCGAGGCTGAAGGCATGCTCAAAGAAGCCACCGAAATCGGCGGCGACAAAGCCAGTGAGTTGCGTGACCGCGCTGTCAGCGCCCTGCAAAAAGCAACGGGTTCTTTCAAAGACGTACAGGAACGGGCTGTCGAACAAAGCAAACAGGCAGTGCAGGTAACCGACGAGTACGTTCATGACAATCCATGGCGTACAGTCGGTTTTGCTGCGCTGGCCGGCGTTCTGCTGGGTGTCATTATCGGCCGCAAGTAAAGCGCCCGCTTATGTCAGTCAAACAGAATCTGGGCTCGGTTGCGGGTGATTTTGCCTCACTGGTAAAAACCCGTCTTGAACTGCTGTCATTGGAATTGACTGAAGAAAAGGACCGACTGCTGTCGGTTCTTTTGTTCGGTGCAATCGGTTTGCTGTTTTTGCATCTGGCACTCATGGTCATTGCGGTTCTGGTCGGTCTGTTTTTTTGGGAAACGGAGTATCGCTATCTGGCCCTGGCTATACTGGTGCTTATTTACGTGCTGGTGGGTGTCGGGTGTCTGTTTCTGATGAAAAAACATCTTGGACTGGCTGCTTCGCCATTTTCGGCGACGGTCGATGCACTCAGAGACGATGCCGCCGCCTTGCGCGGGCGTCATCCATCCACGGCGGCTGCGAGCGCCCGGGCCTCTGCTTCGTCTGATACAGGAGTTGGCAATGACTGATCCGGCCATGAAAAAAGCGTTCCGCAAGCAACTGCTGACTGCCAGAGTGCTGGCAGAGCGTGAGCAATTGCGGCAGGATATCAATGCCCTGGGTCATTCGATGTCACCCGAGGCCATCAAGACCGCGCTATTGGATATGGGTAGCGGCACGCTCATGAGTCTGACCCGAAAGCGCAGCGGGATTTTTTCCCTGATCGAAAAAAATCCGATGGTCAGCCTCGCCATCGCCCGTTTTTTGTTACGCGCCAGCAAGTCCCGTTCGGCGCTGATTAAACCGCTGGCGCTGGCGGCCACGTCCTGGTTTGTTTATAACAAATTTCGCTCGAAACAGGAGCAGCGGGACACGCAGCGCGCCCGCCGGGAAACCTCAGTGCGCCGCTACACGGAAAGCGATATTCCGGTTGATCACGGCTCATTTACGTATCAAGACCAAGATCCTTCCACAATCCGTCGACCTTGAGCCGGACATCCTGATCCATGAGAATGGGTGTACCCCACTCCCGGTGGGTCTCGCCCGGCCACTTGTTGGTAGCGTCCATTCCCATTTTGCCGCCCAGCCCTGACTCGGGTGAAGCAAAATCCAGATAATCAATGGGTGTATTTTCGACCAGTACCGTATCGCGTACGGGATCCATGCGCGTGGTCATTGCCCAGACCACTTCCTTCCAGTCCCGCGTATCGATGTCGTCATCAACGACCACAATAAATTTCGTGTACATGAATTGGCGCAAAATACTCCACACACCGAACATGACGCGCTTGGCGTGCCCGGCATACTGCTTGCGAATGGAAACGACGGCCAGCCGATAGCTGCACCCTTCGGGAGGCAGATAAAAATCAACAATTTCAGGCAACTGCTTCTGCAGCAGTGGTACAAAGACCTCATTCAGCGCTACACCCAGTACGGCTGGCTCATCAGGGGGTTTTCCTGTGTAGGTGCTGTGGTAGATCGGGTTGCGTCGCATGGTAATGCGATTGATCGTCAAAACCGGGAACCAGTCCTGTTCGTTGTAGTAACCGGTATGGTCCCCATAAGGGCCTTCCAGCGCCATTTCGAAGCCGTTGCTGCGTGGCGCCGGTGCGCCGTCGGCGACCTGGGGGGCGCAGGCTTCGGGGTGGCTGGCGGGCAGAATATGGCCTTCGAGCACGATTTCAGCCGAGGCCGGGACTGACAGGTCATTGCCGATCGATTTGACCAGTTCGGTACGCGAGCCGCGCAGCAGCCCGGCAAACTGATATTCAGACAGACTGTCGGGCACAGGCGTGACGGCCCCCAGGATAGTAGCCGGATCGGCGCCCAGCGCTACTGAAATCGGGAAAGGCTGGTCGGGATGCGCCAGCATATGGTCGCGGAAATCCAATGCTCCGCCACGATGCGACAGCCAGCGCATGATCACCTTGTTGCGACCGATCACCTGCTGCCGGTAGATGCCCAGATTCTGGCGTTTTGCCTTTGGGCCGCGGGTGATGACCAGCCCCCAGGTGATCAGGGGTGCGATATCGCCTGGCCAGCAAAGCTGGATGGGCAGGCGTGACAGATCGACGTCATCTTTTTCCCAGATGATTTCCTGACAGGCCGCGTGCCGCTGCATTTTGGGTGCCATATCCCACAGCGCCGATTTGAGCATGGACACGGTGCCGATGGCCTCGCGCAACCCCTTGGGCGCTTCCGGCTCACGCAGGCTGGCCAGCAGGGCGCCGGTATCACGGAGGGCGTCGACGGATTCCGCGCCCATGCCCCATGCCACGCGCTGAGGCGTCCCGAACAGGTTGGTCAATACCGGTATGTCCGAGGTGCGTCCCAGATGTTGGGGTTGTTCAAAGTGCAATGCAGGGCCGCCGGCGCGCAGCACACGATCACTGATTTCGGTCATTTCCAACCGGGTTTGTACCGGCACGCCAATGGATTTGAGATTGTCCCGCTTTTCCAATTGCTTGAGGAAATCCCGCAGATCCGCATATTTCACGATAGACAGCCTATAAGATGAGTCAGATCAGAGCATTATAGGAGAAAGGCCACGACGGGTGCGGCTGTGGCAAAACTGGGTTATAGTAAATTCCCCTTTCATTTGCCGGCGCCGTCTGATCATGTCCGGTTATTGTGTCATACATGAATTCTGCGACAGCTAATCCCCCGATCTCCCGCTTATTCAAGTCGGTCTATCGCACGCTGCTGGATATCGTGCACCTGATGGTGTCCTATCTGGGTATCGCGGTGCTGGTGGCGGTGCTGGCAGCGGCGTTGCTGCCTGCAATCCGCGATCAGATCCGGGTCATCCATCAGGCATCGCTCAATGCATTGATGCCCGATAGCACCGTAATGTCTGATCGCGATCTGCTGACGATCTTCAGCACGCCCCAGGTACGTCACGGCGATACTGCCGAACCGAGGGTGGCCGCTTCGCCCGAGGACCAGCGTAACAGCGCGCTGATTCGGGAGCAGGATTACACGGCAGAGGGATTTTTTGCCAACCTGGGCATATCGGATAGCCAGTTCACGGTGCCTGGTCTTCCCAACAGCAAGGCGCTGGCGTTGCGTGAATACGTATCGCGCAAGTTCCGGATTGCCCGTAATGTGACCGGCGCCCTGATCCGCGTTGTGTATTCTGTTGCCGAAAAACAGGATCTGGACCCGATTCTGGTGCTGGGCGTTATTGCAATCGAGTCCCGCTACAATCCCTTCGCCGAGAGTCATGTCGGCGCGCAGGGTCTGATGCAGGTCATGCCCAATGTGCATGCGGAAAAATTCGATATTTTCCGCGGTGGAGTCCTGTCGGCCCTCAATCCGGTTGCCAATGTTCATGTAGGCGCGAAAATCCTGCACGACTGCATTTCGCGTCGCGGTTCCGTAGACCGGGGGCTGGCCTGCTATGTGGGGGCTATCGGGCCCAATGATGGTGGCTACGCTGCCAAAGTCCAGTCAGAACGCCGCCGCATCGCGCTTGAGTCGGGCATTGCCCTCAAGCGCAGTCTGGGGAAATTCTGATCACGTCGCCGACCCGTGCAACCAGCCTGTAAAAACACGGACCTGCGATCGCCGAAACTTAGCGAGCGGGAGCGGCGTTGTTATTTAAAGAATGCTCAGTTTAAATGTCTAAAGAATGCGCTGCAGCCGTTCGATCACTTCGTGCAGCCTGTCCAGGGCGGTTGCGTAGGATACGCGAATCATTTTATCGGCATAGGCCGGACCGAAGTCCAGGCCAGGCACGACTGCGACGCCGGCCTCATGCAGCAATTTGTGGGCAAACTGGTCGCTGTTGAGACCATGCTGCGTGATATCCGCATAGATATAGAAAGCGCCGTCCGGCTTGACCGGGACATGAATGCCCAGTTTTTCAAATTCGGGCAACAGGAAATCGCGACGCTCCATGAAGGCCAGGCGCCGGTTTTCATAGATGGCCAGGGCTTCGTCCGTGAAGCATGAAATGGCGGCGTGCTGCGCCAGGGTAGGGGGGCAGATATTCAGGCTGGCCGCCAGTTTTTCTACGGCGCCAACCATGCTCTCGGGAACGACCATCCAGCCCAGGCGCCAGCCGGTCATATTGAAATATTTGGAGAAGCTGTTGATGACAACAATGTCCTGATCCAGCGTCAATGCGGATCGTGGAACACGGTCATAGCACAGGCCGAGGTAAATCTCGTCCATGAGAACCACTCCATTGCGTTCCTTCACTGTCTGGATGATCCGGACCAGTTCCTCGCGTTCAATGGACGTACCGGTCGGATTGCTGGGCGAGGCGATCAGTACGCCGCGGGTTTTGTCGCTCCAGTGGGCGGCAATGTTGTCTGCTGTCAGTTGAAAGCGTCCCTGCGCGGTGCAGGGAATGAGACGGGGAGTGGCACCCGCGCACAAAATAAAATTTGAATTGGCCGGATAGGCCGGGTCGGGCATGAGGATTTCATCGCCCGGATTGAGCAGGGTCATGCAGGCCAGGGACAGTGCGCCCGAGGCGCCCGCTGTAATGATGATGCGACCCGGGTCAAGCTCAGTGCCCCAGTGGCTTTGGTAGTAATCGGCGACGGCGCTGCGCAACGGCATGATTCCCAGTGCCGGACTGTAGCCGCTCAGACCTGCCTGCGCCGCTCTGGACAAGGTGTCCACCACAATGGGGGGCGCCGTAAAGTCTGGTTCGCCAATGCCGAGACTGATAATATCGCGGCCCTGTTCGCGCAGTTGCTGGGCAGCTTTGGTGACTTCCATTGCGTGAAAAGTCAGCGCCTGGTCGATTCGTTGGGCAAAACGGGTCATGGTAAAACGGGGCAAGGTAAAATAGTCGGGTTAAATACGTGGGGTGAGCGCCTATTGTAACGGTAAACGTTCCCGACTCGCTGTTCGCCCCGCCAGCCGGATTGTTTTATCCCCGCTGCCGCAAAGGCTTTCCATTTATCATGCATGTAAATCGTCGACGCTTTCTAACGCTTAGCAAACGCCCCCAGGAGGGTCCGTGGCCAGCATTCTGCCGGCGTGTTCAGCGCGCACTCGAGGCGCCATTGTCGGATGAACAGGAACGGGATGGCTACCATTCGGCCCGTATTCCATTGCACCATCTGGGCGATCTGCCGTCGTTGCGGCAATTGTGCCAGGAGTACGATGTCGCGCTGGTGCTGGACGGTACGGCGACTGAAAAGTCCATGATCGGCCGTTCCTGCCTGATTGTCGAATCAGGACAGGGCCTGTCCGGGACGGAAGCGATCGGCGATCACGCCTGCCTGGCCCTGCCCGGGACGACCGTGGCGCAGATGCAGGCGCTGGGCTATGAGCAGTTTTCCCATGTCCCGCCCGGGCTTACGCTGGCACAGTGGCTGGCCATGCCGCAATGGCACGATTGCCGGCCGGGCTGCACGGCCAGCTCGGGGCTGGAACGGGTGCATGCGCTGTTTGCGGATGGGCAGACGGCCGTGCTGGGTGGATTTGGGGTAAATGACGAATCGCCACTGCGCTTGCCCGTTCTGCAAAAAAAAATTCCTTTGCTTTTTGAACTGCTGTCCGATACGGACATCCTGCGTTGTCTTGCCTTGCCCAGATGGCCGCTGGCCTATCGACTGGATGCGCTCAGGCCCCGGCTGGGCGATATCAATCTGGCCCAGCTTTTCCTGGGACATGGCGGAACCCTGATCTGGTGCCAGGAGCTGGTCATCCGCCGAATGCCCGGCAACGCCATTGTCACCGACCTGATGCTGACCGAAGCAGACCAGGACTGGGTTGCGGGTGTGCACAACCATATAGAGGGCAACATCAAAGCGATGTTTGATCCGGCAGGCCTGTTTGTCTATCCCGATGAACTGTCGTTTGCGGCGGACAATCTGTAAAGCGAAATACGGATGGTCTGCCCCCGCGAGCCTGGCAAGCTGTCAGGGCGGGGCTGCGCAGTGGGGTGGTCGCAATGACAAATGCGGCCATCCCATCGGAATTACCGGATGCATTCCTGGATGAATTTTCGTATGATAGGTATCGGGCAGTATTCACAAGCCTTCGTCTGTGTCTGCCGTTCAGAACGACTTGTGCTGTCCTATTTCCCCAGGAATCAGAATGGATCAGAATTTCAGAAATCCGGCCTCCGGCCCCCATACTGCATTGGTGCTGACCGGTGGTGGTGCACGCGCAGCCTATCAGGTGGGGGCGTTGCAGGCCGTACTGGCCATCCTGGATCCCAATAAATCGCCGCATTTTCGCAACCCGTTTTCGATCGTCTGCGGATCGTCGGCTGGCGCCATCAATGCGACCGCCTACGCGTGCAGGGCAGGGCACCCGCATACGGCACTCAAGCGGCTTGAGAAAATCTGGCGTGGGCTGCATACGGGCGATGTCTATCGTTCCGATCCGGCCGGTGTCTTCGGTAACGGTTTTCGCTGGCTGGGAATGCTGATGTTTGGCTGGGCGTTGCAGGGCTTGCGTGATAATGCACCCAAGTCGCTGCTTGATAATCGTCCCCTGGCACAACTCTTGTGCGACAGTATCGATTTTCCAAATCTGCAGCGTAACCTGCAGGGCGGTCACCTGCGGGGCCTGGCCATTACAGCCTCTAGCTACACCAGTGGTAATCATTTGACGTTTTATCAGGCGGGTCATCCCCTGGACGCCTGGAAGGGACGCCAGCGCTACGCGATCGCCGAGCCGATCACGCTGGATCACCTGATGGCTTCCAGCGCCATTCCTTTCGTGTTTCCGGCAGCCCGTCTGTCCCTGGAGGACCAATGTGAGTGGTGCGGAGACGGCTCCATGCGCCAGCTTGCCCCCATCAGCCCGGCTATCCATCTGGGCGCAGACCGGGTCCTGGTGGTCAGCACCAGTGCGCATGGCGATGCACCGGAAGAGGACGCGACACATCAAAGTGACCAGTATCCGACGCTGGCGCAAATCGGTGGACATGCCTTGTCGGACATCTTCATTGACGGGCTTTCCATTGATCTGGAGCGTATCAGTCGTATCAATATGCTGCTCGATGCCGTGCCTCCTGGTGTACAGTTGAACACAGGAGTGAAAAAAATTGATGTTTTAACGATAAGTCCAAGTAAATCTATTGACGAAATCGCCCTGAAGCATTTAAATTTCATGCCTAAGTCGGTGCGGGCTTTTTTACGTGTTTTGGGGGTGTCTGCAAAACCTGGAAAAGAGTCGGGCGGATTGCTTGCCTCGTTCCTCCTTTTTGAATCAGCTTTCACGGGTGAGCTGATCGGGCTGGCCTATAACGACGTGATGGCACGTCAGGAAGAAATCAAAGCGTTTTTTTATGGAGAGGTCAATGAATAAAAAAACAGGTACCCCATTGAAAGCCATTCTGGAAACAGGTGGCGCCATAAAAGAAAAAACGATTGGCCTTGATGATCTGAAATCTCATGCCGAAAAGGCTGGTCTGGCTTATTTTGAGGCTGATTGCGACAAGGCGCGCAGTTGTTCGGCCGTGCTGCGCGCTATTGCCAAGGCAGTGGATTACCCTGTCTTTTTCGGCAGCAATATGGACGCCTTGCTCGATTGTCTGGGCGAGACGCTGTTCGAGCAAAAAACAGGTATGGTACTGGCCTTGCGGCGCCTTCATTCCGAAGATGATTCGCTGCTTGAGCATATTGATGCGCTCAAGGGGGTGCTCAATGATACGGTCGAGTACGGCGAGGATAATGGTCGCGTGTTTTCATACGTGGTCGAACATGCGGGAAAACATGATGCACCCGAACCGGGACGTTCACCCCGACCCTATGCGGAAAGCGACTGACCTGGGCACGACTGACTTGTCCATAGGAGTTACAGTGCGCCAATACCATAAGCCGCTCCTGATCATGCTACAAATCAACCTGAACGTTTGCTCACACCCACCCGAGCGTTGCTATGGTCGCCGCGGTCATGGCCAGGCCTGCTGTTTCTGTTCGTAGAATCCGCTCCCCGAAAGTCACTTTTTCAATTCCTGCAGCCGTTGTCTGCTGCAATTCCTGCGGTGACCATCCGCCTTCGGGCCCGATCAGCAGCCGCAAGACAATATCTGACTTGATTGTTTTCGAGATTGCATCTTTCGATGTCGTATTTTGCGATGTCGCATCCGCCGGTAGCGAATGCGATATTGGTGTTGACCGTGATAGTTGTGTCAACACCTGCACCAGTGAGCACCCGCCTTCCGGGTGGCACATATAGGCATGCACCTGCGCGGCTTGTTGTAAATACGCACTGAGCGTCTGCAGGGGGTGAACCCGCACAATACAGTTGCGGCCTGACTGTTCGCTGGCCGATTCAGCAATACGCTGCCAATGGATTTGTCGTTTTTCCAGCCGGTTGCCTGTCAATTGCACAATACTGCGTTCGGCGCGAATGGGAAAGATCTCGGTCACGCCCAGTTCGGCGGCCTTTTCTATAATCCAGTCCATTTTGTCGCCCGACGGCAGGCCCTGAACCAGGCCGATTCGTCCAGGCAATTCTGTGTGGGTATGCTGTTGCTCGGTCACGTCGGCCATGGCCTTCCCCTGATCGAAGCGTAACTGCGCCAGATATTGGGCGCCATCGCCATTGAACAGGACAATGCTGTCGCCCTCACGCAGGCGCAGGGCGCGCGAGGCATGATGGGCTGCGGCTTCGGGCAGGGCAACGCGGGTGTCTGCAGACAGCGGGATCGGACAATAGAATCGGGGTGGCGTAGACATGGCTAAATTTTACTTTATTTAGTGTGAGCGGCACGCAGAAAACCGGGAGTGTTAAAATCGCTGGTTAATCGTAACTAAACCGTGACTTTCACAGGAACCGCATGACCACCACGGCCGCAACATCGAATTCCCATCTTTCCAATGCAATCCGCGCGCTGGCTATGGATGCCGTGCAGCAAGCCAATTCCGGCCATCCGGGCGCTCCCATGGGGATGGCCGAAATCGCCGAAGCCCTGTGGACACGTCACCTGCGCCATAATCCTGCGGATCCAGCCTGGCCGGATCGCGACCGTTTTATTCTGTCCAATGGACATGGTTCCATGTTGCTGTATTCGCTGCTGCATCTGACCGGCTATGATCTGCCCATGGAGCAATTGCGACAATTTCGTCAGTTGCACTCCAAAACACCCGGCCACCCCGAAGTGGGTATCACGGCAGGGGTAGAAACCACCACCGGTCCGCTGGGCCAGGGGCTTTCAAATGCGGTCGGTTTTGCGCTGGCAGAAGAACTGCTGGCTGCCGAATTCAACAAGCCTGATCGTAAAATCGTCGACCATTTCACCTATGCTTTTGTCGGCGACGGCTGCCTCATGGAAGGAATTTCCCACGAAGTCTGTTCGCTGGCGGGCACGCTGGGGCTGTCCAAACTCATCGTGCTTTATGATGATAATGGTATTTCCATTGATGGCAAGGTTGAGCACTGGTTCGCCGACGATACCGCCAAGCGATTCGAAGGTTATGGCTGGAATGTCATCCGTGGCGTGAACGGGCATGACGTGGTTGCGGTTGACCATGCCATTGCCAAGGCCAAGCAGCAGGCGCAGCGTGGCTCTTCCGGTCCGACCATGATCATCTGCAAAACAACGATCGGCAAGGGTGCGCCCAATATGCAGGGCAGCGACAAAGTGCACGGATCGCCCCTGGGCGCGGTCGAAATCGCCGCCACCCGCGAAGCCATCGGCTGGACGCTGCCACCCTTTGATATTCCCGAAGAAGTCTATGCCGGATGGAGCCAGCGCGAGCGTGGCGATCAGATTCAGCGTGACTGGAAAAAACAGTTTGCCCTGTATGCCATCGACTATCCGCAGGAAGCCGAAGAATTTAACCGGCGCATGACGGGCCAGCTGCCTGAAAATTTTGCAGAAAAATTTGCCTCCTTCCTCCAGGAGACCCTTGGCAAGGCGGAAACCGTGGCATCGCGCAAGGCTTCCCAGTTCGCCATTACGGCGTTGGCCGAGATCCTGCCCGAAATGCTGGGCGGGTCAGCCGACCTGACCGGTTCGGTCTTCACCGACTGGAAAGGGGCCGGCGCCGTGCGCAGCGGCACCGACGGTCATCTGAAGTTCGGTCGCCACATCAATTATGGCGTGCGAGAATTCGGCATGGCGGCCATTATGAATGGCGTTGCGCTGCACGGCGGCTATCTGCCTTTTGGCGGCACCTTCCTGACTTTCTCCGATTATTCCCGTAACGCCATCCGCATGGCGGCGCTCATGAAGCAGCGCGTCGTCCATATTTTCACACACGACTCCATCGGTCTGGGTGAAGACGGCCCGACTCACCAGTCCGTCGAACACGCTGCCAGCCTGCGTCTGATTCCCAATCTTGATGTCTGGCGTCCCTGCGATACGACTGAAACCGCCATTGCCTGGAAATCTGCGGTATCGCGTCCGGTCAGCGTCGGCATGAATGTGCAGCAGGGGGGGCCGACTGCGCTGTTGCTGTCCCGCCAGAATCTGCCTTTTGTCGAGCGCGACGCTGCAACCGTCGAACACATTGAAAAAGGTGGTTACGTCTTGCGTGACGCAGAAGGGGCCAGGGCCGTTATCATTGCTACCGGTTCGGAAGTGAGCCTGGCGCTTGAAGCGCAGGCACTGCTGGCCAAAGACAATATTCCGGTTCGTGTCGTGTCCATGCCCAGCACATCCGTCTTCGATCGCCAGAGTGCCGAGTGGCGCAATAGCGTGATTCCGACGACGCTGCCCGCAGTTTCTGTGGAAGCTGGCGTCACGGCTGGCTGGTACAAATACATCGGACGCGAAGGTGCGGCCGTCGGCCTGGACACCTACGGTGAATCGGCCCCCGCCGGCGTCTTGTTCAAGCATTTCGGATTGACCGCTGAGAACGTGGCAAATACGGTTAAACAGGTTTTATAAAACAGGAGAGAATGTAATGACCATTCGTGTTGCAATTAACGGCTATGGCCGCATCGGCCGCAATGTACTGCGCGCTCACTATGAAGGTGGTAAAAAGCATGATATTGAAATCGTCGCGATCAACGATCTGGGCGATCCCAAAACCAATGCCCACCTGACCCAGTATGACACAGCGCATGGCCGCTTCCCTGGCACTGTTACCGTCGATGGCGACTACATGGTCATCAATGGCGACAAAATCCGTGTGCTGGCCAATCGCAATCCTGCAGAGCTGCCCTGGGGCGACCTGAAGGTAGACGTCGTGATGGAATGTACGGGCTTTTTTACCTCCAAGGAAAAAGCCAGTGCGCACCTGAAGGGCGGCGCCAAAAAAGTCATCATTTCCGCACCCGGTGGCAAAGACGTGGATGCGACCATTGTTTACGGCGTAAACCATCAGGTGCTCAAAGCCTCTGATACTGTCATTTCCAATGCGTCTTGCACCACCAACTGCCTGGTTCCGCTGGTGCAGCCGCTGCACGAAGCGCTGGGCCTGGAAACCGGTCTGATGACAACCATCCATGCCTACACCAATGACCAGGTATTGACAGACGTTTATCACGAAGACCTGCGCCGTGCACGTTCAGCGACCATGAGCATGATCCCCACCAAAACCGGTGCCGCGGCGGCTGTCGGTCTGGTACTGCCTGAACTGAACGGCAAACTGGATGGCTACTCTGTCCGCGTTCCCACGATCAACGTGTCGCTGGTGGACCTGACGTTTATCGCCAAACGTGATACCACGGTTGATGAAGTCAACAGCATCCTGAAAAAAGCCTCGGAAGGTGCACTCAAAGGCATTCTGGACTACAACGAAGCGCCACTGGTTTCTGTGGACTTCAATCACAATCCAGCGTCAAGCACGTTTGACGCAACCCAGACCAAAGTGTCCGGAAAACTGGTTAAGGTGGCTTCCTGGTACGACAACGAATGGGGTTTCTCCAATCGCATGCTCGACACCACGGTTGCCCTGATGTCAGCCAAATAAGCTTTGGCGACTGCCAAAAGTATTGCAAACGGCATTGCGCGCTTCGGCGGGCAGTGCCGTTTTTACGATAACACCAAGGAGTGAAAAGAATATGGCGAATGTACAAACGCTTTCTGCCCTGGCGAAAAATGGCCAGCTCAAAGACAAACGTGTTTTTATCCGTTCTGATTTGAACGTGCCCCTGGCCGATGATGGCAGCATCACCGAAGATACCCGTATCCGTGCATCGGTACCCGCAATCCGGATGGCGCTGGATGCCGGCGCCGCAGTGATGGTGACATCGCATCTGGGCCGTCCCACCGAAGGCACGCTGGCTCCGCAGGATACCCTGGCGCCGGTCGCCCAACGCCTGAGCGAACTGCTGGGCAAACCCGTGCAACTGGTGCAGAACTGGGTCGACGGCGTCAATGTTGAGCCCGGTCAAGTCGTTCTTCTGGAAAACTGCCGCGTCAACAAGGGCGAGAAGAAAAACGATGAGGCACTGTCCAAAAAAATGGCGGCGCTGTGTGATGTCTATGCCAATGACGCCTTCGGCACCGCACATCGTGCTGAAGCCACGACGCACGGCATCGCCCAATTTGCGCCGATCGCCTGCGCGGGTCCCTTGCTGGAAGCCGAACTGGACGCATTGGGTAAAGCGCTGCAAAGTCCGAAGCGCCCGCTGGTCGCAATTGTCGGCGGTTCCAAGGTCTCTACCAAACTGTCCATTCTGCAATCGCTTGCTGATAAAGTGGATCAACTGGTTGTGGGCGGCGGTATCGCCAACACATTCATGCTGGCCAGCGGCAAGAAAATCGGCAAATCCCTGGCTGAGCCCGATCAGATCGATCAGGCTAAAGCGGTCATTGACCTGATGGCAAAACGCGGGGCATCGGTTCCGATTCCGAGCGATGTAGTATGTGGCAAGGAGTTTTCTGCACAGGCTAAAGGCGAAGCAAAATCGGCCGATGCGGTTGAAGATGATGACATGATTTTCGACATTGGCGAAAACACGGCCACCGAGCTGGCAGAGATCCTGAAAAATGCCGGCACGATTGTATGGAACGGTCCGGTCGGGGTGTTTGAATTCGATGCCTTTGCCAACGGTACCCGCAAGGTTGCCGAAGCCATTGCCGCCTCGAATGGCTTTTCCATCGCTGGCGGTGGCGACACTCTGGCAGCTATCTCCAAGTTCGGAATCACCGACAAAGTGGGTTATATCTCCACCGGTGGCGGCGCGTTCCTGGAGTTTCTGGAAGGCAAGACCCTGCCCGCTGTTGAAATACTGGAACAGCGCAATCAGGGATAAGGAGCGGGATCGTTCCCGTTGGCTTGCTCAGCGACATCTCCGTCGCTGGGCCCTGCGTTATTTCTGACATTCGTCCGTCGCTGCAAGGTCCGACTTCTGTTATGATTTCAGTCAGCCAGCGGCCCTGGACGTGGCCCTGATATACCTTTATCAAGGCAGTGACTATGAAATGCGCATATGTAGCAGGAGCCGTACTGGCTCTGACCGGTTTCGTTTCCACGGCAGGCGCCGCCAATATCGCGTCGGTTTCGCCGACCGGCACACAGAGCAAGGTGTCGACCATTGATGTGGTCTTCAGCACCAATGTCACTCCTTTGGGACGCATTGACTTGCCGGCGCCGGTGTCGGTCAGTTGCCGCGGCACCGAGATCAAAGGTCACGGAAAGTGGTCCGATGGTGCACACTGGTCCTACGAATTCGAAGGTACGTTGCCCGCCGGCGTGCAATGCGTCATTACGCCTGACCCCGACTTTCGCGACACTGCCGGCAAACCCGTCACCGCCCAGAAAACATACCATTTTGATACCGGCAAGCTGGCTGTCGACTCAGTCGGCCCGTCGCAGAACGCGAGCGAAGACCAGGCTTTTACAGTGCGCTTCAACCTGCCAGTTAATCCGTCCAGCCTGCAGGAACATGCGGCGTGTGTGGTGGAAGGGCTCGGCGAGCAGATTCCTGTAAAGGTGCTGTCGGAACAGGAAAAAAAGACAATTATTGAACAGGCCCGGCGTTACCTGGAGGACGAGGCCGACAATATCGCGTTTGTGCAATGCGCGCGACGCCTGCCGTCCGGCGCCAAGGGCCGCCTGTTGATTTCAGCAGATGTGGCCAGTCGCGGCGGCGTGCCGATGAAAAAGGCGTATGAGCATGAGTTTGAGGTACGCAAGGACTTTTCCGCAGGTTTTTCCTGCTCGCGTGAAAACCAGAATGCGAACTGTTCTCCCGCCAGGCCTATCTACCTGACCCTCAGTGACTCGGTCGATGCCGGCGATATCCGGTCAGTAACGCTTGAAAGCGTTTCGGGGAAAAAATACCCGGCCGAGATGGACGAGAGCGATAGCACTGTAAGCGGCGTAAAATTTCCCGGTCCTTTCGCCGAAAACGAAACGCTGACGCTCAATGTGCCGACGACGATCAAGGATGATTCGGGACGAGCCCTGAGCAATGCGGCGCAGTTCCCCATGAAAATTCGCATGGCGGCTTATTCGCCCATGCTCAAGTTTTCTTCCGCGACTTTCGGCATCATCGAGTGTCGCGCCGATAGCCCGGACGGAGCAGCACCCTGGCAGGTGCCGCTGACGGTACGTTATATTGAAAATCAGCTCTCCCTGAAAGATCAGACGCTGTCGCCCGGCACGATTCGCGACTATGTGCCTCAGGAGGATGCCGATGTGCTCAAAGCCTTTGCGCGCGTTCGCAGGCTGAATGAAACGTCGTTGACAGCACGCAATATTCGCGCGGTCATGAACGATCAGCCGGACAGTTATACTGAAAAAAATCCGGTTTATATCGACACGCGTTCGGTGTCCATGTTGTCGGAAAATCCGGGCGCCAAGACGCTGTCCGTGCCCGAGGTGAAAACAGCGGCCAAGCGTCGCGAGTTTGAAACCCTGGGCGTGCCGCTACAAAACCCCGGATTCCATGTGCTGGAGGCCAAATCGGCCATCCTGGGACAGGCCTTGCTTGCCAATAAAAATCCCATGTACGTACGCACCTCGGTGCTGGTCACCAATCTGGCAGTGCATGTCAAGAAAGGCCGGGACGATTTGCTGGTCTGGGTTACCACGCTGGATGACGCCAAACCGGTAGCCAATGCGCAGATCAATGTGCTCGATTGTGCGGGCAAGGCGCTGGCCTCGGGGCAGACCGGCAGCGATGGCATCTGGCATCATCGCAAGGCGGTCAAGGGTGAAGATTACTGCTCATCGACAGAGCTGTCGGGCCTGTTTGTGTCGGCCCGTATTGACGCTGACCACCCCCAGGCGGGCGGCACGGGCGACTACTCGTTTGCGTTCACCTCCTGGGATAACGGGATTGAATCATGGCGCTTTAATGTACCGACCGATACCGCCGCGCAGCCCACCGTGCGTGCGCATACGATTCTGGATCGCAGCCTGTTTCGTGCCGGCGAGACGGCATCCATGAAACACCTGATGCGGACCCTGACGCGCGATGGTTTCGGGTTGCCGGCGCGCGCCGCATTGCCGGCCAAAGTCAGCATCGAACTGGTCGGCGGTGAAGATAAATATACCTTCCCGCTCAGTTGGAAAGATACACCGGGAGGCGGATTGTACAGCACCTCCGAATGGAAAATTCCTGAGGATATCAAGCGCGGCCAGTATCGGATCGTGCTGGACCCGGACGGACAATCCTATGAGACCGGCGAGTTCCGCGTCGAGGACTTCAAGCTGCCGCTGCTGGCCGGGACCATTTCGGTGAGTAACGCCACAGGCGGGCAGGGGCCGCTCGTGGCGCCTTCGGCTGTCAAGCTGGACATGCAAATGCACTATTTGTCCGGCGGCGCAGCGGGTAAGCTGCCCGTCGATATTTCGGCCCTGTCGCGCAACCGTGTTGTGGCTTTCCGTGATTACGACGATTATTCATTCGACCCGCCCCAGTCTTCGGCAGACGCAGCAGAAGACAGTGATGCACAAGGAGACGAAACGAGCGATGATGACTCCAGTCGCATTATTGTGAACAAACAGAAGCTGGTGCTGGATGGCCAGGGGCGCGGGTCGTTGACGCTGGATGCGCTGCCCGCTTCCGACAGACCACGCAACATCACGTTCGAGGGCAGTTTCATGGACCCTAACGGCCAGGTGCAAACCCTCAGCCGCAGTGTGCCGGTCTGGCCGGCTGCCTACCTGGCCGGTATTCGCAGTGGCTATCTCATGCAGCAGGAAAAGGCTGCGGGCGTTTCGGTTGTGGCGCTTGACACCAATGGCAAGCCTGCGGCACAGGTGCCGGTGACGGTTCGGGCGGTAAGCTATACCTATCAGTCGGTACGCAAGCGTCTTGTCGGCGGTTTTTATAGTTATGACACGCATCGTGTCGCGCGTGATCTGGGAACTGTGTGCCAGGGCACCAGCGGTCCCGACGGCAAGTTCGCATGCGATATCAGTCTGAAAGAGCAGGGACGCGTGAATCTGGTGGCGGAAGTGACCGATACACAAGGGCGTCATGCTCAGGCCGAATCAACGGTTTATGTCGTGGGCGAAGGCGAAATGTGGTTCTCGGGAGAGAACAACGACCGTATCGACATCATTCCTGACAAAAAGGAATATCGTCCAGGTGACTCTGCACAGTTTCAGGTGCGCATGCCGTTTCGGCAGGCAAACGCCCTGGTGGCCATTGAACGCGAGGGCGTGCTGGAGACGAGGCAAATCGCCCTGTCCGGCACCAACCCTTCCTTTTCTCTTGATATCCGGCCCGAATGGGGGCCCAATGTGTATGTGTCGGTGCTGGCCTTGCGCGGACGCATCCGTGACTCCGCGCAGAATCCCGACCTGACCTGGGGTGAGGCCGAAGCAGCCGCTCCCACGGCACTGATTGATTTGGCCAAACCGGCCTACCGCTACGGGCTGGCGGCCATTCGGGTACGCAGCGACAAAAATGCGATGAACGTCAGCATCACGACCGATAAATCACGCTACCATATTCGTGATCAGGCCACCGCGACGATTCGCGCTACGCTGCCCGATGGCAGTCCTGCTGCGAACGCGAGTGTGGCGCTGGCCGTTGTTGATGAAGCGCTGCTGGAGCTCGCGCCTAATCAGAGCTGGGATATTGTCAAGGCCATGATGGGCGAACGTGCCTATGGCGTTGAAACCGCGACTGCCCAGATGGAAGTGGTGGGGCGGCGTCATTATGGTCGCAAGTCGCTGCCGCCGGGCGGTGGAGGCGGGCAGGGCGGCGCGCCCACTCGCGAAGTGCTGGACAGTCTGGTGTACTGGAAACCGGACATTGTGCTGGATGCACAAGGCCAGGCTACCGTACCATTCAGCCTGAACGATGCGATTTCAGGGTTCCGGCTGGCGGCAGTCGCCGAGCTTGGCGCCGACCGTTTTGGTCAGGCAAGCAGCCAGATTGTATCGACACAGGATCTGCAAATTATATCCGGCCTGCCTTTGGTAGCACGTACCAACGATCATTACAGCGCCGTTGTCACACTGCGTAACGCCACCGATCGCATCATGCAAGTCGAGGCGGGTGCGCGCCTGAGCAGCGAATCGCTCGCGCCTCTCGCGCTCGACAGGCAGACAGTGACATTGGACGCCCAGTCTTCTGCCCGTGTTGTCTGGGATGTGGATATGGCCAAACTGCCCGTGGGCCATACCGCGCAGACGTTGAAGTGGCGCTTTGATGCACAGGAACGCGGTGTTGCGTCTGCCGCACAGGCGCCCGGCGGGGATGCGACAGACCGGGTGGAGGTCTCGCAACTGCTCATTCCGACAGTACCTGTTACATTACGCCAGGCTACGCTGCAGTCGGTCCGGTCTGACGAGCCCATCCGGAACTTGCCCGTGCAGCCGCCTGCCGGCGCCCTGAATGCTGCGGATGGCCATCCGCAGGGCGGTGTGCAGGTGCAACTGTCCACATCGCTGGCCAAGGGGCTGGAGCCGGTGCGCCGCTGGTTCACCGATTATCAGTTCACCTGCCTGGAGCAACTGTCGTCCATCGCCATCGGTATCGACAATCCCCAGCGCTGGTCTGCATTGATGGATCGCCTGCCGTTGTATATGGACGATCACGGCCTGGTCGCTTATTTCCCCGGTTTGCGCGGCGATGAGGTGTTGACCGCACATCTGCTGGCGGTTTCTCACGAGGCCAGCCGGGGCGAGCAGCCCTACGCGATTCCACAGGCCTACCGCGAAAAAATGCTGGAAGGGTTGATGGCATATGTGACCGGCAAGATCCGTTCTACTGCATGGCAGCCGAAACAGGACACGGCCGAGCGCAAGCTCATGGTGCTGGAGGCCATGTCGCGGGTCGGGATGGTCACGCCGCGTTTGATGTCAACGATCGAGTTTGACCGTGAGCGCATGAGTACGGCCGCGCTGGTTGACTGGCTTGGCGTTGTATCTCGCGTCAAGGCTTTGCCGGATCAGGCAAAGGAAATGGCATCGCTGCGTTCCGCGCTGTTGTCGCGCATGAGCCGCCAGGGCACCAGCTTGATCTTTGCCGATGACGCCGATGCCTATCCGTGGTGGATGATGAGCAACCGCGCCACGGTGACGGCCAAGCTGTTGACCACAGTGATGAACAACAAGGCCTGGGAGAAGGACATTCCCGTGCTGATGACGGGCCTGCTAGGTCAGCAGCAGCGGGGAACCTGGTCCACAACCACTGCCAACGTGTGGGGCACCCTCGCCGTGCGCGCATTCAGTGCTGCCTTTGAAAAAACACCGGTCAAGGGCACGCTTACCATGTCGCTGAAGGTGGCTGCCGACAAGGCGGCAACTGCAGACCAGATCTGGGAAGGACTGCTGCCGACTCAGAAAATTCTGGCACCATGGAAAAATAGTGAGCCGCAACAGTTGTCACTCTCTCTGCAGGGAACCGGACGGGTATGGGCTTCCATGGGCGCACTGGCTGCTGTGCCTGTGACCAAGGCTGTGTATGCCGGTTACACCATTGATCGACAGATCACCCCGGTATCGCAGGCGAACAATGGCAGCTGGTCGGTTGGCGATATTTATCGTGTTCATTTGAATATCACGGCCAAGACGGCCATGAACTGGGTGGTGGTCAGTGATCCGGTTCCGGCGGGCGCGACGATACTGGGCGGGGGAATGGGGCGCGACTCTGCTGTGGCGACCGAGGGCGAGAAGCAGGATGAGCAGGGCATGTCGCCCAGCTTTGCCGAGAGAAAAAGCGAGCTGTATCGAGCCTACTATGCCTGGTTGCCGGCTGGCAAAACCTCGCTGGAATATACCGTCAGGCTGAACACGCCTGGCAGCTACAGCCTGCCGGCGACCCGGGTCGAAGCCATGTATGCGCCGCAGGTTTTTGGAGAATCGCCCAACACCGACAGGTTTATCATTGGTGCCCAGAAAGGCGAACCTGTGCAAAGCGGGGCCGACGCTGCACCGGCAATGGATGGGCCCGCTGTCGTTTCTCCGGCACCAGCACCTGCTGATGCCGCGAGGCCATGACAGTAAGGGCGTCCGATCGGGAGGCGCGCCGTCGCTGGCGCAACATCCTGGCTGGGGTATTCCTGCTGTTGCTCGTTGCATGTGTGGCAGCGGCCATCCACATTGCCCGTCTGCCGGTGCAGTCCTTTGATGCCGTACGCCAGGGATATCGCACGTCTTATCTGACACTGCTGGACCGGGAAGGGGCGGTGCTGGAACGAGTCCGGCGCGAGTACCATGAACGGCGCGATAACTGGACGCCGTTGTCCGGCATTTCGCCAGCCCTGGTCAGCGCGGTGCTGCTGTCAGAAGACAGGCGTTTCTATCGGCACTGGGGGGTGGACGTCCTTGCGCTTGGCGGCGCATTGCGCGATCGACTGTTTGGTCACCGCATGCGCGGTAGCTCCACGCTGACGATGCAACTGGCCGGGATGCTGCAAAGCCAGGACCCTCGGTCAGGCCGGCGTACGGTGACGCAGAAACTCCGGCAGATGGCGCAGGCGTGGGCGATGGAGCGGCATTGGAGCAAGCAGCAGATTCTTGAAGCCTATCTGAATTTGGTTCCCTGGCGCGGCGAGTTGTCGGGCGTGACGGCGGCCGCGCGCAGCCTGTTCGGCAAATATCCCGCAGGGCTGGACAGCAGAGACAGTGCGGTGCTGGCGGCGATGCTGCGCGCACCTAATGCGTCCCCCGCGGTCATTGCGAAACGGGCTTGCGGTCTTTTGACAGCGCAATCACAATCGCAATATTGTGATCACCTTGCCGGTTTCACAGAATACCAGCTGGGCCATACCAGCGACACGTTGCTGGACGATCCTTTTGCCGCTTCCCATTTTGCGCGGCGCAGACTCGCCCTGTCCATGCCGCAGCAAGAGCGGGTAGATACGACCATTGATGGGCGTTTGCAACGCACGGTCCAGACAATCATCAATCGGGTTGTCCACCAGATTCGCCACAGCCATGCCAATGATGCTGCTGCAGTGGTGCTGGACAATCGCAGCGGACGCATTCTTGCCTATGTCGGATCCTCGGGCGATCTGGCGACTGCCCGTTACGTTGACAATGCGGCCGCGATGCGCCAGGCGGGTTCCACTCTTAAACCGTTTCTGTATGCCCAGGCGCTTGAGCAACGCCGGATTACGGCCGCTTCGCTGCTGGATGACAGTGCCGTCAATTTGCCGACCGGCAACGGACTATATGTCCCGCAGAATTACGATAAACAATTCGGTGGCTGGGTTAGCGCCCGTACTGCCCTGGCCTCGTCTTTGAATATCCCTGCCGTGAGGTTGCTGGTGATGGTGACGCCCGATGTCTTTCACCAGCGCCTGCTGCAACTCGGATTGCCGCTGACCGAATCCGGCGATTATTACGGTTACAGTCTGGCACTGGGTAGTGCCGACGTCACGCTGCTGTCATTGACCAATGCCTACCGTGCGCTGGCCAATCGCGGCCTGTACAGTGAAGTTGACTGGGGTGTCGGCACCGTTGCCGGCGCTCGTCGCATCATGAGCGATGAAGCGGCCTGGCTGGTGGGAGACATGCTGGCCGACCGCCAGGCGCGTGCGCGCACGTTTGGGCTGGATAGCGCGCTGTCGACGCCGTTCTGGACGGCAGTCAAAACCGGCACCAGCAAGGATATGCGGGACAACTGGACGGTAGGGTGGTCCGAGCACTATACCGTGGGCGTGTGGGTCGGCAACAGCACCGGCGCCAGCATGCGACAAGTCAGCGGCGTGACGGGCGCGGGGCCGGTCTGGCATGACATCATGCGGTATCTGCATCGCGAACAGGCCAGCCGCGCGCCCGCAATGCCGGCAGCCTTGGCTCGTAAAAATATTACGTTTGAAAATAATCTGGAAGCGGCGCGCACTGAGTATTTTTTGCCGGGTACCGAAATGTCCCGTATCGCGCTGGCCGGTTCGGCTGTCGCGCCGGTTTCGGGTCGCATGACAATCCGCACGCCCGCAGACGGCACGATCATTGCTCTTGATCCCGACATCCCACAGGCGAACCAGCGACTGCAGTTGCTGGCCGTCACGCCCAGCGGCAGTATGCCGGAAGGGGTGCGCTGGTTTGTCGACGGTCGGTTTTTGGGCCAGTCCAATCCGTTTGCCTGGTATCCGGCCCCGGGCACGCATCTGATCGAAGCGCGCAATCGAAGTGATCAGCCCGAGGATCGCGTGCGTATTCACGTTCGTGGCGCGCAGCTGCGACGGGTCGGACAGCAGCCCTGATCTCTCGGTACGACCGCAAATCGGGAACGTATTCTGCATAGATAGTACACACAGGTTGCATACAGGACACATCGTCCTCAAACTATTGCATAATGGAATGAACCGTTCATTCAGGTGTCCCATGGAAACAATCGCAGATCAATCACAACTTAAAGTTGGCGTCGGTCAGTTCGCTGCCGTCAACGAAATCGAACCCAATAAAGAACACATTCGCACGCTGGTGGCGCAGGCCGCAGAGCAGGGCGTAGAGCTGCTGGTATTGCCCGAAGCCTCCATGTGTTCTTTCGGCTCGCCATTGCCGCAATTGCGTGAAACAGCAGGCAACAACTCACCGTCCTTCATCCGTTTCATGCAGGATCTGGCGCGCGACAATGCCATGCACATTGTCGTGGGTGTGCTCAGCCTGGCCGATCAGCCTGGCGACGAACGCGTGACCAATCAGTTGCTCGTACTGGACAACAGCGGTGCCGAAGTGCTTCGCTACACTAAAATGCATGTTTATGACGCGTTCAAGTTCAAGGAGTCCGACAAGGTGCGGCCCGGCAACTTTGGAGCAAAAAACAGCGAACTGGGGTTGTTTGACATCAAGGGCTTTCGGGTGGGCCTGATCAATTGCTACGATCTGCGCTTTCCCGAACTGGCGCGCGCGCTGATCGACCAGGGCGCCGATGTCCTGTCAGTGAGTGCTGCCTGGCTGGCCGGTCCGCTCAAGGAAAACCATTGGGAAATTCTGCTGCGCGCCCGCGCCATTGAAAACACCAGTTATGTGCTGGCATCGGGCCAGACGGCACCGCGCAATTGTGGCCTGAGCATGATTGTGGACCCGCTGGGTATGGTGCTGGGCACGGCAACCGCCGACCCGGGGCTCGCGGTACATACCCTGTCTTCACAGCGCATCGCTGAAGTCCGTGAACTGCTGCCTTGCCTGCAGAATCGCCGTTACCAGGTATCAGGATTGAAATGAACACAACTGCAATGAAACGATCTCATCCCGATGAACTGATTGTCGGCCTGGTTTCCGTCTCCGACAGGGCGACCTCGGGCGTATACGAAGACAAAGGCATTCCCTCCCTTGAAGCCTGGCTGGCCCGGGCATTGCAATCGCCATTTCGCAGCTGCACAAGGCTGGTCGCAGACGAGCAGCAGGTCATTTCAGATACGCTGATTGAATTGGTTGATGAACAGGGCTGTGATTTGGTCTTGACTACGGGCGGGACGGGGCCGGCGCGGCGGGATGTCACGCCTGAGGCGACCCTGGCTGTCGCCACCAAACAAATGCCCGGTTTCGGCGAGCAGATGCGCCAGATCAGCCTGGCTTTCGTGCCGACGGCCATTTTGTCACGCCAGGTGGCGGTCATCCGTGAGGCAGACAGGCATGCTGCCCTCATTATCAATCTGCCGGGGCAACCGAAGGCGATTCAGGAAACCCTGGAAGGACTGCGCGATGGTGAGGGAAGGGTGAGCGTGCCCGGGATTTTTGCCGCCGTGCCCTATTGCATTGATTTGATCGGCGGTCCCTATATTGAAACCCAAACAGAGATTGTCAATGCATTTCGACCAAAATCGGCCCGTCGGGAGCCGAAATCCTGAGATGCCTGTTGTCACAATTGGTAAATTTGGTAAAAAGCAGGGTTACTAAGCCCTATATGCGGTTTCCCACTTAAAATAGCGGTTATTCAGATACTTTTCAATTTCAGGAGATCGTTACATGGCACTCGTTTCTATGCGCCAATTACTGGATCATGCCGCCGAAAACGGCTATGGCATTCCCGCCTTCAACGTGAATAATCTGGAGCAGGTGCAGGCTATCATGGAAGCGGCCAAGGAAACCAACAGCCCGGTCATCATGCAGGCGTCTGCTGGTGCGCGCAAATATGCAGGCGAAGGCTTTCTTAAATACCTGATCCAGGCAGCCGTGGAAAGCTATCCCGAGATCCCGGTCGTCATGCACCAGGATCATGGCCAGTCGCCGGAAGTCTGTCAGGGCGCAATCAATCTTGGTTTTTCCAGCGTGATGATGGATGGCTCGCTCATGGCCGACGGCAAAACCATTGCCGAATACGAATACAACGTAGACGTAACCAAACAGGTTGTCGACCTGGCGCACAAGGTTGGCGTGACGGTTGAAGGCGAGCTTGGCTGCCTGGGTTCACTTGAAACCATGAAAGGTGACAAGGAAGACGGACATGGCGCTGAAGGCACCATGACCATGGAGCAACTGCTGACCGACCCCGAGCAGGCTGCGGACTTCGTTCGTCGCACCCAGCTGGACGCCCTGGCCATTGCAATTGGCACCAGCCACGGCGCTTACAAATTTACTCGCAAGCCTACAGGCGATATTCTCTCTATCAGCCGCATCAAGGAAATTCACGCCCGCCTGCCCAATACCCATCTGGTCATGCACGGCAGCTCCAGTGTTCCCCAGGAACTGCTGGCTGAAATCCGTGAGTTCGGTGGTGACATGAAAGAAACCTATGGCGTGCCGGTTGAAGAAATTCAGGAAGCCATCAAGTTTGGCGTGCGCAAGGTCAACATCGACACTGATATCCGTCTGGCCATGACCGGCGCCATTCGTCGCTTCATGGGCGAAAACCCAGGCAAGTTCGACCCTCGCGAATACAATAAACCAGCCCGCGAAGCAGCCAAGAAAATCTGCGTGGCCCGCTATCAGGAATTCGGTACTGCCGGCAACGCCAGCAAAATCAAGCCTATTCCCCTGTCAGATATGGCAGCCGCCTACGCGGCCGGCAAGCTGGCTCAGCAAATCAAGTAAGACTTACTGCGCCGTTCAATAGAACGGCCTGTCTGTGAACCCCGTTGCGACAATGCGTCGTAGCGGGGTTTTTTTACGGGTTTCCACAATAGAAAACCCTACCCGTAACGGGTACACTGCTAAAATTCATTAGTTAGCAGTGGCACTATGAAAGTATTAAAGCGTAGAGAGTTTGCAAAACGGCAAGTGCGTGAAAACCTGGCTGATGCTACTTTATGTTGGGCGGTAATGGAAATGGAGCACGGATTGGTTGACGCTGATCTAGGAGGATGTCTTTATAAAAAAAGAGTTCCTAGGGTGGGGAGTGACAAGAGGGGCGGATATCGGACCTTAGTGTCAGTTCGAACCGGCAATCGATATATTTTCCTGCACGGCTTTGTGAAGAGTGAGCTGTCCAACATTACTTTGAAAGAACAACAGGCGTTACGCTATGCTGGCAAAATATTTCTGGCGCTTTCGGAGAATGAACTCGCTCTTGCCTTACAAACTGACGTTTTACAGGAGTTAGATTGTGACTGGAAAAATCATTGAATCGTTACGCACTGAATTGGCTGAACTACAAAGTGCTGGAGCGATCAGTAAGACAACCATGCGTGATTTCGACACCCTTTTCCCTGCACCGGTCAGGGATTTCTCTGCGTCGGAAATACGAAAATTACGCGAATCGCTCAATGTTAGTCAGCCAGTCTTTGCGCTTCATTTACATACCACCGTCTCAACTGTGCGCAAATGGGAGCAGGGATATACACGTCCGGCGGGGCCTGCGTTAAAATTGCTCAACATAATCGCCGACAAAGGATTGCAGGCAATTCTGTGATGAAGCCGATAAGCATGGAGGTAAAAATGAAAAAAGCGATACTGCGGAATCCGGCTCAACCGCATCAACAGATTAAATTCGGTAGCCTGCTCAGTTCAATAGCACGTGAGGCCGGCGGCTTGACGGTCGAGGAAGCTGGTCTTTTTGATTATATCCGCGATAAAACGCCTGGCAAACCAATGAAGTTTGAATGGCATAACCAGAGCGCCACTCCTCGAGATATCACTCTTTCTGGAAGCTGCGGGGCTTAACGTGATCAATCCCTGGGGTTTGTGATCACCGCTGCGATGAATTGCTCCTCAAAAATTGGACACCAATCCAACTTTTGAGGTGTTATTTAATGACGTACGTCATACGTCATGATGAGCGGCGCTTTTGCCATACTTCCGCTGATCAGAAGGTATAGCGAATACCCAGCGATAAAGCGTGGTCCGAAACTTTCTTGCCGAATCGGCCGTCGTAATATAAACCTCCCGAGAGGCTCTTTTTGAAGGCTGCCTGCACACCCAGCTCGGTTACGAATGCGCTTCGGGAAATCGGAGTCCCTCTGGCGTCAAACGTCTTGCCGCCCTGGTACTTCACAGAGGCAACCGGGTCAATATCTCCAAAGTTGTAATTCCAGCCGATCATGCCTGACAGTCTGAACTCGGTACCGGAGCCGCTTTCAATGGTATTGGAGATCCTTGCCCCCAGGGTATTGGAAACCACATTGGCAGATTGACGTTTGCCGGATGCCACGCTGGCATCGCCATCCTCTTCGAATGCGCTGGTCCGCAAATGCGTATACGCACTGTTGACAAACGGTTCGATGACAACGGCATTGGCCGCAAACTTGTATCCCAGCTCGCCATAGACTTGCAGGCTGTTTGCGCTGTAATCGGCTTCGTTCCTGGATATCATATCGAAATAGCCAGCGCGTCGGGTGGTGATTTCATGGTGAGCCAGGGTGGCCCCCACACGCAGCCCGAGACGGTCGTGTTCTGTCGCGGCATACGCGCCGAGCTGGTAACTGTCCACTTTGGCTGAAGCGTGATCGCTCTTGAGCGAGCTATTGGACAAGCCGACCAACGCACCGGCACGCCAATTGGGGTTGAATAAATGATCTACGCCGAAGATCAGGCCGCCGGTATTTCGATCCAGCCGGGCGGCGTTGCCATCGCCCTTGTGTTTTTGCCACGAGCCCAGCACCTTGCCCCACACGTTCGTGCTCGCAACCGCGAGCGGTTCGCGGTCGACTCCGGCGCCGCCAGTCGGGACCGAGATATTTCCTACGCGACCGAGGACAGCCTCACGCATGAATCGGGTGTCGCTAATCAATACCTGTTTGAGTGACGCATGAATGTCTACACTGGACAACTGCTGCAAACTGTCGATTGCTTCCTGGCGTGATGCCGATGTCAGCAACGCATCGTATAACGGAAGACCTGGCGTCAATGACTCAATGCCGCTACCGATCTGCTTCTGGTTATGTGTTTGGCCGACATCGTAAAAAGCAAGATTGTTTCGACCCAGGGTCAGCCCAACTGTTTGAGGTGAATAGCGCAAGCCGGCGGCGATAAAGGGCAGGTTCATATCCAGGCGCGCGTGATCGAATGTCCCCGTCACACCGGCGCCGGCAGTCAGAATGGTATATGGCTTATGCGTGCTCTGTCTGAGCTGTTGCGCCAACTGCGGCCTGGACAGACTGGCAATGCCGACATCGACCAGACCGCCGTGGATCTGCGCTTCGTTTTCAACCTTCAATACGTCATGGTGACCCTGGCCGTCGATTTCGATGGCCAGCCGCGAATGCGGTTCAAACACCGCGTTGCCTGTCCCTGCCGCATCTGATTTTGCGACCGTCAGGGTGCCGATCGAATTGCCCGGTGAAACGATTCCGTCCCGACGAACATGAAGGCCACCGACCCGGCCGTTGCCGCTGACAATGCCTCCGCCATACACGATGGCCCTGGACGCTGCTGAACCGTCCACAGCAAACCGGCCGTCATAAACATGGGTGAGACCAGAGTAGGTATTGGCGCCCTGCAGACGGAAAGTACCCCCGCCTAAAATGGACACATCTCCGGAACCGCTGATGCTGTCCTTGTAGGCCCATTCATCGGACCGTGCAAAAACCAGCGAGCTGTTATTGATAATGTCGCCTGTCACGCTGCCGGATGTACCGCCAATGCCGAACTGCAGCACGCCGTCGGCAATTTTTGTGCCGCCGGTGTAACGGTTGTTGCCAGCCAGTGCCAACAGGCCCTTGCCTTTTTTCTCCAGTCCGCCCGGGCCTGAAATATCGTTGGTCCAGGCATCGGCAACGCATGCGTCGGCTGCGCACGTTTCAGATTTTTTGCCCGGAATATCAACCACAAAGTTGATATATTCAAATGCATTCTCGGGTGTGTCCGCCACATTATTCGGCTGTATGCGCGTCAGTTCATGCTCATATGCCTGCCTGCGAAACGCGGCCTCTTGTGGCGCAAGTTGTTTATTCACGGCGAGCAGTCGCGCTGCTTCATCCTTATTGCCTGCTTTTTCCGCTTCGTCTGCGCGTTTTGCATTTTCGATCATTTGAAGCTTTAATTCGTAGGCCTGCGTAGCGTAATAATCGGCTTGTGCAACGACGGGATTGTATTTGTCGGCGGCTTCAGTTTCATATTTTTCAAGCTTTTCAAGATAATCCCTGCGCAATGCGAACAAGGCGCGAGGCCCGCCCATGGCGGCTTCCAGATCCATCGCGCCCCAGCCATACACCCGGTCAATGCCCGGCGCGCCGAGGTCCTGTGCTGTACTCAAAACAATGTCACGAATCTGCCAGTTCTGCAGATAGGGAAACCGGGACTTTGTGACAGCAAGCCCGGCCGTCAACGTGGGGGCTGCCATGGATGTGCCCATGGCCATCCGGTAGACGGGTTGCAGGTTTTTCGGATCCATCACGACAGATTCGGGAGAGCCCGGCGGCGCTTTGCTGGTCACGGCAAGGCTCAGAATCCGATACTTGTCAGAAGAAATGTTGCCAGTCAGTTGTTCGTAAATGTATTTCTGGCCGCTTGCGTCAGGATAATAGTAGTCAACGGAATGAGGCAGGGAAGGCAGTGCTGTCGCATACGCTTTATCGGGTTCTGCCAGCATGCCGCCGGCGGTGCCGATGCACCAGTATTTACTGATGCCGCAGATGTTCGAATAGCTGTTGATATCGTTTGTGCCATTCAGGATGACGGCGCTCACGATACCCTTTTCGATTCGGCTCCAGTTCTCGTCGCTCAGGTCCTGCGCACGAAAATTCAGATACGGGATGCTATTGATGCCGGTGGCGTTGCCGATTCCCCGGAACAGACGGGGACGTGCGTCATATTTGTTGAACGCCGCAGTGAACGCGGCATAATAGCGATCATTGCCTGCTGAGCTGACGTTGACAACACCGTTGGCGGAACTGAACTCGATATGTGCATTATTCCGATATTGCTGCATGTGGCGAATATCGGGACCATGTGCGCCGGTTTTTCCGTCGGGAAGCGTCACCGGAAACGCGTAATTGCCAAAATTATATCCGTAGCTGTGATTGATGAAATCAGCGCCCGAGTCGACGATGGTTTGTCCGAGCTTGGACAGCGATTCGCCTGCCTGCAGGTACGCGTCATACAGTTGCGTGAAATCGCCGGCCACGAAATCGGTGGCGCCGAAGGCCCCGCCATGCATGCCTTTACCGTCTTTTCTGGCGGCAATAATGCCAGCCACATGCATGCCGTGATAGGCTGGCTTTCCCGTGCCTGCATCAAATTTTGGTTTGGTAGCCAGAGGGAAACTGCCTACGGGGCTGAAGTTGATTCCGGCCAGTTCGGGATGCGCTACATACAGGGGATTGTCCAGTTGTCCCACCTTCACGTGCTGGCCCGTTGCACCTGAGGCGTAGGCCGCATCGAATTTGTGAAGATTCAGCCCCCAGTTTGCGAAAAACTCCGATGTCCTAAAGCCCTCCCGATCGCCGCGCGCTTTGGGCGTGAAAATCTGCGTGTTGCTCTTGCGCTCGCTGGCCGTTGCATCGTGAATCGGTGCAAAGGCTGAGCCACCGCATAGAAGCGCAACAAGCGTATGGACATGTAGCGCTTTGTACCGGAATAAACATTTCATTTTGTCTCCCAATATTGTCAATAAGGTAAAGAAGAATCGCTCAACAACATGCTTGCCGAGTAATGACAAAATTAATCAAAATGTAATGTTATGTAAATAAAGATAGAGGCGAAATGTTTTGCAAAAAGTCTGCGGGTTTATACCAAGGTGACATACCCGACCGGGATGAGCAATTTGTCAAAAACGGCAGGGTCGGGGTTCAGATGCCGAGCAGATATCTGGTTTTGTCAGCCGGATACTCCGGGCCTGGTACTGGGGGGCTTGTCGACGATGCGTCGCACTCGGTGTTTTTGCCTTCATCCACGGCAGATGGCGGTAAAATATCGGATTATTCCCATTTATGTTGCACGACCCCGCAAGGTGGCCTTTTTTATTCGGTCATGCGGGGCGTGATATTTTCCCTTGCAAAGGATTCCCGGTGACATCTGCGCTTCTTCAATCTGATATTCAGTCTTTGCCCCTGCTGGCACGCGGCAAAGTCCGTGACATGTACGCCGTGGGCGACGACAAACTGCTGATTGTGGCCACCGACCGTATTTCTGCGTTCGACGTCATTCTGGATGATCCCATTCCAGGCAAGGGCCAGGTCCTGACCGAACTGACCGAGTTCTGGCTAAAGAAACTTGGCCATCTGATTCCTACGCATGTGACCGGCATCGCGCCTGAAGAGGTCGTAGAACCGTCTGAAGCTGATCAGGTTCGCGGACGCGCCATGGTTGTCAAGCGGCTCAAACCCGTGCTGGTCGAAGCGGTTGCGCGCGGTTACCTTATCGGATCCGGCTGGAACGACTACCAGAAAACCGGCGCAATATGCGGCGTGACTTTGCCAGCTGGCTTGGTCCAGGCGCAGAAACTGGCCTCACCCATTTTTACACCGGCGGCCAAGGCAGAAATGGGTTCACACGACGAGAACGTGGATTTCGATCATGTCGTGCGTGAAGTAGGGCAGGACGTGGCGGGGCAGATTCGCAATATTACGCTGCGTTTGTACACAGAGGCTGCAGACTATGCCGCTTCAAAAGGCATTCTGATTGCGGACACCAAATTCGAATTCGGCCTGGATGAAAACGGCGTCCTGCATTTGATGGATGAAGTGCTGACCCCTGATTCCTCCCGCTTCTGGCCGGCCGACTCATACCAGACCGGTATCAGTCCACCGTCGTTCGACAAGCAGTTTGTCCGCGACTGGCTGGAAACACAGCCTTGGGACAAAACGGCGCCCGCGCCGCGACTGCCCCAGGACGTATTGCAGAAAACAGCCGACAAATATCGTGAGGCGGCTACCCGCCTGATCGGGTAAGCGGGGCGTCATGAATCAGACTGAAAAGCAAAGTAGCGCTGCCGACAAGACACCGCATTCGGGCCAGCCTGTCGTCGGCGTCATCATGGGTTCGTCCAGCGATTGGGACGTCATGAAAAACGCCACCGACATGCTCGAACAGTTCGGCGTGCCCTATAAGGCTCAGGTTATTTCAGCCCATCGCATGCCGCAAGACATGGCTGAATATGGCGCGGCGGCTTACGACAGCGGTCTGCGCGCCATTATTGCAGGCGCGGGCGGTGCCGCGCATCTGCCCGGTATGATGGCTGCGCTCACCGAAGTGCCTGTTTTTGGCGTGCCGGTTCCTTCGCGGTATCTGCGCGGCGAAGATTCCCTGTTGTCGATTGTACAGATGCCCAAGGGCATCCCTGTCGCCACCTTCGCCATCGGCGAAGCAGGGGCAGCCAATGCCGCACTGCACGTGATTGCCATGTTGTCCATGACGAATGCAACACTGCGCGAACAGTTGCGGGCCTTCCGGGAAAAACAGACCAATACTGCCCGGGCCATGACCTTGCCGCCCGCTCCCAAGAATTGAAAGAGACGTATTCATGCACACACCGATAGCACTTTCCGACCGTATTCATCCTGGCGAATGGCTGGGCATGCTGGGCGGCGGCCAGTTGGGTCGCATGTTCTGTCACGAAGCCCAGAAACTCGGGTACAAGGTGGTGGTACTGGATCCGTCGGGCAACAGTCCTGCCGGCATGGTCGCCGAACGACACCTGTCGGCGGCCTATGATGACATCGTCGCACTCAAAGAGCTGGCTGCGATGACGCCGGCGGTGACGACCGAATTTGAAAACGTACCCGCCAGTAGCCTGAAGCAACTTTCGGCACGGTGCCGCGTAACGCCAGGCGCCGCCGCAGTGGCCGTGGTGCAGGACCGGATTGCAGAAAAAGCCTTTATCAGTGCCCAGGACATTCCCGTGGCGCCGTACTGCGAGGTGCGCGCCGACGAAGATCTCACACAGGCACCGGATGAACTGTTTCCCGGCATCCTGAAAGTGGCGCGTCTGGGCTACGATGGTAAGGGCCAGCAACGGGTTTCCTCTCGCGAGGAAGCCATCGAAGCGTTCCGGGTGTTTGGCCAGATTCCCTGTGTTCTGGAAGCCATGCTGCCGCTTGAACGTGAAATTTCAGTTGTGATGGCGCGTGGTATTAACGGTGAAACCGCAATTTTCCCCATCGGTATTAATACCCATGAAGAAGGGATTCTGGCCAGTACGGTCGTTGCGCCTGGTCTGGTCAAGGACGACCTGGCCACGCAGGCTCGTCATGCGGCCGTTCGCATTGCTGAAGGTCTCAATTATCAAGGGGTGCTTTGCGTCGAATTTTTCGTGCTGTCCGATGGCAGCCTGATTGCAAATGAAATTGCACCGCGTCCCCATAACAGTGGTCATTACACGATGGATGCCTGCGTCACCAGCCAGTTTGAACAGCAGGTACGCGTTATGACCGGTATGCCCCTGGGGTCGACCGATCTGCTCACGCCGGTCGTTATGCTCAATATTCTTGGGGATTGCTGGTTCAACGGTAATGCGAGCCATCCCAGGGAGCCGCAATGGCATGAGATTCTTGCCATACCAGGGGTGTCCCTGCATTTGTACGGCAAAGACGAGCCGCGTCCTGGCCGAAAAGTCGGGCATATCAATGTTGTGGGCACCACCATTGAGCTTGCGAAAGAGCGCGCGCGCGATGTCATTCGAAAATTGGGCATTCGCACTTATCTGCCGTAACGCTTTAGCACGTATTTTTTACAACCGGGGCTGCTCGTGCCACAAGCCTATTACAGCCCCGACCCAGCCTGACAGACCCTCTCCATGACCGCTACGACTACTGCTATTGAACATGCAGCCCGCATCCTGAACGAAGGCGGGCTGGTGGCGTTGCCCACCGAAACGGTTTATGGGCTGGGCGCAGACGCCGAAAGCGCACAGGCCGTGGCTAAAATCTATGCGGCCAAGCAGCGGCCGGCAAATCATCCTCTAATCGTACATGTGGCTCCCGAAGCGGACTTATCCTATTGGACCCGGGATATTCCGCAAGAGGCACGCAAGCTGATAGAGGCCTTCTGGCCCGGCCCATTGACGCTGATTCTGCCTAAAAATCCGGCCATCGATGACGCTGTCACCGGCGGTCAGGATAGTATCGGGCTGCGTTGCCCCTCCCACCCGGTTGCGATGGCCTTGATTCGCGCCTTTGCCCGCCTGCGCGAGTCCGGACAGGCGGGAATCGCCGCACCGTCTGCAAACCGATTCGGTCATGTTTCACCCACCCGGGCCCAGCATGTCCGGGACGAATTCCCGCAGGAGTGTGCCAATGGCATGCCGGTGCTGGAAGGCGGCGATACAGAAATCGGCATCGAATCGACCATCGTCGATGTGTCGCGAATTGCCCAGGGTGTACCCGTTGTGTTGCTACGGCCCGGCCATATCTCGGCGACGCAGCTGGAGCAGGTGCTGGGATACCCGCCGGCCCGGCCCGACGGCGCCGTCCCGCGCGCGTCCGGTACGCTAAAAGCACACTATGCGCCGCAAACGCGTCTTAGCCTGTTCGATGCCAGCGACCTTAAAGGGCTGCTGGCGAGCCGTCCGCAGCAGGAGCGGTGGGCCGTCTATGCTTTTGAGGCCCAGCCGAATGGGCTGCCGGCGCAAATTCAATGGCATCAGGTCCCGTCCGATCCGGTCCGCTACGCTCACGATCTGTACGCACTGCTACGCGACGCGGATCAGCAGCATTTTGATCATCTGCTGATCCAGCGCCTGCCGGGCGATGTCGCCTGGGACGCGATCAGCGACCGCCTGCAGCGCGCAGCTGCTGCGTTTGAATAAAAAAAATGCCCTCAATTTCCTCTTGCTAACCACAATTTGCAAATGTCTCAATTGTGGGTAACATAGTGTAAGTTAGTGGTTAATAAAGTGCGTCGCGTAGGTGAAACATGCTCACAGAAGATGAATTAGATTTGTTGCGGTCAGTAGAAAAGAGGGTAACTAACCCACGTGCCCGAACGACGACCAAAGCGAGACATGAGCAATTGAATTACGATTTGGTTTCAGTTGATAGAAAGTATAGATTTCGGTTATTTACCCGACAAAGTCTTGTTATCAACGATGGATTTTCCTGTGGCATACAACTTATTCGCAACAACGCGTCGATTATGCTCGCCAGATATAACGGAGCTGACCACGCTCATGTCAACTCACTGGACGGAACGAAATTTGCCCCGCATTGTCATATTCACATTGCAACTCCTGAATATATTGAGGCCGGCCGACGACCAGAGGGCTATGCTGAAATAACAACGCGGTATACCGATTTAAACGGCGCATTTAATTGTTTGATAACGGATTGGAATATAACTGGACTAAAATCAAGACGAGTCTCAGCTCTAGAAGATCTTATCGTTGAATCCAATTTGTCATTATTTGATAGTCAAAAATGAATCTATTGAAGGAACAACTTTGCACGGCAATGTGCGCTGATATTTCACTGACAGAAGTTGGTGATGGGAGTTATTTCGTCTCAACGCCATTCACTTTTTCCGATGGCGATAATTATGCTATCTACTTAAATCGCCTGGCATCTGGCGGATGGCGCATAACAGACCACGGCTTAACAATGATGCATCTAAGCTATGATCTGGACATAGACAAACTGAAAGACGGAACACGAGCTAAGATATTCGAACAGATACTGGGCGAGCATGGACTTGAAACGGATGATGGAGAACTGTTTATTGAGGTGCCTGCGGATGCTCTGTCAAATGGAATATTCACTTTCGGACAAGGCATAACACGAATTCACGATTTGTCTTTACTGAGTCGGATCAACGTTGAAAGTACGTTTTACGATGATTTAAAGGAGAAACTCCTGGAGATTTGCGGAGACGGATTGGAGATTAACTACTCTGTCCCAGGTCTCGCAGACCACAAGTTGTATCCGATAGATTTTGCAATCAGTTCGAAAAAGCCCCTTTTCATTTTCGGTGTGTCAAATCGAGAGAAAGCACGATTAGCGACCATTATTTTGCAGTATCTTCAAAAGAATCATGTCGTTTTTCGGAGTCTGATCGTCTATCAGGATATGTGGGCGATTCCTCGATCGGATTTGTCTCGCCTTACGGCGGCAGCAAACGATCAGATACCCTCTTTAGATAATGTGGATGATCTGGAGAGAAAAATAGTCGACGCAACAGCGGCTTAAGTCACTTGAAACGTTTGAATAATCTGTTTTCCCGCCCGTTTTCTTGATCCGATAGCCTGCTTGGCTTTACCCGCCGAGCCAAACCGGATTATGATGGCTCTATTGGAACCTCCGGAACATTCTATGTTAGAAATCAAGAACCTGCAGGAAATGGTGGACGTACGCAGGGATATCCACGCTCATCCCGAATTGGCCTATGAAGAGAACAGAACGGCGCAGGTAATCTGTCGCAAGCTGACGCAGTGGGGCATTCCCTTTGAGACGGGTATCGGCAGGACCGGTGTAGTCGCCACCATCAAGGCAGGCACTTCCGACAAGGCGATCGCTCTGCGTGCCGATATGGACGCGCTGCCCATGCAGGAAGAAAACCGGTTCGCCCATCGCTCTACCCACGACGGCAAAATGCACGGCTGCGGCCACGATGGTCACACCACCATGCTATTGACCGCTGCGTATTATCTGAATGAAACCCGTCAGTTTGATGGTACCGTGCATTTGATCTTCCAGCCGGCAGAAGAGGGCGCTGCAGGCGCCAAGGCCATGCTTGACGATGGCCTGCTTGAACGTTTTCCGTTCGAAGCCGTTTTTGGCATGCACAATTGGCCAGGCCTGCCCGAAGGCGCATTCGGTTACCGTAGCGGGCCTTTAATGGCTTCAAGTAATGTGTTCAGGATCACGGTGACAGGAAAAGGCGGTCATGCAGCTGCGCCGGCCGATTGTGCCGATCCGGTGCCTGCCATTGCACAGATTGCGGTGGCGTTGCAAACCGTCGTCTCGCGTTCGGTCCGTCCGATTGATCCTGCCGTGCTCTCCATCACGCAAATTCATACCGGTTCTGCAAACAACGTGATTCCCGATAGCGGCTGGCTGGCAGGCGCAGTGCGCTGTTTTTCCGAAGAGGTCATTGACCTGATGGAAAAGCGTATGCGTGAACTGGCCACCCAGATTGCGAACAGTTTTGGCTGTACATGCGAAATTGATTTTGACCGCAAATATCCTCCGCTGGTCAACACGCCGGATGAGACCGACTTCTGCCGACAAGTCATGGAGTCGTTGTATGGTGACGATAAGCGTGACGAAATGGTTCGGGAGCATGTGCAGGTCATGCCATCCGAAGATTTTTCCTTTTTCCTGCGCGAGCGGCCAGGCAGTTATGTCTTTCTGGGCAACGGCGATGGCAATCATCGTGAGCCGGATCATGGTCTGGGGCCCTGCATGCTGCACAACCCCAGCTACGATTTCAATGACAGCCTGATTCCTGTGGGGGCAAGCTACTGGATCCGGCTGACTGAAAGGTATCTGGCGGCCAAAGCAAGCTAACCGCACACCTCTAATCATTCCCGGTACCGATGCGACCGGGGAAGACGGCCCGCGTCGACCCCCAAACGCACTAAGGGCAGTTAACTACAAAGATGCGATGACGGTAACGATCGCATATTGATGTGTGAGACTTCCCCTTGTCTGCAAGCCGGATTCTATTTTACGGCGCCATATTTTTTCAGGATCTCCACTGTTTTGTCTATTGGCAACGCTTCCACAACACGGCCGTCCCTGCCCGTGGTTGTTGTTGCTTTAAGTAGAGAGTTATAAATGGCTTCCTCGGTTGCCTCTACGGTCGCAAGAAAGAGCGGTGACATGGCGTTATTGCCAAGCACTTTTGTTTCCCGTATCGCTTCAGACGAGTTGATCCGACTTTCCGGTGCAGTGCTGAAGGCAATGACGTAATCACCGCTGCCATTGGTCGCTGGGGACCCCGTGCGGGCCAGTCCGAGCATCGCTCTTTTTGCCAGTCGCTCCAGATTTCTGCTACCCAGCGGCGCATCGGTGGCAACGATCATCATGATGGATCCATCCGCACGATCGCTGACGTGATCAAGCTGGATCGGATCATGCTTCGTTAGCGTCAACGCGCCATTACCAACATGCGCGCTGACTTTTTTGCCTTCGATGGCTTCTTTCAAATAGTAGCGGCCCAATTCCTTGCCCACCGGCGCGCCGTTCATGGTAAGCACGCCGCCGAAGTTGGTCTGCACCAGCACGCCCACCGTGTAGCCGCCTGCGCTTTCAGGCACCACCCGTGACGACGTGCCGATGCCTCCCTTGAATCCGAAAGCTTCTGTGCCGGTGCCAGCGCCGACGGCGCCTTCTTCGACAGGACCATTACCGGCCGATTTTAATGCGGCGAACACTTGCTCCTGGCCGACGTGCCTGCCGCGCAGGTCGTTAAGCTGGCCATCATTGGTCTCGCCTACCACGGCATTGATTGACCGTACGTCCTCGTTACCCGGCAGCGCCAGCATCCAGTCCAGCAAGGCGTCGGCCACACGCGGTACGTTGAGGGTTCCAGTCAACAGGATGGGGGTTTCGATCTCACCCAATTCGCTGATCTGGGTCGAACCCATGAGTTTGCCGAACCCGTTTCCGACATACACAGCAGCAGCTACCTTTTCCTTGAAAAGGTTACCCGCATGAGGCAGGATTGCTGTTACGCCGGTACGTATGTCGTCACCCTTGTTCAATGTGGTCTGGCCCACCAGAACACCGTTGACATCTGTGATGGCATTCAGTTTGCCGGGAGACAGGACACCGCTGATCAGGCCGATATCACGCGCCCGTGGCCGGTTGTCGTTGTCATTGGCAGGTGCCTGTGCGTGAGCACAGACGAAGACAGAGGCCAACATGATTGAAAGTAACTTTGGTGCGGTAGAGCGCATTTAAATCTCCAAAAAATTCGACGACCATAAATTAACTTTATTAATACAGAACCTTAAAAAATAGTATTTCTGCGCCTGCAATGTCTGACTGAGGTGCATCGATTGGTTTTTCATAGGTAGTTTGTTATCTCAGCATGTGTTGCCCATAGCATTAAACCTGCTTTTGAACGAGAAGTGAAGTATGAGAAAGTCGATGGACCTCCAATGCCAGGATACCGGCATTCATTTTCTTACCTTAAATGAGATATACATAGGGTTATTCCGGTCGTTGAATATTTCAAATGTGTATATTATTCATAATAATGAAAATTTCATTTTGAATATTCAAGACGCACGGGATGGATGCCATGGACCCTGTTACGCCAACATCCGCCGCCAGATTCACTGGAAAAATCGTGTCATTTGTGGATTTCTGGCTGGGTCAGCAGTTGCGTGATATCCGGCGCCGCCAGGGTCTGTCACTGGAACAGGTCGCGCGCAAGGCGGACATCTCGATTGGTTCGCTGAGCCAGATAGAGCGCGGGATGACTTCGCCGACTGTGAATATGCTGAACCGGATTTCCGGCGCACTGAATATTTCGCTCAATGAGCTACTGAGCAACACCGAATGCACCGATGAGCAGACCGACGGTTGGGTCGCCCGGGCGGCCTCGCACAAGCAGGTGGTGATGAAAGATAAAAAAATTATTAAAAAAATCATTACCCCGGCGCGCTGCCGATCCCTGGATTTGTACCAGGCCATCATTCAGCCAGGCGGCAGCTCGGGGGACGAGTGGATCACCACCCGAAGCGGCGAAATCAGCGGGCTGATCATTTATGGTCAATTGCAGCTGTGGTTTGATAACCGCTACGTCAGGCTTGAGCAGAATGATACGTTTTGCTATACGAGCGAGATGCCACGCAAGTGGAGCAACCCGACCGATCAGGACACCTGTGTACTGTGGGTTATTACCAAACCCGAAAGGGAATAGGAGAATATCATGCGTATGAAAAAACTGTTATCTGTGTGTATGCTGGCCGCTTGTCTGAACGGATCGGTTGCGCTGGCCGCGGACAATTACAAAGTCGGGTCCACCCCTACCGGCATGCCGTTTACCTATCTGGATGCGAAGTCAGGAAAAATTGCGGGTGTCATGGTCGATGTCATTGACGCCGTTTCGAAAAAAGCCGGCTTCACCTATGAGATCAGTCCAATGGTCTTTTCGGCCCTGATCGGATCGTTGCAATCCAAACGAATCGATATTATTTCTGCCGCGATGCTCAAGTCGGCGGAGCGAGCAAAAATCATCGACTTTACCAACACCATTTTCAGCTATGGAGAAGGCCTGGTTGTGCCTGAGGACGACAAGACAGAGTACAGAAGTCTTGAGGATTTGAAGGGTAAGACCGTGGGTATCCAGATAGGTACGACTTACATTGCCCCGGCACAAAAAGCGGGTATCACGGATGTGAAGCTGTACGACGCCTCGACTGACATGATGCGCGATCTGGAAAAGGGACGGGTACAGGCCGTTCTGGTGGATCAGCCGATTGCTGCCGCGTATCTCACCAATAACATGTTCAAAGGCGTGCGCTTGGTTGAAAGCTACAAGCCAGCAGTTGTTCTGGATCTCGGCCTGATTACGCGCAAGAATGAAAAGGCGTTGCAACAGAAGCTCAACACAGCCATCGATGCCCTGAAGAGTGACGGGACGATCACCGCTATTCTGAAAAAATGGAAACTTGAAAAATAAGTGATGCGCTTGCGCGGGCACGCATCCTTATATATGCCGGCGCCACAGACGACAAACGCAATTGAAGGCGATATATGGATGAATTGTCGGTACGCATTGTTCAGTATTTTCCTGTGCTTTTGCAGGGAGTCAAGGCCACGCTCATCGTAACAGCCGGATCACTGTTATTGTCAACCGTGCTTGGTATGATATGGGCGCTCATGCGCAGTTCCGGCGTACGCTGGCTGGCATGGTTCAGCGAGAGCGCGGTCAATATCATCCGCGGTATCCCGATTATCGTCATTCTGTTTTACGTTTATTTTGTCTTCCCCGACATAGGCATCGATGTCAACGCCATACAGGCGTCCATTCTTGGACTGGGCGTAGCGTACTCGGCCTATCAGTCGGAAAATTTCCGTGCGGGCATCGAAGCGATCGATCACGGGCAGGTCGAGGCTTCGCAGTCCATGGGTATGACATGGACCACCATGATGCGGCGGGTCATTCTGCCCCAGGCGGTGCGAATTACGTTGCCTCCCTACGGCAACACCATGATCATGATGCTCAAGGACTCTTCGCAGGCCTCTACCATTACGGTTGCAGAACTGGCCATGCAGGGAAAACTGCTGGCGACATCGAATTTTGACAATATCACTGTTTTTACCATGGTCGCCGTGATGTATCTGGTGATGTGCATGCCCCTTATTTTTCTTGTCAAATATCTGGAAAAACGGACCAAGCCAGCATGATTACACTTCAAAATGTTCACAAGCGCTTTGGCCAGAATCATGTTTTGCGTGGTGTCGATGCCAGGGTCGATAATGGTGAAGTTGTCTGTATTATCGGGCCGTCGGGATCGGGCAAGTCAACGATCCTGCGTTGTATCAACGGACTGGAAAGCTATGAAGAGGGCAGCATTCACATTGACGAAAAAATGGTAGATCGTCAAAGTACTCATCTGCGACAGATTCGTCAGGAAGTGGCAATGGTGTTTCAGCGCTTCAATCTTTTCCCTCATCGTACTGCCCTGGAAAATGTCATGGAAGGGCCGATCTATGTGAAAGGTCTTCCTCGTACGCAGGCGCGTGATGCGGCGACGCACTATCTGGAAAAGGTCGGTCTGGCCGATAAAATGTCTTCGTTTCCTCAGCAGCTGTCGGGCGGACAGCAACAGCGCGTGGCCATTGCGCGCGCGTTGGCCATGGAACCGCAAGCCATTTTATTTGACGAGCCGACCTCTGCACTTGATCCGGAACTGGTGGGGGAGGTATTGGCGGTTATGGCTGATATGGCCCGGGCCGGCATGACCATGATTGTCGTGACGCACGAAATGGCGTTTGCCAAGGAAGTGGCCGACCGAGTCCTGTTTTTTGATCAGGGCGTGATTGTGGAAGAGGGTAAAGCCACTGATATTCTCAATGCGCCACAGCATCCACGTACCCAGGACTTTCTGCGGCGTGTTCTGCATCCGTTTTGAGATTTTTACTTTGGATTTAAGGATCTGCCATGTTTCCCGACAATCGATTTCCCCTGTCTCCCGCCCTGTGGCACGATACGGCCGTCGCAGCGCCGGTAACCACAGCGCTTGACGGTCCGGCCGACACCGACACATTAATTATAGGCGCGGGCTACGCCGGGTTGAGCACAGCACTGCATCTTGCACAGGCAGGCAGTCAGTGTATGGTGCTTGACGCCAGAGAGATCGGCTTTGGCGGATCCGGCCGCAATGGCGGGCAATTGGTGCCTGGTCTGAAAAAGGATCCGACTGAACTGCTGAATGCTTACGGACCGGCACGAGGGCGGCAACTGATCGACTTTGCAGATGCGACTGCACGCACGGTCTATTCTCTTATCGATCAATATCAGCTCAACGTGCCGCACACGCGCAGTGGCTGGATCCAGCCGGCGCATTCAAAGGTGACACTTGAATTAGTGAAGAAGCGCGTTGCCGATTGGCAAAGGCAGGGGGCGCCTGTACGTCCCTTGTCGCGCAGCGAAGTGGGCGATTTACTGGGCACGGATCAATATCATGGTGGCTGGTTTGACGAGCGCGGCGGCTCATTGCAGCCCTTGAGTTATGTGCGCGAGCTTGCGCGCGCGGCTATTGAGGAGGGGGCCACCGTACACACAGCGACGCCGGTGGCATCGATCCGCAAAAAAGGCAGCGGCTGGCTTGCTGTCACGGAAAAAGGTGATGCCGTCCACGCACGTCGCATCGTTGTATGCGCCAATGCTTATAGTGATGGGATTTGGAAGAACCTGAAAGAAACGGTCGTAGACCCCAATACCTATCAGGTTGCAACGGCGCCGCTACCTGAAGAAATCGCTAAAACCATTTTGCCGCAGGGCCAACCGGTATCAGATACACGCAATCTGTTGCTTTACTTTCGCAAGGACCACACCGGGCGGTTTCTGATGGGGGGACGGGGGCCGTTTCGCGAGCCGAGAGGCCGGCAGGACTGGGATCACCTGCAAAAAGCCATTACACTGCTATATCCGCAACTCAAAGATATTCCATTTGAATATTATTGGTGCGGCAGGGTGTCGGTCACTCAGGATTATATGCCGCATTTGCATCAGCCCGAACCCGGATTGATCTTGAATATCGGCTGTCAGGGCCGCGGCATCGGCTTGCAGACTGCAATGGGCAAGGCTTTGGCAGCGTATTTGACCTCTGGTGATCAGGCGTCGCTGCCAATCCCTTTTACCCCAGTGCGGCGCCTGCCTTTTTATGGCTTGCGCAAACTGTATGTTGGCGCCCTGATCGCCTGGTACCGTTATCTGGATAGCCGGACTTAATTTTTTATTTATTATTCGATTTCGAATTCGTTATAGAGCAGGACAAAACATGATACCCGTCGTACTCGCATCAGAAAGCAGCGCCGCAACACAGAAATGGTTAAAACTGATTCAACAGCATTTTCCGGAACTGGATGCCCATATTTTTGATTCCGCAGATAACGAAAAACCGAAAGAGGTCCGCGCCGCGATTGTCTGGAAACCTCAGTCAGAACTCTTTGAGCGCTATCCGCAACTGAATCTGATATTCAATATGGGTGCGGGGGTAGACGCGATTTTGCGCCAGTCCGGTATTCCCCCGACCGCGCGCATTATTCGACTGGAAGACGGTGGCCTGGCCAATCCCATGATTGAATACGTGGTGCATTATTTATCGGGTATCACCCGCAATTTTGCCGTCTATGAGCAGAACCGGGCGCAACGCCTGTGGCAGAGTGCAGAACAGACGCCGGTAGATCGTCTGACAGTCGGCGTCATGGGATTGGGCGTCATCGGCGCCCGAATCGCCCAGGCGCTCAGCGCGCTGGATTATCCGGTACAAGGCTGGTCGCGTAGTCCCAAGGAGCTGCCTGGTGTCACATGCTTTCATGGCGAGTCGCAGTTTGCCGACTTTCTGGGATCGAGCCAGATCCTGATCAACGTGCTGCCGCTGACCGATGAAACGCGCGATATTCTGAACCGCGACTCGCTGCAGCGTCTGCCGCAAGGCGCGGTATTGATGAATATCGGACGAGGCGAGCATGTGGTGGAATCAGATCTCATTGAGCTGCTGGACAGCGGTCACCTCTCGCGTGCCGTTCTGGATGTGACGCGCCAGGAACCGTTACCTGTCGATCACGCGTTCTGGTCACACCCCGCTATCACACTGACGCCCCATATTTCCGGACCCACGAACCATTATGTGGCGCTGGGCCAGATACGGGACAAACTGCAGGACGCGTTGCAGGGTAAGCCCATTACCGGCGAAGTCAAACGGGATGCGGGTTATTGAGCCAACATGAGAATATTGATTCAGCGGGTACGTCAGGCCAGTGTTGTCGTCGAAGAGAGAGAGGTCGCCGGCATCGGTGCCGGTCTGCTGTTGCTGGTGGGTATTGCGCCTGACGATACCGAGCAGGACGCGCAGTATCTGCTGCGCAAGACATTGGCCTTGCGTATTTTCAACGACGAATGTGGTGTGATGAATCTGTCTGTTCTGGATGCAGGCGCACAGATTCTGGCGGTTAGTCAGTTTACGCTGATGGCAAACACTCGCAAGGGGAATCGCCCGTCGTATACCGGCGCGGCACGCCCTGAATTTGCCGGGCCTTTTTTCGAGCACTTTGTGCAACAGCTGTCCGAGTCAATGGGGCGACCCGTTCCCACCGGCGTCTTTGGCGCAGATATGAAAGTGTCGCTTGTTAACGACGGGCCGGTGACGATCATGCTGGACAGTCGTGACCGATAGTTGCCTGAATCCGCCGATCTGTCAGCGGATGTTCCGTGGCTGGCCAAGGTACGGGAGCCGCTAGTGGACGTCATTTATATTTATGTCATTCTGGGCGCAGTGGTCGCCGGCTTTGTGCAAGGATTGTCCGGCTTTGGCTTTGGGCTGGTTTCCATGTCCCTATGGGCCTGGGTGCTTGATCCACGCCTGGCCGCCGCGCTGGCCGTATTTGGTGGCATGACGGGCCAGATTGTCGGGACATTGTCACTGCGGCGCGGATTCAATGCCCGGGTGCTGGCACCCTATGTACTGGGCGGGCTGGTCGGTGTGCCGCTGGGCGTGGTGCTGCTGCCCATGCTTGATGTCAATATGTTCAAGGCTGCGCTGGGGTGTCTGCTGCTGCTTTGGTGTCCGGTGATGATTTTCGCAAGGAAACTGCCCAAAATCACCTTTGGAGGACATGTTGCCAATGCGGTTATTGGTGTGGGCGGCGGGGTCATGGGTGGACTGGGTGGCTTCTCGGGTGTGCTGCCGACCCTGTGGTGCACGCTTCGTTATTCCAATCGTGATACGCAGCGCGCCATTATCCAGAACTTCAATCTGTCCATGCTGTCGCTGACCATGCTTTCCTATGTGTTGAGCGGGCTGGTCACCAAACCCATGTTGCCCATGTTTTTGCTGGTTTTGCCCTCGATTCTGATTCCGTCCTTTATTGGAACAAGGGTGTATGCGGGATTCAGTCCTGAACGCTTCCGGCTGGTGGTGCTGGTGTTGCTGACCTTTGCGGGGGCAGCGTTGCTTGCATCCTCCGTTCCGCACCTGATCGCCTTGTGATGGTGCCCGCAGCTTGCAGGAGGTGAAGCACGCAACTGGGGACACGCAAGTCATGCTAGTGGGAGCAGGAGAGTCATGCCACGCGCTCCGTCTTTTTGCGGATGCACAGAAAGCACTGTTTAATCCGATAGAAAAAATCAGAACAGCAGATAGTACAGCACAGGAATCACAATCGCGGTAAAGATCCCATTCAAACTCATTCCCAGGCTGGCGTAGGAACCTGCTTCCTGGCTATGTTTGAATTCGCTCGCTGTTCCGATCACATGTGAGGTTACGCCCATGGCCAGGCCGCGCATATCGTCGTGCTGGATATTCATCCATTTGAAAATAAACGGGCCGATCGTGGCGCCCAGAATACCGGTAAAAAAGACGAAAGCGGCGGTCAGGGGGATCACGCCGCCAAGCGAGTCAGCCAGCTCAAGCGCGATGGGCATGGTTGCCGCTTTCACGGACAGCCCGATCAGGATCGCGCGATCCGCGCCCATCAGCCAGGCCAGTCCGACCGATGAGCAAACCGCCACCAGAGAGGAGACGATGAGCGCCAGTGTAATGGGTCGCAGGCGCTTTTTGATGGTTCTGCCATGCATGGCAATGGGTACAGCCAGCGCGACGGTGGCCGGTCCCAGCAGCAGGGAAAGGTAATGCGCGCCCTGCATATAGCGGGTGTAATCGATATCGAATAGCCACAGGCACAAAATAATAAGTGCGGTTGCCACCAGTACCGGGTTCAGCAAGGGGAAGTGGCCGCTGCGGGAAAACAGCCAGGTTGCCAGCCCGTAGGCCAGCAGGGTCAGCAACAAACCGGTCAGAACAGAAAGCACAGTCACTCCCTATGATCGGTTTCGGTCGGCATACCGAAAGACGAGGACGCCGGCCACAAGCGACAGCAGGGTACTGACAATAATCGCCGTGATAACGGCCGGCCAGTAACCGTCCAGCAATCGATAGCTGACCATGATGCCCACGGTGGCAGGCAGAAACAGTAGCGCCAGATGGGAGAGCAGTGCAGGGATATGCCGCGCCAGGAGGGTAAAAAGGGCTGGTCGCAGTTTGAACGCGAGCAATAGCAGAAGCAGCCCCACGATGGGGCCAGGCAACGGCACCGGCAGCATCCGGCTGACCCCTTCACCAGCGAAATAACAAACAGCAACGACAAGAAGCGATATCAGCATGAGCATTCGTCTGCCGAAGCAGAAGCATAAGCATAAAATAGACCCATTATACCGGCTGGCCGTCAGCACAATATCACGACCGAAAGACAAACATTTTTTACCGGCAGTATCGAATATGTACCTCTTTGCCGGGCATCGCCAACTGCGTTCCAAACCTTCATATCACAAACGGATTGGTGCGGGGATGTGGTACTCTTTTAATAATCAATTCAATCAAAATCATAAAATTATTCCATGACAGGAACAGGAGTCAGTCCATGAAGCTTAAGAATGCCAGTCTGCTCAAAGACAAGTGTTATATCAACGGTAAATGGGTCGGTGGCAAGGAAGTCATTGAGGTGACCAACCCCGCTACAGGAAAACGTGTCGGGACCGTACCCAAGCTGGGGAAAAAAGAAACAGCCGATGCGATCAAGGCGGCCGACAAGGCCTGGCCTGCATGGAAGGGGCTGACCGCCAAAGAGCGTTCCGCCATTCTTCGCAAATGGTTTGTGCTTATCAATGAGAACGCAGATGATCTCGCCCTGATCATGACCACCGAGCAGGGCAAACCGCTGGCCGAAGCCAAAGGAGAAGTGACCTATGCTGCTTCGTTTATCGAATGGTTTGCCGAAGAGGCAAAGCGTGTGTACGGAGATACGATACCTGCGCCTCAGACCACCCAGCGCATCGTGGTGACCAAGGAGCCCATCGGTGTATGTGCCGCCATCACGCCCTGGAATTTCCCGGCTGCCATGATCACGCGAAAAGTGGCGCCTGCGCTGGCAGCCGGTTGCACCGTGGTGATCAAGCCTGCTTCTCAGACACCGCTGACTGCGCTCGCCCTGATCGAGCTGGCAGAACAGGCGGGCGTGCCGCCAGGCGTCATGTCGCTGATAACCGGTAATTCATCTGAAATCGGCAAAGAACTGTGCAGCAATCCGCTGGTGCGCAAGGTCAGTTTCACCGGCTCTACGGAAGTGGGACGCCTGCTGATGGAGCAGTCGGCCAGTACCATCAAAAAAGTCTCCATGGAATTGGGCGGCAATGCGCCGTTTATTGTCTTTGATGATGCTGATATTGATGCGGCGGTTGAAGGCGCGATTATTTCCAAATATCGAAATGCCGGCCAGACCTGCGTATGCGCGAACCGTATTTATGTGCAGAAGGATGTATACAAGGAATTTACCAAAAAACTGGTCGCGGCCGTCGAGAAGCTGGTTATCGGTGACGGCACCGGCAAGAATGTGCAGATCGGCCCCCTGATCGACGAGAAGGCAGTAGAAAAAGTCGAGAGCCACATCAGCAATGCACTGGAGCATAAAGCCAAAGTGCTGACTGGCGGCAAGCGCAGCAAACTGGGCGGTTTGTTCTTTGAACCCACCGTTATTGCGAACGCCACCCAGGATATGGCCTTTGCCCGCGAAGAGACCTTTGGCCCATTGGCACCGGTCTTCAAGTTCGATACGGATGCCGATGTCATTCGCATGGCCAATGACACAGAATTCGGGCTGGCCGCGTATTTTTATGCGCGTGATCTGGGCCGTGTATGGCGCGTTGCCGAACAGCTGGAGTATGGCATTGTCGGCATCAACACCGGTCTTATTTCAACTGAAGTCGCGCCTTTTGGCGGTGTCAAACAGTCGGGTCTTGGCCGGGAAGGGTCGCATTATGGCATTGATGATTATCTGGTCATTAAATATATGCTGATGGGTGGTATCTGATACATGAAACTGCAAATACCCAATGCTTTCCGCCAGAAGTTGCTTGCCCGTGAAACAACCGTGGGCCTGTGGCTTAGCACGGGCAGTCCCACGCTCGCCGAGATGGCAGGGGTGTGTGGCTACGACTGGCTGCTGCTGGACGGCGAACATGCGCCTAACGACATTCCCTTGCTGATGTCACAGCTGCAGGCTGTCAATGCCAGCAGCAGCGCTGCAATCGGCCGGCCTCCTGTCAATGATCAGACCCTCATCAAGCAGTATCTGGATATCGGCTTTTACAATCTGTTGATTCCTTTCATCGAATCGCGGGAACAGGCCGAGTATGCAGTGGCGGCAACCCGCTATCCGCCTGAAGGGGTGCGGGGCGTGGCCGGTATGACGCGGGCCAGCGCTTATGGGACGGAACCCGAGTATTTCAAGCAGGTGAACCAGAATATCGGCGTTATCCTGCAGATTGAAAGCCGTGCCGGCGTCGATGCCGTCGAGGACATTGTGGCAGTCGATGGGGTGGATGCCATTTTCATCGGCCCTTCGGATTTGTCTGCAGCCTATGGTCATTTGGGCCAGCCTCAACATCCCGAAGTGCAACAGGCCATCGCACATGTGCATGAGGTCGCCAACGCAGCAGGCAAGGCCAGTGGCATCCTGGCCGTGGTGCCCGAAGACGCCCAGCGATATATCAGCATGGGTGTCAGCTTTGTGGGCATCGGTGTCGACCTGTCTGTATACAAAAATGCATTGGTGGGGCTGCGTAACCGGTTTTAGTATAATCTGTGCCGGATCGGGTGTATTTTGTCATTCTTGCGTTTTATACTAAGTTTTTGGTAAGCGAGGAATTTGACAGATTGATTGTCCGCGTACTTTTTACTGCTTCTGTTTTCAGCCTGATTGTCCCTGGCGGTTTGCTGGCTGCCCAGACCATCACATTTGCAATGGGTGACGACGCACCGCGCAGCGAGGGCGCTGTTGTACCTGGCGCCGGTCAGGACGCCGCCAGCTCTCCATTACTGCCACCGGCATGGGATTTCGACCCGGAAAAAACCAAAATTATTCTCCTGCCCATGGACGAGCCACCGCCACCAGTCAAGGCAGGTGAGCCGGTACCGCTGGAGCAACTGGTCACCGCCGATGCGCTGCGGGGCGTAGACAACTGGGAAAGCTATCAATATGAATCAGAACTCGGTCCGTTCATGCCGGGCCAGAATGCGACCACAATGCGCAGAAAATCGTCCAGAATCGCACTTAAACCCGTGCAGAGTTTTTCGACCGGTGCGCAGGCCTGGAGCCTGACCACAGAAGATCACAACCGCATTTCCCTGGGTTCCAACCAGGTGGTCAGCAACCTTGGTCAGACCGGATTTCGCATCGGCGGCATGCAACTGAGCAGGCAGCCCGACGGGACGCAGGATAGCTGGTTCCTCGACAGCAACCAGTTGGCCTATTCCACCACTGCTGGCGCGATGGATTATTCTGCTGCGTCAGCGGACAACGCCAGTTTCAATTTCGGCAGCGGTGCCGCCAATACCGCCGTACGTTTCGGCCTGAGCGATTCGGCCTCCATCGATTCACAGGTACAATTTGCCCGGTCAATGAAGAATCTGGGACTGGGAACCAGTTATGCGCTTGACGATATGGGAGACTTGCGGCTGACCGTGAATGCAGGCAAGTACGAAGACAACTCAAACTGGCGATCCATGTTTGCCTACCGTGCCAAGGTGTTTGATCTGGCCTCGCTGCAGTTTTCCAATGAACTGACCAGCGCTCACTACATGGATCTGTCCAGGTTGTCACAGGACCCACTGACCGACCGGGCCATCCGCAACCAGCTCAAGTTGACTTATCCGCTGAATACGCAGTCGCAAATGGCTGGCATATTTGAAAACAGTCATGTCATGAATGGAACGTCAGAGCAATTGATCGGCCTGGAACAGAGCTACAAACTGGATTCGGTGTTGCTTAAACTGAAGGCGCAGCGCGCTGTGCGCAGCGACACGGGGTCGCTGCAATTTAATGTGAATATTCCCATGAGCGGGAAATGACAGGGGCCGGAATGAGCACCGGCCCCACACTGACTTCCGACTTGCTCAGGATCAGTTGGCTATCGTGCTGGTCGTGATCGGCGCCTGTTGTGCCAATTCGCTTTGCGCCAGGATGTTTTCCAGGATGTGCGGCACTTCAAAGACGGCCTGGTTGTCCTGGCGTCGGACATTGGCCTTGTACCGATCCAGATCGTCCAGCAGCCGGTGCACGGCCTGATTGATTTTGGCAAAGCTCGGCAGCACAATACCCAGCCCGTTTTTGGTGATCCATTCGCCGTTATAGCGCTCCTGGATCATGGTCCATTTATTACTGACCACAATAACGGGCATGTCCTTGCGGATGGCTTCGCTGATACTGCCCGGACCGGGTTTGCCGATGAAGAAGTCGGCCATTTCCATGTACACGGGCATTTGCGTGGTGAACCCCTCGACCAGTTTGTGTGCACGGGTTTGCATTTTCGAGATTTTTTTTGCCAGCGCCGCGTTATGCCCGCAAATATAGATCATCTGCACATCAGACAATTGTTTGGCAATCTTGATCATGGCTTTGGAACCATGTCCGCCGAACATGACCAGGCCTACCGGTTTATCCGGGTCAAAGCCGGCCGCTTGCAGTTGTTCGCGACGGTCAATATCAGGCTTGCGATAAAAATCCGGGTGTAGCAGCATGCCTGAACTGCCATGAATGCAGCGATCGGGATGGCCGGCCGCCCGTGCCTGTTCCATGGCCTTGTCGGTGCCACAAATGAAATGTTGTTGCTGGTTTTCCTCGATCCAGAAATGCGGCGCATTGTCGGCCAGGTCAGTCAGAATGGTGACATAGGGAACGCCGGGCAGGGACGATACCAGACTGTCGTACATTGCCCGGTTGAAATTGGGCACCAGCGATACGACCATATCCGGTTCAGTTTCGATCCAGTGCTCCTGCAGACGCTTGACCATGACCTGGTGAGTCAGGCGGATAAAGGCCTGCAGAATGCGCAACTCGGGCGTCATGGCCATGGTCCAGCCTTTTGCCAGCTGCCGGTTATAGAATTCTTCGGGGGCAACGCCCGTTACCCGTTTGTATACCTGTCGCGAATCGAGCACTTCGAACAGGTTGACCAGCCGTACGTTCCAGTCAGGATGGCTGTTTTTCAGCACGGCCTCCAGAGCCCGGGCAGACGCACGATGACCGCCGCCCGCATTGAAATAGATCAAGTCAATATTTTTTTTCATAAATGGCTTTCTCTCAATGGATTTGATGGACAGTTTATGACCGTATTGTTGCATGAATATGAACACGTGCCCATTATTAAATGTGTCCGACTGATACGATTAATCTGTCATGCCAGACAGCAAAAAAATACCCCGCCTGTTATGCAGGCGGGGTCGGTCAGCGAAGACGGCCGATGGGCCGCCAATAACATGCTTATTTCTGGGCGATGGTCGTGTTTACACCGGTATCGTGCGAGGCCCAGCGTGCGGTAACCGATTTGGTCTGTGTCCAGAAGAGCAGGGCCTGTTTGCCGTTGGGACCCAGGTCGCCCAGCTTGGAGGCGCGGGATCCGGTGAAGCTGAACCATGCGACGGGTACGGGAATCGGGATGTTGATGCCGATCTGTCCAACGTCAATATTGTTCTGGAAGTAGCGGGCGTTTCCGCCGCTTTGCGTAAAGACCGCCACGCCATTGCCATTCGGATTGCGGTTGACAAACTCTACGGCTTCTTCCAGCGTATCGACGCACACAATGCACAAGACCGGACCGAAAATTTCTTCACGGTAAATGGCCATGCTGTCGGTCACGCCGGAAAAAATGGTCGGGCCGATAAAATTGCCTTTTTCGTAGCCCTTGACCTGGGCATCGCGCCCATCCAGAAGCAGGGTGGCTTTTTCGTCTACGCCACTTTGAATAAGTTGTGCCACACGTTGCTTGGCGCGGGGCGAGACCAGCGGGCCGAGGTCCGCCTTGCGGTCTGAGCCGGCATTGACCTTCAGGCCTTTGGATTTTTCGACGAACTCATCAATCCAGTCTTTGGCCTGGCCCACCATGACGGCGACCGATGTTGCCATGCAGCGCTGGCCGGCGGCGCCAAAGGCTGCACCGACCAACTGGTTGAGCGCAACCTCCTTGTCGGCGTCGGGCAGGATAACGCAATGGTTTTTTGCGCCCATCATGGCCTGGCAGCGCTTGCCCGCATTGGAGGCGCGTTGGTAAATTTGCGTGCCCACGTGCGTGGAACCAATGAACGAGACGGCCTTGATATCGGGGTGCTCGCAAAGGCGGTTAGCCACGTCCGGTCCGCCATGCACCACATTGAGTACGCCAGGCGGGAGGCCCGCTTCCACGGCCAGTTCGGCCAGAAACAGCGAAGCGCTGGGATCCTGCTCGGAGGGCTTGAGCACAAAGGTGTTGCCGCAAGCGACCGCGATCGGGAACATGAAGCAGGGCAGCATGACCGGGAAGTTGAAGGCTGTGATGCCGGCACACACACCCAGGGGCTGGATCAGCGTATAGACGTCAATGCCGGTACCTGCGTTTTCCGCGTACTCACCCAGTTGCAGGCTGACAATTGAGCAGGCGTGTTCGATCACTTCCAGTCCACGACCCACTTCGCCTTCGGCGTCAGGCAGCGTTTTGCCGTGCTCCAGCGTAATGAGTTCGGCCAGTTTCGGGGTGTTTTCACGTACCAGTTGCTGTAATTTGAGCATGATGCGCATGCGGGCGCCCTGGCTGGTGTTGCGCCAGCTCTGAAAGGCTTGCTTGGCGCTGGCCACTGCATCATCTACTTCAGAAATCGGCGCCAGCGGCACGCGCGCCACCACTTCCTGATTGGCGGGGTTCAGCACGTCCAGCCAGTCTTTGGCAGAAGACTGGACTTTTTTTCCGTTGATCAGCAGCGGTACATTGGGTATGGCACTCATAACATCAATCCTTTAGTGTTTCACAAGAGGGCAAGTTGATTCAGACAGCGGCTGAAAGGCTTCTTCAGCGGGAATGGTGGCGACCAGTTTCGAATAATCCCATTCGCTTTTCTTTTCATCGGGTTTCTTCACTTCATACAGGTACATATCGTGAATGACCCGACCGTCGGCGCGAATCGACGCGTTATGCATAATCGGATCTTCGATCGGCAGCTTGCGCATTTGCGCAGCCACCTTGTCACCGTCGGTGCTGCCGACTGCGGCCACCGCTTTCAGGTAATGCAGCACGCTGGAGTAAACGCCTGCTTGCGTCATGGTGGGCTTCAGGCCCTTGTATGCCTTGGCAAAGCGATCTGACCATGCGCGGGTGCCATCGTCAAAATCCCAGTAAAATCCGTCAACATAGGTAAGGCCCTGGGCATTCTCATTGCCCAGTGCGCGCAGGTCGGACAGGAAGATCAGCAGGGCCACCAGACGCTGGTCTGCGCCGCCCACACCGAACTCTTTGGCCTGCTTGACGGCGTTAACGGTATCCTGGCCGCCATTGGCCAGCGCTACTACTTGCGCTTTGCTGCTTTGCGCCTGTAGCAGGAACGAGGCGTAATCACTGTTATTGAGAGGATGGCGTACCTGGCCCAGGACTTTGCCGCCGAGTTTTTCAACCATTTTTGCGGTATCGGCTTCAAGAGAATGACCGAACGCGTAATCGACTGTCAGGAAGAACCAGGATTTGCCGCCAGCCTGCACGGTGGCCTTGGCTCCGCCGACCGACTGGGAATAGGTGTCGAACATCCAGTGAAAGCCGACGGGCGAGCAGGATTTATTGGTCAGCGCGGTCGTTGCAGGACCGGAAAAAAGCGCAATGCGATTTTTTTCTTTGGCTACGTTCTGCACTGCCAGCGCCACCGCCGAATTGGTCAGGTCGGCAATGGCGGTCACGCCCTGGCGGTCAAACCATTCACGGGCCTTGGCTGCGCCCACATCGGCCTTGTTCTGATTGTCGGCGGACAGCAGCTCAATTTTCATGCCCTTGCAGGGCCCGGCCAGGCACTCGTCGATGGCAAGCTGTGCAGCCGCAACCGAGCCGGCGCCGCCCATGGACGCGTAGGTGCCCGACATATCGGTGAGCACCCCGACCTTGACTTCGGGCTTATCGGCCGCCCAGGCGTTGAATGCCAGGCACGATGCTGCCACCAGGACTGATTTTCTGATCAACATTGGAGTCTCCTGAATTTGTAATTTGTTTTATTGTTTTGTATGCAAAACACATTCAGTTTGATGTGTATAAATCAATTTTGCAATAGAATATTTGCACATCCATTGTTCATTTTTGCACAGAAAAACATGCCTGACTGGGACGATATCCGTTACTTTCTGGAGGTAGCCAGAACGCACAGGGCCAGTGCTGCAGCGGCACGGCTGGGCGTTGAGCACACTACCGTGACCCGGCGCATCCGCCACCTCGAGGCCGATCTGGGCCAGCTGCTTTTCGAGAAATCGCGCCGATCAGGATTTACCCTGACACGCTCCGGTCAGCAGTTGCTGGCGCATGCCGAGCAAATGGAAACGCATCTGTACAATGCCCAGGAGCAGATTCTGGGAGTCAGCCAGAGTCCGGCGGGGCACGTGCGGGTTGCGGCCACCGAAGCCTTTGGTTCCTGCATTATTGCGCCTCTGTGTGCGCAATTCCAGAGCCAGTTTCCGGATATGACCATTGATGTGCTGCCCGTACCGCGCTTTGTCAGCCTGACCCGGCGCGAGGCCGATATTGCCATCACCATAGAGCGGCCTGCACGCGGTCCCTATGTGACCCGGAAACTGACTGATTACACTTTGCTGTTATATGGTACTCAGGCCTGTTTTGAGCGCTATGGAGCCGTGCACACTCAGGCCGACCTGCACCATCACCGCTTCATCAGTTATGTGGATGAACTGCTGTTCAGTGACCAGTTGCGGTATCTCGAAGACATTTTGCCGTTTACCAAACCTGTGATAAAAAGTACGAGTGTCATTGCCCAGTATTACAGTTGTCTTCAAGGGCACGGTCTGGCCATTCTGCCGTGCTTTCTGGCTGGCCAGAACCCCCAGCTGATTCCGGTGCTTCAGGACAGGATCGGCATAACGCGAAGTTTCTGGATTTACTATCACGAAGAATTGAAACGGCTGAAACGTATTGTGATGCTTTCGGAACACTTATGTGACATGATAGGAAACAACCGCCTGCTGGTGCAGGGCAGAATGCCGGTGCAGCAGGTACAATAGTTTGCAGATAGCAACCTGTGCGAAACCCGTTTCCAGACAAGGAGTGATATTTATGAGCATGACGTTAACCGCCGCAGACGGACATACCTTCGAGGCCTTCACCGCGGGACCTGAAGACGCGGAACACGGCATTGTCGTGCTGCAGGAAATCTTTGGCGTGAACAGCCACATCCGCGATGTCTGTGAATTTTACGCGGCAAAAGGATATCGCGTGATTGCCCCGGCGCTGTTTGACCGCGTTGAGCCGGGCATCGAGCTGGGTTATACCGGCGAAGATATCAGCCGTGGCAAAGACCTCAAGGCCAAAGTCAGTTATGAGGATGCACTCAAGGATATTGAAGCGGCTGCGGGTGCGATGTCGGTACAGAAAAAACTCGGTGTCGTCGGTTTCTGCTGGGGTGGTACGCTGACGTGGCTGGCGGCCTGCCGCAGCTCGCTGTTTTCCGCTGCCTCCTGCTGGTATGGGGCGGGTATTGCCGAACTGCGCAACGAGAAACCCCATTGTCCTGTTCAGATGCACTTCGGTGAAAAAGACAAATCCATCCCCGCAAGCGATGTTGAGGCCATCCGCCAGGCGCAGCCCCAGGCCGATGTCTGCGTTTACGATGCCGACCATGGTTTCGGCTGCGACCAGCGCGGTTCCTATGATCCATTTGCCAGTGAATTGGCCCGTACACGCACAGTTGAGTTTTTCAAGGCCAACCTTTAATCAGTGCATTGCGATTTTCCCGTTTGACCTTGCCCTTATCGCCTGCCGGCGCCACAGAAGCAGGTTGGAACCGAATCCGACCCCGATATGGAATACATCACGACAGGTGAAAAAATATATGAGACTTTCGACGACGTTGTCTGCGCTTGCGCTTTCCCTTATGCTTGTGACCTCGGTACAGGCACAGACTCCACAGGCCCAGGCACCGCAGGCGCGCGAGCCAGGTGTGTTCACCGTGCCCGAGGGCGGCATGGCGTTGCCTCAGGATTTCGGCAACGCCACGTTTGAAGCCCCTGCCGTCACCTGGATCGAAGACGGCCGCCCGATAGACCAGGCCAGGGATGCCTTGACGTTGTTGGCGACTGCCGATCAACATGGCCTGGATCCGCGCTGGTTCCATATTGCGCAATTACAGTCGCAATGGCAGCGGGTCAGTTACGCGGCCTCGGCCGACGAAATCGCTCAGTTTGATCGTGATCTGAGCACGCAAATGCGCACCTATGTCAAATTTCTGAAAAACGGGCGTATTTCACCGTCTCTCATCAAGAACCGTTATTCCAAACCAGCGTTTACCGACGCAGACGCCAATCTGTTCCTGTCTACGGCAATTCGCAATGGCAATTTGAAGGCTGCCGTCAAGAGCCTGACTGACAGCATTCCCATGTATAACTCGCTCATGCGTGCACTGGCTGTCTATCGCGAATTGCAGAAAAATCCGTCTATGAGCCAGCCATTGCCGGCGGTACCCAATGGCAAGCTGACAGAAGGGCAGCCTTATACCGGTTTGCCGGCGTTGATTGAGCGTCTCACGCTGCTGGGCGATCTGCCGCAGGGCACGCCTGCGCGGCCGCTATATGACACCACTGTGGTGGCGGGCGTCAAAAGCTTCCAGGAGCGTCATGGTCTGGAACCCGATGGCGTACTGGGCAAAGGTACGCTCACGCAGTTGAATATGCGTCCGATTGACCGCATCCGGCAGATTCAGATCAGCATGGAGCGGCTGCGCTGGACCCCTTTGATGGAAGGCGAACGCCGGATCGTGGTGAACGTACCTGAATTCGTACTGCGTGCCTATCACATTCGCAATCAGAAGATCGAAAATCTGCTTGAAATGAAAGTCATCGTGGGGCGCTCATTCGATACCAGCACACCGCTGTTCGATGGTGCAGTCAGCAAGATCGAATTCAGTCCCTACTGGAACGTGCCGATCTCGATTTCCCGCAAGGAACTCATCCCGCATCTGCGTCGCGATCCGTCCTATATGCGCACCCAGGGATTTGAATTCGTCACCCAGTCCGGCGTGTCGCAGAACGTAACCGAAGCCAACCTCAGCGCAGTGCTGAGCGGCCAGGCACGCATCCGACAGCGCCCTGGACCCAAGAATTCGCTGGGGGACATCAAGTTCATTTTCCCCAATAGCGACGCGATCTACCTGCATCACACGCCCAGCACCAATTTGTTTGACCGTACCAGGCGCGATTTGAGCCACGGCTGCATCCGGGTCGAGGCGCCGGTGCAGCTGGCGCAATTTGTGTTGGAAAAACAACCAGAATGGACTGCCAGCGCTATCGAATCGGCGATGTCGGCAAAAAAATCCAAAACAATCAACGTATTGGAGCCGGTTCCTGTTGTATTGGGTTATAGTACCGTGGTGGTTAAAAACAACAAGATCCACTTTTTCGCCGACATCTACGGACAGGACAAGATTCTGGACAATGCCATCAAGAAAATGGCCGCCTCACGTAACATTCCACCTGCCTCGTAATTTTTCAGGAGCCAGCACGGTATGACGTTTACACCTCATCAGCCAGTACGCCGCCGCCAATTTTTAAAAACTTCTTCTTCCCTGCTTGTCACCGGTGCCCTGTTTACCATCGGCACCAATACCGCCCGCGCCAATATCGCGGGGGGGGTCAGGCAGATCTCCCTGGACAATCTGCATACCAATGAAAAGATCACGCTGGCCTACGCCGACGGAGAAACCTATATTCCTGCGGCCATGCAGCGCCTGAACCGTTTTCTGCGCGACCATTATTCCGGTGTCGTCGGAAAAATGGATCCGACCCTGTTCGATCTGGTCAACAAGGTAAGAGCATCGCTCAATACCGATGTGGCCATCGAGGTGATTTCAGGTTTCCGTGATCCGCATACCAATGAACGCCTGCGCAAGACACGCGGGGGCGGCGTGGCCAAGCGCAGCCTGCATATGGTTGGCCAGGCCATGGACTTGCGCCTAAAGGGCGTGCCGCTGGACGAACTGCGCGACGCCGCAAAAGAGCTGGCCCTGGGCGGGGTCGGTTACTATCCTAAAGACGGATTCGTACACATGGATACCGGGCGCGTGCGCAGCTGGTAAGTCTGCACAATTGGCAAGTCTTTCACCTTTCGTCATTCACAGCTTCAAGTCGTCATAAGCATTACGTTCGTTTATGGATAACAGCAACATCAAAACCATTGCCATCGTTGGCGCGGGTACTATCGGCAGCAGCTGGGCAGCCCTTTTTCTGGCGCATGGCTATCATGTGGTGGTCTCCGATCCTGCCGCCGATGTCCAGGCCAATACCCAGACGCTCATTGATTCTGCCTGGGAAACACTCCGGGAACTGGGCAAAGTCCGGGACGAATCCTGCCGCCACAATCTGCGCTTCGAGGCCGATCTGGACAAGGCGCTGGCCGGAGTCGATTTTGTGCAGGAAAATGCACCCGAGCGCGAGGACTTTAAAATCGCGCTGTTCGCGAAAATGGATGCCATTCTTCCCGAACAGGTGATCATTGCGTCCAGTTCGTCGGGTTTGCTGGTCAGCCGCATGCAGTCGCAATGCCGTTTTCCGCAACGATGTGTGCTCGGGCATCCATTCAACCCGCCCCATGTGATTCCGCTGGTGGAAGTGGTGGGAGGCGAGCACACCTCTGAAGCGACCATTGAACGCACGCTGAATTTTTATCGTGCTGTCGGAAAGCATCCGATTCGCCTGAATCGCGAGATCGCGGGACATATCGCCAATCGTCTGCAGGCGGCTGTCTGGCGCGAGGTCATGCATCTGGTCAATGAGAATGTCGCCAGCGTACAGGATATCGACGCCGCCATGAGCAAAGGTCCGGGCCTGCGCTGGGCCATTCTGGGGCCGCAAATGGTTTTTGATCTGGCGGGTGGCCAGGCGGGGCTGGCACATCTGATTGATCATTTGCAACCGGCCATCGAGAGCTGGATGGATGATCTGGGCAATCCCCGCATGACACCTCAGTTGCGCCAGCGCATGATCGAAGGCACGCAGCAGGCCAAAGAAGGGCAGTCCTTTGAAGCGTTGCTGCGCAAGCGTGACCGTCATTTGATCGATATTCTGAAAAGCCTGGATGATACACAGGAAGGGGCTGCCGATTAAGCGGTTGCAGGGATGGCGATCAGGTTAGAAAAATCATGACAATTGAAGTATTCGGGCGGGCGCCGGGCTTGCCCATATGTATCAGACCCTTGGGACCGGATGATGTGCCCCGGATGGTCGCCTTGCAGGCAGAAGTGTATCCGTCCGGGTTGCATGAAAGCGCGCAGGTGCTGTCCAGTAAAATAAGCGCGGTGCCCGCCGGCTGGACATCGCTTGCTGCAACGCAAGGCGAACACTTGTGCGCCTATGCTTTGGGCTATCCTTGGCGTGCAGATCTGCAGCCGCGATGGAATCACCTGCTGGCCAGGCATCACGATTGTGATGTACTTTATGTGCACGATGTTGCGGTATCCGTCGCCTGGGCCGGAAAAGGTATCGCCCGCAGCCTGGTTTCGCAGTTGCTGCTGCAGGGGGCCCGGTTCGGTCTGGATCGCGCCATTCTGATTGCAGTTGAAGGCGCGCAAGGCTATTGGTCACGTCACGGTTTTGTGGCAGCAGACGCAGGGCAGGTCGATCCTGCGTTCGGCAGCGAAGCGGTCCTGATGTCGCGACGCCTGGATCCGATCTCCCCTGAACCGCTTGCCCGGCAGTAAAGCGGCGGGATAGAAGGAGTCGACATGCCTTTGCTCAAGACAGTTCAGTTTGCCCATGCGCTGCTGACCGATCATGTCGGCCAAGGTGACCGCGTTGTGGATGCCACCATGGGCAATGGCCATGACACCTTGCATCTGGCCCGGCTGGTAGGCGACACCGGCAAAGTATATGCATTCGATATACAGCCCCAGGCGCTGCAGACGACGGCAGCGCTTTTACTGGCAGAAAACCTGCAGGCGCGCTGTGTATTGATACAGGAGAGTCATGTGCGTATGCGAGCGTATGTGGCAGAACCGGTCAGCGCGATCATCTTCAATCTGGGGTATTTGCCGGGTGCCGATAAATCTCTGGCGACGCAGGCCGATCAAACCTTGCTGGCCGTTCGGGAGGCCTTGTCCCTGCTCGGTCCTGCCGGTCTGTTGCTGATCGCTGTTTATTGGGGGCACTCTGCTGGCGTGCAGGAAAAGCGTGTGCTTGATGCGTTCGTGGCGCAACTGTCATCGTCGACTTACCGGGTACTCAAATATGAGTTTATGAATCGTGCGCGACCGTCACCATATCTGCTGGCCATCCAGCGATTTGAGGATTGAGCCGGACCCTGTCCGGCCTTGGTGCATGGGGGCAAAGAGAGCGCGTTCATGTAGCGCCGTCTCGCCCACTGGTCTATGCTTTATAACGCAAATGTCGGCCGCACCGGCGCACCTGGTCGTGGCAAATTGAGCATTTGCCGCGCTTCCTGTGGCGTGGCGGGTTCGTAACCCATTTCGCGAATCAGCCGTACGATCCTCTCGGTCAATTCGATATTGCTGGCCAGGCGGCCCTGTGAATAGTACAGATTGTCTTCCAGCCCGACCCGCACATGTCCGCCCAGCAGCAGCGAATTAAGTGCGCAGGGCAACTGCGCCGGCCCGATGCCGCTGGCGCCGAAAATGGTGCCTGCCGGCAGGCACTCCACCATGAATTGCAGATTCTTTGGAGAGTAGGGCATGGCATTCTGAAAGCCGCGATGCACGCCCATGACCAGGTTGACATAAGCCGGTTCCTCGTCCATACCCATGGCCAGTAGCGTGGCCGTATCCTGCAGGATATGGGTCGGGCTGAATACTTCCCATTCGGGTTTGATGCCACGCTTTTTCATCTCCTCTGCCAGGAACCGGCAGCGCGAGGGCGCGGTGTTCATCAGAATTTCCTTGTCGTCAAAACTGGCGATAATGGTGGTGGCATCCAGTGTGCACATTTCTGCACCGGCCTCCATCCCCTTGATGCGCTCTTCCCATAGCAGTTCCCACATGCCGTTTTCATTCTGGCCGATCATGTCGCCGTGGACACCGCCGCCGGTGGAGTTATTCAGAATGATGTCGCATTTGGCCCGGATCCGTGTATTCATGTCGTAATAAATATCCGGATTGCAGGTGGCGCCATCATCGGGGTTGCGCGCGTGCAGGGCGACGATGCTTGCGCCGGCGTTATAGCAGTCGTATACGTCGCGGGCGATTTCTTCGGGTTGCGTCGGCAGCGCGGGGTTCTGGCTTTTATGAGCCATGCCGCCGGTCGGTGCAATGGTCACAATGACTTTAGGGGTACTCACAATCAGGCTCCTGTAGTGGGTTGAACAAGGCTGCAGCCCGAGTCCTCGACCTTGCCATAGAGGTCGTCAGGCGACAGCGTTTCGATTTTTCTGTAATAGTCCCAGGGCGCTTTGGACTCATCCGGTTTCTTTACCTGCATCAGGTACATGGGATTGGTGAGCCGGCCGTCGGCGCGCACAATGGCATCCTTGGCAAAAAAGTCTTTGATGCGCTCGGTCTTGAACCACTTCATGATGGTATCCGGGTCATCTGTCTTTAACGCGGCGACACCCTTCAGGTAATTGCTGACCGCCGAGTATGCGCCTGCCTGGATATAGGTCGGAATGCGGTTTGTGATTTTTTTGTAATCGGCGCTCCACTTGCGCGTGTCGTCATCCAGATCCCAGTAGAACGGGGTGGTCAGATACATGCCCTGTGTAACCTGCAGACCCAGAGAATGAATATCGGGAATCAGCACGGTCAAGCCCACCAGATTCATTTGCGTATTGACGCCGAACTCGTTGGCGGCTTTTGCTGCGTTCACGAAGTCGCCGCCGGCATTGGCCATGCCAAGAATTTTTGCGCCGGACGATTGCGCCTGCAAGATATAGGAGGAGAAGTCCGAAGCGCCCAAGGGGACTTTGACAGACCCCTTGATCGTGCCATTGGCCTGTTTGACGACCTTGGATGTGGCCGCCTCCAGCGCATGGCCGAAGGCATAATCGGTGGTAATAAAGAACCAATCCTTGCCGCCATTGTTCACCACAGACTTGCCGGTGCCATTGGCCAGGGCGTCGGTTGAATAGGTATAGTGGATGATATACGGGGAACATTGTTTGCCGGTCAGGGCAGAGGTGCCGCCGCCGGTCGAGATAAAGACTTTTTTCTTTTCAGTGGCGACGTGGGCCATGGCCAGGCTGACTGCAGAGTTGGTACCGCCTACCAGGATATCCACCTTGTTGACATCGATCCATTCACGGGATTTGGCTGCAGCGACGTCGGCCTTGTTCTGGTGATCGGCATACAGCAATTCTATTTTTTTGCCGTCGATATTGCCGCCTGCATCGCGGATGGCCATGCGAATGGCCTGAACACCACCTTCGCCATCATAGTCTGCATACACGCCGGAAATATCGGTCAAAAAGCCGATCCGGATCACGTCATCAGACATGCCGGCGCTATGCGCCACGCTTCCGGCGGCCATCATCATGACGCCTGTCATCAGTTGCTGTCCCGTATTGTTCATGTATCTCTCCTTTTTTGATTATGTGGTTTTCGGTGCGTCACCGTAATGTCATTACACGCCAAGATATTGGTGGATCTGTGTCGGATCATCGCGCAGTGGCGCGGCTTCACCCTGCAGAACGACCCGGCCTTTCTCCAGGATAACGAGCCGGTCGGACTGTTCCATTACCTTGCGGTAGTTGCGATCGACGACCAGGGCAGCCAGTCCGGAATGTCGGATCAGGCTGATGACCCGCCAGATTTCCGCCACGACCAGGGGCGCCAGCCCTTCGGTGGCTTCATCCAGAATAATGGCGTCGGGATTGGTCATGAGCGCGCGGCCGATGGAAAGCATTTGCTGTTCGCCTCCGGAGAGCTGATCGCCCATGTTGTCCAATCGTTCGGCCAGACGCGGAAACGTGTCCAGGATGCGATCCAGGTCCCAGGCGGTGGTGCCGTTGCGACCAGCACGGGCTGACATCAGGAGGTTTTCACGGACACTCAGATTGGGAAAGATGCCGCGTCCTTCCGGAACATAGGCAATGCCAAGACGAGCGGCGTGGAAAGGACGGGCGCGGGACATGTCCTGCTGTTGCAGCTCAATGGTGCCCGAGCGTTGCCTGACATGACCCAGCAGGCTGCGTATCAATGTCGACTTGCCCATGCCATTACGGCCCAGCAGCCCGACTGTCTCGCCGCGTTTCAGGTTGAAGTCGATGCCATGCAAAATATGGCTGGAGCCGTACCAGGCATGAACATCGCGCGCGCGAATAATGTCATTTGTCATGGTTTCGTCCATCATGAAAAGGGAGCCGCGAGGGCGTCTGGTAACGGTTCGGCTTCGCCCAGATATGCCGTCTGTACTTCGCTATTGCTGCGAATGTCCTGGGGCAGGCCACTGGCCAGAACCGATCCGTTGACCATCACGGTCAGCCTGTCGGCTACCGCAAAGACCGCGTCCATATCATGCTCGATCAGCAGAATAGCCAGGTCTTTCTTCAGCCGCTGCAGCAACTCCAGCATTCGCTCAGATTCTTCTGCGCCCATGCCCGCCAGCGGTTCATCCAGTAAAACCACGTCGGGTTGCTGGGCCAGGCACATGGCCACTTCCAGTTGACGTTTCTGTCCATGCGACAGATTGGCTGCCACGGTAGCCGCCTGTTGCGCCAATCCTGCATGTTCCAGAGCCTGATCCGCCAGTGCCAGGCTCTGGCGGCAGTGTTGTGCGGATGACCAGATCTGCCAGGGTTTCTGAATTTTCGCCTGGGCGGCAAGACGACAGTTTTCACGTACGCTCAGTGGCAGAAATATATTGTTTCGCTGATAGCTGCGGCCGATGCCTGCCTGCGATCGGGCGGGCTGCGACCAGCTGCTGATATCGCGGCCGCGCAGCAGGACGTGGCCCTGCGTCAGGGGCAGTTCACCCGACAGCAGATAGGTCAGGGTGGACTTGCCTGCACCATTGGTGCCGATAACGGCGTGTATTTCACGTTCAAAAAGCTGCAGCGATACGTCATTGACCGCAACCAATGCCCCGAACTTACGGGTAACGTTTTTTCCTTCCAGCAAAATGGAGCCAGTATTCATGGCGCATCTCCCGAGCCTGAACGGCGGTGACGCCACTCGCGCAACTGTCGTGGCAGGCCAGCCAGTCCGTAAGGCATTAGCATGACCACAAAAATGATGAACCCGCCCAGCAGCAATTGCCAGTGCTTGGTGATGCTCGTAAACCATTCCGACAGCAGCACAAAGGAGAAGGCACCAATAATGGCCCCGCCCAGGCTGCCCAGGCCGCCCAGAATAATCATCAGCAACACATTGCCGGACTGATGCCAGGACAGCAATTCCGGATTGACATACCCATACTGACACGCATACAAAAAACCCGCCAGGCCGGCCAGCATGCCGCTGATGACAAAACTGGCGATTTTGTAGGCAGTGGACTCAAACCCCGCGGCGCGCATGCGCAGCTGATTGTGCTTGATGCCGACAAAAGCATGGCCAAGCCTGGATCGCAGGATCAGTTGCAGAATGATGACTGTAATAATCAGCAGAGCCAGTGTAAACCAGTAAAAGGTATTGCCCGATTCCAGATCGAACGGTTGCCAGTTCCGGATTGAAAAATCCGGTTTGAAATAAATATAGGTGCCGTCCGAGCCACCGAAGAATTTGACGTCGTGAAAGACGAAGTACACCAGTTGACCGAAAGCCAGGGTGACCATAATAAAATAGACACCTTGGCTGCGCATGACCAACATGCCAATCAGCAGGGCCAGCAAGCCTGCACCGGCAACACAGATAAGCATCAGCAGCCAGCCGTTGGCCGCCTCGGCCTCAGGAGAGAACGTGGCCACCATATAGGCACCAAAGCCAAGAAAGGCCGCATGGCCCAGGCTGATCAGACCGGTAAAGCCGACGAGCAATTGCAGGCTTAGGGCAAAGATACTCAGGATCATGATTTTCGACACCAGATCGCTGTGATATTTGCTCCCGATGGGCTCGGGCAGAAAGGGAATTATCGCCAGTACAACAAAGCCGATCATCCAGAACAGCAGGTTTTTTCTGTTTATCATGATCAGGTCCCCTGTTTGAACAGTCCCTGGGGCTTGAACAGCAGCACCAGCACCATGAGCAGATAGATCAGCGCGCCAGCGCCTTCGGGCCAGAGCACCTTGCCGAAGGTATCCACGAAACCGATCAGCAGTGCGGCGACCAGGGCGCCTTTGATGGAGCCGATACCACCGATCACCACGACAACAAAACAGATGATCAGTTCATTGCCGCCCATGCCAGGGTAGACGGAAGACACGGGCGCAGAAATCATGCCGGCAAAAATCGCCAGTCCGACACCGGTAGCAAAAACAATGCGGTATAAAACCGAGATGTTGACGCCCAGGGACTGTACCATTTCGCGATTGGTGGCGCCGGCGCGAATTTTCATGCCCAGCCGCGTGTGCCTGATCACAATATACATGCCAATCGCAATCAGCATGCAGACAAGTGAAATAAACAGCCGGTAAATCGGATAGCTCAGGCCGTTGCCCAGGGGAATGGAGCCGGCAAGCCAGGCGGGCGGGCTGACACCATGCACGTCATCGCCCAGCAAAATACTGCGCAGCGCTTCAAAAATCAGAATCAGTCCATAGGTCATGAGCACCTGCAACAGATGCTCCCGTTCGTACAGAAAACTGAAGAATCCCCATTCAAGCAGATAGCCGAAAGCCACGGCCAGAATGACGCCCAGCAGCAGTGCAAGCGCGAAATTGTTGATATACATGCCCAGTGCATAAATCAGATAGGCACCGATCATAAAGAAACTGCCGTGCGCCAGATTGATGACGCCCATAATGCCGAAGATCAGTGTCAGGCCGCTGGCAATCAGGAACAGGAGCAGCCCGTACTGCACACTGTTCAGACACTGAATCAGAAACGTTGTTATATCCATATGTGATCCGAAGAAAGGCGGGCACGGTGGACCTCGTGCCCGGGCGCTTTCGGTTTACTTGTCCAGCTTGCAGCCTTTTGCCGGATCTTCCAGATTGGCGACGGCAATTCCCAGATTTTTATTATGTTTGCCGACGACTTCGCGCAGATAAATGTTCTGCACGGGGTTGTGCGCCCTGGACATCGTAAAGGGGCCGCGTGGGCTGTCTACTTTGGCCTGTTCCATTCCCTGGATCACGGCGTCCTTGTTTTTGATATCACCCTTTGCGCTCTCCAGACCCGCTGCCAGCAGTTGCGCGGCATCGTAACCCTGGACGGCATAGACATCCGGTTCCATATTGAATTTGGCCTGGTAGCTCTTGCGAAATGCCTTGTCTTTCGGATTGTCCAGTTCGTCGGCGTAGTGCAGGGTGGTCAGCATGCCTTTGGCCGCGTCGCCCTGTGCTTCCAGGGTGCCATCGGTCAGAAAGCCCGGCCCATACAACGGAATGGTCTTGCGAAGGCCTGATGCGTCGTAGTCTTTCACGAATTTGACGGCACCGCCTCCTGCAAAAAAGGCGAAAACGGCATCGGGTTTAAGGGAAGATATTTCGGTCAGCAGGGACTGAAATTCCACATTGGGAAAGGGCAGAGTCAATTCTTTTACAACTTTGCCGCCCTTGGATTCAAAGCCTTCACGAAAGCCTTTGGCCGCCTCGGTACCGGCGGCATATTTCCAGTTGATGGTGACGGCGGTCTTGTGTTTCTGTTTTTCAGCTGCAACAATGCCCATGCCATAAGCGGGTTGCCAGTTGGTAAAGGAACTGCGGAAAATGTTTTTGGCGCATAGCGGGCCGGTCAGCATATCTGCGCCGGCATTGGGAATGATGTAGATCACGCCGCTGTCGCGTGCGATCTTGGCCATCCCCATGGCAACGCCCGAGTGCACCGTGCCCACCAGGACATCGACTTTGTCGCGCTGCACCAGCCGGTTGGTGTTTTCGGGCGCTTTGGCGGGGTCGGATTCATCATCAACTGCAAAGTACTGGACATCCTGCCCGCCCAGCTTGCCGCCCTGTTCGTCCACATAGAGTTTGAAACCATTTTCAATGGCCTTGCCCAGTGCGGCGTAGGTGCCGGTGGCCGGCAGCATCAGGCCCACCTTAACCGGCTCGGCCTGCGCCGCCTGACCCAATCCCCATGCCAGCGTGATCGCTGCAGCGATCGTGGCGTTTTTCATTTTTAGCATTGTCCTGTCTCCTGTACGGTTGTTTATTATGTGCTGCTGATTATGTTGCCACGAGGCGATCTGTGTAATTGGTCGCCTTCTTTCTTCAATTACGGGTGAAACCTGCAGCAGCCCGTTCTGCTGTCTGGATAAATTGGCCTAGGCCGGTTCATGCTGATTCAATTCGCGTAAGCGGAATCGCTGGATTTTGCCGGTTGCCGTTTTCGGCAACTCGTCCAGAAATTCAATGCTGCGTGGATACTTGTGGGGCGCAAGACGGGATTTGACAAACGCCTTGAGTACTTCTTTGAGTGCGTCGTCCGCTGCCGGTGCGGTTTCTTTGAGGACAACGTATGCCTTGGTTTTGACCAGCCCCTGTGAATCGGTGACCCCGATGACTGCGGCTTCGAACACCGCTTCGTGTTCAATCAGCGTGGCTTCGACTTCAAAAGGAGAGACGTATTGTCCGCTAACTTTCAGCATATCGTCACTTCGTCCTGCGTACGTGTAGTAACCGTTAGCATCGCGCGAGTATTTGTCGCCACTTTTTGTCCATTCCCCCAGAAAGGTTGCCTGTGTTTTTTCGCGGTTGTTCCAGTACATGAGCGCTGCGCTCTTGCCCTTGATATACAGATCACCAATTTCTCCATCTGCGACGATAGCACCTTGCTCGTCGCGCAGCTCGAGTTCATAGCCGGGTACGGGTTTTCCTGTGGTGCCATACCGTACATCGTCGGGTGTATTGGACAGGAAAATATGCAGCATTTCCGTGGAGCCGATGCCATCGATAATATGACAGCCGAAATGAGCGGTAAACCGTTCGCCCAATTCGCGGGGTAGCGCTTCACCAGCCGATGAACACATACGCAGTTGCACCTCGTCCCGGGTCGGCGTGTTAGCTGCCGCCAGCATCCCGGCGTACCCGGTAGGTGCACCGCAGAATATGGTGGGTTTGTGCTGGCGCATTGCCGCAAAAACAGCGTCGGGGGTAGGACGTCCTTCAATCAGAACCACGCTGGCGCCCACGCTCAGCGGAAAGGTCAGCGCATTGCCCAGACCGTAGGCAAAAAACAGCTTGGCAGCCGAGAGAATGCGATCGGATTCGCTTAAATGCAACAGGTCCTGTGCGTAATAGCGCATGGTCCAGTACGGATTGGCCTGGCTGTGCACTGTACCCTTGGGTTTTCCCGTAGACCCCGACGAATAGAGCCAGAACGCCGCCTCGTCGGCCTTGGTGGTACATGCGCGGTGGCAGGGCGTGGCCGCCTGCAGCGTGTCTTCCATGCATAAGTGGCCGTGAGCCAGTGCCGCTTGCGGTCGAGAAACGACAATATGCTTGATCTCATGATCGACGCCGTCCATGGCTTCGGTCAATACAGGCAGCAGGCTTTCCGACACATAGGCGGCCTGGCAGCGGCTGTCTTCGATCATGTATCGATAGTCCTGCGGCTTGAGCAGGGTGTTGACGGCAACGGGCACGATGCCGGCGTACAGCGCGCCCAGAAAAACAACCGGCCAGTCGGTGCAATCGTTCATCAGCAGGAGCACGCGCTCTTCGCGATGCAATTGCAGATTCTTGAGCGCGGCGGCCTGACGGCGGATTCTGTCAAAGAGTTGCCCATAATTCAGGGCGCCCGTATTGTCGAAATAGGCAGGCCGCTCCAGGCGATCCTGATTGACCTGCATCAGGTATTCGGCAAGATTGAAATGCAGGCTGTTTTCCGGGGTATTCATAGTGGACTCCACTGGTTTGCCGATAGATATCTGCCACTGCTGAATGCAGCGGCCTTTCAGCGGTCTTATGCTGACGTCGCGTTTACACGCGAAGGCAGCAGGGCGGTTATTGCATTTGCTATTACGGTGCTTGTGGTACCTGTTGCAGTGTTTATTGAGGTACCTTGGTGAATTCAATCTTGCCTTCGGGCAGCAAATACAGCACGTGCGCTGCACCGCGACGAACCGTCGGTGAATGGGCCGAGTCCGGACCGTAGACTTTCCAGCCTGCGTCACAGCCGTCAAATTGGGCGCCCGGCGTGATGGGCATGATCAGGTCAATCTCGCCGTTGGGATGCCGGTGGTGGGGGCCGCGTACATCCTGCATGCTGACCACATCGACCGAAAACCCACCGCTGGCCTCCGATGGCTTGGTGACACGGCCATATTTCACGCCGTCCGCTTCGTATTTGCACATCCAGCCATCGGCCACGCCCTGGGTACAGGAGGCACTCATATCGCGATACCAGTCACTATCCGCGCCAAAGTGAGTGTTGAGCCACTCCTGGAGATTGGCATCGAGCGACTGACCTGCAATCTGGCTGGTTACCGTATGGATGAGCGTATCGAATTGTTCGCGCATGGTAAAACTCTCCTAATCTCTCAATTTTTTCGTGCATTATTTTGCATGTAGATGATAAGATAGGCATGCAGTTAAAATCAGTCAAGATTTTTACTCCATGTTTAGGGAAAACACTAGCCTTTCCCGTTCAACGAAATGGCACGCTATGACGCTGGAAAATTCATTTGAAATAGATTCGCTGGAAGACAAGACACCACTGCTGCGGGCGCTCGGCGAGCGCATTCGCTCGTTGCGCGCGCGCAAGGGTATCACCCGCAAAAAGCTGGCGAGCCTGGCAGGCATCTCCGAACGCCATATGGCCAATCTCGAACTGGGTACCGGTAACGCCACCATTCTTGTGCTGCATCAGGTCGCCCAGGCGCTGACCTGCTCGCTGGCCGAGCTGACCGGCGATATCACGACCTCATCGCCGGAATGGCTGATGATTCGGGAGTTGCTGGAAAACCGTAACGAGACGGAACTGCACAAGGTTCGCTTGAAGCTGGTCGAATTATTTGGCGCTGACCGCAATCCGGGCTCGCGTCTGTCGCGCATTGCCCTGATCGGCTTGCGCGGGGCGGGTAAATCCACGCTGGGGCGGATGCTCGCCGACAGGCTCAACTACCCGTTCATCGAGTTGTCCCACGAAATCGAACAGACGACCGGCTGCAGCATCAATGAAATTCACTCACTGTACGGGCCCGTGGCCTATCGCCGCTATGAGCGCCGCGCCCTGGAGGAAACCATCCAGCTTTATCCGGAAGTGGTCATTGCCACCCCCGGTGGGCTGGTATCGGAGGCGGCCACCTATAACAGCCTGCTGGAGCACTGCCTGACAGTCTGGCTGCAGGCCACGCCCCGGGAACACATGGATCGCGTCATTGCACAGGGAGACTTTCGTCCCATGTCGGGCAGCAAGGAGGCCATGAATGATCTGAAACTGATTCTCGAGGGGCGGGTCGCGTTCTATAGCAAGGCCGACGTGCACCTGGATACCAGTCTGCAGCCTCTGGATGATACGTTTGAGGCGCTGTTTGCCAAAGTCCAGGGGGCACGCCAGTCAGTCTGACCAGCAGGTTTGGGGCGCGGCTTTAGGGTAAATACTGAGTCGAACCCCTTGACGATCTCCATAATCATGCAATATAGTGCTTTTAACGAAAAAATAAATGCAACGAATTGCATGACTCTAATGGAGAACAGCCATGAGCGAGCTCAAAGTCAACTACCAGACCCATCCGTCGCAGTACAAACATATTTCCCTTACGACCGAAGGGAATATCGCACGCCTGATTATCGATATCGATGAAGATAGCGGTATCCGCCCCGGCTATAAACTGAAGCTCAACTCCTACGATCTGGGTGTTGATATTGAGTTGAATGATGCGCTCAACCGGTTGCGTTTCGAACACCCCGAGGTGCGTAGTGTCGTGGTCTCCAGCGGCAAGGACCGGATTTTCTGTTCCGGCGCGAATATCTTTATGCTGGGGTTGTCCAGCCACGCGTGGAAGGTGAATTTCTGTAAATTCACCAATGAAACCCGCAATAGCATTGAAGACACCAGTGAACATTCCGGCGTCAAGTTCATTGCTGCAGTCAATGGTGCCTGTGCCGGCGGCGGATATGAACTCGCGCTGGCGTGCGATGAAATTTATCTGGTTGATGACCGATCTTCGTCAGTCTCGCTGCCCGAGGTTCCGTTGCTGGGCGTACTGCCCGGTACAGGCGGATTGACTCGGGTAACCGACAAGCGCAAGGTGCGCCACGATCATGCCGATATTTTCTGCACACTGGTCGAAGGCATTCGCGGACAGCGCGCCAAAGACTGGAAACTGGTTGATGAAGTGGTGAAAACGGCCAAATTCCAGGAAACGATCAACGCGCGGGCGCATGAATTGGCACAAGCGAATGCCGTGTCTTCAGAAGCCAAAGGGGTTGCCCTGACACCGCTGGAAAAACACGAATCGGTCGACGGCCTCAACTATAAATATGTCAGTGTCGATATCGATCGCACCGGTAAGTCCGCCACCTTCACTATTCGTGGCCCCGAGGGTGATTTGCCCGATACGATCGATGCAATCGTGCAGGCAGGCATGAACTGGTGGCCGCTGCAAATGGCGCGTGAACTGGATGATGCAATCCTCTCTATGCGTACCAACGAACTCGATAGCGGTCTGTGGCTGGTCAAGACCGTCGGCAATGTGCAGGATGTCCTGAAAAGCGATGACATTCTGCTGGCCAATAAGGATCACTGGTTCGTGCGCGAAACCCTGGGGCTGATGCGCCGTACGTTTGCGCGACTGGATGTTTCTTCACGATCCCTATTCGCGTTGGTCGAAGAGGGTTCATGCTTTGCGGGTTCTTTGCTTGAGCCTGCACTGGCCTGCGATCGCATTTACATGCTGACACTGCCCGACGATGAAGAGCGGTCGCCGCGCATTGTCGTGGGCGCCATGAACTTTGGCTTTCTGCCCATGGTGACCCGGCAGTCGCGTTTGGCCCGGCGCTTCTATGACGATGCGAATGTCCTGGAAGAGATCAAAGCCCAGGCGGGCACCCAGCTGAACGGAGACGAAGCTGAGCAAGCTGGCCTGGTAACCTATGCGCTGGACGATATTGACTGGGGCGACGAAGTGCGTATTGCGATAGAGGAACGTGTCTCCATGTCGCCCGACGCACTCACCGGCATGGAAGCCAACCTGCGTTTTAACGGACCTGAAAATATGTGGACCCGCATTTTTGGTCGCCTGACCGCGTGGCAGAACTGGATTTTCATCCGGCCCAATGCGGTGGGTGAGAAGGGCGCGCTGAAATTGTATGGCAAAGGCGAGAAGCCCAATTTCGACTGGAACCGCGTTTAACCGATTGCTGCGTAATTCATCAATATGGCGGAGCCGGGTATAACAATTGAAATACCCGCTCCCAGACTCTGGAGAACACGATGTCAAGTATCAACTACAACGACAAAATCCCCAATAACGTCAACCTGTCCGAAGACAAGACGCTGCAGCGCGCGCTGGAACACTGGCAACCCAATTACCGCAAGTGGTGGAATGATATGGGGCCGGACGGATCCCAGGATTTTGATGTGTATCTGCGAACGGCCACCAGTGTGGACCCGCAAGGCTGGGCCTCGTTCGGCTATGTGAAAATGCCGGACTATCGCTGGGGCATTTTCCTGAATCCGCGAGACGCCGATCGCCAGGTTAATTTTGGCGAGCACAAGGGGGAAAAAGCCTGGCAGGATGTACCGGGTGAGCACCGGGCCAACCTGCGCCGCATTATCGTGACCCAGGGTGATACCGAGCCAGCGTCGGTAGAGCAGCAACGTCATCTTGGTCTGACTGCACCGTCCATGTATGACCTGCGCAACCTGTTCCAGGTGAACGTGGAAGAGGGGCGTCATTTGTGGGCCATGGTGTATTTGCTGCACAAGCATTTCGGTCGTGATGGACGGGAGGAGGCCGAGGCGCTCCTGGAGCGCAACAGCGGTGACGAGGACAATCCCCGCATTCTGGCGGCGTTTAACGAGAAAACGCCGGACTGGCTGGCCTTTTACATGTTCACTTATTTCACCGATCGCGATGGCAAGTTCCAATTGTGTGCCCTGGCCGAATCCGGTTTCGACCCGCTGGCCCGCACCACCAAGTTTATGCTGACCGAAGAAGCGCACCACATGTTCGTGGGCGAATCGGGCGTGTCACGTGTGATTCAGCGCACCTGCGAGGTGATGAACCAGTTGAAAACAGACGATGCGGCACGCCTTCGCGAAGCGGGTGTGATTGATCTGGAAACCCTTCAGCGTTATTTGAATTTCCATTTCAGCGTGACCATTGATCTGTTTGGTGCGGATGAGTCAAGCAATGCGGCCACATTCTACAACACCGGCCTGAAGGGACGTTACGAAGAGACCAAGCGCGACGACGATCACAAGCTGTATGATCGTACGTATAACGTGCTGGCCATACAGGACGGTCGTTTGGTCGAGCGCTCGGTGCCCATGCTCAATGCCCTGAATGAGGTGCTGCGCGATGACTATATCAAGGACTCGATCGGCGGGGTCAACCGCTGGAACAAAGTCATTGAAAAAGCAGGTATTCCTTTCCGTCTGAAAGCGCCCCATAAAGCGTTCAATCGACGCATCGGCACCTTGTCTGCCGTCCATGTTTCTCCTGAAGGGCAGGTTATGTCCGAAGCGGAATGGGTCAGGCACGAACGCGAGTGGCTGCCTACTGCAGAAGATCGCGCATTTGTGGCGTCGCTGATGGGCCGTGTGGTAGAGCCGGGCAAGTTTGCCAACTGGATTGCGCCACCCGTGATGGGTATCAACCGTCAGCCCGTAGACTTCGAATACGTGCGTTTTAACTGATAACGCCGCCCGCAAGGGCGGTCACTAGCAAGGAAATAGATTCAGGATGGAGACTGTTATGGCGACGACTGAACAAGCCCAGGTAACAAAACAGCACCTGATCGACCCGGAAATCTGCATACGCTGCAACACATGCGAAGAGACCTGTCCGATCGATGCGATCACGCACGACGGAACCAATTACGTCGTGAAGCCGGATATTTGCAATCATTGCATGGCCTGCGTGGCACCCTGTCCCACCGGTGCCATTGATAACTGGCAGCCGGTGTTCGTTGAGAAGATGTATTCGCTCGAAGAGCAGTACAGTTGGGATGAACTGCCGGCCCTGCAGGCGCTTGAGGTTCCGGCGGATGACACGCCGGTTGCCGCCGGCACGGACAGCGACGCCGAGGTTACCATTCAGGGCAGCAATTATGTCGCCGGATCGCAGATTCCGCCGTGGTCCGCCTCACACAGCTATACCAATCTGTATGGCACTCGTAATTTCATTACCGCGACGGTGTCGGGCAATTACAGGCTGACGGACGAATCATCCGAAAGCGATATCCGCCACGTCGTTTTGGATTTTGGTGAAACGCCGTTTCCGGTGCTGGAAGGGCAATCCATCGGCATCATTCCGCCGGGAACCGACGCCAGCGATCGTTTGCATCACGCGCGCCAGTACTCGCTGGCCAGTCCACGTGATGGGGAGCGCCCGCGTTACAACAACGTCTCGATCACGGTCAAGCGCGTGGTGCAGGATTATGATGGCAACCCGGTCCAGGGGGTCTGCTCCAATTATGTTTGTGATTTGAAAAAGGGCGACAAGGTCCAGGTGATCGGCCCCTTCGGGCACACCTTCCTGATGCCGAACCACCCCGGCTCCAATATCATTATGATTTGCACAGGCACCGGCAGCGCTCCCATGCGCGCCATGACTGAAAGGCGTCGGCGCAAACGTCAGGAAGAGGCGGTGGATGAACACGGTAAACTGATGCTGTTTTTCGGGGCGCGTTGCCAGGAAGAGCTGCCTTATTTCGGGCCACTCAACAAACTGCCCAAGGATTTCATTGATATTAATTTCGCATTCTCACGGACACCGGGACAGCCCAAGAAATATGTGCAGGATGTGATGCGCGAAAGAATCGTTGACCTACTCGAACTGCTAAAAAACGAAGATACCTATATCTATGTTTGCGGACTCAAGGGCATGGAGGCAGGGGTGCTGGAAGTGCTGCAGGAAGTGGCTGCGTCCGGTGGCATGGACTGGAGCGAGCTGCATGCCAATTTGCGGCAGAAAGGACGGCTGCATCTGGAGACGTATTGATTAGTCAGTTCCGCACACAAAGATTGAATATTCAGTCACCCACGGGCTATTTTCCCGTTTTTGCCGGATAGCTGTCCTTAATTGCCTTCAGGGCAATGGTGACTGAACTGAACCTTTCTTTGCTGGAGGTGGTTTTTATTTCGCAGTCAGTTTTGCGTCAGATATCAGATTATTGAATTTCGCGGTTTCGCTATCGATAAAAGCCTTTGACTGCTGCGCGGTTCGTGAGCCCGGTACCGGATTGACCCCGAGACTGGCAAAACGCTTCTGCAAATCCTTGGACAGCATCACTTCGCGAATATCCTTATTGAGCTTGTCCACGATGGGATCGGGCGTACCCGCGGGCGCGGCAATGGTGAACCAGGCGGTAAAAACATATCCGGGCAGCCCATCTTCTGCAATAGTCGGCACATTCGGCAGCGAGGCGACTCGTTTATCGCTGGTGACCGACAGTACCTTCACATCTCCTGATTGAATGAGCGGCATGGCAGTCGGCAAATTTTCGAACATGACATCAAGCTGCCCGCCCATCAGGTCTGTCAATGCCGGTCCGCTACCCTTGTATGGAACATGCGAAAGATTGGCATGCGATTCGTATTTGAACAGTTCGCCGGCAATGTGTGTTGACGAACCGAATCCGGCCGATCCGTAAAAAAGTGCTTGATCAGCCGTAGCATTCTGTGATTTTTCAATGATTTCTTTTGTGTTCTTCAATTGCAGTCGTTTGCTGGCAATAAGCACATTGGGCGTGTCGGCGACGATGATGATCGGTTCCAGGTCTTTGGGCGGATCATAATTCAGATTGGGGTAGATATTGAACGTTGAATGTATCCCGATTGTACCGAAGAGCAAAGTGTATCCGTCTGGCGATGCTCTCGAAACCTGTTCTGCGCCAATGTTTCCGCCGACGCCGGGTTTGTTTTCAACAACCACCGGCTGTTTGTATTTTTCGTTCAATTTCTGAGCCAGGATCCGACCCAGTACATCTGCAGTGCCGCCCGGGGCAAACGGCACAATGAGACGGATCGCTTTGGAAGGATAATCTTGTGCGCTCGCGGGCTGGAAAACGAACGCAAACATTGCCATGAAAAATATTGCTGATGATTTAAACATAGTGTTCCTGCCGAGATAAGGTGTGTGGTTAGTCGAACTCGGACCGTTACGCTGACAGCCGCAACAGTCTTCTCTCTTGCCATGCTGATCTATGTGAGACACGGCCAGTATAGGTTTGTGAACACGGCGTGCATAATTCCTTTTCAGCGGCTGTCTATTCTTTTTGAATATAAAGGATTACCCCAACATCTCCTGGTGCATCGCCGGCGCATTGCGCACTTTTCAAGAGCAGCGGCGGGCCAAATGGGGGCATGCGGTGCACCTGGGAGAGTATGTTCATTTGGCATACCTGTCATGGAAATTTGCATTTGATAAACATGCCCTCACAGGATACAGTTTGTCTGAGCCATGTGTAATCGTCTTGCGGACTATTTCCGGCAAATCAGGTTTTTTAGCGAGGGGAAGTGATGAACAGCAAACTCAATGCAGTAACCCTGGAACTGTTGTGGACCAGGATGATATCGATCGTGGATGAGGCGGCGGCCGCGTTGGTAAGGACTTCGTTCTCGACCATTGTGCGTGAATCGAACGATTTCGCCTGCGTCTTGACCACTGCGGATGGGCGATCGATCGCGCAAGCGACCAATAGTATTCCTTCGTTTATGAACACGATGCCGCAAACAATTAGGCATTTTTTGAAAGTGTTTCCACTCGGGTCGCTGGAGGACGGCGATATCATTATTACAAATGACATTTGGCAGGGGACAGGACATCTTCCGGATATCTCTGTTGCCAAGCCTATTTTTCGCAACGGCAAAGTCGTCGCCTGGTCAGGCTCAGTCGCCCATGCGCCTGATATCGGCGGCAGAATTCGGTCGGCCGACGCTCGGGAAGTCTATGAAGAAGGCTTGCAGATCCCGATCATGAAAGTGGTGCGCAAGGGCGATTTGGACAAAACATTTGAAGCGATTATGCGCAAGAACGTCAGGGAGCCGGACCAGGTAATGGGAGATCTCCATGCGCAATTTACAGCACTCAGACTTATTGAATCCCGCATGCTCGATCTCATGTCCGAGCAGCAGCTCGAGAGCCTGGACGAATTGGCGGCCGAAATACATAGCCGCTCGGCCGTAGCGATGCGAGAGGCGATTCTCCAGATCCCTGATGGCGTCTATAAAAAAAGCGCAATCAGCGACGGACTGGAACAACCTATCAAATTGATGCTGACTCTGACGGTGAAGAACGGAGAAATATTCGTGGACTATGAGGGCACGGATGCGCAAGTGGCCCGCTCGATCAACGTTTGTATGGCCTACACGATAGCCTATACATGTTATGGCTTGCGGGCATTTCTTTTGCCTAACATTCCAAACAACGAAGGCATCGTTGAGCCGATTCATGTCCGCGCGCCCGAAGGTTGCATTCTGAATTCCACGCCGCCAGCTGCAGGTGGTGCAAGAGCGCTCATTGGACATTTCATTCCGATGATGGTGATTGGCGCACTATCTGAAGCGTTGCCGGAACGCGCCATTGCGTCGGTCGGCTCGCCGCTGTGGTGTGTCAATCTGTCCGGCGTTCGCCAGTCGGGGGCGCCGTTTACAAATTTGTTTTTCATGAACGGGGGCTATGGCGCTTCTCAACATAAAGACGGAGCCAACGTCTTGTCCTGGCCCAGCAATATTTCTTCAACGCCGGTGGAAATGATCGAGCGGATGTCGCCCCTGCGTGTGCTGCGCCGAAGCTATCGAGTCGATGCGGGTGGCACGGGAAAACACCGGGGTGGCACGGGCCAGCATATCGCATTCGAGAACAGAAACGCGACCCCTATTGTGGTGAGCTTCATGGCGGAGCGAACCCGTGACGAAGCGGCCGCGCAAGGACTGGCCGGCGGGACGGCGGGCAAGCCGGGAGCAGTGATATTGAATGGTAGTGTTGTCAATCCAAAGGTGCAGCATGTACTGGAACCGGGCGGCGTAGTAGAGCTGCTCACGCCCGGCGGCGGCGGATTCGGGAACGCGAGTGAGCGGGGTGCCGATCTTTTCGATGCGGACAAAATCAACGGCTATGTTTCAAATACGACGATGCAGGAGACTCAATAATGAATACCAAGTGTTATGCACTCGGGATCGATATCGGCGGCACTTTTACGGATATTGTCCTTTTTGACACCAGCAGCGGCCAATGTGTCTCTCACAAGGAATTGACAACGCCGGCCGAGCCGCATGTAGGGGCACTGCGAGGCGTGCAGGTGCTCGTGGACCGCGAATCGATCGCTCTGCAATCCATTGACCGTGTCGTCCATGCCACGACTTTGTTTACCAACGCTCTGATTGAGCGAAAGGGAATGAAAACCGGCCTGATAACGACTAAAGGTTTTCGCGATACGCTGGAAATGGCCCGCGAACATAAATACGAACTGTTTGATCTGCACATTGAGTTGCCCAAACCGCTGGTGCCCCGCCAGTTGCGCCTTGAAGTGGATGAAAGGGTAGGTCCCGAAGGCACCCTGGAGATCGCAATTGACGGCGCTGAATTGACTGAACAGGTGCAGGCGCTGGTCGAGCAGGGCGTCACGTCTGTTGCTATTGTTTTTCTGCATGCATATGCCAATGCGGCAAACGAACAGGCTGCCCGCCGGATAATAAAAGAGGTTTTTCCCGATGTCTTCGTTTCGATCTCTTCCGAGGTATCCCCGCAGATCCGGGAGTATGAGCGGACGTCTACAACCGTGGCCAATGCCTATGTGAAACCGCTTGCAGACGGATACCTGGACCGCATGACAGAGCAGTTGGCCGTGCTGGGTATTGAAGCCCCCCTGTTCATGATGTTGTCCAATGGCGGCCTGACGCACGTAGACGAGGCTAAACGTGTACCGATTCAATTGCTCGAATCAGGACCTGCTGCCGGCGCGCTGGCAGGCGCATTCTTCGGTGAGCGCTCGGGGTTTCAGGATATCCTTGCATTTGATATGGGCGGCACGACGGCCAAGCTGGCTGTTGTCAATAAGGGCACACCGCTGATTACCCATCGGTTTGAAGCAAGCAGGGAAAAGCGTCTGACCGAAGGCAGCGGGCTGCCTATTTCTATTTCGACTATCGAACTGATAGAAATTGGGGCGGGCGGGGGCAGTATCGCCAAACTGGATGAGTTGTCCCTTCTGAAAGTGGGGCCTGAAAGCGCCGGCTCCGCGCCCGGGCCCGCATGTTACGGGCGGGGAGGAATACAACCGACAGTGACTGATGCCAATCTGGTGCTTGGTTTATTGGACCCGGTTGCGTTTGCCGGTGGCACAATGAGCATCGACCAGGACAAGGCGGAAGCAGCCATCCGGCCGCTGGCCGAAAAGTCTGGCTTGACAGTGCCGGAGCTAGCGTGGGGAATCCATTCGGTTGTCAATGAGAATATGGCTGCCGCCGCGCGCGTACATATTGCAGAACGCGGATATCATGCGGGCAAATTTTCATTGCTCTTAACGGGCGGTGGCGGACCTCTGCATGGTTGTGAGATTGCGCGCAGACTAGGTGTGACTCAGGTCTTATGTCCGCCTGGAGCGGGCGTTGCTTCGGCTATGGGATTGCTCATGGCACCGGCCAGAATTGACAGGATGGTCAGCCTGGGCTGGAAGCTGGAGTCGTTGGACTGGAAAGAGCTGGAAGGGGCTTTTCAGGCGATTGAGACAGACGCGGCTGCAGTCATCGAGTCTACTTTGCCTCAGGCAAAGCAGTCGATGGTAAAACAGCGCGCGGCCGACTTAAGGTTTGCCGGCCAGGGCTTTGAAATTGTGACTGATCTGCCTGGCGGACCGTACGATAAAAATGCATACGATTGCATCCGTGACGCGTTTATAAAAAATTACACGCGTACCTTCGGGCAAGCGCCGCATGCGGGCGAGATCGAGGTGATCAATATTCGAGTGGCAGTCAGTGCCCCCAGCAGTGGCAAAGCGCTGAGTGTCGAGATGTCGATTTCAGGCGAACATGCGATTCGAGGCACCAGAAAACTTTATCTTGCCGGAAGAAATGCATATGCCAGCGTCCCCGTCTATGAGCGCGCGGCCCTGTTGCCCAATCAGACCATCGCTGGTCCCGCGATTGTCCAGGAGGCGTCTTCGACATTGATCGTGCCCGAGGGCGCAAGCGCCCAGGTCGATGCGAGTTTCACGCTGGTGGTACAGTTGAAACAGTCTGCTGAAGTGACAGGTGTTGAAGAGCGTAAAGCGGTGGCCTGATTGTGTTATAGCCACCGGGTTTACCGGTGGCTATAAGCTCGTGTGCAAAATGTGGAACAAGCGGGCGACCATTGCGCCTCGAATACGCAACGTGGTGCTGGGTACCAGCAGGTGTTTCTGGCGTCAGCTAAACAATCACTCGGGTTCGATTCCCGCATGCCTGGTTTGTTCTCCCCAGGCCGTGTACTGGGTCTGCACAAATTTTCTAAAGTCCGTGCCTGTTGATAAATCAGGTTCCATGCCCAAGGTACGCAATTGATCTTGTATTTTCGCGGAGCCTATCGTCTCCCTGAGTTGAGTTTGCCACCAGTCCACGACATCTTGCGGTAGTTTGGCAGGTCCCGCTATTCCGATCCAGGCAATCAGGTCGACTCCTTTGATTCCGAGCTCCTCCATCGTCGGCACATCAGGCAGAATGGTTGAGCGCTTTGGTGCCATAAGCGCTACTGCATTCAGTTTACCCGCTTTAATCTGGGAGACAAGCGCACCGATATCAGCAGCGACAAAGTCGATGCGTCCTCCGATCAGATCAATGATGGCTGCTGGTTGTCCTTTATAGGGGATTGCCTGTACTTCGATTCCTGCAGCGCGGCTGAATGCTGCAGCTGCAACTCTTCCTGTGCCGGATCCATACCCGCTGTTGATCGCACCGGGTTTTTTTTCTGCTGCTTTCAGTAACGACTTCGCGTCCTTGTAGGCGCTATCGGCACTTGTAGCGACGGCGACATCGAATCTGACAACACGTGCGATTTGGGTGAAATCGTCAACCGCCGCGTATTGTTGGAATGCTTTGGAAAGAAAAGGACCAGAGGAGTGAGTGGCGCTCGAACTTGGCATTAGCGTATAGCCGTCGGGTTGCGAGCGCGCGACTTCCCCGGCGCCGATGGAGCCAAGCGCGCCTGATTTGTTATCCACTACGATGACCACACCAGTGCGTGCGCTTATGTCGTCAAGTATCAAGCGTGAGACATTGTCGATCGTGCTTCCGGCGGGAAACCCAACAACAAATCGAATACGCTTATGCGTATCTGGATATGCTGCGGCCAGTGATTGATGCATAAGTAATGCCAATAGGGCAAGAATACTAAATGTCTTTTTCATATCGGTCTCCGTTATTGTTGACAGCGGTAGGTTGTGCCTGATCGACTATCTCTTGCAAAACCTCTTTTGTATGTTCTCCCAGCATGGGTGCGTGGCGTCGGATTTCACCCGGTGTGCCGGAGAATCGAACCGGAATGCCTGCTTGTATAATCCGGCCTTCGGATGGGTGATCTGTTTCTTGCCAGAATCCGCAACTTGCAAGATGCGGATCAGCGATAAGATCGGCGATGGAATTGACTTTCGAGAACGGGATATCGGCATGGGTGAGCAATTGCGTCCATTCCTCGGTTGTGCGTTCGACTAATACTTGTTCGACGTAACGGTAGAGTTCAGGAAAGTGTTTGCTGCGTTCGGTCGCCGTACGAAAACGCATGTCGTCGGCTAAGTCGGGACGGCGGGTAAGTTCAAAAAACCGTTGCCATTGCCCATCGGTATACGGTACGACACTGATATACCCATCCGAACAGCGGAATGGCCGACGATATTCGTTCAGTAAGCGTGCATAGCCCGCCGGCCCTTCGGGCGGCACAAATGTCATGCCTGCCAAATGTTCCGGCGCGAGAAAAGCGGTCATGCACTCGAACATCGGCACTTCGACTGCCTGGCCAAGGCCGTTTTTTTCCCTGGCAAACAGGGCGGACACAATAGCGTTTGATACATAAAGAGCAACGACTTTGTCAGCGATGACTGAATTCATATAGTTCGGCTCTCCCTGTCCGGCAGCGCCTTGTATCCAGGCAAGTCCGCTTGCTGCCTGAATTGTGTCGTCGATTGCCGGGCGTCCTGCGTAGGATCCTTTTTCGCTATAGCCATAGCAGGAACAGTAAATGAGCGTTGGCAGGCGCTCCCTGAGCGAAGCGTAGTCCAAGCCCAGCCGACGCATTGCCGAAGCGCGCATATTGGATACAAGCACGTCTGCTGTCAGAAGCAGTTTGTGCAGTTGATCTTTGCCCGTGGCTGTTTTTATATCAAGGACGACGCTTCGCTTGTTTCGGTTGAAATTGAGGTAAGCGTGACTCATGCCCCTGTGGCGTTGAGGCGTCACATGCCTGAATACATCGCCCTCGTGCGATTCCACTTTGATCACATCCGCGCCCATATCCCCCAGCATTTGGGTCGCCATCGGACCCATTCCAACACTAGTGAGATCGATGACCCGGATTCCGTCTAACGCTCCCGCCATTTTCATTCCTTATCGAGCAATCGTTGCGCCAGGCGCAGATGAGGTTGATCTATCATCTTGCCGTTCAGATTTAGTGTTCCGGCCAGCGGATTTTCTTCAAATGCAGCGACCACCGAATGCGCCCACTGCAGCTGCTGCGGACTAGGTGAAAAAATTCGATTGACCGTCTCGATGTGCCGGGGATGGATAAGCATTTTTGCAGTAAATCCATCGTTAACGGCTTCTTGTGTTTCGGATGAGAGAATGTCGCTATCATCCAGGTCCACACATACCGTATCAATAGCGAGAACATCAGCAGCAGCGGCGGCCACAAGGCACATGGAACGAGCCATGCGAAAAAGTTCTGTGTATCGCCCGTCGACTCTATTGATATGGGAGCCGATGTCGGCGCTTAAGTCTTCTGCGCCCCATGATACGCCCCACAGTCTTGGTGTCACATTTACGTAGTCGTTGACGGCCATGAGCGCGCGAGCTGTCTCGGTAATAATCGGAAGAATTTTGGTCTGCCCAACAGCTACGTCAGCAATTCTTTCAAAGGCATCGAGATAATGGGAAATTTGACGCAATATGGCGCTTCCCTCGCACTTGGGCAGGACGATTCCAAATGGTTGAAGTGCAACCACGGCGGCCAGATCATCAAGTGCATGGCCGGTATGAAGTGCGTTAATGCGTATCCATAGCTGTTTATCGGTCTTTGCGCCCGCAATGACTTGTTGGACTAAAGCGCGTGCTAGACATTTACGATCGAATGCAACTGAATCCTCAAGATCGAAGATGAGTGCGTCAGCCTGACTGGCCAACGCTCGTGTCATCTTGTGCTCGGAGTCGGCGGGTACGAAAAGAAGTGATCGAACCATGATTTGTCTTCAGCCCGGTTGCTTGTGCATGAGAGCAGAGCGTTTGCAGATTGCGACCACCACGTTGTCCTGATTGAATGCGGTGTGTTCGAACTCGACGATTCCCGCATTTGGCCGGGATTTGCTTTCGCGCTTTGATATTACTGTGGTGCGCACGTGCAGCGTGTCCCCTGCAAAGACGGGTTTAGGAAAAGTGACGTCGGTCATGCCCAAGTTGGCGACTGTTGTGCCCAAGGTGGTGTCGTTGACTGTCATCCCGATCAGTAGGCCAAGAGTGAAAAGACTATTGACCAGAGGGCGCTTGAACTCGGTTCCAGCGGCAAAATGGGCATCCAGATGCAGGGGCTGCACGTTCATAGTGAGCGAGCTGAAAAGGACGTTGTCCATCTCTGTGAGCGTTCTGGTCCAGGCGTGTTGGAACGCCTGACCTGTGGAAAACTGTTCGTAATAAAGTCCAGCCATGCATCATCTCCTTTTGTTCATATTTATGAACAAAAGTTTATATACATATTTTGCGCGTGTCAACGTTCGCGCATAAAAATACGCAGCAATCGTTTTCTTGATGAGTTGTTCCGAGATCGTCGACTGGCGGGTCGATCTGTGCGTGGTTAAGACTGGGGGCGCCCGCTGCTATTGAGCGGATCTGATAAGTCCCGGCAGACTCGCGCCAGCGTCCGCCCGATTTCATCTGCCTGGTCTCTGGCTCGTGTCAGCGGGGCGCCGACAACCAGCGCGTATGGCGTATCGAATACGACCAGTGATGCGGCGACGGAAAGGGTATCGACCTGATGTTCCCCAAAATTGATATGCCAGCCTCTTTCTGTTTCCTCTTTCAGCAGTGAGCGCAGACGTTTCAAACTGAGGATTGTATTTTCTGTATATCTGTCCAGTTTTATCCGTGCGAGCAAACGCTCCCGATCATCGGGCGGCATGCCCGCCAAAATGGCGCGTCCTGAAGCAGAGCAGTGGAGTGGCTTGAATTGTCCAACTCTCGCTGTGAAGCGTACGGTGGAATCGGGTTCTACTACGTCAAGATAAACCAGCTGTTCGCCCGTCCGCTGGGCTAACAGGACAGTTTCGCCCAGTTCTTTACAAAGCCCCTCCAGCGTCGGGTGAAGCAGTTGAATGAGTGGATCGTGTGCGGAGACAATTTTTGCCTCGTGAAGCCAGCGGCGCGTCAGATAATAGCGACCGGCGATTTGATGTGCATAGCCGTCGCCTTCAAGCGTGTCAAGCAGGGCAAGACAGCTCGACTTCGGAAAACCCAGTGACGCAGCTATCTGTGAAAGACTTGCGGGCTCTCGGGTTCTGGCGAAAAACTGGAGAATATCCAGGACGCGCTTTGCGCTTTTGACATCGTTCATACTCATGGGCGACAGTTTACCTGCATATTTTAGGATTTTCCGATATTCGGCAGCGGTAAGCCGACGAAGGATGGACAAGTGGGACTGAAATTGATATTAATCAGGGACGAGCGCTTGTTTCATAAAATCAATAAAGGTGTTGGCCAGCCTGGATCTGGGGTGGTCCAGTGCGGTCAGCAGCACCAACTCGATCTGCACTTGGGGTTCGAATTTCTTTACGATCAGGCCAGCGCGCTTCAAAGGCATGGCCACGTGCGGGCTGACCAATGCAGCACCGGCCCCCTGCAAAGCGAGCAGGCACATGGTCATGCCATAACTCGTCTCGGCCGAGATTGTCGGAGCGAAGTCCTGCTCGAGAAAGATCTGATCCATCATGGCACGCGTTGCACTTTCCCTGGAGGGGAAAACCATGGGCTGGTTTCGTAAATCGTCAATGTGAATCTTTCGCCTTGAACTGAGCGGATTCGATTTATCCATGACACAGACCAGATGGTCCGAAACCAACGGCTCCACTTCCATGCCGGACATATCGATGGACGGAACAATAATGCCCATATCGATTTTTCCGGAAAGCACACTGTGCCGGATCAAGCTGGAGTTGACTGTTTCGATGGAAATCTGCACCTCGGGCTCCAGCTTGAGAAAATCTGCGGTAATTGAGGTTAGCGGCCCCATTCCGAAGGATGGCAGACAGCCGATGCTCAGCCGACCCCGGTGGCCACCCTGCAATTCGGAAATGGTTTGTGCGACGTGGTCCAGACCGATGTAAGTGCGCTGTATGGTTTTGAACAGGATATACGCCTCCTGCGTGGGAACAAGCCGGCTTTTTCGTAGTTCGAACAGGCGGATATTGATGATTCGTTGAAAGCGCGCGAGCAACTTGCTGACGACGGGCTGTGAGGTGTGCAGCATAACCGCAGCTTCGGTGACGGTGCCCCTGAGCATCACGGCCCGGAAGGCTTCAACTTCGTGAATCTTCAGCATTTGTGCGGAAAATACGGAGGGTGGCATGGTCTGGTTCAAGTTGGAATCCTTCCGAAATATGCGCGGTGGAGTGTATGTTTATTTAGAATAACACTCGCTAATATTTGCATTAGATTGACATAGTATATTCGACTATAGTGCTCCCATGCAATGAACGGAAGGCGCAACAGGCCTGGCTCCATCCCACGAGCCGGCTTTTACGAACGCACACCGTCACGTTGAAATCACATTTGGCATGCAGGGAGCCTATGAAACCATCAAGCGAAAGAATCAGGGCGTACAAAACGGGCGCGATCGGCTGGGTCGAATTTAACGACCCGCAGAAACACAACGCCATTTCCATGGATATGGCGCAAGCGATTCCCGATCTCGTAAAGAATTTCGAAGTCGACGAGGAAATACGCGTGATCGTATTGCGTGGCAACGGCGACCGCGCTTTTGCCGCCGGCTCGAACATCAGCTCATTTGAAGCCGTCAGGAAGAGTCCCTCAGACAATAGGGAATACCATGCTATTAGCGAGCGGGCGTACGACGCATTTTATCTCTGCGCAAAGCCGACTATCGCAATGATAAACGGCTACTGCATTGGTGGAGGACTGGACTTCGCCGCGAGTTGCGATATCCGGCTTTGTTCCGACTCGGCTGTATTTGCGATTCCGGCCGGCAGACTGGGTGTGGGATACGGATATGAAGGGATTATTCGATTGAACCGGATCGTGGGCGAAAGCAAGGGGCGCGAGATTTTCTTTACCGCGCGGCGATACGGCGCGCAGCAAGCTTTGCAGATGGGGCTCGTACACGAGGTCATGCCGGCTGAGGAACTGGTGGAACGCACCGCAGCCTATGCTGAAAACATCAGTCTGAATGCACCATTGACGCTGCAGGCGATAAAAAAGAGCTATTTGTGCCTGGAGCAAACTGCACGACATACAGATATGGCTGCGGCGCAGGCCTTGATAGACGTCTGCTTCGACAGCGGCGACTACAAGGAAGGCCGGTTGGCTTTTGCCGAAAAACGAGCACCTGTATTCAAAGGAAAGTGAAAAACATGAAGCCAGTAGATGGAAAAGCGTTGCAGCGTATTCGGGTTCTTGATCTCACGCGGGTTCGTGCCGGTCCTACCTGCATTCGCCAGTTTGCCGATTGGGGAGCAGACGTGATTAAAATAGAAAGCCCCGAATCCATGGAGGTCAGCGATGGATGGGGCGGTATGCGTGATGGGCCAGATTTCCAGAATTTGCACAGGAACAAACGGTCCTTGACGATCAATCTGAAGGATCCCAAAGGAAAGGCCATCTTCTACCGGCTGGTTGAGAAGGCAGATGTGGTGGTGGAAAATTTCCGCCCTGATGTGAAATTCCGTTTGAATATTGACTACGAGACGCTCAGTAAAATCAATCCTCGCATTGTATACGCGAGCATTTCTGGGTTCGGGCAAGACGGCCCCTACGCCAAACGCCCGGGATTTGACCATATCGTGCAAGGAATGGGTGGCCTCATGTCGATTACGGGTGATCCGGCGCATGGTCCCATGAGAACGGGGATCGCTGTTGCAGACACCGGATCGGGCCTGTATTGCGCACTCGCCATTATGACCGCGCTTTTTGAGCGGGAAGACTCGGGCAAGGGCCAGTGGGTGCAAGTATCGCTGCTCCAGACCATGATCGCCATGCTGGATTTTCAGGCTGCGCGCTGGCTGATGCTCAATGAGATACCGTCTCAGCCGGGCAATAACCATCCTACCTCGATTCCCACCGGTGTATATCCGACAGCGGATGGGCACATCAATATTGCTGCAGGTGAACAGGCGATGTTTCTGCGCCTGTGCAACGCGATCGGTCGGCCTGACCTGATTGAAGTGGAAAACTTCAGTACTGAGGAAAACCGCTCGATCCACCGTAATGAACTGAATCACGTTCTGTCTGATATTACTCGCCGAAGGAAGTCGTCGGAATGGCTGTCGATCATGGAGAAGGGACACGTTGCAGCAGGACCCATTTACCGAGTGAACGAAATGTTCGACGATGCGCAAATCAAGCATCTGAAAATGGCGGCGCCCGTTGACCACAAGCGGATCGGCAAGATTAAACTGGTGGCGCAGCCCTTTTCTATGAGTCGAACGCCATGTGAAATAAGAACAGCTGCACCGGATCGCGGTGAAAACACAGTCGAAATACTGACTTCTCTCGACTATTCGGACCGGGAAATCGAAGCACTGCGGCAGGAGGGGGTCATTTGAGCACGATGATAGCCCAGCGGGATGCTGCGATGAAGTCACTGGAAACGCCTCCGCGTCCTGTGTTCAGCACGGTCATTCCGACGCGCTGGAGCGATATGGATGCAGATGGGAGAGTGAATAATCTCGTGATTCTCAGGTTTGCGGAAGAAGCGCGTATGCAATGGGCTGCATCACTCGAATTGGCGCAAATCGCACCGGACCTGATGCCTGTCGTCGCAACTGTCGGGGCGGATTTTTTAAGTCCGATTCCATACCCATGCGACCTGATCGTGGATATTCGCTCTCGTCGTCTGGGCAACAGCAGTCTGGATCTTGGATTTGATATTGCAGATTCCGTATCCACAGGCCGTTTGTATGCACGGGCGTGTGCTACCTGGGTCTGGCTGGACAAACGTACTTCCAGGCCCGCCCCGATGCCGCAGTCGTTAAGAGAGCACTGCGAGTCATTCATGACGCATGCGGACTAGCGCTTTACGCATTCGCGAAAACAGTTTCTGCGAGATGGGCGTATTTTTTATTCTTCAAAGGTGATTTGATATGGATTTAATTGAAACCAAATTTTTGAAACTGGCCGCCGATAACGCACCGGGGCAGGAAACGAGAATAAACCGGATCGGTGACAGCGGCAGCGTAGTTGCGCTGAAAGGAGGAGAGCTGTCGGGCGTGCCTGTCGATTTTTCTCACGGTGATGTCGATGCCTTTCTTCCCAGCCCGGGCGCGCAAGAGGCTTTTGTCGCTGGCTATGCCAGCGGCGGCCGGCAGGCATATACAGAGTATCGGGGAGGCCGCCAGACCAGACAGGACTTAGCCTCCAAATTGGCTGCATTTACTGGAAAACCGATAGAAAATGACGACTCGCTCATCCTTACGCCAGGCTCCCAGGGCGCGCTGTTTCTTGCCATGGCATCTGTTATCACGGCGGGGGACAAGGTGGCCATTGTCCAGCCCGATTATTTTGCGAACCGCAAAATCGCTCAGTTCCTTGAAGCCGAGATCACACCGGTCCGCTTGCATTATGCGGCCCAGACCGACAGGGCAGGCCTGGATCTGGACGAACTGGAAAGCGCATTCAAGTCGGGCGCCAAACTGTTTGTATTCTCTAATCCGAACAACCCTGCCGGTGTAATCTACTCCGAAGACGAAATTGGTACGATCGCCAGTTTGGCGAACCGCTACGGTGTCACTGTCATCGTGGACCAATTGTATTCACGCCTGTTATATGACGGAAAAGGCTATACGCATTTGCGTGCTGCTGAAATCGATCCGGATAAGGTGGTGACCATCATGGGGCCGTCCAAAACCGAATCGCTCAGCGGCTATCGTCTTGGCGTGGCTTTTGGTTCCCTGCCCGTTATTGATCGCATGGAAAAGTTGCAGGCCATTGTGTCGTTAAGAGCGGCCGGGTATAACCAGGCCGTCCTGAACGCCTGGTTTTCGGAACCGGCAGGCTGGATGGCGCAGCGCATCGCTCAGCACCAGGCGATCCGCGATGATCTGGTTGCGAAACTGCGCACGATTAACGGCGCGTCGGTACGAACACCGGAAGCGGGCAGTTATCTATTTCCTACCTTGCCGACATTGTCCGTATCGACACTGGACTTCGCAGGCGTCTTGAGGAAAGAGGCAGGCGTTACGGTTACCATCGGGACGGAATTCGGTCCGCGGCACAAGGACAGTGTGCGCCTGAATTTTTCGCAGAACCACCAGGCGGCGGTACATGCGGTTGACAGAATGGTGCAACTTATACAACGGTATCGTTGATGGGAGCGTCAACGCAACCGGCTTTGCCCGTGCCACAAGGCAACTATGTGGTGGCACGGCGCCATGGCGACGTGGTCTGGAGTGCGGGCATGACGCCCAGGCAGAATGGCAAGCTGCTGTTCAGTGGAAAAATTCGTACGAGTGATTCTTTTCATATACATCAGGAAGCAGTGCATTTGGCCTGCATAAACGCGCTGGACGCGGTTTCATCGCTAATCAGAGAAGATGAGAAATTGGTTCAGATCTTGCACTTGATTGTGTATATCAATGCCGAGCCGGATTTCGAAGCGCATTCGCGCATTGCAGACCTGGCTTCGAATTGCCTGATGAACGTATTAGGCGAAATCGGAGTTGCCAGCCGAACGGCGCTGGGCACGGCTTCGCTGCCGGGCCAGGCGCCGGTCGAAATACAGCTTACGGTCGGGGTTGGTCAAGCCCGACCAACATGATGACAGAAATAGAAGGGTGTCATAGCCAGGCCATTTACGGGACGCATAGTCAGCGACGCGTCAACAGCCAGCATGGTCGCGGAATCCGAATTGTTTCAATATCGCCTGTCCAGCCTCGCTCATAATGAATGCACGCAAGGCAAGCACGTGGCCGCTTTCGGGATTCATACTTGCCATGACGTAGTCTGCCTGGATCTGCAGCGGTCCGGGCAATTCAATGACCCGGGTTCGCCCAGCCAGCTCGATGGCATCACGATAACTGGCGTAGGACAGGAAAATATCGGCCGTACCCGAGTCCACCAGATACTCACTCGCAGCCCATCCGTCTGGTATGGGAGTCGACGTTCTGCCTCCAACAAGAGGGGTCGCTTTACTTTTGAGAATAGCGCTTGCGCCGTTCCGCAATTGATCCGCCTTCTCGAATACTTGTACTGCGTAATCCCCGGAGGGGTCAAGCACTGGCGTCGATGTTCCGACCGTCAGCAGGGGATCGAGCATTGCCGTCAGCAGCGTTTCGGTGCAGATGTCCGAATTATTTTTGACCACTGCGCATAACTCATTCCTAGCAAATCGTTGTGAGTTGACGGCCAGCCCCATTGCAACCAGACGCGCAGGATTTGCGCGGTCTGCAGAGGCGAACAGATCAGCGCGTTCGCCTTTTTGCAAGCGTTCGCGCAATAAGCCTGCCGGTCCGAATTGCGCGTGAACCGATAGTCCACTGTCCTGCTCAAATCGCTCGAACAGGACTGTCAAAGCACGTTTCAGGCTTCCGGCAGCATAGACGACAATGGCTTCATTCAATTTGTGACTCCTGGCGGTTTACATTGTTGATCATGTTTGCGTATTCAGGCGAGGGGCGATTCGCTATCGGTTTCGTATCGGGATCGACCGCAATCACCGTTTTGTATTCATGTCCATCATGGGTTATGTTCAGCACCTTCAGCGGCGTGTCATAGGCCAGGGACAGCCGTTGCGAGGTGAGCACCTGATCCGGTTTCCCCACCAGCGGGGCGGCATAGGGGCTCATGAGCATGACCTGATCGGCAATGGCAAGCGCGTGAACCGGCTCGTGCGTTGAAAACACAACTGCAATATTGTCGTCTTGTGCAAGCTTTTGCATGAGTTTCAGGACGCGTTGGCGGTTGCCGGGATCCAGCGCCGAAGTGGGCTCATCCAACAGCAGAATCCGGCATTCCATTGCAATGGCCCTGGCGATCAGGACCAGCTGTTTCTGGCCTCCCGAAAGCGCATTGAATTCGCGGTCTGCCAGGCGTTCCAGCTGCATTGATGCCAATGCCGCCCATGTCTTCTCCCGATCCAGTCGGGAAGGCGATTGCAGGGCTGACAGATGCATGGCGCGACCCATCTGCACGATGTCGAAAACGGAGTAGGAGAAGGCGGGCGCAAAGCTTTGTGGGACGAACCCGATAATGTCGCTGTGCACGATCGAGCCTGCGGACAGGGGCAGCAATCCCATGAGCGTTTTCATGAACGACGTTTTGCCCTGACCATTGGGTCCGAGTATGGCAAAGATGGCGCCATACCGGATGTCGCAACTGATGTCCTTGAAGACGGGATCCGTTTTCGCATAGGCAAATGCGGCATCACGTACGTTGACAGCAATATCAGCCACTCCACCCCCGGCTCTGCGAGCGCCGCAACAGGCAAAGAAACACGGGTGCGCCAATGATTGCGGTCAGTATGCTCAACGGAATCTCGCTGCCTGTGAGACTGCGTGCCACATTGTCCACGCACACCATGAACACTGCACCCATCATGAACGAAACAGGCAAGAGCTTGCGATGATCAGGGCCTGTGAGGAGGCGTGCCGCATGCGGGATAACCAGACCAACCCAGCCGATGCTGCCGCTGACCGCGACCTGGGCAGAGACGACGATAGCCACCGCCGTCAGGAGCATCCATCGCAGGTGGCCCGTATTCACATGCAATGCCCGAGCCTCTTCATCGCCCAGCGACAAGATATTAATACGCCAGGCGAGTATAAGCATCAGGGCGGTCGCAGCTAGCGTGGGTCCGGCCAGTAATGTGAGTTTTGCGTAGGTCGCTGTTGAAAAACTGCCCATCAGCCAATAGACAATGACCGGTAATTTTTCTTCGGAGTCAGCGACGTATTGGATCAAGCTGACCAGAGCGGCAAAAAAGCCGCTAAGCACAACACCGGCAAGGACGACACCCAGGGTATTGGCGCGCGGCAAAGTACGCGTGACCGCATACACCAGCAACAGGGAAAGCATGCCCGAGCCGAATGCACTGGCCAGCAATCCCACGGCACCCCAGCCCAGCAATATGCTGAGTGCGCCGCCGACCGTGGCGCCGGTCGAGACGCCGATAATATGCGGTCCGACCAGGGGATTGCGGAACACGCCCTGTAGTACCGCGCCTGCTACTGCCAGCCCGCCGCCAGCGAGTGAAGCAACAAGAATGCGCGGCATGCGCACCGTCCAGACCACCGTTTTTTCAATATCATTGCCCTGTGCTGCGGTGTGCATGACAGGTTCCAGGAGAATCGCTGACAGATTCGACAGCGATATCGGATATCGACCCAGCGTAAGCGAACATGCCAGCAACCCGAGCCACGCGAGCCCCAGAACCAGCAATATCACTCTGGCAGAGACAGCGCCGCGCATCAATGGGGACGCGTGTACTTCATGCCATAGAAGGCAGAATAGTAACGGTCGGCAAGCGCCTGCATATCGGTATCGGCAAACTGATCGGGATAGAGTTTTTTGGCCATCCAGGTTTCGCCCAGGGCAATGGCCTCGGGCATGGGGTAGCCCCAGGCCTTGGCGTATTCGGGCATCAGGTAAACATTGCCTGTTTTGACTGCATCGATATTCTTCCACTGAGGCTGTGTTTTGATTTCATCGACCACCTGTGAATATCGATCCTGCACAAAAATGACCTCCGGATTCCATTTCAGGACATCTTCCATGGAGACTTTTTTGTAGCCCTTGATGTCTTTGGCTGCCACGTTCATGGCGCCGGCATGCTGCATCATCAGGCCGGTATATTTGCCGGAACCGTAGGTCGTGAGTTCCGGGTTCGCCATATATACCCGCTTGCGCTTTGCTTCTGGCAATGCGTTTATTTTTCCGCTCAGTCTTTTGCGTGACTGTTCAACAGCAGTAATGAGCGACTCGGCACGGTCAGTTGTACCGGTGATGTCTGCAATCAGGCGGATGCCGTCTTTCAGGCCTTCGGTATAGGCGGTGTCTTCATTATCAAGGCTGGGATTCAGAGCATGGGCCTGACCGGGGTTGTCCCGGCGCAGGGAAATGGCGATCGTGGGTATGCGACTGCTTTCGAGTTGCTTAAGCATATCGTCTGGTACGTAATTGGTAATAAATACGACATCGGGCTTGAGCGCCAGCACAGCTTCGATATTGACGCTGGCCAGATCACCAGGTGTCGGCATGGATTCCAGTGGTGGATAGAAACGGGCGAAATCGGGGCCAAGCTGTTTTTTCCAGCTTTGCAGTACGCCAACGATCTTGTCCGCAGCGCCCAGCTGGGCCAGGATATTGAGTGTCTGGTGTTGAAGCACAACGACATGGCGGACGTTATCGGGTATCTCTACCTTGCGACCCAACTGATCGGTGACTGTGCGATCCGCCATGGCTGCGCCAGCCCAAAATAGCATGAACGCGGCAATGGCGTGAGGGATGAATCTGGCTTGGAAAATCATGGGCGTAATAATCTGGATAGGTAAATATTCGATATGTAATTTACTATATATCGAATATTTACCTGGCGCAAGCCGACCGGCCATTCATTGTTTGATACCTCTTGTGGGCGGACACCACATCACTGTCGATCCGGCTGGCCCAATTCAATCGAGCGGCGATAAGCGGCGCTGGTCGCGGCTGCTACCAGTTGGCGAAGGACGCCTGCCTGTTCAAACGTTTCGATGGCAGCATGTGTCGTGCCATTGGGCGAGGTCACGTTTCGACGCAAGGCTGCCAGATCGGAATCAGGCAGGCATTGCAGTTTGGCCGCACCCAGTGCAGTATATTTTGCAAGGTCGGTCGCGATGCCCGGCGGCAATCCCAATGCCAGTGCACTGTCGGCCAGGGCCTCGCTGAACAGATGATAATAGGCCGGTCCGCTGCCACTAATTGCAGTTACAGCATCCAGCTCACGTTCTTTTTCTAGCCAGTAGGCGCGTCCCACGCTGTCGAACAGCGTTGTAATCATATCGTGTTGCTTCTCAGACAAGGGCTGGCTGGTATACAGACCGGTGCACCCGGCAAGAACCTGAACAGCGGTATTGGGCATCGCCCGCACGACCGGCGCGGGTATAGCGAGGGCGGTCTGCAGGCGCTGGGTGGTGACACCCGCTGCCAGCGATACGATGCAGGTATCCGCTCCCGTTTGCGCAGGCAGGCATGACAGCACCTGACCGACGAGTGCGGGTTTGACTGCTACGACAATCAGATCGAAAGTTGACTCGGTGACCGGCACGGCCTGCTTTACAACTGTCGCCTGGAATTCATTGTTATCTGCCTGTGGGTCGACCGCAGTAATCTGACTGGCAATGCCTTGTGCGAGCCACGCTTCACCCAATGTACTGCCCATTTTTCCATAGCCTAAAAATAAGATGTTCATTTCCATTCCTGTTTATGCAATATTGGCCTTTGCCAATGATTATTGAGAGTCAAAATCGTATACTTATCTAATTAATCGTATCTTTTGATGTGGTTCCCGAATGGGGTAAAACATCATTGAAACTGCTACTAAGAAAACCAAAGATAAAAGATGACTAAATCACGAGTAATGTTGTCCGCAACCCAACGCGCCTATACCGAATTGAAGCAGCGGATCCTGGATGGCGCCATCGCGGAAGGGTCCCCAATCCGGCAGGATGAGACCGCCGAGGAAATCGGCGTCAGCAAGATACCGCTGCGGGAAGCCTTGATGCGTTTGCAATCGGAAGGGCTGGTTGTCATTACAAGAAACTCAGGTGCTACGGTTGCAAAATTTACTGTTGCAGATTATCAGCAGATGCTGGATATCCGTATCGGGCTGGAGTGCAGGGCACTAGAATTGGCTATCCCGAATATGGTGCCTTCGGATATCGAGCATGCGCGTACGCTGCTTGTTGCCTATCATCAGGCCATGAGCGCGCGCGAGTGGAGCGAGTTGAATAAGAAATTCCATGAGTGCCTGTATATCCCGGCCAATAATCCACGACTGCTTGCCATGATCAATTCGCTGCAGAATAATATGGGCAGGCTGCTGAGCCTGCACGTGTCGATGGCTGCCAACCGCTCTCGTTCACACGAAGAACATTTGCAGATTGTCGATGCCTGTGAACAGGCTAATGTGTCGCTGGCCGTTGCTCTGTTGCGCAAGCATATAGAGCAGTCCAAGAAAGAAGTGTCTGCTTCGTTTCGTAGTGCTGTACAACAGCTTGCCTGATGATTTTGTCGTAGCAGAAAGGCTCTGGAGGCACCCCAGACAGGGTTCGGTGCATTCATTTTTCCGTTAAAAAAGCGCTGTGCATTTGTGCTTTATCGAGCGCATCTTCTGAGGCTGCAATGACAAACGTCGCAACCGCATTGCCCGTCAGGTTGGTCACCGTGCGCATTGCATCCATAAACCGGTCTACGCCAAGCAAAAGAACAATACCTGCCAACGGCACGTGCGGATAAACGGTCAATGTGGCGGCAAGTGTTACAAAGCCTGATCCTGCAACACCGGCAATGCCTTTGGATGTCACCATGAAAATCAGGATCAGCATGATTTCTTCGTAGAACGTCAAATTGATATTGCATGCCTGGGCGACGAAGATCACTGCCATGACAAAATACATGGAGGACCCGTCCAGATTAAATGAGAATCCAGACGGGATCACAAACCCGACGATATGTTTTTTGCAGCCCGCTTTTTCCAGTTTTTTCATCACACTGGGTAGAACGGCTTCGGAAGATGCAGTGCCGAATGCCAGTAGTAATTCCACCTTGAGGTACTTGATCAGGCCCCATAACGGCACCCTGGCGTAGGCTGCAATCGCGCCCAGTACAATGACAATAAACCCGATGCAGGCCAGATAGAACAGAACCAGCAGCTTTGCCAAGGGCAGCATGGAGCCGATTCCATATTTGCCGATGGTAAATGCGATGGCGGCAAAAACGGCCAGTGGCGCAAACTTCATGACCATGCCGACCATAATGAAGATCGCTTCGGAAATACGTTCGACGATCATGATTACCGGCTCGGCGCGTTTCCCCATTGAAAGCAGGGCACCACCGAACATCAATGCGAGCAAAAGTACCGGCAGGATATTGCCGTTAGTGAATGCAGACACGAAAGTGTCGGGAATAATGCTCATGAGCCAGCTGACGGTTGTCCGCCGTTCCGCTGTTTCAGTGAAGGTGGCAAGTGCAGAGGCGTCCAGCGAACTCAGATCAATGTTCATACCGGAGCCGGGTTGGAAAACGTTTGCAAGAATCAGGCCGAGAGCCATTGCAATTGTCGTAATGACCTCAAAGTAGATAAGCGACTTTAACCCGATGCGTCCTACGCCGGCACCGGACCCAATATTGGCGATGCCTGCCACGATGGTACAAAAGATCACCAAACCCACAAGGGCTTTGATCATTTTCAGAAAAGCGGCTGACAACGGGCTCATTTGCGTTGCCAGATCGGGTAGCCACATCCCCAGGAGTGCGCCTGCAATTAGCGCAAACACCATTTGCACGGCTAGATTTCGATAGAGTGGTTTTTTCTTCGAAGCGGGTGCAAAACCAGTCGTATTACTGTGTTCCTGTCCTGCTTCGGCGTTCGCCAGATTCTTCAAGTCATTCACTCTCCACCTCCCTTTTATGCCTTATCGCGACGCCAGAGCAATTTATGCTGCCTGGTCTGGTCGATCACTGAACAGCATGTATGCTAGAGCACGCTCTTATCTTTCATGGATATGAGGTCCTCGACAAAATGATTGTTGTCGTACCTTTCCAGGCTGAACATCCGCCCATAGTCAGGCAGGGTACCGCCACCCATCCACGCTGCGCACAGTGCACCCGTTGCACATGCGCCCATGGTGCCGTACCCGGATAAAGCGCCTGCCATGAATGCGCCTTTGGTTTTCATGGGGCCGATCAGGGGCCAGTTTTCTTCTGTCATGGCGTAGTACCCGCCATAGTGGTGCGTATTCCGTGGTAAGCGACCAATATAGGCTTGCAGGCCAGGGTGCAGCTTGCTGCCGGCGCGCAGCAGACTATCCGGAAATTGCGGATCGACAGGATCCTCTGCGTGAGGATCGGATTGTTGCGTGTTATAGGCCCATCCCATTTTGATCCACTTGCCGCTTTCGGCACCATCTGGTCGGCAGTGGATGCCGCCGGGCATCAAGTCCAGTAATTTTGCGGCTTGTGGATCTTCGGCCAGAATGGCGCGTTCTTCTTCAGTCCAGCTCAATTGCTGCGGGTCCAGGTCAATAGTGAAGGGCATGTTTCGGGGAATAACGCCTTCGCGGTCTTCAAACGCGATTTTCTGCTGATATACGCAGGAGACGGGCATGGATTCGCCCAGCAATTGCCCGACGTCTTTGAAGAACGGTCCGGCAGCATTCACCAGCCGGTCTGCACGCACGCTGAACGAGCCAGACGGGGTATCGACGCTTAATAAAAAAGGTTCGTTTGACTGGATCGCGGTCACTTTTCCACGTAATACCTGACCGCCTGCTTCACGGATTTTCTCCAGCATGAACTGGCCCAGTTGCTGGCCACTGATTGACCCTGCACGGCGAATATGGATGACTGCCGCAATGTCCTGTGCATAGGTCGGAAAGGTGTTGCGGATGAGTGTGGGGTCGAGCAGGACGTCGACGCCTTCAGGCGCGGTTGACCAGTCTGCTGAAACCGGAGGCACATAAGATGCGTTTGATGTACCGTCGTGGATCCGGATCAGCGATGAATGCGCAGCGCCATAGCCCTGGTAGAGATCATCGATCAGATCCTGCGGATTGTTGCGACGGGTGACCAGGGTGTAACCGCGGCGGGTCATATTGATGCGGTTGTTGGTTTGCGCAGCGATTTCTTCCATGAGTGACATGCTGTTGTCCGTAAATGCGGTCATCATGGGGTGTGGCCACCAGTTACGATAATTCTCCCCCGATTGGGCCGAGGTCAGGGACATGGGACCCAGTGGGTCGATCAAAACCGTATTTTTAATACCGTAGTCTTTCAATAAATAATAGGCAACGGCAATGCCGACGCTGCCTGCACCAATGACTGCTACCTCTGCAGCTAGTTCGTTACTCATGATTTCCTTCGCTTCGATCGTATTAAACGGCTGATGATATCAATTATTATATACGATAATATAAAATAGTATACTAAAATAAAAAAGCAAAAATGCTCGTACTATTAACGGCGCGTTTGACGCTAATTGTTATGCTGTACTTGCGTGAGCATTCGCGCGCAAAAAGACGGGCAAGTGCACCGCCTGAATGATCCAGGCTGCTCTGGCTACTCCGGTTTGATATTCGAGGCGTCGGCCATTTCCTTCATTTTTTTCAAATCAGTTTTGGCAAACTGTTCTAGCGCACTGCCAACATCGTTTTGCGGGATGAGGCCAAATGCCAGCTGCCGCTTGCGGAAATCATCGTCCTGATACAGTTTTTCCATTGCTGCGATCAGTTTCTTTTTGATGTCCTCGGGTGTCTTTTTCAGTAAGGCAACAGCAGTCCAGCCCGCTACATCGAAGTCTGGATAACCCAGTTCGGCGATGGTGGGTACATTGGGCAGGTCCGAGGTGCGTTCCTTGGTCGAGACGGCAAGAGGGCGCACTTTACCGGCTTTGATCTGTGCCATCGAGGCCATGGAGGTGTAGAAAATACCGTTCACATCGCCTGTTATTGCCGCCGTTAAACCTTGCGGACCGTCTTTATACGGGATATGCAATAACTGGATGCCTGCGACGTAAGCCAGCATCTTGCCTGTCATGTCACCTGTGGATCCGACCCCCGACGACGCGTAACTGACTGCTTCCGGCGCTTTTTTTGCCGCCTCTATGAACTGTTTCAAATCGCTGGCTCCTTTGTTAGCGGATACCAGAAGAAAGCTGGGCATTTTTCCGGTTGCGCCGATCAGCGAGAAATCGTCCGGACGATAGGTGAGGGATTTATATAGGATCCGGTTCAGCGTGAACGTTGCATTGGTGCCCAGGAGAATTGTGTAGCCGTCCGCCGGACTATTGGCCACCGTGGCTGCGCCGATCGATGTGCCGGCGCCCGGTTTGGCTTCCACCACGACAGGGACACCGAGTTCTTTGGACAGTTTTTCGGCCACGACACGCCCCAGAATATCGGTCGCGCTGCCCGGTGCAAAAGGCACGATCATTTTGATGGGACGATCGGGATAGCCCGCTGCGTGGGCCGACGTTGCCAGCGCCATTCCCAATAGGGTGGCAAGTATTTTTTTCATATGAGTTCCTTTATTGTTTTATTGAACAGGCAACGCGAGTTTGTGAAATTTTCCACCCTTCATCACAGCTGCAATATGGTCAGTATGTTGTTCCAGTATCGTAATGTCTTCGTACGGATCGCCTTTGATCAGGAGCAGATCGGCGTGTGCACCGGGTACAAGCTCCCCGAGGCGACCCTGCATGCCCAGTATCTCCGCATTAATGATGGTGGCCGACCGCAGTGCATCGGCGCTGCCGATTACTTCTGCCAGGACCGAGAGTCCTTCTGTCTGGTACTGTTGCGTGTGGCCAGACAGATCCGTACCCAGGCCGATTTTGACCCCGGCTTTTTTGAAGCGTGCAATGCCTTCGCGTCCGGCAACCCGGACGACTTCGTTTTTTTCCATGCTTTGCGGGCTTTTGCCTGACTTGGCGCCCAGGCGCGTATTGATTTCATGGACGACCTGGGTCGGTACCACGAACACATTTTTTTCTGCCATCAGCGTCGCCGTTTCGTCGGATACAAAGTTGCCGTGTTCGATGGTTCTCACGCCCGATTCCACGGCCCGGCGAATGGCGACGTCCAGATAGGCATGGGCGCAGACATATTTCCCCCAGCGTTCCGCTTCTTCTACGCAGGCCTTGATTTCATCAAGACGGTATTGAATCGACTCCAGAGGATCGTGAGGCGAAGCGACACCGCCGCTGAGCATGATTTTGATGTGATCGGCACCCAGGCGCAGTTCCTGACGGGTGGCTTTGATCATATCGTCCACTCCGTCCGCGATCCGGCTGAACAACGCCAGGCCACTGCTGCAACCGCAGTCGCCCATAAATATCATGCGCCCTCTGAAGTCGCCGTGCCCGCCGGTCTGGCTGACGGCGCGTCCGCCCACAAATAATCGCGGCGATGTCAGCAGCCCCTCCTGTTCGGCGTCACGCATGCCAAAGTCGCCGCCCGCGACATCCCGTACTGATGTGAATCCGCGATCCAGCATTCCGCGCAGAACGTTGCTTGCCTTGACTGTCGCATAGGTTTGCGGCACGTCGCCCAATGCTGCGATATTCATCTGGTTCATGAATATATGGACATGGGCATCAATGAGGCCTGGGGCGACGGTGTAGCCGGCGGCGTCGAGGGTGGGGAAGCCGTTTTTTCGAATAGGATCCGGGCTGACCTGCATGATGATGCCATCGTCGATCAGGATATTGACGGCGACGCCAAGCCGGTTTTCGCGCGGGTTCAGCAAACGTGCGCCCGCTATGATGTAGGAACTGCTCATGAATCTCTCCTGCGGATTTGGAAGTATGCGAGAACGGATATCGGCAGTGTTGCCGTATCGGGATAACCGTCGCTGCGATACAGACCCCGCTGTGGCACTGGCGCTTGACGGGATGAATGTGAAGATGCGATTTAGTATACTATTTTTAATAATTATATAATATAGGGTTGACACCTAGACGACGGTTTGTTTTGTTCTGTACGTGGGAGGGATCCTCTTATGCCGGGCGGTTACCAAGCCGGCGGCTGATATAGTCCGCAGTCTTCTGCATGATAGGAAGAAAGGTGGGAAGGATCGTGTCTTCTTGATGGCGTGCCAGGTTCAGGCTTGTCGTCAGGGCTGCCACGATTTTGTTTCTGTCGTCTCTGATGGGAACTGCCAGGCCGCAGATGCCCAATTCAAGTTGCTGGCTCGCAATGGCAAAGCCCTTTTGGCGGGCTTGCATGATCGCCTTTTTCAGGGGCGTAGTTTCGATGATCGTATTTTGCGTCAGGCGTTCGAAGGGAGCATGAGACAGATATGCCTCCAGTCCATCGGCATCCAGCCCCGAGAGCAAAATCTGGCCGCTGGAGGTCGCATGAGCCGGCAGCCGTTCGCCGACGCCCAGGCGGCGTGAAAGTGGGCTGGGCATTTCTGCACGCGCAATGTACACGATATCGTGGCGATCCAGGACCGAGACGGTGCAGATTTCGCCGGTTTTTTCCATATAGTCATCTACGGCTGCCCGCGCCAGCTCGCTCAAAGGCAGCGAGGTCAGGTAGGCATAGCCCAATTCAAGAATCGCAGGCGTGAGACAGAATTTTCGCTGTTCCATTTGTGCATATCCCAGCGTGATCAGCGTATGGAGCAACCGTCGGGCGCCTGCAGCGGTCAGTCCGCTCCGCTGGGCAACTTCGCTCAATGTGAGTGACTGGTGTCTGGGGCCGAAAGCTCTGATGACGGAGAGCCCGCGGGCAAAGGCCTCAACGAACTGATCGCTGCCCTTGGGTAAACCCGAGGTGGAGAAAGGCATGTTTTCTGGCATAATAAATTCTATTGTAGAAATAAAGTTCGACAGTCGAAATAATTAAATTGGATAATAAATCCGGAACACTGCTCTGTCAATACGTTTCGGAGCAAAAGTAAGGAGATTCAAGCTATGGAACTCACGCCCGTCAATGCGCGATTTGTTGCCGAAGTGACTAATATCAATCTGGCGAATCCGCTCATGCCCGGAGACCGCGATGCGTTGCAGCAGCATTTGGAGCAGTTTGCAGTTTTGGTGTTTCCCGATCAACCTCTCACAGAAGACCAGCAACTTACCATAGCCAAAATATTTGGCAATCTCGAGGTTTCGGTGGGCGCATCCATTTATAACGCGAACCGGCCAAGGCGTTTGGGGCACAGTGAGCTATCCGATATTTCCAATCTGGATGAAGCAGGCAAGATTCTTGACGATGGCGATATCAGGAGGCTGATTAATATCAGCAACCAGTTATGGCATACCGACAGTTCGTTCAAGCAGACGCCCGCCAGTGTGTCGCTGCTTTCTGCCCAGGAAATTCCTCCGGTGGGAGGGGCGACCGAATTTGCCGACATGCGCGCCGCCTGGGATGCGCTGGATGAACAGACGCAGACAAAATTGAAGCCGCTGATTGCGGTTCACGATTACTTTCATTCCAGAGGATTGACTGGATTCGATATCAACGGCATTCCAGACAGCTGGCGAGAGATGCAGCCTCCGGTTAGACAAGTGCTGGTGCGTCATCACCAGGCCAGCGATCGCTTCTCCCTTTATCTGGCTTCGCATATCAGCGAGATTGTGGGTATGACCGACGCGGAAAGCAAGACACTGGTCGACGAGTTGATGGCTTTCGCAACCCAGCCGCAATTTGTGTATCGCCATCGCTGGCGCCCCAATGATCTGCTGATATGGGATAACCGCAGCACCATGCACCGGGGCACCGGTTTCGACGAGAAATATCGCCGGTCCATGCGCAGGGCCACTGTGCAAGACGTCGGGCCTACGGTAGCGCCGGACAATTCTACAAACCGCTATTTGCAGAAGGAAACGGTATGATCGGGTTCATCAGAAAAACAGCAGCGTTGATACTGAGCCTGGGCTGTTCGGTCGCCGTGGCCGCTTTTCCCGACAAGCCGGTTAACATCGTGGTTCCTTTCGGAGCCGGATCTTCGACAGATATCCTGGCAAGAGGGGTTGCGCAGGAACTGAGCAAAGTGTGGGGCCAGCCGGTGACCGTAGACAACAAACCGGGAGCGGGGGGGGCTATCGGCTCTTCATCCGTGGCGCGCAGCAAGCCGGATGGCTATACGCTTTTGATGGGAACAAACGGGCCGATGGCCGCCAATCCCAGCCTATACAAAAATTTGACCTATGATCCCTTGCGGGATTTTGAGCCGGTGGTGCTCATGGGGCGTCTGCCGATGGTGTTGATCGCCAACAACGATACCGAGCCGATGAGCGTAACCGAGTTGGTGGCTGCTGCGAAAAAGCATCCCGGGACATTGAATTTTGGCGCCAGCAATACAACGGCACGCGTATGGGTGGAGCTGTTGAAGCAAATGGCCAGTATTGATGTAGCGACCGTACTGTATAGCAATGTCAGCGGCATGATGACGGATTTGATCAGTGGCAGAATTTCATACGCGTTTGAAAATGTCGGTCCCTCCCTTTCACAAATGCAGGCAGGTACGGTCAGGGCGCTTGCAGTTACCACGCCCGAAAGGGCCGCTTTTTCGCCAGACACGCCGACGATTGCCGAGTCCGGGCTGGACAAGCATCAACTGGTGGTATGGTTCGCTTTGTTTGCACCTGATAAAACGCCACAATCTGTCATCGACACTGTAAACAAGACCGTCAATCAGGTTCTGAAAACGGATGCGTTAAAACTGTTGTCATTACAGATCGGCATGGCACCGGTCGGAGGATCGGCGCAAAGTCTTAAGCAATATCAGGAAAGTGAAATCCGCAAGTGGCATGACTTGGTCATGTTGACTGGCGTACAGATTAACTGAACCAAAATCGGCCGGGTGGGTGCATGGGGCGATGGGCGCCTCAGCCGTCCCTGCAGACGGCTTAATGACTGATGCAAGTCATAAAATGAAGACGGCGCAAAGCAATGGGTATGATCCTTATTTAACGCTGGGACGCCCCACGCATGTTGCCGCCCAGAGCAAAAACACGGCCGGCGCAGAATAGACTACAAAGGGCGGCAGCACGGGAAGCAGCAGGCCTGCAGCCAGCGGACCTGTTCCTGCACCGATATCACGCCATACGGAACGGGCGGCCAGCGCCCGCACCCTTTCGGGTCCGGGGGTGCGGCGCATGACAATGGGCGCGAGCAGCGGCAATTGCAGGGCGCGCAGCACCACGATCGCTGCCGCGCAGCTCCATAGCCAACCTGCGCCGAAACCCATCAGGGCGACGCACGTCAGCAGCGACAGCGCCAGCAGTAGCCGCTCCGCACCGAATCGTTCGGCGAGTCTGCCGCCCACTGGACTGAGCAAAATTTCACCAAGATAGCGCAGCGCCAGCAGAATACCTGCCGTCATGACGGCGCCGCCGGGAAAGAGGTCTTTACCAAGGTAGGACAGGCCGATAATGAAAAGGCCATCCAGCGTGAATCCTTCCAGGAAGGACCACATATCCAGGCTGTTGGGCCGACCCGGGCCACGGCGCCCGGACGGCGCCGGATAGGGATGGGCCGGCAGTGCGCGCGTGACCAGTACGCCGGTGATTGCGGTCACGGCGAGTATCCAGAAGATCAGGCGCGGCCCGTACCCGTATGCAAGCAATGCCGCAAGCGGCAGGGCGATAGCCGGACCGAGTGCGATGAACGCTCTGGAGCGGCCCGATCGGCGCGAGGCGCCTGCGGCGTCGGCAGTTGCCAGCGCCTGGGTCGAAAGATTCAGGGCTGCGAAGGCAAGACCCCACAGCAGCCTTAATGGCAGGAGGGCCCACAGACCCGAGAGCGTTGCATAGCCAACAGCGCATAAAGCTGCGGCGATGACAGCCAGCGTGCAGACCAGACGATCGCCGTATCGCGCGTAGGCGCGCGCAACCAGGCCATAGCCGGCGATGCGCACCAGACGGTTGGCGGCCAGCAGCACACCTGCACCGGCCAGCGATACGCCGAATGCGTCCGAATACATGGGCAGCAGGAGATACAGGACGACATCGGTCGGCAAGGCGAGCGCCAGAGCAAGGGACGCAAGACGGGAATGCCGGTCGGCCGGGTTCGGACTCTGGTTCTGGGGCGCGGTTGGGGGCGAAGTCGTTGTCGGGGAGGGAACAGGGATCATGCCGGGATGCTACACCGGCACCGTCGATATCACAAACGAGATTAATTTACCGCATGTGTTATAAAATTGAACGCATGAAAGATCCCTTGCCTCCCCTCAATGCCGTGCGCGCTTTTGTCGCGGCGGCGCGCCACCAGAGTTTTACGCTGGCCGCCAACGAGCTGCACATTACGCACAGCGCGATCAGCCATCAGGTGAAGGCATTGGAAGGTTATATGGGTGTCCGCTTGTTTGAACGACGCGTACGGCAAGTGAGTCTGACCCTGGAAGGCCTGCGGTTTTTCAACCAGGCAGACGGTGCGCTCAGGCAGATTGCCGAAGCGGCGCGATCGGTCATGCACCAGGCGCCTGAGCGCGTGGTCAGAATCAATGTCCGTCCCTCGTTTGCGGTGCGATGGCTGATTCCCCGATTGCCTCGATTTATCGCGCTTTATCCGGATATCGAACCACATGTCCTGACGACGACTGTGCAGCCGGAGGCCGCAGACGATTTCGATGTCGCTATCCGGCGGGGGTTGAAAGGCTGGTCGGATGCAATGCAAATCTGTCCGTTTATCGAAGACGAAGTATGCCTGGTTGCATCCCCGGCCATGTTGGCCGGACATCCGGTCTCCGACCCGCGTTCGCTGGCGCGTTTCACTTTGCTCAGATCCAGGACCCGCAAGGGCGACTGGGATGCGTGGCTGGAACACGGTCGCAGCGGCAGCATCAAGCCAGCCGGTCAAATGCTGTTTGATCATGTGCATTTTGTCCTCCAGGCCGTCGAGGATGGACTCGGGTTTGCCGCCGTACCGGTTTCACTGGTTTCTCACGATATTGCGTTGGGGAGATTATGCTGCCTGCTGCCCGATCAGCGCATGCCGATCACCCGATACTATTACGGTATTGGGCCCAATGTTGTGCCTGACGCACAGTATTTTTTGGAATGGCTGGCCCTGGAGGGGGCGAACGCACCCGGAATATGAGGCGGTTCGCAGTTTCAGGTGTATGATAATTATCATATAACCACTGGTTATTTTATCGGCTCTTGTTATGCTGATATAGTTTTCTCCAAGGAAATCTGACTTTTTAATAACCCTTGCGAATAACGCCAGGCATTCAGGAATGTTGACCATGATGAAACCAGGAAAATTTTTTGCGCTCGTCGGCGCTGCCCTTATCGGCCTGAGCGCGTTTGCCGCCCAGGCCGATCAATTGGACGATATCAAGAAGAGCGGCGAACTGGTCGTCGGTGTGCTTGGCACCGATGAGCCCGCCACTTTTATCGATCCCAAGACACGTGAATTTATCGGCTACGAAGTGGACCTGGCCAAGGCAGTAGCCGATAAGATCGGTGTCAAGGCCAAATTCAAGCAGGTGGCTGTGGCCGCCCGTATTCCCGAATTACAGCAGAAGCGTGTCGATATCATCGCGGCGGGCCTGACGCATAACAAGGAACGCGAAGCGCAGATCGACTTTTCCGTTACCACCTTTGTGACCGGTCAGAAAGCCCTGGTGCGTGCCGACAGCGGTATTACCGATTTGTCCGGACTGGCGGGCAAAAAAGTGCTGACCATCCGCGGCGGAACCCAGGAGCCCAACATCCGCAAGGCCGTGCCCGATGTGAATGTGGTCACCTTCGATACCAGCCAGCAGGCGTTTCTTGCCTTGCAACAGGGCAAGGGTGTCGGCTATGTTGATGACGAGGCCGCGTTGTTGCGTGTATATGCCAAGCTGGGGCCCAAGAAGAAAGACTTCGTGGTGCTCAAGGAAAATATCAGCGAAGAACCGTTGGCTTTCGGCCTGCGCAAGGGTGAAGCCGGTCTGAAAAAAGTCGTCGACGATACGCTGCGTGAACTGGAAGCGTCCGGCCAAGCCGAGAAAATTTTCTTCAAATGGTATGGACCCGAGACAAAGTCGCAATTTTCAACGCGTGGTTTCAAGCTTGAAACCGACACTATAAAAGAGTAGCGTCGAATACACGTTGATGGTGGCGGATCCATTGCAATCCGCCTGCTGCATCCTGTCGCGGCATGACCGGCACTGCTGGCTTCGTGCCGATTTATTTTTTTTTATCTTGCCGATCCATGCCCGAGTTTGACGCCTCCATGCTGTTGAGCGGTCGCTATCACGAAATGCTGCTGGCCGGTCTGTGGTTATCCGTGCAGTTGCTGGCGGTGTCGCTTGTGTTCGCCCTGCCGCTGGCCACCTGTATTGCCTTGCTGCGGCTGTCACCATTTCGCCTGCTGCGCGCCGTGGGCTTCACCTATGTCGAGACGATTCGCAATATTCCGTTGCTCGCCCATATGCTGTTCTGGTATTTCGGTGCGCCTGAATTGCTGCCCGAAGAGGCCAGGCAGTGGCTTTATGCCGGCAACACCGAAGCAACCTGCGCGGTGATCGCGCTGACGCTTTATACGGCTGCTTACATGGCGGAAGAGATTCGCAGCGGCATTCGCGCAGTCGCATTCGTGCAAATGGAAGCGGCGCGGGCACTGGGCTTCAGCTTTCTCATGTCCATGCGCCTGGTGATTCTACCGCAAGCCCTGCGCGTCGTTACGCCGCCCCTGATTTCACAGACGCTTAATCTTTGGAAAAACACCAGTATTGCAACTGTCATTGGTGTGGCCGAACTCATGTATCAGGCAGGCCAGGTCGAGAGCGCCAGCTTCAGAAGTTTTGAAGCGTTTGCCTTCGCTACGTCGGCTTATCTCAGCTTATCCCTGCTGATCACTGCCTTGGCCACGTGGTTCCAGCATCGTTATCCGCCGAGGGCGATATGAGCGGATTTCTGGACGTCATCGATACTTATTGGCTGTATTTTCTGGTGGGGCAGTATCCGAACGGCCCGCTGGGTGGTCTGGCGCTGACGGTGCTGCTGGCCAGTTGCGCGCTGGTCATGGCCATGCCGCTGGGCATTGTGCTGGCGTTTGCCCGGATCAGCCCATGGCGCGCCGTACGCTGGCCGGTCAGCATACTTGTGTTTGTGGTGCGCGGCACACCGCTGCTGATGGTCGTGTTCTGGGCGTATTTTTTCCTGCCCAGTGTCACGGGAGTCAAGACGAGTCAGTTCTGGACCATGCTTATTGCACTCGTCATTTTCGACGCAGCCTATCTGGCCGAAATCATCCGGGCCGGCATACAGGGTATGCCCAAAGGGCAGATGGAGTGCGCGCGTTCGCTTGGATTCGGCTATTTCCGCGCCATGCGGCTGGTGATCCTGCCGCAGGCGGTGCGCCATATGCTGCCGTCGCTGGTCAATCAGTTTATTTCAACGATCAAGGAAACATCGCTGGGCTATATCATCGGCCTGGCTGAAGTGTCGTTTATTACATCCCAGATCAACACTCAGGTCATGGTCTATCCGGCACAAGTCTATCTCGTACTCGGGTTGACCTATCTGGTATTGTGTTTTGGCCTGTCCCGATTTGCCTACTGGCTTGAAAAACGACGTGGAAAACGACGGGCGATAACCGCTGTCGGCAAGGAAGCAATATGATAGAGATCGAAAAAGTCAATAAATGGTATGGTGATTATCACGCGCTGGTCGATGTCACCGAGAGCGTGGCTCGCGGGGAGGTGGTGGTAGTATGCGGACCGTCGGGTTCCGGCAAATCGACGCTGATACGCACCCTCAACCGGCTCGAGCCCATCCAGTCCGGAAACATCCGGGTCAATGGCCAGGATATTCACGCCCAAAACATTGACCTCAATGCGTTCCGGTCGGGGATCGGTTTTGTTTTCCAGCAATTTAACCTGTTTCCTCATTTGACCGCCCTGGAAAACTGTACGCTTGCCCCCATGCACCTGCGTGGCCTGTCTGCAAAGGTTGCGCAGGAAAAGGCGCTGTCACTGCTGGATCGCGTCGGGCTGGCCGACAAAGCGTCCGCCATGCCGGAATCGCTCTCGGGCGGGCAACAGCAGCGTGTGGCCATCGCGCGCGCACTTGCCATGGAACCACCGCTTATGCTGTTCGATGAGCCGACCAGTTCACTCGATCCGGAAATGGTCGGAGAAGTCCTGCTGGTGATGCGCGACATGGCAAAAGAAGATATGACCATGGTCTGTGTGACGCACGAAATGGGATTCGCGCGTGAAGTCGCCGATCGGATTCTGTTTATGGATGCAGGCAAAATACTGGAGCGGGCAACTCCCGACGATTTTTTCAACCGACCTGCCCACCCGCGTGCCGCCAAATTTCTGGCAGACATCCGCACGCCTTTTGCGAGGGCGATATGATATGACGCAGTCTGTTTCCTCTGACGTTTCTTCCCGGTCGTTGCCGGTCATCGATGTCGGTGCCCTGATCGCGGCTGACAATGCCAAGGCCATGCAAACCGTTGCCGAGCAGATTCGCGATGCTTGCCGCGTTCATGGTTTTTTCTATGTTTCAGGCCATGGCGTTGATGGGGAATTGATCGAACGCCTGGATTTGCTCAGCCGACGGTTTTTTGCACTTGATGAGCAGAAGAAAATGCGATGGCGGATGGCGCTGGCGGGCAGGGCGTGGCGCGGTTATTTCCCCCTGGGCGGGGAGCTGACTTCGGGCAGGCCCGATTGGAAAGAAGGGCTTTACCTGGGGACCGAGCTGGCCGAAGACCATCCCCTGGTGCTGGCGGCCACACCTGTCCACGGACGTAATCTGTTTCCCGATATTCCCGGTTTCAGAGACACGATATTGCAGTATATGAATGCGGTGACCGCCTTGGGTCACGTCCTTATGCAAGGCATCGCGTCAAGTCTGGCGTTGCCGCCTGCGTATTTTTACGAGCGCTATACTGCCGATCCCCTGATCCTGTTCCGTATCTTCAATTACCCCAGCCAGGATGTCCCCGGCGATCTGGATGTGCAATGGGGTGTAGGGGAACATACCGACTACGGTCTGTTGACGATCCTGCTGCAGGACCAGATTGGCGGCCTGCAGGTCAAGACGCCCGGCGGCTGGGTCGATGCCACGCCAATACCGGGTACGTTCATTTGTAATATCGGCGATATGCTGGAGCGCATGACGGGGGGATGGTATCGTTCCACCGCGCACCGTGTTGTCCGCAATACGTCCGGTACGGATCGCCTGTCTTTCCCACTGTTTTTCGATCCCAACTATTTCGCCGAAGTTCATCCAATCGACGGCTTGCCTCAAGTGCCGGACCCGGACGACAGCGCATCGCGCTGGGACCAGGCCAATGTGCATGCGTTCAATGGAAAATATGGCGACTACCTGTTGAACAAGGTGTCCAAGGTATTTCCGCAACTGAAGCAGGATGTGCTGTAGCCAGATGGCCGGCGCGTCTCGCGGCCCTGGCCGACAACGGCCATCACCCTGATTGCTCCGGGTTTGCCGGTTCATTATGATTCTTCCGGCGTTTCAGGTACCAACACTTACCGGCGCGCTCATCTTGCGCAGTAATGCCACTACGCTCTGGGCGGTAATCCGTCCTGTCTTGGGATTGTCCGAGGGGATATTCTGGATTTGCATGGATAGCAGTGCCGAGTCCGAAATGACTTCGATATGGTGTGTATTGTGCGTCAGGGATGGATCTGCCCAGACTTCCAGACGCGTTTTGTCGGGCCCGACCCCCGCCAGCGAGACACTGGCAGCCACGTTCAGATTGGCGGGGAAGCCTGCGGCAGCTTCTCTGGCCGAGCCGGAAAAAAGCAAGGAGGGTTCCGTTAGATTCAGCACGTCGATATTGCGTTCTTTTACGAAAGGCGCGCCGGCAAATCCTTGCAGCGGTTTCCGGGAAATCATCTTGACAGACTGAATCTCACCCTCGGCCGCGCCCAGCAATGCGTCCAGGCCCAGAATGGCTCCCGAGGGAACCAGAATCTGGCCGCCGTGATGCCGGGCCAATTCGATCAGTTCCGGATGCGCCAGAAGGGCGCCACTGCTCAGACTGATAACTTTTTTTCCCTGTTGCAGGAACGGCGATGCGATGCGAGGCAGAAGGTCGGCTGGCGCACATTCGATCACAATATCGCAATGCGGTTCCAGATCGTCCAGCACGACGAAGCGTGGCGGCGACTTGCCTTCCCAGTCAATCTCAGGGGGGCTATCGGGATTCCTGACGCCGATCGCGGCCAGTTGCAGGCCGTGTATGTCTTTGTTCAACTGGTGTGCAATTGAGCGGCCAATTGCGCCAAAACCTGCTATGCCTATCTGTAATGCTGTCATCTTTACTTTTCCTGTTCTGCAATCATATCCGGCCACGTTTTCGGTTGCTTTCATTCTATGGGGAAGGGCGGGCGGATCACAAACGATTTCTTGTCCGGGCAGGGATTAGCGCAACTCATGGCTGGAAGCGCCGGCGGCATCCAGTATCCACGTACGGAATTTCTGTATCGCCGCACGCCTGGGAGAAGAGGACGATGTCAGCAGGTAATAGTCGCCTGCGCTTCTGACGGGTTTGATGCCGGGCAACAAAACCTCCAGTTCGTTGTTGCCCGGATATCCCTGCAGGAGGATGTCGGGGATCAAGGCGATGCCCTGATGGTCCTGTGCAGCGCGCAACGAGATATAAAAATGGCCGAATTCCGGGTCATGCCCGCTGGGCCTGTATTCGACGCCATAAGCCGCCAGCCATTCGCGCCAGGCGTTGGGGCGGCTGGCAGTATGCACCAGCGGGGCGGTCTTCAAATCCTGTACCTGTGTGATGGTCGGTTGCGTGGCATACCATGTCCTGGATGCGACCGGCACCATTACATCGTGAAACAGCAGATCTGCCTCGATATCCGACCATTTATCAAGCATGATCAGATTGACCGTGGGATAGTGTGCAGGATAGCGCTGTCCCGGCAGTTTGCCGACACGCAGGGCGACATCGATATTGTCCGATTGCATATCGACCGGACGGATGTCCGACACGACCCGGACTTCGATATCGGGATGCAGGGATGTAAAGGACGCCAGCCGAGGCATGAGCCAAAGCGTGCCGATCGTCGGGATGGTACTGACGGTGAGTGTCTGGCGCGGATCCTGGACCGATAGCGCTTGCGTCGCTTTTTCGAAGCCATCGAGCAGTACATGACAAGCTTCATAAAATTGCTGCCCTGCGCTGGTCAATTCGATATGCCGCGCATGGCGAATGAACAGAGGCGTTCCAAGAAAGGCTTCGAGCTTCCGAATTTGCAAACTGATTGCCCCCTGGGTGACAAACAGCTCGTCGGCCGCCTGGGTAAAGGAAAGAAGCCTGGCCGCCGCTTCGAAATAGCGTGTTGCCAGCAGGGGGGGAAGGCGTCTGCTCATGGTCTGCTCTGCGTGGGCCGATACGGCCGTGAGGTGAAAAAATAAGTTTGGCATTAGCACAGCTAATCGCTGCACATACTATAAATCGTTTGTCTCGTTGACTACGTCTGACTAACATGAATTAAAGATAAATATGCATTGGATAGGCGGAACCAGGCCGATGCTTATTGTGCGTACCAGCCACTCATTCTGACAGGGGGAGAAAAATGATGATCGACACGGAAGACAGAACGCGTATTCGCCAGCGGTTTCTCAAGGTTGATGCGTCCAATGTTGCAGATGTTCTGGATGAGCTGGGTTATCCCGACCAGGGGCTCTCCTGCGAATTCCAGCGGCAGACCGGCAGCGAACGGCTTGCAGGCTGGGCTTACACCATACGTGGCCAGATGACCCCCTATGGGCTGGGCGGTGACGCCGAAAAAATGAAGGCTTGCGCGAATTTGTCGGCCGGCGACGTATCGGTATGGGCCGGAGACGGGGAGGGAATTTGCTATTTCGGCGAATTGATATGCATCGGCATGAAAGACAAAGGCTGCGTGGGCGCTTTGGTCGACGGCGGCGTGCGTGATACGAGCTGGATAAGCAAATTGGATTTCGCCGTGTTTGGACGGTTTCGTACGCCGGTGCAATCCATCACCCGCTGGAAAGTCAATGCATGGGATGTGCCTGTTTATTTGACAGGCGCGACTGGCCGGCGCGTGATCGTTTCTCCGGGAGATTTTATTCTTGGCGATGACGATGGCGCGATCGTGATCCCGCAGGCCATCGTGAAGGAAGTCCTGGAAAAATCGGAAAAATTGACCGAACAGGAAACTGCGGTTCGCAAAAGTCTGAGCGCCGGGATGACATTAACGCAAGCCCTGGCTCAATACGGACACGTATGACCTACTAATTGACCAAAGCGTAAGCTCTGGGGATCGGCACGCCTGGTCGATCGACATCGTCCCTTAAAAGGAGATATCTCATGCAGCACACTTTCAAGATTTCGTTGCTGGTCAAAATCTGCTTTCTGACGATGTCGATGCTGGTGTCAGCGGCTGCGCAGGCCTGGCCCGATCGCGCTCTGAAAATGATTGTGCCGTTTCCTGCGGGCGGCATCAATGATACGGTTGCCAGGCTGACCGCGAGTTACCTGGGAGACGAATTGGGTACGAGCATTATCGTGGAAAACCGGGGTGGCGCAGGGGGAACGATTGGCACGACGGTCGCTGCCGGCAGTCCGGCCGATGGCTATACTATTTTGCTGGGCGCAAGCAGCACGATTGCTGTCGCTCCCAATCTTTATAAGGAGCTGGGCTACGATCCCGAAACCGATCTGGTTGCATTGGGGGGCATCGGTTCGGCGGCCAGTCTGTTGGTTGTCGCCTCCAATGCCAAATGGCACTCATTGAGCGAATTGGTGACGGTAGGCCGGCAGTCGCCAGGCAAGGTCAATTATGGTTCCGCAGGCGCCGGAACCAGTCATCACGTCAAGACGGAATTGCTGCAGCAGCGTACGGGTGCCAAATGGACACATGTTCCATACCGAGGCGGCGCGCCGGCCATGACGGACCTGATGGGCGGACAAATCGATTTTCTGCTGGAACCCTTGCCCACCGCCTTGCCTTACGTTGAATCCGGGCGCGTCAGGGCTCTGGGCGTGACAACACTGGAACGCGCGCCCATGTTGCCGGATGTCAGGACGTTTGACGAACAGGGGATCAGCGGATACGATGCGACGCTCTGGTTCGGCCTGTTTGCCCCCGCAGGCGTGGACGAGGCCATCTCACGGCGCATTGCCGATGCCTTGCGGCGGGTATTTTCCCGCGAGGCTGTCAGGCAGGATTTCGAAAAACGCGGAGTGAGTGTCTATACGGAACCCCAGGCCCGATTCCAGACTTTCGTTGCGTCGGAAATCAGGCGTTGGGGAGACGTTGTCCGCAAGGCAGGCATCCCGATGCAATGAGCGGGGTGCAAGCGATAGACTCAATCCAGAAGGTTGCGCAGAACGTATTGCATAATGCCGCCGTGGCGATAGTACTCGGCCTCGCTGGGGGTGTCGATGCGCACGATCGCCTCGAATTGCACATCGCCCGCACGCACCTGAACCGTGGCGGGAATCGTATCCTGGTTCAGCGCGACCACACCCGTAATATCAAAGGTTTCTTCGCCGGTCAGCCCCAGGGTGGTTGCGGTTTGTCCTTCGGGAAATTGCAGGGGTAACACGCCCATGCCCAGCAAATTGGAGCGGTGGATACGCTCATAGGACTCGGCCAGCACCGCGCGCACGCCAAGCAGCATGGTGCCCTTGGCTGCCCAGTCGCGAGACGAACCGGAGCCGTATTCCTTGCCGGCCAGAATGACCAACGGTACGCCAGCCGCCAGGTAGGCGCGCGACGCTTCGTAGATGCTCGTGACCGGCGCATCGCTGCGCGTGAAGTCCCGCGTCAGGCCTCCTTCGGTGCCCGGCGCCAGTTGGTTGCGCAGGCGCACATTGGCAAAGGTACCGCGGATCATCACTTCATGATTGCCGCGCCGCGATCCGTATGAGTTGAAGTCTTTGGGCGCGATGCCCTGGGCGGTCAGGTAGGCTGCTGCAGGCGAATTTCTGGCTATGGAGCCGGCGGGGCTGATGTGATCAGTGGTGACCGAATCGCCTAGTTTCGCCAGCACTCTTGCGCCGGCGATGTCAGTCACGGGAGCGGGGCTGCGCGGCATGTCCTCGAAGTAAGGCGGCTTGCGCGCGTAGGTGGACGCGTCGTCCCATTCAAAAATCTGCCCTTGCGGCGTGGGCAGCGAGCGCCAGCGGCCATCGCCTGCAAACACATCGGCATAGCCGCGCGTATACATATCCGATTCGATAGAAGCGTCGACAACCTGCTGAACGTCGCTGGCTGCAGGCCAGATATCTTTCAGGTAGACGTCCTGGCCGTCTTTGCCCTGGCCGAGCGGCTGGCTGAACAAATCGATGTCCATCGTGCCGGCCAGAGCATAGGCCACAACCAGCGGCGGCGACATCAGGTAGTTCATCTTGACTTCGGCATGGATGCGGCCTTCGAAGTTTCGATTTCCCGATAGCACCGATACGACAGACAGGTCATTTTCATTGATCGCCTGGCTGACTTCGGGAATCAGCGGACCCGAGTTGCCGATACAGGTTGTACAGCCGTATCCCACAAGGTTAAAGCCCAACGCTTCGAGATAAGGCGTAAGCCCGGCCCGTTCGTAGTAATCGGTCACGACTCGGGAGCCTGGGGCCAGACTGGTCTTGACCCACGGACGGCGGTGCAGTCCTTTTTCCACGGCATTCTTTGCCAGAAGGGCGGCCGCCATCATGACTGTGGGGTTGGAGGTATTCGTACAGGAAGTAATCGCTGCGATGACGACAGAACCATGATCGATATTGCAGCGCGTGCCGTCGCTTAGCACGATCGGGATCGGATCTCGTTGACGGCGCTGGCCGGTAGTCGCACCCTCGGTGTGGTCGGTCGGTTGCATGGCGCGCTCTGGCGCGTCGCCGTATGATGGTGGATCAGAGGCCGGAAACGATTCGTCCACCGCTTTGTCATATCCTTGCGGCTTTTCCTCGGCTTCGCGAACGTAGGTTGCCAGCGCACCGCGAAATGCGTCCTGGGCATCGGACAGCGCGATCCGGTCCTGGGGGCGCATCGGGCCGGCAATGGAAGGTACCACGGTAGACAGATCCAGTTCCAATCTTTCCGAATAGCGGGGTTCGGCTTGCGGATCGTGCCACAGGCCCTGGGCTTTCGCATACGCTTCCACCAGCGCGATCTGGTCGGCCGGCCGGCCGGTAAAGGCAAGATAACGCAGGGTTTCATCGTCGATCGGGAAAATCGAAATCGTCGAGCCGTATTCCGGACTCATGTTGCCGATCGTGGCGCGATTGGCCAGGGGAACAGCAGAAACGCCAGGGCCGTAAAATTCGACAAACTTGCCAACGACTTTATGCTTGCGCAGCATTTCCGTAATCGTCAGGACCAGATCGGTGGCGGTCGAGCCTTCCGGGAGGGACCCCGTGAGTTTGAAGCCGACTACGCGGGGAATCAGCATCGAAATGGGCTGGCCCAGCATGGCGGCTTCGGCTTCGATGCCACCCACCCCCCAGGCAACAACGCCCAGGCCGTTGACCATCGGTGTGTGCGAGTCGGTGCCCACGCATGTGTCCGGATAGGCGGATTGAACGCCGTCATCTTCGGCAGTGAATACGACTCTTGACAAATGTTCCAGATTAACCTGGTGCACAATCCCTGTTCCCGGTGGAACCACCTTGAAATCCTTGAACGCATCCTGCCCCCAGCGCAGGAATTGGTAGCGTTCCATATTGCGTTGGTATTCGATTTCGACGTTACGCTCAAATGCATTCGTTTGTCCAAAGACATCGACAATGACCGAGTGGTCGATGACCAGCTCGACAGGCGCCAGCGGATTGATTTTGCCGGGATCGCCGCCCAGGTCCACCATGGCTTCGCGCATGGCAGCCAGGTCGACGACAGCGGGAACGCCGGTGAAGTCCTGCAATACGACCCGCGCGGGCGTAAACGCGATTTCACGGTCCGGCTCCGCATCGGGATTCCAGCCCGCCAGGGCGCGGATGTCCTGATCTGTGATGTCGGATCCATCTTCGTTGCGCAGCAGATTTTCCAGCAAGATCTTCATGCAATAGGGAAGTGTTGCCACATCAAGATTGTTATCTTGCACGGCATCGAGCCGGTAGATGCGGTAAGACTGCTCTCCTACCTTGAGTGTGCTTTGCGCGCCAAAACTATCCATGCTTGTCATGATGTGTTCTCCTCGGACAAATGAACGGGGTCAGTGCCTAACGTAACACCAAAGCGCAGAGTTTGCAAAGCAAAGGGTGCGAAAGGGAAAACCTGTCATGAATAAGTCATACGCGCTGTGGACAAGTCCACGGTTAAAAAGCAGTTTGCACATGCTTTTTAACCGTGGTTACCTTCGTTAGGCGCTGCTTAACCGTTGAGAACTGTTCCACCATTCACATGCAGTGTCTGTCCGGTGACATAAGATGAATCTGAACACGCAAGATAAACGTAAGCCGGCGCCAGTTCGCTGGGCTGGCCCGGTCGCCCCATGGGGGTGTCTTTGCCGAAATTTGCCACTTTTTTTGCGGAAAACGAAGCCGGAATCAGCGGAGTCCAGATGGGGCCGGGAGCAACGGCGTTGACCCGGATCTGCCTGTCCACGATCTTGGTCGACAACGAACGGGTAAAGGAAGTAATGGCGCCTTTTGTCGCTGAATAATCGATCAGATCGGGGTTGCCTTTGTAGGCTGTGATGGACGAGGTGTTGATAATACATGCTCCCTCGCGCATCACTTCAAGCGCTTCCTGGGTAATGGTCACAATACTGAAAAAGTTTGTCTGGAATGTGCGAACCAGCTGATCATGGCTGATGTCTTCCGGTTCCGGTGCAGTATGCTGTTCTCCGGCATTGTTGACTAGGATGTCAAGCTGGCCGTAATGCTTGAATGCATCGTTGACGCACTTTTTGGCAAACGCCACGTCTGCAATATCGCCTTTCAAGAGCAACACCTCTGAGCCGTAACGCTCGGCGCATTGTTTTGTTTCCTGTGCATCTTTGTCTTCTTCCAGATACACAATTGCAATTTTTGCACCTTCCTTGGCAAAGGCGATCGTTACTGCGCGACCAATTCCGCTATCGCCTCCCGTAATCAGCGCTATTTTGCCCTGCAGTTTTCCTGCCGCCTTATATTGCGGATCATCATATATGGGTGCGGGATGCATTTTGCTCTCGAGGCCCGGTTGAACGTCTTGTTCCTGTGCTGGCATTGTCTCTGTCATATCTTCTCCTTCTTACAAAAGATGATAGATGGAGCAACTGCATGCTCCAGGGCTTTAACTGTCTTTTTTCTTATGTACGTGCTTGGGTTTATCGGACTGGCTTGTGCTGGCCATTTCCTTAAGTTCCTTTTTGGACATTGAGTCATACATGGACTTGGAGGCGCCTTTCAGGCTACTTACTTTTTTTTCGCCTTCTTTGGCTGACAAGGCAGCACCCGCTGCCTGTTGCTGGCTTTTGGATTTTGCAGGCATGATGTACTCCTTCTAAAGTAATACACAGGTTTATTATCTGCCTGCAGCAACAGGCAAGGCAAATATCAGGGCAGCTACTTTGTAATCAGGCGTAATGTGCAAACGATCGTAATTTCCCGTTTGCTGTCATTACCCATTTATCTTCATGCAACAGGATCTGTACGCACCGACAGTCGGACGCGAACGTGCCAGTTGCGGTTCTATTTCAGATGTACAGATTTATTAAACAGATGTAACTTTGCGAGAGGTTTGCACTCTCTTCTTGTACATTCTTAGTATTAATCGCCAGAGAACTGTTCGTACGGCTAAATTGATCTTCGATTTTTTTACAGCATCACCAAATAAAAAAGGAAATCATAATGCTACATTACGCGATCGTTTTTTTTATTATTGCAATCATTGCTGCAGTACTCGGATTCGGCGGAATCGCGGCGGGTGCCGCGTCTATTGCGAAAGTGATATTTGTCATTTTCATCATACTGGCCATTGCGTCTTTTTTCTTCGGCCGTAATCGATAGCCCCAATCTGCAGGCGGATGCCTCGACACCCGACCTGGCTCAGGACAGTCCGCGTACAAAGGCCGCAATCGCATCGGTCGTTTGTTCAGGCTTGTCCCTGTGCGGAGAATGACGACAGTCGTCAATCACATACAGCTGAACGTCGGGTGCACGTTCGGCGATGCCTTCAATTTGTGCAAGCGAGCCGTACTCGTCTTCGCGTCCCTGAATGGCCAGAACCGGGCAACGGATCTGTGCCACTTCATCTTCTATTGTCCATTCCCGAAAGGATGCACTGAGCCATACATCGTTCCAGCCCCAAAAGGCGGAGTCAACGTTGTCGTGATAGCGTGCGAGTTTTTCAGGAAGATCGCTGCTCAGGTAGGCGGATTTGGCAAGCTCAATGTTTTGAATCGTGGCGTCTTCTACAAACAGATGCGGAGCCATGACGATCAGCGCCTGAATTTGGTCGGGAAAGGTGGCCGCATACAGCAGGGCGATGGAGGCGCCATCGCTATGGCCCACCAGAATGGGACGATCCCGACGTGTGTCTATGTCCAGCGCTTCGAAGAAGGCCGGCATAAATTGTTGCGCCTGGTGATGCATGAAATCCGGCAGCCATTTTTCTTGGGCCGGTCGGGGCGTTGATTTGCCATAGCCATAGCGCGAGAAAACCAGGCCCCGACACTGCAGAACCGAGCAGACTTTCGCCGGCCAGTCTTTCCACATGGCAACTGAACCCAGACCTTCATGAAGAAATACCAGCAGCGGCCTGTCGATGCGTTCAGGATGGAGCAGTTGGTATTCGATGGAGAGTGTTTTTTCGTTATATGAAACGTCGATCAGTTGTTTGTCAGCCATTTTCGGAATAAGTGTGTGTTTATGGTTGTCCATGCCAAGTTTAAGTAAAATAGGCGGTTGCGGGCAGTTGCCTGGTCGTGCCAGCGGTATTTATTCGCAGACAGGTCAGTTTAGCAATTCAGGCGCTGCATTTATAGAGGGGCATCCGGCTATTGCTGCGATGCCGTTCACATTAAGGTTTGTTAAATGAAATTCGCGCAATTCCAGCCTGGGATGGTTTTTGAACAGGGGCCCCGGCATTTGACCGAAGAAGAAATTATCAGCTTTGCCAAGGCATACGATCCACAGTGGTTTCATGTCGATCCTGTACGGGCCAAGGCGGGTCCATGGAAAGGTTTGATCGCCAGTGGCTGGCATACCTGTGGGATTGCCATGAAAATGGCTGTGGAAGCGGCGCTGGAAGGCTCCGAATCATTTGCTTCGCCGGGTCTGGATAGTGTCAAATGGCTCAAGCCGGTGCGTCCCGGAGACGACCTGTTCTGGAAAGGCGTCGTCAAGGCCAAACGCATTTCCAATACACGTGAAGGATTGGGCATTCTCCTGTGGAGCTGGGAAGTGACCAATCAGAAAGATGAGACGGTTCTGGAACTGGATGCCACCAGTCTCTTTGATATTTCAGATAGCATTGAAAAAGATGAGGACTGACGTAAGTCGTCCTGTTAATGCTATTCGGTCGTTTCGCTGTTAAATATTCATTCTCAGTCGCGTCCGGTGCACACACAACAACGCCTCCGACAGGAGGCGTTGTTGTGTGTGCCAGAATCTTGTGGGTTAAAGCAAGGACATGTTTATAACAATCAATAAAAAGCCTGCAAGCCGGTTTGTGCACGACCCAGGATCAGGGCGTGAACATCATGCGTGCCTTCGTAGGTATTGACGACTTCCAGATTCACCAGGTGACGCGCGACGCCAAATTCATCTGAAATACCGTTGCCACCCAGCATGTCGCGCGCCAGACGGGCAATGTCCAGTGATTTACCGCAGGAGTTGCGTTTCATGATGGAGGTAATTTCAACGGCAGCCGTGCCTTCGTCTTTCATGCGACCCAGGCGCAGGCAACCCTGCAGGCCCAAGGTGATTTCGGTTTGCATGTCGGCCAGTTTTTTCTGGATCAACTGGTTTTGCGCCAATGGACGACCGAACTGCTTGCGGTCCATTGTGTACTGACGGGCGGTGTGCCAGCAGGCCTCTGCCGCGCCCAGTGCGCCCCAGGCGATGCCGTAGCGGGCAGAATTCAGGCAAGTGAAAGGACCACGCAAGCCGCTCACGCCGGGCAGCATTTGCTCGTCTGAAACCTGAACGTCGTCCATGACGATTTCACCTGTGATGGAGGAGCGAAGGCCGACTTTGCCGTGGATGGCAGGAGCAGACAGGCCTTTCATACCTTTTTCGAGAATGAAACCGCGGATTTTTCCATCGAAATCCCCACCGACACAGCGCGCCCATACGACGAACACATCGGCAATCGGGGAGTTGGTAATCCACATTTTGTTGCCGCTCAGGCTGTAGCCGCTGTCGATTTTTTTTGCACGGGTTTCCATGCCGTCGGGGTCGGATCCGTGGTTGGGTTCGGTCAGGCCGAAGCAGCCGATCCACTCGCCAGCGGCAAGCTTGGGCAGGTACTTGGTTTTTTGCGCTTCACTACCAAATTCGTTGATGGGTACCATAACCAGAGAGGACTGGACGCTCATCATGGAGCGGTAGCCCGAGTCGATGCGTTCCACTTCGCGCGCGATCAGGCCGTAAGAGACATAGTTCAGGCCGCCGCCACCGTATTCTTCGGGGATGGTTGGCCCCAGCAGGCCCAGTTCGCCCATTTCGCTGAAAATCGCCGGGTCGGTTTTTTCGTGACGGAATGCTTCCAGCACACGGGGCGCGAGTTTGTCCTGGCAGTAGGCCGCTGCCGCGTCACGCACCATGCGTTCTTCGTCGGTCAACTGGGAATTGAGCAAAAGGGGATCGTCCCAGTGGAAAGAGGGGTTAGAGGACATGTTGGCTCCTGTACTTGTAATGGAATGGGTGCTTCCTGCGGGATTGCAGGGGCGATATGAGACGTTGCCGTTGAACGATATAGCCCGTTTGTGTGCATTGTATGTGTTAAATTATCAACGATCAATTGAAAAAAATGCACAATGTCGTGCGCAATGTTCAGATCAACTGTCAGGAGAGGGCGATGCGTAAAGGGATTCCCAGTCTGGGCGCGCTGCAGGCGTTTGAGGCTTGCGCGCGTCTGGGCTCATTTTCCAGGGCGGCTGAAGAATTGTCGCTGACCCATAGCGCCGTCTTTCGGCAGGTGGAGGGGCTGGAGACGCGCCTGGGCGTAACATTGTTCAATCGCGTCCGCCGCCGTATTTCACTGACCACGCAAGGGGCGGAGTACGCAGCCCGTATCCGTCATCACCTGGAACAATTGCAAAAAGACACCTTCGGCTTGATGAGCCGATCGGGCCTGGGACGCAGCCTGCATATCGCGACCCTGCCCACCCTGGCCACGACGTGGTTGATTCCCCGGCTGGCTGATTTTCAGCGGCACTGGCCCGATATTCAGATCAGTCTGTCGGTACGCACGCATCCGTTTCAGTTTACTGATGTGCCCGTGGACGGGGCGATTTATCATGCTTCGCAGCCCTGGGCAAATACCCAGAGTGTGGTGCTGTTTCAAGAGCAGGAGCTGGTGCCGGTCTGCTCCTCGCAATTGCTTGCGAGAGCCAGGCAGAAGGGAGCGGGCGCGCTGGCTCAACTGACGCATCTGCATATGATGACGCGTCCGGATGCGTGGCCGAACTGGTACGAGCATAATGCGCTCCCGTTTTCACCCATGGTGCTGGGTGGCCCGCGCTACGAACTCTTCACCATGTTGCTGGCCGCGGTCGATGCAGGCTTGGGCGTGGCTTTGATGCCCGCCTTTGTGGCGAGGGAACATATCAAGAGTGGACGCTATGTGATGCCCGTGCCGCTGACACTGCCGGTGGATCAGGCCTATTATTTTGGCTATCCCAAAGCCGATAGCTATCCCGAGGCACTGACGCTGTTCGAGGCCTGGGTCAAGGCGCAAGCCGTTCGTTAAGAAACGGGCATTCGCATTCGGGTGTCACGCATGGACATATTGAATCAAGCACCCCTCTCAATAGCGAGCCGAAATATCAGAATATCGCTGCTGCATTGATGGGCAATGCAGACGGTAAAAGGGCCCGACCGAAGCCGGGCCCTGCCTGATAAGGAGATTGCGATGCGTAAAATCGCTTTACAACTTATCCTGATCAGCATATTGCTGGTGATGCTTTTATATAGCACGCCAGCTTACTGATCAGGGACTGGTGGGCCCCAACCCACCAGTTTCAGGTTTTAATTTACTCAACTGTGTTTCTTTTGTCAACGTCGTATTTTCCGAGAGTTTGCTAGCGCACATCAGCGGACTTTCATCACCAGAATCACCAGACTCTTAAGTTTTCAGACAATTTTTCGCCCGCCCGCCTGACATCAGCTCGTCCCACCTATTGATACGAGAACGTGATGGTGGATACCGCACGAACGTCTCCCGGTTGCATCTTTCCGGTTCGGACATAGCGGGCCTGGAATGCAATCGACGGATTGCTCGGGGCCGTGTTGTTGCTGTTATTGGGGCCGATCTGCCATTGATTGGTATTGCCTTTGGCAGCCGAATCCGGACCGAAGCGGCAGGGTACCCCGCGTCCGCAATTGCTGGCGCTGAATGAGGGAGAGGTTTGCAGCAACTGCACGCCTATTCCTTTTGCCGAGCCGACATTGGTCAGCGTATCGCTCGTGTTAGAGGCCTTGTTGGCGTCGGTCAGGGTGGCGAACATGGTAATGCCCGGGTCGCATTTCAGCGAGAAACGAGCCGTCTCGCCACCGCCGGAAGTACTGCCGATCGCAGGAAAGGCTGACACGGGTACATCCGGCAGGCGGATATTCTGGACGGTGGCGCCGGTTCGGGTGCACGTGGAGCTGCTTCCATGTATACGGATGGTGAATTTGGCTTTGGACGGGCCTTGAAAGGGTTTCCCGTTACGCAACAAGCGAAATGTGACTGGAAAGACCGTATGCGTCCATTCCTGGGGCAGGGTGTTGACGAAAGGCTTATCGCCAAGCTTGATGAACGTGACCCTGATGGACAGTCCCGCCTGGCAGCAGGATCCTGAAGCGGGTGACCTGAAGGTGATTCTGCGACCTGGCTGAGTACCCGGCTCAGTGACCTGATCATTGATGGGCAACCAGGTTGCAGACGCCGGGTCTTTGACGTCCAGTACATACCCAATGGTATCGAGGTTTGGAATCTGAAAAATGGAATGAGGCTGCCCATGAACCGTGGCAATACCGCCGGCACGGGGCGCTTCGGACCAGGCTTCCGCGGTGACAGCCTGTTTTCCTCCCCACTTGAATACCGTGTACTGACTCATATCGGCTGGATTTGCACCGCTTTTGAACGCGACGGGCTCATGAGCGGCATACCGATTGCCCGCTCCTGCAATGACCTGTGTTCCAAATATATAGGTGTGAAAGTTGGCGCTGCTATGTGCTGGCCACAGCACTATCGAAGCCGCGGCCAGCGTAGCGCCGACATGACGTAAAAAAGACCGCTTTTGCAGAGTGTGGTGAGTTCGAGTAGCTCTTACTGACATTGGATTTTCACCTTTACTAATTTGTCGCGCGATTGCCTGCCTGAGAGCGAGGACGGATCAAACGTGTACGGTGCCTTGCATTGAGCGCTTGCGACCGTACCCCAGCGCAGCAACAGTATTCCCGTGGCCTTGGGGCCGCGTGCAAAAACATAGCCTTGCTGGGCAACGAAGCCGACTGCATTGCCTTCCTCGTCAAGCACATCGGTACCCAGGGGTGGGTATGAACCATCGGGGAGCGTGATCTGAAACAGCACACCGGCGCCGGTCTTTGTTTTCAATTCAATCAGCATGGCATTGTTGGCTCGCGGAATGACCTGGTAGCTGGTTGCTTCGAAGTCGACATTGCCGCCTGCGCCCAACGGATCAACGCCTACGGTGTTGATCTGGTACGGGTTGAGATAGGAAACGACCGCGAGTCCATCGGCATCAAGCCGTGCATTGCCGCCAGAGGCCACGCTGGCGCCTTCTGCGCCCGGTGCAGAAATAATGGCGAATGTGTTGCCGACCTGCTCGGAAAAGGAAATGCCCTTGGGGTGCGCAATGACGGCCCCCGAGGCTGACATACCAAGCTGCCGATAGCCGCCGCCTATGCCGGCACTGGCGCTGAGCAGTCCGTAGGAAGAACGGTAGCTGCCGCTCATGCTGCCGCTGGTTGTGCCTGAATCATGGCTGGCGGTAAGTGAATAGGCATAGGCGTTGTTGTTGCCGAAGGTGCCGGCGAGCATGGACGAGACATAAGATCCGTCGTCGCTGCGGCTGCCTGCCTGTGCCGTGAGCGAATGGGTGCCTGACTTGCCTAGCGGAATGGAGAAGCTGAGAAAAACATTATTGCTGGTCTTGGACGTGTAGTAATCACGTGAACGGCTGAAAGACAGGGTATAGGAAATGTTTTTGTAGCTGTTGCTGTAACCGGCCTGAACCGTTGTGTCCCGCCCGCTGCGGTTCCAGTAGTCCGTTGCATAGGCAGTGAGATAAGCGCTACCCCAACGGTCCGGGAAAGGCTGGTTCAATGTGAGCTGCCATTGGTTTTTTTGCCGTTCCGCAAGGTACCAGTAACGGCGCGTCAGGATATCAGGATTGTCATGCAGTGTCGCGCTGAGAATTGAGTCGTATCCTTTGGCGGAGTAACGGGTCGCCGTCAGGGCAATATTGCTTTTGGTGGATGCAAAATAATTGCTATAGGTTGCACGCCATGTGAGCCCCGATGCGCGTTCGCCATAGCGTGGCGCACTTCGGGATGAAATGAGATCCAGCCCGAATGCGCCCAGGGCCGTGTTGAATGCACCGCCCAGCAGAATGGAACGAAAGCGGCTGCTGACATTGAAACCTGCGTTGACGGTCAACCAGTTGGTCATGCCGTATTGCAGGGATGTTTGCATGACCTTGTTTTTCAGCGTGGTTTGTCCGAATCTGAGACGGCCGGCTGCGATTTGGTATTTCAGACGTCCCGGGCGTAAGAGGCGCGCCAGGGTGTTGAATGGGACCGTGAAGCTTTGTGCCGATCCGTTTGCCTCGGTGACGGTGACATGCAGGTCGCCGCCATAACTGGACGGATACAGATCGTTGATTTCAAACGGGCCGGGCGGCACAGTCGTCTCGTAGATGACATTCGCGTTTTGTCTGATCGTCACCAGCGCATTGCTGTGTGCCATGCCCCGTACGGCAGGGGCAAACCCGCGCGCAGAGTCGGGCAGCATCCGGTCGTCAGAAAACAACTGCACGCCGCGCAACGACATGGAGTCAAACAGCACGCTGTTCGTGGCGAAATCACCCGCCATGATCTGGCTGTTCAGAAACGGGATATCGCGTTGCAGGTAGTTCGTATAGGCACGATATCGGCTGCGGCGGTCATCGCCATCATAATAAGACGTTGTGGTTCCCCAGTTATAGGAGCCCTGATGGCGGTAATGCCAGTTGCCCAAATTGGCGCCGCCGTTCAGATTCAAAAAGCGGGAATGGTTTGTCTGGTTCCAGTCCCTGAACGTGGTTTGATAAAAATTGTAATCGTAATTCAGAAACGCAGTCGGTACGCCGGTCTGCCAGTTGTCCGGATTGATATAGCCGCGCGGCCGTTGTCTGACATAGGCCTGGGCAATGTCGACGTCCAGTCGAAATTCGTCAAGGCGATAGTTGAACCTGGCTTGCGGGATTGCGTCAGCGGATGATAAGCACAGGGAGTCTTTTTTATCGTCTTGACTGCTTACACTGTCTAGCGAAAAACGACTTGTATCGAGGTCGAGAATACCCAGTAAAGCCTCATTCATGCACAGGACAGTTGTTGCGCCTGGATGGGGTTCGCGAAATCGCAAGCGCATTTTTCCCTTCCATGCGTTGTTGACGTAAATGTCCGATTCGTACTCGCCAGGAGGAACAGGATTCTGCTGCGCGAAGCGGGAAACGTCGAGCCCGTGGGCGGATGAGCCCCGAAGAAACGCTGCGTCAAATTCGACACGTTGCTCAGCGGCAGCGGGACTCAGGGGGAGTGACAGGAGAATACCGGCGAGAACAGTGGTTGCAGATTGCTTTGATGAATAACGGCACATGATGCAGCAAACAGTTTATTTGTTGTTTCCGGAAATGGTAGTGCGGGTCGTACCACCGTAATCATTGATATACGAAACATCCATGCTTGCATTGGCGGGTATGCTGACACGCTTATGCAAATTGACGCTGGAGAACGGAGCAACCATGGCGGCGAGTGGCACAGTGGGACCCGTCTTGTCACGACTTGTGCTGAACCCGTTCAATGAAAAGTAATAGGGACCCGGATTGTGAATCATCAGCTCCCCGCTGGCGCTGGTCGTCCATTGCAGATTGCGTGCCGCTTCGTTCATCGTCAGATTCAGGTTGTCGGGACGTACAAATATTTTGATCCGTGAACGGACGGCCATTTGCAGGTAATTTCCATTGTTTGCGGCGGGTTTGGGCGGGATGTCCAGCACGTTCAGCCAGAAGACTGATTCACGGTCGGTGGGCAACCCGGCATTGGTCAGGGTCAGTCGCAACGTCTGTCCGGCTGTGGGCTCCATCCGAAAAACCGGGGGAGTAACGATAAAAGGGGCTGCACTTTCATTTGGCGCGCCATTGCTGTCGCCATCGTCGGCCCAGGCCTGCACCAATGACGGTTGCGAACCGTCATTGAGCAGCCTGACAGTGACGCTTGCCGATGACAGAGGATAAATGACCCGTGTGCCGGTTATGACCACGGAGGCATTGCTTTGCAATGTCCAGAACAGCGAAACCATGAAAAAAGCGGCACGAATACGTGTCATCATCATTTTGTTTTGTCCGTCTATCATTGGTAAGCAGAATCGTTTACAGCGATTAGTTGTAAACGACGGTGTAGTTGACGCTGGAGGCGACTTCGCCTGGCGTTGCTGCGCCTGTTGCGAAGTATTGTGCGTAGTAATCCAGGCTGAGTTCAGCTGCATCTACGGGAACTGAGGTTGAAGACTGAGCAGTGGCGCTGTTCTGGGAAAGGTCAATTGCCTGGAAGTTGTTGTTGAGTAACTGAACTTCTACGTTGCTGGCGGGGGAAGTGGTCGCTGTGTTTTTCAGGCGGCTGCCGATAATGGTGTTGCCGGGTTCAAAGTAAGCCAATACATTGCCGTTGCCAGGGTTGCAATTTTCCAGCTTGATGGTAAAGCGTGTGGCGGCAGCAGTCTTGTTCGCTGCGTTCAGCGATGATGTACCGACTTCTGGCAAGCGCACGGTCAGGTTTTCGGTGCCGGTTTTGATCTGGCAAGTCTGATCGGTCACTTTGCCGGTGATGGTGATCGTGCCGTCAAATGCGAAGGCAGATGAACTCGCAACGATTGCTGCAACAGCAAGGAACAGTTTTTGAAATTTCATGAGGACCTCAATAAAAATAAGTTGAACTAGAAGTGCGTTTCGCGATGAAACAACGGCAATGTAAATGCGGCGTCAAAACGTGTAAATACGGGATAAGGTCAAAGAATGTTAATGATCGAAATATTGATCTAGATCATTTTTTTTTTTTTTTTTTTTGTGGTAGGCATCGTTGTGGAGTATCGATTTTTCGGATGAAATTTCAATTGAAATAATTGAATTTCAATTGAAATTTGTGGGCAAGTTAATGATTCGTTTCGCTAAAAATTTTTTTTTGTTGAAAAGTGAAGGAGTCATGCGTTTGGGGCGTGTGCAGGATGCGTACAACTGCCTTCAAACCGGGTCATCCAAAATATTGTGAAGAAAGATTTTTATATTTTGATAAAAGTTCGGGCGGCGCTTTCAGTCGGATTTTTATGTGTGGCATAAGCAACGCAGCGGGATGACGATATTCGAGCCGTTAATTGATCGATGGAACTGAATACTCTGTTGTGTATCGACGAGACAGATATGGATCAGATGCACTGTATTGCAATCCGGATATCTCGTGGTTAGCCTGTCTTTCGGTCATCACGCAGTGACAAAACTGATCAAACCCAGATGGCAGGAAGCGGAGAAAAAAGCAGAATAACGCTGCTGTATTGAAGGGCAATGCAGACGGTAAAAGGGCCCGACCGAAGTCGGGCCCTGCTCGATAAGGAGATCGCGATGACCAGAATCGCTTTACTACTTATCCTGATTAGCATGATGCTGGTGCTGGCTGCACCAGCCTACTAATCAGGGATCGGTGGAGTAGCAGCTCCACCGGTTTCGGGTTTAAATTTACTTAAGCGCGCGCGATTTGTCAATGTCGTATTTGCCGAAGGTGTATACGATTCGAACAGCCCGGATATTGAGAGCTCTTGCTTAGATTACGCATGGATATTTTCGATCAAATTACCCTTTCAGTGTTACCAATCAACTGCAGAGTATCGTCGCTGCGTTGAAGGGCAATGCAGACGGTAAAAGGGCCCGACCGAAGCCGGGCCCTGCCTGATAAGGAGATTGCGATGTTACGAATCGCTTTACTACTTATCCTGGTTAGCATGATGCTGGTGCTGGCTGCACCGGCCTACTAATCAGGGATCGGTGGAGTACACGGCTCCACCGGTTTCGGGTTTAAATTTACTTAAGCGCGCGCGATTTGTCAACGTCGTATTTCCCGAATGGGCCAAGCGCGGAAAAGGAATGAGCCAGCGCGGAAAAGTATTGTCGCCGCTGATCGCTCTATCGGAAAATAATGGTGCGATGGTTGTTCAACAGAATGCGATGCTCCACATGATATTTCACGGCTCGCGACAGCACCAGCGATTCAATATCGCTGCCCACCCGCGTCAGTTCGTTGGCCGACATGGTATGGTCCACCTGCTCAATATCCTGCGCAATAATCGGGCCTTCATCCAAGTCCGCGGTCACGTAGTGGGCGGTGGCACCGATTATTTTTACGCCTCGGGCATGCGCCTGATGGTAGGGCCGGGCGCCCTTGAAGCTGGGCAAAAAACTGTGGTGAATATTAATGGCGCGTCCTTCGAGCGCGCGGCAGAACCGATCTGACAGAATCTGCATATACCGTGCCAGCACCACGACATCAGCCTTGTGATTCTCTACCAGGGCCAGTACCTGTTTCTCTTGTTCGGCCTTGGTGTCGGGGGTGACGGGCAGATAGTGAAAAGGAATACCGTAGCCTGTGGCCAGGCGCTCGAAGTCGCGATGGTTCGATAATACGGCGACAATTTCGATGGGCAGGGAACCGCTATTGGCGCGAAACAGCAGGTCGTTCAGACAGTGCCCCTGCTTGCTGACCATGATCAGTACGCGCGCTTTTTTTCTTGCGTCATACAGTTTCCAGGTCATGTTGAACTGTTCGCCCAGGGGAATGAATTTCAGATGGATATCGTCCTGGCTCAGGTCGCCATCAACACTGAAGTGAACGCGCAGGAAAAATCTTTCGGTTTCTTCATCGCCAAATTGCTGTGAATCAAGAATATTGCCATTGAGCTCAAGCAGCAGGCCGGATACGGCATGGACGATCCCGGTACGGTCGGGACAGGATACGGTCAGAATATAATCGTTTTGCATAAAAAGGTGCGGCCGTATTGGCGTTTGGGTTGATTGTTTATGAGGCGGTCAGGGAACGTGCGGTTGCACTTGCAATCGCGAGTGCGGCGGTCAGACCGGGAGATTCGATGCCAAACAGATTGACCAATCCCGTGACGCCATGGTCGGCAGGACCGGAAATCATGAAATCACCCGCATTTGAAGTGGCGGGCACAATTTTCGGGCGGATGCCGGCATAACCCGGTTCCAGTGCGTTTTCAGGCAGCCCTGGCCACCAGTTGCGGATGGCCCGATCGAAGGCGGTGACGTGTTCAGGGTTGACCAGGTAATTTTCGTCTTCGATCCATTCGGTATCGGGACCAAATTTGGCCTGTCCGCCCATGTCGAGCGTCAGGTGCACGCCCAGTCCGGCCGCGTTGGGCATTGGATAAATCAGGCGGGAAAACGGTGCGCGGCGGTTCAGTGTGAAATAGCTGCCTTTGCAATAATACTCACCAGGAATATGTTTGGGGTCAAGCCCGGCTATGCGGCGCGCTAGAGTAGGCGCGTGCAGGCCGGAGGCATTGATTAGCGTGCGACAGGTCAGCGTCATCGCTTCGTCGCCGCCAAACTCACAGGTGAAGGAGCCATCGGCATTGATCTGCGCTCGCAGCATGGGAGTGCGCAGGACGACCTGGGCTCCGGCATGTTCGGCATCGCCCTGCAAGGCAAGCATATAGGCATGACTGTCAATAATGCCGGTGGAAGGGGACAGGACGGCTGCGACGCAGTCCAGCTCGGGTTCCAGTTTTTTTGTCTCTTGGGCTGTCAGCCATTGCAGATCATCGACGCCATTGGCTTTGCCCTGGGCGGCAATTTTTTCCAGATAAGGCACTTGCGATGCGTCTGTGGCAACCAGCAGCTTGCCCAGTCGCTTATACGGAATATGGCGTTCTTCGCAATAGTCGTACAGGCGCTTTTTGCCCTCCAGGCACAGGCGTGCTTTGAGGCTTCCTTGCGGATAATACAAACCGGCGTGGATGACTTCGGAGTTGCGCGAGCTGGTGCCCATGCCAATGCCTTCTTCAGCCTCCAGCACGAGTACGTCGGTACCGGAGCGGGCCAGTTCGCGTGCGATCGCCAGTCCGACGACACCGGCGCCGACGACGATGCATTCTATGTCAATATTCATTGTGTTTCTGTTAACGTGGGAGTCAGATCAAAGCTGCCGGCATGATAAACCAGTGGGAGGGAATCAATATGATGGCAGCGTTCCACTTCGCCGATCAGGATCATGTGATCCCCTTCGTGATAGTGGTTGCGGTTATAGCATTCGAACCAGGCCGAACAATAGCGGTCATCCAGTTTGGGAACCTGTTCGAGGCTGGTGCCAGGCGTCCACAGGACATCGCGAAAACGGTCCTGCGGGCTGCCGGTGGAAAATTGGCGGGCAAGTGCAAGTTGCTCCGCGTTCAGGATATGGATGTTATAGCGTTGTATCTGTTCAAAAGCTTCGCGATTGGAAGAGCTTTTGATCAGGCTCCAGAGGATGAGCGGCGGGTTCAGAGAGACCGAGTTGAATGAACTGACGGTCAGCCCGATGGGATGGCCTTCCTGGGGATGCGTGGCGGTGACAATCGTCACGCCGGTCGCAAAACGGCCCAGGGCCGATCTGAAATCACGGGAATCAAAATCCGGAGCCTGTGCGCTCATTGTCTGTTTACCTTATGTCCGGGCATGGTCACCTCAGGGAGAAAGACGAGCCATGGACCAGTTGCCGTCCTGATCACGGGTATATCGAAGCCGGTCATGGAGTCTTGAGGGACGGCCTTGCCAGAACTCGATCATATCGGGTACGACGACATAGCCGCCCCAATGAGGGGGTTTGGGGACCGTTTCGCCAAATTTCTCCTGGAAATCGACAACGCGTTCTTCCAGTTCTTCGCGGGTGGTGACCTGGCTTTGTCGGGATGCCCACGCCCCGATTCGTGAACCGAGCGGGCGGCTGACAAAGTAGTCGGTTGATTCGGCTTCAGGCAAGAAACGCGCTACGCCGTTGATGCGTACTTGTCGCTGAAGCCCCAGCCAGAAGAACAGCAGGCTGACGGCAGGATTGCCCGCAATATCGCGTCCCTTGTCCGATTCGTAGTTGGTGAAAAACGTAAAACCATCGGCCGTCAGGTCTTTGAGCAATACCGTGCGCGACGAGGGTCTGTGCCGGGCGTCAACAGTAGAGAGCACCATGGCGTTGGGCTCGGCGATGTTGCCTTTCAGGGCATCATCGAACCATTGTTCAAACTGTTTGATTGGGTCAGGATCGACCTGGGTTTCCAGAAGCACGTTTTTATCGTAATTCTGGCGTAAATCTGCGAGCGTCATAATTACATCTTCAGGGGAAAAAACCTAAAGGGCTAGTGTACTGCAATTACAGGGATTTCCCTGCCAATTCCGACTCGCCGTCAGCAGATTAAGGATGCGCCTTGTGGCTTTTGTGGGCGTGCTTTTTGAGTGTATCGGCCAGTTCGAACAGGGCATGATCCTGGATATTGGCGTCGGACAGAGCATGGGCCGTTTCGATCACATATTCCGGGCAGGGGCCGTTCTGGCCAGAGGCGTTCAGAATGATCTGCAGGGTTTCTTCAAAGGTGAGATCCCGGGCGTACGCGTGGTTTTCCCGGTCCATGATAAAGGCGAGGGCACGCACCGGCCCCAAATCTGTTTCGCAGGTTGTCCAGGTAGGAATGTAGGCACCGGAGACCATTTCCCGCTTCCACAGGGCACGGAATTCCTGCTCCAGCGCGTCAGGGCGCAGTTTGAACACTTTACCCTGGCAGCGTCCGCCTTCATCCAGGCCGAAGACCAGGCCGGGACGTTCGGGAGTGCCACGATTGACGCTGGACCACAGGCAGAGTGCCCGGTGATAGCCATGAAGAGTGGCAACGCGGCATTCCTGGAATTCAAATTCCGGGCGCCAGATCAGGGAGCCGTATCCAAAGACCCAGACATTGTCAGGATCGGTATGAGCCAGATTCTGCTGCATGGAATGTTCGACTTCTTCGTCTGTCCACAAGCGGAACTGGCGGATATGGTCGAGTGCTTTTTGTAAGGGATTCCTGATTAATTCTGCCACGGGGTCAGCTTTTCTGAATGTGCATTAAAATGACAAACGTCCGGACGGCAGTTGAAGCCGAGTCACCCGGCCGCTTCATGTTGTTATAACTCTGAAACAATTTTAGTATAGGTCAGAATCGATTGGAATGGATACAACAATAAACGATAAGCAAAGACGTTTCAGTGGTTTACAGCGTCTTTATGGCGAAGGCGCAACGTTGCAACTTGAACGGGCGCACGTGATGATCGCCGGAATTGGCGGCGTAGGCTCATGGACGGCAGAGGCGCTGGCGCGTTCCGGTATCGGAGAGTTGACGCTGGTTGATCTGGACCATATCGCAGAGTCCAACGTCAATCGGCAGATTCATGCGCTGACGGATACGCTGGGGCAGGCCAAGATCCAGGCGATGGCGGACAGGATCGCGGGTATCAATCCGGATTGCCGTGTCCATCGGGTTGATGATTTTGTGGAGCCGGGCAATGTCGATGTACTGCTCCAGGCGCGGCCGGTGAGTGTGCTGGTCGATGCCACCGATCAGGTGCCTGCAAAGCTTGCCATGACACTGGCCTGTCACAGACATGCAATTTCGTTTGTGATGTGCGGCGGGGCAGGCGGAAAACTGGATGCGCTGACATTGAAGGCGGGAGATTTATCCATGGCCCGCAATGATGCGTTGCTGGGCCGAATTCGCCAGCAGTTGCGCAAGCATCATGGCTATCCCAAAGGATCAGACAGGCATGGCAAGGCGCTGCGCAAGCCGCCTTCCATGCGCGTGTTTACGCTCTGGTTGGACCAGCCTGCGGTGCTGCCGGACGCGTGGGCCAGGACGGAGGAGCCGGGTTCGCTCCAGGGATTGTCGTGTGCCGGATATGGATCGGCAGTCACCGTTACTGCCGCCATGGGTATGGCGGCTGCCGGGGAGGCGATTCGCAGAATTCTGGCGTGATAATGTGGACGTTTAGGGTGGAGACAGGCGCCGGTCTTTCGGCAAGCTGCAGTCGGAGCGCGGACTTTTTTTGGTCGTGCTGTGATGGAGTTTAACCGTGTTGGGATGAAGCGTGATTTCGATGTCTGTGGCCAATAACCGACAGGATACAAATATTTACCCGGGTAATATTCCAATTTTATTTTTATCCGGGTAATATTATGGCTGTTCAATACAACAGCCCATAGGAGGGAGCATGACGACTTCCGTATCTACTTACACCGTTTTCCAGGGATATCAGCGGCTTGCGTCGGGCACCTTGCCCGAAGTGACTCCCGTTTACAAAGACGCCCTGAAAGCTACTACCGCAGACGCCGTGCTGATTTTCGATGATCAGACGGGACGCTCAATTGATATTGATTTGCGGCATACTGACAGATCTTTGCCGATACATAACAGCTTGAACGTGAACGACGGCGCTGCGGTCGCTGTCCAGTCAGAAGCAGCGCATGAGCCGCACGAGCCCGTATCCCGGGGGCGTGGGCGGCCCAAATTGGGCGTGATTGCGCGCGAAGTGACGTTGCTGCCCAGGCATTGGGAGTGGCTGTCGGCCCAGCCGGGCGGCGCTTCGGTCGCTTTGCGCAAGCTGGTCGAGAGCGCCCGGCTGGGGAGTGCAAACCGTGACGCGCGGCGCCATGCCCAGGAGCGGGCTTATCATTTCATGCTGGCGCTGGGTGGTGATCTTCCCGGCTATGAAGAAGCCACACGGGCATTGTTTGCCGGCGACTTGACGGCGCTGGAGCAGCACATTGCCGGCTGGCCCGACGATGTGCGACTGCATGCGCTGAAACTGGCTGCGACCGCCTGAGTGATAGGCTGCAGCGTGCGCTAGGTTTCCGACGCTTCCACTGGTGTCGTTTGGTCCAACCGGTCCAAAAATTCCTCCAGAACGACACCGGTGTGGGACGCGGCTTTCTTCGCAATAATGTCTTTGACCGGACCCATGGCGACAACTTGTCCGCCACCGTTACCGCCTTCGGGCCCCATGTCGACAATCCAGTCGGCTTCGGCCATGATATCCAGATTATGTTCGATGACGACCACCGTGTTGCCTGCCTGGACCAGCCGGTGCAGCACGACAATCAGTTTCTCGACATCGGCCATGGACAGTCCGACGGTGGGCTCATCCAGTACATACAGGGTATGCGGCCTGCGCGAAGCACGGCCGGTCTTGATGACGCCTTCGTCAAGGCGGGCCTTGACCAGTTCCGAGACCAGCTTGATTCGCTGGGCTTCACCGCCGGACAGGGTTGGCGATGGCTGGCCCAGTGTCAGGTAGCCCAGGCCGACATCCTGCAGCAACTGCAGCGAACGCTTGACACGGGGGTGAGCCGCGAAATAGGGAATGGCGTCATCGACTTCCATCTTCAGCACTTCCCCTACATTTTTTTCACGCAGCCGAATCGCCAGGGTATCGGGGTTGAAGCGGTCTCCGCCGCAGGCTTCGCATGGCACTTTGACATCGGGCAGGAAGCTCATTTCGATGGTGCGCATGCCCTGGCCTTCGCAAATCGGGCAGCGTCCGTCACCGGTGTTGAACGAGAAGCGGGAGGTGCTCCACCCACGGATCTTGGCGTCACGGGTTTCGGCAAATTGCCGTCGTACGTCGTCCCAAAAGCCGATATAGGTTGCCGGGCAGGAGCGTGGCGTTTTGCCGATAGGCGTCTGATCGACCTCCAGCACGCGATCCAGGCTTTCCCAGCCGGTGATGTCGGCGCAGCCGCGCCAGGCGGCGGGGTTTTTGACGCCGACCACGCCTTTGAGATTGTCCAGCAGCACATCGCGCGCCAGTGTCGATTTCCCGGAACCCGATACGCCGGTGATGACGCTGAGGCGGCCTTTGGGAATACGTACATTGACGTGTTGCAAGTTGTGCAAATGGGCACCATGGATATGTATAAATCCGGTGTCGCCGTCGATCGCCTGGCCTGGCTGCAAGGGGTGAGTCATGGGATGGGCCAGATAGCGTCCGGTCAGCGAGCGCTCGTTGGCGATAATATCTTCGTAGCTTCCCTGGGCCACGACGGTGCCGCCGCGAACGCCCGCTCCAGGTCCGATGTCGATGATGTGTTCGGCACGGCGGATGGTATCGTCGTCATGCTCTACCACGACCAGTGTATTGCCATTGCCTTCCAGTCGCGACAGGGCATTGAGCAGAATGCGGTTGTCGCGCGGATGCAGGCCGATGGTCGGTTCATCCAGGATGTAGCAGACGCCCTGCAGATTGGAGCCCAGTTGCGCCGCCAGGCGAATGCGCTGCGCTTCGCCGCCGGACAGGGTGGGGGCGGAACGATCCAGGCCGAGATAGCCCAGGCCGACTTCTTCCATGAAGGCCAGCCGGCTTTTTATTTCATTCAGAATATCACGGGCGATATCGGCATCGCGTCCCTTGAGTACCAGGCCGGCGAAAAACGTATGCGCTTCGGTGACGGGCAGCGCCGCCAGATCGGCAATGCTACGATCTTTCCAGCGTACGGCCAGTGCATTGCGATTCAGGCGCTGACCATGGCAGGCCGGGCAGGCAGCAAGCTCGTGTTCTTCCTCGCCTGGCAGGTTTTTCCATGATTCCTCTTCGCCCGTCTGTTCCTCGTCAAAACCCGTCAGCTTGACGCCGGTGCCAAAGCAGCTGTGACACCAGCCATGCTTGGAGTTATAGGAAAACAGGCGCGGATCGGGTTCCGGAAAACTGGTGCCGCAGGAAGGGCAGGCGCGTTTGGTGGAAAAATGCTGCTGTTCAAGCTCACTGGCGTGCAGTGGATCGGCCGGGTCCAGATCCAGGATGATACTCATGGTTCCGTGGCCGGTTTCCAATGCACTATGCAGCGCGTCCTTCAGTTGGGACTCGACTGCGGGTCCGATCACTAGATCGGCGACGGGCAGTTCTATGGTGTGTTCCTTGTAGCGGTCCAGACGCGGCCAGGGTTTGACCGGGATGAAATCGCCGTCGACCCGCAAATGGGTGTAACCCTTGCCTTCGGCCCATTTGGCCAGATCGGTGTAGTAGCCCTTGCGGGCCGTGACCAATGGGGCCAGAACACCAATATGCCGGCCTTTGCACTGGCTCATGATGCGGGCGAAAATCTGTTCCTGTGATTGCGGTTCTACCGGAACCTGGCAATCGGGACAATATTGGGTTCCCAGCTTCACATACAGCAGGCGCAGAAAATGATGGGTCTCGGTCATTGTGCCCACCGTGGATTTGCGTCCGCCGCGACTGGTGCGCTGCTCGATGGCCACCGTAGGCGGAATGCCGTAAATGGCATCCACATCGGGCTTGCCGGCAGGCTGGACGACGGCGCGTGCATAGGCGTTGAGCGATTCGAGATAGCGGCGCTGTCCCTCGTTGAACAGAATGTCGAACGCCAGCGTGGATTTGCCGGATCCCGATACGCCGGTAATGACCGTGAAGGTATTGTGGGGAATATGGACGTTGACGCCCTTCAGATTGTGTTCCTTGGCGTTCAGAATATCGATCTGCGAAGGCGTTTCGCGCTCACCGGCCTGTAGCGTATCGGTAGCGTACTCGCCCTCGGGCTCCTGCAGTGACAGTGGAACACTGGCAATAATGTCGGATTCATATTCGCGCAAGGCGGTGCCTGTGTGGGATGCTGCGATTTCCATGACCGTGGCGGGCGTTCCCTCGGCAACGATCCGGCCGCCATCGACTCCGCCTTCCGGACCGAGGTCGATCAGCCAGTCTGCCGAGCGGATCACATCCAGGTTGTGTTCAATGACCAGCAGTGAATGGCCCGCGGCGAGCAGCTTGCGAAAGGCGCCCATGAGCCGGGCGACATCGTCAAAGTGCAGCCCGGTAGTAGGTTCGTCAAACAGGAACAGGCTGCCTTTTTTGGCCACCTTGGCAGCGGAAATACCACTGCGTGCCGCTTCGGCCAGGTGACCGGCCAGCTTGAGGCGCTGGGCCTCGCCGCCAGACAGCGTTGGAACCGGCTGACCAAGTTTGAGGTATTCCAGGCCGACATCGACAAGCGGTGACAGGCTGGTTTGCACATCGCGCAAACCCTTGAAGAATGTCAAGGCTTCGCTGATGGTCATGTCCAGTACCTGATCGATGGATGCGCTGTTGCCCAGGTGTTCGACACGCACTTCGAGAATTTCCGGACGGAATCGCTTGCCATCGCAGTCGGGGCAGCGGATGTACACATCCGACAGGAATTGCATTTCGACATGCTCGAAGCCTGTGCCGCCGCAAGTCGGGCAACGGCCATCGCCGCTGTTGAAACTGAAAGTGCCCGGCGTATAGCCGCGTTCCCGGGCGGTGGGCGCCTGGGAGAAAAGCTTGCGGATGGCGTCGAAGGCGCCGACATAACTGGCCGGATTGGACCGGGCGGTTTTGCCGATCGGGCTTTGATCGACCATGACGACTCCGGCAACCTGCTCGGCGCCCAGGAGCCGGGTGAACTCTCCAGGTGCTTCGGTCGGCCGGCCAAAATGCTTGAGCAGAGCAGGGTAGAGCACATCCTGCACCAGCGTGGATTTGCCCGAGCCCGATACGCCTGTGAGGCAGACCAGGCGACCCAGAGGGAAGGCGACATCGACATTCTGCAGGTTGTTGGCGCTGACGCCTTCAAGGATCAGTTTGGGCGTATTGTTCTGCACGGGCATTGGGCGGGGCGCTTCGACGCGCAACTGGCCGCTCAGATAACGCCCGGTCAAGGAACGGGCGTCGCGCAGGCGTTGCGGCGTGCCGTCAAAGACAATTTCTCCGCCGCGTTCACCCGGCCCGGGACCCATATCCAGAATACGGTCGGCGGCCACCATGACCTGAGGATCGTGCTCGACAACGACCAGCGTGTTACCTGCGTCGCGCAAGCGGTGCAGAACCTGCACGATCCGGTGCATATCGCGCGGATGCAGGCCGATGGACGGTTCGTCCAGCACGAAAAGTGTATTGACCAGCGAGGTGCCCAGTGCTGTGGTCAGGTTGATGCGCTGCACTTCGCCGCCGGACAGCGTCCGGCTTTGCCGGTCCAGGCTGAGGTAACCCAGACCGACATTGCAGAGAAAATCAAGCCTGTTACGGATTTCCTGAAGCACCAGATCCATGGCGCTGTCCATGAAAACGGACAGTGCCAGCGTGGTAAAGAATTGACGTACCTGCGTGATCGGCAGGCGCATCAGATCGTGGATACCCAGACCGTCCAGCGTATCGAGCTGGGGCACGGACCATTTTGCATGCACCGGCATGAATCGGGTATACGTGCCCATGATGTCGTCTCTGACAGGAGCATCGCCCAGCCGCCACAGGGTGGCATCGGGCTTGAGACGTGAGCCGTGGCAGGCCGGGCAGGGCGTGTAGCTACGATATTTGGACAGCAGGACGCGCACATGCATTTTGTACGACTTGGTTTCAAGCCAGTCGAAAAAACGCTGTGCACCATACCACTGATGTTTCCAGGCCGACGGGCCGCCTTTCCATTCGGGATCGCCATAGAGCACCCAGTGTTTTTCGGCGTCGTTGAGTTGTTTCCAGGGCGTATCGATGCGGATGCCGGCCTTTTTGGCGTATTGCATCATTTCGGTCTGGCATTCGCTATAGCTGGGCGTTTGCCAGGGTTTGACCGCGCCTTCCTGCAATGTCTTGGTTTCGTCGGGAATGACCAGGCCGAAATCAATGCCCATGGCGCGACCGAAGCCCCGGCAGGTTTCGCAGGCACCCAGCGGCGAGTTAAACGAAAAAGTGCTGGGTAGCGGCGATGAATAGGTAATGTCGCAATTGGCGCAGTGCAGTTGTTCACTGAACTTCCAGGTTTCCAGCGCCTGGCTGTCGTTGTCTACGGCGTAGACGGTGCACATGCCGCTGCCGTAGCGCAGGCAGGCTTCGAGTCCTTCAATGACGCGGGCTTTTTCGGCCGTCGAAAAACGAAAGCGGTCCTGAACGACATGCAGGACGCGGCTGATTTCGATTTTCTGGGTTTTGCTGCGGCCTTTTTGCGCCACCGTGACACTGCGTTCTTCTTCGGCATGAACGCGGGTATAGCCTTGCTGCTCCAGATATTGCCGGACTTCCTCTTCTGTGTAGTTGCCGGGAACGACCACAGGGAAAGTGAGGATCAGGCGCGGATCGCCCAGCGCGGGCGTGGTGGTCGCGAGAAAGTCGAAAATGGTATCGGGGTTATCCTTGCGCACTTCGGTTGCGCACTGGCGGCAATACAATCTGGCCGCCCGGGCAAAGAGCAGTTTGATGTGATCATTCAATTCGGTCATGGTACCGACGGAACTGCGCGAATTGCGTACCGGATTGGTCTGGTCGATGGCAATGGCGGGCAAAATGCCTTCAATACGGTCCGCTTGTGGCTTGTCCATGCGATCCAGAAACTGTCGCGCGTAGGGCGAAAACGTTTCGACGTACTTGCGCTGCCCTTCAGCATAAAGCGTGTCAAATGCCAGTGAACTTTTGCCGGACCCCGATACGCCCGTGACGACCACGAATTCGCCGGTGTTGAAGGTGACATCGAGATTTTTGAGATTATTTTGCCTGGCGCCGAATATCCGGATCTGCGAACTCATGAAGTGCTCCGATGGACTTCGACGCATGCCGAAGTGCAATGAGGATAAGGATGAATCTTACTGTATAAATAAACAGGTGTAGTATTGTCGCATATTAATCTATTTCTGGCATGACACAACGAAAAAAACGCCGAGACAGGCCCACAAAATACGCAACAGAAGTCGATAAGATGGGGACGACTCAGCCGATTCACAGTGCCGGTATGGTCAGCAGGCCGATCATTGCGAGCGTGCTCTTTTCGAGGCTTGCGCAGTCCGTGTTTTGTTTGTATTGTGCCGGGATTGCGATTACACTTTTGCACGCTTCGTGCTTGTCCATTGTCATCTGCTGAATGCCCCTTTTCCTCCGACCTGCCAAATTGTCCTTTCCTTTATGAGTACTGAATCCAGTCAAATGCCAACCCCGCCTTTGGGGCTTACCATGGGCGATGCCGCCGGTATAGGACCGGAACTGGTGGTCAAACTGTTCAATGAAGGGCTGCCCGCACCCGCGGTAGTGTACGGCGATGCCGGTGCTCTCAGGCGGGCCATCTCCCAATTGGGGCTGGCGCTCACTGTCGCTTCATATCCGTCGGTGACGCAGTGGCAGGAAGCACTTGCAAATCCGGCCGTGCCGTCTGCCATCCCGGTTATTGAATGTGGCGATGCCCTGCCGGATGAATTGCCCATGGGGCAGGTCAACGCCCAGGCAGGCCTGGCTTCTTACCATTTTCTACTGCGGGCCATTGCTGATGCCATGGCGGGGCGGATCTCGGCCATTGTCACGGCGCCACTGAATAAGCTGTCGTTGCGCGCGGGCGGGGTTGATTTTCCAGGCCATACGGAAATCCTGGCCCATGTCGCCGGCGTCCCCTGGGTGGCGATGATGTTGCTCAATGAGCAGTTGCGTGTGATCCTGACCACGATCCATGTGCCTTTGAGTGCCGTGCCGGGCCTGATCACATTTGAAAACGAGCTGGAAACGATCCGCCTCGCGGCGCGCGCCTGCCACATGCTAGGACAGGACACCCCGCGGATTGCCGTTGCCGGGTTGAATCCGCATGCGGGTGAGGGTGGGCGGTTTGGCCATGAAGACGAGGCGATTATCCGTCCGGCGGTCGAGGCGGCGCGAACGCAGGGTCTGGACGTCACCGGACCGCATCCGGGCGATACCGTCTTCATGCGCGCCCGCCAGGGCGAGTTTGATATCGTAGTGGCGCAGTATCATGACCAGGGTCTCATTCCCGTGAAATATCTGGGCGTGGACCACGGGGTTAATGTGACAGTGGGCCTGCCTTTTGTTCGAACAAGTGTCGATCACGGCACCGCGTATGATATTGCCGGAAAAGGGATCGCAGACCCGTCTTCATTGAGAGTCGCCTGTGAGTTGGCGCTACGAATGCAGATCCCCGCTGTCTGATTTTTGCCCGGCCGCAGCTTCAAATGTGCAAATTCATGGATAAACGCATGATTTAATGCTAGAATAGCAGATTACGTAAAAATTTTCTCGGAGATTCTCATGGCAGAAGTCAAACGCACTCGCCGCAACACGCTGGAGCGTCGTTGCCTGGGTAAAGCATTCAAACGTCTTTTCGTACGCTCTCCTAAAGGCGTATTCAAAATGCTGGAAAAAGTCAAACGCGCCTAAGCAAAGATATCGGGCAAAGGTATTGGCACCTCTTTTGGGGAGCGAACCAGGCGCCCCTGCCGGCAGGATGTAATGAAGGTTGAACGACAGCACGCTTGACCTCTGGGTTTAGCCGGCAAACTGAACGCATGAATGTGATGCGCGGCAGCGAACAAAAAGTCATCAACGAAAAGCCACTTTTGAAAGTGGCTTTTTCGCGTCCGTCTGCGGCAACAAGCGAAGGGGGCATGACCGGTTGATCGCGTGCTCCGGCTCTTACGCAGGCCGTTAGCGCCAATTCATGCGGTTTACTTTTTGCTACAAGTTGCACATCGTATTTAAAACAATCTCTGCTATCGTTAACGAACAAAAAATCAATAATGCTCGGGATAGATATATAAGGCTATGACGCAGAATCTCTATTTTTTTACGGTGTTGACGCCTACCTACAATCGCGCGCACACTCTCGAGCGCGTCTATGAGTCGTTGTGCGAACAGCAATTCAAGGATTTTGAGTGGCTGGTGGTTGATGACGGTTCAACCGACAATACCCGTAACAAAATTGAAGCCTGGCAGGCGGAGTCGCCGTTTCCGATACGCTACGTCTGGCAGCCCAATCAGCACAAAAAAACGGCATTCAATACCGGGGTCAAAGAAGCCTGGGGTCGCCTGACGGTTGCGCTCGACAGTGACGATACGCTGCTGCCCGATTCCCTGCAGTCTATGGCCGATGTGTGGCGAGGCATCCCCGATGACCTGAAAAGCGGCTACATTGCGGTGATCGGACTGTGCGCGCGTCCCGATGGCAGCATCGTGGGAGATCGCTATCCTCAAGATGTGATGGACATGACATCGCTGGACATGAATTTCAAATGTCATGTCAAGGGTGAAAAATTCGGTTGCCTGCAAACCGAAGTGCTCAAACATTTTCCTTTCCCGGAGGATATCGAGGGGTTCGTGCCCGAAAGCATGGTGTGGCGCGCGATTGCGCGAGATGGATACCTGACGCGCTTTGTTAATCAGGTCTTTCGCATTTACCATGAAAGCGAAGATTCACTGAGCCTCGAAGGTGCGCAGTCGGGTGAGAAACATGCTCTGGGCATTCTACTGCTCGCCCGCGATACCGTGGTCAACTGTCTGCCCTGGTTCCGCTTTCAGCCGGTAGCGTTTTTGCAGGCTGCGGCCCGTTATACCCGTTTCCGGCTTCATTTGCAGCACGCGGGCAAACGGTTGCCGCCGGCAGGAGAATTGCAGGGCAATATGTCGAAACTGCTGGTCTCTATTATGTTCCCGGTTGGCTGGGCGCTTTATTTGAGGGATCGACGTCGCCACGCATAAAGCGTCGCGACAGGGAGAACCTGGAATCACGTCTGCTATTGACCCACTGACTTGACCCACTGACCCCGGTCAAATCGTAAAAAGTCGTGATCAATGCAGCGTAGGCGAGGGCGGTGTCGGCGAATCCGGCGGCGTATCCTCGTCGTTGCCGTCATTCTCGTCGTCTTCGTCCTCAACCAGCTCGCCTGCTTGCGGTTCACGCATCCCAAAAGGCAACATTTCTTCCAGGGAATCGCCCCATTCGACTTCCTCACCTTCGAAGTCGATCCGGACAAAACGCGCGTTTTCAATATCGGTGATCTGGATGCCCCACAGAAACTCGCAGGCGTAGACTTCTTCCTCGGGGTTTTCCAGATCACTGGATTCGCTGACAAGGCGTGCGCCCGCACCGCCCATTTCAAGCGTAACAATATCGTCTGAGTTGTCATCCGAAATATCCAGCGGCACGCCGAACGCCACCCATTCCATGCCATCTTCGGTCGTATCGATTTCGGCGATAACCGGTTTGCCAAGGTAGGCGGTAAGGGCGTCGGCTGTTTTTTTCAGCAGCGAAATTTCGTAATCGGTAAAGGTGGGTTCAGGTACAAAGCTCATGGCGGTGGTCCGTATTCAGGTCTTATTGCCATTGTAGCCGCCCTCTTGCGGCACGCAGCATGTTTATTTCATACAATGCTTATTTGAATTTATTTGCAAGCAAAATTAACTATGGCCCAGTACGTTTATACGATGAATCGAGTCGGCAAAATCGTGCCTCCCAAGCGGCAGATTCTGCGCGATATTTCGCTCTCTTTTTTCCCGGGCGCCAAGATCGGTGTTCTTGGCCTGAATGGATCCGGCAAATCAACATTGCTCAAGATTATGGCGGGTATCGACAAGGATATCGACGGCGAAGCCATTCCCATGCCGGGCCTGAAGATCGGCTATCTGCCGCAGGAACCCGAGCTGGATCCCGATCATACCGTCAGGGAAGCGGTCGAGGCCGGACTGGGCGAGGTATTTGCCGCGCGCCAGCGGCTGGAGCAGGTGTATGCCGAGTACGCCGAACCTGATGCCGATTTTGATAAACTCGCGGCCGAGCAGGCAGAGCTTGAAGCGGTCATCTCCGCAGCGGCCTCCAGTGGTGCAGATGACATTGGCACCCAAATGGAAATTGCTGCCGATGCCTTGCGGCTGCCGCCGTGGGATGCGGTGGTCGGCAAACTGTCGGGTGGCGAGAAGCGTCGCGTGGCGCTGTGCAGACTGCTGTTGTCCAAGCCCGATATGCTGTTGCTGGATGAGCCGACCAACCACCTGGATGCGGAAAGTGTCGAGTGGCTGGAGCAATTTCTGCAGAAATTCCCCGGTACCGTTGTGGGCGTGACCCACGATCGCTATTTTCTGGATAACGCCGCAGAATGGATTCTGGAACTTGATCGCGGCCATGGTATCCCCTGGAAAGGCAATTACAGTTCCTGGCTGGAACAGAAAGAAGCCCGCCTGGGACAGGAAGAGGCGAGCGAGTCGGCCCGGCAGAAAACCATTCGCAAGGAACTGGAATGGGTCCGGCAGAATCCCAAGGGTCGTCAGGCTAAATCCAAAGCCCGTCTGGCGCGTTTCGAAGAGCTGTCTTCTCACGAGTATCAGAAGCGCAACGAGACGCAGGAAATTTTTATTCCCGTCGCCGAGCGTCTGGGTAATGAAGTGATTGAATTTGTCAATGTCAGCAAGGCATTTGGTGATCGCCTGCTGATTGATGATTTGAGTTTCAAAGTGCCGCCAGGCGCCATTGTCGGGATCATCGGCCCCAACGGCGCCGGTAAGTCTACCTTGTTTCGCATGATTGCAGGCAAGGAGCAGCCCGATTCTGGAGAGGTCAAGCTCGGCCAGACCGTGAATATTTCATTTGTCGATCAATCGCGTGACACGCTGGCCAATGATCAGAGTGTGTTCGACTTTGTTTCACAGGGGTCCGATCTGCTGAACGTGGGTCGCTTTGAAATTCCCACCCGGGCCTACCTGGGCCGATTCAACTTCAAGGGTTCCGACCAGAACAAGCTGGTCGGTCAGTTATCCGGGGGTGAGCGCGGACGCCTGCATATGGCCAATACGCTGATCAAGGGCGGCAATGTGCTGCTGCTGGATGAACCGTCCAATGATCTTGATGTCGAAACCTTGCGTGCGCTGGAAGATGCCTTGCTGGAGTTTGCCGGCGCCGTCATGGTCATCAGCCATGACCGCTGGTTTCTGGATCGCATTGCCACTCATATACTGGCCTTCGAAGGGGATTCCAGCGTCGTGTTCTTTGACGGGAATTATCAGGAATACGAAGCGGACAAGAAAAAACGCCTGGGCGAAGAGGGGGCCAAACCCCGTCGCATACGCTACAAGGCGCTCAAGTAACGCAATCGATGTGGTGCCGGCCGGTCGTACTGACGCGATCGGCCCACTGCAACGTTGCATTTTACCCACGTGAGCATATGGGCTTATTTCAGTTGATATCATTTCGATTGCAATAAACCATCTCTGTAACAAAGAGCCACGCACAGTTTGGTCGTGCCAAGTTTTCCGGAGTATAGTGGGACTTAAGGCGTTTGAGACTAGCATCTGCTTGACCAATGCGCGAGACTATTTTCATTACACTCAGGAGCACAATATGAAAACGAATATCGTAGCCAAGAGCATTATCGCAGGTACCCTGGCCATTACACTTGCCGGATGTGGCGGTATGACGCAGCGGGATCGTAACACGGTTGGTGGCGCTGCTATCGGTGGGGTTGCCGGATCACTGCTGACCAGCGGCGGCACATTGGGTACGCTGGGCGGAGCGGCCATTGGCGGCGTCATCGGCAATCAGGTAGGAGGTCACCGCCGTTAAGCGGCAGATCGTCTTTTTGCATGGGCGTGGGAGTTCCCGAGCGTGAACTGACGCGCCACACCGGCGGGCCAATTCAACTGATATTGCAGGGCTGAATTCTGTTTTTACAGATTTCAGCCTTTTTCTTTGCCTGATCACGTTCCTTGAGCGTCTGTCCGGCGGTTGGCTTCGATCCGTAAAAAATGCATCACGCTCGCCGGGCTGTAAAGTCTGCACGTGGATACAGCCATAAAAAATGCACCGCATTCGCCAGATTCTATTTTCTGGCAGATGAGTGCATTTTTTTGCCATTTGATGGCCTGACGCTTTAACCTGCCTTGGCAACGGCGTTTTTCGGATCCTGGGGCATTTCGATCTTGACTTCCAGTACTTCCAGGTTGCCGTGCTTGTCGACGTTCACCTTCAGATCCTGTTCGTTGATCTTGATGTATTTGGAAATGACCTCGATCAGATCTTTTTGCAATTGCGGCAGAAAATCGGGCGCACCGGTGGAGCCTTCCTCGCGTTCGTGTGTGATGATGAGCTGAAGTCGTTCCTTGGCAACGCTGGCGGACGATTTCTTTTCACCGAGAAGAAATTTCAGGAAGGACATATTACTTGCCTCCGAAAAGTCGTTTGAAGAAACCTGGTTTATTGTAGTCGGTAAAGCGCAATGGCTTCTCTTCGCCCAGGTATCGTGCAACGATGTCCTGATAGGCTTCGGACACGTCAGAATCTTTCAGGTGGATGGCAGGGATCCCGGAGTTGGACGCCTGCAAAACAGACTCAGACTCGGGCACAACACCGATCAGCTTGATACGAAGAATATCTTCGATATCTTTCAGGGACAGCATTTCGCCATCTTCAACACGCTTGGGATTGTAGCGTGTTAACACCAGAAATTCCTTGACGGCTTCTTCACTTTGTTCCGCGCGGCGTGACTTGGAAGACAGGATACCCAGGATCCGGTCCGAATCCCGCACCGAGGATACTTCTGGGTTGGTGACCACCAGGGCATCATCGGCAAAGTACGCTGCCATAAGCGCACCGGTTTCGATCCCGGCAGGTGAATCACAAACGATATATTCAAAATCCATACCCTTAAGGTCTTCAAGTACCTTGGCAACCCCTTCACGGGTAAGCGCGTCTTTGTCGCGGGTTTGCGATGCAGGCAGGATAAACAGATTTTCCAGCTGTTTGTCTTTGATGAGCGCCTGGTTCAGCGTAGCTTCACCCTGGATGACATTGACGAAATCGTACACCACGCGGCGTTCGCATCCCATGATGAGGTCAAGGTTACGCAGGCCGACGTCGAAGTCAATCACGACTGTTTTATGGCCACGCATGGCAAGACCGGATGAAAAACTGGCGCTGGTGGTGGTTTTGCCCACACCGCCTTTACCTGAAGTTACCACAATGATGCGAGTCATGTAAGGTTATTCCTATATATCCGTATGGCTGTAAGTGCCGATATCTTAACGCATATCGGTATGAATTTCTTTTAAAAAACGTTACCGGAAGGCAGCGGGGTTATCCCTGACTGCTGTCTCCCGGAATGAATCGCAGCGTGTCATTGTCCAGCTCGACGATGACCGGTTTTTTGTTCAGAGCCGGTTCGATCTCGGCGTCGATGACGCGGTAGATGCCTGCAATGGCCAGCAGTTCTGCATCCAGGTGCGATGTGAATATCCGCGCAGACGCATTGCCACGGGCGCCGGCAATGGCTTTGCCGCGCAGCGGCCCGTAAACATGAATATTGCCGTCGGCAATAACTTCGGCGCCACGGCTGACCACGCCAATGACGATCAGATCGCTGTTGCGGGCGTAGACGCGCTGGCCTGAGCGCAATTGGCGCGCCAGCACCATGGTAGGAACGGGAACCGGCACTTCGCGAATGGTTTCGCGGATGACCGGCTCATTGCTGCGATTCTGATTGCGGGGCGGCGTAGCGGGTTTCTTCGGTGCTGCGGCAGGCGGCGGGCTGGGTGGGGGCGTCGCGCTGGTGTCCGTTGCGGCGGACACGGTGCGGACATTGGCAGCTGGCGCCAGCTTGACGGCATCGGCCACCGGTTCGGTCAGCATGGTCGGCTCGGGTGGCTGTCGAGTGTTGAGCGTAGAGATCTCGACTTTGCACAGGCCAGCCTGGCGGGCGCTGTCGATGAGGGCGCCATCAGGCCCCATGACACCGATGACCGGGAGTTTGTGTTGCGCGAGCAGGGTGACCAGACCGTTCCAGTCTGGCGCGCTGCTCAGGCCTGTGGCGTCGAGTACGACCGGCTCGTGCTCGAACAGGCTGCCGGCTTCGGCCATTTTTTGTTCCAGCGCCTGCTGCAGTGCCGCTGTATCGGTACTTTTGAGTTCGATACGGACAACAAAAAGCGATGCGCTTTTGAATTCGAGGGCAGAGGAAGAGGATTTGGAAGCCACGTTTCAATTCACTTTAAATTTAGGTCCATGAATCACGCAGGGTAACACAGCGGTTCAGTACAGGGTGTTCAGGAGTGGAATCTTTCGAATCGGCAACAAAATAACCCAGGCGTTCAAATTGCCAGCGGGCGCCCGGTGTTGCGACAAATCCGGGTTCCAGCCAGGCATTAACCTGCTGCACTGAGTTGGGATTCAGATAGTCCAGAAAATTCTTTTCGCCGCTGTCCGGGGAAGGATCGGTAAAAAGCCGGTCGTAGAGCATGACCGTGGCAGGAACGGCATGCGCTGCGCTGATCCAGGTGATATTGCCCTTGACTTTGACACTGTCGGCGCCGGGCGTACCGCTTTTGGTGTCGGGCAGGTATTCGGCATAGACTTGCGTTACGTTGCCCGCGTCGTCCTTGTCGAAATCGGTGCATTTGATCACATACGCGTACTTGAGCCGGACCGTATTGCCAGGGAAAAGCCGGAAATATTTCTTGGGCGGGTCTTCACGGAAGTCGTCACGTTCTATCCAGAGTTCGCGCGAGAACGGAAATTCGCGTCGGCCGGCGTCGGCCGAGTGCGGATTGCGCGGCGCGCTGCAGGGTTCGGTCTGGCCCTCGGGATAGTTGGTGATGATCAGTTTGATGGGATCAAGCACGGCGACACTGCGGTCTGCGATCGGGTCAAGGTCGTCGCGCAGGGCCTGCTCCAGCAGACTGTAGTCGATTCGTGAGTCTGATTTTGATACGCCCAGGCGGTCACAGAACAGCCGAAGGGCGGTCGGTGTATAGCCACGGCGTCGCAGTCCGGCCAATGTCGGCATGCGGGGATCATCCCAGCCTGTGACATGGCCTTCGCGCACCAGTTGCAGCAGCTTGCGCTTGCTGGTGATGACATGGTTCAGATTGAGCCGGGCAAATTCGTACTGACGTGGCAGGGGATTGCGCAACTGACCCAGTTCGACCAGACGGGCCAGCAGCCAGTCGTAGAACGGACGCTGATCTTCGAACTCCAGGGTACAAATGCTGTGGGTAATGCCTTCGAGCGCATCCTCGATCGGATGGGCGTAGGTATACATTGGGTAGATGCACCAGGTGTCGCCGGTGCGGTGGTGCGTGGCGTGACGGATGCGGTACAGCACGGGGTCGCGCATATTGATATTGGGTGAAGCCATATCCACCTTCGCGCGCAGGGCGAGGCTGCCGTCGGGATGTTTGCCTTCCTTCATTTCGCGCAGCAGTGTGAGCGATTCTTCGGCCGGGCGATCGCGCCACGGCGAATTGACGCCTGCAGAGGTGAGTGTGCCCCGGTTAAGGCGGATTTGCTCCGGTGTCTGTTCGTCGACGTAGGCGAAGCCGCCCTTGATAAGCGCTTCGGCAAAGTCAAACATATAGCCAAAATAATCGCTGGCGAAATACCGGTTTTCTTCACGGGCGGGACCGGACGTGGTAAAGCCCAGCCAGTTGACGGTTTCGTCAATGGCGTCCACATACTCCTGTTCTTCCTTTTCGGGATTGGTATCATCAAAACGCAGGTGACAGACGCCACCATAATCACGCGCCAGGCCGAAGTTCAGGCAGATGCTTTTGGCGTGACCGATATGCAGATAGCCGTTAGGCTCAGGCGGAAAACGCGTACGGATGCGGGCCGGGTCTTTGGCGGCGTTCTGCAGAGCCGAAGCAGGTCCGGGTTCGCCGGCCCATTTTTTTGCCTGGTAGCGATCATTGCTCAGATCATTTTCAATAATGGTTCGCAGAAAATTGGCGGCGGGAATCTCAGGCGTCGAGGCGGACATATTTTTAAAATTTCAGTAAATCGATAATATCGACCATTTTGCCATGTTCAGCGGTTAGACTCATGGGATTCGCTCAACTGGCCCGAAATTTAAACCGCTCTTGCGTATGTGGGATATCTCAACATTACAGCTGGCGAAACTGCAGTTTTTCAGTTCGCTTTCCTTTTTTGCCATCTTCGGTCTGTGCACCGTCGGCCTGGGCTGGTTGCTCGTATTCTGTAAAATCATGACGCACCGTCAAACGGCAGATAGTCGCTGGATGGACATGTACCGCTTCTGGGTGCGTATTTTTGCACTTTGCGTAACCGTATCGCTGCTGGGCATGGTGTTTTTACTGGTACAGTCCGGGGCCCTGTGGCCGGGTCTGTTCGTGCGTCTTGGGCCTGTCAGCGGTCCGCTGGTGGTGCTGGTGGCAGCCCTGACTTTCGTCATCAAACTGTTTGTGGTCGACATCATGCTCTATCGGCAGGGTTCGCTTGCGCCGCTGCTGCACAGTCTGTTTGTCTTGCTGGCTGCGCTGGGAATGACCGCCATCGCCATGCTGTTGATCATATTCCAGAGCTGGCTGCATTTTCCTGTCGGACTTGCGCCCGATACGCTTCCGCTCACCATCGCCGACTGGCGTCATTTCGCCCTGCATTCACAGGCATGGCACCGGGTTCTGTTCATGACATCGGTGAGCGGTCTGGGCGTGGGCAGCCTGATGGTGTCGATCAGCGCCAGCGAAGCACTGGCAAAACCGCTGAACACTTCTGAGCAGCTGGGTTTCCGGATCGGAGCCGGGTTGGCGACGGTATCGCTGGCCGCGCTGGTGGTGGGGGGCGGGCTGTTCGGCGACGAGTTGTTCCGGAACGCAACGAGCCTGCCCGTTGCAGGCGTGGCCGTGCAAAAGCTTGTGCTTGGCCTGCTGGTGCTGGTCGGACTATTGTGTCTTGCGCAATGGGCATGGTATTTGAAACGTCGCAGCGATTTCGGCAAAATGCCGCGCTGGCTGCTGCACGTGTTGGTGTGGTTCGGGCCGGCAGGCTGGCTTGCCTTGTGGCTGATTCAGGGGTTGTTGTCCCTGCGCGATGGTCAGTTTTTTGTGCATGGCCTGGTCACCTTTGCCGAAGCATTCAGTGATCAGCAAAGTGCGGTGCTGATCGGCGCAGTGACGGTGTTTCTGTGGCTGCTGTTTTGTCTGATCGTGGCCGGATTTGTCTTTCTGGCCCGGCGAGCTGCCCGTTTTGGCGTTGTGCCCGTGCGCAAAATCAGGAGAACGGCATGATCGAGACGCTAGCCGGTTCGCTGGGCCTGAACAGTTACGATCCCGGGTTCTGGATGCCTTTGCTGTGTTTTGTCGTCTTTCTGGGCGTCTGTATCGCTGGCGCGGTTCTGGATGGATTCGATCTGGGTGTGGGCATGTTGATGCCATTTGCGACGCCGGAACAGCGCGCACGCATGTTCACCTTTCTGGGCCCCTGGCGCGACATGAACGTATTCTGGATTTTCCTGGGGTGCGCCATTTTGCTGGCCGCTTTTCCCAAGGCCTGGGCCTATGTAAGCGGGGCGTTGTACCTGCCGCTCATGCTGCTGGCAGCAGGTGCGCTGCTGCGCGGGATTGCCTATGAGTTTCGCCTGCGCGCGCTGGTCGACGGCCGGCCGGTCTTTGCGGCTGCCTTCGCGGCCGGATCGTTGCTGACGGCTTTCGGACAGGGAATGGTGCTGGGACGGATTGCCGTCAATTTCGGCAATGAGCCGGGCAGCGAGCTGTTTGCCATTTTTATTGCGTTATGCACGGTCGCCACCTTTATTCTGCTGGGAGCCACCTGGCTGCTCATGCGGGTGGATGATGATTTGCAGCAGCAGGCGCGGGGCTGGGTGCGGCGCGCGTCGCGTCTGACGGCGGCGGGGGTGGTTGCGGTCTCGGTGGCTCTGGGCATGGTCAACAGCGGGGTGTTTTTCAAGTGGACAGAAACGACCCGGTTGCCAGTGGTGCTGTTGGGCTGGTTTGCGATGCTGGCCATTTTTGTAATCATAGAGCTGGTGGTGCGAAAGGTGCAGCGTGCCCGGGTTCTGATCTGGCTGCCGTTTATCCTGACGGTCGTGATCGTGCTGGGCGTAATAAGCGGGATTGTGTTCAGCATCTTTCCGTTTTTTGTGCTGGACGAAGTGACCATCTGGGAAAGCGTGTCTAGTCTGGAGACGACCCGGATCCTGGTGGCCGGCTTTTTTCTGTTTTTGATTATTCTGCCGCTGCTCGTTGTGTGGTATTACCGGGACTTGCTGGGCAAAGAGCGCAAGGCCAGGGATGTCTCGTTTATGAGGCGGGGGGACTGATCAGCGGTAGCGTGACGGTCACCTTCAGGCCGCCGCTGTCACTGCTGTCCAGGGTCAATCGGCCGTTATGCGCGCTGGCGATGGTTTCGGCCAGCGACAATCCCAGGCCAACGCTGCCCGTCATGGTGCGTGCAGAATCCAAACGTGAGAATGCGCGTAGTGCTTCGGAGCGACGTTCTGCCGGGATCCCGTCGCCGTGATCGCTCACGGAAAGTGCTGCCTGGTCGCCACTGACTGTCAGAGCAACTTCGATGGGCGGACGGCCGTGCTTGAGCGCATTGCTGATGAGGTTATCCAGGACACGAGCCAGAGACAGGTGGTCGGCGCTGACATACGCCGCCTCAGTCGGCGAGTGCAGTAAATGTACCGGACTGCCCGCTTCGTGCCAGGACGCCACACGCTCTTCTGCCCACTCGCAAATGTTCAAAGGCTGGAATTTATATGTGGCCAGATCGGAGCCGCGTACATAATTGATGAACTGGTCGATCATGTCCTGCATTTCGTGAACATCATTGCGCATGCCTTCCTTGAAAGACGCGTCGTCGGTCAATTCCACACGCAGGCGCATGCGTGCCAGCGGACTTTTCAAATCGTGCGGCAAACCGGCAAGCAGGGTCTGCTGGACCGCTTTGGATTCTTCCAGGGCATCCAGCATGGCGTTGAAGCGTTCACCCAACTGCCGGGTTTCACTGGGTCCGGCTGGTGTCACGCGCTCAGGCTGGCCCTGGGCCAGTTTGTCGGCCGCCATCGTCAGCCGCGTGAGAGGACGGGTAATATGCCAGGCAAAGCCTGCGGCCAGAATCAGAAGCAGTCCGGTCAGGCTGAGCCACGCAATGGTGATGGCGTGCATATTCGGCGGTTCGATCCGGTCCAGCGGGATGACCAGCCATTCCCGGATGAAGGTATTGCCATCGTTATCCGGCTGCAGTGAAATGAACATGCGCGGAGTCGGGCCGCGGGTGAGGCCGACGCGGGTACCATCGTCCAGTTCCATATTCAGGCGCTTGACGATTTTCAGGATATCCGGACTGGGGTTCTCGCCGAAGGGGACGGTTCGTGGTTGAGGTTTGGGTGCTGCCTGGCGACGGGCCCGTTCAACTTCAAGCGCAGCTTCGGGAACGGGCAGCGGCGCCGGTGCGCCAGCATTGCCCAGGGTACCGCCACGGTGACGGCGATTGGCGTAGGGGTCTGCGCGGGAGAGCAGATACCAGCGCTTTTGTGAGGCTTCGATAATAAAGTCGGCGCGCCGGTTTTCGGGAATTTGCGAGACCGCCGAACGAAGTGTGCGAATAGTCGTGGAGAGGTAATTGACAACGACATCTTCAAGGAATCGTTCTTTCAGGTAATTGCCGACAGCGAAACTGCCCAGCTGCACCAGAATCACAGTACCCAGAATAAAGAGGATCATCTGCAGCCGCAAGGAGCGCGGCCACAGGGAGGGTTTTATCATGCGTCAGGAGAGAAGCGGTAACCAATACCCCAAACGGTTTGAATCCAGCGCGGATCTTTCGGATCGTCCTCGACAGCGCGACGCAGCCGCAGGATGGCGATATCGATTGCGCGATCATTGCGCTCACCTTCATCATCATCACGGGCCAGTGCCAGCAGGCGCTCACGCGAGAGCGGCTTGCCGGAGTTCTTCACCAGCGCTTCGAGCAGATTGATTTCGCCGCCTGTCAGCTTGACCTGGACATTATCCTTGAACAGCTGGCGTTTGGCCGGGTCGAAGGTAAAGGGTCCGAAATGGATCGGCGTTTCCTTGACCAGCGCCGATGCGCCTTTTTTGCGCCGCAGGACCGTTTCGATACGGGCAAGCAACTCGCGCGGGTCGAACGGTTTACCCAGATAATCATCGGCACCGGATTCGAGACCGATAATACGATCTGCGGTTTCGTCTTTGGCGGTGAGCAGGATGACGGGAATGTCTTCGTTCTGTGCGCGCAACTTGCGGCAGGTTTCCACACCATCGCCACCCGGCAGCATGCGATCAAGAACGATCAGGTCGGGTGAGAATTTGGTGATGCGCTGGGTAATATCACTGGCGTCTGGCGCAAGCAGCGTATCGTAACCATGACGGTTGAGATATTCCGCGAGAAGCTGGCGCAGGGCAGGATCGTCGTCGACGACGAGAATTTTTGTCAGTTGTTTGTCCATAGTGCCTCATCTTGCCAAAGGGTTGAAAGGAGCGCAAGAGGCCGAAATACGCTGAAATCACAATGAACGGCTGAATGCGCTGCAAATCAGCGGCTGACCTGGAAAGTACGTGTGGTAAGAACCTTTCCGGCTGCCACATCTGTGATTTTAACCGTAACTCGACGCGCGGTCATTGTTGGCGGAATTTCCACGGTTCCCGCAGTCTGCTGGAAGTCGGTGACATCCAGTGTAAACGGGTCCAGTTCGGCCGTACCGTAGCGACCATTGCGATATCGGCCATAGACAGAAAACTGCACGGATGCCTGCAAATCGGGGTCCTGCTCATTTTTTTTCATGAGCAGCATGCTGTAATTGAGCTTGCCGATAGGACCATCGAATTCGCCCACGCGAATTCCCACGGCGCTATTGCTGGGGTCTGCAGGAATGATTTTCTTGATGAGTGCGAGGTTGCCCGAGAGGTCATTGGCCTGGCTCTGGGCTTTGCTCAGGGCCGTTTCCCGCGATTCAAGCTGGGATTTGAGGCCGTTGCGTTCCTGCGTGACCAGTTCAAGCTGGGACTGCAGGCGCTGGCGATCTGCCGACAGCGACGTGACTTCACTGGTCAGGCGGTTGGATTCGTCCAGGCTCAGCCGTTTCGGACCGTAGTTGGTCTGCAGAAACCAGTAGCCGCCCGCACCGATAATCACGCCGGTAAATAAAATGCCAACCCATGGTGGCATACGGCGGTGACGGCGGCGGCTGCCTGTCTCAAAAACAGAGGGTTTGAAGGCTGCTCTTTTTGACGATCCAAACATGGGTAAATAATCCAAAATAAACCAAAACTCAACTGCCTGTCATTGTACCTTTTCCATCGGCCGTTTAGCTTGCGACGCGCAGTTGTCGATCAAGATCGGCCAGACGCTCGGGTGTGCCCACATCGGTCCATTGACCCGTGTAGTGATACCCTTCAACAGAGCGGGTTCCCATGGCCATCCGCAACAGGGGAGCCAGCGGCGCTGGCTGTTCCGGGTCGATGCTGCGGAACAGGCTTGGATGGAAGACGCCAATGCCCGCGTAGGTGAGGGCGGGTGCATCGGCCTGCCTCGGGTGCAGATAACCCAGCGAGTCCAGATGAAAATCGCCGTCTGGGTGCTGCGGCGGATTGTCAACCATCAGCAGCCAGGCCTGACTGGGTGAATCGTGCAGTCGGTTGACGACGCTGACAGCCTGCATGGGATTCCAGTCGCACCAAACATCCCCATTGATAACCAGAAAAGGCTGGTCTCCCAGTAGCGGCAGGGCATGGGCAATTCCGCCGGCGGTTTCCAATGCAGGATTCTCGCGCGAATACTGGATGGCGACATCGAATTGGCTGCCATCGCCCAATTCTTCTTCCAGGCGCTCTCCAAGCCAGGCATGGTTGATGACCACGTCACTGATGCCGACAGAGGCGAGGCGTTCCAGGTGGTGCACGATTAGCGGTTTGCCGTTGACGGGCAGCAGGGGCTTGGGCAGTGTATCGGTCAGCGGCCGCATGCGTTCGCCGCGTCCTGCTGCCAGTATCATGGTTTGAATCAAAATGTATATCCCACTTTTGTTTCGATATTGTCCAATCGGTCCAGCAGCCGCAACAGGGGGCGGAAGGCGTTATAGCGCGCCGCCACCTGCCTGACATAGCCGTTGACCCGAGGCATATGTTGCTGGTAGTGCGGCTTGCCATCGCGGATCGACAGCCGGGCAAACACGCCCAGAATGCGCAGGTTGCGCTGCAGCCCCATCCATTCGTAGTCCACATGAAAGTCGGCAAAGTCGGCCGGAACGGGCAGGCCGGCCTGTCTGGCCAGTTCCCAGTATCGGATGGCCCAGTCCAGTTGCTGGGGCTCTTCCCAGGTGGTGCGCGCGTCCATGACCAGAGAGACCAGATCGTAGGAGACGGGACCGCGCACGGCATCCTGGAAATCAATGATGCCCGGACCGCGGCCGTTTTCAGGGTGCGTGTTGATCATCAGGTTCGGTGAATGAAAGTCCCGATGCACAAAGCACGCGCTCTGGCGCGCGTTGTGCGCGGACAACTGGTCAAATAGCGAGACCAGCGCCGACTGCTCCGCCTCGGACAGGACCGTATCGCAGTGGCGGGCCACATACCAGTCCCGAAACAGGGCCAGCTCTTCGCGCAGTCTTGCGCTGTCGTAGACTGGCAAATGATCGGTGGTCACCTGCTGCATTCGCACCAGCGCCTGCAGCGTGTCGCGGTAATTGGCCTGCAGGGTTGCATCGTCCATGCCTTTGACAATGCGCTGGTAAAACGTGTCCTGACCCAGGTCGCTGAGCAGCAGCAATCCGTTTTCTGTGTCCTGCTCCAGAATTTTCGGCACGTTCAGGCCGGCGGCATCGAGGCGCCTGGCGATATCGATGAACGGGCGGCAATCTTCGTGGGCGGGTGGCGCATCCATGATGACCAGACTGTTATTCGGGCAATCGACACGGAAATAGCGGCGAAAGCTGGCATCGCTGGATGCGGGTCGCAGGCTGTCCGCGCGTATGCCATATTTTTCAACCAGCGGGGTGAGCCAGGCCTGTACCAGCGCAAGGCGGGCGTCGTCACCGGCTGTGGCAGAGGTGGAAGGCGTCAAAGAGGCTACGGGCTTGTTCATGTGCTGTGTTCGTAAAAGGGTTTTGAGATCAACGACTTGTGTTCTGTCCTGATTTTTATTTCTGCAAATCGGGCAGGCATTGCCGTTGTCTGCGGTAGATAACTATAATATCGGGCTAATGTAAAAAACTGCAGGATGCCGATATTTTATGCGGTATCCTCTGGTTTGTCCCGCAACAGCAGGAAGTCGGGCAAGTCCCGACAGCATTGCGATATAGTGCAGCATGTTGATCCCGTCTCAGTCCCGGGAAAGTTGGTAACAGGACAGGTTTTTTCTTCAATTATTTCCGGTAAAAAGCACAGTGCGAAAGATCTGTCACCTATTTCTTCTGACCGTATCCCCCATTGCTTTTGCCCAGAGCGGTATCTCAGTGCCCGGGGTAGGGAACACCTCTGCACCGCGGCTGTTTGTTTCTCCCATGCTGAGCAGTCCTGCGCTGAATAACGACGAAATTGTTACTTTTACCGACAGCGCGCGCGCAGACCTGACCAATAATGCCAATCGCATTACCCTGGATGGCGGCTCGCAGGTGCGCCGTTCCGATTCTATTCTGAAAGCCGACAGAATCGACTATGACCGGAGCCTGGGTACGGTCACGGCCACGGGCAATGCCCGCCTGTTGCGCGATGGCAACCTGATCACCGGCCCGGCGCTGCGCTACAACGTTGACAAGGTTAACGGAACCATTACCTCGCCCGTCTACAGTCTGGCCACGGGCGGACAGGGACAGGCCGGGGTTGCCAATATCATCGATGACAATCATCTGAATCTGAAGGAAGCCACCTACAGTGGCTGCAGTTGCGAAGAGCCGTTCTGGCAGATCCGTTCGAAAAACGTCGATCTGTACAACGACGAAAACGAAGGGATTGCCGAAGACGGCACGCTTTATATCAAGGGCTTGCCGGTGTTATGGTCGCCCTATCTGACGTTCCCGATCCGGGCAGAGAAAAAAACCGGGTTCCTGACGCCCACGTACGGCATGACCTCGCGCAGTGGCCTGGATATTTCCGTTCCGTATTTCATCAACCTGGCACCGCAATACGATTTGACCCTGTACCCGCGTTATCTGAGCAAGCGGGGTCCGCAACTGGGTGCCGAGTTCCGGTATCTGCAGCCCGGTTATTCCGGCACAGTGTCGGGCAACTACATGCATCGGGACAATGAGCTGGGCCGCTCCCGCTGGATGTTCTCCTGGCAGCATATGCAATCGCTGGGCTCAGTGCTGGGCTTCAATTTCAATCTGTCGGCCGACTGGAATGCCGTTTCTGATGACGATTACTATCGTGATTTCACCGATATGACGACCATCACCCAGGCCGACAAGACCTATCTGAACCGGAATATTACGCTGGGCTTTTCGGGCCATAAGTACTGGGACGGCTATCTGCAGATCCAGAAGTATCAGACGCTGCAGGACGCCACGGCAGATGAGATTTACGGCCAGTATGAGAAAGTACCGGAGTTGCGGGTGCATGGTGCGCGTTTCGACTGGCACGGGCTGGATATGGAAACCACCAATACACTGACGCGGTTTGAATACCCCACGTATTTTGGTTCCAAGCTCAGCGACGAGGTGATCGACCGGACGGATGGCCATCTGCGGCCCAACGGTACCCGCCTGACGTCGTATTCGACCTTAAGCTATCCTATCATCAGGCCAGGCTGGTATATCACTCCCAAGGTCGGCCTGCATGCTTCCCAGTACGAAACCGATTGGTATACACGCTACGGCCAGTATTCGTTTTACAGCCAGGGCGGCACGCAGCGGCGTTCGCTGTCGCGGGTATTGCCTATCGTGTCCCTGGATGCCGGCATGACATTCGAGCGTGAAACCACACTTTTCGGTTATCCCTCTACCCAGACTCTGGAGCCACGTCTGTACTATCTGTACATTCCCTATCAGGATCAGAGCGATATCCCCATTTTTGATACCGACGTGAGCCAGTTCGGTTTTGCCAGCGCCTTTTCTGAAAACAGATACAACGGCGGATGGGACCGGATCAACAACGCCAATCAGGTCACTCTGGGGCTGACCTCACGCTGGTTTGATCGCGATACCGGCTTTCAGCGCCTTGCTCTGCAGGTTGCCCAACGCATCTATTTCGATTCCCAGCGCGTAACGCTGCCGTTTGAGTCGCCGCGCACGGGCGCCAAATCAGACTGGATTTTCGGCGCAGAAGCGGCGCTGACCAACAAATTCACCACGCAGGCTGCATTGCAGGTCGATCCTTACCAGGGCAAGACGACACAAAGTTACGCTGCCGTCAAATGGACGCCCAAGCGTCTGGCTACGCTTTCGCTGTCCTACCGTTATCAGCGCGATCCGTATGTAGACGAGCGGCGCACCGACATTAATCAGGGCAATCCCCTGTCGTACCAGTTGCAAGGAAAGGAAACCGTCAGTTTTGCCGGCCAATGGCCTTTCACTCGTAATCTGTACGGCGTCGGGCGGGTCGACTATTCGCTCAAGGAAAGCCGGGTCACCCAGCATATCCTGGGTATCGAATATAAAGGTGACTGTTGCTGGACCGGGCGAGTTGTTTTGAAACGTTACGCCGTTTCGAAAGAAGATTCGAATTCTGCTATATTCTTTCAGTTGGAATTGGCGGGTTTGGGCTCAGTCGGAAAAGATCCGATGGAATTGTTAAGACAGAATGTGCCCGGATACGAGAGTGTCAACACCCCGGTTCCGGCCAGGACATCATTTGAAAGGTATGAATAATGCGTAAATTGGGTTTCATGAAAACCGCAGTTGCTCTCGCAATCCCCGCCATTTTTATTGCGGTTCCTTCTGCCGCCAGCGCGCAGCAGGCAAAACATTCCGGCGCAGCGCAGCAGCGTGCGGGAGGGCAGTTTGCGGATGGTATTGCGGCGGTTGTCAATAATGAAATCATTACGATGCGGGAATTGCAGCAACGCATGGCCAGCAACCGCATGACGACGGGAAATCAGAATCAGGTGCAGCAAACGGTGTTGCAAAGCATGATCGATGAAAAGCTCATGCGGCAGGATGCCGAGCAGTATGGTATTAAGGTCAGCGATGCGCAACTGGCGCAAGCAATGGCCAATATCGCACAGCGCAACAATCTGCCGCCTGAAAAATTGCGGCCGGCCATCGAGCAGATGGGCCTGAATTGGGACGCATACACTCGTAACCTTCGCACCGAAATGGTGATGGAGGAATTGCGCAATCGCATTATCCAAGCGCGGGTGGACATCAATGAATCGGATGTCGACGCTTTCCTGAAACAGAATCCCACAGGCATTTTGCCCGGACGGGAAGCAGAAAGGCAGAACCAGCCCAAGCCGCCCCCACAGAAACAGGTGGTGGTAGAACGTTCATTCGTGCCCAAGGCCGTGGCTCTGCAGCACATTTATATTCGCGTACCGGACAACTCTTCTGATGAAGTGGTGGCCGCAGCGCGCAAGAAAGCCGATGCCGCCATGGCGAAATTGCGTGGCGGGGCCAGTTTTGCCAGCGTCGCCAAGGAATACTCCGACGGACCGGAAGCGTCCTCCGGCGGTAATCTGGGTATTCGCATGTTTGAAGACTGGCCCTCGCTTTTTGTGAGTGTCACCAAAAAAGTGCCGGATGGACGCACAACCGGTGTGTTCAAGGCCCCCAATGGTTTTCACATTCTGAAAGTTGTTGAGCGTCGTGGTCTGGTACAGGAAAATAAACGCACTGTGACGGTTCAACCGCCGGCGCCGCCTCCACCACCGGTGCCGCCTATCGAAAAAATGGCCAAGCAGCAGGGGCCGGTTAATATCACCGAAACCAAGGCACGGCATATTCTGATCAAGATCACACCGGTATTCTCTGATCAGCAGGCCAAGGCGAAAATCGACGATATCCGCAGGCAGATTGAAGGCGGTATGTCTTTTGCTGACGCGGCCAAGAAATATTCGCAGGATACCTCGGCTCCTCTGGGCGGCGAAATCGGCTGGGTTCCTCCCGGCGCATCCGATGCCAATTTCGAGAAAGCCATGAATGCCCTGCAGCCTGGGCAGGTAAGCGCTCCGGTGCGGTCACAGTTTGGCTGGCACCTGATCTCGGTCGAGGATCGACGCAGCTCGGACAAACAGCCTGAGATTCGCCGGAATCTTGCCCGCCAGTCGCTCTATCAGTTGCGTGCCGAGCCGGTATACGAAGACTGGCTGCAGCAGTTGCGGGCCAAGTCCTATATCGACAACCGATTGACGCAGCAGAAAACTCGCCCGTAGAGCAGGACAGAATGGCAGTCCATCAGGCCCGTAAGCGGTTTGGTCAGAATTTTCTGACCGACGACAGTGTAATCGAATCTATTGTGCGGGCGATTGACCCGGCCCGGACAGACAGGGTGATCGAAATCGGCCCTGGTCTGTCGGCGCTGACGGTACCGTTGCAAGCGCGTCTTGATCATCTTGCGGTGATCGAAATTGATCGCGACCTGGCGGCGCGCCTGCGCAAGCGTTTTCCTGCTGATCGGTTGACCGTGCATGAAGCCGATGTGCTCACGGTTGATTTTGCCGAGTTCGGCAGTGAGCTGCGCATTGTCGGGAACCTTCCATACAATATTTCCAGTCCGTTGCTGTTTCACCTGGTGTCATTTGCAGAGCAGGTTCGGGATCAGCATTTCATGTTGCAGAAAGAAGTGATTGCACGCATGGTGGCCCGTCCCGGCGAAAGTGATTATGGGCGCCTGTCGGTCATGCTGCAGGCGCGTTATGACATGCGTCATTTGTTTGATGTGCCGCCCGAGGCATTCGACCCCCCGCCCAAAGTGACGTCTGCCGTTGTGCGCATGGTGCCTTTGTCGGCGGAGCGCCCGCAGGCAAAAAGCGAAAGGGCATTTTCGCAATTGGTTGCCCGGGCCTTTTCCCAGCGACGCAAAATGCTGCGCCGCGTACTGGCCGATTGGCAGATCGACTGGGCCGAGGTGGGTATTGCCGAAACGGCACGGGCAGAAGCCTTGTCCGTGGCCGATTTCATCCGGCTGGCTGATTATCTGGTTGACCAGGGCGTGCTGGCCTGAGTCATGCAGTGCATAATGGCCATTACTGCCGAGACTGCCTGCCTGCAAGAAAAACCGCAATAATATCCCGGCTGCGCTGCATCAGTAACTGCCGCGTTTGCTGCATGGTGTCTTTTAGTGTCATGGGGCCACCGGGCAGGCTGAACGCTGCGGTAATGCCACCCTCGTACACCTTGGTGTAGTCTTCATGCAGCGACCCGGCCAGGGCAATCAACGGTACATGATGGGCTCGCGTCAGCGAGGCGATGCCGGCAATGGTTTTGCCGCGTAACGTCTGCGCATCCAGCCTTCCTTCTCCTGTGATGACCAGGTCGGCTTTTTCCATATGTTTGTGCAGACCGGCGTAGTCAGCAACGATCTCGACGCCCGGTTTGAAGACGGCGTTCAGGTAGGCCAGCGCGGCATAACCCAGCCCGCCGGCGGCGCCTGCGCCGGGTTCATCACGTCGCTCGTGGCCGGTCGCTTGCGCAGTCAGATCGGCAAAGTGCGCCAGCGCCCCATCCAGAAAACGGACATCCTCGGGACTGGCGCCTTTTTGCGGACCGAAAATGGCAGATGCGCCATGCTCCCCGCATAGCGGATTGTTTACATCAGAAGCGATCAGCCATTCGACCCCGGCTGCGCGCGCATCGAGTCCTGTCAGATCGATCTCGTGCAGATCGTACAGGGCAGCCGGACCCTGCGGCAGAGGCTGGCCCGATTTGTCCAGAAACCGGATGCCCAGTGCGGCCAGCAGGCCACTGCCGCCATCGTTGGTGGCCGAGCCGCCCAGGCCCAGCACGATTCGGCGGGCGCCCTGATCCAGTGCAGCCTTGACTAGTGCTCCCAGCCCGAAGGTGCTGGCACGCCGGACATCGCGCCGGTCTGCTGCAATCTGTTCCAGGCCGGCGGCACTGGCCATTTCAATCACGGCAGTGCGATCCTGCAGCATGATCCACGCAGCAGAAACAGGTTCGCCTAGTGCATTGACGGTATCCTGACTTTGCAGCGGCGCGCCGGTACTGCCGGCAATCGCTTCGACAGTGCCTTCCCCGCCATCGGCCATCGGCAGTTGCACCAGGGTTGCATCGGGTGCGACCGAGCGGATACCGTCGGCAATGGCCTGGGCTACGCCGGCAGAGGATAGACTCTCTTTGAAAGAGTCAGGCGCAATGACGATATATAGGGGTTCATTCATTAAGAAAATCATCCATGCAAAGCAGTTTCATACTGTTGGTCGCGCCAATGACACCGTAGTGGTCGCCTTGCAGCAGCAGGACCCAGTCGCCGCGATCCAGTGGCTGGTATTTGAGCAGTTGCGCCACAGCGGCCCGTGCGACATCGGTGTCCTGGTGAGCGGACGGATCAAAGTGAACCGGATAGACGCCCCTGAAGATGGCGACGCGGTTGCGTGTGCTGTCGTGCGGGGTCAGGCAATATATCGGCACTCCCGAGCGAATGCGCGACATGATCAGTGGCGTATGGCCGCTTTCGCTGAGCGAGATAATGGCGCGGACCTGATGAAAATGATTGGCTGCGTACATGGCGGCCAGCGCAATAGTTTCGTCAAAGCGGGTAAACGTTTCGCCCAGACGGTGCCGCGACTGGGTTGTGGTCGGATGCTTTTCGGCACCCAGGCAGATGCGTGCCATGGCCTTGACCGTTTCTACCGGATACAGGCCTGATGCGCTCTCTCCGGAGAGCATGACCGCGTCGGTATAATCCAGCACCGCATTGGCCACGTCGGAGACTTCGGCGCGGGTTGGAAACGGATGATTGATCATGGATTCCATCATCTGCGTGGCGGTAATCACAAACTTGTTCAGGGTGCGTGCGTGACCGATGATTTTTTTCTGGATCCCGACCAGCTCGGCATCGCCCACTTCTACGCCCAGATCGCCGCGGGCAACCATCACGCCGTCGCTGGCAGCGATAAGTTCGTCAAGGGCGCGATCATCGGCAACCGCTTCAGCGCGTTCGATTTTGGCAATAATCCATGCATTGCTGCCGGCTTCCTGTACCAGGCGACGGGCTTCTTCCATGTCGCGGCCGTAGCGCGGAAACGAAACAGCAATGAAATCTACGCCGATTTCGGCTGCCAGCAGAATATCGGCCTTGTCTTTTTCAGTCAGGCTGGGGGCGGACAGGCCGCCGCCGCGGCGATTGATGCCCTTGTTGTTGGAGAGCTCGCCACCCGACAGCACGGTGGTATACACCTCTTGCCCTTCGATGCGAACCACTTCGAGCACAATGCGACCGTCATCGAGCAGCAGTTCGTCTCCGGGCCGGCAATCTGTGACCAGTTCCGGATAGTCGATGCCCACAATATGTGCATCGCCCTTTTCGTAGGGATAGTCATTGGACAGGACAAACTCCTGCCCCTGTTGCAACATGACTTTCTGGTTTTCGAAACGGGCAATGCGGATCTTGGGACCCTGAAGGTCTCCCAGAATGGCAATGTGCACATCCAGCTTTTCTTCCAGCTTGCGGATGATGCGGGCACGTTCGCGATGGTCCTCGGCTTCTCCATGAGAAAAATTGAAACGGGCGACGTTCATGCCCGCCTGAATCATGGCTTCGATCTGGGTTTCGGAGGTGGTGGCGGGACCCAGTGTGGCGACAATCTTGGTTCGGCGGCGGGCGACAGGGGACTGCGTGGTCATGAAAGCGGCTCCTCGGGCAGAGTCAACGGCGGGCAGCCGTTATGCTGTATGTGATAGGCAACAACAAATCTTAGCGCAGGCCGGTACCGGCAGAAGCCATGTCCTTGCGTTCGATCAGCTCGATTTTGTAGCCGTCCGGGTCCTGAACAAAGGCAATAACGGTCGTGCCGCCCTTGACCGGCCCGGCTTCACGCGTGACGTTGCCACCTGCCTTTTTGACGGCCTCACAGGCTGCATAGGCATCGGGCACGCCAATGGCAATATGTCCATAGGCGTTGCCCATATCGTATTCGGTTACGCCATGGTTGTATGTCAGTTCCAGTTCGGCCTGATGGGGGTTGGCCTCGAAGCCCAGGAAGGCCAGGCTGTATTTGTATTCCGGGTTTTCGGAACGGCGCAGCAGTTTCATACCGATGACATTTGTGTAGAATTCAATGGATCGTTCCAGGTCGCCAACGCGTAACATGGTGTGCAGAAATTGCATGATGCCCTCGTAGTATTGATGATGTGATATGGTCTCGCACAAGCGAGTTCATATCATACACGATCGCCGGGAGTTCACCGGCCAGCGGCCTGATTCGTGCATGTGTTTGCACAGGCCGGCCGATGCTGATTTTCAGGTAAAGCGGTGTTGATTGAGAGGTAAAGCAATTATGATTCCAGTGCAGGCAGGGCGGACATCTCGGTGGTTTTCAGCTGCTGCATGGCAGCCTCGTAGCCGGGCAGAATCACCCCGACCTGATGCCAGAAACGTGCACTGTGGTTCATTTCTTTCAGATGTGCAAGTTCGTGTGCGATAACATAGTCAATCACATCTGGCGTAAAGTGAATCAGGCGCCAGTTCAGGCGAATGACACCGCTGCTGTTGCAGGAACCCCAGCGGGCGCGAGCGCGCGACAATCGCCATGCCGTATAGTGCAACCCGGCGCGGGAAGCCAGGAGCCGAATGCGTTGATCAAAATAGTCCGACGCCTGCGTCTGCAGCCACTGCATGGCTGCAGTCCGGCGCTGGCCTTCATCGGCATCGGAGGACAGGGCCAGCCAGAGCGTGTTCTGTGCCTGCGGTTCAAACGGGTCGCCATCGAAGTGCGCACGTTGCCCGACCGCATCAATGTCAATTGAAATGGTGACGCCCAGATAGGGTAACCGGGTGGCGGCGCGCCAGGCTTGTTGTACTTCACTGGCAGTGTTGTTGCGCTGGCGCCAGAACGCCAGCTTATTCTGAATCCAGGCAGACTTTTCCAGCACGGCTTCGTCAATCTGTTTCAGGGACACCCAGTAGGGTGCCGTCACACGCAACCCGTCATTGCCGATCACAAAACCAATACTGCGGCGCCGACTGCGCAACAGGGCGAATGTGATCAGGCCGTGACCGGTAGGCACATGGCGCAACCGCGCGCCTTCGGGCAGCGCGGGTTGCGGTGTATGGAACAGTTCAGACTGACTCGACGTCATGGTAGCGTTCGGGATTCAGTACGCGCATTTCGCCCTCGATCCAGGTGCGCACGTCGGCCATGACCTCATCGGGTGTCCGGCCTGCCGGCTCAATGGGCGGGCCAAAGGAAATCGTGACCAGACCCGGTTTTTTAACGAAGGGTTTTTTCGGCCAGCATTCACCGGCATTGTGGGCGACCGGAATAATGGGCGTGTTGGCGTGGACCGCCAGTCTGGTGCCGCCCAGTTTATAGGTACCCGCCTGTCCAGGAGGGATGCGGGTGCCCTCGGGAAACAGGACAGGCGCACGACCTTCGGCAAGCCGTTGCGTGCCGATCTCCATGACCTGCTGCATGGCATTTTTGCCTTTCTTCCGGTCGATGGCAATGTTGCGCAAACTGGCCAGACCCCAGCCAAAGAACGGGATGTAATTGAGTTCTTTTTTGTAAACAAAGCAGGCCGGCCGGGGCAGAAACCAGGCGAAGAACATGGTTTCATAGGTGGACTGGTGTTTGCTCAAATAAATAACGGGTGCATCGGGAATATGGTGCACGCCTTTGGTTTCATATTTGATTCCAACCAGGATTTTTGCGGCCCATAGCACCATGCGTGGCCAGCCCACCGTGTAGCGATAGCGCCAGGTAAAAGGCAGAGGGATAACCAGCACGCAACCGATGGCGTAGGGCACTACCGTGACTGCCTGAAACAACAGGAAAAGAACAGAGCGTAGAAAAAGCATCTTCAGGATTCCGTTAACCAGCTTTCGACCACATCGGCCAGGGTGGGCCGGATGGACACAGATTCGGGCAGCCCGGGATCCTTGCGGGTTTTCTGGCCATTGCCCGTTTCCACCAGCCAGGTCCGGCAGCCGGCCGCCTGCGCGGCCGTGATGTCCCTGAGCGAATCGCCCACACTGAAGACTTCGTGCGCAGGAACGTCATAGCGTTTCAGAATTTCCGTAAACATGCCGGGCAGGGGCTTGCGGCAGGTGCAGCCGTCATCGGGCAGGTGAGGGCACATGAAAATGGCATCAATATGTCCGCCGAGCTGACCCAGTTGCTGCTGCATTTTCTGGTGAATGGCGGTCAGGTCGTCCGGCGTGAACAGTCCGCGTCCAAGTCCGGACTGGTTGGTCGCCACGACCACTTTCCAGCCTGCGCGGCACAGGCGTGCAATGGCCTCCAGGCTGCCGGGCAGGGGTATCCATTCGTCTGCGCATTTGATGAAATCCGGGCTGTCCTGATTGATGACGCCGTCTCGATCCAGAATGGCCAGTTTCATTGTGCCAGCCTGGAAATATCGGCCACCAGGTTCATCGTGGCGTGTAGTCGGGACAGCAGCGCCAGGCGATTGCCGCGGACTGCGGGATCATCGGCCATGACCATCACATGCGTGAAGAAGTCGTCAACCGCCGCGCGGGTCTGCGCCACGGCGCCCAGGCTTTTTTCAAATTGCCCCTGAGCAGCATCGGCGCGTGCGCTGGCTTCAATGGCCGAGAGCGCTTCGTACAGGGCTTTTTCTGCTGCTTCGGTAAACAGCGAAGGATCCAGCTCGGGCAGGTCGCCTTCGGCTTTTTTCAGCAAATTGCCGATCCGCTTGTTGGCCGCGGCCAGACTCTCGGCCTCGGGCAGGGCGGCAAACGTGGTCACCGCTTTGACTCGTGCCGTGACTTCCTGCAAAGGCGGCTGCAGTGCGATCACGGCGTCCACGACCGACCGCGCGTAGTCGCCGGCGAGCTGGTTGCGATAGCGTTCATAGACATAAGCCAGCACTTCTTCGGCCGTACCGGAATGCAGCGCACCCGGCTGGAATGTAGACGCGGCAAAATCCAGCAGGGCGGGCAGGTTAATGCCTGTTTGTCCAGATGAGGCCGCCTGAGCAGCGTCACCGTTCAGGGAGGTGTCGCTCAGGTAGTGACCGGCAGCAAGCTGTTCGACTGCGCTGATGATGCCCAGTGCTGCACGGCGCAGGCCGAAGGGGTCGCGTTCACCGGAGGGCTGCAGTCCGATACCCCAGATACCGATCAGTGTGTCGATACGTTCGGCAACGAACAGGATGGCAGCGACCAGTGTGTCGTCGGTGACGGGTGCATCAAAGCGTGTCTGGTACTGGCTCGCGAGTGCCTTGACCACGGCTGCCGGCTCGCCATCATACTGGGCGTAATAGGCCCCCATGATACCCTGCAGTTCGGGGAATTCGCCGACCATATTGGAGGTCAGATCTGCTTTGGCCAGCTGGGCGGCGCGATCAGCCAATGTGACGTCGGCATGCAGCATCCCGGCAAGGTGGCTGCTGATCTTGCGCAGGCGTTCGATGCGATCAAGCTGCGAGCCGAGCTTGTTGTGATAGACGATATTACCCAGGTGTTCCACCCGCGATGCCAGCGGCTGTTTCCTGTCTGTTTCGAAAAAGAATTCGGCATCGGCCAGGCGCGGGCGAATGACCCGCTCGTTGCCCTGGATAATATGGTGCGGATCGTCCACATTCATATTGCTGACGATCAGAAATTTATGAATCAGCTTGCCACTGGCCGGATCAAACAGGGGGAAGTATTTCTGGTTCAGGCGCATGGTCAGAATGAGGCATTCCTGCGGCACGGCCAGGAACTTTTCTTCAAACTGCCCCACATACACTGTCGGATGTTCAACAAGGGCCGTGACTTCGTCAAGCAGAGCGGTTACTTCGGTTTCGTCACCCAGCGAGGCGCCCAGTTTTGCGGCTGCCTTGTCCAGTTGCTGGCGAATGGCGTCGCGGCGATCTTCAAAAGACGCAATAACGCGACCTTTGTCTGCCAGCGCGGTTGCGTAATCATTGGCATGGCTCAGCGTGACGGGCCCTTCGCTCATGAAGCGGTGGCCTTGTGTGCTGTTGCCAGCGTCAATCCCCAGGACAGTGACAGGCAATACGTCGCTGCCGTGAAGGACAACCAGTCCGTGGACAGGGCGCACAAAACGCACGCTGGTCTGGCCGTCGGCCAGTTGATAGCGCATCATTTTCGGAATCGGCAAATCGGCAAGGGCGGATTCGACAGCCGCCTGCAATACGTTCTGCAATTGCGCACCGGCTGCAGTGCCATGCGCAATCAGATAGTCCTGCTTGCCATCGGATTCCCTGGCCAGATCTGCTGGTGTGAGATGAGCGAGGTTTTTGGCGGCCAGTTTCTTTTGCAGCGCAGGCGTTGCGTTGCCCTGGGCATCCAGTCCGACTTTGACCGGCATGAGTTTTTCAGAAAAAGACTGGTCCGGCGCCTGAGCCAGTACGCTGCTCAACTGTGCAGCCAGACGACGCGGAGTCGCATAGCTGGTGGTCACGTTGTCGGAGCCCAGCAAATGCTGTTTGGCCAGTGCCTGCGTCAGGCTGTCGGCAAATGCCTGTCCAAGTCTGCGCAGGGCGCGCGGGGGCAATTCTTCGGTAAACAGTTCAACAAGTAGAGGGGAATTCATGATACTGCCTTGTTATTCTTGAGCATGGGGAACCCGAGCTGCTCGCGTGAATCATAGTAAGCCTGGGCGACCTTGCGCGACAGATTGCGAATGCGACCGATATAGGCGGCGCGTTCAGTCACGCTGATGGCGCCACGCGCATCCAGCATATTGAAGGTATGGGCGGCTTTTAAAACGGATTCGTACGCAGGCAGGGCGAGGGGGATGTCCACCAGCCGCGCGGCTTCTTTTTCGTAGTCGTTGAAATGCGCAAACAGCATATCGGTGTTGGCGTATTCAAAGTTGTAGGTGGACTGCTCCACTTCGTTCTGGTGGAAAACGTCGCGATACAAAACCTGTTCGCCATTGGGACGTTCTGTCCAGACCAGGTCGTACACGCTTTCGACGTCCTGCAGATACATGGCCAGACGCTCCAGCCCGTAGGTGATTTCGCCCAGCGTGGCAGGGCAGTCGAGCCCGCCGACCTGCTGGAAATAGGTAAATTGCGTCACTTCCATGCCATTGAGCCAGACCTCCCAGCCCAGGCCCCAGGCGCCCAGCGTCGGGTTTTCCCAGTCATCTTCCACGAAACGGATGTCATGTTCCTGCGGATTGATGCCCAGGGCCTGCAAAGAGCCGATATACAGGTCCAGAATATCCGGCGGTGCGGGCTTCAGGACGACCTGGTATTGATAGTAATGCTGCAGACGGTTGGGATTTTCACCATAGCGACCATCCTTGGGGCGGCGCGACGGCTGCACATAGGCAGCGTGCCAGGGCTCCGGTCCGATGGCGCGCAGAAAAGTGGCGGTATGCGAGGTGCCGGCCCCCACTTCCATATCGTAGGGCTGCAGCAGGGCGCAACCTTTGGTATCCCAGTATTCCTGGAGTTTCAGGATAATCTGCTGAAAAGTTAGCATGGACGACTCTAGATAATTAGAAAAGCTGAATCGCCGATTTTAACGGATTTGACCGGGCATTCGGCTGTTTCTTGCACGGCATTGAGCATCTGGGCGGATTTTGCGGGGGGAATGATTTAAAGTTCTGGTATCCCGAAAATGGCAGTCAGGAGATCTCATGTCTGAATTAATCAAGTCTGAAATACGTGGTCGCGTCCTTATATTGACGATCAACCGGCCCGAAGCCCGCAATGCACTCACCTACGACACGTCGTTTGCACTGGCCGACGCGCTGGACCGGCTGGACGCCGACGACAACCTGACAGTCGGCATTCTGCGCGGTGAAGGCAATACCTTCTGCTCCGGCATGGATCTGAAGGAGTTTGCCCGCACGCAGCGTCGTGCCGTGGTGCCGGGCCGTGGCCTGGGCGGGCTGGCCGAAGCGCCACCGGCCAAGCCGCTGATTGCCGCGGTCGAAGGCTATGCGCTGGCCGGCGGTTTCGAATTGGCGCTGGCCTGCGATCTGATTGTGGCCGCGAACAACGCCAGCTTCGGACTTCCGGAAGTCAAGCGCGGACTGGTGCCCGGATCCGGCGGCATGTTGCGCCTGCCACGCCGGCTGCCGTATCACGTGGCCATGGAAGCGCTGCTGACCGGTGATATGATCCCGGCAAAACGCGCCCATGAGATGGGATTGGTGAACGATCTGGTCGAACCGGGTACCGCCCTGGAAGCTGCGTTAAAATTGGCAGAGAAGATCGCAGCAAACGGCCCGCTGGCCGTACGTACCGTCAAGGAGGTGGTGACCGCCTCCCAGGACTGGCGGGTAGACGACATGTTTGCCCTGCAGAATCCGCGCATGGCACATATTTTTTCTTCCGAAGACGCCAAGGAGGGGGCCACGGCCTTCGCCGAAAAACGCGCCCCGGTCTGGAAGGGCAAATAATTTTTTTCTGGTAAATACTTTCAATCATGACAACTGTAATCAAACAAGATGATCTGATCCAGTCTATTGCAGATGCAATTCAGTTCATCAGCTACTACCATCCCGCCGACTATATTCAGCATCTGGCGCGTGCCTACGAGCGCGAAGAAAGCGCGGCAGCCAAAGACGCGATTGCCCAGATTCTGACCAACTCGCGCATGTGTGCCGAAGGCAAGCGTCCGATTTGCCAGGATACGGGTATCGTGAATGTGTTTCTGAAAGTGGGCATGGACGTGCGCTTCGATCTGTCCTGTACGCTGCAGGAAGCCTGTGACGAAGGGGTCCGCCGCGGTTATCTGGACCCCGATAACAAGCTGCGCGCATCCGTTCTGTCCGACCCGATTTTCGAACGCAAAAACACCAAGGACAATACGCCGTGTATCCTGCATGTCGAACTGGTGCCTGGCGATAAAGTCGATGTCCAGGTCGCTTCCAAAGGCGGTGGTTCCGAGAACAAATCCAAGTTTGCCATGCTCAACCCGAGCGATTCGATCGTGGACTGGGTATTGAAAACGGTGCCGCTCATGGGCGCAGGCTGGTGCCCGCCCGGCATGCTGGGGATCGGCATTGGCGGTACGGCAGAAAAAGCCATGCTGATGGCCAAGCAGTCGCTGATGGAAGACATCGATATGTACGAGTTGCTGCAGCGTGGCCCGCAGAACAAGCTGGAAGAATTGCGCATCGAACTGTATGAAAAAGTGAACGCTCTGGGCATTGGCGCGCAGGGTCTGGGCGGCTTGACCACCGTGCTGGATATCAAGATCAACACGTACCCGACGCACGCTGCTTCCAAACCGATTGCCATGATCCCGAACTGCGCGGCCACACGTCATGCGCATTTCGTGCTCGACGGATCGGGTGTCGCGCATCTGACGCCACCCTCGCTGTCCGACTGGCCGGATGTGCATTGGGCGCCTGACTACAACGCCTCTAAACAGGTGAACCTGGATACGCTGACCAAAGAAGAAGTGGCCAGCTGGAAGCCGGGCCAGACACTGTTGCTGAACGGCAAAATGTTGACCGGTCGCGATGCGGCGCACAAACGCATTCAGGATATGCTGGCCAAAGGCGAGCCGCTGCCGGTCGACTTCACCAATCGCGTGATCTATTACGTGGGTCCGGTCGATCCGGTGCGCGACGAAGTGGTAGGGCCTGCGGGTCCGACGACGGCGACACGCATGGATAAATTCACCGATATGATGCTGGAGAAAACCGGCCTGATCGCCATGATCGGCAAGGCCGAGCGGGGCCCGGTCGCGATCGAATCCATCAAGAACCATCGCTCTGCCTATCTGATGGCGGTGGGGGGCTCTGCTTATCTGGTATCCAAGGCCATTCGCGGTGCGAAAGTAGTCGGATTTGAAGACCTGGGTATGGAAGCGATCTACGAGTTTGAGGTCAAGGACATGCCCGTCACCGTGGCGGTGGACTCCAGCGGAACCTCGGTGCACAAAACCGGTCCGCGTGAATGGCAGATGAAGATCGGGATTATTCCGGTTCCTGCCTGAAGCCAGGTTGATTCGTTAGTATGAAAATCGGCTCGCAGCCTTGGGTTGCGGGCCGATTTTTATTTGGGCGAGTGAGTTCAAAAGACGATAAAGCAACGTGGTGCGCACGCAAATCAACGTTTGGCGGAATTGAAAGGTGTGAGTGCTTTATCAAAAACGCAAATATATTATTGCCGTAGAAGATGCGATTAAAGTTCACTTGGAGTTGCCAAGATAATAAATCGTTCAATGAGCAGACCTTACTGCCCAGGCAACAAGCACACTATTATTTTTCAGTAAACCGTTGTGTCGCGGGTTTATGCTGTACTAACCGACCCGGTTCGAATCTGGCGTAATTTTGGGACGCCCGGATGGCCCGTTAACGCCTATCGACGTTCTCTGTGATAACAGTGTCCGTGGTACGGAATATTTTCAAAATATTCCGTGTTTTCGTCAAAACTCAATTTTCCCAAACCTTCCTAAAATCCCCCAACTCTAACACTGATACCGCTTATTCAGCCCTGTAATGCTGCGGCAGGGCTGGCTTTTTTACCTTATTGACGAAGGACACGGTAATGAAGATCAACACCACGCGCATGCTTTTATCAGCATTGTTTTCAACCCTGGCGGCCACCGCGCATGCGGCCGGTACGCTGGTTTATTGTTTTGAAGGAAGTCCGGCCGGATTCGATTCGGCGCAATACACGGCGGTCACCGATTTCAATGCCACCGCCGGCATATTCGAAAGCCTGACCGCATTCAAGCGCGGCAGTACCGAGCTGGTGCCGGCACTGGCTGAAAAGTGGGATATATCAGAAGACGGCCTGGTATACACGTTTCACTTGCGGCCTGGCGTCAAGTTCCACAAGACCCGCTTTTTCACGCCTACGCGCGATCTGAATGCAGACGATGTCGTCTACACATTCCATCGCATGATGGACAAGAACCATCCCTTTCGCAAAGCCTATCCCAGCGACTTTCCCTATTTCACCGACATGAACATGCACAAGAATCTCAAGTCGGTAGAAAAGGTGGACGACAAAACGGTGAGGTTTACGCTCAATGAAGTAGACGCCTCTTTCCTGCAGAGCATGGCCATGATGTTTGCGTCCATTTACTCGAAAGAGTATATGGAAAAACTGCTTGCCGACGGCAAGCCCGAACTGCTCAATCAGCAGCCGCTGGGAACCGGCCCTTTTGTATTTGAGCGCTACCAGAAGGATGCACAAATTCGCTATAAGGCCAATAAGGACTATTGGGACAAGGACAACGGTCCGTTGCTGGATAACCTGATCTATGCGATCAACAAGGACGCAGCGGTGCGTGCGCAAAAGCTCAAAGCCAACGAGTGTCAGGTCATGACCGTTCCATCGCCGATGGATGTGGAACGCATGAAAGCCGATCCCGATTTGAAAGTGTTGTCGCGGCCTGGTTTCCAGGTCGGTTATCTCCATTACAACACTGAAAAAGAACTGTTAAAGAAAAAAGAGGTGCGGCAGGCGCTGGACATGGCACTTAACAAGGAGATCATCATCAAGGCGGTGTATGGCGGGCAGGCCAAGGTCGCCCACAATGTCATTCCGGAGAGCCAGTGGTCATACGATGAGACAATCAGGAATCGCCCGCAAGATGTGGAAAAAGCCAAGGCACTGCTTGCGCAGGCCGGTTACCCCAACGGTTTCGAAATACGGCTCTGGTACAGTCCGCTGCTGCCCAACGGTCGCCTGATGGCCGAGATGATCCAGGCGGACTGGGAGAAAATCGGCGTGAAAAGCAAGATCACGACGTTTGAGTGGGGCGAGTATCTGAAGCGCGGCCAAAAGGGTGAGCATGACGCTATTGCGGTTGGCTGGATCGGTGACAACGGCGACCCGGATAACTGGTTCGGCAATGTGCTGTCATGCCATGCCATCGGTGGCAGCAACTACTCACGGTTTTGCTATCAACCCATGCAAGAGTTGGTCGTGAAGGCCAAACGCGTCACGGACAAGGAAGAGCGGGTTCGGATTTATAAAGAAGTACAGAAAATCGTTCACGAGTACATGCCCGTGTCGCCTATGAGCTCGCCGATTGTGAACGTGCCGATGCGCAAGAACGTAGAGGGTTTCATGATCAGTCCTTTCGGGCGGCTGCAGTTTAATGGCGTCAGCCTTAAATAGCATATCGGTCAATCACTTGAAAGCGGGACGCGACGGTTACCGAGCCCGGCAAGGCGGGTACCGGCGCGTCCCGACTACGCGCGAGCAAGGGGAGGGGATTCTCCTAATTATGACTTAAAGTAACTATATGTAAAATAACGTGTCGAGCTCGGTCTTGTAATGCTGCGGCAAGGCCGACTCTTTTTACCTTGTTATAGAAGGAATTGGTAATGAAGATAAACGTCGCGCGCATGATTTTATCGACGCTGTTCGTCGGCCTGGCGACAACGGCACAGGCTGCTGGCACATTGGTTTATTGCTCTGAAGGCAGTCCCTCCGGTTTTGACACTCCACAATACACCTCTGGCACGACTTTTGATGCCTCTGCCCGAACCGTTTACAACGGGCTGGTCGGGTTCAAGCGCGGCAGTACCGAGGTTATTCCTGAGCTGGCGCAAAAGTGGGACATTTCCGAAGATGGTCTGGAATACACCTTCCATCTGCGTCACGGTGTCAAGTTCCATACGACGCGGTTTTTTACACCGACGCGTGAATTCAAGGCAGACGACGTCGTCTACACCTTCCAGCGAATGATGGATAAAAACCATCCGTTTCGTAAAGCCTATCCTGCCGAATTCCCATACTTTACCGACATGGGCATGGACAAGAATCTGAAGTCTGTCGAAAAAGTGGACGATTACACGGTGAAGTTCACGCTCAACGAAGTGGACGCGCCATTCCTGCAAAATATGGCCATGTCGTTTGCCGTGATTTTCTCGCAGGAGTATATGGAGAAATTGCTGAAAGACGGCAAGCCGCAACAGCTGAACCAGCAACCCCTGGGCACCGGGCCGTTTGTCTTCGAACGCTACCAGAAAGATGCGCAGATTCGCTATAAGGCCAACCGGGACTATTGGGACAAGGAAGACGGCCCGAAAGTGGATAACCTGATTTTTGCCATTACCAAGGACCCATCGGTTCGTGCGCAGAAACTGAAGGCCGGTGAATGCCATGTGATGTCTTTTCCCTTGCCGGCCGACGTCAAGCGTCTCAGGCAGGATTCGAATCTGAAAGTGTTGTCCAACCCGGGCTTTAACGTGGGCTCTATTTATTACAACACCGAAAAAGAACTGTTGAAAAAGCCGGAGGTACGTGTGGCGCTTGATCTGGCCATGAATAAGCCGGCAATCATCAAAGCCGTCTATGGCGAGCAGGGTGTGCTGGCACATGGTCCCATGCCCACGACTCAGTGGTCATATGACGATACTCTCAAAAGCCGTCCACAAGATATCGAAAAAGCCAGGACGCTACTGAAAGAAGCGGGCTACCCCAACGGGTTTGAAGTGACATTATGGTCATTGCCCGTGGCGCGTCCATACAATCCCAATGGTCGCCTGATGGCCGAGATGGTTCAGGCCGATTGGGCGAAAATCGGCGTCAAGGCCAATATTCTCACCTACGAGTGGGGTGAATATCTGAAGCGCGTACAAAAAGGCGAGCATGACATCGTCATGATGGGCTGGACCGGTGACAACGGCGATCCGGACAACTGGCTGGGCAATTTGCTGTCATGCGCAGCGGTCGGCGGCAGCAACAATTCGCGCTTCTGCTACAAACCGTTTGATGACCTGATCATCAAGGCCAAGCGGGTAAGCGATCCCAAAGAACGCACGCAACTGTATAAAGAAGCGCAGAAAATCTTCCACGAGCAAATGCCGATGTCGCCTATCGGGACGTCCATTGTGAATGTCCCCATGAGCAAGAGAGTCGAGGGCTTCAAGATCAGCCCATTCGGCATGTTTCAGTTCAATGGCGTCAGCCTGAAGTAGACCCAAGCAATTTCTAAAAAACCAAAACTTGTTTAATTCAGCCTTGTCATGCTGCGGCAAGGCTGGCTTTTTTACCTGATGAATGAAGGAAATGGTAATGAAGATCCATTGCACGCGCATGATTTTATCAACCCTGTTCGCTGGCCTGGCGGCACACGCCCACGCGGCCGGCACACTGATCTATTGCTCGGACGCGAGTCCGGCAGGTTTTGATGTTGCGCAATACAGCGCCATCAGTGATTCCGATGCATCGGCCGAAACCGTTTATAACACCCTGGTATCGTTCAAGCGAGGCAGCACCGAACTGGTTCCGGTCCTCGCTGAAAAATGGGATATTTCCGATGACGGGCTGGTGTACACCTTTCATCTGCGCCGCGGCGTCAAGTTCCATACATCGCGTTTCTTTACCCCCACGCGAGAGCTGATGGCCGACGATGTGGTTTACACGTTTGAGCGCATGTTGCATAAAGATCATCCTTTTCGCAAAGCGTATCCGGCCGATTTTCCCAACTTCACCGACATGGGCATGCATAAAAACCTGAAATCGGTGAAAAAGGTGGACGATCATACGGTTCGGTTCACGCTGAACGAAGTGAATGCCCCGTTCTTGCAGAACCTGGCCATGTCCTTTGCTGTGATCCATTCAAAGGAGTATCTGGAAAAACTGCTCCAGGAGGGCAAACCGCAGCTGATCAACCAGCAACCTTTGGGTACAGGGCCTTTTGTATTTGAGCGCTACCAGAAAGATGCACAAATCCGCTATAAGGCCAATAAGGATTATTGGAACAAAGAGGACGGTCCGCTGGTCGACAATCTGATTTTTGCTATCACGAAAGACCCGTCGGTCCGCGCGCAGAAGCTGATGGCCAACGAATGCCATATTGCCGCTAACCCGGCTCCGGCCGATGTTGGCCGTCTTAAACAGGCGCCCCATCTGAAAGTGCTCTCCAGACCGGGCTTCAATGTAGGCTATATCTATTACAACACCGAAAAACCGCACTTGAGCAAACCCGAGGTTAGGCAGGCGCTTGACATGGCCATGAACAAAGAGGCCATTATCAAAGCGGTGTATGGCGGTGAGGGGGTACTGGCCCACGGCCCCATGCCCGCCAGCCAATGGTCTTATGACGAAAGCATCCGCAGTCGTCCACACGATGTGGAAAAGGCCAAGGCGCTGCTCAAACAAGCCGGCTATCCTGACGGATTTGAAATGAGTTTGTGGTCTCTGCCGGGTGCACGGCCTCACAACAGCCGCCTGATGGCCGAATTGCTGCAATCGGACTGGGCCCAGATCGGGGTGAAAGCCACCATCAGTACTTACGAATGGGGAGAGTATCTCAAGCGTGCCAGACAGGGCACCCATGATGTCGTCATGTCCGGCTGGGTGGGCGACAACGGCGACCCTGATAACTGGCTAGGAAACCTGTTATCGTGCAATTCAGTGGGGGGAAGTAATTTCTCGCGCTTCTGCTATAAGCCGTTCGACGATCTGGTGATGAAGGCCAAACGCGTGACCGATACGCAAGAGCGCACGCGGCTGTACAAGGAAGCGCAGAAAATATTTCATGAGCAAATACCCATGTCGCCTGTCGGGACACTGGTTGAAAATGTACCGATGAACAAAAAAGTGGAAGGGTACAAGATCAGCCCTTTCGGCAGACATCAGTTTTATGGCGTCAGCCTGAAATGAGCGGGCATGCGATCATGCGCAAGCGTGCTGCATCACTCAGACCCTGAGCCATTGTCAGAATAAAGAATCATATAGTTACACAACAGGTTTGATTTTGCTCAAAAAACACTCGCTTCACGGTCGTGGCTTTGGGTATTTCCCAATTGTTTCGGCCAGCGGCGATCTGTAACCTCTCCTCTGTTCAAGTCAGCCAGCGCCGCGTTGCGGCAAGGCTGGCTTTTTACCTATTTTAAAGGAACGGTAATGAAGATAAATGCGACACGCATGATTCTATCAGCCCTGCTCGGAGGCCTGGCGACAACGGCGCAGGCAGCAGGCACACTGGTCTATTGCTCAGAAGGCAGTCCGGCCGGTTTTGATACAGCCCAATACAGCGCAGGAACCGATTTCGATGTCTCGGCCGAAACCGTATATAACGGTTTGGTATCGTTCGAGCGAGGCACCACCGAAGTGATCCCGGGTCTGGCGGAGAAATGGGATATTTCCGACGATGGCCTGGTGTACACGTTCCACCTGCGGCCCGGCGTCAAATTCCAGACTTCACGCTTTTTCACCCCCACGCGGGGCCTGACGGCAGATGATGTGGTTTATACATTCGAACGCATGATGAGCCGAGATCATCCCTTTCGCAAGGCATATCCCACCGAGTTTCCCTACTTCACCGACATGGGCATGGACAAGAACCTGAAGTCGGTGGAAAAAGTCGATGACAACACTGTCAAATTCACGTTGAACGAGGTTGATGCCGCTTTCGTGCAGAATATGGCCATGCCCTTTGCGGTCATCCTGTCCAAGGAGTACATGGAAAAACTGCTCAAGGACGGCAAGCCGGAAATGATCAATCAGCAACCGCTGGGTACGGGTCCTTTCGTATTTGAGCGTTACCAGAAAGACGCCCAGATCCGCTACAAAGCCAATAAGGATTATTGGGACAAGAAAGAAGGACCGCTGGTTGACAATCTGATCTTCGCCATCACCAAAGATCCGTCCGTGCGTGCCCAGAAACTGAAGGCCAATGAGTGCCAGCTGGCTTCGTATCCCTTGCCGGCCGACGTAGAACGTCTCAAACAGGACCCGAATCTGAAAGTGCAGTCCAATCCCGGATTCAACGTCGGGTTTATCTATTACAACACCGAAAAAGAGCAGCTGAAAAAACCCGAGGTACGGGTGGCGCTGGACATGGCCATCAACAAGCCGGCCATTATCAAGGCGGTATATGGCGGACAGGGTGTGCTGGCCGACGGCCCCATGCCGACCAGCCAGTGGTCGTATGACGATACCATCAAAAGCCGTCCGACCGATGTGGAAAAAGCCAAGGCGCTGCTCAAGCAGGCCGGCTATCCCGACGGGTTCGACATGGGCCTGTGGTCATTGCCCGTGGTGCGTCCCTACAATCCGAATGGCCGCCTCATGGCCGAAATGATCCAGTCGGACTGGGCCAAGATCGGTGTGAAGGTCAAGATCAGCACCTACGAATGGGGCGAGTATCTCAAGCGCGCCAAACAGGGAACGCATGATGCGATCATGGTCGGGTGGACCGGCGACAACGGAGATCCGGATAACTGGCTCGGTAACCTGCTGTCATGTAACTCGGTTGGTGGCGTCAATTACTCGCGCTTCTGTTATAAGCCCTTCGACGATCTGGTCATGAAAGCCAAGCGCGTGACGGACAAGGAAGAGCGCACCAAACTCTACAAGGAAGCCCAGAAAATTTTCCATGAGCAGATGCCCATGTCGCCGATCGGTACATCCATCGTCAACGTACCCATGAACAAGAAAGTCGAGGGCTTCAAAATCAGTCCCTTCGGTTTGTTCCAGTTTTATGGTGTCAGCCTGAAGTAATTTTTTTTCATTAGTGTGCGGCAAGGCAGGGGCTGTCCTTCGGGAGCGCTTCTGCTTTGTCATAGTTATATTCAGGACGCGTATTACCCATGCCACATTGGACGAGCATACGCGTCCCCGGAGGCAAGCCTCATGTTTTCTTTCATTCTCAGGCGTCTGGCCATTCTGATCCCGACCTTCTTCGGTATCACGATCCTGACGTTTCTTCTTATCCATCTGATTCCCGGCGATCCGGTCATGACCATGCTGGGCGAGCGCAATATCGACCCGGACATGTACAAGTCCATGATGGCGCGATTGGGCCTGGATCAGCCTCTGCATATACAGTACCTGCATTACCTGGGCGGTCTGCTGCAGGGCGATTTCGGCAAGTCCTTTTCCAGCCAGGCCAGCGTCTGGAGCGAATTCGCGGCGCTTTTTCCGGCCACGCTGGAACTGGGCATTTGTGCGTTGCTGTTCGGCACTGTCTTTGGCATTCTGCTGGGCGTGCTGGCGGCGATCAAACGCGGCAGCATCCTGGATCACGGTGTCATGGGACTGTCGCTGACCGGCTATTCCATGCCGATTTTCTGGTGGGGCCTGATGCTGATCATGCTGTTTTCGTCCACGCTCGGCTGGACGCCGGTTTCGGGCCGGATCAGCCTGACCTATGATGTGCAGCCCTATACGGGTTTCATGCTCATTGATTCGGTCATTGCCCAGATCCAGGACCCCGAATACAACGGTGGCGCGTTTCTGGATGCAGTCATGCACCTGATCCTGCCGTCGATTGTGCTGGGTACGATCCCGCTGGCGGTGATTTCGCGCATGACGCGTTCTTCCATGCTGGAAGTCATGGGGGAAGATTACGTGCGCACGGCGCGGGCCAAGGGCTTGTCGCCACGCCGCGTAATCTTTGTGCACACCTTGCGCAACGCGATGATTTCTGTGGTGACCGTGATCGGTCTGCAGATTAGTACGTTGATTGGCGGGGCTGTTCTGACTGAGACGATTTTTTCCTGGCCCGGCATTGGCAAATGGCTGGTGGATGCGATTTTCAGAAGGGACTATCCTGTGGTACAGAACGGGCTGCTGATCGTGGCTATTCTGATTATTCTGGTGAATCTGGCGGTGGATGTATTGTACGGCATTGTCAACCCCCGCATCCGGCACGCGAAGTAAGGACGATATGATGAATCAAGTTTTATCAAACACTGCGCCGGCTGCTTCCGCTGTGGAGATGACTTATCCGTCTCCATTGCGCGAGTTCGTGAGCAGTTTTTCCCATAACAAAGGAGCCGTTGCCGGCTTCTGTTTTCTGCTTCTGATGGTGCTGGCCGCCGTGCTGGCCCCATGGCTGGCGCCGCATGACCCGCTCATGCAGTTTCGTGATCATATGCTGCAGCCGCCAGCCTGGCAGGAAGGCGGCAGCGTGACCTATTTGCTTGGTACAGACGAAGCGGGGCGCGATATCGTGTCGCGCCTGATGCACGGTGCGCGCCTGTCGCTGGTGATCGGCTTTTCAGCGGTGATTATTACGCTGGTTCCAGGCATTCTGCTGGGCCTGGTGGCCGCCTTTTTCCCCAATACTGCAGGGCGCCTTCTCATGCGTCTGGCCGATATTATGATGTCGCTGCCTTCGGTGCTGCTGGCAATCGCCATTATGGCGGTACTCGGTCCTGGTATCACAAATGCGATGATCGCGATTGCCGTCGTGGGGTTGCCTGGCTATATGCGTATTGTGCGTGCTTCAGCCATGAGCGAGCTGAACCGGGACTACGTCATGGCTTCGCGCGTCTCGGGTGCCGGTGTGCTGAGGCTGATGTTTATTGCCGTGCTTCCCAACTGCATGGCACCGCTGATTGTGCAGGCAACGCTTGGATTTTCCTCGGCCATCCTGGATATCGCCGCACTGGGCTTTCTGGGCCTGGGCGTGCAGCCGCCAGCGCCGGAATGGGGAACGATGCTGGCCACGGCACGGGACTACATCACCAGCGCCTGGTGGGTGGTGACGTTTCCGGGGCTGACGATCCTGCTGACCGTATTGGCCATCAACCTGGTCGGTGACGGATTGCGCGATGCGCTCGATCCCAAACTGAAACGTGCGGCATAGGGGGAAGACGATGAGTTTGTTGGATATTCGTAACCTGTGCGTGCGTTTTGGTACAGAGCAAAAGCCATTTCTGGCTGTGGACAGTGTTGATCTCAGTGTGGATCAGGGAGAACTGTTGGGCATCGTTGGCGAATCGGGGTCGGGCAAGTCCGTGTCCATGATGGCCATGATGGGGCTGCTGGACGGGCAGGGGACCGTGACGGCTGATCAGATGCAGTTTGACGGCAAGGAGTTGTCCAGCCTTGGGCCCAAAGAGAAACGCCGGATTATCGGTAAAGATATTGCCATGATCTTCCAGGACCCCATGACGGCCCTGAACCCCAGCTATACAGTGGGTTTTCAGATTGAAGAGGTCCTTAAAGTGCATCTGGGCCTGGATCGCAAGGCGCGCCGCCAGCGCGCCATTGAATTGATGCGCGAAGTAGAAATCCCCGATCCGGAGCGCCGCCTCTCGGCCTATCCGCATCAGTTGTCTGGCGGCATGAGCCAGCGGGTTGCGATCGCCATGGCAATCGCCTGCGAACCGCGCCTGTTGATTGCCGATGAACCCACGACTGCGCTGGATGTCACGATCCAGGCGCAGATCATGGATTTGCTGCTGCGTTTGCAGAAAGAGCGGGGAATGGCCCTGATGATGATTACGCACGATCTGGCCGTTGTGTCAGAAGTGGCGCAGCGCGTGGTGGTCATGTATGCGGGTCAGGTGGCGGAAACCGGATCGGTGCAGGACTTTTTTTTTCAACCCGCCCACCCGTATACCCGGGCGCTGATCGAATCGATTCCCGAATCCTGCCGCGGATCCCGGCGCCTGTCCACGCTGCCCGGCATTGTGCCGGGACAATATGATCGCCCGACGGGGTGCCTGTTGTCGCCACGTTGTCCGATTGCACAGGAGCGCTGCGTCCGCGAGCGGCCTGAACTCATTCGTTATACAAGCAGGGCGGTGCGTTGCCACACGCCTCTGATTCCCCTGCAGGAACTCAAGTCATGAACGATATCGTACTGAAAACAGAAAATCTGGCGCGACATTATGATGTGTCGCTGGGCTTCATGAAACCCCGCGCGACGTTAAAAGCGCTCAATGGTGTGTCACTTTCCCTGCAACGGGGAAAGACGCTGGCTGTAGTAGGGGAATCGGGTTGTGGCAAATCGACCCTGGCGCGACAAATCACCATGATCGAGCCACCCAGTTCCGGTTCGTTGTGGCTGGACGGCGACCAAGTGGATACGAGCTCTGTCGCGCAGGTCAAGGCCTTGCGCCATAAGGTGCAAATGGTTTTCCAGAACCCCTATGGTTCGTTGAATCCGCGCCGCAAAATCGGCGATCAGCTCGAAGAGCCGCTGATCATCAACACCGATATGAAAAGCCCCCAGCGCAAGGAACGGGTACGGGACATGATGCAGCGCGTAGGCCTGCGTCCCGAGCATTACTATCGTTATCCGCATATGTTCTCGGGCGGGCAGCGCCAGCGTATTGCCATTGCGCGCGCTATGATGCTCAATCCCAGTATCGTCGTAGCCGACGAGCCGACCTCCGCACTGGATGTCTCTATTCAGGCTCAGGTGCTCAATTTGTTTCTCGATCTGCAGGAAGAATTGCGCACGTCCTACGTCTTCATCTCTCACAACCTGTCGGTGGTGGAGCATGTTGCCGATGACGTCATGGTGATGTATCTGGGACGCGTGGCCGAAAGCGGACCAAAGCAGACGCTTTACGAGAAACCGTTACACCCCTATACGCAAGCACTGCTGTCGGCAACACCTTCGATTTATCCGGAAAAGCGTGCCGTGAAAATAAAAATCGAGGGGGAGTTGCCGTCGCCTCTGAATCCCCCTGCGGGCTGCGCCTTTCACCGACGGTGCCCGCATGCGGTGGCGCGCTGCAGTACTGAAGAACCGGTACTGCGCGAGCTGTCGGGTCGGCAGGTCGCCTGCCATCTGGCAGAGCAGTTTGCCTGAAATGCCCGGTTCCTTGTTAGAAACGGGATATCGGTCTTTCCCGATCTCCCGTTTCTAATACGCCATGTCGTTTGAAGGCGGCACGTGGTATTGAGTGGCGTGCCGTTTCATCAAGGTCTGCATTCTTTATCGTGGTTTGTCGTTATATTCAGAATGCAGGGCGATCGCCTGGTCTGCACAATCAGCCAGCCACTGTGCAATGGGCTTGTTGTGCAGAATCATGTCCGGCGCGATATCCAGCAATGGACGCAGGACGAAGGCGCGCAGGTGCATGCGAGGGTGGGGCAGAATCAGCTGGGGATCATCCTGGCGCAGATCGTCGTAGCAGAGCACGTCGAGATCCAGCGTACGTGGCGCGTTGCGATACGGGCGCTGTCTGCCGTGCGCCAGTTCAATGTCTTGCAGCGCCTGTAGCAGATCTGATGCGGACAATTCCGTGGTGAGACGGGCGACCGCGTTGATGTAGTCCGGGCCGGTCGAATCGACCGGGCTGGTTCTATAGAAATCCGAAACCTGTTGCACAGCGGTATCGGGCAGGGCGCTGATGTCGTTCAGCGCCTGCTGGAGTGTGTCTTCACTTTCACCCAGATTGGATCCCAGACCGATATACGCCGTATGCATGAATTTATGACGCCTGTGGCGGCGTTGACGGTGCACCGCCGCTAGAGGGGCTGCCGCCGGTACTGCTCTTGCGGGGGTTGCTGCGACGCTTGCGCCGTTTCCGGGGCGCGGCAGCGGGTGTGCCTTGTTGCTCGGCAGTAAGCGCTTCGATCATCTCGGTGCGTTCAGCCGGTGGTGCATCTGCCAGATCCATCCACCATTGCGCCAGTACGCTGTCAAATTCATGGCAGGCTGCGCGCAGCTGCAGGAAATCACAGGCTGCCCGAAAGCGCGGCTGTTCTGTCATGCGCCAGATCTGCTTCGGGATGCGACGTTCAAAACGCGGCTGCATGAACCATATCTCACGCATATCTGCCGTATGTCTGCGCTGGATCGCCAGCTTGTTGATATGGTTATCGATGACCAGATCAGCAGCCTGGCTCAGTGCCGGTACCGTGTGCTCCTTGCGTGCCAGATTCTTTTTCCAGTTGACGTCGACCAGGCGCCACAACAGGGCGGCAAACAGAAAACTGGGGCTCACGGATTTGCCTGCCCGCACCCGCTGGTCTGTCCGTTCCAGTGTGAGCTGGACGAATTGTTCTCCGCCGGGCTGCGCGAGGACCTGATCAATCAGGGGCAGCACGTTTTCATGCAGCCCTTCCTTGCGCAATTGTTGCAAAGCCGCGATGGCGTTGCCGCAAGTCAGCAGTTTGAGAATTTCGTCAAACAGGCGGGAATCCGGAACATTTTTGATGAGCCCCGCCAGACTGCGGATGGGGGCCTGCGTTCCGGGCTCGATCGTGCCATTGAGCTTGGAGGCAAACCGCACGGCGCGCAGCATGCGTACCGGGTCTTCGCGGAACCGTTTTTCCGGATCCCCGATCATGCGCACCAAATGGTTTTTGAGATCAGCCACGCCATTGTGATAATCAATGACGGTTTCGTTGACCGGGTCGTAGTACAGTGCATTGAGCGTGAAATCCCGGCGCGCGGCATCTTCCTGCTGGGTGCCGAATACGTTGTCGTTCAGGATCCGGCCGTCGGCGTCGGTGTGCTGGTCGCCTTGCGAGGGCGCGCGGAATGTAGAGGTTTCGATGATTTCCTGGCCGAATACCACGTGCACCAGCTGGAAGCGGCGTCCGATGATGCGGGCGCGGCGAAAGAGCGGGCGGATTTCCTCGGGCGTGGCATTGGTGGCGACGTCAAAATCCTTGGGCTCATAGCCAAGTACGAGGTCGCGCACCGCGCCACCCACGATGAAGGCGTCGTAGCCTTTTTGCTGCAGCACTTCGCATACCTTGATGGCATTGCGGGAGACCAGGCGGCGGTCGATTTTATGCTGGGCCTGGGAGTACACCTGGCGTTTTTCTTTTGGAACGGGAGCGGCAAAAAGCCGGCTGACAAACGTTCGAATGGTGTTTTTGATCATGTGATTTTTGTTGTAGATTCCTGTTATTGCAAAGGAAATAAATCCAGAACCGGCCAGCCTTTTTCCCGGGCCAGTTCACGTAGCGGCGGAACCGGGTTGGTGGCAACCGGATGGCTGACCACCTCAAGCAGCGGAACGTCGTTCTGGGAATCGCTGTAGAACCAGGTTTCGGTAAAGTCTGCCAGTGTGAGGTCCATGTGCGCCAGCCATTCATTGACGCGGGTCACTTTGCCACCCTGATAGCTTGGCGTACCTGACACTTTACCCGTATAACGGCCATTTTTGTACTCGGGCACCGTGCCAATGACGTGGGGAATGCCAAAGGCACGCGCCACCGGCGCAATGACGAACTCATTTGTTGCCGATACCAGGCAGCACAGGTCTCCCTGTTCCAGGTGTTTGGCAACCAGGGACACGGCCTCGTCGCGCATGGCCGGCCTGACCACTTCATGCATGTATTGTTCATGAAAGCGGGCCAGATCATAGGGAGTGTGCAGATTCAGAAAGCCCAGCATAAACTCGACCGATTCTTCGATTTTCAGTGTGCCAGCCGTATATTTTTCCATGAGTTCATGGTTTTTGGCCCGAACGATCTCCGGATCCCCGGCCCAGCCGTTGCGGGCCAGGAAGTCTACCCAGTGTCGGTCAGTATCGATGGGCAGCAGGGTGTGGTCAAGATCAAACAGGGCGAGTCGTTGCGTCATATTGGGTGCTTCGGATTTTACGAGTGTCTGGATTGAAGATAGGATTTTAACAAGGGAACGGTGATTGCCCGCTTTTCTGCGAGTGAATAGCGATCAAGGGCGTCCAGCAGCGAGGACAGGGCGCTCATATCCCGCGCATAGTAATTGAACATCCAGTTGGTTACATCGGTGCTCAGGGGGATGCCTTTGTCCGCGGCACGTTGCAACAGCGCGTCGCGGCGCTCGTCGTCGCTGAGCGTTTCCAGGCGGTAAACCAGGTCCCAGCCAAGGCGCGTGCGCAGGTCTTCACGGATCTCCAGTTGGCGGGGCGGGCAGGGGCCGCTGCTCAGAAGGGTGAAGGCGCCTGGCGTGCCCTGGCGTGTTTTCCACTGGTTGAACAGGCCAAACAGCGCAGCTGCCTGGGCTTCCGACAGCGCCTGGACGTCATCAACGGCTATCAGGCCACCCGGCGCTACGGGTTCGCCTGGATCCGGCAGGCGATCTGTGGCAGCATTCAGGTAGATCCCTTGATGCTGGGTGGCGGCGCGCAGCAGGTGGGTTTTGCCGCTGCCATGTTCGCCCCACAGGTAAATGCCTTGTCCTGCTTCAAGCGCCAACAGACGGCTGACGGCCTCGTCGTTGCGGCCACTGACAAAATTGTCAAAGCGGGGCGGTACGACCGGCAGGACATCAAGAATAAGTTGTTCAGTCATGTTTTGTAAAAATCACTGCGACGATACTGGCCGTAGACACGGCGGATCAGGACCGACAGGGCGGCGCTGATGGGCAGGGCCATCAGCACGCCGAAGAAACCGAAAATCTGTCCGAAGACAAACAGCGCAAAAATAATGACCAGCGGATGCAGGCCGATACGTTCTCCCATGATTTTGGGAGTCAGTACCATGCCTTCCAGTATCTGTCCCAGCCCGTAGACAATGGCAACGGATATCAGGCCATAATAATTGTCAAATTGCAGCAACGCCGACAAAATGGCCAGCAACAGCCCGAATGTCACGCCCAGGTACGGAATAAACACCAACATGCCGGTCAGTACGCCAATCGGAATCGCGCTTTCAAATCCGGCCAGCGACAGTCCCACGCTGTAATAAGCAGCCAGAATCAGCATAACCAGAATCTGGCCACGCAGGAAACTGGACAAAAGCCGGTCAATATCGCGAAATACGCTAAGCGTACCATTCAGGAAGCGGCGAGGGATGACTTCGCGTATGGACAGAATGAATTTATCCCAGTCGAACAACAGATAAACCAGCACGACGGGCGTAATCAGCAGGTTGACGAAGAAGAAAATGACTGCCGATCCACTGGATTTGGCATAGGCAATAATCGTGGTGGTCAGGCTGTCGGTGCCGGTAATGGCATCTTGCAGAACTTCGCGGATCTTGAGAATATCAATTTCGGCCGATACACCGAACAGATGGTTCAGACGGGGGGCCAGATTGATATTGTACTGCGCTACCCACCCTGGCAACTGTTCAAAGGCCAGTCCGACCTCCTTGCGTACCAGGGGAATCACGATCAGCAGGACGCCCAGTATGACGGCGACCAGCAGAAAAAACATGATAGCCACCGCCAGCCAGCGCGGCAGCCTGAGGGCGACCAGCATATTGACGCCCGGCACCAGAATGTAGGCCAGCGCCATGCCCAGCATGAAGGGAGTAAGAACAGGCGACAGGATATATAGCAGAACGAGCAGGACCAGACCGACTCCTGACCAGAGAAGGGTCTGTTTCCGGCGCAAAATATATTCGTTCATCGTAAAATAAGGCCTTCCTGTTCAATTTATTGACATTTTACATATTTAGGCAGCCTGCTCATGACAAATTCAAACAAATCTTCCTTAACGTATCGCGATGCGGGCGTGGATATCGACGCCGGGGATGCACTGGTTGACCGGATCAAGCCGCTGGCGGCCAAAACCATGCGCGAAGGCGTCATGGCCGGTATCGGTGGATTTGGCGCTTTGTTTGAAGTACCCAAGAAATATCGTGAGCCTGTCCTGGTATCCGGCACCGACGGCGTGGGTACCAAACTGCGCCTGGCCTTCGAGTGGAATCGCCATGACACGGTCGGAATTGACCTGGTGGCCATGAGTGTCAACGACATTCTGGTGCAGGGCGCAGAGCCGCTGTTTTTCCTGGATTACTTCGCTTGCGGCAAGCTGTCGGTCGACACGGCGGCGCAGGTCGTAGGCGGCATTGCCAAGGGGTGTGAACTGTCCGGTTGTGCCCTGATCGGCGGTGAAACGGCTGAAATGCCCGGCATGTACCCCGACGGCGAGTATGATCTGGCCGGTTTCGCAGTGGGCGCAGTTGATAAGTCTGCCATTATTGATGGCAAAAGCATCGCCGAAGGCGACCGCATTCTGGGGCTGGCTTCCAGTGGTGCGCACTCCAATGGCTTTTCCCTGATCCGCAAGATTCTGGAACGCGCCGGCAGCCGCCCGGACGACGATTTTCATGGCCAGCCGCTGGCCGACGTTGTCATGGCACCTACCCGTATCTACGTTAAGCAGGTCCTGGCCGCTCTTGCCAAACACGGCACGGACATCAAAGGGCTGGCGCACATTACCGGTGGCGGGCTGCTGGATAATGTCCCCCGTATTCTTCAGAAAGGCCTGAGCGCACGCATCAGCCAATCGGCCTGGACATTGCCGCCGCTGTTCCAGTGGTTGCAGCAGGAAGGGCAGGTTGCCGACACCGAAATGCACCGTGTCTTCAACTGCGGCATTGGCATGGTGATTGTGGTTACCGCCGATCAGGCCCCGGCGATCAGCGCGACGCTGCAGGAACAAGGCGAAACCGTTTACGATCTGGGCGAAGTGGTTCGCCAGGAAGACGGCATGCCGCAGGCAGTTGTGGTGTAAGGGTCAATAGGGGGGCTTAAGAGTGCTCCCTTTGCTCCATTAAAGGGGCGGCGGCCTCAATGACCCGGGTGGCGACATCCGGAGCCAGACAATCAATCACGTGACGATCCGGCATGCTGCGCAGCCAGGTCAGTTGGCGCTTGGCCAGTTGCCGGGTGGCTGCGATACCTTTTTCGCGGGCTTGTCCCAACGTATCGTGGCCGGCAAGATGTCGCCAGAGCTGTCGATAGCCGACACAGCGGATGGATGGCAAATCCTCGTTCAGATCGCCTCGCGCCCGCAGTTGCTGTACCTCTTGCACAAATCCCTTTTCCAGCATCTGGTCAAAACGCTGCGCAATCCGTTCATGCAATTGCGTGCGTTCCGATGGTTCCAGGCTGACAATGTGGAAAGTATCGGTTGCGGTTCGTTCACCGGGCTGTTCGATCAGGCTGGAATAGGGCTGGCCGGTGATCAGGCAGACTTCAAGCATGCGCTGGATGCGCTGGCGGTCATTGGGAGACAGGCGCGCTGCGGTAACAGGATCAAGGCGCTTTAGCGTATCGTGCACAAACGGCCAGCCCTGCTGTTGCGCCATCGTATCGATCTTCGCACGGATTTGCGGGTCGGCCTGCGGCAGTGCATGCAAGCCCTGGCGTAGCGCGTTGAAGTACATCATGGTCCCGCCGGCCAGTACCGGAATTCGGCCACGCGCACGAATCTGCTCAATCAGCTGTTGCGTATCCTGCACAAACTGGGCAGCGCTATATGATTCTGTGGGATCACGGATGTCCAGCAGGTGCTGCGGGGTCTGGGCCTGTTCAGCGGGTGTGGGTTTGGCCGTACCGATATCCATGCCGGTATAGATGGTGGCTGAATCCACGTTGATGATTTCGATGGGCCAGCGCTGTGCCAGCGCCAGCACACTGGCACTTTTCCCTGACGCCGTAGGTCCGGCGAGACAAAATACTGCTTGTGTCACTGACCACGCATGAACAGACGATCCAGGTCGTTCATGCTCCACTGAAACCAGGTCGGGCGCCCGTGATTGCACTGGTTGGCGCGTTCTGTATGTTCCATCTGGCGCAGCAGGGCGTTCATTTCTTCAATTGTGAGCCGACGATTGGCGCGGACCGATCCATGGCATGCCATGGTCGACAGTAACTCGTTGCGCTGGCCGGTCAATTGTTCGGAATGGCCTACCATGTCCAGTTCCTTGAGCACGTTCAGTACCAGCGATTCAATGTCGCCGCCGGCCAGCAGACCGGGCACTGAACGAACGGCCAGGGAACGCGGTCCGGTCGCGCTGAGTGTCAGTCCGAGTGTCGTCAGTTGGTCCTGATGGCTTTCCATGATGGCGATATCACGCTCGGAACAATGGATGACATACGGTACCAGCAGTTCCTGCTGCGGCAGGGCCTGTTGGTCGAGCAGCGTTTTCAGGCGTTCGTACACGACTCGTTCGTGGGCGGCATGCATATCTACAAGAATGAGCCCCCTGGCGTTTTGTGCCAGAATATAGATGCCATGCAATTGCCCCAGGGCCATGCCCAACGGATAAGGATCGGCTGCATCGCCAGAATCGGGCAGACCGGTTCCGGCGACCCCATTGCGACTCGTAAGACCGATGTCGTTGAGCACATGTATGGGCGATGATGGTTCATTTTCGGCGCCATTTAAATGGCGCGCAACGGGGTCCGCCGGGGCATAAAACTGCTTCCAGCTTTCTGATGGCACGGAGGCAGGGGTGTGTAAGTGCAGGGAAGGCTGGTAGCCGGGGGTGACCCGGGAGCCGGTCGATCCGTTTATCGGGCTGGAAGACAGGGAATAATGTTGCGTTGCAGATGTTTGCGGTCCGCTTCCCGTTTCGTCCATTGCGGGTTGCAGTCCAGCAGGCAGTCTGGCGGGCAGTGCGTTGGCTGCAGACGCTTCCCCGCCGACCCCGGCCAGCGCTTCAGTCAGGACCTGCCCGACGAAGCGGTGTATGGCGCCGCTGTCACGGAAGCGCACTTCGTGCTTGGCAGGATGGACGTTTACATCGACGGCCGCAGGATCAATTTCCAGAAACAACACATAAGCCGGCTGGCGGTCTCCATGCAGGACATCGGAGTATGCCGCGCGCACCGCGTGCGTTACCGTTCTGTCCCGGACGAATCGACCGTTGACGTAAAGATACTGGCGATCGGCACGCGCCCTTGCTGCATTGGGCAGTGTGGTCAGGCCGTGCAGGCTGGCGGCCGGCAAGCGGGCCTCAATCGGGAGGCCAGCCTGGGTGAACTCGTTGCCAAGCACATCGCGAATGCGCTGCAGGGCGTCCACAGGCATCCATTGTCTGTAGGCCTTGCCGTTGTGGAACAGGCGGAAGGCGATGTCCGGATTGGCCAGCGCAATGCGTTCGGCTACTACAACGCAGTGACCCAGTTCGGTCCCTTCTGACTTCAGGAACTTGCGGCGCGCCGGGACGGCATCGAACAACTGACGAACATCAATGGTTGTGCCGATACTACCTGCTGCGGGACCGACCTGCAGAGCCGTACCATCAATCTGCCAGGCGTGATCGTCGTCGGCGGTGCGCGAGGTCAGCGTCAGGCGGGCGACCGAGGCAATCGAGGCCAGCGCCTCGCCTCGAAAACCCATGGAGCTGACCGATTCCAGATCATCCAGGCTGTTGATTTTACTGGTGGCGTGACGGGTGAGCGCGAGCGTCAGTTCGTCCTTGGGAATACCGTGACCGTCGTCTGTAATGCAAATACGGCGAATGCCCCCGCCATCGAGCCGGATTTCGATGCTGCGCGCACCGGCGTCCAGCGCGTTCTCCAGCAATTCCTTCAATACGGAGGCCGGGCGTTCAATGACTTCACCGGCGGCGATCTGGCTGATCAGCGTGTCGGGAAGAGCGGCGATATGGCGGCGTTCGGGCATGAGCAAGATTAAAAAAGCAGTGCAATAGTGCATTTTAGCTTGTTTGGACGGCCTCGTGCTTGCGGTTTGTCGCGGCCGCGATGCGCAGGTACAAATGAAAAATGCCTCGGGCAGAGGCATTGTGAGGCGGGGGCGATGATTAACGCGCCGTTCAGGCAGCAAGGCGGCCGTGCCAGGCACGACCGGCGCGTCGGACGCGTGTCAGGAAAAACGGATCAGCCGACGCGCGCCAGCGGCGGGTTGGTTGAGAAGTAATCATTCATCCCAGAGAAAATCGCCTGGGCGATCTGGCGCTGGTTAGCCGGACTACGCAGGAAATTTTCCTCTTGCGGATTGCTGATGAATGCAGTTTCAACCAGGATGGAAGGGATATCCGGTGCCTTGAGCACGGCAAAGCCGGCCTGTTCAACCTTGCGACTGTGGATGCCGTTGATTCGCGCCAGCGAGCCCAGCACGCGATGTCCGATTTTGAGAGAATCGTTGATCTGCGCGTTGGTGGACATATCCAGAAGTACGCTCGCGGTTTGCCGGTCATGCGAGCCGATGTCCAGGCCGCCGATCAGATCCGAGGCGTTTTCTTTCTTGGCCAGCCATCTTGCGGCAGCGCTGGACGCGCCGTTGCGGGATAGTGCAAATACCGACGTGCCACGCGCGGAGCGATTGGTAAAGGCATCGGCATGAATGGAGACAAACAGATCGGCCTTGACGCGACGCGCTTTTTGCACCCGCACATGCAGTGGCACGAAGAAATCAGAGTCGCGGGTCATATAGGCCCGCATATTGGGTTGTGAATTGATGACATCGCGCAGATGACGGCCGATGGCCAGCACAATGTCTTTTTCACGTGTGCCGCGTCCGCCGATGGCGCCCGGGTCTTCTCCGCCATGGCCGGGGTCAATCGCCACCAGGATGGGGCGATTGGGGTTGGCACGCGATGGCTGGCGCCCGGCCGTGGCCGGATTGACCTGGCCGCTGACGGACGGAACGGGCGCATTGCTGTTGTTCTGGGCCAGATTGTCCAGGACCTGGGCCAGTGGATCGTTTTCCAGGTCCTGAGCAAGCGCCAGGATCGGATCCTTGGCCACTTTTGGATAAAGGTCAAGTACCAGACGGTACTGGTAATCGCCTACCGGTTTCAAGGTAAATACCTGGGGCGCAATATCCTGTTTCAGGTCAAAAACCAGGCGCACCACATCGGCCCGGTTCTGGGCGACACGTACCGTTGAGATATAGGGATCATTGGGACGAATTTTGGAAATCAGCGAATTGAGTGCCTGGCTGATGCTCAGGCCCTGGATATCCACGACCAGGCGATTCGGGCCGCTGAGCATAAAGTGTTCGGCTTTGAGCGGCGCGTTCAATTCCAGCGTGACCCGCGTATATTCGTCGGCCGGCCAGGTACGAACGGCCAGAATTTGTCCGCCTGCAGCCGAGGCGACTTTTGAGATGACAGGGAGGGACAGCAGCGTGGCTGACGCACCCAGAATACGCCGACGACTTATTTTTCGCTGGTTGGCGTTCCCCTGTGAATGAGCTGTGTTATCCATGTCTTGCCCTTTTCCGAAAAAGCGTTAAATTGTGCCGTTCTTCCAGCCGATTCGTATATCAGGTACAGCTCAAGATCGGGCAATGGTAGCCCAGGTCCTGCTTTTTCTGCCCACTCTATGAATACAATTGCGTTCTCGCCCAGATTTTCACGAAAGCCGGCATCAAGCCATTCGTCAGTATCGGTAAATCTATAAAAATCAAAGTGATACAAGTATAAACTAGAAAGATTATAGGTTTCAAGCAAAGTATAGGTTGGGCTCTTGATTCGTCCCTGCACCCCCATTACCTTTAAAAAGTGCCGGACAAAGGTCGTTTTGCCGGCGCCCAGATCGCCTTTGAGGTAAACCCGGGCGCTCTTGTTTTCATCTGGGTTATTTTCGTAACTATTTGAAAAGTAATCGGAAAAAATGGCTGAGAGCTGTTGCGCCAATGCCTGGGTGGCGGCTTCGTCGGCCAGAAACAGGGAGGTAGAGGCGAGGGCCTGAGGGGCGACAGAATCGGAATTTGACATGGAAATCGGGGCCGTTTCGGATAGAAACATAATGTAAATTATCAGAAAACCGCTGGAACTACTTCAAAATCAATAAAAAATAATACTTGTTTCGTGGCTAATTTACCAATTTCTCACCGATAAACAACCAGAAGGGAATTGTCAGGACCGACAGTACGGTGCCTGCAGAGACGGCGGTCGCCACACACCGGCCATCTCCCCCCATGCGTGCAGCCAGAATATAGGCGGCAGAAGCGGGCGGCAAGGCGGCGAACAGGACCAGAATATGGGTTTCCAGGGGTGACAGCGACAGGCCCAGAGCAAGCGCCAGGGCGAAGACGGGCATAATCATCAGCCGGATCGCCAGAATCCAGGTAATCACGCCGCGATCCTGGCTCGCACCTCCCAGCGACAGGCTGGCGCCGACGCACAGCAAACCCAGCGGGATGGAGCTGTTGCCAAGTTTGGACAGGGTCACCGCCAGTGTATGCTCCAGCCCCAGGCCTGAAAAACTCAGCAGCAGACCGGTCAGGGTGGCCAGCACCAGGGGGTTTTTCAGAATCTCAAGCCAGACATTAGCCCCCTGAAAGCGCGCCAGGGACTTGACGGCCAGAATGTTGGCGATGGGCACTGAAAACCCGACGATGACCGCCATAATGGCCTGGCCTTCGCTGCCGGCCAGCGCAGCCGACAGGGAAAAACCGATGTACGTGTTGAACCGATAGGCGCACTGCGCCAAAGAGGCCAGGGCAATGGGCCGCGGTTTCAAAAGGGGACGGGCCAGCCAGGCTGCCAGGTAACCGGCCAGGCACAGCAGCAGCGAGACGGCCAGTAGCCGGCCTGCCGAACCGGCGGAAATGGGTGTAGACGAGATAGACTGGATCAGCAGGGCCGGAAACAGGATGTAGTAAACCAGTCTTTCGGTGTTGGTGAAAAATTCGCGGGAGAATTTCAGTTTATGCAGAAGGACCCAGCCCAGCGCGACAATGAGACAGTCAGGTATAACCAGCAGAGCAACATGCATAAGAGAAGATCGGATTCGGGTTGGCAGAATTTGAGCTAGAATCAGATCATAGTGCAGAACGCAGCCGCAGTTTGCCAATATCATTTTTTGCTATGAATAAATAACTATGCGCACCCCGAAAGCTGAGCCGGCCCATCAACAGGATATCGACCCGTTCATCGATGCCTTGTGGCTGGAGGACGGGTTGGCACAGAATACGCTCCTGGCCTATCGACGTGATCTGAACGGACTCGCAGATTTTCTGGCAAAGCAGAAACCACCCGGCCGTCTTCTGCACACGAGGCGTGAAGATATTGAGGCCTGGTTCGCTGCCGGCCATGCCCACAGCAAAGCGTCCACGGCCAACCGCCGGCTGGCGACGCTCAAGCGCTATTTCGCCTGGGCCATTCGCACGGGTCAGATCCAGGAAGACCCCTGTCTGACATTACATTCGGCCCGTCAGCCCGCACGTTTCCCCAAAACCATGAGTGAACAGCAGGTTGACCAGTTGCTTGAAGCGCCCAACACGCGGGATGCGCTGGGGCTGCGTGATCGCGCCATGCTTGAAACGCTTTATGCGTCCGGCCTGCGGGTCACCGAGCTGGTGAGCCTGAAAGTACTGCATCTGAGTTTGAACGAAAATGTGGTCAGGGTCGTCATGGGCAAGGGGGGCAAGGATCGGCTGGTGCCCCTGGGCGCGCAGGCCGCATACTGGCTTGAGCGGTACCTGAAAGAAGCGCGGCCAGAACTGCTGGGACGCAGACAATCGGATGATCTTTTCCTGACCCGGCGCGCCACCGGTATGACCCGCCAGGCCTTTTGGCAATTGATCAAAAAGTACGCGTTGCAGGCCGATATTCACGCGCCGCTGTCGCCGCATACCCTGCGTCACGCTTTTGCCACGCATCTGCTCAATCATGGCGCCGATCTGCGGGTGGTGCAGTTGCTGCTGGGGCATGCCGATATTTCCACGACGCAAATCTACACCCACGTCGCGCGTGAACGGCTCAAGCAGCTGCATGCGCAGCATCATCCTCGTGCTTGAGGTAACGGCCTCTGGCGTGGGATAAATAACCTGCATTAAAATAACCTGCTTTAGCAATGATTCAAAAATCAGTCAGGTATATATGGCCGCCAGCAAACACGTTTCCGAAACACCCGCTACCCAACTGCTGAAAAAGCACAAGGTGGCTTACACCGAACACATCTACCAGTATGTCGATCATGGCGGGTCGTCGGAAGCGGCCAGCCAATTGGGCATTGAGCCCCATGCGGTCGTCAAGACGCTCATTCTGGAAGACGAACACGCCAAGCCCCATGTGATGTTGATGCATGGCGATTGCGAAGTGTCTATGAAAAACCTGGCGCGCCAGGCAGGGGTCAAGAAAATGCAACCGTGCCAGCTGGCGGTGGCGCCCAGGCACTCCGGCTACCAGATTGGCGGAACTTCGCCTTTCGGGACACGTAAGCGCATGCCTGTGTGGGTTGAGCAAAGCGTGCTGGATTTGCCGCTGATTTACATTAATGGGGGGCGGCGCGGATACCTGCTGGCGCTCAATCCCCAGGTGCTGGTGGAACTGTTGCAGGCCAGTGCGGTCCATGTCGCCAATGACGGTTGAATTTTGGCAACAGGGCAGGTAAAAAGAGCGTCTTTGAGTACCAAAAGGGGTTTATTTGGCCTGGCTCCACGCAGCGGTCGCACATCAAATTGTTGATTTCGCATATAATGCCGGGTGCCCTGCGTCTGGATTCATGTAGCGGCATATCGGCCACCCTGGTCGAAGATGACATCTGCAATATGCGTTCTCGCCGTAGTTAAATGGATATAACCGACCCCTCCTAAGGGCCAATTACAGGTTCGATTCCTGTCGGCGAGGCCACATTTATCGCTCAAGATGCTTCATCCGAGGACTTCTCTGCATACACACGGTACCCGTAACCCCCAAACGCTCCAAAACCAGCGCTTGCGATAATCGTTATCATTTTCTCTTCCAGCGCATCTTTGTTTTGATACAAACCGAATCCGCAGAAAATCATCAGACCAAGACAAACGGTCCCGCAAAAGTACAGTCTGTAACGAACAGTGGTTTGAATATGTGACCGTTCAGCGGCTCTGTCCCTCATTTCAGCTTCAAGTGTTTTTGTGGCAAATTTTGCTTGCTGCTCTATCTCTCTTTCTCGAACCGTAAGCTCTCTGAGTTTTAATTCCTGATCGCGTATATGAGTGTCGAGCAGTCTGTTGATTGTGGCTTCGTTCAGTGAGGACGGATTCGTATTCTGCGGCGATGGAATATGACTCATCGGCTAATTGGTTTAAATCCCCAAATAGGTTTATAAACGGGGCGGTTGTATAGGACGTGGAAAGCAACTAAGTTTTTTCTTTCTGAAACGACAGGGACAATTTCAGATTTGTTGATTAAATGTTTCCTTGTTTTCACTAACTCCGCGAATTGAGCAGCGTTGAGATTTTCACTGTAAACAGGGAAAACATTCATAGATTTTTGTCAAATAGCTTCTTGCGATATACCCATATTTACACCTGAATGATTTATGCCTGATTTTAATTCATGCCTATTTTGCTGTTCAATTAGGAAAGACCGAAGGTATGCAACTTCGTCGATCCCATTGAAACAGAGCCTTATGATGATGAAATATGTTCTAGCAAGGAATAAGTCTCCGCAATCACCTGTCGCCCTGTGGTGATTTCCAAATTGCACTTCAGATCATAATCGGCGGCTTCACGTTCTGATTTAAGTGACCGACACAGATAGCCGATAGAACGCGATTTTGAACGCAATTTACTCGACCTGATCGTCGGATTGATTAATTGGCGGATTAGCGTCTCGTGTACGCCGCAATTGTCAGTTCTAGCCGAACCGGGTGAGTCTAAGCCATGATGAAAATCTTTTGCGCTATGGTATGCACAGTAATATGCTCTACTAATCGCAGCTCGAATTTCAATTTCTGAGGCAGTCGGGGTAAGAATCGCTGAGGAGAAATTCAAAAAATCAATGTTATCAACACTCATTGATCTACCCATTTGAAAGTAACGTGGAAGCCGTTTGGGATATCGTCCATTTTTTCCGCAATCAGCTCGGCTAACTGTAAATTCATCTCGGTAACTTGTTTGAGCGGCACAGGAACGTTAATCCGCGCGTGTATCATGCCATTGCCGTTTGTCAGTTTAAATGGGAACGCTGGGCTCTGTTGAAATAGAGAATGGCGACGTAATACTATAGCAGCGCAATCTAGCATAGTGGCGATTTGTTCATCACTGGTTTTTGCTGCATCTAAAGTGTTTACAACGCTTGTGTTTGCAACGCTTCTCAGTAACGCAGTACGGTTGGTGTGAACTTCGTTATTGTTAAGCTTCATAACGGAAACGCCCATTTCGGAAATGCCCATTTTTATATCTCAATGATCTCTATTTCGGATTTTATTTCCCCCGATTCTGCAGTTCAATTAGGAAAGACCGAAGGGCCACAGACGCGTTGCACGCTGGATTGCCTTTTCGATTCTTCAAACCCGATACAGACAAGCCAGTCCATATGCTTTAAAATGGAACATGACTCATGCCCTCCGGAGATTATCCTGTGAACGACGATACCGATTTTGAATCCGCATTGGACAATATTGATTTCGATGCCATCGAAAAGAAAAACGCCGAGCTGATCAACAAGCTCGACGAGAACGTACCCGAAGTTGATAACGACTGTGGTGATGCCTGCAAAATTTAAGCAATTTGCGGCTCAAGCGATCAGCCCCGGAACCTGACGGTACGGGGCTTTTCTTCATCTACAGCCCGATCAGCACGCCCGTCCCGATAATGGCCAGAACGAGGGCGGCGATGGCCATGTATACGTAATCCCGCGCCTGTAAAAACAGGATCATCATCAGCATGACACGCGAGACCGGAAGCAGAATAAAAATGACAACGCCGATTTTGATCAGACCGTAACCGATGGCGCCCATTCCGAGGGCAGGGTCCAATGCATCGGCTGCGGCCAATAGAATGCCGGCGCCGATCACTGCCGAGGCCAGCAGCGTGCCGTACCACAGCAAGGCGGCGATGAGCCCGTCGTGGCGATCAGGTGCGTTTATTGATGAGTTCACGTATCAGCCCCCCATATTTGAATATCAAGCGCGCTCAACATCATCTGTATGGCAAGCGCGATAAGCACGACAGAGAACAGAATCCGCAATTTTTCTGCGGGCATGCGCATCAGCAGTCGGGCGCCGGCCAGCGACCCCGCGACTGAGCCCAGCGCGACCGGGCCGGCAATGCCCATGTCGATATCCCCCCTGACCAGATAGGCGCCTCCACTGGCCGCAGCAGTAACGCCTATCATAAAATTGGATGTCGCTGATGAAACCTTGATGGGAAGCCGCAAGGCCGTGTCCATAGCTGGAATTTTCAATACGCCCGATCCGATGCCCAACAGCGCCGAGATGACGCCCGCGCCATACATGAGAAACAGCCCGAGTGGCACGCGATCCACCTGATACGGGATGTCCGTACCCAGTGCGCGGTCGGGAAAGCTGGCGTGCAAACGCAGGCGCGTTGCCCAGCTCGCGGGGTCCGGCGGCGTGTTGCGGGTCAATTGCTGCCGCCGCGCCATCATTTGCTGGGCTGAGAGAACCAGGATAAGAGAAAAAAGGGCATAGAGAAACGGGGTGGGAATAATGCCGATCAGCAATACACCCGTTAACGCGCCCAGTGTAGTGGCGGTTTCCAGGACAATTGCCAGTTTGACATTGGTCAATCGGCCCTTCAGAAAGGGTGACGCGCTGCCACAGGAACAGGCAATCACCGAGACGATACTGGCGGCGATCGCGACATGAATATCAATGCCGAAAGCCAGAATCAGGATGGGAACGATAAAGATGCCGCTGGCCATACCCAGCATACCGCCCAGTGCGCTGGCACCGAAGGCGACTGCAAATAGCCATAACACGGTTGTCATGTCCATCAGCGCTCGCCTGCAGGTGAACGTGGCCGTCGTGACAGCTGCGTTGCAAATCGGATCGAGTCGCCGCGGTAATACAGTTTTTCGTAATCGATGGGCTGCTGTCCCGTTGTGTAGGATGTACGTTCGATCAGAAAGATCGGCGCACCGCATTCGATGTTGAGCGCCTGCGCGACGATCTGATCGGCAACCACAGCTTCCAATTGATACCGCGCTTCAATGAGTGGCAGCGCGTATTTGTTTTCCAGCAGATCAAAAATCGGTTCGATCTCCAGATTGTTGCTGACGACCTTTTCGCCGATGTTCCTTGGCAGATAAGTTTCGTCAAACGACATGGGCATGCCGTCGGCAAGACGTACGCGTTCGATTTTATAGACCAGTGTGCCGGGCAGTTTATCAAGCGCATGGGCGACCGCTTTGTCTGCTGCGATCAGCTTTTTATCCAGCAGGCGAGAGGAGGGGTGCCGGCCCAGAATGACCATATCTTCGGCGAAGCCCGTTAATTCAGTCAGCGCTTGCGTGATCTTGGGTTGCGTGACGAACGTCCCCTTGCCGCGCCGGATTTCCACCCGCCCGCTGGCGATCAGGTTTTCTATGGCTTTGCGGATGGTGGTGCGACTGACCTGAAAGCGGTCTATCAATTGCTCCTCAGGAGGCAACTGATCGCCAGGACCAAGCAGGCCCTCGGAGATGTCTTTGAGTAATATCGCTTCTACTCTTGCGTATAGCGGCAGGCTGCCGGCATCGGAGATCGTATTCATAACGACATAATGACATCATGATGTCATTATGTCCAGTGCTCGGGCGAAAAGATTGCGATCCGATGGCGCGACGTGCATAGTGCGTCGCGCCGAACGGACGAATTCCAATAAAACGACGAATTCCAATAATAAAGGGGGCGGGTCAGCCCGCTTTGTGCGAATCTGGGGTATCAGCCGGCGTGCCGTCGCTGTCCAGATTATTTAGATCGGCAAAGTGCCGTTGAAATTGCCCGCCCTGAGAAACCAGCATTTCGAAATGCGGCTTGCCATCTTTCAGCCTGGGGGTGAGCAACACCACTTTACCCTGGGTTTGAGCTTCGACCTGGCGAACGACTTCGGTCAGACCCTGAATCGTTTTGCTTTTGCGTTTCTGATCATCATCCGGATTATCGGCGGCAAATGCACCGTAGCTCAATTGCGCTGCTAACGAGGACAAAACCAGTTTGAGCAGTACATCTTTCATCTTATTCTCCTTCTGGTTATGGCTGCATGCAGCGTGAATGGTGGGGTGGCAATGGGGCAAGGTGCCGTCGCGTAAATCTTCGAAGGTGGTAAATGGTTTTGTTGCGGGCCGGTTATGAGGCGAAGGCCGCAAGTGCGGACCCGATGATTGCGCGTAACACCACCGGAAGAGTCGTCATTTTAGCGGCTTGTACCCTGGCAATCCAGTAAATATTTCAAGTCTGATACTACATTTTATGCTGCAATGCCGCGCCGGGTCTTGGTTCCCATAGGTTAGCGGATTGCGCTCCCGCAAGAATCTATTTGATTTGTAATACGAGTCTGCCTAGGGTACAGCAATAAGATGAACGTGTGATGACAGTCTGTAGCTATCGTATGAACCGAATGTTGCGGCGCAAGCGAAGTCATGCCATTCAATGCCTGTCATAATACTGCTTTACGTCCAAAGCGCTCCGATTGCCCGGCAACGAACATGATTTACGGATATATACATGAGCCTTTCAATTGATGAAATCACCGCTGAAACGGTCGCCACGCTCGATCCCGACACCACGGTCATTGTCACTGTCAATAACCGCCTGGTCTGGCGGGTGCAGGCGTTGTTGCTTGAGCTGGCGGGTCAGTCCAGGGCCGTTCTGCAATTGCCGCCTACGTGTTCGCTGAGCCGGTGGCGCGATCAGTTGCATCAGGAAAGGCTTTTTTGTGGAGACAACACGGTAGGCAGACACAAGCTCAGCCCTTTCGCTGCCCGGCTTTTGTGGGAAGAGGCTGTCGAAGCGCTGCAGGGCGATACGCCGCTTCTGGACCTGCAACAGGCAGCGATGCGTGCCATGGCGGCCAGTCACGAGCTTGACGAATGGCAGATTCAGGTACAGCCGCATGAGTATACAGACGAATTTATGCGTTTCATGATGTGGCGAAAGCAGTATGAATTACGTTGTCGCGAGCTGGATGCTCAGGACGATAATCAGTTATATAACACGCTGGTCGATGCCATTGCAGATGGGCGTCTGGCTCGCCTGCCTGCGACAATTGTGCTGGCCGGGTTCAACGAGTTTTCACCACGCTTGCGCCTTCTGTTGCAGGCCTGCGCGCAACGAGGGTGTCGTACCGTTTCGCTTGCGCTGCCTGGGTTCCCGCAGTCGCAGCGCACGCTGCGCGCGCAAAAAGATCGCAGCCGGGAATGGATCGCGGCGGCGCATTGGGCAGCAGCGCAACTGGCGGTCAATCCGCAGCGACGCGTGGCCATTGTCTCGCCTTCCATGGAGGCCGACGCCGTTTTCGCCCGACGGGTGCTGGATCGCGAGCTGTCGCCGACGCCTTTTGCCCCTGCCTATGGCTATAACCTGACAGTGGGGCGCGCACTTGCCGATTGGTCAGCTGTCCGGGCAGCATTTCGCTGGCTGTCGCTCATCGCCACCCTGGTTGAGCGACGAGCGGTCAAACCCCGGCAATTGGGTGAGGCGCTGCTGGCCGGGTTTTGCGGAGCAACGGCGGCTGAGCAATCGGCCATGGCCGTGCTCGATGCGCGTGTGCGCGATTCGCAAACAATCGCCTGGCATACTGATCAGGTTTTTTCCCAACTGGATCGTCAGGCCCCTGATTTTTCCTATGTCTTTCGTCAGGCTTATGCATACTGGCAGCAGGCGACAGCCGGCGGACGCCGGACGACCGAGCACTGGACGCAAGTGGTGCGCGAAACGCTTGCGCTACTTGGATTTCCGGGACAGGCGTTGTCCAGTACCAATTACCAGGTGTGCGCTGCCTTCGATGCCTTGCTCCATACTTTTTCTTTGCTGGATCAATACGCAGGTCGCCTGTCCGGCACGAGCGCCATTGCCTTGTTGCAGCGAATGGCGCGGGATACCATGTTCCAGCCGCAACGCGATCCGAATGTACGGCTTGATGTGCTTGGCTTCCTGGAGGCCGAGTATGGCCAGTGGGATGCGGTCTGGGTGCTGGGCCTGACCGATGAGGTTTTGCCGGCCAGCCCCGATCCCAATCCGTTTTTGCCGGTGCCGGCGCTGGCGCGTGCCGGTGCACCGCGCGCGACGGCAGAACGGGAAAAACGCTGGGCCATGGACATGCTCCAGGCGCTATGCAGCGTCGCCCCCAGCGTTGTGCTCAGTTACCCGCTGGCCGACGCCGATCGGGCATTGCGGCCATCTCCTTTAATTGGTAATCTGGTCAACGATGGGATTCCTGAACCGACGGTCGCTGCGCCCGGGTTGGCCGAATCCCCCGACGCAGCTTCGTCGTCGCTTGCCCGCAGCATGCGTCTGCCACTTGAAAACCTGACAGACAACACAGGCCTGCCACTCACGCAAACGCTCGAAGCCGGATCTGATCTGCTGGAAACCCAGGCACTTAACCCCCTGTGGGCGTATGTGCGGTATCGCCTGCTGGCCAAAGGTCTCAAGCCGTATCCTGAATCGTTGAATGCGGCCATTCGCGGCACGTTTTTGCATAGTGTGGCGCAAAAAGTCTGGGAAATGCTCGCCTCTTCAGAACGCCTGTCGCAACTGGACGCGGACCGGCAGCACGAACTGGTGACCCAGGCGGTCGAGATGGCCGCGGAACAGACCCTGGGCGGCGTGTCACCTGTACTGGCGATGCTGGAAAAGGAACGGAGCCACGTAATTATGATGGCACTGCTGGATCTGGAACGTGATCGCCCGGCCTTTCATATTTCTGGTGTGGAACAGGCCGCCACCTGGTCTCATGCGCAAGTCAGGGTCAATTTGCGTGTCGACCGAATCGATGAAACCGAACAGGGCGCGCTCGTGGTCATGGACTACAAATCAGGGCAACGCACGCCCGACTTTCAGAAAGACTGGTTGCGGCCGCAGCCGGTCAACCTGCAACTGCCGCTTTATGCGACCGTGCTGCGCCAGCCAGACGAAGCCGGACATCGCCGCGATGTCGAAGCACTGCTGTTTGCAAAACTGAATGCCAAACAGACCGGGTTGGCTGGTTTGGGCGACAGTGGCAGCGGAATCGGGGGCCTCACGCCGCTGGCCAAAGTGTCACCCCAGGAATCCTGGGCAGCGTTGCTGGACCGATGGGAGCATAGCCTGCAGGAACTGGCGCGGCAATTCTCGGATGGCGCTGCCGAAAACCTGACCTGGGCGGTCAAGGACTTGACCTATTGTGATGTGTTGCCGTTTTTAAGGCTGGAGCAGGAGAGCGAAGATGAGTGAACGTCGCCCAAGCGATTTTGAAGCCCGGGCGCGGGCACTGCAACCGGACGAATCCTTTATTATCCAGGCACCCGCCGGATCCGGCAAAACCGAATTGCTGACGGACCGGATCCTGGCCTTGCTGGCCGGTGTTACCAAGCCTGAAGAAATTCTGGCAATCACATTCACGCGCAAGGCGGCCTCGGAAATGCACGCCCGTGTGCTCAAAAAACTGCACGCCGGTTTGTCCGAGCAGGAGCCTGTCCATGAGCACCAGAGAAACAGCTGGCGCCTCGCCCGCGCTGCCCTGGCGCGCAACGCGCAGCAAGGCTGGGATCTTCTGAATCATCCTGCCCGCCTTAAAGTGCGCACCATTGATGCGTTTTGTGCGCAACTGGTCCGTTCCATGCCCTGGATGTCCGCCATGGGCGGCATGCCCGGGATTGCCACGAATCCCGAACAACTCTATGCGCAGGCGGCCAGGCGTTTGCTGGAGCATGTCGATCATGATGAATGTGTGCAGGATGTGCTGCGTCATATGGATATCGACCTGGCCTCGGTAGAGCGCCTGGTCGTGGAAATGCTGGCCCGGCGTGACCAGTGGCTGCACGAAACCGTTGATACCGAAGCCGCCATGACTCAGTTGCGCTTTGCGCTCACTGAGGTCATGGAACAGAAGCTGCAGACGCTGGCCGATGTCATGCCCCTGGGTTATGCCGATCAGTTGGCGCCGATTGTGCGTCTGGCCGCGGCCAGCCAGGCGGAGGCGGCCACACGTATGTACGAGACCCTGGAGGACTGGAACGGTTCGCCGATTGCGACTTCTGTCGATGCGCTGCCGCAATGGCAGGCGCTCTCGCGCCTGCTTCTGACCGGCAGTGGCGGTTTGCGCAAGCGCCTGACGGTCAAGGAAGGGTTTCCTGCAAAAAGCGCACACAAACAGGACATGCAGGACTGGCTGAACGCCTGCGAAGGCGACGCTGCGGCATGGGTGAGCATGCTCGCCCAGGTCGGAGGGCTGCCGTCGGAAGTGCTCAGTGCAGCTCAGGAAAAAATTATTCGCTCCCTGTTGCGGGCGCTCAAACTGGCGGCTGCAGAATTGATGCTGGTGTTCCGTGAGGAAAAGCAGGTCGATTTCATTGAAATCGCCGAAAGGGCGGCGTTCGCGCTGGGTCATACCGATGACCCTTCCGAGATGCTGTTGAAACTGGACGCACGCATCTCCCATATCCTGATCGATGAGTTTCAGGATACCAGTCAGATACAGATTCAACTGATCGAAAAGCTCACGCTGGGCTGGAGTCCGGGAGACGGTCGTACGCTGTTTCTGGTCGGCGATCCGATGCAATCCATCTACCGATTTCGCAAAGCTGATGTCGGCCTATTTCTGGGCGTCGCCAGGGACGGCATCAACGGGCTTGCGCTGGAAAAACTGATTCTGACCGAAAATTTCCGTTCCCAGGCCGGTGTTGTCAACTGGGTGAACCAGTCTTTCCGTCAGGTATTTCCGAAACAGAATGATCTGGCGCTGGGCGCCATCCGGTACACCGACTCGGTCGCCTTCAATCCGGCCTCAGAGGGGGCGGCAGTGCGGTTTCATCCCATCTACCAATGGGAAGACAGCGACCCTCGGGATGCTCAGACGCAGGCCGAGGAGCAGACGCTTGCGCTTGTGCGGGCGGCATTGGAAGCGCACCCCGATAGTGAACATCCCGTGGCGATTCTAGTAAAGGCCCGGTCGCATATGGGGGCGCTCATGCTGCTGATGCAGCGTCACGGAATACCGGTACGTGCCGTCGAGTTGAACCCGATCCGGGCCGAGCAATCGGTCAGCGATCTGGTCCAGGTCATTCGGGCGCTCGCCCATCCTGCAGACAGGGTGGCGTGGCTCTCGGTGCTGCGTTCGCCGGTCTGCGGGCTGACACTCAAGTCGCTCACGCTGCTGTTCGGAAATAGTCGGGAGACGATTCCCTTTTGCCTGCAAACCATTCTGATGCGCGAAGCAGAGTTTGCGCCGCTGCTGGGCGACGAATGGTCCCGTCTGAAACACTGCGCCCGCATCATGCTCGATCGCAGTCATCTTGCCGATGACATGACGTTTTCTTCACATGCGGAAGCGGTCTGGCGTGCCCTCGGCGGGTACGGTGTTTATGCGACGGATACCGCGTTTGCCGATTTTCAGGCCGTATTCGAGTTGCTTGACCAACTCGCGCCCTATGGCGATCTGAATCCGGCCGATCTCGAGGAAGCCCTGGCGCATCTGTACTCGGCATCCAGCACGCAGCACGCCGCTGTCGAAATCATGACCATGCACAAATCGAAAGGGCTGGAGTTTGAAGAGGTCATCCTTTATGGTCTGCACCGGCGACCGCGCGCCGATACCGCGCCGTTATTGCGCTTTGAACGCAGTCGGAACCGCCTGCTGATGGGACCGATCAAACCACGGGCGGCAGAGGAAACCGACAAACTGTCGGCGATGCTGGGTGCCATGGAAAAACAGCGCAGTGAATACGAACTGGATCGTTTGCTGTATGTCGCCGCGACGCGCGCGCGCCAGCGACTGCATCTGGTGTCGCATATCGTTTGCAAACCCGGCCAGATCGTTGATCCGCCACGCGGTTCGTTGCTCTCACGTTTGTACTCGTTGTTTGAGCTCACTCAGCCGGAGCCGCCTGAACAAACCAATGACGGGATTGCCACGGATTCCCTCGTTACGCGGGGGCCGGTCCTCACCCGTATTGCCGATTCGGCGATGGCGCAGCTTGCGGCAGCCCCCGCAGCGCCGCTACCGCAACTATCTGCTGGTGCCAGCTGGAAATTTGATGACAAGTACGAGGCAGCCATTGGGACGGTGACGCACGCATGGCTGGCGCGTATTGGCCAGGATCGCATGCGGGAGTGGGATGCGGCAAGGCTGCACAAGGCGCTGGATGTTATCGTGCGGCAACTGGAAAACGAAGGGTTGCGCGACGCGCAGGCGCGCAACGGGGCGCAGCGCGTACATGATTTGCTTTGCGCCTGCATGGCATCTGAAAAAGGACGCTGGCTGTTGTCACACGATCAGGTACGTCAGGAGTGGGAGCTGACCGGTGTCGACGGCACCAGGCTGATTGTGGATGCGGCTATTTCCACCGATGGCGGCTGGCTGGTCGTGGACTATAAAACCGGCGCGCGTCGAGAGCACGAACCGCAAGACGCGTTTGAGATGCGTATGAGGGAAACGTACAGACCTCAGTTGCAACGGTATGCAGAGCGGCTGTCGCAGATAGACGGGCGTGCGGCGACGGCGGCCATTTTTGCGCTGGATACCGATGACTGGATCCCGCTTGAGCTGACTGTCTCGGAAGGGGCAGGGTAAATTTGCCACAACAAGTCGGAAAGTTGTTAAAATGCAAAGCGGTGGGTCCCTTCGCATGGGCCGGCGGTGAAACTGGTCAGGTCGGGAACGAAGCAGCCATAGTCGTTCAGGTTCAGTGCCGAAGTAAGGCTCACCCCCTGCATTCACGAACAAACGTCACCCCAGTGGTGGCGTTTGTTTTTTCTGGGCTAAAATAACCGGTATGAGCTATCTTGTCCTTGCCCGTAAGTGGCGTCCACGCTCCTTCGAAACGCTAGTCGGCCAGGACCATGTGGTCCGGGCGCTGACCAACGCGCTCGACACCCAGCGTCTTCATCACGCATGGTTGTTCACAGGTACACGCGGGGTGGGCAAAACCACGCTGTCACGCATCCTGGCCAAATCGCTTAACTGCGAAACCGGTATTACCTCCCGGCCATGTAATGTCTGTCGCGCCTGCGTCGAAATCGATGAAGGGCGTTTTGTCGACTATCTGGAGTTTGACGCCGCCTCCAATCGCCGGGTCGAGGAAATGACCCAGTTGCTGGAACAGGCCGTGTACGCGCCCAGTTCCGGTCGATACAAAATATACATGATCGACGAGGTGCACATGCTTTCGGGGCATGCGTTCAACGCCATGCTCAAAACGCTGGAAGAGCCCCCACCGCATATCAAATTTATTCTGGCGACCACCGATCCGCAGAAAATGCCGGTGACTGTCCTGTCCCGCTGTCTGCAGTTCAATCTGAAGCAAATGCCGCCCGATGCCATTGTCTCGCATCTGAACCATGTGCTGACCGAAGAGGGTATTAATTTTGAGGTGCCCGGCTTGCGCCAGATTGCGCAGGCGGCAGCCGGATCCATGCGGGATGCGCTCTCGCTTACCGACCAGGCCATTGCATTCAGCGGTTCGCATATCACCGGCGATGCCGTGCGTGATATGCTGGGCACGATCGACCAGCGGTTTCTGGTGCGACTGCTTGATTCCCTGAACCAGGGATCGGCTCAGGGCGTGCTTGATATTGCAAATGAATTGTACGAACGCGGCTATTCATTTAGTGGTGCGCTGGCCGATCTGGCCGTGCTGTTGTCGCAGATCGCCATCGAACAGCGTTTGCCGGGCACCGCCCTGACCGAGGCCGTGCTGCAGGAAGATATCGTGCGACTGGCACGCACCTGCCATCCCGATACGCTTCAATTGTTCTACAGCATTGCCGTGCACGGACGCAATGAGCTGGCCTTGTCACCCGACGAATATGCCGGTTTTGTCATGACCTGCCTGCGCATGCTGTCGCTGATTACCACTGAACCGGCGCATAGTACCGCCAGCGAATGGCACGAAGGCAATGGCAGCGCGGCAATTGCGGCTGCTGCGTCCACGGCATCTGCTACACCGGCTGCGACTGCTACACAAGCAGCGACTGCGTCAGATCCGCAAAAAAAAAACCTGAATAATTCCTCGCCGGCAGAGATCGGCCAGCCAGCAAGCCAGCCAACAGCCGTTGCACCAGCAGCAGATACACCAGCTGCTGTACCTGACCCCAATGATAAGGCTGCCCTCCAGGCGGCGGGGAAGGTCATTGCGTCAGATGTCCACACACGCGAGACCATCGTGCAAGACGCTGCGCTGCCGGTCAGGCTGGCGCCCCAGCCTGAGCCTGTCATGGTTCCTCCTGTTGCTGCTGTTGCGGCGACACAGGAAAGGCCTGCCTGGGAAGAGGAACCGGCGCCTGCCCTGAGCAGCGCCGCATCCTCACAAGCCGCGACGGAATCCGTAGCAGCAACCACGCAGCCTGTGCCCGCGACTGCAGAGAAGCAGCCAGCAGTATCAGTGACGCAACCCGCCGCTCCATCTACAGCGCCTTCCGCCATCAACGACGGGGCTGATCAGGACGGTCCGCCCGTCTGGGAAGATATCCCCCCGGACTGGGAAGCGGCCGGATTGGCGGGCCAGACCGACGATGAAGGTGATGTGATGCCGACTGATCAGGTCGTGGTCGAAGCCGATCAGACCTGGGTTCCGACCCACCAAGATCCGCAGGTACGCCGGTCGTTGTCGGCCATGAATGCGCGCGAATGGGTTCAGTTGGTGGCCGAGTTGCCGCTTGCCGGGTACACGGCCGAAATGGCCCGGCGCTGCGAATGGATGGGGTATGATCGCAAAAAGATTACACTGCGGATACCCGTCAAGGGACAAAACGACCTGAATGCCAAGATCAAGCTGGAAACTGCGCTGACCGAGTATTTTCATGAGGTGGTGCGCGTCGATATGGTCTTTGGCAAAACGGGTGATGATACGCTGTACGCCGTCGAGCAGGCCGAGCGTGAGGCATTGCAGAAACGGGTGGAAAAGGCCGTGCAGGAAAATGCATTTATTAATACACTGATTTCTGATCTGGGTGCGCGTGTCGTTCCCGGCAGTATAGAGCCCTTCAGGCAAAAAAACGCTTAATGTCAATCGCAATACTTTGCGTTATATAGGAACTTATTCATTATGATGAAAAATCAATTGGCCGGTCTGATGAAGCAGGCCCAGCAAATGCAGGAAAACATGAAAAAGGCGCAGGATGCGCTGGCCGATATTATGGTCGATGGTGAATCGGGTGGCGGCATGGTAAAAATTTCCATGTCCTGCCGTCATGATGTCAAACGCGTCACGATAGATCCATCCCTGTTGGGCGAAGACAAGGACATGCTTGAGGATTTGGTTGCGGCTGCGTTTAACGATGCGTTGCGCAAAGCCGAGGCCACCACACAGGAAAAAATGTCCGGTGTCACTGCCGGCATGCCTATGCCTCCCGGAATGAAATTTCCCTTCTGATGCGCGATATCCTGCCCGAACCTGAACCGCTGAGCGCCTTGATCGAGGCGTTACGACGCCTGCCCGGTGTGGGTCAGCGCACGGCGCGGCGCATGGCCTACCATTTGTTGCAACACGATATTGCCGGTGCAGATCAGTTGGCGCGAGCCCTGGGTACGGCACTGACTGAGATCAGGCATTGTGCGCTCTGCAATTCATTCTCCCAGAATGACATTTGTGAAACGTGCCTGAATCCCAAGCGTAACGCTGCCCAACTGTGCATTGTCGAGACACCTGCCGACCAGAATATGATCGAGGCCAGTCACGGCTATCAGGGCTTGTATTATGTGCTGATGGGCAGAATTGCACCGCTGGAAGGGGTCGGCCCGGCGCAGCTCAATTTCGAGCGACTGCTCAAGCGCGCGACAGATGGTACCGTCAGTGAAGTGATCCTGGCAACCAACTTTACGGCAGAGGGCGAAACGACGGCCCATTATCTGACCGATATTTTGCGCGAACGAGGCTTGCAGGTGTCGCGGATTGCGCGCGGCATTCCCAGCGGCAGCGAGCTGGAATATGTGGACGCCGGCACAATTGCCTGGGCTTTCATGGAGCGCCGCGGCGCGCAATAAGTCAATATCTTGTGACACTGGCCGGGAGCGGTGTTCCCGCCCGTGGTGCCAGGGCGCTCTGATCTCCCCCTGACCAGATATCTCCTTACCCGTGAGTACGGCTGCTTTCGATCAGGGCATCCAGTTTGATGGCATCGGCCACAAAAGTACGGATTCCTTCGGCGAGCTTTTCAGTGGCCATGGCATCTTCATTCAGCAGGAAGCGGAAGTTTTTCTCTTCCGGCGCGATCGAAGGGATGCTCATGCTGGCGGCAAGTGATTCATGCAACCTTGCCTTGACCTCACCCTCGTTTTTAGACAGCTCACCCAGCAGTTCCGGGCTGATAGTCAGCAGATCGCAGCCGGCCAGTGCGAGAACCTGTCCTGTATTGCGGAAGCTGGCGCCCATAATTTGCGTTTTGATGCCGTGCTTGCGGTAGTACTGATAAATTCGTGTGACCGATTGCACGCCAGGATCGTTTTCACCGCTATTGCCGGCTTCGTCCCAATTGCTGCCTGCGGCTTTTTTATGCCAATCGTAAATGCGCCCCACGAACGGAGAGATCAGTCTGACCCCGGCGTCGGCGCAGGCAACGGCCTGAATCAGCGAAAATAGAAGCGTCATATTGCAGGTAATGCCTTCTTTTTCCAGAATACGGGCAGCGGCGATGCCTTCCCAGGTGGAGGCAATTTTAATCAAAATACGTTTACGATCTACCCCGGCCTCCTCATAGAGTTCCATGATGCGGCGGGCGCGATTGACTGTGCCCTGGGTGTCGAAAGAAAGACGCGCATCGACCTCTGTTGATACCCGGCCCGGCACGATATCCAGAATGCGTTTGCCGAAGGTCACCAGGATGCGATCCAGCGTGTCGGCGGCCGAGGCGTCGGGATGGTTCGTCAGCGTATCCAGCAGGATGGGGCGATAGGCGTCCTTGGAAAGCGCTTTCAGAATGAGTGAGGGATTGGTCGTGGCATCGGTTGGCTGATGCTCACGCATACTTTCGAAGTCGCCTGTATCGGCAACCACGGTTGTGAATTTTTTTAATTGGTCAAGCTGGCTCATAGAGAATATTTCCTGCGTGCGACAATCGCCGGGACACCGGGATCTGGAACAAAAAGCGTCATTGCGAACGGGCGCTAAATTGTAAATTAACAGTTGATTATTTCAAAATCTTACGGATACGTGTATATTACCCGCAATATGCAGACAAGGTTCGAATACAGGGCCACTGACACACATATGTCATTCAGATGAGGTCATGCCTCACCCGGAATGTGCAGTTGCCGATGTTGTTCGACGCTGAAAGCGGCACAGACCCGCTACGCATGACATCAAGATGCATGTGGGACGCGAAACTTATTGTAAATGTGATTTTGTGGCGGTTGCAGCATTCCGGCCACAGTGCTTTTATTTCATTCAATACTGTATACAGGAAAAGGTTAAGGGCAGAATGCTTGTCAAGTGGTGCAGGGCGATGTTGCTGACGGGACTCGCTGCGATGTCGGGTACGTATCTACCAGCCGCATCCGGCCAGATCATGTCGTTCGCTCGGCCTTTTGTCGGGGTGGGTTCTGCGCAGCAAGAAATTGCCCTCAATCCGTGTTTGCCCGAGGCAGACGTGCTCAGGCAGTTCGGCGCTGTTGCGGTCGAGCAACTGCGCCAGGCTGCCGCCCGCTGGCCTGCCAACACCTGCCGTGACGCTGCGGTCTCTCATAATCTGGCTGACTGGTTCTACAACAGTTCGGCTCTGCTGGCCAAAACAGACCGGCCGCTGGTCATGGCCGTTATTATCCAGAAACGCACCCGATCGCTCGCTGCCTGCCGGGACGTCGCCTGTCTGCGTGACAAATTGCCTGCCATGGTGGACTGGGCCAAAACCAATCTTGACCGTACGCCGGTATACGGCACAGATGATCAGCCGATCAATGTGGAAGGGGCCTTGCTGTCGCTGCCCAAGCTGTCGCTGCGGGGACTGCATTTGCCTTTGCCCGGGCAGGAAAAGTTCTGCGCGGGCGTGAAAATCGATGATCTGGATTTTTTCAGCACCAACTTGAAAGTCTCTGGCAAGGCCTATGTCCTGGTCAAGTGCCGGGAAGACCGGGGCGATCGTAAAAACTGGATTCTTGAAAACGACGGTGGAAAAGAATGGCGTCCAGTTGTGGATCTGCGGGCCAGTTCAATGCAAATCGGCAATTTGCGCCGTAATAACCATCCCATTGTGGTCAGCTACCTGGAAGAAAATCGCGGTACCCGCGTGCGCATTCTGAGTTACCAGGACAACAGCTACCGGGAAATGCTGCGCTTTCTGGTGGTTGATGATCAGGCCAAACTGGCGCATGCATTCGAAGTCGAAGTCAATACCGATTTCTGATTTCTTGCACGCGCCGCCTGAATTTTTTTCTATCGGTGAACCTTACTCTGTATAATAGAAAGGTTTACTTACCGATACCAAAATTTGGGGTTCTGCGTGCTTACGTCTTCCATATTCGAGGATCATCCTCAGTTTCCACCCGCAATTCTAGCTCTGGCAGATGGCACGATTTTCAAGGGAATATCCATCGGGGCAGAGGGCCAAAGTGTGGCCGAACTGGTGTTCAATACGGCCATGACCGGCTACCAGGAAATTCTGACCGATCCCAGTTATACCAACCAGCTTGTCATGCTGACCTATCCACATATCGGCAACACCGGGGTCAATCCCGAAGATGTCGAATCTACCCAGGTCCATGCTGCCGGTCTGGTGATCCGGGACTGCCCGCGTCGTCTGTCTAATTACCGTTCAACCCAGTCTTTGCCCGACTATCTTAAAGAGCAGGGCGTCGTGGCAATCTCCGGTATCGACACCCGCAAGCTGACCCGTCGCCTGCGCGAAGGGGGTGCCCAGGGCGCCTGCATTCTCGTGGGCACCGACGAGCAGAAAGCGATCGAGCTGGCTGCAGGCTATGCAGGCATGACCGGCCAGGACCTGGCCAAAACCGTGACTCGCGCGCAACGCGAGGACTGGCAGGAAGGCACCTGGCAGCGCACGCAGGGATACACCCATCCTGCCCAGGACGCATTCCATGTCGTTGCCTACGACTTCGGCGTCAAATCCAATATTTTGCGCATCCTGGCCGATCTGGGTTGCCGCCTGACGGTGGTGCCGGCCCAGACGCCCGTCGACGATGTGCTGGCCCTGAATCCCGACGGAGTGTTTCTGGCCAACGGCCCGGGTGATCCCGAGCCCTGCGATTACGCCATCGAAACCGCCCGCGTCGTCATGGACAAGCGCATTCCGCTATTTGGCATCTGCCTGGGCCATCAAATCATGGGCCTGGCGCTTAACGCGCGTACGGTGAAAATGAAAAACGGACATCACGGGGCCAACCATCCCGTGAAGGACCTCCAGACCGGCCGTGTCTATATCACCAGCCAGAATCATGGCTTTGCGGTGGATGCCGATACCTTGCCGGACAATGCCCGGGTCACGCACGTGTCCCTGTTCGATGGTTCATTGCAGGGCTTTGAGCTGACCGACCGTCCTGCCTTCTGCTTCCAGGGTCACCCTGAAGCCAGCCCGGGTCCGCACGATATCATCGTGCTGTTTGAAAAATTCATCCGCTCCATGAGCGAAAAAAACTAGAGATATCATGCCCAAGCGTACCGACATAAAAAGCATTTTGATCATCGGCGCCGGTCCGATTATTATTGGCCAGGCCTGCGAATTCGATTACTCGGGAGCCCAGGCCTGCAAGGCCCTGAAAGCAGAAGGCTACCGCACCATCCTGGTCAACAGCAACCCGGCCACCATCATGACCGATCCGGAAACGGCCGATGTGACCTATATCGAGCCCATTACCTGGAAAGCGGTTGAAAAAATCATCGAAGTAGAGCGCCCTGATGCACTGCTGCCGACCATGGGCGGGCAAACCGCGCTGAACTGCGCGCTGGATCTTGCCCATCACGGTGTGCTGGAAAAGTACAACGTGCAGATGATCGGTGCCAACGAACAGGCCATTGAAAAAGCCGAAGACCGTCAGAAGTTCAAAGAAGCCATGACCAGCATTGGTCTGGAATCGGCCAAGTCGGGCGTGGCCCATACGCTGGAAGAGGCCTGGGAAGTGCAGAAACGCATCGCAGCAGAAGCCGGCACCAGCGGGTTCCCTGCCGTCATTCGTCCCAGCTTCACCCTGGGCGGTACCGGTGGCGGCATTGCCTATAATGCTGAAGAGTTCGAAACGATCTGCCGCCGGGGTATCGAAGCGTCGCCCACCAACGAATTGCTGATTGAAGAGTCGCTGCTGGGCTGGAAAGAGTACGAAATGGAAGTGGTTCGCGACAAGGCCGACAACTGCATCATTATCTGCTCCATCGAAAACCTTGACCCCATGGGCGTGCACACCGGCGACTCCATCACGGTGGCCCCGGCACAAACGCTGACCGACAAGGAATATCAGATCATGCGTAACGCGTCCATCGCGGTCCTGCGTGAGATCGGTGTTGAAACCGGTGGCTCCAACGTCCAGTTTGCCGTCAATCCCGATAACGGGCGCATGATCGTCATCGAAATGAATCCGCGGGTATCGCGTTCATCTGCGCTGGCATCCAAGGCTACGGGGTTTCCAATTGCCAAAGTGGCCGCAAGACTGGCCGTTGGTTATACGCTGGATGAATTGCAAAACGAAATCACCGGTGGTGAAACACCGGCTTCGTTCGAGCCCACAATCGACTACGTGGTTACCAAGATCCCGCGTTTTGCCTTCGAAAAATTCCCGCAGGCCGACTCACGTCTGACGACTCAAATGAAATCCGTCGGTGAAGTCATGGCCATGGGCCGCACCTTCCAGGAATCATTCCAGAAAGCGCTGCGCGGATTGGAAGTGGGCGTCGATGGCCTGAACCAGAAAACGCTGGATCGCGAAAAACTGCAGGTGGAACTGGCTGAGCCGGGTCCGGAGCGCATCTGGTATGTCGGCGATGCGTTTGCCCAGGGCTTTACCCTGGATGAAGTGCACGCGCTCACCAAAATCGATCCATGGTTCCTTGAGCAGATCAAGGAAATCGTGGATATCGAACTGGAACTGGAACAGAAAACCCTGTCCGACCTGAATGAAACCGTCATGCGCCGCCTGAAGCGCCGGGGCTTTTCGGATCGTCGTCTGGCATTCCTGCTGGATGTTTCCGAATCCGAAGTGCGCAAGGTGCGTCATCAGCTGGGCGTGCGCCCGGTCTATAAACGGGTCGATACCTGCGCAGCGGAATTCGCCACCAAAACAGCCTATATGTACTCTACTTATGAAGAAGAGTGCGAATCGCATCCTACCGACAGGAAAAAAATCATTGTCCTTGGCGGCGGACCGAACCGTATCGGCCAGGGCATCGAGTTTGACTATTGCTGCGTTCACGCGGCTTTGGCCTTGCGTGAGGACGGCTATGAAACCATCATGGTCAACTGCAATCCCGAGACCGTTTCGACTGATTATGACACCTCCGATCGCCTGTACTTCGAGCCGCTCACGCTGGAAGATGTGCTCGAAATCGTGCACCTGGAGCGTCCCGTCGGCATGATCGTGCAGTACGGCGGCCAGACACCGCTCAAACTGGCGCGTGCCCTTGAGGCCAATGGCGTGCCGATCATCGGCACCAGCCCTGAATCAATCGACGTTGCCGAAGATCGCGAACGCTTCCAGAAGCTGTTGCAAAAACTGGGTCTGCGTCAGCCGCCAAACCGCACGGCGCGTACCGAAGCCGAAGCCATCGCCCATGCGGCGGAAATCGGCTATCCGCTGGTGGTGCGTCCCAGCTATGTGCTGGGCGGTCGCGCCATGGAAATCGTGCACGAGCAGACTGATCTGGAACGCTATATGCGCGAGGCCGTCAAGGTCAGCAATGATTCTCCGGTACTGCTCGACCGCTTCCTGAACGATGCCACCGAAGTCGACGTTGACTGCCTGGCAGACGACGAAGTGGTATTCATCGGCGGTGTGATGGAACATATCGAACAGGCGGGCGTGCATTCCGGCGACTCGGCCTGCAGCCTGCCGCCTTATTCGCTGTCTTCCGAAGTCATCGAAGAAATCAAGCGGCAGACCAGCCTGATGGCGCGTGCCTTGAATGTGCGGGGTCTGATGAACGTGCAGTTCGCGATCCAGAACGGCGACGTATATGTACTGGAAGTCAATCCGCGTGCTTCACGCACCGTGCCGTTCGTTTCGAAGGTCACCGGCTACCAGCTGGCCAAGGTCGCGGCTCGTGCCATGGCTGGTAAATCCCTGGCCGAGCAGGGCGTCACCCAGGAAGTGGTTCCCGACTATTTCTGCGTCAAGGAAGCGGTTTTCCCCTTCGTCAAATTCCCCGGCGTCGATACCATTCTTGGTCCTGAAATGAAATCCACCGGCGAAGTCATGGGCGTTGGGCGCACCTTCGGCGAGGCTTTCGTCAAGTCGCAACTGGCAGCGGGGGTGACGCTGCCCGAAACCGGCACGGCGTTTCTGAGTGTCAAGGATCAGGACAAATCCAAGGCCGTCGAGCTGGCTCGCGGTCTGGTAAATCTGGGCTTCAAGGTTGTCGCAACGCGTGGTACGGCCGCCAGGCTGAACGAAGCGGGTGTGGCTGCCCAGGTCGTCAACAAGGTGACAGAAGGGCGTCCGCATGTTGTGGATATGCTCAAAAACGGTGAAATCCAGCTCGTGATTAACACCGTTGAAGAGCGGCGCAACGCGATTTCCGATTCGCGTGTGATCCGTACCCAGTCTCTGGCCGACCGCGTCACCTTCTTCACCACACTGGCTGGCGCCCGTGCGGCGATCGAAGGCATGCAATATCTGCGCGACGCCGACGGTATTCAGGTCTACTCCCTGCAGGCCTTGCATGCCGAATCGGCGCCTGACGCCAAGGCCTGATTTGCAGAAAAGGCCGGCGGCAGGATGCTGTAGAGAATGAGAACAATTGCCATTTTTCTTCGTGAAATTTGGCAATTGTTCTTTATCGCGCTTGCTTTTCTGAAACCTCTCTTAAAATATCACTTTACGTTTGATACTTTCTAGGAGTAGTAAAATGAAAGGCCATCCGAAAGTCATTGATTATCTGAACTTCCTGTTGTCGGGTGAACTGGCCGCAAGGGACCAGTACTTCATCCATTCCCGCATGTATCACGAATGGGGTTACAGCAAATTGTTCGAGCGCATCGGTCATGAAATGCAGGACGAGACCGACCACGCTGATGCATTGATCCGCCGTATTCTCATGCTGGAAGGCACACCCAAAATGGTGCCTGCCGAGATCCGCGTCGGCAAGGATGTACCCGAAATGCTCAAATTCGATCTGGATACTGAATTTGAAGTGCGCGATAACCTGAAAAAAGGCATTGCCCTGTGCGAAGAGTCCGGCGACTATGTTTCGCGCGAAATGTTGCGCGTGCAGCTGGAAGACACCGAAGAAGATCATGCGCACTGGCTGGAACAACAGTTGCGTCTGATCGATCGCCTGGGTATCCAGAATTACCTGCAATCACAACTGTGATTATTGCAAACGTAATCACAGCCCCGATAACCGCATCTTTGCAGTAGCTCTGTCGGCATGCGTGTATTCATCAGCGGCGCCAGCAGTGGACTGGGTGAGGCCTTTGCCCGATATTACGATGCCCAGGGCGCGCAGCTGGGGCTGTTCGCCCGCTCGCGCGATAAACTGCAGGCCCTGTCGGCCTCGCTGTCGCAGCCGGCAAAATGCTACGCGGGCGACGTTCGCGTTTCATCCGATCTTTATGCTGCCGCTGCCGACTTCCTGCAAGACGGCGCGGTAGACATTGTCATTGCCAATGCCGGAATCAGCGTTGGCATTCTCAATGGCATTGCTGAAGATGCCGAAGTGTTTCGCGATGTCATTGAAACCAATGTGCTGGGCATGGGCGCTACGTTCGAGCCGTTCATAGCCGGCATGCAGCAACGGGGCTGTGGCACGCTGGTGGGTATCAGCAGTGTGGCAGGTGTGCGTGGTCTGCCTGGTTCCAGTGCTTACAGCGCATCCAAGGCAGCAGCCACTGTTTTTCTTGAAAGCCTGCGGATTGATCTGTATGGGACCGGGGTCAAAGTCGTCACGATTGCACCGGGGTTTATCGATACCCCCATGACGCAGCACAATCCCTATCCAATGCCGTTTCTGATGCAGCCGGGTGATTTTGCCGCTCAGGCGGGTCGCGCCATTGCGCGTGGCCGTCGCTATACCGTCATCCCCTGGCAAATGGGGCTGGTCGCCCGGCTCATGCGGTTGATTCCGGGCGCTCTTTATGATCGCATCATGAGCCGGGCGGGTCGTAAGCCCCGGCGGCAATAAACCGGCCTGAGTCGAGTCCTCGCTAGCTACGCCTGCCATTATCAGATCGACAATCATCACGCCGGCAATAAACCGGCTTGAGCCGAGTCCGCCGCAAGCCGCGGCAGCCATCATCAGATCGACAATAATCGGGCTGCAGCGACCCGTCAATCAATGATCTGTCAGGCCGCCACGCCGGGCAGATGTGCCGTATCGGCCCAGGACACAATCTGCCAGTCATCATCGTTTGCAATGCGCAAGCGATTGATACTGGTATTGCGCTGGGTGAATTCGCGGGGCGCATCGGGTGGCAGCTTGCCGGCAGCCCGCCACATCATATCAATGGCGCCCCCGTGGCTGACGATCATGACCGTTTCGTTGCGATGCTGCTGCGCCAGGCCATTGAGTGTCTGGCGGATGCGCGTGTAAAAAGCCGCCAGATCTTCCGCCTGGTGTTCGTCCGGGCTCAGTTCGATCGCCACATTGTGATTGCGCGCTGAATCAAAACCCGTCAGCTCGGACCAGAGGCGGCCTTCGAGCACACCATAGTTGCGCTCCCGCAGTCCACGCAGTTGTTGCACAAACTTGTTGCGCGACTGGGCGTACGGCAGGGCGGTTTGATAGGCCCGTTCCAGATCACTTGAATAGATGTGAGTGGGTTCGGCTTGCGCAAAATGTGTTTGCAGGTGTGCACTCAGGGCCTGGGCCTGCGCAACGCCCGTGGGATTGAGCGGGATGTCGCGCCAGCCCTGCAGGCGTCTTTGGGTGTTCCAGTCGGTTTCCCCGTGGCGGATAATCCAGAAATCGGTATGTGACATAGTTCAGCGAATGATAAAAAAATAGGGCAGGGACCGGGATGCACGCGGGTCGGCGCAAAAGCAACAGTCAAACAGCAAACTGCCAAGACCCGGTTGTGCTTGCCCTGCGCACCAATGAAGCCGTACACTTCATACCCAGTAAAACATGACGTCATATTTCTATGGGGAAAGTAATGAGTGGACCTTTTTTTCCAATCTGGCGACGGGTCGACCGGGCCCGTGATCACCAGATTGTAGCACCCGACGAACGGCTCTCGTGGCCGCAAACAGCAGTCATGGGCGCGCAGCATGTGGTGGCCATGTTCGGGGCAACTGTGCTGGCGCCGCTGCTGATGGGGTTTGACGCCAATCTGGCGGTGTTGATGTCGGGTATCGGCACGCTGATTTTCTTCTTCTTCGTGGCCGGGCGCGTACCAAGCTACCTGGGTTCCAGTTTTGCCTTCATCGGTGGCGTGATCTCGGTCACAGGATATAGTGGCAGCGGCTTCAATGCCAATATCGGCGTGGCACTGGGCGCGATTATTATTTGCGGCCTGGTTTATGCGCTGGTCGGAGTGATCGTGTGGTTCGCCAATAGCCGCGGTAACGGCTCTGCCTGGATCGAGCGACTGATGCCGCCGGTGGTGACGGGCGCCATCGTGGCCGTGATCGGCCTTAACCTTGCACCTATCGCTGCCAAGGGCGCCATGGGCAGCGGCACCACATTCGAAGCTCTGATGGCCCTGATGACCATATTGTGTGTGGCCGGCGTCGCAGTCTTTACGCGCGGCATGATTCAGCGCCTGCTGATCCTGCTGGGTCTCATTGCCGCCTGCGTAGTGTACTGGTTGCTGACCAATGTGGCCGGTCTGGGTACCCCCATTGATTTTTCGGGCGTACAGGCGGCGGCCTGGTTCGGTTTGCCTACGCTGGCCACGCCGGTCTTCAGTCTGTCGGCAATCACGATCATGGTGCCAGTTGCCGTGATTCTGATCGCCGAAAATCTGGGGCATATCCGTGCGGTCAGCGCCATGACCGGCCAGAATCTGGACCAGTACCTTGGACGCGCGTTCGTCGGTGACGGAGTCGCCACTATGATTTCAGGAGCCGTAGGCGGAACCGGTGTGACCACGTATGCAGAAAATATCGGAGTGATGGCAGTCACGCGCATCTATTCGACGCTGGTATTTGTCGCGGCGGCGTGCATTGCCATTGTGCTGGGTTTCTCGCCCAAGTTCGGCGCCCTGATTCATGCCATTCCCGGCCCGGTTCTGGGCGGGGTCTCCATGGTGGTGTTTGGCCTGATTGCGATTGCCGGTGCCCGGATTTGGGTGGTCAACCAGGTCGACTTCGGCGATAACCGCAATCTGATTGTCGCGGCGGTCACCTTGTTGATGGGGGCGGGTAACTTTACCCTTCAATTCGGGGCTTTTAAGCTCGAAGGCATCGGAACGGCGACATTCGGGGCGATTATTCTGTACGCACTGCTCAACCTGCGCCAGCAACGCAGGACGCAGCCTGATCAGAGTCCTTTCGATCAAGAGACGAATTCATAAATTTGATATTTTTTCAATTGTTTTCAAGACTTTAGCGACTTTTCGCCCAAGGCTTGCATTTTGTCCCGGAATTGGGGACAATGTCACAACGATGTCCCTGGCACTAGCTCACCAGTGCCGGGGCTTATTTTTGGTTGTTTTGGTTATTGTCGTTTTACTAATTTCTTTTATTTTAACCTTTTAAACTAACATTTCTTTAGTGCTTTCGCCTGACATCGTTGGCAAAGCCGATAACACAACAGCACGCTCATCATCATGGCACCTCGAGTGCGATGGGGGCGTTTTTACTTTTTTGAGACAGCTATGGCAGGTATCCCATTAACAGCGCAAGGTGCGAAGCGCTTGGAAGAAGAATTGCACCGTTTGACCAGCGTAGAACGTCCCGCTGTGATTGAAGCAATCGCGGAGGCGCGGGCGCAGGGTGATCTGTCGGAAAATGCCGAATACGATGCGGCTCGTGAACGCCAGGGGTTTATTGAAGGTCGTATCAACGAGCTGGAAGGTGTTTTGTCCAACGCCCATATCATTGATCCGGCCAGCCTGGATGTCGATGGTCGTGTGGTGTTTGGCGCAACAGTCGGGATCGAAGATCTGAACTCCGGTAACCAGGTTACCTACCAGATCGTTGGCGATGCTGAATCCGACATCCGTCTGAACAGAATTTCTGTTTCCAGTCCGGTTGGGCGGGCGCTTATCGGCAAGTCCGAAGGCGATGTCGTGGTCGTGACAGTGCCGTCAGGCGAAAAAGAGTTTGAGATTACCTCTGTTGAATACAAGTAATTGAATCGCATTCTGCTATGCGAGGATCCGGAGTAGGTAAAAGCGTTTGTTGAACTGCACGGACATAAAATTGGCCTTCAGGGCATGGCCCAGATGCCAGTAGCAGCAAAAAAGCCGCAGAAAACAGTCCTGCGGCTTCTTTTTTATCCCAGTCGTATTTTGTTCCGGTAGCTGATGATTCTGGCATCCGGTTGTTTTTTTATCCCGGCAGCTTATTTGCCTCCGCGTCTGCCAGTGCGCCCGGCAGGTGTCGCGCGACGACCCGCCCGCAGCGACAATGCGCTACCCGCACGCCGCGGGATACCATGCGGGGCGTGGTCTGCACCCGGACGAGCAGTCGGTGCCCGAGCAGGCTTGTGGCTGCGTGTCCCGACCAGTTCGTCGTTGCCCTTGGCCGTTTTTCTTGGTGTCTTGCGGTCTTTCAGTGTTTTGCCGGCAGCCAGCAGCTTTTTGGGCGTATGCGGTTCATTGGGAAGTCGGCGACTGCGTTCGACGGGTTCTTCGGTTTTTTGTTCCCAGCGACGGTTTTGCGAGCCGTGTCGATATAAAATAAGCGTTTTGCCGACATGACCGACTGCGGCACACGATAATGAATCACAGATGGTGTTCAGCATGTCAACACGCGCGGCACGATCATCACCGGCGACGCGTACCTTGAGCAGGCCGTGCGCAGTAAGATTCATATCAATTTCTTTCAATACCGCTTGCGTCAGGCCCTGATCGCCAATCAGGACGACCGGCTTAAGTGGGTGGGCGGCAGCGCGTAGTTCGCTGCGCTCTTTAGATGTCAATTCTAGGATAGGCATAAGGTAATCAGGGCAATGGCCAAAAAGAAATTCTCGAAAGAATGGATACATCAGCACATCAATGATCCATACGTAAAAATGGCAAGTCAGAAGGGCTATCGAGCCCGGGCAGCGTTCAAGCTGATAGAGATCCTGGATTCGGAAAAACTGATGCGTAAAGGCGATATTATAGTCGACTTGGGCAGCGCGCCCGGTAGTTGGTCGCAGGTGGCGCGTGAAAGGCTGGTTGCAGAAGGCGGTGTGTTGCAGGGACGCGTCATTGCGCTGGACCTGCTACCCATGGAGCCGATCGCCGGCGTCGAGTTCCTGCAGGGCGATTTTCGGGACGATGCCGTCCTGGCTGAGCTCAACGAGATGGTGGGCGAGCATCAGGTCAATCTGGTCATGTCCGATATGGCGCCCAATCTGTCCGGTGTCAGCTCGGCTGATTCGGCCCGCATCCAGCACGTCTGCGAGCTGGCTGTGGCCTTTTCCCTGCAAAACCTGACCCCCGACGGGGCTTTGATCGTCAAAGCTTTTCACGGTAGCGGCTTTTCCCAGATCGTGCAGATGTTCAAACAGCATTTCAAACGGGTCGTTGAGCGCAAGCCCAAGGCGTCCCGCGATAAATCGTCGGAAACCTTTTTGCTTGGGCGCGGTCTTAAGCATCCGGACAAGCGGCAGGAGTCCTTGCAGGAACTGGGTGGCTGAGCGCCGACCACTCTGACTACCGATTGCCTCAATCCAATCAGGCATCGTCGGGCGGCCGAATGTAACAGTGCTGTCAAAAAGCGAAAATCGTGCTTGGAAACCGCTTTTTAGCCCCCATTATGAATCAGGAAAGTACTTTTTCGAGCTTGCGCATCGGTTCGCTCAGTGCGCGGCTTGCAAGACACCCAAACTCAGGCGATAGGGGCGCTTTTTCTCCAAAAATGCGCGAAATTCCGGGTAATGGTTTTAATTTGCTTTTCAGCCAGATGTAAAGCCTCTTTTTTTTATCAATAGGTTAGAATGATATGAACGGGGCAAAGACTTTGCTTTCAGGGTCATTTGCCATTCATCGCAGGAGTCAGATTGTTGAATAATTCTTTTTCAAAATTCGCCATCTGGGTGGTCGTAGCGCTGGTACTTTTCACAGTATTCAAGCAATATGACGGCGCAGGTCAGGTCAAAGAGGGCGTGAGCTACAGCCAGTTCATGTCTGATGCCAAACAGGGCAAGATTTCCAGCGTTGAAATTCAGGGCAATACCCTGACGGTCACCCCCAGCTCGGATGGTCGCCCCTATACGCTGACTGCTCCTTCCGACCTGTGGATGGTCGGCGATCTGGTGCGTGAAGGCGTCAATGTCACGGCCAAACCGCCGGAGCAGCCTTCGTTCCTGCTGAGCGCACTGATCTCCTGGTTCCCCATGCTGCTGCTGATCGGCGTCTGGTTCTTCTTCATGCGTCAAATGCAGGGCGGCGGCAAGGGCGGGGCATTCAGCTTCGGTAAATCGCGTGCCCGCATGCTCGACGAAAGCACCAACCAAATTACCTTTGCCGATGTGGCCGGTTGCGATGAAGCCAAGGAAGACGTGAAGGAACTGGTTGACTTTCTGCGCGATCCGACCCGCTTCCAGCGCCTGGGTGGTCGTATTCCGCGCGGCGTGCTGATGGTCGGTCCGCCCGGAACAGGTAAAACCCTGCTGGCCAAGGCCATTGCCGGCGAAGCCAAAGTGCCGTTCTTCAGTATTTCCGGTTCAGATTTTGTTGAAATGTTCGTCGGTGTCGGTGCGTCGCGCGTACGCGATATGTTCGAGAACGCCAAGAAGCAGGCGCCGTGCATTATCTTTATCGACGAGATCGATGCGGTCGGTCGCCAGCGTGGCGCCGGTGTCGGTGGCGGCAATGACGAGCGCGAGCAAACACTTAACCAGATGCTGGTTGAAATGGACGGCTTCGAATCCGGCCAGAGCGTGATTGTGATTGCCGCAACCAACCGCCCCGACGTTCTGGACCCTGCATTGCTGCGTCCTGGCCGTTTCGACCGCCAGGTCGTGGTCAGCCTGCCCGATGTGCGTGGCCGTGAACAGATTCTGAATGTCCATATGCGCAAAGTGCCGCTGGCACCGAACGTCAATGCGTCGGTCATCGCGCGTGGTACACCAGGGTTTTCGGGCGCCGATCTGGCCAATATCGTGAACGAGGCAGCCCTGTTTGCTGCCCGTCGCAATGGACGCACCGTCAACATGGCCGACTTCGAAAATGCCAAGGACAAGATCATCATGGGTGCGGAGCGCCGCTCCATTGTCATGCCCGAGGAAGAGCGCAAAAACACCGCGTATCACGAATCCGGACACGCCATCGTTGCCCGCATGCTGCCGAAAACCGATCCGGTGCACAAAGTCACCATCATTCCACGGGGCCGTGCGCTGGGTGTGACCATGCAGTTGCCTGAAGGCGACCGCTACAGTATGGACAAAGAGCGCCTGCTCAATACCATTGCCGTATTGTTCGGTGGCCGTATTGCCGAAGAAATCTTCATGAACCAGATGACCACGGGTGCGTCCAACGACTTTGAACGGGCTACCGCGATTGCCCGTGATATTGTCACCCGTTACGGCATGACAGAATCATTGGGTCCCATGGTTTATGCGGAAAACGAAAACGAAGTGTTCCTGGGTCGCAGTGTGACCAAGACCACACACGTTTCCGAGGCCACCATGCAGAAAGTCGATGCGGAAATCCGACTGATCATTGATGAACAGTACTCTGTTGCACGCAAGATCATCGAGGAAAACAGCGAGAAAATGCATATCATGGCCAAGGCGCTGCTGGAATGGGAAACCATTAACGCAGACCAGATCGCAGATATCATGGCAGGGCGGCCACCGCGTCCGCCAGAAGCGCCGGAACCCACCGGTGATTCTCCGGACACGCCACCCCCTCCATCGTCAGGCCCTGCCCGCAAAGAACCCGGCAGCGATAAAGCAACCGCTACCGCCTGATCAACGTGCTGTATTTTTCATGAATCATTCCACATTCATTTGCGGGCGCTTCGAGCTAACACTCAAGCGCCCGCTTGTTATGGGCATTGTCAACGTCACGCCCGACTCTTTCTCTGACGGTTCCTCCCATTTTTCCGCTGATGAAGCGACGCAACACGCACTCGATCTGATCGCGCAGGGCGCCGATATGCTGGATATTGGCGGGGAATCAACCCGTCCCGGTGCCGACGCCGTCTCCGAAGAAGAGGAACTGCGTCGCATTATCCCGGTCATCCGCAATCTGCGCGACTGCGGTAAGCCGCTGTCAGTCGACACCTTCAAGCCCGCCGTCATGCAGGCGGCCCTGCAGGCCGGTGCCGATCTGATCAATGATATTTATGCGCTGCGCATGCCCGGCGCGCTCGATGTGGTTGCTGCACATCCCGATTGCGGCGTGTGCCTGATGCACATGCAGGGCGAGCCCAAAACCATGCAGACTGCACCCACCTATGAGAACGTCACCGATGAAGTCTACCGGTTCCTGGATGAGCGCAAGCAGGCGTTGATCTCGGTCGGTGTGTCAGATTCGCGCATCTGTCTGGACCCCGGATACGGATTTGGAAAGACGGCGCAACAAAATTACCAACTTTTACGTGAACAGGACAGGCTGTCCGGTTTACACTCCCCGCTATTGATCGGTTTGTCGCGCAAAAGCATGATTGCGGCGGTGACAGGCCGCGCCCCGCGTGAGCGCGTTGCCGGCAGTATCGCCGGTGCGCTTGCTGCTGTAAACCGGGGCGCAGCTATCATACGAGTACACGATGTTGCAGAAACAGCAGACGCCCTCAAGGTATGGGCAGCGGTAGAACAAGGAGAAATCAATGGGTCGTAAATATTTCGGTACAGATGGGGTACGTGGGGAAGTCGGCGGGGCAGTGATCAACGCGGAATTTGCATTGCGCCTGGGCTATGCGGCAGGGCGGGTCCTGTCTAAAAACTATCGGGACAGTGCGCGCCCTATGGTGTTGATCGGCAAAGATACGCGTATCTCTGGTTATATGCTCGAATCAGCACTCGAAGCGGGTTTGTCTGCAGCGGGTATTGATGTGTATCTGGCCGGCCCGATTCCAACGCCGGCCGTGGCCTATCTGACGCGCGCCTTGCGCCTGACTGCAGGTGTGGTCATCAGCGCCTCGCATAATGCCTATCAGGATAACGGTATCAAGTTTTTCTCCGGCAACGGGATGAAACTGCCTGATGAGGTTGAGCTCGAGATCGAAGCTGCCCTCGAGGAACCTGTGGGTTGTGTCGATTCGGAACATATCGGGCGTGCCCGGCGCATGCCGGATTCGGCCGGACGCTATATTGAATTTTGCAAAAGCACCTTCCCCAATGATCTGGATCTGAAGGGGATGAAAATCGTGGTAGATGGCGCGCATGGCGCCGCCTATCATATTGCACCGCATGTCTTTCGCGAGTTGGGCGCTGAAGTGATCGCCATCGGCTGCAGCCCCGATGGGTTCAACATCAATCAGGGCGTAGGCGCCCTGCATCCTGAATCCCTGGCCGAAAAAGTCCGGGAAGAGGGTGCCCACTACGGTATCGCTCTGGATGGCGATGCCGACCGAATTCAGATGGTTGATGCCGATGGACGTATCTACAATGGCGACGAACTGCTCTACGCCATGGTCCGTGAACGCATGATGCATGGTCGCGTGGCTGGTGTGGTCGGTACGCTCATGACCAATTACGGTTTTGAAAAGATCATGCAAATCATGGGCGTGCCGTTCGAGCGTGCCAATGTAGGTGATCGGTACGTATTGGAAGCCATGCAAAAGAACGGCTGGCTGTACGGCGGCGAAAGCTCGGGTCACCTGCTTTGTCTGGATCATCACTCTACGGGCGACGGCATTATTGCCGGCTTGCAGGTGTTGACCGCGCTGGTGCGCAGCGGCAAAACCCTTTCACAGTTCATTTCTGATCTGAAGATGTATCCACAGATCATGGTCAATGTGCCCTGGAAAAAAGGCGCCGACTGGACAGCGCACGCCGGCCTGCAGACCGCCAGACAGGAAGTGGAGCGTGATCTTGACGGACGCGGCCGGGTACTGATCCGGGCCTCCGGTACTGAACCCAAGCTGCGCCTCATGGTTGAGGCCGAAACCGAGGAACTGGCCCGTCAGGGCGTGGAGCGTTTGCAGGCGGTCGATCTCAAATCCTAGCAACTGTCTGAGCATTTACCGGCACTTTGCACAACCTGCGCGCAATTGTGCGGTAATATTTCAAAAATTCGAAATATTACCTGTATGTGAAAAGTTTTTGTCAAATGAACCCGGTATCATGCAGCTTTATTGTAAAACTTAGGAATTGACCCAAATGCAAGAAATCATGCGGATCCAGGCTGACGAGGAAGATACGTCAAGCCACAGCCTGGTCTTGGGGATTGCTACAACAGACGAAGAAGTAGAGCAACTGCAGCGCTTGCGCTACGAGGTCTACACCCGGGAAATGAACGTGGTCTTTCCCGGGGCCATCGATGGCGTCGATATCGAGCCATTCGACAAGTGGTGCACCCATTTGATGGTGCGCGATCTGAAAAACGATGCTGTGGTTGGCACCTACCGCATTCTGAGTCCTGAAAAGGCAGTCGAAGCGGGCGGTTATTATTCTGAGCTGGAGTTCGACCTGACGCAACTGGGTGATATCCGGCGCGTATTGTGTGAATGTGGTCGCTCCTGCACACATCCCGACTACCGCAACGGCCAGGCCATCATGTTGTTGTGGAACGGGCTGGCGCGCTATCTGCTATCCAATAATTATCGCTATATGCTGGGATGCGCCAGCGTCAGTCTGGCAGACGGCGGTGTACAGGCCTCCAAGGTATGGCGGGCCGCCAAAAAAGATATCGATGCTCACCCGGATCGTCCTACCGTGGTTCCGATCAATCCCTATCCCCTGGACAAGCTGACGCTCACCGACGACGCCAAAACGCCGGCGCTGATCAAGGGATATCTGAAAATCGGTGCGCATATTTGTGGCGAGCCGGCATTCGACAAAGACTTTAACTCCGCCGATTTTCCGGTCATTATTGATGTGGCCAATATCGATCCGCGCTACAAAAAACACTTCGGCCTGGTCTGACCGGGCGTTTCTGTTTGTCCTGACGCTGCATGCCGGCTCGTTCGCCTGTAAAAAGAGTGTAGTCAGCCCCGGCATGGCCGTACCGACAGACCGTTCAGGTCGGCACGATATCCAGCGTGAAACCCACTTTTTTCCATTCAGCCGCTTCCAGGGCAAGCGTGTAGCGCGTGAGCGGGTGATCTTCCAGCCATTTTTTCCCGACGCATAATTTCAGTTTTTCCTCGCCTGTTTCCAGCGTGACCGGCAGAGCGGTGACGGGCTGTCGACGTCGCATGAACACCACGGCCAGCCGCAGGCATAAGGTCAGACGCCATTTGGCACGCGTGGGCGCTTCGGCCAACAGCTTATCCAGTTTCCCCTGATGGCCCAGGGTCAGGAAAGAGAGCAGTTCCTGTTCGGCTTCGGAAAAACCGGGCATATCGGCGTTGGCCATCACATAGGCAGTGTGTTTGTGATAATTGTTCTGTGAAATACTCAGGCCTGTTTCGTGCAGGTCGCAAGCCCAGCCCAGATAGCGCCGCAGATCATCCGCAGCAGGTTCGTCTGACAGTATTGAGTCAAAAAAGGTCAGCGCCTGTTTTTTGACGCGGGCGGCCTGGCGTACGTCGATATGATAGCGTTTCATGAACACCAGGGCAGTCTCATCACGTTTGTCATGAGACGTGTCGCGGCCCAGCATATCGTAAAGCACCCCGACGCGCAGGGCACCATCTCCCTGGTTCATCTGTTTGACCTGCAACTCGCTGAAAATCGCCATCATGATAGACAGGCCCGCAGGCAAAACTTCCATCCGGTCCGGTTTGAGGCCATGCAGTTCGGGGGCATGGGCGCTGCCGTGACGGATTAGCACTTTTTTTAGCTTCTGCATGCCGTCCAGCGTAATGCCTTTCTCGGAAAACCCCGATTCTTCCAATGTGGCGACCAGTGCCTTGGCGGTACCGGAGGACCCGAAAGCCTCGTCCCAGCCCAGATGCCGATATTGCCTGGAAATAATCTCGATTTCCTTGCGTGCGGCGATTTCTGCCTGTATGAATCCTTCTTCCGTGACTTTTCCGTCCGGAAAATACGCCTTGGTATAACTGACGCACCCGATGGCGAGCGATTTCATGAGCAGAGGTTCCAGCTCCTGACCGATAATGAATTCAGTTGAGCCGCCGCCAATATCGACGACAAATCGCTTGTTTATCGAGGGCGGCAATTCATGGATGACGCCTGAATAAATCAGCCGCGCTTCCTCCTGGCCGGAAATCACTTCTATCGGATAGCCCAGTGCGGCTTCTGCGCGCGGCAGAAAGTCAGCGACGTTGCGCGCGACCCGAAAGGTATTGGTCGCCACGGCTCGCACGCGGCCGGCGGGAAAATTATCAAGGCGTTCGCCGAAGCGGGACAGAACCGCGATGGCGCGCTGTATGGCTTCTTCGCTCAGGACGCGATCGGCATCCAGTCCGGCGGCAAGCCGGACCGTCTCTTTCAGTCGGTCAGTGGCGTAAATCTGAACAGATTGTTCATTCTGGACAATCCTTGCAATGGACAGGCGAAAACTGTTTGAGCCCAGGTCGACGGCGGCAAGTAATTGTTCCATGATGCATCTTGTAGGTAAAGGAAACGCCATTTTAGTAAAAAAGCCGAGATTGCGAGCGCAAGACGGCCATTTTGGCGCAGGATAATTTTTGTAATAATCCTGTTATATTTATGATGTATAAGAATCGTTCCCTTTAAAAGCCCGAAAATTACTCTACGCAGCTTACATGTCCGATACCAACACAGCTCCCGCAATGCCAGACGTTACTTTACTCAACCGAGAGCTGTCGCTGCTCAAGTTCAATGAACGTGTGCTGGGCATGGCCGTCAATCAGAGCCATCCGCTGCTGGAGCGCCTGCGCTATCTGTGTATCGTGAGCTCGAATCTGGATGAGTTTTTTGAAATCCGCATCTCCAGCCTGAAAGAGCAGGAACGTCAATTTCCTAATGTGCCGGGCGAAGACGGCCTGACGCCATCGGCGGCTTTTGAGCTGGTGCAACAGCGTGTGCACGATCTGGTCGACCGCCAGTATGCCCTGCTCAACAAGGATATTTTCCCAGCACTGCGTAAAAGGGGGGTGTCGGTCTTGGCGCCCAGGGAGTATTCGCCAGCCATTTCAGAATGGGCACGCGATGTTTTTCTGAACGAAGTATTGCCGCTGCTCACGCCGATCGGACTGGATCCGGCGCACCCGTTTCCCCGTGTTTACAACAAAAGTCTGAACTTCATCGTGTCGCTCAGCGGCCAGGACGCTTTCGGGCGTCGCGCGTCAATTGCCATCGTGCAGGCACCTCGCGCCTTGCCGCGCCTGCTTGAAATACCGGAATCGGTCTGCGGGCAGCGCCACACCTACACCCTGCTGTCTTCGCTCATGCAGGAGTTCTCCGGCGAACTGTTCCCGGGTATGCAGGTCAAGGGGCTTTATCAATGGCGTGTCACGCGCAACAGCGATCTGTTCGTCGATGAGGACGAAGTGACCAATCTGCGGCAGGCACTGCAGGGGGAATTGTCCCAGCGTAACTTCGGGGCGGCAGTGCGACTGGAAATTTCCGAAGACACGCCGGTGGACCTGGAGCATTTTCTGCAACGGGAATTTGCCCTGGACGCCAAGGATACCTATCGCACCCATGGTAGCGTCAACCTGACGCGTCTGATGCCGCTGTGCGATATCGACGCCGATCCCGAATTGGTATTCCCTAGCTACCGCGCCCGTCTGCCTGCGCCGTTCGATACCATGAATGACAATCCGGCCGATATGTTTGACGCGATTGCGCGTGAGGACCGGCTGCTGCATCATCCCTATCAGTCGTTCAAGCCCGTCATCGATTTTCTGACGTCTGCGGCGCTTGACCCCAAGGTGGTGGCCATCAAACAGACCATTTATCGTACTGGCGAAGACTCTGAACTCATGAGCCTGTTGCTGGCTGCGGCCAAGGCAGGTAAGGAAGTCACCGTCGTGGTTGAGCTGATGGCGCGCTTTGACGAACAGACCAACATCAACTGGGCCGCCAAGCTGGAAGAGGTGGGCGCGCATGTCGTGTATGGTGTGGTGGGGCACAAGACCCATGCCAAGATGCTGCTTGTTCTGCGTCGGGAGGGCCGTAAAATTGTACGGTATGGTCATCTGGGCACAGGTAACTATCATCCGCGAACAGCGCGGCTGTACACAGACTTTGGTTTGCTGACGGCCAACCCTGATCTGACCGATGATATGGACCGGGTGTTCTCGTTATTGACCGGACTGGGAACCCGCCGCCCGCTCAAGTTGTTGCTGCAGTCGCCTTTTACCCTGCATGAGCGGGTCGTGGAGATGATTCAGGCCGAAACCGCGCAGGCGCTGGCCGGCAAGAAAGCAGTCATTATGGCCAAAATGAATTCCCTGCTGGAAACCGAAGTCATTGAGGCGCTCTATAAGGCAAGCCAGGCGGGCGTTCGCATCGAGCTGATCGTACGCGGGGTCTGCGCGCTTCGCTCGGGCGTACCGGGTCTGTCGGAAAATATACGGGTGCGCTCGATTGTCGGACGGTTTCTGGAGCATTCCCGGGTCTTTTATTTTCATGCCGGCGGTCGCGAAGAAGTCTACCTGTCTTCGGCTGACTGGATGGCGCGCAATTTTTTCCGCCGGGTGGAAGTGGCATTCCCGATTCTCAATCCGGCATTGAAGAAACGGGTGATCAACGAATCCTTTATCTTCCCGTTAAAAGACAACGTGCTGGCCTGGGAGCAGAAACCCAGCGGCGAGTATGAACGGGTCAAGAATCGTCGTGAATCGTTCAATATCCATCACTATCTGATGAATCTGCTGGGAAAGGCAGTTTGAGGCAGCGGGACAGGGTATGCGCGCCGGTCGAAAGCGGCGGCGCTGCCACTTCGATGGAATGATTCCGAAACACGCGGGTAAACTTCAATAATGTGTCGCTGCCAAGAGCGGGTCGATGCACAAAAACAGACAAGTGAGGCACTTGATCCACGCAATTTTGTAACATGACGATATATGACAGTATTGATCCACTGTTGTTCTGAATCCGCTTTTTATTCAGATTTTTTTGGCTTTAATACAGCCATCATATAATGAAATATATGAAGCAAGCATTTGATATTATTAAAAAAAATAAACATGCTTAGTGGTTTCCCTAGCGAAGGAATCAAATTGCCTTATATTTGTCACTATCCTGTCATAAAGCGGTTTTACTATACTCGGGAAGGACATCAAGGTTCGTATTTTGTTACCTCTTTAACGTATTAAGGAATATACATGTTCAAACATGCACTCAAAAGCGTTTCTGTTGCCGTCGCGCTGTCGACAGCGGCTTTCGCTGCTCATGCTGCCGCAACTGTGACCGGTGCAGGCGCTTCTTTCCCATATCCTGTTTATGCGAAATGGGCTTCCCTGTACGCAGCAGAAACCGGTAATAAAATCAATTACCAATCTATCGGTTCCGGTGGCGGTCAGCAGCAGATTATCGCCAAAACAGTCGATTTCGGCGCATCTGACGATCCATTGAACGAGAAAAAACTGTCTGAAAACGGCCTGTTGCAGTTCCCGGCCGTCATCGGCGGCACGGTGCCTGTTGTCAATATCGACGGCATCAAACCCGGTCAGCTGAAACTGACAGGTCCGGTCCTCGCCGACATTTTCCTGGGCAAAGTGACCAAATGGAATGACCAGGCTATCGCTTCCCTGAACCCAGGTGTGACGCTGCCTGACGCGGCAATCATTGTTGTGCACCGTTCAGACGGTTCAGGCACCACATTCGGGTGGACCAACTATCTGTCCAAAGTGTCTGCAGACTGGAAAGACAAAGTGGGCGAAGGCAAAGCCGTTAAATGGCCTACAGGTCAGGGCGGTAAGGGTAACGAAGGCGTGGCCGCTTATGTTGGTCAGCTGAAGAACTCTATCGGTTACGTTGAATACGCGTATGCCAAACAGAACAACCTGTCCTGGACACAGCTGAAAAACAAAGACGGCAAATTCGTTCAGCCTGAACAGAAAGCGTTTGCCGCTGCCGCTGCAAACGCCGACTGGAAAAGCGCACCTGGCATGGGTGTGGTTCTGACAGAAGAGCCTGGTGCTGATTCCTGGCCTGTGACTGCAGCCACCTTCATCCTGGTTCACAAAAAAGCTGACAAGCCTGAGCAAACGAAAGCCGTTCTGTCTTTCTTTGACTGGGCCTTCAAAAACGGTGGGAAATCGGCTTCAGAGATCGATTATGTACCCCTGCCAGACGAAGTGACCAAAGAAGTTCGCGCAGCATGGGCTTCAGAAATCAAATCTGCCGACGGTCAGGCAGTCTGGAAATAATCAGGTCAATCAAAACCTGAGTACCTAATAAAACATGGCGACTTAAATTTTTAAGCCGCCATGTTTTTTACGAACACCTAGACGGGTTTACAATGAGCGTTTCGATAACGACTACCGCAGCCGGGCCCAACCAGTCCGCCATCCAGACTATGCAAAAAGAACTTCCTCCCACTCCAGCCCGGAGCAACGCGTTCGCCGACGTTCTGTTCAAGAACATCGCCCGCTTTTTTGCTTTCTTTGTATTTTCGCTTCTTGCGGCTATTATGGTGTCGCTGGTGTATGGAAGTCAGGAAACGCTGCTCAAGTATGGTGCCGCATTCTTGTGGACCAATGACTGGGACCCGGTCAATGATATCTACGGTGCTGTTGTTCCCATTATCGGTACGCTTATCACGGCATTTGTCGCTCTCATTATTGCGGTGCCGGTCTCTTTCGGTATCGCCATGTTCCTGACCGAGCTGTCCCCTACATGGTTGCGTCGCCCGCTGGGCACGGCAGTGGAACTGCTTGCTGCCGTCCCTTCCATTATTTACGGCATGTGGGGACTTTTCGTCTTCGTGCCCATCTTTCAGCAGTACATCCAGCCCACGTTAATCAACGTGCTGGGTGCCATTCCGTTCATCGGACAGTTTTTTCAGGGTGCGCCTTTCGGTATTGGTCTTTTCACCGCCGGGCTTATCCTGTCCATCATGATTATTCCCTATATTGCGTCGGTCATGCGTGACGTGTTCGAGGTCGTGCCGCCCATGCTCAAGGAATCGGCCTATGGTCTGGGTTCCACAACCTGGGAAGTCATGTGGCGGGTCGTGCTGCCCTTCACGAAAAGCGGTGTGATCGGCGGCATTATGCTGGGATTGGGTCGTGCATTAGGTGAAACGATGGCTGTCACGTTCGTGATCGGCAACTCCTTCCGCCTGCCCGGCAGTGTGTTCGATCCGTCCAACTCTATTGCATCGGCCATTGCCAATGAATTTAACGAAGCAGGGGGCCTGCAGAAATCATCGCTGATCGAGCTGGGGCTGATCCTGTTCCTGATTACAACGGTGGTATTGATGGCTTCGCGACTGATGCTGGCAAAAATGTCAGCGGGCGAAGGCAAAAAGTCCTGATTGAGGCGAAAGAGATACTTTATGAACACAACAACAGCATCCATCACGACAACTCCGGCCAATTCGGCCATCAACCCTAATAACGGCATCTATCGTCGCCGCCATCTCCGTAACAAGATCATGCTGACCTTATCATCAGCAGCCCTGATTTTCGGGCTGTTCTGGCTGGTCTGGATTCTGTTCACCCTGGCGATCAAGGGCGGCGGATCACTCTCCCTGTCTCTCTTTACGGAAAAAACGCCCGGACCAGGCGAAGCGGGCGGTCTGGCCAACGCGCTGATCGGTTCGGTCCTGATGTCGGCCGTTGGTACCGCGATCGGTACACCGATAGGCATTCTGGCCGGTACGTATCTGGCCGAATATGGCCAGCGCGGCTGGCTTGCGCCGGCCACCCGGTTCCTCAATGACGTGCTGCTGTCAGCCCCGTCCATCGTGATCGGTCTGTTTATTTATGCGATCGTGGTGTCCAATTCCGGCCATTATTCAGGCTGGGCAGGTTCATTTGCCCTGGCTATTCTGGTGATCCCCGTCGTGGTGCGTACCACAGACAACATGCTGGCCCTGGTACCCAACAGCCTGCGTGAAGCGGCATCTGCCCTGGGCTGCCCGAAATGGCGGGTCATTACACTGGTGTGCTACAAGGCGGCCATGTCCGGTATTCTGACGGGCGTGCTGCTGGCGGTGGCCCGTATTGCCGGTGAAACTGCGCCTTTGCTGTTTACTGCGCTGTCGAACCAGTTCACCAGCTGGAATATGAATGGGCCGATGGCCAACCTGCCGGTCGTGATCTATCAATACGCGGCCAGCCCCTTTAAAGACTGGAATGAACTGGCATGGGCAGGCGCGACCCTGATCACATTGCTGGTGCTGGCACTCAACATTCTGGCCCGTAACGCGTTTCGCAGCAAATAATCTGCGGCCCTCACATTAAAGTATTCGTCAGGAAGACACACATGGAAAACTTGGTTACGAACGACCAGACAAAGATTGAAGTCAAGAATCTGAATTTTTACTACGGCAAGTTTCACGCGATCAAAGACGTGAACATGCGTATTGCCAAGAACAAGGTCACGGCATTCATCGGCCCTTCAGGTTGCGGCAAATCGACACTGCTGCGTGTATTCAACCGCATGTACGAGCTGTATCCAGGCCAGCGCGCAGAAGGCGAAATCAATATGGACGGCGAGAACCTGCTGACGTCCAAGCAGGATATCGCGCTGTTGCGTGCCAAGGTCGGCATGGTGTTCCAGAAACCCACACCATTCCCCATGAGCATCTACGATAACGTTGCATTCGGTGTGAAACTGTTCGAACGCCTGAGCAAGGCCGCGATGGACGAGCGCGTCGAATGGGCTCTGACCAAAGCGGCGCTCTGGAACGAAGTCAAAGACAAACTGGCTCAAAGCGGTAACGGCCTGTCAGGTGGACAGCAACAGCGTTTGTGCATCGCACGCGGTATCGCCATCAAGCCCGAAGTCCTCCTGCTGGACGAACCCTGCTCGGCGCTGGACCCGATTTCGACCGTCAAAATCGAAGAGCTGATTACCGAACTGAAAAAAGACTATACGGTGGCCATCGTGACGCACAACATGCAGCAGGCGGCCCGTTGCTCCGATTACACCGCCTATATGTATCTGGGTGAGCTGATGGAATTTGGAGAGACCGAGCAGATGTTCGTCAAACCAAAACGCAAGGAAACAGAAGACTACATCACGGGTCGTTTCGGCTAAATCCTGTGGCGGAGCCCACGCTCCGGTTGGCGTGTGTTGTACTGTGGTAAGTGAACTGCGCCCCGTTGTGCTCGATTATGAAGTGACCCCACAAAGTTGGACGATTAAAGCTAGGTTTTGAAGGCCTGGGTTCGGTATTGCACCGGGCTCAGGCCATTTAGTTTTGTTTTGATGCGCT
>NZ_KI650982.1 GCF_000506985.1 Advenella kashmirensis W13003
CCTTTTTTGTTTGGATACAGATTCGACACCTACATTCAAACGGGTAACTCTCCTTTTTTCAAGGACTTTGTCAGATCAGATCGAGACTAGTTCAGCTAAGCAACCAGATTCTCGATTCAAAGCCGACACCACGCTCATAGTCAACGAACGCACGTTCTTTGACTATGCTTTAAAATTAGAGCCCGCGATATGCGGGCTTTGCCGTACCGATTGAGGACGACCTCTATTAAAATCGCAAAAAAGGATACACCTCACTTGTAGCTCTTTTTCCGTTGGACATAGGAGATTTGCGGTTGTCTTTATAATTTAACGAAACCGTACACATCGTAGTTACAACAAACCCCACTCTGTGGCTGCCCATCTTACCGGAAAATGTTTCGCGTTATGTTATCGGCGAGATCTCGACGCCAGACTTCCTTCCCTCGAGGATTCGAATGGGCCAGATTTTTATAGACAGTTGGTAGCCTCAGAAAAGTATTGCTGTCCGTAGTTTAACGGTGATAGGTTGGCCGCATGACTATGGCGGCGGATAGGATTGTATAACATGTCGATATAGTCAAAGATATCTTGTCGTGCGTGCTCTCTGGTTTTGTATATATTGCATTTGATGCCTTCGCGTTTGTGCAATTGAAAGAAGCTTTCTGCGACAGCATTATCGTGGCGGTTCCCTCGGCGGCTCATGCTCGGTTGCAGATTATGGTTGGCTAGGAATGCCCCGTATTCGTAGCTTGTAAATTGACTGTCCTGATCTGAGTGATGCGATGTCTATGAATCAAACATTTTATATTTTCAAGGTATGAGAGTCGTTTTCAATCTCCGCTTGAATTTTACCCTTGAATTTGTCAAACCTCTGCTGCGCCAGCGTAATTGGTCCGTCATGCATAAGCTCTCTCGCAATGCTCGCAAGTGCGCGCGCTTCAGCCTTCGCCCCGATTTTATAAAGTTCCTTCGCAATCCGGCTATATTTTGTCGAAACAATATTGCGAGTTTCTATCTGTTCACGCAAAAACGGATTAACCGGGCGGGACGAGTTTTTGATTGATTGCATCAATTCGATAGCCTGTTGCCGATAAACATTGGGGACCTCACCTCTTTTTCGCATATGACGAAGCGTCGAACGCTCAGATTTTTGAGTTTTCCCGCGATGCACACGCCGTGTAGCCGCACACTCCACGCCCTGCTCCCGCATTTTCTCTGCAAAACGTAACCGCCATTCAAATAAATCTGCTTTACGGGGATCCATCCGCCGTCCAAACTCATTTTTCATCATTACGCATAAATGCACATGCGGATGCTTTTCGTCCAGGTGCTGCACAAACGCATATTGATGATCACCAAACTGATCACATGCAAATTCCCGTGCTGCCGTTTTTACGGCTGCAGCATTTGTGCCGGGTGGCATTGAGAGAACCAGATTAATGGCTTCTCTTTTTCTACTTTTTTCAGGCACGCCCAGCTCTCTCCAAGCATTGGCAATTCCTTCATGAATCTGTTTCTTTCCTGAATAAATAAAGCCGTCTTGATCCTCAATTGCTAATTTACCATTGCGACTAATATAATCCAAATGGTTACGTACGGCCCGAAGCCCACTAGTTTTCCCTTTACGCGGCGGAATCTTGACCATCACTTCGGGCCTTTTTGATGCTGCAGACTGGATATTTTTCAGACCTGTGCCCACTTTTAAAGGACGATGCGTTGTACCCCTCCCCAGCGTGCTCTTCTTTGATCGAGTAGATCGAGTTTTAAACTCCAGAAACCACTTATCAACCTGTTGGTTCAATTGTTTCATGGCAATTTCTCCTGATTAGCGGTGATCAAATCACGTACCTTTTCAGTGTGATCGTTGATGACGTCCATCACTTGCGTCATTTTCTGGCTGGAGATATTGACCGATTCTTGAGCATTACATGCTCTGGCTATCTGATTCAAATTACGGCCGATTCTTAACAATTGAAAGTTGGACTGATATAACGCCCGCACTTCTTCATTCGTTAGAATAGAGGTTTTGGTCAAATAGCTAAGCAATGTAAGCCGGATGAATGCACTGATAGACATATCGGCATAATCAGCAGCCTCCCGAAGAAATGCCGTTTCGACGGAGTTCAATTTCAACGAGGGCTTGATCCAATGCACCTCCGTCTCATTCTGCTCCTCTTGACTCTTGCTGATTTGGACCGCTGTTTGCACTGGGAGTGCGTCAAATGATGATACTTTAGTGTTCAAGGCTTGGGCTAAAACAAGTTTCGCGTATTCAGACACGCTCTCCAGACCCATATTCTCTGCCTGTGCTTTCAATCGGTCATACTGCTTAGCCGTCAATCCGTAAACTTGAATTCGCTTTGCTGTCATCGCTCAATCTCCACTTCTTCATCATGCTGACCCGCGTGCTCGATAGACTGAATTTGCTCTTGATAAAAAGACGCCAATGCCGTTCCACGGCTATCCGCCGGTAGATGTTTCAAAACATCATGCATCATGCTTTCCATTTTTTTGAATCGATTCTGTTCAGATTCGGGCAACGATGGCAGTTTTTTCTGAAAAATGTCCTGCGCAGTCTCCTGAACTGTCTCAGATCGCCCCGCAGTGACTAAATCCTGCTTCTCCGATGTCTGCTCCAGATACATAGACAAATAGTTATTGATTTTTTCCGCATCCTGACACGCCCTGATAATTTCAGCGGGATCCTCTTTCAGAATCTTCACCCAGGCATCCACATAGGCCATGTGCTGACCTGGGTCATGAGAGATCCCCAGACGCTGGCCGACTAGCATTGAACTGATTTCAGCTCGCAGCTCCTCGCGGGCGTATCCCTCAGATCCGAAAGCATTGACAAAGGGACGATTCAGCCTCGATTCGTGCCCCGTCCAGTGGCCCAGCTCATGCAAGGCAGTGCTGTAATAACGCTCAGGGTCCGAAAACTGTTCCTTTAGCGGCATAACAATCTTGTCAGGCCCCGGACTGTAATACGCCTTATTTCCAGATCGATGCTCGATGTGGGCGCCACTGGCGGCAAGTAGTTTGTCGATCTGCTGAATCCCATCCCATTGATGGGGAGTGAAAACCAGCGGCGGCAGCCCGGTGATTTGTTCTGCATTGAACACAACAAAGTTACGAATAATCGGCCTTGTTAGTTTGATCTGCTCAATAACAGGACTACCCTTCTCGTCCCTCACGAGTTCGCCCTTGAGATCACGCAATTGCTTGTCTTGATGCAAACGGAATGTCTGAATCAGAGCGCCTTTTTCGCCCTTTTTCACCTGATAGCCGCGTTCTTTGGCCTGGTTATAGGTCAGCCAACGCGGATCAGAATAACCAGCCAGCATGAGATTGAGCAAATTACCGCCCCGATAAGGCTTGCCTGTGGACTCATTGTGCGGCAAACTGATTGGCGGCGCATCCCACGGTCGTTGCCACGGCGCGGTCCCCGCTTCCAGCTGAGCAATGATTTTCTCGGCCAGTTGCTCATGAAATGCCGGTTTTTTCTCGGCCATAATATTTTCTCCCAAAACAAAAAGCCCAACCAATTTTTTTTGGCTGGGCTTCGTAAACATGTTTGCAGCAATACGCAAAGGGTTATTTCACAGGTTCCTCGGGACTCTGATAGTGACTTTGGGCCAACATATGGCGTTCTGCATGAGTCAAATGATCCTGTTCATAGCCATAGATTTCCGGCATTTCAAGCATGAAATCCAATAGCTGCTGCCTTGGGTCCAAGGCAATTGTCGATTTTTCATCCATTATGATTACTCCCATATCATTGATTTACTTGTGTTTTGCGCCATTGCCACGGCTCAATCGCATCCGAATCGACCCACAACCCACGCTTTTTCGCCCGAGCGTCGGCTTCCAAATCACCATAAGCGGAATACTGCACCTCGCCCTGATAACGATAGGCCCAGGCACGACCCGTACGAACTAAAAGTGCATTGACCGACATGTCACTTTGTTGATGAGATGTCGGATCCATTGTTGTCACAAAGACCTCTGCCAAGGATCGACCATATTTATCTTCATCCTCCAGAGCAACACGCACCGGTTGTCCTTCAATGAGACTGGCCAGAAACCGCTTTACGTCACGGCCATGAGATTGAGACAGTTCCGGCGCATCGATGCCAATCAGGCGCAGTCGCACCGGTTGATTATTGATCAATACATCAAGGGTATCCCCGTCAATGACGCGCTCGACCACTGCATCGAGCATTGGCGCCGTATTATTCGCACGATCGAGCCACATCGCTCCGATCAATATTGCAACCAGTAACGCGACCGAAACGAACTCGGCAAGACGGTTTTTCATTGTTTCCCCTGTTAAATTAACGCTCTAGCGTTCTATCTTGTTGATATTCTCGTTCCTGCTGCTGTGGCGCTTTCTCACTGGCCTGCTCAGCCCGCTCTCGCATTGGCGCAGGCACATTCAATGCTGACCCATTGATGGCCTTCTCCATATTGTCATTAAAATTGCGCTGCGCATCCTGCCCGCGATCCTGGCGCAGATAACCGATCACCGTATCCGCCATCGATTTCATATAACGAAATTTTCCCTGACTGGAGGGATTTAAACGACTGTAAAAATCGGGTTTGTCAGTCGGTATCGGTCCGGTTGGTCTGGCGGCACGCATTTGATCGGCTGCTATCTTAACCTCAGACGGGATGCTTTGGCTGCCAATATCGCCAATCCGAACATCAGGATCGACATCGGCTTTCGGTGAAGATTCTATTTGGCTCTTGGTTGGTAGCTCATTTTGTGAGGCAAACCGGTCGGCAGCAGACGTCGCTTGCGCGTCCTGTCTCGGGGTTGTTCCTTTATTTTGTCGGCGATTGTCATGCAAATCAGCCTGCACCTGGTTTAAACTGCGTTCCTCCTGACGCTTATTCACCATAGCCAGATCCTCGGCGGCAGGCTGATAACCCCGCGTTTTAATGCCTTGGCTCTCGGCCTCGATATACATCAATCGCTTAAATTCCGGCGTTCCCGATAATTTAAGACGCTCCCACCCCTTGGCCTTAGCAACCTCGACCATGTCATGCACCGTCTGGATATCTTCTTTGGCCGTAGCAAGATACTTGCCCTTGTCCTGGAAAATCGTTGTCACCCCATTACCAGCGTCCACATATTTTCCATCAACAAACAAATACCGAACCTCCAATCCATCAGGCGGCGCTTTATAGGCGAGATTCAAAATGGGCTTTTTTTGAGCGTGCTCCGAAGTATCGACATCCCCAGCCGCCGAAGCGGTCGTGATCGTTGGTTTTCTGCTGGGCTGCATAATGTCCGGATTTGGCCCAGCACTGGTGCGCACTTGATCCGACTTAGAAGGAATTGCCGATGGTTCCTTCTCCATCACCTGATCTAAATCCGGCTCAATCCGATTCTGCTCTTGCGGTCCAAATACAGATGCTGGCACTTCTTGCCTCGTCTGCTCCGCAAACTCGGGACTATTCTGCGAACCCATTGCCTGTGGAGCGACTGACTGCACCACCCCCTGCTTGACTGCGTCCAATCCTCGAACCTGAGCCAAATCATTAAAATCCGACGGTATGGCCTCGGGACCATGTTTTTGCCGAAATGCAGCAAAATCGGCATCCGTAAACTCAGGCATCATAGCTTGTGCCTTATCACCCACGATGCCAGCGGCCTGCTCAGCATATTTTATGCCCACCCCATTGGTATCATTATCGGCACAAAAGGTGACCGGAATATCCGGCATTCGCCCTTTTAATGTTTCTGCAACTGGTTTCATATTGTAGGCATGCACCGCCATCAATACGGGTTGACCCGTTGCCTGATGCAAACTAGCCGCTGTCGCAAACCCCTCTGCCACCAACACACCGCGCTCCGAAGTCGCCTCCTTGGGATGCCCGATCAAAAACGCGGATCCCTGCACTTGGCTACCTTGGGCAAAGGACTTAAAACCATTGGGGCCAATCGACTGCAAGGCCACCAATTCCTTGTTTTGCCGTAAAGGCACTAGAAGCTGATTGCCATCTTGTCGGATAGCACCGATAACAACCATATCCGTTATTCCCTTGGCAACCAAATATGGATGTTTAGGATCGGCCGCACCGGCTTTTTCCCAACGAGACTGCGCATCGGCCTTCGCCTGGGCGGCCTCAACAGCACGTTGCGCAAGGGCTTTTTCTTCAGCAATGCGTCTCTCCTGCTCTCTCGCCGCCTGCTCTTGGGGGCTTGGCGGTGTATAGGGAGATCCCGATACATACCCTGCCCGCTTGGCCTCAAAAAACACCGTACCAATATTGACGCGACCCGGTTTCAGGCTTTTCCAGGCCGATTTTGCCGATTTTGCATTGTAATTGCCTGCCTGCTGTGACCAGGCATCCCAAATCTCGAAACCGCCCTCACCCAGCTCCGATTTGATCCCTGCGCCCAAACGCAGCCACATTTCCCGATCACGAGAATCGACATGATTCAGGGCTTGCCGAATGTCGTGTTCACTTGTCGTATTGCCATTTGCCATCATATATTCCTTATTAAGTAGCCCGTTTCAGTGTTTCAATGAAACGGATCCATCAAGTACTTCCAGGTACAATCAAATGCTTCCTTAAGCGCCTCCCAGTACCCGTTCAAAAGCACGGGTGCCGCTGTCCTGCCACGCTTTGGTGACCGCCTTTTTCAGATCAGCCAGATATTGCGGTGGCGAATCCTGAGCGCATAGTCCTGCAATGACGGTCTGCATCAACTCATCCTTGTTCGCCACGGTCTCCAAAGGCATATCATCCAGGTCTTGCTCAGGAATCATCTCCAAAGACCCACCCTCGGCATTGCCCGATCCGGCCCATTTCGGGTTATTGCGCACAGTGCTGCCAATCCGTGGAATCTGTGGTTGGGCGTAACCAAGCCGAGGTAAAAACACCTTGTCCTTGTAATAAAAGACCTTGTCAGCATGGATGGTTTGCAACCCAGACAAATTAATGATGCACTCTTCGTGAGGCATGGTTTTGACCTCTTGTGGCAACATGACAGGACGGCGCTGATCGCTGTATGATTGGCTGTTGCTACTGCTTTTGCCGCTGCTACGGGAAGTGGAGCGGCTTTTGAAGGTTTCATAGCCGATAATCTCTGAGTACTCCTGTGCATCCTTATTGTCGCGGGGCGTAAAAATGATCTGACATTCAAAGTTCGTGGTAAGTGTTCTCGCCCCATCAACGCCATACAAGCCATTGAGCTGAGCCAGATTTTGAAAAATGGCCAATAGCCGCAGGTTGTAGCCCGCAATGTAAGCCACACCTGATTCGATAATATCCACTCGGCCAAGCGCAGCGAATTCGTCTAGAAGCAACAGACATTGGTATTTCAGAGCTGGATTTTGACTGGGCAACTGATCTGTATTCTCACTAATGAGCTGGCTGAAAAACAGATTGATCAGCCGGGAAAACCGTGAAATATCGTTAGGCAAGATCCCCACATAGATCGTCATGCGCTGGCGACGCACCTGACGCAGGTCAAAATCATCGCCGCTGGTGACTGCCGCGACCATCGGATCAGAAAACACGCTGAGCGGCGCCAAAAAGCTGGATACGATGCCCGAGGCCGTCGCGCCGGTATTGCTCGCATAGCTCAATAGATTGCTTTTACATTCCCGACTCAATGCAGGATCTTTTACTGCTTTCTTTATCCAGTCGGCTAACGGCTCTCCGGTAGCCGGCGTCGATAGCTGCAGCATGGCCGACAATGTTGGCGTAATCCCCGTATCATCCTGGGTCTCGATCAGGTAAAGGCATAGCCCCACGAAGAGCTTTTGCGCCATTTCATTAAAAAAACGGGTATTGCCTTCCATTTTTCCGGACGTCGGGTACAGGATGTTGGCAATGGAAAATGCCCCGCCTGGCGCAAAATGACGATCCCGCTTGATGTAGCTCAGGGGGTTCCACCGATGACTCGTGAAATCCTTAGTACTGGGGTTGAACAAAAATACCTGCTGGCCGTACGCCGCCCGGTATCCCGCCGTGATTTCAAAGTTTTCCAGTTTGGGATCAAACACCACCAGACTATCGCGGTAATGCAGGCAATTGGGAATCACAATACCCACACCCTTGCCCGAGCGCGTGGGGGCCGCCAGAAAGGCAAATTGTTTACCCGCCCAACGTAAATATCGGTTTTTGTATTTGCCGATTATCATATCCGGCTCTGTATGACTATCTTTTAAGAGGCCTGCTCTGGCGATCTCCCCAGCACGGGCAAAGCGAGCCGAACCATGTAATTCGCGCTTCGGACGAGAAAACAGTGTGGCAAAGCCCACTATGACAGGAGCCAGCGTAATCACGCCACTGATGCCGACAGCCACCTTGTACTGCAACAGTGCCCAAATACCACCATCTTGAGACTTGTTATATAGATTCCATAGGACAAAAATACCGGGATCCATCGACACTCTGGTAAAACGAATAAAAACCAGGCTGCCCACAAACTGGCCAATGACGGCAAAAACAAAAAAGCTGACAATGAATATTGCCAGCCAAATCAGGAATTTTTTCATCAAAACGCCTCCAAATCAATGTACTACTGGGCAAGCCATCAGCCGAACTGCTCAAGCGGGTTTGCTTGGACTTGACTGAGTTCGGCGTTTTCCTGAAGTGGTGCTGCCTGTTGCGATTTCTCGTCTGCCTTCTCCTCGTGTCGGATCTTGGTGTGGATCATTTTCATATCGTGAACTTTGACAAAGACTGATAAACGGTTCATGCCGATGCGGTCGTCCTCATAGATTCTGGTTTGCAGCGGGCCTCGGACCCAGATTTTGTCGCCTTTGTTCATGTACTTGGCAACAATCTCGGCTTGTTTACCCACCAAAGAGGCGGTGTGCCATTGCGTGCCTTCTTTAACTTCCCCCGTATCCTGGTCGGTCCATTGCTCTTGCGTCGCAATGGAAATACGCAAACTGGCCGTACCATTGGCAAAATAGCGTAGCTCTGGGTCTTTACCGAGGTTGCCCATGATGGTGATTTCGTTGATATATGCGGACATAGTGAGTTCTTCCCCTATTAAGGTATTAGTGGTATTAGTGGTATTGAATCTTGAGTTGGCTGTTTTCGTTTTTAAACGAAAACAGAAGATTGATATAGGCCACTACATTGACGTAAATGGTCATGACCCTTTTTCGGTGAGTGGCGCAACAAAGTACGAGACATCCAGGCAAGAATTGCCATTGATCGCCGTCTTATGAGAATGGAATTAGGTAACCTGCGGGACCATAAGCCGTCACGGGACAGAGTATGGGAATTGAAAATTGATGTTGGCTCTGAATACCGCGTTCACTACGCTGGAGCAGGTAAGAAAATGATTCTGCTACTTTTTTTACCGGTGATAAGCGCAAATAGGTGCCAATATAAAACTTGCCTGCGATTCTGGCACGACTGGCAATACATCAACAAACAGGAGAATACATAATGAAAGACATATCTCACGGAGATATCATGACAGCCATATTTCGCTAAGTAGATCGCTCCGCGCATTTTCATTTAAGCGTCGTGTAAACCGTTGTGACCCGGTACGATTAGAAAACGCTCTTCCCAGTAGAGGGCTCAAATACTGCAAAAGTAACAAAATTATTCAATTAATTTCTTTTTCAGACTATAATGTTTTTATTCAAAACGTATGATCGGGGTTGCTATATGTTTCTGGAGTTTGGCTCATTTGCCGTCCCTACTAACAGACCTGAGGGATGCAATGCATTACGACAACGTTGACGACGTATTAACTAAATTGGCAAAGCAAAAAAGGAAAGTGCACTTGCTTCTAGGCAACGGCTTCAGTGTTGCCTACGACAGTTCCATCTTCTCATACAACGCGCTCTTTAACTTTGTCGCAAGTCAGAATGATCCCCTACTGACTAAAGTGCTCGGTGCCATGAAAACAAAAAACTTTGAGTTAATGATGGCGCAGTTGGATGCGTTCTCTACTCTCTTGGAGGTTTTCGACGGTGATCAATCCCTAAAAACGAAGGTAACAGCCGCCCACGAGGGCCTGTGCAGAAGTCTGATTGATGCCATCAATTCACTACATCCCGAGCATGTTTTTAAAATGTCGGATGAACAAAGTGCTGCGTGCGCCAAATTCGTGAACCGATTCTTAGAAACTGGAGGATCTGTTTTCACATCCAACTACGACCTTCTCCTATATTGGGTCTTGATGCGTCAGAACATCCCCAACGCTTGCGATGGCTTTGGCCGAGAGCTCCTGAACCCTGTAGAAGTTGAAAATAATGTAGAAGAGACAAATTGGTCCGAGTTGCGATGGGGACCGAACAAATTGACGCAGAACGTGTTTTATGTTCATGGAGCATTACCACTCTTTGACACAGGCACTGAAGTAGAGAAGGAACAGTACGACTCGAACGGATATCTGCTGGAAAACATTAACGCTCGTATCGAGGCTCAACACTATCCAGTATTTGTAACAGCCGGATCTGGAGACGACAAAGTCGCGCAGATCCGTGCCAATCCTTACCTAGCCGATTGCTACGAGCATCTCAGTGGAGTTGATGGCTCTATTGTCACGTTCGGATTTGGATTTGGAGACAGTGATCTACACATTATCGAGGCTTTAAACCGAGCTACGCACTTCCCCTCCAAGAGCACCCCGAAACTCTGGAGCACCTATATCGGTGTTTTCACCGAGGCAGACATCGAGCGTGCCGCAACTCTAGAGAAATTGTTGCATTGTAAAGTCCATACATATGACGCAAAAACCGCAGAAATTTGGGGGTAATGGAAAATGCCCAGCAAGCCGTTAAATGAATTTAATGCATCGAGGCAGGCTATTCCGTGCGGCTCATATATCAAGCAAAGACTAGAGTAGGAAATGACATTAAAACTCTCAGAAGAAGCACTGAATTGGGCACTAAAACACGCAATTAATTATTCTGACACAGACATATTTCCCAAAGCATTTGAGTTCTCTGCAATTGCTGATGGTTGGGCTGATGTGAAAACTACCCTTCAAGAAACCGATATACTTAAATGGACAGTACGTGCGTATCGACGATGCTTAGTGCCCAAGAATAGCTTCGGATTTCGTATCTCTACCCAGCTTGATCCTCTTGATTTTATCGTTTTTACCGCACTTGTATGGGAAGTAGGGGGACGATTAGAGCGACAACGAATTCCAGCTATTGAAAATATTGTTCACGCGTATCGATTCTCGCCAGCAGACGACGGCCGAATGTACTCTACCGAGTACAGCTACCGTAGTTTTCAGGCTTCGACACAAGAGCTCTGTGAACGGGTAAAACCTGAATTTGTGGTTGTAGCAGACATTGCTGATTTTTTTCCTCGTATCTATGGACATAGAGTAGATAATGCCTTAGAAAGTGCATTAGGTGTTGGTCATATGCATGCGAAGGCATTGAAAAACCTCATATCTCATTGGGCCGTAACGTATTCGTATGGAATACCTGTGGGCTCCGCAGCATCTCGTTTAATAGCTGAGTTAACTATAGGTGACGTCGATCAAGTTTTACTTTCAGAAGGGATTCAGTACGTCCGCTACAGTGATGACTTCAGAATTTTTTCTAAGTCAAAAGGAGAAGCGTACCAAGCGTTAACCTTATTGGCACGAACACTTTACGACAACCATGGGCTAACACTTCAACAGAATAAAACAAAAATTCTTCCCGTCGAACATTTCAGGTACATATATCTCCGCGAAAATGAAAAAAAGGAGATTGAAACGCTGTCCGAACAGTTTTATGAGCTCCTCCGTGAAATCGGGATAGAAGATACCTACGATAGTATCGAATTCGACACCCTGACTGCCGAACATCAACAACGACTTTTGGATCTAAATCTCGTCAGTATCCTGACAGAACAGGTAGCACAGGACGAGCCAGACCTCTCGCTACTTAAATTTTTGCTTAGACGTCTTGGGCAAGTTGGCTCAACAGAGCCTATCGACATAATTTTTGACAACCTGGATGCATTTGTTCCCGTCGTTCGAGAAACGGTAGAGTATCTGCTGCGACTAGAAAGTCTATCGGACGAGCGCAAGAGACTACTAGGTTATAAACTTTTATCTAGCTGTAAAGACCCTACCTCAACCGCTTCGAGCCTTGAGTACACCCGCATGTACTTGCTACACCCCTTCGCCGAAGATGGAGGATGGAATTCCGCAGACCAATATGTGCGGGCATACAACGAATCGCCTGACGAATTTGGAAGCAGAGAACTTCTTTTAGCCATGGGGCGCAGTAGCCAGCATTATTGGATAAGATCGCGTAAACAATATTTGAATACTCTGTCCCCGTGGTTGAGGAGAGCTTACATTTATGCCGCCTCTTGTTTACCAACTGACGAGTATAAGCATTGGATTAGAGGTATACAGGCACAACTCGACCCCATTGAACGAGCTGTGGCAGAATGGGCGCGGAAAAACCCGATCAATACCTCGCAATAGAGGCAACAATGGAAGTACTGTTTGTCCTAACTACGTGTCCGCGCAATACAGGTACGCATATCCGTATTCATCAATTTCATCAAAATGCTCTAATCCGCTAACATGCAGCTGTAACTCTAACTAGTCATAAATCACAGTGACTATGAATGTCTATCCTCTCATAGTTTTACGTTTTTGTACCGGATCGTAATACAACTCCGTCATGTAGGTGTCATTAAAAAAGCACACGATATCAATCGTCTTTTTGGCATTGGCCAACAGATATCGATAATCCATCCTTGCCCCGACCGGCGATTGCTTGGCCAGATCGGCGATCCGGTGAAATACGCTACGGGAATCATTCGCGTGTACGGACGTCAACCCTCCAGGATGCCCGGTATTTAGCGCGGTCAAATAATCCCAGGCTTCTCCACCGCGCAACTCCGTCAAAAAGATTCGATCTGGCTTAATCCGCATGCAAGACGCAATCAACGCCTGAGCAGTGACATGTTCTTTAATAAATAAATGAACATGATTCGGGTGATTGGGTAGGTCCAGTTCGTGCGAATCCTCAAGGGTCGCAATACGAACATCGCTTGGGATGAGGTCGGCAATGGCTTTTGAGAACGTGGTTTTGCCGGAGCCTGTACCCCCAACCATACAAATATTGAGCCTGTGCTGCACAGCCAGTTTGAAAAAATTCGCAATATCCCGATTGGCCTTGTAATGCAACAGATCCAACTCAAAGTCCTCTAACCGCACCTCATGCGGAATACGCAATTGATCGGCCACATCCCTGTATTGGCGACCGCTATAGAGCCCTTCCAGAACATTTAGCGCTTCCAAAGCCGTTTCGCTCATGTCCCGGAATCCTGCCAAACGGCCGGTTTTAATATAGTCATCCAGGCTAAATCGATCTTTTGAAGGTTTTCTGAATCCATAGACAACTGTCTGCTCTTCACATGCAGGCGGAATCAGTATATGGCAACGTTCCCCATCAGGCAACGTGACCGAGTGCATGGGCTGAGCCAGACTAATATGCTTTTGGTTAAAGATCGCCAACACATTGGCCAATTCCATCAGACTTTTAAAATCCAACTCTGGATTCTCCTCGCGGATTACCCCACCCGGTTTATCGATAAAGACCTCACCGGGTCGATTAATCATGACATCGGTGACGCCTGGCCGGTTCAAATAGTCCGAAATGCCCAGCCGATCCAGTATGTTACGGGCACTAATGTCCGGGGCATAACCGATATCAGGCCTTTGGCTCACCACATCCATATCTCCTCCCTATTTTGTAGAAGAACTGTAAAAGTATGGTTGCACCAGTTCATAGACAGATCTGAAATCCACGTCCCGAGCGACCATGACATTCACCAAAGTGCCCTGATTAACATAGCCCGTCGGCGGGATATTGATCGTATTTTTTAGCGCCTCAGTGGCCATATCCTCGGCTGAATCCGATGAACTATCAAAAGTGACTCCACCTTGATTACGATTACTACTATCAGCCATTCGAATGCCATCTTTAATGAGACTGAGCATAATCGCCCCGCCAAAGCGCTTCCAGAAATGCGTATCTACCTGAGCCTCTTGACCCGAAGCCCCCAGCGAATCAGCGCTTGCACTGTTGACCGTCACAGACACCCCAGCCGGCGTTTCAATCATGGACCACAGCACATACACCCGCGCTTGGCCCTGCACGAGCGCTGCCGTCTGCTCGCCGACTACCTCGGAGCCCCGCTCAATCAGCAACACCCGGCCATTGGCAGAATACACATCTTTTGAGACCATGCAGCGGGTAATGCCAGGCTGCGTGGTAACAATTTTCGTATTGAGGGTGCAGGCGATATTGGTGCCCTTCTTGAGTAAATATGTCAGATCGGCCCGCCGTTGTGCAATCGTGGGCTCCGTCGTGGTGGGTCGCAGTTTCGACACAAATCCACCTGCGCTGCTACTTTCCGTGCGGCTCACCGGCTGTTTCGACTTGCCGTCCGCTGATTGGCCTGCATTCGCATCGATGGTCACGGGCCCCGTCAAGCGTCGATCGACAGGTGGCTGCTCTTTGCCCTGATTCACGCCTGCCGTTTGCGTCTTAGTAGCTGCGGGATCCGCTGTTGGCTTTTCGGCTGGCGGAATTACCACAGGTGGAGGCTCAGGAGCAGGCGGGGTTAACTCAGCCTGTTCCAAGGCAAAGTTCTTGGGGCGGCTATTTTTCACCATATCCACCTCTTTAGGCGCTGCCTCTTCGCTGGAATCGTCTCGGCCCGACAGGCCCATGGCGGTAATGACAATGAGCGATACGGCCAGGACAATCCCGCCAAAAACAAAAACTTTGCCCACATTGGTCTTCTTCCTGGAAGAAAGATTTTGCGGTATGCCCCGCTCCACCTCATCATCCCCGACCTTTTTCTGAAGCGTCTCGTGTTCTTGACCGTCATCAGGAGCTATTCGGTTGGATTCGTACTCATCCGAGCCACCCTCAGCCGAAAATTGCCGATCTTTATCCTCTTGATTCATCACGTTATCCTTATTTCACGACGCGTACACGACCATCCAAGCCCGCGCCGGTCTGATTAAAACGTCCTTGCTGGCTAAAGCCAAGATTGTCTATACCCAGTACCGTGTCGCCCAGGCGAAGGACAAATTTTTTGCTAAGCTCGTGAATAACGACGGTATTGCCCTCAACGTGTAGATTGACGAGCGATTCCGATCCGTCAGGCATCATCTTGTAAACACTCGGCAGATCCCGGCCATTATCAAACTCAAGGTATGTAAAACGACCATCGTCATACATCGCAGTCGGCGTCAACGCCTTGTCGCCATAGCCCCAGTAGTTCTGATTGGCTCGAACAACGTTAGGCCGCAGTTTCCTGCCCGCTAGAATGTCATGCGCCTGATCGTTCTTGGCTCGCAGCGCTGCACGATGAGCACGCTGGGTATCTGGATATCGAAAGCGCAGCACATAGGTCGTCGCTTGCTTACCGCGGCCATCAATGGAAAGCTGGAACACATACGTGCGCTTATTGGTTGTTACAATCAGGTTGGTTTCAGGATTAGGCGCCGTAGGCTTAAAAATGATATTGTTTCCTTTAACGTTCAGCTTCCAGGCTTCTGAATCTCCCATGCCTAGTGCAGCACTATCGCCCTCGAGACGCTCGTCCTCCTCCAATTGCACCAACACCGCCCGGCCGATCTGAGCCCGAATATGAAATACATTATTGGGGTTGTAGGTCACAGTCTGAATTCTCGGATCCTGGCTAGAACCTTTTGGCACAGACAAGGCATTGGCGTGACTGGACACAAAAAAGACCGCGGTAGCGGCCAATAATGTAAAAACTGATTTTTGTTTCATGGTTCTCCCCTCACCCTAGCTGCCCGATACCGCTTCCGGATCGATCCGATAGCTCATGACCTGGAACCCCAATGGATTCACAAGGCGATCTTTTTCAGTGATCGGTTTATTGACGTACCGGTACGCAATGGTTGCCAGCATGCGCTGCGCAGCAGGCGCTTTAGCCTGATCGTTGCTCAACATCTTGACTTTGCGCTCAAACCGAACCTGAGCCACTTCCCCTACCCAGCTGACGCCAATAACACGAATATCCACCCGAGCCTTGTCTTTAAGCACTCTATAGGGTGCAGCAGGTGATTCAAAGAAACCGGCAATATCGTTCTGGATTCGCGGCGAACTCATCAACATGGAAGCATCGTACCCTGCCTGGACGGTCCACCAATCGTATCCTTCGCGAAAACGGATGTACTGGCCGAGCCAGAACTTATCGATGGCCTCGTCATATTTTATTTTCTTGATGTCTCGAACTGAAGTCACAATGTCTGTGGCGCCGGTATTGTTATCCACCCGCAACACGAAGGGCTCGACTGTTTTCAAGGGGGTCAGGCCAATCACAGCGCCAACCGCCAGCGCCGAAATAAACACCTGGGCCCAAACCACGCGCCAGGCTTTCTTGTTATTGGACTTAATGGCCTCGATCTGCGAACGCTCAAATTCCTGGGCTTTTTGAATAAAGGTAATGGCTTCCTGCCGAGGAGAAACCTCGCGCTTTGAGCTTCTCTTTTTAAAGAACATGACGCTCAGCTCCCTTCACTTTGTAATCCTGATTGATCGGGAAAGGCTTGCCTGTAGGTTTCGGCGCAGGCGTATGACTTGCACACGCTGTCAGGACAACAAGCATCAATACGCTTGAAAACAGCTTTTTCATGAGCTACTCCTATGAGTAAATGGCTTTTTAAAGAACACATTCATCTTCGACAGACGAAAAAAAGCCGCAATGTGAAATGCGGCTTCTGTAAAATGCAGATTAAATTGATGACTATGATGGATGCAAGGTTTTCATTACCACATCAGGCGCGGCTTGCACGATCTTCAGTAATACGGCTGCAGGTCCTGTTGGTGTGCGCCGATTTTGCTCCCAGTTTTGCAGCGTTTTAGGGCTGACTTTGAGCAGACTGGCAAACTCAGTCTGCGAAAGACCCGTTGCTTCTCTAATTCCTTTCACATCAGGAGCCGTGACCACGGTGCGACGAGAGGCAGGCGCTTCCCCTTTAGAGATCGCCTTCGCCTGCTTCAGACTCAAGACCAAATCATCGAATAACGCTTTTTCCATATCTATAACTCCTTAACTAACTCCCTCAACACGGCCACTTCCCTATCTGTCAGCGTATCTTTCTTAGATTTGGGATAAATCACTAACATGTATATCTGATGATTATCCTTCAGCCAATAATAGATAGCGCGGACCCCACCGCTTCTTCCCTTACCCTCTATCGCATATCGAATTTTTCTGATACCGCCGCCGCCTTTGATAATATCGCCACGTTCGGGGTTGTCAACCAGTAAATTCTGTAATCCAGCATATTCATCATCACTTAGCAAATCCATTAGTAGCCGGGTAAATACAGGTGTTTCTATAAATTCCATGATTTCCATTATATACGCCACTGGCGTAGTTTGCAATTTTGTCCAAAAAACAATGAAATGGCTTGCTGCTTTGTGTCCAGGTCGAACGAAGGAAAAAAAGTCTACCTAGCGTATATATCGTTGAGCTCATCCAATCCTCGCCAATGGAGCCAACCGAAAATCACAAATGCAAAGACTGATAGCGTGACAGTGCGTATTGACCACCCATTATCGACGTAAGATAGACCCCAGGTACTAAATACCCAATTTGCTGTGAACAGTACACACATTGTTAGGCAAAATATCGGAAACCTTCTCAGCCACATCATAAGCATAAAAGCCGCTAGAAAAACCAGCCATGATTTGGCAGCAAAGCCAGCCAAACCGGCCAGCCAGGTTAATTCGAAGTTAAAAAGCAATGACATGCCACGGTTTGACCATTCTCGCCGAATAGCCCGACGGTGGGATGACTCCAATGTACTGCTCATTTTTCGTCTCCTTTAATCTTTGCTGGCCCGGTTATAGGCCCGAACAGATCCACCGGCACCTCGATTTGTAATTTTGTCAAAAGTACGACTAACAAAACCACCCATTCGACCAAACGTCCTGCTGTGTGAATCTGCCATAGCACCACCTGTCAAAGCACCAGCAATGCTTGGAATGCTCAAGGCTGCCATCAGAAATATTACTGTCATTATCAATAACTGCGAAATCGCCTTCCATGCCTCAACCAGATCCCAGGAGCCAGATTGATTCGCCCACTTGTCTACGGTACTCTGAACAAAACTACTTTGAATCACGCTAATGAGTGTCAATAATGCAATCGTCACAATATAGTTCAAGCATTGTCCAATCCAATTCATTGCATATTGTCGTGTTCCAGGGAACAATGCGGCACCGAGAAATAGAGGACCAATCATCAATGTCAACGCAAGACACACTTTAGCTATTAAATAAAATGCATAAGCCACCATGAATAATAGGTAGCCTAAAATCATAGTGATCAACTTAGCTCCATATACAGCAAGATGCGTTTGGATCTCGTACCACGCCTTATCCTCTGATATTTTGTCCAAACTATAAATCATAGTATCTATACTTTGCAGGCCCGTTTCGACAGCGCTTGGTCCAGTATTTGTATATCCAAATAGGCCACTTAACTGATCTGGTAGCGCGTAAATAATGCCTGCGATCTTGGCATAATTGCCTGCGTTAAAAGCGAAGGCGATGATAATGAGCCAGACTAATACTCGTTTGGAAATATCTACAACTGATTCATCAAATCCTTTGTTGTAGTAATAAAATGTTAGTAAAACCACATATAAGCTCAGGCCTAGCGAAAAAATTGGGGCAATCCCTTCGATGAGTTGCCCCGTTTTCTCAATTAGATCTGGCCCGAGCTTCGAAGTCATTAACTCCGTTATATCTGCAATAGTGCTCATGCCGTTCCTTAGTTCATACCGTCAGCTCATTCGCAAGCCGCCTTGTTGTAGTATTTTTTACATACTTCTTCACCAAGATTTTTTTTACAATGTTGAGCTTCAGCTTTACTGTCCCTCCCGAACAACTCCGCTCCACGTTTGCAATTTCCTAGCTTGATATCTTTATTAAGAATCTCCCCATCTTTGGGCATCGGTGTTCCTTCAGGAATAGGTTGACCCGGTGGCGTAGGCGGTGATTCAGCTACAGCCTTCTCTCCGCATCCAACCAAAACACTCAAACCAAAAACGCCAGCAATAAAAATATTACGCATGTCATATCCTATTCCAATGAATCAATGCAACAGCAGGCATACCACTCCGACCATCGCCCTCACCCATAAGGATGCAACATTCAAGCGTCAACTACAACCGCCTGCGGTTCTGTTTGCCCAGGCTTTTAGTGAACAATTGTTATATTCTGACAACTTACGACTCTCTATTTCCTTTTGATTTTCGTGCAGGCGGGCCATCATATCCAACTTGACTTGTGTGTTCGTAATGGCCGCATTCTCTGTGGCAATGCGGTTTTGCAAGTCAGTGGCGCCCTTCAGATCCTGAGTCAAATCAATCTGTTCCATCAGACCTTCGATGTTATCCAGTCGTGCCTTTGTATCCTCAAAGGCCCGCTCAGAGAACTCTTGAATCGAGGCCAGATTCTTCAAACCCGCTTGTGGATCAAAGCCCTTGATATCCGTGATGTGCGAGACGTCCACATGGGCCGCTTTGTAAATGTCAGCCCACTCAGAAGGAATGACATCTTTAACCTGATCTCTGAGTAGATTCCCCATATTGCGAGATCCCGTCACTGCCTTGACCTGATTTTTCAGTTGCGTAATCTGCGAGATCTGGTTTTGGATCTGCGTCTGCATATGCCTGACCTGCTCGGCCATTTGCGCCACCGCAGCAACATCAATGGTTGGAACTCCTGCGTGCACATGATTAGACAAAACAATGGCCGCAATGAGCGTTGCCTGCTTTATGAATGTAAGCATCTTCATTTTGATTTTCCTGGAAAAATAAACAGAGATTAGCAACTATGCTGCTTTCTTTCTCTTGGCTTGCCGCGCGTCACGCACCCGCTCCTTAAAAACCGGATACCAGAGATCGGCCGGCACATCGCCCAGTTCACGTTGAACATCATCAAAAATAGCCACATTGTCAGACGATCCAGACAACACAGCGATCTCATCCTCAAATCCGTACAGGTTCAATTTGGCAAATGCTGATTGACGGGACTGTCTAATCAGGAAAGTACGTGACTCCAAAGTGAGCTTGACCAATTCATCGAACTCCTTATTCGTAATCCCGCATCGAGCGTAGCTTGCCTCGAACTCGGCATCGGGGTTGGGCAAAAATATCTTGGTAGGTGTCTGCTGAACAATCGCGGCAAAGATCGAGCTATTGATCGCATCTTCTGGGCTTTGGCTCGTCAGTACCACCCAGCCTCCCAATTTACGATCCGTTTTCAGGCTTTTAAGCATAAACTCCTGAGTCATCTCGAATCGGGCGGGATACCAGAATTCTTCAATAACGGTGGCCAGAATTCCACCTGAGGCGGCGACCCGGTCCATCATTTGCGAGCGTAAATAAAACAAGTAAGCCAGAACGGGCTCAGTCGGCAGGTAATCGTCCTTGAGAATATCTGTAAGATCAAAGCCAATCCGGTAAAATTTATCCGGGTCAAAATCATTTGACGGATTATCCAAGCACCATGCGTAACGCCCACCTTCACTGCGACACCAGCGAGATAACCGCGTTCTGAGGCTATCCGCATTGCCCGGATCGTGCGGGATCGATTGCAGAAGAACACTAAAGTTGCGATTCTCAAAATCAATGGTGTTCATCAGAGTATCGACTGCAAGCTGGATCTGCTTTTCCTCGGCAGCAGTCACTTTACCCTCTGCGGTTTTTCCGCAAATTCCAACGAGTTTGTATAGAAACTCCCGGATTTTAGGACTATCCGGCATCTGAAATGGATTGCAGCCCGTCGGCCGACCATCTTTCAGGGAGTAATAGGTGCCCCCTGTCGCTCGAAGGAAGATTTTCATGCCTTCGTCCAGATCCATCACAAATAAATAGGGGTCAAACCGATCTGCAAAGGCTAACAGTGCCGTTTGCAGCGTTGTTTTACCCGTCCCCGTCGCGCCCAATATCAGGGTATGGCCTGCGATTTTGTCGCCAATATTGTCCTCTTTGGGATTGGAAAAGTGAAAATTAAAGTCGTAGATCGTATTCGAGACGGTTTGAAGCGGCATAATGGCAGAACCATCGCCAATGGGATTGCCCTGACTCTTGCCATGCGAGTAATTGTGCATGCCGAACGTTGTGGCCAGATTGATCGTCGACTTTGGAAAACAACGTGGTTTGTGTTTGGATCCCGGTACTTGACTAAAATACGTCGCCGGTGCAGACAGGCCCGCTTTCACAAACCGATACCCCCCCGAATTTTGAAACCGGGTATAGACCTTGGCACCATTCTGAGAAGCTTGTTTGGCCGTCTCCCCATATACCACCAGGACACTGTGATATTCGCCAAACATTAATTCCCCTGACGCCAGACCTCCCTGCCCGGCTCTGAGTTCTTCTTGCTGCATAAGCGCTTGATCGCCCACTGAGCGCAAGTTATTCAACTGCTTTTTAATGGTCTCCTGCATCGTGGGGGAGTCCACGTATACAAAGGATTGGGTCAACGTGAATTCACAAGGCAGATCCAGAATGCCACTGAGCACCTTGACCTGGGAAACCCCAAAATCCTTTAAGTCAAACGACGCTGCAAATCGAGTGCCGGTTTGACTCCGGATCTCGCAAACATCGGTCCCAAAATGCAAATCCGAACTCGCCAGTGTCTGAAAGGCATCGACATTCGATAGAGGTATATCCTCCTGAACGCCGTTGACCAGAAATCCAAAGAACGAAAAAATTTCAGAGAATAAAATGCCCTCTTGGTTCTGCCAGGCAGTCAGCGCCACCGGGTCATATGGTTGCAACCCCTGCATTAATACCGTGAGTAGATCCTGAGCCTCTTTGATGCCATCGTCAAAATCTTCGTACTTAATCAACCCAGTCAGATAAAAGACATTCTCGAAATACGCTCCAGTCTCAAACTTAGCCAGATACTTCGCCGCAAATTCGCGGCAAAACGGATTATCAAAAGCATATTGACGGTCAAACACCTTTTTTCGTCGCTGCAAGGTTGTCCACAAACCAAGCCGGCCGCCGAGCGTCTTACCTGCCCCAGACAGTAGACGCGCCAACTGAGAAAAATGAGCGCTAAGATGGGTTTCATTCGCGCTCTCAAAGGGCAAACCTTCTAGCCGAATCACAAACCCGATATGTCCGGTCTTAATATGAAACAGCTCAGCGGTGATATGTTGGGATATCTTGGGCAGCAACATATCGCTGGAGGTCTGTTTTTTCAGTATGTTGTTCAACAAATCGCTGATAATCATTCAAATTTCTCCCGAAATGGGTCGCCACAAGCGTGGTTGTACCGTTAAAAAAAGCCGCATTACGTCGATAGAACCAACATCTGAGCTCATAGCCGATGATTTTTAATGCCTGGTCGTCATTGCGTGAGACGGTTTTCATAAAAATCACAACCGGGATGGGAATCAACATCAGAAGCAAAGCTTTACCCTTGAGAATGGTCAGCAGCAACATGGTGGCGGCGAGACTCCCACCCGCCACCATTGCCAGCGGAACCACCGGAATGCCAAACACGAGTGCTGCTCGACCCAGTGCGTTAAACGTGGGAAACCCACTTTTCTCATCATTTTCGATTTCTCGCATGACTATCCTTGTGCTTAAACGCTGATAGAGCCACCTTCACTGAATATCCACGTGGTCACGACAATTGCGGCACCAGCAGCAAAAACCCATAGACCGATATGCAACAAGTCCAGCCAAGTCTTACGGCCGCCCGCCCCTTCGAAAATGCACCATAGCACTGTGATGCCGCACATCGTTCCGACAAAGATATAAATCCCGTCTCGGATGTTTTCACCTATGCTGTTGATTTCACTGGCAAAACCTTGTGCCAGTGCCAGGGGCGAAATCAGCAACAGTGCCACCGTCAAAGTGGCTTCAGCGACGCAACGGGATCTCGTCTTGTGAGCAGTGTGGTTGGATACATAAGTCATCGATATTTCCTTAAAAATCAAACATGAAGAACAAAAAAACACTCCGCAGAGTGTCATCAGGCACAACAAAGAACGAGAAGTGCTAGGAACCGTAATGATCTGGCTCTCTTGCCACAGTCCGGCTAGATTTGTGATTCCAAAAAGCCACTGTCAAATACCAGCGGTCAAAGATCGCGACAGGGTCCGATCCCTATGGTTATATAGGTTATAAAAGGTTAAGGGCCACCTAACGCACTGATAGAATTAGAGAAATTCGGTGTATTTGACGGTCAAAAGTCGCAAAATTGACGCTCAAAGATCGCGGTTTCAGCGCTCAGAAGTCGCAGCATATGTGGATAAGTCAGCGGTCAAAGATCGCAAAGTAACGGTCAAAAGTCGCATATCGGTGAAAAATCACGACTTATGCACATGCTTTTGATGAGAAAACGGTCATTTCCCGATAAAAAACGTTGGCAAATTGGACCGAAATACCTGCAATTGAGATTTTTGACCGCTGATTCTGATTTTTGCTGACGGTCAAAGATCGCAACAGCATCTCTGGCAGAACGATTTATCCACAGCGTTGACGGTCAAAAGTCGCAGTTTTCAATGCGTCGTGCCAATCACGCCGGCAAGCAGTTGCGATCTTTGACCGCTGCTTTTAAGCAATGGATTCGATCATTTTCTACAAAAATATCCGCCACCCAGCCGTTATTTTTTAATTCTTGGCACTTGGCCTTGGCAAATGAACGTGCTCTAGCGGCAGAATCCATGTCAACGCCACACAAATTAACAAAGTTCTCGACACTCAGGGGCAGCGGTGTTTTATGTGAACTCACATAATCAACCAGTCGGCGAGCAGCGGGTGACAGTGTTTTATAGGCATCCCAGTTATGAGAGGTGAAAAGATTCCCGGCAAATAAAAGCATTATTTTGGGGTTCATCCGCACATAATAAGTATGCTGATCGCCCTTCTCATCGTTCAGGCTGTCATACTCCAGCATGCTAAATGAACCACTCACCCCATAGGCTTTTTTATTGGTAACAAGTACTTCAGTGGCCCGTAAGCGACTAATACACTCTCGCAGCCGTAAATATGCTGAACCACTGCGAGGCCAATTCAGATCGTGAAGTAACTGCGTCAAATTAAATTCAAAGGTCGATCCCAGATCGACATCTTTGGCGTAATGTACCAACTGCATCCAGACCAGTTCATCATCGACCGCTCTAAGTTCAAAGCCGGTATACAGTATTTCGACATCATGCAAATGAAACAATTTGGTGCGCAGCATATTTTTACGAGGCTGCTTATTATTGCGTGCTGTAAACAAAGAGCTTCGACAATAGTCGTTGGGCATATGGCGTAAATCTTCACGCCGTCCGATTGCTGCCGGAAACTGAAAGGCCAATTGGCTGCTGGTCTGCAGGTCAATCCCTTTTGACAAGAGATAGTTCTTTCTGTGTAACGCTTCTGCCTTGTCCTGCAGCTTTTGAACCTGCGCAGGGAGTGTGTCGGTATACATATTCAAAATTACCTCATTTCTTTTGAATTACCAGTCTGAGAATGCATCCCAGCTGGCCGTTTCGCGTTTATCCTCAACCTTATTGGCCACAACCTTGTCAGATTCGCTGCGCTCTCGTTTCTTCTGGGCAGAGCGGCTTTTCACCGTGGCCTTGGCGGGTGCCAACACAGGCATGTCGGTCTGGATAGCGGGAATTTTGAGTTTTTGATGATCAGAATTGAGTGCTGCCGCCAACTGGATCCGTTTCACATAAGAGGGCTGTCCCTTAAAGTCTTGCGTGAACCCGGTACGGAAATTGCCGCTGTAATAGCAAGACAAGGCTTTCTGCAGGGCGACTTGGGGGTCTGCAGAGCCTGCACGGTCAAAACAATCACCCAGTATCTGCGCGCCCGTCTGCAGGTTTCGGCACGGGTCAAATACGGTTTCATATGTCAGGCCGAACCGGGAAAGATTATGTTTATTAATCTGAGCCAAGCCCAAGCTGAAGTTCTTGCCTGCCTTATGCAACGCCTTAGCAGTCGCGATAGCATCCTTTAGCGTTTCAGGCTGTGCGACAGCTCCGTCCACAACGCCAATAGCATAGGGGTTGAAATGACTCTCCGTTCGGGCCAGAGCCTGAAGCGTACTCATATGCACCGTGGGTGCGCACTTGGCAGCCAACTGATTAAATGTCAGAGCTTCGGCGGCTTTTGGCCTAACGCCCACATCTTTTGCTGCCCAAGCAGGATGCCATATACCTATTCCGGCCAACAGAGCCACAATCATGGTATTTATTCCGTTCATTGCCATCCTCTTATTTGTAGAAACACCCAACTGAGATAGAGTGCCAATAGCACAGCCAACACCAGGAAAAGAGCGATTTGCCGTTTCAGCCGCGTTAAGCTACCCGAAACCTTCCGCTGCACCCGATTCTCGGTGTGGATAGCGATCTGTTGGTTTTTTGCTAAAAGCTCCGCAACCACCCTCTCCCGGTACTGGATCAGCTCGGAATACATAGCGTCGATCTTGACCTGTCGCGCATCTAACTGGGTCAAAAAGGCTTTATCCTGTTCGATGCGATCAGCATTTTGTTGCTGCAACGTCTCTTTGAATTTCTCTTCCTGCAACAAGATCACAGCTAACAAGGGATCATCGGGTGATAGTTTTATTTTTGTCAGAGAAAATACGTCATTAACCAGCTCATCTGTTCTCGTCGGCATCGTGATTTTTCTCCAACAATAAGCCGATTACTCAGCCATCAGACTATGGAATGGGAGGATCAACAAAATGCCCATCCTCTTTTTCTATCCCGATATAAGTAGGGACAACCCCTTGGGTGTACTCATTTTCTTCATACACTTTGCAATAGGCCGGCAATTCGTTCCTGACATATTCCACCCGTTCGATACGGACCGTATCGTCTTCGCTTGACCACTTACTCCAACCCTTATCGACAATAGTTTTCTCGTAATAGGCTTTGTTCAGATTATTCAAATAGGCAGCATCACAATTGCCAGCACCCCTGGCGATGGCGTCAACCAAAGCAGGCATATTGTTTTTGGAATCATGAGAATCGGGACACAAATTGAGAAAATCTCTGCGAGCCTCGAAAGTTTTATCTGGGCGGGTAAACTTGATGGAAAAGTATTTATTCAAATATCCACTGCATTCGCTTTCTCCACGACCAGCACCGCTCGCCAGGCATAGTACGGCACCGCAGGCCATGCGCTCATCGCCTTGCAATTCTGCGTCTTGCGCATAAACCGGGCATAAAAAAGCCGCCCAATTGGCGGCGATCACTGCAATAAGCGTCGGCACACTATGCCTGACGCTCTTTCTCCACTGTTCGGGACTCATGTGTTTCTCCTAGGTTAAGAGCGTCCAATTGCTCGTATATGCCGCGCTTAAACATCAAAATGCGCTGTTTACTCATTACGAAAAAACTGTCGGATTGTGCAACCTCATCAAAGGTTAGATTTTGAGCAGTCATGCTACGGATATCAACGCCAAAAGTATCGTTGGAACGATCTGGTATATCAACTATTCCGCAAATTAGGGCCTTGTTGCTTTTATAGACACCCATATCATGAAATTCCTGTACATTTTCGACCACTTGGCCTTGAAAATTGTTTAACCATACAACCGTTGAAGTTTTTAGCGATTTCAGTACTTTAGCAAGCGCGAGAATAGTATCGCCAAATGCTTGACCACCTTGTAGAGGAACATGGCAATAAACGGATATGCCCGTTTCTCGCAAAAATTCGACAACGCCGTTCTCGTTCAAGTAAGCAAGCAATGGAATGAAAGACGTTGATCCATTATCGACAATACCGATTCCTTCAGCAGAAATGAGCTTTTCTATTAAGGAATCAAACTGGCGGACATCAATTTCGCTTTTCTTATTCAGGATATTAACAAGATCCACATTCAAACTGGCAATCTGCTTGAAACTCCTATTGACGGGGTCAGTATCAAAGCAGTGCACCGAATCAGCATCTTTTTCTAAATAGTACTGAGCAAGAATGGAGGAAATAAAAGTCTTACCAACCCCGCCCTTACCTTGAATAACGATATGTACGGTTTTCATATAGTTCCTTGAAATGTTAGCGAATTTTTGTCGGAAAAGCTTATCGATAGGCACTATCCCGACTTAATGCACTGACGCCAGATGTCATCGAGAACTGTACTATTGCGAAAAGTTGTTCCTAAGAAAATCAATACCTTACAGCCATTGCTTTTTAAAATTTATAGTACAAATGAGATCCCTTAACTATTTGATTTTATTGATCAAATATACATTAGAAGAACTTGGCTACGAACCAAGGGGTCGTGGGTTCAAATCCTGCCGGGCGCGCCATTTTACTTAAGGTCTCCAAGCGGAGGCCTTTTGTTTTTGTGCGATAGAAATACAGCCGTTCAATACAATTAGAAAAATCTCGGGCTCTACGGCATAAATCAGTGGCTTCCGAGCACTCGTACATCCCCGGCATGTAAATATTCCATTGTCAAAAGCAAGAAAACGGCTTGGTTTAACAGTGCATCCTACTTGGACCCGCGATTCATCCCAAAAACCACCACATGACCAAATAGTAAGAAAAAGCTAAGTTGCCGCATAGGTTGCCCAAAGACATAATTGTCGATTCGAAGCTTCGCGCATAGCACCGGAGCTGTATTTGACAATTTACAAGGAGACAACTTCATGCTTCGAGTCGACTACCGAGACTTGATCGGTGGCGTATTGATCACGCTTGCCGGGGCAGGCGCCATGTACCACTCATTAACCACATTCTCCGTTGGCACGGCCGCCCGAATGGGACCCGGTTACTTCCCCGCCCTCGTCGGCGGTCTGTTGATGCTGTGCGGGCTCATGATACTGATCCCTGCCCTGCTGCGCGCGGGGCCTGTCCCAGCATTAGAATTAAGACCACTGCTCTGGATCAGCCTTTCGATGCTCGCATTCGCACTGCTGGTCCTTCCGTTTGGCCTTGTACCCGCAATTATTGCGCTGACCGTCCTTGCGGGCGTCTCGGATTGCAAACTCTCCTGGAAGGGCTCGCTGATTCTCGCCGGGGTGCTCTCCTTCGGCGCGACCCTGGTCTTCAAAGTCGGTCTGGGAGTCATCCTGCCGACCTTCGCATGGCCGTGGTAGGAGAAGATAAAGATGGAACTGTTTGACAATATCGTGCTCGGTCTGTCGACCGCGCTCGCCTGGAACAATCTTCTCTGGTGCATCATCGGCGTCTCGCTCGGCACGCTGATCGGCGTCATTCCGGGTGTCGGCACCCTGGCGACAATGTCGCTCCTGTTTCCGATTACCTACGTCCTGGAACCGACCGCTGCGCTGATCATGCTGGCCGGCATATGGTATGGCAGTACCTACGGCGGGTCAACAGCCTCGATCCTGTTGAATCTTCCGGGAACGCCGGCCAATGCCGTAACGTGTCTTGACGGTTTTCCGATGGCCAAACAGGGACGGGCTGGTGTCGCGCTGCTTATGACCACCGTCGCCTCATTCTTCGGGGCCACCGTTGGCATCCTCATGATGATGCTGTTCTCTCCGCTCGTCGCTGAAGTCGCGTTCAAGTTCGGTCCCGCAGAGTACTTTTCAATGATGGTACTGGGCCTGGTGGCGGCTTCTGTGGTGTCGTCCGGTTCGGCGATTAAAGGCATCACCATGGTCGTGGGCGGCGTGCTGCTGGGCATGGTCGGTACCGACGTCAATTCCGGCGTGGCACGCTTCGATTTGGGATTCCCCGAGCTACAGGATGGTGTACAGATCGTCGCCATTGCCATGGGCCTGTTCGGTGTCACCGAGATTATTGCCAGCATCAACCATGTGAAGGCGGCCGACCGTAAAATCGACGTATCGATGAAGGCCATGCTGCCAACCCGTGACGAGATGAAGCGTTCCTGGGGCCCAATGGCCCGCGGATCAGGCCTGGGCTCGTTCTTCGGCATATTGCCTGGCGTGGGCCCTACCGTAGCCGCCTTCATGGCGTATGCGCTCGAGAAACGTTCGTCGAAGACGCCCGAGCGCTTCGGCAAGGGTGCGATCGAGGGCATCATGGCGCCGGAATCGGCCAACAACGCCTCAGATCAGGCCTCCTTCATCCCGACAATGACACTTGGCATTCCCGGCAGCGTGACGATGGCATTGATCATCGGCGCACTGATGATCCACGGAATCCAGCCCGGACCTCAAATGCTGACCGAGCAGCCTGACATGTTCTGGGGCCTGGTGATGAGCTTCTGGATTGGCAATATCGTTCTGGTGATTCTGAACGTGCCGATGATTGGTCTGTGGATCCGTGTGCTGACGATTCCGTATCACATCCTGTACCCGGCAATCATTATGTTCATCTGCATTGGCACCTATTCGGTCAACAACAACGTCTTCGATGTGTATACAGTCCTCGTGTTCGGCGTTGGTGGCTATGTGCTGCGAGTACTCGACTTCCAGCCCGCTCCACTGCTGCTCGGCTATGTATTGGGCCCGATGCTCGAGGAAAATTTCCGGCGCGCCATGCTGCTCTCACGCGGCAGCATCCAGACTTTTATCGAGCGGCCGATCAGTATGTGGGTGCTGATTCTGACAGCAACTTTGCTTGTATGGGGTGTGTGGAGCAGCCTGCGCCATCGGTCGGTCGTGACTGCGGATCCATCCCCGGAGTCGGTTTGATCCACACCGAACAACCAGCGCGTTAATTGGGTGTTGAATCAATAGGCAGCGATACAATTACCCGCAATCCAGGGTGAGCATTAGAAAAAGAGAGCGATCCACCATGCAAGCTCACAATGCTCATTACGCTGGTTAAACCCAAACCATGCCCCTCCGAAGACGGGTCCGATCGATAAAAGTGCTTACCCAGATGTTCATACTCAGCGGCGGGCAAGCCAGGCCCGTCGTCCTCAATAGTAATGCGTCCAGTACGGCCATGCCTGACTACACTAACAACAACTTGATGGGTGGCATACTTAACCGCGTTGTCGAGCAGATTGGCAAGCGCGCTGGCCAGCAGATTCACATCGCCATAAACCGTAACGTTATCCAGGTTTGCACGGTATAACGAAATGCCTTTCTCATCCGCGAACGCCTCATGTATCTCCACCACATCGGAAACGATCACGTCCAGCTCGCAGGGCTTGAACGAACGACGCTGTATGCCTGCCTCCATCTCGGCAATTTGCAAGAGTTTTTCCAGCAACACGTTGAGGCCTTCGATGCTCTCGATTGCGTTATGGTTGGCCTGCTGCACTTCGGTCATGGATACGCCCGGCCGTTGCGCCGCTCGCAATGCACCCATTATGCGCGTCAGCGGCGTGCGAAGATTATGTGCAATCGTATCCGAAATGTGCCTGGCGCTTTTCATCAACAGTTCAATTCTGTCTAACATCGTGTTGATGTCACGATTGAGCAGTGTGAACTCGTCTTCACCCGTGGGTGCCGAGATGCGTTTGGACAGTTTGCCTGCCCCGATTTGCTGCGTGGTTCTTCGAATATGGCTCACGCGGTACGCCAATTCCCTTCTGAATATATATGTTCCAAGAAGTACCAGGAGCACAGACAAAACAATGGCTGCCGCCGTCGCACGCCCAATTAATGAGGTGATCTCGCCTATCTCACTTGAGTCTTGCCCGACAACTAATAGTCCGCCGTCGGACAGGGTTTGGATTTGAAGCTGGCCACGCGTTGGAGTGCCATCTTGAATAACCTGAGCGTCAAACATTTGCGTATTGTTTGAATTGAATTTCGAGGATATGGCAAGATTTCCGGCCAGCTTTTGACCATCCTTATCCAAAAGCAGGTAGATCTCCCGGTCAGAGTCGATGCGATCCGAAAGCGTCAGTTCAATAGCAGAGATAAGCGCATCACGGCCGCCATCCTCAAAAGTCGCTGCCAACCGTTGTGCCGTCGCTGTTATTTGTCTTGTGTACCCGGTTCGCAGGGCTCCGCTGAATTGAACGTATATGAATACGATCAATATCGACGTTGAAAAAAAGGCTAACAAGCCGTAATTCAACGTCAGCCGAAAAGAAATGGAAGTCCACAGGCGCCTGAAAAAATGCGTCATTCTTCTGCGGACTCCGAAGTGGATTCCTGACGATCAGAGAGGGTATATCCCACACCGCGTATAGTGTGGATCAACGGCGTTGTGGAAATGAAATCAATTTTACGGCGCAGCCTGCTAACCTGCACATCAATCACATTCGATTGAGGGTCAAAGCTGTATCCCCAAATTGTCTCAAGTAACATTGTTCGTGTCACGATTCTGTGAGCGTTAAGCATCAGATACATCAATAAACGGAATTCTTGCGGCTGTAATGAAATCGTTCGTTCAGCTCGTTGTACTTTCTGCGTAGCGACATTAATGGTCAAATCCGCAATGCGAAGTTGTTTAACGTCCAGATCGGGCCGCGTTCGTCTGATTAACGCATCCAGTCGGGCGACCAGTTCAGAAAACGAAAATGGTTTGACCAGATAGTCATCACCACCGGCCCTTAAACCATCAACCCGATCGTCGACGGCCGACAGCGCACTCAGTACCAGGACCGGCGTCTTTTTTCCCACTACCCGCAGGGCAGACAGTATGGCAAGGCCATCGACATGATTGGGCAATATGCGGTCCAAAATGATAATGTCCCATTTGTCCTTCATCGCATTTTCAAGCCCACTGGCTCCATCCCCGCAAACACTGACCAGATGCCCAAGCTCCGTCAGGCCATTGGCAAGATAACGAGCGTTATCCCGATCATCCTCTATAATAAGACACTGCCACATATCTGTTTCCACGCGAAATGAGTATGAGGCGAGCGCCTCCTGATTGATTATTAGCAGGCGTGCTTCCTGGACATCATGCCCTGTTCATGCTGCTTTCAAAAACCATATCACCAAGTATCGATCGACTCAAGACGTGAGTGCTGCGGCGATCATGTTTGCCTGTTGTACTTTTTTTGATCACGTGCCTGCCGGATTCTCCGGTATCGAATCATTATGTATGAGTAATCCAGTAATGTATGCTGCCTCATCGGGCAGTACCGGCCGCCTCTTCGGACCGGGGCAAGCCATAGCCAGGCCAGACTTTGTGGCATCTATCCACCCGTATCATGACCAAATGGTAAGGCTATCGTAATACGTTCTGGCGGCGGACGGCGCAAACAATCTGGCGCCCCCATGTCAAGATCTTTTGAGCGAAACGCCGTCGACAGCCATAACCGATGGGCATTTTATTCCTGCCCAATCATTAACCGGCTGTACGGTCGGACCCGTCAGCCATAGCCCTGTCTGCCTGAACATCATCCAGAAACGTGGCGGTCGGAATAAAAAACAGCGTGCCCGTGATCGCGCGGCTGAAATCCAGCAATCTGTCGTAATTGCCGGGTGGGTTGCCGATAAACATATTTTCCAGCATCCGCTCTATACGGCGAGGCGAGCGTGCGTAGCCGATAAAGTACGTCCCGAACTCGCCCTTGCCGACCTGGCCGAATGGCATATTGTCGCGAACGATTTCAAGCTGTTCGCCATTTTCCTCAATGTTTGTCAGTACATTGTGGGCGTATGTACGTTTGGCCGAGTCTTGCAGTTCGATATCCGATAGTTTTTTCCGGCCGATGATATTTTCCTGTTCTTCGACAGGCACCTGGTTCCACGCTTTGAGATCATGAAGGTACTTTTGTATGACGACGTAACTGCCGCCGGCAAACGTCACGTCTTCCTGCCCAATAATCGTGGCGTCTATCGCTCCCTGGTCTACCGGGTTTTCGGTGCCATCGACGAAACCGATCAGATCGCGATTATCGAAATATTTGAATCCATGCACCTCGTCGACAACGACAATATGACCATCGAGCCGTGACATAATATGGGTGGCCAGTTCAAAGCACTGATCCATGCCTGCTGCACGAATATGAAAAACAATATCCCCTGGCGTCGACACCGCATGGTGGCGGCCCCGTATTTCACGAAAGGGATGCAAATCCAGGGGCCGGGGTGATCCGAAAAGGCGATCCCAGGCATCGGAGCCGAATCCGGTGACACAGGACAACTCGCCCTCCAGATCCCGGAAGGCAACCGCCTTGACGATACCCGACAGATCGGCACATAGGGATTTGACGGCGCTTTCGCTCCCGGCTCCTGCATTGATAGTCGCCACGATAAATATCGCTGCGCGTGAGAGCCTTGCTACAACAGGCTGGGAAATATCTGAAGGTACACCTGTGTCCATGAAAAATCCGTTCGCCGTGCTTTAGTTGAATGTGAAAATATACTTCATCGTAATGTCGCTTAGAGCGAAATTGCCATCCACCCCAAAAATTGGTGCCGGAATCCGTCGAAAGACGCATTGTTTCCATAAGCTCACAAAGCACTACCCTGCCAGCTTCGGTCGCTCGCGTTACAGGGTAAGCGGTAAGCATCGCTGTTCATATCGCCATACGTGGGTGAATCGACGGAGAATCGCCAAAATCGTCGTAACATACATATTTTGGCGTGATTTCGCCGATGGAGTATTGAATGACAAGTTTGGCCAGTGGCATCATACTGGTGATCGCATTTGTGATAGCGTTGATTCTTTCCCGCCTTGTTGTAAAAAAGCGTGCTGCCAATACCGCCCGGCAGAAACAATTGCGTGATGAACAAATAAGGCGAGACATGCCGCCCCCTGTCCCATCACTGAATAAAAGCAAACGGCGGCGACAAGAGCGCGCGAAGCGCTGATGCTTCGCTAGTCTGTCGAATGTCTCCCCTATCGTATATGTCGAAGCGCCTCACGATGTTTACTTATACAAAAAAAAATTGGCACTGGCAGTGCTCATATCAAAACCGCCGCCGAATGTAGTACCCCACGACGCCAATCGGCACGACCAGCAGAATCCACGCCAGCACGCGCCAGACTATCCGGTCTCCCAGCAGCGCGCATGCCAGACCGATGCCCAGCAGCACGTTCAGAAAGAGTGGCGCACCCCACCGCGACGGCTGGCTCTTTTTACTCATTGGCATCATTAACCTCCCGTGGACTCCGCATTCTCGCGCAACACCCACAAATGCGCACGCATTGCACCCCGGCGCGCCCACCACAAATACAGGCCGCTGAGCAGCACCACAATACAAATCAGATCCAGAACGATCCAGATCAGCTTCATGGGCATGCCACCATAATCTCCAAAGTGTAAAGGCTGGGACACCAGTAGCGTACTCAGATACCAGGGTAGCGGCTGTGCCGCCACCAGTTTCGCACTTTGTGCGTCGACCATGACCGGCTCAAGTAATCGTGACGTCAAGTTGGTATCGCCGTGCATGAACACCATGAAATGCTGAGGCGTACTGAAACGGCTGCCCGGAAAGCCGAGAAACGATACCTTCATGTCAGGTGCGGCACGCTGTGCAGTCTCCAACGCTTGTTGTGCCGAGCCGCGAGCCGGCGCTGCGTCGCGCCAGTGCGCAATCATGGTCGAGAGTTCGGTTTTCTGCCAATGCTCCAGCATGGGCAGAGCCAGTGTATTGACCACGCCGGTAGCGCCCACGACCAGCAACCAGCACGTGATTGCAATACCCAGCAAGTTGTGCAAGTCCAGCCATTTTATGCGCCTCGCCTTGCCCTTGCGGATCATGCCAAATGATTTACCCCGCATGAAGATCCCGTAGACGACAACACCCGAGATGACGGACAGGACAAAAAGCAGCCCCATGAAACCGACGAAGAGCGTACCCGGCAGTCCCGCAAACAACTCGACGTGCAGCTTGCGGATCAGCAGCATCAATCCGTTTTCCTGGTCAATGTCATGAATCATTTTTCCTGTACGTGCATCATATTTATAAACCGCCGTGGCCTGCGCCGAATCCGGCGTTTTACCCAGCGAGACGAACCAGGCCGGAGAATCGTCACTTGCAGAAATAAAACGTATGGCTTCACCGGGTCTGCGGGCAAGTGCATCGGCAGCAAGCTGATCAATGCCGACATGCCGGGTGACGCCTGGCAAATCCGATGGTTCGACAGTCGTGCCTGACCATACGCCGATTTCCTCTTTCAGGACCAGTGGCAGGCCGCTCAGACATAATATCAGCAGGAACACGGTACAGACCAGGCTGGTCCAGCGGTGAATGCGGTACCAGAAAACGAAGTGATGTGAGCGCATCCCGAAATTCTCCGTCACCAATCGTAGCGCAACGTTGCCATGGCGACGCGGCCCGACCCGAGATAGCACGCAGCCAGACTGGTGCAGGTCGCGACATAGCGCCGGTTGAATACGTTATTCACGGAAAGGGACACACGCAGACCCTTGAGACGAGAATTGACCGCACTCATATCGTACCCCAGCCCTACATCCACCAGAGTATTGGACGGAATGCGTACCGTGTTCGCCGCGTTACCGTAAGTCTTTCCAAAATAGCGCACGCCGGCGCCGGCAGTCAGCTTGTTCAGCGCCCCCCCCGCAAAGGTATAGTCGGCCCAGGCGGAGGCCTGGTGCCGTGGCGTCACAATTACGCGCTTGCCCTCATCTGTACCGTTACTTTCGGTCACCCGGGCATCTGTATAGGTATAGGCAGCCGATACGTTCAGATTGTCTGTCACGCGCCCGATCGCTTCCAGCTCCAGTCCGCGGGAACGCAACCTGCCGCTTTGCGTCTGAAACTGCGGATGTTCTGCATCCACCGTCAGCGAGTTCTTCTGTTCCAGGCTGAATAAGGCTGCGTTCAGTGCCAGATCGCCGTCATCAGTCTGATACTTCACCCCGACTTCATATTGATTGCCGGTGGTTGGCTTGAACGGCGTACCGTCAACATCTGTTCCAATCGTCGGCTGAAACGAATGGGCCCAGGCCACGTACGGCGATATGCCCGAATCGAACACAAAATTCAGGCCGGCGCGACCAGAGAATGCGTGCTCATGCTGGCGCGAAGTGGTATCGGCAATACGGTTCAATGTCGAAGTCCGCACCCAGTCGTGCCGCGCCCCCAGGGTCAATCGCCATTTGTTCCAGGCAATCTGATCCTGGGCATAGAGACCCAGTTGTGTCTGGTATTGCGTTGTGCGCACGGCGACGGCTGGATCGACAATCTCTGCGCCATATTGCGGATCGTACAGATCAATGGGGGGCGCACTGCCAAAGCCCAGGTCAATTCGGCTGGAACCCCAGCGAAAATCCAGGCCCGTCAGCAAGGTGTGCTTTAATGCGCCTGTCTGAAATTTTGTTTCCAGCTGATTGTCCATGGTGACGTTCTGGGCGCGTTCCGGTGCCGACAGGGTCTGTCGGTTAAGCGTATGCAAATCCGGCTGCAACCCTGCACCGGCGACGGCGAAAAGATTTGTGTCGAGCCAGGCGTAACGCAGTTTCTGCCGTACCGTCACCGCATCGCTGAAGCGATGCTCAAACTCGTACCCCAGCCACGCCTGAGTTCTTGAATAATGGTCGATATCTGGCTCACCCACGTTTTTACCGTAACGGATGTCGCCATTGGGGTTATGCGTCAACGTTCCCTGGGCGGGAAGAAACTGAATCTGAATACCACCATTGTCACGCTGGTATTGTGCCATCAGGGTCAATGTCGTATCAGGATCAGCGCGCAAGGTAAGAGAAGGGGCAATCATGAAGCGGCTTTCATCGGCATGATCAATCTGCGTGCCGCCCGCAAACCCCAGACCGGTCACGCGGTATAGAACGCTGGCGTCATCATTGACCGGACCGCCCAGATCAAAGGCAACTTCACCCCTGCCCCAGCTATTGGCCTTCAGCTGAACGGAACGAACCGGCTCTTCGGGTGGGCGCGTACTGACAAAATTCACCAGCCCGCCCGGTGCGATCGAACCATAGAGCGACGATGAGGGGCCACGCAGCACCTCAATGCGCTCGGTCATGTACGGATCAACCTTTGGCCGACCGTAAAGACTGGCTCCATAAGGCAACTGCATGCCATCCAGGAACAAGGTCGGTTCAAAACCGCGGATGCGCAGAGAATCAAAGCGATTATCGACGGGATTGGTTCCGGCCTGGACTCCGGGGGTGTATTTGACCGCCTCCACCAGCGTTTGCGCGCCCTGCGCCTGGACTTGCTTTCGTCCGATAATGGAAATCGCCTGCGGCGTTTCCAGCAAAGGCGTGTCTGTTTTTGTCGCCGTCGCGCTCTGCCGGGCAGCATAGCCCGTCAGGAGGCCCGTCGGCGATTCGGTGAAGCCGGTCGCAAAAACCGGGGACAGCGTGACGACGGATGAGCCAGGAGATGAAATAGCGCGGATCACATAAGCGCCGTCGGCCTGACGCTGTGCCTGCAGTCCGGTATCGTGCAACAGGGAAACGAGTGCCCCCGGTGTCGAATAGCTGCCATTCAATCCACGCGTGGTCCTGCCGGAAACAAGAGCGCCATCGTAGGAAATGCTGATTCCGGTGCTGCTTGCCAGCGAGTCAAGAGCCGGCCCCAACGGGCCGGCCTGTATTCGCAATGCGCCGGAAGCAGCCAACGGTACCAAGCAAGCCAGCACGGTCATGATACTCAGCGTCGTACGCGTCAGTATGCCGGGGTCGGCGGAAAGCGCAACAGCGCGCACAGACAGGACAGGCTTGATCAACCTGAGAGTTTGCACAAGAGGGGTAAAGCGAAGCACCACTGCAGTCACCTTCGTCGGGTAGGAAAATAGGACGCGACATCACGTCTTCTATTTCCCATGCCGAACAAGAAGGCCAAAACCCTCAGTTTTCACGAATGATTATGTCATTTTTTTATACGCCGAACGGTCTTCTTTGCTGACGACAACCCAGAAACGCGTACGATAGCCCAGGCTGAGGCCCTGGCTGGCCGCCACCAAAGCCAGAACCTTGTCAGGATCCTTCGTCTGATAAGCGCCCGAAACCGGCAGACGGGCAATCGCATCGTCGCAGGTCACAAACCCGCGACGGTACCGTGACAGTTCGGCCAGAAACTGTGAAAGGGGCATATTATGCACAATCAGCATCCCCTTCAGCCACGCCGACGGCAGCAGATCAGTCTGCTGCCGACGCACGCCCTCTCGATCAAAACGCATCGTATCGCCCGCCTGTGCAGTGGCACGCATGCCTACTGCTGCAGTGACTTCAACAGCACCTTGCTCTACGTTCAGCCAACCCTGCTCAGGGTCCAGCCGGACCAGGAATCGCGTGCCAAGCGCCCGCAAGATGCCAAATTCTGTACGAACCCGAAACGGGCGTCCGCGCGTTGCTGCCGTATCCTTACCCGTGGTGATGCATACCTCGCCACTCACTAAATCCACCCATCGATTCAGCCCGTCAAAGCGGACATTGAAGGCAGAGTCGGTGTTCATGACGATTTCAGTGCCGTCATCCAACGTCACGGTACGCCGCTCGCCCACGGCAGTTACGTAATCCGCCGTTGCGGCCTGCCAGGTCTGTGTACGGGTTGCCAGCCAGGTAGCGGCGCTGCCGCCTACAAGTACCACGCCCAGGGTCTTGAGCGCCGAGCGACGGGCCTGCTTGCGATCACGTGCCCGCTCAAGGGTTTTGAGGCCGATATCTGGCTGAACGTCATCAATTCGCCCGCCAAGTGACTGGATACGACGCCATGCCACTTGATGCATGGGGCTGGCGGCGAGCCAGGTGTTGAAATCGCGGCGATCCTGCGACTGGGCGCTGCTGCCTTGCAGGCGGATAAACCACGAAATGGCGGTATCGACCACGGTGCCGTCGGGCATGATGTCGGAGTCTGCTGACCCTATTTCAAACCGCGGCATAAACCTGCTCGTAACAACGGCGCAAGGCCTTGGCAAGATAACGCTCCGCAGTCGCCACAGAGACATTCAGTCTTGTCGCCACCTCTGCCACCGTAATACCCTCCAGGCGCGTCCAGAGCAAAGCACAACGCCAGGCGGGTTTCAAGTCATCCAGAAGTGCGTCCAGCCTGATCAGCGTTTCAAGGGCAATCTGCCGGGCTTCCGGAGAAGGCGCATGGGCCGGAGGCAGTGCTGCGAGGGTCTCAAGATAAGCACGCTCGATGTCCTGGCGACGCCAATGATCTATGACCAGCCCTTTGCCAATGGTGGTCAGCATGGCACGCGGCTCTCGCAATAACATCAGGTCGTCGGTCTGGCGCCCCATGACACGCAGAAAAGTGTCTTGCGCCAGATCGGCTGCGTCCGCGGTATTTTGCACTCTCCGCAGCAGCCAATGGACCAGCCATGCGTGATGCTCGCGATAGAGGCCAGTCACAACAGAGTCGGGGGAGGAAATGGACATGGCGCAAGTCGTGAATGATAATCATTGTTATTCTACTCACATGTCATCATGGCTGCAACTTCGACGCAAATTGGCAACTGGCCATTCAACGGCTATTAGCTTCCGCTTAACGCTCTGCGCATAGCCGTTGTCAAATGGATCTCCAGCCCTGCGGCCGCTCTATCCTTATCTCTGTCAAGCGCTGCATTGAGGATGTTCAAGTGCTCATCTAAAGCCGCAACAATCCGATCAGAATCCAGCCGATTGCTAACCCGCATCAACCTAATCCTGCCTGCATTAATCTGATAATCACGTGTGACAACATCATTGCCCAGGCTAGCTATAATCTCGTCATGTAAACGCCAGTCGATCTCCACTGCTTGTTCCTGCAAATCTTTATTAAACCCGGAAGATTGCAGTGCGGCCAGCACCTGCCTGGTATCCTCTGCCAGCTTCAATATGCTTTCCTGCGCCGCATTTTCAACATAATGCTCTATTGCGTGCAGCTCCAGAATCTTCCGATAATTGAACGCATCGTTTAACGCTTTGATCGTGCAATCAGCGATTTGAATGCCCCTCTGGGGATAAACCCGCAACAGCCGCTCGTGTTCGAGTTGCATAATTGCTTCTCTGGCGGCCCCCAAGGGAACCCCCGCAAGTTCTGCGAACTCTCTCTGAGTAATAAACTGACCTGGCTCAAGATCGCCACTCATCAATCTATATTTCAATCTTTCGTATGCATCTAGTCGGCTCATAGCGTCGAATCATATCATATGTTGACAATGGTTTGAGAGTAATCTATATTAGATTAACCACTGATTAATCACTAATATATCAGACGATCTGAATGAGCCATTTTAATCCTCAAACGTTGCCTGTAAAGGTGGCGCAAGTTACCGCATATCCGTTAAGAGCCCATGTCAGGCAAGGCCCAGAATCCTCCCTGGGATCCATGCCTGTAAGACAAGGGTGTCTGGTCCGAATGGAAGATTGCGACGGGGCTTACGGTTGGGGCGAAATTTGGTGCAATTTCCCTCCCCACGCTGCAGAATCACGCGCATGGCTTGTTCGAGACATTATCGCGCCTTGTCTGCAAGGCCAGATTTTCCAGGATTGGAGGGAACTGCGCCCCGCTCTTGAACAAAAATTGTTGCGCATGATGATTCATACAGGAGAGTCGGGGGCTTTCGCCCAATGCTTCGCCGGAATTGACATGGCAGTAGCCGATTTGTGCGCACGCAGGGTCAACATGGGCATGTCTCAGTTTTTGGGAGGATCCGGCACTACTGCTGTCGGCACCTACGCCAGTACGCCTTCGAGCGGCAATCTTGAGCTTCAGTGTGGAGAAATCAAAAATGCCGGGCACACCGCGATCAAATTAAAAATAGGATACGAGCCTGCCAGAGACATAGCAGCAATAAAAACCGCCCGCGAGTCCTTGGGAACCGAATTCTCAATAATGGTTGATGCCAACCAAGCGTGGAATTATTCACTTGCAAAGACGCAAATCTCCGCACTCGAGCCGTTTCGGATCGATTTTATCGAAGAACCGCTACTTGCCAATGAAGACCTCAGTATTTGGAAGCGTTTGTCCGAGCACAGCTCAATTCCTCTGGCGGCAGGAGAAAACATTTCGTCTCAAGCAAGATTTGAGAATCATATTAACGATCACTCTTTGCATGTTGTGCAACCCGATGTGGCCAAATGGGGAGGTATCAGTGGTGCGCTAAACGTAGCTCGATATGCGCATGCCCGCGAAGCACAATGTTATTTGCATTTCATGGGAACCGGACTAGGCATGGCCGCAAGTTTGCATGTTCTTGCAGGGCTGGGCGGTGACGGTCGTGTGGAATTGGACGTCAATGAAAATCCGCTACGAACAGGTTTGGGTGAAATCAATCTTGCAGTTTCGAACGGACGGCTTTCGGTCCCTGGCGGAACGGGATTCGGATTCGAACCTGATTCTTCAGAACTCGTTCGCTTTTCGATTTAGAACAAACAGGAGGCTTATCGTGAGAACCTTAAATCAATTATCGATTCTTAGTAAATTAACTATCATTAAATTTACGACTCTCATCTTGCTCTGCATGGCGACAATGGGGCCGCCCGCGCACGCCTCAGAGCATTGGCCTCAACGACCGATCACATTCGTCGTACCCTACCCTCCTGGAGGTACTTCAGATATTGTTGCCCGAATTGTGGCAAATCGACTATCCGAAACCATCAAGCAGTCTGTCGTTGTTGAAAATCGCCCAGGGGCAAATGGCAATATCGGAGCAAATATTGTAGCCAAGAGCAAGCCGGACGGATATACTTTTCTGCTTTGCGACGTATCCGCACTTGCAGTGAGCCCAACAGTATACAAGTCACTCACATTCAATCCTGAAACGGATCTCACTTCTGTCGCAATGTTAAGTTTCTCGCCTTTCCTATTAGTAACCAATCCAGCTCTACATGTAAGTACGCTGCGGGCTTTAGTTGAGAAAAGTAAAGGCACAAATGCGGACTTCAATTTTGCAGCTACTTCCATAGGAAGCATATCCCATCTGACTGGCCTTGAAATAAAACAAAAAACAGGAGCGATCTGGCAGGATGTTTTCTATAAGGGCGGCTCTGAAGCCATTTCCGACACTATAGCGGGACACACTCAATTGCTTATCGCAGGTATACCCGTTCTTGCCCCGCATATCCAATCCGGCAAATTAACTGCATTGGGCGTGACCAGCGCCTCACGCATCGAACTCATGCCAAATGTGCCCAGTCTTGAAGAAAGTGGAATAAAAGGCTTGGAAGTTGGTGCATGGCAAGGGATATTTGGCCCCAGGCAAACTCCCAATGAGGTAGTTTCAAAACTGAACTCCGAAATTAATAATATATTGCAGCTTCCGGATGTTCAAAACAAGTTTAAAGAATTAGGTGCAGACACGAAGCCGATGTCTGTCGAACAAGTCAATACTCTATTCAGAGATGAAGCCAAAAGATGGTCCTCCGTAATTAAAAACGCTAATTTAAAGTTTTAGTGCCAAGGTGCATCTTGTCAATAGCGTAAATAGCGCAAGGCTCCTTTTGACAAGACCGCAACGCACCTCAGGTTTACCAGCGTGGCAAAATCGCTGCAGCATTGTGCCGGCAATTTTAGTGCGCAAGTCATCAGGTATATCCAGGGCCTTGAACTGCCCCACTGCATGTGATACGTTGAAGTAGCTATAGTCTGTGCCAAACAGTATATGATCGGGCTTCACCACCTTACGAACCAGGGAAAATGCCTCGGGCGCGTAAGCTTGTGCGCATTCGAAATACAGTTTCGAGAATTCCGAATACACGCCGTTGGGAAACATGGCCTTCATTCGTTCTGGCCCGACGCCTCTCCAACCCGAAAATCCTTGCATTCGTCCCAGAAGTATGGGCATCACGCCGCCGCCATGACAAAATATGAATTTGATATCAGGCATACGCGTTGTCTTCCATTGCAGCACCCACGGCTGATACATGACCGTTGAAAAACAAGCGTATAATTTTCCTCTTGATGGAGTCGCGCTGATGCCCTTCAGTGGAATCGAAAAACTTAAGATGAAGCTGCGACTATAAATTTCGAACTCACGACAGGACCGGGTAATGAAAAACAAGACACATAGTGCAGAGGCTCGCCCGGTCCCCGTCAATCTGCGCTTTGATCTCTCTCATCTTGAGACGTTCATTGCCGTCGCCCAGTTGGGCAGCTTCAGCCTGGCTGCTCAGCAGTTGCATATCACTCAACCATCAGTCACAAGCCGAATCCAGCGGCTCGAGGATATGCTGGGAGTAAAGCTGCTTATTCGAACTACGCGCAGCATCAAGGTTACGCCACAAGGAGCCCAATTACTTGATGAAGCGACGGCCACCCTCCAGGGGTTGCGCGACCTGGTGGAAAAATTTCGCCAACAGGCCGAATCGGCCCGTCAGCGGGTTGTCGTCGCTGCGACCCCCATGCTCGCAGCGATGACATTACCTCCGATCATTCATTCCTATTCAGAACATTTCCCCGGAGTCCAGATTGACCTGCGCGATTTACGCTACGAAGATGCTCTGAATTCATTAATGACTGGTGAAGCGGACATCGCCGTACTGGCATTGGAGGAAAACGATCAGCGTTTCGATTTCCAACCCATACGGGAGGACGACATGGTCCTGGTCGTACCGTCCGAACATCAGCTCGCCAGCAGGTGCGAGGTTTCGCTTGACGAAATCTCGGCGTTCCCGATATTAATGCTCGAACAATACGAACCGATGCTGGTGCGTATCAGTGAAGCGCTCAATCGACACGAACTGAAGCTCAAACGCGCTTTGTCCGCCGGCAATCTGGCTACCTTGCTTGGGATGCTCGACGCGAAAATGGGCATTACGCTTTTAACTCGCTCCATGGCGCGCCGGAGCCAGCAAGCCGGACATGTGGTTATTGAGCTCAGCGGCATCAGACTGACAAGGGCGTTCGGTATCGTGACGCGTCGCAACGCCAAACCCGGTACGACCGTACAGAGTTTTTGCCGGCATCTGAAACAGGCAATGGCGACCCCCCCAGCCATTATTTAATTCTGTCCATGCGTATTGCCCCAAACATAGATGGGCAGCCCGTTTGACAACTGCTCGCGTAGATACATTCCTTGCGGCCAACGACGGGATATGGCCCGTCTCGCATGGCCGATTTATAGAACAAACCTATAAATTGATTCGCATCCGCAATTTCTCTTTCAACAAGTCAAAGCCTACACTGCTCTCCATTGGCGCAATTGAAGCGTCGTACTGCACATACAACGGAGAACTCGCATGTCTGATACCGCTACTTTCGACCAGAGAACTTTGCGTAACGTGTTAGGCACATTCGTAACAGGAGTCACGGTGGTCACTACCCAGGATGCCGAGGGCAGACATTACGGGGTAACGGCAAACTCCTTCAGCTCTGTCTCGATTGACCCGCCGCTCATCCTATGGAGCCAGTCCAGAAGCTCCAGCAGTCATCCCGCCTTTCGCGATAGCGACCATTTTGTTATTAATATTCTCGCTGACAATCAGGTGGCCGTTTCGAATCATTTTGCGAAAAGTCGCGACGACAAGTTCGAAAATATCGCATTTGTAAATGGATTGGGTGGAGCACCCATCCTTGACGGATGCGCCGCGCATCTCGAATGCCGCAAAGTAGCCGCCTATCCTGGCGGCGACCATGTTGTTTTCCTCGGTCAGGTAGAAAGGATTTCTTCTCGCGGACAATGCAAGCCATTGGCATTCGGGGGTGGCCGGTACATGGTTGCCTATGCCCATGACTTAGGGCCGGTATCGCTGGATCTGGGAGGATCAGGCCTGGCTGATGTAGAGGCAATTCGCCTCGTTTCGGCTGCGCTGCCGGAAATCTGCGAACAGCTTGGGCAATATACCCTGTGCCTTGCAGTATGGGGAAACAGAGGCCCGACAGCCATCAGGTGGGAGCCCTCGCAGAACCCGGTAAGCCACAATTTACGCACCGGCCTGGTCATGAGCATAACAAGATCGGCTACAGGGCGCGCTTTTGCCGCTTTTCAGCCGGAAGAGATTATGGCCACGCTGATTGAAGAGGATCTGGCTGCGAGTTGCTGTGACACCAGCGAAGCACGCAAGCAGCGGCAACAATTCGAAGCTGAGGTTGAACAGGCACGCGCACATGGATTCGCACGCGCTGCCGCGGAGCGCACATCCCCCTTTCACGAAGTGGCCGTCAATGCTTTTAGCGCCCCGATTTTCAACGCTCAGGGACGCATGGTAATGGCCCTTTCGCTGACTTCACCGGCTGATCGGCTGCCGGCAGCAAGAGACGGCATCGTCCCGATCACGCTTGCCAAGGAGGCCACGACTTTATCGCAGAGACTTGGATGGCGCGTCGCTGCCTGATAGAGACACCATTTCACAAGGCGTCGCCCTGCCCGTGTTGTGCGGCGCAATACCATATCAACAGACATCCCACAATGAACATACCAAGGAGACAATATGATCACAAGACGAGGCTTTGCACAGGCGCTTGCAGCAAGCCCACTGGCACTGATGGCGGTGAAGCCGGCCAGCGCCAAAGAAGCGGCATCGGGCTACCCGTCCCGCGCAATTCGATTCGTGGTGGGATTTCCGCCAGGACAGGCTTCCGACGTAGGGGCCAGATTAGTCGCTGATGCGACCAGTGCGGTGCTTAAGCAAACGATATATGTTGATAACCGGGTGGGCGCTGCGGGCATTATTTCACACCAGTACGTTAAAAACGAGCCCGCAGATGGCTACACACTTTTGTACGGCTCGACGGGGACGCTTGCCATTAACCCGGAACTGTACAAGAAGCTTTCATACGACCCGTTAAAGGACTTCGAACCCGTCATTCTGCTGAATGTCAGCCCCATGTTCCTTGTGACGAATATTGACACACCCGTCCATAACCTCCAGGAGATGATCGCATACGTCAAAAGCAAACCTGGCGAACTCTCATACGGGTCCAGCGGCTATGGCGTCACGCAGCATATTGCAATGGAAATGCTGAAACGCCAGACGGGTCTGGACATGCTCCACGTTCCTTACAAAGGGTCGTCACCCATGATGACCGACCTCATTGGAGGGCGCGTGCAGTTTGCATTTGATACATCAACAGCGATCCTGCCCCATATTCGATCAGGACGAGTCAGGGCATTAGGGATCAGTGTCAGCGAGCGCCTGCCCCAGGCAAAGCAGATCCCTACTCTGCAGGAACAGGGTCTGACAAACTTTGAGGCTTCCACCTGGGCGGGTGTACTGGCACCGAAATCCACGCCCAAACAAATCATAGACAAATTAAACACCGCGCTGAACCAGGCGCTGAAATCGCGCGAAGCGATAGCCCACTATGAAACAGCGGGGTCGACAGTGCGCGGTGGAAGCGCAGAGGAATTCTCACAGTTTCTTGTCAGCGAGATCCACCGGTGGGGCGAGGCTGTCAAAGCGTCTGGTGCCCATATCGACTGACACGACGCTTGCGAAAATCTACTTAATTACCAGGAAAGAAAATGACAAAACCCAAACGCCAAATGAGCCTGATTGCATTCATGCAAGCTCAGAACTGCTCGAACTACGTGGGCTCGTGGCGCCATCCTTCATCAATGACCGACTTTACCTCGCCGGCTTACTATCAACGAATAGCGAGAACGCTGGAAGACGCGAAGTTCGATATGGCCTTCTTTGACGATCGATTGGCAATGCCTGATATCTATGGAGAAAATCACAGTGAAACGGTCGCCAACGGAGTGCGGGCAGTCAAGCTTGACCCCACGACTGTGCTGATGACGATGGCCGCAGTGACTTCCCGGCTGGGTCTGGGAGCGACATATTCAACCACCTATTATGAGCCATATCACGTTGCCCGCCTGTTTGCAACGCTCGACCTGATGACGGGTGGCAGGGTGGCCTGGAATGTCGTTACCTCACTCAATGATTCGGAAGCCGAGAACTTCGGTTACGAAGAACATTTGGAACATGACCTGCGTTACGACCGAGCCGACGAGTTTCTCGAGATCGTCACCGGGCACTGGGACAGCTGGGACGATGACGCACTGGAACTGGATAAACAGCAAGGGCGTTTTGCAGACCCGTCCAAGGTACGCCGCCTGGATTACAGAGGCAAATTCCTGCGCTCAAAGGGCCCCTTGACCGTGCCCCGTTCCGCGCAGGGTCATCCGGTTCTTCTGCAGGCAGGACAGAGCGGCCGAGGCATGGCATTTGCGTCCCGCTGGGCCGAACTCGTGTTTGCCTCCTACCCTTCGCTGGAAGCCGGACGCAAGCAATACGAATTTCTCAAGTCTGCCATAGAGAATGCAGGCCGGGACCCCGGCCAGGTCAAGATTGCACCGGCGGTCAAGATTATCGCAGCCGAAACCGCATCGCAGGCGCAGGAGCAATATGAATTGACCAAATCACTTGCGCGACCGATAGATTCCCTGGCGTTGCTATGTGAGGTTTTGAACGTCGACTTTTCGAAGCGGCCATATGAGCAACCTTTCTCCGATGAAGAACTCGCTGCAGTCTCATGGCACAGCCTTCGTGACAAGGTCATTGCAAAAAGCGGCAAGAAAAACCCCTCGGTGCGCGATTTTGTAGAGTATTCGGGCCGCGGTACATTGAACGAAGGCCCGACCTTTGTCGGCACTGCTACCCAGGTCGCCGACCAGATGCAGGAATGGTTCGAAACCGCATGCGATGGGTTTGTATTCTCTGCGACACACGTACCGGGTTCCTACGAAGATTTTGCGCGTCTGGTAGTGCCGGAACTGCAGCGTCGCGGCTTGTTCCGCACTGAGTATACAGGTACCACGCTACGCGACACCCTGGGTATAGAACGGCCCAAAGTGCATACGTGGGATCGTGCCAAGCAAGAGGTTGCGTGATGAAAAACGAGCTCAAAATCCTGACACCCCAGGGCATGCTTGGCTACGGCATTCCCGAAGAGCACTTCTGGCGTGGAATCGACGGTGGTGTAGACGCCATGATTGTGGATTCCGGCTCGACCGATCCTGGCCCTTACCAACTGGGACTGAGCCGCATGCTGGTTACGCGTGAGGCCTATATCCGCGATCTTTCCATCCTGCTCAAGGCATGCGCCGAACGCGGAATTCGACTATTCATCAGTTCGGCAGGCGGGCCCGGCATCGGCCAGCACGTTGACGAGATGATTGACATCATCCGGGACCTGGCACAGGACAAAGGTTATCATTTCAAACTTGCTGCCATTTATTCTGACGTGGACAAAACATGGCTTCGAGAACGCCTGAGCAATAATCAGGTACAGCCTTGTGGTCCACACAAACAGCTTACACTTGAGTCTATCGACTCGGCCGTCAATTTGGTCGCCCAAATGGGTGCCGAACCATACATTAAAGCCCTTAATGCGCATCCCGATGTGGATATCGTCATTAGTGGCAGGTCTTATGATCCGTCCCCTTATGCTGCCTTATGTCAGATGCACGATATCGATCCCGGGGTCTATTGGCATATGGGAAAAATCGTTGAGTGCGGGGCGAACTGCGCCGAACCAAAAGGCCGGGTGATCGTTGCCACTGTGCGGAAAGACAGCTTTGACCTCGAACCCATGAATCCGGCGGAACGCTGCACGCCGAGTTCCGTCGCTGCACATACGCTATACGAGAAATCACGCCCTGACCTGTTGCCCGGTCCCGGTGGGGAGCTCGACCTGACCGGTGCGCGCTACGAAGCCCTCAGTGATCGTAGCGTGCGCATCAGCGGCAGCGTATTCGAGCCGTCGTCGACATATCGCATTAAGATTGAAGGTGCGTCGATCATCGGGCATCGCACGATATTTATCGGCGGGATACGGGATCCGATTCTGATCGGTCAGTTGGACGATTTCCTGGACCGTGTGCGCGAGCGCACCGAAGCCACTTATCCTGAACTCAAATCCGGATTGGCCAACCTGTCCTTCCATGTCTATGGCAAGAATGGTGTGATGGGAGACCAAGAACCTCTGGTCAATGTGATTCCCCACGAAGTGGGTCTGCTCGGCGAAGTGACCGCGCCGACTCAGGAGCTCGCAAATGCAATATGCAGCAGTGCCCGTATCTCGGTCCTTCATATGCCTTACCCGGGACAGTTGGCGACTGCGGGAAACTTTGCGATTCCCCTCAATCCGCCGGAAAATCCAATTGGGCCTGTCTGTGAATTCTCGGTCTATCACTTGGCTGAAATCGACGACCCCGCCGACTTTTTTCCAATACGCTATAAGGAAATCTGACATGCCACACACGACTCTGAGAAAAATTGCTAAAGTTGTCCGCAGCAAAAATGCAGGTCCGTTCGAAATCACGTTTGATGTCATTTTCGATAATCAGGAAAAGTACGAACACGTAAAGCATAGTGATGCGCTGACGCCTGAAAAAATGGCGCTGCTATATGGCGTAACTGACGAGGATGTTCTCGTTTGCATGTTCTTTGATCCGGCGATGGCTTTCAAGTTGACATTGCGGCGCAGTTGGGGGCAAGGCACTGTCGGGGAACGGGACACGTTCGGAGCCCAGCAGCATGCCCCTCTTCTGGATATTCAGATTCCGGTCTGATTGGCAATCCACACCTTTTGATATTTTTCGTTTACCCATTTTGACTGGATATATTCAACATGACAGACACTGCCACAGCGATTCAGGCCACTTCAGCCCCGATCACCACTACCCAATCCCGGGAACTTGCCCGATTCATTCTCGATTTTTCCTGGAACGATGCACCGGCTGAGGTGTCAGACCTGGCGAAGGAGCATTTGCTGGACGCACTGGGCATCGCGCTGGCCTCGTCACGCTTCGATTTTGGCAAGGCGATTTTGCGCGGCGCACAAGATCTGGGCGACGGGACTGCTGCTACCGCCATTGGCAGTGGCGTGCGACTGCCTGCCGCATCGGCGGCCCTGGTCAATGGTGTACTTGCACACGGACTGGATTTCGACGACACGCATATCGGTGCAATCTACCATGCAACGGCGCCAGCGCTTGCCGCGGTTATGGCTGCAGGACAGGCCCATCACGCCAGCGGCGCCGACGTGCTGGCGGCCTTTATCGGCGCTCTGGAAATCGGCTGCCGTCTGGCAACCGTCGGCGCCGGCGACTTTCATGACCGCGGATTTCACCCCACGTCTTTATGTGGTACCTTTGCAGCCGCCGCGGCAGCCGGACGTTTAGCCAGCACAGACGAAGAAACCCTGGTGTGGGCACTCGGAATATGCGGCAGCCAGGCTGCCGGTGTCCTGGAACGGGGCACGTCGTGGCTCAAACGCCTGCATCCGGGCTGGGCAGCCCATTGCGGACTCTCTGCGATAGCGATGGCGAGAGCTGGATTCAGCGGACCCGACACCATGCTTGAAGGTCGTCGTGGTTTCTACTCCGCCCATATCGAGCGAATTCCTGAAGGCGACGACTTGCCCGCCCATCGCCTGGGCGAGCAATGGCAGACCCTGGGCATTGCCCTCAAACCTTACCCATGCTGCCACTTTCTTCACGCATTCATAGACGCTGCGCTGGCGCTACGCGGGCAATTTTCTGTCGATGATGTGATACGGATAGATTGCCCCCTTACACCCGCCCTGCACAAAATGGTTGCCGAACCTCGGTCCCGTTGCATTCACCCCGCCACCTCCTATCAGGCAATGTTCAGTGTGCAATATGCTGTCGCCGCCGCCCTGGCGCGGGGGCGAGTAGACCTGTCAACTTTCTATGACGAACCGCTGGACGCACCAGATGTATTGAATATAGCGGCTAAAACATATTGCGTGGCGGATCCCGCCAGCGATTACCCCATTCATTTCCCGGGCGAGGTGATCGTGCACTTGAAGGATGGACGCACGCTTCGCTGCCGAAAACCGGCAAGCCTGGGTACGCCTGATGTTCCGATGGACCGTGCTGCGATCAAAGCGAAGTTCCTCAAGAACGCGACCAGGGCAATCTCGCAGTCCGCAGCAGAGCAGTTGGCCGCTTGTGTTCTGGAACTTGAAAAACTCGATTCTCTGGAACCGATCATGTCGCTATGCGTGAGTGAAAGTGGGGATTGATTTTCTAAAAGCGCCGCCCCCCGGTTCCGCATGGCACTGAGCAGGGGCACCAGCGTTTCGTCTGCCGGAGCATACAAGTGTTCTTCCGAGTCTAAGTCATTTTTGCCATAAGCTCACAAAGCACTGCCCGGGCAGCTTCGGTTGCTCGCGTTACAGGGTAAGCGGTACTCCACACGATATTGATACTGCGACTCACTTGAGGCGAAGCAAGGGGAATATAAGCAATGCCATTGATCACGGCAGGAGCGGCCCCCAGATAAGGTCGAATCGAATAAACCTTATTTTGATGCATCAGCATGGTAATCAAATGCGCAGAATTGGTATTGAGAACTGGCCGCACCTCACTTCCGATACTGGCGGCGGCATGGTCGATCATTTGTCGCATCCTGTTAGGACGTAGCGTCAACGCAAGGGGATAGGCTAATGCCTGCTTGAGGGCGATCGTTTCCGGCAGCGTACCCAACGCCTCTGCTGCGCCGCATAAGCATAATATTTGCCGGCCACATTCTACCGTCTGCAAACTCGTGTCGTTCTGTCCTTCCGGTAAAAGACCTATCTGCGCGGTACCATCGTTGATCCATTGCTGAACGGAATGACTGTCCCCTTCCAGGACAGTGAGCCGGATGAGTGGATATTGGTCTCTGATCGCCGCAAAAAGAACAGGACCTAATTGCTCGACCAGGGCGTTCGGGACAGCGACCACCAGATCCCCTGAGGGGTCGGCTCCCACTCGAGCCATTGCCGCCTCGGCATCGGCAACGTTCTGGAAAATCCGGCGCGCGAATTCGATGAGCTCGCCTCCGGCCTGCATGAGAGTGACGCCGCTTGCCGTACGTTCGAACAGCACAACTCCCATAGCCTCTTCCAGCAACCTGATCTGTCGGCCTATCGCGGTTTGTGCACGAAGCAGCCTTGCGGCCGCCCGATTGATGCTGCCCTCCTCGGAGACAACCAGAAAGGCATGCAGGTGATCCAGATTGAGCGCCAATTGTAGTCTCCTGTGCGTCTGTATATTCGTTTGCAGAAAAGTAAGCGATTTTTTCGACATGGGTCCTGCGTCGATTGTTCTACCGCCCCCTCATATTACTCATTAGACTAATACTTTAGCTCATGTAAGGATTCATGGGTACGACAATAAAGGAGACTGTCATTATGAAAATGAGCCGTCGTCGCCTGCTCACGACCGTCATTGGGAGCGCCGCTTTCTATGCAATACCACGGATCGCCACTGCCAAAGACTACCCCAGCAGAGCTATCAAATTTCTCGTTCCCGTCAGTCCAGGCGCAGGGACGGACAGCGTTGCCAGGGTTATGGCCGATTATCTGTCCCGCAAGATGAAAAGCACATGGGTCGTGGAAAACCAGGGCGGCGCAAGTGGCCAAATCGCGACCCAGGCAACTGCGCGCTCACCCGCAGATGGCTACAACCTGATGCTGGGATATGTCAGCACTCATGGCACGCTTCCTGCCTATCGTAAAGTACCGTACGATCCAATAAACGATTTTACGCATATCGCAATGATCGGCGGTGCGCCAAATGTACTGGTCACCAATATGTCGGGGCCTGAAACTTTTGAAGAATTTCTAGAGCAGACCAAAAAGAACCCAGGTAAATACACTTACGCCTCTGCAGGCGTCGGGTCCATTACCCATCTCGTGTTTGAAGGGTTAAAACTGGGTACCGGAATTAATGTACTGCATGTACCTTACCGCGGCCTGGGGCCGGGCTTCAATAACATGGTGGCAGGACAAGTGCAGTTTGCCATGCCTGGCCTGGCAGGCGCCCTGCCATATGTGAATTCAGGCAGACTTCGTGCATTGGCAGTAAGCGGCTCACAGCGCGCTCCCCTCTTGCCGGAGGTAAGAACCCTCAAGGAAATAGGTATTTCTGACTTTGAAACCGTTCAATGGCTCGGCATCATGGGCCCGAAACGCATTCCTGGGGAGATCACACAGGCACTATGGTCTGCCGTCGATCAAGTCCTTGGTGAAAAGGAAGTCAAAGACCGCCTGGCAAATGAAGGGATAGCAACAATGCCAATGACGCAACGGTCTTTTTCCGGTTACGTGTCGGCCGATTTGGCACATTGGACGAAAATTGTAAACAGCCAAGGCTTGAGAGAAGCATAAAATGAAGTCATCGAATCCACATAAACGTCGAATCGCCATCATTGTGATGTCCGACGAACATTCCGGTCTTGCCTTATCCTCGGGCGGACATCCCTGGATCAAAACGCCATTCATGGACGACTTTGGGGCCAACAATACAAAATTTGCATCGGCCTACACAAACTCCCCCATCTGTATCCCGGCCAGAGCATCGTTTACAACGGGCCTCTATGCGCATGAAAGCCGGAACTGGGACAATGCGCTACCATACAATGGCACTCCCAAAGGATGGACTCATGCCCTCAGAGATCACGGCATCGACGTCACCTCAATCGGCAAGCTGCATTATCGCAGCGAAACTGAAGACACCGGCTTTACCCGGCAGATATTGCCCATGCACGTAGTCAATGGAGTTGGAGATTTATTGGGAGCGGTCCGGGACCCCTTGCCCGTTCGCCATAAATCGCGTTCCATGGCAGATGAGGTTGGCATCGGAGAAAGCAACTATACACGGTACGACAGAAATATTGCCGCAGCGTCAATTGACTGGATCAAAGATCATTCCGACCAGGATAACTGGGTCCTCTTTTCTTCTTTTGTCGCCCCGCACTTTCCATTGATTGCGCCAGAGCAATTTGCTTCCCTGTACCACTTGGAAGATATTCCCCTGCCAAAGCTGTCTCGCGCGGCAGATCGTCATGACCATCCCTGGATCGACAGCTTGCGAAAATGTTTCATTCACGACCAGTTTTTTGATGATCAACGCCGTCGGGAAGCACTGCTCAGCTATGGCGCCCTGTGCAGCTTCATGGACGATCATTTCAGGCAAATCTGTCACACCATCGAGACATGTGGACTGGCTGACGAGGCACTTGTCATTTACACATCCGATCATGGCGACAACATGGGCTCCAGGGGCTTGTGGGGAAAATCCACGCTTTACGAAGAAGCAGCCCGGATTCCAATGCTGATGCGTGCGCCGGGCAGTACATCGCCCAAAGTGGTCAACACTCATGTCTCGCTAGTGGACGTGGCGCCGACAATACTCGAGTGGATGGGCTTACCTATACCCGCTTCCCTGCCCGGTAAGTCGCTTTTGAGCGTTGCCTCGCAGCCAGACGATCTGGACCGCGCAGTTTTCTCTGAATATCATGCAGCCGGCGCAGAAACCGGCGCATATATGGTCAGGCAAGGCAAATGGAAACTGATCTATTACGTGAAGATGGAGCCAGAGCTATTTGACCTGGACAATGATCCTGAAGAGCTGAACAACCTGGCTCAGGACGGAAACCATGACAATATTGTGGCGCGACTGACTATGGAATTAAAAGGCATTGTGGACCCTGAAGCACAGGACGCCATTGCCAAGGCCGATCAGCGAGCGCTGCTTGATGAACACGGAGGCAGAGAAGCAGTCATTGCCCGGGGCGGTTTCGGCGCGACTCCGGCACCCGGTGCAAAAGCGCAGTTTCGTTAAATGTTTGCTAGCCTGACGAGCAACTCCAATGGTTTTAACGCATTGCCTATCGAAGTGCTCTGCCATGCACCTCATCGAGGTGAAAGATTACGCTAAATCCATACAACCTCGTCAATAAAGTGGCCTTTAAAGCCATGTACCGCAGCACAGGTACAATATTTTGCTGGCAGTGCAATAGCTGAGCAGGAAACTCATCTCGTGTATATCAAATCAATCGGTTTCTTGAAGTCATTTCACTGATACAGATTTTATTTCACTTGTACTTCAGGATTATTTTCAATGAAACTTAACCTATACGCCACCCCCGGTGCCTGTTCGCTCTCCTGCCATATTGTCCTGGAATGGATCGGTGCGCCATACAAAATCACTTATATTTCAGGCTCCGAGCGCAAAGAATCCGCGTTTCGCAAGATCAATCCCTCCGGTGCAGTACCCGTACTCGAAGCAGATGATTGGGTGCTGACCCAGAATATAGCGATTCTGAATTTCCTCGCGGACAGCTTTCCGGACACAAAACTTCATGGCGATAGCAGCGCCAAAAGTCGTGCAGAAGTCAACCGCGCGTTGGCGTTCGCATCCTCTGATTTGCATCCGGCTTTCAAACCTTTGTTTGGTACGACCGCTTATCTTGATGACGAAACTTCAATTGAAAAAACCAAGACCAATGCGCGCACCCAACTGCGTCATCTATTCGAAATAGTCGACGCAAGTTTGGCTGGTAAGGACTGGATAACCGGAGCGCGCTCGATTGCTGATCCGCTCCTCTATGCTATTGCACGCTGGACAAAAAACAAAGGCGTGGACGTGAATATCAGCGATCTGTCCAATCTCAACCGCTTCATGACCAATATGGACTCGGATGCGGGGGTGCAGAAAGCCATGCAAAACGAGGGTCTGGAGAAGTTTCATCGGCCAGACGCAGAATAGAATTACGGAGTACAGATCGGCATCAAGCCACGCACCAGGGCGGGGCAACCCGCATCAACCAGCGATACCCTGCTCCTGATGCCGGATCAGTCGTGCATAAGGGCCATATCGGGTAAGCAATGCATCGTGCGTGCCTTGTTCAACCAGTTTTCCGTCATCCAGAACCAGGATCTGGTCAGCTTCTCGAATTGTCGACAACCGGTGTGCAATAATCAGGGTAGTACGCTCACGCATCAGCAAAGTGAGCGCTTCCCGTACCTGCATTTCACTCAGACTATCCAAATGCGACGTTGCCTCATCCAGGATCAAAATGGGCGCGTTCTTCAAAAAGGCACGTGCGATGGCAATACGTTGTCGTTGCCCTCCCGATAGCTGCGTACCCCGCTCACCGACAAGCGTGTCCAGCCCTTGCGGCAGCGAGGCAACGAACGCGGATAGCGCTGCGGATTCCAGCGCCTTGCGTACCTCTGCTTCACTTGCATCAGGACGGGCGAGTCTGATGTTTGCTGCTAGCGTGTCGTTAAACAAATAGGTGTCCTGCGTGACCAGGGCAACGTGGTCTCTCAGGTTATCCAGTTCGAGTTGGCGGATGTCGGTGCCGCCGATACGAATTGCTCCCGCACTAACGTCCCAGAATCGCAGCAGCAAGTTGGCAATTGTGCTTTTGCCGGCTCCGGAAGCGCCTACCAGTGCGGTAGTCGTACCGGACGGGAGCGAAAAGGAAAGTGCATCCAGAGTAAGGCGCGAGACCGGCGTATACCGAAAGTCTACTTTATCAAAGTCGATTGATAGCCCTTGCGGCGCTGGGACGAGCCGTTGCGGTCCGTCCCTGACCGGAACGGGCTCTTTGTGCACCACATGTAGCCGCCGGCTGGCGGCTACAGTATCAGCCAATTGGCGGCTTACCTGTGAGATTTCGGATACCGGCAGAAAGGTGGCGACCGCCACGAGCACCAGCAATGGCACCATGGTCGGGTCAAGCGCACCGGCATTGGCGAGCAAGGCACCGGTAACGGCAACCGCCAATCCGCCCAGACCCATCGCCAGCTCGAAGCAGGCACTCTGGGCAGATAAATCATTCAATATCGCTTGCCTTTGGCGGCTGTATGATTGGGCAATATCCAAAAACTGTCTGCGCCGACGAGCGGTAGCCTGAAAGGCGGTCAGATCGGCCATCCCCTGGATGGTATCGGTAAGATGCGCACTCATTTGGCCAAGGGACTGACGGGCCTGTTCCCCCAGCGCATCAATCCGTCGTCTGCTGCGCACCGGAGACAACAACGCATAGGCAAGAAAAGGCAGCAACGCGAGCGCGATCGGCCAGCTATAGATTGCCAGAAATCCTAGTACGGTAGCTGGTACAAGGACCGATACAATCGCTGGCGCAATGGTATGGGCATAAAAGTACTCGATCATTTCCACGTCCTGCGTGGCCAGTGATACCAGGTCCCCTGAGCGACGCTCCAGCAGATATGCTGGCGCAAGCCGTTCGAGTTTTTCATACAAATCGATCCGCATGTTGGCCAGCAGTTTATAAGCCATTGCATGCGCGAGCCAGGATTCGAGCCAATGAAATAACGCGGCCAGCGGCGCAACAACCAGCAACGCAATAATCAACATCTGCGTTGGCTGGCCATTGCGCAGAGCAGCGACAACAAGCGCACTCAGCACGCCCACGCCGATGAAAGCGGCAACCCGTGCCACGCCGAGCAAGATGGTTGCAACCAGTGTCAGGCGCCAGGGTCTGACGACCGACAGGAGCGTAGCCAATACGTCCGGCCACCCCACCCTGGCGGCATCTTCCTCCAGTGGTCGTGGTTTGGAGCCGCTGTCGCGGTTTGGCGGCGCTGCAGGGTCAGTCTGCGTATCGGCCTTCCCCGAGATCTGGCTGACACTGGTCTGCTCTCGCATCAAACGATAGTACAGCCCCTTTTGCTGCATCAATGTCTTGTGGGATCCAGACTCAACAATCCGCCCCTGTTCCAGCACCAGGATTCTATCGGCATTAATCACACTGGCCAGGCGATGCGCCAGGATTAGCGTGGTTCTTCCCGCCATAAGCCGGTCCAGCGCCTCCTGGATCAGAAATTCATTCTGTGAGTCTACCGATGACAGCGCCTCGTCCAGTATAAGAATCGGCGCGTCCCGCAACAGCGCCCGGGCGATACCGACACGCTGCCGCTGTCCTCCAGACAGTTGGAGTCCACGATCACCCACCTGCGTCTTGTAACCATCAGGCAAAGTCATAATAAAAGCGTCGATATTGGCTGACCGGGCGGCCGCGCGAACCTGTTCAGGCGTCGCATCCGGGCGGCCCAAGCGTATATTTTCGTCCAGCGTGCCATGAAACAGAGTGATATCCTGACTGACCAGTGCAATGCGCGATAGCAATGTCTCTTCGGAGAGATCACGGATATCATATCCACCCAGGTATATATGGCCACTTTGTGGCGTCACCTCGCGCAAAAGCAATCGAACAATGGTAGACTTGCCCGCGCCGCTGGGGCCAACTACGCCGATGCGCTCACCGGCCGCTATGTCCAAGTTCAGGCCGCTGTGCGCCATGCGCTCGGGTTGATACGCGAAAGTCACATTATCAAATCGGATATGCGGCTCCAGATCTGTGGGCGACATTTCACGTCCCGATGCTGTGTCGATACGATTCGCATCGTTGAGCGCATGGATACCGGCCGCTGCCGACTGTCCAAGCATGCCCTGGTGCAGGACTGAGCGCAGGTCGCGCAGCGGACGAAAGATTTCAGTACCCGCCATCAAGACTATCAGAAGCGCTTCCAGGCTCATCTCGCCCTGCACCACGCGCGTTGCACCCAGCGCGATGGCAATCGCGGCTCCCATGGCAACACCCAGATCGCTCATGCCTCGCGTGAGTACGCTAACCGACAAGACCCAGAATGTCTTGTCTGACAGATGACGGGCTCTCTCGGCCAGCCGCAGGCCGAAACTTTTTCCCTGACCAAATGCTTTAAGCGTAGGCAAACCCTGCATGGCGTCCAGAAAATCTTCTCCGAACTCTCTGAGTGCCTGTGCCCGCTCCTGGCTGGCGCGCCGATCCAGCGCGTGTACAGCAGCCGGAGCCAGCAACGAGAAGAGTGCCGCGATGAGCAGTACTGAGGCTGTTGGGAGGTCCCAGAACGCAATAACGGCGAAGATAGCTATGGGTGCAATGAGCGAAATGGCGACCTGGGGCAAATAACGGCCAAAAAACGTCTGCAATTGCTCAACCCCATCGATAACACTCAACATGACGCCACCCGTACGCTGGCTGCCCAGCCAGGCTGGCCCCAGTTCGACAAGACGGTCATACAGCCCCGCACGTAAGGTAAGCTGGATCCCGGCCGCAGACCGGTTAGCTTCGATCGTTCGCAAATGATCAAGCCAGGCGCGCAGCAGCACCATGGCAACCGCATATAACGCCGGCGCCAACCATTGCTGCCAGGGCTGCTGATCGAATACGCGGGACAATAACTGGCCCAGAAAAACGTAACGAGCGATGCCGGCCAGCAACGCCAGCAGGCCCAACAACACCCCACCGAGCATGCGAGTACGCAAACCGGCGGTCATCATCCACAGGCGATAGTCAAAGTACATAGCCACTCCTTTACATCACGATATCTTACTGACTGGACAAGTCAAAGACAATCAATTATGGCCAGCTGGCATTATTACAATCGGGATACATGAGGTCGCCAGATTGGCCGCCGTTGGAACGGGATAATCACACCGGTGTGCGTATACCGCGATTTCTTTCCCATGGCATAAAAACAAGCACTAACAAAGTACACAAGCCGGCGCCGATAAATGCATAATCATATCGGCCGCTGAACACCACATAGGATGCAAAGCACGCGGGCGCAATCATATTGACCAGGTTAACGAGTACGCTTGCACCTGCGGCTGTCTCAGAGACCCATTCCGGAGGCGAGCGCCGGGCAATCTCCGCTATTTGAACACCATTCCAACTTGCCGCTGTGCTTCCCGCCACGAATGCCAGGAGCATGACGGTCCACACAGGCCAATCCGGATTTGTCAGACCCATGAGTGCCGTTGTCGTGGCCGATAGAACCGCTGTTATCGACAATGTCGCAACGGAAGAGTCGAAATAGTCAGATAGCCAACCCAGCATGACGCGGCCCAACACGCCTCCTGTCTGCATCACAGCGAAAACGGCGCCCGCAAGCCCGAGTGAATAACCCATCGCATCGACTAAATAAATGACAGTGAAGGTGAACCAGCAGCTTTGGGCAACCGCAAACAGGCTGCCTACTATCGACATCTTGAATAATCCAGGCCCGCGAGCGAGTGATGCCAGCGGCACCGCAAGATTTCTGAACGATTGCCATGTAGGCAGATGAATCAGGCCTTGTGATATTCTGTTATTGATGCCATCCAGGGTAGCGCTGAGCGACCAGGTAATCACAGTTGGAATAAGCACAATAAGTCCGCAAACAAGCAGTGCAACGCGCCAACCCCACAGGACGACGATACCGGGTATGCAAAGACCCGCAACAATGCCGCCGAGCGGCACCCCGGCCTGCTTGATGGAAAACATCAAATTGCGCTTTCCGGGAGGCGAGAACCGCAGCAGGATTTCACTGCCTGCGGGATTTGCCACGCCATTGCTGATACCCATCGCGAAGCAGGCAGCCAGTGCCACGCCAATGCTTGGCGACAGGAAAAGCCCCAGGCACATCGTGCCCAGCACCAGCGTCAGCTGCAACGTGCGCATTCCGCCAATCGCTTTAAGCATTGCCGAACCGGCTATCAAAATGGCGAGACTGCCAAAGGAGTTACTCGCGGTAAAGTAACCGATCGCACTGCCGCTCCAGCCGAATTCTTCAGATACCGCCGGCGTAATGATGGGAATAAGACGAGAAAGAAATGATGAGGTAGTTTGGAGGATCAGGATGGCTGCGATCGGCGCAAGCCAGTTCGGTGTTGCGTGTTTCATCGTGTCTCGTCAATGATTCTAATGGGATTGTGCGCGGCTACCCTCCAGATCCCAATATGGCTCTGCTGATATCTGCTATGAAATATGATACGCCAATCTTCCGGGTGACATTTGCCAGGCGTCGGCTGGGCAATAAGTATCTGGGCAAACCAGATTGTTTTAATAATTGCCGGAAAGACAAGACCAGGGCAAGAACATGCCCTGGGTTTGATTCTATAACTGATTCAGAAACAATCACGCTCCGGCTTGATCACCCATACCAGTCATGTTGAAGACGCACTACCCTGCTACGCTGATTTAAAACCGATGCTCAACCCGCTGATGGGTTCATAAATTTCACCGAATCCGTGGTTTCAATCAAGCAGAAACGCGTGATGCTCTGGATCGAATTGGCATGCTCTTCGGCGCTATGGGCTGCGCAAGCGTCTTCAAGCACGATCACTTCATAGTCGCGATCGTGCGCATCCCGTACAGTCGCCTGCACGACCGCTTGCGTCGAGACGCCCGAGCAATAAATTCGCTCTACGCCTTGCGCGCGCAGCTGGGCCTGTAACGTTGTCGAATAGAAGGGGCTGACGCGATGCTTGACGACATGAATATCGCCAGGTTGTTGTTCCAGATCGGGGTGGATTTCAGTTCCCCAGGTTCCCAGTTTAAACATGCCGCCTTTGGGCGCACCTGAAAAAACCGGCGACGCAGCCGGGCACTCCTGATATTCAGGTGAAAATCCAACGCGCACGAAACCGACCAGTATCCCTGCCTGGCGCGCTTTTTTGATCGCCTCGGCCGTCCTGGCAATCACATTCCGTTCGCGTACCTGTTCTCCCATTGGACCTTTTCCGCTAGGCCCGTCATCGTGCACGAGATCGTTTTCCATGTCCAACACCAAATAAATCGAACGGGGAAGTTGCATATCGGTAATTCCTTAAATTGGCCAAAAAAATTTAGTCACACCAGATGCCACCATTAACATCCAGCGTTTCTCCTGAAATAAATGACGATTGCGGTGCAGCCAGGAACAGCACTGCAGCGGCCACTTCGGCGGCTGTTCCCATACGCCCCACCGGTATCAGATCACGCAGGGACGATGGGAAATTTTGCGTCATTGCCGAAGCCACCGGTCCCGGTGCAACTGCATTGACGGTAACACCGGAACTGGCCAGTTCCTTTGCGAGGAACGAGGTCATAATATGCACGCCGGCCTTGGACACGCCATAGGCGACATTGCTCGCTTGATCCTGCTCCTGTGGATTCAGCCACGGTCGTGGGTTTCCTCCATTTTTGCCGATGACGGAACCAAGATTGACGATTCTGCCAAAGCCCTGGCGGCGCATGTGAGGAATAACCGCCTGGCAACACAGAAACGTGCCCTTTAGATTGATATCAATCGTCCGGTCCCACTCTGCTTCCTGAAGATGCTCGGCGCTACCGGTGGATACCACGCCAGCAACATTTACCAGTATATCGAGTTGTCCGAATCGCCGAACGATTTCCGCGACACAGTCTTGTATATCGCCACGCACCGTTATATCCAGCAGTCGGCTTTCGATCCCCGGATGTGCCAGGGAATCTTCTGGCTCAGAGATATCCGCAGCCACAACGCGTGCGCCGCATCGGGCCAACGCCTCGGAGACGGCTCGCCCTATCCCCCCTGCTCCGCCGGTAACAAGCGCGACTCTGTTCGTTAACATTTCAGAATTGTACATATTCATTGCTCAAAGCCAGTCCTATGAAAAACCAGTTCGCCGCCCCAACGGCTCGCATATTGATCTCAGTATTGCATCAATCCTCTTGCCCAAGCCGGTCCAATCCGTAAAAAGAGAAGATCTCATCGACCCGGCCCATTTCGGGAAGATTGTGATAATAGCCATTACGGCACGGTTTGGTCCCGCAGAATTTGCGCATATCGGCCATGGCCTCTGCTTGCTTGACCCAGGCGGCCAGAGAGTCAAGAACCGGCACCCCGTCGACCTCCGAGACTTTATTTTGGGCCAGCAATATATTCAAGGGTGCTTCGCCCGGAATGATCACTTCCGCTCCTTTGGCGATGAGTTCGCGTGCAGACTGGCGAAAGCGTTCGATAAGGACGTGGGGGTCCTGAAAAGCATCCAGGACGTCATTGAAGGTGAATCCTACAGGCATCGCTCCCGCAAAACGCGCTGCCAGCCCGTGTACCGACGCGTTCTGGGAGATGAGATCATCGAAATCATCGATAAATACCAGCACGCCGAATTTTCTTCCGAGCATGCAGGCAGTCAACATTGCCGACTCCCCGTAACCCACGACGGGAATATCCACCAGGCCGCGAATTTCTCGCAGCGCCGGATCAGGCAAGGTGCTGATCGCAAACACATCATATCCCTGGCGCTGTGCCTCTACTGCAGCTGTCATGAATTGCAATCCATGAATATACTGTAGCGGTGCATGTCGTATATCGGATCCTGGGTAATTCGTTCTGTATGTTCCAGGAACCATACCGTGCAGATCAATTGTCGTATCCGGTCGGGCAATGCGTTTGAAGTGCTTCATCAATGCGTCATGATAGACGCCTAATTCGTCCAATACCGTAAAACTTTGATGCCAGATTTTCATAAATACACCGAAATTTGAATGATTAAAACAAGCGCTTTTATTTAATTCACTTGTACTTTTGCACTATGAACAACATCCGCCCATTTTTTGACCTCGGCCTGGAAAAAATCCTGAAACTGCGTGTCGGACGAGGCCACTGGCTCGGCGCCCACGCTACGCAGCGTCGCGCTGACCTGCGACGTTTTGACAGCATCTACTGCAGCCCGATTCAACGTGGACACGACAGATGCTGGCGTACCGGCAGGCACAAACAAACCAAACCATGACGTTGCGTCGTAATCTGTCACTCCTTGCTCATCAAGCGTGGGAATATCGGGAGCAACGGTAGACCGCCTTTTACTGCTGACAGCCAGCGCACGCAATTTTCCGGCCTTGATCAGCGGTAGCGTTGTAATGATGTTATCGAAAATCATCGGGACCTGGCCACCCAGAACATCGGCCATCGCGGGTGCAGCTCCCCGATATGGGACGTGCGTCAGTTTGATTCTCGCTCGGCTTGCAAGCAATTCGGTAAAAAGGTGAGCGCCGGATCCATTGCCGGCACTGGCATAATAAATGCGATTTTCGGTATCCGTTTTTTTGCCGGCGCTTATCAAGTCCGCGACAGACTGAATTGAAGAGGATGGATTCACAACAAGCAAGAATGGTGCAGACGCCAGCTCGGACACAGGAACAAGGTCTTTTGAAGGATCATAACTGAGCGTCTTGTACAGGCTGCCATTAATTGCAAGTGAAATCGTGCCGAATAAAATGGTATACCCGTCCGGAGCGGCTTTGGCTACGGTATCGGACGCGATATTGCTCGCAGCGCCCGGCTTGTTTTCAACTATGATCGGTTGCTTAAGTTGCAATGACATTTTCTCCGCAACTGCACGGGCCGCCACGTCAGAAGCACCACCAGCCGGAAATCCCACAACAAGTCTTATTGGCCTGTCGGGAAATTCGGCCAGCGCCAACCCAGGCGCAATCGCTCCAAGCGCCAACAAAATCGCTGTCAAGGAAAAAATCATACGGGATTTTTCTGTCATTAATTTCATTGTCTCATCCACATTGTCTTATTCAAGATAACGGTAGCTCTCATTCTGCACTCTCCGGCGTAAATAGAACATAGAACAATATTGAAGAGACTATTCATTAAAGTTGAATAGCTTGCACATTGGCGCGAATCTCTGCTACGTTGGCATTCGAGTGCCTCTATTTATCACTACCAAGCAATCTGCTTGCCGGATCAGGTCTGTTCATGCCTGGCTCTTGCCGTTATTCATATAAATTGAATGCCATGTTCACTCACAGCCTATTGTCATAATCATATAGACGGCGCACGCTATCGCTGTTTAACGTCATGCGCACGGGTCATTACAGTAAGACGCTTTCAACGGCCAAGGGCCGAATATAAATATGGAGACAAGCCATGAATACTTATTACTCGCTCACCAGCAACCGTGTACTTCTTGCTGCTGCGCTGGTCGCCGCGATGGGCGCCTATCCAGCCATCCCGGCTCACGCTGCCGATAGCGACACGCCATTCCCCAATCATGCCATCCACCTCATCGTACCGTTCTCTGCAGGAGGTGGCACCGACATCCTGGCCCGCCTGTTCGCCAAATCCATTTCCCAGGACTTGGGTCAACCCGTCGTTGTGGACAATGTTGCCGGCGCGGGTGGAATCATCGGTGCCCAACAACTGGCGCGTGCCCCCGCTGATGGGTATACATTAATGTTCGGGACCCCGGGTACGATTCAAATCAATCCGGCGATCAAGCCCGTACAGTATGATCCCTACAAAGACTTTGCTGCGGTTTCGCAATTTTCCGATAGCCCCATGGTATTGGTCGTGAATGCCAAAACTCCCTGGAAGTCTGTTTCTGACATCATCCAGGCCGCCCGGGCCAAACCGGCATCCATCAATTTCGGAAGCGCGGGGGTTGGCTCAATATCGCATCTTAGCGCTGAGATGTTCGAGTTCTTAGCCGATGTCAAACTGACTCACGTTCCCTATCGTGGTACGGCGCCGGCAATCACCGATCTTCGTGCCGGTCTCTTGCAACTGCAGGTCGAAAACATGCCGGCTGTGTTCGAACTGATTAAAAACGGACAAGTGCGTGCGCTGGCTGTGGGCACCAAGGAACGTTCATCGTTTCTGCCGGATCTACCCACCATGGAACAGGCCGGCGTACCAAACTATGTGTCGACATCCTGGACGGGACTATTCGCGCCGGCAGCCACTCCGCCCGGCGTGCTTAAAAGATTGGAACAAGCCGCGATGGCGGCAGCAAAAGAGCCGGATGTACTGAAGGCGCTAAAGGAACTGGGAGCACAGCCGGTGGGAAGCGACTCGGCGGCATTTGGTACAATGCTGAAAAACAACCAGCCGCTTATCGATAAAACAATCAAGGCCGCGGGTCTGGCGAAGAGCTGATATTGGGGCAAGACCCGTGCCATGCAATAGAGACATACATGACAACGCTCGACAAAAACAACGGCACGAAACTGAACCTGCTTTGGGCCATGGAAGTATTCGTGCGTGTTGCCGAATCCGGAGGATTCGCACGTGCTGCCGAGTCGCTTGATCTGGCCAATCCCACCGTGACCGCCTGCATGCGCAAGCTTGAAGTGCACCTGGGCGTCACACTTATCAATCGCAATACGCGGTTTATCTCGCTGACAGAACCAGGCAAACGTTATTTCCAGCACTGCAAGGATATTCTTGAAGCCGTTGCCCTGGCCGAGACAGATGTCGAATCCCGGCTGAAAGAGTTAAGCGGCACGCTGACGATAGAAATGCCCATTGCGATTGGCCAGGCATTAATCTGTCCGGCCCTTAACGAATTTGCCGCACGCAATCCCAGGCTTTCGGTAGCGGTCACACTGACCAACCAGCCCCGCAGCGTGGTCCAATATGGCATCGATGCTGCCATTCGGATGGACGAAATCAGGGAAATAGATCTGATTGCCCGGCCGCTTTGTCAGGCGCGATTCATTCTTTGCGGTTCTCCCGGCCTGGTACGCTCTCTGCCGCAACATCCGGCCGATCTCGATCCCCGGGCCTGCCTTGGACTGATACGCGAGGATCCGCGTGCAATTGTGCCATGGTCGTTGCAGCATGGTACGGAGCGTGTTGAAGTACGTCCACGAGGACCGCTGCACTTCAATAGCAGTGAAGCGTTGATCGGAGCGGCGCTGGCGGGCACGGGGCTGGTCAGGGTGGCCGATTTGTTCGCAAACACACATCTGCAGACTGGCGATCTCGTCACATATTGCCCGCAATGGGATGCGGGGCTGCAATCATTTTATGTGGTCACTCCGCGTGCACGCGCCCTGCCGGGCAAAGTGCGTGCCTTCATCGATTTTCTGCTCGATACGCTGAAAGCCTGGCCGTCTCCGCAGGCATGGCGGCAAGTACCCGTGCGATCACCCGCTCGCGGCGGCTGACGATTCACTGACATATCCATGATAAAGGAAAACGCATGACCTCATCCACGGATCTTCCCCCCGTCCAGGCTTTGACGGGCGGCAGACTGGCCACAACCGCAGAACTCATTGCACGTTTAGAAGAATTTCGCGAGCGCCGGGGCTATGTCAACCCGCAACAGGGTCCGATGGCTGCGGCATTGCCCGGTGTATTTGACGGCTATCGAGTATTCTACAAAGCGCTGGTCCTGGATGAGAAGCATCTGTCGCCGTTAGAAAAAGAATTTGTCTGGCTTGTATTGCTGTGTGTCGCCAGTGAACTGGGAACACACCACCTGAAACTTTTCTTTGATCACGGAGGCACCGATTCACAGGCGCTGGCCGCCTTTCGCCTGGCTGCCTGGGTCAAGGGTACTGACGCCTATACATTTGTCGATGAAAACTGGCAACCCTATTTCCCCAGGCTGTCTTCGCGGCAAGCTTATCTGGACGGCGTGAACTCGCTCATCGCGGGTTTTGACGATGTCACTTCGACGTGGGCTCACCTCGCGCTATTGTCGGCACAAAGCGGCGCGAAATCGAAATGGGGTGTCGCAGCCGAACTGCATGCATGCTATGAACTGGGCATCCCGGAAGCCAGCATGGCAGAGGCCATGAGCGTGGCGCTTTGGCCTTGCGGCGCCAACGCTTTTCATGATGCCGCAGGCGTCTGGCTGGAGATGGTCAGGTCTGGCCAGGTGAATGCCTCGCAACAATTCAAAGCGTGGGCGGCCATGCCCAGCCAGGACGGGCTTGATCTTAAAATACAATCAAAAGAATCAAGCTGATACCGTCATCCAGCGTTCACATGCGCAGTTGACGCCATCACCGACGAGCAAGCCAGCGCCGCCTCTTTGCCCTTGACCGTGAAATGCTCAAAGAAAAAGCGATGCTGTTTTTCATCTTCAAACAGTTCAATTGGCGTCAGTACGCAAGACAACACCGGTATGCGCGTTTCAAGTTGAACCTGCATCAGTCCCGAAATCACCGCCTGGGCGACAAACTCATGGCGATAGAGGCCGCCGTTGACCACAAACCCTGCCGCAACCACCGCCGCGTAGCGTCCGCTTTCCGCCAGCAGCTTGGCGCGCAAGGGAATTTCGAAAGCACCCGGCACATTGATAACGTCCACATTGGACGGATCATGACCAAGGCGAGACATTTCCTGCAGAAACGACAGCCTTGCCTGTCCGACGATATCGCCGTGCCAGCCGGCCTCAATGAACGCAACACGGTCCGGCGTCTGCCCCGTTGCAGATTGATGAGTAGTTTTGGTAAGCATGATGAAACTCCTGTTTTCGTAAACATATAAAAACAGGGCATGGATAGACAGGACATGCCAGACGCACACGTCAAGGTTTTGCGGCCGGGCCGAAAACCATGAACAGACGGTTCAATGCGAACCGACGCAACTGACGCGATCATCAGGCAGGCTGGGCCAGCCCAGCGATATCCCGCTCTCTCTTTATCCGGACTATGACCGTCGGCCCTGGAATCACACCAGGTCTGCTGACCTTGCCGGCGCATGTGAGAAATGGCACGCTGGCAAGCGCTCGCGGGCTAGGCGTCTGTTGACGCCATTACCGCCGGTGGGGAATTGCACCCCGCCCTGAGAACGTGCGGCTTGTCTTCGATCAGCCGAAGACGGATCCGCAGCGGGAGTGTAACACAAGGTCACAGTCAATGACCGTACCCGGCCCGGTCTGCTTCAGGAAGACTTTGACTGTTGCTTACTGCTCTGCCATCAGAATCTGGATTACTTCTTCTGATCTCGCTGAGAACATCCCTTGCGGCGAAAACGAGTATCAGGATAGCTGACGCGGTGACGACGGATACTCGCCAACGCGTGATTTTACTGCGTCCCGCTGAAAATCCCGTACTCATTCCGGCCTATTGATTTGTATATGCTTGCGTAACCGATCAAACACCCGCAGCGCGTTCTCGCCCATTATCCGTGCGCGCGCCTGCGCCGGCAGCCAGTCGACTGCATCGATATATCGCTTCGTATCGTCATAGTTGAATCCCGTCTGCGGATCCACGCCCTTGACGGCTCCGATAATTTCAGACGCAAACAGGATATTTTGATCCGGTATGACCTTGAGCAACAACTCGATCCCGGGCTGATGATAGACGCAAGTATCAAAAAACACATTCTCCAGCAGTGTGTCCAGAGGCGGCCTTCCCATATTCTGGGCAAGACCACGATACCGCCCCCAATGATATGGCACCGCCCCGCCACCATGCGGAATAATGAATTTGAGGGTCGGGAAATCACGAAACAGATCTGAATCAACAAACTGCATGAACGCCGTCGTATCACCATTCAGATAGTGTGCTCCGGTGAAATGAAAATTGGGATTGCAGGAGCAGCTCGTGTGTATCATCGCCGGAACGTTCAGCTCGACCAGTTTTTCATAGAGCGGATACCAATACCTGTCGGTCATGGGAGGGTCTCTCCAGTATCCGTCAGTCGGATCCGGATTTATATTACAACCCACGAAACCCAATTGCTCCACGCATCGTACAAGCTCCGGTATGCAATTGGCAGGACCCACGCCGGGTGACTGGGGCAATTGGCATACGCCTGCCAGCCGGTGCGGATACAGTTGCACGGCACGGTAGATGAGATCATTACAATGCCCGCTCCAGAGCTCGCTGGTGCGGGCATCGCCGACATGATGCGCCATTCCGCCAGCCCGCGGCGAAAACAGCGTCAGATCAATGCCACGCTCCGCCTGGATTCTGAGCTGGTTATCCTCGAGCGACTCCCGGATTTCGTCGTCGCTGATCTGCAATACGGGTTCGTCTCGTCTTATTTGAGCGTCGCTCAGTGTATCAATCTGCCACTGCCGGAATGCCTCCAGGGCCCGAGGTGCTGTTGTATAGTGTCCATGACAATCAATAATCATACTGAATCCAGTTTCCAGACCAAAGCGGGCATGCCCGCCCGCACAATTAGCCATAGTCAGATCAATTAACCTGAATATTGGCTTCTTTCACGACCCGCGTCCATTTTTGAACCTGTTCGCTATAAAACGTGTTGAACTGCTCGACCGTCCCACCGCCAATGACAATTGCCATTTGCTGCAGCTTATGCTGTACGTCGGTGTCTTTCAGGGCAGTGTTGATATATCTGTTGAGCGCCAGAACCACCTCCGAAGGGGTCGCTTTGGGAACAGCGAAGCCCCACCAGACTTTAGCTTCGAGATCAGGGTAACCCAGCTCTTTGGCTGTTGGCACATCCGGCAATTGTGCGATGCGCTTATCGCTGTCGACCATGAGCGCGCGCAGCTTGTGGCCTTCCACCTGGGGAACGGCTTCCAGAGGGTTCAGAAACATGAACGAGACCCGACCGGAAACGAGATCCAGTTTTGCCGGTGACCCGCCTTTGTATGGAACATGCAGCATATCGGTATGGGTGGTGATTTTCAGCAGCTCAGAGGCCAGATGCGGTGCGCTGCCACTGCCCGAAGTTGCAAACGAAACGGCCCCCGGCTTTGCCTTGGCTGCATCCAGCAGGTCACTGAACGTCTTGAAAGGTGAATTCTGGCTGACCACAAGAATCAGAGGCGCATATCCGACATAGGCCACCGGTGCAAGATCATCAACTTCGTTAAAAGACCGTCTGGGATAGACGGCCGGATTGGTCGCCAGGCCGTTGGCGCCGATCAGTATGGTGTAGCCGTCCGCCGCAGCTCTGACCACTGCTTCCGTGCCGATATTGCCGTTAGCACCTGCTCTGTTTTCCACGATGACCGGTTTGCCGGTTTGCTCACTGATACTGCCGGCAAAAATCCGCCCGAGCGTATCGACGGCTCCCCCAGGGGGAAACGGAACGACCAGTGTAATTGGCTTTTCCGGATAGGCAGCCTGTGCCGGGATGGCAATAAACCACCAGAGCGCACCCAGGCTGCACGCCACCACACTGACGATTCTCAAAATGATGATATTCATGAGCTAGTCTCCTGTCTTTTTTAATGTTCGAGAATGCCTGCTACCAGTTGCATGGTGATGACGCCCGCTATGCGTCATCACCATGCAACCATGCTAATCGCAGTCCTGTTCGCTGAAAAGCAACATTTCTGACTACCTGCTATTCCTGAAATGAATATCCGGAAACCGCTTTTTCTTCTATCGTTTGGCGCCGCAGAACAGGCAGGAAACCGGACGTCAATCGCCCTTATAGGAGTGTGTCTCAACGATCTCCTGCAGTAATTCGCCCGTGCACTCAAGCAGTGCGGTGCGAGGGCGTTCCGCCGAGGTAGCCATTGCCAGCACGCTGATCATGTGAGGCGCCGTAATACGGCGCATAAGGAGGTGCTCGCGCGCGTCGCTGATGGCGACAGCATGCTTTGTCGCAATGGCGTATCCCTCGTTTTGGGAAACCAACTGCACGATGGTTGCCACAGCATCAATTTCCAGTGCAATCGTCGGTTTGAGTGCCATGGTCGCCAGTCTGGTTTCAATGAGCATGCGCAATGGATGCGGGCGACGGGGAATAATAAGTGGCAAATCAGCAATCTTACGCAAGGCAATCGTGGGCCCGAGGCTGCGAGCATCAGATTTTTTGCGCGCCAGCAGAACAAGGGTATCTTCGCGCAAAGGTCGTATGTCCAGACTTGACGATGGAAGCGGATCATGTAAAAGCGCAATATCGATTCGTCCGGCCTGCAACCACTCATACAAATGAATGGTCAGTCCTTCGGTCACACACAAATGGGCGTTGGGGTATCGTCGCCTGAACGCCTGGATAAATGGAATGCTTAATGAACGGGCTGCAGCATAGGGCATCCCAAGCGTGACGCTTCCCAGCGGACAGTCCCTGGCATCCTCTACATCGTGACGCGCATGTTCAAATTGCATTTGAATTGTACGCCCATGCACCAACAGTCGTTTGCCTGCCTCTGTCAGGCTGACACCACGTCCATTTCGATAGAATAATGTCTGCCTGAGTTCCACCTCAAGACGCCTGACCTGGCGGCTCAGGGCTGACTGCCCGACGCCAAGCACCATCGCGGCCTGGGTAAAGCTGCCCAATTCTGCGACGCAGATAAAACACTCCAGTTGCCGCAAGTCCATTCCATGCCCCCTTAGTGCGCAATGACATGTGAATGGTTATAACACCAACATGAAATAACCGGTTAATACGTATTCAGTATCATACAATCTATTTTTAATATTGGACTAATATCATTCTTCTCTCATATGCTGTCTGCAAACAGGAACAGGCATATGAATGACAGAAAACCACCCACCTCATCCGCGCTTTCAGGCATCAAAATCGTCGACTTGACGTCCGTCATTTTCGGCCCCTATGCCTCGCTGGTTCTGGCCGATTACGGAGCCGAGGTCATCAAGGTAGAATCGCTCCAGGGAGACTCTACAAGATACACGGGCCCCGCCTACCAGGAAGGTTTGTCGGCCGTTTTTCTCGGCGCCAACAGAAACAAGAAAAGTATTGCGATTGACATCAAAACGCCGGAAGGACTGATGATCCTGCAACGACTGCTGGAAGATGCAGATGTCTTTATGCACAGTATCAGACCCCAGAAATTAAAAAAGCTCGGACTGGATCCCGCTACGCTGACTCAACATGCGCCAGGACTGATCTATGCAGCGCTGCTTGGATATGGATCAAAGGGGAGCTATAGCGGCATGCCCGCATATGACGACATTATTCAGGGCTTAAGCGGCATTCCGGAACTGATGCACAAGCAGTCCGGCGCAATACGCTACCTGCCCATTATTGCTGCCGATAAAACCTGCGCACTGACAGCGGCCCATGCAATTCTGGCCGCGCTCTTCCAGCGGGAACGGGATGGCCGGGGGCAGGTCGTCGAAGTCCCGATGTTCGAATCGATGGTCTCGTACGTGCTGCTTGAACATTTGTATGGCCGACATTTGGCAGACAAAGACCTCGACGCCGGTTATGTACGTGTGCTTTCAGAGTGGCGGCGTCCTTATCAGACGACCGATGGCCATATTTGCATGATGCCTTATACCGATGAACATTGGCGGCGCTTTTTCACCTGTTCAGGAAACCCCGGACGGGCTGAAGACCCCAAATTCCAAAGCATTGCCGCACGTACTCAAAATATAAACCAATTGTATGAGCTTACGGGCAGCATCGTAAAAGCACATTCGACCGCTCATTGGCTACAGTTTTGCCAGGAGCAGGAAATTCCGGCTGCCCGAGTCAATACGCTGAACGAGCTGGAGCGGGATCCGCATCTGCAGTCAGCCGGTTTCTTTTCTGAACTCATGGATCAGGGCCATCGATATCGTTTTACAGGCAATCCGGTTACGCTGTCCAACTCCAAGGTCACTGTCAAAATGCCGCCCCGGCTTGGTGAAAACACAGTTGAAATTCTCAGTGCACTTGGCTATTCAAATCAGAAAATCAATGATCTATGCAGGCAACACGTTATCAAGGATGCCGGGCAAACCACATATGCATAAACGGGAGAACAGGATGCAACAAAGCGAACGCAAAATACTGGGTATGGGCTTCTACTGGCAGGATCTGGAAGTCGGCCAGACATTCGTCACATTCAAGCGAACGATTACCGAAACCGACATCATCAATTTCATCAGTTGTACCGGCATGCTTGAAACCATCTTCATAGACAAGACGTTTGATGCCGGAGCCATTGCCGGCAGACCCGTGCCCGGCGCCCTCACCTACGGCATTATCGAAGGCATACTCATGCAATCCATGGTTCAGGGAACGGGCCTGGCTCTGCTTGAAGTTCATAAAAAAATGCTGGCGCCGGTCGTAGCAGGCGATACCGTGCACGCCGAAGTCGAAGTCAGCAGCGTCACGCCGACCAGCAAAGGAAACCGTGCCGTGGTGGACACCCATGTGGACATCAGGAACCAGAACAACACAATTGTCATCAGCTACGACGTCAAACGCATGCTGGCTGGAAGACCGCAATAAACGGCCATGATCAATATGACAAAAGCACCGGACCACGTATGCTGACCGACTTCAAAATAGCCCATCTGCCCGAAGAGGATGAACACCTGCGACAGGAAATCCGGGCGTTTGTCAAAACCCATACACAGCATATGTCCGCATTTGACCGAGCCCGCTCCTGGATGGGCTTTGATGCCGGATTCAGCAAAAAACTCGCACAACAGGGCTGGCTCGGACTGACACTTCCGGAACAATATGGCGGTGCAAACAAAGGATATTACACACGGTATGTAGTCTCCGAAGAACTGCTTGGGGCAGGCGCGCCCGTATCCGCCCACTGGATTGCCGATAGACAGAGCGGTCCGCTCATTCTGCGCTATGGCAACGAATCCCAGCGCGAATATTATTTACCGAAAATCTGTCGGGCCGAGGCCTTTTTTTGCATCGGCATGAGTGAACCGGACTCCGGATCCGATCTGGCCAGCATTCGCAGCCGCGCCGTCAGGACCGGCACCGGCTGGGTGCTGAACGGCAGCAAAATCTGGACCACCAACGCGCATCGCTCGCACTACATGATCGCGCTGGTGCGCACCAGCGGCGAACCGGACGATAAACATAAGGGGCTGTCGCAGTTCATTATTGATCTGGCCGCGCCGGGGGTAACGGTGCATCCAATCCGCGACCTGGCGGGTGACGAACATTTTTCCGAGGTCTTTTTTTCCGACGTACAGCTTGACGGACAAGCGTTGATCGGCACCGAGGGCGCAGGCTGGGAGCAGGTCAATGCAGAACTGGCGTTTGAGCGCAGCGGATCGGAACGTCTTTATTCAAGCATGGCCCTGGTTGAATGTTTTATCCAGGAGTGCCGCAGCCAGGGATGGGACAGTCCGGCGATACGCGCAACAGTAGGCGCGATCACTGCCCGGTTGGCAGTACTGCGCATGATGTCGCTCTCGGTCACAGGCAAACTGGCCGAAGGGGAACACCCTGCCCTGGAGGCCACGCTGGTTAAAGACTACGGCACCACGCTTGAACAGGACATCCCGAAAATGATCGACACATGCCTGGGCGAGTGTCCCGATTACCAGCCCTCCATTGAACTCGTCAATACGCTGTCTTTTGTCGGGCAGATTTGTCCCAGCTATTCGCTGCGTGGCGGCACGCGTGAAATACTGAGGGGCATTATCGCTCGTGGCCTGGGTTTGCGCTAAGGAATGTGAATGGATTCATTAATTGAAGATGCCCTTAAAGACCTGTTTGGTCAACTAACCAAACCTTCGCAGAATACGGTCACCAGCAAGGAACAGCGCGACGCGATAGCGGATGAAATACAGGCCGGCGGCTTTACCGATCTGCTCCTGCCACAAGAGGCCGCAGGTACTGGCATAACGCTTTTCGAAGCGATCCCCTTGCTCAAGCTGGAAGGCTTTTACAACCTGCCGGTGCCATTTGCACAGACCGTCGTTACGCGAGCATGGGCGCATAGGCACAACATCGCACTTCCGGAAGGCATGACAGGATACGCAGCCATTGCATCAAAACCGGACGCACGGCGGCGGTCTGCCACTTTGCATAAAGCGTGGTACGGCGACTGGGCACATATGCTGGTTGTGAACGGGAACGAATGTTATCTGGCGAGCAGCGGTACAGCTCAGGTGCAGTACCAATACGAGGGAAACCTGTTCGCCGCCATTTCCTGGCCTGACGAGAGCCTGGAGCGTCTTGAAGTCGGCCAGCAGGCCGCGGCGGAATTATCCCGGCTTTGTATATTTTCCATGGCGGCAACAATCGTGGGCGCCATGGAAAAGGCGTTTGAAATGACAGTGGAATATGCAGGCGAGCGTAAACAATTCGGCCGACCTGTGAGCAAATTCCAGGCAGTACAACATCAGATCAGCGAAATGTCGGAACATGTCTGCGCTGCAGGTATGGCGTTGCAAATGGCCGGTGAAACAGGAAGCGCTGTGCTGGCCGCGCCGGCAGCCGAACCGCTTGCCATTGCCCAATATCAGATCGCACATATTTCTGATCGGATTGCCGATATTGCGCACGCGGTTCATGGCGCTATCGGTATCAGCCAGGACTACCCCCTGCACCACTACACCCGCAGAATCCGGGAGTGCAAATCCTGCTATGGGTCCAGTCATTATTGGGCCGCCCTCATCGGTGACCGCATATTGAACAGGCATCAGGATACGTTGCTGTCCGCGCTCACGCAGGCGCAGCCCGGCCGTCAACCACATCAATAGAAGAAGCGCCCCTACCCTCTGGAGGAGACAAATCATGTATTTGCAAGACGTCAAAAGAAGCGGCACCACCTTGCTGTTGGGTGCCATCCTGAGTTGCGTGTCCGGTCTTGCCTTCGCAAGCGACGATCATGCGTGGCCGGAAAAACCGGTCACCATGGTTGTACCGTTTCCTGCCGGCGGGCCAACCGACATTGTGGCGCGGCAGATGGCCAAACAGCTTTCACAGCAACTTGGCCAGCCATTCGTGGTGGAAAATCGTGGCGGGGCCAATGCAACGATCGGCATGCAACACGTCGCCACAGCCAAACCGGACGGCTATACCATTCTGTACAACACCTCCTCCATCGCATTGAGTCCCGCGCTATACAAGAACCTGTCATACGATCCCATCACTGCATTCGACCCCGTTTCGACCACGGCAAATGTGCCATTGGTCGTACTGGTCAATCCTCGCCTGCCCGTCGATACGCTGAGCGAACTCAAGGCGCATATCAAGACGCACAAGACTACTTACGCGTCCGGCGGCATGGGCAACATCACTCACCTGGGTGGTTTTTTGCTTAACAAAAACCTTCAGATCAACGCACTGCATGTGCCCTATAAAGGCAGTGCGCCAGCGCTGGTCGACGTTATGGGTGGCCAGGTGGACTACATGGTGAACACGCTGAACGATTCTCTCCCGGCGATCCGGGGCAAGAAAGTCCGGATATTGGCGATTGCAAGCCTGCGCCGCAACGAAGCCTTACTGCCCGACGTGCCGACGGTTGACGAGGCCGGTCTCAAGAATTTCGAAATCGGCGCATGGCAAGGTGTCGTTGTACCCAGGGGCACTCCAAAACCGGTTATCGACAAACTGAACCAGACGATTCGTAACACCCTGAATCGTGCCGATTTCAAAGCAACCTTGCAGGAACAGGGAACGGAGGCGCTTGGTTCGACGCCCGAGGCTTATCGCGAATTCATCGGAAAGGAAACCGAACGCTGGAAACAGGTTGTGCAGGACGCGGGGGTCACGTCCAGTTAAACGCTGACAGTTACAACCGATACGACGCCTATCTACCCGCATCACACATAAAAACAGCGCACTGGAGACAACATGAAAAGACCATTATCAATCGTCCTTTGTACGGCGGTCTCGCTTTTTGGACTGATCGCACCGGCCACAGGCTGGGCGGCCTACCCCGACAAACCTATCAAAATGATTGTATCCTTCCCGCCGGGTAGCGGAACTGATACCAACGCACGCTATGCTGCAAAAAAAATGTCTGAGAAGCTGGGCGTACCGGTGCTGGTGGAAAACAAGCCCGGGGCAAACAGTTTTATCGCCGCTGAAGCCGTCGCCAATGCAAAGCCCGATGGGTACACGCTTCTATTCGCCAGCAATTCGCCGGTGGCGACCAATGTCGCCATGTTCAAATCTCTTCCCTATGATCCTGTCAAGGGCCTCACACCGCTGGCTAAACTGAGTTTTGGCGCAATGGGTGTCGCAGTTAACGCTTCTTCCTCCTACTCCTCTATCGCTGAGCTGGTCTCCCAGGCAAAACTCAATCCGGGGAAAATGAACTACGGCAGCGGGAGCGCTTCCTACAGGATTGCAACTGAGTTATTCCTGTCCATGGCCGGGATCGCGGCCAAGCAAATCCCATACAAAGGCGCGGCGCCGGCGCTGACCGATCTTGCCTCAGGCCAGGTCGATTTCGTTTTTGCCGACTATGGCGCGATATTGCCGCTGGCCAATGCGGGTAAAGTCCGGATTATCGCCGTCACGGGCACGGACAGGCTCGCAACGGCGCCGGACATTCCGACACTGAAAGAACTCGGTTATCCAGACTATTACATGGTCAACTGGACGGCAGCCTTCGGTCCCGCCGGGCTTCCCGCACAGATCACGAACACACTCGCCGCTACGCTGGAGGACATTTACAAGACGGATGATGCCAAAGCATTTCTGGCCCGGATCAACTGGGAAGCCTTCCCCGGGGGCGCACAAGATCTGGCGCGCTTTCAGCGCACAGAAATACAGCGCTGGTCTGCTGCGGCCGAACAGGCAGGCATACCCAAACAGTAAATTGATCCTTGCGGCCGCAGAAGGATCGGTTACTTTGATAGAATGACCCATGCCGTGACCGGATTGCCTTGTCGGCAGGTTTTCTACATTTGTGATTATCTGGACTCCCTAAATTGGAACTGCGCCGTATCAGACATTTTGTCGTGCTCGCCGAAACGCTGAATTTTCATAAGGCAGCCGAAAAACTCCATATTGCACAACCTCCGCTTTCTGTTTCCATACAAAAGCTTGAGGCCGAATTGGGGGTGATTCTGTTTGACCGCAATTCCAAAGGTGTCGCACTCACTACTGAAGGCGCCCGAATATTGGCCTTGTCGGTGCGTTTATTGCAGGCAGCCGAACAGGTTGAACAGACTGCGCTGGAAATCCGGGAGGGCACGAACGGATCACTGCGAATCGGAATTGTCGGCTCGACCACCCAGCAACTGTTCCAGAAACTGGTTTCAGCGTTTCGTGCCGCCTACCCCAAGATTGAAATTTCGATTCATGAGGCTACGTCGACCCAAATCGTTGAGGCGGTGAGTTCAGGAAAACTAGACATCGGTCTGATCCGTACGCCAATACTGACGAGCCTGGATGTCAATATGCAGGTTCTTGAGAATGATTATTTTATTTTAGCGATGCCCGAAGGCCATGCACTGGGCAGTCGCCCAATCAGGCTCAATGAACTGGCACAGATGCCATTCATCGTCTATTCGCCTGAACATGCGCGTGGCCTGCACTACGCCATGATGGCGGCATGTCAGTCTGCCGGTTTTTCGCCAAAGACCTCCCAAATCGCCGTCCAGGTTCAAACCGTTCTATCTCTGGTTGAGAGCCACTTTGGCCTGGCGCTGGTCCCGTCGGTTATGGCAAACATCAACCGCTACCGGATCACTTATAGAAAGCTCGAAGACGAGTCAGCAATCAAGCGCATCGGCTACGGGCTGGTGTACAAGCAGGATACCGAATCCATGGCCACGTCACGATTTCGAGCCCTGGCCTCGGACATGTCGGTTCGCACCTGACCGTTGTGCACGGACCTTGGACACCATTGCAGCGAACCGATACAATAGTCGATCCTGCCACCCTTTGACGCCCCTGCCCCGATGCCACGGTCAACGACGAATCGAACATGAACCTTTCTCTGCGCCAGATGAGAGCCTTTGCCGCCCTGGCAAGTATGCGCAATTTCACGCGGGCAGCCGAACATTGCTGCATTACGCAGTCGGCCTTCAGCGCATTAATCCTCAATCTGGAAAGGGACCTGAATGCGAAGCTGTTTTCACGGAATACGCGAAATGTAGAGTTGACGGCCGAAGGCGAAGTATTTCTGAACATTGTCAACCATCTTATGCCGGAAACCGAGCGCGCGCTCTCGGAAATGCAAGACCATGTATCCAGGCGTAAGGGACGGGTTGCGATCGCCGCATTGCCTACGATCTTTTCTGCACTCCTGCCCGACATTATCGCCACTTTTATTAATAAGTATCCAGGCATCGAACTGATTGTTGAAGACGTCTCAAACACTTCCTGCCTGGAACTCGTCAGATTGCGGAAAGTTGATTTTGCACTATGCGCCTCTGCCGAGCCCGGTGCTGACCTTATTATCGAAAAACTGGCGTCCGATACCTTTTATTTCGTATGTCAATCGACCCACCCCCTGGCAAACAGGAAGCGTCTGGCCATCATCGAACTGCTGCCTCACCCGATCATTGTGTTCGAGACCGCCAGCAGTATCCGCCAGCACCTGGACGCTTCCGTTTATCCTAAGCAATGGATCAAAGTGCTTCAGGTGAACAATCTTGCCACCGCCGCCGGGCTTGTCGGCGCCGGCATCGGCCCCACTATTGTCCCCCTTCTCGGTTTATGCCAATTCGATCTGAATATATTGCGCGCAATTCCCGTTACATTACCCATTAACGAACGGGATATTTGTCTGTTGCGACGCAAGGACGCAACCGAATCGATTGCCGCTCAGGAATTCATCCGCCTGTTGCGGGCCCGCCTGGCCCGCGAGGTGAGCCTGCTGGCCTCGCGTCACCCCGGCAGTTAAACAAGCTCTGTCCCAGCCCACGCTTCATCTTCGCACTGCTGCAAGCAGGCCGCATCAATCACATTTGTGATTTCGTTTATTAATCGTTTTTATCGATTAATTTACAAAAACAATCCATATATTAGCTAACTTGCCCGGGGTAGACTGCATAAAAAAACTATAACTGCCTACATCCAACAGGAGACCTAATCATGATCCGATTCGCCAAGCTGATGCAAACGGCCGTCCTGGCCGCGATGTCAGTCATCACGTTTAACGCCGTTGCCGACGAGTACCCAAGCAAGCCGGTACGTATTACCGTCGGCATGGCGCCGGGCGGCTCCAATGACACCATTGCACGCCTGATCTCGTCCGAGCTGTCCGAAAAAATGGGCAAGTCATTTGTGGTGGAAAACAAACCCGGGGCAAACAGCACCATCGCCACCAGCGAATTGAAACGGTCCAAGCCGGACGGTTATCAGCTGATGCTGGTGATTTCATCACATGTGACCAACACCATGCTCTACCCTGATCTGAACTACAAGCTGGATGACTTCAAGCCGGTTGCGCTTATTGCCGAGACGCCGTTCGTGCTCGTGGCCAATCCGAATTTCAAGCCCGATACGCTGGCGCAATTCATTGCCCTGGCCAAATCAGGCGAACAGAAAATAGACTTCGGCACCCCCGGCCTTGGCTCTACGCAACATATTGCGATGGAGTTGATGGATCAAATGGCCGGAATCAAAATGAACCATGTCCCCTACAAAGGCGGCGCACCCGCCCAGACGGATCTGCTGGGCGGTGTGATACCCGTTATTTTCGCCACGCCGACCCAAAGCCTGCCTTTTATCCAGAAGAAACAGCTGAAGGCAATCGCGGTTACGTCAAAAAAACGGCTCGCCCAGCTTCCTGAGGTTCCGACCTTCGATGAGGCCGGGCTCCCCGGCTACGACGCCAATGTATGGTTTGGCATCATTGCCCCCAAGGATACGCCCGATTCAATCGTCCAGACGCTCAATAAAGAGATCAACGGTATCGTGCAGAGCGACAAAATCCGCAAGCGCCTTGAAGACCTGGGGCTCACGCCGATCGACAGCACGACACAGGTTTTCCAGACATTGCTGGATCAGGAGCAGAAAAAATGGCGCGATGTCATTAAGAAAGCAAACATTCAATTTCAATGATTTTTTACCCCTTGTCAATTATCAGGAGCTTTGTATCCCATGCCAGTTATTGCATCCGTTTCCGTCTGTATCGCGCGCGTTCCTCTTGCCGCACCGGTCACCTTTTCCACACGCCGGGTGACCGCAAGGGAATATTGTCTTGTTCGCATTCGTTCCACCGACGGCGTCGAAGGGCTGGGCTATTGCTACGCAGTCAATAGTGCCGGCCGCCTGCTCTCCGTTGCTGTGACCGATCTGCTGGCGGCCCGGCTGGTCGGCCAGGATTCCCACAGGGTGGAGGGCTTGTGGGCGGAAATGTATCAGGAAGCGTTGCTGGTCGGCCGAACCGGCGCAGTCATGCGCGCCCTCTCGGCTTTGGATACAGCGTTATGGGATCTGAACGCCCGGTCCGCAAAGCTCCCGCTGTATCGATTTCTGGGTGCAAAAGCCCTGGATCGGGTACCTGGCTATGCGAGTGGTGGCTATTATCTGCCAGGCAAAACAACAGAGGATCTCGCCCGGGAGATGGCAGGCCATGTGCAGGATGGGTTCAAGGCGGTAAAAATCAAAGTCGGACTTGAAAGCATCGCAAACGAACGGAAACGAATGGCGGCGGTCCGCGAAGCCATCGGCGACGACACGCGCCTGATGCTTGATGCCAATAATGCCTGGAAAGATTTGCCGACCGCGCTCGAATACCTGCGGTGCTTCGAGCCGTTCAACCCGTTCTGGATCGAAGAACCCTTCTCACCGGACGATCTGGATAATCACGTTCGGCTGGCGCGCGCGACCCCGGTCACTGTGGCAACAGGCGAGGTTGAAGCGGGCAGATGGCGCTTCAAGGATTTGATTGCGCTGGAGGCCACGACCCTGCTGCAGACGGATGCGACCGTGTGCGGCGGCATCACCGAGTGGCGACGGATTGCCGCCACGGCGGCCAGCCACGGGATCATGGTGGAACCTCATGCCTGGCATGACGTTCATATCCATTTGGTGGCAAGCACCCCCAATACCACTTATGTCGAATGGATGCCCGACGATCACATCGTCAATTTCCGCAAAGTTATTGACCGTCAACTGGTTGCAGACGACGGCGATCTTCTGCTGCCCCAGGGCGAGGGGCTGGGATTTCAGTTTGACGACGCAGCCATCGAACAGTATGGTGTGATCTATCCCGGGGAACAAAACAGATGGATAACCATCGAATAAACCTCGCGCCGTAACAATGCGACAATATAGACTGCCTGGCATGCGTTATGATTACAGTTGCATTCACGCTGCCTTAGCGCTTGACCCTGTCGCATCACGGTTTTGTACCGACCCACACTCAGCCTAACAGGAGACATGATGTCAGAACGTATTAAGGGTGTGTTATCACCCGTTGTTACGCCCTTTAGGGAAGACTTGAGCGTAGACCTTCCGCGCTTTATCGATCAATGCAAGTGGCTGCAATCGAACCAGATCGGCCTGGCCTTTCTGGGTACGAACTCGGAAGCCAATTCTCTTTCGCCGCAGGAGCGGCTTGAGATGATCGAAGCACTCGTTCAGGCTGGTTTGAACCCCAAAGGGATGATGCCGGGAACCGGGGGATGTGATTTGCCTTCGACGGTGCGTCTGACGCAACGCGCAGTTGAACTGGGTTGTGCAGGTGTACTGATGCTGCCGCCGTTTTACTATAAAGGCGTGTCCGACGAAGGACTTTATCGCTACTTCTCCGAAGTCATACAGCGCGTCGCGGACGACCGCCTGAAGATCTATTTGTATCATATTCCGCCCGTCGCCCAGGTCGGCATCACCTTGCCTTTGATCGAGCGGTTGCTCAAGTCTTATCCTTCTGTCATTGCAGGTGTCAAAGACTCTTCTGGAGACTGGCAAAATACGCAAGCCATGCTTGAACGTTTCGGTCCGCAGGGCTTCGATGTTTTTGCGGGAAGCGAAACGTTCCTGTTGCAGACGTTGCGAGGCGGCGGCGCCGGCTGCATCAGCGCAACAGCAAATGTCAACGCTGTCGCCATTCATGGGCTGTATCAGAACTGGAAAGGACCGGATGCAGATGCCCAGCAAAGGGGACTGGACAGGATACGCCAGATCTTCCAAAGCTTCCCCATGATCCCTGCGCTCAAGTCGGCTATCGCCCACTGGAGTTCGAACGACGACTGGCTCCGGCTGCGACCGCCTCTGACGCAACTGAGTCCCGACCAGCATCGTGATTTGATACAACAACTGGAAGCCGCGGGATTCAGCATCACCGGTTTGAGGTAACTGCGGTATGAACGCTGCCCTGCAACTGACGTACGCATAAAAGATGCATAACGTCCGTTACCGGGCAGCAAACCCGAGAATCAGGCTTCGCCCTCACCCGCCGCGGGCTCCGGCGCCTGGCCCGAACGGACTTTTTCTTCGATACGGCGACCAACGTCGGCATCAATACTTTTCCAGTAATCAAACGCACGCTCCAGCACCGGACTACGTACGCCCCCCAGCAGGCTTCCGGCCACCTGTTCGATCAGCGCACTGCGCTGCGCGTCGTTGAATACATCGCGCACTAGCGTGCCGGGTTGGCCGAAATCATCATCTTCGGGATGCAAGGTATACGCTTGACGCACCATATCGCCGTCAGCTTCCCAACCATCTTCCGTCTTGCCAGTTTCATCGGCCCATGGGCGACCACCGCTGTTGGGCACATAAACGGGCGCATTTCCACTGTGTTCATAAGCCATCTGGCCATCAAACATATACGTGTTGACAGGCACTTTGGGCCGATTGACCGGCAGTTGATGGAAATTCGTACCAATACGATTGCGCTGTGCATCGTTGTAGGCAAAGGCACGGCCAAGCAGCATTTTATCGGGCGACAGCCCAATACCGGGCACGATATTGCCCGGCGAAAACGCAGCCTGTTCAATCTGGGCGAAGAAATTTTCCGGATTGCGGTTCAGCGTCATGGTGCCCACTTTGATCAGCGGGTAATCTTTATGCGACCAGGTTTTGGTCAGATCAAAGGGATTGAAGCGATAATTTTTTGCATCTGCATACGGCATAACCTGTACAGACAAGATCCAGCTTGGGTGCTCGCCTCGGGCGATGGCATCGAACAGATCACGTCTGTGAAAGTCGGCATCCTTGCCGGCCATCTCGGATGCCTCGGCGTTATTGAAAAACGCCATGCCCTGATTGGTATGGAAATGATATTTCACCCAGAATTTCTCGCCGGCGGCATTGACCCACATATAAGTATGTGACCCGTAGCCATTCATATGGCGCCAGGTCCTTGGCAGGCCTCGCTCCCCCATCAAATAGGTAACCTGGTGCGCGGTCTCGGGGTTATTGGTCCAGAAATCCCACTGCATGTGATTATCCCGAAGCCCCGAATCGGGCAGGCGCTTCTGGCTGCGGATAAAATGCGGGAACTTCATCGGGTCGCGCACAAAAAATACCGGCGTGTTATTGCCTACCAGATCATAATTGCCCTCGTCGGTATAGAACTTCAAAGAGAAACCGCGTACATCGCGCCACGTATCGGGGCTGCCCGCTTCCCCGGCAACGGTAGAGAACCGTGCCAGCATCTCGGTCTTACAGGCTTTCTGAAAAAGTGCGGCTTTAGTGTACTTGGACACATCTTCCGTGGTTTCGAAAACACCAAATGCACCGGCTCCCTTGGCGTGCGGCTGGCGTTCAGGCACCTTTTCACGATTAAAATGCGCCATCTGCTCCAGGAAATGCACATCATGAAGCAGAATGGGACCGTTAGCTCCGACAGTGAGCGAATTGCGATCGCTTTGCGCCGGTGCGCCTGCTCCGGTTGTAGAACCCGACGCTGTTTTGTTGTTCGAATCACTCATGACAATTTCTCCTTGCAACGTGTTAGGCAAGTACGCAGACAATAATCGTACCTGCATCCTCAATATAGAACATTTATGCTTGGCATGGGTCAGTCTATCCGGTCTATGTGTCACAATGATTGAATTGGAACGTTTATCAAGGTTAATGCAATGGGACTTCTCGTCGACGGCAAGTGGCATGATCAATGGTATGACACTAAAAAAACGGGAGGCCGTTTTGTTCGCGGCGACGCCCAGTTCCGGAACTGGGTCACGCCAGATGGCCGCGCAGGCGCGAGCGGTAAAGACGGCTTCAAGGCACAGGCAGGTCGCTACCACTTGTATGTTTCGCTGGCCTGCCCCTGGGCCAACCGCACATTAATCCTGCGCGCACTCAAGGGGCTGGAGCAAATGATCAGTGTCTCGGTCGTCAACCCCTATATGGGCGAAAATGGCTGGACTTTCCAGCCGGGACCGGGCGTCGTTGCAGACCCGGTAGGCCACGCCGATTTTCTTTATCAGATCTATCAGAGAGCCCAATCCGACTATAGCGGCCGTGTCACCGTACCTGTCCTGTGGGATCTGGAGCGCAATACAATTGTGAACAATGAATCTGCAGAAATCATCCGCATGCTCAACTCTGCATTCGACAGCATTGGTGCGACACCCGGAGACTATTCGCCCGCAGCACTTTTACCGGGCATTGACAAGGTGAACACGCAAATTTACGACAATATCAATAATGGTGTCTACAAGACCGGCTTTGCGACGGACCAGGCTGTTTACGAAAAAGAAGTAAGCAATGTATTTGCCGCACTGGATGAGTTGGAAATCAAGTTGGGGAAACAACGTTTCCTGCTGGGCGATACGGTGACTGAAGCCGATTGGCGGCTGTTCACCACACTGATCCGCTTTGACCCGGTATATCACGGTCATTTCAAATGCAATCTTCGCCGTCTGGTCGACTATCCGAATCTGTGGAGTTACACCCGCGAACTATATCAATGGCCGAAAGTCGCCTCGACAATCAACTTTGATCATATCAAACAGCACTATTATCGAAGCCATCACACCATCAATCCGAACGGAATCGTTCCCTTGGGGCCGGTCCTGGACCTGGACCGCGAACCCGATCGGACTCTCGAAAATGCCGACGACCCGCTATAAAATCAGCGGTTCGCCGGTACACCGCGCACTGGCCTTCTTAATACGATGTACGCGACAATGCCAACCGACAATACAATGGCAGACATCAAAAATGCAGACGTAAAAATATCGCCGTCCTGCAGCCGGAAAATATCATGCGCTTTTCCCGAGATCCATTGCATGAACGACGCGCCCATGAAGAGCGATGTGTTGAACAACGCGATCGCCCTGCCCTGCAAGTGCTGCGGATAAACTTCCTTGGCATCCGCCAGTTGCCAGACCGTATTGCAGGCTGCAATGGCAATGACAACGATAGAAAGAATGCTGACCCATAATTGTTGGCTATACGCAAGCACCACAAAACCGACCACCAGAATCCACGGCTCGATGCACAGATACCGGTACCGCTTTCCCGGGCCAGGGTCCAGGCGCCCGAACAGCATTGGACTGAATACTGAAATAATCGATAACAACAAAGCCAGATTGCCTGCAAATACCAGACTGACCTGATGACGTTCAACCAGCAGCGGCCCCAGCCACAATCCGCGCAGGGTCAGAAACGCAGCATAGATCACGAATACCAGCGCAAGAATGCCTGGTGTTTCGCGGATTTGCAGCAGGGATTTATAGCCGGAAATGGAACGAACCGCCGTGACTGCTTTCTGCTTTATGCTAAGCGCTGCGGAATCGGATTTTTCATCAACATTGCGCACACCAAAGAAAATCAGCAACCAGGTGAGAAAACTTAACACGGCCAAAATGTAAAAGCAGCTGCGCCAGCCAAGGTGCTCAACCAGCCAGGCCGTCGGTGTCGATGTGAAAACCAGCCCGAGGCTACCCGAACCCAGTGCAAAGGCATACATCATGGAAAATTGCTTGCCGGTGAAGTGTCGCGCCATCAGCACGATGCACACAAGGAATGCCGGTGCACAACCGAAGCCGATCAGAATCTGCCCCCACTGCAACATCGCCGGCGTCACCGCCGCAGCAGACAATACTGCCCCAATGACCGAAAACGGCGAAATGGCCAATATCGTTTTGCGTATTCCAAAATTGTCGATCAATAGGCCGATCAACAGTTGCAAACCGCCGAAGGCAATATGAAAGGAACCAATCACTCCGGCAAGCCGGTCGCTATTGAGCATGAATTCGGTTTTGAGCGGCACCGACAGAATGCCCCCCATGGTGCGGTAGGCCTGACTCAATATGAACCCGGACAGCAGAAAATAAAGCATGAGTTTGACTTTATTTATTGGAATTGCCTGCGTATTCAACGGATGCCTCGGATCGGGTTTGTAAAAATAATGAGAGGTTCGATTGTAGCGCACTGCGTCTTATGAGTTATGCACAACAAGATTTCGCGGCGGTCTTGCCTTCCACTTTAAAGGCGGCTTTGATTCTCGGACTCAATCGGCATGGTCATCTGAGCGCTCATTTCAACCAGATCACGCATCACCTGCAACGTGAGTTTCGAATGACTTTGGCCTTTCAATGTGAAAATACCGATCTGACGATTGGGCGCGCCCTTGAGTGTCAATATACGCAAATCCTCTTTGATGAAGGGCCGAGCCGCCGACAGGGGCAGCAAGGCCATGCCACACCCGGCTCGCACAAACTGGGAAATGGTGTTTAAATCCCGCAGTGCAAACGCGGGTGTGAACGTCGCCCCACGTTCAGAGAAATACTGGTCGACACCCGCCCGGGTGCTGGTACCCTCCGGCATGGAAATAATCGGCAGCGCCGCCAGCCCCTCTATGTCCCAGCGTTTGAGCGGCACCGCGACATCGGGCCGGTGCATCAGCACAAAGGGCTCCACAAACAGTTTGGTGAAGCGCAAGCCATCGACGGTGTTTTCTCTTGCCGCCAGGACAATATCGACTTTTCTGTCATAAAGCAGTTCCATGGCCTCGTTGGCGATCAGATCAAAGACCTGCACCTGCGCCTGCGGATTCGTCTTGCCCAGCGTGCGGATCAGTCTGGGCAAGAGCGTTGCGGCCAGCGTCGGCAAGGCGGCAATGGCCATGCGCTGATTGCGCAAGCGGACCATCTGCTCGAAATTGTTCAATCCTGTCTGGTAGCCGGAAACAACCTTGCGGGCCACCTCCAGTAGCGCCTGGCCGTCCCGGGTCAGGCCCACATGCCGGGTACTGCGCTCGAAAAGTCGAACGCCCACGCTCTCTTCAATCGTCCTGACCAGTTTGCTCAGCGTTGGCTGGGTCATATGCAATTGGTCTGCGGCTTTGTGAAAACTCAATGAATCGGCCAGTGTTACAAAAATATGCAGATGCCTTGGAGATAGATTCATGCCTTTTCTCTATCAAATAAGTAAAAAAAAGAACTTATTCTTTTGTCGTCTCAAGTGTAACCTTGATCCTGTACAGATAAAACAGGTGAACATATGCTAAGACTGGATAACAAAGTAGCCCTGGTGACAGGTTGCGGGACAATGGAAAGCGGCTGGGGCAATGGCAAGGCGACTGCCGTGATGCTGGCCAGACAGGGTGCGACCGTTTATGGATGCGACCTGAATCAGGAAGCGGCAGAACGAACGCGCGATATTATTCTGGAAGAAGGCGGCGCCGCGACCGTGCAGCCCTGCGACGTAACCCAGTCCGCCCAGGTCGCCGACATGGTCGCCAACTGCATTGCACAGTACGGCCGCATCGATATTCTGGTCAATAACGTGGGCCGCTCAGAACCCGGCGATCCGGTCACCATGGACGAAGCGGTCTGGCATGAGCAATTACAGGTCAATCTCACCTCTGCTTTCCTGTGTTGCAAGCACGTTATTCCCATCATGGAAGCCCAGGAAGGCGGCTCGATTATCAATATGTCTTCTGTCGCCGGCCTGCGTTACGTGGGAAAACCGCAAGTGGCCTATGCAGCGGCAAAGGCGGCCCTGATGCAAATGACCACGACTACAGCCGTCATTTATGCGAAAAAAAATATCCGGCTTAACTCAGTCGTGCCCGGATTGATGTTCACTCCCCTGGTTGAGCGCCTGGCAAAAAAATATGCAGGCGGCGATTATGAAGCCTTCGTTGCTCACCGCCACGGCCAGGTGCCGATGGGGCGCATGGGCGATGCCTGGGATATTGCGCACGCCGTCCTTTTTCTGGCCAGTGATGAAAGTCGCTACATCACGGCCCAACAGATCGTGGTCGACGGCGGCGTGACCATGACCACCCCTTAACTGTCGGAGACTGGTGTGACACAGTTCAAAGGCCGTGTAAACGGTAAAGTCGCGATTGTGACGGGGGCCGGAAGCGTCGGCGCAGGCTGGGGCAATGGCCGCGCCACGGCGGTTAGGCTGGCCCAGGAAGGTGCGATCGTCGTTGCGGTAGACCGGGATCTGGACGCCATGCAGGAAACCCGGCAATTGGCAGGTGAACATGCCGACGCCATCGCGCCGACTACGTGCGATGTAACAGATGATAACGCCGTGCAGGCGCTGGCGCACGCCACCCAGCAGAAATACGGTCGCATTGATATTCTGGTCAACAATGTGGGTGCCCCCGTGCCAGGCGGCCCCACTACGCTGACCCTGGCACAATGGCAGGCGCAACTTGATCTGAATTTGAGCAGCGTGTTTCTGACATGCCGGCATGTATTGCCCATTATGCAATCGCAAGAGAGCGGCGCGATTGTCAATGTGGCGTCAACCTCAGGCATTCGGTGGACGGGTGCTGCCCAGATCGCGTATGCGTCTGCCAAAGCCGGCGTCATTCAGTTTGGCCGTGTAGCCGCTGTCGAGCATGCACCCAGTGGCATTCGCGTCAATACCGTCGTCCCCGGCCAACTTCATACGCCCCTGGTGGATGCCTTCCTGGCACGGGATCAGGCCGATGGGGACACATCGGCGCTGCTTGCGCGTCGCCAGGCGAGAATTCCGTTACCATTCACCGGCGATGGACGCGATACGGCAAATGCCATCCTTTTCTTGGCTTCGGATGAAGCCCGTTTTATCACCGGAACAGAATTGGTCGTAGACGGAGGCATGAGCGCGCGTTGCGACTGAATGATTCCCCCATTATTTCAAACCTGATAAGGAGCCACAATGGCAAGAATACCCTATGCAACACTAAATCGGCCGGAAACCGCCGAGCTGGAAAAACGCATCACGAAAGAGCGTGGAGAAATATTTCATCTGTATGGAATGCTGCTCAATAGCCCTCCCATTGCCGAAGGCTGGCTGAATTTTCTGACTGCAGTTCGCCAGAAAAGCTCACTCGCAGCCGATGTGCGGGAGTTGCTGATCATGCGCGTGGCCGTCCTGAACGAAGCGGACTACGAGTTTGCGCAACACATGCCATTTGCCATTCGAGCAGGCTATACGCAGTCTCAGATGGAGCAGTTGCGGGAAAACAGGCTACAGGATTTCAGCGATCGGGATAAAGCGGCCCTGGCATACTGCGACGCCATGACACGCCAGATCCGCGTACCCGATGAAACATTTGAGGCAATTCGACCTTATTTCAATGAACAGGAACTGGTGGAAGTCACCGCCACCATCGCCGCCTACAACATGGTTTCCCGCTTCCTGGAGGCGCTACAGATCGACCATGATTAATCAAGACAGGTAAATCCTGGCACAATAACGAGGAGACAAAAGATGAACACAATATTCAAAGGCTGGAAAACAGCCATCGCATTGCTCTGCGGCGCGTTCATGATGCATTCGGCTGCGGCGCAGGAATCCTTTCCGAAAGAGCCGATCCAGTTGGTCATTCCCTTCGCCCCTGGCGATACGGATAAAATGTTGCGCCCCATCGCAGACCGGATGCGCGACACCCTGGGACAGCCCGTCGTCCTGCAATACAAACCTGGTGCAGGCGGTGGCGTCGGTGCCGGTCAGGTCGCCAACGCCAAGCCGGACGGCTATACACTGGTGGGCAGCTCACCCGGTGCATTGGTGATCGTGCCACTTGCAAACAAAGAAATCAAATATGAAACGGAATCCTTCGCGCCGATTGCCGCGTTCTCGAAAGGCGCATTTTTGCTCCTGGTACCGGCTGACTCTCCTTATAAAACGCTGGACGATCTGGTCAAGGCCGCAAAGCAAAAGCCAGGTACGATCACCTACGGCAGTTCGGGAACAATGGGTATCACCCATTTGCTGACCGAAATTTTTTCAAAAAATGCTAAAGTGCAGCTCATGCATGTTCCCTATCAGGGAAGTACACCGGCAGTGGTCGATTTGCTGGGTAAGGAAATTGACATGGCGACCGCAGCAATCGCACCGGCGCTGGGTTATGTGAAGGCCGGCAGATTGCGGGCACTGGCCGTCATCAGCGATCGTCGCACCGCCCTTTTGCCCGATGTACCGACGACGGCAGAGTTGGGTTATGGCGTGAACAGTCCCGCACTCTACGGTATTGTGGCGCCCAAGGGAACTCCAAAAGACAGGATTGACGCCATCTACCAGGCAGCAAAAAAAGCCGTTGCCTCGCATAAAGATGAAATCACCAAAAATCTGGCCACACTGGGCGCAGAAGTGCAATTGCTGGATCCCGAAGCCTATGCCGCCTATTTGCAGGAACAGAAAACGATGTTTGCAGAGGCGATCGACGGATTGACGATCGGAAAATGAGGGTGCGGCATCTGCCGGGCCGATCGCTGTTGCATCATTCTTCGGCCTCAAGCAGTGCTGCGGCAAGACCCAGCAAAACCGGACTGAGTTCCTTTTCAATCTCCGCCGGATCCCTCTGGGTATTGACACTGACATTCAAAACATGAACAGGATGAAACTGGTAGCGTAGCGGTGTTGCCAGTGCGATCACATTGGGCTGCCACGAAGCCAGGCAGTAGCCTGACTTCTGAACCTGCCTGACCGATCTGAGAATATCCCCCTCCAGCGACGCCCAGTCCGCATGACGCCGAAGATGCAGCCGCTGCAACAGCGCACGTTGTTCTGTGAGTGAAAGACTGGCCAGATAAGCGCGTCCAAGCGAAGTCAGTTCAATCGGCACGCGCTGGCCGGCGACCACATTGCGCAGTGACACCTTTTTATTGAAGCGCACTGATTCCAGATAGACCATCTCGTCCCCGTCAATGGTGGCAATACCCACATTGATTTTGTGCGTTTGGGCCACGCGTTGCATCAGGGGTGCAGCACTTTTCAGCACGGCAGAAGCCGAGCGCATTGCGTGTGCAAAACTGAGCAATGGAGCCGCCAGCCGATAGGCCCGCTCTCGTGCATCGTATTCCAGCATACCGGTGCGCACCAGTGTTTGCGTCAGGCGGCTGACCGTGGCCGGTGCAATGCCGGTACGTTCGCTCAATTCGCTGTTCCCGATCAAATCGGCCCCTGGACGAAAAGCCCGCAGAATATCAATTCCGCGTTCCAGCGATCTGTTTTGTGCCGGTCGTGCCAGACGTTGTTGCGCCGAATTTTTCGTCATCTGTCCCTGCCTGTATTTCCATCTAGTGAAATTGTCGTATTACGTTTGTGCAGTTTACCGCATAAACTGCAAACGTCATATTCAAGCGCATACGCCAGTAAGACGAACGTGCAACTACCCTTCAGACAGACAAAATAACAGGAGAGACAATGATACAGATTACGATATCCAAACGCTGGCGACAAACGATCCGTGCGACGCTTTTCACGATCACGGGACTTGCGTCGCTCGTGCCCGTTTCCGCAACGTACGCGGCATACCCGGAACGCCCTATCCGGCTGATCGTGCCATTCGCACCGGGCGGCGGTACGGACATGATTTCCCGGCTGATCGCCGAAGGCATGAGTAAAGACCTGCACCAGACCATCATTGTTGAAAACAAGCCGGGCGCCGGCACTACCATCGGCTCAGACGAAGTGGCACGTGCCAAGCCTGACGGATACACGCTGCTGATGGCGACCTTTGCCCATGTCGTCAATCCCTATTTGCATCCCAAACTACCCTACGATACCGACAAGGCTTTTGCTGCGATCAGCATGATCGGTCATTCCCCTAACGTACTGGTCGTCAAACCGGACAGCCCGATCAAATCGGTGAAAGCGTTGATCGAAGCGGCAAAACAGAAGCCGGGGACACTCACCTACGCTTCTCAAGGCGTTGGCACCTCAGCGCATCTGGCCGGCGAAATGCTGGAGTCCCTGGCCAAAGTAAACATGTCCCATGTCCCCTACCGGGGTGCGGGCCCTGCGCTCAATGATCTGCTGGGTGGTCATGTCGACATGATGTTCGGGACGGCCGCAGCGGTCGGTCCGTCACTGGAAGCGGGCACCTTGCGCGCCCTGGGCGTGACCTCCGCAGAGCGTTCTCCCAAGTTGCCCGACATTCCGACCATTGCCGAAAGCGGTGTGCCGGATTACGTTCTGGACGCCTGGTACGGCCTGTATGCCCCGGCAGGCACGCCTGCTGATGTCATTGAAAAACTCAACGCAGCTGCACACAAGGCGGCCAATGATGAAACGTTCCGTGCGAAAGTTCAGGGCGAAGGCCTTGTCATCTCGACCGGTACGCCAAAAGACCTGGATGACTATATCAAAGGCGAGCAAGCACGCTGGAAAAAGGTGATTTCCGCCAGCAATATCACACTCGACTAGAACCCACCCATAAAAGGAATTGAAGAAAATGAAAAATGCCCTGATCAACGTTGAGGTGCATGCCGGTATTGCAACCGTGTTTTTGAACCGCCCCGAGAAGCGCAATGCCATGAGCGACGATATGCGTACCGAATTCATACGGGTTCTGGAAGACATTGCAGCGGACAACACGATTCGTGCACTGGTGCTGACAGGCAACGGCAAAGGTTTCTGCGCGGGCGGCGACGTTGCCGGCATGCAGCGACGCATGGACGCCCCTGCGGGCGAAGTCGCGATGAATGGATGGAGCCGGCAACAACGGGTCCATCATGCGGTCGCACTGCTGCATACGATGCCTAAACCGACCATTGCCGCCGTCAACGGCGCCGCATCAGGACTGGGCGCTGACACAGCCATGAGTTGCGATTTTATTGTTGCTTCGGATGCCGCGACATTCACCTGGTCGTATATCAACCGTGGCCTGATTCCGGACGGCGGCGGCATGTATTTTTTGCCACGGCGTATCGGTCTGCCCAAAGCCAAGGAACTCATATTCAGCGGACGCACTGTCAAGGCAGAAGAAGCACTGGCTTTGGGAATCGCCGATCGAACCACCTCACCGGATGCGTTGCTGAGCGATGCTCAACAATGGGCACGAGAACTGAGCGCCGGTTCCGGTACAGCACTTGCGCTGGGCAAAACCATTCTGAACCAGACATTCGAGCTGACGGCTACCGAGGCATTCGCGCAGGGCAGCCAGGCTCAGGGGATCTGTTATACCAGCACCGAGCACCGTGAATCGGTAAAAGCCTTTCTCGCAAAAATGGCGGATAAAAAAACAGCCTCATCCACGGAGCACAAGCAGCAATCATGAATGCAATATCACGCCTGATTCAACCGCGCAGCGTTGCCATCATCGGTGCCTCGGCCGATCTGCAGAAAACGGCCGGCCGGCCCCTGTCCTATTTGCAAAAACATGGCTTTGAAGGCGCTATTTACCCGGTCAACCCGCGGGTCTCGCATATAGGGGATGTGCCTTGTTATCCCGATATCGATGCCATCCCCGGCGTTCCGGATGTGGCGATCGTGCTGCTGGGCGCAGGGCGCGCGCAGCAGGCAGTGGCCGAACTTGCCAGCAAAGGTACCGGCGCCGCCATTGTGCTGGCCAGCGGGTATTCAGAGGCCGGAGAAGACGGACAGCGGCTGCAGCAACAGTTGCGCGAGGCAGCCGGTCCGATGCGCATATTAGGCCCCAATACCATCGGCCTGGTCAACCTGACAGACAATATTCCCTTGTCGGCAAGCGGCGCACTGGAAATGGATCATTTTCCGGCCGGTTCCCTGGGCGTGGTATCGCAAAGCGGCGGCATTCTGGGGGCCCTGCTCTCACGCGCCGCAGCGCGCGGCGTCGGCATGTCCAAGCTGATTTCCACCAGCAATGAAGTGGATCTGGAACTGGCCGATTTCATCGACTACCTGGTCGATGATGACGCGACGCGCGTCATCGCGCTTTATATTGAAGCCATTCGCCATCCGCAGAAATTCCGCGCTGCCGCTCTGCGTGCACGACTTGCGGGCAAACCCATCGTCGCGTTCAAAATCGGTCGATCCGAAGCAGGCGCCCAGGCGGCGGTTTCCCATACCGGCGCACTGGCTGGCCAGGATACCATGTACGATGCACTGTTCAGGCAGACCGGCGTCATACGGGCCCAGCGATTTACGGATTTGCTGGACATGCCGAGTGCACTTGCAACAGGCAGAACACTGCACGGCAGGCGCATCGCGATTCTGACCTCGACAGGTGGCGCGGGAACCCTTGTTTCAGACAGTCTGGGCGTGGCCGATTTCGAGACCCCTGCACCGGGTGTCGAAACGTCATCCACCTTGCGCGCGTTGCAGACAGGCATGCCGGCAGCCCTGGATCGCAATCCGGTTGACGTCACGCTGGCGGGTTTACAACCGGACTTGTTGCGCGGTGCGATTCGCGCTCTCGCTGACAGCAGCGATTACGATGCGCTTATCATGGTCGTGGGCTCGTCCAGTCTTGCGCAACCCGAGCTCATGGCAAATGCCATTGACGATTGCCTGCCTCACACGAACAAACCCATTCTTGCTTTTGTCAGCCCGCATGCGCCCAATGTCGCGTGCCTGTTGAACCAGCGAGGCATTCCGGCTTTTATGGAGCCCGAAAGCTGCGCCGTTGCTCTCGATGCCCTGTGGCAGACTAAAGACGGGCTGCCATCAGAGAGCACGAATGCCGAAAGAATCGACGTCGCCCTGGCCGACCTTCCCCACGGTTCCCTGAACGAAGCACAAGCCAAAGCATTGTTTGCACGCTTTGGCATTCCGGGTGTGCGCGAAACCATCGTATCCACGCCAACCCAAGCGCAAGAAGCAGCGCAGGCACTCGGCAGCCGCGTGGTATTGAAAATTGTATCCGCTGACATTCTGCATAAAAGCGATGTCGGTGGCGTGGCGGTGGGCATCGCACCACAGCAGGTTTCCGATCGCATTGTTCAAATGCAAAAGGAAGTCAGCCTAAAGGCAGGGGTGTGCCCCGACCAGTTTCTTGTTCAGGAAATGGTCACCGACGGCGTCGAGCTGATTCTGGGCTTTCATCGTGACGCGTTGGGCAGCGCCATTCTGCTGGGCATGGGTGGCGTGACAGCGGAACTGCTGAAAGACACCAGCATGCGTCTGCTGCCCACGCATGGAGGCCTGAACCTGGACGATGCCTATAGCCTGATGCGTGATCTGCGTACCTGGCCCTTACTGGATGGTTATCGCGGCAGGATAAAAGCGGACCAGAAGGCGCTGGCACAAGCCATCGTGGCGTTTTCAAATATGGTGGCCGATCTCGGTGACAAACTCACCGTCGCCGAAATCAATCCGCTGTTTGTGCTTCCAGAAGGCCAGGGGGTGAAAGCGGCGGATGGGATTGCGATTCTATCTGAATAAATATCACAGATGTGTACCGGATGCAGGGGATGAATTACCCCCCTGCAGCAGTGCCTCATTACAGATCAAGTACCAGTAACTGGCTTTTCGCCCTGGATACGCACGCAGTCAAATATTCACTTTGCTCTTGCGCGTCCAGAATGTAATCCTGGTGATCGACTTCTCCTTCCAGATATCGGACTTTACATGTCCCGCATAAACCCGATACACAGGACGTTTCAAGCTGAATACCGGCTTCGGCCAGGGCGTCAATAAGACTTGTTTCTGCCGGCACGGTAATGGTCTGCCCTGTGCTGGCGATTCGGACACTGAAACTGCCATCGCCTGTCGAGCTCGAGTCAGCACGACTGCTGCCATTACTGTCGGCCACCGGTGCCTTGAAGTATTCACAATGCACGGCGCCGCCTGGCCAATTCTGAGTAGCGTTTGAACACGCGCTCATAAATCCGGGCGGGCCACAAAAATACACATGGGTTCCGTTTTCCGGCCTGCTCAGCAACGCTGCAATATTCAATCCCTGAGCCGGGTCTCCATTATCGAAGTGAAAATGGATATTCTCACGCCCGCCAAAACTGTCCAGGAACGCAACGCAGGATTGATTTTTTGCACAGTAATGCAGTTCATACTCGGTTCCTGTCCTGTCGAGCTCGTGAATCATCGACTTCAAAGGTGTAATGCCGATTCCGCCGGCAAGAAGGATCGCTTTTCTGGCATCCGGCGCCAGCGCAAAGTGATTGCGCGGAACACTGACCTTGACGATATCCTGTACATGGACAGATTCATGCAGGGACTTTGACCCCCCCTGCCCGTCTTCCGACTTCAGTACGGCAATCACATACCGCTTTCGTTCTGACGGATCATTGCAAAGCGAATATTGCCGCACAAGCCCTGGCTGAATATGAATATCCAGATGGGCGCCGGCAGAAAACACCGGCAGGTCTTCGCCTTCGGGATGGACCAGCTCATATGAATTGATGCCGGCTGCCTCGTAGCGAATCTGCCTGACCAGCAGCGACAGCGTTGATGCCATCTGGTTAACTGAATGGGTCTCCATCTTCACACCTTTTTACCATCATTAAACTGCGTTCGTACAGTGTTCCGGCGGACGCCATGCCACCGGAACATTCAGGCTTACTGACCGCCGTAAGTTTGTTTTGCCGATTGCTCCAGCAACTCCATTTTCTCGCGCACGAAGTCTGCCCGATCGGCCCCTTTATGCTTGTCGCTTTCGGTCAGAATGGCAACGATCTGTTTGGCAACGAAGCGTCGCTGCGCCACCTCATCCTCTACCGTGGCGGCTTCAGGCAAATCGAACACATTTCCCGAGCAATAGCTGTTGGGTGTCCCGGCAGACTCAAGCAGCCAGTCGCGGAACCCGTCAGGCGATGCCGCAGGATTTTTGCCCCGAATGGCATCACGCAGCATTTTCCTGAACATATACAGACCTGCGTCAAATTTTGTCGGATTTTCCAGCGCGTGGACCGCAATCGGACGCTGACTGATGATCGCCTCGTAATCGCCGGGCGCATACTGGCATTCTTTGTAATTGGCGCGTTCCCGATGATTCGGCGGAATCGGCGGCATATCTTCCAGTTTATATTTGCCGAAGCGTTCAGGACGTCGCATGGCCACCTGCCCCTCCAGAAAATCAATGGTTTCATAGCCGACCATTCCTTTATCGCCCACGCCCCGCGTATCAATGCCCGGTCCCATGACACGCCATCCGATCATTTTTGCATTTTCGTCATCGACCGGCACGGTCCAGCGAATAATATGAAAACGGCTGAACAGTTTCTTTTTCGACCCGTCTTCAGATGTGTAGGCGTGCAGGCTCAAATTGGGCAGAACCTGATGCTGTACCCGAATGAAGAGGCGATCCTTGTCGACGCGCCGCGCGCCCGAGCAGGCCAGGCTACGCCCCTGATGCACAGGAATAAACTGCATATCCGGCGGCACTTCCATGGAAGCGGCACCCACTTCATCAAATGTCGTTCCCTGATAGTGGCCATCGACCACGTTGCGGGCCGCATGCAAGGCCATCGTGTGGTAATTGTCCGCAGCGTTATCCTGAACCTGCAGCCAGTTGCAATGCTGGAAATTGCTGAAGGGCACCAATTCGTCACCTTCGGCTACCGTGAAGTTGCCTTCCCATTCGGGAAAAGGCGGCTCTTTTTCGGGCGGCCCCATATAGGCAAAAATCAGGCCATTGCGTTCAACCGCTTTATAGGCGCCCTGCTGGATCGAGCAGGCAAATTTTTCCGCTTCCTTTTCTTCGCCTTTCGGAAACGGCGCGTGCAGACAGGTGCCATCGACATCGAAGACCATGCCGTGATAGCAGCACATAATGCCATGTTCCTGGATGGCACCATATTCAAGCGACGCGCCCCGGTGCGCGCAGTGCGCATGCAGCAGGCCAATGCGACCGCTGCCATCTTTGAAGGCGACCAGTTCCTCTCCAAGTATCTTCAAAAAACGCGGGGTGTCTGTCAGCTCCATCGCCATGCAGACGGGATGCCAGAAACCACGCATATATTCGCCCATGGGCGTGCCCGGACCCACTTCTGTCAGTTCGGGATCATGCCCCGGGATCTTGTTGGTGTAGTAACCGCCATAAGGGATCAATTTCTTCGTGACGCCCCCCGATGTTCCGGTGCTTCTGCCCTGCTCGGCTTTATCCATTGGTTTGTTCATGTCCTGTCTTCCTCGTGAAGTGTGGTAAATGCCACCCCCTTGCTTTGAGGGTGTGTTGAGAATTTAATGTATACTGAACTCTGTATACAAAGAATAAAGCGTCACAATCTGCCTGTACATATGGGTAAACCCTTAAATTTGTATTCTGTATACAGAGAATGCTCTACAATTTGTAAAGGCCCTGTCACTGCCCTGCCGCTTTTACCCCTGGCCGCCCCGGTCTGGCCGGTAAGTGATTAACGAAAGGTATTGAAAATCCAGCATGACTACAAAATTGATGAAAATCCAAACCCGTCCCGATTACGTCGAGGAAGTCTATAAAGCACTTCTTGACGCCATCAGCGACGGCAGCCTGGCACCGGGCGCGCGTATCACGCAGGAAGAGATCGCTGAACAAATGGCGGTCTCCCGCTCCCCTGTCCTGCAGGCGTTACGCCTGCTCAAGAAAGACGGCTTCATTCAGGACGCGCCGGGACGCGGCATTCTTGTCTCGCCCCTGGATCCGGACTGGACGGGCAAACTGTATGAAATCCGGGGCGCACTCGATATGCTGGCCGTGCGTCTTGCTGCCGAACGCAAGGAAACAATCGATCCTGAACTGATTATCAATGGCCGCCTGGCATCCCAAAGCGGCGTGGTCAAAGATCTGATCGATACCGATATCGCCTTTCATACCGCAATCTATGAGGCTTCGGGCAACCCTCTTATCGCCGGCAGCGCGCTGGTCCACTGGAATCATCTCAGACGTGTCATGGGTGCCGTACTGCAATCTTCCGCTCAGCGGCAATCCATCTGGGACGAACACGAGGCCATTGCCAATGCCATCGCGGCCGGAGACAGCAAACGGGCGGTTGAACTGACCGACTCTCACACCAGCCGCGCCCGGGTCAATCTGGTGAAACGGTTGAGCGAAGTACTGAAGCAGCAGGCTGATCACGAAACAGCGTAAACAGCCTGCCTGCTATCAATGGATCATGCTTCGGCCCCCAGCATTTTTGAACGCGCCGCCGCACTTTCCGTATCTGTGCCGGGCACAGATACCTTTTTAATGTTAACCATTCGTGCCGGCACGGCAAATACCAACGCACTCCCGATCAACATGCTGATTGCCAGGCCATAGACACCGCCACCGGTTGCACCTGTGTGCGTCTGAAACCAGCCGATCAGATACGGGCTGACCACACCTGAAATACTGCCCACAGAATTGGCCAGGGCGATACCCGCAGCGGCGGCCGCCCCGCCCAGAATCGCCGGCGGCAACACCCAGAACTGCGAGATGGTTGTCATGACGCCCATGGTTCCGATGGTCAGAGCAACAATAGCGAACGCCGGATTATGAGCAAAAATCACACTGGCGCACAGGCTCAGCGCACCGACAATGCCTGGAACGGCCAGATGCCATCGACGCTCTCCCTTAGCATCGGACCGCCTGCTGACGACGACCATGGCAATGGTCGCTGCGGCATAGGGTACTGCGGTAAGCAGTCCGATATTAAGTGGATCGTTTATTCCCGTTGCCTTGATTAAAGACGGCAACCAAAAGCTCACGCCATACAGCCCCATGGTGAAACAGAAATAAATGCCGCTCATCAGCCAGATTTTCGGGTCCAGCAATCCGTCTTTGACCGAATGCAATTGATGTCCCTGTTTGTCCGCATCCAGGTTCGACGAGATCACTTGTTTTTCGGCTGCGTTCAGCCACTTGGCATCCGAGACCCGGTCATCCAGATAAAAGAAAGCAACGACACCAATCAAAACAGTTGGAATGCCTTCCAGCACAAAGAGCCACTGCCAGCCGGATAAGCCATGCACACCGGCCATGCCATTCAGTATCCAGCCTGACAAGGGACCGCCAATGACCCCGGACATCGGTATACCGGTAAGAAACAACGCGGTCACTTTACTTCTGCGCGAAGAAGGAAACCAATAGGTCAGGTACAGCAAAATCGCGGGAATAAAGCCCGCTTCGGCAACGCCCAGCAAAAATCGCAGAATGTAGAAACTGGTCGGCGTTGTGACGAACATCATACACGCCGACAAGGCGCCCCATGTCACCATGATCCGGGCGATCCAGCGTCTTGCCCCGACACGCAGCAGGACCAGATTGCTGGGTACTTCGAACAGCAAATAGCCGACAAAAAATATGCCCGCGCCCAGTCCATATATTTCTTCACTGAACGACAGATCATTCAGCATTTGCAGTTTTGCAAAACTGACGTTGATGCGATCCAGATACGCGCACATATAGCACAAAAACAGAAAAGGCAATAACCGCCACATCACTTTTCGATATAACCCTGCCTCATTCGGAACAACACGTTGTCCCACAGCGTCTTCAGTCTGCATGATTGTCTCCACCACAAAATGGGTTTAAATGGTCGACCTGATTTTTCAGGTTCGATGTCCCTTGGCGTTTATCAGGCGCGCAAGGAACGACTCAACGTCAAAACATCTTCAATCAAACATATCCGGCTGCGTCGCGACCAACTGATCCCAGATCGTCTGGAAATGCAACCAGCCTATGTACTCGCTGCCTACATGTTCACGACTGTAGCGAGCACGCTCAGGCGTGACCAGCCGGGGAGTTTGGCCTGTTGCTTCAATCATCAATTGCTGCTGGCAACAACGCTCCAGCGCAATGAACCAGAAGGCCGCGGCCTCGATGCTGTGCCGGCTGGCAGTGAGCAAACCATGGTTCTGATGAATTGCCGCTTTCACGCCGGCAAATGCATTGGCCACTTTATGGCCGGCCTTGACCTCCACGGCAACCTGACCTGCCTCATCCCCGATCACAACATGATCTTCAAAAAAGGCGGCTGCATCCTGGCTGATGGGAGCCAGCGGTTTTCCAAGCGCGGCAAACGCGGTACCGTAAACGGTATGGGCATGACACATGGCCACAATATCCTGATGCTGTTCGTGCACGGCTGCGTGCAATACAAAGCCTGCCCGATTGATCGCGTGGGTACCCTCAACGACCTTACCGGTGTGATCCGCCAGAATCAGGTTCGACACTTTTACCTGCGAAAAGTGAATCGCCATCGGGTTCGTCCAATACAGACCCGGATTTTCGGGATCGCGGATCGTGAGATGACCCGCGAACCCATAATCGTAGCCCTGCAGCGCGAATGCGCGACATGCCGCGACCAGGCGCTCTTTCAGATGCTGGCGATGTGCAGACACGCTCGCAAACTGAGGCAGTTCCGGAAAGATCAATCCTTTTTGTTCCGGTTGGTAAATAGAGACACGACCTTCATCAAGTACGATGCCGGTTTTTTCAAGTACAGCTGCCATGGGGGTTTCTCCTGCTGAGATAGTGAAATGGATGGTTGAACGCCCTCATCGTCCCACGCAGGCTGACCCTTGACAAACGATAGTTCTTCATGGAATCATGAATGTGATTCATGGATAACCAGAAAGATGAGAAATATCCCCAACTTCGCCCTGCTGCGGGCATTCGAATCAGCCGCCCGGTTAAAAAGCTTTACGCTTGCCGCCCATGAGCTGCACCTGACCCAGTCCGCAATCAGTCATCAGGTTCGCAAACTTGAAGATTATTTTGGCAGTGCCCTGTTCGTTCGCCAGAACCGCCGCGTGGAGTTAACACTGGAAGGCCAGCGATTGCTGGATAGCCTTTCGCGGATATTTGATGTGATTGAAGCGGCCTGTGCCGAAGTCTCGCTTGCCCCCAAGGCGCAAGTGCTGGCTTTATATTGCGCACCCAGTCTCGCAGTCAAATGGCTCGGGCCGAAACTTCCCCAATTCATGAAAGCGCATCCTGATATCACAATCCGCCTGACAACCGGCGCCGGGCAGGTTGACCTGACCCGCATGCGAGAACTGGATATGTCGATCTGCTATGGCACGATGTCAGAACGAGCCGGTATCATTAATAAGCCGCTTGGCACAGAACGCAATGTGCCCTTCTGTTCCCCAAAGCTGATCACGCCGGGTGTTGACCCCGGAAAACTGATCAAAGAACAGGTGTTGATCGACTCTCAATTGAATAATGTAACGTGGGCCCGTTGGTTCAAGTTGAATAATCTGCGTTTGCCCGCTCGCCCTCGCCCCTCTTTTGACCGGGCGGCGATGTCCGTCTCTGCAGCAACCGACGGCATGGGCATCGCACTGGAAAGCACACGCCTGGCCGAGCGTGAGCTGGAACGCGGCGATTTGGTTGAACTGGGAAAAGGCATGTTCAAAGAAATGGATGTGGTCACGCACACCGTTTCCTGGCGCGCCAACGAAAACCAGGTGGCGAAAATTCGTATTTTCAGGCAATGGTTGTATCAAGTGGCGAATGTCGAGCCAGACAGTATGAACGAGCGCAAATAGGCCAGCGCGCTGCGCAATAGTATCTGCATCCGTCACCGTCTAAGGAAACAGCACCCGCTCCTGCCCTTCTTCCCAGGGCACGTATTTTTCCATCACCTGTTCAAATAAATCAGATCCCTTCCACTCTTCGAGCCATCGCAGCACTTGCGGCCACGGTTGCGCCTGGAACCATGCAAGATCCGTGTGCGCATACTGGCGCACAAAAGGCAGGATCGCCATATCTGCCAAAGCCGGATGGTCGCCGGAAAGACAGGGCCGGCACGCCAATTGCCGTTCGAGTTCCATCAGCCAGCCAGCCGCCTGATCACGATGCATGAGACCATCCGGCAGATCGTAACGTTGTGGGTACTTATAACGATCAAGATGGTGTTTGAACACTTGCTCGCAGGTTTCGATGAGCGACAGCATATCAGGCAGTGAACTGTCTGTCGGTGCCAGCCATGCATGCGGGTCGTTCCGGCGCAATGCCCATAACATGATCTCCAGACTCTGTTCGATCACTTGCCCATCAGCCAGAATCAGGACCGGCACGGTCCCTTTGGGAGACGCAGCGAGCATGGGCGCCGGTTTACTGCGCAACACGATTTCACGCAGCTCACAGGTCGTGCCGCTGGCGGCAAGTGCAAGTCTGGCCCGCATGGCGTACGGGCAGCGTCGGAAGGAATACAGGATGGGATAAGACATAAATGTGGCAAAGTAAAATGGCGATGCCCGTCGCACAAGCTTGCGGAGCACGCACCAATGACTCTATCACATCCGGCCATCACAGATGAACCGATGTCTTATTTTTTGACGCTGTCACCTTCCGCGGGGGTTTTGAGTTTGGCCATCGCCTTTTCATAATCGGCGTGTGCTGCGGCCCGATCCTGACCTCCGTATTCAACGCTCAGATACTCCACGACAGCCGGGATCATCTCGTCTGTCACTGGCGCCTTGTAGACATCTTTCATTTTATGAATGGTGGCATTCCAGTAGGCGGGCGAAGACTTCGGAGGCTGCGACGATGCGTATTGAGAGGAGTGACACATCAGGCAAAGCCCGCTGGCGATCTTGTAACCGGGCAGGTCGCTTTTCTTGTAGCCACCAGTCTCTTGCGGAAATTCGACGCCGGCCGCCATCGCTGCCACAGGCAGCAGCGTACAGCCGTAAACAACACAATGCAGCAATTGTTTATGCAGATATTTCATTTGGCCGCTCCTTATGCCGCAGTCACGCGAATCTGTTCGATACGGTTCATGCGATAGCCGGAAGGATTCCAGTTGGCCTGCATGGGCTGAGTCTCGCCTTTCTGGTTGGTTGCCCGAACCATCAATTTCGTTTCGCCTTTGGTCTGGGGTGTAAATTCGCTGGTCCATTCACGGAACGAATATTTGCTGATTTCATCGCCCAGTTTGGTATCGGACCATTGCTTGCCGCCATCGGTTGAAATTTGCACGGCTTTGATACCCGATCCGCCATCAAAGGCGATACCGCGAAGCGCCTGCGGCTTGCCCACCTGCACTTGCGTGCCGTCAGCTACGTTTGTAATAAAGGAACGAACCGAGAACCGTTCAATGGGAATGGTTTTTTCAGGCGTTTCACCCGGTTTGACGCAATGACATTCGTTATCGGGAATTCTGTAGGCCTTGCTCATCCAGAATCCGTCGAAAACTTCATCCATGACATGAATATCATTCAGATGTTTGACCCAGTAGGTGCCGTAATAGCCCGGCACGATCAGACGCAGGGGGTAGCCGTTGAGTAGCGGCAAATCCTCATCGTTCATGGACCAGGCCAGCATCACCTCGCCATCCATACCGTGATCAATATCCAGCGCCTTGATGAAATCCGGACCGTCCGGTACCGGCGGATGATCCAGCCCGTTGAAGGCAACCTGCTTTGCAGAACCCGCTACACCAGCCAGTTCCAGCACATCTTTCAACGCAACGCCCTTCCATTTTGCGTTGCCCATGGCACCGTGTGCCAATTGTCCGCCGTTGATGCGCGGCTCGAAAAAACCGCGGCTGTTCCCCGAGCATTGATGGACCGCAGTGATTTCTCGGGCTGGCAACTTTTTCAAATCGTCAAGCGTCAGCTCAAGGGGTTTGCTGACAGAGCCATGCACTTTCAGGCGATACGTTTTCAGATCGACTTCTGTGGGAATACCGCTCCAGTGATAACGCACGAAAAACGCGTCATTGGGCGTGATCAACCCGTCATTGAAAACAGAAAATGGCGTTTCCAGTTGCGGTGGACGATTGGTCAGCACAATAAGCGGACGCTTGCCGGGAAAGGCTTCGAGTACGCGCTCGCCGTTGCCAAAAGGCAATGTGATGGTCTCTTTGTCCGCCGCTGCAAAGGCAGTCGGCCACGTCAGACCAGACCACAAGCCGACCCCCGCGTAGCCGGCCGTTTTCAGAAAGCGCCTTCTGGCATCCTTGGTATGTGCAAAGTCTCGCATGTCTCTTCCCTGTTTTCATCGGCACGCCGTGAACGTTCAGGCTAAACCAATGCTTCCTGATTATTACGTTTGTCATAGCGGCATCACAACAATATTGCTTCTTATATTACTACATGCAATTAACTTATCCTAGTTCCAGTTAAAGATTTTTATTATGCCAATTGTGATTACATTAAGCTGAACAAAACCAGTCCCAATAAACAGGAAATGCCGAAGAGTACGCAACTGTCCGGCATCGAAAATATAGATTTAAGCAGTCATGATCCGTGCAAGACTGCTTCTGCACAAGAGCATTCAGCCATTAGCAAGCATCAGCGATGTTGTCGATCGAATTGCCGGTGGGCATATGGTCCATGCGATTTCTCGCGCTCCATATGCAGGATTTTTCCGCTGCGCGCGTCCACATCTACCTGCACCAGCGACCTGGCCTGTCTGACATCTACGCTATAGGCGCGGCGTCCCTTATAGTGATCGGGCTCTGCCTTGTAGGCCTTTCCTCCGACCGCTCTTTCCGCAATGCGCATGGCCTGTGCCGGGGACACATCTGAACGGTGTCCGCCCTGATAGGCCAATGCCTGAGTAACAGGCGCTGCTGCGACAAGCAAACCAATCATGCTGGCAGTGATAAATTTTTTCATGATCTCACCTTGAGAAAGTCCCAAAAAAGTCGGGCAGAAAATTCACCTTGATTTTTCTGCAAATGCGGGCATGTCCCGCATCCGGCTTTAATATAATCACAAAAAAAATGGCCAGATTATTTTGAAAAGCACTGACACAACTGAGCATGACGAGAAACACACTGCAGTCATATGCACGAAGACGGTCATTGCCAGTCAGGCAAAAATCCTTCTTTGCACCCGCGAGCTGAACCGTAGCTTAATTACAAGAAGAGATCGATGAAAGACGAGATCGATGAAAGAAGAAATCAGCGTTATACGCCATCATTCATTTGCAACTGCACCTGCCCTTGCCGACACACAATATGACAACCTTGATGCTGCAGCAGGATATTGCGATCGTGGCCAAGCGCATGTACTTCCCGTAACTGACGCAGCCACTGATTCAACCGCGCTTCGGTTGGCATGGCAATATGCTGTCGTCGCAACCATTGGCGCAACACGTTCGCCTGACGATGCCGGGGCAGTTCGCGCCAGCGGGCCAGCGAAAAGGACAAGCCGTTCGGTGTGAGCTGACAGTGCGCCAGATCCAGTTCTCCCAGATCCTGCAGCAACAGTGTGTTCTCAGACATAACCCGTGCATGTCGCAGCAGATTGCCCTGCCACTGCGGCCAACGGGTATTCAGGACAGGCGTGAGCAGAGTCCTGACTGCCGCCCGGGTGTATTTGGCATCAAGATTGGTCGGGTCCAGGACCGGAATCCATCCGGTCTGTGCCTCATAACCGGCAGCCGCCGCCAGAATCCGGCTGCGCTCAACGTCGAGCCAGGGCCGGTACAACTGCAATGCGCCGCGCTGCGTTTGCGCGGCCATGCCGCTCATGCCCTGCACCCCCGCTCCGCGCAATAGACGCAGCAAGACGGTTTCGGCCTGATCATCACGATGATGAGCAAGCAGGATATGGTGACAATGATTGTCCTGCGACCAGCGTTGCCAGGCGTCGTACCGAGCCTGGCGTGCGGCCGCTTCAGTGCCTTTGCCCGTACCGGATGCGACCGTGACCGGCAAAAGATGAAAGGCGACTCCAAGGTCGCGTGCCAGTTGCGCCGTATGTGCGGCCCACGCATCGGCATCGGCCAGCAAGCCGTGATGCACGTGTACAGCCTGTACTGTTTGTTGCGTTTGAGCGGCAAGCTGCGCCGCCGCGACCAGCAGCATCGCCGAATCGGCGCCGCCACTGACTCCGATGGCAATATCGGCAGAATCGATCGCGGTCATCGCCGCCAGCAGCGGTTGCAGAAGACGGCTGTCCTCTAGCGGACTGGCAAACGGCAAGGCGGACTTATTTATCCTGGACACGACCGTAGGACATGAGTCGCTCCAGACGTTTGTCCAGCAGCTCGTCGACATCCATGCCAGAGACCTGGCGCAACGCTTCGGATAGTGAACGCTTCAGTGTTTTTGCCATGCTGATGGCATCACGCTGGGCGCCGCCGACAGGCTCGGGCACCACTTTATCGATCAGACCCAGTTCCAGCAGGCGAGGCGCAGTAATGGCCAGCGCTTCAGCCGCCACCGGCGCCTTGTCGGCACTGCGCCACAAAATAGAAGCACAGCCTTCCGGTGAAATAACGCCATAGGTGGAGTACTGCAGCATTTGCACGACATCGCCCACGGCAATGGCCAGGGCACCGCCCGATCCGCCTTCGCCGATAATGGTCGCGATAATGGGAACGCGCAACTCCGCCATGGCGTACAGATTATGTCCGATGGCTTCGGACTGTCCGCGTTCTTCCGCACCGATGCCCGGGTAGGCACCCGGCGTGTCTACAAATGTAAAGACCGGTAATTCAAATTTTTCAGCCAGACGCATCAGGCGCAGGGCCTTGCGATAACCCTCAGGACGCGGCATCCCGAAATTGCGCTTGGCCCGCTCTTTGGTGTCGCGTCCCTTCTGATGGCCGATCACCATGCAGGGTTCGCCGGAAAAACGGGCCAGCCCGCCCACGATGGACAGATCGTCTTCGTACATGCGGTCGCCATGCAGTTCATGAAAATCGGTAAAGATTTCGCGAACGTAGTCCATGGTATAGGGACGCTGCGGATGCCGGGCCACCAGGGCGGTTTGCCACGGGGTCAGCTTGGAATAAATCGTGTTGGTCAGACTTTCGCTTTTTTGCTGCAGCCTGGTGATTTCTTCGGAAATATCGACTGCTGAATCAGAGGAAACATGACGCAACTGCTCGATCTTCTGTTCGAGCTCTGCAATTGGTTCTTCAAATTCTAAAAAAGTAAATTTCATAGTTGTCTTGTCATGAATGTTTTCACGTGTACTTAACTTAAGCGACCTTTTCCAGGCTACGCCATAAGTACCATGTTGCCACTGTCCGCCACGGTTGCCATGATTGTGCCACTTCACGAACCTCGTAACGTGAGACGGGTTCGCCGCTGAAATAATGTTCCGAGATCGCCTTAAGCAGACCCGGGTCATCGATGGGCAGGATATCGGGTCTGTGCAAATTGAAAATCAGGAACATTTCCGCCGTCCAGCGAGAAATCCCCCGAATGGCGCACAACTCCGTGATGATGTCTTCGTCGTCCATTTTAGACCATTTCAGCGGATTTACTTTACGCTCGTTGAAATGATTCGCCAAATCCAGAATATATTCGGTTTTTCGTTTGGACAGCCCGGCTCCCCGCCATTGGGCCTCATTGTATTCAAGAACGGCGGCAGGAGACGGCCGATGGCCGCAAAGCTGGGTGAAATTTTTCCAGAGCTGGTCTGCCGTTTTTGTGGCGATCTGCTGGCCGATTATGGCGCGCGCCAGTGTTACGAACGCTGTTTTATTGGTCGCCAGCCATAAATTGGGGTAAGCCGGTATGATTTTTCGCAGAATACGATCTTTTTTGATCAGATACGTGACCGCTTCATCCCAGTACTCGGGTTTGACGGCCGCTGGTGCAACAGATGACATGTCTTCCCCTATCAGGCGCGACGCCACTGCGTCAGCCCACCTGGTTTATCCTCTAGTTCCACCCCATGTTCTTTGAGCTGGGCCCGGATCTGATCCGCTTTTTCAAACTGGCGCGCCTGTTTGGCTTCGCTGCGCTGCGCAATCAGCGTTTCAATATCCGATTCGCTCAATACGCCCGCGGTGGATGGCTGACCGTCCCGTTTAATGTAACGTGTCGGCGACTGCAAATACTGTTGCGGGTCCTGTCCCAGCAAGCCCAGCACGGCGCCCAGGGCACGAATGCGGCCACTAATCGCGGCGCTGTTCTGGCGATTGGCTTCGGTCACCATATCGAACAGGACGGCAATAGCGCCAGCCGTATTGAAGTCATCGTCCATTGCCGCCTTGAATGACTGCTCATATTCCTGAGACCAGTCGATGGAGGCAGGGACATCCAGCCCGGTATTGTTGAACGTTTGGTATATACGATCCAGTGCCGCCTGTGCATTGTACAGATTGTCCGGCGTAAAATTCTGCGGACTGCGGTAATGGTTGCGTACCACGAAAAAACGCAGCATTTCTGCTTCACGCACATTCACCTGATAGTCGGGCGCAGCCGGATCGGGCTGACTGCTGACGGTATCGCGGATCGTGCGGAAATTGCCCAGCGATTTGGACATTTTCTCGTCGTCCACCATCAGCGGGCCGCAATGCATCCACACATTGGCCAGCTGGCCGCCATAGGCACCTTCCGACTGCGCAATTTCGTTTTCATGATGCGGAAATTTCAGATCGGGACCGCCGCCATGAATATCCAGCGGTTGCCCCAGCAGCTCGCGACTCATGGCCGAGCATTCAATATGCCAGCCGGGGCGGCCACGCCCATAGGGTGAATCCCATACCGAATCGGCGGGCTCATCAGGCTTGGCGGCCTTCCACAGGACGAAATCCAGCGGATCACGCTTGCCATCCGATACCGCCACGCGATTGCCTGCGCGCAGGTCATCCAGGACTTTGCCGGACAACTTGCCGTAGCCGGCAAAGCTGCGCACTGCATAATTGACATCGCCATCAGGCGTTTGATAGGCCAGATCCTTGTCCTGCAAATCCCGGATAATTTGCAACATACCCGGAATATGCATGGTCGCACGAGGCTCCTGGTCGGGCGCCTGTACGCCCAGTGCACGCTCATCTGCATGCATGGCGTCGGTATAAAAAGACGTAACTGCATGTAAGGGCTGATTGAGCGAGACGGCCTTGTTGATGATTTTGTCGTCGATATCGGTAATGTTTCTGACGTAATCAACCTGATATCCACTTTGACGCAGCCACCGCTGGACAATATCGAAACTGACCAGCATACGGGCATGGCCAAGATGGCAGAAGTCATAGACTGTCATGCCGCAAACGTACATCCGCACTTTACCGGGTTCGACCGTAACAAAAGGCGCTTTGGCGCGGGAAAGGGAATTGAATATTTGCATGGCGGACATAAAAAACCGGACTTGCCTGCAGTCGGAATTGACCGATGCAGCAAAGAAAATAGGCGTAGTGGGTTAGGGTTGAGACGTCTTTCGCCCAACTAAGGCTAAAATACGAACGTGTAAGTATAGCAAGTCCTCGTTAACGGCTGCTTGCACTTGAAGGTTTTCTTTCACGATTTTCTGGATTAGCGCTGTGAAACTCAAAGTCATTCACCGTTCGCTGGCGGTGTGCGCCCTGTGCCTGTTGCCAGCGCTGCCAACCCTGGCCCAGCCGGCAAGCCCCGCCTATCAGGCCGACAATCAACACGCCGGCAACGGCATCCCCTCGCCCATGTACAGTCAGGATGATGCCGCCAATGCGCGCGAACCCGGCTGGCAGGGATTGGCAAATGTGCTGAAAAAGCTGGAGCCTTCGGTCGATACCTCCATTCCCGAAACGGCATCGCAGGCGGCCTCCCGCCTGAGCAACATGATCGCCCAGGGCCAGGCAGCCCGGGCGCTCCAGGAAATCGAGCGGCGCCAGAACGCCAATGACCGCATTACGGCGCCTGCGACCGACGTCCAGATGCTGTTCCTGAAAGGTCGCGCGCTGGCTGCGCTTGGTCGCAACGAGGAGGCCATGACCGTCTATCGCGGCATGACCTCCAGCTATCCGGAACTGGCCGAACCCTGGAATAACATGGCTGCACTTTATCTGCAGGCGGGGCTGACCGATCCGGCCTACGAGGCGCTGAAAACAGCACTTTCAATCAATCCCCGCTACGGGGTTGCATTACGCAACATGGGTATGGTGCAATTGATCCAGTCCCGAAATGCCTTTGCGCAGGCCGCCCAACAGGGCATTCCCGACGCCAGCCGGCAGGCGCAGGCTCTCGGACGCATTATCGAAGGAAAATAAACGCAATGCCCAATTTTGCATTTTTACGCCGCATTGCCGGCTTCACCCTGGGAACCGTTTTGTCGGTCGCAGCCCTGCAGGCGGCACAGGCCGCACCCACTTCAACCAAAAAGGAAACATCCATGAGTCAACCACAGGTCAAACTGCAAACCAATCAGGGCGATATCGTTCTGGAGCTGAATGCCGAGAAAGCACCGGTTACCACAGAAAATTTTCTGAAATACGTCAATAACGGTTTCTTTGACAACCTGATCTTCCACCGCGTCATCAAGGGCTTCATGATCCAGGGTGGCGGCTTTGACGTGGATATGAAACAGAAAGCGACTGAAGCGCCGATCAAGAACGAAGCCGACAACGGTCTGAAAAACGACAAATATACTATCGCCATGGCACGCACCAACGATCCCGAATCGGCCACGGCGCAGTTTTTTATCAATGCCAAGGACAACGATTTCCTGAACTTTTCTGCACCGACAGCCCAAGGCTGGGGTTATGCCGTTTTTGGTAAAGTGGTCCAGGGACAGGATGTAGTCGACAAAATCGAAGGCGTCAAGACAGGTAATCGCGGCTTCCACCAGGACGTGCCTGTTGAACCCGTCATCATCGAAAAAGCCAGCGTTGTCGAAAACTGATTACACACTGCCCGGTACTGTCTGGGTCGCATCAGATATACATCTGGCGCGGCAGGTCCCCGAAACCTGCCGCGTTTTCTATGCCTTTCTGGCCCAGGCGGCGGCGCACGCCGATGCGCTTATTCTGGCGGGCGATATTTTTGATGCCTGGATCGGCGACGATGCCGCGATCCGGATGCCCGAACCCTGGCTGCAACAGGCCATCGAGCACCTGTCGGAAACGGCAAAAACCATTCCGGTTTATATAGGTCATGGCAATCGCGATTTTCTAATGGGTCCGGAACTGGCAGGAAAAATCGGTGCAACATTGATGGCCGAATCGGCCCTGTTTCACACCGATGCCGGCCCTGTTCATATCAGTCATGGCGATGAACTGTGCACGCACGACGTGTCTTTCCAGCGATTTCGCAAACTCTCCCGGCACCCGCTGGTACGCGGCCTGTTCCTGGCCCTGCCCTTGCGGCTGCGCCGCACGATCGCCCGTCGTGCCCGCAAGACCAGCATGCATGCACATGGCACCAAGCCCATGTATCTGATGGATGTGGCCCATGAGGCAGTATCGGCTGTATTCAGGCAACATCCTGCACTGGTGCATATGGTGCACGGCCATACCCATAAACCCAAATGCCATCAATTCGAGGATCAGGGCACGCAGCGCTGCCGCTGGGTACTGCCCGATTGGGAATGGGACCACCCCCCCTTTCGTGGCGGGTATCTGTCGATCAGTTCATCCGGCATTCAAATGCATCACTTTGCTGCGCCTGAAGCCGGTCAGAATCCATCGACAACGCCAGCATCGCCAGCCGCGGCCTGACCGGCTGCCACGCCGGCTTGGTGAAGCTGCACCACGTGTTACGCCAGGCTGCCCTGACTAACGTCCCTGAAACAGGGGCTTGCGTTTTTCCCTGAATGCCTTGCTGCCTTCCCGATAGTCTTCGGTCATGCCCATTTCCCGCTGCAGCTCGATTTCCAGATCCAGCTGTTGCTGCAGGGTGTTGTCGGCGCTCGCATACAACGCGTGTTTGGTCGCGGCCATCGCCCGGGTCGCCCCTGTCGTCAGCTGGGTGTGAACTGTCTGTATCTGTGATTGCAACTGGTCGTCTGCAATACACTTCCAGATCATGCCCCACTGCTCGGCCTGCTCGGCAGATACCGGCTCAGCCAGCAAGGCGGCCCCCATGGCGCGCTGGGTTCCGACCAGGCGCGGCAGAAAATGCGTGGAACCGGCGTCGGGTACCAGACTGATTTTAGCGAACGCCTGAATGAAGCGGGCAGACTGCACGGCAAAAACCAGATCGCAGGCCAGGGCCAGGCTCATGCCCGCCCCTGCCGCTACGCCGTTGACAAAACAAACGACAGGTGCTGGCAGGGCACGCAAGCGTGTAATAAGCGGCTTGTAATTCTTTTCAAGCGCTTCGCCCAAATCCCGGAACTGCCCCGGCTCCAGAGGCTGGCGCTCGCCCAGATCCTGGCCGGCGCAAAAACCGCGACCGGCACCTGTCAGAATCACACCACGCAGATCGGCGCGCGATTCCAGAAAATCCATAGCCTCGCGCAGTTCGTCATGCATCTGCTGGGTAAAACTGTTGAGCCGGTCTGGCCTGTTGAGCGTGATGTATCCAACCCCATCCCGATAGTCAAACAGAATGGCCTCAAAAACTTTTTTTTCCACTGCGGCACTCCCCAATAATTTCAAACAAACCGACCCCGATATTGCTGACGGCTATCTCGTGCCCGTCATGATACCGATTTTTGGACAGTCAGGCGCGGGCAAACGAGCCTGCACGACTGCAATATCACTATAAATTGCCGCTGCCGGCAATTCTGTATTCCCAAAGCCCCCCTTCATCGGGACTGGTCACGACGGCCGGCCTGAGGGAAAACGTGAGTTAAGTGTGTCTGAAGTAATCCTTCTGAAAAAACAGATTGTCAATCCTGTCTGCAGAAACAATACTGTATGACGATACACATATTCGATACAGGAATAAGCCATGACCGTAAGCAATCAGACGCTGGAGACCGGCGCAGAAAAGTATTATCAAACGCAGTTGCAGGCCGGTGCGTTTACCATTCAACGTTGCGGCGACTGTGACAAAAGCATCTTTTACCCGCGCATGGTCTGCCCGCATTGCGGCAGCGATGATCTGCAATGGTATACGCCGTCAGGCAAAGGCACGGTGTACTCGGTCACCGTGGTCCGCAATAAACCTGAAAACGGGGGTGATCACAACGTGGCCCTGATCGATCTTGAGGAAGGCCCGCGCATGATGAGCCGCGTGCAGGATATTGCCCCGGGAGAGGTACGCATCGGACAGTCTGTCGTTGCCTGCATCCAGCGTACCGGCGACGAGGCATTACTGGTCTTTGTTCCAGCAGGAGACAAGGCATGATTGATCCCAAACTTCGCGGCGCAACCGCCATTGTCGGGGTCGGACATGCCGGCCTGGGTCTGGCCGAAGGCTATACGGAAATGGAGATCCTTGTGCAGGCTGCAACACGAGCCGTGCGCGATGCGGGCCTGACCATGCAGGATATCGACGGCATCGCCACGGCCAGCGTATCGTCCACCATGTGGGTCATGCCGGTCATTGAGCATCTGGGTATCAGGCCCACCTTCATCGACAACACCATGGTGGGCGGCTCCAGCTTTGTTGCCCACCTGATGCCGGCCATTCAGGCCCTGGTGTCGGGCCAGTGCAATGCGGTCCTCGTCTGCTACGGCAGTACCCAGCGCAGCTCAACGGTTAACCGCGCCGCCATTGGCAAGATGCGTCGCATGATGGATCCGCAGCCTCACGAAACGCCATACGAGCCGTTAAGCCCTCTGAGTTCCTATGCCCTCGCAGCCGCGCGACATATGCACCAATACGGCACAACGCGCGAGCAACTGGCCGAGGTTGCGGTAGCTGCCCGGGAGTGGGCCCGGCTTAACCCCGAAGCCTCGATGCGTGATCCCCTTACGATCGACCAGGTGCTATCGTCGCGCATGGTTTCCGATCCGCTGACCGTGCGCGACTGTTGTCTGGTCAGCGACGGCGCGGGTGCCTATGTACTGGTGCGTGCCGATCGCGCTAAAACACTCCGGCAAAAACCCGTTTATGTATTGGGCAATTCGACTGCTGTGTGGAATCGCCAGATCTCGTCCATGGACGATCTGACCGTGACTGCTGCCCGGCAGTCAGGAAAAATTGCATATGAAATGGCCGGCGTCAAACCCGCCGATATCGATGTGGCCGAAGTGTATGACGCGTTCACCATCAATACGATTCTGTTTATGGAAGACCTTGGATTTTGCAAAAAAGGAGAAGGCGGAGACTTTGTGAGCAAAGGCGGCATTGCCCCCGGCGGGCACTTGCCTGTCAACACCAACGGCGGCGGGCTTTCCTGCGTGCATCCGGGCATGTACGGAATGTTCATTCTGATCGAAGCGGTCAGGCAATTGCGCGGCCAGGGCGATGCGCGCCAGGTCGCCGACGCACAGCTGGCCCTGGTCCACGGCAATGGCGGCACCCTGTCGAGCCAGTCCACCGCCATTCTGGGCACTGAAGCCACGTTATGACCCCTTCCAATACAGGACAAAGATGATAAACAAAATTCTTGAAACGCATGAAGCCGCATTAAGCCAGATTCCCGACGGGGCATCCATTATGGTCGGCGGTTTCGGTGACTCGGGTATTCCATTTGAAATGCTGACCAGTCTTGCTCATATGGGCACGCGCAATCTGACGATCATCAGCAACAATGCAGGAACACGCGAAGTGGGTATCGCAGGTCTGATCAAAAACGGTCAGGTCAGAAAAATTATCTGCTCGCACCCTCGTCCTCCGCAATCGGATATTTTTGCACAGGCGTTTCGCGCAGGACAGGTTGAACTGGAATGTACTCCCCAGGGCACGCTGGCCGAAAGGATGCGTGCTGCCGGCGCCGGCATGGGTCCGTTTTTTACGCCGACCGGGTATGGTACGCGTGTCGCGGAAAACAAAGAAGTGCGCGTGGTCAACGGCATTGGTTACGTGCTCGAAGAGCCTTTGCACGCCGATTTTGCGCTGGTGCGCGCCCATCTGGGCGATCGCTGGGGCAACCTGACCTATCGCTGGGCCGCGAGGAACTTCAATCCGGTCATGTGCACGGCCGCAAGGCACGCCATCGCGCAGGTAGACAAAATCGTCGAACTGGGCGACATCCATCCGGAGCAGGTGATGACGCCGGGTATTTTCGTTAAAAGCATTGTCCTTGCAGGAGCGCAACATGGCTGATTACACCCGTCTTGACAGAGAACAGATCGCCAGACTGGTCGCCAACAGCCTGCCCGATGGCGCCTATGTCAATCTGGGTATCGGCATGCCTACGACCGTGGCCGATTATTTGCCGGCCGACCGGGAAATCATCCTGCACAGCGAAAACGGTATTCTGGGCATGGGGCGCAGTGCGATTGACCACGAAATTGACACTGACATCATCAACGCCAGTCGCAAGCCCATTGTATTGTTACAGGGCGCATCCATTACCGAACATACCAATTCATTTGCCATGATGCGCGGTGGCCATCTGGACTACTCTATTCTGGGCGGTTTCCAGGTGGCGGAAAACGGCGATCTGGCAAACTGGATTACCGATGCCCCGAACGCCATTGCCGCCATCGGCGGCGCGATGGACCTGGCAGTCGGCGCCAAACAGGTGCTGGTCATGATGGAGCATACCACCAAGACAGGCGAGCCCAAACTGCTGCGTTCCTGCACCTATCCCTTGACCGGAGCCGGGGTGGTTGATTTTGTCTATACGGATCTGGCAATCATCGAAGTCAAAGAGAGCCGATTCCTGATCCGTGCCATGGTGCAAGGGCTGACGCAACAGCAACTACAGGCCCTGAGCGAGGCGACACTGCATATGGACGAGCCCTGCGCGACCATTGCCGTAGACGACGCCGGACAACCGTTTTTCAAGGAGGAGACGCAATGACTATAAAATGGATCAAATTGCGGCAAGGCATGCTGCGCAGCGCATCGGCGCTGGGACTCGGACTGGCCATCGGGCTGACGGCAGCCGGCAGCGCCCAGGCCTTTCCCGACAAACCCATCACCCTGCTGATACCCTATCCGCCGGGCGGAAGCGCCGATCTGCTGGCGCGACCGATAGCCGCCCAAATGCAGAAAACCATCAAGCAGCCGGTCGTGCTTGAATATCGTCCCGGCGCTGGCGGCACCATTGCCACCGCGCAACTGGCCCGGGCCAAACCCGACGGCTATACCGTTCTGATGGTGCTGGCAGCGCATGCCATCAATCCAAGCATGTATAAATCTTTGCCCTATGATACGGAAAAGGATTTCGCACCGGTCTCGGTACTGGCAACCTTGCCCATGCTGGTGGCTGCGGCCAAACAGACACCCGTCAATACGACGCAGGAATTGATCGACTATGCCCGCGCCAATCCAGACAAGCTGACCTTTGCCTCTGCCGGTAACGGCAACACCAGTCATCTGGCCGCCGAGCTGTTCAAAAGCGCTACCCATACCAAAATGATTCATGTGCCCTACAAAGGCAGCGGGCCGGCTGTCGTCGCCATGCTGTCGGGCGAGGTGTCGCTGATGTTCGACAGTATTTCGACTTCCCTGCCCCATGTGAAGGCAGGCAAACTAAAAGGCATTGCGGTCACCGGCAGCAAACGCTCCGCCGTTCTTCCCGATGTGCCGACGGTTGCCGAATCCGGCGTACCGGGCTTCGAAGTCAACGGCTGGTATGGCATCCTCGCGCCTGCCGGAACGCCGGACAGCGTGATCAGGGATCTGAACAAAGCTTTTAACGATGCAGCGCGAACCCCTGCGGTCAGCAAGCAGCTCACCCAGTACGGTTACGAAATAGAAGGCTCCACCCCTGGAGCGTTTTCCAGTCTGATAGCAACTGAAATAAAAAAATGGAAAACAGCGGTCGACCAGTCGGGGGCCCGCATCGAATAGAAACTGAACCATGCACGGGATACGCAACACACACCACTGTGTCTCGCGCCTCATGAACAGAATAATGGAGACTGTATGTCAAAACGATACCTGCGTTTCATCCCACTGCTGTTCTTTCCCGTGCTCGGCCATGCCGCCGATACATGGCCCGACAAACCCGTCAAACTCGTCGTCGGCTATGCCGCTGGCGGACCGGTAGACACGGCAGCCCGCCAATTTGCCAGGTTTTTTGGCGATCAGATCGGCCAGCCTGTCGTCGTTGAAAACAAAGCAGGTGCAAGCGGTATTATCGCAGCTGAAAATGTGGCGCGTGCAGCGCCCGATGGCAGCGTACTCTATTTCCTGGCAAGTCCGACACTGACGATCACCCCACACATCCAGAAAGGCATATCAATCAATAAAGACCGCGACTTCCGCTATTTGGGCAATCTGGTCGAATATACCAACGTGCTGGTGATCAACAACAATCTGAAGGTAAACAGCATTGGTGAATTGATCGATTATGCCAAAGCCAATCCGGGCGCCCTGTCTTTTGGCTCAGCCGGCGTCGGTTCGTCCAACCAATTATCGGCCGAGCTTCTGAAACAGCGCACCGGCACGCAAATGCTGCATGTTCCCTATCGTGGCAACGCCCCGGCCATGATTGACGTTATCGGCGGTAAAACGTCAATGATGTTTGACATTACCGGAACGGCAGTCAATTACATCAATAGCGGCAAAGTACGCGCGCTGGCAGTGACATCCAAAGAACGCAATCGCGCACTGCCCAATGTACCGTCTATGTCGGAAGCCGGTATCAAAGACTATGATGTCACGGGCTGGTACGGCATTGTCGGCCCGGCAAAATTAAGCGATGCGACTGCCGGACGCATTGAACAGGCGCTCAAGACGGTATCCGATATGCCCGAATATCGTAAGCAAATGGAAAAAGTGGGCTATACCATTTCCCTGCGCAGCGGGCGCGATCTGAAATCGCGTATCGACAAGGAATATGTGCTGTGGCAGGAAGTGACAGAAAAGGCGGGGATCAAGACGGGTCAATAGGCCGGCCGGCATCAATACGACGCTGTTGACAGGCAGCGCAATCCGATACGATCGGCAGCGCAGGACTTGCCGCCATACGCTGCCTGCCCGGGCAATCAGCCCTGGATGGTGATTTTTGCATCCGCGATCGTTTTATGCCACTTGGCAATTTCAGCCCGTAAAAACCCGCCGAACGCATCCGGTGTCATGGGAATGGGCTCTGAACCGCTGCGATGCATTTTCTCAATGACCGCTTTGTCTTTCAGTTGGGCATTGATGTTTTCATTGAGCGTGTTCACGATATCCGCAGGTGTACCCGCTGGTGCAAAAAGCCCGCTCCAGGAATACGCCTCGTAGCCCGGCAGTCCTTCATCGGCAATCGGTGGTACGTCAGGCGCCAGCGCCGAGCGCTGCGGATTGCCAATGCCCAATGCAACCACCCTGCCCGATTTCATAAAAGGCAGCGCAGACGTGGCATCGGCGAACATCAATTGCACTTGTCCGCCTACCAGATCCTGTACCGCAGGCGCACTTCCCTTGTAAGGCACATGCTGCAGGCTGATATCGGCCATACTGGCGAACAGCGCGCCAGCCAGGTGAGTGCCGCCGCCCGTTCCTGACGAACTATAGGCAATCTTGCCGGGCTGCGCTTTGGCCAGCGCGATCAATTCCCTGACCGATGACACCTTCAGAGAGGGATGGGCAATCAGAATAATGGGAAACCGCGCGACGCCACCCACCGGCACAAAGTCTTTTTCGATATCGTAGTCCAGCGCGCTGTTCAGACTGGGTAAAATGGCGTGGTGAATGGCCGCGAAAAAATAATGATAACCATCGGGCCTGGCTTTGGCCGACAGCCGGGCACCCAAAATGCCACCCGCACCCGCCCGATTGTCAATGACTGCAGTCTGTCCCCATTGGCGGGACATACCTTCGGTCACAATACGGGCAGCGGTGTCGACCGGGCCGCCTGGTGCAAAGGGCACAATAAAATTGACCGGCTGTGCCGGCCAAGTCGCAGCAAAAGCGCTGAAAGGTCCCAGTCCATAGGATGCGGCCGCGCCATACAGCATGGATTTGAGCAGTTTCCTGCGTTGTATCATTTCAGTTGTCAAAACAGTCTCCTTGTCTGGCCATGCTCGTAACGGCATGACTCTATTGGTTATTGCATTCTCAATTATGCCGCGAGACCGGGCCAGGCCGGTTTTTAATCCATGAAGGAGTCCCTCAGCCAGGCCGAAGTCAGACCGCAAGCTCAGCATTATGGACAGCAGGCCAAGGGTTATGTTTTGCAGTTGCTTTATTCCGGCGCGTTTTGCAGTTACCCTGTCCCGTCGCTAGCGGGCGTGCAGGCGACGCGACACGTCCAGCAGATGGCTGATGAATTTTTCTGCGTAAGCCGGCAGATCGCGCCCGGCAAGACGACAGATATTGCGTTCGCGATCTGCCCATTCGTCGGTGAGTTTCAGAATATGCAGCCGGGGCGCCCGGCTGTAGGCGCGCGCGCATTCGATCGGCACAATCGCCAGGCCAATCCCGGCATCGACCATGCGACATACCGCCTCGAAACTGCCGACATGGACACGCTGGTGCAAACGCTTTCCCAGCTTGTATGCCTTGTCATCCAGAAAAGTCTGAATGGCGCTTTCCGGGTTGATTCCGATAAACTGATATTGATCGATCAATGCTTCAAATGCAATATCCTGACGCTGCGCCAGTGGATGTGCCAGATCGGTCACCACGACCAGCTCGTCCCGAAACAGCGGCAACACGTCCATGCCATCCAGATTGACATTGCTGGATACAATGCCGATGTCGACCGATCCGCCGCGCACGGCCGAGACAATTTCCTTGGACAGTTTTTCTTCCAGTTCGATATCGATATCGGGATTTTCAGCCAGGAACGTGGACAGGGCTTCGGACATGAAGGAGTGCGTCGCGGCGGTATTGGCCATGATGCGCAACTTGCCCTTGATCCCGCTGGAAAACGGCTGCAGCTCCGCGTGCATGCACTCCAGCTGCTGAAACACGCCCTTGGCATATTTCAGAAATACCTCGCCGGCCGGGGTAACGCTCACGCCCGTGACCTGACGAATCAGCAGTCGCACCTTGAGCGAGTCTTCCAGGTTTTTGATCCGCGCACTGGCCGCAGGCAGCGACAGGAAAGATTTTTCTGCGGCCTTGGTCAGATTGGACACTTCGCCAATATGAATGAACAGTCTCAGATCGGTCAGGTCATAGCGCATCTTAAGCTTTCACGAAGGGGGTAATTGAGAAAAATGAACAGTGCCATCGGCCATTTTGGCCTATGATGAAATACCACAGCAATAGATCATAATCCCTAACGGTGCCGGCTGGCCGCCATGAGGGTCGAACCCGCGAAATTGACAGGAGTAAAACGGATGGGCGCAATAGCAGAAGGAAAAGTAGTCATCGTAACCGGCGCAGGCGGCGGGATCGGCAAAGAGATCGCCCTGGCGTACGCCCGCGCCGGTGCCAAAGTGATCGTGAATGATATCGGTGTATCGCTCAGTGGTCAGGGCGCCAATGATGGCCCCGCCCATGCGGTGGTCGATGACATTATCGCCGCAGGCGGCACAGCTGCCCCCAGCACCGACAGCGTTGCCGGCTATGAGTCGGCCAGCAAGATTGTACAGGCGGCCATGGACCATTTCGGTCGCATCGACATCGTAGTCAATAATGCAGGTAATTTGCGCGACCGTCTGTTTCATAAAATGAACGAGGAAGAATGGCGTCAGGTGATTGATGTGCATCTGCACGGCACGTTTTTTGTAAGCCGCGCGGCCGCCCCCTATTTTCGCGAGCAGGAATCCGGAGCCTACGTGCATATGACCTCTACCTCGGGCCTGATCGGCAATTTTGGCCAGGCCAACTATTCGGCCGCCAAACTGGGCATCGCTGCCCTGTCCAAGTCTATCGCTCTTGACATGTCCCGCTACAACGTCCGGTCCAACTGCATCGCACCGTTTGCCTGGAGCCGCATGACCAGTTCCATTCCCGCTGAAACTCCCGAAGAAAAAGCACGGGTGCAAAAACTGCAAAAAATGGAAACGCATAAAGTAGCGCCCATGGCCGTCTACCTGGGTAGCGATGCCGCGAGCCAAGTCACGGGCCAGATTTTTGGGGTGCGCGCCAACGAAATTTTGCTGTTCAGCCAACCGCGCCCGGTCCGTTCAGTGCATATGTCCGACGGCTGGACCCCCGAGCTGATCGGGCAGATTGCCATTCCTGCCATGCAGGGCCAGTTCCACAAGCTCGAGCGCTCACCTGATGTGATCAATTGGGATCCCATCTGACGACAGGAGACAGACGTATGCCCCTGGACTACGAGCGAATTAAAAACTGGACTTTTGCCGATACGCGCCATGAATACGCCCGGCGTGACAGCATATTGTATGCGCTGGGAATCGGTCTGGGCGCTGACCCGGTGGACCCATTTCAACTGCAATATGTCTACGAAAAAGACCTGCATGCCTTCCCGACGATGAGCAGTATCCTGTGCTATCCGGGGTTCTGGATGCAGGATGCGGCCACCGGCATCAACTGGGTCAAACTGGTTCACGGCGAGCAGCGCAGCACCTGGCACCGGCCGCTGGCAGCCGAAGGCGTGCTGACCGGCAGAACGCATATTTCGCATGTCATAGACAAGGGCGCCGACAAGGGCGCACTGGTGATTGCCGAACGCAATATGTATGATGAAGACAATACCCTTGTTGCCACCATACAGCAGACCACCTTCTGCCGGGCCGATGGCGGCTTCGGCACAGGCGACAGCCCTCCTGCCGCCCTGCCTGCCGTACCGCAGCGGGACCCCGACCTGCAGGATGAAATCGCCGTGGCGCCAAACGCGGCTATTCTATACCGTCTCAATGCCGATCCCAATCCCTTGCATATCGACCCGCAGACCGCTGCGGCTGCCGGTTTCGAGCGCCCGATTCTGCACGGGCTGAGCACCTACGGCCATGTTGCCAGGGCGGTGGTGCAACATTGTTGCGACCAGGACCCGGCCCGGCTGTTTCGTTTTGATGCCCGGTTTTCAGCGCCGGTCTATCCGGGCGAGACACTGGTGTGCGATATCTGGCGGGACGGCCCGCAAGATATCCATTTCCAGGCGCGCGTCAGGGAGCGAAACGTGACGGTGCTCAGCCACGGCTATGCCGCATTGCGGACATAAAAAATGCCGGTCGCAACCGGCATTTTCAATAACATCAGCGTAGCCGCAAGGTGGGCTAGGCCATCTGGTTCCAGGCCCACATCGCAACGATGAGGCCAAATACGATGCGATACCAGCCAAAGGGCCGATAGGATGCGCTGGACAGAAAACGCATGAGGGCGCGAACCACCAGCAACGCACTGACATAGGCAGCAATAAAACCCAGTACGACCGCCAACAAGTTGCTTTGGGTCAATTCTCCGCCATGCTTGTACAAGCTCAATACCGTTGCGGCAATCATGGTCGGCATGGCCAGGAAGAAGGAAAATTCGGTCGCCGTCTTGCGGTGAATGCCGGCCATCATGCCCGAAATAATCGTGGCTCCTGAGCGAGAGGTGCCTGGTATCATGGCCAGACACTGAGCGAAGCCCACCACCAGCGCCTGCTTCCAGGTAATATCCTCCAGGCGTTGCACCTGATGGGCCAGTTCGTGATCCTGCAACGTGGTGTGCTTGGCCATTGTAGGCCGCCGCTCAACCCACAACATGATGATACCGCCGACGACAAGCGTGAAGGCATAAATCATGAACTTGCCATCAAGCAGCCGGTTGATCTGGTTAATCAGCAGCAAGCCAATGATGGCAGCCGGCAAAAAGGCAATGATCAAATTGAGCGTAAAGCGCTGCTCGGTCCGGTTGCCCGTGAACGTACCCACAATGACTTCCCGCAGCCGCTGCCGATAGAGCCACATGACCGCCAGGATAGAACCCAGCTGAATCACGATTTCATAAACCTTGAATTGCCCGGAGTCGAATCCGATCCAGTCGCCCAGAATCAGCAAATGAGCCGTGCTGGAGATCGGCAAAAACTCGGTTACGCCCTCAACCACGCCCAGCACGATGGCTTTAAACAGATACCACACTTGATCCATAACAGCTGCTCCGAACGGGGCTTAAAGCTTACTGCTTCAGCGAAATTAGCATTTGGGTGAAGATTTTGGGACTGGCTGCCAGCACATTGCCGGTCTTCTGCCACGTCTGTTCCCCTTCGAAGTCTGCAATGAGGCCACCCGCTTCCAGAACCAGCAGGCTGCCTGCCGCCAGGTCCCAGGGTTTCAGGTGCACGCCGCAATAGCCATCGAAACGTCCGGTGGCAACATAGGCCAGTTCCAGCACCGTCGCGCCCAGCCGACGAAAACCGGAGCATTCGTCTACCAGGCCGTAATACCGTTCTGCGCCGGTGCGATTCGAACCGGAAACGGATGGAAAACGACCGGCGATCAGGGCGTCGGAAAAGCGCGTGCGGCTGCCGACGCGCACGCGCCGGTCATTCAGGAAGGCGCCACCGCCCCGGGTGGCCGTGAACATTTCATTGCGCGCAGGGTCATAGACGACCGCCTGCGTGACCACGCCTTTGTGCAGCAGCGCGATGGAGACTGCATAATTGGGAAAGCCGTGGACGAAATTGGTGGTGCCGTCCAGCGGATCAATCACCCACTGGTACTCGGGCATTTCATTTTCCTTGTCCTTGGGACCGGGAATATGGCCGGACTCTTCGCCCAGAAACGCATGGTCCGGATAAGCCTCGCGCAACACCTCGATGATCGCCTGTTCTGCATTGCGATCGATTTCGGTAACATAATCGTTTGGTCCCTTGCGTGCAACCTGGACTTTATCCAGATCGAGACTGCCACGATTGATAATGGAGCCGGCACGGCGGGCAGCGCGTACGGCAATGGTGAGCATGGGGTGCATAACTATCCAGACTTCGGTTGAGTAGTAAAATACGCATTTTAATGGACATTAAAGCAGACTTCTGCAAATCCATTGGTTTGTGTCCATATTCATGCCGTTCGAAGGAATATTATGTCACCGTTGCATACCCGGGTCCGTTTTATCATGGTGTCCCCCACCCACCCAGGCAATGTAGGCGCTGCCGCCAGGGCCATCAAAAACATGGGGTTTGGCGAGCTGGTACTGGTTCGCCCGCGGGATCCGGACATTCTGGGCAATGACGAAGCCCGAGCGCTGGCCAGTGGCGCAACCGATATCCTGGACAGCGCCCGCATCGCCCCCGATCTTGACGCGGCGCTGACAGGCAGTACCCTGGCCTTTGCCCTCACGGCCCGCAGCCGCGACATGGGACCGCCGTCGCTGGATATCCGCCAGACAGCACAATTATCCCGCACGCATCTGCATAATCACGCCAATACCCGTATTGCAATTGTGCTCGGCACAGAGCGGACCGGCCTGGAAAATGACGATATCAGCCGTTGCCATCGCATTTGCCATATCCCGGCCAACCCGACATACAGCTCGCTCAACGTTTCCCAGGCCCTGCTGCTGGCCGCCTGGGAATTGAACTATGCCTTGCAGGCCCCCGTGGCATCCCACCAGGCTGCACCAACAGCAGACAGCCCTGCGGTGTCACCTCCTGCTGCAGCGACAGTAGACAGCAGCCCCGCACACATGCATCCGGCCCTGGCCCGGCTCGCTTCACTGGCGACCGACCCGGCGGCGCCGGCTTTGCCTGACCGCGACTATGCGCCTGCGGAAAAAGTCGAGGCCTTTATCAATCATTGGGAGAGTGCGCTGATCGGGATTGATTTTCTGAACCCGAATCATCCGAAAAAACTGATGCCGCGCATGCGCTATATGTTTACCCGCATTCATATGACACAGGAAGAAGTGGATATGATGCGCGGTGTGTGCACCAATATTCTGAAGACCGTCTATCGTCCTTAACCCACAGGCATGGCAGACCCTTTTGGGTGGTGACATTCACCGGGGTACCATGCCAGGCGGCATACGAAGGTCAGTCTTCGCATTGACTCACGGATGCTTCCCGGTGTCCACGGCAACCCGAACCGGCATGGGGCTTTGGAATCCCTCCTGCTCCAGTCGCATCTGAACCTGGCGATTCAGGTCATTCTGCAGATTCGTGAAATCACCGGCGCTGGACCAGACACGCAAGGTCAGCGTAATGGTTCCGTCCTTGCGATCACTCACAAAGACAGAGGGTTCGGGCATCTTCAGCGCCACAGGCTGCTCGTCCAGCAGCTTGAGCAGAACCTCGATGGCCCGATTGACATCTTCCCCATACCGGATAAACGCCAGAATATCCATCCTGCGATTATGATTGCGGCTCAAGTTGATGATATTGCCGTTCCATACGGTGCTGTTCGGGATCGTAACCTGCACGCCATCGGCTTGTACGATGCGTGTCAGAAACAGGCCTACTTCATCGACTGTTCCGGACACGCCACCGGCGACCGTTACGCTTTCCCCGGCACGCAAGGGCCGCAGCCCCAGCAACATAATCCCGGCAGCAATGTTCTGCAGGGTTCCCTGCAGCGCCAGACCAATGGCCAGGCCGGCTGCGCCTAGTACGGCAATCAGACTGGCTGTTTGCACACCGAATTGCGAGAGCACCGCGATTACGGTGAAAATCCGGATACTCCAGACCACCACCGTGCGAAACATGGGGATAATGGTCGGATCAATCCGGTCTGAGCGTGCGCTCAGACGTTGCACCACGTTGCCCAGCCACCTGGAAATCGTCCAGCCCAGGGCAAGAATAAGAACGGCGACAACCACATCAATGGCAAACCGCTGGAAAAAAGGCCAAAAGCTTTCAATATGCTGAATATCCATACAAATCACTCTATTGAGGTTAATTGAAGGGGTGTGGCCGACGCAGACGTGTGCACCCAACTACACCGACAGCCCCATCCCGGCGATGGGCATTCGTTGTTTCAGGATTTTAACGTGTCATAATGACAGAATATACTTCAGGATTATCAAGCAGCGCCGATTTCAACTGAGCTCTTTCATGAAACGGCCTGCATTTTGTCGAAGACTGTGACACAAGCCTATTCATGAATACTCAGCAAAGCACCCCTTCTCCCTTTTATTCTCCTGAAAGAATCGGATTTTCCAGTTTCCACGAGCCTGCTCAGGCTTATGAAGCACTGCTGCACATCTACGAGCGCAACACACTGTTCATTCGCGAATCCTTTTACCGTTATATCAGCGACGAAAACCGGTCAACCCGGCGCACGCGTGCCTGCTACCCGGCCATCCGCCTGCATGTACCTGATCACCAGGAAGTTGATTCGCGCCTGTCCTACGGCCATACCACCGAACCAGGCCTGTATCAGACCACGATTACCCAGCCGCAGCAGTTCAAAAGCTACCTGCTGGAACAAATCGCGCTCATCATGAAAAACCACCAATTGCCGGTCGAGATCGGGGAGTCGGATGTTCCCATCCCCCTGCACTTTGCATTCACGGGCGGCCAGTATATCGAAGGGGTGTATGCAGACACGCTTGGATCGTCGCTGCGCAATTATTTCGACGTACCCGATCTGGCCGTGATGGATGACGCGATCGTCAACGGTACATTGCGCGAGGAGCCCGGCCAGCCGGGGCCGCTGGCACCGTTTACCGCACCCCGGATCGACTATTCGCTGCACCGGTTGCAGCATTACACCGCCACCGCCCCCGAGCATTTCCAGAATTTTGTCCTGTTTACCAACTACCAGTTCTATGTCGACGAGTTCATCAGCCGCGCGACCCAACTCATAGACGATGATGCTTCAGGCTATACAGAACTGGTGGAGCCGGGCAATCATATTTCACGCAAGAATCAGCCCGACACCTCGCAGAAGCTGCAAAGACTGCCACAAATGCCGGCGTATCACCTCAAGCGGGCAGACGGCAACGGCATTACACTGGTCAATATCGGCGTGGGGCCTTCCAATGCCAAAACCATTACCGACCACATCGCCACCTTGCGGCCCTCAGCCTGGATTATGCTGGGCCATTGCGCCGGTCTGCGCAATACACAACGCCTGGGCGATTATGTGCTGGCTCATGGCTATGTGCGCGAAGATCACGTGCTGGATGCCGACCTGCCGCTGTGGGTACCGGTTCCGCCACTGGCTGAAATCCAGATCGCCCTGGAGCATGCCGTAGAGGAAATATCCGGTCTTTCCGATTGGGAACTTAAACGCATCATGCGTACCGGAACGGTCGCCACGATTGACAACCGTAACTGGGAATTGCGTGACCAGCACGAACCCGTCCAGCGTTTTTCCCAATCACGGGCGATCGCGCTGGACATGGAATCGGCCACCATTGCCGCCAATGGCTTTCGCTTTCGCGTTCCCTATGGCACCCTGCTCTGTGTGTCAGACAAGCCACTACATGGCGAGCTGAAACTGCCGGGCATGGCTTCTGATTTTTACCGCAAGCAGGTGAGCCAGCATTTGCGCATTGGCATGCGTGCCCTGGAAAAACTGCGCGAAATGCCGCGCGAGCGCCTGCATTCGCGTAAACTGCGCAGCTTTATTGAAACCGCCTTTAAGTAGTTTGTATTTTGAATGCCGTTATTAATGCCGCCTTCCCGGTCTTTGCGCTGATCCTGGTTGGCTTCCTTGCCGCGCGTACGCACATTTTGTCGGAGCAGGCCAGCCAGCACCTGAACAGTTATGTCGTCTGGCTGGCTCTTCCGGCGCTGCTGTTTCATTCCATGGCCACGGTCAGTTGGGAATCACTTAACCAGATTCCGTTTATCCTGTCCTCCATCGGCGGCATGCTTGCGACATTTATTATATTCATGGTCTGGCAGCGACGTGCATTCAGCCTGTCTGACAATAGTGTTGCCAGTTTGTCTGCTTCCTACAGCAATACGGGCTATATGGGCCTGCCGCTGTGCATGCTGGCATATGGCGAGGCGGGTATCACACCCGTCATACTATCGATGATCCTGACGGCCTGCGTGCTGTTTGCACTGTCCATCGTTTGCCTGGAAATGGGCCTGCAAAAACACGGTAGTGTCTGGACGAGCGTGCGTCACTCGGGCATGGCTTTACTGAAGAACCCGCTGATCATCTCACCGCTGGCGGGCATGGCGCTCTCCGGCCTGGGTATCCCATTGCCCGACCCGGTGGCTGAACTGGCACGGCTGCTGGGCAGTTCGGCCAGTCCGTGTGCGCTGGTAACGATTGGTCTGTTTCTTGCGCAAACCCGCAGCGCGCGGCCCCATCCGGCACTGGCCGCAGTCCTGTTCATGAAGATGCTGTTTCTGCCCGCCATCACCGCCGTACTTGCTTTTCTCGTATTCGACATGCCGCAGATCCAGCGTGAAGCAGCCGTGCTGCTCGCTGCCCTGCCCATCGGCACCGGGCCGTTCATGCTGGCATCCATGTACCGGCGCGATACTCAGCTTGTCTCGCAATCTATTTTTATTTCAACTGTGCTGTCGGTCGTAAGCGTCTCGGTGCTGCTGGCCTTGTTTCACAACTAAGATCGGACGCCGCTACCATCGTGACGGCCAGGCGTCATCACGATGGTTTGCCCTGATCAGAGCATCACCTCGATGAGTAGCCTGGTTACAGGAGATCATCTCGGCGACTTACCCTAATCGCAGCATATACCTGACCGCAGCATGTACCCCAAAGGAAATCGGGCCGCCATGACTCCGTTTCCCGGAGCATGCCGCTTCAGTGCTGCTCGATAAAGCTTTTGAGAAATTCTTGTGTACGTGGCTCTTGCGGGTTGGTCAGCACTTCGTCTGGCGTGCCCTGTTCCACAATTTTGCCTTTGTCAAAGAAACAGACCCGATCGGAAATCTGCTTGGCAAACTGCATTTCATGAGTCACCAGCAGCATCGTCAGATCGTGCTCTTCGGCGAGACGTTGAATGACATTGAGCACCTCGCCGACCAGCTCGGGATCCAGCGACGAAGTCGGTTCATCGAACAACATGATATTGGGCCTCATGGCCAGGGCGCGTGCAATCGCGACACGCTGCTGCTGTCCGCCTGACAGCTGGCTCGGAAACTTATCGGCCTGATCCGACAGACCGACCAACTCCAGATAGGTGTCGGCACGTTCATTGGCCTCTTCCTTGGACAGTTTGAGCACCTGCACCGGCGCCTCGGTCACGTTGCGCCGCACCGTCATATGCGGAAACAAATTGAACTGCTGGAAGACCATACCCATTTCCTTGCGCATCTCGCGCAAGTGATCCTCTCCGGCAGCAACCAGTTCGCCATTTTTTTCCTCATGCCATAACGGCCTGCCGGTCACATAAATCACGCCTTCATTGATATTTTCAAGTGTCATCAGAATGCGCAGAACGGTCGATTTACCCGAGCCGGATGGCCCGATAATAGTGACCTTTTCGCCTTTGCGAACGTCAAAATCCAGCTCGTCCAGCACGGTCACATCACCAAATTTCTTGACAACTTTTTCAAAACGAATAATCGGTTCGCCGGTGTCCAGACGCCCTGCAGCGCCATCGACTTCGACGATGTCTTCGCCCTGTGTCTGATTCTGCACTGGCGTGCTCTGATTGTTCTCTATCGAATTATTCATCGTAATGGTATTCCTCGTTTTGGCAGGTGGGTATCCAGATAGCGCACACCATAGGATGCCGCAATGGTCAGAATCAGGTAGATTGCCCCCACCATGGATATCGGTATCAGGTAATTAAAAGTACGGTCACCAATGATTTTGGCCACGTTGAGCATTTCAAGCACCGTCACAACCGACAGCACCGGTACATCTTTCATAATGGACACGAGGTAATTCCCCATGGCCGGAATGATGCGCGGGATCGCCTGCGGCAAAATCACAAACCCGAACGTGCGCACGGGCGGCAGATCCAGCGCCCGGGAGGCTTCAGTCTGGCCGCGGGGAATCGATTCGATCCCGGCCCGGTACACTTCGGACAGATACGCGCTGTACTGCACGCCCAGCGCCAATGCGCCGGTCAAAAATGCGGGCAGAACAATGCCATGCTCCGGCAACACGTAATATAAAAAGAAAAGCTGGACCAGCAGCGGTGTATCACGAATGAATTCAGTGATAAATTTTGCCGGCCAGGAGATGATGGCCAGACGCGCGCTTTTGAGGCCGGCCAAAATCAATCCCAATACCATGGCGACAAAAAAGCCCACCACGGTTGCCTGCAGCGTCACCACCAGCCCCTTGAGCAGGATCGGAAAAATCGAGACCGCGAACGCCCAATTGCTGCTTGTATCCCATTCAATACCAAATAGCATAATCAGGCCCTCCCTGCACGCCAGCGCCCGACCGAGCGCTCAAGCAGTTTCATGATTCCTGTCAGAATCAGCGCCATGCCAAAGTACATAAAGAGCAGGATGGTATACACCGTAGTGCTGTCCTGCGTATAGTTGCGAATCTGTTCGGCACGAAATGCCATATCGCCCAGGCTGATCAATGACACGAGGGCGGTGTCCTTCAGATTCTGCACGGCAAGATTACCAAAGCTGGGCATCATCTCGGGAATCGCCTGAGGCAGGCTGATAAACCGCAGGGTTTGCCGTGGCGTGAAATCCAGCGCCTTGGCCGCTTCATATTGCGAGCGTGGTACGGCCTGAATGGCGCCACGCACCACTTCTGCCCCATAGGCGCCAATATTGAAGCCAAGCGCCAGCGTGCCGGCAACCAGCGGCGCCATGCGAAAATCCAGACCCAGTGCCTGACCCAGCAGGGGCAAGGCAAAAAACAGCCAGAACAGCTGTACCAGCAACGAAGTACCACGGAAAATCTCAATAAAACAGATAGAGAATCCGCGATAGAACCAGTTGCTTGAACGTTTACCGATACCGAAAACAAACGCTGTGATGGCGCCAAGTATGGTTGAATAGACTGTCAGTTGAACGGTTACCCACGCCCCTTGCAAAAGGGGCGTCAGATATATATTCCAATCCATCTGTCACCTTTTATTGTGTTGAAAATAGATGAAGAATGCAGCAGGCGCAACTGGGCCAGGACCCGCATTACGACGTGATACCCGTCACAAACGGATGCAATGCATTTGACACCGCAAGAATCTGACGTCGCGGTGCCGGCAACAGGAGCGTGCCATACCTTCTCGGCAAGATCGTTCACGCTCCTGGCAATAACGCCAGCCTTACTTCGCAGCGCAAAGCTGTTCAGTCGTCTGCTTAGTGGATTCCTCAAGATCATGATCGGTAAAGCCATAATCGGTCAGGATTTTTTTCCACTCCGGCGTCTTTTTGAACTTGGCCAGCTCGTCGTTCACGGCCTTGCGCAGGTCATCGGAATCCTGGGAGAAAGCAAAACCGCCCCAACTACGCGCAGGTTTGCCGTCAATAACGGGATCTTCAAATTTGGCAGCCGGCTCCACCTTGTCGCTCTTGCCTGCCAATTCACTGACCGTCAGGCTGGTCGCAGCGTAGGCGGCAGCACGCCCGGTGGACACCGTTGAAATGGCGTCGGCATTATTGGAAATCGTGACCATCCGTCCGTCATCAACACCCAGCTTTTGCATCATTTCAAGCTGGTCAGCGCCTGCCATGATGGCAATTTTTTTATCGGACTTGGCAAAGTCTTCATACTTATGCAGATTATCCGGATTGCCCTTGGCAACAAGCAGTCCTTCACCATAAGAACTATTGGGTTCGGAAAAAGCCACTTGCTGGCAGCGCTGCGGCAGGATAGCCATTTCGGCTGCCACCATATCAAACTGATTTGCTTTCAAGCCTGGAATGAGCGAACCAAAACCGGTGGTGACCCACTTGATTTCCTTGACACCCAGCTGTTCCATAATGTGCTTGGCTACGTCCGGGCCAGCACCTTTTGCCGCGCCGGTGGGGTCGACAAAACCGTAGGGAATTTCGTTGGCCACGGCGATCCGTACAACGCCCTTATCCTTGATTTCCTGCAACGAGGCGGCCGATGCCACTGTACCAAAAGCCGCAGCGGTTGCTACAGCGAGAGCCAGCAGGGTTTGAGTTTTGCGGATTCTATTCATAGTCTTTACTCCCCTTGAAGTTGGTTTATCCTGAAGTTTTTATCTGCACTACTTAGATAAAAATCGCATTTGAAATTACCTTCATACGCAGCGAAAACGCTTCTCATACATGCTGAAAATTCATTGCATGGAAAAACAGTTTAGCTGCGCGAGTGGTTGTCGCTTCATATATAGAAGTAACATACATAATTGGTTCTGCACAACCGGATGAACCTCATATCTTCATATTTGTTACATTCGCCACGCGTCATTAATATGAAATATATGCACGGAATTTACTGGCAATATTTCATTTGAAATACCATTTTTCAATGGCAAAATTGACCCGATAAAATTTCACAATGCCGTGCTATCAGGCGCTCTCACGCCGCTTGTGCGGCAGCGAATGCACCAAGCCCTCCGGCCTATATTCGCTGCCATTTTATTATTACTGATGCAGCGATCAGGACAGGCACGATTTTTGCGTACCCGGCTGCGTCGTGCTTATCCGTGTACGGGCGAATCCCAGGTTTTCAGCAATTGCTTCAGCGTTTCGAGCGCAGTCGGAGTCATGGGCCACGCCGCTGGCGGACGAGCCAGCCCGCAATCATCTCCCAACAGCTGTAAGGCGGTTTTCACCACCGTCACATTGGTTCCGTTATTTTCCTGCGCCCGCAATACCTCAAACGGCAACATCTGCTCAATCAAATGATTTGCCGAAGCATAATCGCCCGCTTCCAGTGCCGTATGGATGGCGACACTTCGCTCGGGAACAACGTTGATGAGCCCGGAAGTGAAGCCGCGCGCACCTGCCGCATAAAACGCAGGCGCCCAGGTTTCGGCCAGCCCGCCGACCCATGCAATATCCCGTTGACGGGTACGACGTATCGCTTCAGCCAGCAACAGCGGCGTTGGTGACGCCCATTTCACGCCAATGACAGACGAAATACTGCAAAGTTCTTCTATGGCTTGCATGCCAATCGCTTCATTGCGCAGATACAGCACCAGCGGCAGCCCCGGCGCGGCCTTTTCTATTCTGCGCACATAGGCAACCACGCCCCTTGGCGCAACAAACGGATCGGGTGGCTGATGGATCATTAGCGCATCTGCGCCTGCTGCCTGCGATGCCGTCGCAAGATCGCAAGCCTCTTCTACCGAACGACCTACACCGGCCAGCAGCGGCACCCGGCCTTGTACCTGCTGGGCTGCGGCTTGAATCATGGCCTCGCTTTCGCTGTATCGCAAGCTGTAATACTCACTGGTGTTGCCGTTGGCGACCAGTACATGTACACCGGCGTCAACCGCACGATCAACAACGGGTTGCAAACGCCCAGGGGCAATCTTGCCCGTATCATCGAACGGCGTTACCAGAATGCCTGAAATGCCGTTAAGCGCAGCGCGTACTGCTGCACGGTCAAAATGGGCCATGAATTTTCTCCGTGATAAATTACCTGATGTTTACAATGGCAACACGCTGCGGCGCACACACGCCTGCGGATCTGCCTTGACAGCCTGCGTCAGCGTCGTACCCAGTCCGGGCTCGGTTGGACGTAATAAAAATCCTTTTTCAAGCACAGGCAATTGCGTGACGAGATCTTTATAGAAGGTGTTGAGAAACGCGCGAACCACTTCCTGGAAAATCGCATTGGGCGAAGCCAGCGCCACATGCAACGAAGCCCATAGTACAACAGGACCGGTGCAATCGTGAGGCGCAATAGGTTTCTGATAGGCATCAGCCAGACTGGCAATCTTTCTGGCTTCGGTAATGCCGCCACACCAGGACAGATCAAGCATCACGATATCCAGCGCATGCGCCGCCAGCAGATCACGAAATGTACTCTGGGCCGCCAGGGTCTCGCTGCCGCACACCGGAATTTGCGCATGCTGGCGATAGTCGGCCAGCAGGCCCGGGCTATCCATCTTGATCGGGTCTTCAGCCCAGAAGGGTCGGTATTGCTTCAGTTCACGAGCGATAGCCAGCGCGCTGGTCAGATTCCACATCGAATGAAATTCGCACATCACTTCGATTCGATCTCCGACGGCCAGCCGTATTTTTTCGAATACTGCCAGACCCTGGCGCATATGTGCCGCGCTGATATATTGGCCACCTGTTTGGGTGGCAGCCGCATCAAAGGGCCATATCTTCATGGCACCAAACCCTTCCTCGATCAGACTCTGGGCCAGCTCGGCCGGATTCTCGATAAAAGCCACCTGATCATCGTAGCGGCCGCGGATTTTTTCTTCACCGGTCTGAATCAATCTGCGCTGAATGCTCTTACTGTTGTAGTCGACACCCGCACAGGTATTGTATGTGCGCATGCGCTCGTGACAAGCCCCGCCAAGCAATTGGTAAATAGGCTGATTGCAGACTTTGCCGAAAATATCCCACAGCGCAATATCAATGGCCGAAGCGGCCCGGGTTTCGACGCCACTTCCGTTGAATCCCAGATATCCCCGAAAAAGGATTTTGTGCAGGCGCTCGATGTCCAGCGGATTTTCGCCCAGGATGAGTGGCGCGGCCATGGAATGCAAATAGGTTTCCACCGCTTCTGCGCCGCGGAATGTTTCGCCCAGCCCGGTCAGGCCTTCGTCGGTTTCAATCTGGATCCACAGTAAATTTGGCTGGGACTTCAGTCGAATGGTTTCAAAGCCGGTAATACGCATATTTTTATTTACTCTGTGGTGATATGTTGTGTGCGGATCAGTTCTGCCCATTTGTCATGTTCGGACTTGATATGCCCGGCAAGCACAGAAGGCGCCCCGCCAATCGCCCGGATGCCTGACTGACTCAGTGTTTTGATCACGGACGGATCCTTCAGCGCCTTGTTGAACGCGGCATTCAATCTGTTGATAACCGGTTCTGGCGTGCCTGCCGGTGCGCCGATGGCGAACCAGGGTTCGATCACGAACCCTTTATAGCCGATTTCCTCCATGGTCCGCACATCCGGCAAATTGGCCGAACGCGTCTTTCCCGTGACGGCAAGAACCCGGACTTTTTCAGACTTGATAAAGGGCAGAATAGACGGCTCGTTGTCGAAAAACACATCGATCCTGCCGCCAAGCAGATCGGTGATTGCCGGACCAGATCCCTTGTAAGGCACATGCAAAAGCGACACCTGGGCCATTTTCTTGAGCAGTTCGCCTGCCAGGTGATTGGACGCGCCAATCCCCGACGATCCATAACTCACGTTGCCTGATTTGGCCTTTTCAAGCAGAACCTCAACGCTGTCTATACCCGTATCGGGCCCGGCAACCAGTGCATTGATGGACGACCCCAGCAAAATGACGGGTGCGATATCCTTGAACAGATCAAATCCAGGATTCGCATACAGGCTTGAATTGACTGAACAGTTCCCAATACTGCATAGAAAAATGGTGTAGCCATCTGCAGGCGAATTGACGGCGGCAACCGTGCCGATATTGCCGGTGGCACCGGGGCGATTATCAATGACGATCGGCTGCTGCAGGTCTTTGGCGGCAGCGCTGGCCACCAGACGCGACACCAGATCGCCCGAGCCACCGGGCGGTACCGGCACAATCATGCGGATGGGTTGGGCGGGGAATGTTTCGGCACCCGCCTTGACCGGCCCCAATAGTGCGCCTGCCAGTATCAGCGCCATTCCAGTTAACGGCTTTTTCATGCACTGTCTCCTTAATATGAACTGCACGGCTTGTTATTGTTTATGATTTAATCATATAATCATTATATGATTAATGTCAATCATTCCGTTTCCGCATTTGAACCTTACGGTTATACTTGACGCCATGTCTTCATCTCCGTTGCGCAACTTCCATCACCAACTCGTCGATACCCTAGGCAGCAGTATCGTTGCCGGCCGCTACGCCGAAGGCACACAGTTGCCTACAGAGCCCGAACTGGCCGACACTTACGGCACCAGCCGCCTGATCGTCCGAGAAGCAATGAAAAGCCTGGCCGCCAAAGGCCTGGTCTCGATCCGCCCCCGCACGGGCACGCACGTGTTACCGCGCAGCCAATGGAATCTGTTCGACACATCCGTGCTTGAGTGGTATGGACGACGGCCGCCGGATAAAAAACTGATGGCTGATCTGATGGAACTGCGCCAGGCAATCGAACCACAGGCAGCACGACTGGCGGCCATGCGGGCCGCACCGACCGATATTGAAGCACTGCATGCGGCATACCAGGCCATGGCATCGGCACGCAATCGCTCTGACTATATTGCGGCCGACCTTGAGTTTCATGGCGCAGTCTTGCGTGCCAGCGGCAATGTATTTATTCAGCAGTTGGAAAAGGCCCTGTCGGCAGTGTGGACCACCAGTTTTCGAGCATCCAGCGGCGACTGGGGACCAGACCCGCAGGCGCTGGCGCTTCATAAAGCCCTTCTGGACGGCATCGGGGCAGGCAACCAAAAAGCGGCGGAAAAAGCGGTGTTGGCGCTGATAGAGAGAGCGGTCATACGAATCGCCGGTTGACGCGTTCCATCGTCCAGTCCTTCGCCAGAAAATCGTAAAATAGCCGATTGAGTGACGAACTACCTTTGGACAGCCCACACCTGATGCCCGCAGAACCCAACACACAAGCAGCTTCCGGCCACACCCCCATGATGCAGCAGTACTAATTACTGGCGCATAATGCTTTGATTTATAATAATAATCATGCTGTTTTGTCTAAAACTGATTTGTATTATTAGGCGGAATTTGTCCTTATTTATCAAGGCTCACGTTTTTTGTTTTAGACAGGTTACAATCCCATTTCTAGGCCCCTAATCTGCCCACCCCATGGAGCAGATATGAAACAATTTCCCTTGACCCGAACCGATCTGATAAAGATCAGGGACACCAACAAAAGCGAGCAAGTCCGGGTATTATTACGAGAAATCAGCCGGTTGCACCAGGTCATGCGATCGCTCAATATTCAGGTCGAGCGTATCCGCATTGCTGTCGCGAATGGCCGTGCCGCCGATGACATCATTTTTGATGCAGCCGAACGCATACTGGAGCATGAGATGCGGCTTTATGGTCCCCCGCCGTTTGATTACAAACGGGATCGCAAGCAGGCCCAACTCGAAGCCAGTGAAAAACTGATAGACGAAGCCTTGAAAAGGGAAGCGAATGTGCGGAAGAATCAGACAGGGAAATGACCCGGACGAGTATTTTGCGACGATCTTTACGAATATGCGCAAGGTGTTCGACGTCGACCCCGGCTTACGCTTCAATGTGCCGCCTGGCAGCGAACCGATGGTGATCCACGAGCTGGCCAGCACACGGACCGTAGAGCGGCAGTTCTGGGGATATAAGCCCGTCTGGTACAAACGCAAGCCCGTCATCAACGCCAGGTTAGATAAGATCGTAGCCGGCTCCAAGTTCTGGGCGCCGCTGCTGGAGCACGGGCGGATGATAGTTCCGGCTGACGGGTGGTTTGAGTGGACTGGTGAGAAGCCGAATAAACAGCCTTGGTTCATCCGGCCAGTGGATGGTCAGCCTATTCTAATGGCGACTATCGCGGCATGGAAAGAAGGCGCTGAGCCAGGGGAACAGCACGGCTTTGCGATTGTGACGGACGATAGCGCGGGTGGCATGGTGGACGTTCACGACCGGAGGCCTGTGGTTTTAACGCCTGAGCACGCCCGCGAATGGCTGGATCCGGACACGACCGTCGACCAGGCGAAGGAATTATTGTCTGTGGCCCGTCCTGAATCGGCGTTTGAATGGTATGAGGTGACGCGGAAGGTGGGGAATTCGAGGTATCAGGGGGACGACGTCGCGGAGCCCGTTAGGAATCAATAACTGAGCGGCTAATTTTTTAACTCGAACGAGTCACATGAAAAAAATAAAATCCATTCTTTTTAATTTTGGGCTACTAAACTTGATGTGGTCAGGCGTAGCAGTCACGATCGCAACAATAGCGTTTTTCTTTTATATTTTCAGAACAATGCCTTTAGAGAAGGACGTTACAAAGTGGGGCGCCTTTGGCGATTATATTTCTGGAACAGCAGGAACTTGGATCTCATTTATTACATTGATAATGGTCTGGATTACCTTCTTGTCCCAGAAACGGGAATTAGAAGAGCAAAAGAATCTCAACGCCCGTCAAACAATTGTGATGGAGAGGCAGGCGTTTGAACAAACTTTTTTTTCCTGGATTGGTCACATAAAAAATATCCATCGAGATTCGGACATAAATGCACTGTTTTCAGATTTTCGCACACAGGCAAGCGAGTCTTTTGAAAATCTCGTTGGGTATGCCCGAAACCATCGTCAAGATGTAAATTATAAGAATCAATTCAGCACGAATATTGCCTCATATATCAGCGGAATTCAGGATTTTTACAAACGAGGGCAAAGGTTGGGGAATCACAGAAAATCGTGGCTGGAACAAAACATACAGAATTTAGAAACCCTCGTTGCATTTGTGGATCGAGCAGACAAATACCCTGCTACGCTCGAAGAAAAATCTATATATTTCAATATACTTAAAGCACAATATACGAATTATGAACGATATGTTTTAGGCTTAGAAATTATGGAAGTAAATAATGATATTCTGTTTACCTTGACGAAATTTAGGTTTTTCGACTCCGAAGAAAGACATTTTATTCCAAAATTAATAGAGCGTAGACTCAGAGGAAAATTAACGGACGAGTTTATTAAGGAAGAAATTAATTTACGTCTTGGTCAGTAGAAGGTAAAACATTTCTAAAAAATATCACGTAGTTTTACCACTGCTTCACCACAAAGTCGTGCTTCACCTTGCACTCATAGAACCGAGTGATCGCATCTCCCAGCGCAAGCGCGATCGAGTCATATGCAGCATCAGTCGGCGACTTTGGCTCCACGCATTCAGTCATGCCGCCCGGTAGCGGTGGATGGGTAGAGGTTGAGGATACTGCGCAGCCGGCCATCAGTGCCGATGCAATCAATAGGGTTGACGCGCATTTCATTTTGGTACGCCTCTTGGAATGTGGTGAATTTGGTTTGCGTGGTGTTCAGGACGGCTTGCGCGGTCTGGCTGGCGTTCAGCAGGTCGGTGGCGGCTTTCTTGTAGGCTTCCAAGTCCGCGACTTTCAGCTCTTGCACGGCATCGGCATGGCCGGATCGGTACTGGATGGCACCATACCCCCATGCCGCCACCAGCGCCAGCCCGGCGCACACGGCATAGCCTTTCCAGCCGGTGAGAAAGGTCAACATAGAACCGCCTTCGCCCGTGATAGCCGCGCCTTGCGGTCGTCCAGTCCGTAAGGGGTGATATCAGACGTCGCGCTGCCGGTGTTGATCAGTTTGGACAAGGCCAGCACATTATCTTGATCCATCCACTTTATTGCCCCATGCGACCATAACCACCAAGCCGAAGCGCGGGCGGCTGTATCGGGGTCGTTTTCCAGTAGCTCCAGCATCCGGTCAACAGGGATACCCAGCGCCTCAGAAGCGACCGCCGTGTTGTTTTTCCCGGTGATCTGAATCAGGCCATGGCCACGATACTTCCATCCGTCGCCAGAGCCTTCAGGGCCGTTACCCATGCGGTTTGCATAGACCCTATTTGCAATCGCCACCGGCTTGCGGGCGTACTGCTGGGCGAGCGCCATTGTTGGGAAGTATTTACGTTTGTCGCTGTAGAGCGCTTCGGCTGAATAATTCAGATTCTCTGTGGTTCGGGCGAACCCCATGGACTCATGCCCGACTTGCGCCAGAAAATGCGCCATACGCAAGCCTGTGTATGGGATGTATTCGCCAAAGGCCGTCACGACAGGCTCATACCATTTGTCAGCCAGCGCAGCAGATATGCCAGCAGCGCGCTGAAATTCATTCTTCGACATCATCCTTTTTCACTCCAAGCCAGTCGCGTAATTTTGATTTCATGACGCCCGGCAACATGACCCGTGACAGGTCGAGAAAATAAACGCCCAGGAAACCAACAATCACCCCAGCGCCCAGGTAGGCAAATGGGTGATATTTTTCCGGGTCGAACCAATAAGTTGTTGTGGAAACGGAAGCCACCACCGAGATACAGAAATTGGTGATGGATTCGCCGATGGGATTTTTATCGTCGTCGGTCGTGTAAAACGCTTTCAGGCCGCCAAGGGCGCCGCCCGCTATAGACATCCAGACGTGCACAGTAAATAGTTCATGCATCACGTCCCCATGCGTTTAGATTTCTCGATAATGCTGATTCCGACGACCAGATTGAAATAGGCGAAGAGAAGGTATAGCGACATGGCCGGTATCAGCGGTGGATAGGCTCCCCAGAACTCGACCGCCGTCATAAACCAAGCCAGCGCGCCACAGACCATCACGTAGCCTGCAATGAAGCGCAGGCGGCTGGTTTTGCGCAGGCCAGCCAGCGACAGTACGAACATCCCCAAATACATACTGGCGTAGGCCCCGGCTGGCCATTCGAATCCCCGGTAGGTCGGCAGCCCGAACAACCGCTGGTCAAGAAAGAGCGTCAACGCCCATACCAGATAGGCGGCTGCATTGAACATTTCCCAGGGCCGGGATCTGATGAGGTCGATTTTGAGCAGAAACAGATTGACGAAGAACATCAGGAAGCGTTTCATTTGGCGCACTCCTTGTACATGCGAATGACCGTACGCTGCCAGGCGCTGACCTCGGCGGGTTGCCAAGCAGGGTTAAATTCTGGCAGAGCTGGGCAATCGCGCATGACCGTGACTGTTTTGGTTCGGGTCACTTTCTTGACCTTTTCCACTGGCACGGCAATGATCTTGTACCGGTCCACAGGCTCCGGAGTGCTACACCCGGCCAGAGCAACCGCCAGAACGATAACAGCGGCCCTCATTTTTCAATCTCCTGCTGAATGGCGTTCTTTTGCTCGGTGAAGATATCATTAGCGCTTTTCGCCGCTTGATTTGCGGTATTTGCTGCCCGAATTGAGCGAAATGCAGCCGCCGAGCACATGGTGGTCACAGGCGTCATAGCCAAGGCGAAGCCGTCACGCAGGGCCTGTACATCAGCTTCCTTTTCCGCTTTGAGCTGGGCGCGCAGCTTTTCCATTTCCCAAGATCGGGCGGCCATAGCCCCGATCCCCATGAACGCCACGCATAGTAGCGGTATCAGTAGTCGTCGCATTGTCGCGGCTCCAAAAGAAAACCCCGACCGAAGCCGGGGTAGTGGTATGTATAATAGGTCTGCAAGTAATTTCCTCCCTATGCAGACGTTACTTGCCGCCCCGCGCTTCCGATCAGTTGACGTGGGGCGTTTTTGTATATAATTGCCGGGCAATCGATCGCGCAGCTGTCAGAGGGTGCGCAATCAGTTGCCGCCCCGGTCCATCCTTCGGGGCGTTTTTATTGGTTGTAGGGTTTCTCCCAATATTGACAGCTTCTATATACTCAAGTGGCGCAGTACAAAAGCCAATCCTATCTCTTGGGCTGCGCCGCTTCGCCCGGGCCGTGATTTGTCCGGGCGGGGTGTTTTACTTCCTCATACAGTGATGTAGTCATCACCACTGACGACCATCGTATGCGCCGATTCACCTGCAACTGAATGACTCAATACTGAGTCGAACGTCGCGGAAGTGATATCCGAGCCTATCGCGTACCCGCCCTTGAATTCGTAAGACGGGTTTTCGTCGTTCAGCACTGTCGGTGTGGTTCCGTTGACGACAACCCCTGCATATACCTTACTATTGCCCTCAGTGCTTGAACCTCGGAACCTCGGTTCCGCAGATGCAAAATTCTTCGTACCCACCGCAGAATCCATCCACAAAGCAGCCTGACCGTTAGCTCCTTTCAAAATCATCGCCCAAGCGTTCGGATACGCAGAGGATGCGCCGCTGGTGTCATTGACGCTATACGCCTTGCGAGTCGCGATTTGGCTATCGAGTATCAAAACGGTGTCGTTAAAGCCGGAACCCACCATTTGCAAGCCATAGTCGCGATACACATTGACGTCTTCCAGTTTCACGATCTTGCCATGCACCCGCGCACCACCAGCTACGAAGTCCACCTTAAAGTTTTGTCTAAGCACGTATCGGCTTACCGTGATCGTGTTCCGGGCCATCAACTCATTGCTGATCAACGCGGTGACGGATGTCGCATAGCCCGACACCGCACCATCGGGTAGGGAAGCGCCATCTACGAGGAGCTTATAAAGCACGTTGCGGGCCGTTTTGTCGCCTGAGGCCGAATTGGTAGAGCCATGATTGCCACCAGTGAACCAAAAGAAATTGCCGTCATGCTGGCCGTCGCCATCGTTTACCGCCTCGATCACCATAGGCGGCAAGTAATCTGATAGCGTGTTGTTGATCTGTGTCCAGGTAGCTGTCTCAATGTCACCGAGGGGTGCGGTGTCAGCCCCATAGAAATTCGGCAACTCATTGAAATTATTGATACCAAACCGGTACCGGTACATCTTGTCGGTGTCTTTCCACGCTACGGTGAGGGCGCCGTTAGCGTCTTTTGTATAGAAGACGTTGTTTGGCATACGCATAGCAGTTGGTACAGGTATTTTTGAATCAGTGTATTCATTCGCGGATACCAGCGTTGCAGCGTCTTTCGCGTCAACCTGTGCGACTGTAGGATATTCTTCAGTTGGCTTATACGAGTAATTGGCTGGGTCAATAATCCATGAATATCCTGAACTGCCAGTGCCATTCATGGCAATGTGTGAGAACGCGCTCGCAGCAGGAAGCTTGCTTGTGTCAAGGGTGATAATGAATTTCAGGCCAGCAACGACATCGGATTCTATCACGACGGTTTGGACACCACTGCGCGGAATCGTAGGAACTGGCGTTGTGTTAGAGAGAAGCTTGATAACATCCAGCCCTGTTGGGCTTGTTGTTTCATAGTTTTCCGCATCATACTCGACAATCTGCCAGGCATCAGGGTATGGATTTGAAGAGAAAATACCTGCTGTAGAGCCATTACGGAAATACCGGATACCGTAATACTTTCCTGGGCGGTCCCCAATCACCTTGATCGAGAGAATTGCATCGCTCAGGAAGGTGTTGGCACCGCTCACGATGCTGTTTCGAGCAATAATCTTGTTGGGAAAGGCCGCTCCCTGATTTCTCAAAAGTGACCCCAGAGCTTTAACCGCTAAATCAGCTGAATCAGCATAAGCGTTTGCTTCCTGGATATCCGCCTCTGTTGCCTGTTTGATCCACTCTCCCCATATATCCTGATACAAGGTTCTTTTATATGACCTATTCGCGCTTGTTCTAACAAAAGGGGTGTACTCCTGGTATACGTAAGAAGATGCCCCCACGCCCGACGAAGAACCCACATTCACCTTTAAAATTCCTGGCTGATTTACGGGTGAATTTATTAATGTATTTGCCACAGCGGCTACGTTTGTAAAATATGTGCCAGATGTCTTGTATTCATTAAAATCTGCATTTTCCAGAATAACTTTTGGTATAACAAAAGATTCAATAGCGGTAACCCGAGAGTCTACCGCCGGGATACCCGATGTCTTTTCATCGGTATATGTTTTTGAGTCCGCCAGCGTTGTCGCATCAGCCGAGGTGTAGTCAGCGCGGATATCTATCTCTCTGGCATCTGTATAAGAGTTTGCCGAACTTAGGGCGGCAGCGTCGGCTGCGTTAAAATCATCCCTGATTGATGTTTCTCGTGCGTCGGTGTAAGAATTCGAGCTGATAACCGCCTGAGAATCACCGCTAGAAACATCTACGGTAGTCGCGTCTTTGATCCAGATGCTCCAAGAATCAAGGTACAGCGTACGCCGGTAGCTGCTGTTGCCGGTGTAGGATGTGACGGTTTGATAAACAAAAGAGGATTCTTCCACCCCCGCAGGGTCTGCAACGTCCACTTTAACAATACATGCCACGCTGATAGGACAGTTAAGCCAAGTCGCAACCGTGGCGTTTGAATTTGAGTAGTAAACACCAGCGGTCTTTATGTTGTTTAAATCTGTTGCCGTTGGCAAGGCTTGCGGAATTACAAACGGCTCTATAACTCCTAAAGCTTCGTCTGTGTATTGCTTGGCGGCATTCAGATTTGCAGCATCAGCAGTCGCCGTATCAGACCTGATAGCTGTCTCGCGGGTTGCCGTGTATTGGTTTGCAGAACCAAGCGTAGCTGCGTCACCAGCCGCCATGTCTGTTCTGACAACAGAGTCCTTGCCGTCCGTGTAAGACTTAGAGGAAGAAAGTGTCGCGGCGTCTGCCACAGCATAATCCGTTCTGATCGACGCCTCTCTTGAAGCTGTATACTGATTTGCCGCAGCAAGGGTGTCGCCTTCTCCGGCCGCCATATCGTCCCTTATAGCGGCCTCACGTTCATCCGTATACTGTTTAGCGCTAGACAGTGTAGCGGTAGCAGAGCTGGTCACATCAGAAATCGTTGCATCCTTAATCCACGCTGACCAGTTATTGTTATACAAGGCGCGCCGGTAGCTGCTGTTGCCGGTATAACTTGTAATTGTCTGGTAAACAAACGTCGATTCATCACTACCTGTTATGCTCCCAACATGGACCTCAATTACGCATGCAACGCTGATAGGACAATTCAGCCATGTTGCTACAGTGGAACTTGACCGAGAGTAGTAAGTTCCAGCGGTCTTGATGTTATTTAAATCGGTATTGCTCGGCAGAGCCTGCGGAAGAACAAAAGGCTCGATAACTGCCACGCGCTCGTCAGTGTAGTTTTTCGCGGATTCAAGCGTAGTGGTAGCGGTCGCGGTCACATCAGTGATGGAAGCGTCTTTAAGCCACTCCCCCCAGACTCCGTTATACAGAGTCCGTCGGTAGCTGGAGTTGCCGGTGTAGCTGGTGATCGTCTGATAAACAAAAGACGTTTCATCGGTCCCTGATGGATCGCCGACCGTAACGTCAACGACGCACGCAACAGAGATCGGGCAATTCAACCAGGACGCCACAACCGAATTTGAATTTGAGTAATAGACTCCGGCTGTTTTTATATTGTTCAGATCGGTACTGCTTGGTAGCGCCTGAGGAATGACGAATCGACCAAACTTGTCAAGCGGATCATCCGTTTTCACCCACGCGCCATCCCACAAATACAGACCTTTATCCGGACCTTCAGTGACGCGCGACATTGCATGAGCACCATCCGGAGTAATTGCCAGCAATTCGGGCAACGTCGTGACGCCGATCGATTGGCTCGATGTAACCTCCAGCATCGCGCCGTAAAGGGTCTTTTTGGTCAGGCCGTTAATATCCACAAACGTCTGATTTGTAGAGTTTGTGAATTCGTTCGTTTTCTGCAGGTTGATAGCAGCCCGGTCAAAGTCCGCAGGAGTTGGGATCGCCATGTCTCTTTTCCATAAAAAAAGGCCACCCGTAGGTGACCTGTTGTGTTACCGTGTGATCAGTTAATGACCGTTTCTTTTGCCGGTATAGGCTGAGTATCCGCTTCGTAGTAGGCATCGGAATAATTGATTCCAGTAACCTTCACGTACTTCTTATCCTTCATGTCCAGATCGGTGATGAGATATGCCATCGCCGCCCTGCGTCCCTCTGGTGCAAAGCTGAAAATTGTTCGGATGCCCTGATCCGAGCCATATTCTGTGACCGGGTTCTCTGACGGCAGATTCTGCAAAACGACATGTTCAGCGTCTGCGCCCGGCGTGACCGGGATTGAATCAAGTGAGCCGTCGCGCTTCATCAGGACAATGCTGTGATCCTCGCCAGGGGTGAATTCCGCCGGCTGGCTTAGTCTCAGCGTCAGCGCCCCGTCCCATCCCACCACATCCCCATCAAAGGACTTAAATCGCGTGTTGTCCACGACATCAATGCGCTTATTTGGCAGCAATGCCCGACCATCCAGGGTGACGCCCGTCTCTACCCTCACCCGCTGGCCCATCAGCTTCTTGTACTCCCGATTGGCCCGCAGCCAGGCCTGCGCGAATGACCGGATACCTGGTATCTCGAACCGCTTCAGGCGTGTGTAATTGCCATCTGTAGGCAAGATGATGGTTTCCGTCTGGTTACTGTCCGGGTCCGTGTATAAGAACTCCACCCCGTCGTATTCACCGTCGTTGGCGAACGTACGGGTGATCGTCTCCGATTTGGGCTGTTTGTTCCGGTGCGTGAACATGGCTACGGACCGATCTTGCCGAAGGTCCGGCGCCAGCCTGATCTGGGTCGGCTGCCGGTACGCCACGCAGAAAGCAGCATTGGCGATCATCGAAATGGTGTCTTCCAGGGACAAATTGTCCGAGTCGAGCGTGTAGTTGAACTGTCCCATCTCCCAGTGCGTCTGGTTTAACTGATACTGGACGCCGTAAATCTGTGCCATGTCCACGTCGTCCACAGACCGATTGCCGATCTTGGGGTCCAACATCACGGCGCCGATAATGTCCACGATCTGGCTTGTTTTATGGATCGTGCCGGAAACATGCCGACCTTCCGCATCAAACGCACCCGAGAACACCGAACCATTGAATGTCGGAATCAGGCGGCTTGCCAAACAGTTCAGTTGACGGGTTCGTGCCGATGTTGCCCGGGCGGTCGGATACGTCACCGTGTGGATCGTCGTCTTGTTGCCGAAATGGGCCTTTGCAACCGGAGTCACCGCATAAAGGTCCGTCCATTTGATCTCATCCATGACCGTGCCTTCATAGCCATAGTCATAGTCAGTCAGGCGGCGCATGCGCACTCGAATTGGCCCCGTCCATCCTGTGACGTGCTCCAGCGTCGTGGCACGCTCATCTGTGACCGATCCGGAGACAGACCCCCATACCTGAATAATCGGGCCCTGGGGGTTGAAATTGGCATCAAGCTGCTGCCATTCGAGATGAAATTCCACTGTCGCCACTGAATAACCACCATCGAATTTGTACATCCCGTTGTTGGCCACAACATTTACCCAGACCTCGGTTCGATCCTTTTGAGGCAAAGTCACCCAATCTGTAAACTGGCTTCGTCCGTTGATCTGGAGTCGGCCGGTCGGAGCTGACCCGCCGTTATTCAGATACGCAGGGAAAGTCGAGGTTGTCAGGCGAATCTGCTTATCGCCCACTTCCGCTACTTCATACGTCCCGTCGAAAGAGTAGGTCTGCACCGCGCGCGACACAGTACCGTTTGCCGCGTCAGGTGCGCTCGGCGATATGGATTCCGCCACGCCGATCGAGTTCAGACTGACAAAATCCACCGTATAGGTTCCATTCAAAAAGTCAGTTGGCGCAAAGCCGGTAACTTGAATCGTGTCACCAACAGCCAGGCCGTAGTTCGTAATATTTCCGAACCCCGAAGTACGGGAGAACAACCCTGTCGTCGCGTCATAATTGACTTGATCGTAAGACCGGGCCGGACGGGTGAACGACGAGTTTGAAACCGTGATAGTGTCGCCAATGTCAATCACTGAATTGAAATTTGGCCGCGCTGGTGAACCCTGGGAAATATAGTCCCCGCCAGGGTTTGCGGCGAACCCATACTCTTGCACTGAATTTGGCAATTGCACCTGGTTCCATGCCTTGAGCGTCATGCCGTCGATCTCGACAGCCCTGTCCACCGTTAGGATCGGGTCAATGATGGCGTCGCCGATTTGCGTCACCGGCGCGTCACCGCTATTCGGAGAGGTGAACGGCTTGTATATTGCCGCGCTGGCGCCGTCGATCCCAGAGACAAGCGTATCTGCATCCTTGATGTCGTTCAGCTCGTAATAACCTCGCCCGACGCAGTAATACCCAAACTCCACCCGCCGGTGCTTGATGTACTTGTTGTAAGTCGGCATCATCAAGGATGGAACAGACAGAACCGTGCCAAAGATATCTTCGACCCGCTCCATGTACCGGACCTTGTTTTCCCGGTCGGCCAGCTTGTTGTTGTCCGAGGATTGGGTGCGGTTTACGTTACCGGGCTGACGTGGAGGCGGGAACAGGATCGCAGAGACGACCGTGAGGGCGACGGCGACCGCGATATTGATCAGAATCGCGCCAACAGTGGTAGCCGGGTCCCCGGGATTCTGGAACACCACATAAATCGGCCCATTTTCCTCACGCAACTGCGCCAGCCGCTCGTCCGGACTGCCCGTATGCAGAATTTCATTGCCGGCAGCTGCTGTGTCCCGGAAAAACTGAATCGATCCAACAATAGGCCGATCCGCATAGTACGTTCGCACCCAATCGTACAGACTGTCCGCCCGAAAATCCTTCGCCGCCGTGCCAGCCAGCGGATGATCATAGAACCGGATTAGGGTCATGCCTTACTCCAGAACTCGATCAGTGGGTATATGTCTTTGAGGGATGCCATGTCCTGGTAGACAACGCCTTCAGGCAATGCATGCAGAACGTGGCCATCCAAAAAGATGCCGCAGTGATGGATGCCGAGCTTGTGCGATTTGCCCATCAGGACGATGCACATATTTACTGGTTCCGGTATCTGCATGAATCCATTGTTTGATTTCTGCAGGGCAAATCGGAACGCATTCGCTATATCCCGGATAGAATCGGTTACTGTTCTGAAATCCTGAACACCCTGCCCCAGTTCCCGCGTATACACGTCGGCGACCATGTTCCAACACGGGGGATTCGGATAGTTTTGCTCTTGGTAGTACTTGACATCCATCACGGCCGTCCATAAAAAAAGCACCCGAAGGTGCTGGTATGTTTTTTATCAATGCTCACTGGAACCCCCGAAGCATCGGTATTTCTCTCGGGCTGTACACCTCACCAGTGCGCAGCAGGTTGTATCTCGGGGACACGGCGTTAACGTTTGCCGCCCCTTTTACATAGGTCAGTGATTCAGCCTGGAGCCTCGCCAATCCCGTCGGCGCGTCCAGGACTGGGTACAGGAACGATCGGTACACAATCACAATCCGTTCTTTCGTGGTAAGCGGTATGCTATCCAACTCCTCTCGGAGTTCATCCTGAGAATCCACTACATCCACCGCGATCCTGAATAACTGATCCAGGTTCGAATTTGTGCCGTTTTGCTCAATTTGGAAATTCACCGACCTGTGTTCCATCAGCGTGCCTTCCACATCAAGCCATCCAACCCCAGGCTGATTCCAGAACCGGAACACTTTCGACAGGTCAGAATGCGCGATTGCAAGCGTATAGATCGGGTACTCGTCAGGCGGGTTGCTCGCCCAATACCGCTTCATGCGGTCGTCAATATCAAGGGCCACTGATCACCCCCAGAACGTTGACATCGTGGTTGATGTATTTGTCGAGGCCGGCAAAGAGTGCGCCATAATTACTCAGGCCGTCATTCCACAGATCAATCTCAGCCTGCGCGTCCTCTATCGAGCGTTTATAGGCCGATGGCTGGACATTCACCGTAAACGTCACAAATGAATGCTGCTGGTTTCGAACCATCGAATATGACTTGACCACCATGAAACACGTGTGCAGCTCTGCGCCATCACCAGAATCGATCATCATATCGAATGGCTTACTGCCCTTCTTAATGATACGGTGGTAAAACAGTGTCCAAATATGGTATTTCTCCGGCGTCAGTGGAAGCGTCACTGTAAATGGCTGCACACCACCATCATATTCAAGTGCGGTGCGCGGTGATCCGCCCTCCACCGGCGTTTCCATCACACCACCTATGTCGCCGCCCGAGTACGCACTGATAAGTGGGCACATGCCACGCGGAATCTGCGGATTTGCCATTATCTTGCGAACTCCACTTTAAAATTCTTCCGCAATGCGCTTGCGTGGTCACTATTGGGATTATTCAGTTCGGCCACCACCTGGCGCTTTGCTTCCTGAATAATCAGCATGCGTTCGCCGTCTGGTAATGTTCGCTCCTGAACGCTGTCAATCCGGCCTGTCGTTTGGTTCAAAATGGTGATGCCTGATGATTTGGCTGGGCCTGTAGCAACACCAACCGCTCCACCACTAGCATAACCACGCAGCCGCAGTGCCTCTACCCTGCTGACGCCGCCATGACGCTGTACGTCATCCTGAGAAAACACCACCTCGCCCTTATGGACGATGCCGGCAGGATCATATTTACCACCCGCGCCTGTGTATCCGCCGTCGTCGAACCCAATGCTACCGAAACCGTAAGAGCCGCCGTAATTAGGCAAACCTGCGCTACCGCCTACCGTCGTTGCGCCGCTTAATGCGCCACCAGCAAACGCACCAATGGCCGCCTTCGTAATCGTGCCAAACAAACCGCCACCACCGCCTGCCGCCTTCCCAAATAGGGCTTCGTTCAACTGAGTAGCCAGGGCCTGAGCTACCATCTTGCGCAACAGATCCTGCCATGCCTTGGCAATGTTATCGAAATTACCCGCAAGCACATCTTCCAGAGTCTGACCAAGCTGATCTTGAATATTCGCAGACGCTTGTTTAGCAAACTCCGACATTTCTTCAGTCGATTCCGAATATTTTTCGTTCAGCTCATTCAGGTATTTTTCATATTCCTGTTGGCCGAATACGCCATCTTCCCAGGCTTTGCGCAGATATCCAATTTCTTGCAAATGCTGATCAAGTTTCCCTTGGCCGGTTACTTCAGATAAGAATTTTTCGTATTTCTCGGCTTCTTCAGTCTGTTCCTTCATGAAGTCCAGAGTTTGCGCGCGCCCGAGAATCTCGTTTTTCTGAGCCTCTCCAACCTTGCCATATTTTCCAAGTTGGATATTTTCGAGCGCCTTCTCATACTCGGTTTCTTTTCCCAACAACGCGATTTGTTCATTTAATTGCTTGATATAGTCGCCCGCAAGGTCGCGCTGAGATCCTGCCGACTTACCGCCAGATTTCTTTGTGCCGCCAGCGCCACCCCGCTTTTCATCGTCAGCTGGAATAGCCCCAAGCAAAGGAATATCATCGACTCCGATGAGCTTACCCATCCTCTGATTTGCGGCATTAGCGCGAGCTTGTGTCCACATGTCGGAGTATTTCGTATCTCCAACCTTCCCGGCAGCATCGTTGAATTCAGCGAGAATGTCATCCACTAGTTTCTGTGATGCATTTGCGCGAGCGACGGTTTCTTTTACCATTTCCGGGTTAACAGTATTTGCCAGTGCATTGTTACTCAGCGTAGCATCAACATGATTAATCAGATTACCCGTTGCTGCGCCCGTCAGTTTCGCCGCGGCAATGAATGCCCGGACCGCATTGGCAGCAGATATGGCAAAATCAGCAACACCGGCCAGAAGACTGCCAACATCCATCAGCCATGTTTTGATTGACCCTTGTCCCGCCAAATCATCAACCGAACCTTTAAGACCATCGGTCTTTGTGGCAGAATCAGTGGCCAATTTAATGAAATTATTGATTTCAGGCAGAATCTCATTGGCAATGGTGACACTCAACCCCTTGAACATCGTTTCCAGGCGTTGTAGGTTCTTATCCAATTCTTTGGCGGCCTTGACTGTGTCATTATTCATGACGCCACCAAGTCTCGCAGCCTCATCACCCAAGCGCTTCATTTCTTCGCCATTCCTGGCGAGCAACGGAGCCAGCAGGGCTGAGTCAGAAGCCATTGCCTCCATATAGAAAATCATCTGGCTCTGAGAAACTCCTGCCTTTTGGAGGGAGTCGTAGAACGATTGCAACGCGTCAGGCCCGGAAAGGCGAGCGAACTGATCAGCTGTAACGCCAATTTTGGGCGCGATGTTTTCAAAGAAATCCTTCATCGGGCCGCCGCCCGTTGTCATGAAATCACCTACGCGATCCTGGACATCCTTAAATATGTCTGCCAGCTTCTCGTTTTCGATGCCGACCGTATTAGCCGCATATGCCATGCGTTGAAAGGTTTCCGCAGACGTATTGCTCAGCTCGGATAGTCGCGATACCTCCTTACCGGTACTAGCAACAGACTTTGCCCAGACCGTCGCAGCTGTGGCTGCCGCTGCACCGATAGCAAGGCCGACGGTCCCCATGGTCGCGCCAAGAGACAATGCATTTTTTTTCAGTGTCTCCAGGGAATTAACTGCTTTCTTGGTGTTTGTCTCGAAACTGCCCGTCTTCATGAGCAGATCGATAATAATACTTCCGGCTGCCATCGTTATTCCTTACCAAAATTAGCGGGCGGCGTCATGCCAAATGCTGCAAATGTATTCAGGTCCGCGTCTGTAACCTGCCGGGTCTGATCGTTTACAAGCATTTCGACATAATCTTCGTACTTCCCACCACCCATCTTCTGAGCAACGAGCGCGGCGGGTCTGTGGTACCTGTGGAGGTCATCGAATGGGCTTTGTTCATAGAAAGCCACCCACCGATTAAACTCTGCCGTTGACATGTATCGTTTCCACTCGGAAACCGATCGGCCCCCGAGCGCCAGGGCTATCACATGCCAGAACCACTCATCGCCCTTTATTCGTTTCCCTGGGACTTGTTGACCTCCATGATTGCGGCAAACAGCGCGTTCATGGGCTCAGCCTTCAGAAGCAACGCCTCTTCATAGGTAATTGCTGGCTCGCCGCCAGGCTCGCAAAGGCTGGCGGCAACGAGTTTTGCCAATGCGCCGGCCTGAACGTTGTCATCTGCTGACTGCTGCGCAATCCGAAACTTCTGATACTCCACAGCAGGAATCTCCTTGAAGTACAGAATATGCTTGCTGCCGTCGGCCAACTCCACTTCCTTTTCGTGAATTTCCTGAGAAACGAAGAATGTTTTATCCAGCATGATTAAGATTTCCAAGTCCAGGTTGTTTTGCCCGAGCGCTGAAGGGTAAGCGTGCCGGTGACGATCGTATTGGTCGCGATATCAATCGCCACATCCGCGACAGCCGCAGTAAATCTAGCTGAAGTACGATCGGTCGGTGGCACCATGACATCATCGGTGCCAAGCGTGGGAGCAGCAATGCCGTCGGAAAATCCCACAGTCCATTCGAGATTTTCTCCAAGCGCCTTGAGGTCAAACAGAATTTGATGCGATACCTGGCGTGGGTCGAAATTAAACGGAATTGCCATTTGCGCCGGCACTGCCAGGCCCAACAGGTATGTTTCCTCTTCGGTCTCGTCGAGACACGTTGTAGGAATGTTGCTGCGAGCACCTGCGCCCACCCCCGGGATTCCCGTCGGGCATACCAGCTTAATAATTGCCCGCGTTGCCGGAACAGTGATGCTGTCGACGAAGTAAAGGCCGGAACCTTGAGTCTTAATTGCCATTTGGACGCTCCAAAGTAAAAAGCGCCCCGGAGGACGCATTAAAAAAACCACCCCGCAGGTGGCTATCTATTTGTAATAAAATCCGCTTCAATCGAGATTCGGAACAACTTGGTGTCCGCCTCACGCATTTGAATAATTAACCTATTTGCTATTCCAGCGTCATCCAGCGCTTCCCGTACTGCCCTGGCTAGCCCACGAACAGTGGACCGCTCGCTGTCGTCAGGGCCAGCATATATGTCGATCTGCACGCTATCAAAATCACCGCACGGTGCACCAGATACTTGCTCATATGGAGCATCTGCCACATTCCGGAAAGTCATATAAGGTTTAGTAACGTCTTGAGGCGCGCTGCCGAAGTCATATATTCTGGGGTCTAAGGCCCCGACGTAACTTTGAATTCCTGGGACGTTCAATACTGGGAACACTGAAGGCAACATTATTTGCCCTCCGACAAGTATTTCTGTGCCGCCTTATCCACTCTCTTTTTCAAGTCGTCTGTGATCGTTGCGATGGATGTAGAAGCGGTTGCCACAAACGCAGGTCGGACCCACGGCTGTTCTGGCTGATGGCTGGAGCCATACTCCATCAACTGTGCTGTCTGACGCGTTGTGGCTGCCTTTTTCTGTCCTTCCTTCTTGGGATAGGATTTTCTCCGCACTGTCAAGACTAACTTATGTCCATTGTTGGTGCGACCACGCTTGATCTGTAAATTCTTCATAAGCAAGCCAGTGGATTCACTGCCGTTCTTATCGATAGATGCCTGGAGCATAACTTTCTGTTTAGCCTGGATCAACCGTGCGCCCTTACGCATCGACAAATTGACCATACCCCCTTGACTGCTGGACGCCACATCTCGCGGAAGCTTATTGAGAGTGTTAAGAACATTATCAATACCCTTGATATCAATGTCAGCCATTATTCACCCCTTGGGAGACGGGCATCGTCAGATATTCCAGTCCTGACTTATTGTCAGGCTGAATACCATGCAGGTTATAAATCTTTCCCCGAAAGACGATCCGGTCAGAGGCCCTAATATCCTCGCGGTACCGAACAGTTATCCTGGCTGTAACTTCACTTTGGGTTGCTCCCGCCTGCAAAAATTCTCGCGAAGAAAGCGGTGTGACATTCGCGTACAAGACGGCCATATCCTTCCATTCTCCAGACCGATCCCCAGTTTCAGGGTCAAGCGTTCCTGCGGCTCGGTCATATCGTTGCAAAACCACGCGGTGAATCAGCTTATGTGCGAGCGCCATTAGATGCCCAACTTTTCGCGATAAGGAAAAAGAATGGACTCAGCACGTTCTCGCCGAATCCGGAATTCGTCTGGCGTCAGGGTATCGTGCGCACACTCGACCAACAATGCGATCGCCGGCACAATTTCTGATTCATCAGGCAACTGATCCGCGTCAATGAACTGCAGGGCTTCCGCTTCAGCCGCAGCAATCAGTACGCCCAATTGCTCATCATCAAGCGCAGACGAATCATCAATGCGCAACATGAATTTGATCGTTGCGATATCTGTTGCCATGTCATAGACCCTTTGTAACCGGATCGGACTGTAGCAGCCCGATCCGAACTGCTCAATTACTCGCCAGCGCCATCATCAACAGGCAGACCGGTGAAGTTACCCTTCACAAACGCTTCTGGCCGGTACACAGTCAGACCAACGCGCTCTTCGCACAGGATCGTCACCATGTTTTTAACCAGGTTGTCCCGGTCCTCTGTCGAAACAACGACCGTGACATCTTCCCGATCCCAACCCTGGGCACCTTGTGCAAAAGCGCCCACCAGGAACTCATTTGCATCCAAGGCTTTTGTTGGCACCACAGGACGACCCCACAGGCCAGGAACAGCCAGACCGCGCGGCGTCGTGAACAGATACTGGTTGTCCGTCGTCTTGGTCAGCTCAATCTGGGCCCAGTCAATCGGGCTCAGCACAATACCGTCGGCGTCGTATTCGGCAAGAGCGGCCTGCAGCATGGCAATACGCAGACGGTCAATGGCTGTTTCATTCTGGACCGTCACACCGGGATTGGCATATGTCGAAGCCTGGGTGAAAATGCCGTTCAGATTCAGGCCGGTACCATCACCCTTAAGCAGCTGCACCTCTTCTTTCAGCTTCAAGCCATAGCGCAGACGACCGTCAATGTAGCTCATCAGCATGGGCACATCGGACAGCACCTGTTTTGAAGCAACGATGTGGTGAGCAATTGTGGCCACCGGCGCAGACCGCAGTGTGAACGTGATATCAGACAACGGCTTCACGGTGCTGGGGTTTTCAGCGACGGGCGCCGCATTGTTGGTGAAACCCGTCTCTACCGCATATTCGATGCTGTTTGATGTGGTGCGTCCCCAGTTCAAGAGATCACGCAGGAACAGTCGCTGACGGGTTGGCTGGATCAATCCAACGCGATCAGGTTCGATCAGCTCGCCTGCGGACGACCCGAGGCTTGTAATGGCAGCCTGCACTGTGTGAGAAAAACTGGCTTTGGCACCGCTGGCGCCGCGGCGGGCGAAATCGTCGTAACCCTCGGCTGCAACAAACATGGCGCCCATCGATTCTGGCGGCGCAGTACGGCCGCCACCTGAATCCAGTGCAACAATGGTTTGTTCAGCGGCCTGCAGGCGTGCCTGCAGCTCGCCCTGGGTTACCAACAATTTATCCACTGATTCTTTCGTTTCAGCAGACAGCGCCTGGTGCTGCTTGATCTGCGCATGCGCAGTTTCGGCGTGTTCCTTCAGCTCACCACCGACTTTCTCCAGAGCAGCCTGGATGTCCTTATACTCTTGACCGATATTACTCATTTCAAAACTCCTAATAGATTATTGGCTAGTTGTGCAGCGATACCCGGTGACGGGTCATTGACGGCAGCGTCACGCGTGCCGTGTCCGGTAGCGCCAGGCGTACCGCTGCCAGCGGCATCACGCGCGCTGGACTTAATTTCATCGAATAGTTTTTTGCGTTCAGTGCGAGGCATGCCGCTTCTGGCCATGGCCCGATCAAATTTGCGGGCAGCAAAAGCAAGGTTTTGTGCGGATCCGCCCTCATGCACAGCGTCACGAGACAGCAGCACATCGGCAAATCCCTGGTCAATGGCGTCCTGACCACCGATCCAAGACTCAGCATCCAGAAGCGCTTCCAGCTTTTTTTCATCCAAGCCGGTGCGCTCCTGGTAAATGCCCGCCATGGCCCGGTCAAAGGGTTCCATCCAGTCGGCGATTTCACGCAGGGCATGCCGATTGCCGGCGGCAAGCACCCAACAGTTATGGATCATGACGAAACCGGCGCGGGAGATTTGCACTTCGTCGCCGGCCATTGCGATGATGGAAGCCGCCGATGCAGCCAGCCCCAAAATCTTGACGGTGATCTTTCCCTTGTGTTCTCGCAGGGTGTTGTAAATAGCCAGCCCTTCGAACATATCGCCGCCAGGACTGTTGATATTGACAGTCACATCTTTATCGCCGATATAGCGAAGCGCGGCCGCAATTCGCTTCGCAGTCACGCCCTCGCCAGTCCAGTAGTCCTCCCCAATAACGTCCAATACGCTGATCGTGGTGTTGCTGTCAGAGTCCGCTGCTTGGATGCCCGGATTCCACTTTTCCAACGCCAAAGGGGAAAGATCGTAATTGACTTTATTTCGTAAAGTCTGAATGTCACTGGTTTTCATTGGTAGCCTTTATTTGTCCGATGCTGTCAAGGGTTGTCATAGCGGCTTGCACGGTCAGCACATCTGCATTACCGCCTTTGGCAGGCAGGTTTTCTTCGCGCCGCACATCATCGCGAGTCTTAATGCCGTTATTCACCTGGATTGCCTGGTATTCAGCGCGAGTCTTACTGTCGGCACGCAGAAGCCCTTCAATCGAAAATTCCGCGTAAAAGCGCTGTTGATCCACGGGAGAGAACAAGTCTTTATTGATGGCCTGCTCAATACGTGTGAGCCAGGGGCGTAGTGTGAAAGTTAGAAACCCGATCATCTGCTGCTCAATACCGGCGCCCCAGCTAGTGCTGTTGGACGTATGGCCCACCATGTGCGGGGGGACGCGGAACCACCGGCAAATTTCTTCCACAGAGAAGCCCCGAGACTCCAGCAGTTGCGCGTCTTTCGGAGGAATACCTATTGTTTTCGCATCCATGCCCGCCTCAAGCAATGGAGACTCGCCGGCATTTAATGCGCCGGAGATTTTTTTCATGCTTTCCCGAAATTTGTTGCGCTGGTCCTCTTTTATGACTCGGTCCATCGTGAATGCCACGGTCGGCGCCAAACCCTTTTCAAACGTGCTATTGGCCGCCTCCGCAGCGGCCAAGGCAGAACCAAACACTTTGGCACCGTATTCAATGACCGAGACCCCCCATTTGCCGTCCAGCGTGAATCCAGGAATGCGAAAGATCCGATCCTCTGGTATTTCTCGCTGCTTGCCGTTCTCCGTGTAGAGATACCGCAACTTCCCATTTGCTCCGCGATTGATCGTCAGCCTGGCAGGGACAAGGAAATCCAGCGCGACCAGGCGGTTACCGATATACTTTTTCTCGGACAACCCGTTGCCACGCAGCAGCATGGCCACAATTTTGGCTTCCCAGAAGACCGAGGCGGTCGTGTCTTTATTGGGCTGAGCATGAAGGATCGAATAAATGGGATGTTGGGTCGCGATAACGCGACTATCCGAGCGCTTTTCATACACTTTCAACGGCAAGGTTGAAATGGTTTCAGCAATGATTCGAGCGCAAGCCCACACGGTGGACAGCTGCATAACCGATTTCTGATTCACAGTCTGGCCAGCCGAGGTCGTACCAAACTGACTCCAGAAAGCAGTGTCTGTCAAAGCGATAGGCACACCCAGCCATTCCAGAAGCGCCGTTTTTACGCGGCCTGGTTTCTTGCGTTCTGTTCTGGTCATAGGTCTATACGATAATTGGGTCGTTAATAAAAGAGCTGATGTCTTCCAGGTACTCGCTGCCCGACGCAATCCCACAGGCCATGATGGAAGCAACAATGCCATCCACCCGTCCCGTGGCTTTATCTTTGGCCACTTTCCGGTTACCTGCAGGATCCTTCGTGACAACAGCATTGGCAGCGCACCAGGTCATGACCGGATTGCCGTCGTGCCGGATCTGGCGATCGAGCAGCAAGGCTTCGAACGTATCCAGAGCCGGGCTCATTTCCTTGAAGCCCTGACCGAATGGCTTCAACTCCGGAAGACTGATCCCTTCGTTTTCTGCCAGCATTTTCAAATCCTCGATCCGCCAGCGGTCATACGCCACACCCAGCAGATTCACATATTCTGAAATCTGCGTCAGGCGCTTCAACACGGCCAATTTGTTGATAGCGCGCCCGTCCTGTGTTTCCAGGTATTCCATATCGCGCCAATTCAAGTACGGCACCCGATCCTGATCTGCCTTCGTGTGCAGGTCATAACCCGGTAGCCAAAAGTACGGCTTCAGGCGCCAGTACGGATCGTCCTCGGTCGGCATAAACAGCAATGCCAGACAGGTCAAATCGGTCGTGGACGATAAATCAAGACCCCCATAACAATCCCGTCCGTAATACGGCTCCAGCCCAACGAGGCTGTCATCCTGACAATCCATCCAGGTCTCACCCGAGATCCAGGGAGACGCCGCTTCAGTCCAGATGCAGAAGTTGATTCGTTTCACGGCCGCTTGCTTGGAAGGCATGCCACGCGCCTGTGTGACCTGTTCCCGAAGGTATTTCACGCCGGGCAGCCCCGCATCCAGACTGGGGTTGGATTTCGGCCAGCATGATTCATCCCTGAACGGGTCATCACCTTCATCGTGACCGCAGATGAAGGCGAAGAACGAATCATCATCCTTAAGGCCCGAGCACACCTGTGAGCCGTATTGGTGATAGTCCCATCCCACACTTACCTTGTCGCTACCGCTGTTCGTGATCATGAAAATCAGCGCCTGTAGCCGGCTTTTGGTGCCGGCGCGAAGCATTTCCACAGCGGAAGCATCGCGGTGCTCATGAATCTCATCCAGCAGGCCGACGTGCGGGCGTTCTCCAGAACGCGCCTTGTCCGAACTCAACGTGCGAAAGTACGAACCGCTTTCAACATGAGCAAGGTTCCACTCCCGGCCCGGTGCGCCAGATGTTTCAATCCGATCTGTCAGCAGCGGCGATTGATTTACCATTGCCACCGCATCTCGAAACAGCACCATCGCCTGTTTGCGGTTCGCAGCAGCCGAGTAAATCTCTGCTCGCGGCTCACTATCGGAGGTCATGCAATACAAACCGACGCCCGCCGCCAGCGGGGATTTACCAGACCCCTTGCCGGTTTCGATGTACGCCACCCGGAACCGCCGATAGCCGTCCGACCCCTTCCATCCGAACAGACTGCCAAGTACAAATGCTTGCCAGCCGAGAACCTCGAATGGTTTACCCTCATATTGACCACCATTCAGGCAAAGAACCTCTTCGAAGTACCCTAGGACATGCGCCTGCGCCTCCAGGTCCCAGTACAAGCCGCGCGCAGGACCGTCTACCAAATCCTTCAAGTGTCTGCGACAGGCTGCCCGCACGTCCGGGCCGGCGACGATCTCCCCGGCTACGACCGCCTGCGCATACGCCGTGGCACGGTCAGAAGTATTTATTTGCGACTTGCTGCTGCTCATTTTCAAACAACTGGCCCTGCTGCTGCGACGCCTTTGGTTTTGAGCGCGCAGCGGGGTTCATGCCAAAGGAGTTCCCGGCAGAACGCATCATTTCGATGGCCTGTTTCTCCAAGGTTTTCCAGGCGCTGATCTGCTGAAAGCCATTCTTTGTGATGAGCACGTGGCCGGTGCTGTGCCGCGCTTCCTCTTCAACAATTTTCTGGCGGTAGCGAACCACGTCGCTATAGGCCTGGCAATACACCGCCAATTCGTCCCGATCCAGGCGCCCCAGCAATCCCAGGGAATGCAGGTCCCCGGAAATTTCTTCCCATCGTTGCCGGGCCACTTCGTCCAAATGACCCGGACATTGCGGCAGCGTTGCTACGTCGCTCCAGGGCACTTCGCCCGACAGGAGATCATTGAAATTTTTTTTCGAAGGGTTCCCACGCAACAGGTGGATAGCCGCCGGCACTGGCCGGCGACCAGATGATGAGTTTCCGGCCATTATTTTTCCTTAAAGTGTCTTATACCCCCCACCCCATATTTCCCGCTGATGCAAGAAGCGATGGGCGGCTGGTCTAGAAGCGGCAGGTCTTGAACTTTTGACCCACCCCTCCCCTCTATAAAATCGTGTCAATGAGAACGTTTCTCATTTGTTCTGTCGCGATTCCACATTCCAATGGTGTCGCGCATCAACCGGCACGCCCGTGAGGTCACATCCCCTCACGGTGCCAGTGCTTTCTTCCTGCTGTTTGATGGAGTTGTGGCATGTGTCGCAAAGTGACTGCCAGTTCGTTTTGTCCCAGAACAACGCCATGTCGCCTCGGTGCGGAATCTTGTGGTCGACGACTGTCGCCGGTGAGACCCTTCCAATCTGCTTGCAGTAGACACACAGTGGATGAAGTTTCAGATAACCCGCTCTGGCTTGCTGCCATTTGTATCCATAGCCGCGTTGCGTGCTGGACTTGTCTTCACGCCAGCTCATAGCATCGGGATATCGCGATCAGTTCCAAACGGCGAAGCGTCCAAGGAGAAGTCTTCTGGCAACTGCACCTCTGTGTCCTCGTCATCCAGCAGCATCGCCAGAATTAAATCCAGCTTCGCCTCAATGCGTTCAATAGGATCATTGCTGTCGATCATTTCGAACCCCCAATAAAATGGCCCGGATCACTCCAAATGATCCGGGCCTGTCCCTACTACACATCCAGTGCTGTCGCAACAACCGCCTGAACGTATCACATATTACCCATGTCGGTATAAGTTGCAAAATTGTTTTTAATCCAACACCACAATTTCTTTTCCAATCTCTCTCACCACAAACCGCCTGCCAGCAAGGTAATCATCAAGCCGTAGGTCAGCCTGGCACAGCCGACGATGAATTGTTGCTCGTGTGACTCGAAGGCGATGTGTCACCATCATCAGACCGCCTTCCCATGTGTACACCGCAACTACTGTTTTCTTTAATTCAGGCGGCAACGACGCGATCGCCAAGTCCATCTCCATGCAAGCCTGATCCTGATCTGCCGTGTAATCCACAAAAGCACGCGGCGTTTCGTTGCCTTCCGATTCGAAATCAATACCACGATAGCCAGAGCCGCCCACGCGCCATTCTGCCCATTCAATTAACCGACCATCAATGTAATTAATTCTCTGCATATTCCCCTCGCCTTACCAGATAATTTTCAAGACAACGTTGGACGTTTAAATAATTATTTAATATCAATAACTTATATATCACCCTAACCTACCTGACATGGATGTACATACGCGTGTGCGTGCGCACGGGCAGGCGGGCGCCCGCACGCGCCCACGCATGCACGTGATGGGGCTGGTTGGAAAGGTCGGACGGTAGGACAGGTCATTGATTTATATAGTGTTTTCATTGTCTAACCTCGTAATAGTGACTGGAAGGACGATCCGTTTAGTAGGCGCGTAAATATCCCTGACCAGCATGTAAAGCCAGTCAGGCGTGCAAGTGAATAGAGCGAGAATGAATGCTGGCGCTAAGTCATGGCACATGCCCTTTGTGGTTTATTGCCGCTTCCTGCGTGTCCGGCCGCTGATAGTAATAGCCTCTAGTGCCCGCAGAAGAGCGCTTTTTTCTCCAACCCAGCTTATGCATGATAGCGCCGACCTTCGTCTCAGACTGCCGTGTGGGATTGATCCTGGCCGCTTCAAAGCCCAGGCAATCCATCAGAATCTGACTTGTTGTAAACGTCCGGGTTGATTTATTAATCGGCGCGTCCAGCCAGTTCTGAATGATCTGCTGCCATGAATCGACAATCTCGCGCATCTCCTGCTCAGGCACAATCAGTGTTTCTTCTTCCTCTCTTGTCGGGTAGATTCGTTCGCCAGCTCGCACCTCATGCAAGGCTTGCGCGAAGAGCTGATCTCTTACGGTCCGCAGGCCGGCAAGGTCAATTCTGGAACAGCGCACAGACCAGAAGCGCCGGTTCCCCGTCGTGTCCTTATGGTATTCATAATTGTTCGTTGTGCCAGCAAACACCGTATGCCTGGGCTGATCGATCATGCGTTTCTCGTAAGGCAACCGGTACCGGTCAATCGGCTGCGTAATGAACGCCTTGATCCTTGTGGCCTCAGAGCGATTAAACGCATCGAGCTCAGCGATCTCGTAGAACCAAACCCCATTGATGGTCTGATAGACGTCCTTGCTATTAAGGTCCAACGGCGCGTCAGAGAAGAAGTCGCCACCCAGTGCGCGCAAAGCACTGGATTTCTGAATGCCCTGCAGGCCTTCGAGAATAAGCACATAGTCGGCCTTGCTACCCGGATTCATAGCGCGGCTGACCGCCTGTCGCAGCCACAGCGGCCCAATTAGGCGAACATAGTCACTATCAGGCACGCCGAGCAGATCGGTCAGCCAGACCGTGTTTCGATCAACATGATCCCATTTCAACGCGTTCAGATAGTCTTGCAGTGGATGAAATTTATTTCGGTGCGCAACCAGCTGCACGCCATGCCCAACATTGGCCAGAGATTTAAACACCATGGGTCCCTGACGCGCCAAGAAATCACTCAACTCCAAATCGTCGTTATCTGTCCACTCTCCGGGCTTGTCATTCCACGGCACTGGCTTAACGCGCATGACGCGTGCGGTGAACGCGTTGAAGGCCAGGCGACCCTTCAATTTAGGATGGTGCTCAAGACATGCAGCGACGTTTTCACGGCAATCTTCCAACTTCCCGCGATCATCCCGCAGCAGCCGATCATATAACGTCGTGGCGCCAGCCCGCGAAGGGGTCTCCTCCCCTTTCTCAGCTACCGCAGGAGCGGAATCTTTCGCGTCCGATACAGCAAAGGAGTCGGGTGAAACGATCCTGCCCCTCATCCAAGCCAGCAGCGCTGCCTGATCCATGCCTTGCGCAATGGCGTCGAAAATATCCCATCCGTCAGAAATAACGCCAGGTTTGTCGATTTGAATGATATTGACAGTGCATGAATGCGCTTGAAGGAGGGACGCGATCTTCAAAGCAGCCTTCAGTCCAGGTTGATCGTGATACTCCAGGTACGCCGTTTTAGCCTTGTTCATGATCGAATCGGTATCAGGCCAAATTAACACTTCCCGTTGGGCGAGAACTGACCAATCCGCTTTATGTACGGCATTGCTGCCGCCCGACCAGGTAATCACATCGTATAAATCCGCCAATGCAGTTCGGGCTGCATCCGCGCATTTCTCACCCTCCACGATCAATATCGGCTTTGCATCGCCCAGATACGCAAGGCCATACAGCGGACGTGGTTCAGAAAAATGCATCCACCGCCATTCGTACCGATCCCCTTTGGCATTGGTGTTCTTCGCATAGACCAGCGGCGCAATTTCTTTTCCGCCATCTGATGTTGTAAATCTGCACACATATCCGAGAATTCGGGCTTGCTGATCCTTATAAGTCCATAGCGCATCAGGCAGCCCTCGAAACGGATGCGCACGGGGCGGCGTGGAGGCACTGTCGGGCACTGGTAATACTGGCACCCAAGACGTTCGGGGCTTAGCGTCGGTCTTCGCGACCGAATTGGGCGTTCTCCGAGGAGCGTCATCGGGCTCAGGAGGTATCCCTAACCGCTCCGCAAGCTCGCGCAAGGCTTTGATCTTATCGCCTGGAGTATATTTTGCGGCATACAGATCAATCAGATCCGCCCCGCTCTCACCGGTTGCGAAATCGGACCAGACACCCTTTACAAGGTTTACGCTTAGCGATCCGCCGGGATCACCATCCAGATTTCCACACTTCCATTCAGGACCCGATCTGACGCCGCCGGGTAACCATTGGGGAACCAGGCGCTCCGCATCCGCTAAGGCAGCTTTAGCGACTTTTGAAAAAGAATATTTGACCATGTGAACCGTTTCAGAAGGGAAAGGACATTCGAACCGCTGGCGACAACGTCAGCCGCCGCACCGTTGCGTAAACAGCTACCGGCTTATTGACTCCTGGCAAGCGTTCGCGGCGCACCACCCTGATCAGCCCACGACTCTCTAAGCGGCTGCAGGTGTATTTGGCAGTATCAAGAGAGAGCAGAAGCAAGTCTGCAATTTGACGCACTGTGAGCATTCCCTTTTCGGATAAAAGCTCCAGCACTGATTCTGCAATGGGCCCCGCGGGGCGTCCAGGCAATTTCTCCTGCATTACTGACCTCCTGCGCAGGCCCCGGCCATGTTATTGCGCTCGCACCAGCAGTTGGCACCGATTTGCGCGCCGTATTTAAGCCAATTCAAATATCTGGGATCAACTAATACCATCCCGCAGGCCGATATCAGCTGGTTAATATCGCGCAACTGGATACCCTGTTGGCCGGACAGGACACGGGAACTACTGCTGCTAGGGTCTTTCCAGCCAACAGCAGAAGCGACTTCGTCACGCGTGGCGGGGTTGCCCAGGTGACTTCGAATTATTTGTTCAACCGATTTGGTTTGATACATGGGCTGAACTGGAGCATGTTGTAGGGACATATGCAACCTCATTCAAAATTCTCTGCGTGCGGTTGAACGTGCATCCGCGCAGAATGGAGTTAATGAAATTTCCTTGGAGTGAAAATGATGAAAACCCTTACTGCCGATAAGACAGAAGAGCTGATGGAGCTGGCCGCATGCATGGCACATGAGACCTTCGAAAAACCGGTACCGGAACACACGACCGGCATATACGAGCGCCTGGTGTTCGGGTACTGGCATGCAGAGTGCCCGAGTCGGGCCGCCACATTGCATTAGGGCGGCCGGTTTACCTATAGAATTGAAGATCCGACCCAACAACCCTTTCTTAAGGAAACCGACCATGGAAAATGGAAATTCGTTTGAAAAAATAGAAATACGGCTTAACGCGTTGCAGAAGGCGCTTGAAGTGACGATTGCAACAATTGAAAAAAATGAGACAGGTATCGGATTATTAGCCGCACTGAAGGCGAAAAAAGACGAACTCATCAATTTGGACGGCCCATATGATGAGGTTGGACATTGCTTTGATGTACTTTTCAAGAATGCCCAGGCATTAGCACAGGAAGATTGAACGCTCATCTGTTAACGAGCTCTTGAATTTTGGTATCCAACTGGCTGCACTCAACCGTCCGTCGGTTTATTCGGATCCGATGTTTTTCGATAGTTTCTTCAGCTCTATTCAACCGCACCACTGCCCGGCCTAACAGCCGGGCGCACACAAACAGGACCGAGCACATGATCAGGATCAGCAGGAACTGGACGGACAGGAGGATGTATATGAGGGACATGGGATTTCCTTAGGAGCGTTTATTTAGAAAATCGCTCAGCTTCGATAGTGTTGCAAGACCGGGATTCGGTATGTGTCCATTGGAGAATTTAGACAGCCAGGAATAGCTGACACCCGAATTCTTTGCAATATCCTGCCAATCGCCTTTCCGGGCAATTAACTGGTTCATTAACGAATGTCTGAAGTCTTGAATGTTCATAATCGAATAATAGCAAAACTTTGCTATTTAAACAAGCAACACTTTGCTAGAGTTATTCGGCATATTGGCGCCATGAATAAAAAACCGATCAACATCGTACTGGCTGAGAATTTGGCCCATTTCATGAGCCAAAGAAAATTAACCCAGAAAGGGTTGAGCGCATTATCGGACGTCGGTCAGACTACGATCAGCCTCTATTTGAATCCGGAACGGCGCCAAACCAGCAAATCAGGCAAAATGCCTTCCGCCAAATTAAGCGAAGTCGAAAGCTTAGCGCTCGCCTTGGAAGTGGATGTATGGGAATTGCTCCGGCCATTCACAGAGCAGGAACGGATCGCTTACAAGCATCTCGAAGCTGCATACAAAGCTATGTCTGATGGAAAACAGGAGGCCGACGATACAAAAAGCGGTAGCGAGGCAGCGTAAGAAAGGAAGGCACGTAGGGAATGTTATTTTTGATGTTTTCCCAAATTTTTGAGAACAAGTAACAGACTATGTAATATGTCTTCACTTATAACCAAGGGGTTTGACGATGAATGGCGCAGCTTTTAAAACGATAACGGCAGCGGCGTGCATATTCACAGCGCAATGGTCCTATGCCAGCGACATCCAATTAAAGGAGTTAACTAACGCAGCACAGCATTGGATATTTCTGACCGAGGCATGTCGTTTCACATATCCGGAACTGAACAAGCCAACCATATACCGCAAGATGGCATTGGATATTGTGCGAATTACAGGAAAACCCTATGCAAACGCTCAAGATTTAGCAGATAAGCAATTTGCATTTTACGAGGAAACATTACACGCTTTGGATCAAGAAAGATTACAAAAAATAAGACAAATTGACGATGGCTCCCAGGGGCATTTTATTTATTGCGAAACATCGGCCTTTGAAACCCAACAAAATTTCAGAAGCAAACTACGCAGCGCCTTTGAAAAGTAGAAGAATTGGTCTCCTCACCCGCCGCTAACGCGGTTTTTTTTGGTCACTTCCTAAAACTAGCAAAGTTTTGCTTGATTGACTAGCAATACTTTGCTATATTGTGAGCCATGCATTCGAAATACAGAATGCACTGTTCTTTAAAAACTGATTGAAATTAAGGTTTGGACGAATTTTTCGCTGATTTTTGTTGCGCCTTATCGGCAATTTTCTTCTGCCTGAGCAATTGCCTGATTTGAATTTCACATTCTGGATATTCGCCGATGATGTGCGCAAAGATCTTTTCCGCGCGCGTTAGGCGGCGTTCTTCGACAAGTAGATGGTCGCTTTTATAACCTAACATGGACAGCGAGTTAAGCCGAGCGCAGTGGGCGAGCAGTTGAATTTCATCGGTATCTTGATGCGTTATTTTTCTGTACTCAGTCCAGATTTCCTCATCGGACAGTTCGCTAAATCGGTCATAGATATTCTTGTAGGCTTGAAATTGAAACTTTGCAAACGATGCCTTCTGGCCAGGAGCGTAAACAAACTGATATGCGGTGAGAATCGCCATAATCAAGCCTATCGCGATCGACCAAATATTAAGCTGCGCAATGACTGCGCTGGAGAATAAGAGCAAAACAAAAGCAAATATTTTGTCTACTCTTCCATATAGTTTGTAGAGCGCCTTTTCGTAGCACATTGAATAAGCCAATGTAAATTTTTCTGTAGAAACGGCATCGTTTTGCATAGTATTTCCTTATTTATTCCCTCCTTTGTTCGGAGGAGGTGGAGGGGCTGGCATTTTCGGCGCGTGGTCTTTCTGCGAATAATTGGGTGGTGCTGGCTGCTTGATCGAATGGTTCGGTACCACGTTACCGCTGCTTTTGTTTTCGTTGCTCATATCTCACCTATTTTGTGATGGGTTGGTTTGGAAACTTGATCCTATCACGGAACGCGTCACCTGCGTAGTGGTGAGAAACCCGGGGCTGACCGGGACCTTCAAGAATCTTAATTTCAGTCAGTTTTTAAAGTCCGCCGAACAATTCCGGAAGGATGACTGACGAATGAATGCAATCCACTCCCTCGCTTTTTATCTGGCCGCCGGTATATTCACCTGGGCCTTCGTTGAAATTTCAGATCGAAGAAAGCTGAATAAGCCAGGACTCTCCTACAGCGAGTACCTGCGCCTGCAGGAAGAACGCATCCCCGTCTGGGGTTGGATCGGCGGCCTGGTCTTTTTCCTGATCCTGTTCGTCCTGGTCCCCTTCGTGGGGTTTGCGGCAGATCTGACATGAAACCCAGCATCGCTGACCTTCAAGAGGCCGCCCGTCGATCCAGATTGACGATCCCCCTTGAGGTCGCGATGCAATCCCCTGCCCTTGCCTATTGCTTAAACAAAACGGCGCTGATCATTGCGAAGCGCCGAACATCCACCCCGCCTAAGCCCGATTTCAAGAGACTGGCCGCCGGCGACATTGACTGAGAGAACCATGGAAACCATCCAAATCGAAGAAGTTCAGAACACCGACGTCCCTGCTACCCCTGGTATAGCTTTCGCCGGCGGGTTCTATTTCGGCCAAATCAACATCAACGGCGTCGCCCACGCACTGGTTGTATCTCCCAAAGAGGCCGGCGAGTTCGAAGGCGTCTGGGGCGAGTATGGCCAGGCGGTTGACGCTCGCAGTATGGTCGACGGCTTAACAAACACACTGGCCATGGCCGCAGCTGAATCAGAACTTGCTCAGCAGGCATTGGCTCTGACCATCAACGACAAATCAGACTGGTATATCCCTGCACGCGACGAGCTGGAGGTGCTGTATCGCAACCTGAAACCAACCGCCCGGCTCAATGGTTGCTGGTGGCGTGATGGCGAGAACATGAATGCCGTGCCGCCCACAGCTGCGTACACCAAAGACAATCCAGCCCAGACCGCCGCAACAGCCTTCCAAGATGACGGCGAGCAAGCAATGGCTGACGATTGCTATTGGACTTCGACGCAGGTCAGCGCCGACAGCGCTGCTATTCAGCTTTTCTACGATGGGTATCAGGGCTACTACGGCAAGGGTATTGAGTTCCGAGTCCGCGTTGTCCGCAGATTAAAAATTTTGTAATTCAGTCATTTCCAGCATCCAGTCCATAAAGGAATTCCAAACATGGCCCAAACCCCATTTGACGAAACCCTGCGCAAGATCCGTCGCGGCGTCCTGATCAACGAACTCACAGAGCAGCTGCAGGACATTGTGAAAGCGGTTGAAGACACCGGCAAAAGCGGCGAAATCGTCATCAAGCTGACCATAAAGAAATTTTCGCGCATGAATGCCATCGACATTACCGACAAGGTGACGGTCAAGGTGCCGCAGGATCAGCCAGAGTCCACGATGTTGTTTGCTACGGCAGAGGGCAACCTCGTCACCGAGGATCCGCGCCAACAGAAATTGCCACTGAGCGCGGTCAGTATTCCCGGCTCAGCGGATGTCATCGCCCTCAAAAAATAAGGAGCTTACCTTGAATCCAACCACAGATACACCCAACCTGGCCGAAACAGTCGCGCGTTTGACGCCAAAGCCTTTCACCCTCGTCACCGGGCAGCGTGGAACGCTGTTTGCCGTCCCGGATGGATATTCCATCGACACCGATGCGAAACTGGAAAAGCTCGAACCCGCACCGTACCGCAAAACCGGTTGTTTAAAGTTTTCGACGGCAGAATCATTTGCCGAATATGTCAACGCGCATAAAACGCCGGAGACGCGACTGTATGCAATGGTTAATCACGAAAGCACAACATGTCCGCTGCGTATTGTTGCCATTTTCAACGAACACCAGCCCATCGCCCAGAGCACCGATAGCATTGCTGGCTGGCGTGACTTCCGAGCCGAATTCATTCCCGCTTCATCCTATGAGTGGCGTACCTGGAATAAAAAGAACAAAGAGGGATTCAGTCAATTTGACTTTGCTGTCTTTCTTGAGGACAACAATAAAGACATCCATAAACCCGACGATGCAGCGAGCTGGCCATCCGGGATTGACATGCTGTCCATGGCTCGGGAGCTGGAAATCAACTCTGACAAAAGCTTCAAGTCGGCGGTTCGTACGCAATCGGGCGGCATGGCCCTCACCTTCGTCGATAACGACGATGCGGCCACAGCAGAGCGCATGGATGCCTTCAATAAGTTTGCCATTGGCATTCCCGTTTTCTGGCAGGACCAAGGCTATGTGATCACTGCCCGCCTACGCTACCGTCAGAAAGCAGGCGCACTAATGTTTTTCTACGAACTGGTCCGCCCTGATCTGACTGTGGATGATGCTGTCACCAAACTGCTTGCCAAAGTGGAAGAACAGGTATCCATAAAAACGCTGTTCGTCCAGAACGGGACCGAGGTTTAAGGATCGGCCATGAGAAAACGGTGCCCACGCAAACCTCGTGCAATCAGGATACCCGTTACGGGCTTGCGCGGCACCGTGGCCCTTGATGCGCGCCTTGCCTATGAAGTGATCAAGGCCACGCCCGATATCTACGCTTTCAATCGCTTGGTGGACTCTTTCAACATGATGTCCGTCGCCATGCTCAATGACAAGCGCTTCGAACTCGAACTGAACATCTATGGCGGCGCAACCCGCGCCCTGGACGAAGCCCGGACGTTGATCGCTGCCGGCGTCCAACTGCCCGCGCGGCTCCTGGAACCTATCCGCATTGGCGTGAATGTGATTGACGAAGTGTTGCCCCGCCTGGACCTGGCTTATCTCGCCAATTCTGAATTGACTGCGGTCAATACAGTTAAAGACATGATGAGGAACTGAAATGGATAACCCAGCAAATCTGATCCCGCGCCACGGGCTCGGTCTGAGCCAAGCAGAGGATGCCATGAAGGAAGATGCCGATCTGATTCCCCAAAAACGTATCACCGGTGACCTGGCGTACGGGGTTCCGATGTTGAAAATCGGTGACCTCTCACAATCTATTCCAGAAACGCAAGTAGGAGCACTGACTAACAAACGCTCTTTGCGATTAATCCTTGATCAAAAATCGGACGGCACCTTCGCATACAAGGTCCAAGACAATCATACGTGGCTGGTGCTCTATGGCGGAGAGAGGAATCAAGAGCACCTAGTTTGGTTGGCAATCCCGCCCGGAGATCGTGGGTTTATCGACCAAGTTCATTTGTACAGCGAGGGAAAACTGAAATGAAAATTGCCCTGTACACCCTGCTGGCTTTCGCAGCATGCATTCTTTTAGCGCTTTGGAGCCGGCAGGCGGTGCTCTATCTTGCCGCCGTCGTGGCATTTGTCGCATTAATAATGTACGGGTTGAGCGGCCGCGAATATGAGGGGTACCTATGATTCCCGTCCAAACAATCGAGCAGTTGGTGCTCAGTCATATTCGCCACCAATTGCCGCGCCATGAGCTTGACACGCAGATCAAAGACCGCAAGCGCCTCAATCACCTTCTGGACGATATTGGTCACGATTGCGGCGTCGTTATCTATGGCCCTATTAATACAGGCGAGGACATAGTGCGGTTCATCCGGGAGCGTCGGAGATGAATAACTACGCGCCTTTGCTCTGGTTAGCATGCGTGCTGGCATCTGCCGCACTCATTCCTCTATTCGAGCTAATTGCTCGTTTCTGCGCCGACCGGCTGTCGGCATTTCCATGTAGGAGATTCTATGTGCGACGGAGCGGATTGCCCCGAGAACGACATGTTCATGCCAAAACGTAAACGGTAATTGAACACAACGCCTGCATAGCTGGGATATAAGCATCACCCAGGCTCAGGACCCGCGCTGGCCGGTTGCCAGCACCTTGATTGCAGTCGCTTTTCGCCCGGCGTTATTCACCGGGTAACGTTAAAAGTAAGTCCGGCTTTTCCACAGTGCAACGAATTAAAACGGAAGGCGACTGCAATGAAGGTCAGTAGCAACTTTTTCCCCTGCAGCAACGAACATTGAGAGAACCATGGAAACCATTCAAATCGAAGAAGTACGCAAAGCAGAAGTCCCTGCTACCCCTGGCACAGCTTTCGCCGGCGGGTTCTATTTCGGCCAGATCAATATTGACGGCCAGCTGTATGCGCTGGTCGTCGCCCCGAAAGAGTCAGGCCAGTTTATCGGCAAATGGAGCGAGCATTACGACAAAATTGAAAGCGCAAATAGCGTGTCCGATGGCTTCAAGAACACCCTGGCCATGGCGGACGCCGGATCAGACATTGCAAAGCGTGCACTGGGCTTAACAATCAACGGGCAAGTGCCCTGGTACATCCCCGCTCGTGACGAGCTGGAGCAAGTCTACCGTCACCTGAAGCCCACCACCCGGGAGAACTATTGCTCATGGCGCGATGGCGAGAACGCGAATGCCGTGCCGGCAACCGATGTCTACAGGGAAGATCTGCCCGAACAGACTGCTGCGACTGAGTTCCAAGAAGAAGGAGCCGAAGCCATGGACGCTGGCTGGCATTGGTCATCCACGCAGGTCAGCGCCACCGGCGCTGCTATTCAGTTTTTCAACGATGGGAGTCAGAACGGCAACGGCAAGGATATTGAGTTCCGAGTCCGCGTTGTCCGCAGATTAAAAATTTTGTAATTCAGTCATTTTCAACGTCGCGCATTCATAGGAATACCAAAATGAGCCAAACAGTCACACTCGCCCTGGAAAACGCCAAGGTTGATATCCCGCTGCGATCACTGCTTGAGCAGATCGGCAGCACAATTAAGGTAACGATGCATGTGGATTCGGGCACTCCGCCCGTCCCCAAAATAGGCGAATACTGGCACGGCCAGGGTGGCATTTGTGCCGGCATCATGCGTGGCCATGGCGGCAAACCTGATTACCACCTGATCCTTGCTGTCGATTCCAGCGCCAAATTTGACGATATTAAATGGGGCGGTTATGGCACGAAGATCGACGGCGCAGACGATCAATGGGATGGTCAGGCCAATACACAGGCCATCTTACGCGCAAATGGCACTTTCCCTGCCGCTGAGCTGGCGACAACGGTGCGTTGCGATGGCCATACAGATTTTTACTTGCCGTCCAAGCGCGAATCCGCATTGCTGTATGCCAACCTTCCAGATCAGTTCGAAAGCGGCTGGCACTGGACTTCCACGCAGGTCAGCGCCTACAGCGCTGCTATTCAGAATTTCCTCAATGGGAGTCAGAGCAACTACGTCAAGGATGATGAGTTCCGAGTCCGCGTTGTCCGCAGATTAACCATTTAGTCCTTTATCTATTATGGCACTCCACACTGAACTTCCGATACATAAGGAGGCATACAACCTCCTGGACACCCTGCTGCAGTTGGCAAAACACCTGCCACGCGACATGAAGGTACTAATTGGCACCAAATGGCGCGACGAAGGCATGTATGTCCTTGAAATGGTCTTCAAGGCCAACGGCAGCATGGACAAAATCAGATTACAGATTGAATCGCTGCAGGGTCGACTGGATGAGTTTATGCAGACAGAACTGGAGGAAATATGAAGGAACGCCCGATACTCTTTTCGGCGCCTATGGTAAGAGCTTTGCTGGCCGGCAACAAAACGCAAACACGTCGGATCCTCAAAAGCCAGGGATCTGCGACAAAAGCGACGCTCGGGTTGGCGAATTGCCATCTTGGCCAGCCTGGCGACCGCCTTTGGGTACGAGAGACGTTCGCTCATATCTATCGTGGGAATGACAAGCCAGAAAGCAGACGTTCTGATGACGTCGCTTACAAAGCAGACGGATTCTCAGTTGACCCATACGTGTATGGGCCATGGAAACCAAGCATCCATATACCGCGCTGGGCCAGCCGCATCAATCTGGTAATCAAATCGGTGCGCGTCGAGCGCCTCCAGGATATCAGCGAGGCCGATGCACTCGCCGAGGGCATCACCTACGGCCAGTTGCCTGATAATCCGCATGACCAGCAGCGAGCCCGAACCTGGTATCGAGGCCTCTGGGAGCAGATTAATGGCGCCGGATCCTGGGAGGCGAACCCATTCGTCTGGGTGATTGAGTTTGAAAGGATTGAGAAATGACCGACGCCATACGCCGAATGCTGGCAATCACTAAGAAAGAATGGAACCTGCCTTGAGCGATCTTTTTGTTGGAGCAATGAAATGAATATCCTAACCCTATCAGACGATGAAATCGAGGAAATTACCCAGCGCAAACACCGATCTGCACAGGTGCGGGTACTTAATCAGCTTAAAATCCCCTGCGCGTTCAGGCCTGACCGATCTATTGTCGTATTGCGATCGGCAGTTATAAAAACCCTCGGAAACTCAATTCCATCCAGTACTGGCCGGCCAAAATTACGACTATGAGCAGACCACGAAAAAAAGACAAGCACTTACCCCCGTGTGTCCATGAGAAGCACGGCGCTTTCTACTATGTCAAAAAGGGCAAATGGAATCCAATTGGCAAAACCCTCGCCGAAGCGCTGGAGAATTATGCCAGACACGTCGATCAACCCCGCGGCGGCATGCCTGCTCTGATTGAAAAGGTCCTGACCTACATCAAGCCGTCCCTATCTGACAACACCTACGACCAGTATCGACAGGCAGCAACCCGACTGAATAAGATTCTCGCTGAGTTTGCCCCCGATCAGGTCATGACAAAGCATGTGGCGGAAATCAAAGTCAGCCTATCTGACACACCGGCAATGGCAAACCGGATCCTCAGTTTTTTGAAAGTTGTGTTTCAGCATGCCGTGGAGTGGCAGATGGTGGATTCAAACCCCTGTATTGGGATCAAACGCCACAAAGAAGGCCGGCGGGAACGATACATCACGGATGAGGAATATATCGCCATTTATGACCACGCCAATATCCGCCTCAAATCCATTATGGAGATTCTATACCTTACCGGCCAACGGATCAGTGATGTATTGTCGATCAGATGTGACGATATATCCGAATCAGGGATATCGTTCACCCAGAAGAAAACCGGCGCCAAATTGACGTGCGGCATGACGCCGGAGCTACAAGACGCCATACAGCGCGCCAAAGCCCTCCATGGCAGGAAAGAGTATCCCTTTCTGTTTGTGAGCCGATATGGGCGGGAATTGACGTATGGGGGCCTCCGTGACACGTGGAGGGAAGCAGTCAAGTCTGCGGGCGTTGTGGATGCCAATATCCATGACCTGCGGGCAAAATCGCTCACGGACGCTAAAAAACAGGGGATTGACGCGACCGCCCTGGCGGGACACACAACCGCGCGCCAGACAGAGCGCTACATTCGAAACCGTCAATCTCCGGTTGTAAGCATACCGAAATTAAGCCCAGCACTGCGCCGGAAGATCGTAAAATAGCCGATTGAAAACGGATTTATTTTAGACAGTCTAAAACCAATGGTCGAAGAACCCAATAAACATGCGCCTTCCGGCCACACCCCCATGATGCAGCAATATCTGCGCCTTAAGCTGGAGGCGGGATCGGTGTTGCTGTTTTATCGCATGGGCGATTTCTATGAAATGTTCTATGACGACGCCGAAAAAGCGGCCAGGCTGCTCAATCTGACACTGACCAAGCGCGGCAACTCCAATGGCCAGCCTATTCCTATGGCGGGCGTGCCTGTTCATGCCATGGAAACTTATCTGGCGCGCCTGGTGGCACTGGGAGAGTCTGTCGCCATCTGCGAGCAGATCGGTGACCCGGCCACCAGTAAAGGGCCGGTCGAGCGAAAAATCGTGCGTATTGTTACGCCAGGAACGCTAACCGACGAGACGCTGCTGCCTTCCAAACTGGATCGCCCTCTTCTGTCGGTGTTCCTGCCTGCCAAAGGCAAATCGCCCAAATATGGCCTGGCCTGGCTCAATCTGGCCAGCGGCCAGTTCAAGGTCACGCAATGCGATCAGGAGGCGCTGGAATCGGAAATCCATCGCATCGCCCCGGCAGAAATTGTCCATGCCGACTCCTTCGCACTTCAGACCAAATTTACCGGCTCAATCAGTCACACCGCCGACTGGCACTACGACATGAACGATGCCGACGCACTGCTGTGCCGGCATTTTAAAATCGATTCGCTCGCCAGCTTCGGCATGACCGATATGCCGGCGGCCATTTGTGCTGCCGGTGCCCTGCTGCGTTATGTCGAGCGCACGCAGACCCAATCGCTGTCGCATGTCCAGCACATCATGGTCGATCATGCTCTGGATTATCTGGTGCTCGATCCGGTCACCCGAAAGAATCTGGAGATCACCGAGACAATCAGCGGTGAAACACGCCCCACCCTTTTTTCGCTGCTGGATCACTGCGAGACGCCGATGGGCAGCCGCATGTTGCGACACTGGCTGCATCATCCGCTGCGCTCGAACAGCCAGATCCGCGCCCGCCAGGAAGCGGTCGCGGCCATGCTGGCTGGCCGCCCGGACGGACCGGTACACCCCCATATCGCCCTGGACAACCTGCGCACCGAATTGAACGCCTTTCCAGACCTGGAACGTATCGCCACGCGGATTGCGCTGCGCTCGGTCAGGCCACGCGAGCTGGCCAGCCTGCGCGATGCCTTGCAGCGGCTACCCCAATTGCAGGTTCTGCTGCGTAACCAGCACGCCAATGCGGCACGCCTGGACGCGCTGAACGAAGAGCTGGGTCTGGATACGCAATTGCACTCGAGCTTGCAGGCCGCCATTGCGCTTGAACCGGCTGCCATGATCCGTGACGGCGGTGTGATCGCCGAAGGTTTCGATGCCGATCTGGACGAGCTGCGCACCCTGGCCAGCGATAGCGGTGCCTTTCTTGTCGAACTCGAAGCGCGGGAGCGCGAACGCACCGGCATTGCCAATCTGCGGGTTGAATTTAACCGGGTCCATGGATTTTTTATCGAGGTCTCCAAGGGGCAGGTCGACAAAGTACCCGCAGACTACCGGCGCCGACAGACGCTGAAAAATGTCGAACGCTATATCACACCTGAATTGAAAGGCTTCGAAGACAAAGTATTGTCTGCACGCGACCGGTCGCTCTCACGCGAGAAATGGCTGTACGACCAGTTGCTCGACACGCTGCACGCCTGGGTGACGCCGTTGCAGCGTTGCGCGCAGGCCATCGCCGAACTGGACGTTTACCTGGCACTGGCCAGCCATGCGCGCGATAACGAATGGATCGCGCCGCAACTGGCCGACTCCCCGATTATCGATATCGAAGCAGGCCGACATCCTGTGGTCGAACACACGATTGAGCAATTTACTCCCAACAGTTGCCAGATGGATTCCGATCGGCGCATGCTGCTGATCACGGGTCCGAACATGGGTGGTAAGTCCACCTATATGCGGCAGACGGCCCTGATCGTGCTGCTGGCGCGCATGGGCAGCTTTGTGCCGGCCAGCGGCGCAACCATCGGGGTGATTGATCGCATTTTCACCCGCATTGGCGCCGCCGATGATCTGGCCGGCGGTCAGTCCACCTTCATGATGGAAATGACCGAAGCGGCAACCATTCTGGCTGCCAGCACCCCCAATAGCCTGGTCCTGATGGACGAAATTGGTCGCGGCACCTCTACCTATGACGGCCTGTCACTGGCCTGGGCCATTGCGTGCCGGCTGCTGGACCACAATCATGCGCTCACGCTCTTTGCCACACACTACTTTGAAATTACCCGCCTGCCGGATCTGAACCCGGCGGCGCTCAATGTACATTTGGCTGCGACCGAAGCAGCCAGCGGCCTTGTCTTTTTACATGAAGTTCAAAGCGGCCCGGCCAGCCGCAGCTACGGGATTCAGGTCGCGCAGCGCGCGGGCCTGCCTGTTGCCGTTATTCGCCAGGCCAAGCGGGAGCTGGATCGCCTGGAAAGCCAGGCCGGCGATATTTCACAACTCAATCTGTTCAGCGCCACACACGAAAGCGATGATCAACACAGCGATGATGCGCTTGAGCTGACCGCCTTCCGCGAGGCGCTGCAGGGGTTCGACCCCGACAACATGAGTCCGCGCGAAGCGCTGGACGCCCTGTACAAACTGCATAATCGATTTGGCGGAGAATCATGAAACCTATCAACATTGACGCGCCCATGACATTGCTGGGTGGCCGCAGCGCGGCCAATTTCATGAAAAACTACTGGCAGAAAAAACCGTTGCTGATCCGCAAGGCGGTTGAGGCCGGGCACAGCTGCCCGCTGCCGCCTGCAAGGTTAAAGAAGCTTGCCAAACAGGATGATGTGGAATCACGCCTGATCTGGCAGGAAAACGGGCAATGGAATATGGAAAACGGCCCGTTCTCGCGCTTTCCGAAAGTAGCCGAGCCGAACTGGTCACTATTGGTACAAAGCGTCGATCTGCATGATGATGTCACCGCAGAACTGATGCAACAATTCCGTTTTATTCCCGACGCCCGGCTCGACGACATCATGATCAGCCTGGCCTCGTTGGGCGGCGGCGTCGGCCCGCATTTTGACAGCTATGATGTCTTCCTGTTGCAAGGCCGCGGCCAGCGACGCTGGCGCATCAGTCAGCAGACCGATTTGTCACTCGTTCCCGACATCCCGTGTAAAATTTTGCAGCACTTTGCGCCTGAAGAAGAGTTTGTCCTGGAGCCCGGCGATATGCTGTATCTGCCGCCCCATGTTGCGCATGATGGCATTTCGCTTTCCGACGAGTGTATTACCGTTTCCATCGGCTTTCGGGCACCTCCGCTGGCCGTACTGGCGCGAGGCCTGCTTGAAGTGGCTGCCGACCAGTTAAGCGCACGCGCCGGGCTCGGTTTTGGTCCCTATTCAACACCAGCGTTACCGGGGCCGGATTTGTCGGGTATGTTTCGCGACAAAGGCCTGGCAGCGACGGAGACCCCGGCCGCTTTGCCCGAGGAACTCATCAGCAGTGCGCTGGCTGCCGTGCAGAAAATTGACTTTACCGAACGCATGGCCGCCCGCTTTCTGGGCTGCTGGCTGACCGAACCCAATTCACTGTCTGTTTTCCCAATCGCAGAAGACATGATCGATATTGAAGACGTGATCGATCGCAACGGCAGCCTGCAACTGGACCGTCGCAGCCGCATGATCTATCGCGGGGCTGACGTGTTTATCAATGGCGAAGCACTGGAGACGAAGTCCAATGCCCTTCTGAGAAAATTTGCCGACACTCGCAGGCTTGAGACACGTGATCTGAAAAAAGCCAACGCCGCAACGCTGACCCTGTTGCAGGAATGGCTGGATGATGGTTGGGTTATCGCCACGTAAAAAGCGGTAGTTCGACTGAGACGAGGGTATAAAAAAAGGTCCGACATGGATTTTGTCGGACCTTTTTGTTTTGAACATCTCCAGTGCGATGAGCTGATATCGATTACATCCGCTCGCCAAGCACCGTCAGGATACGACGTGCTGTCGCGCTGTTGTCTGCCTGCCCTTCTTCGTTACGTACCGTCACAACAGACTGATTGCCTTCGGAGGTGACCACGATCGTGTAAGGCAAGGGAGTGAGATTACCCTTGTCTCCCCACAGGCGACTGATAAAGTTGGACGCCTGACGCTTCTCGCCGGTGTCGGTATCCAGATAACGAACCACATAGGTGCCGGCTTGAGGATCACGGCGATCGACCGTGAATCCGGCTGAATTGATCGCTGCCCCGACCTGATTATAAGCCTGACTCTGGCCCATTTGCAGCGGCAGCGCGGCGGCATCGGCCATCACGACAGGATGGGTTGGCGCGGCGGCGGCCGCCGCGCTCTGGCGAACCTGGGCTTCAGCCTGCTGTTTGGTTGCCCCCAGAAATACCATGAGCCGCGACAGCATGGCCGCGTTCAGACCGGGATCTTCCTTGGCTGGCAGCCATTTGAATGTGGTGCCATCCCGATCCATTGGTGTTTCGACCATGCGTTCATGGCTGATAAACACCAATGTCTTGCCGTTGGAGCGCTCCAGACGAGTGCGGAAGCGTTCTCGCTCACCACTGTCTTCAACCATATTGATGATGGAGCCTAGCGCACGATTCAACAGGTTGCCCGGAATTTTTGCGCGATTTTCGGCCCAATCGGTTTCAATCAGACCCGCCTGGGGATTGTCGCGATTGATAGTGAAGCCCGTATCAACCCAGAAATCAATCAGTTTCGGATAGACTACTCCTGCCTCCTGGCTGACCTCGAGCCAGCGGTTGGCGCCGGAGCTCTGGATTTGCAGGCCGGGCGTTTGCGGCAGGACGGATGAGCCTGAAGCGGCATTTTTATTAGCCTGGGCCACGGCCTTGTTGTATTCGTTGGCCGATGCGTAGCCACCCGGAGCCTTATATGCCGGTTTGATCTGCGAAGATGACAAATCTGGCGGCAGGCTGAGCGGATCGCCCCTTACGGTACTTTTATAGTCAACCTGTTCGGTATCACCCATGACTTCGTCCATGACGTTACATCCTGCCAGCATGGTGAGCGACAGTAAACCTGATACTGCAAGAAAGCGTGCATTCATACGCATATTCTCAATCCTATATTATTTGACCAGCCCGAGATCTTTCAGGGCAGTCAGAACAGTTTCATGATGCTGGGCACCCAGATCACACATGGGGAGCCGGTACCCGGCCTGAATCAGACCCATTTGCACAAGCGCCCATTTAACGGGAATAGGGTTGGCCTCCAGGAACAACACCTTGTTGACACGCGCCAGTTTCGTATTCAGTTCACGTGTTCGTGGGACGTCCCCAGTCCTTGCGGCAACACAAAGTTCATGCATCAGCGCAGGCGCAATATTGGCCGTCACTGAAATATTCCCGTTACCACCCAGCAGAATCAGCGCGGCGGCCGTGGGATCATCGCCGCTGAAAACCTGGAAGTGATCCGGCTTGTCCCGCATCAGCAGACCCAGGCGAGCGATATCGGCCGTTGCGTCCTTGATACCGATAATGCCCTGCACCTCGGCCAGACGCAAAACCGTATCATTGGACAGGTCTGCCACCGTGCGACCCGGCACATTGTACAACATGATAGGCAGGTCGCCTTCACGGGCAATTGCGGAAAAATGTTGGAACAAGCCTTCCTGCGTGGGCTTGTTGTAATAGGGTACCACTGACAGACCGGCGTCAGCCCCCATTTCCCTGGCTTTTTTGGTCAGGTGGATGGCTTCGGCCGTGGAATTGGCGCCAACCCCGGCAATAACTGGAATCCGGCCTGCCGTGTGTTCAACCGCGACACGGATAAGCTCGGTGTGTTCCTTCACATCCACCGTGGGAGATTCGCCCGACGTTCCCACAACCACCAGACCGTCAGACCCTTCCTGGATATGCCAGTCGATCAGCTTCTTATAGGCGTCGAAATCAATATCCCCATTGGGTTGCATTGGTGTCACCAGGGCAGGAAAACTGCCCGTGAATACAGGATATGAAGAACTGTCGACCGCCATGATAGAAACGTCCAGAAAAGGTTGATGTTAATTTGAACAAACTGCCCCACGGGGAGCTAATTCGGTAGTTTAATTGAAATGCGTAAAATTAATAGAAAATTTGATGACAAATCCGTAAAACCCATTACAGACGACGTCGGCCCCGATGCGCCGGCTGTGCCAGGCGACAATGGCAAATGATTTACGAGCCTGTATTTTTGTTGGGAACTTACTCGGCCAGACCGATAGTAGCCGGGTCTCCCGCTCCTCGCCGGACAATTTCCGGTGTCGCCGTGGTCAGATCAATCACCGTGGTGGGCTGGATCGGGCACGATCCGCTGGCGATAACACCGGCAAGCGCATGGCCATAGCGATCGGTAATCTCGTGCGGATCATTCAGGGGCATGTCCTCGCCATCCGGGATCAGCGAGGTCGAAAGCAGCGGCGCGCCCAGCTCTTCGATCAGCATCAAGGTAACCGGATGATCCGGCACGCGTACGCCAATGGTCTTTCTCGAGGGATGGGAAACTCGTCTGGGCACGTCTTTGGTCGCTTCCAGAATAAAGGTCCAGGGGCCGGGGGTGGCGTTTTTGAGTAAACGATACTGCGCGTTGTCGACTTTGGCGAATTTGGCAATTTCTGCCAGATCACGCACCAGCAACGTCAGGTGATGCCGATCATCCAGCCCACGCAGGCGGCGCAATCCGTCCGCAGCCGCTTTATCATCCAGGCGGGCGACCAGCGCATAGCTGGAATCGGTGGGTATGGCCAATAAACGGCCGTTATCCAGCAATTGAGCGGCCTGCTTGAGCAGGCGCGGCTGAGGATTGACCGGATGTACATCAAACAGTATAGACATAATTGTTATTTACTCTGTGATTGGCTATGCGCCTATTGTAGCGAATTGAGTGACACATGAAGCCGCTTCGGGTTAGAATCACGGGCTAGACTGTCTCCGTAGCTCAATTGGATAGAGCACCCGCCTTCTAAGCGGGTGGTTGTGGGTTCGATTCCCGCCGGAGGCACCACTACTCTTTTGGCCGTTAACTTATATTATAAATAAGGCGACGCCAGCCAGATCAACTTGTTGCGCAGTGTCGCCAGCAAACCCTGGCTGCGCAAAGACTCCAGCGTCACGCGCTCGCCGTGGGCGATTTCATTATCGATTGTCTCGCTGATCCACCCAGCCAGCCGGCGGTCATACACTTCGATATCAATTTCAAAATTGAGCCGCAGACTGCGCGAGTCCCAGTTGGACGAACCGACCAGCGACCAGCTGTCGTCCACAGTCATGAGTTTGGAGTGATCGAAATTGCCGGCGCCTTTCCATACCCGGCAGCCGGTCTCAATCACCTGATCAAGCTGCGCCATCATGGCATATTGGATGAGACGAAGATTATTGCGGCCCGGAATCACGATATCCACTTGTACGCCACGCCGCGCTGCGGTGGTCAGCGCGCCGATCAGGACCTGGTCGGGCAGAAAATAAGGCGACTGGATCCGGATATGCGTTTGCGCTACGGCGCAGGCGGCCAGCAGAAGTTTGTGCGTGCTTTCGATTTCCCGATCCGGACCCGACGGCACGCAGCGCGCCGCCATGTCCGCCGGCATGAGAGGCGATTGCGGTGCGAGCCAGTCATCCATTTTCAACTTCTCGCCAGTCGAAAAAAGCCAGTCGTGACAGAAGATGACCAGCAGTTGCGCCACGATAGGCCCCTGCACATGAAAGTGGATATCCCGAGCCGTACTGTCACGCGTGATTTCGGTCAGAAACTCCTCACGAATATTCATGCCACCGGCAAACGCCCTTGCGCCATCGACAATCATGATTTTACGGTGACAACGCATATTGGCATAAGGCATCCGCCAGGTCACGGCATTGGTTTCAAACAGCTCCACCGTTACCCCATGCTCCCGAAGACGATGCACAATCGTGGGGTGCGAGTAGCGAACGCCGATGGAATCAATCAGCACCCGTACCCGCACACCACGTTCATAGGCCGCAATGAGACTGTCCGCAAAGCGATGACCGACAATATCGTTATCGAAAATATACGTTTGTAGCAGAATGGATTCCAAGGCGGAATCGATGGTGTTCAGCATGGCCGGATACGCCTGATCGCCCCCATTGAGCGGCAAGATTTCATTGCCGCCGCATAAAGGAAAACGCGTCACCGTATCGCTGGCTTTTTTCAGGGAAACGCATTGAGGTCCCGCATGCCGTGTCAGATCGCTTACCGTCACGCTCGCGTGATCGGCCCCCTCCTTGATCAACCGGTCCCGATGCGATTTGATCCGGGTTTGCCGGATCCGGTTGATGCCTACGACAAAATACAGGACAGGCCCCAGAAAAGGAGAAAAAATCACCACACCCACCCAGGCAATGGCGGCGCGCACGTCCCGCTTGGTCAGCGCGATATGAACCGCGGCAGACACGCTCAGGATCACGCTTGCTGCGAAAATCAGATGGGTTTCGTACTCAACCAGAAATTTCCACAGGGAAGACATTCAAAAACACCCGCTTAGCTTCAAAACCACTAAAAAGACAACAAAATAGCCTGTTGCGCGACTTTCTTCTTGTACTGCGCAGGTATAGTTGCTATACTCTTACGCTTACTCGGATGGTGACTGTAGCTCAGTTGGTAGAGTCCCGGATTGTGATTCCGGTTGTCGTGGGTTCGAGCCCCATCAGTCACCCCAGTAAATTTAATAAAAACAATATCCTAGCATAACCATACCACCCTGGTATTGGCAGCACAAAAATAGAAAAGCGATACATAAACAGCCCTGTCGCTTTTGCGCTCAACGCCCCAAAAAAATTGCCTCTCGATTGCATCTGGCTTCTTGTCATAAAAGAAACCCAAACGCGCTACGTTCTATGTTTTATTTATCCTCAGGCAAATTACCCTCACGCACAGATTGGCGATTCAATTTCCACACTGACACCACTGCAGAAATAAAAAACGAAACCAGCAGCCCTGCGCACGCGGCCACGACGAAATTGCCCAGCCCTATCCAGAATACGACCGTCAGCAGCAAGCCCGTTGACAACGGCCTGGCCGCCATGGCAGATACGATCCTGCCCAGTTTTGATAATAAACCCTTCAATTTTCTTTCCTGATTGTTGCACTTTGTTGCGCACACGACTAACATCATTCTAGGACATACCCTAATCCGGGTAAATTCTGTTTCGCCATTGGAGGAAAATGGCTTAACTTTACGTTAACGTCAATTGAGTTGCGAAACAGAATTTGCTACCCGCCGCAAGGCGGGCGTTTACCCCGGATCGCTCAAACTGATACGCGACGGCAACGCAAATGCCGCCAAGCATCAGGACGATATACCAGCGCCACCAAAGGTGGCGACCGTTCCACGCCATTGAACATACCGTTCACAAGACGACTATGGCAATGTCGGGGAATCATGCACTTGCGTGCATTTGAACCATATCGGAGACAACTGTATGAATGCCCCGCTACCCAAAGTGGCACACGATGCCCTGAAGAATACCACCATTGACGACAAATATAGCCTGGATCGCGGCCGCGTCTACATGAGCGGCACGCAGGCGCTGGTACGGCTGCCCATGCTGCAGAAAGACCGCGACCGGCGCGCTGGCCTGGATACCGGCGGATTTATTTCCGGTTACCGGGGTTCGCCACTGGGCAATCTGGATCTGAGCTTGTGGAAAGCTAAAAAATATCTGGCCGAACACGAAATCTCGTTTCAACCTGGTGTGAACGAAGAGCTGGGGGCCACGTCAGTGTGGGGATCGCAGCAGGTCAACCTGTTTCCGGGCGCCACCAAACAGGGCGTATTTGCGATGTGGTACGGCAAAGGACCGGGGCTGGATCGCTCCATGGATGTCTTCAAACACGCCAACTCCGCCGGCTCAAGCGAATTCGGCGGCGTGCTGTTGCTGGCCGGCGATGACCATGCCGCCAAATCATCGACGGTAGCCTACCAGTCCGAGCATAATCTGCAATCGGCCGGCATTCCCGTGCTATACCCCTGCAATGTACAGGAATATCTTGACTATGGCGTGCACGGCTGGGCCATGAGCCGTTACTCCGGATTGTGGGTTGCCATGAAATGCGTCACCGATGTTCTGGAGTCCAGCTCATCGGTTGAACTGGATCCGGACCGTGTCCAGACCCTGATTCCGACGGACTTTGAGATGCCTGAAGGCGGTCTGTCCATTCGCTGGCCCGATCCGCCGCTGGATCAGGAAGCCCGCCTGAACAATTACAAATTCTATGCCGCACTGGCCTATGTGCGCGCCAATAAGCTGGACAAAATCATCTTCGACTCGCCTAAGGCACGGTTTGGTATTATGACCGCCGGCAAGGCCTATCTGGACGTGCGGCAGGCCCTGACCGACCTGGGACTGGACGAGCAAACCTGTGCCGATATCGGCATCCGCCTGTACAAAGTGGGCTGTGTGTGGCCTCTGGAAGCCCAGGGGGCCCGCCAGTTTGCAGAAGGCCTGGATGAAATTCTGGTGGTCGAGGAAAAACGCCAGATCATGGAATATGCGCTGAAAGAAGAGCTCTATAACTGGCGCGACGACGTGCGCCCCGATGTCTATGGCAAATTTGATGCGCGGGATGATGGCGGCGGTGAATGGTCGGTACCTCGCGGCAAATGGCTGCTGCCGGCCAACCACGAACTGTCGCCGGCAATTATTGCAAAAGCCATTGCCAAGCGCCTTGAGAAACATGCATTGCCCGATGAAGTGCGTGCGCGCATTCAGGCGCGCATTGCGGTGATCCATGCCAAGGAACAGGACGCCAAACGGCCCGTGGTTGTTCAGGATCGCAAGCCCTGGTTCTGCTCGGGCTGCCCGCATAATACGTCGACCCGCGTGCCCGAAGGATCACGCGCCGTCGCCGGCATCGGCTGTCACTACATGACCATCTGGATGGACCGCAGCACCGATACGTTCACCCAAATGGGCGGCGAAGGCGTGCCCTGGATCGGCCAGAAGGACTTTACTACGACCAAGCATATTTTCGCCAACCTGGGGGATGGCACGTACTTTCACTCAGGCATCCTGGCGATTCGCGCTTCGATTGCAGCCAAGGTCAACATCACGTATAAAATTCTGTATAACGATGCCGTTGCCATGACCGGTGGACAACCCATCGACGGGACCCTGACGGTGCCGCAGATCAATGCGCAACTGCATGCCGAAGGTGCGGCCCGCATCGTGATCGTCAGCGACGAACCGGAAAAATACAAAGGCGTCAGCCTGATCGGCAACCCTGATATCTTCCACCGCGATTCGCTGGATGATGTACAGCTCCAACTGCGCGACACGGAAGGCACGACGATTCTGATCTACGATCAGACCTGCGCGACCGAGAAACGCCGGCGCCGTAAACGCAATGCCTATCCCGATCCCGACAGGCGCGTCTTCATTAACGAAGCGGTGTGTGAAGGCTGCGGCGATTGCAGCGTGAAATCCAATTGTCTGTCGGTCGAACCGGTAGATACACCGCTGGGTACCAAACGCCGAATCAATCAATCGTCCTGCAACAAGGACTATTCATGCCTGAATGGCTTCTGTCCCAGTTTCGTGACCGCCGAGGGCGCCAAGGTACGCAAGCCGCAGACCGCCACGCTGTCATTTGAAAAAATCGAAGCCGACATTCCCGAGCCTGCCATGCCGGCAATTGAGCGCTCCTACAATATTCTGGTTCCCGGCGTCGGGGGCACGGGCGTCGTCACCATCGGCGCCCTGCTGGGCATGGCGTCCCACCTGGAACAAAAAGGCGTTAACGTTCTGGATATTACCGGGCTGGCACAAAAAGGCGGTGCCGTGGTCAGTCATGTCCAGATCGGCAATCGGCCTGCAGACCTGCATTCAACCCGCATCGGCATGGGCGAGGCAGACCTGATCATCGGCTGCGATGCGATTGTGGCCGCGTCCCGCGAGATCACATCCAAGACCCGCAAGGGCATCACTGTCGCGGCCATCAACAGCGCGAAAGTGCCGACGGCCGAAATTTTCCAGAACCCCAAATGGCAATTTCCGTCCGCACTGACCGAGCAGGACATGCAGGATCTGCTGGGCAAAGACAAATGTGATTTCCTGGATGCCAACGGCTATGCGGTAGCACTGCTGGGCGACGCGATTTTTGCCAATCCGCTGATGCTGGGTTATGCATGGCAAAAAGGCTGGATCCCACTGCATCACGAAAGCCTGGAACGCGCCATTGAACTCAACGGCGTTGCCGTGGACAAGAACCTGGCCGCGTTTGAATGGGGACGTTATCTGGCGCATCACGGCCTGCAATCAGTGCCGCTGGCGACAGGCAAGCGCAGCGCCAGACACGAAAACCTGATCAGCATGCCGGAAAGCACCGAAACGCTGATCAAGCGTCTGGGCGACCATTTGACGAACTATCAAAACGCCCGCTACGCACAACGCTTCACCAAGGCCGTCGAGCGCCTGCGTGATCACGAACGGCAGCATGGCTTCAAGGGCGATTTTCTGACCACTGCAGTGGCGCGCAATCTGGCCAAATTGATGAGCTACAAGGACGAATACGAAGTGGCACGCCTGTATACGGATCCGGCGTATTTCGACAAACTGCGCGAGCAGTTCGAGGGCGAGCCCGGTCGCGACTATGCGCTGCATGTACATCTGGCACCACCGGCTTTCAGCAAAAAAGACAAAAAGGGCCACTTGATCAAGAAAAAATATGGCCCCTGGGTCATGAAGGCTTTCGGCGTGCTGTCCCGCCTCAAGGGGCTGCGCGGCACGGCACTGGATCCATTCGGCCGCACAGAAGAGCGGCGTGCCGAACGCGCCCTGATCGAAGACTATTTTGCCTTGCTGGATGAATTCCATCTCAGCCTGAATGAAAGCAACTATGAAACAGCGGTTGAACTGGCCCGCCTGCCCGACGATATCCGCGGATATGGCCACATCAAGGAAGCCAATATGGAAAAGGCCGCCGCCAGGCGGGCCCAGCTGCTTGAAGCCTATCGTCGCACAGCATTAAGCAAGGCAGCCTAGTACCGGGAAAAGGCCGGCCAGCCGGCCGGCCCTTTCGATTGTAAACTTTGATGCACACCGCTTTATCGCCAGAAGTTAGAACGCGGCTCCCTATCCTCTCTATAATAGAAGGCTTGATTACTTCTTTTTCGGAGCCCTTATGAAAACCAAGCCCATTCTCGGTCAGGAAGACGTTCAGCAAATCATCGACGCCGCTGCCGCCCATGCAAACAAAAATAACTGGGCAGTGACCATCGCAGTGACGGATGATGGCGGCCATTTGCTGGGCCTCAAGCGACTGGATGGCGCAGCGCCCGTCTCTGCACATATCGCCTCCGCCAAAGCCCACGCCGCCGCGCTGGGTCGTCGCGAAACCAAAGGCTATGAAGACATGATCAACAACGGTCGCTTTGCCTTTCTGTCTGCGCCAGAAATCGAAGGTATGCTCGAAGGCGGCGTACCTGTCATGATAGAAGGCCAGACCATTGGCGCCGTTGGCGTGTCTGGCGTGCAGGCCAGCCAGGATGCCGAAACAGCCAAGGCGGGCATCGCCGCCCTTACCAGCAAAGGCTGATGCGCGCGTCGGTTCGGCACATCACTTGTTGACCCCGCTCCTGGCGACAGGCAAACCGGCCAGCGCCATGCTCGTCACCTTTGCCTGTCGGCGCATCATCAGGGGAGTACGCACCGACAGCATGTGCTATACCCATTGCTTCAATACGGTGCGAGTTTCACCAATACGCACCAAAAAAAAAGCAATCCAGAGGCGAGATAACGAAAATGCACACTTGTGAATCAGGGCAATCCCTTATACGGTGCATTTTTCGCTGCACTGCACACAATATGGCGGTATCATTGTTACCCCTCGCATAACAATCACTGTGCTCTCTGCTATTTTCATCACAGAATCTCTGTGCGTTGGCGCTGTCGGCGCGCATGCGCGTTATCCCCTGTAACCCTTAACCCGCTCATTACATTCAACTCATATGACCTATATTGATACGACGCTGGCCCGGCTGGCCAAATCCAGCCCATCGCAATCGGAGTTCTATCAGGCAGTCCAGGAAGTACTGGAATCCCTCTCTCCGTTATTCGACAAAGAGAAACATTATCTGGATCAGAACATCATTGAGCGTATCGTAGAGCCGGAGCGTCAGATCATGTTCCGGGTTACCTGGGTCGACGATAAAGGTCGTATCAATGTCAACAAGGGTTACAGAATCGAATTCAATTCGGCCATTGGCCCATACAAAGGCGGCCTGCGCTTTCACCCCAGCGTGTCATCCAGCATCATCAAGTTCCTGGGCTTTGAGCAGACCTTCAAAAACTCTTTAACCGGCCTGGCGATCGGTGGCGGCAAGGGCGGCAGCGACTTCGACCCCAAGGGCAAGTCCGACAATGAAATCATGAGTTTCTGCCAGGCGTTTATGTCAGAACTTTACCGACATATCGGTCCGACGATCGATGTGCCCGCTGGCGACATCGGGGTAGGCGGTCGTGAAATCGGCTACCTGTTTGGTCAGTACAAACGCCTGACCGGTCGCTACGAGGGCGTACTCACAGGCAAACGCATTCCCTGGGGTGGTTCGCTGGTCCGTACGGAAGCGACCGGCTATGGTGCGGTGTACTTTGCCCAGAACATGCTGCAAAACAAAGGGGATCATCTGGACGGGAAAATATGTGCCGTGTCCGGTGCAGGGAACGTCGCGATCTATACCATCGAAAAACTGTATCAACTGGGCGCAACCCCAGTTACCTGCAGCGATTCGCGCGGCATGATTTATCACAAATCCGGTATCAACCTGGACACGCTGAAGCTGCTCAAGGAAAAGCAGCAGGCGCCATTGCAGAAATATGTGGAAGCACATCCCGACGCCGTTTACAAAGCCGTCGCCGATTACGCCCCCGGTCGCAATGAAGTCTGGTCTGTGCCCTGCGACCTGGCATTCCCCAGCGCGACACAAAATGAACTGAACCAGGCCGATGCGCTCGCCCTGCTTGGCAATGGCTGCAAACTGGTCGCCGAGGGCGCCAACATGCCTTCGACGCCAGAAGCCGTTGAAGAGTTCCTGAAGGCTCGCATCCATTACGCGCCGGGCAAAGCGGCCAATGCGGGCGGCGTCGCTACCAGCCAGCTGGAAATGGCACAAAATGCCGCCATGATCCAGTGGAGTTTTGAAGAGGTTGATTTGCGTCTGAAAAACATTATGAAAAACATTTTCACGACCGCATGGGAAACCGCAGATGAATTCAACCAGCCCGGTAACCTGGTGCTGGGCGCCAATATTGCAGGTTTCCGCAAGGTTGCCGACGCCATGATCGATCAAGGCGCCGTCTGACGACCCCGTGACCACGCCAGGGCAAGCCCGCCTGCGGAACAGTCATCTGTTTACCGCAAGCACGGGTTTGCCAGGGCCGCGTTCAGACTCATAAAAAAACCGATCGCACGAACAATCAAAAAAAGTCAAAAACAATAAAAAAACGATCACGTAATCGATCAAAAAAAGATCACACAAAAAAGCCTCGCCATGAAAAACACCCCAAAGGCTGGATTGATGTCCAACTTATGGGGTGCAGTTCAAAAGCGAGGCTTTTGTTTTATAAATGAAGTGCCGGCTGTGCGCCAAACGTGACCGCGACAAGCCTGCCGGGGCATTATTTCAAGTGAAATAATGCCCTGTTATACACTTACTCTGCAGGCTTGTCAGCAGCCTGTTCACCGCCTTCGGCAGGCGCATTTTCCTGAGCACCTTCCAGACCGCCCAGTGCCTTGGCTGACAGACGCAGACGACCACGATCGTCCGCTTCAATAACCTTGACTTTGACTTTCTGGCCGACAGACAACACATCATTGATATTGGCAATGCGATAGTTGGCGATTTCAGAAATATGCAGCAGACCGTCGCGGCCCGGCAGAATTTGCACGATGCCGCCAAAATCCAGCAGACGCTGTACGGTACCCTCGTATACCTGACCGACTTCGACAACTGCAGTCAGTTCGGCAATACGACGTTCCGCTTCTTTGGCCTGATCCAGATCTGCGCTGGAGATGGTGACAACACCTTCATCGCTGATATCAATATGGCAACCGGTTTCTTCTGTCAGCGCACGAATCGTTGCGCCGCCTTTACCGATCACGTCACGGATTTTTTCCGGATTGATCTTCATGGACAACATACGAGGCGCAAAGGTAGACAATTCTTCACGCGAGCCGGTCAGCGCTTCTGTCATTTTGCCCAGAATGTGCATACGACCTTCGCGGGCCTGAGCCAGCGCAACCTGCATGATTTCCTTGGTAATACCCTGGATCTTGATATCCATTTGCAAAGCGGTAATACCATTTTTGGTACCGGCCACTTTAAAGTCCATATCGCCCAGGTGATCTTCATCACCCAGAATGTCAGTCAGTACAGCGAATTTGCCGCCGTCCTTGATCAGACCCATGGCCACGCCGGCCACGTGATCCTTGACCGGTACGCCCGCATCCATCATGGCCAGCGAACCACCGCAAACAGACGCCATGGAAGACGAGCCATTGGATTCGGTGATTTCAGAAACCACACGGATGGTGTACTGGAAATCTTCGTGGGCTGGCAGCGTGGAAATCAGCGCACGCTTGGCCAGACGGCCATGACCGATTTCACGGCGCTTCGGCGCACCGAAACGGCCGGTTTCGCCCGTTGCAAACGGAGGCATGTTGTAGTGAAGCATGAAACGGTCGCGATGCTCGCCCATGACTGAGTCGATAATTTGTTCGTCCTGCTTGGTGCCCAGCGTGGCAATCACCAGCGCCTGTGTTTCACCACGGGTGAACAATGCGCTACCGTGGGTGCGTGGCAAGACGCCCAGGCGAATGGAGATCGGACGGACCGTACGTGTATCACGACCATCGATGCGAGGCTCGCCGGCCAGAATCTGGCCGCGTACGATTTTTGATTCCAGATCGAACAGAATATTGTCTACAGCGACGCTATCGGGCGCATCCTGGCCCGCCTGCTGCGCCTGTTCGGCCAACGTCTGCTTGACAGCGGCAGTCACTTCACGCAACTTGGTGGTCCGTTCCTGTTTCTGGCGAATTTCGTAGGCGCTTTTCAGACCTGGCTCGGCAGCTGCCGTAACGGCAGCAATCAGCGCTTCGTTTTTCGCTTCAGGCTGCCAGTCCCACTCGGGCTTGCCGGCTTCTGCCACCAGATCATGGATTGCATTGATCGCAGCCTGCATTTGTTCGTGACCAAAGACAACGCCACCCAGCATGACTTCTTCGGACAACTGCTTGGCTTCGGATTCAACCATCAGCACCGCATTTTCTGTACCAGCCACGACCAGATTCATTTCCGAATCTTCCAGCTGATCCTGTGTCGGATTCAGCAGGTACTGACCGTTTTTGTAGCCCACACGAGCGGCGCCGATCGGACCATCAAAAGGAATGCCGGACACGGCCAGCGCAGCAGAACTGGCGATCAGTGCAGCGATATCAGGATCTACCTGAGGATCAACGGACAGTACATGCACGATCACCTGCACTTCATTGTAAAAACCCTCAGGGAACAGCGGGCGCAGCGGACGATCGATCAGGCGGGATGTCAGGGTTTCTTTTTCTGAGGGTTTGCCCTCGCGCTTGAAGAAACCACCTGGAATGCGGCCGGCGGAATAGGTTTTCTCGACATAATCAACTGTAAGTGGGAAAAAATCCTGGCCGGGCTTGGCATTTTTTGCAGCAACGACGGTGGCCAGCACAACGGAATCACCCATTGATACTACAACGGCGCCGGAGGCCTGGCGGGCGATTTCCCCGGTTTCCAGCACAACAGTCTGATCGCCATACTGAAACGACTTGGTCACTTTGTTAAACATTTTTCATTCCTTACAATAAAGCCGGGCGGCGTTGTCCGTTTTCAGTCGCACACCACGATTCTGTGTACGCGCACAAACCGCCGACCCGGCGCAATAAAAAAAACCGTGCCAGGCGCCAGCCTGGCGCTCTGCACGGTTTTGTGTTGGGCACAAACCCAATATCACTTACGCAGACCAAGTTTCTCGATCAGTGAGCGGTAAGCGTCAGGATTGCGGCCTTTCAGATAGTCGAGCAGTTTACGGCGACGGCTGACCATGCGCAGCAACCCACGACGTGAGTGGTGGTCTTTCATGTGTTCTTTGAAATGACCGGTTAATTCGTTGATACGGGCAGTCAGCAATGCGACCTGCACTTCGGGAGAGCCTGTGTCGCCCTGGGCGCGACCGTATTGAGCAACAATTTCAGATTTTTTGATATCAGCAACTGACATATTAAATAGCCTCATGAACTGGCGGTAAAACCGAGGCGTTTTACCGTGAAGGATTAAAATAAAATAAATATTGGATCAATTTCCAACCGAAGCTGCCGCCGATGACAGTGCACATGACATTACATTTGTCATTGCATGCACAGAGGCACGCTACAAATACCCTATGGATATTCAAGCATTTGTGTAACGTTTGGATTTTCGGACAGCATTTGCATTCCGAACGACTTGCGACGTGGAACTACTACTCCACCGTAACCGAAAGCGCTACAATGAACCAGCTACTCGCGTTGCAGAGCCAACCCATTACTCTTCAGCCAAGACCGTCAATTATATATGACTCGGCCAAAAAATGCACGAAAACCTTAGCCAAACAGGTCCAAACATGCCTCAATTCCGCTTTTTACCCCATTTTTCGGGCAATTTTACCAACACTCGACGGTATCGCGAGGCCAATCGCGTACATCTGCCGCGTCCCGCATCCCACAGGCTGCTGCGCATCATGGGTCTTGTCAGCCTGTGCGCCACCCTGGGTGCCTGCGCCACCTACCGCGATATTCCACCCAATTCGCCCAGATCGGTCGTTCTGGACACCATGGGACAACCCAATTTCACCTGCCCGCTTCCCGATGGCGGCGTCAGGGCGATCTGGACCCGGCAGCCTAACGGGCAGTACGCATTCGGCACCCGCTTCAACAGCGCAGGGGTTGCAGACCGGGTCGAGTCTATATTGACTGACGAAAATTTCCGCAAGCTGGACAAGGGCGTCTGGACCCCCAATGATGTAACATGCGAATTCGGACCGCCCGCCCGCGTCACCCGCGTCGGTCTGGGCGAAAAAAATGAGGTCGTGTGGGAATACCGCTACAAGCAGTCCAATGTCTGGAACTCGCTGATGTACATTTATCTGGGGCGCGACGGACAGCAGGTCACTCACCACCACCCCGGCCCTGATCCTGCCTATGAATACGAATTTGAGTTTATGGGCTTTTAGCGCTCAACTTGGAGACACGGGCAAAGCGCGCGCGGCCATTGCATGATGATCCTGCGCTGCCCGGCTCCCTGCCCCGGTTCACTCTTCTTTTTTAAACCAGTCCTTCGGTTTGGCTTCTGGCGATGGCTCACCCAGATGCGGCTCGCTGCGCGGCGTTGACACAGGCTGCCCCGCATTCGTTGTCCCTGCCGCGCTCTGCATGGATCCCGATTCTGCTTTCGCACTGGCATCGAACGTCTCGCCGCTGCGACTCTCGCGCCGACTGTCATGCAGCTTTTGCGCCCTGCGCCAGCGAAAATACCAGACGATCCAGCCAGACAATCCATACACGATGAACAACAGGAAAAGCACAATAGGCGGATCAGACGAGACAAAGGCAAAAACCAGTACCAACACCAGCATGATATTTTGTGGTGACAGTTTTTTTTCCAGCGCCAGCGATTTGCCACTGAAAAACGGCGCGTTTGAAATCATGCTGATTCCCGCGTAGACCGTTAAAATAAACGCCAGCCACGCCAGCGACTCGTAAGCCGGAATCCGGTTGTCCACTGACAGCCAGACAAAACCCGCCACAAGTGCAGCCGCAGCCGGACTGGGCAGGCCCTGAAAGAAACGGCTATCGACGACGCCAATGTTGGTATTGAAACGCGCCAGCCGCAACGCGGCCCCGGCGACATAAATAAACGCAGCGATCCAGCCCCAGCGTCCGAGCCCCTGCAACTGATATTCATACATCACCAACGCCGGCGCAATACCAAAGGACACCATATCTGACATGGAATCGTATTGCTCGCCAAATGCCGATTGGGTATTGGTCAGTCGCGCAACGCGACCATCCATGGCATCGAGCACCATCGCAACAAAAATCGCAATGGCTGCCACTTCGAAGCGCCCGCTCATGGCCTGCACAACGGCATAGAATCCGGCAAACAGATTGGCGGTCGTAAATGCATTGGGCAGCAGATAAATGGCGCTGCGCGGGCGTGGCAGATTGTCACTCATAATGGTGTGCTCGACTCAGCCGGCGCACCGGCCTCGGGTAAGTCTGCCAGCGCGGTAGACGTGGCAGACACTTTGTCGCCGATAGCCACGCGCGGGCGGGAAGACGGCGGCAGATATACATCGACCCGCGAACCGAACCGGATAAATCCATAACGTTCGCCGGCACGTCCCGTGTCACCCGGTTTGACATAGCACAGGATTCTGCGGGCCACCAGGCCGGCGACCTGAACCACAGTAATCTGCTCGCCTGACGCCAGTGCAAGATGCACGGCGTTTCTTTCGTTCTCGATCGAGGCTTTGTCCAGCGCCGCATTGACAAACGAGCCGGGATAATACTGCACCTGCGTCACGCGCCCGGACACCGGAAACCGGTTCGAATGCACGTTGAACACATTCATGAATACGCTGATTTTCAGAGCCTGTTGCTGAGTATAGGGGTCAATGGTCTTGTCGACCGACACGATACGCCCGTCGGCAGGCGACAGCACCAGGCGCTCCCCATCGGGTGCCTGACGTTGCGGATCACGAAAAAACTGGATAACGAAAATAGCCAGCAGCCAGAAAATCAGGCCAACGCCAACAGACCACCAGGACACCAGTAACGCCAGAACAATGGCGCCGGCGATGAAGGGCCACCCCTCGCGGGCAAGTACTGGATGCGGATAGGAAGGCTTATACATGTAAAAGAAACCTGCAGATGAAAAATCTATTTTAGTCGCAAACACCTTGTACAAAGATAACGGGAGCAACAAAAGTGCAATTTTTGTATTATTCTGTTTGCCCTTATTTCGACCATTTGCCCATTTTGCTGGTGCATGATCGGCCTGTTTTCTTGCAATATGTATCCATGTGTATCTTATGTTTTAAAATACGTTGAAATACATTAAAACTACACTTATTGCAGTAAAAATGATCGTTTCCACACTCACATTGATTTCAAGCAAATTAGGGTAAAACCTGAAACCGTAGCATGAGCATTTCGTGCATACTGGCAACACCGTTATAAAGGAGTTTTCCATGAAGTTATCAACAAGTCTTGTGCTTGCTGCACTTATTTCCTCAATTGGTTTGTCTGCCCACGCCGAAGGTCGTCTGGACAAAATCAAAAGTACAAAAACAATTTCTCTAGGTTATCGTGACTCCTCCATTCCCTTTTCGTATCTTGACGGCGGCAAACCGGTAGGATACTCCAAAGAAATCTGCGACGGCATCGTCAAGGCACTGGAAAAACAGCTTGGTACGGAATTGACTGTCAAGCAGGTACCCGTAACGTCGGCCAGCCGTATCCCGCTGATTATGAACGGGACAATCGATCTGGCTTGCGGTTCCGCTACCAATAATGCCGAGCGCCAGAAACAGGTCAGCTTCGCGCCCACAACATTTGTAACTGCAACCCGCTTTGTTTCTGCCAAGGCCGACAACATCAAGGACCTGCAGGGCTTCAAAGGCCAGACAGTGACCTCTACAGCCGGTACCAGCAACATCAAGTGGCTGGCCGCGACCAATGCCAAGGAGAACCTCGGCATGAACATCATTCCGTCCAAAGACCACGCGGGTGCCTTCCTGACCGTTCAGGCCGGACGCGCCAAAGCCTTCTTCATGGATGATGTGCTCCTGGCCGGTCTGGTTGCGAACTCCGAAGATCCTGAAAAATGGGTGATCAGCGACAAGGCGCTCACGACCGAGCCTTACGCCATGATCGAACCTAAGGATGATCCCGATTTCAAGAAAGCCGTCGATGACGCAGTGGTCGCCATGATCAAAAGCGGTGAAATTGAAAAGCTCTACAAAAAGTGGTTTGAAAGCCCCATCCCTCCGAAAAACATCAATATGAATCTGCCGATGTCCGAGTCGCTGAAGAAGGCTCTTGCCAATCCGACAGACTCACCAGATCCGGCAAAGTACCAATAAGCCGGCATCTGTCCGACGGCACAAAACACAGCGAAAGCGGGTTTTGTGCCGTTTTTTGTTTTCTATAAATAGCGTTTCAAATTATGTCTATTTCCACATTTTTTTGTGACCCGGCCAATATCGACAACGCGTCACTGTTTTGCCAGATGTCTCCTAGCGGAAATACCTATCTGGACGCGTTCGGCACCGCCGTGCTCTGGACGCTGGAGTTGTCGGCCATCGCCTGGGTGCTCGCGTTTGTCGTGGGTGTCCTGGTGGGTGTCGGGCTGACCAGTCAGAACCGTCTCGTGGCGCGCATCTGCTCGGGTTATGTTGAACTGTTCCGGAACATCCCGTTACTGGTTCAACTGTTCCTCTGGTATTACGTTGTGCCGCAGGTGCTGCCTGCCTCGCTGGGAAAGGCCATCATCGGCATGCCCTACCCTTCGTCCGTATTCTGGCCGGCGGTACTCTGTCTCGGTTTGTTCACCTCTTCGCGGATTGCCATTCAACTGTCTTCGGGCATACGATCGCTGCCTCGCGGTCAGTCCATGGCGGCTACTGCACTGGGTCTGACCCGCTTTCAGATGTATAAGTATGTCTTGTTGCCCATGGCGATGCGTATCATCACACCGCCGCTGACATCCGAAATGCTTAACCTGCTGAAAAACTCTTCCGTTGCATATACCATCGGCCTGCTTGAGATCACCGGTGCCGCTGCGTCCATGCAGGAATCCACATTCCAGACATTCCCCTCATATATGGCGGCCACCGCCCTGTATGTGATTATCAATTTACTGATTCTGGTCATTATGTCAGCCGTTGAACGTTTCTTCAGTGTTCCTGGCTTTATTTCAGGCAAAGGATAGGAGCACACGATGAATTTTCAAGATTTGCTTATCTCCGCCTCCTCGGTCAGTGTCGCTGCCTTTGACTGGGAAGTCATCCAGCATGCCGCACCTGCATTGCTCAAGGAAGGACTGGTCTTCACGCTCAAGCTGACACTGTACTCTACAGTGCTGGCGCTGATCTGGGGCACCATACTGGCCATGATGCGCCTGTCGTCCATCAAGCCGTTCCGATGGTTTGCCGGTTCGTACGTAAACGTCATGCGTTCGCTCCCGCTGATTCTGATCCTGTTCTGGTTCTTCTTCCTGGTACCTTATATTCTGGGATGGATCGACTTCATGTGGGCAACGTATATCGACGGCAACGAGTCTGCCAGAATGGTGTCGCGACCGCTTAACGGCTTTACCTGCGCGCTGATTACCTTCACGCTGTTTGAAGCAGCCTATTTCTGCGAAATCATGCGTGCCGGTATTCAATCGATCCCGCGCGGACAGGTCGGCGCCGGGTATGCACTGGGTTTGCGTTACTTTCAGGTCATGCGCCTGATCGTGCTGCCCCAGGCGTTCCGCAATATGCTGCCGGTGATCTTTACCCAAATGATCGTACTGTTCCAGGATACCTCCCTGGTAACCGTACTGTCGCTGAATGACCTGCTGGGCATGGCGCGCATCAATGCCGATATTACCGGCCGGCCGGTAGAGCTGTATATCTTTGCGGCCGCCATCTATTTTATTATTTCTTTAGTTTGCTCTCGTCTGGTCAAAGTGGTCGATCGGCGTTTGACGATTATTCGATAAGGTATTTCTCCATGGCTATGATTGAATTTAAAAACGTTAGTAAATGGTATGGAAAATTCCAGGTTCTGACCGACTGCACCACTGACATCAAGAAAGGCGAAGTGGTTGTGGTTTGCGGTCCGTCCGGATCCGGCAAATCCACGCTGATCAAAACCGCCAACGGCCTGGAGCCCTTCCAGAAGGGCGAAATTTTCTTCGATGGCGTGTCGGTCGGCAGTCCGAAAACGGATCTGCCCAAACTGCGCTCCAAAATCGGCATGGTGTTCCAGCACTTTGAACTGTTCCCTCACCTGTCGGTCATGGAAAACCTGGCGCTGGCGCAGGTCAAGGTTCTGGACCGCTCAAAAAGCGAGGCCATGGAACGCGGGCGCAAGCTGCTGGAGCGGGTCGGCCTGCTTGAACATAAAGACAAGTTTCCCGGCCAACTCTCTGGTGGTCAGCAACAGCGTGTCGCAATCGCGCGCGCACTGGCGATGGACCCCATGGCCATGCTGTTTGACGAACCAACGTCAGCCCTGGATCCTGAAATGGTCAATGAGGTGCTGGACGTCATGGTGGATCTGGCCAAGGAAGGCATGACCATGATGGTCGTGACGCACGAGATGGGCTTTGCCCGCAAAGTGGCCGACCGCGTGATATTCATGGACGCCGGACAGATCGTGGAAGACTGCGACAAGGAAGAGTTTTTCGGCAATCAGGAAGCCCGCTCCGAGCGTGCGCGGCATTTCCTGTCGAAAATCCTGGGTCATTAACGCATACACGCATCGCTGTTGGAAGCAGTCAAAAAAAGTCGGGCAGGATAACTTGCCCGACTTTTTTCATTTGTGATATTGCCAATTATCACAGGAGCGCTGCAAAAACGGATCAGACGCGCTCGATAATGACCGCTGCGCCCTGACCCACGCCGATGCACATGGTGCACAAAGCGTACTTGCCACCCGTGCGCTGCAGTTGATACATGGCAGTGGTGACCAGACGCGCACCCGACGCCCCAAGAGGATGCCCCAGCGCGATGGCGCCGCCATTCGGATTGACGTTAGGTGCGTCATCTTTCAAACCCAGATCCCGCGTCACAGCCAGCGCTTGTGCAGCAAAGGCTTCGTTCAGCTCGATCACATCCATCTGCTCGATGGTCAGGCCGGTTTTTTCCAGAACCTTGCGCACGGCAGGAATCGGACCCACGCCCATGACGCGGGGTGCCACACCCGCCACTGCCATACCGACCACACGGGCCTTGGGCTTCAAACCATATTTTTTGACGGCTTCATCGGAAGCCAGCAGCACGGCGCAAGAACCGTCGTTCACACCGGAGGCATTACCGGCAGTGACGCTGCCATCAGGACGCACAACGCCCTTGAGTTTTGCCAGGGCTTCCGGCGTCGTCGCGCGTGGGTGTTCGTCAGTGTCCACAACGACCGGATCACCCTTGCGTTGCGGCACGCTCACAGGAATGATTTCTTCCCTGAAAACGCCATCGGCAATCGATTTGGCAGCGCGCTGCTGACTGCGCAATGCAAAGGCGTCCTGGTCGGCACGGGAAATTTTGTAGTCATCTGCTACGTTTTCAGCTGTTTCGGGCATGGAGTCTACACCAAAGGCAGCTTTCATTTTGGGGTTGACGAAGCGCCAGCCGATAGTGGTGTCTTCGACTTTCGCCGCACGCGAAAAGGCCGTGTCTGCCTTGCCCATCACGAAAGGCGCACGGGACATGCTTTCAACGCCACCGGCAATCATCAGATCGACTTCGCCGGATTTGATTGCACGGGCTGCCGTACCGATCGCATCCAGACTGGACGCGCACAGGCGATTCAGGGTCGCACCCGGAACCTGCACATCAAGACCAGCCAGAAGCAAGGCCATACGCGCTACGTTGCGGTTGTCCTCGCCTGCCTGGTTGGCACAACCGTAGATCACATCGTCCAGTTTGCTCCAGTCCACATCCGGGTTGCGCTCCATAAGCGCTTTGATTGGCAGCGCTGCCAGGTCATCGGTGCGCACTGATGACAGACCACCACCGTAGCGGCCAATCGGCGTACGGACAGCATCGCAAATATAGGCGTTATTCATAGCTTTCCTCAGTATTTAAATAATAGTGTGATATTGAAAATCGGGCCAGGCAATCAATTGAAGATCAGCTTGGCGCCGGTGAGCGCCTGCAATTCTTCATCTGTCATATCCACGAGTTTTTCCACTACCGTCATGCCGGCGGGAGTCACTTCGAGCACGGCAATGTCGGTGTAGACACGACTGACCACGCCCAGACCGGTCACCGGCAGCGTGCATTGCTCCAGAATCTTCGGCGAGCCATCTTTCGCATTATGTTCCATCAGGATGAACACTTTGCGTGCGCCAACGGCCAGGTCCATCGCGCCACCAACGGCCGGCGGCTCTCCAGGCCGACCAAGTGACCAGTTGGCCAGATCGCCTGTGGCCGATACCTGCATGCCGCCCATGATGCACAAGTCCAGATGACCGCCACGCATGATTGCAAATGAATCCACGTGGTGGAAAAAAGCACCGCCCGTCAGCAGGGTCACCGGCTTTTTGCCGGCATTGATCAATTCGCCATCGATATCGTCACCCGTGGCGGCCGGGCCCATGCCCAGGATGCCGTTTTCACTGTGCAGCAAAATCTCGTCTTCGGCTTTCAAATAATTGGCGACCAGCTCCGGCATACCAATACCGATATTTACATAGCTGCCCGGCGCAATATCGCGGGCCAGGCGTTCTGCCATTTGGTTTCTGTTCAATTTATTCATGATATGACCTGCTTAACTGGAGATGGCCGGATTGGCAACTTCCACAATCCGGTTTACAAAAATGCCCGGCGTCACAATGGTTTCCGGATCGAGTTCGCCCAGTTCCACTTTCTGCTTGACCTGAACGATCGTGGTTTTTGCCGCCATGCACATGACCGGCCCGAAATTGCGGGCAGCCTTGCGATAAATCAGATTGCCCCAGCGGTCGCCCTTTTCTGCCAGCACCAGGGCAAAGTCGCCATGGATCGGCTTTTCGAAAACATAGTTCACGCCATCAATATTGCGTGTTTCCTTGCCATCAGCCAGTTCTGTACCGTAGCTGGTCCGGGTATAAAAGCCGCCGATGCCGGCACCCGCTGCGTGCAGCCGTTCTGCGATCGTGCCCTGCGGCACGCATTCGAGTTCAATCTTGCCCGCTTTGTACATTTCGTTGAAAACGTAGGAATGAGACGCTTTGGGAAACGAGCAGATCATTTTGCGCACGCGGCCAGCCTTGATCAGCGCGGCCAGGCCTGTATCGTGATTGCCCGCGTTGTTGTTGACAACCGTCAGTTCACGCGCACCCTGCTCAATCAGGGCATGAATCAGCTCTGTCGGATGGCCCGCGCCACCGAATCCACCGATAAGCACGGTGGCGCCATCAAAGACGTCGGCGACCGCCTCGTGTATATCGTCCAAAAATTTATTGATCATCTCGATTACCTGTATTTTCCTTTGTCTGAATCTCTTTATGCGTCATTGCTGGCGCAAGCCATTATTTCATATTTCGATCGTGTTAATTCAACCCAGGGTACGCCACAGCACTTTTCCCGACGACGTTTTGGGCAATGCGTCGGTAAAGGCCACGATTTTAGGCGCTTTGTATGACGCCATTTTCTCCCGGCACCAGGCCAGCAGTTCCTGCTCGGTGACCTTGCCCCGGCTGTGCTCCTGCAGAACAATCCAGGCCTTGACGGTTTCGCCGCGCTTTTCATCAACCACGCCGACCACGCAGGCTTCCAGGACGGCCGGATGCGCGTACAGCATGGTCTCGACTTCTGCCGGCCATACCTTGTAGCCCGAAGCATTGATCATACGCTTGAGGCGATCCACCATAAAATAGTAGCCTTCTTCATCCATGCGACCCAGATCGCCGGTGCGCAAAAAATGCTTGCCATCCAGTTGAATGAAGACATCGGCGGTTGCCTGCGGATTATTCCAGTAACCCTGCATCAGTTGCGGGCCATGCACGATGATTTCGCCTACTTCACCCTGCGCCACTTCCTGCAGCGTGGCCGGATCGATAATGCGCGCATCCACGTCGAATATCGGAATACCCAGGCACTGCCGTTTCGGATGCTGTTCCGGATTGATATGCGTCGGTGCCATGACCTCGGACATACCGTAACCTTCCAAATAGGTCAGGCCGAAATCGCGATGCAATTTTGCTGCGACCGCTTCGGGCATGGCGGCACCGCCCCCGCTGACACGTGAGATACTGGACAGGTCAAAATCAGCCAGATCCGGCATCGCCAGCAGGTCAACAACCATCGCGGCAATCAGCGCCAATCTGCCGACGCGATAACGTTCGATGCATTGGGCGGCGACAACGCGATCCCAGCGAGTCATGATGACTGTGGTGGCACCCAGATAAATGGCGCTGTTCATGACGCCTTCCATGCCCGTCACATGAAAGAATGGCAGGACGCCCAGATAAACCGCATCCTGATTGCCGGCGTCATACCATACGGCCGGTGAGACCGTGTTGTACATGGTCGAGCGATGGGTATGCATACAACCTTTAGGATGCCCGGTCGTACCCGAGGTATAGGGCATCACCGCCAGATCCGCTGGCGTGACAGTCGAAGGCAAGGGCACACGCTGTTTGGCAAGTGCTTGCTGCCAGAGCACGACCCCGTGTCCCGGGACGCTTTTGGCTGACGTGGCAACGACCTCGGGCACAGCCAGATCGGTGCCCGACGCAGGCAGATAGTCGTGATACGCCGCTACCAGTTTGTGCGCAGGGGCGTTCCGGCCCAGCGTAGCGATATGTTCATGCAGTTCCTGGCCATACACAATGACCGATGCCTCGGTATCACGAATGTAATGCTGCAGTTCATCGGCCCTGTTCATTGGGTTGACCGGCACCACCACGGCATCGGCACGCAAAATGGCGTAGTAGGCCAGCACGAATTGGGGACTGTTCTGCATGTACAGCAGCACGCGATCACCCTTGCTCACACCGCAATCGTGCTGCAAAAATCCGGCCAGCGCCTGGACCTGTTCCAGCACCTGCCGGTAACTGTAGCGGGCGTCGTAATACACCAGGCAGGGCTTGTCCGGATAGCGCTGCGCGGATATCTCCAGATTGGTGTGCAGCGCCGTGTCGGGTACGCTCAGCGATGTGCTGCGCCCGCGCGGCCAGACTGCAGAATAGTCGGGGCGGGTCATGCCACTTCGAACAGTCCTGCCGCACCCTGTCCGCCACCGATACACATGGTCACCACCACATATTTGACGCCACGGCGCTTGCCTTCGATCAAAGCATGCCCCACCATGCGCGCGCCCGAGACCCCATATGGGTGACCGACCGCAATGGCGCCGCCGTTTACATTCAGGCGGTCATCGGGAATGCCCAGTTTGTCGCGACAATACAGTACCTGGCAGGCAAAGGCTTCGTTCAGTTCCCATAAGCCGATATCGTCCACTTTCAGCCCACTGCGCTCCAGCAAACGGGGTACGGCAAAGACCGGGCCGATGCCCATTTCATCCGGCTCACAACCGGCGACAGCAAAGCCGCGAAAAATGCCCAATGGCGCCAGGCCACGTTCGCGCGCCACTTGTGCATCCATCAGGACACACGCCGATGCGCCATCTGAAAACTGGCTGGCATTGCCGGCAGTAATCACACCTTTGGGAAAGACCGAGCGGATTTTCGACACCCCTTCCAGAGTGGTATCGGGACGAATACCTTCGTCTGCAGAGATCGTCACCTCACGCCGCGCGATACCGCCGGTGGCTTTGTCAAAGACGCTCATGACCGTGGTCATGGGCACGATTTCATCATTGAAGCGTCCATCGGCCTGCGCCTGCGCGGCCCGTTGCTGACTGCGCGCGCCGTATTCGTCCTGGGCCTGACGCGAAATACCATAGCGCTTTGCCACCATCTCCGCCGTCTGCAGCATGCTCCAGTATATTTCGGGCTTGTGTTCGCGCAGCCATGGGTCCTGGCGCATGAGCGTGTTGGCATCATTCTGTACGCAGGAAATGCTCTCGACACCGCCGGCGACCATCACGGGAACCTGATCCACAATAATGCGCTGCGCAGCCATTGCAATGGCCTGCAGGCCAGAGGAACAAAAACGATTGACGGTCACGCCCGCGGTGGTTACCGGCAGCCCGGCACGCAGGGCGATGGCCCTGGCGATATTACCGCCGGTCGTGCCTTCGGGCAAGGCCGATCCGATAATCAAGTCTTCGACGTCGGCCGGATCAATACCAGCGCGGGCGACGGCATGCGATACGGCATGCGCGCCCAGCGTGGCGCCATACGTCATGTTGAACGCGCCTTTCCAGGATTTGGCCAATCCGGTGCGGGCAGTGGAAACGATAACGGCTTCTCTCATGTCTCTTCTCCTGGTCTGTGCCGGGTGAGCAGGTACGCGAACCGATCACGCCTGGCCAGTCAATGCAAATGCCACGACAGGCCCGAAACAGGCCTGTCGCTATTTTGTTATCTTACTTCAGCGCTTCGCCACTTTGAGCGTGTTGCTCCAGCAGCGCAGCAGGTTGCCACGCCTGAGGCCGGCTCGACGTCGCGCCGAACTGCCTGATCGCACGCACGACATTGAACAGCCCGGCCTGTTGCGCATAATGCATAGGGCCGCCGCGATGCAGCGGGAAGCCATAGCCATTCAGATAAACGATATCGATGTCCGAAGCGCGTAACGCAATGCCTTCTTCAAGAATTTTGGCACCCTCATTGGCCAGCGCATATACACAACGCTCCACGATTTCCTGATCGCTGAAGCTGCGTGGCGTAACGCCCTTTTCCTTGCGGAACGTCTCGATCAGTGTCTCGACTTCCGGGTCTACATGGGGTTTGCGATCACCCGCAACATAGCGATACCAGCCGGCACCGGTCTTCTGCCCGAAGCGTCCGGCCTCGCACAGGCGGTCGGCCACCACTTCTTCGTAGCCTTGCGGGTTCGCTTCTTTCTTGCGTTTGCGAATCGCCCAGCCGATATCCAGCCCGGCCAGATCGCCTACACGATAGGGGCCCATGGCAAAACCAAAGCTCTCCAGCGCACGATCGACCTGCGACGGCGCTGCACCCTGCAACATGACCTCGTCCGCCGCATCACGATAGGCGTACAGCATGCGATTGCCGATAAACCCGTCGCATACGCCGGATACCACCGGCTGTTTGCCGATTTTCTTGGCCATGTCGATACATGTGGCCAGCACATCATTGGCGGTTTTCTCACCGCGCACAATTTCAAGCAACTTCATGACATTGGCCGGGCTGAAAAAATGCAGACCGATGACATCCTCCGGACGCTTGGTAAACGAAGCAATCTTGTCGACGTCCAGCGTTGAGGTATTGGAAGCCAGAATCGCACCGGGCTTGACTACGCGATCCAGTTCACGAAATACGACTTCCTTGACCCCCATGTCCTCGAATACGGCTTCGATCACCAGATCCACTTCATTGAGTGCATCATAGGACAAGGAAGTGCTCAGCAGATTCATGCGCTCTTCGACCTGTTCAGCCGTGATGCGCCCTTTTTTCATGGTGTTTTCGTAGTTCTTGCGAATCGTTGCCACACCACGCTGCAAGGCTTCTTCCTTCTGTTCGAGCAGAATGACGGGAATGCCTGCATTCAGATAGTTCATGCTAATGCCGCCGCCCATGGTGCCTGCGCCGATGACGCCAACCAGTTTGATGGGGCGCAAGGCGATATCGGCCGCAATACCCGGGATTTTTGTAGCGGCGCGCTCGGCCGCAAACACGTGGCGCAGGGCCAGCGATTCGGGCGAAGTCAGCAGTTGCGTAAAGAGTTGCCGCTCCAGGGCCAGACCGTCATCAAAAGATTGATTGGTGCTGGCCGCCACGGCTTCAACGCAGGCTGCTGGTGCAGGAAAGCGCGCGGAAGCGGCCTTGACCGCATTGCGTGCGTTCAGCAGCAACGCATCGGCATCCGCATCAGGCACGTTCAAGTCACGAATGCGTTTCAGGGGTGCATCGCTTCCCAGGCCTTTGGCAAACTCAACGGCAGCAGCCAGCGGATCAGTGTCAACGACTTTGTCAAACAAGGCGCTACCGGCAAACGCAGAGGCCTTGCTGATCTGACCGGACACGATCAGGTTAAGCGCCTTTTCCAGACCAAGCACGCGCGGCAACCGCTGGGTACCGCCGGCGCCAGGCAAAATGCCCAACTTGACTTCAGGCAAGCCGACTTTGGCGCCTGCGGCGGCGACGCGATAATGCGCACCCAGTGCCAGCTCCAGCCCGCCCCCAAGACACACACCATTGATCGCGGCCACAACCGGCTTGGCCGATTGCTCCAGCACCTCAATGACCGTGCGCAGCGTGGGTGCCTGCGAAGATTTAGGCGTACCGAATTCGGTCACATCGGCACCCGCCGAAAATGCACGCTCGGAACCACTCAATACAATCGCGCGGACCGCAGCGCTGCCGTTGGCGCGATCGACGCCCTCGACAATCGCCTGACGCAAACCGTGGCCAAGACCGTTGACCGGGGGGTTATTGAATGTAATGACGGCAACCCCGTCCTTTTCTTCGTAAAAAGCGTGATCCATGGCGAGAAGTCTCCTTGTCTGGCCAGTTTGAAGGCATGACGAACGGCTGCCGTGCATGATAGTTTTGCATAGCAGAATTGTTGCGCCGCGATTAATTTTTTGATGATACTCTGAGCGGGCATCGGGTGTAAAGCGATTTGTCGATTGGAAATATTTCCGTCATTTCCTCTTTTTCTCTTGCCTGAACTTTCCATTTTTGGAATAGCTGGCTATAATCAATTCCATAAAACGAATTTTAATTCCACAATGCAGAATTAATTGCGCATTTTCATCTTGTTCCACAGACAGAATCTGCGCAAAATAGCCATATGCATTTGCGGCTTAACAAACTAAAAGGAATATCGTCCATGGATATCCGCTACACCCCTGAACAAACGGCATTTCGCGAGTCAGTTCGCCAATTCCTGCAAACCGCGGTGCCTGCGTCGGTTCGCGACAAAACCCATCAGTGCCTGCCCCTGTCCAAAGAGGAAAAGCAGCAATGGCAGCGCAGCCTGTACGCTCAGGGCTGGGGTGCGCCCTCATGGTCCAAGGAATTCGGCGGTACCGGCTGGGACGCTATCGAACGCCATATTTTCGAAGAAGAATGTGCCGCTTTCGGCGCCCCCGAACAACTGCCCTTCGGCTTGAAAATGGTCGCTCCCGTGATCCAGAAATACGGCAGCAAAGCGCAGCAGGATCGTTTCCTGCCCCGTATTCTGTCAGGTGAAGACTGGTGGTGTCAGGGATACTCGGAACCTGGCGCCGGTTCGGATCTGGCTTCGTTGAAGACAGCGGCGGTTCGTGATGGCGATGACTATATCGTCAATGGCCAGAAAACATGGACCACACTGGCCCAGTACGCCGACTGGATATTTTGTCTGGTGCGCACCAATACGGAAGTGCGCAAGCAGGAAGGCATTTCATTTCTGCTGATCGATATGAAGACCCCGGGCATTACCGTGCGCCCCATCATTATGCTGGATGATGGGCATGAGGTAAACGAAGTCTGGTTCGAGAATGTCCGCGTTCCCGCCGCCAACCTGATCGGCGAGGAAAACAAAGGCTGGACTTATGCCAAATTTCTGCTGGGTCACGAACGCACCAACATTGCCCGGGTCGGTCGCTCCAAAGCCGCCCTGCAGCATGTGAAAGCAGCAGCGGCCCGGCAGATTGGCAATGACGGACAGCCGCTGCTGCAGGACGCCCGTTTTCGCGACCGGCTGGCGCAGGTCGAACTCGATCTGCTGGCACTGGAAATCACCAACCTGAAGCTGGTATCACAGGAAGGCAGCCGTCACGCTCCCGGTCCTGAAGCATCCATTCTCAAAGTCAAAGGCTCCGAAATCCAGCAGGCGATCACCGCACTGGCCTCGCAGGTTGCAGGCCCCTATGCTGCTGCGCGTATTCTGCCCAGCGATCCGCTGCACGATCTGTCCGCCGCGTTCCCCGAGTCCCAGGAACATATGACGGCTCAGTATTTCAACTATCGCAAAACGACCATCTACGGTGGGTCCAATGAAGTGCAAAAAGGCATTATCTGCCGGATGATTCTGGGGCTGTAACGCCTCGCCATCCCTTTTCGACCACTGACACAGAATACGCTACGGAGTCATCCAAATGGACTTTACCTTTACCGAAGAACAGCTCGCCCTGCAAGATACCCTGACTCGCTTTGTCGAGAAAGATTACGCTTTCGAACAACGCCGCAAGAATCTCGCCGCCAACCGCCATTTCGATGAAGCGACCTGGCAGGCATTTGCCGAGCTGGGCATTCTGGCCCTGCCCTTTGCCGAAGAAGATGGCGGCCTGAACGGCACCCCCCTGGATACCTATCTGGTCATGCGGTCGCTGGCCCGGGGCCTGGTTCTTGAACCCTATATCAGCACGGTTGTGCTGTCGGGCACCTTTTTGCAACAGCACGCCACGGCAGAACAGCGCAGCGTGCTGATCCCGGCCATCGCCGACGGCTCGGCCCGCTTTGCCTTTGCCCACTACGATGTCGAATCCCGCTACGAGGAATCCCGCATCCAAACCCATGCGGCCAATCACGCCAATAAATGGATACTGAATGGCCACAAGGCCATGGTGATTGATGCGCCCGTATGCAATCACTGGCTGATCACGGCCAGAACATCCGGTGAACAACAGGACCAGAACGGGTTGTCCGTCTTTCTGGTCAAGGCCGACCACCCCGGTATTACCGTCAAATCGTATCAGTTGCATGACGGGCACCTGGCTGCCGATCTGATCCTCGACAATGTCGAACTGCAGCCGGAAGCGCTCATCGGCGCGGCCGACACGGCGTATCCTGCTATCATGCAAGCCCTGGCAGCCACCCATGCCGCCCTGGCCGCCGAAGCCGACGGCCTGATGGCTGCGCTGAACGATGCCACCCTGGAATACCTGAAGACCCGCAAGCAGTTTGGCGTGGCCATCGGCACATTCCAGGCCGTGCAACATCGTATGGCAGACATGGCCATTGCCGCTGAACAGGCCACATCCATGGCCCTGCTGGCCGCCATCAGCCAATCGGCTGATGATCCTCAGGAGCGGATTCTGAAAGCGTCCGGCGCCCGGGCGTTGCTGGCCCGGCTGGCCCGTCAGGTAGGCGAAGAAGCCGTTCAGTTGCACGGCGGGATGGGCGTAACCGATGAACTGGTGGTGGCCCATTATTTCAAACGTGTTACCGTGCTGAACACTCAATACGGCGACGCAGACTTCCATTTGAAGCGATATAGTGATAGTTTGCTGACATTTAATCAAGGAGAGCAGGCCCACGCCTGAAGAAACACCCGAATCATGACTGACCAGACACTTCCAGAACACTATCGCCCGTTAAACCGCTTCAGCTCTTTCTCTGACCTGACCGGACCCTTTTATGAAAAAGTGGTCGACGGCCGCCATATCGGCATCGGCATCCGGGTCGAGGAGTCTCATCTGAACAAAGTGGGCGTTGCGCACGGCGGGCTGATCATGACTGTCGCAGACAATGCCTTTGGTGATGCCATTCTCAATGCCAACGAGGAACCCGTCTCCTTTGTCACGATGTCACTGACCTGCGAATTCATGTCTGCAGTCCATGCGGGCGACTGGCTGGAAGCCACGGTCGATATTCAACGCAAAGGCAAGCGGGTCGTCTTTGCCAACTGTGATCTTCGCGTGGGGGACAAAAAAGTGGCGTTCGCAACGGCGCTTTTTTCCATGATCAACACAACTAAAGCCTGAGATCAGTCCGATGGCGCCTGAGCGCAATGGCCGATCCCGTCGTGCCCGAGGGATCGGCCGATTCAGCCCGCCTCAGGCATGAGAACGGGTCCGGCCCGGCTCAGACGGGATCATTAACCTGCCCCGCTCAGACGAAACGACTACCCCGCCGGCTCAGGCGGGCTGACCGACGGTTTCCTTCAGCCTGCGCACGATGTCCAGTAATTTGGGCCGCGCCTCATCCAGCAGGAACGATTCGGACAAATGAAAAGACGGTCCGCCGCAACTGATCGCCATCACCGGAAACTGACGGCCCAGGTCCAGCCCAACCGCAATGGCATTGACATCCTTTTGCCAGTCTCCGAACGAACACGTGCAGCCCAGTCTTTCATAATCACTCAGGGATGACGCAATGCCGACCATTAAGGCATCGCTCGCCTGTTCATCCAGTTCGCGAACACGCCCGAAAATCTCTTCGCGCTCCTGCAGGGGAATTTCCGCCAGATAAGCACGGCCCATTGCAGTAGAGACAATGGGAATCCTGGCGCCCACATCCATACTGAGCGTAAGCGCCGAGCGACTGCGGCAATTTTCCAGATACAGCATGGACAGCCGGTCTCGTGTTCCCAGAGTGACCATGCCCTGGGTTTCGTCGGCCAATGTCTGCATGAGCGGGCGCGCGACCTGACGAATATCCAGCTTGGCCAGCAGGCCCACGCCAAGCGAAAGCGTCGCCATGCCCAGTTGATACTTGCTACTTTCCTCATCGTGCGTCAGATAGCCAAGCCGGGTGAGCGTATATGTAATACGCGACACGGTTGACTTGGGCAATTTGCAGCGTTGCGCAATCTCCTGATTGCCCAGCACTTTATTGCCCGAGCGGAAGCAGGCAAGCACATCCAGGCCCCGAGCGATTGCCGTGATGAAATGTCGGTCATCCTCATATTGATTGGCAAGAGGCGGCTTATTAATGGTTTTCCGGATATCAGCGGTCATAAGTAAAAAGCGTCTGAAAATTCCAATACGCAGAATAAACAATAAAAGATGGTGTACGGCCCAAAAAGGATCCACGACGAGCCCGATATCGTAATAATACCCGTTTTATACGGTGTATAAACAGAAAATTTCGTTGCCCCACGCTTCAGAGTAGTCTATTATAAGGCCTGACCGATAAACTGGAAATATGAGTTTTGTACCGCATTGCGGAATATTATTTCAGTTTTCACCATCCAGACGGCTTCGCACGTTCACACTGCGCCCGCCGGTTGCGCCGCCGACGTCCGCCTCGGCGATTTTCGTATCCGGCCGATGCCCAGCTTCTCTGTTGCCGGCTACAACTGACCCTTTCTGATCGAGGTTGTTTTCATGACTCATTCTGTCGTACAAGCATTGCGCGCCCAAATGACGCTCCCCGTGATCTGCTCGCCCATGTTCATCGTGTCCAATCCCAATATGGTCATCGAGCAGTGCAAAAGCGGTCTGATCGGCTCATTTCCGGCTCTGAACGCGCGCCCTGCTTCATTGCTTGATGAGTGGCTGGCCCATATTACCAACACACTGGACGAGGAACGCAAGCAACACCCAGACCGCAAAATCGCCCCGTTTGCAGTCAATCAAATCATTCATACCTCGAATGACCGGCTCGAACACGATATGCAAACCTGCGAAAAATACCGGGTGCCCATCATCATCACCAGCCTGCGCGCGCCCACCGATGTGGCCCATGCGGTCCACGGCTGGGGCGGCCTGGTCTTTCATGACGTTACCACTATTCGTCACGCCGAAAAAGCGCTTGAGGCCGGAGTTGACGGCCTGATCCTGGTGGCCGCCGGCGCTGGCGGCCATGCCGGCACGCTCAGTCCATTCGCACTGGTGTCCGAGGTGCGCAAATTCTACGACGGCCCGATTATTCTGTCCGGTTCAATCACCAGCGGCGATGCCATTCTTGCAGCGCAAGCCATGGGCGCCGATTTTGCCTATATTGGCACCCGCTTCATTGCCAGCCAGGAAGCCAACGCCGATCCGCGTTACAAGCAAATGATTGTCGACACCACAGCCAAGGATATTTTATACACGCCCTTTTTCACCGGCATTCCAGGCAACTACCTGACCCCCAGCATCACCGCCTCCGGGCTGGACCCACAGAATCTGAACGTGGAAGAAAAATCTTCCACCAATTTCGGCTCGACCCGGGTCAAGGCCTGGAAAGATGTATGGGGCGCAGGCCAGGGTGTGGGCACGATTGATTCGATTGATCCGGTTGCCACCATCGCCCAGCGCATGCAACAGGAATACGATGCCGCACGCCAGCGCCTTGCCGGCGACAGCCGCTAACCCAGGAGCCCGAGGATGACAAATAATACAGACACCACATTACTGAGTGACGTGAGCGATCGGGTTCTGACCCTCACGATCAACCGACCCGCACAGAAAAATGCCCTGGATAGCGCGACCTATGCAGCCCTGACCCACGCTTTGCAACAGGCCAGCGCAAGAGAAGACCTGAACGCGATTGTGCTGACCGGCGCGGGCAGTTATTTTACGGCTGGCAACGACTTGCACGATTTCGTCAAAGCACCCGAAGGCGCCAGTCCGGGCCTGACTTTTTTGAAAGCCATTAGCAAGGTCAATATCCCCATTATTGCCGCTGTCGAAGGCGGTGCCGTGGGAATCGGTGTCACCATGCTGCTGCATTGCGATTTTGTGATTGCAGGCAGCGGCGCACAGTTGCGCATTCCATTTGTACCGCTGGGACTGTGCCCGGAAGGTGCCTCCAGCCTGCTATTGGCGCGCTACGTAGGTATTCGCAAAGCCAATGAATGGCTTTATCGCGGCACGCCCTTCTCGGCAGAAGACGCCCAGCAGGCCGGACTGATCAATCGCGTAGTGGTGGCCGGCGAAGCGCTCGACACCGCCATGACCCTGGCCCGCGAGATGGCAAGCCAGTCCCGGCTGGCCCTGACCAGCACCAAGGCGCTGCTGCAGCGCGCCTCGGCCGACGAGGTCGCCGTAACACTGGACGCCGAACGGGACCTGTTCGCACAATGCCTGGCCTCGCCCGAAGCCAGGGCTGCATTCAACCGATTTTTGACCAAATAAGATACATCATTTTTACAAGGATAAAATACCGCCATGATTCGTGACCAGGAAACCCAGACGCTTCTCGAAGAAGGTGTTCGCCGCTTCGTACAAGAAGTGCTCGTGCCCGCCGAGAACGAGGTTGCCGAGACTGACGAGATTCCGCAGTCGATTCGCCAGCAAATGAAAGAACTGGGTCTGTTCGGGCTGACGCTGCCAGAAGAATACGGCGGCCTGGGCCTGACCATGGAAGAAGAAGCACGCATCGCCATGGAACTGGGCCGCACCTCGCCGGCCTTCCGTTCCTACATCGGCACCAACAATGGCATCGGTTCCTCGGGTATTGTGATTGATGGCACGCCTGAACAGAAAGAAAAATATCTGCCGCAACTGGCTGCGGGCGACCTGATCGGCTCTTTTGCCCTGACCGAGCCGGAAGCCGGTTCCGATGCCGGTTCCCTGCGCACAACAGCGGTTCGCGACGGCGACGATTACATTATCAATGGCACCAAGCGCTTCATTACCAATGCGCCTCACGCCGGCATCTTTACGGTCATGGCGCGCAGCAACCCCGATATCCGGGGCGCATCCGGCATTTCTGCGTTTATCGTTGAAGCCGGCACCCCGGGCCTGAGCCTGGGCAAGCGCGACAGCAAAATGGGCCAGAAAGGCGCGCATACCAGCGACGTGATTCTGGACAATTGCAGAGTCCCTGCCTCGCAACTGATTGGCGGCAAGGAAGGCGTGGGCTTTAAGACCGCGATGAAAGTGCTGGATAAGGGGCGGCTGCATATTTCGGCCGTGGCAATCGGCGCGGCCAAGCGCATGCTGGCCGATGCCCTGGCCTTTGCCAAGGACCGAAAGCAGTTTGGTCGCCCCATCGCCGATTTCCAGTTGATCCAGGGCATGCTGGCCGACAGCAAAACTGAGATCTATGCTGCAGAATGCATGCTGCTGGATGCGGCGCGTCGGCGCGACGACGGGGAAAACGTGTCGGCCCTGGCCTCCTGCGTCAAATACTTCGCCACTGAAATGTGCTGTCGCGTTGCCGACAGGGCTGTACAGATTCATGGTGGCTCGGGCTATATTTCCGAATACGCGGTTGAACGCTTCTACCGCGACGTGCGCCTGTTCCGTCTTTATGAAGGCACATCGCAGATCCAGCAGATTATTATTGCAAAAGATCTGATAAAACAGGATACCATCTGATCAGGATGGATCATTGCTGGCTTGTATGATCTGCCAGTGAGCAGACGGGCGCAGACCCGTCGCACACACTGCCATTTATCCGCACTATCAAAAACAAGGAGACAAACTTGATCAAATCAGCCACATTCATGTATACCGCAGCCATCGCAACATTCATGGCAGGCGGTATGCAGCCAGCCCAGGCCATGTCCGAAGCTGCAAAAAACTTCCCCGACAAACCTATCACAATCGTCATCGGCTATACCGCTGGCGGCTCAACGGACATTCCCTTTCGGGTCCTGGCCGAGAATCTGACCGGCATTTTCAAGCAGCCGGTTATCGTTGAAAACAAACCCGGCGCCGGCGGCGTGCTGCCGGCCATGCAGTTGCACAACAAAAAACCCGATGGTTACACACTTGCACAAACGCCAACTCCCGTTTTTCGCCTGCCATATATCAGCAAGATCGACTGGAATCCGGCCACCGACCTGACCTACGTGATCGGCCTTGCCGGCTATTCGTTCGGACTGGTGGTGCCCGCGGACTCGCCCATCAAGTCAATGAAAGAATATATCGACTTCGCCAGGAAAAATCCCGAGAAGCTGACCTACGGGACGCCCGGTATCATGACCACGCTGCATATCACCATGGAGGCCATTGCCCAGGACGCCGGCATCAAACTGGTGCACGTTCCCTACAAGGGCAACGCGGAATCACTCAAAGCCATTATTGGCGGCTTTGTCATGTCGGTGGCTGACACGCCCGCGTGGGCGCCCTATGTCGAAAACGGGAAACTGCGCCTGCTGTCTACCTGGGGGGAAAAACGCAGTAAAAAATTTCCGGATGCCCCCACGCTCAAGGAATCGGGTATCGATCGGGTCCAACTGTCTCCATTTGGACTGGCCGTCCCCAAAGACACCGATCCGGATATTGTCAAAAAACTGCATGACGGACTCAAACAGGCCATGGAAAAACCCAACTTCCGGGAAGCATTGGAAAAATACGATATGGAACCCTTGTATATGAGTACGCAGCAATACACTGAGTTTGCCAAAAACACCACCGCTGACGAAGGCAAGGTACTGGAATCCCTGGGGTTCCAGAAAAAATAGAAACGCCTCGCAGGCAGACCGCTGTTGACCACGATGCCGCAGCCCCTGGCCCTGGCCGCGGCATTCCCGTGCGCTGTTTGATCTCTTTATCATTCAAATATTTTGAATATACTCAACAAACCGGATGAAACACATTCACCCTGCAATGCAGCATAATGTTGACTATACAAACCGCACAAAGATCGGTTTCTGAGATAAAGACTCATTTCATCGGATACACTTAAAGGTTTAAACATTATGTCTGCACAGTTTCTGAAGCACCTGAAAAACCGTCGTACCATTTATGCGCTTGACCGCAACCTCCAACTCAGCGACGAGGAACTCGTCGGCCTGATCCAGAGCGTGATCAAGGAAGCCCCCTCTTCTTTCAACTCCCAGACCTCACGCGCTGTCATCCTGCTGGGCAAACAGCAGGACCGCCTGTGGGAAATCGCCAAGGAAACACTCAAAGCCATCGTCCCCGCCGACGCCTATCCGGCCACAGATGCGAAGCTCAGTGGCTTTCAGGCTGCCTACGGCACAGTGCTGTTCTTTGAAGACCAGGACGTGGTAAAAGGCCTGCAGGAAAAATTTGCGCTTTACGCGGACAATTTCCCGATCTGGTCCGAACACTCCACCGGCATGGCGCAACTGGCCGTCTGGACAGCCTTGGCTGAACATGGTATTGGCGCGTCGCTGCAGCATTACAACCCGCTGATCGACGACAAAGTCAAAGCGGAATGGAATCTGCCTGCCAGCTGGAAACTGCGTGCACAAATGCCATTTGGCAGCATTGTCAGCCCGGCCGGAGAAAAAGAATATATGGACGATAACGAACGTTTCCGTGTATTTGCCTGAGTCAGTCTTCCGATTTCATCTGCCATACAGCACGAACACGACCCGACTTAACCGTGTCGGGTCGCAGGAAAACAAGAACGCACCTTAAGCCCCATTCTGATGTCTGTTCCGCTGTGCAAAAAGCCCGCCAGGACTCGTTCTGCGGGCTTTTTGCATATTTGGCGAATTCCTTTTTTATTTCAACAGAAATTGTCTTATTTGCAATCAATGTTTGCTATCCTTTAGTGGTTATCCAAATCAGATAAAAGGATTTTTCCAATGAAAACAAAAGGGACATCTCTTCTGGCGCTGTCTGTCATCGCTGCTCTTGTGACCCCCATGGCAGCACAGGCTGCCTGGCCGGATAAACCCATCAAGGTCATTGTTCCGTATACGCCGGGGGGCGCCACCGACACAGTGACTCGTGTCGTGATGCAAAAACTGTCCGAAAAACTCAAGCAGCCGATTGTGATTGAAAACAAGCCAGGCGCAAACAGCACGATCGGTACAAGCCAGGCGGCGCGCTCCAAGCCCGATGGCTACACTTTCGTCACAGTCCTGGCCGCCTATTCCGCCAATCCCCATCTGTACAAGCTGAACTACAGCAACAGCGATTTCGTGCCTGTGTCGCATATTGCCGACCTGCCGCTCTTCCTGTTTGTCAGTAAACAAGTACCTGCCAATAACGTCAAGGAACTGGTCGAGTATGGCAAGAAGAACCACCTGACGTATGCCTCCAGCGGCACAGGCTCCAGCGCGCATCTGACCGGCGCCCACTTTGCCGGCGAAGCAGGAATCGAAATGACGCATGTGCCGTACAAAGGCAGCGCGCCCATTCTGGCCGACCTGCTCAGCGGCCAGGTGTCCATGGTCTTTGATCCCATTCTGGTTCCCATGGGCTATGTCAAAGAAGGCAAACTCAAAGCCCTGGCCATTACGTCCGCCAAACGCTGGGAAGGGGAAGACGACATCCCCACCATGGAGGAAGCCGGTTTTAAAGGTTTTGTCATGAACTCCTGGACCTCGCTGCTGGCGCCCAAAGGCACACCGCAGGACATTGTTGACCGGGTTTCGACTGAGATTGCGCAAATCGTGCAGGAGCCCGATGTGAAAGAGAAATTCAAAACGGCCGGCTTTGTACCCGTGGGAGGCTCTGCTGCGGAGCTGGGCGAATTGATCAAGCGCGACTCGGAACTGTATGAAAAAATCATCAAGGACAACAATATCACCGTGCAATAATCTTCAGCATGCGAGGGCATTGAGCTCACCGGCATCGGGTAAGTCCCTAGTTGCGCTTCTGTCGCAGACGACTATCATACCCGGTGTCGACAAGCGCTTTTGCAGGAGAGTTCAGCCCTGCTGACGCCGACGGAGCAACCACCCCGGAAACTCTCAGGCAAAAGGACTGTAAAAAGGCGCGACAATCTGGAGAGAGGCGCATGCGCCCACCGAAGGGGAACCGGTTCGACTGAACCGGTGAAGCTCTCAGGTACCGTGACAGATGGGGTATGCAGATCAGCTGATCTGCATCACTCTATCGGAGATATTCATGTCACGCGTCGTTATCATCGGAGCCGGCATCACCGGCATTACCACCGCCTATACGCTTGCAAAACGCGGCTATGCCGTCACGGTCATCGACAAACACCGGGATGCCGCTATGGAAACCTCGTTTGCCAATGGCGGACAGCTGTCGGCCAGCAATGCAGAGGTCTGGAACAATACCGCCACCGTGGCCAAAGGTCTGCGCTGGTTGGGCAAGCGCAACGCTCCGCTGTTATTCAACCCGGCTTTCAGCTGGCACAAATATGGGTGGATCGCCGCCTTTGTCCGGAACATTCCCAATCACCAAGCCAACACCATCGAAACCACGCGACTGGCCATCGAAGCACGCCAGTATCTTTACGATATGGCCGAGAAAGAACAGATCCAGTTCGATCTGGAAAAGCGCGGCATTCTGCACATTTACTATGACCGAGACAGCTTTGACAAGGCCGTCAAAACCAACGCACTGTTGCAGGCTGGTGGCCTGGAACGCTATGCCGTCACGCGCGAAGAAGCCAAAGCCATTGAACCGGCATTGACCCAGGATTTTTTTGCCGGTCTGTATACGCCGTCCGATGCCACCGGCGATATCCACAAATTCACCAGCGGTCTGGCGGCGGCATGCCGGCGGCTGGGCGGGCGGTTTGAAATGGATGCGTCCGTCACAGCAATTTCAACAGCAGGACAGCAACACCGGATTGCCCTGGCGCGTTACGCCCATGCCGAACCTGGTGTGATAGAAGCCGACCAGATCGTTGTGTGCGCCGGCACCGGCAGTCATGCCATTGCGCGCATGCTGGGCGACCGCATGAACGTGTATCCGGTCAAAGGCTATTCCATCAGCGTTCACCTGGATGACGCGGATAGCCTTGCCGCAACACCGCGCGTCAGCCTGCTGGATGAAGATGCCAAAATCGTCACCAGTTTTCTGGGCGATCGGTTCCGGGTTGCAGGCACAGCGGAATTCAACGGCTACAACAAAGACATTCGCGCCGACCGGGTGCAGCCGCTGGTCGACTGGACCCGGCGCCTGTTTCCTGATATTTCTACGCGACGCGTCGTGCCTTGGTGCGGCCTGCGCCCGATGATGCCCGATATGATGCCGCGGGTGTGCCGGGGTCGCAAAGCTGGTGTCTTCTATAACACCGGGCACGGACACCTGGGCTGGACTTTGTCTGCGATTACGGCGCAACGACTGGCCCGGTTGCTGGAAGAATCGTCGCAGCGCTCCACGTTGCAGAAAAGTTCATCCCAATCAGCGGTTGCCTAAAGCAGAATTTTTTCCAGAAAATCCCGGGCCCGCTCGCTCTTGGGCTGGGTGAAAAAATCCTTCTTGTCCGACTGCTCGACAATGGCGCCGGCATCCATGAAAACCACCTTGTCAGCAACCTGCCTGGCAAAGCCCATTTCGTGCGTGACACAGAGCATGGTCATGCCCTCCCTGGCCAGCTCGATCATCACATCCAGCACTTCGTTCACCATTTCAGGATCCAGTGCCGAGGTCGGTTCGTCAAAGAGCATGACTTCAGGGTCCATGCACAGGGCACGCGCAATGGCCACCCGCTGCTGCTGTCCTCCCGACAGCTGGCCTGGATGTTTTTCTGCATGTGCTTGCAACCCCACCCGTTTCAATAACGTTTGCGCCTTTTCCGTGGCCTCGGATTTGGATCGTCCCAGAACCTTTTCCTGGGCAATGGTCAGATTCTCCAGAACGGTGAGATGCGGGAAGAGCTCAAAGTGCTGAAAAACCATTCCTATCCGAGTCCGCAGCAGATTCATATCCCCGCCGTTGGCACTAATCTGATGGGTTTTAAAATAAATCTCCCCTTCCTGATAAGGCTCCAGTCCATTGATGGTTTTGATCAGCGTCGACTTTCCGGAACCCGATGGGCCGCAAAAAACGACCACCTCCCCTTTTTGAATCGAAACGCTGCAGTTTTTAAGCGCCTGAAATTTCCCATACCATTTGGATACATTCTTAAGTTCAATCATATTTCACTCTTTTTCTGCACGAGTTTTACAAGTATTGTGGCCACAGAGCAGATCACCCAATACGTCAGGCCTGCAAACAGCAGCATTTGAATCAGCGTGCCGTCCCGTTCGCCCACACTTTTTGCCCGGCTGAAGAAATCACCCAGCGCAATCACATACACCAGCGAGGTGTCCTGGAAGATCACGATGCATTGCGTCAGCGTGATCGGCAGCATTTTCCTGAACGCCTGCGGCAGAATGATCAGACGCATGGATTGGGCCCAATTCATACCCAGCGCCTTGGCCGCATTGAACTGACCGGCAGGCAGACTCTGAATGCCGGCACGAATGATTTCACAGAAAAAAGCCGCTTCAAGCAGGGAAAAGGCCACCATCGCCGAGATCAGGCGGATGTCCACGCTCGGGGAAATGTTCAGCACAGCCTTGAGCACTTGCGGCACGATCAGGAAAAACCACAGCAGCAACATGACAAGTGGAATCGAACGAAACAAAGACACATACATCTTTGCCAGCCAGTTCAGCAACGGCACGCGCACAACGCTCATCGCTGCGAGAACGACCCCGAAACCCAGCCCGGCAAGAATCGCGACGACGGTCACCTGAAGGGTCAGCCACATGCCCGTCAACAGCAGCTGGCGGGATTGGAAGATCATGTTCCAGTCAATATCAAGCATCTCAGTCTCCCAACAGGCCAGGAATATGGCTGCGGTTTTTGATGAATCCCATCAGGCGGATAATTACAAAATTGATGAGCATATAGGCCAGCGTGACGCAAACAAAAGACTCATAGGGCTGGGCCGTATAGTCAACCAGTTGACGCGCCTGGCCTGACAGCTCCAGCAGGCCGATGGTCGAGGCGACCGCCGAGTTTTTCGAGATAATCAGGAACTCGGATGTCAGTGGCGGGATGATGGCGCGATAGGTCACCGGCAGCAGCACAAAGCGATAGGTCTGAAACAGCGTGAAGCCCAATGCGAGGCCCGCGCTTTTCTGTCCGCGAGGCAGGCCTTGTATGCCGGCGCGTACTTGCTCGCAAATGCGCGATCCCGTATATACGCCCAATGAGAGAACCGATACCACAAAGAACTGCATGGATGGGTCCAGGTTTTTGATCCAGTCGCCCATGGAAACCGGCAACATTTCCGGCACCACAAAATACCAGATAAAGAACTGCACAATCAGCGGCACATTCCGAAAGATCGACACATAAGCCGTGCCCAGAAAAGCCAGCCCACGATTGGGCAAGGTACGCATGACGCCGAACACCGACCCCAGCACGAGCGCCAGCACCCAGGCGGAAGCGGTCAGCAGAATGGTATTGACCAGCCCGATGCCCAGCCAGCCCAGATAAGTTGTGTTTTCACCGGTGGCCACCTGCTCCAGCAGAAAGCCCCAGTTCCATTTGTAATCCATTGAAGACACCACTGTAAAACGCGGTCAGCCCGCGTTGTTTATTGCACGAAACACACGCCCACGCTGCTAGGAAGCAGGTTTGTCACTGGGCTGTGCAAAGAGTTTTTTCATCCCTTCGGACATCTCGAATTCCAGATTCAGATTTTTCGGTGGAATCGGACTTTCAAACCATTTGTGATAAATCTGGTTCGCCTTGCCCGATGTTTCTGTTTCTGCAATGACCTTGTCCAGCAATGACTTGATGCCCGCATCGTCCTTGCGGACCATGCATCCATAAGACTCATACGATTGCGGGGTTCCCGTAATCACATAGTCGTGCGGATTGGCAGTTTTGGCACGCTCTCCGGCCAGCAGCGCATCATCCATCATCATGGCCTTGGCCCGTCCGGTGGACAATGTCAGGAAAGACTCGCTATGGTCCTTGGCACTGATAATACGCATGCCCAGCTTCTGTTCAACATTGAGTTTTCGCAACAGCACCTCCGAGGTCGTACCCGCACCCACCACAACGGTCTGATCCTTCAGGTCTGCAAAATCACTTATTCCAGATGATTTTTTAGCCAGCAGCCGGGTGCCAACCTGGAATATGCTATTTGAAAAGGTCACCTGTTTGGCGCGCGATTCATTGTTGGTCGTTGTAGTGCATTCAAAATCGATGGTGCCATTTTGCAGCAGCGAGATACGATTCTGAGATGTGATGGGAATCATGCGCACGTTCAGATCCGGCTTGCCGGTGACCTCTTTGATTTTGTCCAGAATCAGAGTCGTAAAATCCATGGAATAACCAATAGGCTTCTGATTCGAATCGTAATAGGAAAACGGGATAGAGGCTTCCCGATAGCCGACAACGACAACGCCGTCATCCTGTATTTTCTTGAGTGTCCCCTCCAGTACCTGCGGCGTTTGCGCGACAGCCAAGGGTGCACAAACCAGGCCTGCAAGCGCAAGACCGGCCAGTGTTCTGATATGCTTTATGACGTGTGTGTTCATGGTTTTCTCCCTGTTCTGGTATGAACCTAACCTACGATATGAGATACATCAATTAAGTAAAGCTGCCTCTCGGATTCGTGCACCGAGTCTATACAAATCTGCATGCCGTCGCGACGCCAGCGCGGATGCAGGTCACAGCGATTGACTTTCTTTAACGCGGGATCGGTGTAGAAGCTGCCCAGTTTATGACAAACATTGTTGTCCATGTCAAACAGGATCAGCAGCCGCTGATTCGTGTCCGCATCGGGATAGGTATCGCTCAGCAGCCAGCGCTTGTTGACCGGAGAATAGGTCATATGGCCGTTCTCGGTCAGAATGTCCTTGCCTACGACCTGCACCTGACCGGCATCCGTATCGTGATAAAGATGATAATGAATCTGACCGTCGTGCGGACTCCAGACAATAATCCGCTGATCGTCGCACCATAACGGATGAGATATCTGATACTCGGACTTTTCGTAATCGAACGTCCCCACCGCCTCGGGGTCAAAATCATCGGCCAGCTGCGGCAACGGATGATCGGAGTCTTCCAGCAGGCGCAGATTTGAGCCGTCGGGGTCCATGGTAATGAGCCGATGCAAAAAGCAGGTTTCATCTTCTACCCGCTCGGTCCAGCGATGAAGGAAAAGCACGCGACTGGAGGATGGATTGATTTCTACATGGGAAATCCAGTGAATCGCCTTGTCCATGGATTCGACATGGTGAAACTCGCTCAGTTGCTGCAAACTGACGGCCAGCCGGTAGGCGCCGGTATCCAGGTCCAGATAGTAGATGCCGTCATCGTCGGCCAGATTCGGTATGGACGGCGGGTTGTTCTGCCAATATCCAATGGTTTCATGGGTAATAAACAGGCGGCTGTAATTGACGCCCAGTGCGTAACGGCTATTGGGCGCCACGACCGTAATCGGGACCGGCAAGCGGGTTTTCTCGCCGGTATCCACATTGCATATGGTGGATTGAAAGCCTGGGTACGGCCCGTCGGTCGATTCGCTGCGGGTATTGTAAATGCAATAATTGCCTTCCCGGCCATCCAGCCACTGCAGCTGGCAACCCATTTGCCAGTTCCAGGTTGTGGTTGAATCGACCGTCACAAACTTTTCGTTGTCAGCAAGATCGAAGTATCCCACTTCTGCGGCGAGGCCCGGCGCCAGCTGCGCGGTCATGAAAGGAACACGGTTGGCCAGCAAACGGGTGCCCACCTTGTTCCAGTTTGATTTGTTGTAGTAGCCGAAGAAATGATGCATGCCATCGTCGCCAACGCGCCGGCATGGCGACATACTCGATATGTATTTTGTGTGGTCCATAAAAAAATCTGCACTAAGTGACTGAAATTGTGTAGGGAGTCAGACTAAAACCGCAGCCGCATACATACAAATTCTTTTTTAGGTGAATACTATGCAAAATTGATATACTTCATAGGATAAGTATGTCATTCGTACGGGATTGTCCTAATGAGCAAATCACTCAATTTTCAGCAACTGGCGGCGTTTCGCGCGGTTATGCAGACGGGCACCACCACCACCGCAGCCCAAATGCTCAATACTACCCAGCCGTCGATCAGCCGGCGCCTGCAGGAATTGCAGGCATCCACACAATTGAAATTATTCGAGTTGCATGGCGGACGGTTGCGCCCGACCAGCGAAGGCAGGATGCTGCACAAAACCATTGAACGCTATTTCAGCGGTCTCGAACGCATTGAAACCGTTGTCGATTCAATGCGTAAGGCGGGCGTGGGTACGCTGCGTATCGGTTGTACCCCGACGCTGGGCATCGGACTGCTGCCACAGGTCATCTCAACATTATTGAAAAAATTCCCGAAAACCCATATCGACCTGGAAACTGCCGGTACGCCGCAATTATCCAATTTTCTGCAACAGGATCTGGTGGATATTGTGCTGACCACTGGGCGAATCGAAGATAGCGATCTGCACACCGAGGTGCTGACCAGTACCTCGGCGGTTTGCGTGCTCCCGCTGGATCACCGACTCAAACAGGCCGATCGCATCAATCTGGAAACCATCAAGAGCCAGAAAATCATCTCATTAAGCGACTCGGACGAGCTGACCCAGCAGATCAAGCACTTTCTGGACACGCATCACATTTCTCATGATTTTATTATCGAAACGCCGTCTTCAATCACAGTCTGTGCACTGGTCGCCGCCGGAACGGGAATCGGTATCGTCAACCCATATGTGGCCACCACTTTTGAGGGGCGGCTGCTCATCAAGCCCTTTCATCCACAGATTGCCACGCCAGTGCAGCTGGCCTTGCCTACGCACACTGCCCCGTCTTTGCTGACCACGCACTTCATCGATATTCTACGCGCTCATATTCAGCAGTTGAAATTCGAGTAGCGACACGGTGGCAAAAATTGCACCATAAAGGCTGAACAGAATAAAAAAAGCAGCGTCGTGTATGACGCTGCTTTTTTGCCGGACATTCAGCCCGAATCAGTTAAGTGAGATATTCGCGGTTTTGATCACCTCGGCCCACTTCTGGGTTTCACTCTGGATAAACTTGGCAAAGTCTTCAGGCGTGCCGCCAGCGGACTGGCCACCCGTGCTATCAAACGCTTTTTGCACTTCAGGCTTTTTCAGAATATTGTTGAACGCGGTGTTCAGTTTGCTGATGATGGGTTCGGGTGTGCCGGCCGGGGCAATAACGCCCTGCCAGTTATACGACTCGAAATTTTTCAGGCCGGCTTCCTGCATGGTAGGCACGTCGGGCAACAGCGGCAGGCGCTTGCTGCTGGTCACGGCCAGCGGATGCACTTTTTTCGCATCAATCGCCGGCATGGCGGCATAGCCCATTTCAAACATCATATCGATATGGCCCGCCATCAAATCACTGCCTGCCGGTGCACCGCCCTTGTAGGGCACATGCGTGAGTTTCAATCCTGCCTCAGACGCAAACAATTCGCCTGACAGGTGATGAGCACCGCCCACGCCAGACGAACCGAAAGTCAGCTTGCCCGGCTCCTTTTTCGCCTGGTCGATCAACTCCTGAAGGCTCTTGACCGGCAGTTTATTGCTGACACTCAGGATCAGGGGGCTTTCCTCGATCAGAATCACAGGCGCCAAATCTTTTTTAACATCATATTTGACATTTTTGGGCATCAGCGTCGGATTGACGGACAGCGGCGCCAGATTGCCGCTGCCGATCGTATAGCCATCAGGCTTGGCCTTGGCAATAAACTCGGTGCCGATAATGCCACCCGCGCCGGCCTTATTTTCGACCACGATGCTTGTTTTGAGTTCGTCGGCCAGTTCACGCGCCAGCAGGCGCATGCGGGTATCGGCAAATCCACCGGCGGCATAAGGAACGATAAAGGTGATAGGTTTGGACGGCCAGTTGTCCTGCGCTGCAGCCGGGGCAGACAATGCCACCATGCCGCTTGCGCCCAAGACGGCGCATAAGGTCATTTTTTTGACGAATTGCATATGATTTTCCTTGAATGAATGAACGGAATCGGGTCAGAGTTTGCAAAGGCGCCGGGCACCCTCTTCCAGGGTGGCGTCATCCTTTGCGAACGACAGGCGGATCACGCCCAGGTCGGTCTGGTCCGAATAGAAGGCGGACACCGGAATCGTGGCCACGCCAAACTCCTCGATCAGTTTGCGCACCATTTGCACATCAGACAAATAGCTGAACTGGCGAAAGCTGGCCAGCATGAAAAAGCCACCCCTGGACGGAAGAATATCAAATTTCGAATTTCTGAGTGCATGCGCCAGCAAATCCCGCTTTTCCTGATAAATGGTAGGCAAATTCAGGTAGTGGTTGGGCGTTTCCATCATGGCGGCCAGAGCGTACTGCATGGGCGTATCAGCGCTGTACATCAGGAATTGATGAATCTTGCGGATTTCAGCCGTGATAGCAGCCGGCGCGACACAGGAGCCGACCCGCCAGCCGGTCACATGAAATGTCTTGCCGAACGAGGTGACCACCACGGCCCGTTCCCGCAAGTCTTCGTAACGTGACATACTGCGATGTATATCCTGGTCGAACACCATATGTTCGTAGACTTCGTCAGACAAAATCACGATATCGGTATCGGCAACGATCTGCTGCAACGCCACGATATCGGCGTCCGACAAAATGGAACCGGTGGGATTGTGCGGCGAATTAATGATAATCATGCGGGTACGATCATTGACCGCGTCCCGGACTGCATCCCAGTCTATTGCATAGGCAGGCGCCTGCAGTTTGATGGCTACCGGTTTGGCCGATTGCAATTGCAATAACGGTGCATAACTGTCAAAGCAGGGCTCGAAATAGATTACTTCGTCGCCCGGATGAATCAACGCAGCAATCGCGCAATACAACGCTTCGCTGGCGCTGCCCATAACGGTCACTTCAGCAACTTCGTCATAGTTATGCCCATACAGCAACTGGATTTTTTCGGCGATCTTGTTGCGCAAAGGTTCGATGCCGATCATGGGAGCGTACTGGTTATGACCTTCGGACATGGCGTCGATCGCGTGATCAATCAGCTCGGGCGCGCATGGAAAATTAGGCGCGCCCTGCGAAAGATTGATGGCCTGATGACGTTCGGCAAGATCACCGATAACGCTGAAAACAGTGGTGCCCACATCGGGCAGCTTGGAACGGATCTGCATGATCGTTACCTGAAAAACAGAATGAAAAAAACCGGCCGCCAGGGCCGGTTGTGCTCGTCACACAATTGACTTATCTGGCGACCCAGTCGGCGTTGAAATATTTTTGAGTCAGTTTGCTAATCGTACCATCTTTCTTGAGAGCATCAATCGCCCCGTCAAGACGCTTTTTAAGTTCCTGGTCGCCCTTGCGTATGCCAAAACCTGTGCCAACACCCAATACAGACGGATCATTGAGGGGATCACCCGTAATTTCGTAGTCCTTGCCAGCGGGCTTTTCCAGAAAACCACTGACTGCACTTGGCGTCTTCTGCACGGCGGCCTGGATACGGCCACTTTGCAGATCCTGGTAAATCTGGTCCTGTGAGGCGTAGGAGACAATTTTAACGCCTTTGGGTGCCCAGTGCTTTTTGACGAATGCTTCCTGGGCAGATCCCTGCAACACCCCTACTACGGTGGATTTGAGACTTTCGGTATTAGACTGCAGGCCTGAGCCTTTTTTGGCGATCAGCTGGCTGGGGACATCATAAATGGGCACCGTAAAATCAATGACTTTCTGCCGGGGCTCGGTAATATTCATGGCCGAATTGATGTAGTTGAACTTGCGTGCGTTGAGCGCGGGAATCAGGCCGTCAAAGCTGGTTTCCACCCATTCGCATTTGACTTTGAGCTGTGCACAGACGGCATCATTGAGTTCAACGTCAAACCCCACCAGCTTGCCATCGGGTGTTTTGCTTTCAAAGGGCGGATAAAGGGCTTCGACCCCGACCTTCAGAACATCCTGTGCCCATGTCGTGCTGCCAATCGCTGTCACGGCAAGAATGCCCGCCGCGATGATTGTTTTGATCTTCATAGCTTGCCGCCTTCAAAAAAGAAAACCCCTGCAAAACAGAGGTTTGAAATCATAAAGTAGCGCGTCAGACCTGTTTCGGCAGGCCGGCACGCCAGATGGGTGCGGCCGCCCGAAACAGGGTCATATTGCATTTGTGTTGCGCCAGGACCTGGATGATGCCTCTGGCGCAAAAGCCTACTCTTAATTTTTGCTTTGATCAACCAGTTTGTTTTTGGCGATCCAGGGCATCATGGCGCGCAGCTTGGCGCCGACCACTTCAATTTCGGACTCGGCATTGATACGACGACGTGATGTCAGTGTCGGTGCACCAGCAGCGTTTTCGATAATGAAGCTCTTCGCGTATTCGCCGGTCTGAATGTCTTTCAGGCAGGCACGCATGGCCTGTTTGGTCTCATCTGTTACGATGCGCGGGCCGGTGACATATTCACCGTACTCGGCATTGTTGGAGATAGAGTAGTTCATGTTGGCGATGCCGCCTTCATAGATCAGGTCAACAATCAGCTTGAGTTCGTGCAGGCATTCGAAATACGCCATTTCGGGCGCGTAGCCGGCTTCCACCAGGGTTTCAAAACCAGCCTTGATCAGTTCAACGGCGCCGCCGCACAGCACGGCCTGCTCACCGAACAGATCGGTTTCGGTTTCTTCACGGAAGTTGGTTTCAATAATACCGGCACGACCGCTGCCGATGGCGCTGGCGTAAGACAGGGCCACGTCGCGTGCAGCACCGGATTTGTCCTGGTGCACAGCGATCAGTGACGGCACGCCGCCACCTTGCGAGTAGGTACCACGAACCGTGTGACCAGGCGCCTTGGGGGCAATCATGATGACGTCGATGTCATCGCGCGGTACAACCTGGCCGTAATGCACGTTAAAACCGTGGGCGAACGCCAGCGCAGCACCCGCCTTGATATTGGCGTGGATGTGCTCTTTGTAGACCTGGGCGATGTTTTCATCAGGCAACAGGATCATGACCAGGTCGGCGGTTTTGACGGCGTCAGCCACTTCGGCCACTTTCAGCCCGGCATTGGCAGCCTTGCTCCAGGACGCGCCGTTTTTGCGCAGACCAACGGTCACGTTGATGCCGGACTCATGCAGGTTCAGCGCATGGGCGTGGCCCTGGGAACCGTAACCGATAATGGCGACGTTTTTGCCTTTGATCAGGGACAGGTCACAATCTTTGTCGTAAAAAACTTTCATTTAAAGCCTCAAGAATTAGTTGAATTTGTTAGTTTGAATGTCTGCTGTACTGCTGTTGCCGCTCGCCTAGACTACCCGCAAGATGCGCTCGCCCCGTCCGATGCCGGACACGCCGGTGCGCACCGTTTCCAGGATGGAGCTGCGATCCAGCGCAGACAGAAAGGCCTGGATCTTGTCCTGCACGCCGGTCAGTTCGATCGTGTAGGATTTGTCGGTGACGTCCACAATGTGGCCCCGGAAGATATCGGCCAGGCGCTTGATTTCCTCGCGTTCTTTGCCCACCGCCCGGACCTTGACCAACATGAGTTCACGCTCGACGTGAGCACCCTCGGTCAGATCGACTACTTTAACCACATCAACCAGCCGGTTCAAGTGTTTCGTGATCTGCTCGATCACGTCTTCCGAACCGGTAGTCATAATGGTCAGGCGCGACAGGGTGGCGTCTTCGGTCGGGGCCACGGTCAGGGTTTCAATATTGTAGCCCCGTGCCGAGAACAGGCCCACCACGCGCGAGAGCGCACCGGGTTCATTTTCCAGCAGAATGGAGATAATGTGTTTCATGGTTTCCCCTTACAAGTCTTCTGAACCCAGCAACATTTCCGTCAGGCCCTTGCCTGCCTTGACCATGGGCCAGACATTTTCAGTCCGGTCCGTGATGAAGTCCAGGAAGACCAGGCGGTCTTTGTGCTTGCCGAATGCTTCCTTGATCGCCGGCTCGACATCTGCAGGCTTATCGATCTGCAGGCCGATATGGCCATAGCTTTCGACCAGTTTGACAAAATCGGGGATGGAATCCATGTAGGACTCGGAATAGCGCGACTGATAGTCAATTTCCTGCCATTGACGCACCATGCCCAGATAGCGATTGTTCAGACACAGTACTTTGGGCGTGAAATGATATTGCGTGCAGGTGGCCAGCTCCTGAATGTTCATCTGGATCGAGGCCTCGCCGGTAACCACGGCGATCTGTGCATCAGGGTGTGCCATTTGCACGCCCATGGCGTAAGGCAGGCCGACGCCCATGGTACCCAGGCCGCCCGAGTTGATCCAGCGCCGCGGATGGTTGAAGCGATAGTATTGCGCCGCCCACATCTGGTGCTGGCCCACGTCGGAGGTCACAAAGGCATTGCCCTCGGTGACCTTGCACAGGGTTTCAATCACAAATTGAGGTTTGATGAGGTCGCTGTCATGATCATATTTCAGGCAATCGCGACCGCGCCATTCATTGATTTGTTTCCACCAGTCCTGCAGGGAACGCGCCGTTTTCTGTTCGGCTTGCGCATCTGATACCAGCTGGTTCATTTCCTGCAGCACGTCCTTGACGTTGCCCACGATGGGAATATCCACCTTGACGCGCTTGGAAATGGAGGATGGATCAATATCAATATGAACTATTTTGCGCTGGGCCTGGGCAAAATGCTTGGGGTTGCCGATCACGCGATCATCGAAACGTGCACCCACAGCAATCAGCACATCGCAATTTTGCATGGACATATTGGCTTCATACGTGCCATGCATGCCCGGCATGCCCAGGTACTGCCCGGAATCGGGATTCTGCGCACCCAGCCCCATCAGTGTCGTTGTCACCGGCGCGCCGCTCAGGCGCACCAGCTCGCGTAGCTCTTCCGATGCGTCGGACAGAATGACGCCGCCGCCTGCATAAATCATGGGGCGCTCCGCAGAAGCCAGCAACTGGGCGGCCTTCTTGATCTGTCCCAGATGCCCCTTGACCACAGGCGCATAAGAGCGCATTTTGATTTCCGACTTGGGAGGCGCGTACTTGCACATTGTCATGGAGACATCCTTGGGGATATCCACCAGAACCGGGCCAGGACGGCCTGTGCGTGCAATAAAAAACGCCTTGCGCATTGTATCGGCCAGGTCTTTGACGTCGCGCACCAGGAAGTTATGCTTGACACAAGGCCGGGTAATACCGACCGTGTCGCATTCCTGAAAGGCGTCTTCGCCAATGGCCTTGGTAGGCACCTGCCCGCTGATAATCACCAGCGGAATCGAATCCATATACGCGGTGGCGATACCGGTGACCGCATTGGTCAGGCCCGGGCCGCTGGTCACCAAGCACACGCCAACCTTGTTGGACGAGCGCGAATAGGCATCGGCCGCATGCACGGCAGCCTGCTCGTGGCGCACCAGGATATGCTTGAAGTCTTTCTGTTTATAGATTGCGTCGTATATATAGAGCACCGCGCCACCCGGATAACCGAAAACGTGCTCGACGCCCTCTTCGGCCAGGCAACGCACGACGATGTCGGCGCCATTGAGTTCCATGTTATTTCCTTTCATAACCAGCATTCCCGCGTTGATTGGTCTTGCGACCTGTGGCGTCGGGCGGAGTCGTCGACATCTGCAGCGCTTTGTTCCTCACGGAGGAACGCCACCTGCAGACATGGATGAACCGGCCTTGGCCATCAATCTGGGTCTGCGCGCACACTGGGTGCGGGAGAGTTCGAAATGGAGACGTTTATTCACGCTTTTGGCACGAATAACCGCTATTGTTCGTTAAATTCAGGCGCACTGCATTTGAAGCGGATAGCTAAAAAAGAGAATGCGTAATGACCAGCGACGGATTGTCCGCAGGTATAGTCCTCAAATGTACCGCATTGCAACAACAAACGCAATCGGGAATTTTCATTATGCATAAATATATTGGCGCATGACGGTACAATAGGAATCCTTGCCGTGGCTCGTTCGCTGGCATGACCGGAAACGGTCTGGGCGGGCGTTGGGAACGCGGAGCTTTTCACTGGTTGGGTGTATGGATATACGCGCGGAAAATTTCGTCAAATTCTTCTACAGCTCCAATTTTTTCCACGGCACGCGCCAGGCCACAGGGGTCTTGTTGCCCGTATTCGTCATGGCCGGCCTGTTCAACCAGCCCATGATCGGGGTCGCACTGGCCACGGGCGCGTTGTGCCCGGCCATCATTGACCAGGTAGGCGGCACCAAGCGCTCACGACTCAATGAAATGCTAGGCGGTATTGTGCTGGGGCAACTATCGGGCCTGCTGACCGGACTGGCCAGCCCCTACCCCGCGCTGCTCTGGCTGGTTGTGTCGGCCCAGGTGTTCTTTTACTCCATGCTCTCGGTCTACGGCCGCCGCGGCGGCCTGATCGGCTTCGGTTGTCTGCTGCAGATGATGCTGTCCATGCATACGCCCCTGTCGGTTGATCAGGCCCTGATGCATACCAGCTATACCGCCATGGGTGGTATTTTCTATATTCTGTACAGTACGTCCATCAGCCATTTGTTCAAATTGCGCGAAGAACGGCAAACGCTGTCTGCAGCGCTGTATGCCACTTCCTCTTATGTCAGTACGCGTGCTGATTTCTACGATACCCATAAAAACCTGGATGACAGCTACCGGCGGCTGATCCCGCAAATGATCGCCATGACCGAGCAGCACCAGAGTGCACGCGATGTGGTGCTGCGTAATCTTCCGCGCAGTAACGATGCAGGGGACCAGCAGCGTATTTTGCTGTGGAACGTGTTTATCGATATGATCGCGCTGCTCGACACCATGGTAGCTTCGCAGACCGACTATGCCACGCTGCGGGCACGTTTCCAGGATCACGACATTCTGCTGTTCATGCGCGATACCCTGTTCAAAATCAGTCGCACGTTGAACAGAACCGCCTACAGCCTTGCCCGCAACAAACCGGTAGACTACCGCAATAGCGTCAAGGCAGAACTGCGTGCAATGGAATACGAGTTGCTGCAACTGAAGCAGGAAGGCATACAAAAGACCGAGCCGGAAACCTATCTGCTGCTGGTGCAAATTGTGCGCCGCCTGCGTAACGCCAGCCGGTTCGTGGACCGCATTGCCGATAATCTGCGCGGCTCGCGGCTGGAGCCGGTTGACAGCCTGAAGCGGGATCAATCGCTGCGCCGCTTCATTACCCCCCAGGCCATCACGCTGGACCCGTTCAAGCGTAATCTGAATTTGCAGTCGTCCATTTTCCGCTATGCACTACGCACCACATTTGTGGTAACGCTGGTGCTGCTTATTTCAACTGTGGTCAGCCTGGTCTATGGTCATTCGGAGTTGGTGCGCACCTTTACCTCGCACAGTTACTGGATCATCCTGACTGTCCTCATTATTATGCGGCCGGGGTTCGCGCTCACGCGCCAGCGCACGATCGGCCGGCTGGCCGGCACACTGGTCGGCTGCTTGGTAACGATTGCCCTTTTCAACCTGACCAGTAATCCGTTTATCCTGATCGCTATCATGATTCCGGCCATGGTACTGGGCAACGCCTTTGTTCTGACCAATTATCCGCTCAGTTCCGCGCTGATGACGGTCTACATTCTGATCGCCTTTCACTTCCTGAGCCCGGGCAATTTGCTGATTATCGGAGAACGGGCACTGGATACCCTGGCCGGCTGTGTGCTGGCCCTTGCCTGCGCCTCAATCCTGCCGTGGTGGGAAAAGCAGCGTATCATGCCACTGGCCCAGGACGCCATTGCCGCCGCGCATGATTATATCCAGGCCGTTCAGGAATATATCAATTCGGTTCATGCCGATCCCGAACACAAGGTGCCCTCTGCCGACAATGAACGCTATGTGCAGGCGCAGCTATGCCGCAAGAATATGCACTCGGCCTTCGGCGCGTTCGCCGACAGTTTCTATCGCATGATGAACGAGCCCAAATCGAAACAGATTCATATCAAGGAACTCAATACCATTCTTGTGCAGACCGATGCCGTGGCCAGTCAGATTGCCGCCATTGCGCCCGTGCTGGCCGGACTGGACAAAATTCCGCCCAATATGCAGCAGACCCTGAGCAATGTCTCTGATTTGCTGAATAAGGATGCCCAGTCAATAACGGAAGCGCCATCGCAGATTGAAACCGAAGGTCAGTACGGCAGCCTGGTGTTCCCGCTCAAGCAGATGCAGCAGGCTGCGCTGCGGATCCGTCAGCAGGCCACCAATATCGGACTGCTTTAAACGGAGATGACGAGGGGCTGATTGTGGTAGCGGCGCGCGACCTGCCGTGTGCGCCGATATCTTTACTCAAATAACTGCTCGTCAACCGTGAGCGTGCCAGGCCACAGATACAGCACGGCCGACGCCAGTTGCGCCGCGACCATAATGCCCCAGGCCGTCAGATGCGCCTGCGCCGGGTAATGGCCATTCTCTGACGTCCAGAAATCCAGCACATAACCGACGCCCACCTGCATGGAGAAGATGCTGATGAAGAAAATCATATTGAACGCCGTGGTGACGCGGCCAACCACCTTGCGCGGAAACACTTCGGCCAGAAGCGCATAGGCCAGAATGCAACTGGCGGCCAGAAAACCGTAGGCACCCCAGATCAACGCTGCCGGCATCGGCACCCGGAAGACGATCAGGACCTGCACCAGCACGAACAACAGCATGCCCAGTCCGCAAAAAGCGCGCAATCCCAAGCCGTAGCGTTCAATGCGACGCGCCAGCATGCCGGTGATGAATGTGCCGGCTACCATGGTCAGCCCCAGCATGGATACGAGGCTGTCGGCCTGGCGGGCGGTAAAGCCCGATACATCGGTCAGATAAGGCTTGACCCAAAGCGATTGCGCAGCGTAAAAAGCACCACCTACCGCACACGGAAACGGGACGACGCGCCAGAACACCGGATTTTTCAAAATGATGCGCACGCCCTGAATCTGCTTGCTGACCGACTCATGGGCGGTGTGGCGCTGTTTTGTTTCCGGCACCAGCAACCAGATGACGGTCGCAACGGCAAGCGTCACAACAGCCATGCCGACGCTGACTTCCCGCCAGGTGTTGTGAGTCAGCACAATAGCCAGCGGCGTGCCCACGACCACCCCGCCCAGGCCACCCAGCGCGACCATCAGCCCGTTCAAAAGTGGCCAGCGCGAGGAGGGAAAATTCTGCGCGATCGCCAGAAACGCCGCTCCGAGGCAAACGGAAACGCCCACGCCGATCAGAATGCGCCCGACAATCAGACCCTGCATGCTGTGCGTCATGCCATAAAGTACGGTACCGGCCGCGGCAACCAGCAATAGCACGGCGTCGGTGCGCCGCGCACCATAGCGGTCCAGCGCCAGCCCTGCAGGCAATTGCGCCAGCGCAAAGCCGATGAAGTAAAAACTGGTCAGCAGGCCAAGGTCACCGGCCGTCAGATCCATTTCGCGAGACAGAAACGGCGCAAAGCCGATATTCAAGCCCCGATAAACATAGGATAGAAAATACCCCAGCGCAAACAGAACAAAAATTCTGATCGCCGCCTGGCGGCTCATTTTTTTCTCCGGAAAACCAGTTTGTCGTCCGTAGATTCTTTTTCTGCGAATGCGTAGCCTTCAACATTGAATTTTTTCAGGGCGGCGGGCGTTTTCGCTTTGGTTTCAATGGCAAAACGCGCCATCAACCCACGGGCCCGTTTGGCGTTGAAACTGATGATTTTGTATACGCCGTTTTTGTAATCCTGGAAAACACACTGCACCACGCGGGCATTCAGCGCTTTCAGATCAACGGCCTTGAAATACTCCTCGGACGCCAGATTAATCACGATCCGCGAGGTTTCATCATCGAGTCTTTCATTCAGATAGCCGGCAATCTGATCACCCCAGAATTCATACAGATTTTTCCCAGCGGGTGTTTGCAGGCGCGTGCCCATTTCCAGGCGGTAGGGCTGCATCAGATCCAGCGGACGCAACACGCCATACAGGCCGCTCAGAATCGCGACATGCTCCTGCGCCCATTGCAATTGTGATTGGGTCAGCGTGTCGGCCTGCAGGCCCTCGTACACATCACCATTGAACGCCAGCACCGCCTGGCGGGAATTTTTCTGGTCGAATTTGGGTTTCCACTCGGCATAACGCTGCACATTCAGCTCGGACAACGCCGGACTCAGCTTCATCAGACCCGCAATATCGTCTGCGGTCTTGGTTTTCAGTACCTTGATCAGTTCAGTGGAACGCTTCACGAAGAGCGGCTGAGTATGTTCAGTCGTCGTAACGGGTGAGTCGTAATCGAGTTTTTTAGCGGGAGAAAGCAGAAAAAGCATGACGGACAACCTTGTATCGAATGAAGGTGATGAATCGTAAAAACATGGTGGCTCGCAGCGGGCACATGCATCATGCCTGATGAACCGCGGCAGCCGGCCCGCGTTTGGTCCGGCTGCCGCCATTGTGAAACGTTTTAAGCAGAAGGCGTCAGTTTTGCCACACCGCCCATGTAGGGACGCAAGGCCTGAGGAATATCGATGCTGCCGTCGGCCTGCTGGTAATTTTCGATCAGTGCAACCAGCGTGCGTCCAACCGCCAGACCTGAGCCATTGAGTGTATGCAGATACTCGGTTTTGCCCTGCTCATTGCGGAACCGGGCCTGCAAGCGGCGCGCCTGAAACGCCTCGCAATTGGAGACAGAGGAAATTTCACGCCAGGTGTTTTGCGCCGGGATCCAGACTTCGAGATCGTAGGTTTTGGCCGCAGCAAAGCCCATGTCGCCCGTACATAATTGCACCACGCGATAAGGCAATTGCAGCAATTGCAGCACTTTCTCGGCATGTCCGACCATTTGCTCCAGGGCGTCGTAGGACGTCTCGGGATGGACGATCTGCACCATTTCCACTTTGTCGAACTGGTGCTGGCGAATCATGCCGCGGGTGTCGCGACCGCCGCTGCCGGCTTCGGAACGGAAACATGGTGTATGCGCCGTTAAACGCAGCGGCAATTGGGCACCCGGTACGATCTCGTTCTTGACCGTGGCGGTCAGGGTGATTTCAGAGGTAGAAATCAGGTACAGATCTTCTTTTTCAATCGGTTTGCCATGCTGATCAGTCTGCGGCTCGTCCTCGCCCCCTTTAGTCACCCAGAACATATCGTCCTTGAACTTGGGCAACTGGCCTGTACCCAGCAGAGTGGAACTATTGACAATATAGGGGGTATAGCACTCAGTGTAGCCGTGCTCAGTCGTATGCAGGTCCAGCATGAACTGCGCCAGCGCCCGGTGCAGGCGAGCCATGCCGCCACGCATAAAGGAAAAACGTGCACCGGTCAGTTTGACTGCCGTGTCAAATTCCAGACCCAGACGCTCACCCACGGTGACGTGATCCTGGGTGTCGAAGTTTTTAGGAGCTGGCTCGCTGTGGTCTGTGACATAGCCGGCCTGGACACCCAGCCAGCGACGCACTTCTACGTTATCGTCGCTATCCTTGCCATCGGGCACCGAGCTGTGCGGCAGATTGGGAATGGTCATGAGCCAGCCGTCCAGCTCTGCCCGGATACCACCCAGTTCTTCTTCAAGTGCTTTGAGCCTGGCCGGAATGGCTTGCGATTCAGCCAGAACCGCACTGGCGTCTTCTCCCTTCGACTTGAGCTGCCCGATTTGCTTGGCCAGCGTGTTGCGCTGCGCCTGCAGGGTTTCAGTCTGAATTTGCACATCTTTGCGCCGGGCTTCGAGCTGATTGAAGCGTGCTTCGTCGAACTCGACATTGCGCCGTTTGAGCGCGGCAATGACAACGGGGAGCTCTTTTCGCAATAAAACAGGATCTAACATGATTTTTTGGTTTCGTGTGGGAGAAGGTTCGGGTAATCATTATATACAGCTATGCGCGCCCGGTGGGCGCGCAAGCCGAACCGCAGGCCTTCCAGGCCTGCCAGTCCCAAAAATACTGTCACCGAAAATTGCGATTCATGCCCACTGCGGCTGCATTCCCCTGGCAGACAAAGTATCTACATACCCGGTTTGGGCATCTCGCCCTTCTTGACGGGCACCACGTTGCTGTCGGATTTCATACTGGGATCTTGCTGCATAGGCATCGCACCGTTTTGCGTGGCCGGCTTTGCTGCACCAGACTTCATTTTCCCGTCATGCTCTTTTTTCGACATGTGTCCCGCTTCGTGCGACATCGTCATTCCGCTGCCCGCCTTATGCTCGGGTACAACATTACTGTCCGTTTTCATATTGGCGCTATGCTGCATGCCCGTGCCCGATTCCGTCGATTTCCATTTTTTGCTTTTGCTGAGTTTTTCCCAGCCCGGGGTGGGCGCCTTCGTCGTACTGCCCTGCTGCATTGGTTTCTGATCTATTTTACTGTCGGTGTTCATCTGCGTATTTGCCGCCAGGGCCGATTGCATGCCCAGCGCCAGCGTAATAACGCCAGCCATCGCAGAGATAGTCATCCTGTTCATTTGTCGCTCCTTGTTGTTGATGAAGTTATCTGCCCCATCGTGCGCGCCGCAAGATTACCCATTGCGACAGGACTCCAGGGGACGTCCGACAATCGTTGCCGTCTGTATCTAACTTACTCCTTAGACCGGTTCAATTGGCGCTTTTGCACGTTGTATTACGCGACATTCTGTAACTGTATTTGTGCTGAACGGTTAAGGAAGACGCTTTCGGCCTCTTTGACCCGCAACACGGCACCGACTATTCAGCGTTTTTTCTTCTGTCGGGCCTCTTGATCGAGCGACCGCAGATAATTGAGCTTCTCGGTAATTTTGGTTTCCAGCCCCTGTTGCACAGGGCGATACCAACGCGGTTCGCGCATCCCCTCGGGCAGGTACGTCTCGCCGGCAGCATAGGCATCGGGCTCATCGTGCGCGTAACGATATTCATGTCCGTAGCCCAATTCTTTCATAAGCTTGGTCGGTGCGTTTCTCAGATGGACCGGCACTTCCCGTGATTTATCTTGCTTGATGAACGCACGAGCCTGATTGAAAGCATTGTAGCCCGCATTGCTTTTGGCCGCGACAGACAGATAAATCACCGCTTGCGCCAGGGCCAGTTCGCCTTCCGGAGACCCCAGCCGTTCATACGTCGCCGCCGCTTCGTTGGCCATTTGCATGGCCCGCGGATCGGCCAGACCGATATCTTCCCATGCCATACGCACGATCCGGCGCGCCAGATAGACCGGATCAGCACCCCCGTCCAGCATGCGCGTGAACCAGTAAAGGGCGGCATCGGGATGGGAGCCGCGCACCGATTTGTGCAAGGCCGAGATCTGATCGTAGAAGTTGTCACCGCCCTTGTCGAAGCGCCGCAAATTGAGGGTCAATGCGTTCTGCATGAACTCCGGCGTGATCTGCGTCACCTGCGCGGCGGCCGCTGCAGTACTGGTCTGCTCCAGCAAATTCAAAAAGCGTCGCGCATCGCCATCGGCATAGCCGGTCAGGATGGCAATGGCCTTCTCGTCAAAGTCAAGATCAATGGCGCCGCTCTCTTTGGCCCGCTTCAAAAGCTCGCCCAACTCCTCTTCAGACAGCGAGGTCAGCACATATACCTGAGCCCGCGACAACAGCGCCGAATTGACTTCAAACGACGGGTTTTCGGTGGTTGCGCCGATGAACGTAAAGAGGCCGCTTTCCACATAAGGCAGGAACGCATCCTGTTGCGCTTTGTTAAAGCGATGCACTTCATCCACAAATAGAATGGTCTTGCGACCCTGCGCCTGGGCAACCTGCGCGTTGACTACCGCTTCGCGGATATCCTTAACTCCGCCCAGCACGGCCGAGATCGCAATGAACTGGGCATCAAAACCATCGGCCATCAGCCGGGCCAGTGTGGTTTTGCCCACCCCTGGCGGACCCCAGAAAATCATGGAATGAGGCCGACGCGCCTCGAACGCCACGCGCAGCGGTTTGTCAGGCCCCAACAGATGCGACTGCCCGATCACCTCGTCGATCGTGCGCGGGCGCAACCGCTCGGCCAGCGGGGCGTTGATCCCTGCTCCGGCACCATTGAACAGATCGCTATCGGAAATATCGCTCATAACACCATTTTCACCGAACCCGCAAGAAGGCGACGCCTTCTCACAGGCTCATCAACAAAAAGAAAAGGGGCCGTCATAGCGGCCCCAATACATTGGAATGCGGCAAGGGCACGTGCCCTCTGACTCTTTACATTTTAACGGTATCCACGCCGGGAGGGGCCTTGAACTGGTATGCGCTGGCCGGAATTTTCGCGTTGGGCTTGAAGTTGCGCAATTTGATGGATGTAGTCTGGCCGAAAGAATCCAGAATAATCAATTCAGCCGGCAGATTGTTGGCAAAGCCGATATCCACATGGGACAGACCGGCATCGGTCACCTTGGGTGTGGCGCGCATCCACACCATGCCCTGGTTATCCGGCAGCGCAGACAGTTTGAATGAGTCGTCCAGCGTTCCCGAGCCAAACAGAATGGCTGCAGGCGAGGCGCCCACGGCCTTGCTTACCGGTCTCTCCGTGACCTGACGCAAATCCGGGTCGTACTGATAGACCGTTTTGCCGTCGGAAATCACGCTTTGCGCATAAGGCTTGGTAACGCTCCAGTTGAATTTTCCGGGGCGTTCAAAAGAAAAGGTGCCGGTTTGCGCGGCCCGGTTTTTACCCTTGCCTCCGGACGTTTTCTGGGCAAACTCGCCGCTGGCCGATTTGACCTGTGCCACAAAGTCCTTCAGCTGTTGGCGCGCATCGGTCTGCTGCGTGTTTTTTACTTCAGGGATTTTTTCAAAGGTGACCCCGTCCAGCGTGGTCGACAAACCCGCGTCGGGGTTCATCAGATCGGGGTTCACCTTGATATCCTGAGCAAATGTCGTGGCCGGCACTGCGATCACCGTTGCCAGGCAAAAAGCAAGTACAGATTTTTTCATAAGTGGACTCCTGTTGTTGTTGCTTGCGGCAGCTCGCGTGTTCATTCTGCTGCCGATGACATGGTCCTGTTTTACCATTAATTCTGCGCCAGGGGATGTAACAGAATCGTAAATACAATTGCGTCTTTGAAATCTGGCGGGCGCTGCAAATAAAACGGCATCCGTTAAAGGGATGTCGCCATTTGAAGAAAAGCCATGAGCTCAAAGCGGATGTGTCACTGTATTACGGCACCAATCACCGCGCGCCGGGGCCCGCATCAGGCGTCGGGTTCTTCCTGGCCGGCCGGCACCAGAATTTCCCGGTTGCCGTTGGACTGCATGGTCGACACGATACCGGACTGCTCCATCTGTTCCAGCAAGCGTGCTGCGCGGTTATAACCGATGCGCAAATGACGCTGGACCGAGGAGATGGATGCACGACGGTTCTTCAGGACCACGGCAACGGCCTGATCATACAGCGGATCGGATTCATTATCGGTAAAACCGGTCACACTGCCCACGCCATCACCCGTTTCGCCGCCCACGCCACCTTCCAGCAAGCCGTCAATATAGTCCGGCTCACCCTGCTCTTTCAGATAATCCACCACGCGATGCACTTCATCGTCATCAACAAAGGCGCCGTGGACACGATTGGGCAGCCCTGTTCCGGGCGGCAGATACAGCATATCGCCCTGCCCCAGCAGCGTCTCTGCACCCATCTGGTCAAGAATGGTGCGCGAGTCAATTTTGGAAGAGACCTGAAACGCAATACGCGTCGGAATATTGGCCTTGATCAGACCGGTAATCACATCCACACTGGGACGCTGTGTCGCCAGGATCAGATGAATGCCGGCCGCCCGTGCCTTTTGCGCCAAACGGGCAATCAGCTCTTCAATTTTCTTGCCCACCACCATCATCAGGTCGGCCAGCTCGTCAATGACCACCACGATCATGGGCAGCGTTTTGAGCGGTTCGGGCTCCTCGGGCGTGAGCGAAAACGGATTGGGAATGGACTCCCCTTTCTTGGTGGCTTCGCGGATTTTGCTATTGAAGCCGCTGACATTACGCACGCCCATCTTGCTCATGAGCTTGTAGCGTTTTTCCATTTCGCCGACACACCAGTTCAGCGCATTGGCCGCCTGGCGCATGTCGGTTACCACGGGTGCCAGCAGATGCGGGATGCCTTCGTAAATGCTCATTTCCAGCATTTTCGGGTCGATCAGGATCAATCTGACCTGCGAAGCATCGGCCTTGTACAGCAATGAAATAATCATGGCATTGATCCCCACCGACTTGCCAGAGCCGGTCGTACCGGCCACCAGCAGGTGGGGCATTTTGGCCAGATCGGCCACGACCGGGTTGCCGGCAATGTCCTTGCCCAGCGCCATCGTGAGCGACGAGCCGTTGTCATGGTAGGTCTTGGAACCGATAATTTCCGACAGGCGCACCATTTGCCGACGCGGATTGGGCAATTCCAGGCCCATCAGGTTCTTGCCGACAATGGTTTCCACCACGCGGATACTGACCAGGCTGAGCGCACGCGCCAGATCCTTGGACAGATTCACAATCTGGCTACCCTTGACGCCGGTGGCCGGCTCAATTTCATAGCGGGTAATGACCGGTCCGGCCTGGGCCGCAACAACTGTGACCGAAACGCCAAAATCACGCAGTTTTTTCTCGATCAGACGCGAGGTGTACTCAATGGTCTCGGGCGAGACCGATTCAATATTTTCACTGGCCGGATCCAGCAATTCCAGTGCAGGCAATTCGCCACTGGCATTTTTGGGTGGCTCAAACAGAGTGCGCTGTTTTTCTTTTTGCACGCGCTCGGAGGTGGGAAACACAGTAATCTGCGGCTCAATGCGCACTGAGGTTTCATGCACCAGTTGCTCTTTCTGCGTGACCACCTGTTCTTCGCGGGCCACCTGGGCAATCTCGCCGACCTTGCGGTCCTGCCGCGCCGTTTTCAGATTGATTACAGCAGTCAACATACGCAAAATACCTGAGCCGATTTTCTCTGCCAGCGACAGCCAGGAGAAATCCAGGAATAACCCAAGCCCGAGTACAACCATGAAAAAGAGGATCAGGACCGCGCCGGGCACGCCCACTGCAGTCGAAAAAAGCAGGCTGATATATTGGCCCAGTACGCCGCCGGCCCCGCCAGGCAATTGCGCACCCACATGGGCCAGTTGACTGGCCTCAAAGCCAAGTGAACCGATAAACAGCAGCGCAAATCCGACACCCTGCTCCCAATGCACACGCGGCAACGCGGCATCGGCATTAGGCACCAGCCGGTGCATCAACAGTTTGTAGCCCACCCACATGCGTTTCAGGCATAAGGCCACGAACCACCAGGCAGACAGCCCGAACAAATACAGCAGAATATCGGACACATACGCCCCGACAGCACCCAAGCGGTTATGTACGAGCGTAGACGAAGACGTGCTGACCCAGCCTGGATCGTTCGGATGCCAGGTGAAAAACATGACCGACAGGGCGGCGGCCAGCGCAGCATACAGGACCCACTTAGCTTCCGTAAACATGGAAGCCAGCCGGCTGGGCTCGGCATTCTGTGCATTGCGCGCGTTCCTGGCGGACGAGCGGGATCCCGTATTGCGTGTATTGCGGGCGGATCGGGTGGAGACGGTATTTGAAGTGCGTGCCATAGCTATAAATTCAGTCAATAAAGCATTATAGCTTATTGATATTAAATGTTATTTATATTGTGCATGCGCAATACGCATTGGTTGCAAATGGGCCGTAAGCTGTTGTTTTCACAGGATACGCCCGCATATAAAGTGTGTTATTTCGGAACGTGAGTGCCACCGATACGACTAATACGTACCGCTTTTACCGGATGGCGCCCATCGGGCCCATTGAAAACCGCGGCGGGTCCAAGGTTTTGAATGCCGCCCGACAGCGATCCATTATAATTGCCGATTGGCTTTATAGGACAAGATACAATGGCTGACAACACCAAACACGCGAAAGTGCTGATACTGGGCGCCGGACCGGCAGGCTACACCGCCGCCGTCTACGCAGCCCGAGCAAACCTGAATCCGGTACTGGTGACCGGCATGGAACAGGGCGGGCAATTGATGACTACCACAGATGTAGACAACTGGCCCGCCGATGCGCAAGGCGTGCAGGGTCCCGATCTGATGCAGCGTTTTCTGGAACATGCGACCCGTTTCAATACCGACATCGTGCAGGAACACATCAAAGAGGCCGACTTGTCTGCCCGCCCCTTCAAACTGGTGTCTGAATCGGGCACCACCTTTACCTGCGACGCCCTGATCGTTGCCACCGGGTCTTCGGCCAAATACCTGGGCCTGCCTTCCGAAACGGCCTTTATGGGCAAAGGCGTCTCGGCCTGCGCCACCTGCGACGGATTCTTCTATCGGAATCAGGATGTCGTTGTGGTGGGCGGTGGCAATACGGCGGTTGAAGAAGCCCTTTACCTGTCCAATATTTGTCGTCATGTCACCCTGGTTCACCGCCGTGACTCGTTCCGCGCCGAACCTATTCTGATTGACAAGATGATGGACAAGGTCAACGGCGGCAATATGTCGCTGAAACTGTTCAACACCCTGGACGAAGTGCTGGGCGACCAGAGCGGCGTGACCGGCGTCAGGCTGCGCCATGTTGATGGCCACCTGGAAGAGCTTGCGGTTACTGGCGTGTTCATCGCGATCGGCCATCACCCCAATACGACCCTGTTCGAGGGCCAGCTGGAGCTGGAAAACGGCTATATCGTCACAAAGAGCGGCCATGGCGGCCTGGCCACCATGACTTCTGTACCGGGTGTGTTTGCTGCGGGCGACGTGCAGGATCACGTTTACCGTCAGGCCATCACCAGCGCAGGCACCGGCTGCATGGCAGCACTGGACGTACAGCGCTGGCTGGAAAGCCAGCCGCAATAACAAGGATCGGCCCGTCTCTTTCACCAGTGCGGGCCGCAATCGCTATGGTCACTCCCATCAAAGGCAAGCTCGAAGAGCTGCGCCAGTTGCAGAAAACCCGGGCGCGCGAAGAAGTCCGTCTTGAAAAAGCCCGGAAGGCTACAAGCCATCCCTCGGCAAAGCAGGCCGGTGCAGCTTCTGCCGTTTTCTCCCAGGAAGATATTGCGCTTTTCCGGCAGACGGTCAAATCCGTCACGCCCCTGCCCCAGGCCAACCGCTATGAACGCAGCGCGATTGATCGTTCCCGCAACGAATACTTTCAGGCAAAGCGACGCCAGGCCGAAGGCGCACCCGCCAATGCCCCTCACAAGCCAACCGGCAAGCCCGATTCGCGTGTACAGAAACGGCCCGCGCAGCCTGGCAAAGCAGGACGCCGAATCGACCTTCCCGAGGGAGCCTATGTGCAACGCGCCGACAGCGTGGATCTAATCAAAAAGCTGCTATCGGGCCAATGGCCTGTGGCCGCCACCCTGGATCTGCATGGCGCCAATTCGGCACAGGCCGCCGAGCGCTTCGATCGCTTCCTGCATTCCTGCCTGGAACATCGGGTGCGCTGCGTTTGTATTGTGCACGGCAAAGGATATGGGTCTGCAGAAGGCACAGCGGTGCTCAAAGACCAGGTGCAATCGTGGCTGAAAAATCTGGATGCGGTGCTTGCGTTTGCACCAGCGCCCGAGAACATGGGTGGCACCGGCGCGCAGATTGTATTGCTGAAGGCGGCCGAGGCGGCCTGATGTTTCAGCATTGAAAGATGATGGTGTCAATGCCGGGGAGTAACGTACGAAACAACGCCGAAGCAGGTTCACATGAGGAATAACTCAGCCAGGACAAATAGACGGCCGGAAGAATACGCGGTTAATAAAATACTCGGTCAAAAATAAAATACTCGGCCAAAAAGCAGAAAGGCGGAATCAATTTATATTGATTTTCCGCCTCTCGGATTATAGTTCTTATGGGTACAGCTTTTCGCGAAGACCCCTTAACGAATACTTCTGCTAACGGGTAAAACCTGCTCATGCAGAGCGTTTGTCTCCTCACCTGCATGAAACAAATTATGCACCCGATTCGTATATATGACACTTAGGGAATGCACTAGTTTTTAGCATATCGACTATTTTGCTGCACCACCAGGTGCGTCTTTTTGCATGGCAAGCTGGCGCGCGCGCTCTTTTCGGGCTTCCTTGAGCGCCCGGCGGCGCCGGATCTGTTCTTCCATATCTGCACCAATATGTTCTTCGTGCCGGGCAGCTGCCAGATCGACCTGACGCTGACGCTCGCGAAAGCGCTCCCGCTGCTCTTCGGTTTTGGCATCCCAGCAGTGCGGGCAGCTCTCTCCGCGGATATATTTAGGCGAGGCACGGTCTTCATCGCTCAACGGATGGCGGCAGGCGCGGCACTGTATATATTGGCCGGGCTTGAGGCCGTGCCCGACAGAGACCCGCTCGTCAAATACAAAACACTCGCCTTCCCACAGGCTTTTTTCAGGTGGAATAGTTTCGAGGTACTTCAGAATTCCGCCCTGCAGATGGTAGACCTCATCAAAGCCCAGTGATTTCATATAGGCGGTGGATTTTTCGCAACGGATCCCGCCGGTGCAGAACATGGCAACCTTGCGTGTTTTGCTTTTGTCCAGCACCCCGCCTTCAGCAGACTGAGTTTGCACCCAGTTCGGAAACTCGCGAAACGTGACGGTGTTCGGATTGACCGCACCCTTGAAGGTGCCGATATCCACTTCATAATCGTTGCGCGTATCGACCAGCACCACCTCGGGGTCGGAAATCAGGTCATTCCAGTTTTCGGGCGGCACGTAGGTACCTGCATTGCGGGCGTTCACATTGGGTTGCCCCATGGTCACGATCTCTTTTTTCAGACGAACCCGCATGCGATGAAACGGATCGCGCTCATCGGACCATGACTCTTTGTGCTCCAGATCGGCCAGGCGTGGATCCTTGCGCAGATAGGCGAGCACCGCGTCAATACCTTCCTTGGAACCGGATATCGTGCCGTTAATTCCTTCGCGGGCAAGCAACAGCGTGCCCTTGACCTCGTGCTGCTCGCAAAAGGCCTGCAAAGGGTCCTTAAGCGATTCAAAATCGGGCAGATCAACAAACTTGTATAGCGCGGCAATAGTATGAGACATAGAACTGAGTACGGGTTTAAGTGGCAAGCCTTGCATTTTAGCCGTCCTGCCCGTGGCAGAACAGCTGTCTATTTGATTATTCGCAAGCTACCAGAAAATTAATTTACTATTGTAAATCAAACCCTTGTGTTTTCAGTGCGATGCCGGCTGTTCCTTTGCATATTTGATGAGCGCCCCTGTGCGGTAAAAACCATGAACGAACTTGCCGAACGGCATGGTGATAAACAACGACAAAATAACGGCCAGATGGATCACCAGCAGCGGCGCCAGCGCGGATGTTTCGCGGAACACCATCAGCAGCAGCCCCGTTACTGCAGCCAGAAACAGCTGGGCAATAAAGGCGTAATCCATGCCCATTTGCCGGATGTTGCGAATATCGGGATCCGCCTTGCGCTTAAGCCAGAACTGTCCGGCCGTACCAATGGCCAGCATGATGCCGCCGACGGTACCGGTCAGCTTGGGCAGGCTGAAAAACGCATACGGTGCATGCCAGCCAAAGACATAATGGAAAATGGTGCCGAACACCGTGGCCGCAAAACAAAGCATGAATCCATAAAACGTAAAATGATGGAAGCGTCGGCGCCAGGGTGAAATATTGTCGTCCGGATACGTGCAGCCGGTCTTGACGTTACCGTGCAAATACTTCAGGCTGAACGCGTCGGATAAGCCCTGACGAACATGTGCGGCGGTCAACAGCAGCGAGGGTGACTCCCCAACGTCACGCAGAAAATTGCGAAACCCCATTCCCACTGCCAGCAGGACCCACAAGGCCGCGAGGCCAAAGACCGTCGCCAGTACGCCGTGCGGAAAGATGGCATAAAACTGCCCATCCAGGTCGGCCTGCTGAGGGCCACCAATAATAGAGGCAAGCCCCAGCAGTACAATCAGGGCCAGCAAAAAGCCCAGACTGGCCAGCAACCCGCTGCGGTTGAACCCGCGCGCAATACCCGCCGGCCAGGCGTACGTCTCGTATGTCGTCTGGCGCACTGCCGCCAGTTGAACCGGAAGATTGACATTGAATTCATGGGGTGGCGCGTACTGGCATGCGTAATAACACTCGCTGCAGTTGTGGCATAAATTGGCCAGGTAATGGATATCCCCGCGCGTGAAATCCAGCCTTTGTTCCAGCGCGGGAAAGACCGCACAGAAACCTTCGCAGTAGCGACAGGAATTGCAAATGCCCACAGAATTGCGGGCGTCCTCGATCAATTGTTCAAGCTGTTGCATGCTTTGCTGCCTCCGTACCTGCAATGCGACCAAATACCGTACCGATAGCCATGCCAAAGCCGGCTACGTACCCTTTGCTCAGAATATTTCCGGCCATAATTTCCCCTGCGGCGAACACATTGGTGGCCAGCGCGCCATCTTCCATGATGACTTGTGCCTGTTTGGTGACCTTTACTCCCATATAGGTAAAAGTGATGCCCGTGGCCAACGGATAGGCATAAAAAGGACCCGTGTCGATTTTTTGCGCCCAGTTGGTTTTCTCAGGCTGCAAACCCTGCGTGCGACAACCGTCCAATACGCTGTGGTCGAATGTGCCCGGCTCAACGGCACGATTGAAAGCCTTTACAGTTTCCACCGTTGTCGCCACCGGCAAGCCCAGGCGTTCGGCCAGGGTTTCAATCGAATCGGCCGCGATGGATTTGAACACAGAGGGCATAAACCGCCCGATGGCCTTGGAATCAATAATGCAATAGGCAATCTGATCCGGCTGCTGGGCGACCAGGCGTCCCCAGATCGCGTAACGCTTGGGCCAGAAGTCCTCGCCTTCGTCGTAAAAGCGGCGGCCTTCCTTGTTAAGTACGATACCCAGCGACACGCAATCGACACGCGTCACAATACCGCCGTCATATTTCGGCGCCCTGGCATCAATGGCCACGGCGTGTCCCTGGGTGGGGTCGCCGATAATACAGGCCTTGTTGCGCATCAGCTCTCGCAGCATGACACCCTGGTTGTAGCGGGTGCCACGAATCAGAAAATTGCGCGCCGCCGGACCCCAGGCCTCTTCCAGCCAGGCCACATTGGATTCAAACCCGCCCGATGCAATAACCACCGACTTGCCGTGAATGCGCAAGGGCTTGCCGTCGGCGACCAGATCAACGCTATCACACGTGTCATTGGAAAAATTCAGGCTTTTGGCTTCGGTTTCGTACAGAATCTGTACCCCCGCTTTCTCGGCCGCCTTGTAGTAGGCGTTAACCAGCGCCTTGCCACCGCCCAGAAAAAAGGCGTTGGTGCGTCCCAGATGCAGCGTGCCGCCCAGCGAAGGCTGAAAGCGCACGCCATTGGCCTTCATCCATGGCGTACAGCCTTCGGTTTCGCGAATGACATAGCGCGCCATTTCTTCATTGGTCTCACCGCCCGTGACCCGGAACACATCCTGAAAATACTCGTCTTCGGGATAACTGTCTGTGAGCACATCTGTCGGCGCCTGATGCATGCATCGAAAATTACGGGTGTGGCTGCTATTGCCGCCCCGCCATGCACGCGGCGCGCTTTCGACCAGGATCACCGATGCATTCTGTTCCCTGGCGGACAAGGCCGCGCACAGCGCAGCATTGCCGCCGCCGATTACGAGCACGTCACACGATAACGCTTCATCCATGCCTGCTTCCTCAAATAATATACTGTTGTATTCTATTGTACACAATTATTTATTGCTGTGTATAAACACTTGAAAAACGCCGCAATACTGACCATTTGCGTTATGCTGTGTCAAAAACCAGGAAATATATAATGGCTAAATCCAAATCGACCCTTCGCCCGGCTGTGTCCGATGCTGATTCCAACGCGGCCAATGATCGCGGCGTGAGCTTGAGCGATCAGGCTTACAGCTATATTGTTCAGTCGCTGGAAAACGGCACCATGCCGCCCGGCACCCGTTTGCGTGAAACAGAACTGGCTGCCGACATCGGCTTGAGCCGCACGCCGGTTCGGGAAGCACTGAACCGACTCATGTCCGAAGGGCTGGTAACAAACGATCCGAAACGGGGACTCATTATTACCGAACTGGATCAGAATATGGTCGGCGAGCTTTATGAGATGCGCCGGGTGCTGGAAAGCACGGCGGCAGCCCTGGCAGCGCGCCATGCCACCGACGTCGAAATCGCCGTACTCAGACAGATTATTGACAGAGACGAAACCCTGAACGATCCGGCCGCCCTGTCACAAAACAACCGCCTGTTTCATCAAACGCTCTACCAATGCGCGCACAACCGCTATCTGCTCAAGACCTTGCAGGTGCTGCAGAACGCCATGCTTCTGCTGGGCAAAAGCACGCTGGCCGAAAGCGGCCGACCCTCGACGGCACGCGAAGAACATCAGGAAATTATCGGCGCGCTGGAGCAACGTAATCCGGATCAGGCACAAGCACTGGCCAGCCGGCATATCAGCGAAGCGTATAAGGTTCGGCTTAGCCGCTTCCTGCTGGATCGCAACTGATTAGTCGGCTCGGGCTCCGGAGGATTTGACCGCTTTGCCCCAGGTGCCGATCTGCGCCTGAATAAAGGAGCCAAATTCGCCTGGCGTCATTTTTGCCGCGCGGGCGCCTTCGTGCGCCAGCTTGGATTTGACTTCCTCGCCGGCCAACGCCTTGCTGGCTGACTGATAGAGCGTGTCAATCACATTTTGCGGCGTGCCGGCGGGTGCAACCAGCCCATGCCATGAAACCGCTTCAAACCCGGGCACGGCCGCTTCTGCTACCGTAGGCAGATCGGGCAACGCCTCGGACCGTTCTGCCGAGGACACTGCCAGCCCTTTGATGGAACCTGCCTTGATATGGCTGATGGCGCCCGGAATGGTCGTAAACATGAAATCGGTCTGACCGCCGATCAGGGCGCTGATCGCCGGTGCGCCCCCCTTGAACGGAACGTGCACCAGATCCAGTTTTTCCGCGTCTTTAAGCATGACGCCGGCCAGATGACCCGGCGTACCGCTGCCGGCGGATCCCATATTTGTTTTGCCGGGATTGTCCTTCATATACTGGATCAGGTCTTTCAGCCCTTTCATTTCCTTATGGTTGCCCCCCACGACCAGCACATTGGGGACCGTCGCAAACAGCGTAACCGGCGCAAAATCCTTGACGGCATCGTAGTTCAGCTTGCTATAGAGTGTCGGATTGATGCCATGGGTGCTGGCGGTCGCCAGCAGCAGTGTGTAGCCATCGGGCTTGGCAGTGGCCACCGTCTGCGCCGCAATGGCGCCATTTCCGCCCCCTTTGTTTTCCACAACAATAGATTGCCTCAAATCCTTTGACATGGCGGCCGCCATGGTACGAGCCAGAATATCGGACGAACCGCCGGCCGGATGCGGCACAATCAGCCGGATGGGCTGCTCGGGGTAAGCCGCAAGAACGACGGCGGGACTTGCCAGCAAAATCGCCAGCATACAGGGTTTGAGACCGAACATGGGGTTGCTCCTTCGATTTAATTTTATAATATACCAATGAATACATTAGAATACAATAAAGTAGAAACCCCGACAAAATGAGCAGACGCGGTCGTTGTCAGGCCGAATCACGCAGTTCAAACGGATTCTCGCGGGTATGTTCAACTGATGTTTTGTTGCACATCCGTCGCTCCTCCAAAATGCGCCACGAGAAAGTCAATGAAGGCCCTGGTGCGCGCAGCCAGATTGCGCTGACTGGGATAATAGACATACAGGTCGGCAGAAGGAAGCGTAAAGTCCGGCAGGACGACCCGGAGTCGACCACTTTCAAGATACTTTGCCAAATCCCACTCGGAGCGAATCAGAATCCCGTGCCCTTCCAGCGCCCAGCCCAGCACAATGTCGCCATCGTTGCTCGAGAGCAAACCGTGGACCTTCACGACTTCGCTGTGATCATGATGCGTGAAACGCCAGATACCATACGCGTCGTCATTCTGCCTGTGGATAATACATTTGTGATGGACCAGGTCAGCCAGGGCCGACGGCGTGCCGTGGCGCTCGAGATAAAGAGGCGAAGCGCAAAGAAACCGGCGATTGGACAGAATCCGTCGCGCATTCAGGCGTTTGTCGGGCAAAGCGCCAAACCGGATGGCCAGATCAAAACCACTCTCCACCAGATCCACCGGGCGGTCCGTCACCTCCATTTGCACCTCCACCTCCGGGTGAAGTTTGGCAAAATCCGACACCAGCGGTGCGATCGTGGTTCGGCCAAAACCCAATGTCGCGTTGATTCGCAACAGCCCGCGCGGTCTGCGACTGGATGAAATAATGTCTTCCATATCGCGAATATCAGTCAGTATCCGGGTCGCGTGCCGGACATAAGTTTCGCCTTCACTGGTCAGGCTCAGACTGCGTGTTGTACGATTGACCAATCTGACGCCAAGCCGTTTTTCCAATTGCGCGAGCCTTTTGGTCGCGGCCGGTGGCGTTACGTCAAGGGCTCTTGCGGCAGCAGACAAATTGCCGTGCCGGGCCAGTGTCACGATAAACTGCAGGTCAGAAATCACGATTGTGCACTTTAAGAAAATTTATAATTAATTATAAGTGAATTATTCAACTCCATTTCACACGTAATCTTGATGCAACGCCTGTCTTTCGACACGGCCATGAGTGCAATCATCAGGAACACACAATGAAAATAGTTGAAATCCGCGAAAAAACCTTTCCAATCAGCTCGCCCATCCGTAATGCCTACATTGATTTCAGCAAAATGACGCTGAGCCTGGTAGCGGTCATCACAGATGTCATTCGCGACGGCAAACCCGTCATCGGATACGGTTTCAATTCCAATGGCCGATACGGCCAGGGAACCTTGATGCGCGAGCGCTTCATTCCCCGGCTTCTGGAAGCGGATCCCGATACATTAAACGACGACGCCGGCGACAATCTCGATCCGCACAAAATCTGGTCCACGCTTTTTTCCAATGAAAAACCGGGCGGTCATGGAGAACGCTCCGTGGCTATTGGCACCATCGATATGGCTGTTTGGGATGCTGTCGCAAAAATTGAAGGCAAGCCTCTGTTCCAGCTGCTGGCCGACCGCTACGGCGATGGGCAACCGGATCGCCGGGTTTTTGTTTATGCGGCCGGCGGTTATTACTATCCCGGGCAGGATCACACCAAACTCAAGGATGAAATGCGCAGCTATATTGATCGCGGCTACACCGTGGTGAAGAAAAAAATCGGCGGCGCATCACTGGACGAAGATCTGCGCCGTATCGATTCCATTCTAAGCGTGCTTCAGGATGGGCAGAAACTGGCGGTAGATGCCAACGGGCGCTTTGACAGGGATACTGCCATTACTTACGCGAAAGCACTGTCAAATTATGACCTGTTCTGGTACGAAGAACCGGGCGATCCGCTGGACTTCGAACTGCAGGCTGCACTGCGAAATTACTACCCGAATCCCATGGCCACCGGAGAAGATTTATTTTCCATGCAGGACGCACGAAACCTGATTCGTTATGCAGGCATGCGCGCCGACCGGGACTGGCTGCAGTTTGACTGCGCCCTCAGTTACGGGCTGGTCGAATACCTGCGCACACTTGATATGTTGCACGAGCACGGCTGGTCACGTACCCGGTGTATTCCGCATGGCGGTCACCAGATGTCATTGAACATCGCAGCGGGTCTGGGGCTGGGAGGCAATGAATCCTACCCCGACCTCTTCCAGCCCTTTGGCGGGTTTCCCGATTCAGTGCAGGTGGAAAACGGCTATATCACCATGCCCGATCTGCCCGGCATCGGCTTTGAAGGCAAGGCGGATCTGTATAAAGTCATGCAGCAACTGTCAGCTTAACAACACAACCGACAGACAAACCAGGAGGAGACACCAGATGAATACACATGCACCACGAATGAAATTCGGCATCACCCTGCTTGCCGGCCTTGTTGCACTCGCCGCAGGAACGATGGCCAGGGCCGACTATCCAGAAAAAAGCGTCACCATTGTCGTGCCGTTTTCTGCAGGCGGCCCTTCCGACAAAATCGCCCGCGATGTCGCAGAAGCGCTACGCGAACCATTGGGGCAGCCTATCGTGATCGAAAATCGCCTGGGTGCGGGTGGCACGATCGGCACTGCGCGAGTCGCGCGCGCAAAAAATGATGGCTACACCCTGCTGGTTCACCATATCGGCCTGGCGACTGCGCACTCGCTTTACAAAGACCCCGGATACAAAATAGACGACCTTGAATTTCTCGGACTGATCAATGAAGCCCCGTCGACACTAATTGGGAAAACCGCATTACCGGCAGACGATTTCGCCCAGCTTAAACAATACATTGCCGACAAGGACAGCAGCATCAATCTGGCCAATGCCGGCGTCGGTTCGGCATCGCATCTGTGCAGTCTCATGCTGCAAAGCACGCTCAAAAGCAATATGACATTTGTTCCGTATAAAGGGACTGCACCGGCCATGACTGACCTGATGGGCGGGCAAATCGATATCATGTGCGAGCAGGCAACCAATAGCATTCCGCAGATCGAAAGCAGGAAAGTAAAGGTCTATGGCGTGAGCAGCATGCAGCGCATGAGCATACCCGCGCTGGCATCCGTCCCCACACTGGACGAGGCAGGACTGAAGGGGTTCAATTTCAGCGTTTGGCATGGTCTGTATGCACCGCATGGGACTCCCAAACCTGTTGTCGACAAGATCAATGCCGCCCTGCGTATTGCACTGAAAAATCCCGACCTGATCAGGCGTCAGAAAGCGCTGGCGATTTCAGTTGTCAATGACGACAGACTCTCTCCCGAAGGACATCGGGCCTTTTTTGAAAAAGAAGCAGCCCGCTGGTCTGACGTCATCAAGAATGCAGGAATTCAGCCAGAGTAAAATCGACGCGCGCTGTATCTGCCAACCCCAATCCAGTCCGGCTATGCAAGCCCATGGCTCTGCATTGGGGTTGCCCACGCATCTAGACAAGCTGTGCCGCAAGCGCCTGGTCTATCCACGCGTCGTCATACTCGCCTTTGACAATCCCCGCGAGGACTTGCGCTTCTGCCTGCATTTTGCGACGGCTGGCGGCAGCAACGGACGCAGCCTGATCACGCGGAATAAAGACGACACCATCACCATCGCCCACAACAATATCCCCTGGATGTACAACACAGCCTTCAATTGCAATCGCAATAGCCAGGTCACCCGGGCCGTTTTTCAACGGTCCCTGGTGTGTGACGCCCCTGGAATAGCATGGAAAATCATGCTTTACAAACGCATCTGCATCGCGGATCGCGCCATGCACGACAAAGCCCGCCAGACCGCGCATTCTTGCCACGCTCATCATGATTTCCCCAAGCAAAGCACGGTCCGTGTGCCCTTCCCCGTCAATCACCAGAACCTGCCCTGGCTGAGCTTTGCGCAAAGCATCGTGAATATGGAGGTTGTCGCCCGAGCGCACCTTTACAGTGTAGGCAACTCCCACAAGGGCAGCACTCTTGTGACGAGGAACCAGTGTACGCGTTCCTGCCAGGCGACGCAGTGAATCACTGATGATTGACGTGGGAACGCCTTCAAACAATTGCGCCAGTTCGTCCATGCCTTTTTCCTTGAATGTTATTGAATATCAATCTGTCAATCAGTCGACTTTGGCGCCTGACTTTTGTACTACGTCGGTCCACACCGGCGCTTCCTTGCCAATGAAGTCGGCAAACGCACTGGCTGAACCCGCTACATCAGATGAAGCCATCTGCTCAAGCGCCCGGGTCATCTGCGGGGTTTTCAGCGCGACATTGACTGCTTTATTGAGTTTTTCGACCAACTCGGGCGGGGTTCCTGCAGGCGCGAAAACCCCGTACCAGTTTTCAATCACGAAGTCCTTGAAGCCCGATTCGGCCATCGTGGGAACGTCGGGAAGTATTTTTGTGCGTGCGGCGCTTGTCGTTGCCAATGCCTTGACCGACCCTGCTTTCACATGTGGCAACAACACGGCGGTTGTTTCAAATGCAATAGGCACATGCCCCGCAATTACGTCATTCATCGCCGGACCCTGACCCCGATACGGCACATGTAACATATTGACCGCTTTCATTTGTTTGAACATTTCGCCTGCCAGGTGCTGCGGACTACCACTGCCGCCCGACGCAAAGCTGTATTGGTCAGGTTTTTTCTTCAAAGCGTCGACCAGTTCCTGCGCGCTACTGACTTGTATTTTCCCGGGATTCACATAGAGTACCAGCGGTACTGCAGCCACTTCGCCGATCGGGGTCAGGCTCTTAAGCGGATCCAAATGAAGCTTGTACAGGTTCCGGTTAATTACAACGCCGGTATTATTGCCCAGCAATAGTGTACAACCGTCAGGCTTGGCCCGACCGACAAACTCCGTGCCGATGTTGCTGCTGGCGCCGGCCTTGTTATCCACGATCACCGTTTTGCCCAGTTCCTTTTGCATTCCCGGCGCCAGAAGCCGTGCCAGAATGTCGGTCGTCCCCCCGGGTGGATAGGGGGAAATAATTGTGATATTGCTGCACGCCAAATCGGCAGCAACGGCGACCGGCGCAGATGCCGTGAACGCCGTCCCGACAGCGAGCGCCGTGCCAAGCCATCTTTTGAGTCGATACTGGGTATTTATTTTTTTATTCATGTCTGGTCTCCTTATTGTTCAATTTTGTTGGCTGCGCTGTAACTGGTGGTAGCCCTGCTGTTCGCGCGCCTGTTTCAATGTCATCCCTGATTTGACGCTTTCTACAATTGACCGTTCCGCCTGATGAATATCCAGGGCTTTCTCCAGGACTTTTACAATCCATCCTTCGGGCACTACGACAATGCCATCCTGGTCCGCGCACACGAGGTCGCCGGAATTGACACGTACGTCCCCGAGCGACACACTTTCATTAATGGCTTCTACCTGTACCCTGTCTTTGCCGGTTCGCATGAACGTGCCGCGACTAAAGATGGGGTAGCCACACTGCACCGCCTCCTCTACATCCCGGCAAACGCCGTGAATCACGGTGCCGGAAATGCCGCGTGACCGGGCGATCTGACTGAGTATGCCGCCCCAAACCGTGCAATCGGTCCGGCCGCCGTTGTCCAGCACAATGACCTGTCCGGATTGGACATCATCAATAAAATCACCCACTGTACCCGGCTTTGCCTTGTCCAGCGGCGCAAAGCGTACTGTGTACGCGGTACCCATGAACCGATAGGCGTGTGTCACCCCGACAAGTCCGTGTGCGCTACCGGGCAATCCGAAAAAATCCAGTGCGTCTGAAATTTCTGCATTGGCCAGCGCCTGATATTTGGTTTTCTGCCAGATTTCCTGCATTAGTTGACTCGCTCCTGTTTTAAATTAATTGTCCAGAAATATAACACATATTGTCTGTTATTTTTATATAAATTGTCTGACAATATAAATCATGAAGCAAATGCCATATCGGTTATACTTCTGCGTCTAGATACACTCACACACCCGCATTTGCACATGACATCGAAACGTTTAGCGATCGCCAGGACGATAAAGCAGCAGATCATGGAAGGCCGCTGGGCGCCCGGAACCCGCCTCACAGAACGGGCCCTATGTGATTTCACAGGCGCCAGCCGATCTTCGGTCAGGGAAGCGATTCAGTTGCTGCAGCAGGAAGGCTTTATAGAAATACGGCCGAACCAGGGCGTACGCGTTGCCACGCTGGATGCCCGCGAAGCAGCAGATATCTATCAGGTCAGGTCGGTGCTTGAAGGCCTGGCAGCCCGCAATTTCATCAATATGGCAACTGCAATCCAGCGCGACGCGCTGAACCAGGCATTGCAGGATCTGGAGCAGGCCATTGAAAAAGAAAATATCGCTGCCCAATTAACATCCATCGAAGATTTTTATAATGCCTTGCTCGATGGTTGCTACAACAGCGTACTTAAAAGCAGTCTTGAGGAACTTCACGGCAAAATATCACGCCTGCGGGCAACCTCAATACTGAGCCAGGGTCGCATTCGCAATACGCTCAAGGAAATGCGCCGTATTGGCCAGGCCATAGACGCAAACAATGAAGCCGAAGCCTGGCAGGCTTGCGTTGACCATATGCGGCATACCTCTGCTGTGGCCATCCGCATGATCGATCATCTGAAAGAGCAGCGTTGAGCTGCTCGCAAAACAGATCGGGATAAAACCATTCTGGCATCGCCTTCACCCGCCCCGCTCTCACTTGCTGGCCGCGGGCACCATTGGGCAAGTGCTTTGAGACAGCGGCATGGTCGTCTGCTCGGGCGGGATTTTCTGTACGATGGTGAAGTAATCCCACGGATATTTTGATTCGGCAGGCGACTTGACGCGCGCCAGATACATGTCACGCAGTACGCGACCGTCTTCCCTTATTTTTGCACCATGCGTGAAAACGTCGTTTATGGGCAATGTGCGCATCGCCGCAGCGACCTGATCAGCATCATCGGAGCCAGCCGCTTTAATAGCCTTCAGATAATGCAGTACCGAACCATATACACCCGCCTGAAGCATGGACGGCATTTTGCCGGTCTGCTGCATGAATTTGTTAGACCACTCGCGTGTTTTATCGTCCATATCCCAATAGGATGCCGTCGTCAGATAGGTACCCTGAGCCACGTCCAGACCCAGGCTGTGCACGTCATCGATCATCAGAATCATGGCGGCAAGCGACTGCCCGCTTTGGGTGATGCCGAATTCACCCGCCTGTTTGATGGCGGTAATCGTATCGTTTCCGGCATTGGCAATGCCCACCACCTGGGCGCCGGAAGTCTGTGCCTGTAATAAAAAAGACGCAAAATCAGACAGATTCAGCGGGTGGCGTACCGTGCCCAGGATTTTGCCCCCGCCAGCCGTCACTACCTGGGTGGTATCCTTGGCCAGTTGCGCACCGAACGCATAATCGGATGCAATGATGAACCAGTCCTTGCCGCCATTTTGCACAACAGCCGAGGCAGTGCCGTGTGCGAGCGCATAAGTATCGTAGGTCCAGTGAAATCCGTAAGGCGAGCATTGATCATTTGTCAGCGCTGTCGTTCCGGCCCCCGAAAACATGACGATTTTTTTGCTTTGTTTGGCGATACGCTGCACGGCAAGTGCAATTGACGAGTTGGGTATATCCACGATGGCGTCAACCTTGCCCGTGTCATACCACTGGCGGGCGATAGATGCGCCCAGATCGGTCTTATGCTGATGGTCTGCCGAGACAATCTCGATCGGCTTGCCCAGCACAGTCTGGCCAAACTCCTGCACCGCCATTTGCGCGGCGACGACCGATCCCTTGCCCGTCACATCGGCGGTGACCCCGGCCATATCGGTCAGAACACCGATTTTGACAATATCATCGGACACTTGCGCCTGCGCGCTCATACACAGCATCATGCTGCCTGCCAACGCAAGCTGCTTCATTTTCTTTCCCATTTTCCGTCTCCAGAAAGATGGCTGGCATCCGGTGCGATCGCCCGGGATCTGCCTATGCCAACTGTTATTGTGATTTACAACTTCTTTGTGTCCAGCCAGCCTGCAATCAACGCCGCGATATCGTCGCTGTTGTCTTCAAGCATGAACATATGTCCATTTCCAGGCATCCCCGCGTCGGCCAGCCACAGATGATCGGCATTCAGATAGTCCGCCAGTTTTCCGTCCACGTGCCTGGGGTGACGCGGATCGCTATCGCCAGTGACAATCAGGATCGGCCGATCAGCAACACGGGCCGGGTCATTCACAGCAAGCCCCCTGCCCCCTATATTGAAGCGTTCATTCAGTATTCTGGCGCTCTCGGCGACAATGGATTTACAGTAGGCGTCCATTCCGCATTGAGGAAAACGCGCAGCATTGGCCCAGAAATTTTTGATAAATGGCTCGTCTACATATACCGGGGCATCTTCTGGCGAATAGACCGGACAACCGGCAGACTCATCGTTTCGCAGCGCCTCGATGGCAGCCCGGTCGTCAGGCAATGGTTTCTGGATATTGGCCGGTGGCCCCGGCGCCAGGCCCACGACAGCCACCACGCTTTCCGGGCATTGCTCGCACAGCGCCCAGGCAATGGGCCCGCCTGCCGAATGCGCCATCACAATGGCTGGGCCGATGGATTCGAGCAGTACTGCAATGGCATCTGCAATGTCCGTTGCCGATAATGTATGAAATGAGGCCGAGGCGGGCGAACGCCCGTGGCCAGGCCAATCCACCACAAAAACAGCATGCCCGCGCTGCGCAAAATAGAAGGCCCAACCCGGCCTGCCATCAGGTGTGGCAATGTAACCCGAGCCGGTGTGAAATGCCCCATGCAACATGACAATCGGCATACGCCCACCAATCGCGTTCGTCGGTTCAATATAATCAACGTACACCGGATGTGTTCGGGTGCCCGAATAAAAGCATCTGGGTAAGGTGGCAACAACAGGCGGTAAGTTGTCAGACACGGCGTTCGGTTTGTTCATTTCTCCTCCGGGCGCTGATTTTTCAGGATTATTTTCCGATCAGTGTAATGGCAATTAGTACCATATGCAACCAATTTCCAAAATATCAAAAATGACTGCGACGACGAACCAAGACCCGGTCTGGTTATAATGGCGCGACCTGACTACTTTAAACGAGAGACAATGGGGCAGAATCTGAGCGATATTCTTGATGGCGTGGCGATCCCCATGGCCTATAAACTCGGCTACATGATCAATAGCTACCGCGAGCCGTCGTTCCGGGCAATTGAAGCCGAATACGGACTCACCCGGCCGGAAATTCTGTCGCTGATTTTTCTTTACTACCGGGATGGCATTTCTGCAGCAGACATTTGTGATTTTTCAGGACATTTGAAAACCAATATCAGTCGGGCTGTGACAGCGCTGGAAAAAAAGAAACTGATTTCCCGCCAGCCACACCCGGAAGACCAGCGTCGCCAGTTGTTGTATATCACCGAAGCAGGTCGCACACTGCATGACCGGTTTATGCCTGGGCTTGTGCTGCGCGAGCAGGACATGATTGCCTGCCTGTCTCAGGCTGAATACCGTCAACTGGAAAAGCTATTGCGTAAATTGTGCAACCATGCCCCGCAATGGAACACACGCCCGTTGGCAAACGACGCCACCGACGCGTCCCGCCTTCCAAAACAACCTGAATGACTGTACCGATTTGCACCGGTGCTCTTTCCAGCGACGCAAGTATCACACCTGAAATACAAAAAGCCCGCACGAGACTAACCGTGCGAGCTTTTGCGTTGACGTCAGTAACGTCAATGGTATTACATGTTTTCGATCATGACCTGACCGAAACCAGAGCAGCTCACTTGCGTGGCGCCTTCAAGCAGACGGGCAAAGTCATAAGTGACTTTCTTGGACAGAATGGATTTTTCCATTGAAGAGATGATCAGGTCAGCCGCTTTAGTCCAGCCCATGTGACGCAGCATCATTTCAGCAGACAGGATTTCCGAACCTGGGTTCACATAGTCTTTGCCGGCATATTTAGGTGCTGTACCGTGTGTGGCTTCGAACATGGCAACGGAGTCGGACAAGTTGGCGCCCGGGGCAATACCGATACCACCGACCTGGGCGGCCAGCGCGTCAGATACATAGTCACCGTTCAGGTTCAGTGTCGCAATGACGGAGTACTCTGCAGGGCGCAACAGGATTTGCTGCAGGAACGCATCAGCAATGGAATCCTTGATGATGATATCCTTGCCGGTTTTGGGGTTCTTGATTTTGCTCCATGGTCCGCCGTCGATCAGCTCGGCGCCGAATTCTTTCTGTGCCAGTTCATAGGCCCAGTCACGGAATCCACCTTCGGTGAATTTCATGATGTTGCCTTTGTGAACAATAGTCACGCTTGGCTTGTCATTGTCGATCGCGTACTGAATTGCCTTGCGAACCAGACGCTCTGTTCCTTCGCGAGAAACGGGTTTGACACCGATGCCGGACGTTTGCGGGAAACGGATTTTCTTGACGCCCAGTTCGTTTTGCAGGAATGCGATCAGCTTTTTGGCGTTTTCGGATTCTGCTTCAAATTCGATACCGGCATAAATATCTTCGGAGTTTTCACGGAAAATGACCATGTCGGTTTTTTCCGGCTCACGTACTGGTGAAGGCACACCTTTGAAATAGCGCACGGGGCGCAGGCAGACATACAGGTCCAGCTGCTGGCGCAGCGCCACGTTCAGAGAACGAATGCCACCGCCGACGGGCGTTGTCAAAGGACCTTTGATGGAAACAACGTAATCCTTGACCGCTTCCAGGGTTTCTTCGGGCAGCCAGACGTCTGAACCGTACACCTTGGTGGATTTTTCACCGGCGTAAATTTCCATCCAGTGAATTTTTTTCTTTCCACCGTATGCTTTCTCAACAGCCGCATCGACTACCTTGAGCATGACAGGCGTGATATCGGCGCCTGTGCCGTCGCCCTCGATATAGGGAATGATCGGCTGATCAGGTACATTCAGAGAAAAGTCGGCGTTGACCGTAATTTTTTCGCCCGATGAAGGGACTTTGATGTGCTGGTAAGACATGCTGGCTCCGTAACCCACAAGTAAAAAACATGAAGACGATCGTTGGATAAACGAGTCTTATATAAGACATACTAGTTTAACTGAAAAACCGCTGTCTTGCGGCGGGAAATCCCCGTCCCCTCACAAAATATGGTAAAGGAAGCCACCCCCTGGCCAGCCACTCAGATCATGGCCTGAACCGGCACTGCCGGCTGCACATCTGTCACGGGGGCCGGGTCCATTTGCGCATCTGCGCGATGGCTTTGCCAGTTCTGCACGGGCGAACCGATCCAGCTGGTATTGGCGGCAATAGACTCACCTTTCATAACCGTACTGAGCGGCCCGATCCGCGCGCCCTGCCCTATGCTGGCGTCGTACAGCACTGTACTGCGTGCCCGCAGGTTGACGCCCTGAGCGATCTGAACCTGTCCTATCTTCATGATGCGATCCTCAAACAAGTGAGTCTGCGGACCGGACAGGCCATTGAGTTCTGCATGGTCGCCGATTTGCACGCAGTCAAATTCAGTGATGTCGGTGGTATCCAGGTAGACGCCCGTGCCGATCCGTACACCCAGCAGCCTCATCAAAAATGGCAAAAAGACGGTTCCGCGCAGGTAATTTAGAAAATTGGAGACGGCCATGGACTCGTATACATTCGTCACCGCCTCGCTGATCCATACATACAGGGACCACATGGGCGCCGAACGCGGCCGGTAACGGCCAAGCAGCAACCATTTGAGCAACACCACCAGCACGAACGATCCCACCCCATACAACAGGCCATCGCGAATCAGAGATGGCAGGGACTGCACCAGGGACACCATGGTTTCATAACGCACGACATCGTACACAATCAGATAGCCCGAACAGATTGTGAAGGCCATTGGCAGCACAATGCGCAGGGATTCTACCAGCGCTCGCCCAGCCCGCCTTGCGGCTGTCGGACGAAAAGTGGACCGCTCGTCGAACTGCACCTGCATTTCCCGGGCAGGCAGGATAATGGGTGGCGAACCGAACCAGGTGTCGCCCGGCTTCATCTGAGCACTGTCCGGCGCGCGCGTCTGTACGCCGATCAGTACATTGGGCGCTACCACCGTGCCGTCGGGCACATACGCGCCATTGCCGATAAAACTGCGATGACCGATCATGGTATTGCGAATGGTCATCCAGCCGCCATCCACTTCATCATCGCCGAGCATAACCGCATCGGCAATGAAGGCATCGTCGCCCAGGGTCAGCATATTGGGTGCGGCACCCATAATCGTTGAAATTTCTGCATTTTTGCCGATACGCGCGCCCAGCAGCCGATACCAGGAGGAAGCGAACACCGTGGCGTAGACACCATGCAGGGTATGTAAACTGGCAGCCTGAATCTGGTTGATCAGCCACTTTCGATAATACAGACTGCTGTAGACCGAATAGCGCCCTGGCTGCATTTTAGGCAATGCCAGCCAGCGCACCAGCGCAGACAACAAGGCCGTAAACAGAATCAGCACAAACGAAGCCGGCACGGCAATCACGAAATATTTCAGTCCCGATAGCAGAAAATTGCCATAGTCGAAATTCGGATCAACCAGATCAATAAAAATAAAAGTCGGAAACAGGGGCGTGAAAAACAGCAAGGCAATAAAAAGACTGCCACAGCAAAAGAACAGCCATTCGAAGGCGATTCGCGCAGCGCCTGGACTCGGCCGCGGAGGCAGCTCGGAACGATACACTGTAGCAATGCGTCGCGATGGCGACCCTTCCCATACCTCGGCGCGGCCGATCTGTTGCCCGTCATAGAGCGAGGACAAACCGTTCAATCGGCCTTCCTGCGCAATCGTGGTATTGCCTTCCAGAACACAATAGGACCCCACGTAGGCGTCGCGACCAATAAACGTTGCACCCAGCACCAGTTCGCCGTTTTCAACCCTGGCGTTTTCAATGTGAACGTCGGCGCCGATGCTGGCCCCGCTTTCAATAGTCAGCAAAGACGGCACACGCACCGTCATGGAACTGAGCATCACTTCGCTGCCGATGCGCGCTCCCATGCATCGCAGATAGGCGGCATAAATGCGCGTCCCCGCAATCAGGTAAAGTGGTGCCACATTACTCAGCCGATCCGACAGCCACCAGCGAAAAAACGTCCAGCCCCAAAGTGGATACCGGCCCGGCTTCATACCGGCAGTCAGCAGTTGCCTGCCAAGGATGGCCAGCACGAAACTGAGCAGATACACAAGAACAAAGACGACAAACGACATCCCAATGGCATGCCAGGTATTGTCGTACATCTCGCCGGTCAGATTGTGATAGGTAAAAAACGGGGCTAGCCACTGCATGATCGATAGCGTAATCAGGAACGGAACACAGGCGAACTGGGCAATACCGCAAGCCAGCCGGCGGCGCCAGGTATTGTTCGGCGAAGGGGTAAATGGCGTTTGTGATTGCCCGGCGTGCCGGGCATCCGACTGCTGCATACAACGGGCAATACCCTCTACAGTCCGGCTCTGATAGACATTCTGGACCGTCAGTCCCGCGTAATCCGGCAAGGCGCGAATGCGCGACACCAACCGGGCCGCAAGCAACGAGTGCCCGCCCATATCCGAGAAAAAATCAGCCTGCAAACGGATCGGCTGACCTGGAAATAGCGAATGCAATACGCCAAACAGCGCCTGCTGCGCAGCCGTCCGCGGTTGATCGGATTCCTCAGACGGCGCGTCATGCAGGGTTTTTAACGGCATCTGCGCCAGCGCTTTGCGATCGATCTTGCCGGAAATAAGTCGCGGCACCTGATCCACGAACTCAAAATAAGTCGGGATCATGTAGTCAGGCAAACGGGTTCTGAGGATTTCGCGCAAGGCGCCCGGCGAAAGCAGTCGCTTGTCACCGCCCGGCTCGGCCACGACCCACGCCACCAGTTGATCCAGATCGCCGACCTGTCGAATCAGCACGGCGGCAGTTGCCACGCCGGTCTGCTCGGAAAGCGCCGCTTCGATTTCACCCAACTCAACCCGGAAGCCGCGGATTTTGACCTGATCGTCGGCTCGCCCCAGGCATTCAATACTGCCGCCCGGCAGGATACGTGCCAGATCGCCGGTGCGATAGAGGCGCTCGTTCCCCTCTTGTTCGGAAAAAGGATTGCGCATGAATTTTTCTGCGGTCAGATCGGGGCGTCCCAAATATCCATAAGCCACGCCCGGCCCGAAAATGCACAGCTCGCCGACCTCGTTGATCGGCAAGAGCCCAAGCTGCTCATTGACAACGGCCAGCCCATAGTTGGGCAGCGGCGTGCCAATCGTGACAGGTCTGTCAAGGGCCAGTTGTTCAAGCGTGGCCGAAACGGTCGCCTCGGTGGGTCCATAAGTGTTGAACAGTCGGACATGACCGTTATTGAGCCGGGCAACCAGCGCATCCGGACACATTTCCCCACCCATATTGATGATGCGCAGACTGGCTGGCACGTCGGCGAATAAGGCCAGCAGGGTCGGTACGGCATGCAGGACTGTCACGCCCGCATCCTGCAGTGCCTGGGGCAAGGCAACGGGATCGGCGACCAGGGATTTAGGCGCAAGCCACAAGCTGGCGCCTGTGAGCCAGGAGATCCAGATTTCCTCGAATGACATATCGAAGGCGACTGAAAACCCCTGATACACCAAATCAAAATGCGCTACGCCCAGCATGTGATTTTCACTGCGCAGGAACGGGCAAATATTTTCATGGCGGATCACAATACCCTTGGGCTTGCCCGTCGAGCCGGACGTATAAATGACATAAGCAGGGTCGGAAGGCAACACCCCGTGGCGGCTGAGCAATGCACGCTGTGGTGGATTACTCAACCGGGCCGGCTGCCAGTGGGTAAAGGCGGACGCCATGACAGGCATGCGCAACGGATGATCACTGATAATGCCCCTGGCCGCGGCATCTTCCAGGCACACGGCCACCCGTTCGGCCGGCGCATCGGCATCAAATGGCAACCAGGCCGCGCCCGCCTTGGTAATGGCCAGTTGCGCAATCAGCAGTCGGCTGCCCCGCGCCAGCCACAGCCCGATAATATCGCCGGGCGCGACACCAGCGGCAAGCAAATGATGCGCCATCACATCGGCCTGCTCATTCACCTGTCGATACGTCAGTCGCTGTGCACCGTCTATCAGACAGGTGTGGTCTGGATAGGCGTTCGCACTGGCTTCAAACAGATCCGCCAGCGTCTCGGGCTGCAGAAATTGCGGCATGCAGGGGCCGTGCAAAATCGAAAGATCGGAAGAAAACACGTGGGACCCCTTGCGCCAGGGCGCAAACACACTACATGAAAATGAGCCCTTTCAGGTAACAAGCCCCGGATTGGGCATGTTATGATGAGGCTTGCTTTAAATGGCAGAAATTATGGCGAAGATGCACTGACAGGCAACTTAACAATCTGTTCAAAACGTCTTTGCGCACACAGCAGCTGTTTCCATCTGTTTCATTGTGTATTTTTGCGTCACCCCGCCGCCTGGAACAGGCGAGCTTAAACGCACGGACAACCAGCGGTGCCGCAGGCAGCGCTATTTCGTACACCGATTTCAATTACCCATCTCTATGTTCAATCCTTCCCGCGACCAGGTTCGCCAGTTTTTCACCGATACCTGGAACAAGCATCGTCAGAAACAGATTCTGACGCCAATCGAATCCATGGCGCTGACCTGGATCCTGCAGCATCCGGAATATCACGACGCACTCGAAAATCCGAATGCAGCGCAGGAAGAGTTTTCGGTGGAAAAAGGGCAGGTCAATCCCTTTTTGCATCTGTCCATGCATCTGGCCATCAATGAGCAGGTGTCGATTGATCACCCGCCGGGCATTCGCGCCATCTATGAGCAATTGGCCGCCCGCCACGATGAACACCATGCGATGCATGAAATCATGGAGTGCCTGGGACAAGTCATCTGGGAATCGCAGCGACTGGGCAAACCACTGGATACTGACCATTATCTGGAACTGCTGCGCCAGCATTCAACGCGTCATTAAGAATGGCGCGTGCAAAATAAAAAACCGGAAAAATTAATTTCCGGTTTTTTTTACTATTGCAAGTGCAATGGGGCGCACTGTCTGCAATCTGGGTCCGCGCCTGCGCCATGTGCGCAGACGCTGGCAAGCGCGATTAGTTACGCTTATGCGACAACGGGCCTTTCTGCGTAGACAGCCAGGCGGCAATGTTGACAATATCGGCTGAGCCCAGCTTTTTGATTTCGTTACCCATAATAGGGTTCTTGCGAATATTGGCCGAATTGGGGGCGTTGCTCACACCACGCTGATATGCAGTCAGCGCATGAACCAGATAGTCATCGTGCTGGCCAGCCAATACAGGATACATGGGAGCAATCGTTTTATCGCCGGCGGCGCCGTGACAGGCGACACAACCGTTTTTCTCAAAAGCCGCCTTACCTGCAGCAAGATCTGCAGCCTGGGCGGAAACCATACCCACCAGTGCGCATACGGCACCTGACAATATAATAGAGACGCGTTTCATATCGGTTCCCGGATTATTTTACTTGAGAAAAATAGGCTGCGATGTCCAGCATATCCTGATCAGACAGGCTCTTTGCAATCGCTACCATGGAGGGGAAAGTGCGGGCACCGGATTTATATTCTTTCAGCGCAGCAACGATATAATCAGCGTTCTGGCCCGCAATCATGGGAACCCGGTAAACCTCTGGGAAACTGGCGCGGTATTCAGGAATACCATGGCAGCCGATACACATAGAGATTTTGCCCTTGGCGGCTTCAATATCCCCTTTGGGGGCAGCAGCCTGCTGGGCGAATGCCTGGCTGCCGAAGGCACAGGGAACCACGATGGCGAGCGCAGCAACGGAGCGCTTGAAAGCGGAAAACTTCATATTTTGCTCTTTTGTTAGCGAATGTCGAATGAACTTACCGCAGAACTGCCAGCGGGTCGGATCAGCTTTAAAGCTTCCGATTGTACGACATAATTGATCTAGATTAGGTTAGTATTGATAGTAAGACGCTTAAATCATCCCTATTTTGTTGCAGATTTGAAATGAAACCAAGCCAATCACCACCCAATCCCCGCCGCTTTGCAGGCACCGACCGTTACGTCGCTACCGACGATCTGAAACTGGCCGTCAATGCCGCCCTCACCCTGCAGCGCCCCCTGCTCATCAAGGGAGAGCCCGGTACCGGAAAAACCATGCTGGCCGAGGAAGTCGCGCAGGCCCTGAACTACCCGCTGCTGCAATGGCATGTGAAATCGACAACCAAAGCCCACCAGGGTCTGTACGAATATGATGCCGTCTCGCGTCTGCGCGACTCTCAGCTGGGTGACGAGCGGGTCCGCGATATCGCCAACTACATTCGCAAAGGCGTACTGTGGCAGGCATTCGAATCGGATCTGCCGACCGTGGTGCTGATCGATGAAATCGACAAGGCGGATATCGAGTTCCCCAACGATTTGCTGCGCGAGCTGGACCAGATGGAGTTTCACGTATATGAAACCGGCCAGACCATTCGCGCGCGGCATCGTCCCCTTGTCATCATCACTTCCAATAACGAAAAAGAACTGCCCGACGCCTTTTTGCGCCGTTGCTTTTTCCACTACATTCAGTTTCCTGATCGCGATACTTTGCGCGACATCGTCAAGGTCCACTACCCTGATATCAAGACCGACATTTTGCGTGCCGCCATGGACCATTTCTTTATGCTGCGCGACGCTCCCGGCCTGAAGAAAAAGCCGTCTACGTCGGAATTTCTGGACTGGCTGGCGCTGCTGCTGGCCGAAGACATCGACGCCGCACGCATCGATGCCCACGCATCTACATCGATCCCGATCATGGCAGGCGCTCTGCTTAAAAACGAGCAGGATATCGGCCTGCTGGAACGCCTGTCGGGCCTGGCACGACAGACGCGCCGCTGATTCGCACGCAGCCCCAAAGGTGACCAGCCCATTATGTTTATTGACTTTTTCTATCACCTGAAAAACCACAAGCTGCCGGTATCGGTCAAGGAGTACCTGACCCTGCTCGAAGTGCTGCGCGAGCGCGTCATGCCACCCTCGCTGGACGACTTCTATGTCCTGGCACGCCTGACGCTGGTCAAGGATGAAACATTGTTCGACCGTTTTGACCAGGCGTTTGCCCTGTTTGTCAAAAATCTGCCGGCAACTATGCCCGTAGGGCCCGACATCCCTCTGGACTGGCTCATCAGTCAGATGCAGAAAAACATGACACCCGAGGAAAAGGCGGCGCTGGAAAAACACGGCTGGGACAAACTCATGGAGATGTTCAAGGAGCGCCTGAAAGAACAGAAGGAGCGCCATGCGGGGGGCAGCAAATGGGTCGGAACCGGTGGTACGTCGCCTTTCGGCAACAGTGGCTATCATCCAGAGGGAATTCGCGTCGGCGGGCCATCAGCCGGCAACCGCACCGCAGTCAAGGTATGGGAAGAGCGTCGTTTCAAAGAATATGACGATCAGCAGGAGCTGGGCACACGCAATTTCAAGGTCGCATTACGGCGTCTGCGGCGGTTTGCCCGCGAAGGCGCAGCCGAAGAACTGGATCTGGACGACACCATTCGCAGCACCGCGCGCAACGCCGGTTTTCTGGATGTCAAAATGGTGCCGGAAAGGCATAACGCCGTCAATGTGCTGATGCTGCTTGATGTCGGCGGCAGTATGGATGATCACATTGCGCGCGTTGAGGAACTGTTTTCGGCCTCACGCAGCGAATTTCGCAACCTCGAAGTCTGGTATTTCCACAATTGCCCGTACGAACGCTTCTGGCGCTATGACACCGGCGGGCGGCGCGTCTACACGGACACGTGGGAACTGCTGCGTACCTATAACACGAACTGGCGGGTCATCATCGTGGGCGACGCCACCATGAGCCCGTATGAAATCGTGCATCCGGGCGGCTCGGTAGAACACTACAACAAAGAAGCCGGCGCGGTCTGGCTGGCCCGCATCCTGGACGCCTGGCCCAAGGCCGTCTGGCTCAATCCGGAACCGCAAGCGTACTGGCAATACCGGCAGTCGATTGATGTCGTTCGCAATATCATGCAGAACCACATGTATCCGGTCACCATGACGGGCCTGGAAGCAGCCATGCGGCAGCTGTCAAAATAGTCTGGCCCAAAGCCGGCCGGTGATCGAGGCAACCTGCTGATGCTGACAGGCCGTTAGTCCACGCCCAGAATGACAGTATCCGGGTCAATGTATACCGAGACTTGCCCCCCCTTTCGCAGGAATCCGGCCTCATTCTGATTGATGACCGTGACCAGATAAACCTGTGGGGCAATCTGTATCTCAAGTTCCTGCTGCCCCTGGACGCGGCGCATGCTGCTGATTTGTCCGCTGAATACATTAGGCTGCGCGTGGGGCTCACGAACGAAACGAACCGCCGGTGCCTTGATCAGCATATAAACCGCCACCCCCGATTTCAACCCCAGCGCAAGCGTGCTGGCATGCGTGATATTGACACTGACTACGAGCGTATCATGCAAACGCACGCTGATCTCATCACGGATACCCGTACGCCGTATGGACGCGACCGTGCCCTGCAAATGATTGCGGGCACTGGTCTTGCGCAAAGGCAAAGGACGGGGCGGCAGGGAACCGACGGCTTCCAGTTCAACTTCAGGCCCGGTTGCGTGATCCTGCTCTCTGCGTACCTGTTCGTAATATCGCAAGAGCGCGTGCCCGCTTTCGCTCAACAAGGTGCGTCCACCACCACGCCCACCTTTGGCGGCAATGATGACCGGCTGACCAAGACGGGCTTGCAGCTTGCGCAAGCGATCCCAGGCCGTTTTATAGGTTACTTGCGCGGCACGGGCCGCTGCCGTAATTGAGCCCAGTCGGTGCACATGCCCCAGCAGTTGCAAGTCGCGTTCGTCCGCAAGGGCGTGCTGCTCTACACCGAATCCGATGGCGGTGCGCACATTCAACCGTGTGGCCGGACGGCCCTCTGTTTCAGTTGCTGCGCCGCCGCCCTTGGTCATGCTGCCTCCTGTTCATGAATACGCCCATTATGAACATGCAATACAAGATCGCCAAACGCCTCCACATCCATGGGGTCGTGCGTCACCAGAATCAGTGGGAATTGCAATTGTGATTGCAGTTGATCAATTTCCTGACGCAGGTGCTTGCGCAGATTGGTGTCCAGTGCAGAAAAAGGTTCGTCCAGCAAAAGCAGGCGCGGACGACTTGCCAGAGCACGAGCCAGCGCCACACGCTGTTTCTGCCCGCCTGAAAGCTGCTCGGGATACCGGGAGGCATAAGGCGTCATATGCATTTTGTCGAGCCACTCATCGGTTTCTTCACGCCAGGCATTGCGCGATGGGTTAAGCAGGCCGCGGCTCATACTGAAGGCCACATTCTGTCTCACGGTCAGATGTGGAAACAGCGCATAGTCCTGAAACAGATAGGATATATGACGCTCTTGCGGTGTTTTGTTGACTCCCGATGCGGAGTCGTAAATCAGTTCATGATTGATTGCCACCCGGCCACTGTCCGGTGTAGCCAGTCCGGCCAGAGCACGCAAAATCATGCTTTTGCCTGCACCCGAGGACCCCTGGATCACGACGCGGCGCGATTGCAGGGTGAAATCCACGTCCAGCGTGAACCCATGCAATTGGCGCTGCAATTTTTTGCGTAGTGAAACATCAAGCTGAAACGGCGACATGGATTCACTCATATCAAAACCGGCCTTTGATATCGGACTCTAACAAACTCGCAAGTGTATTCATTGTGACTCCAGGCGACGGGGTGCCAGATAGCGTGCAGAAAACAGAATAATAATACACACAATTGAAATCACCACCACAATGAAATTGGCCTGCGCCTCGGCGCCTGCCTGCACCGCTTCATACACAGCGATGGACAGCGTTTGCGTTTTTCCAGGAATATTACCCGCAATCATGAGCGTGGCGCCAAATTCGCCCAGCGCCCGCGCAAACGCCAGCAACAGGCCGGCAAGAATTCCGCGCCAGGCCAGGGGCAGTGTCACCCGAAAGAACAGCGCAAGCTCGGACAGACCCAGCACGCGCGCCGCATCTTCATAGTGCTGGTCAACACTCTCAAAAGCGGCGCGAGCAGGCTTGAACACCAGTGGAAACGACACGACCGCCGCCGCCACGACTGCCCCCTGCCAGGTAAAAATCAGTTGAATGCCGAACCACTCATCCAGATAGCGCCCCAGCCAGCCATAGCGGCCGAGCAGCACAATCAGATAATAACCAAGAATGGTCGGCGGCAACACCATGGGCAGTGTCAAAATGGTATCCAGCAAATCGCGCCCTGGAAACGAACGACGTGCCAGAAGCCAGCCGGTGCCGATGCCCAGCACAAGGTTAACCAGGATTGCAAGACCTGCAACCTTCAGGGAAATCAGAAGTGGGATCCAGACAGGTTCCACGAGCAGAAGCGGTCAGGGCTTTTTAAAGCCGGCCTTGGCGAAGATGGCCTGTGCCTGGTCTGAGTCCAGGAATTTGACAAATGCACGCGCTTCGTCGGCATTAGCCGCTGACTTGATGACGGCAACCGGATAACTCACAACGGTATCGGTAGGCAGCGCTTCGACGACCTTGACCTTGTCACTGCGTACGGCGGCATCGGTTGCGTAGACAAAACCAGCCTGCACTTCTGCGCGCGCTACATAGTCCAGTACCTGGCGAACGTTTTCTGCAAAGATGAACTTAGGCGTCAGCTTTTCCCACTGGCCGCTTTTTTCCAGACCCTCTTTTGTATAGCGTCCAACCGGAACACTGGCGACATTACCAACGGCGATTCGGCTGACAGCGGATTCATCCAGGCTTTGCAAATTCTTGACCTCACCCTTGTCAGAGGAAGGCGTGATCAGCACCACTTCGTTACGTACGAAATCCTTGCGGGTAGACTCATCCAGCAACCCGGCCTTGGCCGCATCGTTCATGCTTTTCTGGTCTGCCGATGCAAAGACATCGACGGGCGCGCCCTGGCGAATCTGCTGCAGCAATGCGCCTGATGCGGCAAAGTTATATTGAATTTTGGTATCCGGGTGGGCCTCGCTATACACCTTGGCAACATCATTGAATACATTGGTCAGGCTGGAGGCAGCCGATACCGTAATCGTAGCGGCATGGGCGGCCACAGACGCAACAGACAGAACCAGGCCGGTGGCCAGTGCGCGCGCAAGGGTATGTCTCTGAATGCTTTTTAGTTTCATGATTTCCTGCGAGAAAAGAAGGATTGAGAAAGGCAGCAGACCCCAGCAACTGCGTTATTTTGCATAAACCGGATCCGATATATACATGATTATATATCGAATTGTAAGACTGTCCTGGCATGCCGCATATTTCATGTGAATTGGCGGTCATAAGCCAGACCCGTGCAATCGGAGGCTACTGAAGGTGTGCAAGCCACCCGGCCGGACGGTACCGCCGTTTCTAAATCTTGTCCGCCAGCTGCACGGCATCCGCCCATTTGCGAGCCACCTGCCTTGCCGTTGCGCACGTGGCATCGTGAGTTGCCACGCGCACCGCCCGCTCCAGCAGCTGGATATCAGCTTCATGCTGGCGCGCCACATGCGGGTCTTCAAAGAAAATCACGCGCTGGCATTGCCGGTCCAGCACCAGATCAGCAATCTGGGCATCACCCCCCAGGGGGCCGCTCAGATAGCGATCGACCCATGGCTTATCTTTTGGCCAGCCCTTGGACCAGGCCAGCTCATTGAGCAATCCGCCCGTCGTGCCAGTCGCCACACGGCGCTTGAACAACGAGAGAATATCGAAATACTGTGACGCATACGCCACCATCTCGGCCTTGAGCGCATCGTGCGAAATCAGCGCCAGTGTCTGGCTGCGGATCACATCGGCAGACAGGCAATCGGTAATCGGCGCAAGGCCGGCCAGCACCCGTTCCACTTCCATCCACTCAATGGCGCCCGCCACCGTGGAAATAAAAGGTTTACCATGCGTGATGCACTGGCGCTTCAATGCCAGGGCTTCGGGAAAAATCGAAGACGGATCGACCGGGTCAATCAGATAGATAGCGCCATCCAGCGTCACCGGCGTCGCCTCGTGCACCGTGACGCGCGACACCAGTTTCATCAAGCCGCCTTCTCGCCCATAGGGGTAGCGAATATTTTTCTTGTACCCTGACAGAAAACCCTCGCGCTGGATCGCATCATACGTGCGACCGACCGTATGCAACTCGATACCCAGCTCACGTATGGTCTCGGAACATGACTTGAGCCACGTAAACAGGCCTGCATCGGGGGTTTCATGATGCAGGCGGTTCGCCGCAAGCGCAAAACGAAGACTGTGGGTCGAAGACATTGGCATACTCCCTTCCTGGAACAGATCAAACACAAAACCGGCGCGCAAAAAAAATGCACGCTGTGATACGTGCATTCTAAAGATGATCGGATGCCTGGACAGGCATGTTCAGTGATCAGCTGAAAAAATCTTTGACTCTGTCGGTCCAGGATTTATTCTTTGGGGAATGACGATCGCCTCCGTCGTTAAGCGAAGTCTCAAACTGCCGTAACAAGTCTTTTTGCTCATCGCTCAGGCGAATCGGCGTTTCCACCACGACATGGCAATACAAGTCGCCAGGGTAGGATGCACGAACTCCCTTGATGCCCTTGCCGCGCAGGCGGAACACCTTGCCGGTCTGCGTTCCCTCGGGGACGGTAATTTCACCTTTGCCACCCAGCGTGGGCACTTCCAGATTGCCACCCAGCGTAGCCGTCACAAACGGTAGCGGCACCTCGCAATGCAGGTCGTCGCCATCGCGCTTGAATATGCTGTGTTCCTTGATGGAAATCTCAACATACAAATCACCAGCAGGACCGCCGTTGACACCCGGCTCACCGTTTCCGCCCGAGCGGATACGCATGCCATCGTCAATACCGGCAGGAATTTTGACCTGCAAAGTTTTGTTCTTGCGCTTGCGGCCTACGCCATCACATGCGGTGCAGGGATCTTTGATTTCCTTGCCGGTGCCATGGCAGGTCGGGCAGGTTTGCTGCACGCTGAAAAAACCCTGTTGCATGCGGACTGCGCCCGCGCCATGGCAGGTGTGGCAGGTGGTAGGCTCGGTGCCCGGTTTGGCGCCGGAACCATGACAGACGTCACAATTTTCCCAGCTGGGCACGCGAATTTCTGTTTCCATTCCCTTGGCAGCCTGCTCAAGGGTAATGTCCAGCCGATAGCGCAAATCGGCGCCGCGGAAAACCTGTGGGCCGCCGCCACGACGTCCACCTGCGCCACCACCGAAAATATCGCCGAAAATATCACCAAAGACATCCCCGAATCCGGCGCCACCGGCGCCTCCCATGCCCGCGTTAGGATCGACACCCGCATGACCGTAGCGGTCATAGGCGTCGCGCTTTTGCGGATCGGACAGGATTTCGTAGGCTTCCTTGGCTTCCTTGAATTTTTCTTCTGCCTCGTGGCTGTCCGGATTGCGATCGGGATGATACTTCATGGCGAGTTTGCGATACGCCTTCTTGATATCCTCGTCCGAAGCATTCTTGGCCAGACCCAGGGCTTCGTAGTAATCACGTTTTGCCATCGTTATACGCCTTCAGATTTCTTCTCTAATATAAAAAACAATACCCGGCCCTGTCATTTTCAGACCGGCCGGGTTTTTAAATCAGACAAACAACATTATTTGTCGTCGCGTTTTACTTCTTTGAAGTCGGCGTCAACAACGTTATCGTCTGCTGGCTGAGCCTGTTCCGCGCCTGCAGCGCCTTCGGCTTGCGCCTGTGCCTGCATGTCTGCGTACATTTTCTCCCCCAGTTTCTGGGAGGCCGTCGTCAGCGCTTCAACCTTGGCATCGATTGCCGCTTTGTCGCCATCTTTGAGCACTTCTTCGAGCTCTTTGATCGCCGCTTCGATTGCTTCCTTCTCTGCCGCTTCCAGCTTGTCGCCATATTCGGTCAGCGACTTGCGGGTGGAGTGAACCAGTGCATCGGCCTGGTTGCGCGTCTGCGCCAGCTCGGCAACACGGTGATCTTCATCAGCGTGCGCTTCGGCATCTTTAACCATGCGCTGGATTTCGTCTTCGGACAGACCGGAGTTTGCCTTGATCGTGATTTTGTTTTCCTTGCCGGTGCCTTTGTCTTTTGCAGAAACGTGCAAAATACCGTTGGCATCGATGTCAAACGTCACCTCGATTTGTGGCAAGCCACGAGCAGCGGGTGGAATGCCTTCCAGATTGAACTCGCCCAGCGCCTTGTTACCGGCAGCCACTTCACGCTCACCCTGGAAGACCTTGATGGTCACGGCAGGCTGATTGTCTTCCGCTGTAGAGAAGGTCTGTGTAAAGCGGGTCGGGATCGTGGTGTTTTTCTGGATCATTTTGGTCATGACGCCGCCCAGGGTTTCGATACCCAGAGACAACGGCGTTACGTCCAGCAGCAATACGTCTTTGCGATCACCAGACAGCACGGAACCCTGAATGGCAGCACCGGCAGCCACGGCTTCGTCAGGGTTCACGTCTTTACGTGGGTCCTTGCCGAAGAACTCTTTGACTTTTTCCTGCACTTTGGGCATACGGGTCATACCACCGACCAGGATCACGTCGTCGATATCGGATACTTTGACACCGGCATCGGTCACCGCAGTACGGCATGGAGCGATGGTGCGTTCGATCAGGTCTTCAACCAGCGCTTCCAGTTTGGCGCGCGTGATTTTCAGAGTCAGGTGTTTCGGACCGGAAGCGTCAGCCGTGATGTAAGGCAGGTTGACTTCGGTTTGCGCAGTGGAAGACAGTTCGATTTTTGCTTTTTCGGCTGCTTCTTTCAGGCGCTGCAAAGCCAGTACGTCTTTACCCAGGTCTACGCCCTGCTCTTTTTTGAACTCGGCAATGATGTAGTCAATAATACGCTGGTCGAAGTCTTCGCCGCCCAGGAAGGTGTCACCGTTGGTAGACAGCACTTCGAACTGCTTCTCGCCATCGACGTCTGCAATTTCAATGATCGACACGTCAAAGGTACCGCCACCCAGGTCATAAACGGCGATTTTACGGTCGCCTTTTTCGGTTTTATCCAGACCGAAAGCCAGGGCTGCTGCAGTAGGCTCGTTGATGATGCGCTTGACTTCCAGGCCGGCAATACGGCCGGCATCTTTGGTGGCCTGGCGCTGACTGTCGTTGAAGTACGCAGGAACAGTAATCACGGCTTCGGTGACTTCTTCGCCCAGGTAGTCTTCAGCCGTCTTTTTCATTTTACGCAGCACTTCTGCTGACACTTGGGGAGGCGCCATTTTCTTGCCACGCGCTTCGACCCATGCGTCACCGTTATCGGCCTTGACGATGCTGTAAGGCATCAGGTCGATGTCTTTTTGTACGGCTTTTTCTTCGAATTTACGACCGATGAGGCGTTTTACGGCATACAGCGTATTTTGTGGATTGGTCACAGCCTGGCGCTTGGCAGGCGCGCCTACCAGTGTTTCACCATCTTCCATATAGGCGATAATGGAAGGCGTGGTGCGTGCGCCTTCGGCGTTTTCCAGTATCTTGACTTTATCGCCATCCAGTACCGCCACACAGCTGTTGGTGGTACCCAAGTCAATACCAATGATTTTTCCCATTTGAGTCTACCTTATATTCAAAAATTCAAAATAATGAACCCTGACCTGAACATGTGTGCAACGCAGGATCTTTTGTTGTCTAGTACGTGGGGCTGTCCGCTTTTGATTTCAAGAGAAAAAAACCGGATTTTTCGTGATTTTTTGCATTTCTGGCACGTTTTTTGACTGAAAGCGGCCATTTGGGCAGAAAAAAGCCGGAAGACCTGGGTCTGCCGGCTAAGATCATTTAGCCCTGGCCTGCCGAGACGGTCACCAGAGCGGGCCTGAGAACGCGATCGGCGATGGTATAGCCTTTTTGCAATGTGGTGGCCACCGTACCGGCGGGCGCTTCAGATGGAATCGTGGAAATGGCCTGATGCACGTGCGGGTCGAACTTGTCGCCCGCGGCGGGGGCCACTTCTTTCAGGTTATTGCGGTCAAAGGCGACCGTCAGCTGGCGCAGTGTGGTTTCCAGCCCTTCCCTGAGCGTCTCAAACGACTGATTCTCCAGGGCCAGCGCGGCCTCCAGGCTGTCCTTGACAGGCACCAGGCTTTCGGCAAACGATTCGGTGCCGAATTTACGGGCTTTGGACACATCGTCCTGGGCACGACGGCGCACATTTTCCATTTCAGCGTGGGCACGCAGCAACTGGTCGTGGTATTGGCTGACTTTGGCCTCAAGCTCGGTGTATTTGGCCTCCAGGTCGTCGGCAGGCGTGCCGAGTTCGTCCTGTTCAGTGTCCGCGGGCTCAGGCAGGTTGGATTCTTCGTTTTCCGCCTGCTGGGCCGGGGTCTTCTTGGGGTCAAATTCCTGTGTCATTTTTGCTCCTGCGTCAAATCAAAATAGTTATCCCCCAAATGGGGACGGCCTGGGGAAATTCAAGTAACAAAGAACGATCAGAAATCGTATTCGGGCTCGACTTGCTGGCCAATATGCAATACACCGCTCACCGAGTCGGTCAGCACCGCATTCATTCCAAACAAGACGCCCAGTTCGGCGCTGCGCGTTTGCATCAACGTGATGCCCGGTTCATCGGCCACCGCTGCGGTTTCCGGATTGACATTGGGAATCGGGCAGCGCGGGCACGGCTTGACCAGGGCAAAATGCAACGGTCCTGCGTCCAGTCCGAAAATATAATCCTCTTCGTACTCCGGCAGCCCATCGAGCACAATATTGGGCCGGAACCGAATCATGTCGACCGGGGCCACATTCTTGCTTGCCAGTTTCTGGTTCAGGGCGTTGAGTGAGGCCGTATTGGTAATCAGAAAGGGAAAGCCATCGGCAAACCCAAACGTCTTTTCCCGCGTATTCAACGGCCGCCAGTCCTGATGGCGTTCCTGCCAGGCATCCGGGAAATCGGAGCTCACCCGGCGTTGCGACTGGCTATGCAGGCGCAACAGCCGACATGGCTGCCCAAGCACTTCGCTGAACCAGCGGTCCGCCTCGGCACTGACAGCCGCCCCCAACGGACGACCAGACCAAACCTGCACCGCAATGGTTTTTTCGTCTGGCGCGGCTTCCCTCAGCGACAGCGTCAATGCAGAGACACCGGGCGCATTCAGCACCATCTGGTCCAGTTCCGGCTGAAGCGTCGGATGCACCAGCACCATGCGGGGCACGGTGCGCTGCGTCATCATATTGCCGGCCGCATCCACCAGAATGAACTGACGGTCCCATTGGACACCTGCCGCACTGATATTCGCGCTCTCCAGCGCAATACCCGCACAGGATTTGATGGGATAGACGTAAAGACCACGGATAGTAACTGCCATGATAGCTCTCTGAAATAAGTCAACGGTATTCTGTGTATTCGGTATCTATATCGGTTTCGATATCGGTATGACGCAGATCGGTATAGGCGCAGTCAGGTCTCAGCACCGCTACGACAGCGCGAACCGCTTCAGTCTGTGTTCGGTTCCGGCCAGCCGGCAATATGTTGCCGGACCAGGCCGGCCATGGCACTGATCCAGGCCGGATCATCATTCAGGCACGGGATGTAGCGAAACTGCTCGCCGCCCGCCTGGGAAAAGGCCCGGGCGCATTCAATACTGATTTCTTCCAGTGTTTCAAGGCAATCAGCAACAAATCCGGGACACAACACGTCCACATGACGGACGTTATCGCCCGGATAAGCCTGCAAGACCGACAGCGTAGAAGGACCAAGCCATTGCGCCCGGCCAAACCGGCTTTGAAAGGCAATATCAATCGGCACGCCCTCGCCGGCCAGTCGTGTCTGCAACGCTTCGGCCGTTTTCATGCAATCGCTCAGATACGGATCGCCCTGATCAACCGAGCGCTGGGGCAGCCCGTGAAAACTCAGCAGCAGCTGCTGCGGCTTGCCATGCGATTGCCAATACGCGCGTACATTGCTCGCAAGCGTATCCAGGTACCCCGGCAAATGATGAAAGCGCTTGACGAAGCGAAACTCCGGCATATCGCGCGCCTGCCGATGCAACTGCAGTGTTCGCTCAAAAATGGTGGCCGTCGTGCTGGCGGCAAATTGCGGATATAACGGCACGATCAAAATGCGCTCGCAACCAGCTTCACGCAGTTGGTCAAATGCCTGTTGCATGGAAGGTTCGCCATAACGCATGGCCAGAACGACTGTTGCCTGCACCTGGTTCTGATCGAGCTGCTCCTGCACGCCTCGCGCCAACCGCTTGCCATACACCAGCAAGGGGGATCCTTCTTCCATCCAGATCTGCTTGTATTTAGGTGCCAGCTTGGCGGGTCTCAGGGGCAGGACAGCCCCGTTCAGAATAACTTTCCACAGAGCGGAAGGAATTTCGACTACGCGTGGGTCGGACAAAAACTCCGACAGATAGGCGCGAATGGCGCCCGCTTTCGGACTGGCGGGGGTGCCAAGATTGATCAGTACGACTCCGGTTTTCATGCTTTCCTGTAATGTTCGGATAGCGTGGCGCTGGCTAAGTATGACCAGGGACACGTTCGATGGAGACCGCTTAAAACGCGGCCATGACTGCGCTCAAGGGTAATGTCAACATGCGATTGTAACCGCAATGAACCGTCTCATGCCCTGGCGGGCGGGGCCCGATACAAACGGTTTGCACCCGCAAGTGGCCGCACTCAATGCGGGACCGAAGGCGAAAAACATGCCTTATTGATGGCTGAGCGCGTTGGACAGCAGCCTGGCGGTCAGATCGACTATCGGAATCACCCGATTGTAAGACATGCGGCTGGGGCCGATCACGCCCAGCGTTCCGACGATTTTTCCATCCACCCCGTAAGGTGCCGTAATGACAGAGACGTCTTCCATGGGTACCAGACGTGAGTCGCCACCAATATAGATTTTGACCCCCTGGGACCGATCGGTCACGTCCAGCAACTGCATCAGATCCGTTTTCTGTTCAAATAATGAGAACATTTTGCGCAGCCGATCCATATCCGAGGCAAAATCCTTGATTTCCAGCAGGCGCCGCTCACCGGAAATAACCACAGAAGACTCATTGTCTTCTTCGTTGCCGGCATCGACCGCCGCCTGCATCAGCACCGAAATTTCCTCTTTGAGCTGATTCAGTTCGGTACTCAACTGCTCGCGCACCTGTTCGAACGACTTGCCGGCAAAATGATGATTGAAATAATTGGCGGCCTCAATGAGCTGCGACTCGGTGTAATCGTGTACTGGTGACAGGATCCGGTTCTGCACATCGCCATCTGGCGTAACAATAATAAGCAGGATACGCCGCTGCGACAGACGGATAAACTCGATCTGCCGGAACACCTGGGAGCGCTTGGGCGTCAGGACTACGCCAGCGAACTGGGTCAGGTTGGACATCAGGGAGGCCGCGACGCTAAGCGCCTTGCTGGGTGCAGTATTGGAAAAAACCTCATGCAAATCAGAGGGTTCTTCAATTTCATAGGGTTTGACAACCAGCAGATTATCAACGAACAGCCGATACCCTTGCGGCGTCGGAACGCGCCCGGCAGACGTATACGGACTGTGAATGAGTCCGAGATCCTCAAGGTCGGCCATGACATTGCGGATGGTGGCCGGCGATAATTCAAACAGCTTTGACAGCGTTCTTGAGCCTACCGGCTGTCCATCATCAATATAGCGCTCAATCAGAGCTTTCAGTAATGCGTTTGCGCGATCATCCATTGTGGGTCTGTTATGGTTTGTACCAAAGGATATTTTCCAGGCACCTTAATTGTTGAACCTGCAGTCATTGTAGAATAACGTATTATGACGTTAACCGCAGATCTCATTTCCGGTACGCCTGTCACTTCTCTTTGTCGTTTCGTTTATTGTATATGGTTTCACTATGCATTTTTCAACCATAGCGCTGGTTGGCAGATATCACGACTCCGGTCTTGACGCCCCTTTGCGTGCGCTGGCCGGCATACTGCGCGATGCTGGCCGACAGGTTCTGATTGAAAAAGAAACATCAGAAAACACCGGCGTGACCGAGTATCCCGCCGCGACAACGGCCGAAATCGGCAACCAGGCCGACCTGGTCATTGTCATGGGCGGTGACGGCACCATGCTGGGCGTCGGCCGCACGCTGGCGCAATATGACGTTCCCCTGCTGGGCATCAATCACGGACGGCTCGGTTTCATTACCGATATCCCCGTGCAGAATGCCCGCGAAGCCATCGAATCAGTACTGGACGGCCAGTACGACATCGAGCATCGTACACTTTTGCAAGCCTCTGTGGTACGCGAAGCCCAGACCCTGACCTGTGCCCTGGCGCTGAACGACGTGGTGCTCAACCGCGCCAGTCGCGGAGGCATGATCGAAATCTGCGTCGAATACAACGAAACGCTGATGTATCGCCAGCGCGCCGACGGCCTGATCGTTGCCACGCCCACCGGCTCAACTGCCTATTCCCTGAGCGCCAGCGGCCCGATCCTGCATCCGGCCGTCAATGCGTTCCTGCTTGTCCCGGTGGCACCGCAAACGCTGTCGAACCGGCCCATTGCGGTGCCCGACACAGGCACGCTGACCCTGACGCTGGCCGAAGTGGGCCGTGTAGAAACCGGCGCCAGCGTGCATTTTGATATGCAGACCTGGTCCGATCTGCAACCCGGTGACAAAATTGTCGTCACCAAAGCCGATCACCAGATTCGCTTCCTGCACCCCAAAGGGTACAGTTTTTTCTCAACGCTGCGCCAGAAGCTGCACTGGAACATCATGCCGGAATCCGGCTGATTCCGCCGGCAGCATCCCCCTGCGAACCCGACAATCCCATTCATCACAGAAGTACGTATACATGCTCCGTTCCCTGCATATCCGTGATTTTGTCATTGTTGAACAGACCGAGCTGCAGTTTGACGCCGGTTTCTCTGTTTTTACCGGCGAGACCGGCGCTGGCAAATCCATTCTGATCGACGCGCTTGCTCTCACGCTGGGCGCCCGTGGTGACAGCACCGCCATTCGCGAAGGTGCCGACAAGGCAGATATCAGCGCCCTGTTTGATGTTCCACCCTCCCTGCGCGACATGCTGGCGGAGCTGGAACTGGACGACGATGAACTGGTGCTGCGCCGCGTCATCGATCGCGCCGGAAAATCCAAAGCCTTTATCAACGGCGTGCCCGGCACCCTCAACCAGCTTAAGACCATCGGATCCTATCTGCTGGACATCCATGGGCAGCACGCGCACCAGAAATTGCTGGAGCGACAGGAACAACGCATTCTGCTTGACACGCATGGCCAGCACGACGACCTGCTCACGCCGGTGCAACTGCACTGGAAGGACTGGCAACAGGCACAGCAAAAGCTGGAACGCGCCCGCAACAACCAGCGCGACGCTCAGGCCGAGCGGGAACGCCTGGAGTGGCAATTGAACGAACTGACACGCCTTGCGCCGGGTGAAGGGGAATGGGAAACCATCAACGCCGATTACAACCGGCTGGCCAATGCCTCTGCCCTGCTTGAAGGGGCGGCCGGAGCACTGGCGCTGCTTGACGGCGAAGACGCGTCGGCGATCGCGGCGTTGAATGCGGCCATACATCGCATTGAACCGTTATTGCGCAATGACCCTGGATTGCAAGAGGTGTATGACGCCATGGAATCGGCCCGGATCGCAGCTGCCGAAGCCGCATCCGACCTGGGCAGTTACCTGGACAAGGCGGATCTGGATCCAGCCCGCCTGGCTGAAACCGAAGAACGCATGGGCGCCATGTTTTCAGCCGCGCGCAAATTCCGGCTCGAACCCGAAGGCCTCTATGAGCGCCTGCAAGAACTGACAAAGGCCGTAGAAGCGCTCGACAGCGAGTCAGACCTGGCTGCGCTGGAGCATACCGCCGCTCGGCACGAAGCGCTTTACCGTGAAGCGGCAGCCAGGCTTACCCAGGCCCGCAAGCGCACAGCAGGCACCCTCTCCAGGGAAGTCACCAAAGCCCTGCAAACCCTGGCCATGAAAGGCAGTAAATTCGAGATCTCGGTCCAGTCAAGCGAGCCGGGCGCAACAGGCATGGATCATGTGCAGTTCAATGTGGCTGCCCACGCCGGTAGCGAACCACGCCCACTGGCCAAAGTCGCCTCGGGGGGCGAACTGGCCCGCATCTCGCTGGCGCTGTCCGTCATGGCCAATCGCGCGCATCAGGTGCCGACGCTGATTTATGACGAAGTTGATACCGGTATCGGCGGCGCCGTGGCAGAGGTCGTCGGAAAACTGTTGCGCGATCTGGGCAAACACCACCAGGTGTTGTGCGTGACCCATTTGCCGCAGGTCGCCGCCTGCGCGCATCACCATTTTGAAGTGCAGAAAAAACAGGGCAAGCATGAAACGGTTTCGCGCATCGATCTGCTGGATGATCCCGCACGCACAGAAGAAATTGCCCGCATGCTGGGTGGACTCAAAATTACAGAAACCACGCGCAAGCACGCCCGCGAAATGCTGACCCATGCAGACTGATTCTGGCATCGTGCCGGACGGACGACAAAAAAGCAGAGCGGTCAGGCTCTGCTTTTTTTGACAACATGATATCGTAACGGCTGCGCCGCCTGGGTTTGGGCGTAATCACGCCCGCAATACAGACACCGGTCCTGCCAAAAACTTAGCGACGGTGCTTGGTCTCGCAGTCACCGCAAATGCCGTAGAGCACCATGGCATGGCTTTCGAGCGTGAAATTATTGTCTTTGGCAACTTTGGACTGACGCTTTTCGATTTCAGGATCGGAGAACTCGACAACTTTGCCGCACACCGAACACACCAGGTGGTCGTGATGGGCGCCATCATCCAGTTCATAGACAGCCTTGCCATTGTCAAACTGGCTGCGCGCCAGAATACCGGCCTGTTCGAACTGAGTCAGGACACGGTAGACCGTGGCCAGGCCGATATCGACGTTTTCTGAAATAAGCAGTCGGTAAACATCTTCGGCGCTCAGATGGCGGATTTCCGCCTTCCGGAAGATGTCCAGGATTTTAAGCCTGGGAAAGGTCGCTTTGAGACCCATGCTTTTGAGTTCACTGGGATCATGTAATTCGTTCAAGGCTTGCTCGCTGATAAATGGGAGGTGGATAAGATAATGCGGAAAACACGCTTCCGACTAATTTTTGAGATTACCTGGCTAAACAATCCTATTGATTGCCCAGAACTATTATCATAACGCTTTTACGAGTCCAAATACAGGAACGTCGCCAAGTTATGAACCAAACTCGCCTTTTCCCCCGATTCCGGTATGGTCTGGTCGCATCCCTTACAGCACTTGCAGTGCTGGGCGGCTGCGCCTCAGGAGAATGGGGTTTCCCATACAGGCCTTCTGTTCAGCAGGGTAACTGGATCACCGCCGAAGATGTCTCGCTGCTGCAAAAAGGCATGACACAGGATCAGGTGCGCTATGCCCTGGGCTCACCAACGCTGCACGATATCTTCCATCCCGATCGCTGGGACTACCCTTATTACTTCAAACCCGGCTACGGTGACCCCGTCATCCGCAAGTTCTCGGTCTGGTTTGTAAACGGACGGGTTGACCGCTGGGAAGGTGATGAACAGCCCACCTTCCAGCCCTTCAAGCAGGAAGCGCGTCTGTATCGTCCCGGCGACAAGCCGCCAGCAACAGAAGTCACCGACCCTGCTGCTCTGCAGGCCGCGCCTGCGGGCACAAGCAGCAATGAAGTGACCACCTACCCGATGGACGACGCAGGCCAGGGCGCGACCACTCCGGCGCCTGCAGCTGCACCTGCCCCAGCCACAGAACAAATCAATACCGAGCCGGCCCCGGGTGCCACCCGCGTCCAGTAACGATTGACCCATTCCCGTTGCCCGGCCGGCTGGTCCGGGCAACGCAACGCATGGCTGCCGACTGCGTGTCTCTTGCCCTGGCCATGAACCTCGCGCAAAAGCAATAATCGCCGGTCATACTATTGAATCATTGCATGCCCGTTTACGGGCTGCAGCTCTCCTTCAGGAACACGCCATCATGCGTATTGCCATTTCCGGAGCCAGCGGCCGCATGGGTCGCATGCTTATCGAAGCCGTTCTGGCCCATTCCGACCTGACCCTGGCCGTTGCACTTGATCACGCAGGCAGCACTCATCTGGGCGAAGATGCCGGCGCCTTTCTGGGCAAAAACACGGGCGTCACACTGGGCAGCGATCTGGACGCACTCAAAGACTGCGATTGCCTGATCGACTTCACCCGTCCGGAAGGCACGCTGGCTCATGTCCAGGCCTGCGTCACTCACAAGGTCAAGATGGTGATCGGCACCACTGGTTTTGACGCAGACGGTCAGGCCAGCATTGCGGCGGCAGCAGAAAAAATTGCGATTGTGTTTGCCCCGAATATGAGCATCGGGGTAAATGCAACTTTGCGTTTGCTGGAGCAGGCCGCAAAAATGCTCAACACGGGCTACGACGTGGAAATTACTGAAGCACACCACAAGCACAAGGTTGACGCACCATCAGGCACCGCGCTGATCATGGGTGAAACGGTCGCCAATGCGTGGGGCAAGAACCTTGACGACATTGCCGACTGGAGCCGCCATGGCCATACCGGCGCACGCAAGGACGGACAGATCGGTTTTTCTGTAGTGCGCGGCGGCGATGTGATCGGCGACCATACGGTGATGTTCCTGGGCACGGGTGAGCGTATAGAAATTACGCACAAATCATCCAGCCGCAGCACCTACGCGCAAGGCAGTATCCGCGCCGCCCTCTTCCTGCAGGACAAGCCGTCCGGCCTGTTTTCCATGCAACAGGTCATCGGCGCCTGACCCATTAATGTCGGATTGATTGAACGGCTGCCTGCGGACAGCCGTTTTTCATTTGCGCCTGTGGCGTCCAACCCAAGTCCGATTCTATTTGCGCCTGTCGCATCCGATGCACATCCCATTTTATTTTCGCTCGTTGCCGCCCACTTGCGTTCAATCAACGTCTACTAAATGAACAGCCATTCAAGTCTGTAAAAAAACAGCCTTTCAATCAAACAGAACCGGCTCGCGCTCCAGTGTCACACCAAATTTTTCCTGCGTCGATGCCTTCACCGCATCAGCCAGCGCCAGCACGTCTGCCGCCGTCGCACCGCCGTGGTTGACCAGCACCAATGCCTGGCGATGATGCATCCCGACCGGCCCCAGCGACTTGCCCTTCCAGCCGCATTGCTCGATCATCCAGCCGGCAGCCAGCTTATAGCTGCCATCTGCCTGCTGATAGGATACCAGCGCCGGATAGTCCGATTTCAATTGTGATTGCTTGCCGGCCGACACGATCGGGTTTTTGAAGAAAGAACCTGCATTACCGATTTGCGCGGGGTCGGGCAATTTAGCCTGCCGGATGCGGCACACTGCGTCAAAAATCTGTTGCGCCGTCGGGCTCTGTGCAAGTGCGGGATCGTTTTTCAGATCGGGATATGTGGTCACCGGCGTCCACTGTTTCGGCAGGCGAAAACGCACTGCCGTAATCAGATAGCCCTGTCCTGCCGGTTTCTTGAACAGACTGTCGCGGTAAGAAAATGCGCAGTCTGCCACACTGAAAAGTCGCGACCGACCTTGCTCAATATCCCAGGCATGCACGCTTTCGATCCGGTCCATCACTTCGACACCATAGGCGCCGATATTCTGAACCGGACAGGCACCCACCGTACCGGGAATCAATGCAAGATTCTCCAGCCCGTACCAGCCGTTGCCGATGCACGTTGCCACAAAGTCATGCCAGTTCTCGCCACCAGCGGCTTCAATAATAAAGACGTCGTCGGTCTCCTCGACCAGCCGGATCCCTTTCAGTTGATTATGGACGACTGGCTTTGAAATGTGCTCGCGCAAAACCAGGTTACTGCCCCCACCCAGCACATAGATATCCTGGCCTGCGGCATGCCTGCGTTGCGTGACCTGGGGCAACTGCTGTTCGTTATCCAGCCGAAAATAATGTGCCGCATGCGAGACCAGTCTTAGCGTATTGAGCCCGGTCAAATCCTGTGTTGTGTCGTCCCGCATTAAAAAAGCACCTGCTGTGTGAAATTAATTTGACATTATAAAGAATTTACTGCTATAGTCTCGCCTCTTCGTGAAGAGATTCATGTGGCAGCAGTTGGCAGGGTCTGAATGGCATAGACATCAACCAAAAGATGCATAAACAACACAGAATCCACTTTCTGAAGAACGCAGCGAAAAAGATGTTGCAAATTCAAAATAGCTTGTATATACTTTAGGGCTTAGCTGATTTGAAATTGCAAACGCAGCAGCCAGATAGTTAAATATATTTTGACGGATATTTGGTTAATGCAAAGCGATTTTTTAGCTGAAAACGCGGGAATAGCTCAGTTGGTAGAGCGCAACCTTGCCAAGGTTGAGGTCGCGAGTTCGAGACTCGTTTCCCGCTCCAGAATTTAAGTTTATGAAGAGCTCGCCAGCATTCATAGACAATCGAAAGAAAGCCGAAAATTTTTTTCGGCTTTTTTTTCGTCTGCTGAAATTCGATGTTCCTAGCGAACGATTACTTCTTCCGCGGCCTGGCCAATAATTCAGACCGTCCTATGACCTCTCGGCTGCTTTCCGGCTTTTCAGGCTCGGAGAACCCCGCGTGTGCAATCGCTTCATCAAGCCCTCTGAAAGCAATTTCATTTTTCGAACTCCGCAATGTCATCATGCCCTCATTCCATGCATGCACCATATGCTTGGCAACGGTATGCCAGCGCGGTTCATTTCTGGCCGCCTCTATGACTTCTCTGCCGACCTCCACCGCGGACTCGCACAGACGCTCCACCATCTGCGCATATTGGCTCGGCGCGATACCTAACTTTGCTTTGAAAAACCGCTCCAAGATTTTCCCCACCATCCAGGTTTGCCGCCCTTCAACAGGCAACCCTGGTGGGCTAGCTGCGTAACGTGGATATGCTTGTGTAGTGACAACGTCATACACCGGCGTATAGGCCACGTCTTCCAAACCGGTGTAGTACAGTGCAATGTTCTTGGCATGACAATCCGCATTACGTACCACATAATTGGTCAGCATATGCCAGGCGAATTGGTCCAGTTGCGCACGACTGGCCACAGACGGTATATACCCCCTGGTGGCATTCAGCACTCGCTCAGTCGTCGTTGCATATTTCTCGTGTGGAGGCAGTCCGAGCAAACCGCAGGCGTCCTCAACACCATGCGAAACAACACCCTGCGCGTCGACATCGAATCGATCAACAACCAGTACCCGCCCGTCTTCCGACATCCGCGTCCTGGCTACAGGCACGACATTCAAGCGCTCAAGTACGCGCATGGTATAGAATTCGTTGAACCCGAGATAAGGCGTGCTGTCGTCGGAGCCTTTAATGATGTGGCGGCTGGTACGCAATGTAGGTTTTCCCACTGCATGGGCTGACTCATCCACTTCTTCTGGCGCGATAAACTTTGGCACCATGCCGGAAATGGATGCCCTTGCGTACTGACGCACCAGGCTTGCAAAATGCGCCGTGGTGTTCTCGGTTTTAAGCAAAGACTCAATCTGCAGCGGCTCCATATCGCCCACGAGCGCCCCGCCCTCGGGCGTCACTGTGACCCGTCCAATTCCCATTGCACCGACCACTGCCAAAAGAGAAAGATCGGTGCCGTCGAGCAACGGTCCAAATTCTTCACGAATAATATTCAGCAGATAGCCTTCGGGCAAATTCTGACGAAAGAACGGATGCAGATCGCGCGGCCAGCGCCAGGGTTCCGCCCGTACCGGCATCGTCAAACTCACAAAATCACTGGCATTGGTATCCGGCAGATAGCTCAGGACATACTCGTCGCGCTCCCGGTACAACTTGGCCACGACTCTTTCGCTTACGCGCACATCGAGCTTCATGATTACTCACCCCGCCGCTGTTCGGCCAGGATATCCTCAAGCGTTCTGATGTGGCCATGTTTGACCAGTTTGAGATCATAGCCAGCAGCTTCCAACAACCGCAATAGCACAGAAACGCTCATATCGCCTTTGGCAAGCGTTTCCATACGCGCAACAGTCGTTCGGGAAACTCCGGCACTCTGAGCCAGCGCTTCCTGGGTCAAGCCGGCTTCTCGACGCGCTTGGCGCAAAAAGTCTGCAACATCAGCAAGTGTGGTCATTTGTATCCCTGGGGCATCAAAAGTTGGCATCGACAGGGATAATGTATCTTATAAGACACATTTCAACAAGAAAAAACCCAGCAAGGCCAGGCATGGAGAATAAATATTGCACCTAATTAATCATTTTTGTAGCCCAAAAGCATCATAATCACTCGTAACAACGAATAACGATGCCGAGGGGCTACATTTTAGAGTGCGAGAAAGTCCGCAGGGGAAAACAGCGCCTTATCCGCGCTTGCGCAACGTCAGCGGCTTGAGCCTGCGATTGATCCACAACGCCAACACCGTGCAAGCGGCGCCGGACAGCAGGTAGAGACTGACAGCAACCAAACCGAAATGCATCGACAGGCCCAGCGCTACCAGCGGCGCGAACGCGGCACCCAGCAACCACGCCAGATCGGAGGTCAACGCGGCACCCGTATAACGGAAACGCGACGTAAAATTGGCCGTCACGGTTCCTGACGACTGACCATAAGACAAGCCCAGCAAGGCGAAACCGATCAGGATAAACGCGTCCTGTCCCGCTGCCTGGCTATTTAACAACATCGGCGCCGTAAATCCAAAAATCGCAATGAGAATGGCCAGCGCTGTCAGTGTCGTACGGCGTCCGATACGATCGGCAATCAAGCCGGATGCAATGGTCGCTGCCATGGCAACGAAAGCACCAACAACCTGAACAACTAACACATCATTAATGGATTGAGTGGCCCTTAAGGTAATCCAGGACAGCGGGAAAATCGTTACTATATGAAATAGAGCATAGCTCGCCAATGCGGCAAATGCGCCTATGAACAGGTTGTACCCCTGTCCGGCGAGCATTTCCCAGGTGCCAATAGGCTCCAGCTCTCCCTCTTCCAGCAGCTTAGTGTACTGTTCGGTCAGAACAAGACGCAGGCGCGCAAACAACGCCACGACGTTGATGGCGAAAGCGACGAAAAACGGGTAGCGCCAGCCCCAGCCGAGAAAGTCTTCGGCTGACAGGGTGGAATGCAGGAACAGGAACAGCGCACTGGCCACCAAAAAGCCGACCGGTGCCCCAAGTTGGCCGAGCATGGCATACCAGCCCCTGCGCTGTTTGGGGGCATTCAGAGCGAGCAACGATGGCAGGCCATCCCATGAACCGCCGAAGGCAATCCCCTGCAGACTGCGAAACAGGACCAACAGGGCAATGGACAATGCTCCGAAAGATTCGTAAGTCGGTAAAAATGCAATGCCAGCCGTTGCCGTTCCGAGCAGAAATAGCGCCAGGGTCAGCTTGGTCCCTCTTCCCCATCGCCGCTGGATGCCCATGAACAGGGCGGTACCGAATGGACGGGTAATAAAGGCGACGGCAAAAATGGTGAACGAATAAAGCGTACCGGTCAGGGAATCGACAAACGGAAAGAACAGGGCTGGAAAGACCAGTACCGATGCCAGACCGTAAACAAAGAAGTCGAAATACTCGGAAGCGCGACCAATCACAACCCCGATGGCGATTTCGCCAGCGGCAACCGGGCCGTGGCCGGTCATTTGTTGTCGGGCATCATTTTCCATCGTACGCGAGGAGGGCTCAGTGTTTGTCTGATCAAAGCTCGACATAATAGGTTCAATTTAAGTTAATATAGTCCAAAGACGAAGGATCGCATTTGCCGCGCATTTACACCATAGGACAAAACGTCCAATTCCTAACAGGAACGGTTTAAGTATATGCTATATTTTTCCACGGCTCTACGCTGGCACATTTTTGGCATGCTTCATTCCAAGACTTTCCGATTCCTGGCCCTTTTGGCCCTTGCACCCATTCTGACGGGGTGCAACGCAGTTCTGCTCTCACCTTCAGGCGATATCGCACTGCAGCAACGCAATCTGATCTATATTTCAGTTGCATTAATGCTGATTGTGATCATACCTGTCATCGTTCTGACATTGTACTTTGCATGGCGCTACCGTGCGTCCAATACCAAAGCAACATACGCGCCGGAATGGAATCATTCCACACTTATTGAGCTGGTCATCTGGCTGGTCCCCCTGCTGATCATTATTGCGCTGGGTGCCGTGACCTGGGTCAGCACACACAAGCTGGATCCGTACCGTCCACTCGAACGCATTGACGCACAGCGCGCGCTTCCCGCGAACGTCAAGCCGCTGACGGTACAGGTCGTCGCCCTGGACTGGAAATGGCTGTTTTTCTACCCTGAGTACGGCATTGCGACCGTCAATGAGCTGGCGGCACCTGTCGACCGCCCAATTGCGTTCCGGCTGACCTCATCCAGCGTCATGAACTCCTTCTTTATTCCCGCGCTGGCAGGCCAGATCTACACCATGGCCGGCATGGAAACGCAACTGCATGCGATCATCAACAAGGAAGGCGTCTACGAGGGCTTTTCGTCCAATTACAGTGGCGCCGGCTTTTCGGGCATGCGGTTCAAGTTTCATGGACTGAACACCGAAGACTTTGACGCATGGGTCGAATCAGTCAAACAAAGCCAGACTGATCTGAGTCGTGTGGCTTATTTGCAACTGGAAGCGCCTAGCGAGCGCGAACCGGTACAGCATTACTCCAGCGTGGCCCCCGGACTGTATGACGCCATCCTGAATCGCTGTGTGGAGCCAAACCGCATGTGCATGCGTGACATTATGGCCATTGATGCCCAGGGGGGCATGGGCATACCCGGCATATACAACATGGCTGAACTGGATAAAACCACCCGGCTCAACCTTGGCCTGGAAAACGCCCGGCACCAGATCTATGTAAGTGGCTTCTGCACGATCACAGATCCTGCCTTCTCCTCGCTGAAACTGATGAACGCGTCGCGCTGAGGCTGCGTCCTTTGTAAGCAATATCCCCGGCCAGGCGTATTGGCCGTCACTCTATTTTCAATGACTTGAGCCCATGGATCTGCAAACTCTTATTCTTGGTCGCCTTGGTTGGGATTCCATACCCTTCCACGAACCTATCCTGATCGCTACCTTCGCGGTCGTATTACTTGGCGGTGTCGCACTGATTGCCGCGATTAGTTATTTCAAGCTGTGGCGCTACCTGTGGGTCGAATGGTTTACCAGTATCGACCACAAGAAAATCGGCATCATGTACATGATCCTTGGCCTGATCATGCTGCTGCGCGGTTTTTCCGATGCCATCATGATGCGGATCCAGCAAGCCATCGCATTTGGCGATTCCACGGGCTACCTGCCGCCCCATCATTACGACCAGATCTTCACTGCGCATGGCGTGATCATGATCTTCTTCGTGGCCATGCCACTGGTGACAGGCCTGATGAACTACATCGTCCCGCTGCAGATCGGCGCACGGGATGTCGCATTTCCGTTCCTGAATAATTTCAGTTTCTGGATGACCACCGGCGGCGCCGTGCTCGTGATGATCTCCCTGTTCATTGGTGAATTTTCGACTACGGGCTGGCTGGCCTATCCTCCGCTATCCGGCATACAGCACAGTCCCAGCGTCGGTATGGATTACTACATATGGGCCTTGCAAGTGGCTGGGATCGGCACCACGCTGTCGGGCATCAACCTGATCGTGACCATCATCAAGATGCGGGCGCCCGGCATGGGCATGATGAAAATGCCCATCTTTACCTGGACATCGCTCTGCACCAACACCCTGATCGTGGCATCATTCCCCGTTCTGACCGCCGTTCTGGCCCTGCTCACAATGGATCGCTACGTGGGTACCAATTTCTTTACGAACGATTTGGGCGGCAACCCCATGATGTATGTGAATCTGATCTGGATCTGGGGTCACCCTGAGGTCTATATCCTGATTCTTCCCTTGTTTGGTGTCTTCTCCGAAATCGTCTCCACCTATAGCGGCAAACGCCTGTTCGGCTACGCCTCCATGGTATATGCCACGGTCGTCATCACGATTCTGTCCTATCTGGTCTGGCTGCATCACTTTTTCACCATGGGTTCGGGCGCCAGTGTCAATTCGTTCTTCGGTATTGCCACGATGATCATTTCGATCCCGACCGGCGCCAAGCTCTTCAACTGGCTGTTCACCATGTATCGTGGCCGGATCCACTTCGATGTTCCCATGATGTGGACACTTGGCTTCATGGTGACGTTCGTCATCGGCGGTATGACAGGCGTGATGCTGGCCATTCCGTCGGCCGACTTTGTCCTGCACAATAGCCTCTTTCTGATTGCACACTTTCACAACGTCATTATTGGCGGCGTGTTGTTCGGTCTGTTTGCCGCGATCACCTATTGGTTCCCCAAGGCATTCGGCTACAAGCTGGATCCATTCTGGGGAAAATGCTCGTTCTGGTGCTGGCTGATCGGCTTCTACATGGCGTTCATGCCACTGTATGTGCTGGGCTTTATGGGCGTGACCCGACGCCTGAACCACTTCGAAGACCATTCCCTGCAGATCTGGTTCCAGATCGCTGCAGCCGGCGCTTTCGTGATTGCATTGGGCATTGCCAGCTTCCTGATCCAGCTGGTGGTGAGCTATCGCAAGCGTGATTCGTTGCGCGATGTGACGGGTGACCCCTGGAATGGGCGCACGCTGGAGTGGTCGACGTCGTCTCCTCCCCCGTCCTACAACTTTGCATTCACTCCGCAAGTGCATGACGGTGATGCCTGGGACCAAATGAAACAACATAAATTTCAGCGTCCGCTGAGCGGATTCCTGCCAATCCACATGCCCGCCAATACCGGTGCAGGCATTATCATTGCAGGTCTGTGTACGCTTTGCGGATTTGCACTGATCTGGCACATGTGGCTGGTCAGCGCGCTGTCATTTCTCGCCATTATCGGCGGCACCATTTACCATACGTTCAACTACAAGCGTGATTATTACATTCCTGCTGAAGAAGTTGCCCGTACCGAAGCTGAACGCACACGACTGCTAGCCAACCATGTCTGATACTACCGCCATTTCCCCCCGTGAAGTCGCGGCCGCTGCGCCGCTTGACTTCTACCTGAAGCAGGACCACCACCCGCAGAACGGAACCTCATTGGGGTTCTGGATCTACCTGATGAGCGACTGCCTGATCTTTGCCTGCCTGTTCGCCGTGCATGGCGTGGTGGGCCGCAATTACGCGGCAGGCCCGTCCGGTGCAGACCTGTTTGAGCTGCCACTAGTGGCTGTCAACACGGCCATGCTGTTGTTTTCTTCCATTACCTACGGGTTCTGCATGCTGGAGGTTCAGCGCAACCGGGTTCGTCCGGCCATGATCTGGCTGGGCATTACCGGTCTTTTCGGTCTCGCGTTCCTGGGACTGGAGCTGTACGAGTTCGCTCACCTGATCCATATCAATGCCGTGCCCCAGCGTAGCGCATTCCTGTCATCCTTCTTTACCCTGGTAGGCACGCACGGCCTGCACGTGACCTTCGGGATCATCTGGCTGGTCACGCTCCTGTTCCAAGTGAAAAAATACGGCCTGATTCCTGAAAACCGACGGCGCCTGATGTGTCTGTCCATGTTCTGGCATTTCCTGGATGTGATCTGGATTGCCGTCTTCACCTTTGTCTACCTGATGGGGGTCCTGCCATGACCACACCTGCCAATACTGCGCATCACCATAACAATGCACACGACGATCACCACGACGATGACGGTCACGGCGAAATCACTTTTCGCGGTTATATGACCGGCTTCATCCTGTCTGTCATCCTGACTGCACTTGCCTTCTGGTTTGTCATGGGCAATGTGTTCGAAAAATCCGGTGTCACGGCGCTGGTCATCCTGGGGCTGGGCGCCATCCAGATGTGCGTACATGTTATTTACTTCCTGCACATGAATACGCGTGCCGAAGGTGGCTGGAGCATGCTGGCCATGATCTTCACGCTCATCATCGTCGTCATCGCGCTCGCGGGTTCCCTGTGGGTCATGTACCATCTGAATACCAATATGATGCCCAACATGATTCATGACATGAAAAACATGCTCTGATCCATGTTTCCATGGGTCGCGCCCCAGGCATGCCGATCGCCTCGACTCGGTACTGCCTGGGCCCCCACAGCAGGAGACTATCGTCAGCTCCCCTTCTCCTTCTCCCCAAGCCCAGTCTGATTCTCATCGCCCGAAACGGACCTGGGTGCTGCTCGTCTGGCTACTGATTGCCGTCATGGCATTCGTCGGTTTTTGTGCGCTTGGTATCTGGCAAGTGGAACGACGTGCCTGGAAACTGGATTTGATAGAACGGGTGGCGCAGCGCATTCACGCTCCCGCCGTTGCGCCTCTTGAGCGCAGCGACTGGAATACCATTTCGGCGTCTCGCGATGAATATCGCCACGTCAGGCTGCATGGCACCTATCAGTATGAGCAATCTGCACTGGTGCAGGCATCAACCGTTCTGGGCACGGGGTATTGGGTTATGACGCCCCTGCGTCTTGATGACCAGAGCTTTGTCCTTGTCAACCGGGGCTTTGTTCCACAAGCACAAAAGAATGGCGCCTGGCGCCACAGGCAAGAGCCGGCAGGAGAGGTCACGCTGACAGGCCTGATACGCTTGACGGAACCCCTTGGTGGTTTTCTGCGCGACAACAAACCTGAAGAAAATCGCTGGTTTTCCAGGGACGTGCAGCAAATCGGGCAAAGCCGTGGATTGACCCAATTGGCACCCTATTTCGTCGATGCCGATGGCCCCGGCGCCAGCATTTTTCCGGGGGCTTCATCGGCCACGCCATCCGATAGTGAAGAAGCAGTACCGGCGAGCGCTGCCCGCGCTTCGGGTCAGTTGTATATTGCCGACGAACATCTGCCTGTGGCGGGCCTGACGGTAGTATCATTCAACAATAACCATTTAATGTATGCTATCACCTGGTTTGGTCTGGCCATACTGGTCCTCCTCGCCGTGTGCTACGTTTGCCGCGAGGAATTTCGCACGCGCAAGCCGAAAAAATAACGCGCAGTTTTCCACCATAAACGGGTAACAACCCCAAGGCCTCTGAATTGGACCCTTTTCGCAACCAGCCCTCCCTGAGCTGGACTACATTCCTGCAGGCAACGGATCCTGGCAGGCTCGACGATGGCAGCGCGACGGGCCGCCAGAATATGCTTCAATTGATCCAGCTGCGCTGGATTGCCGTGCTGGGTCAGGTGATGACTATCCTGGTGGCACAGTTTCTGCTGGGCCTTGAACTGCCGCTCAATGCCATGCTGGCCCTGGTATTGCTACTGGTGCTGTTCAATGTGGGCAGCATGCTGTTTCTTCGTGCCGGCAATCCTGTCAGCAACACCCAGCTTTTCATTGCACTGCTGGCCGATGTCGGCATACTCACCGCGCAGTTGCACTTTAGCGGCGGCGCGAGCAACCCGTTCATTTTTCTGTATTTGCTGCAGATCACCCTGGCAGCGGTTCTGCTTACGCCGCGCAGCACCTGGATCATGGTGGGCATTACCAGTGTCTGCTTTGCCTGGCTGGCACTCTCCAAGCAAACACTGATCCTGCAACCCGCCCACGAGCAGGGCCTGAACAGCCTGTACGTCCTGGGCATGCTGGTCTGCTTCGCGCTCAATGCTGCCCTGATCGTGGTGTTCATGACACGGATAAGCCGGAACCTGCGCATGCGCGATACCCACCTGGCTGCCATGCGCCAGGCCGCTGCTGAAGAGGAACATATTGTCCACATGGGCCTGCTGGCGTCCGGTGCGGCGCACGAACTGGGCACGCCACTCTCTACGATGGCCGTCATTCTGGGTGACTGGCAGCATATGTTACCCTTTACCAAGAGCCCGGAGTTGCTGCAGGAGATCGATGAAATGCAGACCCAGGTCATGCGCTGCAAGGCCATCGTGACCGGCATTCTGGTCTCAGCCGGTAAAACACGCGGCGACTCCCCGACAGAAACAACCGTGCACCAGTTTCTCGATCAATTGGTGGCGCAATGGCGTGACCTGCGCCAGCCCAGACAAATGCTTTATGAAAACCATTTTGGTCCGGACGTGCGTATTGTCTCTGACTCCGCATTGCAACAGATGATAGGCAATGTCCTGGACAACGCGCTGGAGGCCTCGCCCAACTGGCTGCGCGTGGAAGTGACACGTGAAGAAGATACCCTGATCCTGAATGTCATGGATGCCGGTCCCGGATTCGCTGCGGAAATGCTGGCCCACCTGGGACAGCCGTACAACTCCAACAAAGGCAAGCCGGGTGGCGGGCTGGGCCTGTTTCTCTCGGTCAACGTTGCCCGTACGCTGGGCGGCAGAATTACGGCGCAGAATCTGTTGTCTGGCGGCGCATCCGTTAAACTGTCACTACCCTTATCGGCCATCAAACTGGAAAAAGGAGATGAGCATTGACGCAAGACGCCACTAAAGGTGAGCTGCTGATCGTGGAAGACGACGCAGCGTTCGCACGCACGCTGACCCGTTCGCTGGAACGTCGCGGGTATCACGTTGTGGCCGCCAACAGTCAGGAATCCATGCTTGCCATTCTGCAACACAGCACACCCGCGTATGCGGTTGTTGATCTCAAACTAAAAGGAGAAGGATCGGGACTGGCCTGCGTGCAGGACCTGCATGCGCACAATCCGGACATGCTGATCGTTGTACTGACCGGGTTCGCCAGCATCGCCACTGCCGTTGAAGCCATCAAGCTGGGGGCCTGTCATTATCTGGCAAAACCCGCGAACACAGATGACATTGAAGCTGCCTTTCAACGCTCGGACGGCGTGACCGATGTCAAGGTCACGGCGCGCCAGTCATCCATCAAGACCCTGGAATGGGAACGTATACACGAGACATTGGCAGAAACGGGATTCAATATTTCGGAAACTGCCCGTCGCCTTGGCATGCATCGCCGCACACTCGCCCGTAAACTGAATAAGCAACAGGTGAAATAGCGCCGTACAGATGAGCCTGGTTTATTGATAATGCTTGCCCTGCATGCAAAGCAAAGGCTGACAAGATCCGCTCAGAATTTATCCAGCACCGCACCCGTGCTCGCCGTAGACGCATTGAACGCAAACTTGGCCTGAACCCCTCGCGTATAACGAGGCTTGGGCGCCGTCCATTTTGCACGCCGCGCATCAGTGTCAGTTTCCGGTACATTCAATTGCAATAACAATTGGTGAGCATCGATCGTAATGGAGTCGCCCTCTTCAATCAGGGCGATCATTCCGCCTACAGCAGCTTCGGGCGTCACATGCCCCACCACCATTCCCCAGGTTCCACCCGAGAACCGTCCATCGGTGATCAGACCGACCGAGTCGCCCAGTCCCGCGCCAATCAACGCTCCCGTTGGGGCAAGCATTTCGGGCATCCCCGGGCCGCCTTTCGGACCAAGGTAGCGCAACACCATGACGTCCCCCGCCTTGATTTTGCCATCCAGAATCGCCTTCAATGCCGATTGCTCATCATCGAACACACGTGCCGGGCCGGTAATAACAGGGTTCTTCAGTCCAGTGATTTTGGCCACTGCCCCTTCGGGAGACAGATTGCCTTTGAGGATAGCCAGATGACCTTGCTGATACAGCGCATTGTCAATGGTCCGAATGACGGTCTGATCGGCTGACGGCGTATCCGGCACCTTCTCCAGAATCTGCGCAATTGTCTGGCCCGTAATCGTCATGCAGTCACCATTGATCAGGCCCGCGTTCAGCAGAATCTTCATGACTTGCGGCACGCCGCCCGCCTTGTGAAAATCAACTGCCAGGTAATGACCGCTGGGTTTCAGATCACAAATAACCGGCACGCGCCGGCGCACACGCTCAAAGTCGTCAATGGTCCAGTCTACGCCGGCTGCATGGGCAATGGCCAGCATATGCAGCACCGCATTGGTGGAACCACCGGTTGCCATGATGACACTGACCGCATTTTCAATCGATTGGCGGGTCACAATATCGCGCGGCTTCAGATCCTGCTCGATCGCCTTGAGCAGGACACGTGCCGATTCAGCGGCAGAGCCGGTTTTTTCATCATGCACATTAGCCATGGTGGATGACGTTGGCAGGCTCATGCCCATGGCCTCAAACGCCGAACTCATGGTGTTGGCGGTGTACATGCCGCCACAGGAACCCGGCCCCGGAATGGCGTGCAGTTCGATCTGTTTGAGTTCTTCGTCGCTCATGCGGCCGGCCGCATTCTCGCCTACGGCTTCGAACACACTGACGATATTCAGGTCCTTGTTGTTCAGGCGGCCCGGCAAAATCGTACCGCCATAAACGTAAATGGACGGTACATTAGCGCGCAGCATGCCCATCATACCGCCGGGCATGTTCTTGTCGCAGCCGCCGATAACGACGACACCGTCCATCCACTGGCCTTGCACGCAGGTTTCCACGCAATCGGCGATGACCTCGCGCGAGACCAGCGAGTACTTCATGCCTTCAGTACCCATGGCCATGCCATCGGAAATGGTGGGTGTACCGAAGACCTGGGCGTTTCCTCCCGAGGATTCGATGGCCTCGATTGCGGCATCGGCCAGTTTTTGCAAGCCGCTATTACAGGGAGTAATCGTGCTATAGCCATTGGCCACGCCCACCATCGGCTTGGAGAAATCCTCTTCCTTGTATCCCAGGGCGTAATACATGGAGCGATTCGGCGCGCGGGACGGGCCTTGTGTGATATTTGCAGACCGCAGACGTTTGGACGAGCTCATGACGTTCCTTGAGATGAATGACGTGGATGGGGTGCCGCGCTGGTCTGCAAGGACCAGATACGTGCTCTCAGTTTACATCCTTGGTGGCTGTTTATTGCTATTTTCCATGGGGATTCCATGCATCGGCTTAAATGGGACTGGTTATGTCTTACGGTATGTTCGGGCAGTCGCTGAGAGGTCGGGGATGATCAAGATTATCTTCGTTTGGTTGTTAATCAGTACTGTTTTTGATACTATTTGATTAATTTAAGTACTAAAGGCAGGCTGAAATGCAAAACACAGTCACAGTAGGCGAAATCAAACGCCGCGGCATGGCCGCGATTGAAGAGGGCCTGCGTCAAGGGCCCTTGCATATCATCAAACGCAATAAATCAGCCGCCGTTATCCTTTCCGAAGAAGATTATCAGCGACTTACCGGGGCTCAGGTGCCGACCGTACAAGGATTGACTGTTATGCAATGGCTCCTGGCTCAGCCAGCGACAGGAACACGAGACAAAATCGAGATTGACACCTCCTTGAACAAGGAGCGCGACTGGTGATCGCCTTCTTCGATTCCTGTGCCCTAATCTACCTGATCGAAGGCAATGAACCGTTCGCGTCTGGCGTACGCAAACAACTGGCCGACATCGTACAAACTGATCCCGATCTGCAGGTAGCCGTAAGTCGTCTATCCTGGCTCGAATGCCGAGTCGGACCGATGAAGAAAAATAATATGAGTGTGCTGGCACAGTACGATGCCTTTTTCGCTCGATCCGATCTTATCTGGGTCGAAGTCAGCCAGGACGTCATTGAGTTAGCAACCGCCATTCGTGTCCGTCACGGATTGCGCACACCGGACGCCTTACAAGCCGCCAGTTGCCTTCAACTTGGAAGCAACCACCTGATGTTAACGGGCGATGCTATATTCCGGCGCGTTCAGGGCCTGGCAGTCGCATTGTTGAAATAGCGTCACTGTCTTCGTTCGACATCCATATTGCCTTTTTCCCGATTTATCAATATGATGCGCATCAACCGTATTTCGTTTCGCGCATCATGAGCAATCATCAAAAAATAGCATTCCTGGTTTCCGATAAACTGGGCGACTCTCTGTTGCTCCTGCCTCTGGCCCGCAATCTTGTTCGTAACGGATATCAGCTCACCATTTTTGGCCGGCACATGCATGCCCTGGCGCCGTGGTTACCCGGCCTGGAGGTTCGCCCCGTTCCCCTTGACGGGGTCGCAGGGCTGACGACATTTGATCGCGTGTTTCAAATGGATATTGATCAGCCCGTTGCGATTGATCCGCAGGCACCGTCACCCCCATTTGACTCTCTGACCCTGTGGTTGCACCAACAGCCCGCGCAGTCACGCCTTTTTCTGGAAGAATCACGCGCATTTGCAAAGTCCGTATACCACATTGAGGACTGGTCCGACTCCTGCAGCTTGCAGCCCCATCACCCGGAACGCAGTCGACAGAATCGCAGGCGTGTAGTGATTCATCCCACTGCGGGCACGCCCGAACGCTATTGGTCCGCCGCGCGATTTCTCGAACTGGCGCGACGCCTGACTCGCGTCGGCTATGATGTGGCCTTCGTCGTGGAAGAACGCGACGCGCAGACATGGCGTCAGGCAGCACAGGGACAACCCTTTACGGTCAATTATTTCGAATCGCTGCAGGAACTGGGCGCTTTTATCCATGAATCGGGATACTTCGTCGGTAACGATTCAGGCGTCGGCCATCTGGCTTCTGCCCTGGGCGTGCCGACAGTCACCATTTCTCATCGTCCGCGCAATATGAATCGCTGGCGCCCCCAGTGGGCGCCCGGCATTATCGTGCCACATGTCTGGTTGCCGCTACGTGCATGGCGGCGAAAGTACTGGCGCCTTGCTGTAACGGTGGGCGCGGTCGAACGCTCATTGCGACGGCTGCAGAAAATGGAAACAGGCAACGACCGACCCGATGAAACGCTTTCGACGGGGCTGGCCGGCGCTACGGCTGATTGAGTCGGCATCCAAGATGCCCCCTGCACTCGCGTCCACCTGCTTGACAATGCAGATAAACGCCGCCTGCATGGCAACAGGCTTGGCTGCTTGCGTATAATGTGATCACCCTCTCTTCTCATCGCACGCCGATTTCGGATAGGCGATGCCACTTGAAATAGCGAGGTAGCGTGCCTGCGCATGCTACGCTCAATACTTTCCACAGGAATCACGCCCGTGCTTCATCTTGTAATGGCAGTCATCGGTCTGTACGTCAGCGCACGCGCAATCTGGCCGCTGTCTATTGATCTGACCTTCAAAATTGTCCTGACCCTATTAGTGCTGGCTGTTGCCCAACACCATATCATCACTCGCACCTGGTTTGGTACCATGGCGTCGCCGGAAATTCCGGGGGGCGTACTGATGTTGCTGGGTGCTGCATTCTGCTCGTTGCTCTTGATGGGGGCGATGGTCCTTGTCAAAGATCTGATAGGTTTGCTGGCCTATCCCGTGGCCCGTAGTTTCAGCCAGACCCTCTTGACGTCGCCACCATTGATCGGAACGCTGGCTGGTCTATCCATACTGCTTTCTGCAATCGGTGTCTGGAATGCCGTCAAGGTGCCGGCCGTCAAGACCATTGAAATCGCGTTGCCCAATCTGCCGCCGGCCTTTGATGGTTTTCGCATGGTGCAATTGACTGATCTGCACGCCAGCCGGCTGCTGCAGGCCCCCTGGTTTAGCGCCGTGGTTGCCAAAACCAATGCGCTCAATCCCGACCTGACCGTCATTACAGGTGATATGGTCGACGGCACCACCACCGCTCGCGCCGAAGATGTAAAGCCACTGCAGTTGCTCAAGGCAAAATACGGGGTACTGGCGATTCCAGGGAATCACGAATACTATTCCGGATATCAGGACTGGCTGTCGGCATTCAGGAACCTGGGGCTGCATATGCTGGTCAACGAGCATGTCACCATCACACATGAAAATGACAAGCAGCATATCGTAGTTGCCGGGATTACCGATCATGCCGCCAATCGCTTTGGACTGCCGGAACCGGACATCCACGCAGCGCTGGCGCAGGTGCCGGCGGACGATACCGTCATCCTGCTCAGTCACCGCCCTGGCGGCGCGCACGCAAATGCACAGGCCGGCGCAGACCTGCAATTGTCAGGTCACACGCATGGCGGACAAATCCTGGGGGCCCATTTTCTGGCAAAGATGGCCAACGAGGGCTTTGTCGATGGACTGTATGAGGTCGATACCATGAAAATGTATGTCAGCATGGGAACAGGCTTATGGAATGGATTCCCTATCCGCCTGGGTCGACCTTCTGAAATCACGCAAATCATTCTTCGCATCCGGCGATAAGTGACCGGTAAAAACATGGCAGCCAATCGCTTTATGGTCCACTCCCCCGGCTGCCTTGTTGAAAGCAGATCATCAATAATAAAAATCACTCTAGCGATCTTTGAGACGGTGAATTGTCATCTCACTGTGGTAAAGTTATTTTAAGCTATTTGTAAGAATTGACAGTTTGACTGTCTTAACTGCCACGCCACCGTTCTTATGGCATTTGCCATACCCCGCATCACCCGCATCACCCGCCGCATCCGCCATACCCAGCCAGCCGCGCCCCGGCGCCGCAATCAGCTTTCAGATTGACCCGGTTTAACCGGAAGGGATACCGATGACAGATCCGCAGCAGTCCAGACCCCAGGCCCAGCTTTCTGTTTTTGATGCCGTTACCATTGTCGTCGGACTGGTGGTGGGTATCGGCATTTTCAGAACACCGTCCATTGTTGCTGCCAATGTAGAGCATGAATGGCTTTTTATTCTGGTCTGGGTCATTGGAGGACTGATCACGCTGGTGGGTGCCTTGTGCTATGCCGAACTGTCTGCCGCGCACCCTCACGCGGGGGGAGAGTATCACTTCCTGTCGCGCGCCTATGGTCGTTCCGTAGCCATGATGTTCGGCTGGGCGCGCTGCACCGTGATTCAAACCGGCGCCATTGCGGTTGTCGCCTTTATGTTGGGCGACTATATTGCGCAGATCGCGCCCCTTGGACCCTACGGCCCGGCCATCTATGCCGCGCTCTCGGTGATTGTGTTGACGACCGTAAATTTTATCGGCACCGCTGAGGGTAAAAACCTTCAGATTATTGTCACCTTCATCGAAGTCGCCGCGGTCGTCGCCATTATTCTGTTCGGACTTCTGGGCTCGGCTGAGACACCCGAGCCCGCCGTGGCGACAGTGCCCGAAACGGCAGCCCTGGGCATGGCAATGATTTTCGTTTTGCTCACCTACGGAGGATGGAACGAAGCGGCCTACCTGACCGGGGAACTCAAGGACGCCCCACGCAATATCGCCAAGGTCCTGACCCTGGGCACACTGATTCTGGTAACACTTTATGTTCTGACCAACTGGGCCCTGCTTTCTATTTTAGGCCTGGAAGGACTGCGCGCCTCCGACGCCGTCGCGGCCGATATGATGCATGTGATTGCCGGCGAACCGGGCAAAATTATAGTCACCGTCGCCATTATCGTTGCCGCCATTTCTACGCTGAACGCGACGATCTTTACCGGCGCACGGGTTTTTTATGTCATGGCGCGGGACATGACCATACTGCGTTGGGTTGCAGTATGGGACAGCCGGGGCAAAACACCGGCCAATGGCCAGGTGCTGCAGGGCATGATCGCGCTGGCGCTCATTGCCATGGGTGCCATCACCCGGGATGGTTTCAAAGCCATGGTGGACTATACCGCTCCAGTTTTCTGGGCCTTCATGCTGCTGGTGGGCCTGTCCTTGTTTATCCTGCGCTGGCGTTACCCCGAACGGGTGATGCCCTATAAAGTGCCACTTTATCCAATCACCCCAATCCTGTTTTGCCTGACCTGTTTATATATGTTTTACGCCAGCGTCATGTACACCGGCGTTGCTGCACTGATCGGGCTGGGCGTTCTGGCCGCGGGGATCCCGATCCTGCTGTTCCGGGTACGGGACGAACAGGAGCCCGACGAGCCGGATGCACAACCTGAAATCACCGCTCTGAAGTAATCACATTTAGGAGAAACACGATGACGTTGCCGATGAAACCCCTTCTGGCCGCTGCCCTGTTTGCCTTCGTGGCAGGCACGCCGGCCGCAGCCCAGAATACTGCCCCTGCCAACGCCCCCAACTCCGGTGAATATGCGCCGCTTGTCGGGCAACAAGGCAAAGATGTCGTCTGGGTTCCCACTTCCCAGAAACTGGTTGACCGCATGCTGGAGCTGGCTGAACTGAAACCGTCTGATCGCCTTGTAGACCTGGGATCAGGAGATGGCAGACTGGTAATTACCGCGGCAAAACGCGGTGCCGTGGCCCACGGCATTGAGTACAATCCGGAAATGGTCGCCATGTCCAAGCGCGCCGCGCAAGCGGAAGGCGTGACAGAACGGGCCACCTTCGAGCAGGCAGATATTTTCGAATCGGATTTTTCGGACGCCTCTGTCGTGACCCTTTTTCTGTTGCCCAGTCTGAATCTGCGACTGCGCCCGACGCTGCTGGATATGAAACCCGGCACACGGGTGGTGTCCAATTCATTTGCAATGGAAAACTGGGAGCCTGACGAAACAGTCGAAGTCACCGAAGATTGCACAAACTACTGCCATGCCTACAAATGGACGATACCTGCAAAGGTGGCTGGCACATGGCAAGTGGGCAACCGCAAGCTTGAACTGAAACAAACCTTCCAGATGCTGGACGGCACGCTCAGCGACGGCAACAACGCCATGCGCATCAACAATGCCCGCCTGCATGGGGAAAATATTACGTTCTCGGTCGAAGGCAATACCTATACCGGGAAAGTAGACAATAAGCAGATGCGTGGAACCGTTAACGGAAAATCCGAATGGAGTGCAAATTTATTGTCCATGCAATAACCGGAAGGCGTCGCGGCAAAGGCCTGCCATTATTGACGCTACCCCGACGCTGTCCCGTAAATTAAGTAAGCCAGCGAAGCTGGGATGGTCTGTTCTTTCTGTATAACCCGCTCAGCTTGCCTGCGCCACAAGCGAACTCACGTCTGGCGCATCGGCCAGGCGCCAGCACGCCTGCAGGAGCTGGCGGGTTTTCTCTTCGCCCAGAACCGGGATCGACATTGTGCTGAATTTTTTCATCAAGTCATCATCAGTCATCGGGCGCTCCAGCGAACCAATGGCATGATCCACCCGGATATGCACAGTTTTGCCGTCGGTGAGCGTCGCCGTGGCTTCGACTGCCGCTTCGTCAATCGCGTCATCCACAATGGCATTCACCTTGCGGCGCGTAGCCACCACATCCTCGCGGGTCACAATGGCGTCATCGTATTCATCTTCGGACGCACGACCAAATATCAGGCCAGCCGCGCAGCCGTGGTAAACACTGAATTTGCCTTGCAGGCCGTCAGCCGGTTCTTTTTTTCCGGTCAGCTCCAGCACCAGCGAATGAACACGCAAATCAAGGCGTGCCAGATTGTCCGCTGTAACGCCCTGTTCGCGTAACTGCACGCAGGCGTCGATACTTGGATGGATCACAATACCGCATGCAAAGGGCTTGTAGGCATTGAAGGAAATTTCAAAACGCTCACCCAATTGGTCTGTTATTTCGTTCCAGTCAAATTTGGTCGAGACAACCTGCGCGAAGCCGCGCGGCGCCTCAATGGCACGCGAACTGGCCGTGAAGCCTTCACGCGCCATCAGGGCCGACATCAGACCCGCCCGGGCAGCACCACCCGGATGGAACGGCTTGGTCATGGTACCAAACTGTTCGCGCAGTCCGACCGGTTGCGAGGCGGCAATCCCCAAGGCCATGGTTGTTTTGCCGGTATCCAGCCCCAGCAAGCGGGCGCAGGCAGCGGCTGCACCCAACGAGCCGGTCGATCCGGTGATATGCCAGCCACGATCATAATGATGAGGATAAATGGTATTGCCGACACGGCATGCCACGTCGATACCCAGCACAATTGCATCAATGACCTGGCGTCCGCTGGCGCCGGTCAATTCCGCCAATGCCAGTACCGCGGAACACACCGGTCCGGCAGGATGGATAATCGTTTTCAGATGCGTATCATCAAAGTCAAACAGATGGGAAGAGATGCCATTGATCAATGCCGCATTGGCAATATCCACGCGCTCCTTGCGGCCGGCGATCAACGCCTGCTTCGAGGGTTCAAGCACCTGAACTGCATGTAGCGCCGCCAGCACCGCCTCATGCTGGGAAGCACCCACGGCGCATCCCAGCCAATTGAGAAAGGTGCGATGCGCCTCATGCTCAACCTCGTTGCTCCAGCCTTTTGACGGATGCCCTGCGACGAACTCCGCCAATATGCGCGTAACCGCAGGTGCATTGTGATCTGCTTCGACTTTGGTGTTTACAGCCATGATAATCCTGAATAAAGTTCAATAAAATAAAACAGTTGTGATACGACCTTCAATGGACCTTCCGTTTATGCGTCCAGCCGGATATTCTGCTCCTGCGCCACCTTCTTCCAGCGGGCCAGGTCTTTCTGCACATAATGATCAAATTCCTGCGGAGTCATCGGCATCGGAAGGATCGCTTCGATCTGCAAACGCTTTTCCAGTTCCGGCTTGATCAGCACGGCGTTCAGTGAATCATTGAGTACCTTGACCACATCAGCCGACAGTCCTTTGGGACCCGATACGCCATACCATTGCAGCACATCGTCAAAACCCTTCACGCCCAACTCCTCGAAAGTCGGTACGTCCGGAAATCGTGCATTCCGTTTATTGCCGGTCAGGGCAATAGCGCGAACTGTTTTGGAAATCAAATGAGGCACGGCGGCGGCAAGGCCCGGAAACATGGCCTGCGTTCTGCCTCCCACCAAGTCCTGAAATGCCGGGGCAATGCCTTTATAGGCGATATGCTGGGTTTTCAGCCCGGTGTCCTGCTTGAGCAATTCCATCAGCAGGTGCGTGAGCGAACCGGCGCCGGCCGACCCGTAATTGCTCGTGGCGTTCTTATTGAAATAATCCACGAACTCTTTCAACGATGTGATCGGCAGCTTGGCATCGACCACCAGCACATTGGGCGTGCCTCCGATCATGCCGACCGGTGAAAAGTCCTTTAGCGGATCGTATGACACTTTTCTTGTTGCAGGACCGGTACCGAGCGTGGCAACGTAGCCCTGCATAAGGGTATAGCCATCGGGCGCCGCACGGGCGGTGCGCTGGCAGGCAATCACGCCACCGCCGCCACCAAGATTTTCTACCACAAACGTCGTATCGTCCATCTGCTTGCCCCACTCGCTTGTGGTCGCTCGGGCAACATAGTCGCTGCCGCCGCCGGCCGCGACCGGAACAATATAACTGATGGGTTTGTTGGGGTATTTGCTCTGTCCCAGGGAAATTGAAGGTAAAGCAAGGGCACCTGCTCCCATACCGAGCAGGAATGAACGACGATCCATGATTTGTCTCCTCCGATATATTTCGGATGTGTTAGTGATGAAATACCCGCCGACGCCAGCCGGCAAATGAAATAGTCAATATCAGATCGGGTGGACAATAAACAGCCGCCAGCGCACTGTTCACATTTCCTCCAATCTTTTGTATGCCTTCACAACATGATGCGAAAGCAGTTCGGCACAATGCAACGCCCCGCCGATATTGTCGGCATCGCGCAATGCCTGAACGATGTCTTTATGTTCGGCGTTGGACTTGCGGCGGTGATCTTCGGTTGACAAGTTTTTGACTCGCGCCAAATGAAGTTTCTGGATAACCTCGCGATAACTCTTGGCGATTTCACGATTGCCGGCAAACTCAATAAAATGCCAGTGAAAATGCAGATTGGCGTTGTAATACGCCTGCACGTCACGCTGTTCAATTGCCTGATCCATCTGTGCCACACAGACATCCAGCAACTGCACCAGAGCGTCTCTGCGTTCTGCGCCAAGCTGCGCCACCATCTGGCCGGCGTGATTATCCATCAGCGCGCGAAACTGGTACAGATCGTGCACCTCTTCTTCCGACAGCTCCCGTATGTACACCCCGGAATGTTTGCGCGAGACCACCAGCCCCATGCTTTCCAGCTCGCGAAGCGCTTCGCGCACCGGCACACGGGAGACCTTCATTTGCTCGACCAGTTCCGGTTCACGCAAGGCCTGTCCGGGTGTCAGGGTGCCCGACATAATTTGGTTCAACAAATAGTCACGCACCAGTTTGCCCAGTGACGTATTTTTGATTCCATCAAATGTTTCCTGCCCGACCTGGGCATTCAGCCAATCCATATGCGACTCCGTAATTTCGTATAATTGTATACGATTATACGAACTGTGTAGTAAGGGATTTCCCTGATAATCGCGCCACTGCGATCAGAGCATTGAATCCGGCACGCCTCTTCAAACCCGTCCGGCCTGCATGCTAAGATCACTCAATCCCTCTCCTTTTCATGCACTGGAAAACAGGTATCGAATGACAACGCCCATCACCGCCCAACAGAAGCGAACAGCATTCTTTCAATTACATCAAAGCGGCTGCTTTATCATGCCGAACCCGTGGAATACCGGCACCGCACTATGCCTGGAACAAATGGGCTTTCCGGCACTGGCCTCAACCAGCTCGGGACATGCCTATGCCAACGGCCTGCCCGACGGAACGCAGCCGCTGCATACCGTGCTATCTCACCTTCACGAACTGGCTGCGATGACGAGCGTGCCATTGAATGCTGATTTTGAAAATGGCTATGCCGACGATATCGGCCTCATGCAGCAAAACATCATGGAGTGTGTCGCCACGGGCGTCGCAGGGCTGTCAATTGAAGATACGCCGCAAGGTGGCACCCAGGGCTTGTATGATTTTGCGCAGGCCGTCAGCCGTGTGCGTGCCGCTCGCGACGCCATTGACCAGACGGGCGAGCGCGTGCTATTGACTGCCAGAACCGAAGGCTTTATTCGCGGCGCGCCTGACCTGCCGGAAACAACCCGCCGCATTCAGGCCTTTGTTGACGCTGGCGCCGACTGCATTTACGCTCCAGGTATCAACACCTCGGAACAGATCAGCGCCGTGGTGGCTGCCGCCAATGGCACGCCTGTTAATGTATTATGCGGCAATGGCAAGGCGATGACCGCAAGCGAACTGGCTGACCTGGGCGTGCGCCGCATCAGCGTCGGAGGGGCGCTGGCACGCGTGGCCATGGACGCGTTTTTGCGCGTCGCGCAACAGATCCGCCAGGAAGGCCGGTTTGACGGCTTTGCAGGCATTGTCGGTGGTGATGAACTTGACCGCTTATTTGCGCCAAAGGATTAATAGCGCATCGCGTGCAAAGCATGAGCTAACCCGCAACGGCCTGAACCACTTCACGTTCACGCGCGAATCGCACCACGGTCACGCCTACTTTCAATTGGCGCAGCGAAGGCATCACCAAAACACAATTGTCATAGGGCGTGATGATAGGCTTGTTATTGTCACGACCGATTTCCGTGCCTGCAAGTGCAATGCGCTCCATTCCCTGATAAGGCTCTGAAAAAGTGAGCGCTTCCGATGTCGCAACAACCGGTACTGTCACTTCCAATACGGTTTGCGATACCTTCGGAGGCAGACGCCAATGAGATGGCAGGTTTTGCGCATCCACAATACCCGACTCCACCAAAAAGCGCGCCGTGACGGCCCGCGCCGTCTCGATGGAAGACTCGTCGCCGTGATACCCGCATTCAATCAACAAAGCCAGCGCAGACGATTGCGGATCGCCGAATTGGGCGAAGTCACGCATGCGTGTGCCGTCCTTGTGCCCCGCGTCCACAATAATGTGCTGCGGCACGCCAAGACGCCTGGCCAGATCTACATTGCGCGCCAGCGTGCCGGTCATCATCAGGGGCGGGCTGGGCTCGTGCATCGAATGCAAGTCAAGCAGCCAGTCTGCACTCTGCACCCATTTTTGCAGAGCCTGGGCGCGCCGGCGTTCCTGCGTGGTCGGATGGTCCAACTTTTCCGGTGTCCAGACCCGGTTCAAATCTTCATCAACAAATCGTGCTGCATCGTGCGAGGCCACGTTCAGTGTATCGAACGCGGCCAGATTGCAAAACGCCAGAATCAGCCTGCCCTTGCGCGGCCGTACACCGCCCGCCAGCAACTCTTTCAACGCCCAGGCGCCACATATTTCGTTGCCATGAATCAACGCCGAGATCAACACAGTGGGGCCCGCAATACCAGAGTCAAATTCCCACACGCCTGGTGTATCGGTGTTGCCACGTCGCTCAACGCTCAGGTCAGGCACGGTGATATTGAAATCTGTACTCATGGCTTCTCCACAGCGATATGGGCAGTCTGAGCCAGTTTTTTGAACTTGTCGTGCTCGGCCGCCAGAAACGCAGCAACATCAGGCTGCTCAAGCATCACGTTGCTGCCGGTCATGCGGTACTTCTTCTGAAATTCGGGATCGGCCAAAACCTGCCTGAGGCTGGTCTGCAACCTGTTCACAACGTCGGCAGGCATACCCTTGGGGCCGAACAGGCCGAACCATACGCTGATATCCATGGCCTTGAGTGCCGGCGTCTCTGCCAGGGCAGGAATGTCTTTGGCAAGGAACGAGCGTTTCGCGCTGGTCACGCCAATGGCATTGATCTGCCCCGATTCGATTTGCGGCAAGGCGGATGACAGGGCAAACACCCCTAGCGCCAATCTGCCACTGGTCAGATCCGTCACCAGCGGCGACACGCCACGATAAGGCACGTGCATAAATTTCGCGGGCAGTTCCGCATTAACCATTTCACCGGCCATATGCAACGAGGTCCCCACGCCTGATGACCCATAGCTGTACTCAGCCGATTTACCCGCTTTTGCCACCCGTACCAGATCGGATGCCTGTTTGATATCCGTCAACTTCGACGCAGCCAGCACCAGCGGCTGGTCGCCAATCAGGCCGATCGACTGCAAGTCGGTCAGACCGTTATATTTGACCGCCGGATTCACCAGACCGGCTATTACAACTTCATTGAGCGAACCGACCAGCAACGTGTAACCATCGGGTTTGGCGCGAATGACTTTCTGCGCGCCGATCGTACCACCTGCGCCTCCCAGGTTTTCGACGACGACATTCGCACCGATTTTTTTGGCCAGCGTCTCTGCCACGACCCGGCCATTGAGGTCCACACTGCCGCCTGCGGGGTAGCCAACGACAATTGTGATCGGACGATCCGGATAGGATGATGCAGCCTGCGCCTGATTCATACAGACCGGCAGTGCAATCGTAAAGAGGGCCCGGAGCGTTGCACGCACCGTCTTTCTGCTTAACCTTTTCATGACAATGTCTCCGTTGAAAAACGTGTTTCCACCTATACTAATTGCAGTAAAACTCGACTATTGTGCTTTTATTGCACAATGCCGTGCAAAATGACGCCTGCTCGCACGTCCATATTTGACAGGACGCCCTGCGGGCAGACTGCTGACCGTTATCTGGCGGAAAACCGATGGCTGAAACCAAGCTTCTTAAAGATTTGATTGCTCTGTCAAAAACTGGGAGTTTTACCCGGGCGGCCGAATTGCGCAATGTGACTCATCCTGCTTTCAGTCGCAGAATCAGGGAACTGGAACGCTGGGCGGGAACGCTGCTGGTGGACCGAAGTAAAATCCCGGTCAGACTGACGCAGGAAGGTCGGGAGTTGCTGGTCACGGCAGAGTATATTGTTGCCCGCCTCAATACAGTCAGCCGAAAAATCAAATTCCAAACCGGCGGTCACACCTACTCAATCCGCATCGCCACCGGACGCTATCTGGCCAGCACATTGGTGGCGGACTGGGCGTGTGATATGTCAGATGTGATTAGCAGGGAGTTATCTGTTGCGGTCCCTGTACAGATCAGAACCGGCTCGACACCCGATATGGTCGCCCTTTTACAGCGCGAAGAGGTCGATTTTCTGTGCTGTTACGAGCATCCGAATTTATCGCTGCCGGTGGCAACCAGCAACTTTCAGTATCTGCAATTGGGCACAGACCGATTCGTGCCGGTATGCTGTGCCTCGGCGTACAACACCACTTCTTACAACCTTGATGACGAATTTACCGTAATCCCTCATGTGACCTACGTCAATACCCTGTCGCTGCATCACATTCTGAGTGATCACCTGCGATCCAGCAGCTATGCGCTTGAACCGGTCGCGCATTGCGATTCTGTGGAAGTGGCTTGGGCACTGATAAAAAAAGGCCGGGGCATTGGCTGGCTGCCCTGGTCCGTGGTCGAGCAGGATTGCAACCGGGGAACGCTGCGGGTGCTGGGCGGACGGCAAAATGAAGTCCCGTTTGAAGTGCGTCTGTACCGCTCCAAGGAACCGCTATCGGTTGCCGCAGAAATGGCGTGGGAAAAGACAACGCGCTAACGCACGCAGACGTGACCGGTCGCTCATCTATTCTTCGGCCGCAGGCTCACGCAAAGCCGAAATTTCAGGCATCTGTCGTATCCTGGACTTGAGCATTTTCCCGGTCGCACCCAATGGAATTTCATCTACAAAAACCACATCGTCCGGTATCTGCCACTTTGCAATCTTGCCGTCATAAAAGGCCAGCAGCTCCTGCTTATCGAGCGCCATACCCGGTCTGGTTACGACCACGATAATCGGTCGCTCGTCCCATTTTGGATGACTGACACCAACACACGCTGCCAGTTGAACGGCCGGGTGCGCCATCGCAATATTCTCGATCTCAATCGAACTGATCCACTCACCACCTGACTTGATCACATCCTTGCTACGATCCGTGATGTGCATATACCCATCGGTGTCAATTGTCGCCACATCGCCTGTCGGAAACCACCCATCCACCAGGGCCCCTTCTTCTGTTCCGGGAAAATAATCGCGAACCACCCAGGGGCCTTTCACATACAAGTCGCCAAATGTTTTTCCATCCCAGGGCAAGGGCTCGCCATCGTCGCCGACAATCTTGAAATCACATCCGAAAGGCGCCCGTCCTTGTTTGCACCGCAATTTCATTTGTTCATCAGCCGGCAACGTCAGCGATTTGTTTTTCAAGGTGCAGAGCGAGCCCAGCGGACTGGTCTCGGTCATTCCCCAGGCATGAATCACTTCTACTCCATATTGCGCCTGAAATGCCTGGATCATGGCCGGAGGACATGCCGCGCCGCCGATCACCGTACGCCTGAGTGTCGAGAAGCGCAGGTTTTCGTTTTTCATATGATCCAGAAGCATTTGCCACACTGTCGGCACGCCTGCGGCAAACGTGACGCCCTCTTCTTCTATCAATTGATAAACCGATTTGCCGTCCAGCTGTTTGCCCGGAAAGACCAGTTTGCAGCCGGTCAGCGCCGCCGCATAAGGGATGCCCCAGGCATTGACGTGGAACATCGGCACCACGGGCAGCACCGCATCCCGCGCAGAAATAGCCATGGAATCAGGCAATGCAGCAGAATAGGCATGCAGTACAGTGGAGCGGTGACTGTACAGAACGCCCTTGGGATGACCGGTCGTACCACTGGTGTAGCACATGCTGGACGCTGCGTTCTCGTCAAACTGCGGCCAGGTGTAATCTTCCGGCTGCTTTTCGATCCAGGACTCATAACTGATCAGTCCCGGTATGCCGCTATCGGAAGGCAAGTCTTTTTGATCGCAAAGTGCGACATAATAGAGGATAGTCGGACACTGGCTGTGCACCGCCTGCACGAGGGGAAGGAAGGTCAGGTCGAAACACAGAACCTGGTCGCCCGCGTGATTGGCGATCCAGGCAATCTGGTCCGGATGCAAGCGAGGGTTAATGGTATGCAAGACCCGACCCGATCCGCTTACACCGAAGTACAATTCCAGATGCCGATAGCCGTTCCAGGCCAGCGTGCCCACGCGTCCGGATAACGGCAGTTGGATGTCGTCAAGCACGCGCGCGACCTGGCGGGCCCGGCGCGCCATGTCGCGCCACTGGTACCGATGCAAGTCGCCCTCGATACGGCGCGAAACAATTTCACTGTCGCCATGATGACGCTCAGCATGAACAAGCAGCGACGAAATCAAGAGCGGGTGCGATTGCATCAGGCCCATCTGTATTGCCTCTTCCATATGTCCCTCTAATCGTTTTGGTTTGTCCATCGTTTTGCGATGGTACCGAACATTACGCAATGACGACAATAGAGGACATCCCTGCTATCAGGTTCTTGCCTTGGCCTCCTTCTCCAGCAATGCCCGTTTGCGCTCTACGCCCCAACGGTATCCTGAAATATCGCCATCGCGCCGCACCACACGATGGCACGGAATCGCAACTGCAATACGATTGGCTCCGCAGGCCTGTGCAACGGCGCGAACTGCAGTCGGCGCACCAATGCGCGCAGCAATGTCACCGTAGCTGGCCGTGGTGCCCGCAGGAATCTCCCTCAGGGCCTGCCATACACGTTCCTGGAAGGCCGTGCCGCGCACATCCAGCGGCAGATTCAGGCCGACTGAAGGCGCCTCTACAAATCCGATCACCTGCGCGACCGCTTGCTCAAAGTGTTCATCACCGCCCACCAACTGCGCATTTGGAAACTGATCCTGCAAATGACGCAACAACGGCTCGGGGTCGTCTCCCAGAAAAATAGCGCAAATGCCGCGCAGACTTTGCGCCACCAGAATCGCACCCAGCGAACATTGGGCGACGGCGAACCGGATCACGGCACCCTGGCCGCCGGCACGGTACTCGCGCGCGCGCATTCCCAGCAATTGATCGGACGACTCGTAAAAACGGCTGTTGGAATTGAAGCCCGCCGTATAAATTGCGTCTGTGATAGACGTATCGGCTGAACCCAGTTCATCACGCAATTTTCTGGCACGCCAGGCTGAGGCGTAGGCTTTAGGCGTCAGACCGGTTTCGGCCTTGAAAACGCGATGAAAATGAAAGGGGCTCAAATGCGCCTGCTCGGCCAGTTCGTTCAGGGTGGGTGGTGTCTGCGCCATTTCAATCTGCCGACAGGCGCGCGCGACCAGTTCTGCACGCTCATTGGCCGCAGCGGTCTGGTCTGCCCTGGCACGCCGGCTGGCCCGATAGCCTGCGTTCTCAGCATCGGCCGCCGTATCAAAAAACTCGACGTTTTTGCGGCGGGGAAGGCGGGCCGAGGAACTGGGACGGCAATAGACGCCCGTGGTCTTAACGGCATAGACAAAATGCGCATCTGCCAATGGGTTTCGATGCTGCACCGCTTCCCAGCGCTCATCTTCCGAAACAAAGCGAACTGGATCTTGTTTTAATTGCATCATCGCACTCCCGGGAACATTTCCCTGTCAGATTAAATTGAAATTCAGCATAAATCCGAATTCAATCGCAAGCAATCTTTTTCTTGCGGTTGAATTGGCTTTGTGCAATCGTGGCTGGCTTGGGCAACGCACCCCGCAATTAACCATCGATTTCCCGTATATGCAAATTGATATATTAGTGTTTCAATGAAAAGATACATCCATTTCTGACCCGTTTTAACAGGTACCCTGCCATGACAAAACGATCCTATGACTCCCTGCGCAGCGCCCGCTGGTTCGCGCCCGACGATCTGCGCTCCTTCGGCCACCGCTCCCGCATCATGCAAATGGGCTATGCGCCCGAAGACTGGGAAGGCCGCCCCGTTATCGCCATTTTGAATACCTGGTCTGACATCAATCCCTGTCATTCACACTTCAGGCAACGGGTGGAAGATGTCAAACGGGGGATTTTTCAGGCTGGCGGCTTTCCGATAGAATTGCCCGCCCTCTCCCTGTCGGAGAATTTCGTCAAACCCACCACCATGCTTTACCGCAATATGCTGGCGATGGAAGCAGAAGAGTTGCTGCGCAGCCATCCCGTGGATGGTGCCGTGCTGATGGGCGGCTGTGACAAAACCACACCCGGCCTGCTCATGGGCGCAATCAGCGCGGGACTGCCCTGCATTTACTTGCCGGCCGGCCCCATGCTGCGGGGAAACTGGCAGGGGAAAACACTCGGATCGGGCTCAGATGCCTGGAAGTACTGGGACGAGCGGCGTGCCGGCAAAATCAGCAAAACGGAATGGATCGGGGTCGAAGGCGGGATTGCGCGCAGCGCCGGCACCTGCATGACCATGGGGACCGCCAGCACCATGACGGCCATTGCGGAGTCGATTGGCATGACATTGCCCGGGGCCTCTTCTATTCCCGCTGTCGACGCCAATCACATTCGAATGGCTGCTGCCTGCGGGCGCCGCATTGTGGACATGGTCTGGGACGATCTGACGCCGGCCCGCATTCTTTCCAAAGCCAGTTTCCTCAACGCGATTGCGGTCGCCATGGCCATGGGCTGCTCCACCAACGCCGTGATTCACCTCATTGCCATGTCACGTCGCGCGGGCTGCGATGTCACGCTGGATGACTTTGATGCAGCCAGTCGCAAGGTCCCCGTGATTGCCAATGTACGACCCAGTGGCGACACCTATTTGATGGAGGATTTTTATTACGCGGGCGGCCTGCCTGCGCTGATGAAACGCATGAGTGAACACCTGCAAGGCGATACCCTGACTGTGACCGGTCACACGCTTGCAGAAAATATCAAGGACGCAGAAGTCTATAACGATGACGTGATTCGTTCGATGGACAATCCTCTTTATCCGGAAGGCGCGCTCGCCGTGCTGCGCGGCAATCTGGCGCCGTCGGGCTGCGTAATCAAGCCAAGCGCCTGCGCGCCCCGTTTTCTGCGGCACACCGGACCGGCGCTGGTCTTTGACGACTATCCCAGCATGAAAGCGGCTGTGGACGATGACAATCTGGATGTCACACCCGACCACATTATGATCTTGCGCAACGCAGGTCCTCTGGGCGGGCCCGGCATGCCCGAGTGGGGCATGCTGCCGATTCCGACCAAGCTGGTCAGGCAGGGTGTGCGCGATATGCTGCGCATTTCCGATGCCCGCATGAGCGGGACCAGCTACGGCGCCTGTGTTTTGCATGTCGCACCGGAATCCTACGTCGGTGGCAATCTGGCGCTGGTGCGCACTGGCGACATGATTACCGTGGATGTACCCGCGCGGCGCATTCATCTGGAAATAAGCGACGAGGAACTGGCCACAAGACGGGCTGGCTGGGTCGCTCCCGAACGCCGTTTTGAACGCGGCTACGGATGGATGTTTTCTCAGCATATCCTGCAAGCCGATGCCGGATGTGATCTGGACTTTCTCGAAACGCAATTCGGCGCGCCCAACAACGAACCCAGCATTTACTGATCAGGAAAAATCACCATGGCCCTTGACCCCGACGTTCGCAAAAAACTCTCTGCCGTCAGTACCGCTACTCTATGCACGGCACTGTTCAAGCGCGGTCTGCGCAACCAGTTCATCCAGGACGTGCGTCCGCTGAACCCGGATTTGCCTACCATGGTGGGCGAGGCATTCACCCTGCGCTATATTCCGGCGCGGGAAGACCTGAACCCCATCACTGTTTTTCAGCAGCGTGACCACCCGCAACGGGTCGCAGTGGACACCTGCCCTGAAGGCGCGGTACTCATGATTGACAGCCGCAAGGATCCGCGCGCAGCCTCTGCCGGTTCCATTCTGGTCTCGCGCCTGATGAAACGCGGTGCCGCCGGCGTCGTGACAGACGGTGGCTTTCGCGACTCCCCCGAAATCGCCCGTCTGAGCATTCCCGCGTATCACAACCGGCCATCGGCTCCCACCAATCTCACCCTGCATCAGGCACTGGACATCAACGTTCCCATCGGCTGCGGTGATGTCGCTGTGTTTCCCGGCGATATCATCGTGGGCGACGCTGAAGGGGTTGTTGTCATCCCCGCTCATCTGGCACAGGAAATCGCCGCCGAAGCGGTAGAGATGACAGCTTATGAGGATTTTGTCACCGAGCAGGTACTTGCAGGGCGCTCCATTATCGGACTTTACCCGGCCACCGATGAACAGGCCCGCAACGATTTTGCCGCCTGGAGACAGGCCCACAGGCGATAAAGACACTACGACAAACGATCGGATACGCTGAAATGACGCCAACCCCAGTCATGCAACTTGATCGAAGCAGGCAGGCGAGCCCGCAACTGTACGAGCTGTTACGCCGCCAGATTATTGCGCTTGAGCTTACGCCAGGCACGGTGCTGTCGCGCGCAGAGCTGGCCGGCCGGTTTGGCGTCAGCCAGACACCCGTGCGCGAAGCATTGTTAAAACTGGCCCAGGAAAAACTGGTCGATATTTATCCGCAGGCCCTGACCCGCGTCAGCCTGATTGATATTGCATCTGCAATGCAAGCCCATTTTCTGCGCCGCGCCGTCGAACTGGAACTGCTCCATGAACTGGCGAGTGCGCCCTCGCCGACGTTGATTATGACCTTGCAGGCGACGATCGAACAGCAAAAGACCGCGCTGGCGGCGGCCCAGCCTGACGTCTTCAACGATGCAGATATGGCGTTTCATCGCGCTTTGTATCAACACGCAGCCAGAGAGGCGCTCTGGCATCTGGTTCACAGCCAAAGCGGTCATCTGGACAGACTGCGCCGCCTGCATTTGCCGGTGGCTGGCAAGCAGGCGACTATCATTGCAGAACACGAGCTTATCCTCGATGCGATTGAGCGCAAAGACGCCGGTCAGGCCGGTCACTACCTGCGCACCCACCTGTCTGGAACAATGGCCTATATCCGGCAAATACAGTTGGATCACCCTCAGTGGGTGATCGGGCAACCCGAGAGGAACCCTGCTCCGGCGCTGTAATGCCCCCCCGCGCTAAGGATTTGACGCCTGTCCACCCGTATTTAATGACCAGGGACGGAAAAAGCAGGTTGCACCAAGAGGACACTTTATTGTGCTTTGCGCCACTTGCCTTGACTAAAGCGCAAATATCACCCATAATATTTGACTCTTCGTGTGATCTCTTACGGCGCAGTAGCAAAGCGGTTATGCAGCGGATTGCAAATCCGTCCAGAGCGGTTCGACTCCGCTCTGCGCCTCCAGTATTTATACGGTTTACGGGATGATCCAACAATCATAATAGTTCCGCAAAACTCAAAATTTATCCCCAAAATCTCAAAATCTTCGCCCTCCCTCTGGACCCCGACTCAACGTTCGTTTCCTGCGCAGAAATACCTTGGGCGCATCTCCAATTACGTTTGGACAAATATCTGAGCTCAGTATTTTTATTGACCTCCATCAATGTCGTTATAATGAGTACACAACACCTACACTCAAGGAGATCGACATGGCAGATATTATTTACGAAGTCAATGGTAAAGAATTCGCGCTTCGGGAGAGTTCAGATGGAGATGTTGTTGTCTGGCGCGCTTATGAGCTGCCAACCCATAATCCAGTTGAGGGAGTGGAATTTAGCTTGACCACAGATGTCATCGCCGATATCAGGAATGTCCATCAATTCGACGATCCGAATGAAATCGCGGTAGAAAAAGTCAAGCAGCGCCTGGACGAAAAATTCGGCTCCAATTCCTGAACGGGCCGGCATAAACGTCGCAATACGATATGTTCATGGTAAAACCACAACCGTGATAACCAGCAACCCAATAAGAAAACGCATCTTTGAACGTCACTCATACGCATCAATCCGTACCCGCCAGTATCGCCGGACAGGTGGCGGGGGCCTGCAAGTTACTTTCGCATCATCTGGGCGATACGCTGCGAGCGATTCATCTGTTTGGTTCGGCCATTGATGGAGGGCTTAAACCCTGCAGCGATATAGACCTGCTGGTGACAATAAACTCGCCATTGAGCACGGGTGTTCGTCGTGCGCTCATGCAGGATCTTTTGATGATATCGGCGTGGCCAGCCACCCATGACATCATTCGTGCGCTGGAGATTACCATCGTTGTGCATGATGCGGTCGTGCCCTGGCAATACCCGGCATGGCGAGAACTTCAATTCGGCGAATGGCTTCGCACGGAACTGGAAAGCGGTCACCACCAGGAGGCCTGCGCAGACCATGACCTGGCCATTCTACTGACCCAGGCAAGACAACACAGTGTATGCCTGGCGGGTCCCCCTGCTGCCGCGCTATTTGACCCCATACCCGAAGCGGATCTGCGCCGCGCCTACTCGGAAACGCTCGCTCAATGGAATGAAGCTGCTGACTGGCAAGGCGAGGAGCGAAACATTGCACTGGCCCTTGCCCGTATCTGGTTCAGCATATCAACCAACACGATCGCACCAAAACATATTGCAGCGCAATGGGCGCTTGAGCGTCTGCCGCCAGAACACGAATCTGTTCTGTCAACCGCACTGGCCGCGTACCTGGGCCAGGCGGAAGATGACCTGGCTGACAGGAGCGCGCAAATGGCGCGTTTTGTGCATTACGTCAGATCTGCCATCGCGCAAAGCCAGCCGTAATAATCAGGCACCTTCCGGTTAATTAAACCCCACTCATTACCACGTCTTGATTGGCATTTATTGCGTGGCGGCGTAACATAAATACTTTCCACTCTGTATCGCCGTTGCGGCGAGGTTCACATCATGGCATCGAACCCTTCTACGCTTGCTTCCCCTGCCCGGTCCGGGGTCAATTTTGCGCCCGCTGCGGTCTCATTCATTCTGATCGTGCTGGGTATTATTTACCTGAATGGCACAGTCAGCGGCAGGCAGGCCTCGTTGTGGATTGTAGGCATTCTGCTGGGCGCGACACTCTACCATAGCGCTTTTGGCTTTACGTCGGCCTGGCGGGTCTTTATTTCCGACCGCCGAGGTGCCGGACTGCGCGCGCAGATGTTGATGCTGGCCTTCGGCTGCCTGTTGTTCTTCCCTGTGCTGGGCAACGGCACGCTATGGGGCCAAAGCGTAAGCGGCTTTGTCAGTCCGGTCGGCACATCTGTGCTGGTCGGTGCCTTTATTTTTGGCATCGGCATGCAAATGGGCGGCGGTTGTGCCTCAGGAACGCTTTATACCGTAGGCGGCGGCAGTACGCGCATGATTATTACGCTGGCGGGGTTTATTGTCGGCTCGGTCATCGGCGCTGCGCATTTGCCCTGGTGGGCCAGCCAGCCTTCTTTCGCCCCCTACTCAATCGTAAAAGAATGGGGCGCACCCACTGCACTGATCACCAACTTTATTCTGTTTCTGGCAATCGCCCTGTTTACCGTGTGGGCCGAGAAGCGACGCCATGGCGCGCTGATTTCGTCAGCCACGGCCACCGGCAAAGCTGGTGGCTGGGGCAGAATGCTGTCTGGCCCCTGGCCACTGGTAATTGGTTCCGTGGTGCTGGTGCTACTCAATTTTGCGACCCTGGCACTGGCCGGCCGCCCCTGGGGCATCACCTCGGCCTTCGCCTTGTGGGGTTCGAAAATGCTGATGGCCGTGGGATACGATGTCAGCGGCTGGGGGTTCTGGCAAGGTCAGGCGGCAGCATCCCTGGCGCAACCCATCCGCAATGATATTACGAGTGTGATGGACATCGGTATTATCCTGGGCGCTTTGCTGGCAGCCAGTCTGGCCGGCAAATTCGCTCCTGTATGGAAGTTGCCGGCGCGTTCCATTGCAGCGGCTATTATCGGTGGCCTGCTGCTGGGCTATGGCGCCAGACTGGCGTTCGGTTGCAATATCGGTGCTTATTTCAGCGGTATTCTATCGGGCAGTCTGCATGGCTGGTTATGGCTGGTGGCTGCGTTTGCCGGAAATGTAATCGGCACCAAAATTCGACCATTCTTCGGCCTGTCCGTCGAAAAAACCACCCAGACGGGCTGCTAAGCGCTGTCTTAGCCCGGCAGAGATTGACAAAGATCAAGGAGGACACTGCAAAGGCAATGCTAAAATCGCGCCGACCACGCCATCCATTGCAGCAGTCGCTGCTATCGGCAGCCTCTGTTATTGCCTTTTGCACTGGATGATCAGCCAGAACATTCAAGGTGCACAGATGAACACTCTCTATCCGGTATCGCTTTTCTGCAGTATGCTGCTACTGGTTGCTGCGTGTACGCCTTTGCCTCACGCCAGCACCGATGCGACCATTTCCCATCCAGCAATGAAGCCGGTAGACCACTATGCCCGGTCGGATGCCGATTCTGTCGCAGGCAGTGTAAGTCCGCCTGCAGAGGCCTTTATCGCATTCGGTGATCGGCCCGCGCCCTGGCAGGCCATTGTCGATGGCCCGCTGCTGCAGGTGGAACGAAATAGTACCGACATCGTCACGTTGGTGACTGAACGCATCGCGCATCCAAAAGGGGTCGAATATCTCGCCATGAAGCGCATGCTTCAGCCTGCCAGAAAATACAGCAAACACAATGTACATTTGGATATCGTCGAAAAGCCGTGCGCAAATGCCAAAGCATCGTATAAGTTAAGTGCCACGCTGTATTACGGCCCGCAAAAATATACCGGGTGCGCCATTGAAGGTACACTGGCGGCAAATAAAAAATAATTCACGCAGCGAACAGTCTGCCAACAATCGCGCCAACGTTTACACACAAAATAAACCCGGTCTTTCCCGGCCAGGTTTATTCTTCGTGAAACTCCACACGGCGATTTTGTGCACGCCCTTCCTGAGTGGCATTGTCCGCCACCGGTGCCTGAACGCCCTGACCCTCTGTCTGAATGCGATCCGCCGGTACACCGCGTAAAATCAAATACGCTTTGACCGATTCAGCACGGCGCTTTGACAGGACTTCATTAAGCGGCGTGGTGCCCGATTCGTCGGCAAAACCAACCAGCCTCACACGCTTGCCATTTTCATTCAGTTGTTGCGCCAACCGGTCAAGCGCATCGTGGAACCGATCGTCAACTTCGTCGCTGCCGGATGCAAACAAAACCGGTGCAGGCGCAACGGCGGTCCCCTTCGCCTGGGCGGGCGCGACTACTTCAGCCTGGTTGTGAACCTGGATTGATGATCCCACCAGGCTCTGCGCCCGACTGGTCAGTGTGTCTTTCTCTTCCTGCGAGGTCACCTGACCGGTCAACGTCAAGGCATCGTTCTCCAGGTTCATATTTACATCGTGATAGCCACGCAGCAGACTGAGCAATCCCGAGTAGTCCTCAAACGGGATGGCGATTGTCCGAGAATCAATTTTGATATCATCTTCGATTCGACTGTGCCCATCAACCAGTTTGAGCGCGTTCACGATGCGGGTATGAACCGACTCGTTGGGCACGGTTCCCGAAACTTTCAGCGCATCGCCCTCGCGTTGCAGACGAAGTTGCGCGGCAGCTTGATCATTGGCCGCCGGTGTTTCTGCTGAAGACATTGTCTCAGCACCCGGTTGGCTGGCGTCGGTCGATTCCGGCGGCTGAACCGCCTCACCAAACGTTGTGGTCTTACCCGGCACACCGACTTCAGTTGTTGAAGTGCTTGTCGATGCATCGCTGTGCGTTGCTTGCGGTTCGTTCTGATCGGCAGGCGTCGGCGAGTTCTGCGGTGCGACATGCTCTTTCCCACCGCCGGCCTCGGGCTCTGCCGGGACAGCAAAGGTGGTTGTTTTGCCGCTCGACTCTACCGGTGCATCGGCGCTGGAATCGGCGCTGGAATCGGCGCTGGAATCGGCGCTGGAATCGGCGCTGGAATCGGCTGCATTGGAATCGGCTGCATTGGAATCGGCTGCATTGGAATCGGCTGCATTGGAATCAGTTGCACTGGAATCAGCTGCACTGGAATCAGTTGCATTGGTAGCAGCGGCTGTCGCTGCGGTTGCAGTAGCGTCGGCAAAAGTCGTCGTTTTACCCGCTGATTCGGTGCCCGCAGCTGGAGCGGCAGATTGGTTACTTTGTGCCGCAGGCGTGGTGGCGTCGGCACCTGCGTCAGACCCACTTGCGGGTGCGGACTCCGTTTCCATACTGTCACTGGCCGGGCCGGAAGTGGGCTCAGTCGTCGTTGAGTCCTCAGTATGGCCTGACTGTGAAGCCTCCGGCGCGGATTCGGCAGCATTTTTGCCGTTGTCTGTCTGAACGTTGTCTGTCTGAACGTTGTCTGTCTGATCTCCAGCTGTCTGATCGCTGCTGATTTCTGAAGCCGAAGCCGGGTTATCCGCCGCAGTTGCGGCGGCAGTCGCTGCTTTATCTGTATTAGCTGCGCTCTTGTCCGCTGAAGTATCGGCGCCAGATTCTTCAGGTGCAGCAGAAGCCTGCGTCGCTGATGTAGAAGTGGCGCTATCCGTGTTTTCTGTCGGCGTACTATTTTTTACGGAAGCAGCCGATGAGTCACCATTCGGGGCAGGTACAGGTTCGGGGAAATGCGCAGCCGGAGCATCGGCGCCACCCTGGCTTTCAGCGGCACCGGCATCGCTGGTCGATGTGTCGCCCTCAGTGGCCGGCGACTGCGACCCTGTTGGTGCGCCTTCTGTTGGAGCGCCTTCTGTTGGAGCGGCCTCAGCTGGAGCAGTCTCGGCCGGCGTGACTTCTGGTGTCGGAACCGGTGTGGCCGACTGGTCCTGCGTTGCCGGTTCAGCGTTTTCCGTCACGGCGGTATCCGACTGCGTACAGCTTTTGACCCAGGCGACCCCTGCAAGAATCACAGCCAGGGTCAATACCCACTTGAACCAGCCGCCTTTTGTCCGTTCATTCGCATTCGCGGACGAAGACGATGCACCTCGATCCTGCTCTGCCGCAGGCGCAGAATGAGCATCTGCAGAAACATTCACTTCAGGACCGAAAACATCCTCCAGCCGCTCGCCGCCCAGGGCAGCCAGGGCCGGCGCGTCAAGCTGGGGAGCGACATGTGGTGCCTGCGCTGCCAGCAAAGCGGGCAGTTTATCTGCTGCCGAGTTTTCAGTTGTGATATTGTTTTTGAGATAGGACAGCACGAACGGCACAATAACCGACAGCAATGAACCCACCGCTGTTCGATCCAGGCCTGTCGCCACTTCCAGATGACTGGCCACCGGCTCCAGTTGCGCGCCCAATATGGTGCCCTGTTCACGCTCTCCGACCGTCACAATCTGTGCAAACTGATCATTGGTGAGTACGGTGGGCGACAGCGCACTGGAAGTCAGGCTGGCCTGCGTCTGGCTGTCGCGGATATGGGCCGCGAGCTCCTGCGCCCCCTCGGGCTTGCCAGCCTGCAGGGCCATTGCGCCGATCACAAGTGCAACCGCCTTGTCATACGCTATTGTCGCCTGTGGGCGCGGGATATCCAGATATCCCGACACCTGCGCAATCAGGCTGTCACGAATCGGGCCGTAGAAGAATTGACTGAAATCGACACTCATGGAATCCTCGTACCTTGACTTGGAAATGAACGGAACTGCCACGCGGGGTTCGCGGTTCCATAGTATCACTATTCAGCGCCGATTAAGCATAAGGTGGCAGAAACCACCCCACCATGCGCGATCAAGCCTGTGTTTGCGCCGCCTTTTCACGGTGGTACCGCAATGTGCCGGTATGCAGCACCCGGTCACCCGTCACAATCTGGTCCGGGGCAAAAGCCGGCTTGTTGCAGATACGTTCGTAAATCGGGTCAAAATCAATCTGCGCCAGCGCAAACAAATCATCCAGGTCATCAAGGACAAAATAGCTTTTCTGCAGATCGTCAATCCGATAGTCGGTCAGCATCACACGTTCCAGATCAAAGCCCAGTCGATGGGGCGATTCGTCTTCAAGACAATACTGGCTCTCGGTAAACGAAGAACTGATGCCTGCGCCATAAATGCGGATACCATCTTTCTGTTGCACCAGCCCGAATTCGATGGTGTACCAGTACAAACGCGATATGAACGGCAGAATGCCGCGCTCCAGCGCTTTGAGGCCGCCCTGACCGTAAGCCTGCATGAAATCGGCAATAGCCGGATTCATCAACATGGGCGCATGACCGAATACATCATGAAAAATATCGGGCTCCTGCAGGTAATCCAGCTTGTGCTTTGAACGGATGAACTGGCCGGCTGGAAAGCGCCGGTTCGCAATGTGGGTAAAAAACACCTCGTCGGGTACCAGTCCCGGCACGGCAACAATTTGCCAGCCGGTATGCTTCATCAGCAAATCGTTTACACGGCGAAAATCAGGAATTTCATCAGCAGTGATAGGCATCTGTTTGATGCAGTCCAGATACTGGTCGCATACCCGACCCGGCAGCAACCTGGTCTGTCGTTCATACAGCGTTTTCCACACACCATGTTCTTCCGCCGTATACGCTTCCCAGTTCTGATTGATGGTCCAGTCGGGCGATGGGGCAGCTGCGTCTTGCGCGGCACTGCCATGTTTTTCAACGGGGTCTGATTTGAGCGTTTCCATATGATGTCTCCATATACGTCTTCTATGTGGAAACAATATCACGATCCAAAATAACCAGTTATTTCATGCTCAATTTCTTAAAACAACGCAATATTTATTTGTTTATCTTATTTTTTATAGAATATTTATTATTTTCACACTTCAATCGACCTTGGTCGGGCAAAAATATGCCACAAACCGGCTGCAGACTGTCCGTGCCGGTACAATTCAAAGCGCATCGATCGCCTGGGCCAGTTTGATATCCCTGTCCGTCAGTCCGTTGGCGTCATGGGTGGTCAGACGAATATCCACTTTGTTGTAGACATTGCTCCATTCGGGGTGGTGATCGGCTTTCTCGGCCAGCAACGCAACCCGTGTCATAAAGCCGAAGGCCTCGACAAACGAATCAAAGGTAAACTGGCGCCGCAAGGCTTTGCCGTCTTCGTCCAGCGCCCAGCCATCAAGCGAGGCCAGTGCAATACCGACATCTGCTTCATTCAATAGGGTCATCGTCAACTCCGTTTACCACCTGCTCAAATGAGATGTGCCCGGCGTTTTCACGCCGTTGCGTTATATCCATAGTAATGCAAAGCAAGACGTCCAACAAGACCTGGGGCAACCTGCATCTGCCCGGAAAACCGCTTTCTTGCGATGCCGTGCTGTTGCATCATCCATCGCAGCGGAACTCACGTTATCATCATCACAAGCATCATGACGCAAAGGAATCAATCATGGATGAACAGGTTATGGGCGCCATGCAGAAATGGCCCAACGTGCCGGCGGTGTATGGCTGGCTGTCTCTGGGCGCGCAAGGCGACTGGCTGCTGCATAATCATGGCGGCGCACGCGAGGGCGAGACGGGTCAGAAAATTGCCAATGAACAGATCCGGCATTTTATGAATCGCAATTACGCCGCCACGCCGGCAGGCGAATGGTATTTCCAGAATGGGCCGCAGCGCGTGTTTGTCGATCTGGTCTGCGCCCCGTTTATTGCCCGTCTGGCAGACGACCTGCAAACGCTGGTCACGCACAATGAACTGCCCATTACTCGCATAAACCAATGGCTGCTTGACGAGCAGGGCCACTTGTATTTGCGTACCGAGCACGGTGCGGCCATGCTGGCGGGACGCGACATGGAATTGCTCACGGCTCGCCTGAAGGTCCTGGACGAGAAGACTGCCACGTTCACATCCGCGCAGCCGGACAAGCCAACGGCGCAGGCTGTGAACGACAATGGCAACGCCACGGCGCTGGGCGCATCTCATCTTCAGGCGCTGGAAGACGGCGAAACGCTGCAGGTATCCCTGAACAACGCCAGCGCTTTGACCGCGCCCATGCAATGGGTACAGAGCAGCCAGGTTCCAGCGCAACTGGGCTTCGTGCCGGTGCCGACTGCCCGCTAGCTTTTTGCCAATCATGAGGCATTATTGATTACACTATGACTGACTCCATCGCTTCAGACAAAACCACTATGACGTTACCCGGCACTTTGCACTATTTTCCTGCCCCTACGACCCAGGCTTTTTGCAGCCAGTGCGGCAATCCGCTGAGCCGTCTGGTGCCGCCGGAAGATAACCGGGAGCGTGATGTCTGCAATCATTGCGGCGCCGTGCATTACCGTAACCCGCTGATCGTGGTCGGCACCGTTCCCATCTGGAACGACCAGGTACTGCTGTGCCGACGCGCCATTGAACCGCGCTATGGAAAATGGACGCTGCCTGCCGGTTTTATGGAACTGGCCGAGACGACTGCACAGGGCGCCCTGCGCGAAACCGACGAAGAGGCCGGCGCAGATGTCACGCTGGGCAGCCTGTTTACCGTGCTGGATGTGCCGCGCGTCAATCAGGTGCATATGTATTTTCTGGCGACGGTCAACAGCGAGCGACTGGATCCGGGTCCCGAATCGCTGGAAGCGCGGTTTTTCAATCTTGACGAGATCCCCTGGGAAGAACTGTCGTTTCGCACTGTCTTTCATACCCTTCAGGCATATTTGCAGTCCCGGGCCAGCGGCCAGTTTGCGACGCATTATCACAGCATCGAATAACCGGCGCCTGCCTATGGTCCTGCCATCATGATTACCTTGCCCTGTCTTGATAACGGCGTGCCATTTCCAGCGGCCTGCCAGGCGCTGAAAGAACCCGATGGCCTGCTGGCCTTTGGCGGCGATCTGTCCACCACCCGCCTGTTGCAGGCGTACAGACTGGGAATATTTCCCTGGTATTCTTCAGAACAGCCGGTGTTGTGGTGGTCTCCTTCGCAACGCATGGTACTGCAATGCGCCCAGTTCAGAATTTCCCGTAATCTGGTCAAATTGCTCAAACGCATTGCCCGCGACGAGCGACAACCCGATGCCCAGGTGGTTGTGACGACCGATGTGGCATTTGAAGAAGTCATGCGGGCCTGTGCTGCGCCTCGCGGCACGCAGAGCGGCACCTGGATCACAGATGAAATGATCGCTGCCTATACGGCATTACACCACCTGGGCTACGCCCATTCCATCGAAGTGCGCGTTAATGGACAGCTGATGGGCGGACTGTATGGTATATGTATTGGACGCATGTTCTACGGCGAATCCATGTTCTCCCATAGCAGCAATACCTCAAAAATTGCGCTTGCCTGGCTGGTGCGATTTCTGCAAAAGCAAGACGTGGCGTGGATCGATTGCCAGCAGGACACGCCGCATTTGGCCAGTATGGGTGCCCGGCCGGTACCGCGCGCCGCATTCCTCAGGCAGGTTGCCCAGGCTGTCGCCCAGCCCGGATTCGACTGGCCGGCAGGACAACTGCTGGCGGACGGTATTATCGTTCACCCGATGTGAGTCTGCGTATTTTTAAGGTATAGTGGTCAAAACAGCCTTAAAGCGGGCCAGCAGCCATGAGCGATATCCACGATCCGTCATTCAATATTCTGCAGTTTTATCTGACCGCACCGTACCCCTGCAGTTATCTGGACGGGAAAATGGCGCGCTCTCAGGTTGTTGTGCCCGGACACCTGATCCGTCCAGATGTCTACGCACAACTGCTGCGCAATGGCTTTCGGCGCAGCGGCCTGTTTACATATCGACCGCGCTGTGATCAATGCCGGGCCTGTATTTCCGTTCGCATCAATTGCGCGCACTTTGCTCCCAGCCGAACTCAGCGCCGCATAATGAAGCGACATGACAATTTGCGCGCGCGCATCCGCACGCTGGAATGGGATGAAAGCCACTTTACGCTTTACAAGAAATACCAGGCGTCGCGCCATGCCGGCGGTGGCATGGACGACGACAGTTCCGAACAATACGAAGAATTTCTGCTGACCAGTCGCATCAACTCGCAACTGGTTGAGTTTCATGATGAAGACGGAGAACTCAGAATCGTGTCCATTATGGATTTGTCTGATGACGGGTTTTCCTCGGTATACACCTTCTTCGATCCCGATTATGCTGGCAGCCTGGGCACCTACAGCATCTTATGGCAAATCCGGCATTGCAACGAACGCGGTCTGCCATGGCTGTACCTGGGCTACTGGATCGCTCAAAGCCGTAAAATGGCGTACAAAATCAATTTTACGCCTATCGAGCTTTATATTAATCACCGCTGGACCGACAGTACCGAGCTTGATCTGTCCGATCCACCTACTCTCTGATATATCATGTCACTCGCCTATCGCCTATACCCACTGATCCGCCCGGTGCTGTTTTCCATGGACCCCGAGCGCGCGCACGAACGTACGCTGGAAGGACTCAACAAACTGCATCAATGGGGTTTGCTGAAAAAAGTGCTGGACGCAAAACCGGCCGCGCCGTTGCGTCTGCTGAACCTGAATTTACCCAATCCGGTGGGCCTGGCCGCCGGCCTGGACAAAAACGGCGCCTATATCGATGCACTGGGCCATATGGGGTTTGGATTCATTGAAGTGGGCACTGTCACACCCAAGGCGCAGCCTGGCAATCCCAAGCCCCGCATGTTCCGGCTGCCTGAAGCCAGCGCCCTCATCAATCGCCTGGGGTTCAACAATCTTGGCCTGGATGCCTTTCTGGCCAATGTCGCGACCAGCGAATGGAAAAAACAGGGCGGCATCCTCGGCCTGAATATCGGCAAGAATGCCAGCACACCTATAGAGCAGGCGGCCAATGATTATCTGCTGGGACTTGAAGCGGTATACCCTCAGGCCGATTATGTCACCGTTAATATTTCATCGCCCAACACGCAGAACCTGCGCGCCCTGCAGCAAGCCGATGAGCTGACCGGGCTGCTGACCGCCCTGCGCGAAAAACGCAAGGAGCTGGCTGACCGGCATGGCCGGGCTGTGCCGGTCGTGGTGAAAATCGCCCCCGACCTGGATGCCAGCCAGATTGCAACGATTGCAGACCTGCTGCCGCAATATGAGATTGATGGCGTGATCGCCACCAATACGACTTTGTCGCGCAAGGGCGTGAACGGATTGCATTACGCCAAGGAAAAAGGCGGGATGTCCGGACGACCCTTGCACGAAGCGTCACTGAAAGTCATTCAGGGGCTGCGCCAGTCCCTGGGCAAGGACTATCCAATTATTGGCGTGGGTGGCATTATGCAAGGCGCACAGGCGGCGGAAAAAATACAGGCAGGCGCCAACGCCATTCAGCTTTATACCGGTCTTATCTATCGCGGCCCCGAGCTCGTGGATGAGTGCGTTCAGGCCATCGCCCGGGCCCCGAACACACAGCAGGCCTGATTCAATTGAACTGCAAAAAATTCACCGCCAGACGCTGGAATAAAACCAGCCTGTGGCGGTGAATGTTTATATAACGGCCTAAGACCTCGATGAACATGGTCGGCGCCCTGGGGCGCCATCCATCAATCGCAGAAATTAAGCCTGACGACGGGCAGCAGAACGGGTTGCAGTCGCAGCCGCTTTGGTTGCAGACTCCGTGGCTTTGATCGTTGCATTGGTTGCAGCAGAGAGGTTGGACTCGGCCACTTCGGCAGCCTGTTTAGCCGCTTTGTTCATTGAATCATAAGCGGTAGAAACAGTAGCCAGCGAAGATTTCATCAAGGCAACAGCGCTTTCAGAACCGGTAGGCGCGTTTTTTGCCAGTTGGTCGATGGCTTCAGAAACCTGCTGCTGACCTTCGGCAACCTGGGCTTCTGTCAGTTTGATCAGCTCGTTGCTGACGCCGGACACGATGTCATACACGTGGCGTGTATACGCAATCGCTTTTTCAGAGTTGGGCTGAGCCAAAGAAGAAACAAAAGCGGCAGCTTCCTGGGGATCCTTGATTTCTGCAACCTGCTGAGACTGCTCGGCAACTTCGCCCAGTGTGGCTTTGATTACTTTCAGGTTCAGGTCAACGAGTTTTTCGAAACCGCCAAACAGCGAACCCTGAACGGCAACGGCTGCGTTCAATGCTGATTTTTGACGATCAATAATTTGTTGTGGAATGGCGCTCATGATAATAAGTCCTCGGTAGAGAGTACGGTGTCAAATGAGACAGATGCTTTGTGGCGATCCACGTACACATCTGCTGGAAACAGTTTGTTGCGCTGGCGGCAATGTCTTATTCACTGCTGGGCAAAGCTACCCACCCATTTATTGCATTGCACAATCAAATTATACACACCATTTTTTCCAAATCAAGTCTTTTTTGTGCATTGCACAAAAAATATAGAAATAGCGTGATGGCGTCAGATAATTTATTGAATATTAACTATTTTCTGTGACTACGCCATGACACAAGCCGGGTCAAGTGGCTGAGCAGACAGCCACCCCATCACCCTTTGCAAGGCTTATTCGTAACCCAGGGCACCTGATATTTTTGCTGCGGTGCTTACCAGCATATCGACCCACTCTTCCTGTAATCGTTCTGCAGGTGCAGAGATCGACAGACCCGCCACCAGCTTGCCGGAATCGTCATAAATACCCGCCGAAATGCAGCGCACCCCCAGCTCAAGCTCTTCATTGTCGCGTGCATAGCCATGGCGCCGCACAAAACTCAGATCACGCTCAAGACGCTCCAGGTCGGTCAGACTGTTGCGGGTATTGCCGGACAGGCCGGTGCGCGTTGCATAGGCCCGGACAAAACGCGCGTCTGCAGAGGCCAGAAACAATTTACCGACAGAGGTCAGATGCAGCGGCGCCCGCCCGCCGATGGCGCGCACCACCTGCATGCCCGAACGTTCACTCCAGGCGCGATCGATATAGACAATGTCGTCACCCTGCTGAATAGACAAATTCACGGTCTGACCGGTCAGATGATGCAAAGTCTGCAGATAATCGTGCGCAACATCGCGTACATTGAGCCGATCCTTGACCAGTGCACCCAACTCGAGAAGACGGATACCCAATTGGTACATGCCGTTATTGACCCGTTCGACATAACGCCCCACCGCCAGATCGTTCAGGATCCGGTGCGCCGTTGAAGCATGTAGTTGGGTGAGCGCAGCAATGTCCTTCAGTGAAACCGGGTGAGGCTGGTCAGCCAGCACATCCAGCACTTTCATGGTTCGTTCCAGAACCTGGATACTGATGCCTGAGGCGATGTCCGGTTTGTCGGACTCGGACGTTGCATGCGCGTGTAAAAGCCGGTTTGCCATAATGGATGTTTGTATATTGCAGTGCAATATATTCTATCCCATATTGTGAAAAATAGGAACATTTTACTGCCCTATTTCCTTTTTCAAACAGCTTCCCAGGGGGGTTATACGGGTTTATCCGGATGAAACCGACCGCCAACCCGCAGTATTTCGCCCTTCAAATAATCGAACGCATCGCTGGCCGCGGGTTCCTCTCCTTTGACGCCCAGATCAATATAGGCACCCGCGCCCTGCCCCATCGTCGGCAGACTGAAAGTGCTGATACCCGACCATTGCGTTTCAATATGTTCAAGCGCCGGCGTAATGCGCGATTCAGGCACGCCATACGCCAGAATGTTATGCGAGACCAGCTGACGCAGGTTTTGATAGTCGGCATACCGATTGTCCAGGGTCCACTCCACCATGGGCCAGGCCATTTCCGGAAAACCGGGAACAAAGGTGTGATCGTGAATAAAAAAGCCGGGAATTCGGTTATAGGGATTGGGCACGATCTCAGCGCCTACCGGAAACACGCCCATGGCCAGGCGACGCTGATTTTCAGGAGAACCGGGGTCATGCGTGCCGCGGCCTTCGCGGGCAAGTTGCGCAAAACGTTCGGTAATCAGTTGTTCCGCTTCGGGATGCAGTGCAAGCGAAACGCCCAGCGCCTGCGCGACGGCAGTACGGGTTTTGTCATCGGGCGTGGCGCCAATGCCACCGCTGGAAAACACGATATCGCCGGAAGCAAAGCTGCGCTTATAGGCAGCAATCAGTGTTTCCAGATCATCCGGAAGAAATTCGGCGCGGGACAATTGCATGCCGCGCGCGCCCAGCAATTCGATGATTTTGGACAGGTGCTTGTCCTGACGCCGACCGGAAAGGATTTCATCCCCGACAATAATCAAACTGATTTTACGTGCTGCCTTGTCATTCATAATGCTGATCCTTGTTGTTTACCGGCGTCCGGATGACGCTATTCTAACGCTAAAGGTCAGACTCTGCTGGCAATAGCAACGGGCTGTCGCCACGCACCTGGGCGAGCGCATTCAGGCCATGATGTGCGTATACCAGCGAGGTAAAGACAGGCAGCACGATCCATGTCAGAGGGAAAAGGTTGATAGCCGCGCAGATCGTGCCGATCAGCCAGGCACCGCCGCGCGTACCGGTAATGACCCGCGCCCGCTCGGCAAGCGTCGCATGCTCCACCAGGGCATCAAAGCGCAACATATGGGTAAATGCGTAGGCCCACCAGAAAATATGCAGCAGGATGGCCACCGGCGGAATAAGCCAAAACGGGAGCGTGACAACCCAACCGACAATGAAAATAGCCCCCACTTTGAGCGAGTTGATCAGGCTCGATACAAAAACCTGGCTGCCGCGCCGCTCCAACTGTGGATAATCAGTCCGCGCCACATGGCCCACCACCATGGGCATGACCAGCACCGCCGCGATCAGCAGGCCAATGCTGCTGCCGACGGTCACCATGATGACAAACACCAAAATATGCACCAGGTACATGGTCAGCGAGAACAGACCGATGCCCGCCATCCAGCTGTCCATGTCAGTCATCAGTTCCGACTGCGTGACAAACAGATCCAGCCAGTCCGAAACCGGCCCCCACAGAAAACGCGCGAAAAACAACATGGCGATGAGCGCGGCGCCAAAAGGCAGAAGCAGCGCCAGCAGCATGCGTGGCTGCAATTGCGAGACCATCGCCCGACCAAACGCCCGGCCCACACCATCATAGGGGGACGGCGCATTCACTGATTGCGAGCGGAATGGTGTACTATTTTGCATGACTTTCCCTTTGCGCGAAGGCGTAAATGGTTCAGATTCAACCGCGACCTATTTGCAGATCAATTATGTTCATTCAAAATCCTGCCGCGCATGTGCCGCAATTGCTGCAGGCGCTGGACAACCCCGAGACCTGGCTTGTTGCCTGTTACTGCGCCGCGTGGTGCGATACATGTGGCGATTACCAAGGCGCATTCACCGCCTTGAGCGAACGGTATCCGCAACATCTGTTCCTGTGGGTCGACGTCGAAGACAATCCCGAACTGCTGGACGACCTGGACGTTGAAAACTTCCCGACGCTGTTGATTCAAACGGCCGGCCAGACCCGGTTTTTCGGCACCATGCTGCCCTACATCAGTCATTTGGAGCGCATGATGCAGGCGATCCAGGAAGAGCCCGACACCCACGCCGAAGGCCCCGCAGATCTGCGTACCCTTCTGGCCGCGTCTGCATAAACGAAATCCCGCTTCTGCGTAAAACGATTGACCACGGCGGCCTGATTGACCGAGCGCTTCCACAACCGGAAGCAAACACCGCCAGAAACCGTCGTCGCGAGCCAGGCTGCCCCGGGCAGGCAAACAACTACCGTCGACCACAACGGCGCCCTGCATCCGATTGTGACGGTATGCCAAACAGGAATGTAGGAATGAAGTGTCGCCGTTTCAAGTGGATGAAGGCGACTGAAACATCAATTGCCGTTATTGGGACGGCCACCCAACAGGACGGCCAGCATGGGCTTGGGTCCGTGACCGTCATGGCGACGGTTGGTGGTTGTATCAGCCGCGGGCTGAGCTTTGCCTGTACTCGGCTCGTAAGGACGGAAGAAAAAATCGTCAATTGGAGCCGCCCGGCTGGCGGGGAACGTTTTCTTGTAGCGCTCGGGTTTGCCCGATGAGGATCGTGATGGGTGATGTCCGCGCGTCAGGAAAACACTGGGAATGGACAACACGCCCCTGGGCACCGGGGTCTTGATGAGCTTTTCGATATCTTCGAGCAGGCGCTCTTCGGTCTGGGTATAGAAGGCAATGGCCTCGCCCTTGGCTCCTGCCCGGCCGGTACGTCCGATACGGTGCACGTAATCTTCAGCATTGTAGGGCAGATCCATGTTGATCACGCAGGGCAGTCCGACCACATCCAGCCCCCGGGCTGCGACATCGGTCGCCACCAGGACGGAGATATCGCCGGATTTGAATCCTTCCAGCGCCTTGATGCGCTCGGCCTGCGAACGATCGCCGTGGATGGATTCGGCATTGATCCCTTCGCTGACCAGTTCTCTGGCCACCCGGCTGGCGCCGATTTTGGTATTGACAAAGACAATGACCTGGCTCAGATTGCGCGACTTGAGTGTGTACAGTACAGCAGCTTTCTTTTCATTTGCCGCCACCGGGTAGGCAATTTGCGTGACGGTTTCGGCTGTTGCATTACGCGGCGCCACGTTGATTTCCACCGGGTTGTTCAAAAAGCTGCGTGCCAGCTTGCGGATGTCATTACTGAATGTGGCCGAAAACAACAGGCTCTGCCGCGGTTTGGGCAACAGGCGCACAATGCGCTCAAGATCAGGCAGGAACCCCATGTCCAGCATGCGGTCGGCTTCATCCAGTACCAGCACGCTGACCTGGCTCAGGCTGACGTTTTTCTGTTCGATATGATCCAGCAGCCGGCCTGGCGTGGCAATCAGCAATTCACAGCCCTTGCGCAACTGATCGCGCTGGGCATTCATGTCTACCCCACCAAAAACAACAGCCACGCGCAATGGAGAGCTGTGGCTGTAGCGTTTGACGCTGTCGGCGACCTGATCGGCCAGTTCGCGGGTAGGCGCAAGAATCAGCGCACGCACCGGATGTCGGGCCGGCGACATGCTGGAATTGGCCATGGGCATGAGCCGGTGCAGCAGCGGCAACGTAAAGGCGGCGGTTTTGCCGGTGCCGGTCTGGGCAGCGCCCATGATATCGCGACCGTCCATGATCAGGGGCATGGCCTGTTCCTGAATCGGCGTCGGCTTGGTATAGCCGCTGGCCATCACTGCCTTGAGCAGATCAGGGTGCAGGCCAACCTCGGAAAAGGATTCAAAGGTGGCTGTTTTGCCGTTGGAGGTCGTATTGGGGTCGGTCATCAAATGTATATAAAGGGGGAACTGAGTATTGCGGCAAGCCGCGAAAACGACATTTTACTCTACTCATGCGCCGTTCCATGCCCTTGAGACTGCGAATAGGGAGAAAGCCTTAGAAAAGCCAGCGTAAAAGCCACAAGATGATCATGCCCACGCCAATCATAAAAAGAATATTGCGCACGCGCAAAAAAGCCAGGGCAGCCGCCACGGCGGCGAAAAACTCGGCTCCGACCTGCGGCCACTCGCCTGCCGTCCAGGGCAGCAGGCTGGGTACCACAATCGCGGTCAGCGCCGCCACCGGGGCATAGCGCAGTCCACGGCTAACCGCTTTGCTCAGGGGAAAGTACTGTCCCAGCATCAGATAACCGGCACGCGTCAGCAGACTGCCGATACCCAGCATCAAAATTACAAGTGCAATATAGGTATCACTCATGCCCGAACACCCCTGCCGGCCATTTTCTCTGAAACCATCCCCGCGGCAATGCCGGCAATGATGGCGATAAACAAGCCCATGCGCAGCGGCAACGGTTGCCCGACCCAGGCAACGACGCCCGCCACCAGCACGGTAATCAGCATGGGGCGACCCTTGATCAGGGGAATGACCACGGCCATCAGGGTCAGCACGCCGGCAAATTCCAGCGACCACTCGCGCGGCACCCGATCGCCGATCAGCACCCCGGCCAGAGTACTTAACTGCCATGCCGCCGCGATGGCGCTGCCCATGGTCAGATACGCCCAGACATAAACCGTGCGTCGCTTCTGGCGCACGTGACGGAACAGGCTGACAAACACCACATAATTGATGTCGGTCAGCAAATAGCCGAGCACCAGGCGCTTGAAATGAGAGTACCGCTCAAAAAACGGATAGAGGGTCGCCCCGAAAATGACAAAACGGATATTCACGATGAAACCGGCCAGGAACACCATCCACACTGGTGCACCCGCTGCCATGAGTGGCAGGGCCGTGAGCTGGGCCGAACCGGCATAGACCCATAGCGACATGATCATGGACTGCCAGAATGACAGGCCATAATTGACCATGGCCACCCCGGACACGAAGCCCCAGGCGGCCAGCGCCAGCAGATGAGGGGCAACTGCACGCATTCCCAGTTGCGCCGCCTGCCGACGCGCCAGCCGATGCGCAGAATTTGCGGCAGGCACGGCCCGCGCAAAAAGAGTAAACGGGGAAAACAAAATGGTTCCTTGTGCTGTACAATACGCTGGTTAAGCGGCGTATGGAAAGCGGCGTTTGAAGTATGCAGGAAATTCTAGCAAAAGCAGCAAGGGTATCCCCGTTGCACCTGCCATACTGCAGAAATATAATGGTGCATCGCCGCTTTTGCTGTCAAAGTGACGCTGTACTGCAACACCGCGCCCTCTTACCGCCCGATCTGCGCGCCCGATTTGACGCGCACCGTGTCCTACCGCTTTTTTAGGAAGTATCTGATGTCTGCACAATTACAAACGGCTCCTATCGAGGTATCTGCCAGCGACTTGCCTGTGTACTGCCCCGGCCCGAACGCGCCCACCTGGAGCATGCATCCGCGCGTCTTTCTGGATGTCACCAAAACCGGTGCCGCTGCCTGCCCGTATTGCGGTGCCGTCTACAAGCTGAAAGAAGGCGAGAAGGTGCATGGGCACTAAAAGCACGACCGCGCCCAAGCGCGCGGTGTTCGCCACCCCCGACGAAGTGGAACAGGCGTTCTACGAAGCATTACGCCTGGGCGACGCCATGCGCGTCATGCATACCTGGGCAGACGATGAAGAAACAGTCTGTATTCATCCGGGCGGCGAACGTTTGACGGGCACCAGCGCCATTCAGTCCTCATGGCAGGAACTGCTCAATAGCGGGCCGGTTCATATCCATGCGCACCAGCCGGTTGTCATTACCTATGGCATGACAGTCATCCATGTGCTGATCGAAGAAGTACAGGCCAATACGCCTCGCGGCAACCGCGAACTGCTTTTTTACGCCACCAACGTCTATCACAAGGGTCGTACCGGCTGGCATCTGGTGCACCACCACGCCGCGCCCGCCCCCTCCGATGTGCTGCTGTCCGACATGCACGACATCCCCAATCTGCTGCATTAGCCTGTTCACGCACCACCGCGTGCCGCCATACCGGATTTCCCGTGACCGCCCGACTCGATCTAACCCCCTGCCCCTCTCCAAACTGGCAATGCGAAGGCCATATCCAGACGATTGCCGCCATGCAATGGGGCCGCCGCACCCGCCAGCATTTCTTGCGGCAACGGCTCAATACAAGCGACGGTGATTTTCTGGATATTGACTGGGCCGGGCCCCGGCAGCATTCGGATGGCGGGTTTGACGGGAAAGCGCTGGTCATTTTTCACGGACTGGAAGGCAATAGCAAAAGCCATTACGCCCAGGCAATCGGCGCCCACTTCGTGGCGCTAGGGTGGATGGTCGCCGTCGCCCACTTTCGCGGCTGCTCTGGTGAACCGAATCGGCTGGCACGTTCCTATTTTTCGGGCGACTCCGGCGATGTGAACTTCATTCTGACCCAGGTTCGCAGCCAGTTGCCACAGGCACAATGGCATGCGGCGGGCGTTTCCCTGGGCGGTAACGCGCTGCTTAAATATACCGGAGAACAAGGCGCTCAACTGTCCTGGCTGCACGGGGTTGCGGGTATTTCAGTGCCGATCGACCTGGTGGCAACAGGGATGCAATTGCAAAACAGTGTGATCGGTCGTTATGTATATACGCCGCATTTTCTGGCCAGTATGCGCACAAAAATCCAGCAGAAAGCGGCTGCATTTCCCGGGATACTCAACTGGAACAAAGCCCTGCGCGCACGCACACTGCTGGATTTTGACGATGCCTATACAGGGCCAGTACATGGCTTTCGCAGCGCACTCGACTATTGGTCGCGCTGCTCCAGCACCTATAAACTCAGGGGTATTCGGGTACCGACCCTGTTGCTCAATGCACGTAACGACCCCTTTATTCCGCAGGCCAGTCTGCCGGCCCCAGGGCAATGCAGCGACCAGGTACTGCTGCACTATCCGGGCAGCGGCGGTCATGCCGGTTTTGCCAGCGGAACAGGCCGCGGCGACCTGACCTGGCTGCCGCGCAGACTGGAACAGTTCTTTATTGAACGCCGATAGAAACAGACTCGCAAAAAAAGCCGATCTGTCATGAATCGGCTTTTTTGCGAAGCGTTCGGGGCGGATTAAACCGCCTTGAGCTGCTGCTGGGCAAGCCGCATTTCGCGCATCTGCCTGCCGGTTTTCTGCCGTCCCTTGGCCGACAGGCGCATCATGGTCCCCAATGCAAAAAGCAAGCCGAAAGTTTCCACCATGGCCGCCGGAATCCACATGGTCAGACCGCCGATACTCTGGTCGGTCACCGCAGACATGGGTAATGCGCGCCCGCATAAATCAAACAGCGGATAAATATCGGTCGTCGTAAAGGTAATAACCGCGCCCACAATCATTTGCGGCAACATGGTAATAATGGGTGAGATAATCCGTGCCCCGGGCGACAAGACCGCCGGGGAGCCAGATGCGATCGTCCACTGGAAAAAGCGCCCGATCCAGGTTTTCGCCGTGAGTGTGGGCGCAACATAGGGACGTCGGTCCAGAATCAGGTTCCAGTACATAAAGCCGCTGATGACCACAGACCAGTTCATCAATCGGTACAGGCGCCAGTCCAGCATGGAATAAAACTGGATGGTCGGCAGCAGCCAGAACAGCACCAGGAACACGAACAGGAAAGGCACCAGGATTTTATTGGTCAACAGCCCGGTAATGAAGCGCCCCGAAAAACTGCGACGATAATCACGCAGCCAGACGCGGGCGCGCAGGGGGAGCCCGGCACGCATGACCTGTCCGGGGTAGGCGCCCATGATCAGCAAGGGGCCCAGGTGATGCAACACCAAGTGCTGAATCCGATGGACAAAAAACATGCGCTCGGCATAATAATCAACATGTGTATGCAGGGACAGATAGACCAGCACGAAGCCGGACCAGAATAATATCTGTCTGGCAAGCGTCACGTGATGCTTGCGAGTACCTCGCAAGAACAGCCATGCAGCAAGGATAAACAGGGCAATCAGCGTAGGAGAAAACTCCCAGGGCCGAAGCCAGTGCATCAAGTCCAGATCCATTGGTATAAAACCTCTTGTGTATATCTGCGCCGTATTGACCAACGGCGGCCTTGTAAGCCCGTTTGTGCGCGAGCCGCTAGCACGTCATATGCAGGCAGGTCACGTGCGCCACCACCATGGATAGCGTAAACATGCTTACCATGCCGGCGATCAGCAGATTGAGCAAAGCCATCAGCCCGGGCGGCACGCCGGAGGGTTTGCGCCGCACCTGATTGGTATTGTAGAGCGCATCGAATTTTTCATCCGGCTTCAGGCAGTAAACCGCCGATTCGATAAACCCCGCCCACAGGGGTACAAACAGGATAAAAAACGGTATGGAATCCCACCAGACAGGCTGGGTAAACGACCACGCCAGCAGCGCAGCGCTCACAATCGTGATGACAGGAGCAACAGGCCGTTTCAAATACCAGTTCTGCAAACCGAAAATACCGAAAAAACAGGCCAGAAAGCCGGCCACGGTTTTGGATCGAAAATGGGTTGCAGGCCGAGCCCGCCACAACTGATTCAACATGTATGATTCAATATTTGCACGATGTCTGGCGCGCTGCCGACTTGGGAGGCTATATTGTACGACACGCAGGCTCGCAGGTGCGCCTGCCGGATTTTTTCGGACAAAAGGGTAAAATAGCGCTATGGAAAACCTTGATTTTGATATCGCTATTATCGGCGCAGGCCCGGTCGGCCTGGCGCTTGCCCGTGCCCTGGATACCCTGCCCGGTACAACAGCCAGGATCGCCCTGTTCCAGGCGGACAGCCCGGCCATGCACAATCCGGCACGCGATACCCGAGTGCTGGCGCTCAATCACGGCAGTCGGCAATTTCTGGAAACCCTGCAGGGCTGGCCCGATGAGCACGCCGCCATCGACACTGTCCATGTTTCGCAAAAAGGCCGGCTGGGCCGCACGCTCATTCGCCATACCGATTTTGATGTCCCGGCCCTGGGCTATGTGGTTCCTTATCGCGCTATTCACGCCCGTCTGCAACAAAGCGTCCATGAAGGCCGTACGGTAAGACTGTCGGGCGCGCCGGCCAACGTGGCCAACGACAGTGCGGGCACTGCAGCCACCATCACCCAGGGTCAACAGACCTATCGCGCGCGTATCGTCGTGCAATGTGACGGCGCCAAACCCGACACAAAATTGCGCGACTATCGACAGCACGCAATCATTACTTCTGCCCGCGCCGCGCTGCCGCGCGGCGGCTGGGCGTGGGAGCGGTTTACCCGCGAGGGCCCGCTGGCCGTCCTGCCGCACCCGGTGTTTGCCGATGCCCAGTCTATCGTCTGGTGCACAACCCCGGCGCGCGCGCGCCAGTTGCTTGAAGCGGATGATGCCGCTTTTTCCCACCAGCTGACCGAGCATTTCGGCCAGCGTCTGGGCCCTTTCACTGTGCTGGAACCGCGCCATCTTTTTCCGCTGGCGCTCAATGTCACAAAAAACACCGTGGACGGTCGCATCGTGACCATTGGCAACGCGGCGCAAACGCTGCACCCGGTGGCCGGCCAGGGGCTGAACCTGGGCCTGCGTGACGTGGCCGGACTGGTTCACGCGCTGCAGCGCTGGTGTGTTGATCCCCAAGGTGATCTCCAGACACCCTTGGCTGACTTCGCAACGCTGCGGCGCACTGATCGGGGCATTACCCGCCAGCTGACCGATTTGATGCCACGCATTTTCACCACGGGCAACCCACTGATCGAACATGCCTGCGGCCTGTCCCTGCTGGCACTCGACCTGGCCGAACCCCTGCGCCGACCACTGGCCCGTCATCTGCTGCAGGGCTATCGAAACTGAACATGGCCGGTGCTTTTATCACCCGGCCGCCCAACCTTGGTTAAAATGTGCTCATGCAAATCGGCGCCTGGACTCTTCCCAATCCTGTTTTCGTTGCCCCCATGGCGGGGGTCACGGACAGACCGTTTCGCCAGTTGTGCAAGCAATTGGGCGCAGGCTATGCCGTCTCTGAAATGGCCGCCAGCAATCCCGCCCTGTGGGATAGCGTCAAGACCTCCAGAAGGCTGAACCACGACGGCGAGATTGATCCGATCGCCGTGCAGATCGCGGGCGCCGACCCGGTCATGCTGGCCGAGGCCGCTGTTTTCAATATTCGCAAGGGTGCGCGCATTATTGATATTAATATGGGATGCCCGGTCAAAAAGGTGTGCCATGTGGCGTCCGGATCGGCGCTACTGCGCGACGAAGAGCTGGTGGCGCGCATTTTGCAGACCGTGGTTGACGCCTGCCGGCCGTTTGATGTGCCGGTCACGCTCAAGACACGCACCGGCTGGGATCGACAAAGCCGTAACGCCCTGCGTATTGCCAGGCTGGCAGAAGACGCCGGCATCGCGGCGCTTACCCTGCATGGACGCACCCGCTGCGACCTGTATGCCGGCCAGGCCGAGTACGACACTATCGCCGCGGTCAAGGCTGCAATTTCGATTCCTGTCATTGCCAACGGCGATATTACCGATCCGCTCAAGGCGCAGTATGTCCTGAACTACACCGGCGCCGACGCCATTATGATTGGCCGGGCCGCTCAGGGGAATCCATGGATTTTCCGGGAGATCAATCACTATCTGGAAACCGGCACCTTTCTGGCGCCGCCATCGTGGGCGCATATGCGCGATGTGCTGCTGGCGCATCTGGATCATCACTATCAGTTCTATGGCGAATACACAGGAGTACGTACGGCGCGCAAGCATATTGGCTGGTATATCGGCAACCTGCCGGACGCAGAATTGTTTCGGCAGCAGATGAATTGCCTTGAAACCTGTCAGGCGCAGTACAATGCAGTCAATCAGTGGTTCACCAAGCTGGTCAACGAATCAGCGCCGCGGGTTCCACTTGCTGCAGTCCATTAGCCAAAACAACAAAAATTTCCCCCTCACCGCCATTATGAATAACACACAAGATCTTCAGGAATGTGTCCGCACAAATCTTGAACTTTATTTTAAAGAATTGGGCGACGGCGAAGCCGGCAACCTGTGGAACATGGTCACCAGCTGCGTAGAGAAGCCGCTGCTTGAAGTGGTCATGAGCAAGGCCGGGCACAACCAGTCGCGTGCCGCAGACATGCTGGGCATTACCCGCAACACCCTGCGCAAGAAACTGCTTTCTCATCATTTACTGTAATTATTTCTCATGACTATCAAGACCGCATTACTTTCCGTATCGGATAAAACCGGTATCGTTGAATTGGCCCGCGCGCTCCAAAGCCGCGGCGTCAAAATCCTGTCTACCGGTGGCACGGCAGCACTGCTGAAAAAAGAAGGACTGGAGGTCACCGAAGTGGCCGAGCATACGCAGTCGCCGGAGATTCTGGATGGCCGCGTCAAGACCCTGCACCCGCGCATCCACGGCGGGCTGCTGGCGCGTCGCGACAGTCAGGCGCATCTGGACACATTGAAATCCAACAATATTGATCCGATTGATCTGCTGGTGGTCAACCTGTATCCGTTCCGTGAAACGATTGCCAAGCCCGGTTGCTCGTTTGCCGATGCGGTTGAAAACATTGATATCGGCGGCCCGGCCATGCTGCGCGCCGCTGCAAAAAATCACGGTACACGGGAAGGCGGCGTCACAGTCGTCATTGATCCGACCGACTACGAAGCCGTTCTGCGTGAGCTGGATGAAAACGGTGCGACCTCTTATGGTCTGCGCCTGTCTCTAGCCAAAAAAGTATATGCCCACACAGCCGCCTATGATGGCGCGATTGCCAACTACCTGAGCGCCATCACCGATGACGAGCCCGCACAGGAAAATGAACCTGCCCGCCAGAGCTGGCCGCAAACCCTGACGATTCAACTGAAACAGCATCAGGCATTGCGCTATGGCGAGAACCCACATCAGTCTGCCGCGTTCTATCTGGACACCAGCGTGCCTGCAGGCGTGCTGGGCAACTACGAACAGTTGCAGGGCAAGGAACTTTCTTATAACAACATTGCCGACGCAGATGCCGCATGGGAATGTGTTCGCACCTTCGAGGCCCCTGCCTGCGTCATCGTCAAGCATGCCAATCCTTGTGGAGTGGCGGTTGCCCAAGACGCTGCCGAGGCTTACCGCAAGGCGTTCAAAACCGATCCGACTTCTGCATTTGGCGGCATTATTGCCTTCAATCGCATCGTCGACGAAGCCACGGCGCAGGCCGTGAGCGAGCAGTTTGTCGAAGTCCTGCTGGCGCCTGAATATACAGACGATGCACTGGTGCTGCTGGCCAACAAGAAGAACGTACGTGTTCTGACAGTAGCCCTGGGCGCCGGCCAGAACCCATTTGACGTCAAGCGCGTAGGCGGCGGCTGGTTGGTGCAGAATCCCGATCACAAACCGCTGGCTGCGGCCGACTGCAAAGTGGTTACACGCAAGCAGCCCACGGCACAGCAAATGGATGATCTGCTGTTTGCGTGGAACGTGGCACAGTTTGTCAAATCCAACGCCATTGTGTTTTGCCGCGACGGCATGACTTACGGCGTGGGCGCAGGCCAGATGAGCCGCATCGACTCGGCACGCATCGCATCAATCAAGGCGGGCAATGCCGGATTGTCGCTGAAGAACACGGCGGCTGCGTCTGACGCATTCTTCCCATTTCGCGATGGACTGGATGTCATTGTCGAAGCGGGCGCCGACTGCATCATTCAGCCCGGCGGCAGCATGCGCGATGACGAAGTGATTGCGGCGGCAGACGAGCATGGCATCGCCATGGTGCTGACCGGCACCAGGCACTTCCGCCATTAATTGCAAATGTCATACGCCCCGGCCCAGGCCGGGGTTTTTCCAGGGAGTCACAGATGTTGAGGATACTTGGCATTGACCCGGGCTTGCGCCGTACCGGCTTTGGCGTGATTGACGCTGCCGGCATGCGCATCTCATATGTTGCCAGCGGTACCATCGTGGTTCCTTCGGACCTGCCTTTGCAAGAGCGATTGAAAGTCATTCTGGACAGTATCCGCGAAGTCGTCGACACCTATTCACCCACCGAGTCGGCGCTGGAAAAGGTCTTTGTCAATACCAACCCATCATCTACGCTATTGCTGGGACAGGCGCGTGGCGCGGCCATGTGCGCACTGGCCGACCGGCACCTGGATGTAACGGAATACACGGCGTTGCAAATCAAGAAAGCCGTGGTCGGCAATGGTCACGCCCAGAAGGAACAGGTTCAGCACATGGTGCAGCGTCTGCTCACGCTCAACAGTCTGCCTGCGCCAGATTCAGCCGATGCGCTGGCCTGCGCGATCTGTCACGCCCATGCCGCACCGCTGGCGGGCCGACTCGCCGGCCAGGGTGTATCGATGGCTCGACGGGGACGCACGCGACTGCGTGCCGGACGACTGATCGACTAATCGACTGAATAATCAACGCACCCTGTAAATTGATTGACCCTGTTTTGATACACCCTTTTCCCAGGGTTGTGTACCATAGCTTTTTTTCTATTATTGACGCGCCCTGCCCTGACAGGGCCTGTGGAGTATCTGATGATCGGACGACTGACCGGCCTGCTGATTGAAAAACAACCGCCGGGCCTGTGCCTGGATGTCAACGGCGTGGGCTACGATATTGATGTGCCCATGAGCACCTATTATGATCTGCCCGAAGCGGGCGCCAAAGTCACGCTATACACGCATCTGGCCATTCGGGAAGATGCGCATGTGCTCTACGGCTTTCTGCGCCAGGACGAGCGCGCAACGTTTCGCGCCCTCATCAAGGTCACGGGTATCGGAGCACGTACGGCCCTGGCCGTACTCTCGGGCATGAGCAGCGCCGATCTGTCGGCCGCTGTCGCGCAACAGGATACCGCCCTGCTCACCCGGGTGCCGGGTATCGGTAAAAAAACGGCAGAACGACTGCTACTGGAACTGCGCGGCAAGCTGGATGCCATTGCCCCGGCCACACCCGCCGTCACCGGCCAGAATGACGTGCTGAACGCTTTGCTGGCACTGGGCTATTCTGACCGCGAGGCGCGTGCCGTAGTCAAAACACTGCCGGCCGACCTGGGCGTGTCCGAAGGTATTCGGGCGGCGCTCAAGGCGCTCTCCAGTTAAGGCGCGGCACGTACCCGGCGGCTTGACCGTCCACGAACCTTGCCGGATAGCGCCGGGACCCGCTCAGCGCCTAGGGTTTGCACTAATTACAAACGAAATGCCGCGTACGCCGTCAATATTGCCTTAAAGTAATCCGATTATTTTTATTTCAACGTTTACAACCCATTACTTGGGGAGACAATATCATGCGCGTTCAATGGATCAAAAAAGTATTGGCAGCCAGCCTGCTGTCAGCGGTGGCCATAAGCCCTGCCATGGCAGAGCAGACGCTGAAAATGGCCTATGCGCTATCCAAAACCTCTCATTACGGTGTCGCTGCAGATGCCTTTGAAAAAGCCATTGGACAAAGCACCAACGGACAAATAAAAATCCAGCAGTTCCCCAACAGCGCACTGGGAGGTGAACGCGAAGTCATCGAAGGCCTGCAATTGGGCACCATCGACCTAGCAGTGGTCTCTACCGGTGCCACCCTTAATTTCGTTCCAGAAACCGGCGTCATTGACATTCCTTTCCTGTTTCGCGATCTGGATCACGCGCGCAAGGTACTGGATGGCCCGATCGGCCAGAAACTGCTGGCCGACTTTCCCGAAAAGGGCCTGATTGCCCTGGCCTGGGGCGAACAGGGTTTCCGGCACCTGACCAATAATGTGCGCGCGGTCAAAACGCCGGCCGATCTGAAAGGCCTGAAAATTCGCACCACCGAAAACCCGATCCACATCACCGCCTTCCGTAAAATCGGCATGCTGCCCACGCCCATGGCCTGGCCCGAAGTGGCCACTGCCCTGCAACAAGGCACCATCGATGGCCAAGAAAACCCCATTTCTGTCATTGTCTCTGCCAAGTTGTCGCAGATGCAAAAGTATCTTTCTTTGACAGCACATGTGTACGGACCGGCCCTGATTCTGATGTCCCCATCCGTCTATGAAGGCCTTTCCGACGAAGACAAGACCAAGTTCAAAGAGGCAGGCGTGGCGTCGGCCAAAGCCATGCGCGCCTATGTGGATGACGTGGAAAAAAGCGGTGTCGAGACGCTGAAAAAAGAAGGCATGCAGGTAGAAGAAAATGTCGATCATGACGCCTTCGTCAAGGCCGTCGAACCCGTCTACCCAGAGTTCTACAAAAAGTTCGGCAAAGAACTGGTCGAGTCGATTCGCAATACGAAGTAGACCCGACTGCATTGCATCTATCATGGAGCCCTGAATGAATGCATTGACACGCATGCTGGACAGCACCCTGTTCCGGCTGATCTCCATCGTTGCCCAGCTGTTTCTTGTGTCGGCGGTATGCTCTTCGTTTTATCAGGTCATTGCCCGCTTCGTACTGCAGGAGCCATCTGACTGGAGTGAAGGCTGGACCCGAACGGCAATGATCTGGCTGGTCTTGCTGGGCGTGGTGCTGGCCTGCCGTCAGGGTGCCATGCTCAAGGTTGAAATGCTGCATTCGCTGCTCAGGGATCCCTGGCAGCGACGGCTGGAGCACTTTGTCATGCTGGTCATGGCGGTGTTTTTTGGCCTGATGACCTGGATCGGCGTGCTCATGACCTATCGCGTAAGATTTCAGACGATCCCCAGCCTGGGTATTTCCATTTCCTGGATTTATGCTGCCATCCCTGTCGGCATGGCGCTGGCGTTGCTGGCAGTGATTATTCAGTGGGCCAACGCCAGGAAAGAATCTCAGGAAGAGGACCTGACCCTGCTGTAACGTCAACGCCTGCCCCATGTCCCTAGCCATGCCCGCCCACACTCACCGCCTTTTCTGCCGCCCTGGGATCAGCCTATGTCGCAAATAATGATTTTATCCATGCTGGTCTGTTTTGCACTGACCATTCCGGTTGCCGTCTCGATAGGGCTGGCGAGCCTGTTTGGCGTATACGTGGCCGGCATCAATTGGCTGGTGATCGCGCAGCAGATTTTTGCGTCCCTGGATAAATATCCGCTGGTCGCCATCCCGTTCTTTATTCTGGCCGGCAATCTGATGGAAGCGGGCGGCATTTCAGAACGGATGGTCAATTTCGCCAAAAGCCTGGTGGGCTCGGTCCAGGGCGGTTTGGCCATGGCTTGTATTATCACCTGCATGATTTTTGCCGCGGTGGCCGGTTCCAGTGTGGCCACCACTTTTGCCGTCGGCGCCATCCTGATCCCGGCAATGGTGCGTCATGGTTATCCTAAACCCTTTTCTGCGTCGCTGCAGGCCACCGCCGCCGAACTGGGCGTGATTATCCCGCCTTCTATTCCCATGATTCTGTTTGCCGTCTCCACCGATACATCGGTGGGGGAGCTATTCATCGGCGGCATTCTGCCTGGCGCGCTGATCGGTGTTGCGCTCATGCTCTATGTCTGGATTTATGCCAAACGTCATGGATACGGCAAACAGGATGGCGATGGTCGCTTGCCCATCCTGCAGGCCTTTCGTCAGTCGTTTCTGGCGCTGCTGATGCCGGTCATTATTCTGGGTGGCATTTACGGGGGCATTTTCACTCCAACCGAGGCGTCCGTGGTTGCTGTAGTGTATGCGCTGATCGTGGGTATTCTGATCTACCGTCGCATCTCATTCAGGATTCTCACTGAAACGCTGCACAGAACTGTGGTGTCCACCGCCATTATCATGTTTGTGATCGCCAACGCGGGGCTGTTCGGTTTTCTGCTCAATCGCGCAGGTGTGCCAAACATGCTTGGAGAGTGGCTCGGTCACGTATTCACGGACAAGACCACTTTCCTGCTGGGCGTCAACGCCGCCCTGTTCTTTATCGGCATGTTCATCGAAACCTCGGCCTCCATTGTCGTGCTCGCGCCCCTGCTCTTGCCGGTCGCCCAGCAGTTTGGCATCGATCCCACGCATTTTGGCATCATTATGGTGGTGAATCTGGCGCTGGGTATGGTCACTCCGCCATTCGGCGTCAATCTGTTTGCTGCCTGTGCCGTCGCCAAACTGCCGATAGAAAGGCTGTTCAAGTCGCTGATCCCGTTCGTGGGCGTGATTCTGATCTGCCTGATGCTGATAACCTATGTCCCCTGGATTTCACTGGTACTGCGTGACCTCGTCTACCGCTAACTTGGCGAGGCCGTGACTGCCCGGCCCGGGGTTCAGGTAAAATAGGCACAGACCCTCAGCCCTGAAGAAGATACGACCTGCCCCATGGCCATTCACAACGATGCGCTCACCAGCGCGGCTCCACGCATTGTTTCTCCGGAAACCATGACTCCGAACGAAGAATCCATCGAACGTGCCTTGCGCCCCAAGGCGCTGGACGAATACGTGGGTCAGGTCCGGGTACGCGAACAACTGGAAATTTTCATCTCGGCGGCGCGCAAACGCCAGGAGGCCCTGGATCACGTGTTGCTGTTCGGTCCGCCTGGCTTGGGCAAGACCACGCTCGCACACATCATCGCGCGCGAAATGGGATCCCAATTGCGGCAAACCTCGGGCCCGGTGCTGGAGCGGCCCGGCGACCTGGCCGCCATGCTGACCAATCTTGAAAAAAACGATGTTCTGTTCATCGACGAAATTCACCGCCTCTCGCCCGTCGTTGAGGAAATTCTGTATCCCGCACTGGAAGACTTTCAGATCGATATCATGATCGGCGAAGGTCCGGCGGCACGCAGCGTCAAGATTGATCTGCAACCCTTCACCCTGGTCGGCGCCACCACTCGCGCGGGCATGCTGACCAATCCGCTGCGGGATCGCTTTGGCATCGTCTCCCGTCTGGAGTTTTATAACACCGAGGAGCTGGCCCGCATCGTATCGCGTAGCGCCCATTTGCTGAACGCAGGCATGACGCCGGAAGGCGCGCATGAAATCGCGCGGCGCGCCCGCGGCACGCCCCGTATCGTGAACCGCCTGCTACGTCGTGTGCGGGATTACGCCGATGTTCGCTCCAACGGCATTATCGACGATACCGCCGCCAGCGCCGCGCTGGCCATGCTTGACGTGGACCCCATGGGGCTGGACCTGATGGACCGCAAAATCCTTGAAACCATTGTGCATAAATTTGATGGCGGACCGGTGGGCATTGACAACCTGTCTGCCGCCGTCGGTGAAGAGCGCGATACGATCGAAGATGTGATCGAACCCTATCTGATACAGCAGGGATATATTCAGCGCACATCCAAGGGACGCATTGCCACGCTGACGACCTGGCAGCATCTGGGCCTGACGCCGCCGGAAGGCTCAAACAAAACACTATTCTGAGTGGCCGGGGTAATATGCGCGCTGCAGCCTCGCTCAGGCTATCGCTTTACCACCTATGGCGTCACCAACTATATTCTCACCCAGCCTCACCGACGATAGGTTTACCAGCCATACCCGCGCATCAAAACTATGGCCACGCGCCAGTTGCCACAGCTACACCCAGCCACCTGTTACGCCACGCCAGGCGCTTAGTGGCGATGCTGCCGGGGGCTGACGCCAAACCGCTTTTTGAACGCTGTCGAAAAATTGCTGCCATGCCTGTAGCCGGCAAGCAGCGCCACCTTTTCCACCGATTCGCCCTGCTCAAGATAGCGTTGCGCCAGTTGCAGCCGGTATTCCTTCACACAGGCCATGATCGACAGTCTGAATTTCATTTGAAATTTCTTCCTGAGTGCGCTCTCGCCCATGCCTGTCAACTGCGACATGGATTGAATGGTGTGCGGTTGCCAGGGATGGCGATGAATATGCTCGCGCAAGGCACTCAGCCGCTCGTGATCCAGGCGGCTCAGGCTGTCCCCAGTCTGCCATTCAACGCAGTCTCCGGGTGCTGCTCTTACCCGCGCCAGCAATTGCAAACCCAACGCTTCGTAAATCAATGAGCCCACGCTGTCGTCCTGCGCCAATTGCAATTGCGATCGCACACTTTCCAGAAATGCGTCGTCCTGCTGTCCCACTGCAAACGTCGCCGGCGCCACCTCCAGAATCGGCAACAGTCTCTCGGTGTAATCATTCTGTTCAATCTCGGTCTGGTCAATCACCACATCCAGCGCGGCCAGCCGCGTACCCGGCAGATAGTGAGTCTGCATGCGCTCGTTCCGGTAGCTGGTGTTGATACCGCAAGCGGGGCCTACTGTTTGCAAGGGTGAGCGTTCGCGCCCAATCCGCAGTTGTCCGTTGAGCAACATGGCGAACGAATACGCCTGCTGCACACGGGACTGGGCGTGATAAGGCACCAGAAAATGCATGTCGGAATGCAGTACGGTCACACCCTTGCATAAGGATTGTTCATAGACCTGGCCATACGCCAGGGTTTCCTGATGACGAGTGGGATCCTGCACGATGGCATCTGGCAAGCAATGGGTGAACCCATATTGCTCGCCATACTGCACAAAATCCTCGTAGGTAAAGGCTCTGGTCATCGACTCAGCACCGGAATAGTTGACGGTTTTGCAACAAAAAACCTGTGTTTTATGACATATTTCATATGAAATTTGATATTTTTTCAAAACTTATCGCATTATAAATAATAATCATTCTTATTTGTGTTGCATATTGATTTTTAAGGATAATTTTTGATCATGAACCCGTCCATGGTTCGCCTTTCTGCGGCTCCCCGCATCCTGTATGTCGCCGTCCTGGCGCTTTTTTCAATGTCCGGCGCCCAGGCGCAAACCCCCAGCCAAAATGAACAGGCAAAAACAGCGCCCGTCGCTCAGCTGGGTATCATCCGCGCCACCAGCGACGCCACATCGACAGAACCCACGATTGGTTTCCAGTCGACCGTCAGTCGTGCTGCAAGCCGCGCCGATATGGACTGGATCGAGACACCCCATTCTGTTTCATCGCTGACGCGCGATCGCATTGACGCCATCGGTGCCACCACGGGAACCGACGCGCTGCGTTATACGCCTGGCGCCTTTACCGGCCTGGTAGGCGGCGCCAGTCGCTATGATTACATCAGCCTGCGCGGCTTTAACGAAAACAGCACTGACAACCTGAACCTGGACGGACAAAAAGTCCTGAGCGACTCCGGCACCTACAGCTCGGTACAGATCGACCCCTTTACCCTGGAACGCATTGACGTTTATCGCGGCCCGACCAGCGTGCTATACGGCCGCAACTCCCCCGGCGGACTGGTCTCCTACAGCTCCAAGCGTCCGCTGGATGAGCCTTACCATGAAATCACAGCCGGCATCGGCAATCACGGCCAGACTCATCTGGGCTTTGACATGACCGGTCCGATCGACAAGGAAGGCAATGCCGCCTATCGTCTGGTCGGGATCACGCGCAACGACAAAACCCAGTACGACAACAATCGCGTCGAACGTTATCTGCTGGCGCCTTCTCTCAAATTCAAGCTGGGAGAAAACAGCCGCCTGCTGCTGCAGGGCTATTTCCAGAAAGACCCCAGTACCGGCTTTCATAGCGGTTTTCCAGCCGATGCCACCATCAATACCGATCATAACGGACGCCGTATTTCCCCCGAATTTTCGGACGATGACGAAGGCGGTAAATTCAGCCGGACCTTGTCCATGATGGGCTATCAGTTCGAGCACGATTTCACGCCGAACCTGACTCTGAAAAACTCCTTCCGGCTGACCAGTCTGAAATCGGACATGGCGCAGTTCTACGGCTATGGCTGGTACGATGAGAATTCGCTGAATCGCTACTATTCCGGCGGTTACGAAGAGCTCGAAGCCTACCAGTTCGATACCAGCCTGACCGGCGTCTTCCAGACCGGCGGGGCATCACATGAAGTGATTGGCGGCTTCGATTACCAGCATCGCAATGTCACCGGCCGCTGGGATTCGGGCGTGGCCAATCCCCTCAACGCATTCGACCCGGTGTACGGTAATCCGGGCTTGGCCATCACCTACAGCGAACCGTTTGACCGCACCCTGGAACAATTCGGACTGTATCTGCAGGACACCGTGCGCTATGGCCGCCTGACCGGTCTGTTCAGTATCCGTCACGATGTGGTGGATATTGATAACCGCAATCCGCTGCTCAATACCAAATCCGGCTACAAGGGTAACAAAACCACCTTCCGCGCGGGCCTGAGCTATGCGTTCGACAACGGCATATCGCCCTACTTCAGTTATAGTCAGTCCTTCAATCCTAACGGCTACACCGATGTGAACAACCAGGTGCTGCCGCCGACTGAAGCCGAACAATACGAAGTTGGCGTCAAGTACCAGCCGACAGAAAATGTCATGCTGTCTGCGGCCTACTATGATCTGAAACAGGAAAATGTGGCCGCGCGCCATTCCTCTGCAACCAGCTACTACGACCCGCTGGGCGTGGTGCGTTCTCGCGGAATCGAACTTGAAGCCAACGCGAACGTCACCGACAACTTCACTGTGACCGCCAGCTATACCATGAACAACATGAAGCTGGAAAAAGGCGACAACGCCGGCAAGCGCCCCTTCCAGGCACCGAAACAGATGGCCAGCCTGTGGGGACGTTACGGTTTCAATAACGGACTGGCACTATCTGCGGGTGTACGCTATGTCGGCAAAAGCTGGGCCGATAACGAAAACACCGTTGAGGTGCCGGCCTATACCCTTCTGGACCTGGGCGCCGAATATGATCTGGGCCGCGTCAACTCAAATCTGAAGGGCGCAACGGTCCGACTGAACGTGAACAATGTGACCGACAAAACCTATGTGGCCTCGTGCGCGACCACCAATTACTGCTACTATGGCGAAAAGCGCAATATCAAGGCCACCTTCAGCTATAAATGGTAATCGAGCAAGACACCTCCCTCTATCAGCAATTGCAACAGGCGCTCGGGCGTCTGTTGCCCGTTTCAGCCGCACCCCTGGTCGGCCCAGCCGATCTGACTTTCGGTCAGATTCGGCAGCAGGCCGTGCAGGCACTGTATGACGATGTGGCTCGACTGCATCCGGAAGCAGGACGTCATTACTGGACCGCCCATACCTGGCGCACCTGCATGTGGGTGCCCGTCTACACAACCGTTCTGGCGTACGAGCATCACCATTGCCTGGTCGACGCGCGGCAGTTGCAGGTTCATTTTGCCGAGGGTCTGGCAAAACAGGTTCATCTGCCCGAAAGCGCCTTCACGCTGACTGATCCGAATGAGCCCACCGCCGCAGCCGCGCTGAGCGAAAGCCTGGAGAATGTCCGCCGGGCGCTGGATACGATCACGCCGATCGCCGCCAAACTGGCCGGCCGCCACACGGCCGATAGCGTGCTCGCCGCTATCCTGCTTTACTACCATGATCTGCCGCAGTTTGACACACACCACATCCGCGCACGCGGCGAGACGTGGCTGAACGCCATGGGATTGCATGCAGAAAGCGGCTATCTGGATATCGATATGAGCGGCTTTGGCCTGCCCGATCGCTTATCGCTGAATCGCCGGGTCTGCTGCCAGTATTTTCGCTGCCCCAACGTGGTGTTATGCAGCAACTGCCCCAAAATTCCAATGGAACAGCGCCTGCCGCTGTTGGCGCGTGAATGGGCTGAACATGATCGCGTGCATGCTGAGACAGAAACCTGAATCCTGACAATGCCGCCCTGCCGTAACTGAACACAATTGAAATTACGCTCGGCTCACCGAACTGCCCCAAAAAGTTGGACCTCAATCCAGCCTTTGGGGATTTTTTAATTAACAGGCGCGCTGCCGCTTTGGGTTACGATTCCAGTTCGTCCAGAAACGCAAGAATGGCTTCACCATAGGTGTCCAGCTTGTGCTGCCCGACCCCGTTGACTTGTGCCAGATCACCGAGCGTGGCCGGTTCCATCTCGGCGATTTCAGCCAGGGTGGCGTCGTTGAAAATGACATAGGCCGGAACGCCATGTTCCTTGGCGATGTTGCGGCGCCACTGCCGCAGACTTTCGAACCGCTTTTCTGCGGCCTGCGACAGGTGACGGATTTCGCGCTTGCCACGCGGCATGATATTGCGTGACCGCGCAGAAGTGCGTTCCGATTCCTTGCGCATCATCAATGTCTGCTCGCCCTTGAGCACGGACCGGCTTTTTTCCGTGAGTGTCAGCGTGCCGTAACCATCGCCATCGACCGTGACCACATTGCCCGCCATCAATTGACGCAGCACACTGCGCCAGCCCTGCTCGGAAATATCCTGGCCGATGCCGAACACCGACAAGGTGTCATGCGAATGCAGCGTCACTTTTTCGGTGCGCTTGCCGCGCAGAATATCAATCAAATGCCCGGCCCCATACCGCTGGTCGCGTTCGCGATGCAGCCGATAAATGGCGGACAGGATTTTTTGCGCTGCCACAGTGCCGTCCCAGGTTTGGGGCGGCGTCAGGCACACATCACAATTGCCGCAAGGCTTTGATGGCTGGCCGAAATAGGCCAGCAAACGGGTACGTCGGCACTGCACGGTTTCACACAAGGCCAGCATGGCATCCAGTTGTGTACTGGAACGGCGCTTGAAAAATTCGTCTCCTGTGGAATCATCAATCATTTTGCGCTGCTGCACCACATCCTGCAGGCCATAGGCCATCCACGCCGTGGCAGGAAGCCCGTCACGACCGGCGCGGCCGGTTTCCTGGTAATAGCCTTCCACCGACTTGGGCAAATCGATATGAGCAACAAACCGCACGTCGGGTTTATTGATACCCATGCCAAATGCAATAGTGGCAACCATGACCACGCCGTCTTCACGCAGAAAGCGCGCCTGACGCTGTGCACGCAATTCGGCTGGCAGACCCGCATGATAGGCCATGGCATCAATGCCTTCCCGGCACAGAAATTCGGCCGTGTCCTCGGTCTTGTTGCGCGACAGGCAATACACAATGCCCGAGTCGCCCGCATGCTCTTCCCGCAGAAAAGCCAGCAGCTGGCGCCGCACATCGCTTTTTTCGACAATCACATAGCGGATGTTCGGACGATCAAAACCCGCCACAAAATGACGCGCCTGGGTCAGGCCCAGGCGTTGTGCAATTTCATCGCGGGTTTGCGGCGTGGCGGTCGCCGTGAGCGCGATACGCGGCACATCCGGCCATTGCTCCTGCAGACGCGACAGGCCCAGGTATTCGGGCCGGAAATCGTGGCCCCATTGCGACACACAGTGGGCTTCATCAATGGCAAACAGGGCGATATGTCCGCGTTCCAGCAGCCGCAGGCAGCGATCAGTCAACAGTCTTTCAGGAGCGACGTAAAGAAAATCCAGTTCGCCGCGTACAAAGGCATTTTCCACTTCGCGGATGTCGTCCCATTCCTGGCTGGAATTGAGAAACGCCGCACGCACACCCAGTTCGCGCAGCGCGTCAACCTGGTCCTGCATGAGCGCGATCAACGGCGACACCACGATTGCCGTACCCGGCCGGATAAGGGCCGGCACCTGATAGCACAGCGATTTGCCCGCCCCGGTCGGCATCAGCACCAGCGCGTCGTGGCCCGCGACCAGATGTTCGACAATGGCCTGCTGTTCCCCACGAAAGGAATCGTAACCAAAAACACGTTTCAGGACAGACAGCGGCGAGGAGGAATCAGACACAGGGAAATCAGACACTAAAAATAAGGCCGGCAAAACAAACCGGTAATGAATTGACAAGATTTAAGCCGGGACGAATATGGCAGGGCCGTCCGGCAAACGATGAATACCATTATAATCGCTATACCGTTACGGAGAGATTGATATGAAAATCACACATATGCTGACTGGCGCTACAGGCTGTCTTCTCGCCTTTGCTGCCCAGTCTGCGCTGGCAAAAATTCCGGTCTATGTCTTTGGCAATACCCCAAACGACCCGATCGGCACCTATATCACGGCACAAGTCAGGAATCAGATTGCCAACTCGCCCACGCTCACCCTGGTAAACGACATGAACCAGGCTGTCGCCAGGGTCAATCTGCAAGGCGCTGACCCCACCCGCGAGGGCCGGTTTACCGCCCTGGCCGAAAATATTGACATCGTCAATGCGGCGTCTCCTGTCAACCCATGGTTGAATATCCAGCAGCACATCCGGATCTGCCTGTCCGAGTCCAGTGGCAATTGCGCAAACACGATTGTAAATGACCTGACGACCGTGGCCCAGCAATATGGCCCTGCCCTGCAGCAAAAACTGGGCAGATAGGCACGCCGCCAGATAACATTGCCGCCTGCGGCGGCGATATACTGTCGTAACGATTCACACAATACCGGGCCCCTCGGCCCGCAACGCATCAGATTATGAAAATTGGCATCGCCGGCGCCGGGCTGTTGGGGCGCATTCTTGCAGTGGTCCTGTCCCGCCAGGGACACCAGATTTCCGTTTTTGATCCCGCTGCATCCATCCAGGCACGAGGTGCCGCAGGCTGGACGGCGGCCGGCATGCTCAGCCCGATTGCTGAACTCGAAAGCGGCGACGCCGAGGTCTTCAATATGGGGGTGCGCTCAATCCAGCTCTGGTCGGAACTGGTTCCGCAACTAAGTCAGCCTGTGCAATTTTACGTCCGGGGCAGTCTGCTGGTGGCCCATCGTGGCGACGAAGGGGCAGCAGCAAGAATGATATCCCTGCTGCAGACCAAAGCACCACAACATGCGCGCCCACAGACGCTCACACGCGACCAGTTGCAGACCCTGGAACCCTCGATCCAGGGTCCGACTCATGCCTGGATGCTGGAAAACGAAGGGCAGATTCATACCGTGCAGGCCATGCAGGCGCTGGCCGAGTCGGCAGAGAACACCACCTGGCATTGGGGCAGCCCCGTCATTTCGCTCAAACCCGGCCAATTGCAAACGGCGCAGGGCGTGCATAGCTTCGACTGGGTCTTTGATGTGCGCGGCACCGGGGCCCGGGAGCGCCCTCATGCCAATAGTCATCAACTTAATTGCCGCAATGTGCGCGGTGTACGTGGTGAGATTTTCTGGCTGCAGAGCAGCGATCTGACGTTAAGCCGCCCGGTGCGCCTGCTGCATCCGCGCTACCGCGTCTATATCGTCCCGCGCGCCCCCGATACTGTTGTGGTCGGTGCCAGTGAAATCGAAAGCGAAGATCGCTCTCCTGTCTCATTGCGCAGCACGGTCGAATTGCTGACCGCCGCGCACAGCGTGCTGCCGGAACTGGCCGAAGCGCGCTTGATCCATACCGAGACCAATCTGCGCCCCGCCCTGCTGGACAATTTGCCGCGCATCGAGAGCGAAGACGGACTGACACGTATCAACGGATTGTTCCGCCATGGCTGGCTGATTGCGCCCGCCGTGGTTGAAAAGGCCCTACAATCAATATTTGAACCTGATTTCAATCTGATCCAAACGGCATGAGCGCAATTCATATTTCTGTCAACGGTACCGAACACACTGTCGCCAGCGACTGCACGCTGGCCCAGCTGGTTACCCGGCTGCAAAGCGAAGCGGGCCAGCCCGATGACCCGACAACCCTGGCCACAGCGCTTAATGAAGTATTTATTCCGCGGGCCAAACGGGACACTACGATTCTTTCCGAAGGCGATCAGGTATTCACATTCAGCCCCATCACGGGCGGATAAACTCGCCCTGTTTCATGACCATGACCTCATTTTCTATTGCCGATACGCTTCTGGAAAGCCGCTTCTTTCTGGGTACAGCCGGTTATCCTTCTCCGAAAGTATTGCAGGACGCCATCGCCGCGTCAGGCGCCGCCGTGATTACGGTGGGCCTGAAACGCCAGCTGACGCCCTCGGCTTCCGGTGGCGCAGGCACCGCGCTGGATAACTCTTTTTTCCAGATGCTCAAGGATTCGGGGCTGCACCTGCTGCCCAATACCGCGGGCTGCAAGACCGGCCGAGAAGCCATCACGCTGGCGCAGATGGCACGCGAAGTTTTTGGCACGCACTGGATCAAACTGGAAGTGATCGGCGACGACTATACGCTGCAACCCGACCCCATTGAACTGATCCGCGCTGCCGAAGAATTGGTCAGGGAGGGTTTTGAGGTCTTTCCGTATTGCACGGATGATCTGGTCACCTGCCGGCGCCTGCTTGACGTCGGCTGCCGTCTGCTGATGCCCTGGGGGGCGCCTATCGGCTCCGGGCAGGGGTTAACCAATCCGCACGCGCTGCGCACCCTGCGCGCACGTCTGCCAGACGTGCCGCTGATTGTCGATGCCGGGATCGGTTCGCCTATGGACGCGGTACAGGCCATGCAAATGGGCTACGATGCGGTATTGTTGAATTCGGCCGTCTCTCTGGCTCACGATCCGGTCAAAATGGCGCACGCTTTCAAACTGGCTATCGAGGCCGGGCGCATAGGCTTTGAAGCCGGTATCATGGCCAGACAGGATATGGCGGTGCCGTCCACGCAAGTCACCGGCCGGCCATTTTTGCTCTAAGACTTTCTCGGGCCCTTCGTACCACGCGTATTAAATCCCTTGGCTCATCTATGGGGACCGATAGCGCCGATCAAACCACGCTGATCTGCACGCGCGCCATATCAGGCGGGTAACAGCATGGCCGCCAGCGCATAGCCGGCCATCCCGGACAGCACCGCAAAGCCGGCGTTGCGCGTCAGCTTTACGCACACGCCGGCAGCCGCCAGCCCACAAAAGTAAGTCAGTACCGGCGTCAGACCGCGGGCCTCGTGCAAATCAGAATACACCACCACAACCGTCATACAGACCAGAAGCGCGGGTCCCAGAATCACAAACCGGCCCGAGGTCAAACGACCGAAGGCATTCGATTTACGCATCAGCAGAAACGGCAAGGCGCGGGTGAGCCAGGTGACAACGGCCATGACGAGAATGGCCAGCCAGAATTCAGTGTGTGCCATGACTGCCCTCTTTTGCTGAAGAATGATGTGTAGAAGACGACGTCTGACCCAACGCGGGTGCGGCTTCGCGCTTCGGTACGAAACACAGCCAGGCCGTTACCGCGCCGGCCAGAATGGCTGGCGTCGCCCCCGCAACGATCAGGCACAGTAACGTCACAATCGAAGCCATCAACAACGCGAACAGCATGGACCGCTTCACACTCAAAAGGGCCAGCGAAAAAAACAGCGCCACCAGGGCAAAACGCAAGGTCTGGTCGACCTGCGGAAATTGCGCAGTCAGCCCCGCGCCGGCCACCAGGCCAATGATCGTTCCGCCAATCCAGGACAGCCACGCGGTCATGCCCAGGCCCATATACCAGGCGTAGCGGCCTTGTTCGGGCTGATTGCCCATGGCATGAAACGCGGTGGCAAACACTTCGTCGGTCAGGAAAAAAGCGGCCTGCAGGCGCTTTTGCAATGTCTGGGGCAGCCACTTGACGATCAGCGGCCCATACAGAAGATGGCGTGCATTGAGCAGGCACACCATGGCAACGATGCCGGGCAACGGGGTGCCCAGCTTGATCGCGGCCAGAATAAAAAACTGCGAAGCGCCCGCGTAGACAAACACGGATACCAGCAAGGTCTCCCAGAACGACAGGCCGACCCCTTCTGCTGCAATCCCATAGGCCATGGCAACCGGCACATAGCCCATCAGCACCGGTACACCGGCACGCACGCCGCGCCAACCATCACGTATTACTCCCATCCTGACGACCTCTTTTATGACAGGATGCTATTACATCATACCCACTTGGCCAAATCCACAAAACCAGCCCGGCTTGCTGATACCGCAAGATGCATTACCAGAGAGACTCCAGATGCCACTAGACAGTACCAGGTAACTTCTGGACAGTACCAGGTGACTTCTGGACAGTGCGAGGCGAGCGCGAACAGCCTGCTATTCCCAGACAACCAGCAACTTGCCGGACTTGATCGGATGCGGCATGGTCTGGCTATGAATCCCGTAAGTCAGATACAGGTTCTCGCGCGTCAGCACCCGTTCCGGCGTATCGCAAACGACCAGCTCCCCGTCGGCCAGCAATGCAATACGGTCGCAATATTGCGCCGCCAGATTGATATCATGCACGATCACCAGAACCCCCACTTCGTCCTGGTGCGCCAGACCGGAAACGATCCGGAAAAATTCATGCTGGTGTTTCGGATCCAGCGCCGAGGTTGGCTCGTCCATCAGCAGATAGCGGGTTTCGGCATCGTGGCGGCGGGCCAGCAGTTGCACCAGCACGCGGGCAAACTGAACCCGCTGCTTTTCGCCACCCGAGAGCGTGACCCACGAACGATCGAGCAATGCCATCACGCCTGCTGTTTGCGCGGCATGCTGCAACAGGGCCGAGGCCTCGTCCGGATCCATTTCCGGAAAAGGATACAGCCCCATCTGAATGATTTCTTCGATCCCCAGATCAAACGTCAGGCCGCTGCCCTGGGGCAGCACGGCCCGCTGGCGTGCCTGCTCACGCACCGATTGCGATGCCGCCTCGCGTCCGTTGATGAAAATCGTGCCGGTATCCCGTGTATGCGCGTCCTGGCCTTCCTGCGCGAGAATGGACAATAAGGTGGACTTGCCCGCACCGTTGGCGCCGAGCAGCGCCAGCACTTCGCCGCGCCGGATATCAATGGAAACATTGCGCAAGACCTGGCGCTGACCGCGTGTCGCGCACAGGCCTTCGCCGCGCATGCATTGTGTTCGGGCGTTCATCGGACCGTCCTTTTAACCAGCAGCCACAAAAAAAACGGCCCGCCGATCAGACTGGTCACCAGCCCGATAGGCAGTTCGGCGGGAATGACCACGATCCGCGCCAGCCAGTCTGCCAGCACCAGCGCCAGGGCCCCGCCAGCAAGCGAAGCCGGCAGCAGATGACGATGATTTGCACCCATGATCATGCGCAGACAATGGGCCACGACCAGTCCGACAAAACCGATGCCACCGGTGACCGCCACCAGCGGCCCGACCAGCAATGCAATACCTACAATCAGGCGCCGGCGCAATTGCTTCATGGAAAAGCCAAGGTGGGTGACTTCACGTTCACCCAGCAGAAGCGCGTTGAGCGCTCTCCATTCCCGGCACAACAACACGCAAATCACAATCACCCAGGGGCCCAGCAGACCGATGGTACGCCAGTTGGCGGACGCCAGGCTGCCCATACCCCAGAACGTCAGATCACGCAATTGCGTATCGGTCGCGATATAGGTCAGCAGCCCGATCAGGCTGCCGGAAATGGCATTGATAGCAATGCCAGCCAGCAACAGCCCGGCCACGCCTGCATAACGCCGCCCCACCAGATAGGCCAGCCAGGTGCTCAGCAAACTCCCCGCAAAGGCAGCAAATGAAATGACCCAGAAACCGGCGGCGGTCAGCACAATCGCCGAAACCGCACCCAGCGCCGCTCCCGCCGACACGCCGATCAGGCCGGGTTCGGCCAGCGGATTGCGAAACAGGGCCTGCATGACCACGCCGGACAGCGCCAGGGCCGCACCCGTTATGATGCCGAAGACCACGCGCGGCAGACGAATGTCCATAAACACCTGACGCAACAATTGCGTCTCGTCTCCGGAACCGCCGCTGAGCACGGGCCACCACTGATGCAGCGGAATCACCACCGCACCACTGACGCTGCCTAAAATCACCGCTGCCACCAGAAGCAGCAGCAAAACAACAAAGGACTTTGCAACCCGACGGCCGCTCGCCCCGGCGCTACTTTGCATGACCGGCGGCCGCTTTCAGTTGCGAGATCGCGACACTGACGCGCGGCCCCATGCCCAGCGCCAGCAAATCATCCATCACCACAATGCGATTGTTTTTGACCGCGGGCGTAAAGGCAATGGCCGGATCGGCCTTGAATTTATCCATACCGCCAGCCGCTTCCAGTGAGCCCTTGGTGACGATAATCATTTCCGGTTTCAGGGCCAGCAGGCTTTCGGCCGACACCGGCTTGTAACCTCGCTGCGATTTAAGCACATTCTTAAGGCCGGCCAGTTCCATAATCGCGCTGGCCGTGGTGTCGCCACCCGCCATGAGTTTTGCGCCGGTGCGATTCAGGATCAGGACGGCACGATGGCTTTCGCTGGGCACCGCCTGCGCCTGTTGCAGCGTGGATTTGATATGCGTCGTGAGCGACTCCCCTTTTTCCGGCACGTTCAGTGCATCGGCGATCTGCGCTATGCGTTCGTAGAGGGAGTCGATCGACGGCTTATCCGAAACCGTCACCACATTCACCCCAACCGAACGCACTTTATCCAGCGCAGCCACAGGCCCGGCATTTTCCGATGCGATCACCAGATCGGGCTTGAGCGAAAGCACGCCTTCTGCCGGCACCGCGCGATAGTAACCCACGCGCGGCAACTTGGTCGCCGCTTCAGGGTACAGGCTGGACTGGTCATCGGCGACCAGTTTGTCCTGCATGCCCAAATCATAAATGATTTCCGTCACCGTCCCGCCAAGCGACACAATCCGCCGGGCATCAGCCGCAAGGGCCCCACCGCACACGGTGCTGGCCATCAACAGGGACAGCACACCAGCTACTACATTTTTTTTCATCGACGTCTTCCGTTGCGTGGGTCCTGACATACGATCACGCAGCCAGAGGCTGCTTGCAGAGCGATTCCAGCAGTGTACGCCACTCGCGGATTTCAGGCACGCCCGGTTTGCGCGCACCGAAGAATTGTACGATCTGTTCGCCGTCTTCCGAGAATCCTTCCAGCGAGGTGACCCAGCCATCTTCTGTCGGTTTGTTCACGATCCAGCTGGTATGGATCGCCGTCGTATTCAGATGCAGATTGAATTTCGGATCCAGAATATTGAACCAGGGACCGGTGCGCAGGAGTTTTTTGACCGGACCGGAATGGATCTGGATGATGCCCTTGTTGCCCACAAAGCACATAATCGGCAGTTCGCTTTCCGCCGCACGCTGCAGCATCACTTCGATTGCATCATTGTCAACCCGCTGCGCCAGATCTTCCCCCGCGCTTTCCAGCACTTTTACCCGGGGCAGATTCCATTTTTTCAGCAAACCGGCAAAGTCATGCGTATCGGTCATGGCAAGCCAATCGTCACGCAGGGAATCCGGTGCATCGGATGCATATTGTCTGGGTTCGGCAGGCGTGCGATCAACCGGCTCGGCTTGCGGATTCACGGCGCGAAACTCTGCGACCAGCGCGTCATACGCAGCCATGTCCGACGCGTCGGTACAATAGACCTTATGCAGCGCCATCCCGGCACCGTCAAAGAACTGAATACTTTTACGGCCGTTTTGAGAAACCGCCCAGGTGTATTTCCAGCTTGAGAAAAATATCCGCAAGTCAATATCGGCACCCAGCACCAGACCAACCGGTCCATTGCCCACTTTCACAGATTCGTAGCGGCCATGGCGCTCATGCACACACCATTCGTTACGTGTCAACAGCATGACTTCGCCCAGTGTCTGCAGTTTTTTGAAGATGGTCTGCGGCGTACCTTCCAGCAGAATCGCTTCAATATCGCCACATTGCGCGGCGACCAGTTCCATCTCGCTCACACCCAGTTTTTCTGCTGCGTTGCGCACACGCATTTTGGGTTCTTCCTGCAGCAAGGCGTCGTAGCGGGCCTTCAAATCATTACTTTGTTGTGTCATGAATATCTCTCTTATGGTCTTTAAACGGTTTCAACCGGACCGTGCAGCACGGTCCGGTTGATCTTCAAACTGCAGCAATCAGTATTGGTAACTGACCGACAGACGGACGTACCGGCCTGCTTCGGTGTAGTAGTCGACGGGGCGGGGCGTGGCCGCTGCGCCGGCAGTCGGCACGTTCAATGCATTCCAGTATTTTTTGTCAAACAGGTTGAACACGCTGAGCTGGAACTTGACTCCTTTCAAAGCAGCAGGCGACCACCAGCCATGAACGTCCAGTGTACCGTAGCCAGGCGCCTTGAAATCAGCGACTTTCACATCACCGCCAACCTCTGGATACTGCACTTTATCGCGTTTGTTGGCCAGTGTCCATACGGTTTCCGCCCCCCACTGGGCGGTCCGGTAGCCCAGCGCCAGCGTACCTTTGAGCGGGGCGACCGAGTTCAGATGCTGACCGGTTTCCAAGTCCTTTCCGACTGTCCAGGCAGCGGTCGCACGAGTGTAAAGATTGTCATTGATGTGCCAGTAGCCCATGGCCTCGGCACCGTAAATGCGGACGCGAGCCCGGTTGGCATACGTCGTAACGCCACTGGGATACAAGCCCTGTTGCATCATGGCGTAGAACGGTGAATCGGGACCCACCGGAACATCTTCATCAATAAAGTTCTTGTAGCGGGTTTCAAATATATTCAGAGAACCACCCACGGTCTGCCCCTTGGCCTGAAATCCCAGTTCCCAGCCACGGCTGCGTTCGGGTTCGAGATCGGGATCGCCCTTGCGCATATAATTGGCAGGCGATCCATATTGCAGAAACAGTTCAGGCGCAGTCGGCGCGCGATAGCCATAACCGTAACGGGCCGTCACGCTGTAGATGTCCGAGGCATTCCAGACAAATTCGAGCGAGGGCGACACCTGGTTGCCACTGCGATTGCGCAATTCGCTTTCGTAGCCATTTTGGTTAGACGTGAATCCACCGCCTGTTTTGGGTTTGCGCGACCAGCTGTCGTAACGCAAGGCGGGCGTCAGCTCGAACTGCCCGTCGCTCAAGATGAATGCATGACTGGCAGACAGCGACAGGTCACGGCTTTTGACTTCTGGCGTATCTCCCTGGTTCGAATGCAGGAAGTCGCAAGTGCGCGGACCCATGATTGCGGGCAGGCGCGGCGGCACGACCGGGCAATTATCGACGCCTGCGGAATATTGCTCGTAAGTATCGTCGGCAAAGGTGCCAGCCAGCATCCAGTGGCCGCGCAATGCAGCGTCTCCCCAATAGCCGCCCGCACTCAGATTGGCTCCCCAGCCTTTTTGTTCAATACTGTTATTGCGCTCGTAGCGACCGCTGGGATAGCCATACATGAATGGGTCGCCAGGTATAGCGAAGGCACGACCATCTGTTTTACGAAACGCATGCTGATTGTTCTCAACCTTGGTTCTGCTCCAGTACAGTTGAATTCCGGCCTGATCCAGCGCCGAATAGTTTTGTGTTGATTTGTAGTTATATTCAGCCCACAGGCGATCACGCTCCAGACGCTCATTCGCATCATTGTCACCAATCGCATAGGCTGAGGTGTTCTGGTCATGCATCTGGTCAATATCGCGATCCAGGCGGAACGTGCTTGCGCCCAACCCCAGGGTATGGCCCGGCGCCAGTTCATGTTCAAGCTTTAAACCCACGTTCTTGCTGGTGTAATCGGCCGGATTCATTTTGGTACGCGTCGCACCATAGCCGCCGATATCTCCACTGTTTTTCGCTTCATGTCCCGTGCGGATGCCATACTGCAGCAACATCTTGGTGGATGCCCCCAGACGGGCTGCCAACGCCATGTCACCACCAATGCTGTCATCCGCTCCGTCATGGGTTCCCTTAAAGAAAAAGCCGATGTCTTTGCCATCGCTCAACAGATCATCCGGACGCAGACCGCGCAACATCACGGTACCCGTCAGCGATGATGCATTCCCTGCACCGGCCCCACGCACGACATCCACCGCCGACAGCGTATTGAAATTGACTGACTCCAGTCCACCCTTGACGCCACGGCTGCCATCATTGAGCCACGGCAGCGGAATGCCATCTTCCAGGATGCGTACCCGATTGCCATCCAGCCCCCGCATATTGACACTGCGATTGGCCCGGTTGAAGTCCAGACCGGGGATCAGCCGTCCCAGATCAGACCAGTTCTGCACCTGTTTGTCGCGGATTTCGGCCGCCGACGTGGTGGTTGCCCAACTGGCAGATGCCAGTTCATTCTGAGCCTGCACCGTTGCCAACCGTGGCACTGCGTAGTTCGCATCTCCTTGCGCCCCCGCTGCGCTGCCCGTGCCCGAAACGGCCTGCCCGAAAGCAACGCCGGTACTGCAAATCAGTGACGCAAGCAAAGTGAGGCGAAATGACGAAGAGGAGATTTTTTTCATATGCGAGAAGGAGAATAGATGTAAATGCGGAACCGAATAACACAGATCTCTTGTGCTGCACTGGCGGGCCGGATCGCCTGCTACTGGCAATGCGCAAAAGATACACATTGAAATAATTGAAACGAAAGAGTACTACTAATAAGAATAATTATCAATACCATTTCTATTTAATTGGAAATATCGTCTCGTTTCGGTCACACTTGTCTTCGTTATGGCTGAATCTGTCTGCTCTTCGCAAAATGACAGGACACACGATACCCCGGCATTACGGCCGGTGGTATTCTCCGGTCATGATTGGCGAACCCACGGGCGAGCCGCCAGCCAGGTTGAGTCCCTTTGTCATGAATATGGAAGATGAAATTCGACAGGCGCTTCCGCGCTGGCTAACCGCCCGAATACAAGCCCTCGGGTGCGCTGCGTGGTGTTGCCTGCCGTCCGGCATCAGGGGCCGCGTCGGTTTTCGCTTGCGGAGTCGCGATCGTGGGCGCCCCAGACCGCAAGCCTGAGACGGCCGGATCCTGCGGCACAGAGGCACCCAGGCTGCGCAACAGCGCCTGATACTCGCGATTCTGGCGCAGCGTCTGCCGACCCGCTTCGATCAACGCATCGACATCATGACGATTGACCGTAAACAGCGTGGGAATGCGCAGCAAGTGGTGCCGGGACACCGATAAATCACCGGGTGCGTCCCGCAGGCTGACCGGCACCACATGCAATTTCGCATCGGGTGCCAGCACCGCCTGCAACTGGGGGTTCAGGGATTTTTTCAGTGTGTCCCATTGCCTGCCTGTATCTTCTACCATTTGCATGGTTTCTTTTGTAACCCGGCCGGACGTGCTGAACATGATCGTATCGAACACTTCCGACAAGGTTGGAACGTTCTCGCTTTTGTCGATGTTCACGCTGGGATCACGTTCGGCATTGACCACCATAAACACTACTTTTTTAACAGTCCCCCTGCTGATGCGACCACGCCGCAACTGACCGACGCCCAGCGTGACCCGATCCAGCAGGCTGCGCACGCCCAAGTTATCCGACAGGCCACCATCGACCAGATGAATATAGGGCCGGTTTTTGCTGTCAAGATAGCCCAGGACATCCGAACGATAGGCGCGCAGCCGGTAATTGCCCTGCAGACGGGACACCTCTTCGCGTTTTTTGGCTGAATACTCGCACTGCCCGGCGTAATTTTTCAGGGTGAGCGGCGACAATACAATCGGGACGGCAGCCGACGAGGCAACCGCAAACGAGAGCGGCACCTTGCGGATATCAGCGCACAGAGTCGCAAACTGGTCGGGTGAAAACTCAAAACTCGTGCCCTGCGACAGATCCGTCGCCAGCACAATCAGATCCGCGTGCGGATTGCGATATAAGTCCTCATAAGTCTTGCCATCATAAAGAATATCCAGTTTTTGCGCCAGAACATGACCGCGCCCAAGCTTGGGCGACACTGCGGCCGCATAATTCTGAGGATTGAAAATGGCCGAGACCAGGCTTTGCTGGAAGTTTTTGTAAAGATAATCGTTTTTGAAGGCCGAAAAGGTTTTATTGCCGTTCAATGCATAATACGTTGCCACAATACTGCCGCCCGACACCCCGCGCAGCACGTCCACCTGGCTCAGCAAGGTCTGGTCGTGACCATTCCAGCGGATGTGCGTATCGGCCAGTTCCTTGAGTACGCCATAGCCAAATGCGGCGGCCCGTGCCCCGCCCCCGGAAAAACTCAACACGAACACAAAGGACGGGTCGGTTCTTTCATTCAGCCGGGCGCTGTCCACGCCCGTATCTTTTGTTCCCGCCGGCAACGCAGGATTGCGCCACGGTGTGAGCGAGGTGCACCCGGCAAGCGCCGCCAGCAGCAGAACAAGAAAGCGTTTTCGCATGTGCATGAGAGACAGCCCGGCCGGAAAATGGAATTCAGGCAGATCATACCGCGTCATCACATCTCACGCCAGCTTGCCGCTTGGCGGCTATCAGGCGGCTTCGCCTGGACGATTTATTTAATTACACCGCAAACCATGCGGCCGCCGCCCCCGCCCAGTGCCTTGGGATGGTCCGAATAATTATCACCGCCTTCATGGATCATGAGCGCATGCTGCTGCACATCGGACAAGGCTTTGAGTCTGGGCGCGAGCACCGGATAGGTAGCAGAGCCGTCTTCGGCCACAACCAGTCCCGGTAGATCACCCAGATGTCCGTTGTCACTGTATGGGCCTTCATGCTTGCCGGTTTTTTTGGGATCCAGATGACCACCTGCGGCCTGGGCCGGGACTTTTTTGCCATCCTTTTCGGCAGCATCACAACTGGCATTTTCATGAACATGAAAACCGTGCACGCCGGGCTTGAGGCCTTTCAGATCAGGCGTAAAAAGCAGACCATAAGGCGTTTCGCTAATCGTGACTTCCCCCACCGCCTTGCCTGCACCCGATTCGGTCGCTTCATTAAGGGTTACTTTCAGATCGGCAGCGTGGGCAAAAGCAGAGGCGCTCATGCCCAGCAGGCCTGCCAGAAACAATGTATTCATTTTCATCGCAAACTCCTGTGTGAATAACAATCGTCATCATGAAAAGTTAACACTCAACACGCCATCATGAAATGACTGTTTCATTTGCTTAAATCTGGATGCAACCGGGTCATGAATGATGCTCCTGGATTTTATCGGCTCGCGTATGCGGCAAAAAACGCCAGAAAATAACAGCAGAAACAAGACCGAATCCGCCCGTCAGCGTGATACCCGCCCCCAGCGAGACCAGTGCGGTCATGCCCGAAAGCACAAAAGGCCCCGCGCTGGTGCCAACGTCGCTGATCAGGCGCCACAATCCCAGAAACTCGGTGCGACCATGAACCGGCGAGGCGTCTGCGCCCAATGTCATATTGATGCCCGAACCAAAGCCATTTCCCAGGCCCATCAGCATCGCCACGACAACAAACGGTATGGCGGTGGTGGTCAGGGGCATCAATGCGAATGCCGCACCCATAATCAGCGTACATGGCAGGGCCACCCAGAGCCGTCCCCATTCATCCATGATTTTGCCCGCCGGATAAAACATGATCATATCTGCGGCCGAGGAGATACCAAATATGACCGATGTGGCAGCCGGGCTCAGGCCGATATAATCGGCCCACAATGGAATGACAATCTGCCTGGCAGCGCGCATGGCACTAATCAGCATGACCGCCAGTCCCAGGGATAAGAAGACCGCTGCATGCTCGCTGGCTATCTGTCGCATGCGTGGCCGCATAACAGGCACATCCTGTACTTTGGGTTCGACTTCCAGATCGGGCATCAGCCAGGTCAGCACCGTCGCAGCGACCAGGGCCGCCACGCCCACCCAATACGCACCGGACAGTCCCATGAAATGCATGACGCCCGCCCCGGCAAACGGCCCGGCAAACATGCCGATACGATTGACGCCGCCCAGAATGGACAAGGCGCGGGCCCGCATATAAAACGGCACCGCCTCGATCATATAGGTTTGCCGGGCAAGAAAAAAGACGGAAGTCGACACCCCGATCAATAAGGCGGCCAGCGCCAGCAACCCGGTATGTGTCGCAAAAATACACAAAAACAAGGCAATGATCGTAATGAACGACGCCCCCAGCAGCGCCCGCCGTTCGCCGATGCGCGCCGTAATCAATGCAGCGGGGATATTGGCTGCCAGAGAACCCAGCCCGATCAGAGCAATGATCAGGCCCGCCAGCGCGGGCGTTGCACCCATATCACGCGCTGTCAACGCAATGACAGGCAATATCGCCCCGTTGGCAAAACCGAAAAGCAGCGAAGGGCCGTAAGCAGGAATGGCAATGCTTTTTAAACTGAAACTGCTGTCTGCCATGTAACGCCCTTGCTCATATTTGATGATGTAGCAACATTTTACTCCCACGGCCCACGACAGTGGCGGGGAAAGACGGCCCGGTCAGCTCAGGCAAACCGGCCTGAGCTGACCTCTGGTGCCAGGATCAGTGCGTGACCGACTTTGAAAAAAGCTGAATAATCACAATGCCGCCCGCAATAAACAACATGCCGATAATCGCGGGCAGATCAAGCCGTTGCTTGTAAAACAGAAACGACATGATCGACACCAGAAAAATGCCCATCCCACCCCAGATTGCATATGCAATACCGATGTTCATCGTTTTAACAACTTGCGACAGGCCATAGAATGAGATGGAGTAGCCGATGACCACGATCGCGCTGGGCACGAAGCGCGTAAAACCGTCGGATGCCTTCATCATCGTTGTGGCAAGCGTCTCTGCACAAATGGAGATGGCTAGAATCAGATAGATATTGAGCATATGACCTTCAGACACAAAAAGTATTTATACAGATTATATATTCTTAAAATGGCAGAACATTTAATTGCGTGTAAAGGTGACCAAGCGCGCATTTGGTTTACAACAGGCTGATCGAAATATCACAGCGAACTATCACGGGACCGTCAACATTTGCGCCGGACAATAAAAAAGCCGCTACTCTATAAGCTAGCGGCTAAGATATTCTTTCTACAAGAGTTTCCTGGTGGGCTGGGCGAGACTCGAACTCGCGACCAATGGATTAAAAGTCCACTGCTCTACCGACTGAGCTACCAGCCCAGGAAAGAAAAAGATTATGACGGAATCGGTGGGCCCTGTCAATACTTTTTGCATAATTGCGACAAAGAAATGTCAAATTTTTCCATGTCGCATTCTTGATAGCCCCTGACACAGCAGAACAACGATCTGTGTCAGGCACCGGTACTTTAACGCTCGCGCGAAATACGAACTTCGGCGCCGCGCCGTTTGACTTCAAGCCCGTCGGACTGCAGGATCTTCAACCCCTCCAGACCCTTGATGTAGCTGGAACCCTGCATCTGCATGACGCGAATTTTATTGCGCATGACCACCGGGTTATGCATGGGCATGCCGAACATCCACACTTCATCCAGAATGCGTGCGGAGTTGAACTCACCCATATGGCGAATGGCAGGACCCAGACACAGCATATGGCCTTCCCGTCCGAATACAGGCACGGAGTCAAGCGCACAATCAATCGTCAGCACCTGACCGCCTTCGTAACGCTGGTTCAAGTTCAGATCCCACCAGGCATCACCCTCTGGCAAATACACGTTCACCGATGCGCCCGGCTGCAAAACCGGCGCTACCAGCAACGCAGGACCCAGCATAAATTGCTGGTCCCACTCACGGGCCCTGGCGTCATCCGGATAGGCCAGTGCCATCATGCGTTGCGCCGGCAGACCGGTACGGACCGCGTCTTCGATAACGCCGTTGATATAGGGGATCAGACGATAGCGCAGTTGCAGCAAGGTCGTAATTTTTTCCTGCACATCTTCCGGGTAGGCGCCGGGCAGAAGCGCCGGCGCTGCCTGGAAGGTAAAGCCGGCAGAAAAGACACACAGACCCAGCATGCGCAAATAGAGCTCGGCATCCAGTGGCTTGTTGTCGGTCAGCTGTAACGGGTTCCCCAGATCATGCGTGACCGCGACTACACCACTGGCCTGCATGGACAAGGCGTGACGCAACCATTGCGTAAGGCCATCCCAGTCATTGCCGGCTGGCGGCGTTTTTTGCCAGGCAACACGTTGCACTGCCATGATCAAATCGGTTGAAGGTACCACGCCTTCGGTCGGCGTTTTGTTCATGGAGACGGCATCGAACAGCGCATGACGCAGCAGCAATGGATACAGTTCCCTGAGGAGTGCCCCGGTTTCACCGTTGCGCGCATTGACGCCGTCGGGAATATCCAGCGCAAAGGCGCTATGAAACGCTCCCACGCCTTCGTCCACCATCTGATGATGACGTTCGACCCAGAATGCATACGCATCCTTGTAGGTCAGGTCAAGCAGGCCAAAACGCACATTGCCATTTTCGGGCACACCGTCAAAAACAAACGCTGCGCCCTCATCGTCGGTCAACAGCCAGCCGCGATCTTCGAGGTCATCGAACAGGACAGAATCGCGTGGTACGCCCGGGAAGGACGGAACGCTGATTTCAAATGATTTTTCACGCAGGCTCCCGAGCGTGCGACGCGCATCATCCATGCGATCGGCATCCCATTCAAGAACCAGCTTGTCTGCCTGAAAATGCACCATGGAAGGCTGGGCGAATGCCAGCACATCGAACGGCACTTGCGCCTCGCGCAAGGCTTCGGCCTGGGCTATAAATTCAGGTGTTGACTGACCTGGCTGCTGCGCCAGCCACGCACCCATCGCCCATAGGGGTGGCTGCCCGGCGCGACCAGTCAGCGAGGAATACTGATTGAATATTTCCGGCACCTCTCCGGCGAACAGGAACAGGTCGAAGACGGGACCATCAACAAAAATCTGATACGTGTCGGGGTTTTCGTCAGTACCCGGATCGTGCATGACCCGCTCAAGCGAATTGACGTAAATGCCCCAGCCTTTGGGATTCCAGGCAAACGGCAAATAGCGAAAGTCATTCAGGTCAGAGACCAGTTCCACACCCCGGCGATTGAAGTCGCCCGCGGTCTCGCCCAATCCGAAAACAGGCTCGTTCTCGGGCAGGTCGAACATGACGGACCAATGCGCAGGCTGCTCGCCCTCGGCCTCCATGACCAGCGGCGTTTCAAAATCGTCATCGGTACGCAGGATACACGTATCACCGCGGTACAACGCCATGCTAAGGGGGCTTTTGCTGATCACCAGGGAGACGTCGCCCTGCGTAAAGCGCCAGCCGGATTCGTCAAGCAGCGATTCGGTGAGCATTTCACCAATCCGCTCTTCGCGTGCGATAGTCAGCGCCTGACGCTGTTTTTGCCGCGCGGTCTGCTTTTCTTCGGACAGCCTGTCGGGCAACCCTGCCAGAATCCTGAAAACGCCCGGCCCATTGGCCTCGATGCGCAACAATAAATCGGAGTCCGTGGAAAACTCGGCATGCGTTGCATGAGCGGACTTGAATACAAGACGATCAAATTGAATCACGTGAGTTCTTTTCAGTGAGGGGAAAACACCGGTACAGGAGCAACGGGGAAGAGATTCCCTAAAAACGTTTATTTTGACTCATTTAGCAGACAAAATAAAATCAATTCCGCCTTTTGCCTAAAAAAGCAGACCAAACCCCGGCCTGCGACAGGGTTATTTATTCCTAGCGTGGCGCCACTGCCTGCAGCAAATCGCGTTCCAGCGGAACAGGTTCGCCTTCAAGCATAGCCGCAATCACATCGCCGGCAAGTGCAGACCAGGTCAGGCCATGCGACGCATAGCCACAAGCCAGCCACAAGCCGGGGGCATGGCGCACTGCACCGAAAGCGGGCAGCCGCCCCCGGATGACCGCCCGCGTACCGGACCATCCCGTAAAGACCGGAGGTGCATCCCGATCTGGCACCGCAGACGAACCCCCGGTTTGCATGGATTGCCTGCCCTTGTCACCCGGGGACACCCGCCGGGCGCCGTCAGGCCCGGTACCGGCCTCCGCAAGCGCCGCCGAGACGGACTGCAGCACATCCCGATCCAGCGCCGGGGCGAGCTTGTCCACGATCTGTTTTTGCCCCTGACGACTGATTCCCCCGGCAGACAGTTCGCGCTCATAGGTACTTCCCACGACACACACCCCCGCCACAGGGGGCAGAAAATAGCCTTCGGCCCCCACAACCGCCCCAGGCACTTGCGTCAGCATAGTGCGTGGTACATGCATCACCTGTCCGCCCAGGGTATCCATGGACATGACGATGGGCATGCTCTGCTCGACCCGTCCTGACTTGAGCGTGCGCTGCTCCAGTCCGCTTCGAGCCAGCAACGCAGGCGTTTGCGCGGCTGCGGCCAGAATGACGGTGTCGCATTCGGCCACCGTTACAGCCGCGCCCTCCCGTGATGCATGGAGCCGCCACCCTTGTGGCCCTTTGTCGAGTCTGTCGACCTGCAAGTCATGGCAGTGAATCGCAGGATGGGCCAGCAACGCCCGGATCAGATTCGGCGGCGAGACGGTCATGCCTTTGGCGAAAAACGCCCCCTGGCGAGCAACCGCAACGCCTGTGAGGTCCTGCGACTGTCCGGGGGCAAGCAAGGTGACCCACCCTTGCGGATAGCCCCGGGCCTGCACCGCCTGCAGCAGATCGCGCGCATGACCCTTGCTGCGCGCCAGCTCCAGCGTGCCGCTGCGATAAGGAATCACATCGGCACCAAAACCCGCCCAGCGCTGGTGGGCCCGGTAGACCCCCGCCCGGCTCAGACGTGCCTTGAAATTATCATCAACAGAAATAAGCGGCGTCAAAGCGGCGGCCACATGCCCTGCCTGCGGCCCGGGCTGCCCCGTCGCCAGCGCCGGATCCGTCACGTGCACCTGCCAGCCGCGCAGCGCGAGCGCGTGCGCCACCCCAGCCCCGGCCAGACCGCCGCCAACCACCCAGGCCACGCGAGCGCGCTTCGCCGACGGTTTGGCAGGTCGATGCAAATGAGCCGCCATCCATTGCCAGGTCCCGTTCACCTGCTGAATATCGAGCTGTCTGGCTCCCTTGTTCCGGATTGCCTGCGCCAGCTCTCCAACAACATCCTGCGGCGCCAGCACGAACGCATTGGGCGCGGCCAGGCGCACCATCGCGTCCGCGTAGTGCATGACATGCGCCAGCGGACTGGCAGATTCAACAATAAACAGATCGACTGTTGCCACCAGTTGCGGGAGGGTAAGCGACAGCGGGCCGACCAAACGCGTGACGGTCAGGCGCGATGAAGCGTCATCAGCGCGATGTACACCCGGCAGCAAAGACACACCATCGGCATCGCGTGGCGCAAGCAACGACGCCAGCCGGTCCCGATCATTGGCAACCGCAAGGCGCGAGCGGCGCGCCTGTGCTGGTCGCGTACCGCCGGGCACCGGATCGGCGCTTGCAGTATCTGCTACATGTCCGCGATAGTCTTCAAAAAACACCAGGTGCAGCCGTGCCCGGGTGGGTGCATGCTGTTGCCAGTGAGCCAGGAGCGCCACTGCGTCATCAAGGCAATGGGTCGTCAGCACCACCGCAGTAAAAGTCGTCTCCTGTCGCAGACTGTCGTCCAGACGCGCCAATGCCTGTCCAAGCGCAGCATTGAAGACTGTCCTCGCACGACTCATTCCCGTTTCCCTCTCCAGCAATCAGACCGCTGCATGCCTTTATCAGCCGGCGCAGCGCCTGCGTCACGACTTCGTCGCGCCATATACACAAAGAATCCCCGGAATGTCGGCAATGCGAACCCGGGCAAAGGTATTCATTTTATAATCTTTTGATTCGCGGGATTTGTCCCGGCCGCTGTTTCGATTCAATCACAGACGGAGTATCACGCATGTCTTCTTCCCTCATCGACTTCGGTATTGCGCTTGATGCCGGCATCAAGGCAGCCCATGCGGGAGCCTCGGTGCTGCAGGCCTATTCGCATCGCCGCGCAGATTTGATCATCGATCACAAGGCAAAAAATGACCTTGTATCGCAAGCCGACAAGGAAGCAGAGCAAGTCATTCTGGATACGTTCGAACAACTGACTCCCCAATTTGGCATCGTAGCCGAAGAAACGGGCGGCAGGCCCGAAGGCATTGCGACCTGGTATATCGATCCGCTGGATGGCACCACCAACTATCTGCATGGCATTCCGCATTACGCCGTATCGCTGGGGCTGATCGCCCATGCGGGTACATTGCTGCCTCACGCGACAGAACCGCTCACGCAGGATACACCGGTCGTAGCCATCGTGTATGACCCCAACCGTGAAGAACTGTTTACCGCGGTTGCCGGTGCCGGTTCCTGGCTCAATGGCCAGCGTATCGCCTGCTCCAAGACGGCGACCCTGGCCGATTCCCTGCTGGCCACCGGTTTTCCCTTCCGCGATTTTTCGTTCGAAGATCAGTATTCGCCTATATTCGATGCCGCCATCCATGGCACGCGCGGGCTGCGTCGCAACGGTGCCGCCGCGCTGGATCTGGCCTGGGTGGCCTGCGGCCGGTTCGATGGCTATTTCGAAATGGGCCTGGCTCCGTGGGATGTCGCCGCCGGAGTGTTGCTGGTACGTGAAGCCCAGGGACGGGCAGACGATATGTATGGCAGGGACCCCTGGCCTATCAACGGCTATGTGGCCGCCGCAGGCAATGCCCTGTTTCCGGCCCTGTCCGACATGATTACACCCCACCTCAAATCCCGATAGCTGAACCGGTAGTACGTTATGGCGCAAGAAAATCAGCAAACGCCCCAGGCCGTTCTCGTCAATGTACCGCGCAGACTCGACACCGAGGATGCGCAGCTTGCGCTTGAGCGCATCCAGGAACTGCTCAAAAAGCACGCAATCGTCGAACAACTGGTACACCGCCAGGAAGAAGGCGATGAACAGGCGTCCCTGGTCGAAGGCCTGATCCGCCGCCAGCACGAAGCGGAACTGAGCAGCACGCTCAACGCCCTGCACCCGGCCGACATTGCCTTTATCCTGGAATCGCTGCCGACAGAAGAGCGGCAACTGATCTGGGGCCTGGTCAATTCCAAGTATGACGGCGATATTCTGCTGGAAGTGGACGACTGGGTTCGGGAATCCCTGATTGCCTCAATGGATCGGGCCGATCTGCTGGCGGCCACCGAAGACCTGGATGCCGACGAACTGGCTGACCTGGCTGCCGATCTGCCACCTGACATCGTGGCCGAGGTGCAAAAGGGCCTGACCGATGCAGAACGCGCCCAATTGCTGGAAGCCATGGGCTACCCCGAAGGCACAGTCGGCGCGATCATGGACTTCGAGATGGTCCGGGTGCGCGAAGACGTGACGCTGGAAGTGGTCTTGCGTTATCTGCGGCGCCTGAGCGAGTTGCCCGATCATACTGACCAGATTTTCGTGGTGGACCGCAGCGACCAGATCCTGGGCGTACTGGCGGTCTCGCGCCTGCTGGTCAGTGACCCTGAGACCATCGTAAAACAGGTAATGAACACGGACTACCTGTCGCTGGGGCCCGACGACGAGGATCGCGAAGCCGCCAGTGCGTTCGAGCGTTACGACCTCGTATCGGCACCGGTGGTGGATCAGCAGAACCGGCTGATCGGCCGGCTGACCATTGCCGAAGTGGTGGACGTGATTCGCGAAGACTCGCAGGAACAGGATCTGTCCCGTGCCGGTCTGCAGGAAGAAGACATCTTCGCCCCGGTGTCCAGCGCCATTCGCAACCGGGCACCCTGGCTGTTTCTGAATCTGTGTACGGCCTCGGTGGCCTCTTATGTCGCGTCCCAGTTTGAAGATACGGTCAGCAAGATTGTGATTCTGGCCTTTTTGATGTCAATTGTGGCAGGCATCGGCGGCAATTCAGGCAATCAGACCATGACCCTGGTGATCCGCGCGCTGGCTATGGGCCGGATTACGTCCAATAACGTCAAATCGCTGCTCAGGCGTGAATTTGTGGTGACATTCCTGGTCGGTATTTCCGGCAGTCTGGTCGCGGCCGCCTTCGCCTGGCTTGTGTCACACAGTTTGTCCATCGCGGCGGTAATGATGGCTGCGCTGGTTTGCAATATGCTGATCGGCGCCATGCTGGGGGTCTTGATTCCGCTGACGCGCGACCGTTTCGGCAAGGACCCGGCCATGGGTTCGTCGGTGCTGCTCACCTTTGCGACCGACTCGCTTGGCTTTTTCGTGTTTCTGGGGCTGGCCAATCTGTTTCTTATCTAGGCACAGCAAGATACTCAGGGAGCACGAAGCCTACCTGTTGCGCACGGGCAGCCAAGGCCCTTGCAGATTCGTGTTTCGGTCACCTGGTGTACAAAAAAATCCCTTACCATCCGATCTGGTAAGGGACTTTTTTTGACCGCCGCTTTCAGCGAACCCTGCTTAAGGCAGCATGCTCAGCTCAGCTTGCCGTGGCAATGCTTATACTTCTTGCCGCTGCCACAAGGGCATGGATCATTGCGGCCGACCCGGCCCACCATATTCTTGACCGTAATACCGCCAGCAGACACATCGCCCTGTTCGTTGATCTCGGCATTGGCCAATGCTTCATCGTAATCCGAATGATGAAACTGCATATTGGACACATGGGACTGCGCCGCATCGGCTTCAGCTTCTTCAACCTGTTCAGGCGACTGGATCTGCACGGTCATCAGCACCCGGGCTGTTTCATTGCGCACGCGCTCCAGCATGCCTGAGAACAGCTCAAACGCCTCACGCTTGTATTCCTGTTTCGGGTCTTTCTGGGCGTAACCACGCAGATGAATGCCCTGACGCAGATGATCCAGCGACGACAGATGTTCGCGCCATAGCGTGTCAATTGTCTGCAGCAAGATCGCGCGTTCAAAGGAGACCCATTGTTCTTTGCCAACCAGGGCCACTTTGGTCTCGTAATTCTCGCGCGCCTGCGCCAACACCGCTTCCACGATGTCCTCTTCACCCAGGTTGTCGTTTTTCTCGAGCATCTCGGTCAGCGGCATGCTGACCTGCCACTCGGCTTCCAGGGCTTTTTCAAGGGCAGGCACATCCCACTGCTCTTCCATGCTTTCCGCGGGCACATACGTGCGCACAAAATCGGTCAGCGCGGCGTCACGCAGGTTTGCCACGAGCGGGCCGGAGTCGGCCTCTTCGAGCACTTCATTACGCTGTCCATACAGCACCTTGCGCTGATCGTTGGAAACGTCGTCGTATTCCAGCAATTGCTTGCGGATATCAAAGTTACGGCCTTCCACCTTGCGCTGCGCGGATTCGATTGAGCGGGACACCATTTTGGCCTCTATCGGCTCACCATCGGTGCCCAGGCGATCCATAATGGCACGCACGCGCTCACCGGCAAAAATGCGCATGAGGGAGTCGTCCAGCGACAGATAGAAACGTGACGAACCAGGATCGCCCTGACGCCCGGCACGGCCGCGCAGCTGATTGTCGATCCGGCGCGATTCGTGTCTTTCGGTACCGATAATGCGCAACCCACCCGCCTGTCTGACCTGTTCATTCAGCGGCAGCCATTTCTCGCGGATAGCAGCAATGCGCTCTTCCTTCTGGGCCACCGTGAGGGTATCGTCGGCACGCACAAGCGAGATCTGCTTTTCAATACTGCCGCCCAGCACAATGTCGGTACCTCGGCCCGCCATGTTCGTGGCAATCGTGATCTTGCCTGGCTTGCCTGCTTCGGCTACGATTTCAGCCTCGCGCGCATGCTGCTTGGCATTGAGCACATCGTGCGGCAGCTTTTCTTTTTTCAGCAGCTCGGACAACACCTCGGAGTTTTCGATACTGGTCGTACCCACCAGCACAGGCTGATTGCGTTCGTAACAAGCGCGAACATCCTTGATGATCGCCGCAAATTTTTCCTGATCGTTCTTGAAAATCTGGTCATTCTGATCGTTACGGATCATGGGCAGGTTGGTCGGAATAATGACCGTTTCCAGACCGTAGATTTCCTGGAATTCGTAAGCTTCGGTATCCGCCGTTCCGGTCATGCCCGCCAGCTTTTTATACATGCGGAAGTAATTCTGGAAGGTAATGGACGCCAGCGTCTGGTTCTCATTCTGAATCGCCACGCCTTCCTTGGCTTCCACGGCCTGATGCAGACCATCGGACCAGCGGCGACCAGACATGAAGCGGCCGGTAAATTCATCCACGATCACGATTTCACCGTCATTGACGACATAGTGCTGGTCACGGAAGAACAGGTTATGCGCGCGCAACGCAACCATCAGATGATGCATGAGCGTGATATGGCGCGGTTCATACAGGGATTCGCCCTGGGGCAGCATACCCAGGCGGGTCAGGATTTCCTCTGCATGCTCGTGGCCCGCCTCGGACAGGTAGATCTGCTGAGATTTTTCATCGACCCAGAAATCGCCTTCAGGCTCGGGTTCCTGCGGCTTAGGCTCGCTCGCCATGCGCGTAAGCATGGCCGGCACCTGATTCATTTTGACATACAACTCGGTATTGTCATCGGCCTGACCGGAGATAATCAGCGGCGTGCGGGCTTCGTCGATCAGAATGGAGTCGACTTCATCGACAATCGCATAGCTCAGTTCACGCTGGCGGCGATCCTCGACGCGGTATTCCATATTGTCGCGCAGATAATCGAAGCCGAATTCATTGTTGGTACCGTAAGTGATATCGGCGCGGTAGGCCGCGACTTTTTCTGTGTTGTCCTGATCCGGCACAACCACGCCGACCGTCAGGCCAAGAAAGCCGTACAGGCGCCCCATTTGCTGCGCATCACGCCGGGCCAGATAATCGTTGACTGTGACCACGTGCACGCCCTTGCCGGTCAGTGCGTTGAGATAGACCGGCAAAGTACTCATGAGTGTTTTACCCTCACCGGTACGCATTTCTGCGATTTTGCCGTAATGCAGGGTAATACCGCCAATGAGCTGTACATCGAAGTGACGCATGCCCAGCACCCGGCGCGACGCCTCGCGCACGACCGCAAAAGCCTCGGGCAACAGGGCGTCCAGATTGGCATCCTGCTGGTAACGCTCCCTGAATTCCTGTGTTTTCGCGGCCAGCTCTTCATCCGACAGGGCTTCCATTGTCTTTTCCAGACTGTTGACCCTGGAGACCTGCTTGCGAAACTGCTTCAAAAGGCGATCGTTACGGCTACCAACAATTTTTTTGAGTAAGGAAATCATTCTGCTTTCAGATTAATCAGGAAAAATGGGGATGACGGGTGTTTTTCCTGACAGGTTAGTGAGTCATCACAAGAAAATCATAATAGTTTAACGCATACGGGGCCGGGTGGTGATTCCCGGAGGCAATCTGACATGCTCTTTTGTATCTGTGACAATTTTTGTACTCAGCGCGGCGGCAGCGACCTGCTCTGCTTTCTGCTGCAGACCATCCGGTGCCGCACTGGCGACCGCGGTCGACGAGGACATCTGGCTCAGGAAGGCAATGGGATCGGTAGGCTTGCCATCGACGCGAACCTCGAAATGCACGTGTGCGCCGGTTGAACGGCCCGTACTGCCGACTTTGGCAATCACCTGGCGTTTGGCAACCAGATCGCCCGCCTTGACCAGCAGTTTGGAGTTATGCGCATAACGGGTGACAACGCCGTTGCCATGGTCAATATCCACCACATTGCCATAACCGCTCATTGTGCCGGCCGCCAGGACAATCCCGGCCGAAGCGGCATATACCGAAGAACCGGCAGGTGCGGCAAAATCCACGCCGCTGTGAAGCATATAACGCCCGGTAACTGGGTTCTTGCGCCATCCATAGGTGGAAGACACGCGTGCGTTGTTCATGGAAACCGGGATGGCCGTGGGAGTGCGCTGCTGCACGGCGCCCTGCAATTGCAGCGCCATGTCGACCGTTTTGAGCATATCGTCGCCACGCGAGAGTTCGACTTTGAGCTTATCGAGTTCGCGTCCCAACTCTTCTGCAGATACGACACTATCGTTTTCGGGTTCAAGCTCTTCCATGGGCTCGTCGCTGGCCACGGCATTCTGGCTGAGCAACTGGCTCAGCTCCGAGGGCTCGGCATCGTTGCCCGTCGTCACCGCCAGACGCTCGCCCAGGCGGGTGATGGTGTCGGCTTTGGCCCGCAACTGCCCGACCTGCGAGGCCAGTACATTCAGGTTGTGGCGGATCAGGGCCGCGTCGCGCAACGCCTCTGGCGTTGATTCAACCGAGGCGATCTGCTCGGGCGCCGGCAGCGAGGGTAATCCAAAATGGCGTTCCAGCAGCGCGCCGCCGGCAACCGCCAGTCCGAGGCTGAGCATGAACACGCCAAATGTCCATACTTTCTTTGTCTTCACAGGAGTGGTATCCTGCAAAGCATGTGGCTCATCTTTCAATTTCGTACCTGTAAAAAATAATGGCGCTGTTTTACAAAAAAAACGGGGCTTCGCGCCGCGATCGAGGCGAAGGTAAAACGGCCTTGAATTGGTTGGGGCATGACGCACGCCGCGCCCGACTACTGGAGAAGGCAGAACAGTTCAGCCTGATACAGGGGCTGATTGCTAATGCTCTGCAACTTCCGGTGGGTCATGCATGCCGCGTCGTGGGACTGGAACAGGGCACGCTGATTATTGCCGTGCCCAGCGCCGCCCACGCAGCGAAAATCCGACAATTGACCACAACTATACATCAGCTGCTGGTTGCCCGTGGGCAACAGGTGGATGAAATCCGCATAAAAATACAGGCAGGTCTCAGATCGGCCAGCTTCACCGAGGCCTCACCCATGCCCGGCCAGGTGCAGGATCTGGGCGAAAAAGCCTGTGACGCCCTGCTTGAACTGCAAAAAAACACAAGCAATGACGAACTGGCCAGAACCCTGGCCAGAATCCTGCGCAAAAATCAGGCCAGGCGCCAATCCTGACTGACCGCATCGGCCGCCGCCGCAGCCGAATCGTACGTAATGATTTCGTATGCGTCGGGCTGGGCCAGCAGCGTGCGTGCCAGCTTGTTATTGAGGGCATGACCGGATTTGCAGGCCACATAACGCGCCAGGAGCGGATGCCCGATCAAATACAGATCGCCAATGGCATCCAGGATTTTATGCTTGACGAATTCGTCATCGTAACGCAGCCCATCGGCATTCAGAATACGAAATTCATCCATGACAATGGCGTTATCGAGGCTGCCGCCGCGAGCCAGACCATGCGCCCGCAGGGCTTCGACCTCCTGCGCGAACCCAAAGGTGCGCGCACGGGCAATTTCCTTGGTGTAGGAATCGCGGGCGAAGTCAACTTCGGCAAAGCTGGCGGTCGAATCAATGGCCGGATGATGGAAATTGATGGAAAAAGCCAGAGAAAAACCGGCATAGGGCTCAAGGCGGGCCCATTTGGCGTTCTCGCCTTCTCCATCCTGTACTTCAACTGTTTTCAAAACGCGCAAAAAGCGCTTGGGCGCGTCCTGCTCTTCGATGCCGGCCGAGCGCAACAAATAGACAAAGGTGCCGGCGCTGCCGTCCATGATGGGCACTTCTTCGGCGTTCAGATCGACATGAATATTGTCGATCCCAAGACCGGCCAGGGCCGACATCAGGTGTTCTACGGTAGAAACACGGACATCGCCATTTTGCAATACGGACGCCATCCGCGTATCGCCGACTTTGTCTGCATGGGCAGGCAGATCGACGACTTCGGGTGTATCTACCCGGTGGAAAATAATGCCGGTATTGGCCTGGGCAGGCCGCAATGTAATTTCAACCCTGCGACCAGAATGCACGCCAACACCGGTGGTTTTCACCAAATTCTTAATGGTTCTTTGTCGTAGCATCGCATTTCTCAACTTACAAAAATATTCATGAAAACACCCGGCGAGGGTGAAATGAGTGGCGCCAGTGAAGGTCGATGATGATTGGACGCAATGGCCTGGTTACCACCGGACAGGGCGCCGTTCGGTCAGAACAGCGGCCTCAGGCAATGCATCGGCAGGCGGCGGAGATACGAGCGCTGGAAATCCCGTCTGACAACGGATCAACGCCATGGCTGGTGTTCAGCGGATTTTGGGCCTTATGCCTCCGACGGCAGTCACTCTACGGACACATAACCAAAAGACACGTGTCGTTTCCGAGTATTTTACTCTGATTTGCCGCTAAAAGGCTTGAATCGACGCGGTATATGTTTCAATCAGCGTCGCGCAGCAGGAGCACACCATGCAAAAACGACCCCGAAGGGTCGTTTTTTACGGTTGGAACAAAGCCAAGACGGAGCGAGGGAAACGAACCGGGCAGCAGTCCGCTTCTTCTCTGTCGGGAAACAGGACGATCAGTCTGCCTGTTTACGCAAAAATGCAGGAATATCGAAACGTTCCACGCCAGACGATTCCATGGCGCGAACCTGCTGTTCGAATTGCGCTTTGTTCGGTGCTGCGCCGCCGCCACGACCCGAACGGATCACGGTAGGAGGCACGGGAGCACGGCCGCCGCTTGGCTGATTCAGAAAGCTGCCGCCGTACAGATCGGTATGACCACCGTGTGTGCCGGTCAGCGCTTCAAATTCAGCATCGGGGCCGTTGTTGACGACCAGTTCAGGCTGCTTGCGGCCCAGGCCGGTTGCGACCACGGTCACGCGCAGTTCATCGGCCATTTCATCGTCGTATGCACTACCGACAATAATGGTGGCGTCCTTGGCTGCGTAGCTGCTGATGATTTCGTTGATCAGGCGGGTTTCGCTCATTTTGAGTGAACGGCTGGCCGTAATGTTGACCAGCAGGCCACGCGCACCGTTCAGATCCACGCCTTCGAGCAATGGGCAGGCAATGGCATTTTCTGCGGCAATGCGAGCACGATCGGGGCCGGAAGCCACGGCGGTGCCCATCATGGCCTGGCCATGTTCACCCATAATGGTTTTGACGTCTTCGAAGTCGACGTTGATATTACCCTGGACATTGATGATTTCTGCAATGCCTGCGCAGGCGTTGTAGAGTACGTTATCAGCTTCTTTGAAGCAGTCGTCCTGTGACGCATCGTCGCCCATCAGTTCGTACAGTTTTTCGTTCAGCACGACGATCAGGGAATGAACATGCTTGGACAGATCGGCAATGCCTTCTTCGGCTGCGCGCAAGCGCTTGGTGCCTTCAAATGAAAAGGGCTTGGTGACCACACCCACTGTCAGAATACCCAGTTCCTTGGCCACTTCGGCCACCACCGGGCCCGCGCCCGTACCTGTGCCGCCCCCCATGCCGGCGGTAATAAAGACCATGTTTGCGCCATTGAGCGCAGCACGGATTTCTTCGCGTGCGGTTTCTGCTGCGGCACGACCCTGTTCGGGTTTGGCGCCAGCGCCCAGGCCACTGCGACCCAGACGGATCTGGACAGGCGCTTCAGTTGCAATCAGCGCCTGCATGTCGGTATTGGCGCAGATGAAATCCACGCCCTTGAGTCCGGCCCGCATCATGTGTGAAATGGCATTGCCGCCTGCGCCGCCTACACCGATCACTTTGATGACGGTACCGCTATTGTTACTGTCGTCCAATAATTGAAAGTCCATATTCCCAACTCCTGTATTCCGAAACGTATTAACGAAAAGTTCCCACTGCGTTTTTCGGAAACCGTCTCAAAAACAATGCCAGCGCCTGTCTCGCATCGTACTTGAACCGTCTCCATGGCCACCTGCCCGGCCATTTTGGCAGTTAATCGGCGCGCTGCCACGCGCTATCGCCAGATTGCATGTGTCATTTTGCATGACCCATACAGACTACCCGATATTCTAATTCATAAACCATTCTTTCATGCGGGAAATAATATCTTTTAGCGTTCCATTTTGTTGCTTAATCTTACCGCCCCGCAAACGCTGTACACGCGCCTCGGTAAGCAAGCCCATCACGGTTGAAAAACGAGGGTTTCTGACCATGTCGGCCAGGCTGCCGCGATAATCGGGAACAGCCACGCGTACCGGCTTCAGAAACACGTCTTCGGCCAGTTCCACAATGCCCGGCATCAATGCCGTACCGCCCGTGAGCACAACGCCTGAAGCGATCAGATCTTCATATCCCGATTCGCGCACAATCTGCTGGATCAGCATGAACAGCTCTTCGATACGCGGCTCGATGACCGCACCCAGTGTCTGGCGCTTGACCCGGCGCACATCGCGATCACCCAGGCCCGGCACTTCGATCAGCTCATCGGGATTGGCCAGCACCTGCTTGGCAATCCCGTAACGCAATTTGATTTCTTCAGCATCGGGTGTCGGCGTGCGCAGCATCGTGGCGATGTCGCCCGTGACCTGGTCGCCACCGATAGGCACAACCATGGTGTGACGGATGGCGCCACCGGCGAAAATGGCAATATCGGTCGTACCTGCACCGATATCGAGCAGAACGACACCGAGTTCCTTTTCATCATTGGTCAGGCAGACCATCGAAGAGGCCAGCGGCTGCAGAATCAGGTCCTGAACTTCAAGACCGCAGCGGCGCACGCATTTTACAATGTTCTGCGCCGCACTCACGGCACCCGTGACAATATGCACGCGCACCTCAAGGCGAATGCCGCTCATGCCCACCGGCTGGCGAATGTCTTCCTGCGAATCCACAATAAACTGCTGGGTCAGCACATGCAAAACCTGATGATCGGTCGGAATATTGACTGCCTTGGCTGTTTCAATCACGCGGGCCACGTCGGCCTCGGACACTTCCTTGTCCTTGACCGCCACCATGCCACTGGAATTAAAGCTGCTGATATGGTTGCCGGCAATGCCTGTATAGACTTCGCGGATTTTGCAGTCGGCCATGAGTTCTGCTTCTTCCAGCGCGCGCTGGATCGAATTGACCGTGGATTCAATATTGACCACGACCCCTTTTCGCATGCCCTTGGATTCATGTTGTCCAAGTCCGATTACTTCAAAGCGCCCTTCTTCAGGCAAAGCTTCAGCCACTACTGCAACCACCTTGCTGGTGCCGATGTCTAAAGCAACGATGAGGTCCTTTAGGTCACGAGTCATTTTTTCTCTTTACTATCCGATTGTGTTGTCGCTGCCGGCTCGAAGGTGATGGCAAAACCTTTGGTATAACGCAAGTCAACCTGGGCAATGTGCCGGCCGGCAACTTTTTCCTTTAAAACAGGCCACGCCTGAACAAAACGTTCAATCGTAGAGGCAAATGATACCGCACCCTGCCCCCCGTGCGGATTCAACGCATCGGCCCCGGGGTCCCTGCCCAGTACCAGTTTGGTATTATCGTTCAATTCTACACGCCATGCATAGCGATCACTAAGTGTAATCTCATCTACACCCAAATTTAGGGGGGCCAGCCACCGCACCAGCTCGGCATAACGCTGTACCACAAGGGTTTCCGAACCGGTGGGTCCATTGAACTGTGGTAAATCCGCATCCTCGGGTAGCTCGGCCTGGTTCGCCGTAAACACTTCTCCCCAGGTATTGATCATCTGCCGCTCGTTCCAGTAGGCAAACGGTTCCTGCTCTTCGATTTTGATCAGCAGGCCGTCTGGCCAGACCCGTGTGATGTCGGCATGACGAACCCAGGGCGATTGCTCAAACAGTTTCTTTGACTCGGGCAGATTGATTGTAAAAAAATTACCCTGCAATTTGCCGGCAATGGTCTGCTGGATACTGGCCGGTGACACGTACTCCAGCCGGTTGCCCTTCATGGGTTCAATGACGATACGGGTCAGGTTGAACATGGGTCGATGGATCAGCCAGTATCCACCGGCGCCCAGCAACACCACGACCGCCAGCAGCATCAGCAGGTTGGCGACAAAGTTGGTTATGCGGGCGCTGGGCGTAATCATTTACAGTTGCGTCTCCGTCTTGGGCTGATCATGCCGGATCTTGCAGCTGGCCTGGGCCAGGATCTGCACGCATAAATCGGCGTAGCTCATCCCTTCGGCCTTGGCGCCGATCGGCACCAGTGAATGGGGCGTCATGCCCGGAGAGGTGTTGACCTCCAGCAGAAAATAGCGATGATCGCGATCCAGCATCACGTCTACGCGCCCCCAGCCCTCGCAGCCGACCGCGACAAAGGCCTGTTCGCAGGTCTGCCGGATCTGCGCCGCCAGCGCCTCGGGCAAACTGGCCGGACAATGGTATTGTGTGTCGTTGGACACGTATTTGTGTTCAAAATCGTAATTACCCTCGGGCGCGACGATTTCGATGACAGGAAACGCCCGAGCCTGGTTTCCCTGGCCCAGGATCGCCACGGTCAGTTCGCGACCTTCGATAAATTTTTCGGCAAGCAGTTCACTGTCAAACGCATGAACCTCTTCGAATGCGCTGGACAGGCCGTCAGGGCCGGTTACTTTGCTCAGGCCCAGCGTTGAACCTTCATGCGGGGCTTTCAAAATAAAGGGATAGCCCAGCGTCCGGCTGGCCGCGTCCATGTCTTCGCGCGTTTGCACCTGGCAATAAGGTGCCGTGGGAATGCCCTGTGCGCTCCAGATGCGCTTGGTCATGATTTTGTCCATGGCCAAACTGGACGCCATCACACCGCTGCCGGTATAGGGGATGCGCAGCAGTTCGAGCGCCCCCTGCAGACTGCCGTCTTCGCCATAGCGGCCATGCAGGGCAATAAATACGCGATCAAAGCCCGCAGCAGCCAGTTCGGCCAGCGAACGCTCGCCGGTATCAAACAGGTGGGCATCAATACCCTTGCTGATCAGCGCATCGTACACCCCCTTGCCCGAGACCAGCGACACGGGCCGCTCTGCGGACTGGCCGCCATAGAGCACGCCTACCTTGCCAAAATCAGTGTTCATTGCGCTCTCCCAATTGCCCCGGCACTTTGTTGATAGAGCCGGCGCCCATAACAACGACAACATCCCCGTCGCGAACAAAATCCGTAATCGCCTGTGGCAGATCCGTGACTTCCTCAACGAATACCGGTTCCACCTTGCCAGCCACGCGCAGTGCCCGCGCCAGTGCCCGGCCATCGGCCGCCACAATAGGCTGCTCGCCGGCGGAATAAACTTCAGTGAGCAGCACGGCATCTGCCCGGCTCAACACCTGAACAAAGTCTTCAAAGCAGTCGCGGGTGCGCGTATAGCGGTGCGGCTGAAAAGCCAGTACAAGCCGGCGGTCAGGCCAGGCGCCACGCGCCGCTTCAACCGTGGCGGCCATTTCAATGGGGTGATGAGCATAATCGTCAATCACGGTATAGGTGCCGCCACCGTGTTCCGACGGCACGTTAAAGTCGCCGATGTGGGAAAAACGACGCCCCACTCCATTGAAGCCGGCCAGCGCACTGACGATGTCGGCGTCGGCCAGTTCGAGTTCGGTCGCCACCGCGATCGCCCCCAGAGAGTTCAGCACATTGTGGCGCCCGGGCAAATTCAGGACAATATCCAGGTCAGGCAGTCGCCGCGCGGGCGTGATGCGCCGCTCAACCGTAAAGGCCATGCGGGTTTCCTGAGCCTGCACGTTGACCGCGCGGAACATGGCCTCTTCGCCAAACCCATAGGTCACCAGGGGACGAGAGATAAACGGAATGATATTGCGCACATTGCTGTCGTCTACGCAGACAATCGCACTGCCATAAAAAGGCATGCGCTGTGTAAACTCCACAAAAGCACTTTTGAGGCGGGTCATGTCGTGACCATACGTATCCATATGGTCAGCATCGATATTGGTGATGATAGACATGACCGGCAACAGATTCAGGAACGACGCGTCCGATTCGTCGGCCTCGACCACAATGTATTCACCCTGCCCCAGACGGGCATTGGCACCGGCCGAGTTCAGGCGTCCGCCGATCACAAACGTGGGATCCAGCCCTGCAGCGGCCAGCACACTGGCCACCAGGCTGGTGGTCGTGGTCTTGCCATGGGTACCGGCAATGGCAATGCCGCGTTTCAGACGCATCAGCTCGGCCAGCATAATGGCGCGCGGCACCACGGGAATACGCTTGGCCCGGGCGGTCAGCACCTCGGGATTGCTGTTGGCGACGGCAGTCGAGGTCACAATGGCGTCGGCCTCCCCGACATTGGCTGCATGATGGCCAACGAAAATTTCAGCCCCCAGTTCTGCGAGTCTGCGGGTAACCGCCGACTCCTGCAAATCCGAGCCGCTTACCTTGTATCCAAGATTCACCAGAACCTCGGCGATCCCGCTCATGCCCGAGCCGCCGATACCGACGAAGTGAATATGTCTAATCCGATGTTTCATGTTTTCCCTGCGCTCGCGCGCTCGCAAATATCTGCAATGGCCTGCGCGGCCTGCGTTCTGGCGCAGGCCCGGGCAGCCACTGCGGTCTGCATCAATTCGTCACGAGTACGGCTCTGTATCCAGTCGGCCAGCCAGGTGGCGGTCAAATCGCGCTGCGGCTGTGTCCACGCCGCATTACGGTTGGTCAGCCAGGCAGCGTTGGCCGTCTGATGATCATCAATCGCATGCGGCAGCGGTATAAACAACGCCGCCACGCCCACGGCCGCCACTTCGGCGACCGTCATGGCGCCCGCACGGCAAATAACCAGATCGGCAGACGTCATGGCCGACGCCATATCTTCAATAAAAGGCAGACACTCCGCTGCCACGCCTGCTTTCTCGTAGGCATCCTGAAGGCTGGCGATATGTTGCTCGCCAGCCTGATGCTTAATATGCGGACGCTGCTGCGGGGCGATCAGCGCCATTGCCTCCGGCATTACGGTGTTAAGCGCCTGGGCGCCCAGACTGCCACCTACGACCAAAATACGCAAGACGCCGTCCCGGGCAGCATAGCGCGCAGCCGGATCGCCGGTTGCGACCAGTTCATGACGAACCGGATTTCCCACCATCGAGCCACCCGGCAAGACATCTGGAAAACCCGTCAATACAAAAGTTGCCATTTTAGCAAGCCATTTGTTGGCTGTACCGGCCACTGCATTCTGTTCATGAATAACCAGCGGAATTCTTTGCAGCGCCGCCATCATGCCGCCCGGCACGGCAACATAGCCGCCCATTCCCAGCACCACGGCAGGTCGGCTCTGTTTAAGTGCCCGGCGCGCCTGCAGGCAGGCCCGTGCCATCAGAAACGGCAACTTGAGCAGCGCCAACGCACCTTTTCCCCGCAAACCTGCAAAATGCAAGGGCAACAATTTGATACCCGCTGCAGGCACCAGCCTGCCTTCCATTTTTTCGGGGTTTCCCATCCAGATGACCTGCCAGCCGCGCTCGCGCATTTGTGCCGCAACGGCTAGCCCTGGCATAATATGCCCGCCGGTCCCGCCGGCCATGACCAGCAGTATGCGGTCAGAGGAATTGACGCTCTTCATCGATATTCTCGCAACGGCCTTCGATCAGGTCGCTCGCCGCGCATCATCAGTCGGCTCTCATAGTCGACCCGCATCAGAATCGCGATCGCCACCAGATTCATCACAATAGACGATCCGCCATAACTGACCAGCGGCAATGTCAGCCCCTTGGTCGGCAGCAATCCCAGACATACGCCCAGGTTGACCAGGGCTTGCACACCCATCCAGATCGATACGCCCTGGGCCACCAGACCACTGAACTCACGATCCATGGCAATCGCCTGACGGCCGATTTCAAATCCGCGGTGCACGATCACCAGAAACAGCACCACAACCGCAATGATGCCGACAAAACCCAGCTCTTCTCCCACCACGGCCATAATAAAGTCGGTGTGAGCCTCAGGCAGATAATGCAGCTTTTCAACGCTGGAACCCAGGCCCACGCCGAACCATTCACCACGCCCGATGGCAATCAGGGAATGAGCCAGCTGATAACCGCTTGATTGCACCGTATCCGGATCAAACGGATCCAGATAGGCGAAAATACGCTTGACCCGCCAGGGCGCCATCAGAATCAGCAAGGCGAAACTACCCAGCAAAACGACCACCAGAATCAGAAACAGAACCGCACTGATACCACCCAGAAACAGAATACCGACAGCAATCGAGACGCTGACCATGAACGCCCCCAGATCCGGCTCGAGCAGCAGCAGAATGCCCACCACGCCCAGCGCCACCATCATGGGCACAAAGCCGCGCCAGAAATCATGCATATACTTCTGCTTGCGCACGGTGTAATCCGCGGCAAATAACAGAATAGCCAGCTTCATCAGCTCCGAGGGTTGAAAATTCAGCGGTCCCAACGGTATCCACCGATAGGCGCCATTCACTTCATTGCCGATATGCGGAATCAGCACCAGCACAAGCAGAAACAACGAGACACAAAAGACCGGCAGGGTAAATTTTTCCCATAGCTGCATGGGCACGGAAATCGTGATGGCAAAACCGACCAGGCCAACGGCAATGAAAATCGCATGGCGCACGAAAAAATAATAGCGGGTGGAATTGGAATACTTGGGTCCGTCCACCAGGGCGATCGACGCGGAAAACACCATCAACAGCCCGAACATCAGCAGGGTCATGACAGCAGCGGTCAACAACAAATCATAGTTACGCATTCTCGTGCGGCCTGGTTTGACCGCATTGACGCTTGCTCTCAGATCGCCCAGCAGACTCATGCCACCTCTCCCTTATCCAGCGCGAGCGCCCGCACCGCTTCAGTAAAGACTTCACCGCGGTGCGCGTAACTTCTGAACATGTCGAAACTGGAGCACGCGGGCGACATCAGTACCGCATCGCCCTCCTGCGCCAACGCCAGCGCCTGCGCAACGGCCGCTTCCATGCCGGGTGCGCGATGGCAGGCCACCCCGGTTTCGGCCAGCGCCTGTTCGATTATCTCGGTCGCCTCGCCGATCAGCACGACCGCGCGGACACACCGGCGCACCGGTGCCGCCAGAGGCGAAAAATCCTGTCCCTTGCCTACGCCACCGGCAATCAGAACAATTGTGCGTCCCATACCATCAAGCGCGGCTGCCGTCGCGCCCACATTCGTGCCTTTACTGTCGTTGAAAAAATCGACACCGGCAATACTGCGCTCAAACTGTGTCCGATACTGGCCTGCAGCGAAGTCGCGCAGGGTATTGAGCATCGGCCCCCAGCCTACCCCCAACTCCCGGCACAGCAACATGGCTGCCTGGGCGTTGAGCATATTGTGCCGGCCGCGGATCTGCATGGCATCGCCCGGCATCAGGCGCTTGATCAACCCGCGTTTGCGTTTCGGCTTTTCAGCATTTTTCTTGCGCCGGGCACCCGGCGCCTCGGGCAATTCAAAATCGTCTTTTTCACTGGCGGTAATCCACAGCACGCCGTGCGCGCTTTCCATACCGACGTCACCCACCAGCGCAGGCTCATCTGAACCGAAACTGCGCACATCGATATCCTGAATATCGTCGATCATGCCGACAACGACTGCGTCATCGCGATTGACGATCGCAATGCGGCTGGCCTCAAGCAGACGCGCTTTGGCAGTGATGTATTCCTGCATATCGCGGTGCCAGTCCAGATGGTCCTGGGTCAGATTCAGTACAGTGGCCGCATCTGGCGTCAACGTATGGGTCGTCTGCATCTGGAAGCTGGACAACTCCAGCACCCAGACCTGTGGCAACGCCCCCTCGTCGAGCGCCCGCATGAGCGCAGTCAGCGCCGAAGGACTGATATTGCCTGCGGCAATGGCAGTTTTGCCTGCTGTTTGAAGCATGGCCTGTGCCAGCGAGGTCACCGTGGTTTTTCCATTGGTACCCGTAATCGCCACTACCTGGGGCCGATAGGCCTGCGCTGTCGCCAGTTCTGTCAGGGCGCGCGCAAACAACTCAATTTCACCCACCACGGCAATCTGGCGGTCTTGCGCTGTTTTCAGGAACGCAGCCAGCGCAGGCTCCGAAGGGACAAGGCCAGGGCTCAGGACAATCAGTTCCACACCCTCAAGCGCAGCATCGCTCAGTGCCTGTTCGCCCAGAAACTGGGTAATATCGCCCTGACCCTGCGCCAGCAGCGCAGCCAGACCGGGCGGGTTGGCTCGCGTATCGGCAATGTGCAGGGCCGCGTTCTGTCGCAGGCACCACAATGCAGAGGCCAGGCCGGTTTCACCCAGGCCCAGAATCAATACTCGAGAGGGGAAAACGGCTGCGCCGTCTGTCATGGCATTCATCGCAATTTAAGGGTCGCCAGTCCGAGCAGGACCAGCATCATGGTAATAATCCAGAATCGCACGACAACCTGGGTTTCTTTCCAGCCGCCGACTTCAAAATGGTGGTGCAGCGGCGCCATACGCAATATTCGTCTGCCGGTGCCGGTTTTTTTCTTGGTGTACTTGAACCAGAAAACCTGGATCATGACCGACAACGTTTCGGCAACAAAGACGCCGCCCATAATAAACAGCACAATTTCCTGGCGCACGATCACGGCAATCGTGCCCAGCATGCCGCCTAGGGCCAGTGCGCCTACGTCGCCCATGAATACCTGGGCCGGATAAGCGTTGAACCACAAGAAAGCCAGACCCGCGCCCCCAAGCGCCGCGCACAGCACAAGCACTTCGGACGCCCCCGGAATATAGGGAAACAGCAGATATTTGGAATAATCGACCCGCCCGACCACATAGGCAAAAATGCCCAGTGCGCTTCCAACCATGACGGTAGGCATAATGGCCAGGCCATCCAGCCCGTCGGTCAGATTCACCGCATTACTGGCCCCGACAATCACCATCCAGGTCAGAATCGCAAAGCCAAATACACCCAGCGGGTAGCTGACGCTTTTAAAGAACGGCACGATCAGGTCGGCGCGGGACGGCAGCGGCATCGTAAAACCACTGCTGATCCATGCCCACATCAGCCGGAAAATATCCGCATTGGCGGGTGCAGATACCGCAAATGTCAGGTAGACAGAAGCAATCAGGCCGATAATGGCCTGCCACATGAATTTCTCGCGTGAACTCATCCCTTCAGGGTTACGGTGCACAACCTTGCGATAGTCGTCAACCCAGCCGATTGCTCCGAAACCGAATGTGACGAGCAGCACCACCCAAACGAAACGGTTGGTCAGATCCGCCCACAATAGCGTAGAAACGCCAATGGCGATCAGGATCAGTGCCCCGCCCATCGTCGGTGTGCCGTTTTTGACCAGATGGGTTTCGGGACCGTAACTGCGCACCGCCTGCCCGATTTTCAGTTCGGTCAGTTTGCGAATGACTTTGGGGCCGGCCAGCAAGCCGATAAACAATGCCGTCGCGCAGGCGAGCATCGCCCGCAAGGTAATATACTCAAAGACACTGAGTACGGAAAAGGTGGGTGAGAGCCAGCGGGTCAGTTCATACAGCATGACCAGCCTCTTTTTGTTCCGACCAGGACAGCAAGTCCTGTACTACCCGTTCCATCCGCATCGATCTTGAGCCCTTTACCAATATGCTAGCGGGCTGTCTTGCAACGACCCTGTTTGCGATTTCATGTATATCTGTCATATGTTCAGCCGCCGCCCCGCAGGCGCGCGCAGTCAACGCACTGGCATTGCCGTACGTAAACACATACGTAATACCCTTGCTGCGGGCGTATTGCCCGACTTCTTCATGCATTTGCGGCCCGTTTTCGCCGACTTCGGCCATATCGCCCAGCACCAGAACGGTGGGGGCAGGCAGCGCAGCCAGTACATCGATGGCCGCAATCACGGAGTCCGGATTCGCATTATACGAGTCATCGACCAGTGTGAGGCCGCCAGACAGGGTATGGCTGCGCATTCGTCCCTTGACCGGGGCGAACGCCTGCAAACCGGCGCGAATGTCGGCCAGTGAAATACCCGCCGCGTGCGCGCAGGCTGCGGCAGCCAGACTGTTTCTGACATTATGCTGACCTGCGATGGCAAGTCGGATGTCAATCTCGCCCACCGGCGATTTCATTACAAACGAAATTCCCTGGGAATCCTGTACCACAGACTCTGCATAAAAATCGGCGCTATCGTTCTGCCCGAATGTCAGGACACGCCGTCCACCCGCCAGGTCGCGCCACAAATCGGCATAAGGCTCGTCTGCCGGAAACACGGCCGTACCTGCGGTCGACAAAGACCGAAACACCTGACCGTTTTCAATGGCAACGGCCTCGACGGTGTGCATGAATTCCTGGTGCTCCCGCTGGGCATTGGTGACCACGGCAATATCCGGCTCGACCAGCACAGCCAGTTGCTCAATTTCACCTGGATGATTCATGCCCAATTCAAGCACCGCCAATTGGTGATCGCACGTCAGCCGCAGCAGGCTGCGCGGCACGCCCCACTGATTATTCAGATTGCCTTCCGTGGCAAACCGGTGCGCTGCGCCCACCGCCGCCGCCAGAATAGACGAAATCATTTCCTTGGTCGTCGTTTTCCCATTGCTGCCGGCAACGGCGATCAGCGGAAACGAAAACTGTCGGCGCCAGGCGTGGCCCATACTCATCAGAGCCTGCGTTGTGTCGGCAACCAGAATCTGCGGCAGACTGACAGCCGGATCACGGCTGCTTACCAGCGCTGCAGCGGCGCCGGCCTGTTGTGCGTCGGCGATAAAGTCGTGCGCATCATGCTGTTCGCCACGAATGGCAATGAACAGGCCGTTTTCAGGAATCTGTCTGGAGTCGGTTGAAATGGCAGGCTGGCCACGCAGGAGCAAGCCCAGTCGAGACCATTCGATATCATCGAACGGTTGTCGCACATGATTGATTTCCTGATACGTCTCGTGTCCTTTACCGGCAATCAACACCACGTCGGCAGGCGAGGCTTTCAGGATCACTTCAATGATCGCGCAGCCTCGGTCGGGCTCGGCACGTGCATCATCGGGCATACCCTTCAGGATATCGTTCAAAATATCACCCGGCACCTCGGTGCGCGGATTATCGCTCGTGACCAGCACCTGGTCGGCCAGACGGGCCGCGAGCTGCCCCATAAGCGGGCGTTTGGTCTTATCCCGATCGCCGCCGCAGCCAAATACGCAGGCCAGGTGTCCACCGCGTGCCGTCGCGACAGGCCGTAACGCTTGCAGCGCACGCTCCAGCGAATCAGGCGTATGTGAGTAATCGACCACCACCAGCGGCAGCTTGCTGCCGGGATCGGCGCCGATCGCAGTCACCGTTTGCAGTCGCCCGGGTACGGGTTTTAATAAAGAAATCAGTCCGGCGCTCTGCTGCAGATGAATGCCCAGCGCATCCAGCACCGCCACAACCAGCAAAATATTGGAGATGGAGTGCTCGCCCAGCAAACGGGTCGTCAATTGTGCATCACCGCCGGGAGTGCGCAAGGTAAACACCAGGCCATAATCGTGAAACTCATGCTCCACGGCGGTATAGGCCGCCAGGGGCGACGCTCTGAGCGAATACCCCGCCCGGGCCTGGGCGCTGGAATGCTCAAAAATGCGCTGTCCCGCCTCGTCATCCAGATTGACGATCGCATGACTGAGCCCCGGCCAGGCAAACAGGGCAGCCTTGGCCGCCTCGTACCGCGCCATGGTCTGATGATAATCCAGGTGATCCAGTGTCAAATTGGTAAACGCGGCGACCTTCACCCGCAAGCCGTTCATACGGCCCTGCTCAATACCGATGGATGAGGCCTCCATCGCCACGTACTGTACACCGGCATCGCGCATTTGCGCGATCTGTCTGTGCAAAGTGAGTACATCCGGCGTGGTCAGATAACCGCCCAAGTTGGTGCCATCCGGCAGAACCGTTCCCAGCGTGCCGATCGTTGCGCAGGCCTTGCCCACCGCGTTCAGTGCTTCCGCTATCCAGGTTACACACGATGTTTTGCCATTGGTGCCGGTGACGGCAATGACCGACACCGCCTCGGAAGGATGCCCATACCAGGCATCGGCGATCTGGCCAAGCTGCATGCGCAAATTGACCACGGGCAGTACCGGTACATCATAGCCGCTATCATCAAATGCCTGGCTTTCGGCATCGCTCGCGACCTCGGCAAGAACCGCTGCCGCGCCGTTTTTGACGGCATCGGCAATATAGGCCAGGCCATTGACAACGCTGCCTGTACAAGCAACAAAGACATCCCCTTTCTGGATGTCTCTGGAGTCTAGCTTCAAATCGGCTTTATCCGTGACATGGCCAAGCAGCCACTCTGATATGGTTCCAGTCATCCCTGACTCCTCTTGGGTACGGTATTTCGCGCCTCAAGAGGAGCCGGTTCGATCGGCGCGTCCGGCGGGACGGCCAGATACTTCAGCGTATCTTCAATGATGGAAGCCGCAACCGGCCCGGAAATCACACTGCCGTAGTAGCCGCCCTTGCGGGGCTGATCCAGTGTGACCGCAACGATAATACGAGGTTTGGAAATGGGTGCCATGGCCACGAACGAGCCGCGATAATCCTTGCGGCTGTAATGTCCGTTGATGATTTTACGGGCCGTACCACTTTTGCCGCCGATACGGTAGCCCATGACCTTGCCCTGTATTTTGGTCCCCTCCGAGCCGGCAGCATCTTCAAGCATTTCGCGAACGGCACGGGCGGTTTCAGGTTTATAAATCTGGATGCTGGTCGGATTGGCGCGATTCTTGACCAGGGACAGCGAAATCATATCTCCATTTCGGGCCAGGGACGTGTAAGCATGGGCCATTTGCAGCAGTGAGACAGACAGACCATAACCATAAGCCATCGTCGCACGTTCAATCGGACGCCAGCGTTCCCACGGACGTACCCGACCGGATGCCGCTCCGGGAAAGCCCATATTCGGGGCCTGTCCGAAGCCCAGGGCATTGAACACAGTCCACATCTGCTCGGAGCGCAGACGCTCTGAAATCATGGTCATGCCAATATTGCTTGAGCGGCGGATAATACCTGCGACATCCAGCACGCCATTGCGCGTACTGACATCCGTAATGGTCGCCCCCTGATAGCGGTAAGTACCATGTCCGGTATTGAATTTGGTTTTAGTAGTGACCGCGCCAGCATCCAGCGCCAGTGCAGCCACCAGCGGCTTGATAATAGAACCCGGTTCGAACGTATCGGTAATGGCGCGGTTGCGCAAGGCAGCGCCGCGACGCTCCTGCGGATTATTCGGATCATAAGTCGGCAGACTGACCATGGACAGGATTTCGCCATTTTGCGCATCCACGACAACAGCCGCGCCCGACGAAGCTTCGTGGTCGGTGATCGCCTTTTGCAAGGCTTTGGACACAAGAAACTGCACGCGGCTGTCGATGGTCAGTTCCAGATTCTGTCCATCACGCGCGGGTTCCACTTCCTGCGTATCACCAATGATGCGGCCAAGACGATCGCGCAGCACTTTGCGCAGGCCGGGCTGACCGGACAACTGCTTGTTGAACTCCATCTCCACGCCCTCAATACCGCGATCCTCGATATTGGTAAAGCCCACGATGTGCGCCATCAGTGAGCCCTGTGGATAGGAACGACGGGTTTCGGACAGCAGTCCGATGCCCGGGATTTTCATTTTCTGGATCTCGGTGGCCGCCTCCATCGCAAGCTGACGGCGCAAATACACGAAGGTTTTGTCCGAACTGCTCAGGCGCGTATTCAAATCCTTCAGCGGCATATCGATCAGTTGCGCCAACCGGGCCAGTTGCTCCGGTGTCGCGCTGCGCGTTTCCTCGGGCGAAGCCCAGACGGCCCTTGCAGGGATGCTGGTTGCCAGGAACTCGCCATTGCGATCCAGCACACGGCCACGATTGGCCGGCAGCACCAGCGTACGTTCGTAACGCTTGCCGCCTTCGGCCTGCAGAAAGTCGTTATTCATGGTCTGCAGATACAGCGATTTGGCAATGACCGTAGTAAATCCCAGACTGATCACGACAAACAGCAGACGTGCCCGCCATTTGGGAATCTGCACATGCAGCACGGGACTGCTGCTATAGTAATGATGACGGGGTGCGCGCTTACCCGGCTGGTAGCCGCCCCTGGTCGAATTTTTTTTTGACTTGAGAAAACCCAGATTCAGTTTCATTGCGCTCCCCTTGGCGCCGGACTGGCAACAGATTGATCAGGAACAGCCGCAGAGCGGGCTGCACGGGCGTTCATTTCTGACTCTTTGATAAAAACGGTCTGATTAATCTGTGGGGTCTGCATACTGAGCTTGTCGGACATCACCCGGTCAATATTTGCACTGGTTGTCAGTTGCGCACGCTCAAGCAGCAAATGACGCCAGTCCACTTCCAGTTCGCGCTCCGCCGCCTGGGCACGACCAATGTCGATATAAAGCAGGCGCTGCTGGTAGCGACTGGACACCAGTGAAATCGCGCTATACATGAAAAAGCCGATCAGAAATATCAGTGCGAGGCGGGCCATGATCCTCTCCGTTTCTGTGCATCCATCCCCGGCAGTGCCGAGCGGATGGCGTTTTCATGTGTGGGACTCCAGGCGGCATGGGTACGCTCTGCAACCCGCAGAACGGCAGAACGTGATCGCGGATTGTCGCGAACCTCATCATCCTGCGCCAGCACTCTGCCCAGGGGCTTGAGTATGGGTTCGGGCATTTCACTCTCGCGCAAGGGCATGCGCGCAAGCTCTGCCGGCAGCGTAGACGCCGCAGCGAAGCATTGCTTGACCATGCGGTCTTCGAGAGAATGAAAACTGATCACCGCCATTCTTCCTTGTGGAGCCAGTACCTTCAGAATTGACGCGAGGGTGTCCGCCAGTTCCTTGAGTTCTTCATTGATGTGAATCCGTATAGCCTGAAAGGTACGTGTGGCCGGATGTTGGCCTTTTTCCCGCGTACGGACGACGTTTGCGACGAGCTCGGCAAGTTCGAGCGTTGTGCACAAAGGGCTGGATTGGCGGCGAGCATCAATCGCCTTTGCAATCTGGAAAGCAAACCGTTCTTCGCCATAATATTTAATGACCTCCTTCATGTTGTCCACACTGGCCTGGGCCAGCCACTGCGCGGCCGTCTGACCGCGACTTGTATCCATCCTCATATCCAGTGGTCCATCGCGCATAAACGAGAAACCCCTGGCTGCATCGTCAATCTGTGGCGACGACACACCTAAATCCATCATGACGCCATCAACCTGCATCACTCCCCGCTCGGCCAGTGCCGGCACCATGGTGGCAAAACCATCATGAATCACCGTCACCCTGTCGTCTTCACGGCTCAGTTGCGTTGCCGCTTCGATCGCCCGCGGGTCCTTATCAAATACAAACAGCCGGGCACTTTTGCTCAGGGCGGACAGCAGCAGGCGACTGTGCCCACCCCGACCAAAAGTTCCATCTACGAACACCCCGTCGCGCAAAACCGGCGGCGCCCACTGCCTGACTGCGGCAGATTTGGCGTGAAAGTCGGCAAGCACCAGCGCATTGACGGTTTCCTCATATAAAACCGGTTTATGTTCGTATCCCACTTCTGCCATCACAGTGAAAAATGCTCAAGACTGTCCGGCAGGCCCTTGGCCAGATCCTGCGCCTGTTGCTGTGCAAAGATCGTGGCATCCCATAAATCAAAGTGCTTACCCATGCCGACCAGAACCACCTCTTTGGCAATGTTGGTCGCCAGGCGCAGTTCCGGTGCAATCAGAATGCGACCCGAACCGTCAATATCCACGTCCTGGGCATTACCCAGCAACATGCGTTGTACGTGGCGAGCGGACATGGGAAACGCCATAATCGCTTCGCGTTTCTCTTCCCAGACCGGCCGCGGGTAGATAAGCAGGCCGCCATCAAAATTGCGGGTAATGGTCAGGGCGCCGCCTGCGGCTTCGGCCAGGGCGTCACGATACCGGGTAGGAATTGTCATCCTTCCCTTGGCATCCAGCGTGAGCGCACTGTTTCCCTGAAATATCACTTTTATCCCACAATTTTGCACAAAATCCTACTTTTTCCCACTTTAAGTGAATGTGCGCAAATGGTCAAGTGCTATTTCGTGACTTTTATCAATCACAACAAAGACTTAGCCAACTTCGCGCATCGCGCGAAATTTTTTCGTATAAAAATCAGGGGGTTAAAATTAATTACAGAAATACGTCAGGAACAGCCGCTAATTTCGGAATAATTATTAGCATTTATAGATAGTTGTAACTATTATGCAGATTAACGTTCGCCCAGATGCGTCGGAGACACTCCTTTAACCCCTCTCGTGTCGAAAAAAGGGCTGACCTCCCTTGTGAAGTGCGCAACATTTAGCCGTGCAAAACATTCGAAACGGTGAGCAACCGAAAAGGCAGATCCGGGCATCAGCAGAATCCCCTCTTTTTCCAGATATTGAAGATATGGAGATAAATCGGGGAAGTCGGGGTGACTTATCCACAGAAACATTCCGCCATCAGGTTCAATTTCAAACTCCCAGCCGTATTTTTTCAGTGACTTCTGCGTGAGTTTCTGGCGTACCATTAACTGACGTTGAATTGTTTGTATGTGCCTGGAATATGCACCATCTACCAATATAGCGTTAACAAATCGCTCGCAGAAGCCCGGAACCGCAACGGATGTGAGCAGCTTCAAGCGAAGTAGCTGCTCTATTAATCGAGCCGAGCATGCCATATAACCAATACGCAACGATGCAGAAAGCGACTTGGAGAAACTGTTAATGTAAATGACATGCTCCATGTCATCCAATTGTGCAAAAGTCTGTCGAGGTCCAGCGAAAAAATCGCCATAGACATCGTCCTCCACGATAATGAAATCATGCTCGACGGCGCGTTTTAAAACCTTGAAAGCGACCTGGGGTGTGAGGCAGGCACCGGTAGGATTGTGGTAATTGGTATTGCAGTAAAATGCCTTGATCTTGTGAGACTGTAAAAGCCTGTCCAGCACAGCAACATCTGGGCCATCGGATACGCGAGGCACTCCAATCGGCACGCCCCCATACAAATGAATGAGCTTAATCAGATTCGCGTTACACGGCTCATCCACAAGCACACGATCTCCTGGCTTAATCAACAAGTGCGACGCAAGGTCTAATGCCTGTGTAGCGCCCAACGTCGTCAGTATCTGATTAGGAGATATGTCAATCTGGGTGGATTTATATAAATGGACGGATAATTGATTCCTGAGCGGAAGATAGCCCTGAATATCGCCGTACTCAAACAGTGCACTTTGGCCAGATCTTGCTACTTTACGAATCGCTCGGGCAAACACATCAGTGTCTCGCCACGGAATCGGCAACCAGCCACAACCGAGCTTAAATTGCTCTGGCGGAGCTTGCAACAGCTTGAGCAGAGGCTCATCGTTACCGGCCATCGAAGTACTCAACGAAAGTGGCTTGTCCCGGAAACCGATCCAATTGGACACAAAATAACCTCGGCCCTGTTGGGCTTCAATTAACCCTTCGCTTACCAGCCGCGCATAAGCACAAACAACGGCATGATGACTCACTCCCCTATCAAGCGCCATTTTTCGGACAGATGGCAAGCGCTGTCCTTTTGTCCATTCTCCACTGAGCACACGCTGTTTGAGCAGTTCAGACAAGTCCACTCGAAAAACCTTCTACTGTTTGACCAAATTACCTAACAGTTCGCAGAATACCATACCCACTGTGCGAGACAACGACTAAGCAATCCGACAAAATGCGATTAAAAACAAAGTATCCCGTTATAAGCAAAAATCGGATTTGGAAGGAGATGGGTTGTACTGTGTCAAATACCAAAATAAAGGCTTGCGATTTGCATGGCTATGTTGAGATTTCCATTTTGGAAGCTTTACAAAAATGCGCCAGTCGTAAAGATTATTCAAAACTCATAAGTAAGAACGCCATTGAAAGCATCGTTCCGAAAGTCACTGACGATCTTCTGTCGTTCACAGAAAAGGATCCTGCAGCACAGTCTGATCCGATCCTCATTCTCGATACATATACGTCATTTTCTGCCGTGCTCCATTACCGTATTTCGCATTGGGTACATCAGGCCAAAGAAACCAATCACCGCATATATTTGGATGATGCATTACCTGCGATGATTTTCAAAAGAGGTAAAAAGATGTCAGGGGCAGAAATTCACTTCCGGAGCAAAATCGGAGAGCGCTTCATTCTCGACCACGGATTCGGAACAGTAATAGGCGAAACCTCTATTGTCGGCGACGACTGTTATTTCTTGGGCGGCGTCACTCTGGGGGCAAGAGGCATTAGTACCAACCCCAGTTGTGCCAGACATCCGATTATTGGGAACCGGGTACAAATTGGCGCATTTACAGCAGTGCTCGGACGGATTCGGATTGGTGATGATGTTTTTATAGGGCCCAACTGCATTGTCACAGAAGATATTCTGGATGGAGCCAAAGTAACAGCCAAACCTTTCATCCAGATTGCTTTACCTCAAACAATGGGGGAAAACAAATCAGGCAAAACAAGGAACGCTTGATTTGTACTTTTGAAAAACCACGAGACAGAAATCATTAATAGTGAAACATTGACATGAATTCCCGCTTACCTTTCAAGACCTACCTCTATTTTTTGGCACAATCTGTCAATCTGACAACCGCCGTCATGTCAGTGAGCATGGCAGCATTAGTCGGAGCCTCGTTAGCGCCCGAACCATCATTATCGACTGTACCGTACGGGTTTCAATTTCTGTTGGTGATGTTAATCACCTACCCCGCGTCCAAACTGATGTCGAAAATCGGTCGTAAAAAATCCTTTCTTCTTGCGACAGTGCCGTTGGCAGCATCGGGAATCGTCGGATTTTTAGCCGTTCAAGAGCGCGCCTTCTCCCTTCTTGTAATTTCGCACTCGTTGCTGGGGACTTACATTGCATTCGCAAATTTCAATCGCTTTGCTGCAACCGACAATATTTCAGTTGATTTGAAACCCAGAGCGATTTCCTTAGTGGTAGCGGGCGGCGTGATTGCTGCGGTCATTGGTCCCATGCTGACGACTTATTTTAAGGATTTTGGTTCATTACAGGCATTCTCTGCATGCTACGCAGTTTTTACGGGTCTAGCCGTTGTTTCGCTGATACTTAATTTATTGGTGAAAGAACCGATAGATAGCTTAACCCATTTACACGAACCCAATCATTCTCAGTTTCGTTCATCGGTCGTTCGAGCCACTCTTGAGAATAAAACAGTATTACTGGCAATAGCCGTTGCGGCCATCGGGTACGGCATTATGAATCTGCTCATGATTCAGTCATCGATGCATATGTCAACAAATATGTGTCTGCATTTTTCGGATGTCAGCCATGCCATTCAATGGCATGTATTGGCAATGTTTGCGCCATCCTTCTTCACAGGCATATTGATTCAGACCCTTGGGTTAAGAGTGGTAATTTTTGCCGGCATTTTCCTATTAATATTTACCAGTCTCATCAACATCCTCGCAGGTTCAGATTATGACGCGCTGATGGCCTCTCTGATCGCGTTGGGTTTAGGTTGGAATTTCACCTATGTCGGAGGAAGCGCGTTACTCACTCGAGAACTTGAAAACTTACCAGGTTCGGTAAGAGTGCAAGGTATCAATGATCTGGGCATTTCAATCATGGCCACTCTCGGTGCGTTTGCGCCTGCGTTTTTACTGAGCTGGTTAGGCTGGAACGGCACAAACATTCTAGCCATCGGGATTTGTCTAACTTTGCTGGTCTTCTCAGGGCTCATACTCAAACGCAACCCGACTGCTCAGCGATAAGGGAAGACAAACATGACTCGGCTTATTCGATGTGTCGATCAAATTTTTGTCAAGGCTGAGCTGGACAATCCAGGGTGTAGCCATAAATTTCGAGCGGCTCAATATATTATTGAACACGCGATAAAGGCCGGCAAGATTATCGCGGGAAAGACAACAATCATCGAAAAAACAGGCGGAAATTTCGGGTTTGGTCTTTTGGCAGCTTCCAGCACGTACGGTGTGGATGTTGACCTTGCGGTTGGTCTTTCATTCAGTAAGCGTAAAAGCGATCTACTGGAATTTTTGGGCGCTCGCTTAATTGGCAAAGAAATGCTTGCTTCAGGGATGACTCCCAAAGACGTTGTTCAGCACCACCTTGATCATCAGCAATTACTTGGAAAAGATTATTTTTACACCGATCAATTCCAGAATCAGATGGGTGTCGAAGCTCATCGTCGATTAACCGGAGCAGAATTGGCGTCCCAACTGCACCAGGAGGGTATCAATGACGCGGTAATATTTGTCGGCTGTGCCGGTACCGGCGCGAGTTTTACCGGTATTTCTCTCGCATTACGTGAAGCAGGTTTTGATGTTACGGCCATGCTCGTCGAACCTGCCGGTTGCGATATGCGTACGGGACAGTTCTCAGAACACAGGATAGAAGGAGCTTCCGTCGGGGTTCCGGCACCATTTCTTGACTGGAATTTAGTAAAGGACGTCTATGTTATTTACCCGAACGAAGTCCTGACAACACAACGCTGGTTCTATTTTCAAACAGGGTTATTGGTTGGCAACAGCAGCGCAGCAACGATCGCCATCGCGCGGAAAATCAAATCTGATAACCGATACAAGAACACGCCTGTCGTAACCATCGCTTACGACTCAGGCCTTTGGTATGACGATTTTATGGCTGTAACTCTTGCATCGAGTCAGAAAACGGATCACTGCGATTCACAGTTTGTTGCCAAACTACACCAAAACGTGGGTTAAAGATCCACGATTTTTAAAAAGAAGACAGGAAAGGTCTGTAAGCCGGATTCTGTAAACCGGTTTCCCGGTCGGCAATCATTCCTCTGGCAACCTTATTACTAAGGCACTCAAGCCATCTACCCGCATGCTTGGACGAGCCGCCCTTCGTGACGAATCACACGCATGCCTATTTGATGTTGCTCCGGATAGAGGTTACCGCGTTTCACCCTGACGCGCTGTTTCCCTTTCGGGAGACGCCATACGGAAGTGGCCGTATCAGTGCGGTTAAGCCCGCGCGCCAGTCTCGTCTCTGTGGCCCTGTTCCTCGACGACGTAAGTCGCCGGACGGCTGTTAGCCGCTATCCTGCCCTGCGGAGTCCGGACATTCCTCGATACCGATGTACCGCGATTGCCCAACCTTCCCTGCGGCCAGTATTGTAACCGTGATAATGCCTTGCCCGCCAGCAATATCACCAAGTTGGCCAAGGAATAATGCGACAATGGGCATATTGTTCAATTTCCCATTTCTTCAGGTTCGCAGTCCCCTATGGCAGCAAATACCCTCATCACGCTTCTGAATGCCCAACTGGCATTCGGTCACCATGCCCTGCTCGATAACGCATCGCTTACCATTGCCGAAGGCGATCGCATCGGTTTGATCGGTCGCAATGGCGCCGGCAAATCGTCGTTGCTGCGTATTCTGGATGGTCGCTCCGAGCCCGACGACGGGGAAGTCTCGCGATTGGGGTCACTGCGTTCCATGACCGTCGAACAGGAACCCGAGCTGCCCGAAGACAGTACGATTTACGACACCATCGTCGGTGATTTCCTGAGCACGGAAGACTGGCAGCGGCCGGCACGCGCCAACATGATCATTGAAGAACTGGGGCTGTCGCCCGATAGTCAGATTGCCGGCTTGTCTGGCGGTACGCGCAAGCGTATTGCACTGGCGCGGGCATTTGTCGAACAGCCCGATTTGCTGCTGCTGGACGAACCCACCAACCACCTGGATTTTCAGGGCATTGCCTGGCTGGAAAAACGCATTCTGCAAAACCGCGGCGCATGCGTGGTCATTACCCATGACCGCCGCTTTCTGGATGCAGTCACGACACGCATCGTCGAACTGGATCGCGGCAAACTGCACAGCTACCCTGGCACTTTCAGCCAGTGGCAAGTGCATAAGGCCGAATGGCTGGCCGCCGAAAAACTGCAAAACGAACGTTTCGACAAAGTGCTGGCGCAGGAAGAGGTATGGATACGCAAGGGTGTAGAAGCTCGCCGCACCCGCAATGAAGGCCGGGTCAAACGACTGGAGCAATTGCGGCGTGAGCGCAGTGAGCGACGAGACCGCGTTGGCAACGTCAGCTTTGCGCTAACCACTGGCGAGCGTTCGGGCAAGCTGGTAGCGGAACTGGAAAACGTCGGCAAAAAATTCGGTGACAAGACCGTCATTCGCGACTATTCCACTACCATCATGCGCGGCGACCGGATCGGCATTATCGGCCCCAATGGCGCCGGCAAAACCACCTTGCTTAAAATCATCCTGGGCAAACTGGCGCCCGATAGCGGAACAGTCCGGCTGGGAACAAATTTGTCAGTCGCGTATTTTGACCAAATGCGTGAGCAACTGGATGACAACGCCGCCCTGACCGAAGTCATCAACCCGGGCAGCGAGTGGGTCGAAATCGGCAATCAGCGCAAACATGTTATGAGTTATCTGGGTGATTTCCTGTTCTCCCCTGCCCGCGCCCAATCCCCGGTTTCCAGTCTGTCAGGTGGTGAGCGCGCCCGCCTGCTGCTGGCGCGCCTGTTTGCCCGTCCGGCCAACGTGCTGGTCATGGACGAACCCACCAACGACCTGGATATCGAAACGCTGGAGCTGCTTGAAGAATTGCTGCAGGAGTTTTCCGGTACCGTGCTGCTGGTCAGCCATGACCGAACCTTTCTGAATAATGTCATCACCCAGACCATCGCCTGCGAAGGCGACGGACAATGGCGCGATTATGTGGGCGGCTACGACGACTGGCTGGCCCAGCGGCCCGCATCCATTCAGATCAGGCAGGATGATGCCGGCACATCCGCACCAACGAAAAGTCCAGGCACTGCCCCGCCAGCGGCGGCACGCAAGGAAAACAAACCTGGCCGCCTGACCAATTGGGAACAGCAGGAACTCAAGCGCATTCCTGAAGAGATTGTGGAACTGGAAACCGAACAAAGCGAGCTGACCCAGCATCTGTCGGACCCCGACCTGTATACTGGCGGCCCCGAAAAAGCCGCCGGCATCAACGAGCGTTTACTGGAAATTGAAGAAACTCTGCTGGCCAAACTGGAACGCTGGGAATGGCTGGAAGGCAAAAAAGGCGACTAATCAGCTATTGACGATGGCCACCGACAGGCCATCCCAGCCTTTGCTGCCCACCGTCTGAAATGCCGTGGCCGATAGTTTTTCATTGCCTGCCATATCATCAAAGAACCGGCGCAGTCCCTGGATATTGCCGCCATCCGAGTGTGCGTCCAGTATCTGTCCCTGGCGCACCACATTGTCTGCGACAATGACGGTACCCGGTGCGGACAACTTCAAGGCGAGCGCCAGATACTGAGGATTGTTCTCTTTATCGGCATCCAGAAAAATAAAATCAAACGGGGCCGCACCTTCATCAATCAGCGCCTGCATCGACTCGGCAGCACGCCCCACGCGAATCTCCACTCGGTCCGCGACCCCGGCAATACGCAGGCTTTCGCGGGCCACTTTCAGGTAGTTCTCGTCAAAATCCAGCGTGACCAGCCGGCCATCCTGCCCCATGCCCAGCGCCATCCAGACCGTACTGTAGGCACCCAGGGTACCCAGCTCCAGAATACGACGGGCCCCTTTCATGCGCACCAGCAAATTAAGCAGCTTGCCCTGATTGGGCGCCACCTGAATGGCCGGCATGGCGTGCGCCTCGCAGTGCGCAAGCACTTTGGCAGGGATCGTATCGTCCGCCAGCAGCACCTGACTGAAATAATCATCAACCGCAACATAACGTTCGGGCGTAATTTGAATTTTCATAACACATTGACTCGTTAATTTAAATAAACCGTCAGGACTGTCTGCGCGAAACCATTGGGATGGTGCGTTTTAAATTTGGCAGCTGTGCGCACTCAACCGGCAAAGGACCAGTCCAGCGTTTCGCCCGCAGCCAGCGGCACCAATTCGGTCGCGCCATAGGGCAATGCAAAGGGAATCTCGAACGCCTTGCGCTCCAGCGTAACCGTCTCCGTATTAACCGGTAATCCATAAAACGCCGGACCATTGAGACTGGCAAACGCTTCCAGGCGATCCAGGCGCCCGGCCTGCTCAAATGCGGTCGCGTATAACTCAAGCGCATGCAGCGCGGTATAGCATCCAGCACAGCCGCAGCTATGTTCTTTGAGTCCTTTGGCGTGCGGCGCACTGTCCGTTCCCAGAAAGAACCGGTCGCTCTCGCTTGTCGCAGCAGCCAGCAGCGCCTGACGATGCGTTTCCCGTTTCAGCACCGGCAGGCAATAATAATGCGGACGGATCCCGCCCGTGAAAATGGCATTGCGGTTATACAGCAGATGGTGCGCAGTGATCGTGGCCGCGATCGGCCCCTCAGCCTGCATGACATAATCAACACCGTCTTTTGTCGTGATATGTTCAAACACCACCTTGAGCGCAGGATAGCGCTGACGCAATGGAATCATCACAGTATCAATGAACATGGCTTCGCGATCGAACAGGTCGACCGCAGGATCAGTCACCTCGCCATGCACCAGCAAAGGCAAGCCGTGTTTTTCCATGGCGGCGAGCGCCTGATCGCACTGGTCCAGCAGATTGGTCACGCCGGCATCGGAGTTGGTTGTGGCACCGGCCGGATACAGCTTAACCGCATGGACGAAATCGGACGCGGCCGCCAGTGCAATTTCCTGCGACGTCGTATTTGCCGTCAGATAAAGCGTCATCAACGGCGTAAACGACGCGGCATCCGATCCTGCACGTTCCAGTGCCGACAATATACGCTCACGATAGGCTTCCGCCTCTTGAACTGTGGCCACTGGCGGGCGCAAATTGGGCATAACAATCGCCCGCCGAAACTGGCGCGCCGAATGCGCAACCACGGCCTGCAGTGCCTCCTCGTCGCGCAAATGCAAGTGCCAGTCATCTGGCTGGATCAGGGTAATGGCAGAATCAGTAATCAGCATAATAGTAGAAGTCCTTTTTGGTGCCCATACTATACAGAAAACAGCGCGAAAAATTCATGTCTGAACGGACTGCGGCACAAGTCTGACGCATTCCTGAAGGATAGCGACTCTCATGGAGCAGTGGAGGACGCTAATAATTCTTAACAAATATGTATTTTAGAAAAAGTGGTCCAACACACAGCATTTGGCTTATTATTATTATCAACTTCGCCGATTTTGCCTCCAAAAAACAATAACTGTAAACTTTGATATTTTGGGCGAAAAAAAAACTATGCAAGAGGCAAATTACACGTTATCCTCTCCCTGTACGAATATACACACGCCTTTATGGAGATTTAAAAACATGGCAACAACTTCAGAAAAACCAGCCCGTAAGCCAAACGCAGCTTTCATGAAACCGCTGACTCCCAGCGCTGAGCTGGCTCAAGTAATCGGCAGTGATCCATTACCTCGTACAGAAGTGACCAAGAAGATCTGGGAATACATCAAAAAACACGATCTGCAGGATCCCAAGAATCGCCGCAACATCAATGCCGACGCCAAACTGCGCCCCATTTTCGGTAAAGATCAGGTCAGCATGTTCGAGATGACAAAGCTGGTCAGTACCCACTTGAAATAAGCGGTTGTGCATAACGCGCTGTTAAAAAACGGACCCCTGCAGGTTCGTTTTTTTTCAGCCTTCCCACCATTATGGGCGGATGAACTGCCTGATGCAAAAAAACCGAAGGATGCACGTTATTGAGAACATGCAATACATGCTCAAGAATGTCGCATTATGCGCGGACGTACAGCCACCCTTCCTGCTGCAATTGAGCCAGTTCAAGAATCGCACCATGAGGCAGCACCTGCAAAGGGTCCCTTGTCTGACGATTGGCCCGCTGCAGGGTATTGGGGCACAACCAAGTCGCGGCATCCAGCGTCTCATGCGGACTATCCAGCGCAGCGACCACTGCCTGAGCATTGACCACGATTTTGATCTGCGCTTTGGGCGCCTCACGCAGCAAATTGGCGGCGTTGTTGCGCGCTCGCAGCAGGGCGTCTGGCGTGGGCGCATGAAGGACGACTCTCATAACCGCATTTTCAGACATTTCAACTCCTGTTTAAAGTGAGTCATTATCGCACTGTTTCTTAAGGCGCTTCAGAGATAATCAGTTGCGGATCTGTCCGTTTATTGAGATCATTATCTTGACAGTCAAGGGTTATTCTGTAGCGGTGGTCAACAGGACATTGTCCAATCTTCAATCTGCAAAAGTCAGCAATTTTACTGAATGCATGGAAACTTGTACGAGCCGTTCCCGTACAATTGGGAAATCGCCCCTGATGATATGGCTTGCGATACGGATCGTGCCCGTTCATTTTGGCATTCAATCCATTGTGACCTATGCCAGTGCTGCCACTGAACCCCCAGGTCGGCCCGTTATAACTTATCAATCGCCAATAAATACGGTTGCAGATCCTTCCGTTATCGTTCCGCCGCACGAGATCGGATCGCCTGCGCGCCCTGCTGGTTTACCGTTGATAAACACTGTGGTCGAACCGCTGGCAAGATGGCGAGAGTGCTCCGGCTCGTCGCAGCTTGAACATGCATGGGAACCGAAAGCGTCCCCCTCGCGCACAGCTGGCAATCCCTCAATGATTACGTCTGTCGAAGCTTCAATAGCTGGGGTAGGCGGGAAATGGCAGTCGTGGCCCGAAGCATGATCTCCCAGACGGCTTGCGGATGACATAAGTGCTCCTTTTTTGAGAAATTGGTATCGTTAAAAAATCATTCATCTGCAATAAACTTTACATTCGAAAACAGAAATGACGTGGCTGCATTGTTCATATCGATACCCATAAATGCCGCAGTCGATATTGGATGCCACTGCTGCGCAGGACTGTCTGAAAATGAAACCAGAACAGCTTCGTTCAGGACCGGGGAGCTGAACTGCACGCACCGAATCGAGTCAACGTAATACACATCAATTGTGGGGTCAGCTATAACAGCCAATGGCCCATCTTCGGAAAGCTCATCAAAACCGGCATTGACCGCTGTTTTAACAGCTTGCTGACGAAAGGCAATGCTCGATATCACGCCATTAGCATTACAGATCACATCCAGCGTCTCACCCTGTTTGTCATGGATGTAAATTCGATAATCATCTCTGGGATGATCAGGTGGCGACGCATCGGCGGGTGATCTGAGGATACTAAAATAAAAATTGTAATACGCATCATAGGTGCTGGCAGCCATTGCGAGTGGGCGATCTACAAGAGAAATACGCATATGATTATTTGTACAAAAAATGCATGATGGTTAGATCCTTGTCCCGAATGACCACCTCCAGCACTCTGTTACGGACTTGTCCGTTTGCTGAGGTAACTGTCTTGATCGGGATTTCATATCTGAACAAGCCAGCAATCCCTTTGGGGTCCGGCGTTTTTTTTCCATATCGAAAGGCAAGATAGAGTATCTGTGTAGGGACATAACGCCCCGTTTCACCCATATGCCGAAGCGTCGTTGCAGTAAATTTAAAAATCTCCCGTGTTGTCAGGACCCGAAAAGACACTTTGAGCGCGGTGATGGCAGACTGGGTGATGAGACCAGACCCGGCACCAATCGCAAAGCTTCTTGCCAGCCTGGTCCCCCCTCCGACGACCAGTGATTTGCCGCCACTGAAAATAGCACGTATGCCCGTGCCCCCGACAAAGAACAGGATCGCGTTCTCTAACGGATAAACCGGCTGTATCGGAGGGTCGTAAATATGACTTTCCGATATGATTTTGCCTTCAATATCATAAGTGACATGAGGCGCAAATCTTTGATTTTCCTTAGGGACCGACGGATCCGTCCAGTGAAATCCTATAACGGCATTTTCTTCTTCGTCAAAGATCGGAACGGAATCTGCCTTGACACCAGGAGGTAAATAGTAAAGAATTTCTTCGCTATCGGCATTGTAACCGTTGACATTTGCCTCAAAGCCGATCTCTTCGCCGGTATAGTCCATTTAATTTAAGTCTATCCTTTTACCGTTGATAATGATGTGTGTTCCACTGATCCTGATCGTGCCATCCGCAGTCAGTTGAATCGAAGCCTGCCCGCTGGTAATAGTAACCGTATCCTGAGCATCCTGGACCAGAGCTGATCTGGCGGACAACATCATCGACCTTGACGAGACAGCTTTATCGCCCGTGACCACTTCAGTGGCATTGCCACCCGCCCGGTTCCAGGTATCGCCCCGGACATTCAAGGTATAAGAGCCATTGCCTTTGCTTTCATTGGACATGAGCGCAAAATCGTGGGCATGATCAGAAAAAGCCGAGAAAACATTCTTGGGCTCCTTTCCTGTATCTCTGGGCCCACTTGACATACCGATCACGACTTTGAAATCACCATTTATCGTGGTTGTCGAGTTTCCACCGATATCTGTCCTCATATTTTTGTCAACAATTTCCTTGGAACTTCTTCTGGTTTTCGTCACCCGGTCGCGGCCAACAAATTCGACATAATCACGGCCGGTTATGCTGGAAGCATCATTTTCGATTTCGGTATTCATGTCCTTCTGAGCTCGAATAAAGACTTCTTCCTGTCCAATCTTGTCTTCAAAGCGAATAATATTTGCTGTGTGATAGTCACCACCTGGCGTAGAGCGCGAATACAGACCCATCTGTGTCGCATTCTCGGGCAGTTTCCACGGCGGCATCATGGCCGCGTTATATACCCGGCCGGTGATAATCGGATAGTCCGGATCGCCGTTCAGAAAATCTACGATCACTTCGTCACCGATGCGCGGTACCTGAATGGCACCGAAATTACCGCTGGCCCAGCTGCTGGCGACTCGAATCCAGCAGGAACTGTTTTCATCGCGCTTATCATATCGGTCCCAATGAAAATGCACTTTAACTTGCCCGTACTCATTGGTCCAAATCTCTTTACCTGCTGGCCCTACCACAACAGCAGTCTGAGGCCCCTGCGTTCGTGGCTTACGTGTTGTGCGAGGCGGCCGCAACGGTAATTTGGCACACTGCACGGTAAGCTCGAACAGACATCGACGCCCCTGTTCTGCGCCACTGCCCGCCAGGCCTTGCACATTGACTGAATGGTAATTGTTTTCTTTCAGGTCATAACGTGTACCAAGCACCACATATTCACGGTTCTCCTCTACGCGAGGACAATACATCAGGTTGAACAGCGAGCCCGTGGTGACACCGCGAGCCGTACTGCGCAGCGTCCTGGTATCGCGTACATGATGCTGCTCCTGCATTCGTTGGCGAGCATATCGCTCGCCAAGAGGGTCATCGGCATAGTTTCCGGGCCACTCATATACTTCGCTCTCATTATGCCTGTGCTCCAGCTTGATATGCTGCCCGGTTTTGAGGTCAACATTAGGTGCCTTGAAATTATAGTCGCTAGTTGTGTACTGACCGGATCGCAGATCCTGGTAGACGGCCACATGCGTCATATAATCCTGCTGGGGCAGGGACAGTTTGTCTTCTGTAAAATACGGCACATACTTATAACCGTCTACCGTCTTGTGATTCTGGACTTCATCACTCATGACTAGAATGTGCTTGTCTTCCTCATGCTGAAAATAATAATGGATGCCCTCGGCTTCCAGCAAGCGGCTGATAAACTGGAAGTCGGTCTCGTCATATTGCACGCAGTAGGTGCGCGGGGCGTACTTTTCTCCCAAAGCAAACTCAAACGGATAACCATAGGGTGCCAGCACCTGCCTGATCGTTTCCGGTACCGATTGATCCTGATAGATACGAAATTCTTTTTTTTGTGTAGTCAACCAGAACCAGGGAACGACACGCGCTTCGTAGACGAAGTAGCGATCCACCTCTCCTTCCTGACCAACTAGCGCAAAGCCGGCGACCAGGCCATTCAAGTGGCGAGGTGTTGTTGCAGTCTGGATTGTGATTGTCAGGGACTTTCCAAGCATCGATCTGACATCGACCTGCATGGAACGATTCAGAAGACTCACTCGATAATCCGACAGAGTGGAAATACCATCTGAACCCTGCATGGAATTGAACAGCAGTTCAGCGTCGTCAGCCGCAATGGATACCCTGATCAGGCGATCAGGATCCAATATTTTTATGTTTGCAGACATCTATATCTGGCAGGTCTGCGCTGCACCCACCCCTTATATAAATTATTTTTTATAAATCGAATATAACGAATAATGTCTATTATAAGTAATTTGTCAGGTTGAGATACCTAGTTTTACATCCTATTTCAACCTGATTCACTCGCAGTACATTAAAGAGTTGATTTTTACTGCGGATGAACAGAGTTGGGCACTTCTTACTTATTTCGAAGGTTCCAGACGCACAAACGCCCCGGACTCAAGAGAGAAACGGGGCGAATGATTGGAATAAAAAGCCTGACGATGACCTACTTTCACAGATGTCCATCCACTATCATCGGCGCAAAGGCGTTTCACTGTCCTGTTCGGGAAGGGAAGGAGTGGGTCCACCTTGCTATGGTCGTCAAGCGTAAGCTGGTATGGCTTAGCGCTAGCTGGTTGCTATGCGTTAGCAATTTGGAAGAAGCACAGTCTGGCGTATTCGTTTTTGGGGATGAATTCAATCTTGCGTTGGTGATTGATGTTGCTGCAGATGATGACAGAGATCATCATCGAATTTACTTCATTTACTTCAGTTTTTTGAACGACACTTAAACACTAAACATCAGCAGCTGTTTGGGTAGACCTCAGATCTACGCCTAACCTGCAGAGTTATAGGATCAAGCCGCACGGGCAATTAGTATCAGTTAGCTAAACGCATTACTACGCTTACACACCTGACCTATCAACGTCCTGGTCTCGAACGACCCTTCAGGGGGGTCTAGCCCCCGGGATACCTTATCTTCAGACGAGTTTCCCGCTTAGATGCCTTCAGCGGTTATCTCTTCCATACATAGCTACTCGGCAATGCCATTGGCATGACAACCGATACACCAGAGGTATGTCCACTCCGGTCCTCTCGTACTAGGAGCAGGCTCCGTCAAGTATCCAACGCCCACGGCAGATAGGGACCAAACTGTCTCACGACGTTTTAAACCCAGCTCACGTACCTCTTTAAATGGCGAACAGCCATACCCTTGGGACCGGCTACAGCCCCAGGATGAGATGAGCCGACATCGAGGTGCCAAACACCGCCGTCGATATGAACTCTTGGGCGGTATCAGCCTGTTATCCCCAGAGTACCTTTTATCCGTTGAGCGATGGCCCTTCCATTCAGAACCACCGGATCACTATGTCCTGCTTTCGCACCTGTTCGACTTGTCAGTCTCACAGTCAAGCACGCTTATGCCATTGCACTATCAGCACGATTTCCGACCGTACCTAGCGTACCTTCGAACTCCTCCGTTACACTTTGGGAGGAGACCGCCCCAGTCAAACTGCCCACCATACACTGTCCCCAACCCGGATAACGGGCCTAGGTTAGAACCGCAAACAAACCAGGGTGGTATTTCAAGGATGGCTCCCTACGATCTGGCGACCGTAATTCAACGCCTCCCACCTATCCTACACAGGCCGGTTCACAATTCAATGTAAAGCTACAGTAAAGGTTCATGGGGTCTTTCCGTCTAGCCGCGGGGAGATTGCATCATCACAAACACTTCAACTTCGCTGAGTCTCAGGAGGAGACAGTGTGGCCATCGTTACGCCATTCGTGCAGGTCGGAACTTACCCGACAAGGAATTTCGCTACCTTAGGACCGTTATAGTTACGGCCGCCGTTTACTGGGGCTTCGATCAAGAGCTTGCACCCCATCACTTAACCTTCCAGCACCGGGCAGGCGTCACACCCTATACGTCCACTTTCGTGTTAGCAGAGTGCTGTGTTTTTAATAAACAGTCGCAGCCACCGATTCTCTGCGGCCCATTCGCGCTTTAACACGCTACTAGGGCATACCTTCTCCCGAAGTTACGGTATTAATTTGCCGAGTTCCTTCTCCTGAGTTCTCTCAAGCGCCTTGGAATATTCATCCCGTCCACCTGTGTCGGTTTGCGGTACGGTCATTGTTAAACTGAAGCTTAGAGGCTTTTCCTGGGACCACTTCCTATGACTTCACGAATAAATTCGCTTCGCACCAATACCTTGAATTACGCGGCCGGATTTACCTAACCACCTTCTCAGTACCAGTCACGGGTACAACCAATCACCCGCTCACATTTCGCAATCCGTCCCCCCATCGCATTTAACAACGGTGTTGGAATATTAACCAACTTCCCATCAGCTACGCATCTCTGCCTCGCCTTAGGGGCCGACTCACCCTGCGCCGATGAACGTTGCGCAGGAAACCTTGGACTTACGGCGAGGGAGCTTTTCACTCCCTTTATCGCTACTCATGTCAGCATTCGCACTTCTGATACCTCCAGCAACCGTCTCCAGTCACCTTCACAGGCTTACAGAACGCTCTCCTACCGCGTACGGATAAATCCGTACACCCGCAGCTTCGGTATATTGCTTAGCCCCGTTACATCTTCCGCGCAGGACGACTCGATCAGTGAGCTATTACGCTTTCTTTAAAGGATGGCTGCTTCTAAGCCAACCTCCTGACTGTCTATGCCTTCCCACTTCGTTTCCCACTTAGCAATATTTAGGGACCTTAGCTGGCGGTCTGGGTTGTTTCCCTCTTGAGTCTGGACGTTAGCACCCAGTGCTCTGTCTCCCGCGCTGTACTTGCCGGTATTCGGAGTTTGCCATAGTTTGGTAAGTCGCCATGACCCCCTAGCTATAACAGTGCTCTACCCCCGGCAGTAATACGCGAGGCACTACCTAAATAGTTTTCGGAGAGAACCAGCTATTTCCAGATTTGTTTAGCCTTTCACCCCTATCCACAGCTCATCCCCTAATTTTTCAACATTAGTGGGTTCGGTCCTCCAGCACGTGTTACCGTGCCTTCAACCTGGCCATGGATAGATCATCTGGTTTCGGGTCTACACCCAGCGACTGAATCGCCCTATTCGGACTCGCTTTCGCTACGCCTTCCCTATTCGGTTAAGCTTGCCACTGAATGTAAGTCGCTGACCCATTATACAAAAGGTACGCAGTCACCCCACAAGGAGGCTCCTACTGTTTGTATGCACACGGTTTCAGGATCTATTTCACTCCCCTTCCGGGGTTCTTTTCGCCTTTCCCTCACGGTACTGGTTCACTATCGGTCGATCACGAGTATTTAGCCTTGGAGGATGGTCCCCCCATATTCAGACAGGATTTCACGTGTCCCGCCCTACTTATTCGACGCTTAGTACCACCACAAAGGTTTCGTCTACAGGGCTATCACCTGCTACGGCCGGGCTTTCCATCCCGTTCAACTACCAATGTGACTATCTCGTCCAGGCTGTTCCGATTTCGCTCGCCACTACTTTCGGAATCTCGGTTGATTTCTTTTCCTCGAGTTACTTAGATGTTTCAGTTCACTCGGTTCGCTTCACTGTACCTATGTATTCAGTACAGGATACTGTCAAAGACAGTGGGTTTCCCCATTCGGATATCGACGGATCAATGCTTATTTGCTAGCTCCCCGTCGCTTTTCGCAAGCTATAACGTCCTTCATCGCCTGTGATCGCCAAGGCATCCACCATGTGCACTTAGTCACTTGATCCTATAACACTGTAGGCTATAGGAATTTACTGCTGCGCCCTCACAGTGCCTTTTGACTTCACTGTAAGAACATGCTGAGTTTTTGCGTTTGTGTGCCGTTCATCAATGTCATTCCTCACTCTCAAATACTCCCCCACATCCACCATCCGAATACATCCAGACAGTCAACATGAAGACGCACCCGATCATGAAGCTTGAGTTAATAGAACTTCATAAAATAATGCAATCACAACCCAATTTTTCATCAAATACTTACCCGACCCTGGTGGATCGCATAAGCACCCTTTGAATACTTTAGTTGTGCTTCTTCCAAATTGTTAAAGAACATATACAGCCAATAAAGCTTAACTTCTCCATCCAATCTCGGGTAAACCCGAATTCAGAAGGATCAGTATTTTAGCACTCTCTTTCTAAAAAGAGAAGCACTTAAATTCTGTTTGTTCGCTAATAAGAACGCGTTTTCATACAACTTAAAAACAATCGATGATGGTGGAGGATGACGGGATCGAACCGACGACCCCCTGCTTGCAAAGCAGGTGCTCTCCCAGCTGAGCTAATCCCCCAACAAACCTGTTTGGTGGGTCAAGTTGGAATCGAACCAACGACCCCCGCCTTATCAAGACGGTGCTCTAACCGACTGAGCTACTGACCCAACTTCACGCCCAGTCAGCATCCACGCATGGATCTTCATCCACTTGCCAAGCCAACTTGCCGTAAAACCTGATTGTTCATCCATACACAAAGCATTCAGACATACTAAACACTTCGCGCACAGACCGCTGTACTCTCGTTCTTATTAACAACCGATAAGCGTGGACGCTTTCGCTTCGTGCGCTTCGCTCTTAAAGGAGGTGATCCAGCCGCACCTTCCGATACGGCTACCTTGTTACGACTTCACCCCAGTCATGAATCCTACCGTGGTAATCGCCCCCCTTGCGGTTAGGCTAACTACTTCTGGTAAAACCCACTCCCATGGTGTGACGGGCGGTGTGTACAAGACCCGGGAACGTATTCACCGCGACATGCTGATCCGCGATTACTAGCGATTCCGACTTCATGCAGGCGAGTTGCAGCCTGCAATCCGGACTACGATCGGGTTTATGAGATTAGCTCCACCTTGCGGCTTGGCAACCCTCTGTCCCGACCATTGTATGACGTGTGAAGCCCTACCCATAAGGGCCATGAGGACTTGACGTCATCCCCACCTTCCTCCGGTTTGTCACCGGCAGTCTCATTAGAGTGCTCAACTAAATGTAGCAACTAATGACAAGGGTTGCGCTCGTTGCGGGACTTAACCCAACATCTCACGACACGAGCTGACGACAGCCATGCAGCACCTGTGTTCCGGTTCTCTTGCGAGCACTCCTAAATCTCTTCAGGATTCCAGACATGTCAAGGGTAGGTAAGGTTTTTCGCGTTGCATCGAATTAATCCACATCATCCACCGCTTGTGCGGGTCCCCGTCAATTCCTTTGAGTTTTAATCTTGCGACCGTACTCCCCAGGCGGTCAACTTCACGCGTTAGCTGCGCTACTAAGCCCCGAAGGGCCCAACAGCTAGTTGACATCGTTTAGGGCGTGGACTACCAGGGTATCTAATCCTGTTTGCTCCCCACGCTTTCGTGCATGAGCGTCAGTATTATCCCAGGGGGCTGCCTTCGCCATCGGTGTTCCTCCACATATCTACGCATTTCACTGCTACACGTGGAATTCCACCCCCCTCTGACATACTCTAGTTCGGGAGTTAAAAATGCAGTTCCAAGGTTGAGCCCTGGGATTTCACATCTTTCTTTCCGAACCGCCTGCGCACGCTTTACGCCCAGTAATTCCGATTAACGCTTGCACCCTACGTATTACCGCGGCTGCTGGCACGTAGTTAGCCGGTGCTTATTCTTCAGGTACCGTCATCAGTTCCAGGTATTATCCGAAACCTTTTCTTCCCTGACAAAAGTGCTTTACAACCCGAAGGCCTTCATCGCACACGCGGGATGGCTGGATCAGGGTTTCCCCCATTGTCCAAAATTCCCCACTGCTGCCTCCCGTAGGAGTCTGGGCCGTGTCTCAGTCCCAGTGTGGCTGGTCGTCCTCTCAAACCAGCTACGGATCGTCGCCTTGGTAGGCCTTTACCCCACCAACTAGCTAATCCGATATCGGCCGCTCCAATAGTGAGAGGTCCTAAGATCCCCCCCTTTCCCCCGTAGGGCGTATGCGGTATTAGCCACGCTTTCGCGTAGTTATCCCCCGCTACTGGGCACGTTCCGATACATTACTCACCCGTTCGCCACTCGCCGGCAAAAGTAGCAAGCTACTTTCCCGCTGCCGTTCGACTTGCATGTGTAAGGCATCCCGCTAGCGTTCAATCTGAGCCAGGATCAAACTCTTCAGTTTAATCTCTGTTTAATTGCCATTTAACTGTTTAAAGGTAAATGGTCGCTGCTTCACTCAAAAGAAATAACGTTTATGTTTAAATAAACCTTACTTCTGTTCTTCAAGTGAGCGCTTAAAATATATATTGTTAGCATCACAATCTATCCGGGTACCCCCAAATAGACCATGTTGCGCACTCATTCCAAGCGCCCACACTTATCGGCTGTTAGTTGTTAAAGAGCATCTTTCTTCTGACTCCCACTGGAGGCAGCGGTGACATTGCGCTGTCACATTCGGCGTTCATACTAAATAAAAGCATGACTCGCATAACTACTTAAATTCTGTACTGCTTTACTTCAGAACTTCAAAATCTCTTCACTTCTTTACTCTTGCTTCGTCACACCGTTGTGTGTCATCAGCAGAGAAACGAGATTATGAAGCATCTAGTTTTGTTTGTCAAGGCTTTTTTGCAACAGACCGAAAGTTTTTTTTCTTCAACCCCCGATCTCGTTTCCAAAACACCGCCTGAAAACTCAACCGCGTAATCCGCTATTATGAATCAGTTTGAAAC
>NZ_KI650983.1 GCF_000506985.1 Advenella kashmirensis W13003
CCGAAAGTTTTTTTTCTTCAACCCCCGATCTCGTTTCCAAAACACCGCCTGAAAACTCAACCGCGTAATCCGCTATTATGAATCAGTTTGAAACCAAAAGCAAGCATTTATTTTAAAAAGTTGCTTCTCGTATTCAGCTGATCGACCCTTCTTTTTTCGCTTCAGTGATCGTTGCAAAACCACCACCAAACCCGAAGTGCCGCTCATAAATGCCAACACGCTTACCGCCTCATCCCTACCCAAAACAACATACAACGCCTTGATTTACCTGAATAATTTGCCACTCATGCGGTACCCTTCTGCAGGTGCCCTGCGTTGTTTGTTAAGCAGGAAAGATCGAAACTATAGCAGAGCTTTTAACGCCTTGGCAAGCCTGACGGTTAAAAAGTTTTACGCTCAACACCGCTTTCTGATCCGTACATACCCTAAGCTCATGATTTGATTCGATTTCGCAGTTTTGCAACAGTGAGAAGAAAATTTCAGCCCGATTCGGCAATTCGTCGTTTCCGTGACAAAAATGCAACAACAAGCCTGATTGATTCTGATCGGGGCTGATCATTTGACGCCCGCACACCTCTTCTTTTCTACCGAAATTCACTTTACTGGCTTATTTTTACCACTACACCGGGCTAGCAATCCCCTGGTCACCGAAATACAAGAGGGTGAATACAACTTCGTCGCCCATGTCTGCCCCTGTCTACCATTTCTTACCGCCCCTGTTGCTTCAATGCATCACGAACCGCGGCAGAGATGGTGGCGGGGATGACGCCACCATGTCCGCTTCTCTCTACCAATGTAAATTCACTATGCACGCCTTGCGCCTGCAGCCACCGATCCAGGCTCCGCGCATTGATGGGGCTGCGGCGTTGCGCCATCCTGGCCAGGCGCTCAGGTGTCATTGCCGGATCGGCCTTGGGATTTTCCTCATATTCACCCTGAAGAATAGTGACGCGTGTGTTTTTACCCACAACCGGATACGTATTACCCACGGTGGCGGCCGCCGTGTCAGACCCTGCCGCCCTCCGACCAGACACGGCCGTCCTCCGTCCGGATTCGACAATTTCCTCTTCAGACATGGTCTTCTTCTGGCCCAATATAGATGGCGCACGACCATCGGCACCGGATACGATCGCGCCGTTTCCCCACCATAACGAAGGGCTGCCAATAACATAGTTATCAAACGCGTCGGGATGATTCAACAATACATATAAGGCAAATAGCCCGCCAAAAGAATGGCCGGCCAGAATCTGCCGGTCAGGATCGGTCGTAAGCTGTCTATGTATATAGGGCCTGACCTTGTAACGCAGGAAGTCGTAAAAATCGGCAGCGCCCCCGCCTGCGGCAAACGCTTCTCCTGGTGCGGCATAAGTATAGTCACGTGTTCGAGCCGCCAATGGATACGCTTTGTCTTCGGGGTAGCCCAGCCCCACAATCACAGGCAACTCCGTCGCCTGCGTTGCCTTGTCTGCTTGCGGCAGCGGCGTCCAGTGCGCCAGCACCGCGTTGACGGCTAATGGAAACTGCGCGTTCCCATCCAGTATATATAAGGCAGTCATATTGTCCTGCCTGGTCTGACCCAGTCGCGGCATTGCCATGAACACCCGATAGGGGTGGCCGCGCCAGCTCATGTCCTGGTGACTGATGGTGTAAATTTCATTTGCCATAGAGGAAATTGTCGGTATGGTTTGCACCGGCTGGGCCGATGCTGCGTGCGACGCCGCCAGGGCGAGGATGGCTGGGCAGCGCAGCACGCGGCCCCATCGCAAAGCACCGCTGCGGCCACCTCGTTGCGAAAGGCGGCGCAGGCTGGCCCATATCCCTCGCGTGTTTCGCCTTAGATTCAATCTGATCATATATTTTAATAGGTCATATTCAGATTGAGCCAATAGCGACGACCGTCCTCGACTGCCCAGTTGCCGGCCGTATCAATGCCATACATGCGCTGGTTGCCAATATTGAGGACAGCGAAACCCACCGTCAGATTTTTATTAACCTGATAATTGCCGCCTGCATCTGCAGTCATGAACCCGCTGCGATACCGGGTTCCCCCTTTACCGCCGAAGCCATTGCGCTGGTTGGCCCAGGCCTGCTTGCCGCTGTACGCAGCCTTTACATATACATCGAGGCTGTCGCTGGCCTGCCAGGAAAGTTTTGCGCTCGCACTGTGTCTGGGCGTCATTTCCAGAGGCTGCCCCTTGAGCGATTCGCCGGAGGTATAGGTTTCGTCATCGCTTTTGCGTTTGGAGTCCAAATAGGTGTAATTGACATCCAGTTTCAGGCTGGTGGTGATGGGCATACCGGCAGCCAGTTCAATGCCTTTGATATTGGCCTTGCCGACGTTGGCATACACATAATTGTTCAGGCCACTGACCGGGTCCTTATCACCGGTGGAATAACTGGTGAGTTTGTCACGGAAATCGGTATTGAAAAACGTGACCGACGCATGATAGCCATCGGGATCGCGATACTCAAAGCCGATCTCCTGGCTGGTGCTGGTTTCCGGCTTCAGATCGGGGTTGCCATAAATAATGCCGCGACCACCTTCGGTCGCAGTTCCGTAATTCGGTGACAGCTCACGCAAGCCCGGTGTACGAAAACCTTTTGAAATCCCCCCGCGCACGGTAAAGCGGGAACTGGGGTGATAAACCAGATATGCGCGCGGGCTCCAGTGCACCCCATACTGTTCATGATCGTCCATGCGGGCGCCCAGCGTCAGAGCCAGATTGTCCCGAAGCGCGATTTCGTCTTCGACAAACAGGGCGTACTGGTTCATATTGATTTTGCCCGGCACCGTGCGCTTCAGGCCTGTTGTGCTGTCGTCCCGGAGCCGGCCTCGCTGATATTGTCCTCCAAACGTCAGCTTGTGTACCGAGAATGGCACAACAAAGCGGGCATCAAACACCGTTTGGGTAATCTCTGGCCTGCGACTGTCATAAACGCCGTCATTGCGCACTTCACGTTTGGCATTTTCCTGATAGACACTCAGTTCAGAGGTCATGACGTTCCAGTCGCCGGTATGCGTCAACGACCAATGATTGCGACTGCCGATGGTGTCATCCTGCGTATTGGCTTTGATTGATGTTCCCCTTGCCGTATAGGCATCGATGGATTTTCCTGGTGTACTGCGGCGCTTTTGCACTGAGCGCCCTGCTTCCAGAATAACGCGCTGGTTGTCTGTCGGCAACCAGGCAAAACGCGTCACGATATTTTTGTCCTCATGTCGGTTGTAACCGCCAACGATACGGTCTTCCCCACGAATATTGCCGCCCCCGTATATCTGAACGCCCAGCTTATTGTCGACCAAGGGCCCCGACAGAAAAAAGCTGCTGTTGGCTGTGTTGCCGGCATCCCCGCTTTCCTGAAGAATCCCTCCAAGAGACAGGCTGCCAGTCCATTCTGGCGTAAAGTCCTTGGTAATCACGTTGACAATGCCGCCCATGGCATCGGAACCGTAGAGCGAAGACATCGGACCGCGCACGACCTCAATGCGTTCAATCGCCGCCATGGGCGGCATAAAGCCGGCTTCAAATCCGCCGCTGCCGTTCGGCCTGGATTCCCGCGTGTTCTGGCGCCTGCCGTTGACCAGCAGCAAGGTGTAATCCCCGGACAGGCCGCGGATGGAAATGTCCGATTTACTCGGATTGCTGCCGACAACATTGATTCCTGGAATATCACGTATAGCATCGGTCAGATTATTCACCGGCATGTGCGCCAGTTCGTCCTGCTCAATGACCGTCACACTGGCCGGCGCATCGCTCACATTTTGTGTGGAGCCGGACGCGCTTACAACAATGGGTTCCAGTGTGGTCGACTGAGTCGCCCCGGCAGCTGCTGCCACGCCGGGTACGAATGCCCCGGCGACCGCCAGGCTCAGGATGGAACAACTGCACTTCATTTCTGTACTTCCCTTTTTCAAAAGGAAATACTGTAGCGCTTTGAAATACAAATGTAAATAATAACCATTACTATTTACAAGCAATCAGGCGATCCAATCAGGTTCTGTTGCTGTGAGTAAACAGTACGGCACCCAGGCCCCGTACAGGAGATTGCCCCCCAGCCTGCCTGCACTGGCACTGATCCCCGGTTCCTGCTAGCGGGCACGGATAAGCGACAAAAATTCCCGACGCAGGTCGGAGTCTTTCAGGAATGATCCACGCATGACGCTGTTGATCATGCGCGAGTCCAGATCCTTGACCCCGCGCCACTGCATGCAGAAATGATCGGCATCCATGACCACGGCCAAACCATCGGGATGCATTTTCTTCATCAGCAGATCAGCAATGTGCTTGACCGCTTCTTCCTGAATCTGCGGCCGTTGCATGATCCACGCAATCAGCCTCGCGTATTTTGACAGTCCGATCAGATTGGAATGTTCGTTGGGCATGATACCGACCCACACCTTGCCCATGATCGGGCACAAGTGGTGGGAACACGCACTGCGCACCTGGATCGGCCCGACGATCATGAGTTCATTGAGCTTTTCAATATTGGGGAACTCGGTGACCTGAGGGGCTTCGGTATAGCGGCCGGCAAACACTTCGCGCACATACATTTTTGCGACGCGCTTGGCGGTTTCGTTCGTGTTGTGATCGCTATCGGTATCAATGACCAGGCTGGCGAGCACCGCCTGCATTTTTTCCTGAACTTCCTGCTGAAGCAGATCGAGCTCGCCCGGCTCGATGAATCGGGCAATATTGTCATTCGCGTAGAAACGGGCACCGGCCTGGCTAATACGGTTGCGGATCCGCTGCGAGATATAGCCTGCGTCATCCGGATGCGTTGCCCCGCCCTGTGTGTTTCCGTTGTTCTTTTCTGTGCTGATATCGCTCACGACACATTTCCTTGTCTGCTGTTTGAACCTGAACCAATGCATTATGATACTGTTTATCAAGAAGCCCGGGTGCGACCCGTCACTTTATGCAGACATCTCATGCTAAGCTGACAGCACCGACCATGGAACTGTTGCAGACGAAAATAATATGAGTGGACACATTCTGATTAACGTAACGCCGTTTGAAACCCGCGTCGCCCTGATCGAGCAAGGCGTGGTGCAGGAAATCCATCTGGAACGCACACGACAGCGCGGCAAAGTCGGCAACATCTATCTGGGACGTGTCGTAAGAGTATTGCCAGGCATGCAAAGCGCCTTTGTCGATATCGGTCTGGAACGTGCTGCCTTCATACACATTGCCGACCTGCGCGAAAACCGCGCGCTGCGCAACACGGGTATTCCATACACGCAGATCGAAAAATTGCTGTTCGAAGGGCAAACGTTGCTGGTACAGGTCATCAAAGATCCGCTGGGCAACAAGGGCGCGCGTCTATCCAATCAGATCAGCATTGCCGGTCGCATGCTGGTGTATTTGCCCTTTGATAATCATGTCGGCATTTCCCAGAAAATCGAATCCGAAGAAGAGCGCACCTCACTGAAGGAGCGGGTCATCGCGCATATGCCCGAGGAAGAGAAAGGCGGTTATATCATCCGCACCCAGGCCGAAGGGGCGAGCGACGACGAGATCCGCCGAGACCAGGAATATCTGGCGCGCCGCTGGTCCATGATTCAGGCCGCGGTCATGACGCAGGCAGCACCGTCTTTGCTTTATGAAGATCTGACGCTGGCGCAGCGCGTGCTGCGCGACATGGTCAGTCCCGAAACAGAATCCATCGAAATCGATTCGCGTGTGACGGTGCAGGCCCTGCAAACCTGGGGCGATATCTATACGCCCGGTATCTCAAACAAGATCAACCATTATCATGGCGAGCGCCCCCTCTTTGATACCGCCAATGTTGATGAAGAAATCAAATCAGCGCTGTCGCGCAGAGTTGATCTCAAATCGGGTGGCTATCTGATTATCGACCAGACTGAAGCGCTGACCAGTATCGATGTGAACACGGGCGGCTTTGTGGGCGGTCGCAATTTTCACGATACGATTTTCAAGACCAATCTGGAAGCGGCCCATGCCATTGCCCGGCAGCTGCGCATTCGCAATCTGGGCGGCATTATCATCATCGACTTTATCGATATGGACAATAAAGTCCATCAGGATGCCGTGCTGGCCGAACTGCAGAAGGCGCTGAGCCGGGATCGTACCAAAACAACAGCCAATGGTTTTTCAGCGCTGGGGCTGGTTGAAATGACCCGCAAGCGCACGCGCGACTCTTTGTCGCACCAGCTGTGCGAACCCTGCCCCACCTGCGATTCGCGTGGTCAGATCCAGACGCCGCAAACCATGTGCTACAACATTCTGCGTGAAATTCTGCGGGAAGCCAGGCAGTTCAATCCCCGCGAGTTCCGGTTGATTGCCTCGCAAAGCGTGATTGATCTGTTTTTGGAAGATGAGAGCCAGTATCTGGCGACGCTGGGTGATTTTATCGGCAAACCGGTGACGCTTGAGGTGGATACCCGGTATTCCCAGGAGATGTACGATATCGTCCTGATCTAGGATCAGGACGAAGAAGAAGACCGATTAGCTGTGGCCGGGCTGAACCCGGGCCTGCATCTTGATGATGCGGTCTTCAAGATGAGGAGAGGTCTCCAGTGCGATCAGCGGTGTACTGCTCTCTTCACCCTGTTCGAAACGCAAGCGAATACTCTGGCCGTCGAACGTGGCCGGATCGGCTTCGATTTCAATGTATTTCTGCAGCAGGGCATCAATCGAGGTCTGGGCGGTGTCCAGAAATTCGTCGATATTGTCGTCGTTGGCATTTTTGAATGCCTGTTCAATGGTTTTGGACAAATCCCAGGTGAAAAACATCAAGGCATTGGGCCCTTTTACCTCGGGGTGTTCATATCCCCAGAAAGCGCCCTGGCTGGGAGAGGATTGGGTCATAGTCTGTCTCAAGTGCAAATAAAGATAATGGAATCAGCAGACGGCACAAGGCTGTCGGAGCCACTCTGGCCCCTTCAGTCCTCGCGGAACTGCATCTGGTATAAAGATGCGTACAAACCGTCAGTTTTCAAGAGCTCGGTGTGATTTCCCTGCTCTACGATGCGACCGCGATCGAGCACAAGAATCCGGTCGGCATTCTGAACCGTGGAAAGCCGGTGCGCAATCACAAAGGTGGTGCGCCCTTTCATCAGCGTCTCGAGTGACGCCTGGACCTGCCGCTCTGATTCATTGTCCAGCGCCGAGGTGGCTTCGTCCAGAATCAGAATAGGCGCATTCTTAATAAGGGCCCGCGCAATAGCAAGCCGTTGCCGCTGACCGCCCGAGAGCCAGGCGCCGTTTTCGCCGATGGGCGTCTCCAGCCCCTGAGGCAGTGAATCGACATAATCCAGCAGATTGGCCGAGGCCAGCGCTTCACGGATACGCTCTTCACTGGTATCGCCGAAAAAGCCATAGGCCACGTTCTGCGCCATCGTGCCTTCAAACAGCACGACGCTTTGGCTCACCAGTGACAGCTGCGAGCGCAGGCTTTCAAGCGAATAGTCGGCAATATTGCGGCCATTCATGGTAATTTGACCGCTGACCGGGTCCACAAAGCGCGGGATCATATTGACCAGCGTGGTTTTCCCACTGCCCGAACGGCCGACAAACGCGATGGTTTCACCACGATTGACCGTAAATGAAATATCGCTGAGCGTATCGCTGCCAGCGTCCGGAAAACGAAAGCTGACGTTTTCAAATGATATCGGTCCCCGCTCGGCCGGATCCAGTTTCAGCCCGCCCTGATCTTTTTCCTGGGGGCTGTCGATCAGTGTAAAGACGCTGTCGGCCGCCACCAGCATTTTCTGCATGCGCGCGGCCACATTGGTCAGGCGCTTGACGGGATCGAAAATCTGCGCCAGCGCAGTCAGAAACGCCGCAAACGAACCCACGGTCAGCGCGCCTGTGCTGCCCTGATAAAGCGCGGTGGCAATGACCACACCCACGGCAAAAGCGATGCTCAGCTGCGTAATCGGGGTCATGGCCGCGCTGGCGATGGCAGAACGCATGGCAAAGCGACGCAGGCTGCCATTAATGGAAAGAAACCGGTCACGCTCGAAGCGATAGCCGTTAAACAGTTTGACGACCCGCTGCCCTTCTATGGACTCCTTGACCACGCGCGTCAGATCGGCATTGATGTCCACGGTTTTCATGTTGATGCGGCGCAGTCGCTTGACGAATATCCGCGTGGTGATGACCGAGATCGGCAGAATAATGAAGATAATCAGTGTCAACTGCCAGGACAGGTAAAGCAGCATGGCAAGCAGGGCGATGACCACCGCGCCGTCGCGCACCAGAATAATGCACACTTCAGTCGCATAGTCGGTAATATTGCCGGCGTCGATCGTGAAGCGATTCATCAGCCTGCCGGTGTCGCCTTTCTGGAACTGTGCATCGGGCATGCCCAGCAACTTTTCAAACATGTCCTTGCGTATGCCCAGCAGGACGTTGTTGGCGATCCAGGCCAGCAAATAGTCGCTCAAAAAGTTAAGAATCCCTCGCACCAGGAACAGGCCGATAACCGTTAGCGGGATGGACCAGATGTAATGGGGCTTGGCGCCATTGAACCCTTCGTCCAGCAGGGGTTTCATAATATAGGCAAGCGCCGGTTGTGTAACAGCCGCCACCGAAACGAGCACGGCCGCTGCGATCAATGCCTGCCAGTAGTCACCGACCCTGGCGTATATACGTCGGAATACTGTTTTGCGGGAGCCGCTTTTGAAGGAATTATCCAATCTGTGTACCTTGTACTGTCACTGACTTACTGTTCATCCCGGGCATTTTACCGGTTTAGGGTTGCCTTGCGTGCGGGTTTGGCGTCGGCAAGGGGATAAGTTTGAAGCAGCGCCTGAAAAACCACGCTAAAATTCTGAGCATGAAAAACCTTGAACGTGTTTACATCAGGCTGCCAAACTGGATCGGCGACGTGTGCATGTCCATGCCGTCCATCCAGGCCGCGCTGTCCAGCGGACTGACGGTGGTGGCCTGCGGCAAGCCTTGGGCCCATGCCTTGCTGGCCGATCTGCCGGGCCTGCAGTTCCTGCCCATGAGCGGCCGGTGGCGTGAAGACCGGCGCCGTATCAAAGCCCATCGTGCCAGTCACCCCTGCACCGGCGCCAGTGTGGGCCTGCTGCTGCCCGATTCGCTCACCAGCGCCCTGGCTTTCCGCCTGGCGGGACTGCCGTGCGCCGGCTATCGCGACGATGGCCGCTCGCTGCTACTCAGATGGGGCTTTTCCAAACCATCACAAGCCCTGCATGCGGTACAGTCCTGGTACTGGCTGACCCGCGCAGCATTTGCACAATGGGGCGTGACCCTGCCTGCCGAACCCGCCGACACCCTTCAGGCACAGTCTTCCGCCGCCGATATGGAACAGGCCCGCACTGCGCTGGCGCAGGCCGGCATTACCGGTACGCCGGTTCTGGTTGCCCCGACGGCGACCGGCGAACATAAGGGGAAAAACAAGGTCTGGCCGCATTTTGACAGCCTGACACATCAATTGCAGACGCAAGGGTATACTGTGGTCATGTCGCCGCCGTCGCACGAAGTGGCGCAGGCACAGGCCAATGCTCCCACCGCCACCCTGCTGCCTCCCCTTAGCCTGGCGGTGTTTGTGGCGCTGTTGCGGCAATGCAGTCTGGTCGTTTGTAACGATTCGGGCGTAGCCCACCTGTCTGCACTGACGGAGACCCCCCAGATTACCCTGATCGGCGTCACGGACCCGGCCCGCACCCGGCCCTGGACACCGCGGGCGCACCTGCTGGGTACCTTCGGCCACTGGCCGTCCGTGCAGGACGTGCTGGATACGGCCCATTCACTATTGCGGAACGAGTAGACCATGTTCAGCTCCCTGATCAATCTTGTTGTCCCCCTGAACCTGTGTATTTTTTTGGTGATTGCGGGGTTTGTGCTGTGCCTGCTTCACTTCAAGCGCAGCGGACTGTCGCTTATTTTTGCCGGCATTCTTTGGGTGCTGCTGTGGTCGCTGCCCATTACATCCATCATTTTTGGCGGCATTCTGGAAAACAGCTATCCGTACAAGGACGCCAGCCAGTATCCTGAAGCACAGGCCATTGTCGTGCTGGGCGGCGCAACGGCCAATAATCGCGTCAACTGGTTTGAGCCACTGGAGCCAGCCACCAAGATTGCCCGGGTGGACACCGCTGCCGAACTCTACTCCGCCCATAAGGCGCCCCGCATTCTGGTGTCCGGCGGCGCCTTGTCGGGCGACGTCAGCGAAGCGCGCGGCATGGCCGCCCGACTCAAGACACTGGGTGTGCCTGCCGAAGATATTATTCTGGAGAACGAGAGCCGTACCACACACGAAAACGCCGAACTGACTGTGCAGGAATTGCGCGATCACCAGATTCAATCGATTCTGCTGGTCACCTCCGCCCTGCATATGCCCCGCTCCATGGCGTCGTTCAGCAAATTCGGGCTGGATGTGACGGCCGCGCCCAATCCGCCGCAAATCACAGTACCGGACGACAAGGACTTTTCACTTTATATACCCAATGAACGGGCCCTGGCCGGCAGCCGCTCCGTGCTCAAGGAGTATGTCGGTGTGCTGGTGTACTGGTTGCGCGGCTGGTTGTAGGATTGGTTTTCAGGCCTGCGCCTCGCGGGCCCGTTTTTTGGCTTCCCGGCGCAGTTTTTTCCATTTTTTGAATTTGCCGTAGAGCCTGCCCGCAATCGTATCCCTGGCATAAAACAGGCGATTGAGCAGCCATTTTCCGCTGCGATTGGAGACAGCGATCCGATAGATGTTTTCCTTGTCGCCGAGGGGCCGGTTAAAACCGTAAGCGTCGGTGGTGAAAAAATAACGAAAGCCCTGCTCACGCGCCGCCTGTTTATAATCGTCGTCAAAAAAACCCTGGGGCCAGCAGATGAAATCATCCTGCTTGCCCAGGTGCTGCCCAATGAGCTGTCGACATTGTGCCAGTTCGGCGCTGATTCTTGCGATTTTCTCGTCACGATCCGCCGCCATTTTGTCCCAGCGGGTATGCGTATGGGTATGCGAGTGAATCTGCATCACGCCGCTGGCGTCCATTTCCTGCAACTCGGACCAGCGCAGAATGACTTTGTCGGTTTCACCCGAGGCCACCAGATGTTTTGATTCTTCGTGCACGTAGGATGCGGGAAGATCACCCGCATCGGCGTTGGCCGTGGTAGGCCTTGGCAGGCCATCGCCCACCCATCCGGTCACCACGAATAACACACCTGTCATACCGTATTTCTTGAGCAGCGGGTAGGCGTAGGTGTAATTGTTCAGATAGCCGTCATCAAACGTGATGAGCACGGATTTATCGGGTACCGGCGCGCCATTCATATAATCGGCAAACTGCTCGATGGTGAGCGAGCGATAGCCTGCGTTCTTCAGGGTGGCAAGCTGACGTTCGAACACATCCGGCTGGACGTTCAGCGGGCTTTTGAGGGGGTGCACATGATGATACATGAGCACGGGTACGTTTTTTGCATTGTCTGTCATGACTTTTCATCCAGCCATTTACAGTAAACGGCTTCGGTATTGAGTGCCAGCTTTTCCGGCGAGAAAACAGCTTCATCATAAAGCCATTTATGCGCCGCCTGGCTCATCTGCGTACGCAATGCGGGATTTTGTATCAGTTGTTCGAGTGCCTGGGTCAATGCTGCGGCATCATGCAGCGGCACCAGAATCCCGGTCTGGCCGTCCAGCAGCATTTCCGATACGCCGCCCACATCGGTGCCCACCACGGGCAGCCCGCTCATCTGGGCTTCAACGTACACGGTGCCGGAGGCCTCTTGTTCGGTGGCCAGTGCAAAAATATCGCTGCCGGCGAGCAAATTGGGGACATCCTTACGGTATCCCAGCAAATGAACACGATTATCCAGATGGCTGTCTGCCACGTGTTTGCTGACTTTTTCAAACGTGGGCGAGCCGGCGCCCACCAGCACCAGATGCAGATCGGGATAGCGTTCAAACAACGGCTTCATGCTGTCGATCAGAAAGACGTGGCCTTTTTTCTCACGCATTACGGCAACACAAATGACCACAATGGCCGATGCATCCAGCCCCAGCTCTTCGCGCAGGGTGGAATGGGCAACGTGTGCCGGCGGTTCTACCGGTGAATAAATGGTGGCCACCCGATCTGGCGACACGCCCTTGTCCAGCACCATTTGCCGGACATGGTTGCTGACCGTAGCCACTTTATGTGGCAGCCAGGTATACGACAGCAGCGAACCAATGGGAATGGCCAGATGCCGGGTGCGCACGATCAGCGGCGTACCCGCAAGCCGGCCGGCCAGTGCGGCGATGAGCGTATCCTTGCGGCTGTGTGTATTCAATACATCGAATCGGCCATCCAGCAGGATCCGGCGTATCGCCGCTACCCCTTTGACAAAATTGGGGATCCCGCCCATGGGAACCGTATGCACGACAAATCCTTCATCGCGCATGCGGGCGACCAGCTGCGCTTCAGGCCGGCAGATCAGCTCCATATGGTGGCCGCGTTTGCGCATGGCCCGCATCTCCTTGAAGATCCGGTGCTCCTGCCCCCCGAAAGACACGGCCGCTTCCGAGTGGACAATACGCAGCGGCCTGTCGGTTTTCCCGACGGCCGTCTCCTGATCCGTGAATGGTGGCATGCCGCCCTGGGCTGCTGTTGAGTTGACGTTTGTATTCACGAATACGCGACCTCCACCGAACCGGACTGTTTGTCTTCGCGCAGCCGATCGAACAGACTATCGGCCATGCGCACGCGCCATTCTTCGCCCAGCTCAATATCACATTTGTAACCCTGGCGCGCCGACACATAACTGAGCTGTACGCGCACGCCGGGAATACCGTTTTCCGGTTCCGCGCGATACGGATTCAAAATGGACTTGAGCTGAGCCACCGACATGCCATCTGCAATTTCGATCTGCAGGCAGCGCGCTCGATCTTCGCGCGCCTTCTGCAGGTCATACAGGCTGTCTGCACTGATACGCAGTCCGCCGTTGAAACGGTTGACCTTGGCCTTGATGCGGGCTATGACCAGACTGTCGGTCTTGAGCAAATGACGGTTCTGTTCATAGACACTGCCGGGACACATGATTTCCACTTGCGCGGAACCGTCATCCAGCAGCAGGAAATACAGGCGGTCGTCGGCCTCGGGCTGCCCCGGTGTCTTGCGATTGCTGGCAAAAAAGCGCAGTCCGATCAGCACCCCGGCCACCCATTGCGGATCGCGCGATTCGGCAATCGCGGCCAGCCGAGTCGGTGCAAAGCGCCGCACTTCGTCGCGCCAGACATCGAACAGATGATGACTGAAATAAAACCCCAGCGCGTTTTTTTCTTCAATGAGTTCGGTATGCAAATTCCATGGCTGCACACGCGCCACCTGATCCTGTACGATGGCACCCGAATCATCGCCAAACAGCGACACCTGATCGGCACTGCGATCAGCCTGGTCTGCTGCGTCAATGGCGCGGGCCAGAGCCGCCAGCAAGGCTGCACGGTTGCGTTCAAGCTCATCGAATGCGCCGGCGCGAATCAATGCTTCCATGGTGCGCCGATTAACGGTATGACGGTTGACCCGTTTGCAGAAATCGTACAGATCCTGAAATGGACCACCCGCCTCGCGTGCGCGCAGAATTTCTTCTACCGCGCCCTGGCCCGTCCCCTTGACAGCGCCCAATCCGAACCGAATGGTACGAGGCGGCTTGCCGGCGCGCATGGCGTCATCCTGCACCGGTTCGAACCGGTAAACGGATTCGTTGATATCCGGCGGCAGCACGGTCAGGCCGTTGTCCAGCGCATCGCGCCAGAAAATTTGCACTTTGTCGGTGTCGTCCATATCCGATGACATGGTGGCCGCAATGAATTCGGCCGGATGGTGTGCCTTGAGCCAGGCTGTCTGATAGGAAATCAGTGCATATGCAGCCGAGTGACTTTTGTTGAAACCATAACCGGCAAATTTTTCCATCAGGTCAAACAGACGCACAGCCAGATCGCCGTCGTACCCTTTTTGCACCGCGCCTTTCTCAAACAGTTCGCGATGCTTGGCCATTTCTTCGGCTTTTTTCTTACCCATGGCGCGTCGCAACAGGTCGGCGCCGCCCAGGCTGTAGCCGCCTACAATTTGCGAGATCAGCATCACCTGTTCCTGATACACGATCACACCATAGGTGCTGCGCAGCGTGGATTCCAGCGAGGGGTGGAAATAATCCACTTCGGCACGCCCGTGCTTGCGGTTGACGAAGTCGTCGACCATGCCCGACTCCAGCGGGCCGGGACGGTATAGCGCCAGCACGGCGATAATATCTTCAAAGGTATTGGGCAGCAGCTTTTTGAGCAGCTCTTTCATGCCCCGGCCCTCAAGCTGGAAAACCGCGGTGGTATTGCCTTCGCACAGGGTGCGATAGGCGCCCGGATCATCCAGCGGCAGCGTCATGATGTCAAAATCGCGCATGGCCGGATTGAAGCGCTGCACATAACGCACCGCCCAATCCAGAATCGTCAGATTTCGCAGACCCAGGAAGTCGAACTTGACCAGGCCGGCCGCCTCTACGTCATCCTTGTCGTACTGCGAGACCACGCTGGTTTCACTGCCGGGCTGGCAATACAATGGGCAGAAATCCGTCAGTTTGCCCGGCGCGATCAGCACGCCGCCGGCGTGCATACCGACGTTACGCGTGAGACCTTCTAGCGGACGCGCCAGATCGACGATGGCCTTGACCTCTTCATCGTTGTCGTAGCGGCGACGAAATTCGGGTTCTTCTTCCAGCGTTTTGGACAGGCTCCACGGATTGGCCGGATTGAAGGGAATGAGTTTAGACAGACCATCGCACAGGGAATACGGCAGCTCCAGCACGCGACCCACGTCGCGCACGACCGCCTTGGCCCCCAGCGTACCAAACGTGGCAATCTGACTGACCGCAGCACGACCGTATTTTTCCTTAACGTATTCGATGACCTTCTCGCGATTGTCCTGGCAAAAGTCAATATCGAAGTCGGGCATGGAGACCCGCTCCGGATTCAGGAACCGCTCGAACAGCAAGTCATAGCGCAAGGGATCAAGATCAGTAATGCCCAGGGCGTACGCTACCAGCGAACCGGCGCCCGAACCTCGTCCGGGACCCACAGGAACACCGTTATGCTTGCCCCAGTTGATAAAGTCAGCCACGATCAGAAAGTAGCCGGGAAAGCCCATGCCGATAATGGTTTTGCATTCCAGCTTGAGGCGATCCTCATAGGCCGGCCGCGCCTGCTCACGCTCCTGCTCATCGGGATACAACTGGGCCAGCCGCACTTCCAGGCCTTCTTCGGACAGTTTGACCAGATAATCGTCCAGCGAGCTGTTGTCGGGCGTCGGAAAGTCAGGCAGGTGAGGCTTGCCCAGCGACAGGGTCAGTGAGCAGCGCCTTGCAATTTCGACGGTATTGGCGATGGCCGAAGGCACATCGGCAAACTTCTCGGCCATTTGTGCGGAACTGAGCACATACTGGTCTTCCGAAAAGCGGCGTGTGCGCGATTTATTGCCCAGCAGCTCGCCGTCGGCGATACAGACCCGTGCTTCGTGCATCCGAAAGTCTTCGGGCCGGGTGAACTGCACCGGATGGGTCGCCACCACGGGCAGATCCAGACGGGCCGCCAGTTGCATGGCCTGCTGGACATAGCGCTCATCGGCCTGGGGGCCGGTGCGCTGCAATTCGATATAAAAAGAGCGGGGAAACCACTCGGCCCACTGCTGCGCCAGCGCCTGCGCCTGATCGGCGCGCCCGGCCAGCAGGGCCTGCCCCACGTCGCCGGCCACACCGCCCGACAGCAGAATCAACCCTTCCTGATTCTGCAGCCAGCTGCGCTGCAACTCTGCCCTGCCCTTGTATTGATTGGTGGTCCAGGCGCGCGAGAGCAGCTCGCACAGGTTCAGATAGCCCTGGCGGTTCTGAACCAGCAACAACAGCCGGAACGGTTTTTCACGGTCCTGCTCGTTGGTCAGCCACACATCGCATCCGGCGATGGGCTTGATGCCTTTGCCACGGGCCGATTTGTAGAACTTGATCAGGCCGAACAGATTGCTCAGGTCGGTCAGCGCGATGGCCGGCTGCGAATAGCCAACCGCAGCGGCCACCAGCTCGGTGATGCGCGCGGTGCCGTCCACCACGGAAAATTCGGAGTGGGTGCGCAGGTGAACAAACATGGGGGAGGCGTCTACTGAAGTCATACGATATTGTATCAACGATTAAGGCTTTCCCAGGTTTTTTGCAAACGCCTTACCGAGACCGGAACCGGCGTGCGCAACTCCTGGGCAAACAGTGCGACGCGCAGTTCCTGAAGCATCCAGAAAAAGTCGTCCAGACGTGCATCGCTCTGCCCTTTGAGGGCACCGCGCATGCGCTGGTAATTAGCCAGCAAGGGGGCCATATCCTGCATCAGGCGCGTATCACGCAGCGGATCGCTGCGATATTTGTCGATCCGCGCCGATGCCGCTTTCAGATAACGCGGGTAATGCGCCCGGCGCGCATGCGGATGATCGGTCAGAAACTGCGGCGTCATAAAGGCGCCGACACCCGCCACGATATCATCATGCAGCGGCTTGACGGAGCGCACCGACACCAGTTTTTTCTGTAACGCGGCCCACTCGGTGAGCGTGGTCATGGCCAGGCGGGCTTCTTCCTGAATCAGCAGGCCGATGCGCCCTTTTGCATCAACGCGACGCGCCTCAAATTGCGCCGCATCGGTCGGCAGCGGATCGGCAAGGCACGCCTGGTTAAGCGCGGCCGCGACAATCTGGTCGCGCAAACTGTCCTGGTTCATGAGCGAGACCGCCAGCATGCCCATGCGCGTGAGCTCGGGGATGGATTTGGACAGTTGCTTTAACTGGTCCTTCATGGCAATGCGAAACAGGCGCAGCAACCCCTGACGATGCTTGCGGGCGGCGCTGTCGGGGTCATCGAACACGTCGATGGTACAGCTTTCTCCCAGATCCACCAGCGCCGGGTAGCCGATAAAGGTTTCGTTCTTCTTGCGGATCTCCATGATGTCGGGCAATTGCCCGAAATTCCATTCCACGATATCGTCCTGACTGACCACCTGGGCCACCGATTGATCTTTGCTCACGAGAGACTGGAATGACGCCTGCGCGGCCGGGGCATGTTCTGCCTTGAGCTGGCTCAGGTTGCGGCCGGCCGACAGCATCCGGCCATGCTCATCGACCACGCGAAAATTCATGAACAAATGAGCCGGCAGCGTTTCAGGCTTGAAGTCGCTGAGGGCAACGCGAATCGTCAGTTCATCGCGAATGTCATCGGCCAGCGCCGCCAGCAAGGACCGGTCGGGATTGGAGGCACGGGTAAACCAGCGTTCGAAAAAACCCTGAGCATAATCGGGCAGCGGTACGCAGTGACGCCGCAATTTCTGCGGCAGTGACTTGAGCAGGTGCAGCACTTTTTCCTTGAGCATGCCGGGCACCAGCCATTCGCTTTGCACCGGGTCGACCTGATTGAGCAGAAACACAGGAATGGTCGCCGTGACCCCGTCCTTGGGCGAACCCGGCTCAAAATGATAAGACAGCGCAAGTGACATGCCATCCCATTCCGTGCGTTTGGGAAACACGTCGGAGGTAATGCCCGATGCTTCATGGCGCATCAGGTCTTCACGATTCAGCAGCAATTGGCGGGCGCTGGACTGATCCAGCTTGCCATACCAGTTCACCAGCGTCTGGGTCTGACAGACATCGGCAGGAATCAGCTTGTCGTAAAAAGCGAAAATCAGTTCATCGTCAATTAGAATATCGGGTCGGCGGGCCTGATGTTCCATCCTTTCGATTTCCCGCATCACTTTTGTGTTGTGGGCGATAAAGGGAAGCGTCGCGGTGATCTGACTATCGACCAGCGCCTGCCGGATGAAAATTTCCCGCGCCTCGGCTGGCGCAATGCGTCCGTAATTGACCTTGCGGCCACTATAGATCATCAGTCCGTACAAGGTTGCACGTTCATTGGCCAGCACCTGTCCGCGACGGGCGTTGAACATGGGATCGGACCAGTGTTTTTTCAGCAGATGGGCGCCCGCCGCTTCGATCCAGCGCGGGTCCACATTGGCAATGCAGCGAGCAAACAGGCGCGTGGTCTCGACCAGCTCGGCGGCCACGATCCATTTGCCGCTTTTTTTGATCAGCGCCGAACCTGGATGCACCACAAAACGGATATCGCGCGCGCCCTGGTACTGGCTGCTCTCTTCGCTTTTGACGCCGATATTGCCCAGCAGGCCGGTCAGCAGCGCGCGATGCACTTGTTCAAACGTAGCCTCGGTGGTGTTGATGCGCCAGCCCTGCTCGCGCACCAGTTGCGCCAGTTGCGTATGAACGTCGTGCCATTCGCGCAGGCGCAGGGGAGACAGGAACTCCCCGCGCAACTGTGTCACCAGTTTGCGTTGCGAGGCCTTGTGTTTGACGGCGTCTTCGTACCAGTTCCACAATTTCAGGTATGACATGAATTCGGACTTGTCATCACGGAAACGCATATGGGCCTGCTCGCTGGCTTCACGCGCATTGAACGGGCGCTCACGCGGATCCTGGATGGACAGGGCCGCCGCGATAATCAGCATTTCGTGCAGACAATGCTGATCATTGGCCGCCAGAATCATTCGCGCAATGCGCGGATCCAGCGGCAACAGCGACAGGCTTTTGCCTGTGGCGGTCAGCCTGTTCTGTTCGTCCAGCGCGCCCAGTTCCTGCAACAGGTGGTAGCCATCGGCCACCGCCTTGCCGGCCGGCCGATCGACAAACGGAAAAGATTCGATATCGGCCATGCGCAGGGCTTTCATGCGCAGAATAACCGCCGCCAGCGACGAACGCAGAATTTCGGGGTCGGTAAATTTCGGCCGCTGTGAAAACCCTTCTTCGTCATACAGGCGAATACATACGCCCGGACCGATCCGGCCGCAGCGGCCGGCACGCTGGTTGGCCGAGGCCTGGCTGATGGGCTCGATCTGCAGTTGCTCAACCTTATTGCGCCAGGAATAGCGCTTGACGCGCGCCAGGCCGCTGTCAATCACAAAACGAATACCCGGCACCGTCAGCGAGGTTTCGGCCACATTGGTGGCCAGAATCACGCGACGCTGATTGGTGTCCGGGCGAAAAATGCGCTCCTGCTCCTGCTGCGACATCCGCGCAAACAGCGGCAGGATCTGGGTCGTGGGAGGATGATGCTTGCGCAGGGCTTCGGCCGCTTCGCGGATTTCGCGTTCGCCCGGTAAAAACACGAGTATGTCGCCTGCACCGTGCGCAGCGCATTCATCCACGGCAGACACAATGCCATCCACCAGCTCCTTCTCACCGTCGCGGTCCATGCGGCGGGCATCGTTCGCCGAGGCTACCGACGGCTTGCCCTCGTCTTCCTCGTCCAGAAAATGCACGGGCCGATAGCGCACTTCAACCGGAAAAAGCCGGCCGGACACTTCGATCACCGGTGCAGCCTTGCCGCGGGCATCGGCAAAATGGCGCGCAAAACGGTCGGCATCGATCGTGGCCGAAGTGATAATCAGCTTCAGGTCGGGCCGGCGTGGCAGCAGCACACGCAGGAACCCCAGCAGAAAATCGATATTCAGACTGCGCTCATGCGCTTCATCGATGATGATCGTGTCGTATTGGCGCAGCAGCGGGTCTTTTTGCGACTCCGACAGCAATATGCCATCTGTCATCAGCTTGATGGCAGAATCAGGGCTCGTGCGATCATTAAAACGAATCTGGTAGCCGACCAGTTCGCCCAGCGGCGTGTTCAGTTCTTCTGCAATACGGCGGGCGACCGAGGTTGCCGCCAGGCGCCTGGGCTGGGTGTGACCGATCAGACGGGTTCTGCCCCGCCCTGCTTCCAGGCAGATTTTGGGTAATTGGGTGGTTTTACCCGAGCCGGTCTCGCCACTGACGATAATCACCTGATTCTCAAGCATTGCCTGGGCGATTTCATGCCGCCGCTCACTGACCGGCAGCGATTCGGGATAGGTAATGGGCCCCACCTCGCGCGGCGCACGCACAGGGCGCGCAGTAGTGTGCTGGCGCGCATTCTGTGGTTTCTTTGCCGTATCCTGGACCCTATCTTCCTTTTTTTTCATACAATTTTCATCTGTTCAGTCAGCCAACATTATAATTTTGGCAATTCGTCTGCATCGCAGATCGCTTCATTTCACCCTAATTTCCGGAATCCAGACCACAGTGACTATTGCTCCCGACCCCGAAACCTATTCTGCACAGGATGCGCCTGAATTTGTACCCGCTCAGTTTGTGCGATGGTTTCGCGACGTCGCCCCCTATGTGCATACATTGCGCAATAAGACATTTGTGGTTGGATTCGGCGGCGATCTGATCCAGGCAGGCGCGCTCAACGCCCTGATCCAGGATCTGTCTCTTCTGACGTCGCTCGGGGTGCATATTGTACTGGTTCACGGCTGCCTGCCCCAGGTGAACGAACAGTTGCGCCTGAAAGGGTTTTCCTTTCAGTTTGGCCGTGAACCCGAACCGACCTCGGCAGAGGCGCTCGAATGCGCCAAGGAAGCCGCCGGTGAGATCCGGCTGGATATTGAAGCCGCGTTCAGCCAGGGATTGCCCAACACACCCATGTCCAATGCCCAGATTCATATTATTTCGGGCAATTTTGTCACCGCACAACCCATCGGCGTGATCGACGGCGTGGACTTTCGCCATACCGGCAAGGTTCGCAAGTTCGATCTGGACGCCATGAAAAAAGTGCTCTCGCACGGTGGCGTAGTGTTGCTCTCGCCCATTGGTTTTTCACCGACCGGCGAGGCGTTCAATCTGGCCATGGAAGATATCGCCACCAGCACAGCGGTGGCACTGCGCGCAGAAAAGCTGATTTTCCTGACCAACAACCGCATGCTGCGCGACGGCCTGGGAGAGATCATCACGGAAATTGCCCGCGAAGATGCAGAAGCCATGATTCGAGAAGGCACGCTGGACACTGACACCCGCAGTTATCTGTCGCATGCGGCCAAGGCCGTCAAACGCGGCGTGGCACGCGCCCACCTGATCCCCTTTGACCTGGACGGGAGCATTCTGCTTGAGTACTTCACGCATGATGGCGTGGGCACCATGGTGGTTGAAGATACCCTGGACGATCTGCGTACCGCGACCATTGACGATATCGGCGCGATCGTGCAACTGATCGAGCCGCTGGAGGCCGACGGCACCCTGGTGCCTCGTGGTCGCCACGTGATTGAACGCGATGTCGAACGGTTTACGGTCCTGGAGCATGACGGCGTGATCTACGGCTGCGTTTCGCTCAATCCGTTTCCGAACGATCAGATGGCAGAGATGGCCTGCCTGATTGTCAACCCCGAGTGGCAGGGATCCGGTGAGGGCGAAATGCTCTTGCGCCACACCGAAGCACGTGCCCGGGCCATGGGCATGAAAAAACTGTTTGTGCTGACCACGCGCACTTCACACTGGTTTATCAAGCGCGGCTTTGTTCAGGGCACGATCAGCGATTTGCCCCAGGAAAAGCAAATGAACTACAATCGAAGCCGCAACAGTCATATCTTTATCAAAAAACTTTAAGTGAGAATTGTCATGGCCCGAATGATTCAATGTGTCAAACTGAAAAAAGAAGCTGAAGGTCTGGACTATCCTCCCTATCCTGGCGAGCTGGGCGCCAAAATCTGGCGCTCCATTTCCAAGGAAGCCTGGCAGCAGTGGACCGATATTCAGACGCGTATCGTCAACGAAAACCGGCTCAATCTGGCCGACGCGCGCGCCCGTAAGTATCTGCAGCAGCAGATGGAAAGTTTTCTGTTTGACGATGTGGATGTGGAAGCCCAGGGCTACGTGCCCCCGTCAGCTTAAGGCCCGTGGAGGCTCAAAACCCCGCCCAGAAAAAACCCCCGCATATACGATGCGGGGTAATGTGTTACTGATGCCTATTCATATTGGATAAATCCGAATACTGACTTCCTGCGCGCAGGCTGACTTCACACTGCAAAGACTTAGCCGCGATTACACCTGCTTGTCATCTGCACCGGGTATCGCTGCTGCTGCGGTTTCAACCGTAGACACTTGTGGATCTTCATCGCCCCGGGCCATGGATTCCACTTTTTTGACACTGGTGTGGCGGGCATCTTCACCCTGCACCAGATAGATCACACGCTCTGCCATGTTCTTGGCGTGATCACCGATACGCTCCAGGGCACGTGCGATGAAAATCAGATCGATACACGCCGTGGTGGTACGCGGATCTTCAATCATGTAGCTGCTCAGTTCACGCAAAATACCTTTCCATTCTTTGTCGACTTTCTTGTCGCTGCGCACAACATCGGCGGCCAGAATAGCATCTTTGCGGGCAAACGAATCCAGGCTGCGGTTAACCATTTTCTGAACGGCTTCGCCCAGATGGGTCATATCCACGATGGGTTCGTAACGCGTGGGGTTTTCGTGAAGACGGCGTGCCATTTTGGTGATTTTCTCGGCCTCGTCGCCCGAACGCTCCATATCTGTCAGCATTTTGGACACCGAAATGACCAGGCGCAAATCCACCGCCGTGGGTTGCTGCAATGCCAGCACCTGGGTAATGGAATGGTCGATTTCCATTTCGAGGCGGTTGACTTCCTTTTCCCGCTCCAGAACCCGTTCCACGACGGTCAGATTGCCTTCGGTCAGAACCAGCATGCTGTCTTCGATCATGGCCTCAACAAGGCCACCCATGCGAAGGAAGCGGGAGCGGATATCTTCGAGTTCCGCATCAAAGCGGGTATTGGTATGTTGTGCCATGACGATGCCTGCAATAAGAGAGATGATAGAAGTTTAAGACCGTTCAGTGACAGGAATATGACATTCGTGTTCGCGAATATCCACCCCCTGCTGTTTGGCCACCATAACCACCGTTGCCGGTTCAAGCGCGAACAGGCCGCAGGTCACGACCCCGGCAATGGCATTCATGGTGGTTTCCATTTCACGGGCATCGGCCAGACGCAAGCCCGCCACATCCAGTATCGGATTGCCGTTGTCTGTGGTAAAGCCGGCCCGCAGCGTGGCTGTCGCGCCCAGCGCCGCAATTTTGCGGATCACGATGGGCACCGCCATGGGTATGACTTCCAGCGGAACGGCAAATTCACCCAGCAGATCCACGCATTTTGTTTCGTCAACAATGCAGACAAAACGCTCGGAAGCGGCCGCCACGATTTTCTCGCGCGTATGCGCGCCGCCTCCGCCCTTGACCATTTGCAACAGGGGATTGATTTCGTCTGCACCGTCTACGTAAACGGGCAAGGGCCTGTCGGTTTCCGACAAGTCCAGCACGCGCACGCCGTGCTGCCGCAACCGGGCAGCGCTGCGTTCAGAGCTGGCCACCGCACCGGCAAATTCACTTTTATACTTTGCCAGCTCATCAATGAACAGATCGGCAGTGGACCCGGTTCCCACACCGATCACGGCTTGCCCGCCAAAAAACGGCCGGATATAGGTGACCGCCGCCTGCGCCACTTCGCGCTTTAACTGCTCCTGGGATTTGAGTTCCATATGTGTGCCTGTTACGAAAGATGAGCGGCCAGGGTTTTCTCGGCAAAGCCGAATGTGATTGCGCCATCGGCAAACATCGTGACCGGTCGCTTGACCAGGGTGGGAAACTCACCGGCCAGCGCCAGCCATTGCGCTTCGGTCGCGGGCGATTTACGATCTTCGGGCAGGCCGCGCCAGGTTTGCGAACTGCGATTGATCATGTTCTGTGCACCACCGGCCGCTTCGGCCCAAGCCTGCAGCAAGGCCGCGCTGACCGGCTCGTCACGATAATCGGTAAACTCAACCGTTGCGCCCTGTTCCTGCAGCCACTTGCGTGCCTTCACGCAGGTACTGCATCGTTTCAGACCGTATTGGCGTATGACACTCATTGCTTTGTTCGCCCCTGAAAATAATTGGCAACAATCACGAAGGTCCCGACAAGCAGAATCATCAGGGTTGCCAGTGCGTTAACCTCGGGTTTAATGCCGAGCCGAACGCGTGAAAAAACTTCGATTGGTAAGGTAGTATAGCCCGGACCATTCAGAAAGGAGGCAATAACCACATCATCCAGGGACAATGTAAACGCCAGCAGCCAGGCCGACACCAACGCCGGCACGATCAACGGCAGCGTGATGGTAAAGAATACGCGCAGCGGTGGCGCCCCCAGATCAAGTGCCGCCTCTTCAAGCGAGCGATCCAGTTCGCGTACGCGCGACTGGATGACGACAGAGACATAGGCGACGCATAAAGTCACATGTCCCAGCCAGATGGTGAAAATACCGTTGCTTTCCGGAAAGCCGGTGATGTTGCGAATTTCGATAATCATCAACAACAGGGAAATGCCCAGAATGACGTCCGGAATCACCAACGGGGCGTTAAGCATGCCGATATACAGGCCAAACCCTCGGAACGGCCCCTTGCGGGCCAGCACATAGCCTGCCCAGGTGCCGATAATGACGGCCGCAGTGGCCGTCAGAAAGGCGATACGCAAGGAAAGCCAGGCCGCACTAAGCAACGCTCTGTCTTCCAGAAGACTGTTATACCAGCGCAGGGAAAAACCCGACCAGCTTGAGGTCAGCGCCGAGTCGTTGAACGAAAAGACAATGAGGCTCAGAATGGGGATATACAGAAATAGCAATCCCGCGCCCAGGCTAAGCCATTTGAGCCAGCTATTTTCCTGTTTCATGCGCCCCGTCCTTTCAGGGCCCTGGCCTGACTGTACTGGAAGATGACAAGTGGTATCAGCAGGAACAGCGTCATGGCCACGGCCACCGCCGCCGCCACCGGCCAGTTTGTATCGGTGAAATACTGATCCCACATCAGCCGCCCCATCATATAAGTGTTGGTGCCACCCAGCAATTCAGGAATCACGTACTCCCCTACTGTCGGGATAAACACCAGCATGGCACCGGCCACAATGCCCGGGAGAGACAGCGGCAACGTGATGGTCACGAAGGCTTTCCATGGACGGGCGCCCAGATCGTAGGCGGCATGCAGCAGGCGTTGATCCATTTTGACAAGATTGGTATACAGCGGCAAAATGAAAAACGGCAGGTAGGTATAGACCAGACCGATGTACACGGCCAGGTCGGTGCGATAAATTTCAACAGGCCCGTCGGTGATCCCAAGGCCCATAAGTAACTGGTTCAGCAGACCTTCGTTGCGCAAAATGCCGATCCAGGCGTACACCCGCAACAGCAGCGACGTCCAGAACGGCAGGATCACGGCAAGCAACAGCAGATTGCGCAGTCGCGGCGACGATCGGGCAATGTAATACGCCATGGGGTACCCGATGATGGTGCACCACAGCGTTGTGACCAGCGCCATTTTCAATGATTTGAGATAGGCATTGATAAAAAGCGGATCGGTCAGAAGCAGCAGATATCCCTCAAAATGCAGGGACAGCGTCAACACTTCGTCCTTGATATCCACCAGCGGGCCGTACGGCGGAATCCCGAAGGTGGACTCGGAGAAACTGATTTTCAAGACGATAAAAAACGGCACCAGCAGACACAGGACGAGCCAGATGTACGGCGGCAAAATGGCCCATGCGCGCTGGTCGGGCCGATAGCGGCGCAGCGAAGGCAGCGGCTTCATGACGGCAAGACCGTACCGCTGTCCGGTCCCCAGGTAACAAACACCTCATCGTCGATGCCGGGCGCATTCTCCTGACTCAGTTCGATACCCGGCACACTGGCCTCGATGATCTTGCCTGCGTCCAGACGGATCTGGTAAAGCGTGTAGCTGCCCATCCAGGCCACGTGCGTTACCATGCCGTGCCCGATATTGGTTTCGTCATCGGGCTGTTCGATCAGCACGCGAATCTGTTCCGGACGGATGGAGACGAACACTTCCATGCCCAGCGGCTCGCTAACCCCGTGATTGACGAACAACGGACGCATGAGTTCGTCGCTGTCGATCACGATATGATCGGGTTCGTCCACCACGATGGTGCCCGTGAAAATATTGGTCGAGCCGATAAAACCCGCCACAAAGCGCGAGTTCGGAAACATATAGACTTCCTGGGGCGTGCCGCACTGCACGATCTGCCCTTCGGTCATGACGGCGATGCGATTGGCCATGGTCATGGCCTCTTCCTGATCGTGCGTGACCATGACGCAGGTCACGCCGACCTGATCCAGAATCCGCACCAGCTCAATCTGGGTCTTCTGGCGGATCTGCTTGTCCAGCGCAGACATGGGTTCGTCAAGCAACAGGAGCTTGGGCCGCTTGACAAGACTGCGCGCAAGCGCCACCCGTTGCTGCTGCCCGCCCGACAGCTGTGATGGCTTGCGCCGGGCGTAGCCCGCCATTTGCACCAGGTCAAGGGCGGCAAAGACACGGTCGTGAATCTCCTGGCGATCCACGCCTTCCTGCTTCAGGCCATAGGCCACGTTGGCCTCGACGGTCATATGAGGAAACAGTGCATAGGACTGGAACATCATATTGACCGGGCGTTTGTACGGCGGGATGTCGGTCAGGTCGACCCCATCGAGCAAAATTTTGCCCGAAGTGGGGGCCTCAAACCCGGCCAGCATGCGCAGCAGGGTCGATTTGCCGCAACCCGAACTGCCCAGCAGCGCAAAAATCTCGTTGCGCCGGACCGTCAGATTGACCGATTGCACGGCCACCGTATCGCCAAAAATCTTGACGACATCTGCCAGCCGCACGAACTCATCCGCGTCGCTGGCCGCCACCGACAAATACCCCTCGGCCATGGTTTACTTCCCTGACTTGAGTTCAGCCCACAGGCGTGTCTGCAGGCGTGCGATCTTGATCGGCTGGGCCTTGATGACAAAAAGTGTCTTGGCCACGTCTTCACCCGGATAGATCATGGGATTATCGGCAATATCCTTGTTCACGAATTCCCGTGCGGCCTTGTTGGCGTTGGGATAGAACATATTGTTGGTGATCGCCGCATGAACTTTGGGCTCTTCAATGTAATTGATAAAGGCCATGGCGTTTTCCGGATGCGGCGCGTCCTTGGGCACCGCCATGGTGTCAAACCACGCAGGCGCACCACCTTTGGGAATGTAGTAGTCGATCACATAATCTTTTTTGGCTTCTTTGGCGCGGCTGGCCGCGATCATGACATCGCCGGAAAACCCGTAGACCATGCACAGATCACCCGAGGCCAGCTCGTCGATGTAGCCCGATGAGCTGAATTGCCGGATATAAGGGCGGATTTTTTTCAGGACATCCATGGCTGCCTGGTAATCCTCGGCCTTGTCGCTGTTGGGATCCTTGCCCAGATAATGCAGGACGGCCGGAAACACCTGGGCCGCTTCATCCAGGATGGAAATGCCGCAAGCCTGCATTTTTTTTGCATTGTCAGGATTGAACAGGGTTTCCCATGTGCCCAGATCCGCATCATCACCCAGGATGGCTTTGGCACGGGTTACGTTCAGGCCGATGCCATTGGTGCCGTAGCCCCAGGGCACCAGATATTCGTTGCCCGGGTCCACCTGAGCCACCAGCGCCATAATGGCCGGATCCAGATTTTTCCAGTTCGGAATTTTTGATTTGTCCAGCTTCTGGAACAGCCCGCCCTGGAGCTGGCGTGAGGCGTAATGCGTGGACGGCACAACCACGTCGTAGCCGGACTTGCCCGTCAGCAGCTTGGCCTGCAGGATGTCGTTGGTGTCGTAAGTGTCATAACGCACCTTGATACCGGTTTCTTTTTCAAAACCAGAAATGGTGTCCGGCGCGGTGTATTCCGCCCAGTTATATACGTTCAGTATCTTGTCTTCGGCAGCGTGAGCGGCGCTCAAGGTGCACGCCAGCGACACAGCCAGAAAAAGACCGCGGACAGAGGACGATTTCATTGCGTTTTCCCCAAATCGGATTAGAAAAAAAAGGAAATGATAAAGGCATTTTCTGCCTGGGTCATTGATTTTTTTAGCTTTGTTGGTATTGCTGCTGCAATTGTCCCGAAAAAATCACACCCTGCTCTCCCAGCAGCTTTTGCAGGGATCGTCCAAGGCGCTCCAGGGACTGCTCCCGTAATGACGCTGTCATGGTTTTGCGTGACGATTTATCAAAATCAATCAGCCAGATTTTCTGGTTGTCATCCACCAGAATATTATGCGCGTTCAGGTCGGCATGATAGACACGGGCATCATGCAACTGCCGGATGGCGGCCGCCACCGGCGCCACCAGGTGAATGCTGGCAGGGCCCGCCCGACTGATCGCCTGGGCCAGCGAAATGGTATTTTCCAGTCTTTCGGTCATGATCGCAGCCCGATACGTAGCACCACGGCGCTGATAAGCAGCAGCCATGGCACGCGGCACCGGCAGCCCTTCAGCATGCATAGCATTCAGCAGATCAAACTCCCGGAACGAACGGGTGGTTTCTTCGGACACCCACACGTATCGTTCATCAACAAAGCGGCCGATCAGCCCGCCACGGTGATAATGACGCAGAACCGCTTCCCCCCAGGGCGTGCTGACATACCAGGCGGTATTGCGCCCGCCGTCAGAAACCTTGCTGGCCTTGGCGCCCCAGGTGCGGGGGGTGAAGATTTCAATCCGGGCCGGGATGGGGAAATCCGGATGAATCCGGATGCCATGGTGCATCTGGCGCACGGGCCGGTGCGTGCTGCGAAAACCGGGCTCAGCCATCTTTGTTCCGCATCCAGTCGGCCACCCCAAAAAACGAGTGCAGCAAATGTTCCTGCAGGGGCGCCGGTACATTGCAATCCATCATGGCCCGCCCCATGCACGCCACCCATTCGTCGCGTTCCCGGGTACCGATGGCAAACGGCAGATGACGCGCGCGCAGCATGGGATGACCGTACTTTTCGATATAACGGTCGGGTCCGCCCAGATAACCGCTCAGAAACAGAAACAGCTTTTCTCGTGCGTTATCCAGAGACGCACCATGCGTGGCTCGCAAAGCCTTGAAATCAGGTTCCAGGTCCATCAGGTCATAGAAGCGCTCTACCAGCGCATGTAATCCGGCTTCACCGCCGATCTGGTCGTAAAACGTAATTGTGGTGTCCAGATTCTCCACAATATTCAATAGTCTGGCCATTACTCGGCACTCCGTAAAATGAGCAGCGGGGGCGTATTTTTCACCGCACGCAGGGCCATTTTACCCCCTAACCAGGAAGCGGCAAGGCCCAGCACGATTCCGCTCACCCAGGGCAGCACGCCCGTGCTCAGGGAAATATCAAAGACCTGCACGGCAAGCAGTTGGGCAATGAGAATGGCAAAAGCTGCCGCCAGTGTGCCCGACATGACCCCAATCACGATCAGTTCGCTGCGCTGAGCCTGATCCAGTTGCCGCGAAGTGGCGCCCATTGCACGCAGCAACCCCGCCTCATAGCGTCGCTCGTCCTGGGTCGACAGAAAAGCCGTACTCAGCACCACCACACCCGCCGCCAGCGTGAAGACGAACAAAAACTGCACCGCAGCCGTCACGCTGTCCAGAATGCTCTGCAACTGGCGCAATATCCCGGATACGTCAAAGACCGTGATATTGGGGAACTGGCTGACCACATCCTGGGTAAACGCCGCTTTCTGTTCCGGCAAATGAAAGGCCGTAATCCATGTCGCCGGCTTATCCTGCAGGGCCGCGGGCGACAGAATGGCAAAGAAGTTGACCTGCATGGAATCCCACTTGACCGTTCGCAGGCTGGTGACTCTGGCTGTCACGAGTTCGCCGGCCACATCGAAAGTCACTTCGTCGTTTAGCGAGACCCCAAGCTGACGGGCAATGTCATCCTCGAAAGAGACCTCGGCCGCCTTCGGGTCCAGCCAGCGCCCGGCCGCAATCCGGTTGCTTGACGGCAGCTCGGTCAGCCACGACAGATTGAACTCTCTTTCGGCCAGCCGCTGCGTGCGTTCCGATTCGTAGGCAGCCGGATCGACATCCTTGTCGCCGATGCGAATCAGGCGTCCGCGCACCATGGGGTCGAGCACCGGCACACCGAGCCCCTCACGCTCGAACAGCGCATTGAGCGCCGGTATCTGGTCCTGCTGAATATTGATCAGAAAGCGGTTCGGCGCATCGGGTGGCAAGTTATTCTGCCAGGCCGCCAGCAGGTCTGTCCGCAGCAGGCCCAGCAACAGAATAATCATGATTCCCAGCGTGAGTGCGCAGATCTGCACCACAGTCATGCCGCGACGGTTGACCAGTCCGGCCAGCGCAAACCGCAGTACGGGTCGCGACACCAGGGCATGACGCAGCCGCCCCAGCAGCCGCAGAATGACCCAGGCCATGACAGCACAAATCAGCATGGCACCGATAAAGCCGCCAGCGCTAATCAGGGCGAGCTTCGCATTCCCCGTATGCAGCAGGAGCAGTCCCAGCCAGACCAGGACACCCACCAGCACGGCGACCAGCGGCCGGCCGGCGCCTACGTCCAGCTCGCGCCGCAACGCTTTAAGCGGCGGCACCCGTGACAGATGCAGAACGGGTATGACACAAAATCCGAAAGCCAGCACCCAGCCGGTCAGCATACCGGTCGCGCCTGGCACCCAGGAGACCGCGGGCAGCGTGGCCGGGATCAGGCCTGCCAGAAAATACATCAGCACATAATGCAACGCCAGGCCCACAATGACACCTGTGATCGAAGCGAAGGTCGCAATCAGCAGAAACTCGATAGCCACCATGCGCAGAATGGTACTTTGTGTAGCCCCCAAACTGCGCATGACCGCCAGCCCGTCCTGGTGCCGGGCGGAAAAGCGTCTTGCGGCCAGAGCGATGGCCACGCTGGCAATCATGACACTGAGCACGGAGACCAGCGACAGGAACTGCTCGGCCCGGTCCAGCGAAGCCCGGATTTCCGGTCGCGCCGAATCGGTGCCGATAATCTGACGACCCTTGGCCGGCCTGGCCTGCAGCCAGGTGCGCAGCTGGCTGATCTGGTCTGCCGCCCCGGCCATCAACAGGGTTTCCTTGACCCGACTGCCGGGCACCAGCAGCCCCGTTGCCTGCAGATCCGCTTCGTTCATCATCAGGCGCGGCGCGATATTCACAAACGCCACATTGCGGTCCGGTTCGTTTTCAATCAGGGCGGCGACCCTCAGCGTTTTCATGCCGACCCGCAGTTCGGCCTGGGGCGGCGCCTGCAATTGCGCCAGCAGTGCCGGGTCTACCCACACAGTGCCGGCCGGCGGAATACGCTGCACCGATTCGCGTTCAATTGCCGCACCCGTTGATCCTGCGTGTTGCAGTGTCACTGTGCCTTTCAAGGGGTACCCCTCGGAGACGACCTTGACCGAAGCCAGTCTGGACTGGCTGTCAAAGGTCACCATGGAAGGAAATTGCCAGGTTTTGGCGGTCTGCAGCGAGGCCGCGTGCGCCCGATCGATGACCTCCTGTTCAATCGGCGTATCCGATTCATACAACAGGTCGGCGCCCAGCACCTGCCCCGCATTATCATTCAACCCGGATGACACCCGATCGGCCAGGAAACCCACGCTGCAAACGGCAGTGACGGCCACCACGAGCGCCAGTGCAAGCAGGCGTAACTCGCCGGACATCCAGTCGCGGCGAAACAAGCGCCATGCCATTTGCCATATTGCCAAGGGACCCACAGTTTTCTCCAGAATTCAGGCTGTTATTTCCATAACAGCAACACCACGGTCAGATACAGAACAGCGGCGAAAATCAGTTTGAGCGTACGCTCGGGCAGGTAGAACGCCAAACGCACGCCTTGGCGTATCATCAGCATGCCGCCCACGGATAAGGCAATCCCGACTGTCCAGTCTGTATTGCCGTGCCAGGAATACGTGATCAGCGCCACCAGCGTGCCGGGCACGATCATCGACAGCGCCATGGCCTGGGCCGATGTCTGGCGAAATCGGTAGACCACGGTCATGACAGGTACGAGGATGAGCGAGCCGCCCACGCCGAACAGGCCGCCTATGACACCTGAAATAGCTCCGAGTATGACATATTGTGTAAATCCCATGCGGCGGGCAGGCGTCGCATCCGCTTTCTCCTGCCGGGTGCGTGTTCGTAGAGTCTGCCAGATATAGAAAGTGGCGACCGAGGCCAGAAAAACGGCAAACAAATTGCGCAGCATGACGGGACTCATATCCTGCGCCACCAGCGCTGCCAGATGGGTGGCCACCACATTGGCCGCCACACCGATCGCGACACTGCGAAAATCAATGGGAGAGCGCTTATGATAATTTCGCAGCGTCAGCAGCACATTGGAGGCAATCATAAGCAGCGCCGTTCCCTGGGCGAGCTGCTGCGGCATGGCAAACACCAGGGCCAGCATGGGAATGGCAATCAGGCCGCCGCCGATTCCCACAATAGCGCCCACAAAACCGATAGCCGCGCCCAGCGAAACAAACAGCAGCAGATTCAGATACCAATCCATATATTCTCATTCTAAAGCGGTCTGAACCGATCGGGATACGCGCCCGTGAATCGAATCAGCCTTTTCTATCCTGCACATTGCTGCCCGTGTGGGCTACCACGCCCGCAAACCAGGCCCCGCGTACTCACCCGTTCGCGCGTACAGCCCGATTAATACCGTCAGCGGATCAGATCCAGCACTTCATCCAGACGGGAGACAGCCTTGATTTCCAGCCCCTCTATGGGTTGTTTGGGCGCATTGTGCCGGGGAATCAGCGCTACGTTGAAACCCAGTTTGGCCGCCTCACGCAGCCGTTCCTGGCCGCGCGGTGCCGGTCGCACTTCGCCGGCCAATCCGACTTCACCAAACGCAAACAGCCCTTTGGGTAGCGGCTTGTTACGAAGCGACGAAAGAATCGCCAGCAGCACCGGCAAATCGGTTGCCGTTTCGGTAATACGCACGCCGCCCACGGCATTCACAAATACATCCTGATCATAGCTGGCAACCCCCGCATGACGATGCAGCACCGCCAGCAGCATGGCCAGGCGGCTGCCGTCTACTCCCAGCGTCAGCCGGCGCGGATTGGGCACATGTGCCGTGTCGACCAGGGCCTGGATCTCGACCAGAAGCGGTCGCGTACCTTCCTGGGTCGCCACCACGCAGGAACCGGGCACATTGTCGGTATGCTGGGACAGAAACAGCGCCGACGGATTGCTCACGCCCTTCAGCCCCTTGTCGGTCATGGCGAACACACCCAGTTCATTGACTGCGCCATAACGGTTCTTGAAAGCACGGATCAAACGATAAGACGAATCGGTTTCCCCTTCGAAATACAGCACGGTGTCTACAATGTGCTCCAGCACACGGGGGCCGGCCAGGGTGCCATCTTTGGTCACATGGCCGATCATGACCATGGCGACACCCGTCTGTTTGGCGATGCGGGTCAGCTGTGCTGCGCACTCGCGGACCTGTGACACCGATCCGGGTGCAGAAGACAATTGCCCCGAATAGAGTGTCTGAATGGAATCGATGACGGCAACCGCAGGCTTATGCTGCTGCAGGACAGCCTGTATGCTTTCGAGTTGAATTTCAGCAACCAGCTGGACGGCACCGGTCACCAGATCCAGGCGCTTGGCGCGCAACGCGACCTGCTCGGCCGATTCTTCCCCGGTAATATAGAGCACCGGTGTGGTACGCGAGAGCGATGCCAGCGCCTGCAGCAGCAATGTCGATTTGCCGATGCCCGGGTCGCCGCCGATCAGCACCACGCCGCCAGGCACCAGACCACCGCCCAGAACGCGGTCAAACTCCGACAGGCCTGTGGGTTGACGGGGCGTGTCCCGCGCTTCGATATCGGCGAGATTTCTGACCGGGGCCGCTTCCGCCAGGTGCGCATAGCGATTGGGGGCGGCGGCAGCCGTACCCCGCTCTACTGTTTCTTCCAGTGTATTCCATGCCTGACAATGTGGACACTGCCCCTGCCATTTGGCGCTCACGCCTCCGCATTCCTGACAGACATAAACCGTTTTTGCTTTCGCCATACTGCTCCTTGTTGCCAGGGTCGTCCTCAGATGGACGATCCCCCATCCACGCCAATGTTCTGCCCGGTAATATAGGCGGCTTCATCCGACAGCAGGAAAGCGACCACGGCTGCGACCTCTTCCGGACGACCCATGCGCTTCATGGGTACCCGCGCCAGCAATTGCTTTTCTTCTTCGCTGCCCGCCGGCTGCCCCTTGCGAAAGAACTCGGTTTCAATCGGTCCGGGAGAGACGGCATTCACCGTAATACCGTATTCGGCCAGCTCCAGCGCCCAGGTTTTGGTACAGCCTATCAATGCCGCCTTGGACGCGGAATAACTGGTACGACCGGCCTTGCCGCGGGCTGCGCGGCTGGCGATATTGACGATCCGCCCTTCGCGGCGCATTTTCATTGATTCCACGAAAGCCTGCGTGACCTGCACCGCAGCGCGCAGATTGACATCGTAGGACTGGTACAGCGAGGACAGATTCACTTCGCCCAGGTTTTCCGCCAACACGACACCCGCGTTATTGACCACGGCATCAACCGGGTACTTCTCACGGATCATGCGCAGCATTTCTTCTGTATGACCGGCGTCGTTCAGATCGCACTGATACAGGAAACCGGGAAAATCAATATCACTGACCTGCCGGGCAATGCCGACCACATGAGCGCCGGCATCGCTTAAGCGACGGGTGATGGCCCAGCCGATGCCCTTGGTGGCGCCGGTAACAAGCACGCATTTATTTTTCAATGGATTCTCCTGGTTGTTCGATATGAACCGGGACGCGCATTGCCAGTGCGCACAGCAGTTCGTAGGCAATTGTACCTGCCGATGCCGCGACCTCGTCGATATGCGGTCCCCGCTCGCCCCACAAGGTGACCCAATCACCGGCAACAGCATCGGGCACCGGATCCAGGTCGATGGTCAGCATATCCATGGACACGCGCCCCGCCAGTTGCGTCTGCACACCGTTCACCCAAGCTGGGGTGCCCGAAGGTGCGCTGCGCGGATACCCATCGGCATAACCACAGGCAACGACACCGATTCGCATGTCACGGGTTGCCGTAAAGGTAGAGCCGTAACCCACGCTTTGGCCTTCTTTGATATGCTGCACCGACAGCAGGCGTGCCTGCAGCGTCATGGTCTGGCGCAGGCCGAACTCGTCGCCGGTGGTGTTGGCAAACGGCGATGACCCATACAGACAAATACCGGGCCGCACCCAGTTGTCAGCCTCTGAAACAGCCAGTTGGGGGTAACGCAGGACCGCAGCCGAATTGCACAGACTGATCGGGCCCTGGATGTTGCCCACCGTCTCGCGAAATACCTGCACCGGCGCGTCCACCGCACCTTGTGCACCATCGGCGTCGGCAAAATGCGTCATAAAACCGATGCGGCCGATCTTGCCCTGCTGCTGCAGCGTGAGCAGATCCTGGTGCGCCTGTGCAAACTGCTGTGGCGCGAAACCCAGCCGGTTCATGCCGGTGTTTATCTTAAGAAAGACATCCAGCGGCGTTGCCAGCGTAGCTGACTGCAGCATGCGAATCTGTTCCGGATGATGAATGGTGCTCATGACTTTGTTTTGCTGCAGCACGGGCAAGTCCCGTTCCTCGAAAAAACCTTCGAGCATCAATAGCGGTTTGTCCCAGCCGGCCTGGCGGCAGCGCACGGTTTCCTGCAGATCCAGCATCGCCAGGCCATCGGCCTGGGCGAAACCGCGAATGCCATTTTCCAGCCCGTGGCCGTAGGCATTGGCCTTGATGACGGCCCAGATATACGTGGCCCCCAGCCGCGCTGTGGCCGTATCGGGCTGCGTTGAGGCCGGCGCCTGTCGGGCATTGTCAAGATATTGCCGAATAAGACTCAGGTTGTGGGACATGGCCGGCAGTGAAATCACTGCCCGGATCGGACGCGGCATAGAGTGGCTCCCCAGTTCAATTTCGTCATGCTGGATTGATCAGGGTAAATTATAATCATTGCGTCATCACATTAGCGCGTATTCATGTCCGTCGACCATTATGAGAATTTTCCGGTGGCCTCTGTGCTGCTGCCCAGGCATTTGCGTTCCGCCGTCACGGCCATATACGCCTTTGCCCGTCAGGCGGACGATATTGCAGATGAAGGCCAGGCCAGCGCAGAAAGTCGACTGGCGCAACTGAACGCGTTCGATCAGGCCCTGCTGCATATAAAGGACAGCAACTGTTCCGCGACCCATTTCGAGCAGGTCCCGCAAGCCGTGTTTCTGGCCTTGCAGCGGGAAATACGCGCGCATGCGCTGCCGATCCAACCCTTGCGCGACCTGCTGGTCGCATTCCGGCAGGATGTCGAGCACATCCCGTTTCAGCACGACACCGATCTGTGGGCCTATTGCCGTTACTCGGCCAATCCGGTTGGCCGCCTTTTACTGCACTTGTACCGCAAGACAGACGACGCATCGCTTGCGCTGTCGGACCAGATCTGCACGGGTCTGCAACTGGTCAATTTCTGGCAGGACATCGCGATTGACACCCGGCGTCACCGCTATTATCTGCCTGCCGACAGGCTCGCCGCCTATGGCATGACACACGCGGATCTGGACAATCGGCAACTGAATCACCAATGGCCCCGGTTAATGCAGGAAAACACCGCATTTGCACGTAGAATACTGCTTACTGGTGCGCCGCTGTGCGCACGTCTGCGCGGCCGGCCTGGCCTGGAACTCAAAATGATCGTCCAGGGCGGCTTGCGCATACTGGAAAAAATAGACGCCGTTGCGGGCGACGTCTTCCATCACCGACCAACACTGAATAAAAAAGACTGGGCCCTGATGACATGGCGCAGCTTACGAAACCATCACTATGACACCTGACCAATATTGCCAAGAAAAGGCGGCGCGCAGCGGTTCGAGCTTTTACTATGCCTTTCTGTTTTTGCCGGCTGAACAACGCCGTGCCATTACTGCCGTGTATGCGTTCTGTCGCGAAGTAGACGATGTGGTCGACGAATGCACCGATCCTTCGGTTGCCCGTATCAAGCTGGCCTGGTGGAGCAAGGAAATCCACAAGCTGTTCGAAGGCCAGGCGGAACACCCCGTCACCCGCGCCCTGCAGCCGCATCTGGCGCCGTTCGGACTGCGCGAGGCGCAATTTCAGGCGGTGATCGACGGTATGGAAATGGATCTGGACCAAACGCGGTATATGGACTGGCCCGGTTTGCGCAAATACTGCTGGCACGCCGCCGGTGTGGTGGGCCAGTTGTCGGCACAGATTTTTACCTACCAGAATGGCGATACGCCGGCCTACGCCGAAAAACTCGGCCTGGCCCTGCAAATGACAAACATCATTCGCGATGTGGGCGACGATGCCCGGCGTGGCCGTATTTATCTGCCAATAGACGATTTGCAGAAACATAATGTGAAAGCCGCCGATATTCTGAACAGCCGGGAAACCGATGACTTTCGCGCCCTGATGGCATTTCAGACAGCGCGCGCACGCGGACTTTATAAAGAGGCGATGGCGCTGCTGCACGAACAGGATCGCCGCGCACAACGGCCGGGGCTGATGATGGCCGCCATTTATTACACATTGCTGTGCGAAATCGAAAAAGACGGCTGGCCGGTGCTGACCAGTCGCATCTCGCTGACGCCACTGCGCAAACTCGTCATTGCCTGGAAGATATGGGTAGGCGGCGGCAAAGGGTTCATCCGTAAAATACGGGCACTGGATGTTCCGGCAAACTGAGCGCAGCAATCGCCCACGCGTGGCCGTGGTGGGTGCCGGATGGGCGGGCCTGGCAGCGGCATGGAAACTGGAACAGGCGGGCTGTCGGACCGACGTCTTCGAACAGGCGCCCGTACTCGGCGGGCGCGCCCGCAAGGCGCTTATCCCGCGTCGCAATCTGGTACTGGACAACGGCCAGCATCTGATGCTGGGCGCATACGGACAGATATTGGCCCTTATGCAGGAGATCGGCATTGATCTGGATAAGGCATTGCTGCGATTGCCGCTGCAACTGAACTCACTGAATAAACAGTTCGGCTTGCGCGTGAATCCCGCGTATCCAGGCCCACTGCGCCTGCCGCTGGCGCTCGTGCGCCTGAAGGGGTTGGCTGCCCGCGAAAAATTTGCGCTGGTCCGCGCACTATTTCAATTGCAATTGGCTGGCTGGCGTGTCGAACCGGCGCTCTCGGTAAAGGCTTGGCTGGACGCGCAACGTCAGCCTCCTGCCCTGAGAGATCTCTTCTGGGCACCGCTGTGCATCGCCACGCTCAACACGCCATTGGCACAGGCCTCGATGGCCTTGTTTGCCCGTGTTCTGAAAGACAGCCTTGGCGCAGGCGCCGAGGCCTGTGACCTGATTCTGCCTCGCGTCGACCTGAGTACCCTGTGGCCGCAAGCACTGGCGCGCCGATTGACGGTGCACACCAATACACCCGTGCGCGGCATCACGTATACGCAAGATGGCTACACCGTGCAGACCGGCAGGCGGAAAAAAAACGCAGATATGAGTGGGAGTACGAATGGGGGATGTGCGAACGGCGAGCATGCGAACGGTGGGGGGGCGAACGCCGGAAATGCGAATGACGAAAATGCGACGACATTCGATGCAGTGGTCCTGGCGACTCCCCCGCTTATTTGCCATCGCCTGCTTGCACGCCTGTCACAAGGTGGTACTCACGATCTGTCCGACGGTTCGCGTGCGTCCGTTCACGGCGCTGTGATACAGGCCGGTGATGGGACGCTTTCACCCATGGATCCGAACGGCGTCGCACCCCTGCTGGGACAATTGCAGGCATTTCAATACCATGCCATTGCAACGCTGACGGTCTTTCTCGCAGCTCCCTTCCCTCTGCATGAATGCATGTATATGCTCAATGAAAATCGGGCGCTCGGACATGACGGCCAGTGGCTGTTCAACCGAAGCCGCTTCATGCACCCTTCTGACAATCCCAGCGCCGGTATGGCGAACGACGACTCCGCATGCGCCCGCGACGCTGAAGAACCTGCCAGCAACGTAAATGAGGACCATCATCACGCCATTTCAATCGTGATAAGTCATGCCGATCATCTGGTCGGAGCAGATAAAAATACGATTGCCAGTGCCGTACTTGACCAGATCAGCAGCCAGCTGCCCGACGGACTGTCGCTCCCCGCCGTGCTCGGCCATGAACTGATCATCGAAAAACGCGCTACCTTTGCCGCGACGCCCCAACTGGCGCGACCAGGCAATCGCACGCCATGGCCTGGGCTGTTTCTGGCGGGAGACTGGACAGATACCGGATATCCAGCGGTGCTGGAAGGCGCCGTCATGAGCGGCATCGCCGCAGCAAAGGCGGCCCATGAATTTATTGCCGCTCGGCGACAGCGGCAACATCGGTAGCGCCGGCGAGATCTGCTGCATCAGCACTTCAGCTATATCAGCACTTCGGCAGCATCCGAGGCAATGGCGGCACCGTCGGCCACTCATGTGAGCCGCCGTCATCCCTGAACAGCTCTGTCTACCGGCCTGACCGACCTTTGCGCCCCATCAATGCAGTGCGATCATGGGTTTCGCTATTTAGCCGCTGGCGTACACGCATCAGATCTTTCCACCCGATATAACCGACCAGTGATCCGTCGGTACGGGAAACGACCGGCAAGTGTGCGACATTGGCATGCACAAGCTTGTCCACCAGACCCGCCAAATACTCGTCGGGATACGCCAGCGTTATTTTTTTCCCGCGCAATAGTTGTTCCAGCGTCTGATCGCGATGCTCACCGGCGCGCCGCCAGGCCAATACCGATGGTGGATCCACAATCCCCAGCACCTGGCCCTGCTCATCAACCACCGGAAAACTCGGATGGCGGGTATCGGGCGCAGTCAGGAAACGAACCGCAGCGCGCAGCGTCATGGCGGCCGGCACGCTGACAACCTGAGCAGTCATCACGTCGCGCACATGCGTCAGCTCAAATGGATCGACGCGATATTCGCGCACAATATGGTGTCCGCGCCGGGCAATCTTTTCGGTCAGAATCGAGCGCTTCATCAGCAACACCGTCATCGCGTGTGCAGTGACGCAGGCTACAATCAGCGGCAATAAAGCATGGACATTGCCCGTCAGTTCAACCGCAAAAAAGGTTGCTGTCAACGGCGCACGCATGGTGCCTCCCATCATGGCCGCCATGGCCAGCAAGGCCCAGAAACCCGGACTCGCATCCGGCAGCCAGCCGGCCAGCGCCGCGCCCAGGGCACCGCCCATGATCAACAGCGGGGCCAGCACGCCGCCCGAGGTGCCCGACCCCAGCGCCACCGACCAGATGATCGCCTTGACCAGCAACAGCATAATCGCCGCCACGCCCAGCATCTGACCATCGAGCATGGCCGAAATGTTTTCATAACCCACGCCCAGCGCGCGCGGATCGACCAGGCCACCAATCCCCACAACCAGCCCGCCAATCATGGGCCACCACATCCAGTGTATCGGCAGCCGCTGGAAACCGTCTTCGCATGCGTAAACCAGTTGCGTCAGGACCCCCGACAGCAGGCCGGCAGCAATCCCGATCGCAATCCACCCGGCAAAGCCGGGCAGGCTGGTCATCATCGTGCCGTCGAAAGGAAACAGCGGTCCGCCCATGCCCATCAGACTGCGTCCGAGCTCAGCCACTGTCGCCGCTACGACCACAGGAATAAAGCTGCGCGGGCTCCATTCGAACAGCAGCAATTCGACCGCCAGCATGATGGCTGCGATGGGGGTTCCAAACACCGTTGTCATACCGGCAGCGGCACCCGCCACCAACAGCGTCTTGCGCTCATTATCGGATACAGGCAACGCCTGTGCGATCAGCGAACCAATGGCGCCTCCCGTCATGATAATAGGACCCTCTGCACCAAAGGGGCCGCCGGTACCGATGGCAATAGCCGATGACAATGGCTTTAGGACGGCCACTTTCGCGTCCAGGCGAGAACGGCCCAGCAAAATTGCTTCGATCGCTTCGGGAATGCCATGGCCGCGGATTTTTTCACTGCCGTAACGCGCAATCAATCCAATCAGCAGTGAACCCACGACAGGGATACCGACAGACCACAACCCCAAAGAGACGCTTCCCAGCTGCGACTCCTCGAATGAAAAACGGCCGAAGTAAGCCAGATTGGTGCATAAGCGGATCAACTGCAAAAGCAGCATGCCGGCGAACATGGCGGCAATGGCCACCGGTACGGCAATGCCAATTACAAAAAGTACTCGCTTATCCGTTGAAAAATCGCTGAGCTGACGATTACGGATGTGTTTATTAGTCATGAAAAAAAGGGGCAACACAAGCGAACAGGCCTGCCACTCATGCAACTTATTTATATAAAGACGGTGGGGAAAAATAGAGAAGCTGACTATTATATCGTAATACGATATAAATTTTCAAATCATGATCTGCTACACTGATATTCCCGTTTCTTCCAATCCGCTATTCGTACATCGCTATGCCCGACGACACACTAGACCAATCCGATTACACTGCTCTGGCCGAATTTCGCTATTTGATACGATGTTTTCTTGAGTTCAGTGAAGAGCGGGCCAAATCCGTTGGGCTGACATCGCGGCAGCATCAGGCTTTACTGGTGATCAAAGGTTATGGCAAAGGGGAACCGATTACCGTCGGCACACTGGCCGAGCGCCTGAGAATCAAGCACCATAGTGCGGTGGAACTGGCCAATCGGCTGGTCGACAGCGACCTGATCGAACGTATCGCCGATGAAGAGGATCAGCGCAAAGTGCTTCTGCAACTGACCCGGCTGGCCGAAAAACAACTGGCATCGCTGTCGGCGGCACACCAGGATGAACTCTCCCGCATCGAGCCCATGCTCAAACGCGTGCTGGCGCGCGGCAAAAAACAGCGATCATGATTTTTTTTCGGATGGACGAATTATCATTCCCGGCGCAACGGGGTTTGCGGTCGGTCGCGGGCTGACAAGAATCGGCACAAAACGGTAGAGGTACAAGCCAAATGCGCCGATCCACGCAGCGGCAGCCAGATGCAACATTGGCAAGGTCACAGATGGCATGATCAGCGCTGCCACACGAGCCACGGTTGCAAGCACAACCAGAGCGTAGCTGAACACCATCTTGCGGTCCGCCTTCAGCGGCCAGCCTGTATGCCCCAATGCAGTACGTGTAATCATGCCCATAATCATCACCGAGAAGCCACCCATGGCAATGACGTGCACATAAAGCGCCTGACGGTCCATCCAGCCCGGGTGCCAGCCCATGAAGTAGCAGGCCGCCAATAACAGCCCCGCGCCCAGGAATAACCAGGACAGATACAATACCCACAACAAGGGCACGCCGACCACCCTGCCCGGCTTCCATTGAACAAGTTGATACAGGGCAATCGCCCCGGCCACTGCCGCACCCAGGCCCACCAGCCTATCAAGGCCAGCCACCACCGCAAGCAGGGCCACTGCACAGGCCACCAGTTGCACCAGGCCTGAACGCTGATGCATGGGGATCGTCAATCCGGCAATGGCCCGGCTTGCAAAAAAGGGAATGACCCGACGTGCAATCAACAGCGCAATGAAAACCATGCACAAAATACCGGTGCGCATGAAGTCGGTCAGCAGCATCGCCTTGCCCTGTGCAATCGCGAGCACAAACAGAACATGACTGCCTCCCAATAGCAAAACCATCCACGGCAAAACATAGTTGCGCTTACTGCGCGCCCGGAAAATCACCCGCCAGAGCGCCAGCGCGGCAGTCAGATAAAACAGCGCATCAGCAACCGCGCCCAGTACAAATGCCGCATCGCCTCGCGCCAGATAGGCCATGCGAGCCACCAGCCAGCACAGCGCCAGCGCACCCAGCGCACCTCCTTTGATCGGATTGATACCCGTCCAGGTTGCACTGGCGGTCGTCAGAAAACCGACGGCGATGGTGGCGACGAATCCCCACAGCATTTCATGGGCATGCCACCAGACACCATTCAATCTACCGCCCAGCAGATGCGGCGCGAACACCCAGATCGCAACGGAAATAAGCGCCCACAGCGAGCCGGCAATATACAGCGGCCGAAACCCCAGGGAGAGAAAGGCCGACAGGGAAAATCGCGGCAATGGCGTGGCAGGTGCATTCATGGCGAGAAGACCGTTTCATGGTTATATAATATGCATATTATATACATCTTAATAAGAGCCGACCAGCCCGGTGCAGACATCGAATTTGTCATAAATCAACGGATGTTCACGCTGGTGCCTGAATACATCTAAAAAAAAATCGACCCCGAGGGATCGATTTTTGTATTGTCTTCGCAGTTAAAGGGCCACTGTCAACGCGCTCAGGTCAACGCCCGGGCCTTGATATAGTCGCGGATGGCTTCAACGTCATTATCCATGATCACCACTTTCTGTGGCAGATCACTCAACGCCTTAAGGTGCTCAGGCACGGGAGCGGCGGCGCCGGTGGCTTCCTGAATGGTTTCGCCGAACTTGGCCGGCAGCGCAGTTTCCAGCACCAGCATGGGAATGCCCTCTTCGACAAATTCCCGCGCCACTTTGACGCCATCTGCCGTATGTGGATCAATCAGCACACCACTCTCCCGCTGCAACCCCGCAATCGTATCGAGCCGATCCTGGTGGGAGCTGTTGCCCGCCACGAAACCGAACTCCTCGGTAAAGCGCGCTTTCTCTGCGGACAGATCAAATGCCCCGTCCTGATCCAGTTTTTTCCATGTTGCAGCCAGCCGCTTCGAATCGCGGCCAAGCAGATCAAAGACAAACCGTTCAAAATTGGATGCCTTGGAAATGTCCATGGACGGACTGGACGTCGCCAGTGTCTCCGCACTTACCCGGGGGCGGTAGATACCGGTATGGAAGAATTCTTCCAGAACGTTGTTTTCATTGGTCGCCAGCACCAGCCTATGAATAGGCAATCCCATACGACGTGCAAAATGACCTGACAGAATATTACCGAAATTGCCCGAAGGGACTGTGAACGATACCTTGCTGCCCGATACGTCGGCGCCGCTACCGGCGGCCTCGTCGGTGCTGCGCAACCAGGCCCAGAAGTAATACACGATCTGCGCGCAAATGCGGGCCCAGTTGATGGAATTGACTGCACCCAGATGGTACTGGCTCTTGAAGGTCACATCACCGGCCAGCGCCTTGACGATATCCTGGCAATCATCGAACACGCCCTTGACCGAAATATTATGAATATTTTCATCCATCAGCGAATACATCTGGGCGCGCTGAAAGGCGCTCATGCGACCATGGGGCGACAGCATGAACACCGACACGCCAAGTTTGCCCCGCATGGCGTACTCGGCCGCCGATCCCGTATCACCCGAGGTGGCACCCAGAATATTGAGCTTGCGGCCTTCACGCGCCAGCACGTATTCAAACACCTGTCCCAGAAACTGCATGGCCAAATCCTTGAATGCCAGCGTCGGCCCTTCGGACAGCCCGACCAGCGTCATGGCATCGTTCAGCGGTTTGAGCGGCACAATCTCGCTGCCGGAAAAAACCGATTCGTTGTAGGCTGCCTTGCAAATGCGCTCCAGATCGACTCGTGGAATATCGTCAATGTACAGGCCCAGAATTTCCGTCGCCAGCTCTGCATAAGATAAGGAACGCCAGGCCTCAAGCTGTTTGGCGCTGACCGATGGAATACTTTCGGGCACGGCCAGTCCGCCATCGCGGGCCAGCCCTTCCAGCAGGATCTCGGAAAATGAAACCGGGCTCATACCGCCACGGGTCGAAATATATTTCATCGTAACTCCACTAAACCGGCTTGCCGCCGGTGGCAAAATGACCTGACCGCGCACGAACCACAGTCCGGCCAGTCAGATCTGATCGCTCAATTCAAATGTTCAAGCCGGATGCGCGTGATGCTCGAATGCACGAACGGCATGGCTTCGATCGTTGTGATCGCGGTATTGACATCCCCTTCCCTGGCCTGGTGCGTCAGGAAGATAATGGTGGCGCGGTTTTCCCCATCCTGTTCCTGCATCATGGAATTGATGGAGATCTGGTGATCGGCCAAAATCCGGGTCAGGTCGGCCAGCACGCCGGAGCGGTCTTCGACCGACAAGCGCAGATAGTAAGCGGTACGTACGTCTTCTATTTTCAGAATAGGCGTGTCGGACAGCGCTTCGGGCTGGAAAGCCAGATGAGGCACACGGTTTCCGGGATCGGAGGTGTGCAGCCTCGTCACATCGACCAGGTCGGCCACAACAGCCGAGGCCGTTGCTTCGGAACCGGCGCCAGGTCCATAGTAAAGCGTATCACCCACCGCATCGCCATTGACAACCACTGCATTCATGGCACCTTCTACATTGGCGATCAGCCTTTGTTCCGGCACCAGTGCGGGATGGACGCGCAATTCAATACCCTCTTCGCGGCGTCGCGTAATGCCCAGCAGCTTGATGCGATAACCCAGCCGCTCTGCATACACAATATCCTGCTGATCCAGATCGGTAATCCCCTCGACATGAGCTTTGCTGAACTGAATTGGAATACCAAAGGCCAGCGAGGCCATCAGCGTAAGTTTATGGGCGGCATCTACGCCTTTGACATCGCCTGCCGGATCGGCCTCGGCGTAACCCAGTTGCTGCGCCTGTGCCAGCACGGTGTCATAAGGCAGGCCATGCGCACGCATTTCAGACAGAATAAAATTGGTGGTGCCGTTGATAATTCCCGCGAGCCACTGAATGCGGTTGGCCGTCAGGCCTTCGCGAATGGCCTTGATAATGGGGATGCCGCCGGCAACGGCGGCCTCGAACGCCACCATCACGCCTTTTTTGCTGGCCAGGGCGAAAATTTCATTACCATGCAATGCCAGCAGGGCCTTATTGGCCGTGACCACATGCTTGCCATTGTCGATGGCCGCCAACACCAGATCACGCGCCAGGGTGGTGCCGCCAATAAGCTCCACCACAATATCCACCTCGGGATCGGCGACCAGGGCCTGCATATCATTGCTGACCGGCACTTTATCGCCGAACACCGCGACCGCCTTGGCGGGCGTACGGGTGGCAACTTTAGAGACCACGATCTGGCGCCCCGCGCGGCGCGAAATTTCTTCGGCATTGCGCGTTAACACAGCATATGTGCCGCTACCGACAACACCAAATCCTAATAAACCTACCTTCAATGGTTTCATTTTTTCAGAAACCCGTCTTTTTTGAACATCTCTTTAATTCCTCTGAGCGCCTGACGTGTGCGCTGTTCATTTTCGATCAGGGCAAAACGCACATGATCGTCTCCCAGGTCGCCGAAGCCGATTCCTGGTGATACCGCAAGCTTGGCATCGGCCAGCAGTTTTTTGGAAAATTCAAGCGAGCCCATGGCTTTATAGGGTTCGGGAATTTCGGCCCAAATGTACATGGCCGCCTTGGGCACTTCGACCATCCAGCCGATATCGTGCAAACCCTTGACCAGGACATCGCGACGATTCTTATAATGCGCGACCACGTCGGCCACGCACTCCTGCGGGCCCTCGAGCGCGGCAATGGACGCTACCTGGATCGGCGTAAACGTACCGTAGTCGTGATAACTTTTCATGCGTGCCAGTGCATTGACCAGTTCGGCATTGCCCACCATGAAGCCCACGCGCCAGCCGGCCATATTGTAGCTTTTACTCATGGTAAAAAACTCGACCGCCACATCCTTGGCGCCCGGCACCTGCATGATTGACGGCGGCTGATAGCCGTCGAATGTAATATCTGCATAGGCCAGATCGTGCACCACCAGAATGTCATGCTCTTTGGCCAGCTTGACCACCCGCTCGAAGAACGCCAGATCGACGCACTGAGCCGTCGGATTGCTGGGGAATCCCAGAATAATCATTTTCGGCTTGGGAATGGATTCGCGCACAGCGCGTTCGATTTCCTCGAAGAAATCCAGGCCTTTTTTCATGGGAATGGAGCGGATATTGGCCCCGGCGATGACCGCCCCGTAAATATGAATGGGGTAGCTGGGGTTGGGCACCAGCACCGTGTCACCCTTGTCCAGCGTGGCCAGCATCAGATGCGCCAGGCCTTCCTTGGAGCCGATGGTCACAATGGCTTCCTTGTCGGGATCGAAAATCACGTTGTAACGACGCGAATACCAGTCGGCGATCGCCTTGCGCAACCGCGGAATGCCTTTGGAAACGGAATAGCCATGCGTGTCGGGCCGGATCGTGGCTTCGACCATTTTATCCACAATATGCTTGGGCGTCGGACCATCGGGGTTACCCATGGACATATCAATGATATCTTCGCCACGACGGCGCGCCGCCATCTTCAGCTCGCCGGTAATGTTGAACACATAGGGGGGAAGCCGTTCTATACGTGGGAAGTTTCTCATGATGGACCTGGAAAAGTGAAGGAACAAATATTGGGTGAAACCAGTAAATCTAGCCTATATGCAGACGCACGGCAAATGATTTTGCCGATACTCGCAAAAAATTTGCATCGAATGCGATATTGCAGTAAAAAAAAGACATGCCCTTCCCCCGGCGGGGTGCGCACCCAACACAGGCACCTGATACGGCTGGCGCCAGCTGCTGCGCCATAGTGGCAAAGTCACCACTCCCCCATGACTGCCATGGCAGGCTAATTGTGTCGCACGAAACAAGAGCAGACCACTATCACATATATGAAATACAGTTAGAATAAGATAAATGCACAAGGAGTTTCTGTGGAACTGAAAAGAGAACAGCCAAACGCGCTCAACACGGTCACCCGCTACGGGGATCAATTCATTGAAGTCAATGAAATCCAGTATACCCACGCCATTGCATTTCGCCCTGAAGGCGCCATTCGCCCCTGGAATGTCACCTCCGTCAGCGATATCACCACAGAACAATTGATTCTGGCGGCCGATATGCGCAAGGAAGCGGGCAATGCCATTGATTTTCTGGACGACAACGCACCTGCCTGCCGCTACGAGAACGCCCCCGAAATCCTGCTGGTCGGAACCGGCGCGCGCCAGCATTTTCTGCCGGTTGCCGTGACCGCCCCCCTGCTGGCCGCGCGCGTCGGCATCGAAGCCATGGATTCAAAAGCGGCGGCGCGAACCTATAATGTACTGATGGCCGAAGGACGCAACGTTGCCGTCGCACTCATGCTCACAGAAGGAGAATAATTTGACCACACCCCCTGCAGTAGGCAAAAAAGCACCTGTTTTCAAGGCTGACAGCCAGCTTGGTCCGGTTTCCCTGGCCGCCCTCAAAGGCAAACATGTCGTGCTGTATTTTTACCCCAAGGACAATACGCCCGGCTGCACGACCGAAACCCAGGGATTTCGTGATGCGCTGACCGAATTTGAAAACGAAAATACGGTAATACTGGGCGCTTCACGCGATTCGCTTAAAAGCCACGAAAACTTCGCGGCAAAGCAGGAGGTCACCTTCGCCCTGCTCTCCGACCCCGATGAAACCCTGTGTACACAATACGACGTCATCAAGATGAAGAACATGTACGGCAAACAGGTACGCGGGATCGAGCGCAGCACATTCCTGATCGACAGCACTGGCAAACTGGTGCAGGAATGGAGAAAAGTCAAGGTACCGGGTCATGTGGATGCGGTGCTTGAAGCCGTACGCAATCTGAATGCAGCAAAACAGGATTAGTCCCATCCGGGCCCTCTCGGGCTCCGGTTTCCATGGCGCAACCGCCCATGGAACAATTGTCATGTGAGAAACCATCTATGCCACTTCCAAAGCTGCCTGCCAAACCTGCCGACATCCTGGATATGACGGGATTACCAGCCCCGAAAGTTTCCGCGGAAGCTGCGGCGCCACGGGGACGCAAACGCCAGAAGCAGGACAATCCGGACACAATTATCAGTGCAGATGCCGCCAATGCGACAGATTACGCCGAACCTGCGGCTGCGGCACCGGTCGAAGCCGCCAGCACGCCGGCCCCTTCCGGCACGGCTGCCAGCGGCAAGGCAGCCAAGGCAAGCCGCCCGGCTGCGAAAGCAAACGAACAACACACGGGCGCGCAGCAGCCACCGGCCGCCCGCAGCCCGAACGCCACACGCAGCACGACACCTGCAGCGGGCAAATCGGGCAGCACCCGCGGCGCACCGGTGCGCGCCGCCAACACGGCCGGCAGCAATGGCATATCCAAACTTTTTGTGCTGGATACCAACGTACTGCTGCACGACCCGACTTCCATTTTCCGCTTCGAAGAGCATGATATTTTCCTGCCCATGATGACGCTGGAAGAACTGGATCACCACAAGAAAGGTATGACCGAAGTGGCCCGCAACGCACGCCAGGTCAGCCGTTCGCTGGACGCCCTGGTGGCCGAGACTGAAGATATTCTGAAAGGGATGCCGCTGAATGCGCTGGGCAACAAGGATGCGACCGGTCGCCTGCTGTTCCAGACCCAGAACATGGCAGACCGCCTGCCGGTCGATCTGCCCAACGGCAAGGCAGACAATATGATTCTGGGCGTGGTGCAGACCCTGCATCGCGAACAGCCGCAACGCCAGATTATCCTGGTATCCAAAGACATCAATATGCGCCTGAAGGCGCGTGCGCTGGGTCTGGAAGCCGAGGACTACCTGAATGACCATTCGCTGGAAGACTCCGATCTGCTGTATGACGGCGCCATGGTCCTGCCGGGCAATTTCTGGGCAAAGCATGGCAAAGATGTTGAGTCCTGGATTCAGGGCGGCACGACCTTCTACAAAATCAAGGGGCCGCTGTGTGCTGATTTTGTCGTAAACCAGTTTGTCTATCTTGAAGGCGACTCCCCGCTGTATGCCCAGGTTCGTGAAGTCAACGGCAAGACAGCCGTGCTGGCTACGCTGCGGGACTATACACACAAGAAAAACAATGTCTGGGGTGTCACGGCGCGCAACCGTGAACAGAATTTCGCCCTCAATCTGTTGATGAATCCCGACATTGATTTTGTCTCTCTGCTGGGACAGGCCGGCACCGGCAAAACGCTGCTGGCCCTGGCCTGCGGCCTGACGCAAGTGCTGGAAACCAAACGCTATACCGAGATCATCATGACCCGGGTCACTGTGCCCGTAGGTGAAGACATCGGTTTTCTGCCCGGCACTGAAGAAGAAAAAATGCAGCCCTGGATGGGCGCGCTTGAAGACAACCTTGAGTTTCTCAATACCGGAAGCAAAAACGATGGTTCGTCCGGGGAATGGGATCGCAGCGCCAGCAAGGAAGTGGTCAAATCGCATATCAAAGTCAAATCGCTTAACTTCATGCGAGGACGCACCTTCCTGAACAAGTACCTGATTATTGATGAAGCGCAGAATCTGACCCCCAAACAGATGAAAACGCTGATCACGCGCGCCGGTCCCGGCACCAAGATCATCTGCCTGGGTAATATCGCGCAAATTGATACACCGTATCTGACCGAAGGCAGTTCGGGACTGACCTATGTGGTCGATCGTTTCAAAGGCTGGCCGCACTCCGGACATATCACGTTGCAAAAAGGTGAACGTTCACGCCTGGCCGATTATGCAGGGGACGCGCTGTAACCAGAATCAGCGACCAGCATTAGCAGCAAAAGCCGGTGTTACCCTCCCAATGATGGGGGCGCACCGGCTTTTTAACGGCTTACTGTTTACAATTGAGTGCCCAGGAAAATCATACCAGCTCAACAGCGAATACATCACTTAAGGTTCAAGGTGATTTTACCTAAAGTCCATTCATCCGGCGACGCGCGCTCACTCCCCGCTTTTTTCGTACACCAAATCCGCCCACAAGCCAGTCAACACTGGTTCTGCGACGAAATAACCAGGCGTCGGATCAACCCGTTTTCTCGCCGGAAGACCGCAAGACAGGCTGTGCAATTACGCCTATCGCATGTCCCGCCAAAGCGGAATCCAGTGCAGGATTGAGTACAATAGCCGCACCATTCAATTTTTTACAAATAGACTCGCGCAATGTCCCAGTCCCTGCTTCGCCTTCTGAAAATAGACCGTTTCACCCTGCTGCTCATTATCGCCGTGATTATTGCATCTGTGTTGCCTGCACACGGTCGGGGCATGCCGGTAGCTGAGCTGGTCACCAATCTGGCCATTGCGCTGCTGTTTTTTTTGCACGGCTCGCGCCTGTCACGCCAGGCCATCATTGCCGGTGCCACGCACTGGCGTCTGCATCTGGTTATTTTTTCCTGCACTTTTATCTTGTTTCCGCTGCTGGGCGAGCTGCTCAGGCCCGTGCTTGAACCCATGCTGACACCCGATCTGTACAAGGGAGTACTGTATTTGTGCGTGCTGCCGGCTACGGTGCAATCGGCTATCGCCTTCACCTCGATTGCGCGCGGCAATATCCCCGCCGCCGTCTGTAGCGCGTCATCGTCCAGCATACTGGGTATCTTCATTACGCCCATGCTGGTCAATCTGCTGATTGCAGACACCAACGCCAGCACCGACCCGCATCAGGCGCTGCATGCCATCTGGTTGATTACCTTGCAATTGCTGGTGCCGTTTGCACTGGGGCATTTCAGCCGTCCCTGGACGTCGGCCTTTATCGGACGCCACGGTTCACTGATGAAGTTCGTGGATCAGGGCTCGATCCTGCTGGTGGTCTATGTCGCCTTTTCCGAAGCGGTTAATGAAGGACTGTGGCACAAAACTCCTGTCCAGGCGCTGGTGGCCCTGGTGATCGTCAGCATCGTGCTGCTGGCGCTGGTGCTGGTATTGACCGCCCTGATCGGCCGCCTGTTTGGTTTTTCCCTGGAAGATCGTATCACACTTGTGTTTTGCGGATCGAAAAAGAGCCTGGCCAGTGGCCTGCCCATGGCGCAGGTGCTGTTTGCCGGTCAGGCAGTCGGTGCAATTGTGCTGCCCCTGATGATTTTCCATCAGATTCAATTGATGGTCTGCGCCGTCATTGCGGCCAAGCTATCCAAACGCAAGGATGACATTGCGATTGACGACGACGAGTCCGTGCTCGAAAAGGCGTCCTGACATACGGGGTCCGAATGCCCTCACCCGGTCTGCCAGCATCCTGACAAACGCCATGCGGACAAAATGTCGTCCCGGCTCCATCTACACGCAGCCGGCGACCGGTTGAGCAGACAGGCGGACTGCCGTGAACGTCCGCTTATTCAGCGATAAAGCTGTCGCCCGGACCGGCGTAGTTCATGAACTTGGTAAATTCACCAGCAAAGGTCAGCCTGACGGTGCCGATCGGACCCGCCCGCTGCTTGCCGATAATAACTTCGGCAGAGCCCTTATCCTGGGTATCGGGGTGATACACCTCGTCGCGGTAAATAAACAGAATCAAGTCGGCGTCCTGCTCAATCGCGCCTGATTCGCGCAAGTCACTCATAATCGGTCGCTTGTTGGTGCGTTGCTCCAGACCGCGATTAAGCTGCGACAAGGCAATGACCGGGCACTCCATTTCCTTGGCCAGGGTCTTGAGTGACCGGCTGATCTCGGAAATCTCGGCCGTACGGTTATCGTTTTTGGACAGCGCATTGCCAGACATCAGCTGCAAATAATCGACCACAATCAAGCCCAGCTTGCCGCATTTGCGCTTAAGCCTGCGCGCGCGCGAACGCAATACCAGCGGGCTGAGCGCAGGCGTCTCGTCAATATAGATCTGCGCCTCTTGCAGCAACTGCATGGCGTGAGTCAGTTTGGGCCAGTCTTCGTCCAGCAGACGACCTGTACGCATGCGCTGCTGATCCAGCTTGCCGATGGAGCCGATCATCCTAGCGGCCAGCTGTGTGGCCTCCATCTCCATGGAGAACACGGCCACAGGCAAGCCTTCATCAATCGCCACATGTTCTGCAATGTTCATGGAAAACGAGGTTTTACCCATCGCAGGACGACCCGCCACAATCACCAATTGACCAGGATGCAGACCTGTGGTTTTGCGATCCAGGTCCACAAAGCCGGTGGGAATACCTGATACATCGCCGTGATTACCTTCGCCCAGCTCCTCAATGCGCTTAAGCACGTCGACCAGCAGATCGCCCACCTCCTTGAATTCGCTGCCGGAAGACGAGCCCTCGGACACCTTCAGGATACGAGTCTCGGCCTCATCCAGCAATTGGCGTGCTTCCTTGCCCCGCGGATTGAGGGCCTCGGCCGCGATTTCATCCGCAAACGTGACCAGCTTGCGCAAAATAGCGCGTTCACGGACGATTTCGGCATAGCGGATAATATTGGCCGCGGACGGCGTATTGCGCGTCAGCGCATCCAGATAGGCCAGCCCGCCGATTTCCTCGGATTTGCTCTCAAGAACCAGCGATTCGTGCACGGTAATCACATCGGCCGGACGATCCAGATTGATGAGCTTGCAAATGTGCTGGAACAATAACCGGTGGTCATGACGATAGAAATCGTCTTCAGCCAGCAGCCCGCTGATATTCTCAAGCTGCGCATTATCGATGAGCAGCCCGCCCAGCACCGACTGCTCCGCCTCGACAGAATGAGGGGGCAGGCGCAGGGAGTCCAGTTGAGGATCAGGAGCATTCATGGCAGGATGAACCGGGAAAGTGATTAGGTGTTCATGGGGCGGCGCGCAACCAAAGCGAACTGGCGCGGCACAACCCTGGAGAAAAATGTCATTATACGCAGTTAACCGCCTGTGCGTCAGGGCAGATACAAATACAAAGAGCCGGTCAGACCGGCTCTTTGTTCATGTGCAACCGCAGTGCAGGCAGACAGCTTACGCCATTTCACCTACAACGTTGACGGTGATGTCAGACACCACGTCAGCGTGCAGATAGACTTGCACGGGGTATTCGCCCACAGCCTTGATGGCGCCATCAGTCAGGCGAACCTGGCTTTTTTCCACGCCTTCAAAACCGGCGGCCTGCAGGCCGGCAGCGATATCCATATTGGTGACAGAACCGAACAGACGGCCGTCAACACCGGCTTTCTGGCTGACTTGCAGCTTGTAGCCGTTGAGTTTTTCACCTTGTGCCTGGGCAGCAGCCAGTTTTTCAGCCTGGACTTTTTCCAGCTCGGCACGGCGTGCTTCGAATTCAGCGATAGCCGCTTCTGTTGCACGACGGGCTTTTTTCTGGGGGATCAAAAAGTTGCGAGCGTAGCCGTCTTTGACACGAACCACTTCACCCAGGTTGCCGACATTGACAATTTTCTCGAGAAGAATAACTTGCATGATGGTTTTCCTGATTAGTTGTGGTTATCTGTGTACGGCAACAGAGCCAGAAAGCGCGCGCGCTTGATCGCAGAGTCCAGTTGACGCTGGTAGTGCGCTTTGGTGCCTGTCAGACGTGCAGGAATGATTTTGCCTGTTTCAGTGATGAAATCACGCAGGGTGTCGACATCTTTGTAGTCGATTTCTTCAACGCCAGCGGCCGTGAAACGGCAGAATTTGCGACGTTTGAACAATGGATTTTGCTGAGGAAACTTACTGCGTTTATCCTTGCCTTTTTTCATGAAAGCCATGATATTGCCTTTTATGTTTGCGAGGGCCTGACCCTCTGAATTTCAATAGTGAGCGTACCGCTCGTTCCGTTATGCCAGGATGCCTGGTGATGGCGGTGTGTCCGTGTTCGATCTGCCCGGAAAGTCGGCCTGCTGGATATGCAATACCAGCCTGCTGGAATTCTTTCTGGTAGGTGCCAGAAATCCGCGTACGCGCATTTCAGCTCCCAGTGGCAGTGAGGCCATTTTCTGTCCCCATTGGCCGACGGCCTTGGCGGGAATCGTCATTTCGACGCGTCGCGGCAGACCGGCTTCAATCACTTCGGACTCGTGCGTCAGGATCAGATCCAGTACCGGCAAGCCTGCCGGCGTATGCCTGAGGGCGCCCATTTCAAGTATGCGGGCCTGCAGGCTGAGCTGGTTCATATTGATGCCTGGCGCAATGCGCCATTAACCTGCGTTTTCCTGTTCAGATGTCTGCTCGGTCGTGGCCTTGCGGGCCTCTTCACGCTCTACAGATTTCATCATGACTGATGCACCGGTGTGCGCCTTGCGGGCCTTGATCACCAGGTGACGCAACACGGCGTCGTTGTAGCGGAACGCATGCTCAAGCTCATCCAGTGCGGCTTGTGAGCATTCGATATTCATGCAGACATAATGTGCTTTGACCAGTTTCTGGATTGGGTAGGCCAGTTGGCGGCGACCCCAGTCTTCGAGGCGATGTACGGTACCACCGTCGTTTGTTACCGTTGCCTGGTAACGTTCGATCATGGCGGGCACCTGCTCGCTTTGATCAGGGTGAACAATAAACACTACTTCGTAGTGACGCATAGATAACTCCTTGTGGAATATCCGCAACAGGATGCCGGCATCAAACCATGACTGCCAAACGGGCAGCAGTTTTGCAAACATCTATCACGGGGGCAGCCCGCCGGCACTACTGACTGCGTGATTGGCAAGGCGACAGACACAAAAAAACAAAAAGTGCCCGCACCCTGCCCGCAACCCCGTACCGGGGCGAGCAAGAAACCGTAAAGCATAACACAGCAAATAAAAAAAGACCACTCAATTGTGGCCTTATCTGTCGGCAAGATGCTGATTTACCACGAATTTCCCTGTTTCGTGGCCAGGCTGGAGCCCCGCACGCGCCGGGATGCGCTGCCGATGAGACCGGCACACGCCTTCCCGACCGTCAGGCGCTAGCCTTCCACCACGGCGTAAGCGCTGTGATTGTGGATGGATTCAAAGTTCTCGGCTTGCACCCGGTACTTGACCACCCCAGGCAGCTTCTGGAAGACGGCAGCCACGTCACGCACCAGGTCTTCGACAAATTTGGGATTGTCGTAGGAGCGTTCGGTGACGTATTTTTCGTCGGTGCGCTTGAGCAGCCCCCACAGCTCGCAGGAACCCTGGGCTTCGATTCGACGAATCAGGTCATCCAGCTCATAGTGCTGTTGCGCCGTCAGGCTGACCGTGACATGCGAGCGCTGGTTATGCGCCCCATACTCGGAAATGGCTTTCGAGCATGGGCACAGGCTCATGACCGGCACGACCATGGTTTGCTCGACCACCGCCTGATCACCCTCGGCCATGGCGACCCAGGTCACCTGGTAGTCCATCAGGCTTTCCACGCCCGACACAGGTGCCTTCTTGTTGATGAAATAAGGGAACGTCGCCGTGATATCGCCCTTTTCAGCATGCAACAGGGGCAGCATTTCCAGCGCCATGGCACGGAAGGTTTCAGCCGTCATGGGACGGTTGCGCCAGGCATTGAGCAGCGCCATGAAACGGGACATATGCGTGCCTTTTTCGTGCGCCGGCAGCATAACGGTGAATGTCCACTCCGCAATGGTCGCCTGCACCGAACCGTCGGCCAGTTGCAGCAACATGGGCTGCTTGACCTGCCGGATGCCGACACGCTGAATGGTGATATGGCGTTCATCCAGTGTACTTTGTACGTCCGGCATCAGCACCGATGGTTCGATTTGAGAATTCATGTATTTACTCTAAATTTATTGATCTGCAGGCGCAGGCCCGAAACGCCGGGCAATCGCCTGCTCTATTCCTGCTGCATCCAGTCCGACACCAGCCAGAAGACCGCTCTGGTCTCCATGATCAATGAAGGTATCGGGCAAGCCCAACTGCAAAACATCCGCGTTCAGGCCATGCGCATGCATCAACTCGGTTACCGCACTGCCTGCGCCGCCCATAATAGCCCCTTCTTCAAGGGTCACCAGCTGGTCATGCGACTTCATCAATTCCAGCAGCAAGGCCTCATCCAGCGGTTTGACAAAGCGCATATCCACCAGGGTGGCATCGCGCCTTTCGGCTACGGGCGCAGCCGCATGCAGCAGCGTGCCAAATGCCAATATTGCCAGCTTTTTGCCCGTGCGCCGCACCACGGCCTTGCCCAGTTCAACACCATCCAGACCGGATGAAACAATAGCGCCGATACCGCTGCCCCGCGGATACCTGACAGAGGCCGGTCCCACATGCTGGTAGCAGGCAGACAGCAGCAAGCGGGTTTCATTTTCGTCCGACGGGGTCGCTATAACCATATTGGGGACGCATCGCAAAAATGCAATGTCATAATTGCCCGCATGGGTCGCGCCATCAGCCCCGACCAGACCCGCACGGTCCAGCGCAAAGGTCACATCCAGGTTCTGCAGCGCCACATCATGAATAAACTGATCGTAGCCACGCTGCAGGAACGTGGAATAAATGGCCAGAACCGGCTTGAGTCCCTCGCAGGCGATCCCCCCCGCAAACGTGACCGCGTGCTGCTCGGCAATGCCTACATCAAAATACCGCTGCGGAAAGCGCTTTTCAAACTCCACCAGCCCGCTGCCTTCGCGCATGGCAGGGGTAATGGCCACCAGGCGCGAATCCTGTTCGGCCATATCACAAAGCCAGTGACCAAAAACCTGGGTGAACGTTTGTTTGCCCGGTTTGGCCGGCTTCTGGATTCCCAGCTCGGGATCGAATTTGCCGGGACCGTGATACAGCACCGGATCGGCTTCGGCCAGCTTATAGCCCTGACCTTTTTTGGTTATAACATGCAGAAACTGCAAGCCGCCCAATTCCCTTAGGTTCTGAAGGGTCGGAACCAAAGAGTCCATGTCGTGGCCGTCGATCGGGCCGACATAATTGAACCCCAGCTCTTCGAACAGCGTGGCCGGGCTGATCATGCCCTTGGCATGCCCCTTGACGCGGCGCGCGATATCCAGCATGGGCGCAGGCATGTGCTCAAGCACGGCGCGTCCCACATTTTTTGCATCACGATAAAGACCGCCTGACAGCAGACGCGCCAGATACCGGTTGAGCGCGCCCACCGGCGGCGAAATCGACATATCGTTATCATTCAGAATGACCAGCACGTTCACGCCCGGCGTCACTCCGGCATTATTGAGCGCCTCAAAAGCCATTCCCGCAGTCATGGCTCCATCCCCGATCACGGCAATGTGCTGGCGATCGATTTTGAGATTTCTGGAGGCCACAGCCATGCCCAGCACCGCTGAAATTGACGTAGAGGAATGTGCAGTGCCAAATGAATCGTATTCGGACTCGCAGCGGCGCGGAAAACCCGATATGCCGCCCTGCTGGCGCAACCCCGGCATATCGCCACGGCGTCCGGTCAGGATTTTGTGCGGGTACGACTGGTGCCCCACATCCCACACCACCCGGTCGTGCGGTGTATTGAAAACATGGTGAATCGCCAGTGTCAGCTCCACCGTGCCCAGATTGGACGACAGATGGCCACCGGTGCGCGATACCGAGTCCAGAATGAAGGCGCGCAGCTCGGTTGCCGCAGCTTTCAGTTGGGGCTGGCTCAGTTTTCGCACATCTGCGGGTGAATCGAGTGTATCTAGTAACTTTGTCATGAAATCGTCTTGGGTGCCGCGCCCTGCAGCAGGCAGATCAGGCACAGTGAGTCTCGGGTTGACATCAAAAGATCGTCAGGATTGGCGATGAATAATCAGATCGGCCAGTTCGCGCAATCGGCAGGCAGGCTCTCCCAGGGGCTTGATGGCGTCAAGCGCGGCCTCGTGCAACTGCTGTGCAAAAGCGCGCGATTGCTCCAGGCCCATGACCGATACATACGTGGGTTTATTGTCTGCGGCGTCCTTGCCCGGCGTTTTGCCCAGCGCCTGCTGGTCGGCGGTGACATCAAGAATGTCATCAACAACCTGGAACGCCAATCCGATGGCCGAACCATAGTTTTCCAGCGCCATGCGAATATCCGAATTGGCCGCCGTCACGATCGCGCCCAGCTGTACGCTGGCCTCGATCAGGGCACCTGTTTTGAGGCGATGCATATGCTGAAGCTGCTCGGGGTCAAGCCGCGTATTGACGCTGGCCAGATCAATGGCCTGTCCGCCCACCATCCCCTGGCTGCCTGCCGCCTGCGACAGCACATTGACGGCCTGCACAACCAGGGCCGGCGCAACCGACATTTGCGCCAGCTGCGCAAAAGCCAACGGCTGCAACGCATCACCGGCCAGCATGGCGGTGGCTTCGTCAAACTGAATGTGCACCGTGGGCTTGCCGCGCCGCAAGACGTCATCGTCCATGCACGGCAAATCGTCGTGAATCAGTGAATAGGCATGAATAAGTTCAACGGCAACGGCCGCGCGGCCCAGCGTGTGCTCCAGTGCCGAGGGCAAGGCGCTTTGCTGTGCGCTGGCCTGCCCTGCGGCATACACCAGGGCGGCCCGCAGGCGCTTGCCCGCACCCTGCGCAGCATACCGCATGGCCTGATGCAGCTTTTGAGGGGCCTCATCGGCAGCAGGCAGCGCCTTTTCAAGCGCCGCTTCGATTTTTTCAATACAGGCAGGCAGCCAATCGTTAAACGATACGATCATGGCACTCATGATTCAGACGACCCGGGATCGGCCAGGGGCACCAGCATATTGTTGCGCAGCACACTGATTTGCTGTTCAGCGGTATCCAGTTTGTCCTGACACACGCGCGCAAGCCTTACACCCCGTTCATAGGCGGCAATGGACGCTTCCAGCGACATACTGTTGTCTTCCATTTGCGCCACGATCGATTCGAGCTCGCCCAGCGCCGCTTCGAACTGATCAGGCAACGCTGCAGTGTCGGATTTTGCATTCTCGGTCAAAACCAATCTCCAATGCTTTCTGTTATGCAATGGGGTCATTGTACGAAATCAGCGGCGCCTTCGGTTGCGGATTTGCCACTTTTTCCGCAAAGACAGCGCGCCCGGTGACTTTCGCCCCGTAGTCGCACCGAGTATGCCTCTGAGGCATCCGATATATCGCTCCCCCCGCGATCATGGCGCTCAAGGTATATCTTGACTAAGGTCTTGATTTTCTTTAAAATTGCCCTCCTTTTAAACGTTTTAACCTTTATGCCGGCTCATGACCCTTGGTGAGGCGGCATTAATTTTCCTCGGGGGGCATCTCATGTCTGACATTGCCAAACTGGCGCATGTATCACCGGCGACGACTCAACTACCGGTCGACGTCTACTTCAACGACGATATCTTTAACAAGGAGCAGGCCCGCATCTTCGATGCCTCGGCGCTGTACGTCGGACATGAGAAACTGGTGCCCGAACCCGGAGACTGGCGCACCCTGGCGCACGAGCAGGCCGGACGGGTGCTGGTGCGCAACCACAGCGCCGCCGGCAACGGCAGTGAAGTCAGCCTGATGTCAAACGTCTGTCGTCACAGGCAGGCAATCATGCTGGGCGGTCATGCAGGAGATGTCACCAGCACAACCCATAACCATGGCAACCTGCGCAGCTCCGGCGGCAACATTGTCTGTCCGCTGCACCGCTGGACCTACGACAATCAGGGAACCCTGCTGGGCGCGCCGCAGTTTGACAGCAATCCCTGTAAAAACCTGCAGCAGTTTCCGCTACAGCACTGCCACGGCCTGCTGTTTGAAGGCCCGCGCGACCCCGCTGCCGATATGGCGTCGCTGTTCTCACGTCCTGAATTCGATTTTTCAGGTTATGTATTTGACCGCGCCATCGTGCACGAATGCAATTACAACTGGAAAACCTTCATTGAAGTCTATCTTGAAGACTATCACGTCGGCCCCTTCCACCCTGGTCTGGGCAAATTTGTCACCTGTGACGACCTGACTTGGGATTTTGCAGAAAACTTCAGCCTGCAGCGCGTCGGTATCCATCAGGCGCTGGCTAATCCCGGTTCTGAAGTGTACAAAAAATGGCATGACGAACTGCTCAAATTCCGCCAGGGAGAAGCGCCCGACTTTGGCGCCATGTGGGTTACCTATTTCCCCACGCATATGATTGAGCTGTATCCTCATGTGCTGGTGCTGTCCACGCTATACCCGGTCAGTCCGCAAAAAACCGTGAATCTGGTGGAATTCTATTATCCCGAAGAAATTGCCATGTTCGAGCGCGACTTCATCGAAGCCCAGCAGGCCGCCTATATGGAAACGGCCATTGAAGACGATGAAATTGCCGAACGCATGGATGCCGGGCGACTGGCGCTGTATAAGCGCGGCACGTCGGAAGTCGGCCCGTATCAGTCACCCATGGAAGATGGCATGCAACACTTCCACGAGTGGTACAACAAACTGATGGCATAGCCCTTTTGACGGCGTGGTCCTTTAGGATTATGCCGCCACAAGTGTGGGCCGGCGCCGCTGGCGTGCGCGCAACGCCACGCCATGCCGCGCGGTCTGGCCAACGGTCCTTATGACGTTGTTTCCACCACTTGCGTTTTCTTCTGTCTGTCAGCCAGCGCCAGCGTACGCCAGGCCGACAGCAGACCCGCCATAATCACCATCGCCATACCCAGCCACGCCAGCACATCCGGCGCGTTTTGCCAGACAAGAATGCCAATGCAGGCAGAAAAGATAATGGTGGTGTATTGCAGGGCGGCCGACAGCAGCGGCGAGCCCGAACCGAAAGCACGCGTCAGCGCCAACTGCCCGAACAGTCCCGACAATCCACACACCAGCAAGGCGACCCAGGCCACGATATCGGGCTCCCCAATGCCATGGGCCTTGATGCCGACCAGGCTGGTGCCGGTCACAAAGATAGAGAAAAACATGACCGTACGCCAGATCGGCTCACCGATGGTGCCCAGTTGCCTCACCTGCATCATGGCAACGGCGCCGCAGGCACCGGCTGTCAAGCCCAGCGCACACGCAAACCACTGATCTTCGGTAATACTGGGCCGCAAAATGAGCAACACGCCAGCAAAACCCAGACCCACCGCAATCGTGCGCACGATATCATTGGCCGCCCTGCCCGAGAGCAGCAGAAAACCGGCAATGAACAAGGGAGAGGTGTAATTGAGACTGGTGCTGGTCGCCAGGGGCAATACGCTATAGCCGTAAAACGCCATCCACATGGCACCCACGCCAAATACATTTCGCATTAAATGCAGGCGTATACTTTTAGGCTTAAGAGACTTGCGCGTCAACAGCGCCCAGATAACCAGCAGCACAACCGACGGCAACCCGCGAAACAAAATCACCAGCGAAAGTGAAGCGGCATGTTCGGACGCCAGTTTGACCGATGCCCCCATGATGGCGAACATAAAAGAAGCCACCAACATCCACAATGCCTGCATGATAAATCCGGAAATCGCCTGAAAAGAATATAACATTCTACTGCCAACCACACTATAAAAGGACAAGATTGCCCTTATATAATGGATGTGATTTAAATTCAGTTATTTTTAAGCCCCTGGAGGCCGGACCGGTTTTTACGCTCTGCGCCCACTTTGCGGATTGATCCCTTCCTAAAAGGACCTGCTGTATGAAACGCATTATTCTTTTTCTTATGACCAATCTGGCCGTCATGGTGGTATTGGGCTTCACGCTGAACCTGCTGGGCGTCAACCGCTATATGGACGCCAACGGCATCAACATGGGGCAGTTACTGGCCTTTTCCGCCGTGGTGGGCTTTGTCGGCGCATTTATTTCACTCCTGATGAGCAAACCCATGGCCAAATGGACCATGGGCCTGCATATCATCAACCCGGCCTCCCCCGGCAACCAGCAGGAAATGTGGCTGGTGGACACCGTACACCAACTGGCTGACCGGGCCGGCATCGGGCATCCGGAAGTGGCGATCTATGAAGGCGAGCCTAACGCATTCGCCACCGGCGCGTTCAAGAATGACTCGCTGGTCGCCGTCTCAACCGGCCTGCTCAACGGAATGAGCGAAGAGGAAGTGACGGCTGTCCTGGGTCATGAGGTCGCGCACATTGCCAACGGAGACATGGTCACCCTGACCCTCATCCAGGGCGTGGTCAACACATTTGTGGTTTTCCTGGCCCGCGTCGTAGGCTACTTCATTGACAAGACTGTTTTCCGCAACGAACGCGGGGTCGGCCCGGGCTATTACATCACGGTTGTCGTCTGTGAGATCGTATTCGGCATTCTGGCCTCAATCATCGTGGCCTGGTTTTCCCGTCAGCGCGAATACCGCGCCGATGCCGGCTCGGCACAGATGCTGGGGTCTGCCTCTCCCATGATCAACGCGCTGGCCCGGCTGGGCGGCATGCATCCCGGCGAACTGCCCAAACAGTTCGAATCGTCCGGGATCAGCGGTGGCCAGGGCGTAGCCGCCTTGTTCGCGACCCATCCGCCGATCGAACACCGCATTAACGCGCTGCGCGCACGTATCGTTCAGTCCTGAACATAACAGGCCTGGCTTCACTGGATTTTTTCTGCCAGGCCGCGCCATTTTTTGATCCCTGCCGCCACGGACGCCGCGGCCTCTTGCGGTGAGCCCCCGATGGGTACTGCACCTTCTGCGGACAAGGTCTCCCGCACCTGCGGGTCGCTCAGTATCTGGTTAATCTGTTGATTCAACTTATTAACAATACTGTCCGGCGTGCCTGACGGAACCAGCAAGCCAAACCAACCCACACCCTCATAACCGGGCAGCCCCGACTCGGCCACAGTCGGCACATCAGCAAGCGCGGGCGAACGCGCCGCGCCCGTGACAGCCAGTGCCTTAAGTTTGCCCGCCTGAATCTGCGGCAGCACCAGTGGGAACGGCGCAAAATTCAACTGAGTCATGCCCGCAACAAGATCGTTGACAGCCGGCCCGCTTCCCTTATAGGGAACATGGGTCAGCTCAATCCCGGCCATTGATGCGAACAGCTCACCAAAAAGATGATTGGACGTTCCCTTGCCAGAGGAACCATAGTTCAGTTTGCCCGGATTTTTCTTCGCATAGGCGATCAGCTGTGTCACATTGGAGACCGGCAGGCTGGCCGTTGCCGTCAGGATGGTCGGCGGGGTCGCCAGCAGAATCACCGGCTTGAGATCCTTCACCGGATCATATGAAAGATCCTTGTATAGACTTTGGGCGACAAGAATATTGCCAAACGCCCCCAAAATCATGGTATAGCCATCGGGTTTGGATTTGGCAACTTGACTGACCCCGATCGTACCGCCTGCGCCGGGCCTATTCTCCACCACGACCGGGACGTTCCACGCCTGCCCCAGATGCTGTGCAACCAGGCGACCAAGAAGGTCGGTGTTGCCGCCGGGCGTGTAAGGAACAACAATTCGGATCGGTTTGCCGGGATAAGGCTCTGCGGCCATCGCCAAGGTGTTGATCACAGTACTACAGGCGAAGGCAGAGAGCAGAAGAAGGGAACGAAGAAAATGTCTCATGATTTTTGTGTTCTCATTATTTGTATTGAAGGCGGTATGTATTAAAGGCGACGCAGCGGCAACCAGGCCTGAACAAGCCGGCTCACGCACGCACTGCCGTTCCGTGGCGACTTTGATAGGATGTTGCAAATTCCCGGGTCTGGGCGAACACGGGTGGCAGCGCACGACCATTAGGTAATGTCAGCCACGCGCGCAGCAGATGTCGACGCGCCTCGGGATCCTGGGCATCCTCATACTTGGTGCGCGCATGGAGAACCGCGTAATTGTTGGCGATCTGAATATCGCCCGGCTCCATGTAAAAACCCAGCTGAATTGCGGGATCGTTACAGATTTCCTCAACCAGCCCGATCGCTTCCTGCTGTGCCAGGGTAAGCCTGGGTACCTCGGGAAAGCGCTGCGCCGCCATCAGATACCGTTTTTTATACAGCACACTGAGCCGACCATCGAAAAAATTCAGAATCGGTGCGCTTTGTATCTTCAATCCGCTCGGATGCTGGCCGCGCGCATCGAAGTGAAATGGCTGCTGCAACACCTCAAGCAGATCAGGCCGGCGCGCCAGCACTTCGTTGTAAATTGTACCGACGCTCACCAGCTTGCTCATGCCGCCGGAAACCGCCGTTCTCAGGCACAGCAACATGAAAGCATCGCCGCCGTCGTTATGAAAGGTCAACTCATCGTCAGTCTGATAACTGCGTACCTCGTCAGATCCTTCGACGCGCAAATTCGTGTTGGTTACGCTATGCATGCGATTGCCCAACTTGTCCTGTGCCTGTGGCTCACCAAGCAGTAAAGAAAGCGCCCAGAAAATGAGACGGTTTTGTGCCAGTGTATAGCGCGTGACCGGGACCCCTCGTATCAGCGCAAAGCCCCGCCCCCCTTCGAGCTGTGTCCGTACACGCGCAAACCTCGCCTGCAGATGCGATAGCTGAAAATCCTGCAGTCCAAGCTGTTCGGGTTCAACGACGTCTGGTCCAAAATTTTGCAGCATGGCTTCCAGTTCTGCGAGTTCTTGCACTTCCAGCCGTTCGATCCAGTCCTGTCGTTCGCTCAATTGCGCACCTGTCCATACTTCCGGGCCCATCAAGGGGCCTGTCACACCGTCGTTCATTGCATTTCCTTTTTAAGACAAAATGCGGTTTCAGATACTGGCGCGCGCATCGCACGCCACCGAGCAACAAACCGCTACACCGCTCATCAGAAAGACTATAGGAGGCTGAAATTTATTTGTCTATTTCCATTTTTTGATAAACTTATCTGATATTTGGATAAATTAGACAAGGCATACGCGATGTCGATCACGTTAAAACAGATTGAAGCGTTTCTCGCTGTCGCCCGAACCCTGAGCTTCAGTCAGGCCGCCGACGCCGTACATCTGTCACAGCCGGCTCTCAGTGCCAATATCCAGCGATTGGAGCAAACGCTGGGCGCACGTCTTTTTGATCGCGACACGCGATCTGTCACCCTATCTGTCGTCGGACTGGAGTTTTTTGACATTGCCTGCGCACTGACCAATCAACTGACGCGCGGACTGGAACATATGCATGAGGTAGTGTCCGGCACCCACGGGCATCTGAGTATTGCGGTCGCACCATCGGTTGCCGCCGGTGTCCTTCCCAACGTGCTGGTGCGATACAGACAGGCGTATCCAAATATCCGCCTGCACGTGCATGATGTATTGACCAATATCGGGATTGACATGGTGCGAAATGGCAGCGCTGATATCGCGCTACTGCCCGAGCAACCCGATGCCGACGATCTTGACCAGCATGTTCTATTTCAGGACCCCCTGATCGTATTATGCGCAACGAATCATCCGCTGGCGTCGCTCGAGTGGGTGGATTGGCCGGACATTTTTGCTCACGATCTCATTGTGAGAGGGCAAAATAGCAGTGTGCGACAATTGCTGGAAGCGCAGTATTTGCAACACGGCCAGATACTTCGACCGGCATTCGAAGTCAATCACGTCGGAACCGCGTTAGGATTGATTAGCGCAGGGCTGGGCATTGGCGTGGTCCCATCCTCGCTTTTTCATACAGTCAATATGACCGGTATGCATGCCGGTCAATTCAAAGCTCAGGCCGCACCCTATTGGACCATCTGTGCCACCACGCCCAATACCCGTTCGCCTGCGCCCACCGTCGAACCTTTCATACAATTATGTCTGGCGTACCTGAAATCCACCGGGAATCAACCAGTCTCTTTATGAAGCGGAACGCTGCCTGTCGGCACGGCGGGCATGGGCCGGATCAAGCATAAAATGCTCCAGCACGCAGACCGCCACCTGCTCCCGGTCGTTATCGACGCAAATCATGTGATAGCTGTTTTCCAGAACGACGACATTGACTGTCGTGCCGGTCATCTGTTTTTGCAGGTAATAGGCGGATTTGATTGAAGTGAGTTCGTCTTCCCTGGCATGCACGATCAGCGTCGCGCAGCCGATGTGTTCAAGACTCTGCCTGACCCAGTTGCGCAAACGGTCCACTTGCCTGACTACTGCCAGCGGCACCCATTGATAATGAAAACTGTCGCCCTTGGCAAAACGCGACTTGACGATTCGGCGCACCAGTTCGTTTTTGATCCCATAGGGCTCTTCTTCCTCGACCCGAATACGCTGCGCGATATACGGGATTGCATACAAAAGATGACGAAAGTGGCGATACCACGGTGTTGACCATCCATCCAGATAGACCGGAGGCGCAAGCAATACCAGCCGGCCCTTGGCATGGCGTTCGCGCTTGGCCAGTTCCGCGGCCAGCAGCGATCCCATGCACATTCCCATGATGTGCACGGTTTCATATTGATCGACAATTTCCCGGTACTTGGCCTGCACTGCATCAATCCAGTCTTCGGCACTCACATTCAGCAGATCTGTGGGATCGCCCCCGTGGCCCGGCAGCGTCAATGCATGCGTCTGGACACCGGCACGATTCAAGATTTTGTGCAAAGATCCCAGATCGAACTGAGTCCCTCCCAAACCATGAATCAGCAGCGCGCCAACCGAATTGGATGCCTTTTCCATGGGTGCACTAGCCTGGATTATGCCCGACGTCGTCATTTCCCGGCAGACGCAACAATCCATTGATCCGGTACACCTGATCATCCAGATCTGCCAGCGGCCCGCCGGTATCGACGACGCGAAAGCATTGATCCGTCGCGCTGCATATGCGAAAACGCAATTCGGCGGCTGCCGCCGCCGTCCGCACCGAGCTCCGCGCATCGAAGCCCTCAACAACCTGCGGGCGATCAGCCGGATGCACATGTTTGAGGAAAGCATCCAGTGTCGCCAGATCAGATGGCGTCAGACCCAACAGGCCGCGTGTATCTCCGGCCCAGATAAACTGCTGGCTGGCCGGGTCATACTCATACACCAGATGCTGGCTGCCCTGCAACGCCGCCTCGAACCGCAGCTTCCAGACCGCCGCGTCGCGCAAAGCGCGATTGCGCGTGGAAATAATCGCCGTCATCAGTAAACCGGCCAGGCAGGCCGCGCCAATATAACCCTGTACTTCGAGCAGACCGTTGCCGAAAAACGCCATGGAATCTGCAAAAGGCCCCTCGTTCTGGGCCGTGTTGAAGGCCGCCACCAGAGCCAGCACCAGGGTCGCCAGCGTCAGCCCGCGCTGGTCCCAGACCAGCGCCACCAGAACAACGAAAAGCAATGGCAGATACGACAGCTCATAGCTCTGGGAGCCCAGCACCGCAACGCTGGTCGGCCCATCAAAGGCCAGGGCCGCAGAGGCGACCAGCAGCACAAACCAGATCAGGCCGAAGTAGAAATTGGTTTGCGTTGATCCGCCCGAACGTCTGGCCCGGAACGCAGACCAGGCAATAACGAGAGGCGCTCCCACCAGGTTGCCGATCAAATCGGCAACAAACCAGGTGTAGACGCGCGTTGACGCTCCGGCATTCACCAGGCTGAGCCCCAGACTGTTCAACACCGTACCGACAATCGCCCCGACCAGCAACAGGCCAAGAAAGTACGCCAGATTGGAAGGGCTTTGCAGATTAAAGTGAGGCAGCACACGCTTGCGCCAGACTGCGGCTATCCCGCACATCACCACAAGATCGGTGAGCATGTAGACCAGTGACACGGGCAAGGCCCTGCCGGTCCACATGCCCGCCAGCAGGTGCAACGCGCCCGCGATCAGCACCCAGCCTAGCCAGTCTTTTCTACGACTGGCCATCAATGCCCCCAGCAGGATGCCGCCGGCGGGCCAGAGCAAAGTGGACTGGCTGTCGGGATCTCTGATGCCAATGCACAAAAAAGCCAGAACGCCATAGACGACAGCAAATAACGCCATTCTCAAGACGAGGGTATCTTTCATATATCGGGTCCAGTATCCGCTTTTGCCGCCGCTCTGAGGTACGTCGCGCGCTTGACGCCCATCATAACGCAAGTCCGCCTGCGGTCAAAGCAAAGCACGTATCCGGCAAGCCCGGTCTAATGCGCTTCTTCCCAATTGTTACCCACGCCTGTCTCGGCCACCAGCGGCACGGCCAGACTGGCCACATCACACATCAGGCCCGGCAAGGCCTGGCTGACCAGGTCCTGCTCTGCATGCGGCACGTCCAGCACCAGTTCATCGTGGACCTGCATGACCAGACGTGAACCCAGTTTTTCCTTTTCGAGCCAGTCCTGCACGGCCACCATGGCCATTTTGATCAGATCGGCCGATGTGCCCTGCATCGGCGCGTTGATGGCCGCCCGCTCGGCGCCGGCGCGGCGCGGACCTTTTGCATTGATTTCCGGCAACCACAAGCGCCGGCCGAATACAGTTTCCACGTATCCGTTGGCCGAGGCCTCTTTCTTGATGCGTGACATATATTCGGCGACGCCGGGATAGCGGGCGAAATACCGGTCAATATAGGTTTGCGCCGCATCGCGGGTAATACCCAAATTGGCGGCCAGTCCGAACGCACTCATGCCATAGATCAGACCAAAGTTAATGGCCTTGGCGGCCCGGCGCTGTTCGGCATTGACGTCAGCGGGCGCCACGCCAAACACCTCGGCGGCGGTTGCCCGGTGAATATCTTCCCCCTCGCGGAACGCACGCTGCAGATTGACGTCGCCTGACAAATGCGCCATCACCCGCAACTCGATCTGGGAATAGTCGGCGGACACAATCACGCCCCCGTCCGATGGAACAAACGCCATGCGAATGCGCCGCCCTTCTTCGGTACGCACTGGAATATTCTGCAGATTGGGATCCGAGGACGCCAGCCTGCCGGTAATCACGGCGGCCTGCGCATAATCGGTGTGCACCCGCCCGGTCGCCGGATTGATCATCTTCGGCAATTTATCGGTATAGGTCGATTTCAGCTTGGCCAGCCCCCGATAATCCAGCAGGGTGCGCGGCAATGGGTAATCTGCGGCCAGCTTTGCCAGCACATCTTCATCAGTAGAGGGCGCGCCCTTGGGCGTCTTGCGCACCACCGGCAGATTCATTTTGACAAACAGAATCTCGCCCAGCTGTTTGGGAGAATTCAGGTTGAACGGCTGGCCAGCCAGTTCGTAGGCCTTGTTTTCCAGATCAACCAGGGTTGCACCGATCTGCGCACTCTGCTGGCGCAACATGGACTCGTCAATGCGAACCCCCTGGCGCTCGATCAGGGTCAGAACTCGGGAAACCTGCACTTCCAGACGATAAATACGCTGCAGGCCTTCCTGTTGCTGCACCAGAGGCGCAAGTGCCCGATAAAGCTGCAGCGTGAAGTCGGCATCTTCGGACGCATAGTGGGTCGCTGTTTCGATATCTACTTCGTCAAAACAGATCTGTTTGGCCCCCTTGCCGCAAATGTCCTCGTAGGTGGTGCCGGTACGGCCCAGGTAGCGTTGCGCCAGTTCCTGCATGCCCACATTGCGATGCGACTCAAGCACATAGGCCATAAGCATGGTGTCGTCTTCAATGCCTGCCAGTTGAATGCCTTCGTTCAGAAAGACATGGCTGTCGTACTTGGCGTTATGCAACACCTTGGCGGCCGCCGCATCTTCCAGCCAGCCGCGCATCGCTGCCAGTGTCTGGGTTTTATCCAGTTGCACACCGGCTCCCGTACCACGGTGGGCCAGCGGAATGTACCAGGCAGACCCGGGTTCGATGGCAAGTGAAATACCAACCAAACGCGCCTGCATCGGGTTCAGGGACGTGGTTTCGGTATCAATGGCGACCAGCGCTGCCTGTCGGATGGCATCGAAACAGGCACGGAATTTTTCCTCGGTGTCGACCGTCAGATAACTGACCTGCGCCGGCGCCTCGGGCAGATTCTGCGCCACACGGGCATCCTGCTCCGGCATCCGGTCGGCATCGCCGGTCAGCTCGCGCAGCCAGGTGCGAAAACCATAACGATCATAGATGGCGGTGAGCGTGGGCACATCGGGTGCCTTGGGCAACAGGTCCCCGATTCCCTGCATGAACTCGGCCAGCTCGCAGTCGCGCCTGACGGTAATCAGGTTGCGGGTCAGCTCAAACTGGGGAATGGCATCACGCAGATTCTGGCCCGCGACGCCCTTGATACTGTCGGCATTGGCCACCAGATTATCAAGACTGTCATACTCACTGAGCCATTTCACGGCAGTCTTGGGCCCTACTTTGGTGACCCCTGGCACATTATCCACGGCATCGCCGATCAGCATCAGATAGTCCACGATCCGATCTGGCCGCACGCCGAACTTGCCAAGCACCCCGGCCTCGTCCAGCTTTTCGCCCGTCATGGTGTTGACCAGCGTAATATGGGAATTGACCAGTTGGGCCAAATCCTTGTCGCCAGTTGATATAATGGTATGGATATCGGATCGGGCGGCCAGATCCGCCAGTGTTGCAATTACATCGTCCGCTTCCACGCCCGCTGCAGCAATAACCGGCCAGCCCATTGCGCGTATGGCCTCATGAATAGGTGCAGTCTGCACAGCAAGATCGTCCGGCATGGGCGGCCTGTCCCCTTTGTATTCCGGGTACAGATCATCCCTGAAGGTTTTCCCCTTTGCGTCGAAAATACATGCGGCGTAATCGGCCTTATAATCATCAATGCATTTGCGCATCATGTTTATCACGCCATAAAGCGCGCCAGTCGGCTCCCCCCGCGCGTTGCGCAAGTCGGGCATGGCATAGAAAGCGCGGTACAAATAGCTTGATCCGTCAACAAGTAACAAGGTTTTTTTCATGTCAGTAACAAAAGCAACAACGATTCAGGGTCAGATAAAAGAGATTACCAGCGAGCTGGAAACAGCCGCCGTCCGTCTCAAGGATTTGACCGCAGCGGTGAGCATTTTTGGCAGTGCACGGATCCGGTCAGATTCGCCCTACTATACCAAAACGCAGGAGATCAGCGGCCTTCTTGCCAAGGCCGGCTTCAATGTTATTTCCGGTGGCGGTCCCGGCATCATGGAAGCGGCCAATAAAGGCTGCCATGAAGCCGGTGGCACCAGCATCGGCCTGAACATCGAATTGCCTCACGAACAAAAAGACAACCGCTACCAGACCGACAGCCTGTACTTCAAATACTTCGTCTCGCGCAAGACCACCTTTTTCATGAACAGCGCAGGCTACATCATTATGCCAGGCGGATTTGGAACGCTGGACGAAATGTTCGAGGCGCTCACACTGATCCAGACCGGCAAAGCCAGCCGCGCGCCGGTCGTCTTTGTCGGCACCGAATTCTGGCAAGGCCTCATGGACTGGATACGGGATCAGCTGGTAACGAACAAGCTGATTTCGGAACACGATCTGGATCTGTTCATTGTCGAAGACGATCCGCAAAAAGTGGTCGAACACATCCAGACCCGCCACCAGCAATACGTACTGGATGCGACCTGCATCGGGCTTTGCTGACCCGTCTGCAGGGGCGGTGCGCGTCAGTCAGCGTTCACGCGCAGGTGACAACCCTTATTCGGCAGGTGGTTTTTGCTTTGGCGGGGGCCGGCAAATCACCTGCACAACGGGCAGCTCTTCCTGAACAATATCGCGCGACATGACCTGTCCTTTTTCCTGTGCGCAGGACTGCTCCATTTTTTTCATGCACGCAGCAGTATCGGTTTTGCAGGGCAAAATAAAATGGATATCATTCTGGTCATAGATGGCTTTCGATGCGCAACCGGACAGCGCCACAACCGCCACGACCGGTAACATGAAATGACGAAGCATCGGATCTCCTGTAATAGCCTGACCCGCACACTCACAGATACATACGCATCCGGCTCAGACCCATAACTGATGCAGCATCATAACCCAGCCACCGTGCGCATGGCGCCGGCACAACCAGCCATCCTGCATTTTTTACAATGCTTGCAAACAATTGCATTTGTTTCCGCAACCAGCCGACACGTAGTATGCTAGATTTTCGATACTCTCACTCCATTCTTTTCCGGCGCGCAATGTCAATGAAATCCAAACCTGCCCTTCTTTTTCTTGGCGTTCTGCTGTTGACCGGCTGCTCCACCGGCTTTGGCGTCAGTGTGCCGCTGGTCAGTGGCCTGTCCCTGGGCATAGGCAGCGGCGGCGTCAGTCTGGGGACCGGGCTGGGACCTGTCGGTGCCGGTGTGGGTATTGGTCATGGCGGGCGGGTATCGGCGGGAGCCGGTGTAGGCGTGGGTGTCGGCGCGGGTCTCGGCGGCGGCGCCACTGCGGGTGTCGGGACCGGCGTGGGTACCAGCACCGTTCTGTATGACCCGCAGGCTCCGACTGAAGCGGCGCCCCAGACCAAGGCTGATTTGTACGGCGGCAACTGACCACAAGACGTGCTCCGACCGGCGGCCGGCCCGGCACCGCCCATGCGGCGCTATGGGATACTCCCTGTCCCTTCATGCGCAAATTGACCATTCACTTTCACCCCTGTTCCGATACGATCAATATTCCGTATTCGAATAAGGGGTCAGTATGTCTACCGATACACACACCGTTTTTAGCCTTACACAGGACGAACCGGCACAAATGGCCTTTATCAATCGCGCACTTGCCATGCTGGATTTCGACTGCTTTGATTATGTACAGCGATTTCCTGTTCCCTTTACCTCGCCGCGCTACCAACACCTGGGCACCATTCCCGATGCATTGATCCGGGTCGGTGACTACCATCTGATCCACGACACGGTCATTCCACTGCTGATGCAGCGCGAAACCATGCAAATATGGGAACGCAAGGACTTTTATGCCAGCCATCCCGAACTGGCGCAACAGACCGGCGAAAATTTTTATGGCCTGGTTGCCCCCTGCTCCAATCTGGTGGGCAATACCCGGGCGGCACTCACACTGATCCGATTAAACCGTCCCATCAATGCGCAGGAGTTTGCCAGCGATCGAACCGCTTGCGGGCTGCTCGTCTACGCCTTGCTGCACACCTGCCAGATGATTTTGTCCCGACGCCATCGGCAGCAGGAAGGATGGGATCTGAACCGCCGGCAGATCGAGATACTGAACTGGATCGCCGATGGCAAAAGCAACGACGATATCGCCCTGATCCTGGGCATTTCCACCCATACGGTCAATTACCACATCCAGCAGATTTTGGACAAAACCGGGACTCAGAACCGGCATAACGCGGCTATGAGCGCACTGGCCGCCGGCGTCATTCCTGCATAGAATTTGCAGTTGGACCGGCATCGCACACGGTTCGATCGCGTAGCCTCTATAATAATGGGTTAATCCCATTCTTTTCGGACGCCGAATCGTGTCGCCCGGCCATTGCCGGCCCGCAGCTGCCTGCGTCCCATTTTGTGCGAACTTATACATGCAGGATCACTACCATCCCACCGACCTTGAACAAGCGGCCCAGAAAAACTGGCAGGAACGCGACGCCTATCTCGTGACCGAACATGCGAAGGACGCAAGCGGCAACGAAAAACCCAAATTCTACGCCTGCTCCATGTTGCCCTACCCCAGCGGCAAGTTGCATATGGGACATGTGCGCAACTACACCATCAACGATATGATGACGCGTCAGCTGCGCATGCGTGGTTTCAACGTGCTGATGCCCATGGGCTGGGACGCCTTCGGCATGCCTGCAGAAAATGCGGCCATCAAATCGAAAGTGCCGCCCGCCAAGTGGACCTACGACAATATCGCCTACATGAAAAAGCAGATGAAGGCGATGGGACTGGCCATCGACTGGTCACGGGAAATGTGCGCCTGTGACCCGCAATATTACAAATGGAATCAATGGCTTTTTCTGAAAATGCTGGAAAAAGGCATTGCCTACCGCAAGACGCAAGTGGTGAACTGGGATCCGGTGGATCAGACGGTGCTGGCCAATGAACAGGTGATTGACGGTCGTGGCTGGCGCTCTGGCGCGCTGGTCGAAAAGCGCGAAATTCCAGGCTATTACTTGCGCATTACAGATTATGCCGAAGAACTGCTGAATCAGGTGAACCACAACCTGCCGGGCTGGCCCGAGCGCGTGCGCCTCATGCAGGAAAACTGGCTGGGTAAAAGCGAAGGGGTTCGCTTTGCGTTTACCCATAACATTCGTGATGAACAGGGTACGCTGATCCAGGACGGGCGCATGTACGTCTTTACGACACGGCCCGACACCATTATGGGCGTCACGTTCTGCGCGGTCGCACCCGAACATCCGCTGGCCGCGCATGCTGCAGCTGGCAATCCGGCCCTGGCCGCCTTCATTGAAAAATGCAAGCTGGGCGGCACGACCGAAGTCGAAATGGCCACTCGTGAAAAAGAAGGCATGCCAACCGGCCTGAGCGTGGTGCATCCCCTGACCGGCGAGTCGGTTGAAATCTGGGTCGGCAATTACGTACTCATGAGTTACGGCGATGGCGCCGTCATGGGCGTGCCGGCGCATGACGAACGCGATTTTGCCTTTGCGCTCAAATATGCGCTTCCCATCAAACAGGTGGTGCAGGTCGCCGACAAACCGTTCAGCCAGACCGAATGGCAGGACTGGTATGGCGACAAGCAGCAGGGGCGCGTGGTCAACTCCGGCCAGTTCGATGGCCTGACATACAGTGAAGCCGTTGACGCGGTTGCCCGTGCATTAAACGAAAAAGGGCTGGGCGAAAAACAGACAACCTGGCGTCTGCGCGACTGGGGCATCTCCCGACAGCGCTATTGGGGCACGCCCATCCCGATTATTCACTGCGACAGCTGCGGCCCGGTACCGGTGCCCGAGGCTGATCTGCCGGTACGCCTGCCTGAAAACCTCATTCCGGACGGCAGCGGAAATCCGCTGGCCAAAGACGAGGCCTTCCTGTCATGCACCTGCCCGTCCTGCGGTAAACCCGCAAGACGCGAAACCGATACCATGGATACCTTCGTGGACTCCTCCTGGTATTTCATGCGCTATACCTCTGCGGGTAACGATCAGGCCATGGTCGACCAGCGCAATGATTACTGGATGCCGATGGACCAATATATCGGCGGCATCGAGCACGCGGTATTGCATTTGTTATATGCCCGGTTCTGGACCAAGGTCATGCGTGATCTGGGATTGTTGAACTTTGATGAACCGTTCACCCGCCTGCTGTGTCAGGGCATGGTATTGAACCACATCTATTCACGCCGCACGCCCCAGGGGGCCGTCGAGTATTTCTGGCCTGAAGAAGTCACCAATACCTACGACGAAAAAGGCGCAATTTCAGGCGCCACACTGAACCGGGACGGTTCTGCCGTGCAGTATGGCGGCGTCGGCACCATGTCCAAATCCAAGAACAACGGCGTGGATCCTCAGGCCCTGATCGACACCATGGGCGCCGACACGGCACGCTTGTTTGTCATGTTTGCCAGCCCGCCTGAACAGACGCTGGAATGGTCCGATTCCGGCGTAGACGGTTCACACCGCTTTTTGCGACGCCTGTGGTCTATTGCCCATAACCTGAAAGAACGGATACTGGCGGCACCGACCGACATCTGCGATTTCAGCCAGGCCGACAAAGCCGTCAAGGATTTGCGCCTGCAGGCCTACTCCCTGCTGCGTCAGGCCAATTACGATTACGAACGCATCCAGTACAATACCGTTGTGTCTGCAAACATGAAGCTGCTCAATGCCATTGACAGTGCAACACTTGCCGAAGGGGCCGTCGAAAACGCAGCCCTGCGCGAAGTCATGGGCATTCTGATTCGCATGCTGTACCCGATCGTGCCGCACGTCACCTGGCATTTGTGGAACGAGCTGGGTTACGCGCAGCAATACGGTGATCTGCTTGACGCTCCGTGGCCCGAGATCGACGAGAGCGCACTGGTTGCGGATGAAATCGAACTCATGCTGCAAATCAACGGCAAGCTGCGCGGTTCGATCCAGATTCCCAATGGCGCCGATCGCGAACATATTGAAAGCGTGGCCAAAAGCCATCCTTCCCTGGAAAAGTTCCTGGAAGGACGTCCACCGAAACGTGTTATCGTGGTACCCGGCAAACTCGTCAATATCGTTGGTTAATTTGAGCAGGTGAACACCATGGTGTATTCTACTTCTTCCTTGCGCTGGTATCAGGCTGCGCTGGCCGCCCTCCTGCTGTGCCTGGTGCTGGCCGGCTGCGGCTTCAAACTGCGTGGCACCAAGCCGCTGCCCTTTACCACCATGTACACCAATATTGACGAAAACTCCCGATTTGGCGCCTATTTGCGCCGCTCGCTCAGGGCCAGTTCGCCAACTTTGCAATTTGTAGATTCAACAGCCGGCGCGCAAGTCACGTTGTCGCAATTGGAAAGAACACAGTCGCAACGCGAGGTCTCGCTTAACGCCCAGGGCCAGGTCGAAGAATACGAACTGACCCTGCGCCTGACCTTTCAGCTGACCACCAGCAGCGGCCAGTTGCTGATTGCCCCGTCAACCCTGACTGCCACGCGTACCCTGCCGTACGACGAAGCCAATTCGCAGGCCAAGGCCCAGGAAATGGTCACGCTGTACCAGGACATGGAAGCGCAGATGGTCAATCAGCTGGTCCGGCGTATCAGTTCCGATGACGTCATCAACGGCTACAACCAGGGCGGCGCAACAAGCAGTGATGCGCAGTTCGCGCGGTAGGCGCAATGGCCGGACAGACCCTCAGTTACGAGCGCTTCATCGCCGATCTGGCAAAACCGGACGTCTCGTTGCAGCCACTTTATGTGATCAGCGGCGACGAACTGTTGCTGCGTAATGAAGCCCTGGATGCATTGCGTGCCGCCTGCCGACTGCAGGGGTATACCGAAAGGGTCTCGCTCAGCCTGACCGCGACGGGCCCCTGGAATGCCATCGAAGAAAACGCGCAATCCATTTCCCTATTCGGCGATCGCAAGCTGATGGAAATCGAACTGCCTACCGGCAAGCCGGGCAAAACCGGCGGCGAAGCGCTGACGGCGCTGGCAACGCGTGCCGCAAACCAGCAACTGAGCGACCTGTCCGTAGTCCTGGTCCTGCCGCGTGCAGACAAGGCCATGTCCTCGGCCAAATGGTATACCGCCGTTGCACAGCAGGCGGTGGTTGTCAGCACGCCGGTCATCAGCCGTGAGCAATTGCCCGCCTGGATCCAGAGTCGGCTCAAACGGCAAAAGCAGCGCGCCGATGCCGCCACACTGGCCTGGATTACCGACAAGGTTGAAGGCAACCTGCTGGCGGCCCATCAGGAAATACTCAAACTCGGACTTCAGTATCCCGAGGGTGACCTGACGCTGGAAGACGTGGAAAACGCCATTCTGGACGTCAGCCGCTACAATGTCTTTGACATGAGCCATGCCATTCTGCGTGGCGACGGCCAGCGCGCACTCAAAGTGCTGCATGGCCTGCAGGCCGAAGGCGAAGCGCTGCCCATGGTACTGGGGCTGCTCACTTATGACATCCGCAATCTTTACACGCTGGCGCAGGAAAGGCAAAATGGACACAATCCGCGCAATCTGACACGCAAGCTCGGCCTGTTTCCGCCCAAGGACCAATTAATCATCAATACACTGGACCGGCTGCCGTTTTCGCAGATCATGGGGCTGGTCCAGCACGCTCACGACATTGACCGCCTGTTCAAGGGCTTCCCGGCAGACGGGCGGCTGACCGACCCCTGGCAGGAAATGGCCCGACTGGTGCTGCGTATGGCCGACGCAACCGTAACTACCCACTGATTCCATTATGACGACCGACACGAGTACAACAACGACCCTGGATGCAGACATGCTGGCTTACGGCCAGCAGGCCAGGGCCGCCTCCCGATTACTGATGCGCGCCGACGACGCCCAGAAATCGGCCGCCCTGCTTCATATCGCCAGCCGCCTGCAAGCGCAGGCCGAGGTGCTCAAGGCAGAAAATGCCCAGGATGTTGAAAAAGCCCGAGCAAATGGCCTGGAACCGGCCATGCTCGATCGCCTGACCCTCTCTGACAAATCCCTCGCGCTGATGGCGACCGGCCTGCGCCAGATCGCCGCACTGGAAGACCCGGTCGGCAGTCGCAGCGAAACTCGGATCAGGCCCAACGGCATGCGCGTGTCAAAAATGCGCATTCCACTTGGGGTAGTCGGTATTATTTATGAATCGCGTCCCAATGTCACCGTCGACGCAGCGGCGCTATGCCTGAAATCCGGCAATGCGGCCATTTTGCGCGGCGGCAGTGAAGCCTTCTGCTCCAACCAGGCATTGGGCCAGATCATCCAGGAAGGGTTGGCCCATGCCGGGCTGCCCACGCATGCCGTCCAAACCATCAACACCACCGACCGCGCAGCCGTAGGGCGCCTGATCACCCTCGCGGACTACGTGGACGTCATCATTCCGCGCGGTGGCAAGGGGCTTATCCGGCGTCTTGAAGCCGAGGCGACCGTGCCCATGATCCGCCACCTCGATGGCAATTGCCATGTTTATATTGACCGTGACGCAGACCTGAAAATGGCCCATGACATCGCCTTTCAGGCCAAAACCTATCGCTATGGCGTTTGCGGCTCCATGGAAACACTGCTGGTGCATCAGGATGTCGCGCAACAAATCCTGCCTGCGCTGGCCGCTGCCTATATCGAAAAAGACGTGGAACTCAGAGGCTGCGAGCGCACCCGGCAACTGGTTCCCCAGGCCGCGCCGGCTACAGACGAAGACTGGGCGACCGAATACCTGGCGGCCATCCTGGCCATTCGCATTGTCGATTCCATTGATGAGGCCATGGTGCATATTGCCCGGTGGAGTTCCGGCCACACGGAAGCCATCGTCACCGACAGTCTGACCGCGGCCAACCGGTTTCAGCGGGAAGTCGACTCCAGCTCGGTGTATGTGAATTTACCAACGGTATTTGCCGACGGCTTTGAATACGGCCTGGGAGCCGAAATCGGCATTTCCACCAATCGCCTGCATGCGCGGGGGCCGGTTGGCCTTGAGGGTCTGACAACTTATAAATGGGTACTCGAAGGCAACGGTCAGTTGCGCGGGTAAAAATCGTATGCTTTGGATCAAATCGCTTCATATTGTGTTCGTGGTGGCCTGGTTTGCCGGGCTGTTCTATCTGCCGCGCATCTTTGTCAACCTGGCCCAGCAACCCCAGGACGGCCCGGTCTACCCGGTCCTGCTGGGCATGGCCAAGCGATTGCTGCGTTTTACCACCATGCTGGCAGTCCCCGCTGTGGCGTTTGGACTGATTCTGATGCTGTACTACCGGATCGGACTGACCAATGGCTGGCTGCACGCGAAGCTGCTGTTTGTTCTGCTGATTATCGGCTACCATCACGCCTGTTTTCGCATCTATAAAAAGTTTGAACTGGGCCGCAACCAGCGCGACCATGTCTTTTACCGCTGGTTCAATGAAGTACCGGTATTGCTGCTGCTGGTGGTGGTCATTCTTGTGGTCACCAAACCTTTCTGAAAAACCTAGCCATGACCGACGATAATACGCCTCCTGCCCGCAAGAAACTGAGCCTTGGTCGTTCTCCACGCCCTGAAAACGACAGTGAGGACAAACCCCGGGTACGGTCCGGCGCCCGGGCACGCGCTGTGGCCCAGAATCGCCTGCGTACAGGCGAGGCCCAAGCCCAGGCCAGGCCTGCCCGGCCTCAGCGCGCCCTGCCGGAGCGACAATCGGATACACGCGCACAGCGCGCAAACCCGGTACGCGAAGCACAAGGACCGCGTCTCAACCGGGGCGCACCCGCCCGTCCTGTCGATCACAAGCGCAGTTTCGCCAAGGGCGACGGCGTGCAGGACAAGCGCAGTACGGCCAGACCCAAAGACAACACCGAGCGTACCGGACGCACACAAAGGCAATCGGCTTCCCGCCCTTCCTCACGCCTGACCGAAACCTTTCGCGTCTTTGCGCCCTGCCCGCAGGGTCTCGAAGAAATTCTGTGTGAAGAAATGCAGGCGCTGGGCTTCGAACACGTGGAAAAGGGGCGCGCAGGCTGCGCCTTTGAAACAGACTGGGCCGGTATTTTGCGCGCCAACCTGTATTCCCGGCTGGCCACCCGCATTCTGGTGCAGGTGGGACACGGCCTGGTACTCAAGGAAGACGACATTTACGAACTGGCCTACGATACGCCCTGGGAACGCTGGTTCGGCGCCGAGCATACGCTGCGGGTTGACACGTCTGCCATACAGAGCCCGATGAAAAGCCTTATGTTCTGCAACCTGAAGGCCAAAGACGGAATCTGCGACCGTCTGCGCGACCGTGAAGGCGAACGACCCAGTATCGATACCGTCAGGCCCGACGCACGGGTCCACCTGTTCCTGACCCGGGATTCGGGCACGCTGTACCTGGATACCTCGGGCGAGTCACTGTTCAAGCGCGGCTGGCGCCTGGACAAGGGCGAGGCCCCGCTGCGTGAAAATCTGGCGGCCGGCATTCTGGCCCTGGCCGGCTGGGATCCTTCCCAACCGTTACTGGACCCCTTTTGTGGCAGCGGCACCATTCTGATTGAAGCCGCCTGGATCGCCCAGGGTGTGCCGCCGGGCATCAACCGTCCTTTCGGATTCGAGCGACTGCGCAACGCTGACGCCCGACAATGGTCCGCACTCAAGGAAGACGCCCACAGTCGAATCGCGCCGCAACTGGAGACTCCGCTTTTCGGTTGCGACCTGAACCCCCACGCGCTGGAAGCCGCCCGTGAAAATCTGGCGCGCGCCAATCTGGCGCCCGATTCTATTCAGTTTGCGCGGGCCAACGCGCTGGATCTGCAGCCGCCCATGAATAGAGGCTGGCTGGTCACCAACCCGCCCTACGGCGAACGCCTGGACGAGCAGGACGACAAATTCTGGCGCGACTGGTCTGCCTGCCTGAAACAGGAATTTGCGGGATGGCAGGTTCACGTGATTTCCAGCGACCTGGAACTGCCCGGAAAACTGCGCCTCAAACCCCGGCGCCGTACGCCACTGTACAATGGCGCCCTTGACTGCCGCCTTTTTGCATTTGAAATGGTTGCCGACAGCTACCGCAAACCCTGATATTGACCGCATGAACTCCTCTGCTCCTTCTGACGCGACCCGGTTGTCGCGCCGCCCTTCCCGCCTGCGCCTTTTTGCCTGCATGATGTACGAAGCCGTCCTGCTGTTTGGCGTGGTATTTTTTACCGATTATATTTTCGACACCCTGACGCAAAGCCGCAGTGGCCTGATGCTGCTTGGCCCGCGCCAGGCCGTGCTGTTTGTGGCCATCGGTCTGTATTTCGTGCTGTGCTGGAGAAAGCACGGCCAGACGCTGCCCATGAAAACCTGGAATATCCGCCTGGTTGACCGCCAGGGCGGCAAGCCCACCTGGGGACAGCTGGTGCTGCGCTATCTCCTGTGCTGGCCGATCCCGCTGGCAGGCGCCTATCTTGTCTACGTCGTCTCGGCCTCCCTGGGTTGGCCGTCGGTCACCATGTTCATTGTGGTCACGCCATTTCTGAATTTTGTCTATAGCTGGTTTGACCGGAACGGTCTGATGCTGCATGACAGGCTGGCCGGCACCCGTCTGGTCGATCTATCCCCGGCGGCGATTCAATGATAGAATCAGAGGTCCATGGGCAACGTGCAGGATCATTTTTGCACGCATTGCCCTACTTTATTAGCACTCCCGATTCTGATTCTTTACGCCACCTTATGACCGATCATTATTCGTCACTCTACAAATCATTTGAATGGCTGGTGCCCACGGTATTCAATATAGCCGATGCCTGTTGTCATCGCTGGGCCTCCAGCCCGCACGAAGCCCGTCAGGTCGCCGTTTATTTCGAAGATCAGGTAGGGCAGCTGACATTACTGACCTACGGGCAGTTGTCCGAAAAGGTCAACAAGCTGGCCAACGGCTTTATCCGCATGGGTATTCAGCCGCAAGACCGCATTGCCGTTGCCCTGCAGCACTCGGCCGAAAGCGCCATCACCCAGCTGGCCGTCCTGACGGTCGGCGCTATCGTCGTGCCCCTGACCGCCTCGCTGACGGGTCCTGAATATGCGGAAAGACTGCATGACTCACAGGCGCGGGTAGCGGTGGTGGACAAGCATTCCATCACGGCGCTCATGTCTGCCGTGGATAATCACTCGTCGGTCAAACAGATCATCGGCATTCACACTGATGATGATCGTATTATTTCCTGGCGCACCCTGCTGGCGCGGCAACCTTCTACCTTTACCCCGCACGTGGTGAGCGCCGCGACCCCGGCAATCCTGATTTATCCGGCCCCCTCGGAAAACCAGCCATTGCGCGGTGTGCTGCTCGATCACAGTTCCCTGATCGGCACCCTGCCTGGCTTTGTCGCGTCTCAAAACTGGTTTCCCAAAACCAACGATATTTTCTGGACCTCCTACGACTGGAACAGTCCCAACGGGCTGCTGAATGCGCTGCTGCCGACCCTGTACTTCGGCAAATCCATTGTCGGTTGTCCGGCCGGGCGCACCATTCCGCGACTATTCACCCTGCTCGAACATTACCAGATCACCAATATTTACGCCTCGGGCCAGGATCTGGAGCGTATTCGCGCTTATCCCGATGCCCTGGAAGAATTCGAACTGGCCATCCGCAGCATCAGTTGCCAGGATACCGACTACGAGCCGGCCCTGGGCGAATGGGCCAGACAACGCTTTGGTATCGATATCAACATCGTCGCGGCCCCGCTGGGCTTTGGCTATATTATTGGTGAAAGCCAGGAAAAATGGGCGCCTCGCGCCGGCAGCATGGGCCGCGTCTATCCGGGCCACCGTATCATGGTGGTCGATGAAGCCGGCAAACCCGTGAAAACGGGCCAGAATGGCTGGATCGCCGTCAACCGGACTGATCAGAATGACTATCCCGATCCGGCCGTCGCGCTGCAATACTGGTCCGGTGCCCAGATTCACCCGTTGCAGGCCGAACCCCTGGAATGGATTCCCACCGCGATTCGCGGCCATATTGATAAAGATGGCTACGTATGGCGCGACACCACGACCACAACGGGCGAGTAACGGAGTAATAAACCATGGCGGTATATCAGATCGATGAGCTGGCACCCACGATTGATCCCAGCGCTTTTGTTTTCGAAAGCGCAACGGTTATCGGCAACGTCACGCTGGAAAAAGACGTCAGTATCTGGGCCAATGTGGCCATTCGCGGCGACAATGCGCCGATCGTTATCCAGGAAGGCAGCAATGTTCAGGAAGGCAGTGTTCTTCATGTTGACGAAGGCGTTCCGCTGACGATTGAAAAGAACGTCACCGTTGGCCACCAGGCCATGCTGCATGGCTGCACCATCGGCGAAGGTTCACTGATCGGCATGCAGGCCATCGTACTGAACAATGCGCGCATCGGCAAAAACTGCATTATCGGCGCCGGTGCCATCGTCACCGAAGGCAAAGACATTCCCGATGGTTCACTCGTGATCGGTATCGGCAAGATTGCCCGTACCCTGAGCGACGAGGAAATCGCGACCATCCACAAAAATACGGCTCACTACGTAAAACAGGGCCAGCGCTACAGCCGGAGTCTCAAACGCCTGGCGTAACACCGGCTGCGCGCCATTTATCATGACAACTGACCATTTACAGAAGTACCTCCTGGAAGATCGCAGCACCCGCATCCAGACCGTCGACCTGACCGAAACCTGGCTGACCGGTCTGGCCCACCAAAGCTACCCGCCGGTCGTACGCGACCTGCTGGGTCAACTGTGCGCCGCCTCGGTACTGCTCGCCTCCAATATCAAATTCAACGGCTCACTCGTTCTGCAGCTGCAGGGCGACGGGCCTTTGGCGCTGATCGTGGTTGAGTGTCAGTCCGACCTGAGCCTGCGCGCCACGGTTCAACTGCGACAGGAACTGGTGGTGCCCGACAATGCCACCTTCCAATCCTTGCTCAACAGTAACGGCAATGGCCGGTTCATTGTCATTCTGGACCCAGCAGACCGCCAGGAAGGCCAGCAACCCTATCAGGGCGTTGTTCCCATGCAGGGTGATTCGGTGGCCCAGGTCCTGGAGCATTACATGAAGCAGTCCGAGCAACTGGATACCCGGATCTGGCTGGCCGCCAACGGCAGCCGTGCGACCGGCCTGCTGCTGCAAAGGCTGCCCGATCATGGCGGGACAGCCGAAGATACGGAAACGCACCACGAGTCGTGGCAACGCGCCGGTATTCTCGCCCAGACGCTGACTACCCAGGAAATGCTGAGCGAATCACCCGATACCCTTATACATCGGCTGTTCTGGGAAGAGCCGCTGCTCACGTTCGAACCCCAGCCGGTGCGCTGGTTCTGCCCGTGCACCCGCGAGCGTGTCGCCAATATGCTGAAAATGCTGGGGCAGGCTGAAATCGAAAGCATTCTGAGCGAACAGGAAAAAGTCGATATTGCCTGCAACTTCTGCGGCAAACCCTATTCTTTCGACGCCATCGATTGCGCCCGTCTGTTTATCGACGGGCAGTCAAGCGCAGACCCGGACAAACCCGTCGAACACTGACGGGGCGCTGCCTGCCATCCGGTGCTGGGTCAGATGATCCAGTGCCACAAGCCACACTATACTTTTTTTCATCAATTGCGCACACTGGCAGAATGATGAACATTCTGCCTGCTACCTCTTTGCGCACCTGCCCTTGCCCGCCTGAGCACTTATCTGCCATGACACGCCGCGGCAAACCTCGGCATGCCGACAGGGCTTTGCTGCGACGCCAGCGCGGCGTCGGCACTATTGAATTTCTTGTCGCCGCTGTTCCACTGCTGTTTTCCGCCATGGCCACCTTTGAAGCGTCGCGCTGGTATATGACGCGCGAAGCCGTCAATCTGGCGCTGCTTGAGGCGGCTCGCGCGGGCAGTGTCGCACATGCACGACCACAAGCGATTGAAAACGCCTTTCTGAACGGCCTGACGCCTTTATTTGCATCTGCGGGACAGGGTCGCAACCCGCAAGCCCGCATGATGTTCGAGCTGGATCAATTTGAACAGACAAGCGGTGGTCTGGCATGGGACATCACCATCCTGCATCCGTCGGCAGCGGAATTTGCCGACTTTATGCAAAAAGACCTGCCCATCGCCCTGACAACCGGCCTGCCGGCCATCAATAATCACTATCAATTCCGGCAACATCAACAGCACGGCAAAGGTCAGCTGTCAGGCAGCACGATCTATGATGCCAACACGCTTCAATTGCAGGTGCGCTATCTGTACCAGCCTGTGGTGCCGGGCATGCGTACCCTGCTGCGCAGCGTCTTTTCAGCCACGGGTCTCGCCAACTCAGCAGCGGCGACTCAAGGAGCCTTGCCCATCGTCTCGGCAATCGCAATCGAAATGCAGTCGCACCCCGTATTCTGGCAGTCCGGCGAAACCCGCCACGTGCATTATGCGCAGCGTGCGGGCCTGGCTGCCAACAGACCCGCAGCACCCCCCCATACGCCGCAAAAGCCGCAGACCTCTGGTGTCCACAACCGGACCGAACCCGCCGGGCAGACATCCGGCGCAAAACCATCGGTCTCGACTGCAGCCAGTGATGCCTCGAACGCTTCGGCGCCGGAGGTAGCCTCGCGCAATGGTGCTGGTATACAAGGTGCGCCTGAAGATCTGCTGATCAACGAATCGGCCTGCCGGCCTTGAATCATTTTCTTAATTTATTCTCAACTGCTCGGCCGTTAGAGCGACGGACTGTTAATCCGCAGGTCACTGATTCGTACCCGGTTCGGGGGCCGTCAATCTACGGGGACTTGGTACTCAGTCGTTCAAGCTATTGTTTCTACAGATTATTGTTGTTGAGATCTGGACGACGTGGCTGATTTGGGCTGTGCAGATTTTGTGCGCCCCTGGTTCGCGCCGGATTTTGCCTGCGTCCGGGCATTGGCGGTTGTTTTGGCCGCCGCCTTGGGTTTGTCTGCGGCCGCTACTTCAGCTTTTTTGCCGTCAGCCGGCGCCGGTACTTCATAGCTGACCGGCACCTGCGGCTGCGGCTCATTAGGCGTCAGGATCTGGACGTAGGTCTCGTCCTTCTTGATCATGCGCATCTCAATGCGCGCACGATCTTCCAGCGCGTCCGTGCCTGTTTTAAGGTCATGAACCTCGGCGTCCATTGCGTTGTTACGTGCCAGCAGAGCCTTGTTTTTTTCTTCCTGCAGCTCCAGCTGCTGCTTGAGCACTGTCACGCGCGCCCAACCTTCTTCGCCCCACCACAACGGGTATTGAATGGCAACACAAGCGACCATCAGGGCAAGGTAGAGTAAGCGCATGACAAGGTCTCAATGCTCGCGCAAAAAGCGCTTAGCGGATGTTGTAAAACGCATCCAGACCCGGGAAGCGGGCCACTTCTGCAAGTTCTTCTTCAATCCGAAGCAACTGATTGTATTTGGCCATACGATCGGAACGCGACAGCGAACCGGTCTTGATCTGCATGGCATTGGTGGCCACGGCAATATCGGCAATGGTTGAATCTTCGGTTTCTCCGGAGCGGTGTGAAATCACGGCGGTGTAGCCCGCGCGCTTGGCCATTTCAATCGCAGCAAAGGTTTCTGTGAGCGTACCGATCTGGTTGATCTTGATCAGAATAGAGTTGGCAACCCCTTTCTGGATCCCTTCCTTCAGAATTTTGGTGTTGGTCACGAACAGATCATCGCCCACCAACTGCACTTTCTTGCCCAGTTGCTCGGTCAGCACTTTCCAGCCATCCCAGTCGTTTTCGGCCATGCCGTCTTCGATGGAAATGATGGGGTACTTATCGCACCAGGATGCCAGCAAATTGGCAAATTCCGCTGAAGTCAGGGAAATATTGCCTTCGCCTGCCAGATGATATTTGCCGTCACGGAAAAATTCCGAGCTGGCGCAATCGAGACCCAGCGCGATCTGTGTGCCCGGCTCGTAGCCGGCTTCGGTAATGGCGTTCAGAATCAGGTGGATGGCTGACTCGTGGTTGGCCACATTGGGCGCAAAACCACCTTCATCACCTACTGCCGTAGACATGCCATGGCCGTGGATCAGTTTTTTCAGGGCATGGAATACTTCTGCACCCATGCGTAGCGATTCACGGAAACTGGTGGCGCCGACCGGCAGGATCATGAATTCCTGCATATCCAGCGTGTTGTTTGCATGCGCACCGCCATTGATGACGTTCATCATGGGTACAGGCATGCTCATGGGGCCGCTGCCACCGAAATAGCGATACAGGGAAAGACCGGATTCATCGGCAGCTGCGCGGGCCACGGCCATACTGACGGCCAGCAATGCGTTGGCGCCCAGGCGTTCCTTGCTCTCGGTGCCGTCCAGATCGATCAACGTATGATCGATAAAGGTCTGCTCCTGAGCATCCAGTCCCATCAGTGCTTCGGAAATTTCGGTGTTGACGTTTTCTACCGCCTTCAATACGCCCTTGCCCAGGTAGCGGGATTTGTCGCCGTCGCGCAACTCAATGGCTTCACGCGCGCCGGTTGAGGCGCCAGAGGGCACCGCAGCCCGACCCATAACGCCGGATTCAAGCAACACGTCACACTCTACCGTCGGATTCCCGCGGGAATCCAGAATTTCGCGACCGATAATATCAACAATTGCACTCATGGTTATGACTTTCCTGCCTGATAAACAGTAATTTTGATGGGATTTGATTGCGTAGATTGTACCTTACTCAGCCAATCTTGTAATTTTGCACGCAGGGGCAATCAAACTTGTATCGTATTTTTTACAATTTTTGCCTGATGCCACCGGCTCGGAACTTGACTGTCAAGGCCACCGTCCTGTCCCGTCAGCTGCCAGTTGCAGCGCTCCCGGTCAGGCACTCACTACCCGTCGTAGCGCTCACCACCTGGCGGGACGTTACTTTTCTCTACGACGCCGCAGACGCCGGCGGCGCCTGCGCGGCTCCTGTTCAACCCGGGTGCTCACCAGGCTGTTAAAGCGGATCAGCGGCAGCCTGAACAGCCACAGCAAGGCCACCACATTTACAATCAGCACCACGATCAGGCCCGACTCGATCGCGCCCACCATGTGTTCCCGTGCCGCCAGCAGCCATGGCCGGGCGTCCTGGCCAAGCGCTGCCATTTGCGCGATCAGTTCCGTCTGACTATCCGGGCGCACCAGCAATTGCGGGTCGGACAATGCGCCGACCATCTCCTGAGAAGGCATGGTGCGTGCTTCCTGCTGTATGCCGGCCACAAAATAAAAATTGACCATGGCGCCGATAATAGCCGTTCCGAGCATACCGCCAATCATGCGAATGGATTGTACCAGCGCAGTCACGATACCCAGATTGCTCCGTCCCGACAGTTCCTGGCTGAAAATGGTCAAATTGGGCATGATAAAACCAAGCCCGACACCCCCCAGCGTCATATACGCCACAAAAAGCCACTGCGACATATGCCGATCGTAAAGCACAACGCCAGCGACTGCAATGCCCGTCAGCACAAAACCCATATAAAGGATAAGATTGGGCCGCGCCAGACGAATGACCACGCGTCCGCTCAGTATGCTGCCAAACGTGATACAGACAACCAGCGGCGTTACCAGCATGCCGGCGTCATTGGGCGACAACCCGAACCCGCTTTGCAGCAGAAGCGGAATATAAAACAACATGCCGAACATGACAAAACCGGTCAGCAGCGACAGAATGAACATGGTCGCCAGGCTGCGATCCCGGAATACTTCGAGTGGCAGCAGCGGATACGCGCAACGGCGCTCCCAGAGAATGAGAGAGATAAAGGCGAGCACAGAGGCCACAGAAAACACGGCCACCTGCCACGAAACCCCATGCGTCGCGAACAGCTCGACTGCCAACTGCAAACACCCCAGGAACAGTGCAATCAGCAAGGCCCCCTGCCAATCAAGCCGAATCGCCTGATCACGGCGATAGCGGATCAGGGGCAGATATTGCCAGATAAAGAACAGGCTGATCAGTCCGACCGGCAGATTCACATAGAATACGGATCGCCAGCCGTAATACTCCGTCAGAAATCCCCCGAGAGAGGGGCCGACGGCTGAAGCGACACCGAAAGAGGAACTGAGCAGAATCTGCCAGCGCAGCCGCACTTTGGCGTCCGGAAACAGGTCGGGTACGCAGGCGAAGGCCGTGCCGACCAGCATACCGCCGCCGATCCCCTGCAGCGCCCGGGCCAGGACCAGCAGCGTCATGTCGCCCGCCATGCCGCAAAGCATTGAGGCAATGGTGAAAATAATAACGGACGCCACCACAAAGGGTTTGCGTCCATAATAATCACTCAATCGGCCACAGATGGGAACGGTGATGACGGAGGTCAGCAAATAGGAAGTCCCGACCCAGGCATAAAGCTCAAACCCGTTGAGCTCAGCCACGATGGTGGGTAACGCGGTACCCACAATGGTCTGGTCCAGGCCAACCAGCATACCCACGAAGCAGATGCCCAGCACGGCCATCAACGACTGTCGAAACGGCAGCAGCCGCCCCGTTGCCGATTGTTCCTCATTCACTTCGATCGTTTTGGTAACCATGCTTCCCGTTCTTCGTACGCACCGGCATCGTACTTCACCGGGACGGCCTGCCGCCCTGAGGCAGTACGGCGATTCAGTCAGTCATCGGCGCCGCCGATAATTGTATGGGTGACAGCACCAAGCTAGGCGCTGAACTGATCTTCGATAAAACCCTGTTTTTTCACGATGCTGTCGATCGCTGACAGCGATTGCAGCAAGGCTTCCATATGCCCGAGCGGCACCGCATTGGGTCCGTCGGACAGGGCCACGGACGGATCCGGATGGGTTTCCATGAACAGCCCCGCGACCCCGACCGCGACGGCCGCGCGCGCCAGCACCGGTACAAACTCGCGCTGCCCGCCCGAAAACGTGCCCTGCCCGCCCGGCAACTGCACCGAATGCGTGGCATCGAACACGACCGGGCATTCGGTTGCGCGCATGATGGCCAGCGAACGCATATCCGACACCAGATTGTTATAGCCGAAAGAGGCGCCCCGTTCACACACCATGATATTGGAACCGTCGCCGCCTGCCTCGATGGCTGCGGCTTTGGCCTTGGCGACCACCTGCAGCATATCGGCCGGCGCCAGAAACTGGCCTTTCTTGATATTGACCGGCTTGCCCGTGGCAGCACAGGCCGAAATGAAATCCGTCTGGCGACACAGGAATGCCGGCGTCTGCAGGACATCGACGACCTCGGCAACCCGCGCCACTTGGGTGATGTCGTGAACATCGGTCAGCACCGGCACGTTCAGCTGTTCCCGCACATCGGCCAGGATCTGCAGGCCTTCGTCCATACCGGGACCGCGATAAGACTTGCCGGAACTGCGGTTGGCCTTGTCAAAAGAGCTTTTGTAGATAAAGGGAATGCCAAGACGCCCGGTGATCTCAATCAGGGTGCGCGCGGTGTCGAACGCCATCTCGCGCGATTCGATCACGCAGGGTCCGGCAATCAGAAAAAAAGGTTTCGTCAGACCGACGTCGAAGCCGCATAGATTCATGATCTGTACCCTATCCTTGGTTCTGCCGCTTTTTCTGGTATTCCAGCGCGGCGTTGATGTAGCTCGTGAACAGCGGATGGCCGTTGCGCGGCGTTGAGGTAAATTCGGGATGGAACTGTACGCCCATGAACCACGGATGAGCTGGAAGTTCCATCATTTCCGGCAGATTCTCGGTGGGCGTACGGGCACTGATGACCATGCCGGCCTCTTCAAGACGCGGCACGTAAACGTTGTTGACTTCGTAGCGATGACGATGCCGCTCGTTCACTTCAGGACCATAGATCTCGTAGGCGCGCGTGCCTTCCTTCACAGGACAACGCTGCGCGCCCTTGCGCATGGTTCCGCCCAGATCGGACGACGCCGTGCGCTTTTCAACCTTGCCTTCGCGGTCCATCCATTCGGTGATCAGGGCCACTACCGGGTGTGGTGCAGCCGGATCAAATTCAGTGCTATTGGCGCCGCCCAGCTGGGCGACATGACGCGAAAACTCAATCACGGCCAGTTGCATACCCAGGCAAATACCCAAATAAGGCACATTGTGTTCACGCGCATACTGAATCGCGCGGATCTTGCCTTCTGTTCCGCGCTTGCCGAAGCCGCCTGGCACCAGGATGGCGTCCAGCGATGACAGTTTGTCGGTTGCGCCACCTTCCAGGTCTTCCGAATCGATATAGTCGATAATCACTTTTGAGCGGGTGTGAATGCCCGCATGTTGCAGGGCTTCAATCAGCGACTTGTAGGATTCAGTCAGATCAACATATTTGCCGACCATACCGATATGCACTTCATGCTGCGGATGCTCCAGCGCATCGATCAGACCATCCCACATGGACAGATCGGCCGGTGGCGGAGAAATCGCCAGGGCATCACACACCAGGTCATCGAGCTTCTGGTGATGCAGCATGGACGGAATTTTGTAAATGGAATCGGCGTCCCATACGGAGATCACGGCGTCCAGCGGCACATTGGAGAACAGCGAAATCTTGGCGCGTTCGTCTTCAGGCACTTCACGATCGGCGCGACACAACAGCGCATTCGGATAAATGCCGATCTCGCGCAATTTCTGTACAGAGTGCTGCGTGGGCTTGGTTTTCAGTTCCCCGGCAGAGGCAATGAACGGCACCAGCGTCAGGTGCACGAATGCGGCGCCATTGCGCCCCAGGCGCAGACTCATCTGTCGAACGGCCTCGAGGAACGGCAAGGATTCAATATCGCCGACTGTGCCGCCGATTTCTACGATCGCGACATCGGTCTGGCCATCCCACGCCTGGCGGGCGCCGCGGATGATGAAGTCCTGAATTTCATTTGTGATATGCGGAATGACCTGGACAGTCTTGCCCAGATAGTCGCCACGGCGCTCTTTGCGCAGTACGGATTCGTAGATCTGGCCTGTCGTGAAATTGTTGAATTTGTGCATACGGGCGGAAATGAACCGCTCGTAATGTCCCAGGTCCAGGTCAGTCTCGGCACCGTCTTCGGTCACGAAGACCTCACCGTGCTGCAGAGGGCTCATTGTGCCGGGATCCACGTTGATGTAGGGATCCAGCTTGAGCATGGTGACCTTCAGGCCACGCGATTCAAGGATAGCCGCTAATGACGCGGCGGCGATTCCCTTGCCTAACGAAGAGACCACGCCGCCCGTAACGAATACATACTTTGTCATTGGAATAAGGGCCCCGCGAAAAGGGCCGTAGCAGGAAATTTGAATTATAGCTTGAGCCCGCCTCTTTTGTAAGGCGGCAGCAGCCTTCCCCTCAAAACAGGTCGTATAATGACAGGTGGAAATTTAAAGAAACGATCATGGACCGAAAACGTAAAACCCTGCTCATGCTGTTAGGCTATGTCTTGGCCTTTTTTGTCACCATTGGCCTGCTCTCACTGTGGGCAACCACGCTATACCTGAAATAAATCAAAGGGTCCCGCCGGGGCTTCCGATCCGGATTCAGCCACTGCGAACGGCTCCAGCACCGTATCCAGCGCGGACAGCACAGGTGCACAAGCGGTGTTCAATTTGAATGCCAGCACGTTATCGGCACGGGTACGACCCTGGGTAATTGCCGCCACCGGTTTGCCCTGCCTGACTGCATCCCGTACAAACCGATAGCCGGAATATACCATCAGCGAAGAGCCCACCACCAGGACTGCGCTGGCCTTATCCAGCGCCGCATAAACAGCATCGACGCGGGGTCGCGGCACCGCTTCTCCAAAAAATACCACATCCGGCTTGAGGATACCGCCACAACGCGGACAGGGCGGAACACAAAAAGCCGAAAAATCCGTCTCCAGATCCACATCCCCGTCGGGACCCATGACCGCTGTCATGTGCACCCAGTCGGGATTGCATTGCTGCAATTGCTGTTGAAAATCAGCGCGATCAAGCCGGCATTGACACTGCATGCAAATGACGCTGGCCAAAGAACCATGCAGCTCCAGCAAGCGGGACTGACCCGCCTGCCGGTGCAGGCCATCGACATTTTGTGTGACCAGCAGGCCGGTATAGCCTTTTGCCTCAAGCGAGGCCAGGGCCTGGTGCGCGGCATTGGGCCTGCCGCCCGAAAACAGCGACCAGCCCACCATACTGCGCGCCCAATAGCGCTGGCGTGCCGGTTCGCCGCTCATGAATTTCTGGAACGTCATGGGCGGAGGCCGCATCCAGGCACCGTCGGTATCCCGATAGGCAGGGATACCCGAGTCAGTACTGCAACCGGCACCGGTAATCACCAGCAGACCCGCGTGCCGGTGCACGAAGGTCTGTAACTCGGTGATTGCCGCGGCACTCATTGCGCCGCTTTACTCTGTGGTTTTACCATCAAAGTGCTCTTCCTGCTCATCTTCCTTGGTGGCATGCACCACGCCGTCACGATGCTCGGGCGGTCCGTAAATGGTGTACAGACGCAAGGGATGATCCCCTGAGTTGATCACATTATGCCGGGCACCGGCAGGCACAATGACCGCGTCATCATCGCTCACGGCATGCGTCTCGCCATCAATGACCACGTTGCCTTCGCCCTCTTCGATGCGAAAGAACTGGTCATGACCCTCGTGCACCTCTTCGCCGATTTCATCGCCAGGCTGCAGGGTCATCAACACCAATTGCAGATTTTTGCCCGTGTATAACACCTTGCGGTAAAGATCATTGTTTAACGTCAATTCCTCGATATCATCGACAAACCCTTTCATACGGCATACTCCATAAAAAATAAAGGCGGCCGGATCCCGGTCACCTGGGGGTCCCGGGCATTACATTTCCCAGGATTGAAAAACATCATTGACAAACTTAATCTCCAGCACCTGCTGACCCATATCGGTTTTGCCCGGGTTCAGCAGTTTGCCTGCCGAATCGACAACCGGGCCAACGATCGGCACGGCGCCCACCATATTGCCCGCCATATTGCCGGATGATTTGCGCACGTACTTCAGCGTGGTTTCATTGTTGGAATTGCGAGTGGTCCGATCCGGTTCGCCGAACACCTGCACGGCTTCGGACACCGTTGTCTTGTCCTTGACCAGATGGCTGTTCAGGAAGACCGGATCAAAATAGTCGGCATTCCCCATGATATCGGTTTTGCCGGGCACACTGCAGGCGGCCAGACCCAGACTGACGAGGCATATGGCCATATACTGGAAAAATCCTTTCATCTTGCACCCCTGAACATAAGTTGAATGGCAGCGACTCCCACCATCGCTCCGACAAAATGAGCCGCGTCATTTCCGAAACACATTCCCGGCTAATCAGAACTCAAAGAATTATCCCACAATTTACGCAATTGATTCAGCACTCCCGGGCGCCTTACCCCTGTAAGCTGCTGTTATCGGTTTTACACTTTTGATGAAGCGAATCCATTGACGGTCGTGCTATAAAAGGCTTTTTCCCTCAGGAGCCGAAAACATGCCTATGCGCGCGCTCACCCGGTACGGATTCGTGCTATTTCTATTGACCTCAGCGGTCGGCTGCGGCACCTCCAGGGAAGAAGCCACATCCACCGCATCGGCACCCATCACCAAAGAATGCAGCAAGCGCAGCAGCTGTATCTTTAAAGGATCGTATGAGTCAGGGGAAAGAAAGTTTGCAGAAGAAGAAGCCAGGCGCTTGAATAAGGCCCAGACACTCAGGTTGACCAAAAGCGTTCGCACGGTGAAGGTGGTTTCCCGCTGATTTTGGACACAAAAAAACCACCTGAAAAGGTGGTTGGCTTTGTTTGTACTGCCAAGTACAAGGTACTGAGTAAATTGATGGCTCCCCGAACTGGGTTCGAACCAGTGACCTGCGGATTAACAGTCCGTCGCTCTACCGACTGAGCTATCGGGGATCAATTAAGAAAATGATTATAGCGAGAAATCTGTTTTTATTGCAAGCCCCCTGCCCTCTGGCTTTAAATCTTTGTCTCAATCGTTGCTTTTAAGCGACGCATTCAACAAAAAACGCGGCCGAAGCCGCGTTTTTATCTAGCAAACACCCTGATTAATGAGCTGATGCCTTGCTACTGCCGATGCCCGTTTCGGCACGAACGCGCTGGGCGTCATAGCCGGCAATATCCACTGCTGCACGCTTGCTCTTGTCGCTGATCGAAAAAAACCAGATACCGACAAAGGCAATGATCATCGAAAACAGCGCAGGCGATTTATATGGGAACAGCGAGCTGCCCGCCGGATTACCCAGTGTCACCTCCCAGACATCGGGAGACACGATCGTCAGAATAACCGAAGAAATCAAACCCAGAAAACCGCCGATCACGGCACCGCGTGTAGTCATTCTCTTCCACATGATAGACAGGAAAAGGACCGGGAAATTGGCCGATGCCGCAATGGCGAAGGCCAGCGACACCATAAAGGCCACATTCTGCTTCTCAAACAGAATGCCCAGCAGAATGGCCAGAATACCCAGAACAAAGGTCGTGATCCGTGAGACCCGCAACTCGGTCGCAGAATCTACATTACCCTTGCGGAAAACCGATGCGTACAAGTCATGGGAAACGGCAGAGGCTCCGGAGAGCGTGAGACCGGCCACCACAGCCAGAATTGTGGCAAAGGCCACCGCCGAGATAAAGCCCAGGAAGATATGACCACCCACGGCGTCGGCCAGGTGCACGGCCGCCATATTGGCCCCGCCGATCAGCCCGCCCTTGGCATCCAGAAATTCGGGATTGGTCGACACGAAAATAATCGCACCGAAGCCGATAATGAACGTCAGCACATAGAAGTAACCGATCCAGGTTGTGGCCCAGAACACGGATTTACGTGCTTCCTTGGCATTGGGAACGGTAAAGAAGCGCATCAGGATATGCGGCAGACCCGCCGTTCCGAACATCAGCGCCATCCCGAAAGAAATGGCGGAAATCGGATCCTTGATGAACGAGCCCGGCCCCATGATGGACGAGCCCGCAGCAGCCGCCTCTTCAGCTGTTTTGCCCGCCGCCTGCGCGCCTGCCGCCTTGACTTCAACCGCCTTGGCGAACATGGCCTCGAAAGAGAAGTTGTTCAGTTTCATGACCATGAAAGCCATGAACGTCGCGCCGGCAAGCAGCATGACCGCCTTGATGATCTGTACCCAGGTCGTGGCGGTCATGCCGCCAAACAGCACATACACCATCATCAGCACACCCACGATGACCACGGCAATCCAGTAATCCAGACCAAACAGCAGCTTGATCAGCTGGCCTGCCCCGACCATTTGGGCGATCAGATAAAACAGCACCACCACGATGGTGCCGCAAGCGGCAAACGTGCGCACCGGTGCCTGGGCAAAACGATAGCTGGCCACATCGGCAAACGTGAACCGGCCCAGGTTGCGCAGCCGCTCGGCCATCAGGAACATGATGATCGGCCAGCCGACCAGAAACCCGATAGAGTAAATGAGCCCGTCATAGCCGCTGGCCATGACCTGGGCGGCAATGCCCAGGAACGACGCAGCAGACATATAATCGCCGGCAATCGCCAGACCATTCTGAAAGCCCGTGATACCGCCACCGGCCGTATAGAAGTCTGACGCCGACTTGGTTCGGGCCGCAGCCCACTTGGTGATGAAAAGCGTCAGCCCAACAAAAACGACGAACATAATGATCGCCGTTAAATTGACCTGCTGCTTGGTGGTTTCCCCCACGGCATCTGCGCCGTAGGCAAGAGAAAGAAACAGACCGGTAAACGCGATACCGATCAAAAATCGCGATACACCTTTATTCATGTGATACCCCTACATCATTCAACAAACTTCTTTCCATCGCGTCAAATTTGGAATTGGCGATCAGAATGTAGATGCCCGTAAGCGCGATAATCAGAATCATCAGGCCAAAGCCAACAGGAATGCCCCAGGTCATGGCGCCCCCGCTGATGGACTGCGCAAACAGCTGTTTGTCAAATGCGATAATGCCGATAAATCCGACATAATAGGCCACGAGAATAATGGCAGAAAAAACCCAGCCGTACATGCTGCGCATGCGGGTCATTTCCTTGTATTTCGGGTTTGCCATCACCCGCTGAACGATATCCTCACTCATATCTTTCCTCCCAGAAAGTATCGTTAAATGTTCACTAATGGTTATATACTGCTCGTTTTTTAGAGGGCATTGATAATCGTTTTACCCGCAGCGCAGTGTTTGCGCAATTAGTGATATACCCTAGCATTGCAATTGCACCGGGCCAGCTCTTTGCTATACTTTCGCCCGTCCGGCCATAAGCCCTTCACATTTGTAATACGTTCCTGCCCGGCCAATGCGGACCGTTTCTTCTCCTACTACTGCAGATCACGGGGATAGCCCGCAGATAGATCCGCTGTATCTCCATTGAGCAGCATGTCATGGAACTGCGACAATTCGCTTTTATGCAACAAATTAATCGGGCAGGCAATCTGCTTCGCATATTGTTCAAATTGTGGATTCAACACGCCGTCCCGAATTTGCTGGGAGATCCCGGCACTCGGAAAAAAGGGACGGCTCTTGACCAGAACCAGTCGTTCCGCCTTCAAATGGTTGGCCAGCCAGGCTGCGATACAATCTGATGACATGTAGACCGAGGTTAATTCATCCGGCCGTTCCCGCATAAGAGACAACGGGACCCACACTGCTACGCCGCCACGCGCAAGCACATCACGAACAGCACTGGCATTAACAACAGGCGTCAATTGTGGCGACAGTGCCGTTAGCATCAGACCGTACTGCGCCCTTGATAACACCAGCATGTTATGGGCGACCACGTTGTCAAACCCCCAGCGCGCTTTCATATCCCGAATAAAATCGCCGCCACGCCATCGACCCGGCACAATAATGATTCTGCCGCCGCCCAACGTCCCCAATTGTGCAAGCCACAAATTAAGCGTACTGTCGTGCGCCAGATCACCATCAAGCTTCACTACCCACATACCCGCCTCCCTGCCTTTCCGACTATTCTTTTTTGCACGAGGAACGCCTCGCCACGATACGCGGTCCCGCGGCGACTTCAATTTTTTCTGTCACCTTCGCCTGGTTCAAATCCACGACCGCAATGGCATCATCAAACCAGTTGGCGACGTAGCCACGATCGCCCATAATGGCGACCCCTTCCGGATAGCGACCGACTTTGACTGAAACCGGGGTAGCACTGCCGTCAGCATTAATCCGCTGCAGCACGCCTTTTTGCTGGGCAGTCGCCCATATTTGTTCACCATCGTCTGAAATGGCAATACCGTAAGGCATGGCCTGCATCCCGGTACGCCACACCTCTTGCAGCGAGTCCGCGGCGAGACGGCTCAGTGTATTATCCTTGACATTAGCGACATAAATCTGGCTGCCGTGCGCCGCAACGGCAAAAGGGGAAGCTCCTACCTCAATATCGCGCAAAAGCGTCCACGCATCTGCGTCAATCACACTCACAGTAGCGCTTGCGCGGTCAGCCACAAAAAGCCGTTTGCAGGCACTATCCAGCGTCAGTCCCGCAGGCGCCTTACCCACGGCAATTCTACCGGTCTCCCGGCCGTCCTCGGCATTGAGCCTGACGACAGCATTGCCTTTCCAGTCAGATACGAAAAGCGATCGTTCATCCGCAGAGAGAGCCAGCGAGAAAGGCTCGCCCGGAAAATCATAAGTATTTTCCACCCGTTCTTCAGGCAGATTCAGGACCGATATGCGCGCGCTGTCCGGATGGGTGACATAGCCTCGCTTACCATCGGCCGAGACCGCGATGAATACCGGCTTGTCTGCCACTTCAATCCGGGAGACCACAGACCCATTGACGGTGTCCAGTACGCTCACGGTATTGCCATCCTGGCTAACTATATAAACGGGCTCAGCGGTCGCGAGCGCCCCGGACGGACCGGGCAGCCAGCACACTGCCAGTCCGGCACAAAGACTGATAACAAACCGCGCCGGCCCGCTTAAGTAGCCCTTGCGCATCCTACTTGCCTTCTACCGTTTTCTTCAGACCGGCAAGCCCGTTCTTATAAATTGCCGTCATCGCTGCGATCGCCGATTCATCGTTCAGGTTTTCAGGCGGCTCATTGCTTGTATCCCCTCTATAGAATCGGCCGATCCATGACACCTTGCTCCCCTCGCCATCGGCCTGCACAGTCATGGTTGAGGAGTAGGAACTGACAGGCAGCGCTTCCAGATTTTCGCCATCCATCCGATAGCTGTATGAATGAGCACCTTCATCATATTCGTCCAGGCTCTCCTTGATCACGCCTTTTTCGAGTGTCAGTTCACGCACTGACCCCGGTTCATTTCCCTTGGTTGCGCTGCTTTTGCTCACATCCGGATGCCAGGCGGCAATCTCGCCGAACTGCCCGGCCGTTTTCCAGACCTTGTCAACGGGTGCAGAAATACTGACCGTCTCTTCGATTTTCTTGGGTGTCGGACCGTGGGCATCAGCAGGCGCAATGGCCACGGTACAAAAAAGTGCGGTAATCAATGTTGCTTTAATCAATTGCATCTCCTTCAGGAAGTAAAAGAAACAGACTTGGCCGGGTGTCCGGCGGAGCGGAACAGACCGCGACGGCGCACCCCGGAAAAGGCCGACATATAAAAAATCACGGACAATGCACACGCCAATCCAGCTAAATAGGGAGTCAGGCGGACTGGCGTTGCCACTTGATGTTTCTTCGAATGCGCCACGATGGTCTTGCTCAGATCAATGGCACTGCCCAAGGTTGTATAGGCCAGCCCATATGCCGTTGCCAGTGATCGCAAATGGGGTTCCTTAAGCGACGAAAAATGTTCGACACCAGTTGCGGGCCGCGCGCCGTAAGGCGCATTTCGGGCATGCCAGCCTTCCCGGTTGGCTGCGTCGGCTGGAGGCGGGCCGTTGCGGTTTTCCTGTTCAACTTCATCAGCGCCAAAAAAACCGATTTGGTGCCCCGTCTCATCAAATTTGGGAATGGGCGACAGTTTTGCCCCCCCCACACCCACGATTACGCCCTCTGCAGCAGAGGCGTCAGCCCGCGGGGATGGCGATCTATTCAGCGTCTGCGCCCGGACTTCGGCTTCGCCCTGCATCATCATGTGGCCGATTTGCGTCTGCGCCGCAGGTAAAGGCGGCGCCTCATGGCCATCGGTCATATAGACCACGCTCAAATTCATACCTTTTGCCATCTCCAGCGCGGACTCCAGACCCTTGGTAATGTAACTGTCTCCCTCCCAGGCCATGCGCCAGTCCAGCTCCGCGATGGTGTCCGACAAGGATGCGAAGTTTTCACACACCTCTATCGGTTCAAGCAGCAAAAATGCCCGCCTCTCGGAGAAGACAGCCAGGGCGACACGGCTGCCGCAAGGCAGGCGAACGAGTGTCTGCTGCAGTCGTTGCCGGACCTCGTCAAGCCGGCTATGCAAGTGTCCTTCAGGACCATAATCGCGCACGTTCATGCTGCCGGTAATATCGACGACGAACAGGACTTCCGGTCTGTCCTGTTGCGTGCGCCACTGAGGCTGAAAACTGGCGATGACGCTCAAACAGAAGGCCGCAAGCAGTAACCAGAATCGATAATCCAGGACTGAAGGCAGTCTCATGGCAGCCCCTTGGGCAGGCCCGGCAAATCCGTCCAGAGACGTTTCGGTTTTTCCGGCGATTCGTCTTCTTCGGAAACCTCTGCAGGCGGCAAATCGCGCACCAGGCGTGAAGCGATATCAAGGTTATATCTGGCATCCCAGAAACTGGCGTCCAGTCTTAAGGCACGAACATAATATTCCTTGGCGAGCCTGACCAGCGACGGGGCTTCTTCTGTCCTGGTGCTGCCGAGCAACTCCAGAGCCTGACGCAATCGCGCGTTGCCCATGTTATAGAGTGACCAAACGGCAATGTCGGTCGATTTTTCGGAGGCAACCGTTCCGTCCTGCACCAGCGCCTGTGCGGCAAGCCGCTCTACCCACGGCAGCGCCTCATCCAGACGGCCCACGGCGGCCAGAAAACGCAGGCGCGCAAACGATACCTCCGGCGAGGCCTGTTCGACCACGACGATGTCCTCTCTGCGCTCCAGTGCATCGATGGTCTTATTATCAGACCTGGCCCCATACAATTGCATCAGTGTCGCGAGCAGCGCGCAAAGGGTCAGGCCCAATCCGAGCCACAGGATCCAGGCAAACGCCCGGCCACCCACCCGACGGTACAATGGCCACCGGTTCAGACTACGCAGTGAGCTTGGATTGCCGGCCATGCCTGCTCCTTATCGAACCTGTACTGACCACTTTTTGCGCACAATGCACCGCGAGCAGCAATAACAGCACGGCAGCCGCAAGCGCGCTCAAATACCCCGACAGTTCGCGACGCGGGATATGTTCTGTGTACCGTAGGGGCGCCTTCTCGCGTTTGTCAATTTCCGCGATCGCAGCACCCACCTCCTGCGCATTCTCTGCTTCGAAAGCGCGATAGTTGATCCCGAGCGATTTAAAGAAAATATCAAGATGACGCTCGGGCATTGCCTGAGGGGTGTCCTCGGACGGATCTGCAGGCGCATCCCAGATTCCTGCGGCACCGGCTGTGCGCAGAAAAAGCCAGTACAACCGTACAGGTCGGGCCGCCACTGCCTTTTTCAGTGCATTTTGCACACGCATGTCAATAACCGCCGCCCCGTCGGATACGAGCAGAATAACTCGGGATGCCAGCGGATCATTGTCATTGTCGAATGCCGACAGCGCCATTGCGAGCCCGCGTCCAATATCGGTATACGAAAGACCGGGACGATCGATTGCGTCAATAGCGGCGTTGACAGCATCAGGCTTGTCGCTTAACGGTAATACGAACAGGGGCATGGTCGAGAAGGCCACCATCCCGATGCGGTCCTGTTCGCGTTCATCGACAAACCCTTTGAGCAAACGTTTGGCTGCAGCCGCCTTGGATTCCTCCTGACCGGTCGGCATCCTGCCCGCAAAGCTGCTATTCATGCTTGAGCTGCGATCGATCAGTAAAACCAGATGCGCGCCCGCGCCGATTTTCTGAACAGTCCCGCCTTTCAAGTGCAATCCGGCCATGCAAAGAACAAGCGCAAGCAATGCAACACAGCCAAGGATTCTTAACCCCCAGTCGACCATTTCGGAAAAAGGATCCGTGCCCACGCTTCCCAGCCAGGGCCAATCGGACTGCCGGCGCGGCCGCAGAATAAAAGGCAGCAGGGCCAGCGGCAGCAGCCACAACAAATGAGGCGAGTCAACTGACAGGTCTCGCAACAGCCCGTTCATAAGCCTCTCCTTTCGGTCGCCGCAAGACGGCTGGCTATATCCAGTAATCTTGCCGCCGTCAGCCCCGGATCGGTCTGTCTCGGAGCACCACCAAAAAAGGTGCTTGCCGAAGCCGTAAAGAAAAGCGCAAGGTCATCCTGCACGGGCGCAAATCGCGGATTGCGGGCAACGAAGGCACTGACATCACTGGACATCAGACGCGTCTGGTTGCTTGCATCCAGTGCGCGATGCAGTTCAATCAGACTGCGGGAGTAAGATTCATGATCTGCACGCTTCAGATTCTTTCGGATGGCTCGATAGGCACGGGCAAAAGGACGGGCCTGGCGCTGGTGAAAAGGCCATCTTGAATAATGCATCGAGAGTAGCAGCAGCCAGAGCAGGACGAGCACAATCAGCCCGCCAGCCCTTTGCCATAAGGGCTTTTCATCTATCCGTCCGGCCGGCACATCCGGCCGGATCTGTTCCGACACTTCCGTGCCCGATTGCGCCACGCCGCGCAGGGGCGACATGTAAAACACCTGAGGCGGAACCCTAATCGTCTGCTCTGACGCACCGTCGCTGAAAAGCAGATCAAGCGCCGGGATTTCGCGACGGTTCACATCCAGCGGGACATAAAAGGTTTGGTAATTCAGTGTCAGCGTATAAACGGTATCTGCACCCGAACCACTTTGCTCAACGACAACCGAGCGCAAATCGAGCCAATAGTTCAGGGAACCCGGAACGGGGAGCGAGGACTGTTGCAGCGTCGCATTCGGACTGTCAATCCGGATGGTAACCGGCACCACATCGCCAAGCAGCCAGCCGGCAGGCCGCAGCGGAGCAACCTGAACACGAAGGTCTGCGGCCTGTCCCTGGGAGCAGACTGCGACCAGAAAAAGCGCGACGATCAAGCGGAGAAAAGGCCAAATGCGTCCTCTCATTGCATCCCCTATCGCTCAAGCAGATACGTGTTCAAGGACTCAATATCCAGCGTTCGCCCCACCCGAAAAGGCCGATTGACATAGCGTGCGAACAAGGCGTCCTGACGCACCCGGCGATGTTCGCTCTCCTGCAGCCAGCGTTGCTTTAGCGATGACCGGACAATTGCAAACCGGCGCTGACCGGTTTCCAGGTCAGCCAGTTCAGTGAACCCCCAGTTGGGCAAATCGGCAACGGAATAGTCCTCCAGCACCACAGGTATCACATCATGACTGGAAATCGCAGCAAGAATCCGCTCCGTCTGTTGCTCTGGAAAAAGGAAATCTGAAAATAGAAAGACCAGCTTGCGGGGTCCCTGTAAATACTCGGCGGCGGTCTCCAGCGCGGCCGCGCTATCGGCGGTGGGCAACAGCGTTCTGAGCCGGGAAACAATATCGCTTACAACAGCACGATTGCGATTGGAGGGCAAACTGATCTCTTCCAGAATATCCCCGCCACAGGCATACAAACCAAAACTGTCTCCATTGCGATGCGCCGCGCGAGCCAGCAAATCGCAAAACTGACCGGCCACGTCCAGCTTACTGCGATTATCGTCACGCCAGGCCATGGATGCAGACACATCGACAAGCGCATATACCTGCACCGACAGGCGTGGCTGATACTCTTTTACATACCACTGTCCGTACGGATCGCGCATGCTGCGTCGCAAGTCCAGCCGACGCATGTCCGGCGCCCGTTCAAAGGGAACAAGCGCGCGAAACAGACCTGCTGCTGCGCCGCCGGCACCACGATGACTACCGGGATACACGCCCTGTGCGCGCCAGCGCAACGAATAATCAATCACACCGCTGTCGCCGGCCTGCTCTCTCGCGGCACTCACGGTACTCATGGCACCGCCACTTTGGAGAAAACCTGGCGACACATTTGGCTGACGATATCCTCCCTGCGCATTTCATAAATCGGGTTGAGGAATATGCGGTGGCCCACGGTTTCATAGAAGACTTCGCGCACATCCTCAGGCAGAACCATGTCCCGCCCTTCCAGCCACGCCAGAATTTTGGCGGCTCTCACGAGCACCGCCATTCCGCGCGGGCTGGCGCCCCCTTTGATGAGCCTGGCGGTATCGACGCCAGCAATGTCGATACCCGCCTGCTGCGGCTCTCTGACGGCGTCCCACAGAGTCACGACATAGTCCTGCAGCGTCCGACTGGTTTGAACATGGTTCTGAATGTGTCTGGCAACGTCATTGAGCCGGGTGTAATCCAAGACCCTGTGGTCGACTTGCTCAATTAACAGATCGACATCGTGATAACGTGTATTGAAAATCAGTTCCCGGCGCAGTTGCCTGTCCCGCGGGGCCTGTACGGGTATTTCCATGAAGAACCGGTCGCGGGCCGCAGCCGGCAACTCGAAGGTTTCTTCTTTTTCGATCTGATTGCGATCCGCAAAAACCTGAACATTGGGCAGCTGAATATCACGATTGAACGCGTTGACCGCCTTTTCTGCCATGAGCCGGAGCAATAGCGAATGCACCTGCGGTCGGGCACGATTGATTTCATTGAAGAAAAAAACCGAAATATCCTCGCCGTGCGACAGTAACGGTCCGGCTTCGACGCGCGGCTTGCCCTCTTCATTCAGATAGGTATGGTAAATCAGATCTGATGGCATCAGGTCGATCGTACCTTCCACGCGACTGTATGCACCGCCAATGGCCCGCGCTACTGCCCTGAGCATTAACGTTTTGCCAACGCCGACATCCCCTTCCAGCAGGACATGGCCTCTGGCAAATATTGCAATCGTAATTAACCGGATAGCGCGTGTCTGCCCGATAGCCGCTTTCGCGACCTCCTGCTCAAACAACAACGCATGCTGGCGCCATTGCACCAGATCAATCGCGTCTTCGGCAGTGCCTTGAATCATGAAATTCTTCTCCCGACGGCCGTCGCATGTTTCTGCGTTATGACAATCACACGCCGGCTTTTTGATGCCTCCCTTCCAGCCATCCCCGGACGACACCCGGCCGGGGATGGGCACATCGACCGGACAAAGCCTTATGAAGCGGGAATTTTTTTGACGTCATATTCAAATTTGCCGGTTTTTTTGAAGTTATCCACGCGCAATTTGTTGCGTTTTTCCATCGCCTGGATACTTTCCTGCTGCTTGGCAACCTCCTTGGGGTCATGCTTGGGATCGTACTTTGATCCTTTCACCTGGTCCGGGTAGCCAGGTTTGGGCTCCCAGCAATTGCCTGGCGCCTTGCACTTCGTACCGTCATAGGCCATTGCGTTCAGTGAACCCAGGGTCATCGCTGCAGCCCCGGCCAGCACGAGCGCCGAACGTACTATAGAATGTCTCATCAGTTTCTCCTCTTTTGTCATACCTGCCAGACGGCGACTGCTGGCCGAACAGCGCAGGTTCCGATTTTCCCGCGTTTGAAACGCAAGATCCGCTATCCACCCATCAGGGATGGATTATTCTTTATATGGCTTGAAGTTCTTCCTTTGCTCTTCTGTCAGCCAGCTGGCATCCTCAGCCTTGCCGGTATAGAGATGGCGCACCCAGGCCATAACATGCAATATTTCATCCTGAGTGAGAAATTCGTTCTGCGGGCCCATCTGGCGTTCAGCGCCGCCAAAAATGACTTCAAACATGGCTTTGTCTTCTTCCAGATCATAATGCCAGTTCCCGTGATTCAGAGCGGGACCGATTTTCCCTTCAGCCAGATGTCCATGGCAACCGGAACAGGACGTATTGAAAATATCCTTTCCCTTCACCAGAGCTTCCTTGTCTTCGTTATAAGGGTTCTGGCCGGTCTGCATGAATTGCTTGACCGCCGGCGTATCCCGACCTTCTTCCTTACCGGACTTCAGGTCCAGGGGCTCACCTGTTACGATATTGATAAATGGCATCTGCTGGGCAGCAGCAGGCACAACATAAACCGAAGCAATCGCTACACAACATACAAGACGTTTGATCAATGCTAGCTTCATCATACTGTGGTTATCTCCTGAAATTTTTTCGTGTCTTGCGAAACATACCGGCCGACCGCGCTCAAGACGGAATGGGCAGCAATGGAATACCTTCGTCTTCCAGTAACTTGGTAATCTGCGATTGCTCTTTGGCAATGGCCTCGTTGATTTCTTTCATCAACGCCTGATCGTTCTTGCGAACGGCCATCGATTGTGAATAATTGAATTCGATCTTGTTGCCCGCGCCGTCGGCAATTCGGTCTTCGGGCACAAACTCCATCGTCAGGGGAACACTTGACGCTTTTACATAGCGTCCCACCTCGGCGCCATAGGCAATGGCGGCATCGGCCTTGCCCTGAATGACTTCATTGACCATTCGAGAAGGATCAAGCCGCACATACTGATTGCGTGGCGATTTGAAATTGACCAGTGAATACATGTAATTCATATTGGTTTCATATTTTCCGATAGCCTTCAGGATCAGCTCGGCAGGCGAACCGACCGACATGGCGATGCTGGTCAGTTTCTCCAGCTGACTGTCTTCCCAGTCCTTGATATGAATATTTCTATCGGTACGTGTCACGAATACGTAGCCGGTACGGTAATACGGTTTTGACGTCAGTACCCGCTCATCGCCCGTATCCAATCCCATGACCACGTCGCACTGATTTTTATCCAGGAAATCCCGAACCAGATAGATAGCCGGCTTGTCTGTGTATACGAAGACAGGCTTCCGGTTGATGGATTTTGCGACCAGATCTGCCACCTTATTTTCGAAACCCGTCCCGTCTTTACTGGTATAGGGATTTTCGTGAGATGACGCACAAATACGCAACGTGTCTGCCGACGCTGGAACTTCGCCTTCAACCTGCTGCGCACTGCTGCTTCCTGCCAAGAGTAGCGCCACGAACATTGCCGAAGCAGGTATACATGAGCCGGCCCATTTCCCTCGCGTCACTTTCAACATATTTGTCTCCATTATCCCGGCCTGTTTGCCGGTTCTTTTTAATCTGCCTATCCAACCACCCGCCATTTCCCTCAGAAACGGCGGGTGTACCCTTGCTGCCGTTACTGCTTGGCGCTCTTGTCCTCTGCCTTGCCTGCTGGCTTGGCAGAAGTATTCATGGCGGCATATTCACCCAGGTTAGGATCGTCGTACACTCCTTTTCCATCGAGTGAGAAGACCATCACCCCACCACCCATCGCGGTGTAGTGCTGAATATTTTTGAACGCGCCGACCGAGCCAAGACCTGCTGTCGGATCATCCAGATCGAACACCAGGCCGACGCCAGGCCAGCCGCCCACACCGTAGAAAATAGCGACATACTGAACGCCGTCATGCATGTACGTCATAGGATGGCCAATGACGCCGGAAGGCAGCCGGTATTTCCAGACAAGGTTGCCATTACGGGTGTCACGTGCTTTGATATACCCATCCAGGGTACCGTAGAACACCAGATTGCCGGCAGTCGCCATGGTACCGCCCCAGACTGCAAAGCGTTCCATCACTTCCCAGTCAAATTTGCCGGTAATGGCATCATATGACTTGACCTGACCCAGACCAGTAAAGTTCTGGCGGTCACCCTTGGGCCCCGGATACATGCTCAAGGTCGCGCCCACGAAGAACTGGCCGGCACGGTAAGGCAGCATGAATGGCTCCCAATCCATACAAATATGGTTCACACCCATATAGAATCGTTGCTTCTCGGGATCGTAGGAATCGTGCCCCTGGTTGTGATAACCCATGGCGGATGGGCAGATATCACGACCTTTATGATCCATGCGGGTTCCAAATTCAGGATCGCGCAATGGCAGGCCGGTTTCGAGGTCGACTTTCTTGACCCAGTTCACCGTATCGTCAATCTTGTCGGCAGATACCATTTCGCCTGTTTCCCGATCCAGCGTATAGATAATGCCGTTACGATCGGGATGGGTCAGCAGCTTACGCATTTTACCGTTCTTGTCTTTTTGCTCACTGAGCATCATGACGTTCACGCCGGCATAGTCCCATTCATCGTGAGGTGTTTTCTGATAGGCGAATTTTGCCTGGCCGGTATCAACATCCCTGCCCCAGATCGCCATCGTCCATTTGTTGTCGCCAGGACGCATGGTTTCATTCCATGGAGCGGGGTTGCCGGTACCGAAATACACCATGTTGGTATCGGGATCGTAGGCATACCAGCCCCAGTTGGTGCCGCCGCCGATTTTCCATGCGTCCCCTTCCCACGTCTCGGTACCCAGGCCTTTCTGACCGTAATGTGGATTCTTCTCGTTGAAATTATCTGCAAGGATAATATCTTCGTCAGGGCCTGTGGCATAGGCACGCCATTTCTGCTCACCGGTTTTGACGTCATACGCCGTCACGTATCCCCGCACACCCAGTTCCGCGCCCGAGGAACCGATCAGCACGATATCCTTGACAACATAAGGCGCGATGGTCAGTGTTGAACCCACCTTATAATCCGAGTTCTCGACCTTCCAATACTCCTCGCCCGTTTCGGCATTCAATGCAACAACGTGACCGTCAAGCAAAGTCTTGAGAATCAGCGGTGGTGTCTTACCATCACCCGGCCAATAGCCCAGACCACGGTTAACAACGTCGCAACAAGCCACGGAACGGGCAGCAGCACTTTGCTTGGGCACGTGTTTCCACAAAATTTTCCCCGGTTCCTTCAGGTCTACCGCGTAAGTTGTATTGGGAAACGGTGTGTGAATGTACATGACATTATTCACAACGAGCGGCGTTCCTTCATGTCCGTTCAGCACGCCCGTTGAAAAACTCCAGGCCGGCTTCAACGTCTTGACATTGTCAACGTTGATCTGCTTCATCGGACTGTAGTTGGTTTCACTATAGGTTCTGCCGGGCAGCACCCAGTTTTCATCGCTTTTGGAAAGTTCGATCAGTTTGTCGTTCGCATGCGCGAAGGGAACCGCAACTCCCATCGCGAGCGTGATAGAAAGCAGTATTCGCTTCATCTATTGTCTCCGTCCATTATTGCTTAGAAGTATCATTTCGTTATCCCGCGCTGATCTGCCGGCGCGATAACACCCCTGCCAGTGTGTGCGTTTAAACCTCTCGCGCTCCTTCTTAAGCAATATCCATACCAGACGGCCCGCAGTAGTGATAAACCCTTAGACAGTCGATCTATTCTTGCGCCAGCCGCGTCCTGACGTTAACAAATGGATATGAAAACCGGCTTCGCAATCGCAGGACCGCGATGGCTTGCAACCGAAATCGAGACATCTTGCCCAACCGCACACGCTGATGTGACGCATGCGTGACACTGTGTACCACGTCGGCTCAGGCCCACACATTAATGAGTGCAGCACCATCACTGATCAGAAACGCCTTGAGCCCCAGCGCGGCGGGCGCCAGCTTTTTGGTTCTCAAATGGGCGACCCGCCACTGACGGACGATAGGCATCCCCTGCATATCGAGTAGCACCAAATGCCCTGCCGCCAGCTCGTGACGTACGGTACGCAACGATAAAAAAGTCACGCCCATGCCTGCCATGACGGCCTGCTTGATGGATTCGTTGCTGGGCATTTCCATCACAATGCGCGGAGCGATCTGGTGCTTTTCAAAAACACTTTCCATGGTCGCGCGTGTGCCCGACCCGTTCTCGCGCACCACAAAATCAACATCGTTGAAAATGGACAGCGGCGCCTGCCGCCGCCGCGACAGCGGGTGGCCTGGCGCGCTCACAAACCCGAGCGGATTGGTGGCAAACGCCTCGGACAGGCAATCGAGCGCCTCGGGCACACGACCTGTGATCGCCAGATCCAGTTCGTTGCGCTCGAGCATTCTGAATATCTGGTCCCGGTTCTGTATCTGCAGTGAAATTTCAATTGACGGAAATTTACGCCGGAAATGCACCAGCAGCATGGGGACGAAATATTTTGCCGTACCCACTATACCCAGGCTGATACGACCGCGCTGCAAGCCTTTGAGGTCTTCGACCACATCATCAAGCTGGCTCAGTTGCGAGGTGGCCGCGATGGCAAACTGCTCGACCTCTCGCCCCGCATCGGTCAGGCGGATCTGCCGCCCGTTGGCCTCCACCAGCGCAATTCCCAGCACCTCTTCCAGTTGCTTCAGTTGCGTTGATACCGCCGGCTGCGTGACATGCAGTTTCTCGGCCGCCTTCGATACCGACTCGGCGCGGGCCACTTCCAGGAAAGTATCAAGCTGTCTCAGTGTGTAACGTCGCATGGTGATGTATAAGCCTGCGCTTATGATTTTTCCGATATTTATTATTAGACCTGAAGCATGCGCGTTTGTATAGTTTGTTCATACCCGTCAGACGCAACATCCTGCCGGCTTGATCACACAAGGCATTCAGGAGATAAACAATGAACGATATCAGCAACGTCCAGATCAGAGATCAGAAAAAACGTTACGCCGCCGGTGTACTCAAATATGCACAAATGGGCTACTGGGATGGCGACTATGAGCCTTCCGACACCGATATTCTTGCCGTGTTCCGTATCACACCCCAGGAAGGCGTCGACCCGATCGAAGCGGCTGCCGCCGTGGCCGGGGAATCGTCCACTGCCACCTGGACTGTCGTCTGGACCGACAGGCTGACTGCTTGCGACAAGTATCGGGCCAAAGCATATAAGGTCGAGCCCGTCCCTAACGGCGAGAATCAATACTTCTGCTATATCGCCTATGATCTGTCGCTCTTTGAAGAAGGTTCGATCACAAACGTGACCGCATCCATTATCGGCAATGTCTTCAGCTTCAAGCCGCTGAAAGCCGCGCGCCTTGAAGATATGCGCTTTCCGCCAGCCTATGTGAAAACCTTTGCGGGCCCACCGACAGGCATTATTGTGGAACGCGAACGCCTGGATAAATTCGGACGTCCGTTACTGGGCGCGACGACCAAGCCGAAGCTGGGCTTGTCCGGACGCAATTATGGCCGTGTAGTGTATGAAGGCCTCAAAGGCGGCCTGGACTTCATGAAGGACGACGAGAACATCAACTCACAACCCTTTATGCATTGGCGCGACCGCTTTTTGTTTGTGATGGACGCCGTCAACAAGGCATCTGCGGCAACCGGCGAAGTCAAGGGAAGTTATCTGAATATCACCGCCGGCACCATGGAAGAGATGTACCGTCGCGCAGAGTTTGCCAAGGAGCTCGGATCTATTATTGTCATGGTCGATCTGGTGGTCGGCTGGACTGCGATTCAGTCGATCTCACACTGGTGCCGGCAGAACGACATGATTTTGCATATGCATCGCGCCGGCCACGGCACGTATACGCGCCAGAAAAATCACGGTATTTCTTTCCGGGTGATTGCCAAATGGCTGCGCCTGGCCGGCGTGGACCATGTGCATGCTGGCACCGCGGTCGGCAAACTTGAAGGCGATCCCATGACCGTACAGGGCTACTACAACGTCTGCCGTCAGTCTTACACAGAAACCGACTTGCCGCGCGGTATTTTCTTCGATCAGGACTGGGTGGCATTGCGCAAGGTTTTGCCGGTAGCCTCTGGCGGCATTCATGCCGGGCAGATGCACCAGTTGCTGGACTTGTTCGGCGATGATGTGGTGTTGCAGTTTGGCGGGGGCACCATTGGTCACCCCGATGGCATTCAGGCAGGCGCGGTCGCCAACCGGGTCGCACTCGAATCGATGGTGCTGGCGCGCAATGAGGGTCGCAATATCGCAGAGGAAGGCCCGCAAATTCTCAAGGACGCCGCCAAACACTGCGGCCCCTTGCGCGCAGCCCTGGATACCTGGGGTGAAGTCACTTTCAATTATCAGTCCACCGACACGTCCGACTACACGCCCATGCCTTCTGTTGCCTGAAGTCACAGTTGTTGGAATCATAGTTTTTCAACTCACAGTTGCTGTATTCACAGTTGCCACAGGCAGGCAAAAATTACCGCATTTCACGACAGGAAAAAACATCATGCGAATTACACAAGGCACCTTCTCGTTTCTTCCCGATCTGACCAACGAACAGATCACTAAACAGCTCCAGTATTGCCTGGATAACGGCTGGGCGGTGGGCATTGAATATACCGATGATCCGCACCCGCGCAATACCTTCTGGGAGATGTTCGGCAACCCCATGTTCGATCTGCGCGATGCCGCCGGCATATTGCAGGAAATCGAGCAGGCGCGCAATACGTTTCCGAATCACTATATCCGGGTCACAGCGTTTGATTCGACCCATACCGTCGAGTCTGTTGTGATGTCCTTCATCGTCAATCGCCCTGAAAACGAGCCGGGTTTCCGCCTGGTTCGCCAGGAAATTGACGGTAGACGCATGCGCTACACCACCGAAAGCTACGCCGTCGTGACTGCACCTGAAGGCAACCGCTATTGATGGCCTTGCCCGGGCGGCACCGGGAAATCAAGCCGCCTGACGAAAATCACTGCAAATAAAAGGAGAGCATGATGACCCAAGCGACGGTCACCGCAGAACGCCCGCCCACAGAACGCAAGACAAGCGACAGCACGTCTGCCCAGGACAGGCAGGCCATTGCCGCTACACTGCAGCAGCTCGATCGCGAGCTGATCGGGCTGACGCCGGTCAAGCAGCGCATTCGTGATATTGCCGCCCTGCTTCTGGTCGACAAGCTGCGGGCCGAGCGCGGCCTGCGTACGGGTGCGCCCAGCCTGCATATGAGTTTTACCGGCAATCCCGGCACCGGCAAAACCACGGTCGCCATGCGCATGGCCGAGATCCTGCATCGGCTGGGCTATCTGCGGCGCGGTCATCTAGTGGCCGTGACTCGCGACGATCTGGTCGGCCAGTATATCGGGCACACGGCGCCAAAAACCAAAGAGATTCTTAAAAAGGCCATGGGCGGTGTTCTGTTTATCGATGAGGCCTATTACCTGTATCGCCCGGAAAATGAACGTGACTATGGCCAGGAAGCCATTGAAATTCTGCTTCAGGTCATGGAAAACAATCGTGATGATCTGGTGGTGATTTTTGCGGGTTACAAGGACAGGATGGATCGATTTTTTTCCTCTAATCCGGGCATGTCTTCACGTGTCGCCCATCACATTGATTTTCCGGATTATGCACCCGGCGAACTGGAACAGATCGCTGGCATTATGCTCGAAGGCATGCAGTACCGGCTCGACGCGCAGGCGCAACAGGCCTTTGCCGACTATATTGTCAAACGCATGCAACAGCCCTACTTTGCCAATGCCCGCAGCGTGCGCAACGCCCTTGAACGGGCGCGCCTGCGTCACGCCTCCAGGCTCATGCAAAATCCCGACAGCGTCAGCGACGAAGCACTGCAGACGATTGCCGCGCAGGACATTCTGGCCAGCCGGGTGTTCAGTGAAGCCGCTCCGGATACAGACGCCGCCCATGAACAGAATAACCACAAGGCTGACCACAGGGAGACATGACATGCTCAAGGCACTGATCTTCGATGTAGATGGCACACTGGCCGATACCGAATCGGTCCATTTGCGCGCATTCAACACTGCCTTTATCCTTGCAGGCCTGGACTGGTACTGGAACGAGGATCTTTATAAGGAACTGCTTGCCATCAGTGGCGGCAAGGAGCGCATTGCCCATTACTGGCTGTCCATCGATCCCAGGGGCGCCAGTACACTGGAAGCGGCACGCAAAATTCGTGAGATTCATGCACTGAAGACCCGGGAATATGCGCGCCTGGTGGACAACGGACAGCTGACCTTGCGCCCCGGTATCCATCGCCTGATTATTGACGCGTATTGCGCCGGCATGCCGGTCGCCATTGCGACCACCACCACCCCAGCCAATGTACAAGCCCTGCTGGAGCATTGCCTTGGCGCAGATTGGCGAAAGTTCTTTGCCGTCATTTGCGACGCCAGCTCCCCGGGCAAAAAAAAGCCGGACCCCGACGTCTACCTGCACGCCCTCGCCCAGCTTAAGGTGGAACCGGCCAATTGCATCGCCTTTGAGGATTCCGCGAACGGCCTGCAAGCGGCTACACAGGCCGGTATTGCAACCATCATTACGCCGACGCATTACACCCGTGATCAGGATTTCAGCGCTGCCATGCTGGTGCTGCCGCATCTGGGTGAACCGGATTTGCCAGTGCCGTCCGGCAACGGCCTTCACCAGACGATGGTGGATCTGCTCACGCTCAAATGCCTGCATGCCGATCCGCTGCTCAAGGCCGGCTGAATACCGATATCCATGATTCAGAAAGAGGAGACGATCATGCCCTACCCACAACGCCCTACCCTGACACAGTTTCTGATCGACGAACGCAAGCGCTTTCCCGAAGCGGGCGGAGACTTCAACAGCGTGATACTCAATATCGCGCTGGTCTGCCGCAGAATTTCACATGCTATTGCCTGCGGCGCCCTTGCGGGCATCAATGGAAGCGCCGATTCCACCAATGTGCAGGGCGAAGAGCAAAAGAAACTGGATGTGCTGAGCAATGATCTGTTCATTGAAGGAAACAAATGGGGCGGACAGCTGGCCGGCATGGTCTCGGAAGAACTGGATGAACCTTATCGTATCCCCAAACCCTACAGTCGCGGCGCATACCTGCTGTTGTTCGACCCGCTGGACGGATCCTCCAATATCGATGTAAATGTTGCCGTCGGTAGTATTTTCTCGGTGCTGCGTACACCCGACTCCCGACGCCCGACCCGGGCCGAGGATTATCTGCAACCGGGCGTGCAGCAGGTGGCGGCCGGTTACGCGATTTACGGACCATCGACCATGCTTGTACTGACGGTCGGCAATGGGGTGCATGCCTTTACGCTGTGTCCACAAGTGGGCGAATTCATGCTGACGCACCCCAATCTGAAAATTCCCGAGGATACCTGCGAATATGCCATCAACACCTCCAACAGCCGATTCTGGGAGGACCCGGTGCGGCGGTATGTGGACGAATGCATCGCCGGCAAAACAGGAGAACGCGGCAAAGACTTCAATATGCGCTGGATCGCCTCACTGGTGGCCGAAGCCCACCGTATCCTGATGCGCGGCGGCGTGTTTCTATACCCACGAGACAACAAACAGCCCCAGCGCAACGGTCGACTGCGTTTGCTCTATGAAGCCAACCCGATCGCCTTCATCATGGAGCAGGCTGGCGGACGGGCCAGCACGGGTCGCCAGCCGGTCCTGGAAGTCACGCCCACTGCCATTCACGAGCGTATCGGTCTGATATTCGGATCAAAGAACGAAGTGGAACGCATAGAAGACTTTCACAAGCATCCTTTACAAATTGACTCGCCCAATCCGCTCTTTCATGAGCGCAGCCTGTTTACGGAGTCACCGAATATGCAATAGGCCGGCCAGATGCAAAGCGGTACGCCGAACGCCCTCCCGCTGACGGCCCGCTATCGCGCGATGCCGGTGCAAACCATTTTATTTATTATTCATCCAGGGGCCATCATTATGTCAGAACGCCACCCGATTATCTCCATTACCGGTTCTTCAGGCGCAGGAACCACGTCGGTCACCCGAACATTCGAGAATATTTTTCGGCGCGAAGGTGTGACCGCCGCCTCCATTGAAGGAGATAGTTTTCACCGCTATAACCGCGCCGAAATGAAGGAGCGGCAGGCCGTCGCAGAAAAAAGCGGCAATGCCAATTTCAGTCATTTCGGCCCGGACACCAACCTGTTTGCAGAACTGGAAACGCTTTTTCGCAGCTACAGTGAAACCGGCAGCGGCAAACGCCGCAAGTATCTGCACGACACGCGCGAAGCAGCGCCATATCAACAGGAACCGGGTACGTTCACGGCCTGGGAAGATATTCCTGCCGGCACCGATCTGCTTTTCTATGAAGGGCTGCATGGCGCAGTCGTACACAAGGATATCAATATCGCACAATTTCCGGATCTGCTGGTCGGCGTCGTACCGGTCATCAATCTGGAGTGGATTCAGAAACTGTGGCGCGACAAATCCACCCGGGGTTATTCGGCCGAAGCGGTTACCGATACCATTTTGCGGCGCATGCCCGACTATGTAAATCATATCTGCCCGCAATTTTCGCTGACTCATGTCAATTTCCAGCGCGTGCCCTGCGTAGACACCTCCAATCCATTCATTGCGCGCGACATACCCGCCCCCGATGAAAGCTTCGTGGTCATCCGCTTTGCCAATCCCAAGGGCATTGATTTTCAATACTTGCTCAATATGGTTCACGACTCCTTCATGTCGCGCGCGAACACAATCGTGGTACCCGGCGGCAAGATGGAACTGGCCATGCAACTGATCTTCACCCCATTTATCTGGCGCATGATGGAACGCAAAAAGCGCGCCACGCAGACCTAAGGAGAACACAAGATGAATGTTGCCGAGAAAATCACCGTGCCCGACACACGCCATGCCGATGCCTTGCGCTTTCTGGCTGCCGACGCGGTGGAGCAGGCCCAATCGGGCCACCCCGGCGCGCCCATGGGAATGGCCGATATTGCTCAGGTCCTGTGGCGCCGCCACCTGTCCCACAACCCGGCCGACCCCGGCTGGTTCAACCGCGATCGTTTTGTGCTCTCCAACGGACATGGCTCCATGCTGTTGTACGCCCTGCTTCATCTGAGCGGCTACGATCTGCCACTGCAGGAAATACGCCAGTTCCGCCAACTGCATTCCAAAACCCCGGGCCACCCCGAAGTGGGACTGACCCCGGGCGTGGAAACCACCACCGGTCCGCTGGGCCAGGGACTGGCCAATGCGGTCGGCATGGCGCTTGCCGAAAAGCTGCTTGCGCGTCGCTACAATCGCCCCGGTCATGAGATTGTGGATCATTACACCTATGTGTTTCTGGGCGATGGCTGCCTGATGGAAGGCATCAGCCACGAAGCCTGCTCCCTGGCAGGTACGCTTGGACTGGGCAAACTGATCTGTCTTTATGACGATAATGGTATTTCGATTGATGGCGATATCTCCGGCTGGTTCGGCGACCATACCCCGACACGCTTTGCCGCCTATAACTGGAACGTGATTGCCGATGTAGACGGTCATGATGCCGCCGCCATTGACGCAGCCATCACGCAGGCAAAATCACAGGCGTCATTAAACCACCCGACCCTGATCTGCTGCCGCACCCGCATCGGTCACGGCGCACCGACCAAGGCTGGCAGCCACGATGTCCATGGCGCGCCGCTGGGCGCAGACGAAATCGCTGCCATGCGCGCCGCGCGCAACTGGCATCACGCCGAATTCGAATTGCCCCAGGATATCGTCAACGGCTGGAACGCGGTCAAAGCGGGCACCATGCGCCAGGCGGCCTGGCAACGGGATTACGATCGGTGGCAGGCCCACTATCCGGATGATGCGCGTGAACTGGCACTGCGCCTGTCCGGCGACATTCCCGCAGACACGCTGCAGGAACTGGAAGCGCTGCTGAACACGTCTGACGCCCTGCACAGTAAAGTGGCCACACGCAAGGCGTCACAGCTGGTGCTCGAAGCCATCACGCCCACCCTGCCCGGCCTGTTAGGTGGCTCGGCCGATCTGACGGGCTCGAACCTGACCAACGTCAAATCGTCAGTCTGGGTCAATCATCATGGTCAGGGTAACTATTTGAGCTATGGTGTGCGCGAATTCGGCATGGCCGCCATGATGAATGGCCTGGCCTTGCACGGCGGATTCATTCCCTATGGCGGGACGTTCCTGACGTTCTCGGATTATTCGCGCAATGCGATCCGCATGGCGGCGCTCATGAAGCAGCGCGTGATTCATGTCTTCACACACGATTCCATCGGCCTGGGAGAAGACGGTCCCACACATCAGCCAATCGAACATCTGGGCGCGCTGCGCCTGATTCCCAATAACCAGGTCTGGCGACCCTGCGACGGCGAGGAGACCGCCCTGGCCTGGCAGGCTGTATTGCAGCGTCGCGACGGTCCGGGCTGCCTGATTTTGTCGCGCCAGGGGCTGACGCCCTTTACCCGCGACAAGGCGCAACGCGCCGAGATCGCCCGCGGCGGCTACATCCTGCACGATACGACACAGCCACAAGCCGTGCTGATTGCGACCGGCTCCGAAGTGGAGATCGCTATGAAAGCGGCCAGCGCGTTACAAGACGAGGCGATTGCGGTGCGCGTCGTTTCCATGCCTTGCGTGGAAGTCTTCTTCACCCAGCCCGCTTCCTGGCAGGATCAGGTCCTGCCGCCAGGCCTGCCTCGTATCAGTATTGAAGCCGGTGCCAGCGGGTTCTGGCGCGGTGTCGTCAATCAGGGCACCGCCATCGGCATCGACACATTTGGGGAATCCGCACCCGCCGGGCAGCTCTACCACTACTTCGGCCTGACCCCGGACACCGTGTGTGACGCCGTGCGTTCCTTGCTCAAAACCAGTCAATAACCCTTTGTTCACCGCGTCCGTGTTGTTCACGGACGCCGCCCTTCCAAGGAGATCAACATGGCTCTCGTTTCTTTACGTCAATTGCTGGATCACGCTGCAGAACATGATTACGGCATTCCCGCCTTCAATGTCAATAATCTGGAACAGATCCAGGCCATCATGCAGGCGGCAGAAAACCGGGACAGCCCTGTCATTCTGCAGGCCTCGGCCGGTGCCCGCAAATATGCCGGCGAAGCGTTCCTGCGCCGGCTGGTTGAAGCCGCTATCGAATCCTGGCCCGATATCCCGGTGTGTATGCATCAGGACCACGGTGCCAGCGCGGCCGTGTGCCAGGCGTCCATCCGTTCCGGTTTTTCAAGTGTGATGATGGATGGTTCGCTGCTGGCCGACATGAAAACCCCGGCTTCGTATGAATATAATGTTGCGGTCACGCGACAGGTTGCCGACATGGCGCATTGCGTGGGTGTTTCGGTAGAGGGCGAACTGGGCTGCCTGGGTTCGCTGGAATCGGGTCAGGCAGGAGAAGAAGACGGTTCCGGCGCCGAGGGCGTCCTGTCGCATGAGCAATTGCTGACCGACCCGGAGCAGGCGGCCGACTTTGTGGCCAGAACCGGCGTGGATGCTCTGGCCATTGCCATCGGCACCAGCCATGGCGCCTATAAATTTACCCGCAAGCCCACTGGCGATATTCTGGCGATTGATCGTATCCGCGCCATCCACGAGCGCATTCCCAATACCCATCTGGTCATGCACGGCTCCTCATCGGTTCCGCAGGAATGGTTGCAGATCATCCGCGAGCATGGCGGTGACATTCGCGAAACCTATGGCGTACCGGTGCAGGAAATTTGCGAAGGCATTAAAAACGGTGTGCGCAAAGTCAATATTGATACTGATATTCGTCTGGCCATGACAGGTGCTATGCGTCGCAGCATGATGCAAAACACATCTGAATTCGATCCAAGAAAATTCTTCAAAGAAGCCACGGCTGCCGCCAGACAGATTTGTGAACAGCGTTTTGACGCTTTCGGTTGCGCAGGTCGCGCCTCCGGCATCAAACCGGTTCCGCTGGAGCAGATGGCACGCATCTATGAACAACAGGCGGTCGCTGCCTGATGCCTCTCTGAACAGTATTGTATTTTCCGAAATAGCGAAGGGGCTCCTGAACAGGAGCCCCCTCTATTTATCTGTTGTGTCCGTAACGGCACGACAGGCTTACTGCTTCTGAAAGGCACACTGTCTGCAGATCGTATGCCTCAAATCTTCACTCCGATCAATCGAATGTGACGACCGAACGGATGGACTTGCCTTCATGCATCAGATCGAACGCTTCGTTGATCTTTTCGATGGGCATGACATGCGTGATCAAATCATCGATATTGATCTTGCCTTCCATATACCAGTCCACAATTTTGGGCACATCGGTACGGCCACGTGCGCCGCCGAAAGCAGACCCCTGCCAGACGCGGCCGGTCACCAGCTGGAATGGCCGGGTGGAAATTTCCTGACCTGCGCCGGCAACACCGATAATGGTGCTCTTGCCCCAGCCCTTATGGCAGGATTCAAGCGCCTGGCGCATGAGGTTGACGTTCCCGATACACTCAAAGGTATGATCGGCGCCGCCCTTGGTCAGACTGACCAGATACGGCACGATCTCGCCTTCGACTTCTTTCGGATTGACAAAGTGCGTCATGCCGAATTTGCGTGCCAGCTCTTCACGCGCCGGGTTGATGTCCACACCGATAATCATATCGGCGCCCGCCATGCGAGCCCCCTGCACCACGTTCAGCCCAATGCCGCCCAGGCCGAACACAATGACCTTGTCGCCCGGCTGAACCTTGGCCGTATAGATCACGGCGCCGACACCGGTGGTGACGCCGCAGCCGATATAGCAGACTTTTTCGAAAGGCGCATCTTCACGGATTTTTGCCAGGGCAATTTCCGGTACGACGGTATAGTTGGAAAAGGTCGACGTGCCCATGTAATGGAACACATCCTTGCCGTTCAGTTTGAAGCGGCTGGTGCCGTCAGGCATCAGGCCTTTGCCCTGCGTTTCACGAATGGCGCCGCAAAGATTGGTTTTGCGGGACAGGCAGAATTCGCAGTTGCGGCACTCTGGCGTATAAAGCGGAATCACGTGGTCGCCGGGTTTGAGCGTGGTGACACCCGACCCTACTTCCACGACCACACCGGCGCCCTCATGACCCAGAATGGCCGGAAAAATACCTTCCGGATCGTCACCGGACAGTGTGAACATGTCGGTGTGACACACACCCGATGCCTTGATTTCCACCAGAACCTCAAAGGCGCGCGGACCGTCCAGCTGAACAGTCTCGATCGTCAGCGGTGCCCCCGCTTTGGTGGCAACAGCGGCTTTTGTATCCATTACTTCAACTCCTGCTTAAGATGCATGTTTTGATTTTGCAACATGCGTTGCGATGACGTCCATTAGTGCCGGCGACAGGCAATCATAGGGTGGCAGTCCCAGTTCGTTCAAGCGCGCCCGAATCCCGCTCATCTCGGCAGGATCTGTTCCGGTTTCGATGATAGAAGATACGAAAGCGGCAAATGTAGGCGCAGACCAGCCGGTATCGGGAGATCTCTCGGTATGGATGAAATCCAGTCCATAAAATGGGTGCTGGGTATTTTCAATCCGCCCGTACATATGCACACCGCAACCGCTGCATGCATGTCGCTGAATGGCGGCCGACTCGTCTACCACCTTGAGTTTGTCCGCATGGGCAGTAACCTGAACCGCTTCTTTCGGTACGACGGCAACCTGGGAAAACAGGGCGCCGGTCGGCCGCCAGCATTTGGAACAACCACAAAGGTGATTATGAGCCGATTGCGAATTGATTGTGACTTCGACCCTGTCAGTCTCGCAATCACATACCAGCTTGCCGCCGGTAAAATTATTGTCTGCCCTTGCCTGAACACCATTGTTAACGGCGGGATGGATATTGTAACTCATATGTGTCTCCGGATTGGTTATGGATGGGCGTTAGTTTGTACTCAAGCAACTTCCATGCCAGGCGGGAGAGCATTGTGCAGAACCGGCAAAGCATCCATCAGACGCAGGCACAGCCAAGCCAAAACCGCGACGGGACAAGGTTCCATTCTTTCCGGCATCAACCAGGAGTTGTTCAGAATACGATACAGGCTGTTCCATCCCCTTGGCATTGCACCGGCAACCGGTACACTTGCGCACCGTCGGCAGACTTATTCAGGCGACGAGGAAATATCAATCAGGGCCTGGCGCAGGCCCGCCAGCAGCAGCGGATCGGCAGGTGTATGTGTGCCGCCCGGCACCCAGCGCATATCGGCCTGACGCAGATAAGGCAGCAGCAAATGGATATTTGCCGCAGGACAAATCCAGTCATGCGTACCGTGCACCACGGTTACCGGTGTGCCGACCCGTTCAAGCCGGGACAGCAGCGACGGCAGCTCGACAAAGGCCTGGTGATGCAGATAGTGAGCCTGGATGCGAAACTTGTGAATCCTGCGCATCATTGCCTGAGTCTGCTCTTCATGACTCTGCTGCTTTTCACTGTACTTCGACGCGCGACGATCCGCCTGATCGTTGCGCTGCATCATGGCTGCCATGATACCGTCTTCATACTGACCCCAGCGCTGCGCGATATCACGTTGACGATCCTGGTCAGAACCAAGCAGGCCGGAGGCCAGCGTCTCGAACACCGATGCCTTTTCCGCTGGCGTCATGGTTTCTGTCAGCCTCTGCCAGGCCTGGGGGACCAGGGCGCGCAGATCCTGAAAAAACCATTGCAATTGCAATCGGGACGGTAAAAACACGCCACGCAGCAGCAAATGACGAATGGTCTGCGCATGCTCTGCAGCATAGGCCAGCGCCAGGAACGCGCCCCAGGAACCGCCCAGAACAACCCATTCGGAGATGGCCAGATGCTGGCGCAAACGTTCGATATCGTCTACCAAATGGCCCGTGGTATTATGCTGCAGACTGCCGGTAGGACGGCTTTTGCCGCAACCGCGCTGATCAAAGAGTACGACCCGCCAGCGCGTCAGATCGAACCAGTCCAGCATGCCGGGATAACAGCTGCTGCCGGGTCCGCCATGCAGGACAACCACTGCCGGAGCCTGCATATTGCCATATTGGGCATAATACAAATCGTGATCGTCGGGCGTTTTTAAGAAACCTTGAGAGAGAGGCGAGTTCATTTCAAAAAACATTCCTGACAGCAATTGGACCGGTGGCGCACATTGACCACGAATTGCGCACGCGATCGGATACCGGAATTTTTTTGCAGGTTAAAGCGCCTTGACAAATATCGGGGTCATGCTACCATTAATTTGACTGCACAGCGTTTTACAGTCATGTATGACAGTATCAAACCTGAAATATCAACGTCGTACTGGCCGTTCAAGCACCATCGTTCAGCCAGCCACTTCAATCATCCAATCTGTAAAGGACACAATTATGAAATGGACAACCCCCGAGTTTTGCGATCTGCGTTTCGGCTTTGAAATCACGATGTACATTGCCAACCGCTAATCTGCAAATACTGCTCTTACCATGCGGCGTTGGCGTGAGCCAGCGCCGTTTTGCATGCTACCTATGAAAATTCTTGTCCTTGGTTCTGCCGCTGGCGGCGGATTCCCGCAGTGGAACTGCAACTGCCCGAATTGCGATGGCATCCGTCGCAACACCATTCGCGCCATTCCCCGAACGCAATCGTCCATTGCCGTTTCAGCCGATGGCGTTCAATGGCTGCTGGTCAATGCCTCCCCCGATATTCTCAAGCAAATTCAATCGAATCCTGCCCTGCAGCCTGCACGCAGCATACGCGACACCGGTATCACATCTGTGATATTAATGGACGCACAGATTGATCACGTCACCGGACTGCTGATGTTGCGCGAAAGCGGCACGCCGCTACCGTTATACTGTACACAGCCTGTCTGGCATGACCTGAGCAGCGGCCTGCCTCTGACGCAAGTGCTGTCTCATTATTGCGGACTGGAGCACCAGCCCATTGACGTCCAGGCCAACCGCTTCGGCCCGCCTCTGCGTCTTGAACACCTGCCCGATATCACGATCATGCCGTTCCCCTTATCGAGCAAGGCGCCCCCCTACTCTCCGAACCGCGCCAATCCGCAGACGGGCGATAATATCGGCCTGCTGATGACAAATGAAAAAACCGGCAAGACCCTGTTCTATGCACCGGGACTGGGTCAGATGGAGCCGCTGGTGCTTGAAGCCATGTCGCGCGCAGACTGTATCCTGGTGGACGGCACCGTGTGGACCGAAGACGAAATGATTCGTCTTGGCCTGTCGCGCAAGACCGCTGCGCAAATGGGTCATCTTCCCCAATCAGGACCGGGCGGCATGATCAGCGTGCTGGACTCGCTGGGAGATGATAAGCGCAAGATTCTGATTCATATCAACAACAGCAACCCCATCCTGAACCAGGATTCGCAGGAAGCCGCGGTGCTGCAGGCACATGCAATAGAAATTGCCGTTGACGGCATGGAGATCACATTGTGAGCATCACCCTTTCCAGCCTCGCAGGCTATAACACCAAACAGACCGATCCCAATGCCTGGGATCGTACCGAATTTGAGCAGCAACTGCGCGCCAAAGGTGCCGGCTATCACATTCATCATCCCTTCAATGTCAGGATGAACAGTGGCCAGCTATCGGAAGAAGATATCCGTTGCTGGGTTGCCAACCGCTTTTATTATCAGATCAACATTCCTTTGAAAGACGCGGCGGTCATGTCCAACTGCCCCGACAGAGAAACCCGTCGACGCTGGATCCTGCGGATGCTGGACCACGATGGATTCGACGACAACGAAGGGGGCATCGAGGCATGGACGCGCCTGGGCGAGGCGGTCGGCATCAGCCGCGAAGAGTTGTGGTCACTGAAACGCGTCGTTCCGGGCGTGCGCTTTGCGGTGGACGCCTACGTCAATTTCGCCCGCCAGGCGCCATGGCAGGAGGCGGTCTGCTCGTCATTGACTGAAATGTTTGCGCCCAAAATTCACAAAGATCGACTGGCCAACTGGCCCGGTCATTACCCCTGGATCGAAAGTGATGGGCTGGCATATTTCCGCAGCAGGATTTCGCTGGCCGAGCGGGATGTCGAGCACGGCCTGGAAGTCACGCTGGATTACTTTACCACTCGCTCACAACAGGCACGGGCACTGGAAATCCTGCAATTCAAACTGGATATTCTCTGGTCCATGCTGGATGCGATAGAAAAAGCCTGCGACCTGAGCCACAGCGAGGTGGACCATGCCTGATTCAGCTCCTTTGCCTGAAAAGCCGCTGCTATCCCGCCTGTTTCGCCTGCAGTATGAAAAGGCGCAAAATGCGTACGTCCTGCTGTATCCTGAAGGCATGGTCAAACTCAACGACAGCGCCGCAGAAATTTTGCGTCGATGCGATGGCGAGCGCACGCTTGCGCAGATTGTTGCCGATCTGGAAAACAGTTTTGCCACGACAGGCCTGCAGAATGATGTAGAAGCGTTTCTGCAAGCGGCCCAGGAGCGTGGCTGGATCAAATAGAGGTCATCATGGATATGCCCCAAGCCGTTCAGGCCAAACCACCGGCCAGCGTTGCCCCGCCACTCTGGCTGCTGGCCGAGCTGACCTACCGCTGCCCGCTGCACTGCGTGTTCTGTTATAACCCGGTAGACTACGCCAGCAATACGCACGAACTGACCACGGCACAGTGGATCGATGTCATGCAGCAGGCGCGCGAATTGGGCGCGGCACAACTGGGTTTTTCAGGCGGTGAGCCCCTGTTGCGCGATGACCTGGAAATATTGATTGCCGAAGGCCGCCGGCTGGGTTTCTATACCAATCTGATTACCTCGGGCGTGGGCCTGAAACGTGAACGCCTGGCGGCATTCCGGGAGGCCGGACTGGACCATATCCAATTATCCTTCCAGGATTCGACCCGGGAGATGAATGATTTTCTGTCGCACACCAAAACGTTTGATCTGAAATCGCGCGTCGCCGCCATGATCCGTGAATTCGAGTATCCCATGGTTTTGAATGTGGTACTGCATCGCTATAACCTGGATCATATCGAACGCATTATCGACATGGCCGATCAGATGGGCGTCGAATACCTGGAATTGGCCAACACCCAGTATTACGGCTGGGGGCTGATCAATCGACAACAGCTTCTGCCCGACCGGGCGCAATTGGAGCGCGCCGAAGCCGCGGTCAACCGCTATCGTGAAAAGCACGGCAACCGCATGCGTGTTTTGTTTGTCGTGCCCGACTATTTTGAAACCCGGCCCAAGGCCTGTATGAACGGCTGGGGTTCGGTTTTTCTGGCGGTTTCGGCCGATGGCTCTGCCCTTCCCTGCCATGCGGCCAAAACCATTCCCGGCCTGCAATTTCCCGATGTCACGCAGACGCGCCTGCATGATATCTGGTATCACAGCGACGCTTTCAACCAGTTTCGCGGCGACGACTGGATGAAAGACCCCTGTCGCAGCTGCCCGGAAAAAAACCGTGATTTCGGCGGCTGTCGCTGCCAGGCCCTGGCGCTTACAGGAGACGCTGCCAACGCGGACCCGGTCTGCGACAAATCGCCCCATCACCATGTCATCACCGATATGATCACTCAGAAATCAGCCGTGGCAATCGAGGAAAAGCCACTGGTATTTCGTAACGACGCCAATTCACGAGCGCGTTCAGGGTTACACAATGCCACGGCCACCGGCGACAAATTGTCACACTGATAGGGGCAAACCAGACGCGCACAGCGCGCCAGCTGATATACAATCAGATTAAAAGATATAAACATATGTATCAAAAACGCAAAACAAAAATCCCGCCCCGGCCATGACCAGGACGAGGCTGGTGCACAGCAGGAGGAGACATGTACTCGTTGGAGGTGAGCAATCACATTGAACGGATCAACCAGATCGTCCATCATGGCGCCATGGTGCCGGATATCGACCCAGCGGTCGCATCCTCATGGGGACGCTGCGTCAACGATTATGGTCTGGACCCGGAAAGCCGGCGACTGCCGCCGGTCCTCACACATGCCGAGCGCATTGAGCGCGCCGAGCAAAAACGGGTACTGATTACCGAAGCCAAACACGAAATGAATATTCTGTATCAGCAACTGGCTGATCCGGAGCTGGCCGTTGTTCTGGTGGACACCGACGGTTGTATTCTGCATATGGTGGCGGCAGATCATCTGGAAAGCGACCTGTCCAGCCTGGGCCTGCGCCTGGGCGCGGTCTGGAGCGAGGAAGAAGTCGGCACCAACGGCATGGGCACCTGCCTGATTGTCGGCGAGCCGATCGCGATCCGCCAGACAGATCATTTCCTGTACAAACATATTTTGCTGACCTGTTCGGCCGTACCCGTGATGGACCACACCGGCAAAATGATTGCCGTGCTGGACGTCACCAGCCGTTCATCCCTGTTGCAGCAGCACTCCCTGGTGCTCATAGGCATGACAGCACGCATGATCGAAAACCGTCTGCTCACGGTCAACTGCAAGCATGCGCATCCGGTTCATTTTCACAGTCGGCCGGAAAGCATCAATACTGTACACGATGGCAAGCTGATGGTCGAAGACGATGGCACCATTGTCGCAGCCAACCAAAGCGCCCTGGTCCAGTTGGGATTTCCCGGCATGAAAGAGTTGCGTCGTTACCGCTTCGATGAAATCTTCCAGTCGACGCTCGAGGCGCTTTTGCAGCGCAGTATGCAAAGTTCGTTTCATCCGGTCCCCATTTATCGGGCAGGCGCTTCCAGCCGCTTTTTCGCTGTGGCCCAGCTGCCGCCTGCAGGTTCCACTCATGTCCAGAACCAGGCCAGCCCTGCCCGCCCAGTGCAACTGGCTTCTGAGAAAGCCACCGAGCTGACAACGCTCCCATGCAAGAGCACCCGCGGAACGCCGCAATCGCGCATTGAATTGGGCGACACGTTCCTGCGTGAACAATTTGAACTGGCCCAGCGCGTGGTGAGCAAGGGCGTACCGGTATTGCTTTACGGAGAAACCGGCTCAGGCAAAGAGGTGCTGGCGCACGCGGTTCATCATCGCAGTCCACGCCATGAAGGCCCGTTTGTAGCCGTCAACTGCGCTTCGCTGCCAGAGAGTCTGATCGAGTCCGAACTGTTCGGTTATCGCGCCGGCGCATTTACGGGCGCCCAGCGTCAGGGGCGCAGCGGCAAAATACTGCAGGCCCACGGCGGCACGCTGTTGCTGGATGAGATTGGTGACATGCCCCTGGCCCTGCAGGCGCGCCTGCTGCGGGTACTGGATGAACGCAAGGTAACACCACTGGGGGCCGATACCTCGGTCGACGTCGATATTCAACTGATCAGCGCCAGCCATCGCAATCTGAGCGATCTGGTGGCGCGTGGCCAATTCCGTGAAGACTTGTATTATCGGCTGAACGGCGTGGAAATCCGCCTGCCGCCGCTCAGGGAGCGCCAGGATAAACGACAACTGATCGACCTGATTCTTGAAGAAGAAGCCGGCCAACGGGTGCCGCTGGCAGATGACGTCCTGATGGTTCTGATGCAGTACGCCTGGCCCGGCAATCTGCGACAGATGCGTCATGTGCTGCGCACCATGGCGGTCCTGGCCGATGGCGCAACGATCGGCATGCAACACCTGCCGGGCCCGCTTGCCGCTGCGCAAAACCAGAGCGTACAGAATGGCGCACCCGCATCGTGCTATCTGGAGAGCATGACCGAGGCAGAAGAGCATGAGCCGGTCAATCCCCTGCAGGAGAGCGAGCGGATCACCCTGATTCAATTGCTGGAGACCCATCGCTGGAATATCAGCGACGTGGCCCGCACGCTGGGTGTGAGCCGCAATACGCTTTATCGCAAATTGCACCGGCACAACATTACCCTGTCTACGCAGGGTAACCCCACCGTGACCTGAAACACAGTACAATCAGTTTACTGCACCGCAACACCGGCGCGCAACGCCGGTGTTTTTGTTTTTGCACGATCTGCACAGCAAGCCGGGTCCCAGGTTTACCGGCCTGTCCGCCCCCAGTCGGTGATTCGCCCCATACACTTACCCGTCGTGACACCCGCCCTCTGTGGCCTCATCCTCCCGATGGTGGTCAGACAAGCGCTGCACGACGTTATCACAAGGAATTTCATGATGCAGGCCATTGCCCGCCTGAGCCAATTCGTTGGCAAAACATTTGTCATATGGGTATTGCTGTTCGCAATACTGGCTTTTTTCAATCCCTCTGCCTATACCTGGCTGGGCCAATACATCGTTCCGCTGCTGGGCATTATCATGTTCGGCATGGGTCTGACCATTTCAAAAAAAGACTTTGCCGAGGTGTTCACCCGCCCCGGAACGGTTGCCATTGGCGTGCTAGGCCAATTTATTATCATGCCGGGGCTGGCCTGGCTGCTGGCAACCGGACTGAACCTGAGTCCTGAAGTGGCGGTCGGTGTGATTCTGGTCGGCTGCTGCCCCGGCGGCACCGCCTCCAACGTCATGACCTTTCTGGCTCGCGGCGATGTTGCGCTATCCGTTGCCATTACGTCGGTCACAACACTGCTGGCACCCATCGTGACACCCGGACTTATTTATCTGATGGCCAGTCAATGGCTGGACGTCAGCGCTGCCGCCATGTTCTGGTCTATCGTACAGGTTGTGATTGTGCCGATCGCGCTGGGCCTGATCGTTCAGGCAATCCTCAAGGACAAAGTGAAGGCCGGCGTTGCCGTGCTGCCTCTGGTTTCGGTGGTGGCGATTGTCGCCATCGTGGCTGCTGTCGTTGCCGGCAACCAGGAAAAAATTGCCAGCAGCGGTCTGGAAATCTTTGCCGTCGTCATACTGCATAATGGCCTTGGCCTGCTGCTGGGCTATTGGCTGGCCAAACTGTCTGGTCTGAGCGTGGCGCAGCGCAAAACGCTTTCGATTGAAGTGGGCATGCAAAACTCCGGGCTGGGTGCCGCACTGGCGACTGCACATTTCTCACCGGCGGCAGCCGTGCCCAGCGCGATTTTCAGCGTCTGGCACAATATCACGGGTCCACTGGTTGCGACGTTATATCAGCGCTTCAAAAATGATGAGGCGAACGAACATTCTGGTTCCGACAGGAGCAGTTGAAATCAGCGGTTCCGGCCCTGATCTCACCGCCTGATACAGGCGCTCCGGGGACGGCGCGTGATTGACAGTACGCGCCGTCTCACATACAGAAGGCGATTCGGCGCTGTCAACCCCGCGCCCATACACTCACCCAACTCATTATCTACTCTACTGATCTGCAATCAGCCGCTTGCCGAGCACCACCACGTCTGCCGGTTCGTAGCCCAGTGTCTGATAGAACGCGCTGACAGCAGTGTTTTCCTGCCGGATCATCAACTGGATCTTGGGGCAGCCGATCGCATGCAATCGTGCCTCCGCATCCTGCACCAGCCGCTTTCCCAGTCCACGGGATTGATATTGCGGGAGTACGGCCAGATAATAAATCCAGCCACGATGGCCGTCAAAGCCCGCCATCACCGAACCAATTACCTGTGTATCGTACACAGCCACCCGGAACAGCAACGGGTCTTCATCCAGTTTGCGCCGGATATCCTTGTAAGGATCGTTCCAGGGTCGGGTCAGGCCACAGGCCTGCCATAAGGCAACAGTCTGATCGGTATCATCTGCCTGAAACGGTCTGAGTTCAATCTGCATGGTGTGTTCGTATCCCACGTTCGGTCATCTGAAAGCAGAAAGAATATCACAGGCGATCATGCGCCGTCATGGGGCTGTCCCTGCGCCCCATCCATCAAGACCCGCTATCCAAAACAAACTCCTGCGCGTGCAGGACCCGGGATAAGTATATTTCCTCACAGGAAATTTGGTCATGCGTATGTTGTATTTCCATCCCGGCTTGCGCTTGCTTACTATCGTCAGACACTTGGGAGAAAAACATGAGCAACAGTCAGGCTGACACTAATGAATCCACTTACTCGGCCTTTACCGTGCACCGCGCGGCCGGCCATATCGGCGCAGAAATTGCCGGGCTTCGCATTTCGGGCGATCTGCAGCAGCACATTATCGACGATATCGAACAGGTTCTGCTGAAGCATAAAGTGGTTTTTTTTCGCGGACAGGATCATCTGGACGATACCATTCACCAGGCATTCGGTCAGCGATTTGGCAATACCGAGCCCCATCCAACGGTTCCTTCTCGACAAGGCACACGCCTGTTTGAACTGGACGCATCCAAGGGAGGCGGACGCGCCGATTCATGGCATACGGATGTGACCTTCAAGGCGCATTATCCGAAGATCTGCATTTTGCGCGCCGTGACGGTTCCAGAATTCGGTGGAGACACCGTGTGGGCCAACACCGCCCGTGCCTATGACAAGTTGCCGGCGGAACTGAAAGCACTCGCAGAACAATTGTGGGCCGTTCACAGCAATGATTATGACTACGCAAAAGATCGTCAGGAGCTGGACAAGACACGAATCGAACATCACAAAAACGTGTTCATCTCCGAGCTCTACGAGGCTGAACATCCGGTGGTGCATGTACATCCGGTCACGGGCGAGCGCGCGTTGCTGCTGGGCCATTTCATCAAATCGCTGACTCATTTTTCCACAACCGAATCAGCTCGTCTTTTTGAATTACTGCAAAACCGGGTCACGCGACTGGACAACACAGTGCGCTGGCAGTGGCGACAACACGATGTGGCCATGTGGGACAACCGCGCGACACAACATTACGCCGTCAACGACTACGGCAATCAGCCACGCGTGGTGCGACGCGTCACCGTGCAGGGTGGGCCGGCCACATCGATCGACGGGCGTTCCAGTCGCACCAGAACATCTCCACACGATGTGCCGGACGAATCTGTTAAGGCCGTCACGGGTGTCAACGATGAGCAACAACAGGTTGAGACTGTATGAACACAAAAAACGCAAAAATAAAATCCACGCTTCCAGTAAACAGACAGTCCCGACGCCACGCTCTACGCACGCTCACGGCTGCCGGCATGTCGCTGGCCCTGCCGGGCCGGTCTGTCGCCGCAGGTAAAAAGCCACTGAACGGCGTGACGCTCAATGTGTCCACGTTCAGCGCCGCATTTCCTTCTCTTCTAAGAAAATGGATTCCGGAATTTGAAGCGCAGACAGGCGCTAAAGTCAATTTCGACACACCGTCGTTTCCCGTCTACAACCAGCGTACCGATCTGGAACTCTCCACAAAGGGTGCTGCCTACGATGTTGTCAATGTCACGTTCATCTACTCCAGTCGCTGGATCAACTCGGGCTGGCTGACGCCGCTGGATGACTACATTGCCGATCGCAACGTCACCCCTGCCGACTGGGACATCAATGACTTTGTCAAAGGCGCCCGCGACGCCGAAACCGGACGGGATGGCAAACTGTATGGCGTGCCGTGGACATCTGAAGCGCTGTTACATGTTTCCTCCCGATTCGATCTGGTACAGGAGGCTGGCCTGGATTTTCCGGACACGACCGATGATCTGCTCAAGGTTCTGCGCGCGGTCAACCAAAAGGAAAAGGTGGCAGGGTTTGTCGCTGACAATCATTATGGCTGGACATTCGTGCCCTATCTTCATGCTTTTGGCGCCGATGTTTTCCGCTACGTGCCAGATGATCTCACGCCAGCACTGACCACACCGGAAGCAACCGCTGCAGTTGAGTATTATGCCAATCTGATTCGCGAATTCGGCCCCAACGGCGCGGTCAGCTATACCCCGGATCAGGTGATACAGGCTCTTAAGCTGGGACGCGTGAATTTCTCTGACCAGGGCCAATTGTATTTGGCCCAATTGGGCGATGCTGCTTCAAGCAGGACCGTAAAAACAGTCAAGTTCGGATTACCGCCCAGGGGTCCGGCAGGCCGCTTCCCGGGGACCAGCGTGCATGGCCTGGGCATACCTGCTGGCTCGAAAAACAAGGACGCGGCCTGGGCATTTATCCAATGGGCGCTGTCGAAACAAACCACGGCTAAAGCCGTTGCTGCAGGATATGGCTCCCCGGCGCGGCTGTCGGACATCAAATCCGATACGTTTCGCAAGCGGCAGTTAATCAATGGCTCCGATCTTGCCCAGCTATCGCTCGATGCCATTGACATGGCGGCAACCACCGGCCACATGAAATATCGCACAGTATCAGTCTACCCCCAGATTGACCAGCAGTTGAATAAGGTCATTGCACTGGTTGTCACCGGACAGATGACAGCCAGGCAAGCGCTGGAGCAGGCTCAGGCGCAATCGATCGCACAATTGCGCCGTTCAGGCATCAAACTGTAACGGAAACGATCATGACCGCAACTGCTCTATACAAACCCGTGTCATGGGAGCGCGCCCGCAACCGGGCCTATGCATGGGGTCTGTTACCGGCCCTGGCCGTCCTGTTGCTGATCACACTCGTGCCGTCGCTGGCGCTGATCATCAGCAGCCTCACGCCGCTCAGTCTGGTCGACCCGGCAGCATCCTTCAATTTTGCAGACCCGCTCATCAACTTTCGTCAACTTATGCATGATGAACGTTTTTTGAATTCAGCCACAACGCAATTGCAGCTTTCGTTCCTGACTGTTGCCATGCAACTGGGCACGGGCGTGAGTCTGGCTCTTCTGCTCAATGGGGCGTCACGACAGTTGCAATACCTGCGCAGTCCGTTTCTGATTCCCATGCTGATTCCTCCGGTTGTCGTGGCCCTGATATGGAAAATCATCTACTCGCCCGATATCAGCCCTTTGCACCGATTGATCGAGTCCGCCGGCTTTTCACTGGATGCCCTGACAGCCAATCCTCACACTGCCCTGTGGGCGATTGCCGTTGCCGATACCTGGCAGTGGTTCCCGTTTACGCTACTGATGATCCTGGCCTCACTGCAAATGCTGCCGAGTGAACCGCTGGAAGCCGCCCGCATAGACGGCGCCAATCGCTTGCAGATTCTCAGATACATTGTGTTTCCGCACATCCGCCCCGTTCTGCTCGTGTGCGGGCTGTTTCGATTGATCGACAGCTTCAAGGCCTTTCCGCTGATCTATATTCTGACCGACGGCGGACCAGGTAATGTGACGGAAGTCAGCAACTATTACGGCTTCACTCAAGCCTTCAATTTTTCCTATTGGGGTTACGGCAGTGCGATCGCTGTTCTTATTCTTCTCGGCGTATTTGCGCTGAGTCTTATCGTCTCCCGATTTGGCCGGAGCCGCCATGAACAACACTAAAACATTTGAACGGGATTTGGTGCCGGCGATGCGGCAAAGGTCCCCTGTCCGGCGCAATACCAGCGAGGTAATTTTCTCCGCAGCAAGACAAGTGCGCCTGCAGGCAAGAACAATTCTGGCGGCTGGTATCATGATTATCGTGCTGATGCCGGCCATCTGGCTGGTGCATCTGGCGTTCAAACCCGCACTCGACATATTCGATACCACACTACTGTTCACTCCGACACTGGATAACTTTTACGCCCTGTTGGCTGATGGCAGTTTTTGGAAAGCGCTGGGCAACAGTCTGGCGGTCAGCCTTATGTCGACCTTTTTTTCAATGCTGGTGGGTGTGCCGGCTGCGTATGTGCTTGCCCGCTGGCGTTTTAAAAACCGCAGGCACGTCATATTGTGGGTCCTCGTCACTCGCATGGCACCTCCGATTGCGTTTACCATCCCGTTTTTCCTCGCTTTCCGCTGGCTCGGCCTGCAGGATACGCTGATCGGGCTCACATTGATTTACATGACGTTCAATCTTGCCATTGTGATATGGCTCATGCAATCTTTTTTTGAATCGGTTCCTGCCAGCCTCGAAGAGGCCGCATGGCTGGACGGCTGCAGCATCTGGTCGGCGTTCTGGCGGATTACCCTGCCCCTGGTCACGCCCGGCCTGGCCTCCACGGCTATTTTGTGTTTCATTTTTGCCTGGAGTGATTTCTTTTACGCGCTGGTCCTGACCCGTACCCAGGCCGTCACGGCCACCGTAGCCATCGTCAACTTTCTGCAGTATGAGGGCTGGGAATGGGGAAAAATCGCAGCAGGCGGCACGCTGGTCATGCTGCCGGTGCTACTGTTCATGCTCATCATCAGGCGTTATCTGGTCAACGGCCTCACCGCAGGCGCAATCAAGGACTGACACGGCGTTTCATTACTATGTCTGCAATCAAACTACATCATATTGTCAAACACTACGATAACCGCACCATCCTGCATGGAATCGACCTGGATGTGAACGATGGCGAATTTGTCGCGCTGGTCGGCCCGTCCGGTTGTGGCAAATCGACGCTGCTGCGCACCATTGCCGGCCTGGAACCCATGTCGTCGGGTACCATCACCCTCGGTCAGCGTGTGCTGAATGACGTGGCGCCCAAAGATCGTGATATGGCCATGGTTTTCCAGAATTACGCGCTCTACCCGCATATGACTGTCCGGGACAATCTCGGATTTGCGCTTAAAATAAAAGGCGTCGACAAACACGCCCGGGCAGAACGGGTGGCTCAAATCGCCGCCACGCTCGGGCTGGCTCAGGAACTGGATCGCTACCCGCGCCAGCTCTCCGGCGGTCAGCGCCAGCGGGTTGCCATGGGACGCGCGATTGTCCGCCAACCCGCCGCATTTCTATTTGACGAACCCCTGTCCAATCTGGACGCAAAACTTCGCATACAGATGCGCACCGAGATCAAGGCACTGCATCAGAAGCTGCGTGCAACCACAATCTATGTTACGCATGACCAGGTTGAGGCCATGACCATGGCAGACCGCATCGTGGTGCTGCGCAATGGCAGGATAGAGCAACAAGGTACGCCGCTGCAATTATATGATCGGCCTGTCAATACCTTTGTTGCTGGATTCATTGGCTCTCCGGCAATGAACTTGATTCAGGGGACCATGCGGAACGGCGAGCACCCTTGCGTTCTGAGCAACGATGGAATCCAGTTGCCGGTTGGCCCTGTCCCGTCCACGGTTCAACCGGGACAACCTGTCATCTATGGTATCCGGCCCGAGCATTTGCACATCGTATCCGAACCCGGTATTGAAGCCCGGGTCACGGTAGTCGAACCGACAGGCGCAGAAACCCATGTGGCTGCCCGGCTGGGCACAACTGCCCTTCTGATATCGCTTCGTAATCGCTTTACACAAGCACCGGATAGTCCCCTGTTCATCATGCCTGAGGTCAAACAGGTACATTTGTTCGATGCAGATACCGGATATAGATTGAACTGATGGCCCGACCCGGAGCCCCTGCACCGCGACCCGCTTATTTTTTAGAGGGCTTTCGCGCAACTACCAGCGTACGCGTGCCGGGTCTTTCCATTCACTGGTCAGAGCGGCGACGCTGACCGGCGGTTTCGAGGAGAATTTGAGCTGTTTGAACAGCGCCAGCGAGGCGCGGTCAAAATCAAAGGCGCGATTTACAATTCGCGTGGTGATTTGTTGAGATTTATTCAAAGCCGCCACTGTTTTTCTCCTGTTCGACGTCATCCTGTTGATGAAGGAACCCTGCTGCCAGTTGACTGCTTCTTTCAACGCCGGTCTGATGCCGCGGTCAGCTGACGAATTCCTGTTTGATGTGCTCAATATAGCACCGTCAATGCAAGCGCATCAAGCACGAAAGTGATAAAAATCATTCATTATTTTCATATCGTTATTATGAATAAACTATTGGAGAACATGAGCGATCAAGCGTAAAAAAAGGGCTGCGAGCAACCTCGCAGACCCTTCTCAAAAATACCGGACCGGGTCTCAGGACCCGGCCGTCCGCCTATTCAAACAGATGCAGTGACCACGGAAATACATAAGCCATCAACAGCGTCAGTATTCCGACGAACGTGCAAAACACAACGCTGTGTCTCACGGTAAAACGGAACAGCTCGGACTCGCGTCCCGTCAGGCCTACCGCCGCGGTAGCCACCGCGATCGATTGCGGTGAAATCATTTTCCCGGTCACGCCACCGGTCGTATTAACGGCGACCAGCAGGTGAGGATCGACGCCAATCTGATGGGCCGTATTGGCCTGCAGCGAGGCAAACAGCGCGTTGGATGACGTATCGGAACCGGTCAGGAAGACACCGAGCCACCCCAGGAATGGCGCAAAGAACGGGAACGCTGCACCCGAACTGGCCAGCACCAGCGCCAGTGTGGTCGACAACCCGGAATAATTGGCCACGAAGGCAAAACCGAGCACTGCACCAATGGACAGAACCGGATAGCGCAATTCATAAAGCGTTTCGCCAAACAGGCGGATCGCCGCTGCAGGTTTCAATTTCAAATAAAAAACCGACAAAATGGCGGCAAGCAAAATCGCTGTACCCGTCGCACCCAGCAGATCCAGTTTGAAAATGGCTTCATAGGGCGTGGTCTGGGCAACCACGGGAGCCACCTTGCCTACCGCGTTATGCAAAAGCGGGACAGGGAAAGAAAAGGTACCGACGCTCAAGAGACTCTTAATCCCCTTGACCGTCCAGAGCGAGACGAAAATCGTCAGAAACACAAATGGCATCCAGGCACGAATCACCTGCGAGCCGGAATATTTCTTGGCCGATTCATCCCGTGCATACGGACGCATGCCCTCAAACGTAAATACCTCTTTGGGATGCCATACTTTCAGGAACAACGACAGGCAAACGAGACTGACCAGGGCTGATGTAATATCGGGCAACTCTGGTCCGATGAAATTTGAGGTCAGAAACTGCGTGATCGCGAATGACACGCCACCGACCAATACGGCCGGCAACGTCTGGCGAACACCGCGCATGCCATCCATCATGGCGACAAGCCAGAGCGGCACGATCACCGACAAAATGGGCAACTGACGGCCCGCGATCTGGCCCACGTGGTAGGGGTCAAGCCCGGACACGGTACCTGCCACAATGACCGGGATACCCATTGCGCCGAAAGCCACTGGCGCAGTATTGGCAATCAGGCATAAACCGGCAGCATAAAGCGGGTTGAATCCCAGACCGACAAGCAGGGCCGCCGTAATCGCAACCGGAGCGCCGAAACCGGCCGCCCCTTCCAGAAACGCACCAAAACAAAACCCAACAAGCAGCATTTGCAAGCGCTGGTCGGCAGTCAGGGATGTGACCGAGGCTCGAATGATTTCAAACTGGCCCGTCTTGACCGTGATTTTGTAAAGAAATACGGCGGTAATAATAATCCACGATATCGGCCAAATACCATATGCAAATCCATATATGGCAGACGTAATGGCCAGACCTGCCGGCATCTGATACGCAAAAATCGCCACGAGAATGGCGATCAGCAAGGTCAGCAATCCGGCGACATGGCCCTTGAGTTTAAGAACGGTCAGCGCCAGAAAAAAGAAAACAATAGGTATAACGGCCAGCAAAGCGGTATAGGCAAGGCTTCCCCCTACCGCTGTATAATTCTGTAACCACATGGTACACAACTCCTGAAATACGACTGGGGCCATATCTTCAGGCTTTCATTGTTGCGCAACAAGCGGGAATACCCTATGGGGGCTTTGACCCTTGCTCAGACTCACTTGTAGAAAACATATCAAGAGCAGATAGAAATAAATATCACAGTTGTAATATTTATTTCTTACCCAAACCTGAATGAAAAATAACGGACATATTACAATTATAATATTCAGGCTTTTGTACCTTGTCTGGCGCGTTCCCCAAAACCGGGGATTATTTTGACTCCAGTTCCAGCTGGGTTTTATAGGCGCCAAGATTCTTCTTCTCTTCTTTTTCCAGCGTCGGGTAATTCAGGTCGAGCGACTGCAGGGTTTGCAGAACTGCATCGGCGACGACAAGACGGGCATAGGATTTATCGTTACCAGGAATAACGTACCAGGGCCCCTCTGCGGTGGCGGTATTTTTTATTGTCTCTTCATAAGCGTGCATATACTCGTCCCAGAACTTTCTTTCCTCCAGATCGGCACTTTCAAATTTCCAGTTTTTTTCAGGATTATCCAGCCGTTCCATAAAACGCTTCTTCTGTTCATCACGGGAAATATGCAGAAAGAATTTCAGCACCCGGGTGCCATTGCGGTCCATATGCTTTTCGAAATGACGAATGTCTTCGAAGCGTTCATCCCAGATATGTTCGGTCAGACAAGCCTTGGGCAAATGCTGCCCGTCCAGTATCGTTGGATGAACGCGCACCACCAGTGTTTCTTCGTAATAGGATCGGTTAAACACGCCGATATTGCCACGCTGGGGCAGACACTCGCTCGTACGCCACAAGAAATCGTGACCGAGCTCTTCTTCCGATGGGCGCTTGAACGAATATACTTCGCAACCCTGGGGATTGACACCCGATAGCAGATTTTTGATGGTGGAATCTTTTCCTGCCGCATCCATCGCCTGGAAAATCAGCAGCAGCGACCAGCGATTATCGGCATAAAGAATGTTTTGCAAATCGGAAATGTCTTCTACATATTGACCCAGGCGCTTCTCCGCGTCCTTTTTATCAACTTTGCTACCAGGATCGGTATCATATTTTTTCAGGCTGAACTTTTTTCCGTCGCTGATGCGAAACTGTTCAGAAAAACCTGCCTTGGGCAAATCCGCCATCAAACACTCCTTGTGTTGTTTATCATCCGTCCCTTGCGGGAGGTCAGTATCCACGCTGTCAGAACTGGCTCTCGCTGAATCAACTCCAGCTGAATCAACTCCAGCCGAATCAACACCACTTTAGCATGCGGTATCGCTCGCGTCCGCATTGCTTGAGCACCCCTCTTGAGCAATTTTCGGATGCAGCATGTCCAATCGACCCATGTGTATAAGTCCGATTGGTCATTTTTTGATCATAAATCGAAAACGCTTTTGATATCATCAGCTTGGCAATGTTTTACAGAATTATTAAAATACTGTCCACATCATTCTCAACATATTCTGTTGATAAGCGGGTGTTCTTTCCACATTGGGATAAAGTTGTGGGTAACATGTGTTCAACATGTGATTAACAAATGAATAACTATGGCCACAGTCATTAAATTGTTTTTGATCGTTCTCATTGTTTGGTGGATCGGTCGGTTTTTCAGCGCAACGCTTTATCGTCTATGGGCTCAGACCATTGGTACGGGCTTGCACTGGATTACGCACAACGGGTCAATCATGATGCGCTGGGTGCTCATCGTCGCGCTGCTGCTCGGCCTGCTGGTCGTCTATCAATGGCCATAGCCCTGGCCGTGAACCGGCAGGGGCAACGTTGGGACGCCATTGTGCCCAACGTTTCCATACCCATTCAGCCGCAAGCCAAAAAAAGAACCGCGCCCGGTTAAACGGAGCGCGGTTCTTTTTTCAGAGCCGATACTGCGTCAGCAGACCGGCCTGACCCTGACAACAATCAGGGATTTTCACGTGCAGCGCGTTTGCGCTCATGTTCCAGCAGATGACGTTTGCGCAGACGAATGGTCTTGGGCGTGACTTCTACCAGTTCGTCTTCATCAATGAACTCGACCGCATATTCCAGATTGAGTTTGATCGGAGGAACCAGGCGTACGGCTTCATCGGTACCGGATGCCCGCACGTTGGTCAGCTGCTTGCCCTTGATCGGATTGACGACCAGATCGTTATCACGACTGTGAATACCGATGATCATGCCTTCATACAGTGCTTCGCCCGGAGAGACGAACATACGACCCCGATCCTGCAATTTCCACAAGGCGTAGGCCACGGCATCGCCATTGTCCTGGCTGATCAGCACACCGTTACGGCGTTCACCGATACTGCCTTCGCGCACAGGTGCGTAGTCATCAAAAATATGACTCATCAAGCCGGTGCCGCGGGTCATGGACAGGAATTCACTCTGAAAACCAATCAGGCCACGGGCAGGAATGCGATATTCCATACGAGTGCGGCCACGACCATCCGATTGCATGTCCAGCAGCTCACCCTTGCGACGACCCAGCTCTTCCATGACGCCACCCTGATGATCATCTTCCAGGTCAACCGTCAGCAGCTCCATTGGTTCGTGACGAACGCCGTCAATTTCCTTGTAGACTACGCGGGGACGCGACACTGCCAGTTCAAAACCTTCCCGGCGCATGTTTTCAATCAGAATCGTCAGATGCAGCTCACCACGACCCGATACTTCAAAAACCGTATCGTCACCGGTATCGCGTACACGCAGCGCCACGTTGGATTTGAGCTCCAGGTTCAGGCGATCACGAATCTGGCGGCTGGTCACGAATTTGCCTTCGCGGCCGGCCAGTGGCGATGTGTTGACCATGAAATTCATGTTCAGGGTCGGTTCGTCAATTCTGAGCATAGGCAGTGGCTCAGGCTGATTGGGATCGCACAGCGTGCAGCCGATACCGATCTCTTCGATGCCGTTGATCAAAACGATATCGCCTGCTTCCGCACTTTCAACCTGTTCGCGCTCAAGGCCCTTGAACTTCAGAACCTGATTGACGCGTCCCTTGCTTTGCTCGCCCTCTTCGCCAAACCGGACCACGACTTCCTGTCCCGGGCGAATACGGCCACGGTTGATACGGCCTACGCCGATTTTGCCGACGTAGCTGTTATAGTCCAGCGAAATAATCTGCAACTGCAGTGGCGCCTCTTTATCATCGTCACGCTGTGGAACATACTTCAAAATAGCGTCAAACAACGGACGCATATCACCTTCGCGAACGTCATCGGTCAGACCGGCATAACCACTCAGGCCGGATGCGTACACAATCGGAAAATCCAGCTGCTCTTCGGTCGCGCCGAGTTTGTCGAACAGATCGAATGTGGTATCGATGGCGAAGTCCGGACGGGCGCCGGGTCGGTCGATCTTGTTGACGACCACGATCGGTTTCAAGCCCAGCGCCAGGGCCTTCTTGGTCACAAAGCGCGTTTGCGGCATCGGACCTTCGACGGCATCGACCAGCAATAATACGCCGTCTACCATGGACAGAACGCGCTCGACTTCACCACCGAAGTCGGCGTGTCCGGGCGTATCGATAATATTGATGTGCGTGCCTTCGTATTCGACCGCACAGTTCTTGGACAGAATCGTGATGCCACGTTCTTTTTCGATATCGTTCGAGTCCATGACGCGCTCGGCAACCTGCTGGTTGTCGCGGAACGTACCGGACTGGCGTAACAGCTGATCGACCAGCGTTGTTTTTCCATGGTCAACGTGCGCAATAATGGCGACGTTACGGAGCGCTCGGCTCATAATGTATCTTCCTTTTGTCGTATATTGGACGGCAGCAGGCCGTCCGGTATTTCATTGAGCGGTATCAGGCATGTCTGCCTGTTTTCCATCTGTTCGAGCTGGTCTATCGTGGTGGCATCATCCAGACTGAAAGGCCCCACCTGGGTTCGGCGCAGCGCAGTCAAATGGGCAAAACAACCCAGCGCCCTGCCGATGTCCTGCGCCAGCGTACGGATATAGGTCCCCTTGCTGCAGTGAACATCCAGTACCATTGAGGTGTCGTCCAGCGACCGAACCTGCAAATCATGGATGATCACGTTGCGCGATTCTCTTTCGAGAACGATGCCCTGTCGGGCGTATTCATAAAGCGGGCGCCCGTCACGCTTGAGCGCCGAATGCATGGGTGGAATCTGTGATATTGGACCGCGAAACTGTGGCAATACCATGTCGATCCGCTCGCGGCTGACGTCTTGCGGCGTCAACTGTGCCTGCTGAACAACAGTTCCGGTCAAATCACCGGAATCGGTTTCAGTACCAAACTGCAAGGTGGCCGTGTAGGATTTGTCGGCATCCAGCATGGCACCGCATATTTTTGTTGCCTTGCCGAAACAGCACACAAGCAGCCCCGTAGCGAAAGGATCAAGCGTGCCGGTGTGTCCGCCTTTTTTTGCATCCAGCATGCGGCGAACGCGCTGCAAAGACTGGTTACTGGAAAAGCCGAACTGCTTGTCCAGCAAAAGGACGCCATCGATTTCCTGCCCGCGTTTTCTTCCCATCGCTTACCCTGATCTTATTTGCGATCGTCTTTGGTGTCCGGCAAAGGATCCACGCTATCCGGATAATCTTCAGGACGATTGGCGCGATCAATCAGTTGTGTCATTTCAATGCCACGCGCCAACTGGTCATCATGGAAAAAGCGCAGCGTCGGTACTGTGTGGATATGCAGCATCTTGAACAGCAGAGAATGCAGCCAGCCGGCTTTTTCGTTGAGCGTGGCGGCAGCCGTTTCCGGCTCGGCACCCAGAACGGTAAACCACACTTTGGCGTGAGCATAATCGGCCGACAAATCCACGCCAGTCAGCGTAATCAGTCCTGAGCGCGAAACATCAAATTCGCGCTGGATCAGGACTGCCAGATCTTTCTGGATCTGCTCTGCCAGACGGACGTTCCGGTTGGCACCGGAGGATTTGTGACGGTTCATAATAATTTACAGTGTACGGGCAATTTCTTTGATTTCAAAAATTTCAAGCTGGTCGCCAACTTCGATATCGGAATTGCCGCGTAAGGTGATACCGCAATCGAACCCGGATTTGACTTCCTTGACGTCATCCTTGAAGCGCTTGAGCGATTCAAGATGGCCAGACCAGTGGACAACGTTGTTGCGCAACAGGCGAACCTGGGAATCGCGCCGGACCACGCCTTCGGTGACCATACAACCGGCAACCTTGCCGATACGGGAAATGCTGTAAACCTCACGGATTTCAACCATACCGATGACTTCTTCACGCTCTTCCGGCGCCAGCATGCCGGACATGGCATTGCGAACGTCATCAACCGCATCGTAGATGATGTTGTAGTAGCGTACGTCAATATCATTGGCTTCGGCCAGTTTTCTCGTGGTCTGGTCAGCGCGGACATTGAATCCGATCACAACCGCATTGGAGGCGATGGCCAGATTGATATCGCTTTCGGAAATACCACCAACGGCAGCGTGAACGACCTGTACCCGGACTTCGTCCGTGGACAGCTTGGTCAATGACTGCACAAGCGCTTCCTGTGAGCCCTGAACGTCGGTCTTGACGATCAGCGACAGGGTTTGCAGGCCTTCGCCGATATTGTCGAACATGGACTCCAGTTTTGCTGCCTGCTGTTTGGCCAGTTTTACATCACGGAATTTACCCTGGCGGAACAGCGCGATTTCGCGCGCCTTGCGCTCATCGCCCAGCACCAGAACCTCATCACCCGCGCGTGGCACCTCGGTCAGACCCTGAATTTCAACAGGGATGGCCGGACCTGCCTTGTTGATCGGCTTGCCGTTTTCATCGAGCATGGCGCGTACACGGCCAAAGCTTGCGCCGGCCAGCAATGCGTCTCCACGATGCAACGTGCCGCTTTGAACCAGAATCGTTGCAACCGGTCCGCGTCCCTTGTCAAGACGCGCTTCGATCACAATACCTTTGGCTGGCGCGTCAACTGGTGCTTTCAGTTCGAGAATCTCGGCCTGCAGCAAGACGTTTTCCAGCAGTTCGTCAATGCCGGCACCGGTTTTGGCAGACACGGGGACAAACGGAACATCGCCGCCGTACTCTTCAGGTACGACTTCTTCTGAAACCAGTTCCTGCTTAACGCGCTCCGGATTGGCTTCGGGTTTGTCGATCTTGTTGACGGCCACGACCATGGGCACACCGGCCGCTTTCGCGTGGTGAATGGCCTCTTTGGTCTGTGGCATCACGCCGTCGTCGGCCGCTACCACCAGAATAACAATGTCGGTCGCCTTGGCACCACGGGCACGCATGGCGGTAAACGCTTCGTGCCCCGGAGTGTCCAGGAAGGTAACCATGCCACCTTCGGTCTGAACATGGTAGGCGCCGATATGCTGCGTAATGCCGCCCGCTTCGCCAGACGCTACCTTGGCACGGCGTATATAGTCCAGCAGCGACGTTTTACCGTGGTCAACGTGGCCCATGACGGTCACAACCGGTGCACGCGGCAGCAATTCAGCGTCCGTACCCGTATCGCCAATATCCAGGAAGGCTTCGGGATCGTCCAGCTTGGCCGCGATCGCGTGGTGTCCCAGTTCCTCGACGACAATCATCGCGGTTTCCTGATCCAGCACCTGGTTGATGGTGACCATCTGACCCAGCTTCATGAGTTCCTTGATGACCTCGGCTGCCTTGACCGACATTTTGTGCGCCAGATCGGCCACGGTGATCGTTTCGGGAACATGCACCTCACGGGCAATAAATTCGGGGGTCGCCGGCTGATGAACCTGCGTATTCTGGTTCCTGTTGCGACCACGTGAACCACGACCACCACTGGAGCGCCAGCCATCTTCCTGCTTGGCAGGACCGGCGCGTTTATCGGCGGCAGGCTTTTTGCCACGGGACTGGTCGTCAGACCATTTACCTTCCGTTTCGCCGGGCTTGCGGGCGCCGCTCGCAGCCACTGTCTTGACGTCTTTTTTGCCTGCCTTTTTAGTCGCATCCGCGCCTTCTGTGGTCGGCGTGGCACGCAGCACCTTGCGCGGCTTGTTCAGCATGTCGCGCAACGCAGCGGCTTCGGCTTCGGCCTGACGGCGCGCTTCATCGCGACGGGCATCGGCTGCTTCGTTGCGTGATTCGGCGGCCCGGCGAACGGCAGGCGCAGGACGCGACGCGTCGGCCGTGCGGGGTCGGGCTGGCGTGCCCCGCGGCGCATCGGACTTACCCTGATCACGGCCGGAGGCAACGCGGGTATCGTCTGCGCGCGCAGTGCTGGTGTTAGGTTGGCTGGCTGGTTTGGGTGTCGCTGGTGCGACAGCTTCTTTCGTTTCGGGCAATTGAGTCGCTGTTGTATCGGTAGTTGTGACATCCGCCTCTGGTGCCGGCGCGGCTGCCGTTGCATTGGCGTCCGACGGGGCATCAGATACAGGTGGTTTGTCGTCAGAATCGGCGGCTGCAGGCGATTGCGTCGCAGCGGGCGTTGCCGTTTGTTCCGGTTCCGCATTTGCTGGCTCGGCATTGGCCGCCTTATCGCTCCCGGCCTTGACTGCGTCAGATTGCGCAGGGGCCTGTTGAGTCGCAGACTCAGTGGCCGTCACGGTGTCGGCTGCAGCCTGCTGGCCAGTTTCGTTGGTGTCGGTTCCCGCAGTGCTTGCGGTTGCCGGGAAATTCTGCTCGGCAGCAGCCGGCGCGGGCGCTGCGGCCTCGTTCGCTTCGGGCGCTGTCGCTGCTTCGGGCTTGCCTTCAGTCACATCCCGTTTGACGAAGACGCGTTTCTTGCGTACTTCGACCTGAATTGTCCGTGAACGGCCGGAGCCATCCGCCTGGCGGATTTCTGATGTTTCGCGACGAGTGACGGTGATTTTTTTTCCATCTTTTGCACCATGCGCACGACGCAGTGAATCCAGAAGTTTCGCTTTGTCGCTTTCTGTCACGACATCATCCACCGATTTCAGATTCACGCCAGCCGAGCGAAGCTGTTCAAGCAACACATTCGCTGGCATTTTGAGTTCGACGGCAAACTGGTTTACGGTATTACTGGGCATTAAGTTCTCTCTTCCCTTACAACGTTTCAATAACTGGCTGATGACCACTGAGCAAAGCGCAAACTTCGTTATTCAGGGCTGGATCAACAAAGCCGTTGTACCCGCTTTGCCTGCGGTGGCCATCCGCAAGCTGACACGCACACAACGGTCCTGCCTTGTTGTCACTTTTCTTCGTCATCAAACCAGTGCGCCCGGGCGCGCATGATCATCTCGCTGGCCTGCTCATCTGTCATACCGGTGATTCCGGCCAGCTCATCGGTCGCAAGTTCGGCCAGATCGTCAAGCGTCGCCACGCCGGCATCGCCCAAAGCGGCGATCAGTTCCGGGGTCATGCCTTCCAGATCAAACAGGTCTTGCGCTGTTTCAACCCGCTCTTCCTGGGCAATGGCCTCGGTCAGCAGGGCAGTACGTGCGCGGTTGCGCAATTCGTTGACGGTTTCTTCATCGAAACCATCAATTTCCAGCAATTCCTGGATGGGCACATAAGCCACTTCTTCCAGTCCGGTAAAGCCTTCATCGATCAGGATGTTGGCGACTTCTTCGTCTACGTCCAGGCGCTCCATGAACATAGAGCGCTGGCCCGTACGTTCCTCTTCCTGGCGGTTCTGATTCTCTTCAGGCGTCATGATGTTGATTTGCCATCCGGTCAGATCGGAGGCAAGACGCACGTTCTGGCCACGCGATCCGATCGCCTTGGGCAGATTCTCGCCGTCGACCACGACGTCCATGGCGTGCTTGTCTTCGTCCACAACAATGGATTCGACCGCAGCCGGTGCCAGTGCGCCGATCACAAACTCGGCCGGCTCATCGGCCCACAGAACGATATCGACCTGCTCGCCACCCAGTTCATTACGGACAGCTGTCACACGCGAACCGCGCATGCCGACGCATGTGCCGATGGGATCAATACGCTTGTCATAGGCCACAACTGCAATTTTAGCGCGAAGTCCGGGATCACGGGCAGCAGCCTTGATTTCAAGCAAACCTTGCTCGATTTCCGGCACTTCATTCTCAAACAGTTCACGAATGAATTCAGGCGCGGTGCGCGACAATAGAACCTGCTGGCCCCTTGCCGTACGATCCACCTTGGCCACCCAGGCCCGAACCCGATCGCCAACGCGCAGGTTTTCCTTGGGGATCATTTCGGAACGAGGCAAACGCGCTTCGATCTTGCCGGTTTCAATAATCGCATCGCCTTTGTCGAGACGCTTGATCGTGCCAGAAATAATGGTTTCGCCACGATCCAGGAAGTCATTGAGCACCTGCTCTCTTTCAGCATCACGGATTTTCTGGATAATGGCCTGCTTGGCCGCCTGGGCGCCAATACGACCGAACTCTACCGGCTCCAGGGGGTCTTCCAGATACTCACCCACCTCGATGCCGGGCTGAATTTCCTGTGCTTCGGACAGCAGTTCCTGACGATCCGGCTCCTGCAGGCCCGCATCATCGGGCACCACAAGCCAGCGCCGGAACCCTTCGTGCGAGCCATTTGAGCGATCAATCACGACACGAATATCGGCGTCGTCCTTAAAACGCTTTTTCATGGCCGAGGCAAGCGCATTTTCAAGCGCGCCAAACACGACTTCACGCGATACGTTTTTTTCACGTGCCAATGCATCTACAAGCAGAAGAATTTCGCGACTCATCGCTTTTTACCCTTGAAATCAAGAACCGGATCCAGCTTTGCCTTTTCGACGTCGTCAAAGGCAAATTCAATTATCTGTGTCTCGTTCTTTTTAATGTCAAATTCCAGGCAGAACATCTCTGCCGGCGTACCATCTGAACTATCTTTGTGCCGCAGAATGCCGGTAAAAACCTTGCGATTGTCCTGCGCTTCACGTAATTTTACTTCTACACGCGCCTGCTGCGCGGCAAAGCGATCGAAATCGCGTCGCGTACGCAGCGGCCGGTCAACCCCGGGAGAGCCAACTTCAAGCCGTTTATATTCAATGTTTTCCACTTCGAATACGCGCGACAATTGCCGCGACACCTGTTCGCAGTCTTCGATGGTGGCTCCGCCCTCGCGATCAATCGTGACCCGCAACAAACCAAGCGCAGCGCGTTCGACATCAACGAGTTCAACACCAAGGCCGGCAATGGCCTGTTCGGTAAGCGTGTATAAATCAGTCATACAATAAAAAAATGGGCCCTTTCCAGCCCATTGTTGTTGACAGCCTAGCGCGCAAAAAAAACCGCAGATGCAACAATTTGCAGATGCAGCCATTTTTTGGCAGCCTACCCTGCACATTCAGACCCCCGCACCCGCGAAGGTCGTTTGCCTGTAAAAACAAGGTATTCATAGCTGTTTCTGGTTTGTGTTGTCTTTGCTGGCGCCCGAAGGTGATCAATAAAGGCGGCCAATACATAAAGCCCCTCAGGCAAAAACCCAAAAAAGGCGAAAACAAACCAGGCAATTAGTTAATCCAAAATTATAACAGAATAATCAATACTTTACTATTTACTCTGACACAGCAATCATTTTGTGGCAGCGGAAAAATCACAGTTGTCCGCTGCCCGCCCAATTACCATCAGCGTCCGTTACGATTACGCCCGATAAAACCCAATTGGGATTCGTGCGCAGACGGGCCGGACGGCTGCCATTCGTCACGATTACGCGAAGAAGCGCCCCGGGTATTATTGCCACGAGCGCCTTTATTACCAGGCGTGCGCGCGCCATTTTTGCCTCCACGCGAATGCTCTGCCGGCTTATCGCCCTGCCTTGCACCGGGGCGGCCATTTCTTCCCTCGGCAGCCGCAGCCGGACGCCGGTTATTGTACAGGCCGCCGCCAGCCCGGGCCGGACGCGCCGCGCCCGTCCCATTTGTCCGGCCGTGCCCGTTGCGCTCGTGACCGCCCGCGCGACCGCCAAGCCCGTTCGCGCGCGGCCTGGCCGGCGCCTCAAAACCAGGCGGCATCGCATTATCGTGAGAGATGGGCTGACGTGGACGACGGTTACCCGCCCCCTCTTCTTCCTTGACCAGGCCAATCTGGATCATCAATGCGGTGACTAGCGTCGGCTCCAGCTCTTCCCAGCGACCGCGCTTCAGATTACGGGGCAGTACAATATCGCCAAAGCGGGTACGAATCAGCCTGCTGACCGTCACACCCACCGCCTCGAACATGCGCCGCACCTCGCGATTGCGCCCTTCCTGCAAAGTGACCCGGTACCAGCGATTACTGCCCTCGCCCCCGATAAACTCCATACTGGTAAAGGAAGCCGCGCCGTCATCCAGCACAATTCCGTTGACCAGACTGTCACGCTGTGCGTCAGTCATGTCACCCAGAACCCGTACTGCATACTCGCGTTCGTTGCCAAAGCGCGGATGCATGAACCGATGCGCCAGATCACCCGAGGTCGTAAAGATCAACAAACCCTCGGTGTTCAGATCCAGCCTGCCGACGGAAATCCATTTGCCGGTACGCATTTTCGGCAGACGTGAAAAGACAGAAGCGCGACCCTCGGGGTCATCGTGACTGACAATCTCTCCGGCCGGCTTGTGATACAGAATGACACGCGGCGGACGTTTGGCATTAGGTCTTGTGACCAGTTGCCCATTGACCCGAACCTGATCCTGGGGGCCGACCCGCTGCCCGATATGAGCAGGCTCGCCATTGACCGACACGCGTCCGGAGATAATCAGCTCTTCCATATCGCGGCGCGAACCGACACCGGCATCCGCAAGCACCTTGTGCAACTTGGGATTGACCGCATCGCTGTTTAATATCTTGTTCAGTTTCTGCTCAAGCCGCGCCGTGCCGTCAAGATAAGCCAGCGCACGATCTGCGTCCTGCTCATCCTGCGCAGGCGTAAACGGGCTGACCGCTTCGCCGCCAGACTGACGCTGTTGCGATGCCCGAGGTTTGCCGCCAGCAGTCCGCGCTGCGGGGGTCCGACGAGGGCGCGCCGGCGCCTTGGCCTTTGGCGCGGCCGCTTCGGCCTGAGGGTTCGCCTCGGCAGGTTGTTCTGTCTTTTCTACGACAGCATCGGCGCGACGGCGACGAAAAGGTGTTCGCAATTTGCGACCCTTGCCTTTCTGACGCGGATCGGCATCAGGCGCCGCGCTGGTCTCATCTGCCCCCTGGATGGTAATCACCCGCGTGGCTGAATCATTGTCGTATTCGTTTGAACGGTTTGAACGCGCTTCATTTGAATTGTTTTCCGCATCAACGTGATCCGAACTATTCATTATGTTTGTAACTCCAAAAAACTATGTTTTATTTTTTAAATCGTCGTTTTGATTATCATTCGCCTCCCACTCTGATGATGGTTCACCAGCAGGATCAGCATTATGATCGTCTGTTTGTTCATTTTGTGCCGTATCGGCCAAATCCGCTTCGGCTTTCTCCGAGTCGGTCAACATCCCTTCGATAACCGGCGCTGTCTCGCGCGCATCAATCGTCCGGGACACGCCATCGGAATCAGCAACCGACTCCTGCACATCATCCGCATCCGATATGTCCGCCTCAACCGCGGGCAACATTACAGGCTCATCCACACCTGCCTGCACCGCGTCGGACTGGTCTGACGCAAAAGACGCATCCTCAACCTGCTCCGCGTCTGCATCTGGCGATTCCTGTTCGGCAATGTCCAAATTGATTTCATCCGAGAGGTCGGCATCCGGCGCGGCAACTTCGACCACCTGCCCGACTGCTTGCCCATCATCTGATTCTATCTGGTCCTGAGCGCCTTGCGCTGATACTGTGATATCCATACCCAGCTCGGACAAATCCGGCAAGCCGGCTTCGCCGCTTTCCAGAGCAGGCAGATCATCCAGCGCCTTGAGCCCAAGATCATCAAGAAATTGCTTGGTAGTCCCCAATAACGCGGGACGCCCCGGAGCATCACGATGCCCTAGCACGTCTATCCAGCCGCGCTCTTCTAACGTTTTGATGATTTGTGATGAAACCGTAACGCCGCGGATGTCTTCTATGTCTCCGCGGGTAACCGGCTGACGCCAGGCAATAATTGCCAAAGTTTCCATCACCGCCCGCGAATATTTGGGCGGCTTTTCAGGATTCAGGCGTTCTAAATACTTTTGCATCTCGGGCCGACTCTGAAAACGCCAGCCACTTGCCAATTCCGATAATTCTAAACCTTTCTCTGCCCATTCGTCTTGCAATACCTGTAACTGTTGTTTAATTACGTCATTATCAACTTCTTCCAGATCAGTGAATAATTTGCGCAAATCTCCGATTTTCATGGGCTCATCGGCGCAAAGCAAGGCGGTTTCTAGGATTTTTAGAGATAAATTCTGGTCCATGATATTTCACTTGGGGTTATCAGACTTGCATGATAACTCAAATTGGATTACTATTCTTTTTTACCAGACGCGGGGTGGAGCAGTCTGGCAGCTCGTCGGGCTCATAACCCGAAGGTCGTAGGTTCAAATCCTGCCCCCGCAACCACGGATATCAACGGTCCGATCGCATATTCAAGCGTTCGGGCCGTTTCTATTTGTGCCCATACCTCTCTGGGCCCGTCGTCCGGCTCTCTGAGCAAAAGTTGGATCGGCCCGAAAATATCAAATAAGATGGGCTTTGCTGCAAATGCGTTTTCCGAGACCTCGGCATTCAGACGCATCAACAACTCCCGAAACATCGATTGCACATTTGGAATACGTGCGCTGGCGGCGCCAGTCAGCCTCTGCAAGCGCGAACCTGTTGTTTTTTTCTCTCCTGCTCAAGCAGTTTTAAGCGTCCGGCCAGGGAATCACTTATTTCCACGGCAGCGATCGCATCAACAATTTTTACAATTTCGCTGTTAATCGTCTGCAACCGTTTTTCGAGTAACGCACGGTCGGCGCCGGCATCTCCCTCCCGTAGTACGATCGAATGCCCTGTCGCTCTGCTCGTGTGAGATGCCATACGCAAACCATACCCGGCATTGACTATGCACAGGCAATATCGTATAGTTACGGTATACGATTTAGAGCCTGAAATGATTAAAAGTTTTGTTCACAAAGGGTTAGAAGCGTTTTTCAAAACTGGCAGTAAAGCTGGCATACGGCCCACACACGCAGCTAAATTACACACATTACTATCCGCTTTGAATCGCGCCGAAAGCGCGCTGGACATGAATGCACCTGGTTGGGACTTGCACACCTTGCATGGGGATCTGGCTGGCTATTGGAGCGTCAAAGTAAATGCAAATTGGCGGGTGATCTTTAAGTTTGTTGAGCAAAACGCCGAAGTTGTTGATTATCTGGACTATCACTAGGAGTACATCATGCGTATGCACAATCCCGCACACCCAGGAATCGTATTGCGCGAATATCTGGGTCAAACAAGTGTCACTGAAGCTGCACAACGGCTCGGAGTAACCCGCGCAGCACTGTCTCGTATCCTGAACGGAAAAGCCGCCATTTCAGCAGATATGGCGGTGCGCCTTTCAATTCTGCTTGGCACCAGCAGTGGCATGTGGGCAGGTATGCAATCGGACTACGATCTATGGCAGGCAGAACAACTACGCCACGATTTCGTAGTACCGCTAAACCGAGCTTTGGCATGATTGATAGAGCCTTGTTATTTTGGATAACGCAACCATAGATGATTGATTTCCACAAGACACCTGAGCTGTTGCAGCTGCTGGTTGTAGATAGCAGACCCGCAACCAGTTACACAAAACGGTCCGGTCGCATTGTTCAATGCCCGGGCCGTTTTTATTTATAGTGTACTGATCTTGGCGCAGTTCCGGGCGTCACGTTCGCTCCTGCCTATCACGGATTGTCGTTCCATGTTGTATCGGATATCCCGACCGCCTCGCCGTCATTGTCTGCCTTGATAACGCTCATTTCACCATTGGATTCGAGATAGGCACGCCTGACTTGCGCCAATTGGCTCACGCCATTGAGCCGCAACTGTTCCATCAGTTCAGTCCGCGTGACATATTCTCGTCGCATATTGTTCAGTTGCAGGACCCCATCCTTGATCAGAAGCAGCCTGTCCGGCTCAAGAATCCGGTTCACGATGGGAAAAAAATAGCCAAGGCGATCCACGAGAAAAGACCATAGTACTATCCCTGCTGCCACCATCAGGCCGTCGGTCACGGTATCCGACGGCCCTGACAGCCCGTTTCCGACCGCTTCCGACACAAGAATGACAACAACGATGTCCGCAAAACCCAGTGAACCGATGTTGCGCCGACCGCCCAATCTGAACAGCAGATAAATACACCAGTAAATGGCCGTGCTGCGCAAAAAAGCCTCCCCTACCGATTGCTGCATCTGGAATACGTCACTTAGCATGCTCATGATGATGACCCCTCCGAAAGTTCACCTGGCTATTTCATTTGTGTTGATTTTGAGTATACTGCGCAACCTTGCAAGACCGGCGTTCACCCTGCTCCAGAAGCACTGTTACCAGACGTATCGGGGACGGCCTTAACCTTTACGGTTCAGGATGAATGGGCTAAATTGTATTTAAGCTTCGGGCAATGACGGTGCGACACCCTTGATCGCAGAAGCAGTAAAGCGAAGTATGTTTTCCAGGGATCCGGTTTCCCGAGGCTCTTTTCAAGGAGATACTCATGGAACGACCACCCTGTATCCCGTCCCCGCCATGCGGCGCGCCCCTTCAGACCATGCGTGTCGCGTTGCGGGTGAACGGCCTCGAACACCAAATGGATATTGCGCCTTGGGTCACGCTGCTTGACGCTTTGCGCGACAGACTTAACCTCACCGGTACAAAAAAAGGATGCGATCACGGCCAATGCGGCGCATGCACCGTCCTGGTCAACGGCGTTCGGATCAATTCCTGTCTCACGCTGGCTGTCATGAACGACGGCGCAGATATCACGACAGTCGAAGGCCTGGAGACGGACGGAAGTCTTCACCCTCTGCAGGAAGCCTTCGTTAAACACGATGCGTTTCAGTGCGGTTATTGCACGTCGGGACAGCTGCTCTCAGCCATGGGGGTGATCGCTGAAGGACATGCAAAAACAAAAAGTGATATTCGCGAGCTGATGAGTGGCAATTTATGCCGCTGTGGTGCCTATCCCAACATTGTCGCAGCCGTCCACGAAGTACTGCAGGGCAGGGACGATGCCCTATGACACCATTCACTTACATGCAAGCCCGTACCGTCGAAGAAGCAGTACGGGCAGCAGCGTCGGACAACGAGGCCAGATACATTGCCGGTGGCACGAATCTTCTCGATTTGATGAAGGAAAATGTCGAGCGACCATCACATCTGATTGATGTGACCCATCTGCCTTTGAAGACGATCGCCGATACGCCAGACGGGGGATTGAGGATCGGCGCACTAACGACCAACAGTCAGGTCCAGTACGATGACCGGGTACGCCAGCGCTACCCTCTTCTGGCCAGTGCCATTGCTGCCGGCGCATCACCCCAGTTGCGCAATGCCGCCTCGACGGGAGGCAACTTGCTGCAGCGCACCCGTTGTTTTTATTTCTATGACACAGGCGTGGCCTGCAACAAACGTGTGCCCGGTTCAGGTTGTAGCGCCATTGGGGGCAAAAACCGCGCCCATGCCATTCTCGGGGCCAGTGATCATTGCATTGCCACGCATCCCTCCGACATGTGCGTTGCTCTGGCTGCACTGGATGCAACCGTGCAAGTAACCGGCCGCGAGGGCAATCGCACCATCGCCGTTGCCGATTTTCATCGTCTGCCTCAGGCGCAGCCGCATATTGATACCACGTTGTTGCCCGGAGAATTGATCACCGCAGTGGTCCTGCCTGCGGAAGGTTTCGCGGCACATTACAGTTATCTTAAATTGCGCGACCGATTATCGTACGCCTTCGCATTGGTCTCGGTGGCCGCAGCATTGCGAATGAAAGAAGGAACCATCACAGAAGCGCGTCTCGCGCTTGGCGGCGTGGCGCATAAACCATGGCGTAATTTATCGGCAGAGAAGTTCCTGAACGGCAAGAAATCGGATCGCACGGTCTTCACTCAAGCAGCCGATCTGCTGCTGAGCGAGGCCCAGGGACAGGGCGACAATGACTTCAAGATCCCGCTTGCCCGACGCGCCATCGTACGTGCGCTGGAACAGGCCGCAGCAGGAACACCGCAGTCGCAGATAAACAAACGCATCACGTGAGGGAGCATAGCGAATGAATAAACACACTGACAAAGCCGTCTCCCAACACCGGACCCTGCAAGCATGCCATGTGGGACAGGGTATCGCCCGCGTGGATGGGCGGGCCAAGGTCACAGGAGCCGCCAAATACTCAGCCGACTTCAATGCACCGGATCTGGTCCACGGATACGTCGTCAACAGCACGATCGCCAGGGGCCGTATCGTCAGCATTGATGCCGCCGGCGCGCTCGACTTCCCCGGTGTCATTGCCGTTTTCACGCATGAAAACCGGCCTGATCTGGCCTGGTTCCACCGCGACCATAAGGACAAAGACACGCCGACTGCACATTTTCGCCCATTGGCCGACGCAGTCATCAGATACAGCGGCCAGCCGATCGCCCTCGTGGTCGCTCAAGACGCCGAGACCGCGCGCTATGCGTCCACGCTCCTGCACGTGCAATACGAGATGGAACGTCACCAGACGAATCTGTCGGCGTTGTGTGACGATCCCGATCTGTCCCTGGATCAAAAGATGATTGTAAAAAAAACACCAAAGCCGCGCGGCGATGCGCCCCATGCCTTCGCCGGGGCGTCGATTCGCAATTGCACGCAATACCGTTTCCCGATTGAACATCACAACCCGATGGCACCGCACGCATCCACGGTCCTGTGGCATAGCAACGGCAAAATAACGGTACATGACAAGACACAAGGCTCCAGGCAGACACATGATTATATCTGCGAGGCTTTTGAATTGGACAAGGCCGATGTGCAGGTGGTGTCGCCCTATGTGGGCGGCGCCTTTGGACTGGCGATACGTCCTCAATATCAGCTTTTCCTGGCCGTCATGGCAGCGCGCGAGCTCAGGCTTTCGGTTCGTGTCGTGCTCTCCCGCGAGCAGATGTTTACGCTTGGTTATCGACCGGAAGCACTGCAGACGATTTCGCTGGCTGCTGAGTCAAACGGTGCATTGAACGCCGTTATGCACGACGCCATTGGCAATACGTCGCAACTCGAAGACTTCACCGAGTCCACCGTTAAATGGAGCGGTCTGCTCTATCAGTGCCCCAACGTGAAGCTGAACTACCGGCTCGCCCGCCTGGACCTTTATACACCGACAGACATGCGCGCACCCGGCGCCGCCAGCGGCGTGAACGCGCTGGAGCAGGCAATAGACGAAATGGCCTATCTGCTTGATATGGATCCCCTGCAATTTCGGCTGAAGAACTATGCCGAATGTGATCAAATTGAAAGCAGGGACTTTACCAGCAAGGAATTGAGAGCTTGCTATGCGCAAGGCGCAGAACGGTTCGGCTGGGCACGACGCCTGCACGCACCGCGCTCGATGCGCGAGGGGCGCGAACTCATTGGCTGGGGACTTGCCACCGGCGTCTGGGAAGCGTTCCAGCAGAAAGCCAGCGCACGTGCAACGCTGTCGCCCGACGGCCACCTCGACATCGCCACGGCCGCCGCCGATATCGGCACGGGAACGTACACTATTCTGACCCAGATTGCTGCCGATACGCTGGGGCTGCCTTTGTCGAGTGTGACGACCACCCTTGGCGACTCGTCCCTGCCGTGGGCCCCGGTCGAAGGCGGCTCATCGGGCGCGGCGTCTTTCGGCTCTGCCGTCAAAGCAGCCTGCGAAGCGCTCAAAAAACGCATTGCGAAGCACGCCATCGCCATGTCCGGCCCTGCTTTCGGACACGTGACCGAAGACGATCTTGTGTTCACCGGTGGTCAAATTTGCCTGAAAAGCGATCCCGACAAGCGCGTACATCTTAAGGAAGTCATTAAACGCATCAACATCAATCAGTTGACCGTCGACTGCTCTGCCGAACCAGACGCGGCAAGTAAAAAGCGATATTCACGCAATGCACATTCTGCGGTCTTTGTCGAAGTCCGGGTGGATGAGGAGCTCGGACAAGTCCGCGTCACCCGCGTAGTCAATGCCGTCGCGGCCGGCAGAATCCTCAATCCGAAAACGGCGGCAAACCAGATACTCGGAGGCATCGTATGGGGCATCAGCAAGGCATTGTATGAGGAAGGCATACTGGACCATCGTATCGGGCGATTCATGAATCATAATTTCGCCGACTATCACATTGCGACAAGTGCAGACATTGATGATCTCGAAGTCATATTCGTAGAAGAACATGACAGCGAAGTGAACCCGCTGGGGATCAAGGGCGTTGGAGAGATTGGCATTGTGGGTACGACAGCCGCTGTGGCCAATGCGATCTTTCATGCGACCGGCAAACGGATTTACGCATTACCGATTACAATGGATAAGATCCTGAGCAACGCGAAAGCGCAACAGGAATCAAATAACATTGGAAAAAAGTAGCACAGATGAAATCGTACCCTCCTCTTTTCAGAGCGACCTCTCGGTTTGAGGCAGCCAGGCAATTGGACTTTCCCGGCTTGAACCCTTCCCTGGGTGCCTTGCATGGTCATGGGTTTATTGTGTCGGTTCTGGCCGATTTGCCTGAAGACGCAGGCGGCTATCCTGGCGGCCAGGCTTTGCAGCTGCAGCAATCCGTGCAAGATCATGCTTCCACTTTGGACTACGGTTTTCTGAACGATACGATAGCGGATCCGACCGATGCAAATATCGGCCGGTGGATGCACGATAAGCTGGCGCAGTTGAATGTGAAGCGCATCCTGGTACAAAGCACGCCTGCAAGTGGGGTGGAAATCGACGCAGATAAAACGGTTTTTCTCTGGCGGAAATACCGCTTCCATGCCGCCCATCAACTGCCGAACGTACCCGCCGGCCATAAGTGCGGCCGCATGCATGGCCATGGTTTTCAGGTCGTTCTCCATGCGCAGGAACAAGACCACCAGGGCGTCAGACTGACACACGACGATCTGGATACGTGCTGGGCTCCGCTGGCAAGTCAGCTTGATTATCACTGCCTCAATGACATTCCAGGCCTCTCGAACCCCACAAGCGAGATCCTCTCTTCCTGGATTTGGGACAAGTTGTCCCCTGCTCTACCGCAATTGAAATGGGTGATGGTTTACGAGACAGCCAGCTGCGGTTCAATTTTTGACGGTAAACAGTACCGGATATGGAAGGACACCACAATCGACAGCGCCGTTCAATTTCAATGCGCGCCTGCCGGCGACCCAAGGGCTGCCATCCATGGCGATACCTATACCGTCCGATTGATGTTGTCGGCGCCACTGGACAGCAAAATGGGCTGGACTATTGATTTTGGCGACGTCAAAACACTGTTTGATCCCATCTTTAAATCGCTGGATCACCAGGCACTCTATGAAAGAGTCGAATTCAGGGAAGGCGATACCACATCAATTGGCAATTACGTCCTTCTTCAAATGAAAGCAGAATGTCCACACATAACCGGTGTACAAGTAATGGGTTCGGACGGGGTTGGTACAATACTTGATAGCAACTCACTGGGACCCGGTCTGCCCGACTGATATGACATACTCGATAAAAGAAATTTTCTACACCTTGCAAGGCGAAGGGATTCAGGCTGGCATGCCCGCGGTATTCTGTCGCGTTGCCGGATGCAATTTATGGTCGGGCCGGGAATCGGATCGGTCCACTGCAATCTGTCAGTTTTGCGATACAGATTTTGTCGGCACCGACGGCACGTTCGGCGGCAAATTCAGGACTGCCGAGGCCCTGGCGGACGCAATAGAAGCGCAATGGCCAAAACACGATGACACATCGCGGCTGGTGGTGGTCACAGGCGGAGAGCCCCTTCTGCAACTTGACGGGGCACTTATTGACGCCCTGCACGACCGAAAATTCAGGATTGCCGTTGAAACCAACGGCACAGTCGCAGCGCCGCCCGGTATTGACTGGATTTGTGTCAGCCCGAAACAGGGTGCGCCCCTTGTTCAGACAACAGGCAATGAACTCAAGCTTGTTTTTCCGCAGGAACAATTACGCCCGGAAAGCCTGGACAGATCGATTCTTCGATTTGATCATTATTTGCTGCAGCCGATGGATGGGCCGCTTTTGAACGACAATACGCAGGCTGCGATCCGTTATTGCCAGGACAATCCGCAATGGCGACTATCTGTGCAAACCCACAAAATAATCGGGATACGCTGAGTTCAAACGAAACGCCCCGGCCGAGGCCAGGGCGACGCAATGATTCACCTATCCAAAATTATAAATATCTCTGTTCTAAACATTGCGTGTCATGATATTACCGATTTATGCGAATGTTCATTATCAGGGATAACCCTTGTTTACAACATCAAATTGTAAAAAAAATCCCCGGTCATTGCTGACCGGGGCAAAAGTACGATGGATAGGTGAATATCATTCGTACGGCGCGAATTCTACACCGATTGCCAGGGTTAATCGTTGATTGGAAACATATAATTAACAAAAATTTGTAATTATCCCGTTATTGAAAGCCCTTGTTTAACAGAGACTTGTGAATACGGGTACCGCGATTTCCGATGTGCAGACAGCGACCTGCGCATCAAAGATCAGCATCAGGCGTCGGCCATCAGACTTCAGCGGCAGCTTGCCCGCCGGTATTCTTGCTACAAGGTGACCCGCCGCACTACCAGGCCAGGTTATAGCCCGCAGCAAGGCCGACACCACCCGCGGTATCCCAGGACGTGTTCACCCGCAGATGGCTGTTTTTGCCCGTTCTGAACGCCATGCCGGAAGCGAGCGCCATTTGGCCGCCATAGGAGCCCATGGACACCCCAAACGCAGTATTAGCGCCGGCTGGCGGCGGGGTCAGGGTTGTCATTGCCATTGCGCCTGAAATACCCCCGAGCGCCCGTTTGCGATATCTCTTGATTTGCGACTGCACTTGATCAATCCGCCTGTCGGTATACTGACGTGACCGGGTCACAGCACTGTTTTCAGCCTGCTGAGTACGCATTTCGGTAAAGTTGTTGGCGCCGGCAAGAACGGCGCGACCGACGTTTTCGGTGTAATAATCCAGGTCGTCGCTGCGGGTTTTGTCCGTATACGCCCTGGCCAGCTCAAGTACCTTTATATCGGCCGCATCGCTATGCGCAGCGGCTGCTGCAACCGCTTCGGCTTTTGCCTTTGCCTGGGCCGGCCCGATCAGATTGACAAGGTCATGTCTGACATTGTCGGTATAGGCCTGTGCGGCTTTCATTTGCCGGACAGTGACGGCCTCGTCATCTTTTGCCCCATCCTTCAGGCCAGACAACTTGCGGGACCCGAAATTCACGTCACCTGCCGTGGTTGAACGGGAACCGGTTCCGATGGCAATCCCACCGTTGGCGGCGTAGGCTTCATCCAGTCCGAAATGCCCGCTCTTGGCCCCGATGGCGATACTGGAGGTGCCGTGGGCCCGGGCATCCCAGCCAATCGCAATGCCGCTATGTGTTGCCACGGCCCCCAGACCCACGTCGACAGACACCGGCTCGGACGGTTCTGCCAGCGCCTGTGAACCACACACTGTGAATGAACTTAACACCAGCAGCGTGGCGCGCCGGTATGTTTTCCCTTGTCTACACATACAAAATATCTCTCAGAGTAAATCAGTTTTTGCCATGCTCCTCAAATGGCTGCCTGGTGAATACCTCACGCGACGCAGACCAGATGACAGCAAAAATATTCTAGTGATTCAGGGCGACTGAAAATATTCGTAAATACCGAGAAAATCGCAATTTGACCGCGCAAAGAGGATGGATTTAGCACAGATGTGGCAAGCAAGCCAAAAAGCATGAAGTGCGTTCAAACACGTGCGCAGCATGCCGGCCACAGGAAAAATGCGCTACATTGACAGCACATTGTCCGGGTGTTGAGTCTGATTGTTGCCGGTACCTGGTTCTGATTTCAAAGGTGATTCGATATGACAAAAGCAATACAGACAGATTTGCAAGCGCTCGTCTTCGATGTGTTTGGGACAGTCGTGGACTGGCGCAGCGGCGTGACCAGGGAAGTGGCGCAATTTACCCAGGCCTGTGGACTGGAAGACAAAATCGATCCTGCTGCCTTTGCCGACACCTGGCGCAGCCATTACGCCCCCGCCATGCAGGAAGTACGCGCCGGCAGGCGCCCCTTCACCCGTCTGGATATCCTGCACCGGGAAAATCTTGAAAAAACGCTGCAGTCGCACGGCGTGACGCCGTCCGCTCTGCCCGCCGATGCCCTGGATCAGCTCAATCTGGCCTGGCACCGACTGGATCCCTGGCCAGACTCAGTGGCCGGACTGACGCAATTGAAGGCTCATTACATTATTGCGCCGCTATCGAATGGCAATATCCGGCTGATGCTTGATATGGCCAAGCGGGCAGCGCTGCCCTGGGATGCGATTCTGGGTGCAGAAACGGCCCAAGCCTATAAGCCGTCACCTGAAGCCTACCTGCGAACGGCTGATATTCTGGGACTGGCACCGGAACAAATAGCGATGGTGGCAGCCCATAACAATGACCTGGCGGCAGCGCGCCGTTGCGGCCTGAAAACGGCATTTGTGGCGCGTCCTGCCGAGCATGGGCCGCAGCAGAAAACCGACCTTGTCGCTGAAGACGACTGGGATGTTGTCGCGACAGATATGATTGACCTGGCACGCAAACTGACCGGTTCCTTCTAGTGCATCTGGACAAAATGCTCGCCCGGTCGGTGCATGGCGGGTCTGAGTCATCATTTAGCCATTGAGCTGTAACGGAATACAACAGCATCGTCGACACGATGCTGTGTCAGCCAATCCAAACCCACCGAAAGAACGATATATCGCTATCTTGCGGCCATTTTTGGGGAATGTCCGATATGCATGATGAGGCAGTCGTCGCATCGCGTGATTTTGCGCATTACCCGCGCCCGATTACCTGGGGTTACATCCATGACAGAAAACGGTCATGGGTCCATGCTACGCTTTAATCTCGTGTGGTCGACATATCACACACGCAATTTCACATTAACTGAACAGGAGCAAACTATGAATAAAGACATTGCAGCCGGTAAATGGGAACAGGTCAAAGGTTCTGTCAAACAGACATGGGGTGAATTGACTGACGACGACGTGGCTCAGGTTAATGGCAACGCGCAGAAACTGGCAGGCATCCTGCAGGAAAAATATGGCCGCACCAAAGAAGAAGCGGAAAAGCAAGTTGATGAGTTCTGGACTCGCCATAATAACGATGTCTGAAGCCGGTCAGCTCTCTGTATTACGGTCGATTGCAGAAAGATAAATCGATCGCTGGTAAAGCTGGGTAATACCAGCAGACCAGACTGACAGAAGCACATTCTTCCAAGCAGATCGCGGCGCCCGTCAGGGGCGCCGTTTCATGTGCACTGCTTAAAACTCGATCTGCAGTCACCCGCTTTTCGCCCGATTGATGATCAATCGCCTGGCACCCGGTACCCGCAGATCAACCTTCATAAAAATCGGCTGACTGGGGCAGTTCCATCTCGTCGGTCACGCCATCCAGGAACAACACCATGGCCATCTGCTGCGCCTGGGCTTCTTTCCCCAGTCGCTGAGCAGGATAGCGTTGGGCATGGACGATATTGAACAGATACGCATCTTCATCACCCTGAAAACGCAACAATGCCTTGGCGCGTAGCAGCGTTGCACCCAGGCGTTCAAGCATGCGCTCCAGTACCCGATTGAAAACGCTGCGCCGCAAAGGTTCAGCAAATTCGAGCGTCACGATGCGTATGGATGAATGCATCTGCACTGGTGCCAGAGAAATGACAGGACGCTGCCGCGGCACCTCTGCTGTGTTGGTCAATGTACTGGACGACGATGTCTGCGCGCCATGTTCAAGATGCCGGCTCAGAAAAGGCATGCTGGCACCTGCCTTTCTCGGCATAGGCGATACACTCATCAGCCGCAGCCGGCTATCGGGCGCATGCGCAGACAGAAATGCGGGTATGTCCATCAGTGGCGCATCCGTAACCATGGCAATGTGACGCACACTGCGGCACGTTTGCTCATCAGAGGCAATATCGGTGTGTGACAACAAAACCAGATCGGCCTGCACCAATTGCCGCGACCATTCGACAAAGCCAGCCTGCTTTTGTGCATTGACCACATCCACGATACAAATACAGCCGTTATAGACAAACCGTTCTTTCAAAAAGAAATCCGTATGGAGGGTAAAACGCAGCGCCGACGGATCGGCGAGCCCGCTGGTTTCAACAAGAATCTGACTGAAACGGGGAATTTTGCGTGCCAGTGCGTCGGTAAAGAGCCGCTGCAGGGTCACGCTCAGGGAACCCTGCATCTGACAGCACAGGCATCCGCCTTCAAGTAGAATAACGGAAGGCTGCACAAACGACCAGCTTGCCTGATCAATACCCAGCTGGCCGATTTCATTTACGATCACAACTGTATTTGCGCCATCGGTTTGTTGCAGCAACTGGTTAATATAGCGGGTTTTTCCGCTACCCAGAAACCCGGTGATCGCAGTAACGGCAATTTTGGTGTCTGAATCGGTATTGGTCACGTGCATACAAGGAGTGTGAAGTGGTGGTCGCAATAAAAACGGGGCAGCGGTATCTGCAGGAGTCATCAAAAACATGCAGGTAGAGCTGTTGCACTCGCTGGCAGACCTGCCGGATCTGGACTGGCGTGACTGGTCTGACGACAATCCTTTTGTCGCTCCTGCCTTTTTGCGCGCCATGGAAAGCACCGGCTGCACCACAGAAGAAACAGGCTGGCAACCCAGCCACCTGATTCTATACGATGAGCGCCATGAGCCCGCCGGTTTCATGCCCATGTATTTGAAAACCCATTCACAGGGCGAGTTCGTTTTCGATATGGCCTGGGCCCACGCCTTCAACCAATATGGCCTGCAATACTACCCTAAACTGTTGTGTGCGGCACCGTTTTCTCCGGTGACCGGACCGCGTCTGATCGGCCGCGACCGGCAGGCAAGACAGGTGCTGGCCAAGGCAGCCATCGAGGTGGCCAGGCGCATGCAAGTGTCGTCTGTCCATGTACTGTTCCCCGCGCAGCGCGATCTGGACATTTTGCGTGAATCGGATTATATGATCCGCGAAAGTGTACAGTTTCACTGGAAAAACGAAGGTTACGCTGATTTTGACCAATTCATGGCGAGCCTGCAATATGACAAACGCAAGAAACTTAGGCAGGATTCACGCAAGGTTGCCCGAGCCGATATTACATTTGAGTTCAGGCGCGGCCACGAGATTAGTGCCGAGACACTCTCTTTTTTCTATGCCTGCTACTGCAATACTTATTATGAACGTGGCAGGCAGCCTTACCTGACGCAAGCCTTCTTCACCCGGTTGCTGCATGAATCGCCCGACAGCCTGCTGCTGGTCATGGCGCTGCGCCACGGAGAACCGATCGCCTGCGCCATGAACATGATCGGCAACAACATCATGTACGGTCGTTATTGGGGTGCGCAGCAGTATATTCCAGGACTGCATTTTGAGACCTGTTACGTCCAGGGTATTCGCTATTGCATTGAACACGGCATTGCCGTGTTTGAAGGCGGCGCGCAGGGAGAACACAAGCTGTCCCGCGGCCTGTTGCCGCAAGCGACCTATTCCGCCCACTGGATAGCGCGGCCCGAGTTTGCCGATGCCATCGACCGCTTTCTGAATGAAGAAAGCAGGCACGTTCAGGCTTATCTGGACGAGTTAAACGAACACTCGCCCTTCAAAGATCAGGAAACCAATCGCAACTGACCGTCCAATCACTTGTCTTCTTTGTCCTTATCTTTGTCTTTGTCCACGATCGGGCTGAACGGGAAGGCACCGAACATATTGCTGGTCTGGTTCTGCATTTGTTCCTGCATCTGGACAAACATGTTTTTAGACTGTTCGACGTAATTATTCATCACATTATTGAGCAGCGGCGCCTGAATGTTCATGAACTGCGACCACGCTTCGGCGCTAAATTGCGGGTTGTAGACGCCTTTTGACTGCTCTGCCAGTTTGTCCTGGATATCAACAAATGCCTGCATGTTTTTTTCAAGATAGGAACCCATCACGCCCTGCATGGCATGGCCATAAAAACGGATGATATGCGCCAGCATGTTCGAGCTGAACATGGGCACCCCGCCCGATTCGGCCTCCAGAATAATCTGCAGCAGAATACTGCGCGTAAGTTCTTCGCCCGACTTGGCATCCAGCACCTGAAAACGAACATTGTCCAGCACCAGTTGCCTGACATCCTGCAACGTAATGTAGGTACTGGTCTGCGTATCGTAGAGCCGACGGTTGGGATATTTTTTAATTGTGCGGACGACGTCCGTATCAGTAGCTTTAGCCATTGCCTGTTTAACCTTTAATGAACTGTCTTTGTCCCGGTGACGGACTTAACCCATGTGCAAACCGCCGTTGACCGAGAAGTCAGCGCCGGTTGAAAAGCCGGATTCATCTGAAGCCAGCCATGACACAATCGAGGCGATTTCATCGGGCGTGCCCAGGCGCCGGACCGGAATGGTTCCCACAATCTGCTCCAGCACTTCAGGACGAATGGCGCGAACCATGTCTGTCCCGATATAGCCGGGAGAGACGGTGTTGACGGTCACGCCACGGCTGGCCACTTCCTGCGCCAGCGCCATGGTAAAACCATGAATACCGGCTTTGGCCGTGGAATAGTTGGTCTGCCCGAACTGCCCTTTCTGACCGTTGACCGAACTGATGTTAATGATACGCCCCCAGCGCTTTTCGTACATATGTTCAATAACCTGTTTAGTCACATTGAACAGACTGTTCAGATTGGTGTCCATGACCGCGCGCCAGTCGTCAATGGACATTTTACGAAATACGCCATCACGGGTAATACCGGCGTTATTGACCAATACGTCAATGGGCCCGTGTTCGTTTTTTACCTTGTCAAATGCCGCGACCGTCGATTCCCAGTCCGATACATTCCCGGCCGACGCATAAAAGGTATAGCCTTGAGCAGCCTGTTCGTCAATCCATTGCTGTGCATTGCGCTGCGGCCCGCAACCGGCGATAACAGTGAAACCGTCCTTGTGCAGGCGCTGGCAGATGGAGGTCCCGATACCACCCATCCCTCCTGTTACATATGCTATTTTTTGTGTCATGTTGAACTCCTTAGGCTACTCAACTGTAATAAAGTGATGAAAAGACCTGTTTCAGGCCCTGACTTTGACATATTGACCGGGTGCGGCCTGCAGCACAGGGAACCCCGCTGCCCCCTGTTCTGACCTGGCCTTGACCTTGCGTCCGCTATGGCCACCAAGCCAGGCCGCCCAATCCGGCCACCAACTGCCTGGCACTGACCGGGCCTGATCGAACCAGGCTTGCGGCTCGCTCTGCCTGGGCTCAACGGCCTCGTTTGACCAATAGTTGCGGCGATTCCTGGCCGGCGGATTGATGACCCCGGCAATATGGCCCGACGCGCCCAGGACATACCTGACAGGGCCCGACAATAATCTGGCTGAGGCAAACGATGCCTTCCACGGCACGATATGATCGTCTTTCGAACCATACACGTAGGCCGGCATATCCAGATCGGACAGATCAACCGGTTCGGAACATACTTTCAGTACACCGGGACGACACAATTTGTTCTCCAGGTACATATTTCGGAAATACCAGGTGAAAAACGGACCGGGCAAATTCGTCCCATCGGCATTCCAGAACAGCAGGTCAAACGCCGGCGGCGCATTGCCTTTCAGGTAATTGCTGACGACATAGTTCCATACCAGTTCGTTGGGTCGCAGGAATGAAAACGTGGTGGCCAGTTCGCGCGCGGTCATCAGCCCGCCTTGTCCCAGCAGTTGCTCCCGATAGGCTGCATGCGCCTCGTCAACAAACACGTCCAGAATGCCGGTGTCGTCAAAGTCGAGCAGCGTGGTGAGCAATGTGACGCTGGCCACGGGATTGTCCCCACGTGCACGTGCCACCGCCAGCGCACTGCCGAGCATCGTGCCGCCCACGCAAAACCCCAGGGCATTGATCTGTTTCTGGCCGGTAATCTGTTGCACCGTGTCGATTGCCGTCAGCACCCCTTTTTCGATGTAATCGTCCCAGCTTGAGGCCTGTATGCCATCGGTATCGGTCGCCATGGGATTACGCCAGGAGATCATAAAGACCGTAAACCCCTGGCTGACCGCATACTCAACAAGCGAATTGCCCGCCTGCAGATCAAGAATGTAATATTTATTGATGCAGGGCGGCACCATCAGCAAAGGGCGTCGATAGACCGTCGGCGTTTGCGGTGCATATTGCAGCAACTGAAACCAGGGATTTTCGAAAACCACCGACCCCGGCGTGGTTGCCAGATTGTGGCCTACTTCAAATGAGGACTCGTCGCTTTGTGAAATCTGCCCTTTGCGCAAATCGCCCAGCAAGTTCAGAAAACCCTTTTGCAGCGATTCGCCACCGGTGTCCGAAAAAGCCTGTAGCGCATCGGGATTGGTCAGAAAATAGTTGGCCGGCGACATGGCGTCGTTCCACTGCTCGACAGAGAAACGCAGGCGCTCCCGAACCGGGCCCGGCGGCGTGGTTTCTTCGATCATTTTTTTCAGGGTCTCGGTCGACAGCAAATACAGGTGTGCCATCATGAAATGCTGCGGACTGTTCTGCCACGCCGGGCTGCTGAAACGCCTGTCGGTCAGGGGGGGTAATGTACCCTGTTGCGCGGCCTGGGCGATCTGCTGCCAGTGCGCCATAAATTCAGCCTGCAACTGATGCAGCGCGTTTCCGTTCAATGCCGGATCAGGCTGGGGCCACTTTGCTTGCTCAGTCTTCTGGGTCACTCTGGTCTCCGGCTGTGGTCCGATTTTCAAACCTGGCATATTCGCCGATTATCTTACAAATCATTCTATATAAAAACGCACAGCTCGTCAGACAGTATCTACCCCACTAAGGGAAACCCTGAGCGGCTGGAGGCAATGATCTGCAATCGCTATAAAAGTTGCAAAATCAACCGTTAATCCAGATAACCGTCGCGATTCTGCCCGTGACAGGACTACGGCGATAGGAATAAAAAAGATCCTCCTGTGTGTAAGTGCACAGGCCACTTTGTTCTATATGTGGCACGCCAAGCAACGCCAGGCGCCAGGCCGCGATGCCCGACAGGTCGGCCAGCCATTTTCCGGCATGCGCCGGATGCGGCTCAAAAAAGCGGGCCACTTGCGGGTCGTCTTCCAGAAACACCTGGCGAACCTCAGGGCCGACTTCAAAAGCCAATTGGGAGATCGCCGGACCGATCCAGGCAAAGTCAGGCAGTCTACCGTAATCAGCTTGCATTTTTTTGACAGTGTTTTCCAGCACGCCGCCTACCAGCCCCCGCCAGCCGGCGTGCGCGGCGCCCACCGCTTTGTCCGAGCCAAATACCACCGGCAGGCAATCGGCGGTCAGGATGGCCAGCACCCGTCCGGGCGTAGCAGTCACGCTGGCATCATACGGTTGAGCGTCGCGCCCGATGGCCGCATCGGCGTCCAGCACGGCCGTGCCGTGAACCTGGTTCAGCCATACCGGCTGGCCCGGCAGCGAGTCGCACAAGCGCGCCCGGTTCTGCTGCACCGCTTGCGGATCGTCATTCACATGAAGCCCCAGGTTCATGCTGTCGTAGGCCCCAGCGCTGACGCCGCCGTGGCGGGTCGTGCAAAAATAGCGGATGCCCGGCCAGATCTTCCCGGTTACCTGAGTCGGTTTGGTCATATGGGCTCCCATTCAATGCTTGCCAGCACCTGCGCCATATCGTCCGGAGGTGCTACCTCGAAGGTACGGGCCTGCTCCGAGGCCGGGTCGATAAAGGTCAGCCGCCGTGCGTGCAGCATCTGCCGGTGGACCCGTTCCAGCGTCTTGCCGTTATAGAGCGTATCGCCCAGCAGCGGATGACCCAGACTGTGCAGATGTACCCGGATCTGGTGCGTTCTGCCGGTTTCAAGCCGGCATTGCACATGACTGACCGGCGCCTCGGCGATATAGCCGAAATTGATTCGTTTAAAATGTGTAATGGCCTCTTTGGGCGCAATCGGATGCACGGTGGACATGCGTACCGGCACATGCCGATCCCGTCCGATAGGCAGGGTCACAGACCCCTCTTTGGGAATATGCCCCATGACCAGCGCTTCATATTCGCGTCCCATGCTGCGCGATTGCAATTGCCGGACAAAATGGGTCTGGGCGATTTCATTGCGCGCAACGACCAGCAGCCCGTCGGTATCCTTATCCAGCCGGTGAACAATGCCGGCACGCGGCACATGGGCCAGTTCCGGATAACGGTACAGCAGGCCGTTGAGCAGCGTGCCGGACCAGTTGCCCGCGCCCGGATGGGTCACCAGACCGGCGGGTTTGTTGACCACGATCCAGTCGACCGAGTCGGCAACCACTTCAAAATCCACGTCCCCGGGCGTATAGGCGGTCTGTTCCGGCGCCAGTTGCATGCTGACGGTAATCAGATCGTCGGCGCCCACATTCTGACGGACTTTGCCCGGCTCACCATTGACCAGAACATGGCCGTCTTCGATCCATCCCTGCAGGCGACTGCGCGAATGGTCGGGCAGCAAACCCGCCAAAACCTTGTCCAGACGCTCCCCTTTCATAGACATGGGAAGACGGAACTGCCGCTGATCACTATCGGGAATTTCGTCGGTATCGTGTAAAGTTGAGTCAGACATCAATAGAAAACACTGTAAAATCGTATAATGCTCTCATCATAACGCGGCAATGGTATTATCAGATTGCTTTTTAAACTTTAACTAACAGTCACTTCCAAATTATGCATAAACGTTTGCTTCGAACTTCTCTCATCGCGCTCAGCTGCCTGACTATCGCAGGCTGCGGCAGCATGATGACCCGAGAAGCTGACAGAACAGCCGGAATGTCAGCGCCCCAGTTATATCAGGAAGCTCGCGACAACGTTCGCAGTAATGACTACAAAACCGCGCGCACCTATCTGGAAGCAGTCGAATCGCGCTATCCCTATTCCAGTTTCGCCCAGCAGTCCCTGATTGACCAGGCGTACGTCAACTGGAAAGACAATGAGCCGGAAAAAGCCGTTGCCGCCATCGACCGCTTCCTGCGCCTGTATCCCAGCCATCCTGGCACCGATTACATGCTGTATCTGAAAGGCCTGGTCACCTTTACCCCGCCCAGCTCCTATCTGCGCAGCCTGACCGGCCAGGATCCCAGCGAACGGGATCCAAAAGGTCTGCGTCAGTCCTATGATGCCTTCAACGAACTGGTCGAGCGCTTCCCTGACAGCCGTTACAGCCGCGATGCCCGTCAGCGCATCACCTGGCTGGTAAGCACCATTGCCGACAACGAAGTCAATGTAGCGAGATATTATTACACGCGTCATGCCTATGTGGCCGCCATCAATCGCAGCCAGGCTGTCCTGCGGGACTTTTCGGGTGTGGCCGCGGCCGAGCCTGCCCTGTATATTATGATGCAGTCATACCAGCAACTGGGCATGCAGGATCAGGCCAGCGATGCCAAACGGGTACTGGACCAGAATTATCCTAATAGCAAATATTATGAATTGGGAGTAGATGGTCAGAAAGGCGGCTGGTTGTCCTGGCTGAGCCCGGCCCGCGTATTTAATTAATACTGAAAGTATCTGACGGTCACAAAAGGCGGTGCAGCAATGCCCGCCTTTTGTTTTGCACCGTCTTTTGAAAACCCCTACCCCACCCTATGTTTTGGCGCCTTGATGAAAGCGGTGGTGCGCTATGCGGCGTTGTCGGCATCCGGCAAGGCGATCTGTCTGGTGTGCGTTTGCAGAAAAGCGGCCGCCTCGTCCAGCTTGCGCGTGCGACGAAACGGCGGCAAACCGCGCCACAGCAATTTGCCGTATGGCTTTTCGACCAGCCGGCGATCCCCGACCACCAGCAGCCCCCAGTCTTTTTCAGTTCGAATCAGGCGGCCGGCGCCCTGCTTTAATGCGATGGCTGCGCTGGGCAGCTGAAATTCAAAAAAGGGATTGCCGCCCGCCTCGCGGCAGGCCTTGATGCGGGCTTCCAGAACCGGGTCATCGGGCGGCGCAAAAGGCAGTTTGTCGATTGCCACTAGCGTGAGCATATCGCCAGGCAAATCGATTCCCTCCCAGAAACTGGCGCTGCCGACAAGGACGGCATTTTTCAATTGACGAAACTGTTCAAGCAGCACGCCGCGCGAGCTTTCGCCCTGACGCAGGACCGGACGCTCGATGAAATGCGTATCAAACGCTTCCAGCAGCAGGGTCGAAATATTGTCCACGGCACGCAGCGTGGTACACAGTACCAGCACGCCGCCGGGGCTGGCCTGAATCAGCGGAATCAATGTCTTGACGAATTGTTTTTGAAAATCGGGCGACTGTGGTTGCGGCAGATCATCGGGAACATACAGCATGGCATGATCCTGATAGTCAAAGGGAGATTCCCAACGCTCGGTCCGGGCCCCATACAGGCCAAGCTGGCGCGTGTAATGCGAAAAGTCCTTGTAAACAGACAGGGTGGCGGAAGTAAAGATCCAGGCCTGTTCCTTGCGACGCTGACGCGAAAAGGCATCTGCAACCGACAATGGTGCCATTTGCAGGCGAAAATGGTGCAGGCCGACCTCGACCCAGCGTACCAATTGTTCGGGCAACGTCGCTGCTGCCTGTTGTTCGACGCGTGCTGCTGCCGGTGACGGGCTGGCTGTCTGCGCGGCACCGGTCGATTCCGCATCTTGCGGGCGCGCGGCGTCCTGCGGCAGAATGACCGGCTGGGACCAGCGATAGAGCCTGGCACACAGTTCCGTTCCTGCCTTGGCTGCCGTCGCCAGATCCGGATGACGTTCCTGTACCGCCGTCAACATGCCGGTGAGCGTGACCAGTTCGTCGTAAAGCTTGTTCAGAATATCAAAAAAACGTTCGGCTTCGGGAATCTGGTCAAACGTCGCCTTGCGACCGGGCATCGCCTCGATGGGCGCGGCCGCCAGGCGCAAATCCTTGACGTAATACGACACCCGCTGACAGGCGTCAGTCCATTTGGCGCTATCGCGTGCATAGGCCAGCGCAGCCACTTCGGCAGCCTTCAGAAAATCAGTAATATGGCCCGAGTACACCACATCCCCCATGAAACGGGTCGCCGTCTCGGGTAACTGGTGCGCTTCGTCAAACACCACGGCATCTGCCGCCGGCAGCAGATCGGTAATGCCCTCTTCACGCAGCATCAGGTCAGCAAAGAACAGGGCGTGATTGATCACGACCACGTCCGCTTCCTGCGCCTGGCGGCGCGCTTTGAGCAGAAAACATTCCTTGACGTCGGGGCAGTCCTGGCCCAGGCAGTTTTCCCTTGTGGACGTTACCCGATTCCAGATATCGGCGTCCTCGGGTACCTGGCCGCAATCGGTTTTATCACCCGAACGCGAGCGCGTGGCAAACACCCGGATCTGCCTCAATTGGCTGATTTCGTCTTTGGATTTGAGACCACGCTCGTCCTGTTCGAGACGGTCAAGGTGATAATGACAGACATAATTGCTACGCCCTTTGAGAAGCGCCACCTGGACCGGCAGCGCCAGGGCTTTGCGCACGCGCGGTACGTCTTTGTTGAACAGCTGGTCCTGCAGGGTGCGGGTCCCGGTGGAAATGAGCACCTTGCGGCCCGACAGAAAGGCCGGAATCAAATAAGCCCAGGTTTTACCGGTCCCCGTGCCGGCTTCGGCGACCAGCACAGCATGTTCATTAATGGTCTCATCGACCGCCTGCGCCAGTTGAACCTGCGCGTCGCGCAGGGTATAGCCAGGCACGGCCGCAGCCAGCGGCCCGTCCTGAAGAAACCAGTCAGAAATATCAAAGTCAAGTACTCGCACAACCCTTCCCACACCTCGCCTTGCGGCAATTACATGTGGCATCATACTCCAGTTCTGCTGTGCCGACCCGGATGCTTATGGCACAATGTCGCGTTTGGTTTATTTCCTATCGTGAAGCATGAACGCATCTACCCCTACCGTTACCGCTACATCGCCGCTGGTTGATCCGGCACGCATCATCGCATTGCTGGCCGCTGAACTCAATATTCGCGCCAGCCAGATCGCAGCGACCGTCTCGCTGCTGGATGATGGCGCAACCGTCCCGTTTATCGCCCGCTACCGCAAGGAAGTGACCGGCGGTCTGGATGACACCGTCCTGCGCAATCTCGAATTGCGCCTGACCTATGTCCGCGAACTGGAGTCGCGCCGGGCAGCCGTGCTGGAGTCCATCAGCGGCCAGGGCAAGCTGACGCCCGAGCTGAACGAAGCCATTGCCGCCGCCGATACCAAGCAGCGCCTGGAAGATCTTTATGCTCCCTTCAAGCCTAAACGCCGCACACGTGCGCAAATCGCGCGTGAGGCGGGGCTGGAGCCGCTGGCCGATCTGCTGCTGACCGATCGCGCGGCCGACCCGCAAGCGGCCGCCCAGGCCTATATCAATGAAGAACTGGGCGTGAAGGACGAGCGTGCCGCCCTTGATGGCGCGCGCGATATCCTGGCCGAGCGCTTCTCGGAAAATGCCGACCTGGTGGCCGATATGCGTGACTACCTGGGTCAACACGGCTTTCTGTATTCCAAAGTTATCGAAGGCAAGGAAGAAGAAGGCGCCAATTTCCGCGACTGGTTTGATTTTCGTGAATCCATCCGCAGTCTGCCCTCGCATCGCGTACTGGCGCTGTTGCGCGGACGCCAGCAGGGCGCGCTTGATCTGCGCATCGGTCTGAGTGATGAGCAGGATGCGCTGGTGCCACATCCGTGTGTCGAACGCATCAGCCGTTTCCTTGAACTGGACGCCGATTACTCGCCCTCGGCCAATGCCCGCGGCAAATGGCTGGCCGATGTGTCCCGCTGGACATGGCGCGTCAAAATGCTGACGGCCTTCGAATCCGAATTCATTACTAAACTGCGCGAAGAAGCCGAAGCCGAAGCCATTCGCGTGTTTGCCGCCAATCTGAAAGACCTGCTGCTGGCGGCACCCGCCGGACCCAAATCGGTGCTGGGCCTGGACCCGGGCATCCGCACGGGCGTCAAGGTCGCAGCCATCGATAAAACCGGCAAAGTGCTCGATACCGCCACGATTTACCCGTTCGAGCCGCGACGTGATCGCAATGGGTCACTGGCAACCCTGGCCGCACTGGTCAACAAACATAAAATTGAGCTGATCGCCATCGGTAACGGCACGGCCTCTCGCGAGACCGAGAAACTGGCCGCCGAACTGATCGAAGCACTGCCCAACGCCGGGTTGCGCAAAGTCGTGGTTTCCGAAGCCGGTGCGTCAGTCTACTCGGCGTCGGAGTTGGCCGCCAAAGAATTTCCGGAGATGGACGTGAGCCTGCGTGGCGCCGTATCCATCGCCCGCCGCCTGCAGGATCCGCTGGCCGAACTGGTGAAAATCGAACCCAAGGCCATTGGCGTCGGCCAGTATCAGCACGACGTGAACCAGCGCGAACTGGCCCGCTCCCTGGATACGGTCATTGAAGACTGCGTGAATGCGGTCGGCGTCGATGTCAACACGGCCTCGGCCGCCCTGCTCTCGCGCGTATCAGGCCTGAATGCCACACTGGCACGCAACATTGTAGACTGGCGCGATCAAAACGGCGCATTCCCCACCCGCAAAACCCTGATGGATGTCTCGCGTTTCGGCGCCAAGGCCTTTGAACAGGCCGCCGGTTTTCTGCGCATTCAGAACGGCGACAATCCGCTGGATGCCTCCGCTGTGCACCCTGAAGCCTACCCGCTCGTGGAGCGCATTCTGGATAAAATCCGCAAGGATGTCAAAACCGTCATCGGCAATAAGGAAGCACTCAGTGGCGTGTCTCCGGCAGAGTTTACCGATGAGCGTTTTGGCCTGCCGACCGTGAAGGATATTTTCCAGGAACTGGAGAAACCCGGCCGCGACCCGCGCCCGGAATTCAAAACCGTGACTTTCCAGGAAGGCGTCGATACCATCAAGGATCTGAGCGAAGGCATGATTCTGGATGGCGTGGTTACCAACGTGGCCAATTTCGGCGCGTTCATCGACATCGGCGTCCACCAGGATGGTCTGGTGCATATTTCCGCCCTGTCAGAGACGTTCGTGAAAGACCCGCGCGACGTGGTGCGCGTCGGCCAGACTGTGAAAGTCAAAGTGCAGGAAGTGGACGTCGCGCGCAAACGCATCGGCCTGACCATGCGCCTGAAAGACGACACGGGTCCGGCACCTCGTCGCGATTCACGGCCAGGCGCGGCCGCACCGCGCGCGGGTGGTGCCGGACGGGGACCTGCCCGCAATCAGTCTCGTGAAGAAGCATCGTCCATGAATGCCATGGCAGCGGCCTTTGCCAAACTCAGGAAGTAAACGCACCACGCCGGCGGCCCACGTTTTGAGGGGCCGCCGGCACTCTTCAATCGGTTCGCTTCCATCGGTACATTTCAATCAGTCTGCGCTGACACCCAGCTTGGTAATCAGTGCTCCCCAGCGATCAACCTCTTCGTTGATAAAAGCGGAGAACTGTTCAGGTGTCATATTTTGCGGCACCGCGCCCTGATCCGCCAGCTGCTTTTGCACCTCCGGCTTGGCCACGACTTTCAAAATGGCTTTGTTCAGCAAGGCCACGTCTTCCTTGGGCATCGCGGCCGGTGCAAGCACGCCGAACCAGGATGAAATATCGAAGTCCTCGAACCCTTCTTCGATCATGGTCGGCAGTTTTGGAGCGACTGCCGATTTTTCCTTGCTGGTCACCGCCAGGGCCTTGAGCTTGCCAGAGCTGATGAACGGCCACGCCGAGGGCATGTTATCGAACTCCATCAGCACGTCGCCGGCCATGACTGCCGTCAGCCCGGGTGCACTGCCCTTGAACGGCACATGCAGAATTTGCGTGCCGGCGTCCTGGTTAAGCTGTTCGCCACAAAGAAATTGCGAAGAGCCGATACCGGATGAGGCATATGTGGCCTTGTCCTTGTTCTTCTTCACATATTCAACCAATTCCTTGACATTATTGACCGGCAGTTTGGGATTGACGACGAGCACATTGGGCACTTTGGCAATAAGGGCAACCGGCGCAAAATCTTTCTTCAGATCGTAGTTCAGTTTCTTGAACATGGTCGCGTTCACCGAACTGGCAATAGTGGTCACGATCAAGGTGTAGCCGTCGGGCTTGGCGCGGGCTACTTCGGTCATGGCAATATTGTTGCTGGCCCCCGGTTTATTTTCCACCACAAAGCTTTGCTTGAGTTCATCGCTCAGCCCCTTGGCGACAATCCGGGCCACCAGATCGGTTGTGCCGCCCGGCGTATATCCAACCAGCACCTTGACTGGCTGGGCTTCCGGATAAGCTGCCAGGGCATTGCCCGCCATCCCCAAAGCCAGCACCATGGCGCCGACCGTTTTGCTCACATTCATCATACTCATCTCCGTTGTTGGCGGGCCCGTAGCCCACTTGTTGTGTGGAACAAAATTATTGCGACTGCATGTTCATTGATGCCGCAGTTGTCTTTACAACCCGACTCACGCAAGCTTAGCGCAATTGAGGCGCTAATAGTCCGGCGCGATCCCGACTGCGGGCTATCCCGCATCGGTCACAGCTGCGTTTCCTTACCCCGATACCCGCAGTAATGCCGAGTTCCAGAGCTGCCGACTTGTATCTGTACCCTGCTATCTGTACATCCTGATATCTGCACTCGATTATCCGCACCCTGCTATTTACACCTGACATCGGTGCCTGCCGACAGTAATTCGATAATTGAATTGACAAGATAACGCCGCCTTTATATAGTTGTCATACAAGCTGAAATAAAGTCAGACATCTTATCTTACCAGAATAATGTTTGTGGAGACAAAACGTATGATTCAACGAATGATTGCAGGTGTATTGCTCACGGGATTGACTGCATGGGGACCGGCAATGGCCGCCTATCCCGATAAACCGGTACGGGTCATCGTACCCTTTGTGCCGGGCGGCTCGTCGGATATCACCGCACGCACCATCGCGCCGGGAATGGAAAAAGTGCTGGGCCAGACAGTGATCGTAGAAAACAAGCCCGGTGCCAATGGTGCCATTGCAGCACAGGAACTGAAAAACGCCAAGCCCGATGGCTACACCCTGATGGTCGGCTCCATCGGGACGTTTTCGATTAACGAAGGCCTCTACAAAAAGCTCTCCTATAACCCGAGCCAGGATTTTGACTATGTCAGTCAGATCGTCCGTAATCCCAATGTCCTGGTCGTATCATCAAAAATTCCCGTCAAGACAGTAGCCGAACTGGTCGAATATGCCAAACAGCATCCCGATCAGGTCTCCTATGCCTCTTCCGGCACTGGTTCATCAGATCATCTGTCTGCAGTCATGTTCCGTCAGCGCAGCGGCACGACGGGCATCGACGTCCCGTATAAGGGCGGCGGCGCGGCCATTGCCGATCTGCTGGGGGCCCAGGTGGATGTATCCTTCCAGAATCTTGGTGCGGTGCTCACGCATGTGCAAAGCGGCAAACTGCGGGCACTGGCCACCACAGGTTCAGAACGGGCGCCAGAGCTGCCCGATGTACCGACCATGGCCGAGTCCGGTATGAAAGATATGGTTGTCTATTCCTGGCAGGGCGTGGCAGCCCCCAAGGGAACCCCGAAGGAAGTAATCGATAAACTGCACCAGGCCATCGCTGAAAGCCTGAAGCAGCCCCGAACCCAGGAAACCATGAAAAAACTGGGCTTCACAATCGTGGGCAATGACCCGCAGGCGTTCACCCAGTTTCAGAAAGAGGAAGTAAGCAAATGGAAAGGGGTCATCAAGGCGGCAGGACTGAGCCAGTAACTTCGTAACGGACACACCGCCACAATGAAGATTCGGCGAAGACCCGCGTCCGCCGAAGGACTCAGTAAAGCCGCTGCGTCTCAGACGTCGGTGCCTTCTTCGGTGGCGGCAAACTGCATGGCCCACATGCGGGCATACACACCATTGGCCTGCAGCAATGCTGTGTGTGACCCGTGCTCCACCACCCTGCCCTGATCCATGACCAATACACGATCCGCATCCACAATCGTAGACAAGCGATGCGCAATAATCAGGGTCGTCCGGTCTTTGGTAATTTTGTACAGTTCGTCCTGAATTGCTCTTTCGGTGCGGGTATCAAGGGCGCTGGTGGCTTCGTCCAGCACCAGGATCGGCGGGTTTTTCAAAACGGTGCGGGCAATCGCCACCCGCTGTTTTTCGCCACCGGACAATTTCAGGCCGCGCTCGCCCACCTGGGTGTCATACCCTTCGGGCAGGGACATCACAAAATCATGAATACTGGCAGCCCGGGCAGCCTCAAGCACTTCTTCGTGGCTGGCGTCGGGGCGACCATAGGCAATGTTGTAATAGATACTGGCATTAAATAGCACAGTGTCCTGCGGCACGATGCCTATATGCTGACGCAAACTCAATTGCGTGTACTGGCGGATATCGTGGCCATTGATGGTAATGCGCCCCTCTGTCACATCGTAAAAACGGAATAGCAGACGCGACAGGGTAGACTTGCCGGCGCCCGAGGTACCGACCACGGCAACCGTTTCACCGGCGCCAATGGTGAAACTGACATCATGCAGAATTTGTCTGTCGGGCTCATACGCGAAGCCGACATGTTCAAAGCGAATTTCCGCAGACCGGGTATCCAGTGGCGTGGCTTGCGGCACATCTTCAATCTCCTGATTCTGGTCCAGAATCCCGAACATGCGCTCCATATCGGACAGGGAATTTTTGATCTCGCGATAAATGAATCCCAGAAAATTCAGGGGCGCATACAGTTGGGTCAGATAAGCTGAAATCAGGACAATATCGCCCACGGTCATTGCGCCGGTAGTCACACGGTCCGCGGCCATCCACAGCAGGATAATCATGCCAAGTGTAATAATCACGCCCTGGCCTGCATTGAGCAGATTCAGCGAGATCTGGTTCTTGACTGCCGAATCCACCCAGCTGCCCAAATTCGTGTCATAACGGTTGATCTCATATGCTTCATTGTTGAAGTATTTAACGGTTTCGTAGTTGATCAGGGCGTCGATTGCCTGGGTGTTTGCCATACTGTCCAGGCTGTTCATGCGTCTTCGCATCACCATGCGCCGTTCCGTCACCACCAGAGTGAACACGATATAGGCCGCGATGGTGGCCACAATGACAACAGCAAACCAGACATCGTAGCGAACCAGCAGAATGGTCATGACCATCGCCAGTTCAAGTAGTGTAGGCAATATGTTGAACAGCGTGAAGTTCATCAAAAAGCCGATGCCCTTGGTGCCACGATCCATGTCGCGGCTTAAGCCGCCTGTCTGGCGCTCCAGATGATAGCGAATGGACAGGCCAAACAGATGCGTGAAAATAGTGGTCGCGATCCGCTGTATTGACCCTTGCGTCACTTTTGAAAAAAGGGCATCGCGCAGCTCGGCAAAGACGCTGCTGGAGATCCGTGCAAAACCATAGGCCAGCAGCGCGGCCACGGGCAGCATCATGGCGGTCGCGGGCAGGCTGAGCTGATCGACGATCTGCTTCAGATATACCGGCAACATGACGCTGGCCACCTTGGCGATCACCAGACAGGCCAGCGCGGCCATGACCCGCCACTTGAACAGCCACACGTAAGGCAGCAGGGAAATAATGACGCCAAATCCCTTTTTTCTAGCTGACCGTGCCTGATCTGTCTGCATCTTTTTATTTTCCATCGAACTCATCATGATCAAAACGGTGGCATCGAACATAGTGCGCCGATGTCCCGGAGGGGACGCTGGTCAGCGATTGGCGTTGCTCGCACCCCTGCTTGCGATAGGCGCAACGATCCAGGAAAAAACAGCCTTGGGGTAAAACACGGTTGCCCGGCAACTCCGGGATGGCCGCCACATCGGTATCGGGCAACGGCGTGCCCAGTACAGGCACGGCATCCAGCAACATCCGGGTGTAAGGATGTCGTCGCTGCGCCAGCACGGTGGCGGTCTCTCCCAACTCGACGATCTGCCCCAGATACATGACCGCGATACGGTTGCTCATATGACGAATCACCGACACATTATGGGAGATCAGGATGTAGGTGAGCTGGTGGTCCCGTTGCAAACTGAACAGCAGGTTGATAATTTGCGCCTGCACCGAAATATCCAGGGCCGAGGTCGGTTCATCAAGCACGATCACATCCGGACTGGATGCCAGTGCGCGGGCAATGGCAATACGCTGGCGTTGTCCTCCCGAAAATTCATGCGGATATCGTTTCAGGGACTGCGGCGCCAGGCCGACCTGTTCGGCCAGGCGCGCAGCGTGGGCCCGCATGGCGGCCTCGGCGCTCTGGCCTTTCACATAGGATGGTTCAGTGATGATTTTCCAGACCGGCAGGCGCGGGTCAAGCGAGGACTGGGGATCCTGGAACACAATCTGCACATTGGGACGACCGTTCTTTTGGCTCCATCGTAACTGGCCCTGCGTCGGCTGCTGCAGGCTTAACAACACCTGAGCCAGCGTCGTTTTACCACAACCGGATTCGCCCACTACCCCCAGCGTTTCACCACGCCGCACCGTCAGGTCCACACCGTTGAGCGCATGCGCCCAGGCGCGCGGGTGTCCGCGCCAGTTACGATTCAGGGGGAAACGGACATGAATATTATCAAGGGTTAACACAGTGTCAGACATGCGCTGCCTCCCCGGCCGTCATCCAGCAGGCAGCAGTATGGCCAGGCTGATCCGCAAGCGGCATCAGTGGCGGGATCTGGCTACAGGGCTCGCCCTGCAACGGACAGCGATTGCGAAACGCGCAGCCGCCAGGCAGGTCGGCCAGATTGGGAACCTGCCCCGCAATGGCCTGCAAGGGCGATCCTGGTTCGGCGTTTTCCGGCAGCCCCCCAAGCAGGCCGCGCGTGTAGGGATGCGCAGGCCGATCAATTACCTGTGCCGTGATGCCCTGCTCGACCACACTGCCCGCATACATGACGTAAACGCGCTCACAGAATTGGGATACCACGGCCATGTCATGTGTAATAAGAAGGATAGCCGTGCCGGTTTTTCGGGCCCGTTCGCGCAGTAGCATCAAAACCTGTTTTTGAACAGTGACATCCAGTGCCGTGGTGGGTTCGTCAGCAATCAACAATGACGGTTCACAGGAAAACGCCAGAGCAATCATAACCCGTTGCCGCATGCCGCCCGACAGCTCGAACGGATACGCATCAAAAATCTGTACGGGGTCGGCGATATGCATGTCACGCAACAACGCAATGGCGCGCTCGCGCGCCTGCCCTGCCGACAGCGATGTATGCCGGCGGATCACATTTGTGATCTGACGACCCACCCGCATGGTCGGATTCAGGGCTGTCATGGGCTCCTGGAAAATCATGGCCATATCCTTGCCACGTATATGGCGCATCTCCTTTTCAGTGGCTTGCAGAATATTCCTGCCTGACTTGCGAACACTGCCGGTACGAACACGATAGCTGTTTTGCGGAATCAACCGCATGCTCATCATGGCCGTAACGGATTTGCCCGAACCGGACTCTCCCACAATCCCCACAATTTCACCTGGCATAACCTGAATGGTGACGCCGTTGAGAACGCGGATCGCCCCCTTGTAAACCGGGAATTCAAGATACAGATTGTCAATATCCAGCACAGGCAGAGCAGCCTGCCCCAGGGACGGCGTCATCGCTGTACTAAGCATGGTGTCGGACTGGTGTGCAGGCATCATTATTTCACCTTCTGTTTGGGATCGAGCATATCACGAACGCCATCGCCCACCAGATTGAAGCCGATCGCCGTAATCAGGATCGCCACGCCCGGGAAAGTGGAATACCACCACTGATCCAGCAGATAATTGCGGCCGGATGCAATCATGGCGCCCCATTCGGCCGTCGGCTGCTGCGCGCCCAGCCCGATGAAGCCCAGTGCCGCAGCCATGAGTATGGCATTACCGATGTCCAGTGTCATCTGCACAATCACGGGCGGCAGCGCGTTGCGCAAGACATGCCAGCGCACAATATGCGGTTTGCCAGCGCCGAAGGTCTCGGCAGCCCGTACGTAGGCCATCTCGCGAATACTCAGCGTCTGGCCGCGCGCCAGCCGGACATAGTAAGGAATACGCACCACGGTGATGGCGATCATCGCGTTGAACAGGCTGGGCCCCAGCGCCGCCGCCAGCGCCATGGTCAGCACCAGCGACGGGACAGACAGCACGATATCCATCAGCCGCATAATGAGGGTATCGACCATGCGACCGATAATGCCTGAAAAGCAACCGATAATCGATCCGATCACACTGGCCATGAAGGCGACAAAAATACCGACACCGATCGATTGGCGACCGCCATATAATACACGGCTGAACAGATCACGCCCGACTTCGTCTGTACCGAACAGATGAGCCGCAGACGGCGGCAGCAAACGGCTGCCCAGGTCAATGGCGTCAGGGTCATGCACAGCCAGCAGCGGCGCCAGCGCAGCGGCCAGGCACATGAATGTAATCAGGACCAGCCCCAGCAGCATCATGGGGCTGCGTCGTAGCTGATACCATAAATAGGAAAGAGAAGAAAACAGAGGAGACACTGCGGTCGTTGTTGCCATCAGCCAGCATCCTTGATCCGAGGGTCCAGCACGCTGTAGAGCAAATCGACCAGCATGTTGAGCAGAACATAAACGAACGACACCAATACGGCAAATCCCATCACAGCGGGAAAGTCGAGTGCCTGAATGGATTCGACCACATACAATCCCATGCCCGGCCAGCTGAACACCGTTTCAGTCAGCACCGCGCCGTAAAGCAAATCACCCATGGCCAGGCCCAGCACCGTCACAGAAGGGATCAGCGCATTGGGCAAGGCATGGCCCAGAAGAATCTTCCAGCGCCCCAGCCCATAGGCCTGGGCGGTTCGAATGTAATCCTCCGAAAGCTGCTCAAGCATGGACGAGCGGATCTGGCGCGCCACCACGCCCAGGTGCACGAAACTCAGGGTAAAGGCCGGCAGCACCAGGTGCTCGACCGCACTCCGGAATTGATCCCAATCGCCTGCAATCAGTGAATCGATCAGGAAGAATCCGGTCACGGTCGACGGATCGCCCAGCAGGCCATCGATCCGCCCGCCTGACGGAAACCAGGACAAATGTCCGTAGAAAATAATCAGCAAACCCAGGCCCAGCCAGAAGGCCGGCATGGAAATGCCCGTGACCGCCAGCGTACGGGCGATCTGGTCGATCCAGGAATTTTTATAGACAGCGGACAGCACGCCTAGCGGAATGCCGACAAGCATGGAAAAAATCAGGGCGACAATCGCCAGCTCCAGCGTCGCCGGGAAAAAAGACAGCAGATCGTCAATGACGGGCCGGCCGGTACGGATCGACGTACCCAGGTCCCCGTGCAATAACCCTTTCAGATACAACCAATACTGTTCGTACAGCGGCAGGTCCAGGCCGAGCTTGCTCCTGATCCCGGCCACAATCTCGTCAGTCGCCCGGTCTCCCGCGATGAGCCTGGCAGGATCGCCCGGGATGAGGTGGGACACGATGAACGTGATGATCGACACACCCAGCATGACCACGATCAGCCACGGCAGGCGCTTGCGTATGATCTGAAAAAACAAAATAATCCTTCATTCTTGCGCGGCGCTGCGACGGCGCGCCTTCGCGTTTTTTGCACAGGCCCAGCGGGCTTGTACAGCCCCTGCCATTGCTGACAGCAATGTGGGGCACCGCCAGCAAGGCGACGGGGCCCGCCCGGTTACAACCCCCCACAGGCGGCCTACGGTCTGATAAGGCCGCCTGCCTGACCATCACTCTTTAGTAATGTCGGCTACGTTGTAGACGTCATGCAGCATCGGATTATAAGCATAGCCTTTTACATTGTCGCGCAGGCCCATTTCGTTACTGTGCTGGAACAGATATACATAAGCGTAGTCCTTCAGTACCTGTTTCTGGGCTGTCTGATACAGTTCAGTCCGCTTGTTCTGATCGGTCTCTTCGGCCGCCTGGCGCACCAGTTTGTCGACTTCAGGATTGGAATAGAAAGAACGGTTGCCCGGCAATCCCTGTTTGGCCGAGTCGAACCAGTAGTTCATGAACATGAACGGATCGGCGAAGTCAGGCGACCAGTTGCCAATGGAGATATCGAAGTCACCCTTGCCAAGGCGGTCACGCATGGTGGCGTTGGCCAGTTTTTCCAGCCGGACCTTGATGCCGATTGCCTGCAGGCTGGCCTGCACGGACAGCACGATGGGTTCCCAGTAGGATTCTTTGGTCGAGTACAGCAGGGTCAGCGGTTTATCGGGAATGGCCTGAGCGACGCTGGCTTTGGCTGCTGCTACATCGGTTTTGAAGGCAGGCGCTGTTTTGTCATGCGCCCACATGCCGTCCGGAATGGGTCCGTTGAGCGGTTTGGCTTCGCCATTCATAATGCCGTTGATGATGCCGCTGTAATCGACCGCTTCGCTGATACCCTTGCGCAACGCCACGTTGGACAGCGGACCGGTCTTGTTGTTCAGGTACAGATACGAGACCAGTAGCGACGGCACTTTCTTGAACACGACGCCTTTGGCATCCTTCATAGCCTTGACCTGATCGGTCGGCAGACTGCCGACAATATCCAGGTCGCCATTTTGCAATTGCAGGCGACGGGCCGATGCCTCGGGCACGATCTTGAAGGCGACTTTCTCAAGGGCCGGTTCCTTGCCGCCATAATGCGGGTTGCGCTCCAGAATCAGGCTCTGGCCTTTATTCCATTTGGCCAGCTGGTAAGGCCCCGAGCCGGCCGTATGGCCTGCCAGGTACTTGTCGGCGCCTTCCGCCTGCTTTTCAACTGCAGGATTGACAATGCCCGCGCCGTTGTTGGCCAGGATATTGAGAAACGGGGCAAATGGCTTGTCCAGTTTGAATTCGACGGTCATGGGGTCTTTGACCGTGATCTGCAGGCCGGCCGGAAACGGTTCCGAGGGCCCCTGCTTCATTTTCATCAAACGGTCAAAGCTATACTTGACAGCTTCGGCATTGACGGGCGTGCCATCGGCAAACTTCTGACCATCGTTCAATGTGAAGGTCCAGGTCAGTTTATCAGGCGACGTGGTCCAGCTTTTAGCCAGCTCGCCTTCCACCTCGGTCGACCCGCCTGCTTTATATTTGATCAGCCGTTGATAGCTGGGATAGGTGATGGACCAGTCATTGTTATCCATGGTCACCGCGATATCCAGCATTTGCGGATCAGCGCTTTTGGAAATGACCAGCATGTTTTTGGGGGTCGCTGCGTGAGCCGCGACGCCGAGCGACAGGCCCAGCGTGGCAGTACAGGCAAGCGAAAAAGCATTTTTTATAAACTGACGGCGAACTGACATAACAAGACTCCCGTAGACTGTCCTGACGGCCGTCAGTATCGGGGTTCGATGCTGCCCGGCATATCACGCTCCGATCTTAGCAAATGTATGTCGAATAGGAAATAGTCATCTATCCCTATCCCACAGCCGGGGCGATAATCACACCGTGACCAGTGCGCTGTCGATAACTGGATAGCTTTTTGAGTCAGGCAGCTCATAGTGCCACCATTCTGACTTGATGCCCCGGAACCCGGCATGCAGCATGATTCCCAGTAATAACAGGCGGTTTTTCTGCACGGTGGCGGGCAACGCTGCGTAATCGTGGTGCGACGCATCTTCCATCGCGTCAAAGCCCGTGCCCATATCCAGTTCGGCACCCGTTTCATCCAGCAGGGTTACATCAACAGCCGTTCCGCGCGAGTGATGCGAGCCCTGTGACGGATCCGCAACATACTGCGCATCGGGTAGCGCCGCCCAGAAAATCGCTTGTGCTGCGGGCGGCCGATAGCAATCGAATACTTTCAGGCGGTAACCGGCAGAACGGGCCAGCGCCGCCGCCCGCAACAGACAGGGCGCGGCGTCCCGATGCAGCGCGCATTGCGCCGTCTGGTAAACGATGCAGCCGGCAATGTTGTCCACGGTCGCGTAAACCAGGTCAATGACGACGCCGTATTGCGCTTCGTCGATAATAACCAGGCCCTGATCGTCCGTTCGTGTGTCCATCTGTTTTCCTTTCTCTACGGCTACCCATCGGGGGGGTCATCTGCGTCCCCCCTATGGCCCGTCGGGGTCATCATCGGTATTGCTGTCTCTGCGGCTGCACATGCGTCGGGGTCTCCCCTGGTATTTCTGCCCCCAGGACAGTGTACCCGCTTATACCTGGGCTTCATCGGCCGGACGCATGGCGTCGACCGTCTGCAGCAAACGAACAATCAATGCCTCGCGCTCCATTTCCGATTGCATGGCGGGGCTCACGCCCAGCACGTCTTCGTCGAGCACAACACTGACGCTATAGTCCGGATTACGGCGAATCAGGGAACGGATGTCCAATGATTGCAACTGTGATGCGAACTGCCCTGCCCGTTTGGGGTCGTCATAGGCCCCTGAAAGCAGCAGGGTTTCGCCATCAGCATCAACCAGCCGATTACGGAAAGTCCCGGCCTCATCGCGGAAACTGACAAAGCGCGCCGCCTTGCCCGCTTTCTTTTTGACCGGCGCGGCACTTGCCACGCGCGCGCCGTTGCGCAACCCCACTGCTTCGCGGATCTGCTGCATAAAAGGCGTCGCCAGTTTGCGCGCCTTTGCCGCACCGGCCTGCAGTACGTCTTCGATCCGATCGGGATTGTCCATGAGCGAGACGTACTGTTCCCGCAGTGGCGCCAGAATACTTTCCAGATGGCTGGCCAATTTTTTCTTGGCGTCGCCCCAACCCATACCGTCGGCCAGTTCACCCCGGAACTCAGCCGCCTCTTGCGGACTGGCAAACGCCTTGTAAATCAGAAACAGATGCGACGCATCGGCGTCCTTGGCTTCGCCCGGCGCGCGCGAATCGGTCACAATGCGTGAAATCGCCTGCGGCAGCGCTTTGGCGCCGCCTTCAAACAAAGGAATCGTATTGTTATAACTCTTGGACATCTTGCGTCCATCCAGTCCGGGCAGCGTCGCCACTTCCTCGTCGATCTGCACATCGGGCAATACAAAATACTCGCGCCCGCCGCCATATTGGTGATTGAAGCGCTGCGCAATATCGCGCGCCATCTCCAGATGCTGGATCTGATCCCGGCCCACCGGCACCCGATTGGCATTGAACATCAGGATATCAGCCGCCATCAGGATGGGGTAGGAAAACAGCCCCATATTTATGCCATCATCGGGCTCCTCATTTTTGGCTACGTTCTGATCGACTGACGCCTTATAGGCATGAGCCCGGTTCATCAGCCCCTTGGGGGTCACACATGTCAGGATCCAGCTTAACTCCGGAATTTCCGGTACATCCGACTGGCGATAAAAAGTGACTTTTTCCGGATCCAGTCCGGCAGCCAGCCAGGTGGCGGCAATTTCCAGTCGTGAGCGCGCGACCCGCTGAGGATCATCACACTTGATCAGCGCATGGTAGTCGGCCAGGAAAAAGAACGCATCGACATCGGGTTCGCGGCTGGCCAGGATGGCCGGGCGGATGGCGCCCGCATAATTGCCCAAATGCGGTGTCCCGGACGTGGTGATTCCGGTCAATACACGTACATTCTGTTTGGCGCCCTTGGCCTGACGGGTTTGTTCAGCACTCATAATCTTTTCCAGCTTCAATTAATTTAAAGTTTCACCGACAACCGTCTCTCGGTTTCGAGATACTCTTTGGACTGCATTTCCGTAATACGCGAAACGGTCCGGTGAAATTCGTTGGCCAGCACGCCTTCGGTATACAGTTCTTCGGGCGGACATTCGGCCGACATGATCAGTTTGACATGGTGATCATACAGCACATCGATGAGCCAGGTAAAACGCCGGGCTTCGGAAGAGTGCCGGGGCATCATGCGCGGCACGCCCGACAAAATAATCGTTTGATAGCGGTTGGCCAGTTCCAGATAATCGTTCTGCGAACGCGGCCCGCCGCACAACTGGTCGAAACTGAACCAGACAACCGAGCCGGCCACGGCAACCGCCCTGATCACGCGGTTTTCAATATGCAGATTGGTGTCCTGCAAAGCCGTTTCCGCCAGCCGGTCAAATGCTTCGCGCAGTTGCGCATCCGTCTCTTCGTTCACCGGCGTCAGATACATGCGCACCTGCTCCAGGGTCCGATGGCGATAATCCACGCCTGTATCCACATTGAGTACATCCATGCGTTTTTCGATCAGCGCGATGGCAGGCAAAATACGATCCCGATGCAGTCCGTCAGGATAGAGCGTAGCGGGCTCATAATTGGACGTCATGACAAAGCTGGTACCGTTTTCAAACAGGTTGAGCAGCAGCTTGTAAAGAATCATGGCATCTGCAATATCCGACACGTGAAATTCATCAAAACAGATCAGCTTGTATTTCTCGCTGATCTGGCGTGCCACTTCATCCAGGGGATCGCTTTTGCCCCGCAGCTCCTGCAACTGATGATGTACGCTGCGCATGAATTCATGAAAGTGGATCCGTGTTTTGCGTTCGATGGCAACCGTCATATAAAAGGAGTCCATCAGAAAACTCTTGCCACGGCCGACGCCGCCCCACATATACACACCGCGCGGCGGCTCGGGTTTGCGGAAGAACCGTCGAAAAGGCCTGGCCAGCTCCTGCTGATAGGCGATCAGTTCGTCGGCAAATACCTGCAGACGCGCGATCGCCCGCTGCTGGGCTTGGTCAGCTTGGTAGCCGCGCTCGGCAAGCGTCTTTTCGTAGTATTGCAGTACGTTCATGGAGCAAATCGATTGGGATCAATAGAGGATAATAGCAGAGGCCGCAAGACGCCGCAGGCGCCAGTTGCGTTGTGGTCGATGCGCTGGTAAACAGGAAAAGCAGCAACAAGATCGGGGTGCCGATGGCACCCCGATCCGAATGGCAGACAACCGGCACCGACTCTTGCTGATGCCGTCACCACCGTCATTGACTGCGTCAAATCAGAAGTTAAGAGCGCGTTTGTCAACTGCCAAAGCGGCTTCTTTCAACGCTTCTGACAAGGTCGGATGCGCATGGCAAATACGGGCGATATCTTCGGAAGCCCCTTTGAATTCCATGATCGTGACCGCTTCGGCAATCAGCTCGGACGCCATGGGTCCGACAATATGCACACCCAGCACTTCGTCTGTTTTGGCATCAGCGATCACCTTGGCAAAACCGGTGGTGTCACCCAGTGCGCGCGCGCGGCCATTAGCCAGGAACGGGAAGCTGCCCGTGCGAATTTCACGTTTTTCGGCCTTGAGCTGCTGTTCTGTTTTACCGACCCAGGCAATTTCCGGAGAGGTATAGATGACCCATGGAATGGTATCGAAGTTGACATGACCGTGCTGGCCGGCAATGCGCTCGGCCACGGCAACGCCCTCTTCTTCTGCCTTGTGCGCCAGCATGGGGCCGCGCACCACGTCACCCACCGCCCAGACATTGGGCAGGTTGGTCTTGCATTCTTCGTCAACAGTGATAAAACCACGTTCGTCCAGTTTCAGGCCGACGTTGTCTGCGTTCAGATTGCCGGTAAAAGGAACACGACCAATGGAGACGATCAGCTTGTCTACGGCCAGCGACTGCTCGGCACCTTTGGCATCGGTATAGGCGATAGTCACGGTTTTTGCCGTTGCCTTGATATCACCGATTTTCACACCGGTTTCAATTTTCAGGCCCTGCTTGGCAAAGGCTTTCTGCGCTTCCTTGGCGACCTGTACATCGGCAGCGGCCAGGAAATCAGGCATGGCTTCCAGAATGGTCACTTCCGCACCCAGTCGACGCCATACGCTGCCCATTTCCAGACCGATCACGCCGGCGCCGATCACGCCCAGTTTCTTGGGCACGGCAGGAATGCGCAGCGCACCATCATTGGACAGCACCTGTTTTTCATCGAAAGGCAGATTCGGCAAGGCGCGTGCAACGGAACCGGTAGCCACGATCACGTGGGTCGCCGTCAGGCTGTCGTTTTTCTTGCCCGTAACACTGATTTTCCAGCTGCCGTCCTCGGCTTTGCCATCAAAGGCGCCAACACCGGCAAAGAATGTGACTTTGTTTTTCTTGAACAGGTACAGAATGCCGTCGTTGTTCTGTTTGACAACCGTATCCTTGCGACCGATCAGGGTATCGAGCTTGAGCTTGACACTGCCGACCTCAATGCCGTGTTCGGCGAAATGATGATTGGCCTGTTCAAAATGTTCGGAAGACTGCAACAGCGCTTTGGACGGAATGCAGCCGACATTGGTGCACGTGCCGCCTGGTTTCGGATTGCCGGCTTCATCGGCCCAGGCGTCGATACACGCCACTTTTTTACCCAGTTGCGCGGCGCGAATCGCAGCAATATAACCGCCGGGACCGGCACCAATTACGACAACGTCAAATTGTGAAGACATAATATTCTCTTGATTTCTGTAGAGCAGATGCGATCAGCGCATCTTGTGAAAAAACGCGCGCCCCGCGAAGGGGCGCATTCAGAGCGGGTAAGTTACAGTTCCAGCAGCAGGCGCTGTGGATCTTCCAGCGCTTCTTTCATGGCCACCAGACCCAGCACAGCTTCGCGACCGTCGATAATACGGTGGTCGTAGGACATGGCCAGGTAGTTCATTGGACGAATCACGATCTGGCCGTTTTCAACTACGGGACGGTCCTTGGTAGCGTGCACGCCCAGGATGGCGGACTGCGGCGGGTTGATAATCGGTGTAGACAGCATGGAGCCGAACGTGCCGCCGTTGGAAATGGAGAATGTACCGCCAGTCAGATCTTCCAGACTGATTTTGCCTTCGCGGGCTTTGGCGCCGTATTCGGCAATGGTTTTTTCGATTTGCGCGAAAGACAGCTGATCGGCATTGCGAACGATAGGCACCACCAGGCCACGTGGGCTGCTGACAGCGATACCGATATCAAAATAACCGTGATAAATAATGTCCTTGCCATCGACTGAGGCGTTGAGCAGCGGATATTTTTTCAGTGCTGCAACAGCCGCTTTTACAAAGAAAGACATGAAACCCAGTTTCACGCCATGTTCTTTTTCAAAGCGATCTTTGTAGGCAGCACGCAAATCCATCACGGCCTTCATATTGACTTCATTGAAGGTTGTCAGGATGGCGTTTTCCTGCTGAGACTGGATCAGGCGCTCGGCAATACGGGCGCGCAAGCGGGTCATCGGTACGCGCTGCTCGGCACGGCCGTCAAGCGAAACGGTATCGGCGGCAGCTGGTGCTGCCTTGGCGGGTGCAGCGGCGGGCTTGGCCGTTGCGGCAGCCGCGTCGGCTTTGGTGACACGACCATCACGGCCGGAGCCTTCGACGTCACCGGCAGCGATGCCTTTTTCTGACAGGATTTTGCTGGCGGCAGGTGAAGCGACGCCGGCACTGCCTTTGCTGCTTTCAGCAGCCTGTGCAGGCGCTGCTGGCGCCTGAGCAGGTGCCGCTTCGGCCTTGGCAGGCTCGGCAGCAGGTGCGGCACCTTCAGAAGCAGCCGCGCCAGCCTTGGCTTCGGTGTCAATTTTGGCCAGCAACTGGCCGGAAGTCACGGTGCTGCCGTCGCCCTGAGCGATTTCTGTCAGCACGCCGCTCGCAGGCGCCGGCACTTCCAGTACTACTTTGTCAGTTTCCACTTCGATCAGAGTCTCATCCTGCGTCACCGCCTCGCCTACTTTCTTTTTCCATTCAAGCAGGGAAGCCTCTGAGATTGATTCGGAGAGCTGGGGAACTACAACGTCGATAATAGCCATTTTCAATAATCCGTAAAATTGTAATTTAGACCGCTTACTTGGTCAGAATGAAACCTTTGAGTTTTGGCGCGAATGCCTGTTCCACCAATGCCTTCTGCTGCTCGATATGCTTGGCCATATAGCCAACCGCAGGAGAAGACGAAGCGGAACGTCCGGCGTAACCCAGGCGCTGTCCGGTAGACATGTCTTCATACAGGTGGTGCTGGATGTAGAACCATGGACCCTGGTTCTGCGGTTCGTCCTGAACCCAGACGACTTCCGTCGCGTTCGGGTACTTGGCCAGTTCCGTGGCAAATGATTTATGCGCAAACGGGTAAAGCTGTTCCACCCGCAGGATGGCAACATGACTGGCTTCACGTTCCCGGCGTGCATTCATCAGATCGTAGTAAACCTTGCCCGAGCACACCAGCACGCGCTTGACTTTCTTGCCGTCAAGATTACTGTCGATTTCACCCAGGATAGGACGGAACTCGCCGGCAGCCAGATCGCTCAGCGGCGAGGTGGCATCTTTGTTACGCAGCAGCGATTTGGGGGTGAAGATCACCAGCGGCTTGCGGAAAGGACGAATCATTTGACGACGCAGCAGATGGAAAATCTGTGCTGCATTGGTCGGCTGCACGCACTGCATGTTATGGTCGGCACACAGTTGCAGGAAACGCTCGATCCGGGCCGAAGAGTGCTCGGGACCCTGGCCTTCATAGCCGTGCGGCAGCATGAGTGTCAGACCGGACTGGCGGCCCCACTTGGCTTCACCGGAGCTGATGAACTGGTCGATTACGACCTGCGCACCATTGACGAAGTCGCCGAACTGCGCTTCCCAGATCACCAGAGTATTGGGCTCGGAGCAGGAATAGCCATATTCAAAGCCCAGCACCGCTTCTTCTGACAGCACCGAATCGATCACGGTGAACGGGGCCTGGGAATCAGAGACATTCTGCAGTGGAATATACGTACCGTCATTCCAGCGCTCGCGTTTCTGGTCATGCAATACTGCGTGGCGGTGCGTAAAGGTGCCGCGGCCTGAATCCTGGCCGGTAATACGGATCGTATAGCCTGAAGACACCAGCGTAGCAAACGCCAGGTGCTCGCCCATGCCCCAGTCCAGGTTCTGCTCGCCCATGGCCATTGCACGGCGGTCAGCCAGCAGTTTTTTCACCAGGTTATGCGGGGTAAAGCTCTCAGGCACGGTGGTGATACGTTCGCCGATACGTTTGAGTTCGGCCAGCGGCACGGCTGTATCGGCGCTGTCGGTCCACTTGGCGCCCAGAAACGGCGTCCAGTCGATCGAGTATTTGTTTTTGTAGTCGGTCAGTACGGGCTCAACGGTTTTCTGGCCGTCTTCCATCAGCCGACGGTAATTCTTGACGAATTCGTCGCCCTCGTCTTCAGCCAGCACGCCTTGTGCGGTCAGCTTGTCTGCATAAATCTTGCGTGTGCCAGGATGCGCACCGATGCGTTTGTACATCAGCGGCTGCGTCAGAGATGGCGTATCCTGTTCGTTATGACCCAGCTTGCGGTAGCAGATGATATCGACGACCACGTCGTGGTTGAATTCCATGCGGTAATCGAGCGCCAGGCGCGTGGCAAACACCACGGCTTCCGGGTCATCGGCATTGACGTGGATGACCGGGGCTTCGATCATTTTGACCACATCGGTACAATACAGCGTAGAGCGTGAGTCGCGCGGGTCAGACGTGGTAAAGCCGATCTGGTTATTAATCACAATATGCAGCGTGCCGCCGGTACCGTAACCGCGCGTCTGCGCCATATTCAGCGTTTCCATGACCACACCCTGACCGGCAAAGGCCGCATCACCGTGCACAAGCACAGGCAACACCTGCTGGCCCAGCGGATCGGCGCGACGTTCCTGACGGGCACGAACGCTGCCTTCCACAACCGGGTTCACAATTTCCAGATGTGAGGGGTTGAAGGCCAGGGACAGGTGAACCGGACCACCGCGAGTCGACAGGTCACTGGAAAAACCGTTGTGGTATTTCACATCACCATCGGTCAGGCCTTCGGCGTGCTTGCCTTCAAATTCGGCAAACAGATCGCCTGGCATTTTGCCCATGATGTTGACCAGCATATTCAGACGCCCGCGGTGAGCCATGCCCACGATGATTTCCTGAACGCCCAGGTCACCGGCGTGATTGACCACTTCGTCCATGGCGGCGATGAAACTTTCGCCACCCTCAAGCGAAAAGCGCTTTTGTCCGACATATTTGGTATGCAGGAAACGCTCCAGGCCTTCGGCTTCGGTCAACTGCTGCAGAATGCGTTTTTTGGTGTCTGCATCGAACGAGCCGTTGGCGTGCGTGGTTTCCAGACGTTCCTGAACCCAGCGTTTGGCCTTGGGGTCGGACATATGCATGAATTCGACGCCGACCGAACCGCAATAGGTGTCGCGCAGGGAATTGAGAATTTCACGCAGGGTCATGGTGCCCTCTTTCGTGAAATAAGTATTGGTGGCGGAATATACCTGATCCAGATCGGCTTCGGTCAGGCCGTAAAAGGCCGGATCAAGCTCGGGAATTTCAGGACGTTCCTGGCGTTTCAACGGATCAAGATCAGCCCACCGGACACCCAGGGTGCGATAGGCAGCGATTAATGACTGGACGTGAAGCTGTTTGCCTGCTACTTCCAGGGAAGGTGCAGGGCCACGGGCGGCCTGAACAAAGGCGTTGGCCTTGGCGCGCTGGGCAAAGGAGGTCACAACAGAATGATGGTTCTGGTCGCGGGTGCTTTCTGAACCGTCTGTGGCGGGGGTGTGTTGAAGCTGGTCGAAGTAGTTGCGCCAGTGATCGCTCACGGCAGCCGGATTGGCCAGGTACTCTTCGTACAGTTCTTCGACGTAGGGAGCATTACTCCCAAATAAATAAGAGGTAGATTTTTTTTCAGTTTCCGTTGTCATAAATCGCTTCACCGTTGCGGGTGTTTCACCCTTTGAGATGCAGGTATACCTTCCGGGTTACGGCTAGACCGAGTTGCGGATAGCGGGCAGAAGGCACAAAACTTAGCCTTGATAGCCAATACATGAAAGTATAACCATCGCCAGAGCTTAATCCAAGGAACTTTTCGGTTTATGCTGGAAATTACCGGTTTCAATTGATTGTGCTTGGTATATTTCGGAATTCCGTTGCTAACGACCCACGCCGGGGCCCGTCCGGGCACGCCGGGACTCACCTTCAGGACCCCCGCCGGCCCGTGAAGCCCGTGCCTGCCTGCGAGACCCTGAGCAGCCCGGGAACCGATATCAGTTTTGACAAAACGGTATCACCCGACTTTTTTGGGCAAAAAAGCGTCTTCATTTCACACTGCGCTTTTGGGGGGTTATCATGCCGACCTTGCCTGACGACTTTGCCCTTTCGGAAAATCCGAGGGGCCGTGCGCCGAAAACCGGCAACTTGCCTTCCCGGAACGATCATCGGCGTTATGATATCGAAATTGCGACAAAAACCGCCGCGCGCCATAACAATATTGTTGAATCTTAAGGACACCAACCATGAGCCACGACCGTAACAAACTTGCCCTGGATTACCATGCGTATCCAACTCCAGGCAAAATTTCCGTTACTCCGACCAAACCCCTGGCCAATCAGGACGACCTGTCTCTGGCCTATTCTCCAGGCGTGGCTGCTGCCTGCATGGCGATTTTTGCCGATGGCGATCTGGCCGCATCAAAATACACCTCGCGCTCCAACCTGGTGGGCGTGATTACCAACGGCACGGCCGTGCTGGGCCTTGGCAACATCGGCCCGCTCGCCTCCAAACCGGTCATGGAAGGCAAAGGCTGCCTGTTCAAAAAATTCGCCGGGGTGGATGTCTTTGATATTGAATTGGCAGAAAATGACCCTGACAAACTGGTGGACATTATCGCCGCGCTGGAGCCCACACTGGGCGGCGTCAATCTGGAAGACATCAAGGCACCCGAGTGCTTCTATATCGAGAAGAAACTGCGCGAACGCATGAAAATCCCGGTTTTCCATGATGACCAGCACGGCACCGCCATTATTTCCTCGGCCGCCATTCTCAATGGCCTGAAAATCGTCGGTAAAGAAATCGGTCAGATCAAGCTGGTCTGCTCGGGCGCGGGTGCTGCCGCCATCGCCTGCCTGGATCTGCTGGTGAACCTGGGCGTTGCGCGCCAGAATATCTTCGTGGTTGACTCGCGCGGGGTGATCTGGGAAGGTCGCGACGAAAACATGGAGCCCAACAAGGCCCGCTATGCGCAGAAAACCGAAGATCGCACATTGGCCGATGTGATGCGCAATGCCGATGTCTTCCTGGGCTGCTCAACCAAAGACGTTCTGAAAAAAGACATGGTCGCGACCATGGCCGCCTCGCCGCTGATTCTGGCACTGGCCAACCCCGACCCGGAAATTCTGCCGGAAGACGCCAAAGCCGTGCGCCCGGACTGCATTATCGCCACGGGACGTTCCGACTACCCGAACCAGGTCAATAACGTTCTCTGCTTCCCGTTTATCTTCCGCGGCGCACTGGACGTAGGCGCCACGCGCATTACCGAAGAAATGAAAATGGCCTGCGTCAAGGCTATCGCCGAACTGGCACAAGCCGAACAGAGCGACGAGGTCGCGCTGGCCTACGAAGGACAGGACCTGAATTTCGGACCGGAATACATTATTCCCAAACCGTTCGACCCCCGCCTGATCGTGCAAATTGCCCCGGCCATTGCTCAGGCCGCCATGGATTCCGGTGTTGCCACCCGTCCGATCGAAGACATGGACGCTTATCGTCAGCAACTGCTGAGCTTCGTTTACCGCTCCGGCCCCCTGATGCGCCCGCTCTACAAACAGGCGCGTACGACTCCGCCAAAACGCGTCGTCTATGCCGATGGTGAAGACGAGCGCGTACTGCGCGCTGCACAAACGGTAATCGACGAACAGCTGGCCTATCCGATTCTGATTGGTCGCCCGGCCGTGATCGAAATGCGCGTGAAAAAGCTGGGCCTGCGCCTGGCCGCCGGGACCAATATGGAGATCGTCAATCCGGAAGATGACGAACGCTTCAATGAAACGTGGACGGCTTACTACAAGCTCAAAGGCCGCGACGGCATCACACCGAATGTCGCCAAGGCAATGGTGCGCAAGCACAATACCCTGATCGGCGTGCTGCTGATTGACCGCGGCGATGCCGACGCCATGATCTGCGGCGTAGGCAGCCGCTTTGACAATCAGCTCAAATACGTGTCGGAAGTGATTGGCCTGAAAGAAGGCGTGACAACCTATGCGGCCATGAACGTGCTGATTCTGCCCGATCAGACCCTGTTCATTTGTGATACGCATGTGAACGAAGACCCGAGCGACGAACAGATTGCCGACATTACGATTCAGGCCGCCGACGAAATGATCCGCTTTGGCATTCAGCCCAAGATCGCCCTGCTGTCGCATTCCAATTTCGGCAGCCGTCCGTCTGACTCGTCGCGCAAAATGGCCTCTGCCCGGCGCCTGATTGCGCAGCGCCGCCCCGACCTGGAGGTCGATGGCGAGATGCACGCCGACGCGGCACTGTCAGAGCGCATCCGCCTGGACGCATACCCCGACTCGACACTGTCCGGCCGCGCCAATCTGCTGATCATGCCGAATCTGGATACCGGCAACATTACCTATAATATGTTGAAAATGACCGGCAGCCACGGTATCGCCATGGGACCGATTCTGCTTGGCGCGGCCAAGCCTGTCCATATCCTGACCACCAGCACAACCACGAGACGCATTGTCAATATGACGGCGCTGGCGGTTGTCGATACCATGGAGAACAAATAATGCGTTCCGACGATCTGTCAAAATTGGTTCTGCGCCTGACACTGGGCGTTCTTCTGCTCATGCATGGCATTTTCAAGGTACAGCACGGTATCGGAGGCATCAGCGGCATGGTGGCCTCATCCGGCCTGCCGGGGTTTCTGGCCTATGGCGTGTATATCGGTGAAGTGATTGCCCCGGTGCTGCTTATCGTCGGGTTGTATACCCGCGTAGCCGCTGTGCTGGTGATCATCAATATGCTGGTGGCGATTGCGCTTGCGCACAGCGGCCAGTTATTCATGCTCTCGGGCAACGGCGGCCTCAGGCTGGAAGCGCAATACTTTTTCCTCTTTACCGCGGTAGCTGTTTTTCTGGGTGGCGCGGGCCGCTTCAGCATGAACAGCCCTTACAACAACTAGGCGATCTGATGGCGCTGCCGCATGTCCAGGCAGCGTCGCCCTGATCGCCAGACACAAAAAAACCGCAGACTTTTCATGGTCTGCGGTTTTTTTATATCAGCAGGCAATGCCTGATAACTACTTGCGTGTCTCGATCTTACCAACTTCACGAGCTGCATAGCCGGTGTACAGCTGACGAGGACGACCGATTTTGTAATCCGGATCGGACAGCATTTCGTTCCATTGGGCAATCCAGCCGACTGTACGCGCCAGTGCGAAGATGGCGGTAAACAGAGACGTTGGAATACCGATAGCGCGCTGCACGATGCCTGAGTAGAAATCGACGTTCGGATACAGCTTGCGTTCGACAAAGTACGGATCTTCCAGCGCAATGCGTTCCACTTCCATGGCCAGCTTGAACAGAGGATCGTCTTGCAGGCCCAGGGACTCGAGCACTTCCTTGCAGGTTTCCTGCATCAGTTTGGCACGCGGGTCGTAGTTTTTGTAGACGCGATGGCCAAAACCCATCAGGCGAACGCCCGAGTTTTTGTCCTTCACTTTTTCCATGAACTCGCCGACTTTCTCGATGCCGCCGTTGGCCTGCAGATCTTCCAGCATCTTCAGGCACGCTTCGTTAGCGCCACCGTGAGCAGGGCCCCACAGGCATGCCACACCCGCTGCGATGGCCGCAAACGGATCTGTACCAGACGAGCCGCAAAGACGCACGGTCGACGTAGAGGCGTTCTGTTCGTGATCGGCATGCAAAATGAAAATGCGATCCAGTGCACGTTCGACCACGTCATTGACTTTGTATTCCTCGCAAGGCGTTGCAAACATCATGCGCAGGAAGTTGCCTGTATAGGACAGGTCATTCTGCGGGTAGATGAACGGCTGACCCAGTGAGTACTTGTATGCCATGGCCACGAGCGTCGGCATCTTGGCGATCAGGCGAATAGCTGAAATGTGACGGTGCTCGGGATTGGTAATATCGGTAGAGTCGTGATAGAACGCAGACAATGCGCCGACCAGACCAGTCAACACAGCCATCGGGTGCGCATCACGGCGAAAACCGCGCAAGAAGAAATGCAACTGCTCGTTGACCATTGTGTGGTGCGTTACTGTCTGGTCAAACTCTTCTTTCTGCGCTGAATTGGGCAACTCGCCGTTCAGGATCAGGTAGCAGATATCCAGGAAACTGCAATTGACTGCCAGTTGCTCTATAGGATATCCACGGTACAGCAATTCACCTTTTTCACCATCAATATAGGTAATCGCAGATTCACACGCCGCAGTAGACATGAAGCCGGGATCGTAGGTAAACATATCGGTCTGGCTGTACAACTTGCGGATGTCGATCACATCCGGTCCTACCGTACCCTTATAGATAGGCAGCTCAATCTTCGTAGAGTCATCTGAAAAGCTCAGAATCGCTTTCTTGTCAGAGAGGTTCATTTAACATCCTTAAGAAAAAACCAGACACCGGTCTGCCTGCTATCCCTGTCGCATCAAGTCGATAAGGCGTTTTATATTAGGCGTATCATAGATACCTTCCGGATTGGCGCGATCAAGAAGGATATCAAGCAGACTGTTGTCATCAAGTTCAAAAAGCTGGGTGAGCGACGAGACATCCTCGTCGGTCAACTCCTGTTCATAACGATCCAGAAATTTCGTAATAATCAGATCGTTTTCGAGCAGTCCCCGGCGGGCACGCCAGCGAAGCCGCGCCCGTTCCAGTTCGGTTAGTGTGGCCATCAGTGATCAGACCGCACGACGTACCATCAGTTCCTTGATTTTGCCAATTGCCTTGGTCGGGTTCAGCCCTTTGGGGCAAACATCGGCGCAATTCATAATGGTATGGCAACGGAACAGACGGTAAGGATCATTCAGATTGTCAAGACGCGCATTTGTTGCTTCGTCACGACTGTCTGCGATAAACCGGTACGCCTGCAACAGGCCTGCCGGTCCGACAAATTTATCGGGATTCCACCAGAAAGAAGGACAGGAAGTCGAGCAGCACGCACACAGAATACACTCATACAGACCATCGAGCTCTTCGCGGGCTTCGGGAGACTGCAAGCGCTCTTTTTCAGGCGGCGGCGTATCGTTGACCAGATAGGGGCGCACTGAGTGGTACTGATTGAAAAAGTGCGTCATATCGACGATCAGGTCGCGAATGACCGGCAGGCCAGGCAGCGGACGCAGGACAATCGGTTCTTTCAGGTCGTTCAGATTGGTCGTGCATGCCAGGCCGTTCTTGCCATTGATATTCATGGCATCGGAACCGCACACGCCTTCGCGGCAGGAACGGCGGATGGCAAAACTGTCATCAACGTCGTTCTTGATGCGGATAATGGCATCGAGCAGCATCTTGTCGGTGGGTTGCAGCTCCACTTCCAGTTTCTGCATGTAAGGGCGCTCGTCCTTGTCAGGATCATAGCGGTAAATCTCGAATTTCATGATACGTTTTGTACTCATAATACCCTGCTTAGAATGTACGAGCTTTTGGAGGGAACGACTCTACGGTCAGCGGCTTCATGTGCACTGGCTTGTATTCCAGGCGCCCATCGGCAGAGTGCCACAAGGTGTGCTTGAGCCAGTTCACATCATCACGCTCAGGGTGATCGTTCAGCGCATGCGCGCCACGGCTTTCGGTACGGTTGGCCGCCGACTTGATGGTCGCCCGGGCCACTTCGGTGATGTTGGACAGCTCCAGGGCCTCGACGCGCGCGGTGTTGAATACCTTCGATTTGTCATCAAACTTGACATGCTTGGCCTGTTCGGCAAGCTCATCAATCTGGCTCACGCCTTCGTTCAGCAGTTCAAGCGTACGGAACACGCCGCAATGGCGCTGCATGGACATGCGGATGCTGTTGGCCACGTCCTGAACCTTCTCGCCAGACTGGCGGGACTCGAGTTCATTGACCCGTGACAGCGAAAAATCGAGCGATTCTTTGGGCAGATCCTGATGAGCCAGCTGGCGTTCCAGATGCGACTCCACAATCCGGTTGCCTGCCGCGCGACCAAACACCACCAGGTCCAGTAGCGAGTTCGTGCCCAGGCGGTTGGCGCCGTGAACCGATACCGCAGCACATTCACCAATAGCATACAGACCGTTGACGATTTTCTCTTCGCCGTTTTCCCAGGTAACCACTTCACCATGATAGTTTGCGGGAATACCGCCCATCTGATAGTGAATGGTCGGTACAACGGGAATGGGCTCCTTGATGGGATCCACGTTGCCGAACTTGATGGCGATTTCACGAATGGAAGGCAAACGCTTGTTGATGACGTCTGCGCCCAGGTGATCCAGCTTGAGCACCACGTAGCTGCCGTCGGGACCACAACCCCGCCCTTCCTTGATTTCCTGGTCCATGGAACGCGATACGAAATCGCGTGGGGCCAGGTCTTTCAGGGTCGGCGCGTAACGTTCCATGAAACGCTCACCATCTTTGTTCAGCAGAATACCACCCTCGCCGCGCACGCCCTCGGTAATGAGCACGCCCGCGCCGGCCACGCCGGTGGGGTGAAATTGCCAGAATTCCATGTCTTGCAGGCAGATACCGGCGCGAGCCGCCATGCCCAGGCCGTCACCGGTATTGATGAAGGCATTGGTGGAGGCCTGCCAGATACGGCCGGCACCGCCTGTAGCCAGTACGACTGCCTTGGCTTCCAGGATATAGATCTCGCCGGTTTCCATTTCAAGGGCAGTGACACCAACGACGTCGCCCTGATCGTTGCGCAGCAGGTCCAGCGCCATCCATTCCACGAAGAACTGGGTTCGCGCGGCAACGTTGCGCTGATACAGAGTATGCAATAAGGCGTGACCGGTACGGTCGGCTGCGGCACAGGCGCGCTGTACGGGCTTTTCGCCGAAGTTTGCAGTGTGCCCGCCGAAAGGACGCTGATAAATGGTGCCGTTGGCGTTACGGTCAAACGGCATGCCGAAGTGTTCGAGTTCGTAAACGGCATTGGGTGCCTGACGGCACATGAATTCGATGGCGTCCTGGTCGCCCAGCCAGTCGGATCCCTTGACGGTATCGTACATGTGCCAGTACCAGTTATCTTCACTCATATTACCCAGTGAAGCACCGATACCGCCCTGCGCGGCAACCGTGTGGGAACGGGTTGGAAAAACCTTGGAAAGGACGGCGACGGATAAACCGGCCTGAGCCAATTGAAGGGAGCAGCGCATACCGGACCCGCCGGCACCCACGACCACTACATCAAACTGGCGGCGCGGTAATGATGAATTGATAGCAACCACGGCTTATAGACTCCAGACAATTTTAGCGAAATACAGGACGGCGGCGATCAGCCACAGGATAGTGAGTACCTGCAACGTCAGTCGGACACCTACGGGTTTGACGTAATCCATCCAGATATCGCGCACGCCGATCCACGCGTGCCAGGCAAGCGAGAAAAACGCCAGCGTTGCGGCAATCTGCCCGACGGGCAGGCCCCAACAGGAGAACGTAAAGAAACCCTTCCAGGATTCGTAATTAATGGGGGTGAACAGCGCAGCAATCAGAAAAACAATTGAATACACAGCCAGGATAACGGCTGTAATGCGCTGCACGATGAAATCCTTGATGCCGTAACCAGCACCCACGACCAGGCGTTTTGTGCCTACCAGTTCCTTGGACATTATATTGCTCCAAACATTTTAACGGCGAACACAAGCGTAAGCGCCAGACTCACACCCAATACCACAGCCGCGCTTTTTTGCGCGCTGACCTTGTCGATACCGATATGCAGGTCGAGAACCAGATAGCGGATACCGGCGCACAGATGGTGCATAAAGCCCCACAGCAATACCAGCAGAATCAGTTTCAAGATAAAGCCACCCGCCCCGCTGCCCAATGATGCAAAGCTTTCCGGCGAGGCCACGCTGGCGGCGAAAAGCGGGATCAGGATAATGGGAAGACTGAGAAAAAGCAGAGCGCCACTGATTCGATGCAAAATAGACACTTTGCCGGCAGCCGGCAGGTGGTATTTTGTAATCTGGGCAACATCGATATTCCGATATTGCGGGCGCGGTTTTGACGGGGTGTCTGACATAACGGCCTCTAGGAAACAAATTACAACAAAAATAAAAAATAAACCCGCGGAAAAACGCGAAAAACCGCCTGCCGGCCCTCGCGTTCCCTGATCGAATTAGTTTAAACCATTTCGATAATGATAATGTTCTGTCACATATAAACCGCGCCGAATCTCCATGGGACGATCCCCGTAGGTATACGAAACGCGGTTCACCTGAAGCAGTGGCATTCCCTGCGCGATTTTGAGCAGATCAGCAGTATCCGCATCACAGGCGACGGCCTTGATCTTTTCATCGGCACGAACCATATTGACGCCGAATTCAGTTTCAAAAAAGCCATAGAGCGGGCCGTTCATGGCCTGAAGCATTTCAATATTCAGGCCCTTGAACGCATCTCCGGGAAGCCAGATTTCGTCCAGTACCGTCGGGACGGTGCCGAAAGACATGATACGCCGGATATAAATCACCGAATCGCTGCCACGCAACATAAGAACCCGCGCCACATCGGGCGTAGCTCGTTGCCGACTGCACTGCAGATAGACACTTTGGGCGCGGGCCGCACTTTCTTCGCTGTCCGATTTTAACCGCAAAAACCTGTAACGAACCTGAGCCTCATGATGCGTAGCAACAAATGTTCCTTTGCCCTGGCGGCGGATCAGCATATTGTCGGCGGCAAGTTCATCGATCGCCTTGCGCACCGTGCCCTGGCTGACCTGAAAACGTGCCGCCAGATCCAGTTCGCTGGGAATGCTCTCACCGGGCTTCCATTCGCCTTCATGCAAGCTGCGCACGAGCAAATCCTTGATCTGCTTGTACAAGGGACTGAAAGCCGCCGCTGGCGATTTCAACGAAGAAGTGGGAGTATCGGACATGTTCGGAGAACAAAATAAAACCTGCTTATTATCTCATATTGCCAGCAGCATTGTCTATTCTTATATAAGATATAAGTTATAAGACAATTTGACGATCTATCAGATTTCTACTAAGCTTTAGCGTTAAAATTATCGCATTCGCTTCCCGTTTTTTTCTTCTTTTCTATTGGAGATCCCTATGTCCAAACCCGCCGTACGTGTCGCCGTTACGGGCGCCGCCGGTCAGATCGGCTACGCCCTGCTTTTCCGCATTGCATCAGGCGAAATGCTTGGCAAAGACCAGCCGGTCATTTTGCAGTTGCTGGAAATTCCAGATGAAAAAGCTCAAAAAGCCCTCAAAGGCGTCATTATGGAACTGGACGATTGCGCTTTCCCGCTGCTGCAGGAAATTACCGCACACAGTGACCCCAAGACCGCTTTCAAAGATGCAGACATCGCCCTGCTGGTTGGCGCCCGCCCACGCGGCCCCGGTATGGAACGCAAGGATCTGCTCAAAGTCAATGCACAGATTTTCACAGCCCAGGGCAAAGCGCTCAACGAAGTGGCCAGCCGCGATGTAAAAGTATTGGTCGTGGGCAACCCTGCCAATACCAACGCCTACATTGCCATGAAGTCCGCACCGGATCTGCCTGCGAAAAACTTCACCGCCATGTTGCGCCTGGATCATAACCGTGCGCTCACTCAATTGGCGCAAAAATCCGGCAAGGCTGTCAAGGATATTGAAAAACTGGTGGTCTGGGGCAATCACTCTCCCACCATGTATCCGGACATCCGTTTCGCAACCGTCGGTGGCCAAGGACTGGAAAAACTCATCAACGATGATGCATGGAACAAAGACACATTCATTCCGACCGTAGGCAAACGCGGCGCAGCCATTATTGAAGCGCGCGGCCTGTCTTCTGCCGCCTCTGCCGCCAACGCCGCAATCGACCACATCCGCGACTGGGTTCTGGGCAGCAATGGCAAGTGGGTTACCATGGGTGTACCGTCCGATGGTTCTTACGGCATCCCCGAAGGTATCATCTACGGCGTCCCCGTTATCACAGAAAACGGTGAGTACACACTCGTCAAGGATCTGGAAATCAACGACTTTTCCCGCGAGCGCATGGACTTCACCCTGAAGGAACTGCTCGAAGAGCGCGACGGCGTTGCCGATCTGCTCAGCTGATCCCCGCTTCAATTAAATAGCCACGTCACCGTGGCTATTTTTTTGTGACCCGGCGCCCGACAGCCTGCACCTTTGCTCACAAAAAAACGGCAGCAGGTATTCGGCGTCATCGGCTCAGGTATGGTACTGTATCCGTTGTCTGCGCCTGTTCGCCAGTAACGGCCATGTTTCCCAATCGCCAGGAGATAAATCATGTCTACAAAAGCAAGCAAAACCAGCAAGACCGGCAAAAGCGCCGCCACCCCAACCCAAAGCGCAGCATCGGCCCCGGCCGAGAACCCTGCCGGCTTCAAGCCGAAGAAATCTGTTGCCCTGTCCGGCGTGGTTGCCGGCAACACGGCCATCTGCACAGTTGGACGCAGCGGCAATGACCTGAATTACCGTGGCTATGACATTCTTGATCTGGCCGACTCCAGCGAATTCGAAGAAATCGCGCACCTGCTCATTCACGGCAAACTGCCTACCCGGGCCGAACTGAATGCGTACAAGCAAAAGCTCAAACGCTATCGCGGCCTGCCTGCCAATCTGCAGACTGTGCTGGAATCGCTGCCCGCCCACAGCCATCCGATGGACGTCATGCGTACAGCCGTCTCGGTACTGGGCTGCACGCTGCCGGAAAAGGATGATCACAATATCGCCGACGCCCGGGATATTGCCGACCGCCTCATGGCCAGCCTGGGTTCCGCACTGCTGTACTGGTATCACTTCAGCCATAACGGCCGCATTATTGATGTGCAGACCGACGATGACAGCATCGGCGGCCACTTCCTGCATCTGCTGCACGGCGAAGCGCCGTCAAAAGAATGGGTTCGCGCAATGCACACCTCGCTTATCCTGTATGCAGAACATGAATTCAATGCCTCTACCTTTACCGGTCGCGTGGTGGCCGGCACGGGTTCCGATATGTTTTCCGCCATCACTGGCGCTATCGGTGCACTGCGCGGCCCCAAACATGGCGGCGCCAACGAGGTCGCCTTTGAAGTGCAGAAGCGCTATGACACGCCCGATGAAGCCGAAGCAGACATCCGCAAGCGCGTGGAAAACAAGGAAGTCATTATCGGCTTCGGTCATCCGGTCTACACCATTTCCGACCCGCGCAACGTGGTGATCAAGCGCGTAGCCAAGACACTGTCTCAGGAAGCCGGCACCACCAAGATGTTCGATATTGCAGAACGCCTGGAAACTGTGATGATGGACATCAAGAAGATGTTCCCGAATCTGGACTGGTTCTCGGCCGTGTCCTATCACATGATGGGCGTGCCCACGTCCATGTTTACACCCCTGTTTGTGATCGCACGCACCGCCGGCTGGTCTGCGCACATTATTGAACAGCGCATCGACAACAAGATCATCCGTCCCACTGCAAACTACACTGGTCCAGATGATCAAAAATTCGTGCCGCTGTCGAAAAGGAAGTAATCACAATCGTCCTTTCCACTTTGTTTTGCAGGTGAATCATGTCCAGCCCTGTTTCAAATATCCGTCCCGATCCAGACCAGGTGTTGGTCGATATTGTCGACTACGTTCTGGACTATGAAATCAACAGCGATATTGCATTTGAGACGGCACGCAACTGCCTGATCGATACCCTGGGCTGCGGCCTGGAAGCGCTTGAATATCCGGCCTGCCGCAAGCTGCTTGGCCCTATCGTGCCCGGCACGGTCGTGCCCAACGGCGCCAGGGTGCCGGGCACGCAATTTCAGCTGGATCCGGTGCAGGCCGCATTCAATATCGGCGCCATGATTCGCTGGCTGGATTTCAATGACACCTGGCTTGCCGCGGAATGGGGACATCCATCGGACAATCTGGGCGGCATTCTGGCCACAGCAGACTGGCTGTCACGTAACGCCGTGGCGGCCGGCAAGGCACCCCTGACCATGCGCGATGTGCTCACCGGCATGATCAAGGCGCACGAAATCCAGGGCTGCATTGCCCTGGAGAATTCCTTCAACAAAGTGGGGCTCGATCATGTCGTGCTGGTCAAGGTCGCCTCTACGGCCGTCGTGGCGCACATGCTGGGACTGACCCGAGAGGAAATTATCAACGCGGTTTCGCTGGCCTGGGTTGACGGACAAAGTCTTCGCACCTACCGTCATGCGCCCAACGCCGGCAGCCGCAAGTCGTGGGCGGCAGGCGACGCCACCAGCCGCGCCGTGCGCCTCGCGCTCATCGCCAAAACAGGTGAAATGGGCTACCCTTCCGTACTGACGGCCAAAACCTGGGGTTTTTATGATGTCCTGTTCAAGGGGCAGCCCTTCACGTTCCAGCGCCCTTACGGCAGCTATGTGATGGAAAACGTGCTGTTCAAGATTTCCTTCCCGGCCGAATTTCATGCACAAACCGCAGTCGAATGCGCCATGCAGATCCACGATCAATTGCAGGCGGCGGGCAAAACGGCAGACGATATCCGGACAATCACGATTCGCACGCACGAAGCCTGCATCCGGATCATTGATAAAAAGGGACCGCTTAATAACCCGGCTGACCGCGACCATTGCATCCAGTACATGGTTGCCGTCCCGATCCTGTTCGGACGCCTGACTGCCGGCGACTACGAAGACGGCATCGCCGCTGACCCGCGCATCGACCAGCTGCGCAACAAAATTGAATGCGTCGAAGATCCCGCGTTCACCGCAGACTATCACGATCCCGATAAACGCTCCATCGCCAATGCACTGACTGTTCAGTTCAATGATGGCAGCAGCCTGGATGAAGTGGTGTGCGAATATCCCATCGGCCACAAGCGTCGCCGCAAGGAAGGTATTCCACTGCTGGAAGCCAAATTTCGCACGAACCTGGCGCGCGTGTTCCCCGGCAAACAGCAGGAATACATCATCGCCGCCTCGCTGGATCAGCAAACGCTGGAGGCCATACCGGTGCATGAATATGTCGATCTGTATGTGATCTGACTCGCCCGGCGTTGCCGGTAAATATCAGCAATGCGTCGCATCCGCGCCCTGCGTGTGGGCAAATTCGCTTACTATTATCGAATTCCGTATTCATCTGCCCCGACACTCCTGCACCATGTTTCATCCCTACATCATAGCGGCGCTGCCCTTTATTCTCAGTCTTCTGGTTGCCTGTCTTGTCATCGCCACCGCATCTCTTCTGTACCTGCTATTTGGCACTCTCAAGGAAACCAATGCGCTGCTCAAGCACCCGTACCTGACGCAACAGCCCTTTAATCGCTATCCCATGGGCATCCGCGGCGCCATTTTGCTGGATTATTTCCTGCGCCTGTTTTTGCCTAACAGCACGGTCTGGCTGGCCGGACATGCCAACATTCTGCTGGCCCATGTCAATCCCAAGACCGTTCCCCTGCGCATTCGCTGGCCGTTGCTCGGGCTGTGGGGAGCATGCCTGCTCGGCATCGTGCTGATGATTATTTTCTGGGCGCTGATGCTGACTGTGCGTGCGTAGTCACTCGCGAGCCAGCGCCGCGAGCTTTTCATTTGCTTAGCAAAAGGATTTCTGATGACCTTGCAGATTACCCACCGTCCTGAAGCAGGACGGATCGAAGCGACCGTTGACAACAGTCTCTGCTACATAGATTACCGGCAGGAAGGCAAGGTGATGCATGTGCTGCACACCATCGTGCCCGATGCCGTGGGCGGGCGAGGCATTGCCGGTGAACTCACTGAATACGCCATTGACCTGGCCCGCAAAAATGGCTGGAAGATCAATCCGGTCTGCACCTATACGGTTGCCTATTTCAAGCGTCATCCCGAGTATGCAGACATGAAGGCGGCGTGACCCGCCCAGCCTGACAATATCAATTGCTGACTTTCAGATTCAACTGCTGCACTGCCTTGGCAATGGCCGCCTGATTCCCCATCTGCGTTTGCATGACAAATGTCATAAGCTGCAATGGCGGATCGGGATTGACCGACACCGTCAGCCTGTCCGCTTCGTTTTTCATAAAACGGCTGACCGACTTGCACGCTTCTTCGGCGTTGGCAATACCCTGAGCCGGCGCCTGCACCAGGCAGTCGCTTTCCGATTTGGCCAGACGGGCCTCAAAAGCCTGCAACTGCTGCTCACTCGGTTTGCCATCTACCGGCGCCACACCCTGCTGCACTTTGACCACACGGGGCATCAGGCCGGCGTCATCAAACGTCATGGACATTTCATGAATCTTCAGCGATGACAAGGCACCCATCAGCGCCAGCGGGTTGGACTGCAGCTCTTCAGACTGGGTGCGCGATGCCTTGACCAGCTCGGCAATCTGGCTCAATTTCAGCAACATTTTCAGATTGCCAACTTCGGACTGCTTCAGATCCAGGTCTACATCTGCGGCATCCTGTTTTTCATCCTGCATGCCCTTCATTCTGCCGTCAAGCAGCGGCAGCTTGTCGTAGCCCAGCTCGCCGGCCTTATCTTTCAGAAGCGCCAGAAACGGACTGTTGCCTGAATCATCGGCAAGTCCGGCAAATTCGAAATCATAGTGTTGCAGCCCGGCATCTTGCTGCAATTTATGCACCGTCAGACTCTTAATCGTGAAAAACCGGGCGGGATCATCCTTGCGCGTGATTTTCACATCATGCAGAGACGCGTTTCCCAAAATCGTTGCATCCAGCGAACCCCATGTCACATTGTCCTGCATGCCGTTTTCAACCAGGTATGCATTGAGTTTTTCTTCCACCTGGGTTTTGGCATAGTAGTTGCCCCCAAACCAGGCAGCGGCGGCCACCACGACCAGCGCCCCTACTGTATAAGCCAATTTTCTGGATCCTGCCATTTTGTTTCCTTACTTTCGTTAAATCATGCCATTTTCCTGTCGGATGGCCACAGTCTGACACAGAATTGAACAACCCCGCAGCCAGCCTAGCGGATTGTAACGGGTTTTCCGGTGACGCCGTGCGACAATAAGTCTTATGTCTTATATAAGACATTTGCTAATGTAGTGCTAAACCCTTATAATGATAGGCGAAAATCATTCTCCTCTCCTTTTATTTCAAGGGTCTTAACATGCTGGAATCCTATCGTCAGCACGTCGCAGAACGCGACGCGCTGGGCATCCCTCCCCTTCCTCTATCAGCCAAACAGACAGCAGAGCTCATCGAGCTGCTCAAGTCGCCTCCCGCCGGCGAAGAAGCCTATCTGCTTGATCTGATTACCCACCGTGTGCCAGCCGGTGTCGACGATGCAGCAAAGGTCAAGGCCTCTTACCTGGCCGCAGTCGCCTTTGGTACAGAAAAATGCCCGCTTATTTCCGCTGAAAAAGCCACCGAGCTGCTGGGCACCATGCTGGGCGGCTACAACATCAGCCCGCTGATCGAACTGCTGGACAACGACAAACTGGGTACCATCGCTGCAGAGGCGCTGAAAAAAACCCTGCTCGTATTCGATGCCTTCCACGATGTGCAGGAAAAGGCTGAAAAAGGCAACGCCAACGCCAAAGCCGTCATGCAAAGCTGGGCCGATGCCGAATGGTTCACCAGCCGTCCCGAAGTACCCGAAAGCCTGACGATTACCGTTTTTAAAGTCACCGGCGAAACCAATACCGATGACCTGTCTCCTGCGCCCGACGCCTGGAGCCGCCCGGACATTCCGCTGCACGCCCTGGCCATGCTCAAAAACCCGCGCGAGGGTATTGAACCCCAGGAACCAGGCAAAATCGGCCCCATCAGCCAATTGAACGATCTGAAAGCCAAAGGCAATCTGGTTGCCTACGTCGGCGACGTGGTCGGTACCGGCTCGTCACGCAAGTCAGCCACCAACTCAGTGCTGTGGTTCACCGGCCAGGACATTCCCTTTGTTCCCAACAAACGCTTTGGTGGCGTCTGTCTGGGCAGCAAAATCGCCCCGATCTTCTACAACACCATGGAAGACGCCGGCGCCCTGCCCATCGAACTGGATGTTTCGGGCATGAATATGGGCGACGTGGTTGAACTGCGTCCCTACGAAGGCAAGGCCCTGAAAGACGGCCAGGTTGTAGCCGAATTCAAGGTCAAGTCAGAAGTGCTGTTTGATGAAGTGCGCGCCGGCGGCCGTATCCCGCTGATCATTGGTCGCGGCCTGACCGCCAAAGCCCGTGAAGCGCTGGGTCTGCCTGCCTCCACGTTGTTCCGCCTGCCTGTTGACCCGGCCGATTCCGGCAAGGGCTATACGCTGGCACAGAAAATGGTGGGCCGTGCCTGTGGTCTTCCTGAAGGCAAAGGCGTTCGCCCCGGTACCTACTGCGAGCCCAAAATGACCTCTGTCGGCAGCCAGGACACCACCGGCCCCATGACCCGCGACGAGCTCAAAGACCTGGCCTGCCTGGGCTTTTCCGCTGATCTGGTCATGCAATCGTTCTGCCACACCGCCGCCTATCCGAAACCCGTAGACGTCAAAACCCATCACGAGTTGCCTGACTTTATCAGCGACCGTGGCGGCATCGCCCTGCGCCCGGGTGACGGTATCATCCACTCATGGCTGAACCGCATGCTGTTGCCCGATACAGTCGGCACCGGCGGCGATTCGCATACCCGTTTCCCGATCGGTATCAGCTTCCCTGCCGGCTCAGGCCTGGTAGCCTTTGCTGCAGCCACAGGCGTCATGCCGCTGGACATGCCTGAATCCGTTCTGGTTCGTTTCAAGGGCAAAATGCAGCCCGGCGTCACCCTGCGTGACCTGGTCAACGCCATTCCGCTGTATGCCATTAAAAACGATCTTCTGACCGTAGCCAAACAGGGCAAGAAAAACATCTTCTCTGGCCGTATCCTGGAAATCGAAGGATTGCCCAATCTGAAAATAGAACAGGCATTCGAGCTGTCCGACGCCTCTGCCGAGCGCTCTGCTGCCGGCTGCACGGTCCGCCTGGACAAGGAACCGATTATCGAATACCTGAACAGCAATATCACGCTGCTCAAGTGGATGATCGCAAACGGCTATGAAGACGAACGCTCACTGGCCCGCCGCATCAAGGCCATGGAAGCCTGGCTTGCCAATCCTCAATTGCTCGAACCCGACGCCAACGCAGAATACGCTGCCGTCATTGAAATTGATCTGGCCGATATTCACGAGCCTATCGTTGCCTGCCCGAACGATCCGGACGATGTCAAGACTCTGTCCGACGTGGCCGGTGAAAAAATCGATGAAGTCTTTATCGGCAGCTGCATGACCAACATCGGCCACTTCCGTGCTGCGTCCAAGCTGCTTGAAGGCAAGCGCGACATTCCGGTCAAACTGTGGGTTGCACCACCGACCAAAATGGACCAGAAGCAGTTGACCGAAGAAGGTCATTACGGCGTGCTGGGTGTGGCCGGCGCCCGTATGGAAATGCCCGGCTGCTCGCTGTGCATGGGCAACCAGGCGCAGGTCCGTGAAGGCGCGACCGTCATGTCTACCAGTACCCGCAACTTCCCCAACCGCCTGGGTAAAAATACCTTCGTGTATCTGGGATCAGCCGAACTGGCCGCCATCTGCTCGCGTCTGGGTAAAATCCCGACTCGTGAAGAATATATGGCCGACATGGGTATCATTGATAAAAACAGCAAGGATATCTATCGCTACATGAACTTCGACCAGATCGAAGATTTCCGCGAAATCGCCGACTCAGTCTGAAGCTGATTTGCATCGGTCTGTCCGCAGGACGGGCCGATGCGATCTGGTTCATCTGGCCCGAAGCAGGAACCTGCATTACAATTGAAATACCGGCATGCTTGCGTGTCACCTGGCCCTGTCCTTGCGACCGGGTTTTTTGTGTGCGCCAGCAGCGCCGACCTCCCTTCTGCATTATCCGTTCACGGCATCGCCTACGCAATATCGGTGCCGGAGCGCTTTTTTTCGGACACAGACATGCATCTGGATCACCCCATTCCCATTTTGCGCATTTTCTCTATCCCGCTTGCCGAGTCTTTTTACCTGGATTTTCTGGGGTTTGAAAAACGCTGGGAGCACCGCTTTGAACCAGATCTGCCGCTGTACACGGAAATTGCGCGCGACAATCTGGTCCTGCATCTGAGCGAACATTACGGCGACGGCACGCCCGGCAGTGCCGTCTTTTTACCCATGGAAGGAATCCATGAATTCCAGCAAACGCTGATCGCCCAGAGGGCCTCCTTTGCACGCCCCGGCGTGGAGAAAGCCTCATGGGGTTTCACAATGGATATCACTGATCCGTTCGGCAACCATCTGCGCTTTTGCGAGCGCCGTCACGAGCATAGTTAGTACCATGCGCTGCGGCGCGTCCGTAGCGGTGGCGGCGGTGACAATAGCGGCAATAGCGATGATGAAAAAGAGCGCAGTCGCGCTGTAGGTCGGCCGATCGACCAGATCCGCGGGCCTGTATCGGTGGCGCTGCCATAACAGTTTGGCGACAAATACCACCATTGCGCCACAAATTCGGCGATTTTGTTCCAATCGCTTGAAAAGCCACGCGGGTGGTGGTGTAATCTGTAGCATACTTTACCAAATAGACGCTTTATACAAATTAACAAAATTTCTATAAAAAACAGGTCTTACACACCAGGCTTGCGGTTCTGTATGGGTTAAAGCAATTTCTGTGATGCCGGGCTGTGCCAATGCGCGACCTGCGCATCATCAATCAGTCCGAAACAATCCAATCGTCACTATGAACCGAGTTCCCTATCAGTTTTCCCAACGTGCTACCCAACTGACCAGTTCCGCGATCCGTGAAATTCTCAAAATCACCGAACGTCCGGATGTCACTTCCTTTGCCGGCGGCCTGCCCTCCCATTTAGGCTTTCCCGCTGAACAAATCCGCGCCGCGTATAACCGCGTACTGGCAGACTCCCCCAACGTTGCCCTGCAATATGGCCCCACCGAGGGCTACCGCCCCTTGCGCGAATGGGTCGTCAGCGACTTTCAGGCACGCGGCACGCATATTGATATCGACGAAGTCCTGATTGTCTCCGGTTCCCAGCAGGCACTTGACCTGATTGGCAAACTGCTGATCGATCCGGGCAGCAAAGTGCTGGTCGAATCCCCCAGCTATCTGGGTGCGCTGCAGTCGTTCTCGCTGTTTGAACCCGCTTACGAACCGGTAGCCACAGACGATGGCGGACTCGTGCCGGAAGACATCAGCGAAGAAAAAGCCGATGGTGCGCGATTCATTTACTGCCTGCCCAATTTCCAGAACCCGACCGGCCGCACCATGAATCTGGAACGCCGCCAGGCCCTGGTCGAGCGTTGCGCCCGCCTGAATGTGCCCATTGTTGAAGACGACCCGTATGGCGAGCTGCGCTATGTCGGCGAACCGCTGCCCGGACTGTTGCAACTGGGACGCGAAGCCGGTGCAACCGTGCTGCGCATGGGTTCATTTTCAAAAGTCCTGTCTCCCGGCATGCGCCTGGGATACCTGGTAGCACCGCGAGAAATTATCGCCAAACTGGTGCAAATCAAACAGGCCACAGATCTGCACACCGCCACCGTCACCCAGATGGCCGTTTATGAAACCATCAAGGACGGCTTTCTGAAAACCCATCTGCCCAAAGTGCGCGAATTATATCGCCATCAGTGTCAGTTCATGCTGGACGCAATGGACGAGCATTTCCCCAAATCGGCCAAATGGACGCGCCCGACCGGCGGCATGTTTATCTGGGTGCGGGTCGATGAAAAATTCGACACCACGCAGGCATTGGCACAGGCCGTTGAGCAGTACAAGGTGGCCTATGTACCGGGCGAACCATTCTACCCCGGTGCCAACGCGCCGAAAAATACGCTGCGCCTGAGTTTTGTCACCGTGACAGAAGAAAAAATCCGGGCCGGCATTGCCGACCTGGGCAAACTTTTCACGCCCTGATGCGACGCGACATTTAAATTCAACTGTAATATCAGGCAAAGGCGGTTATCCTATGGGTAGCCGCCTTTTTTGTTGTCTTGCGCACGGGTAAAAGGAGTAAAATGTTCCGTACCCATTCCAGTCTGCAAGCATCATCCCGGAGAATAAATATGTCGTTATCCAGTACTCTCAAAGAATTCAATATCGGCAGTAAAGTTGCACAATATTACTCGCTTCCCGAACTGGGCAAACAGCTTGGCGTAGACATCGAATCGCTGCCGGTTTCCATCCGGATCGTGCTTGAATCGGTGCTTCGCAACTGTGATGGCCAGAAAATTACCGAAGACCACGTGCGCCAGCTGGCCAACTGGCAGGCGGTCGCCAAGCGCGAAGATGAAATCCCGTTTGTCGTGGCCCGCGTAGTGCTGCAGGACTTCACCGGCGTGCCGTTGCTGGCCGACCTGGCGGCCATGCGTGCCGTTGCCGACAAAATGGGCAAAGACCCCAAGAAGATCGAGCCCCTGGTGCCGGTTGACCTGGTGGTTGACCACTCGGTCATGATTGATTATTTCGGCACCAAAAACGCACTGGACCTGAACATGAAAGTGGAGTTCCAGCGCAATAAGGAACGCTACCAGTTCATGAAGTGGGGCATGCAGGCCTTTGACACCTTCGGCGTCGTGCCTCCGGGCTTTGGCATTGTGCACCAGGTCAACCTGGAATATCTGGCGCGCGGCGTCTATCAAAAAGACAACGTGTATTACCCCGATTCCCTGGTGGGAACAGACAGTCACACCACCATGATCAATGGCATTGGCGTAGTGGCCTGGGGCGTGGGCGGCATCGAAGCCGAGGCCGCCATGCTGGGCCAGCCGATCTATTTCCTCACGCCCGATGTGATTGGCGTCGAACTCACCGGCAAGCTGCGCGGCGGCGTCACGGCCACTGACCTGGTCCTGACGCTGACTGAGATGCTGCGCCGCGAAAAGGTCGTGGGCAAGTTCGTGGAATTCTGTGGGGAAGGCACGGCGACGCTGTCAGTCACCAATCGCGCCACCATCGGCAATATGGCGCCCGAATACGGCGCCACCATGGGCTTCTTCCCGGTCGACGATCACACCATCGACTACTTCAAGGGCACCGGCCGCACCGATGAAGAAGTGGCCGCGCTGGAAAGCTACTTCAAAGCCCAGAACATGTACGGCATTCCCAAAGGCAAGGACATCCGCTACACCAAGCTGCTGCACCTGGATCTGTCCACGGTTGCACCCTCCCTGGCCGGCCCCAAGCGTCCGCAGGACCGTATCGAAATCGGCAATGTCAAGAATACGTTTGCCGACCTGTTTGTCAAACCTGCGCTTGAAAACGGCTTTAACCAGCCTCCGGAAAAATTCGATCAGACATTCGAAACCAGCGAAGGAACCAAGCTCAAAAACGGCGATATCCTGATCGCTGCAATCACATCGTGCACCAATACCTCCAACCCCAGCGTGATGCTGGCGGCCGGCCTGCTGGCCAAAAAGGCTGTGGAAGCGGGCATGAAAATCCCGGGCCATATCAAAACATCGCTCGCACCCGGCTCACGCGTAGTCACCGAATACCTCACCGCCACCGGCCTGCTGCCCTATCTGGACAAGCTCGGCTTTGACGTGGCCGCGTACGGTTGCACGACCTGTATCGGCAATGCCGGCGACCTGGCAGCGGATATCAACCAATCCATCATAGAAAATGACCTGGTCTGCGCTGCCGTTCTCTCAGGCAACCGCAATTTTGAGGCCCGTATTCATCCGAACATCAAGGCCAACTTTCTCGCTTCCCCGCCTTTGGTAGTGGCTTACGCCCTGGCCGGCACCATCAATAAAAACCTGATGACCGAACCAGTAGGCAAAGGCAAGAAAGGCGATGTTTGGCTAGGCGATATCTGGCCGAGTGAAGAAGAGGTTCAGGCCCTGCTCAAAACGGCGATGCAACCCGAAGTCTTCCGCCAGAACTATGCCCAGGTCAAAACCAACCCCGGCAAGCTCTGGGAAAATATCAAGGGTGTATCGGGCGACGTCTACAACTGGCCTGAATCCACCTATATCGCCAAACCACCGTTCTTCGACACCTTCGACATGGCACCCGCCCCCATGCCGCCGGTCAAGAATGCCCGCGCGCTGGGCGTCTTCGGTGATTCGGTCACGACCGACCACATTTCACCCGCCGGTTCCATCAAGGAAACCTCACCCGCAGGTCGCTGGCTGAACGAAAACGGCATCATGAAAGCCGACTTCAACAGCTACGGTTCGCGCCGCGGTAATCATGAAATCATGATGCGCGGCACCTTCGCCAACGTACGCATCAAGAACCTGATGATCCCGCCCCTGCCGACCGGCAGCCGTGTGGAAGGCGGCGAGACCCTGTATCAGCCCGGTGGCGAGCAGATGTCCATTTACGATGCGGCCATGAAATATGTTACCAACGGTATTCCCACCGTGGTGTTCGGCGGTGAAGAATATGGCACGGGTTCTTCGCGCGACTGGGCTGCCAAAGGAACCCAATTGCTGGGGGTCAAGGCCGTCATTGCACGCAGTTTCGAACGTATTCACCGCAGCAACCTGGTGGGCATGGGGGTGCTGCCCCTGCAGTTCAAGGGCAGCGACAGTGTCGACACCCTGGGCATTACCGGCACCGAAACATTCGATATCAGCGGACTGGAAGATGGCATCAGGGCACAGCAGGATGTCACGCTGACCATTCGTCGGGAAGATGGTACATCACAAGACGTTCCCGTGCTGCTGCGTATTGATACCCCGATCGAAGTTGATTATTATCAGAATGGCGGTATTTTACCGTTCGTCCTGCGCCAGCTGCTTTAAGCAAGTCCTGGGGCTCGCTGTGGCGGTTATCCAGAACGCAGGCAAACGTCCGTGCTCTGGTACCGCCGGCCCCGGCAAGCAATTGACGCTTTGCCCGATCTGCGCTGGAACGCGCGATCCCAACAAGCTGCCCGGTCTGTCGTTCAAACGCAGGCCAACAGCGTAACTGCATGTGTAATGAACCGGAAAAAACCAGCCAGCCTGCACGCCAGCGATCAGCCCTTACTTGATTTATGCCTTGCCCTGAAGCAATCAGGCTGCATTGTTGAAGATCGTTATTGGGAAAACCAGATTCAGACTGCGTTGCTGGATATTTTCAATCAAAGCCGCAAGAAAACCATCGAGCGCCTGCTCGATTATCTGTCCGAGAGCGACTCGGAAACCCACGACATTCTGCTTGAGCACGCCGAAACGCTGTCGGAGTCTTGCGAATGGAGCAGCGAGGGTATGCACTACGATTGTGTATTCGTTGCCATCCCGGTCATTGCCTGGACCCGGTTTGAAATTCCCCTGCCAATGCTGGATGACACCACCCAGGAGACGCTCAGCAGCCTCGTAAAGCAGCATATTGCCGCCCGCGACGTACGCATCGCGATCCACCCCCAGGTGCTCAGTGTCGACCAGATGCCGCGCTCGTTCACAGGCGTGTTCCAGTGGATGAAGGCCATCACCGGCAGGGCCTTTGGCGAACAGGCCCGTTCCACCGTTGCGCTTGACGACCAGCCCGAAGAAATGCAATTGATGTCCGATAGCCGCTTCGTGCTGGCCGCCTTCTGCACCCCGAAAGACCAGGCCGTCTTCCGCTGGCAGCAGGCAGAAGCCGAACACAGTCAGCAGCGCCAGATCTGCCTGGACAACTGGCGGGAAGCGGCAACGCCCCTGTTCCAGAAGCTGCTGCCCGCCTGTGGCCTGGAGCTCATGCTGCCCGACGCTTTCTATATTGCCAACCGCCAGGCCGACAAACGCATTCGTTTTGCCGCCATCACCGCTGCAACGCAGTGGCTGCAAACGGTATTTGCGGTCGCGCCCGATGCCTTCCGTGCCACCGTCGCCCTGTACCAGGACAACGCCCTGCGGGAAATTCGCATCGGATTCACTCTGCTGCAATCGCATGAAATCGTCTATGGCTGCCTGTGGCCGGTCTTCCCGGATGAACTCGAAAACCAGCAACTGGAATCGATCAACGATTTCGCCCAACTCGACACACTGCTGGAACATCTGCAGAACAACGGCATCCGCCATATCACTGTGCTCAAGGAAGTGCTGGATGGCAGCAGCGATGTGTCAGACGAACCGCTCTTTCCCAATCCTGCCGGCGAGCTGTTGCCGGTCATGATGCCTGACACTTCGGAGGATCCGATTGGGCGATTCCACTAAAACCCCGACACCCGCCGGACCGCGGATCGATATTTTCTGCCGGGTCGTCGACAATTTCGGAGATATCGGCGTGTGCTGGCGACTGGCCCGTTCCCTGTGCCGGGAATGGCCGGCGCAGGTCAGGCTCTGGGTCGATGATCTGGACAGTTTTGCACGCCTTGCTCCGGCTGTTGAACCGAAGCTGGCGGCACAAAAGGTCGATGATATCGACATCGTGCACTGGACCGATGAAACCACCGGCCATGTACCGGCAGAACTGGTGATTGAAGCCTTTGCCTGCGATCCGCCGGCAGCCTATGTCGATGCCATGCCCGGTCGCACTCGCTTGTGGCTGAATCTGGAATATCTGTCGGCAGAGTCCTGGACAGCCGGGTTTCATGCCCAGCCCTCTCCACAACGCAATGGCGTGTCAAAGTATTTCTTTTTCCCGGGCTTCTCCGCTGACACCGGCGGCCTGATCTGCGAAGAAGGGCTCAGCCTGCAGCGCCGCAATTGGACACATTCCCCCAGCAAGCAAAAGCATTTTCTGGAAAAAATCGGCCTGACCCAGGCACAGGCTTATCTGGATGGGGATACTCTGTTCATCAGTCTGTTCTGTTATCCTTCCGCCCCCTATCGAAGCCTGCTGCACGCGCTGCGTAAATCACACAGGCCCGTCGTGTTGCTGGTGCCGCAATCGGTCCTGCCGCAGCTGGAGCGAGACGCCGCCACCACGCTATTGCGCGATGTCGCCACGCAGCCGACCGGCGCCGACCTGCCCGGATTGACGCTGCTGCGTATCCCGTTCCTGGCCCAGGAAGAATACGACCAGCTTCTGTGGATGTGTGATCTGAATTTCGTTCGCGGCGAAGACAGCTTCGTGCGGGCGATTTGGGCCCGCAAGCCCTTTTTGTGGCACATCTACGAACAAAGTGAAAATACCCATCTAAAAAAACTGCAGGCCTGGCTGGCCCTGTTCCCGGGGCACGAGGAAACCAAGGCCATGATGCGCAGCTGGAATTCACCCTCGCGCCACGCCTATTTCACCAATCAGCTGATCAGCGTGCTCAATACGCCGGGACAATTGGACAGCTGGCGCCGAAGCTGTCGTACCTTTGCCGAAAATTTGTCTAAAAACAAGACATTATCGACATCAATCCGGCTTTTTTATGAAAACGCCGTCAACTCAGGCTAAAATCATACTTTTTTCCGCCGGCGTCCGCACTTAGACAACACGCCAGTCCGGTTTGCAGCGGAATCAGCCACACCCATTCCATCCGGAGCATATTTAATGAAAACCGCACAAGAACTGCGCGTAGGTAACGTCGTCATGGTCGGCACCGAGCCCCTGGTCGTTCAGAGAGCCGAATACAACAAGTCCGGCCGCAACGCCGCTGTCGTCAAACTCAAATTCAAAAACCTGCTGACCGGTTCCGGCAGCGAGCAGGTTTCCAAGGCAGACGAAAAATTTGAAGTCGTCATGCTGGACAAAAAAGAGTGCACCTATTCGTATTTCGCCGACCCCATGTATGTGTTCATGGACGAAGAATACAACCAGTATGAAGTCGAAGCCGAAAGTATGGGCGACGCATTGAACTACCTGGAAGAAGGCATGACTGTTGAAGTGGTCTTCTACGAAGGACGCGCCATCTCTGTCGAGCTGCCCACCATCATCGTTCGTGAAATCACATACACCGAGCCTGCCGTCAAGGGCGACACTTCAGGCAAAGTGCTCAAGCCTGCAAAAATCAGCACCGGTTACGATCTGTCGGTGCCCCTGTTCTGCAATATCGGCGACAAAATCGAAATCGACACGCGCACCAACGAATACCGCAGCCGCGTCATGTAATCAAACATAATCGGGCTTTGCATAATACGCGCAGCCCCATTATGAAAGAGCCCGTTGACAATACTGATTCAATCAGTTTCGCCAACGGGCTTTTTTTGAACAGCAGACCAGGATGAGACAGTTCGTCCGCAGCAAATGGCCTGACTCAACGTGCCTGCTAGTCCCTGAAGTTGTTGAAACTCAATGGCGCGTCAGCCACCTCTTTTTTGAGCAAGGCAATCACATCCTGCAGCGTGTCGCGCTTGGCGCCGGTCACTCGCACGGTGTCGCCCTGGATACTGGCCTGAACCTTCAGTTTACTGTCCTTGATCAAGCGCACGATTTTCTTGGCAAGATCGCCAGTGACGCCCTTGCGGATAGTATTGATCTGCTTGAGCTTGTCGCCGGAAATGCGCTCTTCCTTGCCTTTTTCCAGAAAGCGCAAGTCGACATTGCGTTTAGCCAATTTGCCGAGCAGGACCTCGCGCACCTGCGCCACCTTGAAATCATCATCAGCATAAATGGTCAACTCAAGCTCTTTCTGTTCGATTCGGGCATCGGACCCCTTGAAATCGAATCGGGTAGACACTTCTTTGTTTGCCTGATCTACCGCGTTGCGTACTTCGGTCATATCGGCTTCACTGACCACGTCAAAACTGGGCATTGCTCTCTCCATCTATTGATATCAAAGGTATTCTACGCGTCCTGCCGGACTGTTTCAACGTTGCCCCCACAATCGCAAATCCGGTTTTTTTGTAAATCCGCAGATGTGTTGACTGCAATATGACACGCAAACTTGGTAGACTTGCCTGACAATGACCGTTTTTCCGGTCAGGATGATTTTATCAGTCCCCACTATTGAACAAGGATACCCATCATGAGTGCACTGAATATACTTGAATCCCTGTTGAACGCCGGCAAATCCGCCATGAACCAGGCGAGCACCTCGGCCAAATCGGCCACCTCCGGCGACAAGCCGCTACTGACAGACGGCGACAAAACCACCCTGAGCGCAGGCGTGCTGGGCATGCTCGTCGGTCACAAGGCCAACAGCAATCTGGCAACCTACGGAGGCCTGGCGGCGCTGGGGACCGTCGCTTACCGTGCCTACCAGCGCTGGCAGGCAAACCAGTCGGATCGTCAACCGGAAATGCAGGCATCTGCCGCCGCACCGGCCGCCACACAAACCCAGGCCCCCACCCCCATCAACCAGTTGCCTGCCGATCAGGCCGAAGTGCAAAGCAAGGCCATTCTGACCGCCATGATTGCCGCGGCCAAGGCGGACGGGCATATAGAAGAAAACGAACAGACCATTCTGGATCAGTATTTCAGCAAAATGAGTACACCGGAAGAGCAGGCCTGGCTGCGCGCGGAGCTGGCCAAGCCGGTAGATCCCGTAGCCATCGCCAGCCTGGCAACCGATCCGCATCTGGCATCACAAATGTATGCTATCAGCGTGTCTATTATCGATACCTCCAATTTCATGGAAAAGGCTTATCTGGACGAGCTGGCCAAACAGCTGGACCTGACGCCCGAACTGAAAGCAGAACTGGAAACGCAGGTCGCCAAAGCTTAAGCACTCGCTTGATCGTAAATGCGCCGGCTGTCATCTTTCCCGGCGCCATCCATTGAAAACGGCTTGTACACGATCGTACAAGCCGTTCTTATTTGGCACGCCGCCGCCGCGTGATCAACTGGCCCGAAACCGCAAGGGACTCAGTGCCCCCGGGTCAACGCCCTGCGAAAGCAGGTCATCGGGCAGCGCTTCATTGCGCGCCAGCGCGGCCGCCAGTCTGGAAGCACCGTCGGCAGACTGGATGCCATACCCACCCTGCCCGGCCAGCCAGAAAAAACCCTCTGCCTCAGGGTCCCAGCCCGTCACCAGATTGCCATCAGGCGCAAAGCTGCGCAAGCCGGCCCAAGTATGGCTCGGACGGCGAATCTGCAGGGTCGTTGCCTGTTCGATATAATAAATACCCGTCGCGATATCCAGTTCTTCGGGCACCACGTCCTGTGGGTCCACATCGTCGGCATTCGCAGGCGACCCCATCAATTGACCGGCATCGGGCTTGAAATAATAGGTTTCTTCAATATCGCAGACCATGGGCAGCGTCTCCAGGTTCAAGCCCGGCGGCGGCGGAAAAGTGAAAGCGCTGCGCCGGCGTGGCTGGATGTCTATCGGCCTGACACCGCAGGCCTGCGCCAGCACATCGGCCCAGGCGCCTGCCGCATTGACGATATGACGGGCCTGAAAGCGCCGCCCATCGGCACTCTCCAATGTCCACAACCCGTCTTGTCGTGCGCCCTTGCGAACGTCAACAGAAAACGCCAGTTCCACCCCGTTACGTTTCATGCCCTTCAAATAAGCCTGATGCAGCGCATTGACATCAATGTCTTCGGCATCCCGCTCAAAAATGCCTCCATACAAATTATCTTCTTTCATGCAGGGGGCCAGGGCCAGCACCTGCTGCGCCGTCAGCCACTCCACATTGGGTGCGCGCGTCAGCAATTCGCGATAGGTGGCATCTGCCACTGCTTTCTGGCCATGCGTCGCCACATAGATGCACCCTCGCGGATGCAAGACCGGACTGTCGGCAAAACCGGTAGCGCAGGCATTCTCGAAAAACGTGCGACTGGCGCGCGTCAATGCCTGAAGTTGAGGTGGACCATACGTTTCAATGAACATGGCAGCCGAACGACCCGTCGAATGGTACCCGGCATGGGCTTCGCGTTCCAGCACCAGGATTTTGCCCGGACGCTGCGATAACTGATAAGCAAAAGAGGCCCCGGCAATGCCGGATCCGATCACAATATAATCAAACACCGATTCATCACGCACTGCATTCCTCCCGTTCCAAATCCATCCTGGCGAAGTCACTGACGCCGCGTCAACGGCCCGCCTGTGCCATCGTGAACGAGCCGACTGACGACCCGATCCCGACACAGTCATTATGGATCAGAACACGGAGAAAAGCACGCGCACCGGCCAACTCTGCAGCAGCTTTACAACCAGCCGGTCTTGCGAAACTGGCGAAACAACAGGCCGCAGATCAAAAACATCAGCAGCATGACAAGGGGGTATCCGTATTGCCAATCCAGTTCCGGCATATCCTTGAAATTCATGCCATAGATACCGGCGATGGCCGTGGGCACCGCCAGAATGGCGGCCCAGGAGGCCAGTTTTTTGGTAATGTCGGTCTGGTGCGCCTGCGCAATCATCTGGCTGGCCTCAAAAGCAAAGGCCAGTGATTCGCGCAGGGCGTTCATCTGGTCATCTATCCGCGCCACCCGGTCGGAAACGACACGGTAATAGGCTTGCGAATCCGATTCGACAAAAGCCAGATTCACCACCGACATTCGCGTACAGATCTCAATAACCGGGGCAATCGACGTGTGCACTCGCAGCAGGTCACGGCGCATCTTATACAGCTTGCGCACGTCAGACTCCCGAAAGCCGTGCAGAATCATTTTCTGCTCCAGTTGTTCGACATCGGCTTCAAACTTGCCTGCCAGCGCCAGATAACTGTCGGCCAGGCCATCGAGTATTTCGGCCACCACAAAGTCACTGCCGCGCGCGATCAGATCGGGCGAGCCCTCAAGCCGCTTGCGAACCGGCGTGTTGGTCATGGCCTCGCCACGCCGCACAGTGAGGATAAAGCTTTGTCCGAAAATCATCTGCATTTCGCCATAGACGATTTTCTTATTCTCACGCGAGATGGTCACGGCCACGATCAGGATATAGTCGCCGTAATCAATAATCTTGGGACGATAGTGGCGCTTCAGAATTTCCTTGGTCGCCATTTTGCTGAACGCCAGGTTCTTACAGGTCATGCGCAATTCGTCGTCGGGCGGGTCCTTGAGCCCCGTCCACAGCAGGTGATCGGGATCACGCTTATAACCGGAAATTTTTTCCGGCGCAATCACTGCCCTGCGCTGACCGTTCACATATTCTACAGACGCCACCACGCCCGAGCCCGGGTCGTTTTCTGCCGCTGTTTTGCTCGCAACGCTTTTTGAGCCGGCCCCGGTGGGGTTCGCCTTTTCGCCACCCGCCTCTTGGTCGTGAGCGGCCATTGACGCATCCGGATCCGGGGCATTGTCATCGGTGCCGACTGGCCCGAGGCGTTCGTTCATTTGCGCTTTGGCGATCTCTTTTTTGTCATCTTCCATGTCAGGCTCCCTACAGCGTGGCGATGATACCATCCCTTACCTTACACCCGCATTTCCAATGACCGCAAGTCGATTCACGGACAAAACCCGGTATAGTCTGCCAGCCCACGGGTAATGATCATCCGCTGCACTTCGCTTGTCCCTTCGTAAATCTGGGTAATGCGGGCATCGCGATAAAAACGCTGTACCGGATAGTCCTCCAGAAACCCATAACCCCCATGCACCTGGATTGCCTGCGAGCAGACTTTTTCAGCCATTTCCGAGGCAAACAGCTTGGCCTGGGAGGCTTCGGACAGACACGGAATGCCCCGGTCTTTCAGAGATGCGGCATGTAGCACCATCAACCGCGCCGCGTTGACCTGCGTGTGCATGTCGGCCAGCATATTGGCAATGCTTTGGTGTTTGATCAGCGGTTCGTTGAACTGCACGCGATCCTTGGCATAGGCAATGGCCGCTTCCAGCGCGGCCCGACCGATGCCCACTGCCTGGGCGCCGATGCCGATCCGACCGTTTTCCAGATTCGACAAGGCAATGGACAAGCCGCGCCCCGCTTCGCTCAGCAGATTTTCCTGGGGAATCGTGCAGTCTTCTAGCGTGATGGCGCAAGTATCCGAACCACGGATGCCCAGTTTTTTTTCGACCCGACTGACCACAAATCCGGGCGTGTCGGTCGGCACCAGAAAAGCAGAAATGCCGCGCTTGCCCTGTTCAGGATCAGTCACCGCAAACACAATAGCCAGCTTGGCACGCTTGCCATTGGTGACAAACTGCTTGGCGCCGTTCAGCACCCACTGACCATCGCGCAACTGCGCCCGGGTCTTCAGATTATGCGCTTCGGAACCCGCCTGCGGCTCTGTCAGGCAAAAACACGCGATGGCGCGTCCGCTGGCCAGATCGGGTAGCCATTGTTTTTTCTGGGCATCGTTGCCGCTATTGAGCAGGGTGCCGCAGCCCACTGAACAATGCACCGAAACCAGTGCTCCGGTAGCCGCGTCTGCCGCCGAAATCTCTTCCAGCGCCAGCGCGTAGGATACATAGTCTGTTTTCGAGCCGCCCCACTCCTCGGGTACCACCATACCCAGCAGACCCAGCTCGCCCATCCGCTGCAACACATCATCATCAATCCAGCCGGCAGCCTCCCAGGCTTCGGCCCGGGGCGCGATTTCCTGCGTGGCAAAATCCCGCGTCATATCGCGAATCATGCGCTGCTCTTCGCTTAGGGAAGTATCGAATGTACTCATTTTTCCACCTTGCCCATAGACTGGATAATCGCCGAAAAATCAAGATGCCCATGTCCCTGGGTACTGAAAGTCTGATACAACTGCTGGGCCGTCGCCCCCATCACAACCGGCACCTTCGCTGCGCGCGCCGCTTCGGTGGCCAGCCCCAGATCCTTGAGCATCAGATCCGACCCGAACCCGCCTGTATAGCCATTGGAGGCCGGCGCCGTCTCGACCACATCGGGCCAGGGGTTGTACACTTCAGTGCTCCAGCAACGGCCGGAAGAGGTATTAATAATGCCTGCCAGCACCTTGGGATCCATGCCCAGCGACACACCCAGGCTCATGGCCTCGGCAGCGCCGATCATTGAAATACCCAGCAGCATATTATTGGCCACCTTGGCCACCTGGCCATTGCCGGCGCCGCCGCAGTAAACAATGTTTTTTCCCATTTGTTCCAGCACGGGGCGTGCCTGATCGAATGCGGCCTGCTCTCCGCCCACCATGAACGTCAACGTGCCTGCCTTGGCGCCGCCGGTGCCGCCGGATACAGGCGCATCCAGCATGGTATTGCCCTGTTTGGCGGCAATGGCTGCAACGTCGCGTGACGTCTGTGGGTCGATTGTCGATGAATCAATCAGCAGCACACTGGGGTCCACCGCTGCCAGCACACCCTCTTCACCCAGATACACCTTGCGAACATGGATCGATGCAGGCAGCATGGTAATGAGCACATCGGGCCGGGCTGCCGCCACTTCTTTCGGAGAAGCGGCCGAACTTGCGCCCGCCTTGACCAGTTCGGCGACGGCCGATTCCACCAAATCAAACACCTGCAACTGATGGCCCGCCTTGAGCAGATTCTGCGCCATCGGAGCGCCCATGTTGCCAAGCCCTATAAAACCAATTTTCATTGCTGTCTCCACTGTTTTTATCTGGTTGATTATACAAATTTCAATACGGCAAGATACCGCCAAACGGACCTCTTGAATGTCATTTACAAGACGATTTGTCGTTCAGCGGTCCGCCTCTGTTCACAGGTGTTCACACGACCCGTGAAATCACCTCGCCCGTCTCGAAAAACCGGTCCAGATTGTCGATGACTCGCTGACTCATTTTCAAACGCGTCTCAACGGTGGCACTGGCCGCGTGCGGCATCAGGGTCACGCGTTCGTGCTCACGCAGCGCGGCCGGTACCTCCGGCTCGTTTTCGAACACATCCAGTGCGGCAAACCCCAGCTTGTCTTCCAGCAACAATTGCGTCAAGGCCTCTTCATCAATGACCGTCCCCCGGGATACATTGACAACCGTTCCTTTGGGGCCAAGCGCAAGCAATATTTCACGATTGATCAGGTGATGAGTGGACGGGCCGCCCACGCAGGTCAGCACCAGATAGTCGGCCCACTGCGCCAATGCCGCAAGAGAGGGTTCAAAGGTATAGGGCGTGTCGTCGCGCGGCTTGCGATTGTGATAACGGATTTCGCAGTCAAATCCTGCCATACGGCGCGCCACGGCGGAACCAATGCCTCCGAGGCCCACGATCCCGACGTTCTTGCCCGACACACTTTGCGCCAGCGGGAACGCGCCTTCGGTCGGCCAGCGTCCGTCGCGCACGTAGCGGTCACCCCGCACCAGTTGCCGGGCACTGCCCAACAGCAGGCACACGGCAAGATCCGCTACGCAATCGTTCAGAACGTCGGGCGTATTGCCCAACTGGACCCCCCGTTTCTTGAGTTCGCCGGCGTCAATGGTGTCGTATCCCACGCCGAAGCTGCTCACCACACCCAGGTCCGGCAGGCTGTCCAGCCATTCATTGCGCAGGCCATGACCCGCAGTCGTGACCAGGCCGCGTACCTGTTTACCGTTTTCTGCCAGATAACCCTGGGGATCCGGCTGCTCCCACAGCCTGAGCACCTCATAGTGCGCCTGCAGATGAGCGTTAACCAGCTGCGTGCCGCTGGCGACCTGAACAATTCTGGTTCTTTCCATTTACATCCTCCTCAATTTGAATGCCTGAACATTTCGTCATTGAAAAAGAGAATACCACGACTGTGATCACGCGAACCGCGCCGGACCCGCAATCGATATGCGCTGGCCGTTCAGGCATCTTGCCCTGGCGGCCGCTCGCCCACGGAATCCCATGACAGGCGGGCTTTTTCCAGAATAAATATATCACTCGTTGTAGAATATTAGGTTACTCCCGATTTCGGGCAACTTTTATTGCAAATTCGATGTCTCTCATAGTCCACAAATACGGCGGAACCTCAATGGGCTCCGTTGAACGAATCAAGAATGTTGCGAAACGCGTCGCCAAATGGCACAACGCCGGCCATCAGGTCGTGGTAGTGCCGTCCGCCATGTCCGGTGAAACCAACCGCCTGCTTGGCCTGGCCAAGGACATTTCAGAGCTGCCCGACGGTCGTGAACTGGATATGCTTGCCGCAACCGGCGAACAGGCCAGCAGTGCCTTGCTCGCGCTTGCGCTGCAGGCCGAGGGCATCAAGGCCCGCAGCTACACCGGCTGGCAGGTCCCTGTCCAGACAGACTCGTCTTTTACCAAGGCGCGCATCAAATCCATCGATGACAAACGCATCAAGAATGACCTGAACGACGGACGCGTTGTCGTGGTAACCGGCTTTCAGGGCATCGATCCCGAAGGTCATATTACAACGCTGGGACGCGGGGGTTCAGACACCTCGGCCGTTGCGATCGCTGCTGCGATCGGCGCCGACGAATGCCTGATCTATACCGATGTTGACGGCGTGTACACTACCGATCCACGCGTGGTGCCCGAAGCGCGTCGTCTGGCCGTCATTTCTTTCGAGGAAATGCTGGAAATGGCCTCGCTCGGCTCCAAAGTGCTGCAGATCCGTTCTGTCGAATTCGCGGGCAAATACAAAGTACCCCTGCGTGTCCTGTCCTCCCTTACCGACCCGTCCATTCCTCTGCAGCAAGAGCAGAAATCGGGCACATTAATCACCTTTGAGGAAGATTCAAAAATGGAATCCGCTGTCATTTCCGGTATCGCCTTCAGTCGCGATGAAGCCAAGCTGACGTTGCTGGGTGTGCCAGACAAACCCGGCGTTGCCTATGCCATTCTGGGACCGGTGGCCAAGGCCAATATTGATGTCGATATGATTATCCAGAACCAGTCAGTCGACGGCACGACCGATTTCTCCTTTACAGTTAACCGCAACGAATTCAAACGTGCGACCGATCTGCTGACAGACACCATTCTGCCAGCCGTCGGCGCCCGTGAAGTACTGACGGATGACAAAGTCTGCAAAGTGTCTATTGTGGGTATCGGCATGCGTTCGCACGCAGGTGTCGCCAGCCAGATGTTCAGCACACTGGCCAAGGAAGGCGTCAATATTCAGATGATCAGCACCAGCGAAATCAAAACCTCGGTCCTGATCGAAGATAAATACATGGAACTGGCCGTACGCGCCCTGCACAAGGCGTTCGGTCTGGATCAGGAAGCCGATCAGGCCTGATTGACTGCGGGTGGCCTGTCGCGTTGCGGCAACCGTGCTCGGCACGACGCCCCCCGTCATACCGGTTTTTCCAGCTGTTGTCGATGATTTGCACGAAATGTGTAGCGAATTTTGAAAATTTCGTGTTAGAATCTCGGATTGTTCGGAGACGTGGCCGAGAGGCTGAAGGCACTTCCCTGCTAAGGAAGCATACGGGCTTAAACCTGTATCGAGGGTTCGAATCCCTCCGTCTCCGCCAGAGCTATATTGATTAAGCCTTGATGATTCATCAAGGCTTTTTCTTTTTTTGACTCAGAAAAAGAAATCACGCCCCTTGACGGTCGACCATTACGGGCACTAAGCGATGGCCTGAATACCGTGCTTTTCTACTATGGTCAACAAACGCAGAGCGGGTCCTCCTGGCTTCTTAATGCCGCGCTCCCAATCAGAGATAAGATTCTTGCTCACATTCAGATAAAGAGCAAAGATGGGCTGGGACAAGTGTTCACGTTCACGCAGGGCACGGATACTTTCAGGCGCCATGGGTAGCGCTGGTGTCAGGCAGGTTTCGTCAAACTCACGCATCGTCTGCTTGTTGATAACACCCACATCGTGCAGCGCCTCCATTGTTTCGTGAATAGCTGCGAAGGCTTCACTTCGGTATTTCTTTGTCATGATCATGCACCTCGGTAAAGTGCTTCAGGTCGATCAGCTCGGCCAGTCGAGAGTCTGAAAGTCCTAGCACGTATCTCGCCGCTTCCTTGAAAGCGGCCTCTTCGTCTTTATCAATATTGTCGCGGCAACTCTTAGCGAACCCATATACAAAAAAAGCACGTTCTGCCGCAAGGTACAGAATAATAGTCCGAAAACCGCCAGACTTACCCCGACCAGCGCGGGCCAAACGCTGCTTGATCACGCCACCGCCCAGATCAGCATCAATGAGCCCCCGATTTACACGGTCGGTGGCTTCCAAGAGTGCCTTATCTGAAATGCCCTGTTTTCGGCAAAAACGCGCAAACCAAGCGTTCTTGAAAACCCTCATACAGCTGTCTCAACAATATTTCCTATAACACCTAGTATTACATAAAATAAAGACGCTAGCAAGATTTCAGATAGCGGGCCGCGCATTCTGTCGGATGCCGTCAAGCAACTAATCTCTTCCCAGCGTTCCGCAAGCGATACAGCATTGCCCCCGGCAAACCGAATTGAACCCTACAACACGGATCCAGCACTGCTCAGATCGACGAACGCACATAAAATTCGCACAACAATTTAAAAATCGACATTTGGCATAACATTTTTGCGTTTTCGGATACACCGTCCAAACAAATAAAAGTGATAATCATTTGCTTTTTTTGTTTTTGATGTGTGAATTTTATGATGCTGTCTGTTGCCTCCCCTGCTGTTTCGCCGCCAGAGCGCCTGCCCAAAACATTGATCCTTTCTGCCATCCTGCTTGCGTTTGCAGACGGGCCTGCCCGCGCCCAGGAAGGCGCGGCGCAGCGCCCCGTTGAGTTACCCTCTATTGTCGCGACCAGAGAGGCCGATTCGGGCGTGACTGAAACGACACGCTCCTATACAACCGGCGCCATGAGCACAGCAACCGGGCTTTCGCTTTCCATTCGCGACACACCGCAATCGGTCAGCGTGGTCACGCGCCAGATGATGGATGATCGAGGCATGCAAACGACGGTCGACGCATTGCAAGGCGCGCCCGGCATTACGATTGAACGCAGGGACAGTAACCGCCATTCCGTCTCAGCCCGCGGTTTCGATGTCGATAACTATCAGTTGGATGGCATGACCTATCCGCTGTTGATACCGTGGACATTCGGTGAGACCAATCTGGATCTGGCCGTGTTTGACCGGCTGGAAGTGGTCCGGGGCGCAACGGGCCTGATGACCGGGGCCGGCAATCCGTCGGCGGCGATCAACTACGTGCGCAAGCGCCCGCTTCGTGAATTTTCCGCATCGGCTGGACTGGGTGTCGGACGGTGGGACCTCCGACGAGGTTTTGCAGACATTTCGACGCCCATCACAAAGGATGGTCGCATTCGTGGCCGGATTATCGGCGCATATTCAAAATCGAACAGCTATACCAATCTGCAAAACACAACCACCCGCACCCTGTATGGAGTGATATCCGCCGACCTGGCGCCCGGCACGGAACTGACCGGCGGCGTATCTTACCAATCCAGCGACTTCAAAGGGTTTGGCAGCGCCTCCCCTCTATTCTTCAGTGACGGCACCCCTACCGATTTCAGTCGCTCCGTTTCCAATAATTCCAAATGGGGACGCGCCACTAACAATACAACGACCGGCTTTCTGGATCTGAGCCATCAGTTTGCCAACGCCTGGAAGTTCCGCCTGGCATATAGTCAATCCTATACTGATGCCTTATTGAAATATGTGTACCGTTATGGCTTCCCCGATCGCCATACCGGCCTGGGCATGGACCACTATTTCACCAGGTACAAGGGAAATGTGCGTCGTCAGATAGTGAATGTGTCGCTCTCCGGTCCATTTGAACTCTTTGGACGGGAACATGAATTTTCGCTGGGCTGGATGTGGTCCAGGGATCGCCTGACAATGCCCGAATATGCCCCCTTGATTCCGGATCTGGCCATTGGCAATTTCTACGAGCCAGGTGCGACTCCGGAACCCGATTGGTCGTCAAAGCCCGCTCCGGGAGACAAGCTTTACAACAGACAATCGGGCGCCTACGCCGTTGGCCGGTTTTCGCTGACAGACAAACTGCGGCTTATCGTCGGCGGGCGGATCAGCAATTGGGAAACCGACCAGAACTATTTTGGACGGGAGCGGCACTATCGCCATCGCAACGAATTCGTTCCCTATGCAGGATTACTATTTGACCTGAATGATGTCTACACGGCATACGCCAGCTATACCGAGATATTCAAACCCCAGAATAACCGGGACGAGAACGGCAAAATCCTGCCGCCCATCACCGGCAAAAGCTATGAACTGGGTCTGAAAGCCGCATGGCTCGGCGGCCGTCTCAACGGCGCCGTAGCGCTATTTCAAACCCGTCAGGACAATCTGGCACAGGCCTCCGGCAAAAACATCATTGGCGCCCCGCCCAACACCCAGGCCTACCGCGCCGTACCGGGCGCCAAAGTACAAGGTATTGAACTGGAGGCAAGCGGCGAGCTGCTCCCGGGCTGGAACCTGGCCGGCAGTTTCACCCGCTATATTGCCAAAGACGCCCAGGGCCAACCGGTCAATACCGATAAACCACGTAGTACATTCAAGCTATACACGACGTATCGGCTGCCAGGCAAACTCAATCGCCTCACGCTGGGCGGAGGCGTCGATTGGCAAAGTCGCATTTATAACAATGCCAAAGCACCCGGCAAGCGCACGGTACAGGTCCAGCAGGGAAGCTACGCGCTTGTCAATGTGATGGCCCAGTATGCGTTCAACGACCGCCTATCGGCGACGCTGAACGTAAACAATCTGTTCGATAAAAAATATTATTCACAGATCGTTTTCCATAATCATGGCTGGTACGGCGAACCAAGGAACGTGATGCTTTCGCTCCAGGCGAAATACTGAAATAGTTCGCTCGTTGCCCGTCTCATATGCTGATCTCGGGCATCGCAGGCGCGACGGCGCGGGCACCATCCGCCTGCGCGCCAAGCACATGCGCAATACGTTCGTAAGCATTGTGCAGTTGTTCGGCGTTGACCACATAAGACGGCATCAGGTAAACCGTCCGCCCGATCGGGCGCAGCAGCAGACCTTCCTGCAAAAAGCATTGATGCAACTGGGAAGCTGCCAGTGGATAGTCTTCTGGCAGATCAAACGCCGCAATCGTGCCGCACTGGCGAACGCGTTCAATGCAAGGCACTGTCTGCAGCAACATGTGCAGTCCGCTCTTGTGATCCTGCGTCAGACGCTGCCAGGCCTTCGTAGTTTCAGCGGTATTGAGCAGCGTCAAAGAGGCCAGTGCTGCAGCGCAAGCCAACGGATTGGCCGTGTAGGAATGCCCATGGGAAAATGCTTTGTCAGCGGTGTCGGACAGAAACGCCTGATAAATAGGGTCACTCGTGATTGTCAAGGCCAGCGGCAGAAAGCCTCCGGTGATCCCCTTGGAAACACATAAAAAATCCGGTACAACACCTGTCTGCTCAAAGGCAAAGCGAGTGCCAGTACGCCCGAAACCGGTCATCACTTCGTCAAAGATGACCAGCGTGTCATGCACGCGCGCCAGCGCCACGGCCTGCGCAATAAATTGTGGCCGGCACATACGCATCCCCGCCGCGCCCTGCACCAGCGGCTCCACAATCATGGCGGCAACCTGGCCTGCGTGCTGCTTTAACGACGCTTCCAGTGCATCAAGCGCTGCCGCTTCGCGAGCATCCACATCCTGATCAGCCAGCCAGGTTTCTGGAAACGGCACAGCCACTGAATCAAAGAAGAAAGAACGGAACTGATCATGATAACCGCAATGCGCGCCAACGGACATGGCGCCGACTGTGTCGCCGTGGTAGCCACCATGGAAACCTATGAATAGCCTGCGCTCCTGCGAGCAAACATTTCTCCAGTACTGGTGCGCCATTTTCAGCGCCACCTCAACGGCCGTCGACCCGTTGTCAGAGAAAAAGAATTTTCCAAGCTCGAGCGGCAGCATTTGGTTCAGCGCCTCACACAACTGTACCGCCGGCTCATGGGTACAACCGGCAAACAGCACATGCTCCAGTGTATTGGCCTGCGCCGCGATGCTCGCGGCGATTTCAGGACGAGCATGGCCGAACAGGTTCACCCACCAGCTCGAGACCAAATCAAGATAGGCGTTATTACCCTCATCATAAAGCCAGGGTCCGCTTCCACGCACGACCGGCAGGCGCGCAAGCGCCGTCTGTTCCTGCGTAAACGGATGCCAGACCAGCGCCTTGTCCCGGTCGACAAGCGTATGTTGTGTGTTCGCACTCATACGCCGCCTCCGGACAAATTCGACAATGCAGCCCGTAACGCAGCACTCGGTTCAAGTCGCTCAAGCGTCGAGGCTGTCACCTCGGGCAGCAGGGGCAATTGTTGCAGCACAGATGTGCCGCCATAGTCTTCAATGGTTTGAGCTGTCATATCAGATAGACCTCCATTCAAAATAACACCTGGAACAGGGATGCCTTGCGAGCGCAGTGCCTGCAAAGTCAGCAACGTGTGATTGAGCGTACCCAGACGGGTTGAGGCCACCACCAGCACCGGCAACGCCAGCGCCCTGATCAGATCGAGCATCGTGCGCCCTTCTCCCAGCGGCACCAGAACACCACCCGCCCCTTCCACAACCAGGCGCGGTACTGCAGGCAGTCGAATCTGCGCCAACGACAGGGATTGTCCTTCAAGCCGAGCGGCATAATGCGGTGACGCCGGTTCGCGAAAACGATAGCTTTCGGGATGCGTATGACAATTGACATGCGTCTTGACCCATTCGCTGTCAGTCCGGGGCAACAACCCGGCCTGTACCGGCTTGAAATAATCACACCCGAAATGCCGGCATAGCCAGGCAGACACCAATGTTTTACCTATATCGGTATCGGTTCCCGTGACAAACACACGCATCATGCGCTCCTGCCTGATGCGCCAAACATATGACGACCGATCGCGTCTGACAGCGAAACTATCGTTTCGTCATCATGCCCTGCGTTCACGGCGATACGCAGGCGTGAGGTACCGGTAGGCACGGTCGGCGGCCGAATCGCCGAGACCAGTATGCCCTCGTCCAGTAACGCGCTCTTGAGCGCGAGCGTTTCTGCTTCCGGGCCCAGGCACACCGGCACGAGGTTCGTGCCATCGCCCAGCACCGTCAGGCCGGCCTCACGCAAGCGCTGACGCAACAGCGACGATGTGGCAAACAGGCGCTGTCGTTGCTCACCCAGCGTCCCGACCATCTCCCAGGCCCGGGCCGCAGCGGCCACCGACATAGGCGATGGCGCAGTCGAGTAGATAAAACCGGCCGTGCGGTTCAGGACAAATTTTTTCAATCCTTCAGTGCAGGCAATGTACGCTCCCGCCCCACCGATCGCCTTGCTGAAGGTGCCCATGACCAAATGCGGAATCGGTGACAAATCGACAGTCGTGGACAAACCATATCCGCGGGGACCATACAAACCTGTCGCATGCGCTTCATCGAGATACAGGAAGCAGTTATAGTCCGCAGCGATGGCGGCCATGTCAGCCAGGGGCAGAAGATCGCCCTCCATTCCATGAACGGTTTCCGCCACAATGAATGCGGGCCGGGATGCCGCGCCGTGTTTCTCCAACTGGCATTGCAAGTCATCCATATCATTGTGCTCGAACAGCACATATTCGGCACCGGACAAAAACAGCGCGTTATATAAACTGGAGTGATTCAGGCGGTCAAAAAAAACCAGGGGTGGTGCATTTAACACCCGCTTGTGAAGCAGACTGGCCAGAACAGTCATATTGGCCTGATAACCGGAACAGAAAATAAGTGCCGCCTCGGTTTCCTTATCCTGCGCAATCTGCGCTTCAAACGCCTCCGTCAAACGGTTGTTGCCGGAGAGCAGGCGTGAGCCGGTCGAACCCACGCCCCAATGCCTGGCCGCCTCGGCCGCAGCATCGATAACATCCGCATGCATGCTGAGTCCCAGATAATCATTACTGGAGAAATCGTGTACAACAGTCGCGTCAATTTGCGGCAACGCGCGCAGCCGGTTTTTCTCTGCCTGGGCAAGGCAATATTCTTCATAAAACTGATACATGAATGGCACCTGAGTCAAGGTCGCAAAGAGGAAATCACCGGCGGGAGCCGGGGCATAGGCGACGTCCGAGTACTATTCTAGAAAAACCTATACATGATTGAAATTTAATAAAAAATGAATTTAGATGCCTGATAGGCGACGAAGACGGATGTTAAAGCAATGAACAGTCTGGCAGCCTATACGACTTAATCTGTTTTATTTTGAAAATTTCATCACGATTCGCCATTGCTCTTTGAGTGCAGCATCATATACTGTCCTTTTTGCCGCTATAGAGTCGGCTGCAAGATCGCCGTGCCCGTCAGAAAAACAGACCACTATGTAAAACAGACCACCATGTATAACCCGTCCTTTTTTCGCATCGCCGACCCTCGGCTGATTGCCGATCTGATCCGCAGCTATCCACTCGGACTGTTGATTTCACTCGGGCCCGATGGCGTACAGGCCAGTCCACTACCCTTTTTGTTTTTCCCCGACGAAGGCGAACACGGCGTGCTGCGAGCCCACCTCGCGCGAGCAAATCCGCATTGGTCATTGTTCGCCCAGGACCCATCCTGTCTGCTCGTATTTCAGGGTGAACAAGGCTATATTTCGCCTTCCTGGTATCCGGGCAAAGCGACAACGCATCGGGTGGTACCCACCTGGAATTACGCCATGGTACAAATACGCGGCACGGTTCGCACAACCGACGACCCTGCCTGGCTGCACAGCCAGATCAGCGCCCTGACCCGTCAGCAGGAAAGCGGCATGCCGTCTCCATGGCAGGTGTCCGACGCGCCACCGGAATTTATCGAACAGCAAAAACGTGCCATCGTCGGGCTGGAGATCACCATCACGCACATCGAAGGCAAATGGAAAATGAGCCAGAATCGCAACGCCGCCGACCAGGCTGGCGTGATTGACGGCTTGCGCAATACCCAGGCGACGGAGGGCAGCCAGGCACTGGCAGACACGATGAGCCGGATATTAAAAAAAACGGATCTTGCACAATAAGGGCCGACCTTCAGACTGGACGAATTACAACCTCCATTGGCCAGGATCATAATCACAATTATCAAAGGACTGCAATCACGTTTGTAAATAAAACAATTGAAATACGAAGCTTGCTCGTGCAAACGGCAATTGTTTCATCCCGCATAGAAAATGTTATGATCTTTCTATAGTTCATGGGTTGGCTGCCATTCCATCTGACACTAATCTGAATACGATATTTTTTCTTAAATGTTTATTACAGACAGGAGTTACTATGAAAGAAAAGAGCAAAACAGTCGCAAAAAACAGCGCAAAGACTCGTCTCCAACTGAATGAAGCCGCAATTGAACGTGCAAAGAAAAGTCTGGATGATGGCGCAGTCGTGGCAGAAGACAATCCATGGCGCGAAGATATTGTTCGACTTCTGAACGACGCTCTTGCCACGGAAATCGTCTGTATATTGCGCTACAAGCGCCATCACTTTACCGCAACAGGATTGGAATCGCCCGCTATCGCAGACGAATTCCTGGTTCACGCCAATGAAGAATCTGCGCATGCCGATTCTATTGCCAAGCGCATCGTGCAACTGGGCGGAGAGCCGGATTTTTCTCCTGATACCCTGCTGGCGCGCAGCCATGCAGACTACAACGATGACGCCGATCTGCACGAGATGATCAAGTCGAATCTGATCGCCGAGCGTGTAGCGATTGAATCCTATACGCAAATGATCGACCTCATTGGCGACAAGGACCCCACCACACGTCGTTTGTTGGAAAGCATTTTGAACGACGAAGAAGAGCACGCCGACGAACTGAGCGACTGGATGCGATCTGTCGTGACCAAATAAGTCATGAGTTGAAGTGGATTTTTTGCAAAAAGTCCACTTTCAATGATAATTGCTCATTGACAGTTTATTCGTAATCGCGGATTATCCCATTTGTCATTCGACCTACATATTTATGGAGAATAAATCATGAAAAAACTAGGACTGGTCGCCGTGTTGGTATCTCTACTCGGCCTGGCTGCTTGCAACACCGTATCCGGAGCAGGACAGGATCTGCAGCGTGGTGGAGCAGCCATCACTGGTGCTGCCGAGCGCCATAAATAATGACAGCGTCAGGTTTTTGCATCCCTTGCGGGTATGCAGGAATCTGATTGATTCGCGAAAAAGCCTTGCATGCAATGTGCGCAAGGCTTTTTTACTGCCTGCTGCGTGCCCTCCAAAAATTAGCGCCGTCTCTGGCGGAATACAATCATTCGCCCTCTATACGTGCATTAACATTTCAATCGAAAACAAAATAGACCGACTTGGCGTTGAACCTTTGCATTAGGGGATACCCGAGTTGTCGCAGCGTAAAAATGTAGATAATATTGGCGCCAATATTATTAACAAAATAAAGGAAGGACATGTCCGAGGGACAAAATCTTTCAGCCGATCATTTCGGCGCCGAACGCGCTCGAGCAATTTACGATATGGAAAACAGCACAATATTTGCGTCACGCAAAGACCCACGATTTTCCTACTGTACCTATGCACCCGCTCGAAAACATGCTGAAGGACAACAACCCGCACTTGTGGTCGTCATGCATGGAACAGGTCGGGCCTTTACCGAATACCGTGACGCGTTCGCCGATTTCGCGCATTGGAACAATTGCATCATTCTGTGTCCCCTCTTTCCCGCGGGCATCCTGGGGGACGGGAACCGTGACGGCTTCAAGCAACTTGTCGAAGACAACATACGCTACGACCATATCCTGCTCGATATGGTTGAAGAAGTGGGCAATAAATTCGATTGTGATTTTCGTCGGTTCGCGCTCTTTGGCTATTCCGGGGGCGGACAGTTTGCCAACCGGTTCTGCCTGCTTCACCCGCAACGGTTATGGGCAGTCTCCATAGGCGCGCCAGGCTCAGTCACACTGCTGGATACCAATAGTGACTGGTGGATCGGCGTGAAAGGCATGCAGGAAAAATTCGGCATCAGCCCTGATTTTGAGACTTTGAAAAAACTGCCTGTACATATGATTGTTGGCAAAGCCGATCTCGAAACTTGGGAAATCACCCACAGGGAAGGTGGTAAATTCTATATGCCCGGGGCCAATAAGGCCGGTGCCACACGCCCTGAGCGAATTGCTACCTTGCGCAAAAGTTTTCAGGATGCCGGCGTGAAAGTGCATTTGGATCTAGTGGATAATGTGGCACACAATGGCCTGGCATGCGTTCGACAGGTCCAGGATTTCTTTGCAGACGTATTGTTCAAGCTTCGTTTTGATCACAATTGTGAAATGGTCGATCGCTGATCTGCACACCAGGAACTGTCATGTTCAAATTTGTGTTGTCCCGTATTGCCATGGCCGTACCCACGCTGATTATTGTGGCAATTGCCGTATTCGTGCTGATCCGACTGATTCCGGGTGATCCTGCACAGTTGCTGCTGGGCGATATGGCTGACCCCACCAGCCTGGCCGACTTGCGTATCAGGCTCGGTCTGGATCGCAGCGTCTGGGAGCAGTTCATTATCTGGTTCGGCCACGTGCTGCAGGGCGACCTGGGAATCTCAATCAATCAGAATGTTCCCGTTCTTGGACTGGTTTGGGAGCGATTCACAGTCAGCGCTCAAATCGTAATGATCGCCGTGTTGATCGCAACCCTCATCGCGGTACCGGCAGGCATTATTGCCGCCTGGAAACAGAACCAGCCGATAGACCTGCTCTTAATTGGCCTGTCGACGCTGCTGGTTTCGATCCCGACGTTTTGGCTCGGACTCATTCTTCTGCTTTTCTTCGGACTTCAACTGGGGTGGCTGCCTGTGGTCGGATATGTATCGATCGCGACCGACTGGAAGGCGGGATTGTTATATCTGATGATGCCGATCATGACATTGTTTATACATGAAATCGGCGTCATCATCCGCATGTCCCGCGCCAGTGCACTTGAAGTGCTCAGGCTCGACTATGTCACCCATGCACGGGCCAAGGGCCTTTCGGAAAGCGCCGTTCTGACGCATCACGTTTTCAGGAACGCGTTTGGCCCTACCTGGACGCTGATTGGACTGGTCCTGGGCAATCTGCTTGGCGGGATTGCAGTCGTCGAAACCGTATTTACTATTCCCGGACTCGGACGTTTGCTGGTCGACTCGATCTTCGCACGAGACTATCCCGTTATCCAGGGATGCCTTCTCTTTGTCGCCGTCATCTACGTTCTGGTCAACCTGTTTGTAGATCTCTGTTATCCGATTTTCGATCCAAGAGTCACCGCCGAATGAAGACAAAAATTCCATTGAATGCGTTACTGGGCGGCCTTATCATCAGCACCCTGCTCATCGTAGCCATAATCGGGCTTTTCTGGACACCGTTTGATCCTCTGAAAATCAATTTCGCCAGCAGACTGCATGCACCAGACGCTCAGTTCTGGCTTGGCACTGACGAATTCGGGCGAGACGAGCTGTCCAGATTGATCACCGCAGCAGGAACCAGCGTGTGGATCAGCCTGCTGACAGTTTCTTTTGCGCTGACGGGTGGCACCTGTCTCGGACTGCTTACAGGCTATTTGCGAGGCTGGACGGATCGTATCATCATGGCGTTAAACAACGCCTTGCTCGCATTTCCGGGACTCTTGCTGGCACTGGGCCTGCTGGCGATATTCGGTGCGAACAAATACGGCATTATTCTCGCATTGGGGTTGGCTTATATCCCGTCGGTCACCCGGATTGTGCGGGGCACCGTGCTTTCCCTCAGGGAACGCGAGTTCATCGAGTCGTCACGGGTCTTGGGAAATTCGGAATGCTACACCATGCTGCGTCATGTCCTGCCCAATTGCCTGGCACCCATCACCATCATGGCAACTGCAATGTTCGGCTGGGTCATTCTTGCCGAAAGCGCACTGTCATTTCTTGGACTGGGCGTGCCCCCACCTGCGCCGACATGGGGCAATATGCTCGCCTCGGCTCGCCCTTATATTGATTCAGCGACGTGGCTGACTCTGTTTCCCGGCCTGTGCATTGCCCTGACTTTACTCGGTATCAACCTGTTGGGCGATGCCATAAGGGATCGTCTGGATCCACGCATGCGAGGTGTACGATGACAGCTCAATTGGTTTCCGTATCGAACCTGTCCCTGAGCGTAGGCCACGGTGGCAGATCAATCGTTAACAATATTTCATTTGATATTGCCCCAGGGGAAATGGTCGGCATTGTCGGTGAGTCCGGTAGCGGCAAGACCCAGGCAGCCCGTGCCATTCTGGGATTGACGCCGCCGCCTCTGGTGCGTGCGGCAGGCACAATCTACTTTGAAGGCCAGGATCTGACCACACTACCCGCGGCACGGCTGCGAACCCTGCGCGGCGCACGAATCGGCATGGTATTCCAGGAACCGATGACCTCCCTGAACCCGTCCATGACGGTGGGGAAGCAGCTCAATGAAGGGCTCGCACTGCACCGGCGCAAGCTTGGCAGTGCGGAACGTCGCAGCCGGATACTCACTATGCTGGAACGTGTAGGCATTCAAAATCCTGATGCTGCCATGCGGGCATGGCCTCACGAATTCTCAGGCGGGATGCGCCAGCGCATCATGCTGGCCTCAGTGATGCTGCTCGAACCGGCGCTTCTGATTGCCGACGAACCGACCACCGCGCTGGACGCCGTCATACAACGGGATGTGCTCGAATTGATGACATCCATGACACGCGAACATAACACGGCAGTTCTGATGATCAGCCACGACCTGCCAATGGTTGCACGATACACGGAACGAATCATCGTCATGCAGCACGGCAATGTGGTTGAGACGGGCTCCACAGAAACCCTGCTGGCAAGACCCGAACATCCGTACACGCAAAAACTGCTGGCAGCCATTCCTCATCGCACACCCGCACGCACACAGTCTGCCGCCAGCCCGCTGGTTCAGGTCAACGATCTGATCATTGATTATCCAGGTAAAGGCAGCCTCTTTTCTCGTGGCCAGGCAAAGCGTGCGCTCAAGGGCATCAGCCTTGCAATCCATCCTGGTGAAGTCGTCGCGGTAGTAGGCGGTTCCGGTTCTGGGAAAACAACGCTTGGTCGGGCAATTGCAGGCCTGCTGCGTCCCACCTCGGGCCAGATTCAGTTTGATGGAAAGCCCATAGACAAATCCGATGCTGCCTGGAACCATTACCGCCTGAACTGCCAAATGGTCTTCCAGGATCCATACTCTTCCCTAAATCCTCGCATGACTGTCGGGCAACTGGTCGGAGAGGGGCTGAGGCATGTTCCTGAGATGAGTACGCAGGAGACACGGGAACGTGTAAGCACCGTTCTGGATGAAGTCGGCCTCGACAGACTCTTTGCCGAGCGTTATCCTCACGAACTGTCTGGCGGCCAGCGACAAAGAGTGGCGATTGCCAGAGCGGTTGTTCGGCGCCCCTCTTTCATTATTGCCGACGAACCCGTCTCTGCTCTTGATGTTACCGTACGGGCCCAGGTACTCGCTTTATTCGCGCAATTGCAGAGCAAGTATGGTTTTTCATGTCTCTTCATCAGTCATGATCTGGGCGTAGTCGAACAGGTGGCCGATCGCGTAATCGTCATGCACCAGGGTGATATTCTTGAACAGGGAACACGAGACGCTATTTTTGACACTCCGGCACACGAATACACCCGAAAGCTATTATCGGCCATTCCTGCTCTGGAAGTGACAGAACAAGGCGGCGTTAAACTAAAATGGCGTTTTGCACGGCAGACTATGTAAATACAGGTCTTGGCAAATCGCCAGCGAGACCAATAAAATGCCGCATCAGATCTTTATGGAGTCTTTCATGTCGCAACGCCCTTCGTCTTCCACCCGCCTTGCAGATGATCTTGCATCCGACATTCATAGCGGCAAGCTTGGACCAGGAAGCTGGCTCAAGCAAGTCGACATTCAGGAACGGTACGGGGCGACGCGACTGGATGTACGCAAGGCACTCGACCAATTGGTCATCAAGCGGCTGATAGAACACATTCCCAATCGGGGATACCACGTTCATGTGCCCGACCCTGTCAGGCTGGACGAAATTCGGGACGTACGGATATTACTGGAGTGTGGTGCACTTGAAGATGTTATCAAACATATCACTGCCAAACAGCTCAAGCATATCGAAGACCTCGCCCGAAAATTTGACATGCTTACGTCAACCGGTACGTTGCTTGAACAATATGCCGCCAACCAGGCATTTCATCAGGCCGTATATGCGCTGTGCAAAAATCGAGAACTGGTGCGTCTGATCCACGACATCAAGGCTGGCACACCGGCTGCGCCCACGACGCAATGGGTGAATCACGCCCGTGTCCAGCAATCGGCAAAAGAGCACTTCGATCTGGTCGCGGCATTGCGCGAACGTGACCTGAAGCAGGCTCAAGCAGTCGTAAGACAGCACATTCAGCAATCAGAAGGAACCTGACCACCCTGACGGCCTTTCCGTAAGGGTAACTACGGGGTGACGGACTCAACAGACTGCGGCAAAATCTAGCAAATATTGGCGCCAATATTATTGTTAAAATAATTAACTATTCAAGGAATATCCCGTGAACATATCCCCGTCCCTGCGCTTGACTCCTGTGGTGGCCGCACTACTTCTCGCACTACCTGCAACCGCCCTGGCAAAACCCATTGTCGTCGCACAACCGGCGGATATCCGCTCGACCAATCCGGGAGTCAACCGCGATAACACAACAGATGGTGTCATTTTGAATGTCGTGGAAGGATTGGTGGGCTACAAGGCCAACGGTAGCGTAGGTCCTCTTCTGGCAAAAAAAATCGACATTTCACAGGACGGCCTGACTTACACATTCACATTGCGGGATAACGTCAAATTTCATAACGGGAAACCCATGACATCTGCCGACGTGCTATGGAGCTGGAACCGTTACATGGACCCCAAAACCGGCTGGCGCTGTCTTGGTGAATTCGATGGCCGCAATGGCCTGAAAGTGACCGAAGTCAGCGCGCCGGACGCGAAAACATTTGTGATGAAAACGGACAAGGCTTCGGCTGTATTCCTGGATACCCTGGCCCGTACCGACTGTGCCGGCGCCGCAGTCATACACCGCGATTCTGTCAAAGCGGACGGATCTTGGGACAAACCGATAGGCACGGGGCCTTACATGTTTGACTCGTGGAAAAGAAGCCAGTATGTCACGCTCAAAAAATTCGCCGGCTATGTCTCCCCTCCGGGCGAGAAAGCCGATGGCTATCTGGGTAAAAAAGTGCCTGTCAATGACGAAGTGAAATTTCTTGTTGTACCCGATCCATCCACAGCCAGGGCAGGCCTGCAATCGGGCGCCATCGATGCCTCCCAGATCACTTTCTCAGACTACCAGGAACTCAAGAACAATACCGATGTCGCCATCATTCTGCCTCAGGAAGCAAGCAAACACTCCCTGTTGATGCAAACACGTGATCCGGTATTGAAAAACAAAAAATTGCGCCAGGCCATTGCTGCTTCGCTGGATATCCCACAAATTGTCATGGCCGCGAGCGAAAACCTTGTCAAGGATGCAAACAATTCTGCTATCCCTGCGACATCGGCATTCTACGATGAAGTCCAGAAAAAAGGATATCATTACGATCCCGAGAAAGCCCGCAAATTACTGGCAGAATCGGGCTACAAAGGCGAGAAAATTGTAATCTACGCCAACAAGCGAGCCCATGTGCCAAGCTACCAGGTTGCAGTGATGGCCCAGGCCATGATGCAGGCGGCGGGCATCAACGCTCAAATCGAAGTACTGGAGTGGGCCACTCAGCTGGATCGATATAATCGCGGTAACTATCAGATGAGCTCATTCACCTATTCTGCACGCATGGATCCGTCTTTGAGCTACGAACAGTTTTCTGGCGATAAAGATAAACAATCGCGCAAGGTTTGGGATAATCCGGAAGCAGAAAAACTGATCAGCGCCAGCTTTGACGAATTCGACGATAAAAAACGCCAGCAGATTTTTGATCAGCTTCATGAAAAAATGCTTGATGACACCCCACTCATTATTCTATTTAACGGCGCTACCGCCTGGGGATATCGCAAGAATCTGAAAGGCTTCAGCGTATGGGAAGGCAAGCCGCTTATGTGGTAAAGGCATGGGCAGGTACCCTGCCCGACTCATTTCCCCCAAGGTTCTTTTCACTTGCAATTATTGCCCCGCCTCCAGAACCACAGGTTCCTCTGTGAGGCTATAGCGTGTAAATACGCTGTTTAAGGCCGGCAACGGGGCTGCATCCATCACCCCAAGCGCCGGCTCCATCGCGATCATGGCGACCGTTGCCGACAAATTGTCATGGCTGCCCGGTCTCGGCGGACGGCACACTGAATACGGGGTACCAAAATCGTCGAACAGTGCACGTTTTAAATCATTCAGATTCAGTTTTTCCTGTTCATTCAGCAGCCGGCGCACGCGCCAATCACGATAGGAACTCTCCGGAGTACTGGCGCGCCCCGTGTCCAGCAATTTGCAGAGTGCCACCGGATTGACCCAGTGATTGGCATGCACGATCAAATGATCCTCTCCTGGATAAATAGGAAACGATTCATTGGTTGTACATTCAAAATCAATACCGAATCCCTGTGCCATGCCAAGCATGATATTGTTTGAACAAGATTTGGGCGTTGTCGCCACTGCTTTGAGTGCGAGCGCGAAGTGTTGCTGCTCAAGTACCTTGCGCCGAATCAGCGATAAGGGCGTACCCATTTGCCCAAAATCCCGATCAGACTCCAGATAATTGGCTGTAATGGAAACACCGGCGCTATTGAGGCCACTGCGTGCAAGCCCACCCGCTTCCACAAAAGTCAGAATATCAGGCCCCTCATCGCTGCGAATACGCAGCACGATAGCGGTATCCACGCACTCGGCACGCCAATCCCAATTCTGGGCATGCAACAGATTGCCACTTTTTGACCGCTCCGGCAGGATCAGCGCGCCGGTGCATCCATCATCGGGCTCCAGCTCTACTGCCCGGTTCTTTTCAGCGCGGGCTCGTGCCAATACTTCGGTGCGGGCATTGATCATGACAACATCTTCGAACGGTACGTCCGCCCCTTCAGCGATCCCGCGCATTTCATCCAGATAGTGCGCCGCAAATTCCTCAATGGCCGGCACAAAGCTGTTGATCAACGCCAGCCTCTGGCTTTCGCTGAATCCCAGGTCAACCAAGGTCTGACCATACAGTTTCATACTGAGCCGCACGCGCTCCCTGGCCTGCTGCCCGTACTGAACACCGCGCTCGAATGGTCGACCAGCGACCGAAATAAAAGGAAACTGCTCAATGGTAGGCATCGTATCTATCCGTGAGAAAAGTGCTGCGTGGCGGCACCCATTCACAGACGCAAAGCAGCAATATATCAATTTAGAATATGGGCGCTATTATTGTAGAATATTTTGGCGCCAATTTAAGCATGGGTTTACCCTAGCCCGCCCCGGCGCTGGCATTATTTCAGCGTGGCATCAGGTTACTTTTTCACTGAGTACTTTCTTCATTCGATTGAAATCGCGACGGTACTTCCTGGCCAGTTGTGTCTTTTGTGTATCTGTCAAAATCTTGCCCGAGGCCTGGAAGAATTTCTTTTCTTCCTCGCGAAGATGATGATGCACTTTTTTGGACAACGCCTTGGCCTGCGCCAGCCAGCCCGGAGAATTGGACGGTTCCGATTGCAGGTCTTCCAGCATTTCCTCGATTTCGTGATGTTCTGCCAGCGCGTGTCGTGACGGAGAAAGGCCGTTGTCGTCCATCAGAATGGGCGCATACAGAAAGCGCTCTTCGGCCGCCGCATGGGCTTCCAGTTCTACGAACAGGTCCTTGAAAATATCGTCCCTGCTGCCCGTACCCGGTTTGGTACGAAGCAGCCTCTTACAGAGGCTGCGCTGCACGTCATGGCTCTCCCGCAAAGCATCATAAATCGTTTCCATTCAATTTTCCTTTTATGTTTTGGGCTTGTCCGCCACATTAGCATTAGCTGTTGCCCAAAGTGGCTTCCAGGGAACTGAGTAAGGGGTTTTAGTAACCGGCTATGGGCCGGGTACTGCTGTCACTATAGACGAAATAGCGACAGCGCTGCGTTGCAACGAGACAACCCGATAAGACGTTCAAATCGATTATGTTGTACTTTTTGGACATTTTTTATATTTTTCTATGCGAAGCGCTTGCATTACGGAGCCATTTAGAGCATAATTCTTTTCTTGCAGTTAGCAGCGCGCCCGTAGCTCAGTTGGATTAGAGTACTTGGCTACGAACCAAGGGGTCGTGGGTTCAAATCCTGCCGGGCGCGCCATTTTACTTAAGGTCTCCAAGCGGAGGCCTTTTGTTTTTGCACTATTGAATCGGGTTTGCACTATTGAAATGTGAAAAAATACTCGACTATAGCCCTTATCAAACTCTACGCCACTCCTTTCAGAGGGCCAACGCGCTCTGGTTTGCGCCGGTAAATCTTATTCGTAGTCCGAGCATCAGCATGCGATAACAGTGCTCTGGCATGCTCAAGTGTGATGGCATCGGAAGCACATTTTGCACGCATATCGTGCTCAGTGAATCGTTGGATCACCTTGGTTTCCGTTAGTACTCTTTCCATAAAGCGCTGCCACATACTGTCCCAGCCGTCGGTGTTGCCTGTTTCCTCGTCAATGTAGCCTCTTCCGTACTTATTGCAGAACAACATTGGAGACAATACCGGCCGCACGAACTTGGCCTGCTCAACAGCGGCTTTTAATTCCGGCGTCCATTCATAAATGGTTCGCTTGCCAGATGAGTTTTCAGTCTTGTGCCGTTGGATGTGTATGCCGTCGTCCTTAATATGCTCATTCAGCCGCAGGCGCAGCAAATCAGATCTGGCCATACCGGTCATTAATTTGATTCGCATATATGCCTGTATTGCCAACACGCTACCCTTTTTGCGTTGCGATGGCAGCGAGAGTGCTTCAATGATTTCCCAGTCCTCGATATAACGATCACGCGACAGCTCTCCTCGTAGCCTCACTTCACCCTTAAAAGGATGGCGATCCAAGTACCCCCACTCTACCGCTTTGGTAAATGCGTGGGATAGCACCTCAATTTCCCGATGTGCCGCAACCCGTCCGCCGGTGACTTTGCGTTTTTCCATACCAGTGATCTCATCTTTGACAACAGTCGTTTTCTTTTTGCTCCGAGCATCAACGTAGCGATAAACAAGCCGAGGCTTCATTCCGGTTATTGGTAATTTACCGAAGACACCACGCAACTGTCGTACCCAGATACGTTGTTGTTCGTGCGTACTGACTGCTTTTGTCGGGACCACCTCCAATAAATATCGGTCTAATAGATTGTCGATGGATCGCACTTCGATATTATGTTCTAATCTGGCCGCCCAGACTTTGTAGGCTTCCGACAAGGCAGTGCCGAGACGAAACATTTTCTTTCCGTCCCAAAGCGTTTCGAGTCCCGGCGGAACCTGATAATAGTACGCCCCATGATTCAAGCGCCATCTACTCGGCAACCCTCTATTTTCTGCATTTCGCTTGCGTCCCATTAGACGGCGTCCCAATCAGGTTCGATTTCCTTTTCATCAGAATTCATAACCCTATCGCCGGCACCAAAAGCAAAGTGAATATGGGCGCGCAACACCGCTACCGACCCATCTGGACGAACCCTGTGTTCAATTCCCATGAATCTTAATGCTCGCACTTGGGCGTCATGCCGAGTACGGTCAGTCAAGCTGATCAGCTCTGATGTCCTTAAAAATGTAGTTTCTGACATTTCAGTTCCCCAGTTCTCTCAGGTTGTCTCAATTATACGACTGGCGTCAGTGAGTACAATTAGAGCGTCTATCAACTCACAACAGAGGTACTCTCAAAAACTGATGAAAATTTATCGTCATGCAAATTGATCAGACGTATTTTGTTTGAAAGCATTTTTGAAAACCCTTTGACAAAAAAGGCCCTCAAAGATACTACACCCGACTGTTCCCTCTTCGGCATCGGGCATCTTGAACCTCCAGTTTCCCTTTGATTCATCCCAATTGCTCCCCTTAGGGCATCGCCTGGGTTCCGACAATCGTGTGCCGTTCGATACTTAATAATAGCAATTGCTAACCAATAATTCAATAGCATTTGCTATATATTTTGGATAGATTTTCAAAATAGTTTAGATACTTACAGGAGTAAATCCAGGTTTGCTTTGAATCGTAAGCTCGACCCAGTGCCGTTCTTGATGGTAGTTGCTGGCAATGCTAATCGTGATAGTAAATTGGAATGGCGTAGGGCTTACAGCGTCACGCTCCAAGGCAATAGCGCCTGCACGCTATATGGCATTAATTATTTTTTGATTCTCTAATTTTGAGCGCCTTTAAGCCTAGCAATGTCTCAATTTCGTGTTGATCAGCAGCATCCAAACGCAGATATTCCTGATAAGTTATTGAAGCAAATGGCCAAACATCGCCTGAGCGCTCGTCGAACCATCCAGGAGTTAATCCCAATTTCACCTCCATCGTACGTGCGGCTTTTTCTCCAAAATTTCTGTGTCCATTTAAAATCTGCGAAATATAGTTTGGATCTATCTTTTCGAATTTTCGACAGAAAGCAGCGATACTTTGTTTGCCTATAAGGTTTTTAAGTTTTGCGACACGTATTTTCTGGTCTTCAATCATGCTGTTGTTCTCGGTCGTAAATCGGTTTTAATAATTAACTTTTGCTATTGAATAATTGAATAGCATTTGATAGCATAAATATAGTAAATCTGGAGTTTTACCAAGCCTCAGGTCATCTACGTATCAGTCTTTCAAGCTAGCCAGCATCAATACTTTGCTAATTAACTACATAATCAGGCTATAAATCTTTCAAATCGTTCAAATTCCATCATTATCAAAACTCTGTCTGGTCATTGCCCACTTAGAACAACAAACACATTTCCTGCTTCGAACGGGAATCCCCTACTCGTACTCTTTAAACACCCTGACCGCAGGTCGAGCACGCCGCTATGTAAAGTCAATTTAACAAGAAATATCAGAGGATACACGAGCCTCGAATATCTCAATTCTGCAGTCATTTAAATAGCTTTTAGATACATTTGATGTAAATTGCAATAAGTTCTGTCGTGCTTATAATATCATTTCTATTTTAATGTTCATTAAATTGTGGATTTCTAAACAGCAAATGCCGTACTTTTTTTATTTCTGTAATACAAAATGCCGGGCGGTTCATACCCACCCTAGTTTTCGATATTCTAGTTACGTTCACAAACTCAACGGATAGGTGTTTTTGGGAATGCTGCCATCTGCCTCCTGTGAGCATTTCAAATGCATGCTAACCACTTAATAGGGAATATACCCTTAGTAACTACAAATGACTGAACAACAAATCCAAATTTTTGTCAGCCAGGACGGCGTCGCACAACTGGAAGTGGCTGTGGATCATGAGACGGCTTGGCTTAGCCTTGATCAGATGGCCGCATTATTTGATCGCGATAAATCAGTGATCTCACGTCATATCCGCAATGTGTTCAAAGAGGAAGAATTGGAACGGAAGTCAGTTGTTGCAAAAAATGCAACAACTGCGTCCGATGGCAAAACTTACCAAGTCGAACACTTCAATCTTGATGTCATTATTTCTGTAGGCTATCGAGTAAAGTCGTTGCGTGGCGTGCAATTTCGACAGTGGGCCACCCGCGTACTCAAGGAGCACCTGGTTCAGGGCTATAGCTTGAATCAGCACCGGCTAATCGAGCGCGGAATTGAGTTTGAGCAGGCAGTAGAATTGCTCAGTCGCACGCTCGCGAGCCAGGGAATGATTTCTGCCCAAGGTGAAGCTGTGGCCAGAGTTATCAGTGACTATGCTCGTTCCTGGAGTTTACTACAGGGCTACGACGAGCAAGCACTTGAGGAAATAGCTCAGAACCAGACTGACATGCGCCCGCTGTCTTTAAACGACGCTTTGGCGGCGATTGCCGAATTAAAGCAGACCTTGATCGACAAAGGCGAAGCAACTGAACTATTCGGACTGGTACGTGGCGATGGACTAGCATCAGCCCTGGCAACGATTGAACAAGGATTTGGCGAAGAGTTGTTTTATCCTAACGTGGCTAGCCGCGCTTCGCATCTGCTGTACTTTTTGATCAAGAACCATGCACTAGCTGATGGCAACAAGCGTTGCGGCTCGTTTTTGTTTCTTTGGTATCTACGTCGTAATCAAAATTTTCTAGCTCGACCCGTAGATCAATTAATCAATGACAATACTCTAGTAGCATTGGCGCTGTTGGTGGCCGAGAGCCAGTCGAGCCAGAAGACCTTAATGATCCGTCTGATTGAGCACTTTATACTATTAAAAAAAACTAGTGAAAATAACGGCAAGGCTCAATAGCAATGCACGCACTCTCTTTTTTCGTCCTCAATATAACATTGAAAAATTTCACCAAAAGAAAGGAGCGCTAATGCATCTTGTAATGCTTGACACCTGCGTGTGGCTTGACATTTCTTCAAAAAAAGCAGAGCTGCCGATGCTGACGGCATTGGAGCACCTCATCACAGATGGTGTCATTAAAATCTTACTACCAGATCTAGTGCGCACAGAGTATGAGCGGAACAAAGACAAAGTTGCAGAGGCCTCCCGTAAGCGACTGACTAGTGAGTGCAAACTCGTCAGAGGAGTAATCGAAGCCTTTGGTGGAAGGGGAAAGCAGGCCGCGCTGGACGCCATTGATGATGTAAACCATAAACTGCCTATACTGTCTGAAGCGAATTTTGCCTCTGCCAACCGAGTCATAGAACTATTCAGATCGGCGAGTGAAATTCCTATTTCAGATGCTGTGAAAATCAAAGCTGCCGAGCGAGCGATAGCCAAGTTGGCACCATTTCACAAGAATAAGAACAGCTTGGCTGATGCCATTCTAGTGGAAACCTTCCAAGAGTTCCGAAAAAGAAACCTTGAAGATTACGAAAGTTTTAGGTTCGTGACACACAACGTCAATGACTTTTCAGGAACAGATCATAGAGAACCACATCCAGATTTCTCAAATATCTTTGATGGGAAAAACTCTATCTTCTTCAATTCAACAGCCCAAGCTATAGCAGATCTCCTCGACTTAGAAGAGTTTCAAGATGAGCACGGGTTTGCTTGGGAAGATCAAACCAGAGGCCTCCAAGAGATATTATCGGAAATGGACGAGCTGGTGGACAAAGTCTGGTACAACCGCCACATGAATATGATGTACCACATTGAAAAAGGTGATATTGAAATCGTGCCAAAGGGAACTCAGAATTATGCAAATAACATCATCCATCGAGACATATTCGAGGGTGCACTGGCCTCTGCGCAACGAGTCAGAAGTAAGTACAAGGACACTGGCCCATGGAGCGACTTTGAATGGGGTATGATCAACGGAAAACTATCGGCCTTGAGATGGATCTTAGGTGATGAGTGGGATATGCTTGACACTTAAGGAAGAGCTCTTCGCTAAATCGAGTGAACAGCGCAATCGGGATTGCATAACAACTGTTATAACTCCCGGCAACTCGAGCCAGATAGCCTCCAAAGTGAGCAAGGCCGGTACTCTGTAAGCCACGTCTGACCTTAAGCTAGGATTGAGTTGACCTTAAAACTGCCGCTTTCGACCAATTGCCGAGATTTATCGTATATCTTTCGCTCTATTTTTGTAAGAGTCCGGGGAACACACATTGACACGGCCGCGTTAGCGGCCGTTGTCTTTTAGTGGATAGATTGAGGCGTCCAGTTATGAGGCAGCAATTCGCCGATCCGGCTGGCCGGTTGCGTCGGCAAGCGTGTCAGCACGTCTTTCAGGTACGCATAGGGATCATGGCCGTTAAGACGCGCCGATTGCACGAGCGTCATGATGGCAGCCGCGCGTTTGCCGGCACGTAAGGATCCTGTGAACAACCAATTGTTGCGTCCAATCGCAATCGGTCGAATCTGTTGTTCGATATGGTTGTTATCAATCGGCAATTGCCCATCGTCCAGGTAACGCGTCAGGGCCGTCCAGCGTTTCAGACTGTAGTCCAGTGCTTTGGCTGTGGCAGAACCATCGGGCACCCGCTGCCGTTGCGCGAGCATCCAGCCGTGCAATGCGTGGGCCAGAGGTTTGGCCTTCTCCTGGCGTAGACGCCGTCGATCGTCGCTTGTCAGCTCTTTAACCTGGCGCTCAACCTCGTAGAGCTGACCGATGTAGTGCAGCGCCTGCTCGGCCAGCTGGCTTTTATTAGAGGCGTGCAATTCGAAGAATTTGCGACGCGCATGCGCCATGCAACCGATCTCGGTCATGCCTCGCGTGAAGCAGGCCTTGTATCCTGAGTAATCGTCACAGATCAGACTGCCTTGCCAGTCGCCCAGGAAGCTGCGCGCATGCTCTCCAGCACGCCCTTCGGTAAAATCATAAACCACCGCCTTGAGCGGTTCGAAGACCCCAGGTGCATAGGCCCACAGATAGGCCCGATGCGTTTTTTTAGTGCCCGGTTTGAGCATCTGCACCGGTGTTTCATCGGCATGGACCACGCGGTGCGCGAGGATGACTTGGCGCAAGGCATCGGCCAGCGGTTGCAAGTGCACGCCGCAAGTACCCACCCAGTCGGCCAGCGTCGAGCGGGCCAGTTTCATACCGGCGCGTTCGAAGATGCTCTCTTGCCGATACAGCGGCAGGTGATCGGCATACTTGGCGACCAGCACATGGGCGAGCAGTCCCGTCGAGGGCAGGCCCTTGTCAATCACATGCGCGGCCACAGGAGCCTGGGTCAAGGTCTGGCACTGTTTGCAGACCCATTTTCCACGAACATGACGCTCAACCTGCAGGACACCAGGAATGAAGTCCAGCTTCTCGCTGACCTCCTCACCAATGCGCTGCAACTGGCAACCGCAATGGCATGTTGTGTACTCTGGTTCATGGCGGTATTCAATGCGGGGCAGATGATCAGGCATGGGTCTGCGCTTGGCCTGGCGCGTGGTCCGAGTAGCAAGCGGTACACCGGCCAGCAACTCAAGCTCAGTCTCGATCGCCCCGATGTCCTCGTCAACGGCTTCCTCAAGCAGAGTGCCTTGTACTCCAGACAGTTGTTCACCCTTCTTGCCGAAGCGGTAACGCTTCAGGGCAGCAATCTCGTGGGTGAGCTGTGCAATCCTGGTGTCTTTGAAGCGAATTTCATCTTGTTGGCCGGCGAGCATCTGTTCGCGGCGCACCAGAATCTCTTGGGTGGCCGCCATCTCCTGCGCAAGCTGTTGGTGTTCAGCGCGCAGCTTGTTTAGTTCAGCCTCACGCTCTCGAAACAATTGTTTCAAGGCGGCAGCATCCATTTGGTCGAGATCGGGTACGGGTGACGGCATTCGGATAGTGTGCCATAGCGGCACGCTGTGCGCCATGCGCACTTGCACCGATTGCGAATCGTTATTGAGGGCGCGCAAAGTAAAAGTGAGCCACCTCAATGAATTACAACAGATCAATCACCCCAGTGAGCCCTATCCGGTTCCATGGCAGGCCGATGACCAGTGCCTGCAGTTGCTGTGTGCTCAGTTGCTGATCGGCGGCACCTGATTGTGGCCAGGTAAAACTGCCCTGATGCAGTCGCCTGGCCGCCAGCCATACACCCATGCCGTCATGCACCAGTACCTTCAGACGGGTGCTGCGGCGATTGGCGAACACATAAGCATGGTGCGGTTGCACCGTCCCAAACACCTGAACCACCCGCGCCAGGGCCGTTTCGGTACCGGCGCGCATGTCCATCGGTTCGACCGCCAGCCAGATCTGATCGATCCGGATCATCTCATCACTTCGCGTAGCCAGGCGGCACACTGCTGGGTTTGCGATATCGGCCAGCGTACCGAGGCCTTGATGCCATTATGTTGCAACTCGATCCGGATGTCATCAGTCATCTGGGCTGGCACTTCGGGGGTCTTCGGTCGCGTAAGTTGCAGCGGTATGAATTGCGCTGCGACATCACGGTGCACAGCAGGCTCGAGCACAGCCTCATCGCTGCCGAAGCGCTCATGCGTCTGGACCCATTTGCGCAGCAGGTTTGGATGTAGATCGTGGGCGCGGGCCACCGCCGCGACGGAAACGCCACGCTGCTGACACTCAGCAACGATATCGGCCTTGGCCTGAGAACTGAACTGGCGTCGATGGCGTCTACCTTCTTGCGGGACAAGCTCATTAGTTTGCATTACTCCACCTACTGGGATAAATTACTCCACCAAGTATTTGGTAGAGCCATCATCCTCTATGATCGGTCGAGCGAATTCAAGATGATTTTGCCGGACGCATACCTATTTTTTGGCAAATAACCATCTCTAAAAGTAGAATTTTTCATGACCGATTTACGCCTTAGGGTCTTGTTAGACCCGCCTGACAATGCTGATCGCTCCTGGTTTCAACAGCGCGGGAGAAATTTTGAGAATGTGCTCCGGCACATGCTTTCACGAGAGAAAATGGAGCCTCGAACCAGTATGCGTCCCGATGGAGAGGAAATAGACGGATCATTTATGATCGGGGACAGCTCATTTTTATTAGAGGCCAAGTGGCACGCCAAACCGATTCCAGCCTCTGCGTTATATGCATTCAAAGGCAAGGTGGACGGCAAGCTTGTGGGCACCATCGGCACCTTCTTTTCCATGTCAGACTACAGCACTGAAGCAATTGACGCCCTACTCGCTGGCAAAGAATTAAACCTAATACTTTTCGGCCGAAATGACCTACTACTCATCGAGGACGAAAAGATCACCTTGCGCGAGGCGATGCGCGTGAAACTGCGATACGCGGCTAATTATGGGCAACCCTTCTTTGATTTGGAAACTCACCTAGCGGAGCAAGCAAAGCAAGACCAAATAACCACCATTTTAAAACCGCAGCAGGAATGGATCATCTTGGTTGAAGGTGAGGACGACGTTCGTACTATAGAAGAACTGCTGATGCGCTTTGAGATAGCAGCCAAGACCAGCATCTCTCCTGCTGGTGGTCAGCTCTCCGTAGCACCTCTCGCGCAGTATTTACAAAGAATTGGTAACAAAAATGTTGCTGCCATTGTCACCCCAATATCAGACTCTACGCTCCAACAAAAGCAGCTCCAAGAACTTGATCAAAGTGGCGTAGAGTTGATCATCTTGCGTGAACCATTGGAGGATTGGCTTGGTAACTATGTTTCCTTCGACTATTACAACGCGACCGTGTCGCTGTCCAATAGGGGTGGAAAGATGGCAAGACGGTACGCACGACACGCCGATTTAGATAAGCTGCTTACAGAAAACCAGTCCTTCTCTCTGCTCATGAATAAATTGGAAGCCCGACAGAAAAGCTAGAGAATACAGATACAGGACCGCGTCGGGTAGTTTTCTAAGCACTAACTTAACTCAATTGCACGTAAGATTCAGAATGAGTCAGTACAACTGATCCCATTAGATTAAATCTGCTAGATTAATATCGTCATCCACCCAACTCGGCTTATAGTTAACATCAATAACACGACCATTTCTTTTTACCAACTTTTGCTCGTGGCTTTTAGACGGCATTCTCTCTTTTACTTTTCCGCAAAAATTTTTTTTACGATCTAAAGCGGTCATTATTTCACCATCCAAGTTCCCTCCAGGTTTGTCATTATCATCGGGTGTCAGAGAAGTCGATCGCATACGTATTTTAAGAAACGAAATCAATGCCGTTTTACTTACGCTAATATCATTGATGGCTAAAAACTCTAAGATCTGAGGAACACTATAGCCAGCATTTTTTAGTTTGATAATCTCTGCCCGGAGCGGCTCCAAAATGGACACATTTTTTCGAGGAGGATGATTTTGCATAAATTCCGCTGCCGATGTTTTCACCATAAAAGCACCATCAAAATTCTAGTTTCAAAATAGTCTAGTTCTATTAATATCCATTTACTCACTACTATAAAATCAATAAAGAAATACTTAAAATATAGATCTCCATATGTTTGTACTATATATCTACTAAGTTTGTTTTACAACAACACTCGACCACCAACCGAAGTAAGCACCATACAATAACTATATGCAGGATAGGGAACTTGCGTAAAATGCAACTTGCTTCGCAGTTTTTGCGTACGCAAGACTTCTCCCACAGCGTGGTTAGCTCAGAGCTACATTTGACATGATCTCCCCTTTTAAGACGTGCAGTTCATGAAAATACTGATGATGGGTACACTCAATGGATGCGAAACTCTGGACAAAATGGAGGAAGATGAGTATCGGCGCAATACCAAAACCTTGGCATTCAACCGAGGGGGACCACACTTAGATTAATGCATGTTGCAACGACAATCACTAAAACTAGTACACCCTAGCTAAAGCTAAGCATTCAAAATCTTTCTCATCGACTCCCCGATTTCACCACCACAATAAGTATCGCCAAATTCTTTACGCGCGCTAGCCGCCAGTTCCACGAGCGCAGGGAGATCGGATATCCGTCTTGAGAGCGCGAAGGTCATCGGAGCGGATTTCTCCAGTAGCTTCTCGATGTGTGGAAAGTGATCCCCCAGGGTCGACCAAAGCGTCGCTGTCACAATGTCGGCGATCCCCGGCACTTCGCCGCCGAGCAGGTAACCCGTCTCGCACTTCAATCCATGGCGTCGGCCAGTTTCCTCCCACAGCGCCATCCACTTCATTAGGCGGGGGGTAAAGTCTTTCCAGCGCTTTTCCGTCCACATTTCTCGGCCACCATCAAGAGTAAGTTCGTCGATGACGTCGTTGGCATCGTTGACGGTTTTCATAGTCATGGCGCGCAGGGCTAGCGTCGTTGGCATTATGTCGAGCGTCTCCCCAAGATACAGCACGATGGCTGGCATCTCCGCGATGGCAAAGTCATTTTTGTTGTCTATCAAAAATGGTGGCCCCATGAACGGAACTGGCATGTCCTTGACGGGGCCACTCATGAGATTAACTATCGTCGCATCATCGGCCTCGATCCAAGTCTTTCCAGTATATGCCAGTATGGCGCGCACAAATTGACCGCGAAACGGCGCCGACCAGTAATAGAAAGAATAGTCAGACATTGAAATTAGCCTCCACAAGATACGCTTCGCGGTTCACCCGCGGGCGCCAGATGACGATGCCTACAGCATAACGGAGCGGCACACAACGAAACGTAGAAACCTGTAAACACGAAGGTCGTGGCTTTTTCGCCAATAACGTTGCCTCCGACGCCGTTCCCGACCTTCAATATCTCACCCGCCGCAGCGCAACCAATAACGTCTTGCAGAGCGCTGCAAGCGGTTCTTTTTCGGTCGAGCAGATCTCCTTCTTCCACGTTGAGGGCTTCCATATTAATCAGTAGTTTGTTGTTAGCCCCGATCAGGTCTGCTGCTTTTAAAAGATTCAAAACCGGCAGATCACCTGGCTGATTATAGGTCGCTGCATTCATATAATTTCGCCTCTGATTTATCGAAATAGAGTGACAGTAGAACTCCGCCACGCAACTTCGCTCACAGCCTTATTTCTTGCCGTTATTGGCCTTGATATCATCCAGCGCAAACACGAAGACTGAATGACCGGAATCAACCACATTCTTCAATTCAGGACTCAGGATCGCAGCAGGCGGCGTTTGAGCATTGGGGCCGGTTACCACGGCAATGTACTGCTTGCCGTCAACGCTATACGTCATCGGGAAACCGCCAATCGATGTATTCAGACGAATAGACCACAGCTTGTCGCCGTTGTTCTGGTCATAGGCCGCGAATTCACGCATGCTGTCGCCGGTGAACACAATGCCACCACCTGTCGTCAGCACACCTGAACTGAAAATCGGTTTCTGCTTTTTAACCCACAGGAATTTGCCGGTTTTAACGTCAACGGCATACACGCGGCCAACGCTGTCTTCACCCGGTGCAAATGAGACAGCACCTGATGCCTGGGCGCCCACGGATTCACCGGTACGCAGCTCGATCGGCTTGGGCGTGAGCTCTTTACAAGACGAGCTGACAGGCACGTACAGCGCATTCGTCAGCGGGCTATAGGCAGCAGTCATCCACAGTTTACCCAAATCACGACCACCACATACCTTGACGGTTTCGTCAATGGATTTGGCTTTCAGATCAGTATTGGTGATGACTTTGCCGTCTTCCGTGAAGCCTTTGATCACGTTCTGGTAAACGGTATCGCGAGCCCACAACAGCTTGCCGGTATCACGATCCAGCACAAAGGCTGTGCCGTATTTACCTGGAACGGATGCAATCACATCGTACTTCTTGCCGGGTTCGACATCCTTGCTCATGTAAGCCACTTCGCCTTTGGATGGTGCGATCTGGCTTTCTACCAGAACACGCTCGAACGGGCTATCCAGATCCCAGTCGTCATTGGGCATATGCTGATAATGCCATTTGACCTTGCCGGTTTCAGCATCAATGGCCAGTGTGGAACTGGTGTACAGCGCATCGCCATCGCCGCTGCCGCGCAGAATGGATGGATACGGAATCGGCATCCCGACGCCCCAGTACAGCATTTTGCGTTTTGGATCGTATGAACCGGTAATCCAGGGAGAGCCGCCCCAGCGGTTTTCCTTGGCCAGGCCGCCCCAGCTGTCGTCCACGGCCGGATCGCCAATGGTATTCAAACGCCACAGCTCTTTGCCGGTTTCAGCATCATGAGCAGTGATGTAGCAACCACCTGCCGTGCCGGTAATACTGCAACCGGATGTACCCGTGAAGACTTTGCCGTCCACAACCAGCGGGCCTGCGGTAAAGCTGTAGCCTTTCTCCCAGTCATTGACCTGCACTTCCCACAATTTCTTGCCTGTTTTGGCTTCAAGCGCAACCAGCTTGGAATCAGGCGTCGTCAGATAGACCTTGTCCTCATACAGCGCCAGTGAATTACGCTGGCGATTGGCCTGCGCATCATGATAGCCACCGGTGAATTTTGGCAGCGGCTGTGTGTATTCCCAGATCAGGTCGCCAGTCGTGGCGTCCAGCGCCTGTACATGACTGCGGTTCATGCCCAGAAACATGATCCCGTCGTGAACCAGCGGCGCCGTTTCCTGCAAGCCGCCAACAGGCATGGACCATGCCCAGGCCAGATCCAGCTGCTTCACGTTTTTCTTGTTGACCTGATCCAGCGGGCTATAGCCCTGATTGTCGATCGTGCGGCGCCAGCTTGGCCAGTCACCATCGGCCGGTTTCAGAATCTGTTCATTCGATATCGGTTTGTAGTTTTCAATCTTTACTTGCGCCTGGGCCGCGCAGGCAAACATCACAGCGGCAGATACAGCCAGAAGGCTATGGATTTTCATTTTGTGTCCTATTCTTCAATATTCATTGCGGTGGGCGATCACTGCGACGGATCACCCCATCGGGTCAGTTGTGCGGATCAGCGCGCAGCCTTGGCCTGCTCGACAGAAACGCCACCGAATTTATTGCCCCAACTGTTGCGTACATAGGTGGCCACTGCTGCAACCTGCTCATCATTAAACTGACCGCCCAATGCAGGCATACTGTTCAATCCGTGAATAATCGTGCTCAGCAACGCAGGTCCGTTGGCCAGGCGATCAAATCCTTCCAGCTTGGTACCGAAAGCGCCCTGGCCTTCTGCACCATGACACGCGGCACATGTGCTGGCGAACACTTTTGCCCCTGCCGCCATCAACTCAGGAGTGGCTTCGACTTTCTCTCCCGCTTCCTGCGGATGCTCGGCCGTACCCAGTACAGAAACCATCACGCCTACATCGGCAAAACCCTGCCCATTCATATCGCCCGGTTTTTTGTCACCATCGAAGCGATAAAGGGGCAGCCCGCCGTAACTGACCTGCGAAACACCTTTGTCATTTTTTTCCGCTTTCAGCAGGCCCGGCAAAATATCTTTACCCAGCGGACGGCTCTCGGAGACGACCGGGTCCCAATGTTTCATACAGGCGTCGTCACACGCCGCTTTTTTCTCATCCGTGGCCAGGGTGTACAGCGTACGTCCTTCAGCGTCAACAAGAAAGGGAGTCATGGCGCCACTGGTGCCTTTTGCAATCAACGTCGCGGAATTGGGTTGCGAACTCTTTTGCGCAGCGTCCGAATCAGTTGTAGCGGTATTGGCATGCGCAAGTCCGGCGATCCCGAATGTAGCCGCGCACGCAACTGAACGGGCAGTGTGTGTCAGTTTAAATTTCATTGCTTTTCTAACCCCTATGGTGAGTTCCGTTAATTAAATTTTCCATCATGGTATTGCCTTAACGTACTGAGCGAAATGTAAACTGGTTTACAGTTCTTAGTAAAATCATATATAGCGATTTCTGTTTATTCTTAGATGATATCGGCTCGGATTTACGGTATACAGAGCCTTCATTTGAATATTGGGACGCAAAAATACCCTAATTTGCTCCTATTGACTCGCCCCTGAGTTATAAGAGCGAATCCATATGACTATTGTGAAATCACTTATCACTGCCCACTTTCGTCTTCAACGATTTGGCCATGTCGAGATGAGACTCCAGCGATGGCAGGGTTTTTTTGGCAAACGTCTTGACGTCAACGTCTTCACTCGTTTCAGAAGCGTCCTTGAACATATTGACCGCCTCCTCATGAGCCGTGACGGCCATCCGGTCCACGTATTGCTTGTCAAACTCCTCTGACTCCTCGCCCAGCGCCTTCAGTTCAGCCTGCTGAGCTGAGGAGGGGCCGGCGGGCAATTCAACGCCTTTATTGGTGGCAAGTGCATTCAATTCATCATTGACTTTTGTATGGTCAGTCACCATGTGCTCTGCGAAAGTCTTCACATCGGCTGAGCTAGCTTTTTGCTTGGCAAGCTTGCCTGCTTCAACTTCGGCGTGGCCGGCCTCTGCCGCTTTTTTCAAAAATGCTTCGTCCGCACTAGCCAATTCGTTCTCATGAGGTCGCGCCGCTGTGTCGGCCGTGCTATCTTTCGCGGTATTTGAGGTCTGGGCCGATGCGCTCACGGGAAAAACTGAAAGAGCGGAAAGTAAAACCAGATATTTCAACGAAAATTTCAGCATATCAATCTCCAACAAAAAGTGATGATTGCCACCAACGGCATAGCACCATGTGGTGTTAGACGGGATTTTTTAGCCAACAAATCCAAAATCACCAAACCATACTATCAATTGGGAGAGATGTATGAATAGCGGTTGTTACGTCTGCTTAATAAGCTTGCGCGATTGAAATGTCTTCTAAAATAGTCCAATAAACGCAGATTTTCGCATTTTGCGACCACGTTGACTGAAAATATGGGGAGTACATCATTCCGTTAGGAAAATGGAAAGCGCATCATTACGCATTGTTACAGACGGATTTCTCCTCCGAAACCTCCTCCCTTAGTGAAATACTGTGACTATTCGATATGAGCCAATGAGGGCGCTAGCTGCTAATTGGCTAATTTAATAGAAGCGGGGTCAATGCCAGCTTCTATTAAAATGCAATTAAATCTCTCCTCCTGTGTCCTAGAGTCGGTTTTCCTGTCCATCATAGGTAACCGCAATCCTGAAATAAGTTCTTTTTTCAGCGAAAGAGGTTCAGCGTCTTCCAGATCTCCATCAGCATTGAGTAATTCTGGTGACTCGCCAAACCTCGAATACATGATATTCATATTCCGATCCTCCAAATTTGATGTAACGTTTGCCAGCTTTTGTCCATTTATATGGATAAAAAATTGCGTGTAAAAATACTGCGTCAATGCATCTGTTGTTGAATATAGTTGCATTAACACAGCATTCTAGTCTCGCGTTTCTGTTAATTGATATCTCGTTCGACTACAGCCACGTACCGACGGCGAGTACTAATCGCACCGAAATGTCCTAATACAGAAGAGATAATCGCAGCGATTAGTAAAGAAACGAACGACCAGATGGTTGTCTTCGCTGCCGCATCTTTCGCTTTTTCAGCCTTCTCTAGAGCCAATTTTTTGGCCTCTTCAAATTTGGATTTTGCTTCCTCGATCTTTTTATCGAGATTATTAAGCCCTTCCTGAAACGATTTAACTGCTTCATCGCGAGTTCGAAGGGCTTCGTCAGCTGCTTGGTCCGCCTCCGGTTTACTCATCCCATTCACATTCATAAATGCCATTGAAAGCTTTTCTTTGTCAATTTTCTGGCTGAGTTTTTCACCACGGCTTTTCACCTTATCCATCAACACTTTCGTAATCGAATCAATGTCGTCTGGATTAGCAACTGCCTTTTTGCCAGCCTCGGCAACATCAGCTCTTACCGCCTTCATCTGGTTCTCTAAGTATCGAGGTTGTAACTCAGGGATTCCGCTTTCGACGAGTACATTTTTTACGTCATTGGGAGTGTCTTGTGCTTCTGCACCCAAGTCGATATTCAGCCCTTCGAATGAGTCCTTTACTAATGATCCAGCGCCCGACGCTCCTTTGCCTACTGTTGATACTGTTCCCGAAATAACGCTTCCTGTAGCAGAAGCTACGGATCCTACGGCGCTTGTTACGGTGCTAACAGTCGAACTAATTAACATCCCACTTAAAACTAAGGCTACAAGCACAGACATTGCCCAGGAGAGGAAACCGTGGATGCACCCTTCAGTTGTGGTCAACCGTCCGGATATATATCCTCCCGCGGCAAAGCTAATTATTACGGACAATGCTGCGAATATCAGAGCGCCCGTCCCCATACCATCAGCAATATCAGTATGAGCTATGTCTATGGAGCTTAGCCCTAGACCAGCTCCAAGTATGGATAGCAAAGCGGAAATAGCGAGAGTAGCGACCATGCCACCAAATATACTTCCCCAAGAGGCCCTATGGTATGTTCTGTCAATTTCAGTTTCTATCATGGTATCTCCTTAACCGTAATAAGTGAAAAAGCAAATTTACACCGCGCTCCCGTGACGAGCGTCCACAGATTTTCAGAAGCGTTATAGACTGATTTAAAATGTATCGACTCTCCCCTTGAATCAGTTAATTCATACTACGCTAATCTCTCGATAAAATTTCACCTAGATGTTACAAATTACCTCCTATAAGCATCTCATTTATTTAGACGCCCACCCATTTATTTCTGTCAACGCTTAAGAAAGGATGGTGTGCAGTTTATAGATTGCTGGCTTGAGCTCAATGACTAATGCACGAACGATAACGAATGCTTTTCGGGACTTCACTCAATTTTTCTGTTTCATTTCCGTTACGAATTTTAAAGAATTCATTTCATATTTCCACATATATCCTTTAAGATAATTCTGTACACAGCCAAAGCTCCACCTCCGGGAAGTGTACAGCCCCCATGGGTTGCCCGAAGGGAGCAATCGATGGGGGCTTTATATATATATGGAAATTGAAAATTAGAAGCTTTCCCGTACCAGAGGCGCTCATTTCTATGGCTCACTGCGTACTAGGCCTACGAGGAAATAACACGGCTCGCCCACTATGGACTGGAACGATCGTGTCTATTCATGTTTCTATACCCAGGAAAAAAATCGCGGCATTGTGCTTAGTTCATTAATGACAATGTTCTCTCTATTCGGCAGTCAATGCAAGGACTCGTCTATGCGAAAACCTAAAATCAGTGTTACGGAAGCAACGATAGTCATCACTGGCGCTACAAGCGGATTTGGAAGAGGAGTGGCTCTTGAACTTGCTCGGCTGGGGGCCAATGTTGTTCTGGCTGCCCGTCGCACGGCGGCGCTTGAAGGACTGAAAAATGAGATCATTGCTGGCGGCGGGAAAGCGATGGTGGTCACTACTGATGTCAGTAGACCTGAAGATGTGGCGACTCTGGCGAGGGCTTCAATAGAACGTTTCGATCATATCGACGTGTGGATCAACAATGTCGGAATCGGTGCACTGGGATTATTCTGGGATATACCCATTGAAGACCACGCGCGCGTGGTTGATGTTAATTTGAAAGGTCTCATATATGGGGCGCACGAAGCGCTACGTCAATTTCGAATCCAAGGATTTGGGACTCTTATTAATATGGGTTCTATAGATAGCGAAGTCCCTCTTGCCTATCAAGCTTCCTATGCTGCGTCGAAGGCGGCGGTGCTCAGCTTAAGTCGATCCTTGAACGTCGAGCTTAAGCTTTCGGGAAATGTACTAGCTCAGACATGATCTGACAGTTACCCGCTTGTAATGCAGTGTCTGTCAGATTAGATTTGGTTCACATTCTTCGATTCCCAAACCGCCTTAC
>NZ_KI650984.1 GCF_000506985.1 Advenella kashmirensis W13003
CGTATCCTGGCCCTCTCGGCGCTGGACTTCGATCTATCGGTCTACGATCTGTTCGGCCTGCTGGGCGCCGGCGCCACCGTCGTGCTCCCGGCTGAAGACGAACGACGCGACGCTGCCGCCTGGCTTGACCTGGTGCATCGCCATCACATCACGCTGTGGAACAGCGTGCCGGTCCTGCTGGGCCCGCTTCATCGCCATGGGCGGCGCCACCGAAGCGGCCATCTGGTCCAATCTGTGCGAAGTGCCCGTGTCAGCAATATCGTGTGGTCGATGCCCTGGGCCGCGACTGCCCCGACTGGGTCCCCGGCGAGTTGTGGATCGGCGGCGCCGGTGTCGCCAACGGCTACCGCGGCGATCCGCAACGCACCGCTGCCGCCTTCGTCACCTACAACAACCAGCGCTGGTACCGCACCGGCGATCTAGGACGCTACTGGCCCGATGGCACACTTGAGTTCCTCGGGCGCCGGGACCATCAGATCAAGCTGCGCGGACACCGCATTGAACTGGGCGAGATCGAAGCGGCGATACTGGCCTGCGGCGGGTTGCGCCAGGCCGTCGCCATGGTCGTCGGACAGCCCCCCGCCCTCGCAGCCGCCATCGTAGCCGACCAGCCCACTCCGCCCGATGCGATCATCGCACAATTGCGTACCTTGCTGCCCGACTACATGCTCCCGACTCAGTGGCTGCAACTTGAGACGCTGCCACTGAGCGCCAACGGCAAAATCGATCGCAATGCTTTGGCGACTCAGCTGGATGCGCTCTCTCCCCAATCTCAATACGAAGCGCCGCAGAACGGTTTGGAAGACGCATTGGCGCAGATCTGGGCCGAGATACTGGGATGCAACCGGATCTCCCGCCATGACGACTTCTTCCTGCTCGGCGGGGACAGTCTGCGTGCCACCCGCCTGGTTGAAACCGTGCGCCAGCGCAACATTGCCGATGCCAGTTTGTCTTTGCGCCAGGTGTTTTCCACCTCCACGATCGCCGCACAGGCGGCATGGCTGCAAGCCCAGGCCGATTCTGCCGGACTCACTTATCAAGACCCTGCATTTGAAGAAGGAATACTATGACGCTCGACTCACTGATCAACGAACTGGATGCACTGGGTATTCTGCTATGGACAGAGGGAGGCCAGCTGCGCTTTCGCGCACCCGCCGGTGCACTGACGGACGAACACAGGGCCTTACTGACATCGCACAAGAAAGAATTGATTGCCCGTCTTGCGCCAGAAGCGGGTGCGCTGCCTGCAGATCCGCAACACAGGCACGACCCATTCCCCCTGACCGATGTACAGGCCGCCTATCTGGTCGGTCGCGGTTCGGCTTATGCCTATGGCGGTGTGGGATGCCATGGGTATGTCGAACTCGACATGCCTGATCTCGATCCGGCCCGCCTGGAACAGGCCTGGCACCGTCTTATCGCCCGGCATGATATGTTGCGCGCAACTATCACGCAGGACGGGTGGCAGCAGGTGCAGGAACACATCAGCCTGCCGGCTCTGGAAACCGACGACCTGCGCAACCAGCCCGAAGACAAAGAGCAGGCTTCGCTGGACCGCACCCGTGCTGCCATGTCGGAAAAATGCTATACCCCCCACGAGTGGCCGTTGTATGAACTCAGACTCAGCCGCTGCAACCAATTCAGCCGGCTGCATTTATCGCTGGACCTGCTGATCGCCGATTTCGTGAGCATTCAGATCATGCTGGCCGAACTCGACCAGTTGTACCGGATGCCAGAGAAACCGTTGCCATCCCTGACGCTGACATTCCGTGACGCGGTGCTCGCACTCAGGCATGACCGGGAACAGGCGGCACAGCGGGCGCGTTTCGCGCGCGATCGTGATTACTGGATGGCGCGGATTCCCAATATGCCGGGCGCGCCTGAGCTGCCGGTTCAGGAGAGGCCTGCCGCGCAGGCGCCGGTCGCATTCTCCCGCCATGCCATGACGCTTTCGTCCGTGCAATGGCACGCATTCTGCCGCCTGGCAGCAGAGCGTCGCACAACGCCCACATGCGCCATTCTGGCGGCCTTTGCCGACACCATTGGGCGCTGGTCCAGACACCCCGGCTACTGCCTCAACCTCACGGTGCTGAACCGCCCGGCGATTCATCCGGAGATTGACCGCATTATCGGCGACTTTACATCGACCAGTGTTCTGGAAATCAGGCCACAGGAGAAATCACAGTTTGCAGAACGGGCGGCGCACTTGCAGCAGCAACTCTGGGAAGACATGGAACACGCCGCTTTCTCTGGCATCGAGGTATTGCGCGAAATGGGCAGAGAGAGGCAGCAACGGGATTTCATCCTGCCGATCGTCTTTACCAGCACGCTGGGTATGCAGCCGATGTCGGCCGAAACCGACGCTGACGGAGAATTCATGCAGGGCGCGCGCCTGGGATACGGCATTACCCAAACGCCACAGGTATGGCTCGACTGCCAGGTGGCGGAACGTGCTGGCACGCTCTATGTCAACTGGGATATCCGCGAGGGCGTATTCCCGCCGGGCTTGATCGAAGACGCTTTTGCCGCGTTCAGTGCGCTGCTGCTCGCGCTGGCCGACGACGCAACTGTCTGGCAGGAGGCGCAACCTCTGGCGTTGCCAGCAAGCACCCGGCAGGCAAGAGAGCAAAGCAATGACACCGCCGTCGCGCTTGCCGCGGGACGATTGCACGACGGATTCCATTTACAGGCACAACAGCAGCCCGACGCAATCGCCATTATCGACGCACAGGGACCCGTCTCTTACGGTGCGCTGTTGCAACGGACCCGCGCAATTGCGCAGGCGTTGCTCGATTCGGGCTGCCAGCCCGGCGATCTGGTCGCGATTGCCCTGGATAAATCGCGCTGGCAAATTGCCGCTGTACTGGGCGTTCTGTGGGTCGGAGCCGCTTATTTGCCACTGGACACCGAGCAGCCTCAGGCCCGACGTGACGCTATCCTGCGCGATGCGGGTGTGCAGCACGTTCTGACGGATGCCGCCGGACCGGACGGGGCGTGGCCGCAATGCATTACCGCGATTGCCACCGATGCGCTTGCTGTCGGCAGCACATCGGCCGCGACAATGGGACCGGCAGACGTCGAACCAACCAGTCTGGCTTACGTCATTTATACCTCCGGCACCACCGGCAAGCCCAAGGGCGTCATGATGACGCATCTTGCAGCCATCAACACGGTGGCAGATATCAACGCGCGTTTTGGCATTCATTCAGGCGACCGGGTCCTCGGTCTGGCGAACCTGGCATTCGATTTGTCCGTTTATGATATTTTCGGCACCCTGGCTGCAGGCGGCACACTCGTGCTGCCCAGCCCGGAACGCCGGCGCGACCCCTCACATTGGGCGGAATGCATGATCGCCAGCGAGGTGACCGTGTGGAATTCCGTTCCTGCCCAAATGCAAATGCTGGCCACTTTCCTGGAATCCGATCCCCACGTCCGCATTTCGACGCTCAGACTGGCGCTCCTGTCCGGTGACTGGATTCCTGTCGGTTTGCCTGCCGTCATGCGCGCACATATCCCCGGGCTGCGTATTATCAGTCTCGGCGGCGCGACCGAAGCCGGTATCTGGTCGATCTGGCATGATATCGGAACGGTTCCGGCAAACGCACGCAGCATCCCCTACGGTCGGCCGCTGGCCAACCAGACCTTCCATGTGCTGGACCCCATGATGAGACCGTGCCCGGATCAGGTGCCGGGTGAATTGTATATCGGCGGCACGGGCCTGGCCCTGGGTTACCTGAACGATCCCGTGCGAACAGAAGAACGCTTCATTGACCATCCGGCCACAGGCGAACGCCTGTATCGTACCGGCGATCTGGGAAAATATCGCCCCGACGGCGTGATCGAATTTCTGGGACGCGAAGACAATCAGGTCAAAATCCGCGGCCACCGGATCGAGCTGGGAGAAATCGAAAGCGCGTTGCAAAGCCATCCGGATATCGGCATGGCCGTCGCGCTCGCCTGCGGGGAGTTTGCACAGGACAGGCATCTGGCTGCCTTCTTTGAAGCCGCCGTTCTGCATCAGCCTGACGGCCATGCCGATCACTCGACGATCACGCAAGCTGCGAATACAGCCGGTGATCAAAGCATCGCCGCTCTGGATCGCCACGCCTTTCTGCAATGGGTCAATACCGCCGACGATATCGCCCGGCTGAACATGCTGGCAGCATTTCGCGAATGTGGTCTGTTTTCAAAGACGGGCGAATCCCATGGCGTCGATCAGATCATTCACAGTACAGGCGCAATCGAATCCAATCATCGCCTGATCCGACGCTGGTTGCGCAATCTCTCCGAAGCCGGCTGGCTCGGTACCGATGAACAAAACAGCGCCTATGCGTTGTTACGTGAACCGGTCGGCGACGAAGCCGAACGACGCTGGGAACAATTGGAGCAGCTTGAACAGAAGATACATTACAGCAGCGAACTGCTGCGTTACCTGCGCGAGTCCGGCGGTCACCTGCCCGGACTCCTGCGTGGCGAAGTCGATCCGCTGGATTTGCTGTTCCCCCAGGGCACGCTGGATACCGCCGTCGCCGCATACAACGACAACCTGGTCAACCGGTGCATGAATGCAGTCGTGTGCGCAGCCGTCCGGGAAATCGCAAAAAACCGCAAGCATACGCAAGACAGCCTGCGCCCTTTGCGCATTCTTGAAATCGGCGCCGGTGTGGGTGGCACGAGCCGGGCCCTGATTCCGGCTGTGGCCGACTTTCCAGTGGACTATCTTTACAGCGATGTCTCCCCGTTTTTCCTGAATGCAGCCCGCGAACGCCACGGCGACTACCCATGGGTGCGCTACGGGCTGTTCGACTTGAACCAGGATTATGTATCGCAAGGGCTGCAGGCGGCCAGTTGGGATGTCATCGTCTGCTCGAATGTTCTGCACAATGCGCACCACGCGCCAACGGTCCTGTCCCGGCTGCGCGAACTCGGCGCGCCAGGATGCACGCTGATCGTCATTGAGGCAACCCGTGAAATTGCGGCCCTGATGACCTCAATGGAGTTTCAGACCGGACTGTCCGGATTCACCGATGAACGTGAAGCGCTTGATCAGACATTCTTCAGTCGTGATCAATGGGAGCGTCTGTTTACTGAAGCCCAGGGCGAAGTGCTTTGCGCCTATCCGCCGCCCGATGAGGCCATCGCCAGTGTCGGCCAGGTCGCCTTCGTGGTACGCCTTCCCGAAACACGCAAGATCACGCATGAACCTCAGATCCGCGAATATCTCAGAGAACGTCTGCCCGAATATATGCTGCCATTGCGACTCGAAGCGCTGCATGCACTTCCGCTGTCGCGCAACGGCAAGGTCGATCGCAACGCTCTGAAGCAACGCGTACATATTGCCGCCCAGCCCATGATTGCTGCCGCATCTGAGCGGCCCATGGACGAACTGGAAAGCCGCCTCATCGGCATCTGGGAAACCGCATTGGGCAGGACTGGGCTGGGCCGCAACGATGATTTTTTCCAGGCCGGCGGCGATTCTCTGCTCATTGCCCAGGTCGTGGCAAAAATGCGGGAACAGATGACCGAGGCAAAAGACTGGGAATGGGACCGGCTGATGCGCGAAGTGCTCAGGACTCCGACCGCTGCAGCGACAGCCACCGCACTGCGAAATAGTGTTAACAGCAGCGACACAGCGACAACGCACGCTGCCTCTCCCCTGCTGTCCCTCATTCCGGGTAAGGCGCAGACCGACACCATTCATGTTCTGGTCCACGACGGCAGCGGCACGCTGGCGCCCTACCGGGCCCTGTTGCCCCTGCTCGAAGCGGCGCCGGAACGGACCGGTGAAATAGTCGGCCTTATGGTGCCGGACGCCCAGGCCTATCTGGACCGCCCCGCGGAACGACTGATTTGCGACCTTGCCACAGAATACGCCACGCTGCTGGCGACCCTTGGCACCTCTCGCATCCACCTGATCGGCTATTGCATGGGCGGTCTGCTGGCGACCGAAATCGCCCGCGTGCTGCTCGACGCCGGCTTACAAGTGGACCCGGTGACCGCAATCAGCAGCGACCGGTTCCGCTACCATATCGATGACGACCTTCTGCTTGAACGGGCTTTCGGCGGTCTCCTGGGGGCTGATATCACCGCTGCCGGACATCATGTCGACGATACCCTGATGGCGCGTGCGCTTTTGCAATTACGTAAACAGCACGGCGACCATATCCCCCCGGCTTCCCTGCAATCGCTCAACGGCGAACTGAAACCCGTCGCCGATTGCTATGCACGACTGGCCGACATCCCTGCCGCCGAACGCCGCGCCGCCCTGGTTGCGACCATGTCGACCAAAGCCTGGGAAGTGCCGGAAGCGCAAATAGAAAGCCAGTTCCGTATATTCAAGCACAGCCTTGCGGCAGTCTCGCTGTATCAGCCTGAAGCGTTCGCCGGTGATCTGCATCTTTTGCTGGACAACGAGGCGCTTCACTTCCTGCCGGGCCTGCAACCGGACATGCGGTCTTTCTGGAATGAGCTGGCTCTGGGCGATGTGCGCATCGACAGTATCCACGGCAACCATCTGAACTGCCTGCAGCCGCCTCATGTGAATGTTGCGCTGGATCATATTCTCCGGGGGCAAACCGCATGACGCGCCCCGTCATTGCGATCGTCGGCGCCAGCGGATCGGTCGGATCAGGGGCCTTGGCCTGCCTTATGCACGACGATCAGCGCTATGTGCTGCGGGCCGCCTATCACACACGTGCGCCACAGGATCCAGACAAATACGATTCCATGTGCTGGAGTCGCGTCAACGTCTATGACGATTCGTCCCTCGCCCGATTCTGCAGCGGTTGTACTGTCGTATTGAATACTGCCGGGCCATCCTCACAGATTGGCGATCGCGTCGCCCGCGCAGCCGACCGGGCTGGTGCCGATTACGTCGATGCCTTTGGCGGCCGACAGTTATCCGATCTGTTCCAGGCAAATCCGCTGTCGATGAACCGGCGCGTTATTCATTCTGCCGGAATTTATCCCGGGCTATCGGAATTACTGCCTCGATGGCTCGCACGTACTCACTTCGATAAGGTGCAAACACTAAGGGGATGGTCCGGCGGACGGGAAGCCTGCTCTCCCGCTGCGGCGGTCGACGTACTCGCCAGCACGCACCAGGGTTTTGGCCGTGCCGGCGCGCTTTGGGAGGATGGGAAGCGGATCACAAATGCAATGGCCGCGTACTCGGCCACAGACTTGCCCGGCTTTCCTGGTCACGTTTACGTGCAACCCTTTCTCAGCGAAGAACTGGAACGGCTGATACGCGACCTGGATTTGCACGACGTCCGATGGGGCAATGTCATGGCCAGTACGCGCGCACTCGAGGTCATTGCACGCTGGAGCAGCCGCCTGGGCATCCACGCCGGCGCAGAAAATACGCAAGCCTATCGGCAGTTGCAGCAGCAGGCGGTCAATGATCTGGTCGAGACGGCCAGCATGGATCTGGCCGGACAAACGCCCTACTACCGGCTGCTCATTGACATGGAGGGAACCGCATCGGGCGCAACCAGACGGCTGCGGGCCGTGCTCAAAGCGAGAGACAGCTATCGCGTAAGTGGCGCGGTCGCGGCAAATGCCGCATCCCTGCTGGTCACGAACCCGCCGCCCCCCGGAACTTACCGGGCCGACAGCATACTCGATTGGGAAGCGGTCCTGAGCACTCTGCAACATAATCGTTGCATTGACGATTTCACTCTGGCCTTTCGTGGCGCCGCCGGCTGCGATGACGGCACTGACCGGATCGAAGAGGGTGTGCTATGACGCAAGCGATCAGCCCGATCCGCGTGGTTGTGTGCGGCACCACATTCGGACAAACCTATTTAAGTGGCATTGCGATGTTGCCAGGCGAATTCCGTCTGGCGGGCATTCTTGCCCGGGGCAGCGACTTTGCCCGGCAATGCGCGCAGCGCTACCGGGTGCCGCTCTACACGTCTGTGGATGAACTGCCCGACGAGATCCAGGCCGCATGCGTCGTCGTGCGGTCATCAATCCTGGGCGGGGCCGGAACCAAGCTCGCCATGGCCCTGCTGGAACGCGGCATCCATGTCCTGCAGGAACAGCCTGTGCATCACGAAGACCTCAGCCAGTTGCTGTTGGCTGCGAGGAAGAACCAATGCCAATATCAGCTTAACGGCTTCTACCCTGATATTCCCAGCGTCGCCCAGTTCATTGAAGCCGCCCGAAGCGTGCTTGCCCAACGCAAGCCTCTGTTTGTCGACGCCGCCTGCAGCGTACACGTCCTTTATCCTCTTATCGACATACTTGGCAAGTCTTTGGGCCGGTTACGCCCATGGTTCTTCACTCTGCACCCCGCCGACAGCGAAGGCCTGGGACCTCTTACATGCCTGACCGGACGCATTGCCGGGCTGCCCCTAACGTTGCGCGTTCAAAACCAGTTCGATCCTGCCGACCCCGACAATCATTTGCATCTGTTCCATCAAATTTCACTGGGTACGCAGGGCGGTACGCTGACTCTGCTGGATAGTCACGGGCAAATCATGTGGCAACCGCGTATGTTCATGAAACGCCGTGATGATGGAATACTCGATCTATCCGTCGCACAGGCATCGCTGGCGTTGCCTGCCAGCACCATTGTCGACACCACTGTCGCCCCCACTTACAACGAGATTCTGACACGGATCTGGCCGCAAGCTGCCGCGCGGGCCTTATTGCGGTTCCATCAGACAATCCAGGAGAAACGCCAGAATCCCGTCATGAATCAATATCTGCTGAGCGCAGCAAAAGCATGGGTCGAGCTTGGCACCGAACTGGGTGTACCTCACGAAATTGCTGCAAAGGATACGCTTCCCCTTGCGATTCAACACATCATACCCTTGACCCCACAGCATTGGAAAACACGATTGTGATAATTACCCAAAAACACGTGTTGTCGCCCTGGCTTCGCATATATCAACCTCGGCCGAAAGCTACTGCGCGAATCGTCTGTCTACCCCATGCCGGTGGAACGGCTAGTTTTTTCAGGGATTGGAACCGATATTTGCCAGGGAATATAGAACTTGTTGCCATTCAGTACCCTGGCCGGCAGGAAAGGCTCGATGATGAGTTAATCAATAATATGGCAGCACTCACCGAAGAACTCGCAGAGGAGATCAGGCCGTTACTGGATCGTCCATATATTCTTTTCGGTCATAGCATGGGCGCCGCGGTCTGCCATGAACTCTGTCTATTGCTAACGCAACGTCGACTGCGATTACCGGAACGGTTGATAGTATCAGCCCGGGAAGCGCCTATGCACAACCTCACCGGTAGGCTGCATCTAGCCCCCGATTCAATATTCTGTGAAAAACTTAGTTCACTCGGAAATACACCGCCGGAACTGCTGCATTCCGACGAATGGCGCAAACTCATGCTTCCCGTTATTCGCAACGACTACCAACTCATTGAAACGTACCAGCCAACGCAGCAAAGTGCACCAATGCCTATTCGCATTAGTGCCTTTGTCGGAAGTAAAGACAATGAACTCACGATTGCCCAGGCGGCAGACTGGTCAGCCGTGACATCGAAACCATTCGAACTACGTATTTTCGAAGGAGATCATTTTTACCTTTGCGAACGTTGTGCTCCCGTTGTTACAGAAGCAATTCGTTCCTTTCAGCTCCAGCTGCTAAATTTGTCATCCGATGCTAAAACTTGGCCTTCCACACCATGAATGCCTTCTCACATGTTCATCTAAAAAGGACCCGACTTCCACTCTCTGGGAGCATTAACGCCAAGGCGATCAATGCCTTTCACTTGCTCCGGGTGCTTTTCAAACAATATGCTCAATATCTGACTGGCACCCGCCGAACGAATTTTCATTAATTGGGTAGTTTTCAATGTATATAGAAAATATCAAAATCCGTGAAATTTGCCAATTTTTTCAGTCCTTGACCTTTTGTTATAGAGCGGAATTGTCCAACAAGCAGTTGTTTTCATCTAACAATCGGGAAGGACATCAAAAGAATTTTTACGAATGTGTAGTAAAGCCCGCTCCGATTTGTCGCATTCGCCGCGCGCTGTTTCAATTGGACACGGACGTTTACAGGCCTTGTGGATAGGCGATGGTATAAAAATTCAGGAGCAGGCTTAATGCCTGGAAATTAAAGGACCTATGATGAACCACAAACTCTTAACTCTGACCGGCCTCGTTTTATGTACCGGACTGGCGGCATGCTCGACGTCAAATGAAATCGGCAAGGACTTGTCGCAACAAACTGTCGAATATAGCTGCGGCCAGGGAAGCACCCAGCCGTTAAGCGTCCAGTACACCTTCCAGGCCGAGGAACCGTTGAGCGCCAGACTCGTATACGGCAACCAGGCAGTAGAGCTCACGCGCGCAACGAACAGCAACGCCGACATGGTAGGTAACACATTCCGTGGAAACGGCTATACATGGACCACCGAAAAATTCACGCGTGAAGACGTCGGTAGTGTGAATGGCAAAATGCTTACCCAGGAAATGCAGCAGAACGCGGGTGGGCAATCGTCTACCGTTAGTAATGTGCTGGTCAAGGACTGCAAGGTCGGCGGCAGCTGAAAAAGCGTGTCACGCATTAGCGGCTGGCACAGATTGCCGGCTGCGCTATACCATCAGCTAGATAGGGATGGCTTCCGATATCAGTCAGGCAGTAAAAAACCCCGTACGCATTCGATTGTCGTCGGGGTTATCTGATGTTCCTGATTTTATTTTCCCATTTTAATACACACAGTATTCAATGGTAGGCAGTACTGGATTCGAACCAGCGACCTCTACGATGTCAACGTAGCGCTCTAACCAACTGAGCTAACCGCCTTCAGGAAAGAAGAGAATTCTACCACTGTGTTCCACTTTTTGTCCAGCGATTGCCGCAACATGCAGCACAATTTCTTAAAAATGTCTCAATCTCGCGAAATGCTGCGTGACCGATAGCCGATGCCGGTATCAACCGTACCATATATCTGAACGCCGCTACCGCTGCGGGCAGCGCTGTCAGGGCGGCTGGCGCAACCGCCCAGCACACTGAAACTCACGATAAAAGTAAGCACACACGCCACTGCTTTCATGAAAATTCCTTTGTATGGTTTCAATGTCGCGCCGACCAGGCTCGTCAGCCGGCGATAATATCCAATTTAGCTACCGCCAATGCAAGGGTTTTGGCGCCCGTGTCTCTGAACACGATTTCTGCCTGCGCGTCAGCTCCCTGCCCGGTCAGACGAATGATCGTACCGTCGCCAAAGCGGGAGTGTCGCACGCCCTGGCCTATTCGGTATTCCTTGCCGCTTACACTGACGCCTGAACTGATGCTGCGCGGGGCGCGCGGTTCTATTCTACCGGTAGATGGCCGTGCATGCGCATCGACATGCAGGCGCATTCCCCAGGAGGGTTCCGCGACTTCGCGGGTACGCGGCGTGAGCCACTTCAGGTGATCGTCCGGCAGTTCTTCCAGGAAACGCGAACGCATTGAGTAACGGGTCTGCCCATGAAGCATGCGGGCATGGGCCAGGCTGAAGGTAAGCCGTTCCTTGGCACGTGTAATCGCCACGTACATTAGACGGCGCTCTTCCTCCAGACCATCTTCGGCCATAATGCTGTTCTCGTGCGGAAAGAGGCCTTCTTCGACACCCGTGATAAAGACGGAATCGAATTCCAGACCTTTGGCAGCATGAATGGTCATAAGCTGAATCGCATCTTCGCCGGCCTGTGCCTGATTGTCCCCCGCTTCCAGCGATGCATGCGACAGAAAAAGCGCCAATGCGCTGGTCAGTTCCTGGGCAAAGGGCGAGTCTGGATCATCGGGGGCCACAGAGCGTTCTACCTGCGCCAGGGCGGCTTTGCCTTCCAGGTTTTCTTCTGCGCAGAATGCAGTTGCGGCGTTGATCAATTCACCCAGGTTTTCCAGGCGCTCGGCCCCTTCCCGTTCCGCTTCGTAATGCGCGTTCAGCCCGGAGGCGTCGGTCACATGCTTGATCAGCTCCGGCAGGCTCAGGGTTTGCGCGTCTTCACGCAGGGTTTCAATCAGTTTGGCAAACGCCAGCAATTTTGTACCACTACGCCCGGACACAGCGCCGACCGCATGAATCAGATTACAGCCGATCTGGCGCGCACAATCGCTCAGGTTTTCCAGCGTTCTGGCACCAATGCCCCGGGTCGGAAAGTTGACGACCCGCATGAACGACGTATCGTCATCACCGCTGGCAATCAACCGCAGGTAAGCCAGCACATGTTTGATTTCCTGGCGCTCGAAGAATCGCAGACCGCCATAGACTTTATACGGAATGTGGGCAGAAAACAGTGCGTGTTCAATAGGCCGGGATTGGGCATTGCTGCGATACAGGACGGCAATTTCACTACGCAGGCGTCCATCATTGATTTGGGCGCGGATTTCGTCAACGACCCACTGCGCTTCCAGCAGATCGGTAGGCTGCTCCACCACTCGCAACAGTTCGCCCTCGCCCCTGTCGGTCCACAGGTTTTTACCCAGCCTTTCGGTGTTATGTTCGATCAGTGCGTTGGCCGCATCCAGAATATGACCATAGGAACGATAATTCTGCTCCAGCCGGATAATATTGTTGCCCGCATAGTCGCGCTCAAAGGCGGACATGTTGCCCACGTTGGCGCCGCGGAAGGCATAGATGGACTGGTCGTCATCACCCACCGCAAACAGCGAGGCGTGGGCGCCGGCCAGCAGGCAGAGCCATTTATATTGCAGCGTATTGGTATCCTGAAACTCGTCGATCAGGATATAGCGAAAACGCCGCTGGTAATGCTCGCGAACAAGCACATTGCGCGACAGCAATTCATAGGCGCGCAGCAACAGTTCGGCAAAGTCGACCACGCCTTCACGCTGGCACTGCTCCTGGTAAAGTTGGTAGATTTCCGCCAGGCGCTTGCGATGCGCGTCCCACACTTCTACGGTGTCGGGCCGCTCACCGTTTTCCTTGGCATTATTGATAAAGCGCTGGACGTCTTTGGGCGGGAATTTTTCGTCGTCGATATCATTGGCTTTGATCAGGCGCTTGATGGCCGCCAGCTGGTCCGCGATATCCAGAATCTGGAAGTTCTGCGGCAGGCCGGCGTCGCGATAATGCGCCCGCAACAGCCGATTGCACAGGCCATGAAAGGTGCCGACCCACATGCCGCGCGTATCAACCGGCAGCATGGCGGTCAGGCGCGTGAGCATTTCGCGGGCAGCTTTATTGGTGAATGTCACGGCCAGCACGCCGTAAGGGCTGACTTTTCCATTCTGGATCAGCCAGGCCATACGGGTGGTCAGGACTTTGGTTTTACCGCTACCGGCACCGGCCAGCACAAGGGTATGTTGCTCGTTGGTGGTGACGGCCGCCAGTTGTTCAGGATTTAACTGCCCGATCATGCTGCATATCGACGCAGACGAAGGGCAAACTGTTCAAGACTCTGGATACCGCTTTGCTGTGCATGCTGGCACCATTGCTGCAAATCGCTCAGCAACTGCTCGCTGCTGGCGGTAGAGCTGGTCCAGACACGATACAGCTCTTCGCGCATATGCACCAGCTTGGCCAACATCGTGTTCTGAGCCAGCATATTGTCCAGTTCCTGCTTTTCCTGGGGGTTCAGAGCCAAGTCGGCCTGACCCAGGCGAGACTGTACTTTCTGCAGCAGCTCGCGTTCCTGGGCGCTGGCGCCCGATTGCGTCAGACGCTTGATTTCAGACTGCACGGACTGACGCAGCATGCTGGCGTAACGGGCCATGATTTCATAGCGGTGCGTAATGACGCCCTGCAATGTTTGTTCCGTGACCGACTCGGATTTTTCCCGGGCCAGTTTCAGCTTGGGCGCGACTTTCTTAACCTGCGCCAGACGCAGGGCCTGAAGAATGCGGATGTAACCCCAGCCAATATCGAATTCATACCATTTGCTGGAGAATTTGGCGGACGTGCCATAGGCGTGGTGGTTATTGTGCAGTTCTTCTCCACCGATAATGATGCCGATGGGGAACAGATTCGTACTGGTATCGGGACTCGAAAAATTACGGTAACCAATATAGTGTCCCAGGCCATTCACAACACCGGCTGCCCAGAAAGGAATCCAGGCCATTTGCACTGCCCATACGGTCAGGCCGATCGCACCGAACAACAGCAGATCGATCACCAGCATGGCAAAAATGCCCAGCGTTGTGTGACGGGAATATACGTTGCGTTCCATCCAGTCGTTTGGCGTGCCGTGACTGAAGCGCTTGATGGTTTCTTCATTGGCCGCTTCCTGGCGATACAGTTCGGCCCCCCTCCATAGCACCCGGTCAATACCGTAGATGATTGGAGAGTGAGGATCGCCTTCGCGTTCGCATTTGGCGTGGTGCTTGCGGTGAATGGCAACCCATTCGCGGGTGACCATGCCCGTGGTCATCCACAACCAGAAGCGGAAGAAGTGCGACACGATGGGGTGCAGATCCAGTCCGCGGTGAGCCTGGCTGCGATGCAGATAGATGGTGACCGCAGCGATGGTAATGTGCGTCAGCACGAGCGTGACAAGAATGACCTGCCACCAGCTCAGTTGCAATAAGCCACCGGAAATGAAATCTAAAATTGTATCCATATACCCTTTAAGGTCTCCTGAGATGCCCAAGAAGCTGGGCAATGCCCACGACGGTGGGCGGTATGCCCTTATGCGGGCAGGATGCTACGCGATGCCAAATCGCGCAGGAATTATAACACCATGATTTAACTAAGAAAAAATATAATTACCCTTTTTTCTTGATTTTGCGCAAGCTGTGAGCAGAATGTCATCATTCAGACACACAAGGCCTATGCAATTGACTATAGCCCTGTTTTTTCAAGCCAAGACGATTCTGGCGGCGTAGAATGTTGCATACGGTTACGGATGCACAGTTTTCTAGAATTGGCGGCATTTTAACCGCCAATTCAATCCAATTAAGACCATTTTACCCGCAAAACGTTCCGCAAATGCAAAATTATTTACTGCGTTCAAGCACGGCGGCAAAGAACCCGTCGGTCCCGTGTACGTCCGGCCGCAGCTTCAGGTAAGACGAAGTCATGCCCAGATCGGGACAACGATCGCCCAGCACCTCCTGCGCGTTCAACAAGGAAAACTCAGGATGCGAGGCCAGAAAGGCATCGATTTGCTGTTCATTTTCCTGCGGCAGCACGCTGCAGGTGGAATACACCAGCCGCCCGCCCGGTGCAACGCAGCGTGCGGCGCTGTTCAGGATACGCGCCTGCAGTTCAGTCAATTCCTGCACGCTGGCAGGAGACTGACGCCATTTGAGATCGGGATTGCGCCTGAGTGTGCCCACACCGGTACACGGTGCATCAACCAGGACTTTATCTGCCTTGCCGGCCAAGCGCTTGACCCGGGCATCGTTCTCGTTCGAAATGGCAATCGGCGTGACATTCGACAAGCCACTGCGCGCGATGCGCGGCTTGGCTTTGGCAAGCCTTGCCGCAGAAACATCGAATGCGTACAGGCGACCGGCCGAGCGCATTAATGCCCCCAGCAACAGCGTTTTGCCGCCGGCACCGGCGCAAAAATCAATCACCATATCGGTCCGGCGCGGCCCGACCAGCAGCGCCAGCAACTGGCTGCCTTCGTCCTGCACCTCGAGCGAACCATTTTCAAACAATGCCCAGCGCTGGATCGCCGGTTTGCCGTTCAGCCGTATGCCCCAGGGGGAATACGGCGTAGGCTGTGGATCGAAATCGGCCACGGACGACGCACGCAGCTCAGCCAATACATTATCCCGGTCTGTTTTGAACGGGTTGACGCGCAAATCCAGCGGAGCTTTGGTATTAAGGGCGGCCACCAGGCTTTCGGGTTCATCCAGCTGGCTCATGTACTCATAAAGCCAGTCAGGCAGGCTCCCACGAATTTCGGGGGCCAGCGAGGCCGGATCGATGGTATCCATGCGCAACAACCAGTCTTTTTCCTCATTGGATAACTGACCCGCGATGGTATCTTTGCCGACGACCGACGCCAGGCCCAGAATGGCCAGGCGCTCCAGCGCCGGACCAGTGCCGCTTTCGGCATATTGCCGGTAGCGACGCAAATGACGCAATACGTCGAACACCGCTTCGGCCACTTCATTGCGATCACGCCCCCCCAGAGCTTTATTGGCGCGAAACCAGGCCGATAGCACAGCATCCGCCGGATGCTTCCACTTGAGCACCTCGCTCAGCACGTCGCGAATCTGGCCCAAGCGTACGGTATAGATGCCGCGTTCCCGGGCGCCTGGCTGCGGCTTGCGCTGCGTGCGTCGCGTAAAGTCGGGTTTGACAGGACGGCGCCCTGAGTCTTTTCTAGCGGATTTGATTGTCATAATTTTTGCCTGATTAACGATATTTCAAATGAGGTCTATCAAGGTTGAAATATCCAATGCTGCCATGAACGCAAGAGCGCCGGTATCAGCTGACTTTGTCGGGGGCGGTGTAAAACTGATGCAACGGCAGGGGTTGAGTCAGGCCCACTTTTCCCTGGGGGTCCAAAAAGACCTGCCCCTGCGCCAGCCACTCCAGAACCTTGGGATAGAGCTTGTGTTCCATCTGCAAGACGCGCGCGGCCAGGGTTTGCACGGTATCGTCGCTCAGTACGGGAACTGCGGCCTGGGCGATAATCGGGCCCTGATCCAGCGCCGGAATAACATAATGCACACTACATCCATGAACCCGCACGCCGGCGTCCAGCGCCTGCTGGTGGGTGTGCATGCCCGGAAAAAGCGGCAGCAGCGACGGATGGATATTGACCAGACGCCCCGAATAATGCTGCACAAATTCATCGCTTAAAATGCGCATGAAACCGGCAAGCAGCACCAGATCGGGCTGGTAACGGTCAATGTGCTGACAGAGCAACTGATCGTATTGCGCACGCGTCTGGCCCCCTGCCGCATCATACACCAGTTGTTCGGTCTCGATTCCCTGAGTCCGGGCCCAGGCCAATCCGTCGCTGTTCAAACTATGCGAGAGCACAGCAACGATATTGACATTGTTCATTTGGCTCGCGGCGCGCACCAGGGCTTGCATATTGGAGCCACGCCCGGAAATAAGGATGACGACCCGGGTTTTTTCAGGATTTGTTGGTTTCAACTGAACACTTCCGTATTGCTTACACGTTTCAAACGCAAACTGCAGACGTGAATATGACACGACAGACAATTTACACTTTCAAATGAGTGGGTTAGCAGTGGGATCGCGGTCGTGCAACTGGACGGGCAACGCCGCAATTAAATGGGACCGCTATAACAGGCCCCAAAGAAGGGGCATAGTATAGCTTATTGTCCTTCACTGACGGCGCTTAGGGTTAATAACCAACAGTAAATCGTTGACGCATGTGCCGCGGGCGCTCAAGCTCGTCAACCATCGCAATAGCGTAATCTTCCATCGAAATGTGACTTTTGCCGTCAGTGTCTGCAAGCAATTGATCTGCGCCAATGCGGAATTTGCCTGTGCGCTCGCCGGGTTCGAACTGGGCCGAAGGCGACAGAAACGTCCAGTCCACCTCTTTTTCGCCTCGCAGGTCGTCCAGAAACTGCTTGCCCGGCACTGCCTCTGATTTGTAGGCATCCGGAAAGTCGGGGCTGTCCAGCAAAATTCTGCCCGGTGAGGTTTCAAGACTGGCAGCACCGCCCACCACCAGCAATCGTTTCACCTCGGCAAGCTTGAGCGCCTGCAACAAAGGAGCCGCTTTCAAATCATGGAACCGCACGGCGCTGACCACGGCATCGTGGCCTCGCAACAACGGCGCCAGGGCGTCCGGCTGATTGGCATCGCCCTGCACGATAGCCACGCCAGCCGGCGCATTTGCCGTCCGGGTCGAATGCACGACCCCGGTAACCTGATGACCGCGACGCAAGGCCTCGGCCGCAATACGCGAACCAACCCTGCCGTTGACCCCAATGATAGCGATTTTCATAAGCAATTCCTTTGTTCGACGTGGACACATTCACAACTGAAATAATGGTCCTCTTGTGCCGGGAACGCAAGAAAAAAGCAACGCCCTACATCGGAATAAATCTGCCACCGTCCCGGGCATACCGGACTCAATCCCATCGTCTTCCTGTAAACTTTCCGGGTTGCGCCGGGCTTGCAAAGTGCGGGATCCCCCTGAACGCATACCCCCATTAATTTGATGAACGTTTCCGAATATAAAGAAAAGCGGCATGATGAGTCGTATTTCCGGCATGAAAAATCCTCTTCTCCTGTCCCGTCAACCTTCCACCTGCGCCCCCCAGCCGGGCAGCGCCCTGACGATTGGTAATTTTGATGGCGTGCACCTTGGCCACCAGCAGTTGCTATCGCACGTGGTAAGCACGGCCGATAGCAAAGGGCTGGAACCTTCGGTCATGACCTTTGTGCCGCATCCGCGCGAGTATTTTGCCTTGCGTGAACAGCGACCCGAACTGGCACCCACCCGTGTATCGACTCTGCGCGATAAAGTGCGTGCCCTGTCCTGTTGCGGCATACGGCATATTCATATCCGGCGCTTTGATCAGGCGTTTGCACAGCAGACACCGGAGCAGTTCATCGAAGATATTCTGGTGCGCCAGCTGGCGGTCAAGTGGCTCTATGTAGGTGAAGACTTCCGTTTCGGCAGCAAGCGGCGCGGCGACATTGCCTTACTTCGCGAAGCCGGCAGCCGCCTGGGGTTCGAAGTAGAAACGCTGCATGATGTGCTGGACCCGCAAGGCATTCGTTATTCCAGCTCAGAACTGCGCCATGCCCTGGCTTATGCCGATATTGAGCGGGCCAGCCAGTTTCTGGGCCACCCCTATGAAATCAGCGGCCATGTCATTCATGGCCGCAAGCTGGGCCGCACGATCGGCTTTCCCACGCTGAATGTACGCGTCATGCCGCGCTGCGCCCTGCGTTCGGGCATTTATGTCGTCAAGGTACACGGCCTGGCAGACGAGCCGCTGGCGGGCGTTGCCAGCCTGGGCGTGCGCCCTACGGTCGAAGAGGACGGACAAGTCCTGCTGGAAGTGCATATTCTCGATAAAAACGTATCGGCATACGGTAAACTTATTACAATAAGCTTTTTGCATGCCGTGCGGGACGAAGAAAAATTCCCCGATTTACAAACACTGACTGACGCCATCCGCCACGATGCGGACGTTGCTCGCAACTATTTTGCTGTCCATGGATTATAAGAACACCCTGAATCTGCCTGAAACCCCTTTTCCCATGCGCGGGAATCTGCCTAAACGCGAACCCGGCTGGGTTCGTGAATGGGAAGAGAAAAAAGTGTACCAGGCGGTACGCCAAGCTTCTGCCGGTCGCCCTGTCTATATTCTGCATGACGGGCCTCCGTACGCCAACGGCGACATTCATATCGGACACGCGGTCAACAAGATTCTCAAGGACATCATCCTCAAAAGCCGCAATATGGCGGGCTTTGATGCCCCCTACGTGCCGGGCTGGGACTGCCATGGCATGCCCATCGAAATCCAGATTGAGAAAAAATACGGCAAGAACCTGCCGGTTGCCGAGGTTCAGTCCAAGGCCCGCGCCTACGCGCTGGAGCAAATTGACCGTCAGCGAGCCGACTTCAAACGACTGGGCGTGCTGGGCGACTGGGACAATCCGTACCTGACCATGAATTTCGGCAACGAAGCCAATGAGCTGCGTGCGCTGGCGCGCATCATGGAAAAAGGCTATGTGTTCCGCGGACTGAAGCCGGTCAACTGGTGTTTTGACTGCGGCTCGGCCCTGGCCGAGGCTGAAGTCGAATATGCCGACCGCAAGGATCCGGCCATTGACGTGGCCTTTCCCTTCGCCGAAAAAGACAAACTGGCCGCCGCATTCGGCCTGGACAGTATAGAAGATGGCGCCGTTGTGATCTGGACCACAACGCCCTGGACAATTCCGTCTAACCAGGCCCTGAATGTGCATCCCGAGGTCGTGTACGCGCTGGTACGGCTGAGCGAACCGCTGCCGACCGGCCCTCTGCTGCTGCTGGCCAAAGACCGCGTCCAGGCCTGCCTGGAACACTGGGAACTGCAAGGTGAAGTGATTGCCGAATGCGCGGGCCAGGCGCTGGACCATATTGCATTCCGCCATCCGCTGGCCAAGGCTGATGCAGGCTATGATCGCCTGTCTCCCGTGTATCTGGGCGACTATGTCACGGTTGATACCGGTACCGGGATCGTGCATTCTGCACCGGCCTATGGTGTAGAAGACTTTCAGTCCTGCAAGGCCAATGGCATGCAGGACGCCAATATCCTGAGCCCCGTGATGGGCGACGGCAAATACGTGCCATCGCTGCCGCTGTTTGGTGGCAAGACCATTTGGGAAGCCAATCCCGAAATCGTCAAGGCCATGCAGGATGCCGGTACGCTGTTGCATGTCGAGTCGCACAAGCATAGTTATATGCATTGCTGGCGCCATAAAACACCGATTATTTACCGTGCCACCAGTCAGTGGTTTGCCGGTATGGATAAAGAGCCGAACGACCAGAGCGGCACGCTGCGCGAGAAAGCGCTGGCAGGCATCGACGCCACCGGTTTTTATCCGGCCTGGGGCCGCGCCCGCCTGCATGCCATGATTGCCAATCGGCCGGACTGGACGCTGTCACGTCAGCGTCAATGGGGCGTGCCCATGGCATTTTTCGTCCATAAAGAAACGGGCGAGCTGCACCCCCGTACCATTGAACTGCTTGAAAAGGTTGCTCAGCGCGTAGAAAAACACGGGATTGAAGCGTGGCAGGCGCTGGATCCGGCCGAATTGCTGGGCGACGAGGCCGCGCACTACGAAAAAAACCGCGATACCCTGGACGTATGGTTTGACTCGGGCACCACGCATTTTACCGTGCTGGGCGGCAAAGACAATGCCACGATCGGTTCGCATTCGGACACCCTGCGCTGGCCCGCCGACCTGTATCTGGAAGGATCTGACCAGCATCGTGGCTGGTTCCACTCCTCGTTGCTGACCTCTTCCATGCTGTTTGGCGAGCCGCCCTATCGTAACCTGCTGACCCATGGTTTTGTGGTAGATGGTCAGGGTCGCAAGATGAGCAAATCGCTGGGCAATGTGATTGCTCCGCAAAAAGTGTCCGATTCGCTGGGCGCCGAAATCATCCGCTTATGGACCGCCTCGACGGACTACTCGGGTGAGCTGTCCATTTCGGACCAGATTCTCAAACGTGTCGTGGAAGGCTACCGCCGTATTCGCAATACCCTGTGTTTTCTGCTGGGTAATCTGAACGATTTTGACGCGGCAAACGACATGGTTGAAACCAGCCAGCTGTTTGAAGTGGATCAGTATGCCCTGGCGCTCACGCAGGATATGCAGAACGAAGTGCTGGCCTATTATGAGGAATTCAATTTCCACCCGGCCATGGCGCGCCTGCAGATTTTCTGCTCTGAAGACCTGGGGTCATTCTACCTGGACACGCTCAAGGATCGACTGTATGTGACCGGGCGCGACAGCCTGGCCCGGCGCTCGGCGCAAACGGCCCTGCTGCACATTACGCAAAGCCTGCTCAGGCTGCTGGCACCAGTGCTTTCGTTTACCGCCGAAGAAGCCTGGCATGAACTGCAACAGTCAACCCTGAAAAATACCGACAGCGCGCACACGGTCACGATTTTTACCGATGTATTTCATACGCTTCCGGAAGTGGCCGACCATGCAGCCCTGAGCAAGAAATGGCAGCGGATTCTTGAAATCCGCGCCGAACTGAACCGGCAACTGGAAGACGTACGCAGCGCCGGCGGTATCGGTTCCTCGCTACAGGCCGAAGTGGACGTCTTTGCCGACGGGCTGGATCTGCAATACCTGCAAAGCCTGAACGATGACCTGCGTTTCATTTTCATTGTGTCCCGCGCGACGGTACATGCGGGCGCCCCGGGCGAAGGCGTGAACTTTACGATTACGCCGTCCGAACACGCCAAATGCGAACGCTGCTGGCATTATCGCGAAGAAGTGGGATCTATAGAAGGCCATCCGGAAATCTGCTCACGCTGCGACGACAATCTGCATCACGGTGGCGAGGATCGCCATTATGCCTAAACCGGCGCCCGCGACAACGCGCATCATTCCATATATTGCCTGGATCGCACTTGCCGTTCTGCTGATCGGGGTCGATCAGGTCAGCAAGCAGTATTTCGAGCAGAATTTCGAGTACCTGCAGCGGATCAACGTGCTGCCGGTGTTCGATTTCATTCTGATCTACAATCAGGGTGCGGCCTTCAGCATGCTGGCCGACGGTGCCGGCTGGCAACGGTGGTTTTTCCTGGCACTGGGCCTTGCTGCCTCTGCGTTTATCCTGTATTTGCTGCGCAAGCACCGTGAGCAGGGGCTCTTTTGTCTGGCGCTGTCGCTGATTCTGGCGGGGGCCCTGGGCAACGTCATAGACAGAACGGTATACGGCCACGTTATTGATTTCCTGCTGTTCTATTGGAACGACGCCTATTTCCCGGCGTTCAATCTGGCCGACACATTCATTACCATCGGGGCAGTCCTGCTGGTGCTGGATGAACTGTTGCGCTATCTGCGCGGCAGGAACAGGGAGCAAAGAACATGAACCCGCTATCCGGCAAACGCATTCTGATCGGTCTCACAGGAGGCATTGCCTGCTACAAGACCGCCGAACTGGTGCGTCGCCTGCAGGATCATGGCGCAATTATTACGGTTGCCATGACCCATGCCGCTACGCAATTTGTCACGCCCACAACATTTCAGGCCCTCTCCGGCAATCCGGTCTACACCGAGACGCTGGACGATCGCATGGAAAACAGCATGGCTCATATCAATCTGAGCCGTCAGTCCGACCTGATCCTGATCGTACCGGCCAGTGCCGATTTTATGGCCAAACTGGCGCACGGCCTGGCCGATGATCTGCTCTCCACTTTATGTCTGGCGCGCGGCTTGTGTCCATTGGTCGTTGTGCCTGCCATGAACCGCGAGATGTGGGCGCATCCGGCCACCCGTCGCAATGCGGCCCAGTTGCAGGATGATGGCGTGACGCTCTGGGGACCCGGCAGCGGCTCGCAAGCTTGTGGTGAAGTGGGTGACGGTCGCATGCTTGAGCCCGAACAGATTGTTTTTGAAACACAGGCCTTCTTTCAGGATAAATCGCTGGCCGGCAGACAGATTCTGGTGACGGCGGGCCCAACCCAGGAAGACATCGATCCGGTACGCTATATCAGCAACCGCTCTTCGGGAAAAATGGGCTATGCCATTGCCCGTGCTGCCTGGGAAGCAGGTGCCCGCGTCACGCTGGTTTCCGGGCCGACGGCGCTGGAGGCACCCTATGGCGTAGAGCGCATCAATGTCAAATCGGGCCGGCAAATGCATGCGCATGTCATGCAACTGGTGCCGGGACAGGATATTTTTATTTCCGTCGCGGCTGTGGCAGACTGGCATGTGAGTAACACCCACCCCCAGAAAGTGAAGAAAACCGGCGCACAAGGTGGCCTGGATCTGGCGCTGTCGGAAAATCCCGATATCCTGGCCGAAGTGGCCGCCCTGCCCAATGGCCCCTGGTGCGTCGGCTTTGCTGCAGAAACCGAAAATCTGCATGACTATGCCGAAGCCAAACGCAAGCGCAAGAATATTCCTTTGCTGGTGGGCAACCTGGCGCAGGAAACCATGGAATCGGATCAGTCCCGCATGGTGCTGTTCGATGAGCAGGGCAACCACCCCCTGCCCCTGCTGGACAAGCCGGCGGCAGCCCGCCGCCTGATTGTTGAAATTGCCAATCGTATCAATCACCTGACGTCATCCGGCAAAACACCCTGACGATCGGGCCGGTCTGCGCTACTCTTACGCTGATGCAACCCTATATCGACCAGATTCTTGCTTTTATTACGCTGCACCAGGATTGGGCAGGGCCTATTATCGGCCTGATTTCCTTTGGCGAATCGCTGCTGATTGTCGGGCTTTTTGTGCCTGCCACAATTCTGCTGCCGCTGACAGGCGTGCTGATCGCCAATGGGTCTCTGGATCTGACCACGATCTGTGTGTGGGGCATTGCCGGCGCCGTCCTGGGCGATGCCGTTTCCTACTGGATCGGCCACGCCTATGGCCCTGCTCTGCTCAGAAGCCGCATCCTGACAAAACGCCGCCGAACCGTGGCCCGCACGCGCCTGCTGTTCTACCGTTACGGATTCCTGGCGGTCTTCGCAGGACGGTTCATGGGCGCATTTCGCTCGCTAATCCCCGGTATGGCTGGCATAATGAAAATGCCGCAAGGCCGGTTTCAGCTTGCCAATGTGCTGTCGGGCGTGATCTGGTTCCCCTGGCTGCTGATGCCAGGCTATCTGGGCGCCCGCGGTGCCGATGCATTGGGCGCGGCAGGCAGCGCCGCAATATTGCTCGTTCTGGCATTGGTGCTGGTTGTTGTCGTCATATCCAGACGTCGGCAACGCTCGCGGCAGATACTGAAAAATCATTGACATGACACCCATGCCACCTCCTCAGTCGACCCTACTGAGACAGTTAAACGGAGCTCAACGATGAATATGGACTATCGTGAACCCAGAAATGGCGACTTTGCCAATTATGTCGAAGAACTGAGCCGCCACTTTGATATGAAAGAGCAGGCAGTCAATCCGGATTTCAGCTCGGGCTTTCCTTCGCAGCTGACGACGACCGGCGCCGCGCGTAGCGCTCAAGCGGGCGCCGCAGCTACCGCGCGCACTTCCGGAACAAGACAGGCGTCTGCCTCCAACGCGTCTGCTGACACCAGTTTCCCGGTACCCCCCAGCGGCACGCAAAATGCCGGTTTCGAAACGAGGCCGGCTGCAACGCCAAAGGCAAAGACCCGCTCTTTCCCCTTTGCCCTTGTGGTGGGTCTGGTCGCCGTTGCCATTTTTATTCTGGCCGATGAGTTCGGTTCCGGTGGAAGCGGCCTGCAGGCCGAAGGCATGCGCGGCCCGCTTATTTTCATCCTGATCGTTCTGTTCATTATTTTCAAACGCATCCGCAACGCAGCCAAACGATTTCCCACCCCCAGCAAAACCACGAAGCAAACATGAAACTTGATGTCAAAATTTTAGATGAGCGCATGCGCGATCAACTTCCTACTTATGCCACTACAGGCTCCGCAGGCCTGGATTTGCGCGCCTGCCTGGATGAGCCGCACACACTGGCGCCCGGCGCGTCGCTGCTGGTGCCAACCGGCATTTCGATTTATGTGCAGGATCCCCGTTATGCGGCCATGATTCTGCCTCGTTCCGGATTGGGACATAAAAATGGTATTGTGCTCGGTAATCTGGTCGGGCTGATTGACGCAGATTATCAGGGCCCCCTCATGGTATCGGTCTGGAACCGAAGCCAGGAGGCCTTTGTATTGAACCCCATGGAGCGCATCGCGCAACTGGTTGTAGTACCCGTCATGCAGGTCACGTTTAACGTGGTCGACACGTTTACCGAAACCGAACGCGGTGCAGGCGGATTTGGCAGTACCGGCAGTCATTGATCTGACTGCCCGCGCCGGGCGGCGCAAAAAGGCCGGTGCCAGCAGAGTTTTTGCTGAGCCGGCCTGCAAGGCCGATTGCCCCGGCATTCCCCTTTTTTATGGAAAAACAATGAACCTTACAAAACGAACGCTGTTAAAAAGCGCACTGGCCACGCTCATGGGCGTTACTCTGCTACAACCCGTCCTGGCCCAGGAAAAATCCTATCCGACCAAACCGATCACCTTCATTGTGCCCTACTCCCCGGGCGGGCCACTGGACGGCGTGGCGCGTTTGTTGGCCGAACATGCTGGCAAAACCCTGAAGCAAACCATTATCGTGGAAAACAAGGCGGGTGCCGGCGGCAATATCGGTGCCGGGATCGTGGCGCGCGCCAAACCGGATGGCTATTCCATCGTCATGGGCGCTGTAGCCACGCACGCCATCAATCCGTGGCTGTACAAAAACCTGAATTTTGATCCGGTGAAGGATTTTGCACCGGTACTGCTTGTATCCGAAGTGCCCAATGTGCTGGTCGTGGGTACGGCCTTTGCCAAGCAGCACGATATCACCGATGTGGCCTCGCTGATCGATTACGCCAAAAAGCATCCGGGCAAAATGAATTATGCATCCGGTGGTAATGGCAGCGCGGGCCATCTGGCCGGGGAACTGTTCAAACAGCGTACCGGGATTGACGCCGTACACGTCCCTTATCAGGGGGCCAGTCCGGCCAAGCTATCGCTGCTGTCCGATCAGACGCAGTTTATGTTTGATAATCTGGCTTCGGCGCTGCCAATGGTCAAGGACGGCAAGGTGCGCGCACTTGCCCTCACCACCAAAGCGAGCTCGGATATCATGAAAGATGTGCCGACCATGGAGTCGGCGGGCATCAAAGATTTTGACATCAGTACCTGGTTCGGCATTTTCGCGACCGGCGGTACGCCGGATGCCGTCGTCAAGACGCTGCATGACGCATTTGCCGCCGCGATGGAAGATGAGTCCGTCAAAAAGCAATTGCTGATCATGGGTTCGGATACCACCCCTTCTTCGTCTGAAGCCTTTGCCGCGAAAGTCAAAAGCGAGATGGAGAAGTATCGGGAGGTTGTGAAAATTTCAGGTGCGACCGCGCAATAAAGCGGTTAGTGGGAGGCTTAATACCCTGGAGCGCCATATCGACGCCCACGTTACTTAGGCCCTCCTTAAACCTTTTAGCACGGCCTTCCGACACCCTTTCTACGCCTTTATAAAGCGTTTTTCAAGCCGTTGGCCCTTAGCCGTTATAAACTTTCACGCCGTTCTGGCGCCTGATCAATATCGCCCGGAAAGACTACTGATCAGTGGCGTACTGGAAGTGTCCATCCTTGATCGTTCCCATGACTCGTGCCCGTTCGTCAAAACCCTGGTGGTCTTTGGCGGTAATATTGAGCACCCCATTGGGAACGACCAGTTCCCGGGTCGACTCGATAGCATCGCGCAAGGCACTGCGAAATTGCGGTGTACCCGGTTTGATGTTTTTCTTCAGGACCTCGCCCACGGCTTTGTCCATGAGCATATACGCGCCCCAGGCATCACCGGCGAACTGCGTCGCCGAATTGGGCCCGTACTTGCTTTCATATTTTTCCGTGAAATCGAGGGCCACTTTCCTGACCGGATTTGCTTCCGGCAGACCCTTGGCCACGACTCCCGGCCCTGTCGGGAACAATGTCCCTTCGACATCCTTGCCGCCTACCTGCAAAAATTCCAGCGTGCCGATGCCGTGCGTCTGATAGATTAGACCTTTGTAGCCGCGCTGTTTGAGCGTTTTGCCGGGCAACACCGCCGGCGTGCCGGAACCGGCAATCAGGATGGCGTCGGGTTTGGCTGCCATCAGTTTCAGCACCTGTCCAGTTACCGATGAATCGGTACGCTGATATGATTCGCGGGCAACCACATCAATTTTACCGGCAGCCAGTTCTGAAAATTCCTTCCACCAGTTTTCACCATAGGAATCGGAAAAGCCGATAAAGGCCACTTTCTTGAAGCCTTTTTTGACCATATCCCGGACCAGAACATCGGCCATCAGGCTGTCGTTCTGGGGCATTTTGAACGCCCAGCGGCGACCCGGATCATCAGGCGGAGTCACGATAGCGGCATTGGCGGCCAGGGCGATCATCGGCGTCTGTGTCTCTTTGAGTACATCCAGAATGGCCAGTGCAGCCGCCGTCGTGTTGGGGCCGACCAGAATGTCGATATTGTCTTCCGAAGTCAGCTTGCGGGCATTGCGCACCGATTTGCTGACGTCGGTGCCGTCATCCAAAACAATATAGCGGGCAGGCTCACCGCCCAGTGTTTTGGGCCACAAATCAATCGCGTTGCGCGACTGGATGCCAATGGCCGCAGCCGGGCCGGTGCTCGACAGATTAATGCCGACCGTCACCTCGGCAAACGCCAGCGGCGACAGGGACAACGCAAGCACGCCGACAAGCATGTTATTGATCATTTTCATAATAAACCTCAGGAAAAAAACGGGACGCCTTCAGGCGTCCGTTATCTCGACAACCCGCGATCCGTCAGATCGGGGAAAACGCATGCAATGGTCGCATTCTACCCCGAATGGCACCCCAGCGACTGTACCTGTGCCACGTTGCCTGCCTGAACCTGGGTGTGGCCGTCAATCGCACCGGCAATCACATCCGACAGCAGGGAGATGGCCTGAGACTGACTTTTCACCAGTGCATCAACACCGCCGGCGGCCGGCACCTGGATCCGTGTCTGGCATACCCTGGCAGAACGCGAACCCATACGCACCGGATTCACGCGCCAGGTCGCATCGAGGACCGCGGCCTTATTCAGGATCATATCGAAGCGGTGAAACGTCGTCTGCACCAGCCACACCGGCAGCTTTTGTTCGTTACCGGTAATGCCCTGAATATTGATGGCGCCAAGCCGACTGACCAGATTGGCCGACAGCGTTTTCTGGATTTCGTCCTGCAGCGACCCGGCCCAACGCGAGCCATTGAGCGGTACGACCGCTGAAGAGTCGCCCGACTGTCGAATCATCAATTGCGCCTTATCAACGGCATCAGGCACCGTGACGTCATGGACATTAATGCCGAACCGGGCCGCGCCCTGCACGGTCGGGTTGTCGCTGGCGGCCAGCGTGTAATACTGCGTCGGCGCAGAGGCGCAGGCGCCGAGCACGGCAGTCAGCGCAACCAGCGTCAGCGGTCGCAAGGCGGCAGACAGGGAACTCTTCATCATTCACTTTCCTTGAAAGGGATATTGTCTTTCGAACGGCCTCTGATCAGCGAACTGGGTTCGGCCTGCAGATAATCGCCCAGACTGCGGATCGACTTGGCGGCGCGCGACAGCTCCTTGATCATGCCATTGAGCTGCAACATGACGGGACTGTCATCATTAACGACCCCGCGCACGCTGCCCATGGTCTTGTTGACCCCATCCAGCGATTTGCCGGCCTTGCGTACCGTCGATGTCAGCTCGGGCACCATCGTCGTGTCGAGCGTGCGAGCCAGTTTGGAGATACTCTGCAGGGCGTCATCAAGCGAATGCCCGATCGAATCAATCGGCAGATTCTTCAGTTTCTCGACAATCACGTTCAACTGCTGCTGTAACTCATCGAAGCTGCCCGGCACCGTAGCGACTTCCACCGGCGATTTACTCAGATCAGGAGCAGGCGGTTTTTTGGCGATTTCCGGGAAATAATCCAGGGCCACATACAGCTGGCCGGTAAAGATATTGGCAAAACGCAGCTGTGCCTGGATGCCGCTGCTGACAAACTCTTTCAGCGCCAGATCGTGCACGGGCTCGCCTTTGTCATCGAATCGCTGGGCATCCGGAATCGCGGCCCCCAGGCGGTTTTCGTAGATAACGCCGTCGACAATCACTGTAGTCTTGCGCGTAGCGATATCAAATTCCATTGAAATATCCTTGACTTCGCCCAGCAGGATACCCTTGAAATCAATAGCCGAACCCGTCTGCAGTCCCCGGACCGATTTGTCAAACTTCATGCGGATCGGAAAGGCCAGGCCATCCGGCTTGGCCAGCGCCTTTTCTTCCGAGGGATTCAGTACAAACGTTGCGCCATCGGCTGCCGGTTTGACGGCCTCTTTCGCCTCTTCTTCGGCAGGCAATTGGCCAAACGCAATACCACCGGCCAGGACAGATACCAGCGACTGTGTTTTCAAATTCAGGCCGCCCGCATTCAGCGAGAGGTCTACGCCGCTGGCATTCCAGAAACGGCTATTTTCGGTAACGAAGCGGTCATAGGGCGCATCAATGAATATCTGAACTTCGACGCCCTTGCCTTCTTTGCTCAGCGTATAGTTGATAACCTGTCCCACCTGCAGGCGCCGGTACAGGACGGGGGAACCCAGATCCAGCGAGTTAAGGCTGGGCGCAGTAATCGTAAAGCGCTTGCCCGGCCGGCCGCTGATCAGTTCGGGCGGTTTTTCCAGTCCGACAAAATCATTGCGGGGTTCCGCCTTAGTCTGTTTAGTATCATCGATGTCCACGCCAATATAGGCCCCCGACACCAGCGTGCCCAGACCGGAGACGCCGCTGACCCCCAGCCGGGGTTTGACGACCCAGAACCGGGCGCCTTCGCGCAAAAGAAAATCGACGCCGTCGGTAAAGGATATCGTTACCTGTACCGAGTTGTGGTCCTCGGTCAGATCGATATCCGAGACAACGCCAACCACCACATCCTTATAGCGAACCTGAGTTTTGTCCACTTCCAGGCCTTCGGCCGTTTTGAAGGTTACGGTGGCGACCGGCCCCTGCTGCATATAGTCGCGAACCAGCAAAGACAAGCCGATGATGGCCGCAATCAACGGCACCAGCCAGATCCAGGATATATTTTTGTTTTTTTTCTGGCTCACGACCGGCTGTTTGGCAATAACCGGATTGGGCTGATTGGTCCCGCCGGGTCGCTCATCGCCTTGCTTGCCCTGATTGCCCTGCTGTGCAGACGCGTCCTGCGCTGCTGCGCCGGTTGTATTATCGGCGGCGGTCGCCGGTGTGTCCGCCGGTTTGTTTGCCGGCGGCTGCGAAGACGAATCCGACGGGGGCAGATCTTTTTCAGACATAAGATGCTCCTGCCAACTGCTGAATCAGTAAACTATGCATTCTATTTAATAAACGGTAACCCGTTCCTGTATTTTTTCTGGAATCAAAGCACTAAGTAAAGGTAGGCGCCGTGGCCGCCGGCTGGTAATCCGGCAATTCGATATCGTCATCGACCTCATCCCAGCCCTTGCGTATATCGAAATTCATGGTCGCAAACATGGTCACAACCACGACCATGCCGAAGGCGGCTGCGCCCACGTCAGGCCTGACCGTCATCAGGGGGCCGAAATTGACCAGCGATGTCAGCAGAATCACGACAAACACATCCAGCATTGACCATTGTCCGATCAGTTCGACCGTCTGATACATACGCGTGTAATGCATCATGGTATCACGCCGCCCTTTTGCAGGACGTCCAAGCAAAATGGCCAGAATGACAATTTTTGTAAGCGGCACCACAAAACTGGCAATAAACACAATCAGCGCCAGGTCCCAGGAGCCCATGTTCCACAGTTCCAGAATACCGCCCAGAATGGTGTGAGATGAGGTTCCCCCCAGCACCGTCGTGTTGATCATGACCGGGTATAGATTGGCCGGAAGATACAGAATAATGGCTGTCAGCAAAATGGCCAGGGTACGGGTTTTGTGCGCTGGCTTGCGGTAGTGGACGCGAGTATGGCAGCGCTGGCAATGGCCTTCGTCAGCCGTGCTCATGGTAATTTGTCCGCACACCTCGCAGTCCAGCGGATGATGCTGCGGTTCAATGGAAACCGGCATGCTCTGAACCGCGCCATCCTGTTCGGCCAGCAACCACACTCTTTCAGAATTCAGCTTGCTCAGGCCGGTCAGCAGGAAGGTGAGCGCTGCGTACGCCCACAGGCCCGCGCCGGGTGTAAGCGAAGCCATATCGGCCAGTTTGACGATGGCGACCAGCGCTCCCAGCATAAAGACCGGCACCATCGCCCAGGGGCGCACATAGTGCAGCCAGCGGCTTAACAGATTCAGGCCCGGCGCCACTCTGCCCTGGCGCGAAAAGGCCAACAGCCACGCCAGGATCAGAATATCCAGCAACGGCATCAGGAATCCGGTGGCAAAACACATGATGGCCACGCTCGGATATCCGGCCCGCCACGTGGCCGCTACCGCATCCAGAAAGGTCGAACTGCTTTTGAGCCCGACCGCCGTGATGGTGCCCACAGGCATGAAATTGGCAATGGTAAACGCGATCAGGGAGGTCAGGACAATCGCCAGCCAGGCCGTGCTGTTCAGGACGCCCTGGGACCAGAGCACGGTACCGCAACGCACGCACGAAGCGCGCTGCCCGGAGGCCAGCGCGCTTCTTTCATGCATTTGCCCACAATGATGACAGGCGATGTACGTACCTGTCATGATCAGGAAACCAGTGCTTCTTCCTCAGAATCCTTTTTTTCTTTCGGATCCGACTCATTGAAGGTAAGCGTCACTTCGTCCTTGTCGTCAATATCGACATACACCGATCCCCCACTGGCCAGGCGGCCAAACAGCAATTCATCGGCCAGGGCACGGCGAATCACATCCTGGATCAGGCGTTGCATCGGCCGCGCGCCCATGACCGGATCAAAGCCTTTTTTGGCCAGATGCTGGCGCAAGGCATCGGTAAACGTCGCTTCTACGCGCTTGGCCTGCAGCTGATGCTCCAGCTCGATCAGGAATTTGTCGACCACCCGCATGATAATGTCCTGCGACAATGCGTCGAACGGAATAATGGCATCCAGGCGGTTGCGGAACTCGGGCGAGAACATGCGCTTGATTTCAGCCATCTCGTCGCCGCTCTGGCGACTGTCTGCAAAGCCAATCGAGCGGCGATTGAGCAATTCTGCACCGGCATTGGTCGTCATGATAATGACGACATTTCTGAAATCAGATTTGCGGCCGTTATTGTCGGTAAGGACACCATGATCCATCACCTGCAGCAGAATATTGAAGATGTCCGGATGCGCTTTTTCGATTTCGTCCAAAAGCAGTACGCTGTGCGGTTGCTTGTTGACAGCCTCGGTCAGCAGCCCGCCCTGGTCAAAACCGACGTATCCCGGAGGCGCACCGATCAGACGCGAAACGGCGTGGCGCTCCATGTACTCGGACATGTCGAAACGAATCAGTTCAACGCCCAGAATAAATGCCAGTTGCTTGGCGACTTCGGTCTTGCCCACGCCGGTCGGGCCGGAGAACAGGAACGAACCTATCGGTTTGTCAGGCTTGCCCAGGCCGGAGCGTGACATTTTGATGGCCGAAGCCAGCGCGGTAATAGCCGCATCCTGACCGAACACGACCGTTTTCAGGTCGCGATCCAGCGTAGCCAGCTTGTTACGGTCGTCACTGCTGACCGACTGCGGCGGAATCCGGGCCATTTTCGAGACCACGTTTTCAATGTCGGATTTGCCGATAACTTTTTTCTGCCGCGACTTGGGCAACAGGCGCTGCGCCGCGCCGCTTTCATCCAGAACGTCGATCGCCTTGTCGGGCAGATGACGATCATTGATGTGCTTGGCCGACAGCTCGGCCGCCGCAGTAATGGCTGCTGCCGAATAGCGAACGTGATGGTGCTCTTCAAATTTGGATTTGAGGCCACGCAAAATAAGAATCGTCTGCTCGACCGTAGGCTCGCTCACGTCGATTTTCTGGAAACGACGAGACAGGGCATGATCTTTCTCGAAAATGCCGCGATATTCTTTGTAGGTGGTCGCGCCCATGCAACGCAGCGCACCGGAAGACAGCGCTGGCTTAAGCAGATTGGATGCGTCCATGGTCCCGCCCGAAGCCGAACCGGCGCCGATCAGGGTATGAATTTCGTCGATGAACAAAACCGCGTCCGGCTGGCTTGCCAGTTGCTTGAGCACCGCTTTCAGGCGCTGCTCGAAGTCGCCACGATACTTGGTGCCGGCCAGCAATGATCCCATATCCAGCGCATAAACCCGCGCCTTGGACAAAATTTCAGGAACATTGCCGCTCATAATGCGCAGGGCCAGCCCTTCAGCGATGGCTGTCTTGCCCACTCCGGCTTCACCCACCAGCAGCGGATTGTTCTTGCGGCGACGGCACAAAATTTGCACCACGCGCTCTATTTCACTGTCCCGCCCGATCAGGGGGTCGATCTTGCCGGCCTTGGCCTGCGCATTCAGATCGGACGCATACAGCGCCAGGGGCGACTTGTTTTCCTCGGGCTCGCCCGGCTGGGCGTCGGACGGCGCAGCACTCTCGTCGGGCGCGGGCGCCGCAGACTTGGTAATGCCATGTGAAATATAGTTGACCACATCCAGGCGGGTAATGTTTTGTTCCTGCAAATAGAAGACGGCGTGCGAATCCTTTTCGCTGAAAATAGCCACCAGCACATTGGCACCGGTTGCGGGGCTCTTGGCGTTGCCGTTGGAGGAAACATGCATGATGGCGCGCTGGATGACGCGCTGAAAGCCCAGGGTCGGCTGCGTGTCTACTTCATCGCTTCCGCCGACAATGGGTGTATTGGTATCGATAAAAGCACGCAGCTTGCTGCGCAACTGCTCAATATCCGCGTCACACGCGGTCAGTACCTCGCGGGCGGCGGCATTATCCAGCAATACCAGCAGCAGGTGTTCGACGGTAATAAATTCATGGCGGGCGGTACGCGCATCCACAAATGCCATATGAAGCGTCACTTCGAGTTCTTGAGAAATCACAATTTCCTCCGTCTAAACAACTGCCCTGGAAATAATGCCAGGACTATTACAAATCCACGGGTTCCATCACACACTGCAAGGGGTGCTGATGGGAACGCGCATACTGCCCAACCATGGCTACTTTGGTCGCGGCGATGTCTCTGGTATAGACCCCGCAAACACCTTTGCCATCATGATGTACTTTTAACATGATCACGGTCGCTTCTTCTTCGGATTTCGAAAAAATTTTCTGCAAAACCGACACCACAAAATCCATGGGGGTGTAATCATCGTTGAGCAACAACACCTGATACATGGGCGGAGGCGCCAATTTTGCCTTTTGCGCTTCAGTGACAATGCCTGACTGCTGAGCCATACCAAACCTGCTGAAGAAAGTATCTATATTGATACTGTATACGATATTTCAAGTAGTGTTGTTTATGAACCCCGAAATTATCGGTAATTTCCACTATTGACTCACATAATTTTAATCTGCATCATTTCCTTATACTGAAAAATAGTATCCACAAATTGATTTCCGTACTTCAATTTCTATTTCAGTATCTTTTCGGCAACGACGCGGCATCGGTCGAGCGCCATTAGTCGGTAACATCTTGAGCAGAGGCTGTAAGTATGTCAGAAACAACAGAGACACCCGTTCCGGAAGAAAGCGGTAATAAACAGACCGGAACAGTGAAATGGTTCAACGATGCCAAAGGGTTCGGTTTCATTACCCCCGATGGCGGTGGAGAAGACCTTTTTGCCCACTTTTCATCCATCCAGATGAATGGTTTCAAAACACTTAAAGAAGGCCAGCGCGTCACGTTTGAGATTGCCCAGGGTCCAAAAGGCCAACAGGCACTCAATATTATGGCAGCATAATCTGTATTTTTTCAGAGTATGCCCATACCCCTGTCCGCAGCAAGGTTCTTGCGATTAGTGTTTTTAGCGGGCTGCACCATTCTGGCAGGCTTTTTGCCTGCCTCGCAGAGTGCTGCGGCCCGCGTTTCCGCATCACCCGCCGCGCCCGCGTCTGTGCGCATTAACCATCACCCCATTACAATTGAAATCGCCGACACGGATTCGCTGCGCGCCGAGGGTCTTATGCACCGCCCGGCGCTGCCTCCGGATCACGGGATGCTTTTTGTCTTTCCCGACAATCAGCCGCGCTGTTTCTGGATGAAAAACACCCTGATTCCCCTGTCGATCGCCTTTATCGACGCACAACGCCGCATCGTTGCGCTGGACGAGATGCAGCCGTTGAGCGAAGAAACCCACTGTTCGGGCAGCGCTGCCCGATACGCACTGGAAATGAACAAAGACTGGTTCCATAGCCGCGGGGTGCGCGTCGGTGATATCATCGAGGCTGTTCAACCGCCCGCCCTGCCCGTCGCACGGGACGAGGGCTCGGCTACTTTACAGTAAAAGGTCATCAATGAAAGCAATCTGGTACGCCCTGTTGGGCAGCAGCATGGGCTTACTCGCAGGATGCGCGGGCATTACCCTGCCTGAATATCAAAAACCCGCAATCGATCGCACCTCTGACGTTCAACCCAAACTGCTGGCCAAATGTATTTTGGAGGGCTGGAAAGGCCCCTATCCCGCCGCCAATCTGACCATGTCTGACGCGGATCATTATTTTGGCGCGATTCCCGGGCCCGATAAACCCAAAGCCAAGATCAGCGTTGCCCCCAAAAGCATGGACAGCAATTCCGGCACACGGGTTACCCTGCGCGTAGCCGAAGGCACCTCACCCGATATCGTCACGATTGTCGAGCAGTGCATGCGTTAAGAGCGCACTGGCTGCCGCCGACATGCTGCGGCAAACAGATCAAACGAGGCGACCAGTCAACAATGCATCGCGATCACATACCCAAAAAAAACACCGCCGGCAATATTTCACCGGCGGTGTTTTTGTTCAGACCGGTCTGATGTGAATCAGATCGACGTGCTTAAAGCGGAACAATCAGCCCAGGTTTTTGTTGGCAAAATCCCAGTTCGCCAGTTTCCAGAATGATTCCAGATATTTGGGGCGCGCATTACGATAGTCGATGTAATAAGCGTGCTCCCAGACATCACAGGTCAGCAGAGGCACGTCATCGGTCGTCAGTGGTGTTTTGGCATTGCTTGTGTTGACGATATCCAGCGAACCGTCGGCTTTCTTTACCAGCCAGGTCCAGCCTGAGCCGAAATTGCCGGCTGCCGATTTATTGAATTCTTCCTTGAATTTATCAACATTACCCCATTTTTTGTTGATACCTTCGAGCACGGCGCCTGATGGCTCGCTTCCGCCTGGAGTCAGAGAGTTCCAGTAGAACGTGTGGTTCCAGATCTGGGCGGCCTGGTTGAACATCACGCCTTCGGATTTTTTAACGGTATCTTCCAGACTGGCATTTTCAAATTCGGTACCGGGAATCAGCTCATTGAGCTTGTCAACGTAAGCTTTATGATGTTTGCCATAATGGTACTCAAGCGTTTCCTTGGAAATGGTCGGTGCAAGCGCATCCATTTCATAAGGAAGTGGAGGTAGACTGTGTGCCATGTAGATCTCCTTGTAAAAGTAAAAAAGGTACCCTGATGATACCTTAAATTCTAGGTACGATTTGCAATGACCCTGACTGGCTGCGTACCTTTCTCCAGTTCGAGCTTCAGGGTCTGACCTTCATGCAGAAGCGCGGGATCACGCTGCACGTGTCCGGCGTCGTCATAGACAATGGCATACCCGCGGCCGAGCACCGCGCGCGGGTTGATGGTTTCAAATTGAGTGAGCACGCGTTCAAAGCGGCGCCCGTTCTGGCTCATGCAGCGATCCGCCGCGCGCTCGAGTCGCGCCAGCAGCGCCCCCACGCGGTTGCGCGCCAGCGTGATATTGGGTGCGGCATGTCCGAGTTTTTGATTCAGCATATCGATGCGATTACGTTTACGCTCGATTGTGGCTCGTACCAGTCCTTCCAGCTGGCGCGCCGCATGCTCGATACGCGCGCGATCGGCACGCATTTTTTGCGCCGGCGAAACCAGCCGGCCCGACAGGCGATCCAGTTTCAGGCTCAGGTGTTCCAGCATGCGCTGCTGATGGCGGGACAGCCGGTCCGTGAAGCCCGCAATCTCGTTCAGCATATCGCGTCGTGGCCGGCACGCCAATTCTGCCGCCGCAGTCGGCGTTGGTGCGCGCAGGTCTGCGACAAAGTCAGCTATCGTAAAGTCGGTTTCGTGGCCCACGCCGGACACAATCGGAATCCGGCTGGCGGCGATCAGGCGGGCAAGCGATTCGTCATTGAAACTCCAGAGGTCTTCCATGCTGCCGCCGCCGCGCACCAGCAGCAGTACGTCCACCTCATTGCGCATTTGCGCCTGGGCCAGCGCACTCATGATTTCACTTGCAGCATCCCGGCCCTGTACGGCCGTCGGGTACACAATGATCCCGACATGCGGTGCGCGTCGGGTCAGGGCCGTCAATACATCATGCAGGGCCGCAGCGCCCAGCGAGGTGATGACGCCAATGCGCCGGACAAAAACCGGCAGCGGCCGCTTGCGCGAGTCATCCAGCAAGCCTTCTTCCTGCAAACGGGCGCGAATGGCCAGGAACTGTTCATACAGATTCCCCTGCCCGGCACAGCGCAGCGATTCGACCTGCAATTGATAGTCGCCACGAGGCTCATACAGGGTCACGCGCGCTCGAACATCAATCCGCTCGCCGGAAGCAGGCACAAAATCCAGCAACGCCGTCTTGCCACGGAACATGACCGCTCGCACCGATGCGCGTTCGTCCTTTAAGGTGAAGTACCAATGGCCCGAAGCGGCACGCACAAAATTGGAAATTTCCCCCGTTACCCAGAGCACAGGCACCCCTTCTTCCAGCAATCGTCCAACGCGCCGATTCAATTGGCCGACCGATAACATTTTTTCGCTTGACATTGCGTCGTTCATTTCCCGATTTTCCAAATTTGAAACTCCAAACTGTCCACAAAATTTAAAAATCAAGCGCCTGGGCATTTTTTCGGCGTTTTACAATGGCTTCCTGATTCAATTTATTAGGATTATTCGATAACTCATTGATTTAAAATAAAATAAAATATTTCAATTAAATTGCACAATGATTAAGCAAACAAACCGGACACTTGTGTAGATACGCCATTACAGCATCTTATTAACAGAATTATCCACAGAAAATGTGAGTAGTTACATTTGTCCACTTTCGGCTCGTTGTCAGGATCAAATTGATGCATTGCAGGATCATTTCACTTCATGAACAAGTCGGCAAAAAAAGCCCAAATCGGTGGCCCGAATCTCCGACAAAAGTATCTTCTGTTAAGCGCGTTTATCCTTCCGTTCAATCGACACGACAGTTTGATGCGATAATGCGCAAAGACAGATTCGGCGCCGACATTCCTCGACAATGCCAAGTTCAGCCTGCTGTCCTTCCGCCTTTCCCTGACCGGGAATGTACAACCCACGGTGGCGCGCCTGCTTCTATCGCAAGACCGCCCTATTTCACTGCCATGGTAATAAAAAAACACGCCACCCTGACCACGACCCTGCTGAAGCAATGGCAAAGCGGCGGACTTCTGTCCGACCTGTTGCTGCCACTATCGTGGATCACACGTCTGGTCGTGCGCGTCAAAAACACGCTTTACGGCCTTGGTCTGAAAAAAACACACCGGCTGCCGGTTCCGGTGATTGTCGTGGGCAATATATTTGTGGGCGGAACCGGCAAAACCCCTTTTGTGCTGGCGCTGATCGAAGCGTTGCGTGAACGCGGCTGGCAACCCGGCATCGTCAGTCGCGGTTATGGCGTGGAGATCGGCCCCGAGCCCCGCTATGGCAGCGGCAGCGATGCCAGCGCCCGCCTGTTGGGTGATGAACCGGCCCTGCTGGCCCAGGCCGCGCCGATCGCAGTGCATCCTGACCGCACGCGGGCAGCCCGTTGCCTGCTGCAGCATTTTCCCGACACCACGGTCATTATTGCCGACGACGGTCTGCAGCATTTGGCGCTCGGGCGCGACATTGAAATCGCAATCCAGGATAGTCGCGGCACCGGCAACGGACGCCTGCTTCCGGCAGGTCCCTTGCGCGAACCCGCGTCCCGACTGAATCGCATCGACTATCTGGTGACCAATTCTCCCGCGGAACTGTCCCCGCAGAACCCGCCAGCCCACGCCACTCAGCCGCAAAATGCTGCGGCGCGGCCAAGACAAGTCAGCATGCAACTGCAGCCGACCCGTTTCATTCATCTGGCTTCAGGCAACACGATCGCGCCCGAGTCCTGGCGGGCGCAGCACCAGCGTGCGCGCATTGCCGCCGTGGCAGGCATCGGACATCCGCCGCGGTTTTTCACAACACTTGAACAGGCCGGCATCGTTGTGCGGCAGACCCTGGCCTTTCCCGATCATCATGCGTATACACAGGCCGAGCTGCACGCCATCGACGCCGACCTGATTTTGATGACCGCCAAGGATGCCGCCAAATGCCGTGACATGCAGGATGACCGCCTGTGGGCGCTCGAAGTGGCCCCTCGGTTTTCCGATGGTGATTTTTTCGACGATATCGCGGAAAAACTCAAATCATTACCGGTATACTGATTCATTCAACAGTTTACACAGCACTTATTATGGACTCTCACTTTATCAAGCTCCTCGTGTGCCCCCTTTGCAACAGCCCGCTGCGCCACGATCAGAGCCGGCAGGAGCTGATTTGCCAATACGACAAGCTCGCCTTCCCCATTAAGAACGGCATTCCCGTCATGCTCAGCCAGGAGGCGCGTTCGCTCAGCGCAGACGCCGACACCCCGGCAAACGGCCTTCCCGCCGCCGGCGCAGAAAACCACCCGACACAGCCCGACACCCGCCCTGCGGCAAATTCTCCCGCCGGCCCCGGCAGCTCTGACGGCAAACACTGATATGTCCGGATTTATCGTGATTGTGCCGGCGCGCGCGGCCTCGACACGCCTGCCCGGCAAAATGCTGGCCGATATCGGCGGCATACCGATGGTTGTACGCACCGCCAGACAGGCAGCCCGTTCCGCAGCCGACCAGGTATATATTGCCACCGACGACGAACATATTTTCGATGTCGTACGCCAGCACGGCTGCACTGCCCTGCTGACCCGCAAGGATCATGTCTCGGGAACCGACAGGCTGGCCGAAGTCGTGGCGCAATTGAACCTGCCTGATGAACAGGTGATTGTGAATGTGCAGGGCGATGAGCCCATGATTGAGCCCGATATTATCAATCTGACCGCCGGCGATCTGCTCAACACCCAGGCCGCGGCCATCTCCACCTGTGCCTATCCCCTTGCCGATGGCAACGATTTTTTCAACCCGAATATCGTCAAGGTCGTGTGCACTGCAGACCAGTTTGCGCTCTACTTCTCCCGTGCGCCCATTCCCTGGGCGCGCAGCCAGTTCGGCCCGGCCATGCCGGCGGTCGGACAGGCTCCGGCGACCCTGCCTACAGGTTTTCCCGCATTGCATCATATTGGGTTATACGCTTATCGTAGCGGGTTCCTGAAAATTTTCCCGACCCTCACCCAGGGGCCGCTGGAAACCTTTGAATCACTCGAACAGCTCCGGGCGCTCGAACATGGCTTTCGGATTCACGTGCTGATTACCGCCAGCGCACCCATGCCCGGCGTCGATACACAGGACGATCTCGAACGAGTTCGCAACTTTTTTCGCGGCTCGCCCTAATTTTTGCAATGCATCATATAAAATAGCATTCCATCAGTAACAGATAACAACATCCAGGAGGGATCCATGCGTCTCATTTTGTTAGGGCCACCAGGCGCGGGCAAAGGCACTCAGGCAACATTCATCACCCGGAAATACGGTATTCCGCAAATTTCCACGGGCGACATGTTGCGTGCCGCTGTCAAGGCCCAAACCCCTGTGGGCCTCGAGGCCAAACAAGTAATGGACAATGGCGGACTGGTCTCCGACGACATTATTATCCGGCTGGTCAAAGACCGCCTGCTCGAAGATGACTGCAAGAAAGGCTATCTGTTCGATGGCTTCCCGCGCACGATTCCACAGGCTGACGCCTTGAAAAATGCCGATATCGGCCTGGATTACGTCATCGAAATAGATGTGCCCGAGGAAGATATCATCGAACGCATGAGCGGTCGACGTGTTCATCCGGCCAGCGGTCGTACTTACCACTTGCGCTTTAATCCACCCAAAGTGGAAGGCAAAGACGACCTGACCGGCGAGTCGCTGGTACAACGCGATGACGACCAGGAAGAAACCGTCAAAAAGCGCCTGGAAGTGTATCGCAATCAGACACGTCCATTGGTACAGTACTATTCCGACTGGGCTGCGCAAAACGATCCGAAAGCGCCCAGGTATGTTCATATTTCGGGTGTGGGCAAGGTGGAAGAAATCACCCGCCGCATCGAAGAAGCGCTAAGCCAGTAACCGTTGAACCCGTCCTAACGTAGCAAGGAAAGTAAATGGAAATCAGGGATAAAGTTTTTATTGTCACAGGTGGTGCTTCCGGTCTTGGTGCCGGCACGGCGCGAATGCTGGTCGAGCATGGTGCCCGCGTCATCATTGCCGATGTGCAGGATGAGGCCGGCCAGCAATTGGCCGCTGAGCTCAAGCAACAATACGTGCATTGCGATGTCACGCGCGAGGAGGATGCCAGCGCTGTAGTGAAGGCTGCCACCGCGGCCGGCAAACTGGTCGGGCTGGTCAATTGCGCCGGCATCGCCCCCGCTTCCCGCACAGTCGGCAAAACAGGCCCCCACCCCCTTGATCTTTTCCAGAAAGTCATCAGCGTCAATCTGATCGGCTCATTCAATATGCTGCGTCTGGCCGCCCAGGCCATGAACGACAACGAACCGGAAGCCACCGGCGAGCGCGGTGTGATTATCAATACCGCTTCAGTCGCCGCTTACGAAGGCCAGATCGGACAGGCGGCTTATTCTGCTTCCAAAGGCGGTGTGGTAGGCATGACGTTGCCGATCGCGCGTGACCTGGCCCGCTCCGGTATCCGCTGCAATACGATCGCACCGGGCATCTTCGGCACCCCCATGATTTTCGGTATGCCGCAAGAGGTTCAGGATTCCCTGGCCGCCAACATTCCGTTCCCATCACGGCTGGGCACGCCCCAGGATTATGCCAAACTGGTCTACAGCATTGTCACCAATGAAATGATCAATGGCGAAACGATCCGGCTTGACGGTGCCATCCGCCTCGCGCCGAAATAATTTTCAAAATCGCTTCTATCACAGGCACGTGAGTCCGCTAAAAGCGTAAGATTCACGTGCCTTGTTTTTTTCTGTCGAATCGATGAGCCTTTTACGGTCTGCCGCTACCATCAGCGGCCTCACCCTGCTGTCGCGCATATCGGGCCTGGCCCGTGATATTCTGGTTGCCCGCACCTTCGGGGCCAGTCCGCTGACCGATGCATTCTGGGTCGCGTTCCGCATTCCCAATTTGTTGCGCCGCCTGTTTGCCGAAGGCGCGTTCTCACAAGCCTTCGTACCTATCCTGGGCGAAGTGCGCAACCGGCACGGTCAGGACAAAGTCAAAATTCTGCTTGACCATGTTTTCATTGTTCTGCTTTACGCGCTGATGGCAATTACGGCGCTGGGCATTATTGCCGCGCCCTGGGTGGTTACGGCGATGGCAACAGGCATGTCGCATGCCTCTACCGACTCCGCTTTTGAGTCTGCCGTCTGGATGACGCGGGTCATGTTTCCGTATATTTTGTGCATGTCTCTGGTGGCCTTCGCCTCGGCTGTGCTCAATACCTGGAGCCGCTTTGCCATTCCGGCCTTTACGCCGATTCTGCTGAATCTCTCGATGATCGTGGCCTGCGTTCTGTTCACGGACCTGTTTACGACGCCCATCTACGCGCTGGCAGTGGGCGTCATGCTGGGTGGCGTGGCCCAGTTGCTCGTGCAATGGCTGGCGCTCGCAAAACTGGGGCTCACGCCCCGTCCCACGGGTTCGTTAAAGCGCGCCTGGGCCGATCCCGTCGTGCGACGCATCATTCGCCAGATGGGTCCGGCGACACTGGGCGTGTCGGTCGCCCAAATATCCATTCTGATCAATACCAACATTGCAACCTGGCTCCCGGCCGGCAGCGTCACGTGGCTGTCTTTTGCCGATCGCCTGATGGAATTTCCCACCGCGCTGCTGGGCGTAGCCCTGGGTACGGTACTGCTGCCCAGTTTGTCTGCGGCACACAGCAAGCAAGACACCCAGGCCTACAGCCACCTGCTGGACTGGGGACTGAAACTGGTGTTGCTGCTCGGTTTGCCCGCAGCAGCAGGCCTGGCGCTCGCCTCTGACGCTCTGGTCGCGACCCTGTTCAATTACGGCGCCTTTGACGCTTCGGATGTGCAACAGACCCGCCTGTCGGTCATGGCCTATGCCGTCGGCCTGATCGGTATTCTGGCCGTCAAAATCCTGGCGCCCGGCTTCTATGCCAAACAGGATATCCGCACGCCGGTGAAAATCGCGATTGGCGTCCTGATTTTTACCCAGATCATGAATGTGGCATTCGTGCCCTACCTGCATCATGCCGGACTGGCCCTGTCGATCGGCCTGGGCGCTACTGTCAACGCAGGCTGCCTGCTGGTGGGACTGCGTCGACGCCACATTTACCTGCCTGGCGCCGGATGGATGGTCTTTTTCCTGAGACTGGCGCCCGCAGTGCTGGCGCTGGCGCTGTGGATTCTGTTTTTGCAGCAGTATATGAACTGGACCGACCTGACACCGGGCACGATCAATGCCTGGATCGGCGACCTGCTGCGTACGTTTCTTCCAGCCGGCCTGACCTTCACGCTATCGCGGCTTTTGGCACTGATCGTGCTGCTGCTATCCTGCGGAGTTGTGTATTTTGCCGCCCTGTTTCTGGCAGGCTTTCGCCCCGCCGATTTCACCCGCCGGCGTGGACAATAGCAGCGGGCCTGGCCGATCAGAACCGACCGGAGGCGGAATGAAGATGGTGCGCGAGGTCAGAATTGTTGTCCTGAGCGCACAATGGGCTAAAAACAGGCTGTAAACCAGTGTTTTTACACAGGTTTCTTGCACTTTAGGCCAAATATGCTATACTACCAGACTTTGCTGAATTAACTTATTAAAGAACTACCATGGCCAATACTGCACAAGCACGCAAACGTGCACGTCAATCCGTTGCTCGTAACAAACATAACTCCAGCCTGCGTTCACTGCTGCGCACGTCTATCAAGCGCGTTCGCCAGGCTGTTGAATCCGGTGATCAGGCTCAGGCAAACGAAGTTTTTGCCAAAGCAACCAGCGTCATTGATCGCGTTGCCGACAAAAAAATCATCCATAAAAACAAGGCCGCCCGTCACAAAAGCCGCCTGTCTGCTGCAATTCGCGCCATCAGCGCCTAATTTGCACTTCTGGCAGTAATCTGCCGGCTCATGATCAGACAATCGCGCGCGTGCGTGCCAGATTGTTTCTGCGCCGGCCAGTATTCCGGTTTGCGTCAATGGTAAACACAGAGCGTGGCTTATTGCCGCGCTTTGTGCTTTGGCTTACCCTTTCCCTCGCCCTATCTGCGCCTGATCCCCGCCCAGTCATTTCGACCGGCGTGCTTTCGTGACGCCTGCGCAAAGCGTGTGCCCTCTGCTGAAGCAGGCAACGTTATCGCGTCAATATTTAATATTCTCCGATATTTAGTATTTATTATCAGATTTGAAATAACATCTGCGCGCCTCTGTGGATTATCAGATGCCGTGGATTCAGAATGTACAGCAGATTGACCCGGTCACTGAAGTGGCGTAGCCGGGCCAGAAGAATCAGAGGGTCCGTTCGGACGTTTTGAGTTTGTTGTCGGTGGCGAAGTCGGCAACGAATTTCCAGGCCAGCGGCTCCAGTTCGCGCAGGCGGAAATCAACAATAATGCATTTGACCCCGTCGATGATATTGGGTACTACGTAAGGCGAGTAGGTAATATGATTGCCCGGGCCGGCATTTCCTCCGGGGCGAAATTGCGACATCACACCCGCAAGTCTTTCGGCCCAGTCGCTTGGACGAAAGCGCTGGCCTTCTTCGGTCACCCCGTGGATAATTAGTTGTTGCACATCAATTATCTTCAAGAAAATGCCTCTTGCCGTTAAAACCGCCAGAGAACAAAGATATACTAAAGACAGAATTGTATATGATAGCGTCTGGCGTCATCCGGAATTAGCAGGGTTATATGAAAGAAACCGCAAGTATACTCCTGCGCCGGCACTGCCGAAATCCATTTCAAGACAGACACGTGGCGTATCCGTAACCGGAACGCCACCGGACGCGCTTTTGTTGTTTTCTGTTTTTGTTATCAACCAATCATCCTGCCATGACAACCTTGCAACCGACCGGCCCGATGCGGCATTTTCTGCAGATCAAAGATTTTACTTCTGATGAACTCCTGTACGTGCTCAATCGCGCACTCATCATCAAAAGCAAGTTCAAGCGATACGAGCCCCATATGCCATTGCACGACCGTACGCTTGCCATGGTGTTTGAAAAAGCCAGTACCCGCACCCGGGTCTCGTTCGAAGCGGGCATGTACCAAATGGGCGGTTCGGTTATCCACCTGACCACCACCGATTCGCAACTGGGACGCTCAGAACCCATCGAAGACACGGCACGCGTGATTTCCCGCATGGTCGATATCATCATGATCCGCACCTTCGAGCAGACGCGTATAGAACGCTTTGCTGCTCATTCGCGGGTACCGGTGATCAACGGGCTGACCAACGAATATCATCCCTGCCAGATCCTGGCCGACATCCTGACTTTTATGGAACATCGCGGCGCCATCAAGGGCAAAACGGTGGCATGGATTGGCGACGCCAATAATATGGCTTATACCTGGATCCAGGCCGCGCAGCTGCTGGGCTTCAAAATGCACGTCTCGGCACCCAAAGGCTACCGGCTGGAAGACGACCGCATTGCGGGCGTGCCGGCTGATGTTCTGGAACAGTTTGATGATCCTGAAGCCGCCTGCCGCGGCGCGGATCTGGTCACGACCGACGTCTGGACCAGCATGGGTTACGAAGAAGAAAACGAGAAGCGCAAACGCGCCTTCAAAAACTGGCAGGTCAATGCCGGCGTGATGCAGGCGGCGCAACCCGATGCCCTGTTCATGCATTGTCTGCCGGCCCATCGCGGCGAAGAAGTCACGGCAGACGTGATTGACGGCCCGCAAAGCGTCGTGTGGGACGAGGCCGAGAACCGGCTGCACGCGCAAAAAGCCCTGATGGAGTTCCTGTTGCTGGGTCGTTTGCCCGACGCTGAAGCATCCGGCGAACAGCGAAGCTGAAACGCGCTAAAATAGTGCCCGTGCGCCGTCTATGCTGCCGCATGCCTGTCTGGGCGTGACCGGCAGCAGGCCGTTGAAGCCTCGTCGCACACGGCCTGCCAATCGGTGCCAGGGCATCCGCCCGGCATCAATGCTATTTCTCACAACCTGCTAAATACACGAGTTCCCAATGAGCGAAGTCAAAAAAGTTGTTCTCGCCTACTCCGGCGGTCTTGATACCTCTGTCATCCTGAAATGGCTGCAGGATACCTATCAGTGCGAAGTCATTACATTTACCGCCGATATCGGACAGGGCGAAGAGCTGGAGCCGGCACGCCGCAAGGCCGAAAAGTTCGGCATCAAGCCCGAGAACATTTTCATTGACGATTTGCGTGAAGAATTCGTGCGCGATTTCGTATTCCCCATGTTTCGCGCCAATGCCGTCTACGAAGGCGAGTATCTGCTGGGCACCTCTATTGCACGTCCGCTGATCGCCAAACGTCAGATTGAAATTGCCAACCAGGTCGGCGCCGATGCCGTTTCGCACGGCGCGACCGGCAAAGGCAATGACCAGGTGCGTTTCGAACTGGGCTATTACGCGCTGAACCCGGCTATCAAGGTGATCGCCCCCTGGCGTGAATGGGATCTGCTCTCGCGCGAAAAGCTGCTGGCCTATGCAGAAAAAGCCGGCATCGAAATCGACATGAAACACAAGAACGGCGGCGCACCCTATTCCATGGATGCCAACCTGTTGCATATCAGCTTTGAAGGACGCCATCTGGAAGATCCCAAAGCCGAAGCCGAAGAAAGCATGTGGCGCTGGACAGTATCGCCCGAGCAGGCGCCCGATACGGCAGAGTATGTCGATCTCGAATACGAACGCGGCGATATCGTCGGCATCAATGGCGAAAAACTCACCCCCGCACAAGTGCTGACCAAATTGAATGAACTGGGCGGCAAGCACGGCATCGGCCGGCTCGATCTGGTCGAGAACCGTTATGTGGGCATGAAATCACGCGGCTGCTATGAAACCCCGGGCGGCACGATCATGCTGCGCGGCCACCGCGCCATCGAATCCATCACGCTGGACCGGGAAGTTGCACACCTGAAAGACGACCTGATGCCTCGCTATGCAGCACTGGTCTATAACGGCTATTGGTGGTCTCCCGAGCGTAAGGCACTGCAGGTGCTGATCGACTACTCTCAGGAACACGTCAATGGCTGGGTACGTCTTAAACTCTACAAAGGCAATGTCTACACGGTTGCCCGCGATTCAAAAGACACGCTGTTCGATAAAACTATCGCCACCTTTGACGACGATGGCGGCGCCTACAACCAGGCAGACGCCGGCGGGTTTATCAAACTGAACGCCCTGCGTATGCGCATCGAAAACAAGGCTGGTCGCAAATAAACAGTCGATGGATAAGCAGTCGACAGGCTGCTATATAAAACCGCAAAATAAAACCGCTGGCAATGTGATTCACTATAAGCCAGCGGTTTTATTTTGCCGATCAATTCACGTTTTGTCGGGCCTTGCTGCGCTCGATCGACGCCCCCCCCCAAGACATCATCTACGTATCATCTACGTATCACCCTGCAGCATCGCCATACAGTATCGTCACTGCATTGTCAGCGCTACAACTCCACCTGTATACCCATTTCAATGACCCGGTTGGGCGGGATCTTATAAAAACGGGTACTGCGGGTCGCGTTCCGCGACATGAAAGCAAACAGCCGGCGGCGATAGCGCCGGATAAACGATCCGCGGTTCGACACCATAATGGTCTGCCGCGACATGAAATATGACACCATCATGGGCGCAAGATTGATTTGCGGATAGGCGGCGTGCACCTGCTCCAGCAATTCAGGGACATTGGGCTCCTGCTTGAAACCGTAGGTCGCCGTGACCTGCCACGCATTCGCATTGACCTCTTCGATCACGAACCGGTCTTCTTTGGAAACAAACGGCACATCTGCACCTTTGACAGAGAGAAAGACCAGCTGTTCATGCAGTACCTTGTTATGCTTCAGATTATGCAGCAGCGCCGACGGCACGCGCTGTGGGTTCGAGTGCATGAACACGGCGGTACCCGGCACGCGCGGCACCGTATCGGCCAGCAACATGGCCAAAAACGGCTTGAGTTGCTGCGCTTCGTCGACATCGATTCTCTCGAGCCGCTCACGTCCCTTGCGCCAGGTCATCATCAGCGTAAACAGCACCAGCGCGATTAACAGGGGCAGCCAGCCGCCCTCTTCGATTTTGATGGCATTAGCCGAAAACAGCAGCACATCAATCACCAGAAACACGCAAAGCAACCCATAGACGATTGTCCGGCGAAAACCCCGATACATGCCCGGCATCACGGAAAACGCCAAGATAGAAGTCGTTAACATTGTGCCGGTCACCGCAAAGCCGTAGGCATGCGCCAGCTTCTCGGAGCTTTGAAACACCAGTACCAGCACAATCACGGCAATACACAACAAGGCATTGACACGAGGCAGGTAGATTTGTCCCTGCTCTTCATTCGAGGTATGCAAAATTTCCATGCGCGGCCACAAGCCGATCTGCACCGCCTGGCGCGTTACGGAAAATGCACCCGAAATCACTGCCTGCGACGCAATAATGGTCGCCATGGTGGCCAGAATCACCATAGGCAGCTGCCCCCAGGCCGGCACCGACATGAAAAACGGGTTTTTCACAGCCGCCGGGTTCTGGATAACCATGGCGCCCTGCCCGAAGTAGCATAACAGCAGCGCCGGCAACACGAACCAAAACCAGGCCCGGCTGATCGCAGGGCGCCCGAAATGCCCCATATCGGCATAAAGAGCTTCCGCGCCTGTCAGGGCCAGTACGACGTAACCCAGCAGCAGGAAACTATGCAACGGATCACGCATGATAAACCGCAGAGCATAGACCGGTTCCAGCGCCTGCAGCACTACAGGATTGTCCACAATATTCCAGATGCCCAGCAGCCCCAATGACAGAAACCAGACAAACATCACGGGTCCGAACAGCTTGCCCACCACGCCAGTTCCGCGGGACTGGATCATGAACAGTCCGAGCATAATGATGATAGACAGCGGCAGGATCCAGTCATCAAACCTGTCCGAGACGACGCTGATTCCTTCCAGTGCAGACAGTACGGAAATGGCAGGTGTAATAACACTATCGCCATAAAACAGACAGGCGCCGAATATCCCGAGTACCAGCAAAATGGACCGGTGCTTCGGCCTGATATTGCGAATGGCCAGCTCCATCAAGGCCAGAACACCGCCCTCTCCCTTATTGTCGGCCCGCAGCACCAGAATCACATACTTGACCGACACGACGATCATGACCAGCCAGAACAGAATGGAGAGAATACCGAGCACGGCATCCCGCTCTGCCCCTACCCCTGCCCCATTCAGGCTGGCCTGAATGGTATAGAGTGGACTGGTGCCAATGTCACCATACACAACCCCCAAGGCGCCCAGCAGCACGCCGGCGCCGGGTGATCGCTTTGAATCTGCCTGCATTATTTTTCCACCTTTGAACGCGTCAACCGGGTGCCGATACGCGGCCCCGGGAAAATAACCGTCACCTGTGTGCCCTGGACCTGTGGCCGGCTCAACAGACTCCACCAGGCGCCATGCGCCCTGGTAATTTCACGCACAATTGTCAGACCCAGACCACTGCCGGTCGCATCGGCCGTCGGTGACCGATAAAATGCATCGAAAATTTGCGCCGCATCTTCGGGCGCAATGCCGCAACCATCATCGCGCACAGTCAATGATGGCGGATTGACGCCCACGGTCAGGCTGATTTGGGTCGCACCCTTTGCGTATTTGAGCGCATTGTCGATCAAGTTGCCCAGCAGTTCTTCAAGCAGCAAGACATCACCGTCAATCCAGACTTCGCTTTCGGGCGCATCCAGATACAAATCGATACCATGCTGTCGGGTTTTCGGGACCCATTCCAGGCCCGTATTTTGTACCCATTCACACAGATTGATCCGGGTAAAGACATCCTGGGGGCGAATCCCCGGGTCGGCCCGCGCCAGCACCAGCAGTTGCTGACCCAGGTGAATAAGGCGGTTGCTGATGGTTTTGATTCTTTCGGCACGCTCTCTGACATCGTCGGGCAGGGTTCGCGCCAGCATCAGTTCGGACTCCAAACGCAGACCGGCCAATGGCGTACGAAACTGATGGGCCGCATGGCCGATAAAGCGGCGTTGCGCAACCAGCGATTCGTCCAGCTTGCGCAGCAGATCATTCAGGCGATCCAGCAGCGGCAACAATTCAGTCGGCACATTATGCAATTCAATAGGCTGCAAATCCTCTTCGGAGCGCTGGGCTATCGCCCGCGCAAGCATATTGACCGAGTGCAGACCCGAGCGCACACCATAAAACACCAGCCACGCAAACAGCGCGACCAGCAGCAATTGCCCGATGATAATCACGATGAAAATATCTTTGACGACCCAGTCCAGCGCGTCCTGCATGATCAGCAAGGTGGCGCTGAAATCCAGAATAATGAGAACCACAAGCGCGGGGATCAACCGGATGATCAAATGACGGAACAACGAGCCTTTTTGTAGGAAGGTGCCGCTGCGTCGGGTACTGCCTTCTTGTTTGGGAGTCGTCATGAAAGAGAGAAAAGAGAGGTCCTGTCGGCGATTCTAGACGATCGCCTGCACCGGATCAACGTCTTCGCAGACTCGTTATGCCGTAACGGCGTCAATTTCAAGCAAATAGCCAAACCCGCGCACCGTCTGGATGGAGGTGCCAGTGCCTTCGAGCCGTTTGCGCAGGCGATAGACATAGACCTCGACCGCGTTCTCGCTGAAGTCGGCATCCCAGGCCGACAGGGAGTTGACGATCTGCCGCTTGGTGACCACGCGTCCGGGACGGGCCATGAGCATTTCAAGGACAGACAGTTCACGCACCGACAAATTCAGGCGTTCGCCATGCACGCGCACTTCACGACCGACTGTATCGAATTGCAAGGGACCCACTTCGATCACAGGACTGGTCTGGCCAGACTGGCGCCGTGCAAAGGTGCGCACCCGCGCCGCCAGTTCAGACAGCTCAAAGGGCTTAGTGACGTAATCATCAGCACCGGCGTCCAGGCCGGCAACCCGGTCTTCGACATCATCCCGGGCAGTGAGGATCAGGGTTGGCTCCTGGTGTCCCTGGGCGCGCAGTTGTTTGAGCACTTCCAGGCCGTTCATATCCGGCAGATTCAGATCCAGGATAAGCAATTGGTATACCTGTCCGGACACGGCGCCAAATACCTGGGTTCCGTTGGACACCCAGTCTACGGCGTATCCCTGTTCGCGCAGGAATTCCTGCAGGGCTGAACCCAGGATGTTGTCATCTTCAATTACTAAAATTCGCATATTGATCGCCGGTAAATTAATGGCCTGATTTATGACCTGATCGACCTGGTTTTCTGACAATAATCTGAAAATTCAGGCACTTAAATTCAGGCCGAATTAATATTCTACTCAATTTCAGCGACCATGCTCAATATTTTTGCTGCACCTGCGTAACTGGCATGCCGGGCACGGACAGATTCATCCCCTCTTTTCGGCACGCCGTTTACTGTTTCGTTCCTGCTTCGGCATCCGGCAGACCGGGCGCACGCACCCGGATCCGACTGCCAGACAGACCCGGCACAATATCGACACGCAGGGGCATTTGCTCTTTCAATTCACTCACGTGCGAAATAATGCCGATGGTGCGCCCGCCTGCCTGCAGATCAATCAGCGTGCGGATCGCCAGCTCAAGCGACTCGGCATCCAGACTGCCAAAACCTTCGTCGATAAAAAGGGTATCGAGGCGAATGCCGCCCGCATAGGCTTGCACGACATCGGAGAGCCCTAATGCCAGCGCAAGCGCAGCCATAAACGACTCGCCGCCCGACAGCGTGGCCACCGCACGCTGCTGCCCGGTGTATTCGTCCATCACATCCAGATCCAGGCCCGACGCACCCCGTCCGGCCTGCTCCCGGCGCACAAGCCAGTAGCGTCCGCGACTCATCTTGCGCAAGCGCTGTGAAGCGCCGATGAGCACGTCATCGAGCAATACACTTAAAATAAACCGCTGCAGACTGACCTTGCTACCCTGTCGACCCGACGCCACCTCGCTCAGCGTACCGTACACGGCATATTCCCTGTCCAGCCCGGCACTGTTTTCCCGAATCGTGACCAGGCGCGCCTGCAGGGTTGTGAGTCCCTGCAGGCGGTCACGCACTTGCTGCCACGCTTGCTCTGATTGCTGCGCTGCGTCATTGGCGTGCTGCAGGGTTTCCGACAACTGCTCCAGATCGGGCGGCGCGACGCCCTCCAGTGCCTTGTTAATCTGCGCAAGGCGGCCTCGGGTCTGATGTAACTCCTCATAATAGTGTTCGATGGCACGCTGCATGGTGTCGCATTGCGCCTGATCGCGTTGTGCGGCCTGCCAGGCCGCTGTGTCCGAAAACTCACTGTCGGCCAGGGCGCGCTCGTAATCGCTCAAGGCCTGGGCTTGCCGCTCGCGATCCTGCGCATGCTGATCGTTCAGCGCTGCGATCGTGGCGTCCAGACCCAATATCTCGTCCTGATGCTGTCGTACTGTCCTCTCTGCCTGCTCCCAGGCGCGTGTCAGCGCATCGATCTGATCGGTCAGCGCCTGCGCCTGTGCCTGCAATTGCGACTCGGCACGACTGTGCTCGGGCAATTCCTGTTCCAGCATCTGAAGGGTGGCCTGCTGGCTGGCGTGCGCCATGCCGGCCTCCTGTAGTTGACCTTGCAGCGACAGCCGCTCCTGTTCCTGCACAGCTCGCTCATCCTCCAGCGCTGCAAGTTTACGCAATCCGTCTTCCAGCTGACGACGCGCCTCCAGGCATGCATCCAGTTGTGACTGATCCTGCGCGTAACGGTTGCGCAATTGCATCATGTCCGCCAGCGCTTCCTCTCCCAGCGCCTGCCGGCGCTGTTGCAACTCTGCCTCTAAATCAGCCTGCTGTTCGGCCAGCCGGTTCACCTGCGCCTGTTGCGTGGCCAGGCGCTGCCCCTCAGCCTGCACGCGCTGTCGCGCGTCGCGTAACATGACTTCACTTACCTGCTGCGCTTCGCCCAGCGCCGGTGCCGGGTGGGAAACACTGCCACAAACCGGACAGGGTTGCCCGTCCTGCAAGCGGGCGGCAAGAATACTAGCCTGATTCTGGTGCCAGAACAATTCCAGCCTGTCCTGTTCCCGCTGCGCAAGCGCGACGGCTTGCGTACTTTGCACCAGCGTATTCCTGGCTGCATCGGCTTGCCCACGCAACGCGTTCAGGCGTTGCGCCAATGTATCGCACGCCAGGCGCTCATTCAAACGCAGTGTATTGCGTTCGACCGTCACGCTCAGCGCAGCAATGGAGTTTACGCTGGCTTGCAGGGCAAGCTGTTCCTGCTTCATGATCAGAATATGCTTCTGCCTCGTGTCTTGCCGGGCATCCAGAGTCGATAATGCCTCTTGCGCATGATTCAACTTCTCGGTCAGCGCTGCCAGGCGTTGCTGTTGTTGTTGCCATTGGCGCGCCTTGGACACGAGCGCCTGCAACTGATTTCGTCGCAGGTTAAGTGCATCTGTCTGCTCATAAGCCCTGGCATGGGCGGCATGCGTGATTTTTTCCTGCTCAAGCAGCCGGCTCAGTTCCTGTTGACGCTGCTGGCTTTGAGTCAGCCGTGCCTGTGTCTGGACGAGCCGTTCGCCGATCTGAACCTGTATGTCAAATAGCGGCCGCAATTTTGCGGCAGATCGCGCCTGGCGCAATACCACCTCCTGCTCCGTAATGGTCTGTTCCCGCTGGGTCAGGACAACAAGATGAGCAGCTACCTGATCGCGTTGCTCCAATTGCACAAGCAGTTGTCTGGCTTCATCGGTCTTGCGTTGCGCCTGTTGCAATCGTTCGCCCGCGAGCTGCCGGCTTTGCCGCGCTGTCGCTTCTGCCGGTAACAGCTCGTCAATGGCCGCAGCAAGCTGCTTTTCATCTGCCACATTGACCTGCTCCAGCAACCCGGAGATATGCAGCTCATTGGCTTCCCGGCGCCTGACGATGTCTTTTGCCCGTTCCTGCAACTGCAGTTCAATTTGCCGGAAAATATCGGTCTGGAACAACTGGGCAAACAGAGTTTCGCGGCGCGACGAGGTTTCCAACAGCAACTCGCGGAACTTGCCCTGGGGCAAAACCATTACCCGCCGAAACTGATCGGCCTTCAAGCCGGTCAGGCTTTCCACCTGCGCCGTGATTTCCCCCGCTTTTTTGGCCACCAGTACTATAGGCGAAGCATTACTCAGATCCAGCATGGTGCCTTCGGTACTGATTTCCCGCTTGCCCTCCCCACGCACTTTCGGTACCCATTGTGTGGGCTGGCGCGAGATTTCATAGGTTTTTGCGCCCAACCTGAAACCGAAGACGACACGGCACAGCGTGGCCGGATCAGCCAGATCCGAACGCAGCGAGCGCGGATCTTTTTCATCGCCCGTGGTTTCGCCATACAGCGCAAAGCAAATGGCATCGAGCAGCGAACTCTTGCCGGCTCCCGTAGGGCCATTGATCAGAAACAGCGGATTGGCTCCCAACTGCGTAAAATCAAGCTTCTGCTCATCCGAAAACGGCCCGAAAGCCTGCAAATGCAAATACAAGGGAATCATTTACGCCTCCTTTTTCAAGACGTGTTCAATGACGTCCTTCATGGCGGCATGCTGCGCCGTTGTCATAGACTGCCCGCTGGCCTGCTCGTAAAAATCGCTGAACAGGGAAAACTCGTCTCGCCGCAGACGGGCGGCAGACAGAACGGGTTGCGTGTCGTCCTGATAAAGGCGGGGCTTTTCCAGTTGCAACAGGTTCGGATACACGGCCCGCAGCTTGCCCAATGGATCCAGAATGGCGTGGGTGTCTGTCAGGCGCGCCAGCAGATAATCATCGCGCTGCGCATCGGTTTGACCCGCATGCAACAGTTGCTCCAGCGTGCCCTCGATACTGCGTACATCGTGCAGAGGCGACAGCGGCAGCATCGTGGTGGTCGCGGTGCCACCCGGATCGATCTGCACCAGCGCAACGCCCTTGTTGTGCTTCTCTTCGGAAAAACTGTATTTCAGCGGCGAGCCGCTGTAGCGGATCCGCCCTTGGCGAAACGCCTGCGGACCATGCAGGTGCCCCAAGGCAACATAGGCAAAACCATCAAACAGCGCGGCCGGCACCTGATCGGCCCCACCCACGGCCAGCGGACGTTCGGATTCACTTTCCTGGCTGCCCGCCAGAAAACAGTGACTGACCAGAACGTGTACGCCCTGTTCAGGCATAGCCTGACGGATGTGCTGCAGTAAAGACTGGTGCGCCTGCTCGTAACTGGCGATGGGTTCCTGCGACCACACCCGGACCGGCTCCGGGTCGGAGTATGGGATGCCATGAAAATACACAGGCCCGATATCGGTCGAAACCAGCACCGGGTGCAACATTTGCTGATAGTCGGCAATGATATGCACGCCCGAACGCTCCAGCGGCGTTGCGGCAAACCCCAGGCGATCGGCGCTATCATGATTGCCGGGAATGATCACAACCGGAATCTGCAGGCCATGCATGCGATTCAGAAAATCGTTGAGCAGACGGACAGCTGCGGCCGGCGGCACCGCGCGATCATAGACATCTCCTGCAATGACCAGGGCGTCAACCGCATGCTGTTGTGCATAAGCGGCGACCTGGTGCAAAACGTGAGCCTGGTCTTCGAGCAGCGGGCGATTGCATAGGGAGCGCCCCAGATGCCAGTCAGAAGTGTGGATGAATTTCATGAAGCAAGGTTAGAAAAAGTCAGGCTCTATCTTAGCCTGTCGTTCAGACATTATCATGCTGCGATTTGTACCCTGCGATTTTTACGCAATATTCCAAGATGCAGACGAAGCGGTTGACAAACGCTAATGCACTGCAATAATATAAATATGTTACAGCGTGTGCTTCGGCACCTGTGATGGGGGAATTTAATCCAACTTGCTGCCCCGACATTCGGTCAAACCAGCTAAACAGGAGCACTCCATGAGTATCTCTGCATCTTCCCGAGTTTCATCCTCCCGATCTTCACACTCTTCTGCTGCCATCCAGCCTGCGGTCAAAATCTTTGTGGATCGCGATCATGCCTCCCATATTGACGACACAGGCAACTGCTATGTCAATCCACGCGATTGCGCCGTGCAATACAGCCCCGGCTCCGATGCGTACATTTTTGATATTGAATTTTTACAGCAGTTGCGCCGGCATATTCGCAAGGCCGGGCGTTTTGAACTGGACATCGCGCCCCTGGCACGGGATCTGCAAAACGTCGCGTCTTCGCTGCGGACCGTTCTTGAAAAGAATCTGACACCCGGTCGATGATAGACTGATCGCATATCGCTTACCACCACAAAGGACAGCTCATCTATGTACAAACTCAATGAACACGGTCGTGAATCGCTCAATACATTCATGGACGCCGTCGCCAAAAACGGCACGGCACGTGATGCGTTTTTTGTGCGCGCAGAGGAAATTGCAAACCAGTCATTTCCGGTAGATCAGGATGCAGTGATGGATATCCAGGGACCAGATACGCAAAGCGGTGACGCCGAATCAGTGCAATTGCTCAAGAGCTGGTTCGACGTTGTTTGAAAACAGGACAGGCAACAAAAAAGGGCGCTACGCATTGACGTAAGCCCTTCATTTATGTTGCGGTCAGCGCTCAGGCTGATTGTTCTTCACTACTTATTCAGTTATTTAGCCATCTTTATTTGGCTATCTGCTTCACCGTGGATATTTCACCGTCTTTGTTAACGGCTTGGTGAGTCAATGCGTTGATCTTCGGATTGGTGGGTGCTACAGGGGTCGAACCTGTGACCTACGCCTTGTAAGGGCGCCGCTCTACCAACTGAGCTAAGCACCCGTCGATCAACTAAGCATTAAATTATAGAGAGGTCTGAAAGCGAATGCAAGCAGTTTTTATGCTGTCTGATCTTTTTTGTGGAAAAGTGACATCACTGCAACAATCACCAGACCCACCACCAGCCCGATAATCAAATGCGCGACCACGATCAACAGTTCGGCAACCCATCCCTGTCCCTGCCCTGGCAACAGGGTTTCGAGCGCGTGTTCGGCGCCGGGTATGCCATGCAATATGATACTGCCACCCACCAGAAACATGGCAATCGTCCCGACGATAGACAGCAGCTTCATCAGATACGGTGCCAGCACAAGAATACCCCGCCCGGCCGATTGCGCTACTGCACTGGTGCGTCGGGACAGATACAGGCCGAGATCATCGAGCTTGACGATGCCGGCCACAAGCCCATAAACAAAGACGGTAATCAGGAGCGCGATCAGGCTCAGGATAATCACCTGCGTCATAATAGGCTGGCTCGATATCACCCCAAGGGCGATGACCACGATTTCTGCTGACAGGATAAAGTCAGTGCGAATAGCGCCCCTGATTTTGGATTTTTCATCCGTGGACACTTGTTTGGTGTGCGCCGCATCGGTGTCTTTATGAAAGAACGTATGAAGCACCTTTTCGGCGCCTTCAAAACATAGAAATGCACCACCCAGCATCAGCAGCGGTGTGATCAGCCAGGGAATGAAATAGCTGATCAGCAACGCGGCGGGCACCAGAATGACTTTATTGAGCAGAGAGCCCTTGGCAACGGCCCACACCACCGGCAGCTCCCGGTCGGCGTTCACGCCACTGACCTGTTGAGCATTCAGTGCCAGATCATCACCCAGAACGCCTGAGGTTTTTTTCATGGCCGTCTTGCCCAGCACCGCCACGTCATCAAAAGTAGATGCAGAGCCTTTGATCGCTGTTTTGCTCATCAGCGCCACATCATCCAGCACGCTCGCTATATCGTCCAGTAACGCCAGTAAACTGCCTGCCGCCATCGTCTTCTCCATTTGCATGTTGGTCGGGTCAGATGCACGATGCATCAGGCGCTTAAGAGGAGCGCCACATCCGAACAATCGACGCAAGCATAATACTTGAGTGTGACAGGAAAAATAAAGTCTTTTTTTCCGGCATCACCGGCCCGGGCGACAGTTCCATCAGGCTGATGCTCGCAAAACAAAAAGCCGATTGCATCGTATCAGCAATCGGCTTTTTGTTTACCTGAACAGTCTGCAAGCCAAAATGCGGCAGCTGACCTGGTGTATGCACACTTAGTTGACAGCGTCTTTCAGTGCTTTGCCCGGACGGAATTTAGGTACCTTGGCTTTTTTGATTTTGATGGCTTCGCCTGTACGCGGGTTACGGCCAGTGCGGGCAGCGCGGGTAGAAACAGCAAATGTACCGAAACCGACCAATGTCACTGTACCGCCTTTTTTCAACTGCTGTTTAACGGCAGCGATAACAGCATCAAGTGAACGACCGGCAGCAGCTTTAGAGATATCTGCTTTGGTAGCAATGTAATCAACGAGTTCTGTTTTGTTCATTCAGACAACCCCAAGTTAAAAATTATGATGGTGAATTCATCTGGAATATGATCGCCTCTAATTCAATGGCTGTCAAGAAAAAAACCCACCAACAACCGCATCTTTACTAGCTTTTTGACAAAATTCAATCAAATTCGCAATATTGTGTTTTTTTTCATACACTGATCAGGCATGATCCAAAGTCACCAATCCCTTGCTATTTACCCATACAGCGATCAAGCGCCTGGGCAAAGTCATCGATCAAATCCTGTTGATCTTCAATGCCGACCGAGATGCGCAACAGATTGTCGCCAATACCCATTTGCGCGCGCCGCTGCGCCCCCATTTCATAATAAATCGTGTGCGCCACTGGTAGCGACAGCGTTCGCGAATCACCCAGGTGCGTCGCCAGAATGACCACCTCCAGCGCATTCAGAAAATCAAAGCAGTCGATACCATCGATCAGTTCGACGCCCAGCAAGGCCCCAAACCGTCCGTTAAACAGTGTTGCCGCCCGCTCATGTTGCGGGTGCCCGGGCAATCCCGGGTAGCGGACACTGGCGATGCCCGGGTGGGACTGCAAATACGTGGCCAGCGCAAGTGCGTTGGAACATGACTGATCCATGCGCAGGGCCAGCGTTTCAGCACCCACGGCAATTTTGTGCGCCGCTTCGGCCGACAGGGTGCCGCCCATATCGCGCAGCCCTTTCTTTTTGATTTGCGTCAGGCCCCAGCTGTCGGGGCTGCCCTTTTTATAGTCATCGTAAATATTTGCATACGCTGACCAGTCATACAGACCGGTATTGGTGACCGCACCACCCAGCGCATTGCCATGTCCGCAAATATATTTTGAGAGTGAATTCATCACTAGCGAAGCATGGACATCTTTGCCCTTGAGCAGGACGGGTGAGGTCAGAGTGTTGTCCACAACATACACCAATCCCTGTTCACGACACAGCAGGCCGATGTTTTCCAGGTCGGCGATCTGGGTTCCCGGATTGGCGATGGTTTCGACAAATACCATGCGGGTCTCGGGTCGGATCGCTTCCCGGACGCCGGCAACGTCGGTCGGATCCACAAAGGTGATCTCCACGCCGAAATTGGCCAGCGTTCCAAGCAGACTGTTGGTGTTGCCAAAAATATAACTGCTTGATACCAGATGATCGCCCTTGCGCAGCAGCGTCAGAAAAATGGCACTTAACGCGGCCATCCCCGTGGCAAAGGTGACCGTTCCCTTGCCTTGTTCGAGCAGGGAGATTTTATTTTCGAGCGCCGCGGTGGTCGGAGTTCCCTGGCGGGCATAAGTGTAGCCAGGCTTGCCCTGGAACACGGCCGCCAGTTCACGTGCATCATCATAAGCATATTCGGTCGATACATGCATGGGCTTGTGAATGGCGCCATGCTCAATTCGATCACGCCGGTCGGCATGCAGTATCGTTGTGCTAAGTTGTTTATCCTTCATTATCGTATCTCTGATCAAACAATTTACTTTCTCTGCCGGACGGTCTCAAACAGACAAACCGCGCTGGCAACGCTCACATTCAGACTCTCCACAGAGCCCAGCATGGGAATACGCACCAGTTGATCGCAGGTTTCCCGGGTCAGTCTTCTGAGGCCCTCGCCTTCGGCGCCCATCACCCATGCCACCCCCTGTCGGGCATCCACGGCGTGCAAATCACTCTCGGCTTCGTCATCGGTACCGATCAGCCAGATATCGCGCTCCTTGAGCGCACGCATGGTTCTGGCCAGATTGGTCACCATGATATACGGCACCGTGTCGGCTGCGCCGCAGGCCACGCGCTGCACCGTGGCGTTCAGGCCGACTGCACGATCCTTGGGTGCAATGACCGCATGCACGCCCGCAGCATCGGCCGTGCGCAAGCATGCACCCAGGTTATGCGGATCAGTGACGCCATCCAGAATAAGCAAATGTGCCGGACCGGTAATCACATCCAGGACATCGTCCACGGTGACCGCCAGTTGCTTCTGATCGGCAACGGCCACCACGCCCTGATGGCGCACTCCTTTGGCCAGGCCTTCGAGCCGGTCAGGGGATACCGGGATGACCTTGATTTCGTTTTTCTTGGCCTGGTCTACCAGGCTTTGCATGCGTTTGTCGCTACGCGACGCTTCAATATAGATTTCCCGGACGGAATCGGGCGCGTGACGCATTCTTGCGGTCACGGCATGAAACCCGGCCAGAATCTGACGGCTGGACATAATCACTTCCTGATAATGATGGAACCGGGACGGCGGCGCGCCCGGAACGGGCACGTCAGCCAGACCGGTCACTGCTTAACGTCGGCGAGGTGCTTTCTTCCCCTTGGGTTGTGCTGCCTTGCTGGTCTTCTTTTTAGCTGCGGCGCGTCGTTCAAGCGCCTGCTGGCCGCGACTTTTTATGCCTGCCGGTTTCGGTTTGGCAGCCCGCTTGGGCTGACGCGGTGGCGCATCCTGACGCAACGCTTCCTTGCGCAGTGAATCGTAAGTGATACCCTTGACCAATGCAAATTCAATGCGGCGCGCTTCCAGGTCCACACGCGTGACCTGCACCTGCACACTATCGGTCAAACGGTATTTCTTGCCGGTGCGCTCGCCGCGCAATTCGTTCAGACTCTCATTGAACTGGAAGTAATCGGTACCCAGTTCCGAAACATGCACCAACCCCTCTACATAGAGTGTGTCGAGCGTGATGAACAGGCCGAAAGACGTGACGCCGGTCACCTTGCCACTGAAGACTTCGCCTACATGTTCACGTACAAACCAGCACTTGAGCCAGGCTTCGACATCGCGCGACGCATCATCAGCGCGCCGTTCGTAGGCCGACAGGACAATGCCCAGTTTTTCCCAGAGCGCGTGTTCATGCTGCTGGCGCGACTCACCTTCCACCCACGGCACGCCGGCCGTCTCGGGTACATAGGCCCGCTTGGCCAGGATCGCCTTGATGACCCGATGGGTCAGCAGATCGGGATAACGCCGGATCGGCGAGGTAAAGTGCGTGTAGCTTGGGTAGGCCAGGCCGAAATGGCCGGCATCATCGGGACTGTAGATGGCCTGTTGCATGGAGCGCAAAGCCATGGTCTGGATAATCTGAAAATCGGGACGGGCTCTTGCCGAATCAAGCAACGCGGCATAATCCTTGCCGCTGGGCTCATCGCCCCCCGCCAGTGACAGGCCCAGGGTGCGCAGGTATTCGCGCAGATTCTTCAGTTTTTCCGGTGTCGGACCTTCGTGCACCCGATACAGTCCAAGCCGCTTGTTGGCCTTGACGAACTCGGCCGCGCAGGTATTGGCAGCGAGCATGCATTCTTCGATCAGCTTGTGGGCATCGTTGCGCACATGCGGGACGATTTGCTCGATTTTGCCCAGTTCGTTGCTGATGATTTTGGTTTCGATCGTATCAAAATCCATCGCACCGCGCTTCTTGCGCGTCCCATCCAGCAACTGATACAGCGTGTACAGATCCTGAATATGCGGCAGCACATGCTTGAGCGCTCGCGCCGTCGGCCCGTCAATCTGCTGCAGGGCCGTCCAGACCTGGGTGTAGGTGGTGCGTTCGTGGGAATGGATAACTGCGTTATAGAACTGGTAGGCCGATACCGTGCCCGCCTTGGCGCCCGTGGCGGGAATCACCATATCACACACCAGTACCAGCCGGTCCACTTGCGGATTCAGCGAGCACAAGCCATTGGAAAGTTTCTCGGGGAGCATGGGAATGACCCGCCGCGGAAAGTAAACGCTGGTGCCGCGCGCCAGCGCGTCGGCGTCCAGCGCATCTTCGGGACGCACGTAATGGCTGACGTCGGCAATCGCCACCAGCAGGCGCCAGCCCTTGCGGCGTCGCTGTTCGGTGCCGATATTGACCGGTTCGCAATAGATAGCATCGTCAAAGTCGCGTGCGTCTTCACCGTCGATGGTGATAAACGGCACGTCGCGCAAGTCAACTCGGCCACCCAGATCGCGCTGCTGGACCGTTTCAGGCAAGGCATCGGTTTGCGCCAGGGCCGCATCGGAAAAACCAACCGGAACATCAAACTTGCGCACGGCAATTTCAATTTCCATGCCCGGATCGTCGATCTCTCCAAGCACTTCCACAATCCGGCCCAGCGGCTGGGTGTGCCGGGTCGGCTGCTGCACGATTTCAACCGTGACCACCTGACCATGCTGGGCACCGCCCAGATCGGAGGCCGGCACCAGGATATCGTGCTTGATGCGCTGATCCTCGGGCGCCACCACATAAATGCCCTGCTCTTGCAGCAAACGTCCCACCAGCTTGTTGGTGCTGCGCTCCAGGACTTCGACAATCGTGCCTTCAGGTTTGCCGCGATATTCACCGGTGGGCTTGACCTGAACCCGGTCGCCATGCAGCACCTTGCGCATTTCGCGCGGTGACAGAAACAGGTCGGCCGAGCCATCTTCGGGAATCAAAAAGCCGAAGCCGTCGCGGTGACCCTGCACACGACCAATCACATACTCTTTGGGTTTCGCCGTAATCTGCCAGCCTTGTGGCGTGCTGTCCAGCTGCCCGTCGCGCAGCATGGCGGCCAGGCGTTTTTCCAGCCCGTCCACGCCGGCCTGCCGGGTGAGATTGAAGTGATTGATCAACTGTTGCAGCACTTGCGGTTTATCAGTACCGCGCAGCAAGTTCAGTATGTTTTCCCGGGAAGGGACATCCGGATCATAATCGTGGCCGGGTTCGGGCAGCGGCAGCGATGACTGCTGGGTATTGCTTGGTTTTTTTCTCGTTGCCATGCGTAATTTCTTTAAAATAGGTGAGTCGCGCAGACGCCCAAATCAGGCTTCTGCGCTTCAGGTTATCACCATTCTATTACATTAATCCGGCATCTTTGTCCAAATAAAGCGCAATGACCGATAAGACAAAATAATCACGGCACGTTGCCCTGCCCGTGGCTCAGGCCCAGAAACGCTGTAAAAGAAAGCGGATGACCATAGCAAAGCAGACCAGCACGATCAGGGGCCGGATCAGCCGCGAGCCGTGGCGTACGGCCACAAGCGAACCGGCAACCGAGCCGATGATCTGGCCGCAAATCATGACCGCCCCAGCCAGCCACAGCACCTGCCCGCCAATCACGAACACCAGCACCGAGGCGACGTTACTGGCAAAATTGAACAACCTTGCCGCGCCTGACGCCTTGACGATATGCATGCCGCGCAGAGTGATGTTGGCCAGCGAAAAAAAAGAACCGGTCCCGGGACCGAAAAAACCATCGTAAAAACCGATGGCAGGCACGACGCCCATTTCAAAGGGCCGCCTGGACATTCTTGCCGCCTTTTCCGTCTGCCCCGCGGACGGCGTCAGCAGGAAATACAGGCCAATGGCGAGCAATACAATGGGAATCAGAAAATCCAGTACGCTGGGGTCAATCATTTGAATGAGCGCCGTACCCAGACATGCGCCCAAAAAAGACATGAACGCCGGCAGCCGCAGCTCCCGATAATTAATCACGCCCCGACGCATCATGGTCAGCGAGGAGGTGAGCGTACCAATACTGCCCTGCAGCTTATTGGTCGCCAGCACATTGAGCACGGGAAACCCCATCAGCATCATGACCGGGATCACAATCAGTCCGCCCCCACCAGCCAGGGCGTCCACGAAGCCCGCCAGCATGGCCACAAAAAACAGGATCAGGGCAATATTCCAGCCTAATTCAACATCCATTCTTCACATCCATTTCTGCCCCTGCAACCAACCCATGCCGAACCGCGGGAGCAGAACAGTCCGGCGGATAAAACTATACCCGAAATCGGCATCGTCCAAGGTAAAATGAGTCGCAACCATCGGCCAGACAGCGAGCGGGCTGGCCGATCTGTCGTTTTTATCCACCCGCTCATCCGTTAAACAGGTCATCGCCCGGTGGTCTGTCACTCTCTGGATCGAACCAGTATTCATCGATACCAGGTATTTTAGGAATCTGTCGTATGTCCGGTTATCTCATGGTCAAGCATTTTCACATGACCTTAGCCATTCTGAGTCTGCTGTTTTTTATCGTGCGCGCCTGTTGGTCGGTAGCCGGTTCGGGGCTGCTGATGCGCCCTTTCGTACGCGTCGCCCCTCATGTGATCGACACGCTCCTGCTGCTCTGCGGGCTTTACCTGCTGTCGTTCATTGGCATGCAGCCGTTTATCGTGGCCAAGCTGATCGGATTGATGCTCTATATTGTTCTGGGTTCGCTGGCCATCAAACGGGCACGTACCACCGGGCAAAAAGCGCTGTTTGCCGTCCTCGCCGTCCTGGTATTCATTTATATTCTGGGTGCCGCGTTCAAGCATAGCCCGTGGTCATGGATGGCGCCGGCGCTGGGGGCCTGAACCGGTCGCCTGAACGCGCCCTCACCCCAACGGGCGATCGCCATTCAGCGGCAGGCTCATGGTTCGATGCTCAATTCCGGCATCCATATAGACCTCGCCTTCCGCAACGAAACCATAACGCGTATAAAAGCCCAGGGCATGCACCTGGGCGCTGAGCACCACTTCGCTGTCGCCACGCTCGCGCGCCGCCTGAATCAGCCGCTGCAGCACCTGTCCGCCAATGCCGGTGCCGCGTGCGCTCTGGCGCACTGCCATGCGACCGATATGGCCATCGGGCAGCAGGCGCCCTGTGGCCACCGGTGTGCCGCCGGCGTCATACGCAACGGCGTGAATGCAGTGCGCATCCATCTCGTCCATTTCCAGTTCCGGCGGCACCTGCTGCTCCAGGACAAACACGTCATGGCGGATAGCCGACGCGTCTTCCCTGAGCGCAGCCCAGGCCCCCACGCGCAATTGCGCCGGATCTGAAGCGCGAGCCTGACTGGCGGTTTGTCGTTCATTCTGCTGCATCGTCACTCTCCAGGATCAGGTCGTCTGCGGCGCCAGAGGCGTATCAATGGGGCGTGAGTACCACGTGCCGTCGCCATTCAAGTGCAGAAGATGGGTGTGCTGAGGAATCAGTGTACTGCGATGACCGACACTGATCAGCTTCAGGTCGGGCAAACGCTGGTGAACCAGGCGGTACATGGCGTCTTCCAGGCCTTCGTCCATGGCCGAGGTCGCCTCGTCGATAAAGGCGACGTCCGGTTCGGCCAGCAACAACCTGGCAAATGCGACCCGCTGCTGCTCACCCAGGGACAGGGTATGGGACCAGCTGACGGTTTCTTCGATGCGCGATTGCAGGTGAGCCAGATGAACATCCAGCAGTGCCTGTTTGCCTTTTTCCAGACCGTCTTCCGGCACGGCATGCGGATAATACAGTGCCCCCAGCAGGGAGCCTTCAGGTACATAGGGCTTTTGCGACAGGAACAGTATATCGTTTTCGGGACGGACGATCTTGCCGCTGGAATAAGGCCACAGCCCCGCCACTGCCCGCAAAATCGTGGTCTTGCCTGAACCGGAGGGGCCCTGCAGCAGCCACGACTGCCCTTTTTCCACCGTCATGTCCAGATCGTTGACCAGCTCCTGTCCCAGGGGCGTGCGGATGCTGACGTCTTCCAGCATCACGGTGTCGCCATTCTGGCTCACGTCGGGCAGGGGCAAGGCGTCGGCGTTTTCGATATTGGTCAGAAAACCGTGCAGACGGTTCAGCGTGGCGCGATAGCCGGCAAACGTATCATACGCATTCCGGAAGAACGACAGATTGTCGTGCAATGTACCGAAAGCCTGGGCGCTCTGGGTCATGGCGCCCAGCGTGATCTGCTGGGAAAAGAAACGCGGCGCCTGGATAATGAACGGAAAAATGACTGCTGTCTGCGACACAAAGAAGTTGAAACCCTGAAACTTGACGCTACGATGTACGATCGCCCAGACGTTGCTGATAATCTGCCGGAAGCGGCCCATCAGCTTGCCCATTTCAATCTTCTCGCCCTTGTAAAAGGCAATGCTTTCTGCATATTCGCGCACGCGCACCAGCGAATAACGGTAATCAGCGTTGAATTTTTCATCCAGAAAATTCAATAAAATCAACGGGCGACCGATTCGGAAGGCAAACACCGTGGCGATGAGGATATAAATAAACAGGGCAAAGACCATGCCCCTCGGGATGGTCACACCGCCCAGTGTCAGATCGCCCGACAGGGTCCAGAGAATGATCGTAAAGGCAACGGCAGACACCAGGGAGCTGACCACGCCCAAACAGAGGTCAAGCGACACCGTGACAAAATTGGCGACGTCCTGCTGGATACGCTGGTCCGGGTTATCGGCCGGTGTGCTGAGGTAGTGGGAGCGATAATAGCTGCTGCGCGACAGCCATTTGGTCAGAAACACACCATTAAGCGACTCGCGCCAGTTGATGGTGAATGCCTGCTGCAGGTAAAAGGCGACCAGCGAGCGGACGATATGAATGGCCGCCAGGATGGTAAAAACACCCATTTGTATCCAGAAATTCGGTTCGTCCAGCTTCTGCAGGGCGGTATACATGCTGTTGTACCAATTGGAAAACAGGACATTGACCCGCACGCCCGACAGGCTGAGCAGCAGAATCACGCTGAACATGACAATGGGACGCACCGAGCGCTTTGGGTTGAAATAGTCGCCCGCCAGCTTCCAGAACTGCCGCCCCCAATGGGTGTAGCGCGTCAGCAGCCAGCCCGCGATGACAATCGAGATAAATGATATCAAATAGGCCTGTATCAGCCAGAGCGCACTATCTCTTAATTCCTGACCCCAGTCCATTCACCACTCCTGTATTCCAATGCATATGCACGTTCCGCAAAAAGAGTCACTTTACCTTAAGTGCCGGGGATACTGTCAATTCCTGAACCTCCGAATGTAATAATTGCCGTGCCCGCAACACGCTGAAACCCCGGCTATTTATCTGCTACTATTTGATGATCTCAATGACTGGAGTCCCTTGATGGAGCTGTTGCTTGACCCAAATATATGGGTAGGCCTGATTACGCTGATTGTTCTGGAGTTGGTTTTAGGCATAGACAATCTTGTCTTTATTGCCATTCTGGTGGATAAACTGCCTCCCAAGCAGCGCGACAAAGCTCGTATTACCGGACTTGCTCTTGCACTGATCATGCGGCTCATGCTGCTGTCGGTCATGTCCTGGCTGATCAAACTGACCGCCCCGCTCTTTTCGATTTACACACTCTCATTCTCGGGGCGGGACCTGATCCTGATCGCAGGCGGTCTGTTTCTGCTCTTCAAGGGCACGCTCGAACTGCACGAAAGACTCGAAGGCAAAGCCAAAGTCTCTACCGGCCCGCGCGTCTACGCCAGCTTCGGCGTCATTGTCACGCAGATTATCGTGCTGGATGCGGTGTTCTCGCTGGACTCTATTATTACGGCCGTGGGTATGGTGGATCACCTGCCGGTCATGTTCGCGGCAGTCATTATTGCCATGGCGGTCATGCTCGTGGCCTCCAAACCCCTGACCAGCTTTGTCAACCGGCATCCTACCGTCGTAGTCCTGTGTCTGGGCTTTCTGCTGATGATTGGTTTTTCGCTGCTCTCGGAAGGGTTCGGCTTCAAGGTGCCCAAGGGCTATCTGTATGCGGCCATCGGTTTTTCGGTCATGATCGAAATTTTCAACCAGATCGCCCGCCACAGCATGAAGCGTTCCGAGGCAATCCGCCCCATGCGGGAACGCACGGCCGAGGGGATTCTGCGCATGCTGGGCAAGCGTCCTCCCGATGAAGCGCATATGGAAAACCCCAGCATGGAAACCGAGCTGCCGGTTGTGTTCGAGGATGAAGAGCGCTATATGGTCAGCGGCGTGCTGACCCTGGCCGATCGCAGCATCCATTCGATCATGACGCCACGCGCCGACATTTCCTGGATCAATATCGACGACGACATCAACCAGATTCGCGACGAAATCATCAACACACCGCATACCTTTTTCCCGATCTGCCGGGGGGCACTGGACGAAATTATCGGCGTGGGCCGGGCGCGCGACCTGGTTGCCGATATTCTGACCGAAGGCCGGATCAACGTCAAAAAACTGCGCAAGCCACTGGTCGTGCCCGAATCCATCAATATTCTGACGCTGATACAGACGCTGAAAGAAAGCCGTGGCCAGCTGGTCGTGATCACAGATGAATTCGGCGCCATCGAAGGGCTGGTCACGCCTATGGACGTATTCGAAGCGATTGCCGGCGAATTTCCGGACGAAGACGAAACGCCCGATATCGTCGATCTGGGAGAAGGTCACTGGATGATCGACGGTGCGGCCGACCTGCGTCATCTGGAGCAGATCCTCAATATCGATGGCCTGTATGATGACAACGAAGAAACCGCCACGCTGGCCGGCTATCTGTTGCGCCAGTTCGACCGGCTGGCCGAACCGGGCGATGTCTTCGAACTGGAGCAGGGGCCGATCAAAACGGTGTTCAAAGTCGTGGCGCTGGATGGCCGGCGCATCGGCCAAGTCAGTGTTGAACAGCATCGCGAAAAAGATCCCGAGGAATTGCTGGACGTCTGAGCGCAACAATCACAAGAGGTGGCCTGACAAGCGACGGCCTCGCGGGAATAACGTCACCACACCCGAACGTTCATTGCAACAGGTTCATTTCAGCGGGTCGCATTATTGAAAACAATAGCCACCACGTTTATTAACTTATTACCCGATTTTCCAAGCCCGCTTCTGCGGGCTTTGTTTTCTCCTGCCGATATTTTTTATCACAATCGAAATAACACGAGGGCTGGCGCGGTGTCTGGCGGCATTGGTTTATTTCCCTGGCTTTGCTGTACCCTGTTTTATATTGTTCCTGCACATATCATTATCAGAATTTAATCGTTCGTCTTCATGGCCGGTTTCTCTACACTGAAGCCCATTGCATCCTTTTTCGCACATTTCTAACCGATACGGGCCGTCCATGATTTCACTTGCACACACTATTCGCAGCCTGACCCTTGCTGCCGTCGCTGTCACCACCTTTTCTGCCGTGGCGCACGCCCGCGACATCACGCTGCTGAACGTGTCCTATGATCCAACGCGGGAGCTGTATCAGGAAATTGACGGGCTTTTTGCCAAGGAGTGGAAAGACAAAACCGGTGACAACCTGGTGATCAAGCAGTCTCATGGCGGTTCCGGTTCCCAGGCACGCTCTGTCGATAACGGACTGGACGCCGATGTGGTTACGCTCGCGCTGGCGATCGATATCAATACCATCGCGCGCAAGAGCAAGCGCATCAATGCCGATTGGGAAAGCAAATTTGCTCACAACAGTACCCCGTTTACCTCAACGATTGTTTTCCTGGTTCGCAAGGGTAATCCCAAGGGAATCAAAGACTGGGGCGATCTGACCAAATCCGGTGTCCAGGTTATTACGCCCAACCCTAAAACCTCGGGCGGGGCACGCTGGAATTATCTGGCAGCCTATGCCTGGGCCAAAGAACAACCCAATGCAACCGAAGAGACCGCCAAGCAATACCTGAAGGACCTGTACAGCCATGTGCCCGTGCTGGACTCGGGCGCACGCGGCTCGACGCTGACCTTTGTGCAGCGTCAGATCGGCGACGTATTGCTGGCCTGGGAAAACGAAGCGTTTCTTGCCCAGAAGGAGCTGGGCCAGGGCCAGTTTGACATCGTGGTGCCTTCGCTGTCGGTCCTGGCAGAGCCCCCGGTTGCCGTGGTGGATAAGGTCGTGGACAAACGCGGCACACGTGAAGTGGCCACTGCCTATCTGAATTTTCTTTATACCCCCGAGGCACAGCGCATCGCGATCAAAAACTTTTATCGGCCAACCGACCCCTCGCTGGCGGCAGAGGCCGGCAAGCTGTTCCCCGCGTTGAAAACGGTCTCGATTGCTGACCTGGGAGGCTGGGATGCGGCCAATGCAAAGCATTTTGCCGACGGTGCCCTGTTTGACCAGATCTATTTGAAAAAATAATGGCAATTGAAATTGCGCGATTTTCCGATCAGATGATTTAATGACACTTCTTCAAAAACAATATTCGGTACTGCCCGGCTTTGGTCTGACGCTGGGCATTACCCTTTTCTGGCTCAGCCTGATCGTGCTGATCCCCTTTGCCGTTCTGTTCGGCTGGGCATCGCAACCGGGCATTGAGGGTTTTATCAAGACGATCGGCCACGAACGTGTGATCCATTCGCTCTACATTACGTTCGGCTCATCACTGCTTGCGGTACTGATCAACGTCGTGTTCGGGGTCATGACGGCGTGGGTACTGGTCCGGTATTCATTCCCCGGCAAGAAAATCATTGACGCCTTTATCGACCTGCCCTTTGCCCTGCCCACGGCAGTGGCCGGGATTGCCCTGACTACGCTGTATGCACCCAACGGTCTGCTGGGCAGCCTGCTGATGCCGCTGGGCATCAAAATCGCCTATACGCCAGCCGGTATTGTCATCGCCCTGATCTTCATCAGCCTGCCGTTTATTGTGCGCACCATCCAGCCCGTACTGGAAGACCTGGAACCGGAACTGGAAGACGCGGCGACCTGTCTGGGTGCCAGCCGATGGCAGATTTTTTCCCGGGTTATTTTCCCGGCCATCGCCCCCGCCCTGCTGACCGGCGCTGCCATGGCCTTTGCCCGGGCGGCGGGCGAGTATGGTTCGGTCATTTTTATCGCCGGCAATATTCCCATGGTGTCGGAAATCACCCCCTTGCTGATTACCGCCAAACTGGAACAATCCGATTACGAAGGCGCAACCGTCCTGGCGATGCTGATGCTGATGATCTCTTTTCTGGTGCTGCTGCTGATCAATCTGATCCAGCGGTGGAATAACAAACGCAATGGCATGAATTGAGGCCTGGCATGAATCAATCTTTTCGTCGCACGGAGAAACCCTGGGTACGCCGCAGCCTCACCGGCATCGCGATGGTGTTTGTGCTGCTATTTATCGCCCTGCCCATGTTTCTGGTATTCGGCGAGGCTTTCAGCAAAGGCTGGGCCTTCTATCGGGACACTTTGAGTCAATCGGACGCCGTCTCGGCCATCGGCCTGACACTGCTGACCGCCGCCATCGCGGTGCCGCTCAATGTCCTGTTTGGTATCGCCGCCGCCTGGGCGATCGCGCGCTTTAATTTCCGCGGCAAGAGCTTTCTGATCACACTGATTGATCTGCCGTTTTCCGTTTCACCCGTGGTCGCCGGCCTCATGTATCTGCTGCTTTTCGGCAACCAGACGGCGCTTGGCGTCTGGCTGGACGACCATGATTTGAAAATCATTTTCGCCGTTCCGGGCATTGTGCTGGCGACCACCTTCGTCACCTTTCCCTTTGTGGCGCGCGAGCTGATCCCGCTGATGCAGTCGCAGGGTGCCGACGAAGAACACGCGGCGCTGGTGCTGGGCGCGGGCAGCCTGCAGACATTCTGGCATGTCACCCTGCCGAATATCAAATGGGGACTGTTGTATGGCGTAATCCTGACCAATGCCCGCGCCATGGGCGAATTTGGTGCCGTGAGCGTGATCTCGGGTCATATCCGTGGCGTAACCAATACCATTCCCCTGCATGTGGAAATTCTGTACAACGAATTCAATATCGCCGGGGCGTTTGTGTGCGCCTCGATTCTGGCGCTGCTGGCGATCGTGACACTGGTGATCAAGTCTTTCGTGGAATGGCAGCAGCACCGGTCGCATCAGCAATCGCTGCGTCGCAGCGGTATTGCGGCGCAAAGTCTGCCCTCAGACAGCGCGGGCCCCGTGACCGCGCTCATTCCATCATGAGCCCGTCCATCCTTGATACAACCATGACTTACCAACAACGCCATCGTCCGCTGCTACCCGGCCAGTCCAATGCAGCCGCCCCCTTTCCGGCCCAATTCCGGTTGGCCGACAGAACAAGGACATTATTGTGAGCATTGAAGTTCATCACGTCACAAAAACATTCGGCAATTTTACTGCCCTGGCCGACATCAGCCTGCAGGTGCGCAGCGGTGAGCTGCTGGCCCTGCTTGGTCCCTCGGGCTGCGGCAAGACAACGCTGCTCAAAATCGTGGCCGGGCTGGAACAGCCCGATTCCGGTCAGTTGCTATTTGAAGGCACCGACGCCACACACAAGCATGTGGCCGAAAGAGGGATTGGTTTTGTGTTCCAGCATTACGCGCTGTTCCGTCACATGACCGTGTTCGATAACGTTGCCTTTGGCCTCACGGTCAAGCCCAGGCGGATCCGTCCGTCCAAAGCGGAAATACGCGACAAGGTCCACCGCCTGCTGAAAATGGTGCAGCTGGAATGGCTGGCCGATGCCTACCCGGCCCAGTTGTCCGGCGGCCAGCGCCAGCGCATTGCCCTGGCTCGATCCCTCGCCGTGGAGCCACGCGTACTGCTGCTGGATGAACCTTTCGGCGCCCTTGATGCCCGCGTGCGCAAGGACCTGCGCCGCTGGTTGCGCCAGTTGCATGACGAGATCCATCTGACCAGTATCTTTGTGACGCATGATCAGGAAGAAGCGCTGGAAGTGTCCGACCGGGTGGTGGTGATGAACCACGGAAAAATTGAACAGGTCGGCACACCCGACGAGATTTATGAGCACCCGGCCAGCGCATTCGTAACCCAGTTCCTGGGCGACGTCAATCTGTTTCACGGCCGGATTCAGGATGAAAAATTCACGCATGGCAATTATGTCCAGCCCTTTTCTGCCGACCATGTGCGCGACAATACAAACGATGAAGTGACTGCCTATATCCGACCGCACGATATCGAATTGTCCCAGGAAGCCGACAATGCACTGGATCGCGGCAGAATCGAACACGTTCACGCCATTGGTCCGGTTGTGCGTCTGGAACTGGGACGCGAAGGATCAGGTGATCCGATAGAAGTGGTGATGACCCGGGAACGCTACCGCCTGCTGGGTCTGAATCCGGGCGACACGGTGTATGTCAAGCCAAGAAAAATGGCAGTTTTCAATCGGAAAGAGAAGACGGCCGCCTGAGGCCGCACCCTGGGTGCATAACCGACCGCGAATACCTGTAAGATCGCCAATACACCGATAGAGAAGTCGCCGGTGTATGAACAAAGATGTCACCCAGCTGTCAAAAAAGAAGTCGGCGATGTGGCGAAAAAGAAGTGGCCGCTGTATCGGCAAAGGTATATCGACGAAAAAACGCCGGCGTACCGGCGTTTTTCATGAAGGCGCCCCGCAAGAGAGCGGAAACGCCACGGACCTTAAACCGGATCAGGCCAGCGCGGGCGCGTTGATAATTCCAGCCGCCACGGTATTGTTGCTGACTTCGTCAATCAGGATAAACGAGCCGGTCACCGCATTCTGGTCATAACTGTCGCTGACCAGCGGTTTTTGCAAAGTCAGTTGCACCTGGCCGATATCGTTCAGGCGCAATTGATCGCTACCGGTTTCGTTCAGCAATGTGCTCACATCCAGCACTTTATTGATCCGGTTGATGCGAACGGGAATCGACGCAAAGGTATGACGCAACAGATATTTGCGCTTCAAATCCAGCGGGTCTGCATCAAACCAGCAAACATCGGCTTCAATCGCGCGGCGCGGGGTGATCTGCGCGTCGGCCGCGACAATAATGTCGCCTCGTGAAATATCAATATCACGATCCAGACTGAGCGTAGGCACATCACCCGCTACTGCGCGATCAAGCTGGCCATCGGGCCCCAGAATTTCTTTTACCACAGCCGTCTGATCACCCGGCAGCACCCGGATGGTCTGCCCGACATGCAATTGTCCGCCGGCTACTTTACCCATGTATCCCCGGAAATCATCGGCCTGACTTCCGTCCTGGCGCACCACCAGTTGCACAGGAAAACGCAGTGCCGCCGGATCGCTATCGGCCGCTTGCGTCAATTCGATCGACTCCAGGATCGACAGTAACGGCAAGCCCGTATACCAAGGCATCTGTTCACTGCGCAATACGACGTTATCGCCGCTGAGCGCCGACACCGGAATATAGCGCACATCTTCAATTCCCAGCTGCGCTGCCAGTTGCGCATAGGCATCACAGATTTTTTCAAACCGTTGCTGGTCAAAACCGATCAGATCCATTTTATTGACGGCCACCACGATATGGCGAATGCCCAGCAGCCGCAATAAGGCGCTATGACGACGCGTTTGCGCCAGCAGTGTCACATTGTCCTCTTCGTCCAGCGCGCGCACCGGATCAATCAGCACCACGGCCGCATCGGCAGTCGAGGCACCGGTCACCATATTGCGCGTATATTGCTCGTGCCCGGGTGTATCGGCAATGATGAATTTGCGGTTGACGGTGGAAAAATACCGATAGGCCACGTCAATGGTAATGCCCTGCTCTCTTTCGGCTTCCAGTCCGTCGGTCAGCAGCGAAAAATCAATCTGCTCGCCCACCGTGCGCTTGTGCCGGGCATTGCGTACCGCCAGTAACTGGTCGCTCAGGACCGATTTGCTGTCAAACAGCAGGCGCCCGATCAGCGTGCTTTTTCCATCGTCAACGGAACCGGCAGTGATAAAACGCAGCAGTCCCTGTGTATTTGTCGTTGTCATCATCATTATCCTGATACGTCAGAAGTAGCCTTCTTTCTTGCGTTTTTCCATAGAGGCTTCGCTGATCTGGTCATCCATGCGCGTCGCGCCCCTCTCGGTAATTTCGGCGATCGCGGTTTCGCGAATGATATCGCCGGGCGTTGCCGCCGTGCTGGCCACCGGGCAGGTGCAACTGATATCGCCCACGGTTCGGAAACGCACGCTGATCACTTCGCTTTGCTCATGCGTCTGTTTCGGGGTCAGCTCAGTCACCGGAACCAGCAGTTCGTTGCGGCGCACGATCTCCCGGTCATGGGCATAATAAATCTCGGGCAGCGCCAGCTTTTCCTGTTCGATATACTGCCAGATATCCAGTTCAGTCCAGTTTGAAATCGGGAACACACGAATCTGTTCACCGGCATGAACACGGGCGTTGTACAGTTCCCATAATTCAGGACGCTGCGCCTTGGGATCCCACTGTCCGAACTCATCGCGGAAGGAAAAAATGCGTTCCTTGGCGCGGGCTTTCTCCTCGTCGCGGCGCGCGCCTCCCATGAGCGCATCAAAACCGTGGGCCTCGATCGTCTCCAGCAGTGTCACGGCCTGCGCCGCATTGCGTGAGTCGGTTGCCCGGCGCAGTTTGACGGTGCCCTTGCGAATTGAATCTTCGACATGCCCCACGACCAGCTTAAAACCGTGCTGGGCGATCAGCGCATCACGAAAGCGGATGACTTCCGGATAGTTGTGGCCGGTATCGATATGCACCAGCGAAAACGGCAAGGCCAATGGCCGGTTGCCAAGCCGGAATGCCTTGCGCGCAAGATGCAGCAAGACAACCGAATCTTTTCCGCCGGAAAACAGCAAGGCGGGCGAGCGGCTTTGCGCGTAGACTTCGCGAATAATATAGATGGACTCGGCTTCGAGTCGTTTCAGGTGTGCGGTGTGCAGGTGGGTAGGCTGAGTGATGGAGCCCGATAGCGTGTCCATAGACAATATATTTCCCTGATAATGTGTTTGTATCGATGCCGATGCGTAATTCAATTTCAATTGTGAACGTGCAGCCCGCACTCCCGGCTGTCCTGGTTTTCCCACCACCAGCGACCGGCGCGCGGGTCTTCGCCCGTCCTGACGGCTTTGGTACAGGGCTCACAGCCGATGCTGGGATAGCCCTGATAGTGCAGCGCGTTGACTGGTACAGAAAACTGTTCGACATATGCCCAGACGTCCTGCTCGGACCAGTCGAACAGGGGGTTGTATTTGCGGATGCCCCGCGCTGTATCATCTTCAGCTAAAGCCAGCTCGCCACGGGTGACCGACTGCTCGCGGCGCTGACCGGTTATCCAGGCGTCGGCGTCGGCCAGGGCGGCAGCAAGCGGGACGACCTTGCGGATGTCGCAGCACTGCTTGCGAGCCGCCAGACTTTCATAGAAGCCATTCAGACCGTAGCGATCGATATAGGCCTGCACCGCCTCGTCCGCCGGCGTATATATCGCCAATTGTGTGCCGTAGTGTGTCTGAATATCATTCAGCAGTGCCAGCGTTTCCGCCGGCAGCCGTCCCGTTTCCAGCGTGAAAATATCAATGCTGCCGGCAATGTCCGGATGCGCATTGCGCAATATCACATCTGAAATAACCATATCTTCAGCCGACAGGCTTGAGGCCAGGCGTACATGCTGATGTTGTCTGGCGATCTGCAGCAGACGCTCACTCAGTTGCTGGCTTTTTTCTTCGATGCACACAAGGCTGGCCACCCGCTTGGGTGGCGACCACAGGACCGGGCGCTCAAATACCGTAGCGGTTGTGGTGTCTGCAGTAAGATAAGCCATGATTCATTCATCCAATGTACGGTCGAGCCGACATGCAGGCAAGACGATCTCAGTGAAGCCTCATCTTATCGGGTCAACGCCCGAAGCTGAACGAATAAATATGTCTTTATTTATAGAAAACGGATATAAACCACAAGCCCGAGAACCGGATTGGGTTGTTAAGAGAGGCCGGGACCGCCTGCCTGCGGCAGGCTTTGCGCTTGCGAGCCAAGACGGCACAGCGTGACGATGATATGGCTGTGGGCTATTTCAATATAAAGCCGACCTATAAGGCTTCCTTACAACGCTTACTTACACGGCTGTATCACAAGACTTGGTCATAAGGCTGTCTATGCCTAGCGTGATGCAAGAATCAGTTGTGCACCTTTTTCTGCGATCAGCATGGCCGGGGCATTGGTATTGCCGGAGGTAATGGTCGGCATGATGGATGCGTCAACCACGCGCAGGCCCTCCACCCCATGCACCTTCAGAGCCGCATCCACGACTGCCATGTCGTCATTCCCCATTTTGCATGTGCCCACGGGATGAAAAATCGTCGTACCGATATTGCTGGCCGCCCGTATCAGGTCATCATCGCTCTTGGCCAGCGGCCCGGGTCGCCATTCCTGCGGCGCATACTTTTCCAGTGCAGACGCAGCAGCGATACGCCGCGTGAGTCGAATACTGTCCAACGCCACCTGCACGTCCTCATCGGTACTCAGATAATTGCACAGAATATCGGGCCGCGATTCGAGCGAAGGCGACACAATGGCCACCGTCCCACGGCTGGTGGGGCGGATATTGCATACCGATGCCGTGAACGCGGGAAACGGGTGCAGGCCTTCGCCGAATTTCTCCAGTGACAGGGGCTGCACGTGATATTCGACATTGGCTCGCGACTGTCTGGATGAAGAACGGGCAAAGAGCCCCAGCTGCGACGGGGCCATGGTCAGCGGTCCCTTTTTCAATAACGCATACTGCAAACCCATATACGCCTTGGCCAGTGGCGACTGCATCATGGTATTGAGCGTGCGGGCCTTGCTGATTTTGTAGATCATGCGCAGTTGCAGATGATCCTGCAGGTTGCGGCCCACACCAGGTAAATGATGAATAAGAGGGATACCCAGAGACTGCATCAGATCACCAGCGCCAATACCCGAGCGCTGAAGAATCTGAACCGAGCCGATCGCGCCGGCACTCAGGATGACTTCGCGGGTGGCATTGGCATGGAAAAAATGATCGTTATGACGAAATTGCAGGCCCTGTGCAGTACGACCATTGAAATTGACCCGGTCGATCATTGCATTTGTGATAACGGTCAGATTGCTGCGCTCTTTGATCGGGCGCAGAAAGGCGGAGGCCGCACTGAAACGCACGCCTTTTTTCTGGGTCACCTGAAAATAGGACGACCCTTCATTGTTGCCGCCGTTGAAGTCGTCTATTTTCGGGATGCCGGCTTCTTCTGCGGCCTCGCGAAAGGCATCCAGAATCGCCCAGCGCAGGCGCTGCTGCTCGACACGCAACTCGCCCGTCCCGCCATGGATCGCCGAGTCACCAGCATAATGGCTTTCGAATTTGCGAAACAGCGGTAAGACATCGTCCCAGCCCCAGCCCGCGTTACCCGCTGCTTTCCAGCCATCGTAGTCTTCGCGCTGGCCGCGCATATAGATCATGCCATTGATGGCAGAGCTGCCGCCCAGTACCCGCCCTCTTGGATAGGCAATGCTGCGACCATTGAGACCGGCATCGGGATGCGTCGTAAAGCACCAATCGGTGTCCGGGTTGCCGATGCAGTAAAGATAGCCGACCGGAATATGCAGCCAGCGCCATTTGTCGTCGCCGCCCGCTTCCAGCAACAGCACCCTGCATGCCGGATCGGCGGACAGGCGATTTGCCAGCAGGCAACCTGCAGAACCTGCACCCGCAATAATATAGTCAAAGTTCCCGTAAAGGGTGGTTGTCTCAGCCATGTTCCCACTCTGCGTGTCTGTGCACTATATTTGTGTACTTGTTTTTATTGGTCAGCCGGATCGCTCCGTATTCTGATTATTATTGAGAATATCCGGCGCCATGACAACGCGTATTTCTACCTATTACAAACACGAGAGGTAACGACTGTAAGCAAAAGCATATTCGCAGTTGGCTCACACCGGGTTGCGAATTTCGCCGCGTTCAAAGGCATTGATATTGTCCACCAGCTGATCGGCCAGGGTCTGGATTGCCTGGCGGCTGGCCCATGCGACATGCGGCGTAAGGATGAAGTCAGACCGGTTCATCAGACGCATGAACGGGTGCGTATCCGGCATGGGCTCCTGGGTAACCACGTCAAAACCGGCACCGCCGATTTGCCCGTTTTCCAGGGCATCGGCGAGTGCGGCTTCATCAACCAGCCCGCCTCGCGCCGTATTGATCAGAATGGCTGTAGGCTTCATTTGCGCCAGTTCGGGTGCACCAATCATGTGGCGCGTTCCGTCGGTAAGCGGCAGATGCAGACTCAATATATCGGCCCTGGCGATGACTTCTTCAAACGGCGTGTGATCTTTCTTGACGGCCGTCTCACCTTTGCGACCGGCAAACAGCACCTTCATGCCCAGCGCCTGTGCCCGGCCGGCCACCGCGCTGCCCAGCGCCCCGGAGCCGAAAATACCGATCGTGCTGTCGGCAAGATCGCTGACGGGATAATCAAAATAACAGAACTGGCCGCTTTGCGCCCAGCGCCCACGGGCGACCGAAAGATGATAGGCCAGCAGACTGCGTCGCAGGGCAAAGATCAACGCAAGGGTATGCTCCGGAACGGTATTGACCGCGTAATTGCGGATATTGGTCACGACAACGCCCTTTTGCCGGCAGGCCTCTACATCCACAATATTCGTTCCCGTGGCCGCCACCGCCACCAGTTTGAGTCCGTCAGTCCGGGCCAGGTCTGCGGCCGACACCGGTACTTTATTGGTGATTACGATCTGTGCCTGTGCAATTCGTCCGGCCACTTCTTCGGGTTTCGTCTGGTCATACGTGATGACTTCATGCGCAAAATCAAATGCCTTCAGTTCGATAAAGTCAGGTAAGGTGGCGCGATCAAGAAAGACAATGCGTACGGCAGCAGACATGAGATTTCCCGGGAAAGTAAAAACACGACTATACCATTGCCCGCCATTGACTAAAATAAAGGTTTGGATGAAAGTATCGTTTGTTTTTTGCCATGACCTCTGCCTTTTCTTCGCTTCGGCAAGCCGCACTGGATGCGCTGGCCGAACCCGATCCCTGCAAAAAGATCACTGCAGTCAACCAACTGGCCTCTACCCTGCCCGTCTGCGCGCATGCCGACATACAGCCAACCCGGCCACTGCCGGGACGTCCTGCCCGTCCGCAACTGGTGGATCCGCGCAAGGTGGCCTTGCGCTCGGCGCATAGCCCTGAAGGCAAAGCCGCCCTGATCCACTCAATCGCCCACATTGAATTTAATGCCATCAATCTGGCGCTCGATATCATCTGGCGATTTACCGGCATGCCCGACGATTTTTACCGCGACTGGCTGCAGGTTGCCCGTGAAGAGGCCTATCATTTCTCGCTGGTGCGCGGCCATCTGGCAGCTTCGGGGTATCAATACGGTGATTTTGCAGCGCATAATGGCCTGTGGGACATGGCCGAAAAAACCCGTGACAACCTCCTGGCCAGACTGGCGCTGGTGCCACGCACACTCGAAGCACGCGGCCTGGACGTCTCGCCCGCGATACAGAAGCGGCTGCGCGACGCCGGCGACCGTAAAGGGGTGGACATCCTGAACATCATCCTGCGTGATGAAATCGGCCATGTGCAGATCGGCAATCGCTGGTACCTATACTGTTGCGAGCGCGACCAGCGGGACCCCGTTGCCACCTACGCCGGGTTGATGGACGCCTACGGGGTCGCCCGGCCGCGCGGGCCATTCAATGTGCAGGCCAGAATGGCCGCCGGGTTCACGCAGGCCGATATTGATTGGCTGAATTCCCTATAATCAGGTAATTGGCAGTCACACGCCTCCCCAGCCCGGGTGCAGGCGGACAAAACCAACACTTTTTCATACTGACGGAAAAATCATGGACGTTCTGGTTCTCGGGGCCGGCATTATCGGGCTGACAACAGCATACTTTCTCAACAAGGAAGGGTTTGAAGTCACCGTTGTCGACCGAAACAACGATGTCGCGCTGGAAACCAGTTTCGCCAACGGGGCGCAGCTGTCCTACAGCTATGTCGCCCCCCTGGCCGGGCCGGGCGTTATGAGCCACGTCCCCAAATGGCTGCTGGACAAAAACTCGCCGCTGCGCTTTCGCCCCAGTCTGGACCCGGCCACCCTATGCTGGAATGTGCGCTTCATGAAAGCCTGCACTGCGACGCAAAGCAATCATACAACCCGCGAACTGCTGACCCTGTCTTTCCTGAGCCGCGATCTGTATCACACCATGATGCAGCAGGAAAACATTGCTTTCGATCACAAGCGGGCCGGCAAGCTGATTGTGCATCGCAGTCGCGATTCATTCGACCATGCCGTTGAACAACTGGATTTTCAACGCTCGCTGGGTTGCGAGCAGCGTGCCCTCTCGGTAGAGGAATGCCTGTCGCTGGAGCCCTCTCTACAGCGCATGCGCGATCATCTGAGCGGTGGTATTTATACCGAAAGCGAAGAAAGCGGCGATTGCTACCAGCTTGCCGTTGCCCTGAAGAAAATACTGCAGCAGCGTGGCGTGACCTTCAGATTCAATACTCCGATCAAAAAACTGGTGACAGACAGCACGCGCAAGGTCAGTGTGCAAACAGACAACGCAGAGCGTTTGTCTGCCGATCATATTGTAGTGGCGCTGGGCTGCGACAGCACTGCCCTGCTCAAGCCGCTGGGTATTGCCGTTCCGGTCAGCCCGCTCAAGGGATACAGCCTGACGCTGCCCATCCAGAGCGCCACCGATGCGCCTGTGGTCAGCATCACCGATTACGAGCGCAAGGTCGTCTATGCCCGCCTGGGTGAACGCCTGCGGGTAGCGGGCATGGCCGATATGGTGGGGTTGGATCGCCATATCGACACCGCACGCATCGAAACCCTGAAACAGGAAGCCCGCAATTTGTTCCCGGACGCCGGCAATTACGATCTGGCTACCCTGTGGGCGGGTCTGCGTCCGGCCACGCCCAAAGGCAAACCGATTATCGATGGCACACGCTATGGCAATTTGTGGCTCAATATCGGCCAGGGCGCGCTGGGCTTTACGCTGGCATCGGGCTCGGCGCGCGTCATGACCGATCTGATCCGCGGCCAGCCCCTGCCCCTCGAACGAAATGTATTCACCCTGGCCGATGCCTAGGCCTGGCCTGTTCCTGCAAGACGCACCCGAAACCCAATGAAGCATCCATGCGCCCGCCGCTTTCGGCCAAACCCTGTTTTTATGCGAATATAGCCTTATTTATCCTTTGTTTACCGCATTCTTAACCTGCTTTCCGTGAGGCGTTGGCGCAACCCGTCAGCCATCACGATCGCTTTGTGCCCAACCGGACCACTGTCATGCTTCAGAAAATTCTCCTGCCTATTATCGTGTTCATCATCGTCCTGATCGGGCTGACCTTCGGCGAAGGCGTCTTCACCGCCCTGGCCGTCTGGCTGCACGACATTACGGGCCTGGTCATCTACAATTTTTCAGACCTGTATTACACAGTCTCCGAGTACGTGTCCCGACATCCAGTCAAGATCGTCGTCGCCCTGGTTGTCACAGCCGTGGTCTGCATCTGGATCTACAAGAATAAGGACGAAGAGCTGACCCGTCAGGCCAGTTCCCGTAAAATAGCTATTTTCCTGGCAATCTTCCTGGGCTGGCTGGGCGCGCACCGATTCTATAACGGCCAGATCGGCATGGGGCTGCTCTACCTGATTATCAGCTTTATCTGGCTGCCACTGACCGTCTTTCTGAGCCTGATCGATGCAGTACGATATATTTTCATGAACGACGAAGAATACCGCCTGCGTATTCAATCGTCCTGACCCGGCAGGCTGCAATCGGCCCGGCTCCTGCCCCGTCACCCACACAAGGAGCACCCGTGAATCTGAACGATCTGACCATTGCCACCGATCAACTTGACCAGCCACGACTGCTCAAACACTGGCAATGGTTGCTGCCGCCAGAAGTGGAAGTACTGCTGGTCACCAAAACAGCCGACTGCTTTTTACTGGATCCAGAAACAGGCCGCATTCTGTTTCTGGATACCACCGATGGCGAACTGGAACAGATAGCGGCCGATTTTGAACAGTTTCGCAATGTCCTTGGCGACCCCGAATTCATTACCGACTATTTCTCGCTGCCTCTGTTGGCGCCGATGCTGGACGTCGCCATGCCGGACAACACCGTCTTCGCCCTTCCCGTACCTGCCGTCCTGGGCGGCTCAGCCGAGACAGACGAGCTCACGCTGGTCGATATTTACGAGTATTTCGAGCAAATGGGCCTTCTTTGGGAAAAATTAAGCCAGATCGATATACAGGATGACGACGCCGACGACGAAACCGACGATCAGCCTAACCGGCCCCTGGATCAGACCAAACCCGATTAGACACACCACCACAACACTGACAGCCCATCGTCGCCTGCTGCCTCACCAGGACATTGACATGACTACCTTCTTTATGCCACCAGCGGCCGGACTGAAGCATTTCCCCCAAGGGCTGAGCCCCATACAGGCAGAAACCTTTGCGGCGGCCCGCCTCAATGTCTACGACAATGACCTGGCGTTTCCGCTGGCAGTCCTGAATCAGCCGGCTCTTGACCACAATTTACGGTGGATGCAGGCATTTGCGCAACGCAAGGGCGTCAGCCTGGCGCCACACGGCAAAACCACCATGTCTGTCGAGCTTTTTCGCAGGCAGCTTGAGGCCGGTGCCTGGGGGCTGACCTTCGCGACCCTATTCCAGGCCCAGGCAGGAATCGAAGCGGGAGCCAGGCGCATCATCATCGCAAATCAGGTTATATGCGATGCTGACCTTGTTACCCTGCATAATCTGTTGCAGCGCCACGCCGACCTGCGCGTCTGGTTTCTGGTCGACTCAATCGAACAGGTTGGTTATATCGAAGCGTGGGCAGCGCGTCAGCAGCCCGGCGCGCAAAACATACACTTTGATTGTCTGCTGGAAATTGGCATTGCTGGCCAGCGTACCGGTTGCCGCGATCTGCAGCAGGCTGTGGAACTGGCCCGGCGCGTCCGTTCTTCGGCGATACTGGCGCTAGGTGGAATTGAATGCTACGAGGGGAGTCTGGCCACCGATACAGACAAAGACAAGGCTTCAGTGGATGAGCTGATGGACCGCTGCGAAGCGGTTGCCCGCCGTTGCGCGCAAGAGGACTTATTTGAAACCGATGAATTGATTATGTCGGCTGGTGGGTCGGCCATTTTCGATCTGGTCGTGCCTGGCCTGACCATCAGCCTGGACCGCCCGGTACGGGGTGTACTGCGATCAGGCTGCTACATTACCCACGACCATGGCGTCTATCACCAACACCTGATCAAAGTCGAGGAACGGGAACACTTGCAGGACAGCCTGCAGGCCGCGCTGGAAATCTGGACCATGGTGCAGTCGGTGCCGGAACCAGGTCTGGCGTTGCTGACCGGTGGCAAGCGCGATATGTCGTACGATATGACACTGCCCTTCGTGACCGGCCTGGCACCGGCGGGTCAGCGTGAACGACAAACACCGCCTGCCGACTGGCGCATTACGGCATTGAATGACCAGCACGCCTATCTGCGTTTTGACAAGGAGGGCCCGGCGCCCGCCGTCGGCGACCGGGTGATCCTGGGCATCTCGCACCCCTGCACCACATTCGACAAATGGAAATGGATGCCCATTCTTGATGAACATGGTCAAGCCGTGTCCTTTATCACGACCCGCTTCTGAGCGTCAAAACAGCATATTCCATTTGCGATCCGACCAGACCAGCACGGCTGACACCACCGTGCTGGCAAACATTACCATGACGAACAATGCGGTTCCCTGCTCCATCCAGCCGGTATTGAGCAGGATATTGATAAAAAAGACATGGGTCAGATAGATCGCAGTAGACAGCTTTGACAGAAAATCGGTATTGAGTCTGGCCGAGCGGCTGTGAAAGAAAATGAAAATCAGCGGACACAAGACCAGCAGAGACAAATACATATCGACCCCAGCCTTGACCGGATGCATATAATAATAGGCCGTGCTCTCGAGCACCAGCAACACCGCGGCCGCGAAAATGGCGCACAGCAATTGTGGGTCCCTTCGGGGAGATTTGTGCACTTTATGTTTGGCAATCAGGTAGCCGATTGAAAACAACGGGAAACCGAAGAACAGAAAATTACGGAACAACCATCCCGAGTTGAACAAATAACCAGCCAGGCCAACTTCCGGTGGAGCAAAAATACTGATTCCCTGAATCACATAGCCAGTAATAAACAGCACAACGGCTGTGATCAGCATCTGTTTGTCGGTGCATTTGCGCATTAAATACAATACGGCGCCGGCGCCGAGTGTACCCACCAGGTACCAGAGATGGTGATAACCAAATATGAATTTTTCCAGCAGACCAATTTGGTCACGGGTCACATCCAGGTGCGCAGGCCAGTAGAATGGCAAATACAGCAGCATCCAGATGGCATACAGCACCGCCAGTCGCCGCGCCCACCCCAGGAAAGGACGCCCTCGGGCAATCAAGGGGTAGAAGTAAAAACCATTGATAATAAAGAAAACCGGTACGGCAATACGCAGCAGGCCGTTAACAAAAACGTAGTTCAGATATTCGGCTGTTTCGGTAAAAAGGGACGCATGCAGTGCGACCACCATCATTGCCAGTGCCATTTTCAGGCCATCGGTTCCTGCGTTCCGCTGCATGTATCATCCTTTGTCCAAAGACATATTGTAACGATACCGCCAGCCACAAGCATGAAGGATGCCTACCAATTGCTGTGGAATGTAACGATTCAACCGAACACTTTGCGCTTATGTGGGCAATAAGCATCAGCAAAAACACTCGCCGTCGGCGAGTGTTGCAATACTGCGATCAGGTCTGAAAAAAGTCTAGATTATTTGCTCAGCGCATTCATGGTCGTGACGAATTTGTCCAGATCCTGTCCCCGTGTGTAGAGGGTGGGAGAAATACGGATGGGCGCCTACCCGAGCACCGCAGCGTGGGTGTTGTGTACCGGGCGGATAATTTTATATTTGTAATTTGGTTTTTAAAGCGTCCAGACGCACAAACGCCCCGGACTCAAGAGAGAAACGGGGCGAATGATTGGAATAAAAAGCCTGACGATGACCTACTTTCACAGATGTCCATCCACTA
>NZ_KI650985.1 GCF_000506985.1 Advenella kashmirensis W13003
CGGCAGAACGCCAATGCAGACCTTGCTTGAGGGTAAGGCGGTTTGGGAATCGAAGAATGTGAACCAAATCTAATCTGACAGACACTGCATTACAAGCGGGTAACTGTCAGATCATGTCTGAGCTAGTACAGCTTAGCTTTTGCAACCATTTCTCTCTATCAATTTCCTCAGTACGATACCAATCTTTAAATCCGCCGGAAATATTCGACTTTAACCAATAGTCGAACTCTGGGCCTTCTTTCTTAGAAAAATCTACACTGCGGTTTCGTCTACGAAATGGCATTGCTTTCTCCTTTTTCGCGTTGGTTCACAACATAGGAAACAGTAACATCTGTGTGAGGGACAGGTCTAATTGTACTTTTAAAAGATTTTGATTCCACAATAGTTAAACTACTATTAGTAGAACTCCATTTTCTGCATAGTAGTAAATCGTCTCAGCGATACTGGTATAAATAGCGGGTGACAAGAATCTGACCAGAAGAGTTAAGTATCAGCATCTCGAGCGTGCACGCAACTAGAATTCGACAAGCTAGTACTGTCCATTAGCTTTCAGTATCGACCCGTGTCACGAAGAAAATATCCGATTATTTGCATTGATGGATTTTATCAATTTAACGTAGTGCATAAATTATACACATCCATCGGAGCAAGATTTTCGTACCCCTCACATGATGGAAACCATCGAATTTACTTCCTCAGCACTTTGTCAATCGTTATGGGAAGCTCGTAGATACGATTGCCAGTGGCATGAAATATGGCGTTGGCTACAGCTGCGGAGGTACCGACAATGCCGATTTCTCCCACACCCTTTACTCCCAACACGTTGACCTTTCGGTCAATTTCTTCGACGAAAATAACGTCTATATCGTAAATATCGGCGTTTGACGGAATATGATATTCGGCAAAGTTATGGTTCATGAATCGACCGGCACTATTGTCCAACATCCCTTCTTCGCATAGGGCCTTGCTAATGCCCCAAACTACGCCTCCCGAAATCTGATTTTTCGCTGTCTTGGGGTTCAGAATCTTTCCTGCAGCTACCGCGTTGACAACGCGGGTAACGCGTACCTGGCCCAGTTCCTCGTCCACTTTGACCTCAACAAATACGGCTGAATGGGCGTAACTGGAGTATTGCTTGTCGCTCGCTTTATTGGGTTCTGCACTGGCTTCAGCTTCCATTTTCTGCTTGCCGCAGCACCGAAGTACATCTACGAGAGACAGGCGCAGACTGTGATCAGATTTTAGGACGATGGCCTCGTCAGAGAAAGCCAGGTCGTCAACGCTCGCCCGCCCGAAAGGTGAAGACTTCAATTTTATCGCTTGGTTCGCGATCTCTTTTCTTAGTGCTTCGCAGGCCATCATGACGGCAGAACCGAATGAAGCTGCACCTGATGATCCGCCCTCTATGGGTGCTGGCGGCAAGGAAGAGTCACCGAGTTTCGTCGTGATGCGAGACATGGGAAGGCCAAGTGTGTCGGCGGCAATTTGCGTGAGAATTGTATAGGTTCCGGTTCCGATATCTGCAGCGGCACTGGCTATTTCCAGAATGCCGTCGTTGGAAAACGTAGCGCGCGCGCTTGCTTTCTGCTGAAATGCTTCCCAGATACCGGTAGCCATGCCCCAGCCGACTAGTTCGCGTCCGTCTCGCATCGAACGCGGTTCGCCAGTACGCTTATTCCAGCCGAAGTGTTCAGCGCCTTGTGCGTAGCAGGCTTTGAGTTCTTTGCTGGTAAAGTCCCTGTTCTCGATTGCGTCTCGCTCAGCGTAGTTTTTTAGCCGGAATTCCAGTGGATCCATGCGAACAAGGTAAGCCATCTCGTCGATTGCCTGTTCGAAGGCGTTTACACCGGTGGCGGCACCGGGGGCGCGCATGTCGGTAGGAGTGTAAAGATCTAGCCTTGCGAGACGATAGCTTAGCTCTACATTTGGGCAGTGATAGAGCAAGCCGCTCCATTTGACAACTGACTCCTCAAAATCTTCGAGTTGCGAAGTGTTTCCTATAGAGTCGTGCATAATGGAAGTCAGTGTTCCATTGCGTTCGGCGGCCAGCGAGATTGTTTGTAACGCCTCAGGCCTGTAGCCAATTGTAAACATCTGTTCGCGGGACAGCACGACGCGAACGGAACGTTTAAGTTCGCGAGCCGCCATCACTGCCAAGAAAAGTTGGTATTGCGGTCGAATAGCCAGCCCGAACGCGCCGCCCACATAGGGTGAAATGACCTGAACATCGCTCTTGGGAAACTCGAACGCTTCACACACAAAGTCATGTGTCTGTTTTGGACCTTGTGTCTTGTCATGCACCGTAATGCCACATTTCTCGCGCCATATTACGGTAGAGGCGTGGGGCGCCATAGGGTTGTGGTGTTCAATTGAGAAATGGTACTCTGTGCGATTTTTGATTGGCGCTGAAAAATAAGCTTCTGCCGCGTTACCGCGCGAATCCGGCGTCTTCTTCGCGATTGCTTTCGTTTCCGATGATAAATTGGAATTATCGCGTGCAGCCAATAAACTGGTTTGATGTGAATCGGCCGCGTACTGCACTTCGATCAAAGACGATGCATAGCGAGCCGTTTCTGCGTCTTCCGCAACAATGAGAGCAATCGGTTGACCGCTATAATGTATTTCCCGGTCCGCCAGCGGGCGAAAATGGGCAGTAGGCGTGTCCTTGTTCTTATGACTGTGATTGTACCAGGCGAGGTCGGGCCGGTTTTCGTGTGTAAAGACGGCAATAACGCCAGGTAAAGTGAGTGCCTTGGTTGTGTCGATGCGTTGGATAAGACCTCTGGCAATGCTGCTATTAAGAACAACCCCGTGCGCCAGGTCAGCAGCGGTGAAATCGGATGAATATTTGGCTTCGCCCGTCACCTTGGCGCGCCCGTCCACGCGGTCTACGCTATGTCCTACATAACGTTCTCCAACAGCGCCAACTGCTGCGGAAGCGGATACTTCGGTTAGTTTATTCATTTGATGTATGCTCCTCACGCAATCTTCTTGTCGATCTGTGACTGCGGCGTTCCTGCGGCGGCCTGCTCCAGAGCCCGTATAATCGCACTGCGTGCCAAGAAAACTTTGAAGTCATTGTCTCCGTGGCCGTCAGCGCCGTTCAATATCAGATCAGCAGCCTCGCCAAAGGCCTGATGACAGGGTCGCTTTCCTTTCAGGCATTCCTCTGCTGCCGTGTCGCGCCAAGGCTTATGGGCCACGCCTCCTAGAGCCAGGCGAGCCGTCGTGATTGCGTCTTCCTCGATCCGCAGAGCGGCGGCAACCGAAACCAACGCGAAAGCATAGGACAGGCGATCACGCAGCTTGAGATAACTGTAGTTTGTCGAAAAGCTGCCTGCAGGTAATTCCACCGATGTAACCAATTCCCCAGACTTCAAGGTGGTATCTACTTCAGGATGTTCGCCGGGAAGACGATGAAAATCAGCAAAAGCGATCTTGCGTTTGCCGTCGGGGCCGATAACATGCACAATTGCTCCGAGCGCGGCCAGCGCGACACACATGTCGGAAGGATTCGTGGCGATACAGTGATCACTTGTGCCAAGGATCGCATGGATCCGGTTTGTGCCGCCAATGGCGCCACAGCCTGAGCCGGGCCTGCGTTTATTACAGGGCATGGCAGTGTCATAGAAATAGTAGCAGCGAGTGCGTTGCAGCAAATTTCCACCTGTCGTGGCGGCGTTCCTGAGTTGCGGCGAAGCTCCGGCGCGGATCGCGCTAGCAAGCAGGGGGTAATGCTGCAATACTCGCTCATCGTAGGCAATTTGGCTATTAGTCGTTAGCGCGCCGAGTAGCAGGCCGCCATCTTCGGCTTTCACTATCGCTTTAAGCGGGAGATGGGTAATGTCTATAAGATGCGTTGGTCGTTCAACGTTCTCCTTCATAAGATCAAGCAAATTTGTTCCGCCAGCTATATATTTAGATCTACTGTCCTTTGAAGCTGCGCGAACAGCTTCTTCTATATCGCGTGCTCGGGTGTAAGTGAAAGGAGTCATATTGGGCCTTCTTTGGCTTGTAATACCTCTTCGACTGCCGTAACGATGTTGGGATAGGCTCCACAGCGGCACAGATTGCCACTCATCAACTCACGAATTTCGTCATGAGTCTTTGCGTGCCCCTCTTTTACGAGGCCAATCGCTGACAGAATTTGGCCCGACGTGCAATAACCGCATTGAAAAGCATCGTATTTTACGAAAGCCTCTTGCAAAGCATGAAGTCTTCCGTCAGTCTCCAGACCTTCCACTGTGGTGATGTCAGCGCCGTCTTTCATGACAGCAAGCGTGAGACAGGAATTGACTCGTACGCCGTCAACCAGGACAGTACAGGCGCCGCACTGTCCATGATCACAGCCTTTCTTCGTGCCGGTCAGGTCGAGCCGATCGCGCAAGGCGTCGAGCAGGGTGATCCATGGTGCAATGTCAATATGATGACCTAATCCGTTGACGTGCAAAACAATGGACTTTGTGTGAAGATCGGACTTTCCTGCACTCGATTTCGTATCGCGTCGCTTATTCATGAGCATGTCCTTTAAAAGAGCCTCGAGGATCTTCTCTAACAATAGACTGCGCTTAGATTCTCCGGGATCAAAATGACGTGGAAACCCTCATGGCTGAAATCAATTTAGCGCATAAACCGGGACGACGTAAAGAATTTATGTTTGGACGACACCTCTAGTAACAGACTGCTCGCTATTGCTACATCTCTGTTTTTGGTCAAATGCCGCTATCCACAAGCGGGGTAAGCGTATGCGTGGCAGAGGCATTAACATTTAGATTCTAATACGAAAGCAAGCAGTCCACAAAAAAGCGTATGATTTTTTGAAAGGGCACGCATGTGTCTGCTCTCTTTTAACAAAAGGAAGTGCTACTTTTTTCCCATATTTCATACTCTCTTTGCTGCACTGTTTAGTTGAATGGAGACCAATATGCACGAAAGAAACGGCAGTCAAATTATCCAGGATTGGCCGGAAGAATCCAGAGAGGCAACGCAACTGGTCCTTGATAAGTATGGCGATCCACAAGAGACTACCCCAACGACACTTGTCTGGCTTAATCCCGGACCATGGAAGCGGATCGTAGCATCCAAAACGTTCTATCAGCACAATTTTCCAGCTCCTCATATAGACTGCATTGAGTCGGTTATCGATTATCAAGTTCCTGTTGATAAATTCGACGAACTTGCCAAATTTGACGGCAGTGTAATCGTTGAAAGGACCGCCGGCGAAGTTTCTGCTCGCTGTCATGACGAAGAAGCAAATTTTCTGGCTCTCAATTTAATGCACGATATCGTTACGGGAGAAAAAAATGTCGCAGAAGCGCGGGCCTACTATGGTAAGGAGTTCTTAGACTATCGCAAAAAGAAGCCGACGCCGTATATGCAAAAGTTGAGGTTTCAGTCTGCGCTACAAAGTAAAGCAGGTGACCCAGACGACTCCATACTGTCTGACGACGACCTTAAGTCAGCTGTCAGAGAAGGCAAGCGGGACACCGATGTCGGGTAGGCAGACGAAAAATGGCGCCATGATCATATCCGCTACTCTATAAACGAGGCGGTTCTTCTACCTTCGACCATATCGATACAGAAGTAAAAGAGGGTAAATGTTCGTTAATAGCGCCGCGAGAAATCCCGGACTATGTTTAAGATGTTGATATAGGCTGGCCATTTCGGTATACAGCCTTGTCTCTTTATGAGGTGATATGGTGATAAATGACGACACTATCCAAGATAAATCTGCAAAAGCTGCTGAAAACACCCAGGCGGCGGCTGAAAGTTTACTTGACGATCCCAGGAGGGAAATTAAACGAATAGCATCGCAGGCCGCGGGGGATGCATCGTACGCCGTGAACTCAATTTTTGGGTCCATCGAAGACTCTACCCGCCGAAGCCCCGGCTGTGCTTTGCTTGTTGCTGGCCTGGTTGGAATATGTATTGGCCGCCATATTTATAAGAAATAGCCCGGCAATAATGGCTTTGTAGCTGTGGTCCCATAGGCGGACTGCGCGCGCGAGACCCCTTAATCGGCGCCCATGCCGTTTTGACCGTCTGTCAGTAGGAACTCATACGCCGAGATAACTATGGTGTTGAATGATCCGCTAGTTTTAATCCTTATCTACTTTATCTTGCCGCTTTGGTTAATCGAGGGGTTTGCCGATTGGGTCTACCATCGCAAATCACACATCGAAAGCACCTCGGGACCCAAAGAATCAGTACTTCATTTTCTGCAATTCGGAGAAGTTGGGGTCGCGCTTTTGGCAGCACTTAAACACTAAAAACGAAAACGCCCCATAGGAACAAATCACGGCTCCGTTGGGGCGGCACAGCCCAAGAGATAGGATTGACTTTTGTACTGTACTCCAAGATTGTATCAGAGGTGTCAATACTGGTAATTACCCTCGCCGAACCGCCGTTTCGAGTCATTTAGACCCGTATACGGTTGATTTGCGAAAGTTTTAGCTGCCGCATATTGGTTTTCAAACCTCCCCCCTGCTTAAGAACAGGATCTACCAATCACACTTACATGCTTGGTAATTATTTTTGAGATTTTATTATGAATAAAGGACCAAGAGATCCTGGTAGTTTTGCTATTCCAGCCGTATCAATTTTAGCTAGCAAACGATATGGCTTGGGCACTCCCGGTTCGTAAACATTTTCACCATCTAAACGGTAAATCGTGTTCATTTCGGCGTCAAAAACGTAGTCACTATTGTTGATTTCTCCTATTTTTATTCCATGCGCGTCAATTACAGTAAAACAGCCTTTACTATAATCAATCTTCTTTTTTGTTTTTTTCAATAGAATCTACATATTGATTTCGGCGCTCTCGCCCTCAAGAGCGTCGTTAGTTGAAATCGTATTGCTCACATGTTACATATAAATATATACAACTCTGGGCAGCTACGCATGGAAGAAAAGTATAAGGACGCGCATATTCGTATTTTGAACAGAACATTGTTTAAATATAAATCAGCAAGAAAAGCCGGTGATCATGTAAGGGCGAGCGGGTATATGCTTCAGGTCAAAGAGTTAATTCATAACCTTAGGATGCTGAACTCTAATGACTAATAAAAAGTTCCGGCAAAACTTTTGAGAGCTCAAAAAAAGCCCCTGCTTTTCACTTCTAAAACTACTAAAATCGACAGGCGTAACTTGTTCTAAATTCGTTACTCTTTTGTTATTGTTCCTATTGACAAGTAGCGTATATTAAAAGGGGCTCCTGTAGATTATATCCTAAGAATTCTACTTGGGATAGCAGTCTCAGCTGAGAAAAATCTATCTCCACCAAGGTTACCGCATGCAACGAATTAACATAATTATTCCAACATTCAATCGTGCCGGATTGATAGTAAATGCAGTCAACGCCGCATTGCGTCAAAGTTATCCAAACAAACAGATAACCATAATTGATGATGGCTCGACCGATGACACTCGTCAAGTATTGACACCCTTTTTTAGGCATCCTGATGTAGTCTATATCCGTCTTGCTCGAAATATGCGAACTGCACAAGCCAAGAATACAGGTATTGCACTTTCCAAGGCAGATGCCATTACCTTTCACGATTCCGACGATCTACCGATGCCAGACAAGTTGCTAATGCAGGCCCGCACGCTATTTAGTACCTCTGTTGTCACTGACCGCAGCCTTAATTGGGCGACCTTTGGGTGCGAACTGCACCGCACCATTTCGATATCACTGGTGCTGACCGAACATGAGCTGGTCCGGCGTGACGGGACACGCCTAGTTGTGCAACACGCGTTGAGCATGGTGGATGATTTCTTTCCAAATATGCAGGGCGGATCAGGGCAATCGGGAGACTGGATTCTGATCAATGCCGGTTTGTTTGATGCCCAGATTTTTGTCCGTCACGGCGGATATCGCGACTGTCTTGAAGAGGATAGGGAATTGCGCAACAGGCTGATGATGACGGGCGAAGTGATACATCTTATTCCGCAAGTATTGTTGAGCAAATTCGAATATGACGACTCACTAACAGTTGCGCAGTCTTCAAATTATTACAGTGAGCGTCGTCTGCAGGATCGGGCAGCGATTTGGAATGATATCGCACAATGGCAGCGAGGCGCAGAGATTGCCGCGCAGCCTATTGATCTGTCTGATATTGAAATTGACTTTATTTCCAATCCGGAGATGCTGGCTGTTTCAGAAGCCATGATGACGCCGTCAACACGGGACCGGCTGCAACAGCAATTGCATTCGGCAAAAACAGCATGAGAAGGCTGAAAATCGCCATTGTGGACAGTTTCTGCCCGCGCCCTTACGATGGGCAGACATGGGAGCATGAAGCAATGGGTGGAACCGAGCTGACTGCGTCGCGTATCGCAGAAATGCTGGCTTCCCATCATGATATGGCCGTACTGCAGCATTGCCGCACCGAGACTGTGATTAGTGCCAACGGGACTCGATATGAACCGGGGGGGCAATGGCGTCGTATGGCCGCAGAGCGAAGATTTGACGTTGTTATTATTATTAACTCGGTCAAGCTTTTGGCGCTCTGGCGTAAGCACGCTCAAACTGATACCCGTCTGATCCTATGGCGACACAATTTCATCGGCAAGGCGCACCGGCACACTGGCCAATTGCTAGAGAACGCTGATGCCAGCATGTTGTGTGTTTCCCACTATCATAGGCGTCATACCCTGGAGATGCTGGGCCTTGTCGAAGCTTCACGCATCGCTCGTAGAATCGGCGTGGTCTACAACCCCGTTATAACCGTTTCGGATGGAACAAAAGAACCGGTAGCGCCGGCAGTGGATACTAACCAGTTGCTGTTTGCCAGCTCGCCGCATAAGGGTTTACATCAGGTTCTGAAAAATTTCTCACTTTTGAAGGAAAGTATCCCCCAGTTGTCGCTAATCGTCTGCACGCCCGGATATCTTGAACGAACGCTACCAGCGTGTGCTGGTGTGCATTATATGGGCAAACTTAGACCTGCCGAAGTCCACGCCCATATGCGCCGCAGCCTATGCTTATTCAACGCGCAATCGGAGTTTGCTGAGACTTTTGGGCTAGTGTTTGCCGAGGCGCACAGTGTTGGCACACCCGTTATCGCCCAGCGCGGCCTGGGATCGGTGAACGAAGTCGTGGGTGATGCACAGGGGCAGGCGCTGGATGTCAATGATGTAGCGCAGGTGCACGCTTCGATCGCGCGCTGGCGCGCTGGTCAGCGTCCATGCGTCGCACTCAATGCGGCGTTCGCCGCGAATGTAGTGAAGAGCGACTGGATGCGTTTGCTGAACGCAGATGAGATTCGTCATAACGTGTGCTGGCATAAAACTGAGAGCAGTTCCTATGACCTATGAGACATTGAATTTCGATGACCCTCTACTTGCTGCCCTACCAGAGCTCGAGCAGGCCTTGTACGATCGAGCAACGGAGGTGGATACGCAGCGCATGAGTCTGGACGTGGAAATGGACCTGCTTCGCAAAGCTGGTCTGTTATTGGCGTGCGCCCCTCCAACGTACGGCGGTCAGGGATTGGGCTGTAATTCTGACCGCCACAGTGTTCTGACGGCATTTGCAGTATTACGCGCGCTGGGACGGGCATCCCTGTCGGTAGCGAGGCTTTATGAAGGACATATGAACGCCGTAAAGCTTGTGGTGCTTTATGCCAGCGATGCGCAGAAGACGCAGTTGCTGGCCCGCCTGGCCGAAGGCCAGCTATGGGGGGTATGGGGTGCCGACGGTGCAACTCCTTTGAGTGGATCGCTCATTTCAGACACGCCAACAGGCCCCCGGCGTTATATGCTGCACGGGCAAAAAGCATTTGCTTCTGGTCTGGGGCTATTGGACCAGGCGATAGTGACCTTCAATAAGGGCCCCGACGGTGTCGCCCTGGCCTTAGTCAATGTTAGTGAACCGAAAAGACAGGATAAGGCAGCCTGGCGAGCATCGGGCATGAAGGCCACCTGGTCAGGCGTTTATGATTTTGAAGGAGTGCAGATTGACGCTTCGGTATTGATTGGCAAGCCTGGCGATTATATAAAAGAACCCTATTTTGAGGGGGGGATTTGGCGGTACTGTGCAGCGCAACATGGGGCAGTCGAACAAATAGTGCGGCTGTGGCGTGCCAGGCTGGAGCAGAGAGGTCGCGCAGAAGATCCAATACAGCTCAGCCGCCTAGCCCGCGCCCGCGCGCGTTTGATAGCCGTGTACGCAATGTTGCGCGATGCGTGTTTGCAAGTCGAAACCTTCGTAGCGACAAAACCGAGTACCGGAAATTTCGGTTTGGAGGACGACAGACGCAATGCTGTCGAAATGGCGCTGCTGGCGCGGGAAATGACCGAAGAAATGGCCGTGGTCGTGATGGATGATGCAAAAAAGTCTCTGGGTGTGGAAGCGCATTTACCGCAGTCGGATCTGGAAAGAATCTTCCGAGATCTGTCCCTGTATTTGCGACAGGCCGGTCCGGACGGCAAACTACTTAACGCAGGCCGCCTATATCTTGCTCAGTCCGAAGAAAGGACGCGTTTATGGTAACGCCTCTGAATCAGGGTCCGCTGCTGGCCCGTGCCGCCCATGCACCTGCCATCAGCCTTGATGCACTGTCAGGGACCGGGAATGTTCTGATACTATCGCCGCACCCGGATGACGAGACGCTGGGCTGTGCTCAAGCGATCTCAGCGGTCTGTGAGCAGGGACGCAAGGTGATCGTAGTGGTAGCGACCAATGGCAACCTTTCCCATCCCCGTTCCAAGCGTTATCCAAAGCCTGTGCTAGCAGCATTGCGTAAGCAAGAATGTCTCGACGCACTGGACGTGCTGGGTGGGGTGGCTGTTACACCGGTGTTTCTGGATTACGATGACCAGGGCTCTCCTTCTACAGTGCAGGCGCAACAGGCGTGCGTAGCGCAACTGGAGGCCCTCGCGGTGGCCCACGAAGTCACAGCCATCTGGACGTGCTGGGAGCACGACCCGCATTGCGATCATCAACGGGTTGCACAGCTTGGTGAATGGCTGCAGGCTCGTCAGCCCGCTATGGCGCTCTACAAGTATCCGATTTGGGGCCGATTCCTACCTGAGCTTCCGCTGCTTAGTGGGACGCTGTATCAATTTTCGGCGCATAGCGGCATCGACCGAAAAGCCCGGGCGATTGCCTGTTACCGGTCCCAAACGACATCGCTGATTGATGATGACCCCGAAGGTTTCGTCATGGATCCGCACACAAAAGCGCACTTTCTGCAAACTCCCGAACTATTCATCCAAAGCGGCCCCCCGACGCGGGCACAGGAGTTCGACGCGTTGTACCTGAATGATCCCGATCCCTGGCGATTTCTCACTTCTGAATATGAGCAGAACAAGTACGCCGCGACGCTGGCCGCATTGCCACAGAAGCGGTATCGCTGCGCTATTGAAGCCGGTTGTTCTATAGGCGTGCTCACCGAAAAGCTGTCATCGCGCTGTGGTCAGGTTATCGGGCTGGATATCTCCGGAGTGGCAATTGCACTGGCGCGGGCTCGTAGCACGCAAGCTAATCAGGTCCGATTCATCCAGGCCTGCTTGCCCGACGAATGGCCCGATGTGTCTGCGGATCTGATTGTCCTATCAGAAATTCTGTATTTTTTGCAGGCTTGGCAAATAGAAGAACTGGCCCGACGTGTGGCTCAAAGCTGGGAAGAAAATGGCGATTGCGTCCTGGTCAATTTTTCCGGAGATACCTGTCAGGCATTGCAAGGAGAGCAGGCCGAAGAGGTGTTTTTTGAGGCTATCCAGCGCTTTGCTGAAGTTTCCCGTATTTCACGCGAAGCATTTGACGGCTTTGTAGTGATGGTACTGAAAAAGAGGGGTGCCAGTGTAAGTTGAAAGAATGCGGAGCCAGTATCCAAACTGAACATTACAGTAGCGTGAAGAAAATAGAAAATGTGGACAAACGATTGTGTAAAACTGATAGATCATTGGTGTAGTCAATCCTCGCTGGCAATGGGCGGGTTTTCGTATGTGATCGCAATCCCGGCAAAGGACGAGCAGGAAACTGTGGAAGCGTGCCTGCAGGCTTGCTGGCAGAGTATGCAACGGTCCCTTGCAAACGGAAAAATTCTGCTTGTGATCAATAATACGCGCGACGACAGTCAATTGAAGGCCACGACTTGGGCACGCAAAACCAATTGCCCTCTGGAGATTATCAATATTATCGTTGCAAATGAATATGCCCAGGCTGGTTTGATACGAAAAATGGCGATGGAACAGGCGGCACTGTCACTCCGGTCGGGTGGAGTGATCATGAGTACCGATGCAGACTCTCGACCGGAGCCGGACTGGGTCGCAGCTAATCTGGCTCGCATTGCCGAAGGATACCACCTAGTGTGTGGTGACATTCTGCTGGATTCGACTGACCCGCAATACGAGGCTATTTGCGCGATTCACAGCAAGAATGCGCTGGAAGGACAATATCGTCAGGCCTGCATGGAGCTGATCCATAAGGTGGATACAGATCCAGACAATCAATGGCCCCATCACAATCAGGTTTCTGGGGCAAGTCTCGCTATAACGCGCCAGGTGCACGACGCAATTGGCGGGGTCCCAGCAGTGCCTCTGGCTGAGGATCGGGCGCTGGCGAAATGCATAGCGCTGCATAATTATCGCATTTGTTATTGTGCCGAGGCGAGAGTCGTAACGTCCTGCCGCATGATCGGGCGGGCAGGAGGAGGCATGGCCGAGGCGTTGCGGATCCGGGCCGGTAACGGGGATTATCTGATAGACGAGTCCCTTGAGCCTGCGCATTTAGTGCTATTGCGAGCCAAGACTCGCGCCTGGGCCAGACGAATATGTCGCTCGAGTACGAGCCGTCACGACCTATATGAATTCCTGGCTATCGCTCCGGTGCATTACGGGGCGCTGGATGGTGCACATCAGCTCGGCAGGTTCCTGCATCTGCTAGAACAATTAGCCCCGGGCCTGCAGGCAGAGCGACTGCTTTATAGCCAGTTGCCCACGCAACTGCAGACAATTCAAACAATGCTAGAACAAGTCGATATGACTTGATTGACAGCGTTTTCTTGTGTGCAGCAGATATCTGCTACGCAGCAAATCAGGATTTAAAATGACTAAATGGATCGTGGCGTTAAGTGTTTTGGCCGTATACGCCAATGCGGGGATATTTCTGGCAAGCTGGGGGCTTAGATGGTCGGTCCTGCTTGTTAACTGGAAAAAGCGCAGGAAAAGATCGGCCATTCCACACGATGATGCAGATGGTGTGCAGTCAGACGAAATGACGCGACAGGGTAGCGATATTTACTTTTCGGTGCACCTGCCTACGCATAATGAGCCCTCTGATATTGTGATCAAAACCATTAACTCTATTCTGGCATCGGATTACAGCCATTTCGAATTGCTCGTGATCGATAACAATACCAGCGATAACGATTTATGGATGCCCGTCCGCGACTTCTGCCTCGATAAGGGACCTCGGCTACGGTTTTATCACTGTATGAATGTAAAAAATGCGAAGGCGGGTGCTTTGAATATTGCGAGAGGTCTGTGCGATCGTCAGGCGACGCACGTTGTCATCGTCGATGCGGACTATACCGTGCACACAGATTTTCTGAGTCGAGCGGTCAGCCAGCTGTCACAGGCTCGGTATGATTATCTTCAATTCCCTCAGTCGTATCGCGGTAAGGGCGCAGGCGGACTGAAAAACGAGCTTGGTCTCTATTTTTCTACTGTGAGTAAGGCGGCAGATGCGGCCAATACCATGTTGCTGACCGGAACACTCTCCGTCATTTCCGTGGAAGCATTAAATTGTCTTGGCGGCTGGAACACTACTACACTCACCGAGGATGCGGAGATAGGTTTGCAATTGCATATGCGGGGTTTTCGCGGACGCTATATCGGCCAGCCCGCTGGCGCAGGTCTATTGCCTTTTACCTTTGCTGATCTGGAAAAACAACGCGAGCGCTGGATCCACGGCAATTTCCAGGTTCTTACGCGATATTTCATGCAGATTATGACCGTGAAGAAGACTTATATGCTCGCAATACTCTGCCAGCTCTCCGCATGGTTTGCCTATTTATTGGTACCGATGATATTCCTGCTGTTGGTTCCGTTTCAGATGGGTTCTCGTCCACTCCCCGAGTTTGCACGATGGGGTGCCACGGTTGCAGCAGCGACCATCATTTTGGATTTTTTGGCACGTTTTATCTTTATCTGGCTCTCAGGTATAGGCCCAACACTCGTAGCCGTGGTAAATGCATTTATTGCTTCGTGGTCGCTGGCTGGCGCTAGCTCGCTGGCCACATTCACCGGTTATCTGCCTGTCGCCAAGACGTTTCATCGCACCAACAAGAGTATATGCGAGTCGAGCATAGCTACTTCAGATAGCAAAAAGACGCTTGTCGTTGCTCTGCTCGGCCTAATCGTAATGGCAAAAGCTCTGTACGCGGGAATGCTCTGGATAGCCATAGCCGGATTGTTGGCTGTGCTAATGCTGCCATTTCAATGGGTGCTCAGTCACCATTTGCGGCAGTATTGTAGTCACTTCCGATTCGGTCAAAAGGATGAGAGAAGATAACTATCTGACACGCCTGATCCATAGATAGTTAGCATGATCTGGATCGTCATAGCATTTCTGTTGAGGCTACGGTTTGACCGTCAGTTTGCTGCCAACGAATGATTCCGGTAAGTAATCGCAGCAATGTTCGGCAACGAATCCTTCGTTGACGTCTTTGATAGTTTGGCGTACCCTCGTTAATGTGGTCTACGCTGAGGGCGTAAAACTACATACTTTGTTTCAAACATTCAGGAGGTCAGTATGGTTGATAAATCAGAAATTAAAGAGCATGCGGAAGTAGTCGACAATAATGGAAATATCGTGGGCGTGGTCGATCATCTGGAGGGAGATCATGAGATCAAGTTAGCAAAAAACGCTCCTGAATCTGGTGGCCAACATCATTTGATTCCTATCTCTTGGGTAGATAGAATCGAGGAGAATCAGGTGGTCTTATCCAAATCTATCTCCGAAGTTGAACAGAATTGGAAAGCGATCTAGGCACGTTTACGAGCAGTAGCGCTCAAACATTGCCTAACATGTCCATGGCCGCTAACGCGGTCATTTCATTATGTATTCACGAAACAGAGATAAATACTTACCTTCCAGCAAAACGGCTGGTATGTTTTAACCGAATTGCACTATCTGAAAAGATTTATTTGAACAACTATTTTCATTCTCCAATTACGTTCTTACAACACTCTGACAATCGCAATTATTACAGTCCAACAATATCGCAAAATCGATTACCCGCTGTCATTGGTATTTTATGCTTCAAACGAGTTTATCGAAGCTTGATAAACTCTGTTACGAGACGTGTCGCCAAGGGCGTAATTGCTTTACTCCATAATTTTTATGCGTTAAATTGGGCTTAACTCTACGCAATAGCCGCATTCAAAATTTCGCGGTGAAATAAAAGATTCCCAAGGTAAATTTTTCACGAAAATGTCATTTTCAAATGCCATTTTCTTTAGGGTCTATTTTGCGAATCTATTTCTCGGATAGTTTCACGCATCACACTTCCTCGTAATTTTTTATTTTGCATATATTGCATCTGAAATCCAAGTCTCTACGTATATAGCAGTGCGAGGTTATGATAACCATGCGCCTATACCAAGGAAAGCTAGACCTGTTCTAGATCTAGACCCAGCAAAACGACTTATTGCTGGCTTTTTCCGCCATGTTGCATATGCATCATGGATTAACCTAGTAATCAGGAGTTCATTATGAAAATCCTTACTCATTCGGCAGTTGCTATGTGCTTGATCTTTGGCGCAGGTAGCGCTTTAGCGGCAGATGTGACAAACAAGGAAAATACCCAGGAAAGTATGTCTGACGACAGCAAACTTGACGAGGCTCCTCCTGTCAATAAAATGCCCGGCAACAGTATGGATAAATCTTCGACATCTGGAAGTTCGATGTCCCATGAAAGCGAACCTAAAGAGAGCATGTCTAACGACAGCAAGCCAAAAGAAGGGGTATCCAACGATAGCAAAGGTGATATGAAGAACTAGCAAGATCGCATAATGCGCCGCTCAAAATTAAAGCGTATTTTGCCAAGATCGGTCTGTCAACGCTTAGGCGGTCACACCAGTAGAAAGCCCCTTACTAGAAAACTCTGACGGCTCAAGATAAATGTTCAGTATTCCGAATTGTTTTAAAACTGTGTTTATGCTTCGACTGACGATTTTCTGTCGGTCGAAGTTAGCCACTTTCATTAAATCCACAAAAGGGTCTATTCGGACTGACTTTTTCGTGACTCTCGCACTTCTCGTGCAATACTTCCAGTTCTTTATCCATCATTTCCTCCATAAATTCATCTTCAGCGTCTCATTCTGGTGGAAACGATACTTGCAATCTGCGCGCAGACGAGCCATTTGGTTACGATAAGTGTAATATTAGACGTGTAAGGTAAATGTCAGAACATGGCTTTATTGGCTGCAACGCCTCAAGCTGCCAGTTCCATTTAGATTCTGCTTAGCTGATAATCTGAGATTGAGGAGGGTATCCGCTCGAAGATCATGGAGACGGCACTGGTCGGCCTTTCATAGCAGACCGAACGGCCTGAATAAAACTCAAGGAAAAGATGAATATTTGTCCGAAGTGTTCGACCGAGTTAGAAGACGACGCCACAAGTTGTGTCTCTTGCGGCTATGCTATGAACACACCAGAACGAACTAAGACGGGCAAATTTATTAAATGGTTATTTATCATCTTTAATATTGTGATGGTGTGCTGGGTACTTGCAGCAATGGGTACATTTGGATCGGTCGACACAACCTCACAGGCTAAGGCATTACCTCACGGCACCGAGAACTCAGAAGAAATAGGGGTGTCAATGATAGTCATGATTTGGTTGATTTGTAATGGTATTTTGGGTGTACTCGTTCTAGACACGAGAGCTAGAAAAAGGTCTTTACATGAATCAAATAAAAATGTGGAGGAGTAACCTTTTCCAGCAACTTGACTTCATTAAAAAGTATTGCGCCGCTAAATTCCCAAAACATATTCAGCCCAGTTCGTCGTATAAATATCGAATCCCAAGCAGCGAAAACCCGAGAAGCGCCGTCACAAACACTAAAACACCGCCTGCCTGCACCATCCTTATCGCCGGTAGCGGTGTTTCAACAGTTAGGTGATGGTTCAGGCCAAGGTTCGCACCTTGGGTTCACGCTCCCACTGCCGTGTTTTCGCTAATGCGATGAACGACTGGATGTCCTCCGGGGCTACTATACCCGCATCGGGTGTGATGCCGGCAGCTGTCAGTATTTTGTGTGTGCCTTTGCACGCCGCAATCGCTTTCAGGTGCCCAAAAGCGTCACGAAACCAGTCAACGGCCGCCGCCTCAAAAATCAATTTTTCCGCTTCATCCATTGGCAAAATACTGACTACACCGTCGAACACTATGGAAGGTGTGCCCGCAAGCTGCCCGTCTGCCGTGACGTACGTCCCGTTATCCAGCGTTACCCCCCGTTTTTGGGCAACCAATTTAACCATGGCTCCAGCCTGTTCTACCGCGGTTTTTATTCCTTCAATACTTTCGGCGTTAGAACCGTCTGCGATTAGTATGCCTATGGTTCGGCCATCAAGTGTATCTTTCATACGATCAATAATACGTAGTGCTGGAGACAAATCTAGATCCTGCACTGGAACAGCTGGCGCAATGGCATCAGGCAGGGATTTTAGACCCAGTCCGTCGCCAACACGTTTTGCCAGGCTCTCATCAATAGTGCGCAATTGGCTGACTACAGCCAGCCGTACATGCTCCGTTTCGACTTTTGACAGCTCGAAAACGAGGGCAGAGGCCAGATGGGCCTGCTCAATTTCGGATTGACTGCGATAAAACATTCGCGCCTGACTGTAATGATCGGCAAAACTGTCGGCTCGGATCCGTGACTTGACGCCCTCTGCGTGAACCGACGCACTGTGAAAACCTGTCTTCTGGCTCGCGCGCGGTTTGTCTTCCTCAAGGCTTTGTGGCTCATAAGCCGTTCTTCCCTTGTATATCTGTGTCTGCATATGCCCATCCCGTTGCAGATTATGAAATGGGCATTTGGGCGCATTGATCGGGATCTGGGTAAAATTCGGGCCGCCTAGGCGAATTAACTGAGTATCGAGATAAGAAAAAAGCCGCCCTTGAAGTAGAGGATCCTCTGAAAAATCAATACCAGGGACGATATTTGCCGGACAAAAAGCCACTTGCTCGGTTTCGGCAAAAAAACTATCCGGCCAGCGATTCAGAACCATACGTCCAATTATTTGCAGCGGGACTAACTCTTCTGGTATCAGTTTGGTTGAATCCAGATGATCAAAAGGAAACGTGGCAGCCTCTTCCTCGGTGAACAGTTGAACGCCCAGCTCCCATTCCGGAAAATCGCCATTTTGAATAGCTTCGAAAAAGTCTCGACGATGAAAATCAGGGTCTGCACCCGCGATCTTGACCGCTTCGTCCCATATTGTGGACTGCAGACCGATCTTCGGACGCCAATGGAATTTAACAAAGGTGCTGACGCCTTCTTTGTTTACTAATCGGAAGCTGTGAATACCAAAGCCCTCAATCATGCGCAATGACCGTGGGATGGCTCGATCGCTCATCGCCCACATGATCATATGCATAGACTCAGGCATCAGAGAAATGAAATCCCAAAAAGTGTCATGAGCAGTAGCTGCCTGAGGAAAGCCACGGTCTGGCTCCATTTTGACTGCGTGAACCAAGTCTGGAAATTTCATCGCGTCTTGTATGAAGAACACCGGAATATTATTGCCGACCAGGTCCCAGTTACCCTCTTGGGTGTACAGTTTGACTGCAAAGCCACGCACATCCCTCGGTGTATCAATCGAGCCGCTTCCTCCTGCTACGGTCGAGAAGCGACAGAAGACTGGCGTTTGGACATTTTTCTCAGTAAGTATCTTTGCAGTCGTATATTTGGACAGCGATTTGGTTAATTCAAAAAAACCATGAGCACCCGTACCACGGGCGTGGACGACCCGCTCGGGGATGCGCTCATGATCGAAATGGGTTATTTTTTCTCGAAGAACGAAATCTTCCAGTAATGTCGGACCATGGGGCGTAGAACGCAGAGAATTCTGATTATCGCTGATAGCCAACCCCTGTTGAGTGGTGATCACCGGGTGGGAACCACCTGCTTGCTGCTGCAATTCCCCGGCATTACCTTTCTCGTTTTTAACATTATTGCCAGTGCGGGGAATCGATTTTTCTTTACGTGACTGCATACAAATCTCCTAAAGCGCTAAATTCAAAAAAGGGAAACGCATAATCGAGCGCCAGGTGCTAGGCCCTACTGACCAAAAGTGCGAAACGATTAAGTGGGAGCGTTATAAAAAAAGCCTATTTTCATTATGCCCCTGTAACACTCAAACATACGAAAACCATTTTAAGAAGTTGTAAGGACTCGTGTGAATTTGAACTAGGAAGCTTGGTGCGATAATGCCAATACAGCAATAACTTCGTCGAAACAAGCCTGCTTTTCAGCAAACATCGTCAATTGGACAATGGCTTAAATTTATTGCAGGAGACACGATATGTTAAGTGGTTGTAACTTAGAAGAATTGCCAACCAAATTGTTGTTAGTATTAATCGTAGTCTTTCATTGAACATAGGCAACAGGAGAAAGATATGAATAAAGATATTGCACAAGGAAAATGGGAACAGCTCAAAGGCTCTATAAAGGAAAAATGGGGCGACTTGACTGACGATGAAATTACGCAAGTAAATGGAAACGCTGAAAAAATGTGCGGCGTTCTCCAAGAACGATATGGAAGGACCAGAGAAGAAGCGGAGACAGAGGTCAATGATTTCTGGGCCCGTCAAGATTCAGGAATGTAAAGTTTGTTTATCAGATAAGCCCGCCCCATCAAGCGGGCTTATTGTTACTGATTTGGGAGGTTAAAATTGAGAGGTCGTTGACGGGCCAAGAATTTAGCGGCCTATAGCAACAATACGTGCAATCCCTGGTCCAGCGAAGCTATGCCACGCCGGAAAAGCCATGAAAGAAAAAATAAAGACCGATTCCAACTAATGGGCAGGACAGCTTAAGCATAGACGCATAATAGTTCCCGCGGACGGCTGGCGCAATTGAGTGGGGAAAGCTGGAAAAGGTTATTTTATACGGTAGGAAATTCTTATGAATAAAGACATAGCTCAAGGTAGATGGGAGCAGCTCAAAGGCATCGTTAAACAAACTTGGGGGAATCTGACCGACGACGGTATTGCACAAATAAACGGTAATGCTCAGAAAATGGCCGGATTGTTGCAAGAGACGTATGGTATGAATAGAGAGGATGCTGAACGCGAAGTGAACAGATTTTGGAACACGCATAATAAATGAGGCGAGCAACAAGGTTTGTAAATCTAGCATTTGGCCTCAGGGGGCTGCAGGTCCTTCAACGCCTCGGCAGCAAATTCATACGCGTGCACAGCTCTCCAATTTGAGAGTCACTTTGTTGAGAGTCACTTTGTAAAGCGCGATTCGGAGCAAGCTTGGGACAGACTGACCTGTCGCCACGGTGAAGGCGCACCATTGGTGTCTCTAGGAATACCAGCAAATGGCGCGAGCTACGCTGCCAAGGGTTGGCAGAACACTTGATCCCTTGATATTCCCGGCCGAGTAAACATTCAATCTGGCCGAACACGTCGAGAAGTCTCTAGATATCGCTAGCATTCGTCGAGGCACAACATGTCTTCAATTGGGAATAGGATGCCTGGTTCCCGGCGCAAGAAAGGCCAAAAAGTCCATGTAGCTTGCTTTGCGAACGCAACAGTTTTAAATAAGCTCTAACAGTGATGCCTCCGCACAAGCGTGGCGACGCAATGCCTTCACCTATCCGAATTTTATAATATTCATTCCAAACATTGCGTCGTGCGGTAGTATAGACTAAATCACGTATGAATTGTGAAACCGTTTCAAAAAATGCCAGCTATCGCCAGGCCCCACGGGACGAACTTAAGGCAAAGCGAGTGACAGAGACTTTTCGCATGAAATAATAGTAAAAACCGCCACGTCAAATGCCCGCTCCTTATCAAGTTGAAGCAAAAACCTTTCTTAAAGTTAAGTTTCTTCCTTCAAAGAGTAATTGGCTCGGACCTCTTCTAATTTTGTATATTGAGTTTGAGGCAATTTGTGTCGGGCCGATTCTTACGTGCCGCGTAAACTGATGGCCGGGGGTAGCTGCCGCCGCTTGAACTCGCTATCGCTCACTAATGCACCGACCCGCTCGAAAAGGGTGTCCTGCTGGTTTTTTGGTACTTTTTGATCCAGAAGCTGTTTGGCACGTACACTTTCATCCACCGTCCCAAGGATGACTTGAAGCAACAGATCGAGGATATCGTAATCAGGTAGACTGTCCGAATCCTTTTGGTCAGGCGCTAGCTCTGCCGAAGGCGCCTTGTCAATAATTTTCTGAGGAATGACTTCTTTGCCTGCGTTTCTGTTCATGTGGCGCGCGAGGGCAAACACTTCGGTCTTGTAGAGATCGCCAATAAGGTTCAGCCCGCCGCAGGTATCGCCATACAGAGTGCAATAACCTACTGAGGCTTCGGATTTATTTCCCGTAGACAGAACCAAATGCCCATAAAGATTCGAGTAAGTCATGAGTAAAACACCCCGAGCTCGGGCTTGAAGATTCTCCAGTGCGACTCCCGAGACGGGTGCATTCAGGTTTAATGCCATTCTTTCAGAAATCCGATCTACGATGTCTATAATTGGGCATTTGAGTAATTTGACGCCGAGGCCCTCGCAAAGTGTCTTCGAATCCTCAACACTTCCTTCGCTTGAATAACATGAAGGCATGGTGATTGCGGTAACCCTTGTGGGGCCCAATGCCTGAGATGCCAATGCGATAGTAAGAGCGCTGTCCAATCCACCCGAACTGCCCACCAAAACGTTGCAAAAACCATTAACGTCTAAATAATTGCACAATCCAGAATTAATGCGTTGCTGATAGCCTTGGAGGATGCTCGGGCTGATCGAATCTGCGAGGCTTGCATTCATGGCACGTTCCTTATAAGAAATTAATAGGTTGTGATGCAGCAGCCAGAAATTTAAATAGCTGGGCGATCACAAAAGAAATCTCGCTTCAGTAAGGCTCAAAACATTTATCCTGCCCTAACAAGTACGGAGAACCCCATCGGTATCTTAAACCTTCTTCTCTTTCCAGGCGCATCTTTTAAAAGATTCAATAACCTTCAAATGTCTGCTGATCCCACATTAGGGGGCAAGTCGGTCTAACGCGCTTCTATCTTTCGAAACGGTCATCGCGCGGAAACGTTGTGATCTTAAAGGCTAGGTAACATATGAGCTTTCAGGGGTGCCCCCCTTGCAATAGCATCCATGAGCAATTGGGGTTATGAAAGAAATGGTTTGTTTGTAGTGCATTGATTGACTGCCAAGCAACCTTGGAATAAGTGACCGCGCGGTTGCTTAGCGCATAATGCAGCGCGCGACAGATACGTACGGCAAAGTCATTCGCGACGCACGAGCCAACGATATTCGACAATTCAGACACAGAAGCGGATAAATTCCAATAGCTAGGAAAACTGAAAGCTGCTCTGTTTTGCTTGTACTTCTGCTAAGCAGGTGAGACACAGAGAGTCTCGTATTCTGATCTATGAAGCTTCCCTGATTAATCGAACCATACTTAACTTCACTTGAAAATTCCCATTCTTTAATTCAATCGGTTAATAACACTCGGTGTAATGTAGAATGAGTTCAATTCTTTTTTTGAAAATGAACATTCACTTTCAAGAAAAGCAAATAGATACCGACAAATAAAGATAACAATCCATCTCGCAGGTATACTGATTTTTCCGATAAGAATTTCATGAGATTCTTTAACTTAGTTATTTCGGAGTTTTTCAGAATGAGCTTGTTATTTGATGTTTTTGAAATGCAGCAAACATTGGGTGAGGCCTTTTTACGCAGTACAGCAATTTATTGGTGTATTTACTTGCTTTTTAGATTGGGCGGTCGACGCAATATTGGCTCGCTTGGATTCGCTGATATAGTGGTTGTTATCCTCGTGTCTGAAGCTGTCGGTAACGGGCTATCGGGTCCTTCCGATACTGTTACGGATGGACTGGTTGTTGCCGCGGGGATCGTGCTATGGTCTGCTCTAGTCGACCGCCTCGGATACTTTTTTCCAGTTGTCAATCAAATTCTGGAGCCTCATAGGCTACTCCTAATAAAGAACGGGGTGCTGCAATTGAACAATATGCGTCGCGAATACGTGACACGCACTGAACTGATGGAACAGTTGCGAATAAGTGGTATCGAGGAACTAAGCGAAGTTAAACGCGCCTATCTGGAATCCAATGGTGAAATGAGCGTCATCAAGGAAGACAGCGGCCGCAAGTCTTCTGCTGCTAGCTCCAGAACCAGCTCAAATCACTCTGAATCATCGGCCCAAAAGACGTGGAATGAAAATTTATAAGAATAGAGGTTCGCTGACTCGCGGCCTTAAACGTACTTACACAGCGAAATGATTAAATAACTTTAATAAAATGGAATTAATATGGATAAAATTTTTGCTAAATTCGCTAACGCTACCGCACATGCAACTGGTAGCCCTATTACTTTTATTATTTGCGTTGCAGCAGTTCTGTTATGGGCAATCGCTGGGCCGTTTTTTGGATTCTCAGAGACATGGCAGTTGGTCATAAACACCGGAACCACAATTGTCACTTTCCTGATGGTTTTTTTGATTCAAAACACTCAAAATCGTGATAGCGCAGCGCTGCAGACAAAACTGGATGAAATTATTCGCTCCTCAGATGCAGAAGACGAATTTATGGGCATCGAAACAATGACCGATAAAGAACTTGAGGTCTTGCATGCGAGATGTGAAGAAGCGGCCCAGCGTTCACAACGATTTCTGGAGAAAACCCATAGCGAACGATTGCAGAGATCGAAAAAAAGAGAACAGATGCAAGGCAAGCCGCGCCTACGCTCCCGAACAAATTAAAACGCTCAAGAGTGAGTGTACTGGGATTTTTAACTCACACTGGTCCTGGCTCTGAAACCGGTAGAAAAAGGGGTAATAATTCGTTAATTTCCGCCGGCATATCACCAAACCGTGTTAGACATACAGGTAAGCTCTTGTCATTCTGATATTGAGCTTTTTACGTATGCGAGGTGATACGATGATTAACGAGGAGAGTATCCAAAATAAAGCAGCGCAAGCTGCTGATAAAGCGCAGTCAGCCACAGAAGACTTTATCGATGATCCGAAAAAAGAGATCAGACGTCGTGCGAGCGAGACCGCAGGAAATGCTAGATATGCCGCTAACTCACTGGTCGATTCGATCGAAGATTGTGCCCGAAAGAGTCCCGGATGCGCCTTATTAGTAGCGGGTTTGATTGGCGTGTGTATCGGTCGACATTTCTATAAAAACTGAGCTAGGTGCGAATGGGAGAGTCCATCAATTTAAGCAAAGTTAATTCGCGATTGTAACTCTCTCACTAACAGCAAAGTCGTATTGTGATCTCTTAAAGAGGTTACATGAGGCACACTATCCATTTAGTTGACTGATGGCTAAGCTGTCTTTATCAGCGATCAAAAGGGGTTCCTATGGTTTGGCATACATTGTTTTTCTTTTTTCTGGCTCTTGTCTCAGCGTTTTTCGGCTTTAGCGGCGTCCTAACGTGGGGCGCGCTCATTGCACAAATTTTATTCTTCATTTTCTTAGTGCTAGCCTTATTTACTATATTTATTAGGAAAAAGCGGTGAAGTCTTATGAGCAAGTTTAATTTAATAAGCTTTTGAAAAAAGTGCGACGAGGAAGCTGTGTTAACTGATCCATTAGTCCTAATACTTTTGTACTTTATCATTCCTCTGTGGCTGGTTGCAGGTTTCGCCGACTGGGTTTGCCATCGAGTAACGCATATCGATAGAACATCGGGTCCGCAGGAATCTATTTTTCATCTGTTGCAGTTTTGCCAAGTGGGAATCGCGCTGCTTTCTGGCCTATTTTTGGAAATAAACGCCGGCGTGATAGCGTTTATCATTATTATGTTTCTCGTCCATGAGGCAACTGCGTTCTGGGATCTTAATTATGCCGTCGATAAACGAAAAATAACGCCTATCGAGCAAATAGTCCACAGCTTCTTGGAAATGATCCCGCTAATGGCCATTGTTTGTGTAAGTGCGTTACATTGGGGCCAATTTATAGCTCTTTTCGGCTTTGGAGAAGAAAAAGCGCAATTTTTATGGAGCTGGAAAAATCCTCAACTGCCCGTCGCATATTTCATTTTGCTCTTGGTATCGGTCTTATTGTTTGCTGTTATTCCATATTGCGAAGAATTAGTTAGATGCCTTAATGCCAGGTATGGCTGGAGTAGGCCATACCTCCGTCAGGACAAGGATGAAAACGAGTCTAATGCTGCTGACCGTTTCTAAGGGCTGAGGAGCAGCAATATATTAGCCTCTATTTTGATAATCACGTAGCGCTAACGCTTTTTTAAGCCGTCTTTCCAATAGGAGTAAATGTCTGTGAGTAAACGCCCTGATCTCGTTGTCTGAGGTTCGATTTTCTGCCTCTTTAAAAATTTGAATCAATTCTATTTGTGCGGAGATCCCTATTTGCTCCACGTATCTTTTTTCGTAATGCCCTGTATTCAAGTTTAAAGATTTTAGTTGACTGCTTTGTACCGGTGAGGGCTCAATTGGTGGTGAGAACCCTTTTTCTAAAGAGACCACAATGATATCTACTATGAGGCTGAGATTCTCATTAACGAGATATTCCGAAAAATCCTTTAAATTATTGCTCACAGCCTTCTGAGGAACGAATCTACTTGCTTCGATTTCGAAATGTATTATTTCAGCGGCTCTTCTTAAGAATATTTTATCTGAACAACCAACCACGTTTTTTTTCAATAGGCCATCTTGGGAAGTGGACGCCAAAGTCACACAAAGAGGCTCAGAGGGCATAGCGAGTGGGCCGACAGTGAGTAGAATTATGAAAGCAGAAAAGGTAAAGATTTTCATTTCCATACCGCCTCTACATATAAGAAGAATTATGGCGTTTTAATTTTTGTACAATCTTTCTTTAAATAAACACTGGCCGAACTATTAACAGAAATATTCTAAGAGATGCAGCTTAGCCGATTGAAGTACAAAACATGCTTGCCGTGATGTCTGAATGTATCAGTTTAAGCCCGCGAAGAGCGGGCATTTTTTGTGAGCATTTATTTTTATCAATGCTTGAAATCAGATCGGTCATGGATTGCGGATTCTAACCTTTCCAACCAAGTAGTACGCGAAACTGTATCCTCTCGGTACCAATCTCTGTGATGCAAGTCTGAAATATTGGATTTCAGCCAATATTCGAATTCAGGACCCTTTTTATTCATAACATTAACATACGGCGTACGACTTTTTAATGATATGGACATGAACTTCCCCTTCTCATAAGAATCGATTAGCTAGAACAATCTTTTGGCCGATGTAAGCTACTTAATCCCGGAATGGCCATCGTTCCAGAAACGCAGGAAATGGAAATCTCCTCGGAACCTTAAAGAATTTATCCTTTTATTTCTTTTTACATCCACCCATACTTTGCCCGTCCAATAGGCCTTGCGTTCTGCGTCAGAGAACAGTTTAATTGAATATGTCCCCGGCTTTCCGGGTAAAGAGTCATCGACACAATGCCACATATGTATGTCTCCTTATGTTGATTGCTTTTCGTTAGGTCATCGTGTTCTTAGCCTATACGCAAAAGCACTAGTTTGTCGATTAATAAGTATCTATACATTTCTGCGCTTTGTGGCGAGGCGCGATTTCTGGACCTAAATGTTAGTAACTAGACTCTAATCGAGGTGATTCTGTGCCCAATGAATCTTAAGCCGTATAGTTCCAAACTGGATCTTCACTGTAAATAATTCTTTCAATTCTGCCCCTCTAATTTTTGGCTTTCGGTGGGCGCGTTATTTTTTCTTGAGTGGGATATCTGGAGACCGGGGCATAATACCTTGCGTCTTTGGGCATTGGATAAGAGAGAATAAACTTTATGGAGCCATCTTCATTATGTATTGTCATTGAGCCGTCCAACGAAAGCATATAACAATGACCGAAATTTAAGACTAGACGACGGGACTCAGAATGGAAATAGTCTCCTGCCTCTCCTTCCTTTGTAAATTTCCAAAGGTTGTCCTCTTTCAAAAGATGAAATTTATGCATGGTTGATCGCTCCAAAAAAAATTTAAGGGCCAACAACGGCGTTCTTACAATAGATTTAGCAGTAGTCGCGGCATACGGGCCGGATAGGAAAATAACCCATTGACTTATCCGTAGGCTAGGAACTATTTCGGGTAATATTTAGACAGAGGTAATGACATTCCATTATATAGCTTACATTCTGTCTTGAGAGCAAACATATCGAATCAATCCATTTTAAATAAATTAGGTAAGGGTTACGCTCAAATGAGACACTTTTGCGAAGTATTACTCAACCTTAGACGAAAGTTATTAACGCATGATTACGCAAGGTCCGTATTTACTAACAAGAAAAGCACTATAACGTTTGCGTTTCCACGGTACGTGGCCAATACTGAACCGTAACATTTACTTTTCTATCAAAGAATAAAGGTATCGTCGATCGGGCGGCGTTCTCTCTTCGATTAGTCTCCAATTACAAAAATGCGAGAGACGAAAAGCAAACTTTGTCTGTATTAATAGGAGTAAGCCACATGCAAAGAATCGCAATCGTCAGTGAACATGCATCCCCTTTGGCAGCCCTCGGCGGAGTCGATAGTGGAGGCCAAAATCTTTATGTCGCCAATGTCGCACGAGAATTGGCTAGGTTGGGCCACCGCATTGATATTTTTACTCGTCTGGATAATCCCGGTCTGCCGCCCGAATTGGCCTGGGATGAGAACGTGCGTATTGTTCATGTCCCTGCGGGCCCAGCTCTTTCTATACCCAAGGAGAGTTTACTTCCTTACATGGATGAATTCGGCAAATACATGCTGGAATTTGCCCGTCAGCAAGACCTTCAATATGACGTCATACATGCCAATTTTTTTATGTCTGCATTGGCCGCGATGCCGTTAGCTCGCAATTGCGATATTCCACTTGCTGTCACGTTCCACGCGTTAGGTAAAGTCAGGCGTCTACACCAAGCAAATAACGACCTTTTTTCTGATCGTCGTTTCACAATTGAAGAAGACATTGTGCGCATTGCTGACTGTATCATCGCAGAATGCCCTCAGGATAAGCATGATTTAATAAATCTCTATAGCGCAGATCCCGCGAAAATTAGAATGGTACCCTGCGGTTATGATCCGTCGGAGCTGCGTCCCATTGAAAAAAAAACCGCCCGGGAAAGGTTGGGATGGGACGAAAGGGCTTTTCATATTCTCCAACTCGGTCGAATGGTGCCTCGAAAGGGTATAGATAATGTGATAAGTGCAGTGGCGCGGTTGCGACGCAACCATAAAGTAGACGCACGCCTCTGCGTTGTGGGAGGCAACTTATCAGATGCAAACTTAGGAGACGTTGATGAATATGATCGCCTTCAAACATTAGCTCATGATGAAGATATAGAGAGCTTCGTAGATTTTGCAGGTAGCAGAGCAAGGGATCAACTGAGTCAATATTACAGTGCGAGCGACGTTTTTGTCACCACACCTTGGTACGAACCTTTTGGTATAACACCGCTGGAAGCGATGGCTTGCCACCGACCCGTCATTGGATCAGATACCGGAGGCATCAAGTACACCATAGTGGATGGAATAACCGGTTTCCTAGTGCCGCCGAAAGATCCGACAGCTTTAGCCGAAAAACTGGCTGTCCTCGCAGGGAATCCTGACCACGCAGTGAAGATGGGGCACGCTGGAGCAGCACGCGCACAAGAAATGTTTACCTGGGAGCATGTCAGTTCAGCGCTGTCAGAAATATTCCAAGCTCTGAATAGCAAAAACAGCACGCTTAATTCCCCGGCAACTTCCTCTCACCTCACATTGGTCAACTGATTCAATATTCATAGGAGCGGTAATGCACGATTACGATTATGAAAATCTCTCTGGCCGGGTCATTCTTGTCACCGGCGGCGGTCGTGGCCTTGGAGCTGCCATTTGCGAAACCCTATCAAAAGAAGGGGCGCAAGTAGCCGTTGCCGATATTAACAAGTCGACAGCAAGCCAAGTTGCCGATGAAATTACTTTCGGTGGCCATACTGCAGAAGCCTATGCGATGGATGTGGGCGATGAAAGAGATATTATCAAAACGTATGACAATATAATCAATCGATTCGGACATCTGGATGCCATTATAAACAACGCCGGCATCGACGTCACAGTCGGGATACGAGAAATGAAAGCCTCTGATTGGCACAAGGTCCTGGCTACAAATCTTACAGGACCGTTTCTTGTTTCCAAACATGGATTACCACATTTGTGCCCAGGCGGCCATATCATTAACGTCGCTTCTACAGCGGCCCGCCGAGCATGGCCGAACGCAAGTGCATACCATGCCAGCAAATGGGGGCTTATGGGATTGACACACGCGCTACATTCAGAATTGCGCAGTGAAGGAATAAAAGTCTCGGCCGTGATTGCAGGTGGAATGCGAACGCCTTTTTTGCTGGACAGGTTCCCTGAACTTGATGCGCAATTATTACAAGACCCTAAAAACGTTGCCCGGACAATAAAGTTCGTATTAACACAACCACCTGAAACTGTCATTCCAGAAGTGATGGTGCTCCCCATGAAGGAGTCATCATGGCCTTGAAATCTGCTATCTTTCTGGATAAGGACGGAACATTACTAAAAGATATCCCCTACAACGTGGATCCTAACAAAATGGAATTCGCGCCCGGCGCGAAAGAAGGACTTGCTCGGATAGCTCAGCTGGCTTTACCGATTTTTGTAATCACAAATCAGCCAGGAATTGCATTAGAAAAATTCTGTCTCGACGACATTGAGGATATGGAGACCAAACTAAGGCAAATGTTTTTGGAAGCAGGAGCCGAGCTAGCGGGTCTTTATTTCTGTCCCCATCATCCAGATGGTTCCTTGCTACAGTACACGTGCGAGTGCATGTGTCGCAAGCCTGAGCCTGGCTTGCTGCTGGAAGCGGCAAAGCAGCATGATATTGCTTTGAGCGAATCCTGGTTCATTGGGGATATTCTCAACGACATCGAAGCCGGCAGAAGGGCGGGGTGCCGAACGATACTCATTGATAACGGCAACGAGACAGAGTGGGTTTTAAATGCGCTGAGGACTCCCCATTACCGAGCTCGTGATATGGAGATAGCTAGCCGCATTCTGGTAGACGAATGTCAAATGCTTGACGAGGCCTACTCATGAGACCGACAACTCGCTGGGATCAGGCAAAAAACATACTTTGCATTCGCTTGGATAATATGGGCGACGTGCTGATGACAACCCCCGCCATGATGGCTCTAAAGTCGGCAGGAACGAGTAGACGTATAACCCTCTTAGCTTCACCCTCCGGGGCTGCATTAAGTCCGTACCTTAATTTCCTAGAAAAAACAATTACTTACGATGCACCGTGGGTGAAGAATGATAAGAATGATCCGTCTGCCGACGAAAGCATTTTAAGCCAATTGCGACAAGAAAAATTCGATGCTGCAGTTATTTTTACTGTGTATAGCCAGAGTCCTTTACCCGCAGCCTTACTGTGTCGAATGGCTGGTATCCCTTTGGTACTAGCGCATTGCCGAGAAAATCCGTACCAGTTGCTATCTGACTGGATCCCCGAGTCCGAGCCCGAATCCATCACGCGCCATGAATCCCAGCGTCAGCTGGATCTTGTAAAGCACGTCCAAGCGTATTCAGCAGACCCAAGATTAGTTTTCAAGACAAAAGCCATTGATCGAGTCCGCCTATACGAGAAGCTCAATGCCAGCCATATACGACAAGACGTGCCGTGGATAGTGGCTCACTGTGGTGCAACCGCGGCATCGCGTCGTTATCCAGTTGAGCATTATATAGAGGCCATGAGATTGTTGGGCGGCCGGGCCGGGCAGATCATTTTGACAGGAGATGCCTCGGAGCAGGAGCTGACCAGACAGATCATCCAAAAATGCGCAACTCATGCCCCCCTCTTTGATTTTGCCGGGCGGCTTGCGTTAGGTGAGTTTGCCTGTCTGATTGAGAACGCATCGCTCCTGCTTTCGAACAATACGGGTCCTGTCCACATCGCTGCTGCGGTCGGTACACCGATAGTCGATCTTTACGCCTTGACCAATCCCCAGCATACGCCCTGGATGGTACCAAACCGTGTGCTTTCTCACGATGTGCCGTGTAAGAATTGTTATCGCAGCGTCTGCCCTGAAAAACATCACAATTGTCTGCGTTTGGTAACCCCGAAAAGTGTGCGCGACGCAGTGATGGATCTGCTGACCCGCACGAAAGGTCCGATTGATCTGCGGGCAGCTGGTTGAATTGAAGGAGAATTGCGAATGCTAACCTTAGGTATAAATGCAACATTTCACGATTGTTCCGCTTCGATAGTACGGGACGGCATTGTTCTGGCCGCAGTGGAAGAGGAGCGTTTTACACGCATTAAACACGGTAAGCGTCCGGTTCCTTTCTCCACCTGGCAGCTTCCTTATTACGCCATTGACTATTGTCTCGAGAAAGCCGGATGCGATCTCTCAGAAGTTGACCATATTGTATATGGATTTGATCCAGCTCTCATAAAGGAAGAAATTGCGCCTGCAGGGCATATTGAACTTCCGCTTGAACCGTCTGCGGAATGGGACGGTCCGGGTTCTCCTTGGGGCGGTCTGTTCCTATCCTATATTCTGAACGCTCCGCGACAGCTCATTGACGGGGTTCCGTTACATTTGCAGAAGCGTTTTCGCTCCGATACCTTACAGCATATTCTTGACCGCTGGCAGTTCCTTGAACATCATTTGTGCCACGAAGCCAGTGCTTTTTTGGCGTCGCCCTATGAAGAGACAGCCGTTCTAACAATGGACGGCCGCGGTGAACGGACCACAACCAGTTATGGACATTTCGCCAACGGCAAATATAAACGCTTGAAACAGATATTCCTGCCCCATTCGCTTGGGCTGTTGTACGAGGAAGTGACGAGCTATCTTGGATTTCTTCATTCTTCAGACGAATATAAGGTGATGGCTCTTGCATCTTATGGAGAACCAGTGTTCCTGGACGAATTTCGAGACATCCTTCGATACGATGGAGAAGGAGGCTATACGCTTCACCCGATTCGACTGGAGGAAAGATTCGGACCACCGCGGGTGCGCGGGGATGAGTTTATACCCGCCCACATGAATATTGCACATTCTCTACAAAAGGTTCTTGAGGAGACGGTGTTGAGCATGGCCGATTGGCTCCATCGCCAAACTGGATCCACTAACCTGTGCATGGCAGGAGGCGTAGCACTTAACTGCGTGCTCAATTCTCATTTGGCAGTACACAGTTCCTTTGACAATGTGTGGGTACAGCCCGCAGCAGGTGACGCGGGTACTTCATTGGGCGCAGCGTTACTGATGAATGTGCAACACCACCAGGGGAAGCAGGATGCACAATGGGTGATGAACCACGCTTACCTTGGGCCCGATTATAACGACGCGGAAATTGAGCGATTTCTCACGCGTTCCGGTGTAAAGCATCAAAAATTGGAGAATGTCGCTCATACAGCAGCCCAGTGGCTTGCAGACGAGAAAGTGATAGGCTGGTTTCAAGGGCCCATGGAATTTGGGCCCCGCGCACTGGGCGCTCGTTCCATTCTAGCGTCCCCGCGCAATAGTGACATGCAATCGCGTCTCAACGAACTCAAAGATCGTGAGGATTTTCGGCCCGTCGCTCCTGTGGTCCTTGCTGAGCGTGCCCATGAATGGTTCGATAGTCAGGGAAAAGAAAAGATCGAGGCACCTTTCATGCTTTTTGTGTTTGATGTGCTGCCCGGTAAGGCTGATCTTATCCCGGCAGTGCGTCACACTGACGGGACCGCCCGCGTACAGACCGTTAGCGCACAGCAAAACCCCTTACTACATAACTTGCTGACCCACTTTGAGACGTGCACCGGTGTGCCTGTCCTCGTAAATACCTCGTTTAATACCCGAGGAGAGCCGGTAGTGTGTAGTCCTAGAGACGCATTGGAATCATTCTGGACTTCACCCTTGGACGCCCTGTTCATTGGGAGTTATTTGGTTGAGAAAGCGTCATGAAAACAGGTTCACGTATTCAAGTAAGCGTGGTGGTGCCCACTTATCGCAGGCCCGATTTGTTAGAACGATGCCTAGAGGCACTCCAGCGCCAGACCCTTTTTCCTGCGGATTATGAAATTATCATTTGTGACGACGGCCCCAGTGAAATGGCCAACCGTGTGGTGCGCAATGCTCGAGCAGCCATGCCAAACGGCCCGCAAATCCATTATCATGAAGTCACTCAGACGCAAGGCCCTGCCGGAGCACGCAATATCGGATGGCAATACTCGCGCGCACCTATCATCGCCTTTACGGACGACGATACGATCCCCGACTCAGACTGGCTTAAAGCGGGTCTGGACGCGCTTGCAACAGAAGCTGATGCTGTAAGCGGACATATATCAATGCCGTTGCCTAAGGAGCCAACCGACATCGAATTGGATGCCGCGGACTTGACCCACGCCGAATTCGTTACAGCCAACTGCTTTATACGCCGAGATATTCTCAACAAACTCGGAGGATTCGATGAACGATTCGCAATGGCTTGGCGTGAGGACTCAGACCTGCACTTCACCCTGCTTGAAACAGGGCATTCTATCGTTAAGGCTCCCAACGCTCTTGTTACGCATCCTTTAAGGCCTATGCCATTTTCTGCCGGGATTGGGATGCAAAAAAAAATTGTCTATGATGTGTTGCTATTTCGTAAGCATCCCAGGCTCTATAGGGAGAGAATCCGGCAGGGTCCTCCTTGGCTATATTTGTCTATCACATTGTTACTAACACTTGCGGTACTCTTTGCGTTAGCCGGCCGTGCAGATATTGCCATTATTGCGTTCGGACTCTGGGGTATATTGACTCTGCGATTCTTTTTGACTCGTTTAGTACACAGTGCGCTCACGATGCGCAATGCCCTCGAGGTGTTGTTAACCTCCATTGTGATTCCCCCGTTGTCAATCTTTTGGCGGATGGTCGGGATAAGTCGCTATGGAGCGAGATTGCCATGAAGCCAACAGGTATCGACTGGAACGTGCCCATTAAAAACGTAGCCATATTCAGAGCCTTAAATCTCGGTGATATGCTATGCGTCATTCCAGCGTTGCGCGTGTTGCGCCGACAACTGCCCAAGGCGCATATTTCGCTCATTGGGCTCAGAAGTGCAATTCCCGTATTGGAAAGATTTCCTGAATATGTGGATGAGCTGATCGAGTTCCCCGGTGATGCCGCTTTTCCTGAACAGCCTGTCCAGGAAAATAGAGTGTCTGATTTTTATCGTGATATGCGAGCCCGATCATTTGATTTGGCTCTGCAAATTCACGGGAGCGGCCAGCGCGCTAATGATATCGTAAAAACCATGGCTCCCCGGCAATGGGCCGGCTTTGTTCCTGAGCCTAACCAGACAGTCCCGGGTCAGCTTTTGCCATGGCCAGATGATCTTCACGAAATCCATCGTTATCTCGCATTATTGCAACATATTGGTCTGGAAGCGAGTGACGACACATTGGAATTCCCTGTGAGCACTTCAGACAGAGATTCGGCAGACTCCGTTGCGATGAAAAACGGCCTCACGCTGAACAAAACCGTCTTTATCCATCCGGGTGCGAGATTGGCGTCCAGGCGGTGGCCATTGGAGCGCTTTGCTCAGGTGGCAAGACAATTAGCCCAAGAGGGGTGGCAGATCGCAATAACCGGAAGCGCGGGCGAATCAGCCATGGCCAAGGGCTTGGAGGCGAGAACGGGCCACAGGCTGGTCGATCTATGCGGCGCTACCTCGCTTGGGAGCCTCGCCAGTTTGTTGCAACGCGGAAGGCTGCTGATCTGCAACGATACCGGCGTCTCACACGTTGCCGCCAGTGTACATGCTACAAGCGTCGTGATCGCCTCAGGCAGCGACGTGGCCCGCTGGGGGCCTCTAGATAGAAAGAGGCATACCGTTTTGTATACACCAATAGGATGTAGGCCATGTGCATACGATCAATGTCCCATTGGACATCCGTGCGCGTTGGGTGTGCAAGTTGATCGCGTTATGCGTGAAATCAATCGGCATCTGAACCAAGGAGTGCCGCAATGAAACCCTTGCGCATTCTCACTTGGCACGTTCACGGCAACTATCTCTATTCTCTGTCCCGTTTGCCGCACGAGTTCATTATCCCGGTATCCGATGACAATCGTCCCGGCTATTCATATCTGGGCGCGAAAATTCCATGGGGGGACAATATTCGCATGGTTCCAGTGAACCAGCTCTCCGAGTTGGATTTTGATTGTGTTATTTACCAGTCAAGACAAGCATATGAGCAAGACCGCCTGCAGATATTGAATCCGGTTCAGCAAAAACTGCCGAGTATATACGTCGAGCATAACCCTCCAGAGCCTCATCCCACCGATACTAGGCATGTCTTTCAGGTTGAGCACGGCATTCTCGTTCACGTGACTCAGTATAACGCTTTGATGTGGGATTCTGGTATTACGCCGGCAACGATCATTGAGCATGGCGTGCCCGAATCTCCAGGAATCACCTATGGCGGGGAGCTGGCAAAGGGCATTGTGGTAATTAATAATCTTGCCAGCCGTGGCAGACGGGTCGGGGTGGATATCTATGAAAAGATCCAGCAATCAGTGCCGCTTGACCTGATTGGTATGGATTCAGAGCGCTTGAACGGAGGGCTCGGGGAAGTCAAAAATATGGATGTCCCCGCATGCATTGCACATTATCGGTTCTTTTTTACACCCATTCGCTATGCGAGCCTGGGTTTATCTCTGGTGGAGGCAATGATGGTCGGTATGCCTGTGGTTGGGATTGCCGCTACCGAATTGCCGCATGTGATTCAAAACGGCGTAAACGGTTATGTTAGCAATCGCCCGGTGGAATTAATGTATGTCTGTAATGAGCTTTTAAAAGATCGGAAACTTGCGCTCCAGTGGGGGCAGGCGGCACAACAAACTGCTCGTGAACGTTTCAATATTACGAGGTTCGTTGCCGACTGGGAACGTGTACTTTTACAATTGAGGGCGTAAAGCATGTCTGAACAAAAGATCGACCAAAAGGTGATTCTAGTGGCAGGAGGTGCCGGTTTCCTTGGTGTACATCTTTGTAGGACGTTATTGACGCAGGGACATGAGGTGATTTGCGTAGATAATTTCCTCACAGGATCTGAAGATAATCTTGCTCCTTTGAACGAACACCCAAATTTCAATGCGCTGAAACACGACATTATCGATCCGCTGCCATCTAACCTTCACCCTGATCAAATCTATAACCTCGCCTGTGCAGCCTCGCCACGACGATACCAGGCTGATCCTATTCATACGGTCCGAACCTGCGTGCAGGGTGTATTTAATCTGCTCGAGCTGGCTTCAACACGGAATGCGCGAATTCTCCAGGCATCGACCAGTGAAATTTATGGTGATCCAAAAGAGCATCCGCAGCACGAAAGCTATCATGGCAACGTAAACCCGGTGGGAATCCGGTCATGTTATGACGAAGGCAAACGGTGTGCGGAAACCCTAATGTCGGATTATGGAAGAACGCGCGGTGTTACGGCGAAGATTGCGCGCATTTTCAATACCTATGGGCCAGGTATGGCTGTAGATGACGGGCGAGTCGTTTCTACGTTTATTGACCAGGCACTGCGTGCAAAAGCTCTGACAGTCTACGGAGATGGCAGCCAGACACGGTCGTTATGCTACGTCGACGACATGATCAAGGGCTTAATCCTTCTTATGAACAGCGTGGACACCTTTCGAGGACCAGTGAATCTAGGCAATACGCAAGAGATTTCTGTTCTAGATATCGCATTGCGTATTAGCGAGCTTGCGCCTCACGAGCCGAAAATCGTGTTTAAACCGCTGCCAGCCGACGATCCAACAGTGCGTTGTCCGGATATAGCGCTTGCTCGGCGTCATTTGGATTGGAATCCGACCGTCCAATTTGAGGAAGGCCTAAGGCTGACCTATGCGCATTTTGCGCGGACAGCCAATGGCCGGCAACTGCCTGAAAGTGGCATTGGACCGGCCAATTCGCATATTGAAAAATAGAGGTATCGTTATGAATGTAGTGGTGATTGGATCTGGATATGTAGGGCTGGTGACCGGCTGTTGTCTGGCAGAGGCGGGAAACAATGTTGTCTGTGTAGACCATGACGTAAAAAAAGTAAACGCGCTGACTGGCGGCACATTGCCGTTTTATGAACCCGAGCTGGAAGCCATTCTTGACGAACAGATCCAAGGCGGGCGCCTGACTTTCACGACCTCGATCCGCCATGCGATGGGAAAAGCGAACGTGGTGTTCCTGGCCGTGGGCACGCCACCAAATTCAGATGGCAGCGCCAACCTCCATAATCTTTTGGACTGTGCTAAAACGCTGGGGCAGGCGATCCCAGACGACTGCGTGGTGGTGGTGAAATCCACTGTCCCCGTGGGAACGTGCGAACGGATTAGAAGAATCTTGAATAATGCTACCGAAATTGGGCGCCATACACAACGGATAAGTATTGCATCAAATCCTGAATTTCTTGCAGAAGGGCGGGCAGTTCAAGATTTCCGTGATCCAGATCGCATCGTAATAGGCGCAGATGATCCGCATGCATTTTCGGTGTTGAGCGATTTATACGCGCCTTTTAATTTGGATGGGAACCGGTTGATCCTCATGGATATACGCAGTGCTGAATTCGCGAAATATGCCTGCAATTCTATGCTGGCAGCACGGATATCGATGATTAATGAACTATCCGGTCTGGCAGGAGCGCTCAGTGCAGATATCAATGCAATATGCCGGGTATTGAAGGGGGATGCGCGGATTGGAGGGAGCTATTTACATCCGGGCGTGGGATATGGCGGTTCATGCCTGCCGAAAGATCTAAGTGCGTTGATCGATTTGGCGCAAACAGTGGATGAGCCGGCGGATATGCTACGGAGTATTCAAAAAGTAAATCTAGACCAGCGAGAACGTCTTTTTCATGCAATTCGGACCCATTTCAATGACAAACTTCGGGGCAAAACCATAGGAGTCTGGGGACTGTCGTTTAAGCCAGGGACAGACGACGTGCGAGCAGCCCCGAGTCTATCGCTCATCAGCAGCTTGGTTCAAGCGGGCGCGATCGTTCGGGCGTATGATCCGGTAGCAGAACACGCTGCACAAAAGGCACTTGGCGATATGCAGGTTCATTACAGCCCTTGCGCTATGGATGTTTGCGCCAATGCGGACGCCCTAGCTGTGATGACAGAATGGGAAGAATTTGGCCACCCTGATTTCAAAGAGGTCGCACATCAGATGCGAGGCAACATGATATTTGATGCGCGAGGCTTATATCAGAGCGAGACCTTACAACGATATGGGCTAGAGCATTACGTGCTTGGGCAGAATAAATTCGGACGCGTAAAAATGAATGTGGCACAGAATAATCAGAGAACGTGGAAACAGTGGTTCGCAAGGCAAGAGGGAGGGGAAGCGGCCCATTCAAATTTGCGCAAAATCGTCCCTTAATTTGTACTAGCTCAGACATGATCTGACAGTTACCCGCTTGTAATGCAGTGTCTGTCAGATTAGATTTGGTTCACATTCTTCGATTCCCAAACCGCCTTACC
>NZ_KI650986.1 GCF_000506985.1 Advenella kashmirensis W13003
CATCTCAAAAAACTGCGGATAGAACCCAATGAGCACCGTGTCGCTCATCATGCCCAGTGCTGACATGATGATAATGGCGTTGCGTATAATCATGGATCCGACAACGGCAAAAACTGATCGTTGCCTTCCGGCGAAAACGCCTGGAATGTCGTATTGTGGTCGATAGAATAAACCTCCCGCTGCATGATTGCATTGATAATCCGTGCATTGCGATAGCAATTCATGCCTAAATCGGGGTTTGTCACGCCGTGACTTTCCAGGCCTGCATTCTGGATAAAAACCTCATCACCAGACATATCCACTGCATAGTTCTCGTTCTGACAATAGCGCCCATCGTCCAGCCGTAGCCGTCCAACAATGCCATGCATGAATTCTGGGATTCGATAACCATAGCCGGTCGCGAAAACGACTTCATCAGACACAAAACGATATCGCCTGCCCGTCTGACAATGATCGAAAACCAGCTCAGTTTGAGAACTCAACTGATTGCACTGAGTCAGCTTCAAATTACTATACAAGTATGTACGAGCAAGATCAGGTTGCGATTTATGAGCCAATTCATCATAAATTTGTCCGATCAAACTGGTATTAATACCTTTAAAGATACTGTCTTGATCTCCCACAATTCTGCGTTTTATTTCATCGCCCAATGAATAGAAGTGATCGGCATAGTCTGGGGTAATCAGCTCCAGTGCCAACTTACCAGTCTCCATTTGGAAAAAATGCGAGGAGCGTGTAATCCAGTAAAGCTCGTACTCGTACTGATCCATGTCTCGTAGTAAGTCGTAATATATCTCAGCACCGCTCTGACCACTACCGATGACCGTAATACGGGATGCCTTTTGCAACCTGCTCTTCTTTGTGAGGTAAAGACCGCTGTGTGCGGACTGGTATGCTTCATCCACACACACAGGCAGGCGCGGAGCGCTACCTATTCCAACCACCAGCCTACGCGCATAATATTGCCGTTCGCATTCGGACTGTAAATCAGTCGCGGTGACGATGTAGCATTCGCGTTCATAGTCAAATGTAACCCCGGTCACTTGCTGGCGGTAATGCACATTTTCCAACTGACTTGCAGCCCACTGGCAGTACTGGTTATATTCCAATCGCGTCAGGTAGAAATTCTCATGGAAATAACACTGATATATCTTGCCCTGCTGCTTGCAATAGTTCAGATAGCTGAAAGGGCTAGTCGGGTCGACAAGCGTCACCAAATCCGCCATGAAATTATTTTGCAACGTCGTGCCGGGGATCATTAAACCCTCGTGCCAACTGAACTCAGGCTTTTGTTCGAGAAAAACAACATCGAGATCCGGCAACGGAGCCATCAGACATGCCAAACTTAAATTGAACGGACCGAGGCCCACGCCAAGCACGTCGTGGATCTCGCCCTTTTTATCTGTTCGCATCATTGTCAAATACCCTTGGATGATCAATATTTCAATTGGACATTCATTCCAACGGAACGCGGCGGCGCGTAGTAACTCTGTGCCCACAGTAACGTGGTCAGATATTTTTTATTGAATACGTTTTTGACATTGGCCCCCACAGTAACGTGCTTGTTAATTTCATAATTGGCCATCAGGTCAGCCACAGCATAAGCTTTTTGTTTGGTATAAATATCGGCTCCTGACGGGGTCTTACCCTGCAGGCGGCGGACTTCGGATTGCCAGCGGACCGCCGCACCTACCTTAAGTCCACGCACGGCGGGTATGGCATAGGAGGCGGCAATAGTGAAGGCACTCTTGGGTACATACTCGCGTACCGCCTTGCCGGATTCATCTTTAATTGAAAACAAATGGGTGTATCCGGTACTTACTTGCAGCCCTGGCAGCACTTCCCCCTGCAAGACCAATTCAAAACCAGTGGAGCGGGAATCCACCGGCTTATAACGCATCAAACCGTCCAGAAATTTGTCCGTTTCAGCGGTATTGTTTTGTTCAGCGCGAAACAGCGACACGCTACCATTCAAACGACCGTCATCCGACTCTCCTTTTAAACCCAGTTCGTAACTTCTACCTTCGATCGCCGGAAGAAGTTGACCCTGAACGTCATATTGAAACTGAGGATTGAATATGCCTGTGTAACTGGCATACACCGAGTAGTTTTTATTCAAATCATAGACCAGACCGAGGTAGGGTGACAGTTTATTGCGTTTGTAATCGTGAAGATGCCCATATTGGGGGCCGCTGCTAGTCGCATGGGTGTAATTTATACCAGCGATGACTTTGAACGCATCTGTCAGGTTCAAACGAGTGGCAATAAATGCAGTCGTTTTTCGATCTGTAAAATCAGCAAACGTGACTTTGGCCGTGTCAAAATTGGGGCGTGGAAATTGTCGGTTCCAAACAAAAATCGAGGGCAATGGAAGATTGATATCCTTGTCCAGCGAGGTCATAACATTGTCACTGCGACTGACATTGACACCGAACATCAAGTCATGCTCGCGTCCACCCAGTCTGTATTTGCCGGTGGTGCTGATGTCACCAATCCTTTGTCTTTCGTACCGGTTGTATTTGGTCGGATATGTCATCAGACCCAGACCTGTAATACTGTCGGGCACACCATAAACATAGAACTGTTCGGCGTCCTGAGTGATTTTGCGATAAATCAGGGTTGCTTTTGTACTCCAGCCTGCGCCCCAGTCGTGAGCAAGCTCCGCAAAAGAGGTTCGGTCTGTCGTATTCCAGTACGCCCAATCAGGTGCTGTACTGTCGGACACATCATAATAGACAGGACTACCGTCAGTATAATAAAGTGTGAGTGCCCCCCACATGGCGGACCTGGCCTTGTTTCCTTGATAGGTGTGGCCTAATGTCAGCGTAGTCCGATCACCCAGATCCGCATCGACCATCACGCCCAGAATTTTTTTCTCCAGACCATAGCGATCAAGGTAAGAATTACCGTTCTGGTATGCACCAATCAACCGACCACGCACGGACCCGCTATCGTTAAGTGCAGAGGTAATATCCAGATCCATACGCCGGGTAGCAAACGAACCATAGGAGAAATTGGCGTTAGCAGAAAACTCCCGCTTGGGACGCTTGCGAATGAAATTAACTGTGCCCGACGGATTGCCTGTAAGGGACAACAAGCCATTAGCGCCTTTGAGCACTTCTACCCGATCATAAAATGCGGTATCAAGGTCGCCAATCTGGGCATCCGTCGAAAACGGCAGGCCGACGCCATCCGTCTGAAAGTTGGAAACTTCATAGCCACGGATGTTGTAATAGGTACGATCGGTTTCTGCCTGCTGCACGAAAACCCCGGGCACGGCCGACAGCATGGAGGTGACATTAGTCAATTTAAAGTCATCCATCTGTGTGCGCGTCATGACATGCATCGTCTGCGGTGTCTCGCGAGGCGATAACGGCAGCCGCGTGGAAGTGGATGCAACCGGAACACTGTACTGCCCCGTCCCCTCAGTGATTGCACTATCCTGACTCACTGCACGGATAGGCTGGAGCGTGGTGACGCCGGGATGGGTGGCTGCTCCCTGTTTTGTCTGGGCCATGGAGCCCGTTGTGACTGCCATGGCGCCTAAAAGTGAGAGCCGAATCAGATTGGGCACGAACACCCGCGATGGGTTATACAACCCTCTTGAAAAAGCCGTCATATTACTTCTCGTCTTTTTGATGTTTCTAAAAAAAATAACAACGAGAAGTATTTTTATTTAAAACTTACTGTAAATCAATGTAACAGCAACGATGAACCGTCAAGAATTGTTAAGTCGCAAGTGATCCGTGCAGAATGTACTCACTCCTCTACGCTTCGCGTTGTGAAAAACGCAACAGCCGCAAGCCATTGGCCACCACAAGCAAGCTGGCACCTACATCCGCAAACACTGCCATCCACATCGACCCCAGCCCCAATAACACCAGCACCAGGAACACTGCCTTGATGCCAAGCGCCAGCGAGATATTTTGCACCAGGACCCGGCGTGTCGAACGCGACAACGCTAGAAACGTGGGGATTTTCATCAGATTATCGTCCATCAGCGCCACATCAGCCGTTTCAATGGCCGTATCCGAGCCCATGGCGCCCATGGCAAATCCGATATTGGCCTGCGCGAGTGCGGGGGCATCGTTCATGCCGTCGCCCGCCATGCCAACGACCGTACGATCATCCTTTTGCAAAGCCGCAATGGCTTGTTGCTTTTCCTGGGGCAACAGCTGTGCTCGGGCTTCGGTCACCCCACTGCTTTTCGCAATCGCATCCACGACCGCCTGGTTGTCGCCAGACAAAATGACCGTGTTCACGCCCAGCCGATGCAGCCGTTCAATGGCCTGGATACTGCTATCCTTGAGCTGATCGGCGGCCGTAAAAAGCAATACGACGTTACGCTCATTCATGAGCAGCACCAGACTCTGGCCATTTGTCTGTGCCTGTACGACCGTATCATTCGTGGCAGCATCCATCAAGCCAAGCTCTTGCGCCCACACAGGGCTGCCCAAATACCAAAGCTGTCCGTCCACCCTGCCCTGCACACCACGCCCCGCCACGGCGAGAAACGCGTCCACCGGCAGAGGCACGACATCAGCCGCCTGCGGCGCCTGGGCAATGGCGCGCGATACCGGATGATCGGAACGCGCAGCCAGACTTACCGCAATCTTGTGCGTCTGCGCTGCCTGCATGCCTTCATCCAGAACGGTCATCCCAGTCTGCACTGGCCGACCCTGCGTGATTGTGCCGGTCTTGTCCAGCGCCAGCCAGTTCATGCGGTGACCCTGTTCCAGATACACGCCGCCCTTGATCAGAATTCCCATGCGAGCCGCTGCAGTCAGTCCGCTGACAACAGTGACCGGCGTAGAAATGACTAATGCGCAGGGGCAGGCAATAATCAGCACCACCAGAGCCTGATAAATCCAGTACAGCCACTGGCCACCGAATAACAGGGGTGGAATGACCGCCAGCAAGATGGCCAGCACCACTACTGCCGGCGTGTAATAGCGCGAAAAGGTATCGACGAACCGTTGCGTTGGTGCCTTGACAGCCTGCGCTTCTTCGATCTGGTGAATGATCCGCGCCAGCGTCGTGTTGTCGGCTGTCGCCGTCACTTGCATTTCAATTTCACCGGCTTCGTTGATCGTTCCGGCAAAGACGGTATCGCCGCTCTGTTTGTCTACTGGTACACTTTCGCCCGTAATAGGCGCCTGGTTGACGGTTGTGAATCCGCGCACAATGCTGCCATCCAGACCGATGCGCTCTCCGGGTGCCACGCGCACCAGGCTGTCTACTGCCACTTGCGAAACTTCCTGTACCTGCCATTGTCCATTCACCTGGACCGTTACGGTGTCGGGCGCCAGGTTCATAAGACCGGAAACGGCCGCGCGGGTGCGATCCAGCGATTTTGCTTCGATCCATTCGGACAGGGTGAACAGCACCATGACCATGGCCGCTTCAGGCCATTGGCCGATCAGGAGTGCACAAGTCACTGCAATACTCATCAGAGCATTGATATTCAGGTCGCCATATCGCAACGCTGTGAGTCCCTTGCGATAGGTATCCGTTCCCGCCAATGCAACGGCCGCGACGGCGGTGACCACCATAAGCCAAGTCGGCCCGCTGAACCAGTGAGTCAGTTCCGAACCCAGCGCAAGCACGCCGGCCAGGGCAAGATGCCACCAGCCTGGCAACACGCCACCGGCAATATTGGGAGACACTTCAGACTGGCCCTGCGTCAGCGAGATGTCATGCGAATGACCATGGCCGCCGTGATCATGGTGATCATGATCATTCTGCCCCTGATGATCCTTATTCGAAGCATGACGGTGCGTAACATGCTCGTCGCCGCCTTCCCTGCCGGAGTGATCATGCCCGCAACACCCAGTATGACTGCCCGTGACAGACCGCGGTATCGACCCCTGATTAAGCTCGGGCGTAAAACCGATTTTACGAATAGCTGACATAATGTCGTCCAGCACGGCCGGATCGTGCGTCACCGACAGAACACGAGACATCAGATTGAAACGCAGATCGGTGACACCGGGTTTCTTTTCCAGGGCCTTGCGCAGCAGACGCTCCTCGGTCGGACAGTCCATTTGCTCGATCCTGATGGCGGTGACACGATTTTGCTGCTCTGACATGACGATGCTCCAATTCAACGTATAATGTCATTAGAAACCCTGAAGTAACTACAGAGTCAAGCCATTTGTCGCTGGCGAACCTCACAGGAGAAAAGATGAAAATCGGAGAACTTGCCCGGATGCAGGGATGCACCCCTGAAACCATCCGCTTTTATGAAAAAGCCGGGCTGTTGCCCGCGCCTGTACGTACTGAAGGCAATTACCGGCACTACGACGAAGAGCATGTGCAACGACTGCGTTTTATCCGCAATTGCCGGATCCTGGACATGTCCCACGACGAAATTCGCACCCTGCTCAAGGCCAATGACGAGACGCCTGACGATTGCCAGCCCGTCAACCGGTCCATCGACGCCCATATAGAGCATGTCGAAACGCGTATTCGTGAACTGACTCAGCTGAAAGCGCAATTGACACGACTGCGTCAGCGCTGCACCGTCGCCCATGAAGTCAAAAACTGCGGCATTTTTCAGGCGCTGCAAACTGCTGATATGCCAGACCCGCATGTGCATGGGCATACGCATCTCTGATCGGTTTGGCTCCTGATATCCCCGGTCGGCATCGATTAGACCGAATTTGCCGAATACAAAAAACTGCGCCCCGCTGTGCCGGTTAATGAAATGCACCCCAAAAGTTGGACATCAATCCAACCTTTGGGGTGTTTTTTATGACGAAATATGATGAACAGTTCAAATTAGCAGTGG
>NZ_KI650987.1 GCF_000506985.1 Advenella kashmirensis W13003
CCTTTTTTGTTTGGATACAGATTCGACACCTACATTCAAACGGGTAACTCTCCTTTTTTCAAGGACTTTGTCAGATCAGATCGAGACTAGTTCAAGTAATATCTTCAGGTTCTGCAGCGGTGTGCTGTTCTCCAGCGTTATTGACTAAGATATCCAACTTTCCATAATGAGCGAAGGTGTCTTGAACGCATTTTTTTGCGAAATCTACGTCTCCAATATCCCCCTTAAGCAAAAGAATTTCAGATCCGTATTTTTCTACACATTCTTTCGTTTCGTTAGCGTCTCGATCTTCTTCTAAATATACGATTGCTAGCTTTGCCCCTTCCTTTGCGAACGCAATAGTGGTAGCACGACCAATTCCACTATCTCCACCTGTGATTAACGCAACTTTCCCCTCCAATTTCCCTGCGGATTTATAGTGGGGATCATCGTATATGGGAGCCGGATGCATTTCCGATTCACGCCCGGGCTGAACGCGCTGTTCCTGAGCTGGCATCGTCTGTGTCATAAATTAACCTTTAAAAAATTATCCCCGGCATTTCCAATGCCTGGGAATGAGATATTGAAATGGATAGGCATTAAGATTTTTTTTTATGCTTCGGCTTATCAGACCGGCTTGTACTAGCCATATCTTTTAATTCTATCTTTGACATCGATTTATACATTGATTTCGATGCACCTTTTAGTTCGCTGACCTTTTTATCGCCCTCTTTGGCCGATAGAGCTATCCCGGCCGCCTGTTGTTGGCTTTTCGATTTAGCTGGCATAACGACTCCTTAAGAATAAGGCACAAATCATTATGAAGGGCGACCGCCATTTGAGGCAAACTTTTCTCGTTTTCCTTTGTAAGGATAATTGTTTACGGTTTGAGTAAGGTACGCGATTAGGCAGTTAATCCGCCCGTAAGGCATTCAAGCTGCAGCTATAACGTTCTAAAAGGTGCAAATATATATTTATTTCATTCGCTTATTGTTATTAAGTATATGTAACAAACATCCATGCGTCATTGATTTGCTTGTTAGTATAAAGGCGAAATCTTTCACCATTCACACACGTTATCGAGTCAAGGAGATATTTATGAACCAAGATATTGCGAAAGGAAAATGGGAACAACTAAAAGGCTCTATAAAAGAAAAGTGGGGAGACTTGACGGATGATGACATTACGCAAATAAACGGTAGTGCACAAAAAATGTGTGGGGTATTGCAGGAAAAGTACGGTAAAAACCGGATCGACGCCGAACGGGAGGTCGATGACTTCTGGGCACAACAAAACCAGTTGTAGAAATGTTCCATTGCTAAGTGTCACTTAGCACCGATTTAATCTGGAGAATATTATGGTAAAGAACCTACTATTGATATCGGCACTTCTTGCTATTCCATTTAGCGCGTCTGCGCAATCAACGAATCCTGCGACAGATATGAACCCAAAAACAGAGATGCATCCGAGTGAACAGAAATTGTCTAGTAACGATGAATCTTTTTTAAATGACGCAGCGCAAGCTGGTCTTGCAGAAATCGAGGGCGGAAAACTGGCGCAGCAAAAAGCCAAGACGTCAGAGGTGAAAGATTTCGCTACGAACATGATTACTGATCACACTAAAGTTGGCGACGAATTAAAACAATTGGCGGCAAAAAAAGGCGTGACAGTGCCGACGGAGCCGTCTCTTCTTCAAAAGGGAGAGCTAAAGGCTCTAAGCTTGCTTGATGATAAATTCGATGAAAACTACGTTGATCGGATGGCTGTGGCCGCCCACGAAAACACAGTTGAGTTATTCAAAAAAACCGCCGACGAAGCCGAAGATGGGGATATTAAGGTTTTTGCTCAGAAAACATTGCCCGCTCTAGAAGAGCACTTGAAGATGGCAAAGGCCCTTCATCCTACCGTTAGTAAGACGCAGTAAGGCGCTCAATAATTTGGCTATATTTTAATAAGGGAATCATAAATGCTACATTACGCAATCGTATTTTTAATTATTGCAGTTATTGCTGCTGTGTTGGGGTTCGGAGGGATCGCAGCAGGGGCCGCATCCATAGCAAAAGTGATTTTTGTAATATTTGTAATCCTTGCCATCGCATCATTCTTTTTCGGCAGGAATAGATAGTTCTCAAATTACGGAGTCAACAATGGCCAATTCAACAAAAATCGATCAGCTCAAAGAACTGGTGCTGCAAATGATAGAGACCGAACTAGGTGGTGAACAAGTGTACCGTACAGCGCTCACCTGCGCCATCAACGAGGATCTCAAAAAGGAATGGGAGGGCTATCTCGAAGAGACACTAAAACATCAAGAGCTTGCAATGGCTGTGGCGAAACATTTGGATTTAAATCCAAATACCAGATCGCCTGGGCGCGAAGTCGTAAAGAGTCTTGGGGAGTCATATGTTAGGGCGATGAAAACTATCCTGAAGGACGGTGCTCCGCAGGCCGCCCAGTTATTCGCCTGTGAATGCGTCGTCCTCGCTGAAACCAAGGACCATATGAATTGGGAGCTCTTCGGTAAAGCGATTGAAAAAGCAAACGCTAGCGATAAAAATTTCTATAAAGAAATTTTCGAACAGGTCGAACAACAAGAAGACCATCACCTCTTTCATACTAAAGGTTGGTGTCGCGAACTCTGGATTGAAAGCTTGGGTCTACCTGCTGTTTTACCTCCACCTGAAGAGATTAAACAGGTGGAGACTGAGATTGGCGCCTCGCGTGCTAAGCAACAGCGCACTGAGTATTTGTAAGATTATCATTCAATTGCCCCGCGCAAGCGGGGCATTGTGTCCGAAACGCGACTTTCATTTATTGATCTGCTTGAATTTCATTATCTCCTGCTCCACTTCATCGAGTATTTTCATTAAATAATCGCACTGTCTGCACATTTCCTGGGCTTCTTTGTTTTGTGAGGTGCTTAATACGAGCGCAATTTGCTGGTATATTATCTCTACAAAAGTGATTAAATTCACAAGTACAGGAGTAGCTTCTTTGTTTAGATAAAGTAAAGAATCCAGATTCCGGATGATTAGATTAAAATTAACATAGTCAAACTTGATTTTATTAAATTCGAGCTCTCGGTAGATGAGTTCGCATAATCTGAGTTGGCGATCGGTATTTTCGACGTGATCTCCGACAAAAGATTCTTTCAATTCTTGACTATAGTTCTTAACGTTATTAAAACTCCAAACTGCTTCCTTGTAATGGTTCATTGTCACATCGCAAAGGCTTAGAAACAATATCCGCTTTTTTTCTTCAGTGGACCTTTCCTTATCCGTCTCTCGCTTCCAGTTGCTATTGGCTATGTAAAGAGAAATGATTGCAGCAGTGAAGGTCCCTGCAGCAATAAGCAAGCTAGTTTTGCTTGAGAAATCGATATCGACCAATGTAAAAAGGCAGATTATCGAAGCAAATCCTAAGATAATCAAACCGGCCTTCAACGCGCGATTCATAATTGTTTTGCCCTCGTCATTGTTGTAAATAACTAGCCGATATGCGAAATTGAAATTACTATTCCAGCGGTTATCTTTTCATAGAAGCGATTTCGATTGAATTACCGAATGCAATTACTTGTTTCAGGAATATCAAAGCGACCATAAAGAATGAGCAATTACTTTTCTTAACTTGCCTTTAAGGTAGCCGTTTCATAATGGAGGTTATAGTGTATGTCCTCGTCTCGCACGTTTCTCTCACAAATGGAGTCTTTTCAAACCTCAGAACACGGTCCCGTCGTCGTGTTTTCTCCCCATTACGACGACGCCGTTTTTAGTTGTGGCGAGCTCCTATCATCCCTGTCTCTCGGTACCGTAATCACTATTTATACAGGTGTGCCTGATAACAAACAAATGCGTACCGATTGGGATATGCGCTGTGGTTTTTCAAATGCTGATCAGGCGATGCGGCAAAGAGCTTTTGAGAATGAAACGGCTTTAGCAGACCTTCAGGCTGAAGCAATAGACTTGGGATTTTTGGATAGTCAATACTTGGAGGAACCGCGGCGAGGCGCAGAATTACTTGCTGATATTACGAGCTTAAACTTAGAAAAAATCAAACCCTACTCCGTATTCTTTCCGATCGGTTTGTTCCACGAAGACCACATCCACGCCTCCGATATGCTGCTAACTATATGCAATCGATTTCCAGATATCTTGTGGTTTGTATATGAAGAAATCCCTTATCGTAATAAGCAGGAACGTGTATTAGCGAGAATCACGAACCTTGTAGAGCGAGGTTTTGCACTAGAACATTTCGCTACATGTAAAAGTGTAAGAAATAAGATGAGCGCGGTTAACGCCTATAAGAGTCAATTTCGTGGTCTGGGCTACGAAGACGGCGAGCCAATATTGCTTCAAGAAGAAAAATACTGGCGGCTGCATTGTTATTTGGATTTGCCATGATGAAAGAAGATGAAATCAGAGATAAGATTACGGTAGTGGTGTTGACCCACAATAGGGCTGAGGAATTGTGCCGTACCCTTACGCATTTGTTCGCGCTGGAGCAGTTACCGTCTATCGTTATCGTAGACAATTGCAGTGTCGATATAACTGCCAAACAGATTCGTTCAAGTTTTCCAAAAGTAACATATATTCGAGCAGAAAGGAATTGGGGGGCAGCGGGCCGCAATATCGGAGTTGATTTTGTGAAAACACCCTATGTTGCGTTTTGCGATGACGATACTTGGTGGGGCGCAAATTCTCTAAATGTTGCGATTGAGATATTGGATAAGCATCCCGACATTTCGGTGTTAAATGCTCGTATCCTTGTGGGACCTGATGAAAGGTTAGACCCCGCATGCGCTGATATGGAAAATAGCTCGTTAGATGTTATTGCTGGTGTCGGTCCCCAGCTAACCGGTTTTATGGCCGGTGCGAATGTTATGCGTACTATAGCTTATCAACAAGCAAACGGATACTGGGATGCTTTCTTTATCGGTGGAGAGGAAACATTGCTAGCGATGGATATAATGGACTCTGGAGGGAAAATTGTCTATGCTCCTGCTATCGTGGTCCATCATTGGCCTTCTCATTTGCGTAATAGCACCTTACGCGAACGGTTAACGATTCGCAATGCCATTTGGACGTGCTGGCTCAGACTTCCGTTTCATCTGGCATGGCAGCGAACTCGAAAAATCTTGAGTCAAACGCCTGACCGCCGTTTGCGTCGACGTGCCATTGCAGACGTTCTGCTCGGTTGCCATAAAGTGATGATTAAAAGGCGTATTCTGAGGCGCCAGACATGCGAGTTGCTTCAACGGGTCTGGGCACAGCACTAATTAAGTGAACTAGTCTCGATCTGATCTGACAAAGTCCTTGAAAAAAGGAGAGTTACCCGTTTGAATGTAGGTGTCGAATCTGTATCCAAACAAAAAAGG
>NZ_KI650988.1 GCF_000506985.1 Advenella kashmirensis W13003
TGTGCCGGTTAATGAAATGCACCCCAAAAGTTGGACATCAATCCAACCTTTGGGGTGTTTTTTATGACGAAATATGATGAACAGTTCAAATTAGCAGTGGTTCTAAGCTACGAAGCTGGCACGCAAGGGTCCAAAGCTTTAGCGGCTCGGTTTGGGATTGCCGCATCACAGATCAGGCGCTGGATCTATAGTTATCAGCAGCATGGTATGGACGGTTTACGTAAAAAAACCAGCCACTACAGTGCCGAATTCAAGCTATCTGTATTGCAACAGATGCAAAGCGAAGAACTATCTGCCACACAAGCAACAGCCTTGTTTAACATCCGCGGAGGTGCAACGGTCGTCACAACTTGGCAACGGCTGTATCATGAAGGGGGCTTGCCAGCCTTACAACCGAAACAACGAGGACGCCCCAAAATGGCCCCTGCCAAACCCACTTCCTGCACTGCTGCTCCTACTGATAGTCGTAGCTTGGAAGATCTTCGCAAAGAGAACGAATATCTGCGTGCTGAGGTAGCGTACTTAAAAAAATTAAGGGCCTTGCTTCAGGCCAAAGAGCAAGCCGCGCCGAAAAAGCGCAAGTAGTGCTCGAACTGAGGCAAGGCCATAATTTAGCGACGTTGCTGGAGGTGGCCAAGCTATCGCGTAGCACCTTTTATTACCACATAAAGGTACTTCAAGCGGGAGACCCACAAGCCGAGCTAAAGGCGCGCATACGTAGCATCTACCAACAACACAAAGGCCGCTATGGTTACCGGCGAATTACGGCGGTGCTGCGCCATGCAGGAGAGCGGATCAATCACAAAACGGTACAGCGCTTGATGCAAGTATTAGGACTCAAATCGTTGGTTCGACCTAAGAAATATCGGTCTTATCGAGGACAGCAAGCAAGCGTACCGAATCTGCTGGCTCGACACTTCCAGGCTGATCGACCCAATCAGAAATGGGTGACAGACGTGACGGAATTGAATGTTCGAGGAGAAAAGTTATATCTATCACCGGTAATGGATCTGTTCAACGGAGAAATTGTCTCCTACGCCATGCACAGGCGGCCTAAATTCTCCCTGGTCAGCATCATGCTCAAGAAGGCCATGTCCAAACTACGTAGCACCGAAGCTCCAATGCTGCACTCTGACCAAGGCTGGCAATATCAAATGTCTGCTTATCGTCGCCAGCTTGCTGACCGTCAATTAATCCAGAGCATGTCCCGCAAGGGCAACTGCCTGGATAATGCTGCCATGGAGAGTTTCTTCGGTACGCTCAAAAGCGAGTTCTTTT
>NZ_KI650989.1 GCF_000506985.1 Advenella kashmirensis W13003
TGAACTAGTCTCGATCTGATCTGACAAAGTCCTTGAAAAAAGGAGAGTTACCCGTTTGAATGTAGGTGTCGAATCTGTATCCAAACAAAAAAGGTAACTCTCATGCTACATACTACCAATCCTATTATCAAACATAAAGCAGGTTTATTAAATCTGGCCGAAGAACTGCACAATGTGTCTCGGGCGTGCAAGGTGATGGGTGTCTCCCGAGATACATTCTATCGGTACCAGGAACTGGTCAACGAAGGCGGCGTAGACGCCCTGATCAATAAGTCCAAACGGGTTTCCAATCTAAAAAACCGTGTTGATGAAGCCACAGAACAAGCGGTAACAGAGATGGCCATTGAATTCCCTGCCTATGGGCAATTGCGGGTCAGCAATGAGCTCAGAAAGCGTGGAACATTCGTCTCCGGCAGCGGCGTGCGTTCGATTTGGGTGAGAAATAATCTGGAGAACTTCAGGAAACGGCTCAAGGCACTGGAGGAGCGAGTGGCTCGGGATGGAATTATTTTGTCTGATGAGCAGGTCGCGGCCCTGGAACGTAAGCAGCAAGACGACGTAGCTTGCGGAGAAATTGAAACAGAGCATCCTGGTTATCTGGGATCGCAAGACACATTTTATGTCGGCAATTTGAAGGGCGTCGGTCGAATTTATCAGCAGACGTATGTAGACACCTATTCCAAGGTTGCTCATTGCAAACTGTATACGACCAAGACCCCGATTACATCTGCTGACTTGCTCAATGACAAGGTATTGCCCTTCTACGAACAGCACGATCTGCCTGTGCTACGTATATTGACAGACAGGGGCACTGAGTTCTGCGGACGGGTTGATCATCATGACTATCAGCTGTATTTGGCAGTCAATGACATCGACCATACAAAAACCAAGGCCATGTCGCCCCAGACCAATGGCATTTGTGAACGCTTCCACAAAACGATTCTGCAGGAGTTCTATCAGATCACATTCAGAAGAACGCTATACAGTGATTTGGATGCTCTGCAGAAAGATCTGGACGTCTGGCTGGATTTTTATAACAATGAACGAACTCATCAAGGCAAGATGTGCTGCGGCAGAACGCCAATGCAGACCTTGCTTGAGGGTAAGGCGGTTTGGGAATCGAAGAATGTGAACCAAATCTAATCTGACAGACACTGCATTACAAGCGGGTAACTGTCAGATCATGTCTGAGCTAGTACA
>NZ_KI650990.1 GCF_000506985.1 Advenella kashmirensis W13003
ATGGCAAAAGGTAAGTTTGAACGTACCAAACCACACGTAAACGTTGGTACGATTGGTCACGTTGACCATGGCAAAACAACGCTGACAGCGGCGATTACAACGGTCTTGTCCAAGCAGTTTGGCGGCGAAGCCAAAGGCTACGACCAGATTGATGCGGCGCCTGAAGAAAAAGCGCGTGGTATCACGATCAACACGGCTCACGTTGAGTACGAGACAACGAACCGTCACTACGCGCACGTTGACTGCCCGGGCCACGCCGACTATGTTAAGAACATGATTACCGGTGCGGCGCAGATGGACGGCGCGATCCTGGTATGTTCTGCTGCTGACGGCCCGATGCCTCAGACACGTGAGCACATCCTGCTGTCCCGTCAGGTTGGCGTGCCTTACATCGTTGTGTTCCTGAACAAAGCGGACATGGTGGACGATGAAGAGCTGCTGGAGCTGGTCGAGATGGAAGTGCGCGAGCTGCTGTCCAAGTACGACTTCCCAGGCGACGACACCCCGATCATCAAGGGTTCGGCCAAACTGGCGCTGGAAGGCGACGAAGGTCCGCTGGGCAAGCAAGCGATTTTGCAACTGGCCGAAGCACTGGACACCTACATTCCGACACCGGAGCGTGCGGTTGATGGTACGTTCCTGATGCCTGTTGAAGACGTGTTCTCAATCTCCGGTCGTGGTACGGTTGTGACCGGCCGTATCGAGCGCGGTATCATCAAGGTTGGTGAAGAGATCGAAATCGTCGGTATCAAGGACACAGCCAAGACCACATGTACGGGCGTGGAAATGTTCCGCAAGCTGCTGGACGAAGGTCAGGCGGGCGATAACGTGGGTCTGTTGCTGCGTGGTACCAAGCGTGAAGACGTGGAGCGTGGTCAGGTTCTGGCCAAGCCCGGTTCAATCAAGCCACACACCGGCTTCTCAGCCGAGGTGTATATTCTGTCCAAAGAGGAAGGCGGTCGTCACACACCATTCTTCCAGGGCTACCGTCCCCAGTTCTACTTCCGTACGACGGACGTAACGGGTACGATCAAGCTGCCAGAGGACAAGGAAATGGTTCTGCCAGGCGATAACGTGTCCATGGACGTGGAACTGATCGCGCCGATCGCGATGGAAGAAGGTCTGCGTTTTGCGATTCGCGAAGGTGGCCGTACCGTCGGCGCCGGCGTGGTTGCTAAAATCACGAAGTAA